>NZ_CP045643.1:0-4800000 GCF_009498275.1 Streptomyces fagopyri | reverse complement strand
GCGTCCAGGTCGTGGACCTCGTCCGGCCTGAGCGGCACACGCACCGAGGTGGCTCCGCTGACCTGGGTGATGATCGGGTACGCCTCGAAGGACCGCCAGGCGTAGATGACCTCGTCCCCGGGACCGCTGGTGGCCTGCAGCAGTTGCTGGGCGACCCCGACCGATCCGGTGCC
The DNA here is from genome assembly GCF_009498275.1 of Streptomyces fagopyri. Taxonomy (NCBI): domain Bacteria; kingdom Bacillati; phylum Actinomycetota; class Actinomycetes; order Kitasatosporales; family Streptomycetaceae; genus Streptomyces; species Streptomyces fagopyri. Next base: position 4,799,827 of record NZ_CP045643.1, on the reverse strand, counting down.
GGTGGCCAGGTGCGCGAGCGGCACCGCGAAGCGTTCCGACAACTCGTTCATCAAGCCCGTGCACGCCATGTCGGGGTAGCGGTTGAACGAGGTCGCCGCCGCGGTCACGCTCTCGATGACGCCGGGCAGTGGCGGATAGGGGTTCTCGTTCGAGGACAGCTTGTACGCCACCGCGCCGGCCGCGGCGGGCTTGCCGGGCTTGTAGGTGGGGATACCCTCCAGCTCGGCACGCAGCTTGGGGCTCGTCTCGCTCACCGCAGTCCTCCTCGCGACCACCGCTGGTTCATGATCACCAACGGCTACCAATACTTCTCACCTTATGAGGATTCGGCGCCGCTGCGAATGGGCTGTGGACATCCTCGTAGACCTCACACGGCCGACGGCGGACACGTACACCCCGGAGATCATCTCCGTATGCCCCGATGACCGCTCGGAGATGCCCCGATGTGAGCACCACACGGTTTGCGATGAGCGTCACACACACCCGGTGGTCATCTTCGTACGAAGGCGTACGAATGGGGGGGCGCACCATCCAGAACCGCATGCGCCGGTGGCTCACTCCGTAGCGCGCATCACCCGTGCAGGTGAGTTGAGACCTCTTCGAAACATGGCCCACTTGGCAGGCCCATGCGCGCCGACAAGTCACGTACTGCCATTGTATCGTTTAACTTCCTTTGTTTCCAAGGCACTTGGGCTGTTTTGATCATGCAGAAACGTGCCTGTCAACGCGTGCATATGCGTCCGCACTACCCCACCGCATGAGCCCTACTATCGGCTCGCCATGACAGCAGCAGGGAAGCACCAGGTGAGCCGGGCGGAGACCACCCGCCGAGGCGGTCGACCGGGCCGGGCGGGTATCAGAGACGTGGCCGCGGCCGCGGGGGTCTCCATCACAACCGTGTCCGATGCCCTCAACGGCAAGGGCCGGCTCCCGGACGCCACCCGACGCCACGTCCGCGAAGTCGCCGACCGACTGGGATATCGCCCGTCGGCCGCGGCCCGAACCCTCCGTACCGGAAAGTCAGGGCTCATCGGCCTGACCGTGACGACGTACGGGGATGAACCTTTCACCTTCACGGAGTTCGCGTACTTCGCGGAGATGGCCAGAGCCGCCACCTCGGCCGCACTCGCCCGGGGCTACGCCCTGGTCATCCTCCCGGCGACGTCGCGCCACGACGTGTGGTCGAACGTCGCCCTGGACGGAACCGTGGTCATCGACCCCTCCGACCAGGACCCGGTCGTCAGTGAGCTGGTCCGCCAGGGCTTACCGGTCGTCTCCGACGGCCGCCCGGCGGGCACGCTCCCGGTCACCGCATGGGTGGACAACGACCACGAGGCCGCGGTCCTCGGCATCCTCGACCACCTCGCGGACGCCGGCGCCCGCCGGATCGGCCTCCTGACCGGCACCTCCACGGACACCTACACCCACCTCTCCACCACCGCCTACCTGCGCTGGTGCGAGCGGGTCGGACAGGATCCGGTGTACGAGGCCTACCCCGCCCACGATCCGTGCGCGGGGGCCGTCGCGGCGGACCGCTTACTGGCCCGGCCCGACCGGCCCGACGCCGTCTACGGCCTCTTCGACCCGAACGGCACCGACCTGCTGGCCGCGGCCCGGCGCTACGGCCTGCGGGTACCCGAGGACCTGCTGCTGGTCTGCTGCAGCGAGTCCACCGTCTACGCCAGCACCGAACCCCCCATCACCACGCTCTCGCTCAAACCGCGCCGGATCGGCACCGCCGTGGTCCAGCTCCTCATCGACGCCATCGAAGGGGTCGACTCCGACCAGCCGGTCGAGCAGGTGATACCGACGGAACTGATCGTGCGGACGTCCTCCGAGCGGCGATCGCCCCGCACGACGGTCAGCCCGCCCCGGTCGCCCGAACAGGGATGAGTCCGGCGCCGGCGCGAGAAGTCGAGCCCGGCGTCGGCGCGCGGGGGTAACCCGGCGCGCGCCGGGGTTGACGTCCGGTGCGCGCGCCACGGGGGCCTCCACCTGGGAAAGCCCTGCCCAATTCGGGCGAAAACCGTGGCGAACAGGGCTCCTGCTCCGATTCACCACCCCTGGGTCATCACATGGCGCGATCCGCATTCCTATGATGGGCCCACGACACCGCGGGCAGCTGCGACCAGGCAGTCCGATCCGGTGCAGATGCGGCGCGATGGTGGTGGAGGGGTCGATGACTCAGGGGGCCGGTCAGGGACCCGAGGTGCTGCGGACGGAGACGTTGCGCGACTTTCGGGTACCCGCGTACGTCCACGAAACCGGTCCGTACGTGCCGAGCACGTCTCCGGGCGAGCCTTTCGGCGTGGTCGAGGAACTCGCCGAGGAGCCCGACGGCTACACGCCGACACAGCGCGACCTGCCCGTCATCAACCGGGGTGACACGGTTCAGGTAGCCGTCGACCCCGAGACCGGGCCGGCTCCGCAGCCGGCCGAGGGCCCGGGGCCGCTCTACGTCGTCGGCGATGTCCACGGCTACCTCGACCAGCTGATCGCCGCGCTCCAGGAGCAGGACCTCCTCGACGCCGCGGGCAACTGGTCCGCCGGGACCGCCCGCCTCTGGTTCCTCGGCGACTTCACCGACCGCGGCCCGGACGGCATCGGTGTGATCGACCTCGTGATGCGGCTCTCCGCCGAGGCGGCCGCGGTCGGCGGCTACTGCAAGGCGCTGATGGGCAACCACGAGCTGCTGCTGCTCGGCGCCAGACGGTTCGGCGACACGCCGGTGAACTCCGGCGCGGGCACGGCCACCTTCCAGGCCGCCTGGCTCCTCAACGGCGGCCAGAAGACCGACATGGACCGTCTCCAGGACCACCACCTGCAGTGGATGGCCCGCCTCGACGCCATGGAGGAGGTCGACGGCCACCTCCTGATGCACTCCGACACCACCGCCTATCTCGACTACGGCGACTCCATCGAAGCGGTCAACGACACCATCCGCGAGACCCTCACCCGCAACGACGCCGACGAGTGCTGGGATCTCTTCCGGAAGCTGACCAGGCGCTTCGCCTTCCGCGACGACGGGGGCACCGAGGCCGTGCTCTCCCTGCTGGACACCTACGGCGGCACCCGCGTCGTCCACGGGCACAGCCCCATTCCGTACCTGCTGGGCGAGGTCGGCTCGGAGGAGGGCGAGGACAACCCGAGCCCCGTGGTCGAGGAACCCCATCTTTACGCCGACGGACTGGCCATCGCGATGGACGGTGGCGTGACCATGGCCGGAAAGCTGCTGGTCCGACAGCTGCCCCTGGGTAACTGAGCCCTCACCGGGCAGGCGTCCGCCACGAAGGACCACGCCGGCCAGGGGGCAAATTCTTGAAACCCCCTGTCACGGCGTGCCGTCACCGCTCTACCATCGGCTTATCCGTAGCAGGCTCCCCTCCGTTTCTGCCCAACGGCTCGTCAGCGTGCGAGCCATCAGCCCTACGGAGCATCGGGGGATGCAGATGAACAGCGTTCCGCAGCACCTGCTGAGTGAGGACCGCCAGGAATACGAGCGGATCCTCGATGAGGCGCTGCGCTCCGCCCCGTACCACCCGGAACTCGCCGCTGTCGGCCGGCGGCTCAACCCCGAGCAACTGCGCACCATGGCGCTCAACGCCACCGCGCTCATCACGGCGGCCGCGACGACCGAGTACGCGCACTACGTGAAGGTCCGCGAGGAACTGCGCCACCCGGCGCCGTCCACCCCGGCCGTCAGCGAGAAGATCGGTTCCGCCGAACCGGGCGCCGCCGCGGTGGGGCTCGCCACCACCATGGGAGAGGTCACCGAGACCGCCGGCGCCGGCGCCATCGCGGTCATCGCGGTGCTCGCTCCCGTTCTCGCCGGAACAGCGGCAGTGATCTTCCTGCTCGTCGGCTACCTGCTGAAGGTGCTCGACCCGGAACAGACGTTCGCCCAGACCCTCCTGACCACCGGGTGGGTCTTCGGCGCGGTCACGGCGGCCGCGATATTGGTCGCCGCGGTCGGCCTGCTGCTGACCGCACTGCGCAACGGCTCGTCCTCGCTCCAGGCAGGAGCGCGCGGCGAGCTCGACGAGGAGGTCGACCGGGCCAGGGAAGCCTGGCGGGAGGCTCTGCTGGAGCGCGGCATCATGCCGTTCCTCCGGCACGCCCTCGCCGATCCTGGCGCGGTAGCACTGGACCGTCCGTCACCGGCGCCCACCACCGGCCGCATGCCGCATCTCGGTTACAACCGGCCGGGGTTCAGCAGCCCCGACGGCGGGCCCGCGGCCGGTCCCCGGCCGAGCTTCTCCAGCCCGGATTTCTCGAGCCCGGACTTCGGGGGGCCCGAGCACCAGCCGGAGTAACCCCCTGCGGTCCGACACAGGCAGTGGCAGGAGGAACCGGGCCCGCGCCACCCGAGCGCGGGCCCCGATCGGTGTTCGGCGTGCCCGCGTACGGGCCACCGGTCCGGCAGATCAGCTCAGATCAGATCAGATCAGATCAACCGGATCAGAGGATGCCCTGCCGCCGGGCCGCCGTGATCCAGGCGGGGAACTCGGAGAGCAGCCGGTCGTACAACTCCGGGTCCGGGAGGCCGCCGATGTCGTCCACGGAGAAGAAGCCGACGTTGTCGACGCGTCGGCCCGGCAGGGTGTCGAACCGCTCCAGGACGCCGTAGTTGGACCGGCCCAGGCCCACGAACTGCCAGAAGATCGGCTCCTCCACCGCTTCCCGGAGTTCGCGCTCGATCTCGTTGTTGCGATAGACCCCGCCGTCGGAGAAGAACAGCACCAGGGTGGGATCGGCGGCCGGATGCTCCCTGACATACGTACGCACCTCGGCGATCGCCTTCTGCTCCTCGTTCTGGATGCCGACCGTCCGCATGTCCACCTGCCCCGGCAGCAGCCCCTTGCGCGGCTTCCTGCTCCGCCGGAACAGGCTCAGCTCACCGACCCGGACATGGAGCTTGAGCCACTCGGGCAGCTCCCCGAGGGTCAGATCCGGCAGCCGGGCCGCCTGGGACGCGAACGTCCACGCCTGCATCGCGCCGTCGTCGTCCAACTGCGCTGCCACGGCGGCCATCCGCTCCACCACATCGGCCACGACGCCCTTCGCGTACAGGAAGGACATCGAGCCGGAGGCGTCCAGGATCAGCACCACACGCGCCGTGACGCCCTCCGCGCCGTGCTTCCGCAGGCTGACCGCCACCTGCTCCTTGCGCAGGGATAGTCGCTTGCGCATGTCCACGGGCAGCCGCTCCTCGCCCCTGCTCGGACGCGACGCGGCGGCTGGGGGAGTCAGGGGTGCCGGAGAAGCCGGCGGAGTCGGCGGAGTCGGGGGCGGGGGAGGAATCCGCCGTGCGGGCGGCGGGGGAGCATGAGAGGTCGGAGGCGCCACAGGGGCCTGTACGGCGGTGGGCGGGGGCGGGGCCGCGGGCGGCACCACCGCCGCCGGGGTGGGGAGAGCGGGCTCCTCGTCCACGCTGATGCCGAAGTCGGTGGCGAGCCCCGCGAGTCCGGACGCATACCCCTGTCCGATCGCCCGGAACTTCCACTGCCCGGCGCGCCGGTACAGCTCGCCGCCGAGGAACGCCGTCTCCGTCGTGGCCTCCATCTCGAAGCGTGCGAACTCCCGCTGCGTCCCGGCGTCGAGCAGCCGCAGGGTCAGCCCGGACAGCTGACCGAAGGTGCCGCCGTCCGCCGAGGCGCCCAGCACGACCCGCTCGATCTCCGGTTCCAGCGAGCGCAGCTCCACCTCGACCGAGTCCGTCGTGACACCGGCGTCCCGCCGCTTCCCCAGGTGGCGTACGGCACCGGAGGCGTGCCGAGGCTGGTTGTAGAACACGAAATCCCCGTCGTCCCGCACCCGCCCGTCCGCACCGAGCAACAGGGCCGAGGCGTCCGCGTCCGGCGCGCCGGCCCCTCCCGTCCAGCCGAGCACGGCCCGTACGGACCCCACGGCCACCGGCAGGTTGGCGCCCTTGCTCATGGATGTCGATGTCATGGGCCCAGTCTGCCGAGAGAACCCCGTTCCGGCGCCGTTCGATACGCGGTCGTGCGCATCGAAGGGCGCCGGTCAGAGCGGGTCGGTTCCTCAGTCGGCGAGCGGCAGATAGACCCGGTTGCCCGCGGCCGCGAACTCCTCGGACTTCCGCGCCATGCCCTCCTCGATCTCGGCCTTCGTGCTTCCGTGTTCACGGCGGATGTCCTGCGAGATCTTCATGCTGCAGAACTTCGGGCCGCACATGGAGCAGAAGTGCGCCGTCTTGGCGGGCTCGGCCGGCAGCGTCTCGTCATGGAACTCGCGTGCCGTGTCGGGGTCGAGGGCCAGGTTGAACTGGTCCTCCCAGCGGAATTCGAAGCGGGCGTCGGACAGCGCGTCGTCCCAGTCCTGCGCGCCCGGGTGTCCCTTGGCGAGGTCGGCCGCGTGGGCGGCGATCTTGTAGGTGATGACGCCGGTCTTGACGTCGTCCCGGTCGGGCAGACCCAGGTGCTCCTTGGGCGTGACGTAGCAGAGCATCGCCGTGCCCCACCAGGCGATCATCGCGGCACCGATGCCGGAGGTGATGTGGTCGTACGCCGGGGCGACGTCCGTCGTCAGCGGGCCGAGCGTATAGAACGGGGCTTCATCGCAGATCTCCTGCTGAAGGTCGATGTTCTCCTTGATCTTGTGCATCGGGACGTGTCCCGGGCCCTCGATCATCGTCTGTACGTGAAAACGCTTCGCGATCGTGTTGAGTTCCCCGAGCGTCCTCAACTCGGCGAACTGGGCCGCGTCGTTGGCGTCCGCGATCGAGCCGGGCCGCAGCCCGTCGCCGAGCGAGTACGTGACGTCGTACGCGGCGAGGATCTCGCAGAGTTCCTCGAAGTTCTCGTAGAGGAACGACTCCCTGTGGTGTGCCAGGCACCAGGCCGCCATGATCGAGCCGCCGCGCGAGACGATGCCGGTCTTGCGGATCGCGGTGAGCGGTACGTACGACAGCCGGACGCCCGCGTGGACCGTCATGTAGTCCACACCCTGCTCGGCCTGTTCGATGACCGTGTCCTTGTAGATCTCCCAGGTCAGCTCCTCGGCGCGGCCGTCGACCTTCTCCAGCGCCTGGTAGAGGGGCACCGTGCCGATGGGGACGGGGGAGTTGCGCAGGACCCATTCCCGCGTGGTGTGGATGTTGCGGCCGGTGGACAGGTCCATGACCGTGTCGGCGCCCCATCGGGTCGCCCAGGTCATCTTCTCGACCTCCTCCTCGATGGAGGAGGTGACCGCGGAGTTGCCGATGTTCGCGTTGACCTTCACCAGGAACCTCTTACCGATGATCATCGGCTCGATCTCCGGGTGGTTGACGTTCGCGGGCAGCACCGCCCGGCCCGCGGCGATCTCCTCGCGGACGACCTCGGGACCGACGTTCTCGCGGACCGCCACGAACTCCATCTCGGGTGTGATCTCGCCTCGGCGCGCGTATCCGAGCTGGGTGACCGCCTCTCCGGGACGGCCCCGGCGCGGCTGGCGCGGCCGACCCGGGAAGACCGCGTCGAGGTTGCGGAGGCCGCCGCGCGGCGAGGTGTGCTTGATCCCGTCGTCCTCGGGGCGGACCGGACGGCCCGCGTACTCCTCGGTGTCGCCCCGGGCGACGATCCAGTGCTCGCGCAGCGGAGCGAGTCCCCTGCGCACATCCGTGTCCACGGCCGGATCGGTGTACGGGCCGGAGGTGTCGTACAGCGTGACGGACTGCCCGTTGGTGAGGTGCACCTGACGGACCGGCACCCGCAGGTCGGGGCGCGAACCCCCGACGTATGCCTTGTGCCACCCGATGGACTGCCCGGCCCCCCGGGGCTGTTCGCCCTCCGACCCGACAGACGGCCCGTCCGTCGGGTCGGAGGCAGGCGTGCGTACGTCCTTGTTGGTCATGAGACCTACTCCCTACGCCGGCATTACCCGGTAACAGGTTCAGCGGTCGACGCAGCGGCTTCCATCTGCCGATGTTTCATGTGAAACATCGCAGAGACGGAGGTCAGCGCCCTCTCAGCCCGGTGCTCCGAGCTCCCGCGTGTGCAAAGGTGCTTCCACGCTAGCGTCATGTCTGGCGCGGTGAACAGAGGGCCCTCGCCGTTCTTGCGATGATCGGTCGGTGACCACGATGCAGCAGCCCCCGTTCCCGCCGTCCGAGCCGCGGCGCGGTTCCGGCCCCGGCGACGGCCATGGACATGGCTCCGGAAACGGCTACGGGCACGGGCCGGGCGGTGGCAACGGACCGGGTCGCGGACACGGACCTGACGGCGGGCACAGACCTGACGGCCCCGACGAGTCAGGGGAGGGGCACGGGCACGGGCCGGACGCCCCTGCTGGTCCGGGGCACTCGCACAGCCACAGTCATGGGCCCGCCGCGCCCGTCTCCAAGCATCTGCGCAAGGTCATCGCGGCCGTGCTGATTCCCTTCGCCGCGGCGGTCGTCGTGGGTCTCGTGGTGCTCTGGCCCGGGGGCGCGCCGTCGCACGAACGCACCGGTGTCGGCTTCGACCGGCAGAGCCAGCAGGCCACGGTCACGAAGATCGTCCAGGTGGACTGCAAGTCGGTGAACGCCTCGGGGGGAACCCCGGCCGGCGACACCTCCACGGCCGGGGGTTCCGCCGCCCAGCGGCAGGCGACCGGCGCGTGCAAGAAGGCGACGGTCCGGGTGGACACCGGCAAGGACAAGGGCCGTACGTTCACGGAGATCGTCCAGCCCGACCAGTCACGGCAGTTGCACCAGGGCGAGAAGGTCGTGGTCGCGTACGAGCCCTCGGCACCCAAGGATCTTCAGTACTCGGTCACCGACGTGAACCGGAAGTTCCCGATGGCGCTGCTCGCCGGGATCTTCGCACTGGCCGTCGTGGTGGTGGGCCGGCTGCGTGGCCTCATGGCGCTGATCGCGCTGGCCGTCAGTTTCCTCATCCTGACGCTGTTCATCCTGCCCGCCATCCTGGAGGGGGCGAACCCGCTGGTCGTGGCGGTGGTCGGGGCGAGCGCCATCATGCTGATCGCGCTCTACATGTGTCACGGCCTGTCGGCCCGTACGTCGGTGGCCGTGCTCGGCACCCTGCTCTCGCTGGTGTTGATCGGCGTGCTCGGCTCGGGGTTCATCGGCTGGGCGGCACTGACCGGCAACACCGACGACAACACCGGTCTGATCCACGGTCTGTACCCGTCCATCGACATGAGCGGTCTGCTCCTCGCGGGGGTGATCATCGGGTCGCTCGGCGTGCTCGACGATGTGACGGTGACGCAGACCTCGGCGGTCTGGGAACTGCACGAGGCCAATCCCACCATGGGCTGGCGCGGCCTGTACCGCGCGGGCATCCGGATCGGCCGCGACCACATCGCGTCGGTCGTGAACACGCTCGTCCTGGCGTACGCGGGAGCCGCGCTGCCGCTGCTGCTGCTCTTCTCGATCGCCCAGAGCAGCGTGGGCGCGGTCGCCAACAGTGAACTGGTCGCCGAGGAGATCGTGCGCACCCTGGTCGGGTCGATCGGTCTGGTCGCCTCGGTGCCGGTCACCACAGCGCTGGCGGCCCTGGTGGTCTCGGCGGACCGTCCCGGGTCTCCGGTCGTCCCCATCGCGGCCACAGGGCCCGTGGCGCCCGTACGGGAGCCCGCGGGAGGCCGGGGGACGGTCCGGGGCGGCTCGGGACGCCGCCGCAAGCACTGAAGCCGCCGCGCGCCCGCTCCGGGCGTGCGGAAGCGTTCCTCCACCGTGTGCTGAAGCGTTCCTCCACCGAAGCGCGGGAACGCTTCAGCCCGCGCTCTGCTCCTCCGCCAGGATGCGGTCCAGTGCCTCGTCGAGATGGGCGTCGAAATCCGCGAGGGAGCGCTCCTGCCCCAGCGGTACGAGCTTGTCGGTGCGGTCGAGGAAGGCCACCAGCGGCGCCGCGCCGGACCGGAACAGCGCGTGGTCGCCGCCCACCTGAAGCCGGATCAGTACCTCGCCGAACGCGTCCGGATCGGCGGGCGCGATGTGCACATCGCCGTCGCCGCACGGCCGGCCCACGCCGTCGATCAGCAACTCCCGCCCGAAAGCCCAGGTCACGGGCGCGTCGCCGGGCAAATGGAAGGTCAGCCGCACGGCGTAGGGATCACAGGTCTCGTAGCGCAGCTCCACCGGGATGCGGAAGGACAGCTCCTCCGACACGAGGAAGCTCATCATGACCTCTGCCTGTACCGACTCGCGCATCGCCTACCCCGTCGTTTGCCGTCGACTGGCCAGGAATCGTCCCCCTGACACTGCTGAAATCTTGCTCAACGTACACAAGAGATCACAAGGAGTGAGTTTTCAGATGCTGATAGAGATCGCGAGTGACCCCAGTAGTCTGCCGATCTCACCTTGCAATTGTCGTGCCGCCGGTAGCAGTCGATCAGCCTGGTGAACAGGGAGAGAAATGGCCATTGTCGCGGCGGTTGTTCCCGCGGTGATGGGCAGTGCGGCGCACACCGTTCCCAGCGCGTACTCCTGCCGCTCGGTGACGGGTTCCATCCGCCCGGTCCGCTCCAGACGCCGCAGCAGGCCGGCGTTGTCGCGCACCGTGTAGGGAGTGAGCGACCGCACGGGATAGCGGTCCAGATGATCCCGGCGCGCGCTCTCGTCGAGTTGGGACAGCAGACACTTGCCGATCGCGTGGGCGTGCCCGGTCTCCCTGAAGTCGGCCCACTCCTCCACCGCCGGGTTCCCTGGGGTGTCCGCGACGGACATGACCTCGATCTCGCCGTCACGGTAGACCGCGTAGTACACGGGAGCACCGATCGAGTCGCGCCACCGGGCGAGCGCGTCGCTCACCGTGCTGCGACGTTTCTGCTGGGCTCCGCTGCTGCTCAACCGCTCGGCGGCCTCACCGAGGAAGAACAAGCCCTTCTCCCGGCACAGATAGCCCTCGTGCACCAGGGTGCGCAGCAGGTGGTAGGCCGTGGGCAACGCGAGCCCGGCCTCCCGGGCGAGCTGTTTCGCGGGGGCTCCGTGCTCGCGCGCGGCAACAGCCTCCAGGAGGCGCATCGCGCGTTGCACGGAGCCGATCAGGGTCGTGGGGTGCGGCTCCGGGGGCGCGGACTCCAGCCGGCCGGTGCGCGCGGCCGGCAAGGAGGCACGGATCTCCGCGGGGGAGGAACGCGGCTGGGCCGGCGGGACGTAGGACGCGGCGGAGGCACTGGACCGCTGGATGGGTGCAGTGAGTGATTCTGTGGGTGCGGTGTCAACCGTGGCCAAGGGGCACTCCCGAAGCGCGAGGGGGACCGCCCGTGCGGGGGGACACGGGAGGGGGCTGTGCGCTGCCCGCGGGGAGTCGGCCCCGCGTCGAATTCCGGACTTTAACCGCCTGCCACCGCTCGCAGACGGCCCTGCCGGAAAACTTCCCTCGCGCGAGGGAACCTGGGGTTCCCTTTGCCCATCCGCCCGTTACCCGCGACTCACCCGGTGGTGCGTCACCAGCCGCCGCGGGAGGACGAACTCGACGTGAACTTGCGCACCAGGTAGATCAGTCCGCCGACCAGCGCGACGAAGACCAACGCCTTGAAGAGCAGGCTGATCACCACGGTGAGCACACTGACTATCACCGTGCCGAACACGACCAGAGCGATGACCGGCACCGCGATCCACTTCACCCACCACGGCATACCGTTGAAGATCTCTCGCATTGCCCTTGTCCTTGCCTCTCTTCGCCCGTCGCCCCAAGTCCGGGACTGCGATTCCGGGTTCTCCGACTGTCTGCGTCCGATGCTAGGGCCCAGAAGGGTGCCGGCGGGCCTCTCGCACCCCTTGTCCTCCCCTGACCGTTCCCCTAGGGAACCCTGAGACCGGGGTCAGCTCTCCGGCGGAGAGAACATCACCAGGACTCGCAGGTCCTCGGTGATGTGGTGGAACTTGTGCGCGACGCCCGCGGGGACGTAGACGATGCTGCCGCGCGCCACCTGCGTGGTCTCCAGGCCGACCGTGATCGCGGCCCGGCCGCTCGCCACGAAGTACACCTCGTCCTGCTGGTGGGGCTGCTGGGAGTCGCGCTCACCGGCGTCGAGGGCGTACAGGCCGACCGACATGTTCCGCTCCCACAGGAACTGCAGATAGGCGCCGTCGTTGGCGGCGCGCTCCGCCTCCAGTTCGTCCAGCCGGAATGCCTTCATCGCCCTCGTCCGCTCCTGTGCTCCGCGGGCTGTCCACAGCCCTGCTCACCAGTCGATCTCTTCTGCCACGATCAGACACATGAAGAATTTCGTAGTCAAGACGATCGCCAACGCCGGGGCCCTGGCCGTCGCCGTATGGGTACTCGACAAGATCACCCTGACGGGCGACAGCACCGGCAAGAAGGTCGGCACGCTGTTGCTCGTCGCGCTGGTCTTCGGACTCGTGAACTTCCTGGTCAAGCCGGTGGTGAAGATATTGACCTTCCCGCTGTTCATTCTCACCCTCGGCCTGATCACCCTCGTGGTCAACGCCCTGATGCTGCTGCTGACCTCGTGGCTGGCCGACAAGCTGGACCTGAGTTTCCACGTCCAGGGCTTCTGGACCGCCGTGGTGGGCGGCCTGATCATCTCGGTGGTGTCCTGGGCGCTGAACGTGGTCCTTCCTGACGGCGACGACGACTGAGAGAGCCCGATGTCCTATCGCGTCTGCTTCGTCTGCACCGGCAACATCTGCCGCTCCCCCATGGCCGAGTCCGTCTTCCGTGCTCGCGTGGAGGAGGCCGGACTCGACGGCGTGGTCGAGGTCGACAGCGCGGGCACGGGCGGCTGGCACGAGGGCGACGGTGCGGACTCCCGCACCGTCGCCGTGCTGGAGGCGGGCGGCTACGGGAGCGGCCACACGGCCCGCCGATTCCGTGCCGCGTGGTTCTCCCGACTCGACCTCGTCATCGCCCTCGACTCCGGCCACCTGCGGGACCTGCGCCGTCTCGCGCCCACCCCCGAGGACGCGGACAAGGTCCGCCTGCTGCGGTCGTACGACCCCGCGGTGGGCGACGATCCGGACGTCCCCGATCCGTATTACGGACGTCTGAACGATTTCGAGGCGTGTCTTGAGATGGTGGAGGCGGCGAGCCACGGACTGCTCGCCGCTGTTCAGCGGGAACTGGAGGGACGGGCGGCATGACGTCAGGGGATTTCGTCACAGGAAGCGGCGACGGCACACGAGCGGTACGGGCGGGGCTGCCCGAACCCGTCAAACACGAGCCGACCCTGCCGGGGCCGGTCTTCGCCGCGCACTTCCATCTGCCGGGCGATCCGACCGGCCCGTACACCTACGGCCGGGACGAGAACCCGACCTGGACGCTCCTGGAGCGTGCCATCGGCGAACTGGAGGGGCCCGGGCAGGAGGGCGTGACCACGCTCGCCTTCCCCTCCGGGATGGCCGCCATCTCGGCGGTGCTCTTCTCGCAGCTGCGGGCCGGCGACGTGGTCGTCCTGCCCGACGACGGCTACCAGGTGCTGCCGCTGGTGCGCGAGCAGCTCACCTCGTACGGCATCGAGGTACGGACCGCGCCGACCGCAGGTGACGCGCAGCTCGACGTCCTCGACGGCGCCAAGCTGCTGTGGATCGAGACCCCGTCGAACCCGGGGCTCGACGTGTGCGACGTCCGGCGGCTCGTCGGGGCGGCCCACGCCCAGGGGACCCTCGTCGCCGTCGACAACACCCTGGCCACCCCGCTCGGGCAGCGCCCGCTGGAGCTGGGAGCCGACTTCTCGGTGGCCAGCGGGACGAAGATGCTCACCGGGCACGGCGACATCCTCCTCGGATACGTCAGCGCGCTCGACGCCGGTCTGATGGCGCCCGTGCGGCGCTGGCGGAAGATCGTCGGGGCGATCCCCGGCCCCATGGAGGCATGGCTGGCCCACCGCTCGCTGGCCACGCTCCAGTTGCGCGCCGACCGGCAGAACGCCAACGCCATGGTCATCGCCGAGGCGCTGCGGGGCCGGCCCGAGGTGACGGGACTGCGCTACCCGGGCCTGCCCGAGGACCCCTCGCACAAGATCGCGTCGCAGCAGATGCGTCGCTTCGGGTGCGTGGTCTCCTTCACCCTGTCCACCCGCGCGCGTGCCGACCGGTTCCTCGACGCGCTGCGTCTGGTGGACGACGCGACGAGTTTCGGAGGGGTGCGGTCCACCGCCGAGCGGCGCGGCCGATGGGGCGGCGACGCGGTGCCGGAGGGCTTCATCCGCCTCTCGGCCGGCGCCGAGGACCCGGAGGACCTGGTGGCGGACGTACTCCGCGCACTCGACGAGTCCGCGGACTGACGTCTTGCTGAGCGGCCGGTGAGTAGGCTGCGTCCTGCGCCCGACCGTTCGTTCGACACCTGGCCTCGTACGACGGACGGTCCGAGCCTCCCCCCTCGTGGCTCGGACCGCCCCGGTTCTTTGCGCGAAGAACCGCGCGCACAAGGCTAGTTGACTCTGTGTCAGTGTCCAATCACAGTAGCGACAGAGACCTATCGACTTATTTATAGTTGGGGCCCGGTCGAGGGTGCTGGGAAAGGAGGGGCACCATGGATCTGGCCCTGCTGCGGACGTTCGTGACCGTGCACCGGGCCGGTTCCTTCACTCGCGCCGCCGCACTGCTCGGCCTCTCCCAGCCTGCCGTCACCTCGCAGATCCGCACCCTGGAGCGGCAATTGGGCAGGCCGCTCTTTCTGCGCCAGGCCCGCGGGGTGACGCCCACGACGATCGGGGACGAGCTCGCGCACAAGGCCGCGCCCCATCTCGACGCCCTGGTGGAGATCGCCGAGGTCGGGCTCGACGAGGACTCGTCGCTGCGTACCCTGCACCTCGCCGGGCCTCCGGAGTTCACCGCCGAGCGTGCGCTGCCCGCCCTGACCGGACTGACGGGCGACAACGGACAGGGATTCGCGCTGCGCGCCTCGTTCGGCAACGCCGAGGAGACGTTGGAGGGGCTCGCGGCCGGACACCATGATCTGGCCATCACCACGGCCCGTCCGCGTGGCGCCCTGCTCACCGCGACCCCGCTCTGCGACGAGGAGCACGTCCTGGTGGCAGCTCCGCGCTGGGCCGCCCGCATCAGTCCCGGAAAGCTCCGTCGCAAGGGCTCGCCGGTCCTGGACAACTTCCCCGTGATCGAGGTCCACGAGTCACTCCCGCTCGTCGCCCGCTACTGGGCCTCCGTCTTCGACTCCCGTCCGGCCGCCTCGGGCACGGTGGTCGTCCCCGATCTGCGCGCCGTGCTCGCCTGCGCCGCCACGGGCGCGGGCCTCGCTGTGCTGCCGCGGTATCTGTGTGCCGAGTCCCTGGAACGCGGAGACGTCGTGGCGCTCCTCGACCCCGTGGTGCCTCCCCTGCGCACGTACTTCCTGGTGGTCCGCACCGGCACACTGGCCATGCCGCACATCGCCCGGGCGTACGAATGGCTGCTGCACGCCGCCGCGGACTGGACCTGATGGCTGCGGACCGTGCGGGAAAACTCACCGGGTACTCGTGGAAGCCCTCCTGAGGGCCCTCCCTGAGCCCACGGGGCTCCAGAATGTTTCACGTGGAACCTGCCGGGCCACATTTCTCCCATGACCGTCCGACCCGTGGTCAAGCGCACCGCCCGTGCCATCCTGCTCGATGGCGACGACCTGATTCTGATCAAACGCACCAAGCCGGGTGTCGATCCCTACTGGCTCACACCGGGTGGCGGGGTCGAACCGGAGGACACGACCGTCGTCGACGCACTGCACCGTGAGGTCCACGAGGAACTCGGCGCCAAGGTCACCGATGTGGTGCCCTGCTTCGTCGACACCGTCGAGCACATCGGCGACGACGGCGGCGCCACCGGCGTGAAGGTGCAGCACTTCTTCGTCTGCCACCTGGAGTCCATGGATCCGGCCCTGCGACACGGCCCCGAGATGGACGAGCCCTGCGGCGAGTACGAGATCGTGCGGGTGCCCTTCACCCGGGTCGGTATCGCCTCCGTCCACCTCGTTCCGCTGTCCCTGCGCCACTATCTCGACGGGAACATCGAAGGCGTACGGGCCATGCACGCGCCCGACCTGGGCTGACGTCCTCCGGTCGCACGGCACTCGCGCCCGCCCCCGGCAGTGCGCGTCCGCGGATCAGTCGCCGGCCCCGACGAGTTCCTCGACCGAGTCGTGGCGGATACGGTCCGACGGGATGCCGGCGTCCCTCAGCGCGTCCATCCCGCTGCGGATCATGCCCGGCGGCCCGGAGAGATAGGCGTCGTACTCGTTCCACGGTCCGTACTCGCGCACGGCGTCGGGCAGGTGGAGATGCGCCTGGTGGTCGACGACCGGGCGGACGGCGAGCCACGGATGGCTCTGCTGAAGGCGCAGCATCGTGTCGATGTCGTACAGGTCGTGATCGGTGCGGGCACCGTAGAAGACCTCGACCGGGCGCCGCTCTCCGTGCTCCGCGACATCCTCGACCAGCGCCTTGATGGGCGCGATGCCGGTGCCGCCGCCCAGGCAGAGCAGCCCGTTGTCGCTGCTGTGATCGACGGTCATCGATCCGGCAGGCGGCCCGAGTCTGATGATGTCGCCGGGACGCGCGCGGTGCACCAGGGCGTTGGAGACCCACCCCGCCGGAACCGCCTTCACATGGAAGGACAGCAGTCCGTCGGACCGGGGCGCGGAGGCGAACGAGTAGTGCCTCCAGATCCGGGGCCACCACGGCGTCTCCAGGCTCGTGTACTGCCCGGCGAGGAAAGGATACGGCTGGTCGGGTCGGACGGTGACGACGGCGACGTCAGGGGTCCTGAGATCGTGCGCGACCACCTCGGCGTACCACCAGGCCGGGGCACGCAGTTCGTCGGAGGCCGCCGCGTCGATCATGACCTGGGAGATGGTCGTGTACGCGCGCACCCAGGCCGCCTCGGTCTCGGCGTCCCAGATCGCCGAGGCGAACCGGCTGAGCGAGCCGATGAGGCACTCGCCGACGGCCGGGTAGTGCTCGGGCCGGGTCCCGTACTTGCGGTGACCACGACCGAGGTTCTGCAGATAGTCGACGAGAACCGCGGTGTTGTCGATGTGTTCGGCGGCGGTCAGCAGCGCTTTGAGCAGCCGGTCCCGCTGGGTGTCCATCGCGGCGGGGAACAGCGACCGGAGTTCCGGGTGCCGTACGAAGAGCAGCGCGTAGAAGTACGAGGTGACCTTGTCGGCGACGGAGCCGACCTCGGCCATGGTCCGACGGATGAGCACGGCGTCCGGGGACGGTTCCGCGACGGCGGCGGGCCTCCCCACGGGCACCGACGGACGGATCGGCACCGGTCCCGGTTGCGAGGGGACGGGACTCCGGCCCACGCGGGCCTCTGCGGGAGACGCGGTCCGGGGTTCCGGCGTCACCGAGGCACGGAAGGGCGCGACAGCGTCCTGGACGGCTTCGGAAGCTTTCTGGCTCGCGGCGGTGGGCACCGCGTCCTCAAGAGCGGATATTCGCGTCTGTGCGCCCGTCTCCTCGCCTGTACGTCGCCCGTGCCTCTGGGAGCTGTCCTCTGCCGGCCCGGTCTCCGTGGAGCGGCCCACGGGGCGCAACGCGGCCAGTCGGCTGGCCCCTTCGGTCTCCCGCTCCGTGTCGGCGGGTGTCGGTTCGGGTTCCTTGCGCGGCGTGAACCAGCCGCTCCCGCCATTTCCTCCGGAAGTGCCGTTGTCGGCCGACGTGGTGGTCGGAGCGTCCATACTGTGCCTCGCCTCGAACATCTTTCGGTCGGTCCATGCACTTCCGCGTTCGGAAGATGCCTGCTTTCCCCCGTAGACGGCTGGCTCTCCTGCCCCGTTCAGTCCTCTGACCAATGCGGCCACATTCAACCCAGGTTTCCGCACGGCACGGACAAGTAAGGCGAGAATGTGACAATGACCGCATCACCCTCACCGCAGCATCCCACTCCGCGTCAACGCCCGTCCGCATAACGGAAAATTCGGGTCTCGATCTCTCCGCCCCGTTAGGCTGCATTGGCCTGCGCTCACGCCCGACGCCCCACGCCATGCCCGCACATCCCGGCGACGCGAACCGGAGTCGACCATACCGGCAGTCGCCCCACAGACAAGTCGGCTCTTGCTTCGAAGAGATCGAACGAGGGACAGCTCATCAATTGTTCTGATTACAGGGCCTGTCGGACCAATGCATAGGCATCCCACAGGCTCCGCCCCATGTAGGAGTGCGTGGCGATACCGGCCAGTTGCGGGTGCGCGTTGACGGCGACGGACACCGGCACCGCCTCGAACAGATCCTTGTCCGAGAACGAGTCGCCGTAGGCGACGCAGTCGGCCGGCCTCACCCCGAACTCTTCACAGAGACGGTTCGCGATCTGCACCTTCGCCGCGGCGCTGAGAATGCCGCCGAGATCGACGGGCTCGGTGAAGGGCAGGGCCGGGAAGCGCGAGCCGTATGCCGCATGCGCTCCCCACCTCGTCAGCCGCTCGACGAAGAAGGAGGGCGAGAGCGAGACGACGGCACAGTAGTCGCCGTTTCCTCTGATCTCGGCCCACACCTCTTCGATGCCGGACAGCCAGGGCGCTTGCTCGAAGGCCTCGGCGACATGCGCGTCCGTGAGTTGCGTCCACAAGGCGTGTACCTGCGTGGCGTATTCCGGCGGACCGATGCGTCCTGTCGAGATTGCTTCCTCGATCGCGATCGTCTCGGCCTCCAGGCCGATCTGTCGCGAGATCTCCAGGGACGCGGAACTCCCGTACAGCAGCGTTCCGTCGAGGTCGAAGAGATGAAGGTGTGCCATACACGCCGAGGCTAGCGGTAGGAGCGGTCTTCGCTGTTTCACGTGAAACTTGAGTACGCGTCCGCTCTGTCCAGGAGGCCGTCATGGCCAAAAGAGCATGCGTCCGCGGGCAAACAAGTGGACGTCGGGGGTATGTGTCGGACAGCCTGACCTGCGTGTCGACACCTTCTCTCCCTGCTCTGCCCATCCGTCGCCTGACGCTCCGCGATCTCACCGACTGCGCCGACTTGTCCGAGGACCGGGGGTGGCCCCGCGAAGAACACAAATGGGGTCTGCTTCTGACGGCGGGCAAGGGATACGGCATCGATGCCCCGGACGGTGGCCTCGTCACCGCGTGCGTCGTCACCGAGTACGGAACACCGGGGCGGCCCGATCTGGGAGCGATCGGAATGGTGCTGGTGGCGAAGCGGTATGCCCGTCAGGGCATCGGTCGACGGCTGATGCGGCATGTGGTGGCGGAGATGGGTCTCACTCCGCTGACCCTGCACGCGACCCCGTATGGACGACCGCTCTACGAGGAGCTCGGCTTCAAGGTCACGGGCCGCGCCGAGATGGTCCGAGGGCACTTCGTCCTCCGCGGGCCGGAACCGCAGGTCGCCACCCGGCCGGCCGGCGCCGAGGATCTCGCCGGGATCATCCGGCTCGACACAGAGGTCTTCGGCCTCGACCGCACCCATATGGTCACGCGTCTTCCCGCTTTCTCCGACCAGCTGCGCGTCGTCGAGGAGAACGGTCGGATCACCGGATACGCGGCCGCCTGGCCGAACATGGACACCCATGTCGTGGGTCCCCTGATCGCCCGCGACACGGAGACCGCGAAGGCACTCGTCACCTCGCTGGCCGCCTGTACCGACCGCCGGCTGCGTACGGACATCGACGTACGGCACCAAGAACTGCTGTCCTGGGTGAAGGAGTGCGGTCTGGAATCCGTCGGCTTCAATGACGTGATGACGTACGGGATCTCGGAGGTGCCCGGCGACTGGACGCGGCGCTTCGCTCCGCTGTCGGTGGCGGCGGGCTGAAGAGCCGCCGGACGCGGTGAGGCTTTCCCCGCGCGAAAGTGCCGTCCCCGGCAACTGCTGGGGACGGCACTTGGGTGGAGTCGATCAGACGAGAGCGTCCACGGCGGCCGCGGCGAAGCCGTGGTCCTGCTCGGGCGCCCCGCCGCCGACACCGACGGCGCCGATCAGACGGCCGTCGCGGTGGACCGGGACACCGCCCGCTATGAACAGCAGCGGGCGGTCGAGTGCGGTGGGCAGCGTGTGAAAGAGGCCGCCGGGCTGGACCGCGTCAACGAGATCGGCGGTGGCGGAGTTCAGCTGGAGGGCCGTGTAGGCCTTGCGGGTGCTGGTCTCGCCGGAGATCAGGACGGCCCGGTCGTCGCGCCGGAAGGCGAGCAGATGACCGCCCGCGTCGAGGACGGTGACGCTGACCGTGACTCCGGCGGCCTCGGCGGCCCGGTGGGCCGCGGAGAGGAGAACCTCGGCGTCCTGGATGGTCAGTGGGGCGACAGCGGTGGCAGTGGTGCTCATGAGGGGCTTTCTCCTTGTGGGCTGTACTCGGCCAGGGCCGGCCGGGGGACCGGACTGGTCGTCACAGGTGACCGTCCGTCGGTCGGACCGGTGAGTGGGCGAGCCGATGGGCTCAGGGGTGGACAGCGGTCCGCCGCTCGGCGGACGCGCCTTCGGTGAGGACGGCCCCGGGGACACCCGCCCGGCGCTCCAGAGCGGACGAGACCATCGCGAGGACGAGGGCACCCGCGGCCAGCACGGCGCCGACCCAGTTGGGGGCGGTGTAGCCCAGCCCCCCGGCGATGACGATGCCGCCGAGCCAGGCGGAAAGGGCGTTCCCGAGGTTGAAGGCTCCGATGTTCACGGCCGAGGCCAGGGTGGGGGCACCGTGCGCCTGGTCGAGGACACGCTTCTGGAGCGGTGGCACGGTCGCGAACCCGAGGGCGCCGACCAGGGCGATCGTGATCGCCGCGAGGATCTTGTTGTGCGCCGTCACCGTGAACAGCGCGAGCACGACAGCGAGGCCCCCCAGTGACGTGTAGAGCATCGGCATCAGCGCCCGGTCGGCGAACCTGCCGCCGATGAGGTTCCCGCCGACCATGCCGAGGCCGAAGAGCACCAGCAGCCAGGTGACGGAACTGTCGGCGAAACCGGTCACGTGGGTCATCATCGGCGCGATGTAGGTGATGGCCGCGAAGACACCGCCGAAGCCGAGCACGGTCATCGCCATGGCCAGCAGGACCTGGACGTTCTTGAAGGCGGCCAGTTCATGGCGGAGATGGACGCCTTCGGGCTTCGGCATCTCGGGGACCAGTTTCGCGACGCCCAGCAGGCCGATCACACCGAGCGCGGCCACACCCGCGAAGGTGACGCGCCAGCCCGCGGACTGGCCGACCAGCGTGCCCAGGGGGACACCCACGACATTGGCGATGGTGAGCCCGCTGAACATCATGGCGATCGCCCCGGCCTTCTTCTCCGGCGCGACCAGCTCGGCCGCGACGACCGATCCGATGCCGAAGAACGCGCCGTGGGCGAGAGAGGCCACGACCCGGCCCAGCAGCATCAGTCCGAAGACCGGCGCCACGGCGGAGAGCAGGTTACCGAGGACGAAGAGTCCCATCAGCACCATCAGCATCCGCTTGCGGGACACCTTGGTGCCGAGCGCGGTCATGATCGGGGCGCCGATCACGACGCCGAGCGCGTAGCCGGTCACCAGGAGCCCGGCGGTGGGGATGGAGACACCGAAATCGCCGGCGACCTCAGGCAGCACACCCATGATCACAAACTCGGTGGTTCCGATTCCGAAGGCCCCGATCGCGAGGGCCAGAAGCGCGAGAGGCATGGTGGGGTACACCTTCCCAAAAGATTGCAGGAGCGCTTTGCGTGCGTTCACAATAGTTGCAGACGCGGGTTAAATGCAAGAGCGGACTATTGCGCCCGTGCCCTACCCTGGTGTCAGCCGCTCCGGGACGGAGGAACACGCCATGACAGCCACGGACCCCGCACTCACCGCCCTCGCACAAGGGTGGTGCGCCCTCTCCCTGCTGCACGGGAGGATCGAGGCCCACATCGAGCGCGCCCTACAGGCCGGGCACGACCTGAGCGTGCGGGAGTACTCCTTGCTCGACGTGCTCAGCCGGCAGCACGACGGCGAGGGCGGCCATCTGCAGATGAAGCAGGTCGCGGACGCGGTCGTGCTCAGCCAGAGCGCCACCACCCGGCTCGTCACCCGGCTCGAGGACCGCGGTCTGCTGTCCCGCTACCTCTGCCCGACCGACCGCCGCGGCATCTACACGAACGTCAGCGAGGCGGGGCTCCAACTGCTCGACGAGGCGCGCCCCACCAATGACGCCGCCCTGCGCGAGGCGCTCGACGAAGCGGCCGAGAACCCCGCGCTGGCACCGCTGGTCCGTGTCGTGGAGTCGGTGAGCGTGCCCGCACAGACCCAGCACGGACGGCTTTCTACCCCTGTATAGGCTGCGCCCATGGGAGATCTTGAGATCCGGCCGGCCGCCGCGGATGACGTTCCCGCCATCGTCGCGATGCTCGCCGACGACGCGCTCGGGGCGCAGCGGGAGTCGCCTGACGATCTGGCCCCCTATCTGGCCGCGCTCGAACGGCTCAGCGGGGACCCGAACCAGCATCTGGTCGTCGCCGTTCGCGCGGGACAGGTCGTCGGCACCCTGCAACTCACCGTCATTCCCGGACTGTCCCGCAGGGGGTCGACCCGCGCGCTCATCGAAGGAGTGCGGGTGCGTGCCGACGAGCGCGGAAGTGGCCTCGGCAGCCGGATCATCGGGTGGGCGGTCGATGAATCCCGGCGTCAGGAGTGCCGGTTGGTCGAGCTGACCTCAGACGCCAGTCGCACCGACGCGCACCGGTTCTACGAGCGGCTCGGCTTCACCGCCTCGCACGTGGGTTTCAAACTGGCGCTCTGAACGCACCCCACCGAAACAGCCCGGCGGTCTCACCTACGCCAAGGCGTCCTGTTTCACGTGAAACAGGACGCCCTTCAACGTATCGGCCGCCTACGAAATGCCGCGCCACCCCTCGGGGTCCACCCCACCGGGCACAGGAGCGCTCTGGTCGTACGGCTGACGCGTGAAAACGAACGACCCGAGGTCCAGGTGGCTCAACGACCCGTCCGGGCGCCGTACCGCCCGCAGCGGCTCCCCCGTGTAGTAGCCGTCGAGCCCTGTCCAGGTCCCGTCGTCGTTCGGCCTGAAGCGTGAACTGCGGCCGACACCCGCCAACGGGCCCAGCTCGACCATGCCGTCAGCGGTGAGGCGCAGCGCGTACCCCTGAGTTCCCCAGTACCAGGGGCCCGCCAACTCCAGTACGGAGGGCTCGATCTCGGAGGCGGGACGCCAGGCTTCGGGGATCCTCGGCTCGGCCTCGGCGACGATGTGTACGAGATCGGCGGCCAACGTCAGCGGACGCGGGCCGGAGGTGCAGTTGGTCAGGACCACCGCCGACACGTCGTCCCGTACGCCGATGAGGAGGGCCGCCATGAAGCCGGGCAGCGATCCCGAATGGCCAGCGAGAATCCGGCCCGACCGGTGCAGCACCTGGAGTCCCAGGCCGTAGGCGTCCCCCGGTGCCAGCCCTTCGGCTTCCGGAGGAGCCGCGGGCGTCTGCATCTCCCGGAGGGACTCCGCGCTGAGCACCCGGTCGTCACCTTCGGCCAGGAAGGCCGCGAAGCGCGCCAGATCGCCCGTGGTGGACCACAGTTGTCCGGCGGGGGCCATCCGGCCGAGATCCTCTGCTGGCTCCGGCATCATGACGTCCGCCCACGGATGCACGGCCCAGCCACCCGCGTGAGGTGACTGCGGCAGCCCACTCGTGCGGTGCAGGCCCAGGGGTTCGAGCACCTCGCGGTGCAGGACCTCCTCCCAGGGAGCGCCGCGCACTTCCTCGACCAGAGCACCGAGAAGGGTGTAGCCCGGATTCGAGTAGTGATGAAGCCGCCCGGCCGGATGCAGGAACGGCTGCTCGCCGAGGACGTCGGTCAGCTCGGGCCGAAGGGATCCAGGGGTACGTTCCCACCACGGGCCGGGTGTCTCGGCCGCCAGACCGGCGGTGTGCGCGAGAAGTTCGGCGATGGTCGCCTCCCCCGCGCCCGTTCCCGGCAGATGCTTCTCCAGCGGGTCGCCCAGATCCAGCAGTCCTTCGTCCCGCAGCCGTAGCACCAACACGGCGGTGAACGTCTTGGTGATCGAGCCGATCCGGTACTGCACGTTCTCGTCCGGCCCGTGCCCGTCCACCGAGGTCCGCGATCCGTGCCACACCGTCTGTCCACCCCGGACCACCGCGGCGACCAGCGACGGAGCCCGCCCGTCGGCCTGAGCGACGGCGATACGGTGCGACAGAGCCCGGCGCGTGGCGGGAAGCAGCTCTTCCTGAGGTGTTGTCATACCCCCAGTCCACCCGGACCGGCGCCACTCGTCGAGTTCATTTCCCCGGACACCGGCGGATGCGCTCCCACACCGCCCTGGGCACCGGATCAGGTCTGCGCCATGTCCACGAAGCGGGAGTAGTGGCCCTGGAAGGCCACCGTGATCGTGGCCGTCGGGCCGTTACGGTGCTTGCCGACGATGATGTCCGCCTCGCCCGCCCTCGGCGACTCCTTCTCGTACGCGTCCTCGCGGTGCAGCAGGATCACCATGTCCGCGTCCTGCTCGATCGAGCCGGACTCACGCAGGTCGGAGACCATGGGCTTCTTGTCCGTACGCTGCTCGGGGCCACGGTTGAGCTGGGACAGCGCGATCACGGGCAGCTCCAGCTCCTTGGCCAGCAGCTTCAGGTTTCGCGACATGTCGGAGACCTCCTGCTGCCGGCTCTCGGAACGCTTGCCGCCCGACTGCATCAGCTGCAGATAGTCGATCACGACGAGTTTCAGGTCACTGCGCTGCTTGAGACGGCGGCACTTGGCGCGGATCTCCATCATCGACAGGTTCGGGGAGTCATCGATGTAGAGCGGTGCGGCGGAGACATCCGGCATCCGGCGCGCGAGCCGGGTCCAGTCCTCGTCGGTCATCGTGCCGGACCGCATGTGGTGCAGTGCCACGCGTGCCTCGGCAGACAGCAGACGCATCGCGATCTCGTTGCGCCCCATTTCCAGGGAGAAGATCACGCTGGGCATGTTGTGCTTGATGGAGCAGGTCCGGGCGAAGTCCAGCGCGAGCGTCGACTTACCCATGGCGGGACGGGCCGCGATGATGATCATCTGACCTGGATGCAGTCCGTTGGTGAGCGAGTCGAGGTCGGTGAAGCCGGTCGGCACACCGGTCATCTCCCCCGACCGCGAACCGATCGCCTCGATCTCGTCGAGGGCGCCCTCCATGATGTCGCCGAGCGGCAGATAGTCCTCGGTGGTGCGCTGCTCGGTGACGGCGTAGATCTCGGCCTGGGCACTGTTGACGATCTCGTCGACGTCGCCGTCGGCCGCGTATCCCATCTGGGTGATGCGGGTGCCGGCCTCGACCAGGCGGCGGAGCACCGCGCGCTCGTGGACGATCTCCGCGTAGTACTCGGCGTTGGCCGCGGTAGGGACCGTCTGGACGAGGGTGTGAAGGTAGGACGCGCCACCGACCTTGGTGATCTCACCCCGCTTGGTCAGCTCGGCCGCGACGGTGATCGGGTCGGCCGGCTCGCCCTTGGCGTACAGGTCGAGGATCGCGGTGTAGATCGTCTCGTGTGCGGGCCGGTAGAAGTCGTGGCCCTTGATGACCTCGACGACATCGGCGATCGCGTCCTTGGACAGGAGCATGCCACCGAGGACGGACTGTTCGGCGTCCAGATCCTGGGGCGGCACACGCTCGAAGGACGACCCTCCGCCTTCCCACGGCCCGTTGTCCCGGTCGCGGTCGTGCTGTTCGTCACGCGCCCGCCCCGAATCACGGCGCTGACGGGAAGCGGGCAGACGATCACTGGGACCGCTGTCGGCCCACGGGTCGTCCAAGGGCTCGGAAATGCTCACCGAGCCACCTCCTCCCGTCCGCCGGGCGGACCTAGCCGTGCCCAATATTTCTACGGCACGGCACTGACAAATAAGGGACCCAACTCCGGTTCCGACGCGTCGGTTTTGCGAGGTTTCCGAGGGCGGAGAAGAGAGCGGGTGCCGCACCACGTTAGGCCCGCGGGCACCGTCAGCCAATCTGGTTATCCACAGGCCATGTGGACGACGGCCCGGATGCTGTGGAGAACTCCACAAAACCTGTGCACGACTCGGTGGACAGGCCTGTGAACAAGCCCTCAGCGATCCCTTATCAACACTCCTGACCTGCCGTTTCACCGTCCACCGGCTGTGCAGAAGAAAAACTTTTCCAGCTGGACCAAGATCCCTTCAAACGGTACGCGGCGACACGCCCGACAGGCAGACAAGTAAGGGTCATGACTGCATTGCATCTCTTACCTGTGGAAGATTAGATTGGTGCCCATGACACAGGCTCCCGCGGCGCCCAGGACCGCCCGACGCCGGCACGACCGAGAGATCGTCGCGCTGGCCGTTCCGGCCTTCGGCGCACTCGTCGCCGAGCCGCTTTTCGTGATGGCCGACAGCGCCATCGTCGGCCATCTCGGCACCGCGCAACTGGCCGGTCTCGGTATCGCCTCCGCCCTCCTCGTGACGGCCGTCAGCGTCTTCGTCTTCCTCGCCTACGCCACCACCGCCGCCGTCGCCCGCCGGGTCGGCGCGGGTGATCTTCGAGCCGCGATCCGCCAGGGAATGGACGGCATCTGGCTCGCTCTGCTGCTCGGCACCGTCGTCATCGTCTCCGTCCTGCCCACGGCCCCCGCCCTGGTGGAACTCTTCGGCGCCTCACCGACCGCGGCCCCGTACGCGACGACGTATCTCCGCATCTCCTCACTCGGTATCCCCGCGATGCTCATCGTCCTCGCCTCCACGGGGGTTCTGCGGGGGCTTCAGGACACGAGGACTCCGCTCTATGTCGCCGTCGCGGGCTTCGTCGCCAACGCCGCGCTCAACGCCGGGCTCGTCTACGGCGCCGGGCTGGGCATCGCGGGCTCCGCCTGGGGCACGGTCATCGCCCAGTTCGGCATGGCCGCGGCGTATCTGTTCGTGGTCGTACGCGGAGCCCGGAAGCACGGGGCCTCGCTACGACCGGACGCCGCCGGCATCCGGGCCTGTGCCCAGGCCGGTGCCCCCCTGCTGGTGCGGACGCTGTCACTGCGGGCGATCCTCATGATCGCCACTGCCGTCGCGGCCCGTCTCGGGGACGCGGACATCGCCGCCCACCAGATCATCATGAGCTTGTGGAGCCTGCTCGCCTTCGCTCTCGACGCGATCGCCATCGCCGGGCAGGCCATCATCGGCCGCTACCTCGGAGCGGACGACACTCAGGGTGCCCGCGAGGCCTGCCGCCGCATGGTCCAGTGGGGCATCGCCTCCGGCGTCGTCCTCGGTCTGCTGGTCTTCGCCGCCCGGCCGCTGTTCCTTCCGCTGTTCACCAGTGATCCGGCAGTCCAGCACACCGCGCTCCCCGCGCTGGTTCTGGTGGCCCTCTCCCAACCCATCAGCGGAATCGTCTTCGTCCTGGACGGAGTCCTCATGGGCGCGGGGGACGGACCCTACCTGGCGTGGGCCATGCTGTTGATCCTCGCGGTCTTCGCGCCCGTCGCACTCCTGGTGCCCGCGTTCGGCGGTGGGCTCACGGCGCTGTGGGGAGCGATGACCCTGATGATGGCGCTGAGAATGCTCACGCTGTGGCTGCGCTCCCGTTCGGGACTCTGGATCGTCACGGGCGCCACACGCTGATCGAATACCGATCGACCCAGCGGATGACACGCACGTCGGCGTGTACCCATCCAGCCCGTCGCCCGTTTCACGTGAAACCCGCGGCGCGGGAAACCCCGTTTCACGTGAAACCCCTGACTCCGAGGAAGTCTCTCGTTCCACGTGAAACGAAGAAGGGCCGGACCCCCAGGGGTCCGGCCCTTCTCTCAGCTATGCCGAGCGCTGCACTCAGGCAGCGACAACCTCGATGTTGACCTTGGCGGCAACCTCGGGGTGCAGACGCACGGACGTCGCGTGGGCGCCCAGGGTCTTGATGGGCGAGCCCAGCTCGATGCGGCGCTTGTCGACCTCGGGGCCACCGGAGGCCTTGATCGCCGAAGCGATGTCGGCCGGGGTGACGGAACCGAAGAGACGGCCGGCGTCGCCGGAGCGAACGGCCAGGCGGACCTTGACGCCTTCGAGGCGGGCCTTGATCTCGTTGGCCTGCTCGATGGTCGCGATCTCGTGGATCTTGCGAGCACGACGGATCTGCTCGACGTCCTTCTCGCCACCCTTGGTCCAGCGGATCGCAAAGTTCCGCGGGATCAGGTAGTTGCGAGCGTAGCCGTCCTTGACGTCGACGACGTCGCCGGCGGCACCGAGGCCAGAGACCTCGTGGGTGAGGATGATCTTCATGTTTCGGTCACCCTTCCCTTATCGCGCAGTGGAGGTGTAGGGCAGCAGCGCCATCTCACGGCTGTTCTTCACGGCCGTGGCGACGTCACGCTGGTGCTGCGTGCAGTTGCCGGTCACGCGGCGGGCACGGATCTTGCCGCGGTCGGAAATGAACTTCCGCAGCATGTTCGTGTCCTTGTAGTCCACGTACGTGACCTTGTCCTTGCAGAAAGCGCAGACCTTCTTCTTAGGCTTGCGCACAGGCGGCTTCGCCATGGTGTTTCTCCTGTGTGATCAAGAAGTGTGGGTACGGCCCACCTTCGGCCCGAAGGCCTAGAAGGGGGGCTCGTCCGAGTAGCCGCCGCCGGAACCGCCGGAGCTTCCGCCCCAGCCACCGCCACCGCCGCCACCGCCCTGGTTGCCGCCACCGGCAGGGGTGCCGGTCGCCCAGGGGTCGTCCGCGGGAGCAGCGGCGCCGCCGCCCTGCTGGCCGCCGCCGGAGCCTCCGCCCCAGCCACCGCCCTGCTGGCCGCCGCCACCACCGCCGCCGTAACCGCCCTGACCGCCTCGGCCGGTGGTCTTGGTGACCTTGGCCGTGGCGCTCTTCAGGCTGGCGCCGACTTCCTCCACGTCCAGTTCGTAGACCGTGCGCTTGACGCCCTCACGGTCCTCGTAGGACCGCTGCTTCAGCCGGCCCTGCACGATGACGCGCATGCCTCGCTGGAGCGACTCAGCGACGTTCTCCGCCGCCTGACGCCAGACCGAGCAGGTCAGGAACAGGCTTTCGCCGTCCTTCCACTCGTTGGTCTGGCGGTCGAAGGTGCGGGGGGTGGACGCGACACGGAACTTCGCGACCGCCGCACCGGAAGGGGTGAAGCGCAGCTCGGGGTCGTCTACAAGATTGCCGACGACCGTGATGACGGTCTCGCCTGCCATGGGGGAACCTCTCGGCGGGTTTGCTGCTGGCTGCTGGTGCTGCTACTCGATGCCCGAGATCAGCTGAGCGGGAGAGCTCAGTGGGTCTCGGGACGGAGGACCTTGGTCCGGAGGACCGACTCGTTCAGGTTCATCTGGCGGTCGAGCTCCTTGACGACCGCAGGCTCGGCCTGCAGGTCGATGACCGAGTAGATGCCCTCGGGCTTCTTCTTGATCTCGTACGAGAGACGACGACGGCCCCAGGTGTCGACCTTCTCGACCTTTCCGTTGCCCTCACGGACGACGGAGAGGAAGTTCTCGATCAGGGGGGCGACAGCGCGCTCCTCCAGATCGGGGTCGAGGATGACCATCACTTCGTAGTGACGCATGTGGAACCCACCTCCTTTGGACTCAACGGCCACGGTCGTTCCGTGGCAGGAGGGTTGTGATGCGTACGCAACGGTATCCGCCGCCACTGACAATCGGGCTCCGTTCGATATACCGAGTGATCGGTGGACCGAGTGGGAATCCTTGTCGTGACCTGGCCTAGGCCTGGGCAGACACCGGTGCAGAGGGTACAGAGTACCCGCACACCCGCTTCGGGTTGAAATCCGGCCGGGGTCACCGTCAATCTGTACACATCGGGTGTGTATGGCGCTACGATGCGCCGCCTTCCGCAGGAGGTGCCACATGGCACAGACAGTGCGAACCAACACCGCCGGATCCCTGCTCGCCACCGACCACAAGTCCCATCCGCTTCAGGACGCCCTGCTCGCCGTGACTCTGGTCCTTGGGGTGACGGCGTTCATCACGGCACAGTTCGACAGCCTGCACCTGGTCAGTTCCTGGACGGGGCTGATCGGCATCTTCACCGGCGCGAGCGGACAGTTCATCTCGGAGACGACCCGGCAGCGCTTCGGGCTGATCCTGGGGCTCGGTGCCTCCGCCATCGGCTTCTTCCTCGGCATGGCCCACGGCGGCCTCTTCGGGGGCATCATCGGCTGAGGGGACGGAACGGCCGGGCGGCCCGGACACCACTCCGCGGCCGCCACACGGTCCCCGACAGGCGACACAACACCCCATAACGTCCCGACCGGGCATCGGTCCGGACGCAGGTTCCATACGGCCAGACGGGGCGCTCACAGGGCGCAGTAGGCTTCGGCGCGAGAGCCGGAGCCCCTGTACCCATGGGGACACACCAGCCCGAGGAGCGCCCCGAATGAGCCTGACCCTGAGGACCATCAGCCGAGAGCAGCATCTGGCATACATCCAGAGCCTGCCCTCGGCCAGCCACATGCAGGTCCCGGCCTGGGCCGACGTGAAGGCCGAGTGGCGCTCGGAGAGCCTGGGCTGGTTCGACGGCAGAAGCGGCGCGATGGTCGGCGCCGGGCTGGTGCTGTACCGCCAGTTGCCCAAGATCAAGCGCTACCTCGCCTATCTGCCCGAGGGCCCGGTCATCAACTGGTACGCGCCGAACCTCGACGAGTGGCTGCAGCCGATGCTGGCGCACCTCAAGCACCAGGGCGCCTTCTCCGTGAAGATGGGTCCGCCGGTGATCATCCGGCGCTGGGAGGCCACCTCCATCAAGGGCGGCATCCAGAACCCGGACGTGAAGCGTCTGCGTGACATCGAGGCCGACTTCATCGAGCCGCGCGCCTTCGAGGTGGCCGACAAGCTGCGCCGAATGGGCTGGCAGCAGGGTGAGGACGGCGGCGCCGGCTTCGGCGACGTACAGCCCCGCTACGTCTTCCAGGTGCCGCTGGCCAACCGCTCCCTGGAAGAGGTCCACAAGAACTTCAACCAGCTGTGGCGCCGCAACATCAAGAAGGCCGAGAAGGAGGGCGTCGAGGTCGTCCAGGGCGGCTACCACGACCTCGAGGAGTGGCAGCGGCTGTACGAGATCACGGCGATCCGTGACCACTTCCGGCCTCGACCGCTGTCGTACTTCCAGCGCATGTGGACGGCCCTCAACACCGAGGACCCCAACCGGATGCGGCTCTACTTCGCCCGGCGCGGCGGCGTGAACCTGTCGGCGGCGACGATGCTGGTGGTCGGCGGGCACGTCTGGTACTCCTACGGCGCCTCGGACAACATCGGCCGTGAGTTCCGGCCCTCGAACGCGATGCAGTGGCGGATGCTGCGCGACTCGTACGCCCTGGGTGCGACGGTGTACGACCTGCGTGGCATCTCCGACTCGCTCGACGAGACCGATCACCTCTTCGGTCTGATCCAGTTCAAGGTGGGCACGGGCGGCCAGGCGGCGGAGTACCTCGGCGAGTGGGACTTCCCGCTCAACAAGCTGCTGCACAAGGCGCTCGACATCTACATGTCGCGCCGCTGAGCATCCCGCCGCCGAGCCGGCCGAAACAGCATGCCGAGCCGCTGATCCGGCCCGGTGCCGCTCGCTCGGCCCGGCGCATGAGCCACACTTTCCTTCCATACCTCTGATACACCGCAGCCACGAGAAAGGTTCCGGGACCGGCCATGGCGCTCACGCTCTACGTCGACACCGCGCGCTGGCGGGCACACCACAAGCAGGTGTCCGAGCAGTTCCCGGGGCTCGTCCCCGTCTGCAAGGGCAACGGTTACGGCTTCGGCCACGAACGGCTCGCGGACGAGGCCACCCGCCTCGGCTCCGACATCCTCGCCGTCGGCACCACGTACGAGGCCGCCCGGATCAAGGACTGGTTCGGCGGCGACCTGCTGGTCCTGACGCCGTTCAGGCGCGGCGAGGAGCCCGTACCGCTGCCCGACCGTGTCATCCGCTCGGTGTCGTCCATCGACGGCGTGTACGGCCTCGTGGGCGCCCGTGTCGTCATCGAGGTGATGTCCTCGATGAAGCGCCACGGTGTCAGCGAGCAGGATCTGCCGCATCTGCACTCCGCCATCGAGAACGTGCGGCTGGAGGGCTTCGCCATCCACCTGCCGCTGGACCGTACCGACGGCTCGGACGCCGTCGAGGAGGTCATCGGCTGGATGGACCGCCTGCGTGCGGCCCGTCTGCCGCTGCACACGATGTTCGTCAGCCATCTGAAGGCCCAGGAACTCGCGCGGCTTCAGCAGCAGTTCCCGCAGACCCGCTTCCGCGCCCGTATCGGCACGCGGCTGTGGCTGGGCGACCACGACGCGACCGAGTACCGCGGGGCCGTCCTGGACGTCACGGCCGTCGCCAAGGGCGACCGCTTCGGCTACCGGCAGCAGAAGGCGGCCTCGGACGGCTGGCTCGTCGTCGTGGCGGGCGGTACGTCGCACGGGGTGGGGCTGGAGGCCCCGAAGGCGCTGCACGGCGTCATGCCGCGCGCCAAGGGCGTCGCCCGGGCCGGCCTGGCGACCGTCAACCGAAACCTTTCGCCGTTCGTCTGGGCGGGCAAGCAGCGCTGGTTCGCCGAGCCCCCGCACATGCAGGTCTCGATCCTCTTCGTGCCCTCAGACGCCACGGAGCCGAGGGTCGGCGACGAGTTGGTGGCCCATCTGCGGCACACGACCACACAGTTCGACCGCGTCGTCGAGCGCTGACGCCCGGCAGCCGCTCTCCCTCACCGGAGCGGTGGGCAGCCGAAAGGCCGTACACGGACACCGTGTACGGCCTTTCTCATGACCTGGGGCCACGCTGTTCGCTCAGGGCGAACGCTCCTCCACGGCCGGGCCTCCGCTGCCCCACTGCACCAGCGGGCCGTCGAACTGCGCCGCATGCCTGGGTGGATGGGCCGCGGCCCCGAGGACGAAGGCGTCCTCCGCCCCGTCGAGGACTCCGCCCGAGGGGTCGTCGTCGCCCGTCTTGCGGACCATGTCCCGCTCGGGCATGAAGATGTCGCGCACCACCACGGCGCACAGGTACAGCGTGCCCAGGAGGTGGACGGCGATGGCGACCTGGTAGCCCTGCGAGGAGAGGCCCTTGTGGGCGTCCCCGCTGGTCGTGTACGCGAGGTACATCCAGATCCCCAGGAAGTACGCGACCTCGCACGCCTGCCAGATCAGGAAGTCCCGCCAGCGCGGCCGGGCCAGCGCCGCGAGGGGGACCAGCCACAGTACGTACTGGGGCGAGTAGACCTTGTTGGTGAGGACGAAGGCCGCGACGATCAGGAACGCGAGCTGGGCGAAGCGGGGGCGGCGCGGCGCGGTGAGCGCGAGAGCCGTCATGCCCACGCAGACGAGCACCATCAGGACCAGCGCCCAGGCGTTCGCCGTGTCGGCGGTGATCGTGATCTTGAACCAGGTCGAGAGGAACAGGAAGACCGAACCGAAGTCGACTCCCCGGTCGTGGCTGAAGCTGTAGAACTTCGCCCAGCCCTCCGGGGCGAGGTACATGACCGGAAGGTTCACGACCAGCCAGGCCCCCACGGCGCCCATCAGCGCGATCCCGAACTCGCGCCACTTGCCGGCCCGCCAGCAGAGCACGAGCAGCGGACCCATCACGAGGAACGGGTAGAACTTGGCGGCGGTGGCGAGTCCGATCAGGACGCCGAAGGCGAGAGCGCGGCCCCGCGACCACATGAGCATCGCGGCGGCCAGCAGCGCCACGGCGAGGAGGTCCCAGTTGATGGTGGCCGTGAGCGCGAAGGCGGGTGCGAGGGCGACCAGGAGGCCGTCCCAGGGGCGCCTGCGGTGGGTGCGCGCGGTGCTCACGGCGATGACCGCCGCGCACACCATGAGCATTCCCGCGTTGACCATCCAGTAGATCTGCTCCTGGTCCTGGATGCTGCCGCCGCCCGGGGTGAGCCAGGCGGCGACCTCCATGAACACACCGGTGAGCACGGGGTACTCGAGGTAGTCCATGTCGCCGGGGAGCTTGTCGAAGTACGGCACCAGACCGTCGGCGAAACCGCGCCCCTGGTAGAGGTGCGGGATGTCCGAGTAACACGCGTGCGTGTACTGGGTGCTGGCCCCGAAGAACCAGCCGCCGTCGTAACAGGGCAGCTTCTGGACCATGCCGAGGGCGAACATGGCGATCGCGACGAGCGCGACGACCCGTACGGGGGTCCACCAGGACGTCCCCAGGAGGGCCCTTCGTCCGATGGGGCCGCCGATCAGCTCACTGCCGGCCGCGGCGACCTCGTCCTCCTTGGTCGGCCGCACCGGCTCCGGCTCGCGCACGCTCGCTCGCGTCGTCTCTGCACTGGGCATGGCGCACATCCTGCCGTACGGACCTGGGAGCGCGGTGGTCGGTGACGGACGCCGCCTCCCCTCCCGGACCGCTTGTGATCAACGACACACCGGGGCCGTTCATGCGAAAGGGGGCCGACGGCGTGTGCCGTCGGCCCCCTTTCGTCAGGCTCGCGTCTGTCGCTCGGCCCGGGTGTCCCTCACTCAGCCGTTCTGGCCACGGATGAAGCCGCCGCCGTTGCCGTTGCCGCCGTTGCCGGCGGTATCGGTCGGCGAGGGACTGTCGGTGACTCCTCCGTCCGTCCCGCCGTTGCCACTGCCTCCTGCGTCCGTGCCGCCGTTGCCGTTGCACGTCCAGTCGAACTTCTTGCAGGTCTCACTCGTCGTGGGCGAGGGAGAGTTGCTGAGCGTCGGACTGGGGGTGTCGCTCGGCGTCGGACTCGGCGACGGCGTCGAAGTGGCCGACGGCGTCGGGGAGGGACTCGGGGCGGCGTTGAGGACCTCGCCGATGGGCTGCGGCGTCGGGAAATTCTCCGCCTTCTGCCCCTTGAGCGCGGTCTCCATGTAGTCGTGCCAGATCTGGGCGGGGAACGAGGCGCCGTGGATCTTCTTCTCGCCGCCCGTGCCGTACATCTCCAGGAACGTGCGGTTCTTGCTGCTCGCGTCGTCGTCCAGGCGGTACATGCCGATCGAGGTCGACAGCTGCGGGGTGTAGCCGACGAACCAGGCCGACTTGTTGCCGTCGGTGGTACCGGTCTTGCCGGCCACCTGGCGGCCGGTCAGCTGCGCGGCCGTACCGGTTCCCTTGTCCACCACGGTCTTCAGCACGTCGGTGACGTTGTCGGCGACCTCCGGACTGAAGGCCTCCTTCGACTTGGCGATCTTGTGGTGGTCGAAGACCACGCCGTCCTTGCTGCTGATCTTCTCGACCGAGTAGGGGTCACGCTGCTGTCCGCTGTCCGCGAAGGTGGCGTACGCGCCGGCCATACGGATCGCACTGGGGTCGGAGGTACCGATGGAGAACGACGGGAAGGCCGAGCTCGCCAGGCTGCTCTTGAGGATGCCCGCGTTCAACACGGACTCCTCCACCTTGTCCAGACCGACGTCCATGCCGAGCTGGACGTACGCGGAGTTGACGGACTCCCGCATCGCCTCACGCAGGTCGATCTTGTAGCTCGGCGGGTTGTACGACTCGTTGCCGTCGTTGGTCTGGAGCCACTCCTTGTTGTCCTTGTCGGTCCAGACGCTGCCGTCGTAGGTCTTGATCTTGAGCTTGTTCTTGCCGCTGTACAGGCTCTTCGGAGAGGCGATCTTGCGCTCCGACGACCCCTTGGGATCCTTGACGCCCCACTGCATGGCGGCCGCGAGGACGAACGGCTTGAACGTCGATCCCACCTGGGCACCGGTCTGGTCCGCGTTGTTGGTGAAGTGCTTGGTCGCGTCCTCACCGCCGTAGATGGCCTTGATCGCCCCCGTGGTCGGATCGACCGAGGCCCCGCCGAACTGGACGAACTTGTCCGTTTCCGGCCGCTTCTTGGGGTCGATCTTCTTGCTGCGGACTTTCTTGACGGCGTCTTCGAGGGCCTTGACCTTCGACTTGTCGAAGGTCGTGTAGATCGAGTAGCCGCCCTGCTGGAGCTGATTTTCGGTGATCTTGGTGTTGTGGACGACGTACCCCTTGGCGAGGTCGACGAGGTAGCCGATCTGGCCGCTGAGCCGGGTATTCGAACGGGGGTTCTTGGACGTGGGAAGCTCCTTGAACGTGGCCCGCTTCGCCGCGCTCAGATGCCCGTACTTGACCTCTTTGTCCAGTGTGTCCGACCACTGGGCCGTGGCCCGCTTCCTGTTGTTTTCAGGACTGGCCTCCGTATCGAGCGACTGAGCACCCGCCGGGTCGTAGTACGTCGCACCCTTGAGCATCGCCGCCAGGAAGGCGCACTGACTCTCGTCGAGCTTGATGGCGTCCTTGTCGAAGTACGCGCGTGCGGCCGCCTGGAGTCCGTAGGCTCCGCGACCGTAGTACGCGGAGTTCAGGTAGCCCTCCATGATCTTTTCCTTCTTGACCGTGGCGCCCACCTTGATCGAGACGAAGATCTCCTTGAACTTCCGGGAGATCGTCTGCGACTGGTCGTCCAGCATCGCGTTCTTGACGTACTGCTGGGTGATGGTGGAGCCACCCTGCGTCTGGCCACCCCTGGCCATGTTCAGGAAGGCACGCGCGATGCCCTTCGGGTCGACGCCACTGTCGGTCTCGAAGGTCTTGTTCTCCTGCGAGATGACGGCGTAGCGCATCGCGGCGGGGATCTGCGAGTAGTTGATGATCTGGCGGTTCGCCTCACCACCGGTGGCGACCATCTGGCTGCCGTCCGCCCAGTAGTAGACGTTGTTCTGGGCCTCGGCGGTGTGCGCCACATCAGGGACGCTCACCATGGCGTACCCGATGCCGGCCACGGCCACCAGGCTCCCGACGAAGCCGATGAACAGGCCCGACACCAGCTTCCACGAAGGCACCCAGCGGGCACCCCCCGACCTACCCGCGCGCGGGTAGTCGATGATCCGTTTCTTGACGGGCCCCGCGGGCCGGCCCCGGCCCGGCCCGTTCGGGCCGCCCGGACCACCCCGGCGGCCTCCGGGTCCGGCGGCCTCCGCGCCTCTGCGGCGTCCGCCGCCACTGCTCTTCTGTGCCGCGCGCCTGGCCTCGGCGCGGCCACCGTACGTGCGCTCCTCGTCACCCCCTGACCCACCGGAGCCGGATGGTGACTCATAGGAGTCGGAAGGTGACCCGGTGGCGCCTCGCGGTGTCGCGCGGCGGTCGGCGGACGGGCCGGGCTGGCCGCGCCGGGCCGCGGCACGTCCGCCACCCTGCTGCTGCGGCGGTTTGCGACGGTGCTCGCTCATCGAACGACTACTCCTAGGGCAGGCGCACCCTTGCGCGCCTGGAAACGGCGGCTGGTTTCCGGTCCCCCCGAAGTACGGATGCGGTCGATCACACATTCACCCGTACTGCACCGAGGACGAAGACGTCCTCAGGCGTCACTCGGTTCCCGGTGGTTTTGCATGGCGCACAGACTACGCACCGTCAAAACCCACCTAGCTCCGAAGTTCACCTCAAATCAGGCAACTTGCTTCGTATGAATCGGTGATGTGACGCCGTTCACCGTGGTCCCTCTTGTCGCAGACGCATGACCGATCTATCGTGCTGATGTATCGAGTCGATACATCAGCTCGGCATAAAGAACGTGCCGGGGAGGCCGCGACAGACGGGAGGCGACATGAGCCGGCGCTCCGGGATCCTCGAGTTCGCCGTTCTCGGCCTGCTCCGCGAGTCCCCGATGCACGGCTATGAGCTGCGCAAACGACTCAATACGTCACTCGGTGTGTTCCGGGCGTTCAGCTACGGGACGCTCTACCCCTGCCTCAAGACGCTGGTCACCAACGGCTGGTTGATCGAGGAATCGGGGAACACCCCCGAGGACGCCCTCGCCGCACCACTCGCGGGGCGTCGCGCCAAGATCGTCTACCGGTTGACGGCGGAAGGTAAGGAACACTTCGAGGAGCTGCTCTCGCAGACGGGTCCCGACGCGTACGAGGACGAACACTTCGCCGCTCGTTTCGCTTTCTTCGGGCAGACGTCACGCGACGTACGCATGCGCGTACTCGAGGGCCGCCGCAGCCGGCTCGAGGAGCGCCTGGAGAAGATGCGCGCCTCTCTGGCACGCACCCGGGAGCGCCTCGACGACTACACCCTTGAGCTCCAGCGCCACGGAATGGAGTCCGTGGAGCGCGAAGTGCGCTGGCTGAACGAGCTCATCGAAAGCGAGCGGGCGGGACGGGACGTCAAAGGTCCTGCCACCGAAGGCACCTCCCGGGGTGCCTCCGACGGTCCCGCTCCGCAGCACAGCACATCTGGAGAGACGGGCGGCCTGCCCCGGCACCGGGAAGACTCCCGACCGGATCCGTCCGACGACACCACCACGTGAGGTCCAGTCGGGGCTTCACCTCGTACACACAGGGAGCAACCGGAATGGGTTCGGTTCGCGTAGCCATCGTCGGCGTGGGCAACTGCGCCGCCTCGCTGGTTCAGGGCGTCGAGTACTACAAGGACGCCGACCCGGCGGCCAAGGTCCCCGGCCTGATGCACGTCCAGTTCGGCGAGTACCACGTGGGTGACGTCGAGTTCGTCGCCGCGTTCGACGTCGACGCGAAGAAGGTCGGCCTCGACCTCTCCGACGCCATCGGTGCCAGCGAGAACAACACCATCAAGATCTGCGACGTCCCGAACAAGGGCGTCACGGTCCAGCGTGGCCACACGCTCGACGGCCTCGGCAAGTACTACCGCATGACGATCGAGGAGTCCGCCGAGGCCCCGG
This sequence comes from Streptomyces fagopyri, assembly GCF_009498275.1. Classification (NCBI taxonomy): domain Bacteria; kingdom Bacillati; phylum Actinomycetota; class Actinomycetes; order Kitasatosporales; family Streptomycetaceae; genus Streptomyces; species Streptomyces fagopyri. Next base: position 4,761,381 of record NZ_CP045643.1, on the reverse strand, counting down.
TCGACGTCGTCCAGATCCTCAAGGACAAGCACGTCGACGTCCTGATCTGCTACCTGCCCGTCGGCTCCGAGGACGCGGCGAAGTTCTACGCCCAGTGCGCCATCGACGCCAAGGTCGCCTTCGTCAACGCCCTCCCGGTCTTCATCGCCGGCACCAAGGAGTGGGCGGACAAGTTCACCGAGGCCGGTGTCCCGATCGTCGGCGACGACATCAAGTCGCAGGTCGGCGCCACCATCACGCACCGTGTGATGGCGAAGCTGTTCGAGGACCGTGGTGTCCGTCTTGAGCGCACCATGCAGCTCAACGTCGGCGGCAACATGGACTTCAAGAACATGCTGGAGCGCGACCGCCTCGAGTCCAAGAAGATCTCGAAGACGCAGGCCGTCACCTCGCAGATCCCCGACCGCGACCTGGGCGAGAAGAACGTCCACATCGGCCCGTCGGACTACGTCCAGTGGCTCGACGACCGCAAGTGGGCCTACGTCCGCCTCGAGGGCCGTGCCTTCGGTGACGTCCCGCTGAACCTGGAGTACAAGCTCGAGGTCTGGGACTCCCCGAACTCGGCCGGCGTCATCATCGACGCCCTGCGCGCCGCGAAGATCGCCAAGGACCGCGGTATCGGTGGCCCGATCCTGTCCGCGTCGTCGTACTTCATGAAGTCCCCGCCGGTCCAGTACTTCGACGACGAGGCTCTCGCGAACGTCGAGAAGTTCATCAAGGGCGAGGTCGAGCGCTAGAAAGACAGGCGCCGAGCGCCGGCCGACACGGTTCGCAGTGCCCGCAGGACGCGGCACCGCGGACCGGCAAGACGCCGCGCACAGCGCCGAGGGGCTCTTCGCTCCTGCCCGTCGAGGGTCCCCGGGTCACTGATCCGGGGACCTTCCTCGTATGTGAGGCTGTGCCCCATGGCCGTCGTGCGTGACCTGCGCGTCCTCCTGCGCTTCCAGAACTTCAGACGTCTGCTCGGGATCCGCCTGCTGTCCCAGGGCGCCGACGGGGTCTACCAGGTCGCGCTCGCCACCTACGTCGTCTTCTCCCCGGAGAAACAGACCTCGGCCGCCTCCATCGCCTCGGCGATGGCCGTCCTGCTCCTCCCGTACTCCCTCATCGGCCCCTTCGCCGGCGTCCTGCTGGACCGCTGGCGACGCCGCCAGGTCTTCCTGTACGGCAACATGCTGCGGGCTGCGCTGGCGTGCGTGACGGCCGTTCTGATGCTGAGCCACGTTCCCGCCGGACTCTTCTACGCCTCCGCGCTCTGCGTCACCGCGGTCAACCGCTTCGTCCTCGCGGGACTCTCGGCCGCGCTGCCCCGCGTCGTCGACTCCGACCGGCTGGTGATCGCCAACTCGCTCTCGCCCACCGCCGGGACACTCGCCGCGACCGCGGGCGGTGGCCTCGCCTTCGCCGTGCGGCTGGTCGCCTCGGACTCGGACGCGGCGGTCGTGCTCGTCGGGGCCGCCCTCTACTTGTGCGCGGCGCTCGCCTCGCTGCGCATCTCGCCGGAACTGCTCGGCCCTGAGCAGCCCTGGGTACGGCCGAGCCTGCGCGCGGCGCTGGCCGGCACCGCGCGCGGTCTGGTGGCGGGCGTGCGCCATCTCGCCGAGCCGGCGCGACGGGAGGCCGCCTGGGCGCTCCTGGCCATGACGCTGATGCGCTTCTGCTACGGCGCCCTGACGGTCATGATGCTGATGCTCTGCCGGTACGCGTGGTCGTCCGGCTCGGACGACGGGCTCGCCCTCCTGGGGCTGGCCGTGGGTATCTCCGGGGCGGGCTTCTTCGCCGCGGCCGTGGTGACTCCATGGGCGGTGGGGCGGCTGGGCCCCGGAGGCTGGATCGTCGTGTGCGCCGGCACGGCCGCGGTCCTGGAGCCCGCTCTCGGCCTGCCCTTCACCCCGCCTCCCGTGCTGGCCGCCGCCTTCGTGCTGGGCCTGACCACACAGGGCGCGAAGATAGCCACCGACACCGTGGTGCAGTCCTCGGTCGACGACGGCTACCGAGGCCGGATCTTTTCCGTCTACGACGTCCTGTTCAACGTCGCGTTCGTCGGCGCGGCCGCAGTAGCCGCTCTCATACTGCCTTCTGACGGACGTTCAGCCCCCCTCGTGGTCACCGTGGCCCTGCTCTACGCGGCCGTTGCGGCCTCTATGGCCCGCTTTGAGCGCCGGTAAGTGTCACATCAATGACACAGAGCCTCTCCTGACTACTGCGTTGTCACAGGCTCCCGATAACTTACGTGCGTCTTATTTCGCGCCACGCGCCTACGTCCCAGGGGGGACCCTCCATGGCTACTCCGCCGCCCCACGGCCAGAACCCGTACGCCCAGCAGCCCACCGCTCCCATGGGGCAGCAGCCCGGCCAGCCGGGGGTTCCCCCGCAGCAGCCCTACGCGCCGTTTCCCAACCAGGGCGCCCCGGTGCCCCCGCCGGCGCCCGCGCCGGCGAAGCGGGGCGGCAAGAAGGCGCTGCGCATCGTCGCGCTGATACTCGTCGCCCTGGCCGTGTACGGGGTGAAGTGGTACCTCGGCCAGAGCGACGCGGAGACCGCGTCGGTGGGCAACTGCATGCACAACGACGGCACGGACTCCAAGGCCGACCTCAAGACGGTCGACTGCTCCTCGGGCGACGCGCAGTACAAGGTCGTCGAGAAGTTCGACAACACCAGCGACGACACCAAGTGCAAGGATGTCGCCGCCGCGACGATCTCCTACATCCAGTCCGGCGGTGGCCACGACGTGGTGCTCTGCCTGAAGGAGAACAAGTAGCGGCACCGGGCGTATGGGGCGAGGGGTGGTGTTTCACGTGAAACACCACCCCTCGCCACGCTCCAGCTCATGCCTGTGGGGTCATGTTTCACGTGAAACATGACCCCACAGGCATGAGCCTCAGCCCTGCTCGGCCCACCACTCCTTGAGTGCCGTCATCGCCGCATCATGTTCCATCGGGCCGTTCTCCAGTCGCAGCTCCAGCAGGAACTTGTACGCCTGGCCGATCGCCGGACCCGGGCCGATGCCCAGGATCTCCATGATCTGATTGCCGTCGAGGTCGGGCCGGATCGAGTCCAGCTCTTCCTGCTCCTGGAGCTGGGCGATGCGCTCCTCCAGGCCGTCATACGCCCGCGACAGTGCGGTCGCCTTGCGTTTGTTGCGCGTGGTGCAGTCGGAGCGGGTCAGCTTGTGCAGACGGTCGAGAAGTGGACCCCCGTCCCGCACGTAGCGACGCACCGCGGAGTCGGTCCACTCGCCGGTGCCGTACCCGTGGAACCGCAGATGGAGTTCGACCAGCCGGGAAACGTCCTTCACCAGCTCGTTCGAGTACTTGAGCTCCGACATCCGCTTCTTGGTCATCTTCGCGCCCACCATCTCGTGGTGGTGGAAGGAGACACGTCCGTCGCTCTCGAAGCGCCGGGTCCTCGGCTTGCCGATGTCATGCAGAAGCGCGGCCAGCCTCAGGGTCAGGTCGGGGCCGTTCTCCTCCAGCGCCATGGCCTGCTCCAGGACGATCAGGCTGTGATCGTAGACGTCCTTGTGCCGGTGGTGCTCGTCACTCTCCAGCCGCAGGGCGGGGAGTTCGGGCAGCACATGGGCCGAGAGGCCGGTGTCGACGAGCAGCGTCAGGCCCTTGCGCGGGTGCGCGGAGAGAACGAGCTTGTTGAGCTCGTCCCGTACCCGTTCCGCCGAGACGATCTCGATACGTCCTGCCATGTCCGTCATCGCAGCAACGACGTCCGGGGCCACCTCGAAGTCGAGCTGAGCCGCGAACCGTGCGGCCCGCATCATCCGCAGCGGATCGTCGGAGAAGGACTGCTCGGGCGTTCCCGGGGTGCGCAGCACCCTGCCGGCCAGATCGTCCCGGCCCCCGTGCGGATCGATGAACTTCTTCTCCGGCAGTGCGACGGCCATCGCGTTCACCGTGAAGTCGCGGCGGACGAGATCTTCCTCGATCGAGTCGCCGTAGGACACCTCGGGCTTGCGGGACGTCCGGTCGTACGCCTCGGAACGGTACGTCGTGATCTCGATCTGGAAGGACTGCCGTACGTCGCCCACGAGGGCGTCCTTCTGCGCGCCTACGGTGCCGAAGGCGATCCCGACCTCCCAGACCGCGTCCGCCCAGGGGCGCACGATCTTCAGTACGTCCTCGGGGCGGGCATCCGTGGTGAAGTCCAGGTCGTTGCCGAGCCGGCCGAGGAGCGCGTCCCGGACCGAGCCGCCGACGAGGGCGAGGGAGAACCCGGCCTCCTGGAATCGGAGGGCGAGGTCGTCGGCGACAGGGGACACCCGCAGCAGTTCACTCACCGCGCGGTGCTGCACCTGGCTCAGGGCACTGGGGTTGTCTTCGTTGGCGTTCGGCACAACAGAAAAGGGTACGTGGCCGGGGCACTCCGGGGCGCCTCCATAAAACGTGCACAGGCGTCCTCCCTTTTACACGGGTCTCAATACACGCACATTCGGGACAGTCGACCCAGTCTTCCGATCTTGCGGAGCACTCCGCGGCACTTCCCCTCAGCGCGCATCGTTACCATGCGTGGACGCACATTCCGACGACCACTGACGACGACGAGGGACGGGCGAGCGCGTGGCCGAGGCGGCAGACTTCCAGGGGACGAGTCCCTCACCTGCCCACCGGTGGTTGCGGCGCACCGGCGCACTGCTGGCCGGGGCGCCCCTCCTGGCCGGAGTGCTCCAGCTGCCCGCCTCTCCGGCCGCACACGCGGCGGAGACGGCCGCTGTGGCCGCCGCCAGCGGGTCGAGGACGGTCGACGTCTCCCTCGACTCCCTGAGCCCCAGCGCCCCCACGGACGGCGACACGATCACCGTCTCCGGCTCGATCACCAACAAGGGCAAGCAGACGGTCACCGACGCTCATGTGGGGCTGCGGGTGGGCTCCGCCCTCAGCGGCCGGGTCGCCATCGACGACGCCGCCGAGCGCACCGGGTTCCAGCCGGGGCTCGACCCCTTGGAGGTCGGTGGCAAGTACGTCCAGAAGTTCTCCGAGCTCCCCGCCGGCGTCTCGCAGCGGTTCAGTATCTCGGTCCCCGTCAAGGACCTCGATCTCGGCTCCGACGGCGTGTACCAGCTGGGCGTCTCCCTCTCGGGCCAGACCTCCGCGGAACCCTGGGAGCACGTGCTCGGGATCGAGCGGACGTTCCTGCCCTGGCAGCCCGAGGGCGTGGACAAGAGGACGAAGACGACGTACCTCTGGCCGCTGATCTCGACGGTCCACCTCAGGGCGGAGACCGGCTCGGACGCCCAGCAGACCCCCGTCTTCCAGAACGACGACCTGGCCAAGGAGATCGCCCCGGGAGGCCGCCTCGACCAGCTCCTGGCGCTGGGCGGCGATCTCGACGTCACCTGGGTCCTCGATCCGGACCTGCTGGCCTCGGTCGACGCCATGACCCGCAATTACCAGATCAAGGACGGCGACACCACGACGGCCGGCAAGAACCAGGCCGTCGCCAAGGAGTGGCTCGACAAGCTCGAGAAGACCGTCTCCGACAAGGAAGTGGTCGCACTCCCCTTCGCCGACCCGGACCTCGCGTCGCTGGCGCACCACGGCAAGAACGTCGGCGACTCCCTGGGTCATCTCAAGGACGCCACCGCCGTGGCCTCCGACACCGTGGACACGATCATCCACGTGAAGCCGGAGACCGACTTCGCGTGGCCCGTGGACGGCGCCATCGACCCGTCGATCGTCAAGGTCGCCACCTCCGCCGGCGCCGACAAGGTCATCACCCGCAGCGACAGCCTCCGCGAGACCGGCGGACTGACGTACACCCCCAATGCGGCCCGCCCCATCGGCGGCGGCACGACGGCGGTGGTCGCGGACGCCCGACTGTCGACCGAGTTCCAGGGCGACCTGACGAAGCCCGAGAACTCCACGTCGGCCGTTCAGGAGTTCCTGGCGCAGGCTCTCGCGCTCAACCTCCAGGAGCCGAACGACCAGCGCAGCATCGTCGTCGCGCCGCAGCGCATGCCGTCCGTGAGCCAGGCGCAGACGATGGCGACGGCGGTGAAGGCGCTCCAGAACGGAAACTGGTCCGACACCCAGGGCCTGTCCGCGGCCGCCAAGGCCAAACCGGATCCGGACGCCACGACGAGGATCCCCTCGGCGGACTCGTACCCGTCCTCCCTCAAGAAGCAGGAGCTGCAGCGGGAGGACTTCGAGACGATCCAGGAGACGCAGCGCAGCCTCGACAACTTCACGGTCATCCTCACCGACAAGTCCCGCGTCGTGACGCCGTTCGGCCGGGCCATGGACCGGGGCATGTCGACGTCCTGGCGCGGCCGTGCCACCCAGGGGAAGACCTTCCGCGACGGGGTGAAGAACTATCTCGAGGACCTCACCGGTCTCGTCAAGCTGATCAAAAAGTCCGACGCGAAGCTGTCGGGCCGCAGTGCCACGATCCCCGTGACGGTGCAGAACAACCTCGTACAGGGCGTCCACCACCTGGTACTGCGCCTCACGTCGAAGCAGCCCACCCGCCTCAAGATCGGCAACGGCGCCTACGACGAGCAGCCGATCCAGGTCTCGGGCGAGCACAGCCAGTCCGTGAAGTTCACCACCTCCGCCAAGGCCAACGGTCCGGTGACGGTGAGCGCCCAGCTGTTCACCGAGGACGGCCAGGCATACGGCCCCGACGTGCGGTTCGAGGTCAAGGTCACCGAGATCACCCCCACGGTCATGCTGGTCATCGGCGGCGGCGTGCTGCTCCTCGTACTCGCCGGATTCCGGATGTACACGCAGCGCAAGCGCGCCGCGGCCCGGCAGGCCGAGGAGGAGCGGGAGAACGCCCCGGACACCGAGGGCGGAACCGACGCCGAGGTCACGGACGGGAACGGCAAGGCCGGCGAGGACGGCCAGGACGGCGTGAACAGCCTGAACGGGGACGCCGCAGGCACCGTAGACACTGTTGAGGACACCGAGCGCTCCAAGGACGGTCCCGACGGGGAATCCACGGCGGAGCACGGGGCAGACGCCCCGGAGCACCCGAGTGACCCCGCACCGGACACCGCACCGGAAAGCACCGACCCGTCCGGCACGGGTGAGAGAGTGGACCGTTGAGCGATGTCGTGGCCGGTGGGCCCGGGGACGATGAGGTGGGGTAACCATGAACGCGCCGTACGACGGTGACCGCGGTCAGGGCGCGGGCAGCTCGGGGCACCCCGAGGGCCGCCCCGAGCAGGGCGCGGGGAACTCCGGCTACCCCGAGGGCTACCCGGAGGTGCCTCCGGCCGAGCCCGGTCAGGTGCCGCAGGGGCACTACCCGGACATGTACTTCCAGGACGCCTACGACCAGGACCCGTACGGCGGGCAGGATCTCGCCGCCCAGGATCCGGTGACCGAGGCGCTCTACGACCGTGCCGCACACCCCCCGCCGCCCGCGGGGACGTACTACCCGCAGCAGCCGCTCTACGCCCAGCCGCCCACCGCGCAGCACGCCCCCGACCCCCGTGTGTGGGCCCAGACGCCTCCGCCGGAGCCGGCGGGTCCCAGCCGGCACCTGCCGTACGGCGAGGACGCCCGCACCACCCAGTTCGTCGGCGTCGACGACCTCGTCACACAGGCCGCCGAGCAGCAGCCCGAAACCGACGCGTTCGCCCACCTCTTCCGTGACCAGCGGCAAGGCGGCGTCCGATCGTCCATGGAGGGCGCTGCACCCACGGCACCGGCACCGTCGGTGCGCCAGGGCCCGCCGGTGGCACAACCTCCCGGCCCGCTGTCCGAGCAGACGATGCAGCTCACCCCCACCACGGCGCCGCCCGCCCCCACGGCCGCCGCGAAGAAGGGCGGGCGCGCCTCTGGTCTGCTGAAGTCGAGCGCCGTCATGGCGGCCGGCACCCTGGTGTCCCGGCTCACCGGCTTCATCCGCTCCGCGCTGATCGTCTCGGCCCTGGGCCTCGGCGTACTGGGCGACTCCTTCCAGGTCGCCTACCAGCTGCCGACGATGATCTACATCCTGACCGTGGGCGGTGGCCTGAACTCCGTCTTCGTGCCGCAGCTGGTCCGCGCGATGAAGGACGACGACGACGGCGGCGAGGCCTTCGCCAACCGTCTGCTGACCCTCGTGATGGTCGCGCTCGGCCTGCTGACGGCGCTCGCGATGCTCGCCGCGCCGCTCCTGGTCCGCTTGCTGTCGAACTCCGTCGCCACCAACCCCGCGGCCAACGAGGTAGCCGTCACCTTCACCCGCTACTTCCTGCCCTCGATCTTCTTCATGGGCATCCACGTGGTGATGGGGCAGGTCCTCAACGCACGCGGCAAGTTCGGCGCGATGATGTGGACCCCGGTCCTGAACAACATCGTCATCATCGTGACGCTCGGCATGTTCATCTGGGTGTACGGCAGCGCCGCGCACTCCGGGATGACCGTCGACAACATCCCGCTGGAGGGCCAGCGGCTCCTCGGTGTCGGTGTCCTCCTCGGCCTCGTCGTCCAGGCCCTGGCGATGATCCCGTACCTGCGCGAGACCGGCTTCAGGATGCGGTTGCGTTTCGACTGGAAGGGCCACGGCCTCGGCAAGGCCGCGATGCTCGCCAAGTGGACCGTGCTCTTCGTCCTCGCCAACCAGGCGGGCGCGATGGTCGTCACCCAGCTGTCCACCGCGGCGGGCCAGCACTCCGTCAAGGGAACCGGCTTCGCCGCCTACGCCAACGCCCAGCTGATCTGGGGTCTGCCCCAGGCGATCATCACGGTCTCCCTGATGGCCGCCCTGCTGCCGCGGATCTCCCGGTCGGCGCACGAGGGCGACAGCGGCGCGGTGCGCGACGACATCTCCCAGGGGCTGCGGACGACGGCCGTGGCGATCGTGCCGATCGCCTTCGGCTTCCTCTCCCTCGGCATCCCGATGTGCACCCTGATCTTCGGGTCCTCGGGCATCGCGCCGGCCACCAACATGGGCTACATGCTGATGGCCTTCGGCCTCGGTCTCATCCCGTTCTCCGTGCAGTACGTCGTGCTCCGTGCCTTCTACGCGTACGAGGACACCCGGACCCCCTTCTACAACACGGTCATCGTGGCGGTCTTCAACGCCGTGGCCTCGGCCGTGTGCTTCTTCGTGCTCCCCGCCCGCTGGGCCGTCGTCGGCATGGCCGCCTCCTACGGCCTCGCCTACGCGATCGGCGTCGGGGTCGCCTGGAACAGGCTGCGCAAGAGGCTGGGCGGCGACCTGGACGGTGCCCGCGTCCTGCGCACCTACGCCAGGCTCGGTATCGCCTCGGTCCCGGCGGCGCTGCTCAGCGGCGCCGCCTGCTACGGAATCGCACAGACGCTGGGACAGGGGGTCGGCGGCTCCTTCGCCGCCCTGCTCGGCGGCAGCGTCGTCCTGTTCGGCGTCTTCTACGTCGCCGCGCGGAAGATGCGCATCGAAGAACTCAACTCGATGGTCGGAATGGTCCGCGGGCGCCTGGGGCGCTGAGGCGGGGGTAAGCGCACAACCATCGTCCGTCGCCGTGTGTCGTGCATAGCGCCGGACTGTGGGCACAATTGGTTTCTGCGTCGGACAGCGCGCATGGAATGGGGAGGCGGGTACGACGGTGGCGGAACGGAGCACAGCTGCCGTCGACGTGGCAGACAACAGTGGCGATGAGCCGCTGACCGCCAAGGCGGGCCAGTCCACGTCCGACGGGGTGGCCCAGGACCGGGAGCGGGAGACGGAAAGCGAAGAGGCACAGGGGAGCGGCGGGACCGAGAGTCCCGGGAAGGTCTCACCGCCGGAACTGCACAGCGGCCACAAGCTGGCCAGGAGGTACCGCCTCGAGGAGTGCGTCACCCGTCTGGACGGCTTCAGCAGTTGGCGTGCGGTGGACGAGAAGCTGCGCCGCGCCGTCGGCGTGCATCTGCTGCCCGCCGACCATCCGCGGGCCCGCTCGGTACTGGCGGCGGCCCGTTCCTCGGCCCTGCTGGGCGATCCCCGCTTCGTCCAGGTCCTCGACGCGGTCGAGGAGGACGATCTCGTCTATGTCGTCCACGAGTGGCTGCCGGACGCCACGGAGCTGACAGCGCTCCTGGCCGCGGGGCCGCTGGAGGTCCATGAGGCCTACCAGATGGTCACCCAGGTCTCCCAGGCCATGGCCGCCGCACACCGTGAGGGCCTCGCACATCTGCGGCTGACCCCGAGCGCCGTGCTGCGCACGTCCAGTGGCCAGTGGCGCATCCGCGGGCTCGCCGTGAACGCCGCGCTGCGCGGCATCAGCTCCAACACCCCCCAGCGCACGGACACCGAGGCGATCGGCGCGCTCCTGTACGCCACGCTCACCCAGCGCTGGCCCTACGAGAGCGACGCGTACGGCCTGTCCGGGCTTCCCAAGGGAGTCGGCCTGATCGCACCGGACCAGGTGCGAGCGGGCGTCCACCGCGGCCTGTCCGAGCTCGCCATGCGCGCGCTCGCCAACGACGGCGCGACGGCCTCTCGTCACGAGTCCCCCTGCACCACGCCGGAGGAGCTGGTGAAGGCGATCGCCGAGATGCCCCGCATCCGGCCGCCGGAGCCCGCGTTCACCGCACCGCCGGAGTACCAGCGCACGTCGTACCAGCAGGGCAACTACGGGCGCCCCTCGGCGCACGTCACCCAGCCGGTGTCGGCCCCGCCGCCCCCGCTGCAGAGCCGTACCGGCAAGGCCCTCAAGTGGACGGTGTCGGCGCTCCTCATCGCCGCCCTGGGCCTCGGCAGCTGGCAGCTCGCGGACGCGCTGATGGACCGCGGCAAGTCCGACGACACCCAGCCGACACGCACGACGGACGGCAACGACAAGAACAGCGAGAAGACCAAGCCGGTCAAGCCGATCACCATCAAGGCCGCCCAGGAGTACGTCGCCAAGGGCTCCCCCCAGGCGGCCGGAGACGTGGGCAAGACGTACGACGGGGACAGCTCGACGTTCTGGCGGAGCAAGAGCTTCGTGGACGGTCCGAACATGAATCCGGCCTACAAGCCCGGCGTCGGCGTCGCCTACGACCTCGGCTCGCCGCAGACCCTCACGGCGGCTTCCATAGGGCTCCGGTACCCCGGTGACCACACCACGATCGGTCTTTACGCGACCGACTCGACGAGTTCCTCGACCCCGGTGGATTCGATGACGAGGATCGGGACCATCACCACGACCGGCACTACCGCCAAGATCACGGTCACCAAGAAGGTCAAGACGCAGTACGTACTGCTCTGGATCACGGCGATGCCCTACGCGTCCGGAGACCAGTACAGCAACGCCGGCTACAAGCAGGCCATCACCGACGTGAAGTTCACCGGCTGACGCTCACGCAAAGGGGGAGGGGGTCCGATGGCCGATGAAGCCGCGTACGCCGATGCCAGCGACCAGGACCTCCTCACCCGTCACGTCGACGGCGACCCGGAGGCCTTCGGTGAGCTTGTACGGCGTCACCGTGACCGGCTCTGGGCGGTGGCCCTGCGGACGCTGGGAGACCGTGAGGAGGCCGCTGACGCCGTACAGGACGCACTGGTCTCCGCATACCGGGCCGCCCACACCTTCCGTGGCCAGTCGGCCGTCACGACCTGGCTGCACCGCATCACCGTGAACGCCTGTCTGGACCGCGCCCGCAAGGCCGCCTCCAGGAAGACCTCCCCCGTCGACGACGCCGAACGTCTTGAACAACTCCTCGAACCGCACGAGTCCGCCTCCGCTCCGGCCGAGCGCAACGATCTGCACCGTGAACTAGTGACGGCCCTGGGCACCCTGCCGGCCGATCAGCGCGCCGCCCTCGTTCTCGTGGACATGCAGGGCTACCCCGTGGCAGAGGCGGCGACCATCCTCGACGTGCCCGTCGGCACGGTGAAGAGCCGCTGCGCCCGGGGCCGAGCCAGACTGCTCCCCCTGCTCACCCACCTCCGCCCGGAGAACGGGAGAAGCAGGCGCGCAGCGGGCGCCAACAAATCGGAGGACGGAAGGAACCGGACGCAGGGGGCATCCGTCCCACCGGCAGCGGGACCGCACGATGCGGGTCCCCACGACGCAGGGCCAAGCGATTCAGCTGCTGTGAAGGGCGGAGGTGGGCGAGCGTGACATCCACGACGGATACGGCCGGGCACCCGGATGTCGCGGAGATCTCCGACCTCACCGAAGGTCTGCTCCCGCCCTCCCGAACCGCGGACGTTCGACGGCATCTGGACGACTGTGCGCTCTGCGCGGACGTGTACGACTCCCTGGAGGAGATCCGTGGGCTGCTCGGTACCCTTCCGGGACCGACGCGGATGCCCGACGACGTGGCCGGCCGCATCGATGCCGCATTGGCCGCGGAGGCGCTGCTGAGTACCGCAGCCCCCACACACGCATCCGGGGCGGACGAGCGGCTCGCTGTTTCACGTGAAACATCGGTCACCGATGCACGTGAAACATCAGGCACCGGTGTCTCCAGTGCCCAGACCGCCCCCGGTTCGGCCCCCTCCGTGAGCCGACCCTCCGGACACTCCCACGCGGCCACCGGTCCAGGCCGGTCGCGTCGAGGAGGTCCAGGACGCCGCAAGGTGGCCCTCATCGGCACGGCGTTCACGGCCGCCGCTCTGGGGCTGGGCGCGATCTTCTTCCAGACGCTCGGCGATGACGGCTCGAGCAAAAGCCCTCAGACGGCCACGCAGCAGGGACCGAAGGACACCTACTCCGAAGGAACGCTGCAGAACCGGGTCTCCGACCTCCTCGCGAAGAACAAGAAGGGCAGCGACCGCTCCGGCGGTTCGAAGTATCCGTGGGGAGTCCAGTCCAACGGCGTGGAGAGCGGGTCCGGCGGCGTGGACACCTTGATCACGCCTGCGGTGCAGATCCCGGACTGTGTGCAGCAGGGGACCGGAAGCACCGGGGCCGTCCTCGCCGCGGAGAAGGGCACCTACAAGGGAACGAGTGTCTATCTCGTCGTGCTGCCGGACACCTCGGACAGTACGAAGGTGACGGCGTACATCGTCGACGCGGCCTGCGAGAAACCGGGGGGAACATCCCCCGGCAAGCTCCTGCTGACTCACTCGTACACCCGCTCCTGACCGCGTACCCACAGAGTCGCCCCTTCCCCAGGAACCCCGTGGGATCTCTGTGCGGTGTCCTATCTCCGTGTGCCCGGACACAGCGGGAATGCGCGCCCCTTAGGATCCGTTGGATGGGTGAGAGTTCTGAGAGAGGCTCCCACCGGCAGTACGTAGCAGTCTCCAGAGACGAGGAATGAAGCCGTGAGCGACGTCCGTAACGTGATCATCATCGGGTCCGGGCCTGCCGGCTACACGGCAGCGCTCTACACCGCGCGCGCGTCGCTGAAGCCGCTGGTCTTCGAGGGCGCCGTCACCGCCGGTGGCGCACTGATGAACACCACCGAGGTGGAGAACTTCCCCGGCTTCCAGGACGGCATCATGGGCCCCGAGCTCATGGACAACATGCGCGGCCAGGCGGAGCGCTTCGGCGCCGAGCTGGTGCCGGACGACGTCGTCGCCGTCGATCTGTCCGGAGAGATCAAGACCGTCACGGACACCGCCGGCACCGTGCACCGCGCCAAGGCAGTCATCGTCACCACGGGCTCGCAGCACCGCAAGCTGGGCCTGCCCCGCGAGGACGCCCTCTCCGGACGCGGCGTCTCCTGGTGTGCCACCTGTGACGGCTTCTTCTTCAAGGACCAGGACATCGCCGTGATCGGCGGCGGTGACACCGCGATGGAAGAGGCCACCTTCCTCTCCCGCTTCGCCAAGTCCGTGACGATCGTCCACCGTCGCGACAGCCTGCGCGCCTCCAAGGCCATGCAGGAGCGGGCCTTCGCCGACCCGAAGATCAAGTTCGTCTGGGACAGCGAAGTCGCCGAGATCGAGGGTGACCCCAAGCTCGCCGGACTGAAGCTGCGGAACCTGAAGACGGGCGAGATCTCCGATCTGCCGGTGACCGGTCTCTTCATCGCGATCGGCCACGACCCGCGCACCGAGCTCTTCAAGGGCCAGCTCAACCTGGACGACGAGGGCTACCTCAAGGTCGAAGCGCCCTCGACCCGCACGAACCTCACCGGTGTCTTCGGCGCCGGCGACGTTGTCGACCACACGTACCGCCAGGCCATCACCGCGGCCGGCACCGGCTGCTCCGCCGCCCTCGACGCCGAGCGCTACCTCGCTGCCCTCGCGGACAGCGAGACCGCCGCGGCTGCCACCGTCTGACCCCCGTCCGCCCCACCGCACCAACGAGTTAAGGAGCCCGCCGTGGCCGGCACCCTCAAGAACGTGACCGACGATTCCTTCGAGCAGGACGTCCTCAAGAGCGACAAGCCCGTCCTGGTGGACTTCTGGGCCGCCTGGTGCGGTCCGTGCCGCCAGATCGCGCCGTCCCTCGAGGCGATCGCCGCCGAGTACGGCGACAAGATCGAGATCGTCAAGCTCAACATCGACGAGAACCCGGGTACAGCCGCCAAGTACGGCGTCATGTCCATCCCGACGCTGAACGTCTACCAGGGTGGCGAGGTCGCCAAGACCATCGTGGGTGCCAAGCCGAAGGCCGCGATCGTTCGGGACCTTGAGGACTTCATCGCCTAGTAGTCGATGAGCAGCCGCGCACCTGCGGCGTATGTTTCACGTGAAACACGAATGGGCCGGCCCAGAAGGGCTGGCCCATTTGCTGTACCGGCTCAGGCACCGATCCTCCGTACGGAGCCCCGGATCGACGAGCCCAGCCTGCTACAACGGGCGAAGCGCCGGTTCCTTCTGCACCACCCCGAGGAGACGGTCCAGCGCCATCTCCACGTCTTCCTTCCAGGAGAGCGTCGTACGCAGCTCCAGCCTCAGACGCGGGTATGCGGGGTGGGGCCGCACCGTCTTGAAGCCCACCGCCAGAAGATGGTCCGCCGGCAGCACACAGGCCGGTTCTCTCCAGCGCGCGTCCCCGAAAGCCTCGATCGCCTTGAAGCCCCGGCGGATCAGATCCTTGGCGACCGTCTGGACCATCACGCGGCCCAGTCCCTGGCCCTGATAGCCCGGCAGGATGAACGCGGTCATCAGCTGGACGGCGTCCGGTGAGACCGGGCTCGTGGGGAACGCGGTAGCGCGGGGGACATACGCCGGGGGCGCGTACAGCACGAAGCCGACCGGTACATCGTCCACATAGACCACACGGCCGCAAGATCCCCATTCCAGCAACACAGCGGAGATCCACGACTCCTTCTCCAGCTCGGACGTTCCCGCCTTTACCGCGGCTTCCCCAGTGACTGGGTCAAGCTCCCAGAAGACGCACGCCCGACAGCGCTGGGGAAGATCTGGAAGGTTGTCCAGCGTGAGCGGTACGAGCCGACGCCCCATGAAGGATGTTCCTCGCTTCCTTCGCCCGCGGCGCCGCGGGCGGCAGTCAGAGCGCTTCGCTCCCTGAGCAGGCTACCGACGAACCCGCCGACCGCCCCAAGGCCCAGGCCCGCGGTCACCAGTCCGGTACGGCTCACGCCTTGCATGGCCCCCGCCTCCCCGATGAAGGTGCCCAGGTGAATACGCCGTACCTGATCGCATCGTATCCACGATGCGATTCCATCGATACCGTCAGAAAGCAAAGAGCGGGCCGTGTTCCGGTACACACCGGACATGACCCGCTCTTATGGACGGTCGATCAGCGGACTCGCGATCTCCCGGCCCGTAATGCTCAGTCCTCCGTGTCCTCCGCGTCGCCGTCCAGCAGGCTCCTCTGCAGAACAGGCCCCTCACCCGGAGCCAGAGAACCGAGGATCCGCTCGAGGTCGTCCATCGAGGCGAACTCGACGGTGATCTTCCCCTTCTTCTGTCCCAGGTCCACCTTCACTCGCGTCTCGAAGCGGTCCGAGAGACGCGTGGCGAGATCACTGAGCGCCGGGGAGAGCCGGGCACCGGCCCGCGGTCCCTTGGAGCGCGTAGCCGTCTGGGGACGGGATCCCATCAGGGTGACGATCTCCTCGACGGCCCGCACCGACAGCCCTTCGGCCACGATGCGGTGGGCCAGCCGGTCCTGCTCCTCCGAGTCAGCGACGGAGAGCAGGGCCCGCGCGTGCCCGGCCGAGAGAACTCCGGCGGCGACACGGCGCTGGACCGCCGGCGAGAGCTTCAGCAGACGCAGGGTGTTGGAGACCTGCGGACGAGACCGCCCGATACGGTCCGCCAGCTGGTCGTGCGTGCAGTTGAAGTCCTGGAGCAGCTGGTCGTAGGCGGCCGCTTCTTCCAGTGGGTTCAGCTGGGCGCGGTGCAGGTTCTCCAGCAGAGCGTCCAGGAGGAGCTTCTCGTCCTCGGTGGCGCGCACGATCGCCGGAATGGCGTCGAGCCCGGCTTCACGGCAGGCCCGGAAGCGTCGCTCGCCCATGATGAGCTCGTAGCGGGTCGGCCCTACCTGGCGCACGACGACGGGCTGGAGAAGCCCGACCTCCTTGATGGAGGTGACGAGCTCCGACAGAGCGTCCTCGTCGAAGACCTCACGGGGCTGACGCGGGTTGGGAGTGATGTAGTCGAGCGGCAGCTCGGCGAAGTGCGCACCGACCGGCGCGGCGGGCATCTCCGGCGCTCCGCTCGACGAGGGATCATCGCCCTCCTGTGAAACAGGCGGCAGCGTGGCCACCGTCGCCCCCGCCACTCCGCGCTCCGCGGTGAGCAGAGGCGCGCTCGCCGGTGTGGTGGAGAGCCCGCCAATCGCCGGGGACACCACCCTGTCTCCTGTCGGAGCCGCGGGGATCAGTGCGCCGAGGCCCCGCCCCAGCCCTCGTCGTCGCTCGCTCACTGGATCCCCTCCACAAGGTTCTGACTGTTCTGTGCGCCCAGATGGGCGTTCTGCGCGTCGTACGCCACACCGACTCCTCGGAGGGCGATTTCTCGTGCGGCCTCAAGATACGAGAGGGCACCACTTGATCCTGGATCGTAGGTCAGGACCGTCTGCCCGTAGCTGGGGGCCTCGGAGATACGGACCGAACGAGGAATGCTCGTCCGCAGCACCTCCTCACCGAAGTGGCTGCGCACCTCTTCCGCGACCTGGGACGCCAGACGGGTCCGGCCGTCGTACATGGTGAGAAGGATCGTGGAGACATGTAGGTCGGGGTTGAGGTGCCCCCGCACCAGATCGACGTTGCGCAGGAGCTGCCCGAGCCCTTCCAGCGCGTAGTACTCGCACTGGATGGGGATGAGGACCTCAGCACCCGCGACCAACGCGTTGACCGTCAGGAGACCGAGCGACGGCGGGCAGTCGATGAGGATGTAGTCCAGCGGCTGCTCATAGGCCTGGATCGCTCGTTCCAGCCGGCTCTCACGCGCCACCAGGGACACCAGCTCGATCTCTGCGCCGGCGAGATCGATCGTGGCAGGGGCGCAGAAGAGTCCCTCCACGTCGGGGACCGGCTGGACGACCTCGGAGAGTGGTCTGCTGTCGATCAGGACGTCGTAGATGGAAGGAACCTCGGCATGGTGATCGATCCCCAGCGCGGTGGAGGCATTGCCCTGAGGGTCGAGGTCGATCACGAGGACCCGACCGCCGTGCAGGGCCAGCGAGGCGGCAAGGTTGACCGTGGTGGTGGTCTTACCCACCCCGCCCTTCTGGTTGGCGACCACCATGACGCGGGTCTGCTCGGGCCGGGGCAGACCCTCGCCGGCGCGACCTAGCGCCTCCACTGCCAATTGGGCAGCACGACCGATGGGAGTGTCGTCCATCGGAGGCGGTGTTTCACGTGAAACATCCGCCCCCATCGACTCGGTACGGGGACCGGGGACCGGATCGGTCATCGGTCCCGCGATGTTGGCGTCGGACCGCAAGGATTCACTCTCCTCGACTTCAGGCTCGCAATGAACAGAGCCTCCCATGCCTTCGGGGTCGTGAACCAGCGAGGCCCGTGCTTCTGTGGAGAAATCCACCTCTGTGGACACCTCCACCCCCTCTCGGAGTGAACCGAGAGGCTGCCGGTCGCGGGGTTCGGCCGCGGCCCGGCCCCTACTGATGATGCCGTGCAACAGTGAGCGACGTTTCACGTGAAACACGATGCAAGGCCGCCACGGCCACGACCGCGCGACACTCCGAGTGACATGGTGGGGCAGCTGTGTGGAGTACGGCTCGTCGTCAGGACGGGTCAGCCGCAGTGACTAAATGATCCCGGCTCCGTCATGCGGAGCCGGGAGTCGACATCGACCGACCTCGTGGGATCGACCAGCCTCGTGGGGTCAACGTCGGCGGCGTGTTCGCCCGGTGCGGGCCGCCTTGGCCCGCTTGGCCGCGAAGCGCACACCGCCGGGGCTCTCGCCGACCTCGACGCGCACGACGGTGGAGAGTGGATCAACCACTCCCTCACCGACGTGGAGGACGGAGGTCTTCACCGCGCCGAGCTTGCTGAGTGCCGTTGTGGCGCTCTTCAGCTCCTCCTCCGCGGTGTCGCCCTTCAGGGCGAGCATCTCCCCGTACGGACGCAGCAGGGGGATCCCCCAGGTCGCCAGGCGGTCCAGGGGCGCCACCGCACGCGCGGTCACCACGTGGACGGGAGGAAGCTTGCCCATGACCTCCTCGGCCCGGCCACGGACCACGGTCACATGGTCGAGTCCGAGAAGTTCCACGACCTCGGTCAGGAAGTTCGTGCGCCGCAGCAACGGCTCAAGGAGCGTGATCTTGATGTCCTCACGGACCAGCGCCAGCGGAATTCCGGGCAGTCCGGCGCCCGAGCCGACATCGCACACCATCACGCCCTCGGGTACGACCTCAGAGAGCACCGCGCAGTTCAGCAGGTGCCGCTCCCACAGGCGGGGCACTTCACGCGGGCCGATCAGACCCCGCTGCACTCCGGCCTCGGCCAGGAGCTCCGCGTACCGGACCGCGTCCGCGAAGCGATCACCGAATACCTCGCGCGCCTGCTCGGGCGCGGGAGGAAGCTCCGCTGCCTCCGTCACGGGGGACCGTCCTTCCGTACCGCATAAGCGCACTGAGCGCTGAACACCAGGACTATCAGGAACCACAGCTGTCAGGACCACCACAGCTGTCGGGGACTACCAGGCTGACAAAACTCGGCCCCGCCTGCTCAACAGACGGGGCCGGAGAAACGTACGTACCGATCAGGCGGGAAGAACGACGACGAAGCGCTCCGGCTCCTCGCCCTCGGACTCGCTGCGCAGCCCCGCAGCCTTCACCGCATCGTGGACCACCTTGCGCTCGAAAGGCGTCATCGGCTTCATCTTCACCGGCTCGCCGGAGCTCTTGACCTCGGCCGCGGCCTTGGCGCCGAGCTCGGAAAGCTCCTCGCGCTTCTTGGCCCGGTAGCCCGCGATGTCCAGCATCAGCCGGCTGCGGTCCCCCGTCTCACGGTGGACAGCCAGGCGCGTGAGCTCCTGGAGGGCCTCGAGCACCTCGCCGTCACGGCCGACGAGCTTCTGCAGATCGCGGCCGGAGACGTCGCTGATGATCGAGACAGCGGCGCGGTCGGCCTCGACGTCCATGTCGATGTCGCCGTCGAGGTCGGCGATGTCCAGCAGACCCTCGAGGTAGTCCGCCGCGATCTCGCCTTCCTGCTCAAGGCGGGTCAGGGTGTCGCCCTCGCTGGCGGCGGAGATGGTGCCTTCCGTCACGGGATGGACTCCTTCTTACTTCTTGGACGGGGACTTGGGCCGCTGTGGACCCTTGCGCTGTCCGGACTGGGCTTTGCTGCGGGTACCGGTGCCCGGCTTGCTGCCGCCGCCTGCCGGCTTGGGGGCGGCCTTGGCGTCCTGCGGCTCGTCGGACTTGATCAACGAGGTCTTCGGCTCGGACTCGTCCGCCGCCGTCTTCGCAGCAGGGGTGACCGTGCCCGACTGGCGCTGGGACTTGGACTGACGCTTCGGCTGCTGGCGCTTGGGAGCGCCGCCGCCGGTCGTGATCGTGGTGCCGTCCTCGGTCTCGACGACCGTCGAGCTCTCGCCCTTCATCACGAGGCCGTCGGGCTGGGCGACGAGGCCCGCCTTGGTCAGACCGTTGATGAACTTGCGCTCGAACTCGTTGCGGTCGCGGCCCTTGCCGACGATCGTCTTGATGATCGTCTTCTCGCGCCGGTTACGGGTCTTGCCGTGGTGCGTGACGTGCTTCTGCAGGCGCTCCAGGTACGCGGCCTGAGCCTTGGAGCCCGGAGTCGGGTTGTTGCGGATCACGTACATCTGCTGGCCCATGGTCCACACGTTGGTGGTCAGCCAGTAGACGAGGACACCGACCGGGAAGTTGATGCCGAAGACGGCGAACATGACCGGGAAGACGTACATCAGCATCTTCTGCTGCTGCATGAAGGGCGTCTTCACCGTGGTGTCGACGTTCTTCGTCATCAGCTGACGCTGGGTGTAGAACTGCGATCCCGACATCAGCACGATCATGATCGCGGTGACGATACGGACGTCCGTGATCTGGGCGCCGAGCTGGCCGACCTTGTCGGCGCTGTCGGTGAACTTCGCGGCGAGCGGGGCACCGAAGATGTGCGCGTTACGGGCGCTGGCGAGCAGCCGATCGTCGATGACGCCGATCGTCTTGCCCGTCGCGATGCCGTTGAGCACGTGGTACAGGGCGAAGAAGAACGGGGACTGCGCCAGGATGGGAAGGCACGAGGAGAGCGGGTTGGTACCCGACTCCTTGTACAGCTTCATCATCTCTTCGGACTGACGCTGCTTGTCGTTCTTGTAGCGCTCCTGGATCTTCTTCATCTCGGGCTGCAGCGTCTGCATGGCCCGAGTGGCCTTGATCTGCTTCACGAAGAGCGGGATCAGGCAGATACGGATCAGAATCACCAGGGACACGATGGACAGGCCCCAGGCCCAGCCCGTGTCGGGACCGAAGATGGCCCCGTACACGGAGTGGAACTGAACGATGACCCAGGAAACGGGTGTCGTGATGAAGCTGAAAAAACCGGCAATCGTGTCCACTAATCAAGCTCCTTGAGCATGGGACGGAGTCTCGGCGGCCGGGCCCGGGGTAGTGGTCTCCCCGGTGGCCGGTTCGGCGGCGGAGGTTCCGCCCTTGCGTGCGCGCCAGGCATTGCGCACCATCTCGTGCCACCGCGGACGCTTGCGCGGCGGGACATGGTCCACACCGCCCAGCGACCACGGATTGCACCGGAGGATGCGCCAGGCGGTGAGTGCCGTTCCCTTGATCGCACCATGCCGGTCGATGGCCTGGTAGCCGTAGTGGGAGCACGACGGGTAGTACTTGCACACCGGCCCCAGCAGCGGGCTGATCGTCCACTGGTACAGCTTGATGAGAGCCAGCAGCGGGTACTTCATCGCGCGCCCCCTCCCAGCAGCCGCTGAAGAGCGGCATCCAGGTCTTGGGCCAGCTGTTCATGGTCGGCGTCGCCCGCACCGGGCAACGCTCGTACGACTACCAGGCTACCGGGGGCCAGCAGGCCGACCCGGTCGCGCATCAGATGGCGAAGCCTGCGCTTCACCACGTTGCGTACGACGGCCCCGCCCACGGCTTTGCTCACGACGAAACCCGCACGCGCCGGGGGAGCGCTCTCCCCAGGCGCGTGCGGGTCCGTTGCACCGCTACGAAGGTGGACGACGAGGAGCGGGCGTCCGGCCCGGCGTCCTCGGCGTACCGCGGTCGCGAAGTCCTCGCGCCGCCTCAGCCGATGCTCGGTAGGCAGCACGTCATGACCTGTAAATGATCAGGCGGACAGGCTCGCGCGACCCTTGCCACGGCGGTTCGCGAGAATCGCGCGGCCGGCACGGGTGCGCATCCGCAGGCGGAAGCCGTGGGTCTTGGCGCGACGACGGTTGTTCGGCTGGAAGGTGCGCTTGCTCACTCGGGGGCTCCAGAAAGAATCGGTGATGGCGGGGTGCCGTCCTGGCTGTCACCGTGCGCCCACGAGTAGCTCGTATTACGCCCGAGTGCACCGCTTCCCGATCACTTTTCGCGATCTGTGCCCATCGGAGGCAGGCGGCAGCAGCCATCGACAACTCGACCTGGTTACGGTACGCGCGGCTGCGCCATCCGGTCAAACCAGCACCTGGCGAGAGACACTGTCCACAGGCTGGGGACAACAACTTGAACCACAGCGGTCGCCCTGACTACCGTGGCTGAACTCCGATTCGTTCCCTTCCCCCCGCCCCAGCGGTTTTGTTCCCCGTCCCACCCGACTGACTTCCCAACCTGTTCCCAGAACCACACGTTCGTGGGACCCGTGAGAGAGCGTGCCCTGTGGCTGACGTACCTGCCGATCTTGCCGCAGTGTGGCCACGCGTACTGGAACAACTCCTCGGTGAGGGCCGCGGGCAGGGTGTCGAGGTGAAGGACGAGCACTGGATCAAGCGGTGCCAGCCCCTGGCACTGGTCGCGGACACCGCCCTGCTCGCCGTACCGAACGAGTTTGCGAAGGGCGTTCTGGAAGGACGTCTGGCGCCGATCGTCAGCGAGACGCTGAGCCGTGAGTGCGGGCGCCCGATCCGTATCGCGATCACCGTCGACGACTCGGCCGGCGAGCCCCCGCCGCCTCCCGTCCAGCCCCGGTACGACGAGCCCGAGTCCTCCTCGGGCCCGGGCCAGGGCCGCGACGCGTACGACGGCCCCAGCGGCGAGGACCGCAACTCCTACGGCGGCCAGGTCCGCGACGAGCGCACCGGCTACGACAGCCAGGGGCGCGACGACCGCAACGGCTACGACCCGGGGCGTGAGGACCGCAACGGCTACGACGCGCAGCGCCGCGAAGGCTACGAGGGGTACGGCCGCCACCGCGCCGACGACCGGCGTGAGGACCGCCGGGAGGACCGGCGAGAAGATCACCGCGGCGACCACCGGGGCGACCACCGCTCGGGCCGCTCCGACCAGCTGCCCGGCGCTCCCGGCGACCAGCTGCCGCCCGGCCGCTCCGACCAGCTGCCGACCGCGCGCCCCGCGTACCCGGACTACCAGCGTCCGGAGCCCGGCGCCTGGCCCCGGCACGGTCAGGACGACTACGGCTGGCAGCAGCAGCGCCTCGGCTTCCCGGAGCGGGACCCGTACGCCTCGCCGTCGCAGGACTACCGACCGCAGTCGATGGACCGCCCGCCCTACGAGCAGCAGCGCCAGGACTACGACCAGCCGCGCTCCGACTACGACCAGCGTCCCGACCGCCGCGACCTCCAGGACCCGTCCTCGGGCGGTGGCCCCCTGCACCGCGGCGGCCCCTCGCTGCCGAGCTCCGGCGGCGCTCCCGGTCCGCTGGCCGCCAAGCCCGCGCCGGCGTCGGGCCCGGGTGAGCCCACCGCGCGCCTCAATCCGAAGTACCTCTTCGACACCTTCGTCATCGGCGCCTCGAACCGCTTCGCGCACGCCGCCGCGGTCGCCGTCGCGGAGGCGCCGGCGAAGGCGTACAACCCCCTCTTCATCTACGGGGAGTCGGGCCTCGGCAAGACGCACCTGCTGCACGCCATCGGGCACTACGCCCGCAGCCTCTATCCGGGCACCCGTGTGCGGTACGTGAGTTCCGAGGAGTTCACCAACGAGTTCATCAACTCCATCCGCGACGGCAAGGGCGACAGCTTCCGCAAGCGCTACCGCGAGATGGACATCCTGCTGGTCGACGACATCCAGTTCCTCGCGGACAAGGAGTCGACGCAGGAGGAGTTCTTCCACACCTTCAACACGCTCCACAACGCGAACAAGCAGATCGTGCTCTCCAGCGACCGGCCGCCCAAGCAGCTGGTGACGCTGGAGGACCGGCTGCGGAACCGCTTCGAGTGGGGACTGATCACGGACGTCCAGCCCCCCGAGCTGGAGACGCGTATCGCGATCCTCCGCAAGAAGGCGGTCCAGGAGCAGCTCAACGCCCCGCCGGAGGTCCTGGAGTTCATCGCCTCGCGGATCTCGCGCAACATCCGCGAGCTGGAGGGCGCGCTGATCCGGGTGACGGCGTTCGCCTCGCTCAACCGGCAGCCGGTGGACCTCGGTCTGACGGAGATCGTCCTGAAGGACCTCATCCCGGGCGGCGAGGACTCGGCCCCGGAGATCACCGCGACCGCGATCATGGCGGCCACCGCCGACTACTTCGGTCTGACGGTGGACGACCTGTGCGGGTCCTCGCGCAGCCGCGTCCTGGTGACGGCACGCCAGATCGCCATGTACCTGTGCCGTGAGCTGACGGACCTGTCGCTGCCGAAGATCGGTGCCCAGTTCGGCGGCCGCGACCACACGACCGTCATGCACGCCGACCGCAAGATCCGCGCGCTGATGGCCGAGCGCCGCTCGATCTACAACCAGGTCACCGAACTCACCAACCGCATCAAGAACGGCTGACGGACGCGGCGGTACGCCGGCCACGGCGCCCCGGGACACGTTCCCGCGGGCGCCTTCCGTCTCTCCGGGCGGCCCCGGTGGGCTCGGTGGCGTCGCTCTCTCCGCCGTTCCCTCGGGGGTCCCGGGCGTCGCCGCAGGTCCCCACGTCGCCCCCTCCCCACGGGCGTACCTCCGCGCCGGCGTCCCCAGGCACTCGGCTCAGCGCGCCTCCAGGCCGCCTCTCCGCGCCTCCCGGCCCCGCTCCTCGGCCCGGCTCCTCGGCCTCCGTGCCCCGTCGAGGCCCCACGGCTCCTCCGCCACGCGTGTGGGTCCGGCTGCGCCCCACGCGCCCGGGAGCACCGCCCGGCACGCTCGGGAGGGCCGTCCAGGCCCCCTCCGAGGCCCTTCTCCTCCGCGTTCGGGAGCCGTACGACGTCGTTCAGCCGTCATGCCCTCGGCACCATCTGTTCGAATACGCGCAGGGTTACGGCCACTCTCCACAGATTCGGTGACTTTCTGGCGTCCACACCCTGGGGACCGCGAAGTTGTCCCGATCGTGTCCACAGGGCGTCCGCTCGTAGGACCATCAACCCAGGTCAGCCCCCTGTGGATTCGTGGACGAACGCTCTCCACAGCCTGTGGACAAATAAATGGTCCACAGGGCGTGCGGGGAGTTGTCCACCGGCAACCCACAGGCCGACGCCTGTTGTCCCCAGTGAATCCCAGCTTCTCCACACCCCTGTCCACTGTTCGGCAACGAGGCGCACCCTCTCACCGTGTCGAGTGAAAGGCGTCACACCAAGGTGCCAGGTTGGGCTGTGGGGAACGTGGGTAAAGCTGGGGACGGCGCTGGGGAGAAGTGGCCCGAGCCTGTGCATCGTGTGTGCAGAACTTTTCGCCGTCCACAGAGACCCCTGGTTATCCACTGCCTCCACCCACAGGGTCGGTGGACAAAAAATCCAGGCTGACCTGCGAAAACACGGTTATCCACCGTTTCCACAGGGCCTACTACTAAGACCAACTAGAGAGAGCCTGGGAACCGTTTCGAAGTGGGGGCTGTGCACAACTTGCTCCCGGAGCCTCCGCTGCCGCTCGGCACGACTTGACCCCGAGGGGCACCGACTGTCAGTGCGGTGCGTCAGACTGTTCCCCGGTGTCCTTCCCCGACGGGGTCGAAAGACACCGAGTCAGACGACGAAGGCCAGCAGGGCGAGAGCGCCGGCAACAGACGGAGGCGGCAACGGTGAAGATCCGGGTGGAACGCGACGTACTCGCGGAGGCAGTGGCCTGGGCGGCTCGCAGCCTCCCGGCCCGTCCGCCGGCGCCTGTGCTCGCCGGCCTCCTTCTGAAGGCCGAGGAGGGCGCCCTGAGCCTCTCCAGCTTCGACTACGAGGTCTCGGCGCGGGTCTCCGTGGACGCGGAGGTCGAGGAGGAGGGCACGGTCCTGGTCTCCGGCCGCCTGCTCGCGGACATCTGCCGCGCCCTCCCCAACCGGCCGGTGGAGATCTCCACAGACGGTGTACGGGCGACCGTGGTCTGTGGATCCTCCCGGTTCACGCTCCACACCCTGCCGGTGGAGGAGTACCCGGCACTGCCGCAGATGCCGTCGGCGACGGGCACCGTCCCGGGCGAGGTCTTCGCCTCGGCCGCCGCGCAGGTGGCCATCGCCGCCGGGCGCGACGACACGCTTCCCGTCCTCACCGGTGTGCGGATCGAGATCGAGGGCGACACCGTCACCCTGGCCTCCACCGACCGCTACCGCTTCGCGGTCCGCGAGTTCCTGTGGAAGCCGGAGAACCCCGAGGCGTCCGCGGTGGCCCTGGTGCCCGCCAAGACGCTCCTGGACACCGCCAAGGCCCTCACGAGCGGCGACAGCGTGATCCTGGCGCTCTCCGGCTCCGGCGCGGGCGAGGGCCTCATCGGCTTCGAGGGCGCCGGACGGCGTACGACCACCCGGCTGCTCGAGGGCGACCTCCCGAAGTACCGCTCGCTGTTCCCGACGGAGTTCAACTCCATCGCCGTCATCGAGACCGCCCCCTTCGTGGAGGCCGTCAAGCGTGTGGCCCTGGTCGCCGAGCGCAACACCCCGGTGCGGCTGAGCTTCGAGCAGGGCGTGCTGATCCTGGAGGCCGGATCCAGCGACGACGCACAGGCTGTGGAGAGGGTCGACGCGCAGTTGGAGGGCGACGACGTCTCGATCGCCTTCAACCCGACGTTCCTGCTCGACGGCCTGAGCGCCATCGACTCCCCGGTCGCGCAGCTCTCGTTCACGACGTCCACGAAGCCCGCGCTGCTGAGCGGCAAGCCCGCCGTGGACGCCGAGGCGGACGAGGCCTACAAGTACCTGATCATGCCGGTGCGCCTGTCCGGCTGAGGCCCTGAGCCCGCCGGGCCGACCCGGCCGGCGGGCGAATGCGCAGGTGGGACGTACGCCTGAGCGGCTATGCCCACAGGTGTGCGTGAGCGTCCGGGTTTAGGCTCGGACACAGGTACGAAAGTGCCCTCACGCCACGTCGCAAACCTAAGGAACAACTGATGGAGCTCGGTCTCGTCGGCCTCGGCAAGATGGGCGGCAACATGCGCGAGCGGATCCGCCGCGCAGGCCACACCGTCATCGGATACGACCGCAACCCGGAACTCGCCGATGTCCACAGCCTCGAAGAACTCGTCGGCGCGCTCGAAGCCCCCCGTGTGGTGTGGGTGATGGTGCCGGCCGGCGCCGCGACCCAGTCCACCGTCGACCAGCTCGGCGACCTGCTGGAGCCCGGCGACACCGTCGTCGACGGCGGCAACTCCCGCTGGACCGACGACGAGAAGCACGCCGAAGAACTCGCCGCCAAGGGCATCGGCTTCGTCGACGCCGGCGTCTCCGGCGGCGTCTGGGGCCTGCAGAACGGCTACGCCCTCATGGTCGGCGGCGACACCGAGAACGTCGCCAGGGTCCAGCCCGTCTTCGACGCCCTCAAGCCCGAGGGCGACGCCGGCTTCGTCCACGCCGGCAAGGTCGGCGCCGGCCACTTCTCCAAGATGGTCCACAACGGCATCGAGTACGCCATGATGCAGGCCTACGCTGAGGGCTGGGAACTCCTGGAGAAGGTGCACTCCGTCACCGACGTCCGCGAGGTCTTCCGTTCCTGGCAGGAAGGCACCGTCATCCGGTCCTGGCTGCTGGACCTGGCCGTCAACGCCCTCGACGACGACGAGCACCTCGACAAACTCCGCGGCTACGCGGACGACTCCGGCGAAGGCCGCTGGACCGTCGAAGCCGCCATCGACAACGCCGTACCCCTCCCCGCCATCACCGCGTCCCTCTTCGCCCGCTTCGCCTCCCGCCAGGACGACTCACCCCAGATGAAGATGATCGCCGCACTGCGCAACCAGTTCGGCGGCCACGCCGTCGAGCAGAAGTAATCCACAGATCCACATCCGCATCCACAGATCCACCGGCCGAGAGGCCGGGGATCAGCGTCTTTGGGGGAGGTCGGCGAACGACCATGCACGTCACGCATCTGTCGCTGGCCGACTTCCGCTCCTACGCCCGGGTCGAGGTCCCGCTCGACCCGGGCGTCACCGCGTTCGTGGGCCCCAACGGACAGGGCAAGACGAACCTGGTCGAGGCGGTCGGCTATCTCGCGAGCCTCGGCAGCCACCGTGTCTCCTCCGACGCGCCCCTGGTGCGGATGGGCGCGGAGCGGGCGGTCATCCGCGCCAACGTCAGACAGGGCGAGCGCCAGCAGCTCATCGAACTCGAACTGAATCCCGGCCGCGCCAACCGCGCCCGCGTCAACAGGTCCTCGCAGGTCAGGCCCCGTGACGTGCTCGGCATCGTCCGGACGGTGCTGTTCGCGCCCGAGGACCTCGCGCTGGTCAAGGGCGACCCGGGCGAGCGGCGGCGCTTCCTCGACGAACTGATCACCGCCCGTTTCCCGCGGATGGCGGGCGTCCGCTCCGACTACGACCGGGTCCTCAAGCAGCGCAACACCCTCCTGAAGTCGGCCGCGCTGGCCCGCCGCCACGGCGGCCGCACCATGGACCTCTCCACGCTCGACGTGTGGGACGAACACCTCGCGCGGGTGGGCGCCGAACTGCTCGCCCAGCGGCTCGACCTGGTCGCCGCGGTCCAGCCGCTGGCCGACAAGGCGTACGAACAGCTGGCGCCCGGCGGGGGCCCCGTCGCCCTGGAGTACAAGCCCTCCTCGGCCGTCCTCACCGGCCACACCCGCGAGGAGCTGTACGAACAGCTGATGGCGGCCCTCGCGGAGTCCCGCAAGCCGGAGATCGAACGGGGCGTCACCCTGGTGGGCCCGCACCGGGACGAGCTGCTGCTCAAGCTGGGCGAGCTGCCGGCGAAGGGATACGCGTCGCACGGCGAGTCCTGGTCGTACGCGCTGGCGCTGCGACTGGCCTCGTACGACCTTCTGAGGGCCGAGGGCAACGAGCCGGTCCTGGTCCTCGACGACGTCTTCGCCGAGCTGGACAGCCGCAGGAGGGAGCGTCTCGCGGAACTCGTGGCTCCCGGCGAGCAGGTCCTCGTGACGGCGGCGGTCGACGACGACGTGCCGGGCGTCCTGGCGGGGACGCGCTACGCCGTCTCGGAGGGCACGGTGGAGCGGGTATGACGGAGAACACACCACGGATCCCGGGGCCGTCCGCTCCGTCCGGCGAAGCCGCCCGGAAGACCCCCGAGCCGACCGGCGTCGACCTCGCGCGCGTCGCGCTGCGCGCCGCGAAGGAGCAGGCACGCGCGCGTGGGGACGCGGCACAGCAGAAGAAGCAGGCCAGGCGCGGCGGCCTGCGCTCCGGCGCGCGCGCCGACGGGCGCGACCCGATGGCGCTGGGAGCCGCGATCAACCGGCTGCTCACCGAGCGCGGCTGGGAGACGCCGGCCGCGGTGGGCGGGGTGATGGGGCGCTGGCCGCAGATCGTCGGCGACGACCTGGCCAAGCACTGCGTTCCGCTCAGGTACGACGACGATCCGGCCGAGCGGGTGCTGACCGTGCAGTGCGACTCGACCGCCTGGGCCACCCAGCTGCGGCTGCTCGCCCCGCAGCTGGTCGCACGGCTGAACCAGGACCTCGGGCACGGCACGGTGAGGCTGATCAAGGTGCAGGGCCCGGGTGGTCCCGCGCGCCGGTTCGGGCCCCTGCGCGCCCCCGGGAGCACGGGTCCGGGCGACACCTACGGGTGACCGCCGCCCGCGCGAACCGGCCGCCGGACGCGCGCGTTCGCGGTGGGTACGGGCAACCGCACGCGGTTGCGAACACCGACCTGACTCCACAGTAGCGAAGGGTTGACACCCGGAAGCGCTGAGTGCCGCTGTGAGCCTCTTTGGGCCCGGGTCCGTATATGGGGAGTCGGGAGAGACCGGTTCAGGGCGGCACATGCGGACTCAGGTACCGGCAAACCCCCATCACTGTCGGCGCTACCGGTAGACTGGAAGCTAATCCCGCCCCACTTGTGGGGACCGTCCGGGAGAAGCTGAGCAACGCTGATCAAGGCTTACCAACGCAACGTGCCGCAGCCGCTCCGGCAACCCGCCGACGAGCCTGGTTTGTGCTGTGCCAGAAAGGGCGCTTCGTGGCCGATTCCGGCAACCCCAACGAGAACATCCCGTCCACCGACGCAGGCGCCGTCGCCGGGGCCACCGCCTCGAACGGCGAGGTCACGGCCTCGTACGACGCCAGTGCCATCACCGTCCTCGAGGGTCTGGACGCGGTCCGCAAGCGACCCGGCATGTACATCGGCTCGACCGGTGAGCGCGGACTCCACCACCTCGTGTACGAGGTCGTCGACAACTCCGTCGACGAGGCGCTGGCCGGCCACGCGGACACGATCGACGTCACGATCCTCCCCGACGGGGGCGTGCGCGTGATCGACAACGGCCGCGGCATCCCGGTGGACATCGTTCCGTCCGAGAACAAGCCGGCCATCGAGGTCGTGCTGACCGTGCTGCACGCGGGCGGCAAGTTCGGCGGCGGCGGCTACGCCGTCTCCGGCGGGCTGCACGGTGTCGGCGTGTCCGTCGTGAACGCGCTGTCCAGCAAGGTCTCGGTCGAGGTCAGGCGCGACGGCCACCGCTGGACGCAGGACTACAAGCTGGGCGTCCCCACGGCCCCGCTGGCACGCAACGAGGAGACGGACGAGTCCGGCACGACGGTCACCTTCTGGGCCGATCCGGATGTCTTCGAGACCACGGAGTACTCCTTCGAGACGCTCTCGCGGCGCTTCCAGGAGATGGCGTTCCTCAACAAGGGTTTGACGATCAAACTCACTGATGAGCGCGAGTCCGCGAAGGCCACGGCGGGTGCCGACGAGGCCGGGGCGGACGAGAAGGCCGAGGTCAAGACCGTCACGTACCACTACGAAGGCGGCATCGTCGACTTCGTGAAGTACCTGAACTCCCGTAAGGGAGACGTGGTCCACGAGACCGTCATCGACATCGAGGCCGAGGACAAGGAGCGCATGCTCTCCCTCGAGGTCGCGATGCAGTGGAACACCGGTTACAGCGAGGGCGTGTACTCCTTCGCCAACACCATCCACACCCACGAGGGCGGTACGCACGAGGAGGGCTTCCGCGCGGCGCTCACCGGTCTCATCAACCGGTACGCGCGCGACAAGAAGCTGCTGCGCGAGAAGGACGACAACCTCACGGGCGACGACATCCGCGAGGGTCTGACCGCGATCATCTCGGTCAAGCTCGGTGAGCCCCAGTTCGAGGGCCAGACCAAGACCAAGCTGGGCAACACCGAGGCGAAGACCTTCGTGCAGAAGGTCGTGCACGAGCACCTCACGGACTGGCTGGACCGCAATCCGAACGAGGCCGCGGACATCATCCGCAAGTCCATCCAGGCGGCCACCGCGCGCGTGGCGGCCCGCAAGGCCCGTGACCTCACCCGTCGCAAGGGCCTCCTGGAGACGGCGTCCCTGCCGGGCAAGCTCTCCGACTGCCAGTCGAACGACCCCACCAAGTGCGAGATCTTCATCGTCGAGGGCGACTCGGCCGGCGGCTCCGCCAAGTCCGGCCGCAACCCGCAGTACCAGGCGATCCTCCCGATCCGCGGAAAGATCCTCAACGTCGAGAAGGCGCGGATCGACAAGATCCTGCAGAACCAGGAGATCCAGGCGCTGATCTCGGCCTTCGGTACCGGGGTCCACGAGGACTTCGACATCGCGAAGCTCCGCTATCACAAGATCATCCTGATGGCGGACGCCGACGTCGACGGCCAGCACATCAACACGCTGCTGCTGACCTTCCTGTTCCGCTTCCTGCGGCCCCTGGTCGAGGCCGGGCACGTGTTCCTGTCGCGCCCGCCTCTCTACAAGATCAAGTGGGGCCGGGACGACTTCGAGTACGCGTACTCGGACCGTGAGCGCGACGCGCTGACGGAGCTCGGCCGCCAAGCGGGCAAGCGCGTCCGGGAGGACTCGATCCAGCGCTTCAAGGGCCTCGGTGAGATGAACGCCGAGGAGCTGCGCATCACGACCATGGACCAGGAGCACCGCGTCCTCGGCCAGGTCACGCTGGACGACGCCGCCCAGGCCGACGACCTGTTCTCGGTCCTGATGGGCGAGGACGTCGAGGCGCGCCGCGCCTTCATCCAGCGCAACGCCAAGGACGTCCGCTTCCTCGACATCTGAGTCGGTCTCAGCTGACCGCAGCAGAAAGGATCTTCACCAGCAATGGCCGACGAGAACACTTCGAGTACGCCTGAAGAAGGCGCCGAGATGGTCCTCCGTGTAGAGCCCGTCGGGCTCGAGACGGAGATGCAGCGCTCGTACCTCGACTACGCGATGTCCGTCATCGTGTCCCGCGCCCTGCCCGACGTACGGGACGGTCTCAAGCCCGTCCACCGCCGCGTCCTGTACGCCATGTACGACGGCGGCTACCGGCCCGAGAAGGGCTTCTACAAGTGCGCCCGTGTCGTCGGTGACGTCATGGGTACGTACCACCCGCACGGCGACTCCTCGATCTACGACGCGCTGGTCCGTCTCGCGCAGCCGTGGTCGATGCGGATGCCGCTGGTGGACTCCAACGGAAACTTCGGCTCTCCGGGCAACGACCCCGCCGCCGCCATGCGCTACACCGAGTGCAAGATGGCGCCGTTGTCCATGGAGATGGTCCGTGACATCGACGAGGAGACCGTCGACTTCACGGACAACTACGACGGCCGCAACCAGGAGCCGACGGTTCTGCCGGCCCGGTTCCCGAACCTGCTGATCAACGGCTCGGCGGGCATCGCGGTCGGTATGGCCACCAACATCCCGCCGCACAACCTCCGCGAGGTCGCGGCCGGCGCCCAGTGGTACCTCGAGAACCCCGAGGCGAGCCACGAGGAGCTGCTCGACGCCCTGATCGAGCGCATCAAGGGCCCCGATTTCCCGACCGGCGCCCTGGTGGTGGGCCGGAAGGGCATCGAGGAGGCGTACCGCACGGGCCGTGGGTCCATCACGATGCGCGCGGTCGTCGAGGTCGAGGAGATCCAGAACCGCCAGTGCCTGGTGGTCACCGAGCTCCCGTACCAGACCAACCCCGACAACCTCGCGCAGAAGATCGCCGACCTGGTGAAGGACGGCAAGGTCGGCGGCATCGCCGACGTCCGCGACGAGACCAGTTCGCGCACGGGCCAGCGGCTCGTGATCGTGCTCAAGAGGGACGCGGTCGCCAAGGTCGTCCTGAACAACCTCTACAAGCACACCGATCTGCAGTCGAACTTCGGCGCCAACATGCTGGCGCTGGTCGACGGCGTCCCGCGCACGCTGTCGCTCGACGCGTTCATCCGGCACTGGGTGGCGCACCAGATCGAGGTCATCGTCCGCCGGACGAAGTTCCGGCTGCGCAAGGCCGAGGAGCGTGCGCACATCCTGCGCGGCCTCCTGAAGGCCCTGGACGCCATCGACGAGGTCATCGCGCTGATCCGGCGCAGTGACACCGTGGAGATCGCCCGAGAGGGCCTGATGGCCCTCCTGGAGATCGACGAGATCCAGGCGAACGCCATCCTCGAGATGCAGCTGCGCCGACTGGCCGCCCTGGAGCGTCAGAAGATCGTCCAGGAGCACGACGAGCTCCAGGCGAAGATCACCGAGTACAACGCGATCCTGGCTTCGCCGGTGCGTCAGCGCGGCATCATCAGCGAGGAACTCGCGGCGATCGTCGAGAAGTTCGGCGAGGACCGCCGTTCCAAGCTGGTGCCCTTCGACGGGGACATGTCCATCGAGGACCTGATCGCCGAAGAGGACATCGTCGTCACCATCACGCGGGGCGGCTACATCAAGCGCACCAAGACCGAGGACTACCGGTCGCAGAAGCGGGGCGGCAAGGGCGTACGCGGCGCGAAGCTGAAGCAGGACGACATCGTCGACCACTTCTTCGTCTCGACGACGCACCACTGGCTGCTGTTCTTCACGAACAAGGGCCGCGTCTACCGGGCGAAGGCGTACGAGCTCCCGGACGCGGGCCGTGACGCCCGCGGGCAGCACGTCGCGAACCTGCTGGCCTTCCAGCCGGACGAGGCGATCGCCGAGATCCTCGCGATCCGCGACTACGAGGCGGTGCCCTATCTGGTCCTGGCGACCAAGGGCGGCCTGGTGAAGAAGACGCCACTGAAGGATTACGATTCCCCGCGCTCGGGCGGCGTCATCGCCATCAATCTCCGGGAGACGGAGGACGGTTCCGATGACGAACTGATCGGAGCCGAACTCGTCTCGGCCGAGGATGATCTGCTTCTGATCAGCAAGAAGGCCCAGTCGATCAGGTTCACTGCAACGGATGACGCATTGCGACCGATGGGCCGTGCGACCTCGGGCGTCAAGGGCATGAGTTTCCGCGAGGGGGACCAACTGCTCTCGATGAATGTTGTTCGACCCGGTACGTTCGTGTTCACTGCCACAGACGGTGGGTACGCGAAGCGCACCGCCGTCGACGAGTACCGCGTCCAGGGTCGCGGCGGCCTCGGTATCAAGGCCGCCAAGATCGTCGAGGACCGTGGCTCACTCGTCGGCGCGCTGGTGGTCGAGGAGACCGACGAGATCCTCGCCATCACCCTGTCCGGCGGTGTGATTCGTACGCGAGTCAACGAGGTCAGGGAGACGGGCCGTGACACCATGGGCGTCCAACTGATCAACCTGGGCAAGCGCGATGCCGTGGTCGGCATCGCACGTAACGCCGAGGCCGGTCGTGAGGCCGAGGAAGTCGACGGCGAGGGCGCCGATGACGAGACGGCCGAGGACATCGAGGCCGTCGGTACGGACGAGGACGAGCAGTCCTCGTCCGAGTAGCGCGAGGAGTGAGTCATCGTGAGCGGAGCCACGGGCGCCGGACCGACCGGTACGGATACGGACGGCGGCCGTGGCTCCGCCACGGACTCGACTGACTCCCATGACACTCATGGATCCCAGGGGGGAACTGTGACGGACACCCGAGGTTCGCAGGGCCAGCAGTACGCGGCCGGAGCGGGCCCCGCGGCTCCGGGCGGACCGGCCGCGGCCGGTCCTGCCACGACCAAGGCGGCGCCGGGCGCCGCGCCCGCGGCTCCCGCGGCCGCCGGACCGACCGCTCCGGCGGGCGCCTCCGCGCTGCCGGGGGAGCGGCAACCGCAGCAGCCCTCGCAGCCGTATCACCCGCCGCAGGCGTACGCGGCGCAGACACCGTCAGGCTCCGTGCGCCGGCCGCGGACGGGGGCGCGCACCACTCCGCGTACCCGCAAGGCGCGGCTGCGGGTGGCCAAGACCGACCCGTGGTCGGTGATGAAGGTCAGCTTCCTGCTCTCCATCGCGCTCGGCATCTGCACGGTCGTGGCGGCGGCGGTGCTGTGGATGGTCATGGACGCCATGGGCGTCTTCTCGACGGTCGGCGGCACGATCTCCGAGGCGACGGGGTCGAACGAGTCGAACGGTTTCGACCTGCAGTCGTTCCTCTCCCTGCCGAACGTCCTGCTCTTCACGTCGATCATCGCGGTCATCGACGTCGTGCTCGCCACGGCGCTCGCGACGCTCGGATCGTTCATCTACAACCTCTCCGCGGGCTTCGTCGGCGGCATCGAGCTGACCCTCGCCGAGGACGAATAACAGCGGCGTCCGAGCCTCCGCCAGGGGCCCGGGATACCGATTTTGGGACTGGCCGCGTCGTGCGCTAATCTTCAGAGGTCAGCGCGCGGGACACACACCGCAAAGCGCGGCGGGGCTATAGCTCAGTTGGTTAGAGCGCATCCCTGATAAGGATGAGGCCACAGGTTCAAATCCTGTTAGCCCCACAGTACGAAGACCCCCGACCATTCGTGGTCGGGGGTCTTCGGCGTTCGGCGTCCGTCAGGGCGCTTCCGTTGTCTGCCGAAGGATTCCGACCACCGCGTCGTGCGCGGGAGCGGCCGTCGTGCCGGGCTTCCGGACGACCGCCGTGCCGGATACCGGGCCGGGCACGCAGGGCAGGGCGGGGCGGGCAATGACGGGCGCGGGGTGCCGGGGCCGCGCACGGACGGCACGGCACGACAGGGGACGCCGGTCGGCGGATACGGACGGGCGCGTGCCGGGCCGAGCAGCGCGTGCCGGGGCGAGCGGCCCGCGTCGGCCCGTGTCGGCGCCCGTGAGGGCGTGCGGAGCGGTGCGGGACTCCCTGGACCGCACGGATTCCCCACCGGTGTCCGCACAGGAGAAAGCCCGGCAGCTCTTTCGAGGTGCCGGGCCTTTGATTCCGGGTGTGGCGGTGTACGCAAGTTCGCCGCTACGTCGGGCAGGAGGGGCAGGGTCGGTGGGGTGGTGCGGTGCGCGTCAGCGCAGGAGGGGCGCCTCGCCGTGCTGGAGGGACGTATCGAGGTCGGCCGCGACATCGGGGGCGCACTGGGCGGTGAGGCCGCTCGTCTCGGCGTCGAACCGCGGGCGGTGACGGCAACTGGGTGAGGAGCCGTGGGCCTCGGCGCGGATACGTTGCTTCATCGTGGGAGGCAGGGCCCGACTGTAGGACGCTGTCCACGGGGCCGTCGCCGGCACCGTCACGGGGGCCACGCTCTCGTGCGTCGCTCCGGTCTGCGGTACGGCCGCGGCCGCGGTGGTCGTGATGAAACCGAGCGTCGTGCAGAGCGCCAGGAAGGCGGTCACGAGGACGGTCCACAGCTTCATGACCTTGTTCTGGGTCATGGCCCCTCACTTTCGGGTCAGGCGATTTGCGTACTTTCCTCATGATGTGTAAGCAGCCCGCGAAGTGGTGGACCGACGCTCGTGGCGCGTTGATGTTCCGATGAACACCACCCGTATGGGCGCAAGGCGTATCGGAAGCGCTGAAAACGGCACGAAAAGGCAGGGAAGGGTCACCGTGTGTGAGGTGTGATCACCGTGAGATCGGTGCGGTCACGCCCCGTCCTACTGCTCATCGGCAGAGGGGAGTTGGGGGTCGACGCAGGTCACCGATCGATATCGGTCGGTGTGTATAGTCGGGCGCCAGAGGTCCCCTACGTCAAGAAAGACGAGGTCGCGCGGTGAAGAAGCTTCTCCTGGTCGCACTGGCCGCCATCGGCGGACTCCTCGTGTACCGCCAGATCCAGGCGGATCGCGCCGAGCAGGATCTGTGGACGGAGGCGACTGACTCCGTACCCACGGGTTCGTGAGTACCGACACCAGTCTCAGAACAGACCCCGGCCGCCTCGCGGTCGGGGTTTTGTGTTTCCCGGACCCGTCGGCCGACACCCGTCAGTCGTTCGCTTCCGCACATGAACCGATTGCGGGAGTGAAGCCATCCCTTCTACGGACACGTGGTTTCGGCCGCTTGTACGGATAGCAAGGGCGAACCCGCGGCCGGTGCGGCACGATGGCCACGGTCCGGGGTGGCGACGAGGGGTGACGTGTGATGGGGCGGCGAGCGCGGTCACGGTACGGGCGGGCGCTCGGGGCCCTGGCCCTGGGAGCGGCGCTGTGCGCGACGTCCGCGCTCGGGGGGAGGGCCTCGGCGGCCTCTGTCCCGGCGGAGTCCGGTGCACCGAAGCCGTACGCCTACGCCGAGGACGACACGACGGTCGAAGGCACCGCGAGCACCACGAACGCCGCACTGCTGGAGCCCGGGAGGACGTACCGGAGTTCCATCGGCGAGGGCGGCAAGCTCTACTTCCGCCTGGCGCTCGACGCCACGTCCAACGCGTACGTCTCCGCCACCGCCGTTCCCGGGCCGGGCGCGGCGGTCTCCTACGCGGACGGCGTCAAGGTCTCCGTCCAGGACGACAACAGCCG
Organism: Streptomyces fagopyri; assembly: GCF_009498275.1. Taxonomy (NCBI): domain Bacteria; kingdom Bacillati; phylum Actinomycetota; class Actinomycetes; order Kitasatosporales; family Streptomycetaceae; genus Streptomyces; species Streptomyces fagopyri. Next base: position 4,724,030 of record NZ_CP045643.1, on the reverse strand, counting down.
CCGCTGCTCCTCCTCCGCGGCCGCCCATTTCGGCGCCTCCGAGAGCCCGCGTCCCCTCGCCGCCTGGGCGTCCCGTGAGATCGGCCCCACCAAGTACTCCTGCCAGACGGCCGGGACGTACTACGTGGTCGTCGAGCGCGTCGGCCCGTCCGGCTCGTCGGCGTCCTCGTCCCGCTCCCCCGGCGACTGGGATCTCGAACTCGGCTACGTGTCGGAACCCGCTCTGCGGAAGGCCGGTTCGACGAAGGCCCCCGAGGCGTGGAACTCCGCTTCGCCCGGACCCCTTCAGGGAGACGCGCGCACCCGGGCCGGCGGCGCGGGGTTCGCGACCGCCGCCCCCCTCGGCGAAGGGGTCTGGAAGGACGGGATCAGCCCTGGGCAGACGCTCTTCTACAAGGTGCCGGTCGACTGGGGACAGCAGCTCTACGCGGGCGCCGAGCTGGGCAGTTCGACCGGTGGTGACGGTTTCGTGGGCACGGCCCTGGTGGTGTCCCTCTACAACCCCGTGCGGGGGTACGTCGACGACGTGGGCTGCGGATACGACGGCGGCCAGCGAGCCGCGGTCGTGGATCCGCTGCCGCCCGTCGCCTACGGCAACCGCTACGCCCTCAACGACCGGACCAGCGCTGTGCGGTTCGCGGGTTCGTACTACCTCGCCGTGCACCTGGCCGCGCAGGTCGCCGGCAAGTTCGGCGACGGGCCGCTCGGACTGACGCTGCGGGTACGGGTGGAGGGCGCCGCCCACGCGGGCCCGGACTACGCGGGACGGGCGGATCCCCGGGACGTGTTCGACGCCGCGGCCGGTGCCGCCGCGGCGGAGGCCTCCGGCGGGACGGCGGCGGGCGGTGCGGGCGGCGCGGGGGACCGTGCGACGGGCTCGGGCGCCGCCGGGGACCCGCACATGAAGGCGGTCGCCGCGGGCGGCCTCGGCACGGGGACCGCCCTGGTACTGGTGCTCGCGGTGTGGACGGCGGTCGCGCGGCGGCGGGCGCGAGGGTGGGCGGCGGCCGGGGACGCGGCCACGCCGGGTCCGCCGGCGGCTCATCCCGTCCTGCCCCGGGATCACAAGGCGCCGCGAGGCCGGTAGATCCGCCCGGGGTGGCCGACGGGGGTCAGATACGCGTCAGCGCCCAGAAACCCACCGCGAAACAGGCCAGCGCGAGGAGCAGGACCGGGACCACCACCCGGGCCGGCGGTCCGGGGCGGACCGCCCGCCGGGACACGGCCCGGTGGGAGCCGGCCGAACCGTGTGTGTGCTGCTGCACCACGACGGTGGGATCCGCGGGCCGCTGGGGGACGGGCACCGGCGCGGACCGGAGGCCGAAGGGCTGCGTGTACAGGGGAGCCGTGCTCGGCACGTTCACCGCGGTGGGGGGAGTGGGCGGCTGCTCGGGCGGGCGCCACGGGTGACCCGGGACCGGATGACGCTGAGTCTCGTGCCAGGCGTGCTGCGGTTGCGGCTGGGCCTGTTCCCGAGGTGAGCTGTGGGGCTGGGGCTCTGGTTGGGGCTGCGGCTCGGGCTGCGACTGAGGTTGTGGCCGTGGTTGTGCGTGGGGGGCGGCTGCCCGGGGCGGCGGCAGGTGGAAGCTCCCGGTGTCCGACATCGTGGACGGCCCCGGAGGCACGGAGTCCGGGGCGGGGAAGGGTGTCACGTCACCGGGGGCGGCCTCGTGGCGTACGTCGCCGGTGCCGGGCTCCGGGCGTGCGCCCTCGGGTCCGGGCTCCGGATGGACGCCTCGGGAAGTCGTGCGGGGCCATGCGCCTTCGACGGCACCCGAGCCGGACAGGGATCCGGGACCGGAGAGGGGATCGGCGACGGGGTCGGGGGCGGACCCGGGCCGGGAAGCCGTGGGTTCGGCGGTGGGCCGGGATGCCATCCCGGCCGGTCCCGCGGGGCCGAACCCCGGGGGAAGCGGGCCGATTTGGTCGAAGACCTCGACCAGTTCGTCGTCGGGGCCGGTCTCGGGCAGCAGCTCGGCGGCCGAGGCCAGCGCCTTGCGCGCCCCCGTGGCGGTGCGGAACCGGGCCTGGGGGTCCGGTTGCAGCAGCGTGGCCACCACCTGCCACAACGGCTCCGGTATGCCCTGGGGTGCGGGCGGTGTGCCGTTCTCGGCGAAGTACTCGATCAGCGCCTTGGCGTCCGGTTTGGCCCCCTCCAGCAGGTACAGGGCGACCAGACCCACGGCGAACAGATCGGCGGGGAAGTCGGGTTCGGAGCCCATCATCTGCTCGGGCGCGAAGTAACCGGGCGTTCCCACCACGTAGTCGGTCTCGGTCAGCCGCGGCTCACCCAGCCGCATCGCGATGCCGAAGTCGGACAGCCGCAGCCGCGGCCGGGCCGTCCCCGTCGCTTCCAGCAGCACGTTGGCGGGCTTGATGTCACGGTGCACGACCCCCTCGGCGTGCACCGCGGCGAGCCCCGAGAGGAGCTGGTCGAGCAGGACGCGGACGAAGCCCGGGGGCAGCGGGCCGTAGTCGTTGACCAGATGGACCAGGGATCCCCCCGCGACCAGGTCCATCGTGAACAGGACCTTGTCGTCGTCGGCGGCCCAGCTGGCGGGCGCCAGGACATGAGGGTGATCGATCCGCAGCGCCTGCTCCCGTACGAAGCGCAGCAGCGCGTGCGCGTCGCTCTGCTGGAGCACCTTGGCGGCCACGTACCGGCGCCGCCGCCGGTCCCAGGCGCGCCATACGGCACCGACTCCCCCGTGGCCGATCGGGTCGACCAGCTCGTACCGTCCGGCGAAGACCTCACCCATGGTCGTGCGTCGCTCCCCTTCGGCGGTCGGTCCTTACGGCTTCCGCGAGGTGCCCGGCGGCCCGGGACGCGGCGCTGGACGGCGTTGCGAGCCCGCCGGCGCGGGGCGTGCGGCCTGCCGGACCGTCGGCTCGGTTCCGGGCCGTGGCTCAGTTCTGGTGCGACTGGTAGTGCGCGACGGCGTCGGAGGTGCGGCCCGCGCCGTACACCCGGAGGAACTCTGCCAGTTCCGGGTGGGTCGGAGCGAGGGTGTCGGCGGCCTCGATGATGTCTCCCGCGGCCGCGACGGAGCGCAGCAGCGACTGGATCTCGCGGACCACCCGTTTGACCGTGGGCGCACCCGAACTGCTCGTCGACTGCGTGGTGTTGCTGAGCACGGAGCCCCCCTGCGACTTCTTGATCTCGTCCATGCGCTCGGTCGCCTCGGCGGCGCTGACGCTGCCGTCCGCCACCTGCCCCGCCAGGTCCTGCAGCAGCTGGACCCGCTGGACCACCGCGGGATTGCCGATCTTGGCACGCTGACCGCTCATCAGCTGCGACAGCATGGGCGCGGACAGGCCCAGTACTCCGGCAAGACGCGCCTGGTTGAGGCCCAGATCGTCTATGAGCCTGCGGAAGAGCGTCCCCAGCGGCTCCCCGTACCAGTTCCGCTGCAGCTCCTGGGCTCTTGCGGTTGCTTCCTGCTGTGCGGCGTCCATTGCGTCTCCCCATCGCTTCCCCAAAACCGTGGTTCGCCATCGCGAACCACGTCGAGCATCTTACGGAGAGTGGTCGCCCACGGGGACCCCCAATCTTTTTGCGAGATACCGGGGGTGACCCGGTACTCTGGTGCCCGGCGCCAGTCGGTATCCGAATGCACCGGCCGGACGCCTCCCTTCAGGGGCCTTAGCTCAGTTGGTAGAGCGCTGTCTTTGCATGGCAGATGTCAGGGGTTCGACTCCCCTAGGCTCCACACCTCGGACCGGCCGGACGCCTTCACGGCGACCGGCCGGTTTTCGTATGCCCCGCTTTGACCGTTCACAGTGACCTGCGTCACAGGGGGAAATTCGCAAGCTTTGCATTTGTTTGCGCAAATGCCTGGAGTGGGCGAGGGTGCCGGGACCGTCACCCGGGGGGTTGTCGCCCTCCGTGAGGGGTGGGGCTCCGACGGTGGAGCCGTGCGTGAACTGGCGCAAGCAGAGGCGCGTAATCAAGGCAATGCGCACGGTGAAGAGAGTCTGTGTGGATGTTGTGCGTGACGACCGTTGCAAACGTCATCGCGGACGGAATCCGTAAACGGTCGTCTTCTTCCCCGCGGGCCTCCGCGGTGCGACGGGTGACGCGGTTCCGCGCCGTTCCACGTGAAACAACGCTGTGGGGCAGGAGACCCTCAAGTCTCCTGCCCCACAGCGTTGTTGATGTCCTGAGCCAGGACTCAGTGGCGATCGTCCCGCTTCGCCGCCTCGTCCTCCGCCTGCTTGGCCTGGACCTCGGGGTCGAGGTCGGGCCGACCGCTGCCGTCGACCGATGTCAGGCGGCCCGACTCGGGTACCTCGGTCGCGGCGGGCGGCTCGACCAGCCAGTCGGGATTGGCCTGCTTGTCCCACCACCGCCAGGCGGCGTAGGCGCCGCCCGCCAGGAGTCCCAGGACGGCCAGTCCCTTGACGGCACGGCCGGCCTTCGCCCGCCGCCGGTGCTTGCGGACCAGCTTCTCGATCTCCTTGGGGGAGACCTGTCCGCGCAGTGCGGCCAGCGCCGCCGCACCTCTGGCCGCGGCCTCCTCCCGTACCGGCTGGGCCGCCGCCACGGCCTGCTCGATCCTGGGCTTGGTGTAGTCGGCGGCCTGGAGAGCCGCCTGACGGGTGCGGACGGCGGCCGTGTGGGCGGCGTGGTCGACCTTCGGTGGCACATGGGTGCGCGCCTGCTCGAGTCGTGGTGCGAGATGGGCGTCGTAGTGCACGCGGGCCTGCTCTGCGGCCAGCGACATCTTGGGCGCGAGCCGTACGCGTGCCTCGCTCGCGTAGTGCGAGGCCCGGTCCTTGGCCGTGTCGGCGTAAGGCGCCACCACTTCCGCGGCGTGCAGCACGCTGTCCTTCGCCGAGCCGGTCGCGGCGCGCACGCTGTCAATGCGGGTCACGGGTTTTCCTCCTCCTCGGTGGCGTACTTGGGCGTTCGAGTACCCCAAACAGGCACAGTCCACCTTTCCACCCTTTTCGAGATCATGCCCCTCGCGTGACCGCGGGGCATGCGAGATGGGGCATACGGGGCAACAGGGCCTTGTCGCCGACCCTGCCACGGATCGCTGCTCCGGGCGCCGCCCGCGGGAGGACTCGACGCGATTTCCGCAAGAGGGGGGACGGGATGTTCGCCCGGAGGTGGTGGTCGGGCGACGCGAGGCCCGGTCCGTGCGAGGATCGGGGGGTCAAAAAAAGGCAACGGAAGGCAGATCGTGGCCGAGCAGCTTTACGCCACCCTGAAGACCAACCAAGGCGACATCGAAGTCCGGCTCCTGCCGAACCACGCGCCCAAGACGGTCCGGAACTTCGTCGAGCTCGCCACGGGTGAGCGGGAGTGGGTCAACCCGGAGACGGGTGCGAAGTCCACGGACAAGCTCTACGACGGCACGGTCTTCCACCGCGTGATCAGCGGATTCATGATCCAGGGCGGTGACCCGCTCGGCAACGGCACCGGCGGCCCGGGCTACCAGTTCGAGGACGAGTTCCACCCCGACCTCGCCTTCGACAAGCCGTACCTGCTGGCCATGGCCAACGCGGGCCCGGCCACCAACGGCTCGCAGTTCTTCATCACCGTCTCCCCGACGGCGTGGCTGACCCGCAAGCACACCATCTTCGGCGAGGTCGTCGGCCCGGCCAGCCAGAAGGTCGTGGACGCCATCGCGGGCGCCCAGACCAACCCGCGCACCGACCGTCCGGTCAACGACGTCGTCATCGAGTCGGTCGTCGTCGAGACCCGCGAGGGCTGAGCCCGGCGGCCGAGGGGCCCCGGGGACTCCCGCAGGGAACCAAACGCCCCGTTCATCCGTAAGGATGGACGGGGCGGTGCAGTGCGTACGACCGATCGAGGGGATCCCATGGACCAGGCGCCAGGCAGCCCACAGGGCCCGAAGGATCAGGGATCGCAGGACGCCCAGAGCGTGCCCACCTGCTACCGGCACCCGGACCGCGAGACGGGCGTGCGCTGCAGCCGCTGCGAACGCCCGATCTGCCCCGCATGCATGGTCAGCGCCTCCGTCGGCTTCCAGTGCCCCGAATGCGTCCGGGGCGGCTCCGGTACGGGACACCCGCCGGCGGCCTCCCGGCCCCGCACGCTGGCGGGCGGCACCGTCGCCGCGGACCCGCGGCTGTTCACCAAGGTCCTGATCGGGATCAACCTCGCCTTCTTCCTGGTGCAGAAGGCCGTGGGCGACCGCTTCACCGACAGCTTCGACCTCATCGGCCGGGCGTACGTCCCGCTTCTCGGCTCGGTCGAGGGCATCGCGGAAGGCCAGTGGTACCGGCTGCTGACGTCGATGTTCCTGCACGGCAGCTATATCCACATCCTGTTCAACATGCTCAGCCTGTGGTGGATCGGCGGCCCCCTGGAGGCGGCCCTCGGACGGGCCCGCTATCTCGCGCTGTACTTCGTCTCGGGGTTCGCCGGCAGCGCGCTCACGTATCTGCTCGCCGCCCCGAACCAGCCGTCGCTCGGCGCCTCCGGCGCGATCTTCGGCCTCTTCGGCGCGACCGGGGTGCTGATGCGCCGGCTCAACTACGACATGCGCCCGCTGATCGGCCTGTTGGTCGTCAACCTGATCTTCACCTTCACCCCCGCCTTCGGCATCTCCTGGCAGGCACACATCGGGGGCCTCGTGGGCGGCGTCGTCGTCGGCTACGCGATGGTCCACGCGCCCCGCGAGCGGAGGGCCCTGGTCCAGTACGGGGTGTGCGCGGTGGTACTCGCCGCCGTGGTGGTCGCGACGCTGGTCAGGACGGCTCAGCTCACCTGAGCCGCTCCGGTCACCGCTGTTGTCCACAGACGGTGGCGGATCTTGTGCAGGCTGTGTGGGAACAGCTGTGCCCCCTGTCACTGACCCAAGTTTTCCCAGGTCGGACAGGGGGCGAACAGGTTTGCGGATCCCGGTAGGCCAGTCACACCGGCGTCAACCCTGGATGAGTTATCCACAGATCGTCGTTCTTTTTCCACCTGTGGAAAACAGCTGTGGATAACTCAGTGGATAGCCCTGGGGAGAGCTGCCGGGAAACTGCCGGAGCGGCGGTCGCGGAGCGCTACTTCCACTGCGTGGAGACGCCGAATCCCGCCGCGATGAAGCCGAAACCGACCACGATGTTCCAGTTGTCCAACGCGTCCACCGGCAGTGAGCCGTCGGTCACGTAGAAGACGACGATCCAGGCGAGGCCGATCAGGAACATGGCCAGCATGACCGGCGCGACCCAGCCGCGGCTGGTGAGCTTGATGTTGGTCGTCTGCTTCGCCTGGGGTGGCGTGTAGTCGGCCTTCTTGCGGATACGTGACTTCGGCACGAGGGTCTCTCCTGTCGATGCGCTGCGTGGCCGCGCAGGGAACTGGGGCGGGCTCCGGGGCAGCGTACAAGGGGACACTGAGCGCTCCCCCGGGCGTCCGTTAGCGTAGTGCTTCCGCGGCGCCGAAGGAGATAAGGGTACGTTGAGCAATTCTGCCGACTCTCCAGGGACGGGTTCCAGTCCTGCCGATACGCGCCGTTTCCGGCCCGTTCGCGTGCTCACCGTGGCTGTCTTCGCCCTGGCCGGGCTTATTTTCTTCACCAGCTTCAACACGGCCAAAGGCACCAATATCCGCACGGACGCGTCCCTGCTCAAGCTCTCGGACCTGATTCAGGAGCGCAGTCACAAGAACGCGTCGCTCGACGATTCCAACGGCGCGCTCCGCGACCGGGTCGACACCCTCGCCGGACGCGAGAACGGCGGCAGCAAGGCCGAGACCGACGAGGTCGCCGCGCTGGAGAAGAAGGCGGGCACCCAGCCGCTCAAGGGCAAGGCCGTCACGGTCACCCTGAACGACGCCCCGCCGAACGCCACGGCCAAGCTGCCCGGCTACCCCGAGCCGCAGCCCGACTATCTGGTCATCCACCAGCAGGACCTGCAGGCCGTGGTGAACGCCCTGTGGCTGGGCGGGGCCCAGGGCATCAAGGTGATGGACCAGCGGCTGATCTCCACGAGCGCCGTGCGCTGCGTCGGCAACACGCTGATTCTGCAGGGACGCGTCTACTCGCCCCCCTACAAGATCACCGCGGTCGGTGACCCGCAGAAGCTCCAGAAGGCGCTGGCGGACTCCCAGGCGATCCAGAACTACATGGTGTACGTCAACGTCTACGGGCTCGGCTGGAAAGTCGAGGAGAACGGGACGGTGACTCTTCCCGGCTACTCGGGCACAGTGGATCTCCACTACGCGAAGCCTGTGGAGTAGCCGGAGCCGCTGCCGCTGGGGGGGCCTGTGTCGGTGCGAGTGGTCGTCAGGACGTTGAGCGAACTCTGCATCACCGTCGGCACGCTGATCGTGCTCTTCGTGGTCTACGTGCTGTTCTGGACGGGCGTGAAGGCCGACAGCGAGATGGGCCACCAGATCGACCAGCTCCAGCGGCAGTGGTCGAAGGGGGCACTCGCGCGGCAGCCGGGGACGCCGGCCGCCGCCCCGGCCACCGAGAGCCCGAAGGCGCCGCCCTCCTATACGTACGGCAAGCCCTTCGCGGTGATGTATATCCCGCGTCTTGGTTTCACGTGGAACAAGCCCGTGCTCGAAGGCACCGGAACGAGTGTCCTGAAGAAGGGGCTCGGCCACTACCGGGGGACGGCCCAGCTGGGGCAGACGGGGAACTTCGCCGTCGCGGGACACCGCCGGACCTACGGAGACCCGTTCAAGGATTTTCCGAGGCTGCGGCGCGGCGACGCGGTGGTGCTGACCGACGGGACGACCTGGTTCACGTATCGGATCGACAAAGGCCCCTACAAAACCGTGCCCACGGACGTTGAGGTGATCGACGCTGTGCCACGTAAGTCCGGGTATACGGCTCCGGGCCGCTACCTGACGCTGACCACCTGCGACCCGGAGTGGGGGCACAGCCACCGGCTGATCGTCTGGGCACATCTGGATTCCACACAGCCCGTGGAGGCTGGGAAACCGGGGGCGCTCCGCCGTTAGTCTGGTCCCGTACGGCGTGGGTCCGGTGGTGCGGGGCGTGGCTCTGACGCCGTGGTGCGACGGAAGGGACGGCATGTACGGCTTCATCTGGCGGCATCTGCCGGGGAGCGCGTGGGTGAAGGCGCTGATTTCACTCGTGCTGGTCCTCGTGGTGGTCTACGTCCTCTTCCAGTACGTCTTCCCCTGGGCCGAACCGCTGCTCCCCTTCAACGATGTGACGGTGAACAACCAGTGAGCGCGCGGATCCTCGTCGTCGACAACTACGACAGCTTCGTCTTCAACCTGGTCCAGTACCTGTACCAGCTGGGTGCCGAATGCGAGGTGCTGCGCAACGACGAGGTGTCGACCGCGCACGCCCAGGACGGCTTCGACGGGGTGCTCCTGTCGCCCGGACCGGGCGCTCCCGAGCAGGCCGGCGTCTGCGTCGAGATGGTCCGCCACTGCGCGGACACCGGGGTGCCCGTCTTCGGCGTCTGCCTGGGCATGCAGTCGATGCAGGTGGCGTACGGCGGTGTCGTGGACCGTGCGCCGGAGCTGCTGCACGGCAAGACCTCGCTGGTGGAGCACGAGGGCAAGGGCGTCTTCGCCGGCCTGCCGTCGCCCTTCACCGCGACCCGTTACCACTCGCTCGCGGCCGAGCCGGAGACCGTGGCGGCCGCGCTGGAGGTCACCGCCCGTACCCACGACGGGATCATCATGGGACTCAGACACCGCGAACTCCCGGTCGAGGGCGTTCAGTTCCACCCCGAGTCGGTGCTGACCGAACACGGGCACCTGATGCTCGCCAACTGGCTCGTGGAATGCGGCGACCAGGGTGCCGTGGCGAGGTCGACGGGGCTCGCCCCGGTGGTGGGCAGGGCCACGGCGTGACCGCGCTGCGCCCCGAGCGCGAGTCCGGCGCCTACGGCGGCGCCGGAGAGGACGGGTCCTCGTACGGGCAGCAGCCGTACGGGGCGCCCGGCGCGTTCGAGGTCGCGATCGAGCGGCTGGCGGACCCGCTCACCGATCCTCTCCCGGGCACGGAGCCCGCTCCCGGCCGCACGCCTCCCGGTCACGCCGTCCCCGGTCACAGCGTGCCGGCCGCCCCCACCGCCGGACCGCAGTCCGGGCAGGGTCAGCAGTGGCCCGGACACCACCAGTACGCGGGGGACGCATCCGCCGGGTACGCGCAGGACTGGCAGGGGGCGGCCCAGGGCGGCTACGACGCCGCCCGGCAGCGGCAGCCGTACGCGGAACCGGCGACGACGGCCATGCCGGCCGCACCGGCCTTCCAGGAGCCCACGCCCCCCTACGGGGCGCCGGCGGCTCCACCCCCGTACGCGACGCCCGCAGTCCCGTCCGCGCCGGTCTACGGGGCCTCCACGGCCTCGCCCGGTCCGATGCCCGCCCCGATGCCCGGTCCGGGCTACGACGTACCCGCGACGACGGCCCGGCCGCTGGACGACGAGACCGTGGCGCTGCGGGCCTCGGAGGTCTCGCAGGCACGGCTCATGGCCGCGCCCGCGCGGCGCGCGGACGCCGCGGACGATCCGGCGGGCGAGCCCGGGGGCCGTGCGGCCCGGCGCAAGGCCGCACGGCGCCATGGGCGCCACGGAGGGCCCGCGGAGTCCCTGGAGTCCCAGACGTCCCAGGAAGGGCCGCAGGAGGCCGCTGGGGCCCCGCTGAGCCGTGTGGCGGCCCGGCGTGCGGCGCAGGCGCGGAAGCCCGGTGCCGCGGTCGTCGTGAGCCGGATGATCGGCGAGGCCTTCATCACCACCGGCGTCCTGATGCTGCTGTTCGTGACCTACCAGCTGTGGTGGTCGAACGTGCGGGCGCACCAGCAGGCCGGCAGCGCCGCGCACCATCTCCAGGAGGACTGGGCGAGCGGCAAGCGGAGCCCGGGGACGTTCGAGCCGGGACAGGGTTTCGCCATCCTGCACATCCCGAAGCTGGACGTCGTCGCGCCGATCGCGGAGGGCACCAGCAAGACGAAGGTGCTCGACCGCGGCATGGTGGGCCACTACGGCGAGGGCAGCCTCAAGACGGCGATGCCGGACGCCAAGACGGGCAACTTCGGTCTCGCGGGCCACCGCAACACGCACGGCGAACCCTTCCGCTACATCAACCGCCTCAAGCCGGGCGACTCGATCGTCGTCGAGACGCAGGACGACTACTTCGTCTACAAGATGGCGTCGATCCTGCCGGTGACGTCCCCTTCGAACACAAGTGTGCTGGCCCCCGTCCCCAAGGGGTCCGGATTCACGGGGCCCGGCCGCTACATCACCCTGACCACCTGCACGCCGGAATTCACCAGCAAGTACCGGATGATCGTGTGGGGCAAGATGGTCGAGGAACGCCCGCGCAGCAAGGGCAAGCCCGACGCCCTCATCGGGTAGGCGCATCCAGCGGTGCGCGGGCTGTCCCCTCGGGCGACGAGCGCGTGAGACAACCTGAGACAGACCAGACGGGGCAGATGCACAGTGGCAGCGAGGACCGACCACGACGAGCGCGCCGACGCCGACGCCGAGGCGCCCGCACCGAAACGGCGTGGTCCCGGCCCGATCGCGATGGCGGTCAGTGTCTTCGGCGAACTCCTCATCACCGCGGGCCTGGTGCTCGGCCTCTTCGTCGTCTACTCGCTGTGGTGGACGAACGTCGTCGCGGACCGCGCGGCGCACCAGCAGGGCGACAAGGTCCGCGACCACTGGGCGGCGGACAAGGGCCCCGGAGCGCTGGACACCAAGGACGGCATCGGCTTCCTGCACGTCCCGTCCATGAAGAACGGTGAGGTGCTCGTCGAGAAGGGCACCTCCACGGAGGTCCTCAACGACGGCGTCGCCGGCTACTACACGGACCCCGTCAAGTCGTCGCTGCCGATGACCGGCAAGAACGGGAACTTCACGCTCGCCGCCCACCGCGACGGCCACGGCGCCAAGTTCCACAACATCGACAAGGTCGAGAAGGGCGATCCGATCGTCTTCGAGACCAAGGACAAGTGGTACGTGTACAAGGTCTTCGGCATCCTCCCGGAGACCTCGAAGTACAACGTGAAGGTCCTCGGCGCGGTCCCCAAGGAGTCGGGCAGGAAGAAGCCGGGCCACTACATCACCCTGACGACCTGCACGCCGGTCTACACGTCCCGCGACCGGTACGTCGTCTGGGGCGAGCTGGAGCGCGTCGACAAGGTGGACAGCGCGCGGACACCGCCGAAGGAACTGCGCGGCTGACCGGCACGGCTCCTTCGGCGGTGGTACGTGCCGTATGCGGCCGGTGATCACGATCCGGCCCGCGGCGGGTCACGCCGGCTCGGGCTGGTAGTCCGGGCAGGTGTGGAAGCGGTCACCCGGGTTGCTGGTCGCCTGCGTGATGGCGGCCTTCAGGCCGTGCGGCATAGCGCACACGAGATGTTCAAGGGCCCGGTACTCCGACGAGTACCGGGCCCTTGTCGGCAGACTTGCCTGTTCAGCCGCTAGTTGCCGCCGATGAACCCGCCGCCGTTACCGCCGTTGTTCCCGTTGCCGCCGAAGGTGGTCAGGGTGATCTGCGTGTTCGGGTCGGCCTGGCCCTGCTGGGGGTCCTGTCCGATGACACGGGCGTTGTCACTCTGATCGCCGTTGAACTGGATGTTGTTGAAGCCGTTCTGCTGCAGGATCTGCCTGGCCTCCTGAACGGTCTTGCCCATCACGTTCGGGATGTCCTTCTGCTGGTTCTGGGCCTTCTTGCCGATCTGGATGTTCACCGGGGAGTTCTTGTCGACCGAGGTGCCCGCCTGCGGGGAGGTCGCGACGACCTTGCCGTTCTGGGCGTCGTCCGCGGTCTCCACGTCGGTGCAGTTGCCGACCAGGTTCTTCGCGGCCATCTGCGCCTTGGCCGCGTCACAGGTCTGGCCCGTCACGTCCGGCACGGTGGACTTCTCCTGCGCCTTGGCGATGGTCAGGGTGATCGTCGTACCCTTCTGGACCTCCGCGCCGAGCTTCGGATCCTGGTCCAGGACGGTGTTCGGGTCCTCCGCGGAGATCTGGGTCTTCGTCTTGACCTGGAACCGGTAGCCGTCGCCCTCGAGCTTCGCCTTGGCGTCGTCGAGGCTCTGGCCGGTCACACCGGGCACGACCACCTTCGGCGCCCCCGTCGAGACCACCAGGTCGACGGTGTCGCCCTTCTTGACGTCCGTGCCGGCCTTCGGGTCCTGGTCGCACACGCTGCCCTTGGGCTGGGCCTCGCACGGCTTCTTGGTGGTCGTCACCGTCAGTTCGACGTTGGCGGCCATCGCCTTCGCGTCGCCCAGGGGCTGGCCGACGAAGTTCGGGGCCGCGAAGGGCTTGTCGCCGTCGCTGCTGCCGCTGAAGGCCCACTTGCCGATCAGGATCGCGCCGATGAGCACCAGGACTCCCGCCACCACCAGCAGGATCGTCGAGGTGTTCGACTTCTTCTGCTGCTGACGGCGCCGGGGCGGACGGTCGTCGTAGTTGTTGAAGCCGCCGTCGTCAGGGTTCATCGGCGGCAGCATGGAGGTGGCCTGGGCGTCCGTGGAGCGCAGGGCCGTGGTGGCCTGGTCGTCCGGATAGCCGCCGTAACCGACCGAGCCCATGGCGGCGGTGGCCGCGACCGGCTGGCCGTCGAGGCAGGCCTCGATGTCCTGGCGCATCTCGTCGGCGGACTGGTACCGGTAGTTCGGGTCCTTGACGAGCGCCTTCAGCACGATCGCGTCCATCTCGGGCGTGATCTCGGGGTCGAAGACGCTCGGCGGCTGCGGCTCCTCCCGTACGTGCTGGTAGGCGACCGCGACCGGCGAGTCGCCCACGAACGGCGGCCGGACCGTCAGCAGCTCGTAGAGGAGACAGCCGGTCGAGTAGATGTCGCTTCGCGCGTCCACCTGCTCGCCCTTGGCCTGCTCCGGGGAGAGGTACTGGGCGGTGCCGATGACCGCGGCCGTCTGCGTCATCGTCATGCCGGAGTCGCCCATGGCGCGGGCGATGCCGAAGTCCATCACCTTGACCTGGCCGTTGCGCGTCAGCATGACGTTGGCGGGCTTGATGTCGCGGTGGACGATGCCGGCGCGGTGGGAGTACTCCAGGGCCTGGAGGATCCCGATGGTCATCTCCATGGACCGCTCGGGCAGCAGTCTGCGTCCCGAGTGGAGCAGCTCACGCAGCGTGGAACCGTCCACGTACTCCATCACGATGTACGGGATGGAGATGTTCTCGATGTAGTCCTCGCCGGTGTCGTACACGGCGACGATCGCGGGATGGTTGAGCGAGGCGGCCGACTGGGCCTCCCGGCGGAACCGGGCCTGGAACGACGGGTCGCGTGCGAGGTCGGCTCGCAGCGTCTTCACCGCCACGGTGCGACCGAGCCGGGTGTCATGGGCGAGATGGACCTCCGCCATGCCACCACGGCCGAGCACCTGGCCCAGCTCGTACCGGCCGCCGAGGCGACGCGGCTCTTCCATAGCTACCTACCAGCCCTCTCCGTCGATCCCGACCGCACGCATGTGTGGTCCGGCGGTGTGCCGTCCGGGCATACCGTACCCGGATCGACTTGTGTGACCTGGCCTAGCCCGTCACCCGATGCAGGACCGGTATCGCAACGTGCACCGATGTGAAGGGGACGTGACAGGGGTCACTTCTTGCTGTCGATTACTGCCTTCATCACACTCTTGGCGATCGGGGCCGCGAGACCACCACCGGAGATGTCGTCCCGGTTGGCGCCCTCGTCCTCGACCACCACGGCGACGGCGACCGGAGAGCTGCCGTCGGCCAGCTTCGCGTACGAGATGAACCAGGCGTACGGGTTCTCGCTGTTGGCCACACCGTGCTGGGCGGTACCGGTCTTGCCGCCCACCGTGACGCCGTTCTCGTTGATCTGGGCGTTGGTGCCGGTGCCTACCTTGACGACCGTCTCCATCATCGACTGAAGGATCTGGGCGTTGTCCTTGGAGAGCGGTTCGCCGAGCTTCTCCGGCTCGGTCTGCGAGACCACGTCCAGGTTCGGGGCCTGCAGCTTGTCGACCATGTACGGCTTCATCAGCGTGCCGTCGTTGGCGACCGCCGAGGCGACCATGGCCATCTGCAGCGGGGTCGCGGCCGTCTCGAACTGGCCGATGGAGCTGAGCGCCGTCTGCGGCTTGTCCATCGACTTGGGGAAGACGGAGGCGCTGGAGCGCACGGGCGTGAACTGCTGCTCGTTGAAGCCGAACTTCTCGGCCTCCTCCAGCATCTTGTCCTTGCCGAGGTCGGCGCCGATCTTGCCGAAGACCGTGTTGCAGGAGTAGCGCAGCGCGACGCGCATCGTCGCGTTCTTGCAGGGGATGCTGCCCTCGTTCTTCAGCTCGGTCCTGGTGTCGGGCAGCGTGTAGGGCAGCGGCGAGTCCGTCTTCTCGTCGGCGGACGAGTACAGCCCGTTCTGCAGCGCGGCCGCCGCGGTGACCACCTTGAAGGTGGAGCCCGGCGGGTAGGTCTCGCGCAGCGCCCGGTTGAGCAGCGGGTCGTCGGGGTTGTTCTTCTTCAGGAGCTTGGTCCAGGCCTTGCTGTCCGTCGTGGTGGAGTTCCCGGCGAAGGTCGACGGGTCGTACGACGGAGTGGAGGCCAGCGCCAGGATCGCGCCCGTCTTGGGGTCGATCGCCGCGACGGCGCCCTTGCCCTGCTTCAGCAGGCCCTGGTACGCGGCCTTCTGCGCGGCGGCGTTGAGGGTGGTGACGACGTTGCCGCCCTGCTTCTTCTTGCCCGTGAGCATGTCGAGGGTGTTGCGGAAGAAGAGCCGGTCGTCGTTGCCGGTGAGGATGCCGTCGTCGATGCTCTCCAGCTGGGTGGCGCCGAAGGCCTGGGAGGCGTACCCGGTGACGGGCGACCACATCGCGCCGTCCTTGTAGGTGCGCTTGTACTCGAAGTCGTTGATGCCGTCCTTGGCCGACTTGACGGCCCCGGTGATCGGGTTGCCGTCGACGATGATGTCGCCGCGCGGGGTGGCGTACCGCTCGATGGCGACGCGGCGGTTGTGCGTGTCGGTCCGCAGACTGTCCGCCTGGACGTACTGGATGTAGTTGTCGCGGATCAGCAGGGCGAGGACGAGGAGCCCGCAGAAGATCGCGATCCGGCGCAGGGGCTTGTTCACGGGCGGACCACCTGGGTCATCTCGGCGTCGGGGCTGGGTGCGGGCGCGGGCGCGGGGCGGCGGGCGGTGTCGCTGATCCTGATGAGGATGCCCATCAGCGCCCAGTTGGCGATGACGGAGGAGCCTCCGTAGGCCACGAACGGCATCGTCATACCGGTGAGCGGGATCAGGCCCATGACGCCGCCCGCGACGACGAAGACCTGGAGCGCGAAGCCGCCGGAGAGGCCCACGGCGAGGAGCTTGCCGAACGGGTCGCGGGCCGCGAGCGCCGTACGGATGCCGCGCTCCGCGATCAGGCCGTAGATGACCAGGATCGCCATGATCCCCGCCAGGCCCAGTTCCTCGCCGAAGCTGGCGAGGATGAAGTCGGAGTTGGCGGCGAACCGGATGAGCTCGGAGTGGCCCTGCCCCCATCCGGTGCCGAGCGTGCCGCCGGAGCCGAAGGCCCACAGCGCCTGCATGGCCTGCTCGGAGTGGAGGATGCCGTCGTGGGTTCCGGCCTGGCTGAGCTTGTACTCGTGCAGCGGGTTGAGCCAGGCCTGGACACGGGTCTGGATGTGCGGTTCGAAGCTCGCCACGCCCACCGCGCCGACCGCCGACATCAGCAGACCGAAGACGATCCAGCTGGTCCGCTCCGTGGCGACGTACAGCATGATCACGAACATGCCGAAGAACAGCAGCGAGGTACCGAGGTCGGTCTCGAAGACCAGGATCAGGATGGAGACGAACCAGACCACCAGGATCGGGCCGAGGTCGCGTCCGCGCGGCAGGTAGAGGCCCATGAAGCGGCGGCTGGCGAGGGCCAGCGCGTCGCGCTTGACCATCAGGTAGCCGGCGAAGAAGACCGCGAGGATGATCTTCGCGAACTCGCCGGGCTGGAGGGTGCCCAGGCCGGGGATCGAGATCCAGATCTTGGCGCCGTAGATGTTGGCGCCGAGGCCCGGAACCAGCGGCAGCAGCAGCAGGATCAGGGCGCCGAACATGGAGATGTAGGTGTACCGCTGAAGGACGCGGTGGTCCTTGAGGAAGATCAGTACGACGACGAGCAGGCCGATGCCCAGTGCGGTGTACATCAGCTGGCGGGGCGCGGCGGGGGCGAAATTGGGCAGCGACCGGAGCAGCTTGGACTGGTCGAGACGCCAGATCATCACCAGGCCGAGGCCGTTGAGCAGCGTCGCCAGCGGCAGCAGCAGCGGGTCCGCGTACGGGGCGAACTTGCGCACCGCGAGATGGCCCACGCCGGCGAGCAGGCCGAGACCGAGGCCGTAGCTCAGCAGGCCGGGCGGCACCGAGTCGTTGATGGCCAGGCCCACGTTGGCGTAGGCGAAGACCGGGATGACGACGGCGAACACCAGCAGCGCGAGCTCGGTGTTGCGGCGGCTCGGCGTGCCGATGGAGCCGATCGTCGACGTGTGGTGCGTCGGCGTGTTCGTACTACTGCTCATGGTGTGACAGGGCCCCTCACGGCTTCTTACTGCTTACCGCACAGCGAGACCAGCTTCTGCTCCTCGTCGGAGAGGCTGGGGCCGGGTGTGGGAGTGGGTGCGGTCTTGGACGGGTTCGACGACGGTGAACTCGACGAGTTCGGTGTCGGCGTCGGACTGGACGTGGCCTTGGACGTCAGGGAGGTGGTTGTGGTTCCCGTGGTCCCACCCGCCTCGCCCTCACCGGCCTTGGCCTTGTTCTGTGTCTCGGCGGTGCGGCGCTCGGAGTCCTTCCTGCACGCCGACGCCTGCACCGCGAGCTCGTCGATCTTGGACCGGGCGTCGACGAGACCGCCCTCCGTGATGGTCGCCTTGACCTGCTTCTGCTGGTACGGCGGCAGGTACTTGAGTTCGATCTCGGGGTGGTCCTTCTCGACCTTCGAGAGCGAGACCCAGGCCAGGTCCTGGCTGATGCCGCGGTACAGGGCGACGTGCTCGCCCTTGCTGCCGACGTAGTACTGCGTCTGCGTCCACCGGTAGCCGCCGTACGCGCCGCCGCCGATGACGGCGAGCGCGAGCACGGAGTAGAAGGATCTCTTCAGCCACTTGCGTCCGCCGCGCGGCTTGACGAAGTCCTCGTCCGAGTAGTCGGCGAAGCCGCCCGTGGAGCCGTAGCCGTCGTCGTCGCCGCTGCCGGGCGGTCCGAACTCGCCGCCGCCCTGTCCGGGCACCTGACGGCCGAGACCGGAGGCGCGGCCCGCGGGGGTCTGCATGGCGCCGTTGTCGTGCAGCTGGTGCTGGTTCTCGGCGACCGCGCCGACCACGACGGGGGTGTCGGAGAGCTGTGCGGCGAGGGTGTCGCCGGAGTCGATGTCGAGGACGTCGGCGACGATGACGGTGATGTTGTCGGGGCCGCCGCCACGCAGCGCGAGCTCGATCAGGTTCTGGACGGTCTCCTGCGGGCCCTGGTAGCTGGCGAGGGTGTCCTCCATCGTCTGGTGCGAGACGACGCCGGACAGTCCGTCCGAGCAGATCAGGTAGCGGTCGCCGGCGCGGACCTCGCGGATGGAGAGGTCCGGTTCGACGTGGTCGCCACTGCCCAGCGCGCGCATCAGCAGGGAGCGCTGCGGGTGGGTGGTGGCCTCCTCCTCGGTGATGCGGCCCTCGTCGACGAGGCGCTGCACCCAGGTGTGGTCCTGGGTGATCTGCGTGAGGACGCCGTCCCGGAGCAGATAGGCGCGGGAGTCGCCGACGTGGACGAGGCCGAGGCGCTGGCCGGTCCACAGGAGCGCGGTGAGGGTGGTCCCCATGCCCTCCAGCTGGGGGTCCTCCTCGACCATCATCCTGAGCTGGTCGTTGGCACGCTGTACGGCGGTGCCGAGCGAGGTGAGGATGTCGGAGCCGGGCACGTCGTCGTCGAGCGCCACGATGGTGGAGATCACCTCGGAGGAGGCGACCTCACCGGCGGCCTGGCCGCCCATCCCGTCGGCGATCGCGAGCAGCCGTGGACCGGCGTAACCGGAGTCCTCGTTGCCCTCGCGGATCATGCCTTTGTGCGATCCGGCGGCGAAGCGCAGTGACAGACTCATGCGCACCTCGCCCGTCGGCTCCGGGTACATCCGCACGGTGCCCACCCTCCGGTCGGGAGCGCGCCGGCGTCCTTCGTGTGGACCGCCGCTGCGTGCTCGCTCCGCTCGCGCTCATTCATGACGTGGCACTACTTCCGCAGCTCGATGACGGTCTTGCCGATGCGGATGGGCGCACCCAGGGGGATCGGCGTGGGAGTCGTCAGCCGGCTCCGGTCGAGATACGTGCCATTGGTGGAGCCGAGGTCCTCGACGATCCACTGGCCATCCCGGTCCGGGTAGATCCTGGCATGGCGGCTGGACGCGTAGTCGTCGTCCAGCACGATGGTGCTGTCGTGCGCGCGCCCGAGCGTGATGGTCTGCCCCTGGAGCGCGACCGTCGTGCCCGTGAGGGTGCCCTCGGAGACGACGAGTTTGGTAGGGGCGCCGCGGCGCTGGCGTCCGCCACCGCTCGGTGGCGCCTGCTGGCGCTGCGGCGGTGGCGCCGCAGCCTGGCGCGCGGCCTGCTGAGGCCTGGCGGCGTCCCTGCGCGAGCCGCGCTGTGTGACACGCGTTCCGAACAGGTCGCTGCGGATGACCTGCACGGCCACGATCACGAACAGCCACAGTACGGCCAGGAAACCCAGCCGCATGACCGTGAGGGTCAGCTCTGACATTGCCCCCGCTTCACCCTTCGGCTTGCCGGTAAATGATGGTGGTGCTGCCCACGACGATCCGCGAGCCGTCGCGGAGCGTAGCGCGGGTGGTGTGCTGCCCGTCCACCACGATGCCGTTGGTGGACCCGAGATCCTGGATCGTCGAGGGCGTTCCGGTCCGGATCTCACAGTGCCGGCGCGATACGCCGGGATCGTCGATCCGCACGTCGGCTTCGGTGCTGCGGCCCAGCACCAGCGTCGGGCGGGAGATCTGATGGCGGGTGCCGTTGATCTCGATCCAGTGCCGCGTGCGGCCACCGCTCGCCGGGCCGGGAGCCGCGCCGGGGCGCTGGCCCATGGGCGACGGTCCCGGGCGTCCGGGCGGCGGCGCGGACGGCATGGGAGGAGCGGCCGCCGGCGGGTAGCCGTAGCCGCCCTGGTTGTTCTGGCCGCCCTGGCCGCGCGGGGACGCCGGAGGGGGTCCCGCGGGGGCGCGCTCGGGTGCCTGCTGGTCGGTGGAGGAGGCGAGCGTACGGCTGCGTACCCGGTACAGGCCGGTGTCGAGGTCGTCCGCCTTCTCCAGATGGACCTTGATGGGGCCCATGAACGTGTAGCGCTGCTGCTTGGCGTAGTCGCGCACCATGCCGGCGAGCTCGTCGCCGAGCTGGCCCGAGTAGGGGCTGAGGCGCTCGAAGTCCGGTGTGCTCAGCTCCACGATGAAGTCGTTCGGTACGACGGTCCGGTCGCGGTTCCAGATCGTCGCGTTGTTGTCGCACTCGCGCTGCAGCGCTCCGGCGATCTCCACGGGCTGGACCTCGGACTTGAACACCTTGGCGAAGGTGCCGTTGACCAGACCTTCGAGACGCTGCTCGAATTTCTTCAGGACTCCCATGGGGCACCTCCTCCTTCGTAGCCGTCCTGGTACTGCGTGCTGCCTGTGCCGTACTGCGCACGGCCCGCCGCGTCGTACGGTCGGCCGCTGTCGTCCTGGTCGTGCTGGTACTGCTTACTGATCGTATCCACGCGCCGGGAAATCGGCTGGTTCCCCCTGTCGGCCCGGTCGACGGGTTGTCGACGCCTTGCCAAGTCCCCTCCCGGAGTTCCCTGCGAGGCGCCTTTTCGAACTCTTCCCTGCACTACTCCTGCCAAGGATCGTAGAGGCGGCCCAGGACCAGTGTCCCGCACCCGGCTGTGCACCCTGCCCTGCTCCTGGGGAGATGGCCTGGACCGGTACGAGGTTGATACGTGAACCGGTTCTCGTCGATACGTCGGGCGGCGCCGACGTGCTCGGGCCCCCGGCGTACGCGGGGTGGCCGGGGTCCTGGGGCACCGGGGCCGCTCGAAAGCGATGTGAATCCGCCCGTGCCACCGTGCTAATCTTCTGCATGTCGGAAGGCGCTCGCACCACACGGTGGGGCACCGGAGGACACACCCAATGCGCGGGTGGCGGAATAGGCAGACGCGCTGGATTCAGGTTCCAGTGCCCGCAAGGGCGTGGGGGTTCAACTCCCCCCTCGCGCACCAGTGAAGAGGGCCCATCGTGATCACGATGGGCCCTCTTCCGTATGCCCGGGGACCGGCCCGGATCGGGCCGCCCAGGTCCGAGTGTGTTCTGTCTCTCAATTTTTCTCGGGCCACCGGGGACCGGGCGTCACGGGTGCCCGCGCAGGGGCAGATGGATCTCCAGGAGTGTTCCGGTGGGGGTGGCCGGGGTGACGCGGGTGCGGCCGCCCAGGTCGTCGATCCGGTCGGTCAGGGAGTGCGGAGCCTCGGCGGGGCCGGCCGCGGGGCCGTCGTCGGTCACCTTCGCGTAGAGCCAGCGCCTGGTGACGCGTACGACCGTGTCCACCCGCCGCGCGCCCGAGCGGGCCAGACGGTCGCGCAGGGCCTCACGCAGGGCCAGGAAGGTCTCCTCCCGGTACCGCTCGGAGAGGGTCCGCTCGTCTCCGACGACCTCGACGGTGGTCCGGATGCCGAGGCCGGTCCGTGGGCGGGGGCCCGCGAGGAAGGCCTCCAGGGCCTCGCGCAGGGGCGGCAGGTCGGCCCGCCGGCGCAGGCCGCCGATGAGCGCCTGGTTCTGCCGGTCGGCTTCCGCCAACGCCCGCTGCGCGGCCGCGAGATGGGCGGCGAGAGGGGCGGTGGGGGTGTCGAGCGTGGTGGGGGAGCCGGAGGGTGCGGGTGAGTTCTGGGTGGTGTGTGCGTCGAAGGTGTGGGGCGGCGGTGCGGATCCCGGGGTGGCCGCCGTGGTGGCGGCTTCGAGGCTGAGGTGGGCCGCGGACAGGGCGCCGCCCAGTTCGTCGTGGAGCTGCCGGGCCAGCCTGCGGCGCTCACCGCGGCCGTCGTCGCCGGACCACACTCCCTCCCCGGCGTCCCGGACCACCTCGCCGAGGCGCCTGACCACCGCGACCGCACGCGGCAGCGCGCTCTCGCGGTGCGCGATGCCGTGCTCCAGGACGTGCAGCAGGGCGCACTCCAGGAGCAGCGCGACGGCGGCCGCCACCTGGTGGGGGGAGGCCGAGGGCGGGGCGACGGGGGCCGGTGGCGCGGACCGGGCGGGGGCGGCCTCCGCGGCGCGCGCCAGGACCGTGCGGGCGAACTCCGTCAGCGTGCCGCGCAGCGCCGGCACCTCCGCCTCCGCGGGGGCGAGTACGGCGGGCAGCCGGGCGCTGAAGCGGTCGAGGACGGCGTCGGTCTCCCAGATCCCCAGGGAGTCGGCGGCCGGGCCGGTGACGGGACCGCGGCGCGCCGGCATCCGGGACGCCGCACGGACCAGGCCCTCGTGCAGGGCTTCGCCGAATCCGCTGCCGACGACCGGCACGGTGCCGGGAACGGAGGCGGCCGGAGGGACGGGGGCGGGGACGGTCGTGCTGCTCATCGGACTCCTCGACGCTCGGGTACCGGGGGCAACGTGGCCATCGTCAACGTAACAAACAGACTTGTCTGATTGTCAAGGGTCGGCGGGCGTTCCGGACCGGCTGTGTCTACGGGATCTCCTCCCCGTCAAGAGTCCGGACATGGCCAAGAGCAGCAGAATGTATGGGGATTGGATGGAGGTCTGCGTTCACAGGGCTGTCGAGTAAAACAGGCATGGTTGTATGATTCCGGTTGTTGCTGGCGCCCTCGGGCACCCGCGCGCTCCTTCATGCCAAGCGCAGGAATAGGCAGGTGCAGCCTGATGCAGACTCGGTCCGAACAGACCCGTCAGGCTCTCGTCCGTGCCGCGGCGGAACTGATAGCGAACGGCCGGCTCGCCGATGCGGGGCTGGTCAACATCTGCCGCCGGGCCGGAGTGAGCCGGGGGGCTCTCTACCACCACTTCTCCTCCATCGCGGAGTTGAACGCCGCCGTCTACGAGCAGGCGCACGAGCGGGTCGTCGCGCTCATGGACGAGGCTTTCGGAAGCAGCCCCGTGGAGGACGCCCCCGAGCGCCTCCTGATCGCCTTCTGCGAGGCCCTGCGGACGGAGGAACTCGTCCGCGCCGGCATCCAGTTGGCGGTGGACGGATCGGCCGGGCCGCCACGGCTGCGCGACGACGTGCTGACGCTCGTACGCGGGCGCGTCGCCGACACGCACCGGGACGCCGTACCGGCGCCGGAGGATCTCGCCGACCTCGCCGTGGTGGTGGCCGCGGGGCTGGAGACGCTGGGGCACACGGATGCCGAGTGGTGGGACGCCAAGACGTCCAAGAGGCTGTGGGCTCTGCTGCGGCCGTTGTTCTCGGCGGGAGTCGTCGCCGTTCCCCTCTCCGCGGTGAGCGCCGCCGGTGTCGTGGGGTCCGCCGGTCCTGTGGGTGCTGTGGGTGCTGTGGGTGCTGTGGGTGTGGTGGGTACGGAGGGGGTCGGGCGGCGGGGGCGACGGGAAGGGGAGGGCGTCTGAGTCGCTTCGTCGGGCCTCGGCCGCCTCGACTCCCTCGGCTGCCCCGGTTACCCCGGGCGGAGCCCTGGCCAGGCGCGTCTGTTCGGCGCGGTGGTGCGGTGGGGTGCGCCTGTTTCGCGCGGTGATCCCAGGGGGCCTGTTCCGCGCGGCGGTGTGGCAACGCGCCCTGTTCCAGGCGGAGTCGACCGGGATCGCGGAGTCGGACGGGATCGCGGAGTCGACCGGGATCGCGGTGCGCGTGGACGCTGTTCGGGCGGACTTGTGTGGCGCGGCGTCAGGGGCCGGGTTCTCGGCGCGGCCGCCGGGGTGCCCCTCGTGCGGGCGTGGGCGGGCGCGAGGCGCGGCGTCGGGGTGCGGTGCGGGCGGGGTGGGCGCCGGGCCTCGCGGGGCGCGTGGGCGCGTGTGAGCCGGGGCCCGTGCGGTGCGGGAGAGAGCCCGGGGCGGTGACCATGTTTCCGGTGCCCCGGTGCGAGCGAGGTCGGGTTCCGGGGCCGGGCGGCGGCTTGGGGGCGCCTGGCCGCTCGGCGAGGTGCGGCCTGGTGCGGCCTGTTCGGGGAGGCTCGGTCGGGATCGGCCGGGTCGGTCGGGATCGGCCCGTTCGGCGGGGTTCGCGGGGTTCGGCTGTGCTCAGACGTCCTCGGCCGGCACGGTCACCGTGGTGTGGAGGCGGCCGAGCAGGCCGGGAGTGGCCAGGCCGGGCAGCATGAAACGCCAGAACGCGCCGATGCGTTCGGGCAGGTCCGCGCGGTTGCTGTACACCTGCGACATCAACTGCAGCCCGGTGAAGGCCCCGACGATGGTCGACGTGGCTTCCTGGATGTCCACGCCGGGCAGGATCTCGCCCTGCTCCTCGGCCTGCCGCAGCAGCGCCAGGATGGCGGCGCCGGACTGCTCGTACGCGGTCTGCGGCGGGCGGGAGAAGGACGTCTGCTCGACCGCGAGCCGCACGCTCGCGCGCAGCACCGGGTCGTGCTGGAGGCGCTGGGCGAACTCCAGGGTCAGGTCGATGACGGCCTGGAGCTTCACCGCCCGGTCCGGCACCACGAGAGCCTCGCTGTGCGCGGTCACCAGGGCCACGGCGATCGCTTCCTTGGAGGGGAAGTGGTGGTACAGCGCGCCCCGGGTGAGACCCGTCCGGGCCAGGATGTCGTTGGTGCTCGCCGCGTCGTAGCCGCGCTCGTCGAACACCCGGGCCGCGGACTCCAGGATCGAGTGCCTCGACCTCGTTCCGCGCTCTTGTGTGGCCATGCCAGGTCCTTGCTCTCGCCCGCTGGAATTTTACCGACTGGTCTGTATTGTATCGGCAAGGCGGCACGCCGCCAGGGGGCGGGAGTTCTCGCTTCCGGTTCGGCTCGGTTTTCGGTCGGTCCGAACGCGGTCCTCGATCGTTCCTCCAGGGGTTCCCACATGGGCCGTGCGGGGCCCGCGCGATGGTCACGGGGTACCCCCGGGCGGTCGCCGAGACCGCCCGGGACTACGGATGGCCGAGCCGGAAGCCGACCCCTCGGACGGTGATGATCCAGCCGCTCGAACCGAGCTTGCCGCGCAGGCTGCTGACATGGGTGTCGATGGTGCGGCCGCGGTGGGACCAGGTGTCGTCCCAGACCTGTGCCATGAGCTGGCGGCGCGGCATCACGGTGCCGGGCTGCGAGGCCAGCAGGTGCAGCAGGTCGAACTCCTTGCGGGTCAGGTCCACCGGTTCCCCGTCCAGGGTGGCCACCCGGGTGCCGACGTCGATGCGCAGCGGCCCGTGGGTGATGACCTGGGCGGACGCCGGCTGCTGCCGTACCCGGCGCATCACCGCCTCCATCCGTGCCAGCAACTCACGGAAGCCGTACGGCTTGACCAGGTAGTCGTCGGATCCGGCCTGCAGTCCGAGCACCCGGTCGAGCTCCGAGCCGCGCGCGGTGACGGCTATGACCGGGGTGTCGCAGACCGCCCGGATGCCCCGGCACACCTCGAGCCCGTCCAGGTCGGGCAGGTCGAGGTCGAGCAGCAGCAGATCGGCGTCGCGGTGCGCCTGGAGCGCCTTGGTGCCGGTGGCCACGCTCTGCGCGGCGTACCCCTGCCGCAACAGGCCCTGGACGAGGGAGTCGGCGGCCCTGGCGTCGTTCTCCACGACCAGGACGCGCAGGGCTCCGGCCGGCGGGCCGGGGCGGTCGGTGGCAGCGTGGGCGGCGACCGGCCGCCCGGGGTGGGGAATCGTGGGGCGGTGCGGGAGATTGCGCTGCGATCGGACGTCGAGTAGATCCACGGCTTGCCGATTCATCTGCTCCTCCTGAGGCACAGTCTCGTCAGCACGGAACGGACTGCTGAACGCTCACCTTGAGGACGATAGCAAACAGACTTGTCTGATTGTCAACGTGTTCCGTGTCCCCCGCGCGTCGGCCTGGACCGCCCCCAGGAACTCTCCGTTGACCTGCTGGAACGCGCACTTCTTCGCCATTCCGAGGTCATGTCTCCGGGAGGTTCGCCTACGCCCTCGGGCCTGCGCGGGCCGGTCTTCGCGACTCTAACCGTGCAGGTCTGCACGGTTTCGAGGGGTCGGTGGCGCAAGTGGCGCGATCGTGCCGTACCAGTCGGTAATGACGGCCTGAACCTAGAGGGATACTAAAGCTTTACTTGAAGAACCGAACAGACATGTCTGTATCTTGTGCGAGCAAGAGAACGTCGGCCACGGGGGGTGGCTGCCGACAGTACGGATTGCTGCCCCCTGCTCGGAAACAGACAGGAGTGCCGTACATGTCGTACACCACCTCCACCCGTGTGTCCGTCGAGAGCGACCTCGCGACGGTGGCCACGAAGGCGCCGCGAACCACCACGAGGACTCTGCAGCCCCGGCTGACCACGACGGTTCCCCGCGAGTACGTTCATCGCGCCGCCGTCTCCGAGGTACTGCTGACCGGCTGGGAGGCCGCCGCCGAACCCGCCGGGCCCGGCCGCTCCGACGTCTTCGCGGTCAGCGCCCAATGGCCGCGCAGCCACTCGTTCTTCACCCAGTCCGGCGGCTACCAGGACCCGATGCTGCTGATCGAGTCCGTCCGCCAGATCGGCTCCCTGCTGGCGCACGCGGAGTTCGGCGTTCCCTTC
Source organism: Streptomyces fagopyri (assembly GCF_009498275.1). NCBI lineage: Bacteria > Bacillati > Actinomycetota > Actinomycetes > Kitasatosporales > Streptomycetaceae > Streptomyces > Streptomyces fagopyri. Next base: position 4,697,397 of record NZ_CP045643.1, on the reverse strand, counting down.
GGGCACCAGTTCCTGATGTGGGACATGTCGTTCAGCACCGCCCCCGAACTCCTCGTCGCGGACGCCGTGCCCACCGAGGTCGAACTGCGCACCGTCTGCAGCGACATCGTCCGCCGGGGCCGGGTGCTCGGCGGTATGCGCTACGACGTCACCGTGCTGCGCGACGGAAAGGCGCTGGCCACCGGGGGCGCCGCGTTCAGCTGCACCAGTCCGGCCGTCCACCGGAGGCTGCGCGCCGGCCGCCCCACCACCACCGACCGCGTCGCGCCGCCGGGGATCGACCCCGCCGCCGTGGGCCACTCCGGCGACCGCCATGTGCTGCTCGCCGAGCCCGGGCCGGCCGCCGGCACCGGCGACCGCTGGGAGCTGCGCGTCGACACCGCCCATCCCACCTTCTTCGACCATCCCGTCGACCACATACCGGGCATGGTCCTGCTGGAGGCGGCCCGGCAGGCCGCCCTCGTCTCGACGGGCATGCCCGACGCCCTGCTGCTGGGCCTCAAGAGCAACTTCGCGCGTTACGCCGAGTTCGACGCCCCCTGCTGGATCGAGCCGCGGGTCGAACCGCACGGCACCGACGGCGGCGTACTGGTGCGGGTGCGCGGCACGCAGCACGCTGAGACGGTCTTCACCGCCGAGCTCGTCCTGAGCCCGCGCGGCCGTTGAACCCGCACCCCGTCCGGGCCCCTTGGCGAGCGTCCCCATCCCGAGGAGAGTGTCGCGTGCCCACCCTTCTGATCACCGGCGCGGCCGGTTTCGTCGGCAGCCACGTCACCCGAGAGGCGGGGCGTCGGCGGGTCGAGCTGAGACTGATGTCGCACCGCAGTCCCCTGCCCGGTTCCGGCCCCCGGGTCGTACGGGCCGACCTGAGCGAACCCGCGTCGCTGCGCGGCGTGTGCGAGGGCGTCGACGTCCTGATCCACTGCGCCTCGCGGATCGGTGGGGACGTCGAGGCCAACGAGGCCGTCAACGCGCGTGGTACGGCGGCCCTCGTCGAGGAGGCGCGCCGCGCGGGGGTCGCGCGCGTCGTCCAGCTCAGCACGGCCTCCGTCTACGGCCGCGGTACCTTCCGCGGCGGCCGGCCCGGGGAGCTGACCCGCAATCCGGGCTCGCCCACCTCCCGCACCCGGGCCGCGGCCGAGGACGCGGTGCTCGCGGCCGGCGGCATCGTCCTGCGGCCGCACCTGGTGTACGGGGAGGGCGACAGGTGGGTGGTCCCGGGACTGGCCCGGATGCTGTCCGTACTGCCCGGCACCGTGGACGGCTGGCCCTCCCGGACGTCCGTGATCGCGGTGTCCGAGCTGGCCGGACTGCTGGTCGCGACCGCGCTGGCCCCCGCCGGCGACCTGACGGAGTCCGTCTATCACGCGGCTCACCCCGAGCCCGTCGCCGTGGACGCCCTGCTGCGCGCGGTGGCCGCCTGTGCCGGCGTCGAGCGGCCGGACCGGGATCTGACCGCGGACCAGGCGCGGGCGGTCCTGGAGGAACACGGCGCACCCGCGTCGGGGCTCGACATGTTCACGACCGACCACGTCTTCGACAGCGCCCCGATCTGGTCCGATCTGCGCCGTACTCCCGGCCCGGGGTTCGACGCCGGGTTCGCGCGGGCCGCGCCCTGGTACCGCAAGGTCCTGAACGTCGGCTGAAGGTCCCCGCGCTCCACCTGAGGGTGCCCGCACCCCGGCGCCCGGCCCCTGTTCTCCCACCGCGCGGGCCCCCGCGCTCCGGTCGAAGAGCCCGTACTCCGACCGACTCGACCCCCGTGGCTCCGATCGGCCGATTTCCCGGATCCCGTTACCGCAGAACGTGCCCGTTCATCCGCCCGGCGCCCGGAAAAGCAGTGAGAAGGCCGAAAGCACCTCCACGGAATGCTGCATTCCGACTCTTTCCGGACCCGACGGTTCCGTCCGTCGGGTCCGGCTTTTTGACGGAGGCCTGACCTTTTTCTTTCCTCTTCCGCAAACTGCTGCCCCGGGTCTGCGGATTCTGACCCAGTTCTGCAACGGACCGTATTGAAGGGGGGTGCACGCTCGAACAGTCTTGTGGCTCCGAGCGGAGTCAGGGGAGGTTCATCGTGCGCAAGGTGCTCATCGCCAACCGTGGCGAAATCGCTGTCCGCGTGGCCCGGGCGTGCCGGGATGCCGGGATCGCGAGCGTTGCCGTGTATGCGGAACCGGACCGGGACGCTGTGCATGTCCGAGCGGCGGACGAGGCGTTCGCGTTGGGCGGTGACACCCCGGCCACCAGTTATCTGGACATCGCGAAGGTTCTGAAGGCCGCCGGGGACTCGGGGGCGGACGCGGTCCATCCGGGTTACGGCTTCCTGTCCGAGAACGCGGAGTTCGCGCAGGCGGTCCTGGACGCCGGGCTGATCTGGATCGGCCCGCCGCCGCAGGCCATCCGTGACCTGGGGGACAAGGTCGCCGCCCGGCACATCGCGCAGCGCGCGGGTGCTCCGCTGGTCGCGGGTACTCCCGATCCGGTCTCCGGCGCGGACGAGGTCGTGGCCTTCGCGAAGGAGCACGGTCTGCCGATCGCGATCAAGGCGGCGTTCGGGGGTGGCGGGCGCGGGCTGAAGGTGGCCCGCACCCTGGAGGAGGTCCCGGAGCTGTACGACTCCGCGGTCCGGGAGGCGGTCGCCGCGTTCGGGCGCGGTGAGTGCTTCGTCGAGCGCTATCTCGACAAGCCCCGCCATGTGGAGACCCAGTGCCTGGCCGACACGCACGGCAACGTGGTCGTCGTGTCCACCCGGGACTGCTCGCTGCAGCGCCGCCACCAGAAGCTGGTGGAGGAGGCTCCCGCGCCGTTCCTGTCCGACGCGCAGGTCGCCGAGCTGTACTCGTCGTCCAAGGCCATCCTCAAGGAGGCCGGTTACGTCGGCGCGGGCACCGTGGAGTTCCTCGTCGGCATGGACGGCACGATCTCCTTCCTGGAGGTCAACACCCGGCTGCAGGTCGAGCACCCGGTCACCGAGGAGGTCGCCGGGATCGACCTGGTCCGGGAGATGTTCCGGATCGCGGACGGCGCGGAACTCGGCTACGGCGATCCCGAACTGCGCGGCCACTCCTTCGAGTTCCGTATCAACGGTGAGGACCCCGGCCGGGGCTTCCTGCCCGCCCCGGGCACCGTCACCACCTTCGCCCCGCCCTCCGGCCCCGGCGTCCGACTCGACGCCGGCGTCGAGTCGGGTTCGGTCATCGGCCCCGCCTGGGACTCGCTGCTGGCCAAGCTGATCGTCACCGGCGCCACCCGCGAGCAGGCACTCCAGCGCGCCGCCCGCGCCCTCGACGAGTTCACCGTCGAGGGCATGGCGACCGCGATCCCGTTCCACCGCGCGGTCGTACGGGACCCGGCGTTCGCCCCGGAGCTGACCGGTTCCGCGGACCCGTTCACGGTCCACACCCGGTGGATCGAGACCGAGTTCGTCAACGAGATCCCCGCCTTCACCGCCCCCGCGGACCCGGGCGCCGGGGCGGATGACGAACCGGCCCGCGAGTCCGTCGTCGTCGAGGTCGCCGGGCGCCGCCTGGAGGTGTCGCTGCCGTCCTCGCTCGGCATGTCGCTGGCCCGCACCGGACTCGCCGCGGGCGCCAAGCCGAAGCGCCGCGCCGCCCGCAGGTCCGGGCCGGCTGTCTCCGGTGACACCCTCGCCTCGCCCATGCAGGGCACGATCGTCAAGATCGCGGTCGAGGAGGGCCAAGACGTGCGGGAGGGCGACCTCGTCGTCGTCCTGGAGGCCATGAAGATGGAGCAGCCCCTCAACGCCCACCGCTCCGGCACCGTCAAGGGCCTGAGCGCGGAGGTCGGCGCGTCCGTCACCTCCGGCGCCGCCCTGTGTGACATCACCGACTGACGCATGAGCGGATTCTCGGCGAATTCGCCGGGGAACCGTGGGCTCCGCCGTAATTACCTGCGGAATTCTGACCCGGTCTGACAATTACCTGACACAGGGAATATTGAAACCGCACTTACCGCCCCGGATACTGAATACGAGCTTTCGTCAACCGTCGTGTGGTGGGCCCCGAGGAGAGGGAAACGTATGTACAGCACGCTGATTGTGGCTCGGATGGAACCCGGGTCGAGCGTCGACGTGGCCAGGATTTTCGGTGATTTCGACGACACGGAAATGCCGCACCGCATGGGAACGCGCCGGCGCCAGCTCTTCCAGTACCGGGGTCTGTACTTCCACCTCCAGGACTTCGACGCGGACAACGGCGGCGAGCTGATCCAGCACGCCCGGCACGACGCGCGCTTCGTACAGATCAGTGAGGACCTGAAGCCGTTCATCGAGGCGTACGACCCGGCCACCTGGCGCTCCCCGGCCGACGCGATGGCCACGCGCTTCTACAACTGGGAGGCGTCCGCGTGACCGGCCGACGAGTCGTCATCACCGGCATAGAGGTGCTGGCCCCCGGCGGTGTCGGGGCGAAGAACTTCTGGAACCTGCTGAGCGAGGGCCGTACGGCCACCCGCCGCATCAGCTTCTTCGACCCCAGCCCGTTCCGCTCCCGGGTCGCCGCGGAGATCGACTTCGACCCCGCGGAGCACGGACTGAGCCCGCAGGAGATCCGCCGGATGGACCGCGCCGCGCAGTTCGCGGTGGTCGCGGCCCGCGGTGCGGTCGCCGACAGCGGCATCGACCTCGACGCCCACGACCCGTACCGGGTGGGTGTCACCATCGGCAGCGCGGTCGGCGCCACCATGGGTCTCGACGAGGAGTACAACGTCGTCAGCGACGGCGGCCGGCTGCGTCTGGTGGACCACGCGTACACCGTCCCGCACCTGTACAACTACCTGGTCCCCAGCTCCTTCGCGGCCGAGGTCGCCTGGTCGGTGGGCGCGCAGGGCCCCAGCACGGTGGTCTCCACGGGCTGCACGTCCGGCATCGACTCGGTCGGCCACGCCGTGGAACTGCTCCGCGAGGGCTCGGCCGACGTCATGATCACGGGTTCGTCCGACGCCCCGATCTCGCCGATCACGATGGCGTGCTTCGACGCGATCAAGGCGACGACGCCCAGGGACGACGACCCCGAGCGGGCCTCGCGCCCCTTCGACGGGACCCGCAACGGGTTCGTGCTCGGTGAGGGCGCCGCCGTGTTCGTCCTGGAGGAGCTGGAGAGTGCCCGGCGGCGCGGCGCGCACATCTACGCCGAGATCGCCGGGTACGCGACGCGCTCGAACGCGTACCACATGACGGGTCTGCGGCCGGACGGCGCGGAGATGGCCGAGGCCATCACGACCGCGCTGGACGAGGCGAGGATGAACCCGACCGAGATCGACTACATCAACGCGCACGGCTCCGGCACCAAGCAGAACGACCGCCACGAGACCGAGGCGTTCAAGCGCAGCCTGGGCGACCACGCCTACCGGACCCCGGTCAGCTCGATCAAGTCGATGGTCGGGCACTCGCTCGGCGCGATCGGTTCCATCGAGATCGCCGCGTCCGCGCTGGCGATGGAGAACCACGTCGTGCCGCCCACGGCCAACCTGACCACCCCCGACCCCAAGTGCGACCTCGACTACGTGCCGCTGGTCGCCCGGGAGCAGCTCACCGACGCGGTGCTCACCGTCGGCAGCGGTTTCGGGGGATTCCAGAGCGCCATGGTGCTGGCGCGTCCCGAGAGGAGCGTGGCATGACCACCACGGTGGTAGTGACCGGTCTGGGCATCGCCGCCCCCAACGGCCTGGGCACACAGGACTACTGGGCCGCCACCCGGACCGGCAAGAACGGCATCGGCCGGGTCACCCGCTTCGACCCGTCGTCCTACCCGTCGACGCTGGCGGGCGAGGTGCCGGGCTTCGTCGCCGGGGACCTGCTGCCGAGCCGGCTGCTGCCGCAGACCGACCACATGACGCGGATGGCGCTGGTCGCCGCCGACTGGGCGCTCGCCGACGCGGGGATCGATCCCGCGGAGCTTCCGCAGTACGACATGGGTGTCGTCACGGCGAGTTCCTCGGGCGGTTTCGAGTTCGGCCAGGGCGAGCTGGAGAAGCTGTGGAGCCAGGGCAGCCAGTACGTCTCCGCCTACCAGTCCTTCGCCTGGTTCTACGCCGTCAACAGCGGGCAGATCTCCATCCGCAACGGACTGAAGGGTCCCAGCGGCGTCATCGTCAGCGACGAGGCGGGCGGTCTCGACGCGGTGGCGCACGGCCGGCGGCTCATCCGCAAGGGCACCCCGATGATCGTGTCCGGAGGTGTCGACGCGTCGATCTGCCCCTGGGGCTGGGTGGCGCAGATGGCCGGCGACCGGCTGAGCACCAGCGACGAACCGACCCGCGCCTATCTGCCCTTCGACGCCGACGCGTCCGGTTACGTGCCGGGCGAGGGCGGCGCCATTCTGATCATGGAGTCGGCCGAGTCGGCGTGCGCGCGCGGCGCCCGGATCTACGGCGAGATCGCGGGCTACGGCTCGACGTTCGACCCGCGGCCGGGCAGCGACCGCGAGCCCGGTCTGCGCAAGGCGGTCGAACTCGCCCTCGCCGACGCGGACGTGGCACCCGGGGACGTCGACGTGGTCTTCGCGGACGCGGCCGGAGTGCCGGAGCTGGACCGGATCGAGGCCGAGGCGATCTCGGCGGTCTTCGGTGTCCGGGGGGTCCCGGTCACCGCGCCCAAGACGATGACGGGGCGGCTGTACTCCGGCGCCGCCCCGCTCGACGTCGCCACCGCCCTGCTCGCCATCGAGGAGGGACTGATCCCTCCGACGGTGCACGTCGACCCCGACGAGGAGTACGGCCTCGACCTGGTTCTCACCCAGTCGCGCCCCGCCCAGGTGCGTACCGCGCTGGTCCTGGCGCGCGGCTACGGCGGGTTCAACTCGGCCGTCGTCGTCCGCGCCGTCGACTGACCGGACATCCCGTCGCCCGCCCCATCCGGTCGCCCGCCCCATCCATCGCCCGCTCGACCCGTCGCCCGCTCGATCCACCGCTCGATCCACCGCTCGATCGACCCACCACCCGATCGACCCACCACCCGATCGATCCATCGCCCGTCCGATCCATCTCGACCTGGGAAGGAACCCACGTGTCCACTTCGGAATTCACCCTGGACGACCTGCGCCGCATCCTGCTGGAGGGCGCGGGCGTCGACGAGGGCGTCGACCTCGACGGCGACATCCTCGACGAGCCGTTCGAAGTCCTCGGCTACGAGTCGCTGGCCCTGCTGGAGACCGGCAGCCGCATCGAGCGCGAGTACGGGATCGTCCTCGACGAGGACCTGCTGACCGACGCCGACACCCCGCGCGCCCTCATCGAGGCCGTGAACCAGCAGTTCGGCGCCGACGAGCCCGCCGCCGCCTGACCACGACGGCTCTCCCGGGCCGGGCGAAACCTTTCACCGCATCCGAGCGGTGCGCGTCCCACCGCGGGTCCCACCGCGTGCGGGCGGGGACTCGTCCGGCCCGGGCCCGCCGCAGACCGCACGTCACAGGAGAGGAAGCACATGTCAACGCTGGAGAAGCGCGTCGCTCTCATCACCGGGGCGACCAGCGGCATCGGTCTCGCGTCCGCCCGCGCGCTGGCCGCCGCCGGCCACCGGGTGTTCATCGGCGCGCGCGACGCCGACAACGTCGCCGAGACGGTCAAGACCCTCCAGGACGAGGGCGTCGAGGCGGACGGCAGTGTCCTCGACGTCCGCGACCCGGCCTCGGCCGCGGCCTTCGTACAGGCCGCCGTCGACCGCTTCGGCACCGTCGACGTCCTGGTCAACAACGCGGGCCGGTCCGGCGGCGGTGTCACGGCCGACATCGGGGACGAGCTGTGGACCGATGTCATCGACACCAACCTCAACAGCGTCTTCCGGCTGACGCGGGAGGTGCTCAACACCGGCGGCATGCGGCACAAGAGCCGCGGACGGATCATCAACATCGCCTCCACCGCGGGCAAGCAGGGCGTGGTGCTGGGCGCGCCGTACTCCGCCTCCAAGCACGGCGTGGTCGGTTTCACCAAGGCCCTCGGCAACGAACTGGCCCCCACCGGCATCACCGTGAACGCCGTCTGCCCGGGCTACGTCGAGACGCCGATGGCCCAGCGCGTGCGCGCCGGGTACGCCGCCGCCTACGACACCTCCGAGGACGCCATCCTCGAGAAGTTCCAGGCCAAGATCCCGCTCGGCCGCTACTCCACCCCCGAGGAGGTGGCCGGCATGGTCGCCTACCTCGCCTCGGACACGGCCGCCTCGGTCACCGCGCAGGCCATCAACGTCTGCGGCGGACTCGGCAACTTCTGAGCGGACCCCGCCACCCACCGGCTCCCCCCGGCAGCCCGTACCCAGCCCTGGAGAAGAAAGCGTCATGACGACCCGTGAGGTAGAGCACGAGATCACGATCGCCGCGCCGGCACCGGCCGTGTACCGGCTGCTGGCGGAGGTCACCAACTGGCCGCGGATCTTCCCGCCCACCATCCACGTCGAGCAGGTCGAGCGGAACGGCTCCGAGGAGCGGATACGGATCTGGGCCACCGCCAACGGCGAGGCCAAGAACTGGACCTCGCGCCGCGAACTGGACCCCGAGGGCCTGCGGATCACCTTCCGCCAGGAGATACCCGCCCCGCCGGTCGCGGCGATGGGCGGCACCTGGATCATCGAGCCGCTGGAGGAGAACACCTCCCGGGTGCGGCTGCTGCACGACTACCGCGCGGTCGGCGACGACCCGCACGACCTCCTCTGGATCGACCAGGCGGTCGACAGGAACAGCCGCTCCGAACTGGACGCGCTGAAGAAGAACGTCGAGTTCGCGTACGCGGCGGAGGAGGTGACGTTCTCCTTCGAGGACACCGTCCTGGTCGACGGGTCGGTGAAGGACGTGTACGCCTTCATCAACGAGGCGAACCTGTGGTCCGAACGCCTGCCCCACGTCGCCACCGTCCGCCTGCACGAGGACACCCCCGGCCTGCAGACCCTGGAAATGGACACCCGCGCCAAGGACGGCTCCCTCCACACCACCAAGTCCTACCGCGTGACCTTCCCCCACCAGCACATCGCCTACAAACAGGTCACCCTCCCCGCACTCATGACCCTCCACACCGGCCACTGGACCTTCACCGACACCGACGAAGGCGTCACCGCCACCTCCCAGCACACCGTCACCCTCAACACCGACAACATCACAACCGTCCTCGGACCCGACGCCACCCTCACCGACGCCCGCACCTACGTCCACACCGCCCTCTCCACCAACAGCCGCGCCACCCTCAACCACGCCAAAGCCCACGCGGAGAGCAGGCGTTGACGATGACGACGGACCATCAGGACACCGACACGACCACCCTGGACACCGACGTCCTCGTGGTCGGAGCGGGCCCCGCCGGTCTGATGCTCGCCACCGAGCTGCGGCTGGGCGGCGCCGAGGTGGTCGTCGTCGACCAGCGCCCCGGCCCGACCACCGAGTCGCGGGCCTCCACCCTGCACGCCCGCACCATGGAGATCCTCGACTCGCGCGGACTGCTGGACGAACTCGGCACGCCGCCGTGCGATCCGCGCGGCCACTTCGGCGGTGTACCCCTCGACCTGACGCTGCCCGGTCCGTACCCCGGGCAGTGGAAGGTGGCCCAGACCCGTACCGAGGAGCTGTTGCAGCGCCGGGCGGCCGATCTCGGCGCGGATCTGTGGCGCCGGCACCAACTGCTGTCCCTGACCGTGGACGACGGAGCGGCCGACGGGGCCGGGAGCGTGAAGGCCGAGACCATCGGTCCGTACGGTCCGGTCCGTATCCGGGCCCGCTACCTGGTCGGCTGCGACGGCGAGGACAGCACCGTGCGGCGGCTGGTCCGGGCCCCCTTCCCCGGGCAGGACGCCAGGCGCGAGCTGCTGCGGGCGGACGTCTCCGGCGTCAGCGTCGCCGACCGGCGCTTCGAGCGTCTTCGGCACGGGCTCGCCATCGCCGCCACCCGGGACGGGGTGACCCGGGTGATGGTCCACGAGTTCGGCCGGCCGGTGGCCGAACGCGGCGGCAGGGAACCGGACTTCACCGAGGTCACCGACGTGTGGAAGCGCGTCACGGGCGAGGACATCAGCCAGGGTGTCCCGTTGTGGGTCAACGCCTTCGGTGACGCCAACCGGCAGCTCGCGCGCTACCGGCACGGCCGTGTCCTGTTCGCCGGGGACGCGGCGCACCGGCAGATGCCGAGCGGCGGGCAGGCCCTCAACCTGGGCGTCCAGGACGCGTTCAACCTCGGCTGGAAGCTCGCCGCGGTGGTGCGCGGCAGCGCCCCCGAGGAACTCCTCGACACCTACGACTCCGAGCGCCACACCGTGGGCCGTCAGGTCCTCGCCAACATCCGGGCCCAGGTCGAGCTGCTGCTCGGCGGCCCGGAGGTCGAACCGACCCGTTCCCTGCTCACCGAACTGCTCACCGTGGACGGCGTGCGCGGACACCTGGCCGGAATGATCAGCGGCCTCGGCATCCGGTACGACGTCGGAGGCGACGCGGCCGGCGCGGGCTACGCCGACGAGTCGGACGGCTCGGGTGGCGAGCGTGACGGGGGAACGGCCGGAGGCCACGGGTCCGGGGCCGGCAACGCCCTGGGCGCCGGCGCCGGGATCCGCTCCGATGACGGGGCCGTCGGGCACCCGCTGCTCGGCCGGCGGCTGCCGGACGCGTGGCTGGCGCCCACGGGAGACGGCACGCGGCGCCGTACGACCGAACTCCTGCGTACCGGTCGCGGGCTGCTGCTGTCCCTGGACGGGAACGGCGGCGGCAACCGCGAGGGGGCGCTGCGCGCGGCGGCGGAGCCCTGGTCGGACCGGGTCACCTTCGTGGCCGGCCCTCCCGAGGCCGGGGGTCCGCTCCCCGCGGGGCAGGCGCTTCTCGTACGTCCCGACGGTCACGTGGCCTGGGCCGGGCCGCGCCCGGACGGCCTGCCCGAGGCCCTGACCCGCTGGTTCGGCTTCCCGGCCGACCGCGGCTGAAGGCGACCGCAGGACCGTCCGCGGCCCCGGCGGCCCACGACCGGCCGCACCGCACACGTCCACGCACACGTACGTCCACTCACTCGTCCACGGACGCGAACACACACGTACCGCACGTACACGCATACGCACACGAGGCACCGCGGACACGCCACCCATCGACGCGAAGCGCGCCCACGCGCGCGAGGAAAGGACACCCATGGACGCGCAGAAGGACGCGGACGTCATCGTCGTCGGCGCCGGCCCGGCCGGGCTGATGCTGGCCGGGGAGCTGCGACTGGGCGGGGTGAGCGTCATCGTCGCCGAGCGGCTGGAGCGGCCCACCGGACAGTCGCGGGGGCTCGGGTTCACCGCCCGTGCGATGGAGTCGTTCGACCAGCGGGGCCTGGTCCCGCGCTTCGGCGGCCTGGAGAAGAGCCCGATGGGCCACTTCGGCGGAGTGCAGTTCGACTACACCGTGCTGGAGGACGCCCACTTCGGAGCCCGTGGTGTCCCGCAGTCCCGGACGGAGGCGGTGCTGGAGGAGTGGGCCCGCGAGCTGGGTGCCGACATCCGGCGCGGCTGGGAGTTCCGGGCGCTGGAGCAGCACGGGGACGAGGACGCCGACGGGGGCGGGGTCACCGTCACGCTGGCCACGTCCGCCGGGGAGCGTACGCTGCGCGCCCTCTACCTGGTGGGTGCCGACGGCGGACACAGCCCGGTGCGCAGGGCCGCGGGGTTCGACTTCCCCGGCACCCCCGCCACCAGGGGCATGTACCTCGCCGACGTGGTGGGCTGCCGGATCGAGCCCCGCTTCCTGGGCGAGCGGCTGCCCGGCGGCATGGTGATGGCCGCGCCGTTGAAGGAGGGCGTGGACCGGATCATCGTCTGCGAGCACGGCACCCCGCCGGCGGACCGCAGCGAGACCCCCGAGTTCTCCGAAGTGGCGGCGGCCTGGCTGCGGTTGACGGGTGAGGACATCTCCGGCGGGGGCGCCGACTGGGTCAGCTCCTTCACGGACGCCACCCGGCAGGTCACCGAGTACCGGCGCGGCCGGGTGCTGCTCGTGGGCGACGCCGCGCACATCCATCTCCCGGCCGGCGGCCAGGGCCTGAGCACCGGCGTCCAGGACGCGGTCAACCTCGGCTGGAAACTGGCCGCGACCGTACGGGGCACGGCACCCCGGGGCCTGCTGGACACGTACCACGACGAACGCCACGCGGTCGGCGCACGGCTGCTGATGAACACCCGGGCCCAGGGCACCGTCTTCCTCGGCGGCCCCGAGTCGCAGCCGCTGCGCGACCTGTTCGCCGAGCTCATCGGCCTCGACAGCGTGAAGCGCCATCTCGCCGGTGTGGTCAGCCACCTCGACGTCCACTACGACCTCGGGGACGGCGGACATCCGCCGGCCGGCCGCCGGCTGCCGCCGCGCGCGCTGGACACCGCGGCGGGCGAGGTCGGTACGCCCGAACTGCTGCACCCGGCCCAGGGCCTTCTGCTCGACCTCGCCGACGACTCCGTGCTGCGCGAGTCCGCGGCCCGCTGGAAGGACCGCGTCACCGTCGTCACCGGTACCCCGCGGGACCCGGACGCCTTCGGCGGCGCCGGCGCGCTGCTGGTGCGCCCCGACGGCTATGTCGCCTGGGCGGACACCGGTACGGCGGAGCTGTCCGCCGCGCTGCGCCGCTGGTTCGGTGAGCCGGAGGGCGAGTGAGGCCCTGCGCCCGCACGACGGCGGGCCGTGTCCCGGTGACCGCGGGAGCCCGCACACCCGAGCACGACCACGAGAGGAAGTAACCCAGTGAGCGTTCCCACGGCCGAGATCATCCCCTCGTCCGTATCCGGTCCGTCCGTATCCGGTCCGTCCGTGTCCGGTTCCGCCGTACCGGGTTCGTCCGTACCCGGTTCGGCCATGTCCCCGGGCGTGCGGCCCGTCGCCCTGCAAGCCGGTGACGTCACGCTCTCCGCGCTGATCGCCCAGCCGGCCGGGCCGCCGCGGGCGACCGTCGTCGCGGTGCACGGCGGCGGGATGAGCGCGGCCTATTTCGACGGGCAGGCCCACCCCGACGTCTCACTGCTCGCCCTCGGCGCCCGGCTCGGCTACACCATGGTCGCCGTCGACCGGCCCGGGTACGGGCTGTCCGCCGCGGACGCCCCGGGCGGGCAGACCCTGGCCGAGCAGGCCGGTGCGTTGCACGCGGCGCTGCGACACCTGGCCGCGCGCGCCGAGACGGGCGCCGGGTTGTTCCTGCTCGCGCACTCCTTCGGCGGCAAGCTGGCGCTGACGTACGCGGCCTGTCAGGCAGGCGACCCGGATCCGGCCGTACCGCCGCTGCTCGGGCTCGACATCTCCGGGCTCGGCCGCGACTACGCGGTCGACCCGGGCAACGGGCCCGACCCGCATCAGCACCGGAACTGGAAGCGGAACTGGGGCGCTCTGCGGTTCTATCCGCCGAACACCTTCCGCGAGGCGGAGGCCATGGTCGCGCCCATGCCCCCGCGCGAGCGGGCGGAGGCACTGCAGTGGCCGCGCCGGTTCCCGGTCGCGGCGGCGGCGGTGCAGGTCCCGGTGCGGCTGACCTTCGCCGAGCAGGAGCTGTGGTGGCACCACGACGAGGACACGGTCGCCGACCTGGCCGCGCACTTCGCCTCGGCGCCGTCCGCCTCCGTCGACCGTCAGCCCGGCGCGGGGCACAACATCAGCCTGGGCTGGGCCGCCCGCACGTACCATCTGCGCGCGTTCGCGTTCTTCGAGCAGTGCCTCGCGCGACGGACCGCGGGCCCGTCCGTCACCGCCTGACGCCATGACGACGACACGCGGGGCCGGCACCGGAGCCGGCACACGCCCGGCGCCGTTCCGGTCGCTGGCCGTGCGCAACTTCCGCCTCTTCACGGCCGGCCAGGTCGTGTCCGTCGCGGGCACCTGGATGATGGTCACCGCCCAGGACTGGCTGGTGCTCTCCCTGACGGGGGACTCCGGCACCGCCCTGGGCGCGATGACGGCACTCCAGTTCACCCCGCTGCTGCTGTTCACGCTGTACGGGGGCCGGCTTGCCGACCGTCACGACAAGCGGCTGCTGCTCACCCTCGCCAACGTCGTCTCCGGCGTCCTCGCGCTGGCGCTCTCCGTCCTGGCGCTGGCCGGCTCCGTCCAGCTGTGGCACCTGTACCTCTTCGCGCCGGCCCTGGGCACCGTCAACGCGGTCGAGGTGCCCGCCCGGATGGCGTTCGTCAGCGAGATGGTCGGCCCCGACCTGCTGCCCAACGCCTCCGCCCTGAGCGCCGCGTACTTCAACACCGCCCGCGTGGTGGGCCCCGCACTCGCCGGGCTGCTCATCGGCGCGGTGGGCGCGGGGCCGGCGATGCTGTGCAACGCGGCCAGCTATCTCGCCACCGTGACAGCGCTGCGCCTGATGCGCCCCGGGGAACTGCTGCGCACGTCCCCGGCGGAACGCGGCGCCCGGGTGATCGACGGCCTGCGGTACGTGCGCGGTCGCCCGGATCTGTTCGTACCGCTGGCACTGGTCGCGGTCGTCGGCCTGTTCGGCTTCACCTTCCAGCTCACCCTGCCGCTTCTCGCCAGGTCCGTCTTCCACTCGGGGGCGACCACGTTCGGGCTGCTGACCACGGTGTTCGCCGCGGGTTCGCTGCTCGCCGCGCTCGCCACCACCGCCCGCGGCGGCCGACCCACGGCCCGCACCGTCACCGGCTCCGCGCTCGCCTTCGGACTCCTGGAGACCGCGGCCGGCTGGTCGCCCACCTTCGCGTGGGCGGCCGTCCTGCTGTTCCTGACCGGCTTCGCCACCCTCTACTTCGCCCAGGCCGCCAACCACCGCATCCAGTTGGGCAGCGACGCCGCCTACCGCGGCCGGGTGATGGCGCTCTACACGCTCATCCTGCAAGGACTCACCCCGCTCGGTGCTCTCCTCGTGGGCTGGCTCACCGTCCGGCACGGTGCGCGCTCCGGCCTCTACGTGGGAGGGATCGCCTCGTCGACGGCGGCGCTCGCGGTGCTGCTCGCGGGGCGGACTCGCCGTCTCCTGAACAGCCACCGGCCACGACCGGCACCGTGCCGGGCCCGGCCCCAACCACGAAAGGCAGCCCCATGAGCGAAGAGAACCCGTGCAGTTGGCTCGATCGGCTTCCCGATCCGGTCGCCCTGCGCGCCATGACCCCCGACGAGCGGGCCGGTGCCATCGGCCACTGCCTCCGGCTCGAACTGCACGACCTGCTCGCGGTCCCGCCGGGCCACCGGCTCTCGCCCGCCCTGTCGCTGCGCGGCCAGGGCCTCGACCCGCTCGACGCCCTGCACCTGGGGCGCCGGATCCGGCGCGCCCTCGACGCCGAGGTGCCCGCCGAGGTGCTGCGGGAGAGCACCGTCGGTGAGCTGACCGCGCTGCTCGCCCGCTGACCGACCCGTTGTTCCGTCCTTCCAGACCTCTCAAGACAGGGGAGATCCCCAGATGGAGCCCGCGATACCCATGGAACTCGACGGCCGACTGATGGAGCTGGCCGAACGCAAGGACACCGCCCGGGCCGGACAGGACCCGAAGGCCACCGAACGCCAGCACGCCAAGGGCAAACTGACCGCACACGAGCGCATCGAGCTGCTGCTGGACAAGGGCAGCTTCCAGGAGGTCGAACCGCTGCGCCGGCACCGGGCCACCGGCTTCGGCCTGGAGGCCAAGAAGCCCTACGGCGACGGTGTGATCACCGGCTGGGGCACGGTCGAGGGCCGTACCGTCTTCGTCTACGCGCACGACTTCCGCGTCTTCGGCGGCGCGCTCGGCGAGGCCCACGCCTGCAAGATCCACAAAATCATGGACATGGCCATCGCCGCCGGTGCGCCGCTGGTGTCCCTCAACGACGGCGCGGGCGCCCGGATCCAGGAGGGTGTCTCGGCACTGGCCGGCTACGGCGGCATCTTCCAGCGCAACACGAAGGCCTCCGGTGTCATCCCGCAGATCTCGGTGATGCTCGGCCCGTGCGCGGGCGGCGCGGCGTACTCGCCGGCCCTGACCGACTTCGTCTTCGCCGTCCGCGACATCTCGCAGATGTTCATCACCGGGCCCGACGTGGTCCGCGCGGTCACCGGCGAGGAGATCAGCCAGAACGGGCTCGGCGGCGCCGACGTCCACGGCGAGGTCTCCGGGGTGGCCCACTTCGTGCACGACGACGAGGAGAGCTGCCTCGCCGAGGTGCGCTACCTGCTGTCGCTGCTGCCGTCCAACAACCGTGAGCTGCCGCCCCGCCACGTCAGCGGGGACCCGGGCGACCGGTCCGGTGACGTGCTGCTCGACCTGGTGCCGCACGACGGGAACCGTTCGTACGACATGCGGGCGGTCGTCGAGGAGCTCGTCGACGACGGCGACTTCGTGGAGGTGCACGCGGGCTGGGCGACGAACATCCTCTGCGCGCTGTCCCGCGTCGACGGTCACGCCGTGGGGATCGTCGCCAACCAGCCGGCGGCCATGGCGGGTGTGCTGGACATCAAGGCGAGCGAGAAGGCCGCGCGGTTCGTCCAGTTCTGCGACTCGTTCAACATCCCGCTGGTCACGCTGGTCGACGTGCCCGGATTCCTGCCGGGCGTGGACCAGGAGCACGAGGGCATCATCCGGCGCGGCGCGAAGCTCCTGTACGCGTACTGCAACGCCACCGTGCCGCGGGTCTCCGTGGTGCTGCGCAAGGCCTACGGCGGCGCGTACATCGTGATGGACTCGCGGTCCATCGGCGCCGACATCGCGCTGGCCTGGCCGACGAACGAGATCGCGGTCATGGGCGCGGAGGGCGCCGCCAACGTCGTCTTCCGCCGGGAGATCGCGGCCGCGGACGACTCCGACGCGATGCGTAGAGAGAAAATCGACCAGTACAAGAGGGAGTTGGTCCACCCTTACTACGCCGCCGAGCGTGGGCTGGTCGATGACGTCATCGATCCGCGCGAGACCCGGGCGGTCCTGGCCCGTTCGCTGTCGATGCTCGTCGCCAAACACGCCGAACTGCCCCGCCGTAAGCACGGCAACCCGCCTCAGTGAGCGGCCCCGAAGAGTGAGTGAGGGAGGATCCATGACCGCACAGCAACCCGACACCGACCCCGTGGCCGGTCCGCTTTTCCGGATCGAGCGCGGTTGTCCCTCGCCGGAGGAACTGGCCGCGCTGACCGCCGTGCTCATGGCGGTGACCGCCGGCCCCGGCGTCGTACCGGACGATCTCGCCCGCAGGCACCAGGTCGTCGCCCTGTGGCGGCGCCCCGAGCGGATCACCGGCTTCGACGGTCCGCGCACCTGGCGAGCGGCGGCCTGAGCGGATCGGACGGGGGTGGAGCAGGCCGAAGGGCCGGAGAGTTCCCAGGAACTCTCCGGCCCTTCGGCGGTGCGGGACCGGGACGGTCCGCGGACCGGTGGTGGCCGGTCACGGGGAGGTCCGTGTCCCGCGGGGCGCTGTCTCAGCGTTCGAGGTCCCCGTGCTCGGCGGGATCCCGGAGCATGGAACGCAGCCCCGGTTCCATCTGGACGAGGCGTGCGACCGCGTTCGGCGCGTACAGATACGCGGTCGGCACCGCGCGGACGGCGACGGGCCGGTCCCCGGCACCGGCCAGGGCGACCGCGGCGATATGGGTGGAACAGAGCGGAAGGTTGCCCACCACCCAGCCCGTCGGCCGTTCGGCGAGTCCGGCCTCGCCGAGGTAGTCGAGGTCGGCGCCTCGCGTCAGCCCGGTGCCCAGGCCCTTGAGATACGCCTCCTTCCGTGTCCACAGCCGCCCGAAGGCCATGGTCCGCTCGTGCTCGGGCAGCTTCCCGAGCTCCTCCCGTTCGGAGGGGTGCAGCGCCGGCAGACACACCTCGACGGTCTCGGCCGACGGCAGCCGCTGCACGTCGGCGCCCACCCGTGCCTCGGCCACCACCACGATCGCCAGACCGTGGCTGTGCGAGAGCGAGAACTGGGGGGCGCCGCCGGGCACCCCGAGCACCGCCGGCCGGCCGTGCCGTTCACCGTTGCCCTTGTGCCGTTCGCCGGCGAGGTGGAGCCGGCTCGGTTCGATACCGGTGTATCCGGCCAGGACCCGGCGCAGTCCCACATGCGCCGCGGCGTACATCTGGCGGTCGTCGGGCCGGCGGTAGGAGTCGGCCCTCCCTCGCTCGTACGCGTCGAGCTCGTCGTACGGGACATCACGCGGTGAGTCGGGCGGTGGCAGCAGCCACACGTCCAGCTCCCCCCGCGGCACGGCGAGCCGGCGCACCGCCGGGGTCAACGGCGGCCTTCCGCGTGGGCTTTGGCGTGGTTGAGGGTGGCGCGGCTGTTGGTGGAGAGGGCGGTGTGGACGTAGGTGCGGGCGTCGGTGAGGGTGGCGTCGGGTCCGAGGACGGTTGTGATGTTGTCGGTGTTGAGGGTGACGGTGTGCTGGGAGGTGGCGGTGACGCCTTCGTCGGTGTCGGTGAAGGTCCAGTGGCCGGTGTGGAGGGTCATGAGTGCGGGGAGGGTGACCTGTTTGTAGGCGATGTGCTGGTGGGGGAAGGTCACGCGGTAGGACTTGGTGGTGTGGAGGGAGCCGTCCTTGGCGCGGGTGTCCATTTCCAGGGTCTGCAGGCCGGGGGTGTCCTCGTGCAGGCGGACGGTGGCGACGTGGGGCAGGCGTTCGGACCACAGGTTCGCCTCGTTGATGAAGGCGTACACGTCCTTCACCGACCCGTCGACCAGGACGGTGTCCTCGAAGGAGAACGTCAGCCCCGCGTCGGCGACATCACGTTCGGCGTTCTCCTTCAGCGCCGCGAGCTGCGCGCGGGCGTCGCGGTCGACCTCGGCACCGATCCTGTCCAGTGCGCCGGGGGCGTCGCCCTCGGCCCGGAACTCGTGCAGCAGCCGCACCCGGGAGGCGTTCTCCCCCAGTGGTTCGACAAGCCAGGCGCCGCCGATCCCGGCGACGGGGGCCTCGGTGACCAGGTGCTGGAAGTTGACCCGCAGTGCGGCGGGTTCGACGATCCGGCGCAGGGGCCGGCTGCGCGGCCCGCCGTCCGCGGACGGCCCGCCCTCCGCCGTCGGTCCGCTCTCCGCGGACGGTGCGCTCTCCGCGGTCGGCGCGGCTTCCCAGATCAGCAGTCGCTCCTCGCCCTCGGGGGCTTCTTCGTGCGCGACGTGGATGACCGAGGGGAAGATCCGGGGCCAGTTCTCCACCTCGGCGATCAATCGGTGGACCGTGTCCGCAGGGACCGCGATGTTGATCTCGTGCGCGACTTGGCGCATGCCCGGGTGCTCCATGCTTACTGTCTCCTCGTCCTGGTGTGGTGCGCGCGGACGGGGCGGGCCGGGAACGGTGCCGGACGGAAAAGCCGCTGCCGGGTGGGGGAATTCCCGGCAGCGGCCGGCCAGTGAGGGCGGGAACGCGCCCAGGTGCGCGCGTCCGTGCGCGATCTTGGTGGACGTCCTTCTGCCGTGCGGCACGGAAGGGCGTTGTTTCACGTGAAACCGGCGGTTGGCTCCTGTCGTGCGATGACGTGCTGTCAGGACCCGGTCGCGGGCCGGTCACCGCCCGCCCGGCCCGCGACCGGGCGGCTCACTCGCCCGCGGCGCGGGTGTGCACGACCCGGTAGGTGTTCTCGTCCTGCCAGGTCTGGAGCGCGGCCACGCGGGCGTCGACCTTCTGGCGCTCCGGCGAGCGCTCGCCCTGCGGCACCGAACGGAAGGCGTCGTACGCCTCCTTGCTGTCCCACTGGGAGTAGACGACGACGAACTTGCCGTCGAGACCGCGGGCGCGCAGACCGCGCAGCACCGTGTGGGTGCGGTAGCCAGGGACGTCGACCAGCCACGTCTGGGACTCGCCCAGGGCGTCGATCAGGTCCTCCTGGTCGGCCGGCAGCACACCGAACAGCTCGATGGACGTGTAGTCGTCGCGGTCCGGGGAGATCTCCGTGACGCCGCCCAGTTCCGGCTTCTGCTGGGTGAAGGCGATCTCGTTCTGGAGCAGACGGATCGAGGTGGTGATCTCGCCGAAGAGCGGCAGGGTGCGGTGCTTGAATTCCTCGCCCGCGTAACGGCTCTCCAGGTCCTCGGTGCTGCGCCACTGGATGAAGTTGGCCGTTCCCGGCTTGTCCTGCCCGGCGTGCACCGTGCTGGACATCCAGCCCTCATAGGCCGCCGTGTCGACGATCTGGCGCATCGCGGCGAGCAGCTTGACCTGCTTCTCGGCGGCGTCGGTCGAGAACAGGTTGAGAACGGTCAGGTGCTGACCATCGGCTGCGATCTTCGGCATTCTCTCGTCTCTTCCGTTCGAGGAAAGGTGAGTTGCGAATGGAGGTACGAATGCAGCATGGCAAGCGGATCCGCCCCTGTGAAAGGCTCCGCGGTTCAGGAATGACCGCTCATTTGTCAATTGTTCGAGGGGGGTGTCAGAACTTTCGCAACTTCGTCAGAGCTGTGAAAAACGGCCTTGGTCACCGATTGGCGCGGGCGCCATGCTCGGGTAATGCAGCCAGGCCCGGAAGAATCAGAGATATCCACTCTCCTGGACCGGTACCTCATCGGTCTCGACGACGACGAACTCGACGACGCGTGGGCGCGGGGGCTCTTCACGAAGGACGCCCTGGTCGAGTTCCCCATGAGCCGGCACGAGGGTCTCGAAGGACTCGCCGGTTACCACCGTGACGCGCTGACGGCCTTCGCCGCCACCCAGCACCTGGGTTCACCGGCGCTCGTCGCCCTCGACGACGACGACGGCGAGCGGGCCACGCTGCGCGCGAACCTCGTCTCGACGCATGCCCACCATCCCGGTGCGGCGGACGAGCCCCTGTTCCAGGTCGGCACCCTCGCCACCGGTGAGGCCCGCCGTACCGCCGAGGGCTGGCGGCTCTCCTCGCTGGCCTTCCGCGTGCTGTGGAGCCGCGGCACCCCGCCCCGAGCACAGGAGCCCCGATGACGACGCTCGCGGCGGCAAGCGCCCAGGACATGAAGCTCGCGGTGATGCTCGCCGACATCGGGGTGGTGCTCGTGGCGGGCGCCGCGCTCGGCCGGCTGGCGCAGAAGCTGCGCCAGCCGGTGGTGGTCGGTGAGATCACCGCGGGCATCCTGCTCGGCCCCAGTGTTCTCGGCCTGCTGCCGGGGAACCTGACCGAGCGTCTCTTCCCCGTCGACGTGCGGCCGTTGCTGTCCGCGGTCTCCCAGGTCGGCCTGATCCTGTTCATGTTCGTCGTCGGCTGGGAGTTCGAGAAGCGGCTGATCCGGCCGCACGCCCGGCTTGCCGCGGGTGTCTCGCTGTCGTCGATCGCGATGGCGTTCGGCCTGGGTGTGGCGCTCGCCCCGTTCCTGTACGACGAGCACGCCACCGTGGCCGGGCATCACATCTCCTTCGTCGCCTTCGCCACCTTCATCGGCACCGCGATGTCGGTGACCGCCTTCCCGGTGCTCGCGCGCATCCTCACCGAGAACAAGCTGCTGGACACCCGGGCCGGCTCCCTCTCGCTGGCCAGCGCGGCCATCGACGACCTGCTCGCCTGGTGCCTGCTGGCGTATGTCTCCGCCCTGGTCACGGCGAACGGCAACTACGCGGACCTCGGCCGCATCGGGCTGTGGAGCGCGGCCTACGTCGCGGGGATGCTGCTGGTCGTGCGGCCGCTGGTGGCCCGTCTGGTCTGGCGCTGGGCCGCCACCGAGCGCTGGTCCGCGTTGCTCGCGGTGCTCTGCGCGGGCGCCCTGACCTCGGCCTGGCTGACCACGTGGATCGGCATCCACGCCATCTTCGGGGCCTTCCTGTTCGGGTTCGTGATGCCCCGTGAGCCCGCGATGGTCCTGGCGGAGCATCTGCGCAAGCCCATGGACCACGTCAGCGTCGTACTGCTCCCGGTCTTCTTCATCGTCACCGGGCTCGGCGTGGACCTCGGCGCGCTGACCTCCGGCGACCTCGTCGCGCTCGTCGCGATCATCGTGGTGGCCTGCACCGGCAAGCTGGTCGGCGCGATCCTCCCGGCTCGGCTGGCCGGGTTCTCCTGGCGGGAGGCGAAGGACCTGGGGCTGCTGATGAACACCCGGGGTCTGACCGAACTCATCATCCTCAACGCCGCGGTGAGCCTGGGCGTGCTCGACGGACGCATGTTCACCATGCTCGTGATCATGGCCCTCGTGACGACGGCGATGGCGGGACCGCTGCTGTCCCGGCGCCGTCCGGCGGAGACCGGTGTGTCCGAGGCGTCGAAGGTGCCGGAGGTGTCCGGGGAACCGGACCCGTACGGCCCGGAAGCCGCCGTGGACTTCATACGCCCACGCGGCTGAGGTCCGACCGGCCGCCGCGACTCCGGCCGCCGCGTCTGCGACACGCCGACTGCCGGGTTCCGACCGCCGGCCGCCCGACCTCCGTGCGTCCGCCTCCCCCGCACGCGGCCCGGATGCGCGGACCGCAGAGGTCCCCGTCCGCCCGACCCCGTCCGCCCGACCCCGTCCGACCGACCCCGCCCACACCTGCATCCCGCGCGCCCGGTCCGAACCGTGCGCGTACCCCCGTAACCCGTAACCCGTAACCCGCATCCGAGAACGAGAGGGCTGTCGTGATACCCGTTTCGCAAGCCATCCCCGAGCAGCTCGGTCCGGTCGACGGCCGTGTGCTGCGCACCGTGTGCGGACACTTCGCCACCGGTGTCACGGTCATCACCTCGGGCGGCGGCGAGAACGCCGCGGGCGCCACGGTGAACTCCTTCACCTCGGTCTCCCTGGAGCCGGCGCTGGTGCTCATCTGCCTGCACGACAACTCCCGGCTGCTGCCGGTGGTCCAGGAGTCCGGCGGCTTCGTCGTGAACTTCCTGACGCAGCGGCAGGAGCCGGTGGCCTGGGCGTTCGCCGGCCGGCGGACCGCCCGGATCGAGGAGGTCCCGCACCACCGGTCGGTCCACGATCTGCCGGTGCTCAGTGAGGCGCTGGCCCACCTGGAGTGCCGGCTGGCCGCCGAGTACGACGGCGGCGACCACACCATCCTGCTCGGCGAGGTCGTCTCGCTCGGCGCTCCCGCCGGGGAGGAGGACCCGCTGATCTTCTTCCAGGGCGCCATGCGGGAACTCGGTGACGACCGGGTCCTGCCGGGCCGGTGACCCGGTGAGGGACTCGGGCGGCGCCGCGACGGGCTGGCCGGACTCAGTGGTGACGGGCCGCGGCCTGCTCCTCCGCCGTGTCGAACTCCTGGCGCGCCTGCTCCACCAGCGGCAGGTGGACCGTCGACCAGTCCGTGAGCGAGGCGAACAACGGCGCCAGGGTCCGCCCCAGGTCGCTGATCTGGTACTCCACCCGGGGCGGTACCTCGGGGAAGTACGTGCGGATCACCAGTCCGTCGCGCTCCAGCTGACGCAGCCGCTGTGTCAGCACCTTCGGCGTGATGGTGCCGATGTTGCGCTGAAGCTCCACGAAGCGCTGGGTGCCGAAGGCGTTGAGCGTCCACAGGATCGGCGTGGTCCAGCGGCTGAACACGATGTCGAGGACCGGTTCGATCAGACACGGCTGCCGGGAACCGGCCGCGGCCGCGTGCGCGGCCTCGGGCCCGGCCGGGCCCGAGGCGGCGTCCGCGACGGCGCCGTCGCCCACGGACCTGTCGCCCACGGACCTGTCGCGCACGGTTCGGGCGCCCACGGTCCGGGCGTCCCCGGTCGCCGCGCTGTCGTTCCTGGCCGCGGTGCTCTTCATGCCGATCATCACCTTCCGGGAAGTCGCTTTCCTCTAGGTACCTACTTTACTCAGGATGCTAGCTTCCGAGAAGCCAGCGATAACCGCACCTCCCCGCACGTCCCCGTCCGAGAATCCTCATGCTCCTAGGGAGTGACATGTCCATCCAAGAGTCCACCCACAACCCCGCGGTGGCGGGCGACTCCGGGCCGGTCCGCCGCCCCGGACTCATCCTGGCCTTCCTCTGCCTGGCCGGCTTCATGACCTTCCTCGACGTCTCGATCGTGAACGTCGCCCTGCCGACCATCGAGGACGAGCTCAACATCTCCACGACCGCGCTGCAGTACGTGGTCACCACCTACGGCATGCTCCTCGGCGGCTTCCTGCTGCTGACCGGCCGCCTCGCCGACACCCTCGGCCGCCGCCGGATGCTCCAGACCGGCCTGCTCCTGTTCGCCGGCGCCTCCCTGCTCGCCGGGGTCGCCCAGAACGCCGCGATGCTGATCGGCGCCCGTGGCGCGCAGGGCCTGGGTGCCGCGTTCATCGCCACCGCCGCGCTCAGCCTGCTGACCAACAACTTCGAGGAGGGCCCGGCCCGCAACAAGGCGCTCGGCGCCTGGGGCGCGCTCAGCGGTCTCGCCGCCGTCGCCGGTGTCACCCTCGGCGGTCTGCTCACCGACGGTCCCGGCTGGCGCTGGATCTTCTTCATCAACGTGCCGATCGGCATCATCGGCGCCCTGGTCGCCCCGATGGTCGTCGGCGAGAGCCGCTCCGACGAACGCAGCCGGTCCTTCGACGTGGCCGGTGCCGTCACCCTCACCGGTGGCCTGGTCGCGCTGATCTTCACCCTCGGCCAGACCGTCTCCGACTCCGACGTCCCGACCGGCCGGGTCGTCGGCGGCTTCGTCCTCTCCGCGCTCCTGCTCGTCTCCTTCGTCCTGATCGAACGCCGCGCCAAGGAGCCGCTGATGCCGCTCGGCGTCTTCCGCCGCCCCTCACTGCGCGCCGCGAACGTCATCGCCGTCCTGCTGCTCGGCACCTGCGTGACCCTGTTCTTCTTCGCCAGCCTCTTCATGCAGCAGGTCCTGGACTACTCCGCCGTCAAGACCGGCTTCGCGTACGTGCCGCTCGCGGTGCTCACCGCCGTCGGCGCCGGCATCGCCTCCCAGGTCGTCACCAAGGTCGCGGCCAAGCCCGTCCTGCTGGTCGGTCTCGCGCTCGCCGCGACCGGCATGATGCTCCTGTGGCGCACCCCGTCCGACGCCTCGTACCTGACGGACGTGCTGCCCGCCTTCGTCCTCATGGGCCTCGGGCTCGGCATGTCCTTCGTCCCGCTCCAGGTCTCGGCGTTCGCCGGGATCGAGGAGCGCGAGTCGGGTCTGGCCGCCGGCCTCATCAACACCGCCCAGGAAGTCGGCGGCGCGCTCGGCCTGGCCGTCGCGGCGACCTACGCCTTCCGCCGCGTCGACGAGCTGACGGCCAAGGCCCACGGCGTCCCGGCCCTGGTCCAGGACGCCCGTACGACCGTCTTCCACGACGCGTTCCTCGTCGGTGCCTGCTTCGCCGCGGCCGCCTTCCTGGTGACCCTGGTGCTGCTGCCGCTGACCAAGTCCTCCGAGCAGTCCGCGGCCGTGCCCGCGCACGCCTGACGGAAGAACGGACCCGGCCATGTCCAAGCAACTGCCCCTCTCCGCCGCGGCGGAGGAGTTCCTCGCCGAGAACGCCCTGTGCACCCTGACCACCCTGCGCCCGGACGGCACACCGCACGTGGCGCCCGTACGGTTCACCTGGGACGGCGAGGCGGGCCTGGCCCGGGTGATGACCACCGTGCACCGCCGCAAGTCCCGCAACCTGCTGGCCGCGGCCGGCGGCCGGGCCGCCGTGTGCCAGCTGGTGGGGCCACGCTGGATCACCCTGGAGGGCCCGGCGACCGTCTCCACCGACCCGCCCCGGGTGGTGGAGGGGATGCGCCGCTACGCCAAGCGGTACTGGTCCCAGCCGCCGCAGCCGCCGGGCCTCGCGGTCATCGAGATCGCGGTGGACCGGGTGATGGGCCTGTACTGAACCCGGGGGGTGAACCCGGAAGAAGCGGGCGGACGAGAGGGTGCCGGAGGACACTTCCGGCACCCTCTCGCATGCTCCCCCTGTAGTACGCACCCGGTACCGCGCAGTAGCTGCCGCGCCCCTGACGAACTTGTCAGAACTTGTCAGAGCTCTGTACCGGCGGCCATTCAGCTTCCCGGGAGCCCTCGGAATACTGGAGAAAACGCCAGCGGGAGAGGGAATATGGACGCTTTCAATGCCGATGTGATCGTTGCCGGTGCAGGACCCTCGGGGCTCATGCTCGCGGGGGAACTCCGCCTCTCGGGTCTCTCGGTCATCGTGCTCGACCGGCTGGAACAGCCGATGCAGCAGTCCCGCGCCCTGGGGTTCTCGGCCCGCACGATCGAGGAATTCGGCCAGCGTGGACTGCTCGGGGAATTCGGTCCGCTGGAGACCATACCCGGCGGCCATTTCGGTGGACTTCCGATCGACTACCGCATTGTCGAGGGCGGCAATTTCGGTGTCCGCGGAGTCCCGCAGTCGCGCACCGAGGCGATCATCGACAAATGGGCCGTGGGCCTGGGAGCCGACGTCCGCCGGGGCCACGAGGTCATCGGCATGACGCAGGACGACGACGGCGTCCGGGTCGAGGTCGCGGGGCCCGAGGGAGTGGAGACCCTGCGCGCCGCGTACGTCGTCGGCTGCGACGGCGCCCGCAGCACCGTCCGCCGGCTGGCCGGGATCGACTTCCCCGGGGTCAGCGCCACCATCGAGATGAAGATGGCCGACGTCGCCGGTGTCCAGCTGCGGCTGCGGCCCACCGGCGAGGTCGGCGAGGCCGGCATGGTCGTCGTCCTGCCGCTCGGCCCGGGCGCCACCCGCGTGGTGGTCTTCGAGCGCGGCGCGGGCGTCCGTCCCACCCAGGAGCCGCCCACCTTCGAGGAGGTGGCCGCCGCCTTCCAGCGGGTCACGGGCGAGGACATCAGCGGCGCCCGGCCGCTGTGGACCAGTTACTTCACCGACGCCAGCCGGCACGCCGCCGAGTACCGCAAGGGCCGGGTCTTCCTGGCCGGCGACGCCGCCCACATCCACCTGCCGATCGGCGCCCAGGGCATCAGCGCGGGCGTCGGCGACGTGGTCAACCTGGGCTGGAAGCTCGCCGCGGCCGTCAAGGGCCACGCCCCCGCGGGCCTGCTCGACACGTACCACTCCGAGCGCCACCCGGTCGGCGCCCGCATCGTCCACAACACCCTTGTCCAGCGCACCCTCTACCTCGGCGGCCCCGAGGCCCAGCCGCTGCGCGACCTGTTCGCCGAACTGGTCCGGATCGAGGACGTACGGCGTCACCTCGTCGGTCTGGTCACCGGCCTCGACATCACCTACGGGGCCGTCGAGGGCGGCCACCCGCTGCTCGGCCGCCGGCTGCCCGACCAGGACCTGCTGGTCGGTGACGACAGGACCACCACCTACGAGCAGCTGCACGCGGGCCGTCCGGTCCTGTTCGACCTGCACGACAGCGCCGCGCTGCGCGAGGCCGCGGCCGGCTGGGCCGACCGCGTCGACATCGTCACCGCGACGCGGCCCGACGCCGGAGCCCCGGCTGCGGACCTCCTCGTACGCCCCGACGGCTACGTCGCCTGGGTCGGCGCCGACGGGTCCGCCGAGGGACTGACCGACGCGCTCGCGCGGTGGTTCGGCCGGCCCCGCGCCGCCTGAAGCACTGGATCTCCGCGGCGCCGCCCGAACCACCGGATCCCGGCGAAGCCGCTCGAACCACCCGCCCCCCGACCGGTCGACCCCGACCCCCCGTAGGACGCGCGCCACCCATCCGATCCGTCCGTGAAACGAGAAAGAGGAGTGCGGTCTTGCCCACCAAGGCTGAGGAAGCGAAGAAGGCCGACAAGGCCGCCGAGTGGACCGAATGCGACGTAGCCATCCTGGGGTCGGGCCTCGCGGGCTCGATCATGGGAGCGATCCTGGCCCGCCAGGGCGCCGACGTGGTGCTCATCGACGCCGGGCAGCACCCCCGGTTCGCCGTCGGCGAGTCCCAGAACCCGCAGCTCGTCGAGTGGCTGCACATTCTGGCCGTGCGCTACGACGTTCCCGAGATCAAGCACATGCTGGACGTGAAGGCGGTCACCGAGCACATCGGCCCGACCCACGGCCGCAAGCAGAGCTTCGGCTTCGTCACGCACCGGCCGAACAGCGAGCCCAACCCGGCCGAGGCGACCATGTTCGTCATCCCGAAGATGCTCACCGAGGCGGTGCACCTCTTCCGCCAGGACACCGATTCGTACTACCTGAACGTCGCGGCCAAGTACGGCTGCACGCTCCGCCAGAACTGGTTCGCCACCGACCTGGACGTCGACGACGACGGCGTCACGGTCACCGGGAAGAACGGCGAGGTCTTCCGCGCCAAGTACCTCATCGACGCGAGCGGCTTCCGCTCCCCGCTCGCGCAGAAGTTCGACCTGCGCGAGAACCCGCCCCGGCACAAGCACCACGCCCGCTCGCTCTTCACGCACTACGTGGGGATCAAGCCGTACGACGACGTGTGCAACTACCCGGACGCGCTCCGGCCGCCCGCCGAGTCGCCCTTCCACGGCGGCACCCTGCACCACCTCATCGAGCGCGGCTGGTTCTGGATCATCCCGTTCGACAACTACAAGGACTCCAAGAACCCGGCCTGCAGTGTCGGTCTGACCTTCGACGAGCGGCTGTACCCGAAGCCGAAGGACATGACGCCGGACCAGGAGTTCAACCACTACCTGGACATGTACCCGGCGGTGAAGCGGCAGTTCGACGGCGCCAAGCGGATCCGCGAGTGGGTCTCCACCGACCGGATCCAGTACTCCTCCAAGCGGACCATCGGCGCGCGCTGGTGCCTGATGTCGCACGCGGCCGGCTTCATCGACCCGCTGTACTCGCGCGGCCTGTCCAACACCTTCGAGGTCGTCGACGCGCTCGCCCACCGGGTCCTGGACGCCCTGCGCGAGAACGACTTCACCGAGGAGCGCTTCGAGTACGTCGAGCGACTGGAGCAGGGGCTCCTGGAGTACAACGACAAGATCGTCAACAGCTCCTACATCGCCTTCAGCCACTTCCGGCTGTGGAACGCGGTGTTCCGGGTCTGGGCCTGCTTCACCACCCCGGCCACCATGCGGCAGATCATGGCGCGCCAGAACTTCCAGCTCGACGGTGACGACCGGCACTTCAAGGAGATGGAGAAGGCGCCGTACACCGGACTGTGGTGGCCGGACAGCCACGCCTTCAAGATCCTCTTCGACATCACGGCCGAGACCTGCGAGCGGTACGAGGCCGGCGAGATCGACGGTGACAAGGCCGCGGACATCGTCTTCGAGGCGATCCGCGACTGCGAGTCGGTCAACACCCCGTTCGGCTGGAAGGGCCCCGAGGACCTCCGGTTCTTCCGGGCCACCACGCCCACGATGGTGAAGTTCATGTGGTGGGCGAGCACCTCCGGACCCAAGGAGATGCGCGACCTCGGCCGTTCGATGCTCGCCGGAGTGGTCAAGCAGGGCATGAAGGGCCGCAAGGTCTCCTGACCCCGGCCGGCCCCTCGCCCCGCCGAGCCCCTCCCCCCGGACGCGGCGCCGGGCCCACCCTCCCCCCGTGGGCCCGGCGCCGTCCCTTCCCCGAGCCCGAGGCCTCTCCCGGGTTCCGGCCCCCACGGCCGCGCGGGCCGCTCCGGCCCCTCCCATCCCTCCCATCCCTCCGGCCCCACCCGGGGTTTCCGCCTCTCCGGTTCTTCCTCCCCCCACTGGCAACCACCGTCTCCTAGAACCCTTGGGACATCCGTGATCACTCGTAGAGCACTGATCGGTGCGGGATCCGCCGCCGTCGGCCTGGCCGTCCTGCCCACCAGCCCCGTTCTCGCCGGCTCCGGCACCACCCCCTGGAGCACCCTCGCGGGCAAGCTCCAGGGCCGCCTGGTGCTGCCCACCGACTCCGCTTACGCCGTGGCCAAGCAACTGGAACTCGGCCAGTTCGACGCCGTCAACCCGCGGGCCGTCGCGTACTGCGTCAGCTCCGCCGACGTCTCCGCCGCCCTGTGCTTCGCCCAGACCTACGGCCTGCCGTCCGCCGTCCGCAGCGGCGGCCACAGCTTCGCGGGCTACTCGACGACGCCCGGCCTGATCATCGACGTCTCGCGGCTGAACGCGATCACCGTGGGCAACGGCACGGTCGACATCGGCCCCGGCGCCAAGAACGTCGAGATACTCGACGCCCTCGCCCCGCACGGCCTGGTGGTCAGCGAGGGCGGCTGCCCGACCGTGTCGGCCGGCGGGTTCCTCCAGGGCGGCGGCTTCGGATTCCTGACCCGCCCGCTGGGCATGGCGTGCGACGCGGTCACCTCGGCCGAGGTGGTCCTCGCCGACGGCCGGGTGGTCACCGCGTCGCCGACCAGCCACTCCGACCTGTTCTGGGCGATCCGCGGCGGCGGTGGCGGCAACTTCGGCGTCGTCACGCGCTTCACGGTCACCCCGCACGAGGGCGACCAGATGGCGATCAGCAACCTGATCTTCCCGTACGACCGTGCCGCCGACGTGCTGCACGGCGTCGGGCAGTGGCTGGTCGACGCGCCCCGCACGATCGGCGGCGGCGCCTATCTCGTCCAGGCCGACGCCGCGCCCGGCACCGTACCGGCGCTCAACGTCTTCCTCGCCTCCCGCGGCACCCCGGCCGAACTGGCCTCGGAGTCCGCGCGGCTGCTGTCGCTCACCGGCGCGGTGACGGCCCGCCAGGACGCGGTCATGACGTACCAGCAGGTCATGATGATGATCTTCGGGTGCGGGACGCTGACCGAGGACCAGTGCCAGCGCGCGGGGAAGTCCCCGAACGGTGTGCTGACGCGGCCCGCCTTCGGCCTGGAGCGGACCCGGATGGGCAGCGCACCGTACGCGCAGAGCGGCTGGGCGGACGTGCTGACCGCCTTCGACGCCGACCGCAGGGCCGGCCAGGCCCGCTATCTCGACCTGCACTTCTTCGGCGGGGCGGCCAACGACCCGGCCCGCACCGACACGGCGTACGTGCACCGCGACTCGCTCTTCTCCGTCAACTACCGGGTCCTCGTCAACGACCCGGCGCAGGTGACCGCGGAGGCCAGGAGCGTGGCGACGGGCTGGATCGACAACGGGTTCGCCACGATCGACCCGCTGTCGAACGGCGAGACGTACCAGAACTGGATGGACGCGGAGCTGACGGACTGGCGGCAGTCCTACTACGCCGAGAACTACGCCCGGCTGTCGGTCGTGAAGGCCAAGTACGACCCGCACCGGTACTTCAGGTTCGCCCAGGGAATCGGGGCCTGAGGCGACGGGCGTTCCGCCACCTCCGGGTCCCCGTGCTCCGGGTCCCCGTGCTCCGGGTTCCCGTGGCCCGGGTGGCTCCGCTGACCCGGGTTTTCTCAGTGACACCGCGGACTGTGAGGGGCCGCCGGACGGGTGTCCGGCGGCCCGCCCGCCCGCTGGCCCGTCCGCCCAGCCGCTCGGCGGGCCACCTGCTGGATGGTCCGCCCGCTCGACGGTCCGCCCCGCCCGGTGGTCCGCCCGCTCGACGGACCACCCGCCCGGTGGTCCGCTCCGTCGCCCGTCAGGGACGGCGGCCGTACCAGCCCACCAGCCTGTCGATGTCGGGAGCGTTCTCGTGCACCTCCACCACCGGTCCGAACGGCACCTGGCCGCCGCGGGGTTCCGCGGGCACGGCCCGGTGCATGGACGCCAGCGGCGCGGCGAGCATCTCCGGGTCCCACTCGGGGCTCTGGCCGGAAGCCTTGGCCAGGTCCCAGGCGTGCAGCACGAACTCGTTGGTGTAGATCACCGAGGCGACCGCACCGGGGACCGGGCCCCAGGGCAGACCGATCTGGCGGCCCAGCACGGCGGGGTCCCGCCAGACGGCGTCGAACTCCCGCGTCGCCTCGGCCCAGGCCTTGGCCCAGTCACCGTCGGCGACGTCCTCGGCGAAGTGCGGAACGCTCATGAAGGAGCCGCCGGCGCCCAGGACCGCGACCCGGCGCAGCACCGACACCACGTGGTTGGCCATGTCGCGGACCGTGTAGTCGGGACACGGGGTGACGGTGTCGTACTGCTCGGGTCGGAGCGCGGCGAGCGTGAGCCCGGTCAGTTCGACGGCCTTGAACAGGCCGCCACGAGGGTCGGTGGGCGGGGCCGCGGCGGAGGCGGCGGGCTTCGCGGTCCGGGTCGTGTCGGGAGTCGTGTCGTCAGTCGTGTCGTGAGTCATGCGCTCATCGTCGACGTCAAAGAGGTCATCTTGTGGCCTATTACCGAAGCCGTATTCAATGGTGCCGAAAATGTATGGAGTGGCTCAAAACAGCCTGAATACCAGCAGAGTTCACCGTGCCGGGGGCGGTCGGCCATGGTCGAAAAGGGCCTTTCGGCGGCGAACGGGGCGGGTCGTGAAGGGGGCTCGCTCGGTGGCGGCGAAGGGGGCGGGTCGTGAAGGCCGACCGTCTGGTGGCGACCCTGCTGCTGCTCCAGGCGCGCGGCCGGGTGACCGTGCGCGAGGTGGCCGAGGAGCTGGAGGTGTCCGAGCGCACCGCGCGCCGCGACCTGGAGGCGCTCACCAGCGCCGGCGTGCCCGTCTACTCGCAGCGGGGCAGGGGCGGCGGGTGGAGCCTGGTCGGCGGCGCCCGCACCGATCTGACCGGTTTCACCTCGCGGGAGATCGGG
Source organism: Streptomyces fagopyri (assembly GCF_009498275.1). Lineage (NCBI taxonomy): Bacteria > Bacillati > Actinomycetota > Actinomycetes > Kitasatosporales > Streptomycetaceae > Streptomyces > Streptomyces fagopyri. The sequence goes on along the minus strand of NZ_CP045643.1, from coordinate 4,665,129 downwards.
GCGCTGTTCCTGGCCGCGGGGCCTTTGTCGGCCTCTCCCGAACTGCGGGCGGCGCTGCGCAAGTTGATGCGTGCCGTGCCCGCGCCCATGCGACCGCATGCCGAGGCCGCCTCCAAGGCCATTCTCGTCGACGGTCTCGACTGGTCACGTACGGCGGGCGGCAGCGGACCCCACCGGCATGCCCTGGAACGGGCGGTACTGGACGGCCGGCAGGTCCTGTTGGGGTACGCGTACGCCGACCGAGCCACGGCTGAAGGGGACTTGGGGGACGACGGCCCTGGCCGGCGGTGGCCGGTCGAGCGGGCGGCCGGTGAGCGGGTGATCGGTGAGCGGGCGGCCGGTGAGCGGGCGGCCGGTGAGCGGACGGTGGATCCGCTCGGGCTGGTGTCCAAGGCCGGCCGTTGGTATCTGGTGGCGGGGACCGGGGAGGGGCTGCGCACCTTCCGGCTCAGCCGCGTCACCTCCGTGGAGCCGACCGGCGCGCCGGTGCTGCGTCCGGAGGGGTTCGAACTCGCCGCCGCGTGGCGGGAACTGGTGTCCGAGGTGGAGCAACGGCTGTCCGCCGCGAGCGTACGGGCCCATGCCGACCCGGACGCCCTGCCGGTGCTGCGCCAACTGCTCGGCGGCCGGCTCCGCACCGGCGAGGTCCAGCCCGACGGCCGGGTCGCCTTCACCGCCGACGGTCCCTCGGTGGAGGTACTGGCCGCCCAGCTCGCGGGCCTCGGCGCCCGGATCGAGGTGCTCGACCCTCCCGAGGCGCGCGAGTCGCTCGTACGTCTCGGGCGGTCGCTCACCGCCGTGTACGGCGGGCAGGACGACCCGCGAAGGGATAGTCGCTTTCCTCTAGGTACCTACTATGTTCACGATGCTAGCGTTCCGGTCATGGCTGCGAACCGCTGAGAACCGGCCGCTGTCCCGACCGGTCGTCACCCATGACGACCGAGCGACCGCGTGTCCCACCTGCCGCGCGACCGGCCGGGTACGCCGCCCGACCGGCGGCTGTCCGACGACCGCCGGCCGTTCCGGATGACGACCGCGGGCCGTCCTGGATGACGAACACCGGCGGTCCTGGATGGCGAATACCGGCTGATGGCCGGCGCATGACGACGGCCGGTCGGCGACGGCGGGTCGGCGGACTGCCGACCGGCGACGGTCGGTTGCCGACTGCCGACTGCCGATGACGACTGACGACTGCCGGTCGATGACCACCGGCTGACCGACCGCCGGTCGGCTGACCGACCGATGACCGATGACCACGTATCAACGCACTAGGGAGCTGTTTCATGATTGTCGTCACCGGAGCCACCGGAAACGTCGGGCGTCCGCTGATCGAGGCGCTGACCGAGGCGGGGGAGCAGGTCGTGGCGGTCTCGCGCCGCCCGCTGCCCTCCCCGGCCGAGGGTGTCCGGCACGCCCAGGCCGACCTCGGGAACGCGCGGAGCATGCGGCCGGTCCTCGAAGGCGCCGACGCGTTCTTCATCCTGCTGGCGGGCGAACTGCTCGGCCACGGTGAGGCCGCCACCGAGCTGCTGACAGCGGCCAAGGACGCCGGGGTCGAGCGGGTCGTCCTGCTCTCCTCGCAGATCAACGCCACCCGTCCCGGTGTCGCCTCGCACGGCAGGCTGCGCGAGTTCGAGGAGGCCGTGCGCGGTTCCGGCCTGGACTTCACCATTCTGCGCGCGGGCGGTTTCGCCTCCAACGCCTTCGCGTGGGCGGAGTCGGTGCGCGCCGACCGTACGGTCTTCGCCCCCTTCGGTGACGTGGCACTGCCGGTCGTCGACCCGGCGGACATCGCCGCGGCCGCCGCGGTGGTGCTGCGCGAGGACGGGCACGCCGGCCGTACCTATGAACTGACCGGCCCCGAAGCCATCACTCCGCGTCGTCAGGCCGAGGTGATCACGGAGGCGATCGGCGAGGAGGTGACCTTCGTGGAACTGACCCGCGAGGCCGCCCACGCCCACATGGCGCAGTTCATGCCCGAGGAGGTCATCCCCGGCACCCTGGACATCCTCGGCGAGCCGCTCCCCGCCGAACAGCGGGTCAGCCCCGACGTGGAGAAGATCCTGTCCCGGCCCGCCACACCCTTCTCCGGCTGGGTCGCCCGAAGCCTGCCGGCCTTCAAGTAGCCCACCGGGGCCCCGCCGGTCTTCCCGGCCCCCCGGCCCGTCCCTCCCCTCTGTTCTCTCCGATCCTTCTCATCCCCCCGTCCCTCCCGGTCCCTCTGGTTCCTGGTTCCCTTCTTGTCACCCTCCCCCGTCTCCCCCGTACCGCCGCCGGACGCCTGCTGCGACTCATCCCCCGCGGCAGCAGGCGTCCGGCGGTCCATGGCCGACGGCGGATCAGGACCGACGGCGGTCCTGATCCGCCGTCGATCACGAACGCCGTCGATCACGAACGCCGTCGATCACGAACGACCGCGACCCGGAGCGACGGCGACTACGGAGGACGCGACTACGGAGGACGGCGACTACGGAGGACGCGACTACGGAGGACGGCGACTATGCAGGCCGGCGATGGTCACGATCGGCGGCGGTCACGCAGAGGTGGCGGTCACGCAGAGGTGGCGGTCACGCAGAGGTGGCGGTCACCAAGGAGCGCGGTCACGCACGACGGCGGCCCCGCGGGCACAGAGCCCGCGGGGCCACCGCACGTCACCCCGAGGGGTCACGCGGCGAAACGGTCCGCCAGCTCCTTGGCCCTGATGGCGGCGGCGTCGAGCGCCTTGGTGCGGGACGCCTCGAAGAGCGGGACCAGCTCGGACATCGCGGGGTTGTGCGGGGCCATCGTGAGCTCCGGGACGATGAAGTCGAGATCGAGGCCGAGGGTGTCGCGCAGGATGGCCTCCAGGTAGTTCTGCACGTACTCGAAGCCCTCGCGGGGAGTGCCCGGCGCGTACGAACCACCGCGGCTCGCGATGACCGTGACCGGGGTGCCCTTGACCTTCGAGTCCTCGGCCATGGCGGTGCGGCCCACGAGGATCACGTTGTCCAGCCATGCCTTGAGGGTCGACGGGATCGCGTAGTTGTACATCGGCGCGCCGATCAGGATCGCGTCGGCCCGCTCCAGCTCCTCGATGAACTTCACACGCTCGGCGAAGGCGGCGGCCTGCTCCGGGGTGTGCGCGTCCGCCGGGGCGAAGCCGGCGGTGTGGGCGTCGGCCGTGATGTGCGGAGCCGGCGTCGCGGCGAGGTCACGGTAGATCACGGTGCCCTGCGGGTGCTGCTCCTCCCAGGCCTTGCGGAACGCGTCGGTCACGGTGCGCGAGGTGGAGGCGGAGCCCGGGAACACGGACGAGTCGATGTGGAGGAGGGTGGCCATGGGGGATCTCCAAAGGGTGCGGCGGATCGAGCCCGACGGGACGGATCCCCGGGGGCTTCTTTTTTGTACTCGACTAGAGATAACACAGCTACTTACTTTTTTTCATCCCCCAAAAAGAACGCAGTACTCTTGAGTCATGCCAGAGGTGGGAGCACACGACGTAGGGCCTTGCCAGAAGGTCGACGACGGCATGGCCCGGGTCTTCCAGCTGTTCGGCAAGCGCTGGACGGGCCTGATCGTGGCCGTGCTCCTGCCGCACCCCGTCCACTTCGCCGACCTGCGCCGCGCGATCCCCGGCATCAGCGAGCGGATGCTCTCCGACCGCCTCACCGAACTCGGCGCGGCCGGACTCGTCGTGCGTGACGTCGACGAGGGCCCCCCGCTGCGGGTCTCGTACGGCCTGACGGAGGCCGGCTCCGCGCTGGAGCCCGCGCTGCTGGAACTGGGGAGCTGGGCGGAGAAGCATCTGCCGGGAAGCCCGCAGTGCCCCTCCGAGCTCAGGAAGTGAGCCGTCCCGAGCGCGGATAGGGAGCGGTTCTCAGAGGCTTCGGGAAGGGTTCGCGGAGGCTCGGGACGGCATCGGGGGGACCGGCGGACGGTTCCCGCGTGGGGTGGTCGTCCACAGGCGGGGAGTTGTCCACAGGGTCTGACGCGTTTCGGCCACCGGCTGTACGGTCATCACGAGTTGATGTTCGTGTGTGCGGGGGAGGCGGTCGCCATGACCGAGCTGGGTACAAGGGCTGAGGCGCTGCAGGCGCCCAGGGTTTCCGGAGTCTTCGCGGTACCGGGGTTCGCGGGCTGGCCCGTGCAGGGCTCGCCCAAGGAGAAGGGCAAGGCGCTCCGCGCCCGGGTGCCGCGCGCCGCGCACGCCGAGCTGACCCCCGACGCCGACCGGCCGGACGTCGTGAGAGAGGTCGAGGCGTCCAACCGCGGCAGAATCCCCGAGCTCACGCCGATAAGGGTCGGCAGGATGGCCGCCACCCCCTTCGCCTTCCTGCGCGGTTCGGCCGGCCTGATGGCGTACGACCTCGCGCGCACGCCCATGACCGGCATCGACGCCCAGATCTGTGGTGACGCCCACGCGGCGAACTTCGGCCTGTACGGCGACGCGCGCGGCGGCCTGGTCATCGATCTGAACGACTTCGACGAGACGGTGCGCGGCCCCTGGGAGTGGGACCTCAAGCGACTCGCCGCCTCGCTCGTGCTCGCCGGCCGGGAGACGGGTGCGGACGAGGACACCTGCCGCGAGGCCGCCCACGACGCGGTCGGTTCCTACCGGCGCACGATGCGCCTGCTCGCCAAGCTCCCGGTGCTGGACGCGTGGAACGCCATCGCGGACGAGGAGCTCGTCTCCCACACCGACGCCCATGACCTGCTCGGCACCCTGGAGCGGGTCTCGGAGAAGGCGCGGGCCAACACCAGCGGACGCTTCGCCGCCAGATCGACCGCGGCGGTCGAGGGTGGCGGACGGCGCTTCGTCGACGCGGCGCCGGTGCTGCGCCGGGTGCCCGACGCGGAGGCGGCGGCGGTCGCGGCCTCGCTGGAGCAGTACCTGACGACGGTCTCGGAGGACCGCCTCCCCCTCCTCGCCCGGTACGCGGTGCACGACGTCGCCTTCCGCATCGTCGGCACCGGCAGCGTCGGCATGCGTTCGTACGTCGTGCTGCTCCTGGACCATCGCGGCGAACCCCTCGTCCTGCAGATGAAGGAGGCCCGCGCCTCGGCGCTGCTGCCGCACCTGGCGACAGCCGGTCACGCCGTACCCGACGTGTCGCACGAGGGCCGCCGTGTCGTCCTCGGCCAGAAGCGCATGCAGGTCGTCAGCGACATCCTGCTCGGCTGGACCACCGTCGAGGGCCGGGCCTTCCAGGTACGCCAGTTCCGCAACCGCAAGGGCAGCGTCGACCCCGCCGCGCTCGCCGTCGACCAGCTGGACGACTACGCCCGCATGACCGGCGCGCTCCTCGCCCGCGCCCACACACACAGCGCCGACCCCCGCCTCGTCGCCGGCTACTGCGGAAAGAACGAGGAACTCGACGAGGCCGTCGCCGCGTTCGCCGTGGCCTACGCGGACCGCACGGAGGCGGACCACGCGGCCCTGGTGGCGGCCGTCCGGGACGGGCGGATCGCGGCGGAGCAGGGGGTCTGAGAGAGGAAGCGGACCCGGAGGTTCTCACGGTGCCGCGGCGTGGCCGGGGGAGCGGGCGGCCTCAGTCGGTGGTTCCGGGTGAGCCCGGCGAGGCGTGGCCTACGCTGGGCGGGTGACGACCCCGGAAGCCGAGCACAGCCAGTCCGACCGCATCGAGGCCGAGGATGCCCGGTCCCAGGATGCTGGGGATCCCCAGTCCGCCGCCCCGGCCCCGACCACGGCGGCCGAAGACGCGGCGCCCGAGAACGGGCCCACCCAGGACGCGGCCACCGAGAACGCGAGCGCCGCGCACGTGGGGGCCGAGAACGCGGGCACCGAGAACGCGGGCACCGAGAACGTGGGGGCCGAGAACGTGGACACCGCGTACGTGGGTGCCGAGAGCGTGAGCCAGGAGAGCGTGGACGAGCGGAGTGCGGACGAGCGGAGCGAGGGCTCCGAGGCCCCGGGTTCCGGGAGCGACGAGCCTCAGGGCGAGGCGAGGCCCGAGGCGCGGCTCGAACGGGCGGTGCGGGCGGCCGAACAGGCACTGATCGAGTTCGAGATCGCCGTGGAGACCTTCCGCGTCGAGGTCGAGAACTTCTCGCGGCTGCACCACCAGAAGCTCGGACCAATGTACTCGCGGCTCGACGAGCTGGACGCGCAGATCGCCGAGGCGCAGGCCGCGCGTACCGGGGACCCCGAGGACATACGCAAGGCGGACGAGGCGCGGGCGCGGGTCATGCCGATGCCGGGGGTCGAGGAGCTGTTCCACGGCTGGATGGACTCGGAGGGACTGTTCCCCGAGGCGGTGGCGATGCTGACGGACCAGCCCGTGCGGCCCCCGCAGCGGGTCCGCCCCAGCGACGAGGCCCGCAAGCTCTACCGTGAGCTGGCCCGCAAGGCCCACCCGGACCTGGCCCAGGACGAGGACGAGCGCATGCGGCGCGACGAGTTCATCTCCCGGGTCAACGCCGCGTACGCCCGGGGCGACGAGGCGCTGCTGCGGGAGCTCTCCGAGGAGTGGGCGGCGGGCCCGGTCCCCAAGGAGTGGAAGCCGAGCCGCAGCGAGGAGCTGTACGCCCGTCTCGAGTGGCTCTCCGAACGCAAGGAGATGCTCACACTGGTCGCCCACGAGCTGGAGGAGAGCGCCATCGGCGCCATGCTCAAGCTCGCCCCGGACGACCCCGACCGGCTCCTGGAGGAGATCGCCGAGCAACTGCTGGCCCAGGTCGGCGAGCGCGAGGCCGAACTGGCCCGGCTGGCCGGCTAGCGCCAGGGTGCCAAGGCGCCAGGGCACGGTTCCGGGCCCTGGGACCCGGTCCGCTCGCTCGCCCGGTCGGGTAGCGTCGGAGGCATGCAATTTGGATCTGGTGTGCCCACGGTCGAGATCGGGGATCTCGCGGACGGAGACTTCCTGCTGGACGTCCGGGAGGACGACGAGTGGCAGGCGGGCCATGCCGAAGGGGCGCTGCACATCCCCATGAGCGAGTTCGTCGCGCGCTACGGCGAGTTGACGGAGGCGGCGCCGCAGGACGGCAGGGTCAATGTGATCTGCCGCTCCGGTGGCCGTTCCGCGCAGGTCGCGATGTATCTGGTCCAGCAGGGCGTCGACGCCGTGAACGTCGACGGCGGCATGCAGGTCTGGGCCGCCTCCGGCCGCCCGGTCGTGGACGACAAGGGTGCCGCCGGCTTCGTGCTCTAGGCACCGCGAGGAACCGGTCGGCCCCGCATCCGCCTCCGCACTCGCCCCCGCTCACGTTCACCGCGTGGGCTGGGGCGCGGGCCGGGGGCGGACTCGGGTGTGTGGTCGGTCACCCCAGGGGATGGGCGGCGAGCAGATCTCCCAGCGCCTCCTCGTGGGCGGCCGCCGGTCCGAGTGACAGCTCCAGGTGCTTGGCCCAGGCGTGATAGCGGTGCAGCGGATAGTCGGTGTCCGCGCCGAACCCGCCGTGCAGATGCTGCGCGGTCTGCACGACCCGCCGTACCCCCTCCGACGCCCAGATCTTGGCGACGGCCACGTCCCCGGCCACCGGGAGCGCACCGCCCGCTCCAGCGTCGCCCGCTCCAGCACCCTCCACTCCAGGGTCGCCGGCGCCCGTACCGGAAGCGCCCGTACCGGCAGCCCGCGTGCTGATCCGCCACGCGGCCTGCCAGAGTGTCGCCTCCATCGCGCGCAGGTCGATGTAGCGGTCTGCGGCCTGCACGGCGACGGCCTGGAACGTGGCGACCGGAAACCCGAACTGCTCGCGCTCGCCGGTGTACGCGCTCGTCATCCCGAGGACCCGCTCACCGAGCCCGAGCGCCAGCGCACAGGTCCCGGTGGCCAGCAGTTCCCGCAACCGCTCCCACGCGCCCTCCGCGTCGATGACCTGGCGGGCGGGCACCCGCGCGGACTCCAGACGCAGCTCACCGAGGCGTTCCCCGGTGGTGGAGATCTGCTCGCCGAGCACCGTTCCCTCGTGGTCGCGGGGCACCAGCGCGAGGACGGTCCGGCCGTCGTCCGTGTGCGCGGGTACGACGACGACGTCGGCCCCGTGCGCCCACGCGACCGCCGTCTGCAGCCCGTCCAGCACCCATGCGTCGCCGTCCCGCCGGGCGGTCACGGCGCGTTCGGCGGGTTCGTGACCGGTACGGCCGTTCGCCGCGACGGTCAGTACGACCTCGCCCCGGCCCGCCCGCGCGAGCAGCTCGGACCTCGTCTCCTCGCCGCCGTACTCCTGCACGGTGACCGCGGCCGCGGTGCTCTCCAGCAACGGCACTCGCGCGAGTACCTTCGCGGACTCGCGCAGCACCAGGCACAGGGCGATCGCGTCCAGACCCGCTCCGCCGTACGCGGAGTCCAGCAGCAGGCTCAGCAGGTCCGCGTCGGCGAGCTTCGCCCACAGTGCCCGGTCAAAGTCGTCGGCGACCGCGCCCGCGGTGAGCGCGGGGCTCGGCACCGCGTCCGGCGCGACCCCGCCGAACACGGCGCCCGCCGCCTCGGCCGCCGCCTGCTGTTCCTCGGTGAAGGTGAAGTCCACGGTCCTGTCCTTCCACGCGCCGACCCACCGACCGGGCGGCTCACCCGGTACCGGACAGGGCACCCGATCTGACGGAGCGTCAAGATAGAACAGGTTCTACGAGAAGGGAACGGTCACCCCGCTTCCGGCTACCGGTCGAAGTCCAGCTCCACGCTCTCGGTGGCCGGGTGCGACTGACAGGCCAGCACGTATCCCGCCTCCGTCTCCTCCGGCTCCAGGGCGAAGTTGCGGTCCATCCGCACCTCGCCGGAGACCAGGAACGCGCGGCAGGTCCCGCACACCCCGCCCTTGCAGGCGTAGGGAGCGTCCGGCCGGTTGCGCAGCACCGCCTCGAGGAGCGATTCACCGTCCTGGACGGGCCAGGTCCCTCCACGGCCGTCGAGCCGCGCCGTCACCGTGCTGTGCGCGGGAGCAGGTGCGCCGGGAACCTTCGCGTCCCCGCCGTCCACGTGGAAGATCTCCTCGTGGATCCGCGCGCGTCCCACACCCAGCCCGCGCAGGGCGCGCTCGGCCCCCTGCACCAGACCGAACGGCCCGCACAGGAACCACCCCGCCACCCGGTCCACGGGCAGCAGCGCCGGAAGCAGGTGCGCCAGCCGTTCCTCGTCGAGCCGCCCGGACGGCAGTCCCGCCTGCTGTTCCTCCCGGGAGAGCACGGTGACCAGCTGGAACCGCTGGGGGAAACGGTCCTTGAGGTCGGCGACCTCCTCCAGGAACATCGTCGACGCGGACGTCCGGTCGCTGCGGATCAGACAGAACCGCGCCCCGGGCTCCCGCGCCAGCAGTGTCGCTACGATCGACAGCACCGGTGTGATCCCGCTGCCGCCGACCACGGCCGCGTACAGACCGGCCGCCGGCTCCAGCGTGAACCGTCCCGCCGGTGTCATCACCTCCACCTCGTCGCCGAGGGCGATCTCCTTGAGCGCGTACGTCGAGAACGCTCCGCCGTCGACCAGGCGCACCCCGACCCGCAGGGTGAGCGGGCCCTCGTCGCCCGGGGCGGGCGCGGGGGAACAGATGGAGTAGGTGCGCCGTATCTCCGTGCCGTCGACCGTGCGCCGCAGCGCGAGGTGCTGACCGGGGGCGTGCCGGTACTGCGCGCGCAGGGCGGGCGGCACCGCGAAGGTCAGGGCCACCGAGTCGTCGGTGAGCCGGTCGACCGCGGCCACCGGGAGCGGGTGGAAGCGGGCCATCACAACTCCTTGAAGTGGTCGAACGGTTCACGGCAGGACAGGCAGCGCCGCAGTGCCTTGCAGGCGGTGGACGAGAAGCGGCTGAGCAGTTCGGTGTCGCTCGACCCGCAGTGCGGGCAGCACACGGGCTCGCGGGCGTCCTGGTCCGCCGTCCCTGAGAGGGTGCGTGTCGGACCCAGTCCGACGGCCACCGGACCCGGCTCCCGTCCGCCACGCGGCGGCGCTATCCCGAACTCCCGCAGTTTGCGGCGGCCTTCGTCCGAGATGTCGTCGGTCGACCAGGCCGGGCTGAGCACCGTCCGTACGGACACCTCCCGCACCCCGTGCTCGTGCAGTACACGCTCGATGTCCGTGGTCATCGCCTCGACTGCCGGGCAGCCGGTGTACGTCGGGGTCAGCTCCACGTCGACGGCACCTTCGCCACGGACGTGCACGGCGCGCAGTACACCCAGGTCCTCCAGGGTGAGCACGGGCAGCTCCGGGTCGAGAACGGACCCGGCCAGTCTGCGCAGTTCCTCCTCCAGGGCGGTGGTCGTCGTCACCATGACGCCCCCGGGTGGCTGCGGTGCAGATGCTGCATCTCGGCGAGCATCCGTCCGAAGGACTCGGTGTGCAGTCCCTGGCGTCCCGCTCCCGCGGCCCATGCTCCGGACCGCGGGCCCTCGGGGACCTCCAGCGTCGCGCGACGCAGGACGTCGGTGACGGACTCCAGCCACTCGGCCCTCATCGCGTCCGGGTCGACGTCCACGCCCTCGACCGGCTGGAACATCTCTCCCGTGAACCGCCACAGGGCCCCGCAGGCATGTCGCATCCGCTCGTGGCTGACGTCCGTGCCGTCGCCGAGCCGCAGGGTCCACTGCTCGGCGTGGTCCTGGTGGTAGGCGACCTCCTTGACGGCCTTCGCCGCGAGCGGGGCGAACACACTGTCCCCGGCGGCCAGTCGCGCGTACAGCAGGCGCTGGTAGGTGGAGAAGTACAACTGGCGGGCGATGGTGTGCGCGAAGTCGCCATTGGGCTGCTCGACGAGCTGAAGGTTGCGGAAGGCGCGTTCCTCGCGCAGATACGCCAGCTCGTCCTCGTCGCCGGCCATGGACAGCAGCACTCTGGCCTGGCCGAGCAGGTCCAACGCGATGTTGGCCAGGGCCACTTCCTCTTCCAGGACCGGCGCGTGGCCGGCCCACTCCCCCAGGCGGTGCGAGAGCACCAGGGCGTCGTCTCCCAGGGCGAGGGCCGCGGCGGACGCCGTCCCGGACGGGGCGGGTGCCGTGGACGGCTCCGCCTCGGGGGCCTCGGCCACGGGCGGGTGGGTGCCGGGTGCGTTCGTCACAGGTGCTTCACCCCTTCCGGGATCTCGTAGAACGTCGGGTGGCGGTAGGGCTTGTCCGCGGACGGCTCGAAGAACGGGTCCTTCTCGTCCGGTGAGGAGGCCGTGATCGCCGCGGACGGGACGACCCAGATCGAGATGCCCTCGCCGCGACGCGTGTACAGGTCCCGCGCGTTGCGCAGCGCCAGCTCGGCGTCCGGTGCGTGCAGGCTGCCTGCGTGGGTGTGCGAGAGCCCGCGGCGCGAGCGCACGAAGACCTCCCACAGCGGCCAGTCGTCGGTGGTCATGCGCGCGCCTTCCCGTTCTCGTCGGCCGAGCCGCGTATCTCCGCGGCCGGACCGGCGGTGTGCTTGTCCGCGTAGGCCGCGGCCGCCTCCCTCACCCACGCGCCCTCTTCGTGGGCCCGCCTGCGCTGCGTGATGCGCTGGTCGTTGCACGGGCCGTTGCCCTTGAGGACCTCCCAGAACTCCGTCCAGTCGATCGGGCCGAAGTCGTGCTGCCCGCGCTCCTCGTTCCACACCAGGTCCGGGTCCGGCAGGGTCAGGCCGAGTGACTTGGCCTGGGGCACGCAGATGTCCACGAAGCGCTGGCGCAGCTCGTCGTTCGAGTGGCGCTTGATCTTCCAGGCCATGGACTGTGCCGAGTGCGAGGACTCGTCGTCGGGCGGGCCGAACATCATCAGGGAGGGCCACCACCAGCGGTTCACCGCGTCCTGCGCCATCTCGTGCTGCTCGGGGGTGCCGTTGCTGAGGGCCAGCAGCAGCTCGTACCCCTGGCGCTGGTGGAAGGACTCCTCCTTGCAGACGCGGATCATCGCGCGTGCGTAGGGCCCGTACGAGCAGCGGCACAGGGGGACCTGATTGGTGATCGCGGCGCCGTCCACCAGCCAGCCGATCGCGCCGACGTCCGCCCAGGTCAGCGTCGGGTAGTTGAAGATCGACGAGTACTTCTGGCGGCCGGAGTGCAGCTTGTCGAGCAGCTCGTCCCGGCCGGTGCCGAGTGTCTCGGCCGCGCTGTAGAGATAGAGCCCGTGCCCCGCCTCGTCCTGGACCTTGGCCATCAGGATCGCCTTGCGGCGCAGCGAGGGTGCCCGCGTGATCCAGTTCGCCTCCGGCTGCATGCCGATGATCTCGGAGTGGGCGTGCTGGGCGATCTGCCGGACCAGCGTGGAACGGTAGGCGTCGGGCATCCAGTCGCGGGGCTCGATGCGTTCGTCGGCTGCGACGGAGGCGTCGAAAGCGGCCTCGTACGCCGCCGTCGACCCGGCCTCGCCCATGGGTCCTGGCGCCTGCGTACGGGCCGTGCGATGCGCTGCTGCTGTCGCCATGCGGTCCCCCTCGACCTCTCGCTCCCGACCGACCGATCGTTCGGTTCTGTCGATTCAATGGTGGGACGGGCGCCGTAAGGTGTCAACCGCTGTGGATAACCTCGGGGCGACCGTTGTGCCCGGTGTGCCTGACGGGGCTGTGCCGGAAGGCCGGGCCTGAGTACGGTTCCCGTGCGAACGCCGCGGAGTGCCGCGCGCGGGGCCCGGGCGCCGCGCGCCCGCGGCGGGAATCGGACCGGGATCGGAATCGGGGCGGAATGGACGCGTACGACGAGGGCTCGAACGCCCGACACGGCCCGGACGGGCCCGGCGGCCCCCTGAGCGAGGGCCCCGTCGCCACCGGTGGCGTGTCCGGCGAGGAGTCCCCGGCTGCGGCAGCCGCAACCGCAGCCGCACCGGATCCGGCGGGTCATGAGGCTGCCGTTCATGAGCCTGCGCCGGGGAGGCCCGCCGCCGAGACGCCTCACGACCGGACGCCTCACGCCGACGCGGCTCACGACGGGACGCCGCACATCGACGCGTTTTCCCCGGAGACGCCCCACGCGGAGACGCCCCACGCGGAGACGCCCCACGCGGAGACGCCCCACGAAGGGTCGGCTCAAGGCGGTGCGTCCCACGACGGTGCGCCTCACGACGGCACGCCCCACGGCCGTACGCCTGCCGACGCGGCTCACGACGGGACGGCGGTCGCGCGCCCCCTTCCTCCGTCCGAGCCGCCCCCCGCGAACCCGGCATCCGGGCCCGCGCCCGCGCCGGCCCTCACCGGCATCGGCGCCCTCTCCCTGCGTCATCAGATCGCCGCGGCGTTCGCCCTCGCCGTCGTCGCGGTCGTCGCCTGTGTGCATCTCGGCATGGTGTTCCTGCACGTCGCGCCCTCGAACACGGTCACCAAACAGCACGGCAAGGCGATCGACGAGTGGATCTACCCCGAGTTCGAGCAGAACTGGAAGCTCTTCGCCCCCAACCCGCTGCAGCAGAACATCGACGTCCAGGTCCGTGCCCGGGTCCGTACCACGGACGGCGGTGCCACCGAGACCGGCTGGTACGACCTGTCCGCGCTCGACGGCGCTGCCATAGACGGCAACCCGCTCCCGAGCCACACCCAGCAGAACGAACTGCGCCGGGCCTGGGACTTCTACGTCGGCACGCACGACAACGACAACCGCCCGGTGGGCCTGCGCGGCGGCCTCTCCGAAGACTATCTGCGCCGCGTCGTGCTGCTGCGCCTCGAGCGTGAGGGGGCGGGCGACAGGGGTGCCGTCGTCGAACGGGTCCAGGTCCGCTCCCGTACCACCAACGTGCGGCCCCCCGAGTGGAGCGACGAGCAGGTGTCCGACAAGCCAGTCGTGCGCGAGCTGCCCTGGTGGCCGGTGCCCGAGGAGGACCTGACGGACGCGCGGACGACGGAGGCGAGCGCCCGATGAACCGATTCGCCGTGCCCGTCTCGCGTGGCATCACCCGGGTCACCGACGCCGCGATGGGCCCATATCAGGCCGCCGTGATCCGCGTCGGCTTCGCCGGCACCTGGCTGCTGTTCCTGTTGCGGGAGTTCCCTCACCGCCAGGAGATGTACGGGCCCGACGGACCCTGGAGCTGGGACCTCGCCCGGCGGCTCGTCGCGGACAACCACGCCTTCACGGCCCTGATGTGGTCCGACAGCCAGGTGTGGTTCGAGACCGTCTACGCGGTGGCCGTGCTCTCCAGCGTCCTGCTGCTCGTGGGCTGGCGGACCCGCACGATGTCCGTGCTGTTCATGGTCGGCGTGCTCTCGCTGCAGAACCGCAGCATCTTCATGGGGGACGGCGGGGACAACGTCATCCACCTGATGGCGATCTACCTGGTGGGCACGCGCTGCGGTCAGGTGTGGTCGCTGGACGCCCGGCGTGCACGGCTGGCGGGGGAGGCACGCGCGCGGGGGGAGACCTCCCGGGCCGCGGGCCCCGACCGGGTCGGCCCCTTCCTGTGGGCGGGGCTCGGGCTGCTGCTGGCCGCGGTGACTTTCGCGGGTCACCTCGGCGGCGGCTGGCAGGCGGTCTTTTGGGGCCTCTGGGCGGCGCAGGCCCTGTGGTGGGCCGTCGGCCGCCGGGCGCGCACCCCGCAGCCGCGGATCCTGCTCGACGTGATCGCCAACGCGGTGCACAACGCGGCCCTGTTCGTGATCATGGCCGAGGCGTGTCTGATCTACGCGACCGCGGGCTGGTACAAGATCCAGGGCTCGCGCTGGCAGGACGGCACCGCCGTCTACTACCCGCTCCACCTCGACTACTTCTCACCCTGGCCGGCCCTGTCCAACCTGCTGTCCGCACACGGCACGATCGTGATGCTGGTGACCTACGGGACGGTCGTCGCGCAGGTCGCCTTCCCCTTCACCCTGTTCAACCGGCGGGTCAAGAACGTGCTGCTGGCGGTGATGATGACCGAGCACGCGGTGATCGCCGTGGTCCTCGGGCTGCCGTTCTTCTCGCTCGCGATGATCGCCGCCGACTCGGTGTTCCTGCCGACGTCCTTCCTGCGCGGGCTCGGCGGACTGGCGACACGCGTGCGTGGCCGGCTGCTGCCGGGCGGCGCCCCGAAGCTGCCGGGTCAGCGCGCGCGGGGCCCGCGCACCGCGGAGGGCTCCGAGGGCCCGCACGTAGGCTTCACCGCATGAAGGACCTCGCTGACGACCGCGACCGCGGCCGTACCGACGACCGCGACCGCACGGACGACCGCGACCGAGCGAAGGACCCGGTGGACACCTGGCGTCGGCTCGCCGGCGACTCCGTCCTGCTCGACGGCTTCCACGCCCTCAAGCACGCGGTGCGCTTCCGGGCCGAGGTGCTGGTGGCGGTGACCGGCGACCGGCGGGCGGCGCTGGCGCTCGCCGACGAGCTGGCCCCGGACGTGCGCGACACCCTGGACGGCCTGCTGGTGGAGGTCCCGGAGGCCGCCTACCGGTCCCTGGTCCCGCGTCCGCACCCCACCGCGGTCGCCGCGCTGGCCGTACGCCCCTCGCGCGAGGCGAGTCTGCGGGCGCTGACGGCCACGCACCGCACCGCGCCGGTGGTGGTGCTCGACCAGCCGCGCAACCTCGGCAACGCGGGTGCCGTGATCCGGCTCGCGGCGGGTTTCGGCGCGACCGGGGTCGTCACGACGGGCACCCTCGATCCCTGGCACCCGACGGTGGTGCGCGGCGGGGCGGGCCTGCACTTCGCGACCGCCGTGGAGCGGCTGACGGTCGCGGAGCTGCCGTCCGGGCCGGTGTTCGCCCTCGATCCGGAGGGCGAGGACATCCGGGGGACGAAGCTCCCGGACGACGCGGTGCTCGCGTTCGGTTCCGAGCGCAGCGGCCTCTCCCCCGAACTGCGGGCGCGGGCCGACCACCTGGTGTCGCTGCCGATGCGCCCCCAGGTCTCCAGCTACAACCTCGCGACCAGTGTGGCCATGACGCTGTTCCACTGGAGCGCCGCCGGGGGCGCACCGATCGGATAGGTCCTAGCGCCGCACCTCGACCACGCGGAAGCGGTTCGCGACGAACGCTCCGTCACACAGCGCCGCGTTCGCCGCCGGGTTGCCGCCGGAGCCGTGGAAGTCGGAGAAGGCCGCCGTCTGGTTGACGTACACCCCGCCCGTGAGGTTCAGGGAGAGCTGGGCGGACTCCTCCAGGCAGACCTCCTGGACGGACTGCTCGAACTCCTCGTCGGTGGTGTACGCGCCGACGGTCATCGCGCCCTTGTCCCGGACGGTGCGGCGAAGCAGCTCCACGGCGTCCGCCGCCGAGTCGACCGCGACCGCGAAGGAGACGGGGCCGAAGCACTCGCTCATGTACGCGGCTTCGTCGTCCGTGCCCTCCCAGTACTTACGGGCGCCGTCGAGCTTCACGATCACCGGTGTCCGGACGACGGCGTCGGGGAACTCGGGGTTGCTGATCTCCCGGGAGGGGAGGGCGACCTCGCCGAGGCCGGCGGCGGCCTCCAGGCGGGCCTTCACGTCCGGGTTCACGATGGCTCCGAGCAGTCCGTTGGCCCGCGCGTCGTCCCCGAGGAGTCCGCCGACCGACCTGGCGAGGTCGGCGACCACCTCGTCGTACGACTTGGGGCCCTCGTCCGTACGGATGCCGTCCCGCGGGACGAGGAGGTTCTGCGGGGTCGTGCACATCTGGCCGCTGTACAGGGACAGGGAGAAGGCCAGGTTGGACAGCATGCCCTTGTAGTCGGCGGTCGACTCCACGATCACCGTGTTGACGCCGGCCTTCTCGGTGTAGACCTGCGCCTGACGGGCGTGCGTCTCCAGCCAGTCGCCGAACTCCGTCGAACCCGTGTAGTCGATGATCCTGATCTCGGGGCGGACGGCCAGGGTCTTGGCGATGCCCTCCCCGGGACGCTCGGCGGCCAGCGCCACCAGGTTCGGGTCGAAGCCCGCCCCGGCGAGCACCTCGCGCGCGATGCCCACGGTGAGCGCGAGCGGCAGCACCGCGCGCGGGTGGGGCTTCACGAGGACCGCGTTGCCGGTGGCCAGGGAGGCGAACAGGCCCGGGTAGCCGTTCCACGTGGGGAAGGTGTTGCAGCCGATGACGAGCGCGATGCCGCGCGGGACCGGGGTGAACCGCTTGGTCAGCGTGATCGGGTCGCGCTTGCCCTGGGGCTTGGTCCACTCAGCGGTGTCCGGGGTGCGGATCTGCTCCGCGTACGCGTACGCCACCGCTTCCAGTCCGCGGTCCTGCGCGTGCGGGCCGCCCGCCTGGAACGCCATCATGAAGGCCTGGCCGCTGGTGTGCATCACCGCGTGCGCGAATTCGTGGGTCCGGTCGGCGATCCGCTTGAGGATCTCCAGACAGACCACCGCGCGTGTCTCCGCGCCCGCGTCGCGCCAGGCGCGCTGACCGGCCCGCATGGCGGGCAGCAGCACGTCGATGTCCGCGTGCGGGTAGGTGACGTCCAGCGCGATGCCGTACGGCGAGACCTCGCCGCCGACCCAGTCGTCGGTGCCCGGCTGGCCGAGGTCGACACGGGTGCCGAGGACGGCGTCGAAGGCGGCCTTGCCCTCGGCCATGCCCAGGCTGCCGTTCTCGCCGTAGGCCTTGGGGTGTTCGGGATGCGGGGACCAGTACGCGCGTGTACGGATCGCTTCCAGCGCCTGGTCGAGGGTGGGCCGGTGCTGGGCGATCAACTGGTGAGCGGTGAGTTCGGCGGCCATCGGGGACCAACTCCTCGTCTCAGGAGCGCTTCATTGCGCTCGCGAGCTGGGCAGGAACGGACAGTCAGAGTTAGAGTAACCGAACGATCGGTCGGGACAAGGGGGTCCGCCGCATCTGTGGAGAACCCCGTGCGGGAGGATCGCGAGCATGACAGCACTCGACCTCAACAGCCCCGTGGCCGTCGTCGGCACCGGCACCATGGGCCAGGGCATCGCCCAGGTCGCGCTGGTCGCGGGCCACCCGGTGCGGCTCTACGACACCCTCGCGGGCCGTGCCGACGCGGCGGCCGAAGCGATCGGCGCGCGCCTCGACCGGCTGGTCGAGAAGGGCCGGTTCAGCGGCGCCGACCGCGACGCGGCGCGCGAGCGGCTGCGACCCGCGCGGAGCCTCGACGAGCTGGCGGACTGCGTACTCGTCATCGAGGCGGTCCTCGAACAACTCGACGCCAAACAGAAGCTGTTCCGCGATCTCGAGGACATCGTCGAGGACGACTGCCTGCTCGCCACCAACACCTCGTCCCTGTCCGTCACCGCCATCGGTGGCGCCCTGCGCAACCCCGGCCGTCTGGTCGGACTGCACTTCTTCAATCCCGCGCCGCTGCTGCCCCTCGTGGAGGTCGTCTCCGGGCACGCGACCGACTTCTCGTCGGCCACCCGCGCGTACGAGACGGCCCGCGCGTGGGGGAAGACCCCGGTCGCCTGCGCCGACACCCCCGGCTTCATCGTCAACCGCATCGCGCGGCCCTTCTACGCCGAGGCCTTCGCGGTGTACGAGTCGCAGGCCGCCGATCCCGCCACCATCGACGCGGTCCTGCGCGAGTCCGGCGGCTTCAGGATGGGCGCCTTCGAGCTCACCGACCTGATCGGCCAGGACGTCAACGAGTCCGTCACGCACTCCGTGTGGCAGGCCTTCTTCCAGGACCTGCGCTTCACCCCCTCGCTCGCCCAGCGGCGGCTCGTCGAGTCCGGCCGGCACGGCCGCAAGACGGGACACGGCTGGTACGACTACGGGGACGACGCCGAACGGCCCGAGCCGCACACCGCCGAGCAGGCGCAGCCGCCCGCGCACGTCGTCGTGGAGGGTGACCTCGGACCGGCCTCCGAACTGCTCGCCCTGATCCGCGAGGCGGGCATCCAGGTCCGCGAGGACGAGGAGGACCACGGCACCCGCCTGGTGCTGCCCAGCGGCGGCCAGCTGGCCCTCGCCGACGGCCAGACCTCGATCGAGTTCCGCGACGTCGTCTACTTCGACCTGGCGCTGGACTACCGCAGGGCGACCCGCATCGCCCTGTCCGCCTCGCAGGACACCGCGCCCCAGACGGTCGCGGAGGCCATCGGCCTCTTCCAGGCGCTGGGCAAGGACGTCAGTGTCATCGGGGACGCCCCCGGCATGATCGTCGCCCGGACCGTGGCCCGCATCGTGGACCTGGCGCACGACGCCGTCGCGAAGGGAGTGGCCACCGAGGAGGACATCGACACCGCGATGCGCCTGGGCGTCAACTACCCCCTGGGCCCCTTCGAATGGTGCCGCAGGCTCGGCAGGACCTGGGCGCACGACCTCCTGGAGGAGCTGCACCTGCGCGAGCCCTCCGGCCGCTACGCCCCCTCGCTCGCGCTGTACCGCCACGGGCACGCCACCGAGAAGCGGGAGGGCACCTCATGACCACCGCCAAGCGGGACACCTACACCCCGGAGACCCTGCTCTCCGTCGCCGTCCAGGTCTTCAACGAACGCGGCTACGACGGCACCTCCATGGAGCATCTCTCCAAGGCGGCGGGCATCTCCAAGTCGTCGATCTACCACCATGTCGCCGGCAAGGAAGAGCTGCTGCGCCGGGCCGTCAGCCGCGCTCTCGACGGCCTCTTCGAGATCCTCGGCGAGGAGCACGCGTGCGTGGGGCGCGCCGTGGAGCGCCTGGAGTACGTCGTACGGCGGATGGTCGAGGTGCTCACCGCCGAGCTGCCGTACGTGACCCTGCTGCTGCGCGTGCGCGGCAACACGGGCACCGAGCGGTGGGCCCTGGAGCGGCGCCGCGACTTCGACCACCGGGTGGCCGAGCTGCTGAAGGACGCGGCGGCCGACGGGGACGTGCGCGCCGACGTGGAGGTCCGGCTCGCCACCCGGCTCGTCTTCGGGATGATCAACTCGATCGTGGAGTGGTACCGGCCGGACGGGCGGGGCATGGGCGAGCGCGAGGTGGCCGACGCGGTCGTACAGGTGGTCTTCGGGGGGCTCAGGGCCGAGAGCTGATCTCAGCCCTCCGGTTCCAGGTCCTCCTCCTCGAACACCAGCAGTGTCCGCGAGCTGAGGACCTCCGGGATGGCCTGGAGCCGGGTGAGGACCAGCTCGCGCAGCGCCCTGTTGTCGGGCGTGTGGACGAGCAGCAGCACGTCGAAGTCACCGCCCACCAGTGCGATGTGGGATGCCCCGGGGAGCACCCGCAACTGCTCGCGCACCGTGCGCCAGGAGTTCTGCACGATCTTGAGGGTGATGTACGCGGAGGTGCCCTGTCCCGCGCGTTCGTGGTCGACGCGCGCCCCGAAGCCGCGGATCACACCGTCCTCGATGAGGCGGTTGATCCGGGCGTAGGCGTTCGCCCGTGACACATGGACCCGTTCGGCCACGGAACGTATGGAGGCGCGGCCGTCCGCCTGGAGCATCTGCAGGATGTCCTGGTCGATCGCGTCGAGCGGACGGGCGGGCGGCGCGACGGCGCCGGCCCCCGGCGGCTCGGCCATTTGTTCAGGTGCCATGTCCCCCCGCCTCCCTACCATGGACGTACTGCGTCCATCTCAGGCTGTGCAGAACCGTTTGTCCACAGCCTGCTGGTGCCTGTAGCCAAAATGTGCCGACGACCGAACAATCGGTAGGTGAGGCGCATCACACCCGTGGTGCGCCCCGAGCCACTCCCACGAGGAGGTGCCGTCATGACGGTCATGGAGCAGCGAGGTGCTTACCGGCCCACGCCGCCGCCGGCCTGGCAGCCCCGCACCGACCCCGCGCCGCTGCTGCCCGACGCGCTGCCCCATCGCGTCCTCGGCACCGGAACGGCCGCACGGGTCGACCCGGATCTGCTGCGCCGTCTGTACACGGAGCTGGTGCGCGGCCGCCGCTACAACACGCAGGCCACGGCGCTCACCAAGCAGGGCCGCCTCGCGGTCTACCCCTCCAGCACCGGCCAGGAGGCCTGTGAGGTCGCCGCCGCGCTCGTCCTGGAGGAGCGCGACTGGCTCTTCCCCAGCTACCGCGACACCCTCGCCGCAGTCGCCCGCGGCCTCGACCCCGTCCAGGCCCTGACCCTCCTGCGCGGCGACTGGCACACCGGGTACGACCCCCGCGAGCTCCGCATCGCCCCCCTGTGCACCCCGCTGGCCACCCAGCTCCCGCACGCGGTGGGCCTCGCGCACGCCGCCCGCCTCAAGGGCGACGACGTGGTCGCGCTCGCCCTCGTGGGCGACGGCGGCACCAGCGAGGGCGACTTCCACGAGGCGCTGAACTTCGCCGCCGTGTGGCAGGCCCCGGTCGTCTTCCTCGTCCAGAACAACGGCTTCGCCATCTCCGTACCGCTCGACAAGCAGACCGCGGCCCCGTCGCTGGCCCACAAGGCCGTCGGCTACGGAATGCCCGGGCGCCTGGTCGACGGGAACGACGCGGCGGCCGTGCACGAGGTCCTGAGCGACGCCGTGCGCCACGCGCGCGCGGGGGGCGGTCCGACGCTCGTCGAGGCCGTCACGTACCGCATCGAGGCCCATACGAACGCCGACGACGCCACCCGCTACCGCGGTGACTCCGAGGTCGAGACCTGGCGCGCGCACGACCCGATCGTGCTCCTGGAAAAGGAGCTGACCGAGCGGGGTCTCCTCGACGAGGAGGGCATCCTGGCCGCCCGTGAGGCCGCCGAGACGATGGCCGCGGACCTGCGCGCCCGGATGAACCAGGACCCGGTGCTCGACCCCATGGACCTGTTCGCCCATGTGTATGCCGAGCCCACACCACAACTGCGTGAGCAGGAGGCGCGGTTGCGCGCGGAGCTGGCCGCCGAGGCCGATACGGACACCGCCGCCGGATTCGAGCCGGAAGGCGGCGGCCGATGACCACCGTCGCCCTCAAACCCGCCACCATGGCGCAGGCCCTCACCCGCGCGCTGCGCGACGCCATGGCGGCCGACCCGAGCGTCCACGTCATGGGCGAGGACGTCGGCACCCTCGGCGGGGTCTTCCGGGTCACCGACGGGCTCGCCAAGGAGTTCGGCGAGGACCGCTGCACGGACACCCCGCTCGCCGAGGCGGGCATCCTCGGCACGGCCGTCGGCATGGCGATGTACGGACTGCGGCCGGTCGTGGAGATGCAGTTCGACGCGTTCGCCTACCCGGCCTTCGAGCAGCTGATCTCGCATGTGGCGCGGATGCGCAACCGCACCCGCGGCGCCATGCCGCTGCCCCTGACCATCCGGGTCCCCTACGGCGGCGGCATCGGCGGCGTCGAGCACCACAGCGACTCCTCCGAGGCGTACTACATGGCCACCCCGGGGCTGCATGTCGTCACGCCCGCGACGGTCGCCGACGCCTACGGACTGCTGCGCGCCTCCATCGCCTCCGACGACCCGGTCGTCTTCCTGGAGCCCAAGCGGCTCTACTGGTCGAAGGACTCCTGGAACCCCGACGAGCCGCGGTCCGTGGAGCCGATAGGCCGCGCGGTGGTGCGCCGGCCGGGCCGCAGCGCCACGCTCATCACCTACGGGCCGTCCGTGCCCGTCTGCCTGGAGGCCGCAGAGGCGGCGCGGACCGAGGGCTGGGACCTCGAAGTCGTCGATCTGCGCTCCCTCGTCCCCTTCGACGACGAGACGGTGGCGGCGTCGGTGCGGCGGACCGGCCGCGCGGTCGTCGTGCACGAGTCGGGCGGTTACGGCGGCCCCGGCGGCGAGATAGCGGCGCGGGTGAGCGAGCGCTGCTTCCACCACCTGGAGGCGCCGGTGCTGCGGGTGGCCGGGTTCGACATCCCGTATCCGCCGCCGATGCTGGAGCGCCACCACCTGCCCGGTGTGGACCGGATCCTGGACGCCGTGGCGCGTCTCCAGTGGGAGGCGGACAACTGATGGCCCAGGTGCTGGAGTTCAAGCTTCCCGACCTCGGCGAGGGACTCACCGAGGCGGAGATCGTGCGCTGGCTCGTTGAGGTCGGTGACGTCGTCTCCGTCGACCAGCCCGTCGTGGAGGTGGAGACCGCCAAGGCGATGGTCGAGGTCCCGTGTCCCTACGGGGGCGTGGTCACGGCCCGCTTCGGCGAGGAGGGCACGGAACTGCCGGTCGGCTCCCCCCTGCTGACGGTCGCGGTCGGCGGCGACACGCAGACCTCCGACGGCGCGGACGAAGGGTCCGGCAACGTACTCGTCGGGTACGGCACGGGGGCGCCTCCGGCGCGCCGCAGGAGGGTACGGACCAGCCCGGTCGCGCCCGCCCGGCCCGCCGGGAATTCCCCGTCGAACGGCGGCTCCCCGGCCGCCGGTCCGCAAGCGGTCGGCGCGTCCGGACCGCTGGGCGCGTCCGGAGCACCGGGTACGTTTGGAGCACCGGGTACGGAGCGCGGTCCCGGTACCCGGACGGCTGCCTCGGGACGCGCCGCCGTGCCCGGGACGGCGCCCGAGACCGTGTCCGGGCGCATGGACGCGCGGGCGCTGACGGACGCGCGGGCGACCGGTCCCGTCGCGGTCATCTCCCCGCTGGTGCGCAGGATCGCCCGGGAGAACGGGCTGGACCTGAGGGAGCTGACGGGCTCCGGCCACGACGGGCTGATCCTGCGGGCGGACGTGGAGCTCGCGCTGCGCTCGGCCGGCGCGGCCCCCGGACAGCCGGAGACCCTCACCGGCCTCCGCGCACCCGAAGCACCCGCTGCCGCCACCCCCGCGACCCCGGCGGCGGCCGGGACCCGTGTCCCCTTGCGGGGCATCCGGGGCGCCGTCGCGGACAAGCTCTCCCGCAGCCGGCACGAGATTCCCGACGCGACCTGCTGGGTGGACGCCGACGCGACCGAACTCCTCGCCGCCCGCGCGGCGATGAACGCCGCCGGCGGCCCGAAGATCTCCCTGCTCGCGCTGCTGGCCCGGATCTGCACGGCCGCGCTGGCCCGCCACCCCGAGCTCAACTCGACGGTGGACATGGAGGCCCGGGAGATCGTCCGGCTCGGCCACGTCCACCTCGGATTCGCCGCACAGACCGAACGTGGCCTCGTCGTTCCCGTCGTCCGGGACGCGCACACCCGCGACGCGCAGTCGCTGAGCGCCGAGTTCGCCCGGCTGACCGAGGCCGCACGGACGGGGACGCTGACCCCCGGTGACCTCACGGGCGGCACCTTCACGCTGAACAACTACGGGGTGTTCGGCGTCGACGGCTCCACGCCGATCATCAACCACCCCGAGGCGGCCATGCTCGGCGTCGGCCGGATCGTCCCCAAACCCTGGGTGCACCAGGGCGAGCTGGCGGTGCGGCAGGTCGTCCAGCTCTCGCTGACCTTCGACCACCGGGTGTGCGACGGCGGCACGGCGGGCGGCTTCCTGCGGTACGTGGCGGACTGTGTCGAACAGCCGGCGGTGCTGCTGCGTTCCCTGTGATCGCCGCGGCCCGCATACTCGGGGAATGACCGCGTACGAGCCCCCGGGCGCCCCCGGCCCCGCCGCCCCGTACGACGCCGTCGTGCTCGCCGGCGGCGGCGCCCGGCGGCTGGGCGGCGCGGACAAACCCGGTGTGCGGGTGGGCGGGCGCCCGCTGCTCGACCGGGTGCTCGCCGCCTGTGCCGCGGCCACCACCACGGTCGTCGTGGCCGAGCCCAGAACCACCGCGCGACCCGTGCGGTGGGCCCGTGAGGAGCCGCCCGGCGGGGGCCCGCTGGCCGCGCTGGACGCCGGGCTGCGCCGCACGTCGGCGGAGCACGTCGTGGTGCTCTCCGCCGACCTGCCGTTCCTGGACGGGGCGACGGTCCGGCGCCTGCTGGACGCGCTTCGGGGGAGCGACGCCCCGCGCGGCCCGGGACGCCCCGAGGGCGTGCTGCTCAGTGACCCCGAGGGCCGCGACCAGCCGCTCGTTGCCGCGTACCGTGCGGGGGCCCTGCGCCGGGAACTGGCCGCGCTCGCCGCCGCGCACGGCGGACTCACCGGTCTGCCACTGCGACGGCTCACCGCCGCGCTGGATCTGACCCGCATCTCCGACCCCGTCGCGTCCTTCGACTGCGACACCTGGGACGACATCGCCGCCGCCCGGGCACGTATCAGGGAGCATGGGCACGTGTTGGATGAATGGATTTCCGCAGTCAAGGACGAGCTGGGCATCGACCTGGACGTCGACACCGGCGTTCTGCTCGACCTGGCCCGCGACGCCGCGCACTCGGTGGCCCGCCCCGCGGCACCGCTGACCACGTTCCTCGTGGGATACGCCGCCGCGCGCGCCGGAGGGGGCCCGGAGGCCGTGGCGGAGGCCGCTCGCAAGGCCGCGGCGCTGGCGCTGCGCTGGGCCGACGAGGACACGCCCGAGGACACCCCCGCCGCCCACCCCGGCCCCGGCCCCGGCCCCGCCGCCGAACCCGGCTCCCACGCCCCCACGGGTTCCGGCGCCGCACCCGGTTCCGACGCCGCCCCGGACGCCTGATGACCTCGCCGGGCGCCCGCGTCGGCCAGGACGCCGACGAACTCGACGTGGAGGAGGCCCTGGCCTTGGTCAAGGACCACCGACGCTCCGCGGGCCCCGGGCGGGGCCGCGACGACGCCGCGGCCCGCACCCCCGCGCCCGGCACCGGGCTCGCCGCGCACACCGCGCGGAGCGAGCCCGGCGGACCGCACGAGGCCACCCCCTGGCCCGGCGCGCGAGCCACCGCCGAGCGTGCCGCCCGTTCACTGCCGCGCCGCGCTCCCGTCTCCGTCCCCCTGGACGCCGCCCTGGGCCTGGTGACCGCCGCGCCGCTCACCGCGCTCACGGACCTGCCCTCCTTCGACACCTCCGCGATGGACGGCTGGGCGGTCGCGGGCCCCGGCCCCTGGGACGTCCGCGAGGAGGGCGTCCTCGCGGGCCACGCGAAACCGGAGCCCCTCACCGACGGCGAGGCGGTGCGGATCGCCACCGGCGCCCGGGTTCCGCGAGAGGCCACCGCCGTCCTCCGCAGCGAGCACGGACACATCGACGACAAGGGGCGGCTGCACGCGGCCCTCCCCGAGGCCCCCGGTGCCGGGCGGCCCGGAGGAACGCCCACGGTCGTGCACGGGCAGGACATCAGGCCGCGCGGCCAGGAGTGCCGCAGCGGGGACCTGCTGCTGCCCGCCGGCGCGCTGGTCACCCCCGCCGTGCTGGGCCTCGCCGCGGCCGCCGGATACGACACCCTCGCCGTCGTCCCCCGCGCCCGTGTCGAAGTCCTCGTCCTCGGTGACGAGTTGCTCACCAAGGGACTCCCCCAGGAGGGCCTGATCCGGGACGCGCTCGGCCCGATGCTGCCACCCTGGCTGCGCGCGCTCGGCGCCGACGTCGTCGCCGTGCGCAGACTGGGCGACGACGCCAAAGCCCTGCACAAGGCGATCACCGGCTCCGGCGCCGACCTGATCGTCACGACCGGCGGCACCGCCGCGGGCCCCGTCGACCACGTCCACCCCACCCTGAGCCGTATCGGCGCCCGGCTGCTCGTCGACGGGGTAGAGGTGCGTCCGGGGCATCCCATGCTGCTGGCCCGCACCAAGGAGAACCAGCATCTCGTCGGTCTGCCCGGCAACCCCCTGGCGGCCGTCTCGGGGCTGCTCACGCTCGCCGAGCCGCTGTTGCGCGTCCTGGCGGGCCGGGCGGCGCCGGAGCCGTACAGACTGCCCGTCAGGGACGGGGTGCACGGGCACCCGTACGACACACGGCTCATCCCCGTCACCCTCCACGGCGACCAGGCGGTTCCGTTGCGCTACAACGGTCCGGCCATGCTGCGCGGGATCGCCGCCGCCGACGCCCTCGCGGTCGTACCGCCCGGTGGCGCCCACCCGGGTCAGGAGCTGGAACTCCTGGATCTCCCCTGGACGTTCACCGGCGTCGGTACCTGATCGGCCTGATGCGGGGCGACGCCAGGAGTCGGCCCGTACGACGGGTGGTGAGCGGGATCGGGGGGTGTTTCACGTGAAACGTCCGGTCCGTGCTCCGGCCGTCCGGGAGGGGCGGCCGCTGAACCGCGGAACGGTCACCACTCGTCGTCGTTGATCACCCGGAAGCTGCCCACGACGCCGTCGTCGCCGAACATGGCACCGGCGATGAGTGCGTCGGCCCCGAACGGGCCGTCGCCTTGGGTCGGGCCGGTCACGACGCCGTGGGTGGCGCCGTGCGGGCCGACGGTGGCGACCGGGGAGCCGCCGTTGCAGTTGAATCCGCGATAGACCTCCACGGTCCTTCTGCTGTCGTTGTAGATGCTGAAGCTGTTGGCGCCCAGCCCGCTGGCGGCGGCGATGCAGCCCTCGATGGAACCGGAGTACGTCCGCTCGTTGAAGTAGATGTACCCGGGTCCCTCATGGTCCGAGCCGCGGCCGCGGCCCCCGCGGTCACCGCCGTCGCGGTCACCGCCCTCGCCCTTGTCCCTGCTCGCGGTGCCGCCGTCGAGGGGAGGCGTGGCGGGGACGGCCTTCTTGGCGGACGGGGCCGCCTTGTGGGCGGCCGGGAGCGCCCGCTGGACGGCCGGGGCGGCGTGGGTGGATTCGGCGGGCGAGGCGTAGGTGATGCCGGTGGTGGCGAAGGCCGCCGCGCCTACGGCGGCGGCCACGGCGAAAGTACGCGTGGGCATGTGACTTCTCTCTGCCTCGGAGACGTCGGCCGGACAGCCGACCTGCGTTGAACGTACTAATGGCCGCAATAACTGTCATTTCGGGCATGTCCAACGTGTGACGTCGGGGGACCGGACGGGTGCAAAAGCAGAACCCGCCGCATATCGGGGCAGAGAAGGGTGTCTGGTGCGTCGTCAGTGCGCCGCGCCCGGTCAACTGCGCGGAAGACCCTGCCTGATGCTGATCACCCGGTCTCCGAGCTGAAGGGCCGCCGCCTCCGGCGCGGTGTGGTCCAACACCTTCTTGCGCCGTACGACGGCGACGACGAGGTCGGAGCAGTCGCGAGGGGACCGGCCCACCTCGTCCTCGGTCACCGCACGTTCGACGAGATCGAGTCCGCTGCCGTGGGTCATCAGGTCCTCCAGGGTGTCGGCCACGTGCGGGCTGGCCACGGACATGCCGAGGAGACGGCCGGCCGAGCTGGAACTCGTGACGACGGTGTCCGCGCCGCTCTGCCTGATCAGGGGGACGTTCTCGTCCTCCCGGACCGCGACGACGAGAGCCGCCCGCTTGTTGAGCTGGCGCGCGGTGAGCGTGACCAGTGCCGCCGTGTCGTCGCGCTGCGGGGCGACGATGACGCGCGCGGCCGTCTGCAGCTCGGCCTTGCGAAGGGTGTCGGTGCGTGTCGCGTCGCCGAGCACGGCCACGAGCCCGTCGCTGCTGGCGGCCTCGACCGCCTTGCGCAGCGGATCGACGACGACGATGTGGTCCTTCGCCGTGCCCTGGCCCAGCAGCGACTCGACGGCGTGCCTGCCCTTGGTGCCGTATCCGACGACCACGACGTGATCCCGCATGCGCGAACGCCACCGGTGCACGCGCACCTGCTGGCGCGTGCGTTCCGTGAGGACCTCGAGCGTGGTGCCGACCAGGATGATCAGGAACAGCACGCGCAGCGGCGTGATGACGAGGATGTTGGTGAGCCGGGCGGCGTCGCTCACCGGGGTGATGTCGCCGTACCCGGTGGTCGAGAGGGTGACGGTCGCGTAGTACGCGGCGTCCAGGAGGTCGACGGCGCCGTCCGCGTTGTCGTTGTAGCCGTCACGGTCCACCCAGACGAGGAGCGTCGTCAGGGCCAGCACCAACAGAGCCATGGCCAGGCGCCGTAGGACCTGCTGGAGCGGTGGCAGCGTCCGCTCGACGGGCATGGTGATGGAGCGTCCGGCTTCGGCGTCCTCCAGGGCCTCGACCCGCGACCGGGACCAGAGGGACCGGAGGATCGAGAACTTCTCGGGTCGGGGGAGGGGCTGCTTCTCGTGGCTCATGGCTTGCCCCCTGCGGCGGTGATCCAGTCAGTCAGCACGGTGACCATGGTCCCGGACGAATGCCGCCCGGCACGCGGGCTCGCTGTCCTGCCGGCGGTGGCGCCGTACCCGTTGGCAGTAGCGTCGTCACCGTTGCCAGGTTCGTAGGGTGCACGCGGAAGACTGCTGGAGGGGGCGGCCTTGAGGGACCACACGGTTGTTGTCGGCTTCGGGACCAAGGGGCGGTCGGCGGTCCAGACCGTCTGCGCGACGGGACTGGGGAAGGGGCAGGTCGTGGTCGTCGACCCCAGCTCCGAGGCGGTCGCCGCGGCGACCGCCGCCGGCTACGCGGGGATCGTCGGGGACGCGACCCGCAGCGACGTACTGGTGCGGGCCGAGGTCCGCAAGGCGCGGCAGATCATCATCGCGACCCAGCGCGACGACACGGCCGTGCTGGTCACGCTGACCGCCCGGCAGCTCAACCGCCAGGCGAAGATCGTCGCGGCAGTGCGGGAGGAGGAGAACGCGCCGCTGCTGCGGCAGTCGGGCGCCGACGCCGTCATCACCAGCGCCAGCGCGGCGGGGCGCCTCCTCGGACTCTCCGTGCTCAGCCCCAGCGCGGGCCTGGTCATGGAGGACCTCATCCAGCAGGGCAGCGGACTCGACATCGTCGAACGTCCGGTCATAAGGGCCGAGGTGGGCCAGGGCGTCCGCGAGATCGAGGACCTGGTGGTGAGCGTCGTACGGGGGCACCGGGTGCTGGCATACGACGATCCGGCCGTGGGGACGCTCCAGCTGACCGACCGGCTCATCACGATCGTGCGGGCCGCCCCGCGTCCCCCGGTGGCGCCGGGCACCAGGC
Organism: Streptomyces fagopyri; assembly: GCF_009498275.1. Lineage (NCBI taxonomy): Bacteria > Bacillati > Actinomycetota > Actinomycetes > Kitasatosporales > Streptomycetaceae > Streptomyces > Streptomyces fagopyri. Next base: position 4,635,716 of record NZ_CP045643.1, on the reverse strand, counting down.
CCCCCGCGCAGGAGTAGCGTCGCCCTCATGTACGCGATCACGATTCCTGAACCTGGTGGACCAGAGGCGCTGGTGTGGGACGAGGTCCCGGACCCCGTGCCCGGCGAGGGCGAAGTTCTCGTCGAGGTGGTGGCGAGCGCGGTCAACCGTGCCGACCTGATGCAGCGGCAGGGCTTCTACGACCCGCCGCCCGGAGCGTCCCCCTACCCCGGTCTCGAATGCGCGGGACGCATCGTCGGGACCGGGCCCGGTGTCTCGGGGTGGGCCGTCGGCGACGAGGTGTGCGCGCTGCTCGCGGGCGGTGGCTACGCCCAGAAGGTGGTCGTCCCGGCCGGACAGCTGCTGCCCGTGCCCGAGGGCATGGACCTCGAACGGGCGGCGGCGCTGCCCGAGGTGGCCTGCACCGTCTGGTCGAACGTCTTCATGATCTCCCACCTGCGTCCGGGCGAGACCCTGCTCGTGCACGGCGGTTCCAGCGGCATCGGCACGATGGCGATCCAGCTCGCCAAGGCGGTGGGCGCCAAGGTCGCCGTCACGGCGGGCACCAAGGAGAAACTCGACTTCTGCGCCGAACTCGGCGCGGACGTCCTCATCAACTACCGCGAGCAGGACTTCGTCGAGGAGATCGAGCGGGCGACGGACGGCGCCGGCGCCGACGTCATCCTCGACAACATGGGCGCCAAGTACCTCGACCGCAACGTGCGGGCCCTCGCCGTCAACGGACGGCTCGCGATCATCGGCCTGCAGGGCGGCGCCAAGGGCGAGCTGAACATCGGCGCGCTCCTCGTCAAGCGGGCCGCCGTCAGCGCGACCTCACTGCGCGCCCGCCCGCTCGGCGAGAAGGCGGCGATCGTCGCGGCCGTACGTGAGCACGTGTGGCCGTTGATCGACTCCGGTCACGTGCGCCCGGTGGTCGACCGCGAGCTGCCGATGAGCGAGGCAGCGGCGGCACACCGGGTCCTGGAGGAGAGCGGGCACATCGGCAAGGTGCTGCTGCTCGCTCCCTAGTGTGGGCCCGGCCCGCCCGCCCGCCGGTGTTCCCGGGTGTCCTCCTCGGGGCCCGGCCGGGTGGCGCGGCCGGGCGGGTCGCTCAGCCGCGCCGCAGGCGCAGGGCGAGGAAGGCCATTCCCAGGCCCAGGCCGATGAGGATCAGGCCGCCGCCCAGGGGCAGGACCCGGAGCGCCGGCCGCGTCGACGCGGTGCCGGGGCCCACGACGTGCTGCTCGACGGGTACGGCGCCGTTCGGCGGCCCGGTGGCGCCGTCTCCCGTCCCGTCCAGACCGTCCCGCGAGGTACCGGACCCGGCGCTCTCGTCGACGGGGTCGCGGTCCGTGTACGTCGGCGCGGAGTCCTCGTCGTTCTCGCCCGCACCGTCGTTCCTCTCCTCGCGCCCCGGCCGGGCACGTCCCTGTCCCGCGTCGCTTCCCGCGCGGGAGTCCTCCGCGGCCGGGGTGGGTCCGGCGGCCTCGGGAACGGACGGCGCGTCGGCGGCGGCCGGTCCGACGGCCGAAAGGGCGGCCGGGACGGACGGCGAGCGGGCCGGAGGAGCGGACGGCGAGTGGTCCGACACGGCGGACGGCCGGCGAGACGGTGACGCGGACGGCCGGTGCGACGGTGACGTGGACGGCCGGTGCGGCGGCGGGGCGGCGGACGGCGAGTGGTCCGACACGGCGGACGGCCGGCGAGACGGTGACGCGGACGGCCGGCGGGAGGGCGAGGGCGGGGCCGAAGCGGACGGTGAGGCGCGCGGCGAGGTGGCCGGCGGTGCGGACGGCGGGGCGGAGGACGCCGCCGCACAGGTGGCGGCCCACGACGGGGACGCCAGGGCGGTCGCCAGAAGCAGCAGCAATATCGGCCCGCGGGGTGGACTGAGCCGTGGAGTCACGCCGGTGACCCCCTCCCGGTAGAGGAGTCCCATGATCAATGGGGCAAGCCTCACATGACGCCCTCTTCCCGGCATCCCGACGGTGACCGGCGGAGTGGATCACACTGTGCGGGGGGGCGCCACCGTGATGAGGTGGAGGGGTGCGAGACAATGGCGGCATGGAGATGCCGAGGAACGAACGGTCACCGGAGAACCCCCAGATCCTGGTCGTGGGCCAGGACGGAACGGCTCTCGGTGGCACCGGTGACGAGGACTCCCGCGAGGTCCCGGTGACAGAGATGGTCGAACAGCCAGCCAAGGTCATGCGCATCGGGAGCATGATCAAGCAACTTCTCGAAGAGGTGCGCGCCGCGCCCCTGGACGAGGCGAGCCGGGTCCGGCTCAAGGAGATCCACGCCAGCTCCGTGAAGGAGCTGGAGGACGGTCTGGCACCCGAACTGGTCGAGGAACTGGAGCGGCTCTCCCTGCCCTTCACCCACGACGCGACCCCCAGCGACGCCGAACTGCGGATCGCGCAGGCGCAGCTGGTCGGCTGGCTCGAGGGTCTCTTCCACGGAATCCAGACGACCCTGTTCGCGCAGCAGATGGCGGCCAGGGCACAGCTGGAGCAGATGCGCCGCGCCCTTCCGCCGGGCGTCGGCGGCGTGGAGGGCGACGAGGACCCGCGCACGGGCGGCCGCTCGGGCGGCCCGTACCTCTAGGACCGGCGGCACCGGGACCTGGGGGCCGGCGGGATCCACGGGGGACTTGTCCGGCGGGAGCGCGGGACCCGTAGGGCGAAGCCACCGCAGGACCCGTGGAGCGGCGGCACCGCGGGCGGGAAGCGGACGGCATCACGGACACCGAGCGGGCCCGGCACGAACGTGCCGGGCCCGCTCCTTCACGCTTCCGGTCGCCGGGTACCGGTCGTCACCGGCCCGTTCAGGACGGGTCGCCGGTCGAGACCTTCAGCTCGATGTCGGGCATGTCCTTCGGGTCGACGTCCGTTCCGGCGGTGGGGAACTGCTCCATCACCGTGCCCTCGCCGTACGTGTTCTCGTCGACGGAGGTCTGCTTCATCCGCCAGCCCGCGGCCTGGAAGCAGGACTTGACCGACTTGATGTACCGGTAGGTGAAGTCCGGGACCTGGATCTTGTCCGGGTCGTTGTACGACTCCTGCGGATCGGTGCACTTCTCCGTGTCGATCGTCTTCGACGTATCCGGACCCCGGTGGCTCGCCACCACGGACGGCGACGTGCTCGCGCCGCCGCCCTTGTCGTCGTTGCCGCCGCCGTTCATCGAGAGGGTGGCGATCAGACCGCCGATCGCGACGATCGCGACGATGATCGACCCGATGACGACGCCCTTGTTGCTCCTGCGGCCCCCCGGGGCGGGCGTCACGTGCTGGGGCGCGAGGTGGTACGGCGGCGGGGTCGGCACACCGTGCTGCTGCTGGGCGTACGGCGTGGTCTGCGGGGCCGGCTGGTAGCCGCCCTGCTGCGGATAGCCGTAGGCCGGGGAGGACGTGGGCGGCGGGGTCGGGGCGCCGTAGGGGTTCGGCTGGTACGGAGTCTGCACGGGACCCGGTGTCGGCATCGACTGGTCGACCGGCGGGAAGACGGCGGAGGCCACGCCGGCGCCGCTCGACGTCCTGGCGCCCGGCACGATGCTCGGCGGCGCGGCGTGGAGCGACTGGGCCACGCGCAGGCACTCGTCGCGCATCGTCTCGGCGCTCGGGAAACGCTCGTTCGGGTTCTTCTTCAGCGCGCGGGCGACCAGCGCGTCCACGGCCGGCGGCAGCGAGCGGTTGACCGAGGAGGGCGCGACCGGCTCCTCCTGGACGTGCGCGTACGCGATGGCCAGCGGCGAGTCCGCCTCGAACGGCAGCCGCCCGGTGACCAGTTGGAACAGCATGATGCCGACCGAGTACAGGTCCGACCTGGCGTCCACGCCCCGGCCGAGCGCCTGCTCGGGAGAGAGGTACTGCGGGGTGCCGACGACCATGCCGGTCTGTGTCATCGAGGTGACCCCGGACTGCATCGCGCGGGCGATGCCGAAGTCCATGACCTTGACGACGCCCCGCTTCGTCATCATCACGTTGCCCGGCTTGATGTCCCGGTGGACCAGCCCCATCTCGTGGCTGATCTCCAGGGCCGCCAGCACGTCCGCGGTGATCTTCAGGGCCTTGTCGGCGGGCATCGCGCCGTACTGCTGGATGTCCGCGTCGAGGACCGAGCCGAGCGGCTTGCCCTCGATGTACTCCATGACGATGTACGGCGTCGTCATGCCGTTGAGGTCGTCCTCGCCGGTGTCGAAGACCGAGACGATGTTCGTGTGCGTGAGCTTGGCCACCGACTGGGCCTCGCGGCGGAATCGCTCGCGGAAGGCCTGCTCACGGCCGAGCTCCGTGTGCAGCGTCTTGATCGCCACCTGGCGGTCGAGCACCGAGTCGTACGCGAGATGCACCGAGGCCATGCCGCCCTCGCCGAGCAGATCGCGCAGCTGGTAGCGGCCACCGGCGACCGCGCGCCCCGCGTACCGGCCCTGTGCGCCGTCCTGGCTCATTTTCTGCGTCCCCCATCGGCACGGCGGCAGCGTCGGCTGGTTGCTCCCGCGGTCCGTGATCGATTGACTGTGATCGAATCGATCGACTGTGATCGACCTGTGTTCCGGTGATCGATTGGCTGATTCCCGGCCAAGTCTGCCCGAGGGCGGTGACACGTCAAGCTCGGTGCCCGTTCCGTGACCGTACGCGAAAGAAGCGTCGCGGAAGCGTTACAGGTGCCGTACGGGCGGTACACAGGATTTGCGCGCGGGTACCCGGGGCGGGTTGGATGACCGGTCCATCTCGATTCCATCTCGGACCGGCACCCCGCGCCGAGCCTGTAGCGTGGCTCGACGGAGACCGTAACAACCACCGCGCAGACCGCGGGCAGAAACGACGGCGAGGACTGATGGCACAGCAGCAGCGCGCTCAGGGCCCGTCCGACCCCGAGGCGACTGGCGGCGGTATGTCAGATGCGCCGGAGATGTGGGGTAACGGCGGACTTGTGGGGGACGGCCGGTATCGGCTGACCCACAGACTAGGCCGGGGCGGCATGGCCGAGGTGTTCGCGGCCGAGGACGTGCGCCTCGGGCGCACCGTCGCGGTCAAACTGCTCCGCTCGGATCTGGCCGAGGACCCGGTGTCGAAGGCCCGCTTCACGCGTGAGGCGCAGTCGGTGGCCGGACTCAACCACCACGCCGTCGTCGCCGTGTACGACTCCGGCGAGGACGTGGTCGGGCACGGGGTCGTCCCGTACATCGTGATGGAGCTGGTCGAGGGCCGCACCATTCGTGACCTGCTCATCAACGCCGAGGCCCCGGGGCCCGAGCAGGCGCTGATCATCGTCTCGGGTGTGCTGGAGGCGCTGGCCTACTCGCACCAGCACGGCATCGTGCACCGTGACATCAAGCCGGCGAACGTGATCATCACGCAGACCGGTGCCGTGAAGGTGATGGACTTCGGCATCGCGCGCGCCCTGCACGGCGCGCAGTCGACGATGACCCAGACCGGCATGGTCATGGGCACGCCGCAGTACCTCTCCCCGGAGCAGGCGCTCGGCAAGGCCGTCGACCACCGCTCCGACCTGTACGCGACGGGCTGTCTGCTCTACGAACTTCTCGCGCTGCGGCCCCCGTTCACCGGCGAGACGCCGTTGTCGGTGGTCTACCAGCACGTCCAGGACATCCCGGTGCCCCCGTCCGAGGTCGCGGCGGCGGCGCCGCCGGAGCTCGACGGGCTGGTCATGCGCTCGCTCGCGAAGGAGCCGGACGACCGGTTCCAGACGGCCGAGGAGATGCGCGGGCTCGTCCAGTACGGCCTGCAGATGCTCTACGACCAGGGCGGACACACCGGCACCTGGAACACCGGACCGGTCACGGTGCACGAGGGGCTGCACACCCCGGCGGCGGGCTTCGCGGGCACGACCGCGCTGCCGCACCCGGGTGAGTCCGGCACCACGCAGATCCCGGCGCCGATCATCCCGCCGTACGGCGGCGGGGACGACGGCGGCTTCGAGGGGCGTGGCAACGGGGGCAGCGGCCGCGGCAAGCTGTGGATCCTCGCGGTGCTCGCGGTGATCGCGATCGCGGCGGGGGTCGCGCTCGCGCTCAACACCACCAAGGGCGGCGGCACCGGCGGCACCGGTACGACCCGGTCGCCCGCGGTCACGCAGTCCGACAAGGGTGACAAGCCCAGCGAGACCCCGAGCGACGACTCCACGGACACCTCGACGGACAGTTCCACGGACAACGGCACCGGCTCGGACTCCGGTTCGGACTACACGCCGTCGTACACCCCGTCCGAGAGCTACAGCAGCCGGCCTTCGGACGAGCCGTCCGACGAGCCCTCGGACACCCCGACGAAGTCGACGCCCTCGCAGCCGTCGGACGAGCCGAGCACCGATGCGCCGGTGTCCCCGGACCCGACCGGGGACGGCGGTGGCGGAGACTCCGAGGGCAACACCGCGAATCCTTGAGGGGATCCGCCCGAGACGCCCTCCACACGCGCGTGAGGCCCGGAAACGGGCCGCCACGCGCGTGTGGCGTTTCCGGGCCGTCGGAGCGGCCTTACGGGGGGCCTGGGCGCCTCCTGGGCTCTCCGCCCGGCGAACGGGGCCCGGCGGTCCCCTGAGGCTCCCCGCAGGCGCCGCCGGTCGCCGGTCAGCCCGTGAACGCCTCGCAGACCGCGTCGTACTTCCGCGTCCACCACACCGCCAGCGCCGACGCCGCCGGGAACTGGGGGTCGGCACGGGTGTCGCCGCGCTCGTAGTGCCAGCGCAGCATCCAGAAGTCGTTGAGGCGTTCCCACCACACGCGGTGCACGGCGGCCGCCAGCTCGGCGGGCCCCGCGCCCGCCGCACGCCGGTACGCGCGCGCGTAGGCCCGTACCTTCGCCAGGTCGAGCGCGCCGACGGGCCGCACGAAGAAGATCATCGCGGCGCGTACGGCCTCCTCGGCGCGGGGGTGGACGCCCAGCCGGTCCCAGTCGACGATCGCCGCCGGTTCGCCGTCGCGGTAGAGCAGGTTGAACGGGTGGAAGTCGCCGTGCACCCAGCCCACCGAGCCGCCCTGCGGAGGCCGCCGGTCGGCGTGTTTCTCCAGCAGGGCGCGCCGTTCCAGGAGCCGGTGCCGGGCCAGTTCGTCGAAGGCGTCGGGCGGGCGGTGGCTGCGCACCCTGGCGAGCAGGCGGTCGATGAGCGCGAAGGTGTCGGCTGGGTCGGCCCCCCGGGCCGGGTCGGTGCCCTCACCGGTGCGGGCCTCGGTGTCCCCGCCGGGACCGGAGCCCTCCGGGCCGTGGGGCGCCGCCGGGGCGCTGTCCCGCGCCCCCTGACCGCTGTCCGGCGTTCTCCCGTTCGCCTCGGCCGGCTCGTGCGTCCCGGCGGTCCCGCCGGCCTCGTCACCCGTCGCGTGCGGCGTACCCGGCCCCTCCGGTACCCGGCCGGGCCCGGCGGTGGGCGGTTTCGGGGAGGAGCGTCCCTGGGTCGCCATCACCCGCTCCATCACCCGCTCCAGACTCGCGTGGACGACCCCGAGGAGGGCTCCCAGCCGGGCGCACTGCGCGGTGGTGAGCTGACCGCCGTGGCGGTGCCTGCCGTCGATCCAGGGGTGCAGGGCGTACGCGTGGCCCCCGACGACGGCGACCGTGCGCCCGTCGGTGCCGGCCAGCGGCGGGGCGACGGGAACGCCGAGATCCGCGAGACGCTGGGTCGCCCGGTGCTGGCGGGCGATCGCGGCGGGATCGGCCGTCTCGGGGTCGAAATGGTGCTTGAGGAAGTAGCGGCCGTGTGTGGTGCGCAGCCGGTAGCCGCGGTTGAGCAGCCCCTGTTCGACGGGGTCGCAGGTCAGCGCGGACCCGGCTGCGTACTGGCGGAGGAGGGCGCCCAGAGGGGGCGCGTGAATCACAGGAATGGGTACGGATGAGCGCGGCACGCGCCAGATGCTAGGGCACCGTACAGGCCCCTGACCTGCGTTTGTCACACACAGTCATGTTTGATCACGAGATGGTCACAGGATGTGCTGGAACTGCCGTTCCAGGCCATCGTCCGTGGAGTGCACGGTGCAGAACTGGGGCGTGAGGCCCAGATAGACCGGGTCGAAGCGTTCACCGTCCACGAGTCGCGGGGCGGGTCCGAAACGCTCCCGCTCCGCCGCGGTCGGCTCGACCGCCTCGCACCGGCCCACGATCTGCACGGACCACAGACTCTCGCCGGGCCGCGCGGACCCCAGGTTGTCGGTGCCGTACGCGATGACGCCGCCGACGCACGCCTGGTGGCTTCCGCAGCCCCGGTGCATGCGCAGCAGGACCCGCCCCTCCACCACGATGTGGCGGGCCGCCGCGAGCAGCGGCAGGGCGTGCCGGCTGGCGGCCACCCGGCCGTGATCGGTGCGGCGCATCAGGTCCACGGCGAGCTCTTCGTCGGTGGGCATCCTCCCAATCTTCGGCAACCGGTGAGCCCGGACAAGAGCCGCCCGTCCCGGAGGGAAGAGCCGTAGGTCCCGAAGGGGATCGGGGGTCCCTCAGCGGCGTTGCCGCTCCGCCTGGAGGCGCGCCACGTAAGCGGCCGCCTGGGAACGCCGCTCCATGCCCAGCTTGGACAGCAGGCTCGACACGTAGTTCTTGATCGTCTTCTCGGCGAGGTGCAGCCGCTCGCCTATCACGCGATTGGTCAGTCCCTCGCCGATCAGGTCGAGGATCCTGCGCTCCTGTTCGGTGAGGTGGGCCAGCCGGTCGTCACCGCGCGGGCCGCCGTCGCGCAGCCGCTCCAGGACCCGGGCCGTGGCCTCCGGGTCGAGCAGGGACTTCCCGGCCGCGACGTCGCGCACGGCCGCCAGCAGTTCCCCGCCGCGGATCGCCTTCAGCACATAGCCCGACGCACCCGCCATGATCGCTTCGAAAAGCGCCTCGTCGTCGGCGTAGGAGGTCAGCATCAGGCACTTGACGGCCTCGTCGGCGGACCGGATCTCACGGCAGACCTCCACGCCGCTGCCGTCCGGGAGCCGTACGTCGAGCACCGCGACGTCCGGACGCGTGACGGGAATCCGTATCAGCGCGTCGGCCGCCGTCCCGGCCTCGCCGACCACCTCGATGCCGTCCTCGGCGGAGAGCAACTCGTGCACCCCGCGTCGCACCACCTCGTGGTCATCGACGAGAAATACGGTAATTTTTCCGTTTTCGGGCACAAAGTAAGTGTCACACACCACCCTCGGCCCTGTGGAGGTCCACTCTTCCCGTGCCCGGGGTGGCCGGGATAACGTGCCGGTGTTCCGGCCCCCTGCAAGGCTGCGACCAGTGCTGTGACCAGCAACTGTTCCCGACCCGCGCGAACTACTTGGAAATCCGACTAAAAAGTACTTGGAAATCCAAGCAAAAACGCAGGTCAGGAGGGGTTTCACAGAAATGTGGAGCACTGGGTAACGTGACCGATGCAGGGCGCTCGCCGGGGCACCTGTCACGCCTGTTCCGGCCGAGTGGCACCCACCCCGTGCACGGGTACTGGAACGGCGAGCCGCTCCCTCGAGCTCTCGACGAGCAAGAGGGAACCCAGCCACCCGGCAACCCCGGGGGCCGGACCGACGGAGGAGCACACGTGACCGTGGAGAGCACTGCCGCGCGCAAGCCGCGACGCAGCGCCGGTACGACCGCTGCGAAAAGCGGCGCCAGTACGGCCGGTTCAAAGACCGCCGCGAGCAGGACCGCAGCCGGCAAGGGCACCGGCGCGGCCGGCAAGAAGTCACCGGGTACTTCGGGCGCGGACCCCGAACTCGTCCAGCTGCTGACGCCGGAGGGCGAGCGGGTCGCGGACGCCACGTACGACCCGTACGTCGCCGACATCACCCCGGAGGAGCTGCGCGGCCTGTACCGGGACATGGTGCTGAGCCGCCGGTTCGACGCCGAGGCCACTTCTCTGCAGCGTCAGGGCGAGCTGGGCCTGTGGGCCTCGATGCTCGGCCAGGAGGCCGCCCAGATCGGTTCGGGCCGCGCCACCCGTGACGACGACTACGTCTTCCCGACCTACCGCGAGCACGGCGTCGCCTGGTGCCGCGGGGTCGACCCGACCAACCTGCTCGGCATGTTCAGGGGTGTGAACAACGGCGGCTGGGACCCGAACAGCAACAACTTCCACCTCTACACGATCGTCATCGGCTCGCAGACGCTGCACGCCACCGGCTACGCCATGGGCATCGCCAAGGACGGCGCGGACTCGGCCGTGATCGCGTACTTCGGGGACGGCGCCTCCAGCCAGGGCGACGTGGCCGAATCGTTCACCTTCTCCGCGGTCTACAACGCGCCCGTCGTGTTCTTCTGCCAGAACAACCAGTGGGCGATCTCCGAGCCCACCGAGAAGCAGACCCGCGTCCCGCTCTACCAGCGCGCGCAGGGCTACGGCTTCCCGGGCGTCCGGGTCGACGGCAACGACGTCCTGGCCTGCCTGGCCGTGACCAAGTGGGCCCTGGAGCGGGCCCGCCGCGGCGAGGGGCCCACCCTCGTCGAGGCCTACACGTACCGGATGGGCGCGCACACCACCTCCGACGACCCGACGAAGTACCGGGCGGACGAGGAGCGCGAGTCCTGGGAGGCGAAGGACCCGATCCTGCGCCTGCGCGCGTATCTGGAGGCCGCAAACCACGCGGACGAGGGATTCTTCGCGGAACTCGAGGCCGAGAGCGAGACGTTGGGCAAACGAGTACGCGAAGTCGTCCGGGCCATGCCGGACCCCGACCACCTCGCGATCTTCGAGAACGTGTACGCGGACGGGCACGCGCTCGTCGACGAGGAGCGGGCCCAGTTCGCCGCCTACCAGGCGTCGTTCGCGGATGAAGGGGAGGGCAAGTAGCGATGGCTGCGGAAAAGATGGCGCTGGCCAAGGCGATCAACGAGTCGCTGCGCACGGCCCTCGACACCGACCCCAAGGTCCTGATCATGGGCGAGGACGTCGGCAAGCTCGGCGGTGTCTTCCGGGTCACGGACGGCCTGCAGAAGGACTTCGGTGAGGACCGGGTCATCGACACCCCGCTCGCCGAGTCGGGCATCGTCGGCACGGCGATCGGCCTCGCCCTGCGGGGTTACCGCCCGGTCGTGGAGATCCAGTTCGACGGATTCGTCTTCCCGGCGTACGACCAGATCGTCACGCAGCTCGCGAAGATGCACGCGCGGGCGCTCGGCAAGATCAAGCTCCCCGTCGTCATCCGCATCCCCTACGGCGGCGGCATCGGCGCCGTGGAGCACCACTCCGAGTCCCCCGAGGCGCTCTTCGCGCACGTCGCGGGCCTCAAAGTGGTCTCCCCGTCGAACGCGAGCGACGCCTACTGGATGATGCAGCAGGCCATCCAGAGCGACGACCCGGTGATCTTCTTCGAGCCCAAGCGGCGCTACTGGGACAAGAGCGAGGTCAACACCGACGCGATCCCCGGTCCGCTGCACAAGGCGGTCGTGGCCCGCGAGGGCAGCGACCTGACGCTCGCCGCGTACGGCCCGATGGTGAAGGTCTGCCTGGAGGCCGCGGCGGCCGCCCAGGAGGAGGGCAAGTCGATCGAGGTCCTGGACCTGCGCTCGATGTCGCCCATCGACTTCGACTCCGTGCAGGCCTCGGTGGAGAAGACCCGCCACCTGGTCGTGGTGCACGAGGCCCCGGTGTTCCTGGGCACGGGCGCGGAGATCGCCGCCCGCATCACGGAGCGGTGCTTCTACCACCTGGAGGCACCCGTGCTGCGGGTCGGGGGCTACCACGCCCCCTATCCGCCGGCGCGCCTGGAGGACGAGTACCTTCCGGGCCTGGACCGGGTGCTCGACGCCGTCGACCGCTCGCTGGCGTACTGAGGAGAGGGTCGTGACGACGATGACTGAGAACGCGTCGGGGCTCCGCGAGTTCAAGATGCCCGACGTGGGCGAGGGACTCACCGAGGCGGAGATCCTCAAGTGGTACGTCCAGCCCGGTGACACCGTCACCGACGGCCAGGTCGTGTGCGAGGTAGAGACCGCCAAGGCCGCGGTCGAGCTGCCGATCCCGTACGACGGCGTGGTGCGCGAACTCCGTTTCCCCGAGGGGACGACGGTGGACGTGGGCCAGGTGATCATCGCGGTGGACGTGTCCGGAGGAGCGGCTCCCGGCGGGACGGCGCCCGTGGTGGCCCCGGCCGCCGAGCCCGTCCCCGCGAGCCCGCCGCCCCCGGCGGTTCCCGCCGACGGGGAGCCCAAGCCCGAGGGCCGCAAGCCGGTCCTCGTCGGGTACGGGGTGGCCGAGTCCTCCACCAAGCGACGCCCCCGCAAGGGCGCCGAGGTTCCCCCGCAGCAGTCCGGGGTGTTCCACGCGGCCACCGCGATCCAGGGCGAGCTCAACGGACACGGCAGGCCGCGCCCGCTGGCGAAGCCCCCGGTCCGCAAGCTCGCCAAGGACCTCGGGGTCGACCTGACGGCGATCACCCCCTCGGGCCCGGACGGCGTCATCACGCGCGAGGACGTCCACGCGGCGGTCGCGCCCGCACCGGTGCCGGCCCCGCAGGCGTCCGTCGAGGAGACCGCGTCGGTCGCCCGCGTCCAGGCGCCCGCCCCGGTCGCCACGTACGACGCGGCGCGGGAGACCCGTGTCCCGGTGAAGGGCGTCCGCAAGGCCACCGCCACCGCGATGGTCGGCTCGGCGTTCACCGCTCCGCACGTCACCGAGTTCGTGACGGTCGACGTGACGCGCACGATGAGGCTCGTCGAGGAGCTCAAGCAGGACAAGGATCTCGCGGGCCTGCGCGTGAACCCGCTGCTGCTCATCGCCAAGGCGCTGCTGGTGGCGATCAAGCGCAACCCGGACGTCAACGCGTCCTGGGACGAGGCGGCCCAGGAGATCGTCCTCAAGCACTACGTGAACCTGGGCATCGCCGCCGCCACGCCCCGTGGCCTGCTCGTCCCGAACATCAAGGACGCGCACAGCAAGACGCTCCCCCAGCTCGCCGAGTCCCTGGGCGAGCTGGTGGCGACGGCCCGCGAGGGCAAGACCTCGCCGGCCGCGATGCAGGGCGGCACGGTGACGATCACCAACGTCGGCGTCTTCGGCGTCGACACCGGCACGCCGATCCTCAATCCCGGCGAGTCGGCGATCCTCGCGATCGGCGCGATCAAGCTCCAGCCCTGGGTCCACAAGGGCAAGGTGAAACCGCGTCAGGTGACGACGCTCGCCCTCTCCTTCGACCACCGTCTGGTGGACGGGGAGTTGGGGTCCAAGGTGCTGGCGGACGTGGCGGCGATCCTGGAACAGCCGAAGAAACTGATCACCTGGGCGTGAGAACCCCGTCGATCGGATAGATTCGACCCGGAGGGGTCGGCCGCAAATTGTACTTGCGACCGGCCCCTTCGCCTTGGGCCAGGTCAGGGACGGTTGAGCACGTAGACGGGCGCCCCGTCCTCGGTGCCGCCCCGGGAGTGGATGCAGGCGTGCTTGCGCAGCATGCGCAGACAGTCGTTGACACGCTGCACGGAGAGTCCCGTACGGGCCGCGATGGAGTCCAGCGGCTGACGCAGTTCGCCCTCCTCGACCAGGACCGGCACGATCACCACCGCCACCGCCCACACATCGGACGTCACGCTCAGCCGCTGCCGCCAGTCGGCCAGTACGGACTCGGCGGTCGGCTGCGTGGAGAACGCGGCGGTGGGCGCCGGACGGTCGAGCGTCAGGACGTCGAGCCGGTTCGCGATGCGTTCCATGGCCTGGGCGATGGCCTGTTGCGTGACGAGCGTCGCGCGCTGCATCTCGACCATGGTCCGTTGCAGGGTGAGCGACTCCTGCTGGACGAGCGCGTGCTGCTCGTCCGCCCGCAGGTTGAGCTCCTCCAGCCGGACGATGGCCTCGGCGACCTGTTCGGGCATGGCGTAGGCGATGGGGGCGCCCGGCTCGGCGGGCTGCACCTCGGCCTCTTCGAGAGAGTAGGAACCCTCCCGCTGGACGGTCTCGATGACCTCGGCGACCCACTGCTTGAAGGGGGCGCAGGCGGGCTTGGTGCAGGCGTTGACGAGAAGGATCAGACCCTGGAGGTCGATCAGTTGCAAGTCTCGGCGCCAGGTCCTACCTGCGGGAATGCTGAGACCGTGACCTCCAGTCACTGTCTCGAGATTGTCTCGGTGCTCCTCGGGGACGTGATCGAGAAGTGCCTTCCGGGGCGTGATGTACCCCAACTCCGTGCAGACGTCCACGGACGGGAACCAGTGGTTCCCGTCCGGCATGGTCAGCCTTCGGATCCGGTCGCCGGTCGCCGCGAACACGAAGTCGCTGATGTCGATCGCCTCGTGCTGATCGGCCGAACTGGGCCGCTTGCTGGGTTCGTTCATGTGAACCACCTCCGTCGCGGAACGTAGAACGGAGGAAATCGAATATGCCAGCCGGGTACCAGGATGTTCATGATTGCGAGGGAAAGATCATCGAATGGGCCGCGCGGGATGATCGGGACGTGTACGACGGCGGGCGACGAGCGCGGGCCGGGCCGGCGAACGGCGCCGGACGAGCCGGCTGGAGCGGCCGCGCGCCGGCCCCTCGCGCTCGGTGCGACGAGGGGAGCCGGGACGGCGAAGGGGCCTGCCGCGTGTCGCGCGGCAGGCCCCTTTCCCTCAGGCCGGGAACTCATCGCCCCCACATCGGGGAACTACTTGGCGAAGGCGTAGCTCATCAGCTTCTTCGCGTCCGACTCACGGGCCGGGATGGACGTCGAGGCGAGGACCGTGCCGATGACCGTCTTGCCGTTGCGGGTGGCGGCGAAGACGAGGCAGTACTTGGCCTCGGGGCCGGAGCCCGTCTTCACGCCGATGGTGCCGCTGTAGCTGCTCAGCAGACCGTTGGTGTTGGTCCACGCGGCCATGGTGCGGGTGCCGCCGGTCTTCGTCTTGGTCTTCGCCGTGTACGACTTCGTCTTCACGACCGACTTGAACGTGGCGCTCTTCATCGCGCTGCTGGCGATCTTCGTCAGGTCGCGCGGCGTCGAGTAGTTGTTGCCGTTGCCGATGCCGTCGAACGAGTCGAAGTGCGTGTGCGCCAGGTGGAGGCTCTGCGCCGCGGTGTTCATCTTGCCGATGAAGGACTTCACGCGGGCGGCGCGGGTCGTGCCCGAGCCGAACTTGTCGGCGAGCGCGTACGCGGCGTCGCAGCCCGACGGCAGCATCAGCCCGTAGAGGAGCTGGCGGACGGTGACCTTGTCACCGACGATGAGGTGCGCCTGGGAGGCGTTGTTGGCGACCACGTAGTCGCTGTACGCCTTCTGGATGGTGACGGTGGCGTCCAGGTTCAGGTTCGACTGGGCCAGTACGACCTTGGCCGTCATGATCTTGGTGGTGGAGCCGGTGGAAAGCGGAGTGTCCGCGGCCTTGGTGTAGAGGGTCGCGGCCGTGCCGTTGTTCATCACGTAGCCGCCCTTGGCGGCGATCGTGGGCGTGGCCACGGCACCCGCGGGTGCCGCGCCGAAGGCTCCGACGGCCAGAACGGCGCCGGTCGTGACGGTCACAGCGGCGGCCCTGCGGAAACGCGTGCCCTTAATGCCGGTAATCAAAATAAACGCTCCGAATGCGCGAAATGCCCCTGGGAGAACGGCACATGGCAGTGCCGTCTCACGTACGGACTCCCCACGCGCCCAAAGGGATGCACGGAAAAGAGAACTGAATGATGTGACGTGGGTTACGCCGGGAGCCCCAAGGTGAACGCGCGAGAGGCCTTCGAGTCGCGCCGGTCCGCATCCTGGACGAGCCACGGCGATGCGTGCGTGTTGTATCTATGATGTGCGCATGCCTGCCGCCCCACCCGTCCCCGCCCCGCCCGCCGTCCCTCCGGTGAAACAGCCGCCCGCCGCCGACCGCGTCTACGCCCACGTCAAGCAGGGTGTCCTGGAACGCCGTTACGAAGGGGGGACGCTGCTCACCGAGGGCGAACTCGCCGACTCGGTGGGGGTGTCCCGGACACCGGTGCGCGAGGCGCTGCTCCGGCTCGAGGCCGAGGGCCTGATCAGGCTCTACCCGAAGAAGGGCGCGCTCGTCCTGCCCGTCTCCGCGCAGGAGATCGCGGACGTGGTCGAGACCCGCCAGCTCGTCGAGGAGCACGCGGTCCGCAAGGCCGTACCGGCCGCCCCGCGGCTCATCGCGCGGCTGGAGGAACTCCTCGCCCAGCAGAAGGAACAGGCCGCGGCCGGCGATCTGGCGGGCGCCGCCGTCACCGACCGCTGCTTCCACGCGGAGATCGTCCGCAGCGGCGCCAACGAGATCCTCTCCCGCCTCTACGACCAGCTCCGCGACCGTCAGTTGAGGATGGGAGTGGCCGTCATGCACGCGCACCCCGACCGGATCACCAAGACGCTCACCGAGCACGAACAGATCCTCGAAGCCCTGCGCTCCGGCGACGCGGAGGCGGCTGTCGACATCGTCCACCGTCACGTCAGCTGGTTCTCGAACCTGGCGCGGGGAGAGGTGCGATGAGCTCCCACTCGGCCGTGTCGCTGCCGGGTGATCCGCCCGGCGGGCGCCGCGCCGTCGGTGTCTGGGGCGTCGGCGTCGCCGTCTACTTCGTCGCGGTCATCTTCCGTACGTCCCTCGGGGTGGCCGGACTCGACGCCGCGGACCGTTTCCATGTGAACGCCTCAGCCCTCTCCACCTTCTCGATCCTCCAGCTCCTCGTCTACGCGGGCATGCAGATACCGGTCGGGCTGCTCGTCGACCGGCTCGGCACCAAGCGGGTGCTGACCTTCGGCGTCCTGCTGTTCACGGCGGGACAACTCGGCTTCGCGTTCTCGGACTCGTACGGGATGGCGCTGGCCTCGCGGGCGCTGCTCGGCTGCGGGGACGCGATGACGTTCATCAGCGTGCTGCGGCTGGGCACCCGCTGGTTCCCGGCCCGGCGCGGACCGCTCGTCGCCCAGCTCGCGGGGCTCGTCGGCATGGCGGGCAACCTCGTGTCGACCCTCGTGATCGCGCGGCTGCTGCACGGGGTCGGGTGGACGGCGGCGTTCGCGGGCAGCGCGTTCGCGGGCGTGGTCGTCCTCGTCCTGCTGCTCCTCTTCCTGAAGGACCACCCCGAGGGCCACGAACCGGAGCCGTTCCCGCACCGGGGGGCCGCCTTCGTGCGCCGGCAGATCCTGGCGTCCTGGCGCGAGCCCGGCACCCGGCTCGGGATGTGGGTGCACTTCACGACGCAGTTCCCGGCGATGGTCTTCCTCCTGCTGTGGGGCATGCCGTTCCTGGTCGAGGCGCAGGGGCTGTCGCGGGCGACGGCCGGTGAACTGCTCACCCTCGTCGTCCTGTCCAACATGTTCGTCGGGCTCGTGTACGGGCAGATCGTCGCCCGGCACCACGCGGCGCGGCTGCCGTTGGCGCTCGGGACGGTGTCGGCGACCGCCGTGGCATGGGCGAGCGCGGTGGCCTACCCCGGGCAGCACGCGCCGATGTGGCTGCTGCTGACGCTGTGCACCGTGCTGGGGGCCTGCGGTCCGGCTTCCATGATCGGTTTCGACTTCGCACGGCCCGCGAATCCGCCCGAGCGGCAGGGAACCGCGTCCGGGATCACCAACATGGGTGGTTTCGTCGCCTCCATGACGACGCTGTTCGCGATCGGTGTGCTGCTGGACTCGACCGGGGACAACTACCGGATCGCGTTCTCCGCGGTGTTCGTCCTTCAGGCGGTCGGGCTGAGCCAGATCTTCCGGCTGCGCAAGGAGGCGGCGCGCAGGGAGCGGGAGCGGTTGGTCGCGAGCCGGGTGGAGACGGTGCACGTACCGGCGTAGTCACCGCCGGGGGCCTCCTCCGCTGTCCCGGTCTGTCGGGGGCCCCGGTTCCTCCGGGGCCCCGCCCCTCGTTACGGCGTGACCGTGAAGTTGCGGAGGATCGCCGTGGTCAGGTCCGGGTCGCCCTCGGTCTTGATGCGGTCGGAGACGGATTCGGGGGTCACGCGCCCGCAGGCCAGCCGGAAGAAGGTCTCCCAGTCGAGGGTGAGGGTGGCCGCCGGGCCGAGTGAGGGGGCACCGTCTATCGAGCCGCGCCCCTCGGCGTCGACGCGCACCGTGCGCAGGAACTCCATGGGGCCGTGGACATCGAAGACGACCGCCGAATGCGCGGGCGCCCCCGCGTCCTTGGCCACCACCTTCGGCAGCGCCGCGAGCAGCTGGTCGCGGACGATCTGCGCGCCCGGGGAGTCGAGGTTGCCCGGCCGGCCGAGGGTGGTCCGGAGGTCCTGCTCGTGCAACCACACGTCGAACGCCCGGTTCAGCATGGCGTGTTCGAGGGTCACCTCGGTGCCGAGCGGGCCGCGGACCTTGGCGTCCGGCTGCCGCGTCTCGTTGCGCAGCTGACGGTTGCGGCGGATGATCGTGTACTCCAGCTCGGAGGTCATCTCGGGCGCCGTGTGGTGGCGGCGCACATCGACCTGCATCTCCATGTAGCGCTGGTGCTCGTTCGTGACGTGGAACAGGTCCCGGGGAAGCGTGTGGATCGGCCGCGGGTCGCCCAGCATCTCGCAGTCGAGCCCGATCACGTGCGACACCAGATCCCGTACCGACCAGCCGGGGCAGGGCGTGCGCCGGTTCCATTCGCCCTCCACCAGCGGCGACACCAACTCGGATATCGCATCGACGGAGTGGGCCCAGGCGTCGGCGTAGGACTGAAGGCTCGGATGCAGACTCACGGAACGGGACCCCTCGGGCGGTCGGTACGCGGGCAGTGGGTGTCTTGGAACGCTAAGTTACGCTGCTGTGAGGCACCCCGGCAGTGCTTTCGTGTGACGATCGTAGGCCCGTATGGACGGCTCGAATGCCAGGACGGTGGTAGTGTGCGCGCCTCTCTGCTCCAGATCGACGTAAAAGCTGCTGAATCGGTCGATTCGCGTCGGCATCGTGTGGCCGCTCTGGTACGAGAACAAGCCGGAGTGGATCTGGTGGTGCTGCCCGAGCTGTGGACCACGGGCGCGTTCGCCTACGAGTCCTTCGCCAAGGAGGCGGAGACCCTCCAGGGGCCGACCGCCGAGGCCATGGCGAAGGCGGCGAGCGACGCGGGCGTATGGCTGCACGCGGGATCCGTCCCGGAACACGCCCCGGACGGGACGGTCTACAACACCTCCCTCGTCTTCTCGCCCTCCGGCGACCTCGCCGCCGTCTACCGCAAGATCCACCGCTTCGGCTTCGACAAGGGTGAGGCCGTGCTGATGGGCGCGGGGGGCGAGCTGGTGACGGTCCGCCTTCCGGGGACCACCGTCGGCGTAGCCACGTGCTACGACCTCCGCTTCCCCGAGCTCTTCCGCGGGCTCGTCGACGCGGGCGCCGAGACCTTCGTCGTCCCCGCCGGCTGGCCCGAGCGCCGCCGCGCCCACTGGACCCTGCTCGCCCGGGCCCGGGCGGTCGAGAACCAGGCGTTCGTACTCGCCTGTGGAACGGCCGGCACCCACGCGGACGTTCCCCAGGCCGGTCACTCGATCGTGGTCGACCCCTGGGGCGAGGTCCTCGCGGAGGCCGGCCCCGGCGAGGAGGTCCTCACGGTCGAGTTCGACCCGGGGAAGGTGGCGACGACGAGGGAACAGTTCCCGGTACTCAAGGACCGCGCGCTGGGCCGCACACCGCCCCGCGGCTGACACGCGGGACCGGTGCGCGTCGCTGCCGCGCGCGACTGGCGTACGCCGTTGACGCACGCGACCGAGGCGCACGGCCGACCTGCGGAACCGGCACGCTACCGGCACACGCAACCGGCGCGCGCCGCTGACGGATGTGACCGGCGCACACCGCTTGAAGCCATGTGACTGGACCCGCGCCGTCGACGCGTGCGACGGAACCGCACCACCGACCCGTGCGACCGGCCCGGCGAACGCGGCCGACGCGTATCGCGCTGCACGGGGCCGCACTGAACCGGCAAAACCGGCACGGCGCCGCACGGCGCCGCACCGCGCCGGTTCAGTCCGTGCCGTGCTCCTTCTCCGCCAGGTGGATCACGCAGACCGCCACCGCGATGAGCAGCGCGGTGTCCGCGTCGTCCCGGACGACGTCGACGCCGTACGTCTCCCGCACCCGCAGCCACCGGCGCGAGATCTGCGCGAGCAGTTCCCCGTCGTAGTCGACCCCGAACTCCCGGTCCAGGATCTTCCCGCTGACGTCGAGTTCCGTACCGTCCACCAGGGCCACCCGGTAGTGGTTGCGCAGCAGGGACAGCCGCTTGCGCCGGATGGTGGCCAGCGTCTCGCCGTCCCGCTCGATGACCATCGTGTCCCGCAGGGCGAACATCTTCTGGTGGATGTCGATGAGGACGCGCCCGCGCGCGTCCTTCAGCTCGAACGTGTCCCGCAGCCGCATCGCCTTGCCGTCGACGAGGAACACCTTGTTGCCGTGCTCGTCCTCGATCCAGTAGTCGTCACCGAAGCCGAGGAGCCGGTCGCGCACGAGGAATCTCATACCGTCACGGCTTCCCCCGTGGCCGGTCCGAAACGCCGTCTGTAGGCCGATGGGCTGAGTCCGGTCTCCCGCCGCAGCCGTGTCCTGAGGTTGGCGGCGGTGCCGAGGCCGCTGTGCCGCGCGACGACCTCGATCCGGTGTTCGCCCCGCTCGATGAGGCGGCACGCCAGTGCCACCCGCTCCCCGGTCAGCCACGCCAACGGGGTGGTCCCGAGCTGGGCACGGAAGCGCCGGTGCAGGGTGGCCGGGCTGAGCGCCGCGTGCGCCGCGAGCGCGGCCACCGTGAGGGGTTCCCCGAGCCGTTCCCGCGCCCAGGCCAGCAAGGGTGCGAGGGATTCGTCCGGTAGGTCGGGTACGGGGCGCTCGACGAACTGCCGCTGCCCGCCGTCGCGGTGCGCGGCGAAGACCAGCCGCCGGCTGACGGCGTTGGCGATCTCGGCGCCGTGGTCGCGCCGTACGACGTGCAGCCCGAGGTCGAGCGCCGACGCGCTGCCGGACGCGGTGAGGATGTCGCCGTCGTCCACGAACAGCACGTCCGGCTCCAGCCGCACCTCCGGGAACCGTTCCCGGAACGACGGCGCCCACATCCAGTGACAGGCCGCCCGCCGCCCCTCCAGCAGCCCGGCCTCCGCGAGTGTGAATGCGCCGGAGCAGAATCCGATCAGCCGCGCGCCCCGCGCGTGCGCCCGGCGTATGGCGTCCAGGACCTCGGGTGAACGCGGCGCGTCGGTGTCGGGCCGGTTCGGCACGATCAGTGTGTCGGCGTCCTCGGCCGCCTCCAGCCCGGCGACGTCGGCGAGCGTGAAGAACCCGTCCCGCATCCGGGTGCGCTCGGTGGCCGCGCACAGCCGGAAGTCGTACAGCTCCCGCGCCAGCTCGGGCCTGCGCAGCCCGAAGACCTCGATGGCGCAGCTCATCTCGAACGGGTTGGAGTTCTCGTCGACGATCAGGACGACCCGGTGCGCGGCGGTCCCGGGACCGTTCGCGGGACCGGTCCGGGGAGGGGCCTCGGCGGCGGCTGCGGGAACGCCCTCGCCCGCGGCCCCGGGAGCGGTGCCGACCGCGCCTCCGGGACCGTTCCCGGGGGAGCCTTCGAGGACGGGGTGCGAGGATCCTTGCGGCATGTGCGATTTCTAGCACTCGTGGACCCGCGGGACCAGGCCGAGGATGGCGGTATGGCCGACGAACCCGTATCCCTGAGCGCCGCCCTCGCTTCCTTCTCCGACCTGTGGAGCCCCCGTATCGTCACCGCCGTCAACGACTACGACGTGCGCGTGGCCAAGGTCGAGGGCGAGCACGTCTGGCACGTGCACGACCACACGGACGAGTTCTTCCTGGTCCTGGAGGGCGAGCTGACCATCGCCCTGCGGGAGCCGGCGGGCGAGCGGACCGTGGTCCTTCCCAGGGGCTCCGTCTTCACCGTCCCGCGCGGCACCGAACACAGACCGAGCGCTCCGACCGGCGCCGCGATCCTGATGTTCGAGCCCACGGGCACGCTCACCGTCGGCGACCACCACGGCGAGATCCCGGACCACGTGGACGCCACCGCGGGGCATGCCCTGAGCTGAGCGCCGGGCGCGTGTCCGTACCCGGATGGCATGCTTGAAGCATGAACGATGCCGCCCCCGCGCCCCGCCGTGTCCGTGTCCGCGCCCCCGAGCTGATCGGCAAGGGCGGCTGGCTGAACACCGGAGGCAACGAACTCACCCTCGCCGACCTGCGAGGACGCGTGGTCATCCTCGATTTCTGGACCTTCTGCTGCATCAACTGCCTGCACGTCCTCGACGAGCTGCGGGAGCTGGAGGAGAAGCACCGGGACACGGTGGTGATCATCGGCGTGCACTCGCCGAAGTTCGTGCACGAGGCCGAGCACCAGGCGGTCGTCGACGCCGTCGAGCGGTACGGCGTCGAGCACCCGGTGCTGGACGACCCCGAGCTCGCCACCTGGAAGCAGTACGCGGTGCGGGCCTGGCCGACGCTCGTGGTGATCGACCCGGAGGGTTACGTCGTCGCGCAGCACGCCGGGGAGGGGCACGCGCACGCGATCGCCCGGCTGGTGGAGGAGCTGGAGGCCGAGCACGCGGCCAAGGGGACGCTGCGGCGCGGGGACGGGCCGTACGTGGCGCCGGAGCCCGAGCCGACCGCGCTCCGCTTCCCGGGCAAGGCGCTCGCCCTTCCGAACGGGAACTTCCTGGTCAGCGACACGACCCGGCATCAGCTGGTGGAACTGGAGGCCGACGGCGAGACGGTCGTACGGCGTATCGGGTCCGGCGTGCGCGGGTTCGTGGACGGATCGGCCGACGCGGCCGGGTTCAGCGAGCCGCAGGGACTGGCCCTGCTCGGCGCGGACGGCGCGGACGGCGCGGACGGCGCGATCGTGGTGGCCGACACCGTGAACCACGCCCTGCGCCGCGTCGACCTGGCGACCGGCGAGGTCACGACCCTCGCGGGCACCGGCCGACAGTGGTGGCAGGGGTCGCCGACGTCCGGCCCGGCGCGCGAGGTCGACCTGTCCTCGCCGTGGGACGTCGCGCTGTTCGGCGGCAAGGTCTGGATCGCCATGGCCGGGGTGCACCAGCTGTGGGCGTACGACCCGGCGGACGGGACCGTCGGGGTCGCCGCGGGCACGACGAACGAGGGGCTCGTCGACGGACCGCCGGCCGAGGCCTGGTTCGCCCAGCCGTCCGGGCTGGCGGCCGCCGCCGACCGGCTCTGGGTGGCCGACTCCGAGACGTCGGCGCTGCGTTGGATCGACCCCGACGGCAGCGTGCACACCGCCGTCGGTACCGGCCTGTTCGACTTCGGCCACCGTGACGGCGCCGCCGGACAGGCCCTGCTCCAGCACCCGTTGGGCGTCACGGCGCTGCCCGACGGCTCGGTCGCCGTCAGCGACACGTACAACCACGCGCTGCGCCGCTACGACCCGGCGACGGGCGAAGTGACCACGCTGGCCACGGACTTGCGGGAACCGAGCGACGCGGTCCTGGTCGGTGACGACATCGTGGTCGTCGAGTCCGCCCGGCACCGGCTGACCCGGCTGCGGCTGCCCGAGGAGGCCGTGCGGGTGGAGTCGGTGGCCCACCGCACCCAGCGCACCGCGACCGAAGTCGCCCCGGGCGAACTCCGGTTGGACGTGATCTTCCAGGCTCCGGCGGGCCAGAAGCTGGACCTCCGCTACGGTCCGTCCACCCGGCTGCTGGTCTCCTCGACCCCGCCCGAGCTGCTGCTCGGCGGCGAGGGGGCGGGCACGGATCTCTCCCGGGCCCTGGAGCTGAACCCGGCCGTCACGGAGGGTGTCCTGCACGTCTCCGCGATGGCCGCGTCCTGCGACGACGATCCGTCGAACGAGTACCCGGCCTGCCACGTCCACCAGCAGGACTGGGGTGTGCCGGTCCGCCTCACCGCGGACGGTGCGCGGCGGCTGCCGCTGGTGCTGGCGGGGATGGACGACTGACCTGCGGCTACACGCCGTATCCGCCGCGGTGGTGCCGCTCCTCCTCGATCACCGGAGTGGTCGGCGGCACCACCACGCGCCTCCTCCTCGCGATGCTGTTGAACGTCAGTACGCCGATCAGTCCGACGACCATGAAGATGACGCCGACCAGGTCGAGGTTGACCCCCTTCATGTGCCAGTCGGTCGCGAACGTGAGGATGGCCCCCGCGCCGATCAGGATGATGCAGCCGCCCAGGCCCATGGGTGTCGCCTCCTTGGAGTAGCAACTCGCGGTCTTTCCGGGCCCGTTCCGGGTACCCGGGACCCCGCGAGACATGCGGAGGCGCTCACTCGCCGCTCGCCGGCACCGCTCGGCGGCCTCTGGTGAGGGTCATCCCTCCAGGAACGCCACCAGCGCGTTGGCGAGCAGGAACGGGTCGTCGGCGCCGCACAGTTCGCGGACGCTGTGCATCGAGAGGATGGCCACGCCGATGTCGATGGTCTTGATGCCGTGGCGTGCCGCGGTGATCGGGCCGATGGTGGTGCCGCAGGGCATGGAGTTGTTGGAGACGAACGACTGGAAGGGGACGCCGGCCTTCTCGCAGGCGGCGGTGAAGACCGCGCGGCCGGCACCGTCGGTGGCGTAGCGGTTGTTGACGTTCACCTTGAGGATGGGGCCGCCGTTGGCGCGCGGGTGGTGCGTCGGGTCGTGGCGTTCCGCGTAGTTGGGGTGGACGGCGTGGCCGGTGTCGGAGGAGAGGCAGACGGTGCCCGCGAAGGAGCGTGCCCGGTCCTCGTACGTGCCGCCCCGCGCGAACACCGAGCGTTCGAGTACGCCGCCGAGCAGCGGGCCGTCGGCGCCGGTGTCGCTCTGCGAGCCGTTCTCCTCGTGGTCGAAGGCGGCGAGGACGGGGATGTACGGGAGTTCGGAGCCGGCGGTGCCCGCGGCCGTGGCCACCGCGACCAGTGCGGCCGTGCCGGCGTGCACGGACAGCAGGTTGTCCATGCGGGGGCCGGCCAGCAGGTCCTTGTCGCGGCCCAGGTAGGCCGGCGGTTCGACGGAGTGGGTCATCAGGTCCCAGCCGGTGATCTCGCCGGGCTGCAGACCCGCCTCCTCCTCCAGGAACGCGATCAGGTCGCCCTCGTGGGCGTCGCCCAGGCCCCAGACGGGCTGGAGGTGGCGCTGCTTGTCGAGCTTGAGCCCCTCGGTGGAGACGGAGCGGTCGAGGTGGACGGCCAGCTGGGGCACGCGCAGCAGGGGCCGGTCGATGTCGATCAGGCGCGTCGAGCCGTCACGCAGCGCCAGCCGGCCGGCCAGCCCGAGGTCGCGGTCCAGCCAGGAGTTCAGCAGCGGTCCGCCGTAGATCTCCACGGCCACCTGGCGCCAGCCGTGCGCCCCGGTGTCCGGCTGCGGCTTGACGCGCAGGTTGGGGGAGTCGGTGTGCGCGCCCACGATCCGGTACGGGGTGTGCGGTCCGGCGCCCTCGGGCACGTACCAGGCGACGATCGCGCCGCCGCGCAGCACGAACTTCCCTCCGCTCGTGCCGTCCCACGCGTCGGTTTCGGCGACCTGACGGAATCCGGCCTTCTCCAGCCGCTCGGCGGAGTTCGCCACGGCGTGGTACGGCGTGGGGCTCGCCGCCAGGAAGGTCATGAGGTCGTCGGTGTGGCCGCGGTCGAAGCGGGCTGGGTAGCTCATGAGTTCACCTTAACGACGCTCGGGGGCCCCTCCCCGGGATGGTGAGCGGGCTCTCGTAAGGGGGATGTGAAGGGCGGACATCCGGCCGGAGCCGGACGTTCCCGGGTACTGCCCGGCCAGGAGTGACGGTGCGGGACGGTGATGCCACCCATGTTCCGACACGTCTCGGGTGCCCCCGAAAGTTCACGCCCCGGCGCGCGCCCGTGCGGTACGCCTTTTCGTGCGCCTCATCGCGCCCCCGGACCTGGACTTGGGCTTGGACCCGGATCTGGACCCGGCCCCTGGTCCCGGACCTGGCCTCTGGACCCGGCCCCTGGTCCCGGTCCCGGCCCTGGACCCGGACCCGAACTCGGCCCTGGCCCTGGTCCCGGACTCGGTCCCGGCCCTGGACCCGGACACGGATCCGGACCCCGTCCTGGTCCTGGATCCGGACCTGGACCTGGGCTTGGACCCGGATCTGGACCTGGCCCCTGCACCCGGACCTGCACCCGGACCTGGCCCCTGCACCCGGAGCTGCACCCGGACCTGGCCCCTGCACCCGGAGCTGCACCCGGAGCTGCACCCGGACCTGGCCCCTGCACCCGGAGCTGCACCCGGAGCTGCACCCGGACCCGGATCTCCTGTGCCGTACCTGGTGCGGGGGTCACCTTCCGGTGACGGCGCCCGCCCCGGTGCCGCCCCGGAGGTGCCGCCCCGGAGGTGCCGGGGCGGCCGGGGCCGTCCGCCCCGCGCCCCGGTGCACCCCCCGCTCCGCCGTGGCGAACGGCCCGCCCCCGGAGACACATCCGGGAGCGGGCCGTCGACGGGTGCGGGTGGCCGCCGGGCGGTCACCGGGGGACTCGGACTCAGAACGCCGCTTCGTCCAGCTCCATCAGGTCCAGGTCCACGCCCTCGGCCAGCTCGCGCGCGCCGGTGACGCCGGGCAGGACGTTCGCGGCGAAGAACTTCGCGGCGGCGATCTTGCCGGTGTAGAAGGGCCGGTCCTTCGCCGACGCCGTCTCCAGCTTCTCGGCGGCGACCGCGGCACCGCGCAGCAGCAGGTAGCCGACGACCACGTCACCGGAGGCGAGGAGCAGGCGGGTGGTGTTCAGGCCCACCTTGTAGATGTTCTTGACGTCCTGCTCGGTCGCCGCGAGGTCGGTGAGCATGAGGCCGACGATGGCCTCCAGCTCGACGGCCGCCTTGGCGAGCTGCTCGCGGGCCGCGGACAGCTCCTCGCCGCCGGTGGCGAGCGCCAGGAACTTCTTGATGTCCTCGGCGAGCGAGTTCAGTGCCGCGCCCTGGTTGCGGACGATCTTCCGGAAGAAGAAGTCCTGGCCCTGGATCGCGGTGGTGCCCTCGTACAGGGTGTCGATCTTGGCGTCGCGGATGTACTGCTCGATCGGGTACTCCTGCAGGAAGCCGGAGCCGCCGAACGTCTGGAGCGACTGGGCGAGCTGCTCGTAGCCCTTCTCGGAGCCGTAGCCCTTCACGATCGGCAGGAGCAGGTCGTTGAGCGCCTCCAGCGCGGCGGTGTCCTCGCCGGCGGCCTCCTTGACCTGGATGTCGTCCTGGACCGCCGCCGTGTGCAGCACCAGGGCGCGCATGCCCTCGGCGTACGCCTTCTGCGTGATCAGCGAGCGGCGTACGTCGGGGTGGTGCGTGATGGTGACCTTCGGCGCGGTCTTGTCCATGAAGTTCGCGAGGTCGGGGCCCTGGACGCGCTCCTTGGCGTACTCCAGCGCGTTCAGGTAGCCCGTCGACAGGGTCGAGATGGCCTTCGTGCCGACCATCATGCGGGCGAACTCGATGATGCGGAACATCTGGCGGATGCCCTCGTGCTTGTCGCCGATCAGCCAGCCCTTGGCCGGGTGACGGTCGCCGAAGGTCATCTCGCAGGTGTTGGAGGCCTTCAGGCCCATCTTGTGCTCGACGTTCGTCGCGTACGCGCCGTTGCGGGCGCCCAGCTCGCCGGTCTCGAAGTCGAACTCGTACTTCGGGACGAGGAAGAGGGACAGGCCCTTGGTGCCCGGTCCGGCGCCCTCGGGGCGGGCGAGGACGTAGTGGAGGATGTTCTCCGACATGTCGTGCTCGCCGGACGTGATGAAGCGCTTGACGCCCTCGATGTGCCAGGAGCCGTCGTCCTGCTGGACGGCTTTGGTGCGGCCGGCGCCGACGTCCGAGCCCGCGTCGGGCTCGGTGAGGACCATGGTGGAGCCCCACTGCTTGTCGACGGCGATCTTCGCGATGTGCTTCTGGACCTCGGTGCCCTCCTCGAAGAGGATGCCGGCGAAGGCCGGACCGGAGGAGTACATCCATACGGCCGGGTTGGCGCCGAGCACCAGCTCCGCGTAGGCCCAGATGAGGGAGCGGGGCGCGGTGGAGCCGCCGATCTCCTCGGGCAGGCCCAGACGCCAGTACTCGGAGTCCATGAACGCCTGGTACGACTTCTTGAAGGAGGCCGGGACCGGAGCGGTGTTGGTCTCGGGGTCGAAGACCGGCGGGTTGCGGTCGGCGTCGGCGAAGGACGCGGCCAGCTCGTTCTCCGAGAGACGGGTGAGCTCCTCCAGGATGCTCTTGGCGGTGTCCGTGTCCATCTCCGCGAACGGTCCGGTGCCGTACAACTTGTCGCGCCCGAGCACCTCGAAGAGGTTGAACTCGATGTCGCGGAGATTCGACTTGTAGTGCCCCATGGCGACGGCTCCGTAAGGGTTCGGGGAGGCGGAGGTGTTCGCAGCCTCGTTACACGTACCAGCAAGTAGCTACGATGATGCTACCCGTCGGTAATAAGAATCAACCCCTGACGGTCCCTATGTGACGAGGCTCTAACGGGACTTCGGCCGGACGCGGGTGGAACTCGTGCCGGAATCGGGCGGAACGCGGGCCGGACTCCGGCGGAATCCGTCCGTGGCACGCGTCCGGGGCGCCGGCGGAGGAGCGCGGGCGGTGTCCGGGGACGGGGATGGCCGTCCGTGACTCCCCCGGGGGCCGCGCCGACTAGTCTTTGGGCCATGTACGGCTACGACCAGAACGCGGGCGCTCAGCAGCAGCAGTACGCCCAGCCGCAGCAGCAGATGCCCGGCGGCTACGGCCAGCAGCCGCCGCTCTATCCCGAGCCGTCCCCGCCGTCGCTGCCGGACGCGGTCCGCGCCTTCACCACGGGATCGCTGTCCGCCGAGGACTTCCAGCAGGTCTTCGCCACGTCGAAGGTCTACTGCCCGCGCGGCGACAACCCCGGTTTCCTGGCGCTGCACAACACCCAGCAGCCGGTCATCCCCATGTTCAGCTCGCTCAAGGAGCTGCGCCGGTACGCGGGCAAGGAGTCCAAGTTCTTCGTGATCACCGGTGCGGAGGTGATCGATCTGCTGCCCACCGGCTACGGCTTCGTGCTCGACATGGAGGGTGAGCACCGCATGGTCTTCGACGCGAAGGCCGTGGAGCAGATGGTGGACTTCGCGATGCGCCGCATGTACGGCTAGTGCCGCCCGCTCACGGATCACCGCGGACGCCCGGAGGGAATTCCCTCCGGGCGTCCGTCGTTACCGGGTGGCAGAAAGTTCAACAATCAACTAAACTCGAAGCACAAGGAGGTACCGACATGCCTGCAGTGACCGTCGAAAACCCGCTGACCCTTCCCCGTGTGGTGGCGCCGGCCGACGCCGTGGCCCGTCCCGTGCTCACCGTGACGACCGCGCCCAGCGGCTTCGAGGGCGAGGGATTCCCGGTCCGTCGCGCGTTCGCCGGGATCAACTACCGTCACCTCGACCCGTTCATCATGATGGACCAGATGGGTGAGGTGGAGTACGCGCCGGGAGAGCCCAAGGGCACCCCCTGGCACCCGCACCGCGGCTTCGAGACCGTGACCTACATCATCGACGGGATCTTCGACCACCAGGACTCCAACGGTGGTGGCGGCACGATCACCAACGGGGACACCCAGTGGATGACCGCGGGCGCCGGCCTCCTGCACATCGAGGCACCGCCGGAGTCGCTCGTCATGTCCGGCGGCCTCTTCCACGGCCTCCAGCTGTGGGTGAACCTCCCGGCCAAGGACAAGATGATGGCCCCGCGGTACCAGGACATCCGCGGTCGCTCGGTCCAGCTGCTGAGCACCCCCGACGGCGGCGCGCTGCTGCGCGTCATCGCCGGTGAGCTCGACGGCCACGAGGGTCCCGGTGTCACGCACACGCCCATCACCATGGTCCACGCGACCGTGGCGCCCGGCGCCGAGATCACCCTCCCCTGGCGCGAGGACTTCAACGGTCTCGCCTACGTCCTCGCCGGACGCGGCAGCGTCGGCGCGGAGCGCCGTCCGGTCCGCACCGGCCAGACCGCGGTCTTCGGCGCGGGCGGCTCGCTGACCGTCCGCGCGGACGAGAAGCAGGACGCGAACACCCCGGACCTGGAGGTCGTCCTCCTCGGCGGACAGCCGATCCGCGAGCCCATGGCCCACTACGGCCCCTTCGTGATGAACACCCGCGAGGAGCTGCAGCAGGCCTTCGAGGACTTCCAGAAGGGCCGCCTGGGCACCGTCCCGGCGGTGCACGGAATGTCCGAGCGCGGCCTGTAGGGCCGTACGGCCCCGGCGCCGTACGATCCCGACGCCGTACACCCGCGCGACCGCGCGAGTCTGACACCGCGTCACCCGGGCGGGCCGTTCCGAGAGGACGGCCCGCCCTTCGCGTGGTCGGGTGGAGAGGTGCAGCTTCTCTCCGAGGGCGTCCGGCGGCTGGCGGCCTGGTGTGCCGTGATCCTGCTCGTCGCCGGCGTGGCGTGGGTCGGGATCCGGCTGTGCGGGGAACTGCGGACGGCGGTCGTGCCCGTGCTGCTCGCGCTGCTGGGCACCGCGCTGCTGCGGCCGCTGTACCGGCGGCTGGTGCGCATGCGGGTCCACCGGTCGCTGGCCGCGGGGCTCACCTGTGTCGCCGTCGTCGTGGTGGTGGGCGGGGCGGTCTACATCGTCGTCGCCGCGCTCATCGACACCGGGGACCAGATCCTGGCCTCGCTCAAACAGGCCGCGCGGTCCGTCGCCGAGCACTTCGGCGCGCCGGGCACCTCCCTCGACGACCTCACCTCGCACTCCAGGGAGCTGCTGACCAAGTTCGGCGGGACGGCCGCGTCCAACGTCATCAGCGGGGTCGGCCTGGTCGGCGAGAGCATCGCCGTGGCCGTGCTGGCCCTGCTGCTCGTCTTCTTCTTCCTCCGCGACTCCCACCGCGCCGCCGGCCTGCTGCGCTCGCTCGCGCCCCACGGCACCGCCGACACCGTGGAAGCCATGGCGCGCCGCGCCTTCGGAGCCGTCGAGGGCTTCATGCGCGGGACCACGCTCATCGCCCTGATCGACGCGCTGTGCATCACCGTCGGGCTGCTGATCCTGCGTGTCCCGGGCGCGGTCGGGCTCGGCGCGCTCGTCTTCGTGGGCGCGTACATCCCCTATCTGGGCGCGTTCATCTCCGGTGCGGTGGCGGTGCTGGTCGCGCTCGCCGACCGGGGGCTGGTGATCGCGCTGTGGGCGCTCGGGGTCGTTCTCGCCGTGCAGGTGCTGGAAGGGCACGTGCTGCAGCCGGTGATCCAGAGCCGCACCGTGCAGATGCACCCGGCGGTCGTGCTGCTGGCGATCACCGCGGGCGCGTCCGTCGCGGGAATCCTCGGAATGCTGTTCTCCGTACCGCTGACGGCGGCCGCCTTCGGAGTGGTCTCGGAGCTGCGCAAGCGCTACGCGTCGGGCTTGGTCGTGGACGACTCGTAGAACTCGAACCAGATGCTCTTGCCCTCGCCGCGCGGGTCCACGCCCCAGGCCTCCGCGAGGATCTCCACGAGCACCAGGCCGCGCCCGGAGGACGCCAGCTCACCCGGATGGCGGCGGTGCGGCAGGTCGCCGCTCGCGTCCGTGACCTCCACCCGCATCCGGCGGTCACCCGACGCGCCGGTCACCTCGGCGACCAGCAGCGCGTCGCCGTCGGTGTGCACCAGGACGTTGGTCAGGATCTCGGAGACGAGAAGGACCGCCGAGTCGCGCTGGTCCTCGGAACCCCAGTCGTGCAGCAGCTCGCGCACCTGCTGGCGGGCGTCCGCGACCCGCTCGGGCGCGCTCTGCGCCACGGTCAGGGCGGTACGCCGTGTCGCCGGCGCGCCCGGGGCCGGCCCCGCGACCGTGCCGTCCCGGCCCGCGCCCTGGCGGGACAGCAGCACGAGCGCGATGTCGTCCTCGCGGCGGTCGGCCAGCGGTCCCGGGGTGTGGTGCGAGGAGGGCCCGTGCACGCCCTGCACCAGCGCGTCGGCGAGCTCCTCCAGATCACCGTCGTGGGACTCCAGGATCCGCCGGATGCGCCGCCAGCCGGTGTCGAGGTCGTGGCCGCCGGTCTCGATCAGTCCGTCGGTGCAGATCAGCATGGTCTCGCCGGGCTCCAGGCCGAGCCGGGTCGTCGGGTAGTCGGCGTCCGGATCGATACCGAGCGGCAGTCCACCGGCCGTGGGGCGCATCAGCACCGTCCCGTCGGCCATGCGTATCGCCGGGTCGGGATGCCCGGCGCGGGCGAAGTCCAGCAGTCCGGTCGCCGGATCCACTTCTACGTACAGACAGGTCGCGAAGCGGACGTCCGCGCCCCCGCCGCCGTCCTGCCCGCTGGAGCCGTACGTCACCGAGTCCGTGACCCCGTACAGGAACCGTGACGCCCGGGAGAGGACCGCGTCCGGGCGGTGGCCCTCGGAGGCGTACGCGCGCAGGGCGATGCGGAGCTGGCCCATCAGCCCGGCGGCGCGCACGTCGTGGCCCTGGACGTCGCCGATGACGAGCGCGAAGCGGCCGGCCGGCAGCGGAATCACGTCGTACCAGTCGCCGCCGACCTGGAGACCGCCGCCGGTGGGGACGTAGCGCGCGGCGACGCCCATGCCCGGCATCCGCGGGCCCAGCGTGGGCATCATCGAGCGCTGCAGACCGTCCGTGAGTTCGCGTTCCGTCTCGGCGGCGCCCGCCCGGGAGAGGGCCTGCGCGAGCATCCGGGCGACGGTCGTCAGCACCGAGCGTTCGTCGGGCGTGAAGGTGACGGGGTACATGAAGGCCGCCATCCACGCGCCCATCGTGCGTCCCGCGACCGTCAGCGGGAGAAAGGCCCAGGACTCCCGGCCGAAGTGCCGGGCCAGCGGCCAGGAGACGGGATAGCGCTCCTTGTAGTCGTCGGGCGAGGAGAGATAGACGGCCCGGCCCGTGCGGACCACCTCCGCCGCCGGATAGTCCGTGGCCAGCGACATGTGGGTGAAGGGACCCTCGTCCCCGGGCTGCTGTCCGTGGTGTCCGACGACGGTGAGCCGGTCGCCCTCGGCGCCGAAGACGGCCAGCCCGTCCGGCGAGAACCCGGGCATCGACAGGCCGGCCGCGACCCGCAGCACTTCCGCCGTCGACCGGGCCTCGGCCAGGGCGCGCCCCGCGTCCAGCAGGAACGCCTCGCGCGAGCGGCGCCAGTCACCGGTGACCGGGGTGCGCGCGGCGGTGCCGGGGGAGGGTTCGGTGACCTCCTGGAGGGTGCCGAACAGCTGGAACTCCCCGGTCTCCGGGTCGATCGTCGGCTTGGAACGGCTGCGTACGGTCCGCAGCACCCTGCCGTGCCCGTCCATGACCCGCAGCCGGACCTCGGCGAGCGTGTCCTCGGCGACGGCGAGCTGGACGACACCGCCGACCTCGTTCCAGTCGGCCGGGTGGAACCGGGCGCGCACGGCGGCCTCGGTGATCGTCACCGCCTCCGCGGGCAGGCCGAGGAGGCGGGCGGCCTCCGCGTCGAGGGTGACCAGCCCCTGAGCGTTGTCCCAGCGCCACAGGCCGGTCGCGAGGGCGGCCAGGACGTCCCCCACGGCGGGCAGGGGCTCACCAGTGCGCATTGGACCACTGTATGAAGAGGTGATCGGTAGGTGCCACCGAGAGTATTCGGAGTGGTGATCTTTGGGTGGCCGGTACCCTTGGTGGGTCCGGGCCCGTGCCCGGAAGTTTCACGTGAAACAGACCCCGATCCGCGAAGACTGGATGAACGACGATGCATCGGTACAGGTCCCACACCTGCGGCGAGCTCCGCGCCTCTGACGTCGACAGCGACGTCCGGCTGAGCGGCTGGCTGCACAATCGCCGAGACCTGGGCGGCATCCTCTTCATCGATCTGCGTGATCACTACGGCATCACGCAGCTCGTCGCCCGCCCCGGCACCCCCGCGTACGAGGCCCTCGACAAGGTCTCCAAGGAGTCGACGGTCCGTGTGGACGGCAGGGTCGTCTCCCGCGGCGCGGAGAACGTCAACCCCGACCTGCCCACCGGCGAGGTCGAGGTCGAGGTGAACGAGGTCGAGCTGCTCGGCGCGGCCGCCCCGCTCCCGTTCACCATCAACGCCGAGGACGGCGTCAACGAGGAGCGGCGCCTCGAGTACCGCTTCCTCGACCTGCGCCGCGAGCGCATGCACCGCAACATCCTGCTGCGTACGGCCGTGATCTCCGCGATCCGTCACAAGATGACGGCGCTGGGCTTCAACGAGATGGCGACGCCGATCCTCAGCGCCACCTCGCCGGAGGGTGCCCGCGACTTCGTCGTGCCGTCCCGTCTCAACCCGGGCAGGTTCTACGCGCTGCCGCAGGCGCCCCAGCAGTTCAAGCAGCTGCTGATGATCTCCGGCTTCGACCGCTACTTCCAGATCGCGCCCTGCTTCCGCGACGAGGACGCGCGTGCGGACCGCTCGCCGGGCGAGTTCTACCAGCTCGACGTGGAGATGTCCTTCGTCGAGCAGGAGGACGTCTTCCAGCCGATCGAGAAGCTGATGACGGAGCTCTTCGAGGAGTTCGGCGGTGACCGTCACGTCACCTCCCCCTTCCCGCGGATCCCGTTCCGTGAGTCGATGCTGAAGTACGGCTCCGACAAGCCGGACCTGCGGGCCCAGCTGGAGCTCACCGACATCACCGACATCTTCGCGGGCTCGGAGTTCAAGGCCTTCGCCGGCAAGCACGTGCGCGCGCTGCCGGTGCCGGACGTCTCCGGCCAGACGCGGAAGTTCTTCGACGGCCTGGGCGACTACGCGGTCGAGCAGGGCGCGAAGGGCCTGGCCTGGGTGCGGGTGGGCGAGGACGGCACGCTGACGGGCCCGATCGCCAAGTTCCTGACCGAGGAGAACGTGGCCGAGTTGACGAAGCGTCTGTCGCTGGCCCCCGGCCACGCGGTGTTCTTCGGCGCGGGCGAGTTCGACGAGGTCTCGAAGATCATGGGCGCGGTGCGGGTCGAGGCCGCCAAGCGCTCGGGCAACTTCGAGGAGAACGTCTTCCGGTTCTGCTGGATCGTCGACTTCCCGATGTACGAGAAGGACGAGGACACCGGGAAGATCGACTTCTCGCACAACCCGTTCTCGATGCCGCAGGGCGGTCTGGAGGCCCTGGAGACCCAGGACCCGCTGGACATCCTGGGCTGGCAGTACGACATCGTCTGCAACGGCGTCGAGCTGTCCTCCGGCGCGATCCGGAACCACGAGCCCGAGATCATGCTCAAGGCCTTCGAGATCGCGGGCTACGACCGTGAGACCGTCGAGGAGCAGTTCGCCGGCATGCTCCGCGCGTTCCGCTTCGGCGCCCCGCCGCACGGGGGCATCGCCCCGGGCGTCGACCGCATCGTCATGCTCCTCGCGGACGAGCCGAACATCCGCGAGACCATCGCGTTCCCGCTGAACGGCAACGCGCAGGACCTGATGATGGGCGCGCCGACGGAGCTGGACGAGACCCGCCTGCGGGAGCTGCACCTCTCGGTGCGCAAGCCGCAGCCGAAGTAGGCCCTGTCCGCGAAGTGGCCCGGAACCCTGTCGGTTCCGGGCCACTTCCGCGTGCCGGGCGCACGCGGTGGGCGTTCCAGCGTGTGCGCCGGCCGGTGTCAGAGTGTCCCGGCGTCGGGCCAGTGGGACCAGTGGGTGTTGGGCGGGAGCGTCGGCCGGTACCGGCCCGGGTCCGAGGAGTTCAGCACCTCGGCGATCATCCGGAAGGTCTCGTGGGCGCCGGGCAGCGTGTCCCAGAGGTCCTCGGGCTGGTTCCATTCGTCGAGCCGCAGGAGTACGGGCAGGTCGGCGGGGAGATCGGCCCGGAGTTCCGTCTCGTCGGCCAGGAGAAGCCGCTTGTTCTCCGGGGCGAGCAGGCGGAACACGTCCTGCAGCGGGGTGCCGGCGTCGGCGCCGACCGTCAGCGCCGTCCCCCGCACGACCACGGGGGCTCCTCCGGAGTAGACCTCCGTGCCTCCGGGATCGATCTCCGCCATGTTGTCCACCCGGTCCAGGAAGGCGCCGAAGCCGGGTTCACCGCGCGTGAGGCAGTTGCCGAAGCGGTGCATGACGTCGATGAGGTTGCCGCCGCGCGGGTTGTAGCCGAGCAGTTCGGCGATCATGGCCCAGCGCGTACCGTCCCCGAGTACATGGATCCGCGCGTCGACCGGGTGGTAGTAGCCGTTGTCGAGATCGGGGAACGCCGCCCGGTCCGCGCAGAGATCGAACTGTCCGAGGACCGACGAAGTGGTGATCACGGAGCCAGGGTAGGCAGGGCGGTACGGGCTGGTGGGACCGGGCCCGCTCAGGGCGGGCCCGGGTGCCGGGGGACGTGGGCGGGCACTTTCACCGGCCGGGCGGAGGTCCGGCCGGCGCGGGTCTCGTCGGGGACCGGTCCTCACCGCTGAGGGGTGCGGGGCGCCGGTGGCCGCCCGCGGGCTCAGGTGTCGTACGTGCCGTCCCACGGCTCGGCGAAGCCGAGGCGGTCCGGGTAGAGCTCGGCCCAGGTCTCCTCCTCGTCCTCCTTGACCACCAGGCCGAAGAGCACGCCGTCGACGGTGATTTGGAAGGGGCGGACCGCGATGTCCGTGTAGGAGCGCCGGGGCAGACTCCGCAGGAGTTTCGCCAGGTGGGCCCTGGCCCGGGAGAGGACCGAACTCTCGCCGTCCGGGGCCAGTTGCTGCTCGGCCCAGGTGCCCGCGCACCAGATCTCGGAGTCACGGTAGTGGCCCTGGGAGTCGAAGGTGTGCAGCACCGTGTAGAGGCGCTTGTGCTCTTCCCAGCCGTCGTCGGGCCGGTACCCCTCGGGGAATGCGTAGGTGACCGACGCCAGGAACTGGCCGTCCGCGTAGTGACCTATGGTCTCGGTGCGGGACTTCGGCGCGTAGGCGATCGGGATGACCGGAGGGACTGCCATGGCGAAACCATACGGGTGGACGCGGGCATGCCACCAACGGGGTCGGTTTCCGGCCGCCGAACACGGCAGCGGGGCCCGGCGCCGCTCGGCGCCGGGCCCCGCTCCCGCAGTCGGGACTACTCCGGAACGCCGCCGAAGCGCTCCTTGTACGACTCCAGGTCCTCGTCGGTGATCTTGGCGAAGAGCACCGGGGGCACGGTGAACGCGGTGCCCGCCGGCACGGCGTCCAGGGACTTCGCCTCGTCCGCGGACACCCACACCGCCGTGTCGTCCGCCAGCGCGAACGCGGAGCGCATCGCCTTGGCGGAGGCCGGGATGAAGGGCTCGGAGACCACCGAGTACAGGTGGATCAGGTTCATCGCCGTACGCAGGGTCAGGGCCGCGCCGTCGGGGTCGGTCTTGATCTCCAGCCAGGGGGCCTTCTCCTCCAGGTAGGAGTTGCCCGCCGACCACAGGGCGCGCAGCGCGGCCGCCGCCTTGCGGAACTGGAGGGCCTCCATCTGGGTCTCGTACTCGGCCAGCAGACCGGCGATCTCCTCGCCGAGCTTCGCCTCCGTCCCGCCGGCCGCCGCGCCCGCCGGGACCTCGTCGCCGAACCGCTTCCTGGAGAACGACAGGACGCGGTTGACGAAGTTGCCGAGGGTGTCGGCGAGGTCCTTGTTGACCGTGGTGGTGAAGTGCTCCCAGGTGAAGGACGAGTCGTCCGACTCGGGGGCGTTGGCGATGAGGAAGTAACGCCAGTAGTCCGCGGGCAGGATGTCGAGCGCGTGGTCGGTGAAGACGC
Source organism: Streptomyces fagopyri (assembly GCF_009498275.1). Taxonomy (NCBI): domain Bacteria; kingdom Bacillati; phylum Actinomycetota; class Actinomycetes; order Kitasatosporales; family Streptomycetaceae; genus Streptomyces; species Streptomyces fagopyri. The sequence continues at coordinate 4,598,344 of NZ_CP045643.1, read as the reverse complement.
CGCGCTTCTGCGACGTGGAGAACTTCCCGCCGTAGTACGTCAGCCAGTTGAAGGCCTTGACGTAGTCGACCTTCTTCCACGGCTCGCGGACACCCAGCTCCGTGGCCGGGAACATCACCGTGTGGAACGGGACGTTGTCCTTCGCCATGAACTCCGTGTAGCGGACCGTGTCGTCGGCCTCGTACCACCAGGACTTCCAGTCGCGGACCTCGCCGGCGGGCGCCGCGTCCGCCCACTCCTTCGTCGCGCCGATGTACTCGATCGGGGCGTCGAACCAGACGTAGAAGACCTTGCCCTCGGCGGCCAGTTCCGGCCAGGTGTCGGCGGGCACCGGGACGCCCCAGTCGAGGTCACGGGTGATCGCGCGGTCGTGCAGGCCCTCGGTCAGCCACTTGCGGGCGATGGAGGAGGCCAGCTGCGGCCACTCCTCCTCGTGCAGCGAGACCCAGGCCTCGACCTCGTGCTGCAGCTTCGACTGGAGCAGGAAGAGGTGCTTCGTCTCGCGGACCTCCAGGTCCGTCGAGCCGGAGATCGCCGAACGCGGGTTGATCAGGTCGGTCGGGTCCAGGACGCGCGTGCAGTTCTCGCACTGGTCGCCGCGCGCCTTGTCGTAGCCGCAGTGCGGGCAGGTGCCCTCGACATAGCGGTCCGGGAGGAAGCGGCCGTCCGTCGGCGAGTACACCTGACGGATCGCGCGCTCCTCGATGAAGCCGTTCTCGTTCAGACGGCGGGCGAAGTGCTGGGTGATCCCGCGGTTCTGCTCGCTGGAGCTGCGGCCGAAGTGGTCGAAGGCCAGCTCGAAGCCGTCGTAGACCGCCTTCTGGGCGTCGTGCGCCTGCGCGCAGAACGTGTCGACCGGGACGCCCCGCTCCTTCGCGGCCAGCTCGGCGGGGGTGCCGTGCTCGTCCGTCGCGCAGATGTACAGCACCTCGTGACCGCGCTGACGGAGGTAGCGGGAGTACACGTCCGCCGGGAGCATGGACCCCACCATGTTGCCCAGGTGCTTGATCCCGTTGATGTACGGAAGGGCGCTGGTGATGAGGTGTCGAGCCATCGCGGGCTGCTCCCAAGTCGCTACGTGGGGTGACGGTCGGCGGTTCCGATCAGGGCGCCGGCCGTTGTACGAACCTTGAAATCGTAGCCGACATGGGTAGGCCGCCCGCCTCCCGTTTTACGGGACGGGAGGCGGGCGGCCTGCGGTCGTTCGCGCCGGGCTTCCGGCGGGGTGCCGGTCGCGCCTACGGGCGCCAGTTCGCCAGTACGCCCTCGTAGACCTCGGCGTCCGTCAGTTCGCGGGGGGTGGGGCCCGCGTGGAAGAAGGACGCGTTGGCGGTCTTCAGCTTGCGGAGGTAGTCGAACGCCTTGTTCTCGTGCTCGCCGAAGGCGACGAAGGAGAAGAAGACGGCCGGGTGGGTCTTCGCCGCGTCGGTGAGCGCCTGGGTGGCCGGGGTCTTGGCGTCCGGGGCGCCGTCCGTCTGGAAGATCACCAGCGCGGGGGCCGCGGGGTTCTGCGACTTCTCGTGCTGCGCGAGGACTTCCTGTACGGCGACGTGGTAGCTGGTACGGCCCATGCGGCCGAGGGAGCCGTGGAGTTCGTCGACCTTGTTCTCGTGGTCGGCGAGGGTGAGCTCGCCGGTGCCGTCGAGTTCGGTGGAGAAGAAGACGACCGGGACCGAGGCCTCGGGGTCGAGGTGCGCGGCGAGGGCGACGGCCTGCTCGCCGAGGGCCTGGGCGGAGCCGTCCTTGTAGTACGCGCGCATCGACGCGGAGCGGTCCAGGACGAGGTAGACCTTGGCGCGGGCGCCGGTGAGGTTCTGCTTCTCGAGGGTGGCGGCGGCTTCCCTGTACGCGGTGGCGAGGGTCGCTGCGGTCGACTGGACGTGAGCCAGGGGGACGGCGGGGGTCGAGACGTCGGCGTCGGCGTCGCTCCCGGCTGCGACTTCGGCCGCGAGCGGCTCCTGTGCGGCCTGATCGCCGTCGACGGCCGCGGGCTCGTCGGCCTGTGCGGCGACGGTTTCGGTGGCCGGCTCGGGTTCCGCTGCCGGAGCCTTCTCGGCGGCGGGCTCCTCGGCCTCCGGCCCGGAGACCTCGGGGGCCTCGACCACCGGCTCCGCCTCGGGCGCGACCGCCTCCACGACGGCCTCCGCCTCGGCCACGACCGCGGCGTCGGCGGCGGTGTCGATCCCGGGTTCGGCCACGACCGGGGCGTCGGCCGTGTCCTCGGCCTTCGGTTCGGTCCCGGCGGCGGGCGCGGCGATGACCTCGGCCTGGGGCTCGGCGTCGGCGGCGGCCTCGGCCTTCGGCTCGGTCCCGGCCACGACGGACGGCTCGGCCGCCGGCTCGGCAACGATCTCGGGTCCGGTCTCGGCGTCGGCCTCGGGCGCGGCGATGACCTCGGCCTGGGGCTCGGCGTCAGCGGCGGCCTCGGGCTCCGGCTCGGCCACGACCTCGGGTTCGGCTTCGGCGACGGCCTCGGCCTGCGGCGCGACCTCGGGTTCGGCGACGGCCTCGGTCTTGGGCTCGGCCTCGGCCACGGGTTCCGGTTCGACCACGGGCTCCGGCTCGGTCCCGGTCACGTCGTCGGCGGCAGCGTCCGCCTCGGGCACGGCCACGACCTCGGGTTCGGCCTCGGTGACGGCCTCGGCCTGCGGCGCGACCTCGGGTTCGGCGACGGCCTCGGCGACGGGCTCCGTCTCGGGCTGCGCCTCCGGCGTGGGCTCGGGCGTGGGCGTGGGCGCGAGGTCGGTCACCGTCTCCGGAGACGAGGCCGTCTCCGTTTCCGGCTTGGCCGACTCCGTCGACTCCGTCGGCTTGGGGACCGTGACGTTGTCGAACGCCGCCGACACCAGCTCGTCTACCACCGACGACGTCGGCCCCGGCTTCGGTTCGGACGAAGGTGCGGGGATCTTCGGTTCGGCCTCGGCGGGGGCCCGTTCGGCCGCCTGGGAGGGGATCGCGGCGGAGGCCGGTTCGGCCTCCCGCGAGGTAACGTGTTCGGCCGCCGGGGCCGAAACCGAGGGAGCCGAAGCTTCCCGCGAGGTCTCCGCGTCGGCGTCACGCCCCTGGCGTGAGCGGCCGAACGCGTTCCGCAGGAGAGTGAGAATGCCCATGTGCGCAACCCTTCGCATGAGTTGAAGCCCGTCAATCCCTGGCCAGGACGGACACGTAAGGTTAGCGGCCGCTGTCGGCGATCTTGGGCAGGGTCGGGTACCGGCAGGTAGCGGTGTCAAGAGCGTTATCAAGACCCCTGCGGATCCCACGGGTTCACCAGGTCGCCGAGGCCCCGTACGCGCATCCCCCGACTGTCGGGTACAGGTCAAGGAATCGCATAGGGGAAGCAAAGTGCGCTGACCGCCGCCGTCGCGGACATCCTCACACGGGAAGCCGGTCCGGGACCGGCCGTCGTTCACGGGAGGACGGGGACCGGCGTTCCCGAACCGCCGTGTTCCAGCCACTCCCGGTAAGCGGGCGCCTGCCGTGCCGTCTCCTCGTAGGCCTCCGCCAGTTCCGGATGGACGCCGTCCAGCTCCGCCTCGGTTCGGGCCGCGAGCAGCAGTCGTACGCCGAGCGGGTCGCCGTGCAGGCGGCGTACCGCCGTCTCGGGGCCGGACTGGCGGGTGGGCTGGCAGACCGTGACGACCTCGCCGGTGGCGACCAGGGAGGCCGCTGTGTGGTAGTCGCCGTGCAGGACCCGGGGGTTGAGCCCGGCGGAGCGGAGCATGCGGTGCACGGCGTCCCACTCGCCGTCGACCGTGGGGTCCACCATCCAGCGGTCCTGGGCGAGCTCGGAGAGGTGGACGACGGGACGCGCGGCGGCCGGGTGGTCGTTGGGCAGGGAGACGAACTGGGGCTCGCGCTCGACCAGGACGCGCAGCCGCAGCCCGTCGGGGATGCGCAGGGGGCAGCCCTCCACCTCGTGCACGAAGGCGACGTCGAGCCGTCCCCCGGCGACCATGTTGAGCAGGGCGTTCGCGGAGACGTCCATCTGGAGGAGCGGTTCCTGGCGGTGTTCGCGCAGCCGGCGCAGCCAGCCGGCGAGGGCGCGGCTCGCGGTGGAGCCGATGCGCAGCTGGAGTCCGTCCGTGGCGGCGGCCCGCGCCTCGGCGACCAGGGACCGCATTTCGGCCACCAGGGGGCGGGCCCGCCCGAGGACGATCCGGCCGAGCGGAGTGGGGCGGCAGCCGGTCCGTTCGCGGATGAACAGTTCGCCGCCCAGTTCCTGTTCGATGCGGCGCAGCTGAGTGCTCAGCGAGGGCTGGGCGACGCCGAGCAGACGCGCGGCGCGGTGCAGGCTGCCGGTGTCGGCGATGGCGCACAGCGCGCGGAGGTGCCTGACCTCAAGCTCCATGCCTGCGGAGCCTAAGTCGGAAGCAGGGGTTGCACCAGACGCACGAACCCCGTGCGGAACGGGCGAGTTGGACGGTCGCCCTCGGGCCGATAGTCCTGGCCTATCGCCACTTGCCATCATCACAGCCGCCGCACAGGCACCGAAACTCACGGTGACGACTTCACCCCCCACACAAGGAGTCATCGATGAGACTTCCCCTGCCCACGTCCAAGGCCGTGCTCGCGACCGCGCTCGGTCTGGGCCTCGCGGCCACCGGGTTCGGCACGGTGCCCGCCATGGCGGCTCCCGTCCCCGCGCAGGACGCCGTTCACGCCGGGCACTCGGCCCTCCCCGGCTACTCCGGCTACGCGGGCTCCGCCGAGGAGAGCAAGGCCAACCAGGCCTTCTTCGCGGCGGTCATCAGGTCCGTGGCCGAGAAGCGCGCCGCGAGCCCGAGCAGCGCCGCGGCGGTCACCGTGATCTACAACGCCTCCCGCGCGCCGTCCTTCAGCACCCAGATAGCCCGCAGCACCGCGATATGGAACGGCGCGGTGGCGAACGTGAAACTCCAGTCGGGCTCGGCGTCGAGCGCCGACTTCACCTACCGCGAGGGCAACGACTCGCGCGGCTCGTACGCGTCGACGGACGGCCACGGCAGCGGGTACGTCTTCCTGGACTACGCGCAGAGCGAGCAGTACAACCCGATCCGCATCACCGCGCACGAGACCGGCCACGTCCTCGGGCTGCCCGACCACTACACCGGCCCGTGCAGCGAGCTGATGTCGGGCGGCGGCCCCGGCCCCTCCTGCACCAACGCCAACCCCAACGCGGCCGAGCGCTCGCGTGTCAACCAGCTGTGGGCCAACGGCTTCGCGCAGGCGCTGGACAAGGCCCTGGGCAGGACGAGCGCCCGCTAGTCCTCACCAGCCCCACCCCCCACGGGTGCGGGCCGTCCCCTGCACGGGCGGCCCGCACCGCCGTTCTTTCCGGCCCTGGCGCCCCGGCTCTGGCGCCCCGGCGCAAGGCTGGGCCCCGGCCCAAGGCGGGGCCCCGGGCCTTGCGCCAGGCCCCGGCCCAGGACTTGGCGTCCGGCGTCGGCCCGCGCCCGGCCCAGCCCCGGGTCCGGCACCAGCCCCGTGCCCCGGATCCCGCGCCCCCGGGTTCAGTGGGGTGACGCGATCGCGCGGGCCGCGGCGACCTCCTGCCGGAGGGGTTCGAGCACGCTGCCGGCCGGTCCGGTGAGATCCGTACGGACGGCGACGAGCACGTCCGTCTCGCGCAGTCCCTCGGACAGCTCCCGCAGTTGGAGGGCCACCTGCGCGAACTCGGCGGCCGACGGACGCTGGGCACCGTGCCGGACCCGTACCCCGGCCGCCGTGGTCGCGTCGACGATCCGCTCGACGGCGACGACGAGCGGAAGCCAGGCGGCGGCCCGCCGGCCGTTGGGCGGGGGTTCGCTCAGGGCCCGCTGGAACTCGGTGCGGATGCCGGACAGGTCGCGGTGGAGGCCGCGTCGCATACGGGCGCGTTCGGCGAGGTCGGCGTCCTCGTGGGAGGCGTACTCCACATAGCGGGCGGTGTCCGCGACGGTGTCGGCGAGCCGGTCGCCGACACGGGTGTGCCAGCTCTCCGGCCACAGCAGATAGCCCGCGACGAGCGCGATCGCGCACCCCATCAGGGAGTCCACGAGCCGCGGGACGAGCAGGGCGGTGCCCTGGTGGTTGAGGACGTCGGACAGGAGCAGGATCACCGGGGTGACGGCTGCGGTCTGATGGCCGTACCCGCGGGCGCCGAGGGCCGGGATGAACGGGGCGAGGACGATCATGGCCGGCACGTCCCACCAGCCGAGCGGCACCGCGGCGAGGACGACGGCCGCGACGACGAGCCCCGCCACCGTGCCGAGCGCGCGCATCAGGGCCCGCGAGAAGACCGATCCGAAATCGGGCTTCATCACGAAGGTGATGGTGAGGGCGACCCAGTAGGAGCGGGCCACGGGCACGATGGAGACCAGGGACTGCGCGGTGCCGATGCAGACGGCCAGCCGCAGCCCGTAACGCCACGACCCGGAGGACAGGAGGACGTCGCGGGCGGAGCGCGCCGCGCGGACGCCGAGGCGCGCGGGCCTGCCGAGGGGGTCGTCGGCGGTGCGCGCGTCGGGGGTCCGGCCGGTGACGACGTCGGCGGCGTGGGCCAGCGCGTGGTGGACGGCGCGCGCGGTCTCGTTGGTGGGGACGGGGAGCCCGAGGTCCGCCGGACCGGTGCGGCCGGTCTCGACGGCGTCCGCGAGACGGCGTACGGCGGCGGGCACCTCGGGGGGCAACGGTCCGGCGTGCTGCCGGCCGTACTGGTGGGCGGCCGGGGCGCTCTCCACGACGGGGGTGACGGCGTTCAGCTGGGCCAGCAGCCGGGCGAGGTCCGGGTTGCGGCCGTGGTGGCGGGCGCGCCGGGCGAGGACGAGGTCGTAGGACTGGTTGAGGGACCGGGTGACGTCGTGGCGGCGGTCGTCGTACGCGTCGGTGCCGCTCGCGGCGAGCAGGTCCGCCGCGGCCCGGTACGTCTCGGCGACGGCGACCCGTTCGGGCACGCCCGAGCGCAGCGGCCACGCGAGCAGGGCGAGCGCGAGGACCAGCAGGCCGCCGCCGGACATCAGGGCGGGCGCCAGCCACCACGCGCCGGGCAGCGGCAGTCCGGCGCCGATCACACAGTTGAGGAGGAGCAGCAGTCCGGACACGGAGGCGACCGCGCCGATCGTCGAGAACATCCCGGAGGCCAGCGCGACGGCGGTGACCGCGCCGACGGTGGTCCAGCCGTGGCCGAAGGCGAGCGCGCCGATGGTGACGCCGACCGCGCCGAAGAGCTGGGGGACGGCGATGTTGAGGATGCGCATGCGGTACGCGTCGGCGGTGTCGCCGATGACGCCGGACAGGGCGCCCATGGAGGCGAGCGCCCCGTACGAGGGCCGGCCCACGGCGAGGCCGATCGCCAGCGGCAGGGACAGCGCGACCGCGGCGCGGACGACGGCGGCACGGGAGACGGGGGCGTTCTGCGGGCGGAGGTTCCTGGTCAGCCAGTCGGGAGGGGTGAGCACACTGGGCAACTGGCGGGACATGGGCTCATTATGACCGTCTCACGGAGCCGTCCCCGGACTCATCCGGCCTGGTGGAGGGTGAGATCGACGAGCAGGGCGCGGTGGTCGCTGCCGGTGACGGTGAGGAAGACGGCATCGGTCGCGGAGAAATCCCGGGAGACCAGGACGTGGTCGATCTGGGTGCCGAGCGCGGGGATCGTGCGAGCCGGCCAGCTGGGGGTGCGCGGGGCGCCGGCGAGACGGGAGCCGTCGCGCAGGCCGGTGTCGAGGAGGTGGCGGAAGGCGGCGTGGTCCTGGGAGGCGTTGAAGTCCCCTGCGATCACGGTGGGGGTGGTCGGGTCGGCGGCCGCGTAGGCGCGCAGCTCGCCGAGCTCCTGGTGCCAGAGCCCGACCTGGCCCGGCAGCGGGGGCATGGGATGCGCGAGCTGGAGCCGTACGCGGTGGCCGTCGACGTCGGCCACGGCTCCCGGCATGCCCATCGTGGAGCGGATGCCGTCGGCCCTCGTGAGCGGGAAGCGGCTCATGATGACCGAACCGTCGGAGCCGGCTCCCTCGACGGACTGCCGGTACGGGAAGGGGCCGCCGGTCCGCTGGAAGGCGTCGCGCAGTGTCCGGGAGCAGACGTGCTCGCACTCCTCGACGAACACGAGGGCGGGCCGCTCCCGCCGGACGGCGGCGACGAGGGCGGGGGTTCCCCTCCCGAACTGCACGTTGGAGGTCAGCACCCGCAGCTCGGCGACGGGACTGCCGACGGGCTCGCTGGTCCTGCCGTACGGCTCGGTGAACCAGGTGACGGCCCCCAGCACCACCACGCCCCACACCAGCCCGGTCCGCCAGCGCGCGAACAGGGCGAGCAGCATCGCCAGCGCGAGGGGTGCGAGCAGCCACGGCAGGAAGGCGAGCAGCTGGGGTACGGGGGTGATCCCGTCGGTGTCGGCCGCCCGGCAGCCGACGACGACGCTCAGGCCGGTGAGCAGCGCGCCGGACATCCAGGGTCCGGCCCTCCGTCCGGCCCTCCGTCCGGCCCTCCGTCCGGGGGGCCGCCGGTCGTCCGCCCGCCCCGCTGCCGCAGTGTCCACGCCCCGCCCTCCACTCGCCCGTGTGGGATCCCCGAATCCTCTCTCGGACACCGGCCGGCGCGCTCGCGCGGGGACGGGCGTCACCTGTCCGGGTGGACCGGGGCGGGCATGTCGAGGTGGTCGAGGAAGACGGCGAGCGCCGCGTTGAACTCCTCGGGCCGCTCCAGGTTCGGCAGGTGTGCCGCCGACGCGATCACCCGCAGCGTGGAGTCGGGGAGCGCCGCGTGCATCGCCTCCGCGTCGCGGACGGGGGTGAACTCGTCGTCGGCGCCGACCACGACGAGCGCGGGGACCTGGACCCGGGTCAGCAGGTCGCGGTAGTCGGGGCGCAGTGCCCGGCCGCGCAGGGCCGCCGCGGCGCCCTGGACCGGCGTGCCGGTCATCATGCGGCGCACCTGGGCCGCGACGCGCTCGTCGGCGTACGGGGCGACCATCCTGTACAGCACCTCGTCCGCGTATCCCGCCATGCCCTCGCGCAGCAGCCGGTCCGCCGTCGCGGCCCGCGTCAGCCGGCCCTCCGGGGTCTCGGCCGCCGGGAAGGTGTCGGCCAGCACCAGCGCGCGGATCCGCTCCGGGAACAGCCGGTAGCACTCCATGGCGATCTGGCCGCCCATGGAGAGCCCGGCGAGGGCGCATTCGGCGACGCCGAGTTCGTCGAGGAGCGCCTCGACGTCCTGGGCGAAGGTGGACAGGAGGGTGACGCCGGGGACCACCGGGGAGGAGCCGTAGCCGCGCAGGTCCGGTGCGATCACCCGGCGCCCGGCCGAGAAGGCGGCGATCTGGGGAGCCCACATGGTGCGGTCGAAGGGGTGGCCGTGGATCAGGACGAGGGGCAGCGCCGACGCGGCGGCGCCCCCTTTGTCCTCGTACGCGAGGAAGGGTGCCATGGTCACGACCCTAGGACCGGCCAACTCCTCGGTGCAATAAGATCTTTGCCCTCGGTGCAATGTGAGGAGGTATCTCATGGAGGACTACCGGCGCATCGCCGACCGGCTCGCCGACGACATCACCGCCGGGCGGCTCGGGCCGGGCGAACGACTGCTCCCGCAGCGGGTGTTCGCCCGGCGGCGCGGTATCGCCGGGTCGACCGCCGGGCGGGTCTACGCCGAACTGGTGCGCCGCGGGCTGGTGGTGGGCGAAGTCGGCCGCGGCACGTTCGTCCGGGCCGCCCCGGCCCCCTCGGGCCGCTCCCTCGCCGAACCTCCCCCCGAACTCGGCGTCCCGTCCGCACAGTTCGGCAATCAGTCCGCCGCACCCGTCAATCTGGAGCTCAACTACCCCGTCGTACCGGGCCAGTCGGAACTGCTCGCCCCCGCGCTCACCCCGCTGCTGCGCCCGGACCTGCTCACGGACTCCCTGCGCACGGCGCCCGCCACCGGCACGCCCGCCGCCCGCGAGGCCGCCGCCGCCCTGCTCGCCACCCCGGGCTGGCGGCCCGCCCCGGACCGGCTGGCCTTCGCCGGCAACGCGCGCCAGGCCGTGGCCGCCGCGCTCGCCTCCCTCGTCCGGCCGGGCGGCCGCGTCGGCGTCGAGTCGCTGACGTATCCCCTGGTCAAGGAGATCGCGACCCGGCTGGGCATCACACTGGTCCCGCTCGCCACCGACGACGAGGGCCTGCGGCCGGAGGCGGTCACGGCGGCCCACCGCTCGGCACCGCTGTCCGCCCTGTACGTCCAGCCGACGCTGCACAACCCGACGTCGGCGACCGCGGGTGACGCCCGCCGCCGGGAACTCGCCGCCGTCGCCAGGGACGCGGACCTCCCCGTCGTCGAGGACCGGATCTGGTCCTTCCTCCAGGACGGGCGGCGGGTCCCGGACCCCCTGGCCGCGTACGCCCCCGAGCGCACCCACGTGGTCGACGGCCTCTCCAAGCGCGTCGCGCCCGGACTGACGGTGGGCATCCTCGTGGTCCCGCCGGAGCGGGTCGAGGCCGTCGCGGCGGCCCTGCGTTCCGGAGCGTGGACGGCGGGACGCTTCGCCCTGGAGGCCGCGGTCCGCTGGATCACCGACGGGACGGTGGAGCGGCTGGTCACCGCCAAGCGCGCGGACGCGGCGGCCCGCCAGCGGCTCGTCGCCCGGCACCTCGCCGGGTTCTCCGTACGGGCCGACCCGCGGTCCTACTTCGCCTGGTGGGAGCTGCCCCCGCCCTGGCGGGCCGACACCTTCACGGCGGCGGCCGCGGCGCACGGGATCGCGATCACGCCGGGCGCGGCGTTCGCGGCCGGCGCCGGCGCTCCGGACGCCGTCAGGCTCGGACTCGCGTCGGCTGGTCCGCCTGAGCTTGCGCGGGCGCTGCGGACGCTCGCCGGCGTCGCCCGTACGCGGCCGTGAGCAGCGCGGCCGACGCGACCGTGACACCGAGGGCGAGCAGCAGCCAGGAGACCAGACGGAGGGTGCCGGTGAGGGCGTCGTAGACCGCGCCCGCCGCGCTGGGCGACACGTCGGCCGGCAGGTCGTCGAGCGTGAGCCGGCGGCCGACGGCGATCGCGACACCGAGCAGCGCGGCGCCCAGCGCCGTGCCGAGCCCGGTGGCCAGCACCGCCCGTCTGCGGCACACGGCGACCAGGATGCCCGTCACGGCGAGGACGGCTGCCGCGGCCGGCAGCCAGAAGCCGGCGAATTCAAGCACGTGGAACCCCTTCCGGAGCTGGTTCAGGTCCTCGGACGGCAACACCGTGATCTCGGTGTGCTCGACGGGGATCCGGTTCGCCAACGGCATGTGTTCGAACGTCAGTTGGCTCTTGACTCGCTGGGCGACCGGCGCCAGGTCGATGGTCACGGCCTCCTCGCGGTCGCTGTGCAGCGCCCGCATCACGGCGTCGTGCGCGGCCCGGTTCGCCGCCTGCCACGCCGTGCGGAACGCCGGGGTGTGGGTGAACGAACGCACCGCGTCCCGCACGAAGTGGTTGACCGGCTTCTGGAGCGGCGCGCCCACGTGGACCTCGCGCAGGATGCCGTCCGTGACGGCCGAGGCGATCGCCTCCCGCACGTCCGAGTCGGAGGCGAGGGGCGTCATCGTGGCCTCGTACCGCCCGCTGTCGCCGATCCCGTACATCGCCCAGCCCGACAGCGCGCCGAGCGGCGCGAGCAGACAGGCGAGGACGATCAGAACGGCCGACAGGACGCTCCGGGCACGAGGGGACACCCCCTCAGGCAAAGCCCCGGCGGAGCAGAGCGCGAGCGGTGTGACTGCATATGGGCGCATGCGACAAGCCGAACGGGGCCCGGACCGCTCCCCCTGGAAGCCCGGTCGGCACACGGGCTCCGCACGCTCCGGTGGAGGGCTCACCCGAACGGGTGCTTCCTGGAACCCGGAGGAAGCCGGCGTGGCCGTCACGCCCCGTGGCTCCTGGGGCCGGCGTCCCGGGACGTGGGTGAGTGAGGGAGGCGCACGAGACCCCGGCGGCCGCCGGGGTCTCGTGCATCACGTACGACGCGGGCGGGACGTCAGCCCACGGGATGTCCGGCTCCGTCCTCGTGGGTGTAGAAGCGGTAGAAGTTCACCGCGAACACACCGAACGCGACCGCCAGCGACATCATCGTGGACCGCAGCACGCTGTGGTCGGCCTGGCTGTAGATGAAGCCGAACGCGACGCCCGCGAACACGGCCCACAGCACCGCGTGCAGTTCGCGCCTCATCATCGGGGCCACCCTGAGGACGCCGACGCAGACCGCCGCGAACACGATCGCGCTCACGAACCCGAACAGGACGTTCCAGCCGGTGATCGGTCCGCCGCCGCGGTTGATGGACGCCGCCCAGAGCCCGTAGACGAGTCCGCCGAGCACCGGTACCGCCAGCTGCGCGACGGCGTGGGTGCGCGCGTCGAAGACGTCCGAGGGCCGTGGCGTCCGTGCTGTGTGCCGTGCCCCTGACGCCGATGAGGCAGGTGCCGCGTGAGCCATGGGAGCACTCCTCTCTCCTCGCCCCTGCCTACCAGAGCACACCCCGCCCGGACGCCTGGCAAGTCGGGATGCGGGCGCTCCGGCCCCGTGTTTCGCTGACTCCCATGAAGCTCGTACTCTTCGGCGCCACCGGCATGGTCGGCAGCCGGATCGCCACGGAGGCATCGGAGCGAGGTCACCACGTCCTGGCGGTCAGCAGGTCCGGGCAGTCCCCGGTGCCCGGGGTCACGGCCACCGCCGCGGACGCCGCCGACGTGGCGAAGGTGACCGAGCTGGTGGCGGACGCCGACGCGGTCGCCTCGGCGTGCGTGCCGCCGAGGGACGCGACGGACCTCACGGCCCCCTTCCTCGCCCTCAACCGGGCGCTCGTGGAGGGTGTGCGCGCGGCGGGTGTCGCACGGCTCGTGGTCGTCGGCGGCGCGGGCAGCCTGGAGGTCGCGCCCGGACAGGAACTCTGCGAGCAGCCGGGCTTCCCCGAGGCCGTGCTGGCGGAGGCGCGCGCCCACCGCGACGCCCTCACCTACTACCGCACCGTCGACGACCTCGACTGGACCTACGTCTCGCCCGCCGCGGAGATCGGCCCCGGCCGGCGCACCGGCCGGTTCCGGACGGGCGGCGACCGGATGCTCACCGACGACCACGGCAACAGCCGGATCAGCGCCGAGGACTACGCGGTCGCCTTCGTCGACGAGCTGGAGACGCCCACCCACCCGCGTGCCCGGATGTCGGTGGCGTACTGACATCCGTCACACGCCGACAAGGACAGGCGGTGAGGCGAGGTGGGTGACTGGCAACCCGTGTTCGGCCCGCTGTCGCCCCCGGCCCGGCGGGACGACGCCGTCCAGCGGCAGAAACTCCTGAGACTGCGCGGCCGCAGCGTCGCGTGGGTGCCGCCCGCGCTGCTGCTCGGCGGTATCGCGGCGGCCGACTGGAACACCTCGGGCGAGTTCCGGATGATCTCCTGGATCGTGCTCGTACCGGGCATCGCCGCGGCGATCTGCGGAGTATGGGGCACGGCGGTCTTCGCGTGCCTCTCGATCCTCACCTACTTCGTGATCGACAGGTCCTGGTCGTACCAGTACCGCAACGGACTGCCCGACCTCATCCTCGTCGCCCTGGGCAGCCTCCTCGCGATCCTGGCCTGCGTCGTCCGGGTCCGCAGCGAGCGGCGCATGCTCCACATGCTGGACGTCGCCGAGACGACCCGGCGCACCGTGCTGCGCCCGATGCCGGCCGCCTGGGGAGGCCTCGACCACGCGGCCGTGTACCTCTCCGCGGACAGCGAGGCCCGGGTCGGCGGCGACTTCTACGACATCCAGCCGGGCCCCCGCGGCACCCGGCTGCTGCTCGGCGACGTCCAGGGCAAGGGACTCGGGGCGGTGGAGGCGGCGGCCGCGCTGCTCGGCACGTTCCGGGAGGCGGGGTTCTACGAGCCCGCCCTCGACACGGTCGCCGACCGGCTGGAGGTGCGCATGCTCCGGCACGTGGGCTACCGGGCGGCGCTCGGCAGCGACGACCGCGACCGTTTCGCCACCGGCATCCTCGTCGGCTTCCCCCAGGACGACCGGGACACCGTCGAGTTCGTCAACTTCGGCCACGAACCCCCGCTGGTCGTCGCCCCCGACGGCGTACGCGACCTGCCGCCGGGCCACGGTCTGCCGCTGGGCCTGGCCGCCCTGACCGCCGACCGGCCCCTCGTCCTGACGGCCGTGCTGGCACCCGGCGAAACCCTGCTCCTGGTCACGGACGGCGTGACCGAGGCCCGTGACGCGAACGGTGTGTTCTTCCCGCTCCGCGAACGCGTCGCCGGCGCCCTCTGCGCGGACCCGGCCACCGCCGAACCGGAACGCCTCGTCGAACTCGTCCGCGACGGCACGCTGCGGCACTGCGGGGGACACCTCTCCGACGACACGACGATCTTCGCGGTACGGCGGCGGCCGGGCGAGGCCACCATGGGCAGCGGCAGAAGCCAGCCATAGGAGGGCGTTTGCCCGGCTGTCTTCCTCCCTTTGCAGGCGCAGCGGTTACGGTGCTGGCGTACGTGATCGATGGGGGAGGGAACCATGCCCGGAACCGTGCTGCTCCTCGCGGCCTCGCCAGTGGGCCGGGGGTGTCTGGTGGACGCGGCGTCCGTGCTCCCCGTGCTCGCGGCCGTCTCCCCCGCGGTGCTGTCCGGCACGGACACGGCGAACGTGGTCGAACTGGCCGACCCACTGGAGCCGCAGGCCGTCCTGACCCGGCTGCGGGCCGCGGCGACGGCCCCCGGCCCGCTGACGCTGTTCGTGACCGGCCAGCTCCAACTGGACCGCCGCCAGCGCCTGCCCCACCTCGCGCTGGCCCGCACCACCCCGGCGACCGTCCGCTACACGGCCTTCCCCTGGCACTGGATCACCGAGGAACTCCGGCTGCGCCCGCCGGGCACCACCACGCTCCTGGTCGACCTGCACGCCGACGCGGAGAGCTGGGCGTACCTCGCCGGCGGCACCCTGGCCGTGGGGACGGGGGTGGGCCTGTACGGCAGGGTCGCCCCGCCGCCGCCCCGGCGCACGGTGGCGTCCCCGGCGTACATGAAGGCCGTCGCCACCATCCTGCGCAGCGGCCACCGGCCCGCACCGCGGACGCTGCACGAGCAGGCGCTGGCCCGCACGGACGGTGAGGGCGGGCGGCCGGGGATCGTGCTGGCCGTGGACCCGCGGCTGCCCGCGGCGCCGGACCCGCACGCCGCGATCACCGCCGCAGCGCAGGCGGGCCGGCACGACGAGGCCGCGGCGCTGGCCGGACGCCGGGAACAGGAGGCGGTCCGCGCCTGGGGCGCCGCGTCCGAGCAGGCCCTGCACTGGGCGGAGGTCCGCGCCGACCTGGCGATGCTCGCGGGTGACGCGGCCGGCAGCTGCCGGGTCTGGCTGGCGGTGGCGACCGCCCGCCTGGACGCGGGACAGCCCGCCGACGCCCCGTCCGTGGAGTCGGCCGTGGACCGGGCCCACCACCAGTGGGGCCGTGTCGAGGACCCGCCGCGCGCCCGTGAACTGGGGCTCGCGCTGGCCGGGTTGCGGCTGCGCGTGCCGGGACGCCGGCAGGGCGCCCTGGACCATGTGCGGGGCCGGCTCGGCCTGTTGGAGGCACAGGTGTGACAGCCCGCCCCGGCTCTCACGACGCACGTGCCGCCGGTGCCGCCCGCCCCGGCCCTCTCGACGCCCATGCGGCCCGTGCCGGCCGTGTCGCCCGCGACGCCCATGCCGCCTGTGATGCCCGCGCCGTCCGGGCGTCCCGGTCCTGCGCACGTCCCCCGAGACGCGGTCGACGAGTGGGCGAAGACCCGGGCGTGCCGGCGGCGACGGGGAGCACCCGCTCCCCGCGTGTGCGGTGCCCGTGCCGTGCCGCCCCGGTCGAGAGCCTCCCCGGACGCGTGCTCCGGTGCCATGATGGTGAGTCATGACTGCTGAGGGGGAGGGCGTGGCGGCCCGGGCCGTCCGAGTGCGTCTGGACGGGACGGCGAGCGAGAGCGACGTCGGCGCGCTGAAGAAGTGGCTGGAGCGCGAGAAGCCGCTGGAGGAGCTGGTCAGGAGGGGCGACCTCAGGATCGAGGAGCGCGCGGGGACCGACGCGCGGGGCACGCCGATGGGCGTCGGCATGGACATCGTGCTGGTGCTGATCGGCGCGGGCGCCGAGATCCTCTTCAAGGAGCTGCTCGCCCAGGTGAAGGGCGCCGTGCGGGCCTGGCGGGACAACCGAGGCTCCGTGGAGAACGGCGATCCGCCCGAGGCCCGCGTCGATTCCGTGGACCCCGACGAGAGGTAGTCGGGTGGACCGCTTCGACCCGCGCGGACGAGTGAACCGGGCTCTGCTGGTCGGGGTGTCCGCGTACGAGTTCACGCGGCCGGAGCACCGCGACGGCGTCCCGAGCCCGCTGCCCGCCGTCGTGCACGACCTCACGCTGCTCGCCCGCGCGCTGGAGCGGGGCGGCGTCGTCGCGCCTCACGAGATCACCGTGGAGGACTCCCCGGTGCTGGGGGAGTTCCGCAAGGCGCTGCGCACCGCCGTCGACGCCGCCGAGGGGCTGCTCCTGGTCTACTTCGCCGGACACGCCGCCGTGCCCAGCGCCGGCGACGAGCTGTGGCTGCAGATGCGGGACGCGGAGGTCGTCCGGGGCGGGACGGCCGGGTTCGAGGGGGCCGCCCCGTTCACCAACGTGCTGAGGATCCTCGCCAACAGCGACGCGGAGCGGATCGTGGTCGTCCTCGACTGCTGCAACGCGGGCAACGCGGCCCGCGTGTGGGAGGCGGTGGAGAGACCCGACATCAGACGGCGCGTCTCCGTGCTCATGGGCGTGCAGGCCAACCACCGCGTCGACGCGGGCGACGGCGACACCCCCACGCCGTTCACGGCCCGGCTGGTGCACCTGCTGACGGACGGCGTCGAGGGACAGGGCGACGAGATCCACTTCCTGGCCCTCTCGGAGGCGCTCAGGGTGTACATGTCCGCCCACCACCGCACCGAGCGCGGGGAGCCCTGGGAACCGCAGAGCCGTACGGAGAACCCGGCGGTGGACGTGCTGCTGGCGGTCCGGCCGGGGGCCACCGCGTCCGGCGGGGAGACCGGCGCCGGGGCGGTCCGGACGGTCGGCTCCGGCGCCGTCGGGACGCCGGGATCGACCGGATCGACCGGATCCACTGGTTCCGCAGGATCCGCCGGACTCGTCGGGTCCGGTGGGGCGGTCGCGCACCCGGCCCGTCACGGGCCGGGTGCGCCGGCCCGGCTCCGGATCCGCGGCGCCCTCGCCGCGACAGCCGGCGCCGTCCGGGCCGCGCGGACCCGCGTCCGTGCGCCTCGCGTCCGGTACCGGCCCACGGGACCGGGCGACCCCCGGCCGCCCGGCCGGACCCCACGCCCGCGCGGACCGTGGCGCTCGCCGCGCCGTTGGCCCCGCCGTACCACCGCCGCCGTCACCGGCCTGGCTGTCGCCGTCCTCGGTCTCACGGGCTATCTGGTCCTCGGTCACGGCGGGTCCGGCGCAGCGGCCTGCGCGCCGCCCCTGGAACTGCGCCTGCTCACCGATCCCGACCTGGAGTCCACCGTCCGCAAGGCGGCCGACACCTACCTCACCTCCCGGGCGAACACCACGCACGACGGCTGCCGGCGCAGCGGGATCACGGTGTACGGCGCCGGTTCGGCGGACGTGGTGGCGGGACTGCGCGACCAGTCGGACCCCTGGCAGCGGCCGGTCGGCGACGACGTCGACCCGCAGCGCGACATCGGGCCCCAGCCCGACATCTGGATACCGGCGACGGCGGCGACGGCGGCCCGGGCACGCCCCGCCGGCCTCCAGCGCAGCTATGTGTGGCTGGAGCCGGACGCGGCCCCCTTCGCGTACTCCCCGGTGGTGCTGTCCGTGCCGCAGGAGATCGCCGAGGCCTCGGTCGCCGACCGTACCGGCGACTCGCTCACCGGCCTGCGCCAGAAGCTGACACGGCGGGACGGGAGCGCCGAGGTACGGCGCCCGGACCCGGCGTACACGGACTCCGCGCTGCTGGCGACGATCGGCCTGTACGGCACCGGGACGTCCGACGTGAGCCGGGCCGAGAAGAGCGTGGACCAGACCGGTCCGGTCTCTCCCACCGCCGGTGACCTGCTCTGCACACTGCCCGGCAACGCGGACACCGACCGGGGTACGGCGGCCCTGGTACCGGAGTTCCTGATGGTGAGCGGTGTCGGCTGCGCCGGGACGACGCGCACGCTGCGGATGGCCGAGTACCCCGACGACGTGCCGGCCCTCGCCCCGCTCTTCGTGCGGGTCCGCTGGATGGGCGGCGACGCCGACCGCGCGGCGCGGGACGAGGCGGTCCGGTCGTTCCACGAGTGGCTCACGGACACGGACACGGACACGGACACGGGCGGCGGGAGCGGCGGGGACCGGCACGGCACCGGCGGCGGGCCGGGCGGAGGGCTCGCGGTCTTCGCGAAGGAGGGCTTCCGCTCGCCGTCCGGGGCCCACGCCCTGCTCTCCTCGCGGGTCGCAGGCTCCGGGCTGATCGCCGATCCCGGCCCGTCCCCCGGGGCGGCGGGCGCCGACGCGATGGAGACGGCCCTGAAGCGGTACCGCAACGCCAACGGGCCGGGCCGGGTGCTGTTCCTGCTGGACAGCTCCGGCTCCATGGCCGACCTGTGGCAGGGACCGGGCGGCGCTCCCGGCATCCTGAAACAGTCGCTCGCCGGGCTCGGCGGCCGGGACGAGTACGGGATCTGGTCCGTCGCCTCGCCGGGCGGCCGCCCCTACACCGAGATCCTGGCGTTCGGCCCGCACCGGCGGCAGGACGCCGAGCGCGCCGTCGACCGCGGAGCCGTCGTGCGGGACGCGGAGGCCGATCCGTACGCCGCGCTCGGGGCCGCGCTGGACACCATGGCCCGCAAGGGCAGGGACGACAACCGTCCCGAGCTGATCGTCTACCTCACGGACGACGAGGACAACAACCGTCTGACCGCGCACGATCACCTCGGTGAACTGCTCGGGCCGCTCCACGACCAGGGCGTTCCGGTGGTCATGGCGGCCCTGGAGAGCGGCGGTTGTGCCAAGGGCGGTCCCGACCTGCGGATGTCCGAGGCGAGCGGCGGTCGCTGTCTGGACACCACGGGCGACCTCGTCGCGGAACTGCGGAACGAGGTCGCGCGCACGGGAACGGGGGACGAGTGACGAAGGGGCGGGTGCACACGCGCGCGGCGGGCACGGCGGGGCGGCGGATGTACGGGTGCGGGCTGGCCCTGGCGCTCCTGCTGACCGCCGCCTGCACCGGTGGCGGTCCCACGCCGTCCGGTGTGCCCGTCTCCCCCGCCGGCCCCGGGGACATCATCGTGGCCAGCGGGCGGGACGTGACCGGCAAGGGCGGCATCCGGCAGCAGTTGATAGACGCGTGGAACGCCCGGCAGGACAAGAAGCACACCGGTGTCCACGCCCGTCTGGTCGAACTCCCCGGCTCCGCCGACGAACAGCGCAGCCAGCTCCTCGGCGCGCTGCAGTCCGGCGGGGCGCAGTACGACGTCGTCAACCTCGACGTGACCTGGGTGCCGGAGTTCGCGGCGGCGCACCTGATCAGCCGGCTGCCGGACCGCCTGGTCGGCGGCGACGTCATCAAGTCGGTCGCGAGCACCGCGCGTTGGGACGGACAGGTCTACGCCGTGCCGTTCAACAGCGATGTCGGGCTCCTCTACTACCGCCGCGACTATCTGGAGCAGGCGCACATCCGGGACACCGACCTGAGCCGGGGCGTCAGCTGGCAGCGGCTGCGGGACCTGACCGACACCATCGAGGCGCCGGGCGCGCGGCGGCCGGGCGACTACGAGAAGGGCTGGACGACACAGCTCGGCCCCTACGAGGGCCGCACGGTCAACGCCGTCGAGGCGTTCCTGTCGGCCGACGGCGGTGCCGCCCTCACCGACGACCGGGGCCGCTACACCGCGACCGTGCCGGAACTGACCGCGGGGGTGGCACAACTGCGCGCCCGTGCCCAGGCCGCGTACACGCTCGGCGACGCGGTCCGCTCCGACGAGACCGAGTCGCTCACCGACTTCGCCGACGGCCGTACGGCGTTCCTGCGCCACTGGCCGTACGCGTACCGCACCCTGCACCAGTCGCTCGGCGACGCGCAGGTCGGGGTGGCCCCGCTGCCGGGCCGGGCGGTGCTGGGCGGCCAGAACCTCGCGGTGACCACCCGGTCGCCGGGGCGTGCCGCCGAGGCGAAGGACCTGATCGGCTTCCTGACCAGCGCGGAGAGCGAACGCTGTCTGCTCGACGCGGGGTTCGCGGCCACCCGGGAATCCGCCTACCTGGACGACGGGGTGACCTGCGGTACGGCCAGGCCCCCCGGCGCCTCCCCCTCCTCCCCCGCTGACTCCGCTTCCCCGGGGGCTCCGCCGGCGTCACCGCCCGCGGAGAGCGCCGACCGCATGCCGCGTGACGACCACGGCCGCCCCCGGTACGCCCGTACCATCCTGCTGCCCGCGCTGCGGCGCGCCGTGCAGCGCCCCCGCACCCCGTTCTACGGGGCCTTCACCCAGACCTTCGCCACCGAACTGGGCCGCCTCTTCGGCGAGCACCCGCCGGGCGACGCGGAGCTGGCCGCCGCACTGGACACGGCGCTCAGGCGGATCCTTCCGGACCGGTGAGGCAGGCGAGCGCCCCCGACACCAGCGTCCGCACGCCCGGCGCGAGGGTGCGCGGGTCGGGCGCGAAGCGCGGGCTGTGGTTGCTGGGCACGGCCGCGAACTTCTCCATGAGGTCGTCGCCCGGAGCGGCGTCCCAGACCTCGGCCGGGGTGCTGGTCACGAACCAGTAGGAGTACGGGATGCCTCCCTCCGCGAGCCTCGGGAAGTCCTCGCTGCCCATCGCCGGACCCGGGTCGAGGATCGTCCCGGTGCCGAAGACCTCGCCGTGCACCGTGGCGATCCGCCGGTCGGTGTCCGGGTCGTTGACGGTCACGGGGAAGCTGTTGCCCACCGTGATGTCGGGCTCGCGCGGGCAGCCGGCCGCCAGGCACTCGCCGGCCGCGATCCGCCGGATCGCCGTGATCATGCGTTCGCGTACCTCGTCGGACTGGGTCCGGAGGTTGAGGGCGATCCGGGCCTCGGAGGGGATGATGTTGTGGCGGGTGCCGGCCTCGATCCGTCCCACCGTCAGGACGGCCTGTTCACGCGCCGCGATCTCCCGGCTGACGACGGTCTGCAACCGGGTGACCAGGTACGCGGCGGTGACGACCGGGTCGACGGTCGACTCCGGGCGCGAGCCGTGTCCGCCCCGCCCGTGCACGACGATGTCCACGTCGGTCGAGGCGGACATGATGAGACCGGGCCGGTGCGCGTAGAGCCCCGTGGGACCGGGCGCCGCGTGCTGGGCGAGCAGCACGTCCGGCGGCGGGAACCGCTCGTAGACGTGGTCCTCGATCATCGCCGCCGCGCCCTCGCCGGTCTCCTCGGCGGGCTGTCCGAGGACCAGCAGCGTGCCCGACCAGGTGTCGCGCCCGGCGGAGAGCGCCTGCGCCGCGCCCGCCAGCCAGGTGACGTGCAGATCGTGCCCGCACGCGTGCATCACGCCGGGCGTCCTGGACGCGTACGGCAGCCCGGTCTCCTCCTGGACCGGCAGGGCGTCCATGTCGGCGCGGAGCAGGACGGTGGGTCCCGGTCCGTTCCGCAGGATCCCGACGACCCCGGTGCCGCCGATGCCGGTGACCGTGTCGTACCCGGCCGCGCGGAAACGGTCGGCGAGGGCGGCGGCCGTGCGGTGCTCCCGCATCGACAGTTCCGGGTGCCGGTGCAGGTCCTGGTAGAAGTCCTCCAGGGCGGGGACCGGGAGGTCGGCGGTGAGATCCAGCGCGGTACGTGCGGCAGGGGAGTTCACCGGGTCAGGGTAGAGGCCGCCGGCGGAACGGGGGGAGTTCCGCCGGCGGCCGTTCGCGCCGTCCGCCGCGGGGGAGGACGCGGTGTCCGGACGGTCGGGTCCCGCGGGGGCGTCGGCGAAGGCCGCCGTCGACGACCGGAGGCCGTGTGCGGCCCGTCCGTCCACACCTGTGGACAACGGGAACTGCGGGAGCTGCGGGAACTACGTGAGCCAGGAGGACGACGAGAACAGCCGGGGTCCGGTGAGGGGCGGGTGCGGAGGCCGGCGGACCGGCGGGTCCCCTCGGCCGGCGGCGGGCCGCCGGCCCACGGCCACCGCGGGCATTACGGTCGCGAGGAGACGTCGCCGTACGCCGTCTCCGTGTGTGCGGTGCCCTGCTGGTGGAGGGCCGGGGAGGGATCGGCCGCCCTGGCCGGACCCGCGTTCGCCGCCAGGACCAGCGCGGCCACGGCGATGAGCGCCGCACCGAGCACTCTGGAGTAGCGCGCGGAAATACGTCGGAGCACGGCGACCTCGCAACAACAGCGGCGTATTAAGCAGGCTTAACCCGTCGCTTAACGTAGGGGCTCGGAGCACCAAAGAGCAAGGGGCGCAAGGGGAGTTGGATATTAGTCAAAGTCGTCTCGGGTTAAGTGGACTTAATGGCATGCTTAATCCATGGCGGAGCGTGACGGCCCGGAGGTCATCGGGCGCAGGGTCCAGCAGCTGCGTACTGAACGCGGGCTGACACAGAAACAATTGGCGGAACCGGCGTACACGCCCGCCTACATCTCGACGCTGGAGGCGGGGAGGGTACGCGCCTCCGAGCCCGCGCTGCGGCACATAGCCGAGCGGCTCGGGGTCGCGTACGAGGAGGTGGCGACGGGCCGGCCGGCCCATCTCGCCACCGATCTGCGGCTGCGGCTCACCGACGCGCAGCGCACACTCGCCACCGGCGAGGCCGAGGTCGCGGCGGAGCAGTACACGGTGCTCCTCGCGGAGGCCGACACCCACGGACTCGTCGCCGAGCAGGCCGCGGCGCTGCTCGGGCTCGGCGAATGCGCCCTGGAGAACGGGAACCTGGAGACCGCCAGGGAACGGTTCGAGGCGTCGGAGCAGCGCCTCGGGGACGCTCCGCTGCCCCAGCGGGTGCCCGCCCTGCGCGGCCGTGCCGTCTCCCACTACCTGGCCGGTGAACTCCGTTACGCCTGCTACCTGTTCGAGTCCACGCTGGACGAGCTGAACCGGACCGGGATGCACGACCCGGACGCGCTCCTGCTTCTCTACACCGGCGTCATCGCGCCCTACATGGACATGGGCGCGCACGCCCGCGCCGCCCAGGCCGCCGAGTTCGCGCTCGCGCTCGCCCCGCAGGTGGGGGACCCCGCGCTCGTCGCCCGGATGCACCGCTCGGTGGCCCGCACGATGATCGCCGAAGGCCGGATCGCGGAGGCCGACGCCTCCCTCGCCAAGGCCGCCGAGCTGTACCGCCAGCTCCAGATCCGCACGGAGCTCGCCAACTGCCACTGGATGCGCGGATACCTGTACGCGCAGAACGGCGAACTGGAGCGCGCGGAAGGCGAGTTGCGCGAGGCGCAGGTCATGCTCTCGGCGAAGCGGGCCGCCCTCTACACCAGCCAGGTCAATGTGGAGCTGGCGGACGTGCTGCACCGGCGCGGCAAGTCGGCGGAGGCGTCCGTCCTCCTCCACGAGGTGCTCGGCCACCTCAGCCCCGAGCGCGGCGCCGTGCACTCGGCGGGCGCGCACCGGCTGCTCGGCATCATCGCCGAGGACGCCCGGGACACCGAGACGGCGGAGGAGCACTACGTCCGGGCGCTGAGCCTGCTGGAGCGGGCCGGCGCGGCGGGCGACCTGGCCGATCTCTGCCGCCTGCTCGGAGACCTCCTGCGCCGCACCGGCCGGGTGGAGGCGGCCCTCGACGCGTACCGCACGGGCCTGGGCCACCGCACGGCTCCCGGCACGACCACCCTGGGCCCGGCCCCCGCGCAGCCACCGCTCTGACCGCCGTCGCGTGTACGGGGGTGCGGGGCCGTCCCCGCGCCCCTCGGCGCCCCCGCACCCCTCGCAGGGCCTCCACGGGGCCGCAGGGCGCCCTCAGGGGGCCGTGGAGCGCTGCCACGGGGTCACGACAGGGAACGGACCGACGAGCCGGCGGACCGATGGGCTACGGGGTCACGACGGGGAACGCCCGGTCCGGTTCGGTGGCGTACGACAGGAGGCGGTCCAGGAGAGCGGGGTCGCCGTCCGTCTCGATGCCCGCGAGGCCCCGGCCCTCCAGCACGGCGCGCAGTTCCGGCCGGGTGAGGGTCAGGGTCAGTCCCGCGTGCGGCTTCGGGACGTGGTGGACCGGCATGCCGCGGTGCGTCAGCGCGCCGTGGTGGAGGTTGACGCGGTGGCGCCGCTGCTCGTCGGTGACGACGAGGTCGAGGGTGAGGTGGTCGTGCCAGGCGCGCGGGCCGTCGACACGGACGGCGAGCGAGTCGAGGAGCATGCTCACGGTGAGCGCGGAGGTGAGTTCGGAACCCGCGGTGTCGATGTCAGTGTCGGCCGTTCCCCGGCGCAGTTCCAGGGCGGCCGTCAGATAGTAGTTGCGCCAGGTGCCGTTCTCGGCGCCGTGCCCGAGCCGCTCGTAGACGCCGGAGAGGGTCTCCCGGGCGGCGCTGTCCGACGGGTCGGCGAAGACCAGGTGGTTGAGGAGGGTGGCGGCGAAACGGAGGTCGCCGTTGTCCGCGTACGCCCGCGCCTTCACCAGGGCCTCCGTCGGGCCGCCCGCCAACTCCACGTACCGGGCCGCCAGTTCGGTGGGCGGATGCTCCCAGAGGTGGGCCGGGTTGCCGTCGTACCAGCCCATGTACCGCTGGTAGACGGCCTTGATGTTGTGGCTGAGGGAGCCGTAGTAGCCGCGCGCGTGCC
This sequence comes from Streptomyces fagopyri, assembly GCF_009498275.1. NCBI lineage: Bacteria > Bacillati > Actinomycetota > Actinomycetes > Kitasatosporales > Streptomycetaceae > Streptomyces > Streptomyces fagopyri. Next base: position 4,573,649 of record NZ_CP045643.1, on the reverse strand, counting down.
AGGACCGCTCCAGGGCGGGCGGCAGCCGCAGCTCCTCGGCGATCTCGGGGCCGGTCAGGCCGTTGTTGAGGAGGCGCAGGGTCTGGTCGTGCAGGTAGGCGTACAGGTCCCGCTGCTCGCCCAGGAACCGGACGATGTTCTCGCGCCCCCAGGTCGGCCAGTTGTGGGAGGCGAACGCGACGTCGTACGTGTCGGCGAACAGGTCGACGGTCTCGTCGAGGTAGCGGGCCCAGACGCGCGCGTCGCGGACCGGCGCGCCACGCAGGGTGAGCACGTTGTGCAGGGTGTGACTGGCGTTCTCGGCCACGCACAGCGCGCGCTGGTCGCGCAGCAGGAAGTTCATCTCGGCGGGCGCTTCCGTCCCCGGCGTGAGCTGGAAGACGAACCGCACGCCGTCCACCGTCTCCTCCTGCCCGGTCCGGGTGACGTCCACGTTCGGGGCGATGAGCGTGACGGTGCCGGTGGAGGTGGTGGTGCCGAGGCCGGTGCCGATCTGGTCGCGCGGCCCCGCGGGCAGCCGGGCGCCGTGCATGAACACGGCCCGGCGCAGCATCGCGTTTCCGGCGAAGACGTTCTCGCTGACCGCGTGCTCCAGGAAGCCCGTGGGCGCGAGCACCGGCACCCCGCTGTCGCTGTCGTGCGGCAGCACACCGCGGGCGCCGCCGAAGTGGTCGACGTGCGAGTGGGTGTAGACGAGCCCGGTCACACGGCGCGGTCCGCGGTGCTCGCGGTAGAGGGCGAGGGCGGCGGCGGCGCACTCCGCCGAGATCAGCGGGTCGATCACGACCACACCCTCGCGGCCCTCGACGAGCGTCATGTTCGACAGGTCGAGCCCGCGCACCTGGTACACGCCCTCGGTGACCTCGTACAGCCCCTGCCGCGCGCACAGCCGCGCCTGCCGCCACAGACTCGGGTGCGCGGTCGGCGGACAGTCCTCCGCGAGGAACGCGTAGGCGTCCGCGTCATGGACCACCCGCCCCTCGGCGTCCCGGACCACGCCGGGAACCAGGGCCGCGATGAACCCGCGATCCGCGTTCTCGAAGTCGGTCAGATCCTCGAACGGCAGCTCTTCGCCCGCGGCATCCATGCCCCCACCCTCGACGGACCCCCGCCCCGGGACCAGCGGGGTGGGCCGTTCGAGGGGGGCGGGGGCGGTGAGGGGGGCGGGCGGCGCCGGGGAAGTTCTCCCATGTCCGACGTACGGCAGTGACGAATCATCACTCATGTTCCGAACCGGGCGCTAAGGTGCCCTTGATGTGCGGTGTGTGGCGCGCGTCACACATGGCTACGAACGTGACAAGAACAGGCCGCCGGGGGGCACCTGGGCGGCTGTGCATCTGGGGGGCCTCGTGCACGAGATGGTCAAGGGCGGCAACATCGGTCTGAGCTCCTTGAGCGCGGACGTCGGTTCCGTGCTGGTGAGCCTGAGCTGGAGCAGTCCCACGGGAGAGGGCGACGCGGACGTCTCCGTGCTGCTGCTCACCGCCGCCGGCAAAGTACGCAGTGACGCGGACTTCTACTTCTACAACAACCCGGTGGCGCCCGACGGGAGTGTGCAGCTGTTGGGCAAGGCGCCGACGGCCGAGGGTGACGAGGACCGGATCACCTTCGATCTGAACGCCATCCCGCCGGAGGTCGAACAGATCGTCGTGGCCGCGAGCCGCTATACGGGAGCCGGATTCGGGGACCTGCAGGATCTGCGGCTGACCCTCGCGGACGCCTCCGGGGAGAGTCTGCTGGGATTCTCTGTCGAGGGTGCCGGGGCTGTCGGCGCGCTGCTCTTCGGCGAGTTCTACCGCCGTGGCGGGGACTGGAAGTTCCGGGCGATCGGGCAGGGCTACGAGTCGGGCCTCGCCGGACTCGCCACCGACTTCGGCGTCGACATCGACGACGCCCCGGAGTCCGAGCGGCCCGAGGACGAGATGGTGGCCGTCGAGGCCGTCGAGGTGCGCACGGTCTCCGAGCCGGCGCGGGCGGCGGTCGCCGTCGCGGTCAGGGCCGTGCCCCGCCCGCGTACCGCCAAGAAGAGGGTCACGCTGCCCAGGGTCGCCAAGAAGTCACTCGCCGAGAACGATTCCTGGCGGTCGGCCCGGCTCTTTCCGGTGTCCGCTCTCAAGAGCGACCGCGAGCGAGAGACCAGGGCGACTTCCGTGCTGCTGTCGGTGATGGCGCAGGTGCCGGAGTTCGGCCGCCGGCTGACCGCTGCCTTCGGGGCGCCGGCCGGCCGTACGGAGACGTTCACCGAGGTCTCCTTGCCGCACGGGGACTCGCCGCGACGGCCGGACGGTGTGATCCGTGTCGAACGTGCGGGGAAGCTGTGGACCGCGCTCGTGGAGACCAAGACGAACGGGAACGCCCTCAAGCCGGACCAGGTCCAGGCGTACGCAGACATCGCCGCCCGGCGCGGATACGAGGCCGTGATCACCCTGTCCAACGACGTGGAGCTGGAGGGGAGCCCGCTCGTCGCCGTCAAGGCGGACGGCCGGCGCAAGAACAAGGTGGCGCTGTGGCATCTGTCCTGGGCCGAGGTGACCCATCAGGCTCAGATGCTGATCCGCCACGAGGGCGTCGGCAACGCCGCACACGCCTGGCTGCTCCAGGAACTGCTGCACTACCTCCAGCACGAGAACTCCGGCTGCCACGGCTTTCAGAACATGGGTCCGGCCTGGGTGCCCGTGCGCAACGGCATCGACGACGAGACCCTGTGTCAGGGAGATCCGCGGGCGGTGGACGTCGTCGAGAGCTGGGAGCGGCTCGTGCGGCAGGTGTGTCTACGGCTGGGCGGCGAACTGGGGCAGAAGGTGCTCCCCGTCCAGCGGGCCAAACGCGGTACGGACCCCCGGGCGCGGCGCACGGCCCTGGCGGACCGGCTGTGCAGCGACGGGAAACTGGACGCCGAACTGCGTATCGAGGGAACACCCGGCATCCTCGCGCTCTGCGCGGATCTGCGGACGGGGAAACTGAGGACGTCGATCGAGATCCCGGCGCCCGAAGCGGGCTATCCGCTCACCTGGGCGAAGCGGCTCGTTCGGCAACTCGACGAGGCACCGGCGGATCTGCACGTCGAGACACTCGTGGAGGGGCAGACCGGCGGCCCGCGAGGAACCCTGGAACGCCTGCGTCCCGAACCCGCGGACATCGTCCCGGCGAACGGCGCCCGAATCACCGGCTTCCGGCTCTCCCTGTTCCGCGGCATGGGAAACACCCGGGGCAACGCCGAATCGGGGTTCATCCGCAGCGTCGGCGACTCGGTCGACCGCTTTCACACGCAAGTGGTGGTCCACCTGGACCGTCGCACACCGAAAACCCGGCAACCTGCGGATGGGGCAGCCGCGGGGTGAGGTGGCCGGGTCCGGTGGTGTCAGTCGGGTCGGGTACTGCACGCGTCGCGGGCGGCGACGGCGGTGCGGGTACTGCGCAACGTGCAGGTCAGAGCCTGTCCATCCGGGTGTAGGGGCTGAGGATGCGGGCCTGGCGGGAGCCGAAGTCGACGAGCATGGCGATGCCCTCTTCGACGCCGATGATCGTGCCCAGGCCGAACTGGTCGTGGGAGACGCGGTCTCCGAGGCTGAATTCCTTGGCCACGGGGACGACCGGGGCAGCGAAGGGGCTGGTGGGCAGGTGGCGCCGGGGCGCGGAGGGTTTCGTCATCGTGTAGCCAGTATGGGCTTTGTTTGGCCGTTCGGAAGCCCCGGATTTCCTTCTTCGGCCGGAGAGGGGTCGCCGGAGGTGCCGGTGATCTTGGCCCAGACGCCCTCCGAGATGTGGACGCGGAGCGCCTCGGCGGTGCCGGGGAGCGGCGCCGGACGGGCGGCCTTCCGGCCCTTGGCCGGGTGTTCCGCGAAGAGAGCGACGGTGACGGTGAGGTGTTCGTCGTAGGTCGTCCCCCAGAGGGTGCGCGGGCCGGCGGCGCCCGTGAGGACGGCCGGGTGACCGCCGGTCCGGCTCTGCATCAATTTGGTCAACACCCCGGCGCCACCCTCCGCTATCGCCGTACTGGTGTTCGGTTCGGCTCGGTAGAGGGTGCGGCCCGCGCGGGTGATCCTCGCGACCGTGTACGGCTTCGCGTACGTACCGTGCGCCGCGGCGGTCGCGTACGCGGAGGCCAGCCGCAGCGGCGTCGGGGTGGCGGTGCGCGCGAGGCCGGCCAGCGGAGGCAGCAGCTTCGTGCCGGAGAAGGGCTCCAGCGCCGTACCCGCCTCCACCGCGCCGTCCACCGCGTCGTTGAAGGGCTGGCGGGCGTAGTCCGCGCCGCCGTACAGGACCCGGACCGCGCCGTCGCCCGGGGCCAGGGCCACCACGGCCGTGTGCAGCCGGACGCCGCCCTCGGCCGGCGGTGCGTCGCCCGCGAGCTCCGCCGTCGCGTCCTGTGCCGTGAGGTCGAAGGTGGTCCGGACCGTGTAGCCGCCGCGGGCCAGCTGGTCCTCGGTGATGCCGAGCCGGTCGGCGGCCTCGGCCGACGCCACGTCGATCAGGTACTGGCGCTGGCCGTCCGTGTCGCCCGGCGGATAGAAGCGGAAGGCGGGGAAGCGGGCCGCGGCGCGCTGGGCGGCGGTGATGGCACGGCTGTCCGCCATCGCGTCCAGCACCCAGGCCCAGCGGTCCACCAGCTTCGCCGTCACCGCGGGGTCCGAGCCGGCCTTCTCGTAGTACGAGGGGATGTTGATGACGGCCGCGAGCGCCGCGCCCTGGCTCACGGTCAGGTTCCTCGCGTCCACACCGAAGTAGTTCCGGGCGGCGGACTGGATGCCGGCCGCGCCCCGGCCGAAGTAGACCGTGTTGAGGTAACCCGCCAGGATCTCGTCCTTCGAGCGGGTCCGGTCCAGCTTGATCGCGATCAGGGCCTCGCGCGCCTTGCGGGACAGCGACTGCTCCGGGCTGAGCAGGGCGTTCTTCACGTACTGCTGCGTGATCGTGGAACCGCCCTGCCGTCCGCCGCCGCTCACCGTCGCCCAGACCGCGCGGGCGATCGCCTTCGGGGAGATTCCGGTGTCCGAACGGAAGGAGCGGTTCTCCGCCGCGATCACCGCCTCCCGCACGTGCGTCGGCACCTGCGAGAGAGGTACCTCCTGACGGTCGACGGGGCCGCGCCGGCCCAGGTAGTCGCCGTCGTCGTCGACGAAGACGGTGCTCTGCATCGCCGTCTCGGGGTGCGGTTCGGGGATGACCGTGACGTGGTACGCGACGAGGACCGCGGCGACGACGTGGGCGACGACGGTGAGCAGGACGATCAGCGCGCGGCGCACCCGGCGACCACGGGTACGGCGGACCCGGATGCGGCGGTCGGCCATACGGCGCCGCAGACCGCCCCGCAGCCCGCGCCGGCCCCGGGACCCGCGGTTCCTTCCGTTCCGGGCCGGCTTCCCGTCCGTCTCCGCCTCTGTGCCCGTGCCCGCTTCCGCGCCCACTGCCGCGCCCGGGTGCCGGCTCCGGTCGCGAACCCCGTCCCCGCGAGCCCTGCCGTCCGGCCGGAGGCCCACACGCGGCCGCCCGGCCGCGTCCGCGGCCCGGGTCCGCCCGGCCCGCCCGGCCCGCCCGGCCCGTCCGGTCCGTCCGGTCCGCCCGGGACGGCTCGCGACCGTGTTTCCGCCGGTGCCGTCGTTCTCGTCGCTCACGTCGCGTACTCCATGGTCGCGATCACCTTGCCCGCGGAGTCGTACACCGTGACTCTCTTCGTCAGACCGTCGGAGAACCGTCGTTTCGCAAGAGTCCCCCGCATCCCCTGTGCCTCCGGCATCTCCGACACCTTCCACGCCCTCGGTTTCTCCGCCGGCGCCGGTGGCTCCGGCGCATTTGTCGGTCTGATCGGTCTGATCGGTCTGATCGGTTTCATCGGGTCGGTCGGGTCCGTCGGCTTGACCAGCGCGTACCAGACGCCCCAGTGCGGGCTGCCCGCGAGGGTGAGCGCCGTGCCGTCGACATCGCCCGCCGCGGTCTCGATCCGCACACGTGCCGCGTCCCCCCTGCCGTGGTAGACGCCGGACACGAAGTAGCCGTAGTCGCCGGCACGCTCCTCCTGGACGGTGACGCCGGGTGTGCCGAGGTCCGTGCCGGCGGCCCGGACGCCACGGAAGCGCGGTGCCGCGTTCCCGGGCGAGGTCCAGTGCCCGCCGTCCTCGGTGAGCCAGATCTTGACGCCGGACGCGACCCGCACCCGTTCCCCGGGCGCCACCACCCGCACCGAGCCCCGGGGCCCGGCGGACAAGCCCGTCGACCGCGTCGCGTCCGCCCCCGCGCCGACGCCCGCGCGCAGCGCCACCGCGACCGCCGGAACCACCAGCAGCGCGCAGGCGGACCCCAGCACGATGGCCGCGCGGCGCCGCCCGCGCTGCCTTGCGGCCCGCTCGACGGCGGCCAGCGGGACGGGCGAGGCGGCCACGTCGCAGGCGGCATCGGCGAACACCTCGCGCAGCCGTTCGGCCCCGGCCGGCATATCCGCGGACCTGCGGTGACGGCTCATGAGCGGGCTCCGAGGGCGACAGAGCGAGGGGCGAAGGAGGGATCGGCGCACAGGGCCTCCAGGCCGCGCCGCGCGAGCGCCCTGACCGCGCCGGGGGAGCAGCGGAGCAGCTGGGCGGTCTCGGCCTCGCCCAGGCCCTCGTCGAAGCGCAGCACCAGCACGACGCGCTGCCGCGCCGAGAGCGCCGAGAGCGCCGGCAGTGCCGAGCGCGCTGTGGGGGGTCGGCCGGGAAAGCCCCGCTCCGTGGCGGCCTCCATGTCGGCATGCGCGGCTGTCGCCATGTCGGCCCCGGTGACAGCCACTGTGACCGCCTCCGCGCGGTCGGGCGCGGGCCGCCGTGACCGCCCGGGCAGGAAGGACGCCGGCAGCCGCGTGACACGTCTGCGCCGGGCACGGCCGAGGTGGTGGTCGACCAGTGAGCGCCGTACGTAGAAGGCGACGTCGTCGCGCGGGATGCGCCGCCAGCGGACGCGGACCCGGGCCAGCGTGGCCAGGACGAGATCCTCGGCCTCCCGGAGGTCGCCGGTGAGCAGGTGCGCGGTGCGGACCAGGCGGGGCCAGGCCGCGGCGGCGTACGTCGTGAAGTCGCCCTCCCGGCCGGTCACGGCCGGAAGGCCGCCCTCACCGGCGGGTATGTGGGACGAGGCGTCGGATGAGGCGTCGGATGGGATGTGGGGCACGACCGGCGGTCCCTCGGAGTCTCGGGTACGTGGGGAGGTGCGGTGCGGGGGAGCCGAGACCTGAACAACCCGGCTCTCCCGCCCGCGGATTCAGCGCGACCCGGACCGGGCGTGGACCTCGTCCCCGGTGTCGCGGGCGTTCACGAGCAGGCAACTCCCGCTGTGAAGTGTGGCTTTGGCGGATCGAGCCCGGACCGGGACCACTTGGGCGCGCTTCCCGCCCGGCACCGGGCCGGCCACCGAGCCCGGCACCGCACCCGGTCCGCGCAGGCGGTGCCATGACCCGCGGTCCGCGAGTCCGTGAAGACCCCGGCCGCCCTGCCGGGGACGGCCGTCGCCCCGTACGGGCCGGCCGTGCCCGGCGCGCCCGCCGTGACCGGGGCGGTGCGGGTGCGCCCGTCCTCGACGGCCCGCGGCTCGTCGGCGCGGACGACGACCGTGGCCCAACCGGCCATGTGGCGACGGCTCCTGGCTCCGCTCGTCATCCTGTTCCCCCTGCGGTGTGTTTCGATGTGCGGCGTACGGGACCTGTACGCACGGCGCGGATCGCCGGGTTGCACGGGACCGCGGAAATTCCGGAACGTCCGGCGGGGGCACGACCGAGGAAGCTGCTGGAGGCATGACCGAGGAAGAGTTCGACGCGTTCTACGCCGCCGCGTTCCCCCGGCTCACCGGCCAGCTCTTCGCGTTCACCGGGGACCACGGCGAGGCGCAGGACGTCGTCCAGGAGGCGTTCGTGCGCGCCTGGGACCGGCGGCGGGAGTTCCTCGCCGACGGGGCGCCGGAGGCGTGGATCCGGACCGTGGCGATGCGGCTCGCGGTGAGCCGCTGGCGTCGTGCGCGCCGCTGGCTGGAACTCGTACGCCGCACCCTGCCGCCCGAGCACACTCCGGGACCCGATCCGGAGCGCACGGCGCTGGTCGCCGCACTGCGCACACTGCCCGAGGCGCAGCGGATGGCGCTGGTCCTGCACCATCTGTGCGACCTCAGCGTCGAGCAGGTAGCCTCCGAAACCGGGGCCCCCGTGGGGACGGTGAAGGCCCGGCTGTCCCGCGGCCGGGCGGCACTGGCCCGGCAACTCGCGGTGGAGGAGTGGGAGGCCCCCGACGGGGGGAAGAAGGCGCACGGAGGGCGAACGGCGCACACAGGGAAGCGCTCCGCCCGCCCGGCGGTCCCGTCAGCCGCCGCTGTCGCCGCCGTCGCAGATGCCGCCGCCGCGGACGAGGAGAAGAGGGAGGACGACCGTGTCCGATGAACTCGCCTCCGGACTCGCCACCGACATGCGCGAGTTGGCCGCCTCCGGGGAGGCGCTGCCGCTGGTCTCCGGGGCCGAGATCCGATTCCGGGCGGTACGCCGGCGCCGCCGCCGCCGTACGGCCGTCGCCGTGTCCCTCGCCGGGGCCTGCGCCGCCGCGAGCCTGGCGGTGCTGCTGGCCCTGAACCTCGGCGACGGCGGGACGCGGGAGCGCCCGTCCCCGGCCGCGAGCCCGACCGCCCCGCCCAGCAGGCCCGTCGCGGCCGGCGCCACCGTCGATCTCGCCCGCCGGTCGCTCACGGCCTCGGGCCGCCACATGCCGATCTCCTCGGGTATGCCCGGCCACCGCACCCCGACGGGCCGGATGGAGGTCGTGGCGAAGCAGGACGTCCGGGTGGTGCCCGCCGTGGAGGTGGGGCTGAAGGGCGTCTACGGGCTGAAGGTGTCCTGGGTGATCGAACTGCGGGCCGCGGACGGGACGACGAACTTCGTCGGCGCCCTCTCCGCCGACCAGAAGGCTCCCGGCAACTACGACGTCACGGGTGGCTGGATCGGGCTGCGGCCGGCCGACGCGCGGTGGCTGTACGGGCGGTTGGACCCGGGCGCGGTCGTCGAGGTGGGGGACACGGCCTCCGGACGGTCCACGGCGGGGGCGGACACCGTTCCCCCGGCGGCCGAGGGCACGGGCGCGCGCCCCTCGTCGGGGCGTCAGCCCGTCGCGACGGCCGTCCCGGCCAGATAGGCGTCGAGGGCGCCGAACGTCGCCGCGGGCCGCTCGATGTGCGGGAGATGACCGGCCTCGGGCACGGACACGAACCGCGCGTCGGCGAACGCCGCCGCGAACGCCCGTCCGTACGCGGGCGTCACGACGCGGTCGCTCTCGCCCCACAGCACGAGCGCCGGGATCCGGATCCGGCCGAGGCGGTTCAGGAGCTTCGGGTCGTGCATGTACGGGTCGCCGCACAGCGCCCGCAGCGTCGCCATGTCGGCCTTCTGGGCGGTGATCTGTTCCTCGGTGAGGGTGGCGGGGTTCACGGCGAAGCGGGCCGGGTCGTGGAAGGAGTACGCGCCGATCTCGCGCGGGTCGAGGGCGAAGACGTCGCGGATCGGCTCGCCCGGTACGTCCACACCGGCGGAGTTGACGAGCACGAGACGGGTGATGCGGTCGCCGTCGTCGCGCAGGGCCATCTCGGCGGCGGTCCAGCCGCCGAGCGAGGAGCCCACGACGAGGACGTCGCGGTGGTCCTCGTCCCTGAGCCAGTGCAGATAGGCGAGGGCGAGGTCGTCCACGCCGGTGAACCAGCCGGGGCGTTCGGTCCCGTTCCAGCCCGGGTGCGTGGGCACCACGACCCGCATCCGGGCGGCCAGGTGGGCGGCGATGCCCTGGACGGTGGCGGGGCCGCCACCGCCGTGCAGCACGAGGGCGACGGGGCCGTCCTCGGGGCCGCTCTCGGTGAGGGTGAGCGGCAGGTCGGGGCGGGTGCGGACGATACGGGTGCGGGCGGTACGGATCTCGGTGTCGGCCATGCGCCCCACTGTATATACGCATACGTATATACGCAAGCGTATTCGAAGACTTAGGCTGGTGCCATGACTCGTGACATGACTGGCGGAACGACTGAGCAGGCGAAGCGCGTGGACGCTCACCCGGGCGGCGCGGTCGACCTCGAAACACTGGGGCGCGCCGTGAAGGAGGCGCAGTACCGGCACCACCGGGCGCTTGACACCCGCCTCGCGGCGGTCGGCACGACCCTCGCCCAGTGGGACGCGCTGCGCGCCATCGCCCGGTCGCCGGGCGCCTCCGCGCACGAGCTGGCCATGGCGACCTTCCAGGGTGACCAGTCCTTCGGCACGCTGGCCGGCCGGCTCGCCGCCCAGCACCTCGTCGAGCGGCGCCAGGGTCGCGGCCGCCGGATCGAGCACCACCTCACCGAGGCGGGCGAACGGACCCTGGAGGCGGGCCGTGCCGTCGCGGTCGAGGTGCTCGCCGCGTCCTTCGCGCCGCTCGACGAGGAGGAACGGATCACACTCCTGGGCCTGTTGCGCCGTATGGGCGTGGACGCCGGAGCGCATCCCTAGGATCGGGCGCATGGGAATACTCGGGCTCTTCGCCCTCGCCATGGTCGTCTTCGCGAGCTACGCGGGGCTGGAGGGAAGGCTGGGCCGCACCGACCGCAGGATCGCCCGCGTCGAGCGCAAACTCGACCTGATCCTCGGCCACCTGGGCATCCAGGAGAACGAGCCGGAGCTGGAGCAGGTGGCCGCGCTCGCGCGTGACGGCAGGAAGATCCAGGCGATCAAGGCGTACCGGGAGTTCACGGGTGTGGGCCTCAAGGAGGCGAAGGACGCGGTCGAGCGGATGGAGTAGCGCTCGGTACGACCGGTACGTCCTGACCGGCACGGTGCGACTCGATCGGCGCGCCGCACCCGGCCGGACCGGACCGCTACACCTGGGCCGGCCGACTGGACCGGACCGGTACACCTGGGCCTTCCGGGACCGCCGGACCGTGGTCCCTCGGCGTCGTCAGTTCGTCGGGCTGGCGGCCGGTGTCTTTCCTTCGAGCACCTGCCGCAGTCGCGGGGTGCCCTGCTGGACGGCCTGCGCCGTGGAGTCCGACTCGGCGCCGTTCAGGCCGCCGTTGGTGAGGAAGAGGGCGCTGTCGCCGACCCGTACGGCGGCGACGTCGAGCGTCAGGGTCGACGGATCGCCGTCCAGCTGCCCGTTCATGGTCACCCGCAGCCCCTGCCGGGCGTCCCCCTCGTCGGGCAGCTGCGCCGAGACGACCTGGACGTTCTGCCGGCCGCCCTGCCCGTCGACGGCCGTGAACTCGGCGCACGTCTGCGGCAGCGTGGCCAGCCACGCCAGCTGTCCGGTCAGCTCCGACTGCCCGTACTCCGCGACCTGGTAGTGCATCTGCGCCTGGTTGTCGCTGTCGTCGAAACCGGTGACGGCCTTGGTCCCCTTCGGCTTGCCGAGCAGTTCCTCGGCGTAGAGGCCGTCGAGCAGCTTCTGGCAGTCGGCGGCGGCGCTCTTGTCCGAGCCGAAGCCCGACGCGTCGACCTTGCTCTTGAGCAGGCCGTCCCGCCAGGTCGCCGCACCCGACGTCCCCGACCACTGCGACGGCAGGTCCGCGTTGGTGATCAGCGCGGCCTTGGCCTGGGCCACGGTGAGTGTGGCGGACGACGCGCCGGGCGAGACCTCGGCCAGCGGGGAGGCGGGGACCGTACGGTCCGAACCCCCGTCACCGGTCGAGCACGCGGCCGCCGACCACAGCACGCCCACCGTCACGGCACAGACCAGCAGCCGGGGTGCGAGGGACGGCGGGAGGACGGAGGCGGGGCGGTGCGGCGGACGGTTCACGGCGTGGGCCTCCTGACGGCGGGCGCGATGTCTCCTCCCACGCCACCACCGGGTGCGGCGCGCCACCAGCGCACCGGGCCCGTCCGGGTGACCCGCCGTGCCGGACGTCAGCCGGCCGGGTCGTGGGCGGGCCGCCCGCCGTCCGGCGTCGTCACCCGCACCCGGCGGCTCCCGCACCGTGTGCACACCGCGTCGGCCAGCGGCGACCTGATCGCGACACCGTCCTCGTCGACGTACTCCTGCGTGTGCAGCCCGGCGGCGTCGGTCGGATCGGTGAAGAACATGACCTGGAACACCGCCTCCCAGGTGTGCCCGCAGTTCCGGCACGCGAACGCGAAGGTCTCGGACACCGCACCGGGCTCGCTCGTCATGCGCTCTCCTGCGTCGTACGGGCCGCTCTGCGCGGCGTTCACCGCCCCTGTGGCGGGGAGGCCCCGTGCCGACCGGGGTGTCCCGTGCCGTCCGGGGTGTCCCCGGTCGTACGCGGTGCGTCCCGTCTCGTACGGGGCGCATCCCTTCGGCCGGGCGGCCTTCGGCCGGTCTCCAGCGCACACCGCCCGTCGCGGGGCGGCAACTCGAGCCTGCGGCGCGGTGGCGCGGTGGCACCGGGGACGGGGACGGAGCGGCAGGCGGTTCGGCGAGCGGCGCGGCTTCTTCGGACGCCGGCCGCGACACGCCGGACGGGTCCCGTCTCTCGCGCCGGCACGGCGGCGGACGGCCCCGGCGGCGCGTCGCGCCCCGAGGCCAGGCTCCGCGGCCTGTCCGTAAGGGCCACCTGGCCACCGGGCGGGAGATCCGGTGCGGGAGGGCTCGGAATATCTGTCATGGCCGCGATAGAAAATGACTCGGCCGAGGGGGCAGTTCCTTATTCCCCGGAGTGCGGTGAGATAGTGCGCCGCCCTTCCGGAGCCCGGCGTGCTAGTGTCGATATCAGTTGCAGTTGTGGTTCCCAAAGTCTTGGAGCGTACTTCCCGGTCCGTACCGGTCGGTCGCTTCTGAATTTCCGGTTTTATCCGGAGGGGGCAACATCGCGGCGACGCGGACCCGCACAGTGTGGGTCCTCGAGCTTTGCCCCGAAGGAGATTGACATGGCTACTGGCACCGTGAAGTGGTTCAACGCGGAAAAGGGCTTCGGCTTCATCGAGCAGGACGGCGGCGGCGCCGACGTCTTCGCCCACTACTCGAACATCGCCACCCAGGGCTTCCGTGAGCTCCAGGAAGGCCAGAAGGTGACCTTCGACGTCACGCAGGGCCAGAAGGGCCCCCAGGCGGAGAACATCGTCCCCGCCTAGTCCGGGACCCGCTGACGCCTGACTTCTGAGTCGGCCGATGCTACAGGTGGCCGGGACCTGCACCATGAGGTGCGGGTCCCGGCCACCTGCTTTTTCGTTTCATCCCCCGGGCACCGTCCCCCGGCTGGTTTCGTCCCGGATTGAATTTCCGGCGAATTTTCTGTCCGCCGTGCCCACTATCCGGCCCGCCTCGCCCAGTTTCCGGGCCACGGAACTTCATCCCGCGGAGGCACCATGCGTTGTGTGATCGCCCGATTCCCCTTCGACCTCACCAAGAGCGAGGTCGAACACTCGATGGCGGGCGTCGAGCCCGAGTCCGTCACCGCCGGCTCCGTGGTCGTCGGGCCGCACGCCTACCCCGTCAAGCAGGTGGGCGAGGTCATCACCAGGCAGGACCGCCGTGACTTCACCGAGGCCGAGGTGGCCCGTGCGCTCACCCGGCTCGGCTTCGTGTGCCGGCCCGCTGCCGCGCCTGCCCGTACCGCCGTACCCAGTTGGGCCGACCCGGCGTAAGCGCCGTCCCGGTCCCGCCGTTCACCGGCGGGTTCCTCACCTCCTCTCCCAGGGCGTGCCCGGCACCCCCGTGGCCACCCGGGCCGCCACGAAGTCCACCGTCGCGTAATGACCCGGGGTGACCCGTGCGGTCACGCGGCGGAGATCGCCCCCGGCGCCGATCCAGTAGGTGAGGGGAGAGGGGTCGGCGGGCGAAGCGGTGGCGCGGGGACCGGAGAAGACGCCGTACCCGTGGCCGTCCAGGTGCTCCTCGCGCAGCCACAGCGGCCCCGACCGGGCGAGCCGCCGCGCGTCCCCGGGGCGGTCGGCGGCCACGGACACCACCAGGCGCAGGGCGCGGTCCAGCGGGCTGGTGGAGTAGGGGCGGCGGGTCCACCGGCCGGGCTCCAGGGCGCGTGCCCTGCGGACGGCCTGCGCCGCGGTCGTCACGACCTCCCGTGCGGGGTCCCGCGTCGTGCGTCCGGGTGCTCCGCCCGAGGCCGGAGTCCGCGGCCGGGCCTCGGCGACGCCGTCCGGGTCCCAGGAGAGCAGGACCCGTGACGTGCGGGCGCCGTCCACCATCTCGCACGCGCCCACCGCCCGGCGCAGACGGTGATCGACGATCGCGCGCACGGTCACCGTCCCCGTCTCCTCCCCCACCGGGGGCAGCCGCACCGTCACCTCCGCCGGGCCGGCCTCGTAGGCCCGGAACGGAGCCAGTGCCATGCGCCGGGCCTCGTCCGCCGAGAGGGTGCGGGGTGTCGTGTCCTCGCCTCCGGGGACCAGCAGCAGAACGGCCAGGGCGCCCGCCGCGGCCGCCGTCACGCCGACGGCCGCGCGCCGGCCCCTCGACGGTCTTTCGCGGGTGGCGCGAGGGGAGTCCGGGAAGAAGCCCATGACACGTCTCTACATGCGGGCGGTCCCTCCACCGGCCGACTCCTGACGACGGGCCGCCCCGCGTCACTCTCCCGGCGGACGGTACCCCCGGGGACGGACGTGGACGGACGTGGACGGACGCCAGGAGACGGATGCCGGCAGACGGACGTCGAGGGACGGTCGAATGCCGGTCGGTCGAATGCGGGTCGGTCGACTGCGGGTCGGACGCCGGGGGGACGGACGACGCGGGTCCGGGAGTGGCGACGCCGGTCGGGGCCGGGGCTATACGGCCAGGACCGCGCGGACCGTCTTGCCGCCCATGCCCGTGCTGACGACTTCCAGACGGTGGGCGAGGTGCTGCACCATCGCGAGACCGCGGCCGCTCTCCGCGTCGGTGTCCACCAGGCCGACCCGGGGACGGCCCGGACTGTCGTCGTGGACCTCGACGGTCACTTCGCCGCCGTGCCCCACCTGCAGACGCAACCGGCAGCCGGTACGCCCGTGCCGGACGGCGTTGGCGACGAGTTCGGACGCGATGAGCGTGGCGTCGTCGACCTGGTCGGCGGTCGGCGGCACCGTCCGCGGACGCGGCCGGGTCAGGAACGCCGATGTCAACCTACGGGCCCTGCCTGCCGAAACGGCCGTGCGTGGCAGGGTGTACTCCACGCGGGCGGTCTGCCGGACGGCGCGCTGCTGCGCACGCATGACAACCTCACTTCCCCTCCCAGGACACCAGGTACCCGGCGGCCGGACCCCCGCCGGCCGGGCCCCGCGCGACACGGCGCGCGGCGGTCCTGCCCCCGGGTGATGCCCGCCCTCGGCGATCGGCAATCGGCAATCGGGGTCACAAACCCGCAGTCGGTGTACAGGAGACGGTCACTGCCGGTCTCCCCGTGCGAGGAGGTGCGGGTGGGGTGATCGCGGCGCACCGGTGGGCGTGATCGTCATCCACTGTTCGTTCCGGCGAAAGTTGTTCGAGCAACTCCCGTGACCCGCATGATTCTGAAAGGGTGTGGGGATGCCGACCCTTTACAGAAGAATGCTCGGTCTGCTCCCCCGGATAGGTGTGCAGGTTCTCGATCTCGGCTCGGGCGCGGCGGTGGTCTACCGACGCGGCAGCCGCACCCGCGTGCCCGTGGGACGTGCGGCCGACCTGGTCGCCCGCGGCGCGGGACGCTACGAGGTCACTCCCGTCGGCCCGGAGAAGAAGGCCGACATGTGGGTGGTCGCCCGGGAGCCCTCGGCGCAGGGCGACGCCTGGGGAAGCGTGCCCTTCGGTGAGTCCGGCGGGCGGCTGCTGGTCGACGAGACGGCGTCGGCGGCCGACGAGCGCCGCTTCCAGATCGCGGCCGCCGAGTACCTGTGCACCCAGCACGTGACGGCCCTGCTGGAGAAGTACCGGGTGAACTGCGTCTTCGACGTCGGCGCCAACGCGGGCCAGTACGGTCGCCGGCTGCGCAGGCTCGGTTACACCGGCCGCATCGTCTCCTTCGAACCCACCGCGGACGCCTTCGAGAAGCTGGAGCGTGTGGCGAAGAAGGACGACGACTGGCAGGTGTTCAACGTCGGGCTGGGGCGCGAGGACTCCGCGCAGTCCATCCACGTGGGCTGGAACACCATGAACTCCCTTCTGCCGCCCAGTGATTACGGGAAGGACCGCTACCTGCGGTTCGCGAAGACCCGTACCGAGGACATCGAGATCCGCCGGCTCGACGGGATGCTGGAGAAGGCGCTGGACGGGATCACCGATCCGCGCCCCTATCTGAAGATGGACACCCAGGGCTACGACCTGGAGGTGTTCGCCGGCGCGGGCGAGCGGATCGCGGACTTCGTCGGTATGCAGTCGGAGGTCGCCGCGCTGCGGCTGTACGAGGGCAGCCCGCGGATGCGGGAGGCGATCGCCACGTACGAGGAGGCCGGGTTCGAGATCTCCGGCATGTACCCGGTGACGCGTGAGGAGTCGACCGGCCGGGTGGTCGAGTTCGACTGTGTGATGGTGCGTGCCGACGCCGTGCCGCAGACCGCGACCGCGTAACCGTCGCCGGCGCCCTCGCCGTCCTCGCCGTACGTCCCGCGCGGTACGTCCTATGCCGGATAGGCGTGTGTCTGGGCGGCCTTGACGGTCGCCCAGACCGGTGCGCCCGTGTGCAGGCCGAGTTCGGCCGCGGCGACGGTCGTCAGGTCGGCGGTCAAGGGGAGTTCACCGGTGAGGTCCACCCGGATCTGGTCGCCGTGCGTCTCCAGGCCGGCGACCTCGCACCGCCACAGGTTGCGCGCGCTGGAGCCGCTCGGCCGCTCGCGGTACAGGGTGACGCCGGCGGGCGGGAAGGCCACGAAGACGGGGCCGGTCAGCTCCTCGGTGGTGGTGATCGCCGGGCCCGCGTCCAGCCGTACGGTGTGTCCCTCGGCGCTGCCCCGGTAGAGGTTGAGGCCGACCAGCTGGGCGATGTAGTCGGTGCGCGGCCTGCGTGCGATGTCCGAGGGGGTCCCCTCCTGGACGACCCGGCCGTGCTCGACGACGACGAGCCGGTCGGCCAGCACCATCGCGTCGAGCGGGTCGTGGGTGACGAGCACGGCCACGGCCTCGAACTCGGCCAGATGGCGCCGGAGTCCGGCGCGCACGTCGAGACGGGTGCGGGCGTCGAGCGCGGCGAGCGGCTCGTCCAGCAGGAGCAGCCGGGGGCGGATGGCCAGCGCGCGGGCGAGGGCGACGCGCTGTGCCTGCCCGCCGGAGAGCCGGCGCGGTCTGGCGCCGGCGTGGTCGGCCAGGCCCATCCGGTCCAGCCAGGCGGCGGCCAGCGCCCGTGCCTCGGCCTTCGGCACGCCTTGGCAGCGGGGTCCGAACGCGACGTTGTCCAGGGCCGTCAGGTGCGGGAAGAGCAGGTAGTCCTGGAAGACGACGCCGACCGGACGGGACTCCGGCGGCGTGCGGTCCAGGGAGACGCCGTCCAGGCGGAGCCGGCCGCTGCGGGAGAGCGGGGTGAGACCGGCCAGGGCCCGGAGCGCGGTGGTCTTCCCGGCGCCGTTCGGCCCGAGGAGCGCGACCACGTCGCCGGGGGCGACGCTCAGCGTCACGTCCAGGTGGAAGGCGCCGCGGTCGACGACGAGGCGGGCGTCGAGACCCTGGTCCGGTACGGGGTCGGCCACGGGGTCGGCCACGGGGTTCGGTTGCGCCGGCGGGTTCGGTTCCGGTACCTGGTTGGGCTCCGGTACCTGGTTGGGCTCCGGCACCCGGTCCGGCTCCGGTACCTGCTTCGGTTCCGGCACCGGGTTCGGTTCCGGTACCTGCTTGGGCTCCGGCACCGGGTTCGGCTCCGGCACCCGGTCCGGCTCCGGTACCTGCTTCGGTTCCGGCACCCGGTCCGGCTCCGGGCCGTCGCCGGGGGACCGTCCGTCGCCGGGGGTCCGGCCGCCGTGCGCGGCAGGTCCGTTCCCGGGCGCCGTGTTCTTCCCGGTCGCGGGGTTCACGCCCGTCATGACGCCCCCGTCATCCAGCGGTCCCGCAGTCCCGCGAGGACCGCGATCGACACGACGAGCAGTACCAGGCTCAGCGCGATCGCCGCGTCGGGGTCGCTCTGCAGGGCCAGGTAGACGGCCAGCGGCATGGTCTGCGTACGGCCGGGGAAGTTGCCCGCGAAGGTGATGGTCGCCCCGAACTCGCCGAGCGCGCGGGCCCAGGCGAGGACGGCGCCCGCCGCGATGCCCGGCGCGATGAGCGGGAGCGTGACCCGGCGGAACGCGGTGAACCGGGAGGCGCCGAGCGTCGCGGCCGCCTCCTCGTAACGCGGATCGGCGGCGCGGAGCGTGCCCTCCACGCTGATGACCAGGAACGGCATCGCCACGAACGCCTCCGCGACCACCACCCCCGCCGTGGTGAACGGCAGCGTGATGCCGAACCAGGCGTCCAGCCAGTGCCCGACGACACCGTTGCGCCCCAGTGCCAGGAGCAGTGCCACCCCGCCCACCACGGGCGGCAGGACCAGCGGCAGGGTCACCAGCGCGCGGACGAGACCCCGGCCGGGGAAGTCGGTGCGCGCGAGGAGCCAGGCCAGGGGTACGCCCAGGACCAGGCTCACACCGGTGGCAGCGGTCGCGCAGACCAGGGAGAGCTGCAGGGCCTGCCACACCTCGGTACTCGTCAGCAGCCGCGGCAGACCCCGCCAGGGAGCCCGCACGAGCAGGGCGAACAGCGGCAGCAGCAGGAACGTCAGGCCGACGAGGGCCGGCAGCAGCAACGGGAGCGGCACACCGCCCCCGACACCGCCTCGGCCCCCGGCCCGGACGCGCGGCCGGACGCGCGGACGCCGAGGTCCGTCGTCGGGGGCGTCGCCCCGCGAGAGAACCTCGGCGTCCGCCCGGTCCGGCTGGGTCACGGCTGGAGGAACCCGGCCGCGGTCAGCACCTTCTGGCCCTCGGGGGACTGCACGAGCGCGATGAACTCCTTGGCCGCGGCCGCGTTGGGAGCGTCCTTGAGCAGGGCGATCGGGTAGTCGTTGATGGCCTTGGCCGACTCGGGGAACTCCACGCCCTCCACCTTGTCACCCGCCGCGTTCACATCGGTCTTGTAGACGACCGCGGCGTCGGCCTCCTTCAGCTCCACCTTCGTCAGGGCGCTCTTGACGTCCTGTTCGTAGGAGACCGGGGTGAGCTTGAGGCTGCTGGCGTCCAGCGCCTTCTGCGCGGCGGCGCCGCACGGCACCGTCTTGTCGCACAGCACGACCTTCAGACCGGACTTGGTGAGGTCCTTGAGGGAGGCGACCTTGTCCGGGTTGCCGGGCAGGGTCGCGATCTCCAGCTGGTTGCGCACGAAGGTGGCCGGAGTGCCGACGGCGTCGCTCTTGTCCGTCACGATGGCCATCGTCTTGGGGCTCGCGGCGGCGAACACGTCGGCCGGGGCGCCTCCGGTGATGCTGGCCGCGAGGGTGTCACTGCCACCGAAGTTGAAGGTCACCTTCGTGCCCGGGTGGGCCGTCTCGAAGTCCTTGCCCAGGGTCGTGAAGCTCTCCTTGAGGGAGGCGGCGGCGAACACCGTCACCGTGCCCGACAGCTTGTCGGACTTCGCGGAGGTTCCGGAGTTCGTGGGGCTGTCGGACTTCGCGGAGCTGTCGGAGCCGGAGGAGCAGGCGCTCAGGGCCAGCAGCGCGGCGGCGCCGACACCGGCCACCTGCAGCATCCGGCCGGTGCGGCGGGTTCGGCGCGCGGATCGGGTCATCACAGGTGTACTCCCTCGGAGGCCTCAGGCATGCTTACGCTGATCATACTTTCGCAGATGCGAGCCATAAGTCTCCTGTCACATCGCATGAGCCCCGTGATCGGCGACCTGGTGTCCGCATGTGCGTTTGTACGGGACGGCGCTCTGGGTACGGTTTCCGGGAGGTGGTGCCCAGTGAGACCGTCCCTGACACATCCGCCCGTCCGCTCGCTCGCGACGGTCGCCCTGACCGGGGACCTCGCCCGCCCGGCGCGGCTGACCGTGCCCGATCTGCTGGCGTGGCCCCAGCACCGGGCCGAGGTCGGCTTCGAGTGCGCCACCAGCGGCGTGCGGCACCACCGCTTCGAGGGCCCGCTGCTGCACGACGTGCTGCGCGACGCCGGTCCCGGCTTCGATCCCGCGCGCCGCAAGGACCGGCTGCGCTTCCTCATCGCGGTGGGCGGCGCGGACGGGCATCACGCCCTGCTCACCTGGGCCGAGATCGACCCCGACTTCGCCCATGCCCCGGTCCTCCTCGCGGTCGGC
Source organism: Streptomyces fagopyri (assembly GCF_009498275.1). NCBI lineage: Bacteria > Bacillati > Actinomycetota > Actinomycetes > Kitasatosporales > Streptomycetaceae > Streptomyces > Streptomyces fagopyri. The sequence continues at coordinate 4,553,496 of NZ_CP045643.1, read as the reverse complement.
ATCGACGGCACCCCGCTGGACCGGGCGGGCCCCCAGCTCGTCCTGCCCCAGGACCGCTGCGGTGCCCGGCACATCAGCGGCATCGACACCATCCACGTGGACGGCCGCTACGGTCCCGCACGTCCATGGACGTGACGCGAACCCGTCTGCGACGCTGACCCGCCGGCGGTCGACGGACGGCCGTTCGCGGGAGGTCGCGCATGCTGCTGCGTCAGCTGGAGTACCTGGTCGCGCTGGCCCGGGAGCGGCACTTCGCGCGCGCGGCGGCGGCCTGCTTCGTCTCGCAGCCCTCGCTGTCCGCCGCGATCCGCCGCCTCGAACACGAACTGGGCGTGCCGATCGTGCGCCGGGGACGCAGATACGAGGGGCTGACCCCCGAGGGCGAGGTGGTGCTGGCCTGGGCGCACCGCATCCTCGCCGAGCGTGACGCCCTGCACCAGGAACTGTCGGCGCTGCGCGGCGGCCTGACCGGCACCCTGCGCCTGGGCATCGTGCCCACCGCCCTGCCCGCCGCCTCGCTCCTGACCACTCCGTTCTGCGAGCGTCACCCGGGGGCCCGGGTCAGCCTCGAGTCCCTGTCGTCCGCGGACATCACCCACGGGCTCGCCGAGTTCGAGCTCGACGCGGCGATGACGTACCTCGACGACGACGCGCTGCGGCACGTACGGCGCTTCCCGCTGTACGAGGAGCGGTACGTGCTGCTGACCCCGGTGGACGGCCCGCTGGCCACGGCGTCGACGGCGCGCTGGGCACGGGCCGCGGACCTGCCGCTGTGCCTGCTCAATCCCCGGATGCGCAACCGGCGCATCATCGACGAGTGCTTCGCCGCCGACGGCGCGACGGCCGTGCCCACGATCGAGTCCGACAGCGTGGCAGGGCTGTACGCGCAGCTGCCCAACGGCCGCTGGTCCAGCGTCATCTCGCACGCGTGGCTGCACATGTTCGGGGTGCCGGAGGGCATGCGGGTGGTGCCGCTCGTAGGGCCCGCGCACGGACCGCGGGTGGGGCTCGTGGTGGCCCGGGACGACCCTCCGTCCGTGCTGGCGGAGGCGCTGCTGAAGGTGGCGCGCGAGGCGGGCGTACGGGACGCGCTGGACGCCCTGCTGACCAGCTACCTGGGCGCCGGCCGGAGTTGATAGCCGTCGGCTATCCCCGTATAGCGACGTTCGCTTTGACCTGCGGAATCGACCCCGGGATGGTGAAGGCAACCTTCCGTAACCGGAGCTGAGGAGAGCCGCGCCATGGCCAAGGTGCTCTGTGTGCTGTACGACGACCCGACCGGCGGATACCCGACGACGTACGCCCGCGACGACCTGCCCGCCATCGACCACTACCCCGGCGGCCAGACCACGCCCACCCCCGAGGCGACCGACTTCGTCCCCGGCCGGCTGCTCGGCAGCGTGACGGGCGAACTGGGCCTGCGGCGCTTCCTGGAGGAACGCGGGCACACCCTGGTCGTCACCTCCGACAAGGACGGCGACGGCTCGGTCTTCGACCGTGAACTGCCCGACGCGGACGTGGTGATCTCGCAGCCGTTCTGGCCGGCGTACCTGACCCCCGAGCGGGTCGCCGCCGCGAAGAACCTGAAGCTGGCGATCACGGCGGGGATCGGCTCCGACCACGTCGACCTCGACGCGGCCATCGAGCACGGTGTCACCGTGGCCGAGGTGACGTACTGCAACAGCATCAGCGTCGCCGAGCACGTGGTGATGATGACGCTCTCCCTCGTCCGCAACTACCTGCCCTCGCACCAGGTCGTCCTGGACGGCGGCTGGAACATCGCGGACTGCGTGGCCCGTTCGTACGACGTCGAAGGCATGCACGTCGGCACGGTCGCCGCCGGGCGGATCGGGCTCGCGGTGCTGCGCCGCCTCGCGCCCTTCGACGTGAAACTGCACTACACCGACCGGCACCGGCTGCCGGAGGAGGTCGAGCGGGAGCTCGGACTGACCTTCCACCCGACCACCGCGGACATGGTGCCGCACTGCGACGTCGTCACCGTCAACGCTCCACTGCACCCGGAGACGGAGGGGCTGTTCGGGGACGAGCTGCTCGCCACGATGAAGCGCGGCGCGTATCTGATCAACACGGCGCGGGCCCTGATCGTGGACCGGGACGCGGTGGAAACGGCTCTGCGCAGCGGGCAGTTGGCGGGGTACGCGGGCGACGTCTGGTATCCGCAGCCCGCGCCGGCGGATCACCCCTGGCGCACCATGCCGCACCACGGCATGACCCCGCACATCTCCGGCTCCTCGCTCTCCGCCCAGGCCCGCTACGCGGCGGGCACCCGCGAGATCCTGGAGTCGTGGCTGGACGGCACACCGATCCGGGACGAGTACCTGATCGTCGACGGGGGCGGTCTCGCCGGCACGGGGGCGCACTCCTACTCGACGGCGACGGCGCCGCCGGCCACGTCCTGAGGGCGCGGGGTCACCGCCCGCGGTGTCGTCCTCCTACGTGCGGTCGATGTGCACGTTGGTGGACTTCACACGGGCGGTGGCCTCCATGCCGACCTCCAGGCCGAGTTCCTCGACGGCCTCCCGGGTCAGCAGGGAGACCAGCCGGTGCGGTCCGGCCTGGATCTCCACCTGGGCCGCCACGTCGCCGAGTTTGACGGCGGTGACGATGCCCGGGAACGCGTTGCGCACCGACGTGTACGAGGTCTCGTCCTCCTCGCCGGTCTTCGCCAGGTCGACGGAGAAGGCCGCGAGATCGCGCCCGTCGATGACACGCCGGCCGCCCTCGTCGCGTCGCGTGGTGATGCGCCCGGCGTCCGCCCACCGCCGCGCGGTGTCCGGGCTCACGCCGAGCAGCCGGGCGGCCTGGCCGATGGTGTAGGACTGCATGCGCGCCAACATAGGCACGAGATCCTTGCGTCTGCAAGCAAGGCCGGCCGTGCGTCGGCACAGGTCGCGGGCGTCGTGCCCGGGGGCGTCGTCGGCCGGGCCGGACGGGGAGGTGATCCGGGGTCCGGGCGCGGTCGCTCTCAGGGGCGGTCGTCCGTCAGCTCGCCGGCGTTCAGCGGCAGGCGCAGGCTGACCCGGCGTCGTACCGCGGCGAGTTCACGGTGCAGGGGCGAGCGGGGTACGGCCAGCACCGGACAGGCGGCGTGCGCGAGGCAGTAGCGCGCCACCGAGGGGAACAGCGCGCGGTACATCCTGCCGCGGCGTCCGGCGCCGATCACCAGAAGGTCGCCGGGGCGGTCGGCCGCCCGCACCAGGGCGCGCCCCGGCCGGTCCCACACGGCCAGCACCCGCAGGGGGACTCCCGGCCCGGCGAGACCGAAGGCCGCGTCGAGGGCGCCGCGCAGCCGTTCGTCCGCCATCTGCCGGAACTCGGCCACGGGCGGCGTGAGCATCGAACTCGGGTGCGCGAGCGCCCCCCGCGGCGGTTCCCAGACGCCCACGGCCACGAGCCCGGCACCCCGGCGGTGCGCCTCGAACGCGCCCCGGTGCAGGGCCGCGAGGCTGCCCAGCGAGCCGCTGACCCCGACCACGACGCGTCGCCGTTCTCCCTCGCTCATCGCTGGTCCACCCCTCGGCGTACGTCCACACGGGCATCCGGGTCCCATGGAACGCGCCGACAGGGCGGCGGGGCCACGGTGTTGGCCTGCACCTGACGCGGGGACGACAGTTCCTGACACTCGCGACACGGCTCTGAAGCGGGTGCCGGAGAGGTGCGGGGCGCGCGGCGTGTGCGGCGTGCGCGAGGGGCGCGCATTTATCCGCGCAACCACCCGTATGTCGCGAAACGGCAACAGGACCTTCCGAGGCCGCGCCGTTGTTGAAGCCTGGGGCGGGTAACGAGGGGGAAATGTGAATATCTTGTTCGCGGTCGGACTGATCATCGCGGGCGGGCCGGCCCACCGCCGCGCCGCAGGGAAGAAGCGGCATGCCGACTGAGTCATGGCCCGTCCTGCTGGCGGTGTCCGTCCTGCTGTGCACGGCTCTCGCCGCCCTTCCGACGGGCAGCAGACATAAACGCGCCGCGCCGGGACGCGTGGTGGCGGTCGTCTCCGCGCGCGTCGGCGGGGCTCCTGACGGAGGCGATCGGACGACAGGCGCGACGGGTGCGCCGGGCGCGAGGGGCGCGGGGGGTCCGGGAGACGGCGTCGGGAGTGCCGCCGAGGGTCTGTACGCGACCGTCCGCTCCCTGACCGGCCAGTCCCGCCCGGTCGACGCCGTCCATGTCGTCGACAGCGGATCCGCCGCCCCCGTCGTTCCCCTCGGCCATCCCTCGGTCACCTGGCACCGGCTGCCCGGGGTCGGCAGACGCGCGGCCCGCGCCGCGGTGGTCCGTGAACTGCGCGCCGGAGGGGAGCGGTTCGACTACCTCCTGACCGTGGACGCCGGCTGCGAGGTCCACAAGGACGCGGTGTGGCAGATGCTGCGCGTCCTGAACGACCCCCGCGTCCAGGCCTGCACCGGAACCGTTCTCACCCGGGACCGCCACGCGAGTCTCACGGCCCGTCTGTCGGACCTGAGACTGTTCGTCCTGTGCGTGCTCGGCCGCGGGCTGCGCTCCGCGGTGGGAGCGGCCCGTCCGGCCCCGGGCGGCCTCTCGCTGTACCGGGCGCCGGTGCTGTCCGACCATCTGGAGCACTACGTGGCCTCGGGCGACGGCGGGGGCGACGACGACCGGCAACTGTGCGGCTACGCCCGCGCGCGCGGCCGGGTGATCTCCGTGCCACGCGCCTATGTCACCGCCGACGCGCCCGGCACCCTCGGCGACACCTACCGGCAGCAGGTGCGCCGGGCCAGGGCGGTCCGGCGCCTGGTCCCCTGGGAACTCCTCGCGCTGCCGGCGTCCGCCAGGACGGCCCGGCTGATCGAGCTGGGCGCCGGGGCCCTGCTGCCCCTGCTGTCCCTCGGCCTGCTGGCCGACGTCCGGCGCACCGGCTCCGTGACCCTCCCGCTCCACGCCCTGGCGGGCGTCGGGGTGTTCACGCTGGCCGAAGCGCTGCTGTACGCGGTCCTGCGGCCCGGCCTGAGCCGTACGGAACGGCTGACGGCTCCGCTGCTGGCCCCGCTGCACGCCGCGATGATGTTCTTCGTGGTCCACCCGGCGACGTACCGGTCCCTCATCGGGAGCGTCGGGAGATTCGGGAGCCGTCCCACGGGCCGGCGCACCCGCGAAGCGCCCGCCACCGTACCGGGAAGCCCGGCCCCGGACCTGCCGCACCCCCCGGACATGCCGGACCGGCCGAACCCCCCGGACCGGCCGAACCCACCCAACCCGCACGGGAGTTCCGGCACCCCGAGCACCCCTGGCACTCCGGAAACCCCGGGATCTTCACAGACCCGGCGGCCCCCGGACCCCCCGCGCCCCACGCCGCCCCCGCGCCCCACGCCGCCCCCGGGTCCGGCGAAACTCCTCGACCCCTTGACCGAGAAGACGCTGGAAACGCCGCTGAGAACCCGCACCGCGCGCCCCGGCTGACTCGGGGCCGGGGGAGACATCCTCTTGGCGGACGGACCGGTCGGCGTCCGGCGCCCCGGTGTCAGCGGGTGAGGGAGGCGGCGTCCCCCATGACCACCACGGGATGCTCGGCGGGGTCGAGGGTGAGCAGGAGTTCCTTCATGTGCCCCTGGGCGAGACTGACACAGCCGTGCGTCGGGCCGCCGTGGTCGACGTGCAGCCAGATGCCGCCGCCGCGGCCCGCGCCGAGCGGGCGCGTCCAGTCGCGGGGCGAAGTGCCCGGCTCGCGGTTGTAGTTGATCGCGACGACGTAGTCGAAGGAGCCGGAGAGCGGTTCGCCCTCGAAGCCGGTGCCGGTGACGCTGAAGCCTCCCGAGCGGTCGTAGGGCAGCTTGCTGCCGGGGTCGGCCAGCAGCCCTCCGGCGTCGGTGAGGGCGAACACGCCTGTGGGAGACCGGAGATCGCCGGCGTGGTGGTCGTCCGTCCAGCCCCTGAGCGCGTTGTGGGCCGGCCACGCGGCTCCCGGTTCCCAGCCCGCGTCCGTACGCCGGTACAGGGTCACCTCCGACACCGGGGAGTTCCTGCCGCGGCCGGTGACCAGGACGACCTGCCGCGCCTTCCCGGGTATGGCGGCCAGCGTGCGGGGGCCGAGGCCCGGCAGCCGAGCCGCGTCGGCACCGGCGGGGGCTCCGGCGCCCGCGGACGGCCGCGACGGCCGGGCCTGGGTCGTGCCCGCCGCGCCCGACGTGGCAGCCGGGGCATCCGTGCCGGCGGCCGACGACCCCGCGCCGCCCGTGGATCCGGTCCCGCCCCCGCATCCGGTGAGGGCGACGGACAGGACCAGGACCACCGCGGACAGCGCCGGGCGGACACCGCCCGTGCGGTTGATGGAGAAAGACATGATCAACATCCTGGCCGGGACATGTGAGGAAGTGGTCAGCAGGCCGAAGAAGCTGGTCCCGCCTCCCGCCTCCCGCGTCCGTACGCCGTCGCGAGGGTCTCCGGCCGCCGCGACGTCCGGATGTGACGCCCCGTCCGTCTCCGCCCCGCGCTTTTTCCGGTGAATCCCGTGGCTCCGTCACGGCCCTTTCGCGGTTTTTTCGCGTCCCTTCCATATTTCGTCCGGTGGAGCCTTCGGAGTGTTTTCGCGGCTCTTTATTCGAAGCGGAAGGCGGCGCGGATTGGTCGGGGACGAAAATTCCTCCGATGTGGTGAGTGACCAATCCGCGGCACTGTTCTGCTTCGGATTCCGGCCGTGAGACAAGAACCGAGTACGTCGAGGCGCGGCATCCGGTGGGTGCGGCGGGCGCGGGCCGCGCTGAGCGGGCTGCTGGCCGGCTACGCGGCGCTGGCGTTTGCCGAGCTGGTGTCCGCGTTCGTACGGCCGCAGGCCGGACCGGTCGTGGCCGTCGGGTCGGCGGCGATCGACCGGACCCCGGCGCCCTTGAAGGACTGGGCGATCCGGCATTTCGGCACGGACGACAAACTCGTTCTCCAACTCGGAATTCTCGCGGCGCTCGCCGTCCTGGCGATCCTGCTCGGTCTTCTCGCTCTCGCCCACCGCAGGACCGGAGCCGCCGGAGTGCTCGTATTCGGTGTCGTGGGCGCGGCGGCCGCGCTCAGCCGCCCGGACTCCACGAGCGCGGCCGACGCCCTGCCGTCCGTGGCGGGCGCGTTGGCCGGCGGGCTGCTGCTGCACTGGCTCGCCGGCCGTTCGGCCGCCACCGGGCCTCTCGACGCCGCGCCGGTCGTCCGGCCGGGCGGGGACCGTCCCGTGGCGGCCGACGACACCGTCGGCCCGGCCGCCACGCCGAGGGAACCCGGCTGGGACCGGCGCGGCTTCCTGGTGGCGGCCACCGCGGCCGCGGCGGCGTCGACCGGCGCCGGAGCACTGGGGCGCTCGCTGAACGGCAGCCGCGGCCGCGACGCGGTGGCCTCCCGCGCCAACGTGGTCCTGCCGGCGCCGGGGTCCCCGGCCACCCCGGCCCCCGGGGGCGCGCGGCTGCGGATCCCCGGGGTCAGCCCGTTCATGACGCCGACCGAGGACTTCTACCGGGTCGACACGGCCCTGGTCGTGCCCAAGGTCGACGCCACCACCTGGCGGCTGCGCATCCACGGCAAGGGAGTGACCCGTCCGGTGTCGCTCTCCTTCGACGACCTGCTGCGCCGTGAACTGGTCGAGCGCGACATCACGCTGACCTGCGTCTCCAACGAGGTCGGCGGCCCCTACGTGGGCAACGCGCGCTGGATCGGGGTGCGGCTCGCCGATCTGCTCGCCGAGTGCGGGGTGACACCCCCTTCCAAGGGCGGTCCGGCCGATCAGCTGGTGGCCCGCTCGGTCGACGGCATGACGATCGGAAGCCCCGTCGACGACGTGATGGACGGCCGCGACGCGCTGCTCGCCGTCGGCATGAACGGCCGGCCGCTCCCCTTCGAACACGGTTTCCCGGTCCGCATGGTGGTGCCCGGCCTCTACGGCTACGTGTCCGCCTGCAAGTGGATCCAGGACATCGAGCTCACCACCTTCGACGCCTACGACCCGTACTGGGTGAAGCGGGACTGGGCGCGCAGGGCACCGGTCAAGACCCAGTCCCGCATCGACACCCCCAAGCCGTTCGCCCGCCCCCGGGCGGGCACGGTGATGGTCGCCGGTGTCGCCTGGGCTCAGCACCGCGGTGTCCGCGAGGTGGAGGTGCGCGTCGACGACGGGCCCTGGCAGCGGGCCCACCTGGCCGCCGAGGACACCGTCGACACCTGGCGGCAGTGGTCCTTCCCCTGGCAGGCGGACAAGGGCGGTCACACGCTGACCGTCCGCGCCACCGACGGCACCGGTCAGGTGCAGACCGCGCGGCGCGCCCGGACCATCCCGGACGGTGCCAGCGGCCGGCACTCGGTGGTGGTGACCGTCGACTGAGCGACCCGAGCGGCACCCGGCGGAGCCCCCCACCGCACCCGCGCGGAAGCACCGGCGCGCTCCACCCGCCCGAACACCTCTCGTTTCCCCTTCCGAAATTTCCCCCCGTGAACGCGGCTTCCCTGTCGCGTCGTCCTAGGAGAACTCCATGAACACCCGTTTCCGCCGTACCGCCCTCACCGTCGCCGCGGCCGCGGTCCTGCCGCTGGCCCTGAGCGCCTGCTCCGACAACGGCAAGGACAGCGCCTCCTCCGACAAGGGGAAGTCCTCGGCCGCCGCGAGCGACACCGCCACCGACAGCGCCACCACCGGCTCCGGGGACATGGCAGGCGCCGACCAGCCCTTCGGCCCGGGTTGTGCCACGGTGCCGAAGAACGGCGCGGGCTCCTTCGACGGCATGGCCAAGGACCCGGTGGCGACCGCCGCGTCCAACAACCCGGCCCTGTCCACGCTGGTCACCGCGGTGAAGAAGGCCGGCCTGGTCGACACCCTCAACACCGCCCAGGACATCACGGTGTTCGCGCCCACCAACGACGCCTTCGCGAAGATCCCGAAGGCCACCCTGGACAAGGTCCTGGCCGACAAGGCGCAGCTGACGAAGATCCTCACGTACCACGTCGTGGGCCAGAAGCTCGCTCCCAAGGACCTGGAGAGCGGCTCCTACGCCACGCTGGAGAAGTCCAAGCTGGCCACCGCGGGTTCGGGCGAGTCCTACACGGTCGACGACGCCTCCAAGGTCGTCTGCGGCAACGTCAAGACCGCCAACGCCAACGTGTACATCGTCGACACCGTGCTGATGCCGAAGAGCTGACGCCGGAGCGCCGGCGCCGGTCCTCCGGCGCCGGCGGGCCGATGCCGGAGAGCTGATGCCAGAGAACCGATGCCGGTGATCCGATGCCGGAGAGCGGCTGACGCCGCGCCACGACTCCCGTGACGGGGAGGAGCAGGAGGGTGGCCGGGCCGGACGCCGGCCCGGCCACCCGTCCGCGTTCCCGCGTGTTCCGAAGGATGGCCAAGTGAAAGAAGCCGTGTACATCGGGAGCGACCCGTCCCGGCGTCCCGATCTGGAAGCGCTGGTGCGGTCCGTGGCCTGCGGCGACGAACAGGCCTTCGCCGGCCTCTACGACGCCGTCGCCGGCCCGGTGCTGGGCGTGGTGCGCGCGGTGCTGCGCGACCTGGCCCAGTCCGAGGAGGTCACCCAGGACGTCCTGATCGAGGTGTGGCGCACCGCGCCCCGCTTCGAGGCGGCGCGCGGCTCCGCCATCAACTGGGTGCTCACGCTGGCCCATCGCCGTGCCGTGGACCGGGTCCGCTCCGCCGAGGCCACGGCCGCCCGGGACCACCGGGCGGCGCTGCTCGACCGGCTGCCCGAGTACGACGAGGTGACCGAACAGGTCGAGATCCGGCTCGAACGCGAGCAGGTCCGCCGCTGTCTGCGCACGCTCACGGAACTGCAACGCCAGTCCGTGACGCTCGCCTATTACCGGGGACTGACCTACCGCGAGGTGGCCGCCCGACTGTCCGTGCCGCTGGGGACGGTCAAGACCCGTCTGCGCGACGGTCTCATCCGACTGCGTGACTGCCTGGGAGTGAGCGCATGACGACCACCGCCGACCTGCACACCCTGACCGGTGCGTACGCCCTCCACGCCCTCCCGGAAGAGGAGCGCGCCGAGTTCGAGGAACACCTCGCCGACTGCGCGGCCTGCTCCGACGAGGTGGGCGAACTGGCGGCCGCCGCGGTCAGGATGGGACTCGCCGTCTCCGCTCCGCCGCATCCCGCGATGAAGGCCCGGATCATGGCCCGTGTCCCGGCCGTCCGGCAGGACGTTCCGCGGGTACGCGTGCCCGCTCCGTCCCGTGCGCTCACCCGGCGGCTCGGACGGTGGACGCTGGCCGCCTGCGTCGCCGCCGCGGCGGGGCTCGCCGGCACCACGGTCTGGCAGCACACCCGGGCCGACGACGCGGGGCGGCGGGCGAGCGTGTCCCGGCAGCGGGCGGACGATCTCGCGGCGGTCCTCTCGGCGCCCGACGTGAAATCCCGCCACGTGCGCCTCCCGGACGGGGCGGCCGGCACGCTCCTCGTCTCCAGGAGCCGTGACCAGGCGGCCTTCGTGGCCTCCGGGATGGCGGTGCCGCCCCGCGGCAAGGTGTACCAACTCTGGTTCGACGAGTCCGGGACCATGCGGCCGGCCGGGCTGATGGACTCCGAACGGACCACGCAGGCCGTGCTGTTGGACGGCTCACCCGGCGGTGCCTCCGCCGTGGGGATCACGGTGGAACCGGACGGCGGCTCGGCCGGCCCGACGTCGACGCCGGTCGCCCTCATGGAGTTGCCCGTCTGAGTACGGGTGTGGGTGTGGGCGCGGGGTGCGGGCGCGGGATGTGGGTACGGGCTCGGGCTTGGGTACGGGCTTGGACTTGGGTACGGGCTCGGGCCGCCGCAGCGGCCGGGGTGCCGTCCTGTGCGGCTCGCGGCATCGACCCCGCGGTTCGTGGCACGGCTCCCGCGGTCCGGAGCATCACCCCAGCGATTTGGGTCAGTTCACCGTAAAGAACCTTGACAGTCGATTGGTCTAGTCCAACGATGGTCGCTGTTCGCCCCTGGTCCAGCGGGAGCCCTCCGGCGCGCACCGGCCCGGCAGGCCTCCCGCGGTGATGCCCTTCCGCTGTTCCCGCCCGCCTCTTTCCACCATGGGAGCGTCAATGAGACGACCTGGTCCGCTTCGCACCTTGCTGTCCTGCATGACCGTGACCGCCCTGTCGGCCGGACTGGTCGCTCTCGGCGGCGGCGGCGCGCTGGCCGCGGCACCGGCCCACCCGCACGCGCCGAAGCCGCTCCCCGCGCATGTGGCGGCACCCTACTTCGAGGCGTGGACCGGCGAGAGCCCGGCCGCGCTCGCCGCCGCGTCGGGCAACAAGTACCTCACGATGGCCTTCCTCCAGACGGACGCGCCGGGCTCGTGCACCGCGTACTGGAACGGCGCCACCGCCCAGCCGATCGACAAGGCGACCTTCGGCGCGGACATCGCGCGGATACAGGCCCGCGGCGGCAACGTCATCCCGTCCTTCGGCGGCTACAGCGCCGACACCACCAGCACCGAACTCGCCGACAGCTGCACCAGCGTCGACGCCATCGCCAAGGTGTACGAGAGCCTGGTCACGACGTACGGCATCACGCGGATCGACCTCGACATCGAGGCCGACTCGATCAACAACACCGCCGGCGTCGACCGCCGCAACAAGGCCATCGCCAAGGTCCAGCGCTGGGCCGAACGCACGCGCCACCACGTGCAGTTCTCCTACACGCTGCCCACCTTCGCCAACGGTCTCGCGCCCAGCGGGGTGGCCCTGCTGCGCAACGCCGTCGACAACGGCGCCCGCGTGGACGTCGTCAACATCATGACCTTCGACTACTGGGACGGTGCCACCCACGACATGGCGGCCGACACCAGGACCGCCGCGACCGGGCTGCACGACCAACTGGCCGCGCTGCACCCGGAGAAGTCCCCGGCGAAGCTGTGGAACACCATCGGTGTCACCGTGATGCCCGGCATCGACGACTTCGGCCCCGAGGAGACCTTCACCGCCCAGGACGCCGTCACGGTCGAGAAGTGGGCCGCGGCCAGGGGCATCAACACCCTCTCCTTCTGGGCCCTCCAGCGCGACAACGGCGGCTGCGTGGGCACCGCGGGCGCCAACTCCTGCTCCGGGATCGCCCAGGACACCTGGGACTTCAGCCACACCTTCGAACGGTTCACGCACGGCGCCCACTGACGCTTCGGGGCACGGCGTGCGCCGCCGACGACCGGCGGCGCACGGAGGACGCCGACGAGTCGCGGACGGCGTTCGCCGTGCGGCTCGGGGAGGCGGCCGCGGTGCCGTCGGGGCCCGCCCGGAATCCGGACGGGCCCCGACGGCGTGCTGCCCCGTTCCACCCCTGTGCTGCCCCGCTCCACTCCTGTGCGGCCCGGCCCCGCCGTCACTCCCCGCGAAGCTTCGCCGTGGCGAACTCCCGCATCCCCTCCTCGAACCCGATCTCGGCCTTCCAGCCCAGTTCGGCGCGGAGACGGGAGGAGTCCGCCGTGATGTGGCGTACGTCGCCCAGGCGGTACTCGCCGGTCACCACGGGCTCGGGCCCGCCGTACGCGTCGGCCAGCGCCCGTGCCATCGCGCCGACCGTGTGGGGCTCCCCGCTGCCGGTGTTGTACGCCGTCAGCGCGCCGCCCCGGAGCTCGGCCGTGAGCGCGGCCACGTTGGCCGCCGCCACGTCCCGTACGTGCACGAAGTCCCGCCGCTGTCCCCCGTCCTCGAAGACGCTCGGCGCCCGCCCGTGGGCGAGGGCGGACCGGAAGAAGGAGGCGACGCCCGCGTACGGGGTGTCGCGCGGCATACCGGGTCCGTACACGTTGTGGTAGCGCAGCGACACCGCCGAGCCGCCCGTGGCCCGGGCCCAGGCCGCCGCCAGGTGCTCCTGGGCCAGTTTGGTCGTCGCGTACACGTTGCGGGGGTCGGCCGGCGCGTCCTCGCCGACCAGTCCCGGCGTCAGCTCCTCGCCGCACCGCGGGCACCGGGGCTCGAACCGTCCCGCGTCCAGATCGGCCACCGCCCGGGGGCCCGGCCGCACCACCCCGTGCCCCTCGCACGCGTAGCGTCCCTCCCCGTACACCACCATCGACCCGGCGAGCACGAGCCGCCGCACTCCCGCCTCCACCATGGCGGCCAGCAGCACCGCCGTACCGAGGTCGTTGCGCGACACGTACTCCACGGCGTCACCGAACCCCGTGCCCAGCCCGACCATCGCCGCCTGGTGGCACACGGCGTCCACATCCGTCAGCGCGGACGCCACCGCCGTGGCGTCGCGCACGTCCAGGCCGTCGCGCAGGTCGAACACGACAGGCTCGTGCCCGTGTTCCGCCAGCGCCTCCACGACATGGGACCCGATGAACCCGGCACCGCCGGTGACCAGTACACGCATGCCGGGCACGCTAGGCCCCGGACCCGCGCCGTCACAGCGCCACGCCGGTCATGTCACCGCACCGTAAGACCTCACCCGGGCCCGGCGGACGAGGTGTGGCGGCGGGCTCAGGGCCGCACGGGCGGGCTCCGGCGGCTGGACGTGTCCGGCCTGCCGGACGGCAGCACAGCCGGTCGGTCGGCCGGCCCGGAGACGGCGTCGCCCCGGCCGGTGAGCGGCGGGACGAACTGGTCGAGCGGGGCGCCGGCGGCGTTCACCGGTCGGACGGCCCCGGTGACGGTCCGGCGGGATGGCCTCGGCGAGGGTCCGATGGCGGGCGACCACGTCCGCTCGGGACGTCGGCCTGCTCGCCTGGTGCGGACACCGGCAGCCGTCGTGCGGTGACTCGGTGGTTCAGCGCACGGGGAAGCCGAAGGAGTAGCCCTGGTCCTTGAGCCAGGGCAGGACGCGGCGCAGGGCCGCGACGGTCTGGGAACGGTCGCCGCCCGCGTCGTGGAAGAGGAGCGTCGGCCCGTTGGGGAGTTCCTGCTGGACGGTGGCGACGATGGTGTCCGTGCCCGGCCGCTCGAAGTCCTTGGTGTCCACGTTCCAGCCCAGCGGGCGCATCCCCCGCGAAGCGGCGAGTTTGCGGCTGTCGGGGGTGAACGCGCCGCCGGGGGCCCGGTAGTACATCGGCCGTACACCACCGGACGCCTTGGTGATCATGCGTTCGGCGTCGAGGATCTGCTGCGAGCGGTAGGCCGGGGACTTCTTGTCCATGGAGGTGTCGTGCGACACCGTGTGGTCGCACAGCCGGTGTCCGTCCGCGACCACCTTCTTCACGAGGTCCGGGTGGGCCTGCGCCTGCGTCCCCACCATGCAGAACGTGGCCTTCACCCCGTACTCCCGCAGCACGTCCAGCACTTGGGGCGTCCACTCGGGGTCGGGGCCGTCGTCGACGGTGATGTTGACGCCGCGCGCCCCCTTGTCCGAGGCGTGCGCGATGGTGATCGCGACCGGTTTGACGGCACTGCCCGGCTTGGCCGGCGCGGTCGCCTTCGGCGAGGCGTTCACGGCGTCGGCCTGCGCGGTCCACAGCGAGGCGCCGACGGCGAGCACCGTCACTCCGAGCGCCGCCCCGACCACTTTGCCGTACCAGCCCCGCCCACCGCTGTGCCGTGCCATGTCCGCCCCGCTTCCACGCAGTTCGCCGTCGGTCCCCGGTCACCTCGCGACCACATGGCAGGACGACGAACGGAGGCCACGGGATGCGTCCGTTACTGATCACGGACAAATCCGGGGGAGTTCACGGACAACTCGGCGGCCAGGGACCGGAACCGGGGGACCGGAACCGGCCGGAACCACCCGGGCGACCTGGGGCGAGGTGTCCTCCACCGGAAACGCCGTCCCCCGGGCGTCCGCGCGGCCGTTCCTAGCCCGGGGGCGGCTGGGCGACGACGATCCGCCAGATCACCGAACCGGCCGCTGAGAACTTCCACGCCAGTTCGCGCATGTGGGCGTGCGGTATCTCGGCGGTGAACACGCCGCTCCCGTCACCGCACTGGGAGCCGGCGAGAGACTTTCCGGCGGCGGTGATGTCGAATCCGGAGGTGCCGGCGCATGTCCACATCACGGTGACGGACGAGGCTTTCCCCGCCGACGCGGGAAGCGTGACACCGCCCGCACCGTGACCCGATCCCGTGTACAGCGTCTTCGACCCCACGGGGAGCGGAGACCGGACCGGATCGGGAAGGCGGTCCGGACGCGTCGGGATCCGCACCACAGAGGTGGTCGCGCCGTGGGGCGCGGTCGCCCGGGGGTGAGCGCCACCGGAACAGGCCGACACGAGCACGAGGGCCGACAGGCCTGCTGCCGTAAGGGAAAGCTTCATCGATCGTCCTCGACTCACGAGTGGGCGACGGCATGGGGCGAAGGACACCGGGCGTCCGCCGGCCCCGTGACGCGAGACGCGGCTGACCGAGTCGTGGCGGTCGCCCCGGCCGGTCAGGTGGATCCGTCCGGGCTCCGGGAGAAGGCCGTGTCGCCGGCCAGCGCCACGATCGCGTCCTTGACGATCAGCACGCGTGGCGGACAGCTCTGCGCCTTGTCCCCGGGGTCGTCCAGCGCGGAGGTGCGCCAGGCCTCCGCGCCGGTGCGGCTGTCGAGTGCCAGCAGACGGCCGAAGCGGTTGGAGAAATAGACCCGCTTGTACGTCGCCGACACCGCGGGCGCGGACAGGCTCTCCACGTCCGTCACCTTCTGCCAGAGTTGCCTGCCGCTGTCCGCCGACACCGCGGTGACCGAGCCGTCGGACCGGACGAAGTAGACGACGCCGTCCACCAGGGTGGCCGCGCCGGTCAGCGGATGTGCCAGGGGTGTCCGTCGAACCTGCCCGGTTTCCGGGTCCACCCGCAACAGCGCGTTGTACGGCCGCTCGTACCCGGATTCGTACACGTCCTTGGCGGTCTGGGGGGCGAGGAACAGGGGCTGACCGCCGACGGTGCCGAGCGCCTGCGCCTTCTTGGGCAGTGTGGCGGTCTCCGCAAGGCTGCCGGGTCCGAGGCTCATCAGCTTGATCGGGGCCTGGCCGGGCTCGGTGCCCTTCGAGCACAGGGCGTGGGGGACGCCTCCCAGCACCGACGGAGTGCAGTACTCGCGCCGCGAGGGCGCCTGCCACAGTTCCCTGCCGGAAGGGCCGTAGGCCACGAACGACGAGTAGTCGGGAGACAGGGTCAGCAACCCGCCGTCGTACAGGACCGCGTCCTCGGACTTGCTGATGTCGCGTTGCCAGCGCCGGTGTCCGGTGGCGGCGTCGAGGGCCAGCACGCGCCTGGTGCTGTCGTCCGGATCCTCGTACACGTAGACCAGCCCGTCGCGAACGCCGATCGGCTGCACCCCCTGAGGGCGGGTGCCGGTCCGCCACAGGGCTCGGCCCGAGGCCGCGTCGATCCTGGCGGCCGTGAAGCCCGTACCGCCGCAGAACAGGGCGCTTCCCTCCGCCACACATCCGGGGCTGCCGTAGTCGAGGGGAACGCCCTTCACGTCGTACCGCAGCTGCTTCCGCCACGGCCGCCAGCCGGCGGGCAGCGACGCGGCACGGGCGGTGGCGTCGGAGACGGCGGCCGGGGAGGCGCTGGGGGTGTCCCGGACGGAGGCGAAGACACTCACCCCGACACCCAGCCCCGCGACGGCCAGCGCCACGCCGAGACCGATGAACAGCGTCCGGGCTCGACGTCGCTTGCCTGTGCCTGTGTCCGTGCCTGTGCCTGTGTCCGTGCCTGTGCCCGGGCCTGCGCTCGTGCCCGGGCCTGTGCCCGTGGCAGGGTCGCTGCCGGTGCTGCCGGTGCTGCCGGTGCCGGTCGCGGCGCTCGCCGAGCTGGTGGTGGCGGCCGCGCTCCGAGGGCGGGGGCGGTCCTGGGATCTCGCGGACGGGGTCTTCGGCGACCCGGTGGCGTCGGATTCCGGCAGCGCCCGGAGCATGCGGTGGATGTCGGTCAGTTCCGGCCGCGCGGCCGGTTCCTTGTCGAGGCAGCCCTCGACGATGCCCAGGAGCGCTTCGGGCACCCCGTCGAGGTCCGGGGTCCCGAACACCACCTGATAGCCGGTTATGTACGGGCTGCCGGTGTCGAACGGTCCCGTGCCGACGGCCGCGAACACCAGCAGTGACCCCAGCGAGAACACGTCCGAGGCCGGGGTGACGTCCCGGGGGGAGGCCAGCTGTTCCGGCGACATGAAGGGCGGGGTGCCGATCATCCGCCCGGTCGTGGTGAGGTGCTGGTTGTCCGAGGCGCGCGATATGCCGAAGTCGATGACCCGCGGCCCGTCCTCGGTCATCAGGACGTTGCCCGGTTTGAGGTCCCGGTGCACGAGACCGACCCGGTGGATGTCGCGCAGCGCCTCGGTGAGCCCCAGCCCCAGCGAGCGCAGTTCCCGCTGGCTCAACGGGCCGTCCTTCAGCACGACTTCGGCGAGATTGAGCGCCGGCACGTAGAGCGTCGCCATCCACGGCCGGTCGGCGTCCGGGTCGGCGTCCACGACGGGAGCGGTGAAGGCTCCGCTGACCCGGCGCGCTGCCCTGATCTCCTGCCGGAAGCGTGTCCGGAACTCCTCTTCCTGGGCGTACGGCCCGTGTACGAGCTTGACCGCGACCCGCCGTCCCGAGGCGGAGACTCCCAGATAGACGACTCCCATGCCGCCCGTCCCGAGCCGGCCGAGGAGGGTGTAGCCGCCTATGGACTCCGGGTCCCCGGTACTCAGGGGCGTCATCGCCGATCACCCTTCCCAACGCCTGCCTGGCTCACGGGGATCAGCGTAGGGCCTGCCGTCCCGGAAGCGGAGCCGCACATGTCCCGCGTCGGCGCGTCCGGCGCCGGGGCGTGCGCCGGCCGTCCGTCCGGAGAGGCTCAACTCCGCGCCTCCCACACCGAATGCGCGGCCGGTGTCGCGGCCGATGCCGACGCAGGAGTCGATGCCGGAGCCGAGCCGATGCCGGAGCCGAGCCGAGCCGATGACGGAGCCGAGCCGAGCCGATGACGATGCCGGACTCGCAGAGCAGGACTGGTGCCCTTCTTGTTCCGGCTCATTCCGGTTCAGCCCGGCTGCTTCCGGCTATCCAGGCGTCGGCCGATCCCCCGCCGGAGGCATTGTCCTGACGGGATCCGCTCCATCCGGGCGATCGCCTCATCGCCGTCGACCGCATCCCCCCGTAGGTGCGCGACGGCAGGAACGAAGGGGCCCATGTGCTGCGGTTTTCCGGTTCCGGTTTCCCGTGGCATCACCTAGTCTTCGCTCACTTGCCACACGCGGTACACGGTTTTCACACACCGGACGTACGGATGGCACCCACTCTCACTCACCTTCATTCCGGGGGTTCGACACTGTGCGTCTGCGCACTCTTCCGGTCGCCGCAGCTCTTGCGGCCCTGTTCGGCTCGGCGGTGCTCGCCGTACCGGCCTCCGCCGACTCCAGCCGGCCCATAGCGCTGTTCGGAGCGAAGGACACCGTGGTGGACGATGCCCACCGGCAGGTCTTCATCAGCGACGCGTACAACAACCAGATCGTCGTCACCGACCTCACCGGGAAGGTCGTCAAGACACTCGCCGGCCTGCCCCAGGTCGCCGACCTGGAGCTGAGCCCGGACTCCGGCACGCTGTACGCCGCGCTCCAGGGCGCCGACAAGATCGTCGCCATCGACACCGGGCGGCTCGCGCGGACCGCCGAGTACCCGACGGGCGACGGAACGACCCCCTCCAGCGTCGTCTACGCCGACGGCAGGCTGTGGTTCGGCTACGGCGACCAGTGGGACTCCGGGCTCGGCGAGGTCGACCTGACCGCCGAGACGCCCACGGTGACCCTCGACCTGGCGGCCGGCCACGACTTCGCGAGCCCCCCGGTGCTCTACGCCGACGCCGACAACCCGGGCACGCTGCTCGCCCTCGACGCGGGGATCAGCTCGGGACCGATCATCGTCTACGACATCTCCTCGGGCACCCCGGCGATCCGCGTCTCCGCCGAGAAGGGCGGCACGTACGACGACGCGGCCCTGACCCCGGACGGCCGGAACGTCGTCGTCGCGGGCCCCGGGAACCGGGCGCTCACCGAGTACCGCCTCTCCGACCTGTCCGAGGTACGCACGTTCCCGACCGTCTCGGAACCGGAGACGGTCACCATCGCCCCGGACGGTACGGTCGCGGCCACCGTCCTCGACACCGACAATGTCGGCGACACCCTTGTCTTCAGCAACGACCCCGCCCGGCCGACCAGCGTCCGCAACCTGTCGCGCGACTGGATGCCCTGGGGCGGACACTCCACCAGCTGGTCGGCCGACGGCTCGACGCTGTACGTGCTGACCGGGAACAACGACGCCATGCAGTTCCAGACCGTCGACGCGCCCCGCGAGTACGCCTCGACCCTGACGGTCGACGCCCCGACGAAGGCCACCCGCGCCGCTTCCCTCACCGTGAAGGGCAAGCTGACCGCGAACCTGGCGCTGCCCGCGGGCACCCCGCTCCACGTCACCCGCACCGACCTGGAGTCGCCGAGCGGCAAGTCCCTCGGCACCAAGTACCTGGGCGCCGGCGGCGCGTACTCCTTCACGGACACCCCGCCGGCCGGCGGCACGGTGAAGTACACGGTGACGTACGCCGGTGACACCACGCACACCGCGGCGACGGCCACGGACACCGTCGACGTCTCGCGCACCACGCCCACGCTGACGCTGAACAACAACGGCAAGGCGTACGACTACGCGCAGTCCGTCACCTTCACGGCGCACCTCGGTACGACGTACAAGAACCGCACGGTCGAGATCTGGGCCAACCCGTACGGCGCCGACAAGCCCAACACCCGGGTGAAGTCCGGCACGGTCAACGCGAGCGGCAACCTGTCCGTCACCCTCACCCTGACGCGCAAGACCGAGCTCACGGCGAAGTTCGCGGGCGACGCGCGCTACGCGCCGAAGACGACGACCGGTACGGTCGGCGCCGGGGTGAAGGTGTCCACGGCGCTCGGCGGCTCCTACAAGACGCTGTACACGTGGAACCACACGTACTACTACTTCCACCAGTCCAAGGACCCGGTCGTCACGACCACGATGACGGCGTACCAGGGCCGCAAGCAGCTGCTGCAGATCCAGGTGTACTCCGGCGGCGTCTGGCAGACGACGGTGAAGAAGTACTTCGCGCTCGACTCCGCGGGCAAGTCCGTGGTCACGCTCACGGGCACCCCGCCCACCGGCCAGCGCTTCCGAGTCCGCGACTCGTACGTCAGCGGCTCGGGCGACAGCGTGAACACGACGACGTACGGCGCCTGGAAGTACTTCACCTTCACCCACTGAGGCCCCCGCACCGGCAGCCGGACCGGCACCCCCGAGAACCAGCCTGATCACCACGGTCGGCGTCAGGCTGTTTCCGGGCTGCCTGGCGACCGGCCACGGAGAACACGGCTCCGGCAAGAACCCCCGGGTCATCGACCCGGGGGTTTCGCGTGGAGCGGGGGACGAGAACCGAACTCGCGGTCCCCGCTCGGGAAGCTTCGGCGCTTGGGTGGGTCCCAATGCCTTGGCCTGCGTGGATGACTTCTCTCTAAGGCGTTTGTGGGGGTCGTATGGGACAACTGTTGACCGAGAACGTCCGCTCTGGAGGGCACGCTGCGGGCGCGGCGTTGTACAGCACAGCGCATGACGTGCGTAGTGGAGCACGCTTGTGCGCCGGTCTCGGGCAACACCTCTTCGAGGGCCTGCCCGACTCGTGGCGCCGTCGGCTACATCGGGTGAAGTGTTCCGGTAGTAGGGCGCTGTCGACGCCTGAGCCCGCAGTTTCGAGGGACTCGGCAGCGAATAGGACCGCGTGGCCCGAGTAGGCGACGGCACCTGTCGTGGTTGGTCGTGGACGCGGTCGGGGAGCAACGCGTCGTAGGCCGGCGGCGTGGCCGGCCTACGACGCCGGCCCGGGCCGATGATCCCGTATCTGTTCTTCGCCAACGCACGGAACCCGTCTCGCAAGGAGCGGGACGGCTTTGTGTCTCGGGCGTCGGGCCAACCCTTGCACTAGTCGTTCCCCACAGCGCCGTTCCCACCGCTGGGAAGCCACCTCGGAGTGCGGTGCCATCGGTCGTACACAACGATTCCTGAGGACAGCTCCACTCCGACGCGCACTCGGGGTCCTCCAGTTTCGAGGACGGTCAGGTCCGTGTCGTTCAGCGCAACGTGCCATTGCGCTCCATCGAAGGCGTCGGCCTTCTTGGTGGCCTCGGAAGAGAGCGCGGGGTGCCACATGTGTCCGTACACCCGCGGCCGTCCGGACAGTGCGCCGCGGAGCCGTTTCCAGCGGCTGTCCCGGAACTGCACCTCTGCCTTGGAGAGTTGGACTGGCGTCTGTCCGTGGTTGCGGATTCGGATGACAAGGTGACAGCTGCGGTCGCCCGTCCTGACGACGGTCACGACTCCGAAGGACGCTTTCACCCTCAGCCGCGGCCTGCCCCTCCGGTACGTTGCGAACGAGATGCCCATGCTGACGGCGGTGAAGGCCGCGCTCGCCCCCGCGATGGTCCGGGCGACGTTGTCTGCCATGCGCCAAGCCTGCCGTACCCGGCGGGTGTTGGCGTGCCGATTCTCCTCATCTGCATGTTCACCGACGGAGGCGGTGGTATTTTCCCTGTCCCGGTATCTCTTGGGGGTAATCGGTGGAAAGCATCAGAACCAGGGCCGAGGTCAGGATCGAGGCCGCCAGCCAGCAGTACGCCCGCACGGACCCCGCCTTCCTTGAGCAGGTCCTGGAGCTCCGTACGGATCTGTCACGTGCCGGGGTCGAAGTGCTCGACGGTGACGGAGCGGGGAAGAAGGGCATCGGCGAGATCGAGCCCGTTGTCCAGGCAGTGGTATTCGGCGGACCGGGGCTGGTCGCTCTGTGCGGCGTGGCGAAAGTCTGGCTGCGACAACGCGGCCACCGGGTGCTGCGCATCACGGTCCGCGACAGCGTTGGGGATGAGCATGTCGTCCTCGCCGAGGGGAAGAACGTCTCCGATGAGATGTTGTTGGCCTTCTCCAGAGACGTAGGCAAGCGACTGGGGTGATCGGTGGTCGGGGAGTACCGCGCGCTGCTGATCGGCGTGCACCAATACTGTGAGGACAGCGATTTCGGGCTGCTCAAAGGTCCGCCGAACGATCTGCGCGAAATGGACCGTGTGCTACGGGACCCGGTGAGCGGGCTCTTCACCGTCAAGGGCCGGCTGCTGAACCCGAAGACCGGAGACCTGCGCATCGGGGTGCAGAAGTTCCTCGACGGCGCGAGTCGCGATGACCACCTGCTCCTTTACTACAGCGGCCATGGAGAGACGAGCTCCAGGAAGAGGCAGTTGTGCCTCACCTCCGCTGAGAGCAGCAGGGCGACGCTGGACTCCTCGGGCCTGTCGTTCGACGAGTGCTACGAGTGGATCACCGACTCGCCAGCCAGGTCCGTCACGGTGATTCTGGACTGCTGCCGGTCCGGCGTCGCCGTCAAGAGCGGCGGACCTGACTTTGGCGAGGTCGAAGCACTGTTCTCCGGCGAGGAGGAGCCGCAGTCCAAGACGGTGAAGGTCCTCGCGGCCGGAACGGGCTATCAGACCACCGCCGATGCGGACAGCGACGACGGGACGAGCCCGTTCACAGCGCGGTTGATCGCGGCACTAACAGACTCCGCCCAGGCCGACGAACTGGGTTTGGTCTCCTTCGACAGTGTCGTTGCTGCGATGAAAGCCACCCAGAACGACTCGACTCCCCGCTTGCAGGCCTGGGGTACGCATCAGGATGGCGGCGGACCGTACTTGGCCCAGAGGGCCGGACACGCACGTCACGCCATGGAGCAGGCGGGGCTCAAGGAAATGGCCTTCTCCCGGCGGGGCGGCGCCGAGTATGACGGTCGTACCGTGCACGTAAGGGTCGCTCAAGTCGAGCGGATCGCGATGCAGCTCGCGGACCGTAGCCCGACGACCATGTTCGTCAGCGGCCCCCTGGGAACCGGGAAGACCTGGATTCTTTGTGACGTCATTGACCGGCTCACCGACGAGGATTGGGAGATCCGGACCTTCCTGCCGTCACGCGAGCCCGAGGACGCCCACAAGCTGCTCACCGCTCTCCGGACGTATGCCGCACAACTGCGCGCATCCACGGACAAGTTGTGCCTCGTGGTCATCGACGGCATCGAGTGGAGCGACATTTGGGCCGAGTTCGTTATTGGCCTGCAGGACCTGACGGAGCGCGACGACCTCGGCGTCGGAGTGCTGGCTTCGCTCGAGATCCAGCGCGGTCAAATTCAGCCCGATCACGAGCACAAGTCATGGCAGGTCAGCGGTGACAGGCTAGTCCAACCGGTCGTGGCGCGCAGCGCCACCGAGTTCATCGCCGAGGTTCTGTCGGCCGCTTGGAACCCGCACGTCGCCGATTGGAGCGCCGACCGGCTGAACCGAGCCCGGAACTCTCTCCAGGAGCTGATCGGTACGGACCTGTGGGCCGCCACCAGGCTGGGCCCGCTGTGGCATGCCTCCGATGCAGAGGAGCAGGTGATCCGGGCGGTGTGGGAAGAGCGCCTGGGACCCGTAAGTCCGGCGCAGAGCGCGGCGTTGCGCAAGGTGGCGGCGTTGGGCAGGTTCAACCTCTGGTGCCCGCTGGCGGACGCGCTGAACGCCGGCGACGCGCTGGTCCGGCTTGGCCCCGAGTTCAGTGAGAGAAACGAAGCGGTGCGGCTGAACAGCGGTTTCCTCTGCCGCGCGATCCTCGCCCGGCGCGAGAGCGGTGGCCGGGTGTCGTACTCCTACGAGCGGCGAGCCGCCGACCCGGTGGCTCGGCAGGTCATCACTCAGCACCTGAGTGCCATGCTCCTCGCCTCTCACCGACAGAAGGACGTGATCACCACCCTGAGCCGGCTGCGCTACGACCGGCGAGTGTTTACCGACGTGGTGCGGAAGCTCAGCCAGGGGTCGGCGAGACGGCCGAGTGCCTGGGACACGTGGGCGGAGGGCTGGGAGGACCTGGCACCCGTCGTGCACATCCTCTCGTACCTGCGCACGGCTCTGCCGCCGGCCCAGGCCGGCGAGTTGGGCGACCGGCTCTGCCAGCACGTCGTGGACCAGGCGCACGACGACCTCCCACTACCCGTAGTGGTCGCGGCGCTGGAACTGCTGCGAGATATCAACCGAGGCCGACGTCGGCCCGCGGCATTCACCGAGGCCCGGGACCGCCTGACGGACATCGCGGAGCGGCAGCTCGCCGAACACCGATGGCCAGCGGCCCTCCGGCGAAGGCTCTTGCGCCTTCTCCGGCAGATGAAGTGGTTGACCGAAGAGAACATTGAGCGCGTTGGACCGCTGTTGCTGCGCCCCGCCAGCCCGTCCGTGCCGGAGGACCTCAAGATTGTTTTCGACTTCGTCAGGACGGTCTCACGGGGACGGACCACCGACGCCCTGCGAGCCGCTCTGGCCACTTGGGACGTGGTGACCGAAGACCTTGTACGCGCACCGGAGGAGGGCAACAAGCCGAGCGGACCGGAGCGGCTGGCGGTACGAGGGATCCTTGCGCGCTACGTCTACGACGACGAGTTCGCCGACGACCTCCTTCGGCAACTCATGGTTGCACTGCGCAAGGCGACCGCGTGGCAACTCAACGAGACACTCGTGGCCAGCGCCCGGTTGGACAAGCGCTTCGCCGCGGACATCGTTGGACGACTCGACGTCGACACGTGGTCTACGGGCGTCTACAGGAACGCTCCGCCCATCGCGGTGGCCAAGTTGCTGAGTACTCTCGGCAATATCAGAGCCGACATCGCGGTACGGACGCTGTACCGGGCGGACGGCACCGCAGACACGGCGCTGGCGGACGAGCTGGCCGCCCCCATGCGTGACGACGGCGACGCGGTGAGCGCGAGCATGCTGTTGAAAGCGGCAGTCAGGTGCGAGGAGCAGCGCGGACTTCTCGAGGGCGGGTTCGCCCAATACCTCAGCCACGCGCTCGGCGCGGACTTCCTGGCCGATACCTTGGCGCACAACACCCGGCTGACGATCGTCAATCATCTGGTAGAAGGCTACGCAAAAGCCCGAACGCCCCTTATTGAGTCAGTTCGAGACGAGGCCCTCTGCGTTGTAGAGGACCAGATCGAGCACTCTGGTTCGGAGGTCGGTCCGCGGCTTGCCCTGATCCTGTCGGATGAGGACGCGCTCGGGCAGTCGTTCGTCACGGAACTGATCACCCGTGGGGTGATCCGCCGCTCGACGATTCTGGCCAGAATGCTTCACATCCACAATCCCGGCGCGCTCGCCGCGTTCCATGAACTCGGCGTGGCGCTGTTCCCCGGGATCGAGACGGACTTTGTCAACGGAGTCGAGGCATCCGGACATTCCTGGACCCAGACGCGGATGTTCGACAACCTCGCGGACGAGGGCAACGTCATCCTCGCGCTTCGCGCCGCACGGTCGGTCGCTGCGACGCTCGTGCTGAGTGGCCGTCATGACGCGGGCGGTGTCATCCTCGACGCCTATCAGCGCGCCTATCAGACCGGGCACCCCGGGCAAGAGTGGTCACGCCGCGTGCTCGAAGCCGACGACATCGAACTCGCCGAAGGGATCCGCCTCCTACGCTCGCTGCGTGCTGCCGACGCTCGGCGGGTCACCGAGGAGAACTTGTTCCGCCTGTCGCAGGCCGTGCGACGCAGCTCCCCGAGAGTTCTCGCCGATCTGCTTGCCGCCGTCGCCGAAGTGTCGTCAGAGGCGGGTGAACGGCTTCTCGCGATGTGTCAGGAGGCGGAGCTGCTCAACGACGCGTTCGATGATCTCATCGTGGATGGTGACCTGTTCTCCCAGGCAGCGTCGCTGTACGGTCTGACAACCGTCGAGGACCGTCTGTACACGCGGGTGGTGCCAACCGAGATGGCCGAGCGGTTCCACCAGGACTGGACGCTCCAGATCCAGGTGATCAACAATCCCGGGCTCGTCCAGACTCTGATGCGGGTTGCCGGTAACTCCGGACCTGGTGCCGCGCTGTCTGTGGTGCGTGTTGTCAACATCGGTTCCCTCCGGCGACGCCTGGAGCGACGCAACAGGGGGGACGCTGGAGGTTTCACACAACTCATATGCATTTTGGCAGAACTGGCCCCGCACCTGCTCTCCGATCTCGTCGACCTCGACGACGCACGGTGGCTGATGTGGGAGGCGCCGATGAATCTCCTGGGAGGGTTGGCGGAGTCTCTAGCCGCTGCGGGAGTGGCGACCGAGGCTGACATTTCGGGCATGTTGGCATTGCGGCTGAACGTCGCCTCGGAGAAGGTTCCGAGGCGACAACTCAGTGGGTACTTGCTCGGGGCCGGCTGGGCGGCGTGGACCGTGGCCAGACTCGGCGGGCGACTGCGGCTGGACCATATGTTCAGTATGTGGACGGCGAACTCGGTGGTTCCGCAGCACCTGCTGTGGGCGCTGGCGTGGTTCGAACAGGATGCGTGGATGCAGCCGTTGATGAACGAGGCCTTCGAGGCATTGTCTCGGCGGGACGGGCCGCCGGAGTCGCCTGGGGCGGCGGCCGCGATCCTCACGGTGTGCGAGGCGCTGGACCGGGAACCTCCGCGGTACGACAGCGCGGACTCGCTGGCGTCCTGGGGGCACGCCCTGCGTGCCGAGCCTGCCTGGATCCGTGCTCTCCTCGCTTCCGCCCGGCAAGGCGGGCCAGTGCACACTGCCTTGCGGCAGGAATGGGCGCCATGGGGAACGCAACGGCTCCAGGCGAGTCTCCGGTGGCGGGCGCACGACTGGCGCAGCGTGCCGGGGGAGGCGCTGTCCGATCTGCTGCGGCTCACTCGCGATGCGTAGGGACGCAGGATTCCGCGCTGTTCCCCGCTCGGTCTGGTGCGGTTGTGGTGCGGTCCTCGTGTGGCGGTCGCGCTCGACGATCCCCCCGGCGCCCGGAGCCGCGGCCCGAGGATATGACCTGGGTTCATGGCCCGCCCGTGGCCAGGAGCGGCCTTCTGGTCTCGGCTGAACGTCGGCGAACGGTGATGAATGAGACGGAAACCGAGACGGGGTGGCCGAGCCTCGAACCTCGAGGCGGTGTCTGACCCTCATGCCATCACTCTCACGTGCTGGAGATCCCCGGTTGCGAAGGTGGCCCTCTGGTGCAGAGCACTGCGTACCTGGACGATCCGTTGTTCTGGCCCGTGTACCCCGGCTCCTGCTTGTGCGATGAGGATGCACAGCGAGCTGCGTTCGGTGCGGACTGGGACGCAGCAATGGAGCTGTCGCCGGAGCTGCTGTCCCCTGAGCAGGGGAGGGAAACCCCCGCGTGGGCCGATCTTGGCTGATATACGCTGCGCCTGACTTGATCGAACAGATCGGCGAATCCGTGCCACCGGATACGCCTTGCCCGGGGGGGCATTCCCATGACTTCGCAGTTCCGCGCGGTGCTCGGCATCGCGCTCACTCCCGTCCTCGCCCTGGCCGCCGCGGCCCCGGCCGCCGCCCACACCACCGCCGCGGTCGCGGCCACCGGCACCACCGCCACGGCCACCGGCACTGCCTCGGCCGCCGTCGAGACGGGTGCGCCGGGCCCGTGGGGCACCCGCACCACGCACGCCCCGAACCCCGACCCCGTCTCCGCCTCGGGCGGGGTGAGCACCTTGGAGTCGGCCGGGAACGGCGCCCTCGTCTCCCTCACCGGCGACGGGCCCTCCCGTTCCACCCGGATCCGGCCCGCCGGCAGCACCCGCTGGCTCGCCCCGCAGACCTGGCCGGGCGCCGGCGGGTACAACACCGAGCTCGTCTCGCTCGGCGACGGCTCAGTGCGCCTGGTCTGGCGGGCCGAGCGTGCCGACGACCACAACAACTACTGGCTGAAGGTGGCCACCCTCACGCCCGGCGCGACCGCCTTCTCCGAGCCCGAGTACGTCGCCGCGGTCCCCGAGAAGGGCTACCACCACCTGGCGGCGGCCCCCGACGGCCGGCTGGTCGCCGTGTGGTCGGTCTCCGGTGTCGTGAAGGCCGCCGAGAAGGCCGGCCCGCGGGCCGCGTGGACCGCTCCGGCCGACCTCAACGCGCAGCCGCCGTCCGGCAGTCGGAACATTTCCGCCATGGACCTGGCGGTCGCCAAGGACGGCACCGCCCTGCTGGTGTGGCAGTGGCAGGCAAGCAAGGCCGTCGTCGCCCTGGAGAAGGCTCCCGGCGCGTCCGCCTGGACCGCGGTCCAGGGCTTCCCGGTCCCGGGCGTGGACCTGGCGCGCCCGAAGGTGTTCGCCGATCCACAGGGCGGCTTCGACGTGTTCTACGACGACACCGCGCACCTCATGCACACGCGCCGCCCCGTCGGCGCCACGCAGTGGAGCCCCCCGCGGTCGGCTGCCAACTATGGGAGCACGTACGGGATGACGGCGCCCGTCTACCTGCCCGACGGCGACCTCTTCGTCGCCGGCGGGCCCGGCTACTCGACCGGCCCCTGGTACGCGGTGCGCTCGGCGGCCACTGGCGCCTGGCAGCCGTACACGCAGCCCTTCTCCACGCACAAGAAGGTGCGCGCGGTCGACGCGGCCGCCACCTCGGGCGGCACGGTCACGGTGACGTGGCGGGAGGGCTACTCGAGCGAGGAGTACACGATGGCCGCCGTCTTCAAGGGCGGCACCTGGTCCGCCCCGCGGCGGCTGAGCGCGACGAGTGCCCAGTTCACCGGGGTGCCCCTGGTGGCCGCCGACGAGCTCGGCCGGCCCGTCGTGCTGTGGGACGAGTACAAGCGGACCGAGACGAACAGCTTCGTCCTGGACGGCGTCTACCAGGCCACCACCACCAGCCGCGCGCTGCCCAAGTGGCGTGACTACACGGACGACGGCAAGGCCGACCTGTTCGGCCGCAACAGCACCGGGCTGAAGGTGTACGCGGGCGACGCGACGAAGCTGTCCGCGGGGCAGCGCGCGAGCGGCTGGCCGACGGGCACGCTCGTGCTGCCGTTCGGCGACCTCGACGGCGACCGCTGCGACGACGTGTTCGTCCGCTACCCGAACGGCGAGGCCCGCGTCTACCCGACGATCTGCGGCGGACTGCCCGACCAGCAGTCGTTCCACGTCAAGGTCTCCTCGGACTGGAGCGGGTACGACGCGGTCGTCTCGCCCGGCGACATGACGGGCGACGGCCGGGCCGACCTGCTGACCCGGTCCGCCTCGACCGGGAAGCTGTACTTGTACGCGAACAACGGCGCGGGCGGCTTCAAGGCCCGCTCGCTCGCCGGGTCCGGCTTCGGCGGCTACAAGAGGCTGATCGCCGCCGGGGACCTCGACGGCGACGGCAAGAACGACCTGCTGGCCATCGACGCGTCGAACGAGCTGTGGCGGTTCAGGGGGACCGGCGCCGGCACGTTCACGCCCCGGTCGCTGGTCTTCAAGGACTGGGGCACCTCCTACAAGGACGTGGTCGGCGGGCTCGATCTGTCCGGGGACGGCCGGGCCGACCTGATCTCGCTGGACAAGGACGGCCGGGCCTGGCTGAACCGGGGCAACGGCCACGGCGGCTTCGACAACCGGTCGCAGGTCGGCAAGGCCACGAACTGGTCGGACATCCGCATCTCCTGACGGCGCGGATCCGCAGGCCACTCGGGACCACGGGGGTCCCGGGGGTCGGCTTCGTCGCGATGATTTCGGCGCGGGCGCCGGGGATGACACGCGGTCACTGGGCCGATGGTGCGGAACTCATCGACGAGGTGGCACACGACGAGGAGGAGCCGTTCTCCACAGTCGTGGTCACGCCGACACATGGCGGTGAAAGGCCCGCCCCGTGTCGGAGGCGTGGCGGCGCTCGTGGAGCACCTGGCGTCCCGGCGCGGCACCCAGGTCCGCGCTTCGAGCCGGTCGTCGGCCTACAGCGTCCTCGGTGAGGACCTCGGGGAGGCGGTTCAGTTCGCGGTCGAACCTGCCCCGCAGGCGGAGGCCCGGCGGTTCGCCGAGAGGCGAATCGCCGGGCCCAGGCCGAGAAACGTGGGCCCGGCAGTGGGTGCCACGCGGTCGATGTCCCTTATACGACGGCCTTGTACCCCTGCCAGCCCGTCGCGATCTTGGTTCGGCCGCCGAACGACCCCTTGCCGTCACCGTTGTTGCGGTACAGGTTGCCGCTGGTGTCGCGCGAGACGAGGTCTGCCCTGCCGTCACCGGTGATGTCTCCGACTCCGACGACCGCGTTGTAGGACGCGCCCCAGTTCGAGAACACCTTCACACGGGCCTTGAAAGTGCCCCTGCCGGTGCCTTCGTACCGGTACAGGATGTTCGACTTGTCCTGGGCCAGGAGGTCGTCGATGCCGTCGCCGTTCAGGTCACCGGCACCCACGACCTTCTTGTAGGTCTTCCAGTTGTCGTACAGCTTCACGCGGGCCGACAGCTTGCCCGTGCTGGTGCCCTTGTACAGGTAGACCGTGCCGGTCGAGGCGTTGCGGGCGATCAGGTCCGGGCGGCCGTCACCGCTCACATCCCCCGGCGAGGTCAGCACGTCGTACTGGCCCCAGTCCGAGGGTTCGAGTGAGGTGTACGGCGTCGAGGGCGTCGCCGCCTTGCCGCAAGCGGGGCGGTAGGCGCGGAGGGCGCCGCTGCTCAACCGGACCAGGACGTCGTTGCACCGGTCGCCGCTCAGGTCGCCGAACGGCACGAACCTCGCGGTGGTCGGCCAGCCTGCACCGGAGACCTTGCTGCCCAGCGTGCCCGTGCCGGTGCCGCGCTGGATGGTGAGGGTGCCGGAGGAGTTGAGGGTGAGGACGTCGCCGACACCGTCGTTGCCCGCGTAGTCGCGCCGTGCCGCCGCTCCGGCCGTCACCGCGATGGTGCCGGAGATGGTGAGGGCGGCGCCCTGGCCGTCGGCGGGCTGGGCGGTGAGCGTCCAGGTGTAGGCGCCGTTGGTGACGAGGCGGCCCGCGGAGTCCTTTCCGTCCCAGGCGGCCTTGAGCAGACCGCGGGCGGCGGAGCCGGACACGGTACGCACGGTGGCGCCGGACGCCTTGTGCCGGACGGTCGCCTTCCAGGAGGCGGCAGGCTTCGACAGCCACCAGGTGCCGGACCAGCTCGCGGGCCCGGACGTGACCGTGGAGTCGATGGCCGACAGTGCGGATGCCGGAACGCCTGTCGGCACGAGGTGGACGCGCTGCTCGTCGTCGGCATAGGCGACACCGCCGCCGAAGCGGTCCACGGTCCAGCTGGTGCGTATCCCGCTGACCCCGGTTCCGTACCGGCCGAGTTCGGTCCAGTTGACGAGCTTGCGGCTCGGCAGATCGGTGGATGAGCCGCTGGACGGCAGACCGCCGTGCAGGTCGAAGAGCGTCAGCCCGCTGTCCGAGTTGGTGCCGCCGATGTGTTGGACGAGGTAGCCGTCTCCGAGGAGAACCCTGCCGGCCGGGGCGGTGGCGGTGCGCTTGGCGGCACGGTCGTAGACGCCCGAGCCCTGGACGTCGCCCCAGGAGTCCACACAGGTCCAGTACACCCAGCGGCCCACGGCCTGGAGGCTGGACGGAGTGCAGCCGTTGCGGGTGGTGAAGGACTCAACGACAGTGCCGGACGGGAGCCGGGTGGCCGTGACCTTGCCTCCCGTGGCCGCGCCGCTCCACAGGGTGTTGCCCCAGACGGCCGCGGCGACGCCGTCGCGCTCCTGCAGGACCTTGCCCGCCGAACCGTCGGGGAACTCGCTGATGTACTGATCGCCGGAGGAGGCGCCGTCGATGACCGCGTACCGCCCGGAGAGATCGTTGAGTTCCGGGCTGTCGTCGCCCGTGTCGAGGGTGGGACCCCAGGCGGTGGCGCCGTTGGTGCGCAGCATGGTCAGGCCGGACTCGGTGGCGTCGCGGCGGCCGTGGCGGCCGGTGCCGTCGGCGAACATCGGGATGCAGCGGGTGGCGTCGGCGGCGCAGTCGCCGTCCCGCCCGCTGACCAGTCCGTCCACGGTGGTCCTGGCGACGCCCGGGGTGCCGCTCGTGGTGAGCCAGGTGCTGCGATAGGCGCCGATGATCGTGCCGGGCTCGTACAGCGTGCTGTTGTCGGCAGTGGTGAGGATGCCGCTGCCGAGCGAGAGGCCGTTGATCCGCGCGGGCATCGGCCGCACGGCGGACAGGCGGCTGCGGGTGAGCGAGCCGTCGGTGGCCAGGGCGATCCGGTGGACGCCCCAGTCGAGATCGCCCTGCTCGACGTACTGCTCGGCGCCCGCCACGAGGACAGAGCCGTCCGGTGCCTGGACGATCTGGTGGGCGGCCGGATCCATGACCTTGATCAGGTCGGTGTCCGTGCCGTCGGACGTGAGGGCCCACAGCGGCTGGCCCCGGTACTTGTTGTCGCCGGGCGACACCGGTTCGACGCCGAGCAGCTTGTCGCCGACGATCCCGTACGCGGCCTCGTAGCTCAGTGCGCCCGTATCGAAGGTACGGGCTGGGGCGGACAGGTCGTCGCGGTCGTACACGTCCGCCTTGCCGCGCCCGCTTCGCAGCCGCAGCACAGAGTCGGCGCCCAGCCGGAAGCCGGTCACCTCCCAGCCGTCCTCCGGGTCGACCCGGTCGGGCAGCGTGCTGAACGCGCCGGTGGCGAGGTCGACGATGCCCCAGTGGCCCCAGCTGTCCTCGTCGGTGTCGTAGCGGAGGATGACCGACCGGGCGTCACCGTCGTCCACGACGATGTTGCCCGCACCGTCCGGCAGCCCGGTCACGGGCGTCTGCCCGACCCCGCCCCCGTCCTCGACGCGCCACAACTGGTAGGCGTTCGGGTTCCCGTTGACGCCGCTGGTGCTGGTGACGACGGTGCTGCCGAAGGTCCCCTGGTAGGTGTGGTACTCGGGCACCGGCACCACGGTGGTGCCGCCCGAGGCGCCCGCGCCTTGAAGGAGGGTGACCTGCGAGTCCTCCTCCGAGTAGAGGGCTACGGTGTCGGAACCATCCCCGTAGTAGCCGGGTCGGGACGACGCGGCCTCACGGAAGTAGCCGCTGTCGATGTCGTACTGCACCGGGACGTCCAGCCGCTGCTCCAGTGCGGTCGCGGCGCCGGTGGCGTAGTCCGTCCACAGGAGCCGGTCGTCACCCTCCTGGGCCCAAAGGAAGCCGCTGGTCCCCGCGTTGAGGATCTGAGTGGCCCTGGGGACGGCACGCGGGGCGGCGGGCAGCACGAACTCTCCTGCCGCGGGGGCCGGCTGCGGCGCGGCTGCCGCCGAGGACGGGACGGCGACGAGCGGGAGGCTGAGAGCCAGCGCCGTCGCCAGGACGGCCGCGGTACGCACCGTCGGCGGGCCGAGGCGTGCTGAACGTGAACCAAGAGTCGGTCTGTGTCTGGGTCGGCCGAGTCGGGCCACCGTTCCTCCTGAAAGGCAAGAAGAAGGCATGGCGGGACGTACGGCAACGCCTTGGCACTTCCCCCGGCCCCCCGGCCGCTCCCCCCACGCGCGTGGGGGGAGCGTAACAGCATGTTCATGACTGGCTGCCATGCATTACCGGCTGCCGGAATGCGGCTCCGCGCGACGGTGGCTCAGCACAGGGCGGAAGTCCCGCTACGGCGCATCGGACCCTGACAGAGTCCGAAGGGGCCTGCCTCTGTGACGGGAGCTCCCCGGTGCCCAAGCTCTTTCTGCCCGCGGCGACTTGGGTTGCCGTCGCCTTCGAGGCGCACGAATACGCCATTCAGCCTCGCTGTGGAATGGCAGGCTGAGGGCTCTCCTACGGGAAGGCCGCGCCCGACGCCACGAATTCGCAGGGCAGCGTCATATTCCGGCAACGGGAGCGCGCGCACCGCGCATGCCAGGCGCTCATACCCGGTGCGTGCCCGATCTTCCTTCGCCAGGCGGACCGAATGAGATGGAGAATCCCCACCAACACACAAGCCCCAGGTCGGCGACCTGGGGCTTCAAGAAGAGCGGGTGACGAGAATCGAACTCGCGCTCTCAGCTTGGGAAGCTGATGTTCTACCATTAAACTACACCCGCGTAAGACGCCGGTTCATCCGGTGTCGAATGCCCGCTCACTCTACCTCATGCCTGGCCCCCGGCGCTGAAGCCGCGGGGCCGCCGTGCGTTTCGGGGGGTGGACACGGCTGCGGGGGAACGGAGTTGGGGCGTACGGTGGCGCCGAGGGAGAGTGTCCTGGCGGGGTCGGAGTGCCGCTTGGGGAGCCGTCCCGTTCATCCCGTAATGTGGCTTTCGTCGTCAGCCACGCCGGTGCCTGACGAAGGCTCTTGGGGAAGGGACTCCGTGGACTTGATGGAGCGCACCGTCGTCCGATGTGCCGAGGGGCACGTGTTCAGCACCGCTTCGTTCCCGATGCAGAAGGCCGAGCGGCTCGGCCCCGGTCGATTGATCCGGTGCCCGCGGTGCACGCGGCTGCGGAACGTCGTTCCGGTGGCGTTGGAGAAGCAGTAGCGGCAGACGCCGAGCGGTCTCAGCGGTACGTAGGAGTGGGGCTGTCCACAATTGTGGGCAGCCCCACGCGTATCCTCGGGGCGTGCTTCTCTCAGACAAGGACATCCGGGCCGAGATCGACGCCGGACGGGTGCGGATCGATCCGTACGACGAATCCATGGTGCAGCCGTCGAGCGTCGACGTGCGGCTCGACCGCTACTTCCGGGTGTTCGAGAATCACCGCTACCCCCACATCGACCCCGCCATCGAGCAGGCGGATCTGACACGGCTGGTCGAGCCCGAGGGCGACGAGCCGTTCATCCTGCACCCCGGCGAGTTCGTCCTCGCCAGTACGTACGAGGTCATCACGCTGCCCGACGACCTCGCCTCGCGGCTCGAGGGCAAGAGCTCCCTCGGGCGGCTCGGCCTCGTCACGCACTCCACCGCGGGGTTCATCGATCCCGGCTTCTCCGGACACGTGACCCTGGAGCTGTCCAACCTCGCGACGCTGCCCATCAAGCTCTGGCCGGGCATGAAGATCGGGCAGCTGTGCATGTTCCAGCTCAGCTCGCCGGCCGAGTTCCCGTACGGCAGCGACCGGTACGGCTCCCGCTACCAGGGGCAGCGCGGACCGACCGCCTCCCGGTCCTTCCTCAACTTCCACCGGACCCAGGTGTGAGGGCGCGAGCATGACCGCGGCACGCGAGAACCTCACCTACGAGCGGTTCGGCACCGCCGTCCGCGAACTCGCCCAGACCATCGTCGACGACGGGTACGAGCCGGACATAGTGCTCTCCATCGCGCGCGGCGGTGTGTTCGTCGCGGGCGGTCTCGCGTACGCCCTCGACTGCAAGAACATCCACCTGGTGAACGTCGAGTTCTACACGGGCGTCGGAACCACCCTCGAGATGCCCGTCATGCTCGCCCCCGTCCCCAACGTGATCGACTTCTCCGACAAGAAGGTCCTGATCACGGACGACGTCGCCGATACCGGCAAGACGCTCAAGCTCGTGCACGACTTCTGCGTCGACACGGTCGCGGAGGTCCGCAGCGCCGTGATCTACGAGAAGCCCCACTCGCTCGTGAAGTGCGAGTACGTGTGGAAGCGGACCGATGAGTGGATCAACTTCCCGTGGAGCGTTCTGCCGGTGGTACGTAAGTCGGGCGAGCCGATCACTCCATCGAAGGAAGCTCTCTGACCTGCGTCTGGGCGAGCCGGCACTCTTGTGTGCCCTCGCCCGTGGCCGCGGGGGGCCGACCCCGACCACCTGCCGGTTGCGTCCTCGTGAGGCTGCCCCAGCTACTGGCATCTTGACCCAGGGCTGAGTCGAGCCGTGCCATTGCCTCCCCTGCGATTACTTGCCGATCCTCTCCAGCGGCTTCCCGGCGCTCGGCATTTCCTGTGATGCGTTGTAGTTCCGCAAGGACGGGGTCGCGTGGTCACGCGGTGCCCCGGCGTCGGTCGTCCGAGGGTGGGCGGCCGGCGCCGGGGCGTTCGTCATGCCGGTGTGCAGTTACCGGAGGCCGGGACGGTGGCCGTGGTCGACCGGTCGTGGCCTGGCTTTCCGTGACCCGGCTTGCCGTGGTCGGGCTTCCCGTGACCCGGCTTGCCGTGGCCTGGGCAGGGCACGACCCCGATCGCCACCCCGAACGGGAGGTCCCCGACGGGGATGGTGGCCCCGACGGTGTTGGTGGCGGTTTTGATCACGGACACGGTGTCGGCGTTGGCGTTGGTGACGTAGGCGCGGGTGCCGTTCGGTGACACCGCCACCTCTCGAGGCGCAGCGCCGACGGGGATGGTGGCGACGACCGTGTTCGTCTTCGTTTTGATCACGGACACCGTGCCGGCGTCGGCGTTGACGACGTACGCGCGGGTGCCGTTCGGCGACACCGCCACCCCCTGGGGCGCATCGCCGACGGGGATGGTGGCCACGACGGTGTTGGTCTTCGTTTTGATCACGGACGCCGTGTCGTCGTTCAAATTGGTGACGTAGGCGCGGGTGCCGTTCGGCGACACAGCCACCCCGAACGGGAAGGCGCCGACGGGGATGGTGGCGACGACCGTGTTGGTCTTCGTTTTGATCACGGACACTGTGTCGGCGTCGGAATTGGTGACGTAGGCGCGGGTGCCGTTCGGCGACACCGCCACCCCGATGGGAGCAGCGCCGACGGGGATGGTGGCGACGACCGTGTTCGTCTTCGTTTTGATCACGGACACCGTGTTGGCGCTGAAGTTGGTGACGTAGGCGCGGGTGCCGTCCGGCGACACCGCCACCCCCAGGGGCTCAAGGCCGACGGGGACGGTGGCGACGACCGTGTCGGTCGCGGTGTTGATCACGGACACCGTGTCATCGGCCCGGTTGGTGACGTAGGTGCGGGTGCCGTTCGGCGACACCGCCACTTCCCACGGCGCATTGCCTACGGGAACCATGACCGCCACCGTGTTCGTCCGTGTGTTGATCACCGACACCGTGTTGGCGTTGAAGTTGGTGACGTAGGCGTAGGTGCCGGGCGGCACGGCCTGGGCGGGCTGCGGGGCCACCATGGGCAGGGTCAGGCCGGCCGCTACGACGAGACCTGCCACCAGCGTCCGCAGCAACCCGTCCCACCACGAGCGACGCACTCGAAGATCAGGCGGTGCCGACGACGGGAGGGTCTCCCGCGCGCCCACCCCCCTCACGGTTTGACAGATGGTCACAGCAATCCTCTCGACCGGGTTGACGGAAGTGGACACATTATGACACTTCGTCATATTCGGTACGGAGGAGACGCGCGACCGCCCAGGCCATGGGCCGGGGCGATCGCCCGGACGTTCGTGTGCCCCACCGAGACGCACCCGGTCGGGTGCCGCGACCGAACCGGAGGATCCGGGGCACGGAAGCGGGCGACTGGACCCAGGCGCGGTGAGCACGACGGGCCGGGAGGGGCACCCTCCGACGACAACCATTCGGCAGAAGGATCGCTCAGGAATTCATTGATCCGGCGCCCGGCGGCGCACCCACAACGCTTACGCACACGCCGTACGCGTGTGGCGCTGAGACACCACCCTGGACGCGAGGCCGTGAACCTGCCTGCCTCGGGTCCGTCATTTCCGGGCCAAGTAAAAGTCGTGCTGACCTGCGCTTATGGCGTGCTGGCAACTACCCTCGTACAGGCGCTGATGCCTGGAGCGTTCTGCCGGTGGTACGCAAGTCGGGCGAGTCGATCACGCCGTCCGAGGAAGCGCTCCAGCGGCTCGGACGGACCCTCCCGTCGATGCGGGGGTTAGCGGATATCGGTCATCTGGGTAACACACGTCAGTGGACTGGATATCCCCGGTGAGCACCCTGGCAGGAGCCGTGGTCGGTGTGAGCTCCGCACTGATTGCCGAGCGCATCCGTTGGCGTCGTGACCAGCAGAGGGACGGATCTCAGACACGCAGGGTCGTGTACTCCGAATTCCTCATGGCGCTGAGCCGTGGGCACTCCGACATGCGGACGGTCGTCCTCCAGGTCGATCGCTCGACCGGCGATCGGCTCTACGGTGACCTTCATCAGGCGCTCGACGGGTCGGGCGTCTGGCGGTTTCGGCAGAGTCTGTCCCTCACCGCTTCGGCAGAGATCATTCAGCTGGCGGTGAAGGCGTGTGACGCACTGACTCGCATGAGGGACGGGCTCATCGAGGACCCTGACGTCAGAGGCGACGCGTACTTTCGGATTCGGGCCGACCTCTGGCGGGAGAACGCTCGTCTTCGGGAGGCCATGCGCAAGGACCTGGGAATGGACGGGCCGCCGGATCCCGAGGTCGGTCAGTACCGGTACCCGACCACGTAGCCACGAATCGTGGCGTATCGCTCGGAGCGCGGTGGAAGTCGCGTACCCCCGGGCCGGCTGACCTCATGCCGGCAGCGCCGAATCCGTGCTCAGCCGGGGCTCGTGGTGCTCGGGTGAATGTCGTTCAGGCTGTCGACGGTCGTCACGGATGGTGGATTCGCCGGAGCGGGTACCTGAATGAGGATGGGGACATAGACCACCTCGCCGTGCCGGAATTCTGCCTTCCATGAATTTCGGTAGCACACGATGTCATTCGGACTGCCGTGCGTCGCGTAGCACTGAAGTGCCGATTTTGTGAATGCGGCCTGCGATTTCTGGGAAAGAGCGTCTGCTTCACCCGCTGACGTGCTCCACGCCCCCAGCGCCATGCAGCAGCAGGCCGCGGTCAGACCGACACTCCGCAGGAATGCTTTCTTCATTTTCATCACCCTGAAAGCTGAAGCAAGCTGCGAGTGCGAGGATTCGTTCCATTGTCGCACGGCGGGGAGATGTGCGTCGGATGATCTCCGCGTCCCCGGCGTCGACCAGCGGGCGCAAATCTGATGGACTCCGGGTGGACCCGCCGCGTGCGAGCGTTCCCTATCGGCGGTCGGAATGATGGAGTTTACGGGCGGCTTCGTGGCGGGTGTGGACACCGAGTTTGTTCAGTACCGCGCCGACATGATGCCCGGCGGTCTTGGGTGTGATGTAGAGGCGGGCCGCGATCTCGGCGTCCGACAGGTCCTCGTTGAGCAGCTTCAGGACGTCCAGCTCACGGTTGGTGAGCCCGTACGGATTGGCGCGGGTGGCAGCGCGTGGGCCTCTCCGGATCGGGCGGACGCCGCGGGAACGCATCACGGCGCGGGTACGTGCCACGGCCGACCGGGCGCCGAGGGACTCGAAGACGGCCAGGGCCTGGTGCAGCGCCGGTGCGTCGCCGGACAGGCGGGCCAGCGCGGCGTCGTACGGACAGCCGAGGGTGTCCCACAGTGCCGCGGCGCCGGACCAGTCGCCGGCCAGCTCCAGCGCATGGGGTCCGGCCGCCGGCACCCGCGGGGGCGTTCCCCCGGCGCGGCGGATCCAGCAGGCCAGCGGCCCGGACAGCCAGGGATGACTGCGATCCTGCGACGCGTCCAGCCCACGTCGTGCCTCCGCCCGGACCCGCTCGTCGTCGCCGGCCAGCCAGGCCGCCTCGACGCGGGCCTCCCACCCCAGGCCCGTGGCCGTCAGGCAGTTCGCGTCGACGAGGCTCGCGGCCTGGTCGAGCAGCGGCCACACCTGCACCTCGCCCTGGCGCGCCCGCACCAGGCCCAGGACGGTCAGGGTCAGGGCCCGGACGACCGGTGGCGAGTGGGGATGGGACAGGACCTCCTGTGCGGCATCGGCCGCCTGGGTCCACGAGCCCCGGTTCAGCAGCCCCCAGCTGCCCCAGGCCCTGGAGGACAGCAGGTGGAACAGCAGATCGTGATCGAGGCAGTGGGCTTCCGCCCGGCTCACGGCCGCGGCGGTCCGGTCGACGTCACGCTGCAACGCCGCGAACCAGCACATGACGAGTGCCAGGGAGCCCGCGTCCGCCGGCGGATCCTGCGCCATCGCGCTGTCCACCGCCCGTTCGCAGTCCTCCCAGCCGTGTCCTTCGCTCAGCATCCGTGCCGCCGCGGCGTGGAAGCGCGCCTGGACGACCACCTCCGTGTCGCCGAAGCGCTCACCGAGAGCGATCGCCTTCTCGGCGTGCGAGTCGGTCTCCGCCACCGCCTCATGCTCGTAGCAGGCCAGCTGACAGAGGTTCAGGTGCGCCCAGGCCAGTTCCCGGCTCGGTCCCAGCCCGTCGAGCATGCGCATCGCGTCCAGAGCGGTCTGCCTCGACTCGGCGGTCCGGCCGGCCGCCCACAGCCAGTACGACAGCCGGCGCAGGTTGTCCCCCTCACGCGGCCGGTCTCCCGCCGCACGGTGCAGCCGCACCGCCGTACGACAGGATTCGACCCCCTCGTCGAGCCGGCCGGACAGGAGACAGGCCTGCGCGTGTCCTTCCAGCAGGGAGGTCTGCCGGTCGGACGGCAGGCTGTCGGCGTACCGCAGCGCGCGGGCGTACTGGGCGGCCGCTTCCCGGTGCGCGTCCGTCGCGGCGGCATGGTCGGCCGCCGCGGGCGCGTACTCCAACACGGCGGCGGGATCCCCGGCGGCCTCGGAATGATCGGCGAGGAGGGCCAGATCATCCGCGGTGACCGGGCCGGACCGCATCGCCGTCAGGGCCTGCCGGTGTATCCGCAGACGGGAGGCGGCGGGTACGGCCTCCAGCACCGCCAGCCGGGTCAGTTCATGGCGGAATTCGGTCGCCTGTCCGACAGTACGTACGATTCCGCAGGCCACGGCCTCTTCGAGCGCTTCCTCCGGGGCCGGCAGGACGCCGGCCAGCAGCGGCGGCGAGACGCGGTGCCCCAGGACAGCCAGTACGTCGACGACCGTTCGCGCCGCGGCCGAGAGGCCGGCCAGGCGGCCGGCGACGGCCTCGCGCACCGTGGCCGGGATGGTCTCGGCCGGGGCGGCCAGGATCTCGGTGACGATGAACGGGTTGCCGGCGGAGAGGTGATGGAGCTGCTCGGCGTCGACGGCGTGTCCGGTGGCCAGCCGGGCCACGGCCGAGCGGCTCAAGGGTGCCAGGTCGTGGCGGTACACCCACGGATAGCCCGCCAGAGTGCCGAGGAGAGCGGTCAGGTGGTGGGTGCGGCCGACCTCGTCGTCTCGGTAGGTGGCCACCACCAGCGACGGAACACTCGTCAGGCGCCGTGCCAGGTACCGGAGCAGGTCCATCGTGGCCTCATCGGCCCAGTGGACGTCTTCCACGACCAGCAGGCTGGGACTGGCGGTCAGGTCGGCGAGCAGGCAGTCGAACACCTCGTCGGAACGGCAGGTGCCGGCCAGCGCCCCGGTCAGTCCGGTGCGCACGGCCGGACCCAGGCGCGGGGCCAGGTCCATCAGGGGGCCGAGGGGGCGGGGTGTGGCCAATGGGTCACAAGCGCCCACCAGCACCCTGATGCTGGGATCGGCCTGTCGGGCCAGGTGGTGGACGACGGTGGTCTTGCCGATGCCGGCCTCGCCGCGCACAAGTGCGAGGCGTCCAGGACCGCTCACGGCCGCCTGCAGGTGACCGGCGAGGTCCTGGAGTACGGCCTCTCGCTCTAGTAGGTCCATCACCAGCCATTTTCCCTCCACGGCGAGGGCCGCGCAAAAGATCCAGTCCGAGCGGGACAGGTCTGCTGGTGGGGCGCTGTCGCGGAATGCCTGGGGTGGGAGTGGGTGTGCCGGGAGGGGATGTGGGGTGGGCCCGAGTGGAACTTGGGGTGTTCACCCGATGTGCCCCCGGTTACGGCAGCGCATGCTGGCCAAGGAGTTCCAGAAATCGGGTTTCCCGGTTCACGGCTCAAACCGCCCCGCGTCGAGAACATCGCGCAACCGCGTCTCCGAAATGCCTCTGACGACGAATCCACGGCCACAACGTCGATGACGAATGTTGCGGTCTTCCGTCGAGTCACGAGCTTCCGGGGACCGGAGTGGTGGGAGTGCCAGGGTCGGCTCATCGGCCCGTCGGCACATTTTGCGGAGAATTACGTCCGTAATCCAGTTGAGCTGCGAATCGAGAGGGCCCACACATCGGAAAGGAATCATCATGCTCAACAAGATCGCAAAGCGCGCGGCAATGCTGACCGCATCGGTTGCTCTGGCTGCCGGAGGCGCGATGGTGCCCTCTGTCGCCTTCGCCGCTCCGACACCCACAGGAACTCACGCGACGGCGCCGAGCGACAACAACAACAATAACAACAACAACAACCGAGGTAGGCGCGCGAACAACAACAATAACAACAACAACAATAACAACCGCGGAGGTCGCGCGAACAACAACAACAACAATAACAACAACAACAACGGAGGCCGGGGCGCGAACAACAACAACAATAACAACAACAACGGCGGGGGCGGGAACAACAACAATAACAACAACAACAACGGAGGCCGGGGCGCGAACAACAACAACAATAACAACAACAACGGCGGGGGCGGGAACAACAACAACAATAACAACAACGGAGGCCGGGGCGCGAACAACAACAACAATAACAACAACAACGGCGGAGGCGGGAACAACAACAATAACAACAACAACAACGGAGGCCGGGGCGCGAACAACAACAACAATAACAACAACAACGGCGGAGGCGGGAACAACAACAACAATAACAACAACGGAGGCCGGGGCGCGAACAACAACAACAATAACAACAACAACGGCGGAGGCGGGAACAACAACAATAACAACAACAACAACGGAGGCCGGGGCGCGAACAACAACAACAACAACAACAACAACGGCGGAGGCGGGAACAACAACAATAACAACAACAACGGAGGTGGGGGTAACAACAACAACAATAACAACAACAACGGCGGAGGCGGGAACAACAACAACAATAACAACAACGGCTGAATGTCAGAGTCCGGCGGTCGGGTGGACCGAAGTCACCCGACCGCCGGACTTTCACGTGCGCGCCCTGCTGTGGAGGGCGAGGTTGTCACGGGGTGCGTCAGCGGCCCGGCATCCAGCGGGCTCAGGCTGTGGCCCGCCTGATGCGGCCGCGATGGACTGCCGTC
Source organism: Streptomyces fagopyri (assembly GCF_009498275.1). NCBI lineage: Bacteria > Bacillati > Actinomycetota > Actinomycetes > Kitasatosporales > Streptomycetaceae > Streptomyces > Streptomyces fagopyri. The sequence continues at coordinate 4,510,932 of NZ_CP045643.1, read as the reverse complement.
CCGGCTCTGATTGCAGTTGATGTGCTGTGTGCCGGCGGTGTTGCCATCCGACGTGTCCCGCCGGATGGCAGACCGGGACCTGGAAGTTGAAGAGCCGTATGACGCCCAGAAATGAGAGGAGCCCCCGAGGTTATTATTGCCGCTGTTCTTTCCCCCGCCATCGTTCCTGTTGTTGAAGTCCAATTCTTGGATCCTGACTCTTGGATTCCGAGCCTCGAATCCTGAGTCTCGATCCTGAGTTTCGGTTGACGGGATGGCGGCGTCAGGCATTGAACGATTCCCAGGCACGCGTACGGGGCCTCCCATTTCCCCCGTACCAGCCCCGCGCGGCCACAGAGCACGCGGCCTATCGGGTCACGGCGACGGCCGTCACGATTTCGGCGTTCCGAAGGCGGGGAAGTGGAAAAGGGGCTTCTCCCGTGCCGAGTGGCGGGGGAGAAGCCCCTTTCCGGTGCGTAGAGCGGCGCGCCCGCCGTATGCGGTCCGTCAGAACGTGCCCAGTTTGATGATGGACAGGATCGCGATCAGCTGGATCGCCGACGCGGCCAGGGCCTTCGGCCAAGGGAGGTCGTGGGACCGGCTGACCATGAGGGTGAGCAGAGCGCCCGCCGCCACCCACGTCACCCAGCCGAGGAGCTGGACGAAGGACGCGTCGCCGCCGAAGAACATGGCGACGATCAGGCGCGGGGTGTCCGTGATGGACATGATCAGCATGGAGAGGCCGACCGTCGGCTGCCAGGCGCCGTCGCCGCCCAGCTGGCGGGCCAGGGTGTGGGTGACCACGCCCAGGATGAACGTGCTGATGACGATCGCCACGGCCGTCGTCAGGACGATCGGGACGGCGTTGGAGAGCGTGGCGCTGATGGCGTCCTCGCGGGCACCGTCGAAGCCGAAGACCGCCAGCAGGCCGTAGAGGAACGTCACGATCAGGGCCGGGGCCCACATCGTGTAGTCCCGCATCTGCAGGAAGGTCTGCTTGGGGCTGGTGACGATGCCCTTCAGCAGGTCCTTCCAGTGCAGGCGGGGACCCACGGGCGGGGCCGCGGCCTGGCCCGCGCGGTAGGTCTCGCCCTGGCTGTACGGGTCCTCGCCGACCGAGAAGGCCTGGGTGTGGCCGGGGCTGTTCGCCGCGTACGGGTCCGGGCCCTGCTGCGGGTGCCCGTCGCCGAAGTACTCCGGCTCACCGCCGCCGGGGCCGCCGGCCTGGGGCCAGCCGCCCTGCTGTCCACCGCCCTGCTGTCCACGGCCGTAGGGCTGCTGCCCGCCGCCGTAGGGCTGCCCCCCGTACGGCTGCTGCCGTGAGGGCGCGGGCGGGTAGCCGTACGGCTCCCGGCCTCCCTGCGGGGCCTGCTGCCCGTACGACGGTTGGTGTTGTTGCGGTCGCGCTTGCGGGGCCCGGTTGTCCCGGCCGCGCCCGATCCTGAATCCAGCCACGTAATCGAACGTACCTGGTCTCGCACAGTGACGTGCGGGACCTGGGCCCGCAGAGCGGGCTTTGGGGCCGAGCTGTGACATCCCTTAAGGGGCCGCACAAGGGCTGAATGGGGGTTTTCTGGGGGATGCGCCAGGGGCTTTTCCGGGATATTTCGACGCGACCGGAGAGGGCGGCGCTCAGGCCGGGTCCGCACATGCGGGCCCGGCCTGGGTCGAGTGAAGGTGTGTTCGATGTGTTCGGTTCGTTCGGTGTTCTCGGCGTAGGCCGTACGAGTCACGCGGGCCGGGCGTGGGTCACGCCCGGCCCGCGTGGCCTACGGTCCGTGACCCGCGAGCCGTACGAGCCGCAACGGGCAGGCCGTACGGAGGTCCCGCGCGCCTCCGCCTGAACGGACCCTCCGCCGGAACACGCCCTCCGCTCCCCTTGCCGAAGGCCGGCTCAGTCCGCGAAATTGGCGCCGAAGGCCGGGCTGCCCGTGGTGGAGACGCCCGCGTCGGCCGGCCAGACGGAGCGGGAGCCGGTCGTGGTGATCTTCGTGCCGTTGGAGGGCAGGTAGGTGATCGTGCCGTCGCCGGCGTTCTCGTACGAGCCCACCAGGAGGTCGGCCCTGCCGTCGCCGGTCACGTCGTCGAGCTTGACGTCCACGCCGAAGAGGTCGCCCTTCTCGTCGTTGCCCGGGACACCCGGCGTGCTCTGGGCGAAGGCCTGCGCGCCGGAGGAGGTGTTGACGCCCTGCGCGGAGCCGTACAGGACGGTGACCATGCCGGCGTCCGCGTGGCCGTCGAGGTCCTCGTACGCGGTGCTGACGACGAGGTCCTGGTAGCCGTCGTGGTTGATGTCGCCGAGGTCCAGCTCGTACCCGAAGCTGTCGTTCTTCTCCGCGGTGCCGGGCACGCTGCCGGTGCTCTGGCTGATCCCGGCGGTCGAGGCCGGGCCGGACGCGGAGCCGTAGGTGATGTTCACCTTGCCGCCGTACGCGGAGTCCGGAGGGGTCGTGCCGTCGCTGAGCTTGGTGTTGTCCCAGGGCGCGCCGCTGACGATGTCGCCGAAGCCGTCGCCGTTGATGTCGCCGACGGCCGTGATGATGCCGGTCTTCAGGGTCTTCGCGGCGGAGACGCTCAGGCCGTTCGCCGTGCCGGGCACGTAGTAGTTCGTGTTCCAGCCGTAGTCGGTCTTGGTCTCGAAGCCGTCGACGACCAGGTCGGTGCGGCCGTCGCCGTTGATGTCACCGGCGGTGAGGTTCAGCGGACCGCGGGCGGTGCCGCCGGACTGGATCGGGGGCTTGATCGTGGTCCGGGCGAGGCCGGCAGCGCCACCGGAGGTGATGCCGCCCTTGTAGACGTAGATCGTGCTCGACGTGCTTCCTACGGCCAGGTCCGCCTTGCCGTCGCCGTCGAAGTCGCCCGCGGCCAGGTTCTTGCCCCACAGGTCGTGGGAGGAGGTCGCCGGGTCGGAGATCGTCACGGCCTTGCCGGTGAGGCCGCTCGGGGAGCCCCAGAGGACGGCGAGGCCGCCGCCGTCGGTGTCGGTGCCGACCTTCTCGTGCGGCGAGGACACGGCGAGGTCGTCGTATCCGTCGCCGTTGAAGTCGGCGTAGGCCGTCTCCGCGCCGAAGGCGTCCCCGGCCTCGGCGGTGCCGGGAACCCCGGCGGTGTTCTGGCTGATCGTGGAGCGCTTGGCGGCCGACACGCCGGTGGCGGTGCCGTAGAGGGCGACGACCTGGCCGGCGTACTTGTGGCCGCTCACGTAGGCGCCCGAGGCGGAGAACGCGACATCGCCGATGCCGTCGCCGTTGAAGTCGGCCGCCGGGACGGTCGTGGAGTCGGCGGCCGATGCCGTCGCCGCCGAGAACGTGAGCAGTCCGCCCGTCAGGGCGGCCGCGGTGGCCGTCGCGAGGGCGAGCTGCAGGGCGCGGGGGCGGTGGTACGGGTGCTGCTTGTGCATGCGGGATTCTCCTGCGGCATGCGGGAATGCCTGGCGGGCACTCCCAGTCAATGGGGTGCGGACGGCCCACGTTCGCCGGGAGTTGTCCTGACGTTCATGGCCGGTCGGCGAACAGGAGACCCACAGGCAGGCAGGAGGGTTGTACGTGAGTTCGGATTTCTTGCGGGACGTGTGAGGTCCCCGGGCCGGGTGCTCGTCCCCGGGAACCCGCAGGTGGAGGAGCCGGGGGAGAACGCGAGACGCCGGAGGCGCTGTCACCAGCTCCTCCGGCGTCCGTGGGGCGTCCCCGGTCTACTTCACCGGTTCGGGCTCCGGCTCGCTCTCCGCCTCAGCGGCCCCCGCCGGATCGACCGGCGTCCTGACGGAGTCGAGCAGCAGCTGGGCGACGTCGACGACCTGGACGGACTCCTTGGCCTTGCCGTCGTTCTTCTTGCCGTTGACCGAGTCGGTCAGCATGACGAGGCAGAACGGGCAGGCGGTGGAGACGATGTCCGGGTTGAGGGAGAGCGCCTCGTCGACACGCTCGTTGTTGATGCGCTTGCCGATCCGCTCCTCCATCCACATCCGCGCACCGCCGGCGCCGCAGCAGAAGCCGCGTTCCTTGTGGCGGTGCATCTCCTGCTGGCGCAGACCCGGGACGGCGGACATGATCTCGCGCGGCGGCGTGTAGATCTTGTTGTGGCGGCCCAGGTAGCAGGGGTCGTGGTACGTGATCAGACCCTCGACCGGGGTGACGGGGAGCAGCTTGCCCTCGTCGATGAGGTGCTGGAGCAGCTGGGTGTGGTGGATGACCTCGTAGTCGCCGCCGAGCTGCGGGTACTCGTTGCCGATCGTGTTGAGGCAGTGCGGGCAGGTGGCGACGATCTTCTTCGCCGACTTCGGCTTCCTCGACTCGGGCGTGGTGTTGCCCTCGTCGTCCGTCTCCTCGCCGAACGCCATGTTCAGTGCGGCGACGTTCTCCATGCCGAGCTCCTGGAAGAGGGGCTCGTTGCCGAGGCGGCGGGCGGAGTCACCGGTGCACTTCTCGTCGCCGCCCATGATCGCGAACTTGACGCCCGCCATGTGGAGCAGCTCCGCGAAGGCCTTCGTCGTCTTCTTGGCGCGGTCCTCCAGGGCACCGGCGCAGCCGACCCAGTAGAGGTACTCGACCTCGGTGAGGTCCTCGATGTCGCGGCCGACGACGGGGATCTCGAAGTCGACCTCCTTGGTCCACTCCAGGCGCTGCTTCTTGGCCAGGCCCCAGGGGTTGCCCTTCTTCTCCAGGTTCTTGAGCATCGTGCCCGCCTCGGACGGGAACGCGCTCTCGATCATCACCTGGTAGCGGCGCATGTCGACGATGTGGTCGACGTGCTCGATGTCGACGGGGCACTGCTCGACGCAGGCGCCGCAGGTGGTGCAGGACCACAGGACGTCGGGGTCGATGACGCCGTTCTCCTCGGCGGTGCCGATGAGGGGCCGTTCGGCTTCCGCGAGCGCCGCGGCGGGCACGTCCGCGAGGGCTTCGGCGGAGGCCTTCTCGTTGCCCTCCATGTCCTTGCCGCCGCCGGCGAGCAGGTAGGGGGCCTTGGCGTGCGCGTGATCCCGGAGGGACATGATCAGCAGCTTGGGGGAGAGCGGCTTGCCGGTGTTCCAGGCGGGGCACTGGGACTGGCAGCGGCCGCACTCGGTGCAGGTGGAGAAGTCCAGCAGGCCCTTCCAGGAGAACTGCTCGACCTGGGAGACACCGAAGACGTCGTCGTCGCCGGGATCGGTGAAGTCGATGTCCTTGCCGCCGGAGGTCATCGGGAGCAGGCCGCCGAGCGCGGTCGCGCCGTCCGCGTTCCTCTTGAACCAGATGTTCGGGAAGGCGAGGAAACGGTGCCAGGCGACACCCATGTTGGTGTTGAGGCCGACCGTGATCGCCCAGCCCATGGTGACGCCGAGCTTGATCATGGCGGTCAGGTAGACCAGCGTCTGCAGGGTGCCGAGGCTCAGGCCCTTGAAGGCGGCGACCAGCGGGTACGACGCCCAGTACGCGGCCTCGTAGTGGTGGACGCCGTGGATCGCGCCCTCCAGACCGCGCAAGGTCATGATGGCGAGGCCGATGACGAGGATGACGGCCTCGACGAAGTAGGCCTGGCCGGTCTTGGAGCCCGCGAAGCGCGATTTGCGGCCCGGCTTCGACGGCCGGTTCAGCTGTCGGATCGCGATCAGTACGAGGATGCCGAGCGTCGTGAACAGCGCGATGAACTCGGTGTACAGCTCGTAGGGCAGCCAGTCGCCGAGGACGGGCAGCGTCCAGTCGGCCTTGAACAGCTGTCCGTAGGCCGTGACGATCGTCAGGCCGAGGGTCAGGAAGCCGACGGCGACGAACCAGTGGGCGACGCCGACGATCCCCCACCGGTTCATCCGGGTGTGGCCGACGAACTCCTTGGCCAGCGTGATGCTGCGGGCCTTCCAGGCGTCGGTCCGGGAACCGGCCGGGAGGGGCTGGCCGAGCTTGATGAACCGGTAGATCTGCGCGACGGCTCGGGCGATGAGCGCAACGCCGACCACGGTCAGGGTCAGCGACACAATGATCGCGGCGAGTTGCATTGGGGGCTCCTCGGGCCTGCGAGGTGGGACTTTGTGTGATTACTAAGCGGTAACTTATGCAGTCCGTCTGAGACTACCCACTTCTTGCGCCGCACTGTAGCCAGCGGTGCGGTGATCTGTGTCGCTGAGGGTCGCCTGACGGGGGTGTCCCTTCCCGGGGTCGTGGGGTCGACACGTAAACCTGATCGTGTTATCTGCTGCACATTTCAGACATTCAACCCTAAGTTGGCGCTGTGTTGTACGGAATCGCCGCCGCCACCGCCGCCCTGTTCCTCGCCGCCGTGCTCGCCGCGCTGCTGCGGAGCCTCGCTCTGCGCCTCGGCGCGGTCGAGCGGCGCCAGGGGCGCGTGGTGGCGCTGCTCGGCGGGCCCGCGGTGATCGTGGCGACGGCGTTCGTCGCCGGTGTCGGGGACTGGACGGGCGTCGCCCCGCTGGGCCCCGCGGCCGGGCGGCTGCTGGTCGCCGGCGTCGGGGTCGGTGCCCTCGGGCTCGTCGCCGACCTGAGGCCCGTACCGCTCCCGGTGCGGGCGGCCGTCGTGACCGCCGCCGCCGCGCTGACCGTGCCGTTCGAGGTGCTCGGGCTGCCCGTGGGGGTCGTGGCGGTCGGGTGGATCGTCCTCGTCGCGCATGCCTTCACCTGCCTCGATCACGCCGATGGGGTGATGGGGACGGTCGCCGTGGTCACCGCCTTCGCCCTGAGCGGGTGCGCGGCCGCCGAGGTCATGGACGGGCCGGCGACGCTGCTGAGCGTGCTGGCCGCCGCGCTGACCGGGCTCCTGATGCACGGCCGGCTGCCCGCCCGGATCGTCCCGGGGCGGTGCGGCGGCCTGTTCGCCGGGTTCGTGCTGGCCTCGGCGGCCGTGCTGGTGCACGCGGGCCGGGAGGCCGGGCCGGGCGTGGGGGCCGTGTTCGCGCTGACGGTGGTGGCGACCGCCGACGCGGCCCTGGTGCTGGTGTCGCGGCGGCGCGCCGGGCGTCCGCTGTCGCGCGGCGCTCAGGACCATCTTGTCCACCGCCTGCGCCACCTCGGTCTCACGGCGCGGGGCGCCGCCGTTCTCGTCGGCGCCACCGGCTTCGCGGGTGCACTGGTCGGCATGCTGATCGACCTGCGGTGGGTGGGGGCGACAGCGGCCCTGTGGGTGGCGGGTGGGGCTGTCGTGGCGGTCCTGATACTCCTTCGTGTTCCCGCCGACGGCGCGAACGTCCCGGGAAAACCGCAGGTAGGCGGCCACCTGCGTGTAAGGAACAGATAAGACTTGAGCCCCCTCGACTCAGCTCTGTTGACCGGGAGCTGGACGTCGTGCACACTTGAGTCCGTTCCACTCAAGTCATTGCTGGAGGAATTGAAATGGCACGTGCGGTCGGCATCGACCTGGGCACGACTAACTCCGTCGTCAGCGTTCTGGAGGGCGGCGAGCCCACCGTCATCACCAACGCCGAGGGTGCCAGGACCACGCCGTCCGTCGTCGCCTTCGCCAAGAACGGTGAGGTGCTCGTCGGCGAGGTCGCCAAGCGCCAGGCGGTCACGAACGTGGACCGGACCATCCGCTCGGTGAAGCGTCACATGGGTACGGACTGGAAGATCGAGCTCGACGGGAAGCACTTCAACCCGCAGCAGATGAGCGCCTTCATCCTGCAGAAGCTGAAGCGTGACGCCGAGGCCTACCTGGGTGAGAAGGTCACGGACGCGGTCATCACCGTTCCGGCGTACTTCAACGACTCCGAGCGTCAGGCGACGAAGGAGGCCGGCGAGATCGCGGGCCTGAACGTCCTGCGTATCGTCAACGAGCCCACGGCCGCCGCGCTCGCGTACGGCCTGGACAAGGACGACCAGACGATCCTCGTCTTCGACCTCGGTGGCGGCACCTTCGACGTGTCCCTCCTGGAGATCGGCGACGGCGTCGTCGAGGTGAAGGCCACGAACGGCGACAACCACCTCGGTGGTGACGACTGGGACCAGCGGGTCGTCGACTACCTGGTGCAGCAGTTCAGGTCCGGTCACGGCGTGGACCTCGCCAAGGACAAGATGGCTCTCCAGCGCCTGCGTGAGGCCGCGGAGAAGGCCAAGATCGAGCTGTCCTCGTCCACCGAGACCTCGATCAACCTGCCCTACATCACGGCCTCCGCCGAGGGCCCGCTGCACCTGGACGAGAAGCTCACGCGCGCCCAGTTCCAGCAGCTCACCGCCGACCTTCTGGAGCGCTGCAAGACGCCGTTCCACAACGTCATCAAGGACGCGGGCATCAACCTGTCCGAGATCGACCACGTCGTTCTCGTCGGTGGCTCCACCCGTATGCCGGCCGTCGCCGAGCTCGTCAAGGAGCTGACCGGCGGCAACGAGGCCAACAAGGGTGTCAACCCGGACGAGGTCGTCGCCATCGGCGCCGCCCTGCAGGCCGGTGTCCTCAAGGGTGAGGTCAAGGACGTCCTGCTCCTCGACGTCACCCCGCTGTCCCTCGGCATCGAGACCAAGGGCGGCATCATGACGAAGCTCATCGAGCGGAACACGACGATCCCGACCAAGCGGTCCGAGATCTTCACCACCGCCGAGGACAACCAGCCGTCCGTGCAGATCCAGGTCTACCAGGGCGAGCGCGAGATCGCGGCGTACAACAAGAAGCTCGGGATGTTCGAGCTGACCGGTCTGCCGCCGGCGCCCCGCGGCGTCCCGCAGATCGAGGTCGCCTTCGACATCGACGCCAACGGCATCATGCACGTGACCGCGAAGGACCTGGGCACGGGCAAGGAGCAGAAGATGACCGTCACCGGTGGCTCCTCGCTGCCGAAGGACGAGGTCAACCGGATGCGCGAAGAGGCCGAGAAGTACGCCGAGGAGGACCACGCCCGCCGCGAGGCCGCCGAGTCCCGCAACCAGGGCGAGCAGCTCGTCTACCAGACGGAGAAGTTCCTCAAGGACAACGAGGACAAGGTCCCCGGTGACGTCAAGACCGAGGTCGAGGCGTCGGTCGAGGAGCTGAAGGCCGCGCTCAAGGGCGAGGACACCGCCGAGATCCGTACGGCCACCGAGAAGGTCGCCGCCGTCTCGCAGAAGCTGGGCCAGGCCATGTACGCCGACGCCCAGGCGGGTGGCGCCGAGGGTGCCGCCGGCGCCGACCAGGCCAGGGCCGAGGACGACGTCGTGGACGCCGAGATCGTCGACGAGGACCGCAAGGACGGTGCCGCGTGACGGAGGAGACCCCGGGTTTCGAAGAGAAGCCTGACGTCCCCTCCGGCGCCACCCCTGACGACGCCGAGCCGAAGGACGCCCCCTCCGCGGAGGGGGCGTCCCCGGCCGGGGACGCATCGGCCGCAGCACAGACCGCCGGCCTGACGGCCCAGCTGGACCAGGTACGCACGGCGCTCGGTGAGCGCACCGCGGACCTCCAGCGGCTCCAGGCCGAGTACCAGAACTACCGCCGCCGGGTCGAGCGCGACCGGATCGCGGTCAAGGAGCTCGCCATCGCGAGCCTCCTGACCGAGCTCCTGCCCGTCCTCGACGACATCGGCCGCGCGCGGGAACACGGTGAACTGGTCGGCGGGTTCAAGTCGGTGGCCGAGTCGCTGGAGACCGTCGCGGCGAAGATGGGGCTTCAGCAGTTCGGCAAGGAGGGCGAGCCCTTCGACCCGATGATCCACGAAGCCCTGATGCACTCGTACGCGCCGGACGTCACGGAGACGACGTGCGTGGCGATTCTGCAGCCCGGGTATCGCTTCGGCGAGCGCACCATCCGCCCCGCGCGGGTGGCGGTCGCCGAGCCCCAGCCGGGCGCCCAGTCCGTCAAGTCCGACGACACGACGGCTGAGGCGGCCGACGACAAGGAGAGCGGTGGCCCGGACGAGGGCTGACGTTGACACGACGAGGAAGGAGGGACGTCGGGGATGAGCACCAAGGACTTCATCGAGAAGGACTACTACAAGGTCCTCGGCGTCCCCAAGGACGCCACCGAGGCCGAGATCAAGAAGGCGTACCGGAAACTCGCCCGCGAGTTCCACCCGGACGCCAACAAGGGCAACGCCAAGGCCGAGGAGCGCTTCAAGGAGATCTCCGAGGCGAACGACATCCTCGGGGACGCCAAGAAGCGCAAGGAGTACGACGAGGCACGCGCCCTCTTCGGCAACGGCGGCTTCCGTCCGGGGCCCGGAGCGGGCGGCGGCAACTTCAACTTCGACCTGGGTGACCTCTTCGGAGGCGGCGCCCAGGGCGGAGCGGGCGGCGGGGCCGGCGGCTTCGGCGGTGGCATAGGTGACGTCTTCGGCGGCCTGTTCAACCGCGGTGGCGCGGGTACCGGCACCCGGACCCAGCCCCGGCGGGGCCAGGACATCGACACCGAGGTGACGCTGAGCTTCACCGAGGCGGTGGACGGCGCGACGGTCCCGCTGCGGATGACGTCCCAGTCACCCTGCAAGGCCTGCTCCGGCACCGGCGACAAGAACGGCACACCGCGTGTGTGCCCGACCTGTGTCGGCACCGGCCAGGTGGCGCGGGGCTCCGGCGGCGGGTTCTCGCTGACGGACCCCTGCCCGGACTGCAAGGGCCGCGGTCTGATCGCCGAGCACCCCTGCCTGGAGTGCTCGGGCAGCGGGCGCGCCAAGTCGTCCCGCACGATGCAGGTCCGCATCCCGGCGGGCGTCACCGACTCGCAGCGGATCCGGCTGCGCGGCAAGGGCGGGCCCGGCGAACGGGGCGGCCCGGCCGGCGACCTGTACGTCACGGTCCATGTCGACGCCCACCCGGTCTTCGGGCGCAAGGGGGACAACCTCACCGTCACCGTGCCCGTCACCTTCGCGGAGGCGGCACTCGGCGGCGAGGTACGGGTACCCACCCTGGGCGGCCCGCCGGTCACCCTGAAACTGCCCCCGGGCACACCCAACGGCCGTACGATGCGGGCCCGCGGCAAGGGCGCGGTCCGCAAGGACGGCACCCGCGGCGACCTCCTCGTCACCGTCGAGGTCTCGGTTCCCACGGACGTGTCGGGCAAGGCGCGTGACGCCCTGGAGGCGTACCGCGAGGCCACCGCGGACGAGGACCCGCGAGCGGAGCTGTTCCAGGCCGCGAAGGGAGCATGAGCAGATGGACGGCCGTCGTCGAAACCCCTATGAACTGACCGAGGAGACCCCGGTCTACGTCATCTCGGTGGCGGCCCAGCTCTCCGGCCTGCACCCGCAGACCCTGCGCCAGTACGACCGCCTCGGGCTGGTCTCCCCGGACCGCACCCCCGGGCGCGGTCGGCGCTACTCGGCCCGCGACATCGAACTGCTGCGCACCGTGCAGCAGTTGTCGCAGGACGAGGGCATCAACCTGGCCGGCATCAAACGCATCATCGAGCTGGAGAACCAGGTCGCCGCGCTCCAGTCCCGTGTCGTGGAGCTGGAGTCGGCCCTGGACGGCGCGGCGGCGACCATGCGGCAGCGTGAGGCGGCCGTGCACGCCTCCTACCGGCGGGACCTCGTCCCGTACCAGGAGGTCCAGCAGACGAGCGCGCTGGTGGTGTGGCGGCCGAAGCGGTCGCCGGAGTAGTTCCCGAGTGTGCCGAAGGGGCCGGGAGGCGGATCGCCTCCCGGCCCCTTCGCGTGCCGCCGTACGGTGCCGTGCCCGTCCCGCGAGGGTCTTCGCCGGGCGGACGAGACATAATCGGTCATTGCGGCCGGAGTTGTGCGATGCGCCCCACGAGCGCCCCGACGCGTGACGCAGATCACCACGGCCCTGGTGTGTGCCGTCCCGTCCTGTCCGGCCGCGCTCAATCCCGCCCTTCCGGAGCTGCGGTGATACTCGGCCGTCTTCAAGTCTCCAGGTCGGGGGCGGGGGTTGCCCTCCCCTGGCGGGGTGTGTGGGAACCAAGTGCGCCGCAGGTGTTACGTGGAAGTGGAGGTACACCCTCTTCCCATCGTGTTCACTTGGGGAACACAGAATGCTGTTGCCATCTCGTTAAGTGGTTACTCCTTGACGCTGAGGTGATCGCCGCGTTGGCTTTCAGCCACCTGGGTCGCAAAGCAGCTACCTCGCCCGGAAGGCACCTGATGTGAACACTCGTAACACCCGGCTTCGTCGTACGGCCATAGCCCTGGCCTCGTCCGCGATGGCCGTCTCACTCGCCGGCTGCGGGGTCGTCGACGGGATCGGCGGCAGCGACTCCAAGGCGAGCCCGACCAAGGGCGACGACATCAAGGTGGGTCTCCTTCTCCCCGAGAAGGCGAACACGCGTTACGAGAAGTTCGACCACCCGATCATCGAGCAGCAGGTCAAGAAGCTCACCAACGGCAAGGGCAGGGTGCTCTCCGCCAACGCGGAGCAGAGCGCGAGCAAGCAGAACATCCAGCTCCAGCAGATGGTGGACGACAAGGTCGACGTCCTCCTCGTGGACGCGGTCGACTCCAAGGCGATCGCGAGCGGTGTGCGCAAGGCCAAGGCGGCGGGTATCCCCGTCATCGCCTACGACCGCCTGGCTGAGGGCCCGATCGACGCGTACATCTCCTTCGACAACGAACTCGTCGGCGAGGTGCAGGCCAAGGAACTGCTGAAGGCGATGGGCAGCAACGCCGCCACGAAGCAGATCGTGATGATGAACGGCGCGGTCACCGACCCGAACGCGGCGCAGTTCAAGGCGGGCGCCATGTCCGTGCTCGACGGCAAGGTGCAGATCGCCCGCAAGTACGACACCAAGGACTGGGACCCGGCCAACGCCAAGTCCAACATGCTGGAGGCCATTTCGGCCATGGGTGCCAGCAACATCGCCGGTGTCTACGCCGCCAACGACGGCATCGCCGGCGCGGTCATCGACGCGATGAAGACCGTGGGTGTCAGCAACCTGCCGCCGGTCACCGGCCAGGACGCCGAACTGGACGCGGTGCAGCGGATCCTCGCGGGCGACCAGTACATGAGCGTCTACAAGTCGTACCCGCAGGAGGCCACCGCCGCAGCCGAGATGGCCGTGGCCAAGGTCCAGGGCCGCGGGATCGAGTTCGACGCGCTGACCCGCGACAAGGTCGACAGCCCCACGACCCAGAAGATCCCGGCCCAGCTCGTGCCCGTGGTCGCCCTCTCCAAGGACAACATCCAGGAGACGGTCCTCCAGGACAACATCTACAAGGTCTCGGAGATCTGCACGGCCAAGTACAAGGCGGCCTGCGCGGCGGCCCACATCAAGTAGCCGTTCCCGTCCTGTCACGTGTGCGCGGGGCCCGGCCGGGCCCCCGCGCACACGTCTCTCACGGCCCGGGTGAACGGTTTTGGGCCGGCCGGGGTCTCACCGGGAGACCGTGCTCGATACCTGCGTACTGGAGACGCCCGTGGCCATGATCGGCCTGTTCTGGATCACCGAGGAGAGCGTGTACGTGGGTGCCGAACCCGCGGGGAACGGGCGCGGGGTGCGGCTCACCCCCGAGGGCCTGGAGGCCGTGGGCACCGGCCAGAAGGGCTTCTGGGCGTGGCGGGACGTGCGCGCGGTGACCGTGCACGACGCGCAGGTGCGCTCCAGTACCCGATGGCTGGTGAACAGCGTGATGGACACGATGCTCGACGTGGCGACGGGTGGCGGCGAGGCGCCGCCCGCGTTCGAACTCCACGTGCGCACGGACGCCGAGAAAACCGGACTGACGGTGTACACGGCGGCCGTCGGGGGCTATGTGCAGTCCGAGTACGAACTGTCCCTGGACCTGTTGGACCGGTTCGTCGAGGGCACGGCGGACGTGGCCCGGCTGTTGGAGTGGGGGAGCGCCGAGGGCGGCGGCGTCACACCCTGGCGGGCCGCCCGCGAGGCACTGCTCAGGAGCTGGGCCGCGGCCACCTGAGGAGGGGGCCGTGAAGGGCTCCGTGCCGACCCGTGGGGCTCCGTGCCGACCCGTGGGGCTCCGTGCCGACCCGTGGGGTCCCGTGCCGACCCGTGGGGTCCCGTGCCGACCCGTGGGGTCCCGTGCCGACCCGTGGGCGGCCGCGGTGGTGAGGTCGCCGTCCTGGAAGGTCATCTGGAAGGTCATGCCGAGGGGGCCTGACCGGGGGGCGGGCGCCGGGCCCAGGCGCCGCTGTGCGCGCCCCCGCACTCCCCGCCTGCCGGGAGCCCCGCAGTCGGGTCCGGGGCCGTCCAGGCCGCCCCTCACCGCCTCTCCGGCGAACGCCACCGTCACCTTGGGCGGCCCGGCGCGGACGACACCGGCCGGACACCTCACCGCGGGGGCATGTCGTCGTGTCGCGGCCTCGGCCGGCCCGGCGTGGGACCCGGCGGCGCGGGGCGGAGCAGTGCCACCGTCATGTTGTTGCAAGGCGCCGCGCGGAGGTGCGGAAATGTCTGGACGTATGCGGGCGAGAGGGGGCGCGCGAGGGGCGCGCCCGTGTTGCGATGGCGGTCGGGGCCGCGCATAGTTGCGCTGCGAAGACGCGGGCCACGGGCCCCGCGGTGCGGAAGTGCTCCGCCGTGGACGGTGTGCAGCGTCGCGTCACGGAGGTTGCCGGAGCCGGAGGTTGGAGCCAGGGGTGGGAGATGGCCGGGCACGGGACGGACAGGCATCCGCACGGCGCTGACCGACTGTGCGACGCCGGGGACCGGGTGTACTCCCGGGCCGTGCGGCGCGGGCGGGTGCCGCGCGAGGACGCGGAGGCGGTGCCCTGCCTGGTCGAGTTGGCGCTGCTGCACCCGGACCCCGACGACATGGGGTGGCTGGTGCCGACCTCGCCGCAGGAGGTCATGACGCGGCTGATCCGGGGTGTGTACGAGGAGGTCAGCGCGAGCCGGGCGCGGCTGGGCGACGCGGTGGCGGCGTTCGAGTGGTACGCCGGGCTGGGCGGTCGTGTGCAGGCGCAGGCCGAGGGCGCGGCGATCCGTGTCCTCGACGGGCTGCCCAGGATCCGGGCCGCGATGGACGAGGCGACCGAGGCGTGCACCAGCGAGGTGCTGACGGTGCAGCCGGGCGGCATCCGACGCGAGGACGAGCTGTCGGAGGGTCTGCACCGGGCGCTGGAGATGCGCCGGCGGGGCGTACGGATGCGGGACCTGTACACGCACGTGGCACGGCACGGCCAGGGCCTGCACAACTACATGGAGATGATGGGGGGTTCGGCGGAGGCCCGGACGCTCGACGAGGTGGTGGAGCGGCTCATCCTCTTCGACCGCAAGGTGGCGTTCATCCCGGCCAACGACGACCGCACGATCGCGCTGGAGCTGCGGCACCCGGCGCTGGTCGACTACCTGGTGACGGTCTTCGAGCGGCTGTGGCGGCTGGCGATCCCGCTCGCCGCCCCGCTCCCGGAGACCGGCATCGACGGCATCACCCATCGCGAGCGTTCGATCGCGGCGCTGCTCGCCGAGGGGCACCAGGACGCGGTGGTCGCGGAGCGGCTGGGGATCAGCGTGCGGACGTGCCGGGCACACATCGCGCGCCTCTCGGAGACCCTGGGCGCGGCGAGCCGTACGCAGTTGGGCGTCCGGATCGCACAGGCGGGTCTCGACGGGCCACCGCGCTCCCCGGAGCTGCTGCCGTTCAGTGCTCCTGGTCCAGAATCCCCGACTGGGCGATGAGATAGCCGAGTTGAGCCCGGCTGCCGCTGCCGAGCGCGGTGGCCAGCTTGGCGACGTGGGCGCGGCAGGTGCGGACGTTCATGCCGAGGCGGCGGGCGATGGCCTCGTCGACGTGACCCTCCACCAGGAGTTTGGCGATGGAGTGCTGGATGTTGGTGATGCCGCCCGGGGCGGTCTCGTAGGGTGCGCCGGCCGTGAGCGGGACGGCGCGGCCCCAGATGAACTCGAAGACCTTGATCAGGTAGCGGACGAGTCCCGGATGGCGCAGTTCCAGGGCGACCTGCTGGTCGTCGCGGGTGGGGATGAAGGCGACGCTCTCGTCGCAGACGATGAGGCGCTCCACCAGTTCGTCGATGGTGCGGTACTCGACCTTGCCGTCGGACAGCTGGGCCACGTACGCGAGTTTGTCGGGACTGTGGCGGGCGGTGTGCTGATACAGCGTCCGGATCTTCACACCACGTTCGATCAGTGGCCGGTCGCGTTCCAGCCCCTGGAGGAGGCTGCGTTCGGAGCCGCGGTCGCTCGGCTGGATCGTGAGCATCTCGTGCTGGCACTGGGCGGTCGCCATGTTGAGCGCCGCGTTGATACGGTCGCCGCCCTCCAGCACGGTGATGGAGTGGGTGAGCGTCGCTCCCTGGACGCTGAGGGCCATGAACGGCTCAAAAGCGTCACTCAGCTGGACGGAGAGGCGCCTGCGTTCGGTGATCTCGCGCTCTATGGGGTTGAGTCGCTGGGCCAGGGCCACCGAAGGGGGCACCGGGCGGAGCCAGTTCGCGTCATCGGGATCGGGGTGGAGGAGCGCGAGTTCCACCAAGCAGGGGGCGGGCTCCACGTCCTCGCGCGCGATTCGTCCTGTGCGCAGCGCGTTCGCGTAGAGACGGCCTCCGTCCTCGCACAACTGGGCCACACCGTGGGGATGTGTCGCATTGGTCTGATTCGTTGTCAAAACTCCACCCCCCAGGGTCCTGAACGTGCAGGAACATGATGCATCGATTATGTGGCCACGACGTGCCCGAATGAGCCATCGTCTTATTCGACGGGGGAAGACGGGACTTTCAAGTGAGGACGAAGCCGACTATGCGTAACAAAATGCTTCGCTCGGTGCTTGTCGCCGCCTTCTCCGCCATGGTGGCATTCGGAGCTCTGGGCGGCCTCTCCGAGACGAAGGCCGACGTACTTGCGGACAGTCACTGGCCGGCGGTGGCCACGGACAACGTACTGGCGGACAGTCACTGGCCGGCGCCGGCCGCGAACGACGTGGTTGTGACTCCGGCGGCGGATGACGGCTCCGGGAGTTGACGTGACGACGCCCCCCGACGACCGCTCCTTCCGTCGCGAGATGGCAACCGCCTACCGCTCCGGCTGGCACTTCATCGACCTGGCGACCGCGATCCCGCACACCGGTGACTCGCTGATGGTGACCGTGTTCGGAGAGCCGGTCGTGGTCACCCGGGACGAGGAAGAGGACGTACGGGCGTACCGGTGTCTGCGACGGCCGCGCGGCGCGCCGCAGCCCGTGCGATGTGCCATCAGGTACGGAATGATCTTTGTGAACCTCGATCAGCGTGACCATCAGCTGGCCGAGCCGGAAGCCCCGGACGTACGGACCATCTCAGCCACCCCCCGCAGTGCCTGACGCGATTCCCCCGTCGTAGTAGATCGCGCAGGTACTTCCCCCCGCAGCGGCGTCACCGTGACCTGAACACGGTGACGCCGCTGCAGTTTTGGGCGGAACATCCTGGTATGCGGGACTCGTCCCGCGGGTGCGGCCCTCGCCGTGGAGGCCGGAACCGACCGGGCGGCGGAATCAGCCGCGCCCCAGCGCCGAGGTCAGTCTGATCTCGATCACCACGCGGGCCGGGTTGGGCGAGGGTGTCCTCCCGTACCGCTCCGCGTATCGCCGCTCCGCCTCCGCGACGCGCGCCGGTTCGGCGGAGACGGTCGCGCGCCCCTCCAGCGTCGCCCACCGCCGGCCGTCCACCTGGCAGACCGCGACCCGGGCGCCGTCGGCCCCCGCGGCGGTCACGTGCCCCACCTTCGCGCTGGAGTCGCCGGCGATGACCCGAGCCAGACCGGCCCGCGGATCGTAGGTGACCCCGACGGGAACGACATGCGGACTGCCGTCCGCCCGGAGTGTGGTCAAAGTGCACAGGTGCCGTTCCCGCCAGAAGGCGAGGTAGGCGGGATCGGGGTCGTGCGGGTCCACCGGATATGCGGCCATGGTCCGAAATGTAGCCCGACCGGTCCGGCGTAAGTCGCCCCGGGTTCACCTTGAGTGGAATAGACTCAACTTTGTGTACGTTGGGTGAGTCAGTCCGTGCGGGAGGTCCGCGCGGGAGGTCCGTACGGCCGGTCCGTACCGGAAGTCTGTTCAGGAAGTCCGTGCACAGGAGGAGAACGCGAACGTGGACGCCGAGCTGACCAACAGGAGCCGGGATGCGATCAACGCGGCCACCAGCAGGGCCGTGTCCGAGGGGCACCCGGATCTGACCCCCGCGCACCTGCTGCTCGCGCTGCTCGGGGGGCAGGACAACGAGAACATCATCGATCTGCTCGCCGCCGTCGACGCGGACCAGGCCTCCGTGCGGGCCGGCGCCGAGCGTGTCCTGGCCGCCCTGCCGAGCGTGACCGGGTCCACCGTCGCACCGCCGCAGCCCGACCGCGAGCTGCTCGCCGTCATCGCGGACGCGGCCGACAAGGCCAAGGAGCTCGGCGACGAGTACCTGTCGACCGAGCACCTGCTCATCGGCATTGCCGCGAAGGGCGGCCGGAGCGGGGACGTACTCTCGCAGCAGGGCGCCGGTGCGAAGAAGCTGCTGGAGGCGTTCCAGAAGACCAGGGGAGGGCGCCGGGTGACGACCCCGGATCCCGAGGGCCAGTACAAGGCACTCGAAAAGTTCGGTACGGACTTCACGGCCGCCGCGCGCGACGGCAAGCTCGACCCGGTCATCGGCCGGGACCAGGAGATCCGCCGGGTCGTGCAGGTGCTGTCCCGGCGCACCAAGAACAACCCCGTCCTCATCGGCGAGCCGGGCGTCGGCAAGACCGCCGTCGTGGAGGGTCTCGCCCAGCGGATCGTGAAGGGCGACGTGCCCGAGTCCCTCAAGGACAAGCGGCTGGTCTCGCTCGACCTCGGCGCGATGGTGGCCGGGGCGAAGTACCGGGGCGAGTTCGAGGAGCGGCTCAAGACCGTCCTCGCGGAGATCAAGGACTCCGACGGACAGATCATCACCTTCATCGACGAGCTGCACACGGTGGTGGGCGCGGGCGCGGGCGGCGACTCCTCGATGGACGCCGGCAACATGCTCAAGCCCATGCTCGCCCGCGGTGAACTGCGCATGGTCGGCGCCACGACCCTCGACGAGTACCGCGAGCGGATCGAGAAGGACCCCGCCCTGGAGCGCCGCTTCCAGCAGGTCCTGGTCGCCGAGCCGAGCGTCGAGGACACCATCGCGATCCTGCGCGGACTCAAGGGGCGCTACGAGGCCCACCACAAGGTCGTGATCGCGGACAGCGCGCTGGTGGCCGCCGCGACCCTCTCCGACCGCTACATCACCTCCCGCTTCCTGCCCGACAAGGCCATCGACCTCGTCGACGAGGCCGCGTCCCGGCTGCGCATGGAGATCGACTCCTCCCCCGTCGAGATCGACGAACTCCAGCGCTCCGTGGACCGGTTGAAGATGGAGGAACTCGCGCTCAGCAAGGAGACGGACGCCGCCAGCAAGGACCGTCTGGAGAAGCTGCGCCGCGACCTCGCCGACAGGGAGGAGGAGTTGCGCGGGCTGACCGCCCGCTGGGAGAAGGAGAAGCAGTCCCTCAACCGCGTCGGCGAGCTGAAGGAGAAGCTCGACGAGCTGCGCGGACAGGCCGAACGGGCCCAGCGCGACGGTGACTTCGACACCGCCAGCAAGCTGCTCTACGGCGAGATCCCCACCCTTGAGCGGGACCTGGAGGAGGCCTCCGAGGCGGAGGAGGAAGCCGCCGGCGACACGATGGTGAAGGAAGAGGTCGGCCCGGACGACATCGCGGACGTCGTGGGCTCCTGGACGGGCATCCCCGCCGGGCGGCTCCTGGAGGGCGAGACGCAGAAGCTGCTGCGCATGGAGGAGGAGCTGGGCCGCCGGCTGATCGGCCAGAGCGAGGCCGTGCAGGCCGTGTCGGACGCCGTACGGCGCACCCGCGCCGGCATCGCCGACCCGGACCGGCCCACCGGATCCTTCCTCTTCCTCGGCCCGACCGGCGTGGGCAAGACCGAACTCGCCAAGGCCCTCGCGGACTTCCTCTTCGACGACGAGCGGGCCATGATCCGCATCGACATGAGCGAGTACGGCGAGAAGCACAGCGTCGCCCGGCTGGTCGGCGCCCCGCCCGGCTACGTCGGGTACGAGGAGGGCGGCCAGCTCACGGAGGCGGTGCGACGGCGCCCGTACAGCGTCGTCCTGCTCGACGAGGTCGAGAAGGCGCACCCGGAGGTCTTCGACATCCTCCTCCAGGTGCTGGACGACGGGCGGCTGACGGACGGACAGGGCCGGACGGTCGACTTCCGCAACACCATCCTGATCCTCACCTCGAACCTGGGCAGCCAGTTCCTGGTGGAGCCGCTGACCTCGGCGGAGGAGAAGAAGCAGCAGGTCCTGGAGATCGTCCGGGCCTCTTTCAAGCCGGAGTTCCTCAACCGGCTCGACGACCTGGTGGTCTTCTCGGCCCTCGACCGGCAGGAGCTGGAGCGCATCGCCCGGCTCCAGATCGAGCGCCTCGCGCGGCGGCTGGCACAGCGCCGGATCACCCTGGAGGTCACCGACCCGGCCCTGGCCTGGCTGGCGACCGAGGGCAACGACCCGGCGTACGGCGCCCGGCCGCTGCGCCGCCTCGTCCAGACAGCGATCGGCGACCGGCTCGCCAAGGAGATCCTGGCGGGCGAGGTCAAGGACGGGGACACGGTCCGGGTGGACGCCTTCGGGGACGGCCTGATCGTGGGACCCGCGACCGGCAAGACGCTGTGACACCGATGGGCACGGGCGCTCCGCGCGGGTGAGGCGCCGGGGGTGGTCCGCCCGGGGTGGGGTGCCGGAGGTGAGGCGCCGGGGGTGACGAGGGCGGGCGTCCCCGCCCTCGTACCGGACCCACGTCCGGACCGGCCTTCCGGCCGCCGGCACCGTTGCCGCCCCCGCCCCCGCCCCCGCCGCCGGGGTCGGCATCGACACCGGGATCGGTACGGGCACCGGGAGGGGCGTCCACACCGGCACCGCTGCCGATCCCGGTGTGGGGGAGAGCAGTGGTTCCCGGGCCGGCCCCGCACCGCCCGCGTGGTCACGTTTGTGAACGGATCGGTGTCCGGCAGGGGGCGGGACGACACCGCGCCCGCGCCCCGCCGGGTCTTCCCCACCCGGGCCGGGAGGCCGCCGTACGGGGCCCCGCGACCCCTGCGACGACGGGTTCCGCCCCCGTCGCCGGTGACGAGATCATGCCGCCCCGGCCGACAGGCCCCGTCAGGGGTTGCCACTCCCCGCCCCGGATGGGGGAGGATGGCGGTATCCGTACGAAGGGAAATACACGGTGAGCATCGACCCGTCCTCGATTCCGAATTTCGGGGGCCAGCCCGAGCCGCAGCCCGGCGGACCGGCGGGCCCCGTCGTCCCGGATCAGGACCTCGTGAAGCAGCTCCTCGATCAGATGGAGCTGAAGTACGTCGTCGACGACGAGGGTGACCTCGCGGCGCCGTGGGAGGAGTTCCGTACGTACTTCATGTTCCGCGGCGAGGGAGACCAGCAGGTCTTCTCGGTGCGGACGTTCTACGACCGGCCGCACCAGATCGACGAGAAGCCGACGCTGCTGGAGTCGATCGACGACTGGAACCGCCGCACGCTGTGGCCGAAGGTCTACACCCACACGCACGACGACGGCACCGTCCGCCTGATCGGCGAGGCGCAGATGCTGATCGGCACCGGCGTCGCCCTCGAACACTTCGTGTCGTCGACGGTCAGCTGGGTGCGGGCCGCCATCGAGTTCGACAAGTGGCTCGTGGAGCAGCTCGGCCTGGAGCAGGAAGTGAACGAGGCGGACAAGCCCGAGGACGACGACGAGTAGTCCTCCCGCTGGTTTTCCGCCAGGTTCTACAGCGGCGTGTGCGCGATGACGACGAGATACGCGCCGTAGGCGAACGAGAGCCCGGCCAGGGCGCCGACCACCAGGACGGCGTGCCAGGGCCGGGCTCTTGCCGTCCGCACCAGTGCCCGGGCCAATGGCAGCAGCAGCGGGAACGCGGGCAGCAGGAAACGCGGCTTGCACTCGAAGAACCCGGCGCCGCCGAGCGCGACCAGCAGCAGGACGCCGCTGTGGACGAGCAGCGGCAGCGGGGCCCGGTCCGCGATCAGCAGCGCGTACAGCAGCACGGCCGCCGCCACGATCACCAGCGACATGGGGAACACGAAGCGGTCCCCGCGCAGCAGCAGGTGCTTGACGAAGCGCAGCGCGCCCACGCCGAAGTCGAAGCGCGAGCCCCACAGCCGCTGCACCTCGAAGTACCCGCCGAGCGGATCTCCCTGGCGGCGGCCCACCCACAGCACATAGCCGCACCAGCCGAGCGGCGCCAGCGCGGCGCCCGTCCACAGGCTGTGGGGAACTTTCCGGCCGCGCCGCCGGCAGACCTCGCAGGCAGCCGCCGCGAGGACCGCCGCGGCGACCGCGAACCCGTTCGGCCGCGACAGGCCCGCGAGCGCCGCCAGCGTGCCGGCCCACAGCCAGCGCCCGGTGAGCACCGCGTACAGGGACCAGGCGGCGAAGGCGGTGAGGACGGGCTCGGTGTACGCGAGGGACAGCACCACCGAGTGCGGGAGCAGGCCCCAGAGCAGGACGAGCGCGGTGCCGACCGCGCGGCCGTGCAGCCGGGCCCCGATCGCGTAGATCCCGCACGCGGCGGTCACGGCCGCCAGCCAGGACACCAGCAGGCCCGCCGCGCCTCCGCCGAGCGGGGTCACCGCCGTGACGGCCCGGACGAGTCCCGGGTACAGCGGGAAGAACGCCAGGTCGCTGTGGACGACGGTGGGTCTGAAGTGCTGGGCGCGTACGTAGCCGTGTGCCGCGATCCCCAGGTACCAGAGGGAGTCCCAGGAGCGTCCGAGCAGGGCGAGGGGGTGCTTGCCGTTGGCCCGGGCGGTCCCGGCGAGCACCAGGACGCCGACGAGCCGGGCCACGACGAACAGCCCCAGCGCGTACACGACGGCGGGCAGGCCTCGCCCGGACGGTGCCGCGGGGGCGCGGTCCTCGTCACCGGGCTCGTGGACGGCGGGTGCCGGAAGGGTACTGGCGTGGGTCACACCCGAACTCTGCGTCCCTCACGGGGTGTTTGCGAGTGTTGCGCGTCCGCGTGGGTGCGGTTCCGCCCGCTCCGGCGCGCCGCCCCCGGGAGCCGCGCCCCGCGTGCTAGCGGGCCGCCCGGAGCCGCCGGGCCGCGGCTTCCAGCACCTCGGTCCGCTTGCAGAAGGTGAAGCGCACGAAGGGCGCGCCCTCCTCCCGGTGGTCGTAGAAGACCGCGTTCGGGATGGCGACCACCCCGGCGCGCTCCGGCAGGGCGCGGCAGAACGCGAAGCCGTCGCTCTCGCCGAGCGGGCGGATGTCCGTGGTGACGAAGTACGTGCCGGCCGGCCGGAAGACCTCGAATCCGGCCGCCGTGAGCCCGGCGGCCAGCAGGTCCCGCTTGGCCCGCAGGTCCGCGCGGAACGCCTCGAAGTACGTGTCCGGCAGCGCGAGCGCCTCGGCCACGGCGTACTGGAACGGTCCCGAGGCCACGTACGTCAGGAACTGCTTCGCCGACCGTACGGCGGTGACGAGGTCCGGCGTGGAGGTGATCCAGCCGACCTTCCAGCCGGTGAAGGAGAAGGTCTTGCCGGCGCTGCCGATGGTGACGGTCCGCTCGCGCATCCCGGGGAAGCCGGCCAGCGGCACGTGCTCGGCGTCGTCGAACACGAGGTGCTCGTACACCTCGTCCGTCACGACGAGCAGGTCCCGCTCGACGGCGAGCTTCGCGATCTCGCCGAGCTCCTCGCGGGAGAGGACGGTGCCGGTCGGGTTGTGCGGGGTGTTGAGGAGCAGCAGCCGGGTGTTGTCCGTGACCGCGTCGCGCAGTTCGTCGAGGTCCAGCCGGAAGCGGCCCTCGTGCGGGCGCAGGGTGACCGGGACACGGGTGCCGCCCGCCATCGCGATCCCGGCCGCGTACGAGTCGTAGTACGGCTCCAGGGCGATGACCTCGTCCCCGGGCTCCACCAGGGCCAGCAGGCTCGCGGCGATGGCCTCGGTGGCGCCCGCGGTGACCAGCACCTCACGGTCGGGGTCGTACGACAGCCCGTAGTGGTGCTTCTGGTGCGCGGCGATCGCCGTCCGCAGTTCGGGCACGCCGGGCCCCGGCGGGTACTGGTTGCCGCGTCCGTCGCGCAGCGCCCTTACGGCCGCCTCGCGGATCTCCTCGGGCCCGTCCGTGTCGGGGAAGCCCTGGCCGAGGTTGATCGAGTCGGTGCTGAGCGCCAGGGCCGACATCTCGGCGAAGATCGTCGTGCCGAACTCGGTGAGTCGGCGGTTGAGCAGCGGACGGCGGCCGTTGGAGGTCATGCCGGTCATCCTGCGCCCAAGCCGTGGAGTTCCTCAACTCACCCGCCGTCCGGCCGCGGCCCGCACCCGGGCGTCGGAGACCGGCCGGGACGCGCCTTCGCGACGGACCGAAGCGCCTTGCCGGGAGGCGGCCGGGAGCAGGCCGCGGATCAGCGCTCCGTCGAGGAATTTCCGGGCGCGACAAAGGCGCGACAAGGCGTACGGCGCGACCCGCGAGCGGCGGCAGCCGCCCGGGAACGGCTCTCGCGGCGGACTCGGAACCGTGTGAGAACCCCGTGCGGCGGGCGGGACGAATTCGCTCCGGAGCCGCACGGTGTGACGGTGTCCCCGGAATGTCCCGTAAGTCCTCGCGTTCGTGCGGCCATTGCCGGTGACGGCGGCGCCGTCGTGTACGCGTGCGATCGCGTTCGAACCGTACCTGCGGGGGGACAGGGAAGGGACCATGGAGTTCCTCGGCCGGGCGGCCCGTGCTCTGGAGGCGGCCCGTCCCGCCCCGGACTCGCCGGACTTCCTGTCGTGGAGCGACCACGCCTTCCCGATGTTCGAGACGCTGTCCAAGACCCTCCTCGGATACGGAGAGGTCCCGCGGGCGCTGGATTCCACCGCGAGGCTCGTCGAGATCAACCCGAACGACCATCGGGCGTGGGCCGTACACGGTCGTGCGCCGGCCCACGCCGGTGATCTCGACGCGGCCGTCCGGGCCTGGGAGCGGATCCTCCCGCTGGGCGCACTCCCCGTCGCGGCCGCCGCGTTCCACCTCGGCTGGGCGCACGGGCAGCTCGGTGACGCCGACCGGGCCCGCGCCTTCCACCGCCTCTCGTACGCGGTCGACCCCACCCCGGAAGCGATCGCCGGAAGGGCGACGGCATCCGGGTGAGACAGGCCGGGGCCGTTCCCGCGTCGTGACCCTCAGAAGTTCCTCAACTCTGCTTTGGCCGACGTGACGTGGGGGCATCCCCCTGTCACGCACGACGCGAGGCGCCCACGGGGGGTCGTCTCGGGGGGAACGAAAGGAGGGTGACGCCATGATCATCGGCATCATCCTGGCGGTCTTCTTCATCGTCCTGGTCGGTGGGCTCAGGGCCAACCGCCGCAGCCGCGGGAAGGCCGGTTCGCCGAAGGCGCGGAGCTCCCGCTCGCGCGGGGGTGTCCTCGGGGGCGGAGCCGGCGGTGGCGGCAGTTGGTGGGCCGGCGGGGGCGACTCGTCCGGCGGCGGCCACCACGGGGGTCACCACGGCGGTCACTCGTGCGGCGGCGGCCATTCGTCGTGCGGAGGCGGCTCGTCCTGCGGTGGAGGCGGCGGATGCGGTGGAGGCAGCTGACACGGGGCAGCCGAGCTCCGCGGCACGCGGAGGTGCCCGCCGGGAACGACTTCCGGCGGGCACCTCCGCGTACGGGCCGGGGCGGGGGTACGGGGCCGGGGCGACGGGACCGGGTGGCGGCGGGACCGGGGCGGCTGCCGGGCGAGGGGCACGGAGCGCCGGCCGGGAGGGGCGCGGGGGGTGTTCGGGAGGGTGGTGCCGGGGTGCGGCCGGAAAAATCACGAGGACGCGCCGGTGCCGCCGCCGGCTTCCCTTCGCGAGCCGTTCGGGGGGCTTTCCGGGGGCCGTGACCGGCGCGTGTTGCCGCGCTCTGGGAGGCCGTTCGGGGCTTCCGCTTCCGCGCGCCCGGCGCGCGGCGTGGTTGAACAGTTGAACTGTGGAGCCCTCGGTGGGATGGAAACCCTACGAAGTTGGGTAAAAACGCTGTGGTGGCACCACAGTTCATGATTCCCTCTAAATCGCCAACGCGGCCCTCGGATCGTCCCTTCCTGACAGGGCTGACAGGGCTGACCGGGCTGACCGGGTCGATCCCCTCATACCGACCGGGTGCGCCGGACCCCCACCTCCCTTTGCGTGCTAGCGGAGCCGACCCATGCTCACGACCCTGAACACCGCCTACACCGACACGCGCGCGGCCGACCTCGCGTGGGCCCTGGGGCGCGAGCCGCTGCCCGCGCTCGCCACCCTCGACCTCGAACTCGAAGGAGCGAGACTGCAGTTGCGGCTCCTCGGCGCGTCCCACCAGGTTCTCCTCGAGGAGGAGCGGGGCAGCTGTTCGGAGACCGTCGCCTGTATCGCCGGCAGCAGCACGCCGCTTCCCCTCGGCGTGGCCAAGCGGGTCGGCGACTGGGAGTACGAGTTCGCGGCGCGCGTCGAGACCCTTTCCCGCGGCTCCTTCGCGGGCCGCGCCCAGGAGTTGCTCGCCCTGGTCTCCGACCACCCCAACGGACTCGTCGGCGTCTTCCCCGGCAGTCCGCACGCCTTCACCGCCCTGCTGGCCCAGCGCCACGAGGGCCAGGTCCACTGGCGGACGTGGCACGCCTACCCGCAGGACGGCCAACTGGTGGCGACGCGGACGAGGGTCGGGGTGCGCGTGACGGCCGACGCCGATCTGCTCAGCGCCTCCGTCGGGTGAGGCGGTGCGACTCCGGTCCGCCGGGATACGGCCGTTGAGACGAACCGGGGGCCGGGGCCGGTGGCGCCGGACGGCGGCCGCACCTGCCCCGGCAACCGTACGGGCGAGCGCCAGATCCACACGTGTGGGTGACGAGACGTAGTGCCGGTGTGACGTAGCGTTCCCAGCGTGATCGAACCGCACGCGCCTGCTCCTCCCGGCGTGCCGTCGCCCCGGGGCGTCCAGGGCCAGGCGCGGCTGCCCGTCCGTCCGGGCACCGGCCGGTTCCTCGTCCTCGCGGGCGTGTTCGTCTGCGCGGCCTGCGGACTCGTGTACGAACTGGAACTCGTCGCGCTCGCCTCCTACCTGGTCGGCGACTCGGTCACGCAGGCCTCGGTCGTGCTGTCCGTCATGGTCTTCGCCATGGGCGTCGGCTCCCTCGCCGCCAAACGGCTGCGTCCCCGTGCGGCGGCCGGTTTCGGCGCGGTCGAGGCCGCGCTCGCGCTGGTCGGCGGGTGCAGCGCGATGGCCCTGTACGCCGTGTTCGCGTGGACGGGTGGCTGGGGCGGCGTCTGGGCGAGCGGGTCGCGGTACCTGCTGGCCGCCTTCTCGCTCGCCATCGGTCTGCTGATCGGCGCCGAGGTCCCCCTCCTCATGGAGTTGATACAGCGCATCCGCCGCCAGGACCCGGGCGGCGCGGTGGCCGACCTCTTCGCCGCGGACTACGTCGGCGCCCTCGTCGGAGGCCTCGCTTTTCCTTTTCTGCTGCTGCCCCGGCTGGGGGAGCTGACCGGCGCGCTGCTGACCGGGGCGGTGAACGCGCTGGTCGGCGGCGCCCTCGTGCTCGGCCTGTTCCGCCGGGACCTGAGCAGGCGCGGGCGGTGGCTCCTGCTGATCGCCAATGTGGTGGTCCTCGGCCTGCTCGCGACGGCCGCCGTACTCGTCGACGACTTCGAGCACGCGGCACGGCAGGCGGTGTACGGCCGGGACGTGCGGGTGGCCCTCCGGACCGGCGTGCAGGAAGTGGTCCTCACCGGCGGCACGCGCGGACGCCCGCTCGGCCTCTTCGTCGACGGAAGCCCGCGGGCCGGCGGCCGCGACGAGCACCGCTACCACGAGGCGCTGGTGCACCCCGCGATGAACGGGCGCCGCGCGCGCGTGCTGGTCCTCGGCGGCGGCGACGGACTCGCGGTCCGCGAGGTGCTGCGCTATCCGGACGTCCGCCGGGTCGACGTCGTCGACCGCGACGCCGGGTTGGTGCGGCTGGCGCGCCGGGACCCGGCCCTGTCGGCGCTCAACGGCCACGCGTTCGACGACCCGCGGGTGCGTGTGGTCACCGCCGACGCCTTCTGCTGGCTGCGCGGGGACCCGCCCCCGTACGACGTGGTGATCTCCGACCTGCCGGACCCCGGCATCACGGCGAGCACCAAGCTGTACTCGCAGGAGTTCTACGGGCTGGCGAGCAGGGCGCTGTCCGACGGCGGGCGACTGGTGGTGCACGCCGGGCCGGTCACCTCCCGCCCCCGTGTCTTCTGGACGGTCGAGGCGACGCTGCGGGCCGCCGGCCTGCGCACGACCCCGTACCGGGTGGGCGGGCGCGACTCCGTCTCCGCGGCCGGACCCGGCGGTGCGCGGGACGCGTCCCGGGCTCCGCGCGACTGGGGGTTCGTCCTCGCGTCCACCGAGGGCACGCCCCTGCGCCTGGACCCCCGCGGGCCCGCTCCGCGCTCGCTCACGCCACGGTCCCTCGCGGCGGACGCACGGGCCGCGTGGCTCACCCGGATCACCGCGGTGGCGCCCTCCACGCTGGTGCATCCGCGCTACTCCGAGTGACACGGGGGGCGGGGGAATGGGCGAATGACACGGGAATCCCTTGATACGCGGGTGCGGTTCGCACCGGCCTGGGTAGGCTCGGCCGACATGGAGCATGAGGTGTTCGTTCCGGTTGCGGCCGAGCGGCTGAGGGAGGCGCTGGCCGATCCCGCGCGGGTGGCCCGGGCGGTACCCGGGCTCCAGCAGGACGCCGGCACCCCGCCCGTCTCCGGGCGACTGCGCGTCCGCGTCGGCGGCCACACCATCACCTATCGCGGGGCGGTGCGGGTCGTCGCGCGGGACGACGGCGCGTACGCCGTCGAGGGGGACGGTACGGAGGCCCGTGGCACCGGAACCGTGAAACTCGCCCTCACCCTCCGGCTGGCGCCGGCCGAGGGCGGCACCACCCTCGTCGTCACGGGCACCGCCACGGCGGACGGGCGCCTGGGTGAACTCCCCCCGGCCACGGTCGCCACGGCGGCGACCCGTCTGCTGAACCGCTTCGCGGAGAACCTGGCGGCCGGTACGGGCGAGTCCCCCGGGGAGGGGGGCGGGTCCGCGGACGGGAGTGGATCCGGGTCCGGGGACGGCGCGCGGTCCGGTGCGAAGACGGAGACCGGGGGCGAGCGGGGTTCGGAGTCCGAGGTCTCCGCTGCCGGGGGCTTTGAGGCGGGTGCCGAGGACGAGGACGCGTCCGGTCCGGAGGATGGGGCCGAGCCCGAGTCCGGGGCCGGGGGCGGCGTGACGGACTCCGTCTTCGACGCCGAGGTCCCGCCGCCGTCCCTCGATCCCCTCGCCGGGGACGACGAGGAACCGGCTCCGACGGCTCCGGGCCCCGTGGACAGGGAGGACTCCATCGCCGAGGCGGCGCACGCGCGGCGGACGATGATCGGGCGCAGCGCGGAGGAGGTCGACCATGCGCCGCCGCGGGGGCGGTACGCGCCGGTGCCGGCGCCCGAGGCGGACGCGGCGCGGGCGACGCTTCGGTGGGCGGCGCCCGCCGCGGCGGTGGCTCTGGCCTCGGCGATCGTGGTCACCCGAGCCCTGCGCAAGCGACGCTGACACCTTGCCGGTGTCTTGCCGCCCGTACCCGGGGCTCCGCCGCCCCCGGACCCCGCCAAGGGGCTGCCGCCCCCGGACCCCGCCAAGGGGCTGCCGCCCCCGGACCCCCGCATCGCCCGAAGGGCTCGTCCTCGAACGCCGGACGGGCTGGAGATGCGGGCCCGCGCTCAAAGGTGCCGGGCCTGCGGCCCTGAGAGGTGCCGAGTCCGCGGCGAAGTGAGCCAGGCCCGCGGCGCGGCAGGCGCCGGACCCGGGCTGAAGAGTGTCCGGCCCATGCGCGAAGGTGGCGAGCCCGCGCTGGAAGCTGCCCGGTCCGCGGCGAAACGTGCCGGGCCCGTGCCGGAAGACGCCGGTCGTGGGCGCGTGTCTTTCAGCCCGTCCGGCGTTTGTCAGCCCGTCCGGCGTTCGAGGACGAGGTCGTTCAGGCCGATGCGGGGGTTCCGGGGCGGCAGCCCCCGGGTGCGGGACGGCCGGTGGAACCGGACCAGTAGGGTCGACTCCGTGAGTAACGAAGACATCACGCTGACCGCGGGCGACGCGGAAGTGACCGTCACGCCGGGCAATGGCGGACGGGTCGGCAGTCTGAAGGTCGGCGGCGTGGAACTGCTGCGCCAGGGTGAGAAGTTCGGGTGCTTCCCGATGACCCCGTGGTGCGGCCGGATCCGCGACGGCCGCTTCCTGGACGGCGCGACCGTCCGGCAGATGCCCCTCAACTCCCCGCCCCACGCCATCCACGGCACCGCCCGCGACGGCGCCTGGCGCACCGCCCGCGCCGACGGGCGGGAGGCCGTCATCACCTACGACCTCGTCGCCCCCTGGCCCCATCCCGGCCGCGTCACCCAGGCCTTCACCCTGACCGAGGACGCCTTCACGCTCACCATGTCCGTGGAGACGCACGATTCGTCCTTCCCGGCCCAGATCGGCTGGCACCCCTGGTTCAACAGGACCCTGGAGGGAGAGGGCGTCCAGGTCGGTTTCACCCCCGCCTGGCAGGAGGAGCGCGGCGCCGACCACCTGCCCACCGGCCGTCGTGTCGACCCCCTCCCCAGCCCCTGGGACGACTGCTTCGGGATGCCCGACGGCGTCGACGTCACCCTCACCTGGCCCGGCCGGCTGGAGCTGAAGGTGGCCAGCCGGGAGGAGTGGGTCGTCGTGTACGACGAGCAGGAGGCGGCGGTGTGCGTGGAGCCGCAGACCGGTCCGCCGAACGGACTGAACACCCACCCGCGCCTGGTCACCCCCATCGAGCCGCTGGAGGCGTCCATGACCTGGAGCTGGCGGCGCCTCTAAGCTGGCGGGCATGAGTGACGTCAACGCAGGCACACGCGGCGCGCTGCTGCAGCAGATCAAGGACAAGGCCGTGGTGCACGGCAAGGTGACCCTCTCCTCGGGTCTGGAAGCCGACTACTACGTGGACCTGCGCAGGGTCACGCTGGACGGCGAGGCCGCGCCGCTGGTCGGGCAGGTGCTCCTCGACCTCACGGACGGGCTGGACTTCGAGGCGGTGGGCGGCCTCACCATGGGCGCCGACCCCGTCGCCGGGGCCATGCTGCACGCCGCCGCGGCCCGGGGCCGGAAGCTGGACGCCTTCGTCGTACGGAAGGCGGCCAAGGCGCACGGCCTGCAGCGCCGTGTGGAGGGCCCGGAGATCAGGGGGCGGCGGGTGCTCGTGGTCGAGGACACCTCGACCACCGGCGGCTCGCCGCTCGCCGCCGTCGAGGCGGTCCGGGAGGCCGGCGCCGAGGTCGTCGGCGTGGCGACGATCGTCGACCGGGCGACCGGCGCGGCCGAGAAGATCGAGGCCGGCGCCGGAGTGCCGTACCTCTTCGCCTTCTCCAAGGACGAGTTGGGCCTGGACTGACGACGGGTCCGTGATCCCGCCGGACCCCGGGGTCCCGCATGCCGGACAGGGTGACCGGAGCACCGGGTCACGTCTGGAAAGATGGGGCCGACGATGACGTCGCCCCCTAGGTCAGGGCCGTAAACAGCAGAACGCCACCCGCACATACAAGGAGCGGACAGATGCCCATCGCAACCCCCGAGGTCTACGCCGAGATGCTCGACCGGGCGAAGGCAGGCAAGTTCGCCTACCCGGCCATCAACGTGACCTCCTCCCAGACCCTGCACGCTGCGCTGCGCGGCTTCGCGGAGGCGGAGAGCGACGGCATCATCCAGATGTCCACCGGTGGCGCGGAGTTCCTCGGCGGCCAGCACAAGAAGGACATGGTGACCGGCGCGGTCGCGCTCGCCGAGTTCGCGTACATCGTCGCCGCCAAGTACGACATCACGGTCGCGCTGCACACGGACCACTGCCCCAAGGACAAGCTGGACACCTACGTCCGGCCGCTGCTCGACATCTCCGCCGAGCGCGTCGCCAGGGGCGAGAACCCGCTGTTCCAGTCGCACATGTGGGACGGCTCCGCCGAGACCCTCGCCGACAACCTGGCCATCGGTCAGGAACTGCTCGCGAAGGCCGCCGCCGCGAAGATCATCCTTGAGGTCGAGATCACCCCGACCGGTGGCGAGGAGGACGGTGTCTCGCACGAGATCAACGACTCCCTGTACACCACGGTCGACGACGCGATCCGCACCGCCGAGGCCCTCGGCCTGGGTGAGAAGGGCCGCTACCTGCTCGCCGCGTCCTTCGGCAACGTGCACGGCGTCTACAAGCCGGGCAACGTCGTCCTGCGCCCCGAGCTCCTGAAGGAGCTGAGCGACGGTGTCGCCGCCAAGTTCGGCACGGCGTCCCCGTTCGACTTCGTCTTCCACGGCGGCTCCGGCTCCTCGGCCGAGGAGATCGCCACCGCGCTGGAGAACGGCGTCGTGAAGATGAACCTCGACACCGACACGCAGTACGCGTTCACGCGTCCGGTCGTCGACCACGTGTTCAGGAACTACGACGGCGTCCTGAAGGTCGACGGAGAGGTCGGCTCCAAGAAGACCTACGACCCGCGGACCTGGGGCAAGCTGGCCGAGGCCGGCATGGCCCAGCGGGTGACCGAGGCCTGCGCCGCGCTGCGTTCGACGGGCACGAGGATCAAGTAACCCCACTCCGGTCAGGGCTCGGCACCTCCAAGGTGCCGGGCCCTTCCGTATGCTCCGGAGTATGGCTGTGCCCTCGCAGGAAACACCGGCCGTACGGATCTCCACGCCCGCGGGCAGATGGATCCTGCTGACCACCGTGCTCGGCTCCAGCATGGCCATGCTGGACTCGACCGTCGTCAACGTCGCGCTGCCGCGGATCGGCCGTGACCTGGACGCGAGCCTGGCCGCCCTGCAGTGGACCGTGAACGCGTACATGCTGACGCTGGCCGGTCTGATCCTGCTGGGCGGCTCGCTCGGGGACCGTTTCGGGCGCCGCAAGATGTTCGTCCTCGGTGTCATGTGGTTCGCCTCCGCTTCGCTGCTGTGCGGGCTCGCGCCGAACGCGGGCGTGCTGATCGCGGCCCGTGCCCTGCAGGGCATCGGAGGCGCGCTGCTGACCCCGGGCTCCCTCGCGCTCATCCAGGCCTCCTTCCACCCGGACGACCGCGCGAAGGCCGTCGGCCTGTGGTCGGGCTTCGGCGGCATCGGCGGGGCGGTCGGCCCGTTCCTCGGGGGCTGGCTGGTGGACGGCCCCGGCTGGCGCTGGGTCTTCCTGCTGAACATCCCGCTGGCGCTGGTGTGCGTTCCCGTGGCCCTGCGGCACGTCCCGGAGTCCGACGCGGGCAGCGCGGTGGCCGGCCGGGACAAGGAGCCGGCGGGCGGGCGGCCGCGTCGCAGCTTCGACGTGCTCGGCGCGTCGCTGGGCGCGGTGGCGCTCGCGCTGGTGACGTACGCCCTGATCGAGGCCAGGAGCGGGTCCGTGCTCGTGTGGGTGACCGCCGTCGCGGGGGTGGCCGCCGGCGTGGGCTTCGTGCACGTCGAGCGGACCCGGTCCGATCCGATGATGCCGCCGGACATCTTCGCGTCACGGCAGTTCACCGCCGTCAACCTCGTCACCCTGTGCGTGTACGCGGCCTTCGGCGGCTTCTTCTTCCTGACCGCGCTCCAGCTCCAGGTCGTGGCCGGCTACTCGCCCCTCCAGGCGGGGACGGCGCTGCTGCCCACCACCGCGCTGATGCTGCTGTTCTCCGCCCGCTCCGGCGAGCTGGCCCAGCGCATCGGGCCCCGCATCCCGCTCACGGTGGGCCCGCTGCTGTGCGCGGTGGCCATGCTGATGATGCTGCGCGTCGGCAAGGACGCCGTGTACGTCAGCGACGTGCTGCCGGCGCTGCTGGTGATGGGCGCGGGCATGGTGACGCTGGTCGCGCCCCTGACCGCGACGGTCCTCGCGTCCGTGGACACCGGACGGGCGGGCCTGGCCAGTGGCATCAACAACGCGGCGGCCCGGGTCGGCGGTCTCCTCGCGGTGGCGGCGCTGCCGGTGCTGGTGGGCATGGGCCCGGAGGCCTACCGCTCGGCGGACGCCTTCGACTCCGCGTTCCGGCGCGCGATGCCGCTGTGCGCGGGCGTGCTCGTCGTGGGGGCGGTACTGGCCTTCGCGACCGTCCGCAGGCCGGCCCCCGACTGCCGCCGCCCCCAGTGCCGTACGCATGGCTGTGTGACGACGCCGCCGCTGGAGCCCCAGCGCGTGGCGGCGCCGGGAAAGCTTCCGTCCTGAGCCGGCGCGGGCGGTCCGGCGGCTCCCGCGGAACCAGTTGCTCCGGAGGGGGCGGGCGGACGTCACCGGGCACCGGCGATGCAGCAGACTGGAACCCATGACGATTCACGAGAACCTCCTCGGGGGACCGCCCCCGACCCACCTGCCCGACGACCCGGAGCCCCGCGAGCTCCTGGCGAACGGCACGCCGTCCGCCGACGTCGCCGCCAAGTACCCGACCTCCTCCCTCGCCTGGGCGCAGCTGGCCGACGAGGCGTACGAGCGGGGCAGCGTCGTCGAGTCGTACGCGTACGCCCGTACGGGTTACCACCGCGGGCTGGACTCCCTGCGGCGCAGCGGCTGGAAGGGCCACGGCCCGGTGCCGTGGGAGCACGAGCCGAACCGCGGCTTCCTGCGCGCCCTGCACGCCCTCGCCCGCGCCGCGCAGGCGATCGGTGAGCAGGAGGAGTACGAGCGCTGCAGCCAGTTCCTGAAGGACTCCTCGCCGGCGGCGGCGAAGACGCTGGGCTAGTGGCGCGGCGGGCGAGGTCCGTCCCGAGGGGGCGGACCCGGCCCGCGCCGCCGAACCCGTGGGGCCCGTCCGGCGGGTGTGACCGGGCGGGTCTTGCGTTTTCGGGGGACGATTGCGCAGGATTCCCGGTGGGGACCGGGGCCCCCGTGTCGATGACGGCAGGGGCGGACCGCTACCCGGAGCACGTATCAGGAGACAGCGATGTCGTCCCATCTGGCCCGGCCCGAGGTGGCCCAGGCGCCCGAGACCCCGCATCTCGACTTCCACGGCACCACGCCGTACGAGGACTACGTCCAGGCGGACGTCCTCACCCACTTGCAGCACATCCGCTCCGACGACCCCGGAGAGATGGTCTTCCTGGTGACCACCCAGGTCATGGAGCTGTGGTTCACGGTCATCGTGCACGAGTGGGAGACCGCGGCGCAGGCGCTGCGCGAGGACCGGCTGCCCGTCGCCGTCGCGGCCCTCAAGCGGTCCCTGCGGGAGCTGGAGGCGCTGAACGCGTCCTGGCGGCCCCTCGCGCAGCTCACGCCGGCGCAGTTCAACTCGTACCGCTCCGCGCTCGGCGAGGGCTCCGGATTCCAGTCCGCGATGTACCGCCGGATGGAGTTCCTGCTCGGCGAGAAGTCCGCGTCCATGCTGGTCCCGCACCGGGGCGCGCCGCGCGTGCACGCCGAGTTGGAGAAGGCGCTGCACGAGCCGAGCCTGTACGACGAGGTGCTGCGGCTGCTCGCGCGGCGCGGGCACGCGGTCCCGGCCGCCGTGCTGGAGCGGGACGTGTCGCTGCGGTACGAGCCCTCGCCGGAGGTGGAGGCGGTGTGGACCGCACTCTATTCCGGGGACGAGGGGAACGACCTGGCCCGACTCGGGGAGGCGCTGACGGACGTCGCCGAGCTGGTGTGGCGATGGCGCAACGACCATCTCGTGGCGACGCGCCGCGCGATGGGCGCGAAGGCGGGCACGGGCGGCTCCGCCGGGGTGGCCTGGCTGGAGAAGCGGGCGCAGAAGAACGTGTTCCCGGAGCTGTGGACGGCGCGCAGCCATGTCTGAGTCGTACGCCGGGAAGGCGGCGGCGCTCGACGCCTTGGACGAACTCGCGAAGCTGCGCGACCGGTTCGTGCTGGACGACGTGGTGTACCTGGACGGGAACTCGCTCGGCGCGCTGTCGGTGAACGTCGCCGGCCGGGTCGACGACGTCGTCCGCAGGCAGTGGGGTGAGCTGCGGATCCGGTCCTGGGAGGAGAGCGGCTGGTGGACGGCGCCGGAGCGGATCGGCGACCGGATCGCGCCCCTGGTCGGCGCGGCTCCCGGTCAGATCGTGGTCGGTGACTCGACGAGCGTGAACGTGTTCAAGGCGCTGGTGGCGGCGGTGCGGCTGGCCGGTGCCGGGCGGGACGAGATCGTCGTCGACGCGACGACGTTCCCGTCGGACGGCTACATCGCCGCGTCGGCGGCCCGTCTGACGGGCTGTGAGCTGCGTCCGGTGGAGCCCTCGGCGGTGCCGGACGCCCTCGGGCCCCGTACGGCGGCGGTGCTGCTGAACCACGTCGACTACCGCACCGGCCGGCTGCACGACCTGCCGGCCCTGACGTCCGCGATCCACGACGCGGGCGCCGTGGCGGTCTGGGACCTCTGCCACAGCGCGGGCGCCCTGCCCGTGGACCTGGACGCCCACGGCGTCGACCTGGCGGTCGGCTGCACCTACAAGTACCTGAACGGGGGGCCGGGTTCGCCCGCGTACCTCTATGTCCGGACCGGCCTGCAGGAGCGTTTCGACTCCCCGCTGCCCGGCTGGAACTCGCACACGGACCCGTTCGACATGAGCGCGGAGTTCATACCGGCGCCGGGTGCCCTGCGGGGCCGGGTCGGTACGCCGGACATCCTCTCCATGCTGGCCCTGGAGACCGCGCTGGAGGTGTGGGACGGGGTGTCGGTCGACGCGGTCCGGGCCAAGTCGCTCGCGCTGGGCGACTTCTTCCTGGACTGCGTCGCGGCGTACGTCCCCGGGGGCCGCGTGGAGTCCGTGACGCCGTCGGCCCACGCCGAACGCGGCAGCCAGGTCTCCCTGCGGTGCGCGGACGCGGGGGATGTGATGAAGCGGCTCATCGCACGCGGTGTGGTCGGTGACTTCCGCACTCCGGACATCCTCCGCTTCGGCCTCACCCCGCTGTACGTGGGGTTCGCGGACGTGGAGCGGGCGGCTCGGGTGCTGGGGGAGACGCTGGGTTAGGGGAGAGGCCGGGCAGGGGGAGGCCCGGCCGGGGGAGAGCCCGTCGGCGGGACGCGGGCCCGGTGCGCCCGGAACTTCCTGCGGGCGCACCGGGCCCGCGTCCCGCCGGGCGCCGGGTCAGTCCCCGACGACGTACACCCCGGACACCGCGGCCGCGAACGCCGCCTCTGCCGCCCGGTCTGCGGCGGCCTCGTCCGGTACCACGCCGGTGGTCAGCACCGTGTAGTAGAGGGGCGCCGACACCGCCCGTACCACCAGCGAGGGATCGGTCCCCGCCGGCAACTCTCCCCGGGCCACGCCCTGTTCGACGCACGGCGCCCACTCGCCCACCCGGACGTCGTAGAACCGCCGCAGCGCCTGCGCCGTACGCGCGTCGGACGTCGCCGCGGCGATCACCGCCCGGAACAGCGGCCCCTGCCGGGCGTCGGCCAGCGTCCGGCGCACCAGCGCGGCGTTGGCGCGCAGGTCACCGAGGACGGACCCGGTGTCGGCGCGCGGCAGCGACTGCTCCGCCATGTCGCCCAGCAGGTCGGCGACCAGGCCGGTCACCGACCCCCACCGCCGGTACACCGTGGTCTTCCCGACCTCCGCGCGCCGTGCCACGTCGGCGAGGTCGAGATGCGCGAACCCCTGCTCGGCGAGCACGTCCCCGGCGGCGCGCAGTACGGCCGCGCGGACACGGGCGGTGCGCCCGCCGGGACGCACGGTGCCGGGCTCGGCGGACATGACGGACTCCTTCACGGTCGGCTGCCTGTACCCGCCCAGCGTAACGAGACAGCAGAACCGTTTGCCCCTCACCGAGCGTGACATCCGGGTGTAGGCGCACGTCACGGGCCTGATACCGTCCCCGCGAGCGGCCGATATCTCTCCCGGTCCGCCAAATCCGTTTCACCGCTGAGAGGTTGGAGCATGTCGGACGACGCCGCAGCACGGGACGCCGCAGCACGGGACGCCGCCGAGGAGGCGTCGGCCTTCTCCCATTCGCCCGTCGACCCCGACGTCACCGCCGTGTACGGCGACCACCCCGACCAGGTGATCGACTTCTACGCCCCGCGCGATCCCGACCCCGCGCTGCCCGTCCCGCTGGTCGTCGTCCTGCACGGCGGTGCCTGGCGCGCCCCGTACGACCGCCGGCACATCACCCCGTTCGCGGACTTCCTGGCCCGTCGCGGCTTCGCGGTGGCCAACGTCGAGTACCGCAGGGGCACGGTGCTTCCCGCGCAGGGCGGCGAGAGTCCGGTGGCCGGCCGCTGGCCGGACACCTTCGACGACGTCGCGGCGGCGCTCGACGCGCTGCCCCGGCTGGTGAGCGCGCATCTGCCGGGGGTGGACCCCCACCGCACGGTCGTCACCGGCCACTCCGCCGGCGGCCATCTCGCCCTGTGGGCCGCCGCCCGGCACGTCCTGCCCGCCGACGCCCCCTGGCGCACGGACCGCCCCGCCCCGCTGCGCGGCGTCGTGGCCCTCGCCCCGATCGCCGACTTCCAGGTCGCCGAGAAACTGGACGTGTGCTCCGGGGCGGCCCGCCAACTCCTGGGCGGTGAGGCGAGGTTCGCGGAACGCCAGCCCTACGCGGACCCCGCCCACCTGCTCCCCACGGGCATCGCCACGACCCTCGTACAGGGCCGCACCGACCTGGTCGTGCCGCAGGCGGTCGCCGAGTCGTACGCGGAGGCCGCGGCACGGGCCGGCGAGGTGGTCGGTCTGACGCTCCTGGAGGACGTCGGCCACTTCCCGCTGATCGATCCGGCGGCGGACGCGTGCGCGGTGGTCGCCGAGGAGATCGCCCAACTGGCCTGGTGACGGGGACGGCCGCGACCGCCCGGCACCCCTCGGCCCCGCCCGTGGTTCGGCCGGCTCTCCGCCGGGTGCGCGCGTGGTCGGCCCGGCACTCCGCCGGGCCCGCCCGTGGTTCGCCCCGCACCTCTACGGGCCGGCCCGTAGTACCTGAGACGGATCCGGCAGGACCCTTCTCACAGGTGACGACGGCGACCCGGCGGGCGGCCTACCGTTTCGAACGTGACCGAGACGACCCAGACGCAGCTGACGCCGCCGGGCGGGGCCAAACCACGCAGGCCGGAGATCCGGCTGGACGTGGACGCCCTGCGCGGACTGCGGCAGGACCTGCTCCACGATGCCTTCGCCTACCGGCCGCTCCCGCGCATGCGGGTGGACGGTCCGCTCACCCGACGTCTCCCCGAGGGCGTCAGGGTGTACGCGGCCTGGGCTCCGCACGCCGTCACCGTCGGGTGCGGACTGTTCGCGATGGCCGTCGCGAGCACCTCGGAGGACGGCGGCCCCGCGACCCGGAGTCTGGTGCCGGGCTTCCTGGTGCTGCTCCCGGTCCTGCTGACGCTCGTCCGGCCGGTGGGTGCCTTCTGGTTCTCGCTCGCGGCGACACCGTTCGCGGCCGTGTTCAGCCACAGCTGGGGCGACTGGCCCTGGCCGCCGGGCGCCTTCCTCTGCCACCTGGTGGTGCTGACGGTGGTGGCGCTGCGGACACGGCCGCGCACCGCGGCCTGGATGTGGGTGCTGACCGCGCTGTACGGGATGGCGGCCGAGACCCTCTTCGGCGCCGGGCACTACGAGACCGACTCGGTGCCCCTGCTGTTCCTCGCCGCCCTGGCCCTCCTCGTCGTCACCGTCCTGCACATCCGCCGCGCGGCGGAGCGGGAGGTGACCGCCCAGCAGTCCGTGACGGCCCACGAGCGTTCCAAGCGCACCCTGCTGGAGGAGCGCACGACGATCGCGCGCGAGCTGCACGACGTGGTGGCCCACCACATGTCGGTGGTCGCCATTCAGGCGGAGGCGGCGCCCTACCGGGTGGAGAATCCGCCGCCCGAGCTGGAGCAGGCCTTCGTCACGATCCGGGAGAACGCGGTGGCGGCGCTGACCGAGCTGCGCCGGGTCCTCGGTGTCGTACGGGCCGAGGACTACGAGGCGCCGGACGCCCCGCAGCCCACCCTCGCCGACCTGGAGGCGCTGCTCGCCAACGTGCGGGACGCGGGCCTGAGCGTGGAGAAGGTGGTCACCGGCGCGGTGCGCGAACTCCCGCAGGGCGTCGAGCTGTCGGCGTACCGCATCGTCCAGGAGGCGCTGAGCAACGCGCTGCGGCACGCGCCCGGTGCCACGGCCCGCGTCGAGATCGGCTACGTCCTGGGCGGGCTCGGCCTGCGGATAGTCAACGGCCCCGCGCCGGCCACGAACCTGGTGAAGTCCACGCACGGCGCGGGCCACGGCATCACCGGCATGCGGGAGCGCGTCACGATGCTGGACGGCGAGATGACGACGGGCGAGACGGACGACGGGGGATACGAGGTGACGGTGTTCCTGCCGGTGCCCGTGGCGGAGGAGTCCGGATGACGGGCGGGACGGGCGGGACACCGGACCGCACGACCGGCGGGGCGGTGCCCGGGACGGCGGGCGGCGCCATCCGTGTGCTGATCGCCGACGACCAGGTGATGGTCCGCGAGGGGTTCTCCGTGCTGCTCGGCGCGATGCCGGACATCGAGGTGGTCGGCGAGGCGGTCAACGGCCGGGACGCGGTCGAGCGGGTGCGTGAACTCGGCCCGGACGTCGTGCTGATGGACATCCGCATGCCGGAGCTGAACGGCATCGAGGCGACCCGGGAGATCGTCGCGGCGGACAGCACCGCGAAGGTACTGGTGCTCACCACCTTCGACCTGGACGAGTACGTGTACCAGGCGCTGCGCGCGGGAGCCTCCGGCTTTCTGCTCAAGGACGCCTCCGCGCGCCAGCTCGCCGACGGGGTGCGGGTGGTCGCGGCGGGCGAGGCGCTGCTCGCGCCCTCGGTCACCAAGCGGCTGATCACCGAGTTCTCCAAGCTCGCCGACGCCCCACGGCTGTCGGCCACGGCGCAGGCGGCCTACGGCGACCTGACCGAGCGCGAGACGGAGGTGCTGGTCCTGATCGCGCAGGGTCTGTCGAACGCGGAGATCGCCTCGCGGCTGTTCGTCGCGGAGTCCACGATCAAGACCCATGTGAGCCGCATCCTGGTGAAGCTGGGGCTGCGGGACCGCACCCAGGCGGCGGTCTTCGCCTACGAGGCGCGGCTGATCACGCCCAGGTGACCCGCCGGGTCCCGGGGCGGGGCGGCCGGGGCGGACGGCACGGGGGACCGTCCGCCGAGACGCCCCTGTTCAGAGGGGGGTGCGGCGGGCTAGCGTCCGGTCATGGCAGCTTTGGAGACTCCCGGGACGTTCGACCCCTGGGACCCGGCGTTCGTGGCGGACCCGTACCCCGCGTACGCGGAACTGCGCGAGCGCGGTCGGGTCCACTACTACGAGCCGACCGACCAGTGGCTGGTCCCGCACCACGCGGACGTGTCGGCGTTGCTGCGGGACCGGCGCCTCGGCCGGACGTACCGGCACCGTTTCACGCACGAGGACTTCGGGCGGACGGCGCCCCCGCCCGAGCACGAGCCGTTCCACGTCCTCAACGACCACGGGATGCTCGACCTGGAGCCGCCGGACCACACCAGGATCCGCCGGCTCGTCTCCAAGGCGTTCACCCCGCGCACGGTCGAGCGGCTGGGACCGTACGTGCGGCGGCTGGCCGGCGAGCTGGTCGCCGGTCTGGTCGCGGCGGGCGGCGGCGATCTGCTCACCGATGTGGCCGAGCCGCTCCCGGTCGCCGTGATCGCCGAGATGCTGGGCATCCCGGAGTCCGACCGGGCGCCGCTGCGGCCGTGGTCGGCGGACATCTGCGGGATGTACGAGCTGAACCCGTCGCGGGAGACGGCGGCCAGGGCGGTGCGGGCGTCGGTCGAGTTCACGGAGTATCTGCGGGAGCTGATCGAGGCCCGCCGCAAGGAGCCGGGCGACGACCTGATCTCGGGCCTCATCGCCGCGTACGACGAGGGCGACCGGCTCACCGAGCAGGAGATGATCTCCACATGCGTGCTGCTGCTGAACGCGGGGCACGAGGCGACGGTCAACGCCACGGTGAACGGCTGGTGGACGCTCTTCCGCCACCCCGACCGGCTGGCCGCCCTGCGCGCGGACCGCTCGCTGGTCCCCACGGCGGTGGAGGAGCTGATGCGCTACGACACCCCGCTCCAGATGTTCGAGCGCTGGGTGCTGGACGACATCGAGATCGACGGTACGACGATCCCGCGCGGCGCGGAGATCGCGCTGCTCTTCGGCTCCGCCAACCACGACCCGGCGGTCTTCACCGACCCCGGGGAACTGGACCTCTCCCGCACCGACAACCCGCACATCTCCTTCAGCGCGGGCATCCACTACTGCATCGGCGCGCCGCTGGCCCGGATCGAACTGGCGGCGTCGCTGGGCGCGTTGCTCGAACTGGCCCCGACACTGCGGCTCGCGGCGGAACCGGAGCGCAAGCCGAACTTCGTGATCCGGGGACTCGAGGGGCTCAGCGTCGCCCTCTGACCCGCCGGCCGAGCGCCCACGGTGACAGGGCCGCGCGCTCCGGACCGCCGGGACCAGCGGGGGCGGTTCCGCGGAGAGCGGACCCCGGTCGGGCCCCCGCTCGAACCGCCCCGACCGGCCGCGGGCCCCGGCGGTCCGGAGCGCGAGGCCCGCGCCCGCGTCGGCGGCCGGACCGCCGCGGGCTCTCAGGCGTTCTCGCCCGAGCGGCAGGGGCGCGGCGGGGCGGCCCGGGGTTCCCGGCGCCGCCTCACCGGCGTCCGCGCCCGTGCCGTCGGGTGACCGCGGGCGTGCGGTGTCAGGCGCTCAGGTCCCGTCGGCGCAGCGCCGTCAGCCCGGCGCCGGTCAGGCCCACCGCGACGGCGGTCAGGACCAGCACCGGTGTCCAGGTCATCTCCCCGCCCGGCAGCTTGGGGAGATGAGCGTACGGCGAGAGGTCCATGAGCACCCGGGGGACGTCCAGGGCGGGCCCGATCCAGCCCAGCAGGAGAACGAGGCCCGCCGCGCCCCAGGCGCCGGGCGCCGCGCGGGCGGAGACCCCGTACAGGAGGACCGCCAGCCCGCCCAGCGTCCAGACCGCGGGGATCTGGAGGAGGCAGGCACCGAGTACGGCCCCCGCCCGGTGGCCGTATCCGAGCCCGAGACCGGCTCCGCCCAGCAGCATGATCAGGGCCGCTCCGCCGAAGGCGACGACCAGGTGTCCGGCCGCCCAGCGCAGCCGCCCCACCGCGTTCGCCAGGATCGGTTCGGCCCGCTGGGAGGTCTCCTCGCCGTGCAGCCGCAGCACGGAGGAGACGATGTACAGCGCGGCGACCATTCCGAGCATGCCCGTCATCGTGGCGAGGAACGCGTCCGTGATCCCGGACCGCCCGCCCATCCGCTCGATGATCTCGCGGGTCCTGGCGTTGTCGCCGACCAGACCGGACGCGCCCCTGGTGATCCCGCCGAACGCGGCCCCGGCGGCGAGGAAGCCGAGGCTCCAGCCGAGCACGCCGCCGCGCTGCAACCGCCAGGCCAGCGCCCAGGCCGTGCCGAGCCGTCCCGAGGCCGGACCCGGCCGTGTCGGCAGGAAACTCATGCCGACGTCACGCCGGCCGGCGAGTGCGTAGGCGAGCGCGCCCTGAAGGGCGACGGCCACGGCGAACAGGAGCGGCACCCACCACCGCTCGTCCGCGAACGGCCGCTCGTTCTCCAGCCAGCCCAGCGGCGACGCCCACGTCAGCGGGGACGAGCCGTCGTCCACCGCGGAGTCACCGGCCGCCCGCAGGACGAACGCCGCGCCCAGCACGCCGCCCGTCAGCCCCTTCGCCAGCCGCGCGCTCTGCGTGAACTGGGCGACGATCGCCGCCGCCGTGGCGAAGACCATGCCGGTGCCCCCGACGCCGAGGCCCAGCGCCAGGGCGCCGGCGGCGCCCTGGCCGGCCAGGGCGCCCGCGATGAGGACGGCGAGCGCGCCGTTCGCGACCAGGGCCGCCAGCAGCGCCGCCGTCAGCGGGGCGCGCCGTCCCACCATCGCGGACGAGAGGAGTTCCTGGCGTCCGCTCTCCTCCTCGTCACGGGTGTGCCGGACGACGACGAGCAGGCTCATGATCCCGGCGAACAGACCGGCGTAGCCGCCCACGCGCCAGGCGGTGAGGCCGCCGAGGGAGTCGCTGAACACCGGCCCGTACGTGGCGCGCAGCGAGCTGTTGGTGAGCATCTGCCGCGCCAGAGCGGCGCGTTCGGGCGCGGTGCCGTACACCGTCTTCAGCGTGTTCGGCACGGAGAGGATCATCAGCGCGGTC
This sequence comes from Streptomyces fagopyri, assembly GCF_009498275.1. Lineage (NCBI taxonomy): Bacteria > Bacillati > Actinomycetota > Actinomycetes > Kitasatosporales > Streptomycetaceae > Streptomyces > Streptomyces fagopyri. Next base: position 4,466,978 of record NZ_CP045643.1, on the reverse strand, counting down.
ACAGCCGTCCAGAGCGGCGTCAGCACGCGGTCGCGGCGCAGTGCGAACCTCAGGAGAGCCCCGGTCCCGGCCAGTTGCCGGGCGCCTCCGGCCCGTACCGCGAAGGCCGCGCCGGGCGCGGGATGCCGGTCGCCCGTGGTGTTCGCCGTGGCCGTGGTGGCCGTGGTGTTCGCGGATTTCGCGGTGTTCGTGGCGGTCATCGGGCCGTCGCCTCCGCGGGCGCGTCCTCCTGGTAGTGCCGCAGGAACAGCGCCTCCAGGGTCGGCGGGGTGGCGGCGAGGGACCGTACGCCGGAGTCGGTGAGCGAGCGCAGTACGGCGTTCAGCTTGTCCGTGTCGACCTGGAGCCGCACCCGGGTGCCCTGTACGTCGACGTCGTGCACCCCGGGCAGCGACGCCAGGGTGCCCGGCGGGCCCGCGAGTTCGGCGGTGACGCTGGTACGGGTGAGGTGGCGCAGTTCGGCGAGTGTGCCGCTCTCGACGGTGCGGCCCCTGCGGATGATGCTGACCCGGTCGCAGAGCTCCTCCACCTCGCTGAGGATGTGACTCGACAACAGGATCGTGCGGCCCCGGTCGCGCTCCTCCTCGACGCACCGCTGGAAGACCTCCTCCATCAGCGGATCGAGCCCGGAGGTGGGCTCGTCGAGGATCAGCAGGTCGACGTCCGAGGCGAAGGCGGCGACGAGGGCGACCTTCTGGCGGTTGCCCTTCGAGTAGGTGCGGCCCTTCTTCGTCGGGTCGAGCTCGAACCGTTCGGTCAGCTCCGCGCGCCGTCCCCGGTCGAGGCCGCCGCGCAGCCGCCCGTACAGGTCGATGACCTCACCGCCGGACAGGTTCCGCCACAGCGTGACGTCGCCGGGGACGTAGGCGACCCGCCGGTGCAGCTCCACCGCGTCCTTCCAGGGGTCCCCGTCCAGCAGGCGCACGGTGCCCGCGTCGGCCCGCAGCAGGCCGAGCAGGACCCGGATGGTGGTGGACTTCCCGGAGCCGTTCGGGCCGAGGAAGCCGTGCACCTCGCCGGCCTCGACGTGCAGGTCGAGACCGTCCAGCGCGTGCGTCTCGCCGAACGACTTGTGCAGTCCGGAGACCTCCAGGGCGAGGTGTGCCGTCGTCATGGTTCAGAACGTACGCGTCTTTCAGAAATTTGTGAAGTTAAGGAAACGTATGAACTCCGGATAGACTCGGTGGTGGTGCGCGAGCAGGGGAGATGATCGGCAGATGGACCGACCGAGTGCGGCGGAGCGGGATCCGGAGGCGGTCTCGCAGTTCGTCGAGGGCTTCGCGGCGCAGCTCGTCGAGGCCGGGATGCAGCGGATGCCCGCCCGGGTCTTCGCGGCGCTGCTCGCCTCCGACTCCGGTGCCATGACCTCCGCCGAACTCGGCGAACGGCTCCAGGTCAGTCCGGCCGCCGTCTCCGGGGCGGTGCGCTATCTCGCGCAGCAGCACATGGTCTCGCGCGAGCGGGACCCCGGCTCCCGGCGCGAGCGCTACCGCGTGCACAGCGACCAGTGGTACGAGGCGCTGACCAGCCGCGACGCCGTGCTCAAGCGCTGGGAGCTGGCCCTGCGCGCGGGCGTCGACAGCCTCGGCCCGCGCACCCCCGCCGGACGCCGGCTCTCCGAGACCCTCGCCTTCTTCGAGTTCATCGACGGCGAGATCGCCGGGATGATGGAACGCTGGCGCACCCACCGGGAGAAGCTGTTCGGCGCTGACGGCGGCTGACGGCGACGGCGGCTGACGGCGACGGCCGGTGGAGGCCGGGCGACGCGGCGAGGAGCGGCGCGGCGAGGAGCGGCGAGGAGCGGCGACGGATGGCGTGGCGAGGAGCGGCGACGGGTGGCGTGGCGAGTCCGTTCAGCCCGGGAGGGTCAGCCCCCACCCGCCCTCCCGCACCGTCCACGTCCGCGTGCGCACCGGCCCCGAGACCACCGAGTCCGCCCGGTACCTGAAGTCCGCCCCGGACACGGTGACCCGCTGCCCCACCATCCGCAGCGGCGCGGCCTGCGCGCCCACGGAGACCGGCCGCACCTCCACCTCCGCGCCCCCGGAGACACCCGGTATCACGGACACCGTCTCCACCGGCTGGTCCAGATCGACCAGCGTGATCCCGTCGACCTCGACCCGCAGCCGCGAGGGTCCCGGCCCCGCGGGCAGGGACACCACCCGTCCCCAGGTCCGCGCCCTCGTCCGCCCCGGCGCCACTCCCGCGGGCCGCGCCGCGAGCGTACGGACCAGCGACTGACAGGTGCGCAGCCACGGATGCGCCCCGGGGACGTCGGCCCCCATCTCCTCCGCACCGTCGGGGACCGGCACCGGTGAACCGGCCGGCGGTATCCGCAGCGCCCCCAGTACGACCCCGTCACTGTCGTCGACCAGGAGATCCAGCCGCCGCTCGACCCCGTCGAGCACGGCCCGTGCCGCGGCCACCGCTCCCGTGGGCACTCCGAGGGCCCGCGCCAGGGAGAGCGATCCGCCGACGGGCACCAGCGCCAACCCGCACACGGCCAGATCCCGTTGTCGGTGCAAAAGGGACACGGCGTGCAGCAGTGTCCGGTCGTCGCCCACGACGACCGGCCTCCGGGCCCCTCTGCGGGCCAGCGCCCGGGCGAATTCCTCCGGTCCTTCCGGGAGGCACACTTTCGTGGCCGCACCCGCGCTGAGCACGTCTTTTGCGATCCGTACCGACTCACCGTCATGGCGACGGGCGACCGGGTCGATGACCACCAGAAGCTGGTCGGAAGCCGCCACCTCGGTCATGCCTCGCTTCCTCGGGTAGCATCTTTGTGCAAGAGCCCCTTGCGCTATTGCGCCAGGGGCTTCGTCTATTCCGGGGCATCCGGTCCGACGGTCGCGGCCAAAGGAGGTCGCCGGCGTACGCAGCCGTGCAATGAATCAGCCGCGTACGTCCCCGACCTTGGACATGCCCCGCCCGGAAGGGGTGTACGCCTGTGCCCGCACTTGTGCTGCTCGGTGCTCAGTGGGGTGACGAAGGCAAGGGAAAGGCCACCGACCTGCTCGGTGGATCCGTGGACTATGTGGTGCGCTACCAGGGCGGCAACAACGCCGGCCATACGGTGGTCGTGGGCGATCAGAAGTACGCCCTCCACCTCCTCCCTTCCGGAATCCTCACGCCGGAGTGCACTCCGGTGATCGGAAACGGAGTCGTCGTCGACCCGTCGGTCCTGTTCTCCGAGCTGAACGGACTGAACGAGCGCGGCGTCGACACCTCCAAGCTTCTGATCAGCGGAAACGCTCACATCATCACGCCGTACAACGTCACCGTCGACAAGGTGACGGAACGCTTCCTCGGGAAGCGGAAGATCGGTACGACGGGACGGGGCATCGGGCCCACCTACGCGGACAAGATCAACCGCGTCGGTATCCGCGTCCAGGACCTCTACGACGAGTCGATCCTGACGCAGAAGGTCGAGGCGGCCCTCGACGGCAAGAACCAGCTCCTGACCAAGGTCTTCAACCGCCGTGCCATCGAGGCGGGCCAGGTCGTCGAGGAACTGCTGACGTACGCGGAGCGGCTGCGCCCGTACGTGGCCGACACGGTCCTGGTGCTCAACAAGGCGCTCGACGAGAACAAGGTGGTCCTCTTCGAGGGCGGCCAGGGCACCCTGCTGGACATCGACCACGGCACCTACCCCTTCGTCACGTCCAGCAACCCGACCGCCGGTGGCGCCTGCACCGGCGCGGGCGTCGGCCCGACGAAGATCAGCCGGGTCATCGGCATCCTGAAGGCGTACACCACCCGCGTCGGCTCGGGCCCGTTCCCGACCGAGCTGTTCGACGCGGACGGCGACGCGCTGCGCCGCATCGGCGGCGAGCGGGGCGTCACGACCGGCCGTGACCGTCGCTGCGGCTGGTTCGACGCGGTCATCGCCCGCTACGCGACCCGGGTCAACGGCCTGACGGACTTCTTCCTCACCAAGCTGGACGTCCTGACCGGCTGGGACGAGATCCCGGTCTGCGTGGCGTACGAGATCGACGGCAAGCGCGTCGAGGAACTCCCGTACTCCCAGACCGACTTCCACCACGCGAAGCCGATCTACGAGACCCTGCCGGGCTGGTCCGAGGACATCACCAAGGCGAAGTCCTTCTCCGACCTGCCGAAGAACGCCCAGGCGTACGTCAGGGCGCTGGAGGACATGTCGGGCGCCCCGATCTCGGCGATCGGTGTCGGCCCCGGCCGCGACGAGACGATCGAGATCAACTCGTTCATCTCGTAGGGCCCTTGACCGCGCCCCCGGTGAGGCTCCGGCCGAGCCGGGGGCGCGGTGTGTCACGGACCGTCGGACGGACTCGGCGAACTCCGACTCCGCGAGGCCGGCGTCGGGTTCGACGACGTCCGGGTGGACGGTGGCCCCGGCCGCGCCGTCGCCGGCCGCCCCGCGCGGGCGACCGGGGACGACCCGGGCCCGGTCGTCGAGGAGGACCGCGGACGCCGGCCGTCCGCTTCCTCGTCCCCGTCGGCAGCACCACCCACCGCTCGGGCCGCCCGGCGCCGTCCCGTCTCACCGCGGGCCCTCACCAGGTCGCGTACGTCCCGGTGCCCGCGCTGGACGGCCCGACCCGGCCGCCGGCGTGGCTGTACCGGCCCACGGCACGCGACCGCCCCGCCCGCACCCCAGCTGCCGCGCGCGGTCGCGGAGGGCCGCTGAAGGACCGGTGCCGCGGACGGGTCCGGGAGCGCCGAGATGCGGATCGCTCCCGGGATGCCCATCCTTGACCTGGACATGGCTTGCTCCTGGTTCCCGCCGGGGCGGGACCCGACCACGATCTACGCGGGTAGTGCCCGCACGGCCCGTTCCTCCGCCCGCGTCCCCGTCCCCAGGAGCCCCGTATGCCCGTCAACCCGCTGAACCGCAGGGAGTTCGTCAAGAAGTCCGCCGTCGCCGGAGCGGCCGTGGCCGTCGCGGGGACGGCCGCGGCGACCCCCGCGACGGCCGCGGACCACGGACCCGGGAAGGGGCCCCGTACCTGGTCGTTCTCCATCCTCGGCACCACCGACCTGCACAGCCACGTCTTCGACTGGGACTACTACACCGACGCCGCGTACACGGACAAGGCCGGCAACTCCGTGGGCGTCGCGCGGATCGCCACCCTGGTCAAGCAGCAGCGGGCCGCGAAGGGTGCCGACCGCGTGCTGCTCGTGGACGCGGGCGACATCATCCAGGGGACCTCGCTCGCGTACTACTACGCCCGCGTCGATCCCATCACCGGCACGGGCGGCGAGCGGGGACCGGTGCACCCGATGGCGGTCGCCATGAACGCCATGAAGTACGACGCCGCCGCGCTCGGCAACCACGAGTTCAACTACGGCATCGAGACCCTGCGCCGGTTCGAGAAGCAGTGCCACTTCCCGCTGCTCGGCGCCAACGCGCTCGACGCCAGGACGCTCCGGCCCGCCTTCCAGCCGTACACCGTCAAGCGCCTCCGGGTCCCCGGCGCCCCGGACATCAAGGTCGGCATCCTGGGACTGACCAACCCCGGGATCGCCCTGTGGGACAAGGACAACGTCTCCGGGAAGATGGCGTTCACGGGTCTCGTGGAACAGGCGAAGAAGTACGTGCCGCGGATGCGGGCCCTCGGCTGCGACGTCGTCTTCCTCACCGACCACTCCGGCCTCGACGGGTCGTCCTCGTACGGCGACGAACTCCCGTACGTCGAGAACGCCTCGAACCTGGTCGCCGCTCAGGTGCCCGGCATCGACGCCATCCTCGTCGGCCACACCCACACCGAGGTCTCCTCGTACACGGTCACCAACACCGGGACCGGCAAGGACGTCGTCCTGTCGGAGCCGTACTGCTACGGCATGCGGCTGACCGTCTTCGACTTCGAGCTCGAACTCGCCCACGGTCAGTGGAAGGTGACGAGCACCAAGGCGCAGACCCTCAACAGCAACGCCGTCGCCGAGGACGCGGAGATCACCAGGCTCCTGGAGGCGGACCACGAACTGGTCGTGAAGTACGTCAACACGCCCGTCGGCACCTGCACCGCGGACCTCTCCGCGGCGGAGGCCTGCTGGAAGGACGTGCCCGTCATGGACTTCATCCACCAGGTCCAGATGTCGGCCGTCGCCACCGGCCTGTCCACGGCCGACGCGGCCCTCCCGCTCATCTCCGTCGCCGCGCCCTTCAGCCGTACGGCGGACATCCCGCGGGGCGACGTCACCATCCGGGACGTGGCCGGGCTCTACATCTACGACAACACCCTCTACGGCAAGAAGCTCACGGGCGCCCAGCTGAAGGACTATCTGGAGTACGCGGCGAAGTACTACCACCGGGTCCCGTCCGGCACGAAGGTGGACACCGCCACCCTCACCAACGCCAACAGCTTCTGGGACTACATGTACGACACCGCCGCGGGCGTCGACTACGACATCGACATCGCCCAGGCCGAGGGTTCCCGGATCAAGAACCTCAGCTACAAGGGGTCGCCGGTGACCGACGACCAGGTCTTCGTGGTGGCCGTCAACAACTACCGTGCCAACGGCGGCAGCGGTTACCCGCACATCGCGGCCGCCGGCATCGCCTACAGCTCCACCGACGAGATCCGCCAGCTGATGATCGACTACGTCACGTCGAAGGGCACCCTCGACCCGGCCGACTTCGCCGACGGGAACTGGAAGCTGACGCAGGACGGCACGCCGGTGTTCTGAGGCACCCGCGTCCCGCCGGTGCCGCACGCCACCGCTCCGCGCGCCGTGGCCGGCGGCCCCCGTCCGGGGGCGTCGGCCGCGGTGGCGGCGTTCAGACGAGGTGGGCGAAGACGACCAGGTTCTCGGTGTAGTCCTTCGCGCCGTGGTCGTAGTCACCGGCGCAGGTGATCAGCCTGACCTGGGCCTGCGGGGTGTCGGCGTACACGCGGTCGTTGGGGAAGTGGTCCTTCTCGAAGGTCTCGGCGTCGTCGACCAGGAAGGACGCCGTGAGACCGTCGGCCCGCTCCACCTTGAAGGTGTCCCCCTTCTTGAGCGAGCTGAGCTTCGCGAACACGGCGGGCGAGGTCTTCGTGTCCACGTGCCCGGCGACGATCGAGGTTCCCGCTTCCCCCGGGGTCACTCCGTCGGCGTACCAGCCGACCATGTTCACGTTGTCCGCGGGCGGAGGGTTGAGGTGGCCCTTCGCGTCGATCGAGAGGGCCGTGAAGGGCGCGTCCACCCCGATCTTCGGGATGACAAGCCGGGTCGGCGCGGACGACGGCAGGTGCTTGCCCGGCACCGGGGTCGACCACGGCATGAGCGCCGCCGTGTCGGGGGGCGTGCGGGAGTCGTCGGACGGTTTGGGGTGGCCGCCGAACAGGCCCAGCGTCAGAAGCAGGATTCCGGCGCACCAGACGCCCATCGGCACGCCGGAACGGGAGCCCTGCCGTTGCGGCACGGACTCGGTCATGACAGGGGAGGGCGGCCGGGCTGCCATCGGGAACCACCTCACTAGGGCGCTGCAGCGGAGCGGGTACGGCACGCGGGGAACCCGGCCGGGCCGTCATGACGGGGGTGACCCGCGGCGGCCTCGGCCGATGGGACGCCGGACACCGGTCAGGACAGGCCGCCCGCCGCACTCCTGCGGCGCACCGCGTAGACGCCCGCGGCGGCGAGCGTCAGGACCGCGAGGCCGGCGGCCGTGACGCCCTTTCCGGCGAGCGCGCCGCCGCCGGTGTGCATGCCGCCGCTCGGCTTGTCACGGTCGGAGCCCACGCCGTTTCCGTTGCCGCCGTTGTCACGGTCGGAGCCCACGCCGTTTCCGTTGCCGCCGTTGTCGCGGCCGGATCCGTTGCCGTTGCCGTTTCCGTTGCCGCCGTTGTCGCGGCCGGATCCGTTGCCGTTCCCGTTCCCGTTGCCGCCGTTGTCACGGCCGGACCCGTTGCCGTTGCCGTTCCCGTTCCCGCCGTTGTCACGGCCCGATCCGTTGCCGTTGCCGTTGCCGTTGCCGTTGCCGGATCCGGTGCCGTAGCCGCCGGTGCTGTCGTTCTTGTAGGTCTCCGGGTTGAACTTCGCGTCGTCCTTGTTCCAGTCGTCGCTCTTCAGCATGCTGAGCGCGCCGCCGCCGGTGTGGACACCGCCCCGGGGCTTGTCGTGGTCGGAACCCTCGTCGTCGCCGCCGGAGTCCCCGCCCCGGTCGGAGCCCTTGCCACCGGAGTCCGAGTCCCCGCCCCAGTCCGAGTCGCTTCCCTCGCCCTGGTCGTCGCCCTTCTTCAACTTGAGCAGCGCGCCGCCGCCGGTGTGCGTGCCGCCGTTCGGCTTGCCGTGGCTGCCGCCGTCGTCCTGTTCGTTGCTGTAGGAGGAGTCGTCGTGGCCACCGTCGCCCGCCGTGGCGGCAAGGGCGCCGGGAGCGGCAATCGCGAGGGCGGCCGTGGCCGTCGCGGTAGCGAGAAGCATGCGGGCAGAACGCATTGTCGAGTCCTTCCGTCGCAGCCGAGCCGCTGACACTTTGTCAGCACGTGGGGAACCCGACCCCGACGTGATCCACCGTCAGCCCCTCCCGGCCCGCTCACCACTCGAGCCGCGCAACCGGCGCGGGTCCCGGCGCCGCCCGCCGGACGCCCCGATACCGCTCCGGACCGGGTCCAACGGCTCTGACCTGCTACTTCATCGTGGGCCATCCGTCACGTCCCACGCCGGTCCCGGTCCAGACACAACCCGATCGGTCGCAACACGACTGCGCGCGGCCGGTGACCCGCCGACCGGTTCCGCCCGGCCCGGGACCGCCTCGTCAGGGGGGAACGGAGCACCGTCAGGACGGCCCGGCGAGGACCCCGCCCGTGCGCGGGAGACACCAGGGGCGCTTGCGGCATCCCGGGCGGTAGGGGTATCCGGGCGGGGCCGAGCCGAGCCCAGCCGGTCCGAGCCGGCCCGCGTAGGGGCCGCACGACACGGTGGGGTGCCCGGGTACCGATGCCGGCCTGTGCCGGGCCGCACGGACACGGCGGGGCGGCCGGGCGAGGGCGCGGTGGATGTGCGCGGGCGCCTGGCCGAGGGGTACGGGGCGCCGGGCCGAGGGGTACGGAGGCGGCCGCCGGGGTGGGGCACGTGGAGCGGGCCCACCCCGGCGGGGGCGCGCCTCAGCTGAAGATGATCATCGAGCCCTGGGCGAGGCTCCGGGTCGCCGCCGCGTGCAGACCCAGCCAGACGTGCCGCTCACGGGCGAACGGGCTCGCGTCGTACGGGGCGGGGGCGGCCGGCTCCTCCAGCTCCGTGGGGGCCGGCGGCGGCTGCGGCGCGGCCGGCGGATTGGCCGGGTCGATGCCGATCGAGGGGGCCACGAACTCGAGCTCGCGCAGCAGTGCCTGGGAGGAACCCAGCGGGCCGCCCCCGGCGAGGAGCTCGTCGTTGGCGAGTGGATGCGGGAAGTCGACGGGCACGTACGCGCCCGCGTGGTCGTAGTGCCAGACGAGGTGCGACTGCTGGGCGTTGGTCTGGAACATCTCCAGCAACTGCTCGTAGTCGCCGCCCAGTTCGTCCACCGGGGTGACCGCGAGACCGCACATCTGGAGCAGATACGCCCGGCGCAGGAAGTGCAGGGCGTCGTAGTCGAAGCCCGCGACCGGGGCGACGTCGCCGGACAGCCCCGGCATGTAGGCGTACACGGGGACCGGCGGGAGCCCGGCCTCGCCCAGCACCTTGTCGTACAGCGCCAGTTCCTCGGCGAACGGGTTGTCGGGGGTGTGGCACAGCACGTCGACGAGCGGGACAAGCCACAGGTCACAGGCCAACAGACGGCTCCTCTAGCTCCTGGGGAAGCACGGTGGTCAGGGAAGCGTAATGCGTGGGGCCCGTCCTCAGTCCCCCTCGTGCAGATCCCATACCCAGACCCCGTGCACCCACGTGCCGGGGTGACCCACCAGCTGGTCCACGGCCTCCCGCAGCTCGTTCTGGTGGTCCTGGGGGACCAGCACCAGCGCGCCCGCCTTCCAGTACGCGAAATCGGCGCGGGCCTGCGCCCGCCAGTTCTCGCCGATCACGGGGACCTTGCCGGAGTACCGCACGTCGCGCAGCATGTTGGACGTGTAGCGGGGCGAGGCGCCGTAGATGCCGATGTGGTCGGGTCCGTAGGGGCCGTTGAAATACCCGCCGGGCAGCGGGAAGCCGAGGCCCGCCGCCGTCTGCCAGTGCAGCGCCTGCGCGTCGCCCGGGTCCGGCAGGGGCACCGGCACCAGGGACTCGCCCCTGGCCGTGTCGACGTACGCCCGCCACGTTCCGTCGGTGAAGAAGGCGGGGGTCGGCGCCCGGTCGACCGTCTTCAGGGGCGCCGGGACGAGGGGGAGCAGCGCGGCGGCGACGGCCAGCGCGCCGAAGTACTGGGTGGCGGGGCGGCGGGCGCTCATCAGCCGCTCGATCGCGATCGCCACCAGCATCCCCAGCGCGGGCGCGCAGATCATCGCGACCCGTCCCTCGATGACGGACTCGAAGAGGGGTTTGCCGGACAGCAGCGCCCAGGGGCCGGGCAGGACCGTGCCGGTCGTCGGGATGCGGAACTTCGGGCCCAGTGAGAGCATCGCCGCGGCCACCGCCGTGAAGGCGAGGGCCTTGACGAGCGCCCGCTCCCAGAGCCGTACGGCGACCGCGAAGGCGAACACGGCCAGCGGCCATCCGTAGAAGGCGTTCTGCTCGGTGGGGTTCAGGGAGAGCGCGCCCGCGCTCTGGGCGTTCCCGGCGAGCAGCGAGCGCTCGGCGAAGGAGAGGAGCGCGAGCGGGCTGTTGCCCGCGTTGTCGCCGTGGAGCACGCTCTTGTAGCTCTGCGGTCCCGCGAACTGCCAGTACAGCGGGAACGCGACGATCGGCAGGCACACGGCCCCCGCCACCGCCAGCCCGTTCAGCAGCGGACGCCACGCCGCTCTGGCGGTATCGCGCCGGACGAGCCCGTAGCCGAGGGCGAAGAGCGCCATGCCCATCGAAGCGAGCAGCAGGGGTTCCTCGCCGAGGAAGATCTGGTACGTCGCCATCAGCCCGAGCACGATCCCGTCCCGGACGACCCGCGTGCCGGCGCACAGACGCAGCGCGCGGTCGATGATCAGCGGGACCATGAACAGGATCACGAAGTTGGGGTGCGCGTTGGCGTGGCTGATCATCGGGGGGGCGAAGGCGGCCAGCGCGGCGCCGACGAACGCCGCGCCCCGGTGGCCCACGACCCGCTTGGCGATCAGCCGGTACCAGGCGGCGCCGGTGGCGGCCAGCCCCAGCGTCATGACGAGGCCGAGCGCGACCGCCGGGCCGAAGAGCAGGGTGATCGGCGCGAAGGGCACGGACAGGCCCAGCATGACCGTGTTGGCCATGAGGTTCACGCCGTCCGGGAAGCCCTGGAGGGTGGTGAAGAGCGGGTTGTGGAGATGGCGGACGTTGTCCGCGGTGACCGCGAGGAACCACTCCCACTGGTTCTGGTCCTGGAGCGAGTCGGGGAGGTAGCGGCCGTTCGGGTCCGCCCAGCGGCCGGAGTAGAGGGCGACCGCCATGAGGAGGAAGAGCGAGACCGCGAGGAGGTCCGCGGGGCGGACGGAGCGGACCTTGAGCAGGGCCAGTTCGGCGAGGACGCGGCCGTAGTCGAGGGGCCGTACCTTCGAGCCGGGCTGGTGGGACCAGCGGACCGGGACCTCCGCCACCGGCCAGCCCGAGCGGCGGAAGTGCTGGAGCACCTCCACGTCGATGCCCCAGCCGTTGAGCCGTGACGCCCCGAACGCCTCCCGTGCCCGCTCCCCGTCGAAGAGCTTGAAGCCGCACTGGGTGTCGCGTATGCCCGGCACCGCGACGCTGCGTATCAGGAAGTTCCCGGCCCGGCCGAGCAGCTCGCGCAGCCGGTGCTGGTGCGTGTCTATCGTGGCGCCGGGCGTGGCCCGCGATCCGATCGCGGCCGAGTGGCCCTCGCCGAGCGCCTTGTCGAGCAGTTCCAGTTCCTCGATCGGCGCGGCCAGGTCGGCGTCCGTGACGAGGACGCGGCGGCCGTTCGAGGCGAGGACGCCCAGGCGCAGGGCGTTGCCCTTGCCGCGGTTGCGGGGGCTGGTGACGAGCTGGACGCGGGGTTCGCGGGCGCGGACGGCGTCGACGACGTCCTTGGTGCCGTCGGTGGAGCCGTCGTCCACGACGATCAGTTCCCACCTGCCGAAACGGCTCTCGCCGTCGCGCAGGTACGTGATGATCGCGTCGAGCGTCGGGGCGAGCCGCCGCTCCTCGTTGTAGGCGGGGACGACGACCGTCAGGTCGATGGCAGGGGCCGGCATGTCCTCTATGACGTCCGTGGTGTGCGGCGCGCTCATTCGGCGGCCAGACGTTCGATGAGGGCCAGGGAGTGCGCGTTGTACTCGGTGACGATCGCGTGCGCCGCGCGCGGGTCGCGCCGCGCGAGCGCGTCCACCAGTTCCGTGTGCCCCGACCAGAGGTAGCCCCTCAGGTCGTCCACCCGGCGGAGGTGCTGCACCGTGCACACCCAGGACTGGACGCGCAGGCGGTGGAGGAAGTCGGCCAGGTAGGCGTTGCCGAAGAGGGCGCTCAGTTCGCGCCAGAAGCGGAGGTCGTAGCCGATGAGGATGTTCAGGTCGCCCGCGACGGCGGCGCGCTGGGCCTCCTCGCCGCGGCGGCGGACGCCCGCGAGGGCGGCGAGGACGCGGGGGTCGTCGGCCCGTTTCATGCCGTCGCCCTCGATGAGGTTGTGGAACATGCCGTCCGTGACGAGGCTGCGGGCTTCGATCATGCCGCGGAAGTCGGCCGGCGAGTACTCGTGCACGCGGAAGCCGCGGTGCTGGTCCGCGTCCAGCAGTCCCTGCGCCGACAGGTCGACGAGGGCCTCGCGGACCGGGGTCGCGGAGACGCCGTACTGCTCGGCGATCTCCTTCACCGTGAACTCCTGCCCCGGCTGGAGGCGGCCTGCGAGCACCTCGTCGCGGAGCGCGTCGGCGATCTGCTGCCGCAGGGTGCTGCGGGTTACGGCGCCAGTGCCGCCGGTGCCGGGCATGGTGTGTCGCTTCCCCCATCGCGTAAGGGTGCACGTGCGTGCGCTCGTGGTTCTCCTATGAGCACGTCACCTTACGCGGTGGGGTTCCAGCAAGGGTTTCCTCGCCCCGGCGGGGGCGAGAGGAGGTTCCGGGTCAGACGGTGTGTTCGTCGGCTATGGACAGGGCCATGTCCAGCACCGCGAGTCCCTCCTTCGCCTCGGCCTCCGTGACGTTGCACGGCGGCACGACATGGGTGCGGTTCATGTTGATGAAGGGCCACAGACCGTGGGCCTTCGCGGTCGCCCCGAACGCGGCCATCGGCGCGTTGTCCGTCCCGGCCGCGTTGTACGGCACCAGCGGCTCCCGGGTCTCCCGGTCCTTGACCAGTTCGAGGGCCCAGAAGACCCCCGTACCGCGCACCTCGCCGACACTGGGATGCCGCTCGGCGAGCTCCCGCAGGCCGGGGCCGAGCACGGTCTCACCGATCCGCGCGGCCTGCTCGACGATGCCCTCCTCCTCCATCACGTTGATCGTGGCGACGGCCGCCGCACAGGCCAGCGGATGCCCGGAGTACGTGAGCCCCCCGGGATAGGGCCGGCGCGCGAAGGTCTCCGCGATCGCCGACGAGATGGCCACCCCGCCCAGCGGCACGTACCCGGAGTTCACGCCCTTCGCGAAGGTCATCAGGTCCGGCGTCACCTCGTAGTGATCGGCGGCGAACCACTTCCCGGTCCGCCCGAACCCGGCCATGACCTCGTCCAGGACGAAGACGATCCCGTACCGGTCGCAGATCTCCCGCACCCCGGTGAGGTAGCCGGGCGGCGGCGTCATGATGCCCGCGGTGCCGGGGATCGTCTCCAGGATGACGGCCGCGATGGTGCCCGGCCCCTCGAAGGCGATCGTGTCCTCCAGGTGCTGGAGCGCCCGCTCGCACTCCTGCCGCTCGTTCTCCGCGTGGAACGGGGAGCGGTAGAGGAACGGCGCCCAGAAGTGGACGACGCCGGCCGCGCCGATGTCGTTCGGCCAGCGCCTCGGGTCACCGGTGAGGTTGATCGCGGTGGAGGTGGCCCCGTGGTACGAGCGGTACGCGGAGAGGATCTTCGGGCGCCCGGTGTGCAGCCGTGCCATCCGCGTCGCGTTCTCGACGGCCTCGGCGCCGCCGTTGGTGAAGAAGATCTTGTCCAGGTCGCCCGGGGTCCGCTCGGCGATCAGCCGGGCGGCCTCCGACCGCGCCTCGACGGCGAAGGCGGGCGCGAACGTCGTCAGCGTGGCGGCCTGCTCCTGGATCGCGGCGACGACCTTCGGGTGCTGGTAGCCGATGTTGGTGAAGACGAGCCCGCTGGTGAAGTCCAGATACCGCTTGCCGTCGTAGTCCCAGAAGTACGACCCCTCCGCGCCGGCGACGGCGAGCGGGTCGATGAGCTCCTGCGCGGACCAGGAGTGGAACACGTGCGCGCGGTCCGCGGCCTTCACTGCGGCGCCGACCTGGGGGTTGGGCTGAGGGGTCATGCGCCGAAGCGTAGGTGGCCGCGGAGCGGACGCGATATCGGCGTCCTGTCTGTGGTCCGGGGCTTTCCGCGACAGTCTGTCGGGCGTGGGGGCCCGGAGGGGGAGGGGGACGGGCGGAGGAGGCCGACGCGGAGGCGGTGGGGTGGGTGGGACGGGTGGTGGAGCGGCTCCCGGCGTGCCCGGCGGCCTCGCGACGGCCGTCACGGAAACGCCAGACGCTGTTACGGAACCGTAGACACCACCCCACCCGCCTCCCCGTACGGCCGCACTATCCTCGGGCTGTTGCACACGTACGGGGGGAAGGCGCGCGACGATGGAGAAGCTGGGGGGCGGGGACCCGCGTCAGATCGGGGTGTACCGGCTGATGGCGCGGCTCGGTGCCGGCGGGATGGGGAACGTCTATCTCGCGCGCTCCGACCGCGGACGGACCGTCGCGGTGAAGCTGGTACGCGAGGAACTGGCCGAGCAGGAGGAGTTCCGGGCCCGCTTCCGGCAGGAGGTGCAGGCCGCGCGCCGGGTCGGCGGGTACTGGACCGCGCCCGTGCTGGACGCGGACACGGAAGCCGAGATCCCGTGGGTCGCGACCGGTTACGTGGCCGGGCCCAGCCTCCAGACCGTCGTCGGCCACGACCACGGCGCGCTTCCGGAGCGTTCCGTGCGCATCCTCGCGGCCGGCCTCGCGCACGCCCTGAAGGACATCCACGCGGCGGGACTCATCCACCGCGACCTCAAGCCCTCCAACGTGCTCGTGACGATCGACGGCCCGCGCGTCATCGACTTCGGGATCGCGCGTGCCCTGGAGACCGTCACCGACGGCGGCCTCACCCGCACCGGCGCGCTCGTCGGCTCCCCCGGCTTCATGGCGCCCGAGCAGGTCCGCGGCGACCGTGTCACGCCCGCGTGCGACATCTTCTGCCTGGGCTCGGTCCTGTCGTACGCGGCCACGGGCGTGCTGCCCTTCGGGGCGACGAGCAGCGGGGTGCACGCGATGATGTTCCGCATCGCGCAGGAGGACCCGGACCTGGAGGGCGTACCGGAGGGGCTCGCCGACCTCGTACGGCGCTGTCTGCGCAAGGATCCCGCGGCGCGGCCCTCGCTCGGCGAGATCCTGGAGCGGACCGGCGCGGAGGACACCGTGTCGGGCGGGCGGTCCCGTGACCCGTGGCTGCCGAGCGCGCTGGTCGCCCAGCTGGGGCGGCACGCGGTGCGGTTGCTGGACACGGAGAACCCGGACTCGGCGCCCGCCGCGCTCCCGCCGGCCCCGGAACCGGCTCAGGACCCGGCCGCCGTCCCGCCCCTGCATCTCTCCAAGCAGGCCGCCGCACCCGGCGCGTCCGCCGCACCTGCCGCCCCCGCCGAACCTGCCCCCGCCGAACCTGCCGCCGCCGCCCCCGGCGCGGCGCCGGTTCCCGAGGTCTCCCCGGAGCACGCCGCCACTCCGCCGCCGGGGCAGCCGGGCTCCTCGGACCACCTCCCCACGATGATCGGGGGCTTCCACGGGACGCCCTCGCCGGCCGCACCGCCGGCGCCGCACCCCGCGTACGGCTATCCGCAGCAGCACCCCAGCCCCTCGGGGCCGCCCGCGTACGGCTATCCCCAGGGCGGCTGGGGCACTCCGCCGGGCTCCTACGGCTCGACGACGCCCTACGGCCCCGGCGGAGGTCCGGTCCCCGGTCTCGTGGAGCCCCCGCGCCGCAGCGGCCGTTCCACCGCCGCGCTGATCGTGGTGGCGCTGGTCGTCGCGCTGGGCGCGGGCGGTTCCGTGTACGCCCTGATGCGGGGCGGCGGCAGCGGCGGCGACGACTCCAAGGGGAGGAACCCGGCCACCACCGCGCCCACGACGCCGGGCCCGACGGCGTCCGGACCGTCCGGCTCCGCCACCACCTCCGCACCCGCCGAGCCGTCCGCCTCGGCGTCGGCACCGGGCGGGACGGTCCCGGAGGCGTTCCTCGGCACCTGGGACGCCTCCATCGACAACGCGACGGGGCACAACACGCGCCGGCTCACCATCCGGCAGGGCGAGGTCGGCGACATGGTCCTCTCGCTCACCGCGGACGGCCCGCTCGGCAGCGGCGCGTACCACTGCGTCTTCCAGGCCGGGCTGACCGCCGCCCCGACGGCCGGCGGTCCGCTGCGGATCGGTCCCTCCCAGGTCCTCTCCGGCGAACCGCTCTCCTCCTGCGCCCCGGGCGCCGCCTCCGAGGTGACCCTGCTGCCCGACGGCGGTCTGCGCCGGGTGAACTCGGACTCGGGCGACGCCCTGACCTACACGAAGAGCGGCTGACGGACGCCCCGGCGAGCGGCTGAACACCGGGACGGCCGGCGTCGGCGGCAACCGGCTGGAAGGCCGCTGAGACTTCATCCGGCGTACGCCGTGCGTTCTCGCTCCAAGCCGTACGGTGACCCCACCGTTGGGCTCGGGGGAGTGGCTCGCGATGGAGTGGCTGAGCGCAGAGAACATAGTGGCCGTCGGGACCGCCGTGATCGGTGTCGTCGCCTCCGCCGTGATGGTCTGGTACGAACGCCGGGTGCCGCGGCGCAAGCGGATCGGGTACCGGGTGCAGATGGACAACCCGGTGGGCGACGACGTGCGTTCGGGGCGGGCCAACGTCCGGCTCGGGCTGTTCGACGAGGCGCCGGGCATGGCGGACGCCACGCTGGTGCTGCTGCGGATCGAGAACGACGGCTCGCAGAGCATCGCGGGGGACGACTACACGAGCCGTGAACGGCACGGTCTGACCGCGGTGTTCACCGACCGGGTCATCCGGGGCGTGTCCGTCACCCAGCCGCCCGGCACCGACCACCTCATGGACCACTTCACCCCGGCCGCGGGGCTCAGCTACGAGGGCGGCACCCTGCGCATCCCGCGCGTCCCGCTCAACCGGGGCGAGCACTTCAAGCTGCTCGTGCTGCTGTCGGGCGGTGACGTGGGGCGGCGGATACGGCTCATCGGCGGCCTGCGGGACGGCGAGGTCAGCCCCAACCGCAGCACGACGCCGGACGATCAGCCGCCGCTGTTCAGCCGCGCGGCCCGGACGATCACCGTGCTGCTGACGGTGTGCGTCGTGACCCTCGCGCTGATCGTCGTGCTGCGGGACGACTCGCCGCCGCCGATCGGCTGCGAGAAGGGCACCCTGACGGTCACCGGCTCGACCGCCTTCGCGCCCGTCATGAGCGAGCTGGCCAAGAAGTACGAGCGGGACTGCGCGGGCTCCGACATCGTGGTCGACGCGCACGGAAGCACGGCCGGGGTGCGCGAGCTCGCGGCCGCGGGGGCCAAGGCCAGGAACGGCTCACCGCCCGTCGTGGCGCTCTCCGACGGGCCGAAGCCGAGCGGGTTCCCGCAGCTGCGGGAGAACCGGGTCGCGGTCTCGGTCTTCGCGCTGGTCGTCAACGACGACATCCCGCTGCGCGGCCTCACGCTGGACGACGTACGCCGTCTCTACCGCGGCGAGATCCGCGACTGGAAGCAGCTGGGCGGCCCCGACCGGCCGGTGCTCCTCGTCAGCCGGGACGCCAACTCCGGCACCCGGCAGGTCTTCCAGCACCGGGTGCTGGGACGCGGCGAGATCGCGAACTCCTCGCTCGACTGTGTGCACAAGGACGACGCGACGGCCCCCGTCGTGCGCTGCGAACTCGACTCCACCGACCAGGTGCTGAGCACCGTGGCGGGGCTCCCCGGCGCGATCGGGTACAGCGAGCTGAACCTCGCGCTGACCCTCGCGAACGGCCACAAGGGCCTGCACCTGCTCACCCTCGGCGGCCACACCGCCTCCGTGGAGGAACTGGAGCGCGGCTCCGGCGACTACCCGTACCGCGAGATCGAGTACGCCTACACCTACGGCCAGCCGCCCGCCGACTCCCTCGCCTCCAGCTTCCTCGCCTACATCAGCCGGGGCAGCGGCCAGGACGTCATCCGCACCCACGGCCACCTGCCGTGCGGCACCCCGGTGGGCCTGAGGATCTGCGGAGCCGACTGACCCCACGGCGCCGCGCTCTTTCAAGGGGCGCGGGGAACTGCGCGCCAAGCCCCCACCGCCCCGCAGCCGACGCACCGCGCCGGGGGCCCTTTCAAGGGGCGGCGGGGAACTGCACGCCCTGCTCCCACAGCCGTGCAGCCGAGACACGGCGCCGCGCCCCTTCAAGGGGCGCGGGGAACTGCGCGCTCAGCCCCCACGGTCGTGCAGCCGACGCACCGCGCCGGGCCCCTTCGAGGGGCGCGGGGAACTGCGCGACAAGCCCCCACCGCCCCGCAGCCGACACAATCCACCGCGAAACCCGGAGCAGCAGCACCCTGAGCTGACCCGATCGACCGAACGAACACCCCCACCTCGCCCCCCGGAGGGCATCGGCCCCGCCCGGAGGGCATCGGCCCCGCCCGGAGGGCTATCGCGGCTCGGGCGGCCGCTGGCGGGGCATGTTCGGCCGGGTGCCCGGGGCCAGCGGGAGGCGCCCGGTCGGACTCCCCTCCGGGCGGGGCGACCCGGCCAGCGACGACTGGATGCCCAACGGTGCCGGTCCCGTCCGGAACTCCACCATCCAGTCCGCGGTTTCGGCCCGGACCAGCTCCGTGACGTCCTCCGAGAACCTGCGCAGGACACCGAGGCACCGCTCCGCCGCCTCACTGGCGGTCCCCTCCGCCGGCCCCAGCACCTCCCGCACGCTCTCGGACGCCCAGTCGAACTGGAGCACCTGGAGGCGTCGCTGCACGGCCTGCGCCGTGGCAACGTCCCTTATCCACCCGGAGGTCACCCCGAAGAACCGGTCACCCGCCACGCACGCCACCCCGAGCAACAGCGCGAGGTACCCCCAGGGAGCCACGCCACCGACCACTCCGGTGAGATCCAGCAGCGGCAACGCGGCTCCGGCCATCGCGCCCACCGCCGCCCCGCCCCGCAGCAGCCGGGCCGCCCACCGCTTCCCGGCCCGGTCCGCGAGGTACCAGGAAGCCGTGTCGAGTGCTCCGCGTTCCACCCACCGGTAGAGCTCGTGGAGCCGATCGGCCGGTTCCCCCCAGTCCCCGAGGGGGAGCGGCCGGCCGGTCAGGTCGCCCGGCCGGGGCCCCGCGGCCCCGTCGCTGCGAGCGTCCTGGGGCGGCCCCTCGGGCTGCATCTCCGGCTGGCTCACCCGGCACTCCCTACTGACGACGGTGATGACGCCGACGACGACGCGGGCCACGACTCCGGCGACGACGGCTCCGACGAAAACTAGTGACGTTGTGTGATGCTGCGTGACGCATGATGCTCAGGCGCCGCCTCTTTCCTACCGCCCAATGGGTGGCGATGGCCCGGTTTTCACCGGTTTTCCGCCCGGAAGAGGGGCTTGGTCAGGTATAGGCGGACGGACGGTGTCACTCGAAAGAGTGCTGGGGCGACCGGCCCGTCGACCACGTAGGCTCGTGCTGAGCGGGAAAACCCCGTCCGGACAGTGGTGCCGATAGCCGTACGACCCAGGAGCTGATCGTGATTCCCGGTGGTGGCCAGCCCAACATGCAGCAGCTGCTCCAGCAGGCCCAGAAGATGCAGCAGGACCTCGCGAACGCGCAGGAGGAACTCGCGCGCACGGAGGTGGAAGGCCGGTCGGGCGGCGGTCTGGTGAAGGCGACGGTGACCGGCTCCGGTGAACTCCGTGCCCTGGTGATCGACCCGAAGGCGGTGGACCCCGAGGACACGGAGACGCTGGCCGACCTGGTCGTCGCGGCGGTCCAGGCGGCGAACGAGAACGCGCAGGCACTCCAGCAGCAGAAGCTCGGCCCTCTCGCCCAGGGCCTCGGCGGTGGCGGCAGCGGCATCCCGGGTCTGCCCTTCTAAGACCGGCGGCGGCCAACTACCGTACGTACTGAACGAATCCAGGAAGGGCGGCAGTCCGTTGTACGAAGGCGTGGTCCAGGACCTCATCGACGAGTTGGGGCGGCTGCCCGGCGTCGGTCCCAAGAGCGCGCAGCGGATCGCCTTCCACATCCTGCAGGCCGAGCCGACGGACGTCCGCCGGCTCGCGCAGTGCCTCATGGAGGTCAAGGCGAAGGTCCGCTTCTGCGCGACCTGCGGCAACGTGGCACAGGAAGAGCTGTGCAACATCTGCCGCGACCCGCGCCGCGACCTCTCGGTGATCTGCGTGGTGGAGGAGCCGAAGGACGTCGTCGCGGTCGAGCGGACGCGTGAGTTCCGCGGGAAGTACCACGTGCTCGGCGGCGCGATCAGCCCGATCGAGGGCGTCGGCCCTGACGACCTGCGGATAAGGGAACTCCTCGCCCGCCTCGCCGACGGCGTGGTCACGGAGCTCATCCTGGCCACCGACCCGAACCTGGAGGGCGAGGCCACGGCCACGTATCTCGCCCGCATGATCAAGCCCATGGGCCTCAGGGTCACCCGCCTGGCCAGCGGCCTCCCGGTGGGTGGCGACCTGGAATACGCGGACGAGGTCACACTCGGCCGCGCCTTCGAGGGGAGACGACTCCTAGATGTCTGACGCCACACTGCACGCCACCAGTCAGGACCCCGACGACTTCGTGGTCCAGATCGCGGACCAGGTGGAGAGCTTCCTGGTCGCCGTCACCGAGGTGGCCAAGGGCGACGAGCCGGACTCGGCGATCCCCTTCCTCCTCCTGGAGATCTCCCAACTCCTCCTGGCCGGCGGTCGCCTGGGCGCGCACGAGGACATCGTCCCCGACGAGCCCTACGAGCCCGACCTCGGCCCGGAACCGGACGTCGACGAGCTGCGTGAGCGGCTGGCCGTGATGCTGGAACCGGTCGACGTCTACTCCGAGGTCTTCGACCCGTACGAGCCCCGCAAGGCCCCGGTGGCCTGCCGGATCTCGGACGACTTCGCCGACGTCATCACGGACCTGCGCCACGGCATGGCCCACTACCGCGCGGGACGCACCAGCGAGGCACTGTGGTGGTGGCAGTTCTCGTACTTCTCGAACTGGGGCTCCACCGCCTCGGCCGCGCTGCGCGCCCTGCAGTCCCTGGTCGCCCACGTCCGGCTGAACCAGCCCCTGGACGACCTGAACGGCCTGGACACCGACCAGGACATCGGCGAGGAGATCCTCGCGGAGGAGGCCGGCCGGGTGATGGCGGAGGAGATCGGGGGCCCGCTGGGCCTGGGGACGCCCACATAGCTCGGGGGCACACCGGCCGCACGGGCGCGCACCGGTCGCAGTGACGCGCACTGGTCGCAGTGACGCGCACTGGTCGCACCGGCCTATCTGGCGTGCACCGTGCGTTCCGGAGCGCAGCGTGCACTCCCGGCGCACCGGGCACTCCGGTGCCGGGGATGCGCCCGGCGTGCGCTTCCCGCTGTCTGTCCCGTCCTCCTGTCTTCCTCGCCGGCGCCCTGGTCACGGCCGTCTCGTGTGACTAGGGGCACTTTCCGGAGTGGCGGAGCCCGGACGCGGGCAGATGCCGCTCGGAGCGGCCGGAGGATCCCTGACGGCCTCGGTCGACCTGACGGTCCGCAGTGATCACGTCGTGAGCGGGACATCTCACGATGTGATACTTCGGAAGGGAAATCCGGCCGCTCGTTAAACTGAGCCGACCGCAAGTGTGCGGTGCAGAGACAGATGGAGCGAGGAGCGCACGTGGGCCTTGTCGTGCAGAAGTACGGAGGCTCCTCCGTAGCCGATGCCGAGGGCATCAAGCGCGTCGCCAAGCGAATCGTGGAAGCGAAGAAGAACGGCCACCAGGTGGTCGTGGTCGTTTCCGCGATGGGCGACACGACGGACGAGCTGATCGATCTCGCCGAGCAGGTGTCTCCGATGCCCAGCGGGCGAGAGTTCGACATGCTGCTGACCGCGGGTGAGCGGATCTCCATGGCCCTGCTGGCGATGGCGATCAAGAACCTGGGCCACAGCGCCCAGTCGTTCACCGGCAGCCAGGCCGGTGTCATCACCGACTCGGTCCACAACAAAGCGCGGATCATCGACGTCACGCCCGGCCGTATCCGGACGGCCCTCGACGAGGGCAACATCGCCATCGTCGCCGGGTTCCAGGGCGTCTCGCAGGACAAGAAGGACATCACCACGCTCGGGCGCGGTGGTTCCGACACGACGGCCGTCGCGCTCGCCGCGGCGCTCGACGCCGAGGTCTGCGAGATCTACACCGACGTGGACGGCGTGTTCACCGCCGACCCGCGCGTGGTGAAGAAGGCGAAGAAGATCGACTGGATCGCCTTCGAGGACATGCTGGAGCTCGCCGCCTCCGGCTCCAAGGTGCTGCTCCACCGCTGTGTGGAGTACGCCCGCCGCTACAACATCCCGATCCACGTGCGCTCGTCCTTCAGCGGGCTCCAGGGCACCTGGGTCAGCAACGCACCGATCCAGCAAGGGGACCAGAAGGTGGAGCAGGCCATCATCTCCGGTGTCGCTCACGACACCTCCGAGGCCAAGGTCACGGTCGTCGGTGTCCCGGACAAGCCGGGCGAGGCCGCCTCGATCTTCCGGGCCATCGCGGACGCCGAGATCAACATCGACATGGTCGTGCAGAACGTGTCCGCCGCCTCCACGGGCCTCACGGACATCTCCTTCACCCTTCCCAAGACCGAGGGCCGCAAGGCCATCGACGCCCTGGAGAAGGCCAGGACCGTGATCGGCTACGACTCGCTGCGCTACGACGACCAGATCGGCAAGATCTCGCTGGTCGGCGCGGGCATGAAGACGAACCCGGGTGTCACGGCCGGCTTCTTCGAGGCGCTCAGCGACGCCGGGGTCAACATCGAACTGATCTCGACCTCCGAGATCCGTATCTCGGTCGTCACCCGCGCGGACGACGTCCCCGAGGCCGTGCGCGCCGTGCACACCGCCTTCGGGCTCGACTCCGACAGCGACGAGGCCGTTGTCTACGGAGGCACTGGCCGCTGATGGCCGAATGGACCGGGCGACCGGCTGAACACTTCTCCGGTCACCCCGGTCACCCCGGACGCCTCGGACGTCCGACGCTCGCGGTCGTGGGCGCGACCGGGGCCGTCGGCGGCGTCATGCTCCAGATCCTGTCCCAGCACGCGGACATCTGGGGCGAGATCCGTCTGCTCGCCTCCCCGCGCTCGGCCGGCCGCAAGCTGGCTGTGCGCGGCGAGGAGGTCGAGGTGGCGGCGCTGAGCGAGGCCGCCTTCGACGGGGTCGACGTCGCGATGTTCGACGTACCCGACGAGGTGGCGGCGCACTGGGCGCCGATCGCCGCCGCCAAGGGTGTGATCGTGGTGGACAACTCGGGCGCCTTCCGGATGGACCCGGACGTGCCCCTGGTCGTCCCCGAGGTCAATCCGCACACCGCCCGGATGCGTCCGCGCGGGATCATCGCCAACCCGAACTGCACCACTCTTTCCATGATCGTGGCGCTCGGCGCGCTGCACGCCGAGTTCGGGCTGCGCGAGCTGGTGGTCTCCAGCTACCAGGCGGTGAGCGGTGCCGGGCGCGCCGGCGTCGAGACCCTGCGCCAGCAGCTGTCCCTGGTCGCCGGTACGGAACTGGGGACCAGCCCCGGTGACGTACGCCGTGCGGTGGGGGACAACACCGGCCCGTTCCCGGAGCCGGTGGCCCTGAACGTCGTACCGTGGGCCGGGTCGCTGCGCGAGGACGGCTGGTCCTCGGAGGAGATGAAGGTGCGGGACGAGTCCCGCAAGATCCTGGGGCTGCCCCGCCTGCCCGTGGCCGTGACCTGCGTCCGCGTCCCGGTCGTCACCACGCACTCCCTCACCGTCCACGCCCGCTTCGAGGACAGGGTCACGGTGGCGAAGGCGCGGGAGATCCTGGCCACCGCGCCCGGGGTCGTCCTGTTCGACGATCCGGCCGCCGGGGAGTTCCCCACTCCCGCCGACGTCGTGGGCACCGACCCGACCTGGGTCGGCCGTGTCCGGCGGGCGCTCGACGATCCGACCGCCCTCGAACTCTTCGTCTGCGGCGACAACCTCCGCAAGGGAGCCGCGCTCAACACGGCGCAGATCGCGGAGCTGGTGGCGGCGGAGTTGGCGGCCCGCCCCCCGGGCAGGGCGTGACCCGCGCGGCGGGTTTCCCGGCCGCGGCCGGGGGCCGCGAAAAATCTCCTGGTCATCCCCGGATTCGTTTGTAGGATCTGTGCGAGTCCTGTGGCCGGAATAATGGTCCGGACCACTTGAACGAGACCCACCCGGCGTTCGAAGATTTCCCTCCCCGTTCTCCGCAACCACGCGGAGGGCGGGGAGCGTCTTTGCGTTAGCCCTGCGCGGGTGGTCCGGGGGCGGCAGGGTAAATGGGGCATAGGGGATGAGCTTTTACGCATGAGGGCTTTCAGTGCACTTTCAGGCGCGCTGCCGGGCGCGTCGTCGGGGGTTCCGGCAGGTGTTCCGGCGGGCGTCGCGATGTGCGTGAGAGTGGGCGTCGCCGTCCGCGCGCGGGTGGGGGTTTCGGCCGAAGTGATGGCTGAAGCGAATGTGATGCCCGTCGCGTACAACCCTGAAGGGGGGACGTGTGTCCAACTGGCGTGGCAGAGGTACTCGAATTCACCGCGGTACAGACGAGGGGCACGGCCCTGCGTCCACCCCGCCGACTCCGCAGCCCCGGCGCGTCCGGCGGCATGCCGGTGATCGCGCCCATGCCCGCAGCGCGGCCCGCCCGCATACCGAGCCAGCGCGACGGCGCTGAGGACAGCAGCACGGCCGCAGGCACGACGGTCGACCATCTGACCGAGACCTACCGCGCCCACTACCGGTCGCTCCTGGGTCTCGCGGCGCTCCTGCTCGACGACACCGCCTCGTGCGAGGACGTCGTCCAGGAGGCCTTCATCCGGGTGCACTCGGCGCGCAAGCGCGTCCGCGACCCGGAGAAGACGCTCGCCTATCTGCGTCAGACCGTCGTCAACCTCTCGCGGTCGGCCCTGCGCCGGCGCATCCTCGGCCTCAAGCTCCTCTCGAAGCCGATGCCCGACATGGCGAGCGCCGAGGAGGGCGCCTACGACCTGTTGGAGCGCGACGCGCTGAAGAAGGCGATGAAGGGCCTGCAGCGCCGCCAGCGCGAGGTTCTCGTACTGCGCTACTTCGCGGACATGACCGAGGCCCAGGTCGCCGAGACCCTCGGCATATCGCTCGGCTCGGTCAAGGCGTACGGCTCGCGCGGCATCGCGGCGCTCCGTGTGGCCATGGAGGCCCCGGCATGAGCGGGCACGAGAACGCGCGGCGCCGTGACGAGGAACGGCGCCCGGAGCACGAGCACAGGCAATCGCACGCTGGGAACGGAACTGTGAACCACGGCCCCGACGGACAGCCCGACGAACTGGGCCCGGACGGCCTGGGTCCCGAAAGCCTCGGCGCGGACGAACTGGCGCTGCGCCGGCTGCTGCACCAGGCGGTCGAGGAGATCGAACCCTCCGACGGCACGCTGGAGCATCTGCGCCGCGCGGTGCCCGCCCGGAGGGCCCGCAAGCGCCAGGCCCTGGTGGGCATGGCCGCCGCCGCGCTGTTCATCGGTACGGCCGTCCCGGCCCTGGTGCACGTCTCGAACGCCTCCGGGTCGAACGCCGACCCGTCCATCGCGGGCAACAGTTCGCAGGCCCAGGGCGGCACCAGCCAGGGCAAGAACCCGGACGGCGGCGAAAGCACCGCGGGCGGCGGCTCCGGCACGTCCAAGAACCACGGCAAGCACGGCCGGACGGGAGCCCCCGACAAGGGCAAGGGGACGAGCACCGGGGCGGCCACCGGAGGCCCCGGTCCGTCGGCCTCGGCACCCGCCGCGCCCGCGTGCACGGCCGCCCAGCTCGGCGGCGCCACCAGCACGGTGGGCGTCCCGGACTCGGCCGGCGCGGTCTACGGCTCCTTCAGCGTCTCGAACGTCTCCGGCACCAGCTGCACGGTCAGCGGCGGGGGCGCGGTCAGCACGCTGGCTCAGGGTGCGGCGGACGCGTCCAAGATCGGCGTGGTGACCCATGTGACGGGCGACGCGGCCACCGGCCTGCCCGACCCCTCCACGGAGGTCGCCTCGCTGGTGCTGCAGCCGAGTGTCTCGTACGTCGTGAAGTTCGCCTGGGTGCCCTCGGAGACCTGCCCGACCACCGGTGGGGGCGAGCCCTCGCCGGACCCCAGTTCCACGGAGGGCGCGGCCACGGGCGGCGGCACCGGCACGGACACCAGCGGCACGGGCACCTCGGCCCAGTTCCTCACGGAGGACGGCGTGGCCGACGGCAGCGTCACCGTCTCCTACGCGGCGGACACGGGTGCGAGCGCCTCGACGACGGTGTCCGGCGCGTGCGCGGGCACGGTGTACCGGACGGGGATACTGGCGGCGTCCTGAACCCGGGCGGGCCCGGGACCGGGGCGGCTACGGGTCCGGGGTCCGGAATCGACGGGTCCGGGATCTACGGGACCGGGGTCCGGGAATCGACGGGTCCGGGATCTACGGGACCGGGGTCCCGGCGGCGTCCCGGGCCGGATTCTCGTCGGGGCTTCCGTCCCGCTCGTGCTCCGGGTCCCGCTCACGGTCCCGTTCGTGGTCCGTTCCCTCGGAGGGGACCAGACCGAGCTCCGCGTCCCGCGCGAACTCGGCCTCGCGGCGCAGCAGCCGGAACCACATGAAGACGACGAAGCCCGCGAAGACGAACCACTCACCGGTGTAGCCGAGGTTCTGGAACGCCTTGAGGTCCAGGCCGGTGCCCTGCGGCGCGGTCGCGGGCACCGCCGTCATCCCGCTGTCGGCCTTCGCGAGGGTGATCCAGGCGTCGTAGACCTTGTACGGCACCAGGTTCACCAGTGACGCCGAGCTGATCGCGCCGGTCTGCCCCTCGGGAAGCCCGCCGGCGGCGCTCACCCCGTTCGCCCCCGGGCTCTCGGAGACCTGCAGCGCGCCCGTCACGGTCACCTCGCCGGCCGGGACGGCCGGTGCCTTCGCGGAATCCGCGGTACCGGGCAGCCAGCCCCGGACGACGGGCAGCGCCTGGCCGCCGTCGGTCCGCAGCAGCGTCAGCACGTAGTACCCGTTCCTGCCGTCCAGTTCGCGGTCCGGCACCAGCAGCTGCTTGCCGTACCGGCCGGTGGCGACCGCCTGCTTGCCGGACGTGTTCTTGTCGACGGGCAGCAGCTCGCGCAGCGGCCGGGCCGGGTCCGTCTTCGCGGCCGCGGCCTGCTCACCGGCGTCGCGCTGGTCCTGGACCCGAGCCTCGAACCGGCTCAACTGCCATGACCCCATGAAGACGCAGAAGGGGATGGCCAACAGCACGAAGACGTTGATCCCCCACCAGCGGGGCGTCAGCAGGAACCGGTACACGACCTCAAAGGTACGGTGCCGCCGCGCGCGGCCGGGCTCCGGGGCCGGTCCCCCGTCCGCTCCCGCCCGTCCGGCACCGGTCGCCGGCCGGGACGGGCGGAGGGTTGCGGACG
The DNA here is from genome assembly GCF_009498275.1 of Streptomyces fagopyri. NCBI lineage: Bacteria > Bacillati > Actinomycetota > Actinomycetes > Kitasatosporales > Streptomycetaceae > Streptomyces > Streptomyces fagopyri. Next base: position 4,439,205 of record NZ_CP045643.1, on the reverse strand, counting down.
GAGTTGTCCACAGGCTGGGGACCTCGTCGGCGCGAACGCGGGCGGGCCAGGCACTATGGGGCCATGACTGAGAGCAACGGGTCCGTCGAGCAGCAGCAGGCGGCCATGCCCGACTGGGAGAAGCGCTTCAGGGCACCGAAGGTGTCGCTGCCGGACTGGGCGGAGGACGCCCCGCACCGCTCGCTGTTCGTCTCCAACGCGACGGGAACCTACGAGCTGTACACGTGGGACCGCGAGACGGGCGAGCAGCGCCAGATCACCGACAGGGCGAACGGTACGACGGACGGGGTGCTCTCCCCGGACGGCGAATGGATCTGGTGGTTCGACGACAAGGACGGTGACGAGTTCGGCATCTGGCGCCGCCGCCGTTTCGCCGCGGACGGCTCCGCGGACGGCTCCGCGGACGCCGCTTCCACAGCCGCGACCGCCGGTGCCGCGGGCGTGGACGAGCCCGCGGCACCGGGACTGGAGCCCTCCTACCCCGGGGGACTCGCCATCGGCCGGGACGGGCGGACGGCGGTCGTGGGCCGCTCGACGGACGAGGAGGGGTCGACGATCCACCTGGTCCGGTCCGGCGAGGAACCCGTGGAGATCTACCGCCACCGGGAGTCGGCCGGCGTCGGCGACCTCTCCCACGACGGCTCCCTGATCGCCGTGGAGCACACCGAGCACGGCGACGCGATGCACTCGGCCCTGCGGGTGCTGCGCCCGGACGGTTCGACGGTCGCCGAGCTCGACGACAGCAAGGGCGGCACGGTCGAGCTGGGCCTGGAGGTGCTGGGCTTCGCCCCGGTCGACGGGGACACCCGGCTGCTCATCGGGCATCAGCGGCGCGGCCGTTGGGAGCCGCTGGTGTGGGACGTCGCGACGGGCGAGGAGACGGACCTGTCCCTCGACCTGCCCGGCGACGTGGGCGCCGAGTGGTATCCGGACGGTTCGGCGTTGCTGATCGCGCACGGCTTCGAGGCCCGCAGTGACCTGTGGCGCTACGACCTGGCGTCCGCCGAGCTGGTCCGCGTGCCCACCCCCGCGGGCACGGTGTCCGGAGCGACGGCCCGCCCGGACGGCAGCGTGGAGTACCTGTGGTCGTCGGCGGCCGAACCGTCGTCGGTGCGTTCGACGGCCGGCGGGGTCGTCCTCGATCCCCCCGGCCTGAAGTCCCCGGGTTCGGTCCCGGTGGAGGACGTCTGGGTGGAGGGCCCCGGCGGCAGGGTGCACGCGCTGATCCAGAAGCCGGCGGGGACGACGGGGCCGCTGCCCACCGTCTTCGACATCCACGGCGGCCCGACCTGGCACGACAGCGATTCCTTCGCCGCGGGCCCGGCGGCCTGGGTGGACCACGGGTACGCGGTGGTGCGGGTCAACTACCGGGGTTCCACCGGGTACGGACGGGAGTGGACGGACGCCCTCAAGCACCGGGTCGGCCTCATCGAGCTGGAGGACATCGCGGCGGTCCGCGAGTGGGCGGTGACGTCCGGACTCGCCGACCCGGAGCGGCTGATCCTCACCGGCGGGTCCTGGGGCGGCTACCTCACGCTGCTGGGGCTCGGCACCCAGCCGGACGCCTGGACCCTCGGCATCGCCGCCGTCCCGGTCGCGGACTACGTCACGGCGTACCACGACGAGATGGAGGCGCTGAAGGCCATGGACCGCACCCTGCTGGGCGGCACCCCGGAGGAGGTCCCCGAGCGCTTCGAGGCGTCCTCACCCCTGACGTACGTCGACGCCGTCAAGGCCCCCGTCTACATCTCGGCCGGCGTGAACGACCCCCGCTGCCCCATCCGCCAGGTCGAGAACTACGTCGACCGTCTCGCCTCCCGAGGTGCCGTCCACGAGGTCTACCGCTACGACGCCGGCCACGGCTCCCTGGTCGTCGGCGAACGCATCAAACAGGTCCACCTGGAACTGAACTTCGCCCGGACCCACCTTCCGCACTGACAGGACACTCCCGGACAGCGGACCCACCGGGCTCCAGGGGCGGAGCCCCGGTGGGATCCGGGGCGGAGCCCCAGGGGGACGGGACGGGCAGGGGCGGCGCCCCCTGCACACCGCCTGGGGCCCTCCCGTTCCCCTTGGAGCCCAGCCCCTTGGAGCCGTGCCCTTTGGAGCCCTGCCCCGCCCGGAGGGCTACGGCTCGGACCGCTCCCGGGCCCGCCGCCCCAGCAACTCCGCGAGCCCCCGCCGAGTGGCCGCCAGCACCACCCGATCCTCCGCCCGCAGCACATAGGAGGAGGGAAGATCCCAGACGAGCCCGCTCGGCGCCCGCCGCGTCACCCCGCCGCCCGCCACTCCGCCCGCCGGATCCCCGCGCCGTCCCCCGACCCCCGTCTCCAGCGCGAGCACCCGCCACGACCCCGCCCGGAACGCCTCTCCCACGGTCCGTCCCTCCAACTGCGCGTGCCCGCCCACCTCGATGGCCGCGAACAGCAGCACCCGCCGTTCGACCGGGATCGCCCCGAGGATCTGCCGCCCCATCATCGCCCCGGCGAACGCGGGCGCGGCCAGGTGCGACACACTGCGGCTGCGCGTGAGGGCCTGCGGATGCGCGGCCCGCAGGGTCCGGTACACGGCGGTCGCGAAGTCGTCGTCGTACAGCCGCAGCACCACCCGCAGATCGGGCCGCACCGTACGGGCGTACAGGGCCGCCTCCAGATTCGTGGTGTCCGCGCTGGTCAGCGCGAGCAACGCGTGCGCCCGATGGATCTTCGCGGCCTCCAGCACACCTTCCTGGGTCACATCGCCGAGCACCACCGGCACCCGAAGCCGCCGCGCCATCGCCAGCCCCCGCGCCTCGGGGTCGGCCTCCACGCACACCACGGGAATGTTCAGCTCCCGCAGGCGCGCGAGCACCCGCGTACCGATCTTGCCGACGCCGAGCAGCACCACGTGCCCGGACAGCCCCCGCGGCGGCTTGCGCAACGCGGACCCGCTGCGGAACGTACCCAGCGCCTCCAGCACGGCGGCGAGCAGCACCGGAAGCAGCAGCAGCCCGACGAGCCCGGAGAAGAGCTGGAGGACCTGCCGCCCGGCCGGTTGCCCGATGGCGGGATTGTTGATGGCGAAGAGGTCGAGCAGTGTCAGATAGGTCGCCTGGAGCGGCTGCTCCCTGGTGACGGCCATCGAGGCGATCGCCAGTCCGATCACGCACCCCACCAGCCCGGCGAACGACCAGCGCAGCCGACGCGACAGCAGTGAGGCGAAGGGCAGGACGCTGCGCCCGCCGGACACCGCAGGACCGGTGTAGGACACGGTCTCCAGGACGACGGTCCCGCGCCCGGTCGCGGCGGCCACCGCCCGTTCGTCGGGCAGCAGTCGGGGCCCCTGCGGACCGCTGCTCTCGGAACCGTCGGCCCCGGCCGGGTCGTTGGTCGTGGCGGACAGCAGCGCGAGCGTGCACAGACCGGGGTCGGCGACCTCGCCGGGTCCCGGCGGGGGCCGTTCCACGGCCCGCAGCATCAGCCCGTCCGTCTGGACGACCTTGCTGGTGCCGGCGACGGCGGTGGCGGCGAGGGCGGGCGCGGCGGTGTCGGCGTCGGACAGCACGGTGGTGGACGCGTCGAACCCGCCGCCGCCGGCGCCGCCCGCACCGCCGCCGGCGGTGCCGTCGTCCATCCCGGCGGTGGCCAACGCCGAAGCCTGGTCCAGGAGTTCCTTGATGTGCTCGCCGAGACGCCGGTTGTAGAGCCGGATGACGAGCCGCAGCCGCGGGTTGAGACGGCGCGCGGTGAGCGCTGCCCGGATGTTGGTCTCGTCGTCGTCATGGACGAGCGCGAGGGCGGCGGCCCGTTCGACGCCCGCCTCGGCGAGTACGGCCTCGGTGAGTTCGGTGGCCTCCAACACCCTTTCGGAGCCCGGTGGTTCGGCCGTACGGCCGGGCGGCGTGTCACCGTTCCCGGCGGCCCGGGTCACCGCCGCGGAGACCCGGTCGAACAGGGTCGAGCCCCGGGCCCGTCCGACCACCGGCGGACGTACGCGGCGCTGTGCGGGCGGTACGACGAGGGTCACCCGCTCGCCGTAGACACCGCGCAGTTCCGCGGCGAGCCGGTGCGCCAGGGCGTCGTCCCCGGCCACCACCATGTGCGCGGCGGTCTCGGTCGACGGACTTTGGTACGGAAGGGTCGCCACAAGGGAGAAGAGTGCCGCACGGCGACGCCTGGTTCCATACGGCCGCCCGCCACGAGGAGCCTCAGCCCGAGCGGCTCGATCTCGCCCCCGAGGCGCGGCGACACCCTCCGTCGTGGGCGCGGCCTTCTCGCGGGCGGCATCCCTGCGCCCCGCAGTCCCGCGCGCGGCCTTCCCGCGCCGCGCTGTCCCGCGCCCCGCTTCCCACGTGCGGCGGTCTTGCGTGCCGTCACGGAGGTGCTCTTCGACGGCGTGGTCGCGCAGGGACGGCCGGGCGGCGGACTCAGTGCGCCGCGGGTCTCTTCGCCCAGTCGCGCGTGATGTCGGCGACCGCGGCCGCCGCCCGTTCGGCGGGCCGCCCGCCGGCGCGGGCCGTGGGGGAGAACTCGACGTGCAGGAAAGCCACATGGTCGTCGTCGGCGACCCGGCCCTGCATGTTCGTCAGGCCTTCCAGCGGACAGGACCGTACCCACGCCCGGCAGACCCGGAAGCCGTGCGTGCCCAGGGTGTCCGCCAGGTCCCGGCCATCCTGCCGGCCCGCCGAGCCGGCGCCGGTGGAGGTGACGACGTCGTAGCCGGGTGCGGAGGCGGTGGCGAAGCCGTGCAGCTGGATCCCGGGCATGCCGCGACGGGCCAGCTCGGCGCAGATGGCGTGGAAGACCGTGTCCCGGCGGTGCGCCACATCGGCGGAATTACCGACTCCGGCTTTGCGATGTGCTCCAGCAATCACCAGGACTCCGCCGGGGGAGCCGCGTAGGACCCGTACTCCGAGCTGCTCCGTACCCCGGTCGAAGACCGGGTGCGGGACCTGCACGGACCAGTTCGGACGGTGGTCCAGATCTATGTAGACGCGGCCCCAGCCACGGGGTGTCACGGCGCTGTCGGTGCGGTCGGCCACCTCGGCGTAGCGATGGCCGGAGGTCCGGTCGACGACGGTGCGCACGGTGAAATCACGTTGCTGAAGTTGCTTTTCCGCCTGTTTGCGGTGACCGTCGAGCAACAGGCCGACCCCGGTGACAATGTCCTCGCGGTCGGCCCGGCCGGGTCGCCGATAACCCTGGTCGGGCCCGAACCGGCTGGTGTAGTCCGTGACCGCGCGCATCAGGTCGATCTGCGCGCCGCCCCCCGGAGTCGGCCGGCCCGTGTCGGCCGTGTCGTCGCGGGTGCTGCGGACCAGCGCGGTGAGGCCACCGGCGAGACCGGCGACAACCAGCAGAATTGTTGCGATCGTTATGACCCGGGACCGATTGGCTCTCATGGTTGTATCAAGATATCCCGGTGAACAGACGCCGTAGCCGGACCCTGCTGTCCCTGCTGACCCCGTTCTCCCTCCTCGCCGCCGTGTCCGGCTGTGGTCTCCTCTCGGACGACGCCGGCGCCGAGGGCGGCGGGCGTTCCTTCACCGTCGCGGCCGCGGGGGACATCCTGATGCACCCCGATCTGGTCGATCAGGCGCGCAAGGACGGAAAGGGCAGCGACAAGGCCGTCGACGGCCTCGATTTCGATCCGATGATGGCCGGCATCAAGCCGGTGATCAGCAAGGCGGACCTGGCGATCTGCCACTTCGAGCCGGTGATGGGTACGGCGAAGGGCCCGTTCGAGGGCTTCCCCGACTTCCAGGTGCCGCCGCAGACCGCGAGGACGATCAAGGACATCGGCTACGACACCTGCTCGACCGCGTCCAACCACACCCTCGACCACGGTTACGAGGGCGTGAAACGCACACTGGACGCGCTGGACGCCGCCGGGGTGAAGCACACCGGCTCCGCCCGGACCGAGAAGGAGGCGAACACCCCGCTGATCGTGGACGTCAAGGGTGTGAAGGTGGCGCAGATATCCTTCGCCTACGGGTTCAACGAGCCGCACAAGCTGCCGAAGGACAAGCCGTGGATGGCCAACCAGCAGGACCTGGGCCGGATCAAGGCCGCTGAGAAGCGGGCCCGCGCGGCCGGGGCCGACGTGGTGATCCTCTCCCTGCACTGGGGCCGTGAGCACCACCCCGAGCCGTCCTCCTCACAGCTCTCCTTCGCCCGGGAGATCGCCCGGAACACCGGTATCAACCTGGTCATCGGCCACCACGCGCACGTCGTGGAGCCGATGGAGAAGGTCGACGGCACCTGGGTGGCCTACGGCCTCGGGAACCAGATCGCCCGGCACGACGTGCCGACCGGACTGACCGAGGAGGGCGTGATCGCCTGGTTCACGTTCACCGAGCGCGGCAAGGGCCACTGGGACGTCCAGCCCCGCTACGAGCCGACGCTGCTGACGATCCCGCCGGACGCCGAGAACGTCCGCGACGGCGGCACCGCCACCTACGCCGACGGCGACATCCGTGACTACCGCCTGCTGGACGTGACGGCCGCGCTGCGCGACGACCACGACCTGACGGACGCCCAGCGGGCGCGGCTGCGGCTGGCCTTCGAACGCACCGAGGGCACCCTGCTGAACCGCGGCGCGGCCGCGGACGGCCTGAAGCCGCTGACACGGTTGCCTGAATAACCCCTGAACAGCTCCTGAACAGGGACGGTATTTGTCCGTACTTGTCAGATCGTTGCGCGATGTTGCGTAGATCACGTTCGACTTACTGCAACTTAACCGTTCTCTTGAATGTCTGAGGTTTCCGGGCGCGCTCTTACCTTTCGGCACGCCCGGAAACTTCATTCGTGAGAGGACCGTCCCTTGGCGTCATCGACCCCGGCGCGGCATCACCGGGCCCGCCGTCGTGCCGATATGTCGCTGATCGGTGGCATTCGCCCACCGATCGCGGTCCTGTCGGTGCTCTTGCTGTCGCTCGCCGCCGTCACGGCACTCGTGCTCGGCCGCGTCGACAACGCCGGGGTGCCCAAGGCGGTGCTGACGTCCCAGCAGCACTTCGCCGAGGACGGCGCCATCGCGCTGCGCGCCTCCATCGACGAATCCGTCACCGACGTCACCCGCTCCGCCGCGCTGTTCAGCGCCGGGCAGCCGGTCTCCGGCGACGCCGTCCTCGACAAGCTCGGCAACACCTACCAGAAGTGGATGGGCACCGCCGTCGTCGAGATCCGCACCGGGAAGCTGGTCGCCGCCCGCGGTGAGACGGTGCCGCTGACCGACGTGGACACCTCCTCGCTGGGCGGTGAGAACGGGCTGTCACCGCGCATGGTCCGGCTGAAGAACGGCGAGGTACGGCTGCTGTCCTTCGGACTGCTGACCTGGCCGGACAAGCCGCAGTTGCTGCTCGTGGCGTCCCGGAACATGAAGTTCCCCGGCATCAGCCTCGGCCAGTTCCGCTCGATCGCCGTGGTCGACGCCGGCGGTACGACCCTCAGCAGCGACGGCATCGCCGCACCGGAGTCGGCGCGCAACAGCATCGACCGCAAGGACCTCACGGCCTCCCGCAAACAGCTCGACGCCTTCGCCCGGCAGGCCGCGGTCCAGGCCCGGCGGGATCCGCGCAGCACCAAGGCGCCCGGCACCAGTGGGTACCAGGGCGTCAGCGGCAGCCTGCTCGGCGGAATGCTGCTGAGTGACCGCTCCGTGGCCGGATACGCCACGCTGGCGGTACCCCAGCCCGGCGAGAAGACCACCGCCGCCGGGCTCGGCCTGTCCGTCGTGGCCATGGTCAAGGTCACCGAGGAGTCCAGCCGGGCCCATTCCCCGGTGTTCGGTCTGCTGGCTGCCGCCGCGCTGCTCGTGGTCGGCGCACTGGCCGTGACCGTCCTGCTGGCCACCGTGCAGCGCCCGCTGATCCGGCTGTTCCTGGAGTCCCGCCGGCTCACCCGCGGCGATCTGGCCCGCGCCGTCACCGTGCCCGGCTACGGCGAGGCACATCGCATCGGCAACGCGCTGGAACGGCTGCGCCGACAACTGCTCGGCGAGGCCACCGAGGACTCCGGCCCGGCCCCGCGTCCGCGAGGAGTGCGCCGGGTGGGCACCCGTGCCCTCCTCGCGGTCTGCGCGGTGCTGCTGCTGGCCTGGTCCGCGCCGCTGATGCTGCTGGTCAACCGCGCCGACAGCACGGCCGTCGTCCCCCGGCAACTCGTCGACGACCAGCGCGAACGCACCGACACGCTCAGCGACCGGGTGCGCCGCGCGCTCAACGAGGGTGACGCCGACCTCCAGTCGGTCGCGTCCCTGATCGGCGACCGGACCGAGCCCGAGGACATGGGCAAGGTCCTGGAACGCACGTACGACGAGAACCGGCGCTACCGCTCGCTCTACGTCGTCGACTCCTCCGGCGAGATCCAGGCCCGCGAGGGCCAGAAGCCCAAGGTGATCCAGTCCAAGCGGGTCTCCAGCGTCCCCATCCGGCTGCTGGGCCATGGCGGCAAGGAGCCCGTGGTCGTCGCCGCCGCCGAGATCCCGGGCCGCAAGGGAGCCCGGCTGGTCGGCGAGTTCCGCGTCGAGTTCCTCAACGCGCTGCTGACCCGGCCCGGTCTCGGCGTCGTCCGCCTCGTGGACGACCAGAACAAGATCATCGCCGGCAACACCGGCTTCCTCGCCTTCCAGTCACTGCCCGACCACCACCTGAGCGACCTCGTCGCGGCCAGCGCCCAGACGCTCGGCAAGAAGCCCCGCCCCAACGGCGTGCTCTACCGCGAGAACGGGGTCCGGATCGCCGCCGCCGCGCCGTTCTCCGGGACCGGTTCGGCCGAGACGCTCGGCTGGAGCGTGGTCAGCTGGCAGCGGGTCGACCGCCTCGACATCCCCGAGTACAACGCCCAGAACCGCACGGTCCTCGCCGGACTGCTCGGTGCCGCGGCGGCCGCCGCCTGTCTGGGCTGGCTGCACATCGTGGTCGCGCGGCCGCTGCGCACCCTGGCCGACCGCGCCGAGGCGCTGGCCGGGGGCGACCGCAAGACCGTGCTCTTCCCCCAGCACCACGACGAGGTCGGAGCCGTCACCCGCTCCGTGGAACTCATCCGGCAGCAGGTGCAGGACCAGCGCCGGCAACAGCCCGGCCGCAGCCCGGCCCCGCCGTCCGCCCCGCAGCGGCAGGAGCCGCCGCGGGAAACTCCCCAGTCGTACCCGCCCCAGCAGTACACAAGGAACTGATCACCCGTGCTCTTCCTCTACAGCGTGCTGCTGATCTGCTGCGCGATTCTGCTCATAGCGGGCATCGTGGAGCAGCGGCGGCACTTCACCAACCTGGACCAGATACCCGCCCGGGTCCTGGTCAACGGCATCCGCGGCAAGTCCTCCATCACCCGGCTCTGCGCCGGCGCGCTGCGCGGCGGTGACCTGGTCACCGTCGCCAAGACGACCGGGACCGCGGCCCGGTTCATCCACCCGGACGCCACCGAGGAGCCGGTCTACCGCAAGTTCGGCATCGCCAACGTGGTCGAGCAGATCGGCATCGTGCGGCGCGCGGCCGCGTACAAGCCGGACGCGCTGGTCATCGAGTGCATGGCCGTCATGCCGGCCCTTCAGGAGATCAACCAGTCCAAGCTGATCCGCTCCACCATCGGCGTGCTGTGCAACGTCCGCGAGGACCACCTCGCGGAGATGGGTCCCACCCTGGACGACGTGGCGCGCTCGCTGTGCCGCTCCATGCCGGAGGACGGCATCTGTGTCACCGCCGAGAAGGACCGCTTCGACATCCTCCAGGAGGAGGCGGACTCCCGGAACTGCGAGCTGATCTACGCGGACCCGGAAATGGTCAGCGACGAGGAACTGCGCGGCTTCAGCTGGTTCACCTTCAAGGAGAACGTGGCCATCGCGCTCACCGTCGCCGAACTCCTCGGCGTCGACCGCCAGACGGCCCTCCAGGGCATGTACGAGGCCCCGCCGGACCCCGGTGTCCTTTCCGTCGAGCGCTATCTGACGCCCGAGGGCAAGAAGATGCGCTTCGCCAACGTGTTCGCGGCCAACGACCCCGAGTCGACGCTGATGAACATCAACCAGTTGCTCGACCTCGGCGTCATCCACCGCCCGCTCAACGTGGTCATCAACTGCCGTCCCGACCGCGTCGAGCGCAACGGGCAGATGGGCGAGATCATCCCCGAGCTCGACCCCGAGCGCGTCTTCGTGATCGGCCACCCGGCCAAGTCCGCCATCGACGCCATCCCCGCCGAGTTCCGCTCGCGCGCCGTCGACCTCGGCGGCGACAAGCGCGATCCGGAGGAGTTCATGGCCCTGCTGCTGGAGCAGCTCGGTCCGGACTCCTCGCTGGTCGCGATCGGCAACATCCACGGCCAGGGCGAGATCCTGCTGGAGCATCTCGCCGAACTGCCGCCCGACGAGAGCGCCGACGAGCCGACGCCCACCGCCGCGGCCGGTAAGCCCGAGCCGGCCCCCGCCGTGCGCGAGCACGTCGAGACCGTGCAGCTGTACGCGCCCCGCATCGACCCGTACCAGGGCTACTCGGAGGCGTACGAGTCGCGCTACGCGCAAAGGCCGCAGCCCCAGCAGGCCCCCGGCGCACGGCGTGACCCCGTACACCCGCGGCAGCCGGGCGGGGTGGTCCAGGACCAGCCGGGCCGGACGCCACAGCACCAGCAGGGCCGGGCACCGCAGGACCAGGGTCACGCCAACGGCACGTGGCCGCAGGCCCAGCCCCAGCCCCAGCCGCACCACGGCGACCAGCCCGCCCCCACCGCGCGGGGGACGCGTCCCGACGACCGCCCGCCGGCCGGGCAGGCCCCACCCCGGGGCATGTTCCAACCCCGTATCCCTCCGCAGCCTTCCGCCGACGACAGCCAGCAGTGGCACAGCCCAGGAGAACAGCGTTGATCCCCTCCGTCCTCACCCCCGAGATCGCCGCGATCGGCATCGGTCTGGGGCTGATGTTCTCGTTGATGTGCTACCTGACGACCAACCTGTCCCCGGGCGGCATGATCACACCTGGCTGGCTCGCGCTCACCCTCATCGAGGACCTCCAGCGAGCCGCGCTGGTGGTGGGCGTGACCGTGCTGACCTACCTCGCCACGCTGCTCATGCAGAAGTTCGTGATCCTGTACGGCAAGCGGCTGTTCGCCGCCGTGGTACTCAGCGGCGTGCTCATCCAGGCCACGGTGATCATCGTGCTCCAGATGGAGTTCCCGCTGCTGTACGCCAACCAGACCCTCGGCTTCATCGTCCCGGGCCTGATCGGTTACCAGATGGTCCGTCAGCCCAAGGGCGCGACCCTGCTGTCCGTCGGATCGGTCACCCTCGCCACCTATGTGGTGCTGACCGCCGGCATCCTCCTGGGCGCCATGCCGTCCGCCTGAACCCCCTCACCTCACGTACTCCTGGAGCACCCACCATGCCGAAGCGCAAAGGCCGCCCCGTCGTCCACGCGGTGACGGTCCTCGCGCTGCTCGCGGGCAGCGCCTACTTCACCTACGAACTGCGCAAGGACGAGCAGGCCAAGGTCCCGGCCGCCCAGGCGATCACCGAGAACCTGCAGACCTCGGGCAAGGCGACCGGCAAGCAGACCTGGGAACGGCTGAACAACCCGGCGCGTTCGGTCCTGCGCGACGGCAAGGGCGCGGTCATCGCCACCTTCACGGACGGCGCCCGTACCGCGACCCTCAAGGGCCCGACGCGGACCTTCGCCGAACCGGCCACCACCAACACCAAGGTGGCGACCGACGACTGGGTGCGCCTCATGCCGGAGTCGTGGACCAAGGGCTCCGAGAAGCAGCAGTGGTTCAAGGACTGGTTCAAGCAGTATTACGGCAGCGAGGAGGACGACATCTTCGCGTTCGCCTTCCAGTACATCCAGGGCGCCCCGGTCAAGAAGGACGACCAGGGCATCCAGTACGAGGGCCACGCCTTCTACGGTCCCCTCAAGGCCGACGGCGTCGACCGCTACGAACAGACGGACTTCTACGACTACCTGGGCATCCCGTACACCTTCCGGGACGGCACCACGACCTACCCGCAGAAGGACCGGCTGCGGTCGGTGGACTGCTCCGGCTATCTGCGACTGGTGTACGGCTACCGCGCCCGGTACCCGCTGATGTCCAGCAACGGCAAGGGCGACGGGCTGCCGCGCACCGCCGACGGCATGGCCCGCGGCAAGGAGGGCGTGGACATCATCAAGCTCCAGGGCCCGAGCCCCTGGTACGAGCGGCCGAACAACATCGACGTCCTGCAACCCGGCGACCTGCTCTTCTTCAAGATGGACCACCGCACGAGCAACCACATGGACCACTCGGCGATCTACCTGGGTCCGGACACCGAGGGCCACAAGGTCTTCATCTCCAGCCGCAAGGAGCAGAACGGCCCGACGATCGGCGACGGGGGCGGTGTCTCACGCCTCGACGGCAACGGCTTCTACGCGAAGCTGTTCCGCACCGCGAAGCGGTTGTGAGACCACGGCCCGCCACCGGCGTGGCCGTGGGGAGGCGCACTGAGCGGTGACCCGCCACGCGCGGTGCCCCTGACGACCGTTGGGCGCCCGGCACGGTGTCCCTGGGCGGCCACAAACCCCAGGGGCACATGACCGCCGCTCCTCCCGGGACACCGAAGACCACTCGGGGGAGACACCGACCGAGCCCTTCCCGGCTTTCCCCCAAGCGCCCTCCGAAACCCACTCAGGAACCCGACCCGCGATGCGGACCAGTCCCTGACCTGGTATTTCACTGCGGGGTGGCGGGCGCTCCCCGATGAAGCCACTTCCGAGACGCCTCGCCGCCCTCGCCCGCCCCTTCGCCCTTCAGGCCACGCGCGCGCGGGCCGGTGCCGAGGTCCTCGATCGTCGTCACGGCGTTCACGGCGTCACGGCTTCGGGATCTCCTCGCGTGCCAGAGGAGCGTCCCGGCCGCCCCGGCAAAGCCCTAAAGCCCTGAACCTGGAACAGGTGAAGGCTGTCCTGTCCGCCGTGCGCGGCTCACGGTTCGTGGCCCCGCTCCTCAGCGGCCGGCGCTCGCACGGAGCGGGTACGACCCCTCACGGGGGACCACATCGTCCTGCCACCGCAGGGCGGCGTGCCATCCCACGGCGCGGTGTGGCGCTCAGTGCGCAAGCACGAGGAAACCAAGACCAGGAAGAGCCGCCGCACCATCGCACTGCCGAAGCAAGTGGTCGACGTTCTCGAAGAACGTTGGAGCCGGCAGAAGCAGACGCAGAAGCAGGAGCGGGTCGGTCACGGCAGCCAGGCGACGACGGAAGCGGCCTATCGGAAGCAGCTCCGGCCGGTGATCACGGGGGGCGCCGAAACGGTGGGCGAGATCGTCGCCGGGGGCGACGCAGAGGCGGACACACTCGGGGGTGACCCGAGCCCTTCGGCCCTCAGACATGAAAGAGACCGGTGAGTAAATTTACTCACCGGCCTCTGACCAGCTGTCGGGGTGGCGGGATTTGAACCCACGACCTCTTCGTCCCGAACGAAGCGCGCTGCCAAGCTGCGCTACACCCCGATCGTCGCTGCTTCTCGCGGCGACATCGTTTACTTTAGCCCACCGGTGGCCGGAGACGAAATCCGGTTTTCGGGGCGTCGGCCGCCGTGGCGCAGTGGGTCGGGGCGGAGGTGGTCCAGGGCGACGACCAGGAGGGCCAGGGCGTAGAAGGCGACGCCGAGGATCGCGGTGTTTCCGAGGATGCCGACGTATCCGTGCCGGTCGGCGTCCACGAAGGGGTAGAGGTAGCGCTCCGTGGTGCCCGGCGACAGCATCGCGCCGCGGGTGAGGCAGAAGGCCAGGTAGACGAGGGGGTAGACGAGCCAGGTGGTCGCGTATCGCATCGCCAGCGGGGCCGGGCGGGTCAGCAGGAGCCAGTCGATCACCACGGCGACCGGGGTCACGGTGTACAGGACCAGGTTCGCGAGCGCCTGCCAGCCGTGGAGCGAGGCGGTCTCGCCGGTCATGGAGAAGCCGCCGGGCCGGTTCGCCAGGTGGAGGTGGTAGACCAGGCCAGTGATCAGGACGTACAGAAGCGTGCCGCCCGTGAGGGCCGCGGGCAGCGGGCGGCGGGCCATCCACGCCCGCCGGGCCGAGGCGGCGAGGACCACCGCCGCCAGCAGGTTGCTCTGGGCGGCGAAGTAGCTCAGCACGTGTGCCGGGCTGCCCAGATACAGGTCGATGGCGATGCCCGCCGCTGCCGTCATGGCGGCCAGGAGGCGGAAGGCCGCCGCCAGCGGGCGGTACACGGGGGCCACCACCGCCGTCGACGGGACGTTGTACGGGGCCAGTGCGGCGATACCCGGGATCGGGGGGAGGTCGGGTATGTCCTTGGGGATCGGGGCGATCATGTGCCCACGCTAAGTCGAGCGGGCGAATCGGGCTATTTGGGGCATCTGGTGGAGTTACGCGCCCGGTGTCGCCGCGCAGTCCCCGAGCGACCTCGCAGGCAGCCGTGCGTGATCAGCCGTGGCTGGTCAGCGGTGGCTCAGCGGCGCGAGGTCATGAGTGCGAGCTCAGGAGTGCGAGGTCGGCAGTGCGAGCTCGGCAGTGCGAGCTCGGCGATGTCTGGTCGGCGACGCGTGGTCAGGTGGTCGTGGTGAGGGGACGTGATCCATGGTCCGTGATCAGAGGTCCCGCCCCGATCGGGTCCGTCAGCGGCTCACCAGTGTCAGGAGCGACGCCTCCGGCGGGCACGCGAAACGTACCGGCGTGTAGCGGCTGGTGCCGCAGCCCGCCGAGACGTGCAGGTACGACGTCCGCTCCTCCGCCGTGTGGGTGGACAGACCCTTCACGCGGTCCGTGTCCAGGTCGCAGTTGGTGACGAAGGCGCCGTAGAAGGGGAGGCAGAGCTGGCCGCCGTGGGTGTGGCCGGCGAGGACCAGGGGGTAGCCGTCCGCCGTGAACGCGTCGAGCGCGCGCAGGTAGGGCGCGTGGACCACGCCCAGGGAGAAGTCGGCCGACTCCGACGGGCCGCCGGACACGCGCGCGTAGCGGTCCCGTTTGATGTGCGGGTCGTCGAGACCGGTCAGCTCGATCTCGGAGCCTTCTATCTTCAGCGTGCCCCGGGTGTTCGTGAGGTTGAGCCAGCCCGCCGTGTCGAATCCGTCGCGCAGGTCCTCCCACGGGTTGTGGATGGCGCGGACGGCCGGCTTGTTGCCGTTCAGACCGTGACGGCCCTGGGTCTTCTCGAACAGGTACCGGGCGGGGTTGCGGAGCGTGGGCCCGTAGTAGTCGTTCGAACCGAAGACGTACGCGCCGGGGAACTCCATCAAGGGGCCGAGGGCGTCCAGGACTTCGGGGACGGCCTCCGGGTCGGAGAGGTTGTCCCCGGTGTTGATGACGAAGTCGGGGCGCAGGCCGGCCAGGGAGCGCAGCCAGCGCTGCTTCTTGCGCTGCCCGCCCACCATGTGGATGTCGGAGACCTGGAGCAGGCGCAGTGGCCGCATGCCCGGCGGCAGGACCGGGACCGTCACCCGCCGGAGGCGGAACGAGCGGGCCTCGAAACCCGCCGCGTACAGCAGTCCGGCGGCGCCCACCGCCGTGATTCCCAGGGGTACTCCGTATCGTGCGCGCATACGTCCATCGTGTCAGACCCCGGCGGCTTCGCGTTCCCCCCTGTGGACAACCCCGGCACCGGCACCGGCGGCCCGCCGTCCGCCCTGCGCCGGCGGTCGAGACGAACGGTCGAGACCAACGGTCGACACCCGCACCCGCGCCGAAATCAGCAGGCGGCCGTCTCACCACACCTGCGACAATCGTCGGCATGACCACGCTCAAGTCGAAGCTGCAGGAAGACCTCAACGCCGCCATCAAGGAGCGCGACGAGCTCCGCTCGGCCACGCTCCGGCTGACCCTCTCCGCGATCACCAAGGAGGAGGTCGCCGGCAAGACGAAGCGCGAGCTCTCCGACGACGAAGTACAGAAGGTGATCACCCGCGAGGCGAAGAAGCGCCGTGAGGCCGCCGACGCCTTCGCGCAGGGTGGTCGGCCCGAGTCGGCCGAGCGGGAGAAGGCGGAGGGCGAGATCCTCGCCACCTACCTGCCCAAGCAGCTCTCCGACGAGGAGCTCCGGCAGATCGTCGGGCAGGCCGTCGAGGAGGCGCGGGCCGCGGGCGCCGAGGGGCCGCGGGCCATGGGTCAGGTCATGAAGATCGTCAACCCGAAGGTCGCGGGCCTGGCCGAGGGCGGCCGGGTCGCCGCCGTGGTCAAGGAGCTGCTCGCCGGCTGAGGACTCCACGCCAAGAGGGACGCCACCGTGGTGGCGTCCCTCTTTTCCGTGCGTCCCCTGACGGCTTTTCCGTGCGTCCCCTGACGGGGGGGCGAGCGTCAGGGGTGGTGGCCGCCCCTGACGGAGTGAGCGTCAGCGGTGACGGCCCCCGGTGCCGTTCTGCCCCTGGATGAAGCCCTCAGGGAGCGAGAAGGTGGGGTTCGGCTTTCCGCCGCCGTTCCCGTTGCTGCCGTTGTTGCCGCTGATGGTGTTCCCGCGGTCGTCGCCGCCGCCCGGGCCACCGTCGTCCGGGCCGCCGTCGTCCGGACCACCGTCGTCGTCGTGGTCCCGCACCGGATCGGGGATGTCGATCAGGTTGAAGGAGGGGGAGTCCTTGCCCGCGAGGGCGCCCGTCATGGCGTCCTTCCAGATCGGGCCCGGCACCTCGCCGCCGTAGACGAGGGAGTGGTAGACACCGCCGATGTTGATGTTCGTCATCTTGACGTTCTGCTTGGGGCTGCCGACCCACACCGCGCCCGCCAGGTTCGGGGTGTAGCCGACGAACCACGCGTTGCGGCGCTCGTCCGTCGTACCCGTCTTACCGGCGTTGTCCCGGTCCGTCAGGCCGGCCTGCTGACCCGTACCGGAGTCGATCACACCGCTGAGCAGGGTGTTGACGGTGTCCGCGGTCGTCTCGGACATGGCCCGCGTGCAGGTCGACTTCGGTACTTCCAGCGACTTCTGCTTGCCGTCCACCTGCTGGCTGATCGACTCGATGGCGATCGGCGAGCAGTACATGCCCCGGGACGCGAAGGTGGCGTACGCGCTCGCCATGGTCAGCGGGGAGATCCCCTTGGACCCGAGGGTGATGGCGGGGACCTCGGGCAGCTTGTCGCCGTTGCCCTGTACGACATGCAGCTTGTCGGTCAGCTTCACCACCGGGCAGATACCGATGTCCGAGATCATCTGCACGAAGTAGGTGTTGACCGACTTGGCCATCGCCGTCTTCAGCGGGTACGGGCCCTTCTCCGACTCGCTCTCGTTCGAGAGGGTCTCGCTCTGCTGGTTGGTCCAGGGCTTGCCGCACGTCTGCACGGGGCTGGGGTAGGACATCTTGTACGGCGCGGAGTACTCCTGCGTCGCCGGCAGGCCCTCCTCCAGCGCGGCCGCGGCCACGAACGGCTTGAAGGTCGAACCGGTCGGGAAGCCGAAGTTCGATCCGCCCATGTCACGGTCGACCGAGTAGTTGTACTCCGTCTCGTTCTTCCCGTAGCCGTACGGCCTCGACTGGCCCATGCCGACGATCTTGCCGGTCCCCGGCTGGACCAGCGTGGCCGCCGTGGCGACCGAGTCCGACTTGTTGACGTGGGACTTGATCGAGTCCTGCACCGACTTCTGGGACTGCGGGTCGAGCGTCGTACGGATGGTCAGGCCGCCCTGGTTCCAGACCTTGGCCCGGTCCTCCTTGGTCTTGCCGAAGACCGGGTCGGTGAGGAACACGTTCTCCACGTACCTGCAGAAGAAGCTCGCGCCCTTGACCGCCGTGATGCAGCCGTTCTTCGGCTGGCTGACCTTGAGGTCCAGCTTGGCGTTCTGGGCCGCGTCGGCCTCCTGCGGGGAGATGTCGTGCACCTCGGCCATGCGCTGCAGGACGGTGTTGCGGCGCTTGATGGCCTCGGCCTCGTCGTTGACCGGGTCGTAGCGGCTGGGCGACTGGACGATGCCCGCGAGCAGCGCCGACTGCTGGAGGTTCAGGTCCTTGGCGGGCTTGGAGAAGTAGCGCTGGGCGGCGGCCTCGACGCCGTAGGCCTGCTCGCCGAAGAACGTGATGTTCAGGTAGTTCTCGAGGATCTTCTTCTTGCCGAGCTTCTCTTCCAGCTGGATCGCGTACTTGAGCTCGCGGATCTTGCGGCCGAGGGTCTGCTGGGTGGCCTGGGCGACCTTCGTCGGGTCGTCGCCGGCCTCCTCCACGAAGTAGTTCTTCACCAGCTGCTGGGTGAGCGTGGAGGCGCCCTGGGCCACCCCGCCGTTCTGCGCGTTCTGGTTCACGGCGCGCAGGATGCCCTTGAGGTCGACCGCTCCGTGCTGGTAGAAGCGGGAGTCCTCGATCGCGACGATCGCCTTCTGCATGTACGGCGAGATCTTCTTGAGGTCGACCACCGTACGGTCGCGCGAGTAGACCGTGGCGATCTGACCGCCCTGGTTGTCCAGGATGGTGGTGCGCTGACTCAGCGCGGGACTCTTCAAGTTGTCGGGAATCTCGTCGAACCCCTGGACGGAACCCTTGGCCGCGAGGCCCAGCGCGCCCGCGGCGGGCAACGCGATTCCGGCCATGACTGCTCCGGCGAGCACGCTGACACCGAGGAACTTGGCGGCCTGCTGCGTGGGCGACAGACCACCGCCCGAGAGCTTCTTTGGCATGAGGGCAGCCTACGTTCTCATTCGCCGGACACGCGTATATGCCTTGGCCTAAGCTGCTCTCAACTGTCACAGCAGTGCGGCTACGTATCAATACGTCCGGAGCCCCCGAATCGTTCCGGATGTTCCCCAACTTTTTTGGGGAAGGCGTGTCCGAATCAGCCTCATGCGTCACCAGGCGTCCGTTGTGACTCAACTGGACTGTCCCGCTTCGTCGGGATACTCACGTATGTCCTCAGGTCACTCCCCCGGGTGATCTGCCGCTTACGCATAGTCCGTTCGGGCCATTCAAGATTGGGCCCGAAGGGGGTGTTGCGCTGTGCCCGCCTTCCGTAACGTCCTCAACTGGCGGCGGTGAATATGCCGCTGCCGCCGTGGGGGAGCCTCGATTCGGGAGAGGACGGCGCCGGTATGGGCTGGGTAACCGACTGGAGTGCGCAGGCGGCCTGCCGCACTACCGATCCGGATGAACTGTTCGTTCAAGGAGCAGCGCAGAACAGGGCGAAGGCAGTGTGCACCGGATGTCCGGTACGCACGGAATGTCTCGCCGATGCGCTCGACAACCACGTCGAATTCGGCGTGTGGGGTGGCATGACGGAGCGGGAGCGTCGCGCACTGCTGCGCAGGCGTCCCACCGTCACCTCGTGGCGTCGCCTGCTGGAGACCGCGCGTACGGAGTACGAGCGCGGTGCGGGCCTGCTGCCCCTCGACGAGGAAGAGGTGTACGAGCGTTACGCGGCGGTGGGCTGAGGGGTTTCCCTCGGAACCACAGCCCCGGCCACTCGGGGCGCCCCTGTGCGGCGCCCAGGGCCTGTACGGCGTCCACGGGGTGCGGTTGACCCGTGAGCCGCACGGCAGCTCATGGGCCGGCATGAGTGACAGGTGGGATCAGAAGGTCACGCGGGCCGCCGGGAGGCGGCCCCACGGACCCATCACAGCGGACCCGTAACGGGTGGTCGCGGCGTCGCCTCAGGCGCCGGACCCTGGCAGCTCCGGTCGGTTGGCCGCGAGCCGGTCCCCGATGTTCCGCAACCCCGCGAGGTCGTGCACGTCGCCGGGCAGTGCGGCCACTTCGGCCACGGCCACCTCGGGGTGCAGCGCGGTGAAGCGGTCACGTGTGCGCTGCTCGCGGGAGAGCAGCTGCATGCGCTCGGCATGCAGCCTCAGCAGGTCTGCGGTGAACTGTTCGACGGTCCGGTCGGTGTCCGTGGCGGCGGGGGAGCCTTCGACGGATCCGTCGGGAGCTTCTGGAGCTTCGGGAGCCGATGACGCGGAAGCGGAAGATTCTGAACTACCGTACGTGTCGGGAGAGTTACGAAGTCCAGCTTTCCCGCCCTCCTGATCCACAATGCGGGCCTCGTCAAGATTTTCCGCGGCCCCCGGGTCAAGATCTTCCGCGGGGTCGGGATCGAGCTCCTCGGTGGCCGCGGCGTCGAGGTTCTCCGCGGCCGCGAGTGCCCGTTCGGCGGACAGATGGGCGGCGCCGCTGCCGTGCACCCGGTTGAGGACCAGGCCGGCGAACGGCATGTCCTCGGCGGCCAGCCGCTCGACGAAGTACGCGGCCTCCCGCAGCGCGTCCCGCTCCGGGGCCGCCACCACCAGGAACGCCGTGCCAGGCGCCTGGAGCAGCTTGTACGTGGCGTCCGCGCGCGTACGGAAGCCGCCGAAGGTGGTGTCCATCGCCGCGACGAACGTCTGCATGTCCTTGAGGAGTTGTCCCCCGAGCAGCTTGCCCAGGGTGCCGGTCATCATCGACATCCCGACGTTCAGGAACTTCATCCCCGCGCGGCCGCCCAGCTTCGCCGGAGCGGTGAGGAGCCGGATCAGCCTGCCGTCCAGGAAGGAACCGAGCCGCTTCGGCGCGTCCAGGAAGTCCAGCGCGGAGCGGGACGGCGGGGTGTCGACGACGATCAGGTCCCACTCCTCCCGGGCCCGCAGCTGCCCGAGCTTCTCCATCGCCATGTACTCCTGCGTGCCCGCGAAGCCCGCCGAAAGCGACTGGTAGAAGGGGTTGCCCAGGATCGCGGCGGCCCGCTCGCCGTCCGCGTGCGCCTCGACGATCTCGTCGAAGGTGCGCTTCATGTCGAGCATCATGGCGTGCAGTTCGCCGCCCGCGGAGTCGTCGATGCCCTTCACCCGGCGAGGGACGTTGTCGAGTGAGTCGATGCCCATCGACTGGGCGAGCCGGCGTGCCGGGTCGATCGTGAGGACGACCACCTTGCGGCCCCGCTCGGCCGCGCGCAGCCCCAGGGCGGCCGCCGTGGTCGTCTTGCCGACGCCGCCCGACCCGCAGCACACCACGATGCGGGTCTTGGGGTCGTCGAGCAGCGGATCGACGTCCAGGACGCCGGCGGAACCGATTCCGCGGACCGGGTCCCGGGTCCGGGCCGGGTCCTCGGTCCGGGCCGGATCGTGTGTCCGTGTCCGGGAGGAGTCGCCGGGACGGGCGGGGTCGTGGGCGCGGGCCGGGTCCGGACTCATGAGATCCCTTGCTGACGCAGTTCCTTGGCGAGTTGGTACAGGCCCGCCAGGTCCATTCCCTCGGCGAGCAACGGGAGCTCGTGCAGCGGCAGGCCCTGCTCCGTGAGGACGGCCCGCTGCTCGCGCTCCAGGGTGTGCCGTTCGGCGTACTCCTCCGCCTGCTCCAGGAGGGGGCCCACGAGCCGCTCGGCGTTCCCGCCGCGGCGGGCGCCGCCGAGTCCCGCGGCGGAGAGCGACTTGGCGATGGCACCGCGGGCCACGGCACCCGTGAGCTCCAGGTCGACGTCGTCGAGGAGCGCGGGCCGCACCATGTTCACGATGATCCGCCCGACCGGCAGCTTCGCCGTCCGCAGCTCGGCGATGCCGTCAGCGGTCTCCTGGACGGGCATCTCCTCGAGCAGTGTCACCAAGTGCACGGCCGTCTCAGGAGACTTGAGGACGCGCATCACGGCCTGCGCCTGATTGTGTATCGGGCCGATCTTGGCGAGCCCCGCGACCTCGTTGTTCACGTTCAGGAACCGGGTGATCCGCCCGGTGGGCGGCGCGTCCATGACGACGTAGTCGTAGGCGAACCGGCCGCTCTTGTCCTTCCTGCGCACGGCTTCGCACGCCTTCCCCGTGAGGAGGACGTCCCTGACGCCGGGCGCGATGGTGGTCGCGAAGTCGATGGCGCCGAGCTTCTTCAGGGCCCGTCCGGCGCTCCCCAGTTTGTAGAACATCTGGAGGTAGTCCAGAAGGGCCAGTTCGGGGTCTATGGCGAGGGCGTACACCTCCCCGCCCCCCGGAGCGACGGCGATCTTCCGCTCCTCGTAGGGCAGCGCTTCTGTCTCGAAGAGCTGCGCGATGCCCTGTCTGCCCTCGACCTCGACGAGGAGGGCGCGCTTGCCCTCTGTAGCGAGGGCGAGCGCGAGGGCCGCGGCTACCGTGGTCTTGCCGGTACCGCCCTTGCCGCTGACGACCTGGAGCCTGCTCACGTCTTCGAGCCTAACCAGTCCGCCGCCGGAGTACGCAGGAGGCTGTGGACAACGTGCGCGCGGGGCCCTCCGCGGCAACGGCTACAGTCGGCGACATGACCAAGTGGGAATACGCAACCGTGCCGCTGCTCGTCCATGCCACGAAGCAGATTCTGGACACCTGGGGCGAGGACGGCTGGGAGCTTGTCCAGGTCGTGCCCGGCCCGAACAACCCCGAGCAGCTGGTGGCCTACCTGAAGCGCGAGAGGTCGGCATGAGCGGCGCCGTCGAGTCGAAGCTCGCGGAGCTCGGGCTGACCCTGCCGGACGTCGTCCCGCCGCTGGCCGCGTACCAGCCGGCCGTGCGGTCCGGTGTGTACGTGTACACGTCCGGCCAGCTTCCGATGGTGGACGGCAAGCTTCCGGTCACCGGGAAGGTGGGCGCCGAGGTCACGGCCGAGGAGGCCAAGGACCTGGCCCGCATCTGCGCGCTGAACGCGCTGGCCGCCGTCAAGTCGGTCGCGGGCGACCTGGACCGTGTCGCGCGGGTCGTGAAGGTCGTGGGCTTCGTGGCCTCGGCCGCCGACTTCACCGGTCAGCCCGGTGTGGTGAACGGTGCCAGTGAGCTGCTCGGCGCGGTGCTCGGTGACAAGGGTGTGCACGCCCGGAGCGCCGTCGGGGTGGCGGTGCTGCCGCTGGACGCTCCGGTGGAGGTCGAGATCCAGGTGGAGCTGACGGAGGCGTAGGCCCTCCGGGCGGTCGCGGTGGGTGTGGCCCCGGCCCAGGGGTCCCGCCCCCCGCCGCCCCGGCCGGTACCCGGAGGCTGCCGCCCCCGGACCCCCGCGTCAGCCTGAACGGCCTCGTCGTCGTCGAACGCCGGACGGGCCGAAAGACGTACCGCCCGGCCGGAACCGTCAGCACACGCCGGAGATCTTCGGTGCGGGCTCGGCACCTTTCATCCCGGGCGCGTGCCTCCAGCGGGTCCGCAACCTTTCAGCGCGGGCTTGCCCCCTCAGCACCCCGTATCCGTTCTTTCAGCGCGGGCCTACCACCTCGCACCCCGTCCTCGGTCTTTGAGCGAGGGTGCGCGTCTCCAGCCCGTCCGTGACCATCCTGCGCAAGCAGGCATCCCCAGCCCGTCCGTAACCATCCGGCGCGGGCCCGCACCCTCAGCCTGTCCGGCGTTTGAGGACGAGCCCTTCGGGCGATGGCGAGGGTCCAGGGGGCGCAGCGCCCCCTGGCGGGGGGCTGGGGGCGGAGCACCCAGGGGGAGGACGGGGCCGGTAAGGGCGGCGGGGGCGAGGAAAGGCCCCGGTCAGCCAGATCGACCTGGGCCCCTCGAACATTCGCCCGGCTCGGGATAGCCTCCGGCCATGGCGAATGGGCAGTGGTATCCACCGGAATGGCCCGAGCGGATCCGCGCGCTCGCGGAGGGCACACTGACACCGGTGACCCCCAGACGGGCCGCCACCGTCATGCTGCTCAAGGACACCGGCACCACCCCTGTGGTGCACATGCTGCGCAGACGCACCACCATGGCCTTCGCCGGAGGCGCGTACGCGTATCCGGGCGGCGGCGTCGACCCCCGCGACGACGATCACCGGATCCGCTGGGCGGGCCCCACGCGCGCGTGGTGGGCCGACAGGCTCGGCGTCGACGAGACGTCCGCCCAGGCCGTCGTCTGCGCCGCGGTCCGCGAGACGTACGAGGAGGCCGGCGTCCTCCTGGCCGGCCCCACCCTCGACACGGTGGTCGGCGACACCACCGGCGACGCGTGGGAGGCGGACCGCGCCGCCCTGGTGGCTCGTGATCTCTCCTTCGCCGAATTTCTCGACCGCAGGGGCCTGGTCCTCAGATCCGACCTCCTGGGCGTCTGGACCCGCTGGATCACCCCGGAGTTCGAGACCCGCCGCTACGACACCTGGTTCTTCGTGGCCGCCCTCCCGGAGGGCCAGCGCACCCGCAACGCCTCCACGGAAGCCGACCGCACCGTGTGGATCCGCCCCGCGGAAGCGGCGGCCGGCTACGACAAGGGCGAGCTCCTGATGATGCCGCCCACCGTCGCCACCCTGCGCCAGCTCATCCCGTACGACAGCGCGGCCGACGTCCTCGCCGCCGCGCCCGCCCGCGATCTCACGCCCGTCCTGGCCAGGGCCCGTCTGGAGAACGGCGAAGTGGTCCTCGCCTGGCCCGGTCACGACGAGTTCACCAAGCACGTCCCGACCGGCGGAGCCCCGGCATGACCGACGCCGCCGCCCTTCCCGGCCGGCCGCGGGGCGGGACCCTCTCCGGCCCCGCCACCCCGCGCGCCGTGAACGTACTGGCCCCCAACGCGTCCGCGATGACCCTGGACGGCACCAACACGTGGATCGTCTCGGAGCCGGACTCCGAGCTCGCCGTGGTGATCGACCCGGGACCACTGGACGACGTGCACCTGCGCGCCGTCCTCGACACGGCCGAGAAGGCCGGGAAGCGGGTCGCGCTGACCCTGCTGACGCACGGGCACCCCGATCACGCGGAGGGCGCCGCGTCGTTCGCCGAGCTGACGGGGACGAAGGTGCGGGCCCTGGACCCGGCGCTGCGGCTCGGGGACGAGGGACTGGCGCAGGGCGACGTCGTCACCGTGGGCGGCCTCGAACTGCGCGTGGTCCCGACCCCCGGGCACACCGCCGACTCGCTGTGCTTCCATCTCCCGGCCGATCGGGCCGTGCTGACGGGTGACACCGTCCTGGGCCGCGGTACGACCGTGGTGGCCCATCCTGACGGCCGCCTGGGCGACTATCTCGACTCGCTGCGGCGGCTGCGCTCGCTCGCGGTCGACGACGGCGTGCACACGGTCCTGCCCGGTCACGGGCCCGTGCTCGACGACGCCCAGGGCGCGGTCGAGTTCTACCTCGCCCACCGAGCCCATCGCCTGGCCCAGGTCGAGACGGCGGTCGAGAGCGGTTACGTGTCGCCGCACCAGGTCGTCGCGCACGTCTACGCGGACGTGGACCGCTCGTTGTGGCCCGCCGCCGAACTCTCCGTCCGGGCACAGATGGACTACCTGCGGGAGCACGGTCTGATCTAGGCCCAGCCGCCCAGCCGCCTCGACCGCCGGACTGGTGGCGGCCCGTCGCGCGACCCGCAGCAGCACGGGCCGCCGACGCGGCGGGTACGCGGCCCGGTCCCCGCCCAGGAAGGGCGTACAGAGGCAGGGCCTGGTCCCCGCCCTGGGGCCGCACAGAGGCAGGCGGTGAACCGGCCGGGAACCGGCCCGGGGTGTACCTCTCCGGGTCGCTCAGCGGGCGCCCACGGCTCCCCGGCAGCGTGCCGCCGCCGTCGATCCGCGGGGACTCCTCGGCGGCCGCTCGCGAGGGCGCCGTGACGTCCGTCCGGCGTCCGGAGTCCGTCCGGCCCACCTCCGTGAGCTCCTCGCGCGAGAGCGGGACACGCGTGGGGCCCCGCCGTACGGCGGGGCCCCACGCGCTCACTCAGGTCCGGACGGCGACGCGGTCAGCGTGAACGCTTCGCGAGGCGCTCCACGTCCAGCAGGATCACCGCGCGGGCCTCCAGGCGGAGCCAGCCGCGGCCCGCGAAGTCGGCGAGTGCCTTGTTGACCGTCTCGCGGGACGCGCCGACCAGTTGGGCCAGCTCCTCCTGCGTCAGGTCGTGCACGACGTGGATGCCCTCCTCCGACTGCACGCCGAAGCGGCGGGAGAGGTCCAGGAGCGCGCGGGCCACCCGGCCGGGCACGTCCGAGAACACCAGGTCGGACATCTGGTCGTTGGTCTTGCGCAGGCGCCGGGCGACGGCGCGCAGCAGGGCGGCGGCCACCTCGGGCCGCGCGTTCAGCCAGGGCTGGAGGTCGCCGTGGCCGAGGCCGAGCAGCTTGACCTCGGTCAGCGCGGTGGCGGTCGCCGTGCGCGGGCCCGGGTCGAACAGCGACAGCTCGCCGATCAGCTCACCGGGGCCGAGGACGGCCAGCATGTTCTCCCGGCCGTCGGGGGAGGTGCGATGGAGCTTCACCTTGCCCTCGGTGACCACGTAGAGGCGGTCTCCGGGGTCGCCCTCGTGGAAGAGAGCGTCGCCGCGTGCGAGCGTCACCTCACTCATGGAGGCGCGGAGTTCCGCCGCCTGCTCATCATCGAGCGCCGCGAAGAGCGGGGCGCGCCGCAGAACGTCGTCCACGAGTTCTCTCCTTGTCGACCTGCTCAGGGGATCTTGCTCCCCCGTGGTACCAGGGGAGCGTGTTCCCCATCTTGCTGGACGGTCCAAACAGTGTGATCAGTCACAAGTCTGCCGCACGGGCGTCGCGGGCAGTGCGGCAGGGGGCCAATTGGAGGCTGATCTTCTGGGTCCGGGGCGGATGTCGGTGCTGGGCTCTAGGCTGGCCGGGTGTCCAAATCGCCGGTGAGAGCACAGGCCAAGGGGGCTGGGCGGGTGGCTGTACGTCGCGATTCCGCTGTGGGCGAACAGCGCCCCGATGGAAGCACGAAAACGACAAAGGTGACAGATTCGACGCCGGTGAAACCGACGGCGAAGAAGGCCGCCAAAAAGGCGACAGCCACGACGAAGAAGACGACCGCAACGGCCAGGAAGGTGACGGCAACGGCCAAGAAGGCCACCACCTCGAAGGCCGCGCCCTCGAAGGCCGCCGTGAAGAAGACGGCCGCCGTGAAGAAGACGGCCGCCGCCAAGCCCGTCGCCAAGAAGGCGCCCGTCGCCGAGCCGTCGACCGCCCTCGTCCGCAGAGCCCGCCGTATCAACCGCGAACTCGCCGACGTCTACCCGTACGCCCACCCGGAACTGGATTTCGAGAATCCCTTCCAGCTGGTCGTCGCCACGGTCCTGTCGGCGCAGACCACCGACCTGCGGGTGAACCAGACGACGCCGGCGCTCTTCGCCAAGTACCCCACCCCCGAGGATCTCGCCGCCGCGAATCCGGAGGAGGTCGAGGAGATCCTGCGGCCGACGGGCTTCTTCCGGGCCAAGACCAAGTCGGTGATAGGGCTCTCCAAGGCGTTGGCTGAGGAGTTCGGGGGCGAGGTGCCCGGCCGCCTCGAAGACCTCGTCAGACTCCCCGGCGTGGGCCGCAAGACGGCCTTCGTGGTGCTCGGGAACGCCTTCGGACGCCCCGGCATCACCGTGGACACGCATTTCCAGCGACTCGTGCGCCGCTGGGAGTGGACCGACGAGACGGAGCCCGACAAGATCGAGGCCGCCGTCGGCGCGCTCTTCCCGAAGAGCGAGTGGACGATGCTCTCCCATCACGTGATCTTCCACGGCCGCCGCATCTGTCACGCCCGCAAGCCCGCGTGCGGCGCGTGCCCCATCGCCCCGCTCTGCCCGGCGTACGGGGAGGGCGAGACGGACCCGGAGAAGGCGCGCAAGCTCCTGAAGTACGAGAAGGGCGGCTACCCCGGTCAGCGCCTCAACCCCCCGCAGGCCTACCTCGACGCGGGTGGCATTCCGGCACCTCCGCTGGGCGCCGGATGACGGCGGGCACGGCACCGGCCGGAGTGGGGGAGAACGGAACGGGGGCGGCGAGGACGCACGCCGGCGATACACAGAGCAGGCACATGGAGACGTACGACATCGACAGGTACGACGAGCCAGGCACCGGCGGAACGCACGGCGAGCCCGGCGCACACGCAATGCCCGGCGCGCACACCGCGCGTGGCGCACACGCGACGCGTGGAGCGGCGCCGGGCGGCGCCCCCGTGCTGGTGACCAAGGACGGCCTGCCCGCCTGGCTCGACCCGGTGGTGCACGCCGTCGAGACGGTGGAGCCGCTCCAGTTGAGCCGTTTCCTGCCGCCGGCCGACGGCGCGGGACGGCAGTCCGCCGTCCTCGTCCTCTTCGGCGAGGGTTCCCGCGGCCCCGAGCTGCTCCTGATGGAGCGCGCCGGCTCGCTGCGCTCGCACGCGGGACAGCCCTCCTTCCCCGGCGGCGCCCTGGACCCCGAGGACGGCGACCCGAAGACCGACGGGCCGCTGCGCGCCGCGCTGCGCGAGGCCGAGGAGGAGACCGGGCTCGACCCCGGCGGCGTCCAGCTCTTCGGTGTGCTGCCCCGGCTCTACATCCCGGTGAGCGGCTTCGTGGTCACGCCCGTCCTCGGCTGGTGGCGCGAGCCGACCCCGGTCGGCGTGGTCGATCCGGCCGAGACGGCCCGGGTCTTCACGGTCCCCGTGGCGGATCTCACGGACCCCGCCCACCGGGCTACGACCGTGCACCCCAGCGGCCACCGAGGTCCGGCATTCCTGGTCGAATCGGCCCTGGTGTGGGGCTTCACGGCGGGCATCATCGACCGTCTGCTGCACTTCGCGGGCTGGGAGCTGCCCTGGGACCGCGAGAAGCAGGTCCCGCTCGACTGGCGCGCGTGACAGGGTGTCGTTCGTGAACGTGCTGGACATCTTGCTGCTGGTCGCCGCCGTGTGGTTCGCGATCGTGGGCTACCGCCAGGGCTTCGTCGTCGGCATCCTGTCGGTGATCGGCTTCCTGGGCGGCGGTCTTGTCGCCGTCTACCTTCTTCCCGTCATCTGGGCCGCCCTCACCGACGACGCCACGGTGAGTACGACCGCCGCCGTCGTCGCGGTGGTCGTCGTGATCGTCTGCGCCTCCGTCGGCCAGGCCCTCACCACGCACCTCGGCAACAAGCTGCGCCGGTACATCACCTGGTCCCCGGCCCGCGCCCTGGACGCGACGGGCGGCGCCCTGGTCAACGTCGTCGCGATGCTCCTGGTCGCCTGGCTGATCGGCTCGGCCCTGGCCGGCACGACGCTGCCGACGCTCGGCAAGGAGGTCCGCGGCTCGAAGGTGCTGCTCGGCGTCTCCCGCGCGCTGCCCTCCCGGGCCGACACCTGGTTCGCCGACTTCTCCTCGGTCCTCGCGCAGAACGGTTTCCCCCAGGTCTTCAGCCCGTTCGCGAACGAACCGATCACCGATGTCCAGCCGCCCGACCCGGCGCTCGCGAACAGCCCCGTCGCCGTCCGCGCGCGGAATTCCATCGTCAAGGTGATGGGGACCGCGCAGAGCTGCGGCAAGGTCCTGGAGGGCTCCGGCTTCGTCTTCGGCAACCGTCGCGTGATGACCAACGCGCACGTGGTCGGAGGCGTCGACGAGCCCACCGTCCAGATCGGCGGCGAGGGCAGGAAGTACGACGCGAAGGTCGTCCTGTACGACTGGGAGCGCGACATCGCCGTACTCGACGTACCGAACCTGAACGCGCCCGCCCTGAAGTTCACCACCCGGGACGCGGGCAGCGGCGACAACGCGATCGTCGCCGGTTTCCCGCAGAACGGCGCGTACAACGTCCAGCCGGCACGCGTGCGCGGCCGGATCACGGCCAACGGCCCGGACATCTACCACCGCAAGACCGTGCGCCGAGACGTCTACTCGCTGTACGCGACGGTCCGTCAGGGGAACTCCGGCGGCCCGCTGCTCACGCCCGACGGCAAGGTGTACGGAGTGGTCTTCGCGAAGTCCCTCGACGACGCCAACACCGGGTACGCCCTCACCGCGGACGAGGTCCAGCCGGACGTCACCCAGGGCCGTACGGCCAACCAGCAGGTCGACAGCGACAGCTGCGCGCTCTGACGGCGACCTTCGAATCGGTCCGCCGGCCGGGGTGGTCGGGCCGGCGGAGGTGGCGGCGGATCAGCCGCGCGGATGGCGCAATCGCACCGAGACCCAGCGGGCCCGACGGCGCAGAATGCGCGGGATCCCCACCTGGAGGCCTGTGCCCGGCAGCTGCGGGGTGCCCCTCTGATGGGAGCTCAGGCCCGTGGCCGAGCGGCGGTTGCGTGGTGCGTCACTGTAGTCGTGCGTCCAGCCCATACCCCGACGTCTGCCCCTGCCTCAAGGTCGATAACCGCGTCCCGGGCCCCCAATTGGCCTATGCGCGAGGCATTTGGCCGTTCGTAGGACACGCGTTCCCCTTCGCGTACCGGGCGCCATCGGGCGGTCACCGAAGAGGGCCGTCGACTGGCTGAAAACGACCTACCGGTCGGGCTCGGGATCCTTGAGCCAGTTGACGAGTTCGGTCGAGAAAGCCACCGGGTCCTCCTCGTGGGGGAAGTGCCCGAGACCGTCGAACAGGCGCCAGCGGTACGGCGCTTCGACGTACTCCCCGGAGCCCGCCGCACTGCGCGTGCGCATGACGGGGTCGAGCGAACCGTGCAGATGCAGCGTCGGCACCCGGACGGGCCGTTTCATACGCCGGTTGAACTGGATGCCGTCCGGGCGGGCCATGGACCGCACCATCCACCGGTACGGCTCGATGGAACAGTGCGCGGTGGAGGGGATGCACATGGCGCGGCGGTACGTGTCCACGGCCTCGTCGTCCGGGAGCCGCGGCCCCGACCACTCCCGCAGCAGACGGCCCACCAGGGCACCGTCGTCCGCGACGAGTTGGCGTTCGGGAATCCATGGCCGCTGGAACCCCCAGATGTACGAGCTCGCGGAGGTCTGCCTGACGTCGGAGAGCATCGCGGAGCGCCAGCGCCGGGGGTGCGGCATCGAGGAGACGACGAGCCGGCGCACCAGCTTGGGGCGCATCACGGCCGCCGTCCACGCGAGGTACCCGCCCAGATCGTGCCCCACCAGCGCGGCATCGGGCTCACCGAGGGACCGTACGACCCCGGTGATGTCGAGCGCGAGGTTGGCGGGGTCGTAACCGCGTGGTGTGCGATCGCTGCCGCCGACACCCCGCAGATCCATGGCCACGGCCCGGAACCCGGCGTCGGCGAGCGCCACCAGCTGCCGGCGCCAGGTCCACCAGAACTGGGGGAATCCGTGCAGCAGCAGAACCAGCGGCCCGTCGCCCATCTCGGCGATGTGGAAGCGCGCGCCGTTGGCGGCGACGTCCCGGTGGGTCACCTCTCCGGCGCCGGGGATGTCGAGGCGTACGACCGAGGTGGGTTGCGCCGAAGGTGTGGCGGGGTCCGTCATGAGGATGAGCGTGCCACAGCTTCCAGGGCGTCCTCGACCGGCGCCGGCCGGGGGTGCGGCTTGGCGTTCTGCAGGACGCCCGCCGTCTCCTTCACCGAGGCGGCCACCTTCTGCGGTCCCTTGCCCTTCTTGGCCTTCTTCGCGAAGACCACGCCGATCAGCGCGAGGACGGCGGCGACCAGCACGTTCGCCGCGAACGACAGGACGAAGCAGATCGCGAGGTTCCAGTCGGTCCAGGTCCGGATGCCGTACGCGAGGGCGAAACTCAGCATGGGGAGGGAGAAGATCAGTACCGCTCCGGCCACCGCGAACGCGCCACCGCTGACCGCGCCGCGCTTGACGTCCCGCTTGAGCTGCGCCTTCGCCAGTGCGATCTCGTCGTGCACCAGTGCGGACATCTCGGTCGTCGCCGAGGCGACCAGCCTGCCGATGCTGCGTTCGGCGCCGACCGGGCTGCCGTCGGGTGCGCTCATCGCGGACTCCCTCTTCTGCATGTGTGTACCGTCTGGCTTCTGCGGGTGTTTGTGTCGTCTGGTCAGATCATGCCGGACGGTCGTACTCCTCGCCTGCCCCGCCCGCCACTTCGGCAAGCCGTCGGTGTTCGGCGGCCTTCCGTTCGTGGATCTCGGCCATTCGCAAGTGGTACGCCGGGTTGTCCTGCTCGTAGATGTCGGGGATGCCGTCGCTGTCCTCGTCGCGCTCCTCGGCCTCGCACAGCGCACGGTACTTGGCGTTGCGCATCTTCAGCAGCGCCGTGGCGAGTACGGCCGCGACGAGCGAGCCCACCAGGACGGCGGCCTTGACCTCGTCGGTGAGCACCGGGCCCGCGGTGAAGGCCAGTTCGCCGATGAGCAGGGAGACGGTGAAGCCGATTCCGGCGAGGCTCGCGACGGCGAGGACGTCGGGCCAGGCCAGGTCGTCGCTCAGCGAGGCCCTGGTGAACCGGGCGGTGAGCCAGGTGCCGCCGAACACGCCGACCGACTTGCCGACCACGAGTCCGAGGACGACACCGAGCGTCTCGGGCCGTGTGAACACGTCCCCCAGTGCCCCGCCGGAGACCACGACACCGGCGCTGAACAGTGCGAACAGGGGTACGGCGAGCCCGGCGGAGAGGGGTCGCACGAGATGCTCGACGTGCTCGCCGGGCGAGTGCTCCTCGCCCTCGTGCCGGTGGCAGCGCAGCATCAGGCCCATGGCGACACCGGCGATGGTGGCGTGGACGCCGCTGTTGTACATCAGCCCCCAGATGGCGAGGGCGAGCGGCACGTACACGTACCACCCGCGTACGCCCTTGCGCAGCAGCACCCAGAAGACGCCGAGCCCGGCGACGGCCCCGCCGAGCGCCGCGAAGTCGAGGGTGTCGGTGAAGAAGACCGCGATGATCAGGATCGCGAGCAGGTCGTCGACGACGGCGAGGGTGAGCAGGAAGGCGCGCAGGGCGGACGGCAGGGACGTGCCGATGACCGCGAGTACGGCGAGCGCGAAGGCGATGTCGGTGGCGGTGGGCACGGCCCAGCCGGCCAGGGATCCCCCGCCCGCGGCGTTGGTGAGGGTGTAGACGAGGGCCGGTACGGCCATTCCGCAGACGGCCGCGGCGACCGGCAGCAGCGCGGCTTTCGGGTCGCGCAGGTCTCCCGCCACCAGTTCGCGCTTGAGTTCGATACCGGCGACGAAGAAGAACACGGCGAGCAGTCCGTCGGCCGCCCAGTGCTGTACGGACAGGTTCAGTCCGAGGGCCGCGGGCCCGAAGTGGAAGTCGCCCACGCCGGCGTAGCTGTCCCGCAGGGGGGTGTTGGCCCAGATCAGCGCGGCGATCGCGGCGGCGAGCAGGAGCACCCCGCCGACGGTCTCGGTGCGCAGCGCCTCCGCCACGAAGTTCCGCTCGGGCAGTGACAGCTGTCCGAGGAACCTGCGGTTGTCGGTGGTGTTGCTACGGGGACGGGGCGCGGCCACGGCGGGGACCTCCGGGTCGGTACGACTCGCTGACGACCGTCAGGCGGGATCGCCGACGACGTTGCCGACCAGACTTCCCGGCACACCCTGAGGCCTCAGTTTACCTTGGCATTACAGCCAGATAACGCGCCATACGGACATTAAGAATAAAAGGGTTCCCGGAGGGGGCGTGTGCGCACGGGTGGGTGTACGCGCTCGGGTTTGGGGGGCACGGGTGTGGGGGCACATGTGGTGCCCCCACACCGAAGGCGGCGCGGGAGAGCGGGTGGGCTCTCAGTCCTCGCTGGGTGCCGCCGGCAGCTTCTCCTGGATCAGCTCCATCACCGTGGAGTCCGTGAGCGTGGTGACATCCCCGAGCTCCCGGTTCTCGGCGACGTCACGCAGCAGCCGCCGCATGATCTTCCCGGACCGGGTTTTCGGCAGCTCCGCGACCGGCAGCACCCGCTTGGGCTTGGCGATCGGCCCCAGCGTCGTGCCCACGTGGTTGCGCAGCTCGGCGACGAGCCCCGGGTCGTCCGCGGAGGCCGTACCCCGCAGGATCA
This sequence comes from Streptomyces fagopyri, assembly GCF_009498275.1. Taxonomy (NCBI): domain Bacteria; kingdom Bacillati; phylum Actinomycetota; class Actinomycetes; order Kitasatosporales; family Streptomycetaceae; genus Streptomyces; species Streptomyces fagopyri. The sequence continues at coordinate 4,405,791 of NZ_CP045643.1, read as the reverse complement.
CGAACGCCACGATCGCCTGCCCGGTCGTCTCGTCCGCAGCGCCGACCACCGCGGCCTCGGCGACCGCCGGATGCGACACGAGCGCCGACTCGACCTCGGTCGTCGAGATGTTGTGCCCGGACACGAGCATCACGTCGTCGACGCGGCCCAGCAGCCAGATGTCGCCGTCCTCGTCCCTCTTGGCGCCGTCCCCGGCGAAGTACTTGCCCTCGAACCGGGACCAGTACGTGTCGAGGAACCGCTGGTCGTCGCGCCAGATCGTCCGCAGCATCGACGGCCACGGCTCGGTCAGCACGAGGTACCCGCCACCCCCGTTGGGGACCTCCTGGGCCTCGTCGTCGACGACCGTCGCCGAGATGCCCGGCAGCGGCCGCTGTGCCGACCCGGGCTTGGTCTCGGTGACCCCCGGCAGCGGCGAGATCATCATCGCGCCGGTCTCGGTCTGCCACCACGTGTCCACGATCGGCGTCCGGTCCGCCCCGATGTGCTTGCGGTACCAGATCCACGCCTCGGGGTTGATGGGCTCACCCACGGACCCGAGGACCCGCAGCGAGGACAGGTCGAACTTCGCGGGGATGTCGTCGCCCCACTTCATGAACGTACGGATCGCGGTGGGCGCGGTGTAGAGAATCGTCACCCCGTACTTCTGCACGATCTCCCAGAACCGCCCCTGGTGCGGGGTGTCCGGCGTCCCCTCGTACATCACCTGCGTCGCACCGTTCGAGAGCGGCCCGTACGTGATGTACGAGTGCCCGGTGACCCAGCCGATGTCGGCCGTGCACCAGTAGACGTCGGTCTCCGGCTTGAGGTCGAAGACGGCGTGGTGGGTGTACGAGGCCTGCGTGAGGTAGCCGCCCGAGGTGTGCAGGATGCCCTTGGGCTTTCCCGTCGTCCCGGACGTGTACAGGATGAACAGCGGCTGCTCGGCGTCGAACGCCTCCGGCGTGTGCTCGGCGGACTGACGGTCGACGATCTCGTGCCACCAGACGTCGCGGCCCTCGGTCCAGTCGACCTCCTGCCCCGTACGGCGCACCACCAGCACCTTGTCGACCCCGTCGACCCGGCTCACCGCGTCGTCCACGGCCGGCTTGAGCGCGGACGGCTTGCCGCGGCGGTAACCACCGTCGGAGGTGATGACCAGCTTGGCGTCGGCGTCCTGGATGCGGGTGGCGATCGCGTCCGCGGAGAACCCGCCGAAGACGACCGAGTGCGCGGCCCCGATCCGGGCACAGGCCAGCATCGCGACGACGGCCTCGGGGATCATCGGCAGATAGACGGCGACCCGGTCGCCCTTGCCCACGCCCAGCTCGGTCAGCGCGTTGGCGGCCTTCGACACCTCGTCCTTCAGCTCGGCGTAGGTGATCGCGCGGCTGTCACCCGGCTCGCCCTCGAAGTGGAGGGCGACCCGGTCACCGTTCCCGGCCTCCACGTGCCGGTCCACGCAGTTGTACGCGACGTTCAGTTTCCCGTCGGCGAACCACTTGGCGAACGGCGGGTTCGACCAGTCCAGCGTCTCGGTCGGCTCGGTGGCCCAGGTCAGGCGGCGGGCCTGCTCGGCCCAGAAGCCGAGCCTGTCAGCCTTGGCCTGCTCATACGCCTCCGCGGTGACGTTGGCGTTCGCCGCCAGGTCGGCGGGGGGCGCGAACCTGCGCTCTTCCTTCAGCAGGTTGGCCAGGCTTTCGTTGCTCACGACATCTCCCTTTCCCAGGGTGTCCGTTGTGTCCCAGGCCACAGCTCATCAGACCGGGGGCCCTGATGACAAGAGTCGATCCAAAATTGGTTTAGACCTGTTAGGGGCCTGGGCATGTTCGGTGGTCCTTCAGTCGTCCTTCAGTGTTCCTCCAGCGGTTCTTCCACGTCGTTCAGGGGTGCGCCTCGGACCGCGACCGCGCGGTCGCGGTCGGCGGTGAGGGCGACTCCGCCCCGGCGCGGTCCCTGCGTGGCAGCGACGCCGTACTCCGAGGCACGGACAGTCCCGCGCCCGGGTTCACCCGACGACGCCGGGAGCGACCCGGCGCGGAGCGGCACACGTTCGGACGGGCACGGGGTCGCGGGCCGTCGTCCCCGCCCTCCCCGCTGTCGGCGGGCCCGTCGCCCGGGCCGGACGGGCCGAGGTGTGCGAAGCCGGGGTGCGTGGAGCCGGGGCGTGCGAAGCCGGGGTGCGTGGAGCCCGGGTGTGCGGAGTGACGGGGCGTGGAGTCGGGGGCGCGAGGACGGTCTGTGGGGGAAGGCCACGGTGGGAAGGTCCTGGCGGGAAGGCCACGGTGCAGAGGTCCGGGCGGGGAAGGCCGGGGCGGGGAGGGGGGAGACCGGGGCAAGCGGCGCCAGGCCGGTGACCCAGGCGGCCGGGGCGACCGGGGCTGGCAGTGCGAGCCTCCGACCGGAGGGTCGGCGCGGAATGCGGCGACGGGGCTGGGCGGGACGGAAGGCGGTGGCAAGGGGGCCTGCGGCGAGGGAACCTGCGGCGACGGAACCGGTGGTGAGGGAACCGGTGGTGGGAGGGTCGGCGCCGCGGAGCCCGTTGGCGTGGCGCGCGGGTGATTGCGTGTGCCGACCGGCGCGCCGCCCCCGACCGAATACACCCGTTCGGCCCGCGCCCGGTAGGGCCGGCGGATGGTGCGCGACCCCGCCGACCAGGGCCGCGCACCACGACGGGGTCACACGGGACGGCGCAGATCCTCCGCCGCTCCGACGTGGTCGAAAAGCTCGTCGCCGTCACGGTCGACCAGCAGATACGCCTGTGCCTCGCCGACGTGGAAGTACATCCCGTGGAGTTCGAGCGTGCCCTCGCGCAGGGCCCGCGTCACGGAGTCGTGGGCCCGGAGATGCTCCAACTGCTGTACCACGTTGGTCAGACACAGCTGTTCCACCGCGTCGGCCGGTTCCCGTCCGGAGAGCTGGGCCCACGGCCTGTCCTTGGCGGCCATCCGGCGCAGGCTCGGCAGTCCGTGCCGCAGCCACCGCTTGAGGGGTGTCTGCGTTCCGCCGGGCTCCGAGTTCAGCAGGGCCTGCATCGCCCCGCACCCCGAGTGCCCGCACACCGTGATGGACCGCACCCGCAGCACGTCGACCGCGTACTCGATCGCCGCCGCGACCGAGTCGTCCCCGCTCTCCTCCCCGGGCTCCGGTACGAGGTTGCCCACGTTGCGTACGACGAAGAGGTCGCCGGGGCCACTGGACGTGATCATCGAGGTGACGAGCCGCGAGTCGGCGCAGGTCAGGAACAGCTGCGACGGCTGCTGCCCTTCCCGCGCCAGCCGCGCCAGCTCGTCCCGTACCAGGGGCGCGGTGTTGCGCTGGAACGCGCTGATGCCGCGGGCGAGTTGGTGGTCGCCGTGTCCGCGGTGACCGCCCGGCCCGCGCTGCCCGGAGGAATCCTCCGCTTCGCGCGGCCCGCCGGAGTCGCCGGAAGGGCCGGCCGCGTACGGCCCGCTCGGCCCGCCCGGTTCGCCCGGTTCGCCAAAGTCGTCCGACCGGGCGTCGGGGGAGACGGACTGCGGGTTGGCGGAGGGCTCGCAGTAGTGGTTGCGCCAGGGAGTCCAGGGCCGGCAACGGCAGTGGGGCGAGTGGGAGGGTTCGGCGATCCGGGCACCGGCCCGTCCGGTCAGCTCGACCGTGCCGCCCTGTGCCGAGTGCCCCTGCTGCCAGTCGTGCAGTGACTCGTACGCCGCGTGGTCCATGAACGAGCCGTCCAACTCGACCACGGCGCGGGCGCCTCGGGGCACCAGATGCAGGGCGCGGCTGAGCCTGGGCACCGCGAGGAAGGTCAACTGGCCGCAGACGTGGATGTGATGGACCCCTCCTCTTTCCTCGTGGGTGATGCGAGTGCGCGCGAGGCGGTGCATGGCGACGACGACGGCCACGGCGACCCCCAGTGCGACGCCCTCCAGGACGCCGGCGAGTACGACGCCGAGCGTGGTGACCACGTACACCAGTACTTCGCGGTGGCGGGTGACCGTGCGGATGTGGTGCAGGGAGACCATCTGGATGCCGACGGCCATCACCAGGGCGGCGAGCGACGCGAGGGGGATCAGCTCCAGGATCGGGACCATCAGCAGCGCGGCGATCACTACGAAAACGCCGTGCAGCATCGTGGAGTTCCGGCTCACGGCACCGGCTTGCACATTCGCCGAACTGCGGACGGCGACCCCGGCGACGGGCAGCCCGCCGAGCGCGCCGGAGACGGCGTTCGCGGCGCCCTGCCCGAGCAGCTCCCGGTCCAGGCGGGAGCGGCCGACCCGGGCCTGCAAGTCGGGCCGTCCGGCAACCAGTTTGTCCACGGCCACGGCACCGAGCAGCGACTGCACACTGCACACCAGCGTGATGGTGAGGACCGAGGCGGCGATCCCGAGCACCGGCCCCTCGGGCAGCCCGGCAAGAGCGTGACTGCTCCAGGACGGCAGGTCGACCTTGGGCAGGACCAGCCCGCAGAGTGAGGCGGTCGCGGTGGCCCCGGCGACGGCGACGAGCGCGGCCGGAACGGTGCGCAGGACGTGTCCGACCCGGCCGGGAATCCGCGGCCAGGCGAACAGGAGCGCCAGTGTCAGCAGGCTCATCGACACCGCCCCGGGATGTACGCGCGCCAACTGGGCGGGCAGTGCGCGGAAGTTCCCGAGGACGGAGCTCTGGGGGGTGCCGCCCAGCACGACGTGCAGCTGGGCCACGGCGATGGTCACGCCGATCCCGGCGAGCATGCCGTGCACGATGGCGGGACTGACGGCGAGCGCCGTGCGGGCCACGCGCAGACAGCCGAGACCCAGTTGGGCGATTCCGGCGAGAACGGTGATGGCGCAGGTCGTGCGCCATCCGTAGCGGTGGATGAGCTCGGCGGTGACGACCGTGAGCCCGGCGGCGGGCCCGCTCACCTGGAGCGGTGAACCGCCGAGCCGGCCGGCGACGATTCCGCCCACGGCGGCGGCGACCAGGCCCGACTGGAGCGGTGCGCCGGTGGCCAGGGCGATACCCAGGGACAGGGGCAGTGCGATCAGGAAGACCGCGATCGAGGCCGACAGATCGGCTCCCGCGATACGGAATCGGCGGGGCGGAAGCGGCGGACGGCTGTGGGGTGGGTGGATGCGCTTCGGCCGAGTCGAGTCGGTGGCGCGGGTGGGGACGCAGGCAGACATTCCCGTCTCCTCCGGGGCGGCGCGGTCGCGGAACAAGTGGTCCCCCAAGCCAGGGAGGCGGGGGCGGATCGCGGCCGTGGGTCACGGCGTGCAGCGGCGGGATCTTCAACGCTCGGTAAATAGATCGTAATGCAGAGTAAAGGCATCGTGTGGACATTGGGCGCAATTGGGGCAACAAGTCACTCTCAAGGGTGAATGGTTCTTTGAGTCGGCTTGTCGTATTTATTCGGTCTCGGCCTCGTGCGACCTTGGCGGCGCTGTCGGTATTCGCTGCAGATCTCCCACGACGCCCTCGACGGCGTTGCCCCGACCCGAGGAAGAAGGTGGGCGGAGATGGCCGTCACCCAGAGGACCGCCGCGGGGGTGGCACTCGCCGCGGTCTGCGCCGTGGCGCTCGCCGGTTGCGCGAGCGGCACCACCGGTTCCAGGGAGGGTGCGCACGGTGCGAAGGCGGCGGCGGGGGCTCCGGCACCCCGGAACGCCATCGGGCTGATCGGTGACGGTTCCACCGAGTACACCGGGGCGCAGCCGCACCTGCCCAGACCCGAGAGGCTGAGGCGCGGGGAGAAGCCCCCGCAGTTCGTGGTGTTCTCCTGGGACGGCGCCGGTGAGGGCAGCCAGAAGCTCTTCTCGCACTTCCGGAAGATCGCCAGGGCCAACCGGGCGACGATGACGTACTTCCTGAGCGGCGTCTACCTGCTGCCGGAGGCCAAGCGCGACCTGTACAGGCCGCCACAGCACTCGCCGGGCACCTCGGAGATCGGCTTCAACGACGACGAGGGCATCAGGAACACGGTCCAGCAGCTGCGCGGCGCGTGGCTGGAGGGCAACGAGATCGGTACGCACTTCAACGGCCACTTCTGCGGTCCCGGGGGCGGCGTCGGCGAGTGGTCGGTCGAGGAGTGGAAGAGCGAGATCGCCCAGGCGAAGTCGTTCGTGAAGTCCTGGAAGACCAACACGGGCATGAAGACAGCCCCCTCACTGCCCTTCGACTACGACAAGGAGCTCATCGGCGCCCGCACGCCCTGCCTGGAGGGTCAGAAGAACTTCGTGAAGGCGGCCCGGCAGCTGGGCCTGCGCTACGACACCAGCGGTGTCGACAACCAGGTCTGGCCCAAGAAGAAGGGCGGCCTGTGGGACCTGTCCATGCAGCTCGTGCCCTTCGCCGGACACTCCGGCGAGCAGCTCACCACGGACTACAACTTCATGGTCGACCAGTCGGGCACCCAGACCGAGGGGGACCCCGCCAAACGGGAGTACTGGGGCAACCAGCTCCGTGACAGCCTGCTCAAGGGGTTCCGGCGCGCCTACGGCGGCAACCGCGCCCCGCTGGTCATCGGCAACCACTTCGAGTCCTGGAACGGCGGCACCTACATGCGCGCCCTCGACCAGGTCATCGAGAACGTGTGCAACAAGGCCGGCGTCCGCTGTGTCTCGTTCCGCGGACTCGCCGACTGGCTCGACGTCCAGGACCCGGCCACGCTCGACAGGCTGCGTGGCCTCAACGTCGGGGAGGCCCCCAAGCAGGGCTGGGCGTCCTTCCTCTCCGGCCGCCCCGCCCCCGCCCCGAAGGGCGTCCCCGGGGCGCCGGCGGTCAGGCCGTAGCCACCAGCCCCTCACCCAGTACGAAACCGGGGTCGATCTGCGCCGCCAGGTCCGCCCCGGTCCTCTCGTTGCCCCAACTGTTCGCGTTCTTCAGGTGGAAGTGCACCATCTGGCGCGTGTAGCGCTCCCAGTCCCGCAGTTCGTACGTGGCGTCCGCGGCGGCCTGCAGGGCGCTCAGGGACCGGCGGTTGGCGTCCTCCAGGTGCTCGAACCGGGGCGGGCGGCCCTTCTCCATGGCGCGCACCCAGTCCGAGTGCCCGACGGTGACCAGCAGGTCGTCACCGACCTCGGCGCGGAGGAAGTCGATGTCGTCCTGGCCCTGCACCTTGTTGCCGACGACCTTCAGGGCGACGTCGAAGTCGCGGGCGTAGTCCTTGTACTGGCGATAGACGGAGACGCCCTTCCGGGTCGGCTCGGCGACGAGGAACGTCATGTCGAAGCGGGTGAACATGCCGGACGCGAAGGAGTCGGAACCGGCGGTCATGTCGACGACGACGTACTCGCTCCGGCCGTCGACGAGATGGTTCAGGCAGAGCTCCACCGCGCCTGTCTTGGAGTGGTAGCAGGACACTCCCAGATCGGCCTCGGTGAACGGGCCGGTGACCATCAAACGGGCGTCGCCGCCGTCGAGTTCCACGGGCCGCGCGCAGGCGTCGTACACGGGATTGTTCTCGCCCACCCGCAGCAGCCGTGAACCCTCGCCGGGCGGGGTCGTCTTGATCATCGTCGCCGCGGACGCGATCCGTTGGTTGGAACCGCGCAGGTAGTCCTTGATCAGGGGCAGTCGCGCGCCCATGGCGGGCAGTCCGACGGCCACCTCCTCGTCGAGCCCGAGCGCCGCCCCGAGGTGCTGGTTGATGTCCGCGTCCACCGCGACGACGGGCGCGCCCGAGGCCGCGAGATGACGGATGAACAGGGCCGACAGCGTGGTCTTGCCGCTGCCGCCCTTCCCCACGAAAGCAATTTTCATGTTCACCAAGGGTAGTCGATTGATAGCGCAGGGTGTTCGGGTGGGGTGAAGAAGACCACTCCTTCGTGGGCCCGGCGGCAGGGGTGCGTAGTGTCGTACTCATGAGTACGACAGGCGCGACCGCCGATCCGCTCGCGACCCTGGCCTCGCTGCCCGGGGTGGCCGAATCCGTGGAGTCCGTCCGCAAGGCGGTGGACCGGGTCTACGGGCACCGGATCATGCGACGTCGCAGCAACGAGATCACCTCCGAGGCCGCGCTGCGTGGCGCACGCGGCTCCGCGGCGCTGTCCGGCGCCGACTGGGCCCTCGAAGAGGTGCGCCGCCGCACCGACTTCAGCGGGGACGACGAGGCCCGCACGGTCGGGGCCGCCCTCCGGCTGACCGCAGAAGCGGGCCAACTCCTCTCCATCTGGCGGCAGTCGCCGCTGCGGGTGCTGGCGCGGCTGCATCTCGTCGCGGCCGCGGACGGGGAGGACGCGGTCGGCAGGCCGCGCCAGGACGGCGAACCCGTCCACGAGCCGCTCGTCGAACTTCCGCTGCCGGGCGCGGCCGAGGTGGCGGGCCGGCTGGAGGGGCTCTCTCGGCTGATCATCGCCGGAGGCTCGGCCCCGGCACTGGTCACGGCGGCCGTCGTGCACGGCGAACTGCTCGCTCTGCGCGCTTTCGGGACCCACAACGGGCTGGTCGCCCGTGCGGCGGAGCGCATCGTGCTGATCGGCAGCGGCCTCGACCCGAAGTCGGTCTGTCCGGCGGAGGTCGGTCACGCCGAACTGGGCCGCGCGGGCTATCTGGCGGCCCTGGAAGGCTATGTCTCCGGTACCCCGCAGGGTATGGCGGCCTGGATCGCGCACTGCGGCAAGGCGGTCGGACTGGGGGCCAGGGAGTCGACGGCCGTCTGCGAGGCGCTTCAGCGCGGGGCCGCGTAGGTCCCGGAACAGGGTTGCGGCGGTACGAGTTCTCGTACCGCCGCTGGCATGCTCACCGGGTTACCAAGCGTCCTCGATGTTCGCCCATCAGGTCGGGAACTGCTGCCCGTCACCTGGTGCGGCTGGCCCGTAATCGACGGGTCGACGTCGCGTGGGTTCTTGGTGTACATGCTCGGTCCGTGGGGCCTTGGTTGAGTTTTAAGGCGATCCTTTCGGATGTCCTTGGTCTCGCGGGCCGTTAAACCCTTTGTACTCCTGGTCCGGGGCAAGCGGAACCCCTGGCCGCACTTCTTTACTTTTAGGTTCAAAGGGCTGCGAATCGGGCGGGAATTGCGCCCTGCGCGCCTGCGGGACGCCCGCCCGCGCGGCAGCCTCACAGTGCGGTGGCGCGCCGCCTGCTCGCGTACCAGACGAGCCCCGCCGTGGCCGCCGCCGCTCCTATCGCCGCCGCCGCGACGAGCGCCGGACGCTGCGGCACCGACAGCGCGGGCAGCCGCTGCTTGAGCCGCACCGGGCGGTGGAAGTCCAGCACGGGCCACCCGCGCGCGGTCGCCTCGCGCCGCAGCGCGCGGTCCGGATTCACCGCGTGGGGGTGCCCGACGGACTCCAGCATCGGGACGTCCGTCGCGGAGTCGCTGTACGCGTAGCACCGCGCGAGGTCGTACCCCTCGGACTCGGCCAGTTCCCTCACGGCCTCGGCCTTCGTCGGCCCGTAGGCGTAGTACTCCACCTCCCCGGTGAAGCAGCCGTCCTCGCCCACGACCATCCGGGTGGCCACCACCCGGTCGGCGCCGAGCAGCTCCCCGATGGGCTCGACCACCTCCGCGCCCGACGTGGACACGATCACGACGTCGCGTCCGGCGGTGTGGTGCTCCTCGATGAGCGAGGCGGCCTCGTCGTAGATGATCGGGTCGATCAGGTCGTGCAGCGTCTCGGCGACCATCTCCTTGACCTGCTGGACGTTCCAGCCGCGGCAGAGCGCGGACAGGTAGGCGCGCATCCGCTCCATCTGGTCGTGGTCCGCACCACCCGCCATGAACACGAACTGGGCGTACGCGGTACGCAGGACGGCCCTGCGGTTGATCAGTCCGCCTTGGTAGAACGACTTGCTGAACGTGAGCGTGCTCGACTTCGCAATGACCGTCTTGTCCAGGTCAAAGAAGGCTGCCGTGCGAGGCAAGGAGTGGTTTTCCACGAGCCCGAGCATAGGCGCCCGCCATTCGGGCTAGTGTGGGGCGTGTGGGTTTGCCTGAGAAGGCTCTCGGGTACACCATGGAAGTCACGGATCGTTCGCGACCGTGCTAACCCGGTCCGACTCCTCCCCCCCCGAGTCGGCCGTGGGGACGACCCCCGCTCTCCCCCCCGGCGGGGGTCGTCGCATGTCCGGATGGGTTTTCACCCCCTCCTGCGCGACCCCGGAACCCTGTTGCCACCGCTGCGGCGGCCTCTTTCGCGTACCCAAGATTCGTCACCGTGTGTAGTCGTGACGCTGCTCTGTGAAAGTCGCGCACGGGCTTCCGGTATGGGTGAAGGCGATATTCACAACCACTGAGTTGTCCACAGTTATCGACCAAGATCCACACGATTTTCCCGATCGCTGCACCGTGATTCCAGCGCGTCCCGCTCGCGGCGAGTTCCTCGCGGCGAGTTCACGGCCGGTTCCGTTTGTGGGACGCGTTCGGCCGGTTCGTATCGGCCGTTCATAGGGAGGCCGCAGGCCGGTTCTCCACACGGGTGGGAATCGCGGGTCCGCAGGGAACCCTGCGACTCCGCGCAAGGAGCAGCGAAGGGGGCTGGAGATCGTGGCGGGAGCCATCACACACGACGTGCCACCCGCCGCCGACGGGCGGCAGGGCGGACCATTGATCGTCACGGAGGACGTCGAACTCCTCGATGACCTGCTGCGCCTGTGCGCGGCGGCAGGAGCGAGGCCGGAGGTGCACCACGGTGTGCCGGAGCGCGTGGGCGGCTGGGAGACGGCACCGCTGGTGCTCGTCGGCGACGACGCCGCCCGGCGGGTGCGCGGTGCCGTGCGCAGGCGCGGAGTGGTGCTGGTCGGGCGCGACCAGGACGACTCGGGCGTCTGGCGGCGGGCCGTCGAGATCGGCGCCGACCATGTCCTGATGCTGCCCGACGGCGAGCAGTGGCTGGTCGACCGCATCGCCGACGTGGCCGAGGGCGTGGGCCGGCCCGCGCTCACGGTGGGGGTGATCGGCGGCCGGGGCGGGGCGGGAGCGTCCACGCTCGCCTGCGCGCTCGCCGTCACCTCGGCGCGCGAGGGACGCCGCACCCTGCTCGTGGACGCCGATCCCCTGGGTGGCGGACTCGACGTACTGCTCGGCGGAGAGGCGGTGGAGGGCCTGCGCTGGCCGGCGTTCGCCGCCTCTCGCGGCCGGGTCGGCGGCGGCGCGCTGGAGGAGTCCCTGCCCGAACTGCACGCGCTGCGCGTCCTCAGCTGGGATCGAGGTGACTCCGTCGTCATTCCGTCGCAAGCGGTCCGCGCCGTTCTGGCCGCGGCCCGGCGGCGGGGCGGCGCGGTGGTCGTGGACCTGCCCCGCCGCATCGACGACGGCGTCGCGGAGGCCCTCGCCCAGCTCGACCTCGGGGTGCTGGTGGTCCCCGCCGACCTCCGCGCGATCGCGGCGGCCGGACGGGTGGCGTCGGCGGTCGGCATGGTCCTGCGCGATCTGCGCGTGGCGGTCCGGGGTCCCTACGCTCCCGGACTCGACGACCGCGAGGTGGCCCGGCTGCTCGGGCTCCCTCTGGTCGGTGAAGTGCCCGCCGAATCCCCGCTGCCGGACGCCGGTGTGCCACCCGGGGGAGCGGTCCGGGGGCCGCTCGCCCGGTTCTGCAGCGCCTTCTGGGAGCGGGTGGCGGGGGAGGGCGGGGCCGCGTGAACCGGGACACCGGTGCGGGGACGCGCCGAGCGGCGGCCCGGAGCGGATCCACGCCACCGGACAGGGCCGGGGATGATCCGACAGGACCGACACGACGGACGGCACCGGCGGGACCGACAGGGGCACCGGCGGGACCGACGGGGCCTGCGGCGTCGCCGTGGATGGCGGTGGTGCAGGCACCGCCAGGAACGCAGGTAGGTCAGGCACCGCGAGGACTGTCACGACCGCAAGCACCGCCCGGGCCACCAGGAATGTCAGGACCAGCAAGAACGTCAGGTCCGGCGGGGCCGCGTGGGCGTACGGGGTCCGTGGCGCCGGACGGGCGGCCCGGACCGTCAGGTGCCGTGGGACACACGGGGCACGCCGAGCACACGGTGCGCGCCGGACGCACGGGGCACGCCGGGCACACGGGTCGTACGGAGTTGTTGGACGGTGTGCGGCAGTGGCTGGCCGAGAGCGGGTCGGAGCCCACTCCGGCACGCGTGGCACAGGCCCTGCGCGCGCAGGGCCGCGTCCTCGGCGACGCGGAAGTACTCGGAGCGGCCCGGCAGTTGCGCTCCGAGCTGGTCGGCAGCGGACCTCTGGAACCGTTGCTCGCCGACCCGTCGGTCACCGACGTCCTGGTGTCGGCGCCCGACCGGGTCTGGGTCGACCGGGGCGGCGGTCTGGAACTGACGGCCGTCTCCTTCCCGGACGCGGCGGCCGTACGACGCCTCGCGCAGCGTCTCGCGGCCGTGGCCGGACGGAGACTCGACGACGCGCGCCCCTGGGTCGACGCCCGGCTGCCGGACGGCACCCGGCTGCACGCGGTGCTGCCACCGGTCGCCGTCGGCTCCACCTGCCTGTCGCTGCGCGTCGTACGACCGCGCGCGTTCACACTCGACGAGCTGGTGGCCGCGGGCACGGTGCCGCCCGGCGGGGACCGTGTCCTACGGGCCCTGCTGGAGGCCCGGCTGTCCTTCCTGATCAGCGGAGGCACCGGTTCGGGCAACCCCAAGTTCTATCTATGACTCCACTAACACTTAGTACCCACAGGACAAACGGAGTTTCTCGGCGGATGTGATGGGGGTTCATCCATTGGGCTCTCATCGGGGCTCCGGGCGAGGCGTTTGCCCTGAGCTTCGACTAGGGTCCTCGACGAACTAGACGCAAGAGCGCCATAGTTCCCCCTCATCCCGGCCCCCGCTGCCTTAGGCGAACCATGCCTTTTTCAGGCGAACGCCCAGGTAGCTGGCCGGAAGTAGCCGAAGGAGCCAACCGCTTGAGTTCGCATACGGGCTGGATCGAAAGGTATTGGGAGACGGTCCGATGGGCCGCCGAGAAGCGCGGTCGTCCAGGCCGAGTTATCGCCATCCTGCTGGCCACTGCAGTGATCATCAGTGCCTTGGTGTGCCTGGTGATCGTTGCGTCGCGTTACTTCGCTTAACCCTGCCAAGAGTTGGTGACCAGCAGGTGGCCATCCCACTTTAGTCCCGACTCGGCTTCTGGCCCCGCATCGTGATCCGGTGCGGGGCCAGAAGCTTTCGAGAAGCGCCTGGCCCCGGCCGGATCGGCGTCCGGCCGGGACCCGATTGATCGCCGAGCGCGGAAGCGTGGCTTCTCTGCAAACCCGCCGTCCCTCGCGTGTCCGCCTGGCAGCCTGGCAGGAGCGACCCATCAAGGAGGCGGCGGTGCCCGAAGACCCCACTGGCGGATACGTCAAGAACCCGCGGCAGACCAAGTTGCTCCTGACGCAGGACATCAGCGACGTAACCCGCTTCATGGAAGGCGCCGAGATGCTCGGCACGGGCATTCAGGTACGGCGCATTGCGCTCCCCAAGAGGAACGAGCCGCACGTCTTTCAGGAGTGGTGGGAGGTCCGAGTGTTCGACGACCCTCACCTTGGCGAGCGGCCGTCCGAGACCGGTGACCAAAGTGAGTAGTGGGGACGACGAGTTGGAGGAGACGCACGACCTCAGCCAGGCAGTCGGGGGAGCCCAGGTCTCCGAGGTCGTCGTCATCGTCAGCGGCCCGCCCCTCCAGCAGCTGGGCGAGCGTCAGCCGGAGCTCGCGGGTCAACTGAGGCAGCGTCCGGTCCTCGGGGCCGGCCACCGCCTCCCCGCAGGTCTGGCACTCGCCGGACGTCGCCGTATCGATCGACCGGGCCAGCGCAATGAATCAGGCGGCGGCGTGCGCCTTCCGACGGTCGTCGATGAAGTCGAGCCCGGTGCCAGTCGCGTAAGCGACAGGGAACCGGAACCCGTTCTTCGTCTCCATCTTCACCTCGAAGTGCCCCGAGTCCTGGTATGCCTTGCGCGGCAGGTTCCGCGCGCCACCACTCCGGGAGACCTGCTTGCGGAACACGCCAATCTCGACGAGCCATGCCGTCAGGGTTCGCACGTCGAGGTGGAACAGGTCCGCGGTCTCCCGCATCCCGATGAGTCCCTCGGCGCTGAGGAACTCATCCCACTTGCCGGCCTTCGGCGCGAGGACCTTGTTCTCGGCCTCCAGTGCCTTGTTCTCGCGGACCTTGTCGAGGAGGTGGACGAGTGCCTGCTCGTAGTCCTGCGGGACGTCGACGGTGGCGTCGTACCGGCCGGTCTCGCGGATCTCCTTGAGGATCGCCTTCACCCGGGTCTTGATCGCTTTCGCCCCGGGAAGGGTGCTGCGGAAGATCAGCTCCCACATGCCGTCCTCGTAGATGACGGCAAGACGCTGGGTGCCGCCAGGGGTTACGGCCTGGGCGTAACCCTTCTCCTCCTCGTCGAGGAGATCAGTGGCACTCTGCGTCCGGGCGTACCCCATGGCCTTCGCGAAGTCAGCGGCAACCGCGTAGGGGGTGCCGTGTTCAGTCTGGCCGAAACGGATGTCCGCTCCGGACACGTCGAACAACTGGAGCGCGCCCCGGGTGTTGTTCTCCGGCTCAGGCGCGTTATGTTGGAACTGAGTCAAGGCTTTCTCCCTTGAGTCCGTGCCCCCGGCGGTGGTACCCGCGCGGGGGCCAACACGTATTGCCGCTCGGACGTTCGTCATCCGAGCGTTACAAGACTACTCCGTGTGAAGTACACCCTCGGCGTGTTGCGGTATGTAATCGCGGATGACAAATCCCCAGTCTCATCCGACTCCTGACGAAGCATCCGCTTCCGCGCGCCACGGCTCCTTGGTCGGTCCGACTCCGCAGTGCCAGATGGTGGAACGTGCGCGAACGGAGCATTCCGAGGCGCTGGCCCCGGACGCACGAAAAGCGGCCTCGCCCTCCCACACGGGGAGGGCGAGGCCGCTGTCATCGGGCAAAGAGGGCGACGGCACCGGTCGCGGCGCCAGCGAGACCGGCGAGGACGCCGATCGTGGGCATGGGCCACCGGGCCCGTTCGAGAGTACGGAGACGGCTCTCGTGGTCGGCAACATCCTTGCCGAGTTCGGTGAGGCCCTGGCCGATGCCGTCGAGTTTGGTCTCGACCCGGGTCACGCCATCGCTCAGGGATCTCAACTCCTGGTACATCTGGCCGCTGCTGATGAAGACGCCCGGGTCCGGGACCGGGGTGCCCATCAGGCGCCCGGGGTCTTGCGGTTCGGGACCGCGTAGGTGATGCCCCACGCGCCGAGGACAGCGAGGACGATGGTGACGCCCTCCCCGGTGGTGAGGACGTTGTCCTGCACGGCGGTGACGGCGGCCGCGGATCCGGCCGCGAGACCGGCGAGCAGCGACTTGGCGATGCTGGCGATCCTCATGAGGTCCTCACTTCGATTCGAGGGCAGCGATGCGCTTGCCCTGCGCGGTGACGGTCGTCTCCAGAGCGGAGAGACGTTCCTCCGTGGTCGGCTTCGGGGCCGGCGGAGGAGTGGTGGTGGTCGGCGGCGACCAGGACGCGGGGTGCTTGAGCCGCTCGGCGACGTCGGCGCGCAGCTGGCCCATGCTGAAGACGAACCGGCCGCGCGTGCCGTAGCCCTCGACGGGGCCCTTCGGGTCGATCTTCCCCTCGACGCTGGTCTCCAGGTGGCCGGCGACCGAGCCCGCACCCCAGGCGTGGTGGCGGCAGATCGCGGCGTTCCACCGGACCCACGCGTCGTACTGGGCGCGGGTGTAGGTGTCGGTGCCGTTGCCGAGGTTCTCGGTCTCGACTCCGTAGAGGCAGTCGTTGCCGTCGACGGTCGAGGACTTGTCCTGCTTGGGCAGGGTCTTCTCGGCGGTGAGCGCGGCGATCACGTTCGCGGCGGCCAGGCCCGCGTGGTTGGCGCGGTGGCAGGACACCAGGACTGCGATGCCCGACTTGGGCAGGAACGTGTGGGCGAGGGGCGCGGGCAGGCTGGGCGCGCCGTCCACGGCGACGGCACGCAGGCTGTTACTCCCGGCCGTGTGGTGGTTGAGGACGCCGTGGACCGGGCCGAAGACCTTGCCCGTGGCGGCGTCGCGGCCGCTGGTTGTCCAGCCGTCGTGCTCGGTGAAGCGGACGCCCTCGGCCTTGAGCGCGGCGCGCCACTGCGCGGGGGTCATGGGATCGGACATCGAGTCCCCTTCCGGGCATGAGAAAAGCCCCGGCCAGAGGGCGCGGGGCGGGAGGTGTGGGGGGTCAGGCTCGGCGGTATCGGCCCTGGATGGTGAGCAGGCCGCCGAGCTTGAAGTCGACGCCGAGAAGGTTGTTCTCGCCGTCGCCGTCGCTGTCGTCGATGCGGATGCGGTCGGAGCGGGCCCCGGATCCGCCGGTGAAGAAGGCGCATTCCCCGCCGCGGATCGTGCCGCCGGTGCTGGCGCCGTTGCCGTTGACGCCGACGGTCTCGCCGTGGACCGTGAGGGCCTGGCGGATGGTGCGGTCGACGGCGGTGGGCATGTCGACCATGACGATGCCGCTGCCGCTACCGGCCGTGCCCACCGACAGGTAGACGATGACGTCGACCCAGATGTCGGTGATCGAGTAGAACCCGGTCTGGATGTTGAAGACGGCCGTGCCGCCGTTGGTGACGATCGGCGTGTAGCTGGCGATGTCGGTCGGGCTGCCCGCCTGCAGCCGCACATCGGTCAGGCGTTGGCCGGGCCGGTAGAGAACCATGAGTGCCTCCTACAGGGCGACGTAGCTGGGCGTGGCCAGGCTGGCCGGTGCGGCCAGAGCCTGTGCCTTGACGATGCCGTTCGCGGAGCGGGCGACGGGGTAGACCTGCGGGTTGATCACGTCGAAGGCGCGGTAGCGGACCTCGACTGTGGCCGCGTTGCTGCTGGTGGCGGACCGGATCGACCTGGTACCGATCTGGTTCGCGGCCGTGATCGCCGAGTCCGTGACGTCGATCTGCCAGGAGCCGGGCTCGATGGTCCCGGCCAGCCAGCCCTTGGCCCGCAGCGCGGTGCCCTGGAGCTGGAAGCGGAAGCTCACCCACTGCCCGGCGGCGTGCGTGAGCCGGGGCAGGGTGAACGTGCCGATCGTCGTCTGCACGTCGGCGACGATCTTGCGGACCGCGAGGATGACGGTGTTGCTGGTCGTGAACTCGACGCGGGCCAGATACATGTTGCCGCTGTCGAGCATCCGCGCGCAGATCGCCCCGTACAGGCTGTCGCCGGTGGCCAGAGCGCTGGTCGTCAGATCGCAGTAGATGTCGGCGTCCGGGTGGATCGCGTCGACCGCGGTCCGCCGGGAGACGTCGAGCGTCGACAGGATCTGCGAGGCGTAGCCGCTGCCCACGTTGAAGTCGCTGGCCGTGCCCCCAAAGCGTTGCCAGGTCTGCCCGGAGTCGGTGTTCCCCCAGCCGCTCGACACGGACCGGGCGGTCTGGTCGTACAGCCAGCTGGCCTTGGTGCGTGTGACCCTCACCCCCCACACGTAGTAGACGGCGGACGCGGCCGGCGTCCCGGCGTGCCGCGCCTTGGCGCTCGCCCGCGACGCGTTCGCCGGCGCGGTCAGCGTCTGCTCGATGTACGTCCACACCCCGGCGGCGACGACCGTGCCGGAGCCGAGGCTCGTGCTGAGGAACGTCCCGGCTGCGTCGTACCAGTCGACGCACGGCCGCAGGTCGGCGTGCCCGCCGGGGGAGTAGACCCACATCGAGGCGACGTAGGACCCGGCCGGGTTGATGGTGCCGACCGCCGTGGCGGTGCAGCTGGCGCCGCCCGCCGCGGTGACCCCGTCCGGCGTGACGAGCAGCGAAGCCACGGCCCGCGGATGCGGCATGACGACGGCGGTGGACCTGCCGATCGCACACCCAGCCGCAGTCCACCCGGACGCGTCGGCATTGAAGAACGGGTTGCTGTTGAGCAGCGACCCGGGCGCGGTCACGGTCATGACCTCGCCGGACACCCGCCAGTCCCAGGGCGTGTCGCTCACGGCGCCCGACCAGACCGGGCCGGACGTCGTCAGCAGCGGCACCGTGGCGGCGCTGTCCGTGAGCGCGGTGGCGAGCTGGCTGAAGTCTCCGTCGATCCACTGGAACTCGCGCGGGTCCCGCACGGTGGTGGCTTCGCCCAGCCAGGCGACGTTCCATGGCGCGGCCGGCGTGCAGTTGAGCGTGAAGTTCCAGTGGTTGGGGTGGCCGATCGTCTCCTGGTAGCCCTGCACGATCAGGTCGATCATGCCTGGCGGAAGCCAGGGCGGCGGATTGGCGATGGTGACCCGGTCGCCGCAGTCGAGCTGCGTGACGGCCTCGGCCAGGCCCGGCGCCGCGGCGAGGTCGAGGTTGACCACCGGGTAGCGGGGCTCGTCGATCGTGCCCAGCCGCAGCCTCCATCCGGCGTGCGCGGTGGGCTGGTCGTCGTTGTACAGGTTGAGGGTGAGGGACTCGTCGTAGACGCCGACCCCGTTCGGCGGGGCCTGGATGGACAGGGCGCCAGTCTCAAGGACGGCGCGCGCGGACGAGCCGGCGGTGCGCGTCACGGTGACGTCGTTGCGTACCTGCTGGTCGTCGTCGATGGGTTCGAGCGGCGGGGCGATGTGCCCCGGCGCGGTGTAGTCCAGGGCCAGGGCGGGCCGCTGGTTGTACATCGAGATCCGGTCCCGGTAGGCCAGGCCCACGAAGTCCCGCCGCTCGTAGAGGATCCCGCCGTCGACGTCGGCGGCCTCCTCGATGAGGTCCATGAACGTCTGCGGCTTCTGCGCGCCGAGCAGCTCCTCGGCGGGCGTCTCGCCGTACACGGCGATGGGCTTGCCCTCTTCCGTCGACAGGCGCAGGAGCCGGTCTCCGGTGGTCTCCCCGGCGAACCCGTCGTCGGCCGCGGTGAACGCTGCGACGTTCGTCGTCGGGAAGACCGCCAGGTGTCCGAGGCGCAGGTTGGTGGGGACGCCCATGACGCGCACGCTGGTGGGGCGTCCCTCGGTACCGGCGTAGGTGTTGGTCACGGACAGGCCGGTGGAGCCCACGCTGATCCATGCGACGTGCATCTCCACGTTGCCGCCGACCTGCTTGGCCCACAGCTGGAAGCGGTTCCACCGGCCGGTGAACACGGGCGCGGTGCTGTTGATGAGGGACAGCACGTTGCCGTCGTCGTCGAGTGCGGCGACCTGCACGTTGTTCGTCTGCAGGCGCACGGTGTACTTCTTGGCGGTGCCCGTGGTGGCCACCTCGAACAGCGTGTTGAGGGAGGCCGGCATGGTGTCGAGGCGCATCACGCATTCGAGGTGCCAGGCCCCCGCCGTCATCGTCGGCAGAGTGCCGCGGCCCTCGGCGCCCGCATCCCAGGCGGGCATGGCGGTCGCTCCGCCAAGGGTGTCGTCGGACGCGAACGTCACGCCGGACACCTTCATCGGGCGCACGCCCGCGATGGGGCTGTATGCCTGGGTGGCGCCCTGGTCCTCCTCGAACGGCCAGTATGCGGCCGGGTTGTAGGAGGGGATGCGGCGGCGCAGCGTGGAGTCGAACGACTTCTGCCCCTGGCCGTAGCGGCGCAGGACACCGGCGGCCTCGATCGGTACGCGGATGTCCCTGCCGGATACGTCCCAGCGGGACGGCCAGCTGGAGATCTCTCCGATGAAGCGGGTGCGCCGGTTGGTCAGGGCCGCGGATCCGCCCAGCGTCCACGTGCGGCCGGCGCTGTCCGCGAACGAGGTTGCCCCGGCGGTCTGCGGCCGGAAGTCCGGGTTGGCGACGACGGTGCCGCCCAGGCCGTTGCGGACCTCGGCCCGGTAGACCTGCCCGGACATCGTGGTGAAGCGGGCGGTGCCGACGGCTCCGATGTCGAGGGACGCCGTCGAGTTGAAGATGGCCGTGGTGCCGCTCACCGTGCTGGTGGCGAGCAGCGTCCAGGGGCCGTCCAGGGTCGGCGCGGTGTAGAAGGCGTTGACCTTGCCGCCCGCTCCGTCGTTGACGTCGAGGGTGCAGCGCAGGGCGAGCCGCCCCGAGGACGGCACGGTCAGCTTCGTACCCGAGCGGCTCTGGTGCTCGGCCGTTCCGTCGACGCTCGTGTACAGCCACAGCTCGCGCTGGAAGACGAACACGACCCACGACCGCTGGTTGGTCGCCTCCCCCCACTTCCCGATCAGTTCCTGGGCTGCGGTCTGCGACTGCCAGTCGTCGAGGCGCACTTCCACCCGGACGTCGATGTCGCCGGTGATGTCGAGCGGGACCGCGTCCGGTGTACTGGCCCGGTCGCTCGCGCCCGCCGGCACGTCGAGGTACGACGTGCCGGTCATGACGTCGATCCGCACCGGGGTGTTACGCCCGATCTGCCCGTAGTACGGCGACAGCGGATTGCCGGGGCTGTACTTCCCCAGCCGGTTGTTGAAGACCAGCGTCGCCTTGCCCGGGTCCGTGCGCTGCGCCTCGTCCGGCCGGCCGCGCTCGATGGTGATGCGGTCGGCGGTGTAGACGTCCGAGGTGATGTCCGTCCACACCCCGCCGACCTGGAGTTTGATACGGGTGTCGAGGGGAGTCTGCGGGAACACCACAGCGGTTCTCCTTCCTAGCCGGTGAGGACTGTGACGTTGCCGCGGCCGTCGACCCGGACGAGCTTGCGGAACAGCTTCTTCATGTCGCCGTCCGCGCCGGTGGTGTCGACGACGACGCGGAGGAGACCGCCCCCGGCCTGTGCGCCCATGAGCGGGGCCATGCCGGTGGCGGTCAGCGGCCGGGTCGGCGCGGCCAGCTCGGGGCGGACCATCGTGCTGATCGCCCGGTCGAGCAGGGGCGTGGTCTGCTTCATGCCGGAGACCACGCCAGGCGGGATCCAGCGCCCCACCTCGTCGGCCATCAGCGTCGAGGGCGACCGGATACCCAGGGCCTTCTTGATCGCCTTGGACATGCCCTTGGCGATCGTGAGCATCTGCCGCTCGATGGCGGACTGCTGGGACTTCAGCCCCTTGACGATGCCCTGGGCGGCCTGGATTCCTGCCCCGTACATCGCCTGTCCGGCCACCGAGCCGGCCTGCCCGGCGGCCGTGGTCAGGCTCGCCTGGGTGGAGTTGATCTGCTTGATCGTCAGCTTGTCCGCGTTGGCGAGCGCGTTCGCTGCGGCGCTGCCCTGCTCGACCCCGGCCTGCGCGATCTGCGTCACGAGGTCGCCGCGAACGCCCTTCTTGCGCAGCGCGGCCAGGTCAGTGGCGAACTTCTGCGCGGCGGCCAGGCGGTCGGTGAGGTTGGTCAGGATCGACGCGGCGGTGGTCTGCCCCTCTCCGCTGTTCGCGGTGATGTTCGCCGCGTCCAGCACGCCCTTGCGGACGTCGGCGGCCAGCTTGTCGCGGGCCGTGATCAGGCCGGCCAGCGACTTGTTCGCGACCTTCAGGCGGGAGGCGAGGCTCGCCTCCCGGTTCGCCAGCTTCACCAGCTGCCCCGTGCCCGACGAGATCGTGCCCAGCGCCTTCGAGCGCTTCCTGCCCGGGGCGAGCGCGTCGCGGACGATGTCCGCCAGCTTCGTCGAGGCGGCCCGCACCTGCTTGGTCGAGCCGGTCATCCCGTCGACCAGACCACGGGCGATCCAGCGGCCTTGCGCGGTGGTCACCTTGGAGGGCGAGTTGATGCCGAGGGCCTTCGCGATCGGCCCCGGGATCATCGACTTCGCCCAGCCGATGAGCTTGGACTTGATCCATCCGCCCATCCCCCGGATGCCCGACCACAGACCCTCGACGATGTTGCGCCCCTTGCCGATGAGCATCGATCCGAGGTTGCCGAGTCCCCTGGTGATCCGGCCCGGCAGGCCCCGCATCCACGTCACCAGGGCGACGGCCCGTGAAACCGCGGCGTCCTTGAGCCGGCCGAAGTACCCGGCCACCTGACCGGGCAGCCGGCCGAGCCACCCGACGGCGGCCATGACCCCGCGCGTCGCCGCCTGGACTTTGCTCCAGACCCAGTTCCAGGCGATGCCCGTGTACTTCTTGATCGTGTCCCAGTTGGCGACGATCAGGATGACCAGGCCGATGATGGCCGCGATCGTCCAGCCGATCGGCCCCATGGCGATCAGCCACTGTGCGGCCATGACGGTGGCCCACGCGATGGCGCGTGCGGCCATCAGCAGGAACTGCCCGGCTGCCACCGCCCCGGCCCGGATGACGGCCAGGATCCAGGTGCCGATCGACACCAGCGCGGACCCGGTCCACGCGGCCGCGGTGGTCAGTGCCGAGGTCACGGCACCGGCGGCGATACGCAGGTAGGCCATGAGGCCGATGCCCATCATCCGCAGCCACGCGCCCGTCACGCCCCACGCCGAACTGGAGATGATCGCGTTGGCGCCGGAGACCACGGCGGAGATCGTCGAGTAGGTGAGCATCGCGCCCTTGACGACCAGCACGGTGCCGGCCAGCCCCATCAGCGTGTAGGCCAGCGGCTCGAACACGGCCTTGTTGTCCATGGCGAACTGGGCGAACTTCCCGCCGACCTGGGTGGCCGCGCTGAGCGCCTTGCGTTTGAACTTCTCGACCTCCACGGAGGCGTTGTCCCGCAGGGCATCGCCGGATCTTTTGGCCGCTCCGCCGAAGCCGTCCATGGCGCCCGAGCCACCCTTGAGGCTGGTGAGGAACGCTGGGATGTCCTTGACGTTCAGGTCCTCCAAGGGCGTACCGAAGAGGGAGATCGCCGCGCTCGCCTGCTTCGAGGGATCCTTGATCCCGAGCAGTCCGTTGATGACCTTCTGGGTTGCGCCCTGCGCAGTGGTGCCGCCAGCCAGGAGCGCGTTGGACATCTTCTTCGCGTCCAGGCCGATGGCCTTGTAGGCGGCCTGCGAGTTGGTCGACATGTCCGTGCCCAGGACGGTGAACTCCTTGACGGCATCGCCCATCTTGTCGATGCCGAACGTGCCCTTCTTGCTCCCGTCGACGAGCAAGGAGAACGCCTGCTCGCCGCTGTAGCCGAGGGTGTTGAAGAACTGCGAGTACTCGTCGGAGGCGTCGAGCACGTCCTCCCGCAGCGACGCCGGTACCCGCTGCGATGCGGCGGTGATCAGGTCGAAGGCCTCGGTCGAGTTCTTCGCCAGGCCCGAGTTCATCAGCGTGCCCGCGGTCTGCACTGCGCGGTCGACCTCGACATCGAAGGTCTTCGCGAAGTTCAGGGCGGACTCGGTGGCGGTCTGCAGGTCGGCGCTGGAGGCGTTGCTCATCCCCTTGATGGAGGACATCACCGAGCCGACTGCGGTGTTGACCTCTTCCATCGACTCGCCGTAGGCGTCCGCATACACGTGGCCCGCGGCCGTGCCGACGCGACCGGATTCGGACTTCGTCAGGCCGAGCTGGGCGGCCAGCTTGGAGTTGGCCTCCTGGAGGTTGATGCCCTCGACGATGCTCGCGCCGAGGGCCGCGCCCGCGCCCACGCCGATTCCCTCGGCGAGCGAGTCGAACTTCTCGCGGACTCCGCTGAGGGTTTCCCCGGTCCGGTCCCGGGCTACCAGGTTGAACACAAGCGAGGTGTCGCTCACTGACGCCCCCCTTCATCGAGGGGGCGTCAGCCCCGTGTCACGACTTCTTCAGTTCTTCCTTGGCCTTGCGCTGCGCTTCTTCGTAGGCGTCCAGCCAGTCGAGGAGCAGATCGGTTTCTTCGACCGTGCAGCCGTCCCAGTCACGGGGCCTCATGTGCAGCAGGTGCGCGGCGTCGCCCAGGCGCTCTAGTCGGCGACGGGCAGCTGGGCTTTTCCCTTGTCGTCCGGGTCCTCGAAGGCCTCGGCGATCTCGCCGTCGAGCTTCTCCAGGACAGCGTCCCGCTGGTCGGCCGGCGCCGTCTCGGAGGCCGTCTTCCGGATCTCGATCAGCTCGCCCTTGCTGTACTCCAGGGTGAGTTCGTCCCAGGCGAAGTCGACGTCGTCCCACTTCACGGTGGGGTGCTCGCGCTTGAGGAAGACGTACAGCAGTGCCCGCCGGCAGAGGCTGCTGCCCTGCACGACGTCCTTCGTGAACTCCGACCAGTTCCGCTCGGTGCGGCGCTCGACCCACTCGCGCTCCGCACTCATGATCTTGCGCGGGTTGTACTTCCAGCGCTTCGGCTCTTCGCTGCCCTCGGGGCTGTAGACCAGGTACATCGACTGCTCCTATCGGGCCCGGTCGGCGATGCGCCGAGCCATGTTCTCCATCGCCTGTTCGACGCCGGACTTGTAGGCGCCCTCGCGCCCCTGGAATGCGCGGTCGAACCAGTCGACCTTTCCGCGCTGCTGTACCCACACCTCGCGGTTGCCGTAGACCGGGTGGCGCCAGCCGCCCGCACGGTTCAGCCGCTTCGGGGCGTTGGGGAAGCCGCGGACGTTTTTGGTTTTGAACGCCTTCACCCTCGCCCCGCTCCAGCGTCCGCCGAGCTTGACCTCCGGCCGGATCTTCCGGGCGACCGCCGAGCGCAGAGCGGGCGAGGTGGGCAGGCCCGCCGAGGACATCGACATGATGCTGCCCTTGGCCTCATTGGCGCCGGGCTTGAGGGCCTCGCGCATACCGGCCGCGAGCTCCTTGCGCAGCTGCTTGCCGTCCTCCTCGGCGCGGATGGCGCGGGTCAGGGCGGCGAGCCCCGCGTGCGTCTCGACACCGAGCGAGAACGGGGGCCCGCCGGCCATCAGCTGATCGCCCTCGTCACGGCCCCCGAGGTGGGGAACGTCAGCCCCACGGTGGCCTCGTCACCGACGCTGCCCTCCAGCGGGTTCCACCCCTTGATCAAGATGTTGCCGGTGTACTTCGGGTTGGTCGCGCTCGCGGCCCCCTGGTCGCCGCGGACCTCGAACGGCACGACCGTGCCGAGCAGCGGCCACATGATCGAGTCGAGCTGAGATGCGGCAAAGTCCTGGAGGAACTCGCAGGCCAGCTCGCCGGACTTGAGTCCGCCGATGACTTCCTTCCAGCCGAGCGAGGCGTAGTTCGTGACGTCCTTGTCCTCGACCTCGACGCTGATCTCGGCCTTCTTGGTGAAGGTGTTCAGGACGTTCGCGTTGATGGACAGGTACTGGGCGAGCAAGACCATCTTGGGCATGACGGGCCCCCTTTCAGGGCGTGGCGACAGGCCCGAGCAGGGCCGGTACGACAGGGGTGGAGGAGCGGCTACAGGACGCCGAGCGCGGACACGAACAGGAACGACGGCGTGGTGCCGGAGATCGTCCAGGCGACGCGCCACCACGTGTCCGTGATGGCGGTCCCGGCGGTGCGCAGGATCTGCCCGCCCGAAGCGGTGGCCGCGGTGAATGTGAGCCTGGTGGTGGGCGAGGCGAACGTGTTGTCCACGCTGGACTCGATGCGGGCCGTCAGGCTCGGCGTGGTGCCCGCTGCGGACAGGACGTGCAGCGAGGCGTACATCCGCTTGCCCAGGGCGACGGCGCCGAGGTTGAGGCCGGTGCCCGTACCGGTCGCGGTCCGGGCGGTGCCGGGCGGGTGGGCGAACTGTCCACGCACCAGCGGCCAGTTGCTCTTGGCCGTCCCGGACCAGGGGGCGATCTCGCCCACCGCGTCGAACAGCTTGTAGTCCGAGCGCAGGGCCCCCATGAAGTACGCCAGGTCACCGACGTTCGCGGCGTTGTTCGCGCTCACCGACCAGGGGCCGACGCCACCGAGCTGGGACCAGGACGCGTCATCGACCTTCGACGGGTCGAAGGCTTCCCACTGCCCCTCGGCGGACAGCTCCGCCGAGGCCAGCCCGCCCATGACTTCCTTCCAGCCCTGGCTGCCGTAGTTCGTGGCGTCCTTGTCCTCGACCTCCGCGGACAGCTCGACCTTGTTCGCATTGCTGGTCAGGTCAGCGCCGACGGCGAACGCGCGGACGTTGGTCAGGATCGTCTTGCCCACGTCACTCCTCCCCGCCCGTCGGCTTGCGGCGAGAGCGACGCGGCTCGGCCGGCGCCTGCTCGGCGTCCTCGGTGTCGGTGATTTCCTCGGCGACACCGGACGCGACCAGGTGTGCAGCGTCGGCGGTGGGCAGGTCGGCGTCCTCGCCCTTGGCCGGCCACGGCTGGCCGTTGCGCGAGGCGCCCTCGGGCATGTCGACCAGCATGCGGATCTTCATCAGGTACTCCCTTCTCCGATGACCTGGATGGTGAGTTCGGCGCCGACGTAGGTGGCGCCCGCGTGCTCGTACCAGCGGTAGCCCTGCACGCGGGTCACGTGCAGGTCGTGGGCGAGTCCGCCGAGCGCGTACTCGCCGGGGCCGCCGCGGGCCACCTCGATGACCTCTTTCAGGGAGGCCGGACCGGAGCCGGACAGCATCCCGTCGAGGACGCGCTGGGCGAACCGGTCGTCGGTGCGGGAGACCAGGACGCGGCTGGTGAAGGTGAGTTCATCCAGGCCGCGGGCCATGGCCTTGTCGTACTCCTGCTCGTACTCGGCGACGAAGAAGTGCGGGGCGTTGATGCTGTCAGGCACGTAGCCGGTGCACGTCAGCTTCGCGATGCCGTCGGGCAGGACGACCGCGCGGGCCGCGTCGGCGATGGCGTCCCGGATGGGAGAGATTTGCATGGTGCCCCCTATCCGAAGCCAGGCAGGATGAACGGCTCGATCAGCGCCCACACGTCCGGGTCACGGCGGGACAGGTTGCGCACGCCCCACTCAGCCGAGCCGATGATGCCCTCCGGGGAGTCCTTGCGCTTGTACAGGCGGGTGGCCTGGATCAGGCTCGCCTCGCCGATCTCGTCGGGCTCGGCCGGCCACCCCCACCGCACGGTGATCCGGACCCGTGCGGTCCCCCAGCCCCCGGGCCTCAGCAGCCCCGTGACGGGGCGCCCGTCGAGCAGCGCGTTGTCCGGCTGCGTCTCCCACCCGGCGAGGACCG
Organism: Streptomyces fagopyri; assembly: GCF_009498275.1. Classification (NCBI taxonomy): domain Bacteria; kingdom Bacillati; phylum Actinomycetota; class Actinomycetes; order Kitasatosporales; family Streptomycetaceae; genus Streptomyces; species Streptomyces fagopyri. Next base: position 4,379,159 of record NZ_CP045643.1, on the reverse strand, counting down.
ACCACGAACCTGGCGCGCCCGTTTCCACCACCAGGTCGTCGACGTCGCCGATGTCGTCGACCAGGAGCAGATCGCCGTCCGGTCCGCACGCCACCCGCCCGGCCGTCCGGAAGACGCGTGCCACCGGTTCGTCGTCCAGCCAGAACCGGCGCCCTGTCGCCCGCTCGATACCACGCGACGCCGCGGCCAGGGCGCTGGTCAGTTCGTCGTCGCGGCTGGTGTCCGAGTCCTCCGCACCGACCCGCTTGCGCAGCGCGGCCAGGCTGCCGTACTCGTGGGCCACCGCGCATCACTCAGTCGTCGGCGACTGCGGCTGGTCCCCGGCCGGGGCGGGCGGCGCCGGCGGGGCGGCCGGGGCAGCCTTCTTTTCGGCAGCCTTCTTGGCCGCGGTCCTCCCCCGGTCGGCCGTCTGTCGCGGTGCCTGCGTGCGCCCCTGCGGCCCGTCGTCCTCGGACGCCTGCGGCTCGTAGCCGTAGTGCGCGAGGGACTCGTCGACCTGCCGGACGCGGTCCTCGTCGCCTGCGGCCACGTAGGTGGCGCGCTCCCTCTTGAGCGCGGCGATCATGTTTTCGTCTCGTGCCATGGTGCGGTTCCTCCTGCTACTCGGGGCGGATCCAGACGGCCGCCCGGTACGTGACGCTCGGCGTGGTGCCTGCGACGGCGGACGTGACGCGGACGTAGTTCTTCGTGACCGCGGCGTAGGCGAGCCGGTTGCCGGCGGCTGTCAGCTGCGTGATGCTGCTGCCGGGGACGGCCGACCAGCTGGTGCCGTCGGCCGACTCCTCCAGCGAAGCGTCGAGCGTCGGCGAGCCGGACACGGCCGTGACGTGCACGGACAGCAGCACGTCGGCGGCGCCGCCCGCCGCGGCCACCGGACCGCTGGTGTAGGTGCCGGCGGTCCGCGCGGTGGAAGGCAGCGCGGTGTCGGCCTGTACGTTCCTGAGTCCCACGACTCATCCCTTCCGGTGCATGACGGCGCTGGGGCCCGGCGGTGGCCGGGCCCCAGCGACAGGGTCAGAACGTGGGCTGCGCCATGCCCGTGCCGCCGACCTTCTGCATGCCGTTGGTGTACCGGCCGAAGGTGTAGGCGAAGTACGAGTAGGCGACCAGCAGCACGCCGAGGCTGGCGGCCTTGGCCTGCTCCGCGCGGATGAACATCGGCGCGTTGGGGTCCTCCCACAGGTGGCACTCCGACTGGGGCACGACGTACAGCTCGTCTTCGTTCGTGCCGCCACCGAGGCCGGTGGGGATGTTGTTGTCGACGATGACCTCCAGGCCGCACGGCAGGACACCGCGAGGACCGGAGTTGTAGGAGCTGGCCGCGTTGGCCTGGCCCGCGGCCTGCACCGGCAGGTTCGACCAGTTGATCATCGGCCACACCGACTGCATCTGGCTCGACAGCCAGTACCAGCGCCGCGAGTGCATGATCGCGTGGGACGGGCGGCCCATGGCCAGGAGGTTCGCCTCGACCCCGGCGGCCGCACCCAGGATCTTCGGGTACAACTCGGCACCTGTCGGCGAGGCGTCGGTGTACGCGTTCGCCTGTGCGATCGCGGACAGGCCGGTCGTCGCCTGGTTGATGAGGGTCGAGTCGACGACGGTGGCGACCCGGTTGAACAGGTCCTGCATCGTGACGTCCTCGATGCCCGTGCCGCGGTCGATCGCCTGGCGGGACACGGTCTGCTGGCCGGCCGCGGTCTGCACCGGCACGGTCAGCAGGGTGTCGTCCATGTCGGTCTCGGAGACGCCCGCGTTCTCGGACGCCTGGAGCGCGGCGCTGGACCCGGTGGTGATGCGGCTGATGTTGACGGACATCCCCGAGTCCGGCAGGTCGTGCCGGTTGCAGGCGTCCGCGAACGGCCGCAGGTTCGCCGTGGCCGGGGCGTACAGGTCGGTGAGGTACTGCGGGACCGTCAGCCCCGCGAACGCCCCCGTGCCGACCGCACGCTTCATGTACTCGGCGCGCTCGACCCTCTCCTCGCGCATGTGCTGCGCGAGCCGGTGGGAGGCCTCGACGTCCTGGTAGAGGAACTGCCGGGAGACGTCCATCAGGAAGCCCTTGCCGTGCGGGTCCTGGTCCTTGCGGTAGGTCCGCTCCTCCTGGCCGACGCGGGCGACCTGGTCGTAGGACGGCTTGCGGGTCTGGGTGTCCCGGACCTGCTTCTGCTGGGCCTCCCGCTCCTGCTCCTCGACCTTGAGCTTGTTCGTGGTCGCCAGCTTGTTCTCGATGCCGGTGATGTCGGAGCGGGCCTGGTCGCGCGCGGCGAACAGCTCGGCCACCCGCTGGTCTTCCTCCGCGCTGAGGTTCGAGCGGCCGTCCTGCTGCGCCTTGTCCAGGATGAGCTGGACCTCCGCGCCGCACTTCTTGAGCCGCTTCTGTGCGGCCTCCAGCTCGACCTCGATGCTTGCGATCAGGTCGTCGATGGTTCCGGGCATGGGTGTGATCCCTCCGTGCAGATGGGGTGTGGTGGGTGCAGCAACAGCGGGGCCACGGCCCACCCGGGTCATCTGCCGGGCGGCACAGGGCGGAGCTTCCGGGCGTCTGCCGGACAGCGCGCTGTGTCTGGTGCTCAGTCCTCGCTGGCGTCGACCAGGAGCTGAGTGCGGAGCATGGAGATCGACCGCCCTGCGGCGGCCGGTGCCGGCGCGCGTACAGGCGCCGGCATCTGCGGCGCGGGTACGGCGGCGGGCACGGTGGTGAGGTCGGAGCGCTGGGCGAGGCGGGCGTAGGCCTCCCGTGCGACCAGCGCGGGCAAGTTGGGGATGAGGTCGAGGAACTCCCCGGAGCGGGCCGCCACGGAGGTGTGGGGGTTCGCGCCGTAGGTGACGGGGCCGACGTCGCCGCGTTCGAGGTCGAACTCGGCGATGCGGTACTCGGTGTAGTCCGGGGACCACTGGCCCGAGGTGATGCGGAACATGAACGACTGCTCGCGCACGTCCTGGTCCTCGATGGCCTGGACGAGCAGCTGCACGTCCGACCGCTTCGGGTTCAGCCACGCGCGCTGTCCGAGACCCTGGTCGTCCGCCCACAGTTCGAGGCGGGTGTTCCTGGTCGAGGCCATCGGGGTCCCGGCGTGGTTGAACCGGAAGACGACCTCAGGGTCCGCGGCCAGGGTCTTGTCCGCGGCGCCCTTGGAGACGATCTCGGTGTAGGGCCCGAACATGTCCCACATCTCGTAGCCCTGCTCGAACGCGCTGGCGTAGCCCTCGACCTGGTACCAGTCCATGCCGTCGTCGCGCTGCACCTTCTTCGCGCGCAGCTGCGAGGTGAACCGGATCTCCGGGGACTCGGGCCGGTCCCGAGGGATGGACATCGAGGTAGAGCCCGCCGCACCGGCGCGGGCCTGGGCAGCCTGCTGCCGCAGGATCGCCATGGTCATGAGGGAACTCCTCCTGCTTGCGGGGTCGCGGTGGTGGGCGTCGGCTGCGTGCCCTTGCCGAACAGCCGGTCGAACTCGGCCTTCTGGTCCTCGGTCAGCGGCGACTGGTCGTAGAAGGCGCGGGCCTCGGACGGCGTCAGCGTCCGGGAGTCGATGCGCGTCTTGAGGACAGCGGCCTGCGTCTGCGGGTCCATGGCCAGCAGCGCGTTGCGGTTCAGCTTCACGAACCGAGGCCGGGAGGACAGGCGGCTCAGCGCGTTCTCTCGGCGGCTCACGGCCGGCCCCAACGACATGACGAGGAACTGCAAGTTCCTCTGCGTCATGTTGGCGTAGGTCACCGAGCTGCCCGACACCGACGCATCGATCAGGTCGGACGGGCAGTCGAAGAACCGGGCGATGTCGCCGATGCCGAAGGACTTCGCGGCGATCCAGTCCGCGCCCGCCTGCTCGGCCTGGATCATCTCGTAGTCCCAGTCGTTCCCGGTGACGAACAGATCGCGGCCCTGGACCGCGGCTTTGAAGCGCTGCTTCGTCGCGTCGGCCACGTCCGGCGTGATCGTCTTCGCCGTGTTCTTCAGGTGCGCCGAGGGGATGGCCCCGTTGCGGAACCAGTCCATGGCGAACTGCTGGATGGACAGGTATTCGCTGATCGACCACGCCGCATACGCCACCGGGGACAGACCGACCGGAAGGCCTGGCACGGTGTACTGCTTCTCGTGCCACACCTCGTTCGGCTCGTAGATGGTGCCCGCGATCCGGTACGTCTTCTTGCCCTTGCGCACCCGCACGGACACGTCGCTGCTGGGCACCAGCTCAATGCGGGCCGGAAGGCCGAGCCCGTCGCGGGCAGTGATCAGGCCCACGCTGTTCCCGGACCGGTCGAGGTCGAACTGGCTGGAGTACATCCACTCCGGCATCTCGACCTCGTCGCCGCCCGGCGTGACGAGGACGGCGGGCTTCGGCACCTCGACCTGGATCCCGTCCACCTTGCGGTACAGGTCCACCGGCATGGTGCTGATCAGGTTGGCGCGCAGCCGCAGGCACGCCCAGACCGCCGAGTGCCGCAGCGCCGTCTCGTTGGTGACGACCGCTGCCCCACCGCCCGTGCCGGGCCGTGCCGGGATCGTCTCGGATGCTGTCTGCCCTGGGGCATCGCGGCGTCGGAAGAGGCTCACGTCTGCCCCTTCCTGTCGGCCAGCCAGGACCCGGCGAGGACCACGGCGCCGCTCACGGCGACTGCCGCCCACCCCAGCCACCGGTACGCGCCCGCGCCCGCGCCGGCCGCCACGAGCAGCAGGCCTGCGGCGTCGAGGACGGTGGTCGTCCGCTCGCGCACTGCGGCCCCCCTTCAGTAGATCGAATCGAGTGGGTCGTAGTCCTCGAGGACGTGCGGCCCCCGGATGACCAGCGCCCAGCGCGCGAACGTCGCCGCGACGAAGGGGCTGGCCTCGGTCAGTGAGCTGGTCCGATCCAGCGTCCAGGCGTCGCCGTTGCGACGCGTCCGTGCACCGTTCACGGCGGCCGTCAGCGGGACTTGGTCGAGGTGCCGGACGGTGCCCTGGTTCATGGCGTCCGCCATCTGCCCGCAGGCCTCGATTACATCGCCGGAGCGCATCACCGCCAGGTCGCCGCGCTCCGGGTGTTCCTTGTCCTCGGGCACGTCGATGCCCGCGGCCACCAGGTCGTCGATGAGCGAACTGGCCGGCGCCCCGGACGCGGCGACCGCCACGGCCACCGGTTTCCACAGGCTGTGGAGACGCGTCATCGCGGGCACCACCCAGTCCGTACCGGGCCTGTACGCCACGACCTCCAGGTGCACCTTGCCGTCCGGCCGGCGGCAGGCTGCGGCGATCGCCGCCCGCTTCCGGTCCTGCGACACGTCGATGGCAAACGCCACGTCCGCGCCTGCCTTGCTGCCCGCATCGACCAGACCGGGCCATGCCGCTTTCGGCACGTTCGGGTCGCTCGGGGGCGTTGGCTTCCGCGTGCGGTTCAGGTAGGCCCGGTCGAACTCGGCCGGATCCATCTTCTCCAGCTCAGCAGCGATGACCTCCTCCGTCACCGTGAAGCCGAGAGCGGGCAGCGTGGCCCGCCACGTCGCAGGGTCCGCCCGGTTCATCTCCTCAGGGGCGAACCACTCGAAGTAGCAGGCACGCGGGCGGACCGCGGCGGCGTCCTCGGCGAGCGCGGCGAACAGGGCCTCGATCAACTCGCGGCCCTTGTCCCGCTTCTTGTTCAGCCACACGCTCTTCGTCGTGCCACCCGCCGACGCCCACCACAGCTGAGCCATCTTCCTGGTCAGCATGGCCGGGGAGAAAGCCTGCTCCAGGCGGTCGTCCTCGTGCGCGAAAGCTTCGTCGATGAACCCGAGATCCAGCGGCGGGCCGTGGCCTGCCTTCTCCGTGTTCGCGGTGATGCCCATCCGCGAGCGCTTGCCCGGGAAGAGGATGGCCTCGTTGCCGTTGCTCTTCCGGATCCGCGCGTACCGGGCCAGGTCCGAGCTGGAGATCTTCTCCCAGAACTCGTCCTCCCACCGCTGCCGCGCCATGCCACGCGTCTGCGCCGCGTACACGATGTTCTGCCGCGGCCAGGCCATTGCCCGGTGGACCTGCGCGCCGAGGGTCAGCTCGGTCTTGCCCTGCTGCCGGGAGACGGACAGGCCGACCTCGCGGTGCGCAAACAGGCCGGTGTCCGGGTCGACCTCCAGGGCCACATCGCTGACGTACTTCTGCCAGGGCATCGGCGGGGCGCCGAGCTTGGCCATGACCTTCCACAACTTCGGTCCGAGCGACAGCCGGTCCGGGTGGCGAGGCGTGCCCCAGCGCGGTGGGCACTCCAGGCCGTACCGCTCCCGCAGGTCCTCGGCGAACTCAGTCGGGGGAGCCCAGGTCTCCGAGGTCGTCGTCATCGTCAGCGGCCCGCCCCTCCAGCAGCTGGGCGAGCGTCAGCCGGAGCTCGCGGGTCAACTGAGGCAGCGTCCGGTCCTCGGGGCCGGCCACCGCCTCCCCGCAGGTCTGGCACTCGCCGGACGTCGCCGTATCGATCGACCGGGCCAGCGCGAACGCCACCTCGGACAGCGACGGTTCGACGCCGGCCAGGTCGCCGAGCTGCTCGACGTCGCTGCGGACGGCCTCCTCGACGGGGCCCATCGCGCCCCCCTCCAAGATCATCCCCGGCTCATCCGCCCGGGGGGAGAAAAATAAAAGCTGGGCGCGGGGTTGAGAAGATGATCTTCCCTAAAAATCTCGGCCGATCTAAGCCGGATCAAGCCTCTGACCTGGGGTTTTGATCGCTCAGGCCAGGGCTGTGACCTGCACGTTTGCAGGTGGCGCCACCTTGAGTACGGCCCACCTCGGCGCTGTGGCCACGTCGTCCGTGCCTGGGGCCACGTAGCGGTGGCCTGTGCCGTTGCACAGCATGGCGTCGTAGTGGATGCGGTCCCGCGTGATGGTGATCGGTCCCTCGATCGGCACGTCGCTTGGGTCGACGCCGTTGGCGCGGAGCCAGGCAGCCACGGCGTCCCTGGGCCCGAAGGGGGTTTCGACCAGCTTGGCCATGTCATCCTCCCCTGGTGTCGCCAACGATGGCGCGGTTGGCCAGCTGGTCGGAGAGGCTGCCGCGCGTGGCTGGCAGCCCGAGGCGGGAGATGGAGCGCCATGTATCGGCGTGCTCGTCCTTGTCACCGCCAAGGTCGAGGGCACACCGTGCCGCCTCGCGCCACTCGGCCAGCTCGGCATCGGTGAGGGTCAGCGTGTGCGTGGTGATCTGCTCGGTGCTGAGCTTCGGCATGGTGTCCTCTCTACGGTCCGGCGAACCAGTCGACCGAGGTGCGCAGTTGGACGACCTCGGACAGCGGCCGGTCGCCCTTCTCGCTGTTGCACTTGCGGAGACAGACGCGGCAGCCGGCCACGCCGTGGATGGGTGCGACGTTGTCGGGGTCGAGGCGCGGGCCGCCTTTGCTGACGGGGATGACGTGGTCGGCGGTGTCGGCGGCGCCGTGGCCGCAGACGATGCAGACGTCGGATGCGGCGAGGGTGCGGGCTCGGAGCTGGCGCCACTCGTAGGAGGTGAGCTCGCTGCGGTCGGTGGCCATGCTCACCCCCAGGCGTGCAGAGGCCCGGCCTCTCGGTGAGGGCCGGGCCTGGGTGCGTGTGGTCAGACGGCGCGGAAGATACAGACCAGCGCGACGCGTTCGCCGGTAAAGGTCTTCCCTTCGGCGGCTGCCATCTGGTCCAGTCTCCAGCCGTGGGCCTCGACGGCCTCGATCTGCTCGGCCATGCCCTGCATGGGGGCGGTGGACTTGCTGCTCTGGTTGGCCTCGATGAACTTGTAGACGAGGACGCGCTGCCCTTTCTCGCGGGCCTTGCGTGCGGCGTCGGCGGCGACGTTCGCCTTGGCGTCGTTCATGAATCCCATGGGCCCCCCTTGGGTGCGGTGTTGAGGGGCTCAGTGTGGCGCCGGGTCTGGGGGTGTGTGGGCGGTGTGTCCGTCCTGTGACACGACGAAGCCCCCGCCGGGGGGACCGGAGCAGGGGCTTCGTCGTGTGTCTGAAGGTGGTCCCGGCCGCTCCCACGACGAGCGTTTGGTGCCGGGTCCAAGGCCTGGTCCAGCGCCCGCGATGTCGTGGTCGGCGGGCTGGGGACCTCTGTTGCTCGGTGCTACCGAGCGGCTTGTGGTGCCGGTTGAGGGCACAGTTGTACACGCAGATCGTCACACGGCGTCTGACCTGCGGTCAAGCGATCGAGCGCTCCTGGCGGTCGGCGAGGAGCGCGGCGACTTCGGAAACGGCGTATTGCGGGTGTCGCTCGGTGCCTCCGACGCGCTTGAGGCGGCCTCGGTAGACGAGGTTCCGGACGGCGCCGGTGCTGGTGCCGAGGGCGCGGGCGACGTCGCGGGTCGTGTACCGGCCGGGCGGGGCGAGCTCGTCTTCCATGTCTCCATGATGCGGCCCCTCAGCTATCGGGGTGATCAACGGCAGCCGGCCGGGGCGCCGGGATCTCGCCGGCGGGGTATCCGACGGAGTTCTTCGACGAGTTCGTCGGTGGGCTCCGGGGCGAGGGCTACGCGGGCCTTGATCGCGGCTACGACCTCGGGGCCGAGGATGGCGAGGCGCTCTGCGCGGTTCATCGGGCTGGCTCCAGGCCAGGGACGTTCTTCACGCGGGCATGATCGTGGGCGCTGCTTGGGCGCCGCTTAAGAGGTGGAAGCGCTCGCGGTCGGCTCCGGTGCAGCTCTGTACGTTGCCGGCCCGATCCTCCGGAGTGCTCGTTTGATCTTCATTGCTCATGTGATGCTCTTGATGCCAGATCCGCCAGGAATGCGGCAACGGTTCCATGTCGGCTCGGGCAGCGCGCGGTTGGCGTTGTCGACCCGGCAGCGAGGACTCGCGGGGCCCGCTGATTGCCTGGCTTCCACCTAGCAATGCTCGGGGGGCACATGGACCGGTATGAGTACGGCTGCCTGTATCTCGTGAGGGTGCAAGCGCAGAAGAGGCGCCGCCAGCCAGCCTTCGACGAGGTCTGGGCTTACGCGCGGACGGGGAGCAACGTGGCAGGGCAGCGATGCGAGTCCGACATCGCCGCCTTGAACTTGCTTGGCCAAGGCGGCTGGATCATCGACAGCGGCAAGCAGATCGCCACTCCGGAGTGGATCTCAAGCGCCGTCCTGAGCGAGGTGGAGGGCGCGGTTATCGGCGGGACCACGTCGGAGCACTTCATGCGACGCCGCTGGCACGGAGAGCCTCAATCCGGCTAGTGAGTGACCATGCGCAGGGTCGGCGAGAGGCCGCTTCCGCGGGCACTTGGGGTCCCTGGGAGCGGCCTCTCTGCCTCACTTGATTGCCGTTTGCGCTGATCAGCGCCAGTGGGGTGATCCAGTGACCTCGGAAGTGGAAAGTCACTGCCCACTGCCGGGTCACTGCGCCTCGGCGAGCTCCTCCGCGCGGCGGCCGAGGGCCCGCTCGACGCTCTCCAGCTTGACGACCGGGTAGCCGTCGAGGGTCCCAGGCTCCTCGCCGTACTCGGCGAGCAGGGCCTTGAGTCGGGCCCCGTTCCAGTGCTCGTACACGGTGTGGTTGCGGGTCTTGAGCCGGTGGATGACCTCCGTGGTGCGCACCCGGTTCTCTCGGCCGACGACGGCAGCGAGGTCGGCGAGATGGTCGACGGGCTGGACGATCTCCAGCTTCGGGACGGTGGCAACGTCCTCGCGGCGAGCCTTGGCCCGGTCGGTGAGGACGACGGCGTCCTCACCGGAGATGAAGTAGGTGCGGATGGTGACGGACGACTGTCCGGCCTCCAGTTGGATGCCCTCGCCCGCGACGACGATGGTGCCGCGGTCCTTGCCCCGGCGGAGCTTGTGTGGGGCGGCGCCGGCATCGACGGGGGCTTCGCCGAGCGCCATCTTGGCCTGGGACTCGGTGCCGAGGACGAGGGAGCCGCGGATGTGGTTGCCCTCGCGGGACCGCTTGGGCAGGTTCTCGTCAGTGGGGTCCTGGGTGCCTTCCCAGATGGTGACGTTCACGGCGCGGCCCTGGTCGTGGATCTTCTTGACGGCCTGGAAGTAGCGGCTGGTGGCCTTGCTGCCGCCGTAGGGCCGGCCGTCGGGGCTCTTGGCGCCGCACCCGTAGGCGACTTGGGCCTCGTCGACGATGAGGACGACGGGCCGGAACCGCGGGTCTGTGCGGGCCATGTCCCTGGTCACGCCGTCGGTGGCGCCGGACTCCTCCAGGAGGGCGATGCGCTTCTGCATCTCGTCGACGCCCCACTCGACCATGTCGGTGGCCTGGGCGACGTGGTCGTCGGTGGGGCCCTGGATGAGGACCTGGGCGAGGCCGTGGAAGGGCCGCCAGTCGCCGACGCCCTTGAGGTCGGCGATGTAGAAGTCCACGGTCAGGTCGAACATGAGCCAGAGCGCGAGGGCGCGCAGCGAGGCGGTCTTGCCCTGGTTGGAGAGACCGGTGAGCAGGATGTGCCGCTGGAAGACGCTGACGCCGGCGGAGTCGCCGCGCAGGTTCTGTCCCCACGGCGCGGACCCGGTGTAGTAGTCCGCGGTGGTCTCCTCGTCGAGCATCAGCGGCGAGGCGCCGATCGGCTCGTCGAGGGCGCCGCTGTCGGCGATCCACAGGCGGACGGTCCGCGGGGCGGGCGGGATGGCGATGAACACCTCGTGCTCGTGCCGGTTGAGGTTCTCGGCGAGCTTGCGCCGCTTGTTCTGGATCTCCTCGGTGGAGACGCCGGAGGGCAGGTGGACGTCGACCTCGACACCGCATCCGGCGATCTTGATGCCGGAGAGCAGGGCCGCGCCCGCGTCTCCCATCGCGTCGATGGCCTTGCGGAGCGGGGAGATGCCCAGGTCGCGGAAGGCGACGACGACGATGGACGGGGTGATGGCGGCGCCGAGGTCGCGGGCGCGGACGGGCAGGGCCCACTGCGGGGCGGTGTGCTGGTGCTGGCCGATGGCCCACACGGCGGCGAGGCCGAGCCAGGGCGCGAGGGCGAGGCCAGGCCCCCAGATGACGCCCGCGATGAGGGCCACCCACCGGACCAGGTCGGCGACGGTCTCGAACGGGGCGGCGACGTCGGCGACGTCCTTGTTGGCCCACGCGAGCAGGATGCCGATGAGGAGCAGCAGGCCGGCACTGCCGAGCGCGGCCGCGCCGAGCGCCTTGGGCGCCTGGAGGGCGAACTGCAGCATCTCGACGCGGCGGCGGTGGCGGGCCGCGCGGAAGTCTTTGCCGCGGGCCTCCCACTCCTTGACCTCGTCGAGGAGCCCGGCGGCTTCGGCGGCTCGGATCATCCGCTCGTACCGGGACGCGGTCCTGCCGTCCCAGATGCGGCGTCCTACGACGCGCGTCCCGCCGAGGACGTAGGACGCGTGGCGGACGGCGAGGCGTCCTGTGGTGCGGATGCGTTCGTCGGCGAGGGCGGCTCGGGCGACCTTGAGGTAACGGGCGCGGCGACGGTCGGGGCGGGTGGAGGACGCTCCGGACGCCGGAGCGTCCCGGACGTCCTCGGGGGCGTCCACTGGCGTCTTGATCAGGGCAAAGGTCATGCTGGGGTGTTCCTGCCTCTCGGTGAGGTGTGGGACGCCCGGGGACGGCGGCAGCTTGGCGGTTGGACGCCGTCCCCGGGGCTGATCTACTTCTTGGCTTTGCGGCGCAGGGCCGTCTTCTCGATGCGTTCGGCGCGGCGCTGCAGGTCGCTCAGGTCGACGTTGCCGGTGCCGTCGTCGGCGATACCGCGCTTGGCCATGCGGCCGAGCAGGACGCCCATGCGGGCCATCTCGACCAGGGTGAAGTCGCTGAGCTTGAGGTCGTCGGGCTTGGCCATGGTCATCGGCCCTTCTGGATGTCGCGGAACAGGGAGCGCAGGACCAGCACGCAGGCGGTGGCGCAGCACGCGCCGATGGCGATGGCGATGGAGGCCAGGGCGAAGGCGAGCGAGCAGACGCACGCCACCCCACCGATGACCAGCCACTTCTTCGCGTCGAACTGGGAGGCGGGCGGGGCCTGGTGCTGGCAGGCCGGCTTCTCCTGCTGGGTCTGCGCCAGCCTGGCGAGCTCGACGGCGGCCAGGGCGACCTGTACGGCGGCGCTGTTCACGGCCGCCTCGGAGGCGGCGGCCTCCGCCTTGGCGAGGGCGTCGCTCATCGCTTCCACCTCTGGATCTGGCGGGCGAGCGCAGGACGCGCCAGGACGCCGATGGTGAAGGCCAGGACGGCGGGCTGTGCCGCGGTGGCCAGGGTCGTGGCGGTGAGTGACAGCGCGGCCGGCCACAGGAGGAGGGCGCCGAGCAGGGCGCCGAAGAGGAGAGCCTTCATGACCGCACCGCCTCGAAGCCGTAGTCGGGCAGCTGGTCGGGGTGGAAGAGGTTGCGGTTCCGGGCGTCCTTGCTGTGGACGGTGAGGCGTCCCAGTGCGACCCAGGAGCGGACGGTGGACATCTCGATGCGGTACAGCTCGGCGACCTGAGCGGACGTCATGAGGGGCGGCTCGGGCAGGGGCCCATCGTCGGCGTCCTCGGCGTCCTGGTCCGTCCCGGGCGGGAGCTCGGGCGTCCCGAGGGCGTCCTGCTGGTCCTCTCGTTCCAGGGTCACGGTGGGCGCCGGGGGTGTGGTGATCGGCAGCAGGCGGGCGCCGACCGGGACGACGTCGGGGACGGTCCGGACGCTCGGGACGGGGGTGAACTCGGGCGCGTCCTCGGCGTCCTGGTGTGCATCCGGCGGGCTGGCCGCGAGGTGCAGGAGGTGCCCGACGACGGCGGGCGGGACGAGGCTGGTGACGGCGATCAGGACGGGCTGGTCGGCGATGACGTGCCCGGTGGTGATGAGGTGCGACACGACCTGGGCGGCCATGGCGAGGCCGAGGGCGAGGCACGCGCCGATGATCGCGGACCAGCGGCCCCGGTCGCCGGGCCGGCGGGTGGAGGCGACGGCGGCCGCGATGCCCGCGTAGGCGGACAGGACGACCGGCATGCCGTAGGTGAAGGGGTCGTTCCATCCGGCGGTCTCGGCGAGGTGGTACTCGCCGGGCGCGCACATGAGGAGGGCGACGCCGAGGACGATGGGCCGGCCGCCTGCGGTCAGGCCGCGGACCCAGAACGGGGCGGCCGGGCGGCGGCCGGTGTGCGGGGCGGTCCGCCGGAACGGGCGGGCCAGCCGGGCGGCGGCGCGGCGGATGCGGCTCATGCCTGGCCCCCGTTCCGCAGGCGCTGGGCTTCGGCGGCCAGGCGCTCGAGGCGGAGGGCGGCGGCGCGCAGGCCGTGGGCGGCGCGGGTGGCGCCGTCGGGGTCGAGGTCGGCGTTCAGGTCGAGGTTGACGGAGACGAGCGGGTACGGCTCGGGCTGCTCCGCGAGGTAGGGGGCGTGGGTGAGGAAGGTGTCGAGGAAGTCGACGTAGCCGCGGTGGCCGATGGAGCCGGCGCGGACGTGGCGCCCGTTGTGGGTGACCTCGTCGAGGGTGCCGATGGTGTCGGCGTCGTGGCCGGTGCACCAGGCGGGCTCGGGCAGGACAACCTCACCGTGGTCGAGGGTCTGCAGGACGACAGTGCCGTCCCGGTAGAGGGGCGTCTGCGGGATCGCAGGGTGGTGGGGCTTGGTGTAGGCCCGGTTGATGGCGGCGTCGAGGTCGGCGGCGTGGTCGGGGGCGAGGACGGCGTCGATGGCCTGGAGCTCGGTGTCCGAGCCGAAGACGGCGGCGCCCGCGAAGTAGCCCTCGATCTCGCGGCGGGTGTCGCGGACGGTGAGGTCGGGGAGCGGGGGTTCGCCGGCGTTCTCGGCCTGGCCGATGGCGAGGGCGGCGCGCAGCTGCTCGCGGGTGACCTCGAACGACAGGGTGACGGCCGCGAACGGCGTGCTGTTCTCGTCGCAGGGGAGCTGATCCCCGGTGGGCCCGAACGCGGGCACGGCGGCGGTCATCGGCCCTCACCCGCCTCGACGGCGGCGGTGAGGGTGCGGAGCCGCATCGACAGGGAGACCGCGGACCGGATCATGGCGTCGTGGTCGTGGATGTTCTCGGGATCCGTCTCGGCGAGAACCTTGCGGGCCATGTCCAGCTCGGTGTCGACGCTCAGCGGGACGCTGTCGACGGCGAACTCCCGCAGCGGGGAGGCGGAGCGGGCGTCGGTCATCGCCGGGCCCCCTCGCGGACGCGGCGCAGGGCCTCGTCCATGTCCGGGTCGCTGTCGCCGGGGCGGGTGGGCGTGGAAAGATCGGGCATAGCCGGATCTCCTCCTGGTCTTGTCAGGAAGTGGGCTTCGGTCAGGCCCTTGGCTGGCGTTGGCGCGCCGGCCTTGGGCCGTCTTCAGTTGTGGGGTGTAGCTACGGGCGCTTGGCCTTCAGGGCGTTGATCGCCCGGTTGATGCCGGCCCGCGTGACGCCAAGCTCTCTGGCTACCGCTGCTTGGCTACCGAGCTCGACTTCACCGTCGATCAGGGCCTGGGCTCGTTCGTCGGTGGCTTCCTGGTACGCCTTCTGTGCGGCGTTCTGCTTCTGGACGGCTGCGTCATGGCGCTCTTTCCACGTAGTCACGTCCCTCCTAGTACCGGAAGCGGTGGCGGTTCCACAACTGTAGCCAGGGGTGGCGACACTCGTCAACACCCATGGCGACGTCATGCCGACCTCTTGGCCCGGCGGAACGCCTCGTGGATGAGGCGCTGCGCCTCCGCCAGATGCCGGGCACAGATCAGCAGTTCGGCGTTCGGGTCGACCGCCTCACCCGTGCACTGGGTACCGCGGCCGGACAGGACGCGGCACGTCACGATCCGCTCAGACATCCGACGGCTCCTTCGGCTGGTAGTGCAGGAGCAGCAGCCAGTCCTGCTCATCCCGGTACACGCAGTGGCACCACTCGCAGACGAGCGTCGCCTCGCCCTCGCGGTGCCGGATTGGCGCCCCGCACGCGGCGCCGGAGGCGTCGGCGTTCACGCACCGGCCGAGGAGCTTCCCGCGGCCCTCGCCCCCGCGGCCGTCGCCGAGGATCGACAGGGCCGCGCTCTTCAGCTCGCGGACCTCCTTGCCGAGGTCGCCGGCCGACGGGTACTCGGCGGCGATCCACTCGAGGTTCATGCCGATCCAGCGGCAGGCGGCGCGTACCCGGTGCTCGACGCTGCCCTCGACGACGGGCTCGCCCCAGCCCTTCCACGACTGGATGTCCGAGCGCCACCGCTCGAGGACGGTGGCCATGCCGCCGTACCAGAGCTCGAGCGCCGAGTCGTTGACCGGCGTCGACGGCCCGTAGCCGCTGGTGGTGACCCGCTCGGTGACGGGACGGGCGGCCGGGGCCAGCGCCCCACTGAGGGCGTCGGCCAGACCGGGTAGCTGCTCGAGCCGCTCCGCCAGGGCGAGGATGTCGCCTGGGCAGAGGTAGCCGAACTCGAGGTCGCGCTCACACACGCCGCAGCTGGCGCTCACACCCGGCTCCGGCTCTTCAGCCGATACAGGCGGAAGCCACTGTAGAACAGGTCCGCGGTCGCCTGCTTGCGGGCGGCCTTGGAGGCGGCGGTGCTGCGGCGGGCGGCCTGCGCGTCCCACCGCATGTGCAGGAAGTTCATCAGCTGCGCGCCGAGGCCCATGCCGATGATGAGCATCTGGATCTCACTGAGGGACATGTCGACCTCCTAGAAGGGGGGCTCGTCGCTGTACCCGGCGCCCTGCGCGGCGGGCTGCTGCTGGGCGGGCGGGGTGGTTGACCACCCGCCGCCCTGCGCCTGGCCGTTGGTGGGCTGGGCTCCAGCCCACGGGTCATCCGTTGCCTTCTGAGCAACGGATCCCTGTCCACCGCCGCTCGGGTTCTTGGTGACCTTGGCGGTGGCGCGCGCGAGGGTCGGGCCGACCTCGTCGACGTCGATCTCGTAGACCGTGCGCTTCACCTGCTCCCTGTCCTCGTAGGACCGCTGCTTCAGCCGGCCCTGGACGATGACGCGCATGCCGCGGCCGAGGGACTCGGCGACGTTCTCCGCCGCCTGGCGCCACACGGAGCAGGTGAGAAACAGGCTCTCGCCGTCCTTCCACTCGCTGGCCTGCTTGTCGAAGAAGCGCGGGGTGGAGGCGATACGGAACTTGGCGACGGCCGCCCCGGACGGGGTGAAGCGCAGCTCGGGATCATCGACCAGGTTGCCGACGATGGTCATCACGGTCTCTCCGGACACGGAGGACTCCTTCTGTGGTGTGCTGGATGGGTGGCCGGCCCGGTTCTCGCGGGCCGGCCGGTTGCGTGCGGGGGTTACGGCTGCCGCAGTTCGATGTGGACGAGCAGCTTCGGCTCGCCGGGCGCAGGCGCCGGGTCGGAGAAGATCCGCCGATACTCCGTCGCATTCCGCAGGGCCGACTCGTCATAGAAGACCGGCTCCACGTGAGTGCTGGTCTCTCCACTCCGGCCCTCCGACTCAACGAGCGCCCAGGTGACGACCGGGTACAGGTGCTCCTCGTCGACGCGCGACTCGGTAGGGGTGACGGTCCGGTGCTCGACGTGCACCTGCCAGCCGGGCTCGGCGGGGGTGATGGACAGGACGCGGTTGTTGAAGCGTTCCCAGGCGGTCACTGGTTCTCCTCGGTGGTGGTGGACCCGTCATCAGTGGTGACGGGTGATCCGTCCGTCGTGCGGGCGGAAAGGTTGCGGAGTTTCTGGGCGTGGCGGGCGGCGAGGCCGCGCTTGCGGGCGGCGGCGAGGGCTGCGCGGCGCCGCTTGTTCGCCTCGGCGCGGGCTGCTGCGGCGGCGATCTTCTCGGCCACGACGTCATCGACGTTCATGCGCGCCCCCGGCTGGGGGCAGGAGGGGCAGCTCCGTGCTGGAACTCTCTCCGGTAGGGAAGGGCGACCCGAACCGTGATCCAAATGGGGACCTATGTCCGTTTCCGCTGAGGCCCCTACAGGGAGACTTTCGGGAATTACCTGCCCCTCCTGCCCCCTGGAACAGAAAGCCCCAGGTCACAGTGGGTTTTGAGTGGGGGCAGATCCGGCCTTTTACCTGCCCCCGAGCTGCCCCCACCTGCCCCCTTGCTACTGCCCCCACCTGCCCCCAAACTGCCCCCTGTGGATAACTCCGACCGTAGCCACAAAGGCGCAGGTCAGTGGCTGTGGAAAAGCGCAGCAGCCAGAGGAACGCGTGGGGCTGGGGGCAGCTGCTGGGGGCAGGTAGTGGCAGGTTGCTGACGGGGGCAGCAGGGGGCAGGTACATCAACGCCCCCACGCTGCAGACGCCAACTGCTTGGGCCCGATGCGGATCCCCTTGAAGCCACGGGTGCCGTTCATCTTGGCCATGGAGAAGGACACTTCGAGGCGGGTATAGAACCTGCTCGGCCGCAACGGCTCACGCATCGCGGACTCCTTGCACCACTGCTTGTACATCTCGTACAGCTCGGTGCGCGGGGACCACTCGCCATCCTGGACGGTGAGGAACTCGTCCTCGGCGAACTCGGCAACGAACGCGGTGACACCGTCGGCCGAGGACCGGAACCGCTCGCCGGCCTGGACGACTTCCGACGGGGGCGCGAGCCCGTCGCGGAGGTACATCTCCAGACCGCGGGCGGCCCAGGCAAAGATGCCTTCCATCTCGGCGTGCAGCTTCTCCTCAAGCCGCTCGTCGCGGTCGGGGTCTCCGGCGAGGAACTGCCGCAGGAACGGGACGACACGGATGCGCGTCCAGATCGCGTCGTCGTCCCCAGTGATCTTCGGGTACTGGTTGGAACACACCCAGATCACGCACTCCGGGGTCCACGTCCGGTTGTTCTCGTACAGGGCACGGGTCGTCTGCTCGTCCCGGCCGGTAAGCCGCTTGATCAGGGCTTCGTCCATCTCCTCGCCCGGCCTGGACTCGGAGGTGGTGACGAACCGCTTGCCCGCCATGCCGTCGACGTCGTTGTTGACGGCGCCTTCACGGCGGGGGCGGAGCGCACCGTCGGATGCGACCTGCCCGTACTCGCCGAACATGCGGGACATGACGCCGGTGAAGATGCTCTTGCCGGTGTCGGACGGGCCGTACAGGTAGACCAGCGTCTTCTCGTTGGACAGCCCGGACAGGGTGTATCCGGCGGCCTTCTGCAGGTACAGCCGGGTCTGCTCGTCGGGGATGTTCATCTTCAGGAACCGCTCCCAGACAGGCGCCTTGGCCTGCGGGTTGAACGGGACGCCGAACATCTTGGAGAGCATCAGGTCGGGGTCGTGCGGGCGCAGCCGCACCTTGTCGGTGTCGAGGATTCCGTTGGGCAGGTTGAGCCATCGCCGCTGCCCGTCGAAGTCCTCGACCTGGGCATGGAGTTCAGGGAAGGACGAGGCCGAGGAGATGGCCCTGCCCATGACGCGGTGGTCGCGGAGCTTGGACACGTAGGCGAGGAAGGCGTCCCGGTCGCTGGGCAGCGGCTTGCCCTTGTCGTCGGCCGGATGGTCGTCGCTGTACGAGAGGGCCTCGCTGCTGGGCAGGTCTTCGATGGTGAGCCGGGTCAGCGTGCGGACGAGGGTGTCGCCACCGCGGAACGCCCAGCGGCGCCCGTCGTACACGGCCCACTCGCCCCCCTTCTTGACGAGCACCCAGCGGACGATCGGCCCGTACCGGTCGATGAGCCGCTGGGCATTGCCGATGTCGTCCCGGGTCCGCATGGTCCGGGCGCTGCGGGGCGGCGGCGGGAACGTGGTGACGGACCGCAGCTTGGGTGCGACTTCGTCCCACGTCTCGCCTCCCCACATGTCGTCGTCCGGCGGGTGGCCGACGTCGGCGGCGGAGGTCACGCTGCCTCCTGCTGCTGGCTGTTGTACGTCAGGTACTGGCCGGGCTTGCCGGGCACGGCGATCGGCGGCCATCCGGCGGTGGCCCGCAGCTGGTGCGGCAGCTTCGGCACGGCGGCTGCGTCGAGTTCGGCGCGGGTCCTGCGCTCGGCCACGGACGGCCGAGAGTGGGACGCCTCGCGCAGCCACTGGATCAGCGCTTCCTCGTCGCCGTATTTCCGCCAGGACTCGGCGGCCTCAAGCGCGCCGGCGAGCCGCTTCGGATCGTCCGGGTGGAGGGCGATCCATGCCGGGGACGCGTACTTGGGGAAGTCTCGCGTTGACCATGCGATCTTCGCGTCGGCCCACAGCTGGGCGATGTCGCCCGGCTCGATGGCCGGAGCCGCAGGGGTCTCCACAGTGTGGATGTCCTGGCCGCACCCGGCCGTGGTGCAGTCGAGGGGGTCGCGGTGTCCGCAGTCGAACGGCTCGCACCGGCTGGCGGCCGCGCGGCGGCTGGCCAGCTGCGCCGAGATGCTGAGGGAGTCGAGCCGCCTCGCGTGGATCGGCTTCGGCTCGGGGGTGCTGTTCACGAACGGGGCTCTTCTCTCCGAGCTGGGTCACTGGTCCGTGTGTGGGCGGGCAGGGTAGTGCCCGCCGGCGGGCTACGCGGTACTCCGTCGCTGCTTGGCCAGCGCCTCGGCCATGGCCGTGATCTCGTTGCACCACCGTCGGGCGGCAGCCTGGATGCTGCGCGGGGAGGGCTGGGCTTCGAGGTCGGCGCGGATCGAGTCGATGGTGAGCTGGCGCTGGGCGCGCTCGGCGGCGTACCGCAGGCGCACGTCGTCGTTCACGACCACCGGCCGGTCGGCCGGGTCTTGGCCATGCCGGGTCACGGCGCCTCCTGGCGGAAGATGGGCCAGCCGGGACCCGGCTGCGGATCGGGCTTCCCGAGCAGGGCGGACGGGGTATGGGCGGGGCATCGGGGACCGGGGATGTACTGGCGGATGCCTTCGCCCGCACGGCAGTGGCGCTGCTCGGCGCCGATCCAGTGGCGGCATTCCGGCCGCTGCGGGTCGTCCTTCACGCCGCCTCCCGTGCCACGGGCTGGTGGAACGCGGCGCGGATGATCGCCCGTTGGGTGTCAGAGAAGGGGGGCGCCTCGTCGACGATGGCGTCGATCCGCGCCCAGTAGGCCGCGTTCCGCTTGGGGTCCTCGAACCGAACCGGACGAGCGGCCCGGCGTTCCTCGTCGGTCACTTCGCCTCCTGCCGGTCCAGGCTGCGGACGACGTCGGCGACGGCGGCGAGGCGCTCGATGGGGCTCTGACCCGTGGGGACGATGACCACCGTGTGGTCGCCTTCCGTCATCCGCCAGCTCCTGAGGTGCTCACGGAGCATGGGGTCGAGCGTTGAGACGTCCCACTCCTCCAGCTCGATGCGGTACTCGCTGATGAATGCCGGGAGGACGACCCTCTCGGCGTACTCGTTGGCGAGGGCTTCGATCTGGTCGGCCTTCGCTCGCAACTGCTGGGCGAGGGCGGCGGCCTGGCCGGCGGTGGCGGCCTGGTAGTCAGAGAGATGCTGGTCGGAGCTGATGCAGAGGGTGGGTTCGCCGCTGTCCGAGTCGGTGATGATCTCGGCGAGGGCGAACGCGGTGATGCTCTGCTCGGCGATGCGAGCGGTGGGGACCTGAACCCCGCCGGTCGACGCGGGCAGGGGCGACGTGAGTACTGTGTCCATGGAGCTGTTCCGTTCTCTTACTTCGCGGTAGGCACGGATTGCTCGACAGGAGAGGCCGGCTGGTACCCGGCCTCTTCGTCGTTTCCGGCGGTCGATCCCGTCTGGTACACGGGACCGCCGCCGCTCTCCTCGGCCATGACCTCGCGGAGCGGGCAGCCGAGCGCATCGGTGATCTTCTTGAGCGTCTCTGGGCGGGGCTGACGTTGGCCGTTCTCGATGCGGCTCAACGCGGCCCCGCTGATGCCGGCGAGGGCGGCGAACCGGTTCATGCCATGACCCAGCTCGATGCGTCGCCGACGGATCAGAAGTCCGTTCGTCTTCACGTCACAGACGCTACCCCCTGTGTGGCGTTGATGCCAAGCGTTGACACCAAACACTCTGGATTCATGGCCATCTACTTCTGGACACGTAGCCCCGTGAGTGTGGACACGATGCCGCGTCGCTGCCAGAGTCTTAGTCTGTAGCCGTTGACAATCGTTGACAGAAGGGTTGTGCCGTGGCGGGCGTACCGCAGGACCCCGAAGCCTGGGCCAGGCTCGGTTCGAAGATTCGCGAGCAGCGCGAGGCGCTTGGGTGGAGCCGTAGGCAGCTCAGCGAGGAGGCCGGCGTCTCCGAAAAAAGCATTCAGGTGGCCGAGGAGGGCCGCACGCCGCGCGCTAGGTTCCCTCAATCCTTGCGCTTGATTGAAAGCGCCCTGAGGTGGGATCAGGGCAGCATGCAGCAAATTCTTGAAGGCGGTGAATCTTTGCCGCTACTCGATCTTTTTTCCCTGACGGAGCCTGACGATTCGGGCCAATCCAAATTCTTTCCGGAGGTCGACTCTCCCTCATTGGGAGAGGGGGGCGAATTCCATAGCAACCATGATCGATCTAGGGCCCTCGCGCGCCTTCCGAAGGCTCTTCGCGAGCTCATGGCCGGGCCCCTCGCCTTTGGATCGAGGGCTCGGACCTTTGACGCGGACCCTGATCTGGTCGAGGAGTACGAGCTTGCGCTGGAGGCCTTGCTCACGGACCTGACCACGCGTCGGCTAACTCATCAAGGTTTTTCGCATGACCCCGGACGCCTCGAGCCCTGGCGTAAGGCCATGAGGATGGATCCGGTCTTGCGCAGGGAGCGCGAGGAGCGGGTCCGCGCGGCTGATCGCGAGGAGCGGGCCCGCGCGGCTGATCGCGAACGCAGGGCGCATCTCTCCCGTCTTGATGAATTGAGAAAGGGTGCCCGAACCCCGGCGGTTGGGGAAACCGAGTCACCTGCCGTATTGCGCGAAGTTCGCGACCTGGCGGCAGAGGTGGCAAGGCTCTCCGGTGTGGTCGCGGAGCTGATGCACAATGACACCAAGGAGGATTGAGGGTTATGCGCGCCCCCGCAGCCACTGGAATTGCACGGCGTTGTAGTCGAAGTACCCGCCGTCGGGCATGCGTCCCGACCGCGGCTTGACGAGCGTCACGACGAGCGCCGCGCGCAGCACGTTGCGCTTCTGCTCCAGGCTCAGCGCGCGCCAGGCCTTTCGCACGTCCGGTGCGCCGACCAGGCCGACGAGCGGGTCCACGGTCGCCGCGCGGGCCAGCTGCTTGGTGACGCCCTCCAACTGCGCGCGCGCCGTGTCGGTGCCCTCCGTGAACTGCACCATGTCGATCTGCCCCGCGCCGAACAGGCCCGCCAGGTCCGTCATCCGCCGGCGGATCTGCTCGCTCTCCGCCTGTAGCCCGGCCACGTCGATGTCCTCGGGGCCGGGCAGGAGCAGGTCCTCTGCGTCGTCCCGTGACAGCCGCGCGACGATCGTGTCCTCGACGTACTGGTCCACGATCTCCGCCCGCCGCCCGCCACCGTGCCCGGTCGCGCACTTGTAGCTCGGGTACTGCCGGCCACCGGACTGCGTCACCGTCATCCCGCGCCCGCACTCGTCGCGGCCGCACAGGTACAGCAGCGACCCCATCCACTTCGGCTGCGCCCCGCGGTTCGTCTGGCGCGAGGGGTCCGACAGGATCGCGACGACGGCCCTGAACTTCTCCTCGGGGACGATCGGCTCCCAGAGTCCGCGCCCGACTTCCTCGCCCCGGTATACGGCGATCCCTGCGTTCCTCGGGCGGACCAGCATGTCCCGCAGGTCCTGGTGGGAGATCGTGTTCCCACGCGGCGTGGTGAGCCCCTTGTCCGCGGCCCACCGCACGCACGAGCGGACCGACCCGCCGGACAGCAGCGTGTCCGTCCAGTGCAGGACGGCCGCGGCCTCCTCGGGCACGGGCTTGGTCATGTCGAGGACGTCGACCTCGACTTCGTCGCCCGTCTTGCGGTCGACCTTCTTGGTCGTCTCGCCGGTGGGCACGCCCCAGCCGAACGGGCGGATCCCGCCGGCCCACTCGCCGGCCATGGCCTTCTGCTGGCGGGCGCGGGCGACACGCGCACCCTTGTGTTCCGACTCGTGCCGGGCAACGGCGCCGAGGATGCGCGCCGTCATCCGGCCGGACGGCGTGGACAGGTCGATCGGCCCGGCCTGGCAGGTGTGGGTGTTCACGCCGCGGCGCTCGGACAGGTCGATGTACTCCTCCAGCTCGGTAGGGGAGCGGTGGAGCCGGTCGGTATGCCAGGCGACGACGACGGTGGCTGTGCCCTGGTCGAGGTCGGCGAGCATCTGCCGGTAGCCGGGGCGCTTCTTGCCGCTGTACGCGGAGAGATCGTTATCGATGTACGTCTCGACGACGTCCCAGCCGTTTCGTTCGGCGAGAGTCTGGCAGTCCTCGCGCTGGCGATCGACGCCGAGGTGGGCGCCGGTGCGGTCCTGACTGATGCGCAGGTACACGACCGCGCGCGTCCGGTTGGCAGCCGTTGGAGTGGGCTTCATCCTCTGAGTCTCGCTCAGCAATGGTGTCATTGTCCCGGGTTCGGGAAGACGACGCTGCTGAGCGCGCTGCTGGGGCTGGTCGGTCCGGGGGAGCGGATCGTGCTGGCCGAGGACTCGGCGGAGCTGCGGCCGGAGCATCCCCATGTGGTCCGTCTGGAGGGACGCCCCGCCAACCAGGAGGGCGCCGGACTCGTGGCGCTGCAGGACCTGGTCCGCCAGGCCCTGCGCATGCGACCGGACCGGCTGGTCGTCGGTGAGGTGCGCGGCCCGGAGGTCGTGTCGCTGCTGGCGGCGCTCAACACGGGGCACGAGGGCGGCTGCGGAACGGTGCACGCGAACGCGGCGGCGCAGGTACCGGCCCGGCTGGAGGCCCTGGGCACCGCCGCCGGGCTGGACAGGGCCGCCCTGCACAGCCAGTTGGCGGCGGCGCTGTCAGTGGTCCTGCACCTCGTGCGGGATCGGACGGGGCGGCGGCGCATCGCCGAGGTGCACGTCCTGGAACGCGACCCCTCGGGGCTGGTGGTGACGGTGCCGGCGCTGCGGTGGGGCGCGAGGGAATTCGCGTACGAGCAGGGCTGGGAGCGGCTGCGGGGGCTGCTCCACGAGGGCGGCGAGGGGAGCGGACCGTGGTGACGGGAGCGGGCGGGATGTCGGTGGGGGCGGCCATGGCGTGTGCCGGGGCGGCGGCCTGGTTGATGAGCGGGTGGGACGCGCGGCCCCGCGCGGCGCGGCTGCTCGGTGCGGGCGGTGCGGGCGGTGCGGGCGGTCCGGCGGTGACCGGACCACCGGCGGGGGAGAGGGCGCGCGCCGGATGGCGGTGGCTGCGCGGGCGGCTGCGGCCCGAAGGGTGGTCGCTGGTCGCCGGGTTGGCGGTCGCGTCGCTGGGGGCCTCTGTCGTGCCGCTGCTCCTCGGCGCGGCCGGGGTGCCGCTGCTGAGACGGGTACGACGGGCCGGGGAGGCGGACCGGGAGCGGGACCGCCGGGGCGATGCGGTGATCGCCCTGTGCGGGGCGCTCGCCGGTGAGGTGCGGGCAGGACGGCAGCCGGGCGAGGCGCTGCTGAACGCCGCGCTCGACTCGGACGGCCTCGGTGAGGCGCGGGCGGTGGTACTGGCGGCGGCACGCTTCGGCGGGGACGTACCGGACGCGCTGACCGACGCCGCACGGCAGCCGGGGGCCGAGGGGCTGGTGGGGCTCGCCGCGTGCTGGCGGGTGGCCGTGGACCGGGGCGCGGGTCTCGCGGCGGGGCTCGACCGGCTGGAAGGTGCGCTGCGCGCGGAGCGCGACCAGCGGGCCGACCTGAGAGCCCAGTTGGCGGGATCGCGGTCGACGGCGGTGATGCTCGCGGGGCTGCCGGTCCTCGGGCTGTTGCTCGGCACGGCACTGGGCGCGGATCCGCTGCACGTGCTTCTGCACAGCGGGCCGGGTCTGGGTTGCCTGCTGGTCGGTGGGGTGCTGGAAGGCGTGGGGCTGTGGTGGGCCCTGCGCGTCGTGAAGGGAGCGGAGACGGCATGAGCGCGGAGATCGTCCACAGGCTGGGGATGCTCGGGTGCGCGGCACTGGTGCTCGGGTGGCTGGTACGGGCGTTCGGCCGGGCGCGGTACGAGCGGCGGGTGCGCGGAAGGACGGCCGGGCTGTTCGACCTGCGGAGGGCGCCGGCGCGACGTCGATTCGACGTCCGGGGCGCGGGATGGCGGTGGCTGCCGCCGGCGGGCGCCGTGTGTGCCGGCTGGGTGCTGGTCGGAGGGTTGGCCGGGATCGTGACGGGGCTGGTGGCCGGGGTCGGGATCGTTCGATGGCGCCGACGGCGCGGGCGGGGGCCGGTGGAGGAGTACGACGTCGCGCGGGCCGCCCGGCAGCTCCCGCTCGCCGCCGATCTGGTGGCGGCCTGTATCGCGGCGGGGGCCGATCCGGTGGCGGCGGCCCGGGCCGTGGGCGAGGCCCTCGGCGGGCCCGTCGGGGAGCGCCTCGCCCGGGGTGCCGCGGAGGTACGGCTCGGAGGCGAACCGGCGCGGGCGTGGCGGAGGTTGGCGTCGATACCGGGAGCCGGCGGGCTGGCGCGGCTGCTGGAGCGGGCGGGCGAGTCGGGGGTACCGGCGGCCGTGCCGGTCGGGCGGCTCGCCGCCGAGGCCCGCGCCGAACGGGGGCGGAGCGCGACGGAGCGGGCACGCAGGGCGGCCGTCATGGTCACCGTGCCCGTGGGGCTGTGCTTCTTGCCCGCGTTCCTCGCGATCGGTGTCCTGCCCGTGGTGATCGGGCTGGCGGACGGGGTGCTGGGAGGTGGTGGCGGCTGACCGGCCGGACGGTCGGCGACAGGTTTCGGGCGACGACACGAGTCAAGTGATCAGCAGGATCGAACCCACGGGGGTTGAGATGCGCAGGACGGTACGAGTACGGGTGTGGGCGTGGACGCGGGCATGGATGCGTGGTCTGGGGGCGCGGAGGGACGCGGGGATGGTCACCTCCGAGTACGCGGTGGGCGTCATCGCGGCGGTGGCCTTCGCGGCCGTGCTCTACAAGGTGGTGACGAGCGGTCAGGTCAGCGCGGAGTTGCAGGACATCGTGGGGCGGGCGCTCAATGTCCCGACGTGAGCCGGGGGCGAGCGGTCCGGTCCCGTGCGGCGACCGTGGCTTCGTGACCGCCGAGGCGGCGGTGGTGCTGCCTTCGCTGGTGCTCGTCGGAATGGCGCTGGTGTGGGCCCTGCTCGCCGCGTCCGCGCAGATCCAGTGCGTGGACGCGGCGCGGGCCGGCGCCCGCTCGGCGGCGCGCCAGGACCCGCCCGACACGGTCCTGGCGACGGCACGCCGCGCGGCACCGCGGGGTGCCAGGGTCACGGTGAGCCGGGCGGGTGATCTGGTCCGAGTGACGGTCACGGCGAGCGCGCCGGGACCCGACGCGCTCTCCCTGGAGCTGAGCGACGAGGCCGTGGCCCTGGCCGAGGAGACCGTGGGGGGTGACGGGGGATGACACCAGGTCGTAGCGCGACTCGCGCCCTCCTCCGGCCTCCGCACCCACTCCTGGGGCCTCCGAACGCCCTCCTCCGGTCTCAGCGTGTCCTCCTCCGGCCTCCACACGCCCTGCTGTGGGCCACGAGGGCTGCCGCGTGGGTCAGGAGGCGGGCGTGTTCCCCGGGTGCCTCGGACAGGGGGTCGGCGACCGTGTGGGCGGTCGGGGTGATCGCCCTGTTGTGTGCCGTTTTCGGGGCGGTCCTGGCGATGGGGCAGGTCGTCGTGGTGCGCCACCGCGCGGCGGGGGCGGCCGATCTGGCCGCGCTCGCCGCCGCGGACCACTGGACGGAGGGCAGTCCGGCGGCCTGCGCCGAGGCGGACCGGGTGGCCCGGGCCCAGCGTGCCCGGCTGGCGCGGTGCGCGGTGGAGGGCGAGGTCTCGGACGTCACGGCCGTGTCGGGTACGGGTCCCTTCGCCACGGAGGTCAGGTCCAGAGCGGGACCGGCGACACCGGAGGACCCGGCGGCTACTCCTGCGGCGCTCCCCGCAGGAGTTCGGTGAGCAGCCGGACAGCGCCCCGTTTGTGCAGCGGCTCGTTGCCGTTGCCGCACTTGGGCGACTGGATGCAGGACGGGCAGCCGGCCTCGCACTCGCAGGAGGAGATGGCCTCGCGGGTGGCGGTGAGCCAGGCACGGGCGGTGTGGAAGGCGCGTTCGGCGAAGCCCGCGCCGCCGGGGTGACCGTCGTAGACGAAGACGGTGGGCAGCAGGGTGTCGGGGTGCAGGGGGACGGACACGCCGCCGATGTCCCAGCGGTCGCAGGTGGCGAACAGCGGGAGCATCCCGATCGACGCGTGTTCGGCGGCGTGCAGGGCGCCGCCGAGGATCTCGGGGTTGATGCGGGCGGCGTCCAGCTGGTCCTCGGTGACCGTCCACCACACGGCACGCGTGCGGAGCGTGCGCGGGGGGAGGTCGAGCTTCGACTCGCCCAGCACTTCCCCGGTGATGACCCGACGGCGCAGGAAGGAGACGACCTGGTTGGTGACTTCGACGGAGCCGTAGCACAACCGGCCCCCACCCCAGGGGATTTCGGTGTCCGTCTCCAGGACGGAGATGGCGGTCGTGTCGCGGGCGACCGTGGAGTAGGGCGGGTTGGCCTCCTCGACCAGTGCGACGGAGTCCTCCAGGTCCAGGCGCCGCACCAGGTACGTACGGCCCTGGTGGAGATGGACCGCGCCCTCGTGCACCGTCGTGTGCGCGGCGCCGGCGTCCACCGTGCCGAGCAGCCGCCCCGTTCCGGCCTCGACGATCTGTACCGGGCTGCCGCCCTCGCCGCGGATGTCGGTCAGGTCGGCGGCCCGCTCCCGGCGTGTCCAGTGCCAGGCCTTCGTCCGGCGGCGCAGCAGCTTCGCGGCCTCCAGCTGCGGCAGCAGATCCGCGGCGGCCGGGCCGAACAGCTCCAGGTCCTCGTCCGTGAGGGGGATCTCGGAGGCCGCGGCGCACAGGTGCGGGGCGAGGACGTACGGGTTGTCGGGGTCGAGGACCGTGGACTCCACCGGTTGGTCGAACAGTGCTTCGGGGTGGTGCACGAGGAACGTGTCCAGCGGGTCGTCGCGGGCGACGAGGATCGCCAGCGCGCCCTGCCCGGAGCGGCCGGCGCGGCCCGCCTGCTGCCACAGGGACGCCCGGGTGCCCGGATAGCCCGCGATGACGACGGCGTCCAGTCCGGAGACGTCGACGCCCAGTTCGAGGGCGGTGGTGGCGGCGAGGCCGAGAAGTTCCCCGGAGTGCAGGGCGCGTTCGAGGGCGCGGCGTTCCTCCGGGAGGTAGCCGCCGCGGTACGCCGCGACGCGCCGGGCGAGCGAGCGGTCGACCTCGGCCAGTCGCTCCTGGGCGATCACGGCGATCAGTTCGGCGCCGCGCCGGGACCGTACGAAGGCGACCGAGCGCACCCCCTGGACGGTCAGGTCGGTCAGGAGGTCGGCGGTCTCGGCGGTGGCGGTGCGCCGGACGGGCGCGCCCTTCTCGCCGTGCAGTTCGGTGAGCGGGGGTTCCCAGAGGGCGAAGACCAGCTCGCCGCGCGGGGAGGCGTCGTCGGCGACCTCGACCACCGGGAGGCCGGTCAGACGGCGGGCGGCGACGGAGGGCTCGGCGGCGGTCGCGGAGGCCAGGAGGAAGACGGGAGAGGAGCCGTAGCGGGCGCAGAGGCGGCGCAGCCGGCGCAGCACCTGGGCGACATGGGAGCCGAAGACGCCTCGGTAGGTGTGGCACTCGTCGACGACGACGTACTTCAGGGCGCGCAGGAAGGAGGACCAGCGGGGGTGGGAGGGCAGTATCCCGCGGTGCAGCATGTCGGGGTTGGTCAGCACGTAGTTGGCGTACTGGCGGACCCACTCGCGTTCTTCGACCGGGGTGTCGCCGTCGTACACGGCGGGGCGGACGGCGTTGCCCAAGGGTTGTGAAAGTTCCTTCACAGCCCGCCGCTGATCGGCTGCGAGGGCCTTTGTGGGCGCCAGGTAGAGCGCGGTGGCCCCACGGCCGTTCGGCGCCTCGGAGCCCTCCAGGAGGGCTGTGAGGACCGGGACGAGGTATGCCAGGGACTTGCCGGAGGCCGTGCCGGTGGCCACGATCACGGAATCGCCGTCCAGGGCGTGTTCGGCGGCGAGCGCCTGGTGGGCCCAGGGGTGCTCGATGCCCGCGGCCTGCACGGCGGCGACGACCTCCGATCGGATCCGGTCGGGCCACACGGCATGGCGACCCGCCCGCGGGGGCAAGTGCTCCGTATGAGTGATGCGCGAAGCCCGGCTCGGTCCCGAGGCGAGCCGGCCGAGGACCGTGCCCGGAGAGGGGCGGGAAGCGGTGTCCGCCGAGGTTCGATCGGATCGTTGATTCGTGGCCATCGGCATCGAGTGTGTCACTGGCGTGACGGACAATGGGCTCAAGGCGTCGTGCACGCCTGCCGGTAAGTGATTGAATGCCATCGCGGCTGGCGAACCGTCCCGGGGGCTCTGCCGAGGTGTCCCTTGGGGCGACCGCTCGATAGCAAGGTGCTGGAGGATCCGTGGACCTGTCCCTGTCGACCCGTACCGTCGGCGATCGTACGGTCGTCGAGGTCGGTGGCGAAATCGATGTATATACCGCGCCCAAGCTGCGTGAGCAGCTGGTCGAGCTGGTGAACGACGGCAGTTTCCATCTTGTCGTCGACATGGAGGGCGTGGACTTCCTCGACTCCACCGGGCTCGGCGTTTTGGTGGGCGGCCTGAAGCGTGTGCGTGCCCATGAGGGCTCGCTGCGACTGGTCTGCAACCAGGAGCGCATTCTGAAGATCTTCCGTATCACCGGTCTCACCAAGGTGTTCCCCATCCACACCTCGGTCGAGGAAGCGGTAGCGGCCACCGACTGACCCCGTCGCGGGGCGCCGCGGGAGCGTGGCGTCCGAGACGGTAGAAGCAATGGAGGGGGACCGGGCCTCGGCGGCCCGGCCCCCTGACAGCACGCCCGTAGGTGAGGGGGATGCATGGCCACCGTTGAACTCCGCTTCAGCGCGCTGCCCGAGCACGTCAGGACCGCCCGACTGGTGGCGGCAGCGGTGGCGCGCAGGGCCGGAGTGGACGAGGCCGTTCTCGACGAGCTCAGACTCGCCGTGGGCGAGGCCTGCAGCCGTGCCGTCGGACTGCACCAGAGCAGCGGCATCTCGGCGCCGGTGCGGGTGACGCTGATCGAGGAGGAGAAGCAGTTCTCCATCGAGGTCGGCGACGAGGCGCCGCGTTCGGTGCCCGGTGCGACGGTGCCCGGAGCCTCTCCCGGCGATGCCGACACGGACACCGAGGAGGACGAGATGGGCCTTGCGGTCATCAGCGGCCTCGTCGACGACGTCGAGGTCAGCGCCGGCGAGCACGGTGGACTGATCAGGATGAGCTGGCCGACCACGCCGCCGGTCACGCTCGTTCCCTGATGTCCCCCTCGTAGCAGGACACGTACAAGACACACTCATCACACGAAGGGCCCTGCCTCGCAGGGCCCTTTTTCTTGCGCCCGGGCAGGTGAGATGACTGCGGGCGCCATTCGTGAATTGGTTCACGATCAATCACGCGATTATTTGATCAAGGGTCAACGCTTTTGGGGCATTACCTCTTTTGGGTTCTGTGGACGCCCGTCGATCATTTGCTGACGGGGATGTGAAGGCGAATTCCGTTTACCGCGTACTGTTTTGATCAGGTTCCGGTACCTACAATCCGTCCACATCTTGAGCTCAGCACAGGCGTCAAGGAGGACGAATGGCGGGGCTTTCTACCCCTCATCAGTTTGACCATCCCACAACCTTCGCAGCCGCAGTTCTGACCGACGACAATCGCCTGATCGTGATGGTCATCGGTGTCGTCGCGCTGGCGGCTCTGGCGGTCGCCGGGGTCCTGGTACGACAGGTGCTCGCGGCCGGCGAGGGCACCGACAGCATGAAGGAGATCGCGGCAGCGGTCCAGGAGGGCGCGAACGCCTACCTGGGGCGGCAGTTGCGCACCCTGGCGGTATTCGCCTCCGTGGTGTTCTTCCTGCTCATGCTGCTGCCCGCGGACGACTGGAATCAGCGTGCCGGAAGGTCGATCTTCTTCCTGATCGGCGCGGTGTTCTCGGCGACCACCGGATATATCGGTATGTGGCTCGCCGTCCGGAGCAATGTCCGCGTGGCCGCCGCGGCACGGGAAGCGACTCCGGCCGCGGGTGAACCCGAAAAGGATCTCACCGCCGTCTCGCACAAAGCCATGAAGATCGCATTCCGCACGGGCGGCGTCGTCGGCATGTTCACGGTGGGGCTCGGTCTGCTGGGCGCCTCCTGTGTGGTGCTGGTGTACGCGGCCGACGCGCCGAAGGTCCTGGAGGGATTCGGGCTCGGCGCCGCGCTGATCGCCATGTTCATGCGTGTCGGCGGCGGCATCTTCACCAAGGCCGCCGACGTCGGCGCCGACCTGGTCGGCAAGGTCGAGCAGGGCATCCCGGAGGACGACCCGCGCAACGCCGCGACCATCGCGGACAACGTGGGCGACAACGTCGGGGACTGCGCCGGCATGGCCGCCGACCTCTTCGAGTCGTATGCCGTCACGCTCGTCGCGGCGCTGATCCTCGGCAAGGCGGCGTTCGGAGACTCCGGGCTCGCCTTCCCGCTGATCGTGCCCGCGATCGGCGTCCTCACGGCCATGGTCGGCATCTTCGCGGTGGCACCACGCCGTTCCGACCGCAGCGGCATGTCCGCGATCAACCGTGGATTCTTCGTCTCCGCGGTGATCTCGCTGGTGCTGGTCGCGGTGGCCGTCTTCGCCTACCTGCCGGGGAAGTACTCCGGGCTGGACGGCGTCACGGACGCGGCGATCGCGGCGAAGAGCGGCGATCCGCGGATCCTCGCGGTGGTGGCCGTCGCGATCGGCATCGTGATGGCCGCGCTCATCCAGCAGTTGACCGGCTACTTCACCGAGACCACCCGCCGTCCCGTACGGGACATCGGCAAGAGCTCGCTCACCGGCGCGGCCACGGTCATCCTGGCCGGTATCTCCATCGGTCTCGAATCGGCCGTGTACACCGCCCTGCTGATCGGTCTCGGCGTGTACGGGGCCTTCCTGCTCGGCGGCACGTCCATCACGCTGGCGCTCTTCGCCGTGGCGCTGGCCGGGACCGGCCTGCTCACCACGGTCGGTGTCATCGTCGCCATGGACACCTTCGGCCCGGTCTCCGACAACGCCCAGGGCATCGCGGAGATGTCGGGCGACGTCACGGGCGCGGGCGCCCAGGTGCTCACCGACCTGGACGCGGTGGGCAACACCACCAAGGCCATCACCAAGGGCATCGCGATCGCCACGGCCGTCCTCGCGGCCTCGGCGCTCTTCGGGTCGTACCGGGACGCGATCCTGTCGGCCGCGAACGACGTGGGCGAGAAGGTCTCCGGGCCCGGCGCGCCGTTGAACCTGATGATGGACATCTCCCAGCCCAACAACCTGGTGGGTCTGATCGCCGGCGCGGCCGTCGTGTTCCTCTTCTCGGGTCTCGCGATCAACGCCGTGTCGCGCTCCGCGGGGGCCGTGGTCTACGAGGTGCGGCGGCAGTTCCGCGAGCACCCCGGGATCATGGACTACACGGAGAAGCCCGAATACGGGCGGGTCGTCGACATCTGCACCAAGGACGCCCTGCGGGAGCTGGCCACCCCGGGTCTGCTCGCCGTCCTGGCGCCCATCGCCATCGGCTTCACACTCGGCGTCGGCGCGCTCGGCTCGTATCTCGCGGGCGCGATCGGCACCGGCACCCTGATGGCCGTCTTCCTCGCCAACTCCGGCGGCGCGTGGGACAACGCGAAGAAACTCGTGGAGGACGGCCATCACGGCGGCAAGGGCAGCGAGGCGCACGCCGCCACGGTGATCGGCGACACCGTCGGTGACCCCTTCAAGGACACCGCGGGACCCGCGATCAACCCGCTCCTGAAGGTGATGAACCTGGTGGCGCTGCTGATCGCCCCGGCGGTCGTCAAGTTCTCGTACGGCGACGACAAGAACCTCGCGCTGCGCATCCTGATCGCGGCGCTCTCGCTGCTCGTGATCGTGGTCGCGGTGTACGTCTCCAAGCGACGCGGGCTCGCGGTGGGCGACGAGGAGGACGCGGAACGGGTCTCCAAGTCGCCGGACGCGGCGGTGGTTTCGTAGCTCCAGGGTTGTCCATCTGGCCAGGTACCGGCCAACGGGCGGGCGGGCGGCGCGTATTGACGCGCCGCCCGCCCGCTCTGTGTGTGTTCACACCCGCGCCGTGAGCCTTCTCTCGCTTGGTGCAAAT
The DNA here is from genome assembly GCF_009498275.1 of Streptomyces fagopyri. Taxonomy (NCBI): domain Bacteria; kingdom Bacillati; phylum Actinomycetota; class Actinomycetes; order Kitasatosporales; family Streptomycetaceae; genus Streptomyces; species Streptomyces fagopyri. Next base: position 4,346,245 of record NZ_CP045643.1, on the reverse strand, counting down.
GGCTTCAATAAGGGGTGAACCGGGCGCACGCCCCGCGGATGTCGCCCGGATGGCGTGTATGTTCCGGGGCCGAGAGCCATGGAAGGGACCAATCCGGTGAACAAGAAGCTCACGGCCGCACTGTCCGGCGGTGCGGTACTGGTACTGGCGCTGTCGGGATGCAGCAGCGACAACGGCAACGACGACAAGCTGAACTCCTGGGCCAAGCAGGTCTGTGACGCGGTACAGCCGCAGGCCAAGAAGATCGAGGCCGCCAACGCCGCGATCCAGAAGGAGACCTCGGACAACAGCGCGCCGGACGCCGTCCGGACGACGGACGCGCAGGCCTTCCAGGACATGTCGGACGCCTACAAGGCGATCGGCGCCGCGGTCGACGGCGCCGGCCCGCCCGACGTCACCGACGGCAAGCAGAAGCAGACGGACGCCGTGAAGGAGCTCAACGGCATCTCCGCGTCCTACGCGGCCCTCAAGAAGCAGGTCGACGGGCTCGACACGAAGGACCAGGCGAAGTTCGCGGACGGTCTCAAGGGCATCGCGACGCAGCTCGCCAAACTGAGCCAGAGCGGCAACGACGCGCTGAAGAAGCTGGAGGAGGGTGACGTGGGCAAGGCGATGGCCAAGCAGGAGAGCTGCAAGTCGGGCGCGTCGCCCTCCGCGGCCCAGGGCTGAGCCGCCGGCGGCCCAGCGGCCGCCCACCTCGACGAGGGACCCGGTACGTATCCGAACCGGGGCCCGGTACGTGTCCGAACCGGGGCCCGGTACGTGTCCCCACGAGGACCCGGTACGTGTCCCAACGCGCCCGGTACGTGTCCCCACCAGGGCCCGGTACGTCTCGCCACCAGGACCCGGTACGCGCTGCGTGCCGGGTCCCCGCCCCGCGTGTCCACAGGAGGACCCGCCGCTGTCCACAGGCGCGCGTGCCGCTGTCCACAGGAGTGCGTGCCGGTCGGCGGGAGCGGACACAATGGGGAGGTGAGTCACACCAGCCTGCCACCGTTGCCCTCGTCCGACCGCGTCGACGTCGCCGCTCGGCTGCGGGACGCCCTGCTCGGCGCCTCGTTCACCGCCGACGGAATGCTCGACCTGCTCGGCGCACCCGCCTACACGGCGCTGGCGCGCAGCGAGACCGTGCCCGCGCTGCGCGCGACCCGCGGCGACACGCCCCTGGAGACGCTCGTCCGGCTGTTCCTGTTGCAGCAGCCCGTGCCGCACGCGCGCGTGGCGGACGTGCTGCCGGTCGAGGACTGCCTGGAGAGCGGCTGGCTGACCCGCGTGGGCGGCGCCGAGGTCACCGCGACGGTGGACGTCCGGCCGTACGGGGGACCCGGTGGCGAGGACTGGTTCATCGTGTCCGACCTCGGGTGCGCCGTCGGTGGCGCGGGCGGCATCGGAAGCCGTGAGGAGGGCGTCGTCCTCGGCGTGGGCGGCGCGTCCACGACCCTGGCCGGCATCACGGTCCGCGAGCCCGTCGCCGCCGCGCTCGATCTCGGCACCGGCTCCGGTATCCAGGCACTGCACGCGGCCCAGCACGCCACACGCGTGACCGCGACCGACCTCAACCCGCGCGCGCTGCACATCACCGCGCTCACCCTGGCGCTCTCCGGCGCCCCGGCGGCCGACCTGCGCGAGGGCTCGCTCTTCGAGCCGGTCGCGGACGACGAGACGTACGACCTGATCGTCTCCAACCCGCCCTTCGTGATCTCGCCCGGCGCCCGGCTCACCTACCGCGACGGCGGGATGGGCGGGGACGATCTGTGCCGCACGCTCGTCCAGCAGTCGGGGGACCGGCTGAACGAAGGGGGATATGCCCAGTTCCTGGCCAACTGGCAGCACGTGGAGGGCGAGGACTGGCAGGACCGGCTGCGCTCCTGGGTGCCGCGCGGCTGTGACGCCTGGATCGTTCAGCGCGAGGTCCAGGACATCACGCAGTACGCCGAGTTGTGGCTGCGCGACGCGGGCGACCACCGCTCCGACCCGGCCGAGTACCAGGCGCGGTACGACGCCTGGCTGGACGAGTTCGAGGCGCGCAAGGTCAAGGCGGTCGGCTTCGGGTGGATCACGCTGCGCAGGACGGCGGCCGCCGAGCCCTCGATCACGGTCGAGGAGTGGCCGCACCCCGTCGAGCAGCCGCTCGGCGACACCGTGCGCGCGCACTTCGCCCGGATCGACTTCCTGCGGGCCAGCGACGACGCGGCGCTGCTCGCCGGGCACTTCAGACTCACGGCCGAGGTGGTCCAGGAGCAGGTCGGGCTGCCCGGCGCCGAGGACCCGGAACATGTGGTGCTGCGCCAGAACCGAGGGATGCGGCGGGCCACCAAGGTGGACACGGTCGGCGCGGGCTTCGCCGGCGTGTGCGACGGCACCCTGAGCGCCGGACGGATCCTCGACGCCATCGCCCAACTGGTCGGAGAGGACCCGGTGTTGCTGCGCGACCGGACGCCCGGCCAGATCCGGCTGCTGGTGGAACAGGGGTTCCTCGAGCCCGCGGAGTGACGAGGGGCACCCTTCCCGGCGGACCGCGACGCGCGCTCCGCCGGGCCACCGGATGCTCTGCCGCGCGATCGGATGCTCTGCCGGCCACCGGATTCTCCGCCGTCCGCCGGACCGGGAGCGTCTTTGGGGTTCACCGGGACCTTCGCCGGGGCCGTTCGGGTCGGAAGGCGACCGGGTTCACGGGATCGTTCGCCGAGGTCCCTCCGCCGGCCGCTGGATCCGATCGGGGCCTGCCCCGTGGCCTCGGCCGGGATGCCCGACCGGGTTCCCCCGTACGGCCACCGGGCGCCCAGCCAGGACGCGTTGCCGGGACCCTTAGCCAGGACGCGTTGCCGAGACCCTTAGCCAGGAGCTTTGCCAAGGTCGGCGGTCAGGACCCGTCACCGAGTCCGCTGTCGGGCCCCGTCACCGACGTCCCCCGCAGGACCCACTGTCCTCGTGTGGACCCGCCGCCGGTGCCGCCCGCAGGGCCCGTCGCCGGGTACGGCCCTCGCCGGGATGCGAATCTGGCCAACATCCGGCCGGTGCCGTATCTCCAGGCCGGCGCCGGACGTACCGGGAGATCCACGCACGCGCCGCCCACCGGCCGGGGAAGCGTGCCCGCTGCCTCAGGGCCCGCGACCGGGAGGGCGGCTCAGGGCCCGCGGCGGGGAGGGCGAGGAGGGTGGCAGGGGTGAGTCGCCGGTGAGACGGGGGCGGAGGGCGACGAATTCGCCACAGTCCCGCGCCCGGCGCGCCGTTCCGGCGACGCGCGGACGCCCCGGAGGGCATCCGCGGCGGCCGCGTTCCGGGCGCTGAGGGCCCGCCGATGGGGTGCCGTCCCCCCGGCGTTCACCGCAGGTTCGCACAGTCGCTTCCGGGGCGTGCCAGCCTCCCGACCCTGGGACCCGGGGTGGAAAGGCAACAGAGATGGAAAGTGGACCGGCGATCTTCGTGGGGACGGTGTTCGCCCTGTTCGGAGGTGCACTGCTGGCGTGGACGGTGGTGCGGCTGCGCCAGGGCGAGCCCATCGCCGCCGGTGTGAACCGCGTCGCATCGGCGACGGTCGCGAGCGTCGCCGGAGCGGGTGCGCTGGCACTTGGGATGTGGTGTTTCACGCGCGTGTGAGAGCCGACCCCCCGGTAACCGGGGGGTCACACTCCGGATGGGGCCGAAAGGGCGGCTGCGTACTCCGGGCGGCAGGAATGGCGGTAGTCGGGTTACCGTTCGAGTGGCCGTTGCGGGCTTTTCCCGTTTGACACGGGGGCGGGATGTACCGTCACACTCCGCAGCGTCAGCATGACCCGACCCCCGGGACCAAGGCCTGGGGAGACCCCCTGCGTCGACCGGAGAGAAGAGCGAAGTTGTCCCCGACCAGCGACACCGCACACGGCGGCCGCCGACTCGTCATCGTCGAGTCGCCTGCCAAGGCGAAGACGATCAAGGGCTATCTCGGCCCCGGCTATGTCGTCGAAGCGAGCGTCGGGCACATCCGCGACCTCCCCAACGGCGCGGCGGAGGTGCCGGAGGAGTACACCGGTGAGGTGCGCCGCCTCGGCGTGGACGTCGAGCACGACTTCCAGCCCATCTATGTCGTCAACGCCGACAAGAAGGCCCAGGTCAAGAAGCTCAAGGACCTGCTGAAGGACTCCGACGAACTCTTCCTCGCCACCGATGAGGACCGCGAGGGCGAGGCCATCGCGTGGCACCTCCTCGAGGTCCTGAAGCCCAAGGTCCCCGTCCACCGGATGGTCTTCCACGAGATCACCAAGGACGCGATCCGCAGCGCCGTCGCCAATCCGCGCGAGCTCAACCAGCGCATGGTCGACGCCCAGGAGACCCGCCGCATCCTGGACCGCCTCTACGGCTACGAGGTCTCGCCGGTCCTGTGGAAGAAGGTCATGCCGCGTCTGTCGGCGGGCCGTGTCCAGTCCGTTGCGACCCGCCTCGTCGTCGAGCGGGAGCGCGAGCGCATCGCCTTCCGGTCCGCCGAGTACTGGGACCTGACCGGCACCTTCGGCACGGGCCGGCGCGGGGACGCGTCCGACCCGTCCACGCTGGTCGCCCGTCTCACCGCGGTCGACGGCAAGCGTGTCGCCCAGGGCCGCGACTTCGACTCGCTCGGCCGGTCGAAGAGCGCCAGCACCCTCCACCTGGACGAGGCGAACGCCCGCGCGCTCGCCGCCGCCCTGGAGAACACGGACTTCTCGGTCCGCTCGGTCGAGTCCAAGCCGTACCGCCGTTCGCCGTACGCGCCGTTCCGCACGACGACCCTCCAGCAGGAGGCCTCGCGCAAGCTCGGCTTCGGCGCGAAGGCCACCATGCAGGTGGCCCAGAAGCTGTACGAGAACGGCTTCATCACGTACATGCGTACGGACTCCACGACCCTCTCGGACACGGCGATCACCGCGGCCCGCACCCAGGTCACGCAGCTGTACGGCGCCGACTACCTGCCGGCCCAGCCGCGCACGTACGCCGGAAAGGTCAAGAACGCGCAGGAGGCGCACGAGGCGATCCGCCCTTCGGGTGATCGTTTCCGCACCCCGGCCGAGACGGGTCTGACCGGCGACCAGTTCAAGCTGTACGAGCTGATCTGGAAGCGGACCGTCGCCTCCCAGATGAAGGACGCGGTCGGCAACTCCGTCACGGTGAAGATCGCCGGCGCGGCCGCCGACGGCCGTGACGCCGAGTTCAGCGCGTCCGGCAAGACGATCACGTTCCACGGCTTCCTGAAGGCCTACGTCGAGGGCGCGGACGACCCGAACGCCGAACTCGACGACCGCGAGCGCCGGCTCCCCCAGGTCGGCGAGGGCGACCCGCTGTCCTCCGAGGAGATCACGGTCGACGGCCACGCCACCAAGCCGCCGGCCCGCTACACCGAGGCCTCGCTGGTCAAGGAGCTCGAAGAGCGCGAGATCGGCCGCCCGTCGACATACGCGTCGATCATCGGCACGATCCTCGACCGCGGCTATGTCTTCAAGAAGGGCACGGCCCTGGTGCCGTCCTTCCTGAGCTTCGCCGTGGTCAACCTCCTGGAGAAGCACTTCGGGCGGCTCGTCGACTACGACTTCACGGCCAAGATGGAGGACGACCTCGACCGCATCGCGCGGGGCGAGGCGCGGGCCGTGCCGTGGCTCAGGCGCTTCTACTTCGGCGAGGGCGAGGCGACGGGCGCCGCCGAGGCCGGGAACGGCGACGGCGACCACCTGGGCGGCCTCAAGGAGCTCGTCACCGACCTGGGCGCCATCGACGCCCGCGAGGTGTCGTCCTTCCCCGTCGGCGAGGGCATCGTGCTCCGCGTGGGCCGCTACGGCCCCTACGTCGAGCGCGGCGAGAAGGACTCCGAGAACCACCAGCGCGCGGACGTGCCGGAGGACCTGGCCCCGGACGAGCTCTCCGTCGAACTGGCGGAGGAACTGCTCGCCAAGCCGAGCGGCGACTTCGAACTCGGCAACGACCCGGAGTCGGGCCACCAGATCATCGCGCGGGACGGCCGCTACGGCCCGTACGTCACCGAGGTGCTCCCCGAGGGCACCCCGAAGACGGGCAAGAACGCCGTCAAGCCGCGTACCGCGTCCCTCTTCAAGTCCATGTCGCTGGACACGGTGACCCTTCAGGACGCCCTCAAACTGATGTCCCTGCCGCGCGTCGTCGGCAAGGACGCCGAGGGTGTGGAGATCACCGCGCAGAACGGGCGCTACGGGCCGTACCTGAAGAAGGGCACGGACTCGCGCTCCCTGCAGACCGAGGACCAGCTCTTCACCATCACGCTCGAAGAGTCGCTGGAGATCTACTCCCAGCCCAAGCAGCGTGGCCGCGCGGCCGCCAAGCCGCCGCTGAAGGAGCTGGGCGAGGACCCGGTCAGCGCGAAGCCCGTCGTCGTCAAGGACGGCCGTTTCGGGCCGTACGTGACCGACGGCGAGACCAACGCGACCCTGCGGTCCGGGGACAGCGTCGAGGACATCACTCCGGAGCGCGGCTTCGAGCTGCTCGCCGAGAAGCGTGCCAAGGCCCCGGCCAAGAAGACCGTGAAGAAGGCCGCCGCCAAGAAGACGGCCACCAAGAAGGCCCCCGCCAAGAAGGCCGCCGCGAAGAAGACGACGACGTCGAAGACGGCCGCCAAGAAGGCGCCCGCCAAGAAGACGGCCGCCAAGAAGACAGCGGCTTCCGAGAGCTGAGACCGGGCCGGAACCGCCCGGCGGATGTGGACGCCCCCGTACCTTCCGGTGTGGGGGCGTCCACATGTTCGGGCACCCCTTCGGACAGTCAGTGGGTCCCGATAGGCTTGCGGAATGACGCGAGCCGAGCAGCCTACGGCCCACACTCCGGACCCCGACGACGCCCTGGTCGCGGATTCGCGCGAGCGCGCCGTGCGCGCGCTGCTGCGCCAGCCGCAGCTGAAACGCCTGTGGGGCGCCCACCTGGTAGGGAGTGTCGCCGACGCCCTGGCCCTGCTCGTCCTGGTCGTGCTCGTCCTCCAGGCGGCGGTCGCCGAGGGCTCCTTCGGCGGTGGCTACCGCGGCGTCGCCCTCGCGGTGTCCGCGGTCTTCGCGGCGCGGGTGCTCGCGACCCTGCTCTTCGGGGCGGTCCTGCTGGGCCCGCTCACCTCGCTGACGTCGAAGGACGGCCCGCTCGACCGGCGCTGGACCATGGTCGGCGCCGACGGCCTGCGGGCCCTGCTGCTGATCGTCGCGCCCCTGTGGATCGACTGGACACCGGACGACGCCCTCGCCGTCCTCCTGGTCGTCGCGTTCGTGACCGGTGTGGCCGAGCGCTTCTGGACGGTGAGCCGGGAGGGCGCGGCCCCCGCGCTGCTGCCCGCGCCGCCCATGGAGGGCGCCACCGTGCGCCCGCTGCCGGACCACATGGACGCGCTGCGGCGCCTGTCCCTGCGTACCGCGTTCGCGGCGGTGCCGATCGCGGCCGCGGCGCTCGTCGTGGTGTCCCTCGTCAACAACCTGCTGGGTGCCGGGATCGCCTGGTTCGACCAGCACCAGGGGGCGCTCGCCTCGTACGTCGCCGCCGGACTGTTCGCCGCCTCGCTCTCCGTGCTCACGTTCCTCGAACTGCCCGATACCCGCACCCCCCGGGCACGCTCGCCTCTGGAGGGCCTGCGCCGCCCCAGGACGGGCACAGGCGTCGACAAGGGCCGTACCGGCGTGATCCCGCTCCTGGTGCTGGCCTGCGCGGCCGTCGCCGCGGCGATCGCGGCCGCCGTCGCCGTCTCCGTGCTGCAGGCCAAGGACCTGGGCGGCGGACCGGTCACGTACGGGCTGCTGGTGCTCGCGCTGACCGGCGGTGTCGTCGTCGGTATCCGTACCGCCGCCAAGGTGCTGCCGTCGCTGTCCAGGCGCCGGCTGCTCTCCCTCGCGATCGCCTTCACCGGTATCGCCCTGCTGGCCGCCGGGCTGGTCCCGGATGTCACCACCGTGCTGCTGATCGTCGCCCTCGCCGGCGTCGGCGCGGGCGTCGCGGCGAACACCGGGCACGCGCTGCTCGACCAGGAGACCGAGGAGTACCGGCGGGCGCGCACCACCGAACACCTGCACGCGGTCGTACGGGTCTCCGTGGCGCTCGGTGCCCTGCTGGCCCCCCTGGTGGCCGCGGCGATCGGACCGCACCGCCTGGAGAACGGCAAGTTCGTGTTCGCGCACGGCGGCGCAGCCTTCACCCTGATGCTGGTGGGCGCCCTGCTGCTGCCCGTCGCCGCGCTGGTGCTCGCCAAGGTCGACGACCGCTCGGGCGTGCCGCTGCGCCACGACCTGCTGGACGCGCTGCGCGGTGGCGACGACCCGCTGCCGACGCTCGCCGGGAACGGGTTCTTCCTCGCCCTGGAGGGCGGTGACGGCGCCGGCAAGTCGACGCAGGCCGAGGCGCTCGCCGAGTGGATCCGGGCCAAGGGCCACGAGGTCGTGGTGACCCGTGAGCCCGGTGCCACACCGGTCGGCAAGCGGCTGCGGTCGATCCTGCTGGACGTGTCGTCGGCGGGTCTGTCGCACCGCGCGGAGGCGCTGCTGTACGCCGCCGACCGCGCGGAGCACGTGGACACGGTGGTGCGGCCCGCGCTGGAGCGCGGCGCCGTCGTCATCTCCGACCGCTACATCGACTCCTCGGTGGCCTACCAGGGCGCGGGCCGCGACCTGTCGCCGACCGAGATCGCCCGCATCAACCGGTGGGCGACCGACGGACTGGTGCCGCACCTGACGGTGCTGCTCGACGTCTCCCCGGAGGCGGCGCGGGAGCGGTTCACGGAGGCGCCGGACCGGCTGGAGTCGGAGCCCGTCGAGTTCCACACGCGCGTGCGGTCCGGTTTCCTGACGCTGGCCGCGGCCGACCCCGGCCGCTACCTGGTCGTCGACGCCGCACAGGAGCCCGAGGCGGTCACCACCGTCGTCCGGCACCGCCTCGACGTGATGCTGCCCCTCTCCGAGGCCGAGGTGAAGGCCCAGGAGGAGGCGCGCAAGGCGGCCGAGGCGGAGGCCCGGCGCAAGGCCGAGGAAGAGGCCGCCCGCAAGGCCGAGGAGGAGCGCCAGGAGCGCGAGCGCCAGGAACAGCTCGCCCGGTTGCGCGCGGAGGAAGAGGAACGCAAGCAGCGCGAGCTGGAGGAGGCCCAGCGTCGCGAGGCGGAGCGGCAGGCGGAGGAGGCCCGGCAGCGCGCCGAGGACGCCCGCCGCCGTGCCGAGGAGGAGCGGGCGCGTCTGCTGGCCGAGGAGAAGGTCAGGGCCGCCGAGCAGGAACGGCTGCGCAAGCAGGCCGAGGAGGAGGCCCGGCTGCGCGCCGAGGCGGAGACCCGGCGTGTGGAGAAGCAGCGCAAGGCCGAGGAGGCGTTGCTGCGCGCGGAGCGGGCCCGGCGTGCCGCGGCGGAGTCGGCCGCCGCCGCTGCCGCGGCGAGCGCTGCCGCGGCCTCGCCGTCCACCGGGACCTCACCGTCCGCAGCCCCATCCGGCTCCGCTCCGGAACCGAGCCCGGCCCCGGCCTCCACTCCGGCCCAGGCCCCCGCCACGACTCGGGGCGGCGCCGGCACCGGGTCCGACAACGAGACGACCGTGCCCACGCCGGTCGTCGCGCCCTCGGACACGTCGGGCGGCGGCGCCGTCGACGACACGGCGGTGCTGTCGCCGGTGCGGGACAGGGGGAACCGCGGCGGTTCCCGGTCCGACTCCGAGGAGACGGCCAAGCTGCCGAAGCCACCCGTGCCGGAGGACCCCGCGGAACGGACGACGGTGCTGCCGCCGGTCGGGGGAGCCGCGGACGAGACGGCGGTCCTGCCGCCGGTGACGCCCCGCGCGGCCGACGAGACGGCGGTGCTGCCTCCCGTACGGGACGACAGGGACTCGGCCGGGGGCAGGGACAGGAACGCCGAGGACCGGAACAGGGACAGGGGAGAGGACGGGGGTTCGGCGGCCGGGGACCCGGCGGACCGGGTGCCCCCGGGCTTCTTCCGTGACGAGCGGTCGCCTGCGCGGCGCTCCGACGACGCGCCCCGGCGCTCCGACGACGCGGTCGACCGCACGCGCGAACTGCCCCAGGTCGACGCGTCGGGCACGCCCCGCCGTCGCCCGCGTCCGGACTGGGCGGAGGAGACACCGCTCGACGACCTCCCGAGCCTCGCGGACGAGCTGCTGGGCCCGCGGGATGACGAGGAGGCCGAAGAAGGGCGCGAGGGGCGCGACGGGCACGGCGGTCGCCGCCGCTGAGTCCGGGGCGGTCGCCGGCGCGGCGGTCGTGATCGCCGTGGGACGCGATGGGACGCGGTGGCCGGCACGGCTGGGCCCCGCGGTTCCGGCCGTACGTCCTCCGGGCCGCGGCCGGGACGGGGGCTGGGGCTGAGCTCTGTGGTCAGTGGCGTCCGCTGTCAGTGGTGACCCGCACAATGGACGCGGCAAGGCAGAGCGCGACGAAAGGGCGGTGCCCGATGCCCGTATGGGACGAGCTGGTGGGCCAGGACAAGGTGAGCGAGCAGCTCGCCGCCGCCGCGCGTGACGCCGACGCCCTGGTCACGGCGGTCGCCGGGGCCACTCCGCCGCCCGAGGCGTCCAGGATGACCCACGCCTGGCTGTTCACCGGGCCACCGGGTTCGGGCCGCTCCACCGCGGCGCGGGCCTTCGCCGCGGCGCTCCAGTGCGTGAGCCCCGACCGCGCGCTGGGCGGAGTCCCCGGCTGCGGCTTCTGCGACGGCTGTCACACCAGCCTGATCGGGACCCACGCCGACGTACAGATCGTCCGCACCGACCTCCTGTCCATCGGTGTGAAGGAGACCCGCGACCTGGTCCGCCGGGCCCAGCTGTCGCCCGCCGTCGGCCGCTGGCAGGTCATCGTCCTGGAGGACGCGGACCGCCTGACGGAGGGTGCGGGCAACGTGCTGCTGAAGGCCGTCGAGGAGCCGGCGCCGCGTACGGTCTGGCTGCTGTGCGCGCCCTCCATCGAGGACGTCCTGCCCACCATCCGCTCCCGCTGCCGCCTGCTGACCCTGCGCACGCCGCCGGTGGGAGCGGTCGCCGACATCCTCGTACGGCGTGACGGCATCGATCCCGATGTCGCCGCGGCCGCCGCGAACGCGACACAGGGGCACATCGGACGGGCCCGGCGCCTCGCCACGGATCCGCGTGCCCGCGAGCGGAGGGCCGCCGTCCTCAGGCTCCCGCTGCGGGTCGACGACGTCGGTGGTTGCCTCAGAGCGGCCCAGGAACTGGTCGACACCGCCTCGGACGACGCGAAGCAGCTCGCCGAGGAGGTCGACGTGAAGGAGACCGAGGAGCTGAAGACCGCCCTCGGCGCGGCCCAGGGAGGCCGCATGCCGCGCGGCACCGCGGGCGTCATGAAGGAGCTGGAGGACCGGCAGAAGCGCCGCAGGACGCGTACCCAGCGCGACAGTCTGGATCTCGCGCTCATCGACCTCACGGGCTTCTACCGCGACGTCCTCGCCCTTCAGTTCGGTTCCCGCCTTGCCATGGCCAACGCGGATGCCGCGGACGTGCTGGAGAGACTGGCCCGCGGCAGTTCGCCGGAGGCGACCCTGCGCCGGATCGACGCCATCGCGGCGTGCCGTGAGGCCCTCGACCGCAACGTGGCACCGCTGCTGGCGGTGGAGGCGATGACGATGGCGCTGCGCGCGGGCTGACGCGATCGCCGGGATGTGACCCCCGCGATGTTGCCGCGGGGATGTGATCGCCGCGACGCGATCGTGGGGACGTGGCCGTGCGCGCGGTGGGCGAGGTCACACGAGGTTGACGCTGTCACTCGTAAGAGGCGCGTCCGCCACTGAAGGTGATCAATCGATCGCGTGAGGTTACGCTCGCGGAATGTACTTCAGGCGCATCCTCAGGCCCCTGCGCAGGGGCGGCATGCTGCTGGCCGCCACGACGCTGCTCGTCTCCGCCTGCTCGGCGGAGAGATTCACCACGACGGCATCGGAGCCGACGAAGTCGGAGGCGGTGCTGGCCCCGCTGCCCCGCTCCACACCGGCGACGCTGACGCCGTACTACGAGCAGAAGCCGGCCTGGCGCTCCTGCGGTGCGCCCGGCTTCGAATGCACCACGATGAAGGTGCCGCTCGACTACGACGACGCGGCTTCGGGCGCCATCAAACTGGCCGTCGCCCGCAAGAAGGCCACGGGTCCCGGGCGGCGGATCGGCTCGCTGCTGGTCAACCCGGGCGGTCCGGGCGGCTCGGCGGTCGGATACCTGCAGGCGTACGCGGGGCTCGGCTACCCGGCGAAGATCCGCGCCCGCTACGACATGGTCGCGGTCGACCCGCGCGGAGTGGCCCGCAGCGAGCCGATCGAATGTCTCAGCGGCCCGGAGATGGACGCGTTCACGAAGACGGACATGACGCCCGACAACGTGCGGGAGACGGACGAACTGGTCGACGCGTACAAGAAGTTCGCCGAAGGGTGCGCCCGGCACTCGCCCAAGGTGCTGCGGCATGTCTCCACGGTCGAGGCGGCCCGTGACATGGACATCCTCCGTGCGGTACTGGGCGACCAGAAGCTGAACTATGTGGGAGCGTCGTACGGGACGTTCCTGGGCGCGACGTACGCGGGCCTGTATCCGCAACGGGTGGGCCGTATGGTCCTGGACGGCGCGCTGGACCCCTCGATCACCGCCCGCAGGCTCAACGAGGAGCAGACGGCGGGCTTCGAGACGGCCTTCAAGTCGTTCGCGAAGGACTGCGTCAGCCGCAGCGGCTGCCCGCTGGGCGGCCGGGGCACGAGCCCGGACCAGGTGGGCAGGAACCTCAGCGCCTTCTTCAAGAAGCTCGACGCGAACCCGATCCCCACGGGCGACGCGGACCGCAAGGAACTCACCGAGTCCCTCGCGACGACGGGCGTGATCGCGGCCATGTACGACGAGGGGGCCTGGCCCCAGCTGCGCGAGGCGCTCGGCGCGGCGATGAAGCACAAGGACGGGGCGGGCCTGCTCGCCCTCTCCGACAGCTACTACGAGCGTGACGCCAAGGGCCACTACACGAACCTGATGTACGCCAACGCGGCCGTGAACTGCCTCGACCTCCCGGCCGCCTTCTCCGGCCCCGACCAGTTGGAGAAGAGTCTCCCTGCCTTCGAGAAGGCGTCCCCCGTCTTCGGCGACGGCCTGGCCTGGGCCTCCCTGAACTGCGCGTACTGGCCGGTGAAAGCGACGGGTGAGCCCCACCGCATCGAGGCGAAGGGGGCGGGCCCGATCCTGGTGGTCGGCACCACGCGGGACCCGGCGACCCCCTACGCGTGGGCCGAGTCCCTCGCCGGTCAGCTCTCGTCCGCCACACTCCTGACGTACGTCGGCGACGGCCACACCGCCTACGGTCGCGGCAGTGTCTGCATCGACTCCGCGATCAACCGCTACCTCCTCGACGGCACCCCTCCGCCCAAGGGAAAGCGCTGCTCATAGGTGCCCCGCACGCCCCGGATCCGGGCCCTCCGGGGCGTGTACGGAGCACTCTCGGAAACTGTGTAGACTTACCGACGTTGCTGATCGCACCATGGTGTGACGGCGCGCCGCCTTAGCTCAGATGGCCAGAGCAACGCACTCGTAATGCGTAGGTCTCGGGTTCGAATCCCGAAGGCGGCTCTGTAGAAGCCCCAGGATTCTCACTCGCCGTGACCTGGGGCTTTTGCTTTGCCCGGCGGCGCTGGAGTGGTGGGCCCTGGGGAGCGGTCGACGCGCGGCCCCGGCCCTCCAGGAACAGGGTCGAGGCGTCCGGCGCTGGCGGAGATGGACCCCCGCGGGTCCGGTCGGGTGACGAGGGTGGACGGGATGGCCGCCCGGGTGGTCAACCGCGCGGCCAGGGGCGCCCGTCGAGTCGCTCGATGTCGCGGTTGAAGCGGCTGAGGTAGGCGGCGAACTCGGCCACGTCCTCGGCCGCCCAGTCGACCATGACCTTCTCCAGACCCTCCAGGTTCTCGGTCCGGTGGATGTCCAGACGGCGCTCGCCCTCGGCGGTGATGGCGAACTTGCGGGCCATGCCCCCCTCGGGGTCGGGCATGCGTTCGACGACCCCGGCCCGCACCATCGCGGCGGTCTGCCGGTTGAGGGTGGAGGCGTCCAGCCCGAAAGCCTCGCTGAACTCGCCGATCGACATCGGCCCCTGCGCCTGGATGCGGCTGAGCAGGACGTACGCACTGCGATCCAGCCGTTCCTCGCCGGCCCCGCGCGCTCGCGGGTTGAGCATGTGCATGTGCCGCCCGAGCAGCATGGTCTCGAACTCCAGCAGATCAAGTGGCTTGTCCACGCGAGGCATCCTTCAGTTTCCGGCTCGCTTCCCCTGTCAGGAGAACTACCTGCGGCTAGATATACCACCCATATGTGCATCATACACGCAGCATGTAGCGTGCACATGTCCGAGTGTCGAGGACCGAGCCTCGCGGCGGTCCGGCGGCGGCGTACGGCCGGCAGGGGGAGGCGTCCGTTGCCGGCGTCCGTCAAGAGTCGGTGGGAGTCGACGGGACACCGGGCGTGCTCCCGGGCCAGGGTTCCGGCGCCGAGTGGGTTCGCCCCTGATCGCGCGGCCGACCGGCCGTGGCGAGTCCCTGACCAGGCCGGTCGGCGAGTACGGCTGCTCGCCGGGGCCGGATCCCGTACGCCGTGGGAAGCCGCGAACGGCGTGAGGAACCGCATACGGGGAAAGGAAAGGCGGGCGTACCTCAGGGATACGCGCGGTGAACAGCTAGCATCGCGGGCAGTGTTGTCGGCCTGGGATGGAGTGGTGTCGTGCCGGAGGGTCCGCGGATCGCCGTTGCCGTCGTGACGATGGGGAATCGGCCCGTCGAGGTCGACGCGCTGCTCACCTCGGTGGCCAAACAGGACGTCGCGCCCGCCCGGATCGTGATCGTGGGGAACGGGTGCCCGCTGCCCGACTTCGCCGAGCGGCTCGGACTGCCCGGCGAGGTGACCACCATCGAGGTCGACGAGAATCTCGGCTGCCCGGGCGGACGGAACGTGGGCCTCGCCAGGCTCGCGGAGTTCGGGGACGTGGACGTCGTGGTCGAACTCGACGACGACGGACTGCTGGTCGACGCGGACGTGCTGCGCAAGGTCCGCGATCTGTACGCGGCCGATCCGCGCCTGGGCATCGTCGGCTTCCGGATCGCCGACGAGAACGGGGAGACCCAGCGCCGGCACGTGCCCCGGGTCGGCGCGAAGGACCCGATGCGGGGTGGTCCGGTCACCGGGTTCCTCGGCGGCGGGCACGCCCTGTCGATGCCGATGGTCGCCGAGATCGGTGACTGGCCCGCCGAGTTCTTCTTCGCCCACGAGGAGACCGACATGGCCTGGCGTGCCATCGACGCCGGGTGGACCGTGCTGTACGAGCCCGAACTGCTGCTCCAGCACCCGAAGACCTCACCCGCCCGGCACGCCATCTACTACCGGGTCACCGCCCGCAACCGGGTCTGGCTCACCCGCCGTCGGCTGCCCCTCGCGCTCATCCCCGTGCACCTGGGGATCTGGGTGCTGCTCACGCTCGCGCGGACGCGGTCCCTCGGCGGACTGCGGGCCTGGTTCGGCGGTTTCGCGGAAGGCCTGCGCGAGTCCGGCGGCCGGCGACAGCCGATGCGATGGCGGACGGTGTGGCGGCTCACGCGCCTCGGACGCCCGCCGGTCATCTGACGACGCCCATCATCTGACGACGCCCATCATCTGACGACGCCGGTCATCTGACGACGCCGGTCATCCGACGGTGTCGGTCATCCGACGACGTGGGTGATCAGACGGTGTTGGTCATCCGACGATGCCGGTCTCATCCGACGGCGCCCGTCATCCGGTCGCCCGGTGGGCGCCGGGAACGACGAAGGCCCCGGTCGTTCACCTCCGACGACCGGGGCCCTCTCTGTCCCCGGATCCGGCCACGGCGGCGACACTCCCCCGAGTTACGCGTAGTACGCGCGCACCGTCGGGCCAGATCCGATGCCCTGATCCCATCAGGCCGCGCCAACGGATCGCTAACATGTGGCCAACGGTTCCTCCGGGAACCGGCCAACGGTTCCGCCGGAACCGGGAGTCGGTCGGTGCGAAGTCGCCAGGGGCACGGCCGGACGGTCGCGTGGGAAGGCAGTGGGCGGGCTATGCGGTACGGGCTGCGGTTCGGGCTGCTGGGTCCACCGGTCCTGTACGACGCCGACGGCGAGGTCGGATCGATCCGCAGCGGCAAGATGCGCGCGCTGCTGGTGGCGCTGCTCCTGGAGCCCGGCCGGGTCGTCTCGGTCGACGTGCTGAAGGACGCGCTGTGGGGCGGGACACCGCCCGCGTCCGCGCAGGCCTCGCTGCAGAACCACGTCACCCGGCTGCGCCGGCTCCTCGACGATCCGGAGCGGCTACGGGCCGTGCCGCCCGGGTATCTCCTGCGCGTCGGCGAGGGCGAGTTGGACGTCCGCGTCTTCGAGTCCCACGTCACGGCCGCGCGTGCCGCGCATGCCGATCGGGACGGCGCACGGGCGCTGCGTGAGGCCTTGGCGGCGCTCGCGCTGTGGCGGGGCACCCCGCTCGGCGGAGTCCGGCCCGAGTTCGGCGGCCACGCCCTCGTCCAGCGGCTCGAGGAGGCGCGGCTGCTGCTCCTGGAATGGCGCTACGAGGCCGAGTTGTGGCTCGCGGGTCCGAACGCAGGCAGCGGCGGCGGAGGAGGAGCGGCGAGGTTTTCGAGGAGTGCGGAGGGTAGCGGGGGGACGCGCGGCTCGGGAGATCCCGCGATCTCCATCGGCACGGACGGCATCGAGAGCTCCACGAGCACGGATTGCTCCGGTGGCTCCGCGGGCGCGGACGGCTCCGGTGGCTCCGCGAGCTCCGCGGGCGCTGACGGCACCAGGAATGACCGGGGCTCCGCGGGCGCGGGTGGCTCCGGCCATGCCCGACTTGCCGCTCTCACACCCGAATTGGCCGCCCTGGTCGTGGAGCACCCCCTGCGCGAGGCCTTCCACCGGCTGCTGATGCTCGTGCTGCACCGCACCGGTCGCCAGGCGGAGGCCCTGGCCGTCCACCGCGATCTGCGGGCCCGCCTGGTGGAGGAGTTGGGGGTCGAGCCGGGGCCCGCGGTACGCGAGGCGCATCTGGAGATCCTGCGGGAGCGGGGGCCCGGCGGATCCGCACGATCAGCCGGAACGGTCGGGGTGGGCACGGCAGGCGCGTCCGGCGGACCCAGGAGAGCTGGCGGTTCGAGCAGGACGGGCGGTTCGAGCAGGGCGGCCGGATCGAGCAGGGCAGGCGGATCGGTCGGAGCGGACGGGGCCGGCGACGTCGGCCAGGACCCCCGTGCCGACGGAGGTGCACCGCCCGTCCCGGCGCAGCCGCCTTCGCCCCGTCCCGCCCAACTTCCCCCGCCCCCCGCCCACTTCACTGGACGAGGTGACGTACGCGACGAACTTGGCCTGGTCCTGGACACGGACCGGCGGCTGCGGCTGCCTTTTCCGGCCGTGGCCGTCATCAGCGGCATGGCCGGGGTGGGCAAGAGCGCGCTGGCGCTGCACGTGGCCCACGGGCTGCGGGAACGTTTCCCTGACGGCCAGTTGTACGTCAACCTGCACGGGGCCACCCCCGGAATGACCCCGCTCACGCCGGGTCAGGCGCTCGCGGCGCTGCTGCGCGACCTCGGGGTCGAGTCACGTCGTATCCCCGAACCCCCCGACGCGGCGGCCGCGTTGCTCCGGTCGACACTCGCCCCGACGCGCACCCTGATGGTGCTGGACGACGCCGCGCACGCCGCTCAGGTGCGGCCCCTGCTGCCGGCGGGCGCCGGGTGCGCGGTGATCGTGACGAGCAGGTCGCCGCTCACCGCGCTGGACGGCGCGCACCGATTCCCGCTCGCCCCGCTCTCGGACGAGGACAGCGCGGCGCTGCTCCGCGCGGTCTCCGGGCGCCGCGACGGTCTCGACGGCGGGCACCCGCTCGTCGAACTCACCGGGCGGCTTCCGCTCGCCCTGCGCGTCGTCGCGGCCCGCCTCGCCGCGCGCCGCGCGCTCACCCCGGACGCGTTGGCCGATCAACTGACGGACACGGAAGGCCGTTTGCGTCATCTGGAGTACGACGACCTGAGCGTCCGCAGGTCCCTGGCGGTGGCGCATGACGCGTTGCGGGCCTCGGACCGTGAGCCCGACCGGGACGCGGCGCGCGCGCTGTGCAGCATCGGGGCGCTCGACCTGCCGGTCTACGGTGCACCCCTGCTGGCCCGGCTCTCCGGCATCACCGAACACCGCGCCGAGGCCGCGCTCGACCGCCTCGTCGACGTCGCCCTCCTGGAGGAGACGGCGTACGCCCGCTACGCACCCCACGACCTCGTCCGCGACTTCGCCCGGGAGATCGCCGGAACGACGGGAACGACGGGCCCAAGAGAGGCAACGGCGGCTGCGGAGGCAACAGCGGCTGCGGGGACGGCGACCGCTCCCGGATCGCCCGGCTGGACCGGCTCGACCGAATCCACGGACGCGCCCGACGCAGCGGCCGGCGCGGACAGGGCCGACGGAGCAGACGGAACGGATGTCCCAGGTGGACCAGTTGGACCAGTTGGACCAGTTGGACCAGTTGGACCAGGTGGAGCAGACAGAGCGGACAGAACGGAGAGGGCGGGCGCCGCAGCCGGGGTGACCACGAACCCGTGTGTCTCCGAGCGTGCCCTGCGCTGGTACGCCGGGGTGGCCGCCCGCTCGCTCGAAGTGATCGTCGAGGCGGGGCTCGACCGTGCGGACCGCAGCCGGCCGACGGCCACGCAGCCGGCCGCGCACGCGGCGGACGCCGCCGCCACACCGCCGTTCCGCTCCGCCAGGGACGCCTTCGCCTGGGGCGATCTGGAGCTGGAGAACGTGATGACGCTGGTGGAGCGGTACGCGGAGGAGTCCGCGTACGTTCCGGTGCTGGTGCGGCTGCTCAACCCCTACCTCCAGCGCAGCGGCCGGGTCCCCGAGTCGGAGGTGCTCCTGCGGACGGCGCTGGGCGCGGCGCGGCGACTCGGGGACGAGGCGGCCCAGGCGTACGCGCTCGGGGACCTCGCGGGGCTGCACTTCATGACGGGCCGGGCGGGCGAGGCGCTCACGCTGAACGACGAGGCGCTGGCGATCTGGCGGCGGCTCGGGGTGCTGTCGTGGGTGCGGCGCGGCCTGAACAACCGCGGCATGCTCCTGGAGGGGCTCGGGCGGTACGAGGAGTCCGGTGAGGCCCTGCTGCTGAGCCTCGAACTCTCCCGGGAACTGGGCGACCCGCACACGGAGGCCATCACCTACAGCCACCTCGGCAACCTGTACGAGCACACCGACGCCCGCGCCGCCATCGACCACCACAAGCGCAGCCTCGCCATCGGCGACGCGATGGACGACGTGATCATCCGGCACTCCGCCCACTGCAACATCGGCTACGCGCACCTCACCCTCGGGGAACCGGCCGCCGCGGTACCGCACTTCGAGGAGAGTCTGCGCATCCTCGGTGGACACGACGACTGGCACGGGGAGTCGCAGACCCGGCTCGGGCTGGTGCGCGCGCTGCGCGGGGTGGGGCACTGTGAGCGCGCCGCGCTGGAGTGCGAGCTGCTGCTGTGCCGCGCCGACCGGCGCGCCGACCAGTTCACCGCCGGGCTGGCCCGGCATCAGCGGGGCCTGCTGCTGCGCACCCGGGGGGACGTCGAGGGGGCGTACGAGCAGTGGAGGACGGCGCTCGCGGCGCTCGACGGGCGGGACACCTCGGTGGTGGGGCAGCTGCGGGAACTTCTGCGGGGAACCTAGCTACTTCGCGTCCGCGTAGCACTCCACCACCGCCGTCGTGAACGGGAAACGGACCGGTGTCTCGCCGAAGGTCAGCCTGCCCGCCAGCTCCGCGGCCTCCCGGACGGCCGCCACGACCACGTCCGCCTCCTCGGCCGGGCAGTGCACGATCACCTCGTCGTGCTGGAAGAAGACCAGCTCGGCGGCGAGATCGGCACAGGTGCGGCGGAGTGCCGCGAGCAGCAGCAGCGCCCAGTCGGCCGCGCTGCCCTGGACGACGAAGTTGCGTGCGAAACGGCCGCGGGCCCGGGAGTTGGAGGAGGCGTACCCGGGCACCCAGCCCTGGTCGCCGGACGCCTCGGCGGGCTCGTCCTGGGGGAGGCCGGCCTCCTCCGACGCCCTGTCGGCGGCACCGGCGGCCGGGGGGCTGGTCCGGCCCAGCCATGTCCGTACGAGCCGGCCCTCCTCGCCCGCGCGGGCGGCGTCGTCCACGTACGCCACGGCCTTGGGGTAGCGGCGGCGCAGTGCGGCCAGGTTCTTCAGGCCGTCCCCCGATGTCTGTCCGTACACCGCGCCGAGGACGGCGAGCTTGGCCTGGGCGCGGTCGCCCGCGAAGGCCCGGTCCGACACCGCCTGGTAGAGGTCGCCCTCGCGGCCGGCGACCTCCATCAGGCCGGGGTCGCGGGAGATCGCGGCCAGTACCCGTGGCTCCATCTGGTCGGCGTCGGCCACCACGAGCCGCCAGCCGGGGTCGGCGACGACGGCGCGGCGGATGACCTTGGGGATCTGGAGCGCGCCCCCGCCGTTGGTCACCCAGCGTCCGGTGACCGTGCCGCCCGGGAGGTACTCGGGCCGGAACCGGCCGTCGCGCACCCAGTCCTGCAGCCAGGACCAGCCGTGGGCGACCCAGATCCGGTACAGCTTCTTGTAGGCGAGCAGGGGTTCCACGGCGGGGTGGTCGATGGATTCGAGCTCCCATCGCCGGGTGGACGCGACCTTGATCCCGGCCTGCGCGAAGGCTTTGACGACGTCGGCGGGCAGATCGGGTCTGACCCGTCTGCCGAAGGCCGCCGAGACCTCCTCCGCGAGCTCGGCGAGACGGCGGGGCTCGCCGCCGCCCGCGTACCGCTCGCCGAGCATGTCGTTCAGCAGCTCTCGGTGGACGTCCGCGCGCCACGGCAGTCCCGTCGCGTTCATCTCGGCCGCCACCAGCATGCCCGCCGACTCGGCGGTGGTGAGCAGGTGCATGCGTTCGGGGTGGGCGGTGGCCGCGTGGCGGCGCCGCTGGTCCGCGTACACCGCGATGACGTCCTCCAGGGGGAGGTGGACCGGGCGCGGCTCGAAGAGGGACGACTGCGAGCCGGGCTCGGCGGAGCGCTGCGGGGGGTCCGCCGGCACGGGCCCGCCGCGCAGCCTGGCCAGCGCGGCGGCGGCCGAGCGGGGTTCGCCGAGCCTGCCCTCGTGGCCGAGCAGCAGGTTCTCGGCGGCCTCGATGTCGTAGCACCGCTCCACACGCACCCCGGCGGCGAGCAGGCGCGGGTGGACGCCGGCCGTGGACCGCCAGACCCACCGGACCACGTCGGGCCGGGCCCGTACGGCCTCGACGAGATCGGCCTCCCTGCGCACGGGCCCGGCGGGCAGCCCGTCGGGTCCGAGGGGGGCAAGCTCCGCGCCGCCGTCCTCGGCCGGTCCGACAGCCCACCGGTCGCTCATGATGCCGAGTGTCGCAGGAGGGTCTGACAACGCCGCCGCGACGACACGGCTGGTCGGGGCGGCGCGGCGGTGTCGGCCGGCGGTCATGGCGTCCCGGCGGTGTCGGCCGGCGGACACGGCGTCCCGGCGGCGCGGCCGGGTACGGCGCCGTGACGCGTCGGCCGGTCACGGCGCTTTGGTGAGGTCCTCCAGCGCGCGGGCGATGTGGGCCTCGGTCGCCTGCTTGGTGATGCCGACGCCGCTCAGCACGCCCTGGCCGTTCTCGTGCTCCAGGAGGGCCAGGAGGATGTGCTCGGTGCCGATGTAGTTGTGGCCGAGGCGGAGGGCCTCGCGGAAGGTGAGCTCCAGCGCCTTCTTGGCGGCGGGGCCGTAGGGGACGAGTTCCGGTACCTCGGCGGCGGCCGGCGGGAGTGCCGCGGTCGCCGCCTCGCGCAGCGCCTCCAGGGTCACCCCCTGCGCGGTGATCGCGAGCGCGGCGAGGCCCTCCGGCTCGGCGAGCAGACCGAGGACCAGGTGTTCGGGCAGGCCCTCGGCGCTCCCCGAGGTCTTGGCCTCGGCGTGCGCGGCCATGACCACGTGCCGGGCACGCGGTGTGTAGCGGCCGAAGCCCTGGCTGGGGTCGAGGTCCGACTCGGCCTTCGGGACGAACCGCTTCTGCGCCGCCTGCCGGGTGACCCCCATGCTCCGGCCGATGTCCGTCCAGGACGCGCCCGAACGCCGGGCCTGGTCCACGAAGTGCCCGATCAGGTGGTCGGCGACGTCGCCGAGGTGGTCCGCGGCGATCACCGCGTCCTGGAGCTGGTCGAGCGCGTCGGTGTGCACCTTCTTGATGGCCTCGATGAGGTCGTCGAGACGTACGGATGGCGTGCCGAGTGGGTTCGTCGTCATGTGTCAACCGTAAGTTGACAGTGAGGAGCTGTCAACTCGAAGTTGACACCTCTCGACACCTGTCCGCTACGGGACCTGCGGCGCGGGTGGCGTGGCCGGGGTGGGTGGCACGGGCGGCGCGGGCGGCACGGGTGGTGCGCGACAAAACGCCGGGAGGGTCCGTGAGGAATCGGCGGCGAAAAACTGTCCACAGGGTGTGGATAGTTTTTCCGTACGGCGGAGGCCTCGGCGGTACCTGCCCTCAAGGCGGCCCCGGAGCGCGTGGCACGATCGGAGGATGAGCAGCAGTACGACGCCCAGCACCGTGGAGCGCGCCTTCGGGGCCGCCCTCTACGCCCACACCGACGCGGCCCTCGACACGGGCGCCTCGCTGCTCGCCGCCGACCCCGCGTCGGACGCCGAACTCGCCCGGCGCGGCGCGGAGTTCGTCGCCGCCGCCTGGCGCCGCGGCTGGCAGCCCGCCGACGTCGTACGGATCGTGCGGCGCGAGCTGGACGACGTACACGTACGCCTGGTGTCGGCCCTGATCCTGCGGGAGGACCGGACATCCCGGGGCCCGCGCTGGGCGGCCCAGCTCGACGAACTGGACGCGGACGCCGAGCCGCCGCGTACCGACCGCTTCACACACGCCGGGACCGTCCTGGAGCTCTACCGGCTGCTGCTGCGGCTGCCCGCCATCGAGCCGCTGGACCCGCCCCGGCAGGACGCGCCGCAGGACTCCCGGATGCTCACCCGTATCCGCGCCCTGCTCGCCAAGGCCGAGGCGACCGGCTTCCCGGAGGAGGCGGAGGCGCTGAGCGCCAAGGCGCAGGAGCTCATGGCGCGGCACAGCATCGACGAGGCGCTGCTCGCGGCCCGTACGCACGCCAAGGACGCACCCGGCGCCTGCCGCATCGGCGTGGAGCCCCCGTACGAGACGGCCAAGGCGGTCCTGCTCGACGCGGTGGCCGGCGCGAACCGCTGCCGCGCCGTGTGGAACGAGCCCCTCGCCTTCTCGACCGTCGTCGGCTTCGAACCCGACCTGGAGGCGGTCGAACTCCTCTACACCTCGCTGCTCGTGCAGGCCACCGCCGCGATGACGAAGGCGGAGGCGGCTCAGCGGGCGGGCGGGCGGAAACGTACGAAGACCTTCCGGCAGTCGTTCCTCGCGGCGTACGCCCATCGCATCGGGGACCGGCTCGCGACGGCCGCCGAAGGGCAGGTGGCGTCGGCGGAGGGGGAGTTGCTGCCTGTCCTGGCGGCCCGCGAGGTGGCGGTCACCGACCATATGGAACAGATGTTCCCGGACACCGTCACCACCCGGCTGCGCGGGGTGGACGACGCGGCCGGGTGGCGGGAAGGGGCCGCCGCGGCCGACCGGGCCCAGGTCAGGACCCGGCCGCCGCTGCGATGAGGCGACGGGCGATGTGCCCGGCGAGCGGCTGATCGGTCAGTCGCCGGCCGCCTGGAAGGTGCTCACGGAGGCGTTCAGGTCGTCCGGGCCGGTCTTGCCCGCGAGCGGGCCGTACGACCACTTGAAGCGCTGGGCGTCCTTGGCGCCGGGCAGCGTGATCTTCAGCGAGGTCGCGTCGAGGCTCTTCGCGTCGCCCGCGGTGCCCCGCACGTAGGTGATCGTGAAGGAGGCGGTGGCGTCCTTCACCAGCGTCAGCTTCTGGGGCTTCGCCGACTTGTCCGCGAAGACCTCCGTGCCCTGGGCGCTGTCGTGCACCTCGATGCCGGGGAAGCCGTCGAGGGTGCACTTGTCGCCGTGGTTGGTGAGCGTGACCGGCACGTTGCCGGTGTCCCCGGCGGCCGGGGCGGTGTTGGCGGGGCCGACCTCGAAGTCGATGTGGTCGATCGCGCAGGCGGTGGAGGAGGCCGAGGTCGCCGGGGAGCCGCCGGAGTCCTTCTTGTCGGCGCTGCCGCTGTCGCAGGCGGTCAGCATGAGGGCCGCGGCGGCGGCGGTGACGGCGATCGGAAGGGCGCGCATGGGTTTCCCCCTGGGTTCGTGACGGTGCACACCGATCATCACGCAGACCGGGGGGTGAGTGTCGCGCGACCCCCCGCTCCGGCGCGTCGTCCGGGCGGCCGCCGGCCGGGGAACCACCTGAACGTCGGGCGGGGCGAGTCGGCGGGCGCCCGGTCCGGGGCCGTGGAACACCGGGCGATCCACGGGCCGTTCGGGGGCAGGTCCCGCGAGTGCGCAGACGGGAGCGGTGGGCGGGGGTTCAGGAGCCGAGGCTCGCCGTCGGCAGCCCCGACGGCAGCTTGCCGCCCTGGGCCCTGGTGTAGGACTCCTTGCCGAGATCGCCCGACCAGGTGACCTTCAGCGTCGTGCCGTTGACGGAGTCGACCATGCCCGTGGTGCGCTGCTTGTTCCCGTCCGTGCAGGTGAGGTGGATCATGCGCATGCCCGCCTCCTCGCCGGCCGTACCGCTGCACACGGTGCCGCCCGTCGCGAACAGTCCGGCCTGCTTCCCGGTGATCACCAACGCCACCGCCTTGCCGTCCGTGGTGGCCAGCCAACTGCCCTCCAGTCCGGTTCCGGCGGTGGGCGAGGTGCTCGCATCCCCGCCCGTGCCGCCGGTCCCGGACCCGCCGGAGGCCGCGGTCCTGTCGGCGGAGCCCGAACTGGAGGCGCCGGAGCCGGAGTCGTCGCTGCTGCAGCCGGTCAGCGCGAGCGCGCCCGCCAGACCCGCGGCCACGAGCAGGGCGGTGGCCGCGGTGCGAACCCGCCGACGCGGGAGGACCGCCGAAGTCGCCGATGTCACAGAAGCCCCCAAGGGTGGTGGTGTCGCCGGGTCGCCGGAACGACCGCAGCAAGCTACCAGGAGCATGCGTGAAGGCCCCGGGCGAGTCGTGCGGAGATCGTACGGATGTCCTGAGGGGCCCGTCGGCACGAGTCGCGCCGACGATCACGACGGCCGGACGGCGTTCGTGATGTCCGTGATGTTCGCGGTCCTCGCGGTCCTCGCGGTCCTCGCGGTGTTCGCGGTGTTCGCGACGGTGGCGCCCGCCGATCCGCCGGGCGCGTCCGCGGACCGGGCGGTCCGATGGCCTGGAAGTGGCTTCGGCGCGGCCGTGATCCGGTCCCGTGGGGCCGGTCCGTGGCCGGCCGCTCCGGGACACGGGGGCCGTGTCCCACCCCACCCCGACGTGCCGGATCGCGCCGGGACCCCGTACGGCGAACGGGGCGGCCCGCCTCGACCGGCAGGGCGCCGACCTGCCGTGGAGGTTCCCCCGCCGGGGCGGGGGGATCCGCGGCGCCGGGGGCGGCCGTGCGACTGTAGGGGCGGCAGGGACTACTGGTGTGTGCGAGCGGGAACGCGGGGGAGAGCGTGCCGCCGCGGTACCGCGACTCCGGCCGCCGACCGGATCATGGGCCGGACGTTGAAAACCGGACGTTGAAGCCGGACGTTGAAACTCGAAAGGCTTGCCGTGCGTCTGTTCCTGGTACACAGGGATTCGACCCGGACGAACCCGTACGGATGCCTGGGCGGACGAGCATGCACGGGGGCTGGGAGTCGCGTGCCGTGCGACTTTCGGGGCAGGCGACGGGCTGTCGGCGGCCCGGTGGGCAGCAGGCCGTAGTGAGGCGGACAGCGGGCTGTAGTCAAAGGCCGGTAAAAGCTGTAACCGTGGGACCACCCCCCGTGCACGTGCATCTGCTCATGCATCTGCACATGAACAGAGCTATGATCCGGGGCAGTTGGCCACTGCATCAATGGCCACATCGGCCACTGCACGACCGGGGAGCGACCTGTGGACCACGACGTGTGCGACGTGGATGACGTGTACAACGGCATGGCTGCGACAGAGCTGACCGGGGTGGCCTGGCAGAAGAGCAGGCACAGCAACTCGCAGGGATCCTGCGTGGAGTTCGCGAGGCTGCCGGGGGGTGACGTGGCCGTGCGGAACTCGCGGTTCCCCGAGGGGCCGGCGCTCGTCTACACCCGCGCCGAGATCGAGGCGATGCTCCTGGGCATCAAGGACGGCGAGTTCGACCACCTGATCGCGGGCTGAGGGCGGGATCCCGGCGGACCCGTGGCCACTCACCGTTCCGTGAACGCGGCGTGTTCGTCACATCGCGTTGCGTAACGCGCGTAGAACCGCGGCGCCGAAAGGCGCCGCGGTTCTTCATTCGGCCGGGCCGGTGGCGGCGGTGTGCGGCGGGAGCCGGAACAGCGCCCATACGACCTTGCCGCTGAGGGTGCCCGCGAGGGGGTGCCAGCCCCAGCTGTCGGCGAACGAGTCGACCAGGAACAGGCCCCGGCCCGACTCCGCCGAGAAGTCGTCCGAGTCGCCGGCCACAGGACTGTCGTGACTGGGATCGCGCACCGCGCACACCAGACGTGAGGTCCACCGCATCAAGTGCAGCCGCACGGGCGCGCCTTGGTCGTCCGCGCGGGGTGTGTCCGAGGGCAGAGCGTGCCGCAGGGCGTTGGTCACCAGTTCGGAGACCACCAGACACGCATCGTCGAAACGGTCGCCGATGTCCCACTGGTCCAGCGTTCTTCGGGTGAACTGCCGTGCGTCGCGCACCGCTTCGTAGCGTGCGGGCAGAGCGCAGGAAGCGGCGTCGGACACGGCCGCGGGATCGAGCGGCGGAAGTCCCTGCCGTAAGGGCTCGAGCATGGTCGATCCATTCGTCCCCATGCGAGGCACTCCCGGGTGTTCGCGGTCGTTGCGATGCAGCGGTGGCGCGGGGACCATGGTTCCGAATGCGTACAGCAGATGCAAGGGCAGATGCACGTGCACGCGCCCGAATTGAGGGATCTTGTGCCTGTTTCCGGCTACTTCTTCTGGCACCTTCTTCCCTCTTATTGACCCTCGCGTGATCCTTCGTTGCGCGACGCCTTCGTAAGCTTTCCGTTTCTGTAATCGAACGAGTACTGCTTGAAGTGTTTTAGTGGCAGACTTCGGCGTCTGAAGACGGTTGGGGAGGCGGACGAACGTGAGCGCTGGTGAGTCGAGCGGCTCTGTGGTGCGGCGCATGCTGCTCGGGTCACATCTGCGGCGCCTGCGGGAGGCGCGCGGAATCACCAGGGAAGCGGCCGGCTACTCGATCCGTGCCTCCGAATCGAAGATCAGCCGCATGGAGTTGGGACGGGTGAGCTTCAAGACGCGCGACGTCGAGGACCTGCTGACGCTGTACGGCATCACGGACGAGGCCGAGCGCACCTCCCTGGTGTCCCTCGCCAAGGAGGCCAACGTCGCGGGCTGGTGGCACAGTTACTCGGACGTGCTGCCCAGCTGGTTCCCGACCTACGTCGGCCTGGAGGGCGCGGCCCATCTGATCCGGTCGTACGAAGTCCAGTTCGTGCACGGCCTGTTGCAGACCGAGTCCTACGCCCACGCCGTCGTCGCGCGCGGCATGAAGGGCGCGAGCGCGGCCGACATCGAACGCCGGGTGGCGCTGCGCCTGGAGCGGCAGAAGTACCTCGTCTCCGAGAAGGCCCCCGAGTTCCACATCGTCCTCGACGAGGCCGCGCTGCGCCGTCCCTACGGTGACCGCGGGGTGATGCGCGAGCAGCTCCAGCACCTGATCGAGGTGTCGGAGCGTCCCAACGTGCGCCTCCAGGTCATGCCGTTCAGCTTCGGCGGCCACTCGGGCGAGAGCGGCTCCTTCACGATCCTGAGCTTCCCCGAGTCCGACCTGTCGGACGTCGTCTACCTGGAGCAGCTCACCAGCGCGCTCTACCTGGACAAACGCGAGGACGTCACCCAGTACGAGAGTGCGCTGAAGCAGTTGCAGCAGGACAGCCCCGGGCCGTCCGAGAGCCGCGATCTGCTCCGTGGGCTGCTCCAGCTCTCCTGACGTCCGTCCCGGGGCCGCCCGGACTCTTCGACTCCGCGCCGGGAAGTCTTCACGTACTGTCCCGAGGGGCACTCCAACTCCCTTTGACCACAAGTACGATGACGTCTGATCAGACGTTGATCGGATGTCTGCTGACTCAGACTCGATATGTCTGCCTCGGCAGCAAGGGGATCGAGGGAGCACATGTCGTCCTACTTCACCGACCTGGCCCGGCAGTACATCGGCGGGGAGTGGCGCCCGGGCACCGGTTCCTGGGACATCATCGACTTCAACCCGTACGACGGGGAGAAGCTGGCGTCCATCACCATAGCCACGGTCGACGAGGTCGACGAGGCCTACCGTGCGGCCGAGCGCGCCCAGAAGGAATGGGCCGCGGTCAACCCGTACGCGCGCCGCGCGGTCTTCGAGAAGGCCCTGCGTCTCGTCGAGGAGCGCGAGGCGGAGATCACCGAGGTGATCATCGCCGAACTGGGCGGCACCCACCTCAAGGCCGGTTTCGAGCTCCACCTCGCCAAGGAGTTCCTGCGCGAGTCGATCCAGCTGGCGCTGCGGCCCGAGGGCAGGATCCTTCCCTCGCCGATCGACGGCAAGGAGAACCGCGTCTACCGCGTACCCGTCGGTGTCGTCGGCGTGATCAGCCCCTTCAACTTCCCCTTCCTGCTCTCCCTGAAGTCCGTCGCGCCGGCCCTGGCCCTGGGCAACGGCGTGGTCCTGAAGCCGCACCAGAACACCCCGATCGTCGGTGGCTCACTGGTCGCCAAGATCTTCGAGGACGCGGGGCTCCCCGGCGGCCTGCTCAACGTCGTGATCACCGACATAGCGGAGATCGGCGACGCCTTCATCGAGCACCCCGTCCCGAAGGTCATCTCCTTCACCGGCTCCGACAAGGTCGGCCGGCACGTCGCCACCGTCTGCGCCTCGCACTTCAAGAGCGCGGTCCTCGAACTCGGCGGCAACAGCGCGCTGGTGGTCCTGGACGACGCCGACATCGACTACGCCGTGGACGCGGCGGTCTTCAGCCGGTACGTCCACCAGGGTCAGGTGTGCATGGCCGCCAACCGCGTACTGGTGGACCGCTCGATCGCGGACGAGTTCACCGAGAAGTTCGTCGCCAAGGTCAGGACGCTCAAGGTGGGCGACCCGAGCGACCCGCGGACGATCATCGGCCCGGTCATCAACTCCTCCCAGGCCGACGCGATCACGGGCGCCGTCGACCAGGCGGTCGCCGAGGGTGCCACCGCGCTCGTGCGCGGCACCACCACCGACAACCTGGTCGGGCCGACCGTCCTGACGGACGTGCCGGCCGACTCCGGCATCCTCCGGCAGGAGATCTTCGGCCCGGTCGCGCTCCTCGTCCTCTTCGACGGCGAGGAGGAGGCCGTACGCATCGCCAACGACACCCCGTACGGACTGAGCGGCGCCGTCCACACCGCCGACGTCGAGCGCGGAGTGGCCTTCGCCAAGCGGATCGACACCGGCATGTTCCACGTCAACGACGGCACCGTGCACGACGAGCCCCCGGTCGCCTTCGGCGGCGAGAAGCACTCCGGCATCGGCCGTCTCAACGGCGAGGCGACGGTCGAGGCGTTCACCACCCAGAAGTGGATCTCGGTGCAGCACGGACGGAGCTTCTTCCCGTTCTAGGGCGTGGGCGAGAGTCCTGTGGCCCGCCCGGAAGGGGGGCGGGGCACTCGCCGCAGGCGCGGTGCCGCGGCGCCGGGAATCGCCGCGTCGTCCCGGGCCCTTGCGGACAGAAGCTGACCGCAAGGGCCCGTAGCTTCGTCGGTGTCAGGCAGGACGACCCGATGAAAGGCGGCGGACCATGGTGACGCACGTTTCGGCCGAGACCCCCGGTGACGAGCGCGGAGCGCTGCTCTCCTTCCTGGAGGGCGAGCGCGGCGGCATCCGCCGCGCGCTGATCGGTCTGACGGCGGAGCAGGCCACGAGCCGTCCGAGCGCGAGTGAGCTGTCCCTGGCGGGGCTGCTCAAGCACGTCTCCGAGGTCGAGCAGAGCTGGATCGCCCGCGCCAGGCAGGAGCCGCCCGCGGTGGAACGGGACGAGTCCAACTGGCACGAGTGCTTCGTGCTCGTCGGCGACGAGACCGTGGAGCAGCAGCTGGAACAGTGGGAGAAGGTCGCGGCGGGCACGGAGGCGTTCATCCGCTCGGTGCCGAGCCTCGACGACACGTTCCCGCTGCCGGACGCGCCCTGGTTCCCGCCGGACGAGCGGGTGTCGATGCGCTGGGTGCTGCTGCGACTGATCTCGGAGACGGCCCGCCACGCCGGGCACGCCGACATCATCCGCGAGTCCCTGGACGGAGCGACCGCGTTCGGTCTGGTGGCGCGGGAACGGGAAGGGCGCGAGGCGCGGGAGCGGGAGGCCCGTTGACCGGTCGCCCGGGGGCACGGCCATAACCTTGGGCCCATGTCAACGATCCGTCTGCTGGTGCTGGGAGCCGTGCGCCGGCACGGGCGGGCCCACGGCTACCAGGTGCGCAACGACCTCGAGTACTGGGGCGCGCACGAGTGGTCGAACGCCAAGCCCGGTTCGATCTACCACGCGCTCAAGCAGATGGCGAAACAGGGACTGCTGCACGCCCACGAGACCGCGCCGTCCACCGCGGGCGGGCCTCCGCGCACCGAGTACGAGGTCACGGACACGGGCACCGAGGAGTATCTGGCGCTGCTGCGCCGGTCGTTGACCACCCAGGACCAGAAGCCCGACGCCCTCTCGGCCGCGCTCGGCCTCATGGTCGACCTCGACCGGGGGGAGGTCCTCGGGCTGCTGAGGGAGCGGGTGCGCGCCATCGAGGAGTGGCGCGCGTCCGTCACCGGGTACTACACCCCCGAGGGCGGTCCCGGGCAGCTCGGGCACATCGGGGAGATCATGAACTTCTGGGTCCACTCCGCGGATTCCGGAGCGGACTGGACCCGGGGGCTCATCGAGCGGATCGAGGGTGGGGCGTACACGTTCGCCGGGGAGGGCCCGCCCTTCGTCGGGGTGCTGGGGGAGGGTGAGGAGAACCCGTACGCGACGGGGGTGGCGCATCCTGCGGACCACACGTAGCGCTGCCGCGTCGTCGTCGCCCTTCCCCCACGCTCTCGGCTTCGCTCGAGCGGGGGCCGCATCATCCCGTCCCTGGGGGCTCCGCCCCCAGACCCCCGCCAAGGGGCTCCGCCCCCTGGACCCCCGCCAAGGGGCTCCGCCCCCTAGACCCCCGCCAAGGGGCTCCGCCCCCTGGACCACCCGTCGCCCGAAGGGCTCGTCCTCAAACGCCGGACGGGCTGGGGGTGCGGGCCCGCGTTGAAAGGCACCGGGCGGGCCGGGACCGTCCGGCGTCGGCTCGCATGTCCCGCTCATCCGGCGCGGGCCCGCGTCTCCTGCCCGTCCGGCGCTTGAGGACGAGGCCGTCCAGGCCGATGCGGGGGTCCGGGGGCGGAGCCCCCAGGGGGCGGGAGGCGGGGCGCGGCCCGTGCCGTCAGTGGTGGAAGCCGGTCGCCCGCTGCTTGTCCCGGGTCCACGGATGCGGCTGTCGGCGCAGCTGGGGCACCAGCCGGTCCAGGTCCTCCAGGAAGAGGTCGGCGAGGTCGGCCGAGAAGCCGTTGCGGCACACCACCCGTAGTACGGACAGGTCCTCCCGGTTGGCCGGGAAGGTGTACGCGGGCACCAGCCAGCCGTTCTCCCGCATGCGCCGGGACACGTCGAACACGTCGTACGCGCTCACGTGGGGCGCGGTCGTGAAGGCGAAGACGGGCAGCTGGTCGCCCCTGGTGAGCAGGCGGAAGTCCTCCAGCGCCTCGATCCGCGAGGCGAGTCCGCGGGCCAGGTCACGGGTCGTCTGCTGGACGGCGCGGTAGCCCTCCCGGCCCAGCCGCAGGAAGGTGTAGTACTGCGCCACGACCTGCGCGCCGGGCCGGGAGAAGTTGAGCGCGAAGGTCGGCATGTCGCCGCCCAGGTAGTTGACGCGGAAGACGAGTTCCTCCGGCAGTTCGGCCGGTGACCGCCACAGTGCCCAGCCGACGCCCGGGTAGACGAGCCCGTACTTGTGCCCCGAGGTGTTGATGGACGACACACGCGGCAGCCGGAAGTCCCAGACCAGGTCGGGGTCCAGGAAGGGGGCGATCATCGCGCCGGACGCCCCGTCGACATGGACGGGGATGTCCAGGCCCGTACGCTCCTGGAGCCGGTCGAGGGCCGCGCAGAGGTCCGCGATCGGCTCGTAGGACCCGTCGAAGGTGGAGCCGAGGATCCCGACGACCCCGATGGTGTTCTCGTCGCACAGCTCGGCCGCCGCCTGCGGGTCGAGGTGGAACCGGTCGCCCTCCATGGGTACTTGGCGGGCCTCGACCTCCCAGAAGTTGCAGAACTTCTCCCAGCAGACCTGGACGTTCACCCCCATGACGAGGTTGGGGCGCGCCCCCGGGTAGCGGTCCGCGTTCCGCTGCGACCAGCGCCGCTTCAGCGCCATCCCGGCGAGCATGCACGCCTCGCTCGAACCGGTCGTGGAACAGCCCACGACGGAACCGGGATCGGGCGCGTTCCACAGGTCCGCGAGCATGGCCACACAGCGTCGCTCCAGCTCGGCGGTGCGTGGGTACTCGTCCTTGTCGATCATGTTCTTGTCGAGGCACTCGCCCATCAGCACCCCGGCCTGCGGCTCCATCCAGGTGGTGACGAAGGTGGCGAGATTCAGCCGTGCGTTGCCGTCCAGCATCAGTTCGTCGTGGACCAGCTGGTAGGCGATCGTGGGGGTCAGCGGCCGGTCCGGGAGTCGGTGCTTGGGCGGGGCCTCGGTCATGTCGCCGAGTGGGTTCGCGTCCCCGAAGAAGGGGTTGACGGACATCGGTCGCTCGTCGGGGTTCTCGGGGCCTTTGTGGAGCGGCATGAGCTCTCCCATCGCGTCGCAGGGTCGGGGCCGCAGGGTCGGGGGTGGAGAGGGGCGGAGTAGGAGGGGCCTGTGGGGTCCTGTGGGGTCAACGAACGGCGGTTCCGTCGTGGTGGAGCTGCATCTGCGGTCTGCCGGTCACCAGCAGCCAGGCCGGCAGGGTCGCGATGCACAGCAGGGCGAGGATCGTGGGAGAGGCGACCAGGACGGCCGCCGTGAACAGACTCAGCCAGCCCTGCCGGGTGATCGCGAGGAGCATGCCCAGCACCCCCGCGGCCACGCCGAGGGCGGCCGGGACCGCGGGGACGAGCGCGTGGGCGAACAGGCCGAAGGCGGCGCCGATGAAGACGGCCGGGAAGATCCGGCCGCCCCGGAACCCGCAGGACGCGGCGACGACCAGGGCGGCGAGCTTCACCACCGTCATCGTGGCGAACTGCCCGGCCGACCAGCCCTCGGGGTTCCCGGCCAGCTCGCCGACCTCGTCCAGCCCCTTGAACAACGTCAGATGCCCGCCCAAGGCGCCCAGCAGGCCGAGGACGAGCCCGCCGAGCGGGAGCGCCAGCATGGGGTGCCCGAGCCGGGAGAAGGCGCCGTGGACGTACGGGAAGGCGTAGACCGCCGCCATGCCGAGCAGCGCCGCCGCGGAGGCGATCACGAGCGCGGCCAGGACGTTGCCGCCGTCGGGCGGTCCGAGCGGGGGCAGATGGAGGTCGAAGGCCGGATGGGCCACCAGGGCGGTCGTCGTGGCACCCGTGGCGGCGGCGGTCAACGGCGCGAACAGGTTGTCCCACAGCTTGCCCTCCAGCCGCTGTCCGGCGAACGCCTCGGAGATGACCAGTGCCGCCGCCACCGGCGTCCCGAACAGCGCACCGAGCGTCGCCGCCTCGGCCAGCACCGCCCACAGACCGCCGGACAGCCCTGGCGCGAACCTGCGACCCAGCCAGAACGCGAGGGCGATGTTGGTGGCGATGATCGGGTTCTCCGGCCCCAGACTCGGACCGCCGGCCAGCATCAGCGCGGTCGCCACCAGCAGGCCCGGCAGCACGGCGGGCGCCACCGGGGGCGCCGAGAGCCCGAGGGTCGCGGGGTCGGGGCCCGCGTGACCCGGGACCTTCCACACCACCAGACCGACCAGTACGCCCGTCGCGGTGAGGACGACGAGCATCCAGACCACGGAGTACCGGCCGACACCCAGCGACTCGGGGAGGCCGTTCCAGAGCACCCCCTGAAGTTTCTCCGCGAGCGCGCTCACGCCCAGGAACAGAAGGCTGGCCGCGACACCGACGACGAGTGCCGGGACGATCAGCGGCAGCAGCGCCCGCGCGGGGGTCGCCGGGGCGGAGGCATGTGCCTGCCGGGCCGCGTCGTGGGTCACGCGGTCACCCTAAGCGGGCAAAACGGACATCACATCCGGAGCGGCGCCGCTCCGGATCCGCGCTTGCACCTCACGTGACGTCAGGGGCCAGGCTGAAGCGCGTACGGAGGAAGGAGCGGAGAGTGAGCCATTCGGTGGGTCAGGTCGCCGGGTTCGCCGGGGTCACGGTGCGCACCCTGCACCACTACGACGAGATCGGCCTGCTCGTGCCGAGCGGGCGCAGTCACGCGGGTCACCGGCGCTACGGCGACACCGACCTCGACCGGCTGCAGCAGATCCTGTTCTACCGGGAGCTCGGCTTTCCCCTCGACGAGGTCGCCGCCCTGCTCGACGACCCGGAGGCGGACCCGCGCGCGCATCTGCGCCGCCAGCACGACCTGCTGACCGCCCGGATCGAGAAACTGCAGAGGATGGCCGCGGCCGTGGAGCACGCCATGGAGGCACGCACGATGGGTATCGATCTCACGCCCGAGGAGAAGTTCGAGGTCTTCGGGGACAAGGATCCCGAGGCACACGCCGAGGAGGCCGAGCGGCGCTGGGGAGGCACGGAGGCGTACGCCGAGTCGCAGCGCCGCGCCGCCCGCTACACCAAGGACGACTGGAAGCGCATGCAGGCCGAGGTGGCTTCCTGGGGCGAGCGTTACGACGCCCTGATGGAGGCCGGTGAGCCCGCGACCGGCGAGCGCGCCATGGACATGGCCGAGGAGCACCGGCTCCACATCACCCGGTGGTTCTACGGCTGCTCGTACGAGACGCACCGGGGTCTCGGCGAGATGTACGTGGCCGACGAGCGGTTCAAGGAGTTCTACGACTCCATGCGGCCGGGGCTCGCCGAACACCTGAGGGAGGCGATCGCGGCGAACGCCACGCGACACGGAGGCTGACGTCGGCCGGTCCGCGGGTCCCCGGCGGCGACCGTATCCTTCGGTGCCCATGGCTCACGGCTTCGTGCCGGTGGGGCCACAGTGCATGCTGGGGACATCCGTGGAACCTGGCGTGGACACAATGCGTTGATAGCTTTGACGCCGTACCAGGACGCCGCCTCTTCTTTCACCCCTCAGGAGCCCGGAACCGTGACGATTGCCCTCGGTCCAAGCTGGCTGGATCCGAACACGCTCCTGGACAACTTCGGCATCTGGGGCCTGCTTCTCATCGTCTTCGCGGAGTCCGGCCTGCTCATCGGCTTCTTCCTGCCGGGCGACTCGCTGCTGTTCACCTGCGGTCTGCTGATCGCGTCGAACAAGCTGGACTTCCCGCTGTGGGGGGCCGTCGCCCTGATCTGCGTCGCCGCGATCCTCGGCGACCAGGCGGGCTACCTCTTCGGCAAGAAGGTCGGCCCCTCGCTCTTCACCCGCCCGGACTCCCGTCTCTTCAAGCAGGAGAACGTGGTCAAGGCGCACGAGTTCTTCGAGAAGTACGGCCCCAAGTCCCTGGTCCTGGCCCGCTTCGTGCCGATCGTGCGGACGTTCACGCCGATCATCGCGGGCGTCAGCGGCATGCGGTACCGCTCCTTCCTCACGTTCAACATCATCGGTGGCGTCCTGTGGGGCGCGGGCGTCACGCTGCTCGGCTCCTGGCTCGGCAACATCGCCTTCGTCAACGACAACATCGAGGCGATCCTGATCCTGATCGTCCTCGTTTCGGTGGTCCCGATCGCCATCGAGTTCCTGCGGGCGCGCTCCAAGGCCAGGAAGAACCCGCCGGAGCCGGAGGCCCCCCAGGGCCCGGCCGGATACCCGCAGCAGTTCACGGCCCCCGTCATGGACGACGCCACGCGCCCGCTGCGCATGCGCGGGCCGCAGCAGGGCCAGGGCCAGGACCCGTACCAGCAGGAGCCCTACCAGCAGGACCCGTACCAGCAGGACTCGTACCGGCAGGACCCCAACCGGCCGGACCCGCGCCGGCAGGACCAGTACGCGCAGGGCCAGGGATACCCGCGGCAGCAGGACCAGTACGCCCAGGGCCAGGGATACCCGCAGCAGCAGCCCCAGCAGCCCCAGCAGCCCCAGCAGCCGTACGGCAACCAGGACCAGGGTTACTACCAGGGCCAGGGCCAGGGCCAGGACTACGGCCGGAGCCAGGGCCAGGACTACGGCCAGGATCACGACCCGAACCACGGACAGGGCCAGGCCTACCCGCCCCAGCAGTACCCGCAGGGCTACCCGCAGCAGCCGTACGACGAGCGGCAGAACCCGTACCACCAGGGCTACCCCCAGAACTGAACGCGGGGGCCGCGCCCCGCAAAGGGCGTGAGCCGCTCAGAAGCCCCTGGTCCGCTTGGCGGCCCGCCGTCCCGCGGCGGACCCGCCGGGCACCCGCAGGAACAGCCGGGAGATCTCCGACCCCAGGTTCACCCCGATCGCGATGGCCATCGCGAGCGCGGCGGCCTTCGTGAGGGACACCAGCCCCTTGTCGACGTTGTTCTGGGCGATGGACAGCAGCCCGAAGTACGTGGCCGAACCGGGCAGCAGGGGCCCGATCGCGGCGGTCGTGTACGGCAGCGCGGAGGCGAAGCGGTAGCGGGACAGGAGCTGCCCGAAGAGGCCCACCAGGCCCGCCGCGACGGCCGTCGAGGCGACCGGTGAGATGCCGCCCGGGTAGTGCATCGCCCCGTACACCGACCAGGCCACCCCGCCGTTGAGGGTCACCGCGAGGACGGTGGACCGTTCCTGCTGGAGCAGGACCGCGAAGGTCAGCGACAGCAGCATGGACGCGGCGATCTGCACCAAGGGGCGCTCGGAGATGCTCAGGGCCTGGTCCGGGTTGAGCTGGGCGTCGAACTTCACGCCGAAATACAGCACCAGCAGGACGCCGACGATGATGCCCACGAAGAGGTACATGACCTCCAGCAGGCGCGCGGACGCGGTGATGTAGAAGCCTGTCAGTCCGTCCTGCACACCGGCGACGAGCGCCCGCCCGGGCAGCAGCGCGAAGAGCCCACCGGTGATCACCGCGGACGCCTTCACGTCGACGTGCGCGAGCTGGAGCGCGACCCCGATCGCGGCCGGCGGCATCGCGGCCACCGTGAACTGGTAGAACTCCGGCAGCCCGCGCCCGGCGCACAGCCACGCGAGCCGGTCGCCGAGCATCGCGCCCAGCGCCGCGGCGACGAACACCACGGCGTCGCCGCCGACGAGCACCGAGGCGGCGCCCGCGAGCAGCCCGCTGGAGCCCGTCAGCACCCAGCCGGGGTACGGGTGCCTGTTGCGCCGCATCTCGGCGAGCCGCCGGTAGGCGTCCTCCAGGGAGATCCCGGTCTCGGTGTCACTCAGGTCGTCGACGAGCCGGTAGACGGCCGCCAGGCGGGTGTAGTCGGTGCCCCGGCGGCGTACCGTCCGTGAGGCCGTCACCGGATCGTCCACCAGGGACGGCTGGTGCGAGATCGACAGCAGGGTGAAGGTGACGTTCGGCTCGCAGCGGTCCAGGCCGTAGGAGCGGCAGACGGCGAACATGGCCGCCTCCACGTCCTCGGCCCCCTCGCCGCCCGCCAGCAGCAGCTCGCCGATACGCAGCGTCAGGTCGAGCACGCGCGGGACGGCGGGCCCCGAATCGTCCTCCTTGTGGACCAGCTCGGGTGCCGGGCGCTCGGTCACGGGCATGCGCAGCATCGTGCGCATCCGGTCCTGCCAGGGCACGTCCTTGGTCAGACTGACGACGGGGACGCCGGTCGCGGGGGTGAAGGCCGGCGGGGCGTGCCGCGCGCTGTAGGTGCGCGGCGTGCTGAACGCCGACCCCTCGGATTCCGCGGCCGCCGGCTCCCGGGGCGCCATTCCCTTGGGGATCGCGAACTCCGACGTCGTCCCCGACTCGTCCTCGACCGCCTGCGCCACACCGTCCGGCTGGACGAAGGCGCTCCTCGCCTCGTCCGACTGCGGTTTGCGGTCCTCCGCTTCCGTCACCCACTGCTCCCGACTGCACAGGTCCAGTACGCCCCAGTATGGGCACTGATACGCGAACGGGCCGCGCCACCCCGGCAGGGGTGGCGCGGCCCGCGGATCTCAGGAGGGATCAGTGACCGCCCTGCTCCTTGAACCGCTTGTAGGAGCGCTCGATCTCGGCCTCGGCCTCCGTGCGGCCCACCCAGTTGGCACCCTCGACGGACTTGCCGGGCTCCAGGTCCTTGTAGACCTCGAAGAAGTGCTGGATCTCCAGGCGGTCGAACTCCGACACGTGGTGGATGTCGCGCAGGTGCTCCACACGCGGGTCGTGCGCCGGGACGCACAGCAGCTTGTCGTCGCCGCCGGCCTCGTCCGTCATACGGAACATGCCGATCGTGCGGCACTGGATGAGGCAGCCCGGGAAGGTCGGCTCGTCCAGGATGACCAGCGCGTCCAGCGGGTCTCCGTCCTCGCCGAGAGTGTTCTCGACGAAGCCGTAGTCGGCCGGGTAGCTGGTCGAGGTGAAGAGTCGACGGTCCAAGCGGATCCGACCGGTCTCGTGGTCCACCTCGTACTTGTTCCGCGAACCCTTCGGAATCTCGATCGTGACGTCGAACTCCACCGGTGGCTCCTCCATGATCAACACATAGTTCTGGTGGTTAAGTGTCCCTCACGCTGGTGGGTGATCGCGAAAGGGGCTGGTGGTCGTGCCAGAGCTGAGGGCCTGGCGGGCCGCGAGACCGCATGTGCTGCGGGTCGCGCGGGCCGTTCAGTCGCGCGTGACGCGGGTCGCGCGGGCCGTTCAGCCGCAGGTGAGACGGGCTGCGCGGTCCGTACGGCCGCAGCTGGTGCGGGTCGCTCAAGCCCTGCGGCCGCGCTCCGGGAGGATCACGACCCCGCAGCTCACGGCCGTGGCCGCCACCGCAGGCCTGGTGCTCGCGGCCGGGGCGGTGGCCGTGGCCGGTCCCTGGGACTCCACCGGTCAGCGTACGGCGGAGCGCGACTGGGCCGCATCGCGGGACCGGCAGGGTGGCGCAGATCACGGGCGGAAAGCCGATACGTCCCCCGCGTCGCCCAAACCCGCGCCCAGCGCCGCGTCCGTGCTCACCGGCCTCGGCCGTGCCACGTCCGTCGCGCCCGCGCCGGACGAGAAGGCCCTCGCGACCACCCTCGACCGGCTCCTGGGGGTTCCCGCGCTCGGCGCCCGGCGCACGGCGGTGGTCGTCGACGTGGCGACCGGCGGACGGCTGTACGGCAAGGGGGCCGGCACGGCGCAGACCCCGGCCTCCACCACCAAGATCGCCACCGCGGTCGCCGTGCTCTCCGCCGCGGGCGCCGACCACCGCCTCGCCACCCGCACGGTGCTGGAGCCCGGCACCAAGGAGGTCGTCCTCGTCGGCGGCGGCGACCCGACCCTGACCGCCCGCAAGGACGCGGGGGAGTGGGCGAGCCTGCGCACCCTCGCCGACGACACGGCGGAAGCGCTGAAGGCCCGTCACCTGGACCGGGTGACGCTCTCGTACGACACCTCGCTCTACGCCGGTCCCGCCGTGCACCCCATCGGCCCCAACCCCAACCTCGCGCCGGTCAGCGCCCTGTCGGCCGACGAGGGCCGTACCGACGCCTCCAGCAGCGGCCCGGCCGACCGCACCGCGGACCCGGCGGCGGGCGCCGCCGCCACGTTCGCGGAGCTGTTGCGGGCCAAGGGCATCGACACCACGTCCCCCGGCCTGTCGAAAGCCACCAGCGGCGCGCAGGCCCTCGCCTCGGTCTCCTCGCCGCCCCTGTCCGCCCTCGTGGAGCGGATGCTGACGAACAGCGACAACGACATCGCGGAGGCCATGGCGCGTCAGGTCGCCGTCGCCACGGGACGCCCGCCGAGCTTCGCCGGCGGTGCCGCGGCGATCGACGCGCAGCTGCGCAAGCTCGGACTCCCGCTGTCCGGGGCGCACTTCACGGACGGCAGCGGCCTCAACCGGGACGACCGGCTGACGGCGGACCTGCTCACCGCGCTCCTGGTGAAGGCCGGTGACCCCGCTCGTCCCGAACTCCGCCCGGTCCTGACCGGCCTCCCGGTCGCGGGTTTCACGGGCACCCTCAGCGACCGCTACACCGACGACGCCTCGGGCCCCGGCGTCGTACGCGCCAAGACCGGCACCCTGACCGGGGTGAACACCCTGGCGGGCACCGTCGTCGACGCGGACGGCCGGCTCCTGGCCTTCGCCTTCCTGGCCTCCGGCACGTCCGACCCCGCGGCGGCCCAGTCGGCCCTGGACGACACGGCCTCGGCACTGGCGGGCTGCGGCTGCCGCTGAGGACGGCCCCGCGAGCCCGCGCGGGTACGCGACGACAGCCACGGCACCGCGCCGCGCCGCCGGATCGACCGGACACGCCCCGTACGAGCACGGCCCTCCGCCGCACGACGCACCGCGTCCGACGCCGCGCGCCGATCCGCCGCGGACCACGGGGCGGCTCCTGGGCGGCCGGCCGGTGGTCGTGAGGGCGCGGACCCCGCCGTGCCGGTCACGGTCGGCGCCCCGCCGGCCGCCGCGCGGAAGCGGGCGGGACATCCGCAACACGCCCTGGGCCGCGCCCGACCGGGCGGGCGCGGCCGGCACGGCGTCCCGCCGCGTCGCCGGTTTCCCCGGATGCGCCCCGCGCACGGGAGATCCGCCGCCGCGCGACGGCACCGCACACCGCCCGCCGCTCGGACGAGGACCGCCGCTCGGACGAGGACCGCCGCTCCGACGAGAACCGCCGATCGCCGACCACCTGACGCAGACCGGCCCCGCCGGACGCGCCGACGAGTCCTGAGTCCCCGCTGCCACACGAGCCCCGCCCGACCCGGGCGGCGGACTCATCCGGCGCCGTACCCCTAACCGCAGCCGGACCCCCTCACGTACGGTTGACGCATGACGAGCATCGGTGGTGCTGCATCTACTGGGATGGTCGACTGGAATCTCGCGGTGGCGACCGCGACCCGGCTTGTGCGGCCCGGCCCCGACGTGAGCCGCGACGAGGCCCGGGAGGTCGTGGCGGAGCTGCGCCGGCACGCGAAGGCGTCGGAGGCGCACGTCCGGGGCTTCACGCGGATGGGCACGGAGGGCACCCACGACACCCCCGTACTCGTGGTCGACCGCCCCGGCTGGGTCCGGGCGAACGTCGCCGGGTTCCGGGAGGTCCTCAAGCCCCTGCTGGACAAGATGCAGGAACGCCGGGGGAGCGGACCGGGCGGAGCCGTCCTCGGAGCCGTCGGCGGCAAGGTGACCGGTGTGGAGCTGGGCATGCTGCTGTCGTTCCTGTCGTCGCGGGTCCTCGGCCAGTACGAGACCTTCGCCCCCGCGACCCGCGAACTGCCCGCCGGCGAGAACGGCGGCGGCAGGCTCCTGCTGGTCGCGCCGAACATCGTCCACGTGGAGCGCGAACTCGACGTGGAGCCCCACGACTTCCGCCTCTGGGTGTGTCTGCACGAGGAGACCCACCGCACCCAGTTCACGGCCGTGCCCTGGCTGCGGGACCACCTGGAGGGCGAAATCCAGTCTTTCTTGGCGGAGACCGAGGTCGACCCCATGACGGTCCTGGAACGCATCAGGGAGGCGGCGCAGTCGCTCGCGGGCGGGCGGCCCGAGGGCGAGGAGGAGGACGAGGGCCGCTCACTGGTCGAGATCGTGCAGACCCCCGCCCAACGGGAGATCCTGGCCCGGCTGACGGCCGTGATGTCGCTCCTGGAGGGGCACGCGGACTTCGTCATGGACGGCGTGGGCCCGGAGGTGGTCGCCTCCGTCGGGGAGATCCGCGAGAAGTTCCAGCAGCGCCGGGCCAAGGGTGCCTCGCGCCTCGACCTCGCCCTGCGCAAACTGCTGGGCCTGGACGCCAAACTGAAGCAGTACAGGGACGGCGAGCGGTTCGTGCGCGCGGTCGTCGAACAGGTGGGCATGGACGGGTTCAACCGTGTGTGGACTTCCCCGAACACGCTCCCGACGAAGACGGAGATCGCCAAACCGGCGGACTGGGTCGCGCGGGTGCACCGCAAGACGGAGTCGTGAACCCTACGGCAAGGTCGTGAGACGAATCCGGCCGACGGCAGGTGAACGCCCCTCCAATCACCCGTCCGAGGGACCGTGGGCCATGCGTAGGCGTGCAATGCTCGGGGAACGGCCTGTTTCTGTCACCATCGACACACTCTGAGTGACCGAAACTCGGGCTCACCCCCCGAAAACTTCATGAAGGGAACCGGACATGGGTCCCCATCCTGCGGTCGCGGCGATACGCCTGGCGGTCCGCCGCGTACTCCACGACATCCTCACCGACCACACCCGCCCCCCGGACGAGTCGTCCCCGCTCGTCCTCGTAGCCTGCTCCGGCGGCGCCGACTCGATGGCGCTCGCCTCCGCCCTCGCCTTCGAGGCCCCCAAACTCGGCGTGCGCGCCGGTGGCATCACCGTGGACCACGGTCTGCAGTCCGGCTCCGATCTGCGCGCCGACGACGTGGTCGGACGCCTCGTCGAGCTGGGCATGGCACCCGTCGAGTCCCTCGCCGTGACCGTGGGCCGTGACGGCGGCCCCGAGGCCGCCGCCCGCGACGCCCGGTACGCCGCCCTGGACGCCGCCGCCGAGCGTCACGGCGCCGCCGCGATCCTCCTCGGACACACGCGCGACGACCAGGCCGAGACGGTTCTGCTGGGCCTCGCCCGCGGCTCCGGCATCCGCTCGCTGTCCGGGATGGCCGAGGTCTCGGGGGCCGGCGGCCGTTACCGGCGCCCCTTCCTGCACCTCGACCGGCAGACCGCGCGCAAGGCCTGCATGGTCCAGTCGCTGTCCGTCTGGGACGACCCGCACAACGCCGACCCGGCCTACACCCGTTCGCGGCTGCGCCACGAGGGTCTGCCCGCCCTGGAGAAGGCGCTGGGCAAAGGAGTGGTCGGGGCTCTCGCCCGTACGGCTCAGCTGTCCCGTGACGACGCCGACGCCCTCGACGCCTGGGCCCGTCAGGCCGAGGCCTCCGTGCGTGACACCGCGGGCCTCCTGGAGTGCGCCAAGCTCTACGCCCTGCCGCCCGCCGTGCGCCGCCGGATCCTGCGCCGGGCCGCCATCGAGGCGGGCGCCCCGGCCGGTTCGCTGTTCGCCCGCCACATCGAGGAAGTCGACCGGCTGATCACCGGCTGGCGCGGTCAGGGAGTCATCAATCTCCCGGGCAAAGTCGTCGCGCAGCGGCAGGGTGGCAGACTGGTGATTCGGCAGAGCTGAACCGCGCCCCCCTCCGGGGAGGGCCGGGACAGTCGGCGGGACGACCGAAAGTGATGCGGGTGGACGCGAAAGACATGGGCACCGACCTCAAGTCGGTGCTCATCACCAAGGAAGAGATCGACGCCAAGCTGGCTGAGCTGGCCGCGAAGGTCGACGCGGAGTACGCGGGCAAGGACCTGCTGATCGTGGGGGTGCTCAAGGGCGCCGTCATGGTCATGGCGGACCTCGCGCGTGCGCTGTCCACCCCCGTCACGATGGACTGGATGGCGGTGTCCTCGTACGGCGCGGGCACCCAGTCCTCCGGTGTGGTGCGGATCCTCAAGGACCTCGACACCGACATCAAGGGCAAGCACGTCCTGATCGTCGAGGACATCATCGACTCCGGGCTGACCCTGTCCTGGCTGATCTCCAACCTCGGCTCCCGCGAGCCGGCCTCCCTCAAGGTGTGCACGCTGCTGCGCAAGCCGGAGGCGGCCAAGGTCGCGATCGACGTGGAGTGGGTCGGCTTCGACATCCCGAACGAGTTCGTGGTCGGGTACGGCCTGGACTACGCCGAGAAGTACCGCAACCTCCCGTTCGTCGGTACGCTCGCGCCCCA
Source organism: Streptomyces fagopyri (assembly GCF_009498275.1). Classification (NCBI taxonomy): domain Bacteria; kingdom Bacillati; phylum Actinomycetota; class Actinomycetes; order Kitasatosporales; family Streptomycetaceae; genus Streptomyces; species Streptomyces fagopyri. Next base: position 4,302,218 of record NZ_CP045643.1, on the reverse strand, counting down.
CGTCTACGGCGGCTGAACCCCCGAGTCCCGGTCTTCGTATGACGATCCGGGAACCCCAGCGGGTTTCGCGCCGTTGGAGCATGCGTGGGCGGGATTGTCAGTCGTCCCCTGCGGCTTCGGGTGACAATGCTGGGGTACCGTCCGAAGAACAGTCTTTCTAAGTCTTTATCAAACTCACTATGGCAGGAGGGACGGGGCGGCTCCGCTCCGTATGGATGGACGTGAAGCGATACTTCCGTGGGCCGGTCATGTGGATCGTGCTGGCCGTCCTTGCCGTGGTCGTGTTGATGCAGGTCGTCGGCTCGTCCGGCGGCTACAAGACAGTGGACACCGGCCAGGTCGTCCAGGCGATCAATGACAACAAGGTCGAGTCGGCCAAGATCACCACTGGCGACGAGCAGGTCATCAAGGTCTCGCTGAAGGACGGCGAGAAGGTCGATGGCAGCTCGAAGATCCAGTCGAGCTACATCGGCGACCAGGGTGTGGCCCTGGCCAACACCCTGCAGGACAAGTACCAGAACAAGCAGATTCCGGACGGCTACACCGTCTCGCCGTCCAAGCAGAACCCGTTCCTGGGCATCCTGCTGTCGCTGCTCCCCTTCGTCCTCATCGTCGTCGTCTTCCTGTTCCTGATGAATCAGATGCAGGGCGGCGGCTCCCGGGTCATGAACTTCGGGAAGTCCAAGGCGAAGCTCATCACCAAGGACACCCCGAAGACGACGTTCTCGGACGTCGCGGGTTCGGACGAGGCGGTGGAGGAGCTCCAGGAGATCAAGGAGTTCCTGCAGGAGCCGGCGAAGTTCCAGGCCGTCGGGGCGAAGATCCCCAAGGGTGTGCTCCTGTACGGGCCTCCCGGTACCGGCAAGACGCTGCTCGCGCGCGCCGTCGCGGGTGAGGCGGGCGTCCCGTTCTACTCGATCTCGGGTTCCGACTTCGTCGAGATGTTCGTCGGTGTCGGCGCCTCCCGTGTCCGTGACCTCTTCGAGCAGGCCAAGGCGAACGCCCCGGCGATCGTCTTCGTCGACGAGATCGACGCGGTCGGCCGCCACCGCGGCGCCGGCCTCGGCGGCGGTCACGACGAGCGCGAGCAGACGCTGAACCAGCTGCTCGTCGAGATGGACGGCTTCGACGTGAAGGGCGGTGTGATTCTCATCGCCGCCACGAACCGGCCCGACATCCTCGACCCGGCCCTCCTGCGCCCCGGCCGCTTCGACCGCCAGATCGCGGTCGACCGCCCGGACATGCAGGGCCGTCTGGAGATCCTCAAGGTTCACCAGAAGGGCAAGCCGGTCGCTCCGGACGTCGATCTGTCGGCCGTCGCGCGCCGCACCCCCGGTTTCACGGGTGCCGATCTCGCCAACGTGCTGAACGAGGCCGCGCTCCTGACGGCGCGCAGCAACCTGAAGCTGATCGACAACAACATGCTGGACGAGGCGATCGACCGTGTGGTCGCGGGCCCGCAGAAGCGGACCCGGATCATGTCGGACAAGGAGAAGAAGATCACCGCGTACCACGAGGGCGGTCACGCCCTGGTCGCGGCGGCGTCTCCGAACTCCGACCCGGTGCACAAGATCACGATCCTGTCGCGGGGCCGGGCCCTCGGTTACACGATGGTCCTGCCGGACGAGGACAAGTACTCCACGACGCGCAACGAGATGCTGGACCAGCTGGCGTACATGCTGGGCGGCCGCGCGGCCGAGGAGCTCGTCTTCCACGACCCCACCACGGGTGCCGCGAACGACATCGAGAAGGCCACCGCGACGGCCCGCGCGATGGTCACGCAGTACGGCATGACCGAGCGCCTCGGCGCGATCAAGTTCGGCGGCGACAACACCGAGCCGTTCCTCGGCCGGGAGATGTCGCACCCGCGCGACTACTCGGAAGAGGTCGCCGCGCTCGTCGACGAAGAGGTCAAGAAGCTCATCGAGAACGCGCACAACGAGGCCTGGGAGATCCTGGTCGAGAACCGCGACGTTCTGGACGCGCTGGTGCTGCAGCTGCTGGAGAAGGAGACGCTGAGCAAGGAGCAGATCGCCGAGGTCTTCGCTCCCATCGTGAAGCGCCCGGCCCGCCCCGCGTGGACCGGCTCCTCCCGCCGCACGCCGTCCACCCGCCCGCCGGTGCTCTCCCCCAAGGAGCTGTCACTGACGAACGGGGCGAACGGCGCGACGCCGTCCATCGCCAAGACGGAGTCCGTCCCGGCGAAGGAAGCCGCTCCCGAGGACCGCACCGAGAGCTGACCCGCTCAGCTCACGACGGCCTCAGCAGGGCCGGAATGACTGCCGCGCCCCCCAGGTTTTAGCCTGGGGGGCGCGGCATTTCGGTATGCCCGCACGTCGGCGCGTCGAACCGCACGCGCCGAGAGGCACAGGAACGAGGACCACATGACCGACCCCGTGACGCTGGACGGCGAGGGCTCGATCGGCGAGTTCGACGAGAAGCGCGCCGAGAACGCCGTACGAGAGCTCCTCATCGCGGTCGGCGAGGACCCGGAGCGTGAGGGCCTGCGGGAGACGCCGGGGCGGGTGGCCAGGGCGTACAAGGAGATATTCGCCGGGCTCTGGCAGCGGCCCGAGGACGTCCTGACGACCACCTTCGACCTCGGGCACGACGAGATGGTGCTGGTGAAGGACATCGAGGTCCTCAGCAGCTGTGAGCACCATCTGGTCCCGTTCGTCGGGGTGGCCCACGTCGGGTACATCCCGTCCGCGGACGGCAAGATCACGGGGCTCTCGAAGCTGGCCCGGCTCGTGGACGTCTACGCCCGGCGGCCGCAGGTCCAGGAGCGGCTCACCACGCAGATCGCCGACTCCCTGATGGAGATCCTGGAGCCGCGTGGCGTGATCGTCGTCGTGGAGTGCGAGCACATGTGCATGTCGATGCGCGGTGTCCGCAAGCCGGGAGCGAAGACCATCACGTCGGCGGTGCGCGGCCAGATGCGCGATCCCGCCACCCGCAACGAGGCGATGAGCCTGATCATGGCCCGCTGAGCCCGCTGAGCCCGCTGAGCCCGCTGAGCCCGCTGAGCCCGCTGAGCCCGCTGAGCCCGCTGAGCCCGCTGAGCCCGCTGAGCCTGCTGAGCCCGCTCTCGGCGCACCGGGCGCGGTCCTGGTGCGGTCGTGCCCTCCGGGCGTGGCCCGGCGCGTGCACAGGGGGCACAGGGGGTCAGTTGGTGGCGCGGTGGCGGTGCCGTACGGGTGTCACGCGGCCGGGGCCGCGCCGCCGTGTTCGTTGTCGTCGTCCTCCGGGAGCTTGCAGACGCGCTCCAGGAAGAAGGCGGCCGCTATGACGGCGATGCCGGCCAGGACCGAGAAGCCGGCGTAGATGGCCTGGTCGCGCAGGGCCGGGACGTCCAGGGACTCGAGCAGGAACGCGCCCGCGCCGCCGTACATGCCCGACACCAGGGCGGCGACCAGGGCGCTCGCCTGGCCGAAGACGACCGCGCGGGCCGCCATCAGCGGATCGACGCCCTTGGCGCCGGGGCGGCGCTCGCGCTGGGCCTTGAGGCGGGCGCGCAGCGAGAGCGCCGTGGACAGCAGCACGACGGCGATCAGGGCCAGCACGATGGGGGCGGCCAGCGGGACGCGCGGAAGCGTCCCCACCGCGTTCCACAGCCGGGCTCCCGCCCAGGACAGCACGCCCGCCACGACGAACACGGCGGCCAGCGTCCTGATCCGCAGCTCTTTCACTTTGCCCCTTCGGTCGCCCACCCCCGGACGGTCGTCCGGCCTCTGGTCGTCTTGACCTTAACGACTACTCGGGCAGCCGGAGTTCCAGGTCGGCGCGGGGCGCGACATCGTCCTGGGCGACACCGGCGAGGAGCTGTGCCACCGGGCCGCGCCCGGGCAGCTGGGCCTCGGGTTCCACGTCGTGCCAGGGGGCGAGGACGAAGGCCCGCTCGTGGGCGTGCGGGTGAGGGAGCGTCAGGACCGGGTCGTCCGAGACGACATCGGCGTACGCCACGATGTCCACGTCGATCGTGCGCGCGCCCCAGCGCTCGTCACGCACGCGGTCGAAGGCCTCCTCGACCGCGTGCGCCCGCTCCAGGAGCGAGGACGGGGGGAGGGTGGTCCTGAGGACCACGACCGCGTTGAGGTACGACGGCTGGCTGCCCGGCTCGACGCCCCACGGCTCCGTCTCGTAGACCGGCGAGACCGCTTTGACGCGGACGCCGGGGGTGTCCTCCAAGGCGTCGACGGCGCCCTGGAGGGTCTCCAGCCGGTTGCCCAGGTTCGAGCCGAGGGAGAGGACCGCCCGCTTCGGGTTCTGCAGTGTCGTGTCGGCCGCGTCCACGCGCTCCACCACGGAGGCGGGCACGGGCTGGACCGTGGGGTCGCTGTGGCCCTCGGCGTAGGACGCAGTCATACTCGGCTCCGGGTGATGGTGACGGTCACGTCGTCGAAGGGGACCGTGATCGGAGCGTCCGGCTTGTGGACGCAGACTTCGACCTCCCTTACCCCGTCGTGCTTGAGGCAGGCCTGGGCGATGCGCTCGGCGAGGGTCTCGATGAGGTCGACGGGCTCGCCCTCGACGATGGCCACGACCTCCTCCGCCACGATGCCGTAGTGCACGGTCTTCGTCAGGTCGTCGTCGGCCGCGGCCGGCCGGGTGTCCAGGCCCAGCGACAGGTCCACGATGAAGGGCTGTCCCTCTTCGCGTTCCTTCTGGAAGACACCGTGGTGTCCGCGAGCCTTGAGGCCGCGCAGCGCGACACGATCCACGCGAATCACTCCTGCAATCGTCGGTAGGGCCCGTCGTGCACCGCGTGCGGTCGGCACACCGGCCTTCGGACGAATCTACCCGCGGGCACTGACAGTGTCGGCCCGCGGGGCCGCGCGCCCACAGGATGGTCACGAGGCTTCACCGGGCGTTTCCCCCGGGAACGCGGCGGCTCACGGGCCGGTGGCCGCCCCTACCCGTCGGTTCGTGATTCCAGCCACTCGTTGGTCCCGCCGGGCGCGCGGCCGCTCAACCGGGCGTCTCCTCGTCGTCGTCCTCGCCGGATTCGGCGAGGACGGGGGAGGCGTGGTGCGACCAGAGTTTCCAGCCGTCGTCCGTACGCCGGAACACGTTCGTGGCGACCACCAGCTGGCCCACCAGGGGACCGAGCTCGTCGCTGTCGTCGGGCGGGGGGCCGCCGCTGAGGATGTTCTCGGTGCAGGTGACCAGCGCGGTGTCGCCGGTCAAGGAGACGTGCACGTCCGTGAGGAAGAACTGGATGTACTCGGTGTTGGCCATGATCAGCGCGTACGAGCGCAGGACCTCGCCGCGGCCGTTGAGGACCGGCCAGCCGGGATGGACGCAGGAGATGTCCGCGGCCGCGTCCTCGCCGTCCTCGCTGTCGCCGCTGTCGCCCACGGTGTCCGCAGGGGCCAGCCAGAGGGACGACAGCTCCTCGAAGTCGCCCCTTTCCAGTGCCTCGTAGAAGGCGGTGTTGGCGAGTTCGACCTGCTCGACATCGGTGCGCGGTGCGCTCACTGGGCTCCCTCGACGGCCCGGGCGACGCGTACGGCGTCTGCGGTGGCCCGTACCTCGTGGACACGGACCGCCCAGGCGCCCTGGTGGGCGGCGAGCGCGGAGACGGCGGCGGTGGCGGCGTCCCGTTCGCGGGCCGGTGGCGGGGCGCCCTCGGGGCCCGCCAGGACGTGACCGAGGAAGCGTTTGCGTGACGCCGCGACCAGGAGCGGACGGCCGAGCCCGCCCAGCCGGTCGAGGTGGGCGAGGAGCGCGAGGTCGTGCTCGGAGTCCTTGGAGAAGCCGAGTCCCGGGTCGACGACGATCCGGTCCGGACTGACACCGCCGGCCAGGACGGCGTCCACGCGTGCGCGCAGTTCGTCGACGACTTCGGAGACGACGTCCGCGTAGGTGCCCCTCACGTTGCCGCCCTCCAGGAAGCCGCGCCAGTGCATGACCACGAAGGGGGCTCCCGCCGCGGCGACTGCGGAGATCATCGCGGGGTCGGCGAGACCACCGCTGACGTCGTTGACCAGGGCGGCTCCCGCGGCGAGCGCCTGCTCGGCGACGCTGGCCCGCATGGTGTCGACGGAGACGGTGACGCCTTCGGAGGCCAGGCCCCGGACGACCGGGATCACCCGCTTGAGCTCTTCCGTCTCGTCGACGCGGGAGGCGCCGGGGCGGGTCGACTCGCCGCCCACGTCCACCAGGTCGGCGCCCTCGGTGACCAGGTGCAGGCCGTGTTTGACGGCGGCCGTCGTGTCGAACCAGCGTCCGCCGTCCGAGAAGGAATCGGGCGTGACGTTCACGACTCCCATGACCGCGCAGCGGTCCCAGGTCGGCAGTCCCGCGACGTGGCCGCGCCGGCGCTCAGTGCTCATACGTCCAGCCTAGGCCTCCGGTGCGGGCCGGATTCCTCCGCGGGTCGTGCGTGACCGGGGTCCCGGGGCTGTCTCGCCGCCGGTCCGGGTGCTGTCCACGGCCCCCTGAGGCATGGGGCCTCATGGTCCGGCCCCTCCCGGACGGAGGCCTGCATGGTCCGGCCCCCTCAGGGATGCGGGCCCCCATGGCCGGGGCGAGGGCCCCCGGGGCCGGGGCCCGGGGCAACGGGCCCCGCCCCGGCCACGGGGGCCGGTCCGGGCGGCTACGCCGGCCTGACCCCGTGTTCCGTCACCCCGTGCGCGCAGGGGCGCGGAGCCCGGACGCGGCGGCGGAGCAGGCCGGGAAGGGCCAGGTTCACGAAGCCCTCAGCCTGCATGGCGGCGAAGCCGATGCGGGGGAGGTCGCTGGAGGAGGCGTAGACGACGAAGCGGGGCTCCCAGCGCGGACGGAACTTGGCGTTGAACTTGTACAGGGACTCGATCTGGAACCAGCGGGAGAGGAAGACCAGCAGTCCCCGCCAGGCGCGCAGCACGGGCCCCGCACCGATCTTCTCGCCGCGTGCCAGCGCCGAGCGGAACATCGCGAAGTTGAGCGAGATCCGCTCGATGCCGAGCCTGGGGGACGCCTCCAGCGCGGCCACGATGAGGAGTTCGTTCATGCCGGGGTCGGCCGCGCGGTCGCGCCGCATGAGGTCCAGGGAGACCCCGTCGGTGCCCCACGGGACGAAGTGGAGGACGGCCTTCAGGTCACCGTAGGGGCTGGCTACCTCGTCGGCCTTGTGGGCGGTGGCGATCAGGCAGTCGCTGTCGGACGGGTCGCCGATGCGGCCGAGCGCCATGGAGAAGCCGCGTTCGGTGTCCGTGCCGCGCCAGGCCTCCGCGGCGCGGCGTATCCGGTCCAGTTCGCCCTCGCTCAGGTCACGGATGCGCCGCACCCGGGTCTCGTAGCCAGCCCGTTCGATGCGTTTCACCATCTGGCGCACGTTGCGCATCGCGCGCCCGGCGAGGGAGAAATCCGCGACGTCCACCACCGCCTCGTCGCCCAGTTCGAGGGCGTCGAGGCCGGTCTCCCGGGTCCACACCTCGCCGCCCGTCTCTGAGCAGCCCATGACGGCCGGGGTCCAGGAGTGGGCCTTGGCCTCGTCCATGAAGCGTTCGATGGCGCCGGGCCAGGCCTCGACGTCACCGATGGGATCGCCGCTGGCCAGCATCACGCCGGAGACGACGCGGTAGGTGACGGCCGCCTTGCCGCTGGGCGAGAACACGACGGCCTTGTCACGGCGGAGCGCGAAGTGACCGAGGGAGTCGCGGCCGCCGTGCTTGTCGAGGAGGGTCCGCAGCCGGGCCTCGTCGTCCTGCGTGAGGCGGGCGGCGGGGTGTTCGGGGCGGAAGGCCAGATAGATCGTCGTGACGGCGGTCAGCCAGCCGAGCGCGCCGAGCGAGAAGGCGACCGTCCAGGAGGTGGGTCCGGCGTAGTCGACGGGTCCCTCGAAGCCGATCAGGCCGTAGAGCACATGCGCGATGCGGTCGGCCACGCTCGGGTCGCCGACCATCCGGTCCTCGTGGACGCTGACGATGACCAGTCCGAGGACGAGGGAGCCGGCGCCCATGAGGACGAAGTTCGCGAGTGCCCGCCAGCGGCTGCGCGGATCGGGCAGGGCGGCGAACTCGCTCCGGTGGCGCAGCAGCGGCGCCAGCAGCGCGAGGGAGATGACGGCGCCGATGATCGAGTGGCGGTACGCGAACTGGGCGACGGCGCCGGCCGGCAGCAGCACCACGGCGGCGCGCCACGCCCGGCGCTTGCGGCGGCGCAGGCCGTGAGCGAGGAGCAGGAGGAGCACGCCCGCGCTGAGCGAGAGCGCCGCGGCGAAGGGGCCGAACGAACCCGGCAGCACCTCGGCCAGGGCGTGCATACGACTGCGCCGGAAGCGCGGGAAGACGCCGGCGGCGATGTCCAGGACCCCTACGAGCGTGCAGGCCCTGGCGACGAGGGCGGGGACGGCCTCAGGGCGGGGACCACGGACTATGCGTCGCGTCCCACCTGTTCGGTCTGGAACCCCACCCGACATTTCCCCATCTATCCTGACAGACATCGCATCCCGTAGTTCTGCGAGAGACCTTGATTCCGGTGCCATTCCGGCATCCGGCGACATTGCGCCCTCTAGGACGGTGTCTTGGGGGGTCAGGTTCACTCCCCATCGGAAAGCCGGTTCAAAAGGCAAGGAAAGTCCGGGGCAAGCTCCTGCGAAGGAGCAGGGCGGGCCCGGGACGGGAAGCGCAGGCGGGAACAGTCCATGGGTCTCACGAGCAACAAGGTGCTGGTGTTGGCGATCTTGTTCGCCGTGCTGCTGTTCGCCGGCACGGTGTGGTGGTGGCCACGGCTGGCGCGGCGCAACTGGCGGGCTGTCGGCGGACGGATCGGCCTGCTCCTGGTCACCCAGGTGGCGGTCTTCGCCTCGATCGGCCTGTTCGCCAATCAGGCGTTCGGTTTCTACGCGAGCTGGGCCGACCTCCTCGGTCAGGAGAGCGGCCAGGGCGTGGTGGTCGACCAATCGGGCCGGGGCGGTGCCGGCGGGCCTCTCCAGGTGGTCGACACCCGGCAGGTGAATGTGGCGGGGGGCGCCCGGCCGCAGGTCGGTGGTCAGATCCAGAAGGTCGACATCGTCGGCCGTACGACACACATCGCCACTCCGGCGTACGTCTATCTGCCCCCCGAGTACTTCCAGTCGCGGTACCGCACCCGCACCTTCCCGGCGACCACGGTCCTGACCGGATACCCGGGCACGGCGGAGGCGCTCATCAAGGGGCTGCACTACCCGCAGACGGCCCACGAGTTGGCCAAGGACGGCAGGATGCAGCCGATGATCCTGGTCATGATGCGGCCCACCGTCGCGCCGCCGCGGGACACCGAGTGCGTGGACATCCCGGGCGGCCCGCAGACCGAGTCCTTCTTCGCCAGGGACCTTCCCGAGGTCGTGTCGGCCCACTACAGGGTGGGCAAGAGGCCCGGGAGCTGGGGCATCGTCGGCGACTCCACGGGCGGTTACTGCGCGCTGAAGCTGGCCATGCACCACCCCGAGACGTACGCCGCCGGGGCGGGCCTGTCGCCCTACTACAGGGCGCCGATCGACCCGACGACGGGCGATCTCTTCCATGGGGACCGGCTGCTGCGCAACGCGGCCGACCTGCGCTGGTACCTGCGGCACAATCCCGCGCCCAAGACGTCGCTGCTGGTCACCAGCAGCAAGGTGGGCGAGCACAACTACAAGGACACGCTGCGGTTCATCGACCAGGTGAAGGGCACCGGGCGCACCGGGATCGCGTCGATCATCCTCGACAGCGGTGGTCACAACTTCAACACGTGGCGAAGGGAGATCCCGGGGACGCTCCAGTGGATCAGCGGGATGCTGAGCGACCGCTGACGGGTCCTCCGGCGAGCGGGGACGGCCCCTCCGGGGAGCGCTGACGGCCCCTCCGGAGAGTGCGATCGACTCGGCGGAGAAGATCCGGAGAATTCCCGCCGACTGTTTCGCGGCGCGTTCCCCCGGCCGTTCCGCCGCCTATTCGGCGAGAAACGCGACCTCGAAGGGCTTTCGGAAAGCCGAAGGGTCCCGGAGGGCGGGTCCGGCCCATGGATCAGGCCCATGGATCAGGCCGAAGGAGCTGATCAACAACCAGGGGCGCTCGCGGGCGTACGGGGCGTGCGGTGGACCTTTGGGGGCGAGTGGTCGCCTTTGGGACTGCCGGGATGCCGCGAAGGTTTCGGGGTGGCTGTGTTTTTACCGGGCGGGGCTCCACGATTCGCCTACGCGCGGTAAGTTTCTGGCCATGCCACGTGGACGTCACCGCCATTCCCCGCCTCTGCACAGGCTGCTGCCTCCCTCGGCGATCGCGGGCGTCTCGCTCGTCTGCGCCGTGGGGCCCTGGCTGTTCACGGAGCCAGGTGTGCTCCGCATGCTGGCGGCGGCCGCCGCGGTGACCGCTGTCGTCGGCGGCGTCGTCATGCGCAGCTGGGACACGGCGGCGGGCAAGCGGGTCGCGGACCTCACGCGCGCGCGTGCGAGCGACGAGTGGCGTCACGAGGAGCGCGTCGCCGAACTGGAGACGGACCTCGACGAGTCGCGCGAGCTGCGCACCAAGCTCGAACACAACCTGCGGGCCAAGCGCGCGGAGCTGGCGGGCCTGCGCAACGAGCACGCCGCGCTGCTGCGCCGGTACGCCACGGCGGAGACCGAGCGGGCGAGCGCGCTGGAGGGCCGGCGACTGCTCGAGATAGAGGCGGCTCCCGTTCGCGAGCTGCCCGCCGCCGGGGAGCCGGGGCTGACGGTGGACGCCGAGGAGCCGGAGACCACCGAAGCGGTCGACCCGGCGCGCACGCCCGGGGACGTGGCCGACGCGGGCGAGGAGACGGACGCCGACGCGGGCGAGGAGACGGACGCGGAAGCGAGCGACGGCACGGACGCGGAAGCGGCGGCGGACAAGGAGGCGGGCGAGGAGCCGGAGGCCGGGGCGGCGGACGCGTCCGAGGCTCCCGAGGCGTTCTCCCCGGCCGGTTCGTCACTCTTCCTGCGGGCCGACGCGGCGCTCAGCCGGATCGCGGGCGGTACCGCGGAGGCCGAGGTCCCGGACACGGCTGCCGACCCCGACACAGACCCCGACACAGACACTGACGCCGGCACGGACACCGCTTCCGCCTCGGACGCCGCCTCCACCGCCGATGGTGACGAGGCCGGCGGCGCCGCTCAGGGCGACGCGGACGGCGGCTCCGCTCACGGTGACGCGGACGCCGACGCCGTACCGACCGCGGACGCCGACCCCGAGCCGGACCCCGACCCCGAGGCCGAGTCCGTGCCGGAGGACGACGACTCCGGGGCCTCCTCGGGTGCCGAGCCCGGCGACGCACCGGCGGACGTGTCCGCGCGAGACACCGCGGCGAACCCCACGACCCCTCCGGGCCCCTCGGACAAGCAGTCCGCGCGAGCCGACGCCACCGAGGCCGCCCCGTCAGCGGACGGAGCCGGGCGGAAGACGGACCGGACACCGACGGCCACCGCGTTCGAGGCGGCGGAGGCGGCCGACGAGCACGAGCGCACGGACACCGCGGCCACGGCCACCCGGATTCCCGCGCCCGCCCGCTCCGCCGCTCACGCGAAGCCGTCGTCGCCGGCCGGGGAGACGGCCCACCCCACGCAGCCGGTGAAGCCCGCCAAGCCGATGCGTCCCGCCGGGCACTTCACCGTGCCGACCGCGGTGGCCGTCGTACCGACCGCGCCCGCGAGGCGTCCGTCCGTCGAGGGCGGGTTCGACTTCTTCGGTACGCAGCAGGGGTCGTCCGAAGCGATGGAGTCCGTGCAGAACGAGGATCTGGCCGACGTGGTCGGCCAGGAGGCGCTCGCCCTGCACAAGGCCGAGGCCGAGGCCGGTTTCAAGCCCGTCGACGAGGGGTCCCGCGGGGTCGGGCAGGTCATCGACCTGACGGCGCACGACGAGACCGAGCACATCGACGTGGGCGTGCTGCGGAGCGCGGTTTCCTGACCGCGCCTCCCGCCGCCCGGGACGTCAGGGGCGGCGCGGGACCGTGTACGAGAGGGCAGTGGCACCGAGCCACTGCCCTCTCGCCGTCTGCCCCGCCCCGCGAGCGCCGTCAGCCCCTCCCCGCGAGCCTGCCCCACCAGGCCTCCCAGGAGCCTGCCCCCGTCAGGCCTCCCCGGCAGGCCTTCGCACCAGCGCGCAGGTCGGGCCCTCCGTATCAGGCCCCCGGGCCAGGGCCCGCGCGTCACGTCGCCCGGCCCAGGGCCCGCGCGTCAGGCATTCCAGGTCAGACCTTCCGGGTCGGGCCTCCCTGTTCAGACCCTCCGCAACGGGCCCTCCACGTCATGCCATCCACCGGTCCGGCCGGGCCTCCCGCCGCCCCGTCCGTGACCGGTCCGCCTGCGCCTGAAGAAGCTCCGCGGCCTCCGGGGCGCCGCGCAGCCGCGCCGTGACCGTCTTGCCGGCCCCGGTGTCCACATGGACGTCGGCGAGGCCGTGGAGGCGTTTCCAGGGCCCCTGCGTCAGCCGTACGCTCTGCACCTTCGCGTGCGGCACCAGGGAGAGACTGCGGCGCAGCAGGCCGTGGCGGGTGGCGAACACGGTGTCGGTGACGGTGAGTCCGTACCCCCGCCACCAGAACGGCACGCACCACCCGGCCCGGCGCGACGGCCGGGACAGGGCCGACGGCACCGTCACTCCCGGCAGCACGCCCGCGATCACCGCCTCGGCGACCTCGCGCGGGGCGACCGGCACGAGGACGGAGTTCGACGACCCCGCCACGTCCAGCTCGACCCGTACCCAGCCGCGCCGCCGCCACAGCAGCGGTTCGATGATCCGTACGGTCTGCACGCGCCCCGGCGGCACCGTCTCGTGCGTGCGGTCGAGCAGGCCGTGGTCGATGCGGAGCCCGTCGGGGGAGGCGCCCACCGTCCAGTCGTACTCGCCGACGAACCGGCCCACGCTGCTCGCGCCCGCGGCGCCGAGCAGCGGCACCCCGGTCGCGAGGACCGACCACACGCTGTGGGTGGCGAACCAGAGCACGGGCGGTACGACGAGCGCCGCGGCCAGGGAGCCCCAGGTGGCGCCGGTGAGGACCAGGGAGACGGCGAGGACGCCCGCCGGGACGTGCAGCAGCCGTCGTACCGGCGCCTCGCCGACCTCGTGCGCCGTCTCGGGGGCGAAACCGGCCGCGCGGGCGAGGAGTTCGGCGCGCAGGGCGCGGGCGTCGTCCTCGCCGAGGAAGGCGAGCTCGTCCTTCTTGTGCGTGCCGACGACATCGAGTTTGAGTTTGGTGACGCCCGCCACCCGGGCCAGCAGCGGCTGGGTGACGTCGACGGCCTGGAGGCGGTCGAGCCGGATGTGCGCGGTGCGCCGGAAGAACAGGCCGGTGCGGATGCGCAGTTCCGTCTCGGTCACCGCGAAGTGCGTGAACCACCAGCTGAGGAACCCGTAGAGGGCTGCCGCCGGGACGATCACGGCGAGCGAGACGAGCAGCGCCGTCGTCGTCAGCCGGGCCAGCTGTTCCTGCGCCTGATCGGGGTCGTGCACGGCCCATCCGGCTGTCACGGCGACGGGCGCCCAGGCCCGCCGGAACGGCGTCACGGGGTGCAGCCGCCGCTCGACCAGCGGTTTCTCCTCCCGTGCGGCGTCCTGGGGGCCGGGCTCCGGCGTCGTCACAGTCCCGCCGATCGGGCCTCGCCCAGCTCGGTCAGCCGGTCGCGCAGCCGCTCGGCCTCGGCCGGGTCCAGACCCGGGATGCGGGCGTCGGTCGCGGCGGCGGCCGTGTGCAGCTGCACGCTCGCGAGCCCGAAGTGCCGCTCCACCGGACCGGAGGTCACCTCGACCAGCTGCATCCGGCCGTAGGGGACCACGGTCTCCTCGCGGAACAGCACCCCCCGGCTGATCAGCAGGTCGTCCGCGCGCTCGGCGTACCGCCAGGAGCGCCAGTTGCGCCCCAGCATCCGCCATCCCCACGCCGTCAGGGCGAGCGGCAGCAGGGCGAACAGCGCCCAGACCGGCCCCGCGAGCAGCCCCGGCAGGAGGGCGACGGCGATCGTCAGCAGCCCCAGCCACACCACCAGCAACAGCCGGCGCATTCGCAGCAGGCCCGGCGGGAGCCCGGTCCAGACCGGCTCCGCGGCGGTGTCGGGCGCGGCTTCCGTGCTCCGCTTTTCCATGCCGCAAGGGTACGTACGCCAGACTGTGTGCATGACTCCCAAGACGGAGACCACCATCGGTATCGGCGGCGCCGCGGAAAGCACCGACATGGTGCTCAACATCGGGCCCCAGCATCCGTCGACGCACGGCGTGCTGCGGCTGCGGCTCGTGCTCGACGGCGAACGGATCCAGCACGCGGAGCCGGTGATCGGCTATATGCACCGCGGCGCGGAGAAACTGTTCGAGGCGCGCGACTACCGCCAGATCGTCATGCTCGCCAACCGCCACGACTGGCTCTCGGCGTTCTCGAACGAGCTGGGCGTGGTGCTCGCCGTGGAGCGGATGCTCGGCATGGAGGTCCCCGAGCGCGCGGTGTGGCTGCGCACGCTGCTGGCGGAGCTCAACCGCGTCCTGAACCATCTGATGTTCCTGGGCTCCTACCCTCTGGAGCTGGGCGGGATCACGCCGATCTTCTACGCGTTCACGGAGCGCGAGGAGCTCCAGCACGTGATGGAGGAGATCTCCGGCGGGCGCATGCACTACATGTTCAACCGGGTCGGGGGCCTCAAGGAGGACCTCCCCGCCGGATGGACCACTCGCGCGCGCGGCGCCGTCACCGCCCTGCGGTCGCGGATGGGCGTGTACGACGACCTGGTGCTCGGCAACGAGATCTTCCGGGGGCGCACGCGCGACGTGGGCGTCCTCACCCCGGAGGCCGTGCACGCGTACGGCGTGAGCGGGCCGATCGCGCGTGCCTCGGGGGTCGACTTCGACCTGCGCCGCGACGAGCCGTATCTGGCGTACGGCGAGCTCCAGGACACCCTGAAGGTCGTCACGCGGCGGGAGGGTGACTGCCTGGCCCGCTTCGAGTGCCTCCTGGAGCAGACGCACAACGCGCTCGACCTCGCGGACGCCTGTCTCGACCGGCTGGCCGGGCTGCCGCCCGGACCGGTCAACCAGCGTCTCCCCAAGGTCCTCAAGGCGCCCGAGGGCCACACGTACGCCTGGACCGAGAACCCCCTGGGGATCAACGGCTACTACCTGGTCAGCAAGGGCGAGAAGACCCCGTACCGGCTGAAGCTGCGCTCGGCCTCGTACAACAACATCCAGGCGCTGACCGAGCTGCTGCCCGGCACGCTGGTCGCGGACATGGTGGCGATCCTGGGATCACTGTTCTTCGTGGTCGGCGACATCGACAAGTAGGCCGTCGAACAGGGTGTGCCTGCCGGGCCGGTCCACTCCCACCGGCTGCAGCAGCCAGCCGAAGCCGCCCAGGCCGTCGGGCGCGGTGAGCTCGGCGGCCTCGCCCGCGCCCGCGAGGGCGCGTACGTACGCGGCAGGATCGCTCGAAGCCAGCGCGAGCGCCGGTCGGGCGCCGTTCACGCCCAGCGCGCGCAGCGCGGCCCGCTGGGTCACCACATGTCCCCCGGGCAGCACGCACGCGTCGAGGGCGACGTGTGCCGTGATGTCGCACGACCCGTCGGGCACCGCCCGCGTCTCCCGGCCCTGCCTGAAGCCGGTGAGCGTTCCGAAGGGCGGCCGGGCGGCGGCGAGGTGGGCGTAGTCGGCGGCGACGGCCAGACCGCGGTCGAGGGTGGCCACGGCCCCGGCCCAGGCCGTGTCCCTGGAGAGCCCGATCTCGGCGCGGGACCCCTCGCCGGACGCCGGCCACCACGCCCGCAGCCACCGCTCCCGGGCCCCGGTGACGGGCTCCCCGAGACGTTCGGCCCCGTCCCCGGCCCGTACGAGGACCAGCCGTCGTACGCCCTCGGCGTCCACCTCCGCCACGTCCACCGGCACGTTGTCCAGCCACTCGTTGGCGAAGAGCAGCCCGGTGATCCCGCGCGGGGGCTCCGGGAGCCACTGGATCCGGGGGTCGAGGCCGGCGGGTCGCCCGGCGTGTTCGACGGCGTACCCGCGCGCGCGGGAGGCCACGCCGGCGGGGAGCGCGTCGAGGACACCCGCCGCCAGTTCGCCGTGACCGGCCGCCATGTCGACGAAGTCGAGCACGGCGGGACGGCCGAGTGCCTCGTCGACCCGGCACAGCAGCCGGGCCACGGCCGCCGCGAAGAGCGGGGACGCGTGCACCGACGTACGGAAGTGGCCCGCGGGTCCCCCGGGCCCCCGGTAGAAGCCCGACGGGCCGTACAGAGCCTCCTGTGTCGCCTCGCGCCAGCCCCGCCACACGCCCGCCGTCTCATGCCTCACCGGGCCAGGCTAAGTGCCGGGAACGGGGAGAGCCTCCACCTTGGGGAGTACGGGGACCGCTCGCGGATCGGCCCTCCGGTTGACCCCTGCACACTGCACGCTTCCCTACTCTGGGCTACGTGCAGCGCCTTTATGACTTTCTCCGCAGACACCCGACGTGGGTCGACGGCTTCTGGGCCGTCGTCCTGCTCGGGATCTCCGCCGTGAGCCTCACCAATGTCAACGGCGCTGCGCACCACCACGGGTCGCTCGCGACGGCCCTCCCGATCGCCCTGGTCCTGAGCGTGGTCGTGGCGCTGCGCCGCCGTATGCCCGAGAAGATGCTGGTCGTGGCGGCCGCGATGGGTCTCGCCCAGCTGATCCTGGACGTCGAGGTGGTGCCCGCCGACTTCGCGATGCTGGTGATCATCTACACCGTCGCGGCGGACGGCGCCCGCTGGGCCTCCCGCTTCGCGCTGATCGGCGGCCTGTGCGCGGCGACCCTCTCGCAGATCCGCTGGCCCCAGACCGACTCCAGCTCGCTGGGCAACGTCCTGATAGCGGCCTTCCAGACGGTGCCGTTCGCGCTCGCCTGGGTGCTCGGCGACTCCATCCGCACCCGCCGTGCCTACCTCGCCCAGCTGGAGGAGCGCGCCGCCCGGCTGGAGAAGGAGCGCGAGGCGCAGGCCAAGGTCGCCGTCGCCGCCGAGCGCGCCCGGATCGCCCGCGAGCTGCACGACGTGGTCGCGCACAACGTCTCGGTGATGGTGGTCCAGGCCGACGGCGCCGCCTACGTCATGGACGCAGCCCCCGAGCAGGCGAGGAAGGCACTGGAGACCATCTCCGGGACCGGTCGCCAGGCGCTCGCCGAGATGCGCCGCCTGCTCGGCGTGCTGCGCACCGGCGAACACCAGGAGGTCGGCGAGTACGTGCCGCAGCCCGACGTGGAGCAGCTCGACGACCTCATCGAGCAGTGCCGCACCTCGGGGCTGCCCGTCGACTTCAAGGTCGAGGGGACACCGCGCCCCCTGCCCAGCGGCGTGGAGCTCACGGCGTACCGCATCGTGCAGGAGGCGCTCACCAACACGCGCAAGCACGGGGGCCCGAACACCGGTGCGAGCGTGCGCCTGGTCTACTTCGACGACGGCCTCGGCCTGCTCGTCGAGGACGACGGCAAGGGCGCGCCCCACGAGCTGTACGAGGAGGGGGGCGCCGACGGGCAGGGGCACGGCCTGATCGGGATGCGCGAGCGCGTCGGCATGGTCGGCGGCACCCTGGACGCGGGACCGCGGCCCGGTGGAGGCTTCCGCATCAGTGCCCTGCTGCCGCTCAAGCCCGCGCACTGACACCTGTACACGTGCGGTCCGTACGCACGTGTGATCCGTAAGCAAGTGAAGGGACCCCGATGGCGATCCGCGTGATGCTCGTCGACGACCAGGTGCTGCTGCGCACCGGTTTCCGGATGGTGCTCGACGCCCAGCCGGACATGGAGGTCGTGGCCGAGGCGGGCGACGGTGTCGAGGCTCTCCAGGTGCTGCGGGCGACGGCCGTCGACGTGGTGCTGATGGACGTCCGGATGCCGAAACTGGACGGGGTGGAGACCACGCGCCGCGTCTGCTCGGAGCCGAACCCCCCGAAGGTGCTGATCCTCACCACCTTCGACCTCGACGAGTACGCCTTCTCCGGGCTGAAGGCGGGCGCCTCCGGCTTCATGCTCAAGGACGTGCCGCCCGGCGAGCTGCTCACCGCGATCCGCTCCGTGCACAGCGGCGACGCGGTGGTCGCCCCGTCCACCACCCGGCGCCTGCTCGACCGCTTCGCGCCGATGCTGCCCAACGCCGGCAAGGACCCCCAGCACAAGGGGCTTGAGCGGCTCACCGACCGCGAGCGCGAGGTGATGATCCTCGTCGCGCAGGGCCTGTCGAACGGGGAGATCGCGGCCCGCCTCGTGCTCTCCGAGGCGACCGTGAAGACCCACGTGGGACGCATCCTGACGAAGCTGGGGCTGCG
The DNA here is from genome assembly GCF_009498275.1 of Streptomyces fagopyri. Taxonomy (NCBI): domain Bacteria; kingdom Bacillati; phylum Actinomycetota; class Actinomycetes; order Kitasatosporales; family Streptomycetaceae; genus Streptomyces; species Streptomyces fagopyri. Next base: position 4,283,997 of record NZ_CP045643.1, on the reverse strand, counting down.
GGACCGGGTGCAGGTGGTGGTCCTCGCCTACGAGACGGGGATCGTACGGGCGGGCGGGCACCGCTGATCGGAGGCGGGCCGGGCGGGCCCGGCCTCCCGCGGTCCCGCCGGGGCCGCGGGGCGCGGCTCAGCGCAGGATGCCCTCCAGGAAGTCGCTGCCGAGCCGGGCCACGACCGTCACGTCCAGCTGGTGCAGCACGTACCGGCCACGGCGGCGCGTGGTGATCAGGCCCGCCTTCTTGAGCACACCCAGGTGCCGGGATATCTCGGGCGCCGTCATCCCGTTCACCTGGGCCAGCTCGCCCGTGGTGAACGCGCTGCGGGCCAGACTCCGGCAGATCCGCATCCTGACCGGGTGCGACAGGGCGGTCATCCGCAGCGTCAGCTGCTCCAGGGAGGACGGGGCGGACAGCTCGGGGGAGCCGACCGGGTAGTGCAGCACCGGCTGCCAGCCGTACCGGTGCAGCACCATCAGGTGCGGCCAGCCGAGACTCGTCGGCACCAGGAGGAGTCCGCCGTCCCCGGTGGACGTCCGGCCCTGGCCCAGCTTGTCGACGGTGATCGTCCGGGTGCTCTCGTCGAGCGCCATCGCCGGGGAGACCGAGGCCACGGCCTCGGCCAGGCCCTTGTGCCGCAGGAGGTCCGTCTTGTGCCGGGCGTCCGCCGCGAGCTGGTGGCGCAGCCGGGACCAGGTCTCCGCGAAGAACGCCTCGTCGCAGTCCTCCAGGAACTGCCGCAGCCACGCCCGGATCTGCGGGGGATCGTCCAGCAGGCGTCTGCTGAACCGGACCTGCTGGGGTCCGCGCGCGGCGGCCAGCTCCAGGGCGCGGTGCTGGAGCGCCGGGTCGGAGAGCGTGTCGGGTCCCGGCCCCTCGTACGGCAGCGCGCAGGTGAACTCCAGCGCCGCGTCCACGAACTGCTCGTCCGTCAGCTTGTCCAGCTGGTCCAGCTCCTCGGCGAGCGTGGCACCCGGGAGCGCGCTCCGGCCGGGGATGCCCGCGTACGGCAGGAACAGGTCGGAGAAGGTCGTCCGCCACAGGAAGTCGGCCTCGCACATCCGGTCGGCGAGGTGCGGGTCCAGCCGGGGGGTCACGCCGGTCGCCCAGCCCTGGAGCCCTGGGTGGTGCCCCGGCTCGGACAGCGCGTGCAGCGCCATCCCGAGCTCGGCCAGCGGCGAGGGCACGACGGCGATCCGCTCCGGCCGCAGCCCGGTGACATCGATACGCACGCTCATGACCTCATGGTGCACCCCGCCACCGACAACGCCGCCGCCGATTGACGGCGGCCGTCAATCGGGACGACGTACGCCGGGCACGGGCGCAGGCTGGGGACAGAACCGGGGCGGACCGCGCGGGGCCCACGGATCCCCGTCCGTACCCGATCCGTCCCGAGAGGCGATCCGTCATGAGCGTCACCCAGCAGTACCTCCTCGACACCCACCGGGCCCGTCAGCACGGTGAACCCGTTCCTCCGGCGCCCGGACGGAACGACTGGCGGGTCGCCCGCGAGCTGCGCGACCACCGGCGCTTGCGCGCGGTCCTGGCGGGCCGTCCGGCCCGCGGCCGGACACGGGAGGCCCTGGGCCGGTGGCTGCGCGGACGGCCGTGGGCCGGCCGCTGACCCACGGTCCCGGGCGCCCCCGGCGGGCCGGCCAAGACCTCAGCGGGCCCGGCGGGGCCTCAGCGGGCCCGGGGGGCCTCAGCCGGGCAGCCGCGCCACGAAGTCCGCGACGGCCGCCTTCACGTCCCCGGCCGTCCACTCCAGGCCCGGGGCCGCCACGGTCACCTCGGTGAGCGCCAGCCCCGGGCCGCCACGGCTCCAGCGCGCGAAGAGACCGGTCCCCGTCTCCTCGGTCTGGAGCATCGCCGCGTCCGTGAGCACCTCGGCGTCGTACGGCAGCCAGACCTGGAACTGATGGGTGTGCGGCTCCTCGGGGTGGACGCGCGCCCACGCCACCCCGGCCTCGGCGAACCCCTCGCGCAGGGCGGCGGCGACCACGCGCGCGTGGGCCACGTACGCGGGCAGCCGCGGCAGTTCCCGGTCCAGGCCGATCAGGGCCGCCAGAACGGTCGGGAACTGCTGGAAGACCATGCCGCCGTACCGGTGCCGCCAGGCCTTCGCCTCGTCGATCAGCGTCCGCGGGCCCGCGACCGCCGCCCCGCCGAGGCCGTCGAGCGACTTGTAGAACGACACGTAGACGCTGTCCGCGAGGCCCGCGATCTCGTCCAGGGGACGGCCGAGACGCGGGGTGCACTCCCACAGCCGGGCCCCGTCGAAGTGCACGACGGCGTCCCGCTCGCGCGCCGCCTCCGTGACCGCCACGAGCTCCTCCCAGGAGGGCAGTACGAAACCGGCGTCCCTGAGGGGCAGTTCGAGCAGCAGTGACCCGAACGGCTCCTCGAAGTCCCGGATCTCCTCGGCGGTCGGCAGCCGCGGTTCGTCCGTCACCCGGACCGGGCGCAGGCCGCTGACGCTGCTGAACGCATGCCGCTCATGCACCTCCGGGTGGCCGAGCGCGTGCATCGCGACGGTCGCGTCGCCGGTACGGCCCGCCCAGCAGCGCAGGGCGACCTGCTGGGCCATGGTCCCGGTGGGGAAGAAGGCGGCCGCCTCCTTGCCGAGCAGTCCGGCGACCCGCTCCTCCAGGGTCTCCACGAGCCGGTCGCCGTACATGTCCACCGGCCGGTCGAGGTCGTACACGCTTTCGGCCCCGTCGTTCAGCCAGGCCAGCCGCGAACGCACCGTCTGCTGGTGACCGGGCCGCCACAGCACCCGCTCGGCCGCCCGCCACGCGGCACTTCGCCGCTCCCGTTTCCGCTCCGCCGTCTCCTCCGGGCCCGGCCCGGCCGTCCCGTCCGTGTCCCGCTCCGCGGTCTGTTCCCGGCCCCGCTCCGCCGAATCGCTCATCCCCGGATGATGCCGTGCGCCGCCGTGTCCCGGCACCCCGATTTGCCCACCCCTCGTGACCTGCGGAAACCCACAGCCTGTGGACAACCTGAACGGCGCCCGAACCAATCGCGTTAACATGACGAGAAATCGTCCGGTACCCCGAGCGGACTGGAACGGAAGGCCGCCGTCGAGTGAGTGCATCCAGCCAGCCAGAACCCAAGGACCGACCCGCCCGCCTCGGCGTCGGCGTCGTCGGCGCGGGCCGCGTCGGCCCCGCCCTCGCCGCGGCCCTCCAGCTCGCCGGACACCGCCCGGTGGCCGTGTCCGGGGTCTCGGACGCCTCCAGGAGGCGTGCCGCGCTGCTTCTGCCCGATGTGCCGCTGATGTCCCCGGCGCAGGTCCTGGAGCGCTCCGACCTGGTCCTGCTGACCGTCCCGGACGACACCCTGCCCGGTCTCGTCGAAGGACTCGCCGAGACCGGCGCCGTCCGGCCCGGCCAACTGCTCGTGCACACCTCCGGGCGGTACGGCGCGCGGGTGCTCGACCCGGCGCTCAGGGCCGGCGCCCTGCCGCTCGCGCTGCACCCCGCGATGACCTTCACCGGCACCCCCGTGGACGTGCAGCGGCTCGCCGGATGCTCCTTCGGCGTCACCGCGCCCGAGGAGCTGCGCCTGGCCGCCGAGGCCCTCGTGATCGAGATGGGCGGCGAGCCCGAGTGGATCTCCGAGGAGTCCCGGCCGCTGTACCACGCGGCCCTCGCGCTCGGCGCCAACCACCTGGTCACCCTCGTCGCCGAGTCCATGGACCTGCTGCGCGCCGCGGGAGTCGAGGCACCCGACCGGATGCTCGGCCCGCTGCTCGGCGCCGCCCTCGACAACGCCCTCAGATCCGGCGACGCGGCCCTCACCGGGCCCGTCGCGCGCGGGGACGCGGGCACGGTCGCGGCCCACGTCGCCGAGTTGCGCAAACACGCCCCGCAGACCGTCGCCGGCTATCTCGCGATGGCCCGCGCGACCGCCGACCGCGCTCTCGCCCACGGCCTGCTGAAGCCGGAGCTCGCCGAGGACCTCCTCGGGGTACTCGCCGACGGCGCGGCCCTGCCCGACGACGGGAGCGACCGATGACCGACCTGCTGCGCACCTCAGGCGACCTGCACGCGCGCGGGCGCGGCGACCGCCGGGCCGTGGTCATGACCATGGGGGCCCTGCACGAGGGCCACGCCGCGCTGATCCGGACGGCCCGCGAGATCGCGGGTCCGGGGGGCGACGTCGTCGTCACCGTCTTCGTGAACCCGCTCCAGTTCGGCGCGGGCGAGGACCTCGACCGCTACCCGCGCACCCTCGACTCCGACGTCAAGATCGCCGAGCAGGCGGGCGCGGACGCCGTGTTCGCCCCTTCCGTGGACGAGGTCTACCCGGGCGGCGAACCCCAGGTCCGGCTCTCCGCCGGCCCCATGGGCGAGCGACTCGAGGGCGCCGTGCGCCCCGGTCACTTCGACGGCATGCTCACCGTCGTCGCCAAGCTGCTGCACCTCACCCGGCCCGACACGGCACTGTTCGGGCAGAAGGACGCCCAGCAGCTCGCCCTGATCCGCCGCATGGTCCGCGACCTGAACTTCGGCATGGAGATCGTCGGCGTACCCACGGTGCGCGAGGAGGACGGACTCGCCCTCTCCAGCCGCAACCGCTTCCTGGCGCCCGAGGAACGGCGTACCGCCCTCGCCCTCTCCCAGGCGCTGTTCGCCGGCCGCGACCGGCACGCCGCCCAGGAGGCCCTGCGCGCGCGGGCCCGCGAAGTGCCCGCCACGCGCGCGCGAGCCGAGGCGCTCAGCGCGATCGGCGAGTCCCGCGCCGCCGCCGACGCGCACGCCGTGGCCAAGGCGGCCCCCAGCGGCCCCTCCGGTGTCCGCGCGGCGGCCCGCCTGATCCTGGACGAGGCCGCCCGCCTCCGGCCGCCGCTCGCCCTGGACTACCTGGCACTGGTCGACCCCTCCGACTTCACCGAGATCCAGGACGACTTCACCGGCGAGGCGGTCCTCGCCGTCGCCGCCCGGGTCGGCACGACCCGCCTGATCGACAACATCCCCCTCACCTTCGGAGCCGCCTCGTGACCGGCAAAGGCAAAGGCACAGGTACCGGTAAAGGCACAGGTACCGGCATACGACTGCACGCGCCCGCCCCCGGCTGGGCCCTGACCGCCGACGTGGTGGTCGTCGGTTCCGGCGTGGCCGGCCTCACCGCCGCCCTGCGCTGCGAGGCCGCCGGCCTGACGACCGTCGTCGTCACCAAGGCCCGCCTGGACGACGGCTCCACCCGCTGGGCCCAGGGCGGCATCGCCGCGGCCCTCGGCGAGGGCGACACCCCCGAGCAGCACCTCGACGACACCCTGGTGGCGGGCGCGGGACTCTGCGACGAGGACGCGGTACGCATCCTCGTCACCGAGGGCCCCGACGCCGTACGCCGCCTCATCGCGACCGGAGCGCACTTCGACGAGTCCTCCGAGGGCGACCTGGAACTCACCCGCGAGGGCGGCCACCACCGGCGCCGCATCGCGCACGCGGGCGGCGACGCCACGGGCGCCGAGATCTCCCGGGCACTCGTCGAGGCGGTACGCGCGCGTGGCCTGCGCACGGTGGAGAACGCGCTCGTCCTGGACCTCCTGACGGACGCGGACGGCCGTACCGCGGGTGTGACCCTGCACGTCATGGGAGAGGGCCAGCACGACGGCGTGGGAGCCGTGCACGCCCCCGCCGTGGTCCTCGCCACCGGTGGCATGGGCCAGGTCTTCTCCGCGACCACCAATCCCTCGGTCTCCACGGGCGACGGCGTGGCCCTCGCGCTGCGCGCGGGCGCCGAGGTCTCCGACCTCGAATTCGTCCAGTTCCACCCGACCGTGCTGTTCCTCGGCCCGGACGCGGAGGGCCAGCAGCCACTGGTCTCGGAGGCGGTACGCGGCGAGGGCGCCCACCTGGTCGACGCGGACGGCGTGCGCTTCATGCTCGGCCGGCACGAACTGGCCGAGCTGGCGCCCCGGGACATCGTCGCCAAGGGCATCATGCGCCGCATGCAGGAACAGGGCGCCGAGCACATGTACCTCGACGCCCGGCACTTCGGCGCCGACATGTGGGAGCACCGCTTCCCGACCATCCTGGCCGCCTGCCGCGCCCACGGCATCGACCCGGTGACCGAGCCGATCCCGGTCGCACCGGCCGCCCACTACGCCTCCGGCGGCGTCCGCACCGACGCCCGGGGCCGCACCACGGTGCCCGGCCTGTACGCCTGCGGCGAGGTCGCCTGCACCGGCGTGCACGGCGCCAACCGGCTCGCCTCCAACTCCCTCCTGGAGGGCCTGGTCTACGCCGAGCGCATCGCGGCCGACATCGCGCACAGCGGCACCCGGGACGGCCTCCACACGCGCGTGCCCGAGCCGGTCCCGCACCCCGACAAGCCCGCGCACCCGCTGCTCGCGCCGGAGGCCCGGTTCGCCATCCAGCGGATCATGACGGACGGCGCGGGCGTCCTGCGCTCGGCCGAGACCCTGGCCCAGGCGGCCGACCGCATCCAGCGGCTGCACACGGACGCCCGTGACGCCCTCGACGAGAACGGCAAGACCTCCGAGCCCGGCGTCGACACCTGGGAGGCCACCAACCTCCTGTGCGTGGCGAGGGTCCTGGTCGCCGCCGCCCGCCTGCGCGAGGAGACCCGCGGCTGCCACTGGCGCGAGGACCACGCCGACCGCGACGACCAGGGCTGGCGGCGGCACATCGTCGTACGGCTGAATCCCGACCGCACGCTCGCGGTGCACACCACCGACACAGCAGACTTCCCCCCGACCCTCCCCCGAGCCGACGGCCCCGCCCGAGCAGGGGAGACCCCCATGCCCCAGCACAAGCCCCGCGACCAGGAGCAGTGACCGAAGTGAGCACCCCCGACCTTCCCCTCGTCCAGAGCGGCGGCTGCGGCGACGGCTGCGGCTGTGGCGGCACCGACATCGACGGCGACGAGACGTACATGGAGTGCGGCCTCGATCCCGCCCTCGCCCAGCTCCTCGCCGACGCCGGTCTCGACCCGCTGGAGGTCGAGGACATCGCGAACGTCGCCATCCAGGAGGACCTCGACAACGGCGTGGACGTGACGACCGTCGCGACCATTCCCGAGGACGCCGTCTCCACCGCGGACTTCACCGCCCGTGACGCGGGCGTCGTCGCGGGCCTGCGGGTCGCCGAGGCCGTCGTCTCCGTGGTCTGCACCGACGAGTTCGAGGTGGAGCGGCACGTCGAGGACGGCGACCTCGTCGAGGCGGGACAGAAGCTCCTCAGCGTCACCACCCGCACCCGCGACCTCCTCACGGCCGAGCGCAGCGCACTGAACCTGCTGTGCCGTCTGTCCGGCATCGCGACCGCCACGCGCGCGTGGGCCGACGCGCTGGAGGGCACCGGCACGCGGGTGCGCGACACCCGCAAGACGACCCCGGGCCTGCGCTCCCTGGAGAAGTACGCGGTGCGCTGCGGCGGCGGCGTCAACCACCGCATGTCGCTCTCGGACGCCGCGCTGGTCAAGGACAACCACGTGGTCGCCGCGGGCGGCGTGGCCCAGGCCTTCACGGCCGTCCGCGATGCCTTCCCCGAGGTCGCCATCGAGGTCGAGGTGGACACGCTGGGCCAGCTGCGCGCGGTCGTGGACGCGGGCGCCGACCTGATCCTCCTCGACAACTTCACGCCCGCCGAGTGCAAGGAGGCGGTCGCCCTGGTCGCCGGCCGCGCGCTCCTGGAGGCCTCGGGACGGCTCACCCTCGGCAACGCCGAGGAGTACGCCAGGACGGGCGTGGACTTCCTCGCGGTGGGCGCCCTGACCCACTCCTCGCCGATCCTGGACATCGGCCTGGACCTGCGCGACGCGTCGACGGACGAGGTTTCCACGGACGAGGCGGAGTAGGACCCATGCTCCTCACCATCGACGTCGGCAACACCCACACGGTCCTCGGCCTCTTCGACGGCGAGGAGATCGTCGAACACTGGCGCATCTCCACGGACGCCCGCCGCACCGCCGACGAACTCGCCGTGCTCCTCCAGGGACTGATGGGCATGCACCCGCTGCTCGGCGAGGAGCTCGGTGACGGCATCGACGGCATCGCGATCTGCGCCACCGTCCCGTCCGTCCTGCACGAGCTGCGCGAGGTGACCCGCCGCTACTACGGCGACGTGCCGGCCGTCCTGGTCGAGCCCGGCGTGAAGACGGGCGTGCCGATCCTCACCGACAACCCGAAGGAGGTCGGCGCGGACCGCATCATCAACTCGGTCGCGGCCGTCGAGCTCTACGGGGGGCCGGCGATCGTCGTCGACTTCGGCACGGCGACCACGTTCGACGCGGTGAGCGCGCGGGGTGAGTACGTGGGCGGTGTCATCGCGCCCGGCATCGAGATCTCCGTCGACGCGCTCGGGGTCAAGGGGGCCCAGCTGCGCAAGATCGAGGTGGCCCGGCCGCGGGCGGTCATCGGCAAGAACACCGTCGAGGCGATGCAGTCCGGCATCATCTACGGGTTCGCGGGACAGGTGGACGGGGTCGTCAACCGGATGGTGCGGGAGCTCGCGGAGGATCCCGACGATGTCACCGTCATCGCGACCGGGGGGCTGGCGCCGATGGTCCTGGGGGAGTCCTCCGTCATCGACGAGCACGAGCCGTGGCTCACGTTGATCGGACTGCGCCTGGTGTACGAGCGGAACGTGTCCCGTACCTGACGGTTCTCGCCCCCGCCGCCCTTAGCCTCCCCCAAGCTCTCGGCTTGGGGGAGGCTAAGGGCGGCGGGGGCGAGGACACGCGAGACGGATATGCGGATTTTGTCTGATTAGCGCGTATCGTCACGGCATGCCCACGCCCTACGGATCCCGCGGCGGCATGGCGTTCGGTGCCCAGGAGCTGCGTGTGCTCCGTCGCGCTCTCGCCCTCGCCCTCCATCCCGCTCCCGCTTCGGCCGAAGACGTCCAGGACTGCCTCCGGCTCGCCGAATCCGTCGACGAGGCCGCCCGCGAGGGAGCCAGGCTCCGGGCGTTCCTGCTGGCCGACCTCTCCCGCTACCGGGCCGCGCTGCCCGGTACGGCCGCCGGCTACCTCGTACTCCTGGAAGAAACCCTGGCCACCGGCTACCGGCCGAATCCGGACGATCTCGCCGCCCTGCGCGCCCTGCGCGGCAACCCCGCCGCGGCCGCCCTCCTGGAACGCTGCTGTGACCTCGCCGAACGGGACGTCCGCGCCCGGCTGGCGGTCCGTACGGCCACTCCCACGGTCCCGGCGTCCCGCACCCGGCTGACGGCCCTCCCCGGAGGTCTGGCACGCGCCGCGGGCCCCGGCGAACCCGTCCGGAAGCCGGCGGACCGGCCCGGCGCCGATCCGAAGGCGAACCCCCCGGGAAGGAGCCCGCGCCCGGACCGTCCGATCCCCACCCCGGGCGAGGTCTTCCCGCCCCGGCGCAAACCGGTGCCGCCACCGGTGAACCCCCCTCAGCAGCTCGCGGCGGGCTAGCTACTCTGGAGGCATGGACTATCTCTCCGCGCTCGTGCCCCCCGTAGTGATGGCCGTGTTCTTCATCGGGTTGATCGTGACGATCGTCAAGACCCAGGGCGGTGCCAACAAGTCCAAGGAGGACGCGGTCGTCGACGCCGCGCTCGCGCGCGCGGACGGCGCCCGTCAGGTTTCCCGGGACTCCGAGGCCTGAGCGCCCGGCCCCTTCAAGGCGCTCATCGGCGTACGACTCATACGTTTTTCGAGTCGTACGCCCTTTTTGTTGCTGATCTCCCACTATTGTTCTGAGCTGTGCCTCGCCCATTGGGAGAACTCGAAGACTCGGTCATGACACGGGTGTGGAAGTGGAACCGCCCGGTGACCGTTCGAGAAGTCCTGGAAGACCTTCAGCAGGAACGGTCCATCGCGTACACCACGGTGATGACCGTTTTGGACAATCTCCATCAGAAGGGCTGGGTGCGCCGCGAGGCGGAAGGCCGGGCCTATCGATATGAGGCGGTCTCCACGCGTGCCGCCTACTCCGCGGCCCTCATGAACGACGCGTGGTCCCAGAGTGACAACCCCGCCGCCGCTCTCGTCGCCTTCTTCGGCATGATGAGCGAGGAACAGCGCCATGCGCTGCGCGACGCCATGCGTATCGTGCAGCGGCCCGAAGAAGACCCGCCCGATGCCGAAACACCGGCACCTCCGGAAGCTTCGGAGGAGAAGGGCGACGAGAAGCCCGGCGAGAAGTCGGCCGGGAACGCGACCGGGAACGCGGGTGAGAAGCAGGGCGGCGAGGGCCCCGCCTCGGACCGTGACGCCACCGGGCGATAGCGTCCGCTCATGCCAGCAGAGCATCCAGCGCGGCGGCCCGCACCGCATCCCGGGGACACCGCAAAAGCCATCACCGTCCGGCGGGCCAGGACCGGCGATGTCCCGGCCGTTCGCCGCCTCCTCGACGCGAACGTCCGACGGCGCATCCTGCTCGACAAAGCCACGGTCACGCTTTACGAGGACATCCAGGAGTTCTGGGTCGCCGAACGTGACGACAACGCCGAGGTCGTCGGCTGCGGTGCGCTGCACGTGATGTGGGAAGACCTCGCGGAAGTCCGCACTCTCGCGGTGAACCCCACGGTCAAGGGCGCCGGCGTCGGTCATCAGTTGCTGGAGAAGTTGCTGCACACCGCCCGCTGGCTCGGCGTTCGCCGCGTTTTCTGTCTCACCTTCGAAGTGGACTTCTTCGCGAAGCACGGCTTCGTGGAGATCGGTGAGACGCCGGTCGACACCGATGTGTACGCCGAGCTGCTGCGTTCCTATGACGAGGGCGTCGCGGAGTTCCTCGGTCTCGAACGAGTGAAACCGAACACCTTGGGCAACAGCCGGATGCTTCTGCATCTGTGATCGCCGGCCACTATTCCGCCGGACCGCCTTGCCCGCGTTCCCTATGTCCGAAACGCGCACGTTTCCGGTCTTCCAGTGGCCCCCGAGTCTCCCCCAGGGGTTTGTGTTTTTCCAGCAAAAGCGGTTTGCTTTCCGACGTACTGCAGTACTGCATATAACAGGGGACGCGAAACGGCGGCCCACGCCGCAGACCCTCGGCCCTCACGTTATCGATGAAAGGAAATCCGGTGGCACAGAAGGTTCAGGTCCTTCTTGTCGACGACCTCGACGGTGGCGAGGCGGACGAGACGGTGACGTTCGCGTTGGACGGCAAGACCTACGAGATCGACCTCACGACCGCCAATGCGGACAAGCTGCGTGGTCTTCTCGACGCCTACGTGAAGGGTGGGCGTCGTACCGGTGGCCGCGCTTCGGGTGGCCGCGGAAAGGCGCGCGTCGCTTCCGGTGGCAGCCAGGACACCGCGCAGATCCGCGCGTGGGCGAAGGAGAACGGTTACGAGGTCAACGACCGTGGCCGCGTTCCCGCGCAAATTCGCGAGGACTACGAGAAGGCCAACGGCTGAGCGCACGCGCGCCGCAACCGGATGCGGTGGCACTCAGTCGCCATCGTCTCCACGAGTCGTACGAGATCGGGGGCGCCCCCACCGCCCCCCATGGCCGACAGGGTCGGCAGCGAGGGTTCCACCTCGCACCCCGGCTCAGGGGGCCGCAGCCAGACGGCGGCCCCCTGCGGACCGGACCCGCCTGCGTGCAGCGGCCCTTCGGGCACCCCGGGCGGCAGCGGAGCCCCGATGCTCCCGCCCGCCCCGATCGCCGTGAGATCCAGCGCGAGGGCGCCCCACTCCAGCCAGTCGAGCAGCCCCGGCAGTTCCTCCGCGCTCCCCTCGGCCACCAGCAGCCGCATCCGTGCCCCGCGCCGGACGTCCCGGCACCCGCGCCGGGACGGTGAATCCCCTGGGCGGACCCCGGAATCCCGGAAATCCCCGGAATCTCCGTGCGGCGCCGGGAAAGCCGGCTCGCGCGCTCCGGAATCCCCCGGATCACCGAGACCACCCGGATCACCGGGAACACCGGAATCACCCCGCCGTTCCGGCAGGTTTCTGTGCAGTGCCACCGGAGACGCCGGACTTAGGTGCCGCAGCCCCGCGAAACCCGCCTCCGCGGGGACTTCCAGCACGTCGAAGCGCATGCCGGTGGCCAGCCGCACCGGTGAGCCGGGCACGGTCGTCCAGCCCAGTTCGTTCTCGTACCACTGCCGCGTCCGGCCGCTCGGGTCGAGCGGGCGGCGAGGAAGGGGGACAGTGGGAACCATGACAGGAGCAACCGTCGGAAGGGCTCCAGAGTTACGCTGGGTGTTTCATGATGAGCGCAGAGTGTCGAACAAGGGGGCGCGCGGGGACGATCGGCGGCGCAAAGATGTTCGCCCATAGCGGAGGGAACCTGTGCGCGCCGCATGGAGTGTCAGTGCGTACGGGTAAGACATCCCTAGTGGGAGGGGCGACACGCAGAGCCTGGGCACCTCACGTTCGCCATCGGCGTACAGCACATGAGGGTATCTGCCTGGCCTGCGGGAACATCGTCTCGCACCATCAGGTTGGAGCAGATGTCGGCGTTCGGGGTCAGGAGGCCAAGGACGGTGTCGGCAGTTGGAATGAGCGGTCCCCGCTTGCGGGACTAAGCTGCGGAAGGACAGGGAGGGGAGCGTCCCCTTACTGCCTGACCGCTCTGAGGAGCGATTAACGATGTTCGAGAGGTTCACCGACCGCGCGCGGCGGGTTGTCGTCCTGGCTCAGGAAGAAGCCCGGATGCTCAACCACAACTACATCGGCACCGAGCACATCCTCCTGGGCCTGATCCACGAGGGTGAGGGTGTCGCCGCTAAGGCCCTGGAGAGCCTCGGGATTTCGCTCGAGGCGGTCCGCCAGCAGGTGGAGGAGATCATCGGGCAGGGGCAGCAGGCCCCGTCCGGGCACATCCCCTTCACCCCCCGTGCCAAGAAGGTCCTGGAGCTCTCGCTCCGCGAGGCCCTTCAGCTGGGCCACAACTACATCGGCACGGAGCACATCCTGCTCGGCCTGATCCGTGAGGGCGAGGGCGTCGCCGCCCAGGTCCTGGTCAAGCTGGGCGCCGATCTCAACCGGGTGCGGCAGCAGGTCATCCAGCTGCTCTCCGGTTACCAGGGCAAGGAGACCGCCACCGCCGGCGGTCCTGCCGAGGGCACCCCCTCCACGTCCCTGGTCCTCGACCAGTTCGGCCGGAACCTCACCCAGGCCGCTCGTGAGTCCAAGCTCGACCCGGTCATCGGGCGCGAGAAGGAGATCGAGCGGGTCATGCAGGTGCTCTCCCGCAGGACCAAGAACAACCCGGTCCTCATCGGTGAGCCCGGCGTCGGCAAGACCGCCGTCGTCGAGGGCCTGGCGCAGGCCATCGTCAAGGGCGAGGTGCCCGAGACCCTCAAGGACAAGCACCTCTACACCCTGGACCTCGGCGCGCTGGTCGCCGGCTCCCGCTACCGCGGTGACTTCGAGGAGCGCCTGAAGAAGGTCCTCAAGGAGATCCGCACCCGCGGCGACATCATCCTGTTCATCGACGAGCTCCACACGCTGGTCGGTGCGGGTGCCGCCGAGGGCGCCATCGACGCGGCCTCGATCCTGAAGCCGATGCTGGCCCGCGGTGAGCTCCAGACCATCGGTGCGACCACTCTGGACGAGTACCGCAAGCACCTCGAGAAGGACGCGGCCCTCGAGCGCCGCTTCCAGCCGATCCAGGTGGCGGAGCCTTCCCTCCCCCACACGATCGAGATCCTCAAGGGCCTGCGCGACCGTTACGAGGCGCACCACCGCGTCTCCATCACCGACGAGGCACTGGTCCAGGCCGCCACGCTGGCCGACCGGTACATCTCGGACCGCTTCCTGCCGGACAAGGCGATCGACCTCATCGACGAGGCGGGCTCCCGGATGCGCATCCGCCGGATGACCGCGCCGCCGGACCTCCGCGAGTTCGACGAGAAGATCGCGGGCGTCCGCCGCGACAAGGAGTCGGCCATCGACTCCCAGGACTTCGAGAAGGCGGCCTCTCTCCGCGACAAGGAGAAGCAGCTGCTGGCGGCGAAGACCAAGCGGGAGAAGGAGTGGAAGGCCGGCGACATGGACGTCGTGGCCGAGGTCGACGGCGAGCTGATCGCCGAGGTCCTCGCGACCGCCACGGGCATCCCGGTCTTCAAGCTGACCGAGGAGGAGTCGAGCCGCCTGCTGCGCATGGAGGACGAGCTCCACAAGCGGGTCATCGGTCAGAAGGACGCCGTCAAGGCGCTCTCGAAGGCGATCCGTCGTACCCGGGCCGGTCTGAAGGACCCGAAGCGTCCCGGTGGTTCGTTCATCTTCGCGGGCCCGTCCGGCGTCGGTAAGACCGAACTGTCCAAGGCCCTCGCCGAGTTCCTCTTCGGTGACGAGGACGCCCTGATCTCCCTCGACATGTCGGAGTTCAGCGAGAAGCACACGGTGTCGCGTCTCTTCGGTTCGCCCCCCGGTTACGTGGGCTACGAGGAGGGCGGCCAGCTGACGGAGAAGGTGCGCCGCAAGCCGTTCTCGGTCGTCCTCTTCGACGAGGTCGAGAAGGCCCACCCGGACATCTTCAACTCGCTGCTGCAGATCCTGGAGGACGGTCGTCTGACCGACTCCCAGGGCCGGGTCGTGGACTTCAAGAACACGGTCATCATCATGACGACCAACCTCGGCACCAGGGACATCTCGAAGGGCTTCAACCTGGGCTTCGCGGCCACGGGTGACACGAAGTCCAACTACGAGCGCATGAAGAACAAGGTGTCGGACGAGCTCAAGCAGCACTTCCGTCCCGAGTTCCTCAACCGTGTCGACGACGTGGTCGTCTTCCCGCAGCTGACGCAGGACGACATCCTCAAGATCGTCGACCTGATGGTCGGCAAGGTGGACGAGCGACTCAAGGACCGGGACATGGGCATCGAGCTCTCCCAGTCCGCCAAGGAGCTGCTGTCCAAGAAGGGTTACGACCCCGTCCTGGGCGCGCGGCCGCTGCGTCGCACGATCCAGCGCGAGATCGAGGACACGCTCTCGGAGAAGATCCTCTTCGGCGAGCTGCGTCCCGGTCACATCGTGGTCGTCGACACGGAGGGCGAGGGTGACACCGTGACCTTCACCTTCCGGGGCGAGGAGAAGTCGGCGCTGCCCGACGTCCCGCCGATCGAGCAGGCCGCGGGTGGGGCCGGTCCCAACCTGAGCAAGGAGGCGTAGCCCTCCGGGTTCGCCGCAGGACACAAAAGGGGCTGCCCCGGGACTTCGGTCCCGGGGCAGCCCCTTTTCCCGTCGCCCACGGCGGCACACGGGCAGGGCGGACCGGCGCACAGAGCCGTCGCCGGGCTCGGCGGCACCCGGAGGGCGGGGCCACCTGTGGCGCCGGCCTGCGTACGGGCCTCGCACAGCCGCAGACGGAGCCGCGACGAGACCGCCGGCCCCCAGACGAGGTCGCGACCGGAGCCGGAGGCGCGATCAGAGCCGGAGCCGGGGCCGGAGTCGCGGACGGAGCCGGAGCCGAGGCCGAGGCCGGAGCTGCGGAAGGAGTCGACGCCTGAGCCGGAGCCGGAGGCAAGGCCCGTACGACACGGGCCGTACGGCCCTGACCGGGCCGCCACGAGGGTCCGAGGGCCGGCGCGACAGCCGACATCGACGGCAGGCGCGGTACGCAGGGCCCCTGTGGGCCCCGGCGGCACCCAGGGGCCCCTGCGCGGGCCCGTACGTGCGCAGGCCCGCGTACGGGGCCCTTGCCGCAGGCGGGCGCCCGCCTGCCAGGTCCGTAAGCGGGCAGGCCGGCACGCGCGGGCCGGTAGGCGCAGGCCTGTACATGCGCGCCGGTACATGCGGGCCCGTACCCGCAGGCCCGTGCGGGCACAGACTGGTGCGGGCCTGCGGGCCTGCGGGCCTGCGGGCCTGCGGGCCTGCGGGCCCGCAGGTACGGGCGAAGGCAGGCGCCCGCTGCCGGGCCGTACGCGCGCAGCCCGCTGCGCGGGTCCCGAACGCGGCCTTCGCGCGTCGCGGGGCCGTGCGGGGTCTCGTCGTACGCAGGGGCCGCCCGCGGGTCAGGTCCGTCGCTCTCCGTCGCTCTCCGTCCCTCCGCGTCCCCGAGGGGCCCTCGTCCGGAGGGTCGGATTCACCTCGTGGCGGGGTGCGCCGGAGAGGCCTGACGGGGTCCCGCAGGCGTCCCCGCGGTGACATGACGCACAGGCGATTTATCCCGTACTAGGGCTATTAGTAGGGGGACCTAGAGGTGCAAATCGTACTTTTCACGTCACGCCCGCACGGGGGTCCGGAGGGCGGAGGTGGGGGTGTGGCGGCAGGCCGCTCCACCCGTGCTGCGGCGGGCCGGAAGTGGGGTTAAACCCAACTTCTTACAGAAAAAACGGACGAATCGGTGCACGACGTAGCTTCTGTCAAGGAGTCGGTCGTTTCGGGGTCAAGTACGACCTAGCGTCGTAGAAGGGGGCTTTGGGGATTCGCCGGGGTCCGGGTTACCAAGGGATGGCCCCCTCCGGCAGCGACCTCGCTCCGGTCGGGTTCAAGCCCCCCGTCCCCGTCTCCATGAGGTTCAGATGTCGAAGCGTGTCACGTCCCGTCAGTCCCGCACGTCCCTGCTCCGCAGCCGGACGGCCGTCCTCGCCGCCTCGGTGGGCGCCACGGCCGTACTGGGTGCCGGGATCGCGTCCGCCAGCACCCTGGACAGCGCCGCGACCAGCACGACGGCCAGTGTTCTGCAGACCCAGGCCGCCGCCCAGGCCAAGGCCGCGGCGAAGGCTGAGCACGCCACGGTCAAGAAGGCCGCCTCGTGGATCGACCCGGTGAAGAAGTACACCCTGTCCGCCACCTTCAACCAGGCCGGCGGCATGTGGGCCCACAAGCACTCCGGTCAGGACTTCGCGGTTCCGCTGGGCACCGACGTATCCGCCGCGCACGGCGGCACCGTGGTCAAGGCCGGCGGCAACGGCGCCGGTGACGGCCCCGCGTACGGCAACGCCATCGTCATCAAGCACGGCAACGGCACGTACTCCCAGTACGCCCACCTGTCCCGGATCGACGTGCGCATAGGCCAGGTCGTCACCACCGGCCAGCACATAGCGCTCTCGGGCAACACCGGGAACTCCAGCGGGCCGCACCTGCACTTCGAGATCCGTACGACCCCGAACTACGGTTCGGCCATCGACCCGGTCGCCTTCCTGCACTCCAAGGGTGTGAAGGTCTGAGCAGCACCCCGGGTGTGACTTCGAAGGCGTGAGGGTTCACGGAGCGGCGGGACCGCTGTGCGCCTGCGTCACCAGATCGACGGCGACCTCCAGGATGGCCTTGCGCTTCTCCTCGGGGTCGCCTTCGACGTCCTTCAGCATGAACATCCCGGCATGCATCGAGAACAGCGCGCTGATGCAGCGGACCTGGTTCGTCAGGTCCGCGTCCGGCTCCTTGAGCAGGTCGATCATGCGGATCATGCGGTCCTTGAAGTCCTCGCCGGTGCGCAGCTCACGGACGGCGGCCTGGTTCTCCTGCATGAAGCGGAAGAGGGGGGCCGCGTCCGCCAGCGCGTTGCTGTAGCGGTGCAGGATCTCCTGCTTCGTCGCCAGCGTGCGCGGCTGGTGCCGTCCCCACTCGATCAGCTCGTCCATGGGCTTGGACAGGTCCTGGAAGAGGCTCTTGAGGATGTCTTCCTTGGTCTTGAAGTGGTAGTACAGCGCCGCCTTGGTGACATCCAGGTGCTCGGCGATCTCGCGCAGTGAGGTCTTCTCGTAGCCGTGCTCGGAGAAGAGCTCCAGGGCCACGTCCTGGATGCGCTGGCGGGTGTCCCCGCGACGCTGTCGCTTGATGCCGTCCACGGTGTCGCCGCCCATCCTCGTACTCCTCGTGCTCCTCGAACCGTACGTGTCGCCGGGCGACTGGCAAATCCAGGAAAACTTACTTGACGCCCGGCTAGTTACGGGACTACTTTCCCTCAGTGTAGTCAACTTGCCGGTCGGCAAGTAAGCGGAAGAGCAGGGGCAGTCGCCCCGACACCAGTGGGCATCCAGCGGGACCCAGGGGAGTGGGAATGATGGCGGACAACACGGAAGCGGCCGTACAGACCGGGAAACAGCCACGCAGTGTGCGGGTCGTGCTGCTCGCGCTCATGATCGCGATGCTCCTCGCGATGCTCGACAACATGATCGTGGGCACGGCGATGCCGACGATCGTGGGCGATCTCGGCGGCCTGGAGCACCTGTCCTGGGTCGTCACCGCGTACACGCTCGCGACCGCCGCCTCGACCCCGATCTGGGGCAAGCTCGGCGACATGTACGGGCGCAAGGGCGCCTTCATGACCTCGATCGTCATCTTCCTCCTCGGGTCCGCGCTCAGCGGTATGGCGCAGGACATGGGACAGCTGATCGGCTTCCGTGCCATCCAGGGTCTGGGCGCCGGCGGTCTCATGGTCGGCGTCATGGCGATCATCGGGGACCTCATTCCGCCGCGTGAGCGGGGCAAGTACCAGGGCATGATGGCCGGCATCATGGCGCTCGCCATGATCGCGGGACCGCTGGTCGGCGGCTCCATCACGGACCACTGGGGCTGGCGCTGGTCCTTCTACATCAACCTGCCGCTCGGCATCGTCGCGCTGCTGGCCGTCAGCGCCGTGCTGCACCTGCCGAAGAAGCGGGTCGAGGCGAAGATCGACTACCTCGGTGCGGGGCTGCTGACCGTCGGCATCTCGTCCATCGTGCTCGTCACCACCTGGGGTGGCAGCGAGTACGCCTGGGGCTCCGCCCGGATCATGGAGCTGATCGGCATCGGTGTCGCCGCGCTCGTCGGCTTCGTCTTCGTGCAGACCAAGGCCGCCTCGCCGATCCTGCCGCTGCACATCTTCCGCAACCGCAACTTCACGCTGATGTCCGTCATCGGCTTCATCACCGGCTTCGTGATGTTCGGCGCCGTGCTCTTCCTCCCGCTGTACCAGCAGTCCGTACAGGGCGCGTCCGCGACCAACTCCGGCCTGCTGCTCCTGCCGATGCTCGGCGCGATGCTGGTCACCTCGATGGTCGCCGGGCGGGTCACCACCAGCAGCGGCCGCTACAAGGCGTTCCCGGTCGTCGGCAGTGTGCTGATGTCGGTGGGCCTGTTCCTGCTGTCGCAGATGGACACGGGTACCAGCCGGCTGACCTCGGGCCTGTACATGGCCGTGCTCGGCCTGGGCATGGGCTGCCTGATGCAGATCACGATGCTGGTGGCGCAGAACAGCGTCGAGATGAAGGACATGGGCGTCGCGTCCTCGTCCACGACCCTCTTCCGTACGCTCGGCTCGTCCTTCGGTGTCGCGATCATGGGCGCGCTGTTCAACCACCGCGTCCAGGACGTCATGGCCGAGCGGGCCGGGGCGCTGGGTTCCCAGATGACCGAGCGGTCCGCGCAGCTCGACGCGGCCAGCCTCGCCAAGCTGCCGGCCGCGGCGCGCGAGGCCTACCAGTTCGCGGTGTCCTCGGGTACGCACTCCGCGTTCCTGCTGGGATCCGTGGTGGCCGTGGGCGCACTGGTGGCGGCGGTGTTCGTGAAGGAGGTCCCGCTGCGGGGGGCGGGAGCACCCGCCAAGCCCGCCGAGGCCGACGCCGCGGCGAACGACGCGCCGCCGAAGGAAACCCTGGCGGAAACCGTCTGACCCCCCGCTCGATCCGAAGGCCCCCGGCGTGTCCGCCCCGGGGGCCTTCTCCGGTTCGCGGACGTTCACGGATGTTCCCGGGCGCACCGGCGTCCCTGAGCCGACAACGGCGCACCCACGCGTTCCCGGGCGCTCAGCGGTCCGCCTCGCGGTACTGGTGCCGAGACCGGGACAGGGCCCCGCTCCCTCACGCCGGCAGCAGGGGGAAGCTGCCCGTGTTGGTGGGCGCGTGCTCCGGCAGCCACAGCACCGCGACCGCGCCCTCCGCGGGCATGTTCTCCGGGGCCCCCGCGGGACGGATGTTGCGGAAGGTCAGCCGGGCGCCCAGCACCCGGGCCTGACCCGCAGCGATGGTGAGCCCCAGCCCGTGACCGTGGCCCGCCCGGTCGGTGCTGCCGGTGCGGAAGCGGCTGGGGCCGTCGGCGAGGAGTTCCTCGGGGAAGCCCGGACCGTGGTCGCGCACACGGATGACCCGGCCCTCCACCGAGACCTCGATCGGCGGTTTGCCGTGCCGAGCCGCGTTGGCGAGCAGATTGAACAGAACGCGCTCCAGGCGCCGCGGATCCGTGGTGACCTCCGACTCGTGGATCACGCGTACGTCGATGTCGGGGTCCTTGGCGGCCACCCGGCGCGCCACGAACTCGCCGAGCAGGATGTCCTGCAGCTCGGCCCGCTCGGACGCACCGTCCAGCCGGGCCACCTCCAGGACGTCCTCGACCAGCGTGCGCATGGCCTGGGCCCGGTCGCGGACCAGTTCCGTGGGCCGGCCGGGGGGCAGCAGCTCGGCCGCGGTCAGCAGTCCCGTGACCGGTGTGCGCAGCTCGTGCGCGATGTCCGCGGTCACCCGGCGCTCGGCCTCGATGCGCTGCTGGAGCGCGTCCGCCATGGCGTCCACCGCCCGCGCCAGGTCGTCGGTCTCGTCGCGCACGACGCCGCCGATCGCTTCCCGTACGCGGACGTCGGTCTCGCCCTTGGCGACCTGGTTCGCGGCGGCCGCGGCCTTGCGCAGCCGGCGCGACAACTGGCCGCCGATCAGCACGCCGAGGGCGCTGCCCCCGAAGACGACCGCGATCGAACCGATGATCAGCGCCTGGTCGAGGTCCTTCATGACGTCGGTGTTGCGGTCGGTGAACCCGGTGTGGAGCGAGAGGACGCGGCCGTCCTTGAGGGGTACGGCCGCCCAGATGTCCGGCACGCCGTTGGGACGGTCGGCGACGTAGGTGGCTCGCCGTCCCTGTTCGACCTTGGCCAGCAGGTCTCCCGGGATCATCGGGTCGTCGACCTTGACCCCGAAGGACTGCGTGCGGCCGGACTCGTACATGCGCTGGGCGACCTGGATCCGTTCGTCCGCCAGATCCCGCGAGTTGTCGAGCATCGAGACGCGTGCCGCGTTGTGCACGACGAGACTCAGCGCGACCGCGACGAGGGCGCCGACCATGGCGATGGCCGCGCTCAGCTTCCAGCGGATGCCGGTGCGGATGCCGGTGACTCCGACCTCGGCGGGCCGGCCACCGGCGCGGACGCGGCGGCCTCCGCTTCCGTCGTTGCCGCGGTGTCCGGCGCCGCCGCCCGCGCCGCCGCCCGGTCCGCCGCGGACGCTGTCCGGCCCGGTGAGACCGGAGCCCGGTCCGCCACGGACGCTGCCCCGCCCGGGGAGATCGGCGCCCGGTCCGCCACGGTGGCCGCCCGGCCCGGCGTCATCGCCGTTCCGCCCGCCGTGCGCGCCGTACGCGCCATCCGGTCCGCCGGAGCCGGAGCCGGAGCCGGAGCCCGAGCCCGAGCCGCGACCGCCGTGGACGGTCTCCGGTCCGCCGGAGTCGGGACCCGGTGTGCCGAAGCCGGGACCCGGTGTGCCGGAGTCGGCGCCCGGTCTGTCGTCGTCGGCCGGGTTCCGGCGCTGGAACATCCCCCGCATACCCCGCTCAGGCCTTCAACTTGTAGCCGAAACCGCGGACCGTCTCGATCCGGTCCTGGCCGATCTTCGTCCGCAGCCGCTGGACATGGACGTCGACGACGCGGGTGTCACCGCCCCAGCCGTAGTCCCACACACGTTCGAGCAGCTTGTCGCGGCTCAGCACCGTGCCCGGCGCGGACGAGAACTCCAGCAGCAGTCGCATCTCGGTGGGTGTCAGCGCCACGGGCACCCCGCCCTTGAGCACCTCCATGCCCTCGGTGTCGATCTCCAGGTCCCCGTCCCCGAAGGAGAGCAGACCGCCGTCGACCGGCGAGGGCACGTCCGTACCCGCGTTCGGACCGCTCGCGTGCCCGAACCGCCGCAGCACCGCGCGGATGCGGGCGACCAGCACGGCCCCGTCGAAGGGTTTGGTCACATAGTCGTCGGCGCCCGCCTCCAGCCCCAGGACGACGTCGATCGAGTCGGCCCGCGCCGACAGCATGATCACGGGGACGGTGGACTCGTCACGGATACGGCGGCACAGGCTGACGCCGTCCAGGCCGGGGACCATGACGTCCAGGAGGGCGATGTCCGGACGGTCCGCACGGAACGCCTCCAGGCCCGACAGGCCGTCGGGCATGGCCGTGACCGCGAAGCCGTCGCGCTCCAGCGCGAGTTGTGTGGCCTCGCGGATGACATCGTCGTCCTCGACGAACAGGACGTGGGTCTGCTCTGCCATCCGGCTGCTCCGTTGCTCCGTCTGTTCTTCAGTTCGCGGCGGGGGTGGGGGCGTCGGTGGCACCCACCGCGTTGCTGTAGTCGTTGTGCGTCCGGGACTCCTCGGTGAAGCGGGTCGCGGACCAGCCGTAGGTGATCACTTCCTCGCTGGAGGGATACGACACCGGGTCGCCCCTCTTGTACAGCTGCTGTGTGACCACCAGGTCGCCCCGGTCGATCTCCGCGTAGACCGGTGGCTCCTCGGTCTTGAACACGTTCTCGTACCGGCCCTTTTCCTCGCGGTACACGTACGAGCCGATGCCGACGGCGTCTCCGCAGGTCATCACGTTGACGACGACGTCGTCCGAGGGGCCCCCGGTCAGCTCTCCGTACGACACGTCGACCGGGTACTCGTCGGCCACGCACGGTTTGAGGGCGCCCTTGACCGACGGGCTGACCTCGGGGTCGTCCTTGACGAGCTTGACCACGTCCACCCGCTTGGCGGACTTCGTGGCCGAGGGGGAGGTGGTGGGAGTCGTGGGGGCCTTGGCCACCGCCTCGCTGCCCGCCGGGCCCTCGTCACGGGCGCCCGTACCTCCCGTGGCACAGGCGGTCAGGAAAAGGCCGAGGGCGGCGAGCGCGGTCGCCGCCGCACCCCCCGCCTTCAGTACCCGGCCGGTTCTCCTGGCCCGAATCGCTAGGCCGCGCAACGCTCCCGCTCCTCACCCGGTTCGAGCGCGCGGGCGCCGCGCTCCTCCTGGTCCCGGCTCTCCAGCTCCTCGCGGAGCCGGGCCAGCGCCCGGTGCAGCGTGCTCTTGACCGTTCCGGCCGACATGCCGAGCGCGGCGGCCGTCTCCTCCGTGGACATCTGCTCCCAGTGTCGCAGCACCACGACACTGCGCTGCTTCGGAGCGAGCACCTTCATGATGTCCATGAGGAGCGCGCGGTCCGCGTGCTGCTCGGTGGAGTCCTCGACGCGGGCGTCCGGGAGCTGCTCGGTGGGCACCTCGTCGAGCTTCCGCGCCCGCCACCACTCGGTGCGCGTATTGATCATCACGCGGCGCAGGTACGCGTCGGCGAGCCGCTTGTCCGCGATGCCGTCCCAGCGGCCGTACGTGCGGACGAGCGCGGTCTGCAGCAGGTCCTGGGCGTCCACGGGGTCGGGGACCAGGCGGCGGGCGCTGCGCAGCAGCGCGTCCTGCCGAGTGCGGACGTACTCCTCGAATTCGAGCACCTCGCCGTGCGCCATGATCAACCGCCTCCATCCCCGTTTCCGACCTGCCTGCTGACGCCTGCTGTCGGCTGTCCGTCGCTTCCGTACCGCTGTGGTCCCGCTGTGCGTGCGGTACGGAGATGAAGCTACGGAGGCGTTGTCACGGGGTTGTCCGAGACAGCCTGCGACGAGCACTCGGCTGTACGTCGGTTGTGTAACGGAGGGAGTCGGCGGGTAAGGCGAGGTGCCTACATGTCCTGGTTGGGGATGTTTTGGCGATTCGCGGGCGGGGTCGTGGCCGGCGCTAGGTCAACGGCAGCCGATACAAACCGCCCGTGAGGGGTTCGACGAGCCCGTCGGCGACGAGTCCGTCCAGAGCGCGGGCACGCTGCACGGGTTCCTCCCATACGCGGTCCAGGGCGGACTGCGGGACGGGCGTGACGGCCTCCCTGAGTACGGCGAGCAGCTTGCCGCGCACCTGACGGTCGGTACCGGCGTACGTCTGGCCGCGGCGCGGCGGCCCGTCGTGCTCCGGCTTGCCCGCCAGCCGCCATGCGCACTGGGAGGCGATCGGGCAGCGGTGGCAGCTCTCGTTCTTCGCCGTGCAGACCAGCGCGCCGAGTTCCATGGAGGCGGCGGCCCAGCGCGAGGCGGTGCGCTCGCTCTCGGGGAGCAGGGCGCGGGCGAGCTTGCGTTCGGCGGCGGTGGTGGCGTTCGGGGGGTACTGCACGCCGGCCACGGCACGGGCGAAGACCCTGCGGACGTTCGTGTCCAGCACGGCGTGCCGTTGGCCGTACGCGAAGGACGCCACCGCCGCGGCCGTGTACTCGCCGATGCCGGGCAGCGCGAGCAGTTGTGCGTGCTCCGTGGGTACGTCGCCGCCGTGGCGTTCCGTTATGGCGACCGCGGCGCCGTGCAGGCGGAGGGCACGGCGGGGGTAGCCGAGGCGGCCCCAGGCGCGGACGGCCTCGCCGGGGGCCTCCTTGGCGAGGTCGGCGGGGCGGGGCCAGCGGGCCACCCACTGTTCGTACACGGGCAGGACGCGGCTCACCGGGGTCTGCTGCAACATGAACTCACTGACCATCACACCCCAGGGGCCTGCGTCGGGGCGGCGCCAGGGGAGGTCGCGGGCGTGCTCGTCGAACCAGGTGATCACCGGCTCGTGCAGGGTCTCGCCGGGGGCGGTGGGCTGGGGGCTGGGTGTGGGCATGGTGGGTGCAGTCATGACGCTTCCGATCCTGCCATGGGTCGGTGCCGGGGTGTGTTTCTCGCGTATATGGGCGGGTTGCGCGCCGTCCCGTCCTCGCCCTGGGGACTGCGCCCCCAGACCCCCGGCCGGCCTTGAGGGCCTTGTCCTCAAACGCCGGACGGGCTGATGGTGCGGGCCGGCGCGCATCTCCAGCCCGGGGCCGGCCTTGAGGACGAGCCCTTCGGGCGACGAGCGGGGGTCCGGGGGGCGCAGCATTCCTGGCGGAGGTCTGGGGGCGGAGCCCTCGGGGATGGGTCGGGTGGGGGCGGCGGGGGCGAAAACCGGGCGTCCGCGACAGCCGAACCGGGCTGTCGAGATGATGATCCGGAAAAGTTGGGGCTCAGGGCGGCGGGTGGGGCAAGTCCCGGCCCCGATCTCTCGTACAGTTTGCGCCGTGGGATCTCTGCGCAATCCGGTCGGGCCGCTACCCTCCACCATCTACTGGCGTCGGAGGGCCGTTCTGCTGTCTCTGGTAGCGCTGTTGGCGCTCCTGACGGTCTGGATCGTCAGTACCGGAGGCGGCGGCAAGAAGGGCGCGGACGGTTCCAACGGGAAGGGCCCCGTGGAGACGATCACTCCGGGCCCCTCGGGATCCGGCCCGGCGATAAGCCAACACCCGGGCGGACGCGACGAGTCGAGCGGCAGCGCGGACACCGGCGGCGGGAGCGGCGACGGCTCCGGCAACGGGGGCGGTTCCGGCGGCGGTTCGGCCGGAGGCGCCGGCGGCTCGGACGACGGCTCCAACGGCGGAGGCGCGGGATCCGCGGGATCGGCCGGGTCGGCCGGATCCGCCGATCAGGTCCCGGCCGGTTCCACCCTCCCCAACTGCGCTGCGGGCGCGGTCAAGTTGACCCTGCGCAGCGTCCACAACTCGTACGGACCCGGCACCAAGCCCTCGATCCAGCTGATCGCGAAGAACTCCTCCGGCAGTGACTGCAAGGTCGATCTCGGCCCGAAGAAGGCCGTACTGACGATCACTCAGGCCGGGAACGACAAGAGCTTCTGGTCCTCGGCCGACTGCCCCAAGGATGCCTCCAGCCTTTTCTTCCGGGTTCCGGCCGGCGGTCAGGTGACCTACACGGTGGACTGGGACCGCACCGCCAGTGCCCCCGAGTGCGCGACGCCCCCGGCGGGCTCGGCGTCCGCGGGTACCTACCTGGTGGAGGCGAAGGCGCCGGGGCTGGCGAAGGCGCAGACCTCGTTCGTGCTGTCGCAGGACTGAGGCCCGGGACGATCCGCGTCACCCGGCGACAGGCCCGATCCTCCCCGGGTGGTCCGGACCCCCGGGTCGCCCGGGGGCAGAGGCCGGGTATCCGGTGACTGGGGCCGGGCACCCGGTGGGCATACGGCCGGCCCGGGTCCCGGCCCCGGCCGCCGGTCAGACGTAGCGTTCCAGGATCGACGACTCCGCCAGCCGGGAGAGCCCTTCGCGCACACTGCGTGCCCGAGCCTCGCCCACCCCGTCGACGGCCTGGAGATCGTCGACGCTGGCCGCGAGGAGCTTCTGCAGCCCGCCGAAGTGCTCGACGAGACGGTCGATGATCGCGCCGGGCAGGCGCGGGACCTTCGCGAGCAGCCGGAAGCCGCGCGGCGATACCGCGGAGTCGAGCGCCTCCGGGGAACCGGTGTAACCCAGCGCCCTTGCCACGGTGGGCAGTTCGAGCAGCTCGGCATGGGCGAGGGCGTTCAGCTCGGAGAGTGCCTCGTCGACCGTGCGGGAGCGCTTCGCGGTCGGCTCGGGCACGTAGTCGCGGACCACCAGCTCACGCTCGGGCTCCACGCCCGCGATCAACTCGTCGAGCTGAAGGGCGAGCAGACGTCCGTCGGTGCCCAACTCCACCACGTACTCGGCGATCTCGGTGGCGATGCGGCGCACCATCTCCAGACGCTGCGCCACCGCCGACACGTCCCGGACGGTGACCAGGTCCTCGATCTCCAGCGCGGAGAGCGTGCCCGCGACCTCGTCGAGACGGAGCTTGTAGCGCTCCAGGGTCGCGAGGGCCTGGTTGGCACGCGAGAGGATCGCGGCGGAGTCCTCCAGGACACGGCGCTGACCGTCGACGTAGAGGGCGATCAGCCGCATCGACTGCGAGACCGAGACGACGGGGAAACCGACCTGCTTGCTCACCCGGTCCGCGGTGCGGTGCCGCGTACCCGTCTCCTCGGTGGGGATCGTCGGGTCCGGCACCAGCTGCACGCCGGCCCGGAGGATCTTGGTGAGGTCCTTGTCGACCACGATGCCGCCGTCGAGCTTGCACAGCTCGCGCAGCCGGGTCGCGGTGAACTCCACGTCCAGCACGAAACCACCGGTGCACATCGACTCGACGGTCTTGTCCCAGCCGAGCACGATGAGTCCGCCGGTGTTGCCGCGGAGAATTCGTTCGAGCCCGTCGCGGAGGGCCGTGCCGGGTGCCACAGCGCTCAATGAGGCGCGCATCAGGCCATCGGCACCGGAGCTCCCACCGGACTTTCCGGGAGCTGCTGCCCGGTCGTTGGCTGCCACTGCACTCCTCCGGTCGCGGTTTCCGGTCGCCCTGGGTTCGTACGGACGGGCGAGACC
Organism: Streptomyces fagopyri; assembly: GCF_009498275.1. Taxonomy (NCBI): domain Bacteria; kingdom Bacillati; phylum Actinomycetota; class Actinomycetes; order Kitasatosporales; family Streptomycetaceae; genus Streptomyces; species Streptomyces fagopyri. The sequence goes on along the minus strand of NZ_CP045643.1, from coordinate 4,256,877 downwards.
AGGGCAAAGTCTACCGGCGCTCCTCGTCCTCCCGTGGGGCCTCTCGACGACGCGACCGCGGAAGCACCCGCAGCGCCTCGCCCATGTCGGCGACTTCCAGGACCTTCATACCGGGTGGGGTCTTGCCCGGATCGCTCGGCACGAGGGCGTGGGTGAAGCCCAGTCGGTGGGCTTCGGCCAGCCGCCGCTGCACTCCCGTGACCCGTCTGACCTCCCCGGCGAGGCCCACCTCGCCGATCGCGACGAGGTTCTTGGGGAGAGGAGTGTCACTCGCCGCGGACGCGAGCGCGAGGGCGATTGCGAGGTCCGCGGCCGGCTCGGAGAGCTTCACACCGCCGACCGTCGCCGAGTAGATGTCACGTTTTCCGAGGGCGCTGATCCGGCCCCGCTGCTCCAGGACGGCCAGCATCATGGAGACACGGGAGGTCTCCAGGCCCGAGGTCGTCCGGCGCGGGGACGGGATCTGCGAGTCCACCGTGAGGGCCTGCACCTCCGCCACCAGGGGCCGGCGGCCCTCCAGGGTCACGGTCAGACAGGTGCCCGGGACCGGCTCGGCACGGCGGGTGAGGAAGAGGCCGGACGGGTCGGTCAGACCCGTGATGCCCTCGTCGTGCAGCTCGAAGCAGCCGACCTCGTCCGTCGTCCCGTAACGGTTCTTGACCCCTCGGACCAGCCTGAGGCGGGCGTGCCGGTCGCCCTCGAAGCTCAGGACGACGTCCACGAGGTGTTCGAGCAGGCGGGGGCCCGCGATCGCGCCGTCCTTGGTGACATGGCCCACGAGCAGGGTCGACATGCCACGCTCCTTGGAGGCGCGGATGAGTGCCCCGGCGACCTCGCGGACCTGGGCCATACCGCCCGGGGCGCCGTCGATCTCCGGAGAGGCGACGGTCTGGACCGAGTCGAGGATCAGGAGCGACGGCTTCACCGCGTCCAGGTGGCCGAGGACGGCCGCGAGGTCGGTCTCCGCGGCCAGATAGAGGTGGTCGTCGATGGCCTTGATGCGGTCGGCCCGCAGCCGGACCTGGCTCGCCGACTCCTCGCCCGTCACATACAGCGTGCGGTGCTCGTCGCTCGCCGCCTTCGCCGCCACGTCCAGGAGGAGGGTGGACTTCCCGACGCCGGGCTCGCCCGCGAGCAGGACGACAGCGCCGGGCACCAGACCACCGCCGAGGACGCGGTCCAGCTCGGGCACGCCGGTGCTGCGCGCGGTGGCCTGACGGGCGTCGACCTGGCCGATGGGCACCGCGGAGGTGGTGACACGGCCGGGCGTCGTGGTCCGCACCGCGGGCGCGCCGTACTCCTCGACCGTCCCCCACGCCTGGCACTCGGGGCAGCGGCCGAGCCATTTGGCCGTCTGCCAGCCGCACTCGGTGCAGCGGTAGGACGGCCGGTCCTTCGCGGTCTTCGTACGGGCAGCCATGACCGAACCGTAGCCGAGGCCACCGACAGCGCCGTCGGCCGTCGTACCCGCCGCCGGCCCGCTCCCCGCGTCCCGCCCTGTCGCGCCGGGGGCTTCCGCCGATCCGAAGCCGCCGCGCGCCCCCCTTCCGTCGCCGCCCGTGGAGGTCCAGGCCACGGAATCGGAGGTTCGTGTCCCCTTATGAGGGATCGTTTCACCCGTACGGATTAAATATGCTCAAGGGGGAAGAAGGGGTCGCCGTCGGGCACCTACGGTCGCACGGGTGATGAGCAGCAGTCCGGAGACCTCGACACACACCACGCACACCACCGGCGCACACCGGGCGCACGGTACAGCGCGCAAGCGGGTGACCCTGCCCAGCGGCGCATCGGCCCGCACGACGGCCCAGCGCCCTCCCGCGCGCTACGAGCCCTATCTGGACGGCCTGTTCACCTACTGCCTGTCCGTGCTGTGCGACCACGACGCGGCCACCGCCGCGCTCGGCGACGTCCTGGCGCTCGCCGACCGCAGGGGCCAGCGCTCCCCGGATTCCCCGGACGACCAGCGGGCCTGGCTGTACGCGCTCGCCCGCTGGTCCTGCCTGCGGGGGCTCACCGAGGCCCGGCGCAGACACCAGGCGACGCACGCCTCCGGCCGCCGTACGAGCACCAAGGGCGACAGGGGCGACACGAGTGACAGGGGCGACAGGGGCGACAAGGGCGACAAGGGCGACAAGGAGGCCGCGGACCGGCGCGCGGCCGAGGCGCTCGCCGCCCCCGTCTCCGAAGAGGACCTGGCCCGGCGGCAGCGCGAACTCGCCCTGCTGGCCTGGCCGGAGGCCGCCGGCACCACCCCCGAGCAGCGGGAGGCGCTCGAACTCGCCGTCCGCCACCAGCTCGCCGCCCACGAGGTCGCCGCCGTCCTCGGCATGGACACGGTCAGGGCGCGCGAACTCCTCGCCTCCGCCGCCTGCGAGGTCGAACGCACCCGCGCCGCCCTCGCCGTCGTCGAGACCGGCACCTGCCCGAGCGTCGCCCACCTCACCGGCGACAGCCGGCTGGTCCTGAGCGCCGGCCTGCGCCGCGAACTCGTCCGGCACGTCGACGACTGCCCGCGCTGCCGCCGCACCGCCGAACGCGCCGCGCCCGGTACCTGGCCCGGCACCAGCGTCACGCCCGCCGCGCTCCCCGTCCTGCAGGCCCCGCGGGCCGCCCTGCACATCGCGCTCGCGCACGTCGCGCGGACGAGGGGCGGCGCACCCCGCTTCGACCGGCGCGGCTTCCCGATGGACCCCAAGGACCGGGCAGCCCGCCGGGACCGGCTGCGGGCCCGCGCCGTCACCACGACCGTCGTCGCCACCGTCGTCGCCGCGCCCGTGCTCGCCCTCTGGGCGGCCTACCGCGGCGCGCCCCTCACCGGGGAGGGCGCCGACGGCCGCCCCGCCACCGCGAGCGAGGCGCACGGCCACGACGGCATCGGCGGCGAGAACGTCGGCGGCTACGAGAACGCGGGCAACGCCAGCACCAGACCCGGCGGCCGCTTCGCCAAGGGCGACGGCACGCCGGACGTCTCCGTGGAGGTCACCAGCGCCGCGGGCGCGGGCGGCGCCGCCGGACAGCTCTCCGTACAGGCCACGGGCAGCGGCGAGACGACCTTCATCACCCTGACCGCCTCCGGGAGTTCGCCGGTCCACTGGTCCGCGCGTTCCGGAGCGCCCTGGCTCTACCTCAGCCGGTCGTCGGGCACGATCGCCCCCGGAGACTCGGTGACGGTCAAGGTGTACGTCGATCAGCTCCGCCAGCCGGTGGGCCGCTGGAGCGCGCGGGTGGCGATCGCACCCGCGGGCGCCGTCGTCACGATCGGCGGGTACGGGAGCGCGGGCCCGTCCGCCCCCGGAGGATCCGGCCCCGGCCAGGCGACCGGCAGTCCCACGCCGTCCGGCCACGGCTCGGCGACGCCCTCGTCCGGTCCCGACCCGTCGCCGACACCTTCCGACCCGTCGCCGACCCCCACGCCCACGGAAGCGACCCCGTCGGCCCCGGAGGGCTCGACCCAGCCGCCCGCCGGCACCGGCGGCCCGGTCCCGTCCTGACGGTCAGGCGACGGGGTCCGCGGGATGCGGTGCCAACAGCGGCAGCTGCGAGGCCAGCCGCTGCTCGCAGAGTTCGACCAGCCGGTCGTACCCGGCCTTGCCCATCAGCTCCACGAGTTCCGGGCGGTACGAGACGTACACCGGGTCGCCCGCTCCGTGCGCCGACGTCGCCGACGTGCACCACCAGTGCAGGTCGTGGCCACCCGGACCCCAGCCCCGGCGGTCGTACTCGCCGATCGAGACCTGGAGCACCCGGGTGTCGTCGGGGCGGTCGATCCACTCGTACGTCCGGCGCACCGGCAGCTGCCAGCACACGTCCGGCTTGGTCTCCAGCGGTTCGCGGCCCTCCTTGACGGCCAGGATGTGCAGCGAGCAGCCCGCGCCACCGGCGAAGCCGGGCCGGTTCTGGAAGATGCACGAGCCCTGGTACGGGCGCGTCTGGCGCTCGCCGTCCTCGTCCTGCGACACCCAGCCCGTCTCCAGGCCGACGTCATGGTGCTGCCAGATGTCCGGAGTGAGCCTCGCCACGTGCCCGGCCACCCGCTTCTCGTCGTCCTCGTCGGAGAAGTGGGCCCCCAGCGTGCAGCAGCCGTCGTCGGCGCGACCGGCCTGGATGCCCTGGCAGCCGCTGCCGAAGATGCAGTTCCAGCGAGAGGTCAGCCATGTCAGATCGCACCGGAAGACCTGCTCTTCGTCGGCGGGATCCGGAAACTCCACCCATGCCCGCGCGAAGTCGAGCCCCTTCTCGTCGGACGCCGAGGCCTTCACCGGCGCCGCCTTCGGGGACTTCTTGGGCTTGGTGGCCTTCGCCTGCGAAGAACTCTTGGTCGAATTGTCAGGCTTCGCCTTTTTCGTCTTTGGCACGCGTCCAGGGTAAGTCGCCGGAGGCCGCTCCGGGGACGGCGGGCGGGCCCGGCCGCAGTAGCGTTCCGTACATGAGACTCGGTGTCCTCGATGTGGGTTCGAACACGGTGCATCTGCTGGTGGTGGATGCACACCCCGGCGCGCGCCCGCTGCCCGCGCACTCGCACAAGGCCGAATTGCGGCTCGCCCAACTGCTCGACGAGAGCGGGGCGATCGGCTCCGACGGCGTCGACAAACTCATCGAGACGGTCCAGGACGCGCTGGAGGCCGCCGAGGACAAGGGTGTCGAGGCGATGCTGCCGTTCGCCACCTCCGCCGTCCGTGAGGCCAGCAACGCGGACGAGGTGCTGGCCCGGGTGCAGAGCGAGACCGGTGTCGAGCTCCAGGTGCTGACCGGTGCGGAGGAAGCCCGGCTGACGTTCCTGGCCGCCCGTCGCTGGTTCGGCTGGTCGGCGGGGAAACTGCTGGTCCTCGACATCGGCGGGGGGTCGCTGGAGATCGCGTACGGCCTTGACGAGGAGCCGGACGCGGCGGTGTCGTTGCCGTTGGGCGCGGGGCGGCTGACCGCGGGCTGGCTGTCGGCCGATCCCGCCGATCCGGCCGACATCAAGGCGCTGCGGCGGCATGTCCGGACGCAGATCGCCCGCACGGTGGGGGAGTTCAGCCGGTTCGGCGCCCCCGACCACGTCGTGGCCACGTCCAAGACCTTCAAGCAGCTCGCCCGGCTGGCCGGGGCGGCCCGTTCCACGGACGGGCTGTACGTGCAGCGTGAGCTGAAGCGGCGCTCTCTGCAGGACTGGGTGCCGAGGCTCGCCTCGATGACGGTGGGGGAGCGGGCGGAGCTTCCCGGGGTCTCCCCCGGGCGGGCGGGGCAGTTGCTCGCGGGGGCGATGGTGGCCGAGGCGGCGATGGATCTCTTCGGCGTGGAGACCCTGGAGATCTGTCCCTGGGCTCTCCGGGAGGGTGTCATCCTGCGGCGCCTGGACCAGATGGAGTCGGTGTAGCCGGCTCGCCCCGACGTCTCCAGGCGCCGGGGCCACGCATGTCGGCCCGACCGGCGTTCGAGGACGAGCCCGTCGGGCGGAGCGGGGTCCGGGGGGCAGCCCCTTGGCCAGGCGCGCGAGCGTGACCTGCACGAACTCCGGGGCCGCACCCGTGCCCGGGTCCGTGGCGGAGCCTTGCGCGAGGGCCTCGCCGGAGTCTTCCGCAGGGCCCTTGCCGGGGCCCTCGCCGGGTCTTCAGCAGAGGGGCCTTCGACGGGCCTCGCCGGGTCCTCAGCAGTGGCCTCCGACGGGCCCTCGGCACGGGGCAGGGACGGGCTCCGGGACAGGGCCCCGGGACAGGGCCCCGGGACAGGGCCCCGGGACAGGGCTCAGGGACAGGGCTCAGGGACAGGGCTCAGGGACAGCCCCAGGGGGCCGCAGGGACGGCCCGCCCAGGGACAGGGCCCAGCGATGGAGGCCCAGGGGCGACCCCCCCTGTCGAGGGCCCGGGGACGGAGGCCCAGGGACACCCTCCTGAGCCCGGCGCGGCCGATTCGTGGGGGTCTGCGGGTCACCGCCTCCCCGCGCTCAGTCCACTCCCCGTACTCTGTCCCTCGTGGCAGAACCAGTGGTGCGCATCCCGGATGCGAAGGTCGCGCTGTCCACGGCGTCCGTGTATCCGGAGTCGACGGCGACGGCCTTCGAGATCGCGGCGCGCCTCGGTTACGACGGCGTCGAGGTCATGGTGTGGACCGACCCCGTCAGCCAGGACATCGACGCCCTGCGGCGGCTCTCCGACCACCACCGGATCCCGATCCTCGCCGTCCACGCCCCCTGCCTGCTCATCACCCAGCGCGTCTGGTCCACCGACCCCTGGACCAAACTCCAGCGCGCCCAGGCGGCCGCAGAGAAGCTCGGCGCGAGCACCGTGGTCGTGCACCCCCCCTTCCGCTGGCAGCGCCAGTACGTGCGCGACTTCATCTCCGGCATGTGGCGCATGGCGAACGAGACGGACGTACGCTTCGCCGTCGAAAACATGTACCCCTGGCGCTATCGCGACCGCGAGATGCTCGCGTACGCCCCCGACTGGGACGTCACGAAGGACGACTACCGTCACTACACGATCGATCTCAGCCACACCGCGACCGCCCGCACGGACGCCCTGGAGATGATCGACCGCATGGGCGACCGCCTCGGCCACGTCCACCTCGCCGACGGCAACGGATCCAACAAGGACGAGCACCTGGTCCCGGGCCGCGGCACCCAGCCCTGCGCCGAGCTGCTGGAGAGCCTCGCGCTCGGCGGCTTCGACGGCCACGTCGTCATCGAGGTCAACACCCGCCGCGCGATGTCCAGTGCCGAACGCGAGGCGGACCTCGCCGAGGCCCTCGCCTTCACCCGCCTGCACCTCGCATCCGCCGTCAAGGTGCCGCGCCGGTGACGGACGCGGCCCCCCGCCGCCGGGGGCGTCCCTCCCGTACGCAGACGGAGGCGGCCCCCGCCACCCGCGACCGCATCCTCGACGCGGCCCGCGAGGAGTTCTCGGAGCGCGGCTACGAGAAGACGTCGGTCCGAGGCATCGCGAAGGCGGCCGGGGTCGACTCCGCCCTCGTGCACCACTACTTCGGCACCAAGGAACAGGTCTTCGAGGCGGCCATCGAGGTCGCCTTCGCCCCCGCCCTGGCGGCTCCCGTGGCGGTCGAGGACGGCCCCCTCGACGGTGTCGGTGAGCGCCTGACCCGCTTCATCTTCGGCATCTGGGAGAACCCGGCCACCCGCGCGCCCCTCCTGGCGATCGTCCGTTCCGCCGTGAACAACGAGACCGCCGCGGCCGTCTTCCGCCGGCTCATCGCCGCCCAGCTGCTGCGCCGCATCGCCCAGCAGCTCGACCTCCCCGACGCCGAGCTGCGCGCCGAGCTGGCCGCCGCCCAGCTGGTGGGGGTGGCGATGCTGCGTTACGTGATCAGGGTCGAGCCGCTGGCCTCGGCGGACCTGGAGCCGATCATCGCCCGGGTCGCCCCGGTGGTACAGGGCCATCTCACCCTTCCGTGACCGGATGAACGCCCCTCCCGGCCCACCTGAGCGCCCTCGGCCCCACCGCCCTCGTACCCCGGCCCGGCGGCCCGGCCGTCCCCCCCCCGTACCAGCAACCCCGGCCCCGGCGGCCCGGAGACCCCCTTCCCCGTACCCGCGCAGCGAGACAGGCGTCCCGCATTTCGGACGCCGCGTCCGAATCCTGGCGCGGCGGCGTAGGCTCGATCCCAGTCATAACTCTCCGAAGGAGCGAGCGACGATGCCCGAACTGAGGTCCCGCACAGTCACCCACGGCCGCAACATGGCGGGCGCACGCGCCCTTATGCGTGCCTCCGGTGTACCGGGCGCGGACATCGGACGGAAGCCGATCATCGCGGTCGCCAACTCCTTCACGGAGTTCGTGCCGGGTCACACCCACCTCCAGCCGGTCGGCCGGATCGTCAGTGAGGCCATCACGGCCGCCGGGGGCATCGCGCGGGAGTTCAACACCATCGCGGTCGACGACGGCATCGCGATGGGACACGGCGGCATGCTGTACTCGCTGCCCTCCCGCGACCTGATCGCCGACTCGGTCGAGTACATGGTGGAGGCCCACTGCGCCGACGCCCTGATCTGCATCTCGAACTGCGACAAGATCACACCCGGCATGCTGATGGCGGCCCTGCGCCTGAACATCCCGACGGTCTTCGTCTCCGGCGGCCCGATGGAGTCCGGCCGCGCCACCCTGGTCGACGGCACGGTCCGCACCCTCGACCTGGTCGACGCGATCTCCGACGCGGTGAACGACAAGATCTCGGACGAGGACATCCTCCGTATCGAGGAGAACGCCTGTCCGACCTGCGGCTCCTGCTCCGGCATGTTCACCGCCAACTCCATGAACTGCCTGACCGAGGCCATCGGCCTCTCCCTCCCCGGCAACGGCTCGGTGCTCGCCACGCACACGGCCCGCAAGGGGCTCTACGAGGACGCGGCCCGCACGGTGGTCGACATCACGCGCCGGTACTACGACCAGGACGACGAGTCGGTCCTGCCGCGCAACATCGCCACGCACGCGGCGTTCGAGAACGCCATGGCCCTCGACATCGCCATGGGCGGCTCCACCAACACGATCCTGCACCTGCTGGCCGCCGCCCAGGAGGCGGGCGTCCCCTTCGGCCTGGACGAGATCAACGACGTCTCGCGCCATGTGCCCTGCCTGGCCAAGGTCGCCCCGAACGTCGCCAAGGACCGCACGTACTACATGGAGGACGTGCACCGCGCCGGCGGCATCCCCGCCCTGCTCGGCGAACTGCACCGCGCCGGTCTGCTCAACGAGGACGTCCACTCCGTCCACAGCCCGTCCCTCTCCGACTGGCTGAAGACGTGGGACGTGCGCGCCGGCTCCCCGTCCCCCGAGGCGATCGAACTGTGGCACGCGGCCCCCGGCGGCGTCCGCTCCTCCGAGGCCTTCTCCCAGTCCGAGCGCTGGCTGGCCCTGGACGAGGACGCCGAGGGCGGCTGCATCCGCTCCGCCGAGCACGCCTACTCCAAGGACGGCGGCCTCGCGGTCCTCAAGGGCAACCTGGCGGTGGACGGCTGTGTCGTGAAGACGGCCGGCGTCGACGAGTCCATCTGGACCTTCGAGGGCCCGGCGGTCGTCTGCGAGTCGCAGGAAGAGGCCGTCGACAAGATCCTCAAGAAGGAGATCACCCACGGCGACGTCGTGGTCATCCGCTACGAGGGTCCCAAGGGCGGCCCCGGTATGCAGGAGATGCTCTACCCGACCTCGTTCCTCAAGGGCCGCGGCCTCGGCAAGACCTGCGCCCTGATCACCGACGGCCGTTTCTCCGGCGGCACCTCGGGCCTGTCGATCGGCCACGCCTCCCCCGAGGCGGCCTCCGGCGGCACCATCGCCCTGGTCCGGGACGGCGACCGCATCCGCATCGACATCCCGGGCCGCTCGATCGAGCTCCTGGTCACCGACGAGGAGCTGGCCGCCCGCCGGGACGCCCTGAACGGCGTCTACGCCCCCGCGAACCGCGAGCGCAAGGTCTCGGCCGCGCTCCGCGCCTACGCCGCGATGGCGACCAGCGCGGACAAGGGCGCGGTCCGCGACGTCTCGAAGCTGGGCTGACCCGCCACCACCCGCCGAAGGGGCCGCTCCTGCCGGGAGCGGCCCCTTCGGCGTCCGTACGGCGCAGCCGTGCTTCACCAGGTGGAGGGACGGCTCCCGTCGACCGCGAAGAGCGATCCGTCGGGAGCGGAGGAGTACACCTTGCCGCCGGCCGCGACCGGCGCCGGAATCGCGGCGATCAGAGCGCCCCGGGAGCCCCCGAGCCGCGCCCTGGTCTGCCCCAGCAGCGTGCCCCGCGTGGCGTCGACGGAGAGCAGCCGCCCGTCCGCCGAGGTGAGGTACAGCCGCTGCCCGGCGACGACCGGCGCCGAGGCCGTGCTCACCGAGGTCTCCGCGCGCCAGAGCTGGGCCGAGGTCCGGGTGTCGACGGCGACGAGCGTGCCGCCGTCGGCCAGCAGATACACGGTGTCGCCGCGCACGACGGCCTGTGGCGACGGCAGCGGGACCGGCAGCGCGGCGCGGCGCACGGAACGGGCCGAGGAGTCGTAGCGCACGACGGCGTCCGTGTACTGGTGGCTGTCGATCGAGCTGAACCAGACCACACCGTCATGGGCGCCCACCACGTTCAGCGTTCCGTCCAGTCGTCGGTGCCAGCGGGTGGAGCCGGTCTGCGGATCCACGGCGTCCACCCGTGTGCCGCCCCCGGTCGTCGTCACCGTGTAGGCGACGCCGTCCCCGTAGGTGACGAACTGCGGCACGGGCTGCCCGGGGACGGTGTGCCGCCACTTCTGCTCGCCGGTCGCCGCGTCCAGCGCGGTGACCTCGCCGTCGGGCCCGGTGAGCAGGACGACACCGCCGGCATGCGTGACACGGCCGCTGTACCGGGCGACGTCATGGCTCCACCGGGTCGCGCCGGTGGCGGGATCCAGCGCCTCCAGGCGCAGGCCGTCCCCGCTGAGGACCTGCAGCAGTCCGCCGGACAGCACCGGTGGCTTCGACGAGCGGTGGTTCCCGCGGTGCGTGTCACCGCGCGACCAGAGCACCCGCCCGTCCGCCGGGTCGACCGAGGCGGCCAGGACGCCCGGACGCACGCAGTACAACTCGTGCGGTGTGTAGGCGCACTGCGGCAGACCGGCGGCCTTGACGCCGTGGGCTCCCAGACGCAGGTCCCACGGCTGGAAGGAGTCCGCTGGCGACCGCCCGCCCGTGTGCTTCGCCGGGCCCCGGACGTCCGAGCCGCCATGAAGGGCGAGGACGCCGATGACCACCGCGGCGAGCACGCTCGCGGCGGCGGCGACGGGCAGCCGCCAACGCCGCCCGGACACCCTCTCGGGCACCTTCTCGTCGCCCGTCGCCCGGGGACGGCCGTCCTCCGGGTCCGGGCCGTCGCCGTGCGGCGCGCGATCCCGTCGATGCGTGGGGTCGGGATCGGGATCAGGGCCGGACTGCGGCGCGGGCACCAGCGGACGGGCGGCCCGCGCGGGCACCGGACCGTCCTGCTGCGCGGCCCTCGCCCCCCGCCCGCTCAGACCGCGCCGGCCGCGCTGGCCGGGTATGAACGCCTGGGTGTCGTACGAGGCCGACACCGACTTCAGCGCCGTCATCAGCTCGTCCGGTGTGGGCCGGTCCTCGGGTTCCTTGGCGAGGCAGCGCGCGACCAGATCGGCCAGCTCGTCCGGAACACCGGTCAAGTCCGGCTCGTCGTGGACGACTTGATAGGCGACGAGATAGGGACTGTCGGAGTCGAAGGGGCCGCTCCCGGTGGCCGCGTGCACGATCAGCGAGCCGAGTGCGAAGACATCGGCGGCCGGTCCGACCTCGCGCGGCCTGCGGAACTGCTCCGGAGCCATGAACGGCGGCGTACCGATCAATTTGCCCGTCTCGGTGCGCAGTTCACTGTCGGAGGGCCGCGAGATGCCGAAGTCGATCACCTTCGGACCGTCGTCGGCCAGCAGCACGTTGCTCGGTTTGAGATCGCGGTGCACGACACCGGCCCGATGGATGTCGCGCAGCCCCTCGGCGAGACCGGCCATCAGCCGGCGCAACGGACCCGGACCCAGTGCGCCGTTCCGCTTCACGTGTTCGGCGAGAGTGGGCCCGGGAATGAAGAGCGTTGCCATCCAGGGGTGTTCGGCCTCGGGATCGGCGTCGACCACGGGCGCGGTGAAGGCACCGCTGACCCGCCGAGCCGCGGCCACCTCCTGCTTGAACCGCCCCCGGAACTCGGGGTCTTGCGAGAACTCCGCGTGTACGACCTTGACGGCGAGCCGCAACCCCGAGGCGGACCGCGCCAGATGTACGACGCCCATGCCGCCGGAGCCGAGCTGTGCCTCCAGCAGGTACTGCCCGGCGTACATCGGATGTTCCGCTTCCGGTTCGGTTCCGGCGCTGCGCTGTGGCGGCATCACTCACCCCCGTGGGTATGTCCGCATGCGCGACGCGCAGAGCCTAGTCGATCCTTCGTGCGAAACATCGGCGGCTTGCTAGCCTCGGCGCGCGGTACCGACATGGCGTGAATCATTCAGCGGGGGAGGCCAGGATGGCCACGGAAGACATAGAGATCACCGGCGCGGCGGAGACGGCGGACGGGGGGTCCGCGCTCACGGCGTCGACCCGGACGTATCCGATCGCCCCGGGCTCCAGCCTGAACGTCCGCAGCGGCCCGGGCACGCACTACTCCGTCGTCCGCACCCTGCCGGCGGGCTCGTCGGTACCGATCTACTGCCAGTGTCCCGGCGAGACGGTCAGCGGCTACTACGGGACGACGAACATCTGGGACAACATCGCCAACGGCCAGTTCGTCTCCGACGCCTATGTGAAGACGGGCAGCGACGGCTACGTCGCGGGGCGCTGCGCCTGACCGGAAGACGCCCCCCGTCCGGGCGAAGCCGGGTCCCGCGGAGACCGGAGCGATAATCGTCGTGTGAGCGATACGACCGAATCCGGTTCCGGTACCCCCGCGGGACCCCAGCCCGAGCCCCTCCGCTTCTTCGGGACGACCTGGGTGGAGCACGACGGTGGCTACCCGGCCCGCCGCGCCGGCGTGGCCGTCGGCTCGCTCGCCGCCGCGGTGGCCGCCTGCTTCGTCCTGCGCTTCGCCTACCAGGGCCTGGCCATCGCGGACGTGGGCAAACCGGTGACGATCCTGGTCGTGGTCATGTTCGCGGTGTGCAGCGCGCTCGCGTTCCGTCACGCCTGGGACGCCTTCTCCAAGCGCCCCGACCCCGATCGCCAGGCCTCCCTGCGGGGCCTGCTGGCGATCGGCTTCGTCGGCACCCTCCTCGCGTACTGCGTCCGCTCCCTCAGCGAGGCCCCGGGCGAGAAGCTGCACCGCGAGGAGTACGAGGCGGCCCGCGCGCGGTACGACCGCCGTTCCACCGGCCGCACCCGCGATCCGTCGAAGAAGCGCCGGGCCTCCGGTTCCTGACGGCACCCGCGTCCGACAGCGGAAGCCCCCGTTCCGGACCAGGGCGGCGGGGACGAAAACCACCTGCGTCCCACCAGCGACACCCGTCACCATGAACGTATGACCCCCTCCTCGCGCCCCGACGCCGACCCCGGAGCCGAAGCGAAACCCCAGGCCGACGCCGACGCCGACACCGATCCCCGCGCCGCCCCCGCCCCTGAAGCCCAGACGACCGCCGCCCGGGCCCCGGGCCCCGAGGCGCAGGCGACCGCGGACGCCGACGCGGACGCGGACGTCGAAGCCGAAGCGGACGCCGGAGCCGGAGCCGGAGCTGAAGCCGAAGCCGGAGTCGAAGCCGACGTCGAAGCCGACCGCCGCGCCGACACCCGGAACCGCACCCGCGCCATCCGCGCCCACTCCTTCAACACCGCCGCGGCCCAGTACGCCGCGAACCGCCCCTCCTATCCCCCCGCCCTCTTCGACACGATCGAAGAGCTCGCCGGCCGTCCCCTCGCCGGCACCCGGGTCGTCGACGTGGGCGCCGGCACCGGCATCGCCACCGCGCTGCTGCGCGCGAGGGGCGCGGACGTCCTGGCCGTGGAGCCCGGCGAGGGCATGACCGCGCAGTTCCGCCGTACCGTCCCCGGCGTCCCGATCGTCCGGGGGGACGGCAACGCCCTCCCGCTGCGCGACGCGAGTGCCGACTTCCTGACGTACGCCCAGTCCTGGCACTGGACCGACCCGGCCCGCTCCCTGCCGGAGGCACTCCGCGTCCTGCGTCCCGGCGGCGCCCTCGCGCTCTGGTGGAACACGGACGCCCCCGACGTCCCCTGGATCGCCGACCAGACCCGCCGTATCGAGCGGTACTTCGGCGACGAGCAGGCCAGCAAGCGAGGCACCGGCGGCAAGGAGGGCGTGGCGGGCACCCGTACCGAACTCGCCTTCGAAGGCGCTCCCGACATCCCTGACCACGCCCACCGAGTCGTCCGCTGGAGCCGCCGGATCCCCGTCGACACCCACCTCGCCAACATCACCAGCCACTCGATCTTCCTGGTCCTCGGCGAGAAGGGCACCGAGGCCTTCCTCGCCGAGGAGCGGGCCCACCTCCTGGAGGTGTTCCCGGACGGGTGGGTCGAGGAGGTCTACGACGTGCTGGTGATCGTGGCGACCCGTTCGTGATCCCGCGCGGCGGCCCACCGCTCCAGGGCCGCCGCACACGCGTGATCCACATGCCGCAGCCCGCCGAGCTCCAGCCGTACGTCACGGTCGTGCGGCAGCGCCTCCAGGGCGTCCAGCAGCTTCGGCAGCCGCAGGAACGTCGCGTTCCCCACCACCCGTACGACCATTCCCGCGTCCCCCCGGTCCTCGGTCTCCACGTGCACATGACTGATGTCCCACGCGGTCTTGGCCACGGCGAGCGCCAGCCCGACCAGCACCCCCTCGAACAGGTTGCCGGCCACGATGGCCACCGCCGTGACGCCCAGCACCACGACCTCGCCCCGGTGCCCGCGCCACAGCACCCGCACCTCGCGCACCGGCACCAGCTTGCAGCCCGCGTGCACGAGCAGTCCCGCCAGCGCCGCCACCGGCACGATCCCGAGGACCCCGGGCACCACCGCCGTGAAGACCAGCAGCCACACCCCGTGCAGCACCCGCGACGCCTTCGTCCGCGCCCCCGCCTGCACGTTCGCCGCGCTCCGTACGATCACCGCGGTCATCGGCAGCGCCCCGAGGACCCCGCACACGGCGTTGCCCGCGCCCTGCGCGATGAGTTCGCGGTCGTAGTCGGTCCGCGGTCCCCTGTGCAGCCGGTCCACCGCCGCCGCGCTGAACAGCGACTCGGCCGACGCGATCAGCGCGAACGCCAGCACCGTCCCGAACACGCCCACTTCCGTGAGCCGCCCGAGCTCCGCCAGGGACGGCGGCTGCACGGAGTCCAGCAGACCGCGCACCGTCACCCGCCGTACGGACAGATCGAGCAGGCCGGTCGCCGCCGACGCGAGCGCCACCGCCAACAGCGGCGCGGGCACCACCCGCGCCCCGCGCCGCCATCGCGGCCACAGCAGGAGTACGGCCACGGTGGCGCCCCCGACCGCGAGGGCCACCGGGTCGGCGGCACCGGGCAGCGAGACCAGTCCGGTGATCTTGCCGGGCCCGCTCGCGGGAGCCGGGGCATCGCCCATCGCGTACACCTGACCCGCGATCAGCACGAGCCCGATCCCGGCGAGCATGCCCTGCACCACGGCCACGGACACGGCCCGGAACCACCGCCCGAGCCGCAGCGCCCCGAGCGCGAGCTGCACCAGACCGGCCCCGAGCACCAGCACCCCGAGCGCCGGCAGCCCGTACGTCCGCACCGCCTCGTACACCAGCACGGTCAGCCCGGCCGCCGGCCCGCTGACCTGCAGACTGCTGCCGGGCAGCGCCCCGGCGACCAGCCCGCCGACGATCCCGGTCACCAGTCCCAGTTCGGCCGGCACACCGGAGGCTATGGCGACCCCCACACACAGGGGGAGCGCGACGAGAAAGACGACGAGGGACGCGGACAGATCGGCTTTGCGGATCACAACAGCACCTCCGGTCGAGAGCGGCAGACGCGTGGGCTGCCGAGCCGGGGGAGGGCGCGGCGGACGTACGGGCGCGGTCCAGCGGCCGGTGGGCATATGACCACGCACTGAAATCCATTGTCGGTAACGAGAGTTGATCGCGCAGTCGATCCGTGTGACCACCACGTGAAGGTGGAAGCGCACCACCCGTACCACGCGCCGGAGCCTCCCCATCCGGTCGCGCCGTCGCGCGCCTGCGCCGCCGAACGCGACCGGGCTTGACGGCCGCGGCCCGCCGGAGCAATATTCATCACGTGATGAATATTTCGAGGCACACGCCGTCCCCGGCCGATCCCCCGGATCCCTCCCCTTCTTCCGCACCCCTCCGCCCCGCCGTGCGCGCCGAGGGCCTCACCGTCGTACGAGGCCCCCGTACCGTCCTGCGCGGCCTCGACTTCGCCGTACCGCGCGGCCAGATCACCGGACTGCTCGGCCCCTCCGGCTGCGGCAAGTCCACCCTCATGCGGTCCACCGTCGGCACCCAGGCGAAGGTGGCCGGCACCCTCGAGGTCCTCGGCCGTCCCGCGGGCGACGCCGCCCTGCGCTCCCGCATCGGATACGTCACCCAGGCCCCCTCCGTCTACGACGACCTGACCGTCCGCCAGAACCTGGACTACTTCGCCGCGGTCCTCGACCCCGGACGCGCGGCCGCCGACCGCCGCCGCCACCACGTCACCCGGGCCATCGCCGACGTCGACCTCACCTCGCACGCCGACTCCCTCGCGGGCAACCTCTCCGGCGGCCAGCGCAACCGCGTCTCGCTCGCGGTCGCCCTCCTCGGCACCCCGGAGCTCCTGGTCCTCGACGAACCCACCGTCGGCCTCGACCCGGTCCTGCGCCGCGACCTGTGGGCCCTCTTCCACGCCATCGCCGCCGACCGGGGCGCCACCCTCCTCGTCTCCTCCCACGTCATGGACGAGGCCGAGCGCTGCCACCGCCTCCTGCTGATGCGCGAGGGCGAGATCCTCGCCGACGACACCCCCGACGCCCTGCGCGAGCGCACCGGCTCCGAGACCGTCGAGGCCGCCTTCCTCCACCTGGTCGACGAGGCGAACGCGACCGCCGACAGGCCCCGCAAGGAGACCGTCCGATGACCACCGGCACCCACACCAGCACCGGTATCAGCACGAACACGAGGGCCTACGCCATCAACCACTCCCGTACGACGGCCACCGCGACGCGCGTGCTGCGTCAGCTCCGCCACGACCCGCGCACCATCGCGCTGATGATCCTCGTCCCGTGTCTGATGCTCGTCCTGCTCCGCTACGTCTTCGACGGCAGCCCGCGCACCTTCGACTCCATCGGTGCCTCGCTCCTCGGTATCTTCCCGCTGATCACGATGTTCCTGGTCACCTCCATCGCCACCCTGCGCGAACGCACCTCCGGCACGCTGGAGCGCCTCCTCGCCATGCCGCTCGGCAAGGGTGACCTGATCGCCGGCTACGCCCTCGCGTTCGGCGGCCTGGCCGTCGTCCAGTCGGCTCTCGCCACCGGCCTCGCGGTCTGGTTCCTGGGTCTCGACGTCACGGGCTCCCCGTGGCTCCTCCTGCTCGTCGCGCTGCTCGACGCGCTCCTCGGGACGGCCCTCGGCCTCTTCGTCTCGGCCTTCGCGGCCTCCGAGTTCCAGGCGGTCCAGTTCATGCCGGCGGTGCTCTTCCCCCAGCTCCTCCTGTGCGGCCTCTTCACCCCGCGTTCGAGCATGCACCCCGCCCTGGAAGCCGTCTCCGACGTCCTGCCCATGTCCTACGCCGTCGACGGGATGAACGAGGTCCTCAAGCACACCGACATGACGGCCACGTTCGTCCGCGACGCCCTGATCGTCGCGGGCTGCGCCCTCCTGGTCCTGTTCCTCGGCGCCGCCACCCTCAGGCGCCGTACGCGGTAGTGCGCGGTGGCCGTCCGCCCAACGGACGGACCACCCCGCCGGACGGCCCGGGTGCGAGGATGACCCCAGGACGACGCACCCCTGGAGGGCACCCGCACCATGAGCCAGAAAGTCGCAGTCCTCGGCACCGGAAAGATCGGCGAAGCCCTGCTGAGCGGAGTGATCCGATCCGGCTGGGACACCGCCGACCTCCTCGTGACGGCCCGCCGCCCCGAGCGCGCCAGGGAACTCCGGGAGCGCCACGGCGTCACGGCCGTCACCAACGCCGAGGCCGCCAAGAACGCCGACACCCTGATCCTCACGGTCAAGCCGCAGGACATGGGCACCCTCCTCGACGAACTCGCCCCGCACCTCCCCGCCGACCGTCTGGTCATCAGTGGCGCGGCCGGCATCCCCACCTCGTTCCTCGAGGAGCGTCTGACCGCGGGCACCCCGGTGGTGCGTGTCATGACGAACACCCCCGCGCTCGTCGACGAGGCCATGTCCGTGATCTCCGCGGGCAGTCACGCCACCGAGGAGCATCTCGCCCACGCCGAGGAGATCTTCGGCGCCGTCGGCAAGACGCTCCGGGTGCCCGAGTCCCAGCAGGACGCCTGCACCGCCCTCTCCGGGTCGGGCCCGGCGTACTTCTTCTACCTGGTCGAGGCCATGACGGACGCGGGCATCCTGCTGGGCCTGCCCCGCGACAAGGCACACGACCTGATCGTCCAGTCCGCGATCGGCGCCGCCGTGATGCTCCGCGACAGCGGTGAGCACCCCGTGCGGCTCCGCGAGAACGTGACGTCCCCCGCGGGCACCACGATCAACGCGATCCGCGAACTGGAGAACCACGGCGTGCGCGCGGCCCTCATCGCCGCGCTGGAGGCCGCCCGCGACCGCAGCCGCGAACTGGCCTCCGGCAACGGCTAGCGCGCCGGCGACGGACACCGCCGCCGGAACGGCGACGAAGGGGGCCGGGCACGCACACCCCGCCCCCTTCGTCTCAGCCCGCCGCCAGCAGCCCGATCGCGCGGTACGCCGAGTCCACCCGGGGTCTGGCCATCTCCCTCGCCCTCGCCGCACCGTCCCGCAGCACGCCCTCCACATAGGAGGGGTCGGCGCACAGCTCCCGGTGCCGTTCCCGCAGGGGCCGCAGCAGTTCGACGACGGCCTCGGCGGTGTCCTTCTTCAGGGCGCCGTACGACTGATAGGAGCCGCTCAGGGTCTGTGGGTCGGTGCCCTCGCAGGCGGCGAGGATCTCCAGCAGGTTGGAGACCCCCGGCCGTTCCTCCCGGTCGTGGACGACGTCCTGCCCGCTGTCCGTCACCGCCCGCATGATCTTCTTCCGCATGACGTCCGGCTCGTCGAGCAGATAGACGACGCCCGGCCCCGCGTCGTCGCTCTTCCCCATCTTCGACGTCGGGTCCTGGAGATTCATGACCCGCGCGGCGACCTCGGGGTGTGTGGCCCGGGGCACCGCGAACGTGTGCCCGTACCGCTGGTTGAACCGCACCGCGAGATCCCGGGTCAGCTCCACATGCTGTGTCTGGTCGTCCCCGACCGGCACCTCGTCCGTCCCGTACGCCAGGATGTCCGCCGCCATCAGCACGGGATAGGTCAGCAACGACAGCCGTACGCTCCCACCCCGCTCCCGTTCCCGCGCGGCCTTCTCCTTGTACTGGATCATCCGCCGCATCTCCCCGTCGGTGGCGACACACTCCAGCAGGTACGACAGCCGGGCGTGCTCGTCGACGTGACTCTGCACGAAGACGGTGCACAGCCGCGGGTCGAGCCCGGAGGCCAGCAACAAGGTCGCCGCCTGCCTGCTGAGCCTGCGCACCCGCCCCGGATCGTGGTCCACGGTCAGCGCGTGCAGATCGACGATGCAGAACAGGGCGTCGGCCCGGTGCTGATCGACGTCGGCCCAGCGGCGCACGGCCCCCAGGTAGTTCCCCAGCGTCAGATGCCCGGTCGGCTTGACCCCGCTGAAGATCCGCTTCATCTCTCCACCTTCTGGTCGAGGCCGCCGCACCCTCCGGCCGGCCCCCCCAGGAGGGAGATGCAGAAACGGCCGCCGGGGCGGCGGCCGTTGTGTACATACGTGAGTACGGCCGCCGTCAGGCGGCCCACCACTGCTGGGTGCACGTATGTGTGGTCATGGCTCCGAGGGTACGCGTCCAGGGGGCATCCGGGGCCGAGTTGACACACTCCTGCCCCGTACGTAGTGTTCTCCGAGTTGTCCGACGTGAGCGCCGACTCCGGTCGGTCCCCGGACAGCCATTCCGCAACAAGCATCCAGCGAACGGCGAATCGTCGTCGACTCGTTTATGTGCGCGTTTGCGGAATGAGGAATCCGCGTTCGAAAGGACGCCCCCGATTAGCTCGGGAGCCAGGAATCCGCTAAAGTCTCACTCGTCGGAACGGCCCAACGGCCGGGAGGACAAGCCCCACTGACTGGGAATCAGGCCCGAAAGGATCTGATAGAGTCGGAACCGCCGGAAAGGGAAACGCGAAAGCGAAAACCTGGAAAGCACCGAGGAAATCGGATACGGAAACGGTCTGATAGAGTCGGAAACGCAAGACCGAAGGGAAGCGCCCGGAGGAAAGCCCGAGAGGGTGAGTACAAAGGAAGCGTCCGTTCCTTGAGAACTCAACAGCGTGCCAAAAATCAACGCCAGATATGTTGATACCCCGTCTCCGGCCGATCGGCTGGGACGAGGTTCCTTTGAAAAAGTCCTGCCCCTTGGGGTAGGCGCACAGCGAGGACGCTGTGAACCGGGGGATTATTCCTCCCCTTGGTTCCGCTCTCGTGTGTGTCGTCCCGATTACGGGAAAACATTCACGGAGAGTTTGATCCTGGCTCAGGACGAACGCTGGCGGCGTGCTTAACACATGCAAGTCGAACGATGAAGCCCTTCGGGGTGGATTAGTGGCGAACGGGTGAGTAACACGTGGGCAATCTGCCCTTCACTCTGGGACAAGCCCTGGAAACGGGGTCTAATACCGGATAATACCTTCCTGGGCATCTGGGTGGGTTGAAAGCTCCGGCGGTGAAGGATGAGCCCGCGGCCTATCAGCTTGTTGGTGAGGTAGTGGCTCACCAAGGCGACGACGGGTAGCCGGCCTGAGAGGGCGACCGGCCACACTGGGACTGAGACACGGCCCAGACTCCTACGGGAGGCAGCAGTGGGGAATATTGCACAATGGGCGAAAGCCTGATGCAGCGACGCCGCGTGAGGGATGACGGCCTTCGGGTTGTAAACCTCTTTCAGCAGGGAAGAAGCGAAAGTGACGGTACCTGCAGAAGAAGCGCCGGCTAACTACGTGCCAGCAGCCGCGGTAATACGTAGGGCGCAAGCGTTGTCCGGAATTATTGGGCGTAAAGAGCTCGTAGGCGGCTTGTCACGTCGGTTGTGAAAGCCCGGGGCTTAACCCCGGGTCTGCAGTCGATACGGGCAGGCTAGAGTGTGGTAGGGGAGATCGGAATTCCTGGTGTAGCGGTGAAATGCGCAGATATCAGGAGGAACACCGGTGGCGAAGGCGGATCTCTGGGCCATTACTGACGCTGAGGAGCGAAAGCGTGGGGAGCGAACAGGATTAGATACCCTGGTAGTCCACGCCGTAAACGGTGGGAACTAGGTGTTGGCGACATTCCACGTCGTCGGTGCCGCAGCTAACGCATTAAGTTCCCCGCCTGGGGAGTACGGCCGCAAGGCTAAAACTCAAAGGAATTGACGGGGGCCCGCACAAGCAGCGGAGCATGTGGCTTAATTCGACGCAACGCGAAGAACCTTACCAAGGCTTGACATACACCGGAAAGCATTAGAGATAGTGCCCCCCTTGTGGTCGGTGTACAGGTGGTGCATGGCTGTCGTCAGCTCGTGTCGTGAGATGTTGGGTTAAGTCCCGCAACGAGCGCAACCCTTGTTCTGTGTTGCCAGCATGCCCTTCGGGGTGATGGGGACTCACAGGAGACTGCCGGGGTCAACTCGGAGGAAGGTGGGGACGACGTCAAGTCATCATGCCCCTTATGTCTTGGGCTGCACACGTGCTACAATGGCAGGTACAATGAGCTGCGAAGCCGTGAGGCGGAGCGAATCTCAAAAAGCCTGTCTCAGTTCGGATTGGGGTCTGCAACTCGACCCCATGAAGTCGGAGTTGCTAGTAATCGCAGATCAGCATTGCTGCGGTGAATACGTTCCCGGGCCTTGTACACACCGCCCGTCACGTCACGAAAGTCGGTAACACCCGAAGCCGGTGGCCCAACCCCTTGTGGGAGGGAGCTGTCGAAGGTGGGACTGGCGATTGGGACGAAGTCGTAACAAGGTAGCCGTACCGGAAGGTGCGGCTGGATCACCTCCTTTCTAAGGAGCATCTAGGCTGCCAGGCTTGCCTGGTGGTCCAGGGCCATTACGTCGGCAGATGTTCGACGGTGGTTGCTCATGGGTGGAACGTTGATTATTCGGCACACTTGATCGTCTTCTCCTTCGAGTACTGTCCTTCGGGGCGTGGAAAGAGTGAGGGAAGCGGGGAGTGTGTCGGGCACGCTGTTGGGTGTCTGAAGGTACGGCCGATTGTTGGCTGCCTTCAGTGCCGGCCCCAGTGAACTCCGGTGTTAGCCGGGGGTGATGGGTGGTTGGTCGTTGTTTGAGAACTGCACAGTGGACGCGAGCATCTGTGGCCAAGTTTTTAAGGGCGCACGGTGGATGCCTTGGCACCAGGAACCGATGAAGGACGTGGGAGGCCACGATAGTCCCCGGGGAGTCGTCAACCAGGCTTTGATCCGGGGGTTTCCGAATGGGGAAACCCGGCAGTCGTCATGGGCTGTCACCCTTGCCTGAACACATAGGGCAAGTGGAGGGAACGCGGGGAAGTGAAACATCTCAGTACCCGCAGGAAGAGAAAACAACCGTGATTCCGGGAGTAGTGGCGAGCGAAACTGGATGAGGCCAAACCATATGCGTGTGAGACCCGGCAGGGGTTGCGTATGTGGGGTTGTGGGATTTCTCTTTCACGGTCTGCCGGCCGTGAGACGAGTCAGAAACCGTTGATGTAGGCGAAGGACATGCGAAAGGTCCGGCGTAGAGGGTAAGACCCCCGTAGTCGAAACATCAACGGCTCGTTTGAGAAACACCCAAGTAGCACGGGGCCCGAGAAATCCCGTGTGAATCTGGCGGGACCACCCGCTAAGCCTAAATATTCCCTGGTGACCGATAGCGGATAGTACCGTGAGGGAATGGTGAAAAGTACCGCGGGAGCGGAGTGAAATAGTACCTGAAACCGTGTGCCTACAAGCCGTGGGAGCGTCGGGCAAGCACTTGTGCTTGCCTCGTGACTGCGTGCCTTTTGAAGAATGAGCCTGCGAGTTTGCGGTGTGTTGCGAGGTTAACCCGTGTGGGGAAGCCGTAGCGAAAGCGAGTCCGAATAGGGCGATTTAGTAGCGCGCTCAAGACCCGAAGCGGAGTGATCTAGCCATGGGCAGGTTGAAGCGGCTGTAAGAGGTCGTGGAGGACCGAACCCACCAGGGTTGAAAACCTGGGGGATGACCTGTGGTTAGGGGTGAAAGGCCAATCAAACTCCGTGATAGCTGGTTCTCCCCGAAATGCATTTAGGTGCAGCGTCGTGTGTTTCTTGCCGGAGGTAGAGCACTGGATAGGCGATGGGCCCTACCGGGTTACTGACCTTAGCCAAACTCCGAATGCCGGTAAGTGAGAGCGCGGCAGTGAGACTGTGGGGGATAAGCTCCATGGTCGAGAGGGAAACAGCCCAGAGCATCGACTAAGGCCCCTAAGCGTACGCTAAGTGGGAAAGGATGTGGAGTCGCACAGACAACCAGGAGGTTGGCTTAGAAGCAGCCACCCTTGAAAGAGTGCGTAATAGCTCACTGGTCTAGTGATTCCGCGCCGACAATGTAGCGGGGCTCAAGCGTACCGCCGAAGTCGTGTCATTGCAGCAATAGGGCCAACGCCTGCTGTGATGGGTAGGGGAGCGTCGTGTGCCGGGTGAAGCCGCGCCGGAAGGCAGTGGTGGACGGTTCACGAGTGAGAATGCAGGCATGAGTAGCGATACACACGTGAGAAACGTGTGCGCCGATTGACTAAGGGTTCCTGGGTCAAGCTGATCTGCCCAGGGTAAGTCGGGACCTAAGGCGAGGCCGACAGGCGTAGTCGATGGATAACCGGTTGATATTCCGGTACCCGCTGTGAAGCGTCAAACATTGAACCAGGCGATGCTAAGTCCGTGAAGCCGCCCTGGAGCCTTCGGGCAAAGGGGAGTGGTGGAGCCGACGGACCAGACCTGCAGTAGGTGAGTGATGGGGTGACGCAGGAAGGTAGTCCATCCCGGGCGGTGGTTGTCCCGGGGTAAGGGTGTAGGCCGTGTGATAGGCAAATCCGTCACACATGAAGGCTGAGACCTGATGCCGAGCCGATTGTGGTGAAGTGGATGATCCTATGCTGTCGAGAAAAGCCTCTAGCGAGTTTCATGGCGGCCCGTACCCTAAACCGACTCAGGTGGTCAGGTAGAGAATACCGAGGCGTTCGGGTGAACTATGGTTAAGGAACTCGGCAAAATGCCCCCGTAACTTCGGGAGAAGGGGGGCCATCTTTGGTGATCCGATTTACTCGGTGAGCTGGGGGTGGCCGCAGAGACCAGCGAGAAGCGACTGTTTACTAAAAACACAGGTCCGTGCGAAGCCGTAAGGCGATGTATACGGACTGACGCCTGCCCGGTGCTGGAACGTTAAGGGGACCGGTTAGTCAAACTTCGGTTTGGCGAAGCTGAGAACTTAAGCGCCAGTAAACGGCGGTGGTAACTATAACCATCCTAAGGTAGCGAAATTCCTTGTCGGGTAAGTTCCGACCTGCACGAATGGCGTAACGACTTCTCGACTGTCTCAACCATAGGCCCGGTGAAATTGCACTACGAGTAAAGATGCTCGTTTCGCGCAGCAGGACGGAAAGACCCCGGGACCTTTACTACAGTTTGATATTGGTGTTCGGTTCGGCTTGTGTAGGATAGGTGGGAGACTTTGAACTCTGAGCGCCAGCTCAGGGGGAGTCGTCGTTGAAATACCACTCTGGTCGTGCTGGATGTCTAACCTGGGTCCGTGATCCGGATCAGGGACAGTGTCTGATGGGTAGTTTAACTGGGGCGGTTGCCTCCTAAAGAGTAACGGAGGCGCCCAAAGGTTCCCTCAGCCTGGTTGGTAATCAGGTGTTGAGTGTAAGTGCACAAGGGAGCTTGACTGTGAGACCGACGGGTCGAGCAGGGACGAAAGTCGGGACTAGTGATCCGGCGGTGGCTTGTGGAAGCGCCGTCGCTCAACGGATAAAAGGTACCCCGGGGATAACAGGCTGATCTTCCCCAAGAGTCCATATCGACGGGATGGTTTGGCACCTCGATGTCGGCTCGTCGCATCCTGGGGCTGGAGTCGGTCCCAAGGGTTGGGCTGTTCGCCCATTAAAGCGGTACGCGAGCTGGGTTTAGAACGTCGTGAGACAGTTCGGTCCCTATCCGCTGTGCGCGTAGGAATATTGAGAAGGGCTGTCCCTAGTACGAGAGGACCGGGACGGACGAACCTCTGGTGTGCCAGTTGTCCTGCCAAGGGCATGGCTGGTTGGCTACGTTCGGGAGGGATAACCGCTGAAAGCATCTAAGCGGGAAGCCTGCTTCGAGATGAGTATTCCCACCCCCTTTGAGGGGTTAAGGCTCCCAGTAGACGACTGGGTTGATAGGCCGGATCTGGAAGGCGGGTAACCGCTGGAGGTGACCGGTACTAATAGGCCGAGGGCTTGTCCTCAGTTGCTCGCGTCCACTGTGTTGGTTCTGAAACCACGAACAACCGTCGTAGCTTTGCCACGGCTCCGGTTGACAGTTTCATAGTGTTTCGGTGGTCATAGCGTGAGGGAAACGCCCGGTTACATTCCGAACCCGGAAGCTAAGCCTCACAGCGCCGATGGTACTGCAGGGGGGACCCTGTGGGAGAGTAGGACGCCGCCGAACAAATTTTGAAGGAGACCCCCGTACCGGGAAATCGGTACGGGGGTTTTCTGCGTTTACGGGACTCTTCGTTCTAGGGTTGCCGTATGCGTTATGACCTGGTCATCTTCGACAACGACGGCGTCCTCGTGGACAGTGAGCCGATCTCGAACGGCATCCTCGCCGCCTATCTCACCGAACTCGGACACCCGACCTCGTACGAGGAGTCCATCCGGGACTACATGGGGTCCGCGATGCACCGTGTCCACGACCTGGTCCACGAGCGCACCGGCCGGCGGCTGCCCGACGACTTCGACGACGTCTTCCACGGACGGGTCTTCGCCGCGTTCGAGCGCGAGCTGCGGCCGGTCGCCGGGGCCGTCCAGGTGCTGGAGAAGCTGACCGCGGACGGGGTGCCGTACTGCGTGGCCTCCTCCGGGAGCCACGAGCGGATCCGGGTGGGGCACCGCGCGACCGGACTCGACCGGTGGTTCGACGAAGAGCGGGTCTTCAGCTCCCAGGACGTCGGGCGCGGCAAGCCGGCACCCGATCTGTTCCTGCACGCCGCCGAGCGGATGGGCGTGCCGCCGCGCCGATGCGTCGTCGTGGAGGACAGCCCGCTCGGCGTACAGGCGGCGAACGCGGCCGGCATGGACGTGTACGGCTTCACCGCCATGACACCCGCGGCCCGGCTCACCGGAGCCACCCGGCTCTTCTCCGGTCTGGAAGACCTGCCCGACCTGCTCGTATGACCCGCGCCATCGCACGGCGCTGACATTTGTCACGGCGAGCTCCGGACGATCGTTTCTGTCGGACCGACAGGTCGGACCGCGAAGCTGAGTACATCGAGAGCGGTACGTACACGGCGACGACGGAAGGACCCGACCATGAGCGTCACGGCCACGGAGACCGGAAGCGCGGCGGCTGCCGCCGGCGACAGGTCGAAGGCCACCACCGGGCAGCACTTCCTGCCGCTGATCGTGGACGTGGCGGTACCGGTCGGCTCCTACTACCTCCTCAAGAACGGCTTCGGGGCCGGCACCATGGCGGCGCTCGGATGGAGCAGCGTGGTGCCCGCCGTACGGACCCTGTGGAGTGTGGTGCGCGACCGGAAGGTCAACGCGCTGGCCGCGCTGATCCTGTTCGTCAACGTGGCCGGTCTGCTGCTGAGCCTGGTCGCCGGTGACCCGCGGCTGATGCTCGCCAAGGACAGCGGGGTCAGCAGTGTGATCGGGATCGGCGTCCTGGTGTCCGTGATGGCGGGCAGGCCGATGATGACGACGGCGATGAAGCCGTTCGTCACCAAGGGGGACCGTGCGCGGACGGCGGCCTGGGAACGGCTGCTCAGCGGGTCCGAGCGGTTCCGGAAGTTCGAGCGGACCTTCTCCCTCGTGTGGGGCGTGGCACTGCTCGGGGAGTGCGTCGTGCGGATCGTGGGTGCCTACACGCTGCCCGTCGACACGATGGTGTGGCTCGGCACGGTCGTCATGATCGGCACGATGGCCCTGACCATGGTGGTCAGCGGTGGCCTCGCCGCCGGCCCGATGGAGGCGATGGTGAGGGCGGAACTCGCACGCGGGACCACCGACCGGTGACGCGTCCGCCGTGAAGTTGAGCGGAATTCATCTTCGGCTGGATCTACCCACGGGTAGGCCGGGGCCCTACGCTCGCCGCCATGACAGATGTGCTGCGGCGCGGCAGGGCCTCGCTGGCGTTCGGCTTCTTCGCCCAGGGCGCCACCTTCGCGCTCCTCGTGACGCGCATCCCGGCCATCCAGGACCGGTACGGGGTCTCGGACGCGCTGCTGCCCGCCTTCCTCGCGGCCGTCCCGATCCTCGCCGGTGTGGGGAGCGTGACGACCGAGCACCTCGTCAAGCGCATACGGCCCAGCCGGCTGCTGCGCTGGTCCCAGCCGGTGGTGCTGCTGGCACTGCTCGGGGTCGGGGCGGGGGACCGGCTCGTGGAGATGGCGGTGGCCCTCGGTGCCTTCGGGCTCGCGGTCGGCGCTCTCGACGCCTCCATGAACATGCTGGGGGTGAGCCTGCAACGGGCGTACGGGCGCAGCATCATGCTCGGTTTCCACGCCACGTACAGCCTGGGCGGGATCGTGGGGGCCTCGCTCGCGTGGGCGGGGGCGCACTGGCATCTGTCGTTGTTCACGTCCTACCTGCCGGTGGTGCTCGTGCTGCTGCCGGCCGCCTTCCTGGGAAGCCGTTGGTACGTCGACGGGGAGGCCGGGGCCGGGCCGGAGAAGGCGGAGGGCGGGCCCGTCGTCTTCAAGCTGCTGCTGCCGCTGTGTCTGGTGATGACGTTCGCGTACATCGGGGACTCGACGGTCTCCAACTGGAGTGCGAAGTATCTGCAGGACGTGCTGGGCGGTTCGGAGCAGCTGGCGACCGTTCCGTACAACGTCTACATGGTGATGACGCTGGTGGGGCGGGCCGTCGGGGACGTCGGGGTGCGGCGGTTCGGGGCGGTGGCGGTCGTGCGGCTGGGGGCCGTGGTGGCGGCGCTGGGGTTCGCGGTGGTGGCGGCGGCGCCCGGGGCGTGGGTCGGGATGCTCGGATTCACCCTGTTGGGGCTCGGGCTGTGCGTGTTGGTTCCGCAGACCTTCGCGGCGGCCGGGCGGCTATTTCCCGGGGCTTCGGACACGGCCATCGCGCGTCTGAACATCTTCAACTACGTGGGGTTCCTGGTCGGTTCGCCGTTGGTGGGGGCGCTGGGCGACGCGTGGAACTACCGGGGCGCCATGCTGGTGCCGATGGTGTTGGTCCTGGTGACCCTGGGGTACGCCCGCTCGTTCGCGCCCGAACGGGACCGATACGGTGATGGGCATGAGCGGGCGCGGACAGCTGATGTGGGACCAGGCAGTAACGGGCTATGACTTCGGTCCGGACCATCCGATGGACCCGGTCCGGCTGGCGCTGACCCGGGGACTGGTCGACGCCTTCGGGCTCGACCGGGACGTGGACGTGGTCGCGGCGAAGGCGGCCGGGGAGTCGACGCTGCGGCTGGTGCACCGGGAGGACTACGTGGAGGCGGTCAGGGCGGCCTCCGCCGATCCGGCGGCCGCGGACGCCTCGTACGGGCTCGGGACCATGGACGATCCCGCCTTCGCGGGGATGCACGAGGTGTCCGCGCTCATCGCGGGGCAGTCGGTCGGCGCGGCGGAGGCGGTGTGGCGCGGGGACGCACTGCACGCGGTGAACTTCGCGGGCGGGCTGCATCACGCGATGCCGGGGGGCGCGTCGGGGTTCTGCATCTACAACGACGCCGCGCTGGCGGTCGCGCGGCTGCTGGAGCTCGGTGCCGAACGGGTCGCCTACGTGGATGTCGACGTGCATCACGGGGACGGGGTGCAGGCCGCGTTCTGGGAGGATCCGCGGGTTCTGACGATCTCGCTGCACGAGCATCCGCGGACCCTGTTCCCGGGGACGGGCTGGCCCGAGGAGACCGGGGCGCCGGGCGCGGAGGGCAGTGCCGTGAACGTGGCGCTGCCGGCCGGGACCGGGGACGCGGGATGGCTGCGGGCCTTTCACGCCGTCGTTCCCGAACTGGTCGCGGATTTCCGGCCGCAGGTGCTCGTCACCCAGCACGGCGCCGACACCCACTTCGAGGATCCGCTCGCGCATCTCGCCGTCTCGCTCGACGCGCAACGGGCCGTGCAGGTCGCCTGTCACGAGTTGGCCCACGAGTACGCCGACGGGCGGTGGATCGCGCTGGGCGGCGGCGGGTACGCGGTCGTGGAGGTCGTACCGCGTTCGTGGACGCACCTGGTGGCCATCGCCGCGGGGCGGCCGATCGAGCCGGAGACGGTGATTCCGGAGAGCTGGCGGCAGGAAGTCTTCGCCCGTACACGGCAGTTGGCGCCGGCGCGGATGACGGACGGGCGGTGGCCGGTGTCCTGGAAGGACTGGGAGTCCGGGTACGACCCGGCGGAGCGCCTCGACCAGGCGATCGTGGCGACACGGCGCGCGGTGTTCCCGCTGCGGGGGCTGCTCGCGTAGGGTCCCTCGGCCCGCTGTCGCCGCGCGGAGATGTCCATTACGCCAACTGTGGGGCGTTTTCGGGATTTTCGGGGTGAACGTCCGGCGCATGCGCCAGCATCGCTGACGTGTTGAGCACCGGAGCATTGCGCGCGCATCTGCTGGCCGCCCGGCTGGCCGGGCCCGTCGCCACCTCGCGCGAGGAGAGTCTGCGGAGTTATCGACTCTTCGCCGCCCGGGATCCTCGTGTGCTGCTCGGACTTGATCCGGAGTGGACCTGGCGGCAGCGGGATCTGATCGAGTTGATGGCGGACAAGTGCGGGGTTTCGGCCGATCCGGCGCACACGAGCGGGCATGATGTGATCGACCCGGAGCGGACCCTGGCCGCGCTCGAAGCCTTCGCGCGGCGGCTCGGGGAAGCGGCCCGCAACCGCGAACCGGTGCTTCTGGGTACCGGTCATCCGCACCGGCTGCTCGGTTTCTACGCCGCTCTGGCGGACGCGCTGTCGTCAGCGGGATGTACCGTCCTCACCCCCGCGCAGGGTAGCTCTGTCGACATAACGACCCGGTTCGGTCTACGTACGTACCACCTCGACTACGTACAGGGCGTCGCGTTGGTGCGCGAACCCGGTGTGCGTGCCCCCCGTGGTGCGACCGGCGCGCACTCCCATTCACCGCTCCCGGTTCGTACCGTTCTGGCGGCCGCGGCGGAGGCCGGAGGGCCCCTCCCGGAGCTGGTGATCGGGGACCACGGATGGGTCTGCGGAGCAGGTCAGCTGGGGTTCGAGGCCATGGGGCTGGCCGATACGGACGATCCCGCGCTCTTCGTCGGGGAGGCGGAGGGGCGGGTGTCCGTCGTCGTTCCGGTTGATGACGCTGTGCGGTCTGATTACTACCGACCGCTTACTCGCTATGTACTCAATCGAGCGTGTCTGTCACAGTAGGCGGCCGATGGCATCCCCTCTTCCCCACTCGCATCACCCGCCCCTACATTGGGGAGTGAGCACGCAACGACGAAGAGTCACCGGAAGGGGAAGCCGGTGGCCGTCGAGTGCGGAAGGTTCGGGTGTGTCATGGCTGCAGCGGGCGAGAGGCCTCTGAACGAGGTTCAGTTCCTTACCGTGGCGGAAGTCGCCTCGGTCATGCGAGTGTCGAAGATGACCGTGTACCGCTTGGTGCACAGCGGTCATCTGCCGGCGATCCGGGTGGGGAGGTCCTTCCGGGTGCCGGAGCAAGCGGTTCACGAGTACCTCCGCGAGAGCTATGTGGGGGTGGAGACGGCCTGACGGCGTCCCGGTGAAGTTCTCGGGAGGCTCTCGTGGCCACCCCGGGAATGCACTCGGATCACCTCGATTACGACCTCGGCGCTCGGACGGGTAGGCTGGCCCCTCATAGGTCGTGTGGGCCCATGCAGCCCAGCACCGAGTAAAGAGAAGTGAGCGAGGGTAGTCGTGGGCTCTGTTATCAAGAAGCGGCGCAAGCGGATGGCGAAGAAGAAGCACCGCAAGCTGCTCAAGCGCACTCGCGTTCAGCGTCGCAACAAGAAGTAGGGTCGTGCCCCGCCTGAGCGGGGCTCGTCCTTACGCTTGCGCGACAGCTGTCGACAGCGCGCTCTGCGGCCCCCCGCCCACCGGTGGGGGGCCGCAGCGTTTTCCAGCCGCGGGCGGCCCCGCATCTGCGCCCCGGGCGGTCTCAGGGAGGATGCTGTGCGTACGCCTGCCGGCCCCGCGATCCGGCCCGGTCGCAGGTCCTGCCCCACCGTCACTTCGTGCGCCGGGTGGTCATCCCGGCGCAACATCGACCCGCTAGGTTGGCGGCACACGGGGAACACGGCAGGGTACGAGCAGAGCTACGTCCAGATACGTCCAGCACGGGAAGAGAGGCGCTGATCTTGGGGAAGGTCGTGCTCGTGACCGGAGTGGCCCGCCAGTTGGGGGGCCGGTACGTACGACGGATCCAGCGTGACCCGCAGGTGGACCGCGTGATCGCCGTGGACGCGGTGTCGCCCGAGCATCATCTGGGCGGTGCCGACTTCATCAGGGCCGACATCCGCCAGCCCACGATCGCCCGGGTGCTCGCCGAGCATTCCGTCGACACGGTCGTGCACATGGACGTGACGGGCACCGCGCTGAGCGGCGGCAGCCGGACCACGGTCAAGGAGACCAACGTCATCGGCACCATGCAGCTCCTGGGCGCCTGTCAGAAGTCCCCGACGGTCAAGCGGCTCGTCGTGAAGTCCAGCACGAACGTCTACGGGTCCGCGCCGCGCGATCCGGCCGTGTTCACCGAGACGACCCCGCCCAAGTCGCTGCCCAGCGGCGGCTTCGCGAAGGACACGGTGGAGGTCGAGGGGTACGTACGCGGCTTCGCGCGCCGCCGGCCCGACGTCGCCGTGTGCGTGCTGCGGTTCGCGAACATCCTGGGCCCGAGCGCGGATTCACCGCTCGCCTCGTACTTCGCGCTGCCGGTGCTGCCGACCGTGTTCGGTTACGACCCGCGCCTGCAGTTCGTGCACGAGGACGATGTCATCGAGGTGCTGCGGATCGCCTCGCACGAACCGGAGCGGGGCACCCTCAACAGCGGCACGTTCAACATCGCCGGGGACGGCGTCCTGTTGCTCTCCCAGTGCGCGCGGCGGCTGGGCCGCCCCACGGTGCCGCTGCTGCTGCCGGCGCTCACCTGGGCGGGCACGGCGGTGCGTACCCTGGGTGTGACGGACTTCTCCCCGGAGCAGTTGCGGCTGCTGACGCACGGCAGGGTCGTGTCGACGAATCAGATGCGCGAGACGCTGGGATACAAACCGAAGTACTCGACCGCCGAGACCTTCGCGGACTTCGCACGCAGCCGGGGACCCGGACTCCTGCCCCCCGAGGCCCTCGCGGGGGCCGTCGACCGGATCGCCGCGCTGTCCTTCCTGGGAGGCGACCAGCCCCCGACACTGAGCGCCAACTGAGGAGCGCATCGACGATGGCGGACGCCAAGGTCATTCCGTTCGACGACGACCGGTCGCGCGGGGGTGCTGCGCAGCGCCCGACGCGGCGGCGGACCACGGGGAGCAGGCGCACGGGCGATCCCGCGGTGGTCCGTGAGGTCCAGCCCCTGCCGGGCCGGACCTTCCCGCAGGATGATGTTCCTGTGACACATGAGGAGAAGCCTGTTCAGCAGCCCCGTGGCGGTGGCGGGCTGGAAAGGCGTGTCGCCGGGGGCCTCGCCTTCCTGCGCAGGCGTCTGACCGGTGACTACGAGGTCGACGACTTCGGGTACGACCAGGAGCTCACCGACCAGGTCCTGATGTCCATGATCCGCCCGCTCTACGAGAAGTACTTCCGGGTCGAGGTCAAGGGCATCGAGAACATCCCGTCCGAGGGCGGGGCGCTGATCGTCGCCAACCACTCCGGGACGCTGCCGCTGGACGGCCTGATGATGCAGGTCGCCGTCCACGACAACCACCCCGCGGGCCGGCACCTCCGGCTGCTCGCCGCCGACCTGGTCTTCATGCTGCCGGTCGTCAACGAACTGGCCCGCAAGGCCGGTCACACCCTTGCCTGCGCCGAGGACGCCGAACGGCTGCTGGAGCGCGGTGAACTGGTCGGGGTGATGCCGGAGGGCTTCAAGGGCATCGGCAAGCCGTTCAGCGAGCGCTACAAGCTCCAGCGTTTCGGGCGCGGTGGATTCGTGTCGACGGCCCTGCGGCAGGGCACTCCGATCATCCCGTGCTCGATCGTCGGCGCGGAGGAGATCTATCCGATGATCGGGAACGCGAAGACCCTCGCGCGGCTCCTGGGGTTCCCGTACTTCCCGATCACGCCGACCTTCCCGTGGCTCGGCCCGCTGGGCGCGGTGCCGCTGCCGACGAAGTGGACGATCCAGTTCGGTGAGCCGATCCCGACGGACGGGTATCCGCCGGAGGCCGCCGAGGACCCGATGCTGATGTTCAACCTGACGGACCAGGTCCGGGAGCAGATCCAGCACACGCTGTACAAGCTGCTGGTGCAGCGCCGGTCGGTCTTCTTCTGACGCGGCCCGCGTCCCGGACACGCGGATACGCCGGTGGGGCACCCTTCCTGCGAAGGGTGCCCCACCGGCGTATGTGCCCGCGGATCTACCTGCTGTCCTCGCTGTCGATGCCCAGGCCCGGAAGGAGACCGGGGAGCAGCGGGGGCAGGGTGACGTCGGGAGCGCCGCCGGCCGGGGTGGACTTGCCCGCCGACGGGGACGAGCTGGTGGTGTCCTTGGGCGGGTCCAGCAGGCCGCCCGTGCTGCCGCCGAGCAGGCCTTCGGCGGTGCTGCCCGAGGCGGACGGCTTCGGTTTGCTGCTGCTGTGGCTGCCGGTGGTGGAGCCGGTGCTGGCGCTGGGTGCCGGACGGTCCGTGCCGGACGAGCCGGGGGCGTCCGAACTGGCGCCGCGGTGTCGGCCCGTGCCTTCCTGCACGGGGGGTTTCGGGAGGAGCGAGCGCAGCGGGTCGACCTCTTGGTCTATGGCGGTGAACACCGACGAGACCTGCTGGCTGACGTCGCCGAGCTGGACGGGCAGTCGGTCGCGCAGCGCGCCCCAGGCCTGGCGGTGCGACTGGGCGAAGGCGGAGAGGGCCTGGATCGGGCCGAGTGAGCCGTCCCGTTCGTATGCCTCGTGCAGCAGGCGGTGGCCTTCTGTCGCGTCGTGCTGCATGCCGGACAGGGCGCGCCTGACCTCGCCCAGGGATTCGTGGTCGAGGCTGCCGGAGCGGCCGCGTTCCATCAGGCGGCGCGCCTCGCTCAGCCTGGTCGAGGCCTGGTCGAGGTAGAGCTCGCCTCGGTCACTGTCGCCGTGGGCCAGACCCAGCTTGATGTCCTCCATGCCTCGCTTGAGCCCGTAGAGCGAGTCTCCGGGCAGTGCGTCGGAACTGGCGGCTGCCACACCGCCGAACGCGCCGGCCGCGACGCCGACGGTGAGCCCGCCCGCGGCGAGGCTCTTGGACAGGCGCGAACGCGGTCGCAGCTTCCCGATCCCGCTCGCCCGGTGCGCGCCTCGCGCCCGGTGCGAGCGCTGCTCGGGCACGGAACGGTCCGGGCCTTCGCCGCCCGCGGCGGTGCCTTCCAGCAGCATGGCCTCCATCGCCGCGACGAGCTGGGCTCGCTGCACGATTTTGACCTCGGGGTCCAGCTCCGGTTTGGGCAGCTCGCCGAGACCGGTGGCGAGGGCCAACAGCAGGCCTCGCTCGGTCTGTTCCGCAGCAGCCGGGGACGGTGCCGATCCATCGGGCTGCTCGGCCGCCGTGCCCTGGTCGGACTGCTCGTCCAGGGCCTGGGCGAAGGCGTTCGCCCGCCGGTGTGCCGATACGTTCGCGATCACTGGCGGCACCTCCTCTCGTCATGACGGTCGACTCCCCAGGGGGTCCTGAGGGTTGCACGCCCCGGGCGTGTCCACACGATCGGGTGACCGGTGGGAGCCGGGGAGTGACCACAGGGAGCCTGTATCCCGCACAACGAGCGTCGCGGCACTTGGGTTACGGACGACGGATGATCGGACCACGAAGTCAACAGACTTTTACAGAAGGTGAGTTGAGCGTCGCGGAGCGTAGGGAGTCGTACGGGAACGGGCGTGGTACGGGCTTCAGCGGGCGTCGTCCGGGAGGAGCCGGGCGAGGGTGCGGACGGCTCGGTACTGGAGCGTCTTGATGGCGCCCTCGTTCTTGCCCATCACCCGGGCGGTCTCGGCCACCGAGAGCCCCTGGAGGAAGCGCAGCGTGACGCACTCCTGCTGCTGGGGGTTGAGGCGTCGTACGGCGTCGAGCAGTGCCGCGTTCGACAGTGACTCCAGGACGGAGTCCTCGGGGCTGCGCTCGACCTCGTTCGCGTCGAGCATCTCGCCCGTGGTCACTTCCAGGCGGAAGCGGCTGGACTTGAAGTGGTCGGCGACCAGGTTGCGGGCGATGGTCACCAGCCAGGCGCCGAAGTCGCGGCCCTGCCAGGTGAAGGTGCCGATCCGGCGCAGGGCGCGCAGGAACGTCTCGCTGGTGAGGTCTTCCGCGGTCGCCTTTCCGCCGACGCGGTAGTAGATGTAGCGGTACACGGTGTCGCTGTACTGGTCGTAGAGCCGCCCGAAGGCGTCGGCCTCGCCGGCCTGGGCGCGCTCGACGAGGTCCATCATCCGGGCGCTGTCGCTGTCTGCGGCCGGGCGGCGTGCGGTGGGCGTGGCGGCCGAGCCGGAGCGGCCCCGCCTGCCTACCGCCGCGCTGCCGTCGGCCAGTGCGTAGCACGGGCCGACGGGCGTGGGGAAGGCGAAGGCGGGGACGGCGTACGCGGTGGGGACGAAGCCGCGCAGGCGGTCGAGGACCGTTGCGCGCAGCGTAGCCAGGCCCGAGGCGTCAACCCCGACGTGTGAGTACACGGGACTCCCAGAGGCAGAGCTTCCATCACGTTCAGTGCGGGACCATTCACCCGTCGTAGCGACGGAGGGGTACCGGATTGCGTCTGAGGAGAATAACGCTTCGTACAGGCAGTGCTACACCCAGTTGCTCAAATCATCGATTACGTCGCTTCTGTAACTGATTGACGCCCGATCAAGTGTCGTTCGGTGACCGATTGTTGATCGGATTGGTTCGTGTTCAGGCTGGGTGCGGGGCGTGTTGTGGCCGGGTGGGGGCGACGGGACTGGCCGGGGCGTTGTGGGGGTAGGACCGGGGGAATGCGCGCGGTTCGCGGCGCTCGTGGAGGGGTGGGGCCGTGTCGCGGCCCGCGAGTGGCCGGGATTCCGGGTGCGGATGGCTGGGGGGTGCGCGCGGTTCCCCGAGCCCCTGGGGGCGTGGGGCCGCGCCCGGGCCTTCGCGGTGGGGGGATTTCGGGTGGGGTGGGATGCGCGCACCCCCGCGCCCCTCAGGACGTGGGGGCGCGCCCCGGGTTTCGCGGTGGGTGGGTCAGCGGCGCCGGCGGTGGAGGGCGATGGCCGCGGCCGTGCCGCCGGCCACCGCGCCGACGCCGGCCGCGGCCGGGATGCCGACCTTCGCGGCCCTGCGCGCCGTGCGGTAGTCGCGCAGCCGCCATTCGAAGGCGCGCGCGTGCTTGCGCAGCTTGGCGTCCGGGTTGATCGCGTAGGGGTGACCGACCAGGGACAGCATGGGGATGTCGTTGTGCGAGTCGCTGTAGGCCGCGCACCGGGAGAGGTCCAGCCCCTCCGCGGTGGCCAGCGCGCGGACCGCCTCCGCCTTCGCGGGGCCGTGCAGGGGCTCGCCGACCAGCTTGCCGGTGTAGACGCCGTCCACCGACTCGGCGACCGTGCCCAGCGCGCCGGTCAGGCCCAGGCGGCGGGCGATCACCGTCGCGATCTCGACCGGGGCCGCCGTCACCAGCCACACCCGCTGGCCCGCGTCCAGGTGCGCCTGGGCGAGGGCACGCGTGCCGGGCCAGATGCGCTCGGCCATGTACTCGTCGTAGATCTCCTCGCCGATGGACATCAGCTCGGCGACCCGGTGACCCTTGACGATCGACAGCGCCGAGTCGCGGGCGTCCTGCATGTGCTCGGGGTCCTCGACGCCGGCCAGCCTGAACCATGCCTGCTGCCAGGCGAATCGGGCGAGATCGCGGGTCTCGAAGAACTTCCGCTTGTACAGGCCCCGTCCGAAGTGGAAGAGCGCGGCGCCCTGCATGACGGTGTTGTCCAGGTCGAAGAAGGCGGCGGCCCTGTCGTCACCGAGCACCGGGAACTCCGGTTCGCGGTCGGGGACGTCCGGCCCGGCGTCGTGGGCCAGTTCCTCCAGTTCCTGCGAGGACTTGCGCGCTGCCTCCGCCGAGGCCTCGCCTGCCAACACGCTCCGCGCGGTGGCGGAGCGCCTACGGGGAGTGAGCCATCCGAGAGCGGCCATGGCGTGAGCATAGCCAGTTTGTTCGGTGGTACCGGAGTCGCCGGGGTTCGACGCTGTGAACTCTCCGCGACCGAGCCGTTAAAGAAGCGGTCCGCGGCGTTCCCGATCGGCGCGTCGGAGCCCGTGTCCCGGGCCGGTTGTCGCCTCGCGCGCCGAAGAGGGGCCACTGGGGCGCCCGCGGCGGGAGAATGGCCGGTATGAGTCCCATGTTCGGGCGCGGTGAGCGCCGTACGGAGAAGGCGGAGCGGGTGGAGAGGTCGGAGAAGGCGGAGACGGTGGCGCCGGGTGAGCGGCTGGTCACGCTCATCAGGAAGCCCGGCTGTCATCTGTGTGATGACGCACAGCAAGTGGTGGAGAAGGTGTGCGGAGACCTCGGCGTGCCGTGGGAGGGGAAGGACATCACGCAGGACGAGGAACTGCACCGCGCGTACTGGGAGCAGATCCCCGTTGTGCTGGTGGACGGCGCCCAGCACACGTTCTGGCGTGTGGACGAGGGGCGCCTGCGCAAGGCCCTGGCCTCCTAGCCGGGCGGAGACCCGGCACGAGCCCGTCCTGACCGAGCAGTCCAGGTGGTCCGGAAAGTCGCCTAGGATCGACGGCGATTGGTCTCGGGGGCGGGGTTCGTTGAGGAGTGTGTACGGCTTTGCCCCCTTCAGGTGCGGAACGAAGCTGTCCGTGCGCAGGTTCCATACCCGCGCGCCGGGCATGCGTGACCCCCGTCACGTTGCCCGGGCAAATCGGACACCATCTTTGTGCACGCGTTCACAAAGACATAGCCTGCATTCGACGGGGCGGTCCAGGAACAGGTGACCGCCTACAGCCCCGCTCTACCCGCAGGAGCACCGTGGCAACTGGCCGAACTCACCGACCGGCGACCCGCAGCCGAGGAATTCCCGAGGCCACCGTCGCCCGTCTTCCGCTGTACCTCCGAGCCCTCACCGCACTGTCGGAGCGCTCGGTCCCCACGGTCTCCTCGGAGGAGCTCGCGGCCGCGGCGGGGGTCAACTCCGCGAAGCTGCGCAAGGACTTCTCCTACCTGGGCTCCTACGGGACGCGCGGTGTGGGGTACGACGTCGAGTATCTCGTGTACCAGATCTCCCGCGAACTGGGCCTCACCCAGGACTGGCCGGTAGTGATCGTCGGCATCGGCAACCTCGGCGCCGCGCTGGCCAACTACGGAGGGTTCGCGTCCCGCGGCTTCCGGGTCGCCGCGCTGATCGACGCCGATCCGGAGATGGCCGGAAAGCAGGTCGCGGGCATCGCCGTGCAGCACAGCGACGGCCTGGAGAAGATCATCGACGAGAACGGCGTCTCCATCGGCGTCATCACCACCCCGCCGGGCGTGGCCCAGCAGGTCTGCGACCGTCTGGTCGCCGCCGGGGTCACCTCCATCCTGAACTTCGCGCCGACCGTCCTGTCCGTCCCGGACGGCGTCGACGTGCGCAAGGTCGACCTCTCGATCGAACTCCAGATCCTCGCCTTCCACGAGCAGCGCAAGGCCGGTGAGGAGGCCGAGGCCCAGGCCGGTGCCGCCGCCCAGGCCGCCCAGGAGAACAACGGCAAAGGACCCGACGGGGACGTTCCCGCCGTGATGCCGGCATGAGTCTCCTCGTCGTCGGGCTGAGCCACCGCAGCGCCCCGGTCAGCGTCCTCGAGCGGGCCACGCTGGCCGCGGACACGCAGTCCAAGCTGCTCCAGGACACCGTCGCCGCCGAGCCGGCCGCGGAAGCCGCGGTGCTCGCCACCTGCAACCGCATCGAGCTGTACGCCGACGTGGACAAGTTCCACGCGGGCGTCGCCGAGCTGTCCACGCTGCTCGCCCAGCACAGCGGGGTCGGGCTCGAGGAGCTCACCCCCCACCTCTACGTGCACTACGAGGACCGGGCCGTCCACCACCTCTTCTCGGTGGCGTGCGGACTGGACTCGATGGTCGTGGGCGAGGGCCAGATCCTCGGCCAGATCAAGGACGCCCTGGCGACCGCGCAGGAGCTGCACACCGCCGGCCGTCTGCTGAACGACCTGTTCCAGCAGGCGCTGCGGGTCGGCAAGCGCGCGCACTCCGAGACCGGCATCGACCGGGCCGGGCAGTCCCTGGTCACCTTCGGTCTGGAACAGCTGTCCGCGGGCGCCCCCGTCGACGTCTGGGCCAAGGGCAAGCGGGCCCTCGTCATCGGGGCCGGCTCCATGTCCTCGCTGGCCGCGGCGACGCTCGCGCGCGCCGGGGTCGCCGAGATCGTCATCGCCAACCGCACGCCGGACCGCGCGCAGCGGCTCGCCCAGATCCTCAACGAGAACGAGGGCGGCGCCTCGGACGTGGCGGCCCGCGCGGTACCGATGGACGCGGTGCCGGTCGAGCTGACACGTGCCGACGTGGCCGTTTCCTGCACCGGCGCGACGGGACTGGTCCTGACGGCGGAGTCCGTCACGGCGGCCGTGACGGGACGCACGGGGCAGGCCGTTCAGGGCGTCGGCTCGGCTCGTACGGCACCGGACGCGGCCTTCGCCCGTACGGCGTCGGACCCGGTCGTGGACGACGCGCCGCTCGCGCCCACGAGCGTCGGCAGCGAGGACGGCTGTCCGCTCGACGTGTCCACCGTGCAGGGCACCGCCGGATTCTCCGTGCTCGGCGAGGCCGCCGTGGCCGGCATGGCCGCCGCCGAGCTGGAGCAGCACGCGGCCTGGGTGGACAAGGGCGACGCGGCGGCCCGCGCCCCGCGCGCGGCCGGTCTCCTCGACCCGGAGGCCGACACGGAGGCCATCGCGGCGCTCGCCGCGGCCGTCGCCGTCGTCGGCCGGGTTCCGGAGCGCCGCAGGCCCGAACCGGTCGCCGAGGCGCCCCGGCGCGCGCCCGTGCTGGCGCTGCTCGACCTCGCCATGCCCCGTGACATCGACGCGGCCGTGCACCGGCTGCTCGGCGTGCGGCTGGTCGACATCGAGTCGCTGGCCGAGGCGTCCGCGGACGCGCCGATGGCCGCCGACGTGGACCAGGTGCGGCGGATCGTCGCCGACGAGGTGGCCGCCTTCAGCGCCGCCCAGCGGGCCGCCCACATCACGCCCACCGTCGTGGCACTGCGGACCATGGCCGCCGACCTCGTCGCGAACGAGATCGCGCGGCTCGACGGACGGCTGCCGGACCTCGACGACAAGCAGCGGGGCGAGATCACGCAGACCGTGCGGCGTGTCGTCGACAAGCTGCTGCACGCGCCGACCGTACGGGTCAAGCAACTGGCCGCCGAACCCGGCGGCGCCGGGTACGCGGACGCGCTGCGGACCCTGTTCGACCTGGACCCGGAGACGGTCGCCTCCGTCTCGCGGGCCGAGAACAACACCGAGAACGCCAAGAACCGAGGGCGAGCATGAGTGAGCCGCGTGAGCCACAGGGGCGCACCGGCGGCGAGAGTCCGAGCGCACACCGGCCCGATGGGCTGAGCACCGCCGGACTCCCGACGCCGGACGCACCGCCCCGAGAGGCTGAGCCGGAACAAGGGGCACTGAGGCTGGGGACCAGGCGCAGCAAACTCGCCATGGCCCAGTCCGCACTGGTCGCGGACGCAGTGAGCAAGGTGACCGGACGGCCCGTCGAGCTCGTGGAGATCACGACGTACGGCGACGTCTCGCGTGAGGACCTCGCGCAGATCGGCGGCACGGGTGTGTTCGTCGCCGCGCTGCGTGAGGCGCTGCTGCGCGGTGAGGTCGACTTCGCCGTGCACTCGCTCAAGGACCTGCCGACCGAGCAGCCCGACGGGCTGGTGCTGGCCGCCGTGCCGGTGCGGGAGGACGCGCGTGACGTACTCGTCGCCCGCGACGGCCTCACCTTCGCGCGGCTGCCCGAGGGCGCGCGGGTCGGTACGGGTTCGCCGCGCCGGATGGCCCAGCTGAACGCGTACGCGCGTGACCACGGGATGACGATCGAGACGGTCGCGATCCGCGGGAACGTCGACACGCGGATCGGATACGTGCGCGGTGGGGAGCTCGACGCCGTCGTGCTCGCCGCCGCCGGCCTCAGCCGCCTGGGGCGGCTCGGGGACGTGACGGACTTCCTGTCCGTCGACACCGTTTTGCCCGCCCCCGGCCAGGGGGCCCTGGCGATCGAGTGCACCGCGGACAACGCGGATCTCGTCGCCGCGCTCGGAGAGCTCGACGACCCGGTCACCCGGGTCGCCGTGACCGCCGAGCGGTCCCTGCTCGCCGCCCTGGAGGCCGGCTGCAGCGCACCCGTGGGTGCGCTCGCCGACTTCCCCCGAGCTCTCGACTCCGGTCGAGCGGGGGGAACCTCCACGGCCGGCGCGCAGATTGTCAAGGAAATGCGCCTGCGCGGCGTCGTCGGCACGACCGACGGCTCGACGCTGGTGCAGTTGTCCACCACCGGTCCCGTGCCCGAGACGCACGACCAAGCAAGGGCGCTCGGCCGCGAACTCGCCGCCGAGATGCTTGCGAAGGGCGCGGCCGGTCTGATGGGGGAGCGAGCACATTGAGCCCCACCAACCTTCCCGCCGGTCCCGAACACGGGCACGTCACCTTCCTCGGTGCCGGACCCGGAGATCCGGGACTACTGACACTGCGCGCCGTGGAGGCGCTGGCGAACGCGGACGTCCTCGTCGCCGGGCACGAGGTGCTCGACGTCGTCCGTGCGCACGCCAGGCAGAACGTCGCCGTGCTGAACACGGATACGGAGACGGCTTTCGGCACGTCCGCCGGTCCGTACCCGGGCACGGGCGCGTCCCAGTCAGCGGTTGTTGACGCCTTGTCAGCAGCCGTTGGTGACCCCGCGTCGAGGGACGCTGCCAATCTTGTCATGGAGGCCGCGCGGGGCGGCAAGCGGGTCGTGCGTGCGGTGTCCGGTGACCCCGGGCTCGACACGTACGCCGCCGAGGAGATGCTGGCCTGCGTCGCCGCGGGCGTGCCGTTCGAGGTCGTGCCCGGGGTCGCGGCGGCCGTGGGCGTGCCCGCGTACGCCGGTGTGCCGCTGCGTGACGCGCAGGGCGCGGACGTGCGGTTCGTCGACGCGCGGACGGCCTCCGACCGGTGCTGGACCGAGGTCGGGGCGTCGGACGGCACGGTCGTCGTGTCGGCGACGCTCGACTCCGTGGCCGCGGCCGCGGGAGAGCTCGTCGCCTCGGGCCGCAAGCCCGATACGCCGATGTCGGTGACGGTCGCGGGTACGACCACGCGTCAGCGGACCTGGTCGGCCACGCTCGGGACCATCGCGCAGACCCTGAAGCAGGCCAAGGTGCTGCCGTCCCCGGACGGCGGCAGGCCGGTGATAGCCGTGGTCGGTGAGCGTTCCGCCGCCGCCCAGCGCGACCAGTTGTCGTGGTTCGAGTCCAAGCCGCTGTTCGGCTGGAAGGTGCTCGTGCCGCGCACGAAGGAGCAGGCGGCCTCGCTCTCCGACCAGCTGCGTTCGTACGGCGCCGTGCCGCACGAGGTGCCCACGATCGCCGTCGAGCCGCCGCGTACGCCGCAGCAGATGGAGCGTGCGGTCAAGGGACTCGTCACCGGACGGTACGAGTGGATCGCCTTCACGTCGGTCAACGCGGTGAAGGCGGTGCGGGAGAAGTTCGAGGAGTACGGGCTCGACGCGCGGGCCTTCGCCGGGATCAAGGTCGCGGCCGTGGGCGAGCAGACGGCGAGGGCGCTGGTCGCCTTCGGCGTGAAGCCGGATCTGGTGCCGAGCGGGGAGCAGTCCGCGGCCGGGCTGCTCGACGACTGGCCGCCGTACGACCCGGTGTTCGACCCGATCGACCGGGTGTTCCTGCCGCGTGCCGACATCGCCACCGAGACGCTGGTCGCGGGGCTCATCGAGCTGGGCTGGGAGGTCGACGACGTCACGGCCTACCGGACCGTGCGGGCGTCGCCGCCGCCGGCGGAGACGCGTGAGGCGATCAAGGGCGGTGGCTTCGACGCGGTGCTGTTCACGTCCTCGTCGACGGTGCGGAACCTGGTGGGTATCGCGGGCAAGCCGCACAACGTGACGGTGATCGCGTGCATCGGTCCCGCCACCGCCAAGACGGCGGAGGAGCACGGGCTGCGGGTCGACGTGATGGCCCCAGAGCCGTCCGTGCACAAGCTGGCGGAGGCGCTCGCGGACTTCGGGATGCGGCGGAGGGCCGCCGCCGCGGAGGCGGGGGACCCGGTGACGCGGCCGAGTGAGCGGCGGCCGGGGGCGCGGAGGCGGCGGGCCACGTAGGTCTTTCCCGGGTGAGTGGGGCGGTCGGGGCGGGGTTTTCCCGCTCCCGCCGCCCTTACCCGTCCCGTCCCCGGGGCTCTGCCCCGGACCCCGCCAGGGGCGCTGCGCCCCCTGGACCCCCGCATCGCCCGAAGGGCTCGTCCTCAAACGCCGGACGGGCTGGAGATGCGCGCCTGCGCTCATCAGGCCCCGGGTCTTCGCCCGAAGGGCTCGTCCTCAAACGCCGGACGGGCTGGAGATGCGCGCCTGCGCTCATCAGGCCCGGCGGGCGCACCGGCACGATGTCGGCAAAAGGGGTGGGGCGGCGGGCGTAGCGTGGGGGGATGACGAAGTACGGATCCTTCCCCGGTACGCGGCCGCGGCGGCTGCGTACGACGCCGGTGATGCGGCGCATGGTCGCCGAGACCCGGCTGCACCCCGCCGACTTCATCCTCCCCGCGTTCGTGCGGGAGGGCGTGAGCGAGCCGGTGCCCGTCTCGGCGATGCCCGGTGTCGTGCAGCACACCCGGGACAGCCTCAAGAAGGCCGCCCTGGAGGCGGTGGAGGCCGGGATCTCGGGGATCATGCTCTTCGGGGTGCCGGAGGACTCGAAGAAGGACGCCGTGGGGACGCCCGGCACCGACCCGGACGGCATCCTTCAGGTCGCCCTGCGTGATGTGCGCGCCGAGGTCGGCGACGAACTCCTCGTCATGTCCGACCTGTGTCTCGACGAGACCACCGACCACGGGCACTGCGGCGTCCTCGACGCGGAAGGGCGCGTCGACAACGACGCGACCCTGGAGCGCTACGCCGAGATGGCCCAGGTCCAGGCC
Organism: Streptomyces fagopyri; assembly: GCF_009498275.1. Lineage (NCBI taxonomy): Bacteria > Bacillati > Actinomycetota > Actinomycetes > Kitasatosporales > Streptomycetaceae > Streptomyces > Streptomyces fagopyri. Next base: position 4,212,770 of record NZ_CP045643.1, on the reverse strand, counting down.
GACGCCGGGGCCCATGTGGTGGGCCCCAGCGGGATGATGGACGGGCAGATCGGTGTCGTCCGTGACGCCCTGGACCAGATCGGCCGTGAGGACGTCGCCGTCCTCGCCTACACCGTCAAGTACTCCTCGGCCTTCTACGGGCCCTTCCGGGAGGCCGTCGGCTCCTCGCTCAAGGGCGACCGCAAGACGTACCAGCAGGATCCCGCGAACGTCCGGGAGTCCCTGCGGGAGCTCGCCCTCGACCTGGAGGAGGGCGCCGACATGGTGATGGTGAAGCCGGCCGGACCCTACCTGGACGTCCTCGCGCGGGTCGCCGACGAGGTGGACGTGCCGGTGGTCGCGTACCAGATCTCCGGCGAGTACTCGATGATCGAGGCGGCGGCGGAGAAGGGCTGGATCGACCGGGACAAGGCGATCCTGGAGTCGCTGACCGGCATCAAGCGGGCCGGGGCGCGGAACATCCTCACCTACTGGGCGACCGAGGTCGCCCGGACGCTGCGCTAGCCGGCCGGCCCGCGGGCGGCCTCGGGGCGCCTCAGTAGGACAGCGCGTCGTCCAGGCTCTGCTGCCAGTACGTCACCGTGAGCCTGTCGTCGACGTGCACGCCCTTCGCGGGGAGGGCGGGGGTCGAGGTGGCGCCCTTGGCGAAGCCGATCACCAGGGTCTTCGCCGTGTAGCCGTTGCCGCCGCTGCCGTCACCGGCCGACAGGAGGACACCCGCGTAGCCGGACTCGCCCGGGGCGAGGGTGACGACCGCCTGCGGGTGGGTCTCCTCGGCGACCGGGGGCACGGACTGGGCCTCGCCGAAGCGGGCGATCGGGTAGCCGGTCAGGTCGCAGTTCTTCGAGCCGGTGTTGGTGACGGTCAGGAGCAGGTGGTTGAGGGGGCGGGAGACCTCGGTCGCGGTGGTCCTGGTGTCGGCGCCGTCGCAGGCGGCGTTGCGGCTGCTGCCCGTGCCCGTGCCGCCTCCCGCGGACTTGCCGTCCCCCGCCTTGCCGGAGGAACCGTTCGTGGAGCCCTTCGTCGGGGTGGCGGCCGTACCTCCCGCGGAGCCTCCCGCCGTGGTGCCGTTGTCGCCCGCCGGCTTCGCCTTGGTCGATCCGCCCGGCTCGGCCGAGGACTCCGACGAGGCCGACGGGCCCTCGTCCCGTACGCCCTTCCCGTTGTCGCACGCCGTGAGGGCGAGCGCGGCGAGCGCGACCGTCGAGGCGGCGAGCAGGCGGGTGCGGACGGTGCGTGCGGACATGGGTGATCCCCCTGTGGGTGTCGGACCGGACGGGCCGCTCGGCCGGTCGAGCCGAGCGGCGTGCTTGGATGACCACAGCTTGTGGGGTGATCCGTCCCGGCCGCCACAGTTGCCGGGGGATACGGGACACCGGAACGGTCATGAGGGGTCTGACCTGGGGAAACGCCTTTCCCCTGGAATGCGGCCCGGGACGTGGGGGAGGACGGAACGGTGGCCGGGGACGAGTTCGCGGGACTGCTTCGGGAGCTGAAGGAGCGGTCCGGGCTCAGCTACGCGGCGCTCGCCAAGCGGCTGCACGTGAGTACGTCCACGCTGCACCGGTACGTCAACGGGGACGCCGTACCGACGGACTACGCGCCGGTGGAGCGGCTCGCGCGGGCGTGCCGGGCGACTCCGGACGAGCTGGTGGAGCTTCACCGGCGGTGGGTCCTCGCGGACGTGCTGCGGGGGCGGCGGGGCGCGGCCGCGGGGGCCCTGCCGGGAGCGGCGGCCGACGCGGACGAGGACGGGGACGAGTACGAGGACGGGGACGAGTACGGGCCTGGGCACGGGGGCGCGGACGGGGCTGGGGACGGGGACGACGGGGACGCGGGCGGCGCCGTGTCCGGCCCGGCCTCCGCCGTGCGGGACGTCGCCGGGGAGGCCGGGCCGGGCGCGCTGCCGGAATCCGGGCGGGGGAAGGGTCGGCGGGCCGGTCCGGAGGCTGTGACCCGGGGGCCGGTGCGGCGGAAGCGACGGGCCGTGGCACTGGCCGCCGCCGGTGCCGTCGTGGTGGCCGCGGTCGCCTCCACCGCGCTCGTCGTGCACCTCGGGTCCGGCGGGAGGGACGACGATGCCAAGGGGCACGCCGCGGCTGTCGGTGTGCCGCCCGGCGCGCGCCCGCGTGCCGACAGCACGCCGACCGGCGCGCGTCGGGGATCGGCGTCGCCGTCCGCCTCGCGTGCGGGCGGACCCGGGGCGTCCGCCTCGTCGGCCGGCGGGGCGGTGGACCGGCACGCGGCCGGCGGGAAGGATGCCGGCGAGGACGGAGCCACCGGGGACGGACCCGCCGGGGACGGTGCCGCCGCACCGGCCGTCGTCGTCGACCCGTACAAGTGGGACGGCCCGTGCGACCAGCACTACCTGGTGAACCGGAGGATCGCGGAGATGCCGCCGCCGCCGAACGAGGCGGACGCCCGGCGGTGGGTCGCCGCGCTCGGCGGGGTCGCCGGTGGGCGGCAGATGCTCGCGCTGACCGTGCAGGGCACCGGGAAGGCCACCGTCGTCGTCGAGGGCCTGCACGTGCGGGTGCTGGAGAAGAACGCGCCGCTCGCCTGGAACGACTACGCGATGGGCGTCGGCTGCGGCGGCGGCGTGGAGACCAGGTCGTTCACCGTGGACCTGGACGCGGGGCGGCCCGTGACCGCGCCCGAGGCCGGGCAGCGGGACTTCCCCTACAAGGTCAGTGAGTCGGACCCCGAGGTGTTCTACGTCTTCGCGGATGCCCAGGCGCACGACGTGACTTGGTACCTGGAACTGGACTGGTCCAGCGGGTCGAAGAGCGGCACGGTGCGGGTCGACGACCGGGGGAAGCCGTTCCGGACGAGCGGGAGCGTGGGACGTCCCGCGTACGACTATCCGCTGGGCGGAAGCGAGTGGCAGCCGGCGGCTCCCCCCGGGTAGGGGCCGGTGCCGCCGGGCCGGGCACGATCAAGTCGCCCCAGGAGTTAGGTTGTTGCTCGTTTGATAACGCGACTCTCCAGGGAGAGGCTTTATGCCCGGTGATGCTCTCAGCCAGGACCCCGCCGAGCTGAGAAGGAGGATCGACACCACCAAGGCGCACCCGGCACGCGTCTACGACGTCTTCCTCGGGGGCAAGGACAACTACCCCGTCGACCGGAACGCCGCCGCCGCGGCGCTCGCGGCCAACCCGCGCGGATACCTCGACGTCCGGCACAACCGGGACTTCCTGCGGCGTGCGGTGACCACGCTGACCCGGGAGGACGGCGTCCACCAGTACCTGGACATAGGTACGGGGCTGCCGACGCAGGAGAACGTGCACCAGATCGCCCAGCGGACCGCCCCCGCGTCCCGGGTGGTGTACGTCGACAACGACCCGGTGGTCCTCGCCCACGCGCGGGCACTGCTCACCAGCGGGCCGGAGGGGGTGACCGACTACATCGACGCGGACCTCAAGCAGCCCGCGCAGATACTCCAGGAGGCCGCGAAGACCCTCGACTTCGATCAGCCGGTCGCGCTCGTGCTGGTGGCGATCCTGCACTTCATCGAGGACGACGAGGCGTATCCGATCGTGCGTGACCTGGTGAAGGCGCTGCCGTCCGGGAGCCGGGTGGTGCTCAGCCATCTCACCGAGGACCTGAACCCCGAGAACGTCCGGGCGGTGCAGCGGACGTACACCGAGCGGGGGTTCACGTTCGTGCTGCGTTCCAAGGCCGAGGTCGAGCGGTTCTTCACGGAGAACGGGCTCGAACTGGACGAGCCGGGTGTCGTTCCCGTGCACCGCTGGCGGCCCGACGGGGCGGCGCCCGCTCCGGAGTCGGCCGACCCCGCGTACCTCGCGACCATCGACGACATCGAGAAGGTCCGCTACCGCGACATCAACGACGTCACGGACGCCGACATCAACGTCTACGGGGCGACCGCCGTCAAGCGGTGAACGCCGGCGGGGCGGCGGGCCGAGTCTCGCCCCGTCGCCCCGTCGCGCCCCTGAGGCTTCGGCCTCAGCCGCGTCCCGTCCCGGGAGGGGCCGGGGCCGAGGGGCGTGCCGAAGGAGGTGCGGGAGGGGGCTCAGTCCCACCAGAAGGACCACATCCGGCGGCCGAGCACCTCATGCTCCGCGTACGCGCGCAGCGCCTCGTGGTGGCCCTGGGTGATGTTGTCCGGGCAGAACGCGAAGTGCTCGGCGGCGACCGCCTCGGCCGCGTCCCGGGTCGTGGGCGGCGCGGCCACCGACAGGATGAGGCGGTCGAAGGCGAGGGCCACGACCCGTATGCCGAAGCGGTCCTCCCAGGAGCGCAGCACCGCGCACAGACGGGCCACGTCGCCCTCGTGGTTGAGCGGACCGGACCAGCCGATCGCCGCCGGGATGTCCGCGCTGCGGCGGGCCGGGACCAGGGCGAGGCGCGGCTCCTTCAGCCACGAGCCGCCGTCCGTCAGGGAACCGGCGATCTCGGCGGCGCACGCCTCGGGGTCGGCGCCGTGTTCCGTGGCGGGCGCGAGACCGGGCCAGGCGGGGCCGAACGGCGCGACCGTCTCCTCGTAGGTCCCCTGCTCGCCGAAGACCTCGACGACGGTCCTCATGCCGGGATGGTCCTCGTCGGCGCCGAGTTCGTCCGCCGCGTACTCGTCCCAGAACTCCGCGAGCACCTCCTCGGCGTCGTGGTCCCCGGGATAGGACACCTCGCCCGGCAGCAACTCCCAGTCCTCCGGGCCGCCCTGACCGCCGCCCACGTCGATCAGGAGGGGGAGCAGTCCGGACGTCCGCCGCGCGGGCTCCAGCGCCGCCCAGCCCCCGGGGGCCGCCGGTCCGTCGGCGTGCCACAGCAACGGCTCGTGCCCCGGGCCGTCGCCGTCGCCCATCGACCCAAGGGCGTGGGAGGTACCCACAGCGTCGATCAGTCTCCCGGCCGGGAGTTCAAGCCCGAGCGTGTGCCCGCTCGGGTCGGCCGCCAGCTTCGGCAGCGGGTTCGGAAGTGTCGCCATGCCGGTGACTGTAGGGGCCGCCACTGACAACGCGGGGCGGGCCCCCGGTCGGCGTCCCACGGCGGTGCACGCCGCCCGTGCGGTGGGCCCGGCCCGCGGTACGGGGCCGCCTTCGGGGTTGTCGTCGTCCAGGACCCGGATCGCGGCCCCTTCGCCGAAGTCGGGTTCCGTGCGGGCGGCTTCGGGGCGACCGCCGCCGGACGTGAGAGCGCCCCGCGCCCCGGGTGGTCCCGGGGCGCGGGGCGATGCCGGCCGGTCCGTGCGCGGACCCCCGCGGTCAGAGGCGCTCGGGCGTCCTGATGCCCAGCAGGGCCATGCCCTGGTGGAGCGTGCGGGCCGTCAGGTCGCAGAGGAACAGGCGGTTCTCCGCGACCTCCTGCGCCGGGGCCGGCTTGATGACCGGGCACTGGTCGTAGAACGTCGTGAAGAGCGAGGCCAGTTGGTACAGGTACGCCGCGAGCTTGTGCGGGGCGTACTCGGCGGCGACCTCGTCCAGAGTCTCGCCGAACCGGTCCAGGTGCAGGCCGAGCGCCCGCTCCGTCGGGGCCAGTTCGAGCTCCGGGTGGGCCAGCGGCGTACGGTCGCCGGCCTTGCCGAAGATCGACCGGATACGGGCGTACGCGTACTGGAGGTACACGGACGTGTCGCCGTTCAGGGAGACCATCTGGTCCAGGTCGAACTTGTAGTCCCGCACGGCGGAGGTGGAGAGGTCCGCGTACTTCACGGCGCCGATGCCGACGTACCGGCCGTTCTCCTCGATCTCGCGCTCGCTCAGGTCCACCTTCTCGGCCTTCTCCCGCACGACGGCCGTCGCCCGGTCGATCGCCTCGTCCAGCAGGTCGACCAGCCGGACCGTCTCGCCCTCACGGGTCTTGAACGGCTTGCCGTCCTTGCCCAGCACCGTGCCGAAGGCCAGCTGGTGGGCCTTCACGTCGTCGCTCAGCCAGCCGGCCCTGCGCGCGGTCTCGAAGACCATCTTGAAGTGCAGGGACTGCCGGGCGTCCACGACGTAGATCAGGCTGTCGGCCTTCAGGTTGAAGACACGGTCGCGGATCGCGGACAGGTCGGTGGCCGCGTAGCCGTATCCGCCGTCCGACTTCTTCACGATCAGCGGGACCGGGTTGCCGTCGGGGCCCTTCACGTCGTCGAAGAACACGCAGAGCGCCCCTTCGGAGCGGACCGCGACGCCCGACTCCTCCAGGAGGCGGCACGTCTCGTCCAGCATCTCGTTGTAGCCGGACTCGCCCACCACGTCGGCGTCGGCGATCTCCATGTCCAGCTTCTCGAAGACCGAGTAGAAGTAGATCTTCGACTCGTCCACGAACTTCTGCCACATGGCCAGCGTCTCGGGCTCGCCCGCCTGGAGGTCCACCACCCGGCGCCGGGCCCGCGTCTTGAACTCCTCGTCGGAGTCGAAGACCGTCCGGGCCGCCTTGTAGAGCCGGTTCAGGTTCGACATGGCCTCCTCGCCGGAGACCTGGCCGCCCTTGTGGTCCAGCTCGTGCGGGTGCTCGATCAGATACTGGATGAGCATGCCGAACTGGGTGCCCCAGTCGCCGATGTGGTGCCGGCGCACGACCGACTCGCCGGTGAACTCGAGGATTTGCGTCACCGCGTCACCGATCACCGCGGACCGCAGATGACCGACGTGCATCTCCTTCGCCACGTTCGGCTGCGCGTAGTCGATCACCGTCGTGCCCGGGTGCTCGGCGAACGGCACGCCGAGGCGGTCGCTGTCCGCGTACCGCGCCGCCAGGTTCTCGGTGATCGCCCGGTCGGTGATCGTGATGTTCAGGAAGCCGGGCCCGGAGACCTCGATGTCCTTGATCACTTCACCCGACTCGACCCGCGCCACGACCTGCGTCGCCAGCTCTCTCGGGTTCGCCTTCGCCTTCTTCGCGAGCGCCAGGATCCCGTTGGCCTGGAAGTCGGCCCGGTCGCTTCGTCGCAGCAGCGGGTCCGCGGAACCGGCCTCCGGCAGGGCTGCCGTGAGGGCGTCCGCGAGGCGCTGGTGGACGGAAGCGGTGAGGGACGTGACCGAGGCCATGGGGTGGATGCCGTTCTCCTCGAGGAATTCAGACGGACCCGGTCAGTATCCCATGGGGGAGCAAGCGGAATTCGCTGCGACGGCCCGGCCGGGCCGGGTGGCGAGAGGGCACTGAAAAGCCGTTTTCGTGGTTGCGGTCGCAGCTGGGAGAATGGTCCGGTCAGCCGTACTGGCGTATTCGGAAAGAAGGACGTGCCGATCGTGGCCCAGAGCACCGAGACCACCGACTGGGTCTCCCGTTTCGCGGACGAGGTCATCGCCGAGTCGGAGCGTCGTGCCCCGGGCAAACCGGTCGTCGTCGCGTCCGGACTCTCCCCCTCGGGCCCCATCCACCTCGGCAACCTGCGCGAGGTGATGACCCCGCACCTGGTCGCCGACGAGATCCGGCGCCGTGGCCTCACCGTGCGTCACCTGATCTCGTGGGACGACTACGACCGTTACCGCAAGGTGCCGGCGGGCATCGCGGGCATCGACGAGTCGTGGGCCGAGCACATCGGCAAGCCGCTGACCTCCGTCCCGGCCCCGAAGGGCTCGGCGTACCCGAACTGGGCCGAGCACTTCAAGGCCGCGATGACCGGGGCGCTGGCCGAGCTCGGCGTCGAGTACGACCCGATCAGCCAGACGGAGCAGTACACCTCCGGCGCCTACCGCGAGCAGGTCCTGTTCGCGATGAGGCACCGCGGGGACATCGACGCGATCCTCGACCAGTACCGCACCAAGAAGGCCCCGGCCAAGAAGCAGCAGGGCCAGAAGCCGGTCGACGAGGCCGAGCTGGAGGCCGCCGAGGGATCGGGTGCCGCCGCCGAGGACGACGGCAGCTCCACCGCGGGGTACTTCCCGTACAAGCCCTACTGCGGCCGGTGCGAGAAGGACCTCACCACCGTCACGGCCTACGACGACGAGACGACCGAGCTGACGTACACGTGCTCGGCCTGCGGCTTCTCCGAGACCGTCCGGCTCAGCGAGTTCAACCGCGGCAAGCTGGTCTGGAAGGTCGACTGGCCGATGCGCTGGGCCCACGAGGGTGTGATCTTCGAGCCGAGCGGTGTCGACCACTCGTCCCCGGGGTCCTCCTTCCAGGTCGGCGGCCAGATCGTCGGGATCTTCGGCGGCGAGCAGCCCATCGGACCGATGTACGCCTTCGTCGGCATCAGCGGGATGGCCAAGATGTCCAGCAGCAAGGGCGGCGTCCCCACCGCGGCGGACGCCCTCCAGATCATGGAGCCGCAGCTGCTGCGCTGGCTGTACGCCCGCCGCCGCCCCAACCAGTCGTTCAAGATCGCCTTCGACCAGGAGATCCAGCGGCTCTACGACGAGTGGGACAAGCTCGCGGGCAAGGTCGCCGAGGAGTCCGTGCTGCCCGCCGACGCCGCCGCGTACGCGCGCGCGGTGGGCACCGCCGCGGGGGAACTGCCCAGGACCCCCCGGCCGATGGCGTACCGCACGCTCGCCTCCGTCGCCGACATCACCGCGGGCGCCGAGGACCAGACCCTGCGCATCCTGAGCGAGCTCGACCCGGAGCACCCGCTCGGTTCGCTCGACGAGGTCCGCCCCCGGCTCGACAAGGCCGAGACCTGGATCAACACCCAGGTCGCGGCGGAGGAGCGCACCGTCGTGCGCGGCGAGCCCGACGCCGAACTGCTCGCGTCCCTCGACGACCAGGGCCGCGAGTCGCTGCGGCTGCTCCTGGACGGCCTGGACAAGAACTGGTCCCTGGACGGTCTGACCCATCTCGTCTACGGCGTCCCCAAGGTCCAGGCCGGCTTCCCGTCCGACGCCACCGCCAAGGAGCTCCCGCCGGAGATCAAGGTCGCCCAGCGCACGTTCTTCGCGCTGCTCTACCACCTGCTCGTCGGGCGTGACACCGGGCCGCGGCTGCCCACGCTGCTGCTCGCGGTCGGCCAGGAGCGGGTGCGCAAGCTGCTCGGCGCGTAACCGCGCACAGCCGCACAGCCGCACAGCCGCACAGCCGCACAGCCGCACAGTCGTACGAGGAGGGGGCGCCCGGTGAACACCGGGCGCCCCCTCCTCACGCACGCCGACGTGTCTACGCGATGTGGTCTTCCTGGAGTTCCGCCGTGTGGCGGTTGGTGAAGCGGTTGACCATGCGGTCGGCCTCGCGCTGCGGGAGCGTGGTGCCGTACGTCGCCTCCACGTCGCCCCTGAACTGGCCCGAGGTCGGATAGCTGCCGTCTATCGACTTCTTGAAGACCAGGTAGTAGTCCTCCTCGGTCGGCTCCGAGCCGCCGCCCGCACCCAGCTCACGGGTACGGCCCGGGCCGGACGGGATCGGAAAGGTGCCGGTGTCCTCCGGAGAGGGTTCCGGGGCGAGGGCGGGCTCCTCCTCGTACAACTGTTCCTCGAACCGCTGCTGCGGGAACGGCTGCTCGTCGAAGCGCTGTTGCGGGAACGGCTGCTGCTCGAACCGCTGCTGTTCCTCGAACTGCTGCCGGGCCCGGAACTGCTGCTGTTCCTCGAACTGCTCGGCCTGCTGCTGCTCCTCGTACCACTGCCGGTACGCGACGTCCGGGTCGTACGTCGGGTCGTAGCCGCCCTGATACGCGACGGACTGGGGGTCCCGCGCCTGAAGCCACTGGCTCTGCGGCTCGGCGTGGTCCTCCGGCTGCCCGGGGGGCTCGTTCGCCTCGGCGGCGGGAAGCTGGTCCCGGACCGGCGCCGCGCCGCTCTGTACGGCGGGTGCCGCCGCTTCCGGCCCGCGGGCCGGTTCCCACTGCGGCGCGGGGGGCAGCAGCGCGGGCTCGATGCCGGCGGCGGCCAGGCCCGAGGGGGCGGTCTCGGCGAGCGGGACACCGTAGCGCGCGAGCCGCAGCGGCATCAGGGATTCCACCGGGGCCTTGCGGCGCCAGCCCCGGCCGAAGCGGGAGTGCAGCCGGGCCTGGTAGACCAGCCGTTCCTGCTCCAGCCTGATGACCTGCTCGTAGGAGCGCAGTTCCCACAGCTTCATCCGCCGCCACAGGAGGAAGGTCGGGATGGGCGAGAGCATCCAGCGGGTGAGGCGGACGCCCTCCATGTGCTTGTCGGCGGTGATGTCGGCGATCCGGCCGATCGCGTGCCGGGCCGCCTCGACGGAGACCACGAACAGGACCGGGATCACGGCGTGCATGCCGACGCCCAGCGGGTCCGGCCAGGCCGCGGCGCCGTTGAACGCGATCGTCGCGACCGTCAGCAGCCACGCCGTCTGGCGCAGCAGCGGGAAGGGGATCCTGATCCAGGTGAGGAGGAGGTCCAGTGCCAGCAGGACGCAGATGCCCGCGTCGATGCCGATCGGGAAGACGTACGCGAAGTTCCCGAAGCCCTTCTTGAGGGCAAGTTCGCGTACGGCCGCGTACGAACCCGCGAAGCCGATTCCCGCGATGACGAGCGCACCGGCGACGACCACGCCGATGAGAATCCGGTGCATCCGGGTGAGCTGAATGGGCGCGGACACCCGTACTCCCCTCCCCTTGCGTGTTGTTCCTTGCGTGTTGTTGCGCGCAACAGGGTGGCACATGTGTACGGCGTACGGGTGGGCGGTAGCCGAGGAGCCCGGTCCGTGTGGGGGCCGGGCTCCGTCAAATGCGCTGGAACGCCTACGAGTTGCGCCGCCGGAGCGGTCGCGATGTCAGCTTTTCGCGGCCGCGGACTTGGAGGGCGAAGCGCTCTTGGAGGCCGGCTTCGAGGGGCTCGGGGATGTCGACGGCTTCGCGGACTTCGAGGCGGAGGCCGACGGGGACGCCGACTTCGAGGGTGCGCCGGACCGGTCCGGGGTGCCGCCCGGCCTGCTGCCGTCCTGGTTCGCGCCGGCGACCGCGGCCACGACCTCCCTGGCCGCGTTCCCGGCGGCCTTCGTCAGGTCGTCAGCGCCGGGCGCCTTGTCGCCGGCCAGGCCGGCGCCGTTGTAGTCGAGCGTGATGACGACGTTCTCGACGCGCGTCACGACCGTCTGCTGCTTGAAGGTGCCTTCCTTCTTCTTCAGGTCGTAGTGCACCGCCGTCGACGCGTCGCCGGCCCCGGACACCGGCGCCGAACCGGAGCCCTTCGCGCCGGTCACCGTCTGCGCGTCCTTGACCTGCTTCTCGTAGTAGGTCTGTGCGAGCTGGTTGCCCTCGCCGCGGGCCGCGTCCGAGTCGAAGCGCAGCAGGGAGACGTTCAGCCAGCGGAACTGGGAACCCTTGACGCCCTTGTTGTCGAGGCTGTTCCAGGAGCAGTTGCCGCGGTTCTTCGCGTCGTTCGACTGGCCCGCCTTGGCCGACTTCAGGCCCTTCGGCACGAGCTCGCCGAGCGTCTTCTTCGAGAGCACGGAGCAGGGGTTGGGCAGCGTCGCGTACGCGGCCTCCTTGACGGCGTTCGCGGTGGCGTCCGGGGACGCCGCCGAGCTCGTGCCGGTGCTCGGCTTCGCGTCGCCGGAACCGGATCCGGAGGCGGAGTCCGAGCCGGAGTCCGAGGAACAGCCGGCGGCGACGAACATCGCCGGCACGGCGGCTGCGCAGACAAGGATGCGGGTGAGTCGCGGGGCTCGGCCTACTCGCTGTGCTGGTCGGTGCATGGTTCCTTCACTCGTGGCGCTCGTGGTGCGGCCGCACATGGAACGTGCGGCCGGTCGGGTCCGAGGGGCCACGGTACGCGGTGAGGCAGCCGGGTGGTTCCGGTTCCAGGGGTTCGCGGGGGAGCCCCGGAAGCCCCCGCGGGGCCCCTAACCGTTGAACCTGTCGACCAGCTTCTGGGCCAGATTCCGTGCCTTGTCCTGCATTTCCTTGCTGTCGGGGGCGCCGGTGGAGGCGGTCGGCTGCTCGGCGTACTCGACCGTCACGATCACGTTGGACGTGCGGAACACCACAGTCACCGTGCGCTGCTGGGTCGTCGAGGAGGCCGAGTTGAGCTTGTCGTCGAGGAACGCCTCGTCGCCCGTGGAGCCGAGCTCGCGGGGCTGGAGGTCGGCCGGTGTCCCGCTCGTCCCCGCGGAGGCGGTCGCGCCGCCGGACACGGGAGTGGACGCGGAGGCGGACGGGGTGGACGACTCGGTGTCGCCGCCGGAGGCGGTGGCGGACGGGGTGGCGGACGCGGTGGCCGAACCGACGGGCTGGGGGAGGTCCGCGGCGGCCTCCTTGGCCGTGTAGATGTCCTGGGCGCGGGCGTCGTCGCTGACCGCGTTGTCGTAGGAGACGACGCGTTCGAAGTCGACATTGAGATGGTCGGTGGCGTCGGTCGACTCCACCTTCCAGCCGCAGCCGACGCGGCGGTCGGTGTCGTAGGTGAGGGTGGCCTCGCCCTCGTAGGCGGTGTCGCGCTGCGCCTGGTCGGTGATCTGCTTGATGCCGGGCAGGAGCGAGTCGAGGCTGTCGTGGCTCACGGCGGCGCAGGCCTCCGGCAGCGTGCGGTACTTGCCCGGCTGGGCGGCCGGGGCGGTCGCGCCGGCGTCGCCCGGTTTGGGGTCCGTCGTGGTGTCCCCGCCTCCCGAACCGCCGGTGCAGCCGGCGAGCAGGGCCGCGAGGAGCACGGCGGTCCCGGGGACGTACGCCTTCCGCTGCACGGTGAGGCTCCTCTCGACGGACTCCGGGGCCCGTGGCCCGGGAGGTCCTGTGGTGCTGTCCTGTGGTTATTCGGTTGCCGCGCGGGGGCGGCCCCTGAAGACAATGTGTATCGCACGCACTGCCGTGGACGCCGGTCCGTTGTCCTGTACGTCGACCTTGGCACCGCTTTTGCGTTCTGTGACTTTTGTTGGTTTCCGGGGGAATGGGGATGTTATGTCGTACGTGGAGATGCCGGGTGCGCAGGTGCCCATCCGTATGTGGGCCGACCCGGCGTCGGTCGAGGACGTCGCGCTGCGCCAGCTGCGGAACGTGGCGACACTGCCGTGGATCAAGGGCCTCGCCGTGATGCCGGACGTGCATTTCGGGAAGGGTGCCACGGTGGGGTCGGTCATCGCGATGCGGGACGCGGTGTGCCCGGCGGCGGTGGGCGTCGACATCGGCTGCGGGATGTCCGCGGTCAAGACCTCGCTGACCGTCAACGACCTGCCGGGGGATCTGTCCAGGCTCCGGTCGAAGGTCGAGCAGGCGATTCCGGTGGGGCGGGGGATGCACGACGCGCCGGTCGAGCCCGGCGACGTGTACGGACTGGCCGCGGCGGGGTGGGACGACTTCTGGGGGCGGTTCGACGGAGTGGCCGAGGCGGTCAAGTTCCGTCAGGAGCGTGCCACGAAGCAGATGGGGACGCTCGGTTCGGGGAATCACTTCGTGGAGATCTGCACGGACACGACGGGTTCCGTCTGGCTGATGCTGCACTCCGGTTCGCGGAACATCGGCAAGGAACTGGCCGAGCACCACATGGGCGTGGCCCAGAAACTCCCGCACAACCAGGGCCTCGTCGACCGTGACCTGGCGGTCTTCGTCGCCGACACCCCGCAGATGGCGGCGTACCGCAACGACCTGTTCTGGGCGCAGGAGTACGCGAAGTACAACCGCACGCTGATGATGGGGCTCCTGAAGAACGTGATCCGCAAGGAGTTCGGCAAGGCGAAGCCGGCCTTCGAGCCGGAGGTCAGCTGCCATCACAACTACGTCAACATCGAGCGCTACGAAGGCATGGACCTCCTCGTCACGCGCAAGGGCGCCATCAGTGCCCGGGCGGGGGAGTTCGGCATCATTCCGGGGTCGATGGGGACGGGCTCGTACATCGTGAAGGGTCTCGGCAACGAGAAGTCCTTCAACTCGGCTTCGCACGGCGCGGGCCGGCGCATGAGCCGCAACGAGGCCAAGCGCCGCTTCTCGACGCGGGACCTGGAGGAGCAGACGCGGGGCGTCGAGTGCCGCAAGGACTCCGGCGTCGTCGACGAGATCCCGGGCGCGTACAAGCCGATCGAGCAGGTCATCGAGCAGCAGCGCGACCTCGTGGAGGTCGTGGCGAAGCTGAAGCAGGTCGTCTGTGTGAAGGGCTGAACCGTGAGCGGGGCCCGGACCGTCGCCACCGGTCCGGGCCCCGCTCACGTACGGGGGGAGCTACTTCGCGTGCATCACGGCGTAGATCATCACGAACGCCACGACGTGGATGCCGAAGAGGAAGTACGCGAGGTAGTACCAGACCATGCGTTCGTTCTTCTTCTCCTCGGCCAGCCGGCGTTGCTCCGGGGAGAGCGCCTCCGGCGTGTCGTCCGGCATCACAGCTCCCGGTGGACCTTCGTGTTGGAGGCCTGGGCGCGGGGGCGCACCACGAGGAGGTCGATGTTGACGTGGCTGGGGCGGGTGACCGCCCAGGTGATGGTGTCCGCCACGTCGTCGGCGGTGAGCGGCTCGGCCACGCCCGCGTACACCTTCGCCGCCTTCTCCGTGTCGCCGCCGAAGCGGGTCAGCGCGAACTCGTCCGTCTTGACCATGCCGGGCGCGACCTCGATGACACGGACCGGGGTGCCGACGATCTCCAGCCGGAGGGTCTCGGCGAGGACGTGCTCGGCGTGCTTGGCCGCGACGTATCCGGCGCCGCCCTCGTAGGTGCCGTGACCGGCGGTGGAGGAGAGCACCACCACCGTTCCGTCGCCGCTGGCGGTGAGGGCGGGCAGCAGGGCCTGGGTGACGTTCAGGGTGCCGATGACGTTCGTCTCGTACATCAGTCGCCACTCGGCCGGGTCGCCGGTGGCCACCGGGTCGGCGCCCAGCGCGCCGCCCGCGTTGTTGACCAGGACGCCGATCGTCCGGAAGGCCGTGGCGAACTCGTCGACCGCCGCGCGGTCCGTCACGTCCAGCGTGTACGCGGCGGCCTGGTGCCCCGCCGCGTTGATCTCCTCGGCCAGTGCCTCGATGCGGTCCTTGCGGCGGGCGGTCAGGACGACGCGGTAACCGGCCGCGGCGAGCTGCCGGGCCGTCGCCGCGCCGATGCCGCTGCTCGCGCCGGTGATGACGGCGATGCGGGAGGAGGCGGAGGGCGCGGCGGACGTCATGGGCTGCTCCTGAGGCGTACGGCGTACGGCCGCGCGCGCGTCGGGGCGCGCGCACGGGTGTACGGCATGCGGTGATCGGTCCGGGCCAGGATAGGCAGGCGGCCGTCGCGCGCGTCGGGTCCGTCCGTTCCCCGGGCGGGCCGTCTCAGCGGCCGCCGCGCGGCGCGTACATGATCACGGCCATCCCGGCGAGGCAGATCAGCGCGCCGGTGACGTCCCAGCGGTCGGGGCGGTAGCCGTCCGCGACCATGCCCCAGACGAGCGAGCCGGCCACGAAGACCCCGCCGTACGCGGCGAGGACGCGGCCGAACTCGGCGTCCGGCTGGAGCGTGGCCACGAAGCCGTAGACACCCAGGGCCATGACGCCGGCGCCGATCCAGAGCCAGCCGCGGTGCTCGCGGACGCCTTGCCAGACCAGCCAGGCGCCGCCGATCTCGAAGAGCGCGGCGACGACGAAGAGGACCACGGAGCGGACGATCACCATGCCGTCACTTTCGCACGGGTGTTCCGCGCGGCCGCCGTCACCTGTTGGAGGGCGCCTGCCGGCGGCCAGGGGTGGCATACATCGGGTGACCTGATGAGCGTTCTGGGTGTTCCGAGCGAAGGAAGTGACGGCATGCGGATTCTCTCTGCGGTGGGTGCGATGGGTGCGGGGGCGGTCGTGGTGGTGGCCGGGGCGTGCCCGGTCCGGGCCCTGTCCCCGGAGGCCGACCTCGCCTACCACGGCTCCGTGGCCATGGCGGCCGGGCTCTTCGACCTGCGGCTCACCCCGCAGAACCACGGCCCGAGCCCGGTCGCCGAAGCGACGGTCCGGCTGCGCTGGTCGGTCCCGCTCGCGGACGAGCAGCGGCTGCCGGGGGGCTGCGCGCGCTCCGGCGGGCGCAGCGTGGTGTGCCGGACGGGGGAGTTGCCGGCGGACGGGCTCGGGGGTCCGATCGAACTGAGGGTACGGCTGAGGGCGGCGCCGACCGAGGTGATGCTGGAGATCGACACGGTGTGGGGCGGTGGCGCGGTGGACCGCAACCACGCCAACGACCGGCAGCGGGTGCTCGCGCTGGACACGGGTGACTCGTACGCCTTCTAGCGCCGGGGCGGGCGACGTCCGCCGGCGGGGGCCGGGCAGTGCGACGGCGCGGACGTCGTCTGCCGTGGCACCGGGGCGTGTGTCGGCGGTGTCCGTCCCGCGGCCGGTCCGCCGGGCGGGGGGACGAGAGGAGCCGGGAGGGGCCGGGAGGGGGACGAGAGGAGCCGGGAGGGGCCGGGAGGGGCCGGGAGGGGGACGAGAGGGGCCGGGAGGGGGACGAGAGGGGCCGGACGGGGGAAGGGAGGGGCCGGGAGGGGGATGAGAGAGGCCGGACGGGGCCGGGAGGAGGCGGACACGCCCTGGCGCGGTCCGTCACGGCCGAGGACGCGGGCGTGTCCTCGGGTGGTCGCGGGGCCCGGATCGCGGGGCCGGAACGGCGCCCTGGGGGGGTGCGGGAATAGGTCGCCTGGGGTCGTCGTTTGCGGGTATAGTTGAATAGTAAACAACCTGGAGGGCGAGCGACCATGCAGTTCGGGATATTCACCGTCGGCGACGTGACACCGGATCCGACCACCGGCCGGTCACCGAGCGAGCACGAGCGCATCAAGGCCATGGTCGCCATCGCGCAGAAGGCGGAAGAGGTCGGCCTGGACGTCTTCGCGACCGGCGAGCACCACAACCCGCCGTTCGTGCCCTCGTCGCCGACCACGATGCTCGGCTACGTCGCTGCGCGCACCGAGAAGCTCATCCTGTCCACCTCCACCACCCTGATCACCACCAACGACCCGGTGAAGATCGCCGAGGACTTCGCGATGCTCCAGCACCTCGCGGAGGGCCGGGTCGACGTGATGATGGGCCGCGGCAACACCGGGCCGGTCTACCCCTGGTTCGGACAGGACATCCGCCAGGGCATCAACCTCGCCGTCGAGAACTACGCGCTGCTGCACCGCCTGTGGCGCGAGGACGTGGTGACGTGGGAGGGCAAGTTCCGCACGCCTCTACAGTCGTTCACGTCGACCCCCCGGCCGCTCGACGGGGTGGCGCCGTTCGTCTGGCACGGCTCGATCCGCTCCCCGGAGATCGCCGAGCAGGCCGCGTACTACGGCGACGGCTTCTTCCACAACAACATCTTCTGGCCCGCCGACCACACCCGCCGGATGGTCGAGCTGTACCGGACCCGGTACGCGCACTACGGGCACGGCACCGCCGAGCAGGCCATCGTCGGCCTGGGCGGTCAGGTCTTCATGCGGCGCAACTCGCAGGACGCCGTGCGCGAGTTCCGGCCCTACTTCGACAACGCGCCGGTGTACGGGCACGGGCCGTCCCTGGAGGACTTCACCGACCAGACACCGCTGACCGTCGGCTCGCCCCAGCAGGTCATCGAGAAGACGCTGACCTTCCGGGAGTACGCCGGTGACTACCAGCGGCAGCTGTTCCTGGTGGACCACGCCGGACTGCCGCTGAAGACCGTGCTGGAGCAGCTCGACATGCTGGGCGAGGAGGTCGTTCCCGTCCTGCGCGCGGAGTTCGCGAAGAACCGTCCGGCCACGGTGCCCGACGCCCCGACCCACCAGGCCCGTGTGGCCGCCGCCCGGGAGGTGACCGCCGTATGAGGCTCGTCGTCGTCTCGGCGGGGCTGAGCGTCCCGTCGTCCACCCGGCTGCTGGCCGACCGGCTGGCGGCGGCGACCGCCGGCGGAACCGCCGCGCGGGTCGAGGTCGTCGAACTGCGCGACCTCGCGGTCGAGATCGCGCACAACCTCACCAACGGGTTCCCCGGACGGGCGCTGGGCTCCGCGCTCGACGCCGTGACGGCGGCGGACGGCCTGATCGTCGTCACGCCGGTGTTCTCGGCGTCGTACAGCGGTCTGTTCAAGTCCTTCTTCGACGTACTGGACAAGGACGCGCTCGCCGGGAAGCCGGTCCTGATCGCCGCGACCGGCGGCTCTTCGCGGCACTCCCTCGTGCTCGAACACGCCATGCGCCCGCTCTTCGCCCACCTGCGCGCCGTCGTCGTACCGACCGCGGTGTACGCCGCCTCGGAGGACTGGGGCGCGGAGGGACTGGCCGAACGGATCGACCGCGCGGCGGGGGAACTGGCGGCACTGATGAGGGGGCTCGCGGCGGCTGCCGGTGCGGCGACGGGTGCGGCCGGCGCGGGAACCGACACGACGGGGACCGTGCCCGCTCCGGCCGGGACCGTGCCCGTCCAGGGCGGCACCACTCCCGTGCACGGCGTACCCGCGCGGGTCGCGTCCGGCGGTGGCTTCGAGGTCGTCCCTTTCGAGCAGCAGCTCGCCGCGCTGCGGCCGTAGGCGAGCGGACCGGAAGGGCGGGGGCCGGCGGCTCGCGGCAGGGACACGGGCAGGGGCAGGGGTGGGCCGCAACCGTCGTGCGCTTCCGGCCCACCCCCTCCGCACCGGAACGACCCGGATCGGGGGGGCTCCCCGGGCCGGCCGGGCGTGCACCGGGTGATCCCGGACGGACACCGGGCGCCACCGGGTGACACCGGACGAGAGCGGGTCACGGCGCGGGGCCGCGGTCCGTTCGTCCGGTGCCGCCGATGGCATAGGCACGGCACGGCGGTGACACGCTCATCGAGCGCTTCGTAGGACACGCCTTCCCCGGTACGTCCCCGGTCCGCCGGTCCGTCCTGGCATACGGGACACAGTGACCCGGCGAGGTAAGGGGCCCGCGCGGGGAGGGGTGAGAGCCGGGTAAGAAGCCCACGCTCACCTGGCTCATCAGGTGGTGCGCGGCCAGGGGCTTGGCAGACTGGTGAGGTGCCCCAGACTGTGCTGCTCGCCGAGGACGACCGTGCCATCCGCCATGCCCTGGAAAGGGCGCTGACGCTGGAGGGCTACGCGGTGACGGCCGTCGCCGACGGCGTCGAGGCGCTGGCGCAGGCCCACCGCACCCCACCGGACATTTTGCTCCTGGACGTCATGATGCCCGGCATCGACGGACTCCAGGTCTGCCGCGTGCTGCGCGCGGAGGGGGACCGCACACCGATCCTGATGCTCACCGCCCTGGTCGAGACGGCCGACCGCATCGCGGGCCTGGACGCCGGGGCCGACGACTACGTGGTCAAGCCCTTCGACGTGGAGGAGGTGTTCGCCCGGCTGCGGGCCCTGCTGCGCCGGACCAGCCCGGTGAACGCCGCCCCCGCCGCAGGACCGGAGGGCGCGTCCGCCCCGGTCCCCGTGTCGGCACCGGTGCCCCGGGAGGCCCCCGGGCAGCTCGCCGCGGCCGGGCTGCACATGGACATCCAGGCGCGTCGCGCCTGGCGGGGGCAGCGCGAGCTGGAGCTCACCCGCACCGAGTTCGAACTGCTCGAACTCCTCGTCCGCAACGCGGGCATCGTCCTCGACCACGCCACGATCTACGACCGCATCTGGGGCTACGACTTCGGACCCGGCTCCAAGAACCTCGCCGTCTACGTGGGATACCTGCGGCGCAAACTCGACGGGCCGGGGGCGCCGGCGCTGATCCACACAGTGCGGGGCGTGGGGTACGTCCTGAGGGAGGACTGAGTGCCCCCGGGATGGCTCACGGGGCTGCGGCCCCGGCGGCTGTCCTCCCTGCGGGCGACCTTCACCCTGTCGTTCGCGGCCGTGGCCGCCGCGGTCACGGTCCTCGTCGGGTTCCTCAGTTACGACGCCGCGGCCCGGCTGGTGCGCGTGGACCAGCAGACCGTCTTCTCCGAGGTGGTGCAAGACCTGCGCGGCCAGGTCCGGGAGACGCCGCTCGACCCGGGCGACTTCTCGTCGTCCGACCCCGACCACGACGGGCCGCTCGACGACATCATCCGGCCCAGCCGTACGGACGTACAGGTGCTCGGGCGCGGCGGGGCGGTCGCCGACCACGGGAGACCGGTGCTGCCCGTCGTCGCCGGCGACCGGCGGATCGCCGCGTCCCCGGCCGCGGGTACGTGGGTGGAGCACCGGGAGGTGGACGTCGGAGGGGACCTCTACCGGGTGGCCACGGTGGCGCTCGGCGGCGGGCGGGGCGCGGTGCAGGTCGCGCAGCAGTTCAGCGACACGGAGGATCTGCTGCGGGAGCTCCAGCAGCGGACCGTGCTGCTCGTCGGAGCGGTGGTGATCGCGGCCGGGCTGTTCGGATGGTGGCTCGCGCGGCGGATCACCCGGCGGCTGGTGCGGCTGGCGGGGGCCGCCGAGGACGTGGCGCGCACCGGGCGGCTCGGCATCCAGGTGCCCGTCGCCGGACACGACGAGGTGGCACGGCTCGGCCGCTCCTTCGACCGGATGCTCGGACGTCTCGCCCGATCGGAGGAGGACCAGCGGCGGCTCGTCCAGGACGCGGGGCACGAACTCCGTACGCCGCTGACCTCCCTGCGCACGAACATCTCGATGCTCCGGCGCATCGACGAACTGCCGCCCGAGGCCCGGGAGGAACTGGTCGCCGACCTCGCCCAGGAGTCACGTGAGCTGACCGACCTCGTCAACGAGCTGGTGGCGCTCGCGGCCGGGCAGTCCGACACCGAGCCCGTCCGGCGGATCGATCTCGCCGACCTGGCCGAGGACGTCGCGATCGTCGCGCGGCGGCGCAGCGGGCGCGACGTCGCCCTGCGGGTGAGCGGGGACACGACGGTGGACGGGCGTCCGACGGCGTTGCAGCGGGCCGTGTCGAACCTGGTGGAGAACGCGGTGAAGTTCGACCGGGACGGGAAGGTGCCGATCGAGATCGCGGTCACGGGGCCGGTGGGTACGGGTTCCGGTGGCGGTACCGGTGGTGGCGTCGGCCGGCCGGGCAGTGTCCGGATCGAGGTGCTCGACCGGGGGCCGGGTATCGCCGAGGGGGATCTCGTGCGTGTCTTCGACCGGTTCTTCCGGGCGGCCGACGCGCGCAGTCTGCCCGGGTCCGGGCTCGGGCTGTCCATCGTGCGGGAGGTCGCCGTGGCGCACGGCGGGGCGTCGTTCGCCTTTCGGCGGGAAGGGGGAGGGGCGGTGTTCGGTTTCACGGTGAGCGTCACGGGCGACCGCCCCCCGACCGACTCTTGACGCGGGGGCGAAGAACCCCGGGGTCAGCCGACGTGGACGCGCGGACGGCGCGTGGGATCCGCTCAGCACCGCGGACACGGGATCCGGACGGATCAAGCTTGCGTCAGGAGTGACCGGTCGCGCATCACGGGAATATCGGGCACGCCGGGCACCGGGTGCGCCGGGCGTCGCGGGCCGAGCGCCGGGGCCGGGCGGCGGACAGGGCAGGGGACGGGCCGGGCGGCGCACCCCGTGGGTGTGGTCCTGCCCCACCCGCCCCAGCGTCGCGGGGCGGGCCGGCCGCCCGTCAAGGCGGTGTCAACTTCCCCCGGAGCGGCGCCAGGGAAGCGTCAAGAGCGCTGCGCTGCGCCGGCGCCGGGGCTTGGCTGGGGGTGATGAACGATGCAAGGCCGACGCGTGAGGTGCGGCCCGGACGGCTGAAGGTCTACCTCGGGGCTGCCCCGGGCGTCGGCAAGACCTACCGCATGCTCGACGAGGGACACCGCCGGGCGGCGCGCGGCGCCGACGTGGTGGTGGGGGTCGCGCGGTGCCACGGACGCCCGCACACCGAGGCGATGCTCGAAGGACTGGAGCCGGTGGCCCCGGTCCGCTGCCGCCACCGGGGTGAGGAGCGCGAGGAGATGGACCTCGCCGCGGTCCTCGCGCGCCGCCCGCAGGTCGTGATCGTCGACGACTTCGCCCACGCCAACGTGCCCGGTGGCGGCCGCAACCCGAACCGCCGCCAGGACATCGAGGAGCTGCTGGCCGCCGGGATCGACGTCATCACGGCGCTGGACATCCAGCACCTGGAGTCGCTCGGCGACGTCGTCGAGCGGATCACGCGGGTACCGCAGCGCGAGACCGTGCCCGACGAGGCGGTCCGCCGCGCCGACCGGATCGAACTGGTGGACATGGACCCGCGGGACCTGCGCCGCCGGATGGCGCACGGCACCATCTACGCGCCCGAACGGATCGACGCGGCCCTCGCCGACCACTTCCGCCCCGCCAACCTGACCGCGCTGCGCCGGCTCGCCCTGCTGTGGATGGCCGACCGCGTCGACGAGGCGCTGCGCTCGTACCGCCCGGAGCGCGCGGGCGACGGCGGACGGGAGCCCCGCGAGCGGGTCGTGGTCGCGCTCACCGGCGGCGGTGAGGGCGACACCCTCATTCGGCGCGCCGCCCGGATCGCGGGCCTCCCGCACGCCCCCGACGCTCTCGGACCGGTAGGCGCGGGGGCGGCCCCGCGGGCCGGCAGCGATCTGCTCGCCGTGCACGTGACACGCAGCGACACCCTCGCCGCGGGTGCCTCGCACGCCTCCCTGGCCCGGCAGCGGCGGCTGGTCGAGAACCTCGGCGGCAGCTACCACTCGGTCGTCGGCGACGACGTCGCCACCGCGCTGGTCGACTTCGCGCGGGCCGAGAACGCCACCCAGCTCGTCCTCGGCACCAGCCGCCGCGGGCGCGTCGAACGCTTCGTCACCGGACGCGGCACCGGAGAGACGGTGGTCGGGCTCTGCGCCGACATCGACGTCCACATGGTCACGCACGAACGGGCGGGCCGGGGCACGCTGCTGCCGTCGAGGCGCCGTACGCTGCCGACCGCGCGGCTGGTCGCCGGGCCGGTCGCCGGACTCGTCCTGCCGGTGCTGCTCACGCTTCTGCTCGCCCAGGTGCGCGGCACGGTCAACCTCACCAGTGAGGCGCTGCTGTTCCTGCTCACGGTGGTGGGGGTGGCCTGCATCGGCGGTGTCGCCTCGGCCGTGATCGCCTCGGTCACGGCGTCGCTGCTGCTCAACTACTGGTTCATCCCGCCGGTCGGCTCGTTCACGCTCGCCGATCCCAACGCCGTGCTCGCGGTGGGCGTCTTCACGGTCGTCGCCGCCACGGTCGCGGCCGTCGTCGACCGTTCGCTGCGGCTGTCCCGGCGCGCCGCCCGCGCCACCGCCGAGGCGGAGACCATGTCGTCGCTCGCGGGCACCATCGTGCGGGGCGGCGAGACGATCCCGGCCCTGCTGGAACGTACCCGGGAGACGTTCGGGACGGACTCCGCGGAACTGGTGGACCGGCCGCCCCCACCGGGCACGGACACCGGGGCGGTCGTGGTCGTGCCCGCGGGGCCGGGCTCCCACCTGGTCCTGCGGGGACGCCCGCTCGCCTCCTCCGAACGGCGGGTGCTGGCCGCCTTCGCCGCGCACGTCGGGTCCGCCGTCGAGCGGGCCAGGCTGGCGGAGGCCGCTGCCGAGGTGGAGCCGGTCCGGGCCGCCGACCGGATGCGTACGGCGCTGCTGCGGGCGGTCGGCCACGACCTGCGCACCCCGCTCGCCGCCGGATGGGCCGCCGTGGCCTCGCTGCGCAGCCGGGACGTCGAGTTCTCCGCCGCCGACCGCGACGAACTCCTCGCCACCGCCGACGAGTCCATGGCCAAGCTGAACCGGCTGGTGGAGAACCTGCTCGACCTCAGCCGTCTGCAGGCCGGCGTGCTCTGTCTGAACCTGCGGGCCACCGCCCTGGAGGAGGTGCTCCCGGCGGCGCTCGCGGATGTTCCCGGGGTCGAGGTCGGCGACCTGGAGAGGCTCCCGGCCGTTCTCGCCGACCCGCCGCTCCTGGAGCGGGTGATCGCCAACCTGGCGGGCAACGCCGCCCGGCACACCTCCGAGGGGCGCCCGGTGCTGCTGACCGCCAGTGCCCACGCGGGCCGGGTCGAGGTACGGATCGTGGACCGCGGCCCCGGTATCCCGCCGTCCGACCGCGACCGGGTCTTCGAGCCCTTCCAGCGGCTGGGCGACACCGACAACTCGACCGGCCTCGGTCTCGGCCTCGCCCTGTCCCGGGGCCTGACCGAGGCGATGAACGGCACGCTCGTCCCGGAGGACACCCCGGGTGGCGGCCTCACGATGGTGCTGTCCCTGCCGTGCGCGCGGGACGCGGAGAACGACGTACCGGCGACGCCGTTGCCGTAGCGGGACGTCGGCGGTGGCGTCGGGGCGGGTGCGGCGAGGGTGGTGGCGTCGGCGCGTGCGCCGAAGGCGGGGGTGGCGTCAGCGGTGGCGTCGCGGCGCCGGGCCGCGCGGCTCGCCCCGGCGCACCGATCCGGGCGCGCGGGCGGCCGGCCGGTCCGCGTGCGCCGCCGAGGTCAGCTGCCACGGCACACTCGTGACCATGACCCCCGGCGTGAACAGCAGCCGGTTCTTCAGCCACAGGGCCGACTGGTTGTGGAGGAGGTTCTCCCACCAGTGGCCGACGACGTACTCGGGCACGATGACGGCGACGATGTCGCGGGGGCTCTCCCGGCGCACCGACCGGACGTACTCCACGACCGGCCGGGTCACCTCGCGGTAGGGCGAGTCGATGACCTTCAGCGGGACCTCGATGCCGTACTCCTCCCAGCGCCCGCGCAGCGCCGCCGCCTCGTCGCGGTCCACGGAGACCGTCAGCGCCTCCAGACGGTCGGGGCGCAGGGCCCGCGCGTAGGCGAGGGCGCGCAGCGTGGGCTTGTGCAGGGTGGACACCAGGACGATGGCCAACACCCTTGACGGAGAGGTGAGTTCGGCCTTGGGGTCGGTGACCGCCAGTTCCGCCGAGGTGACGTCGTAGTGGCGTCGGATCCCGCGCATCATCACCCACAGCACGACGGCCGCGAGGACGGCGAGCCACGCGCCCTGGGTGAATTTGGTGGCCAGCACGATCACCAGGACCAGGCCGGTGACGACCGCGCCGATCGTGTTGATCACCCGGGCGGTGTGGTGGTGGCGGCGCCGTGCCGGGGCGTGTTCGGCGCGCAGTTCGCCGTTCCAGTGCCGGACCATGCCGAGTTGGGAGAGCGTGAAGGAGGTGAACACGCCCAGGATGTACAGGTGGATGAGGCTGGTGACGTTCGCCCGGAAGCCCCACAGCAGCAGGCAGGCGACGATCGCCAGCGCCAGGATGCCGTTGGAGAAGGCCAGCCGGTCCCCGCGGTTGTGCAACTGGTGCGGCAGGAACCGGTGCTGCGCCAGGATCGAGGCGAGCAGCGGGAAGCCGTTGAAGGCGGTGTTCGCCGCGAGGATCAGGACGAGCGCGGTCACGGTCTGGATGAGGTAGAAGCCGAGGCTGTGCTCGCCGCCGAAGACCGCCGCCGCGATCTGGGCGATGACCGTGCGCTGGGTGTAGGCGGAGCAGGAGCCGGTCAGGCCCGTCAGGCGGCACGGGTCGCCCGTGATGCGCACCTTCGTGATCAGCGCGAGCGCGGTGACGCCCACGAACAGGACGACCGCGGTGATGCCCATCACCGCCAGGGTGGCGGCCGCGTTCGCCGACTTGGGCTTGCGGAACGCCGGTACGCCGTTGGAGATGGCCTCCACCCCGGTCAGCGCCGTACAGCCGGAGGAGAACGCGCGCAGGACCAGCATCAGCAGGGCCGGGCCGGCGAGGTCCGCGTCGGCGGGGGCCGCGGTGATGCCGTACCCGGCGCTCTCGGCGACCGGCGCGTCCCCGAGGGCGCAGCGGACCAGACCCGTGATCACCATGATGAGCACGCCGCCGACGAAGAGGTAGGTGGGGGCGGCGAAGGCCCGTCCCGACTCGCGCACGCCCCGCAGGTTCGTCGCGGTCAGGGCCGCGACGAAGCCGATGGCCAGCAGGACGCGGTGGGGGGCCAGTTGGGGGAGGGCCGAGATGATGTTGTCGACGCCGGAGGCGACCGAGACGGCCACCGTCATGACGTAGTCGACGAGCAGGGAGGCGGCCACGACGAGACCGGCGGAGGGGCCGAGGTTGGTCGACACCACCTCGTAGGAGCCGCCGCCGCTCGGGTAGGCGTGCACCACCTGGCGGTAGGACAGCACCACGACCGTCATCAGGGCGACGACCGCGGCCGCGATCCACGGGGCGAAGTGCAGGTACGCCAGTCCGCCGAGCGTGAGGACGAGCAGGATCTCCTGTGTCGCGTACGCCACCGAGGACAACGGGTCCGAGGCGAAGACGGGCAGCGCGAGCCGCTTGGGCAGGAGCGTCTCGTGCAGCTCTTCGCTCCGCATGGCCCGGCCGATCACCAGCCGTTTGAGGATCCCCGTCACGTTGAACACGGCCGGAGACTAAGCCGGGGGAGTGCCCGGGAGGGGGAGGGTGAGCGGCCCGGGGACCTTTAAGGGACCGTTAGGGTCCCGCCGCGCACGTGCAGATGGAGCAAGGAAGGGCAGGGGGCGCGAGGAGGGCGGGGTGGCCGCGGCCCGCCCTTCGAGAGGTGCGGGCCGGTCCCTCAAGAGGTGCGGGCCGGTCCCTCGGGGGGTGCGGCGCACTGCCGCTCCGGGCCCGCCGTCACTCCGGGCCCGCCGTCAGTCCAGTCCCGACATCGTGAAGACCGTCCGCGCCGTCTCCCGGTCGATCCGTTCCGAGACCCGGCGCAGGGCGGTCTCCCCGCAGGTCAGTGAGCCGCGCCGGGCGGAGCGGCGGGCGTCCTCGTCGAGGCGGTGCCACAGCGGGGGGTTGGCGACCAGGACGCGGGGGTCGATCTCGGCCCGGGCGCCGAAGGCGTCCCGCAGGACGAGGCGCTGTCCGACCCCGTCCAGGCAGCGCACCGACACCAGGTGGTCGGTGCGCACCCGGTGTCCGCGCAGCGGTCCGCGCGTGCTCAGCCAGCCCTCGCCGGCGGCGACCCGGGACGGGTACAGCACCAGGAACAGGAGTGCCGCGAGCGCGGTCCACAGTGCGGCGCGCAGGGGGGTGAGGCTGCCGGCCGCCCCGTCGATCAGCAGCAGGAGGACGAGGAGAGCGCCCGCGCAGCGGAGCGAGCTGCGCAGGTCCCTTTCCCAGAGACGGTCGTACGCCACCTCGGCCGGTCCCGTGCGCGGTACCGGTGCGGGGGCGTCGCGGGTGTGGTCGCGGCGGTCCATGGCACCGACGGTAGAGACCCCGAAAGCGGTGGGCATCCCGCCTTGACGGGCCTCTGACGGGCCGGGACGTCAAGGTTCCGACAAGGCCCGGGTGATGGGCGCGAGGAACGCGCAAGAGCCTCCCGCCGACCCCCGTACGGGGGCCCAGTCTGGCACTGGCCGCGCACCGCCTTCCCGCGCCCGCGGCCTCTTCCCGTCCGCCCCGAGAAGGAGCCTGTGCCCGTGGCCGTCCTCGCCGCCGAAGCGACCGACCCCGCCCTCCCCGCCGACGAGCGACCGCCGGACACCGGCGAACGCCATCGGCTCACCGCCGTCACGGGCCTGGCCGCCCTCTCCCTGGACGCGATGGCGTCCGTGGCGTACGGCCCCGAGGCGATCGTCCTCGTGCTGGCCGCCGCGGGCGCGCACGGCCTCGGCTTCACCCTGCCGGTCACCCTGGCCATCGCCGGGCTGCTGGCGGTGCTCGTCGCCTCCTACCGGCAGGTGATCGCCGCGTTCCCGGACGGTGGCGGCTCGTACGCCGTCGCCAGGACGCACCTGGGCGCCCGGACGAGCCTGGTCGCCGCGGCCTCGCTGGTCCTGGACTACGTGCTCAACGTGGCCGTGGCCGTCACCGCCGGGGTCGCCGCCCTGACCTCGGCCTTCCCGGCGCTCTACGCCGACCGGGTCTGGCTGTGCCTGGCCGTGCTGGTGCTGGTGACCGCCGTCAACCTGCGCGGGATCGTGGAGTCGGCGCGCGTCTTCATGGTGCCCACGGCCGTCTTCGTCGTCTCGATCCTCGTCCTGGTCGCCGTCGGTCTCTTCCGGTCGGCGCCCGTCAGCACCGCGGCGGCCGCCGGGCACGCGTCCGTACTCGCCGACAACGCCACCACGGTCGGCACCCTGCTCCTGCTGAAGGCCTTCGCCTCCGGATGCAGCGCCCTGACCGGCGTCGAGGCCCTCGCCAACGCCGTGCCGTCCTTCCGTACCCCGCGGGTACGCCGGGCCCAGCGCGCGGAGGTCGCCCTCGGCGCCGTGCTCGGGGTCATGCTGGTCGGCCTGTCGGTGCTCATCTCGCGTTTCCATCTGCAGCCCGTCGAGGGTGTCACCGTCCTCGCCCAGCTCGCGGACGCCTCACTCGGTCACACCTGGGCCTTCTACGTCGTGCAGTTCGCGACGATGATCCTGCTGGCCCTCTCCGCGAACACCTCCTTCGGCGGTCTGCCCGTCCTGCTGAAGCTGCTGGCCCGCGACAACTATCTCCCGCACGTCTTCGCCCTGAAGGCCGACCGGCAGGTGCACCGCCACGGCGTGCTCGCCCTGGCCCTGGTGTCGGCGGCCCTGCTGGTCCTCTCCGGCGGCGACACGAACACCCTGGTGCCGCTCTTCGCCATCGGTGTCTTCATCGGCTTCACGGTCGCCCAGGTCGGGATGGTCCGGCACTGGCGCGGCCGGCGGGAGCGGGGATGGCGGGGCAAGGCGCTGCTCAACGGCTTCGGAGCGGTGCTCACCGGCGTCTCGGCGGTCGTGGTCACGGCGACCAAGTTCGAGGAGGGCGCCTGGCTGATAGTGATCGCCGTACCGCTGCTGGTGGCGGCCTTCGAGACGGTGCACCGGGCCTACGCGCGGATCGGGGAGCGGCTCGGTCTCGGCCGTGTTCCCGAGCCCCCGCACCGCGACCGCTCCCTGATCGTGGTCCCGGTGTCGCATCTGTCCCGGCTCACCGTCGAGGCGCTCAACGCCGCCACCTCGCTCGGTGACGAGGTGCGCGCCGTCACCGTGTGCCATGCCGATGCCGAGGACCGTGCCCAGAGCGCCGACCTGGCCCGCGACTGGGCGCTGTGGGACCCCGGAGTCCCGCTGGTCCGTCTCACCTCCGAGCGCCGGGCGCTGGGCCGCCCGATCGCCGCGTACGTGCGGGACGTCAGCGCGCCCGGCACCCGCGTCACCGTGCTGATCCCGGAGGTCGAGCCCGACCGGCTGTGGCAGCGGCTGCTCCAGAACCAGCGGGGCGCGCTCGTCGCGCACGCCGTGCGCCGGGACACCGACGCGGTGATCTGCCGGCTGCGCTTCCGGCTCTCCTGACGCCCGCGCCGGCCGTCGCGGAGCCCGGCCCCGAGGCTCGCGTATGGGTCGCGTCAAGGCGGTACGGGCCTCCGTAAGGGAGGTGTCAACGCCGCTCGATTCCGGCCGTGCAGGGGTTTTGCTCTAAGCGTCCGATTCGTTTTCCGAACCTCATCCAGGAGCTCACGATGGCCGATGTGGCCTTCGTCGTCACCACGATCGCGGTGTTCGCGCTGGTGGCCCTCATCGCCAAGGGGGTGACGAAGCTGTGACCGCCGAGAACATTGTCGGCCTGATCGTGGCCGTCGCCCTGCTGGGCTATCTCGTCCTCGCTCTCGTCTTCCCGGAGAGGTTCTGAGTCTCGACATGAGTCCCGTCCTCGCCGGCGTGCTCCAGCTGCTCGCTCTCATCGCGGCGCTGGCTCTCGCCTACATCCCGCTTGGCGACTACATGGCCAAGGTCTACTCCTCCGACAAGCACTGGCGCGTCGAGAAGTGGATCTACAAGGGCATCGGCGCCAATCCGAACACGGAGATGCGCTGGCCCGCCTACCTGCGCGGTGTCCTCGCCTTCTCCGCCGTCGGCGTGCTCTTCCTGTACGTCCTCCAGCGCGTCCAGGGCGTACTGCCCGGCTCGCTGGGCTTCAAGGCCATCGACCCCGACCAGGCGTTCAACACGGCCGCGTCGTTCGTGTCGAACACCAACTGGCAGTCGTACTACGGCGAACAGGCCATGGGTCACGTCGTGCAGACCGCCGGTCTCGCCGTCCAGAACTTCGTCTCCGCGGCCGTCGGTATCGCGGTCGCCGTGGCGCTCGTACGAGGGTTCGCCCGCTCCCGCACCGGCGAGCTGGGCAACTTCTGGTCGGACCTGGTGCGCGGCACCGTACGCATCCTGATCCCGCTCGCGGTGGTCGGCGCGATCATCCTGGTGGCGTGCGGGGCGATCCAGAACTTCGCCGGTATCCACGAGGTCGGCCAGTTCATGGGCGGCTCGCAGCAGTGGAACGGCGGGGCGGTCGCCTCGCAGGAGGTCATCAAGGAGCTGGGCACGAACGGCGGCGGTTACTTCAACGCCAACTCCGCGCACCCCTTCGAGAACCCCACCCCGTTCACCAACCTCTTCGAGATCTTCCTGCTGCTGGTCATCCCGTTCGCGCTGACCCGCACCTTCGGCCGGATGGTCGGCTCCCTCAAGCAGGGCTACGCGATCCTCGCCACCATGGCCACCATCTGGGTCGGCTTCGTCGCCCTGATGATGTGGACCGAGTTCGCCCACCACGGCCCGGCGTTCCAGATCGCCGGCGGGGCGATGGAGGGCAAGGAACAGCGCTTCGGCGTCGGCGCCTCCTCGATCTTCGCGGTGTCCACGACCCTGACCTCGACCGGTGCGGTGGACTCCTTCCACTCGTCGTTCACCGGCCTCGGCGGCGGCATCACGATCCTGGGGATGCAGCTCGGTGAGATCGCGCCCGGTGGTACCGGGTCCGGCCTCTACGGCATGCTGATCATGGCGGTCATCGCGGTGTTCATCGCCGGTCTGATGGTCGGCCGCACCCCGGAGTACCTGGGCAAGAAGATCGGCACCCGCGAGATGAAGTTCGCGGCCTGCTACATCCTCGTCACGCCGGCCCTGGTGCTCGTCTTCACCGCCGCGGCGATGGCGCTGCCCACCCCGGGCCACTCGATGACCAACAGCGGGGCGCACGGATTCTCCGAGATCCTGTACGCCTATTCCTCGGGCGCCAACAACAACGGTTCGGCCTTCGCGGGTCTGAACGCGGACACGCAGTGGTTCAACAGCACGATCGGTCTCGCGATGCTGCTGGGCCGGTTCCTGCCGATGGTGTTCGTGCTGGCGCTGGCCGGTTCGCTCGCCGAACAGCGGCCCGTCCCGGAGACCGCGGGCACCCTGCGCACCCACAAGCCGCTCTTCGTGGGCCTGCTGGTGGGCGCCATCCTGATCATCACCGGTCTGACCTACTTCCCGGCCCTCGCCCTGGGCCCGCTGGCCGAGGGGCTGGCGTCATGACCACCGACGTAACGAACCAAGAGGACGAGATGTCCACAGCCACTCCGACCCGGGCGCCGCACGGCGATGTGCCGACCGGCCACAAGTCCGACAAAGGCCGTGTCGGCGCGGGTCTGTTCGACCCGCAGCAGCTGCTGAGGTCGCTGCCGGACGCCTTCCGCAAACTCGACCCGCGGGTGATGGTCAAGTCGCCCGTCATGTTCGTGGTGCTGGTCGGCTCGGTCCTGACGACGGTCTTCTCCTTCAAGGACCCGGGCGACTGGTTCGGCTGGGCGATCAGCGCCTGGCTGTGGCTGACCGTCATCTTCGCCAACCTGGCGGAGGCGGTGGCCGAGGGCCGCGGCAAGGCTCAGGCGGACACCCTCAGGAAGGCGAAGACGGACACCGTCGCGCGCCGCCTGATCGGCTCCGCCGAGGAGCACGTGCCCGGCACCGAGCTGCGCGTCGGCGATCTGGTGGTCTGCGAGGCGGGCGACATCATCCCCGGCGACGGTGACGTCGTCGAGGGCGTCGCGTCCGTCGACGAGTCGGCCATCACGGGTGAGTCGGCCCCGGTGATCCGCGAGTCCGGCGGCGACCGCTCGGCCGTCACCGGCGGCACGAAGGTCCTCTCCGACCGGATCGTCGTCAAGATCACGACGAAGCCCGGCGAGACCTTCATCGACCGGATGATCGCGCTGGTCGAGGGCGCGGCCCGGCAGAAGACCCCCAACGAGATCGCGCTGAACATCCTTCTCGCGTCCCTCACGATCGTCTTCCTGCTCGCCTGCGCCACACTGCCCCCGTTCGCGGACTACGCGGGCACGCACCTCACCATGGTCGTGCTGGTGGCCCTGCTGGTCTGCCTGATCCCGACGACGATCGGCGCCCTGCTCTCCGCGATCGGCATCGCGGGCATGGACCGGCTGGTGCAGCGCAACGTGCTGGCCATGTCGGGCCGGGCCGTCGAGGCGGCGGGCGACGTGTCGACCCTCCTCCTGGACAAGACCGGCACCATCACCCTCGGCAACCGCCAGGCCGCCGAGTTCGTACCGGTGACCGGCACCACCGAGGCCGAGGTCGCGGACGCCGCCCAGCTCTCCTCGCTGGCCGACGAGACGCCCGAGGGCCGCTCCATCGTCGTCCTGGCGAAGGACAGGTACGGGCTGCGCGAGCGCCACCAGGGCGAACTCGCGGGCGCCGAGTGGATCGCCTTCACCGCCCAGACCCGCATGTCGGGTGTGGACGTCGACGGGCGCAGGATCCGCAAGGGCGCGGCCGGGTCGGTCGTGGCCTGGGTCGAGGAGCGGGGAGGCACCGTGTCCGCGGACGCCGACACGCTCACGAGCCGCATCTCCCAGGCGGGCGGCACCCCGCTGCTGGTGGCCGTCGAGGACTCCGAGGGCGCACGCGTCCTCGGGGTGATCCACCTCAAGGACGTCGTCAAGGAGGGCATGCGCGAGCGGTTCGACGAGCTGCGCCGCATGGGCATCAGGACCGTCATGATCACGGGTGACAACCCGCTGACGGCCAAGGCGATCGCGGACGAGGCCGGCGTCGACGACTTCCTCGCGGAGGCCACTCCCGAGGACAAGATGGCGCTCATCAAGCGCGAGCAGGCCGGCGGCAAGCTGGTCGCGATGACCGGCGACGGCACCAACGACGCGCCCGCGCTGGCCCAGGCGGACGTCGGCGTGGCGATGAACACGGGTACGTCGGCCGCCAAGGAGGCCGGCAACATGGTCGACCTCGACTCGAACCCGACCAAGCTCATCGAGATCGTCGAGATCGGCAAGCAGCTGCTGATCACCCGGGGCGCGCTGACGACGTTCTCCATCGCCAACGACGTCGCGAAGTACTTCGCGATCATCCCGGCGCTGTTCGCGGTGGTCTACCCGGGCCTGGACAAGCTGAACATCATGCGTCTGTCCTCGCCCGACTCCGCGATCCTGTCGGCGGTCATCTTCAACGCGCTGATCATCATCGCGCTGGTGCCGCTGGCTCTGCGGGGTGTGCGGTACCGGCCCATGAGCGCCGACCGGATGCTGCGGCGCAACCTCGGGATCTACGGCATCGGCGGCCTGATCGCCCCCTTCGTCGGCATCAAGATCATTGACCTGCTCATCTCCCTCATCCCCGGAATCGGCTGATCGCCATGAACAACTCGGTTACGAACACGGCCCGGTTGCTCTGGGCCGGCCTGCGGGCCCTGCTGGTCCTCACCGTCGTCTGCGGGGTGATCTACCCGCTCGCCGTCACCGGCGTCGGCCAGGCCCTGTTCCACGACAAGGCCAACGGCTCGGAGATCAGCGCGAACGGCAGGGTCGTCGGCTCCTCGCTGATCGGCCAGTCCTACAACCTGCCGCTGAAGAAGGGCCAGGAGACCCCGGAGCCCGACCTGAAGTGGTTCCAGGGACGCCCCGCCAACGGTCTGGGGACGAACTCGGTCAACACCCGGTACAAGCTGATCCTGTCCGGCGCCACCAACCGGTCGGGCGACAACAAGGACCTGATCGACTGGGTGACCGCCGCCAAGAAGGCCGTCATCAAGGACAACTCGGTGAACGGTTACACGGTCCGGCCCTCCGACGTGCCCGCCGACGCGGTGACGTCCTCCGGCTCCGGCCTGGACCCGGACATCTCCCCCCAGTACGCGGACATCCAGGTCCACCGGATCGCGGAGAAGAACGGTCTGTCCGTCGCCCAGGTGCGGAAGCTGGTCGACGAGCACACCGACAGCCGGACCCTCGGCTTCATCGGCGAGCCCCGCGTCAACGTCCTCGAACTCAACATCGGGCTCAAGGCGCTGGCCGGGAAATGACCGGGAGCCAGTGACTCAGCGATGACCCGGGTGCTGGTCGTGGAAGACGACCCCCAGCTCGTACGAGCGCTCGTGATCAATCTGCAGGTCCGCCAGTACGGAGTGGACGCGGCGCCCGACGGCGCCACGGCCCTCCGGCTGGCGGCCGTACGGCAGCCCGATGCCGTCGTGCTCGACCTCGGGCTGCCCGACATGGACGGCCTGGACGTCATCAGGGCGCTGCGCGGCTGGACCCGCGTACCGATCCTGGTGCTGTCCGCGCGCCGCGCCTCCGGGGAGAAGGTCGCCGCGCTCGACGCGGGCGCCGACGACTACATCACCAAGCCGTTCAGCATGGACGAACTCCTGGCCCGGCTGCGCGCCGCCGTCCGCCGCACGCAGACCCCGGAGCTCCTGCCCGGGGCCGACGTCGTCACCACCGCCGGCTTCACTGTCGACCTGGTGGCCAAGAAGGCGAGGCGCGCGGGCCGGGACGTCCGTCTCACGCCCACGGAGTGGCACCTGCTGGAGATTCTGGTCAGCAATCCCGGCCGCCTCGTCCCGCAACGTCGGCTGCTCCAGGAGGTCTGGGGCGCCTCGCGAAGCAACAAGACCAACTACCTGCGGGTCTACATGGCCCAGCTCCGCCGCAAGCTCGAAGCCGACCCGTCCCATCCCCGCCACTTCATCACGGAGCCGGGGATGGGGTACCGCTTCGAGGCCGGGGACTGAGGCCGGACTCCGGGGCCGGGTGACTCACGGGCCGGAGGGGAGCCCGTGTTTCACGGCGGCGAGGAGGGCGCGCAGGGCGGCGGGAGCCGGGGTGACGACCGTGGCGGGGTGGTCGCTCTCGCGGAGGTGGAGGGTGGCGGGGGAGGAGGCTATCTCCAGGCAGTCCTCGTCGTCATCGCCCGAGGAGAAGGACGACTTCTGCCAGTGGAGTGTGGGGAGCACGGTCTGCCTTTCAGAGGTCCTGGGCGATGGCTCGAACGAGGTCGCGGGACGGGGTGGGTTCGAGGGCGGTGCTGTCGATGCGTGCCAACCGGGCCCGGTAGCGGTGGAGTTTGGCGCTCGCGTCCACGAAGAGACTTCCATTGCCGGTGTCGACCTGGGCTGTGTCCAGTTGGGGCACTTTGCCACCGACGTACAGCATGGACTGTCCGGCACCCGCGAAGTCGTCCGCGGTAAAGGGAATGACCCGGACGGTGACCGACTCCCGCTCGGACTCCCTCAGGATGCGGTCCAGTTGAGTACGGGCCGCCTTGGGCCCGCCGACCCGCATACGCAGGGCCGCCTCGTGAATGACCGCCTGGTACGGGCGTCCGGTGTTGAGCACCTGCTGCCTGCGAAGGCGGAACTCGACGCGGTCCTCCCGGTCCCTCTCCGGCAGCTCCGGACTGGTGAAGAGCGAAGCCGTACGGATGTACTCCTCCGTCTGGAGAAGACCGGGGATGTGCAAGGCCTGGAAGGTGCGCACGTATGTGCTGTAGTG
Source organism: Streptomyces fagopyri (assembly GCF_009498275.1). Taxonomy (NCBI): domain Bacteria; kingdom Bacillati; phylum Actinomycetota; class Actinomycetes; order Kitasatosporales; family Streptomycetaceae; genus Streptomyces; species Streptomyces fagopyri. The sequence goes on along the minus strand of NZ_CP045643.1, from coordinate 4,177,604 downwards.
CTCCAGCTCGGCGAGGTCGAGGCCCTTGGGGCGCACCACTCCTCGGTACTTCTCCCACCAGCCCTTGCCACGACTGCCGGCCATCTCGACCAACGCGTCCAGGAGTTGACGGTCGACACAGTCGTAGAGCTCGGCCAGTCGGCGCAGCCGTTCCTCGCTGATTCCGAACCGCCCGGACTCGATGTGGCTGATCTGGGTCTGGTTCGTACTCAGGAACTCGGCGGCGTCGCGTGACTCGATGCCCGCGGACTCGCGCAACTTGCGCAGCTCGGCACCGAGGCGCGCCTGGCGCGTTGTGGGGTTGGGCCTCGGTGGCATGTCGTCCTCCTACTGGCGATCACCGCCGAGTCTGCCGCGTCAGTAGGGCAACTTCCACGGTGTCCAGGGCAATTATCAGGACCGCTTGAGGCGTAGCAGGCTGAGACGCTATGGTCGTCATGCATCACGGAGAGTGTCCAGTCCGTCACTCCACCGCAACTCTCCCCTGCGTACCGCCCCTGGGAAGTGCCACCGCGGACCGTCGACATCCGAGGCGAGGCCACCGACGCGGCAGGGAACCGACCGATCCCCCCAAGCCCTCCTCATCGCGACGGAGTTGATGCCGCATGCCCGAATACACCCTCTTCTGCCCGCCCCTCGACACCTCCCCCCACATCGCCCGCGACTTCGTCGCCTCCGTGCTGCGCGCGCAGAGACTCGACGGCGAACTCGTGGACGCGGCGACACTGTGCACCTCCGAACTCGTCACGAACGCCTGCGTGCACGCGAAGGGCGGCGGCTCCGCGCTGTGGCTGTCGGTCGAGCCGGCCGGTGTGCGGGTCGTGGTGTTCGACGGGGACGAGAACCCGCCGGTGATAAGGGATCTGACGCCCGAGGGATGGGAGAGGGGCGGGCGCGGACTGTATCTGGTGGACGCCTTCACGGACGGGCGCTGGGGCAGCGGCCCGGCCCTCGCGTACGGCGGTCCGGTCCGGCCCGCGGGCAAGGCGGTGTGGTTCGACCTGTCCAGGCCGAGGTGATGAGAGCCGCGCGGGCCCGGCGTCCGGGTCCGCGCGGCCACGCGGGGCGTGCGCCGCCTGGCGCGTCCTTGACGGCTCGCGGCCAGGTGGACCCGCCACACTGACTCCGGACAGGACGAAACAACCGGAACCCCCCCTGTATCGCGAGGTCCTCGATGGCGTACGGACTGGCCCGCCGCGAACTGCGGCCGAGAGTTCCCTTGCGGCACGGGGAGGGCGACAAGTACCGCTTGACCAGCATCGAGGGGCTCGCCGCACTGTCCCTGGACGCGCTCAGCTCGGTGGCGTACGGACCCGAGGCGATCGTGCTCGTCCTGATCGCCGCCGGGACGGGCGCGCTGACCGCCACGCTGCCGGTGACCCTGGTCATCGCCGCGCTGCTCGCGGTGCTCGTCGTGTCGTACGGGCAGGTGATCGCCGTCCATCCGGACGGGGGCGGCGCGTACGCGGTGGCGAAGAAGGACCTGGGGCCGAGCGTCAGTCTGCTCGCCGCGGCCAGCCTCGTCGTCGACTACGTGCTGACCGTGACCGTCAGTCTGGCGGCGGGCGCCGCGAGTCTCGCCTCCGCCTTCCCCTCCCTCGGTCCGCACCTGCTCGCGATCTGCCTGATCGGCCTCGCCCTCCTCACCGCCGTGAACCTGCGGGGCGTGGCCGAGAGCGCCCGGGTGCTGATGCTGCCCACCGCGCTGTTCGTGGTGAGCATCCTCGGCATCGTCGTACTGGGGCTGCTGCGCGGCCACCCCGTGGCCGTCGTGGGCACCGCGCACCCGGTCCACGCCACCGAGGGGCTGGGTGTCCTGCTCCTCCTCAAGGCGTTCTCCTCCGGCTGCTCCGCGCTCACCGGGGTGGAGGCGATCGCCAACGGCGTCCCCTCGTTCCGCGATCCGCGCGTCCGGCGCGCCCAGCGCACCGAACTGATGCTCGGCGCGCTGCTCGGCCTGATGCTGATCGGCATGGCGCTGCTGATCCGCCGCGACGAGGTGGCCCCGCGCGGCGGCGTGACCGTACTGGCGCAGCTCACGGCGGGCGCGTACGGGACGGGATGGCCGTACTACGCCACGAACCTCATCGTCACCCTGGCGCTCGCCCTCGCCGCCAACACGAGTTTCGGCGGACTGCCCGTCCTGATGAGCCTGCTCGCCAGGGACCACCGGCTGCCGCACTTCTTCGGGCTGCGCGCGGAACGACCGGTGTACCGCTGGGGAGTGGTCGCCCTCGCGCTGCTCGCGATGCTGCTGCTGATCGCCGTGGACGCCGACACCCACCGGATGATCCCGCTCTTCGCGATCGGGGTGTTCATCGGATTCAGCGTCAGCCAGATCGGACTGGTGCGGCACTGGGCGGGGGCGCGACCGCCCGGCTGGCTGCGGCGCGCCGCGCTCAACGGGATCGGCGCCGTCCTGACCGTCGTCGCCGGGGTCGTCCTGCTGGCCACCAAGTTCCTGGAGGGGGCCTGGGTCGTCGTCGTCATCATCCCGCTGCTGATGCTGCTGTTCTCGCGCATCCAGCGCTACTACACGGAGGTGGGCAGGGAACTCGGACTCGGCGAGACCCCGCCCCCGCTCAGCGTCGCCGACTCCCTCGTCATCGTCCCGGTCGGCGAGGTCAGCCGGCTCACCCGGCACGGGCTGCAGGCCGCGCTCTCCCTCGGCCACGAGGTCGTCGCCGTCGCCGTGCACGCCGATCCCGCCAAGGTCCGCACGCTCAAAGCGAGCTGGGACCGCTGGGACCCGGGGGTACGGCTGGACGTCATCGACAGCCCGCGGCGCTCACTCGTGGAACCCCTCGTCGAGTACGTCCGGCGGGCGGCGGAGGGAGGCCGGCAGGTCGCCGTCCTCATCCCGGAGGTCGAACCGCTCCACCGCCGCTACCAGCTCCTTCAGAACCAGCGCGGCCTGCTCCTCGCCACGGTGCTGAGGGCCCGTACGGACGTGGTCGTCTGCGTGGTGCCGTACCGGCTGGGCCTCTGAGACCGCGGGCTTGCGGGGTCCGGCGTACGGGCCGCGCGCCCCGGCCGGCCCGGTGGCCGCGGCGGTGCGGGCGGGACCCGGAGGCCCCGCCCGTTCGCGCTCTGCTTCGGAAGTCCCGCCCGCGTCAGCGGAGAACGGGGCTCAGGGCCACACCAGGCAGTACGGCTGGTGCCCCGCCTCGTGCAGACGGTGGCTGAAATCCTGCCATTCGTGGAGAAGCTGGTACACGTTGAACGCGTCCCGGGGTCCGCCCCGGTCCGGCACCGTCGACCAGATGAACGCCGCCGCGCCCACCGCCTCCTCGCCGATGCCGCGGAGAGGGTCGACGACGGTCATGGGGAGCTTCACGACGGCGTAGTCGGGATGGAGGACGACGAGTTCCAGCGGGGGCACCTTGTGCAGGGGGACGCCCTCGATGCCGGTGAGGACCATCGCGGCCATCGTCTCCGGCTTGATCTTGGTGAACATGCCGTTCATGCCGAGCTCGTCGCCGCCGAGTTCCTCCGGGCGCATGGAGATCGGCACCCGGGCCGCGGTCGCGCCGTCCGGTGCGCCGAAGTATTTGTACGTCACCCCCACCCGGCCACCATTCCCGCTTCCTGCCCTGAGCCGGTCTGCCCCGCGGTCCGTGTAGTCCATACCGTCCATACGGGCCGACGAGTCGATCCGCTCAGGATCGCCCTGTGATCCTTGTGACCCTTGCGATCCCGGCGTGCCCTGTGCCTGCCGTGCCTCGGCTTCCTCCGCCTCGCGCCGGTGCTTCCCCCGCCGGGCACGCCGAGGACCGAGGTCATCGGTCCCCTCGCCCAGTCCGCCACCGCGATGCATATCTCCACCCGACTGCTTTTCTAAGGCGCGCGACCCCCGCCACGCAACCCGATCATCGTGACAGTGACCTCCCCCACGGCCGCACGCCGAAACGTACGCTGAAACACCTGTCCGCAGGATCTTCGCAGCCTCTGACACCATGGCCCGTGTGAGCTATCCGTACGAAGCCCCAGTTTCGCAGACTCTTTTCGACCGTGCGGCTGCCGTCACGCCGGGCGGCGTGAACTCTCCGGTGCGCGCGTTCCGCGCCGTGGGCGGTACGCCCCGCTTCATGGTGTCCGGAAACGGTCCATACCTGACCGATGCCGACGGGAGGGAATACGTCGACCTCGTTTGCTCCTGGGGGCCGATGATCCTCGGTCATTCCCGGCCCGAGGTCGTCGCCGCCGTGCAGGAGGCCGTCGCCCGCGGCACCTCCTTCGGCACCCCGGGCGAGGGCGAGGTCGCGCTCGCGGAGGAGATCGTCGCCCGCGTCGAGCCGGTCGAGCAGGTCCGGCTCGTCTCCAGCGGGACCGAGGCGACGATGTCCGCCATCCGCCTCGCGCGCGGGTTCACCGGGCGGCCCAAGGTCATCAAGTTCGCCGGGTGCTACCACGGACACGTGGACGCCCTGCTCGCCGCGGCCGGCAGCGGTCTCGCCACCTTCGCGCTGCCCGACACCCCCGGTGTCACGGGCGCCCAGGCCGGCGACACGATCGTGCTTCCCTACAACGACCTCGAAGCCGTGCACGCCGCTTTCCACGCGCACCCCGGTGAGATCGCCTGCGTGATCACCGAGGCCTCGCCCGGCAACATGGGTGTCGTGCCGCCGCGCCCCGGCTTCAACGAGGGCCTCAAGGACGCCTGCGCGAAGAACGGCGCCCTGTTCATCTCCGACGAGGTCATGACCGGGTTCCGTACCAGCAGGTCAGGCTGGTACGGCATCGACGGGGTCAAGCCCGACCTGATGACCTTCGGTAAGGTCATGGGCGGCGGCTTCCCGGCCGCGGCCTTCGGCGGACGCAAGGACGTCATGGGGCATCTGGCCCCCGTCGGTCCCGTCTACCAGGCCGGCACGCTCTCCGGGAACCCCGTCGCGACCGCCGCGGGACTCGCGCAGCTGCGGCTGCTCGACGACGCCGCGTACGAGACGGTCGACGCCGTCTCCGCGCGGATCCGCGCGCTCGTCACGGAGGCGCTCACCAAGGAGGGCGTGGCGCACCGGCTGCAGAACGCCTCCAACATGTTCTCGGTCTTCTTCACCGGACGTGAGGTGCGCGACTACGAGGACGCGAAGGCGCAGGAGTCCTTCCGCTACACCGCGTTCTTCCACGCGATGCTGGCGCAGGGTGTGTATCTGCCGCCGTCGTCCTTCGAGTCGTGGTTCGTGTCCACGGCCCACGACGAGCGGGCCATCCAGGTGATCGCCGACGCCCTTCCGGCGGCGGCACGGGCAGCGGCGGAGGCCACGGCATGAGCGAGAGTCAGCGTCAGGACATCACCGTCGTCCACCTCATGCGGCACGGCGAGGTCGCCAACCCGGACGGGGTCCTCTACGGCCGGCTGCCGGGGTACCACCTCTCCGAGCTCGGACGGCAGATGGCCGACCGGGTCGCCGAGCACCTGGCGTCGCGTGACGTCACGCAGGTGATCGCCTCCCCGCTGGAGCGGGCGCAGGAGACCGCGACGCCCATCGCCAAGGCGCACGGACTCGACCTCGGCAGCGACGGGCGGCTGATCGAGGCGGAGAACGTCTTCCAGGGCAAGACCTTCGGGGTGGGCGACGGCGCGCTGCGCAGGCCCGAGAACTGGAAGCACCTCGTCAACCCGTTCAAGCCGTCCTGGGGCGAGCCGTACGTGGAGCAGGTCGTCCGCATGATGGGGGCGCTGGACGCCGCCAAGGACGCGGCCCGCGGTCATGAAGCGGTGCTGGTCAGCCACCAGTTGCCGATCTGGATCGTGCGCTCCTTCGTCGAGCGGCGGCGGTTGTGGCACGACCCGCGCAAGCGGCAGTGCACGCTGGCGTCGCTCACGACCTTCACCTACCGCGGTGACAAGATCGTCTCCGTCGGCTACAGCGAGCCCGCCAGGGATCTCGTCCCGTCCCATCTCCTCGCGGGCGCCAAGCCGGTGAAGGGGAAGAGCAAGGCGTTCGGCGCGTAGCCGTCGCGGGCTCGCGTGTGAACTTCCGGTGACTGTGAAGTGTGCCACTCGATCGTTCTTCGTAAAATGCGATCAATATGAGCTAGATACCGGAACCCATCCGCACTTCGTGCCCTCTCATTATGTGTCTGCTGAGAGACAGCTGAGAGGGCACGAAGGAGATGGGGACCGCATGCGGGACATCAGCCGGCGGGGAATGATCGGCCTCGGGGCGGGTGCCGCGGCGGCATTCGGACTCGCGGCGTGCGGCACCGCGGACCACGACGGCCCGAGCGGTGCGAGCGGTTCACAGCCGGGCAAGCCCGGTCGGTCGTCCCGCCCCGGCGCCCCGAAGCCCACCGCCCGTCCGATAGGCGACGGCTCCACCTCCTTCACCGGCAAGCAGCCGAAGCAGCCCAAGGCCCCCGTGCCGCTGGAGCCCGGCGAGACCCCTCCGCAGTTCGTGATCTTCTCCTGGGACGGCGCGGGGGAGGTCGGCACCGGCCTCTTCTCCCGGTTCCTGCGGCTCGCCGAGGAGCACGACGCGCACATGACCTTCTTCCTCTCCGGGCTCTATCTGCTGCCCGAGTCGAAGAAGCGCAAGTACCTGCCGCCGAACAACCCCCGCGGCGCCTCGGACATCGGCTACCTCACCGACGACCACGTCAAGGCGACCCTCGGAGGCGTCCGTCAGGCCTGGCTCGACGGCCACGAGATCGGCACGCACTTCAACGGCCACTTCTGCTCCGGCCACGGCACCGTCGCCAACTGGACGCCGGCCCAGTGGCGCAGCGAGATAGACCAGGCCAAGTCCTTCGTCAAGGAGTGGCGGACCAACACGGGCTGGAGCGATCTGCCCTCGCTGCCGTTCGACTACGACAAGGAACTCATAGGCGGGCGCACCCCCTGTCTGCTCGGCCAGAACAACCTGCTGCCGACCGCCAAGGAACTCGGCTGGCGCTACGACGCCTCCTCGCCCGGTGGACGCCAGCGCTGGCCGCAGAAGAACCAGGGGGTGTGGGACCTCCCGCTGCAGGCCGTCCCGTTCCCGGGCCACAGCTTCGAAGTCCTGTCCATGGACTACAACATGCTCGCCAACCAGTCGGTCAACTCGACGAAGGCGCCGTCGTACAACTACCCGGGCTGGCGGAAGCAGGCGGCCGAGGCCTACATCGCCGGATTCCGGCGGGCGTACGAGTCGAACCGGGCACCCTTCTTCATAGGCAACCACTTCGAGGAGTGGAACGGCGGCATCTACATGGACGCCGTCGAGCAGGCCTTCAAGCACATCGCGCGGGAGAAGGAGAAGGGCGGGGACGTGCGGCTCGTCTCCTTCCGGCAGTTCGTGGACTGGCTGGACGTGCAGTCGCCGCAGACGGTGGCCAAGCTGCAGACCCTGGACGTGGGCCAGCGGCCGGCCGGCGGCTGGAAGACGTTCCTGGGCGACACGGACAAGGGGACCGCCGGCGCCTCGTCCAGCGCGACGGGCAGTGCCACCTGAAATGGTGTTCTCCGCCCGCGAGGGGGGTGCGGAAGATCCCCGAAACGGGCATGCGAAACTTTTCACATGAGTGCCGCCTGTCGCGCCGAACCACGCTCGAACCGCACCCGTAGCCGCGTCGCCCTGCTCACCGCCGGGGCCGCCGCCATGCTCGTCCTGTCCGCGTGCGGGTCCGGAGGGACCTCCGGGGGCTCGGGCGACACCAACTTCGTCGCGGGCAAGGACGGCATCTCCACGGTCGCGAAGGGGTCGCGGGTCGACGCCCCCGACCTCTCCGGCGCGACCGTCGACGGCAGGAAGCTCGACGTCGCGGACTACAAGGGCAAGATCGTCGTCCTGAACGTGTGGGGTTCCTGGTGCCCGCCGTGCCGTGCCGAGGCCCCTAACTTCGTCAAGGTCGCCAAGGACACCGAGGCGAAGGGCGTGCAGTTCGTCGGTATCAACACCCGTGACTCCGAGGTCTCGCTCGCCCGCGCGTTCGAGAAGGAGTTCGGGGTCACGTACCCCAGCCTCTACGACCCGACGGGCAAGCTGATGCTCCGCTTCAAGAAGGGCACGCTCAACCCGCAGACGATTCCCTCCACGCTCGTCATCGACCGGGACGGGAAGGTCGCGGCGCGGACGCTGCAGGCCCTCAGCGAGGACAAGCTGCGCGAGCTGCTCGACCCGATCATCGCGGAGAAGTGACCTGACGTGTCCCTTCATGTCGCTCTTGCCGCCTCCGCCGACGGAATGAACGGCACGGTCTACAGCGGGGCCCTGCTGCTCGCCCTGCCCGTCGCCGTGCTCGGCGGGCTCGTCTCCTTCTTCTCACCGTGCGTGCTGCCGCTCGTACCGGGCTATCTGTCGTACGTCACCGGTGTCACCGGTACCGATCTGGCGGAGGCCAGACGGGGGCGGATGGTCGCGGGCGCGAGCCTGTTCGTGGCGGGGTTCACCGCCGTGTTCGTCTCCGGCGGGGCCCTGTTCGGCTACTTCGGGTCGACGCTCCAGGAGTACCAGGGCACGATCAGCAAGGTCCTCGGCGTGCTGATGATCGGCATGGGCGTCTTCTTCATGGGGATGATGCCTTGGCTGACGCAGCGCGAGTTCCGCTTCCACAAACGGCCGGTGACCGGCCTGGCGGGCGCGCCGCTGCTCGGCGCGCTCTTCGGCATCGGCTGGACGCCGTGCCTGGGGCCGACGCTCACCTCCGTCAACATTCTCTCGATGGACCAGGCGAGCGCCGGGCGCGGGGCCATACTGACCGTCGCGTACTGCCTCGGCCTGGGTGTGCCCTTCGTGCTCGCCGCCGTGGCCTTCCGCAAGGCGCTCGGCGCCTTCGGCTGGGTCAAGCGCCACTACGTGTGGGTGATGCGGATCGGCGGCGGCATGATGATCGCGACCGGCCTGCTGCTGCTCACCGGTGCCTGGGACAGCATCGTGCAGCAGATGCAGACGTGGTCCAACGGCTTCACGGTAGGGATCTGATCGATGAGCACGACCGACACCGACGACGGAACCGGTAGGGCGGCGGCGGAACCGGCGGCCGCCAAGCGGCACATCGGGGTGAGCGCCGACGGCGAACTCGGCGAGGCCGGATCCCAGTTGTCCACGGCTCCCGTCGACACGGCCGTGCCCGGTTCGTTCGGCGGGATGCGGGCGCCCGGCCCCGCCGGGGCACTGGCATGGACCGGCCGTGAGGCCGTCGGCTGGGCGCGCTGGTTCTGGCGGCAGCTGACCTCGATGCGGGTCGCGCTGATCCTGCTCTTCCTGCTGTCGCTCGGCGCGATCCCCGGGTCGCTGATCCCGCAGTCCGGGACCGACGCGCAGAAGGTGGCGGACTTCAAGGACGCGCACTCGATCCTCGGTCCGGTCTACGACCGGCTGGGCCTCTTCCACGTCTACAGCTCGGTGTGGTTCTCGGCCATCTACATCCTGCTCTTCGTCTCGCTCATCGGCTGCATCGTGCCCCGCACCTGGGGGTTCGTGGGACAGCTGCGCGGCCGTCCGCCGGGCGCGCCGAAACGGCTGGACCGGCTGCCCGCGTACGCGACCTGGCGCACCGCCGCCGAGCCGGAGCAGGTCCGCGCGGCCGCGCTCCAGGTGCTCGGGCGGCGCCGCTTCCGGGCGCACGTCGAGAAGGACGCCGTCGCCGCCGAGAAGGGCTACCTCCGCGAGACCGGCAACCTGCTCTTCCACATCGCGCTCGTCGTGATGCTCGTCGCCTTCGCCTGGGGTCAGCTCTTCAAGTCCGAGGGCAACAAGCTGATCGTCGAGGGCGACGGATTCTCCAACACGCTCTCGCAGTACGACGACTTCAAGTCGGGCAACCTCTTCGGCAGCGACGACCTCACGCCGTTCAGCTTCGACCTGAAGAAGTTCACGGGTACCTACGAGCGGACCGGTCCCAACAAGGGCACGCCGCGGACGTACCAGGCGGCCGTCACCTACAGCGTGGGCGCCTACGGCAAGGACCGGAAGACCCTCGTCAAGGTCAACGAACCGCTGAGGATCGGTGACTCGAAGGTCTACCTCACCGCCCACGGCTACGCGCCGGTCGTCACGGTCCGCAACGGCAAGGGCGACGTCGTCTTCCACGACGCCGTGCCGATGCTGCCGCTCGACCCGAACGTCACCTCGCAGGGCGCGATCAAGGTCATGGACGGCTACCGGAACGGGCGGGGGCAGCCCGAGCAGCTCGGCTTCTCCGCCGTCTTCGTGCCGACCTTCGCGGGTGCGGGCAAGGGCACGATGTTCTCGCAGTTCCCCGCGCTCGACTTCCCCGTGCTCGCGCTGACCGGATACCACGGCAGCCTGGGGGTCGACGCGGGCATCCCGCAGAACGTGTACCAGCTCGACAAGTCCAAGATGAAGCAGTTCAAGGACGCGAAGGGCGATATTCTCGCGGCGCGTCTGCTGCCCGGCGAGACCATGAAGCTGCCTGACGGTGCCGGCTCGATCACCTTCGACAAGGGCGTCAAGCAGTGGGCGAACTTCCAGGTCACCCAGCAGCCCGGCAGTGACTGGGCGCTCGCCGGAGCCTTCACGGCGATCTTCGGTCTCGCCGGTTCCCTCTTCATCCAGCGCCGCCGGGTCTGGGTGCGCGCCACCACGGGCGCGGACGGTGTGACCGTCGTGGAGATGGCGGGCCTGGGCCGCAGCGAGTCCGCGAGGCTCCCCGAGGAGCTCGGCGACCTGGCCGCGCTCGTGCACGAACAGGCACCCACCAAGACCGACGAACCCGACGCGGGGACGGACCCCGACGCCGGGACGGACCCCGCAGCCGAGCCGGACGCCGATTCGGACACCACCGACCCCGACCCTCACGCCGTACCTGCCGCCGAAGGGGCTGAGAAGCAGTGACTCTCGCCACCGCAACCAACGAACACCTCGCCAACATCAGCAACACGCTGGTCTACTCCTCGATGGCCGTCTACACCCTGGCCTTCTTCGCGTACATCGCCGAGTGGATCTTCGGCAGCCGCAGCAAGGTCGCCCGCACGGCGGCCGCGCTCACCTCCGGCACCGGGGCGGCGGCTCCCGCGGTCACCGTGAAGGCGGCGGGCGGCACCGCCGTCCTGGAACGGCCGACGGTCGTCACCCGCTCCGCGACCGGTGCCCGTGACGTGCCCGACGGTCCGGGGGCGCACGGCGGGGACGCGCAGGGCGACCTGTACGGCCGTATCGCGGTGTCCCTCACCGTGGTCGCCTGGGCCGTCGCGACGGCCGGCGTGGTGGCCCGCGCCCTGTCGGTGCAGCGTGCGCCGTGGGGCAACATGTACGAGTTCAGCATCACCTTCTCGACCGTCGCCGTCACCGTGTACCTGGCGTTCCTGCTGGCGAAGAAGAACATCCGCTGGCTGGGCCTGCCGCTGGTCGCCACGGTCCTGCTGGACCTCGGGCTCGCCGTCACCGTTCTCTACACCGCCAGCGACCAGCTGGTTCCCGCCCTGCACTCGTACTGGCTGTACATCCACGTCTCGACCGCGATCCTCTGCGGCGCGATCTTCTACGTGGGCGCGGTCGGCACCCTGATGTACCTCTTCAAGGACTCCTACGAGAACAAGCTGGCCACCGGTGGCCGACCGGGACGTTTCGCCACCTCGGTCCTGGAGCGGCTGCCCTCCGCGGCCTCCCTCGACAAGTTCTCCTACCGGGTCAACGCCGCCGTCTTCCCGCTGTGGACCTTCACGATCATCGCGGGCGCGATCTGGGCGGGCGACGCGTGGGGCCGCTACTGGGGCTGGGACCCGAAGGAGACCTGGGCGTTCATCACCTGGGTCGCCTACGCCTGCTACCTGCACGCCCGTGCCACGGCCGGCTGGAAGGGCCGCAAGGCCGCCTACATCGCGCTGATCGCCTTCGCGTGTTTCCTCTTCAACTACTACGGCGTCAACATCTTCGTCTCCGGCAAGCACTCCTACGCCGGCGTCTGACCTCCGTACCGCCGGGACCAGGGGTGCGGAAGCCCGTGCCGCGGGCCACGCTGGTGTCATGACCGGAACCGTCGAAGAGGGAGCCGTCGAGACCCGGGGGGACACGCGCGTTCGGCACTGGCTGCTGTGTCTTCCCCAGCCCGTGGACAGGGTCTGGGCGGCGATGGCCACCCCCGAGGGACTCGTGGGGTGGCTGGCGCGGGCGGAGGTGTTCGAACCGCGGCTCGGCGGGGCGGTCGACCTGCGCGGACTGGGCGCCGGGCGGATCACCGCCTGGGACGTCGAGCGGGTCGCCGAGTACACGATGGAGAGCCGCGGCCGGGTCCGGTTCCACCTGGAGCCCGCGCCGCCGGACGACACCGGCTCCGGCTCCGCCACCACCGTCCGGTTCACCCACGAGTACGAGGGCGACTACGAGCCCGGACCGTGGCGGATCCGCTTCGAACGGCTGCTGACCCTCATGACGGCGTAGGTACCGGGCCGGCCGCGCCGGAAGAGGCGGCTGCCGTCCCGTGCGCCGCCGGGGCCGCCGTACGGGCGCCCCGGCTACGACGGCGGCAGGCACTCCTTCGCCGGGGGCCTCCCCTCCGGCCAGGCGATCTTCACGAAGCGGGCGCGGGACTCGGGGGTCAGCTGCACGATCGGTACGGCCTTGTCGTACGGATTGCCGTGGGCGTCCAGACAGATCCACCCGCTCGCCCCGTTCACCCGCAGCTCCCTGCCCTTCACCTGCGGCCACTGGAGGCCCACGTCCGCCAGGGCCGGGATCCTCCCGGTCGGCGACGCCCCGCGGATGCCCCGCACGGCGAGCCGCATGGCGTCGTAGGCGATGATCAACTGGCCGTCGTCCAGGGCGATCGGGCCGACGGGACCGACCGGCTCCTTCGTGGCGCCGGCCAGCAGGACCCGGAGCGTCGTCGCGTCGGCCGCGGAGCCCCCGGTCCTCGCCGGGTCCTTCGGCCAGGCGTCCGGGTGGGCGAGCGCCGTGTAGCGCACGGTCAGCAGCCGGTCCTTGAGCGCGGACGGGTCGAGGTCCCTGTCACCGGCGAGGTACGAACCCTCGTCGCCGGTGAGCACCGTGAACCGGCGGTCGTGGCAGCCGCGCTGGCCCAGCGTGTTGATGAACTGGCGCAGCTGGGTGTGGCGCCCGGCGAACAGGATGGTGTCGGTACTGGCCGGGGTGTTGCACAGGATGTTGGTGATCTGCGCGAAGACGTTGGAGGTGCTGCCCTCCTTGCTGCGGTCGGCGGGCGGCGTGAAGGGCTGGGCCTCGTAGCGCGAGCCCTTGAGCATCTTCTCGAAGGACCCCTGGAGCGTGCGCGTGTACGGGTCGCCCGTCCGGTCGTAGACCAGGAAGGCGTTGACGGCCGAGACCTTCGCGAAGGAGGCGAGGGCGCGGGCCTCGTCCGTGTTGGTGGGGGAGACCCGGGCGAGGCCGGGGAAGGGGTCCTTGCCGTGCTGCCCGTTGGCGAGGTCGTCGGCGGTGATCGAACTCCCTATCACCGGGATGCCCCGGGCGGTCAGCTCCGCGACCGCCCTTTTGTTGTTGTCGGTGCTCTGACCGACCCCGGTCACCGCGCGCAGCCGGTCGCGTCCCTTCGCCATCCGCTCCAGCCGGTCGACCGTGTACTTCCAGTACGTGCCGGTGGAACCTGGGTTGGCCAGCACCAGGCGGATCTTCGGCTTCAGCCCGGTGGTGTCGTGGTTGGCCTGGTACTGGGCCAGATAGGCGCCCTGGAGTTCGTGCAGCACGTCGGCCAGGTTGTCGGCGTCGGTCGCGGTGAAGGGCTCCAGCAGGGCGACGGTGACGTAACCGCCCGCCTTCAGCCGGGCGTTCTCCCGGTGGATCGCCCGTACGGTGTCGGCGAACTGCGGCCGGCCGAAGGCGTACGTGGACCACGAGACGCCCACGCACTCGTCGCTGCCCTCGGGCTGGACGACGCCCGGGGCGCAGGACCGATTCTCCTTGGCGGCCGTCATACCGCCCCAGATACCCAGGCCCGCGAGGACGGCGGCCAGCGTCAGCGCCACGTACCGGCGGAAACGGATCTCCCAGACGTCCTCGCGCAGCCACCGCCACCAACGCGCCATCATCGGTCCCCGTCCCCTCTCATCACTGGCCTGCGGTCCCGTTCTCGTCGTCGTCGGGGACGCGCAGCGGGCGTCCGGCGAGCGCGTCCGAGGGCCACTCCCGCGAGGCCCGCCACAGCAGCGGGTTGCCCGCGGGGCGCAGGTTCGACAGCTGCTCCAGTTCGAAGCGGAGCCGGTCGCAGACCTTCGGGTCCGGCAGCACCAGCGGATCGGTCAGCTGCCAGACGGCGTGCAGCAGCCTCCGTACCCGCAGATGCAGTACGGCGTCGACGCTGTCCGGCGGTCGCTGGGCCGTGTCGGTGCGGCCGAGCGCGATCGACGCCCGGTCGTCGTGGCCGGCGTGCCCCGCGCGGTCACCGGAGTCCTGGCCGTCCCGGTCGTGCGCGTGGAAGTACGGAGCGGAGGCGATGAGGAGCAGCGTCGCCAGCCAGCTCCCGGTGTCGGTGCGCGGGAAGGTGTCACGCAGGTGCGCGACCGCGAAGTCCGCCTTGCCCAGGGCGAGTTCGTGGTGCAGCCGGTAGCGGTCCCGGTCGGGCAGATCCCCGTCGCCGTAGTGGTCGACGAGGGTGCGGTGCACGGCCCGCCACCGCTCGTGGTCCGGGTCGCCGTGGTGCAGGCGCAGCAGGAGCAGCGCGCGCAGGAACGGATCGCCGACGAACTGCCCGGCGGCCGTGGGCAGTCCCTCGCGCGCGAGCCGCTCCTCCAGGTCGAGGACGCCCGAGGCGCCGAAGTCGTCCGGGAGCTGGACCTCGGCGAGCGCGCACGCCGAGTCGCGGTCGTGGGCGGCGGCGAGCACGGTCAGCTCGTCGAGCCGGCCGCCGGGCACCAGCCGGTCCAGCAGTTCCAGATAGGTGGGGCGCCCGTCGTGGTCCTCGTGGACGACGACGTCCGCGGTGAGCAGCGGGCCCAGCGAGGCGGTCCCGCGGGGCAGGTTCTGCCGGGCGGACTGCGCGAGCAGGGTCACGCCGAGCGGGCTGCCGCCGGTCAGCCGGTGGGTCGCGTGCGGCAGGTGCGGCGGCAGGTCCATGCCCTGGGCGGTGCCGCCCAGCAGGTGCAGGGTGTCGTCGGGGGTCAGCGGCGGCAGCGAGAGGAGCAGCGCCCGCGAGGACGGTGAGGTGCCCGGCTCCCAGCCGGTGTGCCGGACCACCTCGGGCAGGGTGCGCCGGCCCGCGTTGCGCAGTGCCGGGTGGGTGTCCCCGCGCAGGGCGGCGAAGAAGACGACCTGATCGGCGATGCCTTCGGCGCGGTCGCGCAGCACGGGTTCCAGCAGGCCGAGGCCGGCCGGCTCCCGGACGTTGTCGATCAGCACGACCGGGCGGCCCAGCCGGTGCGAGCGCTGCATGACCCCCGCGTACGCGTCGTCGAGATCGGCCAGCAGGGCCCGTACGAGATGGCGTTCGGCGTGGGTGCGGGAGTCGCCGCCGGCGCGGAAGTGCGCGGAGAGCAGGATCAGTCCGAGCTTGGCGTTGCCGCCCGCGTTCGGATAGTCGCGGTACCAGGTGGCGGCCCTGCGCAGTCTGCGGTGGGTGGGGGCGATCCCCTCGGCGAAGGCCTCCAGGGTCGCCTCGATGATCGGCTCCACCACGGGACCCGTACTGCTCATCGAGGCGATGAGCTTGGCGACGACCTTGCTCACCCAGCGGCCCGCGAATCCCGACAGACGTGAGCCGGTCTCGTTCAGGAGCAGGATGCGCTCCGCCTCCTGCCGGATGCGCGGCACGTCGCGGTCGCTCCAGCCGCCCGCGGCCACCGCGAGCAGCCCGGAGGCCAGCCGGGGGAAGCCGATCCGCCCGGCGCCGGTCACCGGCTCGGCGAGCTGCTCGGCGATCGTGGTGAGCGCCTGCCCGACCGGTGACCAGGACTCCGCGGGCCGTTCGGGCGGGGGAGCGGTGAACTGCGGGTCCTCGCCGTCGACGAGCGCGACCGGCGTATGGCCGCGGTAGGCGTCCCGCAGCTCGCGCAGCACCGCGCTCCTGCCCAGGCCCCGGCCGCCCGTGAACACCACGAAGGGCAGTTCCTTCGGGTGTTCGACGACAGCCGGGCGCAGTTGGTACGGGCGCAGCCCGACGAGACGTGGAGCGAGACCGGGCGGGTCGGTGTCGAACAGCGCCCCGCGTCCGTGCAGCCCTCTGTGCACCGCATCTCCCCCTGGCGCGGTCCGGTCCTGCCTGTGCTGCAGTGAGGTGTATCAATACCAGTGTAAAAAGGGGGAGTTGCTTCGGACTAGGGTGCGTGATGTCCGTTTGGTTACGAAATTCTTCCGCATCCTTTCCGGCGGCTAGCTCACAGTGATCGAATTGAGCTTGTCCCGCAGATACGCGTGGGAGTCGACCGGCGGGTACGCGACGCGCCCCACCGGAGCCGGTACGGACTCCACCACCGTGCCCGGCGTGCACTCGCCGAAGTAGACCAGCGACATCAGCTCCTCGGTGGGCGCGTCCGCGGGCGGCGGCAGTACCCGATGCCGCCCCGAACGCCACCGGTCGCCCGTCCAACGGGCCATCAGATCACCGATGTTGACCGTGAACGCCGCGGGATCGAAGGGCGCGTCCTGCCAGCCGTCCTCGTCCGTGAAGACCTGCAGCCCGCCCTTGCCCGTCTGCCGGTCGAGGAGGGTGACGGTGCCGAAGTCCGTGTGCGGGCCGATACGGAACTGGCCCGGCTCGGGCGCGCCCACGACCTCCGTCCCCGGATACCAGTTGATGTTGAAGCCGTACGTCGGGTGGTCCATGTGCCGGGTGAAGAAGTCCGGCTCCACTCCGAGCGCCTCGCCGAGGAGGGCGAGCAGGCGGTTCTCCAGTCCGGCCATCCGGGCCAGGTACTCCACGCACAGTTCCCGAAGCCCGGGGGCTTCCGCCGGCCAGACGTTGGGCGCGTACCACTCCGCGTTGGTCTCCGGGTCCTCGAACGGTTCGTGCGTCGCGAAGGTCAGCGACTCCTTGAGGTCGGGCGGGGTCTCGGTGCCCTCGGAGTACCCGTTGGCCTCCACGCCGGGACCGAGCCAGCCGCGTCCGCCGACCCGGGCGGCGTACCGCTGTTTCGTCTCCGCGGGCAGGACGAAGAAGGCGCGTGCCGCCTCCCGGATCCGGGCGCGCAGGGACGGGTCGACGCCGTGGCCGGTGACGAGGAGGAACCCGGCGCCGCGCAGGGCGTCGTCGACGGTACGGGCGGTCCGCGCCCGGGTGGCCCGGTCGCCCGACAGCCACGGACACAGGTCGACGGTCGGGACACGGGGGCGGGCCGGGGGCTCCTCCCGGCGGGTGGCCCGGGGATCACCCACCTCACTCACCGATGTCCTCGTTCCACAGGGCCGGGTTCTTCTCGACGAAGTCGCGCATCATGGCCGCGCACTCGGCATCGTCCAGCCGGACGATCTCCACCCCGTGCTCGGCCAGCCAGTCGTGTCCGCCGTGGAAGGTACCGGCCTCGCCGATCACGACCCGGGAGATGCCGAACTGCCGGACCAGACCGCTGCAGTACCAGCACGGGGAGAGGGTGGTCACCATGGTCGTACCGCGGTAGGTCCGTCGCCGTCCGGCGGCACGGAAGGCCGAGGTCTCCGCGTGCATGGACGGGTCGCCGTCCTGGACGCGCCGGTTGCGGCCGCGCCCGAGAAGGGCGCCGTCGGCGCCGTACAGCGCGGCGCCGACGGGGATGCCGCCCTCCGCGAGCCCGGCGCGGGCCTCCTCGACGGCGGTGGCGAGCCACCCGCGGGCTCGTGCCGGGTCGACTGCCTGATCGATGCGCTCCATGACCCCACTCTCCTGTGGCCGGAGCACGAGGGCAACGCGCACGGGCCCGCTCGCGGCGAGCCGGACCCGGACGGACCGTCAGCGGCCGTGGCGCGCGTACTGCCGGGCCAGCGCGCGGAAGGACTCCTTCGGCTCCCAGTACCGGCCGGGGGCTTCGGGCCGACGGTCCTCGACCGCCTTGACGAGGGAGTAGCTCGCCGTGTCGAGGTCGTGGCGCGGATCGCGGGGGCGGTGCGGGGCGTCGGGGGTGACGAAGGTGTACGCCATCGCCGCATACAGGCCCATCGACTCGAACACCGACAGCACGTCCGTCAGATACGCGGCCTGCGCCCGCTCGCTGCGGACGATGCCCTCCTTGATCTCCGGCGGCTCCTTGCCGTGATCGACGACGTCCCATCCCATGCCGCCGCGCTCGGGGGCGCCCTCGAAGGTGCAGCAGCCGAACTCCATGACGGCGACGCGCTTCCCGAACCGGGTGTACCGGGCGAGATCGCGGACGTAGGCGTCCCGGTGCCGGAAGAACCCGTAGTAGTCGACGCCGACGAGGTCGAAGAGCCCCCAGTCGACGTCCTCGTCCTGCGCGGCGGCGTACGTCAGCCGCCCGCGGAAGACGGAGCGGCCCACGCCCGCCGCCCGCGCCGTGAAGCGGTGCAGGCGCCGCGCCATCCGTACGGGGTCGAACGTCCCGGCGAGGAGGTTCTCGACACGCTCCTGGACGTTGGCGCCGGGCACGATCCCGGGCACGTACAGCACGAACTCGCACCCCACGCTGAGGTGCACCCCGGCCCCCTGCCGGCGCAGCCGTTCCGCGCACCGGCCCGTCTCCGCGAGGTGGTCGAGGATGTCCCGCTCCGGCACGTCGCCCAGGGTCGGTTCGAGCCAGACGCGCAGGCCCCGCTCCGCCGCCTCGGTGGCCGTGGCGGCGAGCCGTTCGACGCCGTCGCCGGTGACCTTGACGGAGTCGGCGTGCAGGTCGTGCGCCAGGGCGCGCAGGTCGCCGCGCATACGCCGGGCGCTCCACCCCGTACCGGGCGTCTCCCCGTCCGCCACCTCGTAGACCGCACCCCGGTAGGTCAGTCCCCGCCGTCCGTCCGTCGCCCCGGCCCGCCCCGCGGGCAGCACCGCGGCCGCCGCCCCCGCCGCGGCCATCCCCAGGAACCGAGCCCGGCTGATCCCCCGCATCGCGCCTCCCCGTCTCGTCGTCCCGACCCAGTCTGGGAAGCGGACCGCCCCCACGCCGTCCGCCGATGGTCTACGGGCGGCTGCCGAAGGTATGAGCGGGGGCGGGACGCGTGGACCGTCGGCGGGCGACGGCGACGCGGGGACACCCCCGACCACCGCCGTCCGTGCGGTCGTTCGTCGGGGCGGGCGTCGGGGCGGGCGTCGGCTCAGGCGTCGTCGTCGGACTTGCTCTGCTGCTCCCGCCGGCGCAGTTCCTCCTCGCGGCGTTGCAGGTCGGCCTCCCAGTCCTTCAGGAGTGCCTCGTCACGGTCCGGCCGTTCGGGCTTGTCGGCCCCGAGCGACTTGAGGAACTCCGGGTTGTCGTCGGGCGCGACGTACGGCGCGCCCTGGTCGCGGCGCCACCCGGTGGCCGCGGCGCCCACCGGGCCCCCGCGGCGCGTACGGCCCGCGACGAGCCAGGCGACCGGCCCGACCAGCACCTCGCCGAAGAGCAGGATGATGATCACCCACACCACCTTCGGCAGGCCGCGGACCTCCTCCTCGGGGGTGTTCAGACAGTCGATGAAGGCGTAGATCCACAGCGCCAGGACCAGCAGGAAGGGCAGATACCTGAGCATGGCCGAACGGTCCCCCAGTGAGCGACGGCGGGGCGGCACAGGGCCCCGGTGACGCGGCCAGGGTAGCGGGTCGCCCCCACGGCGCGGCCCCCGCCCGACCGGCGACGGTGGGGCGCACGCAGCCGCCGCAGAGGCCTCGGCGATACTGGAACGCATGGCTTACGACGATCTTCGCTCCCTGCTGCGGGCACTGGAGCGAGAGGGTGACCTCAAGCGCATCAAGGCCGAGGTGGACCCCTACCTGGAGGTGGGGGAGATCGTCGACCGCGTGCAGAAGGCGGGCGGCCCCGCGCTGCTCTTCGAGAACGTGCGCGGCTCCGCCATGCCGCTCGCCATGAACGTCTTCGGAACCGACCGGCGCCTGCTCAAGGCCCTCGGGCTGAAGTCGTACGGCGAGATCTCCGAGAAGATCGGCGGACTGCTCAGGCCCGAGCTGCCGCACGGATTCGTGGGGGTGCGCGAGGCCTTCGGGAAGCTCGGCGCGATGGCCCACGTACCGCCGAAGAAGGTCAAGGAAGCGCCGGTGCAGGAGGTCGTCCTGCGCGGTGACGACGTCGATCTCGACGCGCTGCCCGCCCTCTTCACCTGGCCCCAGGACGGCGGCTCCTTCTTCAATCTGGGGCTGACCCACACCAAGGATCCCGAGAGCGGCATCCGCAATCTCGGCCTCTACCGTCTGCAGCGCCACGACAAGCGCACCATCGGGATGCACTGGCAGATCCACAAGGACAGCCGCAACCACTACCAGGTCGCGGCACGCAGGGGGGAGCGGCTGCCCGTCGCGATCGCCTTCGGCTGTCCGCCCGCCGTGACGTACGCCTCCACCGCCCCGCTGCCCGGTGACATCGACGAGTACCTCTTCGCCGGGTTCATCCAGGGCAAGCGGATCGAGATGGTGGACTGCAAGACCGTTCCGCTCCAGGTTCCCGCGCAGGCCGAAGTGGTCCTGGAGGGGTGGCTGGAGCCGGGCGAGACGCTGCCCGAGGGGCCGTTCGGCGACCACACCGGGTTCTACACGCCGCAGGAGCCCTTCCCGGCGCTGACCATCGACTGCGTGACCATGCGGAAGCGGCCGCTGCTCCAGTCCATCGTCGTGGGGCGGCCGCCGACCGAGGACGGCCCGCTGGGCCGGGCCACCGAGCGCTTCTTCCTGCCCCTGCTGAAGATCATCGTCCCGGACATCGTGGACTACCACCTGCCCGAGGCGGGCGGCTTCCACAACTGTGCGATCGTCGCGATCGACAAGAAATACCCCAAACACGCCCAGAAGGTGATGCACGCCGTCTGGGGCGCCCACATGATGTCCCTCACGAAACTCATCGTGGTCGTCGACTCCGACTGCGACGTCCACGATCTGCACGAGGTCGCGTGGCGGGCCCTGGGCAACACCGACTACTCCCGCGACCTCACCGTCGTGGAAGGTCCCGTCGATCACCTCGACCACGCCTCCTACCAGCAGTTCTGGGGCGGCAAGGCGGGTATCGACGCGACGAGGAAATGGCCCGAGGAGGGCTACACCCGGGACGGCGGCTGGCCCGAGATGGTGCTGTCCGACCCGCAGACGGCAGCGACGGTCGACCGCCGCTGGAAGGAGTACGGGCTGTGAGTTCAGCTTCCGCGGCGCTCCCGCAGCCGGGCCGCACCAAGGCGTTCCTGCGCCTCGTCATGATCGAGCACTCGGTGTTCGCGCTGCCCTTCGCGTACATCGCGGCGCTGACCGCGATGTACGAGCTGGACGAGAACATCCACTGGGGACGGCTGTTCCTGGTGACCGTCGCGATGGTCGGGCTGCGTACCTTCGCGATGGCGGCGAACCGGATCATCGACCGCGAGATCGACGCCCGCAACCCCCGCACCGCCCACCGCGAACTCGTCACCGGCGCGATGAGCGTGAAGCACGCCTGGACCGGCGCCCTGGTCGCCCTGGTCTTCTTCCTGGGCGCGGCGGCCCTGCTGAACCCGCTCTGCCTGGCGCTCGCGCCCGTCGCCGTGATCCCGATGGTGGTGTACCCCTACGGCAAGCGGTTCACGAACTTCCCGCAGGCCATCCTGGGGCTGGCCCAGGCGATGGGACCCATCGGCGGCTGGCTGGCGATCACCGGCGAGTGGTCGTGGAACGCGGTGATCCTGGGGCTCGCGGTCGGCGTCTGGATCGGCGGCTTCGACCTGATCTACGCCTGCCAGGACGTCGAGACGGACCGCGAGGTCGGCGTGCTGTCCGTCCCCGCGCGCTTCGGCATTCCCGCCGCCGTCCGCGGGGCGCGCGTCTGTCACGCCGTCACCACGGCGCTCTTCGTCTGGTACGCCCTCGCCACCGACGCGGGTGTCTTCTTCTGGTTCGGCCTGGTGATCGTCGCGGCCGCCTTCCTCTACGAGCACAGCATCGTCAAGCCGCACGACCTGTCCCGGCTGAACCGCGCGTTCTTCAGTGTCAACGGATTCATCGGCATCGCTCTGTTCGTGTGCGCCCTGCTCGATCTGCTGGTCCGCGGCCTCACGGTCTGAATCCCGGCAGTCGCCGGATACCCTCGACACCATGAAGCCAGGACAGACGCAGCGCCGGCCTTGGATCGTGGGGGTGTCCGGCGCGTCCGGTACGCCGTACGCCGCCGCCGTGCTGCGGGCGCTGCTGGCGGCGGGCGAGAGCGTGGACCTGGTCGTGAGCAGGGCCTCGCGGCTCACGCTCCTGGACGAGACCGGGCTCTCCTTCCGCGACGCCCACTGGCGGGACGACCTGCGGGAATGGCTGGCACGGGGCGCGGACGGCAAGCCCGGCACCTTCGACGCCTTCGAGGAGCACCTCGACGCGGTACGGCACTGGAGCGCGGGCGACCTGGCGGCGGGACCGTCCTCGGGTTCGTACCCCGCGCAGGGCATGCTCATCGTGCCCGCCTCGACGGCCTGTGTGGCGGGGGTCGCCCTCGGTCTGTCGAAGGACCTGCTGCAGCGGGCCGCGAGCGTGACCCTCAAGGAGGGGCGCCGGCTGGTCGTCTCGGTACGCGAGACCCCGCTGAGCGGGCAGACGCTGCGCCACCTGGTCTCCCTGGACGACGCGGGCGCGACGGTGCTGCCCGCCTCGCCCGCCTTCTACGCGGGCGCCACGCACATCCAGGACCTGGTGGACTTCGTCGCCGGGCGGGTGCTGGACGCGGCGGGCGTCGAACACCGGTTGTACCGCCGGTGGGAGGGCGAACTCGGCGGTGGCTCGCGCGCGACCTGAGCACCGGCGCAGCCGCCACCCCGCAGCACCATCCGGCAGCACCCGGTACCACCCCGGTACCTCGTCAGCACCACCCCGGCAGGACCGAACGACAGCGCACGACCCAGCGGACCTCACACACTTCAGGACCCACACACTTCAGCGGAAGGCTAGCGATCGCATGGACGCGGTGGACAGGCAGCTC
Organism: Streptomyces fagopyri; assembly: GCF_009498275.1. Classification (NCBI taxonomy): domain Bacteria; kingdom Bacillati; phylum Actinomycetota; class Actinomycetes; order Kitasatosporales; family Streptomycetaceae; genus Streptomyces; species Streptomyces fagopyri. The sequence goes on along the minus strand of NZ_CP045643.1, from coordinate 4,154,701 downwards.
ATCCAGGCCCTGAGAGAGAACGGCAGAGCCTCCTACGCCGAGCTGGGGCGCCTCGTCGGTCTGTCGGGGCCCAGCGTCACCGACCGCATCAACCGGCTGGAGGCGGCCGGCGTCATCATCGGGTACCGCGCCACCGTCGACTCCGCCTCGCTCGGTCTCGGCGTCACCGCCCTGATCGGCATCTCGCTGTCCGACGCGGCCGACCACGAGGACGTCGCCCACCGCATGCGGGACCTCGGCGAGATCGAGGACTGCTGGTTCATCGCGGGCGACGACTCGTTCATGCTCAAGGTGCGGGCGAGCGACGTGGACGGCCTGGAGAAGACCATCCGGCGGCTGTCCGGAACGAAGGGCGTCTCCAGGACCCGTACGACGATCGTCCTCTCGACGAAGTGGGAGAACCGGGTGGGGGAGCTGCCCGAGGAGGAGTAGTGCCCCGACGGGGCGAACGCCGCCCGCCGCGGCACCAGGAACTGCTCCCGCGGGCGTCGGCGAGGGGCGGTCCCTCGGGGGCGGGCCCCCTCCCGTACGCGCGCCGGTCCCCTCCGGCGGGGCCGTGAACCGGCGGCGACCTGGCTGGGCGTACGGTTGGGGGGTCTGTCGGAGAAAGGTGTGAGCATGGATGTCGGGCTCAAGCGCGAGCTGGAGGACAAGGTCCGGGCCGGTGAGCGGCTGACCCGCGAGGACGGCATCGCGCTCTACGAGTCGGACGATCTGGCCTGGCTGGGCGGACTCGCCCACGAGGTGCGCACGCGGAAGAACGGCGACGTCGTCCACTTCAACGTCAACCGCCACCTCAACATGACGAACGTGTGCACCGCGTCGTGCGCCTACTGCTCGTTCCAGCGCAAGCCGGGCGAGAAGGACGCGTACACGATGCGCATCGAGGAGGCCGTCCGCCTCGCCAAGGCGATGGAGAACGAGCACCTCACCGAGCTGCACATCGTCAACGGCCTGCACCCGAACCTCCCGTGGCGCTACTACCCGCGCTCCCTCAGCGAGCTGAAGAAGGCGCTGCCGAACGTCTCGCTGAAGGCGTTCACGGCGACGGAGATCCACCACTTCGAGACGATCTCGGGCATGTCGGCCTCCGACATCCTGGACGAGCTGATCGAGGCCGGCCTGGAGTCGCTGACCGGTGGCGGCGCGGAGATCTTCGACTGGGAGGTGCGGCAGCACATCGTCGACCACCGCACCCACTGGGAGGACTGGTCGCGCATCCACCGCCTCGCGCACTCCAAGGGCCTCAAGACCCCCGCGACGATGCTGTACGGGCACATCGAGGAGCCCCGCCACCGCGTCGACCACGTCCTCAGGCTCCGTGAGCTGCAGGACGAGACCGGCGGCTTCCAGGTGTTCATCCCGCTGCGCTACCAGCACGACTTCGTGGACGTGAAGGACGGCAAGGTCCGCAACAAGCTCCAGGCCCGCACCCAGATGGCGACCGGCGCCGAGGCGCTGAAGACCTTCGCGGTCTCCCGGCTGCTGTTCGACAACGTCCCGCACGTCAAGGTGTTCTGGGTCATGCACGGCGTACAGACCGCGCAGCTCGCCCTGCAGCACGGCGCGGACGACATGGACGGCTCGGTCGTCGAGTACAAGATCACGCATGACGCGGACAACTACGGCACCCCGAACAAGCTGACGCGCGAGGACCTGCTCGACCTGATCCGCGACGCCGGCTTCCGCCCCGTGGAGCGCAACACCCGCTACGAGATCATCCGCGAGTACGACGGCGCGGACCCGGCACGCCGGGACGAGCCGCAGCCGATGCGCGTCTGAGGTACGGGGGGCTCGCGCCGGCCGCTGTTCCGGCGTACCGGCGCGCGCCGACCGCTGTTCAGCCCGGCGACCCCCGTGGTTGACGGAGCTCCGACCTCGATGTCCTAGCCTGGGTGACCGTGCCACTGACGTTCACCCTCTTCACCGAGGACACGAAGCCGACCCCGGCCCTGCCCGACCAGTTGCTCGCGCTCTGGACGGATGTCTCCAACGCGGGCGGCGCGGTCGGTTTCGTGCCGCCGGTGACCCCCGCCGACATACGCCCCCGCGCCGAGGCCCACCTCAGCGCCATGGCCGAGGGCCGCACCCGGCTCCTGGCCGCGTTCACCGCCGACGGCCGGCTCGCCGCCACCGCCTTCCTCTCCTTCAACGACCACCCCCTGATGCGTCACTGGGCGTGGCTCTACACGGTCATGGTCGACCCCGCGCTCCAGGGCCGCGGCTACGGCGCCGAGCTGCTGCGGGAGGCCGAGCGGCAGGCCCGCGACCTCGGCCTCGACGCGCTCCGGCTCACCTGCCGGGGCGGGGAGGGACTGGAACGCTTCTACGCCTCCTGCGGCTACAAGGAGGTGGGCCGGGTGCCCGAGGCGATACGTGTCGCGCCGGGCGACGACCGGGACGACATCGTCATGCTGCTGCCTCTGCCGCGCGTCGAGTGAGGACCCCCTGAGCGATCCGCGCGCCCGGCGTGCTTCACTGGACGGTGCCCTTTGGGAACGTTCGAAACGTATGCGGAACGGAAGAGTGGATTGACATGGGCCGCTACACGCTGATGCGCCTCGGTATCTTCGCAGGCTGCCTCGTGGTCGTCTGGGGCCTCGTCTACTCGGGCATCGCTCCGCGCGGTCTGGGCGACTCCAACTACATGTGGGTGGTCCTGCTCGCCCTGGTGATCTCCGCGCCGATCAGTTTCGTCGTGCTGCGCAAGGAGCGCGACCGGGCCTCGGCCCAGGTCGTCGCACGCGTGGACCGCGCCAGGGCCAACCTGGAGGAGAACCGCCGCCAGGAGGACCACGTGGACGACGCGACTCGCGGCGCGCAGAGCCAGACCTCCTGACACCCCCGCACCGTCGGCCGCACGGCTCGCGGCCCCGGCTTCCTCGGTGCCGGTGAGGCCGCGGCCGATCGTACGCTTGCCCGTATGGGTGCTGTGAAGAACAAGCGGATGCCCCGTGCGGTGCGCGAGCAGCAGATGCTGGACGCCGCTGTGCGGACCTTCGGGCAGCGGGGATACCGGTCCGCGTCGATGGACGAGATCGCCGATCTGGCAGGCGTGTCCAAGCCGTTGGTGTACCTGTACCTCAACTCCAAGGAAGACCTGTTCACCGCCTGCATCCGGCGTGAGGCCGTGGCGCTGACCGCCGCGGTGCGCGCGGGCGTCGGACCGGGACTGACCGCCGACCGCCAACTGTGGGAAGGTCTGCGGGCGTTCTTCACCCATACGGCACAGAACCCCGACGGGTGGTCGGTGCTGCACCGTCAGGCGCGCACGCACGGCGAGCCGTTCGCGGCCGAGGTCGCCGCGATGCGCGAGGAACTCGTCGCCTTCGTCACCGAGTTGATCCTGGTCGCCGCGCGCGAGGCGCACCGTGATCCGTCCCTGCCCGAGCACGAGGTCGCCGGGCTCGCCGAGGCCCTCGTGGGCGCCGCGGAATCCCTCGCGGCCTGGGCCAACGCCACACCGGGCGTCTCCGCGAAGCAGGCCGCGGCGACCCTGATGAACTTCGCCTGGGCGGGCCTGGGCGGCCTCATGGAGAACCGCCCCTGGTCGCCACCGCCGCCGCTCGACAGCCACGGGTAGTCCTGGCGCGGAGCCTGTCCGGCGTCCGGGTGCGTCTGGCCCGGACCGGGCCGGAACCCGTCCCGGCGTCCGCGCCCGCGTGCGCCCGGCCCGGACCGGCGTGGGGCCGGCCCTGGCGTGGAGCGTGTCCCGGCGTCCGCGCCCGCGTGTGTTCGACCCGGACCCGGCTCGGCGCCCGGCCTAGACCCGGCCGGGGTCCGCGGGGCGCACCTCCCCGGTGAGGTGCGGGCGGCCCGGGTCGCCCGGGGCTCGGAGCTCGAAGGCGGGGCCGTCGGCCGCGTAGGTGACGGTGCCCGGCAGGAGGACGGGGGCCTTGAAGTCCGCGTGTACGCGCACCGGTCCCTGCGGTCCCTGTTCCGCGAGACAGCGGGCGACGGTCCACATGCCGTGCGCGAGGGGCCGGGGGAAGCCGAAGAGGCGTGCGGTGAACGGGTACAGGTGGAGGGGATTGCGGTCCCCCGACACGGCGCCGTAGCGGCGTCCGACGTCGCCGCCGAGACGCCATTCGGCGCGGGCGGGGAGGGGGCGCGTCACCGCGTCCGCGTTCCCGGCGGGTGCCGGTGCCGGTGGTGGTGCCGGTTCGGTGGCCGCCGAGAGGGCGCCCCCGGGGGACCGGTGCCGTGCCAGATACGTGCTTCTCGACGCCCACACGAGTTCGCCGCCCGCTCGCGCCTCGGTCACGACGCGCGCCTCGGTCCCGCGGCGGTGCGGTGCGAGCCCCTCGACGTGCACGGCGAGTTCGTACGTCCCGGTGGCGGCCGCTGCCCGCCGCTGCCCGATCTCGATCGACGTGTGGACCAGCCCGAGCAGCGGCAGCGGGAACGGGCGGCTCGCCATGAGCCGCATGGCGAGCGGGAAGCCGAGGACATGCGGGTACGTGACCGGGAGCGCGTCCGACCCGGTGGCGAAGCCGCAGATGCGCTCGTAGGCGGCCAGGTGGGCGAGGTCGACGCGGAGGTCCTGGAGGACGAGGCGGTCCGGGGGGACGGGGGCGTCCGCGCGGGGGTGCTTGAAGGGGGAGAGGAGGGCGCCGCGAAGAAGGTGGGGGGTCAGGGCCGGGGGTGCGGTGAGGGTGCGGGTAGCGGTGCCGGGGGAGGGGCGGGCGGTCATGAAGAGCTCATGGCGGTCGGCCATTGTCCAACTCCCAGTGAGGACGTGAATTTACCCTGGAGTAAGTTACCCAGGGTAAGACTACGTCACCGGCCAGGTCCGGGTCCCCTCGACCGCCGGACGGGCGGGTGTGCCGGTCCGCCCTGGCTACCTCGGGTAACTCGCACCTCGCCCGCCCCGGAAGCCCACAAACCCCACACTCCGGCCCCGTACGATCCCGCACGCCGCTGCCTCGCATGAACCCCCCGCCCGCCGGCCCCGTATGAGGCTGCGGCCCCCCACACCGTCCTGGTTCCGGCAGACGAAGGAGTCGCCCCGTGCCCAGCCCGTACCACTCCCCGCCCTCCCTCGTGGAGCCCGAGATCAGGCGGTTGGACGGCATCGTGCGCGAGGTGTCCGTGCCGCCCCTGGCCGCGCCGGTGACCCATGGCTCGCTCGCCGACATCCCGTTCGACAACGCCGGCGAGGCCCCCGGGGAACCGGTCCTCAGCCGCAAGGACGCCGACGGCGGCTGGAAGGACGTGACGGCGGCCGAGTTCGCCGCCGAGGTGCTGGCGGTCGCGAAGGGCCTGATAGCCGAGGGGCTGGCGCCGGGCGACCGTATCGCGATCATGGCCCGGACGACGTACGAGTGGACGCTGCTGGACTTCGCCGCCTGGGCGGCCGGGCTCGTCACCGTGCCCGTCTATCCGACCTCCTCCGCCTTCCAGGTCCGCTGGATCCTCCAGGACTCGGGAGCCGTCGCCCTCGCCACGGAGACCGTGGCCCAGGCGTCCGCGCTCGGCCCGGAGCGCGACCGCATCCCCGACCTGCGGCACATGTGGGTCTTCGAGAAGGGGCATGTGGAGCGGCTGGCCGAGCGGGGCCGGGACGTCCCTGACCAGGAAGTCGCCGTGCGCCGGGGCGTGCTGGGCCCCGACACGCTCGCCACCGTCATCTACACCTCGGGCACGACCGGCCGTCCCAAGGGCTGCGTACTCACCCACGGCAACTTCTTCGCCGAGATCGACAACGCGATCGAGCTGCTCCACCCGATCTTCAGGAGCAGGACGTCGGACGCCGCGTCCATGCTCCTCTTCCTGCCCCTCTCGCACGTCTTCGGACGGATGGTCGCGGTGGCCTGTCTGCGGGCCCGGGTGCGGCTGGGGCACGCGCCGAGCCTGCGTACCGAGGACCTGCTCGCCGACCTGGCGAGCTTCCGGCCCACGTTCCTGCTGGCCATCCCGTACGTCCTGGAGAAGGTGTTCAACACCGGCCGGGCGACGGCCGAGAAGCTGGGCCGCGGCGCGTCCTTCGACCGGGCGGCACGCATCGCCTGCCGTTACGGCGAGGCGGTCGAGGCCCGGCAGCACGGCACCGGCCCGGGTCCCTCCCGCGCCCTGCGAGTGGCCCGCGCCCTCTACGACCCGCTCGTCTACCGGCGTATCCGCAACGCGCTCGGCGGCAAGGTCCGTTACGCGATCTGCGGCGGCTCCCCGCTGGGCCGCCGCCTCGCCGCGTTCTACGCGGGCGCCGGCATCGACATCTACGAGGGGTACGGGCTGACGGAGGCCACCGCGGCCGCCACGGTCACGCCGCCGCTCAAACCCCGGCTGGGAACGGTGGGCTGGCCGATGCCGGGCACCCGGGTACGGATCGCGGGCGACGGTGAGGTCCTGCTGAGCGGCGGACAGATCTTCCGCGGCTACTGGGATCCGCACGCGGGCGGGGTGGTCGGCGCCGCTCCCGACGGCTGGTTCGCCACCGGTGACATCGGCGAGCTGGACGACGGGGGCTATCTGTCCATCACCGGCCGCAAGAAGGAGATCCTGATCACCGCGGGCGGCAAGAGCGTGGCCCCCGCGCCCCTGGAGAACTGGCTCCGCTCGCACCCCCTGATCGCCCAGTGCATCGTGCTCGGGGACCGCCGGCCCTACGTCACCGCTCTCGTGACCCTCGACCTCGACGGCATCACCCACTGGCGGCAGATGATCGGCAAGCATCCCGTGCCGCCGGAACTGCTCGTCGACGATCCCGAACTGAACGTCATCATCCAGCGCGCGATCGACGAGGCCAACAAGCTCGTCTCCCGCCCCGAGTCCATCCGCCGCTTCGCCGTCCTCCCGGTGGACTTCACGGAGGAGGCCGGTCATGTGACCCCCACCCTGAAGCTCAAGAGGGCCGCGATCGAACGGGACTTCGGCAAGGAGATCGAGAGCCTGTACCTGAAGCAGTGAAGCAGTGAAGCAGTGAAGCAGTGAAGCCGTGAAGCCGTGAAGCCGTGAACCGTGGGGCGTGATGCCTGGCGAGCGGTGGGAAAGGCAGGAGCCCCGCGACCGGCTGGCGCGGGGCTCCTTGGGTACTGCTATCCGTTCCGGATCAAAGCATTGGGCTCATGGAGCCGAAGGCTTAGAGCGGGGTGACGTTCTCCGCCTGCGGGCCCTTCGGACCCTGCGTGACGTCGAAGGAAACCGCCTGGTTCTCTTCGAGAGAGCGGAATCCGCTCGCGTTGATCGCGGAGTAGTGGACGAAGACGTCCGGGCCGCCGCCTTCCTGGGCGATGAAACCAAAGCCCTTTTCGGCGTTGAACCACTTCACGGTTCCGGTAGCCATAAGCCCTCCTTGGGCCCAAAGGGTTGCCCTGCTCCAGAACCTGCGATTGTGTAAACAACTGCATACGTCTGAAAACGACAAGAGCCCGCGGTCACATGCTCCGCAGGCTCTGTACTGCAAGGGAAACCAAACTGCAACTTGCGGCGAGCCTAGCACGCAGGCAGCCGAAAGCAATAGGGGGAAAGATCACGTCACCCGGATGTCCGACCCGTCCGGCGCGTACGTTGACATCGTGCTGTCGGCCCACCGTCGCGAGGTGACCGGAGGGGGGTCGCGGCGGCCGCTGAAGCCTCGCGGGGACCCTGAGGACTGCACCGTACCGCATGGGGTCTAGCCTCGCGATGTGGACAATTCTCGCACCCGGCCGCGCGTCGGCCACATCCAGTTCCTGAACTGCCTGCCCCTCTACTGGGGGCTCGCGAGAACGGGCACGCTCCTCGACTTCGAGCTCACCAAGGACACCCCGGAGAAGCTCAGCGAGAAACTGGTGCGGGGCGACCTCGACATCGGGCCCATCACGCTCGTCGAGTTCCTCAAGCACGCCGACGAGCTGGTGGCCTTCCCCGACATCGCGGTCGGCTGCGACGGCCCGGTGATGTCCTGCGTGATCGTCTCGAAGGTCCCGCTGGACCAACTGGACGGCGCCAGGGTCGCCCTCGGCTCGACCTCTCGTACGTCAGTACGCCTGGCGCAGTTGCTGCTGGCCGAGAGCGTGGGGGTCCAGCCGTCCTACTACACGTGCCCGCCCGACCTCAGCCTGATGATGCAGGAGGCCGACGCCGCCGTCCTCATCGGTGACGCGGCGCTGCGGGCCAATCTGCTCGACGGCCCGAAGTTCGGCCTCCAGGTGCACGACCTCGGCACCCTGTGGAAGGAGTGGACGGGACTTCCGTTCGTCTTCGCCGTGTGGGCCGCCCGCCGCGACTACCTGGAACGCGAGCCGCTCGTCACCCGCAAGGTGCACGAGGCCTTCCTCTCCTCCCGGGACCTCTCCCTCGACGAGGTCTCCAAGGTCGCCGAACAGGCCGCGCGCTGGGAGGCCTTCGACGAGCGGGTCCTGGAGCAGTACTTCACCACGCTCGACTTCCGCTTCGGTGCCCCGCAGCTGGCGGCCGTGCGGGAGTTCGCCCGGCGGGTCGGCTCGACCACCGGGTTCCCGGCGGACGTACGGGTGGAGCTGCTGAAGTCCTGAGGCCGTGAAGCCCTGGGGCTCCGGGCGTTCGGAGGCGTACGGAACTACCCTGCTGGGCAGTGCGTCCAGTGCGTACGGGGGAGGGATGAGCTGTGAGTGTCATGCAGCCGCTCGGAGTCGACGAACCCACGGTCGTGGGGCCCTACCGGCTGCTCGGCCGGCTCGGCTCCGGCGGCATGGGGCGCGTGTACCTGGGCCGCAGCGCGGGCGGACGTACGGTCGCGGTCAAGATCGTGCACCCGCACTTCGCGCTGGACGAGGAGTTCCGTGCCCGGTTCCGTCGCGAGGTCGAGGCCGCGCGGCGGGTGGGCGGCGCGTGGACGGCGCCGGTCCTGGACGCGGACCCGGAGGCACCGGTGCCCTGGGTCGCGACCGGATACGCGGCCGGTCCCTCGCTCGCGGCCGCCGTCGCGGACGCCGGCCCGCTGCCCGTTCCGTCCGTACGGGTGCTGGGCGCGGGCCTCGCCGAGGCGCTCGGGGCGGTGCACGTGCTCGGCCTCGTCCACCGCGACGTCAAGCCGTCCAACGTCCTGCTGACCCTCGACGGCCCCCTCCTCATCGACTTCGGCATCGCCCGCGCGACCGACGGCACGGCCTCGCTCACCTCGACGGGCGTCTCCGTCGGCTCGCCCGGCTACATGTCGCCGGAGCAGATCCTCGGCAAGGCGGTCACGGGCGCGGCCGACGTCTTCTCGCTCGGCGCGGTGCTGGTGTACGCGGCGACGGGGGAGTCCCCCTTCCCCGGTGACTCCTCGGCCGCCCTCCTCTACAAGGTGGTGCACGAGGAACCCCGGCTCGGCTCCCTGGAGGGCGAGCTGCGGGACCTGGCGGCGGCCTGTCTGGCGAAGAACCCGGCCGGCCGGCCGGCCCCCGCCGAGGTGGCCGCGCGACTGGCTCCCGGCGGAGCGGCGCGCTCGGTGACGGCGGGATGGCTGCCGGGACCCCTGGTCGAGCAGGTCAGCCGCGGCGCGGTGCAGTTGCTGAACCTGGAGGCGGCGGAGGCCGCGCCGCCGGGACCGGTGGGGTTCGACAGCCCTTCGGCGGGCTCGGACTCCGGCCCCGGGACGCCGGGGAGCGGCACTTCGCGCGCCGGGACACCGCAGGTGGGGACATCGGGAGCCGGCCCGCACGCGACCGGCGGAGTCTTCGGGCCGCCGCCGTCCATGCCCCCGTACCCCGACCGGCCCGCGCACCCCGCGCACCCCACGTACGTACCGGACCAGCGCGAGCCCAGGGACGCGGCCGAGGCCAGGACCGGCCACTCCACCGGCCCCGGCCGCGAGCCCGGCAAGCTCTCCGTCAGTCTGGCCACGACCTCGGTCCCCGGTACGGACGGCCGTGGGCGCAGGGTCAGTTGCACGCTCGCCCTCGCGGTCGCCGGAGCACTCGCGGCGGTGACGGTGGGCTCGGCGTTCCTCTTCGACCTGCTGCCGGGCGGCGATCATTCCTCGGACTCCGGCGGCGCCGACTCGACGGCGAGCCGTCCGGCGGCGTCGCCGGACACCTCCGGCCCGGCGGACACGGAGCCCGGTCCGGTGCCCGCGAAGTACCTCGGCACCTGGGAGGGCGACGGCTACGCGCTGGACGGGAAGCTGCCCGCGGGCACGTTCCGCGTCACCCTGCACCGCGCCGCCGCGGGCGAGGAAGTGGGCACGTTCCGGTCGACCGATCTGATCGGCGGCGTCTGCGAGGACGTACTCGTGCTGAGGAAGGTCACGGACCAGCGGCTCACCGCGACGAGCGTCGCCAGGAAGTCCAACCCCGGCACCTGCACGACCGGCAGCCACGAGGTGCGGCTGACACCGGCCGGGGGCGACCTCAAGTACGACACCGACAACCCGGACGCGGGCGATCCGGTGGCCCGGATGTCGAAACTGCCCAACTAGCCGACCGCGCACCGGCCATGGCTCCCGGGCGGCGGCGACGGACCGTGGGAGGCACGCCCTGCCCGGACCGCGGCCGGCTGCGTAGGGTGGGCGCGTGGACCCCGTTCTCTGGCTGACCGCCGTCGCCGCCGCCTGGGGCGCGGCCGTGGGAGTGCTCGTGCCACGGGCCGCCCACCGCTTCTCCGTCGAGCCGGACGAGGCATGGCGGGACCGGTGTCCCGGCGGACACACCATCACCGGTGTCGCGGGCGGCTGGCTCGGACCCGCCCGCTGCGCCGAGTGCGCCGGCCGTACGGTGCCGGTGGCGTCCGGTGCCGCGGGGCGTCCGCCACGGCTCGCCGCCGCGGCGTCGTACGGGCCGCGCACGCCTCTCGTGGCCCTCACCACCGCGCTGGTCTGCGCCGGCCTGTCGCTCGCCACCGGCACCCGCCCCGAGCTGGGCGCCTGGCTGCTGCTCGCACCGCTCGGCGTGCTGCTCGCGCTCGTGGACTTCGGGGTGCAGCGGCTGCCGGACGTGCTCACCCTGCCGCTCGCGGGTCTCGCGCTCGCGCTGCTGGGCGCGGCCGCCGTCGTCCCCGAGCACACCGGGGACTGGCCGACCGCCCTGTTCGGGGCACTCGCGCTGGGCTGCGCCTTCTTCCTCCTCTTCCTCGTCAACCCGAACGGCATGGGGTTCGGGGACGTGAAGCTCGCGGTGGGCCTCGGGGCGGTGCTCGGCTGGTACGGATGGGGAACCGTCGTCCTCGGGACCTTCGCCGGGTTCCTGTTCGGGGGGCTGTACGGACTGGGGCTCGTCCTCGCGCGCCGCGCCGGGCGCAGGACATCGATCCCGTTCGGGCCGTTCCTGATCGCCGGTGCGTACGTCGGACTGCTGATGGGGGCGTACGCGGCCTGACGTCGGGCGTCCGGCGGGGCTGGCGTAGGCTGGCCAGGTCCGTCCACACCCTTATGAAAGGGACGCTCCCGGTGACCGAGAAGGCCGACCTTCAGTCCGTCCTCGACCGTGCCGCCGAGGGTGGGCGCATCACCCCGGAAGAGGCGCTCGACCTCTACCGTGACGCCCCGCTGCACGCGCTGGGCGCCGCCGCCGACGCCGTACGCCGCCGCAGGTACGCCGGCACCGAGCACATCGCGACGTACATCATCGAGCGGAACATCAACTACACGAACGTGTGCGTCACGGCGTGCAAGTTCTGCGCGTTCTACGCCGCGCCCAAGGACACCGCCAAGGGCTGGACCCGCGACCTCGACGACATCCTGCGCCGCTGCGCGGAGACCGTCGAACTCGGCGGCACCCAGATCATGTTCCAGGGCGGACACCACCCGGACTACGGCGTGGAGTACTACGAGAAGCACTTCTCCGCGATCAAGGAGAACTTCCCCCAGCTGGTCATCCACTCGCTGGGAGCCTCCGAGGTCGAGCACATGGCCAGGATCTCCGAGGTGAGCGTCGAGGAGGCCATCACCCGCATCCACCAGGCGGGCCTGGACTCCTTCGCGGGCGCCGGCGCCGAACTGCTGCCCGCCCGGCCGCGCAAGGCGATCGCCCCGCTCAAGGAGTCCGGCGAACGCTGGCTGGAGATCATGGAGACCGCGCACGGGCTGGGTGTCGAGTCGACCTCGACGATGCTCATGGGCACCGGTGAGACCAACGCCGAACGCATCGAACACCTGCGGATGATCCGCGACGTACAGGACCGGACCGGCGGTTTCCGCGCCTTCATCCCGTACACCTACCAGCCCGAGAACAACCACCTCAAGGGCCGTACGCAGGCCACGCTCTTCGAGTACCTGCGCATGATCGCGATCGCCCGGCTCTTCTTCGACAACGTGGCCCACATCCAGGGTTCCTGGCTGACCACCGGCAAGGAGGTCGGCCAGCTCTCGCTGCACTACGGCGCGGACGACCTCGGCTCGATCATGCTGGAGGAGAACGTCGTCTCCTCGGCGGGCGCCAAGCACCGCTCCAACCGCATGGAGATCATCGACCTGATCCGCAAGGCCGGGCGCGTGCCCGCCCAGCGGGCCACGACCTACGAGCACATCGTGGTCCACGACGACCCGGCGGACGACCCGGTCGACGAGCGGGTCATGTCGCACATCTCGTCCACCGCGATCGCGGGCGGCACCGCCCACCCCGAGCTGAAGCTGCTCGCGTCCAACTGACCCCGTCGTGCTGACCATTCACGCCGCCGACGAGCTGCGCCTTCGCTGGGACACGGAGCCGGTGCGGGACGGCGCGGTCGCCGTGCGGGGGGACCGGGTCGTGGGGGCCGGACCCCTGAGCGAGCTGCGGGAACGCTTTCCGGAGGCGAGGCTGAGGCGCTGGCCCGGCGTGCTCGGGCCCGCGCTGGTCCACGAGGGCCCGCTGCCGCAGGCGCCGTCCCCGCGCGAACGGCTGCACGCGGTCCTGAAGTCGGGCTCCACCGCCGTACTGGAGCGGTACACGGACACCGCCGAACTGAGGGCCGCCGCCGTCCGCAACGAGATCGCCGTGCTTCCCCGGGTCCGTGAGAGCGTGATCGTCGACACCGGACGCGCCGACCTCGCGGTGTTCGACACGGACGGCGCGTGCGTCGCGACCGTGTGCGCCGGCCGGCTGGTGCACCGACGCCGCTGAGCCGCTGCGGCCCGGCGGCCGCCCCCACTGTTCCGCTCGGCCGCCCCCACGGTTCCGCTCGGCCGTCGGCGCCTTTCCGCCGGCCGTCGACCCGGTGCGGTTCGCCCCGCGAAGGCCCGCGCGAACGCCCCCGGACTCTGCCTCACCCCACTGCAGTCGGTGGCCGCGCCGTCGGAGGCCGCGTCGTCGCCGGAGCACTGCCGGTCCCGGAACGTCGACCACATCGACACCCAGGCGATTCCCTTCTCCTCGGCGAAGGCCCGCACCCGGGCCGCGTCCGCGAGTCCGGACGTCTCGCCCGCCACGTCGTTGTCCCCGATCATCGAGGTGAGCGCGAGCCCCTGCCAGGCCGCCGCGCTCGACAGCCCGAAGACGTCCTCCAGCTGGTCATGGGCCGCCAGGGCGGCGGTCTCCGTGTAGTCACCCATGTCACCGGTGTACGAACTCCCGTAGTTCATCGTCATGACGTTCACGGTGGAGACCCGCACGGTGTGGTCGTTCGCGGACTCGAGCAGCGCGATCGCCTCGGAACGCAGGGCGACCGAGGCGGAGTCGGTCAGTACGGCGCCCTCGACGTCGAAGTCGGCCCGGGTCGACCCGACGGCGTCGAGCGCCGCGACACGGGACTTCACGGCCGCGTCGCCGACGGCGTCCGTCCCGTTCCACCGGGGCACGCAGCCACCACCGCCCGAGATCACGAAGGCCAGATTGTAGAGGGCCGGGGACCCCGTCGCGTCCGTCGCGGAGGCCGCGGTGGCGCTCACATAGGGCGCGTACGAGGTGGTGGGTGCCGTCGTCGCCGTACTGGTCGGCGTACCGGTCTTCGCGGCGCCCCCGGGTGCCGCGTCCGTGGTGTCGGCGCCGGAGGAGCACCTCGCGGCGGCCAGGGCCAACAGCCAGACGAGCCCCGCGGCCGGCCTCAGGGAACTCCTCATCGCGTACGCACCCGCTCTCGTGAATTCCGTCCCGGGACGAAAAAAATGCGATTCCGGAACCCAGAGGTGACACATTCGAGGGCTGTTCCCGAATACGGGGGCCCATGGGGGCCATGGGTGACCCTTGAGCGGCCCACGAAAAGGAGGGCGCGAACCGGAAGAGTCGGACATGCCATCGGGGCATAGGGTTCATATCCATCCGCCTCGAACCGTGCCGCCGTTCGGGGATTCCCCCAGAGAACGGACAGTCTGGGCCGCGTTTCATCGGTGCCTCACATGAACCAGAGAATTGGACACATAAAGGCGTCCTGACGTCCGGGGAATGCAATCCGAGTCAGCCGTCGAAAACCGCGCTCAAGGGCGCGGCCGCCGTCGCGAACGCGGCAACGGGCCCGACGAAGGCCCCGTGTTCGTGGACAACTCCGGGCGCAGGGCCCACCTGCTCCGCAGAATCAGCGTGCTGGCCGGTGCGGTCTGCCTCGGCTACGCGCTCGTTCTCGGCATGACCTTCATGGGCTGGGGCACCTCGCTCACCCCGTCCTCGCTGTTCCCGTTCAGCGGCGACCGGGCCGGCTCCGCACCCGGGGGCGCGTTCCCGCCGCGGGGCGGAGCGGCTCCCACCGGGCCCGGGGGCGGAGCGACGCCCACCGGGCCCGGGGGCGGAGCGACGCCCACCGGGCCCCGGGGCGGAGCGACGCCCACCGGCAGGCCTACCGCCACCTCGCCGTCGGGTGCGCCCAGCGGCGCCTCCTCCCCGGCCCCGGCCCCCTCCGAGTCCGCCTCCCCCGGCGCCCACTGACGGGAACGGGCCCCCATGACTTCGACGACGCCCTCACGCGGCCGCCGGCGTGCCCCCTCCAGGATGGAGCGGGCTGCGGGCCGGGCCGCGGCGCTGCAGAAACCGCGCGTGATCAGCTGGCCCTCGCGGGCGCGGCGGGGGTCACCACCGGCAGCGCGACAGGAGACGCGGCAGGGGCGGCAGATTCAGCTGGGGACCGACGGTCACCCGCCCGGTGACCGTGATCGTGCCCGCGTACAACGAGAAGGAGTGCATTGCCAACACCCTTGACTCACTGGCGAGGAGCACGCATCCGATCGAGATCATCGTCGTCGACGACGGTTCGACGGACGGCACGTCCGAGATCGCCGAGTCGTCGGGCATGTCGAACGTCCGTGTCATCCGCCGGCAGAACGCGGGCAAACCGTCCGCTCTCAACAACGGCGTGCGCAACGCGAGTCACGACATCGTCGTGATGATGGACGGCGACACCGTCTTCGAGCCGGACGCGGTGCACCAGCTCGTACAGCCCTTCGCGGACCCGGAGGTCGGTGCCGTCGCGGGCAACGCCAAGGTCGGCAACCGCGACACCCTCATCGGAGCCTGGCAGCACATCGAGTACGTGATGGGCTTCAACCTCGACCGCCGCATGTACGACCCGCCGCGCTGCATGCCGACTGTCCCGGGCGCGATCGGCGCGTTCCGCCGGGACGCGGTGCTGGAGGTCGGCGGCATGAGCGAGGACACCCTCGCCGAGGACACCGACATCACCATCGCTCTGCACCGGGCGGGCCGGCGCGTCGTCTACCAGGAGCACGCCAGGGCCTGGACTGAGGCGCCCGCCTCGCTGAAACAGCTCTGGAGCCAGCGCTCTGGGGGTTCTTCGTCGTCGTCGTCGCGATGCTGGTCCACGACTGGATGCCGGGCTGGCAGATCGTCTTCTGGATCGTGCCGGTCGGCGATCCTCCGGGCGACGCGTGGGGCACCCAGGCCCGGGAGATCCTCTGGTACCTCAGGACGTATCTCTGGTTCGTCCTGCTGTCACCGCTCCTCCTGAAGGTCTTCCGCCGGGCGCCCGTCCCGGCCCTGCTGCTCTCCCTCGTCCCGGTCGTGGTCCTCCGGTGCGGATGGCAGCCGCCGTACGACCGCTTCGGCGGCGGCCTCACGGACTTCGCCACCTTCCTGTTCTGCTGGCTGGCCGGGTTCGCGCACCGCGAGGGCGTGCTCCGGCGTCCCAGGCCCGCCCCGGTGATCGCGGCCTCGCTGGCGCTGCTCGCCCTCGGCGGCTGGTACGCCTTCGCGCACCAGGCGGAGTACGGCACCTACGACCTCGACGAGATCCCGGTCGCGCAGGCCTTCTGGTCGGCCGGCTTCGTCATGCTCCTGATGTACGTCAAGGCCCACTACCGCGTCGACTTCGCCCGGCTCGCCCGCTTCAGGCGGCTCGACCGGACCGTGACGATCTTCAACGGGCGGGCGGTGACGATCTATCTGTGGCACGAGATCGCCCTGGTGGCCGCCGTTCCGCCGATCGACCGGTTCTGGAAGGTGCCCGCCTTCGAGAAGTGGCTGCCGCTGGAGAGCCATTGGTTCATGCTCGGGGTCGGTTGGGTGCTGATCTGGATCGCGATCCCGCTGTTCGGCTGGGTCGAGGACGTCGCGGCCAGGAAGAAGCCGCGACGGTTCCCCTGAGCGGGCGTACGGGAGCCGTGTACGGGCCGGGCGCCGCAGAGCCGTCCGGCCCGTGCTGCCACAATGGCACCGTGACCCGCGCATCCCTGGACAAGCAGCCGCACGAAGTCGCCTCGATGTTCGACGACGTGGCGGAACGGTACGACCTGACGAACGACCTGCTGTCGCTCGGCCAGGACCGGGTGTGGCGCAGAGAGGTCGCGAAGGCGGTCGACGCGCGCCCCGCGCAGAAGATCCTGGACCTGGCGGCCGGTACGGCGACCTCGTCGCTCCCCTTCGCCCGCACCGGCGCGTACGTCGTCCCGTGCGACTTCTCCCTCGGCATGCTCCGGGTCGGCAAGAAGAACCACCCCTGGCTGCCCCTGACCGCCGGTGACGCGACGAAGCTGCCCTTCAAGGACGACACCTTCGACGCGGTGACGATCTCCTTCGGTCTGCGCAACGTCCAGGACACCGACACGGCGCTGAGCGAGCTGTACCGGGTGACCAAGCCGGGCGGCCGGGTCGTGATCTGCGAGTTCTCGCACCCGACCTGGGCACCCTTCCGCACGGTCTACACCGAGTACCTGATGCGGGCGCTGCCGCCGGTCGCCCGCGCGGTGTCGTCCAACCCCGACGCGTACGTCTATCTCGCCGAGTCCATCCGGGAGTGGCCCGACCAGCCCGCCCTGGCGGAGCGGCTGCGCAAGGCCGGCTGGTCGAAGGTGGCGTGGCGGAACCTGACGGGTGGCGTGGTCGCCCTGCACCGGGGCTTCAAGGCCTGACGGTTCTCAGCACCTCGAACGGGTCTTCCGGCTCGTCGAGCTCACGGCGCAGCCCGCCCGACGGCGGGAGCGGCAGCCGGGGTTCACGCACGCCGGTGCCTCCCCCGGCGTCACCGAGCTCGAACCACACGGTGACCACGGCACCGCGGGGGATCTCGGACCCCGGCGGCGGGTACTGGCGTACGACGTGGTCGACGACGGTGAGAGAGAAGTCGGGCCGGTCGGGCGCGGCGAGCAGCACACCACGCGCCTCGGCCCTCTCCCGCGCGTCCACGGCCATCAGGCCGATGAGCCGCGGTACGCGCACTTCGGGTGTCTCGGGTGTCAGGCGCACGGACGTCACCCCCCAGCGGTACCGGCAGGGTAAGCCCCGGCCGGTCCCTGGCGGAAGGCGTCAGCGGCCCTCGCGCGAGCCGTCGGGGTGAGCCGTCAGAGGGTGAGCCGGTAGCAGTGCGCGGCGTCCTCCCGCGTGGGATGGGCGAAGACCTCGGCCAGTTCCATGCCCACGCGCCGGGTCACGGCGATCGACCGCTCGTTGGCGGGTCTGACCATGGCCACGACCCGGGGGACACCCGCCGCCCGCACCCGCTCCAGGGTCGTCAGCGCGGCCGCGGTGACGTACCCCTTGCCCCAGTGCGCCCGCCCGAGCCGCCAGCCGATCTCGATCTCGCCCGTGGGCCCCCACTCGCCCGGCCACGGCTGCGCACCCGTGAAGCCGAGCACCTCGCCCTCGGAGTCGACGATCGTCCACAGACAGAACCCGAGCTCGGCGTCGTGCCGCCGCTGCCGCGCGGTGAGCTCTTCGTACACGGACAACTCGGCCGCCCGGCCGCCGTGGAACGCCATGACCTCGGGGTCGGCGAAGATCCGGTGCCAGGCGAACGCGTCCTCGTCGGTGGGGACGCGGAGCCGGACGTCGGGGAGAGCTCGGTTCACGGGGGCAGCCCTTCAGCCAGGTCATCAGTACCGCTGCATAGACTGCCCATGTCCAGTGCCCGTCAGCACGCAGATTTCGAGTCTTGGGGAGACCCCGCCGTGACCGAGCCCCAACCCCTCTCCGAAAACACCGCAGATGTGATCGTCGTCGGGGCTGGACCAGCCGGTTCCACCACCGCGTACTACCTGGCGAAGGCCGGACTCGACGTCCTGCTCCTGGAGAAGACCGCGTTCCCGCGGGAGAAGGTCTGCGGTGACGGGCTGACCCCGCGCGCGACCAAGCAGCTCGTCTCGATGGGCATCGACATCTCCGAAGAAGCCGGCTGGCTGCGGAACAAGGGACTGCGCATCATCGGCGGCGGTGTCCGCCTCCAGCTCGACTGGCCGGATCTCGCGTCGTACCCGGACTACGGGCTCGTCCGCAAGCGTGACGACTTCGACGAGCAGCTGGCACGACAGGCGCAGAAGGCGGGCGCGCGGCTGTTCGAGCGCTGCAACGTCGGCGCCCCGATCATCGACGACCGCACGGGCCGCATCACGGGCGTGCACGCCAAGCTCGGCGACACGGGGGAGAAGCGGGAGGTCACCTTCCACGCGCCGCTGGTCGTCGCGGCCGACGGCAACTCCACCCGCCTCTCGCTGGCGATGGGCCTGCACCGCCGCGAGGACCGCCCGATGGGCGTCGCGGTCCGTACGTACTTCACCTCCCCGCGCCACGAGGACGACTACCTGGAGTCCTGGCTGGAGCTGTGGGACCGCCGGGGCGCCGAGGACCGTCTGCTGCCCGGCTACGGCTGGATCTTCGGCATGGGCGACGGTACGTCCAACGTCGGCCTCGGTGTGCTCAACACCTCCGACTCCTTCAAGGAGCTGGACTGGCGCGAGGTCCTGAAGGCGTGGTGCGCCTCGATGCCGGAGGACTGGGGATACACGCCCGAGAACATGACCGGCCCGATCCGCGGCGCCGCCCTCCCGATGGCCTTCAACCGCCAGCCGCACTACACGAAGGGGTTGTTGCTGGTCGGCGACGCCGGCGGCCTGGTGAACCCCTTCAACGGCGAGGGCATCGCGTACGCCATGGAGTCCGGTCAGATCGCCGCGGACGTCATCGTCCAGGCGCACGCCCGCTCGACGCCCTCCCAGCGTGAACTGGCCCTCCAGCGCTACCCCCGCGTCCTCAAGGACACCTACGGCGGCTACTACACCCTCGGCCGCGCCTTCGTGAAGCTGATCGGCAACCCGAAGGTCATGAAGATCGCGACGCAGCGGGGCCTGACCCACCCCCTCCTGATGAAGTTCACCCTCAAGATGCTGGCGAACCTGACGGACCCGACCGGCGGCGACGCGATGGACCGGATCATCAACGGGTTGTCGAAGGTGGCACCGAAGGCCTGAGGCCGGGACGTCACGCCCGCGGGAAAGGCCGGTGCTCGCGCCCGGCCTCCCCCGCGGGCGTGACGTGTGAGCCCCCCTCCGCGCCGGTCCACCGACCGCCGCGGCGGCGCGCCCCCGCGGCAGCGAGGGGAGAGCCACGGAAGCCGGGACGGTACGAGAGCCGGGACGGACGGCGCGCACGGACGTGCCCGGGACGTGAACAGAACGCCCCACCGCTCCACCCGCGGCAGTTGACCCGTTATGGCCGACTTCGAGTCGCCCCTTCGGAACCGTCGGCACACCCGGCCACGATGACCGCGACAGGCGACAGGCGACAGGCGACAGGCGACAGGCGACGGCGGACGAGAGTGCGAGGCCGGACGCGGGAACAAGGCGAGCGCCGACGCGGGAACAGGGCGAGCCTCGGCGCGGGGGCTGACGCCGGTCCGGACGCGGCAACGGGACGGGCCCGGACGCGGGGCGGAGACAGACCCGGACGCGGGGCGGAGACAGGCCCGGACGCGGCGGGGGCGGACCCGGATCCGGCAACGAGGCGGACCTGTACGTGGGGAGCGGGGTGGCCCCGCACGCGGGAGCGGAGGCGACGCGCCGCTTCGAGGGCGGCCCGCGTCGGCGGGACCGCGAGCGGCGGCGGTCGGTCCGCCCGTCGGGAGGCGCATCCCGGTGGTCGTCCGCGGGTGGCTCTTCCCGGTGCTGTGAGGGCCCTGTGGGGCCCGAACGGGCCGCGATGGCCCCGGGGATACGACGACGGGGACCGCCGCCTTCAGGCGGCGGCCCTCAAGCCGTGGGACTTCGGACGCGGGTGCGGCTCAGAGAACGCGTACCGCGCCGGTGGCCGGGTAGCCCGAAAGGTTCTGGATCACGACACCCTTGGAGGGGTTGGCCGCGTCCAGGTACTGCCCGTTACCGATGTACACACCCACGTGGTACGCCGAACCGGCCGAACCCCAGTACAGGATGTCGCCGACCTGGATGTTGGACAGCGAGACCGGCGTACCGGACGTCGACTGGTCCTGGGAGACGCGCGGCAGGTCGACACCGACCTGCTTGAACGCCGCCTGCACGAGACCGGAGCAGTCCCAGGCGTTGGGCCCCGTCCCGCCCATCACGTAGGCGTCGCCGACCTGCGCCTTGAGGAAGGCGATGACGGTCGCGACGCTGCCGCTGGCCGGCGCCGAGACGGTCGAGGTCGTGGAGGTGGAGGCCGAGGCGGACAGGGTGGTCCGCGCGGCGGAGCGCGAGGCGGCCTGCTCGGCCGCGGCCTTGCGAGCGGCCTCGGCCTTCTTCTTGGCCTCCGCCTTCTTCTTGGCGTCGGCGAGGTCCGCCTTGGCCTGCTTCGCGGCATTTGCGGCTGCCGCGTCGCGCTCGGCCTGCAACTCGTAGTTGGCCGCGGCCTGCTGGGTGGCGTCCGCGGACTGGGCGACCTGGGTCGCGAGGTCGGCCGTCAGGGTCGGCAGTTCAAGAGTCTGCGTCACGGGCTCGGCCGCGCTCGCAGAGCCGGCCGCACCGGCCACGGCCAGGGTGCTGAGAACGCCACCGGCAACTCCGGCGCGCATCGCGAGCGTCGAC
Organism: Streptomyces fagopyri; assembly: GCF_009498275.1. Lineage (NCBI taxonomy): Bacteria > Bacillati > Actinomycetota > Actinomycetes > Kitasatosporales > Streptomycetaceae > Streptomyces > Streptomyces fagopyri. Next base: position 4,133,649 of record NZ_CP045643.1, on the reverse strand, counting down.
GCGTTGCGGCGGGGCTTCCGGTGGCTACGTATGTGAGCGGTGTGGGACATGGGTACAACCGGTATCAGGGGCTCCCTCATACCTTCAAGAAACGTGTGGTGCGCCACAGTTGTTCAATCCGCGGCCGAATCCGGGGCGCGTCACTCTTTATTGACGCCGTAACGGGCATTGCGGGCAGAGGTGATCAAGCCTGTGATCATGCCGTTTCCGTAATACGTCCGAATTGCCCTCCGCCTACCACTGGTTGCGACCAGTGGCCAAGCCCCACTTATCTGGCACATAGACAGATGTGGCACAGGTCACACAGCCGTCTCAGCGATGAATGCCCCGCGCGTAGATGACGGCATGCCCCCGCGCGTAGATCCCGAAGGTCCCCCGCTCGTGAACGCGCGCACGCGCCGACGCCGTCCACATCCGTCCACACCCCTCCCCCGACGTGTGAACGGATCCCTCTATCAAGCCTTCCCGTCCATCACCAATTTGCATGCGGAGGAAGTCTCTTGATATGGAGACGTCGCCCCGGACCTGCGATGACTAGCGGAAATGTCACCTCTGGTGACCGTGCGGACGCTTCGCGTGTGAAGATCACCGCTCATCCGACTTCATGATCCTTCGTCAGGTGGTGGAGATCACAAAGCTAGTGCAATACCCCGTGTCGCAGATCACAGACCGGCGGGCATAGGATGCGAGGCAGTTGGGCTTGTGACCTGCTTCACATGTACGCGATCTTCGTCGGGACGCACGGGGTTCGTGGGACGGGTGAGCGGAAGTGCTTGCCCGACACAACCGCCAGCAGTCAGTGCCGACTGAGAGGAGCGAGGAGCGTGAACGCGTATGCGCCGATCCTCGTACTGGGAGCCCTCGGGGCAGGCTTTGCGATCTTCTCCGTGGTCATGGCCACGCTTATCGGTCCAAAGCGATACAACCGGGCCAAGCTCGAGGCTTACGAGTGCGGTATCGAGCCGACCCCCACGCCGGCCGGCGGCGGGCGCTTCCCGATCAAGTACTACCTGACGGCGATGCTCTTCATCGTCTTCGACATCGAGATCGTCTTCCTCTACCCCTGGGCCGTCACCTTCGACGCCCTGGGTGTTTTCGGGCTCGTGGAGATGCTGCTCTTCGTGCTCACCGTCTTCGTCGCGTACGCGTACGTATGGCGGCGCGGCGGCCTGGAATGGGACTGAGGGGCCTTTAAGACATGGGACTCGAAGAAAAGCTGCCGAGCGGATTCCTGCTGACCACCGTCGAGCAGGCCGCGGGCTGGGTGCGCAAGGCGTCCGTCTTCCCCGCCACGTTCGGACTCGCCTGCTGCGCCATCGAGATGATGACGACCGGCGCGGGCCGCTACGACCTGGCGCGCTTCGGCATGGAGGTCTTCCGCGGGTCACCGCGGCAGGCCGACCTCATGATCGTCGCCGGACGTGTCAGCCAGAAGATGGCGCCCGTACTGCGGCAGGTCTATGACCAGATGCCCAACCCCAAGTGGGTGATCTCCATGGGCGTCTGTGCCTCATCGGGCGGAATGTTCAACAACTACGCCATTGTGCAGGGGGTCGACCACATTGTTCCGGTCGACATCTATTTGCCCGGCTGTCCGCCGCGGCCCGAGATGCTGATGGACGCGATTCTCAAGCTCCATCAGAAGATCCAGTCCTCGAAGCTCGGCGTGAACGCCGAGGAGGCGGCCCGCGAGGCGGAGGAAGCGGCGCTCAAGGCGCTCCCCACCATCGAGATGAAGGGCCTGCTGCGGTGAGCGACGCGAACGGCGCCGGCGACGGCGTGAACCCGGAGAAGGACCTCGGCGCGTCCAACCTCCCCGGCCAGCGTGGCGACGGTGGCGAGGAGATCCGCGTCCAGCGCGGCATGTTCGGCGCCGACAACGGCGGCGACACCTCCGGCTACGGCGGCCTGGTCCGCTCCGTCCGGCTGCCCGGCCCGGCCGGCCGGCCCTACGGCGGCTGGTTCGACGAGGTCGCCGACGAACTGGAGGGCGCGCTGGAGGAACAGGGACTCGTCCCCGAGAACGCGATCGAGAAGACGGTCGTCGACCGCGACGAGATCACCTTCCACATCGAACGCGAGTACCTGGTCCGCGTCGCCCAGACCCTCCGCGACGACCCGGCCCTCCGCTTCGAACTGTGCACGGGCGTGAGCGCAGTGCACTACCCCAGCGACAAGGGCCGCGAGCTGCACGCCGTCTACCACCTGCGCTCGATCACCCACAACCGGCTGATCCGCGTCGAGGTCAGTGCCCCCGACGCCGACCCGCACCTCCCGTCACTCGTTCCCGTCTATCCGACGAACGACTGGCACGAGCGCGAGGCGTACGACTTCTTCGGCCTGGTCTTCGACGGCCACCCGGCGCTGACGCGGATCATGATGCCGGACGACTGGCAGGGCCACCCGCAGCGCAAGGACTATCCCCTCGGTGGCATCCCCATCGAGTACAAGGGCGCCCAGATCCCGGCTCCGGACCAGCGGAGGTCGTACTCATGAGCACGCAGACCCCTTCTTCTGCCGCATCCGCCCGCGAGACGACCGAGGGCACCGTCTACACGGTCACCGGTGGCGACTGGGACGAGATCGCGCAGTCCGCCGCGAGGTCCGACGACGAGCGCATCATCGTCAACATGGGCCCGCAGCATCCGTCCACGCACGGCGTGCTCCGGCTCATCCTGGAGATCGACGGCGAGACGGTCACCGAGGCCCGCTGCGGCATCGGCTACCTCCACACCGGTATCGAGAAGAACCTCGAATACCGCACGTGGACCCAGGGCAGCACGTTCGTGACGCGCATGGACTACCTGACGCCGTTCTTCAACGAGACGGCGTACTGCCTCGGGGTCGAGAAGCTCCTCGGCATCGAGGACCAGATCCCCGACCGCGCCTCGATCATCCGGGTGCTCCTGATGGAGCTGAACCGGATCTCCTCCCACCTGGTGTGCATCGCCACCGGCGGCATGGAGCTCGGCGCCACCACGATCATGATCTACGGCTTCCGCGACCGCGAACTGATCCTCGACATCTACGAGCTGATCACCGGCCTGCGGATGAACCACGCGTACATCCGCCCCGGCGGACTCGCCCAGGACCTGCCGCCCGGCGCGGTGGACCAGATCCGCGAGTTCGTGAAGAAGATGACGAAGAACCTCCCCGAGTACGACAAGCTCGCCACCGGGAACCCCATCTTCAAGGCCCGTATGCAGGACGTCGGCTATCTCGACCTGGCCGGCTGCATGGCCCTGGGCGCCACCGGACCCGTGCTGCGCTCGGCGGGTCTGCCGCACGACCTGCGCAAGTCCCAGCCGTACTGCGGCTACGAGACGTACGACTTCGAGATCCCGACCGCCGACACCTGCGACTCCTACGGGCGCTTCCTGATCCGCCTGGAGGAGATGCGCCAGTCGCTGCACATCGTCGAACAGTGTCTGGACCGGCTCCAGCCGGGGCCGGTCATGGTCGCGGACAAGAAGATCGCCTGGCCCGCACAGCTCGCGCTCGGCCCCGACGGTCTGGGCAACTCCCTCGACCACATCAAGAAGATCATGGGCACCTCCATGGAGGCCCTCATCCACCACTTCAAGCTGGTGACCGAAGGCTTCCGCGTCCCGCCGGGACAGGCGTACGCGGCGGTCGAGTCACCCAAGGGCGAACTCGGGGTGCACGTCGTCTCCGACGGAGGCACCCGCCCCTACCGGGTCCACTTCCGGGACCCGTCCTTCACCAACCTGCAGGCCATGGCGGCGATGTGCGAGGGCGGCCAGGTCGCCGACGTCATCGTCGCCGTCGCGTCCATCGACCCCGTGATGGGAGGCGTCGACCGGTGACCACCACCCCCGAGGGCGTCAGCCTGGGCATGCCCCGACTGCCCGCGCCCGACTACCCGGACGACGTTCGGACCCGACTGGAAGCGGACGCCCGCGAGATCATCGCCCGCTACCCGGACTCCCGCTCGGCGCTCCTTCCGTTGCTGCACCTCGTGCAGGCGGAGGAGGGCCATGTCACGCGCACGGGGATGCAGTTCTGCGCGGACGTGCTGAGCCTGACCACCGCCGAGGTCACCGCGGTCGCGACCTTCTACTCGATGTACCGGCGCAAGCCGAGCGGTGACTACCAGGTGGGTGTGTGCACCAACACCCTGTGCGCGGTCATGGGCGGCGACGCCATCTTCGAGGCCCTCCAGGACCACCTGGGTGTCGGCAACGGCGAGACCACCGGTGACGGCAAGGTCACCCTTGAGCACATCGAGTGCAACGCGGCCTGCGACTTCGCACCCGTCGTGATGGTCAACTGGGAGTTCTTCGACAACCAGACCGTGGCCTCCGCGAAGCGCCTCGTCGACGACCTGCGCGCGGGAGCGGCGGTCGAGCCCACCCGCGGTGCCCCCCTGTGCACCTTCAAGGACACCGCGCGGATCCTGGCGGGCTTCCCCGACGAGCGCGTCGGCGCCGTCGAGGCGAGCGGCAGCGCGGGCCCCGCCTCGCTGATCGGCCTCCGCCTGGCCAAGGGGGAGAGCGGTGCCGCGCGCGTGGTCCATCCGCGCGGTGGCGGCGCCCCGCAGGACCAGCCGCCGGCCGAGCACCTCAGCTCGCACGACGCGCCGCAGGACACGTCGGGCTCCGATCCGTCGCACCCGGCGGGTCCCACAGCCGAGGAGGGGGAGTGATGACCTTGGCACCCGAGAACGGGGGCACCGCCCGCGCGAGCGCGTTCGAGCGCGACGGCGGGACCAGCCCCGAGAAGCTGCTCGCACCCGTGCTGTCGGCCTTCTGGGACGAGGAGAAGTCCTGGAGCCTGGACGTCTACCGAAGGCACGAGGGATACGAGGGGCTGCGCAAGGCGCTGGCCATGTCGCCGGACGACCTGATCGCGTACGTCAAGGACTCCGGTCTGCGCGGCCGGGGCGGCGCGGGATTCCCCACGGGAATGAAGTGGCAGTTCATTCCGCAGGGTGATGGAAAACCCCACTATCTAGTTGTCAACGCCGACGAGTCGGAGCCGGGTACCTGTAAAGACATCCCGCTCCTCTTCGCGAACCCGCACAGCCTCATCGAGGGCATTGTGATCGCGTGTTATGCCATTCGGTCTTCGCATGCCTTCATCTATCTCCGCGGTGAAGTCGTCCCCGTGCTGCGGCGGTTGCACGAGGCCGTCCGTGAGGCCCACGCGGCCGGCTACCTCGGCGAGAACATCCTGGGCAGCGGCCTCGACCTCCAGCTCACCGTGCACGCGGGCGCGGGCGCGTACATCTGCGGTGAGGAGACCGCGCTGCTCGACTCGCTCGAAGGCCGCCGTGGTCAACCGCGGCTTCGTCCCCCTTTCCCAGCCGTCGCAGGGCTCTATGCGTGCCCAACTGTGGTGAACAACGTCGAATCGATCGCGTCAGTTCCCGCAATCCTGCAAAAAGGCAAGGAATGGTTCAGGTCGATGGGGAGCGAGAAGTCCCCGGGCTTCACGCTCTACTCGCTCAGCGGCCACGTCACCGGCCCCGGCCAGTACGAGGCGCCACTGGGCATCACGCTGCGCCAACTCCTCGACATGAGCGGCGGGATGCGCGCGGGACACCGGCTGAAGTTCTGGACGCCGGGCGGCTCCTCGACGCCGATGTTCACCGAGGAACACCTCGACGTCCCCCTCGACTACGAGGGAGTGGGCGCCGCCGGTTCCATGCTCGGCACCAAGGCGCTCCAGTGTTTCGACGAGACGACCTGTGTCGTCCGGGCGGTCACCCGGTGGACCGAGTTCTACGCGCACGAGTCCTGCGGCAAGTGCACCCCGTGCCGCGAAGGGACCTACTGGCTCGTGCAGTTGCTGCGCGACATCGAGGCCGGCAAGGGCGTCATGTCCGACCTCGACAAGCTGAACGACATCGCCGACAACATCAACGGCAAGTCGTTCTGCGCCCTCGGCGACGGTGCCGCCTCGCCGATCTTCTCCTCGCTCAAGTACTTCCGCGAGGAGTACGAGCAGCACATCACGGGCCGCGGCTGCCCCTTCGACCCGGCCAGGTCGACGGCCTGGGCGGACAAGCACACGGAGGTGAACGCATGACGGTGACCACCAGCGCTCCCTCGGGAGGGGGAGAGGCGGCGGTTCCGCCGGAGGATCTCGTCTCGCTGACGATCGACGGAGCCGAGATCAGCGTGGCCAAGGGCACCCTGGTCATCCGCGCCGCGGAACAGCTCGGCATCGAGATCCCCCGCTTCTGCGACCACCCGCTGCTCGACCCGGCCGGCGCCTGTCGTCAGTGCATCGTCGAGGTCGAGGGACAGCGCAAGCCCATGGCGTCCTGCACGATCACGTGCACGGACGGGATGGTGGTGAAGACACAGCTCACCTCGCCCGTCGCCGAGAAGGCCCAGCACGGGGTGATGGAGCTGCTGCTCATCAACCACCCGCTGGACTGCCCGGTCTGCGACAAGGGCGGCGAGTGCCCGCTGCAGAACCAGGCGATGTCGCACGGCGGCTCCGATTCCCGCTTCGAGGGAAAGAAGCGGACGTACGAGAAGCCGGTCCCGATCTCCACACAGGTGCTGCTCGACCGCGAACGGTGCGTGCTCTGCGCCCGCTGCACCCGGTTCAGCAACCAGATCGCGGGCGACCCGATGATCGAGCTGATCGAGCGCGGGGCGCTCCAGCAGGTCGGTACCGGCGAGGGCGATCCCTTCGAGTCGTACTTCTCCGGGAACACGATCCAGATCTGCCCGGTCGGAGCGCTGACCTCGGCGGCCTACCGCTTCCGCTCCCGCCCCTTCGACCTCGTCTCCTCGCACTCGGTGTGCGAGCACTGCGCGGGCGGCTGCGCGACGCGCACCGATCACCGGCGTGGCAAGGTGATGCGACGCCTCGCGGCTCCCGACCCCGAGGTCAACGAGGAGTGGCTGTGCGACAAGGGGCGTTTCGGCTTCCGGTACGCGCAGCAGCGTGACCGGCTGGACACGCCTCTGGTCCGCGGCGCCTCCGGCGAACTGGAGCCCGCGTCGTGGCCGGAAGCCCTGGAGGCCGCGGCCCGGGGGCTGCTGGCGGCCCGGGGCAGGACCGGTGTCCTGACCGGCGGCCGGCTCACCGTCGAGGACGCCTACGCGTACAGCAAGTTCGCGCGCGTGGCCCTCGACACCAACGACATCGACTTCCGCGCGCGCGTGCACAGCGCCGAGGAGGCCGACTTCCTGGCCGCCCGGGTGGCCGGACGGGGCCGTGACCTCGACGGCACGGGCGTCACCTACACGTCCCTGGAGAAGGCGCCCGCGGTTCTGCTCGTCGGCTTCGAGTCCGAGGAGGAGGCGCCCGGAGTCTTCCTGCGGTTGCGCAAGGCCTGGCGCGGACACGGGCAGAGGAGCTTCTCCCTCGCCACGCACGCGACGCGCGGCCTGGCCAAGGCGGGAGGCACACTGCTGCCCGCCGCGCCCGGTACCGAGACCGAGTGGCTGAACGCCCTCGCGAGCGGGGTCGGTCTGGAGGGCGACGGCGCCGAGGCCGCCGAGGCACTGCGCGGTGAGGGCGCGGTGATCGTCGTCGGTGAGCGGCTCGCCGCGGTGGCCGGCGGGCTCACGTCCGCCGTACGAGCCGCGTCCGCGACCGGGGCCACGCTGGCGTGGATCCCGCGGCGGGCAGGGGAGCGCGGCGCCATCGAGGCGGGCGCGCTGCCGTCGCTGCTGCCGGGCGGACGTCCGGCGACCGACCCTCGCGCGCGGGAGGAGGTCGCCGCCGCCTGGGGCGTCTCCCAGCTCCCGCACCGCTACGGTCGCGACACCGGCCAGATGGTCGAGGCCGCCGCGGCCGGCGAACTCCAGGCCCTGGTCGTGGCGGGTGTGGAGGTCGATGACCTGCCCGACCCGGCACGCGCGCGTGCGGCCCTTTCGGAGATCGGCTTCCTGGTGTCGCTCGAACTGCGTCCCGGTGACGTCACCGAACACGCGGACGTCGTCCTCCCGGTGGCCGCGGTCACCGAGAAGCCGGGCACCTTCCTCAACTGGGAGGGCAGGGCCCGCCTCTTCGAGGCCGCGCTCAAGCCCGACCAGATGACCCGCGCCCTGGCACCCACCGACGCGCGGGTGCTGCAGATGCTGGCCGACGCCATGGACGTACACCTCGGTCTGCCCGACCTGCGGAGCACACGCGGCGAGCTGGACCGGCTCGGCGCCTGGGGCGGGCCGCGGGCCGCCGAACCCGTCGAGATCGCGGCGTCGCTGCCGCGTCCCGCCGCCGGGGAGGCCGTGCTCGCGGGTCACCGGCTGCTGCTCGACCGAGGGCGTCTCCAGGAGGGCGACGAGGCGCTCGCCGGGACGCGGCACGCGGCACGCGCGCGCGTGTCGTCCGCCACGGCCGCCGAGGCGGGTGTCAAGGAGGGCGACCTCCTCGCCGTCACCGGCAGCGCCGGGACCGTCGCCCTGCCGCTGCAGATCACCGAGATGCCCGACCGCGTGGTCTGGCTTCCGCTGAACTCCGCCGGCGGGGGCGTCGCCTCCGACACGGGGGCGCTGCCCGGCGCACTCGTCCGCATCGGTCCGGCGACGCTCGCCACCGAGGCCCCCAAGGAGGTGGAGGCATGACGCCGTACACGTCGTACCTCGCCACGGAAGACCTCTCCATGTTCGGCCGCGACCCCTGGTGGCTGGTCGTCGTCAAGGCGGTCTTCTGCTTCGCCTTCCTGATGATCACCGTGCTCTTCTCCATCGTGTGGGAGCGCAAGGTCGTCGCCTGGATGCAGCTGCGCATCGGCCCGAACCGGCACGGCCCCTGGGGGATGCTCCAGTCGCTCGCCGACGGCGTCAAACTGATGCTCAAGGAAGACCTCGTCGTCAAACGCGCGGACAAGGTGGTCTACATCCTCGCGCCGATCGTCGCGGCCATCCCGGCCTTCATGGCGATCGCGGTCATCCCCTTCGGACCCGCGGGCAACGAGATCTCGATCTTCGGGCACCGCACCACGATGCAGCTCACCGACCTGCCGATCGCGATGCTCTACATCCTCGCGGTGGCCTCGGTCGGCATCTACGGGATCGTCCTCGCGGGCTGGTCCTCGGGCTCGACGTACCCGCTCCTCGGCGGACTGCGTTCCTGCGCGCAGATGATCTCCTACGAGATCGCCATGGGCGCCGCGTTCGCCTCGGTGTTCCTTTACTCCGGCTCGATGTCGACCTCGACGATCGTCGAGCAGCAGCACGACCGCTGGTACGTCCTGCTGCTGCCGGTCTCCTTCGTGATCTACATCATCACGATGGTCGGCGAGACCAACCGCGCCCCCTTCGACATGCCGGAGTCCGAGGGCGACCTCGTCGGCGGCTTCAACACCGAGTACTCGTCCATCAAGTTCGCGCTCTTCATGCTCGCCGAGTACGTGAACATGGTGACGGTCTCGGCCGTGTCGACCACGCTCTTCCTCGGCGGCTGGCGGGCCCCGTGGCCGATCAGCACCTTCTGGGAGGGCGCCAACCACGGCTGGTGGCCGATGCTCTGGTTCGTGGTGAAGGTGCAGCTGCTGCTGTTCTTCTTCATCTGGCTGCGCGGCACGCTCCCGCGCGTCCGCTACGACCAGCTGATGAAGCTCGGCTGGAAGGTCCTCATCCCGGTCTCCGTGGTCTGGCTGATGCTCGTCGCGACCGTACGGACCCTGCGCAACCAGAACTACGACTTCGCCGACATCGCGCTGTACGTCGGCGGCGGTGTCCTCGTACTGCTGCTGATCTCGTTCGCCGTGGACATCTTCCGGGAGAAACCGGAGGACCGGGAGGCGCCCGCCGAGGCCGCCGGCTTCGACCCGATGGCCGGCGGATACCCGGTGCCGCCGCTGCCGGGACAGGAGTTGCCGCCGGTGCCGCGGCGCCGCCCGCGCCGTGAGCGGGAGTTGATTGTCAGTGGTGGGTCCGATACTGCGAGTGACGGATCGGACGGCGGATCTCGTGACGGAAAGGAGGGGTCAGATGTCTGAGGAGCCGAAGGAGACCAAACCCGGTTTCCAGAACCCCGTCGCCGGCTTCGGCGTGACCTTCAAGGCCATGTTCAAGAAGCGGCTCACGGAGCAGTACCCGGAGCAGCACAAGACCACGGCCCCGCGGTTCCACGGCCGGCACCAGCTCAACCGCCACCCGGACGGCTTGGAGAAGTGCGTCGGCTGTGAGCTGTGCGCGTGGGCCTGCCCCGCGGACGCCATCTACGTGGAGGGCGCGGACAACACCGAGGAGGAGCGCTACTCGCCCGGTGAGCGCTACGGCCGCGTCTACCAGATCAACTACGCGCGCTGCATCCTGTGCGGTCTGTGCATCGAGGCGTGCCCCACGCGCGCGCTGACGATGACGAACGAGTTCGAGCTCGCGGACAGCAGCCGCGCCAACCTCATCTACACCAAGGAGCAGCTGCTCGCCGGTCTGGAGGAGGGCATGGTGGAGTCGCCGCACTCGATCTTCCCGGGGACGGACGAGCAGGACTACTACCGCGGCCTGGTCACGGAGGCGGCGCCCGGCACCGTGCGCCAGGTGGCCGTCTCCAAGGGCGAGAAGCCCGATGAGGAGGGGGTGGACGCATGAGCGCGCAGCTCGCCGCCTACTCCACCTCGACCGGAGAGGCCTTCCAGTTCTGGGTTCTCGGCACCGTCGCCGTGATCGGCGCCCTGTGCACCGTCTTCATGAAGAAGGCCGTGCACAGCGCGCTCTGTCTCGCCGGGACCATGATCGTCCTGGCGGTGTTCTACCTCGCCAACGGCGCCTATTTCCTGGGCGTCGTACAGATCGTCGTCTACACCGGCGCGATCATGATGCTGTTCCTGTTCGTGGTCATGCTCGTAGGCGTCACCGCGGCCGACTCCCTGAAGGAGACCATCAAGGGGCAGCGCTGGCTGGCCCTGGCCTGTGGTCTCGGCTTCGGCGTCCTGCTGCTCGGGGGCATCGGCAACGCGTCCCTGACGGAGTTCAACGGCCTGGGCAAGGCCAACGCCAACGGGAACGTGGAGGGCCTGGCGGCCCTCATCTTCACGAAGTACGTGTTCGCCTTCGAGATCACCGGCGCGCTGCTCATCACGGCCGCCGTCGGCGCCATGGTGCTCACGCACCGGGAGCGCACCGAGCGTCCCAAGACCCAGCGCGAGCTGTCCGAGCAGCGGGTGCGCGAGGGCAAGCACCTGCCGCCGCTGCCGGCCCCGGGTGTCTACGCCCGGCACAACGCGGTGGACATCGCGGGTCTCCTCCCGGACGGCACCCCCTCGGAGCTGACCGTCAACAAGACGCTGCGGGAGCGCGGCCAGGTCCGTGACGTCTCCACCGAGGCGCTGAGCGATCTGAAGGCCCTGGAGCAGCGCGCCGAAGAACGCCTGGAGCGCACGAAGACGGAGGAGGCGTCCAAGTGAATCCGGTCAACTACCTCTATCTCGCCGCCCTGTTGTTCACGATCGGCGCCACCGGCGTGCTGATCAGGCGCAACGCGATCGTGGTGTTCATGTGTGTCGAGCTGATGCTCAACGCCTGCAACCTCGCGTTCGTCGTCTTCTCCCGCATGCACGGCAATCTCGACGGCCAGATCATCGCCTTCTTCACGATGGTCGTCGCCGCCGCGGAGGTCGTGGTCGGGCTCGCGATCATCGTGTCGCTGTTCCGTTCCCGCCACTCGGCCTCGGTCGACGACGCCAGCCTGATGAAGCTGTAAGGGGTCGCTGAACCGTGACTAGTACAGACAACCTGATTGCGCTGCTGGTAGCGGCGCCTCTGCTCGGAGCGGCGGTACTGCTGTGCGGCGGCCGGCGGCTCGACGCTGTCGGCCACTGGATCGGCACGGCGCTCGCGGCGGCCTCGTTCGTGATCGGCGCGGTCCTCTTCGTCGACATGCTGGGCAAGAACGCCGCCGACCGTTCCTTGGGCCAGCACCTGTTCAGCTGGGTCCCCGTAGCGGGCTTCCGGGCGGACGTCTCCTTCCAGCTCGACCAGCTGTCGATGACGTTCGTCCTGCTCATCACGGGCGTCGGCTCACTGATCCACCTGTACTCCATCGGGTACATGGAGCACGACGAGCGCCGCCGCCGCTTCTTCGGCTATCTGAACCTGTTCCTCGCGGCGATGCTGCTGCTCGTCCTCGCGGACAACTACCTGCTGCTGTACGTCGGCTGGGAGGGCGTGGGCCTCGCCTCGTACCTGCTGATCGGCTTCTGGCAGCACAAGCCCAGCGCCGCCACCGCCGCGAAGAAGGCCTTCCTGGTCAACCGCGTCGGCGACATGGGCCTGTCGATCGCCATCATGCTGATGTTCACCACCTTCGGCAGCTTCGCCTTCGGACCCGTGCTCGGCACCGAGGGACACCCGGGGCTGGTCGGCGGCGCCACCGAGGGCAAGCTCACCGCCGTCGCGCTGATGCTGCTGCTCGCCGCGTGCGGCAAGTCCGCCCAGGTGCCGCTGCAGTCCTGGCTCGGGGACGCGATGGAGGGCCCGACCCCGGTCTCGGCCCTCATCCACGCCGCGACGATGGTGACGGCCGGCGTCTATCTGATCGTCCGTTCCGGCGCGATCTTCAACGCCGCGCCCGACGCGCAGCTGGTCGTCACCGTGGTCGGTGCCGTCACCCTGCTGTTCGGTGCGATCGTCGGTTGCGCGAAGGACGACATCAAGAAGGCGCTCGCCGGCTCGACGATGTCGCAGATCGGCTACATGGTGCTGGCCGCGGGCCTCGGCCCCATCGGCTACGTCTTCGCGATCATGCACCTGGTGACGCACGGCTTCTTCAAGGCGGGGCTCTTCCTCGGCGCCGGTTCGGTGATGCACGGCATGAACGACGAGGTCGACATGCGGAGGTACGGCGGCCTCAGGAAGTACATGCCGGTCACCTTCTTCACCTTCGGCCTCGGCTACCTCGCCATCATCGGATTCCCGGGTCTGTCGGGCTTCTTCTCCAAGGACAAGATCATCGAGGCGGCCTTCGCCAAGGGCGGTACCGAGGGCTGGATCCTGGGCGGCGCCGCCCTCCTCGGCGCGGCGATCACCGCGTACTACATGACGCGCGTGATGCTCATGACCTTCTTCGGTGAGAAGCGCTGGCAGCCGGACGCGGACGGCCACGAGCCGCACCCGCACGAGTCGCCCCGGTCCATGACGATCCCCATGATCGTGCTGGCCTTCGGCTCGGTCTTCGCGGGTGGCCTCTTCAGCTTCGGCGACCGCTTCCTGCACTGGCTGGAGCCGGTCACCGGGCACTCGGAGGGCGACTCGCCCGTCAGCGCCCTCACGGTCACGCTGGCCACGATGGTCCTCCTGGTCGTGGGCGCCGGAATCGCCTACCTCCAGTACGGGCGCAAGCCCGTCCCCGCCGTCGCCCCGCGCGGCTCCCTGCTCACCCGGGCCGCCCGGCGCGACCTGCTCCAGGACGACTTCAACCACGTCGTGCTGGTGCGCGGCGGGGAGCACCTCACGCGCTCCCTGGTGTACGTCGACCACACCCTGGTCGACGGGGTCGTCAACGGTACGGCGGCCTCGATGGGCGGCCTCTCCGGGCGGCTGCGGAAGCTGCAGAACGGCTATGCCCGCAGTTACGCGGTCTCGATGTTCGGGGGTGCGGCGGTCCTCATCGCCGCGACCCTGCTGATGAGGGCGGTCTGATACCGATGTCCTTTCCTCTGCTGACAGCGACGGCGGCGCTCCCGGCCCTCGGAGCGGTCGCCACGGCCGCCGTGCCGGCCGCGCGACGTGTCGCCGCCAAGTGGCTGGCGCTGCTCGTCTCGCTCGCCACTCTCGTCCTGGCCGCGGTCGTGCTCGTACGATTCGACCCCGGCGGCAACCGATACCAGCTCACCGAATCCCACTCCTGGATCAAGGACTTCGGGGTGCGGTACGAGCTGGGTGTGGACGGCATCGGGGTGGCGCTGGTCGCGCTGACCGCGCTGCTGATCCCGTTCGTGATCCTCGCGGGCTGGCACGACGCCGACCCGCAGGAGACCGGGAACACGCGCTGGCGGCCGACGCAGGGCTTCTTCGCCCTGATCCTGGCCGTCGAGGCGATGGTGATCATCTCCTTCGAGGCCACCGACGTCTTCCTCTTCTACATCTTCTTCGAAGCCATGCTGATCCCGATGTACTTCCTCATCGGCGGCTTCGGGGACAAGGCCCACGAGCACGGCGACGAGGTGGCGGCGACACAGCGTTCCTACGCCGCGGTGAAGTTCCTCCTCTACAACCTGGTCGGCGGTCTGATCATGCTGGCCGCGGTCATCGGCCTCTACGTGGTCGCCGGGAACTTCTCGCTCCAGGAGATCGCGCAGGCCCGCGCCAACGGCTCGCTGCACATGGCGACCAGCACGGAGCGGTGGCTGTTCCTGGGCTTCTTCTTCGCGTTCGCGGTGAAGGCGCCGCTGTGGCCGCTGCACACCTGGCTGCCCAACGCCATGGGGGAGGCCACGGCCCCGGTCGCGGTCCTGATCACGGCGGTGGTCGACAAGGTCGGCACCTTCGCGATGCTCCGGTTCTGCCTCCAGCTCTTCCCCGAGGCCAGCAAGTGGGCGACGCCGGTGATCCTCGTCCTCGCCCTGATCAGCATCGTCTACGGGGCGCTGGTCGCGGTCGGCCAGCGGGACATCAAGCGGCTGGTGGCGTACGCGTCGATCTCGCACTTCGGCTTCATCATCCTGGGCATCTTCGCGATGACGAGCCAGGGCCAGTCGGGCGCGACGCTCTACATGGTCAACCACGGGATCTCGACGGCCGCCCTGATGCTGGTGGCGGGCTTCCTGATCTCGCGGCGCGGCTCGCGTCTGATCGCCGACTACGGAGGGGTGCAGAAAGTCGCCCCTGTGCTCGCCGGCACCTTCCTGATCGGCGGACTCGCGACCCTCTCGCTTCCCGGGCTCGCGCCCTTCGTGAGTGAGTTCCTCGTCCTGGTCGGCACGTTCACGCGCTATCCGGCCGTCGGTGTCGTCGCCACCTTCGGCATCGTGCTCGCCGCGATCTACACCCTCGTCCTGTACCAGCGGACGATGACCGGCCCGGTGAAGGCCGAGGTCGCCGAGATGCCCGACCTCAGGGTGCGCGAGCTCCTCGTGGTCGCCCCGCTCATCGCTCTGCTGATCTTCCTGGGCGTCTACCCGAAGCCCGTCACCGACATCGTCAACCCCGCGGTCCAGCAGACCATGTCGGACGTACACAAAAAGGACCCCCAGCCCGAGGTGGAGGCGGCCAAGTGAGCGCAGCAGCCGTCCACAGCCTGTGGACAACCGCGGCGGAGCCGATCGCGAAGATCGGCGCGCCGAAGATCGAATACGGGCAGTTGTCGCCCACCCTGATCGTCATCGGGGCGGCGCTCGTCGGGGTGCTGGTCGAGGCCTTCGTCCCGCGCAAGTCCCGCTACTACACCCAGGTGTTCCTGGCCGTCGTCGCGCTCGCCGCCGCCTTCGCCGCGGTGGTCGCGATGGCGGCGGGCGGATACGGGACGACGAAGGCGCACATCGCGGCGATGGGCGCGATCGCCGTCGACGGGCCCTCCCTGTTCCTGCAGGGCACCATCCTGCTGGCGGGCATCCTCGGCGTCTTCACCTTCGCCGAGCGCCGGCTGGACCCGGAGGCGCACGGCAACCGCGTCGACTCGTTCGCCGCGCAGGCCGCCTCCGTGCCCGGCAGCGACAGCGAAAAGGCCGCGGTGAAAGCCGGGTTCACCACCACCGAGGTGTTCCCGCTGCTGCTCTTCGCGATCGGCGGCATGCTGGTCTTCCCGTCGGCCAACGACCTGCTGACGCTGTTCATCGCGCTGGAGGTCTTCTCGCTGCCCCTGTACCTGTTGTGCGCCGTGGCCCGCCGCAAGCGGCTCATGTCGCAGGAGGCCGCCGTCAAGTACTTCCTGCTCGGTGCCTTCGCCTCCGCGTTCACCCTGTTCGGCATCGCCCTGCTCTACGGCTACGCGGGCTCGGTGTCGTACGCCAGGATCGCGCAGGTCGTCGACGGCACGGTCACCACCGTCGACCCGGCACTCGCCGGGACCATGGGCAACGACGTGCTGCTGCTGATCGGTGCCGCGATGGTCGTCATGGGCCTGCTCTTCAAGGTCGGCGCGGTGCCCTTCCACATGTGGACGCCGGACGTCTACCAGGGTGCGCCGACACCGGTCACCGGCTTCATGGCGGCGGCGACGAAGGTGGCCGCCTTCGGGGCGCTCCTGCGTCTGCTGTACGTCGTCCTGCCGGGCCTGCGCTGGGACTGGCGGCCGGTCATGTGGGCCGTCGCGATCGTCACCATGCTGGGCGGCGCCATCGTCGCGATCACCCAGACCGACATCAAGCGCCTGCTGGCGTACTCGTCGATCGCGCACGCGGGCTTCATCCTGGCCGGTGTCATCGCGGCCTCGCCGGACGGTGTGTCGTCGGTCCTGTTCTACCTGGCTGCCTACTCGTTCGTGACGATCGGGGCCTTCGCGGTCGTGACCCTGGTCCGTGACGCGGGCGGCGAGGCGACACACCTGTCCAAGTGGGCGGGCCTCGGACGGCGCTCCCCGCTGGTGGCGGCCGTCTTCGCGGTCTTCCTGCTGGCCTTCGCGGGCATTCCGCTGACCTCGGGCTTCGCCGGAAAGTTCGCCGTGTTCAAGGCGGCGGCGGAGGGCGGCGCGGGCGCGCTGGTCGTGGTCGGTGTGATCTCGTCGGCGATCGCGGCGTTCTTCTACATCCGGGTGATCGTGCTGATGTTCTTCAGCGAGCCGAAGGCGGAGGGTCCCACGGTCGCGGTGCCCTCGCCGCTGACCATGACGGCGATCGCGTTCGGCGTCGCGGTCACCCTGGTGCTGGGAGTCGCGCCGCAGTACTTCCTCGACCTGGCGAGCCAGGCAGGGGTCTTCGTGCGCTGACCTGGACCTCGCGCGCCCCGGGCCCCGCTCCTTCCCAGGAGCGGGGCCCGAGGCGTTCTCAGTGGGCCGCGTGGGCCGACTGCGCGGGGTGCGCCGGGACGGCCGGACACGTCACCCGGGGGTTCCACCGGTTGAACAGGCCGTCGGGGTTGTGCTTCCAGAGCCAGACGTGCAGGTCGTAGTGGACCGGCATACCGGGATAGTGACCCGGCATCGGGCCCTCGAACTTCTGGCCGAACAGCGAAGGCCGGTCGCCGGAGGTCTTCACGTCCTGGTCCGCGTCCACCACGATCCACTCCACCCCCGCCAGCCTGCGCCTCCCGTCCGGCCCGTCCTCGAAGAGCAGGGCTCCGGGCTTCGCCGGGTCGAGGGAGCCGTAGCGGGACTCGTTGAAGTAGTGGTAACCCATGGCGCCCGGGCCGGTGGGATTCGCCGAGCACGCGTACGGAACGTAGCCGTCGGGGAGGGCGACCGACTCGTCCAGGTACTTCGCGCTGGCCACGTACGCCTTGTTCAGTGCCCGTGCGAGGGACGCGGGGTCCACGGGCCCACCCGCCGCGGTCGGGGCGGGCACGGCGGCCGGGGCGGGCACGGCGGCCAGGGCGAGCGACGCGGCGACGGCTGTCACGAGGGCGAGGGCGGTCCTGAGCGGACGCTGGGACATGCGATGACTCCTAGAGGCGCGAGAGCGGCGTACGGGACGGTGCCGTCCCGTCTGCTGCGGGCCCCTCCTCCGGCCCGAGCAGCATGTCCCGCGGCCGCCGGAGGCCGCCATACGAGAGGGGCCAACGGGGGAACGCGGGCGGACCGTGCCGCCCGCAGGAGTGAGCGGGGCCGGGGCCGGGGCGGGACATCCGGTGCGTAGAGAAGTCGGCCGGTCGCAGCCTGTGGATAACTCCGGGGCTGTCGGCGCGGACCCCTATCGTGGACGCAGTGGTCGAGGCGCGACGTACGGGGGACAGGACGATGGGCGGGACGGGTGTGATGACCGAAGCGGACGCGACGGAGCAGCTGGGGGAGGGCGAGGCACTGGCCACGCTCCACCGGGTCTTCGGGTACGACGCCTTCCGCGGCGAGCAGGAAGCGATCATCGAGCACGTGGTGGCGGGCGGTGACGCCGTCGTCCTGATGCCGACGGGTGGCGGCAAGTCACTCTGCTACCAGATCCCGTCCCTGGTCAGACCGGGTACGGGCGTGGTCGTCTCACCTCTCATCGCCCTGATGCAGGACCAGGTGGACGCGCTGCGCGCGCTGGGCGTGCGCGCCGGGTTCATGAACTCCACGCAGGACTTCGACGAGCGCCGCGTGGTCGAGGCCGAGCTGCTGGCGGGCGAGCTGGACCTGCTGTATCTGGCCCCGGAGCGGCTGCGGCTGGACAGCACCCTGGGCCTGCTCTCGCGGGCGAAGATCTCCGTCTTCGCGATCGACGAGGCGCACTGCGTGGCCCAGTGGGGTCACGACTTCCGCCCCGACTACCTGGCGCTCTCGCTGCTCGGCGAGCGCTGGCCGGATGTCCCGCGCATAGCGCTGACGGCCACGGCCACGCACGCGACGCACAAGGAGATCACCCAGCGCCTGGCCATGCCGCGCGCCCGCCACTTCGAGGCGAGTTTCGACCGGCCCAACATCCAGTACCGGATCGTCCCGAAGGCCGACCCCAAGAAGCAGCTGCTGTCGTTCCTGCGCGAGGAGCACGCGGGTGACGCGGGCATCGTGTACTGCCTCTCCCGCAACTCGGTCGAGAAGACCGCCGAGTTCCTCTCCCGCAACGGCGTCGAGGCGGTGCCCTACCACGCGGGCCTGGACGCGGGCACCCGTGCCGCGCACCAGTCGCGCTTCCTGCGTGAAGAGGGCCTGGTCGTCGTCGCCACCATCGCCTTCGGCATGGGCATCGACAAGCCGGACGTGCGGTTCGTCGCCCACCTCGATCTGCCCAAGTCGGTGGAGGGGTACTACCAGGAGACGGGCCGCGCGGGCCGTGACGGGCAGCCGTCCACGGCATGGATGGCCTACGGCCTGCAGGACGTGGTGCAGCAGCGCAAGCTGATCCAGGGCTCCGAGGGCGACGAGGCGTTCCGCCGGCGGGCGGCCGCCCATCTGGACTCGATGCTGGCATTGTGCGAGACGGCCCGGTGCCGGCGTTCGCAGCTGCTCGCCTACTTCGGCCAGGACCCCCACACCCCGGCGTGCGGCAACTGCGACACGTGTCTGACGCCGCCCGAGACCTGGGACGGCACGGTCGCGGCGCAGAAGCTGCTCTCGACGGTGGTGCGGTTGCAGCGGGAGCGCGGGCAGAAGTTCGGCGCGCTCCAGATCGTCGACATCCTGCTGGGGCGCCGGACCGCCAAGGTGATCCAGTTCGACCACGACCAGCTGTCCGTGTTCGGCATCGGCGAGGATCTGTCCGAGTCCGAATGGCGGGGCGTGGTGCGGCAGTTGCTGGCGCAGGGGCTGCTCGCGGTCGAGGGCGAGTACGGGACGCTGGTGCTGACCGAGGAGAGCGGGACCGTACTGCGGCGTGAGCGTGACGTGCCGTTGCGCAAGGAGCAGCCGAAGCCGGCCGTGTCCCGTTCCTCGTCCTCGTCGTCGCGGGGCGAACGCAAGGCCAAGGCCGTCGCGGAGCTGCCGCAGGAACTCGTCCCCGCTTTCGAGGCTCTGCGCGCGTGGCGTGCCGAGCAGGCCAAGGAGCAGGGCGTCCCGGCGTACGTCATCTTCCACGACGCCACGCTCCGGGAGATCGCGACGGTGTGGCCCGCCTCCGTGGCGGACCTCGGGGGTATCAGTGGGGTGGGCGAGAAGAAGCTCGCGACGTACGGGGAGGGTGTGGTCGGGGTGCTCGCCGGCCTGGGCGGCGCCCCCGGAGGGGCGCCCGCACCCGCGCCCGCGCCCGCACCCGCGGCCGACGAGGCGGCGGAGGCGCCGGACCCGGACTGGCCGGAGATGGACGCGGAGCCGGAGCCGGAGGACTGGATGTAGGGGCCGACGCCCGGCGCCTGATGCCCTACGCCTCACGCCCGAGGTGCCGACGCCGGACGCCTGCCGCCCGAGGTGCCGACGCTCGACGCGCCCGAGACCCGAGGCCTGATGCCCGCGGCGCCGAGGTCCGACGCGCCCAAACCCGAGCGCGGGGGCCCAACGCCCGAGGCGCGGGGCCCCTGGGACAGGGAGCGCCGGGCAGTGGCCGGCGGGCGGTGTCCCCGCGCCGGGGTGGCGCGGGGTGGGCGCGGGGTGAGGGAGTCAGCGGATGCGGCCCGTCACCTCGCCGAGGGCGACTCGGGTGCCGTTCGGGCCGGGAGCCCAGGCCGTCATCGTCACCTCGTCGCCGTCCTCGAGGAAGGTCCGCTTGGCGGTGGGGAGTTCGAGGGGCTCGCGGCCGTTCCAGGTGAGTTCGAGGAGAGACCCGCGTTCCCGCGGGGAGGGTCCGCTGACCGTGCCCGAGCCGTACAGGTCGCCGGTGCGCAGGGAGGCTCCGTTGACCGTCATGTGGGCCAGTTGCTGGGCGGCCGTCCAGTACATGGTGGAGAAGGGCGGCTCCGAGACGACGTGGCCGTTGACGGCGACGGAGATGCGGAGGTCGTAGCCGCCGGGGTCCTCCGAGGAGTCGTCCAGGTAGGGGAGAAGGGGGTGTGTGCGGGCCGGGGGCGCGACCCGGGCGTCGTCCAGGGCGTCGAGCGGGGTGACCCACGCCGACACCGAGGTGGCGAAGGACTTGCCGAGGAAGGGACCGAGCGGGACGTACTCCCAGGCCTGGATGTCGCGTGCCGACCAGTCGTTGAGGAGGCAGAGGCCGAAGACATGGTCGCGGAAGTCGGCGAGGGCCACCGGAGTGCCGAGGGTCGACGGGGCGCCGACCACGAACCCGACCTCCGCCTCGATGTCGAGCCGGACGGACGGACCGAACGCGGGCACGGCGTCCGCGGGCGCCTTGCGCTGACCCGACGGACGCACCACCTCCGTACCCGAGACCACCACCGTGCCCGCGCGGCCGTGGTAGCCGATGGGCAGGTGCTTCCAGTTGGGGGTGAGGGAGTCCGCCGCGTCGGGGCGGAAGATCTGTCCGACGTTACGCGCGTGGTTCTCGGAGGCATAGAAGTCGACATAGTCCGCGACCTCGAACGGGAGGTGCAGGGTCACCTCGGAGAGGGGGTGCAGATGGGGCTCCACGGTCTCCCGGTGGGCCGGGACCGTCACCCAGGCCGTCAGCGCGCGACGCACGTCGGACCAGGCCGTGCGGCCCGCCGCGAGCAGCGGATTGAGGGACGGCCGCGCGAGCAGCTCGGCGTACGGGGAGCCGAGTGCCCGGGCCGCCGCGCCCGCGTCGAGGACGTGGTCGCCGAGCCGGACACCGACGCTCCGTTCGGACGAGCCGGCCCGGGAGAAGACGCCGTAGGGGAGGTTGTGCGGGCCGAAGGGATCGCCCTCGGGGACATCGAAGGGGGGCATCGGTTGGTGCCTCGCTTTCGTGGTCGTACGCGCCGTGATCCATGTGTTCCACACGTTCCGTGTGGTCGCGGCACACGTTACGGGGGAGTGGCCGTGCTGGGGCAGTGTCTAAAGAGTTCGCAATGTCCGGATAGGTCTTGTCGGATGCGGTAATTCCGGCTTAGCGTCCCTTGGGGGACATGGACGGGGTGGGTCCGGTCCGTAGGGGGGACACGTGGGGGGACCCGTGGCCAGGGGCGTCAGTGGAGTGCCGGTCGACGCCGACCGGGATGTTCCGGGGCTGATAGTGAAATTCGGTGACTATCCACTGCATCACGGAGGAGTGGGTGCCATACGGAGCCTGGGGCGGCTGGGCGTACCGATGTACGCGATCACCGAGGACCGTTACACGCCTGCCGCGGCCTCACGCTATCTGCGCCGTGCCTTCGTCTGGCCGACGACGGGGACGGAGGATGCGGAGCGCCTGGTCGAGGGGCTGCTGCGGATCGGCCGTCGCATAGGACGGCCGACGGTGCTCGTCCCGACGGACGAGGAGGCCGCCGTCCTGATAGCGGAGCATCAGGAGGACCTCGCGGAGCGTTTTCTCTTTCCGCGGGTGGACGCCAAGCTGCCCCGCCGTCTCGCCAGCAAGCAGGGCCTGCACGAACTGTGCGTGGAGCACGGCATTCCGAGTCCGGCCGCCGCCTTTCCGCAGTCGTACGAGGAGATCGAGCGGTTCGCCGCCTCGGCCCGCTTTCCTCTCGTGGCCAAGAACCGTGAGGCGTTCGTGCGCCGCAGCCGGCCCGCGGTCAACGGGACGACGAGGATCGCGACCCGTGAGCGGCTGCTGGTGCTCGCCCGGGAGTGGGGCGGGCAGCCGGGTGTGATCCTCCAGGAGTACCTGCCCAGGGAGGAGGCCGAGGACTGGATCGTGCACGCGTACTTCGACGCGGACTCGACACCGCTGGCGATGTTCACGGGGGTGAAGGTGCGCTCGTGGCCGCCGCACGCGGGCATGACCGCGAACGCGTACGTCGTCGACAATCCGGAACTCGCCGACCTCGCCGCACGTTTCATCAAACAGATCGGGTTCAGCGGCGTCATCGACCTCGACCTGCGCTTCGACCGCCGCGACGGGCAGTACAAGCTTCTCGACTTCAACCCCCGTATGGGCGCGCAGTTCCGGCTCTTCGAGAACGAGTCGGGGATCGACGTCGTCCGGGCCATGCATCTCGACCTGACCGGGCGCACCGTTCCCGAGGGGGAACAGCGGGCCGGTCACCGGTACATCGTGGAGAACATCGACCTGCCGGCCCTGCTCGCCTACCGGCGCGGCGGCTACACCACCCCGCATGCGCCGACTCGCGCGAGCGGTACGGAGCTGGCCTGGCTCGCGGGTGACGACCCGCGGCCGTTCTTCACGATGCTCGCGCGCCTCGTGCGGCCGGGCGCGAGGCATCTGTACCAACTGTGGCGGACCAACCGCCTCGGCAGCAGTACCAGTACGACCACGAAGTGACGGAAGAACGTCCTGGGGAGGGACTTCGTGATTCATCCGGTAGCAGTCATCGGTGCGGGCCCGTTCGGCCTGTCCACCGCCGCCCATCTGCGGGCGCGCGGCATCCCGGTGCGCGTCTTCGGCCGGCCCATGGTGAGCTGGCGCGACCACATGCCCGAGGGGATGCTCCTCAAATCGACCCCGGCCGCTTCCAGCATCGACGCCCCGCGGCCGGGCCACACACTCCGCGACTACTGCGACGCGGCCGGGACACCTCGGCTGGTCACGGACGAGGACATCATCCCGGTCGAGACGTTCATCGCGTACGGGGAGTGGTTCCAGCGGCAGCTCGTGCCCGAGCTGGAGCAGGTGCGGGTGGTCTCCGTCGACCGGCGGGGCGGTGAGGGCTTCGAGTTGAAGCTGGACTCGGGGGAGTCGTTCACGGCACGGGCGGTCGTCGTGGCCACCGGACTGGACGGCCTCGCCCATCTGCCGCCCGAACTCGGCGAGGCGGCGGCGGACGGACCGGCGCCCGCCGGGCCCGTCTCGCACAGTTCCCAGCACCACGACCTCACCCGGTTCTCGGGCAAGGAGCTGATCGTCGTCGGCGCGGGCCAGTCCGCCCTGGAGACGGCCGCACTCGCGGCGGAGGCGGGCGCGCGGGTGCGTGTGGTGTCCCGTGGCCGGGGCAGGGTCGCCTTCGGTGCGCCGCCCTGGGGGCAGCCGAAGTTCCGGCCGGAGTCGCCCTTCGGGCGTGCCTGGTCGCTGTGGGCGCTCAGTTACTACCCGCATCCCTACCGCTACCTGCCCGCAGAGACCCGGCACCATCTCGTCCGCCGGGTGCTCGGCCCGCTCGGCGCGTGGTGGCTCCGGGACCGCTTCGAGGGCAAGGTCGAGGTCAGTGAGGTCGCCCGGATCGACCGCGCCTCGGTCTCCGGGGGCCGACCGGTGCTCTCCGTGCGGACCCTGGACGGTTCGGCCGGGGAACTCGCGGCCGACCACGTCATCGCGGCGACGGGCTATCGCGTCGACATCGCCGCGATGGGCTTTTTGGGAGACGCGTTGCGGACGGAGCTGGCGGTGAGCCGGGGCACCCCGAAGCTCGGTGCCGGATACCGCTCCTCGGTCCCCGGGCTGTACTTCACGGGATTGCCGGCGGCGGCCTCGTACGGGCCCGTGATGCGGTTCGTGTGCGGGACGGAGTTCGCTTCGCCGCGACTGGCCAAGCACCTGGCGGCGGCGCACGGTTGAGGTGACGCGCGGCGGTCGGACGCACGGCGGTGACGGCCGGGCGCACGGTCGCGGGACGGCGGCGGGGGGCCACGTCCCGAAGCCATCGGGACGTGCCCGACCGTACGCGTTCCGCAACCGGCCGTTGTGTGGCGGGTGTTGGAGTCGTCGCGGCCGTGTTCCGGGGTGTCCGGCGCGGCGGATCGGAGCGTGTGACACCGTCCGTCGCGCGCGGCCCGTGCGGTGAACGGCGTTGCTGACGGGATACCGGACGTCGTCCGGTTCACGCCGGGCCGCTGAGTCGTTCGATCCGTATTCTTCGGATCATGGCCGCTCCGACTGCATATTCGCTCATCGCCACTGACCTGGACGGAACGCTGCTCCGCGGTGACGACACCCTCTCCGACCGGACCCGGGCCGCGTTGGCGAGGGTGGTGGAGGCGGGCGCCCGGCACCTGGTCGTGACGGGTCGCCCGGCGCCGAGGGTGCGCCCGCTCCTCGGTGAACTCGGCGGCGCGGGGCTGGCGGTGTGCGGACAGGGGGCGCAGCTCTACGACGCGGGCGCGGACCGTCTGCTGTGGTCGGTGACCCTGGACAGGGAACTCGCGGAGACGGCGCTGGGCAAGATCGAGGCGGAGGTCGGGCTGCTCTACGCGGCGGTGGACCAGGACGGCGTGGACGGACTGACGCTCATCGAGCCCGGTTACGTGATGCCGCACCCGACGCTTCCCGCGGTACGGGTCGGGCGCCGCGACGACCTGTGGACGGAGCCGATCAGCAAGGTGCTGTTGCGCCACCCGCTGCTGTCCGACGACGAGTTGGCCGCGGCGGCCAGGGGAGTGGTGGGTTCTCTGGCCACCGTCACGATGTCGGGGCCCGGCACGGTCGAACTCCAGCCATGCGGGGTGACCAAGGCGACGGGGCTGGCTCTCGCCGCCGCCCATCTCGGGCTGGCCCCCGAAGCCACCATCGCCTTCGGCGACATGCCCAACGACATACCCATGTTCGACTGGGCCGCCCACGGGGTCGCCATGGCCGACGCCCATCCGGAGCTGAAGGCGGTGGCCGACGAGGTGACGCTGTCGAACGAGGACGACGGGGTCGCGGTGGTGCTGGAGCGGCTGCTCCCGGTCTCCGCTCGATAGCCCCGGTTTTCCGTGGCTCCGGGTTGCCGTGGCCGCGGTTTCCCGCCGGCACGGTTTCCCATGGCCCTGGTTTCCCGTGGCCCCGTTTCCCCGTCGTCCTGGTTCGGCGGGGGCGCCGGAGCTTTGGTCCGGCGCCCCCGGTCTCGTGGCGACCTGTCAGTAGGCGCCGTTGACGTTGTCGATCGAGCCGTACTTCGCCGCGGCGTAGTTGCAGGCGGCGGTGATGTTCGCGACCGGGTCGTAGGGGTCCATGGACGTGCCGGGCACGTGGTAGGCCTTGAACGTCGGGTCGATGACCTGGAGCAGGCCCTTGGAGGGGATACCGGCCGCGGCGTTGGAGTCCCAGTTGTTGATGGCCTTGGGGTTGCCGGAGGACTCCCGCATGACGTTGCGGTGGATGCCGTCGTAGCTGCCCGGGATTCCGGCCTTGGCCATGATGTCCAGCGACTGCTTGATCCAGCCGTCGAGGTCGTTCGTGTACGTCTTCACGGCGGCGGTGGCCGCGGTGACTGCCGTGGTCTTGGACTTCGTGGTCTTCGCGACCGCGGCCGTGACGTTTGTCGACTTTGTGGCGTTCTGCACGGTTTTCGTGCCGACCGTCAGGGTGAGGCCCGTGCGGAGTGCCGACGGGTCGGAACCGATGACCGCGCTGTTGGCCTCGTACAGCTTCTTCCAGCCGCCGGTGGAGGGGTACTTCTGCGCGATCTTGACCAGGGTGTCGCCCGCGACCACCTTGTAGGTGACCAGCTGGACGTCGGAGGCCCCCGTGGCGGCCTGGGCGCAGGTCGCGCCCAGGATCGGGAGGGCGAGTACCGCCGCGCCCGTGCCCGCAGCCAGGATGCCGCGGACGAGGGTGCTGCGGGACTTCGGGTGGCAGTGTCTGCCTGCTGCGGCCATGACGAGTTCCTCTCCGGCGCCTGCGAGGTGAGCTGTCGGGTTCGGGCGGGAGCTGCCCGGCCGCACGGTGAGTGCGACTTCACCCCTAGCCGTTCCGGACTTCGGTTCGGCGACTTACCTGGGTCCCCCGCTCCTGCCGTGCGTGTGTGGTCGGGTGTGGTTTCCGGTCGGTGGCAGGATTTGGCGGTCCGTCCGGAGTGACGTGAAGGTATGCGAGAGCACATGTCCGAAACAAGCCTTGATGTCGCGGTGTAGATCGTTTTCACCAGGACATAAGGGCGGATGAATTGCCCGATTAATCCGGAATCTTTCACTCAACTTGGCTTATGCAAACGGGTAGTCGCCGAGCGGGGTCGCGGGATGGGTGATCTTCGCGCGTGACCCAACTCACTCGATCGGCCAGGAATAAAGCGGCAATGGCGGCAAGTCGGGCATATAAGGCGCGGGTAAGAGGTCGATGAACCCCTGTTCGGGGGCGGGTGAACCCGCCCCGCGGGCAGCCCGTTGCCCGGGTCGCCGCGGGGGAGCCGGTCCTCGTCGGCCCCGAAGTGGGGTTCACCTGAACCGAGTTCGGGAAGCGCCTGGCATGTCACGGCGGGGCGAGGAGCTGAACTCCCCTCCCCTGAATGACCTGTTGGTCCCGGACACCGGATCCGCCGGTGCGCCGCGAAGCGCGTGACCGTCTCCTGGTCCGTCCGTGAAAGCCGGCGGGCCTCCGTTGCCGGGGTCCGTCAGGGATTCAGCGGTCCGCGTCCTGCTCCGCGGGGTCGCCGAGACCGTCGCCGGGGCTTCGGCCCGCCGTGCGCGGGATCCTGCGCTCCCACGTCCGGTGGAAGACCACCTCGTCGCCGTCCTCGCAGACCAGCTCACTGGAGGTGATGAAGTCGCGTGTGTCGCAGACGACTTCGGAGCGGACCTCGACGCGCGCGTCCCAGGCCGGTTCCGCGCGGCGCAGGCGGATCGACCAGGAGGAGTGGGCGCGGGCGCTCAGGGGGTCGGCCTCACGGACGCGGTACGTCTCCAGCGCCTCCTCCGCGTGTTCGAGGCCGTCCGGATGGACGAGGGTGCCGCCGTCGCGGGGGACGGCTTCGAGGCGCCACTCGTCCTTCGCCACGTCGTGCACGACCCGGCGTTCCGGGCGGGGTTCGTCGAGGGTGGCCGCGGACGCCACCCCGAGCGGTACCGAGTGCTCCGGCTCGGCGAAGGTGATCGTGGGGTCCGACTCGCGTGCCCTTACCGGGAGTTCGAGAGAACTGGCCGACGGATCCAGGGTGAACCCGGCCTCCGAGCCGGGCTCGGGCCAGATCCACGGCCAGTACGCGGAGGAGAGGGAGAGGCGGATGCGATGGCCGGGCGGGACGGCGTATCCGATGGCGTCCAGCTCGAAACGTACGTCCTCCGTGGCGCCCGGTTTCCAGAGGACGGCCCGATCGCGGCCGTAGCGCGCTGAGAGGTTCATGGCACCCCGGGTGACCAGGGTCGAGGCGCCGTCGGGAGCCACGTCGCAGACCCGGGCGATCACCTGGCCCCGGGCCGAGTGGGAGGTCAGACGCAGGCGCACGCTGGGGCACCCCAGAATCCAGGTCTCTCCCGGCACCTCGAACTCGAAGCAGACGGATCTCGCGTCCTCCTCCCGCTGGTCCGGGGGCAGGTCCGCGTCGCCTCCGACCGGGCGGAAGCGCCCCGCGTCCACGCCGGTGTGCTGAGGGGAGCGCACGAGCACCGGCGCACCCCGGAGCGCGTACGCGATGACGGTGACCAGGGGAGAGGGCCAGGCGGTGTCGCCGACCCAGCGGCCGGGCAGCGAGGCGTAGGCCGTCGCCGGAGGGTGCGCGTCCATGACGTAGGAGCGCAGAAGGGGCTCCGCCATCACCGGGCGGCCGTCGGTGCCGGCCGGTGTCCTCGCGCCCGGGGCGGCCGGCGTGCGCCTGCCGTGCGGCTCGAGCCAGTGGTCCCACCAGCGCAGCGTCTCCTGGAGGAAGCCGATCGCCGGGCCCGGCCGGCGGTCCTGGTCGGGGTACCCGTGCGACCAGGGACCGATCAGACCGCGTACGCGATCCGGCGGGAGGCTCC
The DNA here is from genome assembly GCF_009498275.1 of Streptomyces fagopyri. NCBI lineage: Bacteria > Bacillati > Actinomycetota > Actinomycetes > Kitasatosporales > Streptomycetaceae > Streptomyces > Streptomyces fagopyri. Next base: position 4,105,587 of record NZ_CP045643.1, on the reverse strand, counting down.
GGACCAGGCGCAGCACCGAGTCGCGGTACGGGTCGTGCCAACCGCCCACCGCCAGGACGGCCGCACGGATCGCGGAGCTGTCCTCGTCGAGGCCCCCGGCGCCCCCGTTCACGTCCCGGGCCGGGTGTGTCGGCCACGTACGGATGCCCGGGTCCACCGTCTCCAGGCGCGCCACCCACATGTCACGCCACATCACCTGACCGACGTGCGCGGGGTCCGGTGGGCGGGCGACATGGGCGAGCGCCGCGGCCGCGCGGGCGTGCGCGCCGGCGGTGAGGACGGAACCTCCCTCGCGGCCGAACCCGCGGTCGGTGCGGTGGGCGAATCGGTGGTCGGCAGTGCCGTCGTCGGCCGAGCAGACCACGACGACCGCCTTCAGCGGTCCGGGTGCGCGGGCCGCGATCCGCAGGGAGATGGTGCCTCCCCGGGAGAGACCGAACATGCCGACCCGGCCGCTGCACCAGGGCTGTGCGGCCAGCCAGTGGATCACCTCCACGCCGTCGGTGGTCTCGGCGGTATCGGAGGGTTCCGCGGTCGCCGGCACGCCCTCCGAGTTGCCGTGACCGCGGGCGTCCACCCGGACGGAGGTGTAGCCGTGGCCCGCGTACCAGGGGTGGCGCTGCGCGTCGCGCGGCGCGGTCGAGTCGCGGAGGCGGTCCGGGAGGTATTCGAGAAGGGCGGGGACGGGCTCCTCGGTCAACGGGCGCCACATGCGTGCGTACAGGCGGGTGCCGTCCGCCAGGGGGATCCAGAGGTCCTCGTGAGTCGTCTCGTAGGGGAAGACCGTACGGATGTGCATGCTCTTCTCGGTGTTCTCGGTGTTCTCGATGAGCGGGGGCGATTCGGTGTATTTGCTGTCATAACGGCCTCTCACGAACATACCGTTCGCGAGGGGCCGTCGCCCGGACGTGGGACCGCCTGCCCCTCCGGAGACATCGGACGCCGGGTGAGAGGGAAGTCGGGAGGAAGTCGACAGTGGGGACGGTGGGCGCTCGTGGTGATCGAAACGTGACCGGATACGCTGACTTGAGTGATGGCAGCGACACATCGACAAACCGTGTCATCGACCGAATGATCGACCGAGTTCGCCATGTGATCGTCAGCAGACAGGAGAACCTCTCGTGACCGTCGTCGGGCCGTTCGGGCTGAGCGTGCGGGACCAGGCTCTCGAAGCCGATGTCCAGGCCGGATTGGCGGCTGTCGAGGAGGGCCTGCTCGAAGTCACCAAGAGCGAGGTCCCCTTCATCACGGAAGCCGCGCAACACCTCCTGCGGGCCGGCGGGAAGCGGTTCCGTCCGCTGCTCGTGATGCTCGCGGCGCAGTTCGGTGACCCCTACGCGCCGGGTGTCGTGCCCTCGGCCGTGGTCGTCGAGCTGACCCATCTCGCCACGCTGTACCACGACGACGTGATGGACGAGGCCGACGCGCGGCGCGGAGTGCCCAGCGCGAACACCCGCTGGGGCAACTCGGTCGCGGTCCTCACCGGTGATTTTCTCTTCGCGCGCGCGTCGCACACCCTGGCCGACCTCGGGCCCGAGGCCGTCCGCGTCCAGGCCGAGGCGTTCGAACGGCTGGTCACCGGGCAGATCCTGGAGACGGCGGGGCCGCGCGACGGGCGGGACCCGGTCGAGCACTACCTCGACGTGCTGAGCGGCAAGACCGGTTCGCTGGTCGCCGTGGCGTGCCGGTTCGGCGCGATGATGTCCGGGGCCGACGAGGCGGTCGTGGACGTGCTGACGCAGTACGGGGAGCGGCTGGGCGTGGCCTTCCAGCTCGCGGACGATGTCCTGGACATCGCGTCCGACTCGCACGAGTCGGGAAAGACGCCCGGGACGGATCTGCGCGAGGGCATTCCCACGCTGCCGGTGCTGCGGTTGCGCGAGCGGGCGGAGCGGCTCGGTCTCGCAGAGGACGTCGCGCTGTGCGAGCTGCTGGACTCCGACCTCACGGACGACGACCGGCACGCCGAGGCACTGGCCCGGCTGCGGGCGCACCCGGCGCTGGAGCAGGCGCGCAGGGACACCGTGCGGTACGCGGAGGAGGCCCGGGCCGCGGTGGCTCCGTTGCCGGAGTGCGACGCGAAGGCGGCGTTGGTGGAGCTCGTGGACGCCGTGGTGCACCGGGCGGGCTGACGCCTTCGTCCACGCCGGTGCCGGGGCGCCCGGCGCGGTGCCCGCGGGGTGTCGTTCCCGGTGACCGGCCGACCGGTGCGTGCTGATGTGACGTGCGTCACATGTTGGGATGTGGTCCAGGATCGGGATCGGTCCATACGGATGTGTGATCGTCGGCGTCCCCCGTGTCCCCCGCCCCCGAGTCCCCCGGCGCCCCCTCCCCAGGCGGACCCCGCGTTCGTACGGCACCGGCCCGGCCCGGTGAGGCTGTGCCTCCGGCGACCCCTACGGGTCGCGGGAGCCACCGCCCCCTCGTGTCATACCGAAGGAGTACGTGGAGTTGCGTCCGGGGTCTGACGCATCTCTCCGCCCGATTTGGTCATATGGAGAGCACCACTCCTCACCGGTTCGGGTGAGAATGGCGGCTATAGGGGTGGGGAAGCGCAGGATGGCAGGCCGCCGCCGACGACGGAGGTAAGGCACACATGGCACCGAACGAATCCGACAGGACCGCCGGGGCGGAAGGGCTGCGCGACGAGGCCGACGAGATGCGCGCCGGCCGCCGCAAGGCCGCGCGGTACGTCGTCCCGGTCGCGGTGGTGGGAGTGGCGGCGGTGACCATCGGGCTCGTCCCGGCGCTCGCCGACTCCGGCGACCCCAGCCTGCCGAAGATCACCGCGCAGCAGCTCGTCGAGAAGATCGCCAAGTCCGACGTCCAGCAGCTCTCCGGCACGGTCAAGATCAGCACCGACCTCGGGCTGCCCGACCTGGGTGGTCTGGAGAACGGCCTGATGTCCGGCGCCGCCCAGGGCGACGGCGGCTCTTCCGCCGACCCGCAGTCCAAACTCATGGAGCTGGCCTCGGGCACGCACACGCTGCGCGTCGCGGCCGACGGCCCGGACAAGGGCAAGGTCTCCCTGCTGGAGAGCGCAGCCGAGTACAGCGTCATCCGCAACGGCGGCGACGTATGGGCGTACGACAGCAAGTCGAACGAGGTCTACCACTCGAAGGCGCCCGCGTCCGACGAGCGGCGCGGGGCGGCGCCCGAGGGCGTCCCGAGCACGCCCAAGGAACTCGCCGACGAGGCCCTGAAGTCCGTGGGCGACACGACCTCCGTGACCGTGGACGGCACGGCGCAGGTCGCGGGCCGGGATGCCTACAAGCTGCTCATCAAGCCCAGGCAGTCCGGCTCCACGGTCGGCGCGATCAGTGTCGCGGTGGACGCGAAGACCGGGGTGCCGCTGAAGTTCACGCTGACGCCGACGAGCGGCGGCGCGGCCGTCGTGGACGCGGGCTTCACCAAGGTCGACTTCTCCAGGCCCGCCGCCTCGACCTTCGACTTCACCCCGCCGAAGGGCGCGAAGGTCACCGAGGGCGACGACCTGGGCAAGGAGCTCGGCAAGCACGCGGACGGGAACGGCAAGGGCGACAAGGGCGCCAACAAGGACGAGGGCAGGCACGGCAAGCTCCCCGAGGCCTCCCCGAAGCCCGGTGAGGACCTCGGCAAGGGACTCGGCGGCCGGAAGGTCATCGGTGAGGGCTGGAGCTCGATCGTCGAGTTCGACACGGGCGGCCAGGGCGTGCCCTCGGGCTCCGCGTCCGGCAACAGCCCCTTCTCCGGGTTCCTGGACTCGCTCGGCGACCACGTCTCCGGCAAGTTCGGCTCGGGCACGGTCTTCTCGACCCGCCTGATCAACGCGCTGATCACGGACGACGGCAAGGTGTACGCGGGCGCCGTCACCAAGTCCGCGCTGGTGAAGGCGGCCGACGCCGCCCAGTAGACACGTCCGCGAAGCTCGAGACGAGGGAGCCCATGGAGGAACTGTCCGCCGCGGAACCGGACATGGCCGAGACGGTGATCGCCACCCGCGCGCTCACCAAGCGCTACCGCGGCGGACAGCTCGCCGTCGACGGCCTCGACCTGGCCGTCCCGGCGGGCAGCGTCTTCGGCTTCCTCGGGCCGAACGGTTCGGGCAAGACCACCACCATCCGCATGCTGATGGGCCTGATCGAGCCGACCTCGGGCACGGCACGGGTACTGGGCAGACCGATGCCCCGCGCCGCCCGCGCCGTGCTCCCGGAGGTGGGCGCCCTCATCGAGGGCCCCGCGCTGTACGGCTTCCTCTCCGGCCGCGACAACCTCCAGCGGTACGACGCCGCCGACCCGACCGCCGACCCGCGCACCCGGCGCGCGCGGGTGGCGTACGCCCTCGACCGGGTCGGACTCACCGCCGCCGCGGGCAAGAAGGCCAAGGCGTACTCCCTCGGCATGAAGCAGCGGCTCGGGCTCGCGGCGGCGCTCCTCCAGCCCCGCCGGCTGCTGGTCCTGGACGAGCCGACCAACGGCCTCGACCCGCAGGGCATGCGGGAGATCCGCTCCCTGGTGAGGGAACTGGCCTCGGACGGCACGACCGTCTTCCTCTCCTCGCACCTGCTCGACGAGATCGAACAGGTGTGCACTCATGCGGCCGTGATGGCGCAGGGGAGACTGATCACGCAGGGCGCGGTGGCCGATCTCGCGGCGGGCGCGCGGGGCCGCCTCGTGGTGACCACGCCCGACCCCGGGGACGCGGCGCGCGTCCTGAAGGAACAGGGGGTGGGGGACGTGGTCGTGACCGAGACGGGGGTGACGGCCGAGCCGCCGGACCGGGACCGCGAACTCGCCGAACTGAACGCCGCGCTGGTCGCGGCGGGTGTCCGGGTGCGCGGCTTCGGGGTGGAACGGGCCTCGCTGGAGGACGCGTTCCTGGCGCTGACGGGGGAGGGATTCGATGTCGCGGGCTGACGTGCCGGGCGGGCGGAACAGGGTGCCTGCCGGGCGGAACGGGGTGCCTGCCGGGCAAGGCGGGGGGTCGGCCCAGCGGGACGGGGCGTCGGGCACGCAGGTCGGGGCGTCGGGCACGCAGGTCGGGCCGTCGGCCGCGCAGAACCCGGCGCGGATCGTGCCGGGCGGGGCGCGGGCCCTGGGGAACGGGACCTCGGGGAACGGGACCCCGGGGAGCGGGAGCCCGGCCGTGCGGACGCCCCGCGCACTGTGGACGTTCGGGCTGCTGCGCAGCGAGCTCGTCACGACCTTCCGGCGCTGGCGGACGATCGCGCTGCTGGGCGTCCTCGCGGCCGTACCGGTCCTCATCGGTGTCGCCATCAAGATCGAGACGCGGGACGGCTCGTCGCCGGGCGGCGGAGGCGGCGGAGGAGGACCGGCGTTCATCGCGCAGGTCACCAACAACGGCCTGTTCCTGGTGTTCACGGCGCTCGCCGCGACGCTGCCCTTCTTCCTGCCGATGGCGATCGGTGTCGTCGCGGGCGACGCCATCGCGGGCGAGGCGAACGCCGGGACCCTGCGCTATCTTCTCGTCGCCCCCGCGGGCCGGACCCGCCTGCTGCTCACCAAGTACGCGACCACGATGACGTTCTGCCTGGTCGCGACGGTGGTGGTGGCGGTCTCGGCGCTCGCGGTGGGCGCGCTGCTCTTCCCGCTGGGCGAGCTGACGACGATCTCCGGAACGCGGATCAGCCTGGCCGAGGGGCTCGGCCGGGCCTTCCTCATCGCGCTGGTCGTCGCCGCGTCACTGATCGGCGTCGCCGCGCTCGGTCTGTTCGTCTCGACACTGACCAACAGCGGCATCGCGGCGATGGCGACGACGGTCGGGCTCCTCATCACCATCCAGATCCTCGACCAGATCCCCCAGCTGCACGCCCTCCAGCCGTACTTCTTCTCGCACTACTGGCTGTCCTTCGCCGACCTCATGCGCGACCCGGTGTACTGGGACGACCTGGTCCGCGACCTCGGCCTCCAGGGCCTGTACGCGGTCGTGTTCGGCTCGGCGGCCTGGGCACGGTTCACGGCCAAGGACATCACCGCCTAGTGGCCGGAGCGGGCCGGAGCGGGGGTCCTCAGGGGCGTACCGCCGACGCGGTCAGCCGGGCCAGCGCGGTGCTCTCGCGCGGCGGCTCGGCACCGAGGTCGCCGATCCGCCAGGCCGGTACCCACGGCACCTGGTGGACGTCGACCACCGAGGCCAGCGCCTTGACCCGCTGGGCGAGCGGGCGGGGCAGCCGGCCGGGCGCGTCCGCCACCAGTACGACGGCTTCGAGGTCCAGCCCCGGCGGCGCCTCGCCCCGGCGGAAGATGTCCAGGGTGTACGAGACGGCTTCCAGTCCCGTCGCGTGCGTACGCCCCACGAGGAGGACCGACCATGACTCGTCGCGCTCGGACCGGGGCCAGTCGCGGCCCGCGTCCTGGCCGCCGAAGACCGTCGCGAGGGTCGAGGTGCCGGCTCCGCCGTGGGTGGCGACCCACGCGAACCGTCGGGTTCCCGCGCGGACCTGTCCGCGCTCCGCCCGCGGCGGCACCGCTCCGCCCACCGGTCCGCGGATCCAGATCTCGGGTCCGTCCGGCCCCTGCCGCGCGATTCCCATCGCCAGTCTCCTCGCCATCGGCGCACCTGTCGGGGCGCCGGGGTTCACGGCGCCCCGACAGGTTAAGCAGTGGGGGCCCAGTTCCTGGAACGAGCCTGTGACGCCACGGTGACGCGGGGACCGGACGCGAACCGGGAGACTGGTGGGCAGGCTGGGCCGGCACCATGCCGGCGGGCCTGCGGCACACCGCCACGCGCCGGCCGGCGGCGCGGGTGCCGGACACCTGGGCACGGCCCGCAGGAGGGAGTCGAGGATGCGTACGAGGGTGTCGCCGCCCGGCGAGTGCCCGGCGAGTGCCCGGCGCGGGGCCGACCGCGTGGACCGGCCGGTCCACTGCTCCGTACTCCCCTGACCACGCTCCCCTGACCACGCTCCCTTGATCACGCACCTCTGATCACCCCCGAGTGAGGGAACCAATGTCTCTACTCAGCCGCGAACAGAAGCGGGAACTCAAGCGGCAGCGCTCGGCGGCCGTCCCGGGAGGACACGCGGGCGGGCCCGCGCAGGCCCTCGAGGTCCATGTGCCGACGTCCGCCATGGGCGCCACCGTGGAGGGCGTGCCGCTGGCCGTCACGCCCGGTGAGACCGTCCAGGGCGCCGTCCTGGACCACCTCCACCGGATCGCCCGTGCCACCGGGCACCCCGTCCTCGCCCGCGTCCACGACGAACGCATCGGCTTCGTCGTCCCGCTCCAGGTGTACGGCGACGGGTCGAGCCGCTACGCGGGGGAGCCGGTGCGGGTGGGGACGCCGCCTCCGCCTCCGCCGCCCGTGCCGTCGGCCCTGTCGGCCTCACCGTCACCGCCTCCCGCGCCGGTCGCGCGGCGGGACACCGGCACGCGGGCGCCGCGGCCGGTGCGGGGTCCGGCGCCCGAGCGGGCGCCCGCCCCGACATTCGACCCACCGTCCGGACCGGATTCCGAGCGGGCGGCGAATCCGCGTCCCGGGTCGGCCGCGTATCCGCCTCCCGAGCCGCTTTCCGAGCCGGCTCCGCAACCCGGCTCCCGGCTGTCTGCCGAGCAGGCCGAGGAACCCGTCGCCCGGCCGGTCCCGGAAGCCTTCCTGGAGCCGGACTCCGAGGCGGTCCCGGACCGGCTCTCGGAGCGGGCCCCGGAGCGGGCCCCGGAGCGGGCCTCGGCGCTGGGCCAGGATCGGGATCCGGAGTCGTTCACGGAGCCGCTCTCGGAGTTGAGCCAGGATCAGGGTCGCGAGCCGGGTCCGGAGCCGGTCGCAGGGCCGGTCGGGGGGCCGGTCGTAGAACCGGTCGGGAAGGCGGCTGCGGAGGCGGTCGTTCCGGTCTGGCCCGAGCCGGTCTCCGACGTGGCGCCGGAGCCGGAGTCCGTGTCCGGACGCCTCCCGGAGCCCACCGTGTGGCCCGAGGCCCCTTCGACGCATCTCCTGCGAGTGGTCCAGCGACCGGTGGCGGACGCCGCGCCCGGTGTCGCGGTCGCCCCGACCGGCGAGTTCGGGCCGGCACCACAGATGCCACCCCTCCCCGAGCCGCTGCCCCCCGCCCCCGCGCGGGCCACCCCGGCGACCGGAGTGGTCTTCGCGCGCAATCCGTCGCTGGCGGCGGAGGCGATGGCCGTGATGGAGCCCGAGCCGGAGCCGAAGCCCACGCCGCCACGGGGCTTCGACGCGGTCGCCGAGTCGGTGCTGACCCCGGTGGTGGAGACGGAGGGCGCCGCGTTCCTCGCGGAGCCCGTGACACGGATCAACGAAGCCGTGAAGGAGGGCCGGATCGAAGAGGCCGCGACGATGGCCGAGCGGACCGTGGCGGAAGCGGCACGGTCGCTCGGGCCCGACCATCCCGAGGTGCTCCGACTGGGCGAACTCTCCGCCTACATCGCCTACTTGGCCGGTGACGCGCTCAGGTCGTTCCATCTCTCGCTCGACCTCGCACGGGCCCGGCGCCGGCAGCGGGACCCGGACGCGGCGTACGGCGATGTGCAGAGCGCGGCCACGGCCTGGCGCGCCGTCCGTGATCCCGCGCAGGGGATGAACCTCGGACGCGTTCTGATCGAGGTGTGGGCCGGGCTCGTGGCCGACGGCGGCCCCGCCGCCGACGACCTCGAACAGCTCGAATCGGCCCGTACGCGCATGAACCGCCTCGCCGAACGCGCCCGCGCCCGTGCCGGTGGGAGCGCGACCTGAGAGCCGCTAGGAGGAGAGTCCCCACACGGCGTACGCCAGCGCGTCCGCGTTCCGGTTCAGCGCCGTGTCGTTGATGTTGGACGAGGTGTCGCAGGAGGCGTGGTAGCAGCGGTCGAAGGCCTGCCCCGAGGTGCCGCCCCACTTCGCCGCCTGCGCCGCCGTCTTGATGTAGTCGGCGCCACTGAAGAGACCACCGACCGGGATGCCCACGTTCTTGAAGGGTGAGTGGTCCGAGCGGCCGTCGCCCTCGGTCTCCGGCTCCGTCGCGATGCCGAGGCCGGCGAAGTAGTCCTTGAAGGTCTTCTCGATGGTGGGATCGTCGTCGTAGACGAAGTAGCCGGGGTTCGGCGAGCCGATCATGTCGAAGTTCAGATAATCGCTGATCTTCGCCCGGTTCGCCGAGGACAGGCTGTTCACGTAGTACTTGGAGCCGACCATGCCCAGCTCCTCCGCGCCCCACCAGGCGAACCGCAGATGCCTGGTGGGCTGGTACTGCGCTCTGGAGACGGCGAGCGCGGTCTCCAGGACCGCGGCGGACCCGGAGCCGTTGTCGTTGATGCCGGGGCCGGCCGTCACGCTGTCGAGATGCGAGCCGGCCATGACGACGTGGCCGGTGTCGCCGCCGGGCCAGTCGGCGATCAGGTTGTACCCCGTGCGGCCGGAGGACGTGAACTGCTGGAGGACCGTGGTGAATCCGGCCGCGTCCAGCTTCGCCTTCACGTAGTCGACGGAGGCCTTGTAGCCGGTGCGGCCGTGCGCGCGGTTGCCGCCGTTGGCGGTGGCGATGGACTGGAGCTGCGCGAGGTGGCCCTTGACGTTGGCCACGGGGATGTCGGGAGCGGCGGCCGCGGCGGTGGGGGCCGCGATGGTGGGGGCGGGCGCCGCGCCGGATATCGCACCGGTCGTGAGGAGCGTGACGGCCGTGATGATCGCGGCCGGGGTGACGCGCCCGGGAACGGAGAGCTTCATGTGGGGGGCTCCGAATTCCATGGGGATTCCAGGGGAATCCCACAGTGAATGGGGTGCCTGATGGTGAAGCTGTGGCTGACGTGACGTCAAGAGCGCGATCCGGTCAGGGGCCTTCGCAGGGTGAACGGTGACCGGTCCGGCCGACCCGGCCGACCCGGCCGCTCCGATCCGGTCGGAGCCCGTACGTCACTGCACGCAGAACTCGTTCCCCTCGGGGTCGGCCATCACCACCCACTCGCCGCCCGGCTCCCTGACGTGCCGCAGGACGCTCGCGCCCAGTTCCTGGAGGCGGACCACCTCCTCCGCGCGGCGTCCGGGGCCCGCGTGCACGTCGAGGTGCAGCCGGTTCTTCGCGGACTTGAGTTCCGGCACCCGCTGGAAGAGCAGGCGTCGGCCCTGCCCGATGCCGGTCTCCTCCTCGTACGGGTCGTCCGGGTGCCGTACGGCGATCAGGTCGCGCCAGGCGCTGCGGCCGTGCGACTCGACGGTGGCCTCCGGAGGTGCGGCGCCGAGGGCCAGCAGGCGTTCGATCAGGGCGCTGTTGTCCTCCAGGCGGTAGCCGAGGGCTGCCGCCCAGAAGTCGGCCTGGGCGTGGGGGTCGGCCGCGTCGATGACGAGTTTCCAGTGCAGGGGTGGGGTGTGCGTCATGGAGTCACTCATAGTGGTTGGGCCCACGGCGGGGCAACGCAACCGCCGGACCCGCCCCGCCTTTTCTTCGCCCTCGCCGCCGCCACCCTCCCCAAGCTCTCGGCTTCGCTCGAGCAGGGGGACCCCCGTCATCCGTTCCTGGGGGCGGAGCCCCGGGGATGGGATGGGATGGGACGGGTAGGGGCGGCGGGGGCGAAAACCCGGGCGGTCAGGTCACGGCTTGGCGTCCGCGGGAGCCGCGTCGGCCGAGGCCACCCGGGGGCCGACGACACCGGCGTCAAGAACACCGGCCTCGACGACACCCGCGTCGACAGCACCGCCCCGCCCCCGAAGCGTACGAGCCCCCCGGCGAGCCGTCCGCAAGGCGTCGAACGTCAGCAGGGACAACGCGAGCCACACCAGCGCGAATCCGGCCCACCGCTCGGCCGGCATGGCCTCATGGAAGTACAGGATCCCGAGAACGAACTGGAAGACGGGGGCCAGGTACTGGAGCAGCCCCAGCGTGGACAGCGGCACCCGGATGGCGGCGGCGCCGAAGCAGACCAGCGGCACCGCGGTCACCACTCCCGTCGCGGCGAGCAGCGTCGCATGTCCCGCCCCGTGTGCGGCGAAGGTCGCGTCCCCCCTGGCCCCGAGCCACAGCAGATACCCGAGCGCGGGCAGGAACTGGATCGCGGTCTCGGCGGCGAGCGACTCGATGCCGCCGAGGTTGACCTTCTTCTTGACCAGCCCGTACGTGGCGAACGAGAAGGCGAGCGTCAGCGAGATCCACGGCGGACGCCCGTACCCGATGGTGAGGACGACCACCGCGCCGAGGCCGACACCGACGGCCGCCCACTGCGCCGGGCGCAGCCGCTCCTTGAGGAGCAGAACGCCCATGGCGATGGTGACGAGCGGGTTGATGAAGTACCCGAGGGACGCCTCCACCACGTGACCGCTGTTCACGGACCATATGTAGACGCCCCAGTTGACGGTGATCACGGCCGCCGCGACGGTGATCAGGCCGAGCTTGCGCGGCTGTCGCAGCAGCTCGCCGAGCCAGGCCCAGCGCCGCATCACGACCAGCGCGACACCGACCACGGCGAGGGACCACACCATGCGGTGGGCGAGGATCTCAAGGGCCCCGGCGGGTTTGAGGAGCGGCCAGAAGAGGGGGACGAGGCCCCACATCCCGTACGCCGCGAAGCCGTTGAGCAGCCCGATGCGCTGCTCGCTCCTGGCGGCCTTGGAGCTTGTGGAGCCGGTTGCGCTCCTCGCCTGGTGCTGCACGGCCACCGGCCCTTCCTCTCGCACAGCTGCGCGCGTGCAGCCTCCAAGAAGGTAGCGCCGCGCACCCTCGCCTGTCATGTCCGTATCGCCATACGGTCATGACAGGCGAGGGTGCGCGGGTGAGAGGCCGGTGTCCGGGCGGGGTCAGTCCTTCAGGGCCGCCGCGATCGACTCGGCGATCGGTGTGGTGGGTCGCCCGGTCAGGCGGGACAGGTCGCCACCGGTCGCGGCGAGCTCGCCCTTCTCGATGGACGCGTCGACGCCGGCGATGATCGCGGCGAGGGGCTCGGGCAGGCCGGCCCCGGCCAGGATGCCGGTGAAGGCCTCGACGGAGACGGCGTTGTAGACGATCTCCTTGCCGGACTGCTTCGCGATCTCGGCGGCGTACTCGGCGAAGCCCCAGGCCGTGTCGCCGTTCAGCTCGTAGGTCTTGTTCTCGTGGCCCTCGCCGGTCAGTACGGCCACGGCGGCGGCCGCGTAGTCGGCGCGGGCGGCGGGAGCGATCCTGCCCTCCCCGGCGGCCTGGGTGACGGCGCCGTACTGGAGGACCGGGGCGAGGTTCTCGGTGTAGTTCTCGTTGTACCAGCCGTTGCGCAGCAGGGCGTAGGTGATGCCGGAGTCGGCGATGGCCTGCTCGGTGCCGCGGTGGTCGTCGGCGAGGGCGGCGGTCAGGCCGCCCGGGGCGCTGGTGTAGACGAAGAGGGCGACCCCGGCGGCCTTGGCGGCGTCGAGGACGACCTGGTGCTGGTTCACGCGGCCCTTGTCGAACTCGTTGCCGGAGATCAGCAGCACCCTGTCGCCGGCCGAGAAGACGGTGCCGAAGGTCTCGGGCTCGTTGTAGTCCGCGACCGCGATCCGTACGCCGCGGGCCGCGAAGTCCGCGGCCTTCTCGGGGTCGCGGACGACGGCGGTGATCCGGTCGGCCGGAATCTTCTCCAGCAGTCCTTCGACGACGTGGCGGCCGAGGTGTCCGGTGGCTCCGGTGACGACGATGCTCATGGGTCAGCTCCTTGTGGGGTGGTCTGTCACTAACCCTAGGAGGTGCGCTAACTCTGGGAAAGTACCCACTTTGAAGTAAGGTACTGGCATGACCGTAAGTACCCGGGCAGTCAGCAGGGCCGCCGCCGGTGAGCCGGCGGCCGGCAAGTACGACACCGGCGAGGCGATGTGCCCCCACCGCCTTGTCCTGGAGCACGTCACCAGCCGCTGGGGCGTGCTCGTACTGATCGAGCTCCTCGACCGCCCCCACCGCTTCAGCGAGCTGCGCCGGGCGATCGGCCGGGTCAGCGAGAAGATGCTCACCCAGACCCTCCAGACACTGGAGCGGGACGGTCTCGTGCACCGTGACGCGAAACCCGTGATCCCGCCGCGCGTCGACTACTCGCTCACCGGGCTCGGCCGCGAGGCCGCCGAGCAGGTGCGCGCGCTGGCCGTGTGGACCAAGGATCGGATGGGCGACGTCGAGAAGGCCCGCCACACGTACGACGAGGCCCGGGCGGCAGCCGCCCGGGCCTCCTGAGCCGTTCGGTCGCGGTCAGCCGACGACCGTCCAGGTGTCTTGGCCGGCGAGCAGCGTGGCCAGGTCGCCCTTGCCGTTCTGCTCGATGGCCGCGTCGAGCTGGTCGGCCATCTGGGTGTCGTAGACCGGCCGGTCCACGGAGCGCAGGACGCCGATCGGGGTGTGGTGCAGGGTGTCCGGATCGGCGAGCCGGGAGAGCGCGAACGCGGTGGTCGGTGACGGGGCGTGGGCGTCGTGGACCAGGATGTGGGACTCGTTCTCCGGGGTGACGGCGACGATCTTCAGGTCGCCGGTCAGCGCGTCCCGGACGACACCCTTGGCGCCGTCCGCGCCGAAGCGGATCCGCTGCCCGTGTTCGAGGCGGATGACCGCTTCCTCGGCCTGCTGCTTGTCCTTGAGCACCTCGAAGGCGCCGTCGTTGAAGATGTTGCAGTTCTGGTAGATCTCCACCAGTGCCGTGCCCGGGTGCGCGGCGGCCTGCCGCAGGACGTCGGTGAGGTGTTTGCGGTCGGAGTCCACGGTCCGGGCGACGAAGGAGGCCTCCGCGCCGATGGCCAGGGACACCGGGTTGAAGGGCGCGTCGAGCGAGCCCATCGGCGTCGACTTGGTGATCTTTCCGACCTCGGAGGTCGGCGAGTACTGGCCCTTGGTGAGGCCGTAGATCCGGTTGTTGAACAGCAGGATCTTCAGGTTCACGTTGCGGCGCAGCGCGTGGATGAGGTGGTTGCCGCCGATCGACAGCGCGTCGCCGTCCCCGGTCACCACCCACACGCTCAGGTCGCGGCGGGAGGAGGCGAGTCCCGTGGCGATGGCGGGCGCGCGGCCGTGGATGGAGTGCATGCCGTACGTGTTCATGTAGTACGGGAAGCGGGACGAGCAGCCGATGCCCGAGACGAAGACGATGTTCTCCTTGGCGAGGCCGAGTTCGGGCATGAAGCCCTGTACGGCGGCCAGGACCGCGTAGTCCCCGCAGCCGGGGCACCAGCGCACTTCCTGGTCGGACTTGAAGTCCTTCATGGACTGCCTGACCCCGGCCTTGGGCACCAGCGTGAGTGCCTCGATCGTGTCCGCGCCTTCCGTGGTCGTCTCAGCCATCGATGGCCTCCTTGAGCACCTTGGCGAGCTGTTCCGCCTTGAACGGCATGCCGTTGACCTGGTTGTAGGAGCGCGCGTCGATCAGGTATCTGGCCCGGACGAGGGTGGAGAGCTGGCCGAGGTTCATCTCGGGGATCACCACCTTGTCGTAATGTCCCAGTACCGCGCCGAGGTTGTGCGGGAAGGGGTTGAGGTGGCGCAGATGGGCCTGCGCGACGGCCTCCCCGGCCGTCCGCAGCCGTCGTACCGCCGCGGTGATGGGGCCGTACGTCGAACCCCAGCCGAGCACCAGCGTGTCGGCCTCGCCCGAGGGGTCGTCGACCTCCACGTCCGGGACGTCGATCCCGTCGATCTTGGCCTGCCGGGTGCGCACCATGAAGTCGTGGTTGGCGGGGTCGTAGGAGATGTTGCCCGTGCCGTCCTGCTTCTCGATGCCGCCGATGCGGTGTTCGAGGCCCGGCGTGCCGGGGACCGCCCAGGGGCGGGCCAGGGTCCTCGGGTCACGCTTGTAGGGCCAGAAGACCTCGGTGCCGTCGTCCAGCGTGTGGTTCGGGCCCTGCGCGAACCGCACCCGCAGGTCGGGGAGTTCGTCGAGGTCCGGGACGCGCCAGGGTTCCGAGCCGTTGGCCAGGTATCCGTCGGACAGGAGCAGGACGGGGGTGCGGTAGGTGAGGGCGATGCGCGCCGCCTCCAGCGCCGCGTCGAAGCAGTCGGCGGGTGTGCGCGGCGCGACGACCGGGACGGGCGCCTCGCCGTTGCGGCCGTACATCGCCTGCATCAGGTCGGCCTGCTCGGTCTTGGTCGGCAGTCCGGTGGAGGGGCCGCCGCGCTGGATGTCGATGACCAGCAGCGGCAGTTCGAGGGAGACGGCGAGCCCGATCGTCTCCGACTTCAGCGCCACCCCCGGCCCCGAGGTCGTCGTGACGGCCAGTGAGCCGCCGAACGCGGCGCCCAACGCGGCGCCGATGCCCGCGATCTCGTCCTCGGCCTGGAAGGTGCGCACGCCGAAGTTCTTGTGCTTGCTGAGTTCGTGCAGGATGTCGGAGGCGGGCGTGATCGGGTACGAACCGAGGTAGAGCGGCAGGTCCGCCTGCTCGGAGGCGGCGATCAGACCGTACGACAGGGCCAGGTTCCCCGAGATGTTGCGGTAGGTACCGGTCGGGAAGGCGCCCCCGGCCGGGGCGACCTCGTAGGAGACCGCGAAGTCCTCGGTCGTCTCGCCGAAGTTCCAGCCCGCCCGGAACGCCGCGAGGTTGGCCGCCGCGATCTCGGGCTTCTTCGCGAACTTGGTCCGCAGGAACTTCTCGGTGCCCTCGGTCGGCCGGTGGTACATCCAGGACAGCAGGCCCAGCGCGAACATGTTCTTGCTGCGCTCGGCCTCCTTGCGGGACAGCTCGAACTCCTTGAGCGCCTCGACCGTCATCGTCGTCAGAGGCACCGGGTGGACGCTGTAGCCGTCCAGGGAGCCGTCCTCCAGCGGGTTCGTCGCGTAACCGACCTTCGCCATCGCCCGTTTGGTGAACTCGTCCGTGTTGACGATGATCTCCGCGCCGCGCGGCACGTCGGCGACGTTCGCCTTCAGGGCGGCCGGGTTCATGGCGACGAGGACGTTCGGCGCGTCGCCCGGGGTGAGGATGTCGTGGTCCGCGAAATGCAGCTGGAACGAAGAAACGCCCGGCAGGGTGCCTGCGGGCGCTCGGATCTCGGCGGGGAAGTTCGGCAGTGTGGAGAGGTCGTTGCCGAAGGTCGCGGTCTCGGAGGTGAAACGGTCACCGGTGAGCTGCATTCCGTCTCCGGAGTCGCCCGCGAACCGGATGATCACCCGATCGAGTCGGCGAACGTCCTTCGCCCCCGCCGGATTGCGCTGTTCTCCTACGACGGCTTCGTCGGCCTGCTCCGCTGGGCTACTGACCTGGCTGGTCACTTAACTGGACCTCCTTCGAGGCGGCTGTCTGGGAGCGGCCTTCCCGAAGGCGTTCCCAGGACCAACCCTACGTCCGTAAGGGTCGCCTTCCCTCGGTGGTTCGCATGATGGACACCATTTTGAGACGATTCGACGCCCTGACTTGTCATGATTTGCTGCCCCCCGATGTTTCTCCCGAAGATGCTCCCCGCTCACCTTCTGATTCTCACGCCGCCCTTGCGCCGGCCTCGTGCGCACCTCGTACCGGCCCCTCGGTCACCGCTTTCCGCATACCTGACACAGTGTCAGGTATTCAGGAGTTGAGGTAGGTGAGAACCGCCAGAACACGCCGGTGATCCCCGTCGCTGGGGGACAGCCCCAGCTTCAGGAAGATGTTGCTGACGTGCTTCTCGACCGCGCCGTCGCTCACCACCAGCTGCCGGGCGATCGCCGAGTTGGTCCGGCCCTCGGCCATCAGCCCCAGCACCTCCCGCTCGCGTGGCGTGAGCCCGGCCAGCACGTCCTGCTTGCGGCTGCGCCCCAGCAGCTGCGCGACCACCTCGGGGTCGAGCGCGGTACCCCCCTGGGCCACCCGCACCACCGCGTCCACGAACTCGCGCACCTCGGCGACCCGGTCCTTGAGCAGATAGCCGACGCCACGGCTGGAACCGGCCAGCAGTTCGGTGGCGTAGCGCTCCTCCACGTACTGTGACAGAACCAGCACTCCGAGTCCCGGATGGTGCTTGCGCAGCTGCACGGCCGCCTTGACGCCCTCGTCGGTGTGCGTCGGCGGCATCCGTACGTCGGCCACCACGACGTCCGGCAGCGCGCCCTCGGCCGCCAGGTCGGTGATGGTCTTGATCAGCGCGTCGCCGTCACCGACACCGGCCACGACGTCATGCCCACGGTCGGTCAGCAACCGGGTCAGGCCCTCCCTGAGCAGCACCGAATCCTCGGCGATGACCACCCGCACCCTGTCCTCCACGATGTTCGGCCCCCCCACAGCCCGTACCGGCCGGCGCCGGTTGCGCCCCGCTCGTACGACAGCCCTCAGCATTCCAGCATTCGGACCGCGGGGCGCCCGGGCAACGAGAATCGCCGGGGCGTGCCCGGGCGAGAGGAATCCCGAG
This sequence comes from Streptomyces fagopyri, assembly GCF_009498275.1. Lineage (NCBI taxonomy): Bacteria > Bacillati > Actinomycetota > Actinomycetes > Kitasatosporales > Streptomycetaceae > Streptomyces > Streptomyces fagopyri. The sequence continues at coordinate 4,088,368 of NZ_CP045643.1, read as the reverse complement.
CCGGCACGAGGGGTGTCACCGGGCGGCGCACCGGGCGTCAGGGGGGGGGATGACGCCCGGTGCGGCGGGAGTGCTTGCCGGGCGGCGCGGCGACGTCGCCTACCGCGGTACCGGCCCGTGTGGTGACGCGGCGCGGACCCCGGCTGTCGCGGTACCGGCCGTGCGGGGTGGCGGCTCAGCCCCGCCAGGGGAGTTCGGCCGTGATCCGGGTGGGGCCGCCCGCGGGGGAGTCCACCACCAGGATCCCGTCCACCGCGTCCAGCCGCTCCGCGAGCCCCGCCAGACCCGAGCCCGCGGAGACGTCGGCGCCGCCCACGCCGTTGTCGACCACCTGGAGCATCAGCCGGTTCTCGACGCGCCAGACGTCGACCGTGGCCCGGGTCGCCCGCGCGTGCTTGCTGATGTTCTGCAGCAGCTCGGAGACGGTGAAGTAGGCGATGCCCTCGATCGCGGGCGCGGGACGGGCCGGCAGGTCCACGTCCACCGCCACCGGCACCGTGCAGCGCGTGGCGACCGAGGACAGCGCCGCGTCGAGGCCGCGGTCGGTGAGGACGGCCGGGTGGATGCCGCGCGCCAGATCCCGCAGCTCCTGCAACGCCGTCTTCACCTCACCGTGCGCCTCGTCGACCATCCGCGCCGCCTCCTGCGGGTCCTCGGTGAGCTTCTCCTTGGCCAGGCCGAGTCCCATCGCGAGGTTGACCAGCCGGGCCTGGGCCCCGTCGTGCAGGTCCCGCTCGATGCGCCGCAGGTCCGCCGCCGCCGTGTCGACCACGACCCCCCGGTCCGACTCCAGCTCGACCACCCTGGTCGCCAGCCGCGACGGCCCCAGCAGCCCCAGCACCATCAGCCGGTCCACCGTGGTCAGCGCCCGTACGATCCACGGCGTCGCCATGGTGATCAGCAGCCCGAGCAGCGCGGTCACGGTGATCTCGAAGGGGTTGTCCAGATAGATGCTGTGGGTGCCGTCGCCGTACAACTGAAGGCCGCCCTGGCCGCCGTAGACCGGGAAGAGCCAGAACCACAGCGGATACGTCAGCATCGCCCAGCCGTACGCCCAGAAGGTCAGGGCCACCACGAACGAGAACACCGCCCACGGGAACTGCAGCACCGCGTACAGCAGATGGCGCCACGACGAACCGTTCTTGAGGATCGCCCCCATCCACGCCATCGCCCCCTGCCTGCGTACGGTCACGCGTTCCGGCGAGTCCACCTCGACCCCGAGCAGCCCGCGAGCCCGCGCACGCTCCAGCGCGCCGAACCCGCGGCAGCCCGCCAGCGCTCCGGCGAGCACCGGCACCCCCAGGAAGGTGACCAGCAGGCCGGCGCCCAGCGAGAACATCGTGATCGCGAACGTGAACATGGCGATGCCGAGCGGCAGGCCCAGCATGACGTAGCCGAACTCGCGCCAGCTGCGGGCCTCGATCGGCGCCCGCAGCGCTGCGGGGAGGCGGTGGCGCCGCTCCCCGGCAGCCGCCCCGTGGAATCCGGGACCGCTCCGGTGCCCGTACCCCTGTCCGTACTCCGTGGCCATCGGCGTCGTCCGTTCTACTCGTCCTGCTCGTCGGCTCGTACCTCAACCCTGCTGGCCGCGGAGCGTGGGGAACATGGAGCGGGTCGGCCTCTTGGGGCGGGGGTTTTCCCTACCCCGGCCGGGGTCGTCGGGCCACCATGTCCAGGACCTGGGCATGTCGACGACATACGTGATCGGTACATCCAGTGCGTGGTCGGTACGTCGAGTGTCCGATCGGCACGTCTGGCGCGGGATCGGCACGTCTGGCGTGTGATCGGCACGTCTAGTGCGCCGGGTCGTCCTGCCGGTCCCGCCAGGGCAGTTCCGCCGTGACGGTGGTCGGGCCGCCGGGCGGCGAGTCGATGACGAACAGTCCGTCCACCGCGCCGAGCCGGTCCGCGAGCCCCGCCATCCCCGTACCGCCGTCGAGCCGGGCGCCGCCCCGTCCGTCGTCCTGGACCTGTATGAGCAGCCGCTGGTCCGTGCGCCACACGTCGACGGACGCCGACCTCGCCCCGCTGTGCTTGCTGACGTTCTGCAGCAGCTCGGAGACGGTGAAGTAGGCGATGCCCTCGATGGCCGCGGCCGGCCTCGACGGCAGGTCCGCGGTCACCTTCACCGGCACCGTGCAGCGCGTGGCGACCGAGGACAGCGCCGCGTCGAGGCCGCGGTCGGTGAGGACGGCCGGGTGGATGCCGCGCGCCAGGTCGCGCAGCTCCTGCAGGGCCAGTTTCACCTCGCCGTGCGCCTCGTCGACCATGGCCGCGACGGTCTCGTCGGCCTGGCCCTCCAGGAGTTTCTCCTTGGCCAGGCCGAGTCCCATCGCGAGGTTGACCAGCCGGGCCTGGGCCCCGTCGTGCAGGTCCCGCTCGATGCGCCGCAGGTCCGCCGCCGCCGTGTCGACCACGACGCCCCGGTCCGACTCCAGCTCGGCGATGCGCCGCTCCAGCTCGTCGGAGGGCGACAGCAGCCCGCGCACCATCGCCCGGTCCACGTTGGTCAGCCCGCGCGCGATGAACGGCAGCACCGGCCACAGCACGAAGAGCGACGTCAGCGTGACCGTGAACGTCAGCACCCCCCACGGCAGTCTGATCAGGTCGTACAGCACCGTCCGCCAGCCGACCGGGTCCTTCAGGCTCGACCACAGCCAGCCGAAGAAGCCGGTCCGGCGTACCGGCAGCGGGCTCGGTTCGTCGATCCGCAGACCGAGCAGCGAGCGCGCCCGGGCCCGCTCCAGCTTGCCCAGCTGTCGTGCGCCGAGCAGGCCGCCCGCGAGCAACGGCAGTCCCACCACCGTCACCGCGAGCGCCGAGCCCGTCGACACCATCGTCACGACGTACACGAAGCCGAAGATCGAGACCGGCAGATTGGCGAGCAGGTGCGCGATCTCCTGCCAGGTACGGCTGCCGAAGGCGAGGCGGGGGGAGGGCAGCCGGTCGTCGTCGGACGCATCGCCGGGTGCGCCGGCGGGTGCGCCGCCGGGCGTTTCGCCGGACGGCGCGTCGGGCTTCTCGGCAGTCGTGCCGCCGGTGGTACGGATCGTTCCGCCTGTCTCGCCTGTTCGGTCTGTCCCGCCTGTCCCGCCTGTCCCGGCTGTTGTGCTCGGGATTCTGCCGGTCGTTCTGGCGGGTGTCCCGTCCGGCGGGACCATCGCGGTGATGCGTTCGGTCATATTCGCTAGCCTGCCCGGCGGCGGGCCGCCGCGCCATGAGGAGACCCGCCCCGATCCACTGGGGAAAGCCCTACCTTCGTGACGTTCCGTGCCGTGCCGGGTGCAGGCCTGCGGTCAAATGGGAAGCGATCGCTGGAGACGGACGGGAATCCCGTGGCGCACGAGCCGGACGAGTCCACGACTCGACCATGACGTGTCCACGATAATCAGGGTGTGACGGCCTGCTTACCGTTTCTTTAGCAGGCCCTAGACTCCCGTCCGTACAGATCGTCGAACAGGGCGTATCGCAGTGTGCGCACCCGCGCACGGCGTGCGCCACGAGGTCAGGGAGCGAGGGGCTGACGTGCCGGAACCGACCGTCGTCGCGGCGAGCTACTTCCAGTCCTACTCGGTCGTCGGGCTGCTCGCCGTCGTGGGCGTGCTCTTCGTCGCCGTCGCCTTCGGGGCGGGCCGACTGCTGCGGCCGGTCGTCCCCACACCCGAGAAACTCATGACGTACGAGTGCGGCGTCGACCCCGTCGGCGAGGGCTGGGCCCACACCCAGGTCCGCTACTACGTCTACGCGTTCCTGTACGTCATCTTCGCCGTCGACTCGATCTTCCTCTTCCCCTGGGCGACCGTCTTCGCCGCCCCCGGCTACGGCGCCGCGACGCTCGTGGAGATGTTCATCTTCCTCGGCTTCCTCGCCGTGGGCCTGCTGTACGCATACAAGAAGGGCGTCCTCACATGGACGTGACCCCCAACATCTCGGGCAGCACCTCGGGCGAGACCACAGGGCAGCCGGTTCTCCTGCCGGAGCCGAAGCGGCTGGGCGTGCTCTCGCGCCTCGCCCCCGAGCCCATGAAGGTCGTCCTGAACTGGGGCCGCCGCTACTCGCTCTGGGTCTTCAACTTCGGCCTCGCCTGCTGCGCGATCGAGTTCATCGCCGCGTCGATGGCCCGGCACGACTTCATCCGGCTCGGTGTGATCCCGTTCGCCCCGGGCCCGCGCCAGGCCGACCTGATGGTGGTCTCCGGCACGGTCACGGACAAGATGGCCCCGGTCGTCAAGCGCCTGTACGAGCAGATGCCCGAGCCCAAGTACGTCATCTCCTTCGGCGCGTGCTCCAACTGCGGCGGCCCGTACTGGGACTCGTACTCGGTCACCAAGGGCGTCGACCAGATCATCCCCGTCGATGTGTACGTGCCCGGGTGCCCGCCCCGCCCCGAGGCACTGCTCCAGGGCATCCTCAAGCTCCAGGAGAAGATCGCCCGGGAGTCGCTGGGGGAGCGCTACGGCTCTTCGCGGCGGCCGTCGGTGGCCGCGCTCCAGAGTGGGCTGGTGGCTCCGCCGGTCGCGACGGGCGGCGAGACCCGGGTGCCGGCCGAGACGCCGGTTCCCGGGGAGAACGGGGTTCCCGGGGAGGACGCGGCTTCCGGAGAGGACGCGAATTCCGGCGGGAATCCTGGTCCCGGCGCGGATCCGGCTTCCGGCGCGGATCCGGCTTCCGGGGAGGGTGACAAGTGACCGGCTGGCTCCCCGCACCCGTCGAGGAACTCTTCGGCCCGGAGGCCACGGCCGAGGAGTCGTACGAGGTCCTGACCGTCGACGTACCGCCCGCTTCCTGGATCGCGGCCCTCGACACGGCCCGGACCACCCTCGGGTGCAGCTATTTCGACTGGCTGAGCGCCGTCGACGAACCCGGTACGGGCTTCCGCGTCGCGGCTCACGTGGTGGCCCTGTCCCCGGTACGCCGCCTTCTCGTCCGTACGACCGTCCCGCACTCGGCACCCGTCCTGGCGTCGGCGGTCTCCGTCTACGCGGGCGCCGGCTGGCACGAGCGCGAGACCCACGAGATGTTCGGCGTGACCTTCGAGGGCCACCCCGGCCTCGACCCGCTCCTCCTCCCCGAGGGCTTCGAGGGCCACCCCCTCCGCAAGGACTTCGTCCTCGCCGCCCGCGTGGCCAAGGCCTGGCCCGGCGCCAAGGAGCCGGGGGAGTCCGACCACGGCGGTCCGAAGCGCCGCCAGATGCTTCCGCCCGGAGTTCCCGACCCGAACGAGTGGGGTCCGCTGAAGGGCCAGCTCCCGCCGGCCCCCGCCCGCCCGGCCCGGGGCGCTGCCCGCGCCGCCGCCGGCGACCGCCCGGTACGCCGGGCCCGTACGGCCGGAGACGGCTCCGCCGGCCAGACGGCCACCGCCGACACGGGTGGCGGTGCTTCGCTTGCTGGTGCTGGTGCTGGTGCTGGTGCTGGTGCTGGTGCGGGTGCGGGCACGGGTGCCGCGGCGCCGCCCCGCCGTGCGCGCAGCGCGAGTCAGGGGTCCGCGAGTCAGGGTTCCGCGACCCAGAGCTCTACCGGCGAGAACTCCACGGGCCAGAACCCCACAGGCCTGAACTCCCCGGGTGAGACTCCGCAGGGCCGAGGTTCCGCGGATGAGCGGACCGCGGTCCCGGACACCGGCCGGCCGAGCGCTCCGGCAGCGCCTGCCGGACCCCGTCGCGCGCGCGGTGCCGGCCAGGGCTCGGCCTCCCAGCGGGCCGAGGGCCCTGCCGAGACTCCCGGGGGGACGCCCGCGGGGACGGAAGGGCCGACAGGCCCCGCCGCGCCGTCGAGGCCCGCCGCCCCACGCGGCTCGGACACCCCACGAGGCTCGGACGCCCCGTGGCACCACGCCCGCCCCGCCTTCGACGAACCGGAACCAGAACCGCGGCCGAAACCAGAACCGCAGTCGCAGCCGCAGTCGCAGCCACCGTCGGATCCGCCTTCCGGGGACACGACTGAGGGCACGCCCAAGGGCACACCTGAGGACACGCCTGCGGAAGCGCCCGCAGAGGCGCCCGCGGAAGCGCCCGCTGAAACGCCGAAGAACCCCGCCACGCGTCCCACCGCCGGGACGACCGAGGACGCGCCCGACGACACCTCGAAGGGCACCGCCCGGAGCGCACCGGAGTCCGAGCCGAAGCACCCCGCCGAACGTCAGCCCGACCCCGACGACCCCTCCGGAGGCACGCAGTGAACGACGCCCTCGACGTCGCCCTGCGACTCGTCGTCGTCTTCGTCGTCTTCCTGACGTTCCCCCTGATCGTCGGTCAGACCGAGCACAAGGTGATGGCCCACATGCAGGGCCGCCTCGGCCCGATGTACGCGGGCGGCTTCCACGGCTGGGCCCAGCTCGTCGCCGACGGCGTGAAGTTCGCGCAGAAGGAGGACATCGTCCCGGCGGGCGCGGACCGCCGTATCTTCCAGCTGGCCCCGGCCGTCGCTCTCCTCCCGTACCTCCTCGTCCTGCTCGCCATTCCCATCGGTCCCGGCGAGGGAGCCGTCGGCGAGGTCGTCGACGCGGGCATCTTCTTCGTCCTCGCCGTGATGGGTGTGGGCGTCCTCGGCTCGCTCATGGCGGGCTGGGCCTCGGCCAACAAGTTCTCCCTCCTCGGCGGCCTGCGCACCGCGGCCCAACTGCTCGCGTACGAACTCCCGATGCTGCTGACCGCCGCCTCCGTCGCGATGGCGGCCGGCACGGTCTCCCTCCCCGGCATCGTCGACGCGTTCCAGTGGTGGTGGCTGCCGTGGCAGATCGTCGGCGCGATCGTCTTCTTCGTGGCGGGCCTCGCCGAACTCCAGCGTCCCCCCTTCGACATGCCGGTCGCCGACTCGGAGATCATCTTCGGCGCGTACACCGAGTACACGGGTCTGCGCTTCGCGCTCTTCCTCCTCGCCGAGTACGCCGGGATCGTCGTCCTGTGCGGTCTGACCACCGTCCTCTTCCTGGGCGGCTGGCACGGCCCCTGGGGCGCGGACGGCCTCGGCTGGGTCTGGACCCTGCTGAAGACGGCGATCCTCGCCTTCGTCGTGATCTGGCTGCGTGTCACCTATCCCCGCCTGCGCGAGGACCAGTTGCAGAAACTCTCCTGGACCCTCCTCGTCCCCCTCTCCCTCGCCCAGATCGCCCTCACCGGCATCGTCAAGGTGGTGATCTCGTAACCATGGCCCCCGTTCCCGGCTCAGGTCTGGCCAAGGGCCTGGCCGTCACCCTCCGCACGATGACGAAGAAGACCGTCACCGCGCAGTACCCGGACGTCCAGCCCGAACTGCCGCCCCGCTCCCGCGGCGTCATCGGTCTCTTCGAGGAGAACTGCACGGTCTGCATGCTGTGCGCCCGCGAGTGCCCGGACTGGTGCATCTACATCGACTCCCACAAGGAGACGGTCCCGCCCGCGGCCCCCGGCGGCCGCGAGCGCAGCCGCAACGTCCTGGACCGCTTCGCCATCGACTTCTCCCTGTGCATGTACTGCGGTATCTGCATCGAGGTCTGTCCTTTCGACGCGCTGTTCTGGTCACCGGAGTTCGAGTACGCGGAGACCGACATCCACGAACTCACCCACGAGCGCGACAAGCTGCGCGAGTGGATGTGGACGGTCCCGGCCCCGCCCGCCCTCGACGCCGCCGCCGAGGAGCCGAAGGAACTGGCCGCCGCCCGCAAGACCGCCGACAAGCTCGCCGCCGAGGCCGACAAGCTCGCGCAGGCCGACAAGCTCGCGCAGGCCGACAAGCTCGCGCAGGCCGACAAGCTCGCGGAGGCCGAGAAACTGGCGGAGGCCGAGAGACTCGCGGCCCAGGCGGCCGGGACCGAGCCCCCGGTCCCTGACCCGACCAAGCCCGCCGGGACCGAGCCCCCGGCCTCGGACCCGTCGGACCCCGCCGGACCACAGGACGGTGACGCGTGAGCCTCGCAGCAGCCACGGCCCTCGCGGCGCGCACCACGACCACCGCCGCCGGGAGCCACGGCTTCCTCTCCCCGACCGGCGTCGAGATCGCGTTCCTGCTCGTCGGCCTGGTCACCTTCGGCGCCGCGATCGTCACCGTCACCACCAGGCAACTGGTGCACGCGGCCCTCTGGCTCGTGGTGGCGCTCGGCGGCCTCGCCGTCGAATACCTCCTGCTCACGGCCGAGTTCATCGCCTGGGTGCAGGTCCTCATCTACGTCGGTTCCGTCGTCGTCCTCCTCCTGTTCGGCCTGATGCTCACCCGGGCCCCCATCGGCCGCTCCCCGGACGCCGACTCCGGGAACCGCTGGGCCGCCCTGACCGTGGCCCTCGCCGCGGCCGCCGCCCTGGTCTGGGTCGTCGTCGACGCCTTCCGTACCACCTGGGTCGACCTGGCGGGTCCCGCCGCCGGCTCCACCGAGGTGACCGGAGCGAGCCTCTTCCAGAACTGGGTGCTCCCCTTCGAAGCGCTGTCCGTCCTCCTCCTCGCCGCCCTGGTGGGGGCGATCGTCCTCTCCCGCAAGGCGAAGTCCTCGGAGAAGGAAGAGGCCCGCTGATGCACCTCGCCTATCCCGCCGTGCTCGCCGCCCTCCTCTTCTGCACGGGTCTCTACGGAGTCCTCGCGCGCCGCAACGCGATCCTGGTCCTGATGTCCGTCGAGCTGATGCTCAACGCCGTCAACCTCAACCTCGTCGCCTTCGACGTCTGGCTCTCCAAGGCCGCCCGCGACACGCTCCACTCCGGGCAGGCCCTGACCCTGTTCACCATCGCCATCGCCGCCGCCGAGATCGGCATCGGCCTGGCGATCGTCCTCGCCGTCCACCGCAACCGCGGCACCGCGGACATCGACAGACTCCGCGACACCGCCGAGGGCCCCGAGACGGGCGGCCCCGACGGCGGCGGCCCGGAACGTCACGGCCCGGCCGGTGACGGCGCCGGCGACGGCCCCGAAGGAGCCCCCGTCCCGGCAGACGAGAAGGCTGAGGCCACCGCGTGACCACGACCACCCTCGCCGTCCTCGTCCCCCTCCTGCCGTTCCTCGGCGCCGTGACCGGACTCCTCCTCGGCCGCACCGCCCCCGGATTGGTCCGTCCCCTCGCGGTCCTCCCGCCCCTCGCCTCGCTCGTCATCGCCGTCATCGTCGCCGTGCGCCAGGGCGGCGACCAAGCCGTCAGCGCCGCCACCGAACTGACACCCACCGGCTCGGTCCCCATCGAGCTGGCCCTGTACATCGACGGTTTCGCCGCCCTCGTCGCCGTACTCGTCGGCGTCGTCGCCACCTGCGTGCAGATCTACTCGACGGGCTACCTGCGCGACGACCCGCGCTACCCCTCCTACGCCGCCCTCGTCTCCCTCTTCACCTCCGCGATGCTCCTCGTCGTGTACTCGGGCGACCTGATCGTGCTGCTGGTCGGCTGGGAGGTCATGGGCATCTGCTCGTACTTCCTGGTCGGCCACTACTGGGAGACCCCCGAGGCGCGCGCCGCCTCCATCAAGGCCTTCCTGGTCACCAAGCTCGGCGACGTCCCCTTCCTCATCGGTCTGTTCGCCCTGGCCACCGACGCCGGGTCCTTCCGCGTCACCACGGTCCTCGGCACCGTCGCGAGCGGCGGACTGCACCATCCGACGCTGATCGCCCTGCTGCTCCTCGCCGGCGTCGCGGGCAAGTCCGCGCAGTTCCCGCTGCACACCTGGCTGCCCGACGCGATGGCGGGCCCGACACCCGTCTCCGCGCTCATCCACGCCGCGACGATGGTCGCCGCCGGTGTCTACTTCATCGCCCGGCTCCTCCCCGTCTTCCAGGCCTCGTCGGCCGCGATGACCGTCCTCGCCGTCATGGCCGCCGTCACGATGGCCGGCTCGGCGCTCGCCGCACTCGCCCAGGACGACATCAAACGCGTCCTCGCGTACTCCACGATCGGCCAGCTCGGCTACATGACCGGCGCCCTCGCCGTCGGCGACCGCGGTGCCGCCGTCTTCCACCTCCTCGCGCACGGCGCCTTCAAGGCGCTGCTGTTCCTCGCCGCCGGCGTGATCATCCACGCCTCCGGCACCAACTCGCTGGCCGTCATGTCCCGGATGAAGGACCTGCGGGCCCGCGTCCCGGACGCCTACTGGACGATGACGGTGGCGCTGCTCGCACTCGCCGCGATCCCGCCGTTCAGCGGCTTCTTCTCCAAGGAAGCCGTTCTCGGCGCCGCCGAACACGTCGCCACCGGCCACACCGAGCACGCCCCCGGCGCCGCGGGCTGGATCGTCCTCGTCGCCGGTCTGATCACGGCCGTGCTCACCGCCGCGTACGCCACCCGGCTGTGGCTGCTGGCCTTCCGCGGCCACGGCACCGAGGCTCCCGACCACGGCAGGCAGCCCGTCACCATGACCGCCGTCCTGTGGGTGCTCGCCGTCCCGTCACTCGCCTTCGGCCTGCTGTACGGGCAGCTGCCCGACTGGTTCGACGGCCGCGACCTGACACCGGTACTCACCACCTCCGTCCTCGGCACGGGACTCGCCCTGGTCGGCGGTCTCGTCACCTACGGCGCCTGGCGGCAGACCACCGCGCTCGCGGCCCGCGTGCCGCTGGGCGCGGTGGCGGCCCACCCCGACGCCGACGCCGGAGAGGTCGAGGCCGAGGCGATCGCCGCCCACGCACCCGCCTTCGGAGACGTGGCCTACGCGGCCGACCCCGCGGACCCGGGCCGGCTGCTGCTCGGCCCGCTCCACCGGCACGCGGCCGTCGGCTTCCACCTCGACGCCGTGTACACCGTGCTGTTCGTCCGCCCGGTCCAGGCCGGAGCCTCGCTCGTCCGGTTCCTCGACCGCGAGGTCGTCGACACCTACGTACGCGCAGCGGGCGCCCTACCGCGCTGGCTCGGCGCCGCCGTACGGCGCGCGCAGACCGGAAACGTGCAGACCTATGTGAGCGCGCTGCTCGCCGGCACCGTCGTCCTGGTGGTCGCCGCCCTCCTCGTCGCCACAGGAGCGTGAGCCGGCATGATCGATATCAGTGAATCCGTGATGCAGGTCCTTCTGGCGTTCATCGTCGTCGGCCCGCTCATCGGGGCCGCCGCCGCCCTGCTGCCGGCCCCGCCCGGGCTGAAGGGGAAATCGCCCGAGCAGGCCGTACTGCGGCACGGTGTACTCGTCACCGGCGCGGTGCTCATCGCGGCGATCGTCCTCGCGCTCGGCTTCGACCACGACCACCCGTCGAAGATGCAGGCCACCACGGACATCAGCTGGATCCCCGCACTCGACGTGCGCATCCACCTCGGCACCGACGGCATTTCCCTCCCCCTTCTGGTCCTGACCGCGCTGCTGACCTTCCTCTGCGCGCTCTACAGCTACTTCAAGATGCCCGCGGGCCCCACCCCGAAGGCCTTCGTCGCACTCGTCCTCGTCCTCGAGTCCGGCACCCTCGCCACCTTCGCCGTCCTCGACCTGCTGCTGTTCTTCCTCGCGTTCGAGATGGTGCTCATCCCGATGTACTTCCTCATCGCCCGCTGGGGCGGTGCACAGCGGCAGGCCGCCGCCTGGAAGTTCATCCTCTTCACCCTGCTCGGTTCGGTCGTGATGCTGCTGGGCCTGCTCCTGATCGGAATCAAGGCGGGCACGTTCGACATGGTGGCACTCGCCACTGACAACGGCCGGTCGCTGACCACGTCCGTGCAGGTCATCGCCGTTTTGGCGATCGGTGTCGGGCTCGCGGTCAAGACCCCGATGTGGCCGCTGCACAGCTGGCTGCCGGACGCGCACACCGCCGCGCCCACCGTCGGCTCGGTGCTGCTGGCCGGCGTGCTGCTGAAGATGGGTACGTACGGTTTCGTCCGGATTCTGCTGCCCATCGCGCCGGAGGGCCTCCACACCTTCGCCCCCTACCTCGCCGCCTTCGCCGTGGTCGGGATCATCTACGGGTCCCTGGCCTGCCTGGCCCTCGTCAGACAGGGGGCGAAGGGCGATCTCAAACGGCTCATCGCCTATTCCTCCGTCGGCCACATGGGCTTCGTCCTGCTCGGCATCGCCACGATGACCCCGACCGGCGTCAACGGCGCGCTGTTCGCCAACATCGCCCACGGCCTCATCACCGGCCTGCTCTTCTTCCTCGTCGGGGCGCTGAAGGACCGTACGGGCACGACCGACCTCGACACCCTCGCCGAGGAGACCGGAGCCGCGCTGTACGGCAAGGCCCCGCGTCTCGGCGGGCTGCTCGCCTTCGCCGCCGTCGCCTCGCTCGGACTCCCGGGCCTCGCCGGGTTCTGGGGCGAGATGCTGGCGCTGTTCGGCGCGTTCAAGCCCGCCGACGACCTCAGCCGCCCGGCGTTCCTGACCTTCATGGCCGTCGCCGCCCTCGGCACCCTCCTCACCGCCGCGTACATGCTCCTCGTCGTACGCCGGGTCTGCATGGGCGCGACACCGAGGCCGGAGACCCCGAAGCTCGCCGACGTCCGCAGCTACGAGTTCGCGGCCTGGACACCGCTCGTCGTCCTCACCGTCGTCGCCGGCCTGTGGCCGAAGGCCCTCCTCGGGCTGACCGACCCGGCCGTACAGCAGCTCCTCGCAGGAGGCACCCGATGAGCTCCATGGTCCAGTCCGTCGACTGGCTCGCGATCGCGCCACCCACCATCACCGCGGTCGCCGGACTCGTCGTGCTCGTCGCGGACCTCTTCGTGGGAGCCGCCCGGAAGGCACTCCTCGGCTGGGTCTCGGTCGCCGGCCTCGCCGCGTCCGCGGCCATGCTGCTGCCCCTCCTGGACGGCGACCGGGCCACCTTCTGCCTCACGGGCGACACCGGCCTGTGCAGCTACCGGGCGGACCGCTTCACGCTCGTCGTCCAGCTCCTCGTCCTCGGCGGAGCGCTCCTCGCCGCCCTGCTGTCGGTCACCGCCCTGAAGGACGCGGACAAGGGACTACCCGAAGGGGAGTACTGGTTCCTGCTGCTGTCCTCGGCCGCGGGCGCCGCCCTGCTGCCCGCCTCGCGCGACCTGGCGACCCTCATCGTCGCCCTGGAAGTCGCCTCACTGCCCGCCTTCGCACTCGTCGGCATCAAACACGGCGACAGGAAGTCCTCCGAAGCGGCCCTGAAGTTCTTCCTGTCCTCGGTCACCGCCACCGCCGTGAGCCTCATGGGCGTCAGCTTCGTCTACGCCACGACCGGCACCCTCTACCTGACCCGGATCGCGGACAGGATCCAGCACGTCGACGCGCAGTTCCACACGCTCGCCCAGGCCGGCGTCGTCCTCACCCTCGTCGGCTTCGCCTTCAAGACGGCCGCCGTGCCCTTCCACTTCTGGGTGCCCGACACCTACGTGGGGGCACCCCTGCCGATCGCCGCCTACCTGTCGGTCGTCGGCAAGGCGGTCGGCTTCTCCGGGCTGATCCTCGTCACCGTCGTCGCCTTCCCGTCCTACGCGGACGTCTGGGGCCCGGCACTCGCCGCGCTGGCCGCCCTCACCATGACCGTCGGCAACGTCGGCGCCCTGCGGCAGCGGGCCACGCGCGCGCACAGCGCGGTACGGCTGCTCGCCTGGTCCTCCGTCGGCCAGGCCGGCTACCTCCTGGTGCCGATCGCGTCCGCCGCCTACTCCAAGGACGCCGAGAAGGCCATCGGCTCCACCGTCGCGTACGCCCTGATGTACGCGGCCGTGAACCTCGGCGCCTTCGCCGTGGCCGCCCTCGTCGCCCGCACCAGCCCCCTGAACCGCATCAGCGACTACCGCGCTCTGTACGCGAGGAGCCCCCTCTCGGCCCTGCTCCTCGGTTTCTTCCTGCTCTGCCTCGCAGGACTGCCGCCAGGCGTCATCGGGCTCTTCGCGAAGGTCACCGTCTTCTCGGCGGCCGTCGACGCGGGACTCGGCTGGCTCGCCGTGGTCATGGCGATCAACGTCGTGATCGCGCTCTTCTACTACCTCCAGTGGACGACCCTGCTCTTCCGCTCCCCCGAGGGCGAGACCGAGAGGCATCCGGTACCGGCCCCGCTCACCGCGGCGCTCGCCCTGACGGCGGTCCTGAGCATCGCCCTCTCCGGGGCGCCCCAGCTGATCCTGCGGTTCTCGGCGACCGGCCTGTTCTGACGCCCGCCGGGCACCCGCGCGTGGCCTCCGCGGTCCCCCGCGCGTGGGACGACGCCGCCGGTCACCCGAACGGCCGACACGCGCCGCCGCGCGCACAAGGGAACTAGTGCTCCCCGCCTGGCGTTGACCAGTACGGGAGGGTCCACTGAAGAGTGGAAGCAGAGCATCAGCAGGCAAAGGGTTCCCCTGCCGCACCACTTGGAGGGCGTACCGTGCACCGCCGGCACAACGGGCTCAGGACAGCCGTACTCCTCGGGGGACTGTCCGCGCTCATCATCGTCATCGGCAGCTTCTTCGGGCGTACCGGCCTCGTCGTCGCGCTGTTCATCGCGATCGGCACGAACGCGTACGCGTACTGGAACAGCGACAAACTGGCTCTACGCGCGATGCGCGCGCGCCCCGTGAGCGAGTTCGAGGCCCCGGAGCTGTACCGCATGGTCCGCGAGCTCTCGACGCAGGCCCGCCAGCCCATGCCGCGCCTGTACATCTCGCCGACGGAGGCGCCCAACGCGTTCGCGACGGGCCGCAACCCCCGCAACGCGGCGGTCTGCTGCACCGAAGGGATTCTGCGCCTCCTGGACGAGCGCGAGCTGCGCGGCGTCATCGGCCACGAACTCAGCCACGTCTACAACCGCGACATCCTGATCTCGTCGGTCGCGGGCGCCCTCGCCTCCGTGATCATGTTCCTCGTCAATTTCGCGTGGCTGATCCCCATCGGACGCTCGAACGACGACGAGGGCCCCGGCATCCTCGGCATGCTGCTGATCATGATCCTGGGCCCGCTCGCAGCGTCCCTCATCCAGCTCGCCATCAGCCGCTCCAGGGAGTACGAGGCGGACGCCTCCGGCGCCCAGCTCACCGGTGACCCCCTCGCTCTCGCGAGCGCCCTGCGCAAGCTCGACGCCGGCACGAAGCAACTGCCCCTGCCGCCGGAGCCGCGCATCGAGACCGCGAGCCACATGATGATCGCGAACCCCTTCCGCCCGGGGCAGGGAATGTCGAAGATGTTCTCCACGCACCCGCCCATGGCGGAGCGCATCTCCCGGCTCGAGCAGATGGCAGGTCGCCAGCGATGAAGACAATTCTGAACGTCATTTGGCTCGTCCTGAGCGGCTTCTGGCTGTTCCTCGCCTACCTCGCCGCGGGCGTGCTCCTGTGCATCACGATCATCGGCATCCCCTTCGGCATCGCAGCTTTCCGTATCGGCGTCTACGCCCTGTGGCCCTTCGGCTATACGACGGTGGAGCGCCAGGACGCGGGCGCGCCCTCCTGCGTCGGCAACGTCCTGTGGCTGGTCCTCGCGGGCTGGTGGCTCGCCCTCGCCCACATCGTCACCGGCGTCCTGCTGTGCGTCACGATCATCGGCATCCCCTTCGGCATCGCCAACTTCAAGCTCATCCCCGTGTCGCTGCTCCCCCTGGGACGCGAGATCGTGCGCACGGACCAGCCGTTCGCGACGCGTTAGCCCTCTTTCCGGCGCGCGGCGAGGAGCGCGTCGGCGTCCGGCCCACCCGAAGGCGGTCCGCCCCCGTCCGGGGGTTTTCCACAGGCTGCCCGAATGTCGGTGGGGCGCTGCATCATGAATCCATGACCGAAATCGAGCAGTTGCTGGCGAGCGTCGGCGCGGAGGCCCGCAACACCCGGCCGTGGGGCTGGCCTTCGCTCCCCGAGCCGGTGGACGCGGCGTCGGTCGTCCGTGCCGAGGCCGCTCTGGGCTTCGCGCTGCCACCCTTGCTCGCCACGCTCTATCTGCGGATAGGGGACGGCGGGTTCGGTCCGGAGTACGGCCTGCTGCCGCTGCTCGACGGCTCCCCGTCCGGTGAGCCCGCCGCGGTCCCGCAGTACCTCGCCCACCGCGAGAGCGGCCGCAAGGACCCGGACTGGCCGTGGCCGGAGGGCGTCCTGCCGATATCCCACTGGGGCTGCGGGATGTACGCGTGCGTGGACTGCCGCAGCCCCGAAGGCACGGTCCTGCTCTTCGAGCCGAACGCCGACGAGGCCGACCACGCGTGGTACGTGGACGCGCCCGGCCTCGAGGCCTGGCTCCGTGTCTGGCTGGAGGGCACCGGCTGGTACGAGGAGTCCAACGACGACGCGGACCTGGCCCCCTGGCCCGACTTCCGCACCCGTACGGCGGCGACCCCGGCGGCCCCGTAGCGGACCGCGCCGTCACGAGCCGGGCGTCGCCGTTTCCCAGCCCCGTTCTGTGCCGGAGCCACCTCCGGCCGCCCGGAGCCGGGGGTACCGCACCGGAAGCGGGGCCCCGGACCGGAGCCGGACTGTGGCGTGGGCCGCACCCGTTGATCATTGCAACCACCCGCCCCCGACCAGGCGTCCTTCCTGGCAACGCGCCACGAACACCGGTATCCACCACCGACTGCCCGAACCGGAAGGCATGGACACGGCCAGGCCGGAGCATGAGGACAGCACAGGCACAGCGCGGAGAGGCAGGGGCAGGGCATGAGCATCATCAGCTGGATCATTCTGGGACTGTTGGCCGGAGCCATCGCCAAATTCCTGCTGCCGGGTCGTGACCCGGGCGGTTTCATCGGCACGACCCTCATCGGGGTCACGGGGGCCTTCCTGGGCGGCTGGATATCCGCGCGCTGGCTGGACCACCCGGTCAGCAAACACTTCTACGACGGCGCCACGTGGGCGGCGGCGATCGGCGGCTCGCTCGTCCTGCTGATCCTCTACCGCATCCTGTTCGGCGACTCGCGCCGCTGACCGCGCGGTCCCGGGGCGGCGGCCGACACGCGAGAAGGGCGAGCGCTCGGGGCGCCCGCCCTTCTCACGTGGACACGGTCGTACGCGCCGCAGGCGCAACGGACCGACGGCTACCGGTAGTTCACGTACTGCAGCGCGAAGTCGAAGTCCTTGCCCTTGAGCAGGGCCTGCACGGCCTGGAGGTCGTCACGGCTCTTCGAGCTGACGCGCAGCTCCTCGCCCTGGACCTGAGCCTTCACGCCCTTCGGGCCCTCATCGCGAATGATCTTCGCCACCTTCTTCGCGTTCTCCTGGGAGATGCCCTCCTCGATCGACGCGAAGATCTTGTACTCCTTGCCGGAGAGCTGCGGCTCACCCGCGTCCAGCGACTTCAGCGAGATACCGCGCTTGATCAGCTTGGTCTGGAACACGTCGAGGATGGCCTTCACCCGCTCCTCGGAGTTCGCCTCCATGAGGATCTTCTCGCCGGACCAGGAGATGGCGGCACCGACGTTCTTGAAGTCGTAGCGCTGCGAGATCTCCTTGGCGGTCTGGTTGAGGGCGTTGTCGACCTCCTGCCGCTCGACCTTCGAGACGATGTCGAAACTGGAGTCGGCCATGTCCTGTGGCTCCTTGTATCGGGGTGCGTAGGGGCGGCCGTCGAGCCCGGCATAGGTCCCCGGCCGTATCCGCATAAGCCTAGTCACCCGCTCCCCTTCGAGCGCAGATCAATCGGGTGGCGGAGCACCCCTGGGCATCAGGTATCGTTTACGTCGTTGCCAGAGAGCACCGCCGAAAAGCGGTCTCAGGGCAGCGACCCCGGCGGTGTGCCCGAGCGGCCAAAGGGAGCAGACTGTAAATCTGCCGGCTCAGCCTTCCCAGGTTCGAATCCTGGCGCCGCCACATGAAGGTAAACCCTCTCCGACCTGTCCTAACCGCAGGTCGGAGGGGGTTTCTTCGTTTTGGGCGGGTGGGCTCCGGGGTGGGGCAGCGCAACGACCGGTGAGGGTCTCGTGGGGGAGGTCGGGGCGGGTGCCGTGAGGGCACACTGATCCCATGTCATCGCGTCGCAGGAACTGCCCCGAGTGCCGTCGGGAGATCGCCGTTGTCGCGGGACGCTTCGCCCGGCACGATCCGCCGGGTGCGCGGGGCAGCGGGGAGCTGGTCTCGTGTCCCGGGTCCCGCAGGCAGGCGGAGTTGGGGGCCGCGCAGCCCGCGCTGGACGGGTACGCCGTTCCGGAGTTCCCCGGTCAGCTCCCGCTGTTCTGAGCGGGCTCCGGGCCCCCGCCGACACCACGACGGCGACCTCAGGCGACCCCCGTTGGGCCCCCGCGCCCGGCCCCTTGCAGCCCGCTGCCCCGGCTCCCCGCCTCGCCCTGGTCCCGGTCCCGGTTCTCCGTTCTGATTCCCCGCGTCGCGTCAGTTCCCCGCCACCGACTTGACCGCCACCGAGACGGGGGTCGAACCGCTGATCAGTTCCAAGGTCAGCCCGGCTGTCGCCGAGGTGTCCACCAGCTCCGCGATCACGGCCGCGACGTCGTCGCGCGTGACCGTGCCGCGGCCGGTCGAGGCCTCCAGACGGACGAGGCCGGTTCCGGCGTCGTTGATCAGGCCGCCGGGGCGCAGGATCGTCCAGTCCAGGGCCGTACGCCCGCGTACGTACTCGTCGGCCGCGCCCTTGGCGCGCAGGTACACGTCGAACACGTCGTCGCCCTGGTGGGAGGGGTCCGCGCGCATGGCGGACACGACCACGTAACGCCGTACCCCCGCCTGCTCCGCCGCGTCCGCGAACAGGACCGCGGCGCCCCGGTCCACGGTGTCCTTGCGGGCCGTGCCGCTGCCCGGGCCCGCACCCGCCGCGAAGACGGCCGCGTCCGCACCCCGCAGATGTGCGGCGACCTCCTCCACCGACGCCGACTCCAGATCGCACAGAACCGGTTCGGCACCGGCCGCCCGCAGATCGTCGCCCTGCTCGGCGCGGCGGATGATCCCCGCGACCTCGTCACCGCGTGCGGCGAGCAGGCGCTCCAGCCGCAGCGCGATCTGACCATGACCTCCAGCGATGACAATGCGCATGTTTCCGACCGTACGCCCGGACGCACGCGTTCGCCGCACGACCTGTGGACAACTCGCGGGTCACGAGAGTGATCCTGCGAACGAGTGATCGGAAGAGGCGGCGCGGGAGGAGGAACGAGGGGCGGGGGACGGGAGGGCGGCGAGGCGGCGGACCTTCTTCCGTTTATCGGCTCCCGGCTCCCGGCTCCCGCACCCCGGTTCCGGAATCCCGCATCCCGGTTCCCGACTCCCGGCTCTCAACGTCCCCCGTGCGGACCGCTCCTGAGGGTCATGAAGACGGGAAACCCTCAGGAGGGATCGCCGCTTCCCTGTCGCGGCAGGTCCAGGCCGGCCGCCGCGTCGCAGTACTCACGCACGGCGCTGGTCCGCGCCACCACGCGCCCCCGGTGCACCACGATCCGGCTGTACGCGAGCGACAGTGCTCCCGCGAGCCCGTCCCCGCGCACCGCGAGCAACTCGGCCGGGAATCCCGCCTCCACGCGTACCTCGGGCAGCCCGAGAGCGGACCGTGCCCCGGAACTCACGGCGTAGTACGCGTCCTCGGGGCGCAGTCCGTACCGCGAGGCCAGCAGGTACGCCGCGTCCAGGGGGTCCCCGCGGCCCACCGGGTTCGCCACGTCCCGCAGGGCGCCGCCGCCGGCCACGACCCGTACCCCGGCAGCTCGTAACAGCCGTACCGGGGCCGTCCCGCGACGCTCCGAAGCGCCGCAGCCGCCCTGCGGCAGGCACACCACGGTGACGCCCGCGGCGGCGAGTTGGTCCGCCGCCAGGGCGGCCGCCTCGGCGTGCAGCCGGCCGAGCCCGGCGCACGGGCTCAGCGTCACCCCGGACCGCAGTCCGCCCGCCATCGCGGCGAGCCGCCCGAGCCGGGCGGGGTCGGTGGCGTCCGTGTGCAGGTCGACCGGGCAGCCGTGCTCGGAGGCGAGTTCCAGGACCGCTTCCACGTACCCGGTGGGATCGGGGTCGGCGTCCGGGCAGCCGCCCACCACCGAGGCGCCCATCTTCACGGCGTCCCGCAGCATCGCCAGACCGTCGGCCCCGGCGATCCCGCTGAGCACTCGCGGCATCGCCACCACCGACAGTTCGGTGAGCCCTCGCAGCGCCCGCCGGGCCTGGAGCACCGCGTCCAGTGCGCCGAGCCCCTGTACGTCGCCGACGCGCACGTGAGAGCGCAGTGCGGTCGCCCCGTGCGCGAGCTGCAGCAACGCGGCCTCGGTGGCCCGGCGCTGGATCTCGTGGGGGTCGTACGGGACGGGGCCGTCGTCCTCGGCCGTCAGAGCCGTGTCGCCGTGTGCGTGGGGTTCGGCGGGGGCCGGCAGGAGCAGGTAGCCGCCGAGGTCCACCTTCGGGGTCCGTGCTCCGGAGGACTCCGTCGCCAGGCTGCCCGCCGTGCCGACCGCCTCGATACGCCCACCGCCGAGCCGTACGTCCACGGTCCGGCCGTCGGTGAGCCGCGCCCCGCACAGCAGCAGGGTGGCCGTGTCGGCCCCTCCCGACGGGACGGACGGGACGGACGAGGGGGACGAGGGGGACGAGGGAGACGAGGCGAATGGGGACGAGGGGGAGGACGGGGACGACGGGGACGACGGGGAGTGGGGCGGCTGCGACTCGCTGTCGGGCATCGCGCTCCTGGAGCTCGGGGGCGACTGGGAGGGGAGGGGGAAGTCGGTTGCGGAGAGTGCCGATGCGGACGGTTGAGTGACGGAGAGACAGGTGGTCAAGATCACGCAGCGTGAGTCGAGCCTAGGGTGGCGAGCCGCCCTCGTCGGGGAGGAGCGCAATAGTCGTACTGGTGTGGTCCGTCGCTCGGGAGAGGCCCCGGACCTGCGATGGGTCCGTGGTCCACGGGGTGCGAGCGTCGCGTGTCGCGGCCGGTGCGCACGCTCCCGGAGGGGGGCGGGGAACGGGTGGGAGGCGGGCCGGTGAGCGGCGGGGAAGCGGCCGGGAACAGGCCGGGGCGGGTGCCGC
The DNA here is from genome assembly GCF_009498275.1 of Streptomyces fagopyri. Classification (NCBI taxonomy): domain Bacteria; kingdom Bacillati; phylum Actinomycetota; class Actinomycetes; order Kitasatosporales; family Streptomycetaceae; genus Streptomyces; species Streptomyces fagopyri. Next base: position 4,067,628 of record NZ_CP045643.1, on the reverse strand, counting down.
GAAACGGATTTGGGCGATCGGCGGAGGACCGTGTAATGTCTTCATCGCTCGCCCCAATAGCTCAGTCGGTAGAGCGTCTCCATGGTAAGGAGAAGGTCTACGGTTCGATTCCGTATTGGGGCTCTGGTGTGGGAGGTCCCCGTCGCGAGACGGGGTCCGATCACATCAAAGCGGTGTAGCTCAGTCGGTAGAGCAAGCGGCTCATAATCGCTGTGTCACCGGTTCAAGTCCGGTCACCGCTACTGACGGTAGCCGATTGTGGGGTCGGTCCTTCGATCGGCTACTCTTCTATGCGTTAAACGTCTTAATGTCCCATCCGTTCGTCAAGGAGCACTCCTGTGGCTGCCACCGACGTCCGCCCGAAGATCACGCTGGCCTGCGTGGAGTGCAAGGAGCGGAACTACATCACCAAGAAGAACCGGCGTAACGACCCGGACCGACTGGAGATGAAGAAGCACTGCCCGCGTTGCAACGCGCACACCGCGCACCGCGAAACGCGATAATTTCAGGCTCGTACACGAGGCCGTCCCCAGTAACGGGGGCGGCCTCGCGTCGTTCACCGGTCGGGTGCCGCGCGTGTCGATCGCCGGGCGCCGGCCACCGGCCTCCGGCCAGGACCGAGTGCCGCAGCGAGGGCACCGGACCCCGGCCGGGATCCGCTCCACCGCGGCATCCGCCGCACCGGCTGAAGACCAGGAGGTTCCGGGCCCATGGCGCTCGACCAGTCCTTCGTGGGGCGGTCCTACCCGCCCACCGACCCGTATGAGGTGGGCCGGGAGAAGATCCGCGAATTCGCGGAGGCCGTGGGGGACGCCAATCCGGCGTACACCGACCCGGAGGCCGCCAAGGCGCTCGGGCACGCCGATGTGATCGCCCCGCCCACCTTCGTGTTCGCCATCACCTTCAAGGCCGCGGGACAGGTCATCGAGGACCCCCAACTGGGTCTCGACTACAGCCGCGTGGTGCACGGCGACCAGAAGTTCGCCTACACACGCCCGGTGCGCGCGGGCGACCGGCTCACGGTCACCTCGACCATCGAGGCGATCAAGTCCATGGCCGGCAACGACATCCTGGACATCCGCGGCGAGGTCCACGACGAGACGGGCGAGCACGTGGTGACGGCCATCACCAAACTCGTGTCCCGGGCAGGGGGCTGATCATGGCGGCGAAGATTACGTACGGTGATGTCGAGGTCGGTACGGAGCTGCCGACCCAGACCTTTCCCGTGACACGCGCCACACTCGTGCAGTACGCGGGCGCCTCGGGGGACTTCAACCCGATCCACTGGAACGAGAAGTTCGCGGTCGAGGTCGGTCTCCCCGACGTCATCGCGCACGGCATGTTCACCATGGCCGAGGCGATCCGCGTGGTCACCGACTGGGTCGGCGACCCGGGCGCGGTGGTCGAGTACGGGGTGCGGTTCACGAAGCCCGTCATCGTCCCGAACGACGACAAGGGGGCGACCGTCGAGGTCAGCGCCAAGGTCGCGGCCAAGCTGGACGACAACACCGTCCGCGTCGACCTCACCGCCACGAGCGCGGGGCAGAAGGTCCTGGGCATGTCACGAGCGGTCGTGCGACTGGCCTGATCGCGGGCCGTGCGCCGGGCCGACGGTGGACGACGGTCGCACCGCGGGCCGACGGTGGACGACGGGTCGTGCCGCGGGCCGACGGGCGGCTCGTAGGCCCGGTCGGCCGTCGACAGGCGAGCGGCGACCGTCGGCGGTAAGGGGCGCCCGCCCTTGGCGGGCGCCCCTTACCCGTCCTCGCCGGTCCGGTCCCGGGCCTCCTCCTCACGCGCCCCATGCACCTCATGCGACACGCGACGCCCCATTTCCCGGACCCTCTTGACTTAGTTAGTGATTGAGTACTAACTTTCTCGCATGGTCAGGATGAGCGCAGAGGACAGGCGCGAAAGCGTCATCCGCGCGGCGATCGGCGAGTTCGCCCGCGGCGGCTACTACGGCACCTCCACCGAGGCGATCGCCAAGCGCGTGGGCGTCTCGCAGCCGTACCTCTTCCGGCTCTTCCCGGGCAAGAGGGCGATCTTCCTCGCGGCGGCCGAACGCTGCCTGGAGGACATCCGCCGCACCTTCGAGGAGGCCTCCGAGGGGCTGGAGGGCGAGGAAGCCCTGTACGCCATGGCGACCGCGTACGCACGGGTCATCGCGGAGCACCCGGAGCGACTGCTCATGCAGATGCAGACGTACACCGCGGTGGCGGCGGCCGAGGAGGCCGGCGACCGGGAGTTCGGCGAGGCGGTACGGGGCGGCTGGACGCGGATGTGGGACACGGTCCATCTGCCGCTCGGTGCCGACGTGGGGGAGACGACGAACTTCCTGGCGTACGGCATGCTCATCAACTGCTTCGTGGCCATGGGGTTTCCGGCCGGCCACCGGGTCTGGGAAGGGATCTATCCGGAGGTGCGGGTGGCCGGGCGCGCCGGGGTTTCGGGCGGATAGGCGTTCATCGGGAAGGCGGCGGGTGCCGCCTTTTTCATGGGCGTGAAAGTTAGTCATCAATAACTAATCACCATGGGTGAATCACTCATAGGGGGAGCGATGTCACAGCAGACAGCACGGCGCGGGGGAGCCACCTGGGCCCTCGTCATCACCAGCGTCGCCGGATTCATGGCGGCCCTCGACAACCTCGTCGTCACGACCGCCCTGCCCTCCATCCGCAAGGACCTCGGGGGAGCGCTGGACGACCTGGAATGGACCGTGAGCGCGTACACGCTCACCTTCGCCGTCCTGCTGATGTTCGGCGCGGCGCTGGGCGACCGCTTCGGCCGCCGCCGGCTCTTCCTCGTCGGCCTCTCCGTCTTCACCGGCGCCTCCGCGGCCGCGGCCATGGCACCCGGAATCGACTCCCTGATCGCGGCCCGCGCGGTCCAGGGCGTCGGCGCCGCCATCATGATGCCGCTGACGCTGACCCTGCTGACGGCCGCGGTGCCGGCCGCCAGGCGCGGGATGGCGTACGGGATCTGGGGCGCCGTGAACGGACTCGCGGTCGCCTCCGGGCCCCTGATCGGCGGCAGCCTCACCGAACACGTGTCCTGGCACTGGATCTTCTGGCTGAACGTTCCGCTGGGCCTCGCCCTCCTCCCGCTCGCCCGGCTGCGTCTGGCCGAGTCCCACGGCGCCGGTGCCCGGCTCGACATCCCCGGCACCCTGCTCGCCAGCGGCGGCCTCTTCGGAATCGTGTACGGCCTGGTCCGCGGGCCCGCCGACGGCTGGACCAGCCCGGTCGTACTGACCGGCCTGCTCGCCGGCGCCGCGCTGCTCGCCGCCTTCGTCCTGCACGGCATCCGGGCGAAGAACCCGATGCTGCCGATGCGGCTCTTCCGCTCCCGCGCCTTCGCCGGGATCAACGCCGCGAGCCTGCTGATGTTCCTCGGGATGTTCGGCTCGATCTTCCTGCTCAGCCAGTACATGCAGGGCGTCCTCGGCTACTCGCCCACCGAGGCGGGTCTGCGGATGCTGCCCTGGACCGGTATGCCGATGCTCGTCGCGCCGATCGCCGGCTACCTCTCCGACCGCGTCGGCGGACGCCCGGTGGTCGCCACCGGGCTCTTCCTCCAGGCCGTTGGACTCGCCTACTACGCCGTGGTGCTCGCCGCCGACGTCTCGTACGCCGAGCAGTTGCCCGCCCTGATCATCAGCGGTATCGGAATGTCCCTGTACTTCGCCCCGGCGTCCAACCTGGTCATGTCCAGCGTCCGTCCGCAGGAGCAGGGCATCGCCTCCGGAGCCAACAACGCGCTGCGTGAGGTGGGCGGCGCGCTCGGCATCGCGGTGATGTCGTCGATCTTCTCGGCGCAGGGCGGCTACGAGACCGCGAAGACCTTCGTGGACGGTCTGCGGCCCGCGCTGGTGGTGGGCTCCGCGATGGTCGCCCTGGCGGGAGTCGCGGTGCTGCTCATCCCCTCGGCACGGCGTGCGGCGCGGTCGGAGACCGTGGCCGGGGGCCCGGCCCCCGCTCTCACCCCGGTCCCGGCCCTGGAGACGGCCTCCCGCTGAGCCGCCTGACCGCCTCCCGTACGACACGGAACGGCCCCGCCACCGCGGCGGGGCCGTTCGCACGCCGCCGGCCGCCGGCCGCCGACCGCCAGCAGCGAGGGGGCAGTCACCCGCGGTACCGCGGGCCGGGAGCCCCGGGCCTTCTCGTAGTCTTGGGCCCGTGCAGGAACTCCACGACGCCCCGCTCGCCCCGTTGACCACCTTCCGGCTCGGTGGGCCCGCGACCCGGCTGATCACCGCCACGACCGACGCCGAGGTGATCGCCGCCGTCCGCGAGGCCGACGACACCGGTACCCCACTGCTGCTGATCGGCGGCGGATCGAACCTGGTCATCGGCGACAAGGGCTTCGCCGGAACGGCCCTGCGCATCGCGACGAGCGGATTCGCGCTCGACGGGACGAGGCTGGAGCTCGCCGCGGGAGAGGTGTGGAGCGACGCGGTCGCCCGCACCGTCGAGGCGGGACTCGCGGGCATCGAGTGCCTCGCCGGCATCCCGGGTTCCGCGGGCGCGACCCCGATCCAGAACGTGGGCGCGTACGGCCAGGAAGTGTCGTCGACCATCACCGAAGTGGTCGCGTACGACCGGAAGACGCGCGAGACGGTCACGCTCACCAACACCGACTGTGCCTTCTCCTACCGCCACAGCCGCTTCAAGTCCGACCCCGAACGTCATGTCGTGCTGCGCGTCCGTTTCGAGCTGGAGGACGCGGGGGGGCTGTCGGCGCCGGTCAAGTACGCCGAGACGGCCCGCGCGCTGGGCGTGGAGGCCGGGGACCGTGTACCCCTCGCCGCCGCCCGCGAGACCGTCCTGAAGCTGCGCTCCGGCAAGGGCATGGTGCTCGACCCCGAGGACCACGACACCTGGTCCGCAGGCTCGTTCTTCACCAACCCGATCCTCACGGACGAGGAGTTCGCCGCGTTCCACGCGCGCGTGGCGCGGCGGCTCGGCTCCGACGTCGTGCCGCCCGCCTATCCGGCGGGCGAAGGACACACCAAGACGTCCGCGGCCTGGCTGATCGACAAGTCCGGGTTCACCAAGGGGTACGGCTCCGGGCCCGCGCGGATCTCCACCAAGCACACGCTGGCTCTCACCAACCGCGGCCGGGCCACCACCGAGGACCTCCTCGCGCTGGCTCGGGAGGTCGTCACCGGGGTGCGTGACGCCTTCGGGATCACCCTGGTCAACGAACCGGTGACGGTCGGCGTGCGCCTCTAGAGACGCACGCTTCCAGAGGCACGCGCCTCCGCGGCTGCGGCTGCGGGCGCCGAGCCCGGAGAGGACCGGGCGGAATCTCCGTTGCCGACGAGCCCTCGTGACGGTCACCCTGAAGCCATGAGGCTTTCCGCATGACCTTCCCGGAGTGGTGTCCGTGCGACTGAGGTTGACCGAGCACGCACCCCGTGTCGGCCCCCGCACGCACCGGATCGTCCAGCCACGGCCGGCCCTTCGGCACACCACGCTCAGTGACCCGTTCGAGGGCTGGGGCTACCTGGTGGGCGACCACGACGGGCTCTCCCGGCTCGCCGCCCTGTTCTCGTTCGCCGCGTTCTCCCCGCACACGATCGTGTACGTCCCGCTGCGGCGGAGCGTTCCCCGGCAGTACGCGCCCGGAGTGCCCGTCGACCTCGTCCTCGCCCACCGGTCACCCGGCCTGAGGGCCTCCGCCTGGCCGGAGCTGCGCCGTCGGCTGCGTACGGGCAGCCCGCTCACCGTCCGCACGGACGAGCGGCGCGTCGCGGCCCGCGCGGCCGCCTGGGAGGCGCGCTGGGAGCAGCGATGGGACCGCCCGGAGGCCCGGGACCGGATCAGCCCGGCCGTGCACGCGGGGACGCTCTTCCTGCTCGGCGCCCGTGACAGCTTCGCCTCGGCCGCCACGGGGCTGGAGACCGCCGCCGGTTTCGGTCCGCTCGGAAAGCGGGCCGCCAAGGGGCAGGACGTCCTGGTGGCTTCCCTCACCCGGCACCTGTCGCCGCGCGGGGGCGACCGCACGGAGCTGGACATCGGCTTCCAGGCCTATCCGCCCTACGGCCACTTCAGGCGCCCGGGGCGGTCAGCCAGTCGTCGATCCCGGCCAGCAGCTTCCCCTTGACGTCCTGGGGGGCCGCCGAGCCCCGTACGGACTGGCGGGCCAGTTCGGCCAGCTCGGCGTCCGTGAAGCCGTGGTGGTGGCGCGCCAGCTCGTACTGGGCGGCGAGCCGCGAGCCGAACAGGAGCGGGTCGTCGGCGCCGAGCGCCATCGGGACCCCGGCTTCGAAGAGTGTGCGCAGGGGGATGTCCTCCGCCTTCTCGTACACGCCCAGGGCCACGTTCGACGCCGGGCACACCTCACAGGTGATCCCACGCTCAGCGAGCCGCTTGAGCAGCCGCGGGTCCTCGGCTGCCCGCACTCCGTGCCCGACCCGGGTGGCGTGCAGGTCGTCGAGACAGTCGCGGACGGAGGCCGGGCCGGTCAGTTCGCCGCCGTGCGGCGCGGACAGCAGCCCGCCCTCGCGCGCGATCGCGAAGGCCCGGTCGAAGTCGCGCGCCATGCCGCGCCGTTCGTCGTTCGACAGCCCGAAGCCGACGACGCCCCGGTCCGCGTAGCGCACCGCGAGCCGGGCCAGTGTGCGGGCGTCCAGCGGGTGCTTCATACGGTTCGCGGCCACCAGGACCCGCATCCCGATGCCGGTCTCGCGCACGGCGGAGTCCACCGCGTCCAGGATGATCTCCAGCGCCGGGATGAGCCCGCCCAGGCGGGGCGCGTACGACGTCGGGTCGACCTGGATCTCCAGCCACCCGGAGCCGTCCCTGATGTCCTCCTCCGCGGCCTCGCGCACCAGTCGCCGGATGTCGTCGGGCTCTCTGAGGCAGGACCGTGCCGCGTCGTACAGCCGCTGGAAGCGGAACCAGCCGCGCTCGTCGGTGGCCCGCAGTTTCGGCGGTTCGCCGCTGGTCAGGGCGTCGGTCAGGGCTTCGGGCAACCGGACGCCGTACTTGTCGGCCAGTTCCAGCAGGGTGGTCGGCCGCATCGAACCGGTGAAGTGCAGGTGCAGATGGGCTTTCGGCAGTTCAGAGAGATCACGTACGCGCTCCATTCCAGGATCCTGCCGCACGTCCGGGCCGTCCCGGTAGCGCTTTCCCCTTTAGTGGTCTTGCTCGCACGAAGAAGCGGGCCGTCTCCCCGGGGGGAAACGGCCCGCACACGCGCGTGGAGCGCGAAAACTCTGGAACCAGTGGAACAGGCGACGCCGGTGACATCCCTGGAAGCGGCGGTGGCCGCCGCGACGCGCTCGGCGTCCCCGAGGACGCGCGAGAGCGTCCGGGAGGTCAGTCCTGCGCCTCGGCCAGCAGCTTCTGGATCCGGCTGACGCCCTCGACGAGGTCCTCGTCACCCAGGGCGTACGACAGCCGCAGATACCCCGGCGTGCCGAAGGCCTCGCCCGGGACGACCGCGACCTCGGCCTCCTCCAGGATGAGCGCGGCGAGCTCCACCGTGTCCCGGGGGCGCCTGCCGCGGATCTCCTTGCCGAGCACGGCCTTGACCGAGGGGTACGCGTAGAAGGCGCCCTCGGGCTCGGGGCACAGGACGCCCTCGATCTCGTTGAGCATCCGCACGATGGTCTTGCGGCGGCGGTCGAAGGCCTCGCGCATCTCGGCCACGGCCGTCAGGTCGCCGGAGACGGCGGCCAGGGCGGCGACCTGGGCCACGTTGGACACGTTCGAGGTGGCGTGCGACTGGAGGTTGGTCGCGGCCTTGATGACGTCCTTGGGGCCGATGACCCAGCCCACGCGCCAGCCGGTCATGGCGTACGTCTTCGCCACGCCGTTGACGACGATGCACTTGTCGGCGAGCTCGGGCACCACCACGGGCAGGGAGTGGAACTCGGCGTCGCCGTAGACCAGGTGCTCGTAGATCTCGTCGGTCAGGACCCAGAGGCCCTTGCCGGCGGCCCAGCGGCCGATCTCCTCGATCTGCTCGCGGGTGTAGACCGCGCCCGTCGGGTTGGACGGGGACACGAAGAGCAGCACCTTGGTGTGCTCGGTGCGGGCGGCCTCCAGCTGCTCGACCGACACGCGGTAGCCGGTGGTCTCGTCGGCGACCACCTCGACCGGGACACCGCCGGCGAGACGGATGGACTCCGGGTAGGTCGTCCAGTAGGGAGCCGGGACGATGACCTCGTCGCCCGGGTCGAGGATGGCGGCGAAGGCCTCGTAGATGGCCTGCTTGCCGCCGTTGGTCACCAGGACCTGGGCGGCCTCCACCTCGTAGCCGGAGTCGCGCAGGGTCTTGGCGGCGATGGCGGCCTTCAGCTCGGGGAGGCCGCCGGCCGGCGTGTAGCGGTGGTACTTCGGGTTGGAGCAGGCCTCGATGGCGGCCTGGACGATGTAGTCCGGGGTCGGGAAGTCGGGCTCACCGGCGCCGAAGCCGATCACCGGCCGCCCGGCGGCCTTGAGGGCCTTGGCCTTGGCGTCCACGGCGAGAGTGGCGGACTCGGAGATCGCGCCGACTCGGGCGGAGACCCGGCGCTCGGTGGGAGGGGTTGCAGCGCTCATGGGGCCCATCGTTTCAGACCGGAAACGCCCCCGGCACGCGGGTTTCACAGACTGAACAGCGTGGGAACACCAGTCCGGACGCGCGCGGCCCGGCAGTCGATCTCCGACGGACAAAGCCCGTACGGACACTTTCTGTTCGACGACCGGCCCCGGACCACGTACACTCTCACCTCGTTGGCCTTCACGGCCCGCACCCACCGTGCGCACAGCGAGCACTCGGTCGGATGCGGTACGTTGGGGGAAAACCAAAGGGTCGTAGCTCAATTGGTAGAGCACTGGTCTCCAAAACCAGCGGTTGGGGGTTCAAGTCCCTCCGGCCCTGCTACACACTCCTTCGCCAGGATGTGTGCACGCATGTACGTACTGCAATGCACCGCCGTGCGGCTCAACCGGGCGCGACGCGGCCACGACCCGGAATCAGGTGAGGACGAGTGACGGACGCCGTGGGCTCCATCGACATGCCTGATGCCGAGGCGCCTGAGTCCAAGAAGAAGGCTCGCAAGGGTGGTAAGCGTGCCAAGAAGGGCCCGCTGAAGCGCCTCGCCACCTTCTATCGCCAGATCGTCGCGGAGCTCCGCAAGGTCGTCTGGCCGACTCGCAATCAGCTGACGACGTACACCACAGTGGTGATCGTTTTCGTCGTCATCATGATCGGCCTGGTGACCGTGATTGACTACGGGCTCAACCACGCCGCCAAGTACGTCTTCGGCTGAGCCGAGAGCGAAGGGCGCCGTCACCGGCGCCCCTTTCGCGCGTTCCACCCCCATGTATCCAGGAAGAAGCAGCCACCGTGTCTGACCCGAACCTGAACGACGCCAGCGAGTCGGTCGAGTCCGTTGACGACGAGCTCGACATCGTCGAGGGAGCGGACGTCGTGGACGAGTTCGAGGCTGCCGATGCCGCCGCCGGCGAGCCCGCCGAGGAAACGGCCCTGCACGTCGAGGACGAGTCCGGTGAGGACGTCGAGGACGAGGACGTCCCCGAGGACGCTCTCGCCGAGGACGAGGACGCCGATGAGGCGGAGGCCGAGCCGGCCGAGCCCGTCGACCCCGTGCAGGCCCTCCGTGAGGAGCTCCGCACCCTCCCCGGCGAGTGGTACGTCATCCACACCTACGCCGGTTACGAGAACCGCGTGAAGACCAACCTCGAACAGCGTGCCGTCTCGCTGAACGTCGAGGACTTCATCTTCCAGGCCGAGGTGCCGCAGGAAGAGGTCGCGCAGATCAAGAACGGCGAGCGCAAGACCGTTCGCCAGAACAAGCTCCCCGGCTACGTGCTGGTGCGCATGGATCTGACGAACGAGTCCTGGGGCGTCGTCCGCAACACTCCAGGCGTGACCGGCTTCGTGGGCAACGCCTACGACCCGTACCCGCTGACCCTGGACGAGATCGTCAAGATGCTCGCTCCGGAGGCCGAGGAGAAGGCCGCGCGTGAGGCCGCCGAGGCCGAGGGCAAGCCCGCTCCGCAGCGCAAGCTCGAGGTCCAGGTGCTGGACTTCGAGGTCGGCGACTCGGTCACCGTCACCGACGGTCCGTTCGCCACGCTGCAGGCGACCATCAACGAGATCAACGCCGACTCGAAGAAGGTCAAGGGCCTCGTCGAGATCTTCGGCCGCGAGACCCCGGTCGAGCTTTCCTTCGACCAGATCCAGAAGAACTAGCGGCTTCTGGACGTACGTCTTCCGAACAGGTCAGACGGGCTCACGCAGCCCGTCTGACCTGCTCGGTTTTTGGCCCCGCATGGATACCCGTTATCGTTGTGCGGTATGCCTCCATCCGGATGAACCGGACGGAAGCTGAAAACTCTCACTAGGACCCGGAGAGAGCACATGCCTCCCAAGAAGAAGAAGGTCACGGGGCTCATCAAGCTCCAGATCAACGCCGGTGCGGCGAACCCGGCCCCGCCGGTCGGCCCCGCGCTCGGTCAGCACGGCGTCAACATCATGGAGTTCTGCAAGGCCTACAACGCCGCGACCGAGTCGCAGCGTGGCTGGGTGATCCCGGTGGAGATCACGGTCTACGAAGACCGTTCCTTCACCTTCATCACCAAGACTCCGCCGGCCGCCAAGATGATCCTCAAGGCCGCCGGTGTCGAGAAGGGCTCGGGCGAGCCGCACAAGACCAAGGTCGCCAAGATCACCCAGGCGCAGGTCCGTGAGATCGCCACGACCAAGCTTCCCGACCTGAACGCGAACGACCTGGACGCCGCGTCGAAGATCATCGCCGGCACCGCCCGTTCCATGGGCATCACGGTCGAGGGCTGACGCCCACCTTCGTAGGCCGCGCGGCGCGAGCCGCACATCGAGAACGACCGTGGCAGGGCCTGCTCGGCCCGTACCACGACTCCTCAGAACACATCAGGAGCAGTAGTGAGCAAGCGCAGCAAGTCTCTCCGCGCTGCGGACGCCAAGATCGACCGGGAGAAGCTCTACGCCCCGCTCGAGGCCGTCCGTCTCGCCAAGGAGACCTCCACGAGCAAGTACGACGGCACCGTCGAGGTCGCCTTCCGCCTGGGTGTCGACCCGCGCAAGGCCGACCAGATGGTCCGTGGCACCGTGAACCTGCCGCACGGCACCGGCAAGACTGCCCGGGTCCTGGTCTTCGCGACCGGTGACCGTGCTGCGGCCGCGGAGGCCGCGGGCGCCGACATCGTCGGCTCCGACGAACTGATCGACGAGGTCGCGAAGGGCCGTCTGGACTTCGACGCCGTCGTCGCCACCCCGGACCTCATGGGCAAGGTCGGCCGCCTCGGCCGCGTGCTCGGTCCCCGTGGTCTCATGCCGAACCCCAAGACCGGCACCGTGACCCCGGACGTCGCCAAGGCTGTCACCGAGATCAAGGGTGGCAAGATCGAGTTCCGCGTCGACAAGCACTCGAACCTGCACTTCATCATCGGCAAGGTGTCCTTCGACGACACCCAGCTGGTGGAGAACTACGGTGCGGCCCTCGACGAGATCCTCCGTCTGAAGCCGTCGGCCGCCAAGGGTCGCTACATCAAGAAGGCCGCCGTCAGCTCTTCGGTCGGCCCCGGCGTCCCCGTCGACCCCAACCGCACCCGCAACCTCCTCGTCGAGGAGGACCCGGCCGCCGTCTGAGCCCTCCGCTCACCCCGGTGACCGCGTCGCGTACGCGTTCTTGGTACGGGCCCCGCAACCTTTCGAGGTGCGGGGCCCGTCCTCATTCCTGGACACATATTCCGATACGGGTGTCAGTGGGCTGCGCTAGCGTGCAGCTCTCAGGATTCGCATAGGGGTGGGGACAGATGAAGAGCACGACCGTGCGCCGTGTGACCCTCGCGATCGCTCTGGTGAGCGCGCTGACGACAGTGGCCGCCTGCTCGCCGGGCTCGTCGGGGGGATCCGGCAAGGACGACAAGGCCGCTCACAAGAGCCCGACCCGTCTCAGCCCCGTAGCGGCGTTGCAGTCCGCCGAGAAGTCCACCGACGGCGCGGACTCGGCCAGGATCGAGTCGACGACGACCATGGGCACCCTGATGTCCATGAAGTCCGCCGGCGTCATGGGCTGGAGCGACGGCCTCACCGGCAATATGACGATCACCTACACCGGCGGCACGATGGCCGAGACCATGCGCAAGGTGGGCGCGACGTCCATGCAGGCCCGCTATCTGTCCGACGCCTACTACGCGAAGATGGGCGAGACCTTCGCCCGGCAGGCCGGCGGCAAGCACTGGATCAGGTACGCGTACGACGACCTGGCGCAGCTCGGGGGCGGCTCCGGAGCGTTCCTGAAGGACCAGATGCAGAACAACTCGCCGAACCAGTCGGTGAAGCTCCTGCTGGCCTCCGGTGACGTGAAGAAGGTCGGTGAGGAGAAGGTCCGCGGCAAGCAGACCACGCACTACGCGGGCACGGTGGACGCCTCGGACCTCGCCGCCAGGAGCTCTCACCTCTCCGCGGGCCAACTCGCCGACCTGAAGAAGCAGTTCACGCAGGCCGGCCTCACGACGGAGGACGTCGACATCTGGGTCGACGGCGACGACCTGCTCGTCAAGGCCGTCTCCAAGGGCGACCTCTCGACCGGCAGGATGTCCTCGACCACGTACTACAGCGACTACGGGGTGAAGGTCTCCAGCCAGGCGCCGCCGGCGAGCGACACGGCCGACTTCAAGGACCTGCTGAAGACGCGGGGCGCGGCCGGCTGAGGCAACGGGGATTCAAGAAAGCCAAAAGAATTGGCAAGACCACACGCACCCCCCTGGGCTACGCTCGCACCAAATCTGTAGATCGTTCATATGTTCCCTGGGGGGATCCTGATGCTTTCCGTGCGTGGTTCCGTGCGTCGTGGCGCGACGGGGGCGGCACTCGCCGCGCTCGTCCTCTCGGGCGGCGCCGTCGCCTGTGCGAAGGGTGACGAGTCGCCCGAGATGACGCCCGCGGCGGCCGTGGCCAAGGCGGCGAAGAACACGGAGGCCATCACCTCCGTCACCTACCGGATGACCGGCAAGGTCCCGGAGACCGGCCGCGTCGAGGCCGAGGCGGCGATGAGCATGAAGCCGCCGGCCATGAGCATGAAGATGAACGCTCTCGACAAGGGCGCCGACGGCAAGGTGGAGATCCGGGTCGTCGGCGGGGCGATGTATCTGGGCGGGGGAGAGGCCGCGGCCAAGGAGCTGGACGGCAAGAGCTGGATGAAGTTCGACGTCTCGGGCGCGACCAAGGACGCGTCCGCGGGTCCCGGCGCCGGCGGAGTGCCGAGCCAGGCCAACCAGGACCCGTCCCAGGAATCCACCTACCTGACCGGCTCCAAGGACGTGAAGAAGGTCGGCGCCGAGAAGGTCGACGGCGTACAGACCACGCACTACAAGGGCACGGTCACCCTCGACGCCCTCCGCGCCTCCTTCAAGAACGAGGACAAGGCGACGCGGGAGAAGCGCGAGAACAGCCTGAAGCAGTACGAGGACCTGGGGGCCGACAAGCTCACGATGGACATGTGGATCGGACCGGACGACCACACCAAGCAGGTACGGGTGCGCGCGGCCGCCGAAAAGGGTCCGCTCGACGTGACCGTGACCTTCCTGGACTACAACAAGCCGGTGACGGTGAAGGCCCCGCCGGCCAAGGACACCGTCGACCTGGCCGAGATGATGAAGGAGCTCAAGAAGAGCTGAACCCGGGCGCTGCCGAGCGGATTTGCTTGACAGCGCGCCCTTCACGTACTGTTCCCGAGAAGCCAAAGACCGCTGGTCGTCGCTTTGCGCTCGCAAGAGGGCAGGGCGGCCGAAGGATCCGCTGAAATTGCGGACGACCCGCGTAGGTGACCGTGGATGTGCTCCCGGAGTCCGCTTGCCCAGCTTGCGGACCAGCCGGTCGAGCTACGCCCCGTGCGCCTGCGCCGGGGCGTTTCGTTTGCCCAGCCCCTTCCGAGCGGTCCTCATCACCCGGAAGGAGGCCGACGCTCTATGGCAAGGCCCGACAAGGCTGCCGCGGTAGCCGAGCTCGCGGACCAGTTCCGCAGCTCGAACGCCGCCGTGCTGACCGAGTACCGGGGTCTCACCGTGGCGCAGCTCAAGACGCTGCGCCGTTCGCTCGGTGAAGACGCCCAGTACGCCGTGGTGAAGAACACGCTGACCAAGATTGCGGCCAACGAGGCCGGGATCTCCACGCTCGACGACCTGTTCAACGGTCCGACGGCGGTCGCCTTCATCACCGGTGACCCGGTGGTGTCGGCGAAGGGTCTTCGTGACTTCGCCAAGGACAACCCCAACCTCGTCATCAAGGGCGGTGTCCTTGACGGCAAGGCGCTGTCCGCCGACGAGATCAAGAAGCTTGCGGACCTCGAGTCCCGCGAGGTTCTGCTCGCCAAGCTGGCGGGTGCCTTCAAGGGCAAGCAGACGCAGACTGCTCGTCTCTTCCAGGCGCTGCCCTCGAAGTTCGTCCGCACCGCGGAGGCGCTTCGTGTCAAGCAGGCCGAGCAGGGCGGTGCCGAGTAATTCGGCTCGCGCATTGACCGCCGCCTGAGGCGACGGTCGCAGCGGGCCGAACGTACGCCCGCCTCACCAGTACATCCCGGCACCTGCCGAATGAGTGGAAGGACGCCATCATGGCGAAGCTGTCCCAGGAAGAGCTGCTCGCGCAGTTCGAGAACCTCACCCTCATCGAGCTCTCCGAGTTCGTGAAGGCCTTCGAGGAGAAGTTCGACGTCACCGCCGCCGCCGCGGTCGCCGTTGCCGGTCCGGCCGGCCCCGCCGCCGCTGAGGCCGTCGAGGAGCAGGACGAGTTCGACGTCATCCTCACGGGTGCCGGCGAGAAGAAGATCCAGGTCATCAAGGTCGTGCGTGAGCTCACCTCGCTGGGCCTGAAGGAGGCCAAGGACCTCGTCGACGGCGCTCCGAAGCCCGTCCTCGAGAAGGTCGCCAAGGAGGCCGCCGAGAAGGCCGCCGAGTCCCTCAAGGGCGCCGGCGCCTCCGTCGAGGTCAAGTAGTCCCAGGAGCCCGCTGAGGGCTCCCTCGCGAATCGCCGCAGTCGCCCGCGTGGCGCTGTAACGCTGACGCACCGAAGAGCGATCACCCAACTGGGTGGTCGCTCTTCGGCGTTCAGGGGGTCCGGCAGCGGCTGCCTTGCACTGCGGTTCGCGACGAGTATGGTGATCTTCGTTGTGCCTCCGGCCGAGCCCGTGACGGGCTGCAAGACGGGCTGCAAGACAGGGTGCACGTGACGATCGCGGCACTTGCTCATGGCATGGGGGGCCTTGACGAACCGCACGCAGCGCGCAATTCTCAGGACGCGTCGTCACAACGATCCGGATCCGAGGCATGGATCGGTGACGAAGAGGGCAGTATCGATGTGCATTGAGGGCGTGGCTTGCGGCAGGTGTTGAGAACGACGAAGAGGGTCTCAAGTAACCGGGACTGGACATCAGTGGGCCTAGTGGCTACACTGACCCTTTGCGCTGCCTGTTAGCTGCCTCCTGCCCGTCACCAGGGGCATGCCCTCGCTTGAGCACCGACGACCGGATTATCTCTGACCTGGCCTTTCAGGCCGAGTCGGGAACAGTCTGTCTCTGTGCCCCAGTGGGGGGCCGGTACGCGCGTAGTGAGTCCGAGCCCTCGGAAGGACCCCCTCTTGGCCGCCTCGCGCACTGCCTCGACCGCGAATACGAACAACGGCGCCAGCACCGCCCCGCTGCGCATCTCCTTTGCAAAGATCAAGGAGCCCCTCGAGGTTCCGAACCTTCTTGCGCTGCAAACCGAGAGCTTCGACTGGCTGCTCGGAAACGAAGCGTGGAAGGCTCGTGTCGAGGCGGCTCTGGACAGCGGACAGGACGTCCCCACGAAGTCCGGTCTGGAGGAGATCTTCGAGGAGATCTCCCCGATCGAGGACTTCTCCGGGTCGATGTCCCTGACGTTCCGCGACCACCGCTTCGAGCCCCCGAAGAACTCCATCGACGAGTGCAAGGACCGCGACTTCACGTACGCGGCCCCGCTCTTCGTCACCGCCGAGTTCACCAACAACGAGACCGGCGAGATCAAGTCCCAGACGGTCTTCATGGGCGACTTCCCGCTCATGACCAACAAGGGCACCTTCGTCATCAACGGCACCGAGCGTGTCGTGGTGTCCCAGCTGGTCCGCTCGCCGGGTGTCTACTTCGACTCCTCCATCGACAAGACGTCCGACAAGGACATCTTCTCCGCGAAGGTCATCCCCTCCCGGGGCGCCTGGCTGGAGATGGAGATCGACAAGCGCGACATGGTCGGTGTCCGCATCGACCGCAAGCGCAAGCAGTCCGTCACCGTTCTCCTGAAGGCTCTCGGCTGGACCACCGAGCAGATCCTCGAGGAGTTCGGCGAGTACGAGTCCATGCGCGCCACCCTGGAGAAGGACCACACCCAGGGCCAGGACGACGCGCTGCTCGACATCTACCGCAAGCTGCGTCCGGGTGAGCCCCCGACCCGTGAGGCCGCGCAGACGCTGCTCGAGAACCTCTACTTCAACCCGAAGCGCTACGACCTGGCCAAGGTCGGCCGCTACAAGGTCAACAAGAAGCTGGGCGGCGAGGCCCCGCTGGACGCCGGCATCCTGACCGTCGAGGACATCATCTCGTCGATCAAGTACCTGGTGAAGCTGCACGCCGGTGAGACCGAGACCGTTGGCGACAACGGCACCTCGATCGTCGTCGAGACCGACGACATCGACCACTTCGGCAACCGTCGTCTGCGCAACGTCGGCGAGCTCATCCAGAACCAGGTCCGCACGGGTCTGGCTCGTATGGAGCGCGTCGTGCGCGAGCGCATGACGACCCAGGACGTCGAGGCGATCACGCCGCAGACCCTGATCAACATCCGGCCGGTCGTCGCCTCCATCAAGGAGTTCTTCGGCACCAGCCAGCTGTCGCAGTTCATGGACCAGAACAACCCGCTGTCGGGTCTCACCCACAAGCGCCGTCTGTCGGCTCTTGGCCCGGGTGGTCTCTCCCGTGAGCGGGCCGGCTTCGAGGTCCGTGACGTGCACCCCTCGCACTACGGCCGCATGTGCCCGATCGAGACCCCTGAAGGCCCGAACATCGGTCTGATCGGCTCGCTCGCCTCCTACGGCCGGGTCAACGCGTTCGGTTTCGTCGAGACGCCGTACCGCAAGGTCACGGGCGGCATCGTCACCGACGACGTCGACTACCTGACGGCCGACGAAGAGGACCGGTTCGTCATCGCGCAGGCCAACGCGCCGCTGACCGACGAGCTCCGCTTCGAGGAGTCCCGCGTTCTGGTCCGCCGTCGTGGCGGAGAGGTCGACTACGTCCCCGGTGAGGACGTCGACTACATGGACGTCTCGCCGCGCCAGATGGTGTCGGTCGCGACCGCGATGATCCCGTTCCTGGAGCACGACGACGCCAACCGTGCCCTCATGGGCGCGAACATGATGCGCCAGGCCGTTCCGCTCATCAAGTCCGAGGCACCGCTCGTCGGCACCGGCATGGAGTACCGCTGCGCCGTCGACGCCGGCGACGTGCTCAAGTCGGAGAAGGACGGTGTGGTCCAGGAGGTCTCCGCGGACTACGTCACCACCGCCAACGACGACGGCACGTACACCACGTACCGCCTGCACAAGTTCTCCCGCTCCAACCAGGGCACGTCCGTCAACCAGAAGGTTGTCGTCGACGAGGGCGCCCGGGTCATCGCCGGCCAGGTTCTGGCCGACGGCCCGGCGACCGAGAACGGCGAGATGGCGCTCGGCAAGAACCTGCTCGTGGCGTTCATGCCGTGGGAGGGTCACAACTACGAGGACGCGATCATCCTGTCGCAGCGCCTCGTGCAGGACGACGTCCTCTCCTCGATCCACATCGAGGAGCACGAGGTCGACGCCCGTGACACCAAGCTCGGCCCCGAGGAGATCACCCGGGACATCCCGAACGTCTCCGAGGAGGTCCTCGCCGACCTCGACGAGCGCGGCATCATCCGTATCGGTGCCGAGGTCGTCGCCGGCGACATCCTCGTCGGCAAGGTCACGCCCAAGGGCGAGACCGAGCTGACCCCCGAGGAGCGTCTGCTCCGCGCGATCTTCGGTGAGAAGGCGCGCGAGGTGCGCGACACCTCGCTGAAGGTGCCGCACGGCGAGATCGGCAAGGTCATCGGCGTCCGCGTCTTCGACCGTGAAGAGGGCGACGAGCTGCCGCCGGGCGTGAACCAGCTGGTTCGTGTCTACGTGGCGCAGAAGCGCAAGATCACGGACGGTGACAAGCTCGCCGGCCGCCACGGCAACAAGGGCGTCATCTCGAAGATCCTGCCGATCGAGGACATGCCGTTCCTGGAGGACGGCACCCCGGTCGACATCATCCTCAACCCCCTCGGTGTCCCGTCCCGAATGAACCCGGGACAGGTCCTGGAGATCCACCTCGGCTGGCTCGCCAGCCGCGGCTGGGACGTCTCCGGACTCGGCGAGGAATGGGCGCAGCGCCTGCAGGCCATCGGCGCCGACCAGGTCGTCCCGGGCACCAACGTCGCCACCCCCGTCTTCGACGGTGCGCGTGAGGACGAGCTCGCGGGTCTGCTGCAGCACACGATCCCGAACCGTGACGGCGAGCGCATGGTGCTCCCGACCGGCAAGGCGCCGCTGTTCGACGGCCGCTCCGGCGAGCCGTTCCCGGAGCCGATCTCGGTCGGCTACATGTACATCCTCAAGCTCCACCACCTGGTCGACGACAAGCTGCACGCCCGCTCGACCGGTCCGTACTCGATGATCACCCAGCAGCCGCTGGGTGGTAAGGCCCAGTTCGGTGGCCAGCGCTTCGGTGAGATGGAGGTGTGGGCGCTGGAGGCGTACGGCGCCGCTTACGCCCTCCAGGAACTGCTGACCATCAAGTCCGACGACGTGACCGGCCGCGTGAAGGTCTACGAGGCCATCGTCAAGGGCGAGAACATCCCCGAGCCCGGCATCCCCGAGTCCTTCAAGGTGCTCATCAAGGAGATGCAGTCTCTCTGCCTCAACGTGGAGGTGCTGTCCAGCGACGGTATGTCCATCGAAATGCGTGACACCGACGAGGACGTCTTCCGCGCGGCGGAGGAGCTCGGCATCGACCTGTCCCGGCGCGAGCCGAGCAGCGTCGAAGAGGTCTGACGGGAGTCCGGATCCGGGGGCTCGACGACGAACGTCGATGAGCCCCCGGCCGGCCCCAGGACCCCCGTATCAGACCCCATGACTTACAACCCTGAGAGGGATTGACGCATAGTGCTCGACGTCAACTTCTTCGATGAGCTCCGGATCGGTCTGGCCACCGCTGACGACATCCGTCAGTGGAGCCACGGCGAGGTCAAGAAGCCCGAGACCATCAACTACCGCACCCTCAAGCCCGAAAAGGACGGACTCTTCTGCGAGAAGATCTTCGGTCCGACCCGGGACTGGGAGTGCTACTGCGGCAAGTACAAGCGCGTCCGCTTCAAGGGCATCATCTGTGAGCGCTGTGGCGTCGAGGTCACTCGCGCCAAGGTGCGCCGTGAGCGGATGGGCCACATCGAGCTGGCCGCTCCCGTCACCCACATCTGGTACTTCAAGGGCGTTCCGTCGCGTCTTGGCTACCTGCTCGACCTCGCCCCGAAGGACCTCGAGAAGGTCATCTACTTCGCGGCGTACATGATCACGTACGTCGACGACGAGCGCCGCACCCGCGACCTGCCCTCGCTGGAGGCCCACGTCTCCGTCGAGCGCCAGCAGATCGAGAACCGCCGCGACGCCGACCTCGAAGCCCGCGCCAAGAAGCTCGAGACCGACCTGGCCGAGCTGGAGGCCGAGGGCGCCAAGGCCGACGTGCGCCGCAAGGTGCGCGAGGGTGCCGAGCGTGAGATGAAGCAGCTGCGCGACCGTGCGCAGCGCGAGATCGACCGTCTCGACGAGGTGTGGACCCGCTTCAAGAACCTCAAGGTCCAGGACCTGGAGGGCGACGAGCTCCTCTACCGCGAGCTGCGTGACCGCTTCGGCACGTACTTCGACGGTTCGATGGGTGCCGCGGCGCTGCAGAAGCGCCTGGAGTCCTTCGACCTCGACGAGGAGGCCGAGCGCCTCCGCGAGATCATCCGCACCGGCAAGGGCCAGAAGAAGACCCGTGCGCTCAAGCGCCTCAAGGTCGTCTCCGCGTTCCTGCAGACCAGCAACAGCCCCAAGGGCATGGTGCTCGACTGCGTGCCGGTCATCCCGCCGGACCTGCGTCCGATGGTGCAGCTGGACGGTGGCCGCTTCGCGACCTCCGACCTGAACGACCTGTACCGCCGCGTGATCAACCGCAACAACCGCCTGAAGCGCCTTCTCGACCTCGGTGCCCCCGAGATCATCGTGAACAACGAGAAGCGCATGCTCCAGGAGGCCGTCGACGCGCTCTTCGACAACGGCCGTCGTGGTCGCCCGGTCACGGGCCCCGGCAACCGTCCGCTGAAGTCGCTGTCCGACATGCTCAAGGGCAAGCAGGGTCGATTCCGTCAGAACCTGCTCGGCAAGCGTGTGGACTACTCCGCGCGTTCCGTGATCGTCGTCGGTCCGCAGCTGAAGCTGCACCAGTGCGGTCTGCCGAAGGCCATGGCGCTGGAGCTCTTCAAGCCGTTCGTGATGAAGCGCCTGGTCGACCTGAACCACGCGCAGAACATCAAGAGCGCCAAGCGGATGGTCGAGCGCGGCCGCACGGTCGTGTACGACGTCCTGGAAGAGGTCATCGCCGAGCACCCGGTTCTGCTGAACCGTGCGCCGACGCTGCACCGCCTCGGCATCCAGGCCTTCGAGCCGCAGCTGGTCGAGGGCAAGGCCATCCAGATCCACCCGCTCGTCTGCACCGCGTTCAACGCGGACTTCGACGGTGACCAGATGGCCGTCCACCTGCCCCTGTCCGCAGAGGCGCAGGCCGAGGCCCGCATCCTGATGCTGTCCTCGAACAACATCCTCAAGCCCGCCGACGGCCGCCCGGTCACGATGCCGACCCAGGACATGGTCCTCGGTCTGTTCTTCCTGACCACGGACGGCGAGCTGCGGGACGTCAAGGGCGAGGGGCGCGCGTTCGGCTCCACGGCCGAGGCGACCATGGCGTTCGACGCCGGGGAGCTCGCGCTCCAGTCGGCCGTCGACATCCGCTTCCCGGTGGGCACCATCCCGCCGCGCGGCTGGACCCCGCCGGCGCAGGAGGAGGGCGAGCCCGAGTGGCAGCAGGGTGACACCTTCCGCCTCCGTACGACCCTGGGCCGCGCGCTCTTCAACGAGCTGCTGCCCGAGGACTACCCGTTCGTCGACTACTCGGTGGGCAAGAAGCAGCTCGGAGAGATCGTCAACGACCTCGCCGAGCGCTACCCCAAGGTCATCGTGGCGGCGACGCTCGACAACCTGAAGGCGGCCGGCTTCTACTGGGGCACCCGCTCCGGCGTCACCGTGGCCATCTCCGACATCGTCGTTCCCGAGGCGAAGAAGGAGATCGTCAAGGGCTACGAGGCGCAGGACGAGAAGGTCCAGAAGCAGTACGAGCGCGGTCTGATCACCAAGGACGAGCGCACGCAGGAGCTCATCGCGATCTGGACCAAGGCGACCAACGAGGTCGCCGAGGCGATGAACGCGAACTTCCCGAAGACGAACCCCATCTTCATGATGGTCGACTCGGGTGCCCGCGGAAACATGATGCAGATGCGTCAGATCGCCGGTATGCGTGGTCTGGTGTCGAACGCCAAGAACGAGACGATCCCGCGTCCGATCAAGGCCTCCTTCCGTGAGGGCCTGTCGGTGCTGGAGTACTTCATCTCGACCCACGGTGCTCGTAAGGGTCTGGCGGACACCGCTCTGCGTACCGCCGACTCGGGTTACCTCACCCGTCGTCTGGTCGACGTCTCCCAGGACGTCATCATCCGCGAGGAGGACTGCGGCACCGACCGCGGCCTCAAGCTGCACATCGCGGAGCGCGGCGCGGACGGCGTGCTGCGCAAGGCGGAGAACGTCGAGACCAGCGTGTACGCCCGTGCGCTGGCCGAGGACATCACCGTCGACGGCAAGGTGCTGGCCCCGGCCAACACCGACCTCGGCGACGTCCTCATCGACGAGCTGGTCAAGCACGGCATCGAGGAGGTCAAGACCCGTTCGGTCCTGACCTGCGAGTCCGCCGTCGGTACCTGCGCCATGTGCTACGGCCGTTCGCTGGCCACCGGCAAGCTGGTCGACATCGGTGAGGCGGTCGGCATCATCGCCGCCCAGTCCATCGGTGAGCCCGGTACCCAGCTGACGATGCGTACCTTCCACACCGGTGGTGTGGCCGGTGACGACATCACCCAGGGTCTGCCCCGTGTCGTCGAGCTCTTCGAGGCTCGTACGCCCAAGGGTGTCGCCCCGATCTCGGAGGCGGCCGGCCGCGTCCGTATCGAGGAGACCGAGAAGACCAAGAAGATCGTCGTCACCCCGGACGACGGCAGCGACGAGACGGCGTTCCCGATCTCGAAGCGTGCCAAGGTCATGGTGCGTGAGGGTGACCACGTCGAGGTGGGCCAGAAGCTCACCTTCGGTGCCACCAACCCGCACGACGTGCTGCGGATCCTCGGTCAGCGCGCGGTCCAGGTCCACCTGGTCGGCGAGGTCCAGAAGGTCTACAACTCGCAGGGTGTGTCGATCCACGACAAGCACATCGAGATCATCATCCGGCAGATGCTGCGCCGGGTGACGATCATCGAGTCGGGTGACGCGGAGCTGCTGCCCGGCGAGCTGGTCGAGCGTTCGAAGTTCGAGACCGAGAACCGTCGTGTGGTGCAGGAAGGCGGCCACCCGGCCTCCGGCCGTCCGCAGCTGATGGGTATCACCAAGGCCTCGCTGGCGACCGAGTCGTGGCTGTCGGCGGCGTCCTTCCAGGAGACGACCAGGGTTCTGACGGACGCGGCGATCAACGCCAAGTCCGACTCCCTGATCGGCCTCAAGGAGAACGTCATCATCGGTAAGCTCATCCCGGCCGGTACGGGCCTGTCCCGTTACCGCAACATCCGGGTCGAGCCGACCGAAGAGGCCAAGGCCGCGATGTACTCGGCCGTCGGCTACGACGACATCGACTACTCGCCGTTCGGCACGGGCTCCGGCCAGGCCGTTCCGCTGGAGGACTACGACTACGGTCCGTACAACCAGTAAGGCGTACGTCAACTGACGGGCGGTCACCCTTCGTGGGTGGCCGCCCGTCGGCGTTCTCCGGCCCGGTACGGCGGTACGGACCTCCTGCGGGAACCCGTGCCGGAAATGCCACGTTGGAGGATGATGGAGGGATCCGTCTGGGGGGAGGCATTCCGTGTCGTACCCGACGCCGTGGCAGCCGTGGCAGGGGCAGGGCGGGCCGTCGATGCTCGCGTCGCACGCCGACCGGGAGCGGGCGGTGGATGTACTCAGAGCGGGCTTCGGCGAAGGCCGCCTGGAGCAGGACGAGTTCGAGAAACGCGTCGCGCGGGCGTACGCGGCCCGGACGGTGGGTGAGCTGGCCGTGCTCGTCGGCGACCTGCCGCAGGGTCCCGTACCGCTGACGGCCGGCCCCGGGGTCCTCGTCCCGCAGACGTTCCTGCCGGCGCC
This sequence comes from Streptomyces fagopyri, assembly GCF_009498275.1. Lineage (NCBI taxonomy): Bacteria > Bacillati > Actinomycetota > Actinomycetes > Kitasatosporales > Streptomycetaceae > Streptomyces > Streptomyces fagopyri. The sequence continues at coordinate 4,044,069 of NZ_CP045643.1, read as the reverse complement.
GCGTCCGGCGACCAACGGGAAGGCGGTCGGCGCGATGGTCTGCGGGCTGCTCACCGTGGTGACGCTCGGCGCCACCGGCATTCCCGCGGTGGTCCTCGGCCACTCGGCGCGCTCCGAGATGCGCCGAACCGGCGAGAGCGGTGAGGGACTCGCGACGACCGGTCTCGTCCTGGGCTGGCTGTCGGTCGCGGGCTGGGCACTGTTCCTGATGCTTGCCATGATCGCCGCGGTGGCGTCCGGGGGCTGAACGGCGGGCCCCGTCCGCCGGGAGCCGGCGGGCGGGGGATCGGGTCGGACCCGGCGCTGGCGCCCGCCCCGATCCCGGCCGCGACGCTGGACCTGGACCTGGACGTGGTCCCGGTCCCGGTTGCGGTCCCGGCCCCGGTCTCCGCTGCGGCCCCGGACCTGGCTCCCGCTCCGATCTCAATCCCTGCCCCGATCCCTGCCCCGATCCCGGCCACGGGCCGTCAGCCGGGCGGCTGGAGATACGGCTGGCTGGAGGCGGCGCGGGGGCCTGGGTCCGGGGCGGGTGGTGCGGGGCCTTCAGCGGGTCTCCGCTCCGCGACTCCCGGTTCCTCGGGTGCGGGTGGTCGGGCCGGGGCTGTCGTACCCGCGGCGGCCGGCAGGCCCGGGGCCCCGGGCGCGACGGGTCCGGCCGGCGGGCCGGCGGGCCGGGAACGCCCGGGTGAGGGGCCGGAGGCGCCGGTGGGGGCATGAGCGGGGGCTCCGGGGTGTACGGCTGCGGGGACGGCCAGGTGGGGCCTCCAGGAGCCCCGTACGGGCCGCCCACCGGTCTTGGCCGGGGGCAGGTGTACGGAAGCCGTCGCCGGGCCTGTCCGCCCTGTTGTACGTCCCGTACGGCCCGTAGGACCGCGACGCGGCGGAACCTGCTGAGGGAGCGGGTGCCGGAGCGGGTATGGGGGCGGGCGTCGGTGCCGGGTGGCCGTCGGGGCCCGCGGCCCGCGCCGTGGGCTCGTGAAAGCGCAAGACCGCGAAGCCCGAAAGGACGCGATCCGGCCAGGACGCGCGGCCCGTGTCCCGGGTTCCGGCGGTCGCGGCGCGGTCCCCCGTGCGACGCCCGCGGTGCCCCGGACAGGTCGTAGCGGGCGTCGCGGGAGGGCCCGGCCGAGGGGGTGGGAAGTCCGGCGTGTCGCCCTGGACAGCATTTGTTTTGACCGAAGTCCGTGAGGTAGGTACGCTCAGACCTTGTGCCTGGGGTGTGCCCTGGCTCGCGTGCGTGCCTTCAAACCGCAAGGCGAGCCGTAACCGGCCACCGTAATCTGCGCCCTTTTCGCCTCGCGGCGGGAATCTGCAGTATTCGACACACCCGACCGCGTGGGTCGGTGGCGTTCCAGGTTAGCTTCACCATTCGGCACACAGAAACCGGAGAAGTAGTGCCTACGATCCAGCAGCTGGTCCGGAAGGGCCGGCAGGACAAGGTCGAGAAGAACAAGACGCCCGCACTCGAGGGTTCGCCCCAGCGTCGTGGCGTCTGCACGCGCGTGTTCACGACCACCCCGAAGAAGCCGAACTCGGCCCTGCGTAAGGTCGCGCGTGTGCGTCTGACCAGCGGGATCGAAGTCACCGCTTACATTCCGGGTGAGGGACACAACCTGCAGGAGCACTCCATCGTGCTCGTGCGCGGCGGCCGTGTGAAGGACCTGCCGGGTGTTCGCTACAAGATCATCCGAGGTTCGCTTGACACCCAGGGTGTCAAGAACCGCAAGCAGGCCCGCAGCCGCTACGGCGCCAAGAAGGAGAAGTAAGAATGCCTCGTAAGGGCCCCGCCCCGAAGCGCCCGGTCATCATCGACCCGGTCTACGGTTCTCCTCTTGTCACCTCGCTGATCAACAAGGTGCTGCTGAACGGCAAGCGCTCCACCGCCGAGCGCATCGTCTACGGCGCCATGGAGGGTCTGCGTGAGAAGACGGGCAACGACCCGATCATCACGCTGAAGCGCGCGCTTGAGAACATCAAGCCGACCCTCGAGGTCAAGTCCCGCCGCGTCGGTGGTGCGACGTACCAGGTTCCGATCGAGGTCAAGCCCGGTCGTGCCAACACGCTCGCGCTGCGCTGGCTCGTCGGTTACTCCCGCGCCCGTCGCGAGAAGACCATGACCGAGCGTCTGCTCAACGAACTTCTCGACGCGTCCAACGGCCTCGGCGCCGCTGTGAAGAAGCGCGAGGACACCCACAAGATGGCCGAGTCCAACAAGGCCTTCGCGCACTACCGCTGGTAGTCGCTACCCACATCGAGACCGAGAGAAGACCGAAGCCTTATGGCTACCACTTCACTTGACCTGGCCAGGGTCCGCAACATCGGGATCATGGCCCACATCGACGCGGGCAAGACGACCACCACCGAGCGGATCCTCTTCTACACCGGCGTCAGCTACAAGATCGGTGAGGTCCACGACGGCGCCGCCACCATGGACTGGATGGAGCAGGAGCAGGAGCGTGGCATCACGATCACCTCTGCTGCCACCACCTGTCACTGGCCGCTTGAGGACAACGACTACACGATCAACATCATCGACACCCCGGGTCACGTCGACTTCACGGTCGAGGTGGAGCGTTCGCTCCGCGTCCTCGACGGTGCCGTCACGGTGTTCGACGGTGTCGCCGGTGTCGAGCCGCAGTCCGAGACGGTGTGGCGTCAGGCCGACCGTTACGGCGTGCCGCGCATCTGCTTCGTGAACAAGCTGGACCGTACCGGCGCCGAGTTCCACCGCTGCGTGGACATGATCAAGGACCGGCTCGGTGCCGTTCCGATCATCATGCAGCTGCCGATCGGTGCCGAGATGGACTTCAAGGGCGTTGTGGACCTGGTCCGCATGAAGGCGCTCGTGTGGTCCGCCGAGGCTGCCAAGGGCGAGATGTACGACGTCGTCGACATCCCGGCCACGCACGCCGAGGCTGCCGAGGAGTACCGCGGCAAGCTGGTCGAGACCGTCGCCGAGCACGACGACGAGATCATGGAGCTGTTCCTGGAGGGCCAGGAGCCCACCGAGGAGCAGCTGTACGCCGCGATCCGTCGCATCACCATCGCGTCCGGCAAGGGTGACGGCGTCACCGTCACCCCGGTGTTCTGTGGCACCGCGTTCAAGAACAAGGGCGTCCAGCCCCTGCTCGACGCGGTCGTGCGCTACCTGCCGACCCCGCTTGACGTCGAGGCCATCGAGGGCCACGACGTGAAGGACCCCGAGGTCGTTGTCAAGCGCAAGCCGTCCGTGGACGAGCCGCTGTCCGCGCTCGCGTTCAAGATCATGAGCGACCCGCACCTGGGCAAGCTCACCTTCGTCCGGGTCTACTCGGGCCGCCTGGAGACTGGCACCGCGGTGCTGAACTCCGTCAAGGGCAAGAAGGAGCGCATCGGCAAGATCTACCGCATGCACGCGAACAAGCGTGAGGAGATCGAGGCGGTGGGCGCCGGCGACATCGTCGCCGTCATGGGCCTGAAGCAGACCACCACCGGTGAGACGCTGTCGGACGACAAGAACCCGGTCATCCTGGAGTCCATGGACTTCCCGGCGCCGGTCATTCAGGTCGCCATCGAGCCCAAGTCCAAGGGTGACCAGGAGAAGCTGGGTGTCGCCATCCAGCGTCTCGCGGAGGAGGACCCCTCCTTCCACGTTCACTCGGACGAGGAGACGGGCCAGACCATCCTCGGCGGTATGGGCGAGCTGCACCTCGAGGTGCTGGTCGACCGTATGAAGCGTGAGTTCAGGGTCGAGGCCAACGTCGGCAAGCCGCAGGTCGCCTACCGTGAGACGATCCGCAAGACCGTCGAGCGTCACGACTACACCCACAAGAAGCAGACCGGTGGTACCGGTCAGTTCGCCAAGGTGCAGATCGCGATCGAGCCCATCACCGAGACCGATGGTCCGGCGTACGAGTTCGTGAACAAGGTCACCGGTGGCCGTATCCCGCGGGAGTACATCCCCTCGGTGGACGCCGGTGCGCAGGAGGCCATGCAGTTCGGCATCCTGGCCGGCTACGAGATGACGGGCGTCCGCGTCACGCTTCTCGACGGCGGCTACCACGAGGTCGACTCCTCCGAGCTCGCGTTCAAGATCGCCGGTTCGCAGGCGTTCAAGGAGGCCGCGCGCAAGGCGTCCCCCGTGCTTCTCGAGCCGATGATGGCCGTCGAGGTCACCACGCCCGAGGAGTCGATGGGTGATGTCATCGGCGACCTCAACTCCCGCCGTGGCCAGATCCAGGCCATGGAGGAGCGCAGCGGCGCCCGTGTCGTGAAGGGCCTCGTGCCCCTCTCGGAGATGTTCGGCTACGTCGGCGACCTCCGCAGCAAGACGTCGGGTCGCGCAAGCTACTCGATGCAGTTCGACTCCTACGCCGAGGTTCCCCGGAACGTCGCCGAGGAGATCATCGCGAAGGCCAAGGGCGAGTAACACACCCCGTTTACACGCTTTAGGCTTGACACCGACCGCCGGGGCTCACCCGGGAGGGCACAACCCCGGCGGGCGGCATCCCAGCAAAGATCACCTGGCGCCGATGAGTAAGGCGTACCAGAACCACTCCACAGGAGGACCCAGTGGCGAAGGCGAAGTTCGAGCGGACTAAGCCGCACGTCAACATCGGCACCATCGGTCACATCGACCACGGTAAGACGACCCTCACGGCCGCCATTACCAAGGTGCTGCACGACGCGTTTCCGGACCTGAACGAGGCCTCGGCCTTCGACCAGATCGACAAGGCTCCTGAGGAGCGCCAGCGCGGTATCACCATCTCGATCGCGCACGTCGAGTACCAGACGGAGACCCGTCACTACGCCCACGTCGACTGCCCCGGTCACGCGGACTACATCAAGAACATGATCACGGGTGCGGCGCAGATGGACGGCGCCATCCTCGTCGTCGCCGCGACGGACGGCCCGATGCCGCAGACCAAGGAGCACGTGCTCCTGGCCCGCCAGGTCGGCGTTCCGTACATCGTCGTCGCCCTGAACAAGGCCGACATGGTGGACGACGAGGAGATCCTGGAGCTCGTCGAGCTCGAGGTCCGTGAGCTGCTCTCCGAGTACGAGTTCCCGGGCGACGACCTTCCGGTCGTCAAGGTCTCGGCGCTCAAGGCCCTTGAGGGCGACAAGGAGTGGGGCCAGTCCGTCCTCGACCTGATGAAGGCCGTCGACGAGAACATCCCGCAGCCCGAGCGTGACGTCGACAAGCCGTTCCTGATGCCGATCGAGGACGTCTTCACGATCACCGGTCGTGGCACCGTCGTCACCGGTCGTATCGAGCGTGGTGTCCTCAAGGTCAACGAGACCGTTGACATCGTGGGCATCAAGCAGGAGAAGACCACCACCACGGTCACCGGCATCGAGATGTTCCGCAAGCTGCTCGACGAGGGCCAGGCCGGTGAGAACGTCGGTCTGCTCCTCCGTGGCATCAAGCGCGAGGACGTCGAGCGCGGCCAGGTCATCATCAAGCCCGGTTCGGTCACGCCGCACACCGAGTTCGAGGCCCAGGCCTACATCCTGTCCAAGGACGAGGGCGGCCGTCACACGCCGTTCTTCAACAACTACCGTCCCCAGTTCTACTTCCGTACGACGGACGTGACGGGCGTTGTGACCCTCCCCGAGGGCACCGAGATGGTCATGCCGGGCGACAACACCGAGATGACGGTCTCCCTCATCCAGCCCGTCGCCATGGAGGAGGGCCTGAAGTTCGCCATCCGTGAGGGTGGCCGGACCGTGGGCGCCGGCCAGGTCATCAAGATCAACAAGTAGTCTTGTCGATCTGATCTCCTGGTAGCTCCTCGCGAGCTCCTTGAAGGGGCCCGTACGACTTCGGTCGTACGGGCCCTTTCGCGTTCCCGGAGACGGAAAGGGCGCCCCCGGAGACTTCCCGGGAGCGCCCGGCGAGACGTCACCTCGCCCTCACGTCACCTCACCAGGCGACGGGCAACGCCAGCGGGCCGCGGATCATCGTGCGCTGCCGGAAGGAGACCTGATCGGCCGGCACGGCGAGGCGCAGTCCGGGGAGGCGGTCCAGCAGCGTGTCGATCAGCAGCTCGATCTGCATACGGGAGAAGACGGCACCCGTGCAGAAGTGCGGACCGTTGCCGAACGCGACGTGCGCGCCGGCGTCCCGGTCGAGGTCGATCCGGTCGGGGTCGGGGAAGACCGCCGGGTCGCGGTTCGCGGCGAGGTACGAGACGTACACGGCGTCGCCCGCGCTGATACGGACACCCCCGAGGTCGACGTCCTCGGTGGCGATCCGGGGCAGGCCCACGGCAGCCCGGTGCGGGATGTAGCGCAGGAGTTCCTCGATGGCGGCGGGCCGTGACGCGGGGTCGGCGCGGAGGCGCTCCAGCAGGTCGGGACGGGTCAGCAGGAGATAGAACATCTGGCCGGAGTTGTTGGTGACGGCCTCTCCGCCGATCTGGAGCGGCCCGGCGACGCTGATCGCCTCCTCCTCACCGAGCTCGCCCCGCCGCACGGCGGCACCGAGCAGCGACAGGACGTCCTCGCTCTCGCCGTCACCCGCGCCCTCGGTGTCGCGGCGGTCACGGACGGCCTGCCCGATCCACCCGAACAGCCCCTTCTTGGCGAGTTCGGCGGCATCGGCGCCTCCGGCGGTGGAGATGATCTCGCGCGTCCAGGTGTGCAGCTTCCGCCGCTCGTCCAGGGGTACGCCCATGACCTCGCAGACGACCGAGATCGGGAAGGGTTCGAGGACCCGCGCGATGAGATCGGCGGGCGACCCGGCCCGCACCATGTCGTCGACCAGGGCGTCGAGCATCTCCTGAGCGCGGGGACGCAGCCGCTTGACCGCGCTCACCGTGTAGGCGGCCGAGACGGCGTGGCGCAGCCGGTTGTGGTCGGGCTGGTCGGCCCACGCCAGCGCGCCGGGCCTCGGCGCGAAGTGCGGCGCCAGCCGGGTGACCTGACGGACGGAGGCCTCCGCCCGGCTGAACCGGGGATCGTTCGTGATCAGCTTCACGTCGTCGTGACGCGTCGCCAGCCACGCCCAGCCCTCACCGTGCGGCAGCCGGATCCGTGTCAACGGCCCCTCCCGCATCAGCTCCGCGAGCACCGGTTCGAACTCGGTCCCCACCAACGGTCCGGCGGGCCAGTCACGGACGGGGGGAAGGGAGGGTTCGGGAGGGTGAGGTCCGGCCAGGGTGGTGGTCTCGTCTGCCATGGATCCACCTTCTGCCGCGCGGCGGGGGCTGTCGCGCGGGAGTGCTCCAGCCGGAGGGCGGCCTACGGGATCCCCGGCCTCGGGCGGCGCACGGCGCGTCCGAGGCCGGGTGGCACGCGATACCCATGTCGATACCGGTACGTATTCCACGGTGTGTACGTCGGCCGGTGGATCCGCGGTGGCGATCGTCCGCCATCATCCGCTCCGGGGGAGTCGTCCCGCGTCGCGTCGTCCGAGGCGCAGGTCATGGCGCGCGCTCGCCCCACGTCGTCCGTGCCCAGGGCGAGGATCCTCACGCTCACGCTAGGCGGCCTCCCGAGGAGCGTGATCGGTTCGGCGGTCGCGGCAGTCGCCCGGGGCGGGGGCCCTGAAGGCACGGTCGCAGGTAGGAGGGGGTGCCGGCGAGGGCATGGGTACGGGTCTGGAGGGCGAGGCCGGCCTCGGTGCGGAGGCCGGGACGGACTTGCCGCCTGGTACCCCCGGGGGACCGGCTCCGCCGGGGGTGGTCCCTTCGGGTGGTTGTACGACACGGTGTGCGTGACGATCCGGCCGCGCGGCAGACGCCCGCGGGCGCGGGACGGGTAGCCGAACGCCTCCAGCTCCCGCAGGGCCGACGCGATCCGGGTCTCGCCCTCGGAGAAACGGGCGGCGAGCGTCTTGATGTCGACGCGTGCTCCGGCGGGCAGCGACTGGATGTGGGTCGCCAGGCCGATCGCGGTGAGGGACAGTTCGCGATGCTGGGCGAGGTGGTTGCCGATGATCGTGTAGCGGGAGGTGTGCCGGACGTTGACGTGGGGCACACCGCCGGGTCCGGTGCGGGCGCCCGACGGGACCGAAGGGTGTGTCACGGTCGGGTCAATCGCACCGGCCGGTGCCCAGCCGGGTACGGGGCCGGCTGGGGCCAGGGGATCTCGCGCGGGACGGGCTAGGGCGCCACACCCCGGCGGTCGGCGAGGGCGTCCACGAGCAGGCGGACCGCGACCGGCCCGGACGTCGGACACTGCCGCACCGACCCGGGAGAACCAGCCACTCCGGGTGCGCCGACGACGTACAGCGAGAACCGGAAGCCGCTGCCGAGTAGGCGCCCCTGGGTCGCCGCGTCGGCCGCCGCCCCGGCCTACCGCCTCTCCGGCCACCCGCGTCCTCTCACCTGAGTACGCGCACTCATGTGCGGTGTGGGAGCGGGGGGTTGAGTGGAACCGTGCTCCCCGACGACGTCAACGCCCCCGACAGCTCAATGCCCACGAGGATGGCCTGTTGTGATCGCTCCCCGCGATGGAGCGCCTCCGGACTGTCACTGCCGGTAGTTAGAGTTGCTGGTGCGGCTTCGACTGTTTCGGTGTGACGGGGGAGGATGTTGTGCTGCCAGGTGAGAGCGGACCGGCCTCGGGGACGACGTCTTCGTGGGCGACCGGCATGTTGGACGCGGCGCGGGAGGCGGCCGGTGACGTGGTCACCGAGCTGTCGTCGTTCACGAAGTTCCGGAAGCGGGTGGACGACCTGATCCGGGACCTGAGGGGTTCGGCGGCCGGTCCGGGCGAGGTGGGCCAGGAGCAGCTGGTCCGGCACCAGTTCGGCGGTGGAGCGGGCGCGTGGACGGAGGCGTCCGGCCTGTTCAGCTCGTACGAGACGGTGATCACCGAGCTGGAGGGCATGTCGAAGCTGCTGTCCGACTCGATGGAGGGCATGAACATCGCGGTGCTCGCCGCGCACAAGGGCTACCAGAACGTCGACCTGGACATCCGCGACCGCATGCGGGCGATCGCCGTGGAGACCTCGCACCACTACGGCGGGGAGTACGACCCCGCCCTTCCGGAGAAGAGCCACCCCGGCGGCAGCGACGCGCAACCCGACCGGACGGCGGCGGGCGGCGACTCGGGTGGCAGCATCTGATGGATCCGATCGAGGAGTTGTGATGTCCGGCAAGGGGACCGGCAGCACGTCGTTCGAGGACATGAGCCACGAACAGATGCTGGCGTGGCTCGACCAGGCGAACGCCGGTACGGTGCAGGCCGCCGCCACCCGGCTGGCCGCGGCCGCCAAGGAGATCCGCAAGATTGCGGAGGAGCTCAAGGTCCGCCCGCAGTGGGTGGAATGGAAGGGCGAGGGAGCGGACGCGTTCCGCACCTGGACCGGCGACCTCGCCAACGCGACGCTGCGCCTCGGTGACTTCGGCCAGGACTCCGCGACCTGGCTGGGCCATGCCTCCGACGCGATCGCCCAGGCCCAGCTGTCGATCCCCCGCGACAAGGCCGGCGCCCGGGCGAACCTGGACGCGGCGACAGCGGCCCACAACGACCCGGACGCGACGGCGGTGAGCCACAGGTCCACGACCGAACTCGCCGCCCTCGCCGCCGACAAGGAGAAGGTCCGCCAGGAGGCCGCCGCCCAGATGACGAAGCTGGGGCAGGCGTACCGGTTGTCCGCGACGCAGCTGGACGACTTGGAGAGACCGAGGTTTCCTCCACCGCCGAAGGCGATTCAGCCGGCGCCAGGTCATCTCAACGAGAACGAGGTCGTGTCCACTCGTGACAGCCGCGTTCGCTCATCGTCCGGCAGCGGCGCTGCGGCCATTTCGTCCTCTGACGGATCACATCGAACCGTGGCCGGGTCGACGGCCGGCAGCAGCGCGGCCGACGGCGGACACGACTCGGGCGGCCGGACCCGGCGGCTCTTGCCCGACGCCTCGAACAGCGTGAGCGTCCACGTCGACGGGGCGGGCGTGTCGCAGCAAACGCCTTCGGCACCTTCCGTGAGCCCTGCGGGCCCGCCGAACGCGGGCAGGGTCGACGGGGGCGTAGCACTGCCCACGGGGCCGGTCCCGCCGGTGACAAGTGGCGTGCCGCGCCCGGCCGCGAACGCCCAGGGGCGGGGGCGCGCACCGGTCGGAGATCGCCCGTCGGCTCAGCCGGGACGGGGGCAGACAGGTCCGGTTTCCAGAGGCGTGCCGGGCGCCGGTGGTACGACCGGTCCGGAGGGCCCGACAGGTACGGCGCGGCAGGTGATCGGTGGTCGCCCAGCGGTGGCTCCAGGCCAAGGAACCACGGGTGCAGCCCCCGGGCGTGTGCCGGGTGGCAACAACGGCATCGTCGGTGGCCGCCCCATGTCATCGGCCCCGGGATCGCCCGTCGGCCGGCCGGCCAACGGGTTGCCGCGAGGCAATGTCGTCGGCGCTGAAGGCCGCGGCTCGGCCGGTGGTCGTGGCCCGACTGCTCAGAGGACACCTGCCACTACAGGGAGAGCGGGCATCGGGCGGAGCGCGGCACCGGTGGACCGTCGGGGCACGGGCGCAGCCGCGGACCGTGGAGTCGTCGGCGGCCAGCCACAGCAGCGGCAGCGTTCGGGAACCCGGCCGCTCGCCTCCGGTGGCTCGGGACCGGTCCGGAATCAGGGCTTTGCTGAAGGTATGCGCGTCTCAAGCGCCGATGGACGGCCGGGTGGCGGGGGACCGAGCGGTACTCAGCCATCGAATTCGCGACAGAAGAACAAGCCTGGCGGAAGTGCAGGCGACCGAAGCGACGAGTGGGAGACCGAGCAGCGGAACGACGGCCCGACCACCTAGCACCGGCCACCGACGGGCCCCGCACAGACTATGAGGAAGCAGATGCCTGCCGACACGATGAGGAATGCCCGCTACAGGAGCGTTGTCTCCGGAGCCTTGGGGCTGTCATTGGTCGGCATCGCGGCCATTCCCGCGTACGCGGAGTCGATCCGTGAGAGGGAGTGGCACCTCACGGCCATGAAGGCCGAGCAGATGTGGCGGACCAGTACGGGCAAGGGCGTCACCGTGACCGTCATCGACTCGGGGGTGAACGCCGATCTGCCCGATCTCGTGGGGCAGGTACTCCCTGGCAAGGACGAGGCACCGGACGCCCCCGGCGACGAGCGCACGGACCCCAACGGCCATGGCACGCTGATGGCCCTCCTGATCGCCGGTACCGGCAAAACCCACGGAAGCGCCGGTACCTTCGGCCTCGCGCCCGGAGTCAAGATCCTTCCCGTGCGGACACCTGACAGAGGGTTGGACAGCGGCCGCCATATCAAGGAGTTCAGCGAGACCGTGAGCCGTGGGATCCGCTACGCCGTCGATTCCGGTTCACGGGTGATCAACATCTCGATGGGGGTGCCTGAAGGAACGGAACAGCTCAGAGCCGCTGTGAAGTACGCGCTGAACAAGGGATCGCTGGTCTTTGCGGCGGTGGGAAACAGCGGCGGCAAAGACGACGGAAACCCAGTTGAGTACCCCGCGGCCACTCCGGGCGCGGTCGGCGTGGCGGCGGTAGGCAAGAACCTTCGCAGGACCACCGAGTCCGAGTACGGCTCTCAAGTCGACATCGCCGCCCCCGGCGAGGAGATGTACCACGCCTGCCCGCATGGCAGCGGTCTCTGCCGCTCCCACGGCACCAGCGACGCCACCGCCCTCGCCTCCGCCAGCGCCGCCCTGATCTGGTCCGAGCACCCCACCTGGACCAACAACCAGGTCCTCCGGGTCCTGCTCAACACCGCCGGCGGCCCCACGGACGGCTCGAAGCGCAACGACTCCATCGGCTATGGCATCGTCCGTCCCCGCATCGCCTTGTCGAACCCTGGTGCCCCGGGCCCAGCAGGCGAGTACCCGCTCCCGGATCTGGCGGCTGCGGCCCCGGCATCCTCGTCCACGACCGAGCATGCGACCAAGGGCACCGTTACTCCGGCAAGGGGTGGAGAGTCGGCAGCTGACGCATCCCCCAAGGGCGGCGGCCACAGCGTCTTGTGGATCGCGCTGGGTGTGGGCTCCGCCTTGCTGGTGACGGGAGTTGCCGGGGCAGTCGTCGGTATGCGCCGTCGCTCCGCCGCGTAGCCGTCAGCGTCTATGACTCGGGGACCTCGAACTGCCCACCAGGGTGCGTTGTTCGGGGCATCGGCGAGCGCGCAGTGGGGCGTGCGCAGCTCTCTTTTGCGAGTGCCGGTTGGCAGGCGCACCACCTTCCGACGGCCGCAGGAGTGCTGGCGATTGTCGCCCTCCAGGCTGAGGACAAGAGCGTCGCCCAGGTGGCTCCGTCGACCACAGGCGCTGTACGAGTCGCTCTCACGACGCCCGCCGTGCGCGTGGATTCCGCGAACGACTGAGGAGCACACACCCAGGGATGCCCTCGCTGCCTTACCCGTGGCGCCGTCACTGTTGTGGACTGCGAGGTGCGTATCTCGCCGTTTCGTGGCGCCGTGCGAGCCGCCCGAGTGCTGAGGGAGGTGTACTCATCCGATTCGTGTGTACGCGCTCAGGCAGGATGATCCGATGGGCTTCATCGACAGACTGACCGGTACCGTCGGCGACCCGAATGGTTTCGCCGGTTCCAACCGATCGTGTCGCACCCCCTCGCCTTCTGGAAGCTCTGGTCGGCCGCAGGGCACCCTGTGGCACGCCTGACGGCACCGTTGGCCGCAGTCCGCAGTGGCCGGGCCGTACTCCGGCGCGACCCCGTCCATCGGCACTCTCCGCACCGGCGCGAGGCTACGTCCCGCGGAATGCGAAGACAGGCCGGTGCACGGACTGGTCCGTGCGGCGGCCTTGCCGGAGCGGGGGGTGCCCGGCTGCGAGAGCAGAAGCAACAGGCCAGGCGCCTGGGTGAACTGAGTCCGCGCCCATGAGCATTCCAGCGACGAGCGGGTGGGTACCACGGCCATGGCACGGGGATGGCCGGGCTCATCGTCGACACGGGTGCGTACGGAGGGGGAGGCGACGTTCCAGGTTCGTACCCGGGGCGGAGATCCTCCGGGCCCGTATGCCGTTGACGTCAGCTCCTTCACGGTGGTCGAGCGGGGCAAGGGCCTGCGTTTCGTCGTTCAGCCGCCGACGCCAGTCACTCCTAAGCGTCATTTTCCCCGTGGACGAGTGCCGGTACTCAAGGCTTCTGGCCGTTTGCGCGGATGGGGCACTCGATCAGAGCCGCTAGCGTCGGCTCGGTCGCTGCACATGACGGGCGCCATTTCCCTGCGCCACTGCCCTTGCGGGATACGTCTGCCGAGGTAGCGCACAACGCGACACGGGGAGGAGCCACGGATGGCGTGGGCGGAGTGGGAGCAGCTCAAGAGCGCGGCGGCAGGGCAGCACTCAGCCCTGACGCAGCTGAACCACGCGGATCCTGGCGGTGGTGGCGGCACGCTGGTGTCGAACAAACGCGCCTGGGCCAAAGCAGGGGAGGACGTCGGTTCACTCCGTGAGGGCGTGGGCAAGGCGTTGGGGAAGCTGGAGGACGGTCAGAAGGGGGTCGGCGAGGACGCCGGCTGCTTGACCGCGGGGGCCCAGAAGGGTGTCCATGACTCGTGGGAGCGCTACGTCAAGGATGTGAGCGGGCGCTGCGGGAAACTCTCGGGCCTGCTGGAGAAAGTGGGTAGCGACCTGCTGAAGACCGACGAGGCGGTCGGCGCCGAGATCGGCAACCTGGAGGCTGCCTGCTCGGACACTCCTGCTATCGGCGGACAGGACAAGAGGCGGTAACGAGACGTCATGGACCTCGCAACGCTCAAAGCCCTCAAGCCGACGGAGTTCTCGGAAGCGGCTGACGGCTACCGCAGTACCTCTGACATGGGGAGCGCGGCCAAAGACCGTATCGACAACCAGATCGTCGTGGCCATGAGGAACTCCCTCAAGAGCAAGGCCGCGACCGCAGCGATCAAGCAACTGGCCGAACTGGGAAAGAATTTCCACTACATCCAGGTCGAATGTGGCCTCGTGAGCGCGGCTCTCGAAGCCTTCTCCTATGAAGTGGGAGCGGCCAAGAGCAAGCTCGACGCGGCGCTCGAAGGCGCGCGGGCGGCGAAGCTCACCGTGAACGGCGACGGCTCGATCACCTACCCAGCGGGTGGGGAAGAGAGCGAGGACGGCAAGACCCCCGAGGGCGGCACGGTGAGCGGCCTGACGGATGGCACGGCTTCCGCGGTGGGTCGCCAGGCGGCCAACTTCGACCCGAACCCCAACCATCGCCTCGCACAGGACTATGCGGACCAGATCGCCGGCGCGCTCCGAGAGGCGACGGAGGCCGACGAGAAGTGGGCGCCGAAACTGCGCGCGCTGAAGGCGGACGACGATCTGACCGTCTCGGACAAGGACTGGGCCGACGCTTCCTCGGACACGAAGGGTGTGAGCGAGGCAGGCAGGAAGTATCTCGACTCGCTCTCCCAGCCACCCGAGAACGGCAGTCCGAAGGACAACGCGGCGTGGTGGGACGGACTGAGCGCACAGGAGAGGGCAGCGTGGATCTCCCTGCAACCCGACTTCGTGGGCGCGCTCGACGGGCTGCCTGCAGAGGTTCGGGACGAGGCCAACCGCATCGTGTTCGACGAGACGCGCGGCATGATGCAGACGGAGCTGAATTCGCTGCCGGCGCCACCGCCCAACGAGTGGACCTGGACCAGTGCCGGGGGGTACGCGTCGAAGGTGCATACCGATGATTGGATGGAGTGGTACAACAAGTACGGAAATCGGTATGACCATCTCACCGCATCCCTCAAGGGTATGGAGTCGATCCAGACCCGTTTCGACGCGACGGGCAATGGTGGACTGCCCGAGGCGTATCTGTTGGGGTTCAATGCGGACGGCAATGGGCGAGTGATTGTCGCCAACGGGAATCCCGACACCGCTGATCACCAGGCAATTTATGTGCCGGGCACCACAGCGAATCTAGGAAAATCCGACGGCGATATCGGTCGGATGGCCGACTTGTGGCGCGTTGCCAATACCGAGGCGCATGGCGATTCTGTTTCCACGATCACCTGGCTCGGCTACGACGCACCCCAGAATCTCGTCGAAGACTCGCCGTTCGAACACTATGCATATGACGGCGCTCCGGCATTTCGTGGCTTCATGGACGGCCTTGACGCTTCGCATTCCGGCGATTCGGATCCGCACCGAACTGTCATCGCGCACTCCTACGGAACGACCCTTGTCGGTGCTGCGGCCCAGACAGGGCACCTCAACGCTGACGATGTCGTCCTCGCGGGCAGCCCCGGTGTCAAGGTCTCGCATGCAACGGACCTGGACGTCCCCACGGGGCACGTGTGGAACGAGGAGGCGGACGGAGACCCTGTTCCGGACATCGGCCGCTTCGGTCACGGCGGGACTCGCTGGGTCGTCCCCAGTGATCCGAGCTTCGGTGCCCACCAGATGACCACGGACACCGACGGCCACAGCGGCTACTGGGATGCGGGTTCGGACAGCCTGCGGAACCAGGCCCGGGTCGCGGTCGGCAAAGGTGGCAACGTACATCTGAAGCCGCCGCCGGACCCCTGGGCGCATGTGAAGTAGGAAGCGTGGTTTGCCCGACCGGCCGACCGACGATCCGCTCCGTGTCCGGTTCGATCAGACAAGGTCCCCGACTTGAAGACGAAACTGTGCGCCATCGCGTTCACCCTGCCCATCGCCCTCACTACCCTCATCGGATGCGGCATGACTGACAACAAGAAATCCGACGACATGCCGTCTTCCGGCGTCAGCACCTCGAGTGAAGCCGCCGGGGATGCGAAGAGGACTTCCAGTGAGTTGTACAACTTGATCGGCATCAAAGGGAAGGCAACCGACACTGGGCCGGGCGTAAAGGAGTGCGGAAAGAAGGACCCGGAGAAGTACTTCCAGATGTTCCATTCCTGGTCCTTCATCCCAGATTCGTCCGAGCAGCTGAGCGGTGTCATGGAACAACTGAAGGTCAAACTCCCCAGGCACGGCTGGGAGGTCGTCGAGTACGGGCCTGACAGCAGCCGGAACAAGAACCTCAGCCTCACGGCCGACAATGACACGAAGAAATTCAGTGTCAACATCACCTATCAGGCCAAGGACAATCTGCCGAACCTCAACTTCTTCGTCGTATCCGGCTGCTATCAGGTTCCGGACGGCCAGAAGATCGAGCGATTCTGATGCGGTTCGGACAGGTGGCACGGCCGTGGGCGGTTGCCGGGGGAACGCCGCACACACGTGGTGGGTGAACGGTGGTTCATCCAGCGCGTCCGCGGCACCGGAGCGGAGGTGGCGCTCAAGAACCCCCTGAGTGGCACCGTCCTCGGCGCGGGGTGGATCTGGCGCGGCGAGGCCACCGGCAGGCTGTGAAGCCGGGGAGCCCCTGAGCGGAGAGCTTCTTTGAGTACCGACCCGAGTACTCACGCTCACGCGCTCGCACACGTGCCCGCGGCACGCTGTCGCCATGAGCATCACGCAAGGTCCCGTACGCGTCGCCAAGCCCCGCGATCTCGCCGACTGGCCCGTCTTCGTCACGCTCGCCCGGCTCTTCTGGGGATGCGCCGCACTGCTGACGGCCGACATGGCCGGCCTCATCTTCTTCGCGCACGTTCTGGCCTCGGCGGACTCGGGCGGGCGGCGTTCGCCCTGGCCGTCTCTGTGGACACCGGCCCTGCAGATCGCGGTGGGTGCTGTCGTACTGCTCGGGCTCTACTTCGCCCCGGGCTTCCGCCGTCTGTCGCGAATGGCTCGGCTCGCCCTGCTCGGGCCTCTGGCCTGTGCCGTACCCGTCTTCGCCGTCCTGTGGGCCTACGCCACCGCCGCATGACCCGGAGACCGGCTCCTCACGCACCCGTCGTGTGCGGACGTCACTCCACAGTCGGTGCGCGTCCGTACCGATCGCCCCGCCGCCGCCGGCCGGGGAGCGGCCTCCGCCCGGGGGCGCGCGCACCCAGGGTTTGACCCACGTCACCCAAGGGGTACGATCTCCGGCTCGATTGGCCAGCCCCCCGCCCCGTATGGCAGACTAGCGGGGTTGCTCGGTCGAGTGCCGATGCTGCGCGCCTCCCGTCGGGGGGACCGGAAGCGAGTCCCACAGTACTCGTCGCCCCATCTGCCGCGAGGCAGCGCTGGAGCGGACGTACGGGAATCTTCCGGGAAGTGTCAGCGGGGTGCAGACCAGGCGCCCGGTGGGTGTTCAGCCCCCGGTCCCGCGGTTGTCTTTTGGGCTGAGCCGCGTCCCTGAGCAGGGAAATCCATTGCGGATATCTGTGCGGCAGGAGCGCGACACACCCGACCGCGTGGGTCGGAGACAGGAACGCGAACCCCCGGGTTCCAGAGCGTTTCACGAGACAAAGGACTACTGAGTAGCCATGGCGGGACAGAAGATCCGCATCCGGCTCAAGGCCTACGACCACGAGGTCATCGACTCCTCGGCGAAGAAGATCGTCGAGACGGTGACGCGCACTGGTGCGTCGGTCGCGGGCCCGGTGCCGCTGCCCACTGAGAAGAACGTGTACTGCGTCATCAAGTCGCCGCACAAGTACAAGGACTCGCGCGAGCACTTCGAGATGCGCACGCACAAGCGCCTGATCGACATCCTCGATCCCACGCCCAAGACCGTTGACTCTCTGATGCGACTCGACCTCCCGGCCGGTGTCGACATCGAGATCAAGCTCTAAGGGCCGGTGATCTGAGAATGGGTAAGCAGATCAAGGGCATCCTGGGCGAGAAGCTCGGCATGACGCAGGTGTGGGACGAGAACAACCGCGTTGTTCCCGTCACCGTCGTCAAGGCCGGGCCGAATGTCGTGACCCAGGTCCGTACGAATGACTCCGACGGCTACGAGTCGGTCCAGATCGCCTTCGGCGAGATCGACCCGCGCAAGGTGAACAAGCCCCTCAAGGGTCACTTCGCCAAGGCCGACGTCACCCCCCGCCGTCACCTCGTCGAGATCCGCACCGCGGATGCCTCCGAGTACACCCTCGGCCAGGAGATCTCCGCCGAGGTGTTCGAGGCGGGCGTGAAGGTCGACGTCACCGGCAAGAGCAAGGGCAAGGGCTTCGCCGGTGTCATGAAGCGTCACAACTTCAAGGGCCTCGGCGCCGGCCACGGTGTCCAGCGCAAGCACCGCTCTCCCGGCTCCATCGGTGGCTGTGCCACCCCGGGCCGTGTGTTCAAGGGCGTCCGCATGGCGGGCCGCATGGGCAACGAGCGGGTCACCACCCAGAACCTGACCGTTCACGCCGTTGACGCGGAGAAGGGCCTGCTCCTCATCAAGGGAGCGATCCCTGGTCCGAACGGCGGCCTCGTCCTGGTCCGTACCGCGGCCAAGGGGGCCTGAGGACATGAGCACCATTGACATTCTGTCGCCCTCCGGCGACACCGCCGGGACTGTTGAGCTCCCGGCCGAGATCTTCGACGTAGAGAAGATCAGCATCCCGCTGCTTCACCAGGTCGTCGTCGCACAGCTGGCCGCCGCCCGTCAGGGCACGCACAAGGTCAAGCGTCGTGGCGAGGTCCGCGGTGGTGGCCGCAAGCCTTACCGCCAGAAGGGCACCGGCCGCGCGCGCCAGGGTTCGACCCGTGCGCCGCAGTTCGCCGGCGGTGGCGTCGTCCACGGCCCCACGCCGCGTGACTACTCGCAGCGGACCCCGAAGAAGATGAAGGCCGCGGCCCTGCGCCACGCCCTCACCGACCGGGCCCGCAACGCTCGCATCCACGTCATCACCGGCGTGATCGAGGGCGAGACCCCCTCCACCAAGGCCGCGAAGAGCTTCCTCGGCAAGGTCAGCGAGCGCAAGAACGTGCTCCTGGTCATCGAGCGCTCCGACGAGGCCGCGCTGCTTTCCGCGCGCAACCTGCCCCAGGTCCACATCCTGGAGCCGGGCCAGCTGAACACGTACGACGTTCTCGTCTCGGACGACGTGGTCTTCACCCAGGCCGCTTTCGAGTCCTTCGTGTCTGGCCCCCAGGCCGCTGACACCGAAGGGAGCGAAGCCTGATGGCTACGCGTCACCCGAGCATTGCCTCCAAGGCGGCCAAGGCCGCCAAGGCCGCGCGCGTCGCCAAGGCGAAGCGCCACGAGGCCGAGGGCAAGAACACCGTCGAGACGCCGCTGAGCAAGAGCTTCACGGACCCCCGTGACGTTCTCATCAAGCCGGTCGTCTCCGAGAAGAGCTACGCGCTGCTCGACGAGGGCAAGTACACCTTCGTCGTCGCGCCGGGCGCCAACAAGACCCAGATCAAGCAGGCCGTCCAGGCGGTCTTCTCGGTCAAGGTCACCGGGGTCAACACGATCAACCGCCAGGGTAAGCGCAAGCGCACCAAGAGCGGTTTCGGTAAGCGTGCTGACACCAAGCGCGCCATCGTGACCCTCGCTGAGGGCGACCGTATCGACATCTTCGGCCAGGCCTCCTAACGGAGCGCCCTGGTCCGATATCGGACGAGGACTGAGAAATGGGAATCCGCAAGTACAAGCCGACTACGCCGGGCCGTCGTGGCTCCAGCGTCGCCGACTTCGTCGAGGTCACGCGGTCCACGCCGGAGAAGTCGCTGGTCCGCCCGCTGCACAGCAAGGGCGGCCGTAACAATTCCGGTCGTGTGACCGTTCGCCACCAGGGTGGCGGACACAAGCGCGCCTACCGAGTGATCGACTTCCGTCGTCACGACAAGGACGGCGTGCCGGCGAAGGTCGCGCACATCGAGTACGACCCCAACCGCACCGCGCGCATCGCGCTGCTGCACTACGCGGACGGCGAGAAGCGCTACATCCTCGCCCCGCGCAACCTGTCGCAGGGTGACCGCGTCGAGAACGGTCCTGGGGCCGACATCAAGCCGGGCAACAACCTGGCGCTCCGCAACATCCCGGTCGGTACCACGATCCACGCGATCGAGATCCGTCCCGGTGGCGGCGCCAAGTTCGCCCGCTCCGCCGGTGCCTCGGTGCAGCTGCTCGCGAAGGAGGGCACCATGGCCCACCTCCGCATGCCCTCCGGTGAGATCCGCCTGGTCGACCAGCGCTGCCGCGCCACGGTCGGCGAGGTCGGCAACGCCGAGCAGAGCAACATCAACTGGGGTAAGGCCGGCCGTAAGCGCTGGCTGGGCGTTCGCCCGTCCGTCCGCGGTGTGGCGATGAACCCGGTTGACCACCCGCACGGTGGTGGTGAGGGCAAGACCTCCGGTGGTCGCCACCCGGTCTCCCCGTGGGGTCAGAAGGAGGGTCGTACTCGTTCGCCGAAGAAGGCTTCGAACAAGTACATCGTCCGCCGCCGCAAGACGAACAAGAAGCGCTAGGAGCGGGTTTAGATGCCGCGCAGTCTCAAGAAGGGGCCCTTCGTCGACGACCACCTGATCAAGAAGGTGGACGTACAGAACGAAGCCGGCACCAAGAACGTCATCAAGACCTGGTCCCGTCGCTCGATGATCATCCCGGCCATGCTCGGCCACACGATCGCGGTGCACAACGGCAAGACCCACATTCCGGTGTTTGTCACCGAGTCGATGGTCGGCCACAAGCTCGGCGAGTTCTCGCCGACGCGCACCTTCCGGGGTCACGTCAAGGACGACCGGAAGTCGAAGCGCCGCTAACGCGGGGTGGAATGACCATGACAGACACTGGAAGGACAACCATGGAAGCCAGGGCCCAGGCGCGGTACATCCGCGTTACGCCCATGAAGGCCCGCCGCGTGGTGGACCTTATCCGTGGCATGGATGCCACGGAGGCTCAGGCGGTCCTGCGTTTCGCCCCGCAGGCCGCGAGCGTGCCGGTCGGCAAGGTGCTCGACAGCGCCATTGCCAACGCCGCACACAACTACGACCACACCGACGCCGGCAGCCTCGTCATCTCCGAGGCGTATGTCGACGAGGGTCCGACCCTGAAGCGGTTCCGTCCGCGTGCCCAGGGCCGCGCCTACCGGATCCGCAAGCGGACCAGCCACATCACCGTGGTCGTCAGCAGCAAGGAAGGAACCCGGTAATGGGCCAGAAGGTTAACCCGCATGGGTTCCGGCTCGGCATCACCACGGACTTCAAGTCCCGCTGGTACGCCGACAAGCTGTACAAGGACTACGTCAAGGAAGACGTCGCCATCCGTCGGATGATGACGTCCGGCATGGAGCGCGCCGGCATCTCGAAGGTTGAGATCGAGCGCACCCGTGACCGTGTGCGGGTGGACATCCACACCGCGCGTCCGGGCATCGTCATCGGCCGCCGTGGCGCCGAGGCCGACCGCATCCGCGGTGACCTCGAGAAGCTCACGGGCAAGCAGGTCCAGCTGAACATCCTCGAGGTCAAGAGCCCCGAGACCGACGCTCAGCTGGTTGCCCAGGCCGTTGCCGAGCAGCTGTCCTCCCGCGTCTCCTTCCGTCGCGCCATGCGTAAGAGCATGCAGGGCACGATGAAGGCCGGCGCCAAGGGCATCAAGATCCAGTGCGGTGGCCGCCTCGGCGGCGCCGAGATGTCCCGCTCGGAGTTCTACCGCGAGGGCCGTGTGCCCCTGCACACGCTCCGCGCGAACGTCGACTACGGCTTCTTCGAGGCCAAGACGACCTTCGGCCGTATCGGTGTGAAGGTCTGGATCTACAAGGGCGACGTCAAGAACATCGCCGAGGTCCGCGCCGAGAACGCCGCTGCCCGCGCCGGCAACCGCCCGGCCCGTGGCGGCGGCAACGACCGCCCGGCCGGCCGTGGTGGCCGCGGTGGCGAGCGTGGCGGTCGCGGTCGTAAGCCGCAGCAGGCTCCCGCTGCCGAGGCCCCCAAGGCCGAGGCTCCGGCGGCTGCCGCTCCGGCTGAGAGCACCGGAACGGAGGCCTGACCGACATGCTGATCCCCCGTAGGGTCAAGCACCGCAAGCAGCACCACCCGAAGCGTCGTGGTCAGGCCAAGGGCGGCACGCAGGTTTCGTTCGGCGAGTACGGCATTCAGGCCCTCTCGCCGGCGTACGTGACGAACCGCCAGATCGAGGCCGCTCGTATCGCCATGACCCGTCACATCAAGCGTGGCGGCAAGGTCTGGATCAACATCTACCCGGACCGCCCGCTGACCAAGAAGCCTGCCGAGACCCGCATGGGTTCCGGTAAGGGTTCTCCCGAGTGGTGGGTCGCGAACGTGCACCCGGGCCGGGTCATGTTCGAACTGTCCTACCCCAACGAGAAGATCGCTCGTGAGGCCCTCACTCGCGCAGCCCACAAGCTGCCGATGAAGTGCCGGATCGTCAAGCGCGAGGCAGGTGAAGCGTGATGTCGGCCGGTACCAAGGCGTCCGAGCTGCGCGAACTGGGTGACGAGGAGCTTCTCGCGAAGCTTCGCGAAGCCAAGGAAGAGCTGTTCAACCTCCGCTTCCAGGCGGCGACCGGTCAGCTCGAGAACCACGGTCGGCTCAAGGCCGTCCGCAAGGACATCGCGCGGATCTACACCCTGATGCGTGAGCGCGAGCTGGGCATCGAAACGGTGGAGAGCGCCTGATGAGCGAGAGCAACGTGACTGAGACCAACGAGCAGCGCGGTTTCCGCAAGACCCGTGAGGGTCTGGTCGTCAGCGACAAGATGGACAAGACCGTCGTCGTCGCCGTCGAGGACCGCGTCAAGCACGCCCTGTACGGCAAGGTCATCCGCCGTACGAGCAAGCTCAAGGCACACGACGAGCAGAACGCCGCGGGTATCGGCGACCGCGTCCTCCTCATGGAGACGCGTCCGCTGTCCGCGACGAAGCGCTGGCGCATCGTCGAGATCCTCGAGAAGGCCAAGTAATTACCTGAGGGGTTTCCCTCAGGTTCGTTCCGCCAGGCTCGGGGCGGGGCCGCCGTAAGGTCGGCCCCGCCCCGGGAACCGGCAGACAAATCAGGAGATAGACGTGATCCAGCAGGAGTCGCGACTGCGTGTCGCCGACAACACTGGTGCGAAGGAGATCCTTTGCATCCGTGTGCTCGGTGGCTCCGGTCGCCGCTACGCGGGCATCGGTGACGTGATCGTCGCCACCGTCAAGGACGCGATCCCCGGTGGCAACGTGAAGAAGGGTGACGTCATCAAGGCCGTCATCGTTCGCACCGTCAAGGAGCGCCGCCGTCCGGACGGCTCGTACATCCGCTTCGACGAGAACGCCGCCGTCATTCTGAAGAACGACGGCGACCCTCGCGGCACCCGTATCTTCGGCCCTGTCGGCCGTGAGCTGCGCGAGAAGAAGTTCATGAAGATCATCTCGCTCGCGCCGGAGGTGCTGTAAGCATGAAGATCAAGAAGGGTGACACGGTTCAGGTCATCACCGGCAAGGACAAGGGCAAGCAGGGCAAGGTCATTGCCGCTTACCCGCGCGACGAGCGCGTCCTGGTCGAGGGTGTCAACCGGGTCAAGAAGCACACCAAGGCCGGCCCGACCGCGAGTGGTTCGCAGGCCGGCGGCATCGTGACGACCGAGGCCCCGGTCCACGTGAGCAACGTTCAGCTCGTCGTGGAGAAGGACGGCAACAAGGTCGTCACGCGTGTCGGTTACCGCTTCGACGACGAGGGCAACAAGATCCGCGTTGCCAAGCGGACGGGTGAGGACATCTGATGGCTACCACCACCACTCCGCGTCTCAAGACGAAGTACCGCGAGGAGATCGCGGGCAAGCTGCAGGAAGAGTTCTCCTACGAGAACGTCATGCAGACCCCGGGCCTCGTCAAGATCGTGGTCAACATGGGTGTCGGCGACGCCGCCCGTGACTCGAAGCTCATGGACGGTGCCGTCCGTGACCTGACCACGATCACCGGTCAGAAGCCGGCCATCACCAAGGCCCGCAAGTCCATCGCGCAGTTCAAGCTGCGCGAGGGTCAGCCGATCGGTGCCCACGTCACGCTCCGTGGCGACCGCATGTGGGAGTTCCTGGACCGCACCCTGTCGCTCGCGCTTCCGCGCATCCGCGACTTCCGTGGTCTGTCCCCCAAGCAGTTCGACGGCCGTGGCAACTACACCTTCGGTCTCACGGAGCAGGTCATGTTCCACGAGATCGACCAGGACAAGATCGACCGCACCCGGGGTATGGACATCACCGTGGTGACCACGGCGACCAACGACGCTGAGGGCCGTGCGCTCCTTCGTCACCTCGGCTTCCCCTTCAAGGAGGCGTAAGCGAGATGGCGAAGAAGGCTCTGATTGCCAAGGCTGCTCGTAAGCCCAAGTTCGGTGTGCGTGGCTACACGCGCTGCCAGCGCTGCGGTCGTCCGCACTCCGTGTACCGCAAGTTCGGCCTGTGCCGCGTCTGCCTTCGTGAGATGGCTCACCGTGGCGAGCTGCCGGGCGTGACCAAGAGCTCCTGGTAGTCCCTGTAGTTCAGGGATCCAGGACTCTCGGTAAGTAAAGGGCTCTGTCAGGTGCCCACCTCTCCATGGCTTAGGCTAGGAGGGTTGGGCGCCTGACGCTCAGACGACTTACTACGCCGTAGGTCCCCGCACCGCACCCGTCCCGCCCATGAGTGGGGAGAGGGATGGCGCATACAGGAAACCCCGGCGAGAGAGGCCGAAGGCCAATTCATGACCATGACTGATCCGATCGCAGACATGCTTACGCGTCTGCGTAACGCGAACTCGGCGTACCACGACACCGTGGGAATGCCGCACAGCAAGATCAAGTCGCACATCGCGGAGATCCTCCAGCAGGAGGGCTTCATCACGGGCTGGAAGGTCGAGGACGCCGAGGTCGGCAAGAACCTCGTTCTCGAGCTGAAGTTCGGCCCGAACCGTGAGCGCTCCATCGCGGGCATCAAGCGGATCTCCAAGCCCGGTCTCCGGGTGTACGCGAAGTCCACCAACCTGCCCAAGGTGCTGGGTGGCCTCGGCGTGGCGATCATCTCCACGTCCCACGGGCTCCTCACCGACAAGCAGGCCGGCAAGAAGGGCGTAGGCGGAGAAGTTCTCGCCTACGTCTGGTAGCGGAAGGGAACGGAGGAAACAGCTATGTCGCGCATTGGCAAGCTCCCCATCACGGTTCCCGCCGGCGTGGACGTCACCATCGATGGCCGTACGGTCCAGGTGAAGGGCCCCAAGGGCACCCTCTCCCACACCGTCGTCGCGCCGATCGAGATCGTCAAGGGTGAGGAAGGCGTTCTGAACGTCACCCGCCCCAACGACGAGCGTCAGAACAAGGCCCTGCACGGCCTGTCCCGCACGCTGGTGGCGAACATGATCACCGGCGTGACCCAGGGTTACGTGAAGAAGCTCGAGATCAGCGGTGTTGGTTACCGCGTCCTGGCGAAGGGCTCCAACCTGGAGTTCTCGCTCGGCTACAGCCACTCGATCACGGTCGAGGCGCCCGAGGGCATCTCGTTCAAGGTCGAGAACCCGACGCACTTCTCGGTCGAGGGCATCGACAAGCAGAAGGTCGGCGAGGTTGCGGCCAACATCCGCAAGCTGCGCAAGCCCGACCCGTACAAGGCCAAGGGCGTCAAGTACGAAGGCGAAGTCATCCGCCGCAAGGTCGGAAAGGCGGGTAAGTAAGCCATGGCATACGGTGTCAAGATTGCTAAGGGCGACGCTTACAAGCGTGCTGCCATCAAGCGTCGTCACATCCGGATCCGTAAGCACATCTCGGGTACGGCTGAGCGTCCGCGCCTGGTCGTGACGCGTTCCAACCGCCACATCGTGGCCCAGGTCATCGACGACGTTAAGGGTCACACCCTGGCGTCGGCGTCGACCCTGGACACCACGGTCCGTGGTGGCGAGGGCGACAAGTCGGCTCAGGCGAAGTCGGTCGGCGCTCTTGTCGCCGAGCGCGCCAAGGCCGCCGGTGTCGAGGCTGTCGTATTCGACCGTGGTGGAAACCAGTACGCCGGGCGCATCGCCGCCCTGGCGGACGCCGCCCGCGAAGCCGGACTCAAGTTCTGAGTCGGTTCCGTAGCTAGCGGAAACAGAGAGAGGTAATTCCAATGGCTGGACCCCAGCGCCGCGGTGGCGGTGCCGGTGGCGGCGAGCGGCGGGACCGGAAGGGCCGTGACGGCGGCGCAGCTGCCGCCGAGAAGACCGCGTACGTTGAGCGCGTTGTCGCGATCAACCGCGTCGCCAAGGTTGTGAAGGGTGGTCGTCGCTTCAGCTTCACCGCGCTGGTCGTGGTGGGCGATGGTGACGGCACCGTCGGTGTCGGTTACGGCAAGGCCAAGGAGGTGCCGGCCGCGATCGCCAAGGGTGTTGAAGAGGCCAAGAAGCACTTCTTCAAGGTCCCCCGTATCCAGGGCACCATCCCGCACCCGATCACGGGCGAGAAGGCCGCGGGCGTCGTCCTGCTCAAGCCTGCTTCCCCCGGTACCGGCGTCATCGCCGGTGGCCCGGTGCGTGCTGTGCTCGAGTGCGCCGGCGTTCACGACATCCTGTCGAAGTCGCTCGGCTCGTCCAACGCGATCAACATCGTGCACGCGACCGTGGCGGCCCTCAAGGGCCTGCAGCGTCCCGAGGAGATCGCGGCTCGCCGTGGTCTGCCCCTCGAGGACGTCGCCCCCGCGGCTCTGCTGCGTGCGCGTGCGGGAGCGGGTGCGTAATCATGGCTCAGCTCAGGATCACGCAGACGAAGTCGTACATCGGCAGCAAGCAGAACCACCGCGACACACTGCGTTCGCTCGGGCTCAAGCGCCTGAACGACGTGGTCGTCAAGGAGGACCGCCCCGAGTTCCGCGGAATGGTGCACACCGTCCGCCACCTCGTGACGGTTGAGGAGGTCGACTGATCATGGCGGAGAACAACCCGCTCAAGATCCACAACCTCCGTCCCGCCCCGGGCGCCAAGACCGCGAAGACCCGTGTGGGTCGTGGTGAGGCGTCGAAGGGTAAGACGGCCGGTCGTGGTACCAAGGGCACGAAGGCCCGCTACCAGGTTCCGGAGCGCTTCGAGGGCGGGCAGATGCCCCTCCACATGCGCCTCCCGAAGCTGAAGGGCTTCAAGAACCCGTTCAAGACCGAGTTCCAGGTCGTGAACCTCGACAAGCTGGCCGCGCTGTACCCGGAGGGTGGCGAGGTCACCGTCGAGGGTCTCGTCGCCAAGGGTGCCGTTCGCAAGAACAGCCTGGTCAAGGTCCTCGGCCAGGGCGAGGTCTCCGTGGCGCTGCAGGTGACGGTCGACGCCGTCTCCGGCTCCGCCAAGGAGAAGATCACCGCCGCCGGCGGTACCGTCACCGAGCTCGTCTGATCACTTCAGGCGCCTCGATGACTTGAGCGATCCCGACCGGGGATGCCCCAACAAATGGGGCATCCCCGGTTGGTCGTTCCAAGGGGGGCGGTGTCGCCGGTAAGGTGGCCTGCACTGCCGACTTTCGTCCGGTGTCCCGCTGGGCGGCAGTTGACCGATACCTATTCGTCGAACCTCAAGACCATCACCCTTGACGCAGTTGCGCGGGGGTCGCAGGAGGCACCGTGCTCACCGCGTTCGCCCGGGCGTTCAGGACGCCCGACCTGCGCAAGAAGCTGCTCTTCACGCTCGCCATCATCGTGGTCTACCGGGTCGGTACGCACATTCCGATCCCTGGCGTCGACTACAAGAACGTCCAGACCTGTATCGACGCGGCCTCGAAGGGCAACCAGGGGCTGTTCGGTCTCGTCAACCTGTTCAGTGGTGGCGCGCTGCTGCAGATCACGATCTTCGCGCTCGGCATCATGCCGTACATCACGGCGAGCATCATCCTGCAGCTGCTGACGGTGGTGATCCCGCGCCTCGAAGCCCTCAAGAAGGAGGGCTCGTCCGGCACCGCGAAGATCACGCAGTACACCCGTTATCTGACGGTGGCTCTCGCCATCCTGCAGGGCACCGGTCTGGTCGCGACCGCGCGCAGCGGCGCCCTGTTCAGCGGCTGCCAGGTGGCCAACCAGATCGTGCCGGACCAGTCGATCTTCCAGACCGTCGTCATGGTCGTCACCATGACCGCCGGTACCGGCGTCGTCATGTGGCTGGGCGAGCTCATCACGGACCGCGGCATCGGCAACGGCATGTCGATCCTGATGTTCATCTCGATCGCCGCCAGCTTCCCGTCCGCGCTGTGGGCCATCAAGAAGCAGGGCACGCTGGCCGGAGGCTGGATCGAGTTCGGCACGGTCATCCTCGTCGGCCTGGTCATGGTCGGCCTGGTGGTCTTCGTCGAGCAGGCCCAGCGGCGCGTTCCCGTCCAGTACGCGAAGCGCATGATCGGCCGCCGCTCCTACGGGGGTACGTCCACGTACATCCCGCTGAAGGTCAATCAGGCGGGTGTGATCCCCGTCATCTTCGCGTCGTCGCTGCTCTACATCCCGGCGCTGGTCGCCCAGTTCTCCAACGGAAACTCCGGCTGGAAGACCTGGATCACGCAGAACCTGACCAAGGGCGACCACCCGATCTACATCACGATGTACTTCCTCCTGATCGTTTTCTTCGCGTTCTTCTACGTGGCGATCTCCTTCAACCCCGAGGAAGTAGCCGACAACATGAAGAAGTATGGTGGCTTCATCCCGGGCATCCGGGCTGGCCGACCGACCGCTGAGTACCTCAGCTACGTACTCAACCGG
Source organism: Streptomyces fagopyri (assembly GCF_009498275.1). Classification (NCBI taxonomy): domain Bacteria; kingdom Bacillati; phylum Actinomycetota; class Actinomycetes; order Kitasatosporales; family Streptomycetaceae; genus Streptomyces; species Streptomyces fagopyri. Next base: position 4,015,710 of record NZ_CP045643.1, on the reverse strand, counting down.
ATCACCTGGCCGGGGTCGCTGTATCTGGGTCTGATCGCTCTCGTACCGACGATGGCGTTGGTTGGCTTCGGGGCAAGCCAGAACTTCCCGTTCGGTGGTACCAGCATCCTGATCATCGTGGGTGTGGGTCTTGAGACGGTGAAGCAGATCGAGAGCCAGCTTCAGCAGCGCAATTACGAAGGGTTCCTCCGCTGATGCGAATCGTCCTCGTCGGGCCACCCGGTGCCGGGAAGGGAACGCAGGCCGCGTTCCTTGCCAAGAACCTGGGGATTCCGCACATCTCCACGGGCGACCTCTTCCGTGCCAACATCAGTCAGGGCACGGACCTCGGCAAGCAGGCGAAGGCGTACATGGACGCCGGCAACCTGGTGCCCGACGAGGTCACCATCGGGATGGCCAAGGACCGCATGGAGCAGGCCGACGCCGCGAACGGCTTCCTGCTGGACGGCTTCCCTCGTAACGTCTCGCAGGCCGAGGCGCTCGACGAGATGCTGAATGCCGAGAGCATGAAGCTGGACGCGGTGCTGGACCTGGAGGTCCCCGAGGACGAGGTGGTCAAGCGCATCGCGGGCCGCCGTATCTGCCGCAAGGACTCGAGCCACGTCTTCCACGTGGAGTACAAGAAGCCGCAGCAGGACGGTGTCTGCGACGTCTGCGGCGGTGAGCTGTACCAGCGCGACGACGACTCCGAGGAGACCGTCCGCACGCGGCTGGAGGTCTACCACACGCAGACCGAGCCGATCATCGACTACTACAAGGCCCAGGGCCTGGTCGTGACGATCTCGGCACTCGGCAAGGTGGAAGAGGTCACGGCGCGCGCCATGGAGGCGCTCAAGAGCAAGGCCGACGACAAGTAGTCGTCACGCTGCTTCGGCCGCGGTGCCCTCCGGGGTGTCGCGGCCGTAGTGTTGTACAGGTAGTCGTTCGTGTACGCAGTCGGTTGACGGAGAAGACGGAGAGCGCGGGCCGCCATGGTGCAGATCAAGACCCCCGAGCAGATCGCCAAGATGCGTGAGGCGGGCCTGGTCGTGGCCGCCGTGCACGCGGCCACACGCGAGGCGGCGGTGCCCGGCGCGACGACGCGGGACCTCGACGAGGTGGCGCGCAAGGTGCTCGCGGAGCACGGCGCGAAATCGAACTTCCTTGGGTACGGCGGTTTCCCCGCGACCATCTGCACCTCGGCCAACGAGGTCGTCGTGCACGGCATCCCGGACGACAAGACCGTCCTGAAGGACGGCGACGTCATCTCCATCGACGCGGGCGCGATCGTGGACGGCTGGCACGGGGACGCGGCGTACACCGCGTTCGTGGGATCCGGCCACGCTCCCGAGCTGATCGAGCTCTCCCGGGTGACCGAGGAGTCGATGTGGGCGGGCATCGCGGCGATGAGGTCGGGGAACCGGCTCGTCGACGTCTCCCGCGCGATCGAGACGTACATCCGCCGCCAGCCGAAGCCCGGCGGCGGCCGGTACGGGATCATCGAGGACTACGGCGGCCACGGCATCGGCACCGAGATGCACATGGACCCGCACCTGCTGAACTACGTGGAGCGCCGGCGCGGCAAGGGCCCGAAGCTCGTCCCCGGCATCTGCCTGGCCGTCGAGCCGATGGTGTCCCTCGGCACACCGAAGACCGAGGTGCTGGAGGACGACTGGACCGTCATCACGACGGACGGCACGTGGTCCTCGCACTGGGAGCACTCGGTGGCGGTGACGGAGGAGGGCCCGCTGGTCCTGACGGCTCCGGACTGCGGCAGGGCGAAGCTGGCGGAGTACGGAGTGACGGCGGCGCCGGACCCGCTGGCGTAGCCGGGCGGGCCGGGTGCCGGGAGAGCTCCGGTACCGGTTCCCGGCGGACCGGCGGCGTCGGCCCCGGCGCCTTCTCGTTCCACCTGTTCGCGTTCCGGCGGTTCGCTTCCGTCGCGCCGGCCGTTTTCGTGCCCAATCACCGGAGGGGTCCCGGTTAAGGATCTCCCTGATGGGGCATTCTTCCTCGATTCGTCTTTCCGGGTGCCCTGACGTAGACTGACTCGTCGGCTCTCGTGTACCCGCATGTCTGCATGCGCTTGGACGGAGTCGATCAAGGTAGTCGATTCGAAGGGCGAAGCGTGGCCAAGAAGCAAGGTGCCATCGAGATCGAGGGCACTGTCGTCGAGTCTCTTCCGAACGCAATGTTCAAGGTAGAGCTCCAGAACGGCCACCAGGTTCTGGCACACATCAGCGGCAAGATGCGTATGCACTACATCCGCATCCTCCCTGACGACCGGGTCGTGGTGGAGCTGTCTCCGTACGACCTGACGCGTGGCCGGATCGTCTACCGATACAAGTAGATCTTGCCTTTACTCCGTGTCCCCGGTTCCGGGGCGCGGGTGGTGGCACTGACCCGGAGAACCTCACCTAATGAAGGTCAAGCCGAGCGTCAAGAAGATCTGCGACAAGTGCAGGGTGATCCGCCGTCACGGCCGGGTCATGGTCATCTGCGAAAACCCGCGCCACAAGCAGCGCCAGGGCTGACGCACGACCGCACCTTCTGCACCCGCAGATACTTCGCGCGACGCAAGCAGTACATGTTCATACGCAGAATCCAGGGCTGAGTCTCATCAGGCCTGACACCCCCGGTCGGAGGCCGGGGACCCCTTCGTACCGAATCTTCATGAGAGAAGAGGACGGCGGGCGGGATCCGGTTCTGCGGAAGACCTCCGAACGACAACTGGAGCCATTGAATGGCACGCGTTTCCGGTGTTGACATCCCGCGCGAAAAGCGTGTGGAGGTCGCCCTGACCTACGTGTTCGGCATCGGCCGGACCCTTTCCCAGCAGACGCTGGCCGAGACCGGCGTGAACCCGAACACCCGCGTTCGTGACCTCTCCGAGGAGGAGCTGGTCAAGATCCGCGAGTACGTGGACGCCAACCTGAAGACCGAGGGTGACCTCCGTCGCGAGGTTCAGGCCGACATCCGCCGCAAGGTCGAGATCGGCTGCTACCAGGGTCTGCGCCACCGTCGTGGCCTGCCCGTCCACGGTCAGCGCACCAGCACGAACGCTCGTACCCGCAAGGGCCCGCGTCGCGCCATCGCCGGTAAGAAGAAGCCGGGCAAGAAGTAGTCCTCAGCGGACGCTTATCAGCGGTCTTCGCTGTAGGACCGACCACCTCCCGTAGGAGTAATAGATGCCCCCCAAGGGTCGTCAGGGCGCTGCCAAGAAGGTGCGCCGCAAGGAAAAGAAGAACGTCGCTCACGGGCACGCTCACATCAAGAGCACGTTCAACAACACGATCGTCTCGATCACGGACCCCTCGGGCAACGTGATCTCCTGGGCCTCCGCCGGCCACGTCGGCTTCAAGGGCTCGCGCAAGTCCACCCCCTTCGCCGCGCAGATGGCCGCCGAGTCGGCCGCCCGCCGCGCGCAGGAGCACGGCATGCGCAAGGTCGACGTCTTCGTCAAGGGCCCGGGCTCGGGCCGCGAGACGGCGATCCGTTCGCTGCAGGCGACCGGTCTCGAGGTCGGCTCCATCCAGGACGTCACGCCGACCCCGCACAACGGCTGCCGTCCGCCCAAGCGCCGCCGCGTCTGACGCACGGCCGCTTGTCGGCTTGAGGTTTCCGGGCGGTACGGCTCCGTAAAAGGGCCGTATCGCCCGTATCCTTGCAGTACCCGTACGGTGAAAACGTACGGTTCCGTCGGGCGTCAAATAGCGGGCGTCCACGAAAGAAGGATCTGATCCACACATGCTGATCGCTCAGCGTCCCTCGTTGACCGAAGAGGTCGTCGACGAATTCCGCTCCCGGTTCGTGATCGAGCCGCTGGAGCCGGGCTTCGGTTACACCCTCGGCAACTCCCTGCGTCGGACCCTCCTCTCCTCGATCCCGGGTGCGGCGGTCACGTCCATCCGCATCGACGGCGTTCTGCACGAGTTCACCACCGTGCCGGGCGTCAAGGAGGACGTCACCGACCTGATCCTCAACATCAAGCAGCTCGTCGTCTCCTCGGAGCACGACGAGCCGGTCGTGATGTACCTGCGCAAGCAGGGTCCGGGTCTGGTCACCGCCGCCGACATCGCGCCCCCGGCCGGTGTCGAGGTGCACAACCCCGACCTCGTCCTCGCCACGCTCAACGGCAAGGGCAAGCTGGAGATGGAGCTGACCGTCGAGCGCGGTCGCGGCTACGTCTCCGCCGTTCAGAACAAGCAGGTGGGCCAGGAGATCGGCCGTATCCCGGTCGACTCCATCTACTCGCCCGTTCTGAAGGTCACCTACAAGGTCGAGGCGACCCGTGTCGAGCAGCGCACCGACTTCGACAAGCTGATCGTCGACGTCGAGACCAAGCAGGCCATGCGTCCCCGTGACGCCATGGCGTCGGCCGGTAAGACCCTGGTCGAGCTGTTCGGTCTGGCCCGTGAGCTCAACATCGACGCCGAGGGCATCGACATGGGCCCGTCCCCCACGGACGCCGCCCTCGCCGCTGATCTCGCCCTGCCGATCGAGGAGCTCGAGCTCACCGTTCGGTCGTACAACTGCCTCAAGCGTGAGGGCATCCACTCCGTGGGTGAGCTCGTCGCCCGCTCCGAGGCCGACCTCCTGGACATCCGTAACTTCGGTGCGAAGTCCATCGACGAGGTCAAGGCGAAGCTGGCCGGCATGGGCCTGGCCCTCAAGGACAGCCCGCCCGGATTCGACCCGACCGCCGCCGCCGACGCCTTCGGCGCCGACGACGACGCGGACGCGGGCTTCGTGGAGACCGAGCAGTACTGAGCTCTCCGCGGAGAACACGGTTCTGCGGCCGCGGGCCCGCTTCGGCTGGTCCCGCGGCTTCCCGCGCCCCCTCGGGGGCTCGGACCCTCCGGACACCGCGAAAGAGGCGTCCGGATCTCCGACAGGCGACCGCCTGCTCGGATACTGACCCTGGTACCTGATACGGCCGGGGCAGACACCTAGGAGAAAGACCATGCCGAAGCCTGCCAAGGGTGCCCGTCTGGGCGGCAGCGCCGCGCACGAGAAGCTGCTCCTCGCGAACCTCGCGAAGTCGCTCTTCGAGCACGGCCGCATTACCACCACCGAGGCGAAGGCCCGTCGCCTGCGCCCGTACGCGGAGCGTCTGGTCACCAAGGCGAAGAAGGGTGACCTTCACAACCGCCGTCAGGTGCTCTCGGTGATCACGGACAAGAGCATCGTGCACACGCTCTTCACCGAGATCGGCCCGCGCTACGAGAACCGCCCGGGTGGCTACACCCGTATCACCAAGATCGGTAACCGCCGTGGCGACAACGCGCCCATGGCCGTCATCGAGCTGGTGGAGGCCCTGACCGTGGCCCAGCAGGCCACCGGTGAGGCCGAGGCGGCCACCAAGCGTGCCGTCAAGGAAGACACCCTCAAGAAGGACGAGGCCGTCGAGGCCAAGTCCGACGAGGTCGTCGAGGACGCCAAGCCGGCCGACGAGGCCGCCGCCGAGGAGTCCAAGGACGCCTGAGGCACTGCCTGGCTGTGAGAGCGGGTCCGTCCCTTCGGGGGCGGGCCCGCTTCCGCGTTCCTGGGAGTTTCCGGCCTTGAGAGGATCTGGGTGTGAGTGACGAAGCAGAAGACGGGTTCGTACGGGTGCGGCTCGACCTGTCGTACGACGGGAGCGAGTTCTCCGGATGGGCCAAGCAGGCCGGGGGCCGGCGGACCGTGCAGGGGGAGATCGAGGACGCGCTGCGTACGGTGACGCGCTCCCACGGGACCGGGTACGAGCTGACGGTCGCCGGGCGCACCGACGCCGGGGTGCACGCGCGCGGGCAGGTGGCGCACGTCGACCTGCCGGCGGAGCTGTGGGCCGAACACCGGGAGAAGCTGCTGAAGCGGCTGGCGGGGCGGCTGTCGAAGGACGTGCGGGTGTGGTCCCTGACCGAGGCGCCCGCCGGGTTCAACGCGCGTTTCTCGGCCGTCTGGCGGCGCTACGCGTACCGCGTCACCGACAACGCCGGAGGCGTGGATCCGCTGTTGCGCAATCACGTCCTGTGGCACGACTGGCCGTTGGACGTCGACGCGATGAACCAGGCCGCGGCCGGGCTCGTGGGCGAGCACGACTTCGCCGCCTACTGCAAGAAGCGCGAGGGCGCGACGACCATCCGCACGCTCCAGGAGCTGAGCCTGGTGCGCGGGGACGACGGGATCATCACCGCGACCGTCCGCGCGGACGCGTTCTGCCACAACATGGTGCGGTCGCTGATCGGGGCGCTGCTGTTCGTGGGGGACGGGCACCGCGGGCCCGAGTGGCCGGGCAAGGTGCTGGCCGCCGGCGTGCGGGACTCGGCCGTCCATGTCGTACGGCCGCACGGGCTGACGCTGGAGGAGGTCGGCTATCCCGCCGACGAGTTGCTGGCCGCGCGCAGCAAGGAGGCGCGCAACAAGCGCACCCTGCCCGGCGTGCCCGCGTGCGACACCTGCTGAGTGGCTCCCGCGCGCGAACGGCGCGGGGGAGGGGCGCCGGGTGCGCCTTTGGGCGCGGCCCCGGCGAGGAGCGTGGCCGGTGCGCCGCGCGGGCGTCCGGCCGCCGGTGCGCGGTGGCCGGGGGCGGCCCGGTCCACCCGCGCCGGCCGGTGACTACCGGTTGGCCGCCGACGACGCCTGCGCCTCGCCGCGGCGGCGGATCTGGCGGAAGGTGAACTCGCCCAGGTCGTCGCCGGCGGTGAAGACCTCGGCGCTCTTGGTCGTCGCGTCCTTGCCGTTGGTGAAGCCGGCCAGCGTGAAGTACACGTAGCGGCCGTAGAAGTTGGTGGTCGAGCGGCAGACCGACTTGCGGCAGAAGGTCGCGACGCCCTGGCCGGGCAGCGAGATGATGATGCTCTTGGTGTCCGCCTGGGCCCTGGCCTTGGCCGCCTGGGCCGAGGTGTCGAAGACCGCGACGCCCACGGTCACCGCGACGCCGTCCTTGCTGTACGTGACGCGCATCAGCCGGGTGCAGCCGTTGTCGGTGAGGGCCTTGGGGAGCGTCTTCTGCGCGCCCGTCGCGCATTTCGTCGTCGAGTCGGTCGGACCCTTGCGGTAGACGCGGTCACCCATGGTCAGCTGCGAACCGGGGAAGAGGATGTCCGGGCTGAGCGGAGCGGTGTCCTTCTTGGCGCTGGATATGAAGTCCTTCGGATCCAGCGGCGGGGGCGCCGACGTCGGCGCGAACGAGGGCGCCGACGCGCTGGTGTCGCTCGGGACGGCCGCGGTGCCGGGCCCCTTGCCGGACTGGTTCGACGCCGTGTTGCCGTTGTCGCCGTTCGCGGAGACGACGGCCATGGCGACGGCCGCGCCGACGGCGAGCGTCGCGATCGCCGAGCCGCCGATCACCAGCAGCCTGCGGCGCCTGTTGCGCGTCTCGGACGCCTCGGCGAGTGCCGCCCAGTCCGGAGTCCTGGTTCCGCTGCCCCAGTCGGGTTGCTGAGAACCAGGCTTCCACGGATCCCACGGGGGCTCCCCCTGCCCACCCTGCCCATAGCTCATGGGGCGCATCTTAGACGGGCGTTGGGGGGTGCCGTTCCGCACCGGGGGACAGCTGAGCCCCTAGCGTGACCTGACCGCGCACGGGCAAAAGTGACATCTCCGGGTGGTTGGTACGTCACGCCTCCCGGCGGGGCCGTCCGTTCTGTGGTGACATCCGCGCGGCTGTCATGGGGACGGTGACCTCGTGCGCGCGGGCGGCGGCGCACGGGGACGGGTGCGGCGCGCGGAGGCGGGATGCCGTGGGTTTCCTCACATGGGCGCCGGGCCGGCGATGCGGCATGTCTTTCGGGACTGGCTTACCCTGGTTCCGCAGGCTGCAGCGGCGGCCGTGCGGCCGGGAGCTGCCCCGGGGCGTTCGACGCCGAGGGGCGTGAGCCGTCCGTCCGGACGACTGCCCGCGGCGCCCGCCGCAAGAGCGCGTTTTGACCCGTCCGGGGAAGCGCGGGTACTCTTGCAGTTCGTTATGTGTATTGGCTTGCTCATTCTCACGTGAGGGGCCCTTACACCGGTCCACCGGGGCCGATGACCAGCGACCAGCACTCGGTATGCGTCACCGAGGTGCGGTCAGGGCTGTCGTGATCGTCCGTGGTGGCCATGTCAGGACCCACTCACTGAAGAAGCGAAGGCTACGACCGTGCGTACGTACAGCCCCAAGCCCGGCGACATCACTCGCCAGTGGTACGTCATCGACGCCCAGGATGTCGTCCTGGGTCGTCTGGCGACCACTGCTGCGAACATTCTGCGCGGCAAGCACAAGCCGATCTACGCCCCCCACGTCGACGCTGGTGACTTCGTCATCATCATCAACGCGGACAAGGTGCACCTCTCCGGCAACAAGAAGACCCAGAAGCTGGCGTACCGCCACTCGGGTTACCCGGGTGGTCTGCGCTCCGTCCGTTACGACGAGCTGCTGGCGAAGAACCCCGAGAAGGCCATCGAGAAGGCCATCAAGGGCATGGTTCCCAAGAACACCCTGGGCCGTCAGGTGCTCTCGAAGCTGAAGGTCTACGCGGGCGAGAACCACCCGCACGCTGCGCAGCAGCCGGTCCCGTTCGAGATCACCCAGGTCGCGCAGTAGTTCCGGCCACCCCCTAAGACGAAAAAGAATCTGAGGAGAATCGTGGCCGAGACCACCGTTGAGCAGCCGGTCGAAGAGACTGAGACCGAGCTTGTCGACATCGAGAGCTACACCAGCGAGTCCGAGGTCCCCGTCGAGGGCGAGTACACCTCCGAGTCGCTCGCGGGCCGCTTCGGCGACCCGCAGCCGGCCGCCGGCCTGGGCCGTCGCAAGAACGCCATCGCCCGCGTCCGTATCGTCCCGGGCACCGGTAAGTGGAAGATCAACGGTCGCACCCTTGAGGACTACTTCCCCAACAAGGTGCACCAGCAGGAAGTCAACGAGCCCTTCAAGGTGCTCGAGCTCGACAACCGCTACGACGTCATCGCCCGCATCTCGGGTGGCGGCGTCTCCGGTCAGGCCGGTGCGCTCCGTCTCGGTGTCGCCCGCGCGCTGAACGAGGCCGACGTCGACAACAACCGCCCGGCGCTGAAGAAGGCCGGCTTCCTCAAGCGCGACGACCGTGCGGTCGAGCGCAAGAAGGCCGGTCTCAAGAAGGCCCGTAAGGCCCCGCAGTACAGCAAGCGTTAATCACCGCCTGCTGGTAGTCGTACGACCGTTCGCCCCGGCGGCACGCTGTGTGCCGTCGGGGCGTTCGTTTATCACCAGCCCAGGGCGTATAACGGCACAAGGCGCTCAAAGGCTTGCATGATCGGATGACTTCCGAATACTGAGCATCATCAGGAGGACACCAGTGGGACGACTCTTCGGCACGGACGGCGTGCGCGGTGTCGCCAACGCGGATCTGACGGCCGAGCTGGCGCTCGGTCTCTCCGTAGCGGCGGCGCATGTGCTGGCCGAGGCGGGTACGTTCGAGGGCCACCGGCCGGTGGCAGTGGTCGGGCGGGACCCGCGCGCGTCCGGGGAGTTCCTGGAGGCCGCCGTGGTCGCCGGGCTGGCCAGCGCCGGCGTGGACGTCCTGCGCGTCGGTGTGCTGCCCACCCCCGCGGTGGCGTACCTCACCGGTGTGCTGGGTGCCGACCTCGGTGTGATGCTCTCGGCCAGTCACAACGCCATGCCGGACAACGGCGTCAAGTTCTTCGCCCGCGGCGGGCACAAGCTCGCCGACGAGCTGGAGGACCGGATCGAGGCCGTGTACGACGAGCACCGCACCGGCGCGCCGTGGGACCGGCCGACGGGTTCGGGCGTCGGGCGCGTGCGCTCGTACGACGAGGGCTTCGACCAGTACGTCGCCCATCTGATCGGTGTGCTCCCGAACCGTCTGGACGGTCTCAAGGTCGTCCTCGACGAGGCGCACGGCGCCGCCGCCCGGGTGTCCCCGGAGGCCTTCGCGCGGGCCGGCGCGGAGATCATCACGATCGGTACCGCCCCGAACGGCCTGAACATCAACGACGGTTGCGGTTCCACGCACCTCGACCTGCTCAAGGCCGCCGTGGTCGAGCACGGCGCCGATCTCGGCATCGCGCACGACGGTGACGCCGACCGCTGCCTCGCCGTGGACCACACGGGCGCCGAGGTGGACGGCGACCAGATCCTGGCCGTACTCGCGCTGGCGATGCGGGAGCGTTCCGCACTGCGCTCCGACACCGTTGTCGCGACGGTCATGTCCAATCTGGGCTTCAAGCTCGCCATGGAACGCGAGGGCGTCTCGCTCATCCAGACCGCGGTCGGTGACCGCTACGTCCTGGAGGAGATGAAGGAGCACGGCTACGCGCTCGGCGGCGAGCAGTCCGGCCACGTGATCATCCTCGACCACGCCACGACCGGCGACGGCACGCTGACCGGCCTGATGCTGGCCGCGCGCATCACCCAGACGGGCCGTACGCTCCAGGACCTCGCGTCCGTCATGGTGCGGCTGCCGCAGGTCCTCGTCAACGTCCCCGACGTCGACCGCTCACGGGTGAACAGCTCCGCCGAGCTGGCCGCCGCGGTCGTCGAGGCCGAGCGTGAACTCGGCACCACCGGCCGGGTGCTGCTGCGTCCGTCCGGCACCGAGCCGCTGGTCCGGGTCATGGTCGAGGCCGCCGACATCGACCACGCCCGGTCGGTGGCCGGGCGGCTCGCGGACGCCGTGAAGTCCGCGCTCGGCTAACCGGGAGCGGGTGTCACCCCACGCTGCCTCGCCCAGAACCACTTCTGGGCGAGCAGGGTGAGGGTCCCCGAGAGCACGATGCCGCCCAGGTTGGCGAGCAACTGCCAGGTGGAGCCCCAGGTCTGGGAGTAGTCCGTGTAACTGAGGGCGACCGCCGCGTTCGCCGCCGCCGGGACCGTGGTCACCGAGATCGCGACGCCGATCAGCGCGCCCGACTTCGCGGAGGTCAGGGACAGGGTGCCCGCGATCCCCGCGAGGAAGGCCACGACGAAGGACATCCAGTCGGGCTTCCAGATGAAGGCCGTGTTCGGGCGCGGTGCCTCCACCATCGCCCGCTCGAACAGGCCCAGGCCGTCGAGGAGCAGGCTGAAGCCAGCGGTCAGCACCATGGCGAGGGCGAATCCCGCGAGCAGCGCCCACAGTGACCGCCAGACCAGGTGCGGGGCGCGCCGCACCAGCGCCGTCGAGATCCCGGCGAGCGGTCCGAACTCCGGTCCCACGGCCATCGCGCCGACGATCAGGATCGCGTTGTCCAGCATCACACCGCAGGCCGCGAGCATCGTCGCGACCGCCAGCAGCGCCACGTAGGTGACACTGAGCGTCGACTCCTCGTGCGAGGCGTCCGCCAGTTGTTCCCACAGCACCGCGTCGGCGCCCTCGCCCGGCGCCGCCTCCTCGGCCCGGTCGGCGCGGCTGGAGAGCGACAGATCGATGTTCTCGACGGCGATCGAGCCGGTCCGGTCGAGGTCGAACTCCCGGAGCGCGCCGATCAGTTCGTCGCCCGCCTCGCGGGCGACGTCGCACATCACGACGTCGCCGGCGGGGTCGCGCGCGGCGCCCGGCAGCACGACGAGATGAGTGGTGCCGACCGTATCCCCGATCAGGCGCACCACCTCGTCGGTCCGTGCGGCCGGTGTGATCAGGCGAAGATGCAGCATGCCGGGCAGGGTAGCCCCACCGAACAGCCGCCGGTGGTACGGGACTACAGCTTGCGCAGGCTGAGACGCTGCACCTTGTGGTCCGGGCCCTTGCGGACGACGAGGGCTGCGCGGCCGCGGGTGGGGGCCACGTTCTCCATCAGGTTGGGCTTGTTGATGGTCCGCCAGGTCGTGCGGGCGTAGTCGAGCGCCTCCTCCTCGGAGACCTGGGTGTACTTGCGGAAGTACGAGGACGGGTTCTGGAAGGCGGTGGCGCGCAGCTTGCGGAAGCGGTTGAGGTACCAGGCCTCGATGTCCTCGGCGCGGGCGTCGACGTACACGCTGAAGTCGAAGTAGTCGGCGAGGCCGACGCGGGTGCGGCCGTCCTTGCCCGGCAGGGCGGGCTGCAGCACGTTCAGGCCTTCGACGATGAGGATGTCGGGGCGCCGGACCGTGAGCTTCTGGCCGGGGACGATGTCGTAGATGAGGTGGGAGTAGACGGGGGCGGTGACCTCGTCCTTGCCCGCCTTGATGTCGGCGACGAACCGGGTGAGCGCGCGGCGGTCGTACGACTCGGGGAAGCCCTTCCGCGACATCAGGCCGCGTGCCTCCAGCTCCTTGGTGGGGAGCAGGAAGCCGTCCGTGGTCACGAGTTCGACGTGCGGGTGTTCGGGCCAGCGTGAGAGCAGGGCCTGGAGGAGGCGGGCGACGGTGGACTTCCCGACGGCGACCGAACCCGCCACGCCTATCACGAACGGGGTGCCGGACTGTGAGCCCTTCTCGCCGAGGAAGGTGTTCAGCGCCCCTCTCAGCCCGTCCGTGGCACCGACGTACAGATTCAGCAGTCTGGACAGCGGCAGGTAGATGTCCCGCACCTCGTCGAGGTCGATGACATCGCCCAGACCGCGCAGCTTCTCGACCTCCTCGGCGTTCAGCGGCAGCGGCGTCTTTTCGCGCAGCGCGCTCCACTCGGCACGGGTGAGGTCGACGTAGGGAGTCGCCTCCGGCTTGTGCCGGTGGGCGCTCCGGGGCATCGGGGAGACCGGAGAGATCACAGTCCATTGTTACGGGAGTGTGGACGGGGTGGGGCGTGGGGTCCGTCACGCGGGGCCTGGTGACCTCGCCGGCGGGCCGCGGGGCCGTGGGGCCGGTGGGGAAGGCGGCTGGAATTTCCGATATCGGGCACGAGATGCCGAGATGCGGCGGGTGTCGGCCCTTAGGCTGCGCGCATGTGCGGAATCGTGGGATACGTGGGGTCGCAGTCGGCGCTTGACGTGGTGATGGCCGGACTGAAGCGACTGGAGTACCGGGGGTACGACTCGGCCGGCGTCGCCGTACCGGCGGACGGCGGACTGGCCGCGGCGAAAAGAGCCGGGAAACTGGTCAACCTGGAGAAGGAACTGGTCGACCGGCCGCTGCCGACCGGGACGACCGGGATCGGGCACACCCGCTGGGCCACCCATGGCGGCCCCACGGACGCGAACGCGCATCCGCACCTCGACAACGCGGGCCGGGTCGCCGTCGTCCACAACGGGATCATCGAGAACTTCGCCGAGCTCCGCGCCGAACTGGCCGAGCGCGGCCACGAGCTGGCCTCCGAGACCGACACCGAGGTGGTCGCGCACCTGCTCGCCGAGGAGTTCTCGGTCTGTGCCGACCTGGCGGAGGCGATGCGGCTGGTGTGCCGGCGCCTGGAGGGCGCGTTCACGCTGGTCGCGGTGCACGCCGACATGCCCGACGTGGTCGTGGGCGCGCGCCGCAACTCGCCGCTCGTGGTGGGCGTGGGCGAGGGCGAGGCCTTCCTCGCCTCGGACGTCACCGCGTTCATCGACCACACGCGCTCGGCCATCGAGCTGGGCCAGGACCAGGTGGTGGAGCTGCGCCGGGACGGGGTGACGGTCACCGGTTTCGACGGGCGGCCCGCCGACGTGCGCTCGTACCACGTGGACTGGGACGCGGCGGCGGCCGAGAAGGGCGGCTACGACTACTTCATGCTCAAGGAGATCGCCGAGCAGCCCAAGGCGGTCGCCGACACGCTGCTGGGCCGTATCGACGCGGGCGGCTCGCTCCGGCTGGACGAGGTGCGGATTCCCGTGCGCGAGCTGCGGGAGGTCGACAAGGTCGTCATCGTGGCCTGCGGTACGGCCTTCCACGCCGGGCTGATCGCCAAGTACGCGATCGAGCACTGGACGCGGATCCCGTGCGAGGTGGAGCTGGCCAGCGAGTTCCGCTACCGGGACCCCATCCTCGGCGCGCGTGCGCTGGTCATCGCGATCTCCCAGTCGGGCGAGACGATGGACACCCTGATGGCGCTGCGGCACGCGCGTGAACAGGGCTCGAAGGTGCTGGCGATCTGCAACACGAACGGCTCGACGATCCCGCGCGAGTCGGACGCGGTGCTCTACACGCACGCGGGCCCGGAGGTCGCGGTCGCCTCGACCAAGGCGTTCCTCACCCAGCTGGTCGCCTGCTACCTGGTCGCCCTCTACCTCGGCCAGGTGCGCGGCACCAAGTGGGGCGACGAGATCCAGGCCGTGATCCGGGACCTGTCCCACATCTCCGGCGAGGTCGAGCGGGTCCTGGAGACCATGGAACCGGTGCGGGAACTGGCACGGACGCTCGCGGACAAGCGGACCGTCCTGTTCCTCGGCCGGCATGTCGGCTACCCGGTCGCGCTGGAGGGCGCCCTCAAGCTCAAGGAGCTGGCGTACATGCACGCCGAGGGCTTCGCGGCGGGCGAGCTGAAACACGGGCCGATCGCGCTGATCGAGGAGGACCTGCCGGTCGTGGTGGTCGTGCCCTCGCCGCGCGGCCGGTCCGTCCTGCACGACAAGATCGTGTCCAACATCCAGGAGATCCGGGCCCGGGGCGCGCGCACGATCGTGATCGCGGAGGAGGGCGACGAGACGGTGGTGCCGTACGCCGACCACCTGATCCGCATTCCGGTGACCCCGACCCTGCTGCAACCGCTGGTGGCCACGGTTCCCCTCCAGGTGTTCGCCTGTGAACTGGCGACGGCGCGGGGCAACGAGGTGGACCAGCCGCGCAACCTGGCGAAGTCGGTGACGGTGGAGTAGAGCCCCCGGTGGTCGGGGCCCGGGGGGCACCCTGGTGAGGGTGCCCCCACGGGTCAGCCGCGGGCGCCTCTGTGGCGGGTGTACAGCCGGCGGGTGAAGTGGGTCAGCAGGAGGGCCGGCAGGAAGGCGCGGGCGATCCGGCTCCACTGGGGTTCGGCCGCGGTGGCCTCGTGGAAGACGGCGAACAGCACGCCCACGCCGAAGACCACGTCCACCGTCACCATCAGGACGAGCGGCAGGGGCAGGCCCCGTACCGCTGCCTTCCAGCCGCCCGCGTTCCCGGTCTCGCCGTCCAAGGCCTTCCGCTCGGACGGCCGTGGGATCTGTTCCGGGTCCCGGGCGGGCAGGCGCACCAGTGCGGAGGCGGGCACTCCCGCGTCCACCCTCGCGGTTTCCGCCGGTGTGACGCCGCGGTAGAGGGTCGGCTCGATCGACACCCGGAAGCCGTCGAGCCCGGTCAGGGTGCGCGCCCCGTCGGGCCGGACGGTCATCGCCGCGACCGCGTCGTAACGTACGGTCACCGGGCCGCCCGGTGTCCTCAGGCTCACCCCTTCGGCGCCGATGACCAGCGTGAACCGGTCGTCATCCAGGGACTGGTGCCGGGTGCCGGTGACGGCCGACGACGAATACCGCGGGGCCGGCGTGCACCCCGCCCAGTCGGCATCCCGGCCCGGCACCTGGAGCAGCCCGTCGGCCCAGGCCGCGCGGGCGACCTCGCGCAGGTCGGCGACCGTCACCGCGGCCAGCTCGGCCCGGTGCTCCTCGGGGGAGAGGAGTGGGTGGCCGGTCAGCAGGTTCAGCGCGTACGAGGGCAGCATGGCGGCGCCGAGGTCGGGGGCGTCGTACACCTTGAGCATCTTGCCGCGCGCGGAGTCGAGTTCGGCCTGTTCGATGCGGCCCGCGCGCAATCGGGCGAAGGCGTCGACGAATCCGCCGACCACGGCGTCCTGCTTCTTCGGCAGCGCGTCGGCGTACGCCGTGAGGGTGGCGAAGCCGGCGTCGCGCGGGGAGTAGTCGGCCTGCGCGGTGTACGAGTAGCCGCCCTCCTGCCGCAGATCCCGGAAGAGGGCGCGGCTGAGGACGTCGGCGAAGACGGCGGCGGCGGTGGAGCGGGGCAGGACCGCGTCGAAGACGACGTGGCCGTCGTCGCCCAGGATGAAGGCGGGCGTGACGGGCAGCGCGCTGGACGCGGCGGGTGCCGGGACGCGGGTACCGGCGGGCAGCGTGAGGTCCAGGCCGTCCGGCACACCGTCGCCGGTGATCCACAGCACGGCGTTGTCCCTGGTGAAGCGGGTCCTTGCCCAGTCGCGCACCTGGTCGGAGGTCAGGTTCCAGGTGCCGAGCTGGCTGTAGCTGGACAGGCCGTATCCCTGGGCGCCGTAGCGCCACAGCGGCAGCTGGGTGCCGGGGCCGTTCCCGCGGCCGGCCGCCTCCGTGCGCAGGATCTCCTTCTCCGTCTCCAGCCGCTCCAGCGGGAGATCGCGCAGGGCCGCGCAGACGGCGTTGAGGTAGGTGACGACCTCCGGCTGGGTGCCGGTGACGTGGAAGTGGGTGTACGTGTTCGACGTGGCGCCGTTGTAGTGCAGGTCGGACCGGCCCAGTTCGTGCAGTGCGAGGTGTTCGACGAGATGGGTGATCCCGGACGTCGTCAGCGTCTCGTCGGCGCGGCCCACCCGGAAGAAGAGACCGGCGGTGATCTCGCCCGGTCGGGGGGCGCAGAGGGTGGGGATGCCCTGGGTGGTGGTGTGGGAGATCAGGGGTGCCAGAGCGGTGAGGCCGGTTGCGTCGGCCGGCGGGGCGGGAGCCGGCGGCTTCGTGGTGCTGGCGGTGCTCGTGGTGCTCGTGGTCGTACCCGTGGCGTCGGCCTCGGTCTCGGGCTCCCGCACCGCGGGGGTGTCCCTCTCGCGTTCCGTGGTCATGGTGTCCCGGCCCCCTCAGAGCGTTTCGAGCGCGGACGCGCGGAAGGTCGTGAACAGGCCGCGCCAGTCCGCCAGGTACTCCCACGGGAACTCCGAGGCCCTGTCGCCCAGTACGGTGAAGTGCCGGGCGGCGTCCCCGTGGTGACCGCCGAGGGAGAACGCCATCGCGAAGGCGCTGTGCGCGGCGACCGAGTCCCAGCCGGGCCGGTGGGCGGGGTGCAGCACCGAGCGCTCGGCGGCGGCGCGCAGGTCGTTGCGGACCGATATGTTCCGCAGGTAGGTGTCGGCCTCGACGCCTTGCAGTTCCATCCGGTGTTCGATGTGGGCGAGGGCGACCAGCGAGCCGGCGTCGGAGCCGTCCGACGCGGCGCTCGCGCACTCCTGGGCGAAGCCGTGCGCGGCGTCCCAGGAACCGCCCCACTTGGGGCACAGCTGCTGGAGCAGCAGGGTCTGGGCGCGATGGGTGTGCGCGGTGCCGGCCGACATCCGGTCGTACCGGCGGCGGGCCTCGGACTGGCCCAGCTCCAGACCGCGGGCGGTGAGCAGGCGGGTGGTCCAGGCGGGGGCGTACGCGGGGTGCTCCGCGCACACCTCGATGAGGAGCCGCTCGGCCCTGCGGAGCCACTCGTGGAACTGGTCGAACCGGTCGCGCGAGACGTCCCTGGCCAGGGCTCTGCTGCGAATGGCCCAGCCGACGCGGACGTACCGCTCGGCGAGAAGGGTGCGGGGCAACGGGTCGGCGGGCCGGGCCGCCACGGCCCGTTCCAGACACTTCTCCACATCAGGGACATCGGCGAGGTGATGGGAGGCGAAACAGACCTCGTCGGCGGAGCCGAGCCCGGCGAAGAAGGCGAGGACCGCCGCACCGTCGCCCTCCCGGGCGGCGGTGCGCAGCGGGACGAGTTCCGGGAACGCGTCGAAGGGGTCGGTCACCGGCCCGGAGGCGGTGACGGGTCTTCCTCCGTCCCTGTCGGTGCCCTTGGTGGTGCTGCTCATGTGTCCGCCCCCTGGCGATGGCGATGTGGGGCGCGCCGGCTGGCCCCCCAGGGCGCGCGAGAACGTGTGATCGACGCGTGGTCAATGCGAGGTTGACGTGTGGCGTGATCGAGTTGCCGCAGGCTAACAGGGAGCTGTGACAGGACGGGAGCGAGATATCGGGGCGCAGCCCCGGTCGGGGGACCTGACCGGCCGCGGTTCGGTGGTACGCCGAGGGGGGCGGGCCGGTCGTAGGGTGCTCGGCATGAGCATCATCGGGGTCGGTATCGACGTGGCCGAGATCGACCGGTTCCGCGCGTCGCTGGAGCGAACGCCGGGGCTGGCCCAACGGCTCTTCCTGGAACAGGAGTTGCACCTGCCGAGCGGGGAGCGCCGGGGTATCGCGTCGCTCGCCGTGCGGTTCGCCGCGAAGGAGGCGGTCGCCAAGGCACTGGGCGCTCCGGCCGGAATGCACTGGACGGACGCCGAGGTCTATGTGGAGGACAGCGGCCGGCCGCGGCTGCGGGTGCGCGGGACCGTGGCGGCACGCGCGGCCGAACTGGGCGTCATGTCGTGGCACGTGTCGCTCAGCCATGACGCGGGGGTCGCCTCGGCGGTGGTGATCGCGGAAGGCTGAGGGCCGTCCCGCGACGTCCGGCGGGCTGGCGTCGGCAGCTACGGCCCTCGCCGCGTCGCCCGATCGACCGAACACGCCGTCTACGGGGGCGGCCCCGCGCGGTGCGACGCACGGCGTCCGAGGCCGCGCGCCGATCCACCGGGGACCACGCGACGGCCCGGGCCCCGCCGCCGAGGCCGGAGCGGCACGCAGGGGCTCCGTACGGGAGACTCGGTGCCATGCGTACTGCGTACAGCGTGGAGACCGTGAGGACCGCCGAACGGGAGCTGATGGCACGGCTCCCCGAGGGGGCGTTGATGCAGCGGGCGGCCGCCGGACTCGCCGCCGCCTGCGCGGACGTACTGGGGCGGGTGTACGGCAGCCGGGTCGTGCTGCTGGTCGGCAGCGGGGACAACGGCGGGGACGCGCTGTACGCGGGCGCGCGTCTGGCCCGGCGCGGCGCGGGTGTCACCGCGCTGCTGCTCGCGCCCGAACGCACCCATGCCGGGGGGCTGGCCGCGCTGCGGGGGGCGGGCGGGAACACGGTCACGGGCGGGGACGGCTTCCTGGGCACCGCGCAGGAATTGATCGGGCGGGCCGACCTCGTCGTCGACGGCATCGTGGGGATCGGGGGCAAGGGCGGTCTGCGGCCCGACGCGGCGACGCTGGCGGGGTTCGCGGCGGGATCCCGTGCGGTGGTGGTCGCCGTGGACCTGCCGAGCGGTGTCGAGGCGGACACCGGAGAGGTCCTCGGCCCGGCGGTCCACGCCGATCTGACGGTGACCTTCGGGACCCACAAGCCGGGGCTGCTGATCGATCCGGCGCGCGAGTACGCCGGTTCCGTGCGCCTGGTCGACATCGGGCTCGATCTGCCCGAACGGGCCGAACTGGAGGCCCTGCAGCACGCGGACGTGGCGGCGCGGCTGCCCGCGCCGGGGGCGGAGAGCGACAAGTACCGGCGGGGCGTGGTGGGGATCGCGGCCGGGTCCGCCCGGTATCCCGGGGCCGCCGTGCTGGCCGTTTCCGGGGCGCTGCGCGGCGGCGCGGGGGCGGTGCGCTACGTCGGGCCCGCGGCGGACGCCGTGATCTCCCGTTTTCCCGAGACGCTGGTGTCGGACCTGGGGCCCGCGCGGGCCGGTCGAGTGCAGGCGTGGGTGGTGGGGCCCGGTGCCGGGGACGACGCGTCGGCGGTGGCCGAGGTGCTGGAGGCGGAGGTGCCGGTGCTCGTCGACGCGGACGGGCTGCGGCTGGCGGATCGCGCGACGGTGCGCGGACGTACCGCGCCGACGCTGCTGACCCCGCACGCCGGTGAGGCGGCGGCGTTGCTCGGAGTGTCGCGGGAGTCGGTGGAGGGGGCCCGGCTGGCGTCCGTGCGGGAGCTGGCGGCGCGGTACGGGGCGACGGTGCTGCTGAAGGGGTCGACGACGCTGATCGCCGATCCGGGGGGCGGGGTCGTGCGGGTGAATCCGACGGGGACCGCGTGGCTGGCGACGGCGGGGAGCGGGGACGTGCTGTCGGGGCTGGCCGGGTCGTTGCTCGCGTCGGGGTTGTCGGCGTCGGACGCGGGGAGTGTGGGGGCGTATCTCCACGGGCTCGCGGGGCGGTTCGCGGCGGACGGGGCGCCGGTGGGGGCGCATGACGTGGCGGAGGCGGTACGGGACGCTTGGCGCGACGTGATGGGGTGACCCGGTGACCCGGTGACCCGGTGACGTGTTGACGCCGGGGGTGAAATCCCCGGGGGCGTTGCCCATTACGGGGGACACCTTCCGCGCGGCTCACCCCCTCCCGCCCCCACGTTGCGTATCGCTGAGCGCATGATGATGAGCAGACGAACGACCTGCCGAAGCGCGGCGGTGATGCTGGCGCTGCTGACCGTACTGCCCGCGCAGACAGCCCTGGCCGACACGCACGGCCCCTTGACCCCCGGCCCGGAAAGCCCGCTGCCCGCCTCGGCGCCCCGGTTGGTGCCCGCGGTGGGCGGCCTGGTGCCCGGTGTGGCGCCCGGCCCGCGCCAGTCGTGGCAGGTCCCGGCCGACATGCCGGACCTGATGCTCCCGCCGGTGGTGTACACCCCGAGCGCCCGCGAGGACGCCGTCGAGCCGCGGGACGCCACCGCCGGGGAGGACGCCCTGATCGAGTACGTTCCGCCGGGCGACGCCGCCGACAAGACCCTGTCGTGCAGCAGGCGTACCGGCCCCTATCAGCGCCAGGTCGAGCGCTGGCTGAAGCTGAGGGTGGACGGGAAGCAGTCCGGCGGCGACTGCCGCGCGATCCGGGCGTTCCAGACCCGGCACGCGATCAGGCCGGCCACCGGATTCGCGGGACCCGTGACCTGGGCCCACATGCGGTTGCTCTCCGCGCGCAAGAACCCGAACGCGGCCGGGAAGTGCCCCGTCCGGGCCTCCCGGGTGGCCTGCGTGGACCTGGCCCGCCAGCTCACCTGGGTGCAGAAGGGGAAGAAGGTGCTGTGGGGACCGGTGCCGATGCGCAGCGGACGGGCCGGGTACCGGACCAGGACCGGCCAGTTCAAGATCTACTGGAAGCACAAGAACCACTGGTCGACGCTGTACAACAGCCCCATGCCGTACAGCCAGTTCTTCAGCGGCGGCCAGGCCTTCCACGCCGTCTACGGCAGCGTCTACGACCCGCACGGCTCGTGGGGCTGCGTCAATCTGCGCCTCGCCGACGCCCGTACGCTCTGGAACGTGCTCAGGACGGGCGACCGGGTGTCCGTGTGGGGGCGCAGGGCCGGTACCTGACCGTCCGGCGTCGTCCGGGGCCGCCGGAGCCGGAGATCGTCCGAGACCGTCCGGGCCGCCCGAAGGGCACCGGCACAGGGGGGCGGTCGGACCCCTCTGAGACACTGGGGGCGCGATGAACGAGACAGCACCGCTGCGCGCCCGCGCAGAGATCGACCTGGCCGCCCTGCGGGCCAACGTGCGGACCCTGCGCGCCCACGCGCCGTCCGCGGCCCTGATGGCCGTGGTCAAGTCCGACGCGTACGGCCACGGAGCCGTCCCGTGCGCCCGCGCGGCGCTGGAGGCCGGCGCCACCTGGCTCGGCACCGCGACCCCCGAGGAAGCCCTCGCCCTGCGGGCGGCGGGCATCCCGGGGCGCGTCATGTGCTGGCTGTGGACCCCGGGCGGTCCCTGGCGTGAGGCCGTGGAGGCCGACCTCGACGTGTCGGTCAGCGGGATGTGGGCACTGCGGGAGGTCGTCGCGGCGGCCGCGGCCGCCGGTGTCCCGGCCCGCGTCCAGCTCAAGGCCGACACCGGACTCGGACGCAGCGGCTGCCAGCCCGCCGACTGGCCCGAGCTGGTCGCGGAGGCCCTGCGCGCCGAGGCCGGGGGCCGGATCCGGATCACCGGCCTCTGGTCGCACTTCGCCTGCGCCGACGAGCCCGGCCACCCTTCCGTGCGGGCCCAACTGACACTGTTCCGCGAGATGGTGGCGTACGCCGAGGAGCAGGGCGTGCGTCCCGAGGTGCGGCACATCGCCAACTCGCCGGCCACGCTGACCCTGCCCGAGAGCCACTTCGACCTCGTCCGTACGGGGATCGCCGTCTACGGCATCTCGCCCAGCCCCGAGATCGGCACCCCGGCCGACTTCGGACTGCGTCCGGTGATGACGCTGAGCGCGTCGCTGGCGCTGGTCAAGCACGTACCGGGCGGTCACGGCGTCAGTTACGGGCACCACTACGTCACTCCGGGCCCCACCACCCTCGGCCTGATCCCCGTCGGCTACGCGGACGGCATCCCCCGGCACGCCTCCGGGACCGGCCCGGTGCTGGTCGGCGGCAAATGGCGGACGGTCGCGGGCCGGGTCGCGATGGACCAGTTCGTCGTCGACCTCGGCGGGGACGAGCCGGCGCCCGGCTCGGAGGCGGTCCTCTTCGGTCCGGGCGATCGCGGTGAGCCGACCGCCGAGGACTGGGCGCGGGCGGCGGGCACGATCGCGTACGAAATCGTCACCCGGATCGGAACCCGGGTGCCGCGCGTACACGTGAACAGGGAACAGGACGGGTAACCGCACAGGGTGTCCCGGGCAGGACAACAGGACATGCCGACACGAGCGGCGGCGGCTTCAGCCGCACCAGCACCATCATCAGTACCACCAGTACCACCAGCGACACTGGCCATGACAGCACCACCGATACCAACGGACACATCAGTGGACGAGATCCCGGCGAAGAGGAGCGGTACGTGAGCGAGAGCAGCGCGGAGGCCGTGACGGATGTCGCCGCGGCGGCCGTCGCCTCCGCCGCCGGGAACTGGCGCAAGGCCGGTATCGCCGGTGTCGCCATAGGCGTGGTCGCCGCCGGCGCGGCGGCCGGAGTCGCCATAGAGAGGCTCACGGTCGGCCGCGGCATGCGGAGCAAGGCGCGCCTCGCGCTCGACTCGACCGGCCCGTACGGCTCACTGCGCGGCACCCCGGGCAAGGCGTACGCGGACGACGGCACCGAGCTGTACTACGAGGTGGACGACATCGAGCAGGACGTCACGTTCACCCCGCGCCGCCGCAGGCTCTTCGGCCGCAAGGCCCCGGCACCCGTCACCGTCGTCTTCAGCCACGGCTACTGCCTCAACCAGGACTCCTGGCACTTCCAGCGGGCCGCGCTGCGCGGCGTGGTGCGCACGGTGCACTGGGACCAGCGCAGTCACGGCCGCTCCGGGCGCGGGGTCGACCAGTCGAAGGACGGCACGCCGGTCACCATCGACCAGCTCGGCCGCGACCTGAAGGCCGTCATCGACGCCGCCGCGCCCGAGGGGTCGGTCGTGCTGGTCGGGCACTCCATGGGCGGCATGACCGTCATGGCCCTCGCTGACCAGTACCCCGAGCTGATCAGGGACCGGGTCGTCGCCGTCGCCCTCGTCGGCACCTCGTCGGGACGGCTCGGCGAGGTCAACTTCGGGCTGCCCGTCGCGGGCGTCAACGCGGTACGGCGGGTGCTGCCCGGGGTGCTGAAGGCGCTCGGTCAGCAGGCCGCCCTCGTGGAGCGCGGGCGGCGTGCCACGGCCGACCTGTTCGCGGGGATCATCAAGCGGTACTCGTTCGCCTCCCGGGACGTCGACCCGGCCATCGCGCGGTTCGCCGAGCGGATGATCGAGGGCACACCTATCGACGTGGTCGCGGAGTTCTACCCGGCCTTCACGGACCACGACAAGACGGAGGCGCTGGCGCGCTTCGCCGACCTGCCGGTGCTGGTGCTGGCCGGGGTCGGCGACATGGTGACGCCCAGCGAGCACAGCGAGGCGATCGCCGACCTGCTGCCCGACGCCGAACTGGTGCTCGTACCGGACGCCGGACACCTGGTCATGCTGGAGCGCCCCGAGGTGGTCATGGACCGCCTCGCCGACCTTCTGATGCGCGCGGGCGCCGTTCCCGCAGGGGCTACCGTGGGTGGCTATGGAAGCACCAGCAGCACCGCACAACCCGGCTGAGCCCGCCGCCGCGCGGGCCGGCACCGACGCCGGCGTGAACATCACCGTCAACTCGCCCGACCAGATGCGGGAGCTGGGCCTTCGGCTCGCCGAGCTGCTGCGCGCGGGTGATCTGGTGATGCTCAACGGTGAACTCGGCGCGGGCAAGACGACCCTGACCCGCGGACTCGGCGAGGGGCTGGGCGTACGGGGCGCCGTCACGTCGCCGACGTTCGTCATCGCCCGTGTGCACCCCTCCCTCGCCGACGGTCCGCCGCTCGTGCACGTGGACGCGTACCGGCTGGGCGGCGGGCTCGACGAGATGGAGGACCTCGACCTCGACGTGTCGCTCTCCGACTCGGTCATCGTCGTGGAGTGGGGCGAGGGCAAGGTCGAGGAGCTGACCGACGACCGCCTGCACGTCGTCATCCACCGGGCGGTGGGCGACACCACGGACGAGGTACGGCACGTCACGCTGACCGGACTGGGCGCGCGCTGGGCGAGTGCCGACCTGAACCTCCTCACGGCGTAGCCCCGGATCTCCTCACGGCGTAGCCCCGGGGCCCCGGGCTCCGCCACGGCGCCGCGCGTTCTCCGTCCGGGTTCCGACAAGTCGTCGGCAAGATGTTGCGTTCGGCGTCCCGGCCGTGGTCACATGGAGATCAGGCCGTAGTTAGGTGTACCTAACCACGCTAGCCCCCCGAGGCCCAGGAGGCGTCCATGTCGGCATCAGAACGTGACGTGCGCGACCTGCCGACGCAGCAGCCGCGAGCGGTGGCCGGGGTGTCGATGCGGGATCTGCTGGCGTCGTGCGCCGCGGCCGAGGCCGTGTCGAGGCCGCCGCGGGCGCCTCGGGCGCCGTTGTCGGAGGCCGGTCGGGGGGACGAGCGGTCCCGCGACGCGGCGTAGGGCTTCGCCGGGGCGGCGGTGGGAGTCGGTCCCGGGGTGGGTTTCCTCGGTTCCGTAGGTCTTCTTGATTCCCTCGGGTCCGTTGAATCCCTTGGTTCCGTGAGGCCCGGGTGGGTTCCGTGGGTTCTTCCGGTGCGGGTGGGGTGTGGCCGGGCGCGCAGTTCCCCGCGTCCCTGAGGGGCGCTCCTGCCGGGGCGGCGGGGCAGGTGCGGCGAGTCGGGCCTCGTGCGCGGGCGTTGCCGTCGCGCGGGGGATCGCTCGGTGTCGGCCGGACCGCGTCAGGTGTCGGCCGGCCCGTGTGAGGGAGTCGGCCCGAGTGGTCGTCGGGCGTCGGGCGGGGTGGTCACTGGATGACGACGACCTTGACGCCGACGGTCGCGAAGGTCCACATGGCGTCGCCGTCGGCGCGTGACTCCCGGATGCCGCCGAGTTTCTTCCCGGGGTCGGGGGCGGACGTGGAGCCGTCCCGCGCCGCGCTGAAGCCGATCACGATGCCGTCGACCACGGTGAACCGCACGACGTGCTCGATCTGCGCGCCGTCCGATCCGGTGACGATCCGGCCGCGTGAGGTGACGTCGTACGTACCCACGACCGGGTCCACCGTGCCGGGCGTGACCGCGAAGGTGCGCTGGGTCCTGTCGTCGTCCCCGACCAGCCACACGCGGTCGTCGTCGATCGAGTAGACGACCCGCTCGCCGTCGCCCGAGTCGCCGGGCAGCGCCGCCGGGTTCTTCCGGTCCCGGGGCGCCTTCGTGGTGGAGAGGTCGGTGGACGCGCCCACGCGGGGCCCGGCCAGCTGGTCCGGCGCGTTCGCCGACGCCTGGTAGGCGAGGAAGCCGACCACGGCGACGGCCGCGGCGGTCAGCCCGGCCACGAATCCCGAGCTGCTGCTGGCCACCCTGTGCCGCCTCTCGTACCTTGATCGCGTCCTGTATGTCCTGTGTGGTGACGGTAGCAGCACGGGTCCGGCGGACCATGGCGGCCGTGCTCCGGGCCGCCGGACACCCCCCGGGCGCCGTACGCTGTTTGCGTGCTCTTGCTCGCTCTGGATACCGCCACCCCCGCCGTGACCGTCGCCCTGCACGACGGCACGTCCGTCATCGCCTCGTCGAGCCAGGTGGACGCGCGCCGGCACGGAGAGCTGCTGCTGCCGGCTGTCGACCGTGTGCTCACCGAGGCCGGCCTGCGGCTCGACGCCGTCACCGGCATCGTCGTCGGCGTCGGCCCCGGCCCGTACACGGGGCTGCGCGTCGGCCTCATGACCGCCGACACCTTCGGTCTCGCGCTCGGCGTCCCGGTGCACGGCCTGTGCACCCTCGACGGGCTCGCCTACGCCGCCGACATCGACGGCCCCTTCGTCGTCGCGACGGACGCGCGGCGCAAGGAGGTGTACTGGGCCCGGTACACCGACTCGCGCACCCGCGTCTCCGAGCCCGCCGTCGACCGGCCCGGCGACCTCGCGCTGGACGGCCTGCCCGCCGTCGGCGCGGGCGCCCTGCTCTATCCGGACACCTTCCCGGACGCCCGCGCGCCCGAGCACGTGTCGGCGGCCGCCCTCGCGTCCCTGGCGGCCGAACGGCTGGCCGCGGGTGAGGAACTGGAGCCGGCCCGGCCGCTGTATCTGCGCCGCCCGGACGCCCAGGTGCCCAAGAACTACAAGGTGGTCACCCCCAAGTGACCGCCGTGCTGCGCGAGATGCGCTGGTGGGACATCGATCCCGTCCTGGAGCTGGAGAAGGACCTCTTCCCCGAGGACGCCTGGTCGCGGGGGATGTTCTGGTCCGAACTGGCCCACGCCCGCGGGTCGGAGGCGACGCGCCGGTACGTGGTCGCCCTCGACGGCGACCGGCTCGTCGGGTACGCGGGGCTCGCCGCCGCCGGTGACCTCGGCGACGTGCAGACGATCGCCGTCCGCCGTGACCAGTGGGGCACCGGCCTCGGCGCGCGGCTGCTGGCCGAGCTGTTGCGGGCGGCGACCGCGTTCGAGTGCGCGGAGGTGATGCTCGAGTGCCGCGTCGACAACGTACGGGCGCAGAAGCTGTACGAGCGCTTCGGCTTCGAACCCATCGGCTTCCGGCGCGGCTACTACCAGCCGGGGAACGTCGACGCCCTGGTGATGCGCCTCAACGACCCTTCCACCTCAGTAAACGGCGTACAAGGAACCGAGATCAATGGCTGACGAACCGCTCGTCCTCGGCATCGAGACCTCCTGCGACGAGACCGGCGTCGGCATCGTCCGCGGCACCACGCTGCTCGCGGACGCCATCGCCTCCAGCGTCGACGAGCACGCCCGCTTCGGCGGGGTCGTGCCGGAGGTCGCCTCCCGCGCGCACCTGGAGGCGATGGTGCCGACCATCGAACGCGCCCTGAAGGACGCGGGGGTGAGCGCCCGTGACCTCGACGGGATCGCGGTGACCGCCGGCCCCGGACTCGCCGGCGCGCTGCTCGTCGGGGTCTCGGCGGCGAAGGCGTACGCCTACGCCCTGGGCAAGCCGCTGTACGGCGTCAACCACCTCGCCTCGCACATCTGCGTGGACCAGCTGGAGCACGGCGCGCTGCCGGAGCCGACGATGGCGCTGCTGGTCTCGGGCGGCCACTCGTCACTGCTCCTGTCCACCGACATCACCTCGGACGTCCGTCCGCTGGGCGCGACCATCGACGACGCGGCGGGCGAGGCCTTCGACAAGATCGCACGTGTGCTGAACCTCGGCTTCCCCGGCGGTCCGGTCATCGACCGGTACGCCAAGGAGGGCGACCCGAGGGCCATCGCCTTCCCGCGCGGGCTCACCGGGCCGCGCGACCCGGCGTACGACTTCTCGTTCTCCGGCCTGAAGACCGCCGTGGCCCGCTGGATCGAGGCGAAGCGGGCGGCGGGTGAGGAGGTGCCCGTGCGCGACGTGTCCGCGTCCTTCCAGGAGGCGGTGGTGGACGTCCTGACCCGCAAGGCCGTACGGGCCTGCAAGGACGAGGGCGTCGACCATCTGATGATCGGCGGCGGTGTGGCGGCGAACTCCCGGCTGCGCGCCCTGGCCCAGGAGCGCTGCGAGGCCGCCGGGATCCGGCTGCGGGTGCCCCGGCCGAAGCTGTGCACGGACAACGGGGCGATGGTCGCGGCGCTGGGCGCGGAGATGGTCGCGCGGGGGCGCGCGGCCTCCGACTGGGACCTCTCCGCGGACTCGTCCCTCCCGGTGACCGACCCGCACGTGCCGGGCCGCTCGCACACGCACGATCACGTGCACGAGGTCAGCAAGGAGAACCTCTACTCGTGAGCGTCGCGCTGATGTGGGAGGCGCGGGCGGTCGACGGGCGGGGCGACGAGCTGCTCGCCTGGGTGCGCGAGCGGGAACGGGAGCTGCCGGACCGGCCGCTGCGCGGCGAGATCCTGCGGGCACCTCAGGACCGGGTCCTCGTCATCACCTGGTGGAACGCGGCCTACGACGCCGAGCTCCCGGAACTGCCCGAACCGGACGGCGAGTTGGTGACCCGGACGGTGCACCGGTGGCGGTTCGAGTCGGTCGGCGGGCTCTGACCGCCCCGCGCTTCCCGCGCCGTCGACCGGCGCTGGGACGGGCGGTGCTCCTGAGGCGGATGGTGCTCCTGTGGCGGACGACGGGACGGCGCCGCGGCCGGCCGTGCGCACCACGGGGGAGAGGGCCGGTACCGAGGTGAGTACGGCCTGAGAAAAGTGAGATTTTCCGAAAAAAACGCGAACAGGTGTTTCCGCTCGTAACAATTCGGACTTACGTTCTACACCGTGATCGGAGCAGACGGGCAGAGGGACGAGAACGAGGGGGCCCCGGGACCCGGTGGCCGTCGGCGGGGGCTGCTGAAGGCCGCGGGTGTAGCGCTCGCCGGCGTCCTCGTGCTCTCCGCGGTGGGGGCGGGCTGGGTCTACTGGCACCTGAACCACAACATCAAGAGCGTCGACATCAACGGCGCGCTCGGCGACGACCGCCCCCCGAAGCCCGTGGCGACCCCGTCCGCCTCCGCCTCCCCGCTGCCGAGCGGGTCCCTGAACATCCTGGTCCTCGGCTCCGACTCGCGCAGCGGGAAGGCGAACGCCGCACTCGGCGGCGGCGACAGCACGGGTGCCCGTTCGGACACGGCGATGGTCGTCCACATCGACGAGGGCCGCGCCGAGGCGACCGTGGTGAGCATCCCCCGGGACACCCTGGTGACCCGTCCGTCCTGCCCGACCCCGTCCGGCGGGACCAGCTCGGTGGCGTACGGCACGATGTTCAACAGCGCGTACTCGCTCGGCGGGCCGGTCTGCGCCGTGAAGACCGTCGAGTCCCTGACGGGTGTCCGCATGGACCACTACCTGGAGATCGACTTCTCGGGCTTCGCGAAACTGGTGAACGCGGTCGGCGGGGTCACGGTGACCACGGACGAGGACATCGACGACGACCAGAGCCATCTGCACCTGAAGGCCGGCACCCATCTCCTGGACGGCACCCACGCCCTGGCCCTGGCCCGTACCCGGCACGGCATAGGCGACGGCAGCGACCTCGGCCGCATCGGGCTCCAGCAGAAGCTGGTCAAGGCGCTGCTGGAACAGATCTCCTCGACGTCCCTGCTGACCAGCCCCGCCAAGCTCTACCAGGTCGCCGACGCGGTCACCGGCAGCCTCACCACGGACACCGGCCTCGACTCCCTCGGTGAACTGACGAAGCTCGGCCAGAGCCTCAGGTCCCTGTCCGCCGACCACGTCAGGACGGTCATGATGCCGGTGGTGACGGCTCCCTCGGACGCCAACCGGGTGGTGGCGCGCGAGCCGGCGGCGGGCGAGCTGTGGGCGTTGCTCAAGTGACCCTGTACGTCAGCAGATAACGCCAGTAGAGAAGCTGCCGGACGCGGGCGCCCGGCAGCAGACGGCTCGCCTCGCCACGGACGGCGGTCAGCGACATCCGCGGCGCGCGCACCGGGGCCGGGACCACCGTGGGCCCGCTCCCGCGCAGCCGTTCGCCCGCCGACACCCCGGCCCGTGCCACCGCGTTGGCGGGCACCGCCGCGAGATCCCACCAGGTGTGTCCCGCGTAGCAGCCCAGCACCAGCAGCGTCCCGCCGGGCGCCAGCGCGTCGCGGAACCTGGTCACCGTGCGGAAGGGCATGTGATGCAGGCTCGCGAGGCAGGTGATGACGTCGTAGTGCGCCTTCGGCAGCGCCGCGGAGGCGGCGTCCGTCCGCCGGAACCGGGGCCCGCCGCCGATCCGTTCGGCCTCGGCGATCACCTTCGCGGACGGGTCGACGGCGTCCACCGTGTAGCCGCGCGCGGCGAGCCGCCGCGCGAAGCGGCCGGTGCCGCAGCCGACGTCCAGCGCGGTCCGCCCGTGCGTGGGCAGTTTCCGCAGCAGGAGCCGGTGGTAGTGGTCGTTGTGGTCGAAGGGCATACGGGAAACCTCGCACACCGCCCCCAGGGGCGGTAGTGCTCCCCGGACAGCTGCCCTTCGGCCGTCCTCCGGCTGTCCGCTGTCCGCCGACCGTCGTTCAGTCGTCCGCCGGCCGCCCGGGAAGCCTTCGGGAAGCCGTCCGGCGGCACTCCGAAAGAATCTTCGAGGAATTCCGGGGACCGTGTCGAAACCGCCGCCGCCCGATCGACGCAGGGGTGAGAGGCGAGGAGAAGCCCCGCCCTCCGCACCGAAGGAGCCACGATGCCCCGCTACCTGTCCCTGGTCCGTATCGACGAGAACAACGCCCCCGCCGAGGGCCCGAGCCCCGAGCTGATGCAGCGGATGGGCGAGCTGATCGAGGAGATCACCAAGGCGGGGGTCATGCTCGACACCGCCGGACTGACGCCGTCCGCGCAGGGCAGGCGGGTGCACTGGGAGGGCGGACAGCTGTCCGTCACCGACGGGCCCTTCACCGAGTCCAAGGAGGTCGTCGGCGGCTACGCGCTCATGCAGTGCAAGGACATGGCCGAGGCGATCGAGTGGACCAAGCGGTTCCTGAAGACGCACGAGGAGCACTGGACGGTGACCTGCGAGGTGCGGGAGATCGCCGAGGGCTGAGCGGCGGCTTGGCCCGGCCGGTCCGCTGGTGTCTGATGGTGGGCTGTGGAACACCAGCCCGCCGTCACCCCGTCCGGCGCCGACGGGATCGTGGAGACGATCTTCCGGATCGAGTCGCCCCGGATCATCGCCGGCGTCACCCGAGTCGTCCGGGACGTCGGCATCGCCGAGGAACTGGCCCAGGACGCCCTGGTCGCGGCGCTGGAGCAGTGGCCGCGTGACGGGGTCCCGGACAACCCCGGCGCCTGGCTCATGGCCACGGCCAAGCACCGCGCGATCGACCTCGTACGCCGCCGCGAGCGATACGCGCGCAAACTGGAGGAGATCGGGCGCGATCTGGAGACGACCGTCCCCTTCGAGGAACCCTCCGACCCCGACGACATCGACGACGACCTGCTCCGGCTCGTGTTCACCGCCTGCCATCCCGTGCTGTCGGCGGAGGCCCGCATCGCCCTCACGCTGCGCCTGCTCGGCGGACTGACCACGCCGGAGATCGCCCGCGCCTTCCTCGCGCCGGAGCCGACGATCGCCCAGCGCATCGTGCGCGCCAAACGGACGCTGGCGACGAAGGGGGTCCCCTTCGAGGTCCCCTACGGCCCGGACCGCGAGGCCAGGCTCGGCTCGGTCCTGGAGGTCATCTACCTCGTCTTCAACGAGGGGTACGCGGCCACGGCGGGCGACGACCTGCTGCGCCCCGCGCTGTGCGAGGAAGCGCTCCGGCTGGGCCGCGTCCTCGCCGAGCTGATGCCCAAGGAGCCCGAGGTGCACGGGCTCGTCGCGCTGCTGGAGCTCCAGGAGTCCCGCGCGGCCGCCCGCACCGGCCCCTCGGGCGTGCCGGTCCTCCTCCGGGACCAGAACCGCCGCCGCTGGAACCGCCTGCTGATCCGCCGCGGTTTCGCCGCCCTGGCCCGCGCCAACGCCGTCAGCACCGGCGCCCCGGGCCCGTACGCCCTCCAGGCGGCCATCGCCGCCAGCCACGCCCAGGCGTACACGTACGAGGACACGGACTGGCGGCAGATCGCCACCCTGTACGGGCTCCTCGCGGCACGCTCCCCGTCGCCCGTCGTCGAACTCAACCGCGCCGTCGCCGTGTCGATGACGGACGGTCCGGGCCCCGCCCTGGCCATCGTGGACACGCTCGCGGCCGAACCCGCCCTGCGCGACTACCACCTGCTGCCCAGCGTCCGCGGGGACCTGCTGGCCCGGCTCGGGCGTACGCGGGAGGCGCGGGCGGAGTTCGAACGGGCCGCGGACCTGGCCCGCAACGAACGCGAGCGGGACCTGCTCCGGGCGCGCGCGGAAGAGTGCCGTTAGACGCCCGCGGTGCCGTCAGGCGTGTGTGGTGCCGTCGGACGCGTGCGGTGCCGTCAGGCGGGGTGCCGCGGGGCCGGGTGGCCGATCAGCATCGTGGGCGCTCCCGCGACCCTGGTCAGAAAGACGGTGGCCGCGTGCGGACCCTGTGGTTTGACCTTCCTGCGCAGTTCCTCCGGCTCGACCGCCGAGCCGCGCTTCTTCACCGTCAGCACCCCGACCTCCCGCTCCCTCAGCAGTGCCCGCAGCTTCTTCACGTTGAAGGGAAGCCGGTCGGTGATCTCGTACGCGGTGGCGTACGGGGTCGGGCGCAGCGAGTCCGCCGTGATGTACGCGATGGTCTCGTCGAGGAGCCCGCCGTCGAGTTCCGCGGCCGCCTCGGCGACCAGATGGGCGCGGATCACGGCGCCGTCGGGCTCGTAGAGATAGCGCCCCACCGGCCGCACCGGGGGATCGGGCAGACCGCGGCCGCGCAGGACGCGCGGGCCGGGCAGCAGGGTGGCCCGCACCAGACCCGGCTCCGTGCCGAACCACAGCACGGCCTCCTTCACGTCCCCGCCGTCCGAGATCCACTCGGCCTCCGCCTCGGCGGGGACCGTCTCGTGCGGGATGCCCGGAGCGATCTTCAGCGCGGCGACGGCCGCTTTCCGGGCGGCCCCGACCGCCCAGGAGAGCGGCGGTGAGTACGCCTCGGGGTCGAAGATCCTTCCGCCCGCCCTGCCGCCCCGCCGTGCCGGGTCCACGAAGACGGCGTCGTACGGGGCCGTGTCGATCTCCGTGACATCGGCCTCGCGCACCTCGATCAGACCGGAGAGTCCGAGCGCGTCGGCGTTCGCGCGGGCGGCGGCCGCCGTCAGGGGGTCCCGGTCGACGGCGAGGACGCGTATCCCGGCGCGGGCCAGCGCGATCGCGTCGCCGCCGATGCCGGAACAGAGGTCGGCGACCGAGCGCACACCGAGGGCACGCAGACGCTCCGCTCGGTGTGCGGCGACCGTCGTGCGGGTGGACTGCTCGACCCCGTTCGGAGTGAAGAACATCCGCTCCGCGTCCTCGGTGCCGAACTTCGCCGCCGCCCGCCGGCGCAGCCGCGCCTGCCCGAGCGCCGCCGAGACCAGCTCGGCCGGATGGGTGCGGCGCAACCGGGTGGCGACGGCCAGTTCCTGGGCCGGTTCGGTGCCGCGCACCTCGTCGAGCAGCGCGTGGCCCTCGGGGGTGAGCAGGGAGGCGAAGGAGACGTCGTTCACCGGCCCATTGTCGGTCAGTGTGGGCCAGTCGGTGGACGGTGCGCGTCCGGTCGCGGTGTCGGGGCCGCGCACGGGCCGTGGCCTGGGAGTATCCGACACCATGCGATCAGTACGACAAGCCGATAAAAATGACGCGAAGGGGACGGTTGCCCTGAGCGGGATCACCGCCCTCACCGTCATCGGACTCGTGTCCGGCCGTGCCGGCGGCGGGTCCGCGGAGGTGAGGCCCGCGCCCGGCCGGCAGCAGGGGCCGCACGCGCCCGCGGCCGGCCCCCTCGGCTCGTACGCCACCAGGCTCCTCATCCGCCTGCGGGGCACGAAGGACCGGCGGGCCGCCATGCCGGACATGATCCGCCGGTTCCTGGACGAGGTCACGGGCGAGGGCTACGCGGTCGCGCGGCTGGGGGACCACCTGTGAGAGGTGGTTCGCCCGCCGCGGGCACCCGGACGCGCGCGTGGGCGGGCGCCGCGCTGGCCGCGGTGCTCGCCACCGTCCTGCTGGCCGGCTGCGCGCAGTCCGTCGACCCGATCGAGCGCCTGGGCAAGAAGGCCGCGCAGGAGGTGCGCAGGAC
Source organism: Streptomyces fagopyri (assembly GCF_009498275.1). Taxonomy (NCBI): domain Bacteria; kingdom Bacillati; phylum Actinomycetota; class Actinomycetes; order Kitasatosporales; family Streptomycetaceae; genus Streptomyces; species Streptomyces fagopyri. Next base: position 3,982,109 of record NZ_CP045643.1, on the reverse strand, counting down.
CCGCCCGCACGGCCCGGCGGCGGCGACGTACCGGCGCTGGGGGCTGTCCGCCCCGCTCGCGCCGGCACCGCGCCCGCCCGCCCGCAGCGGCGTCCGCCGCGACCGGACGGGACTGGTCCCGGTCGTCGGCCGTGTGCCCACCCACGACAAGGTGGTCTTCCTGACGTACGACGACGGCGCCGAGCGCGATCCGCGCTTCGTCGACATGGTCCGCGAACTCAGGCTGCCCGTCAGCATGTTCCTCACGGACAGTGTCGTCGGGCCCGGCTACGGGCACTTCGCGCGGCTGCGGGAGGTCGGCGCCAGCGTGCAGAACCACACCCTCGACCACGCCTCGCTGCGCGGACTGCCGTACGCGGGCCAGCGGGCCGAGATCTGCGGCCAGCAGGAGAAGCTCAAGGCCCGCTTCGGCATCCGCCCCCGGCTCTTCCGGCCCCCCTACGGCACCTACGACACCACCACCCTGCGCGCCGCCGCCGACTGCGGGGTCACGGCCGTCGTCCTGGGCAGGGAGGCCGACTCCCACCGGCTGCGCCCCGGCGACATCCTGTCCGGCTTCGAGGAGCCGAACCTCACCGCGGCGACCACCAGACTCCTGCGCCGCATCCAGGCGGAGGGCTTCACCCCGGCGCGCCTGGAGAACTACCTCTGACCCACGCCCCGACGCCCCGGCCCGGACCACCGCCTCCGGCCCGTCCGGCGCTCGGGGACGAGGCCGTTCGGGCCGGAACGGGGTCCGCGGGCGGAGCTTCCTGCGGCGCGCCGACACCGGCGAACGCCGACCCGAACCCCACGCCACGCCGACGGCCTTTGGCACTCCGCTTGACCGAGTGCTAATCGCGGTCATAGTGTCAGGCCTGGCACTCCCCACTGGAGAGTGCCAATAGCGACGGGCAGGTCCGGCACCCGCGACGACGGATCGACCTGGTCGCCACCTCAGACAGTTAACCCCGTGAGATCTCCGAAGGGGGAGGTCGGATCGTGACGACCACCAGCTCCAAGGTTGCCATCAAGCCGCTCGAGGACCGTGTCGTGGTCCAGCCGCTGGACGCCGAACAGACCACGGCCTCTGGCCTGGTCATCCCGGACACCGCGAAGGAGAAGCCCCAGGAGGGCGTCGTCCTCGCCGTGGGCCCGGGCCGCTTCGAGAACGGCGAGCGCCTGCCGCTCGACGTCAGCACCGGCGACATCGTGCTGTACAGCAAGTACGGCGGCACCGAGGTGAAGTACAACGGCGAGGAGTACCTCGTCCTCTCGGCCCGCGACGTGCTCGCGATCATCGAGAAGTAATTCACCACAGTTCTGCAGTGAACTGCGCCCCTGGCCCCCGCGACCTTATGAAGCCGGGCGCTGGGGGCGCGGTTCGTTTTCACCCACGTTTTCCGAGAGGGCTGAACCGCTCCCATGGCGAAGATCCTGAAGTTCGACGAGGACGCCCGTCGCGCCCTTGAGCGCGGCGTCAACAAGCTTGCCGACACCGTCAAGGTGACGATCGGCCCCAAGGGCCGCAACGTCGTCATCGACAAGAAGTTCGGCGCCCCCACCATCACCAACGACGGCGTCACCATCGCCCGCGAGGTCGAGCTCGACGACCCGTACGAGAACCTCGGCGCCCAGCTGGTGAAGGAGGTGGCGACCAAGACCAACGACATCGCGGGTGACGGTACGACCACCGCCACCGTGCTGGCCCAGGCGCTCGTCCGCGAGGGCCTGAAGAACGTCGCCGCGGGTGCTTCCCCGGCGCTGCTCAAGAAGGGCATCGACGCCGCGGTCAAGGCCGTGTGCGAGGAGCTCCTCGCGACCGCCCGACCGATCGACGAGAAGTCCGACATCGCCGCCGTCGCCGCCCTGTCCGCGCAGGACAGCCAGGTCGGCGAGCTCATCGCCGAGGCGATGGACAAGGTCGGCAAGGACGGTGTCATCACCGTCGAGGAGTCCAACACCTTCGGTCTGGAGCTGGACTTCACCGAGGGCATGGCCTTCGACAAGGGCTACCTGTCGCCGTACTTCGTGACGGACCAGGAGCGCATGGAGGCCGTCCTCGAGGACCCGTACATCCTCATCCACCAGGGCAAGATCTCCTCCATCCAGGACCTGCTGCCGCTGCTGGAGAAGGTCATCCAGGCCAACGCCTCCAAGCCGCTGCTGATCATCGCCGAGGACGTCGACGGCGAGGCGCTGTCGACCCTGGTCGTCAACAAGATCCGCGGCACGTTCAACGCCGTCGCCGTGAAGGCCCCCGGCTTCGGTGACCGCCGCAAGGCCATGCTGGGCGACCTCGCCACCCTCACCGGCGGTCAGGTCATCGCCGAGGAGGTCGGCCTCAAGCTCGACCAGGTCGGTCTGGACGTGCTGGGCACCGCCCGCCGCGTGACGGTCACCAAGGACGACACCACCGTCGTCGACGGTGGCGGCGACCACGACGCCGTCGTGGGCCGCGTCAACCAGATCAAGGCCGAGATCGAGAACACGGACTCCGACTGGGACCGCGAGAAGCTCCAGGAGCGCCTCGCGAAGCTGGCCGGCGGCGTGTGCGTGATCAAGGTCGGCGCCGCCACCGAGGTGGAGCTCAAGGAGAAGAAGCACCGTCTGGAGGACGCCATCTCCGCGACCCGCGCCGCGGTCGAGGAGGGCATCGTCTCCGGTGGTGGCTCCGCGCTCGTCCACGCCGTGAAGGTCCTCGAGGGCAACCTCGGCAAGACCGGCGACGAGGCCACGGGTGTCGCGGTCGTCCGCCGCGCCGCCGTCGAGCCGCTGCGCTGGATCGCCGAGAACGCCGGCCTGGAGGGCTACGTCATCACCTCCAAGGTCGCCGAGCTCGACAAGGGCCAGGGCTTCAACGCCGCGACCGGCGAGTACGGCGACCTGGTCAAGTCCGGTGTCATCGACCCGGTCAAGGTCACCCGCTCCGCTCTGGAGAACGCCGCCTCCATCGCCTCCCTGCTCCTCACGACCGAGACCCTGGTCGTCGAGAAGCCGGCCGAGGAAGAGGCCGACGCGGGCCACGGCCACGGCCACGGGCACTCCCACTGAGACACGTCGTGGGACGTCCGCACCGGTAGACGTCCGCATCGACAGGCAGTACTGAGGCCCAGCTCCCCCCGGGGACGCTGGGCCTCAGTACTGCGGGCGCCGCGGCGGGCCCGTACCGCTGCCCCCGCCCCGCCGCCGTGCCGCTCCAGTGCCCTGCCGCCGTGCCGTTCTGCCGTTCTGCCGTTCTGCCGTCGTGCGGTTCTGCCGCTCGGCCGGCTCTGTCGCCGCGTGCCGTTCTACTGCGGCCCGTACTTGCGCCCCGTCTTCGACGTGATCCCGCCCAGCAGCCCGCGCGGCGCCACCTTCACCACACCCATGAGCGCCTTGTACCGCGGGTCGGGGATCGACAGCGTCTTGCCGCGGGCCAGGTCCGCGAGTGCCGCCGCGACCAGCTTGTCCGCGTCGAGCCACATCCAGTTCGGGATGTTGTCCGTGCCCATCCCGGCGCGCTGGTGGAACTCGGTGCGCACGAAGCCCGGGGCCAGCGCCATCAGCCGTACGCCGCTGCCCGCCAGGTCCTTCGCCGCGCCCTGCGTGAACTGCACGACCCACGCCTTGGACGCCCCGTACGTACCCCGCGGGACGAACGCGGCCACCGACGCCACATTGACGACCCCGCCCCGGCCGCGCTCGCGCATGGCCGCGGTCGCGGCCGACGTCAGCCGCAGCACCGCCTCGCAGTGCACCTTGAGCATGGTCAGCTCGTCGGCCATCGACACTTCCAGATAGCGGCCCTTGTTGCCGAACCCGGCGTTGTTGATCAGCAGGTCGACCGGGTTCCTGCGGTCGCTCAGGCGCCTGGCCACCGTCTCGATGCCGTCGTCCGTCGCCAGGTCCGCCGTCAGCACCTCCGCCTCGATGCCGTGCCGGTCGTGCAGTTCCGTCGCCTGTTCGGCCAGCCGCTCGGTGTCGCGCGCCACCAGCACGAGGTTGTGGCCGTCAGCCGCGAGGCGGCGCGCGAAGGCGGCGCCGATGCCCGCGGTCGATCCCGTAATCAGAGCCGTTGTCATGGCCCAAGGCTAGTGACCTGACCAGGTGCGCCGCGCCCCCCGCCGTCAGGTCCCCGGTGCCGTTACACGCGTCCCGCGCCCGCGGTGCCGACGTTGTCGCCGGCCGCGCCCCCCGCGTGCTGTGCCGACAACTGTCCGCCCTGTCGCGCCACGTACTTCTCGGCCGCCGCCGACGCCTCCGGATGCAGCGCCGGGCCCGCGGCCAACAGCCTTGGCAACAGCTCGCGTTCGGTCGTCATGGCGCGGAACTCGACCGCGACCGTCACCTCGTGCTCAGGCCGGTGCACGACCTCGATCGGGTCGCCCGCGCGGATCTCGCCCGGCTCGATCACCCGCAGATACGCGCCGGGCGCGGCCTTGCGGGTGAAACGCTTCACCCAGCCCCGCTCCCCGAGGTGCTCCTGGAACGTACGGCAGGGGATGCGTCCGGAGGTGACCTCCAGGACCAGCTCGGAACCGACGCGCCAGCGCTCACCGATCCGCGCGCCGGACACGTCGAGCCCCCGCGTCGTGAGGTTCTCGCCGAAGGCGCCGTTCACCAGCGGCCGGCCGAGCTCGCGCTCCCAGTCGTCGAGATCCTCGCGGGCGACCGCGTAGACCGCCTGGTCGTCCCCGCCGTGGTGGCGCAGGTCGCACACGGTGTCCCCGGCCAGACCGCTCGCACCGACCCCCTTGGGGCCGGGCGCCGTCACCCGCACCGGCCCGGCCACCGGCCGCTTGTCGATACCGGTCACCCCCACGGCCGGGTCCGTGTGAGGGACGGCGAGCGGACGGCCCACGTTCAGAGACAGAAGCTGCATGACAGCACGCTAAGGGCTGTCCGGTGATCCCCGGCGTGCGCGCGACGACCGTCACAGCACCTCGCCGCGTCGTCGGATCGACCGGACACGCCGCGTACGAGGGGAAGCCTCCGCCTCGCGGCGCACCCCGCCCGGCACCGCGCCGCCGGTCCACCGGGGATCAGGGGACGGCCCCGGGGCGATGCGGGCCAAAGCACCGACGCGATATTCGCCACCGTACCCAAGTAGCGCTTATGCTCGAACGGTGATCGAGGCTCGTCATCTCCGTGTACTGCGCGCCGTCGCCGCCACCGGTTCCTTCTCCGCGGCGGGACGCGAACTGGGCTGCACCCAGCCGGCCGTCAGTCAGCAGATGAAGGCGCTCGAATCGTCCGTCGGCACGCCGCTGCTGATCCGCACGGGCCGTGAGATGCGCCTGACCCAGGCGGGCGAGGCGCTGGCCCGGCACGCCGCCGGCATCATCGCGGGGCTGACCGCCGCCGAGGAGGAGGTCGCCGCGATCGCGGGCCTGCGCGCGGGCCGGGTCCGGCTCGTCTCCTTCCCCAGCGGCAGTTCGACCCTCGTCCCCACGGCCCTGGCCGCCCTGCGCGCCGCGCATCCCGGCACCCGGGTCTCCCTGGAGGAGGCCGAGCCGCCCGAGTCCGTCGACAAGCTGCGCGACGGCGACTGCGACATCGCGCTCGCGTTCCGCTACGAGGGGGCGGCGGGCGTCGAGGAGTGGGACGACCTGGTCGTACGGCCGCTGCTGCGCGACCGGCTGGTCGGGCTGGTCCCGGAGGGGCACCGGCTCGCCCGCGCGGGGTCGGTCACGATAGGCGAACTCGCCGGGGAGCCGTGGATCGCGGGCTGCCCGCGGTGCCGGGGTCAACTCGTGGAGGTCTGCCGCCGCGAGGGCTTCGTGCCCCGCATCGACTTCGCCACCGACGACTATCCCGCGGTGGTCGGGCTGGTCGGCGCGGGTCTCGGCGTCGCGGTGCTGCCGGAGCTCGCGATCGAGTCCGTACGCCCCAAGGGCGCCTGCGCCGTGACCGTGGAGCCGGCGGTACGGCGGGAGATCGTCGCGCTGACGCTGCCGGACCTCGCCCAGGTACCGGCGGTGGCGGCGACGCTGGACCAGTTGGCCCGGGCCGCGGCCCGCTGACGGCGGCGGAGGGCCACAGGCGGCCGCGCACACGTCAGGGACGCGCGTGCGCGCGCCCGTTCGAGGGCATGCCAACGCGCGCCCGAGTCAGAGGCACGCCTGTGCGCCCGGCTGCGGACTCATCAATGCAGAAACGTTCCTTCAAGTGTTCGAAGCGGAGCCGCTCCCGGTGGCCGACGCCGTCACCAGGCGATTCCGTGCCCGTCCCATGAGTTCTTCGCGCTCGTCCTCGGTCAGGCCGCCCCACACCCCGTACGGCTCGCGCACCGCCAGCGCGTGAGCGGCGCACTGAGCGCGTACCGGGCATCGCATACAGACCTCTTTGGCCGAGTTCTCGCGAGCGCTCCGTGCCGCACCGCGCTCGCCCTCCGGATGGAAGAAGAGCGAGCTGTCGACCCCACGGCATGCCGCGAGGAGCTGCCAGTCCCAGAGATCCGCGTTCGGACCGGGAAGGCGGGAGAAATCTGCCATTGCGTGTCCCCTTGTTGCCGTTCTGGGATGCTCTGTGCCCACCGACCGTACATCTACGATCTAAGGAGATGAAAATATGACTCATTGCGAATCTAGCCGCAGACACCAGTAAATGGGAAGAAAACAGGCTGAATGGGGCATAGGTTGTGTTGAAAGATTGAGGGTCCGTTGCGCATGTCTGCACCGTGTCCGTGCCCTCACGTAGAGTGCCGAAGATGACCGGCTGCCCCGTAACTCTTTCGAGTGACCATCGTTGAGAGTGACGAGGCGGTTGAAGGAACAAGCGCTCGGGCAGACGGCAGTTTCCGTCGGCGAGTGTCGACCGCACAGGTGACGATTCGTACCAGCCTGGAGGCTCAAGGTGACGCGCATCAGCTGCGGAGGGCGGCCATGACATCCGTCCTCGTCTGCGACGACTCCCCGCTTGCCCGAGAGGCGCTCCGCCGTGCGGTGGCGACCGTGCCCGGCGTCGAGCGCGTGACGACTGCGGCCAACGGAGAAGAGGTGCTCCGCCGATGGGGCGCCGACCGTTCGGACCTGATTCTGATGGACGTACGCATGCCCGGTCTGGGCGGCGTCGAGACCGTTCGGCGGCTGCTGTCCGCCGACCCCGGTGCGCGCATCATCATGCTCACCGTGGCCGAGGACCTGGACGGTGTGGCGCTCGCCGTCGCCGCCGGGGCCCGCGGCTATCTGCACAAGGACGCCTCCCGGGCGGAGCTGCGCGCGACCGTGACCCAGGCGCTCGCCGACCCGACCTGGCGGCTCGCCCCGCGCAGACTGCGCTCGGCCGAGATGGGTGCCGCGCCCACGCTCACCGCGCGTGAGATCCAGGTGCTCGAAGGCATGAGTCACGGCCGCTCCAACGCGGAGATCGGCCGCGAGCTGTTCCTCTCCGAGGACACCGTGAAGACGCACGCCCGGCGGCTCTTCAAGAAGCTCGGCGCCTCGGACCGCGCGCACGCCGTGGCGCTCGGTTTCCGGTGGGGTCTGGTCCGCTAGGTGAGCCGTCCCGGGGGTACGACGCACCCCGCCTGCCGTGTGGCGGGCGGGGCCGACAAGGGGGCGCGCCGGGTGCCCGCTGCTCGTTTCGCCGCCGATGCCGCATCCTTGAGGTGTGGAGTTCCTCGGGGACGAGTCGGTCGAGCGGAAGGGGAGGGCGCAGGAGATGAGTTCCGGCGCACCTGCTCATAACGCTTCGGTGCACAACTACGGACGCGGTGCCACGGACAGAACGACGCCAAGGCACCATGGACCGATGCGTGACGACGAGACGACGGTGATCGGTGCGCTCGTCCATCGCGCGGTCGACGGCGACGAGCAGGCCACACACGACCTGCTCGCTCATGTTCATCCTCTGGCATTGCGCTACTGCCGCACGCGTCTGTCCCGGCTGCCGGGCGACGCGCGGCACTTCGTGGAGGACCTGGCGCAGGAGGTCTGCGTCGCGGTGCTCCTCGCCCTGCCGCGTTACAAGGACACCGGGCGGCCCTTCGAAGCCTTCGTCTTCGCCATCGCCGCGCACAAGGTCGCTGACCTGCAGCGCGCCGCGATGCGTCATCCCGGGTCGACGGCGGTTCCCTCGGACGAGATGCCCGAGCGCCCCGACGACTCCCTCGGTCCCGAGGAGCGCGCGCTGCTCAGCAGCGACGCCGAATGGGCCAAGAAACTGATGGCCAACCTCCCCGAGAACCAGCGCGAGCTGCTTCTGCTGCGTATCGCGGTGGGCCTCACGGCCGAGGAGACGGGCCAGATGCTGGGGATGTCCCCGGGAGCGGTCCGGGTGGCTCAGCACCGGGCGCTGAGCCGGCTGCGGGCGCTGGCGGAGCAGTAGACACGGTCGCCGGAGGGTGCGCCGTGTGCCGGCGCGCGCGAGGGCGGCCGAAGGCGCGGAGGTGCGGGCCGGAGCGCGGCTGCGAACGGGCGCTCCGTGACGTTCCGCCGCGTCGGGGCTCCGTCACGTCGATGTCGCGCCGAGCCGAGCCCGGTGTCGCGCCGGTGCGGTGTCGCGTCGCGCGCGGTGTCACGCCGTGTGGTGCCCGGTGTTCAGCTGTGCCGCTGCCGCTGCCGCTGTGCCGTTCGGCCGGTGCCGGTTTCTTGCCGCAAAGGTGAGAACGGACACGGTGGGGTCCGCAATCGTCGGGAGAAACCCCGTCCGGGAGCCCCGCGGCACCGCGGCGCCGGGGAGCCGGACCCCGGGGACCAGGCTGCCGGACCGGCGGATGAACGGTCCCGGCCCGCCACCCGTACGAACCTACGAAGCCCGAGGGCGATCCGAACCGTGGAATGGGAGACCCTTGCTTCCCGTTAGCATGGACATCCGCACCGATCAAGGCCATTTGGGGAAGGTGTCATGACTGCCAACGTCGACGGAGTGCCCGCCAAATTCGCGACACTCGGGCTGACCTACGACGACGTGCTGCTGCTGCCGGGCGCGTCGGACATGGCGCCCGACGAGATCGACACCGCCTCGCACATCTCGAAGAACGTGCGGGTCAACATCCCGCTGCTCTCCGCGGCCATGGACAAGGTGACCGAGTCCCGCATGGCCATCGCGATGGCCCGCCAGGGCGGTGTCGGCGTGCTGCACCGCAACCTGTCCATCGAGGACCAGGCCAACCAGGTCGACCTGGTGAAGCGCTCCGAGTCCGGCATGGTGACCGACCCGATCACGGTCCACCCGGACGCGACGCTCGGCGAGGCCGACGCGATCTGCGCCAAGTTCCGCATCTCCGGCGTGCCGGTGACCGACGGCGGCGGCAAGCTCCTCGGCATCGTCACCAACCGCGACATGGCCTTCGAGACCGACCGTTCGCGCCAGGTGCGCGAGGTCATGACGCCGATGCCGCTGGTCACCGGCAAGGTCGGCATCTCCGGCTCCGACGCCATGGAGCTGCTGCGCCGCCACAAGATCGAGAAGCTTCCGCTGGTCGACGACGCGGGTGTTCTCAAGGGCCTCATCACGGTCAAGGACTTCGTGAAGGCCGAGAAGTACCCGAACGCCGCGAAGGACGCCGAGGGGCGCCTGCTGGTCGGCGCGGCCGTCGGTGTGGCCGGGGACGCTTTCGAGCGCGCCCAGGCCCTCATCGAGGCGGGCGTCGACTTCATCGTCGTCGACACCGCGCACGGCCACTCCCGCCTGGTCGGCGACATGGTCGCCAAGATCAAGTCGAACTCCGCGGGCGTCGACGTCATCGGCGGCAACATCGCCACCCGTGACGGCGCGCAGGCCCTCATCGACGCGGGCGTCGACGGCATCAAGGTCGGTGTCGGCCCCGGCTCCATCTGCACGACCCGCGTGGTCGCCGGCATCGGCGTACCGCAGGTCACCGCCATCTACGAAGCCTCCCTCGCCGCCAAGGCGGCCGGTGTGCCGGTCATCGGCGACGGCGGCCTGCAGTACTCCGGCGACATCGCCAAGGCCCTGGTCGCCGGCGCCGACACGGTGATGCTGGGTTCGCTCCTGGCGGGCTGCGAGGAGTCCCCGGGCGAGCTGCTCTTCATCAACGGCAAGCAGTTCAAGTCGTACCGCGGCATGGGCTCCCTGGGTGCCATGCAGTCCCGTGGTGAGCAGCGTTCCTTCTCCAAGGACCGCTACTTCCAGGAGGGCGTCGCCTCCGACGAGAAGCTGGTGCCCGAGGGCATCGAGGGCCAGGTGCCCTACCGCGGTCCGCTGTCCGCGGTCGTGCACCAGCTGGTCGGCGGTCTGCGCCAGTCGATGTTCTACGTCGGCGGACGTACGGTTCCCGAGCTCCAGGACAACGGCCGGTTCGTCCGGATCACCTCGGCGGGCCTCAAGGAGAGCCACCCGCACGACATCCAGATGACGGTCGAGGCACCGAACTACAGCCGCAACAAGTAGCGGTCACCAAGCAGCCGTACAGAGCTCCACGCGTGCGTGAAGCCCGAACAAGGGCGGTCCCGGAGGTTCCGGGACCGCTCTCGTCGTAGGCGTCGGGGATACTGGAAGGCGCAGAACCGAAGAGGGAAAGGCCACACACGTGACTGAGATCGAGATCGGGCGCGGCAAGCGCGGCCGGCGGGCGTACGCCTTCGACGACATCGCCGTCGTCCCGAGCCGCCGTACGCGGGACCCGAAGGAGGTCTCGATCGCCTGGCAGATCGACGCCTACCGCTTCGAGCTGCCGTTCCTGGCCGCCCCGATGGACTCGGTCGTCTCCCCGGCCACCGCGATCCGTATCGGCGAGCTGGGCGGCCTGGGCGTCCTCAACCTCGAAGGCCTGTGGACGAGGTACGAGGACCCGCAGCCGCTGCTCGACGAGATCGCCGCGCTGGACGCGGAGACCGCGACCCGTCGTCTGCAGGAGATCTACGCGGCTCCCATCAAGGAGGAGCTGATCGGGCAGCGCATCAAGGAGGTGCGCGACTCGGGAGTCGTCACCGCCGCCGCGCTGTCCCCGCAGCGCACGGCGCAGTTCTCCAAGGCCGTCGTCGACGCGGGTGTGGACATCTTCGTCATCCGCGGTACGACCGTGTCGGCGGAGCACGTCTCGGGCGCCGCCGAGCCGCTGAACCTCAAGCAGTTCATCTACGAGCTGGATGTCCCCGTCATCGTCGGCGGCTGCGCCACGTACACCGCGGCCCTGCACCTGATGCGCACCGGCGCGGCGGGTGTCCTGGTGGGCTTCGGCGGCGGCGCGGCGCACACCACGCGCAACGTGCTGGGCATCCAGGTCCCGATGGCCACCGCCGTCGCCGACGTGGCCGCGGCCCGCCGCGACTACATGGACGAGTCCGGCGGCCGGTACGTGCACGTGATCGCCGACGGCGGCGTCGGCTGGTCCGGCGACCTCCCCAAGGCCATCGCGTGCGGCGCCGACTCGGTGATGATGGGCTCCCCGCTCGCCCGTGCCACGGACGCGCCCGGCAAGGGCCACCACTGGGGCATGGAGGCGGTCAACGAGGAGCTGCCGCGCGGCAAGAAGGTCGACCTCGGCACCGTCGGCACCATCGAGGAGATCCTCACCGGCCCGTCGCACATCCCGGACGGCTCCATGAACATCTTCGGTGCCCTGCGCCGTGCCATGGCCACCACCGGCTACAGCGAGCTCAAGGAGTTCCAGCGCGTCGAGGTGACGGTCGCGGACTCGCAGCACAAGCGGTAGCCGGGCGGGCCCGCCGGGCCCGCACCGGTCTGTACGGGTGAAGGGGCCGTCCACCAGCTGGTGGACGGCCCCTTCACCCGTACAGACCGGTGCGTCAGCCGGCTGACGGCAGCTCGGCGACGCCCACGGGGACCAGACCGTGCCGGCGGGACCGGTGACGGCTCGGGACGCCCAGAAACCGGAGGCGGTGACCCAGTCGCCCGGGGGTGTGAGGCCGTCGGCCGCGGCGGCGCGCGGGCCGTGGCCGAGTCGCTGGGAGGCCCGCGCCGCCGTGGTGGCGCCCCGGGCGCCGAAGGCCGTCCAGGCCCTCCCCGCGCGGCGCGGACGGCAGGCCCGGCGGCATCGGGAAGAGGCGGACGGGCAGTGTCAGAGTCCGGCCTTGCGGGCGGACTGGAACGCCACGTACGCCGCGACCGCGAAGAAGACGAAGGTCAGCGGGTCCGCGTCGGCCTTCCAGGAGTCCTGGACGAAGCCGAGGTGGTCGAAGAAGACCTCGTTGAAGCCGACGCCGACCTGTTTGGCGATGATCATGGCCTCGCCGATCAGCTGGCCGAGATAGATCGCGGCGACGGAGAAGATCACTCCGGCGACCGGCAGGCTCTGGCTGCGGCCGCCGGCGCGGCCCGCGGCGATGCCGACGAGGAAGCCGACACCGACGGCGGCATAGCCGATCTCGTGCTTGGTCAGGCCGATGACGATGCCGTACAGGACGGCGGAGACCAGGCCGGCACCGAGGGCGGCGGCGAGACCGAGCGCGAAGTTGCCGCGCGCCGGGGCGGCCGGGGCGAAGGGTGCGACAGGGAAGCCCGGCTGGGGCGCGCCCTGCGGGGCGGCCGGGGCATCTTGCTGCGGGACGCCCTGCTGCGGGACGGGCGGCCGGTCGGCGGGCTCGCCCGCGTACGGGTTGCCGGCCGGTGGGACGGGCGGCGGTGTCGGCTGACTCATGTGGTTCCCCCCGGGGACGTGAGCGCACACCTGAGAGCGCCCGGGACGCGGGCGTACGTGTGTGCGAGAGCTGACGCACATTAACAGGGGGCACTGACATCTCGTCGGGGATTTCGGCCGGGTCAGAGTCGGTGCGCCGCCCCCGTGGGAGTCGCACCGCGCGTGTCCAGGAGGAGCTGGGCCTTCACGGACAGGCCCTGGAGGTCGTACGTCCGGTGCTGCTGGAGCAGGATCGTGAGGTCGGCGTCGGCGGCGGCCTCGTAGAGCGAGTCGGCGCGGGGGACGGGGTGGCCGAGGACGCTCCAGGCGGGGACGAGCGGGTCGTGGTAACTGACGGACGCGCCGAGTTCCATCAGGCGCAGGGCGATCTCGTGGGCGGGCGTGCCCTGTTGGTCCGCGAGATCGGCCTTGTAGGTGACCCCGAGCAGGAGCACGCGTGCGGCACGGGCCGATTTGCCGTGCTCGTTGAGGAGGGCGGCGGCGCGCTGGATGACGTACTGCGGCATGTGGCTGTTGACCTGCTGGGCCAGTTCGACCATGCGCAGGGAGCGGGGCGCGCGGCCGGTCAGGTCCTGGGGGATGCCGTGCCCGCCGACGCCGGGGCCCGGCCGGAACGCCTGGAAGCCGAACGGCTTGGTCTCGGCGCAGCGGATGACGTCCCACAGGTCGACGCCCAGGTCGTGGCAGAGCACGGCCATCTCGTTGACCAGGGCGATGTTCACGTGCCGGTAGTTGGTCTCCAGAAGCTGCACGGTCTCCGCCTCGCGTGGTCCCCGCGCGCGGACGACCTTGTCCGTGAGGCGGCCGTAGAAGGCGGCGGCCGACTCGGTGCAGGCCGGAGTGAGGCCGCCGATGATCTTGGGGGTGTTCGCCGGGCCGAAGTCACGGTTGCCGGGGTCGACCCGGCTGGGCGAGTACGCGAGGTGGAAGTCGCGTCCCGCGCGCAGCCCCGAGCCGTCTTCGAGGAGGGGGAGCAGGAAGTCGTCCGTGGTCCCGGGGTGCACCGGCGACTCCAGGATCACCGTGGTGTGCGGCCGCAGGTGCGCGGCCAGGGTGCGGGCGGCGGAGGCCACCTGGGCCAGGTCGTGCGCGCCGTCGGGTCCCGGTGGGGTCGGGGCGCAGATGACGGCGGTGCGGACACGGCCGAGTTCGGCCGCGTCGGTGGTCGGCCGGAAGCCCCCCGAGAGCATCCGGCGCAGTTCGGCGGGGGTGAGTGAGCCGCCTTCCGGCCCGGTCTTGTAGCCGAGTGTGGAGACGCCGGCGGCGACGGCGGCCTGGGCCAGGGGCAGGCCGAGATGACCGAGTCCGATGACGGCGAGATCTGCGGGCATGGCGTGGGCCGTCCTTCCCAGTAACCGAAGCGGGACAGGTGCGCAAGTCCTGTGGACAGGATGGACGAGCGCAATGTCAGACTAGGAGTAAATATGACCGATTTGTGGGATTGGTCGGGCGAGTTTCCGCGAGTGTTGTCCACAGGCTGGGGGTGCGTGGTGGCCGAAGAAGGGCAAGACGGTCAGACTTTGGGCAGGGGGCATGTGAGCAGGGCGTCGCCGGACAGGTGCGGCCAGCGCGACAGACAGCGGGAGGCAGCGGTGAGGACAGCGAGACTGGGGCCGGCGGAGCGTGTCGAGTCCCTGGCGGGAATGGCCGAGCGCGAGCTGGACGTGCTGGTCGTGGGCGCGGGCGTGGTCGGTGCGGGCACCGCGCTCGACGCCGTGACACGCGGGCTGTCCACGGGGCTGGTCGAGGCCCGTGACTGGGCGTCGGGCACGTCGAGCAGGTCCAGCAAGCTGATCCACGGCGGTCTGCGCTACCTGGAGATGCTCGACTTCGCCCTGGTGCGCGAAGCCCTGAAGGAGCGCGGGCTCCTGCTGGAGCGGCTCGCACCGCACCTGGTGAAGCCCGTGCCCTTCCTCTACCCCCTCCAGCACAAGGGCTGGGAGCGGCTGTACGCGGGATCGGGCGTCGCCCTCTACGACGCCATGTCGATGACGAGCGGCCACGGACGCGGACTGCCCACCCACCGCCATCTGAGCCGCGGCAAGGCGCTGCGTGTCGCCCCCGCGTTGAAGAAGGACGCGCTGGTGGGCGCGCTGCAGTACTACGACGCGCAGATGGACGACGCCCGCTATGTGGCGACCCTGGTGCGCACGGCGGCGGCGTACGGGGCGAAGGTCGCCAACCGCGCCCGCGTGACCGGCTTCCTGCGCGAGGGCGAGCGCGTGGTCGGCGCCCGGGTGCGGGACGTCGAGGGCGGCGGGGAGTACGAGATCCACGCCAAGCAGGTCGTCAACGCCACGGGAGTGTGGACCGACGACACCCAGGCCATGGTCGGCGAGAGGGGCCAGTTCCACGTACGGGCCTCCAAGGGCATCCACCTGGTCGTCCCCAAGGACCGGATCCACTCCTCGACCGGCCTGATCCTGCGCACCGAGAAGTCCGTCCTCTTCGTCATCCCCTGGGGGCGGCACTGGATCATCGGCACCACGGACACCGACTGGGACCTCGACAAGGCCCACCCGGCGGCGTCCAGCGCGGACATCGACTATCTGCTGGAGCACGTGAACTCGGTGCTCTCGGTACCGCTGACCCGCGACGACGTCCAGGGGGTGTACGCGGGACTGCGGCCGCTGCTCGCCGGTGAGTCGGACGCCACCAGCAAGCTGTCGCGCGAGCACACCGTGGCCCATCCGGTGCCGGGACTCGTGGTCGTCGCGGGCGGCAAGTACACGACCTACCGGGTGATGGCGAAGGACGCGGTCGACGAGGCGGTGCACGGACTCGACCAGCGCGTCGCCGAGTGCGTCACCGAGGACACCCCGCTGCTGGGCGCCGAGGGGTACCGGGCGCTGTGGAACGCGCGGGCGCGCATCGCGCAGCGCACCGGGCTCCATGTGGTGCGCGTGGAACACCTGTTGAACCGCTACGGCGTGCTCGCCGAGGAGGTCATGGACCTCATCGCCACCGACCCGGCGCTGGGTGAGCCGCTGCCGGCGGCGGAGGACTATCTCAAGGCCGAGATCGTCTACGCGGCCTCGCACGAGGGCGCCCGGCACCTGGACGACGTGCTGACCCGGCGGACCCGCATCTCGATAGAGACCTTCGACCGCGGTACGCGCAGCGCCCGCGAGGCCGCCGAGTTGATGGCGCCGGTCCTCGGCTGGGACAAGGACCAGATCGAGCGCGAGGTGGAGCACTACGAGAAGCGGGTCGAGGCCGAGCGGGAGTCCCAGCGCCAGCCGGACGACCTGACGGCCGACGCGGCGCGGCTCGGGGCCCCGGACATCGTGCCCCTCTGACCTGCGGTTCCCGGCACATCACTCGAACGGGTGTAGTGATCCGGGATCTCTGCCCGGGTCCGCTCCGTTCCACCAGGTGCGGGGGCAGAACTCGGTTCGGGGCGGGGCGGGTTCGAGACCGGGTCGGAAGATGGGCGTCGAGGGAGCCGGACGGTGACAGCCGCTGCCCGGCGGCCAGTTGAAGCACCACGGTCGCGATGGACGCCCTGGTGACGCGGTCCGCGCGGAAGCGGTCGGTACGGGCGATTGCCCGGCCGGCGGCCGCGGAGCGCGAGCCGGTGCCGTTGGAGGGGAGCAGGGCGGCGGCCGGTGACGAGACGGGCGAGGGCGGCACCGGTGGTCGGGGAGACGGAGGTTGACGAGTCGGCGGGTGCGACGGAGCGGAGGGGGCGGGAGGTGACCGGCGTCGAAGACCCGGGGGTCCGCGAGGCGTTCGGCTTCGCGGGGCGGGTGACGGCGAGTCCGTCGTCGAGGGCGGCGGACATGTTCCCGGCACCCCCGGACGGGGCGTTTTCGGAGGCCGGGAGTCCGCCGAAGGCGGGGAGAGGGAAGACCGGGAGAGGGGCGGATTCAGGCCGGACAGGCCGACCGAGGCCAGTACCACGAGCGTCAGGGACAGTGGTATGACCAGGAGTGTCCGAGGTGTCCGGCGCGATGGCACCGGCGGTCCCTCCTTCGTGCCGTCCATCATGCGGGACGCCGCGGCTCCGGCACCGGGCGGACCTCTTCCGTGAGGCACCCTGGGCGCTGAGCGCTTGTCGGGTGAGGGACAATGAAGGCTCTGTCAGGGCGGGTTGCATGAGGGGACGCATGTCGGACGCGGAGCGGGCGGGAGCATCCCGTCAGGACAAGAGCGAACGTCTCCTCGCCGGGCGGTACCGGCTGGGGGATGTTCTCGGCCGCGGCGGCATGGGCACGGTCTGGCGGGCCCAGGACGAAACGCTGGGCCGCACGGTCGCCGTCAAGGAGCTGAGGTTCCCATCGAGCATCGACGAGGACGAGAAGCGGCGGCTGATCACGCGCACCCTGCGTGAGGCCAAGGCGATCGCGCGTATTCGCAACAACGGCGCGGTGACGGTCTTCGACGTGGTCGACGAGGACAACAGGCCGTGGATCGTGATGGAACTCGTCGAGGGCAAGTCGCTCGCCGAGGTCATCCGTGAGGACGGCGTCCTCACACCGAAGCGCGCCGCCGAGGTGGGGCTCGCGATACTCGACGTCCTGCGGTCGGCGCACCGCGAGGGCATCCTGCACCGCGACGTGAAGCCGTCGAACGTGCTGATCTCCGACGACGGCCGGGTCGTGCTGACCGACTTCGGCATCGCCCAGGTGGAGGGCGACCCGTCGATCACCTCGACCGGCATGCTCGTCGGCGCGCCCTCCTACATCTCCCCCGAGCGGGCGCGCGGCCACAAGCCCGGCCCCGCGGCCGACCTCTGGTCGCTGGGCGGACTGCTGTACGCGTCGGTCGAGGGCGTCCCGCCGTACGACCGGGGCTCCGCGATCGCGACGCTCACCGCGGTCATGACCGAACCGGTGGAACAGCCGAAGAACGCGGGTCCGCTGGAGAACGTGATCTACGGGCTGCTCGCCAAGGATCCCGAACAGCGGCTCGACAACGAACGTGCGCGCGCGATGCTCAGCGAGGTGGTCCGCGCCCCCGAGCCCCGGGCGGCCGTGCCCGAGCCGGTGGACGCGACGAAAGTCGTGTCGCTGCCGCCGCTGCCGGACGACGAGTCCCGCGGGGGGCGTTCGGGCGGCAGCGGTGCCAAGCGGGGCGAGGAGGCCGGGGAGCGGTTCCGCGGTGCGCTGCGTTCCGTGCGCAAGGCCGCTTCCGCGGCCGGCGCGGCCACCGCGGCGGCGACGGCGCGCGCCAAGTCCACCGGTACGGCGGGCACGGGCGCGGTGGGCGCCGAGGGCGCGGCCGCCAAGACGCCCACGGTCCCCGGACCGGCGGCTCCGGCGGGCACGACCCCGTCGAAGCCCGCGGACGGGAAGGCCGCGGCGGCCGGAGCGGGCGCGGTCACGCCGGGCCCGCGCACCGCAGGGGCGGACGTCTCCCGCGAGCCGGGCGCCCGCGGCGGCGCGACGGTGGGGCTGAACTCCGGCCCGGTCGGCGGACCCGGTGCCAAGGACACGGCGGGCTCGGCGGATTCGACACGCGTGGTGGAGGCGGCCGGCTCGACGGGTTCGACCGGTGCGGGTGGGGCCGCGGGCGGCTCGGGCGCGGGGCGTTCCCCGGGTTCGGGATGGCCGGTGGCCCCCGAGCGGCCGGCGCGGCCCGCGCCGAGGGCGTCGCTCACCGATGTGGTGCCGCGGCGCACCCTGGTCGTCATCGCGGTGGTCCTGGCGCTCGTCGTGATCGGGACGGTACTGGCGCTCACGCTCGGCGGCGGTGACGACAGCGACGCGAAGGGCGGCAAGAGCGGCGACACCAAGACGTCCGCGTCCAGCGGGGCGAACGCCGGCAGCGGCGGCAAGGACGCGAACAAGGGCGCGCAGACCGACAACGGCGGCAAGAAGGACGACTCCTCCGCACCGGACGGCGGCGGCACGGCGGGCGCCACGCCCGGCACGGACGCCTCGGGTGACGCGAGCGGCTCGGACGACGCCGGCGGTTCGGGCGGCGGCGGCAAGGAGTCCGGCTCCGAGGGCTCGGCCGTGGAGTCGACGTACCACGGAGACCAGGGGTTCTCGATCGGACTGCCCAAGGGCTGGAAGTACCTGTCCACGGACTTGGCGGGCGCCCGGTTCACCGGCCCCGACGGACAGAAGCTGCTCGTCGGCTGGACGACGACGCCCAAGAACGACCCGGTGGCGGACTGGAAGAACCAGGAGCGGGACATGGTGCGCTCGCAGTACCAGAAGGTCCGCATAGAGAAGGTGGACTACCGCGGCTGGAACACCGCCGACTGGGAGTTCACCTACCAGGAAGGGGGCACGAAGTTCCGGTCGATCGACCGCGGATTCGTTGTCAACGACCATCAGGGGTACGCGTTGATGTACACGGCGAAGGCCTCCGCCTGGGACAGCGATCTGCGCAAGGACACCTGGCAGACGCTGACGAAGACGTTCCAGCCGAAGCCGTGAGACGCGGGTCCGAGCCCGAGTCGTGAGGTTCGGGCCGGTTCGCCCGGGGTGTCTGATGTAGGGCTCGGTCACGGGCTGGTGACATCTCGCATCCTCACATTGCGGGTTGCCTCCGGCACGTATCGTGAGTGGTTGCGGACCGTACCAAGCCGTAACGGGGCGCAAGGCGAACGGAATTGACCACCGGGCGGCCGGGGGAGGCATCGTGGACGAGTACGCGGGTCGGGTACTGGCCGACCGCTATCGCCTGCCGCTGCCGCCCCCCGATGAGGACGAGTTCGCCGAGAGCCGCGCCTTCGACACCTACAGCGGACAGGAAGTGCATGTCCGGCAGGTGCCGTTGCCGGAGGTCGTCGAGGCCGAGGTGCTCGACGCGGACGGGCTGCCCGAGGGTTTCGTGGCGCGGGACGGCGGGGTGCGCCGCGCCACCGCGCGCACCACACGCCGGCCCGCCGAACCCGCGGTGCGCCGGGCGATCGAGGCCGCGCAGGCCGCCGCCCAGATTCCCGACCATCCCCGGCTCGACCAGGTCTTCGACGTGTTCGCCGAAGGCGGGTCCCTGTGGATAGTGAGCGAACTGGTGCCGGCGAAGCCGCTGGCCGCGCTGCTCGCCGAGAAACCGCTGAGCCCCTATCGCGCCGCCGAGGTCGCCGCCGACGTCCTCACCGCGCTGCGGGTGCTGCACGCGCACGGGTGGGTGCACCGCAACATCACCGAGCGCACGGTGCTCGTCTGCGACGACGGCCGGGTGATGCTGACCGGGCTGGCCGTCGGCGCCGCGGAGGAGGCGCTGTGCGGGTACGACCCGGTGCCGGTGAGGGACTTCGAGGGTCCGGCGGGTGCGGAGGGTGCGCCCGGAGGACCGGGTGCGCCCGGAGCACCGGGGGCCCCGGGGCCGGCCGGGACGCGGACTTCCCGGGTGGCGCGGGCCCCTCAGGCCCCGCAGATTCCGCGGGGTTCGTGGGCTTCCGGGGGTGAGAGCGCCGGGCAGCCGCGGAACGCCGGTTCGCCCGGCGCGGATTCCGGCACGGGTCACGGGCCGGGCGTCTCGCGCGGCGTGGGCGGAGCTCCGGGGGCCACGAGTCCGGGCGGCACGTTCGGTGCCGTGGTCGCCGGCGCCCAGGGGAGCGACGCGGAAGCCGCGCGGCGGGCCGCGATAGAGGCACGCGCCGAGAACGGTACGCCCGTGGCGGAACCGCCCGCCGCGGGCAGCGCGGCCCTGGCCCGGAGGGCGCTGGAGGCCGGCGGCGACGCCCGGGCGGCGCGGGCCGGAGCCATCGCCGCGTACCGTGCCGGAGCGCGCGCCGCCGCCCGCGTGCACGAGCAGCAGCGAGGCGGCCCCGCCGCGCTGCCCGCGCCCCGCCCCGCCTCGCCCGCCGACTCCTCCGCACCGCCCGCCCAGGCCTCCGGGCACATCGTCGAACAGCGGCCGGAGACACCGCCGCCCGGTCAGATCGCCGACCCGTACGGAGTGGCGCACACCCGGGCCTGGCACGGCGCCCAACCCCGCCCCGGCACCGTGGGACCCGGCCAGGGTGTCGCCCCCGACACCGGCCAGGGTTCTGGCCAGAGCCAAGGCCACGACACCGGCCATGGCTTCGGTCAGGGCAGGGACACCGGCGACCGCTTCGGTCAAGGCACCGACACCGGCCGTGGCTTTGCTCAAGACGCCGATCGCGGCCGGGGTTTCGGCCAGGGCACCGATCCCGGCGGCACCCGGGGTCACGGCCACGACATCGGTCAGACGGCCGGAAACCCCATCGCACAAGGACCGGGACAAGGACCGGGACAAGGACAGGGGCAGGGACAAGGACTCGGCCGGGGCGGCGACCAGGCGCGCACGGCACTCCCGGGCGGCGCGGCCGGACACGGCCCCCCTGAGCTTTCCCGCGCCGGCGCGTCCGCGCTGGTGCCCGGACAGCAGCGGTCCGCGGTTCCCGTCCCCCCGAGCGGCCGTTGGGACGAGCTCGTCGCCGGTACGCCGCCGCGCCGCGGACCCGCCACGGCGCTCGCCGCGGAGCGGGCCCGGCAGGCGCGGATGGCGGTCGTCGGCCCGGTGACCGAACGCTGGGCGCCCGAGCAGGCCGGCCCGGTGCACGAGAACTGGCAGCTGGCGGCCCCGATCGGTCCCGCGACCGACCTGTGGGCCCTGGGCGCGCTCCTCTTCCGGGCCGTGCAGGGCCACGCGCCCTACCCGGAGGAGAACACCGCCGAGCTGGTGCAGCTGGTGTGCGCCGAGCCGCCCGCGTACGCGGAGGAGTGCGGTCCGCTGCGGCCCGTCGTGGAGTCGCTGCTGCGTCAGGACCCGACGGAGCGGCTCGACTTCGAGGAGCTGCGCGGCTGGCTGCGCTCGCTGGTACGGTCCGCGCCCGAGCCCGAGGCGGGCGCGCACGTCGTCGCGGCGCCCCCGGTCGACCCCAGGCGGCTCCCGATCGTGCGCAGGAGGGGCGAACTGGTCCGCCGGCGCCGCGCCGGGCTGCCCGCGACCAGCCCGCACGCCCGTCACAAACGGGCCAGGAACGACCGCCCGGTCCGCCCGGCGGGCCGGGCCGTGCGGGAAGGGCCCCGACGCCTCGGACGGAACCTGGTCCTGCTGGTCCTGCTTCTGCTGGCCGCGGCGGTCGCGTACGCGATGGTCTTCATGCCGAAGAACGACCGGACGAACGGTTCCGACGGCAGTCCGGCCGACTCCGCGGGACAGCTGAGCCCCGCACCGCGCAACTCCTCGGGCACCGGCGCCGACGGAAGCGCGAGCAGCGAGCCGCGGCCCGACCAGACCTCCCCGGGCGATGACAGGAGTCCCTCCGGACAGGCCGGTTCGCCGGGCACCGGGAGCAAGGCCCCGGGCGTCCCGGCGGGCTTCACGCTGCGCAAGGACTCCGCGGGCTTCCAGGTCGCGGTGGCCGACGGCTGGGACCGCTCGCCCAAGAACGGCCGCGGGCAGGTCGTCTACTCCCACGGCGACTTCGAACTCATCGTCGTACCCGGGCGGGACAGCACCGCGACCTACGGCAGTGATCCGCTGACGTACCAGCGCGAACGGGAGAGCGAGTTGCAGCCGTTCCGCGACTCGACCTGGGCGACGTCCAGCGGGATGCGACGGATCGACGTCGGCGGACGGACCATGGCCGAGGGGCAGTTCACCTGGCAGAACTCCGCTGGTCAGGAGCTGTACGTCCGCAACCTCGTGATCGTCTCGGGTGGGCGTTACCACATCGTCCAGGTGCGTGGCCCGGAGGCCGAGACGGACGAGGTGACCCGGCTGTACGAACAGGCGTCGGCGACGTACCAAGTCACCGGTTGAGCGGGCCGCCTGGCGACGGCGCACGCTGAACGCGCGATGGTTGCCTCCCGTACCGGGAAGGGAGAACCGTCACAGTGGTGTCTCCGTACGACCCCGCCGGTTCCCTGCGGCGTGACCGCTCTTTAGTCTGACCCTGTCAAGACCATTGCGGGGAAACGTGAATCAGATGCAGGGCCTGCTCCTCGCGGGCCGCTACCGACTTGTCGAATCCATCGGCAGCGGTGGCATGGGCCGCGTGTGGCGCGCGCACGACGAGGTGTTGCACCGCGCGGTCGCGGTCAAGGAGCTGACGGCCGCGCTGTACGTCACGGAGAGCGACCGGGCGGTGCTTCTGGCCCGTACCCACGCGGAGGCGCGGGCCGCGGCCCGGATCAACCACTCGGCCGTCGTCACCGTGCACGACGTGCTGGACCACGACAGCCGGCCGTGGATCGTCATGGAGCTGGTCGAGGGCAACTCGCTGGCCGACGCGGTCAACGAGCAGGGGCGGATCGAGTCGGCCGAGGCGGCGCGGATAGGTCTGTGGGTGCTGCGCGCCCTGCGCGCCGCGCACGAGGCCGGGGTGCTGCACCGGGACGTGAAGCCGGGCAATGTCCTGCTGTCCTCCGACCGGCGCGTGCTGCTCACGGACTTCGGGATCGCGCAGGTCGAGGGCGACACGACCATCACGCGCACGGGTGAGATAGTCGGCTCGGTCGACTACCTCGCCCCGGAGCGGGTGCGCGGCCACGACCCGGGCCCGGCGTCCGACCTGTGGGCGCTCGGCGCCACGCTGTACACGGCGGTGGAGGGCAGGTCGCCGTTCCGCCGCACCTCGCCCATCGGCACCATGCAGGCCGTCGTCGAGGAGGAACCCGCCGAACCGGTCAACGCGGGTGCGCTGGGACCCGTCCTCGCCGCGCTGCTGCGCAAGGATCCGGCCGACCGGCCCAGCGCGGCGCAGGCCGAGCAGATGCTGGCCGAGGCGGCGGGAGGACCGCCGGACACGACGCGGTCCCATGGGCAGACGGGGCAGACGGGGTACGACACCACGAGGACGGGCACCGGCAGCGGTACCCGCGCGCAGACGGCCCCCGCCACGCCGTTTCCGGCGGTGACGAACGAGACCGTCCCCGCGCCGCCGAAGCGGCACCGGCTGCGTACGGTCGCTCTGGTCGTCGCCCTCGCGGCGATCGTCGGTGGGGGTGGCGCGGTCGCGGTGCAGCACTTCGGGAAGGGCGGACCCGGCGGCTCAGCCTCCGGGCCGTCGGCTCCAGGTGCCAGTACCCGTACGAGTGCCACGCCGAGCGACAAGGGTGGTCAGGCGGATGGTCCCACCGGTTGGGAGCGGCGTCACGACCCGGTCGGCTTCAGCGTCTCCCTGCCCAAGGGGTGGCAGCGGTCCGTCTCCATAGACGAGGACGGCCTGCGGCAGGTCGACTACACGCCCGACAAGGGCAAGCACCTCGTGCGGGTCGCCGTCGACACCGCGCCGGACTTCAGCACCTCGTACGACCACATGAAGTACCTGGATCGGCGGATCTCGGGGCGGCTGCAGAACTACGAGCAACTGCGCCTCAAGGAAGAGCTGTTCCGCGACCAGCCGGGTGTCCGCTGGGAGTACACGTGGAACGCGCTGGCCAAGGACGCCCCGCACCACTTCCCGGGGCCCTACCACGCGATCGACGTCGGGTACATGGCCAGTGACGGCATCGAGTACGCCATCTACGAGGCCTCCCCGGCCGACGACTGGGACACCACCAAAAAGGAGTTCGACCGGATCCTGCGGAGCTTCCAGGAGGGTTGATCCCTGCTGGAGCAGAAGGTTCCGCTGCCGGGTGGTCGCGGTCGTCGTCCCGGAGCGGGGGGCGGGGGAAGCGGCCGGCGCCGGGGCGGTGGAAAACTCGGCCGATCGCCGCCACGGAAGGCGTCCATCCGGTGCGGCATGATGGGGCGTATGGGGACCCAGGGGGAGAACGTCCGCGTGATCGCCGGCCGTTACCGGCTGGAGGCCAGGATCGGGCGGGGCGGCATGGGTGTCGTCTGGCGGGCCGCCGACCAACTGCTCGGCCGTCAGGTCGCGGTGAAGGAGGTCGCCCTCGACGACTCGCTCTCCGCGGACGAGGCCCGGCAGCAGCGCGATCGCACCCTGCGCGAGGCCCGCGCGGTCGCCCAGCTCCACCACCCGCACATCATCGTCGTGCACGACGTGGTGGAGGAGGCCGAACGCCCTTACATCGTCATGGAGTTGATCGACGGCGGCTCGCTCGCCGAGCGGATCTCGGCGGACGGCCCGGTCGACGCCCGCGAGGCCGCCCGGATCGGTATCGCCCTCCTCGGCGCGCTGCGCCGCGCGCACGACGCGGGGATCCTGCACCGTGACCTCAAGCCCGCGAACGTCCTGATGGAGGCGGGCACCGACCGGGTCGTCCTCACCGACTTCGGCATCGCCCAGGTCGCGGGGGCGACGACGCTCACCGAGAGCGGCTCCTTCGTCGGCTCGCCCGAGTACACCGCGCCCGAGCGGATGTCCGGCGCCCGTACCGGCCCGGAGTCCGACCTGTGGTCGCTCGGCGCGCTGCTGTGCACGGTGCTGAGCGGCGAGTCGCCGTTCCGCCGCGACTCCCTGGGCGGCATCCTCCACGCGGTCGTCATGGACGAGATCAGACCGCCGGCCCAGGCCGCGCCGTTGCTGCCCGTCGTCCGGGGTCTGCTGGAGCGCGATCCGGACCGGCGGCTCGACGCGGTGGAGGCGGAGCGGCTGCTGCTGGCGTTCCGGCAGACCGGCCGCACACCGCGCCCAGCGCCGCCCGGGTACACGCCCACGCAGCGCAACGTACCCAGGCGCAGGCCCGTGCCGCCGGACGCCGCGCCTCCGGTGCCGTCCGCCGGCACACCCGTCACTGCCGTGTCGGAGCGCTCCACGAAAGGCTCCGCGCGGGGCCTGCTCGTCGCCGCGCTGGTCGCCGCGCTGGTGGGTGCGGGGGTGTCGGCGGCCGCACTGCTGGCGCACGACGGCGGGGACAGGGGCGGCGGGGGAGGCAGGGCCGGTACGCCTGCCGCGTCGACGAGTCCGGCACGGGGGGCCTCGGCGAGCGCGTCGGCGTCCGTGAGCCACGAGGTGTCCCCGGCGACTGCGCACCCCACGGTCACCGTCACCCGGGAGCGGACACCGAGCGCCGCCGGCCGCACCGCGCCGGCCGGCTACCGGACGGTGCACGATCCGGACGGGTACGCGCTCGCCGTTCCCGACGGCTTCACCCGTGATCCGCAGGGCGAGCGGATCTTCTACATGTCGCCGGGACAGACCTTCCGGATCGGCATCAAGGTGTCGGATCCCGTGGTGGGCGGCCCGCTCGTGGTGATGCGGAGCGCGGACGCCGACGGTCCGTCCACGAACCCGGGGTACCACGACGGCACGGTCACCCCCACCACACACGCCGGACGGTCCGCCGCGCTGTGGGAGTTCACCTGGGAGGGCTTCACCGAGGCGGAGGGGGCGCGGCACACGTACGACCTGTGCTGGGAGGAGGGCGGCCGGATGTACGACGTGTGGGTCTCGGCGCCGGTCGGCAGGGTGACGGAGGCGAAGAAGTACTTCGACGTGGCGGTGGACACCTTCGCCGCCTCGTGAACCGCGCACGGGCGGTGGATGTCGCGCCGGCGTTGGATATGCGGCATTTCGGCGGTGCGGTGCGTCACGGGTCTGTGACCGGTACGCGACGGGTCTGGATGCCGGTGCGTGGGCCGCGATAGGGATGGACCCATGAGCAGCGACGGGGGAGTCACGCAAGGCGCCGACGAGCCGACCAGTTTCGCCCTGCGACCACCGCGGCCGGTCACGCCCGCGGAGCAGCAGGGCGTTCCCCACCCGGGCAATCCGTACGCCGACCCGGCCAGGTCCGCCCCACGGACGCAGGCCGGCCCGCCACCGCCGGCGCAGTCCGCACAGCCGCAGCCGCAGCCGGGGCCGCGGTCCGGGCCGCCACAGCCGCATCCACATGCACAGTCGGAGCCGCACGCGCAGTCCGCGCACGCGCAGTCCGCGCACGCCGAGTCCGCGCACCAGCCCTCCCAGCACCCTCCCCGTTCCGGGACCGCGCATCCGCGGCCGCCCCGGCCCCCGGAGTCCGCGCCTCCACGCTCCCCGCAGGGCTCGCCCGCTCAGGACCCCGGCACCGGGCGGCTGGTCGCGGGCCGCTACCGGCTGCTGGCCAAGCTGGGCCACGGCGGCATGGGGACGGTCTGGCGGGCCGAGGACGAGACGGTGGACCGCGAGGTCGCCGTCAAGGAACCCAGGCTCCCGGACCACCTGCCCGAACGTGAACGCGCCAACGCCTTCGAGCGGATGCGCCGTGAGGCGCGTGCCGCGGCCCGGCTCGACCACCCGGCGGTGGTGAACGTCCACGACGTCGCGGTCGTGGACGGCCGGCCCTGGATCGTCATGGAGCTGGTGCGGGGCCGTTCGCTGGGCGCCGCCCTCGAAGAGGGCACGCTCGGTGCGCGGGAGGCGGCGCGGATCGGTCTGGAGGTGCTCGGCGCTCTGGAGGCCGCGCACGCGGCGGGCATCCTGCACCGTGACGTCAAGCCCGACAACGTCCTGCTCGGCCCGCACGGGCGGGTGGTTCTGACCGACTTCGGCATCGCCCGGATCGAGGGTGAGACCAGTCTGACGGACACCGGCGGCTTCGTCGGCTCGCCCGAGTACATCGCTCCCGAACGGGTGCTGGGTCAGCGCCCCGGCCCGTCCTGCGACCTGTGGTCGCTCGGCGTCGTCCTCTACGCGGCGACGGAGGGCGTGTCGCCCTTCCGCCGCAGCAACACCCCGGCCACCCTGCAGTCCGTGCTCAACTCCACGCCGGCGGCGCCCGCTTCGGCGAAGGGGCCGCTGGCGGAGGCGATCAACGGGCTGCTGGACAAGGACCCGTCCCGCCGCCTGCGGGCCGACCGGGTGCGCCGGCTCCTGACGGAGGCCGCCGAGCCGCCGGCCCGGACGCCCACGGAGACCGCCCGGACGCCCACGGAGACCGTGCGGGTTCCCGAGGACGGGGGGACCGGCGGGGCGACGCGGACCGGCGGGACGGGGCGCGGCGGTGTCCGGGTTCCCCGCGCGGCCCTGTTCGGGCTGGGCGCGGCCGTCGTCGCGGCGGCCGTGGCGGCGTACCTGGTGATCGCGAATCCGTTCGCGGGGCCGCTGCCCGACGGCTGGGGGAAGCACCACGAGAAGGACATCACCGCGACGCTGGCGGTGCCCGCCGGCTACCAGAGATCGACGCCGGACCGGACGTCGGACAAGGGCCACTGGGTCACGTACACCGACTGGAGCGGCGGGATCTGGATCGGCCTCGGCGTCTCCCGCGCGTCCGAGGACGCGTCCCATCAGATCAAGGACTCCTCGGCCGCCCAGATGTACGCCGACAACGGCGACTTCAAGCAGAGCGGCGCGTACGCCCTCGACATGCCCGAGGGGCCGAGGACGGTGCCGAGGGAGACCACGTACCGCGGCGGGCGGTCCGCGGAGAACACGGTGGTCTACATGACGAACGACAGCCAGGACCCGCGCCCGCGCGAGCTGCGCATGTTCTATTACAAGTCGTCCGCGGGGGACATGTACAAGCTCACGGTCAGCTATCCGGGCAAGGGTGACTTCACGGCCCGCGGCCGTGAGGTCGCGCGAGCGGCGATCGCGAACCTGGACATCGACAAGCGGTAGAGAACAGACGAGCCGTCAGAAAGACCTCACCGGCCGCGCTTTCGCCCGTCCGCGGGGACGCTCCGGTCCCGGCGGTCGGACCCCTGACGGCCGTGATCGCCGGCGGGTCACGGCCTGACGCGGCCCGCGACCGTCTTGACGAGGCCGGTCTTCCCCACCCGCAGGGCGAACCGCTCGGACCCGCCGGACAGCGGCTTGGCGTACCAGGGCGTGCCCCGGCGGCGCCACTTGGCCGCGGTCAGGTTCTCCGGGAGCGGCGGAAGGGTCACGGACCAGCCGGAGAGCCGCAGTTCGCCGCTCCAGACTCCGGCCGGCAGGTCGGCGGCCGGCACCCGGGCGGTGAAGGTGTCGCCGTGCGGGGTGCGGGTGGCGGGGAAGACGGCCGTCGCACCGCCGTCGCCGCTGAGCACCAGTTCCAGCGGGCCGTCCGGGTAGGCGCCCAGCGTCCACCGGCCGGAGACCAGCAGCTCGGTGGGGGTACTGGCGTTCCAGCGGGCCGGGGCGAGCTTCAGGTGCGACAGTACCCGGTGCTTCCTCTCGCCCAGGTCCAGCGTGAAGTTGCCGTGCGGCTTGGTGGTGTAGAGAGTGACGGCGCGGACGTCGCGCGGGGTGTCCACGACCCGGGTGTCGGCCACGCCGGACACGTCCTCGCCCCGCTTGCCGCCGATCCGTACCTCACGCGAGAGGCCCTGGGCCCCGACCGCCAGGGAGATGTCCCACAGTCCGTCGTCGAGCGGTGCCGCGCCCGCGGCGGTCTCGATGTCGACGCGGGCCTCGAACCCCGCCGTGTCGTACGTGTACCGGCCCTCGTCCTCGTACGCGCCGAGCCCCGGGGTGGCGGTGTGCGTCACCGGGAGGCGGTGCTCGGTCCCGCTCTCCCGTTCGCGCAGCACCAGTTCGGTGGTGACGTCCTGCGTCGCCACACGGTGCAGGTACGCGTAGCCGGCCAGGCGCAGTACGGTGCCGCGCAGTTCGGCGCGGGAGACGTGGTGGCGGGTGCCGACCTGGCCGGTGACGTCGTAGCAGTCGTCGGGGACGGCGCGCGCCGGGTCCCGGAAGAAGGGGTAGCGCGCGTAGGCGCGGCCCCTGTCGACGACCAGCGGGGTGGCCACGCCCGACTCCTTCGACTCGTCCTCGAAACGGTCGAGTTCGAGGAGTTCCCCGGGCATGTCGTGACGTACGAGGTGAAGGCGCAGCCACGCCATCGCGGAGAGTTCCCCGCGCAGGCCGTCGTGGAGCAGCGGGGTGATGACGCGGGTGAGACGGGCCAGGGTCTCGCGCTGCCGCTCGCGGGTCTCCAGTGCGAGGTGGCTGTGGACGAGCGACCGCACCTCGACCGTGAGGTGCCGGTGCGCCAGGCGGTCGCGGCCGGGGCCGGGCGGAACGTTGTCGGTGATGAGGTCGACCATGCGGGCGAGGTAGCGCAGGCGGGGCTCGGAACCCGAGGTGGTCGCCGTGATGTTGGTGCCGTCGTCGCGCAGGACCCAGTGGACGCAGTCGTAGTCGGCGACCACGGAGATCCCCGACGCGTGCAGGTAGGCGGAGGCCACGAACGGCTGGTCCTCGCCGGTGGGCAGGTCGGTGGGGAAGCGCAGTCCGTGCCGTTCCAGCAGGTCGCGGCGGAACAGCTTCATCGGGCTGAGGGTCCAGTAGACGCGGGAGGTGAACACGTCGGTCTTCGGTTCGTTGCGCCGGAACATCGACGTGGGTGCCTCGCGTCCGCCGCCGCCGACCATCTTGCCGAGGACGACATCGGTGCCGTTCTCCTCGGCCATGGCGACCATCCGTTCCAGGGCCTCGGGTCCCAGGCGGTCGTCGGCGTCCAGGAAGAAGACGAACTCGCCGCGGGCGAGGTCG
The DNA here is from genome assembly GCF_009498275.1 of Streptomyces fagopyri. Lineage (NCBI taxonomy): Bacteria > Bacillati > Actinomycetota > Actinomycetes > Kitasatosporales > Streptomycetaceae > Streptomyces > Streptomyces fagopyri. Next base: position 3,952,341 of record NZ_CP045643.1, on the reverse strand, counting down.
AGTCCGGCGTTTCGGGGTGCCGCGGGGCCGCCGGAGTTCTCCTGGCGGACGACGCGCAGCAGGCCGGGGTGCACGTCCGTCAGGCGGTCGAGTTCGGCCGCGGTGCCGTCGGTCGAACCGTCGTCGACGACGATGACCTCCAGCCGTTCCGTGCCGATGGTCTGCTCGGCGACCGAGGAAATGGTGCGCGTCACGTAGGGCATCGCGTTGTATGCCGCAATGATCACCGAAACGGTGGGCGTGGCCATCTTCGCGCTCTCCAAGCAGGGCGGGGCACCCCCGTTCCGTCTGGCATGGCGTTCGCCATATGCGGAGGTGCGCGCCATTTTCGGGAATATGTGCCGACTGTCCCGTGAAGATACCGTGAGCCGCCTATGCCTTCAAGGCAAGAGCAAGGTCAGGGAATGGCTCGCCGGGCGCGACGAATAATGCCCCGATGTCTATTTTGCAATCCGATCCGCCGAGGTGGGGCATTTCTCTTCGCCGGTGGAGGAAAGGGCGGAGGGGCCGGCCGTCGCGGGAATGTCCGGGACGTGCGCGGCTCCTGGTCGGAGGCCGCGCATCCTTCTCCCGGCGGGCAACCGGTATGAAGCGGGCGCGCCCCCGAACAACGCCCTGATCAGCGCATTCGCTGCCAGTGCTCACTGGCGCGGTGTGTGCACCCCGTGAAAGCGGGTTACCAACGGGTACCCAAAGCTCTCGCGCCGTCATACCCTGCGCTTCATGACGGACTCGCAGGCCCCGGAAATCATCGGTACGGACCAGCCGGAAAAGACCGGCACCAACCCTTTCGCCCCCGCCCCCGCGGGCGCCCGCACCGCTGCCGACGTGGTCACGCCCGAGCTGGTCGCGCAGCTCACCAAGGGCGTCGTCGGCTCCGGACGGACGGCCAACCACACGCCGTTCACCGGCGAGAAGCTGGCCGACCTGCCCGAGTCCACCCCCGAGGACGTCGCCACGGCCTTCGAGCGGGCCCGCGTGGCGCAGACGGTCTGGGGTGCCACCCCGGTACGGCGGCGCGCCGCCGTCCTGCTGCGCTTCCACGACCTGGTGCTCGCGCGGCAGGCGGAGGTGCTGGACCTCATCCAGCTGGAGACGGGCAAGGCCCGCCTGCACGCGCACGAGGAGGTGCAGGCCGTCGTCGTGGCCGCGCGCCACTACGGCCGCAAGGCCCCGGCGTACCTCAGTCCCAAGCGGCACGCCGGCGCGATGCCCACCCTCACCAAGGTCACCGAACTGCGCCACCCGCGCGGTGTCGTCGGCCAGATCGCGCCCTGGAACTACCCGCTCGAACTCTCCGTCGGCGACGCGCTTCCCGCGTTCGTCGCGGGCAACGCGGTCGTCATGAAGCCCGACACCGAGACCTGCCTCACCGCGCTCTGGGCGCGCGACCTGCTGATCGAGGCGGGACTGCCCGCCGAGGTCTTCCAGGTGGTCATCGGGGACGGCCCGGTCGTCGGTCCCGAGGTCGTCAAGCACGCCGACTACGTCTCCTTCACCGGGTCCACCCGCACCGGCCGCGAGGTCGCCCAGGGCGCCGCGGCCCGTCTCGTGGGCGTCTCGCTCGAACTCGGCGGCAAGAACGCCATGGTGGTCCTGGAGGACGCCGACATCGACAAGGCCGCCGCGGGTGCCGTCCGCGCCTGCTTCTCCTCCGCCGGCCAACTCTGCATCTCCATCGAGCGGTTGTACGTCCATGAGTCCGTCGCCGACGCGTTCGCGGAGCGCTTCGCCGCCCGCACCAGGGCCATGCGGCTCGGTACCTCCCTCGCCTACGGGGCCGACATGGGCTCGCTGGTCGGGGAGCGGCAGCTGGAGACCGTGACGCGGCACGTGGAGGAGGCGGTCGCGAAGGGGGCGAGGGTCCTCGCCGGAGGCGTCGCCCGTCCCGACATCGGCCCCTACTTCTACGAGCCGACCATCCTCGACGGCGTCGAGGCGCCCATGGCCGTCTGCAACGAGGAGACCTTCGGACCGGTGGTCTCGCTGTACCGCTTCAGGACGGAGGACGAGGTGGTCGAACTCGCCAACTCCACCGCGTACGGCCTCAACTCCTCCGTCTGGACGAAGGACGGGCGGCGCGGACGCGCGGTCGCGGCCCGGCTGCGCACCGGCACCGTGAACGTCAACGAGGGCTACGCGCCCGCGTACGGCAGTGTCCAGTCGCCGATGGGCGGGATGAAGGACTCGGGACTCGGCCGGCGCCACGGCTCCGAGGGCATCCTCAAGTACACCGAGGCGCAGACCGTCGCCCAGCAGCGACTGCTGCCGATGGCACCGTCGCTCGGCATGGACGACGAGAAGTACGCGGCGTTCATGAGCCGGAGCCTTCAGGTCATGAAGGCGCTGCGGCTGCGCTAGGGCCTGCCGCGACAGGCACCGGCCCAGGCGTTCTTGCAGGCCCGCACCCGTTCTCGACGAGGAGAGCAGCACGTGTCACAGGAGAACTCCGTCCAGGAGCAGCACGACGACTCCGCGTACGACTACGACGTCCTGGTGGTCGGCTCCGGCTTCGGCGGTTCCGTCACGGCCCTGCGCCTGACGGAGAAGGGCTACCGCGTGGGGGTGCTGGAGGCCGGCCGCCGTTTCACCCGCGACACGCTGCCGAAGAACTCCTGGGACATCAAGAACTACCTGTGGGCCCCACCGCTCGGCATGTACGGCATCCAGCGCATCCATCTGCTGGGCAACGTCATGGTGCTGGCGGGCGCGGGGGTCGGCGGCGGCTCCCTCAACTACGCCAACACCCTCTACGTACCGCCGAAGGCGTTCTTCGACGACCCGCAGTGGAAGGACATCACCGACTGGCAGGAGGAGTTGGAGCCGTACTACGACCAGGCCCGGCGCATGCTCGGCGTACGGCTCAACCCGACGATGACCCCGTCCGACGTCCACCTCAAGGCCGCCGCGCAGCGGATGGGTGTCGGCGACACCTTCCACATGGCGCCGGTCGGTGTCTTCTTCGGGGACGGGCGGGACGCGGACGGCGCGGCCGAGGCCGGGCCCGGCGGCGAGGTGGCGGACCCCTACTTCGGCGGCGCCGGACCCGGCCGCAAGGCGTGCACGGAGTGCGGTGAGTGCATGACGGGCTGCCGGCACGGCGCGAAGAACACCCTCAACGAGAACTACCTGTACCTGGCCGAGAAGGCGGGCGCGGCCGTGCACCCGATGACGACCGTCGTGTCCGTCACCGACGACTCGCGTGGCGGGTACGCCGTCGCCACCCTGCCCACGGACCGGAAACGCAAGGGCGCCGGGCGGATGTTCACGGCGCGCCGGGTCGTGATCGCCGCCGGTACGTACGGCACGCAGACCCTGCTGCACCGTATGAAGGCGGGCGGTCAACTGCCCCGCCTCTCGCCGAGGCTGGGCGAGCTGACGCGCACCAACTCCGAGGCGCTGGTGGGCGCGCAGACGGACAACCGCCGGTACCGCAGGGCGACCGGGGAGCCGAAGGTCGACTTCACCCGGGGCGTCGCCATCACGTCCTCGATCCATCCCGACGAGAACACCCACATCGAACCGGTCCGCTACGGCCGGGGGTCGAACTCGATGGGCAGCCTCTCCATCCTCCAGGTCCCGTACGCGGAGGGCTCGTCGAGGGCTCTGGGCTGGCTGGCCAACGCCGTGCGGCACCCGCTGCTGGTGGCCCGCTCGCTCTCCAACCGGCACTGGTCGGAGCGGACCATCATCGGTCTGGTGATGCAGTCGCTCGACAACTCGCTGACCACCTACCTGAAGCCGAAGGGCGCGGGCAAGGGACTGCTGACCGCCCGTCAGGGGCACGGGGCGCCCAACCCCAAGCAGATCAGGGCGGCTTCGCAGGCCGCCTCCACCCTCGCCGCCGAGATCAACGGCTTCGCCGGCAGCAATGTGGGCGAGCTGATGGGCACACCGCTCACCGCGCACTTCCTCGGTGGCTGCCCGATCGGCGCGAGCGCCGACGAAGGCGTCATCGACCCCTACCACCGGCTGTACGGCCACCCGGGGATCTCGGTGGTGGACGGCGCCGCCGTCTCCGCGAACCTGGGCGTCAACCCGTCGCTCACCATCACGGCCCAGGCCGAGCGCGCGATGTCGTACTGGCCCAACAGGGGCGAGGCGGACCCGCGCCCGGCGCCGGGCGCCGCGTACGAGCGGCTGACGCCGGTCGAGCCCCTCCGGCCCGCCGTCCCCGCGGACGCCTTCGGCGCACTGAGGCTGCCGTTCCTCGGGATGCCGACGGTGCCGCCGAAGAAGTAGGCCGGAGCCGGCGGGCGCGGGTGGCGCACAGCGGCGGCGCGAGGCGGGCCGGCCCGGGGGCGCGCAGGCCCGCGCGCCGGCCCGGGTGGGAGGACACCGAACGTGAAGAGGGACCTGTGCCCCCCTCCGAGCTCAGGTCCCTCTTCTTGCACGTGTACGAGTTCTTGTACGAGTTCCTGTACCGAGTTCTTGTACGTGTACGGCTACGGGACGGGCCGCCAGGCGGGCCCGTCCCGGGCGCGACGCCTTACGCGGCCGCGCCACCCGACTTGCGGCGACGCACCGTGAACACCGCACCGGCGCCCGCGACGACGGCGATACCGCCCACGAGGGCGATCGTCGGCAGGGCGGACGAGGAACCGGTCGAGGCGAGGCTGCCGGTGGCCGGGATCTCGTCGGCGCCACCCTGCGGCTTCGTGCCGCCGGACGGCGTGTCGCCCTTGCCCGGCGTGGCCTCGCCCGGGTCTTCGTTGCTGCTGCCGGCCGCGAGGACGGTGAGCTCGTAGAACGCGAAGGAGCTGTGGACGCAGTCCTTCTCCTGGTCGACGTAACCGCCCAGGCCGAGGGCGTAGCCGTCTCCGGCGGGCGCCTTCGAGCCGATGTTGACGCGCAGCTTGATGGCGACCGTCTGCTTGCCGCCCAGCGTGGTCTCACCGAAGTAGATGCCGTTGCCGACCTCGTCCGCGATGGACTCCCACGACTTGGTCGTGGGGTTGAAGTACTCGAGCTGGGCGTACGTGCTCAGCCAGTCGCCCTCGTCGTCGCTGTCCGAGTAGTTGTCGACCGTGGCGAGCCACTGGACCTGGCCGAGGTCCTGGTCGCTGTGGTTGGCGGCGGAGAGCGTGAAGTTGTGCCAGCCGCTGCCCGCGACGATCTTGCCGGGCAGTCCGGAGACGGCCAGCGACAGCTGGGAACCGGCGTCCACACCGTCGTCGTCGACGGGGCAGTCCTCCGTCGGCCACGCCGACGGCTCCGAGGACTGCGACGGGCTGGCGGACGTCGACGGCTTTCCGGACGCGCTGGCGCTGGCACTGGCGCTGGTGCTCGCGCTGCCGCTCGGAGCCGGCGCGGATTCGCTCGCGGACCCGGAGGCGCTCGGCGCGGGAGCGGAGTCGCTCGGCGACGCGGACGTCGGCTCGCCGGCGGACTCGGACGCTGACGCTGACGCGGCCGGGGGAGTGGTGTTGTCGTCCGACGCGAACGCGGCCGGCGCCGAAAGCAGCGCCAGTGGGGCTATGGCTGCCGTCGCGGCCGCGACGGCCATGGCACGGCGAAGCTTCATGAAGACCTCGGAGAGTCCGGTGCACCGCGTGACCGCGGTACGCGAATGGGTGAGGCCTCCGCGTGTGGGGCGCGGGTGTGGCCGTTGGTTCAGCAGGTGTGACCCGTGGACCTCATCAAGGGTTGTGCGGTCCTTCACGTAATTCTTATGTGTGCTGGGTCACACACGGATACGACTTGTGGATGCCTGTTCCATCCGCCTAGAACTGACCCTCGTGTCTGAGAAGCAGCCCGGAAGGGCAGGTGGGGAGCGGCCGGAGGAACCCTCCGTTCCCGACGAGGTGTGGGACCGGTTCATCCGCGACTCCGAGCGGGACATCCGGGCCTCGGCCCCCAAGGAGCCCTCCGCGCGCGCCCGCATGGTGACCGAACGGCTGCGGCAGCAGGAGGCCCGGGGCATCGAACCGGAGGGGTGGCGGACCGGGCCCGCGTGGCAGGAGATGCGGAAGGCGGAGAACCGCACGGCCCGGCGCCGGCGGCTGTGGGCGATCATCGGCGTCCCCCTGGCGGCCGCCGTCGCGCTGGTGGCCGTACGGCCGTCGCTGCTGCCCGGCGATCTCCTCGGCACGTCTTCCGGGAGCTCCTCCGCGGGCGGCGCGTCGCCCGGCGACGTGAGGTCCGCCGCTCCCTTGCCCGCCGAGACCGCGGCCCCGACCGCGGCACCCTCGGCGGCGCCCGGTACCCCCACCCTCGACCGGCCGTTCGCCGGCTCACCCGCCGAGCGGTACGCCGACGGCGCGGCCGGCATCGTCGTGCCGGAGGCGAAGCCCGTCGGTCCGCTCGGCAAGGAGCAGGTCGCCCGGGCACTGCGGCTGACCAGGAAACTGCTCGTCGGCGCGAACATCGACCGAGGGACCCTGCTCGGCGGCCGTCCGAAGAGCGCGCTCGCCCTCCTCGACCCCCAGCAGCCGAAGATGCTCGACGACGTGAACAGCTGGCTGCGCGAACCGGACGCGAAGCACGATCCGCTCCGGCTCTTCAGCCGGTTCGACCCGCACGAGGTGCGGCTCGTCGGGGACGTGGTGAAGACCCGCGGCCGGATGACGTTCAAGGCGGGCACCCGCGCGTCCGTCGTCATCCACGCCGACTACACCTTCGTCTACCCGCTGGCACGGGCGGACGGGAAGTCGGACGAGGTGGCCCGCACCATCGTGCGCCGGGTCCTCGACGTCGAGGTCTCCGACCCCACGAAGTACCGGGTCACGCCCGGCAGGCTGGCGCTCCTCGCGTACGACGAGAACCTCTCCAACTCCGCCTGTTTCGTCTACGACGGTTTCCTGCACCCACGGTTCGACTCGGCGGCCCCGACCGCCTCGGCCGGGGCGACGCCCAGCGGACCCGCGATCGATCCGTACGACCGGAGCCGGGGGCTCCATCACTCCGACGGCGAGTCCTGCGGATCGGTCTCCAGGACCTGAGCCGGAGGACACGCGGACGTGCGCGAAGGGCCCCGCGGGACGGAGACCGCGAGGCCCTTCTGCGTCAGCACCGACGTCAGGGCGGCGCCGGTGCCGGGTGCGCGGCGCCGGAGGGGGTGCGCCGCGGGTCATGAAGTGGTGGTTCGTCCACGGGGACGTGGAGCCGGGGCCGCGGCGGGAGCCGGGACCACGGGACGTACGGGGTGGGGAGCTTCTACGGGTGGGGCCCGTCGAAGGAGTTCGGTTCCGCCGGCCGGTCGGAGGACTGCGCCGGCCGGCCCCGGGCGTCCCCGGAGCCGACCGTTCTCTTGAGTGACCGGGCCGCTGTCCCCTGCCGTCCGGTCACACCTCTGGGGCGAGGTCCCACGACGCACGGCACGATCCGTACGTCTCATCGCCCCAGCGGAGCCACGCGTGGTTGTTTCGGGCCCGCCCCTGGCTGGCACGGACACCGGGACCAACGAAGCCCGTCGCGGCCCGGTCACGCGCCGTACGGGTGAGACGGCACGCGTATGTGCGTACGTGGCGTCCCCGACGTGACGGAGGCGCGGGACGAAGAGGGCGCGCGGGATGCGGGTGGCGCGCGGGACTCAGATGCGGCCGCGGCACAGCTCCAGCAGGGTCATGGCCAGCGACGTGCCCGGCTTGCCCAGCGCGTCCCGGTAGCGGCCGAGGACCTCCATCTCCCGGGAGAGGTTCACGCGCCGGCCGCCGGACTCGATCCGGGCCTTCTGGATCACCGCCGAGACGGCCATGCGTTCCTGGACGAGACCGATGATCCGGTCGTCGAGGGCGTCGACGCGGTCGCGGGCGCCGGTGATCACGTCGGCGGCCTCGTCGGTGCGGGCGCCGGTCTTGTCGAGTACGTCGGTCACGTCGGCCATGGTGGGGCTCCTTCTGCTCGGTGGAAGGGGCACCCCGGGGCTGCCGGGCCCGGAAACGGCAGACGCCCCGGGCCTTGTCGGCCCGGGGCGCCTGGGGAGTCGCTTGTCAGTTGCTCAAGCAGCACGACCATGGCAGCCGGTGGGCCGGTTGCCATAGGTAAACGCGAAGGTCTGGTGCGTGAGCATGCGACCAGTATGCCCGCGCGTCCGGAACGGTCCAAGCGGGTTCGCATACTGAGACGTTCTCGCGCCCCCGCCGCCCCTACCCGTGCCACCCCGGGGCTCTCCCTCCGGTCCCCTGCCAGGGGGCGCCGCGCCCCTTGGACCCCCGCATCGCCCGAAGGGCTCGTCCTCAAGCGCCGGACGGGCTGAGAAGCATGACCTCGACGCCCGCCTTCCAGCGCGAACCCCGCATCCCCAGCCCACCCGCAACCCTCCCGCACAGGCCCGTGCTCCAGCCCGCCCGGAACACCTCTCAGCGCGAGCCGACACCCCCAACCCTCCAGCCCAGGCCCGCACCATCAGCCCGTCCGGCGTTCGAGGACGAGGCCGTTCAGGCCGATGCGGGGGTCCGGGGGGCAGCCCCCAGGTTCGGGATGGGTCGGGTAGCGGCGGCGGGGGCGGCAGGGGCGAAGACGGCGGGACGGCACCCCCACGCGGACCCCCGGTAGACTCGACACCCCACACCCCTTGCTCACCGCCGGAAGGCAAACCGTGCCAGAAGCGTCCCCCGCCGCCCCCGACACCGTCCTGGTCGTCGACTTCGGTGCGCAGTACGCCCAGCTCATCGCCCGTCGCGTCCGCGAGGCCCGGGTCTACAGCGAGATCGTGCCGAGCACCATGCCGGTCCAGGAGATGCTCGCCAAGAACCCGGCGGCGATCATCCTCTCCGGCGGCCCCTCGTCGGTGTACGCGGAGAGCGCGCCGCGCCTCGACCGCGAGCTCTTCGAGGCCGGCGTCCCCGTCTTCGGCATGTGCTACGGCTTCCAGCTGATGGCGACGGCCCTCGGCGGCACCGTCGACAACACGGGCGCCCGCGAGTACGGCCGTACGCCCCTGCACGTCTCGAAGTCGGGCTCCACCCTGTTCGAGGGCACCCCGGACGAGCAGTCGGTGTGGATGTCGCACGGCGACGCGTGCAGCGCCGCCCCCGAGGGCTTCACGGTGACGGCCGCCACGGACGTCGTCCCGGTCGCGGCCTTCGAGAACGACGAGAAGAAGCTGTACGGCGTGCAGTACCACCCCGAGGTCATGCACTCCACGCACGGTCAGCAGGTGCTGGAGCACTTCCTGTACCGCGGTGCCGGCCTCCGGCCGGACTGGACGACCGGCAACGTCATCGAGGAGCAGGTCGCCCTCATCCGCGAGCAGGTCGGCGGCAAGCGCGCCATCTGCGGCCTGTCCGGCGGTGTGGACTCCGCCGTCGCCGCCGCCCTCGTACAGAAGGCCATCGGCTCCCAGCTGACCTGCGTGTACGTCGACCACGGTCTGATGCGCAAGGGCGAGACGGAGCAGGTCGAGAAGGACTTCGTGGCCGCGACCGGCGTGCAGCTGAAGGTCGTGGACGCGCAGGAGCGGTTCCTCGACGCGCTCAAGGGCGTCTCGGACCCCGAGGAGAAGCGGAAGATCATCGGCCGCGAGTTCATCCGGGTCTTCGAGCAGGCCCAGGCGGAGATCGTCGCCGAGGCCGCGGAGGGCGAGGACGTCGCCTTCCTGGTGCAGGGGACCCTCTACCCGGACGTCGTCGAGTCCGGCGGCGGCACCGGCACCGCCAACATCAAGTCCCACCACAACGTGGGCGGCCTCCCCGAGGACCTGGAGTTCGAGCTCGTCGAGCCGCTGCGCAAGCTCTTCAAGGACGAGGTCCGGATGGTCGGCCAGCAGCTCGGCCTGCCGGACGAGATCGTCCAGCGGCAGCCCTTCCCGGGTCCCGGCCTCGGCATCCGTATCGTCGGCGAGGTCACCAAGGACCGCCTCGACCTGCTGCGCGAGGCCGACGCCATCGCCCGCGAGGAGCTGACGGCGGCCGGCCTGGACCGCGACATCTGGCAGTGCCCGGTGGTCCTGCTCGCCGACGTCCGCAGCGTGGGCGTCCAGGGTGACGGCCGTACGTACGGCCACCCGATCGTGCTCCGCCCGGTGTCGAGCGAGGACGCGATGACGGCCGACTGGTCGCGCCTCCCGTACGACGTCCTCGCCAAGATCTCGACCCGGATCACCAACGAGGTCGCCGACGTGAACCGCGTCGTCCTCGACGTGACGAGCAAGCCCCCGGGCACGATCGAGTGGGAGTAGCCCCTCCCGTCAGGTCCGCCTGAGGGTCCGCACCGGCTCCGAGGGCTTCCAGACCTGGACGACCAGATACGTGTCGTCCTCGACGAAGGTCCGTACGACCTCCGTCAGTTCGGTGCGGAAGAGGTGGAACGGCTCCGGCGGTTCCACCTCTTCCACGTACGCCCGTTTCGCGTCGCCGTCGGTGACCTCCACCGCCCGGCCGCTGATCCGTACGTCGCCCCCGCCCATGGTGGTACCCGGCCCCGGGTTCGCCTGGAGCGCGAAGCGCGGGTCGCGGCGCAGGTCGGACGCCTTGAGCGAGTCCGGCATCATGCCGAGCCACAGCTCGCCGAGCAGGAAACGCGCCTCGATGCCGCTGGTGCGGGGTGTGCCGTCCTTGCGGAGGGTCGCCAGGACGTGGTGGGTGAAGGCCCCGAATCGTTCCTCCGCCGACCGGGCGAGCTCGGGTGCGGAGACGGTGAAGGCGGCCCAGTTCGTACGACTCATGCAGGCAGTTTCGCGCCGATACCCGACATCTTCTGTCGCGTATGGGCGAGTTTTTCGGGTGCGCTCCCCGCGGACCCCCGCATGCGGGGGTGGGCCGGACGGCTCCCCACGGCGCTCCCGCGTAACGGTTGCGCACTCTCTTCACCGAACGGCCCTGTTCTCCTACGGCGCCCGGAGGTAACTTCCGCTCCGTATCGGACACGCCAGTGCTGGAGGACATATGCAAGGGCCCACGCCGCCCCTGCCCCTACCGACCGACCAGCTCCAGTTCGCCATGCCGCCGATGTACGACTCGCCGGACGACGAGCGGCGCCACCGCAAGGAGCGGCTGGCCGGAGCGCTGCGGATCTTCGGGCGGCTCGGATTCGAGGACGGGGTCTCCGGCCACATCACGGCGCGCGACCCGGAGTACAGCGACTGCTTCTGGGTGAACCCCTTCGGGATGCCCTTCAAGCACGTCACCGTGAGCGACCTGGTCATGGCCAACCAGGACGGGCAGGTGGTCGAGGGCCGCTACCACGTGAACCAGGCGGCGTTCACCGTGCACGCGCAGGTCCACGCCGCCCGCCCCGACGTCGTCGCCGTCGCCCACTGCCACTCGGTGCACGGCCGCGCGCTCTCCGCCCTCGGCGACCTCCTCGACCCGATCAGCCAGGAGAGCTGTGCCTTCTACGAGGACCACGCGCTCTACGACACCTACAGCGGTGTCGCCGTGGACACCGAGGAGGGCCGCCGGATCGCCGGCGCGCTCGGCACCCGCAAGGCCCTGGTGCTGCGCAACCACGGACTGCTCACCGTCGGCGACTCGGTGGACGCGGCGGCCTGGTGGTTCCTGTCGATGGAACGCTCCAGCCAGGTCCAGCTCACCGCGCAGGCCGCGGGCCGCCCGGTCCTCATCGACCACAAGCAGGCGGTCGCGACCCGGGAGCAGCTCGGGGGCGACCTGGTCGCGTGGATCAACTACCAGCCCCTGTGGCAGGACATCAGCCGGAGCGAACCCGATCTCCTCAGCTGAAGCCCTTCAGGACCGCCGCCTTCGTCGCCGCGAACTCCTCGTCCGTGAGCACTCCGTCCCGGTGCAGCTCGCCCAGCTCGCGCAGCCGGCGCAGCAGTACGTCGTGATGGTCGGCCTGGGCCGGTACCCGCGCGGCGGCGGGGGACTGCGGGGGCCGGTCGGTGAACTCGCCGGCGCGGACCGACGGATGCGGCAGACGGGCCGTCACCGCGGCGGCGACGAGCGCCGTGAGCAGGTCACGGCGCGCGCTGCCCCACAGGTCGAGCGCGAACGGGTCCTTCTCGGGCGGCAGTTTGGAGAACGCGGTCTCGCGCGTCACGAAGCGCAGGAACCCGTTCTCGTAACCGGAGTTGGGCAGCCACTCCACCTGCACCAGGTCCCCGACGGCGATGATCCGCGGGCCCGTCGCCCGCTTGACCCGGTCGGAGGTGTCCGCCCAGTCGATGCGCACGCGCGCGCCGTCGAAGGAGACGGTGCCGTCGCTGGACCGCACGGAGACGGGCACCGGCGGCCCCGCGAGCAGATAGGCCGTCGCCGGTTCCTTGGGGACCTGGTCCAGGAGCAGCGCACGGCGGATCTCCTCGGCGACGTACTCGGCGACCCCGGACCGGTCGACGTCGACCGTCAGCCGGTACGGATCGGCCGCGTCCGGAAGCCGTCCCCCGGTCGCCTGGAGCAGCGGATCGGCGCCCTCACGCAGTCTCAGGCGCAGCCGGCCGCGCTTGCGTTCGGGCTCGTGGACGATGCCGGACACCGCTTCCAGGGGCACCGTGATCTCCCCGTATGTCTGCCGGAACAGGGGCACGGAACGGTGCAGCCCCGGCGTGATCCTGACCGTGCTGCCGTCGAAGGCCCAGGTCCCGTCGCGCTGGATGATCTCGGCCATGGGGGAATTCTCGCAGCCGGGTCAACACGGGGTCCGGCACTTCACCCGCGCTGACCAGACCTGCCGGACGCGGGCGCTGTTGCGTACGGCACAATTCGCTGTCATCGCGGGGCAGTTGTAAGGCAGTTGTACGGAAGTCAGGCGTGCGGAGCGGTACGGAGACGTACGGCGCCGCACGAGGACGTACGCAGGCGCACGCAGACGTACGAGGATCTGGCCGCACGGGAGTTCCCGGTGCGGGGAAGGCGGCAACGGGCGTGGCGGTGCAGGAGGCGAGACACGGCGCGGAGCGCGGTGCGGGGCGCGGTGGCGGGCTCGGTGCCGGGCAGGGCGCGCATGGTGGCGGCTGCACCTGCGGGGACTGTCCGCACGGGGCGCGCGAGGGACACCGGCGGGCCGTCGCCGCGTTCCTCGCCAAGCGCGACGAACTGGCGTCGGGACAGGGTCTGCCGGCCGGCGTCGCCCACTCGGCGTCCGCGTCCCGGCAGTGGGTGTCGGACGAACTCACCCAGTCCGCGGACCTCGTCGCGGAACGCGGGCGCGTCGACGGCGAGGCCTGGCTGGGACGACTGTGGCGGCGTACGGCGTTCGCGGTGTGGGGAACCGTCGTGGCGCTGCTGCTGGTGCAGGCGCTCACCGCGATCGGCGCGGGGTGGTCCGCGGCGCGGACGGCGGGGCTGGTCGCCGCCGTCCTGGTGGCGGCCCTGCTGACCGGAGCGGGCTATCTGCACCGGGCGCGCGGCGGTGCCCTCGCGCCGGTCATCGGTGAGGACAACCGTCTCTCCACCTCGCGCGCGATGGCCGCCGCGTGGGTGCTGTTCGTGGTGTACGCGGTGCTCGTCCTGGTGGGTCAGCTGGCGGCCGCCTCCGCCCACGGCAGGCGCGACGACCTGATCGCCGGGCTCGAACTCGCCCGGGGCGCCGGTGTCGTGACCGTCGTCGCGGTGGTGTGCGGGATCGCGGTGCTGGTGCGCCGCGTGGTGGGCGTGCGGGTGCTCGGGCAACGGCTGCAGAAGGTACGGGCCGACCGGCCGCGTGCCGCCGACCTGCTGACGGACGACTCCGGCAAGGGAAGCTTCGCCGACATCCAGTACGTCGTCGTCGGCGCCGTCGCCCTGGTGTTCGCCGCGGTCCGGCTGGCCCGGCGGCCGGAACAGCTGCCCGACCTGCCCTGGGGGCTGGCACTGCTCGTCCTGGTCTCTGCCGCCACCTACCTCTCCGGCAAGTACGCCGAGGGCGGCCGGCCCGTGATCCTCTCCGTCGTCCGCTCCCGCGAGGCCGGTGACCTCGACGCCCCGATCCGCACCGGGGACGACATCGAGATCCGGGGGGCCGGTTTCGTCCCTCCGGGCGCCCAGACCGCGGACCGGCTCTCCCGCATGGTCGTCCGCATCGGCGCGGTCCATGTGCACGTGCCGCTGGTCCCGGTGCCGGGCGGCTTCAGCAACCCCACGGACGCCGTGCTCACCGTGCCGGTACCGGTCGACGTGGAGCCGGGGCGGGTGGAGGTCCAGGTGGTGACGGCGGCCGGTGTGGAGACCAACCGCTGCGTGATCGACGTGACGGACTGAGGGAGCTACGGCCCAGGGAGTGACGGGCCCACCCGGGGGTGACGGGCCTGGGCCTGGGGCGCGACCGGGCCGGGGAGCCGAGACGCCGGAGTGCTTCGGGGCCGGGGCGCAGGGACGCCGGAGTGCTTCGGGGCCGGGTCACCGGGTCACCGCGTCACCGGTTCGGCGGTGGGGGCATCGGCGCGATCCCGGCCAGGCCGACCCGGCGCCCGCGGCCTGAAGACGGCGGCGATGTGTCTCCGGGCAAGAAATCCGCTCCCGGCCATTGAGCGGGGACCCGCTTCCGTACGTATGGTCTGTTGAGGGGTCAACGGAATACGGGTGAGAGGCGGCGGAGAGCGATGACTCACGGTATGCGAACGGACACCCAAAGCTCCTATGTCGACGGCGGCGGGCGAGACGGGTGGCGCGAGACGGCCACGCGCTACGCCCTGCTGCCCCTGCGCATCTTCCTGGGCGTCACCTTCATCTACGCGGGGATCGACAAGCTCACCAACAGCGCCTTCCTTTCCGACTCCGGCTCCGGCTCGATCGGCGACCTGATGCGCTCGGTGCGTGACTCCTCGGCGATCCCGGCCCTGGTCGACCTCGCGCTGAAGAGTCCGGTCGGCTTCGGCTACGCCATCGCCCTGGGCGAACTGGCCGTCGGCATCGGCACCCTCATCGGACTGCTGGGCCGTCTCGCGGCGCTGGGCGGCGCGCTGATCTCGCTCAGCCTGTGGCTGACGGTCAGCTGGGCCTCCGACCCGTACTACTACGGCAACGACCTCATCTACTTGATGGCCTGGCTGCCCCTGGTCCTCGCCGGCGCCTCGGTCTTCTCGCTCGACGCGCTCTGGCGCGCGCGACGCGGGCAGCGGGGCGCGCAGCGGGGCGGGGAGTACCGCTACTAGCCACGACGGACCGAGGCCGCCTGCCGGGTCGACCGACCGTGGGCCGGCCCGACGGGCTTCTTGCCGCCCGGATGGACCGACCGTCTGCCGTCCGCCTCGACTGCCCGCCCCGGCCGCCTGCGTGCCGGGTGGGGCGGACGACTGACTGCCCCGGCTGCCGGATGGGGCCACCGACCGACCGACTGCCGGCCTGCCCGGTGGGGCGACCGTCCGCCAGGCCGCCGCGGGTCCGGTCCACCCGGTCCCCCGGGCCCGTACGCGGGACCCGCCCGCCTCACCACCCGCCCACCGAGCATCCACGGGACCGCGGGACCGAGGCGTGAGCGCCGCCGGTCGAGCGGTCCGTCCGTGTGCCGTGTCCCCGCCCGTCCCGTCCCGGTCAGCCCGGTACGTGCGAGTCCTCGGGGCCCCTGTCCGCCGCCCTCGCGGCCGCCCGTCGTGAGCCCGCCCGGCGCCGCCGTACGCCGAGGGCCACGAGCGCCACCACTCCGGCCAGGCACAGGCCGCCCGTGAGGAGCGGGATCATCACGAACCACGGGGTGTCCCACCAGCCGCCCGCGTCACCGGCGTACACGACGCCCGCGGTGGCGAGGAAGAAGCCCGCGACCAGCTTTCCCGGCTGGAACTCATGACGTGCCACGGGTCACCTCCGCCTGGCCGACGCCGACGTGCAGGTCGAGGTCGAGGATTCCGCCGTGCCCGGTGCCGGCCGCGGGGGCCAGCGTCACCTGCTTGACCTTGCCCGGCTCCACGTCCACGTCCTTCTTGCCGTCGCCGGGCAACTGGATGTCCCCGAGCCCCACGTCGATGTTCAGCCTTACGATCGCGTCCTTCGGGAGCACCACTTCGAGCCGGCCCGCCCCCACCTCCGCGCGCGTCGTCACCGTCTGTCCCGCGGCGACGTCGAGCCGGCTCAGGTCGAGGGTGCCGACACCGGTGCCGAGTTCGTAGTTCTTCTGTACGTCGGTGACGGCGGCCGGTGTCCAGCCGGTGCGTCTCCAGTGGGTGCTGATGTCCTTCGGCAGGGCCACCGAGCCGGCCAGCAGGGCGGCCGTGAGCACGGCCAGGAAGAGCGAGCCCGCTCCCGTACGGCCGACGAACGCGCTGAGCGCGATGCCCAGACCGAAGACGACGAGGGCGCAGGACAGACCGATCTGAAGGCTCGAACCGAGCGGCCGGTCGTGCCACGTCAGGCCCGAGCCGAGGCCGCCCGCGACGAGCGCGAGCAGGAACACCCAACCGCCGATCCAGCGCGGCCCGCGCGGCAGCGGCTCCCGCGGGGCGCGCGGGCCCGGGCGGGGCGTGCCGCGGGCGATGTCGACCGCTGCCGCGACGTCCCGGTCCCGGGCGTCCTGCGGGCCCCAGAGATAGCCCGTGCCGCCGACGTGCGAACCGTCCTTGACGATCGGGTCGCGCCACCATGACGGGTAGGAGGCGGGCACGGGTGGAGCCTGTGCCTCGGGCGGGGCGTCGGCCACGGCCTGGGCGGCGAGCGGGTCGGGGTCCGGGGCGTCGCGCTGCTGCGACCAGTACCCCGCGCCCGCGAGGAGCAGGGTGAGGACCACGGCGAAGGTGAGCACCCCGCCGTTGTTGAGCATCGAGAGGAAGACTCCGCAGCCGACGAGGGCGAAGAGCACGGCCGTCAGCGCCTGGCCGTCCACCCGGCCGGTGAGGAGCTTGCGCACCTCGTTCTCGTCCTCGTCCTCGTACGGGACGAACAGCCAGAAGAAGCCGTACAGGATGAGGCCGATGCCGCCGGTCGCGGAGAGCACCGCGAGCACGATCCGGAAGATCACCGGGTCCATGTCGCACTGCCGCCCGAGCCCGGCGCACACCCCGCCCAGCATCCTGTGCCGCCGGTCGCGCCGGAACCTGTGCGGGGCTTCGGGCGCCACCACGCCGTCGTGCGCGCGCGGCTCCCCACCCGTGGCGGTGCCCGGGGACGGGGCGCCGGAGCCGCGGGGCGGCTCCGCTGCCGCGTGCTGCTGATCTGTCATGTGTCCATGGTGACGGGCGAGAAGGCGCGACGGGAGTCGGGACGACCCTGGCCGAACCCTGATATCGGCCCTGACGGGTGCGCGGGGAGCCGTTCGAGCACCGGCCCGTCGAAGATCAGGGGAGTCTCGGGGGTCGACCCTGATGCTCCGGCCGTCCGGCCGTGTGAACATCGTTGGCATGCCGGAAGCCGCAGCAGTGCCTCTCGACGACCCGCGGCCCCCGCGCAAGCTCTACCGCAGCAGTGACGGACGCTGGCTCGGCGGTGTGGCGCGAGGGCTCGCGGGGCATCTCGGGCTGCCCGTGATCTGGGTGCGACTGGTGTTCGTCGGCCTGTTCATGGCGGACGGCCTCGGCGCGCTGCTCTACGCCGCCTTCTGGTTCTTCGTGCCGCTGGGCGTCGGCGGGGTCGACTCCGAGCGCGCGCCCGCCTTCACCACCGAGACCGCTCCCGACGGCCGCCGCAGACTCGTCGCCCGCAAGCCGGACCGGGGCCAGATCGTCGCCCTGCTCCTCATGGTCGTCGTGGCCATGGTCTTCGTCGGCAACGTGAACCTCGGAGGCGGAGCCAAGGCGTATCTCTGGCCCACCGTCCTCGTCGGCGCGGGCGTCGCCCTGGTCTGGCGCCAGGCGGACAACGCGCGGCGGGCCCGCTGGGTGGAGGTCGGCCGCCGTCGCCGGACGCTCACGCTGCTGCGGTCCGCGGCCGGCGTGCTGCTCGTCACCGCGGGCGTCACCGGGATATTCGTCCTCCAGGGCTCCGCGGCCCACCTGGGCTCCGTCCTGCAGGCCGCGCTCGCCGTCCTCGTCGGCACCGCGCTCCTGGCCGGCCCCTATCTCGTCCGCATGACGCAGGACCTCTCCGAGGAGCGCCTGATGCGTATCCGGGCCCAGGAGCGGGCCGAGGTGGCCGCCCACGTCCACGACTCGGTGCTGCACACCCTGACCCTGATCCAGCGCAACGCGGAGAACGCGAACGAGGTGCGCCGGCTCGCCCGGGCCCAGGAGCGCGACCTGCGCGCCTGGCTCTACAAACCGGAGGGCACCGGCAAGGACGAGGCCGACGAACCCGCCACCCTCGCCGAGGCGGTCCGCCGCAACGCGGCCGAGGTCGAGGACAAGCACGGCGTCCCGCTCGAGGTCGTCGTGGTCGGCGACTGCCCGCTCGACGAGGGCCTGACCGCGCAGATGCAGGCCGCACGGGAAGCCATGGTGAACGCCGCCAAGTACGGTGGCGAGGGCGGCGCCGTACAGGTCTACGCCGAAGTCGAGGGAAAGAGGGTCTTCGTGTCCGTCCGCGACCGCGGCCCGGGCTTCGACATCGACGCGATACCCGCCGACCGCATGGGCGTCAGAGAATCGATCATCGGCCGGATGGAGCGCAACGGCGGCACGGCGCGGCTGCGCGCGGTGCCGGACGGCGGCACGGAGGTCGAGCTGGAAATGGAGAGGGCGGAGAAGACGTCATGAGCGACGCGAACGGGCCGACCGGACAGACGGCCGGTGTGCCCGCGCACACCGGCCCGAACGAGCAGAGCGACACCGCGACCGGAGCGGGGGCGGCCACCGGGTCCCCGGCGGCGGGCGGGCCGGGTGCCGCGGACGGCGTCGAGCCGTCCGGAGCCCCGGGCGGACGCACTGTGCGCGTCGTCCTCGTCGACGACCACCGCATGTTCCGTACGGGAGTGCAGGCCGAGATCGGACAGACCGAGCGGACCGGCGTGCAGGTGGTCGGCGAGGCCGCGGACGTCGACCAGGCGGTCACGGTCATCACGGCCGCCCGGCCCGAGGTCGTGCTGCTCGACGTCCATCTGCCGGGCGGCGGCGGTGTCGAAGTGCTGCGCCGCTGCGCCCCGTTGATGGGGGACGCCGAGCGGCCGGTCCGATTCCTCGCGCTGTCCGTGTCGGACGCCGCGGAGGACGTCATCGGCGTGATCCGCGGTGGTGCCCGGGGTTACGTCACCAAGACGATCACCGGAACCGACCTGGTGAACTCCATCTTCCGTGTCCAGGAGGGCGACGCGGTCTTCTCGCCCCGCCTGGCCGGATTCGTCCTGGACGCCTTCGCCTCCACCGACGCCCCGCCGGTCGACGAGGACCTCGACCGGCTCACCCAGCGAGAGCGCGAGGTCCTGCGCCTCATCGCCCGCGGCTACGCGTACAAGGAGATCGCCAAGCAACTGTTCATCTCCGTCAAGACGGTCGAGTCGCACGTCTCGGCGGTCCTCAGGAAACTCCAGCTCTCCAACCGGCACGAGCTGACACGCTGGGCGACGGCGCGACGTCTGGTGTGACACGCGGTCCGCGGAGCCGCGCGGACGCCGGACCTCCGTCGGACGCGCACCGGTGTTCCGCGGCGGGTGCCTACCGGTGTTCCGCGGCGGGCGCCGGGCTCAGGATCCGCAGCGCCCAGCGGTAGTGGCGGACGGCCTTCGCGATCCCGATGAGACCGGTCGTCCACAGGATCAGGCCGATCCCGACGCCCTGGACGACATCGCTGTACAGACCCCGGCCGGACTCGACCGGTGCCGCCGCCGCGTAGGACGTCCAGACGCCGATCGCGCAGACGCCGAGCGAGGAGAGGAGCCAGAAGAGGCTGAGCCCGGGGGAGCGGAGCCGGGAGTCGGTCGCGGGATGGCGGTCCAACGCGGTCCAGGCCTCCAGCAGTTCGTGCAGGCGGCGGTCGCTGCGCACGGACAGGGTGACGGCGAGGACCGTCGGGGCGAGCGCGGCCAGACCCAGCAGGGCGAACAGCGGACCCAGGACGACACCGGTGGGATCGCGCTGCTCGATCTGCTGCAACGGCAGTACCAGCAGGGCCCAGCCGACGATCGCCGCGAGCGCCAGCAGCCAGAGCAGCAGCACCCGATGCACCCCGAGGCTCCGTCCGCGCAGTTCCTCCAGTACCCGCCCCCGGTCGGCCAGCAGCGCCGCCCGGTCCGGCCAGGAGCGGATGTGCGCGGGCGGCGGAGGCGGCGGCAACAGGAAGCCGGGCATCAGGACCTCTCGGACGACGGGACGGAGTCCGCGTCGACGCTACCGCGATCCACCCCCCGCGCCCCCACTGCGCCGATCCGCCCCGGTGTCTTCGCGCCACCCGGGTGGACCCGTGCGCTCAGGCCACCCGGGCGGCACCCGCGAACGGCATCTCGTCGACCGGCGCGAGACGCACCGGCGCGGTGGGGTTCGGGGCGTGGATCATCATCCCGTTGCCCACGTAGATCCCCACATGGCTGATGCCCGAGTAGAAGAACACCAGGTCACCGGGGGCGAGTTCGGAGCGCGACACCCGTCGGCCCGCGTTGATCTGGGCGTACGTCGTGCGCGGCAGCTGGACGCCCGCCGAGCGGTACGCGGCCTGGGCGAGGCCCGAGCAGTCGAAGGCGTCGGGCCCGGTGGCACCCCAGACGTAGGGGCTGCCGAGCTTCCCGTAGGCGTACGAGACGGCGGCGGCCGCACGGGAGTTGGGGGCCGCGACGGAGCCTGCCGAGGGCGACGAGGGCGCCGGGCCCAGATCCCGCGCGGCGGAGCGCGAGGCGTGCCGCACCGCGCCCGCGGCACCGCCGGCCGCCCCGAGGTCCCCGAGCCGCGACCGCTGCTCGTCGGTGAGCCGCGACAACAACTGCCGCGCGGAGTCCAGTTTGCCGGTGATCGTCCTCTTGGCCCGCTTCAGCTCCGCCTGCCGCGAGGTGAGCGCGGTCAGCTCGATGTGCGCGGCCCCGCGCAGCTGCTCGATCTCCCGCAGCTGCTTGCGTACCCGGGCCACCGCCCCCGCCTGCCGGTCACCGACCCGCTCGGCGAACGCGGCCCCGTCCAGGTACTGGTCGGGGCGATCGGAGAGCGCGAGCTGCAGGGCGGGGTCGAGGCCGCCGCTGCGGTACTGCGCCGCGGCGATCGAACCCAGCGCGTCCCGTGCAGCGTTGAGCCGGTCCTCCTTGCGCGCCGTCTCGTCGCGCAGGTCGTGCAGCCGCCGGGACGCCTGGTCGGCCTTCTCCTTCGCCCCGTCGTACTTCTCCGTGGCGACCTCGGCCTCTTCGTACAGCTTGTCGACCCTGGCCTTCACCTGCGCCGGGGACAGCCGCGGCTCCGCGTGCCCGGTGCCCTCGAATCCGGCCGTCGTCGCCGCGCCGGCGAGGGCGATGGTCGCGGCCGTGCGGACCGTATGGCCGCCGAGTGAGCGCTGTCTGGGCTTGCGGTGTGCTGCCACGAGGGCCCACATCCTTCCCGGGGGACGTGACCGCCTCGGAGGGCGCGGTCATCGGTGACGCGTCCGGCGACGGCCCACACAGGGGGAGCGAGTCGCCGCCGGACCTTTCTCGGCGGTGGTGTCCGGCTGCCGCCCCTGGCCCGGGCGGCGGTGGGGAGCCGGGCACCTGGTGGAGGACGCTAAACCTGAGTGCGAGGGCTCGGTAACACCATGTTCGGAACTGGCGTAACTGGATCGCCGGGTGACCGTATGTGACTGTGATCCCGGTCCGGCGTCGGCGACTTCACACAGGGTGATGACCGATGGGGCGGTTCCGGGACGTTCGGGGGTTCTCAGGTGCTACGGGTCCTCATGGGGTGGGGCGGTGCCAAGAGGGGCACACACCTCCGATTAGGCTCCGGCCCCATGGACGTACTCATCCATCTCTTCGTGGGCCTGCACATCATCGGCATCGCCTCGCTGCTCGGCGGCTTCCTCACCCAGATGAAGGCGATGGGCCGGGGCACCGCCCGGTTCGTCCCCGCCATGCTGCACGGCGCGCTGACCATGCTGGTCACGGGTGTCGTCCTGGTCGGTCTCAACCAGGCCGACGACCACTCGGTCAACACCGTCAAGATCGGCGTGAAGCTGGCCCTGCTGATCGTGATCCTCGGGCTGGTCTATGTGAAGCGGGACGACGAGAAGGTCGACAAGGGCCTGTTCGGGCTGGTCGGGCTGCTGACGACCGCGAACATCTTCATCGCGGTGCTGTGGACCTGACGGTTCCGGCCGCCACCAGCAGCCAGGCGGCCACCGAGATCCACAGCAGTACCTGCCCGACCCCCCTGAGCCACGCGAAGCCGACGGCGTCCGCGACCGACAGGGCCGCCGCCGCCGTCATGGCCATCGGGAACACGGTCGCCCAGCGCCGCACGTCGTAACGCGGACGGCGCCACAGCAGCTCCGCGACGGCCAGCACGGCGTACCAGGCGAGCGTCACCATGATCAGCGCCTGGGTCACCCAGCGCATCACGCCGTTGTCGTCGTAGTTCCACAGGTAGATGTCCGCCTGGTACGCGAGGACCAGCTTCGACGCGGCCAGCGCGGAGATCGCGAGCGCGCCGCCCGCGATCCAGTGGTCGCCGCGCCCGTTGGCCGTCTCCCGGAAGTCGAAGCACGTCAGCGCCACCACGTACAGCACCAGGAACCCCAGCCAGAACAGGACCAGCGCCGCGTACGCGAGCCAGTCCGCGCGCGTGGCCCCGGCGAGCGACGCGGCGAGCACCGCGAGTCCCTGCGTGGCCACGCATCCGAGGAACACGCTTCCGGGCATACGGAGCCGCAGGCCCCGTACGAGCAGGTAGAGCAGCCCCGGCCACAGCACCGCGGCGAGCGCGAGCAGCACCTCGGCGACCCCGAGCCATCCCAGGTCGGTCAGCCGGGTGCCGAGCACGGCGGTCGCGGCGACCCCGGTGAGCGCGCTCGGCGTGCCGGCCTCCTCCAGCCACCGCTCCCGATCGCGCAGCAGGCGGACCGTGAAGTCCACGGCGAACCCGAGCCAGATGACGGCCGCCAGGACCAGCGCGATCCGGGACAGGACCTCGTCACCGGCCTCGTGCAGCCCGACGGAGAGGATGCCGGTGGCCAGAACGGCGGCCGCGGCGGCGGGCGGGCTCTCCGCCCACCAGGAACGGAGTCGGACCCACGGGCTGCGGGGCGGCGAGGTGGCTGGCATGGCCCCGATGCTAGGGACCTTCGGGCGGGTTGCCCGCGGGGCGCGCGCGTACATCACGCATGCGGGGTCGGCCGGACGGGTGCGGGGGCGCGGGGCGCCGGGGGGAGGAGTGCGCGGGCGGTACGGGCGTACCGGCGTACGGCGACAAGGGGGCCGCGCGTACGGGCGTACGGGCGTACCGGCGTACGGCGACAAGGGGCGTGGACGGCACGGGTGACGAGGGCGCGGCGGTACAGGCGTACGGCGGGTACGGGCGTACGGCGGGTACGGGGGCGCGGGCACGAGCGAGCGGCGCGGGCCGGGCGCGTGGAGCCCGGGGGGCCTCACGCGCGCGTGCCCGCGCCGGGGCTCAGGCCGGGCGCACCACGCTGTGGATGATCGACTCGCCGCCGTAGAAGATCGACTCCTCGCGGACGTACGCACCCGGCTTGGGGGCGTGGATCATCATCCCGTCGCCGACGTAGAGGCCCACGTGGCTGATGTCGCCGTAGAAGAAGACGAGGTCTCCGGGCTCGATGGCGGAGAGGGGGACCGTGGTGCCCGCGTTCACCTGGTCGTAGGTGGTACGCGGGAGGGTGACGCCGGCGGCCTTCCACACGGCCTGGGTGAGACCGGAGCAGTCGTACGAGCCGGGTCCGGTCGCGCCCCACACGTACGGCTTGCCGACCTGGGCACGCGCGAAGGCGATGGCCTTGCCGGCCTTGGCGGTGTACGAGGAGTCGGTGGCCGTGGTCCCGGACGTCCCCGTGGTCCCGGACGACGTGCCCGGCGGTGGGGCCGTGTCCCGGGCCTTCTTCTCCGACGCGGCCCGCTCGGCCGCGAGTCGGGCCGCCTCGCGGTCGGCCTCCTCCCGCTTCTTCTTCGCGATCGCGGCGAGCCGTGCCTTCTCGTCGGCGGTCAGCTTCGACAGCAGGTCGCGCGCCGCGGCGAGCTTGCCCTGGACGTCGGCCTTGGAGGTCTTGAGCGCGTCCTGCGAGGTGGTGAGCGTCCGCAGGCTCCGGGAGGCCTCCTCGCGTTTCTTCGAGGTCGAGGCCTGCTCGGTGACGTAGTCGTCGACGGCCGCCTTCTGGCGGGTGGTCAGACGGTTCATCAACTGGGTCTGGTCGAAGTAGTCCTGCGGGGTGTCGGCCAGCAGCAGGCTCGCGCTGCCGGGTGCGGACGCCCCGGTGCGGTACTGGGCCGCGGCGAACGAACCGAGCTCCTCGCGCGCGGTGTTGAGTTTCTCGGTGCGCCGGGCCACGTCGTCGAGGAGGGAGCCGACGCGCTCGCGCTGCTTGGCGGTCTTCTCCCTGGTCGCGTTGTACTTCTCGGTGGCGGTCTCGGCCTGGTGGTAGAGGTCGTCGACCTTCTTCTCGACCTCTTCGAGGCTCGGTCGGGGCTCGGCCGGGGGCGCGGCGTTCGCCGTCTGGGAGAGCAGGGCCACGGAGGTCAGGGCGGCCGTGGCGAGGACGGGGGTCCGTAGGCCCGTCCGGCGTGTGCCCGGAGGACTCCACTTGCGGTGCGACGCCAAGAGAGGCGACTCCTTCCGTCATCCGCCTACCGGGTTAGCTGTCGGGTTCGGGCGGGTACTTCCGGAAGGTTTGCCCTACGGTCCTTGCCCCACGGGCGGTCGGACCGATTCACCCCAGAGTCGGTTGGGTCCCCGGCTCCGGTCGCCGCGCGGGCGCGCCGGACTCGGCGGAGGCCGCTCGGCCCGGCGACGTTCGCCGGTTGCCGTCGAGCGGTCTGCCGGGCACGCTAGCCAACGCGTGAGCGGTCTGTGAAGTTTGATGTGCGATATGCCCGATACGTTTTCGTGACCTGGGCCGCCTGGACGCCCGGAGCGGCGGATCGGTGGCCGACCGTAGCGGGGCGCTGCCGGAAGGTGAGGGTGTTTCGGTGTGGGCGGGGACCGGTTTTCGCGGCACTCCGGCCCGGTTCCCCGGCAGGTGCTGTGCACCGGCGCGGACACGGTGGGGGTCCTTGCCGGGAACCCTGTGCGCCGCCGGGAACCCCGTGCGGTGTCCGTACGAGTCCTGGTCCGGTTTCCGTATGCGTCCCGGCCCGGTTTCCGTGCGAGTCCCGGCCCGGCTTTCGTGCGAGTCCGGTCCGGCCACAGCCCCGGTCCGGACCCTGTGGGACCCCCGTGCGGCGTTCGTGCGCACCCCGGCCCGGCGTCCGTGGCGGTCCTGGTCCGGCGTCCGTGGCCGTCCTGCCCCGGCTCCAGCGGGAATTCGGGTCCGGACTCCGCGGGAATTCCGGCCCAGTTTCCGGGGTGGCGGCGGGTTGTCAGTGGGGCCGCCTAGACTCGGAGAGCGATGAGCAGCCTCTTTGATGACAGCTTCCTGGCGGACCTCAAGCCTTCCGGGGCCCATGAGGAAGAGCCTCCGCCGCCGCCCGAGGACGAGGTGGCGGAGCCGCTTCCGGACGACCTGTTCGGCGGCCGCTTCGACGTGCCCCCGGACCGCGACGCGTACTACCGCGACGGCGCCCACCGGCCCGCCGTGGACCCGGCGGCCCTGCTGGACGGGCTCAACGAGAACCAGCGCGCGGCCGTGGTGCACTCCGGCTCCCCGCTGCTCATCGTGGCCGGCGCCGGCTCCGGCAAGACCCGGGTGCTCACGCACCGGATCGCGCACCTGCTGGGCGAGCGCCATGTCCACCCCGGCCAGATCCTCGCGATCACCTTCACGAACAAGGCCGCGGGCGAGATGAAGGAGCGCGTCGAGCAGCTCGTCGGCCCGCGCGCCCACGCGATGTGGGTGATGACCTTCCACAGCGCGTGCGTACGCATCCTGCGCCGCGAGTCGAAGAGGCTCGGCTTCACGTCCTCCTTCTCGATCTACGACGCCGCCGACAGCAAGCGCCTGATGGCCCTGGTCTGCCGGGACCTGGACCTCGACCCGAAGCGCTTTCCGCCGAAGTCGTTCAGCGCGAAGATCTCCAACCTGAAGAACGAGCTGATCGACGAGGAGGACTTCGCCGGCCAGGCGGCGGACGGTTTCGAGAAGACCCTCGCGCAGGCCTACGCGATGTACCAGTCGCGGCTGCGCGAGGCCAACGCGCTCGACTTCGACGACCTGATCATGACGACGGTCAACCTGCTGCGCGCCTTCCCGGACGTCGCCGAGCACTACCGCCGCCGCTTCCGCCACGTCCTGGTCGACGAGTACCAGGACACGAACCACGCGCAGTACGCCCTGGTCAGGGAGCTCGTGGGACCGGCGAGCGGCGACCGCCCCGAGGGCCTGCCGCCGGCCGAGGGCGACCTCGGGCCCGCCGAGCTGTGCGTCGTGGGTGACGCCGACCAGTCGATCTACGCCTTCCGCGGCGCGACCATCCGCAACATCCTCCAGTTCGAGGAGGACTACCCGGACGCGACGACCATCCTGCTGGAGCAGAACTACCGCTCCACCCAGACGATCCTCACCGCGGCGAACGCGGTCATCGAGCGCAACGAGTCGCGCCGCCCCAAGAACCTGTGGACCAACGCGGGCGCCGGGTCGAACATCACGGGCTATGTCGCCGACACCGAGCACGACGAGGCACAGTTCGTCGCCGACGAGATAGACCGTCTCACCGACGCGGGCGACGCGAAGGCGGGCGATGTCGCGGTCTTCTACCGGACGAACGCCCAGTCCCGTGTGTTCGAGGAGATCTTCATCCGCGTCGGCCTGCCCTACAAGGTCGTCGGCGGTGTCCGCTTCTACGAGCGCAAGGAGGTCCGGGACGTCCTGGCCTACCTGCGCGTCCTGTCCAACCCCGAGGACTCCGTCCCGCTGCGCCGGATCCTGAACGTCCCCAAGCGCGGGATCGGTGACCGCGCCGAGGCGATGATCGACGCCCTCTCGCAGCGGGAGCGGATCAGCTTCCCGCAGGCGCTGCGCCGCGTCGACGAGGCGTACGGCATGGCGGCGCGGTCGACGAACGCCGTGAAGCGGTTCAACGCGCTCATGGAGGACCTCCGTACGATCGTCGAGTCCGGCGCGGGCCCGGCGACGGTCCTGGAGGCGGTCCTCGAACGCACCGGCTATCTCGCCGAGCTGCAGGCCTCGACGGACCCACAGGACGAGACCCGGATCGAGAACCTCCAGGAACTCGCGGCCGTGGCGCTTGAGTTCGAGCAGGAGTCCGGCGGGGGCGAGGACGGGACCGGGGCGGCCGGCGATGCCGCAGGGGCGACCGATGCCGCAGGGGCGACCGGTGCCGCTGGGGCGACCGATGCCGCTGGGACGACCGATGCCGCTGAGGGGGTCGCGGTGGCCGGCGGGCTCTCCGGGTTCCTGGAGCGGGTCGCGCTCGTCGCCGACTCCGACCAGATCCCCGACGAGGACGACGGCAACGGCGTCATCACCCTGATGACCCTGCACACCGCCAAGGGCCTGGAGTTCCCGGTCGTGTTCCTCACCGGCATGGAGGACGGCGTCTTCCCGCACATGCGCGCGCTGGGGCAGGTCAAGGAGCTGGAGGAGGAGCGGCGTCTCGCGTACGTCGGCATCACGCGCGCGCGTGAGCGCCTCTACCTCACCCGCTCGTCCATGCGCAGCGCGTGGGGCCAGCCCTCGTACAACCCGCCCTCCCGCTTCCTGGAGGAGATCCCGGACACGCATCTGGAGTGGAAGCGCACGGGCGCCATGGCCCCGGTGTCCTCGGGGCCCGTCTCGGGTGTGGCGGCCTCGCTGTCGTCCTCGCGCTCACGGTCCGCGGCGTCCGGTGCCTCCGGCTTCGCGACGCGCCGCGGGGCCTCCGAGAAGCCGGTCGTCTCGCTGGCGGTGGGCGACCGGGTCACCCACGACCAGTTCGGGCTCGGCACGGTGGTCGGGGTGAAGGGCACGGGGGCGAACGCGGAGGCCACGGTCGACTTCGGCGAGCCCAAGCCGAAGCGGCTGCTGCTGCGGTACGCGCCGGTGGAGAAGCTCTAGCCCGCAGGGCGTCGGGGCCGGGCGGGGGGCCCGTCCGGCCGTGAAAACCCCAGGCTGGATTACGGCGATCGGCCTACGGCGATCGGCCTACGGCGTGCTCACGTCGGGTCCAGACCGTGGCTGCGCAGCCACGGCAGGGGGTCGATGGCCGAACCGCCCGCGGGCCGGACCTCGAAGTGCAGGTGCGGCCCGGTCGAGTTCCCGGAGTTTCCGGAGAACGCGATCTGGTCACCGGCCTTCACGACGGTTCCCGACGGCACCTTGTAGCTGGAGAGGTGGCAGTACCAGGTCTCCGTGCCGTCCTTCGCGGTGAGGATCGCCATGTTCCCGTACGCGCTGTTCCACTGCGTCCGCAGGGTGCCGTCCGTCGCGGCCATGACCGTCGTGCCGTACGACACCGGGAAGTCGATGCCCGTGTGCACGGACATCCAGTTGACCCCCGCCTGACCGAAGTAGGCGCTGAGTCCTCTCTGGGTGACCGGCAGGACGAACTTGGGCCGCAGCCGCTCCTTGCGGGCCGCCGCGGCCGCCGCCTTCTGCTGCTCGGCGGCCTGCTGGGCCTTGAGGTCGATGCGTTCCTGGGTCCGGCTGGCCCGGTCGGCGAAGTCGTCCGCACCCGCCGACAGGCTCTGGAGCTGGGTGTCCAGCTTGTTGTTGGCGGTGGACGGCTTCACCGCGGCCGCGTCGGGCGCGCTGGCCGTCGTGTTCTTGGTGTCGTCCCCGCCGATGGTGCCCACGGAGGCCGCCGCGATACCCGCGACGCCCATCACGCAGGCCGAGGGCACGGCGACGGTGAGCAGCGCGGAACGCTTGGCCGGGGAGCGGCGACGGGAGCGGGAGGCCGGCCTGTTCGCGGTACGGGAGGCCGGAGTGACCTCTTCCATGTCGTCGAGCAGCGGCGTCTCGTGCGCGGGATCGGCGTCCTCGAAGTCGTACTCGTCCCGCGCTGCGGCGGGCTCCTCGTACGGCAGTTGCTCGAAGGCCGAGGTCGCCTGCTGCTCGAAGGGCTCGTGCTCGCCCTGCTGCTCGTACGGGTCGGCCGAAGCATGCTGTCCGTACGGGTCCGCCGCGACCTGGTGTTCGTACGGGTCCGCCACGGCCTGGTGTTCGTACGGGTCCGCCACGGCCTGGTGTTCGTACGGGTCCGCCACGGCCTGGTGCTCGTACGGATCGGTGGCCTGGTGGTCGTGCGATTCGCCCACCTGGGGGTGCTCGTAGGCCTCGTACGGGTCGTGTTCACCGACGGTGTTCCACTGGGTGGCGTCGTACGCACCCGTTTCCTGGGTGGGCGCACTCCACTGCTGGGTCTGGCCGGCCGGTTCGGCCTGGAGCCAGGCGGCCGCGTCCCACTGGCCCGTGGCGTCGGGGCCCGGATGCTGTGCGGGGATGTCGGCGAGCTGCTGATAGCCGGTCGCCCACGCGGTGGTGTCGTAGCCGCCGGTGTCGTACGCGGTCTGGTGCTGCGCGGCGTAAGGGTCGTAGGCCGGCGTCTGGTGGTCGCCGGTGTTCCACTGCGTCGCGTCGTACGAGCCCGTCCCGTCGCCGCCCGACATGTTGCCGAAGAGGGGATCGGTCTCGAAACTCGCGGTCGCGTAGGCGCCGGTTCCGTTGTGGCCGTCGTACGTGGTGAAGTCGCCGTACTGGACTTCCTGGCCGCCGTAGGACGCGTAGTGCGCCGAGACGGCATCGGAAGCCGGGGCCGGGGAGGTCACGGTCCCCGACGGGTGACGGTCGTTCACCAACTTCTCTTTCGCCTCGACAACAGGGGCTGGCAGAGCAGTGCGGCGACTGTACCCGGCGGTATGCGGGCGCGACAATCTTCGGCAGGTTTCCTCTTCCCGGGAAACGGGCATTCGGCCGTCTTTCGGCGGAGTGCGGGCACGGGCTTGGCCTGGCGTTCGACGAGTGTTCGAAATTGAGACACCGTCAGGACGCTCTCCGACCCCTCTCCGGCCCCTCTCCGACCGGGTCCCATCCCTCTCCGGCTCCTCTCCGGCTCGTCTTCCGCGGGGAGGAGGGGAGCCGGACGGCGGTCGCCGGACGGGTGTCACGCCACGGTGAGCCCCCCGGCCTCGGCCACGGCCTCCACGGGGGTGGTGCGGACGGCCTTCTCCTCGCTGTCGAGCGCCTGACGTATCCCGGTGGCGACCGCGGGGTGGACCGGCAGGGCGAGATGCCCGATACCGCTCACCTGGACGCTCTGCGCGAGCAGGTCCGGGTGGTCGATGGCGGCGGTCTCCAGGGGGTCCATCAGATGGTCGAGGTCGCTCCAGAAACTCACGAAACGCGTACGGCAGTCGGGCGCGGGCTCGCGCAGCTCCTGGATCACGTCCGAGCCCGGGCGCATCTGACGGACGATCGGGTGCGCGTTCATCAACGGGACCACCCGGGTGCCCGAGTGCGGTGTGCCGAGTGTGATCAGCGTGCGGACGCGCAGGTCGCCGCCGAGGCGCTGCACGTAGTACCGCGCGATCAGTCCGCCGAGGCTGTGCCCGACGATGTCCACCCGGTCGCGCCCCGTGCGCTCGCAGATGTCCTCTATGTGCCGGCCGAGCAGCTCCGCGGCGGTGCGGATGTCGTAGGTCAGCGGTGAGTAGTTGAGCGATTCGATGTGCTGCCTGCCGTGCTGCGCGAGGTTGCGGCGCAGGAGGACGAAGACCGAGCGGTTGTCGATGAAGCCGTGCAGCAGGACGACCGGGGGCTTGGCCTCGGTGGGCAGCCGGGTGGCGTCGGACGGGGGGAGCGCGGGGGAGGTGCGGCGCTCCTGCACGATGCCGGACGGGTAGAGGAGGAGGTGCCCGGCGAGGATCGCGAGCTCCAGGGCCGTCGCCTTCAGCAGGGCCACCGAGAGCCCTGTCAGCCTGCCTGGCAGCAGGCGCTGACGGAACGGGAGAACGGGCGGCTCTGTCCCGGTGACCTTCATGGCCGACCTCCAGTCGACACGCGAAGGGACAGCTCCGTCCCCCGTGTGCCCTTGTGGAGAGCGCCGGTGGCGGAGGGCGACGGTGCGTCCGCGGCGTGTGGTGCGCCGGTGGCGCGGCGGGAGTCCCTGCCGTCGTGCTCCCGCCGGTGTGCCGCACCGTCGCCGCGCCTCGTCGGCGCGGTGCCGGTGCCGCCACCTGTCGGCGGCTCTCCTTGCGCAGGCTCCGGTCGTGGCCCGCGCGTCGCAGGTTCCTGCGGCGCGGGTGCCGCTGAAGCGCGGAGCGATGCGCGGCGAATGTGTCCCACCGTGTGATTTCCCCCTCGCTCTTCAGCGGGAAACTGCGGTTTGCACGGATCTGACGATAACGTTCGTTCACTTCCCCGGCCGGTGCGGTGCGGGGTGCCTGTGCCGCAGAGGTACGTCCGGTGCGGTGAGCGGCGGAATGTTCGATATGTGTCGGTACAGGTCGTTGTAGTCGGTTCATGGAGGCAGTGATGGGTGTGGCAGCCGGTCCGATCCGCGTGGTGGTGGCCAAGCCGGGGCTCGACGGCCACGATCGGGGGGCCAAGGTGATCGCGCGGGCGCTGCGCGACGCCGGCATGGAGGTCATCTACACCGGGCTCCATCAGACCCCCGAGCAGATCGTCGACACCGCGATCCAGGAGGACGCCGACGCGATCGGTCTCTCCATCCTCTCCGGCGCGCACAACACGCTGTTCGCGGCCGTGATCGATCTCCTCAAGGAACGCGAGGCGGAGGACATCAAGGTCTTCGGCGGCGGGATCATCCCGGAGGCGGACATCGCTCCGCTCAAGGAGAAGGGCGTCGCCGAGATCTTCACGCCGGGCGCGACGACCGGGTCGATCGTGGAGTGGGTACGGGCGAACGTGCGGCAGCCCGCGGGGGCGTAGCGCCTGGCCGGCGGAGGCCGGCGCGGGCGGGCTTCCGCCCTGGTCGCCCCTGCCCGTCCCCGGGTGGGGGTTCTTCGGATGCGGGCGGCCGGGGGCCGGTCGCACGGCTCCCCGTGCCCCCGACCGGGCGGCGCCGCGGACCGTCCGGGGTTCGGGGGCGAGGCCGCGGGGAGGATCTCCGGCCCCGGTGCTCAGGGCATCGCCGGACTCCGCTCGGGTTCCGGCACCGCCAGCTCCGCGGTCATCTCCGCGCGCAGCCGCAAGGTGGTGACGAGACGCTG
Organism: Streptomyces fagopyri; assembly: GCF_009498275.1. Lineage (NCBI taxonomy): Bacteria > Bacillati > Actinomycetota > Actinomycetes > Kitasatosporales > Streptomycetaceae > Streptomyces > Streptomyces fagopyri. The sequence continues at coordinate 3,920,438 of NZ_CP045643.1, read as the reverse complement.
GAAGGCCTCCGACCAGTAGCCGCCGGCCCCCGGCGCCGCGTTCTCCGTCTCGTCGGGAATCGCCGTGAGCGCGTCGAGCCGCCCCGCCTCCAGCGGATCCAGACACCGCTCCGCCAGCCCCATCACCCCACTGAAACTCCATGGATAACTCCCCGCGTCGCGCGCGATGTCGAGCGCGTCGACCACCGCACGCCCCAGGGGCTCCGCCCACGGCACCGCGCAGACCCCCAGCAGCTGAAACGCCTCGGACAGGCCGTGGGTGGCGATGAACCCCGCCACCCACTCGGCCCGTTCGGCCGGACCCAGCGTGGCGAGCAGCTTCGAACGCTCCGCCGGCGACACCGCCCCCGGCCCGCCGGCCTCCGCGGCGGAGGGTGCGCCGAGGAGCGCTCTGGACCAGCCCGGGTCCCGCTGCCGTACCGCCGCCCGGCACCACGCGGCGTGCAGTTCGTTCCGCCAGTCGTCCGTCACGGGAAGCGCGACGATCTCCACCGGTGTGCGTCCCCCCAGCCGCCGCGGCCATGCCCCGAGCGGCGCTGCTTCGACCAACTGGCCCAGCCACCACGACCGTTCCCCTCGTCCCGCCGGAGCTTTCGGTACCACACCGTCCCGCTCCATGCTCGCGTCGCACTCGTGCGGCGCCTCGACGACGATCGAGGGCGCCCCCTGGGTGCGGTCGACGGCCACGCACGAACCGGCCCGCGCCGCCATCCGGGCGGCGAGCGCCGAACCGGGCAGCGCGGACAGCAGCTCCGCCGCCGTGGCCCGCACATTGCGGCTCCGGTCGGTGAGCGCCCGCTCCAGGAACGGCTCGTCGGCCGGCTCCAGTCCTGACCGCAGCGAGTCGAGGAACATCAGGCGGTCCTCGGCCCGCTCCGTCCCCCAGGTGGTGGCGAGCAGTTCGCGCGCGGTCGCCGGACGCCGGGCCCGCAGCGCCGTGAGCAGTGCGACCCGCTCGGCGAACAGGCCCTCCTGCCAGAGCCGTTGGGTGCGCTCGGGCTCGTCGGGGCCGGGCAGCGCGGCGCCGCCGCCCGGCATGGAACGCAGCGCGAACCGCCAGTCCGGGTTCAGCCGGGCCAGCCACAGGGCGCGCGGTCCGGCGAAGGCCAGCGCGGCGGGCCGCAGATCCGTGCGGCCCCGGGCGGCGTCGAGGAGCGCGGGCAGTGTTTCCGGCGGAGCCGCGAAACCCTGCGCGTCGGCCAGCGCGAGCCACTGGGGCAGCAGTTCCATGAGGTCGGGGGCCGTGCCACGGCGGCCGCCTCCGGCGCCGGGCCGGTCGGCCAGCAGCACCGCCAGCCGCCGGGCGGCGGCGGGTGGCAGAGGGCGTCGCGGGTCCGGCGCCGCGGGCTCGGGCCGGACGGCCGCCCGGCCCGGCCGCATCCCGGCCCGCCGCCGCAGGGTCGCCACGGCGGCCGCGTCCAGGACGGCCACCGGCACCTCACGCCCGGCCGCCCACACGGGCGGCGTACGCCGCTCGGTCCCGAGCAGCGCCACGGTGACGAGCTCCTCCCAGGAACTCTCGACGGGCACGCCCGCCGAAGCCGGGGTCGCGTTCATGAACGTCCTTTCCGTACGGAGGCACACGGGCAGGGGAAACGGGCGGGGAACGGGGGCGGGAAGCCGCCGGTGGACGGGACGCCGCGGGTCAGCACAGCCGTACCGCCTCGCCCGCCTCCGCCGGCCAGGCCGTCAGCGGAACGAAGCCACGGTGACCGCACTCGCCGAAGACCGTGACGGGGGCGCCGCCGGAGAGGGCGGCCAGCCGCCACAGCCCGGGGCCGGAGAGCGCCGAGGGCGCGAGTGGGAGCGCGAAATCCCCCTCCTCGTCGGCGAGTTGCCAGGAGTCCCCGTCGGGGGTGGGTATGACCCGGTCCAGCGTGACCGGGCAGGAGTCGAGCCAGGGGTCGTCGCGCAGCGCCTCGCCGTAACGGGCCGCCGCGCGGGATGTGCCCACTCCCGGCGGCCGGCTGCGCGTGGGGGCCGGGAGGGTGAACCGCTCGCCCAGGGCCACCCGCAGCCGGCCCGAGCCCGGGTACGCGGTCACCTCCGCCTCGAAGGCCAGGCCGACCGGCAGGGCCTGCTCCGGCGCGCGGCCGGCCGCTCCGTAGGAGAGGACCTGGACCGTGCGGCCGGACTCCGCGCCGTACAACCAGATCCTGCGGGTGATGAGCCGGCTGTCCGCCGTGTCGTACTGGGCGAGGACCAGCCAGCGGTCCCGCAGCGGCGGGCCGGCTGCGGAGCCGGACAGGCCGACCCGGGAGCGGACCGTCGCGGCCAGCCCGTCCGGCAGCGCCTCCCGGCGCAGCCAGCCCCGGTCGAGGAGATGGAGCATCGCGCACTCCTCCAGCAGCCGCACGGGCCAGCCCGCACCGGAGGCGGGGATCGCCCCCAACTCCCGCACCCGCGCCGCCAGTCCGGGCGCCTGCGCGTCGACCATGCGGGCCGCCGTCTCCTCCCACATCCCGTACCCCGCCTGCTCGGCCGTCGCGAGGCCGCCCCGCAACAGGTCGGCCAGCCGCCGCTCCAACTCCCCGGCCCCCGCGGTGATCCGAGCGGCCCGGCGCTCCGCCCTGCGCCGGGCCGCCTCCGGGTCAGCCGGTGACGCCGTCCCAGATGCCCCGCCCGTCGTCGGACTCGCCGCCGCTCGCTCCCTTCTCCCCTCCGTCCATCGCTCCGCCCAGTCCGGCACGGGCCCCCGCGGCACCACACCGTCCTCGCCCGCCCAGAGCAGCAGCAGTCCCAGCGTGTGCTTGCACGGGAACTTCCGGCTCGGACAACTGCACGTGTACGCGGGCCCGGTGGAGTCCGCGATGTCTATGACCGTCTGATAAGGCGTGCTGCCGCTTCCTCTGCACAGTCCCCATAGCGTCCCCTCGTCAGAACTGCCTGTCTCCGACCACGGTCCGGCGGTGCCGAGCTCGCTGCCCGCTCTGCGTGACGCCGTGTCAGGCGCCAGTGCCAGCACCTGGTCCGCCGTCCAGCGCACCCCCTGCTGAGTCATGTCATCGAAGGTAGATCCCACCACTGACAATCGACCTCCGCGAACGCGTTTGTGCAGGTCAGAGCCGATTGTCAGTGGTGTGGTGCACGGTGGAACCAGATCCGAACCGGCCGAGCTGGAGGGGGGACACGCGCCATGACCGTGTCCATCGAGTCCGTGGAACCGACGTCCGTCGACACGCCCGCGGGACAGGCCCGGGGAGCGGCCCCGGGCGCCGGCGCGAGCGCGGTGAGCGCGGACGGTCACGCGGACGAGGTGCTGCGACAGCACGCCGAGCACGCCTTCGCCGCCGAACTCGCCGCGCTGGCCGCGCAGGACGACCGGCCCCGCCCGGCCCGCTGGCGGCTGTCGCCGTGGGCCGTGGCGACCTATCTGCTGGGCGGCACCCTGCCGGACGGCACGGAGATCACACCGAAGTACGTGGGCCCGCGCCGCATCGTCGAGGTCGCGGTCACCACCCTCGCCACCGACCGCGCCCTGCTGCTCCTCGGCGTGCCCGGCACCGCGAAGACCTGGGTGTCCGAACACCTGGCCGCGGCGGTCAGCGGCGACTCGACCCTGCTGGTGCAGGGCACCGCCGGCACACCGGAGGAGGCGATCCGGTACGGGTGGAACTACGCACAGCTGCTCGCCCACGGCCCGAGCCGGGAGGCGCTCGTGCCGAGCCCGGTCATGCGCGCCATGGCCGAGGGCATGACGGTCCGCGTCGAGGAGCTGACCCGTGTCCCGGCGGACGTACAGGACACGCTGATCACGATCCTGTCGGAGAAGACCCTGCCCATACCGGAGCTGGGCCAGGAGACGCAGGCCGTCCGCGGGTTCAACCTGATCGCCACGGCCAACGACCGCGACCGCGGGGTGAACGAGCTGTCCAGCGCCCTGCGCCGGCGCTTCAACACGGTGGTGCTGCCGCTGCCGGAGAGCGCCGAGGCGGAGGTGGACATCGTCGCGCGCCGCGTCGACCAGATCGGCCGCTCCCTCGACCTCCCGTCCGTCCCGGACGGCGTCGACGAGATCCGCCGTGTCGTCACCGTCTTCCGTGAGCTGCGCGACGGCGTGACGGCGGACGGGCGTACGAAGCTCAAGTCGCCCAGCGGCACGCTGTCCACCGCCGAGGCGATCTCCGTCGTCACCGGCGGGCTGGCACTGGCCGCCCACTTCGGCGACGGCGTCCTGCGCGCCTCGGACGTGGCGGCGGGCGTCCTCGGCGCCGTCGTGCGCGATCAGGCGGCCGACCGGGTCGTCTGGCAGGAGTACCTGGAGGCGGTCGTCCGCGAGCGCGAGGGCTGGAAGGACTTCTACCGGGCCTGCCGGGAGGCGGGCGCGTGACCGGACCGGGGGAGGGGACGGGGGAGGAACGCGGCCTCGGCGCGGCAGGAGGGGCGGAGAGGGCGGAACCCCGCGAACGGGAGGGGACGCGGAGCGCGGTCGGGGCGGGGTCGGGGGCGGAACGGGTGCCGGCGGCGCGGGCGGGCGGGCCGTTGCTGCTCGGGGTCCGGCACCACGGACCCGGCTCGGCCCGTGCGGTACGGGCCGCGCTGGACGCCGCGGCACCACGGACCGTCCTGATCGAGGGGCCCCCGGAGGCCGACACGCTCATTCCGCTCGCCGCCGATCCGGACATGCGTCCTCCGGTCGCGCTCCTGGCCCATGTGGTGGACGAGCCGGGCCGCTCCGCCTTCTGGCCGCTGGCCGAGTTCTCCCCGGAGTGGGTGGCGATCCGGTGGGCGCTGGACCGTGGGGTCCCGGCCCGCTTCATCGACCTGCCGGCGACGCACACCCTGGCCCGGGAGAAGGAGGAACCGGCCCGGTCACCCGCCGTACCAGCCGAACCCGCGGTACCGGCCGAACTCACCGACGACGCCGTGCGGATCGATCCGCTCGCCGTGCTCGCGCGGACGGCCGGTCACGACGATCCCGAGCGCTGGTGGGAGGACGCGGTCGAGCACCGGAGCGGGACCCGCACCGATCCGTTCGCGCCGTTCGCCGCGCTGGAGGAGGCGATGGGAGTACTGCGGGGGGCGTACGGGGGCGGCGGACACGCCCGGGATCCGGAGCGGGAGGCGTACATGCGGCTCCAGGTGCGCGCGGCACGACGGGAGTTCGGGGACGACGTGGCCGTGGTGTGCGGGGCCTGGCACGTGCCCGCGCTGCGCCGCAGGACCACGGTCGCCGCCGACCGGGCGCTGCTCAAGGGACTGCCCAGGGTCAGGACCGACATGACGTGGGTGCCGTGGACGCACCGCAGGCTGTCCCGGGCCGGCGGGTACGGCGCGGGCATCGACTCGCCGGGCTGGTACGGGCATCTCTTCGACGCCCCCGACCGTCCGGTCGAGCGGTGGATGACGAAGGTGGCCCGGCTGCTGCGCGACGAGGACCGCATGGTCTCGTCCGCGCACGTCATCGAGGCGGTCCGGCTGGCGGACACGCTCGCCGCCGTACGGGGCCGCCCGCTGGCCGGGCTGACCGAGACCACCGATGCCGTACGGGCCGTGATGTGCGAGGGCTCGGACGTGCCGCTGGCGCTCGTGCACGACCGGCTCGTGGTCGGCGACGTGCTGGGCGAGGTGCCGCCGTCCGCTCCCGCCGTGCCGCTCCAGCGCGACCTCGCCCGGCTCCAGAAGCGGCTGCGGATCAAACCGGAGCCGCAGGAGCGGGAGTTGGAGCTCGACCTGCGGGGCGAGACCGACGCGGGGCGCAGCCGGCTCCTGCACCGGCTGCGGCTGCTCGGCATCGGGTGGGGCGAGCCCGTCGCGTCCCGCGGCAGCACCGGCACCTTCCGGGAGACCTGGCGGCTGCGCTGGGAACCGGAGCTGTCCGTACGGGTCGCCGAGGCCGGGGTGTGGGGCACGACCGTGCTCTCCGCGGCGACCGCCAGGACGGAGGCGGACGCCGTCGCCGCACCCGCCCTGGCCGAGGTCACGGCACTCGCCGAACGCTGTCTGCTAGCCCGGCTCACGGACGCGCTGCCCGTGGTGATGCGGGTCCTCGCCGACCGGGCGGCACTGGACACGGACGTCGGCCACCTCGCCCAGGCGCTGCCCGCGCTGGTCCGCTCGTTGCGTTACGGCGACGTCCGCGGCACGGACACCCGCGCTCTCGCCGAGGTGGCCGCGGGTCTCGCCGAGCGGATCTTCGTCGGTCTCCCGCCTGCCTGCGCGGCCCTCGACGCCGAGGCCGCCGAGGAGATGCGGCGCCATGTGGACGCGGTGCACGGCGCGGTGGGACTGCTGGGAGAGACAGGGCTGCTGGGGGAGACGGGGCTGCGGAGAGGGGCAGGGCCGTCGGGGGAGACGGGACTGCCGGGAGGGGCAGGGCCGTTGGGGGAGACGGTCACGGCCTCGCCGTCCGCCGGTGGACGGCGAGGCACGGGGATGCGCGGTCGCTGGCACTCCGTGCTGCGTGTGCTGACCGGCCGGGACACCGTCCCCGGCGTCCTCCGCGGCCGGGCCGTGCGACTGCTGCTGGACGACGGAGAGCTGGGACAGGAGGAGGCCGCCCGGCTCATGGGCCTCGTGCTGTCGCCGGGCACGGAGCCGGGTGACGCGGCCGCGTGGATCGAGGGGTTCGTCGGCGGCGGCTCCGGGGGAGGCATGCTGCTCGTGCACGACGAGCGGCTGCTCGGACTGGTCGACGCGTGGCTGACGGGGGTGCCGGCGGAGGCGTTCACCGACGTGCTCCCGCTGCTGCGGCGCACGTTCTCGGCGTACGAGGCCGGGGTGCGCAGAACGCTGGGGGAACTGGTCCGACGCGGCTCGCGGGCGCGGGGGAGTGTCGCGACGGCCGTCTCCGGCATACCCGGGTTCGCCCCCGAACCGGACGCCGCACGGGCGGACGCCGTCCTGCCGGTACTGCGTCTGCTGCTCGGGCCGGAGATCGGCCCAGCCGCCGAGCCCGACGGATCCGCCGGCGCCGAAGAATCCGCCGACGGTGACGACACCGTCGACGCCGACGACCTTGTGGGGGTGGACCGATGACCTCAGTACCAGTGGACCCGACCGCCGCGCCCCGAGCCACCGCCGCACCGCGACCGGCCGCCGCACCGCGGTCGGTCGGCGCACCGCGGTCGGTCGCCGAGGGGCGGCCGACCGGCGACGTGCCGCCGGTCGGTTCCGCGCGCCGTGCGGACGCCTCGGCCGACGAGCGGCTGCGGCGCTGGCGGCTCGTGCTCGGGGGCGACGAGGCGGACGGCACCGGACACGCGCTCGCCGGGCAGGACGCGGCGATGGACGGCGCGCTCACCGCGTTGTACGGAAAGGGGAGCGGGGAGCGGCCGGGGCGGGACCGTTCGGCGGGGCTCGGGGCGTCCGCACCGTCGGTCGCCCGCTGGCTCGGGGACATCCGGACGTACTTCCCGTCGTCCGTCGTGCAGATCATGCAGAGGGACGCGATCGACCGGCTCGGTCTGTCCGCCCTGCTCCTGGAGCCGGAGATGCTGGAGGCGGTGGAAGCCGACGTGCACCTGGTGGGCACCCTCCTCTCCCTCAACAAGGTCATGCCGGAGACGACGAAGGAGACCGCGCGGGCCGTCGTGCGCAAGGTCGTCGAGGACCTGGAGAAGCGGCTCGCCACCCGCACCCGGGCGTCGCTCTCCGGCGCCCTCGACCGCAGCGCCCGCGTCAACCGCCCCCGCCACCACGACATCGACTGGAACCGCACGATCGCGGCCAACCTGAAGCACTACCTGCCCGAACACCGCACGGTCGTTCCCGAACGGCTGATCGGTCACGGACGCGCCTCGCAGTCCGTGAAGAAGGAGGTCGTCCTGTGCGTCGACCAGTCGGGCTCGATGGCCGCGTCCGTCGTCCACGCGTCCGTCTTCGGGGCCGTCCTCGCGTCGATGCGGTCCATCGCCACCCGGCTCGTCGTCTTCGACACGGCCGTCGTGGACCTCACCGACCAGCTGGACGACCCGGTCGACGTCCTCTTCGGCACCCAGCTGGGGGGCGGGACGGACATCAACCGGGCGCTCGCGTACTGCCAGTCGCGCATCACCCGGCCCGCCGACACCGTGGTCGTGCTCATCAGCGACCTCTACGAAGGGGGCATACGCGACGAGATGCTGAAGCGGGTGGCGGCGATGAAGGCGTCGGGAGTGCAGTTCGTGGCGCTGCTGGCGCTGTCCGACGAGGGGACGCCGGCCTACGACCGTGAGCACGCGGCGGCACTCGCGGCGCTGGGCGCACCGGCGTTCGCCTGCACACCCGATCTGTTTCCCGACGTGATGGCGGCGGCGATCGAGAAGCGCCCGCTTCCCGTTCCCGACGCCGTGTGAGGAGAGCCGAAATACCGGACATGCCTACCCATCGGTAACAGGGGGCTTGCGCAACCTCGGGAGTCCCGTGCGAGGATCAGCGCCTCTTCGAATCGAACGGTGCGCCGGGTTCCGACCCGTACCGTCCGGCCCCGTCGTACGGAGGCACTTCCCGTCGTGATCCCGACCGCCGCACCGCCTGCCGCCGGTGCCGCTCCGCGTGTGCTGCGCAGGGCGGCCGGGCGGCGTGCGCTGCAAGCGTCGTTGCTGATGGCCGGGTTGTCCGCCCTCGGCTTCCTCTGCGGGGGACAGGCGCACGCGGCGGACGGCGGCACGCCCACGGCCTTGACGACGCCGGTGGCGTCGGCGGCGGAGCGGGCCGCGCGACCGGTGCTCACCGATACCGCCGGGGTACTGACCGGACCGCGCGCGGACAACTCGGCCGGGCGGAAGCGGGAGCCTCAGTCGAAGCGGGCGTCGCAGAGAAACCAGGAGCCGCAATCGCCCCGCAGGCCGCAGCCGAATCAGGAGTCGCAGCCGAACCACGCGCCGCACCTGAAACAGAAGCCGCAGTCGCAGTCGGAGTCGTTCCGGAAGCCTCAGGAGTTGGGGAAGCCGCCGCGGGAGCGACCCACGCCATCGGCGGAGGCACCCCGGGTGCCGACGTCGGCCGGCCGTGCCGACTCCCTGGGCACCGGGACCCTCGGCAACGTCGTACGACGGGTTGCCGACAGCGTCGTACGGCCGGTAGGCGGTCTCGCGAAGACGCTCACCGGGGGGCCGGCCACGACCCTGCCGGTGACCCTTCCCGGACTCCCCGCCCTCCCCGGACTTCCCGCACTTCCCGCACCCCCGGCGGTCCCATCGCTTCCGTCCGTGCCGTCGCCGCCGGGTCCGCTCACGCCTCCCGTCGCGGGGAACGGGAAGCCGGTTCCCCGCGCGGATCCGGCGCACCCGATACGGCCGGGCACGGTGGGCGCGCCGGCCCCGGACCCGGCGGCACCCCATGCCGCAGGTTGGGAACCGGGTTCCGAAGCCGTCCCCGCGTACGGTCCCGTGGGCCCCGGTGCGGACGTCCGGGCGGGGGCCGCACACCACGGACACGGCCATCCTGGCCACCGGGGTCCGACGGCGGGACCGGCTCCCGCGCGTAGGGCACCGGTCGGTGATTCCTCGGGTGCGCCGGGCGACCGGCCGGCGGTCGACGGGGGTGTGTCGCGGCACGGCGACGCGTACGCCGTAGCCCTGGACCGCCGCGCGCCCCTGGTGCTCGTGTCCACCACGTCCGAGTCCGTGACCGCGGCCGGGACCCGGGACAGGTACCGGGACGTACCGCTCTTCCCCGGCTAGGGCTTCCGGTCCCCGGCAAGGGCTTCCCCTTCCCTCGTCGGTGACCCGCCCGCGCGAGGACGGCACGCGTCCCACCCGGCGCCCGCGCGAGCGGCGGCGCCCGGGACATGACCGAGCCGGCCGTCCCGCGCACTCGGCACAGCCGGCTCATCCGTACACACCTCAGACTCCGCGGGGCCGCAGCCCCGGACGGCCGAAACCCGTCGGATCCGTCCGGCCGCATCCCCGCGGGCGGGACAGGTGTTCCCCATTGGGGTGGGGAACACCCGTTCCGGGCCCGTCACGGGCCTGTTCAAGGGGCCTCACCGGGTCAACCCCAGCCCGGTGAGGCCCTGCCCTGTCACGGGGCGGGACGGATCTGTGACAGGTATCACCGCTCAGGTGTGATCTGCGATTTAGGGACCCGCGTCCAGCGGCGATAACCTGCGGGACGGACATGCCGCGCGCTCGGACATCGTGTGCGCCACCCTTGTGACAAGCGGACGTCACGTTGCCCTTCGCGGCACGCCCACGCAGACAACGAACCGCGAGATCACTGATAGGGACGGACGCGCGTGGACCTGTTCGAGTACCAGGCGAGGGACCTCTTCGCCAAGCACGGTGTACCGGTGCTGGCCGGTGAAGTCATCGACACGCCTGAGGCAGCCCGCGAGGCGACCGAGCGTCTTGGTGGCAAGTCCGTCATCAAGGCGCAGGTGAAGGTCGGTGGCCGTGGAAAGGCCGGCGGCGTCAAGCTCGCCGCCACCCCGGACGAGGCCGTCGCCCGCGCGACGGACATTCTCGGCATGGACATCAAGGGCCACACGGTCCACAAGGTGATGATCGCCGAGACCGCGCCCGAGATCGTCGAGGAGTACTACGTCTCGTACCTCCTCGACCGCACGAACCGCACCTTCCTCGCCATGGCGTCCGTGCAGGGCGGCGTGGAGATCGAGGTCGTCGCGGAGGAGAACCCCGAGGCCCTCGCGAAGGTCCCGGTCGACGCCAACGAGGGCGTCTCGATCGAGAAGGCCCGCGAGATCGTCGCCCAGGCGAAGTTCCCGGCCGAGGTCGCCGAGCAGGTCGCCGAGATCCTGGTGACGCTGTGGGACACCTTCATCAAGGAGGACGCCCTCCTCGTCGAGGTGAACCCGCTCGCCAAGGTCGCCTCCGGCAAGGTCATCGCCCTCGACGGCAAGGTGTCGCTGGACGAGAACGCCGAGTTCCGTCAGCCCGACCACGAGGCGCTGGTCGACCACGCCTCCGCCAACCCGCTCGAGGCCGCCGCCAAGGCGAAGAACCTCAACTACGTCAAGCTCGACGGCGAGGTCGGCATCATCGGCAACGGCGCGGGTCTCGTCATGAGCACCCTGGACGTCGTCGCGTACGCCGGTGAGAAGCACGGCGGCGTGAAGCCCGCCAACTTCCTCGACATCGGCGGCGGCGCCTCCGCCGCGGTCATGGCGAACGGCCTGGAGATCATCCTCGGCGACCCGGACGTCAAGTCCGTCTTCGTCAACGTCTTCGGTGGCATCACCGCCTGTGACGAGGTCGCCAACGGCATCGTCCAGGCGCTCCAGCTGCTCGCCGACAAGGGCGAGGAAGTCACCAAGCCGCTGGTCGTGCGCCTCGACGGCAACAACGCCGAACTGGGTCGCAAGATCCTGTCGGACGCCAACCACCCGCTGGTCCAGCGTGTGGACACCATGGACGGCGCGGCCGACAAGGCCGCCGAGCTCGCGGCTGCGAAGTAAGGGACGAGGGACTAAACAGCCATGGCTATCTTCCTGAACAAGGACAGCAAGGTCATCGTCCAGGGCATGACCGGTGCCACGGGCATGAAGCACACCAAGCTCATGCTCGCGGACGGGACGAACATCGTCGGCGGCGTGAACCCGCGCAAGGCCGGCACCTCCGTCGACTTCGACGGCACCGAGATCCCCGTCTTCGGCACGGTCGCCGAGGCCATGGAGAAGACCGGCGCCAACGTGTCCGTCCTCTTCGTGCCGCCGGCCTTCGCCAAGGCCGCCGTCGTCGAGGCGATCGACGCGGAGATCCCCCTCGCGGTCGTCATCACCGAGGGCATCGCGGTCCACGACTCCGCCGCCTTCTGGGCGTACGCGAAGGCCAAGGGCAACAAGACCCGCATCATCGGCCCGAACTGCCCCGGTCTCATCACCCCGGGCCAGTCCAACGCCGGCATCATCCCGGGCGACATCACGAAGCCGGGCCGCATCGGCCTGGTCTCGAAGTCCGGCACGCTGACGTACCAGATGATGTACGAGCTGCGTGACATCGGCTTCTCGTCCGCCGTCGGCATCGGTGGCGACCCGGTCATCGGTACGACGCACATCGACGCGCTCGCCGCGTTCGAGGCCGACCCCGACACCGACCTGATCGTCATGATCGGCGAGATCGGCGGCGACGCCGAGGAGCGTGCGGCGGACTTCATCGCGAAGAACGTGACGAAGCCGGTCGTCGGCTACGTCGCGGGCTTCACCGCGCCCGAGGGCAAGACCATGGGCCACGCCGGCGCCATCGTCTCCGGCTCCTCCGGCACCGCCGCCGCCAAGAAGGAGGCCCTGGAGGCCGCCGGCGTCAAGGTCGGCAAGACGCCGACCGAGACGGCGAAGCTGGCGCGCGAGCTGCTCGCGGGCTGACACGGAACAGTGAGACGGGCCCGCACCCCCCGGGGGGTGCGGGCCCGTCCGTGTTCTCAGCGCGGATCCGGGACCAGCCGCTCCGGACCGCTCGCCGCGGCCGCTCTGAGCCGGGCGCGCAGGGCCAGCTCCTCGTGGGACAGCGGCCCGGGAGCGACCCGCGGCGGCAGGCCGTTCACCGTCGCCCCCGGGGCCAGCGGCGGTTCGTAGTGGTCGGGGGCGGCCCTGAGGGTCAGCGAGGTGATGCCGATGAAGACGGCGGTGAAGGCCATCGCGGCACGGGTCCAGTGCAGGGCGCGGCGCTCGCTGCCCCAGCGGACCATGAAGGGTTTCCCGGCCCGCAGCCGCTCCGTACCGGCGATCTCGGCGAGCCGCCGGTGCAGGTTCTCGGGCGCGGCGAGCTCCGGCAGTCGCGTGGCCACCGTCTCGCGCGCGTGCAGCAGCCGGTTGGCCGCCGCCGGCGTGCTCGCCTCCGTCTCGGCAGCGGTCTCCGGCAGGTCGAGCCCGACACCGTCGTAGAGCAGCAGGGTCCGCCGGTGCATCGGTGGCAGTTCGAGGAGTACGGAGAGCAGCACGGCGTCGTCGGCGTCGGCGGGCGGCGGCTCCGCGTGCCGGTACCGCGGGCGGATCCGGTGCCAGGGCGAGAGGGCGTACTCGTACGCGACCGCCCGCACCCACCCCGCCGGATCCCGGTCCACGGCCACCTCGGGCCACCGCTGCCAGGCCGACTGGAAGGCCCGCTCCACGGACTCGCGCGCCAGTTCGCGCCGCCCGGTGAGCAGATAGGTCTGCCGCAGCAGGGCGGGGGCGCAGAACCCGTAGAGCGCGTCGAAGGCCTCCGCGGGCGTCAGGCCGACCGGGACGGGCTCGTACCCGGGACCCCATCCGCGCTCGGGCCGGGGCTTCCCCCCGGGACCGGTGGGAGCCGACGGCGGGCGTGTCGGTCGCGGGGGCGCCTGTACGGGACCGGCGGCGACGCCGGCCGGTACGCGGGCGGCCTCGTCCTGGCCGGCGTCGCCGTCCGGACACGCGTCCCGTCCGCCGCCGCGACGGCCGAGGCCCCAGCTCTTCCGGCGTCCGCTCCGGCCGTCGACGGGATCGTCGGCGGGGGCGTCGCGGACTTCCTCCCCTTGATGGCGGGCCACCTCGGTGGAGGTCAGCAGCCGTGCGTACGCGTCCCGTTCGCGGCCGCACGGTGTCGTACGACCGGACTCCCACGAGCGCACGACCGCGGCGGTGACACCCACCTCGGCCGCGATGTCGGCATGGCTCAGCGACTTGGCCTCACGCAGCCGGCGGCGCTCCTCACGGCCGGGCAGGGGGGTCGAGGGGTCTTGCGTCATCGTGGACCCCACAGGGCGCCCCTCCGTACGAAAAAGTACATAGCTGCATATTGGGCGACACATCCAAGCTTTGCCTGTTACGACGAGAAAGCGCGTGTCGTTGGGAGCATGGCGGGGTGACACAGATGACCGACCACAGGCTTTCGATGTCGCTCCTGATCACCCGGATGCGGCACCGATCACCCGGACTGGCCGCCGGATTCCTGGGCGGTGTGCTCGCCGCGGGACTCGGGCTCGGCTCGCTCGCCGTCCTCGTCATGATGCTGTGGATCAGCTCGCCGTACCCGGACAGCGGGCCCGGCGGCGCGCTGCACGTCGCCGCCGCGCTGTGGCTGCTGGCCCACGGGGTGGAGCTGGCTCGCACGGACACCCTCTCGGGACTGCCGATGCCGGTGGGGCTCACCCCGCTGCTCCTGACGCTGTTGCCCGCGTGGCTGTTGCACCGCGCGGCACGGGACGCGGCGGACGCCGACGCGGGGGCCTCGGGGCGCACGGTGTGGGCCGGGACCGTCGCGGGCTATCTGACCTTGAGCGCGGTGGTGTTGCTGTACACCTCGGGCGGGGAGCTGCGGCCGTCCTGGGCATGGTCGGGGCTGTGCCTGCCGCTGCTCACCGCGGGCGCGGCGGCGGCCGGGGTGTGGACGGCGTACGGGCACCCGCGCGGGCCGGTGCCGTTCTGGGTGGGCCGGGCTCTCGCCCGCCGCCCGCTGCCCGCCGGGGTACGCCGCTGGGCGACCGGCGAACCGCCGGCGCCGTGGGTCGGGCGGTGGCTCGGCGCCTCGGCACGGGCGGCGCTGGCCGGGGCGGCGGTGCTCGTCGGGGGCGGGGCGCTGCTGGTGGGGGTGTCGCTGGTGTGGCACGGCGATCTCGCGCGGGAGTCCTTCCAGCAGCTCACCGAGGTGTGGTCGGGGCGGTTCGCCGTACTCCTGCTCTGTCTGGCACTGGTGCCGAACGCGGCGGTGTGGGGGGCCGCGTACGGGCTCGGGCCCGGCGTGGTGCTGGGGGCCGGGCAGGTCGCGGGGCCGTTGTCCGCGGCCGGGCCGGAGCCGTTGCTGCCGGCGTTTCCGCTGCTGGCGGCGGTGCCGGGGGCCGGGGGGCCGTGGAGTTGGGCCGGGGCGGCGGTGCCGGTGGCGGCCGGGGTGACGGTGGTGTGGTTCCTGCGGAAGGCGGCCGGGGCCGGAGAAGGGGGCGAGGCCTGGTCCCGGGGGCGGGTCCTCGCGGGGGTGGGGGTCGCGGGTGTCCTGTGCGGTCTGGTGATGGCGTTGCTCGCCGGGCTGGCGGGTGGGCCGCTGGGGGTGGGCGCGCTGGCTCACTTCGGGCCGGTGTGGTGGCAGGTGGGGGGTGCGGTGATGGTGTGGACGGTGGGGGTGGGGGTGCCGGTGGGGGCGGTGGTGCCGGGGATCGGGCGGGGGCGGGGGCGGCGGCTTTCCTGGGCGTCGGTGGTGTCCGCGGTGTCGGTGGTGTCCGTGCCGGCGTGGTCGTCGTGGTCGTCATGGTCCTCGTGGCGGGCGCGTGAGTCCGATTCGGTGCCGGTGCCGGTGCCGGTGCCGGTGCCGCAGGCGGGCGTGGGGGTGGTCCTTGTGCGGGAGCCGGAACCGGAGCCGGACCCCGGGCCGGAGGGTGAGCGGGATTCCAGTCACGCGCCGTACGACCTGCTGCCGTCCGACGACGTGGGGGTGGCGTGGCACGAGGATGTGGTCAGGGAGGCGCGGTGGGCGGCGTTGCGGGAGGCGTCGGCGGCGGTGGAGGTGTTGGATCCGTTTTCGGAGTCGGATCTGGAGGCGGATCCGGAACGCTGAGCTGACGCAGGGTTTCCTCGCCCCCGCCGCCCCTACCCGTGCCATCCCCGGGGCTCCGCCCCCTGGACCCCCGCGTCGCCCGAAGGGCTCGTCCTCAAGCGCCGGACGGGCTGGGAATGCGGGCCTGCGCCGGAAGGTTGCGGGCTGGCTGGGGGTGCGGGCCCGCGCTGCAAGGTGACGGAGGGGCCGGAGATGAGCGCCGCACTGGATGGTTGCCGACGGGCTGGGGATGTGGGCCTGCGCCGGAAAGGTTGCGGGCGGGTCGGAGATGCGGGCCCGCGCTGGAAGGTTCCGGAAGGGCTGGGAATGCGGGCCCGCGCTGGATGGTCGTGGGCGGGCTGAGGGGGCGGGCGCGTGTGGATAGGGTGGCGGCCGGGGTAGGGGGGTGCGGCCCGTCCGGCGTTTGAGGACGGGGCCGTTCAGGCCGACGCGGGGTCCGGGGGCGGCAGCCCCCGGCGCGGGGACGCGCTAGTTCTGCGTCCCCAGCAGACCCCGCAGCTCCTTCGGCAGAAGCTCGTTGCAGGACTGCTTCGCCGCGTTGGTGAGCGCGTCGTGCGTGCACGAGTAGTAGTCGCTGTAGACGAGTTGCGCGGAGAACGTCGCGGCGACCATGACGATGGCAAGGGACGCGGTGACGAGGCCGCTGACGGCCGCGGTCGTCTGGGGGCGGCCGGTCGTCTGCGGGCGGGCGGCCGGGTCGGGTGCCGGCGCGTCCGGATCCGGCTTGCGGGGCTTGGCGCGCAGGGCGCTGACACCCCAGTACAGCGCGAGCGCGCCCAGCAGCAGGGCCACGTACGGCCAGCTGAACAGGGCGAAGAAGAAGGCCCACATGCCGGAGAGCAGCGCGTAGCGCGCCCGGCGCTGGGCGGGGTCCGTCGGGTCCCAGCGCATTCCGGAGCCGGGACCGCCACCGGGCCCCTCCGGGCCGCCCTGGCCCTGCGGCGCGCCGGGCCGCTCGCCGAAGCCGCCGCCGCTCGAACGGCCCGGCTGCTGGTCGCTCCACTGGCTGCCCCAGGGGGAGTGCTGCCCGGAGCCGCCGTTCTCGTCAGGACCTTGTCCGCCCGCGGGCCGTCTGGGCTGCCAGGGCCGGTCGGGTGTGCCCTCCGGCGGCGGTGCGAACGGATTGTGGTCGTCGGGGCCGGAGCCGGACCCCGAGCCGCTCCCCCCTGCCGAGCCACGTCCGCCCGAGGAGTCGCCCCCGCCCGAGGGCGCGTCCCCGTTCTGCTGCGGCGGGGTGGGCGAAGGGCGCCGCTCGCGCAGCAGGAGCGGAGGGAGTCGGAGACTGCGGTCCGGCATCAGGTGTGCGTCTTCCCCTTGGTGGTTCTGGCGGGCGGCGTGTCCACACGGCATCGTGCTCGCGACGCGTACCCCGGGTTTCCTGTACAGGACTCGCACCCAGGGCTCGTACCCCGGACGTCCGTCCCCGGGGCGTGCCCCGGACGTTCCTGTCCGTCCCTGGTCAACGTCCCGCGGACACGGGGCGTTCCCCATGCCGAACGGTGTTCCCGGGAGGTTCCTCCGCAGACGCTACCTTCCGGCCACGCCCCCGTCCCGTGGGGGCTGCCCGGTGTGCCGGTATCGTTGCTGCCGGTCGGCCGGTTCGTAGACTTCCCCGTATCCCGGGGCGCGAAGCATTCGTACGACCGTACAAACGCTCCCCCGAGAAAGGGCCCCCTCGTGGCCAAGGCCAAGCGCCTCGTCGTGCTGGTCTCCGGATCAGGCACGAATCTGCAGGCACTGCTCGACGCCGTCGCGGAGGCCGGGCCCGAGGGCTACGGGGCCCGGATCGTGGCCGTCGGCGCCGACCGTGACGGCATCGAGGGACTCGCGCGCGCCGAGCGGGCGGGGCTGCCCACCTTCGTCCGGCGCGTGAAGGACTACGGCACCCGGGACGAGTGGGACGCGGCGCTCGCCGAGGCGGTCGCCGCCCACGAGCCCGACCTCGTGGTCTCCGCCGGGTTCATGAAGATCGTGGGGAAGCGATTCCTCGCCAGGTACGGCGGGCGGTTCGTCAACACGCACCCCGCCCTGCTGCCGAGTTTCCCGGGGGCCCACGGTGTGCGCGACGCGCTCGCGTACGGCGCCAAGGTCACCGGATGCACCGTCCACTTCGTCGACGACGGCGTCGACACCGGACCGATCATCGCCCAGGGCGTGGTCGAGGTCCGGGACGAGGACGACGAGAGCGCTCTGCACGAGCGCATCAAGGAAGTCGAGCGAGAACTGCTCGTCGATGTCGTGGGGCGGCTCGCCCGCAACGGCTATCGCATTGAGGGACGAAAGGTAGTTATCCAGTGACCGCCGACAGCACAGTCACGGCCGAGGGCACTGCGGGCACCAGGCGGGCCATCCGGCGCGCGCTCGTCAGTGTCTACGACAAGACCGGGCTCGAAGAGCTCGCGCGCGGGCTGCACGAGGCCGGTGTCGAGCTGGTGTCCACCGGCTCCACCGCCGCCCGCATCGCCGCGTCCGGCGTCCCCGTCACCAAGGTCGAGGAACTCACCGGCTTCCCCGAGTGCCTCGACGGCCGCGTCAAGACGCTGCACCCCAGGGTCCACGCGGGCATCCTCGCCGACCTGCGGCTCGACAGTCACCGGGAGCAGCTCGCCGAGCTCGGCGTCGAGCCGTTCGACCTCGTCGTGGTGAACCTCTACCCCTTCCGCGAGACGGTCGCCTCGGGCGCGACACCCGACGAGTGCGTCGAGCAGATCGACATCGGCGGTCCCTCGATGGTGCGGGCGGCCGCCAAGAACCATCCGTCCGTCGCCGTCGTCACCAGCCCGGACCGGTACGCGGCCGTCCTGGCCGCCGTCGAGGAGGGGGGCTTCGACCTCACCGCCCGCAAGCGGCTCGCGGCGGAGGCCTTCCAGCACACCGCCTCGTACGACGTCGCCGTCGCCTCCTGGTTCGCGGACGACTACGCCGCGGCCGACACCAGCGGCTTCCCCGACTTCCTCGGGCACACCTACGAGCGGAAGAACACCCTTCGCTACGGGGAGAACCCGCACCAGGGCGCCGCGCTGTACGTCGACGGCACGGGCGGTCTCGCCGAGGCCGAGCAGCTGCACGGCAAGGAGATGTCGTACAACAACTACACGGACACGGACGCCGCGCGCCGTGCCGCGTACGACCACGAGGACCCCTGCGTCGCGATCATCAAGCACGCCAACCCGTGCGGCATCGCGGTCGCGTCGAGCGTCGCCGAGGCGCACCGCAAGGCGCACGCCTGTGACCCGCTCTCCGCGTTCGGCGGCGTGATCGCGGTCAACCGGCCGGTGACGAAGGAGATGGCCGAGCAGGTCGCGGACATCTTCACCGAGGTCATCGTGGCGCCGGAGTACGAGGACGGCGCGCTCGAGGCCCTCACCAAGAAGAAGAACATCCGGGTCCTGCGCGCCCACCGGGCGCCCGCCAACCCGGTCGAGGTCAAGCAGATCGACGGCGGCGCGCTGCTCCAGGTCACCGACCGGCTCCAGGCCGACGGCGACAACCCGGCGAGCTGGACGCTGGCCACCGGTGACGCGCTGGGCCAGGGCGAGCTGGACGAACTGGCCTTCGCGTGGCGGGCGTGCCGCGCGGTGAAGTCCAACGCGATCCTGCTCGCCAAGGACGGTGCCTCGGTCGGCGTCGGCATGGGCCAGGTCAACCGCGTCGACTCCGCGAAGCTGGCGGTCGAGCGGGCGGGCGCAGAGCGGGCCCGCGGTGCGTACGCCGCCTCCGACGCGTTCTTCCCCTTCCCCGACGGCCTGGAGATCCTCGCCGAGGCGGGGGTCAGGGCCGTGGTCCAGCCGGGCGGTTCGGTCCGTGACGAGCTGGTGGTGGAGGCCGCGAAGAAGGCCGGCATCACGATGTACTTCACCGGGACGCGGCACTTCTTCCACTGATCCGCGGTGGCGCCGGCGGGCGGCGCCCCGGCGGCGAACGGAAACGCGAGGGCCGTGTCTCCCCCGGTGCGGGGGAGGCACGGCCCTCGGCGTGGCGCGTTCAGTAGCGCGGGCGCGCGAACCAGGCGGTGCCGCTCGCCACGACCGGGGCCACCGTGATGATGGTGGCGAAGACGACCCAGATCAGCGGGAAGACGATGGCGGTGGCCAGGCCGGAGTCCAGACCGACGACGAGCATGATCAGGCCGACGATCCCGCCCAGCGCGCCGTAGATGACGGTGGTGATGCGGACGCCCTGGCCGCCTCTGCCGAACTTCACGCCCAGGGTGATCGACAGGGCCGCCAGACCCGCCGCGAGCAGGGCGATGAACAGCAGGACGCCCGTGGCGATGCCGGCACCGTCACTGAACGAGTTGAACGGGTCGTCGGACGACGAGCTGAGGCTGTCCGCCGCGTCCGAGACGTCGTTGGCGAGGGCGGCGACGTACAACCAGCCCAGCGCCGCCAGGATCTGCACCGCGGAGATGATGAACAGGAAGACGCGTGCGGTGACCAGCAGTCCCGGCATCGTCTGTGGGAACATCTGGTTGCCGCCCGGGTAGCCGGGGTACGCCGGCTGCTGCGGATAGCCGTACCCCTGCGGCGGCACGCCCGGAGGAGCCGGCGGATAGCCGTAGCCGGGCGGGTTCTGGGGAGCGGTGGGGGGTTGCTGGGGCGGCTGGCCGTAGGGGTTGTTCGGGTCGCCGAAACTCATGGCGGGTTTCCCTCCGTTGCCTGGGGACGACGCGGCACGGTTGGGGAGGATTTCTACAGAGCGGTCTGTCCCCCCGGTACTGCCCGCGGCACTGTGTACTCATCGTTCTTTAGCCGACTCTTACTTGTCCAGCCACATTCGCTATCTGTCGCGCAAGCGCACCATGGACGATCATGACCGGATATGCGCGACCCCCTCGGACGCCGGCGGGGTGCCCGGATTGGAACACGGACAGGTTCATCCGCGAGGATGGGACCATGACCGCCCAGATTCTCGATGGCAAGGCCACCGCAGCCGCGATCAAGTCCGATCTGACCGTCCGCGTGGCGGCCCTGAAGGAGAAGGGCGTCACGCCCGGCCTGGGGACCGTCCTGGTGGGCGACGACCCCGGCAGCCAGAAGTACGTCGCGGGCAAGCACCGCGACTGCGCGCAGGTGGGCATCGCGTCCATCCAGCGTGAACTGCCCGCGACCGCCACGCAGGAGGAGATCGAGGCGGTGGTGCGGGAACTCAACGAGGACCCCGCCTGCACCGGCTACATCGTTCAGCTCCCGCTCCCCAAGGGCATCGACGAGAACCGCATCCTGGAGCTGATGGACCCGGACAAGGACGCGGACGGACTGCACCCGATGAACCTCGGGCGCCTCGTGCTGAACGAGCCGGCCCCGCTGCCCTGCACCCCGAACGGCGTCCTCACCCTCCTGCGCCGCTACGGCGTGGAGATCAAGGGCGCGGAGGTCGTGGTCGTCGGCCGCGGGGTGACCATCGGCCGCCCCATGCCGCTGCTGCTGACCCGGCGCAGCGAGAACGCGACGGTGACCCAGTGCCACACCGGCACCCGGGACCTCTCCTCGCACCTGAAGCGCGCCGACATCATCGTCGCGGCGGCCGGCTCCGCGCACCTCGTCCGCGCCGAGGACGTGAAGCCGGGCGCCGCCGTCCTCGACGTCGGCGTCTCGCGCAGCGCCGAGGGCAAGATCGTCGGCGATGTCCACCCGGATGTCGCCGAGGTCGCGGCGTGGATCTCCCCGAACCCGGGCGGTGTCGGCCCGATGACCCGGGCCCAGCTGCTCGTCAACGTGGTGGAAGCGGCGGAGCGCAGTGTCGGCTGAGGGCAGCTCCGAGAGGGCCGACTCCGCATCGGCCGTACGGGAAGCGGACGCCGAGGCGGAAGCCGTCGTACGGACCGAGGACACCGCGCGGACCGAGGGCACTGAGAGGACCGAGGGCACCGGCACCGCGCGGGCGGAAGGGGCCGGACGGGCCGAGGGGGCCGCGCCGGGCGGGCCGGGGGAACGGGCTGAGGCCGAGACCCCGGACGACGCGGAGGCCGGTGGCGACGCGCGGGCCGGTGGCGACGCGCGGGCCGGTGAAGGGGAGGCCGGTGACGAGGAGGGCGAGCCCGGTGTGATCGACGCCGTGAGCGCCCCGGACGCCGAGGGCCGGCCACGCCGTACCACCCGCCGCTTCCCGCTGTTCACGAAGGACACCGCACGGCCCGAGGGCGGCGGGCGGGCGGCAGCGAGCGACGCCCCGGCCCCGGCCCGCCAATGGCCCATCCTGGCCGTGCTGTCGGCCGTCGGGCTCGGTCTGCTGCTGATCGCGCTGGACGCGTTCCGGGTCGGCACGATCCTGATCGGTGTCGCGTTGCTGGCCGGCGCGGTGATGCGCTGGATACTGCCCGACGTGGGCATGCTCGCGGTCCGTTCCCGCTTCACGGACATGGTCACGTACGGCGTGCTGGGCCTCGCCATCGTGCTGCTCGCGCTGATGGCGCAGCCCCATCCGCTGCTGGAGATCCCGTTCCTGGACGACACGCTGCACTTCACGGTCCGCTGAAGCCGCCGCGCCGCCCGCGCACGGCGCCGCGACCCGTCCCCTCCCCCGAGTAAGGACGGGCCGCGGCCGGGCGGCCGGGCCGCCCGGGGACAACCCTTCTGCACCGGAACGGGCTGGACAACAGCCGGCAGTTCGCTGTGGCACGGAAGTGACCATTCCGCCACCGTGTCCCCGCCGCGTGACGGGAACCGTCCCACCGCCCGGCGCCGTCCCTCGCTCAGGGAACGCCGGAGGCGGGCGAACGTCCGCGGAACGCCGCAGGAGGTGGGTGAGCGATGGGTGCCTGGCAGCCGTTGCCGGAGGAACTTCCCGCGGAGGTGCGGCACTTCGTCGAGCAGGTGCGGCTGCTCAAGGACAGCACCGGGCTGAGCCTGGTCGCCCTGGGCGCGCGCACCGCGTACAGCAAGTCGTCCTGGCAGCGCTACCTCAACGCGACCCAGCCGCCACCCCGGCAGGCGGTCGCCGCCCTGTGCCGGGTCGCGGGCCTCCCGGACGCCGAGGCCGAACGCTTCGGCGTGCGGTGGGAGTTGGCGGTACGGGTCTGGCCCCGCGAGCCCGCGCCGCTGCGTCTTCCGGTGGGCGCCCCGGACCCCGGCGGGCGCGACGGCACCCACGACACGCACGACGGACACGGTGGACACGACGGTGCGCGGCAGGGCGTGGACGGCGGTGCGGGCGCGTACGAGGAGGAGCCCACCCTTCCGTGGTGGGACCTGCTCGACGAGGAGCCCCCGCCCGGCCCGCGCACGGGACGCGTCCTTCTCTCCGCCGCGTTGCTCGTCCTCACGCTCCTCCTCGTCGCTGTCGCGGGCGCTGTCGCTCTCGGGTGACCCGAGCACTCCTACGATCGGCGAGGTCGTGCCCCTCGTCCCGCTGTGCCGGCTCTTCGTCGGGTTCGAGGGTCCGGCCGGGGCGGCCAGGACCGCCGGGGCGGGCAGGGAGGTCCCGCGCCCTGGTCTGGAGCACGTCCGTGCGGAGGGTGCAAGTCCGTTTGGGCGGCGCGGGGGAAATGGGACACTGGGACCGCGGCCCGACGGGCGTGCAACGGCGCGTGCCCCGGCTCGAACGCTCCGGTGCGCCCCCGTTTCGGGAACTGAGGTCCCGGACGTGCGCATCCCTGTGGGTAACCAGAACGGGGACTCGGCGGCGATGGGCCACCCCCTCGCCCGCACGCGGTGGGGAGTCCGGGGGAGTCGTGCGGGGGGAAATGTCAGGCACGCACGGGGGGAAAGAAGCAGGGGGGAAGAGCAATGCCTCGTTGGAAGGCCTTGCCGGATGAACTCGATCCGCAGGTCAAGGAGTTCGCTGTCCAGCTGCGCCGATTGGTCGACCGGAGCGGGCTGGGGATCGCCGCTCTGGCCGACCGCACCGGCTACAGCAGGACGTCCTGGGAGCGTTACCTCAACGGCCGGCTCCTCGCGCCCAAGGGCGCGGTCGTCGCCCTGGCCGAGGTGACCGGGACCAGTCCCGTTCATCTGACCACGATGTGGGAGCTCGCCGAGCGCGCCTGGAGCCGTTCGGAGATGCGCCACGACATGACCATGGAAGCGATCCGCATCTCCCAGGCGCGGGCCGCGCTGGGGGAGGCCGGGGCGCACCCGGCGAACGGGAGCGACGGCAGGCGGGCCCGCAACGGCCGCGGCGCGACCCTGATGCCCGGGATCGCCGGGCCCGCGGGTGTGGTGCCGTCGGTGCCGCCGCAGCCGACCGCGGCGGAGGTGGAGGACGCGGTGTCCGGGACCTCGTCGCCGCCCGCGGGTGGCGCGCCCGGTGGTTCCTCGTCCGGCGGGTCCTCCTCCGGAGGGGCTTCGCGGGGTGGCGGCTGGGGGGCCGTCGCCACGCCGCCGTCCGGGGACCCGGGGCGGTTCGGACCGCCGGTGGCCGCCGGTCCGGCGAGGCCCGCCGCGTCCACGGGGGGCGCGTCGGCGGGTGCGCGGCCGCCCGCGGGGGCGTCGTCCGACGGGGTGTCGGCCGACAGGGCGCGGCGCAGGCGGCGGCTGACGATGTTCCTCGCGGGCGTCGTGGGTGCGCTCGTCGTCATCGGCGTGGCCGTTCTCCTCACGGGGGGCGGCGGTGACAAGAAGAACCAGGGCACGCCCAAGGCGGCCACGACGTCCGCCGCCGTCCATCCCGACCTGCCGGCCGGGGTGAAGTGCGGCGGCAGCGACTGCACGGGCAAGGACCCGGAGAACATGGGCTGCGGGGGGCGGTTGGCGACCACTTCCACCAGCGTCACGGTCGGTACGACGCTCGTCGAGGTCCGCTACAGCAAGACCTGTGCGGCGGCCTGGGCGCGTATCACGCAGGCCGTGGCCGGTGACTCGGTCGTGGTGTCCGCCGGTGGCGCACCCGGGCAGAGCGGGTCCGTGGACACCGACACCGACACCGACGCGTATACGCCGATGATCGCCGTCAAGGACGTGGGTGAGGCGAAGGCGTGCGTGACGTTGAAGTCGGGGCAGCGGGGGTGTACGCGGTGAGGTAGCCGCCGCCCCTGCCCGACCCCTCCCCGGGGCTCCGCCCCCGGTCCCCCGCCAGGGGCGCCGCGCCCCCTGGACCCCCGCGTCGCCCGAAGGGCTCGTCATCGAGCGCCGGACGGGCTGGAGATGCGGGCCCGCGCCCTCAGCCCTTCCGGCGTTCGAGGACAAGGCCCTTGAGGCCGGCGCGGGGGTCCGGAGGCGGCAGCCCCCAGGTACGGGACGACGGGGGTCCCACTCATCGAACGAAGCCGCGAGCCTGGGGGAGGGCAGGGGCGGCGGGGGCGAGCGAAAGTTGGGGGGAATAGCCGGTCCCGGAGGGGGCAGGCGGACAGACAACCCCCACGGGATCCGGCGACGTCCGGGAGGGACGGGACGCGTACCCGCCCCCGGACGGAACCCGGCACCCCCTCGGCGGCCGCCACCCCCAGGGGGGCGGCCGCCCGTTCGGGGCCTCTGTGGGGTGGGCCACACGGGACCCGGCCGACGGGGGTATCGGATGCGCGATAGCCTGACGGCGGATCTCTCTTGACGCCGAGAGATCGATCATCGGCACCTTTGATCGATCATTGCGGTGGACGCACGGGACGATCCTGCACCCCGGGGCAGGGACGCCCCACCGCCAGCTGTCATACGGAGAACGCCATGACCCGCACTCCCGTGAACGTCACCGTCACCGGCGCGGCCGGCCAGATCGGTTACGCCCTGCTCTTCCGCATCGCCTCCGGCCAGTTGCTCGGCGCGGACGTGCCGGTCAAGCTGCGCCTCCTGGAGATCACGCCGGCGCTCAAGGCCGCCGAGGGCACCGCCATGGAGCTCGACGACTGCGCCTTCCCGCTCCTCGCGGGGATCGACATCTCGGACAGCCCCGACGTCGCCTTCGACGGCGCGAACGTCGCTCTGCTCGTCGGCGCCCGCCCGCGCACCAAGGGCATGGAGCGCGGCGACCTGCTGTCGGCCAACGGCGGCATCTTCAAGCCGCAGGGCAAGGCCATCAACGACCACGCCGCGGACGACATCAAGGTCCTCGTCGTGGGCAACCCGGCCAACACCAACGCCCTCATCGCGCAGGCCGCCGCCCCGGACGTACCGGCCGAGCGCTTCACCGCGATGACGCGCCTCGACCACAACCGCGCGCTCACCCAGCTCGCGAAGAGGACCGGTTCGACGGTCGCGGACATCAAGCGCCTCACCATCTGGGGCAACCACTCCGCCACGCAGTACCCGGACATCTTCCACGCCACGGTCGCCGGCAAGAACGCCGCCGAGGTCGTGGGCGACGAGAAGTGGCTCGCCGAGGACTTCATCCCGACCGTCGCCAAGCGCGGCGCCGCGATCATCGAGGCCCGTGGCGCCTCCTCCGCGGCCTCCGCCGCCAACGCCGCCATCGACCACGTGCACACCTGGGTCAACGGCACCGCGGACGGCGACTGGACCTCCATGGGCATCCCGTCGGACGGTTCGTACGGCGTCCCGGAGGGGATCATCTCCTCCTTCCCCGTCACCACCAAGGGCGGGCAGTACGAGATCGTCCAGGGCCTGGACATCAACGAGTTCTCCCGCGCCCGTATCGACGCCTCCGTCAAGGAGCTCGAGGAGGAGCGCGACGCGGTCCGCGGTCTCGGTCTCATCTGAGCCCTCGCACCCCGCCGTACCCGGCGCCACCGCACGCAGGCCCCGTCCGGATCTCCCGGGCGGGGCCTGCGCCGTAGCTGTGCGATAAATGCGGCGGGGACGTCACACGACCCCTATGCTGTGACGCCGGACACACCAACGCGTGTGCGGGACAGGGCAGTTCACGCCTCGGGGGAGCAGCGTTGACGCAGACATTCCAGTTACCTCAGCAACCGCGGCCACCACGGGCCACGACGTCCGGCGAGCCGGGTGTGCCGCCCGGGGCGAGCGAGGCGACGCGACTGCTCTGCGCGGGCACCTATCTGGACGCCGGCTACCGCGACGCGGTGATCGAGGAGCTGTACGTCCGCGAGGAGCGCCTCGCCGCCCCCTCGCTCGGCTACGACGCGGCCCGCGTCCTGGCCCACGCCCTGCGCGCACGCCGGCTCGAACTCGGCTGGGCGGCGGCGGTCCTGGGCCTGTGGGCGGTGGGCTTCCCGCTCTCCGACTACCTGCTGGCCGTCGTCCTGTTCCCGTTTCTGCTGCTGGCCGTCGCCGTCTGGATCCGGGGCCCGCAGGAGCGGCCGGCATGGTACCGGAGAACTCCCGCGTGGTGGGTGCGCTGGTGGGGCCGGAGCTTCCTGGTCTACGCGGCGGTCACCATGGCGCGCGCGGCCTCCGGCTCGGTGGACCAGCGGGAACTGCTGGACTTCTTCAGCCTCTTCCTCCCGGACGCCCTGGTGGCGCCGTTCTTCGAGAGCGGCGTGCGCATCCAGCCGATCAACGCCTGGGTCGCGCTGCTCGTCCTGCTGCTGGTGGCGGTGTGCGTCGCCCTCCAGCGCGGCCGGTTCGCGCGGGCGCTGACGCACGAGCTGCACCCGGCGCGTTTCGGTGACATGGCCGCCGACCCGGCAGAACTCGCCGAGGGGCGGCGCTTCCAGCGGCTGCGGCAGCGCGTCCGCGTCGAGCAGCACTCACCCCTGGTGATGTACCACGCGGCGCACCCCTTCTGCGGTGCCGGACAGGCGTACGACACCTGGAGTCTCGCCGTCGAGCTGCGGCCGGACCCGGAGCGCCGCGAGCCGCCGCTGCCCATCAACAACCGGGTGATCCTCGACCGGATCCACGAGCTGCTGGCGCGGTTGCGGCTGCCCTCGGCGCAGGCCGGCGGAGCGGTCCGGGACCGGCTGCGCAACCTGGAGATCGACGAGTGTGTGTTCCTGCCGGTGGCGGGGCTGCCCCGCAGGGATCTCGCGCCGTACCACCAGGACGCGTTCGCCGTGCACAGCGCCGAGTCGGTCGAGGAGGGCGGTGAGACCCGGCGGCACTTCCTGCGGGCACGGGTCGGCGGCTGGGAGGAGGAGGTCGTCACGACCGTCTTCGTGCGCGTGCACACCCAGGGCGGCATGCTGATGCTGGAGATCGCCCCGCACGTCCTGCTGCCGGTGCGCGCCGACTTCGAGAACGCGGACCGCATAGCCCACCAGCACCTTCACAACAGCCCTCTGGGCAAGGCGGTGTGGGCGCTCGCGCGCACGCCTCGCTCGGTGGCGCTCGCGGCCGTGACGATGGGTCGCGCAGCGGCCCTGACCTGGCGGATCCTCACCGCGGGCTACGGTGCGGCGATGCCGGACGGGCCCGCGCGGTCGGTGCGTGAGCTGGGCTCCGGGGAGAGTGCCTCGCTCTTCCAGAACATGGACGTCAACCGTTATCTCAAGTCGATCCAGGACCGGGTCGCGCAGGGCGTGCGCCAGGTTCTGAAGGACTCGGGCTACCGGACCGACGAGTTCGCGCAGAAGATCGTCAACGTGAGCGGCGGCAGCACCCTGATCGAGAACGCGCAGGGGGCGTTCGCCCTCGGCGACAACAACGTCGTCACCAACACGCCGGGTACGCCGAGCGGTGCGGGAGGGGATGGGAATGGCTGACGAGCAGGCCGCCGGAAGAGGATCCATCAACATCAGTGGTGTCAGCGGGGCCTTCGCGATCGGCGACGGGAACAACGTCGTCAACCAGCCGGGCGCCGCGGCGCCGCGACGCGACCCGGCGCAGGAGGAGCTGTTGCGGCAGGTACGTGAACTCCGCGCCGACCTGGGGCGGCTGGTCGCCAGCAGCCAGACGGCCGGTCTGGACACCGAACTCGCCGTCGCGCAGGCGGAGATCGAGGAATCGGGCCGGGCGGGGCAGAGCCGGCTCACCCGGCTCCGGCAGGCCCTCACGGACGCCGGCGCGCTGACCGGGCTGCTGGCCTCGGCGGGCGCGGTGGCCGAGTCCGTCGCCGCGCTGCTGGGGAACTGACCGTGGCCGGCAAGGACGAGGTCCACTGGAACGCCGAGACACAGAGCTGGGTGACGGGCGGCGCGCCGCAGGGCCGCTACACCCCGCCGCCACCGCCGCGCCCGGAGTTCGAGCCGGTCCACCCGCCCGGCCCGGCGCCCGCGCCCGGCCAGGCACCTGTCCCGGGCCCGGAGGACGGGCCCGGTGCGGGGCCCGGTCCGGGTTCCAGCTCCGCCGGGGGTCCCGGGATCGATTCCGCCGGAAGTCCCGGCGCCGATTCCGGCACCGGCTCGGCCGGCGGTCCAGGGACCCCGGGCGGAGCCGGTCCCGGCATCGGTCCCGGTCAGCCGAGCCAGTATCCGGCTCCCGTCCTCCACCCCGGCCCGGACCAGGGCGGTCACCACCCGGCCTACTGGGTTCCTGGCCCCCTTCCCGCTCCGGGTGCCGCCTCGCGGCCCTCGGTGCGGCGGGTCGTCGCGGTACTCACCGCGGCCCTGCTCGTCGGCGGGGCGGCGGGGTTCGGCGGCTGGTACGTGTGGAGCAGGGACGGTGGCGGCACGCACAAGGACGACGCCCGCACCAAAGTGTCCAGCGCGCCCACCGGTCCGGACGCCGAGGACCCCGCATCGGTACCCGCCCCCACCCCCGCACCGACCCTGGACGCCACCTCCGCGTCCCCCTCGGCGAGCACTCTCCCGGCCGGATACCACCGGGCTTCGAACGGCGAGTTCGACATGGCCGTACCGGACGGCTGGCAGCCGGAGAGGCAGAGCGGCAAGAACGGCGTCACGATCTACTTCTTCCGGGAATCCGGCGGGGGCCCCCGCTATCTCCAGGTCTTCCGGGTCAGCGAGGACAACCCCACCCCGCGCGGCACGCTCACGGCGGCCGAGAAGGATCTCAGGAAACAGCTGCCGGGTTACCACCGCAACAGCCTCACGACCGTGCCCGACGCCCGGGGCGAGGCCGCGGAGCTCGACTACTCGCACCCCAGCGTGAAGTGGGGCGTCGAGGTGCGCACCCTGGACCGGGTCGTCCCGGTCGGCGGCGGTGAGCTGTACGTCGTCCTGACCTCGGGCCCTTCCGGCGCGTGGCCCGCGCAGCGGCAGATCCAGGAGGCGGCGGTGACGTCGTTCTGCCTGGCCGGCGCCTGCTGAACCGGCGCACCGGCCGGCACCGGAGCGGCTTCGGGAACACCCGGGGCCGCTTCCCGGCCCACCAGCGACCGACGTAGAGGCCGCCCGGCCCCGACCTCGACCCCCAGCCCTGCCCCCGGCCCCGAACCCGTTCCGAACTCCCGTTCCCGACTCCCGGCCGCGGCTTCCCGTCCTCGCCCCCGTTCTTCGCCCCCCGGCTCCCCGCCCTCCGTTCGGCGCACCGTGCTCCCCACCCTGCGTTCTTCGCCCCGTGCTCCCCGCCCCCGCTCCAGCCGCCCGAACCGCCCGTGCCACGTCGTGTCGCTTCTGATCGTATTTCTGTCGATTTTTCAGTGACTAGGCGCACTTCCAGTCACCGATCGTGCATGCATTCCAGGTCGGGGGGCATGTGCTCCCGGTCCCCGAGAGTGACACGTACGTGACACAGGGGAACGGATCAGGAACGGAAGGCAGCACCGACCATGGCCGGACACCAGGCTCAGCAGGCAGAACAGACCCTCCACGTGGGCGGGGAGTGGCGCGCGGCCGCATCCCGCGCGACCCGCGAGATCCTCGACCCCGCGGATGCCGAGCCGTTCGCCGTGGTCGCGGAGGGTGACGAGAGGGACACCGACGTGGCGGTGGCGGCCGCGCGCGTCGCCTTCGACGAGGGCCCGTGGCCGCACACCCCGGTCGCCGAGCGGGCCGCGCTGCTGCGCCGCGTCGCCGGTCTCCTGGTCCGCGACCGTGAGGAGCTCGGGCTGCTGGAGAGCCGGGACGCGGGCAAGACGGTCGAGGAAGGGCGCGTCGACATCGACTGCGTCGCCGACGCCTTCCGGTACTTCGCCGATCTCGTCGTGGGGGAGGGCGGCGGCCGGGTCGTCGACGCCGGGTCCGCGGACGTCCACAGTGTCGTCGTGCACGAGCCGGTGGGTGTCTGCGCACTGATCACGCCCTGGAACTATCCGCTGCTGCAGGCCAGTTGGAAGGTCGCTCCGGCCCTGGCCGCCGGGAACACCTTCGTGGTCAAACCGAGCGAGATCACTCCGCTGACGACGATCGCGCTGCTGCGGCTGCTCGTCGAGGCCGGTCTGCCGGCCGGGGTCGCCAATCTCGTCACGGGGCCCGGACACACGGTCGGCGCCCGCCTCGCCGAGCACCCCGACGTCGACCTCGTCTCGTTCACGGGCGGCCTGGTCAGCGGGACGAAGGTGGCCAGGGCCGCCGCCGACACGGTCAAGAAGGTCGCCCTCGAACTCGGCGGCAAGAACCCCAACGTCGTCTTCGCGGACGCCTGCGCGACGGACGAGGACTTCGACACCGCCGTCGACCAGGCACTCAACGCCGCGTTCATCCACAGCGGCCAGGTCTGCTCGGCGGGCTCCCGCCTCATCGTCGAGGAGTCCGTGCGCGAACGCTTCGTCGCCGAACTCGCGCGCCGGGCCGGGCGGATCAGGCTGGGCCGCGGCACCGAGGAAGGTGTCGAGTGCGGCCCGCTGGTCTCCGGGCAGCAGCGCGAGAAGACCGAGGCGTACGTCGCCTCCGCGCTGGCGGAGGGCGCGGTGCTGAGGGCCGGCGGCCGGCGTCCCGAACCGTCCGGCAGCAGGCCCGCCACCGGCTACTTCTACGAGCCGACCGTCCTCGACCAGTGCCACCGCGCGATGAAGGTGGTCCGCGAGGAGGTCTTCGGGCCGGTCCTGACCGTGGAGACGTTCCGCACCGAGGAGGAGGCCGTCGCGCTCGCCAACGACACCGAGTACGGGCTCGCGGGCGCCGTCTGGACCGCCGACGCGGGCCGCGCGCGCCGGGTCGCCGGACGGCTGCGGCACGGCACCGTCTGGATCAACGACTTCCACCCCTACCTCCCGCAGGCGGAGTGGGGCGGCTTCGGCAGGAGCGGTGTGGGGCGCGAGCTGGGCCCGGCGGGCCTCGCCGAGTACCGCGAGACGAAGCACGTCTACCAGAACCTCGCGCCCAAGCCTGTCCGCTGGTTCGCGGGCTGACCCCGGTGACGCGACCCTCCACCGCACACAGCACCTTGGAGCACGACCACATGCACGAGAACACGTACGACTACGTCGTCATCGGAGGCGGAACGGCCGGCTCCGTGATCGCCTCCCGGCTCACCGAGAACCCCGATGTCACCGTCGCCGTCATCGAGGGCGGCCCCAGTGACGTCGGCCGCGAGGACGTCCTCACCCTGCGCCGCTGGATGGGTCTGCTCGGCGGCGAACTCGACTACGACTACCCGACCACCGAGCAGCCCCGCGGCAACTCGCACATCCGGCACAGCCGTGCCCGGGTGCTGGGCGGCTGTTCCTCGCACAACACGCTCATCGCGTTCAAACCGCTGCCCTCCGACTGGGACGAGTGGGAGGCGGCGGGCGCCGAGGGCTGGGGCGCGGTGCCGATGGAGGCGTACTTCGCGCGGCTCCTCAACAACATCGTCCCGGTCGACGAGAAGGACCGGAACGCCATCGCCCGCGACTTCGTCGACGCCGCCCGGTCCGCGCTGGGCGTGCCCCGCGTCGAGGGCTTCAACAAGCAGCCGTTCACCGAGGGCGCCGGCTTCTTCGACCTCGCCTACCACCCCGAGAACAACAAGCGGTCCAGCGCGTCGGTCGCCTATCTGCACCCGGTGATGGACGAGCGGTCCAACCTGACGCTGATGCTGGAGACCTGGGCGCACCGGCTGGAGCTGGCGGGGACGCGCGCGACGGGCGTGCACGTCCGCACCGAGGACGGCGAGGAGGTCCTCGTACGGGCGAGGCGCGAGGTCGTGCTGTGCGCGGGCGCCGTGGACTCGCCGCGGCTGCTGCTGCACTCCGGCATCGGACCGGCCGCCGATCTGCGGGCGCTCGGCATACCCGTCGCCCACGACCTGCCCGGCGTGGGCGAGAACCTGCTCGACCACCCCGAGTCGGTGATCGTGTGGGAGACGGACGGCCCCATCCCCGAGAACTCCGCGATGGACTCCGACGCGGGTCTCTTCGTGCGCCGCGACCCCCGACACGCGGGCCCCGACCTGATGTTCCACTTCTACCAGGTCCCGTTCACGGACAACCCGGAGCGGATCGGGTACGAACGCCCCGCGCACGGCGTCTCGATGACCCCGAACATCCCCAAGCCGCGCAGCCGCGGACGGCTGTACCTGACCAGCGCCGACCCCGCGGTCAAACCCGCCCTGGACTTCCGCTACTTCACGGACGAGGACGACTACGACGGCCGCACCCTCGTCGACGGCATCCGCATCGCCCGCGAGATCGCCGCGACCGAGCCGCTCGCGGGCTGGCTCAAGCGTGAGGTGTGCCCCGGCCCTGACGTCACGGACGCCGAGGAGCTGAGCGCGTACGCGCGCCAGGTCGCGCACACCGTGTACCACCCGGCGGGTACCTGCCGGATGGGGGCGGCCGCGGACTCCGACGCGGTGGTGGACCCGGAACTGAGGGTGCGCGGACTCGACGGTCTCCGTGTCGCCGACGCGTCCGTCTTCCCGACCATGCCCGCCGTGAACCCGATGATCGGGGTGCTCATGGTCGGCGAGAAATGTGCCGAGCTGATCGGAGGCGGTGCGTGATGAGTACCAGCGCCAGTAGCGCCAGTAGCGCCAGTAGTGCCAGTGGTGCCAGTAGTGCCAGTGGTGCCGGTAGTGCCAGTGGTGCCGGTAGTGCCAGTAACGCCGGCAGTGTCAGTGGCGTCGGCGAGTCCGGTGGCGCCGGGACCGCGCACGGCTCCGATGGGCCCGTCTTCTCCGTGGACGGGCTGTGGAAGGTCTTCGGACCCAGGCCCGAGCGGGTCCCCGCCGACCCCGGGCTGGCCGCCCTCACGCCCGCCGAACTCCGCTCCCGCACCGGCTGCACCGCCGCCGTCCGGGACGTCGGCTTCGACGTGCGCAAGGGCGAGGTCTTCGTCGTCATGGGCCTGTCCGGCTCGGGCAAGTCCACCCTCGTACGGTGTCTGACCCGGCTCATCGAGCCGACCGCGGGCACGATCGCCATCGACGGCGAGGACGTACGCGCCATGGACCGGGCCCGGCTGCGCGAACTGCGCCGCCACCGCGCCGCGATGGTCTTCCAGCACTTCGGCCTGCTCCCCCACCGCTCGGTCCTCGACAACGTCGCCTACGGCCTGGAGATCCAGGGCGTCGGCAAGACGGAGCGCCGCGAGCGGGCCGCCGCGGTCGTCGCCAAGGTCGGCCTCGAAGGCATGGAGCACCGGAAGCCGGGTCAGCTCTCCGGCGGCCAGCAGCAGCGCGTCGGGCTCGCGCGGGCCCTCGCCGTCGACCCCGAAGTGCTGCTCTTCGACGAGCCGTTCAGCGCGCTCGACCCGCTCATCCGGCGCGACATGCAGGAGGAGGTCGTCCGCCTCCACCACGACGAGGGCCGCACCATGGTCTTCATCACCCACGACCTGAACGAGGCCCTGCGCCTGGGCGACCGCATCGCCCTGATGCGCGACGGCCGCATCGTCCAGCTCGGCACGCCCGAGGAGATCGTCGGCTCGCCCGCCGACGACTACGTCCGCGAGTTCGTCCGGGACGTGCCGCGCGAGCAGGTCATGACGGTGCGTACCGCGATGCGCGCCGCGTCCGCGGACGAGGCCGCGCGCGGCCCGGCGGTGGCACCGGAGACGACCGTCTCCCAGGCCATCGAAGCGGTGGCCCGCTCCGGCGACCCCGCACGCGTCATGGAGAAGGGGCGCTGCCTCGGCGTCGTGGACTCGGCCGCACTGCTCGGGGTGGTGGCCGGTACGGACGCCACGGCCCGCGGTGAGGAGGTGGCCTGATGGCCGCAGTCACCGCGACCGTCGGACACACCGGCGTCTCCGCCCTGCTCAGGAGCGCCACCCGGCACCGTGCCCTGGCCAAGATCCTGCTCCTCGCCGTCGCCGCGGCCGTCCTCGTCCCGGTGCTCGACTCCCGCTGGGCCGGCGGCACCTGGCCGCACGCGCTCACCGTCGACCTCGCCGGGCCGCTCGGCAGAACCAGCGACTGGATCATCGACAACCGGGACAGCCACCCGCTGTTCCTCTACTTCTTCGGCTACGTCAGCAACGCCGTCGTCCTCTGCGTGCGCGCCGTCTACCTGGTGCTGCTCGCCGCGGGCTGGGCCGGCGTCACGGTGGCCGCGGGGCTCGTCGCCTGGCGGGCCGCCGGGATCCGGCTCGCGCTCGGAACGACCGCCGCCTTCCTCGCCTGCGGACTGCTCGGCATGTGGGTGCCCACCCTCCAGACGCTCGCGCTCATGGTGGTCGCCGTCCTCGCGTCCGTCGCCCTCGGCGCGCTGCTCGGCCTCGCCGCCGGGCTCTCCGACCGCACCTACCGCGCGCTGCGCCCGGTCCTCGACACCATGCAGGTGCTCCCGGCGTTCGCCTACCTGCTGCCCGTCGTCCTGGTCTTCGGCATCGGTGTCCCCGCCGCCGTCCTGGCCACCGTCGTGTACGCGGCGCCGCCCATGGCCCGGCTCACCGCGCTCGGCCTGCGCGACGCCGACACCGGTGTCATGGAGGCCGTCACCTCGCTCGGCGCCACGGCCCGCCAGCGGCTGCTGACCGCCCGCCTCCCGCTGGCCCGCAAGGAACTCCTGCTGGGCCTCAACCAGACGATCATGATGGCCCTGTCGATGGCGGTCATCGCCTCCGTCATCGGCGCGGGCGGCCTCGGCGACCGCGTCTACCAGGCCCTCGCCTCCGTCGACGTGGGCGCCGCGCTCGCCGCCGGCATCCCGATCGTGCTGCTCGCGGTCGTCCTGGACCGGGTGACCGGCGCCGCGGGCGAACGGCTCGGCACCCGCACCGGGGGAACCGCCCTGGTCCGGGCGTACGCCCTCGCCGCGGCCGTCGCCGTGGCGCTCGCCGGACGCCTCACCGGCCGGCTCGACTGGCCAGGCACCTGGACCGTGCACATCGCCGAGCCCGTGAACCGCGTCGTCGGCTGGATGACCGACCACCTCTACTCCGGGGTCCCTCACCTCGGCGGCACCGCCGACTGGGCCGGCCACTTCACCACCTGGGTCCTGGACCCGCTCCGGGACGGCTTCCAGTCGCTGCCCTGGTGGTCTGTCCTGCTGATCGTCGCCGCCCTCGCCTGGCTGATCGGCACCTGGCGCACCGCCCTCACCGCGGTCCTCGCGATGGCGGCGATCGGGGTGCTGGGCGTGTGGAAGCCCTCCCTGGACACGCTCTCGCAGGTGCTCGCGGCCGTCGCCGTGACCCTCGTCCTCGGTTTCGCGACCGGCGTGGCGGCGGCGCGCAGCGAGCGCGTCGAGCGGCTGCTGCGGCCCGTCCTGGACGTCTTCCAGACGATGCCGCAGTTCGTGTACCTCATCCCGGTGGTGGCGCTGTTCGGCGTCGGCCGGGCGCCCGCCGTCGCCGCGGCCGTCGTCTACGCCCTGCCCGCCGTCGTCCGCATCACCACCCAGGGCCTGCGCGCCGTCGATCCCGCCGCGCTGGAGGCGGCCCGCTCGCTCGGCGCGACCGGCGCCCAGCAGCTGCGCCAGGTCCAGCTCCCGCTGGCCCGCCCGGCCCTGCTCCTCGCCGTCAACCAGGGGGTCGTGCTGGTCCTCGCCGTCGTCATCATCGGCGGCCTGGTCGGCGGCGGCGCGCTCGGCTACGACGTCGTGTTCGGCCTCGCGCAGGGCGACCTGGCGACCGGACTGGTGGCCGGAGCGGCGATCGTCTGCCTCGGCCTGATGCTCGACCGGGTGACCCAGCCGACCCGGCGGGCCACGAAGAAGGGAGCGTGACATGCGACTTCGTACGATGTCGGTGACGGCCGGTGTGTCCGCCCTGCTGTTGCTGACCGGCTGCGGCGCGGCCGACATGACCAAGCAGGCCTCGCCCTTCGCCGGCGCCCAGGGCGCCGGGACGGTGACCCTGTCCGTGCAGTCCTGGGTCGGGGCGCAGGCCAACGTGGGGGTCGCCCAGTACCTGCTGGAGCACGAGCTCGGCTATCGCGTCGACACCGTCCAGGTCGACGAGGTCCCCGCGTGGGACGCGCTCAGCCAGGGCCGGGTCGACGCCATCCTGGAGGACTGGGGCCACCCCGACCAGGAGAAGCGGTACGTCGAGGACAAGAAGACGATCGTCGCGGGCGGCGGGCTCGGGGTCACCGGGCACATCGGCTGGTACGTGCCCACGTACTTCGCCCGGCAGCACCCGGACGTCACCGACTGGAAGAACCTGAACAAGTACGCCGGCCGACTGCGCACCGCGGAGAGCGGCGGCAAGGGCCAGCTGCTGGACGGCTCCCCGTCGTACGTCACCAACGACAAGGCGCTGGTCGGCAACCTGAAGCTGAACTACCAGGTGGTGTTCGCCGGTTCGGAGGCCGCGCAGATCACCCAGATGAAGCAGTTCGCGAAGGAGAGGAAGCCCTTCCTCACGTACTGGTACTCACCGCAGTGGCTCTTCGAGAAGGTTCCGATGACGGAGGTGAGGCTGCCCGCCTACAAGGACGGCTGCGACGCGGACGCGGCGAAGGTCGCCTGCGCCTATCCGCACACCCCGCTCCAGAAGTACCTCAACACGGACTTCGCGAAGAACGGCGGCAGGGCGGCCGCCTTCCTGAAGAAGTTCAAGTGGACCACCGAGGACCAGAACGAGGTCTCCCTGATGATCGCCAACGACAGGATGTCGGCGCAGGAGGCGGCCAAGAAGTGGGTGGACAGCCACCCGTCGACCTGGCGGGCGTGGCTGTCCTGACCCCGGTCGTCGCGGCGCGGTGACGTACTCCCGCGGCGGCCTCGCCATGTGTCGTCGCCGCCCGTCCGTCGCTCGTACGCCGCCCGTCCGGCTCCTGTCCGGCCCCGACGGGTGCCGGACGGCTCCCCGCTCACCCGGTTCGGTGAGCGGGGAGCCGCCGGGACGGCACGTCGAGGGCTCCCGCGGCACCCGCTCTCAGCGGGGGAGCCCGCCGACGGACCCGCCCGCCGCCGGTGCCGCCGCCGCTGCCGTCACTTGTACTGTCCGGGCGTGTAGTGGCCGGGCACGAGCCGGCAGGTCACCCCGAACCGGTTCCACGCGTTGATCACCGTGATCGAGGCGATCAGCTGCGCCAGCTCGGCCTCCTCGAAGTGCCGGGCGGCACGCGCGTAGACCTCGTCCGGCACGAAGCCGTCGGTCAGTACGGTGACCGCCTCCGTCAGCTCGATCGCCGCGAGCTCCTTCTCGGTGTAGAAGTGCCGGGACTCGTCCCACGCGCTGAGCTGCACGATCCGCTCCACGCTCTCACCCGCGGCGAGCGCGTCCTTGGTGTGCATGTCGAGACAGAACGCGCAGTGGTTGAGCTGGGAGGCGCGGATCCGCACCAGCTCGCCCAGCTTCGGGTCGAGCCCCTGCTGGGCGGCCATGTCGAGCCGGACCATGGCCTTGTAGACGTCGGGGGCCAGCTTGGCCCAGGCCAGCCGGGGGCTGTGCTCGGGCGCGTACTCCTCGGTGGTGCCGGCGTCGGTGTCGGGGGAGGCTTCGTTCGTCGTCATGTCTCGACCCTACGAACCAGGCAGCCCAGGAGTATGGTCCATTTCCATGGTGGAATCTTGGGCCACTTTCGGAATCGACCTCCACGTCGAGCCGACCGGAACCGGTGTCCGCAAGGGTCTGACGGACGCTCTGCGGGAGGCGGTCCGGGGCGGCCGGCTGGCACCCGGCACCCGGTTGCCCTCCTCCCGCTCCCTCGCCGCCGACCTGGGCGTCGCCCGCAACACGGTCGCGGACGTCTACACCGACCTGGTGGCGGAGGGCTGGCTCACCGCACGGCAGGGCTCGGGCACGAGCGTCGCCGAACGTCCGGTGCCCGCGCCGTCGGCGGCCCCGGAACCGAGCCGCGCCCGCGCCCGGCCGGCGTACGACCTGATGCCCGGTACCCCGGACCTGTCCTTCTTCCCCCGCGCGGCCTGGCTGAAGGCCTCCCGCCGGGCCCTGACGACGGCCCCGTACGACGCCCTCGGCTACGGCGACCCGCGGGGCCGGGTGGAACTGCGCACCGCCCTGGCGAGCTATCTGGCCCGGGCCCGCGGAGTCCACGCCGACCCGGAACGCATCGTGATCTGCTCCGGGTTCGCGCACGGGCTGATGCTGCTCGGCCAGGTGCTGTACGGCCGGGGAGCGCGGGCGCTGGCCGTGGAGCCGTACGGGCCGGCCGCGTACTGGAATCTGCTGGAACGCGCCGGCCTGCGGACGCTGCCGCTCGGCTTCGACGAACTGGGCACGCGCACCGCGGAGTTGACGGCCGGTGACCTCGCGGGGGCACGGGCGGTGCTGATGACCCCCGCGCACCAGTTCCCGATGGGGCTGCCGCTGCACCCCGAACGGCGGGCCGCGGTGGTGGACTGGGCGCGGCGTGGCGACGGGCTGATCCTGGAGGACGACTACGACGGGGAGTTCCGCTACGACCGCCAGCCGGTCGGCGCGCTCCAGGGACTCGACCCCGACCACGTGGTCTACCTGGGCACGGCGAGCAAGTCCCTGGCCCCGGGCCTGCGGCTGGGCTGGCTGGTGCTGCCGCCGTCGATCGTGCCGGAGGTGGTCGCCGCGAAGGGCGAAACGGACTGGTCGTGCGGGGTGCCGGACCAGCTGACACTGGCGGAGTTCCTGACCTCGGGCGCGTACGACCGGCATGTCCGCGCGGCCCGCCTGCGCTACCGCCGTCGCCGGGACGCGCTGGTGGCACAGCTCGCGGCGCGGACCCCCGGGGTCCGGGCGACCGGGATCGCGGCGGGTCTGCACGTGGTGCTGCGGCTCCCGCCGGGCATGGAGCCGCCCGCGCTGCGGGCGGCGGCCTGGCACGGTCTCGCGGTCCACGGACTGGACCGCTACCGCCACCCGGACTCGACGGCCGGGCGGACGGACGCGCTGGTGGTGGGGTACGGGACACCACCGGACCACGCGTGGTCCGGGGCACTGGAGGCGCTGTGCGCGGCGTTGGCCTCCACCGGCGGATAGCCCGTGGCCCGGTACCGCTTCTCCGGGGTGGAGCGACTCGCCGTGCGGTGCGGTGCGGTGCGGTGCTGTGCAGTGCTGTGCGGTGCCGTGCCGAGCCGTGCCCGGGGGCCGCGCTGGGGGCGGGGCAGCGGCAGGGTCGGGGGCAGCGGCCGGTGGTGTCCCGGCCCGGGTGGGCCCCCTCTGACCGGGTCAGTCGGGTCAGTCGGGTCAGCCGGGTTCGTCGCGTTCGTCGCGTTCGTCGTGTCCGCCGGGTCGGCCGTGCTCGGCGTCTGCGCCGTGTTCGCCGAGTTCGCCGTGCTGACCGTGTTCGCCGTGCTGGCCGTCCCGACCGTGCTCCCGAGGGGCCCGCATGAGCGCCGCCGTCTTCAGCAGCATCTCGTCATGGGCGGCCGCCGGATCGGAGTCGAGAGCGATCGCGCTCCCGGCCCCCAGACGCGTCCGCCCGTCCACCAGCACGGCGGTGCGGACGGCGAGAGCGAGGTCCGCGCCGCCGCCGCACCCCAGATAGCCGAGGGCGCCGGAGTACACCCCCCGCGCCCGGGTCTCCAGTGAGCCGGTGATCTCCAGGGTGCGGAGCTTCGGCGCACCGGTCGCCGAGCCGCCGGGGAAGCAGGCGCGCACGCGGTCCACCGCGTCCGCGCCCTCGGCCGTCTGGTTCTCGGCACGCGCCTCGGTGTCCGACGCCGGCGCGTTCCGCGGACGGGCGTCCTCCAGGGGTCCGGCGCCGCGCGGTGCCGAGCCCTTGACGGGCCCGGCCTCGGCCTCGCCGTCCCGGGTGACCCGCAGGAACCGCTCGGGCGAGGAGCCGGCCACATCGAGATCCCCGAACCTGAGGAAGGCCCCGTACGGCGCCGGATCGATCCGGCGCAGGACCCGGTAGAAGTCGTACGGGTCGTACGGGTCGTACGGGTCGTACGGGTCGTACGGGTGGTACGGACCGTACGGAGTGGGCAGCCGGGCGGCGTTCGCCGGACGGATCTCGTGTCCGTCGCCCGCCCGCGGTTCCCGCCGGCACGCCTCGACGCCGGTGAAGTCGGTCTCCCGGTCGCGCACGAGCCGGGGTCCGGCGGGGTCGAGGCAGGGCCCCGCCGGTACGGGTCCGGGCAGCGCCACAGGGTCCGCACCCCCCGCACCCCCCGCACCCCCCGCGCGGACGAAGCTCAGCTGTTCCAGGGCCCCGTCGAGCCAGTCGGCGGCCTCGCGGGAGGCCGCCGGGGTGTCCTCGGCCAGGGCGACGGCGTAGGTGAATCCCTCCTGGTGGTCCACCGCGATCAGCCGGTCGGCGAACAGCCAGCAGGCGTCGGGGGTCGCGGACCGGTGCCGGTTGGGGGAGCCGCAGTCGGCCTTCACCTCGTAGCCGAAGTAGCCGACGTATCCGCCGGTGAAGTCGAAGGGCAGCCCGGTGGAGTCCACAGCACGGCCGGCCAACTGCCGCTTGAGATAGTCGAAGACGCTCGCCCGGACCTTGCGCGGGGGCCGCCCGGCCCGTTCGATCTCGCAGTATCCGCTCGTGACGTCGTAGCGCACGAACTCGGCGAGCGGACCGGCGTCGTCGCCGAGGAACGAGAACCGGGCCCGGTCCGCCCCGGTCCGGGAGCTGTCCAGCCAGAAGGCCCGCGGCGAGGCGGCGTACATCCGCGTGAAGGCGGCCTCCGCGTCGACCGCGGCGGCGACCCGGCGGGTGTGCAGACGGTGGGCGGGCCGCACGGTCCGCACGGGAGACGCCGCCGCGGCCGGGGGGACCGCGGTGTTCCTCGTACGCGGCCTGCGGGCGCGTTCCGCCGTGAGGTCGCGGAAGTTCACGAGCATCCGGAATCCGTACTCGGTGAGCACGGATTCCGGGTGGAACTGCACGCCCCACAGGGGCCGGCCGCGGTGCCGCAGCCCCATCAGGACGCCGTCCTCCGACCAGGCGGTGGCCTCCAGGGCCGCGGGCAGCGGCTCGCGCACGGACAGCGAGTGGTGGCGGACCGCGGTGAACTGCTGCGGCAGGCCCTGGAACAGGTCCCGTTCGTCGTGCCGGACCGTGGAGAGACGACCCTGCCGGGGTGCCGGGGCGGCCGCCGACCGGTCCCACTCGCCCGGCGCGATGCCCTGGTGGCCGAGGCAGACGCCGAGCACAGGGACGGTGGCCTCGGCGAGCACCCTGGCGCTGATCCCGAAGTCACGGGGCGCCGCGGGATGTCCCGGGCCGGGTGACACGACGACATTGTCGAACGTGGCGGGATCCGGAATTCCGCCGGCCGGGGCGTCATGGGGGATCACCACCGGCTCCTCGCCGTTGACCTCGGCGATCAGCCGGAACAGGTGGTACGTGTTCGAGTCGTCATTGTCGATGAGCAGGGTCTTCACCCGCCCACCTCCCTCGGGTCGGGAGCGCTGGGTCCCGAGCGGCGGAAGGGAGTCGATTCTTCGGGGAGGGTTCCGCTCTCCTGTTCACGGACCGGGGTTTGCGGACAGGGCCGGGAGTCTGACGCCATCGAATACGACGGGCCCGCCCGCCGTGTTCAGATCTTCGACGGCGTGCCCCGCCGCCCGGACGGTCAGGCCTGCTTCACAGGAGCGTCCTCCACCGCGGACTCCTCCACCGGGGCCTCCCCGAACCGCGCCAGGGCCAGTGCCCCCGCCACCGCCACCAGGAACCCGAGCACGGCCAGCCACTCCAGCCCCTCCCGGGTACGGTCGCCCAGCCAGACCACCCCCACCAGGGCCGGCCCGATGGTCTCGCCGATCACCAGGCCCGCGGTCGCCGTCGTCACCGAGCCGCGTTGCAGTGCCGTGGTCAGCAGCAGGAACGCGGCACCTCCGCCGACCAGCAGCGCGTACACCGCCGGATTGCGCACCAGCGTTCCCGGCGCGAGATCGTCGATCAGGCGCACGGACACCTCGACCACCCCGAACCCGAACCCCGCCCCGAGCCCGAGCACCAGCGCCCGCCCGCGCCCCGACAACCGGCCGCCCACCAGCCCCAGCAGCAGGACCAGCACCGCGGTCCCGAGCATCGCGTACTTCAGCGCGGTGGAGCCCGCCCGGTCCCCCTCGGCCCCCGACGCCAGCCCGAGCATCCCCAGCCCCGCGCACACCACCCCCACCGCGGCCCACTCCGTCCCGCTGAGCCGCACCCGCAGCAGCCTCGCCGCGACCACCGCCGTCACCGCGAGGCTCGACGCCAGCGCCGCGCCCACCGCGTAGATGGGCAGCGACCGCAGCGCCGCGATCTGGAACACGAACCCGAGCCCGTCCAGCGCCAGCCCCGCGAGATACCGCCACTGCCGCAGTGCCCGAAGCAGCAGCGCCGCGTCGCCGGCCGGACCGCCGGTACCGGTGCCGGTGTCGGCCGCCGTCCGTGCCGCGATGGCCTGCAACACCGTCGCCGTACCGAAACAGACCGCCGCACCAAGCGCGCACATCATTCCAAAGAGCACGAAGTGACTGTAGGGGAAGCCGAATCGAAGGGGCCCACCGCGTACCGGCCGCGACCTGTCTCTACTCTGATCGCCGGCGCTGAGCCGGGACGAACTCGATCTGGACCACGGGGGACCGAACATGGCGGACACACGACGGCGACTGCGCTCCGGCACGGTCGTGCTCGGCGGCATGGGGCTGCTCGCCGCGACCCTCACCGCCTGCTCCTCGGACCCCGACAAGCGCTGTGTCGAGCGCGACAGCTACCAGGCCCTCAAGGGCTACGAGGTCGTCGCGGACAAGAACTGCAACTCCACGAAGGGCGCCACACACGGCTCCTGGTACTACGGCGGCGAGAAGAAGGGCAACTGGATCGACGGCGGCTCGTTCACCAAGCCGGGCAAGGGATCCGGCTCCTCAGGCGGCAGCCACGGCCATGGCGTGGACCGCGGCGGCATCGGCGGCGGCAAGGGCGGAAAGGGCGGCTCCGGCGGCTGAGTGCCACGACGCCACCCGACCCGTACCGCCCCGCACCCGATCGGACCCTCACACCGTGGAACGTCATCTCCTCGAACCCCGTACCGGCTGGCAGCAGACCGTCGAGCGGCAGGGTCTCATCTACCCGTTGACCCGCCACCCGGACGACTCCCTGCGCCCCTACTGGGACGAGAGCGCCTACTACGCCTTCTCGCTCCCCGAGATCGAGGCGCTGGAGGACACCGTCGCGGAACTGCACCGCATGTGCCTCGCGGCGGCCGGGCACATCGTCGAGGAGAACCGCTTCGCCGATCTCGGCATCACCGACCCGAGGGTGGTCCGGGCGGTCGCCGAGGCCTGGCACCGCCGTGCCGAACTCCCGTCCGTCTACGGCCGCTTCGACCTGCGCTACGACGGCACGGGCCCCGCCAAACTGCTGGAGTACAACGCCGACACCCCGACCTCGCTCGTCGAGGCCGCGAGCCCCCAGTGGTTCTGGATGGAGGATCGTTTCCCCGACGCCGACCAGTGGAACTCCCTGCACGAACGCCTCGTCGCCGCCTGGCGCAAGCAGGCCTCCCTCCTCCCGCCGGGCAGCCCCCTGCACTTCGCGCACTCCGCGGAGGACGAGCTCGGCGAGGACCTGATGACCGTCGCCTATCTGAAGGAGACCGCCGAACAGGCGGGCCTCGACACCGACTGGATATCGGTCGAGGAGATCGGCTGGGACCCCCTGTCCGGCCGCTTCGTCGACAACCGGCTCCGGTTCATCCGCGGCTGCTTCAAGCTGTACCCCTGGGAATGGCTCACCACCGACCGCTTCGGCGACCACGTCCTGGACACCCTCGACAACGGCGGCGGCACGGGCTCCACGATGTGGATCGAACCGGCCTGGAAGATGCTCCTCAGCAACAAGGCGCTCCTGGCGGTCCTCTGGGAGCTGTATCCCGGCCACCCCCACCTGCTGGCCGCGCACCTCGACGGCCCGCGGGAGCTGGCCGCGACCACGGGATACGTCGCCAAGCCCCTGCTCGGCCGGGAGGGCGCCGGCGTCACCGTCCACGAACCCGGCGCGGACCCCGTCCCGCGGGACGAACCCTGCTGCTACCAGGAACTGGCCCCGCTGCCCTCCTTCGACGGCAACCACGTCGTGCTCGGCGCCTGGGTGGTGGAGGACGAACCGGCGGGACTCGGCATCCGCGAGTCGGCAGGCCTGATCACCGACGAGTACGCCCGCTTCCTGCCCCACGTGATCCTCTGAGGGCCGTCCCGTGATCCCCGGCGGGCGTCACGGGACAGCCCGCGGGCACGCGACCGCTGCCCCGCGGTCCCCGGTGGGCGCGCGACCGCTGCCCCGCCGTCCCCGGTGCGCGCGGACCGACACCGGCGGCACCTCGCCGCCCCGCCGGATCGCCCGAACACGCCACGTACGGGACGGCCCTGCGCCGTACGGCGCACCGTGTCCGGCACCACGCGCCGACCCACCGGGGATCACGGGACACCCCGGGGTGCCGCGGCCGCCCCAGACACCCAGGACGCCACGCGGTTGCGCCAGCCCCCAGTCCAGGTCCTCCTCGCCGATCACCAGCGGCGGGGCGATCCGGATCGTCGGCCCGTGGGTG
This sequence comes from Streptomyces fagopyri, assembly GCF_009498275.1. Taxonomy (NCBI): domain Bacteria; kingdom Bacillati; phylum Actinomycetota; class Actinomycetes; order Kitasatosporales; family Streptomycetaceae; genus Streptomyces; species Streptomyces fagopyri. Next base: position 3,875,628 of record NZ_CP045643.1, on the reverse strand, counting down.
TCCTTGACCAGGACTCCCCGGTCCATGAGCTGCTCGCAGACCTCACGGCCCGTCCCGTACGCCGGGGCGATGTCCACGCCCGCCCACAGCCCGCGAGCGCTCGCCGGCAGCGCCGCGTGGCCCGTGATCCGGCGTGCCCGGTAGGCTGACCGGCGGAGCCGTGACTGGCGCGCTGGGATGGGACCGACCATCGGGGAGCGACTCCGTGAACTGTGTGCCGTGCGCCTGGGCCGACCCGTGAACGCCGAACGCCACGTCCGGAGGCCGTCATGTCCGAGCCCCTGTCCACCGAGTCCACCGCCTTCCGCAGCGCCCTCGACGTGATCCGGGCCGTGGAGCCCCGCGTCGCGGACGCCATCGGCCAGGAAGTCGCCGACCAGCGCGCCATGCTCAAGCTGATCGCGTCCGAGAACTACGCCTCCCCGGCCACTCTGCTGGCCATGGGGAACTGGTTCAGCGACAAGTACGCGGAGGGCACCGTCGGCCGCCGCTTCTACGCCGGCTGCCGCAACGTCGACACCGTCGAGGCCCTCGCCGCCGAGCACGCCCGCGAACTCTTCGGCGCCGAGCACGCCTACGCCCAGCCGCACTCCGGCATCGACGCCAACCTCGTCGCCTTCTGGGCCGTCCTCGCCGCCCGCGTCGAGGCCCCGGCCCTCGCCAAGGCCGGCGTCCGCAATGTCAACGACCTCTCCGAGGCCGACTGGGCCGAACTGCGTCAGGCCTTCGGCAACCAGCGCATGCTCGGCATGTCCCTGGACGCCGGCGGTCACCTCACCCACGGCTTCCGCCCGAACATCTCCGGCAAGATGTTCGACCAGCGTTCCTACGGCACCGACCCCGCCACCGGCCTCATCGACTACGAGGCCCTGCGCGTCTCCGCCCGCGAGTTCAAGCCGATGATCCTCGTCGCCGGGTACTCCGCCTACCCCCGTCTGGTGAACTTCCGGATCATGCGGGAGATCGCCGACGAGGTCGGCGCGACGCTGATGGTCGACATGGCGCACTTCGCCGGTCTCGTCGCCGGCAAGGTCCTCACCGGAGACTTCGACCCGGTCCCGCACGCCCAGATCGTCACCACCACCACCCACAAGTCGCTGCGGGGCCCGCGCGGCGGCATGGTGCTGTGCGACGAGTCCCTCGCCGAGCAGGTCGACCGCGGCTGCCCGATGGTCCTCGGCGGCCCCCTCCCGCACGTCATGGCCGCCAAGGCCGTCGCGCTCGCCGAGGCCCGCCGACCCGAGTTCCGCGACTACGCCCGCGCCGTCGTCGACAACGCCCGCGCTCTCGCCGAGGGTCTGATGCGCCGCGGCGCCACGCTGGTCACCGGCGGCACCGACAACCACCTGAACCTGATCGACGTCGCGTCCTCCTACGGCCTCACCGGCCGCCAGGCCGAGTCCGCGCTGCTCGACTCGGGCATCGTCACCAACCGCAACGCCATCCCCGCCGATCCCAACGGCGCCTGGTACACCTCGGGTATCCGCATCGGTACGCCCGCTCTGACCACCCGTGGTCTGGGGACGGCCGAGATGGACGAGATCGCCGGTCTGATCGACCGCGTCCTCACCGTCGCCGAGCCGGGCACCACCGCCAAGGGCAACCCGTCCAAGGCCCAGCACGTCCTGGACCCGAAGATCTCCGACGAGATCGCGCACCGTGCCACCGACCTGCTGGCCCCCTTCCCGCTCTACCCGGAGATCGACCTCGGCTGACCCTCTCCGGCCCCAGGGCCGGCCGGTTTTTACAGGTCGATCAGTTCCTGTCGTGGTTCCCGCGGCGGTCCGGCAGTGTCGTGCCGGGCCGCCGCGCGGCGTATCAGACGGCTGCCGCCCGCACCGACGAGCAGGCCCACCGCCAGTCCGGCCGCCGCCCACTTCACGGACTCGGCCGGAGCGGTGTCCCGCTCCGCCGAAGGCACCGCGGGGGTCCCCGGGCCGAACGGTCCTCCGTGCTCCACCAGCCGGTCGAACACCGAGCGCGGTGCCCGGTGCCAACGGACGTCGTCGTCAGCGACGTCCGGCGAGGGGTCCGACCGCACCCAGGGAGTGCCGTCCGGCGCGAGGAACACCTGGTCCTCACGCTCCATGGCGACGTCTCCGCCGGGAGCCCGGCTCGTCTGCGGCCAGCCTCCGACGCCCGTCATCCCCCAGATCACCGTGGCGCGCGCCGGCGGATAGTCGCCCGCCGCCCAGGCGTCGGGCACTCTCTCCGTGCCCGTGAACCGGGGTGTCAGGAGGCGCCAGAGCAGCGCGAAGTCCCGGTCCCCGGAGTGCAGGAGGGTGGTGTGCCCGGTGCCTGCGGCGACGACCACGGCCATGTCGGGTGTGTCGGCCCGCGCGGCCGTCGTGCCGGGAGCCGAGGCGAGCGCCGCCGGTGCGCCGAGCACGACCGGCACCAGCGACACCAGGAGCGGCCACCACCACCTCGTACGCCCACCCGACCACTCCGGCCACCCCCATCGCCACCAGGCCGTCCACCCCTCGCGCCACAGAGCCGCCCGGCTCGCCCGCCCCCACGCCGTCCGACCCACTCGCCGCCCCGCCGCCCGCCCGTCCGGGCCCCCGGTCCGTTCGCCGCAGTCGTGGTCGGTCCCCTCATCCGTCCACTCGTGCCAGCCCTCCGCCCCCGTGTCCGCGTGGTGTTCCGTCCGCCCGTGCCAGCCCTCCGCCCCCGTGTCCGCGTGGTGTTCCGTCCGCTCGTGCCAGCCCTCCGCCCCCGTGTCCGCGTGGTGTTCCGTCCGCTCGTGCCAGCCCTCCGCCCCCGTGTCCGCGTGGTGTTCCGTCCGCCCGTCCCGGCCGGCGTCCGATGCGTCGTCCCGCCCTCGCGTCGCGCGCTCGTCGTCCGACCGCGTTCCCTCGTCGCGACGGCGTTCCCTCCGAGCACCCCGGCATCCCGTCCCGTCGTCTGCCCGGCATCCCGTCCGCCCGTCCCCGTCCCGAATCCCCGCCCGAGGGGGCAGACCGCCCATCCGTCCCCCTCGGCCACCCGCACGCAGGACCCGCCACCTCATCCGTTCCCCCCGACGCTCGTAGGCCCGAACCGCCCCCTCATCCCTTCCCCGGCTGCGAGCCGATGCGCGCGCCCCGCCGCAGGTCCTGGTACTTCCCCCACCGTCTGCACCCACCGTCCACCCGCACCGTCTCCCACCGTCCTCACCTGCCGCGGACGTCTCCCGTCTGTCGCGCCCCCGTATCCGGGCCGGCCGTTTCACAGGTCCCGCGACAGCGGGCCACCGCTGTCCCGCACGTCGGTGTCACTTCTGGTACACCGCTCGACCCGCCCGGGTTCCCGCTCCGCACCCGGCTACTTCCGCGGGTCCAGCGACCGCGCGATCTCCACCGCGCGGGCCTTCGACGCCACGCCCTCCAGACGGAGGGTCACCTCGCCCCCGCGCGTCCACAGCAGGGTGGGTCCCGCGGTCCGCTCCGAGCGCGTCACGCGGCCGCCGGACGCGTCGACGAGCCAGAAGCTGAGCAGATGCGGCCGGGGGAACCACAACGCCGGATCACCGAAGTCGGCGTCCGCACCCCCGCTCCCGCTCCCGTCCACGCCCAGCGGCACCCACTCCGGCGGCTCCCGCACCGTCTTGGTGAAGCCGATGTCCAGGCCGGCCGGATACTCGTCCAGCCGGACCGTGCGTCCGTGCTCGCGCCAGCACAGGGTCATCAGGAACCGCACCTTCGGGTCCCGCGTCACCGTCACCGCGTCCGGCACCCCTAGGACGTCCGGCACGAGCGGCGCGAACCCCGCCCGCCGCCCCGCCTCGGCCAGAGTGAGCGAGGGGCCGCATCCCGGCACCTCGGCCCCGGGCGACGGCACCGCCGACGGGTCGTACCGCACCTCGACCCCGCCGAAGCCGAACCAGTCGACGACCGCCGCGCGCACCGGAGGCGTGAGCACGAGCACCGTCAGCAGACCGCACAGGCCCGCGGTCAGCACACGCCCCCTGAGCCGCACCCAGCGACGCACCGCGCGGAGACGCTCACCGGGTCCCGGGCGGACGGCCACCGGGACCGGGATCCGCTCGGCGAGTATCCGCTCCAGCACCCGCTCGGCCATCGACTCGCCGCGGGAGCCGCCAGGCCCGGTCAGTGACCGTCCGAGCGCGCGCAACTCCTCCGCGAGTCCCGGGGCGCCCTCGCGGGTCTCCCGGTCCCCGGACGCCCCCGGGCCCTGTCCCCTGTGCGGCTCAGACATGCGCGTCACCCCCTTCCCGGGGCCCGCCCGGCTCGAAGCCGGGCAGCAGTCGGCCGAGCTTGCGCAGGGCGCGGTTCAGGCGGGACTTCACGGTGCCGCGGGGCCAACCCAGGGCCTGGACCGTCTCCGTCTCGTCCATCTCCAGGAGATAGCGGTAGGTCACGACGAGCCGGTGCTCCTCGCTCAACTGGTCGAGCGCCGCGAACAGGGCCGTCCGGCGCTCCGCCCCGAGCGCGGCGGCCGCCGGGTCCACCGATTCCGGTATCAGCGGTTCCGCTTCGGTGAACGCCGCCTCGCGGCCCGCCAGCGTGCGCTGCCGCGCCGCCGTACGCACTGTGTTCCTCGTCTCATTGGCGACGATCGAGAGCAGCCACGGCTTGAACGCCGCGCCGTCCCGGAAGCGCCCCAGCGCGCAGTACGCCTTGAGGAACGCCTGCTGCACCACGTCCTCCGCGTCCGCGCCCGCCCCGAGGGCCCGGGCCGCTCTGATCGCGATGCCCGTGTGGGCGCGGACCAGCTCCGCGTACGCCTCCGGCTCCCCGGCGCGTACGCGTGCGATCACCGCGGCCTCGTCGACGACGATGCGGCCCCCCTCCCGCGTCCTCACACTTCTGGTACACCGCCCCGGGCCGATCGGTTCCCACCCGTGTCCGCTCTGTTTCGCGCGCGTTCCGGACCGGGCGCCCGTACCTGAGAGAATGGTGGGCATGGCCTCTGATCGTCCCCGCGTGCTCTCCGGAATCCAGCCCACGGCAGGCTCGTTCCACCTCGGCAACTACCTCGGCGCCGTGCGCCAGTGGGTGGCCCTGCAGGAGTCCCACGACGCGTTCTACATGGTCGTCGACCTGCATGCGATCACCGTTCCGCAGGAGCCGGCGGACCTGCGCGCCAACACCCGGCTCGCCACCGCCCAGCTGCTGGCCGCGGGCCTCGACCCGGAGCGCTGCACGCTCTTCGTCCAGAGTCATGTCCCCGAGCACGCCCAGCTGGCCTGGATCATGAACTGCCTCACCGGTTTCGGCGAGGCGTCCCGCATGACCCAGTTCAAGGACAAGTCCGCCCGGCAGGGTTCCGACCGCGCCTCCGTCGGCCTCTTCACGTACCCGATCCTGCAGGTCGCGGACATCCTGCTGTACCAGGCCAACGAGGTCCCGGTGGGTGAGGACCAGCGTCAGCACATCGAGCTGACCCGCGATCTCGCCGAGCGCTTCAACGGCCGCTTCGGCGAGACGTTCACGGTCCCGAAGCCGTACATCCTCAAGGAGACGGCGAAGATCTTCGACCTTCAGGACCCGTCGATCAAGATGAGCAAGTCGGCGTCCACGCCCAAGGGCCTCATCAACCTCCTCGACGACCCGAAGGCGACCGCGAAGAAGGTCAGGAGCGCGGTCACCGACACGGACACCGTCATCAGGTACGACACCGAGCTCAAGCCGGGTGTCAGCAATCTGCTGACCATCTACTCCACCCTCACCACGACCGGTGTCGCGGAACTGGAGGAGAAGTACGCGGGCAAGGGCTACGGTGCGCTGAAGACGGACCTCGCCGAGGTCATGGTCGATTTCGTGACGCCGTTCCGGGAGCGCACCCAGCAGTATCTGGACGACCCGGAGACGCTGGACTCGATCCTGGCCAAGGGGGCGGAGAAGGCACGCGCCGTCGCCGCGGAGACGCTCGCGCAGGCGTACGACCGGGTGGGTTTCCTGCCCGCCAAGCACTGAGGGCGCCCGCGCGACACCGTTCGACAGCGCGTACGAGACGAGAGCAACACCGGTACGACGGCCGGTATCGGGCCGTATCGCCGTACAGTCGAAGCCGAACCGGTGGCCGTTCCTGCGCGCAGGAACACCGGACATCGACACAACGACAGGAGACGACGTGGGGACCGTAACGATCGGAGTGTCGATCGCGGTCCCGGAGCCTCATGGCAGCCTGCTCCAGGAGCGGCGCGCGGGCTTCGGGGACCCCGCGGCTTGTGACATTCCCACACACGTCACGCTGCTGCCTCCGACGGAGGTGGACGCCTCGGCACTGCCGGCGGTCGAGGCGCACCTCCTGGAGGTCGCCGCCGCCGGACGTCCCTTCCCGATGCGGCTGTGCGGCACGGGCACCTTCCGGCCGCTGTCGCCCGTCGTCTACGTCCGGGTCGCGGAGGGCGCCGAGGCCTGCACCTGGCTGCAGAAGCAGGTCAGGGACACGTCGGGGCCGGTGGCCCGAGAACTCCACTTCCCGTACCACCCGCACGTCACCGTGGCGCACGCCATCGACGAAGCGGCGATGGACCGGGCCTACGAGGAGCTCGCCTCCTACGAGGCCCAGTGGCCGTGCACCGGCTTCGCCCTCTACGAGCAGGGCAGCGACAGCGTCTGGCGCAAGCTGCGCGAGTACGCGTTCGGGGGCGCGGTCGTCCCGCCGCAGGCCTGCGCGCCCGCGGACCGGGACTCCACACTGCCGGCACGCTGAGGGCCGCCCGGCCTTCCCGTCCGCCGGTCCCACGCGAAGGGGCGAACCCGCCCAGGGCGTCGCCGGACGGGGTGCGGGCCGGACCCCGTCAGATCGGCAGCCGCCGGAACACCGCCCGCGGTACGTGCCGCAGCGCCGACATCACCACACGCAGCGCGCCCGGTACCCACACCGTCTCCGAGCGCCGGCGCAGCCCCACCTCGATGGCCGCCGCGACCGCCTCCGGGGTGGTGGACAGGGGGACGGCGTCGAGGCCGGCCGTCATCTTCGTGCGGACGAAGCCGGGGCGTACGACCATCACCTGCACGCCGGTGCCGTAGAGCGCGTCGCCGAGGCCCTGGGCGAAGGCGTCCAGGCCCGCCTTGCTGGACCCGTAGATGAAGTTGGAGCGGCGGGCCCGCTCGCCCGCGACCGAGGAGAGCACCACCAGCGAGCCGTGCCCCTGCGTCTGGAGGGACCGCGCGCACACCAGTCCCGCGGACACCGCCCCCGTGTAGTTGGTCTGCGCGATCCGTGCCGCGGCCAGCGGCTCCCGCTCGTCGCGGGCCTGGTCGCCGAGGAGCCCGAAGGCGAGCAGCACCATGTCGAGGTCGCCCTCGGCGAAGACCTTGCCGAGCACTGTCTCGTGGGACGCGCAGTCGAGTGCGTCGAAGGCGACGGTACGGACGTCCGCGCCGAGTTCGCGCAGGTGCTCGGCGTCCCGCTCCAGGGCCGGTGAGGGGCGTCCCGCGAGCCACACCGTGTGGGTCCGGCGCGCGATCAGACGGCGTGCCGTGGCGAGCGCGATCTCGGAGGTGCCGCCGAGGATCAGCAGGGACTGGGGGGCTCCGAAGGCGTCCTTCATGTCAGCTCCTAGAGAGTGGGGGCGTGGGACGGCGTGCCGGTTCCCGGAGTTCGAGCCGGCGGGACAGATCCGAGGTGAACACGCCGCCGGGGTCCAACTCGGCGCGCAGCCGCCGGAACTCGTCCAGCCGCGGGTACATCCGGCCGAGCAGTTCGGGCCGCAGCCGCGCGTCCTTGGCGAGGTAGACGCGGCCGTCCGCCCGGGCCACCTCCTCGTCCAGTTCGTCGAGGAAGGTGCCGAGTCCGGGCAGGTTCGCCGGGATGTCCAGGGCGAGGGTCCAGCCGGGCATCGGGAAGGACAGCCAGCCGGGGTCGGCCGTCCCGAAACGCTTGAGGACGGCGAGGAAGGAGGGGCAGCCGCGCTCCGAGATGCGCCGCACGATCCGGCGCAGGGTCTCCTCCCGGCCGTGACCGACGACGAACTGGTACTGCACGAAGCCGGCGCGCCCGTAGACCCGGTTCCAGTGCGGCACCCCGTCGAGGGGGTGGAAGAAGGCGGGGATCGTCTGCAGTTCACCGGTGCGCGCGCGGGGGGCCCTGCGGTACCAGAGCTCGTTGAAGAGGCCGACCGTGGTCCGGCCGAGCAGCCCCTCCGGCACGAAGGAGGGCGCGGCCGGAAGCCGGCCGGGGCGGAACGCGAGGGGCTGTCTGCGCGCGCGGGCGGGGAGGGCGTCGAGGGGTGCGTGCTCGCCCCGTGTCAGCACCGCGCGACCCGTCGACCGGCCGCGTGCGAGCAGGTCGATCCAGGCGACCGAGTAGCGGTGGCGGTGGTCGGTGGCGGTGAGGCGGGCCATCAGGTCGTCCAGGTCCGTCGCGCGTTCGGTGTCGACGGACACCAGCGAGGTCTCCACGGGCAGGAGCCGGACGGTCGCCGACAGGATCACGCCGGTCAGGCCCATGCCGCCGGTGGTGGCGTCGAAGAGGGGGGTGCCGCGGTCCACGGTGCGGATCCCGCCGTCCGCGGTCAGCAGTTCGAAGGAGAGCACATGGCGGGAGAAGGAGCCCGAGCCGTGGTGGTTCTTGCCGTGGATGTCCGCTCCGATCGCCCCGCCGACCGTGACGTAGCGGGTGCCGGGCGTGACCGGTACGAACCAGCCGAGCGGGAGCAGGACCTCCATCAGCCGGTGCAGGCTCACCCCGGCGTCGCACAGCACGGTGCCGCAGATGGCGTCGATGGTGTGGACGCGGTTCAGGTCCGTCATGTCGAGCACGGCCCCGCCCGCGTTCTGCGCGGCGTCGCCGTAGGCCCGGCCGAGCCCCCGTGCGATGCCTCCGCGCGCCCCGCACATCCGGACCGCGGCCGCCGCCTCCGCGTAGCTGCGCGGGCGTACGAGCCGTGCGGCCGTGGGGGCGGTGCGGCCCCAGCCCGTGACGGAGACGGCCTCCGTCGTGACGGGGACGGAGACGTGACGGGGGGCGTGCCGGGCGGTGGGAGGGGGAGCGGAGCCGGTGTCGGAGCCGGGGGTGGTGTCGGCGGGCATGACCGTGACCGTATCGCCGAAAAAGGTGCATAACACCCCACTCTCCCCGGTGCCAACGGCTCCTCACCGAAATGGGTGATTAATGGGATGTCATAACAGATTGCCGTAATTCTGGGGTCACTCTCTAGAAGAGTGAGATCACATGGACGACCTTGACGACATGGACCGCCGGCTGCTGTCGGCATTCCACGCGTGCGGCACGGATCCACGGGTGGCGGCGGTCGCGCGCGTCCTGTCCTGGAGCGGGGAGCACGGCGCGCTGTGGCTGGCGGCCGGGCTCACGGGGGCGGCCTTCGACCGGGGGCGACGCGGCGCGTGGATGCGCGGCACCGCGCTCACCGGTACCGCCCACCTCGCCAGCATGGGCCTGAAGCGGATCGTGCGCCGTCCGCGCCCCGCGCACCTGGCACCCCGGGTCCCCACGGCCGGACGTCACTCGTTCCCCAGCTCGCACGCCACCTCGGCGACGGCCGCGGCGGTCGCGTTCGGTCGGCTCGGCGCCCGGGTGGTGCCACCGCTCGCCGCCGCCGTGTGCGTCTCACGGCTGGTCGCCGGCGTCCACTACCCCTCCGACGTCGTCGCGGGCGCGGCCCTCGGAGCCCTGACGGCCTGGCTCGGCGTCCACCGGACGGAGACCGGCCGTGGCTGAGCGCACGGTGCTCCTGGAACACCGCGGCACCCCACCCGTTCCCGCGCGCACCGGCAGCCTCGCGCTCGGCCTGCTGAAGACCGCCCGCCCCCGGCAATGGGTGAAGAACCTGCTGGTCACGGCCGCTCCGGCCGCCGCGGGCCAGCTCTTCTCCCGGCACGCGCTGACCCAACTCGCCCTCGTCTTCGTCCTGTTCACGGCCTGCGCCGCCGCCGTGTACCTGATCAACGACGCCCGGGACGCCGTCGCCGACCGTGCCCACCCGGTCAAACGCCACCGGCCGGTCGCCGCCGGCCAGGTCCCGGTCCGGGTCGCCTACACCGTCGGGGGCGTCCTCGCCGTCCTGGGCCCGGCCCTCGCCGCCTGGCTGTCCTCCCCGGTCACCGCGGCGCTGCTGACCGCCTACCTCGGCATGCAACTGGCCTACTGCGTCAGCCTCAAGCACGTCCTGGTCGTGGATCTCGTCGTCGTGACGACCGGATTCCTGATGCGGGCGATGATCGGCGGCCTCGCCCTCGGCATCCCGCTCTCCCGCTGGTTCCTGATCACCACGGGCTTCGGCGCGCTCTTCATGGTGTCGGCGAAACGGTACTCCGAGGCCGTCCAGATGGCCGGGAAGGCGGGGGCCACCCGCGCGCTGCTCACCGAGTACACCACCGGTTACCTGCGCTTCGTCTGGCAGCTGGCGGCCGGGGTCTCCGTCCTCGGCTACTGCCTGTGGGCCCTGGAGGGCGGGGGCGCGCCCCCTACCGGTGTGCTGCCCTGGCGCCAGCTGTCGATGGTCGCCTTCATCCTGGCGGTCCTGCGGTACGCGGTCTTCGCCGACCGGGGCACCGCGGGAGAACCCGAGGACGTCGTCCTGCGCGACCGGCCGCTCGCCCTGATCGGCCTGGTGTGGCTGGCGATGTACGGCCTCGCGGTCGTGAACCTGTGAGTCTCGCCCAGCGCGCCGAGGTCCCCCGGCCCCTCACCCGGGAACTCCTCGGCTTCGCCGCCGTCGGCCTCCTCGCCTACGCCGCCGACCTCGGCCTCTTCCTCTGGCTGCGCGGCGCCCTGGAGCTCGGCCCGCTCACCGCCAAGGCGCTGTCGTTCCTCGCGGGGTGCTCGGTGGCGTACACCGGCAACGCCCTCGGGACCTACCGGCACACGACGGCGCCGGGCCCGCGCCGGTACGGGATCTTCCTCGCCGTGCACCTGGCGGGCGCGCTCGTCCAGCTCGCCTGTCTCGCCGTCAGCCACTACGCCCTCGGGCTCACCTCGCGACGCGCCGACACCGTCTCGGGCGCGGGAATCGGCATGGCGTTCGCCACTGTCCTGCGATTTTGGGGTACCCGGACATTGGTCTTCCGAGGCGAGGGCAGATTCGGATCATGGACTGGCTGAGAAAGCTCCCCGGCGTGGGCCCTTTGGTCACTCGCCTGATGGCCACGCACGCCTGGCGGTCGTACGAGCGGCTGGACCGGGTGAAGTGGACGCGGCTCGCCGCCGCGATGACCTTCGTCAGTTTCGTGGCGCTCTTCCCGCTGCTGACCGTCGCCGCCGCGGTCGGCGCCGCCACGCTCAGCGTCAAGCAGCAGAAACAGCTCCAGGACAAGATCGCCGAGCAGGTGCCGGGGATCTCCGACCAGCTGGACATCAACACACTCGTGCAGAACGCGGGCACGATCGGGGTCATCGCGGGCGCCGTCCTGCTGCTCACCGGCATCGGCTGGGTCGGCCAGATGCGGGACTGCCTGCGCGCGGTCTGGGAACTGCCCGACAGCGAGGAGAACCCCCTGCTGCGCAAGCTCGTGGACGGCGGGGTCCTCGTCGGGCTCGGCGGCGCGGTGCTCGTCACCGTCGGCGCCTCCGCCGCCGCCTCCACGACGGTCGGCTGGACGGCCCGGCTGTTCGGCGTCGACCAGAACGGCTGGGGCGGAGGGCTGCTCCAGACCGCCGCGTTCGCGGTCGCCGTGCTCGCCGACTTCCTGCTGCTCCTGTACCTGCTGACCCTGCTGCCCGGCGTCCATCCGTCCCGGCGCCGGCTCGTCGTCGCCGCGCTCATCGGCGCCGCGGGCTTCGAACTGCTCAAGCTGCTGCTCAGCAGCTATATGAGAGGCATCGCGTCGAAGAGCATGTACGGCGCCTTCGGGGTACCCGTCGCGCTGCTGCTGTGGATCAACTTCACCGCGAAACTGCTGCTGTTCTGCGCGTCCTGGACGGCGACGGAGCACGAGGACCCGGCGCCCGGCGCCGACACCCGGAGCGGTCCCGCGCCCGGGGCCGACGCGCGGAGCGGTCCCGGGCCCGGGCAGGTCAGCGGCGCCGGCGCATGAGGTCCGGCAGCGGCCACCGGCGGTTGACCAGGAAGGCGCTGCCGGCCAGCAGGACCAGGAGACCGCCGGCGACGGCGAGCGCGATCCCGATCCCGCTCGAACCGTCCTTGGCCCCCGCGGAGGCGGCCACCGGCGCCGTCGATCCCCTGCCCGCGCCGGACGCGGTGCCGGAGGGACTGCCGGAGGGGCTGCCGGAGGGGTCCGAGCCCGCCTGGGTACTGGTGTCCGCGCCCCTCGGCGGTACCAGCTCTCCCACCGGCGTGATCTTGTCGGCGGCCTTGAAGCCCCAGTCGAGCAGCTGCGCGGCCTCCTTGTAGACCTCGTTGTGCTCGTGCTTCTCCGGGTTCATCACGGTGACCAGCAGCACTTTGCCGTTCCGTTCGGCGACACCGGTGAAGGTGGCTCCCGCGTTGGTGGTGTTGCCGTTCTTCACGCCCGCGATGCCCTGGTACGTGGAGATGTCGCTGTCGCCGGTCAGCAGCCGGTTGGTGTTCTGGATCTCGAAGGACTCCCGGCTCACCTTGCCTTTTTTGTCCTTCTTCGTCTCGCCGGGGAACTTGGCCCGCACCGTCGAGCAGTACTCCCGGAAGTCCTTCTTCTGCAGCCCGGAGCGGGCGAACAGCGTCAGGTCGTACGCCGAGGACACCTGGCCCTTCTCGTCGTAGCCGTCGGGGGTGACCACGTGCGTGTCCAGGGCCTGAAGGTCCTCGGCGTGCGTCTGCATCTGCTCGACCGTCCGCGCGACGCCGCCGTTCATCGCGGACAGCACGTGCACGGCGTCGTTGCCCGAGCGCAGGAACACCCCGAGCCACAGGTCGTGCACCGTGTACGTCTCGTCCTCCTTTATTCCCACCAGGCTGGAGCCCTCGCCGAGGTCCGCGAGGTCGGCGACGGCGACCTTGTGCCGTTCGGTCCGGGGGAACTTCGGCAGCAGCGTGTCGGCGAAGAGCATCTTCAGGGTGCTCGCCGGGGGCAGCCGCCAGTGCGCGTTGTGCGAGGCCAGGACGTCTCCGGACTCCGCGTCGGTGACGATCCAGGAGCGCGCGGTGACGTCCTTGGGCAGCACGGGGGCGCCGCTGCCCAGGTCGGCCTGGGTCCCGGGCAGCCCGAGCCGGGCTCCGCCCACCGTCGACATGTTCGCCGGCGGAGTGGCGCTCGGCGTCGTGGACGGTGACGGCTCGTCGGCGGCCACGACCGGAGCGGCCGTCAACGAAAGGGACAACAAGGCGGCGGATGTGACCAACAATGATTGCTTGGTGGTCTTCTTGATGGCGGGCACGGTCGAGAAAGTACAGGGCTCCGGCGGTGAAGTCCTCTCACCCTGCCCACCCCGGCGCCGGGTGACGGCCGATGGCGGCGATACTGGACCCATGAAGCTCAGCCGCCCCGTCTCCTGGTTCCTGCTCGCCTTCGGGGTGTGGAGCTGGGTCATCTGGATCACTTTCGTCAAGAACCTGTGGAAGGACGGCAGCGGGCTCGCGTTCGACGACGCGGGGGATCCGACGGCGTACTTCTGGGTCCATCTGACGCTCGCCGTCGTGTCCTTTGTCCTGGGGACGGTCGTCGGGGCCATCGGGTTCCGCGGACTGCGCGCCCTGCGACCCACCTCATAGCGACGGGGGACACGGGGCCGTGGTCATCGTCTTCCTGCTGGTGGGCCTCGCGGCCCTGATCGTCTTCGCGGGCCTGCACCACTATCTGTGGCGCCGTCTGGTGCGCGACACGACGACCGGTCCGGGGCTCGCGCGCCGCGCCGGCACCACGGTCTTCGTCGTCGGCCCCGTCCTGATGGTGGGCGCGGTCGCCGCGGAGCGCGGGGGCGCGCCCTTCTGGCTCCAGCGGACTCTGGCCTGGCCCGGCTTCCTGTGGATGGCCCTGGCCCTCTACCTGTTGCTCGCGGTCCTCGTGGGGGAGGCCGTACGGCCGCTGGTGGCCCGGCTCGTGCGGCGGCGGACCGCCGACGGGCCGGCGGTGCCCCGCGTCGCCGTGGCGGCGGCGGGACCCGACGCCCCCCGCCCGGCCACGGAACCGGCCGTACCGGTCGGCCCGCGGGAATCCGGTGCCGACGCGCCCGCCACCGTGTCCGGACAGCCCGACGCCCCCGCACGGCCTGCGACGGACGTGGACGCGGACGCGGACCTCGACGTGGACGCCGGGCGGGCGGGCGGCCTCGCGGCGGAACCGTCGCGGCGGCTCTTCGTCGCACGGGCCGTGGGCGGCGCCGCGGCCGCCGTCGCCGTGGGAACCGTCGGCTACGGCACCTACGGCGTCCTGCGCGGGCCCCGGGTGAAACGGGTGACCGTGCCGCTGGCCAGACTGCCCCGGTCCGCGCACGGCTTCCGCATCGCCGTCGTCAGCGACATCCACCTCGGGCCGGTCCTCGGCCGGGACTTCTGCCGGCGGGTCGTCGACACGATCAACTCGACGCAGCCCGACCTGATCGCGGTCGTGGGGGACCTCGTCGACGGCAGCGTGAAGAACCTGGGACCGGCCGCCGCGCCGCTCGCGGGGCTGCGGGCACGGCACGGCTCCTACTTCGTCACCGGCAACCACGAGTACTACTCCGGCGCCGCCCAGTGGGTCGCGGAGGTACGCGAACTGGGGCTGCGTCCGCTGGAGAACGCCCGGACGGAACTGGCCGGGTTCGACCTCGCCGGCGTCAACGACATCGCGGGCGAGAGCGAGGGCCAGGGCCCCGACTTCGGCAGGACGCTGGGCGGCCGGGACACCGCGCGGGCCGTGGTGCTGCTCGCCCACCAGCCGGTCCAGATCCACGACGCCGTACGCCACGGTGTCGACCTCCAGCTCTCCGGACACACCCACGGCGGCCAGCTCTGGCCCGGGAACCATGTCGCCGAACTCGCCAACCCCACCGTCGCGGGCCTCGAACGGTACGGCGACACGCAGTTGTACGTCTCCCGGGGCGCGGGAGCCTGGGGGCCGCCGACCCGGGTGGGCGCGCCGTCCGACATCACGGTCGTGGAGCTGGCCTCCCGGCAGGCCTGAGCGACGGCGGTCCGGCGCCGCCGCCGGGACGGGGTACCGGCCGTGTCACGGCCGGGACCCGCTGCTCCCGTCGGACGGCGCCGGGCCGCTCAGGGCGCCGGGTCGCTCACGGCGCCGGAGTCGAGCCGTACGCCGTCATGAAGCGGTCGCGGAAGGAACTCATCTTCCAGACCGGGGCGTTGTGCTCGGGCTGCAGACCGTCCGTCCACCCCCAGTCGGCGATCTTGTCCAGGACCTTCGGGTCCTTGGCGACGATCGAGACCGGCACGTCACGGCTGGCGTGGTTGCCGCTGACCCGGGCGATGGGCTGGTGGTCACCGAGGAAGATCAGCACGGTGTTCTTGTCGCCGTACTTCACCAGGTAGTTGATGAGGCTCGACACCGAGTACTGGACGGACTTGCCGTACTCCTGCTTCGACTTGGTGGAGTCGGTGATGATGTCGGCGGGCTTCTTGCCCGCCTTCTCGATCGAGTCGTAGATCGAGCCGTCGCCGACCTGGTCCTGCGGGACCAGCTCGGGGATCGGAGCCCAGGGCTGATGGCTGGAGGTCAGGATGATCTCCGACATCAGGGGCTTGTCGTGCTTCTTGCCGTGCACCAGGCGCTCGAACGCGGTCAGGGCGTACTGGTCGGGCATCGTCGACCAGCTGAACTTCGGTCCCTTGTACCCGAGTTTGTGGGAGTCGTAGACCTTGTCGAGTCCGTAGAACTTGGACTCGGGCCAGGCCTTCTGGACGCCCGGCATGACACCGACGGTGTCCCAGCCGCCCGACTTCTTGAAGGCCTTGGTGAGGGTCAGGTGGTCGCCCGCGGTGACGGTGCGGTACCGCTGCTGGTTGCTGATCCACAGGCCCGACAGGAAGGTGGAGTGTCCCAGCCAGCTGCTTCCGCCGTACGTCGCCGAGGTCAGCCAGCCGCTCTTCGCCGCGAACCCGGCCTTGACCAGCTTCTGGTTCTCGGCGGTGAGCGTCGCGTCCACCCCCGGTGCCATGACCGGGTCCTCGATCGCGCTGCGGCCGTAGCTCTCGATGAAGGTGATCATCATGTCCTTGCCGCGCAGGTCCGTCAGGAGCTGGTCCGGCGGGGTGTTCGCGAAGGCGTCCTTCTTCGCGAACTTGGCGAACGCCGCCTCGTCCCGCAGGGTCGCCTGCACCCGCTTGGTGCGGTCCTCGACGGACTTCGCCGTGCGGTCCGAGGCGACCGGCACGCCGGTGACCTGCACGCCGAGCGCCGCGCAGGCGATCCAGACGGTGCCGAGCACCAGGGTCGAGCGGGTGGCCGTCGCGGTGTGCCGGGACAGCAGGCCGGCGAGCCGGACGACCGCCAGCGACATGACGGCGAGCAGGACGATCACGAGCAGCACGAGGGCGACGGCGATGCCGAGCGTGGCCTGCTTGCCCATCGTGTCCTGGAGATAGGAGTACGCGTCGGAGAAGAGCGACCAGTCGAGGACGAGGTTGAACCCCCGCCCGAGGTATTCGGTGAAGCCGATGTCGAGGAGGTTCAGGACGGTCAGCACGCCGAGTATCAGTCCGGCGACCGCCGCCACCACCAGCCGGGGCCTGCGGGGCAGGACGATCAGCACGGCCGCGCCGAAGATCGCTTCGACCGGGATGCGCACGAACTCGCCGGGCCGGAAACCGGCGCTGCTGTTCGGCATGAGCAGCGCGAACAGTACGAGCACGGCGGCGAGGCCGGTGGTGGTCCAGGCCAGGACCCGCGCGGCGACCGGGTACTTCGCCCGCCACCGCCGCCACCGCCCCTTGACCGGCGCCACCCCGGGAACGACGTCGCCTCCGGAGGCGCCTGGTCCGGCGGAGGCCTCGGGTTCGGCGGAGGCACCAGGAGTGCCGGGCTCCGCGGGCCCGGCGACCTCAGCGGGTCGGTCCGCTTCGGCGGCCTCGACGGGTCCGGCCGCTTCGGCGGGCTCGGAGGAGCCGGCGGAAGCAGGGGCCTGGGCGTCCGCGGGCGACTCGGTGGCCTCCGGCGCCTCGGGGGAAGAGACGGGTTCGCAGGCGCCGGTGACCGTGGCGGACTCGGGGGAGTCCGTGGGGGCAGGGGGTGCGGCAGACGCGGGGGAGTCGGAGGCCCCGGCGGTGGTCGCGTCCGCGGGGGAGCCGGAGGGTTCCGTCTGCCCGGCGGCCGAACCGGACGCCGGGGAGCCGGTGAGCGTGACGGCCTTCGCGGGCTCGGGCGAGTCGGTGGGGGCCGCGGCCGCGGGGGAGTCGGCGGGAGCGACCGGTTCAGGGGAGTCGGCGGCTGCCGCGGTCTGCTCGGTGGCCCCGACGTGGCCGGTGGGTTCCGTCGGCGTCGGGGAGTCGGCCGGCACGTCGGCTCCGGCGGGGGCGGCTGCCCCGGCCGGTCCGGCGGGCGTCGCGGGGGCGGTGGTCTCCGGGGACGTCGGCGCGGGCGCGTCCGGCGTCCGGGTCTCCCGCGGGCGCGCCTCGTCGGGCGTCTCGTCCGTGTCCGGCAACTGTCGAGAGCTCGTGTTGAACGACAACCCGAAGGTCCTTCCGTGCGAAGCCCGGTGGTGGCGTGGCGGACCGGGCCGACTGGGCCGGGCCGCCTGCTTCTGTGTACGGCACCACGCCGGGCCGTGTTCAACACCCCAGGTCTGCTTATGTTCAAGGGCAACACCGCATATGTTCAAGCAGGTCAGCGCACCGGCAGCGTCACGGTCACGGCGAGACCCTCGCCCGGCGCGGTCCGTACCGCCACATCACCCCCGTGAGCCGTCACCACCCCCTGCACGATCGCCATCCCCAGTCCGCTGCCCGCACCGCCGCCCGCCCGGAAGAACCGGTCGAAGATACGCGCCGCGTCCTCCTCGGCGAGCCCCGGACCCCGGTCCGTGACACACAGCCGTACGACCCCGTCCGCACGCTCCAGACCGAGCCGCACCGGCACCTCGGCCGGCGTGTGCGTACGGACGTTGGCCACCAGGTTGCCCAGAACCTGGCGCAGCCCCGATTCGTCGGCGTGCACCAGCAGGGTGCCGTCGGCGCCCACGGTCACCGGCCGTCCCGGCTGCTGGGCGCGCAGATCCTCGGCGGCGTCCCGTACCAGCCGGCTCAGGTCGACGTTCCTGAACCGCAGCTCGGGCCGCTGGTCGAGCCGGGCCAGGGTGAGCAGCTCGTCCACCAGCCGCCCCATCCGGTCGGCCTCGGCGTTCATCCGGTCCCAGGCCCGCCGGCGCTCGGCCGGCTCGCTCAGCATCCCCTTGTCGTACAGCTGGAGGTAGCCGCGGATCGCGGACAGCGGGGTGCGCAGCTCGTGCGACGCGTCCCCGACGAACCGCCGCAGCTGGGCGGCGCTGCGCTCACGCGTCCGGTAGGCCGACTCCACCTGCTGGAGCATGGAGTTGAGGGCCAGCCGCAGCTGTTCGACCTCCTGGGTCGGATGATGGCTGGAGGGCACGCGGCGGGTCAGGTCGCCCTCGGCGATCGCCGACGACGTCTCCACCATGTCCTCCAGCGGCCGCAGCCGACGGCTCACGCTGAGCATGGTCAGCACCGCGAGCAGCGTCAACAGCAGCGTCCCCACGGCGAGATCGAGCCGCAGGGCCTTGGCTATGCCCTTGTGGAGCGCGTCGGTGGAGGCCGCGAGCAGCACATAGGTGCCGTCGGCGAGCCGCGCCCCGGTCGTACGGTAGGCGGCGCCGTGCACGGTGACGTCGTGCAGCGCCCTGTCCCGGACGAGGGCGCGCGGGTCGTCCACCGCGGCGATCAGCGCACGCTGGGTGCCGGTCGGCTTGAACCCGCCGATGCTCAGCGCCCGCCCGTCGTCGTCCAGCGCCGCGAAGATCGAGCCGGGCTGCGGGGAGCCGTCCGTGGCGGGGGTCAGGTGGTTGCGGACGAAGGCCAGTGTGGTCAGCGAGTCGATCTGGTGGAGGGTGAGCTGTGAACCGGTCAGCGAGTCACGTGTCTTGACCAGCTGGGCGTCGACCTGGTCGAGGAGATAGTGCCGCATGCCCATCAGGCTGACGGCGGTCGCGACGACGATGCCCAGGGCCAGCAGTGCCACGTTGGCGAGCGTCAGCTGGCCGCGCAGCGAGTGGATGCCGTGGTGGCGGCGCCGCGGGGGCCGGATGCCCATCCGGGCGGGGAGGAGACGGTCCGGGAGCCTCATGCGAGCCCGTACCCGACTCCCCGCCGGGTCTGGATGACCGGCGGTCCGAGCGGTTCGAGCTTGCGCCGCAGATAGCTGATGTAGGTCTCCACGACGGTCGACTCGGCCGGATGCTCGTACTGCCACACGTGCCGCAGGAGTTGTTCCTTGGGCACGATCCGGCCGCCGTTGCGGACCAGGAAGCGCAGCAGCGCGTACTCGGTCGGGGTGAGTTCCACGGTCCGCTCGCCGCGGTGCACGGAGTACGTCGTCTCGTCCAGTTCCAGTTCGCCGTAGCGCAGCGGCGGGCGCTGCGGCAGGACGTCGGCGTGCCGGGTGCGGCGCAGGACGGCGGTGATACGGGCGACGACCTCGTCGATGTTGAACGGCTTGGTGATGTAGTCGTCGCCGAAGCCGAGCGCGCCCACGATCTCCGCGGGCGCGTCCCGGGCGGTGAGGAAGACGACCGCCAGGTCCGGTTGCCGCAGGCGCAGTTCACGGCCGAGGGCCCGGCCGTCGCCGTCCGGCAGCATCACGTCGAGCAGGACCGCGTCGGGCCGGGTGCGCTCGGCCAGCGTGAGCGCGCGGCGGACGGTACCCGCGGTCATGACCTCGAAGCGGTGGTAGCGCAGGGCGATGGCCAGGACGTCAGCGATGCTCGGCTCGTCCTCGACGACGAGGACGGTGGCCCCCTCTTGAGCGGTCATGCCCCCAGTATCCGCACGCCCGTCCCGCGAGGGGGGCTGCTCCCGCCTTGGAGTTCCTTGAGAGTCATGGGCAGGTCGTTCAACGCGCGAGCGCGCCGGTCGATGGTTCTTCCAGGACCTGGGGGACCGGCCGACCGACTAAGGAGAGTTGAGCGTGGCGACATTGGCACGGTGGTGCTATCGGCACCGGCTGGTGGTCCTGTTGTTGTGGGTGGGGGCGCTGCTCGGACTGGGGACCGCGGCGTCCACCGCGGGCACGGACTACGCGAACGTGTTCTCCCTGCCCGACACGGACTCCAAGCGCGCGTACGACCTGATGGAGAAGGCCTTCCCGGACCGCGCGGGCGACACCGACACGGTGGTGTGGAAGGTCGACGCGGGTACGGTCCGGGACCAGGCCGTACGCTCCCGGATCCAGCCGGTGCTCGACAGGATCGGCGGGATGAAGGGGGTGGGCGGCGTCACCAGCCCGTACTCGGGCGCGCAGGGCGCGGCGCAGATCAGCGAGGACGGGCGGATCGCCTACGCCCAGGTCACCTTCGCCGAGCAGGCCAACGCCGTCCCCAAGGAACTGGTGCAGAACGTCGTCGACACGGCGCAGGGCGCCGAACGCGCCGGTCTGCGGGTGGCCCTGGGCGGCCAGGCGATCCAGCGGGTCCAGGAACCGCCCACCGGGCTCGCCGAGATGATCGGCATCCTCGCCGCGGCCGTCGTCCTCTTCCTCGCCTTCGGCTCGCTCTTCGCGATGCTGCTCCCGATCGGCATCGCGATCTTCGGCGTGGGCACCGGGCTCTTCTCCACGCAGCTGATCAGTCATGTCACGGACGTGCCCGATCTGGCTCCGCTGCTCGCCACCCTGATCGGACTCGGCGTCGGCATCGACTACGCGCTGTTCATCGTCACCCGGCACCGGCGCGGCATCCTGCGCGGTCTGGATCCCGAGGAGTCGGCGGCCACGGCGCTCAACACCTCGGGACGGGCGGTGCTGTTCGCGGGCGGCACGGTGTGCATCGCGCTCGCCGGGATGCTGGTGACCAACCTGCGTTTCCTGGACGGCGTGGTCATCGGCACCTCGCTGACGGTCGTCTTCAGCGTGGTCGCGGCGGTCACGCTGCTGCCGGCGCTGCTCGGCTTCCTCGGTCCGCGGGTGCTCAGCCGCCGCCAGCGGCGCAAGCTGGCCGCCGAGGGAGGGCGTGAGCCGGAGTCCGCGAGCGGTCCGGCCGCGCGCTGGTCGGCGGGCGTGCAGAAGCGTCCGCGCACGATCGCGGTGATCGCCGTGGCCGTCATGGCCGTACTCGCGCTGCCCGTGCTGTCACTGCGGCTCGGTGCCACCGACCAGGGCAACGACGACGCGAGCACGACGACGAGGAAGGCGTACGACCTGCTCGCGGAGGGCTTCGGGCCCGGCTTCAACGGTCCGTTGCAAGTGGTGTCGTCCGGCGGCGACACGGACGCGCTCGTGCGGGGCATCCGCGCGACCGACGGTGTCGCCCGGGTCGCCGCGCTCCCGCCCGCCGGGGGCGTCACGGTGATCCAGGTCGTGCCGACCACCTCGCCGCAGTCCGAGAAGACCGACCAGCTCATCGACGCCCTGCGCGACAAGGCGATCCCGGACTCCGGCGTCCAGGCCCACGTGGGCGGTGTGACGGCGATCTCCAAGGACTTCTCGACCGTGACCGGTGACCGCCTCCCGCTCTTCGTCGCCACCATCATCGGCCTCGGCTTCCTGCTCCTGATGGTCGCCTTCCGCTCCCTGGTGGTGCCGCTCACGGCCGCCGTGATGAACCTGATCGCGGCCGCCGCGTCCTTCGGTGTGCTCGTCGCGATCTTCCAGTGGGGCTGGGGCCTGGACCTGCTGGGCCTCGGCAAACAGGGGCCGATCAACGCCTTCCTGCCCGTCATCATGCTCTCGCTGCTCTTCGGCCTGTCCATGGACTACCAGGTGTTCCTGGTGAGCCGGATGCACGAGGAGTGGGTGCACACCAGGGACAACGCGCGGGCGGTCCGGGTCGGTCTCGCGGAGACCAGTCGGGTCATCAACTCCGCCGCCCTGATCATGGTCTGCGTCTTCCTGGCCTTCGTCCTGAGCGGCGACTCCGGGGCGGCGATGGCGGGCGTCGGTCTGGCGGCGGCGGTCGCGCTCGACGCGTTCATCCTCCGTACGGCGCTGGTGCCGGCCGCGATGCATCTACTCGGCAACTCCAACTGGTGGCTGCCGGCCGGGCTCGACAAGCGGCTGCCGCACCTGGCGGTGGAACCGGCGGAGGAGCCGGAGCCGGTGCCGGTGCCCGCGCAGGGAGGGGCGACGGCCGTCCACGGCTTCGTCCGCGACGCGGCGGGCGAACCCCTCGACGGGGCGGTGGTGACGCTGCTGTCCAAGGGCGGGCGCCAGCTGGACCGGGTGACGTCACTGGCCGACGGCTCGTACATCGTGTCGGTGCCGGCCCCGGGCACCTACCTGCTGGCGGCCACCGCACCCTCGTACACCGCCCGTGCCGGTCACGTGCTCGTGGGCGGCGAACCGCTGGTGCACGACGTGGAGTTGACGGAGGACGAGGTCGACGCCGTCAACTAGTCGTGGACCGAACGGCCTTCAGGGTCTCGTCGAAGTCCGGGCTGGCCCCGGCGCCGGTCGGGTCGGGCAGCGCGGCGAGTTCCGCGGGGGCGTGGACGCGATGACTCGCGTACTCGTCCCCGCGGGGCTCGGCCATCGCGGGGGACGCCGGTGCCCGCGGTCGACGATCACATGGGCCTCACGGTCGCCGCGGACATCACGTACCTCCTGCGGGCCGGTGCCGAGGACGGCGCCGTGGAGCGGGGGGTCCCCGGTGTCCGGTTCGCGCAATCTCACCCGACAGCGATCACTCGGTCCGCCCCTTGACGGCCGGGTCCGGGAGCATTTTCGTCATCCCCGGCAGGAAGTCCGTGAACAGCTCGTGCACCTCGTGGACGAGCGGTCGCAGCACCCGGAAGCGGGCCAGCGACACCCCCCGGGTGGTGAGCCGGGCGCCGCGCTCGGCGAGCCGGTAGCTGCGCTCGCGTCCCTCCGTGCGGTCGAAGACCCAGTACAGGACGAGCCCCATCTGCGACAGCCACATGAGCTCGGGCAGGACGTCCCGCAACTCCTCGGGGACCTTCGCCTTCGACCCCGCGAGCACCTTCCGGTGCAGGGCGATGGACTCCTCGCGCGGTCCCGTCGACTCGGGCGAGAAGGGGCTGAGCGGGCTATCGGGATCGGCGGCGTTCTTGAAGAACTGCGCCGCGAACTCGTGGTACGGCTCCGCCACGTCCAGCCATGCCTTCAGCACGCCCGCGATCCGCGCCTCCAGATCCTTCTCGCGCTCCAGGACCGGCCGGACCGCCACCTGGTGCTCGGCGCCGATCCGGTCGTAGAAGCCCTGGATCAGGTGCTCCTTGCCGGCGAAGTAGTAGTACGCGTTGCCGACCGAGACCCCGGCCTCCTGGGCGATGGCCCGCATGGTCGTCTTGTCGTACCCCCGTTCCTGGAACAGCCGGAGAGCCGTCTCCAGGATCAGGGCGCGGGTCTGCTCGCTCTTGGCGGGGCCTTTGTCCGGGCTCTTGTCCGGGCCCTCGGAGGCGTCGCCGGGGCCGGGGTCGTCTGTCGGTGCTGGCACGGTCATGAGCCTAACGAGTGGAACAGGCGCCGCCGTCACAGCCCGGAGGGTTGTACAGCCATCCGATCGTCGGCTCGTACACCCATCCCTCGCTCCGGCGGTAGGTCTCCCCGCCCCATCCCCCGGTGGGGCGCCGGCCCGCGCGCCACTTGGCGGCCGCGAGCATCGCGCCCCTCGCGAGGAGGGCGCCCGTCGGGGTGCTCAGCCGGTGCGCGAGCGCCCGGTACTCACGCAGCGCCCAGAGGCAGACGACCCAGGCGGCGGCCCCCTGGTAGACCTGACCGGAGTCACCCACGACGGTGATCTCGTCGAGGGTGGCCCGGTGGTCGAGCGCGGGGAAGAGTCCCCGGGCCTCGTCGGAGGCGGCCGGCACCAGCCGCAGTGGCACCAGTTGGGGCTGCTTGGCCAGCCAGTCGCGCAGGAAGGCGCACAGCGAGCACTGCGCGTCGTACAGAACGGTGAGCCCGCGGACCGGGACGCGCGCGGCGTCCCGGTCCCGAGTGCCCGGGGAGGCGGCCACCGGGGTCACGCCCCGGCCGAGGGCGCGACCCAGTCCGTCGGTCCGACGGGCGGCAGCTGCTCGCGCTCCAGCACGCCCCGCCGGCGGATCCTGTTGAGCACGTACACGTTGCCGAGGTGCATGACGCCGAGCACGAGCAGGACGACGCCGAGCTTGGTCGACAGGGCCTCGAAGACCCCGCGGGCGTTCTCGATGTCGTCGTCCCCGTTCAGGTAGAGCGCGACGAAGCCCAGATTGACCAGGTAGAAGCCCACCACCAGCAGGTGGTTGACGGCTTCGGCGAGCTTCTCGTTCCCGTGCAGCACGTCGGAGAGGAAGATCCGTCCGTTGTGGCTCAGCGTGCGTGCCACCCAGACCGTCAGCGCGATGCTGACCAGCAGATAGATGACGTACGCGACGACCGTGAGGTCCATGTCCCCACCCCTTCTTGAACGCGTTCAAAATGCTGTCGAGTAGGAATGTAGACCTGCTTTTGAACATGTTCAAGTCAGCGTCGGGGATGTGCCCGGCGTCACGTCCCGCGTTGTCTCCGCGCATGCCCCGCGCCGTTCGGTGTCGCGACCGGTGTCGCCCGGCGCCGGGTCGGGCGTCTAGGGGCGGCGCGCGAGTTCGGGCCGCTTGGTGTAGTCCGTGAAGCCGATGACGTTGCCCCAGGGGTCGGCGATCTCGACGGTCCTGCCGGTGGCGACCGTGAACACGGGAGCGAGCGGCGGGATGCCGGCGGCGGTCAGCGCGTCGGCCGTGGCGCGCGCGTCCCGGACCTCCAGCCACACCCGCGCCGAGGCCCACACCGGCGGTCGTGGGCTGAGTTCGTCCTCCAGGCGCAGCAGCAGTCCCGGTGTCTCCTTGCCCACCTTCAGCAGGGCGATCCCGGCCTCGTCGAGCCGGAACGCCACCGGGAACCCGGCCCGTTCGTAGAAACTCACCGCCGCGCCGAGGTCACCCACCGGCACCAGTACGTTGTCGAGGCCGAGCAGCTCATGTGACACGTCATCTGACATGCCGTCAGATTAGGTGTTCGTCCGCCTTCGCCCGCGAGGGCTGACCGTGGGGTCACTCATTGGGGCGAGGCCCGGCCCGTCGTCGGTGGTGTCCAGCGGTGTCCGTGGCGCGGGAACGGCGGTTGGGGCGAGATCGTCGCCCGTCCGCGGACAATCCCACTTCTCCGCCGGGGGTTTCCTGCTGCAAGATGGCCTGACTGATTTTCGACTTTGAATATGAGTCCTACGTCCCCACGTACGCGCCTATCAGGAGCCAGCACCTTGACCGAACAGCCGCAGCAGCCGCAGCAGCCCCCGAACCAGCCGCCCGGCTACGGCTATCCGCACGCCGGCGCGACTCCGCCCGGCGGTCCCGGCCCGTACGGCCCCGGACCGCAGGGCCCCTACCAGCAGCCCGGTCCGTACGGGTACGCGCAGCCCGGCGGCTACCCGATGGGCGCCGTTCCGCCCGGCACCTACACCGGTGACCCGAACGCGCCCTACGGCTACGACCCCTACGGCCGCCCGTACTCCGAGAAGTCGAAGATCGTCGCCGGTGTCCTCCAGCTCACCCTCGGCACCCTCGGCATCGGGCGCTTCTACATGGGCAGCGTCGGCATCGGCGTCGCCCAGCTCCTCACCTGCGGGGGCCTCGGCATCTGGTCCCTGATCGACGGGATCATGCTGCTCACGGGCAGCAGCGCGACGGACTCCGAGGGCCGGGTCCTGCGTGGCTGATTCCGTCGCGGCGCGCGGTGTCGCGCTGCGGCACCCGGCGGCGGCACCCCTCGCGGTGCTCGCCGCCGGGGCGGCCGGGGCGGGCTATCTGTACGTCACCGATCCGCACCAGCCCGGCCATGTCCTGCCCAGGTGCCCGTTCCACCTGGTCACCGGACTGCTCTGCCCGGCCTGCGGGGGGACCCGCATGGTGTACGACCTGATGCACGGTCACCTCGCCGGGGCCTGGCTGGACAACAGGGCGCTGTTGCTCGCCTCGCCGTTCGCCCTCGCGCTGCTCGCGCGCTGGGCCGCGGAGGGACTGCGTGGGCGCCGCTGGAGGCCCGAACTGAGGCCGCGCACGCAGGCGTTGATACTGCTCGTGGCGGTGGCGTGGACGGTGGCCCGCAACCTCGTCTAGACGCGGGGACGTGTCGGCGGGTTGATCCCGGGACCGTGAGTGGCCGAAATATGATCACGGGATGGGAACGATTGATCTATTTCTCTCCCCTTGGGTCCGTCGATCTCCGTACGCTCCCACGGCACAGGGGGGATGACGTGCACGCGATCCATGGGCGATCTCTGCCATGAGGTCCCTCCTGGACTCCGGCCGGAGCGCTCTGCTCCGGTTGTATTTCAGCCATCCAGGAGCAGCTTTCATGACCGTCCCCACCCCTGACGCCCCCTTCGGTTACGACCCGCAGGGCCGTCCCTACTCCGACAAGTCCAAGATCGTCGCGGGCGTCCTCCAGCTGTTCCTGGGCGGCTTCGGCGCCGGCCGCTTCTACGTCGGCTCCACCGGCGTGGCGCTCGGCCAGCTCTTCACCTGCGGCGGCCTCGGCATCTGGGCCCTGGTCGACGCGATCCTGTTCTTCACGAGCAACGACCGCACCGACAAGCAGGGCCGCGTGCTGCGCGGCTGACGGCCCCGCACACACCGTAGGGCCCCGTTCCCCTCTGGGGGGAGCGGGGCCCTACGGGCAGGACCGCACAGCACGTCCGCGGAGACGCCTCGGGCCCCGCTCCCCCCAGGGGGAACGGGGCCCGAGGCGCCGTACGGCCGGCGGCGGGGCCGGGCGGACGGGGCGGAGGCGGATCAGAAGCGACGCGTGATCAGCGCGCGCTTGACCTCCTGGATCGCCTTCGTGACCTCGATACCGCGCGGGCAGGCGTCCGTGCAGTTGAACGTGGTGCGGCAACGCCACACGCCGTCCTTGTCGTTGAGGATCTCCAGGCGCTGCTCGCCCGCTTCGTCACGGCTGTCGAAGATGAAGCGGTGCGCGTTCACGATGGCGGCCGGGCCGAAGTACTGCCCGTCGTTCCAGAACACCGGGCAGGACGACGTGCACGCCGCGCAGAGGATGCACTTGGTGGTGTCGTCGAAGCGCTCGCGGTCCTCGGCGCTCTGCAGACGCTCGCGCGTCGGCTCGTTGGTGTCCTTCGTGATGAGGAAGGGCATCACGTCGCGGTACGCCTGGAAGAACGGGTCCATGTCGACCACGAGGTCCTTGAGCACCGTCAGGCCCTTGATGGCCTCGACCGTGATCGGCTTCTCGGGGTTGATGTCCTTGATCAGCGTCTTGCAGGCAAGGCGGTTCTTGCCGTTGATCCGCATGGCGTCCGAACCGCAGATGCCGTGCGCGCAGGAACGGCGGAACGTGAGCGTGCCGTCCTGGTCCCACTTGATCTTGTGCAGCGCGTCGAGGACACGCTCCTTCGGGTCGATCTCCAGCTGGAAGTCTTCCCAGACCGCGTCCGCCGAGACCTCGGGGTTGAAGCGGCGGATGCGGAACGTGGCGGTGATGTACGGCGTGTCGGCGAAGCCCGCCTCGGGCTGGCCGGCGCTGTCCGCCTTGTCGAGGGTCGGGGTAGCCATCAGTACTTACGCTCCATCGGCTGGTAGCGGGTCTGGACGACCGGCTTGTAGTCGAGACGGATGGACTCGGTGCCGTCGTCGCCGACCTCGCGGTACGCCATGGTGTGGCGCATGAAGTTGACGTCGTCGCGGTTCGGGTAGTCCTCGCGGTAGTGACCGCCGCGGGACTCCTTGCGGGCGAGCGCGGAGACGGCCATGACCTCGGCCAGGTCGAGCAGGTTGCCCAGCTCGATGGCCTCCAGCAGGTCCGTGTTGAACCGCTTGCCCTTGTCCTGGATCGAGACGTTCCGGTAGCGCTCGCGCAGCTCCGCGATCTTCTCGACCGCCGTCTTGATCGTCTGCTCGGTGCGGAACACCATCACGTTGGCGTCCATGCACTCCTGCAGTTCGAGGCGGAGGGTCGCGACCCGCTCCGTGCCCGTGGACTCGCGCAGGTGCTCGACCTGCGCGACGACCTGCGAGGCCGGGTTGTCCGGCAGCTCGACGTAGTCGGCCTTCGCCGAGTACTCGGCCGCGGCGATGCCCGCGCGGCGCCCGAACACGTTGATGTCCAGCAGCGAGTTCGTGCCCAGGCGGTTGGCGCCGTGCACGGACACGCAGGCGACCTCGCCGGCCGCGTACAGGCCCGGGACGACCGTGGTGTTGTCGCTCAGCACCTCACCCTGGACGTTCGTCGGGATGCCGCCCATCGCGTAGTGCGCGGTGGGCTGGATCGGGATCGGGTCCGTGTAGGGCTCGATGCCGAGGTACGTACGGGCGAACTCGGTGATGTCCGGGAGCTTCGCGTCGAGCTGCTCCGGCGGGAGGTGGGTGAGGTCGAGGTAGACGTGGTCGCCCTCGGGACCGCAGCCGCGGCCCTCACGGATCTCCGTGTAGATGGAGCGGGACACGACGTCACGGGACGCGAGGTCCTTCATGACCGGCGCGTACTTCTCCATGAAGCGCTCGCCGTCCTTGTTGCGGAGGATGCCGCCCTCACCGCGGGCGCCCTCCGTCAGCAGGATGCCCATGCGCCAGATGCCGGTCGGGTGGAACTGGAAGAACTCCATGTCCTCCAGCGGCAGCCCGCGACGGTAGACCGCCGCCTGGCCGTCACCCGTCAGGGTGTGCGCGTTGGACGTCACCTTGAAGAACTTGCCGGTGCCGCCGGACGCGTAGATCACGGACTTCGCCTGGAAGACGTGGATCTCGCCGGTGGCGAGTTCGTACGCGACGACACCCGCGGACCGCTTGACGCCGTCGACCTCGGTGATGAGCTGGTCGAGCACGTAGAACTCGTTGAAGAACTCCACGCCCTCCTTGACGCAGTTCTGGTACAGCGTCTGGAGGATCATGTGGCCGGTGCGGTCCGCGGCGTAGCAGGACCGGCGGACCGGGGCCTCGCCGTGGTTGCGGGAGTGACCGCCGAAGCGGCGCTGGTCGATCCGGCCCTCGGGCGTCCGGTTGAACGGCAGGCCCATCTTCTCCAGGTCGAGGACCGAGTCGATGGCCTCCTTCGCCAGGATCTCGGCGGCGTCCTGGTCGACCAGGTAGTCACCGCCCTTGACGGTGTCGAAGGTGTGCCACTCCCAGTTGTCCTCCTCCACGTTGGCGAGCGCGGCGGCCATGCCGCCCTGCGCCGCGCCCGTGTGGGAACGGGTGGGGTAGAGCTTCGTCAGCACGGCGGTGCGGCTGCGCTTCGTCGCCTCGATGGCGGCGCGCATGCCGGCGCCGCCGGCGCCGACGATGACGGTGTCGTACTTGTGGATCTGCATGAGTCGGTTACCTCAGCCCCGTGCCTAGCGGATGTTCGGGTCGAAGGTGAAGATCACCAGCGTGCCCAGCAGGATGGTGAACACCGTCGCGGTGTAGAGCAGGCCCTTGAGCCACAGGCGGGTGTTCGCGCGCTCGGCGTAGTCGTTGATGACCGTGCGCAGGCCGTTGGCGCCGTGCAGCATGGCGAGCCACAGCATCGCGAGGTCCCAGGCCTGCCACCACGGGGACGCCCAGCGGCCCGCGACGAACGCGAAGCCGATCTTGGAGACGCCGCCGTCGAGGACGAGCTGGATGAGCAGGTGGCCGAGGACCAGGACGACCAGGACGATGCCGGACAGGCGCATGAAGAGCCAGCCGTACATCTCGAAATTGCCGCGGGTCGACTTCGGGGTCTTCTTGGTGCGCTTGCGCGGGGCCTCGATGAGCGGCGCCGGGTTGTCGACGCCGTACGCCGAGAACCCGCCCGCGCCCTCGACGGGGCCGATGCCGGAAGCGGCGGTCTCTGTGGTGGACATCTGTGTCAGCTCCCGAAGACTTCGCGGAATGCGTGCCCGAGGACGGGGTAGAGCGCCCCGGCCATCAGCACGACCCAGATACCGACGACGGACCAGAGCATCTGCTTCTGGTAGCGCGGGCCCTTCGACCAGAAGTCGACGGCGATGACACGCAGGCCGTTGAGCGCGTGGAAGAGGATGGCGGCGACGAGGCCGTACTCCAACAGCGCGACGATCGGCGTCTTGTACGTGGACACGACCCTGTCGTAGTCCTCGGGGGAGACACGGACGAGAGCGGTGTCCAGCACGTGTACGAACAGGAAGAAGAAGATGAGGACGCCGGTGACTCGATGAGCCACCCAGGACCACATTCCTTCCCGGCCGCGGTACAGCGTTCCAGCCGGCACGGAAGAACCCTCCGGGAGCGGGGATTGGGGCCTGCCGGCTTCTGTGTCGGTCGGCCCGGCCGGGTACGGTCCACCGGCCCCGGCCATCGTAGCGACGACTTGTCGGAACGTTTACAGCGGCCCTATCTATGTGATCAAACTGGCAGACAATCAGGCACGGACGGGCTACTGCGGACGCCGATCAAGGCGCTGTGAGGGGTGGCGGGCGCTGCTTCGTGCGGAGACGGTGCTCCTGGAGGCGGCGTTCTCGGAGGCCGCGCTCATGGAGCGGGAGCCGGAACGGAGCCGGAGCCGTCGACTCCGGGTCAGGGGCCGTGCCGGCTCTGAGCGTGGCGCTCCTGGAGGGGGCGCTCCCGTACGGGCGGCGCGCCGAAGTGCTGCACCAGGCGGGCCAGACGGCCCCGGGCGAGGCGGCGCAGTTCGTCCGCCGTCGTCACCCGCTCCTCCTCCCGATCGTTCGTCAATCGTGACCGGATGGCGCCGAGGACCTGGTCGACGGCTTCGTCGGGGGCTATGCCGTCCAGACAGATGACGAACACATGCCCGAAGCGGCTCTCGTACGCGGCGTACGCGGCGCTCAGCGCGGTGTGGGCGGCGAGGTAGCCGCCGTCCGGGAGCGGGGTGAGCGACTCGCCGGCGAGCGCTTCGGCGAGATCGCCGGGCGTGAGGTCGTACGCCGCCTCGTCGGCCGCGGCCAGCAGGGCTTCCAGGTCCGGGTAGGGCCGGTGGGCGGCGAGCCGGCGGGCCCAGCGCGGATTGCGGCAGCACGTGAGCAGGGCGCGCTCGACGTCGTCGGCGGGCGCGCCGTTGAAGTGCTGGAGGCGCGCCGGGGACGGTCGCGCGCTCTTCTGCTCGGGTAGGGCGACCTGGCCGGGGAGGCGTGGGAGACGGTGCGCGGGCAGCGTGGGTCCTCGGCGATGGGGTGGCGACGGGTGCGTGCCGTGGCGCCCTTCGGACGTCACGTGTGGTGCGGCAGGGGATGAAGTGAGAAGTGTGCTGCCACGGTATCGACGATTGACGAGAGCTGTCCGTCCGATGCCTGAATTTCACCCGGACGGGAGAGTTTCGGAACGTGCGGTGGACGGTTGTGGCGGGGAAGGGGACCGTGGTTCACGAGGGGGGTGTACGACATGAGGTGTTCGAGGTGTGGGATGCGTACGTGAAGGTGCGGGCCCCGACGGCCGGGGTGCGAGCGTGATCGTGAAAGGCGTGGTGCGGTGAGCACGGGCAGGCGGCGACGGGCGCCGGTGCGGAGCGGGAGGCGGCCGGCGCTGACGGCCGCCGCGGCGGTGGCGGCGGCGGGCGCCGTGGTGGCGGCCGTGATGCTGTGGCCCTCCGGCGACGACGGCCGGACCGGGGCGAACGTGTCCTCGGCGAGCCGGTCCTCCGCGTCCGCCTCGCCCACCCGGACCTACCCCCTCTCCCAGGCCCCCCGCACGATTCCCGCGGTGCGCGAGCACACGCCCGCCCGCGGACCCGGCTGGCGTCCCGCCGCGGGCGGCCGGGTGGTCGTGGACGACCCGGGTCTCGCCGACGAGGGGAAGCTGATGGCCGGTGAGCTGAAACTGTCCTACGCGGGACGGACCGAGGCCCGCGACGGTGACGTCGAACTCGCCCTCAACCACACGGCCGCCGACCCGGAGTCGTACACGCTGACGGTGCGGAACCGCCGGGTCACCATCTCCGCGCCCGGTCAGGCGGGCGTGTTCTACGGCACGCGCACCCTGAAGCAGGAGGTGCACGGCGGCGGCACCGCGCCGGAGGGCGTCGTGCGCGACCGGCCCGCGAAACCGCGCCGCGGGTTCATGCTCGACATCGCCCGCAAGCACTTCACGGCGGCCTGGATCGAGGACCGCGTCCGCGAACTGGGCGATCTGAAGTTCAACGAGCTGGGTCTGCACTTCTCCGACGACCAGGGCTTCCGCATCCAGTCGGACACGCACCCGGAGATCGTGTCCAGGCAGCACCTGTCCAAGACCGAGGTCAAGGACATCATCGACCTCGCGGAGAGCCGGCACATCCACGTCGTGCCCGAGATCGACTCGCCCGGCCACCTCGGCGCGGTGATCGCCGCCCACCCCGATCTCCAGCTGCGGAACGCCTCGGGGGTCGCCACCCGCGGGGCCGTCGACATCTCGAAGCCCGCCGCGGCGGGCATCGTCGACGACCTGCTCAACGAGTACGCGGGGCTCTTCCCCGGCCCGTACTGGCACCTCGGCGGCGACGAGTACCAGGCGCTGACCGTGGCGAACCCGGCGGCCTCCTATCCGCAACTGGCCGCCGCGGCCAGGAAACTCTTCGGGTCCGGCGGCAGCGTCGCCGACCTCACGACCGGCTGGCTCAACGACCGCGCCGCGGTGGTGCGCGGACACGACCGGACCGCGCGGGCCTGGAACGACGGGTTCTTCCGCGGCGGCGACGTCCAGGCCGCCAAGGACATCGAGGTCGCGTACTGGACCGGCAAGGAGATCGGCGCGCGTCCGCCGGCCGAGTACCTGAGCGCCGGCCGTGAACTCATCAACTACAACGACGAGTTCCTCTACTACGTCCTCGGCGAACCGCAGACCTTCGTCTATCCGACCGGGCGGCGCATCTACGAGCAGTGGACACCGCTCGTGCTGCGCGGCACCACACCGGTCCCGGCGCGGTACGACGGCCAGATCCTCGGCGGGAGCTTCGCCGTCTGGTGCGATCTCTCCACCTCGCAGACCCAGGACCAGGTGGCGGCGGGCATCAGGATGCCGCTGCGCGCGACCGTCCAGAAGCTGTGGGACCCGGGTCGGCCGGAGCTGTCCTGGACCGGCTTCAAGAGTCTGGCGGACCGGCTGGGCTGAACCCGCTCCGGGGCCCTGCGGTCACCGGAGCGGTGCCCGTCGTGCTGAGGTCGGAGACGGCGTCGTTGGCCGAAAATCTGCTCTTTCGCCTCCTGGATCGGCTCGGCGTGGTACCCCTGTGACACTCCCGCTGCTGAGCACGCAGTAAGGGAAAGTGCGGGCTCCGTAAGGGGGAGCGCCCTGTCGAGGGGAGGCGTGATGAGTCTGGTGGACCTGATCGCTCAGGCCGACGAGCGTGGTCTGGCAGTTAGTGGTCTGGCTTGTTTGGATCGGTGTGTGCCTCTGTTGGGTGGTGACGACGAGGTCCTGAGACCACTGTGGTCGAGCCTCGCGGACGGTGGCGCCTGGGGCGAGTACCTCGAACAGGCGCGGACGGAACTGGATGTCGTCGACCCGGGACGGGCCGCGGCCGTCGATGACGATGACGACGACGAGGCCGCGGTGCTGGTCCGCCGTATGCTCGCCGCCGCTCCCGACGACCCCTCCGCGCCCGATCTGCGGGAGTGGGCCGACGCGTGCTCGGTGGGGGCCCTGCGGATCCACCGGCTGCTCGACGCCGCCGCCGGCGACACCGGTACGTGTCCGGTCTCGGCGCACCGCGAGGGCCTCACGGACGGCATCTCCCCCCTCGTCGCGGCCGAACTGCGCCGCCAGGTCACCGTCCTGGAACTGCTGGCGGGCCGGGGCGCGGGCGGGCTGCGTCCCGCGCTGGAGGTGTCCACGGAGGGGCGGCGTGTACTGCGCGCGGTGGTGTCGCGACGGGCCCGCGGACGGTCGTGACGGGGAGAGCCGGGGCCGTGGGTCGGGGCAGGGAGCCGAGGCCGGGGTCCCGAGGTGGGGGTCCGGAGCCGTGGTCCGGGGCCGGGGTCCCGAGCCGTGGTCGGGGCGGGGGGCCGGAGTCCGGGCGCCGTGCGGGATCCCCGGACCGGCGGTAAACCTGATTCCTGCGGGGTTCCTGTGACTGTCCTGCGCGGGCGGATGGGGGTCCTGGGCCGGTGTCGCGGATGTGCCCGGAACGCGTGACGAATCACGTCCGCGGAGCGCTCTTCCGAGTGTGAACGCACAGCGAGCAACCAGGCCCCAGGCCGCGACGAAGCCCGTGCGCTGGGCGGCGGACTCCGTCGCCACGATGCGCGAGGGCGCCCGACTGCGCCTCGACTACTCGGCCCAGAGTCTGTGGCGCGTCGACCGGCTGATCGACGAGATACGCCGCGAACGGGCGCCGTACGCCGCCGTGGAGAGCGTGCTGCGCGGCTTCGGCGCGTACGCCGGCGAGGTGGTCGCCCGGCACACGGGCGCGGAGTGGTGGGAGACCGGCGGCGAGCACTGGCTGCGGACCCCCGACGGGCGGCTGTGGGACCCGATCGACGAGGCCCGCCGCTGTTACGGGGGCGACGGTTCGCTGCGGCTGCTGTGCCGGGAGGCCACCGGCGACAGGGCCCGGCGCTGACGGACCCGGCCGGCACGGCACCCCGAGGGCAGGACGGCGTACGTCGAGTCCGGTGGCGCGGCAGGCGTGACCCGGCAGATATGGCCCGGCGGAATTACCACCTCTTAAGGTACGCGACCGTTCCCAAACGGCGTCCCCCGGAGGGACCATGAGGACAACCGTCGGACCCGGGAGGCCTCGTGGCCGCGAACCGCCGCTGGTGGGCGCTGGTTGTCATCGCCCTCGCCCAGCTCATGGTCATCCTCGACATGACCATCGTGAACATCGCCCTGCCGTCCGCCCAGACCGCGCTGCACATGTCGGACGGGAACCGGCAGTGGGTCATCACCGCCTACACCCTGGCCTTCGGGGGCCTGCTGCTGCTCGGCGGCCGGATCGCCGACCTCGCCGGCCGCCGAGTCGCCTTCATGACGGGCCTGTTGGGCTTCGCCGCCGCGTCCGCGCTGGGCGGAGCCGCGGCCAACTCCGGAATGCTGTTCGGGGCGCGCGCCCTCCAGGGCGTGTTCGCGGCGCTGCTCGCGCCCGCCGCCCTGTCGCTGCTCACCACGACGTTCACCGATCCCAGGGAGCGCGGCAAGGCCTTCGGCGTGTTCGGAGCGATCGTCGGAGCGGGCGCGGCGATCGGACTCCTCGCGGGCGGCCTCCTCACCCAGTACCTGGACTGGCGCTGGTGTCTGTACGTCAACGTGCCCATCGCCCTCGTCGCGTTCGCGGGCGCCTGGGTGCTGCTCGACGGCGGCGGCCGTTACGAGGACGCGCACCTCGACGTGCCGGGCGCGCTGCTCGGATCCGCCGGCATGCTCTCGCTGGTGTACGGCTTCTCGGAGGCGGAGTCGCGGAGTTGGGGCGACGGACTGGTCCTCGGGCTGCTGGCCGCCGGCGTCGTCCTGCTCGTCCTGTTCGCGCTGTGGCAGACCCGGGCCGGGGTGCCGCTGCTGCCGATGTCGGTGGTGAGGGACCGGCAGCGGGTCGGGGCGTTCCTCACCATCCTGATGGTCACCATCGGGATGTTCGGGGTCTTCCTCTTCCTGACGTACTACTTCCAGCGCGTCCTCGGATACTCGCCGCTGAAGACCGGGCTCGCGTATCTCCCCATCACCGTCGGCATGATCACCGGTTCCACGCAGGTCGCGGCCCGGCTGCTGAACCGGGTCCCGCCGCGCACCCTGATCGTCCCGGGACTGCTGCTGGCCGCGGGCGCGTTGGCGATCATCGCGCAGGTCGGCGTGGCACCCGCGTACGCCTCGCACGTCCTGCCCGGCATGCTGATGCTCGGCCTCGGCATGGGCACGGCGATGATGACCTGTGTCTCGCTGGCCACCTCGGGCGTCGCGCCCCGGGACGCGGGCGCGGCCTCCGCGACCTTCAACACCGCCCAACAGGTGGGTGGTTCCATCGGCACGGCGCTGCTCAACACGATCGCCGCGAGTGTCACGACCCGCTACGCGGCCGCTCATGCCGGGCCCGGCACCGACCGCCGTACCCTCGCCTCCCGGGCGGCCGTGCACGGCTTCAACGTCGCCACCTGGTGGGCGATGGGCGCGCTGCTGCTGGCCGCGCTGATCGCCGGGATCGTGGTGGACGCGGACCGGATGCCGGCCTCGCGGGGGGAACCGGCCCCGGTACCCGAACCGGTGGACACCGTCGGCTGACGGGCGTCCCCGCGCGTGCCGCGCCTCCGGTCGCGCGGACGCGTGGGCCGGTGGCGGCCCCGGGACGCGGGTGGAGTGCCTGACGGCCTGTGACATTTCCGTGGGGGTCGACGCTGATGACCACGGGGACGTCGACACGGCCGGCCGTGTCGCACGGTGCGCATTCAGGTGAACTCGGCACGAACGAGGACAGTGTTGGGCCAGGGAGGGGAACCCCGCCGCGTACAGGCGTACGACGGTGAGCTCGGCGCGGCCGTGGCGCGGGCGCAGCAGGGGGACGAGGTCGCCTTCGCGGTCGCCTACCGGACGGTGCAGCCGGGCCTGCTCGGCTATCTGCGCGGGATCGTCGGGGACGACGCCGAGGACGTGGCGTCCGACGCCTGGCTGGAGATCGCCCGTGACCTGGGACGGTTCCGGGGGGACGGCGCCGGGTTCCGTGGCTGGACCGCGACCATCGCCCGGCACCGCGCGCTGGACCATCTGCGGCGCCAGAAGGTGCGGCCACGGGCCACCCCGCTGGAGAACGAGGCACTGGAGCTGCCCGGCCACCACAGCACCCACGACCAGGCACTGGAGACCCTCGGCACCGAGCGCGCCCTGGAACTGGTCGCGCGACTGCCCCGCGACCAGGCCGAGGCCGTTCTGCTGCGCGTGGTCGTCGGCCTGGACGGGCCGGCCGCCGCACGCGTGCTCGGCAAGCGCCCCGGCGCGGTCCGCACCGCGGCCCACCGTGGCCTGAAGCGACTGGCCCGGCAACTCGGCGCCGACGGTACGGCGGACACCACGGACGACGGCACGGGCGACGGCGCGGCGGGCGCCGGGGGCGACGGGACCGCGGGCGGTGTGACGCCGGAGGACCGCCGGACGCTGGGGGATTCGGGATGAGCGCCAGGACCGGTCGGTGAGGGGTGGGCGGGGACATGGGTGAACGGCACGGAGACGCCGATCCGTTCCTCGGGCTCTCGCCGAGACTGTCCCTCGACGCACTGCTCGCCGCCGTACGGACCGCTCCGGTCGATCCCGTCGCGGAGGGGCGGGCCGTCGCCGCGTACCGGGCCGCGCGGGAGCGCGGGGCACACGGGGCACGGACCCGGCGGCGCGACGACTGGACCGACCGGGCCGACTGGCGCGACCACGACCACGACCACGACCACGATCCGGGCGCCGGGGTGGAGCCGGGGGCGAAGTAAGGGGTGTGGTGGAGGAGACGGGCCGGGGCCACGGCGGAGCGGGGCTCGTCCCGCGAGAAGGTGCGGCGGCGCACGGAAGGCGTCCGGGCGGGGTGCCGATGGCAACGGTCGGGGCCGCCACCCCCCACAGGAGAGGCCCCGACCGTCGCGCGGCACGGGCCGCGCGGCGGCCCGTACTCTCTACAGCGCCGCGACTGCGTTTTGTGTCACACCTCGCTCCGTCACGACATAGTTGCAAGTTGTACGGACGTGGACGGGGAGCTGTTTCAGGCCGTAACGTGCCATTCGCGCCGGGGCGCGGAGGACAGGCAACCACAACGGCGAGAGCCCGGTCCGCGAGAGCGGCGCCGGTTCAGGCGCAAAGAGGGGCGCGCGGGTGCTGGGGGACGACGCGGAGCTGACCACCGCGGTGCTTGCGGCGCAGGACGGGGACGAGACCGCGTTCCGGACTGTGTACCGCGCGGTGCACCCACGGCTGCTCGGATACGTACGGACGCTGGTCGGTGACCCGGACGCGGAGGACGTCACCTCCGAGGCCTGGCTGCAGATCGCCCGGGACCTGGAGAGGTTCAGCGGCGACGCCGACCGCTTCCGGGGCTGGGCCGCCCGCATCGCCCGCAACCGCGCCCTCGACCACATACGTATGCGCGGGCGCCGTCCCGCGATCGGCGGCGACGAGACCGAACTGACCGGCAAGGCCGCCGAGTCGGACACCGCCGGCGAGGCCATCGAGGCGCTGGCCACCGGCAGCACCCTCTCGCTGATAGCCCAGCTTCCGCAGGACCAGGCGGAGGCCGTCGTACTGCGGGTCGTCGTCGGCCTCGACGCCAAGACCGCGGCCGAGACCCTCGGCAAGCGGCCCGGAGCCGTCCGCACCGCGGCGCACCGGGGTCTGAAGCGGCTCGCGGAGCTGATCGGCGGCGATCCGGAATCCGCGGTCGCGCTCGGCGCGGTCCCCCCACAAAGAGAGTCGCGCACACGCGCGGTGACGTCCGCCGGTGTGACGCATACGCGTTCGCGGACGCAGAAGGACATGTGATGGCCGACGAGGACTACAGGTGGCTGGACCGCGAGGCCGCGGAGCGTCTGCTGCGCGGTGAGCCGCTGGAGGCCGTCGACGCCGACACCAAGGAGCGCGTGGAGCGGCTCGCCGAGGCGCTCGCCTCGCTGGTCGCGGAACCCGCACCGGGTGGCGCCGAACTCCCCGGCGAGGCCGCCGCGTTGGCCGCGTTCCGGGCCACCCGGGCCGACCGCGGCGCGGTGCCGGGCCGGTCCGTCGCGGGCCGGGACCCGCGGGCCGCGGCGCATGCGGCCGACGCCGGTCTGGTCCGTATGGGCGGCCCCGGTCCGGGCGGTCACCGGGCCCGCTGGGGCCGGCCCGTGCGCTTCGGACTGGCCGCCGCGCTGGCCGTCGGCATGGTCGGCGGGGTCGCCGTCGCGGCCGGAACCGGCGTGCTGCCGACTCCGTTCCGTGACGACAGACCGCACCCGGCCGCCACGGTCTCCGCGGCACAGACACCGCAGCGCCCGCTGGTCTCGCCGTCGCCGGGCGTGTCGCAGGCGGACGGCTCCGAGGTACCGCTGCCGGGCGCCACGGCGAGCGGGTCGGCCGGTTCCGGCTCCTCCGACGACGTGGCGGGCGGCGACTCCGCGAGCGGACGGCCCGACTCGTCCGGGGCGGGTCGGCCGGCACGCTCCCACGAGTGGTGGGCCAGAGCGCGCTCGTCGTGCCGGGACGTGCTGGGCGGCAAGAACCTGGAGGCCGGCCGCAGACGGGTGCTGACGGACGCGGCGGGCGGCGGCGGACGGGTGAAGGCGTTCTGCAAGAGGGTCCTGGGCTGGACGGGAGCCGGTTCCGGCGCGGGCCGGGACGCCAGGGGTGGTCAGGGCGACGGCCAGGGCGGTTCGGGCTCCGGCTCCGGGCACGGCTCCGGCGGTGGCAAGGGGGGCGACGACGGCGGGCACATGGTCCCGGGCGGCAACGGCCACCACCACAGCGGGGTGTTCGCCCCGGCGTCACCCTCGGCTCTGGCGCCGGAGCCGCGGAAGTCGGCGTCGGCACTGTCCTCGGCCGTCCGGGGCGCCGCGCGCACCGATGCGGCGCCGAGGCTGTCGTCCGTCTGAGCCGCTTCCCGGCCATCCGTAGCCGGTTCCCGGCCATACGGCGCGTCCCGAGGGCGCCCACCGGGCGCTGGGACCCCTTCGCTCATCCGCTCTGAGCTGCGGTTTCGTATTTCCCTGAACTTTTTTCCGTACCGGTGTGACGTTTTCGGCCGCGCCGACGCAGTACTGGGTGAGCCGACTGGTCATCGGCCGTCGCACCGAGCCGGGGTTCCCCCCGTACCCAGGCTCGGTGCACACCGGCGCGGGCGGGACACGTTCCCCCGGTCCCGCCCGCGCCCCGCACACACCGAGCGCCCCGCAGCCGCCGTCACCAGTAGACGACGACCTTGTCCCCCGTGCGGACCTGCGCGAACAGCGCCGCGATCTTCCCCTCGTCCCGTACGTTCACGCAGCCGTGCGAGGCACCCGCGTAGCCGCGGGCCGCGAAGTCGGCGGAGTAGTGCACCGCCTGGCCGCCGCTGAAGAACATCGCGTACGGCATGGACGTGTGGTAGATCGTCGACACGTGGTCGCGGGACTTGAAGTCCACGCTGAACACGCCCTCGCGGGTGGGGGTGTACTGCGAGCCGAACCGCACGTCCATCACCGAGACGGTGGTTCCGTCGATCATCCAGCGCAGGGTGCGGCTCGTCTTGCTGACGCACAGCACCCGGCCGGTCATGCAGCGCGGATCCGGCCGCGCGGCGGGTTGGCCGCCGAACGCGTACAGCTCCCACCGGACCGGCTCGTGCGTCATCGACAGCAGCCGCCGCCAGGTCACGGCGTCCAGTTCGCCGGTACGCGTGAGCCCCCGCTTGCCCTGGAAGCCCCGTACGGCGGAGACCGTCGCGACGTCGTACGTACCCGTCGGGCCCTCGGCGAGCCAGGCGAGCTGGCGCAGCCGGGCCTGGACCTCACGGACGTCCCGGCCGCGGTCGCCGCGGGACCACAGCACCTTGGGAGGCGGTGTCCTGGAGGCGGCGGGCTCCGGCTCCGGGTACGCGGAACCCGGCACGGGGCTTCCCGTGCTCGGCTTGGCGTCGTCCGGCGCGGCCGTGGAACCGGCCGTCGTCCTCCCCGGCGTCCGCGTCCCGTGCGCGTCGACGGTCTGGGCCCGGCAGCCGCTCACCGCGATGAGCGCCAGCAGAGCGGCCAGTGA
Source organism: Streptomyces fagopyri (assembly GCF_009498275.1). NCBI lineage: Bacteria > Bacillati > Actinomycetota > Actinomycetes > Kitasatosporales > Streptomycetaceae > Streptomyces > Streptomyces fagopyri. The sequence continues at coordinate 3,835,085 of NZ_CP045643.1, read as the reverse complement.
TCTTCCCCTGACTGTGATGCGCATGCGAACCCCCGTCGTCTCACCCGTCCACCGCACGCCGATGTGCCAGGTATACCCCTGAGGGACACCCTGAGGATGTTCCCCGCGCGTGACCGGCCGCGAACCGCGCGGCATGGTGGAAAGCGAAAGTGTGCGTGACGGGAGGGGAACGGGTCCGTGGACCGGTCTGTGAGCAAGGTCCCAGCCCGGTCCTCTCCACCGACCGCACCGCCACCACTACAGTCCGTCGCGAGAGTCGGTCCTACCGGCGAGTAACCCAGCGGGAGGCACAGCAATGTCGCGCGAGTCGGAGTCCGGACTGCCCATCGAACCGGTCTACGGACCGGGGGTCCTGAAGGACTGGGACCCGGCGGAGAAACTGGGCGAACCCGGCGCGTACCCCTTCACCCGCGGTGTGTACCCGTCGATGTACACCGGCCGTCCCTGGACGATGCGCCAGTACGCCGGCTTCGGCACGGCGGTGGAGTCGAACGCGCGGTACAAGCAGCTGATCGCGAACGGCACGATGGGGCTCTCGGTCGCCTTCGACCTGCCCACCCAGATGGGCCACGACTCGGACGCCGCCATCGCGCACGGCGAGGTCGGCAAGGTCGGCGTCGCGATCGACTCGGTGGAGGACATGCGGATCCTGTTCGACGGCATCCCGCTGGACAAGGTCTCCACCTCGATGACGATCAACGCCCCCGCCGCGCTGCTGCTGCTCATGTACCAGCTGGTCGGCGAGGAACAAGGGGTCCCGGCCTCCCGGTTGACGGGCACCGTCCAGAACGACGTGCTGAAGGAGTACATCGCGCGCGGCACGTACATCTTCCCGCCCAAGCCCTCCCTGCGTCTGATCGCGGACATCTTCAAGTACTGCCGGACCGAGATCCCGAAGTGGAACACGATCTCGATCTCCGGGTACCACATGGCCGAGGCGGGCGCGACCCCCGCGCAGGAGATCGCGTTCACCCTCGCGGACGGCATCGAGTACGTCCGCACGGCGGTCGCGGCCGGCATGGACGTCGACGACTTCGCCCCCCGCCTGTCCTTCTTCTTCGTCGCCCGTACGACGATCCTGGAGGAGGTCGCCAAGTTCCGCGCCGCGCGCCGCATCTGGGCACGCGTGATGCGCGAGGAGTTCGGCGCGAAGAACCCCAAGTCGCTGATGCTGCGCTTCCACACGCAGACCGCGGGGGTGCAGCTGACGGCCCAGCAGCCGGAGGTGAACCTGGTGCGTGTCGCCGTCCAGGGCCTGGGCGCGGTCCTCGGCGGCACCCAGTCGCTGCACACCAACTCCTTCGACGAGGCGATCGCGCTGCCGACCGACAAGTCGGCGCGGCTCGCCCTGCGTACGCAGCAGGTGCTGGCCTACGAGACCGACGTCACGGCGACGGTCGACCCCTTCGCGGGCTCGTACGTCGTCGAGAGCATGACCGACGACGTCGAGGCGGCCGCGGTCGACCTCATGACGCGGGTCGAGGAGCTGGGCGGCGCGGTCGACGCCATCGAGCACGGATTCCAGAAGGGCGAGATCGAGCGCAGCGCCTACCGGGTCGCGCAGGAGACCGACTCCGGCGAGCGGGTCGTGGTCGGCGTCAACCGCTTCCGGCTCGACGAGGAGGAGCCGTACGAGCCGCTCCGGGTCGACCCGGCCATCGAGGCCCAGCAGGCCGAGCGCCTCGCGCGGCTGCGCGCCGACCGCGACGGGGCGGCGGTCGGGGCGGCGCTCGCCGAACTGAAGGAGGCGGCCGCGGGTACGGCCAACGTCCTGTACCCGATGAAGGACGCGCTGCGCGCCCGCGCCACGGTCGGCGAGGTGTGCGACGCGCTTCGCGAGGTCTGGGGGACCTATGTGCCGACGGACGCGTTCTGACCTGGGCGCGTCGCCGGGAGGGGTGACGACCGGACCGCCGGACGGGCGCCCCGGGTGTCGTACCCGCGTGCGACACTCCTCCTCATGCTTGGTGTCATCGACCTCCCCACCTACCTGGCGGGCCTCGTCCTGATCGTTCTGCTCCCCGGGCCGAACTCGCTCTACGTGCTGTCCGTCGCCGCCCGCCGTGGCGTGCGCTGCGGGTACACGGCGGCCGCGGGTGTGTGGTGCGGGGACACGGTGCTGATGACGCTGTCGGCGGCCGGCGTCGCCTCGCTGCTGCAGGGCAACGCCGTGCTGTTCGGCATCGTGAAGTACGCCGGGGCCGGGTATCTGACGTGGCTGGCGTTCGGGATGCTGCGGGCCGCGTGGACGATGTGGCGGACCCGGCGGGAGCGGGTGGCCGAGGAGATCCCCGAGCAGTCGGCGGCGGAGGAGCGGCCGTTCCGGCGGGCGCTGGTCATCAGCCTGTTCAACCCGAAGGCGATCCTGTTCTTCGTCGCCTTCTTCGTGCAGTTCGTGGACCCGGGATACGCCTATCCGGCGCTGTCGTTCGTGGTCCTCGGAGCCTTCGCCCAGCTCGCGAGCTTCCTGTACCTCACCGCGCTGATCTTCAGCGGGACGAGACTCGCGGAGGCCTTCCGGCGCCGCAGGCGGCTGTCCGCGGGCGCCACGACCGCCGCGGGCGCCCTCTTCCTCGGCTTCGCGGTCAAGCTCACGCTCGCCGGCACCTGACGGCGGCCCCGGCGCGACGAGGGGCGGTGTCCGCCCCGTCGCGGCGCCGGGTGGGCACCCCTGTCACGTCGCCGCGCGGTAGCCGCGACGTGACGGGCACGGCTGTCAGCGGGCGAGGAACGGGCCGAGCGCCGCGGTGAGTTGGGTGGGCGCGTCCAGTGCGATGAGGTGGGCCGCGGTGTCGAACTCGACCAGGGTGGCGCCGGGGATCGCGGAGGCGTAGCGCCGGCCGATGTCCTGGAAGTCGGCGACGTCGAGCTTGCCGATTCCGACCAGGGTGGGGACGGAGACGGACGCGAGGTCGCCGGTCGCGGTGCCCTGGGAGTGCTCGCCGACGACGTCCTGGTTCACCAGCGACGTCCGGACCGGGTCACGGAGCCGGTCGGCCAGTCCGGGCGCGACCTCCTCCCACGTCCGGGCCGGTCCGCGCAGCCACATGTCCAGGTTGATACGGACGGCGGCGTCCAGGTCGCCCGAGGCCAGGGCCGCGGTTTCGGCCTCGTCGTACGCGATCATGTCGGCGGACCAGTCGTACCCGCGCCACGGCGGGGCGAACACTGCCAGGGAGTGCACCCGGTCCGGGTGGGTGAGGACGAAGTCCAGGGCCACCCGGCCGCCCCAGGACGCGCCGACGAGCCGGACACGGTCGTGGCCGAGGTGGTCCAGGAGGCGGCGCAGGTCGTCCGTCTCGCTGAACGGGCCGGTCGGCGGCGCGGACCGGCCGAAGCCGCGCAGGTCGTACCGGATGACGGTGTGCTGTCGTGCCAGGTCGGGCACGACCGCGTCCCACATGCGGTGGTCGGCGACACCGGCGTGTACGAGCACGACGGGCGGGCCGTCGCCGGTGAGGACGTAGGAGAGGTGTCCGAGATCATCATCAAGTGTGAGCATCGGCTCGATGATCGCAGGGCGGCACCGCACGCGCCACGCAATTCGGGGGGAGGTTCCGCCCCCGTCCCGCCGCCACCCGCGTCCGGCGTCGCCCGGAGCGCGGCGACGGCTCCCGCGACCGTCGAACCCCGCTGGTCAAGGCCTCTGACCGGCCGTCAGCCCCACGCGGTTCGCGTATCCCGGCAGGTCCCGCGCACCGGTGCCCGCCCACCCCACGTAGCCGTCGGGGCGGACGAGGAAGACGCCGGCCTCGTACCGGTCGTGCGAGGCGATCCGGACGGTGCGGACGCCGGGGAGCGGATGTGGTTCCTCCCGCGTGCCGACCGTCAGCAGCGTCCAGTGCGGTCCCCGGAACACGTCGAAGAGGCGTACGCCGCCCACGTTCGCGTCGGGGGCGCGGTCGCCCGCCCGCAGAGCCTTCTCCGGCAGGTCCGTGCGGGTCTCCAGCGCGAGGGAGGAGCCGCGGTAGCCGAGGCCGAGCTGGCGGGTCGCGGCACCGCGACGGGCCTCGCCGCGGTGCACCCGGGTGGACAGGCCCAGCATGTCGGCGGCGACGGGCAGCCGTTCCTCCTCGTACGTGTCGAGGAGGGACTCCGGAGCCCCGCCGCTCAGCACGGCGTCGAGCTTCCAGCCCAGGTTGTAGGCGTCCTGGACACTGGTGTTGAGGCCCTGGCCGCCGGCCGGTGAGTGGATGTGCGCCGAGTCCCCGGCGAGGAAGACCCGCCCGGCGCGGAAGCGGTCCGCGAGCGCGGTGCGCGGCCGGAAGTCCGAGGCCCAGCGCACCTCGGTCACGGCCTCGGGGGAGAGGTGGGAGCGCTCCGCGACGGTCCCGCGGATGCCGTCGAGGGAGAGGTCGACGTCGGTGCCCTCCGGGTACTGCGCCACGACCTGGAAGTCCTCGGTGCCGGCCAGCGGGCAGATCGCCAGGAAGCCGCCGGTGTCCTCGCGGGGCGGGAAGACGTGCCAGTTGTCACGGTCCAGCCCGGTGATCCGTACGTCCGAGACCAGCATCGGGTGGGGGTCGACGGTCTCCCCGGTCATGGCGATGCCGAGCGCGCGCCGCACCGCGGAGCGGCCGCCGTCGGCGGCGACGACGTACCGGGCGCGGACCGGGGGGCCCGCGGCGAACTCCACGGTCGCGCCGTCCTCGTCCTGCGCGATGGCGACGACCTCGCGGCCGAAGGCGACCCGGCCCCCGCACTCCTCCAGCCGCGCGAGGAGGATCTCCTGCGTGCGCCACTGCGGCACCATCCACGGCGTGGTGTACGGCGAGTCGTCGCCCGCCTCGGCCGGGTCGAACATCTGGTGCTCGCCGGTCCGGCGGCCGTCCCGCCAGATCATGCCGACGGGGTAGTCGCCGCCCGCGGCGCGGATCTCGGCGAGGACGCCGAGGTCGTCGAAGACCTCCATCGTGCGCGGCTGGATGCCTTTGCCCCGGGAGCCGGGGAACAGCGCGTCGGCCCGTTCCACGACGAGGGCGTCCACGCCGCGCCTGGCCAGGTCGACGCCGAGGGCGAGGCCGGTCGGGCCGGCGCCCACGACGAGTACGTCCATGTCCACGAGCCTCTCCTTAACGTTGTTAAGTTCCATGCCGGGAGCATGTCCTTAACGGCGTTAAACTGTCAAGCGTGGCTACCCAGAGACCCCAGCGATCCCCCAAGCTGGACAAGAAGAAGGTCGTCGAGACCGCCCTGCGGCTGCTCAACGAGACGGGCCTGGACGGCCTCACCCTCCGGGCCATCGCCAAGGAGCTGAACGTCCAGGCACCCGCGCTCTACTGGCACTTCCGGAACAAGCAGGAGCTGCTCGACGAGATGGCCACGGAGATGTACCGGCGGATGGTCGAGGACACCGGGACGGCTCCCGGCGACGGCTGGCGGGAGCGGCTGCTCACCGCCAACCGCGGCCTGCGCGCGGCGCTGCTCGGCTACCGCGACGGCGCGAAGGTCTTCAGCGGCTCACGGTTCACCGGCACGCCGCACGCCGTCGAGATGGAGCGGACGCTGACGCTGTTCACCGGGGCGGGCTTCACCCTCACGCAGGCGGTCCGCGCGACGTCCACCACGTACCTCTACACGCTCGGCTTCGTCACCGAGGAACAGGGCGTCCAGCCCCTGCCGGGCGAGCGCCGCGAGGGCTACGACGTACAGGAACGCGCCCGCCGTATGGCCGACTTCCCCCTGTCGGCCGCGGCGGGCGCGGAGATCTTCGAGGACTACGACCGGCACTTCGAGGAAGGGCTGGCCCTGGTGATCGCGGGAATCGGGGCGCGTTACGGGATCGGTTGAGCGGGGCGGGTCCGGCGGACCTTTCCGGCGGACCGCCGGGCCCGGCCGATTCAGCGTGCCGTCGCGCGCCGGGCGGTGCGGGCGTTGCGCAGGGCGCGGGTGAGGACGGGCGGCAGCAGGTCGGCGGCGATCCGCCGGGTGCGGGTGCGGCGCGCGACCGGCCGGGAGTGCCCGGAAGGCCCCGACGGACGCCCGGCGGAGTCCGCGGTCCCCTCCGCGCCGACGCCGTCCGTGCCGTAGCGGGAGGCCGGGAAGGGCGGGGCCTGCATGTTCTTGGCCTTGAGCCGGATGATGCGGTGGCCGGCCGCGTGCTGCACGCTGAGGTGACAGTCGTTCCGCTCCCGTACCGCGGCCAGCAGCGCCTCCTGGACCGGCCCGGGATCGTCCCACGTCCCGTACAGCTTCTGTGTGCTGAGGCAGATGGGGCGCAGGCCCCGGTTGAGCACGGCCTCCCAGGCGGCTATCGAGACGCCGGGCGTGTGCTCCGAACGGAAGTCGTCCAGGACGACGATGCCGCCGGGCAGCAGCGCGTCGCGGGCCGCGCCGATGTCCCCGTGGACGTGCTCGTACAGGTGCGAGGCGTCGATGTGGACGAACCGGCAGGACCCGGGTTCGACCTCGGCCGGAACCAGTGAGCTGGGGCCCGGCAGGACGCGAGGCAGCTCGTCGTGGAAGGCCAGGTAGTTCTCCTCGAAGACCTGCCGGGTGAGCGCGCTGTAGGACTTCGTCGACTCCGCCTGGTTGGCGCCGTCAGGAGCGCCGCCCTCGAAGAGGTCGCACACCGTGTACCGCTCGCCCTCGCGCAGATGGTCTCCGAGGAAGATCGCGCTCCTTCCCATGTACACGCCGACTTCCAGCAGGTCGCCCACCGTTTTGGCGGACTCCTGCCGGTCCAGGAACCACTTGAAGAGCATCTGGTCGAGAACGGGGAACCAGCCGGGGACGTCGTCGAGGCGCCGGGGCGGCCGGATGGTGTCTGGTGCGGCAGTCATGAGAGAAAGCGCTCCCTTGTGCGGACGAGGCGGACGAGCGCCCCGGAACCTATGGGACGCCTATGGCGCGGTCAAGAACTCTGCGGCGCCTGCCCGACGTCACTTCTGCCGAACCGGCGGCCCGGTGAACACCCGGCCAACTCCCGCCGTACCGGGGGTTCTTTCCGGATGACCGAGCGGGACGGCCCTTACGGTCGCGGCTTCGCCAGGGCCGCGCGCAGTTTCGGGGTGAGCCAGTTCTCCACGTAGCGGTTGAGGAGCCAGGCCAGCAGCAGCATCGTCGCGACGGTCAGCGGGAGGGTGCCGTACGACGGGATGTGCAGGGTGCGGTGGTAGGCCTTGATGACGACCCAGCCCAGGTGCTCGTGGACCAGGTAGAAGGGGTACGTCAGGGCGCCCGCGACGGTGAGCCAGCGCCAGTTCGCCCAGTTCAGGTAGCCGAGGGCGATCGCGCCGACGGCGAGGTAGCCGAGGGTGACGACCAGGATGATGCCGAACGAGGTGCGGTAGGAGAAGAACTCCGGGTTCGGCGCGTGCCACAGGCGGTCCACCGCGTAGTGCTGGCCGATCAGCCAGCTCACGCCCACGATGCCCCAGGCGTACGTGTCACGCCGGTTGCGGTGGAGGAGGTAGAGGCCGACACCGCCGATGAAGAACGGGGCGTACTCCGGCATCAGGACGGTGTTCAGGAGCGGTTCGTTCGCCGTCTGGGCTATCGCCGCCGCCAGGGTCCAGCCCGCGCAGAAGAGGATGACGCGCTGACGGTTGGCGCCCGGCAGGACGATGAAGAGCGCGAAGAGGGCGTAGAACCGGACCTCCGCCCACAGGGTCCAGCAGACTCCCAGCACCCGGTCGACACCCAGCGGCTGCTGGAGCATCGTCAGGTTCAGCAGGGCGTCGCTCGGCCCGACCGTCTTGTACGCGACCACCGGCAGCGCGAACACGGCCGTCACGATGATCACCGCGGCCCAGTAGGCGGGCAGCAGCCGGGACGCCCGGGACGCGAAGAACGACCGGAGCGGCCGGCCCCAGCCACTCATGCAGATCACGAAGCCACTGATCACGAAGAAGATCTGGACGCCGAGACAGCCGTACGCGAAGTACGAGTGCAGGCTCGGGAACTGGTGGCTGGGAGAACTGCCCCAGGCCTGCGTGACCTCGCCGTCACGGCCCCCGTAGTGGTACGCCGCCACCATCAGCGCGGCGATCAGCCGCAGCCCGTCCAGGGCGCGCAGACGGGACTCCCGGGGCTTCGCGCGCGACGGCGGGCGGGAGGACGTCTCGGGCGCCGGCAGGACGGCGCGGATCGCCGGACCCTCGGACGACACGCGCGTGTCCTGGGGGGTGTTGGTCACGGAATTCCTCTTCGCGGGCGGTTCATGCTGACGGGTTACACACAGCACGCTAGTCCGATTCAAAGGAAGCATCCGATCGAGCAAGTGACGATTCCCCGTACGGACGCCATGAGTTCACCCTGGCGTCGTTTTCGGTTCCGTATTTCCCCGGCGTCCCCCCATTCGCCGGCAAAGGGTGGACCGGCGAAGAGCCGGGCGCCGGCGGCGGCCGGCGGATCACGAGGGGCGGTGAATACGGAACGGGCGTGGGGGCCGGTTCATGGTGAACCGGCCCCCACGCCCGCGGGAACCTCCGGGTGGGACGTCGCTCAGCGCCGTACGGCCCGGCGCAGACTGCGCGCCCGGCGCGCGACACGGCGGACCGTGGCGTTGCGCGGCAGGAACGCCAGCTGGGCCGGGACCGCGCCGGGCAGCGCCAGCGAGGTGAGGCGCTTGCGCTTGAAGTACCGCCAGGTGTGGTTGTTCAGGTGCTGCGTCAGATAGCGCTCGGCGGCGGGGCGCAGGTCCGGCAGGATCTTCGGCTGCATCGCGTAGCCCACGGCCCGTACGAGCCCGCTCAGGGCCTCCGTGGTCATGCCCACGCGCTGTTCGGCGACCGCCGCCTTGTCGGTCAGCTCCGGCAGCAGGGCGTCCACGATCGTGACCGGGACGCGGTTGCTGTTCTCGTACGGCACCAGACGGTCCAGCAGCGTGTCGGTGCCGATGCGGGCGACGGGCAGGCCGTAGAGCGCGGACGCGGTGAGCAGCGCGGTGGAGAAGCAGCCGACGACGAGCGCGGGACGCATGCGCTGGTACAGCACCTCGGCGAGGACAGGGGTGTCGAGCACCGTCAGCTCGACGTCGAGCTTGCCGGCCTCCTTCTCCAGGACGCGCGACCAGCGGGCCGGGGCCGTCGGGTGCGGCTTGAACACGACCCGGCTGTGGCCGAGCGCGACGGCGCCCCTGAGCATCCGTACGTGCAGGTCCTCCTCCTGCTCGGCGGTGAGGATGCCGAGCGCGGAGAGGTACTGGCCGAGCAGCAGCGCGGGCTCGTCGACCGACGGCAGTTCGTCGCCGGTGTCGACGAGTTCGGCGAGCACCTTCGAGAACGCGTCCGTCGGCACGATCTCCGGTTCGACGTCGAACTCGGTCAGCAGCAGCGGCGTCAGACCGGGGACCAGGTCGAGATGGAGCAGGCGGGTCACCCGGGTGCCGACCAGCGGGTCGATCTTGTTGCGGGTGGGGCCGTAGCTCATCAGGCCGTCCGCGTACACGGTGACGGGCGCGCCGGTGAAGATCTGGGCGACGCCGAGCGCGGGGTTGACCTGGATCGACTCGACGGCCAGCTCGATGTCGTCGTCGCCGAGGTTCCAGGCCAGCCGCAGATGCCGCTCCCACAGGGGCGTGTCGTCGGGGCGCGGGGCCCAGCCCCCGGGGTGGAACGGCGTGATCGTCTCGTTCCACGACACGATGTCGTCGAAGCGGCCGCGCAGCCGGCCGAAGCCGGGCATCTCGTCCACGGAGGGCGTCGTCTCGGGCGTCGCCGCGTTGTTGGAGACGAGCAGGATGCGCCGGTCGGCGGGGCCGAAGCAGTCGGCGTCCAGGGCCGCCGCGAGCGTCGCGGTCCCGTACAGCGTGGACGCCATGAAGATCTGGGTCGTCACGCCGCCACCCCAGCGCCCGCCGTGGGACGACGGCGCAGCCGGCGCAGCCGGGTCGCCCGCTCGATGTCCATCGAGTCGAGTGCCTCGTCGAGCACGTCCTGGGGCATGCGCTGCAACGCCGCCGCACTCATCGACTTCAGTTTCCGCGCCACGGGTGGCTCGAACCTTTCCATGGATCCCAGGTGGTGGGAAATGATCGCGCAGTACGTGCGCACGGCCTTGGGAAGCAGCTTCGACGCGTCGGGATCCTCGGCGGTCTCCGCGACGACCTGATCGAACGCGCGGATGAAGTCGAGCTGGCGGACGTCCCCGATCTGGGTGAGGGAGGAGGCGACACCACGCCGGTAGAACACGCCCAGCAGGCTCACCGCGGCGAAGGACTCGGCCTCACGGTGCAGCTTCCAGATCCACGGACGGTCCTCGGCCGTCCGCAGTCCGTGGGTGAAGTGCAGCAGTCCGCGGTCGACCAGACGGCGGTGGTAGATGCCCGCCCAGGCGTACGCGTAGTCGACGGAGGTGGACCGGTCGGAGGGGAGTATGGCGTCCCGGGGGTTCATCACGACGCCCCGGCGGCCGTGCGGTACCCGGTGGATGGTGCGGGCCCGCGCGGTGCACTGGACATGGTCCGTACGGACGAAGTCGCAGCCCAGATCCTCGATCGCGGTGACGAGTTGCTCGTAGTAGCCGGGGGCGAGCCAGTCGTCCCCGTCGAGGAACGTGAGGTATTCACCACGCGCGGCGTCGATGCCGGTGTTGCGCGCGGTCGCCAGCCCTCCGTTCTTCTCATGTCTGACATGCACCGCGCCCGGGAGCTCGCGCTCCGCGCGCGCGAGAATCTCTGGTGTCTCGTCGCTCGAACAGTCGTCGACGAGAATGAATTCGAAGTCCTCGCGCACGTTCGCACGCAGGCTCTTCAGGGTGTCGGGTGCGTATTGCTGCACGTTGTAGAACGGCACGATGACGGAGAGCTTGACCACCCACGTGACGTTAGGGGGCGGTCCGGCATTCGTCTTGTCCGTTGGTGAGATGTCAGGTGAACGACGCGTGGCGAAGCAGTGAACCAGGCTGATTTCTCGATGGTTCGCGGCCTGATTCGCCATTCGTCGATGTTCTGTTAACCGTTTGTTGCATTCAGGTTGGGCCGCTACTCGGAATGGCTTCCTAGCGTCTTGGACGTGCCAGCAAGTACCAGGAAGTCCCTGCGGGTCGCCGTTCTCGCGGATTCCGACACACGGTGGAAATGGGGTTCGCTCACCGCGAACCGCATTTTGCCTACCGAAACGTCCAATGCAGACATTCGGGAATCGGACATCCGCCTCGACGGCTATCTCCTGCGTGGCCGTGCCACCCCCACCGCCCGCCAGCTCGAAGAAGTCGGCGTCCGCGCGGATTCCCTCCGCGAAGTGACCGCCGTCGAATTCCTGCGCGCCATGGAGCGGGAGCGGTACGACGTCCTGGTCCTCGCCCTCGTCGGCGGCGCCGTCCAGGCGGTCCTGCACGGCCTGGCCCACCTCTGGGACGGACGCGCGGAGCGGCCCGTGGTCGTCACCGGCTATGTCGGTGTCGTCTACGAGAAGCTCGCCGACGGTCTGCTGCTGCGGCACGGCGCGGACCTGGTCCTCGCCAACTCGCGCCAGGACGCGGACCGCTTCCGGGACGTGTACGAGGGAGTGGGCGCCGACGCCTCGTCCGTGACGGAGGTGGCGCTGCCCTTCCTCGGCGGGGCCGCCTACCGCAAGAACGACCCGTACACGGTCGTCTTCGCCGCCCAGCCCTCCGTACCGGAGAGCCGCAAGGACCGCACCTACCTGCTGGACCGGCTGATCGCCCACGCCCGTCTGCACCCCGACCGCGAGGTGCTGCTGAAGCTGCGCTCCAAGCCGGGCGAGCACACCACACACATCGAGGAGCTGCCCTACCAGAAGCTGGCGCAGAAGACCGATCTGCCCGCCAACTTCCGCCTGGTGTACGGACACATGGGCGAGGTGCTCGACCGTACCGACCTGCTGGTCACCATCAGCTCCACGGCGGCCCTGGAGTCCCTGCACCGCCGTATCCCCACCGTCGTCCTCAGCGACCTCGGGGTGCGCGAGTCGCTCGGCAACCACCACTTCGTGGGCTCCGGCTGCCTCGCCTCCTGGGACCAGCTCGACGCGGGGCACCAGCCGGCGCCCGATCCGGCGTGGGTGTCCCGGCAGGGCGTGGCCGCCGACGGCTCCTACGAGACGGCCTTCGACGAGGCGCGCACCCGCATCGCCGAACTGCTCGCCGGCCCCGGCCTGCCGCCCCTCACCCCCTACTACACACCCGTCACCGCGCCCGGATACCTCCCCGGGATCCTCGCCCGCCACCACCTGGCCCCGGACGGCAGCCCACTGCCCGGCGCCCCCACGGCCGACAAGGAGCCCAGCCCCGTACGACAGATCGTGCGCCGGGCGGCCCGCGGTGCCTACCGCCACGGAGTGCAGCGCGTGGCTCCGGTGATCCGGCGGATGGGAGAGCTGTGAACGCCGCCGATCCCTCCAGCCTTCCTCGTCAAGGAGAACAGCGCATGACCAACTCGGAAGCGAGCCGACCGGCGCCGGTGCGCCGCGTGCTCGCGGTGATCCCCGCGCGCGGCGGCTCCAAGGGCGTCCCCGCGAAGAACCTCCTCCCGGTCGGCGGCATACCGCTGGTGGCCCGCGCGGTGCGCGAGTGCCGCGCCGCCCGCCTGGTGACGGACGTCGTCGTCTCCACCGACGACCAGGCCATCGCGGCCGCCGCCCGCCAGGCCGGCGCCGAGGTCGTGCTGCGGCCCGCCGCCATCGCCGGTGACACCGCCACCTCCGAGGCCGCCGTCCTGCACGCCATGGACGCCCACGAGGCGCTGCACGGCTCCCCGGTCGACGTGGTGCTGCTCGTGCAGTGCACCAGCCCGTTCATCGTCCGTGAGGACGTGGACGGCGTCGTGAACGCGATCGTCGCGAACCGCGCGGACACGGCACTGACCGTGGCACCCTTCCACGGCTTCGTGTGGCGCGACGGCGACGACGAGCCCACCGTCCCGGTGGCCGTCGAGGCCGGGCGTGCCGCCGTCGCGGGCGGCACCGACACCCTGGTCACGGGCACCGGCACCAGCGGCGGCTACGGCGTCAACCACGACAAGTCCTTCCGCCCGCGCCGCCAGGACCGCCCCCAGGACCTCCTGGAGACCGGTGCCGTGTACGCCATGGAGGCGGACGGCTTCCGCGTCGCGAAGCACCGTTTCTTCGGCCGCACCGAGCTCGTGCGCACCGACCCGGCCCGCGTGCTGGAGATCGACGACCCGCACGACCTCGCCCGCGCCCGGGCCCTCGCGCCGCTCTTCGACGCGAACCGGCCCGGCACTCTCCCGACCGCCGCCGACATCGACGCGGTCGTCCTCGACTTCGACGGCACCCAGACCGACGACAGGGTGCTGATCGACTCCGACGGACGGGAGTTCGTCTCCGTGCACCGCGGGGACGGACTCGGTATCGCCGCCCTCCGCAGGAGCGGACTGTCGATGCTGATCCTGTCCACGGAACAGAACCCGGTCGTCGCCGCCCGGGCCCGGAAGCTCAAGATCCCGGTCCTGCACGGCATCGACCGGAAAGACCTCGCGCTGAAGCAGTGGTGCGAGGAGCAGGGCATCGCGCCTGAGCGCGTGCTCTACGTCGGCAACGACGTCAACGACCTCCCGTGCTTCGCCCTCGTGGGCTGGCCCGTGGCGGTCGCGAGCGCCCACGACGTCGTGCGCGGCGCCGCACGCGCGGTCACCACCGTCCCCGGCGGCGACGGCGCGATCCGAGAGATCGCCAGCTGGATCCTCGGCCCTTCTCTCGACTCCCTCGACAAGTAAGGAACTTCTCCACCATGAGCACCAACTCCCGTCTGCGTCAGTTCGGTTCGAAGACCGCCGGTCCCGGCCACCCCGTCTACGTCGTGGGTGAGATCGGCATCAACCACAACGGTGAGCTGGAGAACGCCTTCAAGCTCATCGACGCGGCCGCCGAGGCCGGCTGCGACGCCGTCAAGTTCCAGAAGCGCACCCCGGAGATCTGCACCCCGCGCGACCAGTGGGACATCGAGCGCGACACCCCCTGGGGCCGGATGACCTACATCGACTACCGCCACCGCGTGGAGTTCGGTGAGGACGAGTACCGCCAGATCGACGAGTACGCCAAGAGCAAGAACATCGACTGGTTCGCCTCCCCGTGGGACACCGAGGCCGTCGCGTTCCTGGAGAAGTTCGACGTCCCGGCCCACAAGGTCGCCTCCGCCTCGCTGACCGACGACGAGCTGCTCCGCGCCCTGCGCGACACCGGCCGCACCGTCATCCTCTCCACCGGCATGTCGACGCCGAAGCAGATCCGTCACGCGGTCGAGGTCCTCGGCTCGGACAACATCCTGATGTGCCACGCCACGTCGACCTACCCGGCGCAGGCCGAGGAGCTCAACCTGCGCGTCATCAACACCCTCCAGGCCGAGTACCCGAACGTCCCGATCGGCTACTCCGGTCACGAGACGGGCCTGCAGACCACGCTCGCCGCGGTCGCCCTCGGCGCCACCTTCGTCGAGCGTCACATCACCCTGGACCGCGCGATGTGGGGCTCCGACCAGGCCGCCTCCGTCGAGCCGCAGGGCCTCACCCGCCTCGTCCGCGACATCCGCACCATCGAGGCCTCCCTCGGTGACGGCGTCAAGAAGGTCTACGAGTCGGAGCTCGGCCCGATGAAGAAGCTGCGCCGCGTCACCGGCGTCGTCGCCGAGTCGGAGATCGCCGCCGCCGCGGGCGAGCCGGTCGCGGTCTGAACGCCCTGATTTCCTTACGACGGGACGGTCGTACGCCGATGAGCCCCCGCGCCGGAACCCCCGGCCCCCACACGCTGGCCTTCGTCGAGAGCCCGGTGCAGCTCCTGAACGTGCTGGAGTGGGCGCATGTCCACGCCCCGCACGCGACGGAGGCCGGCGACCGGGCACCCGGCGCGGGATCGGACGGTGCCTCCGTCCGGCCGGCCGGCGCGGGGCTCACCCTCGTCGTCCTCTCGCCCAACGACCCCATGACCCGCGGCCAGTTGCGTCGCATGGCCGAACTGGCCCGCGACGAGGGTTACGAGGTCCGCTGGGAGGAGGCGCGCGGTGGCACCACGGCCCCCTTCCACACGATCGGGGGCCTGGCCCCGCTGCTGCGCAGGGCCCACCGCATCGTCATGGGGGACCCGTTCTCCCGTTACGTGCAGCTCCTGCTGACGATCACGAAGGCACGTGACCTGGTGGTCGTGGACGACGGCACGGCGACGATGGAGTTCGTCGCCCAGCTGGCCCGCGGTGAACGTCTGGTGCGCTGGCACCGGCGCGGGGGCCGTCCCGGCCCCCGTGACGTGCTGTTCGCCCCGATCTCGTCGGCGGCCCGCCGCCGGCTCACCCCGACCGAGGAGCGGCGGGTGGAGGTCTTCTCCTCCATGCCGATCGACTCGGCGCCGGACGGCGTCACCATCACCGCCAACGACTTCTCCTGGACCCGCGCCCGCTTCGGGCCACCCCGGATCACCAAGGGCGCCGACCTGGTCGGCACCTCCCTGGTCGAGACAGGTGTGGTGGACCCGGACCGCTATCTGGAGGCGGTCCGCTCCCTCGCCCGGACACACGGCGCCACCCGCTACTTCGCCCACCGCCGCGAGAGCAGCGACAAGCTCCACCGGCTGGCCGTCGAGACGGGGCTGGAGATCGTCCGCCCCGACCTCCCCCTCGAACTCATCGCCCGTCGCGGGCCCATCGGCCGCACGATCCTGAGCTTCCCCTCGACCGTCGTGCACACGCTGCCGCTGGCGCTGGTGGGGACCGACGTGCGGGTCGCCGTCTGCGACATCGACCCGGCCTGGCTGACGGAGACGGCTTCTCCACGCGCCCAGGGGTTCCTGTCGGGGGTCACCGGCACGGCACGGGACGTGCACCGGCTGCCCTCCGTCGCGACGGCGTAGGGAACCGGCGGAGCGCGCCCTCCCGCGACACCCGGGGGACGGCGACGACCGCCGTTCACCGACGCTCGGCCACTCCCAGCGGAGACCCGCCGGATTTTCGCCCCGCCCAGACTTTGGGCGGGGCGTTCGGCGTCGGCGGTCACGGCAGACGGGACGAGGGGCACTTTCGGCCACAACCTCGGCGATACCGGGACGGTGAATCCCACAAGCGCCGCATTCGGGACGGCACGCACCGCCTCACAGGTTTTCCCGAACTTCTCCACACCTACTGCACCGAACAGACACGGGCTGTTCGCGATTCGTCCATTGAGCGCGCGTTGGGCCGACACGATCCGGCCATTGAATCTCCCCGCACGGCACCAATCGGTCGCCGCATGCCTGTTCCGTTGACGTAGTGGGGGGACCACACGTGGCGTCCGCACATGTGGAGTCCGACAGACCGGATTCCGACAGACCCGCGCCCAGGAGGCCGGCCGCCGCCCGTGGGCTCGGTGACCGGATCTTCCGGTACCAGCTGACGGCGAGCGGCGTCGTCGTCCTCGCCATCATGGCGGGAGTCGGCCTCTTCCTGCTGCTGAGGGCCGGTCAGGCACTCAGGGCCACCGGCTTCTCCTTCCTCACCACCGCCCAATGGCAGCCCGACGTCCACCACTTCGGCATCGCCGCCGTACTCACCGGCACCCTGCTGATCGCCGGCGTCGCGGTGACGCTCTCCGTGCCGCTGGCCGTGGGAACCGCGCTCTTCATCTCCGACGTGGCCCCGCGCGGGCTGCGCCGCACGCTGGTGACGATGGTCGACCTGATGGCGGCCGTACCGTCGGTGGTCTACGGACTGTGGGGCCTGTTCTTCCTCCAGCAGCACGTGATCGGGCTGTCGCGCTGGCTGTCCAGCTGGCTCGGCTGGATACCGCTGTTCACCGTGGACGGCGCCCAGCCGGGCGAACCGCTCGCCTCCGACAGCGTCTACACCGCCTCCACCTTCGTCGCCGGGATCGTCGTCGCGCTGATGGTCGCGCCGATCCAGTGCTCGGTGATGCGCGAGGTCTTCGCGCAGGCCCCGGCGGGCGAACGCGAGGGCGCCTACGCGCTCGGCGCCACCCGCTGGGGGATGATCCGCGCGGTCGTCCTGCCCTACGGCAAGGCCGGCATCATCGGCGGCACCATGCTGGGCCTCGGCCGGGCACTCGGCGAGACGATCGCGGTCTACCTGATCATCTCGCCGGTCTTCACCATCCAGCCGCACATCCTGCAGACCGGCTCGAACTCGGTCTCCTCGCTGATCGCCCTGCATTACGGCGACGCCTCCACCTTCGGCATGTCGGCGCTCATGGCAGCGGGCCTGGCGCTGTTCCTGCTCACCCTGGCGGTCAACTTCACCGCCTCCTCGGTCGTGGCCCGCTCCCGGTCCGGCGCACAGAGCGAGGCATGAGATGACCGTCGTGGAACAGACTCCCGTCCCGGCCGGCCCCCGTCCGGCCACCGCCCCTCCTGCCACGGCCCCTCCGGCCGCCACACCTCCGGCCGCCACACCTCCGGCCGCCACACCTCCGGCCGCCACACCTCCGGCCGCCACACCTCCGGCCCCCGCGCCGGAGCCCGCGCTGCCCCCCGACCGCCCGCGCCGTACCGGCGGCGTCAGCCGCTCGGGCGTGCTGTCGCTCACCGGCGCCGCGGCCTCCGGACTATGCGTGACGATCCTTCTGTACGGCGAACTCGCCCCGTTCTCCGGTGCGTTGGGTTTCACCCTGACCGCCTACCTGCTCTTCCTCACGCTCTACGCGGTACTGACGGGATTCGAGGAGGACCGTCAGGCCGTACGCGACCGGGTCATGACCGTCGTGCTGTGGACCGCGGCCACGCTGCTGTTCTCGGCGCTCGTCCTCGTCGTCGGCTTCACCGCCTGGCGCGGCCGGGAGGCGCTGCCGCACGGCAACTTCTTCACCCAGGACATGCAGGCGGCGGGTCCGCTCGACCCGCTGACGAACGGCGGCATCGCCCACGCGATGGTCGGCACCCTCGTCATGACCGCCATCGCGCTCGCGATCACGATCCCGCTGGGCCTGGCCTGCGCGGTCTACCTGAACCAGATCCCGGGCCGCTTCTCCCGCTTCGTGCGCACCATCGTCGAGGCGATGACGGCACTGCCCTCGATCGTCGCCGGCCTGATGGTCTACGCCGTCTGGATCCTCGGCCTCGGCATGCAGAAGTCGGGCCTCGCGGCGGGCTTCGCGATCAGCGTGATGATGCTGCCGATCGTGATCCGCGCCGCGGACGTGGTGCTCCGGCTGGTGCCGGGCACCCTGACCGAGGCGGCCGAGGCGCTCGGCGCGCCGCGCTGGCGCACCGTCTTGCACGTCGTCCTGCCCACCGCCCGGTCCGGGCTCGCCACCGCCGTCATCCTCGGCACCGCGCGCGGCATCGGCGAGACCTCTCCCGTCCTGCTGACCGCCGGATTCACGGCGGCGCTCAACACCGATCCCACCAGCGGGCCGATGGTGTCCCTGCCGCTGGCCGTCTTCAACTTCGTCAAGTCGCCCCAGCCGACCATGATCGCCCGCGGCTTCGGCGCCGCGGCCGTGCTCATGGCCCTGGTCCTGGTGCTCTTCGTGATCGCCCGCGTGATCGGCGGCCGCGGCCCCGGTCACCAGACCAAGCGGCAGGCCCGCCGCACCGCCCGCGCCTCACGGCGCGACCTGGCGCGCTTCGACGAGGCGCACGCCCCCGGCCTCTCCCTGTTCGCTCCCGGGGCCCCGGCCGAATCGCCCGCTGAATCCCCTGCCGAATCCCCGGCCGGGTCCCCCGCCGAAGCGTCCGCCACAGCCGCCCCGACCGCCTCCGGAGAGAACGACTGATGCGCAGCCACCTCACCACCGCCTGCCGGCGCCTGCGCGCGCTGGGGACCCTGGGCGCCCTGTTCGCCGTGATCGCCGGGCTGCTGGCCGGGCCCGCGGCGGCACCCGCCGCGGCCGAGAGCTACACCCCGGTCGCCGGAGCCGGCTCCACCTGGGCCGAGAACGCCATCGACCAGTGGCGCAAGGCCGTCAACCAGTACGGCATGCGGATCAGCTTCGCCGGCACCGGCTCCTCCGACGGCCGCCGCCAGTTCCTCAGCAACACCGTCGACTTCGCGGTCTCGGACATCCCCTTCCAGACCCATCCGACCGACGGCTCGGCCGCCGAACGCCCCTCGGCCGGCAGCTACGCCTACATGCCCATCGTGGCCGGCGGCACCGCGTTCATGTACCACCTGACGGTCAACGGCAAGAGGGTCACCAACCTCCGTCTCTCCGGCGACGTCGTCACCAAGATCTTCACCGGTGTCGTCAAGTCCTGGGACGACCCGTTGATCAAGGCCGACAACCCCGGCCTCCAACTGCCGCACCGCCCCGTCGTGCCGGTCGTCCGCTCCGACGGCTCCGGCTCCACCGCCCAGTTCACGATGTGGATGGCCAACCAGCACAAGTCGCTGTGGCAGGCGTACTGCGGCAAGGTCGGCCGCTCCGGCGCCTGCGGGCAGACCTCGTACTACCCGACCGTGCCCGGCATGATCGCCCAGTCCGGCGACCCGGGCGTGGCGGGCTACGTCGCCCAGAACTACGGCGAGGGCGCCATCGGCTACGTCAACTACTCGTACGCCATCAACGAGGGCTATCCGGTCGCCAAGGTCCTCAACCACGCCGGCTACTACACCGAGCCGACCCCGAAGAACGTCGCCGTCTCGCTCCTCAAGGCGAGGATCAACACGAACAAGAGCTCCGCCGACTACCTCACCCAGCAGCTCGACGGCGTCTACAACGACTCCGACCGGCGCAACTACCCGCTCTCCAGCTACTCGTACATGATCCTGCCGCTGCGGGTGCAGGGCATCTTCACCGAGGCCAAGGGCAAGACGCTCGGCGCGTTCTCGTACTACTTCATGTGCCAGGGCCAGCAGCAGATGCCCAAGCTCGGCTACTCGCCGCTGCCCATCAACCTGGTGAAGGCGGGCTTCGACCAGATCCGCCGGATCCCGGGCGTGCAGGCCAAGAACATCAACATCAAGGGCTGCAACAACCCGACCTTCTCCTCCGACGGCCACAACAAGCTCGCCGAGACCGCCCCCTACCCGGCCGCCTGCGACAAGAAGGGCGCCCCGGCCTGCAATACCGGCAGCGGCGGCGCCAAGTCGGGCGGAGGCTCGGGTGGTTCGGGATCGACGGGCGGCAGCGGTACCGGCGGCACCTCCGGCGGTTCCGCGAACGGCGGTACCGGCGGGGGAAGTTCCGGCGGTGACGGCGGTACGGGCGGCACCGGAGGAGCCGGCGGCTCGGGCGGCTCGACGGGCGGCAGCGCCCAGCCCGTCGTGGACCCCGACACCGGGCAGACCCTGGCACCCGGCACCAGCGGCGGATCGGGCACCGGCGGCGGCACCGCCGTGGACGGCACCATCGCCCTCGCCCAGCCGATCGCCGTGGCCGGACACAGCGGCTGGACCGGCACCCAGACCCTGATGCTCCTCGCCGCGGCCCTGGTGCTCGGGCTGCTGCTCCTGCCGTCCCTCGTCTCACGGAAGATGGCCGGGCGCGCCGGCGGTACGAGCGGCCGCAAGGGCGACGCGGAGAACCTCACGGACGGGGGCGCGCGATGAAGCGCCTGCGCAACCTGCTGACGCGGTTCGTCGCCGGCGCGGCCGTGGGCGCCCTCGCCGGCCTCGCCGTCGCCCAGACCGCACCGGCCGCCACCGCCGCGAGCGCGGCCGCCTCCGCCGTCACCGTCTCCGGCCGCGGCGAGTTCAAGGACATGAGGTTCACGGTCAGCCAGACCGAGCACCTCACCAGCCAGGCGGTCACCGTCTCCTGGACCGGCGGCGCCCCGACCGCCCTGGCGGGCACGCTGTTCAACACCGACTTCGTGCAGATCATGCAGTGCTGGGGCGACGACGACGGCAGCGTCCCGGGCAACCCGGGCCCGTCGCGCACCCAGTGCCAGTACGGCGCCTCCCCGACCACCGACCGGGGCAACTGGCCGGGCAACGAGTACGACGACACCCGCAAGGTCTTCTACAGCGCCGACCCCACCAACTACGGCCAGGACGACCGCTACGGCGCCGGCGGCGTCTCCGGACAGGGCGAGGTGCCCTTCAAGTCCGTCGACGGCACACTGATCACCTCCGGCACCCAGAACAACGCCCTGTACAGCCGCAACACCACCAACGAGGTCGACTTCGCCCGCACCGGCGCCGACGGCAAGGGCCAGGAGTTCTTCGAGGTGCAGACCGCCAACGAGGCCCCGCACCTGGGCTGCGGCGTCCCGGTCACGGCGGACGGCCGCACGACCCCGCGCTCCTGCTGGCTGGTGATCGTCCCGCAGGGCCACCTCGACCTCGACGGCAAGCCGTACGCCGACACCAGCCAGGTCAACGCCGGCTCCCCGGTCTCCTCCACCAACTGGAAGAACCGCGTCGCCGTCAAGCTCGACTTCAACTCGGTCGGCACCAACTGCGCCCTCGGCTCCGACGAACGCGCCACCACCGGCAGTGAACTCGTCGCCGACGCCATGAACAGCTGGCAGGCGGCCCTCTGCCCGAGCGGCAAGGTGTTCGGCTACACCGAGCTCGGCGAGCCCGACACCCGCGCCCGCCTCGCCGGCGACGGCTCCTCCGGGCTCGCCTTCACCACCCGCGCCCTCGGCGCCGACCCCGGCACGACCGCCCCGACGGACAGCACCGTCTACGCGCCCACCGCGCTCTCGGGCACCGTCATCGGCTTCACCATCGAACGCAGACCCAAGGCCGGAGCCTCCGAGCCGATCCGCAGACTCGCCGGGACCAAGGTCGACTCCATCGACCTCACGCCCCGGCTGGTCGCCAAGCTGCTCACCGAGTCCTACCGCAACTCCCCCTGGGGAGCGGTCCTCGGCTCCACCGTCGCCAAGGGCTACGGCTGGGCGAAGAACAACCCGGCCGGCCTGGCCAGCGACCCCGAGTTCCTCGCGCTCAACCCCGAGTTCGCGGAGCTGTCCGTCCCCGAGACCCCGGCCACCGACACCGACCTGCTCACCTCGCTCGGCCGTACCGACTCGGCCCGCGCCGTCTGGCAGTGGATCACCTCCGACAAGGAGGCCCGCGGCTTCCTCGCGGGCGTGTCCGACGACTGGGGCATGCGCGTCAACCCGTACTTCAGCACCAACGTGGACCTCAACCCGAGCGGCTTCGCCTTCGACCCGGCGGCCACCGACACCTATCCCAAGAGCGACCCCTGGTGCACGGTCCCGCCGAACTCCGGCGCCACCGAGAACAACAAGCAGTGCATGATCGACTTCCACCCGTACGTGACGGACATGCACTCCGGCGCCCTGCACACCCGGCGCGCCGACAGCCTGTGGAAGGCCACGTGGGACCCGCTGGCCAGCCCTCCCGCCTACAAGAGCCCCGGCCCGCAGACGGTGGGCTCCCGGTTCGTGATCACCGTCACGGACGCGGCCTCCGCCGTCCGCTACGGCCTGCAGACCGCTCGGCTGCGCAACACGGCCGGCACGTTCGTCGCACCCACGACCGGGTCCCTCACCGCCGCCGCGTCCTCCGCGTCCGGAGCCCACGCGGCCGAGATCAACCCCGCCAAGGCCACCGCCAAGGGCGCCTACCCGCTCGCGCAACTCGTCTACGCGGCACTGCGCCCGGCCAAGCTCGACGCGGCGGCCCGCAAGGCCTACGCGGCACTGCTGACGTACGCGGCCGGCACAGGGCAGGTCCCCGGCGCGGACCCGGGACTGCTCCCGGCCGGGTACGCCCCGCTGTCGAAGGCACAGCGCACGAAGGCGGCCCACGCCGCCGACGCCCTCGTCCACTACACCGGGCCGTCCGCCCCCGGCGGCGGGTCCTCCGGGTCCTCCGGGGCCTCCGGCGGTTCGAGCGGCGGTACCGGCGGCACCGGGGGCACGGACGACTCCGGTGGCACCACGGGCGGCGACGGCACCGGCACCACGCCCGACACCGGCGGTACGGCGTCGGGCGGCGGGAGCGCGAGCCCCACACCCAGCGGCGCGCCCTCGTACGACGGTGGCAAGGCCGTCGAGACCACGGCCCAGGGCACCACACCGGCCGACCCCGCCAACTCGCTGCGCTACGCCGTCCCGGTCGGCGCCGCACTCGGTGCCGTGGCCGGTCTCGGCGCGCCCTTCGCGGGCGGCGGCAGGCTCCGCTTCCCGCTGCGCGTGCCGCTGCCCGGCGGCCGCGCCCTGACGATCCCCGCCCCGGTCCTCCCGGAACGGCTGCGCGCGCTGCTGCCCCCGAGACGGGACTGAAGCCCGTGCCCCACCGACCCGCGGCCGCCGCTCCCGACCAGCGGAGCCGGGCCTCCCGAGCGGGGGCCCACGGACGAGGAGCGCGGTCCGGCGGGCCGCAGAGCCCGGCCGATCGGGCCGCGCCCCTGGAGGGCGGAGCCGGACCCCCGTAGCCCCGCGCCCCCGGACGAGGGGGCCGGGCCCGCCGGGCCACGGCCTGCGAGCGGGGGAGTCCGGGCCCGTCGGCCGGGGTCCCCGCACCGCGGGGCCGAGGCCGCCGGGCCAGGGACTTCGCACAAGGGAGTCACGGCCCAACGGCCGGGGCTCGCGCACCACGGAGCCGGCCCTGCCGGGCCGAGGCTCCCCGAGGAGAGGGTCCGGCCCGCCGGGCCCGCACCGCACGCCGACGGAGCCAGGTCCACCCGGGCCGGGGCTCCCCACAGACGGCCGTCCGCCCCGAAAGGCAGTCGGGGCGGACGGTCTGACCCCCCACCCTGCCAGATCCACCCACGCAGGACCGCCGTACAACCGACCCACAACCACAGGAGAACCCCGATGCGCACAATGCGCCTCACCGCGGCCATGGTCGCCGCCGCCGTGGTGTCCGGCACGCTGGCTCTCGCGAGCCCGGCATCCGCCGACCCCACCCCCGCCGGGACCTTCCGCCAGCTTGTCGGCGTGGGTTCCGACACCACCCAGGACGTCCTCAACGCCCTCGCCGGCGACATCGTCAACGGCAAGAGCTACGCGGCCACCGCCGTGAAGGCCGGCAACGCGGGCATCGCCTCGTACGACGCCTTCGCGCCCGACGCCGCCACCTCCACCATCCAGACCCGCCCCGGCGGCCCCGCCTTCCTGCGTCCCAACGGCTCAGGACCGGGCCGGACCGCCCTCAGCATGTCGCTGACGGGTGACAAGTTCCCCAGCTCGACCGGTGTCGCCATCAAGGGCCAGGTCGACTTCGCCCGCTCCTCCGGCGGCCCGAGCACCTCCGGCACCACCCTCACCTACATCCCGTTCGCCCGGGACGCGGTGGGCGTCGCCGTCCGCGGCTCTGCCCTCGACACGCTGACGGTCGACCAGCTGCACGACATCTACACCGCCGGCGACACCCGCCTGAAGGTGCTGAACGGCCAGACCCTGCACGCGGTCCTCCCGCAGGCCGGCTCCGGCACCCGCAAGTTCTTCCTCGCGGCGATCGGCCTGACCGAGACCACGGTCTCCTCGGAGATCCCGACCGTCCAGGAGAACCAGGCCAACGCCGCGCTCACCCAGGACGGCGCGCTCGTCCCGTTCTCCGTGGGCAGCTGGATCGCCCAGAACAACGGCATCGCCCCCGACTACAGCAAGGCCGCCGTCGCCGCCGGCGCGCACCTGGCCGGCGTCCAGCTGCCCGGTGACACCGGTGTCTCCAGCCCGGTGACGACGGTGAACGGCAAGCTCACCCCGGTCGCCGGCTACTTCGAGAACGCGACCTTCGGCCGCGACGTCTACAACGTCGTCCCGAGCCGCGCGATCGACCCGGCCGGCATCTTCTTCGACAAGGCGCTCTACGACGTCTTCGTCACCAGCGGCACCCACGAGGCGGGCCTCGCCACCGACACCGCCGAGAAGGTCATCGCCGACTTCGGCTTCCTGAACGAGTCGTACAACGGCTCGATCAACCCGGCCAGGCACGCCAAGCTCGGCGGCCTGGAGGTGTCGGGTGTCGACGTCAACACGCCCGCCAAGCCCGCGCTGAAGGCCACCACCGGCGACGCGAGCCTCAAGCTGACCTGGACCGCGCCCACCCCCGCGCCCGCGCTGCCCGTCACCGACTACCGGGTCACGCTGACCGGTTCGGACGGCGCCGTCGTGGCCGTCAAGGACGTCCCGGCCGGCACCACGTCGTACAGCTTCACCGGCCTGGCCCTCGGCACGTACACGGCCTCGGTCTCCGCCGCCAACCTCAACGGCGCTGGTTCCGCCGCCACGTGGACCGGCTCCGTCAAGTACACGAGCTCCGTGAAGGCCACCGCCGCCACGACCGCGTACGGCAAGACCCCCAAGGTCTCCATCGCCGTCACCGGCTCGCACGGCGTCGTCCCGAGCGGAAAGGTGACCGTCAAGGACGGCACCACCACGCTCGGCACCGGCAACCTGGACAGCTCCGGCCGGGTCGGCATCAGCCTGTCCACGCACCTCAAGGTCGCCACGCACACCCTGACGGTGTCCTACGGCGGCAGCACCAAGCTCAACACGTCCTCCACGACCGTCAAGCTGACGATCACCAAGGCGACCCCGTCCGTGGGCACCACCGCGCCCGCCTCGATCAGCCACAACAGCGGCGCCAAGGTCGGCGTGAAGGTCACCGCGACCGGCACCACACCGACCGGCACGGTCCGCGTCTACGAGGGCTCCCACGTGATCGCCACCGGCACGCTCAGCGGCGGCAAGGTGACGCTCACCCTGCCCAAGCTGAAGGCCGGCAAGCACACCATGCACGTGTGGTACCTCGGCTCCTCGACGGTGAACTCGAGGAACGGCGCGAACTTCACCATCAAGTCCACCTGACGCACGACCCGTCGGGGAGACCGCGACCGCGGTCTCCCCGACGGTCCCACCGACGAAGCCATGGAAGGAGACGCGTCGCCGTGACGGTCGCCGTACAGACCACGCTCACCACCCCCGCGCCGCGGCTGGGCGTTCGAGGCGTCACCGCCGTCCGGCACCTCGCCCGGGGCGGTCTGCTCACCCTGGCCGCCCTGCTGCTCGGCCTCACCGCCCAGCTGCTGCTCGTCAGCGGCGTCCAGGAACGGGCCGCGCAGCACGCCTCGTACGACGCACTGCGCACCGAACTCGCCCTCGGCACCGCCCCGGTGGCCCAGACCGACCAGAACGGCGACCTGCTCGCGCCGGGCACGCCCGTCGCGCTCCTCGACATCCCCGCCGCCCATGTCCACCAGGTGGTCCTGGAGGGCACCGACTCCGCCGTCCTCACCGACGGCCCCGGCCACCGCCGGGACACCCCGCTGCCCGGACAGTCCGGCACCAGCGTGCTGATGGGCCGCGCGGCCGCCTACGGGGGGCCCTTCGGACACCTCGGCCGGCTCGCCGCGGGCGACACGTTCACCGTGACCACCGGCCAGGGCAGGGCGAGGTACCAGGTACTCGGTGTACGACGGGCCGGCGACCCGGCGCCCGCCACCGTGGCCCCGGGCAAGGGGCGCCTGGTCCTCGTCACGGCCACCGGCGCGCACTTCATGCCCGGCGGGGTGCTGCGCGTCGACGCCGACCTGATCTCCACGCCCGCCCAGACCCCGGCGGCCGTCATCCGCTCCGGCACGCTCCCGGAGTCCGAGCAGCCCCTCGCGCACCCCTCCGGCGTGCCGTGGCCACTGGTCATGTGGCTCCAGGCGCTGGTGGCCGTCGCCGTCGCCGCGGTGTGGACCTGGCACCGGTGGGGCCGGCACCAGACGTGGATCGTGTTCGCGCCGGTCGTCGCGGTCCTGGGCCTCCAGGTCGCCGTCCACACCACCGAACTGCTCCCGAACCTGATGTGACCGGCCTGTCAGTCGGCCCGCCTGTCAGTCGACCCGCCTGTCAGTCGACCCGCCTGTCAGTCGGCCCGCCCGCCCGCCGACCCGCGTGCCCGCGTGCGTGACCGACGGGCCGACCGACCGCCTGTGTGACCGCCGCCCGCCGCCCGCCGCCCGACCGCCGTCCTGCCCGACCGATCGACCCGACCCCGCCATGAGGTGCCCGACGTGACCGATGCGATTGCCGCGCTTGACAGCGCCGCACCCGAGACCACCCCGCCCCTGGCCACCGTGGCCGACACCGAGCCGCTGCCACCGGTCCCGGCCGCGGCACCCCTGGCGTCCGGACCCGGCGCCCCCGCGCCCGCGACGCTCGAAGCACGGTCCGTCTCGGCCTGGTTCGGCAGCCACCAGGTGCTGCGCCGGGTCTCCCTCACCATGCCGGCCGGTCAGGTCACCGCCCTGATCGGCCCCTCCGGCTGCGGCAAGTCGACGTTCCTGCGCACGCTCAACCGGATGCACGAGCTGATTCCGTCGGCCGCGATGGGCGGCGAGGTGCTCTTCGACGGCGAGGACATCTACGCCCCGCAGCGCCGTCTGACCGACGCCCGCCGCAGGATCGGCATGGTCTTCCAGAAACCCAACCCGTTCCCCGCCATGTCGATCTACGACAACGTGGTGGCGGGCCTGCGTCTGACGGGCACTCGTGCCGGCCGCCGGGAGAAGGACGAGCTGGTCGAGGAGAGCCTGACCAGGGCAGGCCTGTGGAAGGAGGTACGGGACCGGCTCCGCCAGCCCGGCGGCGCGCTCTCCGGCGGTCAGCAGCAGCGCCTGTGCATCGCCCGTGCGCTGGCCGTACGTCCCCAGGTGCTGCTGATGGACGAACCGTGCTCGGCGCTCGACCCCACGTCCACCCGCCGGGTCGAGGAGACCATCCACGAACTCGCGGGCCAGGTGACCGTCGTGATCGTCACGCACAACATGCAGCAGGCGGCGCGCGTCTCCCAGCAGTGCGCGTTCTTCCTCGCGGAGCAGGGCACCCCGGGCGGCATCGTCGAACACGGTCTCACCGAACACATCTTCGGCACCCCTGAGGACCCGCGCACGGCGGACTATGTGGCGGGCCGCTTCGGCTGACATCCTCGGCCGATATGAAGAGCAGACGCCGTACCGTTCTCACCGCGCTCGGGGAGACGCCCGCCCCGAGCACGGTGACGACCGCCGCGACGGTGACCTCCCCACCCGCGGCAGGCGTCGCACCGGCCTCGAACACGGCCCTGTACGCGAACCCCGCCTGGACGGAGGGCATCGACTGGGTCCGGCGCTCCGGCCGCGCTCCGGCCGACGGCCGGAGCGCGGCCGGTCGTGCCCCCTCGCCGCGCTCCACGGTCGTCGCCCCGCACGGCGGCGGTATCGAAGGGGGGACCTCGGAACTCTGCCTGGCGACAGCCGGTTACGACCCCGCCGACCTCTCGCCCACTCCGCCCGCCGGACCGGTCCACGGCTTCTGGATGTTCGAAGGGCTGATGAGCAGCGGAAACGCCGACCTGCACGTCACCTCGACCCGCTGCGACGACGCGATCGCCCGCTCCCTGTGCGCGGACAGCCTCAACGTCCTCGCGCTGCACGGCTGCAGGCCCGAGCAGGCCGGCCTGGAACCAGGCGCCGCCGCCGTCCTCGTCGGCGGCCTCAACCCCACCTTCCGCCGGTACCTGGTGGAGGAGTTCACCGCGGCGGGCATCCGCGCGGTGACGGCGTCGGGCGAGGAGGAGATCGCGGGACTCTCCCCGCGCAACATCTGCAACCGCACCCGGCTCGGCATGGGCGCCCAGCTGGAGATGACCACGGCCCTGCGCACCGCGATGTTCGCCGAGGGCGAGAACACGCTCGCCACCCGCGCGACCGGGCTTCTCCCGTTCTTCTGGACGTTCGTCGACGCGACCCGCAGGGCGATCGACCGGCTGGAGGCGGAGCAGACACCGCTGTGAACCGGCTGTGCCCGGCGTGAGTTGTTAGGGTCACCCGTGCGAACGGACGAGTTGACCGAGCGACGCGACGGGGGTCGGCGTGGGAGACCGTACGGGCCGTCAGGGCGGCCCGAAAGATCTGCGAGCCTCCCACGAGGGCCTGACGAAGCTGGCAGGCGACCTCGACGCCATGCGCGATCACCTGGACCAGCAGGTCAAGCGCATGGACGCGGTCGTCGACCGCATCGAGGCGGACTGGCGGGGCCCGGCGGCGACGGCGTACCGCGAGTTCCACCGCGCGGCGACCGAGGACGCCGTACGCATCCGTGAAGTGATGACGCACCTCGCGCGGGCCGTGCGGCTGAGCCGGGACGGCTTCACGGAGCGGGAACTGGCCGTGGTCGAGGGGATGCGGCAGATCCACGTGGACGTGGGCGGCGAGGTCGACCGGCTGTCCACGCCGAACCCGGACGCCGCGCGAACGAGCCCGCCCGCGCGCCCGAGCAGCGGCCTCGACGCCCTCTGACCTCGCACCGACCACGACGAGGCACTTCTCACGTACCGGGGGAAACATGCGGCAGGCCGACGACGACCACATAGCCGTCTCCTTCACCACCCTTCACGACCTCGCCGTCGAGCTGGAGGACATCCTCAAGAAGCTCAACGGCGGACTGGACGACCTGTACGACCGAGCCGTCCCCGTCGTCCTCTCCTGGGAGGGCGAGGCCCGCGAGGTCTTCGTCGACAAGCTCGACGAGTGGGACCGCTCGGCGCAGGACCTCCAAGCGGCCCAGAAATGGCTGCACGCATACGTCACGACGGGCCACGCCAACTACACGGCGGCGCACCGGGCGGTGCTGCGGGGCTGGGGGGCGGTCTGATGGCCGACCGTCCCAGCGACGCCCAACGCAAGCGGGAGCGGGACCAGTTGAAACCAACGCCGCCCGGCAGCAGCGGTGGGTTCGATGTGCGGCCGCCGCACCTGTACTACTCGTCGGCGGTGGTTCGTGACGGGCAATTCGACTACGACAAGGGCGTGACCCAGCTGGTCGAGGCGCTGAATCACTACAGCCAGTCGGCAGGTACCGGGTGGGGTCCTGACTCCTTCGCCCATGTGTACATGGAGATCACCGAGAAGTTCATCAAGACCTGGGCGACCAGCGTGGTGAGCGTCGGCGGCGTCGCGGTCGGACTGACGGTGACGGCCAACAACTACCTGGCGGCGGACTGGTTCGCGCGCCGCATGCAGGGGCCGCCGCCGCGCCGCGCACCCCCGGTCGTCATCGACAAGGAGCCCGACCACGGCAAGGTCAACGACATCAAGTGGATCGGGACGGGAGAGGACGCCGACTCCTGGGCGGTCTCCGGGGCGCTCGGTGAGATCCCGGACTTCCTCGCGGACGTCATCGGGCCGGCCGTCGAGTACGGGCTCAACCTAGGCAAGACCCACGAGATCACCCCGGGCGCCCGCGAGGACGACCTCAAGGGGATGGCCACCGCGTGGCGCGAGGCCGGGAGCGCGGCCTTGAAGGCGGGCGACGACTTCACCTCCGCCATCAGTTACATGACGGACCCGCAGGGCAGCAGTGAGTGGCAGGGCGCGATGAAGTCGTTCTGCCAGGCGATCTGGGGAACCACCGCGTGGGGCCGTAACCGTGACGCGCTGGGCGACATCGCCCAGCGGGGCGGCCGCAGCTGGAAGACCTCGGGAACGGTGGCGCCCGCCCAACGCCGCCCGATCCTGGAAGTTCTGCACCACACCGCCGACACCGTCCAGAAGACCTGCGACGACCTGGCCCAGGTGGCGAAGACCTGCCGGGAGACCACCACCAACCTGGCCAGGACCGCGGCCAAAGGGATGGTGGCGGACCTGACGACCGGGCTTGACCCGGTGGAACTGCTCGAACTCGCGGGCAGCGCCATGTTCGGCAAGTTGGTCATGACGTTCCGCCAGCACATGGACCGGGCGGCCGCGGACAAGGCCGTCGAGATCTACCAGCAGAAGTTCAGCGATGCGGCCGGCACACTCCGCGAGCTGGAGTGGGAACTGGACGAGGCGCTCAGGAGCGCGCCCACGTTCAGAGCCGAGGAGGCCAGGGCCGAGGCACTCGGCGGCCGGTCGATGAACGAGTTCAAGAAGGAGCACAAGCTGCTTAACGGGGAGAACCCGTTCCCGTACAGGTACACGATCGACCTGGCGATGGCCGAGGACCTCGGCGGTGGTCACACCATCGACAAGCATGTGGGCAAGACCGACGCCCAGCTCCTGCAGCGGTTGCGCGACCAGGCCAAGGGGAACGGCGAGCCGAAGATCCCGGCGGCATCGAGCTTCGTCGACCTCGCTTCGGCCCAGAAGTACACCCAGGACTGTATCCGGCAGAAGAGCGGCGACATCGACGCGTGGCTGGCGACCGGGCCCCCTCCCGACCCGCCGACCAAGGTCTTCCAGGTCAGCGCGGTGGGCCCGGCCGCGACCAGCCCGCTGGCCGTGGCCCCGGTGACGGGCCGCACCTCGAGAGTGGTCAATGGCCGGTCGACCCCGGTGGCAGACGCACACGGCGTTGCCACCCGCCTCAAATACGACCCCGGTCTCAACCCACCCTTCGTCGTGGTCACCTCCATGCCCGAATAGGCCCCGATCCGGCCCGCACCGGCCCCGAATAGGCTGACCTCCCGTCTCCCGTCCCCTCACCGAACCCGACCGTCACAAGGAGCTGCGATGCCGACCCTGGACGCCGAGACCTGGGCCGAGGCGCTCAGCATGTACGAGCGGCGGTACTCGTACGTGTTGGTGGGGCCCCGCGAACACCAGGACTGGGTGCGGGATGCTGAGGCGGTCATGCGCAGGGAGGTGACGGATCCACGGTCCTGGAGGTGGCTCGACGCCGACGAAGGCGAGGAGGAACGCCTGGAGCACACGTTCTTCCCCTTCGTCCTGCCGCCCTCCGATCCGGAGGGCGGGGTCGGGTGGCGGCGTGGACTGAGGGCGGTGCCCCGGACGTCGGTGGAGAGGCTGCTCGTCGTGCTGTCCACCACCTGGCTGGATGTCCCCAAGGAACGCGCCCGCAACAACTTCGAGACCCGTCGCCCGGAGCTCGAGCGGAAGGCGCGGGCGGTCCTGTCCCGCTTCCCGGAGGGAACCTCCTTCTACACGAATGCCGGGCTCCCGGGCGTGAGCACGGACAGCGCCGTCGACGCTCCGGACTTCTATGAGGCGATCACCGGCTGCACGCCCGTATCCCAGTACGACTGGGATCTCGGTCTGGTCGCGGTGACCGACACGGAGATCGGCCTCTTCTGGTCCTTCGACGCCACGTGAAGACGCCACGTGAAGACGCCACGCGGGGAGGAGCGCCTCTCTCGGACCAGCCGTGACCGGCTCCAGGAACTCATCGACACTGTCAACGATCACTAGCAGCGGGAGCACTCATGACCGCTCGTCCGACCCGCTCCGCCACCTACCCCGACCGCGAAACCGCCCAATGGGCCACCCAGCAGGTCGTCACCGCCAACGAGCAGCTCATCCACCGCTGGCTCGCCCGGTCCACCCGCCCCCGTCTGACGATCGAGGCGTCCTGGCCCTCGCGTTCCGAGCCGGTCGGCCGGGTCCTGCTGCAGGCGATGATGCTGGCGGGCCGCGACCCCGTGGACGTACGCGCGGCCCGCGTGGTGCTCAGGCGCGACGCGACCCGCCCGCACGGCTTCGTCGTCCACGCCACCTTCCCCACCTTCCTGTAGACCCGTAGAGGCTGATCA
Organism: Streptomyces fagopyri; assembly: GCF_009498275.1. Classification (NCBI taxonomy): domain Bacteria; kingdom Bacillati; phylum Actinomycetota; class Actinomycetes; order Kitasatosporales; family Streptomycetaceae; genus Streptomyces; species Streptomyces fagopyri. The sequence continues at coordinate 3,802,823 of NZ_CP045643.1, read as the reverse complement.
CCGTGTCCCTGAGCCCCCTAGAACACGACCGCCGCCACGGCGAACTGGACCAGGTGATCCGCGCCTACGCCGGACAGCCCGCCGACGACACCCCGGACACCCCCGGCCGGGCCCTGACCGCCTACCTCCGCCACACCTGGCACACCCGCCCCTGGGCGCTGGCCACGGCGGAGGCCCAGCTGCGGGAGTACGCCCGCAACCCGCCCGGCCGGCTCCGCCTGCGCCTCGGCGAGTTCTACGCGATCCCGGACGTCGGGCTTCCCGAGCCGGACGTCCAGCAGTGGCTGTCCTGTCTCGCCGACCACATCAGGCACAGCGTCGAGACCGGTGAGGCGCCGCCCCCGGCCATCCCCGCCACCCACTGGGAATGGCACGCCCGCTTCCCCGAACTCGGCCAGTTCCTCGGCGGCTGGTTCTCCCAGGACATGCCGGACGAGTTCGACGACCACGACGCCGCCGTGGACGACTACGCCGCCGGCACCCACCCTCAGCTCGTCGCCCGTCTGGCCGGCGAACTGCACGAGCTCCTCGCCCTGGACCTGGACGAGTCCGACCACGCCCTGGCCGTCGCCGAACTGGGCATGGAGGTCGACCCGCCGGCTCCCTACAGCCCCGGCGGCTGGCTCGCCCTCGTCGCCCGACGGCTCGGGTCGCCGCGAGCGGAGTACGGGCGGCCCGACACGGCACGGTGAGGCGCACGGCCCGTTCGCTGCCCCACGCCCCGAGAACGCCGCCCGGCACGGGCACGAGCAGGAGCACGCGCAGGACCTGGCGGCCACGACCACTGGGCCGTCCAGGTCCTTCAAGGCACTTCCAAGCACTTCCAGACCCTGCGAGGTCCTTCCAGGCCCTGCGAGTCCCTCCCGCTCCTTTACGTCACGGAGGGCGTCCGGCGCCGGGGGACGGCGCGGGCGGCCGTCCGTCGATCGGGAGCCCCGGGACATCCCCCGCTCGGCCGGACGTGAAAACCGGCGGCCCCTCGCGCCCGGGTCGACGGGGACTGGTGTCCGGGCATCCATGCGCATGATCTTGGCCGGGTCTGTGGGACCGTAGGGTACGGGAATGGGCTCGGACACCCCGAGCGTTCCCCTATGGGAGTCCGCGGGCAGCCCCGGCGGACTGGATCGAGCAGAGGGTAGGCGGCCCGCATCAAGGGACCCGCGACACCCCCATGGTCACGGACCGTCACCGCAGTCGGTCATCGGTTCGGACGCGGCAGCAGTCGGCCGCCGTTCCCATCGCACGCCGGTCGGCCTTCGGCCGGGATGCGGCCCGGGCAGGGCGCGCATACCGTCTGGCTCAAGATCTCATCGTCCGGAAAGACGGGCGAGCGTACCCATCCCACCTGAAACCTATGCGTCGCGCGGCCAAGTTTCTTCCCCTGACGGGCTGAACTTTTGTTGATCGTGGGTCAGTTGGCCGCCCCGTCGCCCTACCCTTCAAAGGGTGAACCAATTGATGTCCCGAGAGTACGAGGCCGATGTTCCCGGGGGAGCCGTGCTCCCCGGCACCCTGCCCGACGCCCTGCGTGCCGAGCTGATCGCGTTCCGGCGCGACATGCACATGCACCCGGAGCTCGGCAACCACGAGTTCCGCGCCACCGCGGCACTCAAGGCACGTCTGGAGCAGGCGGGCCTCAAGCCCCGCGTGCTCGCCATCGGGACCGGACTCATCTGCGACATCGGGATCGACGACGCCGACGGCGCGGGGGAGGGCGAGCGGACCGGGGAAGGTGACCGCGTACGCGCCGGCGCACGGGACGGGGTCGTCGACGGCGGACGCGGCATGCTCGCGCTGCGCGCCGACATCGACGCCCTGCCCATCCCCGACACGAAGAGTGACTGCGCGTACCGCTCGACCGTGCCCGACCGCGCGCACGCCTGCGGCCACGACGTGCACACCACCGTCGTCCTCGGCGCCGGGCTCGTCCTCGCCGACCTGCACCGCCAGGGGCTCCTGCCGCATCCGGTACGGCTGATCTTCCAGCCCGCCGAAGAGGTCCTGCCCGGCGGCGCGCCCGACGCCATCGACTCCGGAGTGCTGGAGGGCGTGGGGCGGATCATCGGCGTGCACTGCGACCCGAAGGTCGACGCCGGGCGGATCGGACTGCGGCACGGTCCCATCACCTCCGCCTGCGACCGGCTGGAGGTCTCGCTCGACGGCGCCGGCGGCCACACCGCGCGCCCCCACCTCACGACCGACCTCGTCACCGCCGCCGCGCGCGTCGTCACCGACGTGCCGTCCCTCGTCGCCCGGCGCGTGGACGCCCGCAGCGGGCTCGCGGTGACCTGGGGACGGATCGAGTCCGGGCACGCCTGCAACGTCATCCCGCAGCACGCCGAGCTCTCCGGGACCGTACGCTGCCTCGACCTCGAGGCGTGGCGGCAGGCACCCGACCTGGTGCACGAGGCCATCGACGAGATCGCGAACCTGTACCGCGCCAAGTCCGAGATCAACTACATCCGGGGCGTCCCGCCGGTCGTCAACGACCCCGCGGTCACGGAGCTGCTCCACGACGCCATGACCTCACGGCGCGGCCCGTACTCCGTCGAGGACACCGAGCAGAGCCTCGGCGGCGAGGACTTCTCCTGGTACCTGGAGCACGTGCCCGGCGCGATGGCCCGCCTCGGAGTCCGTACACCGGGCGAGCGCACCACGCGTGACCTGCACCGCGGCGACTTCGACGCGGACGAGTCGGCCATCACGGCCGGAGTCGAGCTCTTCACCGCGGCGGCCCTGCTGGACGCGATCCGCTGAGGGCTGTCCGTGATCCCCGGCGGATCGGCGCGCGGCGTCGGACGCGGTGCGTCGCGAGGCGGTCCGTCGCGAGGCGGAGGGTCGCGAGGCGGAGGGTCGTCCTCGTGCCGGGTGTTGTTCGGGCGACCCCGACAATGCGGCGAGGTGCCGTGGCCGTCGTCGATCGCCCGCCGGGGATCACGGGACATGCCTCGGGTCCTGCGGGGACCTCCCGACATCCCCGGGCCTCCGTGAACGCGGGACGCCGGCGCGGGGATGGCGCGAAAAGGCCTGCGTGCCCCGAGTGATGCGAGGGGCACCCGCGACGCCGGTCCGACCGATGCCCTGATCGGTGCCCCTTCGTCCACTTGCGTCACCCTGTCGTAACGGGTGGCGGGCAAACGTAACCCGGTGGCGGCACGGTTCGATAACGGCCAGGAGGAATCCCGTTCCCCTGCCCTTCTACGCGCGTTACTGTGCGCCGGAATCGCTGCGGTGCGGCGTGTTGGGGAAGCGGACCGGCGACGGCCGTGGGGATGAAGGGTGCTTGCTGTGCGTCTGATGTCTCGGAGGACCAGGTTCTCCCAAGCAGCGGTGGCCGTCTCGGTCATCGCCCTCGCGGCCGTGGGTTGCGGTAAGTCCAGCACCGACTCGTCCGGTGGCGGTTCGGACAAGAGCTCGTCGGGTTACTCGGGCAAGGGCATAGGCCTCGCCTACGACATCGGCGGCAAGGGCGACCAGTCGTTCAACGACGCCGCGTTCGCCGGTTTCCAGAAGGCCGAGGCGGAGTTCAAGATCGGCGGCCGGGACATCGAGCCGCAGGACGGCGAGTCCGACGCGGACAAGGTTCAGCGTCTGGAGCAGCTGGCCAAGTCGGGCTACAACCCGGTGATCGGTGTCGGCTTCGTCTACGCCCCGGCGATCAAGGAAGTCGCGGCCAAGTACCCGAAGGTCACCTTCGGCATCATCGACGACGAGCAGGACAAGGCGGCCAACATCGCCGACCTGGTCTTCCACGAGGAGCAGGCCTCCTACCTCGCGGGTGTCGCGGCGGCGAAGGCCACGAAGAAGAACCACATCGGCTTCATCGGCGGCGTCGACATTCCGCTGATCCACAAGTTCGAGGCGGGCTTCGACCAGGGCGCCAAGTCGGTCAACCCGAAGATCAAGATCGAGTCGCAGTACCTGACGCAGACCCCGCAGGAGGGTGGCTTCGCCAGCCCCGACAAGGGCAAGGACGCGGCGGCCGGCCAGATCGAGAAGGGCGCCGACGTGCTCTACCACGCGGCCGGCCTGTCCGGTCAGGGCGTGATCTCCCAGGCCGCCGCCAAGAAGGTGTGGGCCATCGGCGTCGACTCCGACCAGTACGCGCAGAGCTCCCTGGCCAAGTACAAGGACTGGATCCTCGGCTCGGCCCTGAAGAACGTCGGCGGCGCCGTGTACGACCTGGCCAAGTCCGTCGTCGACGGCAAGCCGCTGAACGGCGTCGTCCGCGGTGACCTGAAGTCGGGCGGCGTGGGCTTCGCCGACACCAACCCGAAGTACAAGGCCATGCCGGACGTCGTCGCGGCCGTCGACAAGGCCAAGCAGGACATCATCGCCGGCACGGTCACCGTCAAGACGACCCCGTGAGGCGTGTCCGTGGTCGCTGACCGCGGAAGAGGAGCCCCCGGCCCGATGTACGGGCCGGGGGCTCCCCCGTGCGTGCGCGCGGTCGTCCCCCCGTCGTCCGCGAGCGCGCGGCGCGGCTCGGGCGAACCGGTGACTAGACCGGTTCCTCCGTCTCGACGGTGACCCGGTACACCTCGACACCGGACGTCCTCGTGTCGGTGGTGCAGACCGCCTTCGACGTCTCGCCGTGGCGGGTGCTCACCCACTTGCCGTACACGTTGGCCTTGTCGCCGCGGGGTCCGATGCAGACCACCTTCACGCGGTGCTCACTGAGGCGGGTGTTCCCCCCGGTGCATTTGGCGTAACCGGTCGAGCGGTCCGCGGAGATCCGCGTACTGCAGGTCGACGCGGCCATGGCGGGCGTCGCGACACCGACCACGGTGCCCGACAGCACGACACCGACACCTATCGCGGTGGCGGTGAACTTGTTGAGTTTCACGATCCCCCTTGGATCAGAAGCGATTGCGGCGGGCTGGTCCGGCCCGCTGCCGCAGGCTGGTCCGGCCTGCGGAGATGCGCATCTCGACCAGGGATTCTTCCGGTGGTTACCTGTCGAAAAGATCCGACCTGGGAAGGATCTTGGGATGTGTGGCGGTCTGGTACATGACACCGGAGGGGCGGCTGCCGGGCCCGGAGGGCGGGCGGGTTTGCCGAGCGGACGCGTCCGGTGTGTTCGGCGGCTGTTCGCCGAGGGTTCAAAACGGTCGGATAACACTCTGGCAAGGTGGGTTCTCTGCTATGTCTACGCGCGTTACGCTGCGGCGGAATCAGCGCCTGGTCTGGGCGCCTGCACAAAAGGAGTCACGTTCATGCGCCGGGTGTCCCGAATCGCGGTTGCGGGCGTTGCAACCGCATCCCTCGCCGTTGCTCTCTCCGCCTGTGGCGGCTCGTCCACCGATGCCTCCAGTGGCGGCTCGGCCAAGGGTAAGGGCATCGGTCTCGCGTACGACATCGGCGGCAAGGGCGACCAGTCCTTCAACGACGCCGCGTTCGCCGGTTTCCAGAAGGCCGAGAAGGACCTCAAGATCGGCGGCCGGGACATCGAGCCGCAGGACGGCGAGTCCGACGCGGACAAGGTTCAGCGTCTGGAGCAGCTGGCCAAGTCGGGCTACAACCCGGTGATCGGTGTCGGCTTCGTCTACGCCCCGGCGATCAAGGAAGTCGCGGCCAAGTACCCGAAGATCACCTTCGGCATCATCGACGACGAGCAGGACAAGGCCGCGAACGTCGCCGACATGGTCTTCCACGAGGAGCAGGCCTCCTACCTCGCGGGCGTGACCGCCGCGAAGACCACCAAGAAGAACCACATCGGCTTCATCGGCGGCGTCGACATCCCGCTGATCCACAAGTTCCAGGCCGGTTACGTCCAGGGCGCCAAGTCGGTCAACCCGAACATCAAGATCGAGTCGCAGTACCTGACGCAGACCCCGCAGGAGGGTGGCTTCGCCAGCCCCGACAAGGGCAAGGACGCCGCCGAGGGTCAGATCGACGCGGGCGCCGACGTGCTCTACGCCGCCGCCGGCCTGTCGGGCCAGGGCGTCATCCAGTCCGCCGCCTCGCACAAGGTGTGGGCCATCGGTGTCGACTCCGACCAGTACAAGCAGGACGCGCTGGCCAAGTACAAGGACTACATCCTGACCTCGGCCACCAAGGACGTCGCCGGGGCGGTCTACAACCTCGCGAAGTCGGTGCAGGACGGCAAGCCCGAGACCGGCGTCGTCCGCGCCAGCCTCGCCACCGGCGGTGTCGGCCTGGCCGACTCGAACCCGGCGTTCAAGAACAACGCCGACCTGCAGGCCGCGCTGAAGAAGGCCGAGGCCGGCATCAAGGACGGCTCGATCACGGTCAAGACCTCCTGATCCGAGGCTCGATCCCCGCCAGGTCACGACGTCATCACCAGACGTCGAAACCATGGCCATGGCGACGCTGAAATGGCAGCGTTACGGCCACGGAACGGGGTGTGGGGAGGATGCTCCTCGCGCCCCGTTCGCGCGGCAGAATGCTCGGACCGCACCGAAATTGATCGCGAATGATCACCTTCGGTCCGTCCGGGCACTATTTAAAGCAGGGGCGCTACGCGCGTAGATGGCCCCTTTTCCAAGGAGAGTGCGCCATCGACGCGTCCAGCAGCCCTCCCCTCACCGCGCAGTCGACCGCGGTCGAGCTGGCGGGGATCACCAAGCGGTTCCCGGGTGTGGTGGCCAACCACGACATCCATCTGAGTGTCCGGAAAGGCACGGTCCACGCTCTCGTCGGCGAGAACGGTGCCGGCAAGTCGACGCTGATGAAGATCCTCTACGGCATGCAGAAGCCGGACGAGGGCACGATCGCCGTCGACGGCGAGCAGGTCACCTTCTCGTCGCCCGCCGACGCCATCACGCGCGGTATCGGCATGGTCCACCAGCACTTCATGCTCGCGGACAACCTCACCGTCCTGGAGAACGTCGTCCTGGGCAGCGAGAAGCTGTACGGCATCGGCGGCGGCGCCCGTAAGAAGATCAAGGAGATCTCGGACCGGTACGGGTTGAACGTGCGCCCGGAGGTGCTCGTCGAGAGCCTCGGCGTCGCCGAGCGCCAGCGCGTCGAGATCCTCAAGGTCCTCTTCCGCGGCGCCCGCACCCTGATCCTGGACGAGCCCACCGCCGTACTGGTGCCGCAGGAGGTCGACGCGCTCTTCGACAACCTGCGCGAGCTCAAGTCCGAGGGCCTGGCCGTCATCTTCATCTCGCACAAGCTGGGCGAGGTCCTGTCGGTCGCCGACGAGATCACGGTCATCCGGCGCGGTACGACGGTCGGTACCGCCGTTCCGGCCGAGACCACCCCCCGTCAGCTCGCCGAGATGATGGTCGGCAGTGAGCTGCCGACCCCGGAGACCGCCGAGTCGACGGTCACGGACAAGCCCGTGATCGAGGTCGAGGGCCTCACCGCCTACGCGGAGGGCGGTGCCTCCCTCGGCGAGCTGGGCGAGCCGACGGGCGCCGGTCTGGTCACGGAGGACAGGGCCGAGACCGCCGGCGCGGTGCGACGCGTCCTCGACGACATCACCTTCACCATCCACGCGGGCGAGGTCATGGGCATCGCCGGCGTCGAGGGCAACGGCCAGACGGAGCTCATCGACGCTCTGATCGGCCTCAAGCACGCCGACTCGGGCTCCGTCTCCTTCCTCGGCGAGGAGATCACCGGCTGGCCCACCCGTAAGCGCCGCGAGCAGGGCATCGGGTACATCCCCGAGGACCGCCACCGGCACGGCCTGCTGCTGGAGTCCCCGCTCTGGGAGAACCGCATCCTCGGCCATGTCACCGAGCGCCCCAACGCCAAGGGCTTCTGGCTCGACATCAAGGGCGCCCAGGACGACACCAGGCGGATCGTCGAGGAGTACGACGTCCGCACCCCCGGCATCGACGTCACCGCCGCCTCGCTCTCCGGCGGCAACCAGCAGAAGCTGATCGTCGGCCGCGAGATGAGCCACAAGCCGCGCTTCCTGATCGCCGCCCACCCCACCCGCGGTGTGGACGTCGGCGCGCAGGCCGCGATCTGGGACCAGATCCGCGAGGCCCGGCGCGAAGGCCTGGCCGTGCTGCTGATCTCGGCCGACCTGGACGAGCTGATCGGCCTGTCCGACACCCTCAGGGTGATCTACAACGGCAGGCTCGTGGCGGACGCCGACCCGGCGACCATCACCCCGGAGGAACTCGGCTCGGCCATGACCGGCGCCGCCTCCGGACACCTGGAGCACGTAGCGGAAAGCGCCGCCCCGGAGGACGAGGCCCGATGAAGAAGTTCGACAAGGAGCGCGTGCTCCTCGCGGTGGCCGGCCCGGTCATCGCACTCGTCACGGCGATCGCGCTGACCTCGGTCGTGCTGCTCGCCTCGGGCAAGAGCGCGTTCGAGCCGTACTCCCTGATGCTCCAGCAGGCGACGTACTCCGACACCCAGGTACTGATCGTCAACCAGGCGTCGCTGTACTACATCGCGGCACTCGGCGTGGCCATCGGCTTCCGCATGAACCTGTTCAACATCGGTGTGGACGGCCAGTACCGCCTCGGCGCGATGATGACCGCCGTGGTCGGCGCGCACCTCGCGCTGCCGTCCTTCCTGCAGATCCCCGTGCTGATGATCGTCGCCATGTGCACCGGCGCGTTCTGGGCCGGTATCGCGGGCGTCCTGAAGGTCACCCGCGGAGTGAGCGAGGTCGTCGCGACGATCATGCTCAACGCGATCGCCACCAGCCTCATCGGCTACCTCACCGCGGAGAACATCTGGGGTGTGCAGGTCGGCAACAACAACACGACCGGCATCATGAAGAAGTCCGGCTGGTTCCCCGGCATCGACCTGGGCTCGGACGTCGGCACGATCTACGGCATGGTCTTCCTCGCGGTCCTCCTGGGCGTCCTGTACTGGCTCGTCCTCAACCGCACCCGCTTCGGCTTCGACCTGCGCGCCACCGGTGCCTCCGAGGAGGCCGCCGCCGCCTCCGGTGTCGACGCCAAGCGGATGGTGCTCACCGCGATGCTGATCTCCGGCGCGATCGCCGGCCTCTCCGGACTGCCGCTTCTCCTCGGCGACGCCCACACCTACAGCCTGAGCTTCCCCGCCGGCCTCGGCTTCACCGCCATCGGTATCGCGCTGCTCGGCCGCAACAACCCCGGCGGCATCGCCCTCGCCGCACTCCTGTGGGCCTTCCTCGACAAGGCGTCCCCGGCTCTCGACTACGCGACCCCGGTGGCGTACGAGAAGGAGATCGCCACGATCATGCAGGGCCTGATCGTCTTCGCGGTCGTCATCTCGTACGAGGCCGTCCGCGTCTGGGGCCTGCGCCGCCAGCAGAAGCGGGTCGGCGAGGAACTGGCCGCCGCGGCCGCCGCCAACAACAACTCCCCGAAGGAGGTGGCTGCCCGATGAGCACCGTGACCGTCGCCAAGCCGCAGGCGCAGCAGCCCGGCAAGGGCAGCCGCCGAATGTCCCTGCCGGTACTCCTGCTCGTCATCGCCGGTGTACTGATCCTGACCTCGATCGTCCGCCTGATCACCGGGGCCGACGGCATCACCTCCACCGGACAGATGTCCACGGCGCTGCGTCTCGCGGTGCCGATCGGCCTCGCGGGCCTCGGTGGTCTGTGGGCCGAGCGCGCGGGCGTCGTCAACATCGGCCTCGAAGGCATGATGATCCTCGGCACCTGGTTCGGTGCCTGGGCGGGCTACCAGTGGGGCCCCTGGACCGGTGTCGCCTTCGGCATCATCGGCGGCTGCCTCGGCGGCATCCTGCACGCCATCGCCACCGTGACCTTCAACGTCAACCACATCGTCTCCGGTGTGGCCATCAACATCCTGGCGCTCGGCACCACCCGCTACCTCTCGAAGTTCACGTTCGAGGACGCGCCGCAGGGTTCCTCGAAGCAGTCTCCGCCGATCGACTCGCTCGGCACCTTCGACATCCCAGGACTGTCCAGCTGGCTGTCCACCCTCAACGGGAAGCACTGGTTCCTGGTCTCCGACATCGCGGGCCTGCTCGGCGGACTGGTCACCGACCTCTCGCCGCTCACCCTCGTCGCGGTGGCCCTCGTGCCCGCCACCTGGTGGGTGCTGTGGCGCACGGCCTTCGGCCTGCGGCTGCGCTCCTGCGGTGAGAACCCGGTGGCCGCCGAGTCCCTCGGTGTCAACGTCTACAAGTACAAGTACATCGCCGTGATCATCTCGGGCGGCTTCGCCGGCCTCGGCGGCGCGTTCCTGTCCATCGTGGCGTCCAACGTCTACCTGGACGGCCAGACGGCCGGTCGCGGCTACATCGGTCTCGCCGCGATGATCTTCGGCAACTGGATGCCGGGCGGTCTCGCCCTCGGCGCGGGCCTGTTCGGCTACACCGACAGCCTCAACCTGCGCGGGGGCGGCACCAACGTGCACGCGCTGATCCTGCTCATCGCGATCCTGCTGGTGTTCGCCGTGGCCTACCTGGCATGGAAGAAGCGGATCGTGCCCGCGGTCGCCACCGCCGTGGTCTCGGCGCTGATGTTCGTCTGGTACCTCGCCACCGACGAGGTCCCGCAGCAGTTCGTGAGCGCCACTCCGTACGTCGTGACCCTGCTCGTGCTCTCGCTGTCCGCCCAGCATCTGCGGATGCCGAAGGCGGACGGCTTGCCGTACCGGAGAGGACAGGGCAAGTGACCTCCCCGGAGGCCGGATCCGTGGAGCCCGGATCCCGGGAGGCCGACTGGGAGACCCTGCGGGAACTCGCGCGGGACGCCATGTCCCGCGCCTACGCCCCCTATTCGGGGTTCCCGGTGGGTGTCGCGGCGCTCGTCGACGACGGCCGGACGGTCACCGGCTGCAACGTCGAGAACGCCTCGTACGGCCTCGGGCTCTGCGCCGAGTGCGGTCTCGTCTCCCAGCTGCAGAACACCGGGGGCGGCCGGCTGACGCACTTCACCTGTGTCGACGGGCGGGGCGAGATCCTCGTGCCGTGCGGACGCTGCCGCCAGCTGCTGTACGAGTTCGGCGGCCCCGGCCTGCTCGTGGAGACGCCGGCCGGGATCCTGCCGCTCTCCGAGATGCTGCCGCAGGCCTTCGGGCCGGAGAATCTCACCAAGTAACGCCTGCGCGGCCCCTCCCGACGACCTCACCACCGTCGGGAGGGGCCGCGGATTTTCGTAAGTCTTCGGAAGGAAAGTCATGGCCATGGACGCCGTCTCCGTCATCCGCACCAAGCGGGACCGCGGTGAGCTCAGCGACACACAGATCGACTGGGTCATCGACGCGTACACCCGCGGCGAGGTCGCCGACTACCAGATGGCCGCCCTCAACATGGCGATCCTGCTCAACGGCATGAACCGCCGCGAGATCGCCCGCTGGACCGCCGCGATGATCGCGTCGGGCGAGCGCATGGAGTTCTCGTCGCTGTCCCGTCCGACCGCCGACAAGCACTCCACGGGCGGCGTCGGTGACAAGATCACGCTTCCGCTGGCTCCGCTGGTCGCGGCGTGCGGTGCCGCGGTGCCGCAGCTGTCCGGGCGCGGCCTCGGCCACACCGGGGGCACGCTCGACAAGCTGGAGTCGATCCCCGGCTGGCGGGCGCTGCTCTCCAACGACGAGATGCTGCACGTCCTCGACACCACGGGCGCGGTGATCTGCGCGGCGGGTGACGGTCTGGCCCCCGCGGACAAGAAGCTCTACGCCCTTCGTGACGTGACGGGCACGGTGGAGGCGATTCCGCTGATCGCGTCCTCCATCATGTCGAAGAAGATCGCCGAGGGCACGGGTTCGCTGGTGCTGGACGTGAAGGTCGGCACCGGCGCCTTCATGAAGACCATCGAGGACGCCCGGGAGCTGGCCTCCACGATGGTCGGCCTGGGCACGGACCACGGGGTGCGCACCGTCGCGCTGCTGACGGACATGTCGACCCCGCTGGGTCTGACGGCCGGCAACGCGCTGGAGGTGCGGGAGTCCGTCGAGGTGCTGGCGGGCGGCGGTCCCTCGGACGTCGTCGAGCTGACCATCGCCCTGGCGCGCGAGATGCTGGACGCGGCGGGCGTGAAGGACGCGGACCCGGCGAAGGCGCTCGCCGACGGTTCCGCGATGGACGTGTGGCGCCGCATGATCGCCGCGCAGGGTGGTGACCCGGACGCCGAGCTGCCCACCTCGCGCGAGCAGCACGTGGTGACGGCGGCGTCCTCGGGCGTTCTGACCCGCCTCGACGCGTACGACATCGGTATCGCCGCGTGGCGGCTGGGTGCCGGGCGTGCGCGCAAGGAGGACCCGGTGCAGGCCGCGGCCGGTGTCGAGCTGCACGCCAAGCCGGGTGACTCCGTCACCGCGGGCCAGCCTCTGCTGACCCTCCACACCGACACGCCCGAGCGTTTCGCTTACGCGCTGGAGTCGGTCGAGGGTTCGTACGACATCGCGGCCGCGGGTACGGAGTTCACGGCGAAGCCGATCGTGCTGGACCGGATCGCCTGATCCCACGGGGACCACGAGGAGGGGCCGGGCGCGGGGCGCACCGGCCCCTCCTCGTGTGTACCGGCCTCGGTTCGGTACGGCGTGTGCGTTTCTGCCGGGGGCGGGGGCGGGTGCGCGTCTGCTGCGTGGGGGGTACGGCTGTGGTGGGGCGGGGCCGTGCCGGTACGTCGAGCCCGTCGCCGTCGGATCAGGGGTGGGCCGGGCACGGGAGCCGTTGCTCGATCCGGGCGTGAGCGACGGGCTGCGACGTACCGGCACGGCCCCTCCCGTGCGTCGCCGGGTGCGCGTCTGCGGGTGCGGGTGCGTGGGGGTGGGCTGTTGTCGGTGCGTCGAGTTCGTCGGCGGTGGGTCAGGTGTGGGGCGGGGGTGCGGTTGGTGGGTCAGCCGAGTGCGGTTGCTATGACCACCAGGGCGGGGACGGAGAGGATCGTCGACAGCAGGATCGACTCGCGGGCGAGTGTCTCGCCCACGAGGTAGCGCGAGGCGTAGGTGAAGAGGTTCTGGGCGGCGGGCAGCGCCGAGGTGACCACGACGTCGAGCAGGGGCGCGCCGTGCAGCCCGAAGACGCCGGCCGCCAGCGCCCAGGCCACGGCGGGCTGGCCGACCGCCTTCAGCAGGACGGACAGCAGCACCGGGTGACGGTCCGCGCCGCGGCCGGGCAGTGTGCTGCCGCACAGGGAGATGCCGAAGGCCAGCAGTACCGCGGGCACCGACATGTTCCCGATCAGGGTGAGCGGGTCCATGACGGGTCCCGGCACCCGCAGGCCGCTCGCCGACACGGCTACCCCGGCGAGCGAGCCGACGGCGATGGGGTTGCGCAGGGGCGTGACGAGCCGCAGCCACACCGAACCCTTCTCGCCCGGCCCCGACAGGTCGAGGACGGTCAGCGCGACCGGCGTGACCACGATCTGCTGGAACAGCAGCACGGGCGCGACCAGCGAGGCGTCACCGAGCACGTACACCGCGATCGGAATGCCGAGGTTGCCGGAGTTGACGTAACTGGAGCACAGGGCGCCGATCGTCGTCCGGCCGACACCCCAGCCGCGTACGGCACCGACCACGACGAAGGCGCCGGCCGCCGCGGCCGTGCTCATGGCGGTGACCAGCAGCCGGCTGGAGAAGATCACCGACAGGTCGGCGCGGGCGAGCGTGGTGAACAGCAGGGCGGGGGAGGCCACATGGAAGGCGAGCTTGGTCAGTACCTCCCGGCCGTTCTCCCCGAGATAGCCCCGCCGGCCGATCAGCCAGCCGACGCCGATGACGACGGCGATCACCGCGAACCCGGTCAACACCCCCTGCACGGGCCCTCCTTGCGGGACGGGAGGCGGCCTGGCGGGCGGTCGGGCACGGGTTCGTGGGGCATACACCCAACCCTCCGGGGAAGGCCGGGCGCGGGTCAATGTGATCCTTACGGCATGACCGAGGGCGAGGCCGGCCGCCGGGCCCCGATGAGTTCGGCCGACCCGGCCGGTCTACCGATCGTGGACGCCATGACACCCGCCGTACTCGTGCTGCCCGCCGCCGTCACCCGTGACGAGGTGCCGCGGCTCTGCGCCGACGTGCGCGCGCGGCTGGCGGCTACGGGTGGCGGAGTGGTCGTCTGCGACCTGGCCGGGCTGGGGCCGCCCGGCCTCGCCACCGTCGACGCCCTGGCCAGGATGGAGCTGGCCGCGCGCCGGGCCGGTGGACGCATACGGCTGCGCGATCCGGCCCCGCCGCTGCGGGCCCTCCTCGATCTAGTGGGCCTCCGCTTCGAGCTGGAGGGGCAGACCGAAGAGCGGGAACCAGCGTCCGGTGTCGAGGAAGCAGTGGAATCCCGTGATCCGGCCGTCTGAGATCTCCAGGGCCTGGATCGCCCAGGCGCTGAAGCCGCCCTTCTCCGGGTCCGGCTTGTAGTGGGCGAAGCCCGGCAGGCCGTTCACCGACACCGGGAGCAGACGCGAACCCGCGCAGGAGGCGCCGAGCGTCGTCATGAACCCCGTGATGTCGCCGGGGCCGCGCAGCCAGAGGTCGAACGGCGGCATCGTCATGATCGCGTCCTCGTGGAGGATGGCGGTCAGGGCCGTCATGTCGTACCCCTCGAACGCGGCGACGTAGCGCTCCAGGAGCTTCCGCTGCTCCTCGTCGAGCGGGTCGGAGACGGCGCCCGGGGTGCCCTCCCTCTCCGCGAGAGTGGCGCGGGCCCGCTGCAGCGCGCTGTTGACCGAGGCGACCGTGGTACCGAGCAGCTCGGCGACCTCGCTCGCCTTCCACGCGAGGACCTCGCGCAGGATGAGCACGGCCCGCTGCTTGGGCGGCAGCTGCTGGAGGGCGGCCATGAACGCGAGCCGCACCGACTCCTTGGCCACCGCCGCCTCGGCCGGGTCGCTGATGGTGGGCAGCACACGGGCGTCGGGCACCGGCTCCAGCCACGTGTTGTCCGGGCGCGGGGTGAGCGCCGCCTGGGCGAGCGGGGAGGGGCCGGTGAGATCCATGGGCCGGGCCCTTCTGTTGCCGGCGTTCAGCATGTCCAGGCACACGTTCGTGGCGATCCGGTACAGCCAGGAGCGTATCGACGAGCGGCCCTCGAACTTGTCGTAGCTCCGCCAGGCGCGGACCATCGTGTCCTGCACCGCGTCCTCCGCCTCGAAGGAGGAGCCGAGCATCCGGTAGCAGTATCCGGTCAGCTCGACCCGGTGCTTCTCCAGCCGGACGTCCAGGTCTGTCGTCGTCGCCGTACCGTCGCTCATGGCCAACCCACCCCTGTGGCTGTTCCCGTCGCGCCGTCGCTTCGCTGCGCCGGCACCTCGGAAGCTACCGCAGCCCACTGACAATGACCCACGGAGTGGGAAAAGGCGCAGGCCGGACCGGTTGGCTCAGGGGCCTGGGCGCACTCCTGCGCCTTTCGCCCGCGCGTTCGCCGCTTCGGTCCCCGCGGGTGCGGCGACGGGCCGGGTCAGTGCGCCAGGACCGGGTTGCGGGCCGCCCGGGTCCGCGCCGCGTGCGAGCCGAAGAGGGTGATCGACACGACACCGAGCACCGCGAGCAGCCCGAGCACCACCGTGCCGCCCCAGCCGCCCGAGTGGAAGGCGACGGCGCCGAGGGTGCTGCCGGCGCTGGAGCCGATGTAGTAGGCGGACTGGTAGAGGGCGGAGGCCTGCGCGCGGCCCTCCTTGGCGGTGTGGCTCACCGACGAGGACGCCACCGCGTGGCCCGCGAAGAAGCCCGCGGTGATCAGGACCAGGCCGAGCAGGACCAGCGGGAGGGAGTCGGCCAGCGAGAGGAGGAGCCCGGCGGTGGTCGTGCCGCCCGCCAGGTAGAGCGAGCCGCGCCGGCCCAGGCGGTCGACGAGCCTGCCCGCGGTCGACGCCGACACCGTACCGACCAGGTAGACCAGGAAGATCGAGCCGATGACGCCCTGGGGGAGCGAGAACGGGGCGTCGGTCAGGCGGTAGCCGATCACCGTGTAGACCCCGCCGAAGACCATCATGAACAGCGCGCCGATCGCGTACAGCCGGCGCAGCAGGGGGTTGGCGAGGTGGCCGCGGACCGTGCGGACCAGTGCCCGCGGGCGCGGCGAGCCCGGTGTGAAGTGCCGGGGGGCGGGCAGCAGCAGCCGGAAGGCCACCGCGCACGCCACCGCGATCACGCCGATCGTGGCGACGGCGATCCGCCAGCCCCATTCCTGCGCGACCCAGCCGGTGATGACCCGGCCGCTCATCCCGCCGACGCTGTTGCCCGCCACGAAGAGACCGATGGCCGTGATCAGGGCCTTGGGGCGGACCTCCTCCGCCAGGTACGCCGTCGCCGACGCGGGCAGTCCCGCCAGCGCCGCGCCCTGCACCGCGCGCAGTGCCACCAGCGCGCCGATCGACGGCGCGAAGGGCACCAGCAGCCCGACCGCCACCGCGACGACCAGCGACGCCGTCATCAACGTACGCCGTCCGTAGCGCTCCGACAGCGCGCTCATCGGGAGGACGAAGAGCGCGAGGCCGCCCGTCGCGGCCGACACCGTCCAGCTCGCCTGGCTCGCGGTCACGCCGAGATCCGTCGAGATGAGCGGGAGGAGGGCCTGCGTGGAGTAGAGGAGCGCGAAGGTCGCGACACCGGCGAGGAAGAGGGCGAAGCTCATCCGGCGGTAGCCGGGCCCGCCCGGGGCCAGACGGGAGTCGGCGGACGCGGGGACGGCGGCTGCGGAGGCGACCACGGTGGTGGACGCCCCGGTACTTGCGGAAGGCATGCTTCGAAATTAGGCTCCCGCCATTCATCCGTCCAATGCATGGAATCGCCATAATCGTTCCCATGGCGCATCAGCAGAGGTCACAGGGTCACCTGTCACCGTCCAGTGACACAGAAGACATCGTCGCGGTCCTCGCTCCGCGGCTCGCGCACTTCGCCGGGGTCGCCCGCACCGAGCACGTGACGAGGGCCGCGCGGGAGATGCGGGTCCCGCAGTCGACCCTGTCGCGGGCCATGGTCCGGCTCGAACAGGACCTGGGCGTCGACCTGTTCGCGCGGCGCGGCCGTACGGTCTCCCTCACCCCCGCCGGCCGTACGTTCCTCTCCTCCGTGGAACGCGCCCTCGCCGAGATCGGGCGCGCCGCGGACGAGGTGCGCGCGGACGCCGACCCGGCCACCGGCAAGGTCGCCTTCGGTTTCCTGCACACGATGGGGTCGGAGACCGTCCCCGGGCTCATCCGCGCCTTCCGCGCCGACCACCCCGGAGTCCGCTTCAGCCTCGTCCAGAACTACGGCGAGGCGATGCTGGAGCGGCTGCGCTCGGGCGAGCTGGACCTGTGCCTCACCTCGCCCGTGCCCGACGAGCCCGACCTGGTGGGCCGTCTCCTCGAGGAGCAGAAGCTGCGGCTGGTCGTCCCCGCCGACCACCGGCTCGCCTCCCGCAGACGCGTGCGGCTGGCGGAGGCCGCCGAGGAGACCTTCGTGACCCTCGAACCCGGCTACGGCATGCGGCGCATCACCGACGACCTCTGCCAGGAGGCGGGGTTCCGGCCGCGGATCGCCTTCGAGGGAGAGGAGGCCGAGACGCTGCGCGGGCTCGTCGCCGCCGGTCTGGGCGTCGCCCTGCTGCCGCCACCGGCAGTGGCCCGCCCGGGAGTCGTCGAACTGACGGTCACCGCCCCGCGCGCGGTCCGCGAGATCGGGGTGGCGTGGCTGGACGGCCACCCCGACACCCCGCCCGTGGCGGCCTTCAAGAAGTTCCTGCTGTCACGCCGGGGCCGCCTGCTCCCGGAACAGGGCCCCGTCAGGGTCCCGGACGGCCCTCAGTGACGCAGCGCCTTCCCGAAGCCCGAGGCGAGCGGCATCCGCAGACCCAGCGGCGGCGGTGCGGCGAGCGCGTCCTCCAGCGGGCGGGACAGCCCGCGCCCGAACAGCGCCCCCATCACGAAGTCCTCGGCCAGCGCGTGGACTTCGGTCCGGTGCTGGTGCAACCCGTGCCCGTCGGAATGGACCTCGAAGCGGCAGACGTCGCGGTTGGACTTCTTGGCGCGGGCCGCGAGCCGGAAGGACAGTTCCGGGTCGGTGCGCTCGTCGTTGGTGCCGTGCACGATCAGCACGCGCCGCCCGGTGAGCTGTTTCACCGGTTCGGGTGGCGCCGCCACGTCCTCCTCGGGCAGCCAGGGTGCCAGCGCCAGCACGGAGTTGACGGCGGTGTGACCGGCCGCGCGCAGCGCCGCCCGGCCGCCCATGTCGACCCCGGCGAGGCAGACGGGGACGTCGCCGTAGCGGCGTACGACCTCGTCGGCGGCCCAGGAGGCGTCGCCCGCGAGGTGCGCCTCGCTGCCGTTCCAGCCGCGGAAGCGGTAGTGAACGACATGGGCGGCCAGGCCCTGCGTCTGTCCCGCGCGCGTGAGCCGGCGGCCCAACGCGCGTACGGAGGCGGTCGCCCACATGGGGGAGGGCCTGCGGCCGGAGGTCTCGTCGCCGCCCGGGAGCAGCAGGACCACTCCGCTGACCGCCGTCGGCTCCGGGCCCAGTGCCCTGCCCAGCCGGGCGCTGCGTACCGGCGTCGCTTGCTGTGCCATGACAGAACAGTGTCAGAAGTGACGGTGTACGCCACCCGTCCGCCGGGTCACCGTTACATATCGACGGATCGGGACAAGAGAACATCTACGCGCGTAGGGGCTACAGTGCGCGAATGACGAGCCAGATCCGGAACACCCCGAGCTCGGAACAGATCCGCCGGGCGCCCAAGGTCCTGCTGCACGATCACCTCGACGGGGGCCTGCGCCCCGGGACGATCGTCGAACTCGCCCAGGAGACCGGCTACTCGGGGCTCCCCGAGACCGACCCCGGCAAACTCGGCGTCTGGTTCAGGGAGGCCGCCGACTCCGGCTCCCTGGAGCGGTACCTGGAGACCTTCGCGCACACCTGCGCCGTCATGCAGACCCGTGAGGCACTGGTGCGGGTCGCCGCCGAGTGCGCGGAGGACCTCGCCGGGGACGGGGTCGTCTACGCCGAGGTGCGCTACGCCCCCGAGCAGCACCTGGAGCGCGGACTCACCCTCGAAGAGGTCGTGGAGGCGGTCAACGAGGGCTTCCGCGAGGGTGAGCGCCGGGCGCGGGAGAACGGCCACCGCGTCCGGGTGGGCGCGCTGCTCACCGCGATGCGGCACGCGGCCCGCTCGCTGGAGATCGCCGAACTGGCCAACCGTTACCGGGACATGGGTGTCGTCGGGTTCGACATCGCGGGGGCCGAGGCCGGCTTCCCGCCCACCCGGCACCTCGACGCGTTCGAGTACCTCAAGCGCGAGAACAACCATTTCACCATTCACGCGGGCGAGGCCTTCGGGCTGCCGTCCATCTGGCAGGCGCTCCAGTGGTGCGGGGCGGACCGGCTCGGCCACGGTGTCCGGATCATCGACGACATCGAGGTCGCGCAGGACGGCTCGGTGACGCTCGGGCGCCTCGCCTCGTACGTCCGCGACAAGCGCGTCCCGCTGGAGCTCTGTCCCAGTTCCAACCTCCAGACCGGCGCGGCCGACTCCTACGCCGAGCACCCGATCGGGTTGTTGCGGCGGTTGCACTTCCGGGTCACGGTGAACACGGACAACCGGCTCATGTCCGGGACCAGCATGAGCGGTGAATTCGAGCATCTTGTCGACGCGTTCGGTTATTCGCTCGACGATCTCCAGTGGTTCTCGGTCAATGCTATGAAGTCAGCATTCATTCCTTTCGATGAACGACTCGCGATGATCAATGACGTGATCAAGCCCGGATATGCCGAGCTGAAGTCCGAATGGCTGTTCCAGCAGACTGCTTCCACCAGGGGTTCTTCGGAGGATCAGGTCTGAGCGAAGCAGCGGTGACGGGTCCGGTCTTCACTCATTCTCCATGACTCGACCGGTTTTCGATGTTTGCGGAGTGCCGCTTTGCGTGTTTACGGTTTTGGACCGCTCACCTCCCCGTCACACGGATCCAAGGACGCATTCCATATGAAGCAGTCTGCTGCCAAGACCCTCGGTGTCGCCGCTCTCGGTGCCGCTTTCGCCGCCGCGGGCGCCGGCGCCGCGAACGCGGCACCGGCCGTGCCGGACGCCTCCTCGGCGCTGGGCACCGTCACCCAGGCGCTGCCCACGCAGAACCTGGCCGGTGCGCTGCCGGGCGCGGGCCAGGCGCTTGCCCAGGGTCAGAGCGCGCTCGGTGCGGGTGTGGCGGCCGCCCAGCCCGCCGCCGAGAAGGTGCTCGCGAGCGGTCCCACCGCGCCGGTGGCCGGACTGCTCGGCGGCCTGCCGCTGCAGGGCCTGCCGACGCACGGCCTGCCGGTGAACGGACTGCCGCTCGGCTGACGCGCACTCCGCGGGCCCCGGCCCGCACACGCGACAACGCCGGTGGGGCGCACCCGACTCGGGTGCGCCCCACCGGCGCTTCGTGCCGTCCGGCGAGAACCTCGCCGGCGCGTGACTACCAGGCGGTGCGGACCTTGTCCTCGGACGGGAACAGGATCCACAGCGCTATGTAGAGCAGGAACTGCGGGCCGGGCAGCAGGCAGGAGAGTACGAAGATCACGCGCATCGTCGTCGCGGAGGTGCCGAAGCGCCGCGCCAGCGCTGCGCACACTCCGCCGATCATCCGGCCGTCGGTGGGGCGGGCAAGGGCGCTCATGAGGACTCCTTCGTGAACCGTGGCTGCGTGTGTGCCGGACGTCCGGCCTCGATGTCTTCAACGCTACGGTGACGAAGCGGACGAAGCGTCGCTCTACGGTGCGATGCCGACCCTGGGAATCGTCGGGGTCCGACCCTGAACCGTGTCCTCCCGGGGGAGGGCCGCGCGGCGCCTGGTCTCGGCCCGGCGGCGGAGCCGCACCCTGGCGGCGGGCACGATCGCGGCATGGGCCAGTGCCACCCCGACGGTGTTGAGCAGCAGCGAGTCGACGTCCACGACCTGCCCGGGAACGCCGGTCTGCAGCAGCTCTATGCCCAGCGAGAGCAGGGCGCCGGCGGCGATCGTGCGGACCAGGGACCCGAGGGGGGACGCGGACAGCCTGCCGCCCGCCAACGGGAGCAGGACACCGAGCGGGGCGAGCAGCCCCAGCCCCTCGCCGATGCGGCGGGCGGCCTGCGCGGGACCCAGGGCGAGGTCCGCCCTGATACCGGCGAACGGGCGCAGGTTCGCGGGGCTCACCCAGGGGACGTCCAGGGGGCGCAGCGTGATCCAGGCGACGAGCGCGAGATGCGCGACGAGGAGGAGAGCTCCTGCCGCACGGACGCGGATCACGGCGCTGCCGCCGCCTTCGCCTTGACGTTGCACGCCTCCCAAGACGCGGCGGCCGGCAGGATCGGTTCCGGGTTGTCGGCGGGCTTGGCGCCCAGGGGTGAGGCGTGCGCCACACACACGGTTCCCCGGGCTCTCCGCGGAGGCCGGGGAGACACCCCTGGTCCGGTGGTCAGGAGCCGTCGAGCGCCGTGGACGGCGGGGACTTCGTGGCGGGGTCGGAACGGACGTCCGACGTGCACCGGTAACGGCGCAGCGCGGTCGCGTCGGGGCCGCCGAGGATCACCGAACCGTCGTCCTCCGCCGCGGCGGAGTCGGAGAAGGTGCAGACGATCTGGGCCAGGGCCGCCGGGGTCAGTTCCCGGGGCGGGGTGCTCAGCCGGAGCGCGTCCTCCGGCTCCTTCGGGCCGCGCGGGCGGGGCCCGCTCACCGTCATGCCGCCGCGCACGTCCGTCGTGTACCCCGCCTGCTGCTCCGGAGTGGAGGGCGACCCGGCGAGCTCGTCGAGGAGCCCCTGCGCCACCAGGACACGCCGGGCGCCCTCCGTCGCGCCGTCGGGCACCCGTACGGACCGGTCGACGGTCACCAGCTGTCCCGAGCAGAGCAGGAACACCTGCACCGGGATGCCGCGGGAGGCCTGGGTGGTGATGTCCGGGCCGGACAGGGTGCACGGGACCCGGGAGGGCGCCGGACCGAAGTCCGTGGGGACCTGGGTGGAGCGGATGCCGCAGCCCGCGAGCAGCAGCGCGAGGAGCGGGACGGCCGGCCACCGGCGCGCGCCTCGACGTCGTACGGTCGTCATCCGGCGCCGCCCTCCGTGCCGTTCCCGTTCCGCTCGCGTTCGTCGTCGGCGAGCAGCTCCGAGTCGCCCTGCGGAAGCCGGAGCGTGAACACCGCGCCCCCCTCGGGGGAGTTCGCGGCGGTGATCTCGCCGCCGTGGATGTGCGCGTTCTCCAGGGCGATCGACAGTCCGAGGCCACTGCCCTCGGAACGCGGGCGGGAAGCGCTCGCCTTGTAGAAGCGGTCGAAGACGTGCGGCAGGACGTCCTCGGGGATGCCCGGACCGTGGTCCTGGACCTCGATCAGCAGGTCGTCCGCCTCTTCCCGGACCGAGACGCGTACCGGACTGCCGCCGTGCTTGAGCGCGTTGCCGATCAGGTTGGCCAGGATCACGTCGAGGCGGCGCGGGTCGAGACGCGCCATGATGCCGCGCTCCGCGTCCAGGTCCACCGCGTCCAGCCAGGCGCGGGCGTCGATGCAGGCGGTGATCTGGTCGGCGATGTCCACGTCGTCGAGGACGAGCCGGGCGGTGCCCGCGTCGAAGCGGGTGACTTCCATGAGGTTCTCGACCAGGTCGTTCAGACGGCGGGTCTCACTGACGACCAGACGCACGGCGGGCTCGATCATGGGATCGACGCTGCCGGTCTCCGCGTCCAGCTCCTCCTCCAGGATCTCCGTCACCGCGGTGATCGCGGTGAGGGGCGTACGGAGTTCGTGGGACATGTCCGCCACGAAACGGCGGGACGCCTCGTCGCGGGCGCTCATGTCCTCGACGCGCTTCTCGAGCGCCTCCGCCGTGTGGTTGAACGTCCGTGACAGATCGGCGAGTTCGTCCGTCCCCGACACGCGCAGCCGGGTGTCGAGCTTGCCCTCGCCGAGGCGGCGGGCGGCGATGCCGAGGCGGTGCACCGGCTTCAGGACCGTCGTCGCGGCGGCCTGCGCGAGCAGCGCCGAGCCGATCAGGGCGAGGCCGGTGGCGATACCGAGCGACCAGGCCAGCGAGTTGAGGTCCTTGGCCTCCGGCTCCAGCGACTTGAGCATGTAGCCGGTCGTGGTCCCGCCGATCACCTTGGCCCCGCCCACCAGATACGGCTTGTCGTGGTCGGTGACGCGCTGCCAGTACAGGTGATAGGCCGACTTGTTGTTCGAGGAGAGCGACTGCTGCTTGTTCACCGCCTTCTGGAGGGACGCGGGCACGTCCTCCAGCGTGAAGGTGTCCAGCTCCGAATTGCCCACCACGGTCCTGCCGCTGTTGTCCTGGGCCACCAGCAGCACGCTGAAGCGCTGGCTGCTGTTCGCCATCTGCCCAGCGGCGCGCTGCAGTTCGTCCTGCGCCGGGCGCATCGGCAGCAGGCTCGCGTGGTTGCGCATCTCCTGCTGGAAGTCACGCAGCACCGCGTCCTGCGTACGCGTCAGCACGGCCTCGCGGTTGAGCCAGTAGGCGATGCCGGACGCCGACACCGCGGCGGTGAGCGCGACGAGTCCGAAGACGACGACCAGCCGCAGCCGCAGACTGGTGAAGCGGAGACCCGCGAGTATCGCCTTGCGCGCCGCGGCCCAGCCGCGGAGCCCGTCCTGCGGTGGGGTCACTGAGGACTGTCCAGCCGGTAGCCGACCCCGCGGACCGTACGGATGAGCGTGGGGGAGGACGGGACGTCCTCGACCTTCGCGCGCAGCCGCTGCACACACGCGTCCACCAGACGCGAGTCGCCCAGGTAGTCGTGCTCCCAGACCAGTCGCAGCAACTGCTGGCGGGACAGCGCCTGTCCGGGACGGCGGCTCAGCTCCAGGAGCAGCCGCAGCTCGGTGGGCGTCAGCTGGAGGTCCTCGCCGTTCTTGGTGACCGTCATCGCCGCCCGGTCGATGACGAGGGAGCCGAACGACGCCGAGTCGTTGGCCTCGCGCTCGCCTCGGCGCAGCACGGCCCTGATACGGGCGTCGAGCACCCGTCCCTGCACCGGTTTGACGACATAGTCGTCGGCGCCGGACTCCAGCCCGACCACCACGTCGATGTCGTCGCTGCGCGCGGTCAGCAGAATGATGGGCAACTGGTCCGTGCGCCGGATGCGCCGGCACACCTCGAACCCGTCGATGCCGGGCAGCATCACATCCAGCACGATCAGGTCCGGCCGCTGCTCACGCAGCAGCTTCAGACCGTCCTCGCCGGTGGCAGCGGTGGCCACACGGTGTCCCTGGCGAGTCAAAGAGAGCTCCAGGGCCGTACGGATGGCGTCGTCGTCCTCGATCAGCAACAGGGAAGGCACGGACGTCATTCTGGCCCATGGTGAGGGGGTCTTTCGACAGTTGGAGCGCTCCCACCCATCTCTCGCACAGAAGGGACGCATCGGAGGGCGCCCGAGCGGCCCTACCGTTCTTCTCCGTGATCGCGCTGTGACGCGCCCGCGAGGGGGCCCTGTGACAGGTCTGTGACAGTCGGCGGACACGGCCATGAAGTGGCCCGGGCAAGCTTTTCGACACAAGCAAGGAAGCACGGAGCGAGCGCGGGGCCGAGGCACGACAGGCTCCGGGCGCGTTGGAATGAAACCGGGACTCCACGACGGGGGGCGCGAGATGAACACGCTGCACGGCACCAGCACGAGCGCAGTTGTCACGCGGCTCCACGACGTCACCCGGGGCACCGAGAAGTCCGGTGCCGTGAGCCCGCGGGGGTGCGCTCGCGGCACCGGGCGTCAGCACACCGCGTACATGACGGTGGTTGACGGTCTCACGGGGGAGAACACCGCGGCGGCCACCGCCGCGGGCACGGTCGGCGGAGCTCACGGGGGAGCCGCCTACGGGGAGGGCACGGGGGAGCGTCGCTCCCTGTCGGAGGCGGAGTTCACCGCCTACGTCCAGGAGCGCCGCGCCTCCCTGTACGCGACCGCCTACCACCTGACGGGGGATCGTTTCGAGGCCGAGGACCTGTTGCAGAGCGCACTGTTCTCGACGTACCGGGCCTGGGAGCGGATCAGTGACAAGGCGGCGGTCGGGGGCTACCTCCGTCGCACGATGACGAATCTGCACATCAGCGCGTGGCGCCGCCGCAAACTGAACGAATATCCGACCGAGGAACTGCCGGAGACCGCGGGTGACACGGACGCGATGCGCGGCACCGAGCTGCGCGCCGTGCTGTGGCAGGCGCTGGCCCGGCTGCCCGAACTCCAGCGCACCATGCTGGTCCTCCGTTACTACGAGGGCCGCACGGACCCGGAGATCGCGCAGATCCTCGACATCAGTGTCGGCACGGTCAAGTCGAGCATCTGGCGGTCGCTGCGCCGGATGCGCGAGGACGAGGTCCTCAGCTTCGGCCGTGACGAGGAGGAGTCCTTCGGGGAGCTCGTCGCCTGAAGGCAGCGGGGGAAAGCGGTTCGCGCGGGGAACGGTTCCGGGGGGACCGCGGGGAACCACGGGGGAAACGGAAAAGGTCCGGGCGGACCGGGGGGTCCGCCTGGGCCTCTTTTCGTGTGCGGGCCCGGCGTGTCGCCGAGGCCCGCGGCTACGCCGCCGCCGTACGGCTGTGCGTGGCGCCGGCCGCCGCGGCCAGCCGGCCCAGGGCCTCGTCCTTGTCGCACGGGTGTGCGCCCAACGTGGTCTGACGCGCCACGATCGAGCGTTCGGCGCGCATCAGGCGCCAGCCGCGACGGAGCAGGAACGGGACCGACTTGCGGCCCTCCTTGAGATCCCGCACGAAGCGCCGGCGGAACGTCGTCACCGGACCGCGGGACAGGCACAGCGCGTCGCCCAGCAGACCCAGTTCACGGCAGTGCTCGACGATCTCGGCGGCGAAGATGCCCTCCGCGATGAACAGCGGCGTCCGTTCGATGCGCAGCGCCTCCGCGCCGGTACGGGCGCTCAGCGAGATGTCGTACACGGGAACGGTCGTACGTCCGGTACGGCACAGTTCCTCGATCGCGGCGACCGCCCTCTCCGCGTCCCACGACCGCGGGTGGTCCCAGTCGATGTCCGAACTCCCGTCCACCAGCGGCAGTGTCGGGTCGTCGCCCTCCTTGTAGAAGTCGTCCAGGCGCAGCACGGGCAGGCCGGAGTGGGCGGCGACGAGGGACTTGCCCGAGCCGGAGGGGCCGCAGAGCAGCGCCACACGGGTCGGTATCGGGGGAGGAGGACTCACGAGACACCAGTCTGAGGCATCACGCGACCGGTGCGGACCCTGCGGGTCGTCGTTGGAGCGCACATCACACCTCAACTACCCTTCGCAATGAATCGATTACTTTGCGCGGCAGAAGGTGGCACCCGTCATGGCACGACACGCATCAGGCAAGAACCCGACCGCGCGGCGCGCGCTGGCCGCCCTCGCGACCGCGGGTGCGGCACTCGGGGCGGGCGCGGGCACGGCCGCCGCGGACACGGCTCCGGCCGTCGACATGACGCGCACCCGGCCCGCGTCGGCGGGCAACCTCGACCCGCAGGCGGGCGTGCAGGCGCTGAGCGGCACGCTCGGATACATCACGGGTCCGCTCTCGGGACTCAAGCCCAACCCGCTCGCGGGCACCGGTGTCGACCCGCTCGACAACGGGATCGGCGCCCAGCTGGCCGACTTCAAGCCGCTGAGCTCGCAGTCCCTGACGCGGCCGCTGGCGCAGGCACCGTCGCTGGGCAGCATGCCGGTGGTGGGGCAGGCGCTCGGGGTGCTGGGGAGTGCGTGAGGTTCCCCGCGCCCCTCGGGGGGCGCGGGGAACCATCTCAGTACGACGAGCCCGACGCGCCCAGTGAACCGGTCGGGTGCCAGACGGTCTTCGTCTCGAGGAAGGCCGTGAGTCGCTCGATGCCGGGGGTCGCCGCGTAGTCCACAGGCTGTGGACGCAGGACCCGCTTCAGGTTGTCGGCCGCGGCGATCTCCAGTTCCTTCGCCAGCACGTCGTCCGCGCCCGCGAGGTCGATCGCGTTGACGTCCTGGTGGGCGGCGAGGGGAGCGGCGATCTCCGCCGTCCTGCCGGAGAGGACGTTGACGACACCGCCCGGGAGGTCGGAGGTCGCCAGCACCTCGCCGAGCGACAGCGCCGGCAGCGGCGACCTCTCGCTCGCGATCACCACGGCCGTGTTACCGGTCGCGATCACCGGGGCGACCACCGAGACCAGGCCGAGGAACGAGGACTCCTGGGGCGCGAGGACGGTGACGACACCGGTCGGCTCCGGGGTCGACAGGTTGAAGAACGGGCCCGCGACCGGGTTGGCCCCGCCCACGACCTGGGCGATCTTGTCGGTCCAGCCCGCGTACCAGACCCAGCGGTCGACGGCCGCGTCGACCTGGGCGGCCGCCTTCGCCTTCGACAGGCCCTCCGCGTCCGCGACCTCGCGCGCGAACTGGTCCCGGCGGCCCTCCAGCATCTCGGCGACGCGGTAGAGGATCTGGCCGCGGTTGTACGCGGTCGCGCCGGACCAGCCGCCGAACGCCTTGCGCGCGGCGACCACCGCGTCACGGGCGTCCTTGCGGCTCGACTGCGGGGCGTTCGCCAGCCACTTGCCCTTCGAGTCCGTCACCTCGTACACCCGGCCGCTCTCGGAACGCGGGAACTTCCCGCCCACGTACAGCTTGTAGGTCTTGAAGACACTCAGACGCTGCTCTTCGGACTTGTCAGACATCGAGGTACGCCTCCAGGCCGTGGCGACCGCCCTCGCGGCCGAAGCCCGACTCCTTGTATCCGCCGAACGGCGAGGTCGGGTCGAACTTGTTGAACGTGTTGGACCAGATGACGCCCGCGCGCAGCTTGCCCGCGACGGCCAGGATCCGGGAACCCTTCTCCGTCCAGATGCCCGCCGACAGGCCGTACTGGGAGTTGTTGGCCTTGGCGACGGCCTCGTCCGGGGTACGGAAGGTGAGGACGGACAGCACCGGGCCGAAGATCTCGTCGCGGGCGATGGTGTGCGCCTGGGTGACGTTGGTGAACAGCGTCGGGGCGAACCAGTAACCGGAGGAGGGCAGTTCGCACGCCGGGGACCAGCGCTCGGCGCCCTCGGCCGCGCCCTGCTCGACGAGCGAGGTGATTCGGGCCAGCTGCTCGGCGGAGTTGATCGCGCCGATGTCGGTGTTCTTGTCGAGCGGGTCGCCCAGCCGCAGGGTGGAGAGCCTGCGCTTGAGGGCGTCCAGCAGCTCGTCCTGGATCGACTCCTGGACGAGGAGCCGGCTGCCGGCGCAGCAGACCTGGCCCTGGTTGAAGAAGATCCCGGTGACGATGCCCTCGACGGCCTGGTCGATGGGGGCGTCGTCGAAGACGATGTTCGCGCCCTTGCCGCCCAGTTCGAGCGTGACCTTCTTGTCGGTGCCGGCCACCTGGCGGGCGATCGCCTTGCCGACGGCCGTGGAGCCGGTGAAGGCGACCTTGTTCACGTCCGGGTGCTCGACGAGGGCCGCGCCCGCGTCGCCGTATCCCGGAAGGATGTTGACGACGCCCTTGGGCAGGCCCGCCTGGCGGCAGATGTCCGCGAAGAACAGCGCCGACAGGGGCGTGGTCTCGGCGGGCTTGAGGACGACGGTGTTGCCGGTCGCCAGCGCCGGGGCGATCTTCCAGGCCAGCATCAGCAGCGGGAAGTTCCAGGGGATGACCTGGCCCGCCACGCCCAGCGGACGCGGGTTCGCGCCGAAACCGGCGTGGTCGAGCTTGTCGGCCCAGCCCGCGTAGTAGAAGAAGTGCGCGGCGACCAGGGGGAGGTCGGCGTCGCGGGTCTCCTTGATGGGCTTGCCGTTGTCCAGGGTCTCCAGGACGGCGAGCTCGCGGGAGCGCTCCTGGATGATGCGGGCGATGCGGAAGAGGTACTTGGCGCGCTCGGAACCGGGCAGCGCCGACCACTTCTCGAAGGCCCTGCGGGCCGCCTTCACGCCGCGGTCGACGTCCTCGGCGCCCGCCCGGGCGACCTCGGAGAGGACCTCCTCCGTGCTGGGGCTGACCGTCTTGAAGACCTTGCCGTCCGCCGCCTCGGTGAACTCACCGTCGATGAACAGGCCGTACGAGGGGGCGATGTCGACGACCGCGCGGGACTCGGGCGCGGGCGCGTACTCGAATGCAGATGCCATGGTGATCAGTCCACCGTCACGTAGTCGGGGCCGGAGTAGCGGCCGGTGGCCAGCTTCTGACGCTGCATCAGCAGGTCGTTCAGGAGCGAGGACGCGCCGAAGCGGAACCAGTGGTTGTCCAGCCAGTCCTCGCCCGCGGTCTCGTTCACCAGGACCAGGAACTTGACGGCGTCCTTGGTGGTACGGATGCCGCCGGCCGGCTTCACGCCGACCTGGACGCCGGTCTGCGCGCGGAAGTCGCGGACCGCCTCCAGCATGAGCAGCGTGTTCGACGGCGTCGCGTTGACGGCCACCTTGCCGGTGGACGTCTTGATGAAGTCCGCGCCGGCCAGCATGCCGAGCCAGGAGGCCCGGCGGATGTTGTCGTAGGTGGACAGCTCGCCGGTCTCGAAGATGACCTTCAGGCGGGCGGCGCCCGAGGCCTCCTTCACCGCGACGATCTCGTCGTACACCTTCAGGTAGTGGCCCGCGAGGAACGCCCCGCGGTCGATGACCATGTCGATCTCGTCGGCGCCCGCGGCGACGGCGTCCCGCACGTCGGCCAGCTTCACGTCGAGCGCGGCGCGTCCCGCCGGGAAGGCGGTGGCCACGGAGGCGACCTTCACACCGGAGCCGGCCACGGCCTCCTTGGCGGTGGCCACCATGTCGGGATAGACGCAGACCGCGGCGGTGGCGGGCGCCGTGCGGTCGGTCGGGTCCGGGTGGACCGCCTTGACGCCGAGCGCCCGGACCTTGCCCGGGGTGTCCGCGCCTTCCAGCGTCGTCAGGTCGACCATCGAGATGGCGAGGTCGATCGCGTACGCCTTCGCGGTCGTCTTGATGGAACGGGTGCCGAGCGAGGCGGCGCGCGCCTCCAGGCCGACCGCGTCGACGCCGGGCAACCCGTGCAGGAAGCGGCGCAGGGTGCTGTCGGACGAGGTCACGTCGCCGAGTGCGTGGGTGGGGGCACCACCCTGCTCGAGCGATGTCGAGTGCTTGGGGGAGGGTGCGGTGGTGGGCATGGTCACCACCCGAGCATATCTACGCGCGTAGCGGCTGTACAGCCCCGGGACGGGTGATGGGGGAAAGCGGGGGAGAGGGGCGGGCGGGGTGTGGAGGCGGGTGGCGGGTGGCGGGTGGTGCGCGGGTCGGCGGCGGGGCGGCGTCGCGGGTGGGGCGGCGGCGCGGCCGGTGCGGCGCGGCGGGCGGGCGGCGGCGGGCGGCGTGGCGGGTCGGTGGGCGGTGGCGGGGTGGTGCGGCCGCTCGGTGGGAAGCGGCGAGGTCGCGGGGGTGGGGGAACGGGCGTCGCGGCGGGGGCGGAGGAGGCCGCCGTCGACCGTCGGGCAGAATCGGGGGCATGACGACGCCCGATCACCAGCCACCCCCGCCGGACGCCTCGCACCCCGAGTCGAGGGACCGGATCTACCGGTCGTCCGCCGGCATCGCGGGCGGCGTGGTGCTGCTCGCCATCATCGGCTGGCTCGGCATCGACGCGCTGGTCTCGGGACACGGGCGCACCCCGTGGCTGACGCTCGCCGCGCTGATCCTGCTGGTTCCGCTGGTGAGCGCCTTCACCCTGCGCCCGGCCGTCTTCGCGAACGAGGAGCGGCTGCGCGTGCGCAACCCGTTCCGCGTGATCGTGGTGCCCTGGAGCGCGATCGCCACGCTGCGCTCCGGCTACTCCAACGAGGTCGTCACCACCGACGGCGCCAAGTACCAACTGTGGTCGATCCCCGTCTCGCTGCGCTCCCGCAAGCGCGCGGCCAAGCGGCAGGCGCGGGGGGCGGCGGCCGACAGCGGCGGGCGCGTGTCCCCGGCCACGGCGTCGCCCGCGCCCGCGCGCGCCCAGGCCGACCAGGCCATGGACGACCTGCGCGAGCTCGCCGAGGCGCACCCGGCCACCGAAGGGGGGCAGGGCGCGGTCAGCGTGCGCTGGGCGTACGAGGTCATGGGTCCCGCGCTCGCGGGGGCCGTGGTGCTGGCCATCCTGCTCGCGGTGGGCTGACGCCACGGAGCTGAGACGGGTGGGCTGTCGCCGGTTCACCGGGGTGGTGGCCGGGCGGTGCCCGTTCGCCGGGGTGGGTGAGGAGCGTGGCCGCCGCGTACGACCGCCGGCCGTCCCGCCGGTCCGCAGCCCCGATCGCCCGTTGTCCCGTCCGTCCGCCTCCCCGACGGCGCCGGGTCGCCCGTGAGGCCCACCAGCGGACGACGCTCACCGCGACGTGGTGAAGGACCGGCTCGCGAGGGGCTCCGGCAGCCCGGCGGCGCGTTCTTCCTCGCCGAGCAGGGCACTCCCGGTGGCATCGTCGAACACGAGTCCACGGACGCGATGTTCGACAACCCGCGGGACCCGCGGGACCCGCGGGACCCGCGTACGACGGACTACGTGAACGGGCGTTTCGGATAGGGCGGGGCCGGGCGGGGCCGGCCGGACCCCGTGTCCGGCCCGTGCGCGGCATCCCGCGTCGCGGGGCGAGGGGGGCTCGGGACACCCGGCGGACGCCGTTCAGGGCGCGCTCGGCCAGACCAGGACCATGTACGCGCCGCAGTACGCGCCTCCCAGTACCGCGGTGCCCAGGGCCAGCGTCAGGAAGCGGCGTGACGCCCGCGACAGGTACAGGGCCACCGGGAGCAGCAGCGGGAAGCC
This sequence comes from Streptomyces fagopyri, assembly GCF_009498275.1. NCBI lineage: Bacteria > Bacillati > Actinomycetota > Actinomycetes > Kitasatosporales > Streptomycetaceae > Streptomyces > Streptomyces fagopyri. The sequence continues at coordinate 3,771,320 of NZ_CP045643.1, read as the reverse complement.
CGGCAGGAGGAAGCGGGCCCGGGGGAAGTAGACGCCGCCGCTGCCCAGCACGATGAGCAGCAGGACGCCGGTGAAGAGCAGCAGGGGGAGCGGCTGGCGGTCCCAGACGCACAGGACGTAGAGCGCCGTGCAGGCCGCCAGCGTCACCGTCACCATCACCAGGAACAGCTCGGGCGTCGAGTCGGTGACGAGTACCTCCCGCATCCGGCGCAGGGTCTCGGCGCCGCCGTCCCACTCGTTGTGCCAGAGGCGCTGTACGGCGAAGTAGCCGTCCCAGCGGCCGAGGCGCAGCCCCACCCAGCCGACGTAGGCGAGCCAGCCGGCGGGGGCGACGGCGGCGGCCACGAGGGCACGGGAGGAGAAGCGGTGGCGCAGTGCGAGCAGCGCCGTGACGGTGACGGCGGCCGCGACCGCGATGCCGGTGGGGCGGGTCAGGCCGGACAGCGCCGCCAGCCAGCCCGCCCAGAGCCAGCGTTCGCTGAGCACCGCGTACAGCGACCAGGCCGCGAACGCGGTGAACAGGGACTCCGTGTACCCCATCCACTGCACGAGACCGACCGGGAGGGCCGCCCACAGGACGGTCAGCAGCACGGCCGCGCGGCGGCCGTGGAGACGGTGTCCGACGGCGAAGACCCCCCACGCGGCGAGGAAGGAGGCGGCCACCGTGATCAGCAGGCCCGCCGTCGCGGCGGTGCCCGGCGTCAGCGCCGCGACCGCCCTCACCAGGAACGGGTAGAGCGGGAAGAAGGCGAGGTTGTTGGCGTCGTGGGCCGTGCCCAGCCGGTGTGCGTAGCCGTGCCGCGCGATGCCCAGGTACCAGTTCGCGTCCCACTGCGTCGCCAGGATCGGCCGGACGCCGTGGTGCTGGGCGTGCGCCCAGAGCGCGAGGACGAGCAGCCCCACCAGACGTACGGCCGCGTAGGCGAGCAGCGCGGGGGCGGCCCGGCCCAGCTGGGTGCGGAGAGAGGCCGCGAGGCCGGCCGCGGCCCCGGGGAGCCGGCCGCTCGGGGTGGCGTCCGGGAGGAGGCCGCCGGGGGAGTTCCGGGACGGGGCGGATGTCGGCCGGGAAGCGGTCGGGGACACGCGGCAGCTCCTGGGACTCGGCGGTGCGCTACCGGTAACCGTTCCTCGGTCGGGTGGCGGCGCACGGGAGCGCTGCGTCAAGTGCCGGGCGGAAATCACCCGTAAGGGCGGTGGAGGGGTGGTGCGGGGCGCCCGGTGGGCCCGGCCCCGCTCCGTGGGGCCGCGTGACCCGCTCGGTGGGCCCACCCGGTCCAGCTCGGTGGGCCCACCGGACCGGTGTCAGATGCCGGCCGCCGCCGACAGGTCGCGCTTGATGGCGGTGAGCAGCTCGGCGGCCTCGGCGTGGGCCGCGGGGAGTCCGGCGTGCGAGCCGACCGGGACCACGACCTCCAGGTAGCACTTCAGCTTCGGCTCCGTGCCGCTGGGGCGGACGATGACGCGGGCGCCGTCCAGCGTGTAGCGCAGACCGTCCGTGGGCGGGAGCCTGTCCGTGCCCAGGGTGAGGTCCTCGGCCTTGGTGACGGGCAGGCCCGCCAGCAGCGTCGGAGGCCGCTCGCGCAGGCTGCGCATGGCGTTCGCGATCACCGAGAGGTCCTCGACCCGGACGGAGAGCTGGTCCGTGGCGTGCAGGCCGTGCTCCACGGCGATGTCGTCGAGCAGGTCCAGCAGGGTGCGGCCGTCCTCCTTGAGCCGGGAGGCGAGCTCCGTGATCAGGAGGGCCGCGGTGATGCCGTCCTTGTCACGCACGCCCTCGGGGTCGACGCAGTAGCCGAGCGCCTCCTCGTAGCCGTAGCGCAGGTCCTCCACGCGGGCGATCCACTTGAAGCCGGTCAGGGTCTCCTCGTACGCCAGACCCGCCTTCTCGGCGATCCGGCCGAGGAGGGAGGAGGAGACGATCGACTCGGCGAAGGTGCCGCGGGCTCCGCGGTCGACCAGGTGCCGGGCGAGCAGCGTGCCGACCTCGTCGCCGCGCAGCATCCGCCAGTCCGTTCCCTCGCGGCCCTTCACGGCCACCGCGCAGCGGTCCGCGTCGGGGTCGTTGGCGATGATCAGATCGGGATCCGTCTCACGGGCTTTCGCGAAGGCGAGGTCCATCGCGCCGGGCTCTTCCGGGTTCGGGAAGGCGACGGTGGGGAAATCCGGGTCCGGCTCGGCCTGTTCGGCGACCAGTACGGGGGCGGGGAAGCCGGCGCGGGCGAACGCGGCGAGCAGGACGTCCTTGCCGACGCCGTGCATCGCCGTGTAGACGGTGCGGGCGGTGCGGGGGGAGCCCTCGTCGAGTACCGCGTCCGTACGGGCCAGATAGGCGTTCAGGACGCCCTCGTCGAGGGTCTCCCAGCCGCTGTCCGGGCGGGGGACGGTGTCGAGGCGGGTGACGGCGTCGATCTCGGCCGCGATCCCGGCGTCCGCCGGGGGGACGATCTGGGAGCCGTCGCCCAGGTACACCTTGTAGCCGTTGTCGCGGGGCGGGTTGTGGCTGGCGGTGACCTCGACGCCCGCCACGGCACCGAGGTGCCGTACGGCGTAGGCCAGGACGGGCGTGGGGAGGGGGCGGGGGAGCACGGCGGCCCGCAGGCCCGCGCCCGTCATCACCGCGGCGGTGTCGCGCGCGAAGTCGGCGGACTTGTGGCGGGCGTCGTAGCCGATGACGACGAGACCGCCCGTCTCGCCCTTCGCCTTGAGGTACGCGGCCAGGCCGGCGGCGGCGCGGATGACCACCGCGCGGTTCATACGCATCGGGCCCGCGCCGAGTTCGCCCCGCAAACCCGCGGTGCCGAACTGGAGGGTGCCGCTGAAGCGTGCGGCGAGCTCGGTGACGTCGCGGGCGTCGATGAGCTTGGCGAGTTCCTCACGGGTCTCCGCGTCGGGGTCCTCGGCCAGCCACGCCTCGGCCCGCGCGATGAGTTCGTCCTGCACGTCGGGTGTACCTCTCTGTCTGTGGTGCCTTGCTGTATACCCCGGCCGCGGCGGGCTTGTCCGCCCCCGCCGCCTTCCCTGCCCGTTCCGGAGGCGCGGGGAAACGCGCGACCGGCCCCCACGCGACCGCACCCGCCCGGGTCCTGTTCCGCCCGCCCGGAGATCCGGGACGCGACCCCGCCCGGGGAGCAGGGGGGAACCGCATGTCCGGCCCCGCCCGCCCGCGGCCGGACGGCACACCGTCGCACGGCACACCTGGGGACCGGGGCGCGTCAGGGGACCGAGGCACACCCGGGGACCGGGGCGCGCCGGGGGGCAGGGGCGTGGCTCCTACAGGCGGTCCAGGACCTGGGTGAGCAGCGCGCCCATGCGGGTCGCGGAGTCACGGCCCGCCTGGAGGACCTCCTCGTGGTTCAGCGGCTCGCCCGTCATACCGGCGGCGAGGTTCGTGACCAGGGAGATGCCCAGCACCTCGGCCCCGGCCTCGCGCGCGGCGATGGCCTCCAGGACCGTGGACATGCCGACGAGGTCGGCCCCGATGGCGCGGGCCATCCGGATCTCGGCCGGCGTCTCGTAGTGCGGCCCGGTGAACTGCGCGTAGACGCCCTCCTCCAGGGTGGGGTCCACCTCCTTGCAGAGGGCGCGCAGACGCGGGGAGTAGAGGTCGGTGAGGTCGACGAAGTTCGCCCCGACGATCGGGGAGGTCGCCGTCAGGTTGATGTGGTCGCTGATCAGCACCGGCTGGCCGGGACGCATGTCCGCGCGCAGGCCACCACAGCCGTTGGTGAGCACGAGGGTCTTGCAGCCCGCGGCGACGGCCGTACGGACACCGTGCGCGACGGCGGCGACACCGCGGCCCTCGTAGTAGTGGGTGCGCCCGAGGAAGACCAGGGCCCGCTTGTCGCCGATCAGGTACGAGCGGACCTTGCCGCCGTGGCCCTCGACCGCGGGCGGGGGGAACCCGGGCAGCTCGGTGACCGGGAACTCGGCCTCGGGGGAGCCGAGGGCGTCCGCGGCCGGAGCCCAGCCGGAGCCCATCACGAGCGCGACGTCGTGGGTCTCGGCGCCCGTGAGCTCCCGCAGGCGTGTGGCGGCGGCGTCGGCAGCGGCGTAGGGGTCGCCGTGGATGTCGTCCGGAAGAAGAGATGCGTTCACGCGCATGAGGGTAGCCGGTCGGGGCCTACGCGCGTAGATGCCAGAGCTCACGGTCTTGCGATCGTTGTCTTGTCGTTTCCGACGAGAGGGAGCGCACCTGTCAGCAGGGGCGCTTGCGCAGCTCCATCACATAGTCGTGCGGCGCTCCCGCCGACTCCGCCGCGTCGGCGATCTCACCGAGGTAGCGAGCGGAGGGGAGGCCGCCCTCGTACCCGTTCAGGACGTACACCCACGCGGGTTCCTCGCCCTCCAGCGTGTGCACCCGTACCCGCATCCTGCGGTAGATGTCGAGGCCCACGCCCTCCCAGCGGTCCATGGAGTCCTCGTCCAGGGGAGCGATGTCGTACAGGGCCACGAAAACCTGCGAACGGGGCGCCTCGACGAGGGTCACGAGCGCACCCTCCCACCCCATGTGCTCGCCCCCGAAGGTCAGCCGCCAGCCGTTCAGCCAGCCGGTGGCGCGCAGCGGCGAGTGCGGGGCGCGGCGCGTCATGAGCCGCGGGTCGAGATTGCCGGCGTACGCGGCGTAGAGCGACATGTGGTCGAGGGTACGGCAGTGAACACGTACGCCTCCCGCGTAACAGAAGCGGCTCGAATACGCGGTCGGCGGCCCCCGGGGCGCCGGCACCTTGAAGCGTGCGGGACAATGGAGTACGTGACTCGGATCGTGATCATCGGTGGCGGACCCGGCGGATACGAGGCGGCCCTGGTGGCCGCCCAGCTCGGCGCGGAGGTGACCGTCGTCGACTGCGACGGCCTGGGCGGGGCGTCGGTGCTCACCGACTGCGTGCCGTCGAAGACCCTCATCGCCACGGCCGAGGTGATGACGACCTTCGATTCGTCGTACGAGGAGCTCGGCATCATCGTCGCCGACGACACCCCGCCGTCGGAGCGGTCCGCGCGGGTGGTCGGGGTCGACCTCGGCAAGGTCAACCGCCGGGTGAAGCGGCTGGCGCTGGCCCAGTCGCACGACATCACCGCCTCCGTCACCCGGGCCGGCGCGCGCGTGCTGCGCGGCCGGGGCCGGCTGGAGGGCATGCAGTCCCTGGACGGCTCGCGCAAGGTCGTCGTGCGCGCCGCGGACGGTACGGAGGAGACACTCGTCGCCGACGCCGTCCTCATCGCCACCGGCGGGCACCCCCGTGAGCTGCCCGACGCGCAGCCGGACGGCGAACGGATCCTGAACTGGACGCAGGTGTACGACCTGGACGAGCTGCCCGAGGAGCTCATCGTGGTCGGGTCCGGTGTCACCGGAGCCGAGTTCGCCGGCGCCTACCAGGCGCTCGGCTCGCGCGTCACCCTCGTCTCCAGCCGTGACCGCGTGCTGCCGGGCGAGGACCCGGACGCGGCGGCGGTGCTGGAGGACGTCTTCCGGCGCCGTGGCATGAACGTCATGGCCCGTTCGCGCGCCGAGTCCGCCAAGCGGGTCGGCGACCGGGTGGAGGTCACCCTCTCCGACGGCCGCGTCATCAGCGGCTCGCACTGCCTGATGGCCGTCGGCGCCATTCCGAACAGCAGCGGCATGGGTCTGGAGGAGGCCGGGGTCAAGGTCAGGGACTCCGGGCACATCTGGACCGACAAGGTGTCCAGGACCACGGCCCCGGGCGTGTACGCGGCCGGTGACGTGACCGGCATCTTCGCCCTCGCCTCGGTGGCGGCGATGCAGGGACGTATCGCCATGTACCACTTCCTCGGCGACGCGGTCACGCCGCTGAACCTCAAGACGGTGTCCTCCAACGTCTTCACCGACCCCGAGATCGCCACCGTGGGGTACTCGCAGGCCGACGTCGACGCGGGCAAGATCGACGCCCGGGTCGTCAAGCTGCCCCTGCTGCGCAACCCGCGCGCCAAGATGCAGGGCATCCGGGACGGCTTCGTGAAGATCTTCTGCCGTCCGGGCACCGGGATCGTGGTCGGCGGTGTGGTCGTCGCGCCGCGCGCCTCGGAACTGATCCACCCCATCTCGATCGCGGTCGACAACAATCTGACGGTCGAACAGATCGCGAACGCGTTCACCGTGTATCCCTCCCTCTCGGGCTCGATCGCCGAGGTGGCACGGCAGTTGCACACCCGTAAGCTGACCGACGAGGGCTGACGGGCGAAAGCGATTTCCCGCTGGTCACGGGGAGTCGCCGCCCATTCCCGCGGCATAGGCGGCGCGAGTAGACGCGTATACCACTTCGTACCCTGCCATGCGAACAACTTCTGTTATTCGGCGCAAACTGCTGAAAGCAGACGGTCGTTGGGGTTACTGTCAGTTTCGTGTTCGCTGCAGAACGTCGCCAATTGATCCTCGAAATGGTGCGAGCGAACGGGGCCGTGTCGCTCCGTGAGCTCGCCCGCGTCGTCCAGACCTCCGAAGTGACCGTACGGCGGGACGTGCGCGCACTGGAGGCAGAAGGACTCCTCGACCGCCGGCATGGCGGTGCGGTATTGCCGGGCGGGTTCACGCGGGAGTCCGGCTTTCCGCAGAAATCGCATCTCGCGACCGCCGAGAAGACGGCCATCGCCGATCTCGCCGCGGGTCTCGTCGAAGAGGGCGAGGCCATTGTGGTGGGCGCGGGTACCACGACGCAGGAGCTGGCTCGCCGGCTCGCGCGGGTGCCCGGGCTGACCGTCGTCACCAATTCCCTGCTGGTGGCCCAGGCGTTGGCCCACGCCAACCGTGTCGAGGTCGTCATGACGGGTGGCACCTTGCGCGGCTCCAACTACGCGCTGGTGGGCAGCGGTGCCGAGCAGTCCCTCCAGGGGCTGCGGGTGTCCCGGGCCTTCCTGTCGGGCAGTGGGCTCACCGCCGAGCGGGGCCTGTCCACCTCCAACATGCTGTCGGCGTCCGTCGACCGCGCGCTGGTGCAGGCCGCCGGGGAGGTCGTGGTCCTCGCCGACCACACCAAGCTCGGCACCGACACCATGTTCCAGACGGTACCGACCGATCTGATCACCCGTCTGGTGACCGATGAGCCGCCCGCGCACGACGATCGCGCGGTCACCGAACTGCAGGCGCTGGCGGATCAGGGCGTGCAGATCGCGGTGGCGGGGCAGTCGGGCGGTGGTACGGGGGGCGATACGGCCCCGGCGGGGCGTCAGCCGCGCCGGGACGTGCCCCTCCCCGGTCCGCGGCGCGGTCAGGTCCCGGGCGCCGGGCCGCAGTTGCGCAGCGCGACCTCCCTGGGAGAGCAGTCTCCCGGAGAGCGGGCGCGGGTGGCGGATTTACGCCGCCGCTGACCGAGGCACAGACCGTCGGACAGCCCGAGGCGCTGACCGAGGCACAGACCGTCGGACAGCCCGAGGCGCAGGCCGAGGCACAGACCGTCGGACAGCCCGAGGCGCAGGCCGAGGCGCAGCCCGGCGGACAGCCCGAGGCGTCTTCCGGCGCGGGGGTCGAGCCACCGCCGTACGGCGGCGATCGAGGCACCTGCCACCGTGGCCGTGACGGTTCGTGACGGCCTTGTGGTGACCTTTGACAGCACGCGGCGGCCCAGTGGCCGAACGCGACCGTTCGAGCCCTCCTGACCGCCGGTGAGGCCGGTCGCCCGTTGCCGACCGCCCGTCGTGTGGCCCATGGGGTCGTGACGGCCCATGGGGGAGCCGTCCCGCGGACGGCCGCCCGGCGGCCCGTCCCCAGGTGAGCCCATCGGCCCGCGTTCTCAGGACCAGTCGGGAGCGCGGTACGCCTCCGCCGGTCTCCACGTTCACCCCAACGGGCGAACCCCTCCGCCGCGCCGCCGCTCACCCGCGCGATACCCGTCCGCGCGAGCCGGGCCGGGACCACGACCTGGCCCCGGACGCCGACCTGTAGCTGGGCCCGGATGCTGACCCGCAACGGGACCCGGACGTGACCCTGGACGCTGACCCGGGGCCCGGACCCGACGGGACGCGGCTCCGGACGCCGACCTCTGCCCGGGTCCAGGCCCCGGACACCGACCTATACCCGGGTCCCGGACGCGGCTCCGGACGCCGGCCCGGACCCGGACCCGGCCCCCCCGGACATAGACCCGGACCTGACCCCGCCCCGGACACGGCGAAGCGCCCGGCAGACCGACCGTTCCGGTCCACCGGGCGCTTCGATGCCGTACGGACCCGGACCGGTCCGTACGACGGTGTCTCAGTCCTTGATCTCGCAGATCGCGGCACCCGACGTGATGGAGGCGCCGACCTCCGCGCTCAGGCCCTTGACGGTGCCGGAGCGGTGGGCGTTGAGGGGCTGCTCCATCTTCATGGCCTCCAGGACGACGATGAGATCGCCCTCCTTGACCTCCTGGCCCTCCTCGACCGCGATCTTGACGATCGTGCCCTGCATGGGCGAGGCGAGGGTGTCACCGGAGGCGACCGGGCCGGACTTCTTGGCGGCGCGGCGCTTCGGCTTGGCGCCCGCGGCGAGTCCGGTGCGGGCCAGCGACATGCCGAGCGAGGACGGCAGCGACACCTCCAGGCGCTTGCCGCCCACCTCGACGACGACCGTCTCGCGGCCCGTCTCGTCGTCGGTGTCCGTGTCCGCGGGGGCGGTGAAGGCGGGGATCTCGTTGACGAACTCGGTCTCGATCCACCGGGTGTGGACCGTGAACGGGTCCGCGGAACCGGTCAGCTCCGGGGCGAACGCCGGGTCCCGTACGACCGCGCGGTGGAACGGGATCGCGGTCGCCATGCCCTCGACGGTGAACTCGTCGAGGGCGCGGGCGGCGCGCTGGAGTGCCTGCTCGCGGGTGGCGCCGGTGACGATCAGCTTGGCCAGCAGCGAGTCCCAGGCGGGGCCGATGACCGAACCCGACTCGACGCCGGCGTCGAGTCGGACGCCGGGGCCGGAGGGCGGGGCGAAGGTGGTGACGGTGCCCGGGGCGGGCAGGAAGCCCCGGCCGGGGTCCTCACCGTTGATACGGAACTCGAAGGAGTGGCCGCGCAGTTCGGGATCGCCGTAGCCGAGTTCCGCGCCGTCCGCGATCCGGAACATCTCCCGGACCAGGTCGATCCCGGCGACCTCCTCGGTGACCGGGTGCTCGACCTGCAGCCGGGTGTTGACCTCCAGGAAGGAGATCGTGCCGTCCATGCCGACGAGGAACTCCACGGTGCCCGCGCCGACGTAACCGGCCTCCTTGAGGATGGCCTTGGACGACGAGTACAGCTCGGCGACCTGCGCGTCGGACAGGAACGGCGCGGGAGCCTCCTCCACCAGCTTCTGGTGGCGGCGCTGCAGCGAGCAGTCCCGGGTGGACACGACGACCACGTTGCCGTGCGTGTCGGCCAGGCACTGGGTCTCCACATGGCGGGGCTTGTCGAGATAGCGCTCGACGAAGCACTCACCGCGCCCGAACGCGGCGACCGCCTCCCGGACCGCGGAGTCGTACAGCTCCGGGACCTCCTCCAGGGTGCGGGCCACCTTCAGCCCGCGCCCGCCACCCCCGAACGCCGCCTTGATCGCGATCGGCAGACCGTGCTCCTTCGCGAAGGCCACGACCTCGTCCGCGCCGGAGACCGGATCGGGAGTACCCGCGACCAGCGGAGCACCCGCGCGCTGCGCGATGTGCCGGGCGGCGACCTTGTCCCCCAGGTCACGGATGGCCTGCGGCGGCGGGCCGATCCAGATCAGCCCGGCGTCCAGGACCGCCTGCGCGAACTCCGCGTTCTCGGACAGGAAGCCGTAACCCGGATGGACCGCGTCCGCCCCCGAGTCCCCGGCGGCCTTCAGAACCTTCGCGATGTCCAGATAACTGGTGGCCGGGGTGTCACCGCCCAACGCGAACGCCTCGTCCGCCGCTCGGACATGCACAGCGTCCCGGTCCGGTTCCGCATACACGGCAACGCTCGCGATCCCGGCATCCCGGCACGCCCGGGCCACGCGGACAGCGATTTCGCCACGGTTGGCGATGAGCACCTTGCGCACGATGGCTCCCTCCTTGAAACAAGCCGAGTTTAGGGACTGCCGACACGGCCTTTCGACCCGTCCCCAATGGTGAGCTTGCCCACACGGAGCGTGATTCGAGGCTCGCTCGACCCGCGAGATCCCTTGTCACACCGTGGTACGCAGGAATCCTTGGTTGAACCCTAGCCCCCCTGTGTGGTCAAGGTCTCTGTGCGGCTGTGCCGCGCCGCACATCGTTTCTTTGTGGAGTCCCTACGAATGGCCCAACGATTCTTTGCCCTCGGCAGAACCCTTGTCCCGTGGTTTACCCGTTAGTAGCGTTCGGATGTCTAGAACGTACTTGGGGTAACAGCACTCGGAAGTGGGTGGGAACCGGTGGTACGCAGACCGGTGGCGTGGGTGGCGGCGATCGTGCTTTTCGTGGAGGCGGTCGGTATCGCGCTGCTGAACTGGTTCCTCGGCGTGGTCGTCGACCGGCAGAACATGTCCCTGGCGGGGCTGGACTCGGACATGATGTCCGCCTCGTCGAAGATCGGGGGGCTGGTCTTCGGCCTCTACTTCGCGCTGTGCGGGGTCGCCGCCCTGCTCGTCGCGTTGCGGGGCCGTGCTCCGGGGGTCCTCGGGCGCATCCTGCTGATCAGCGCCGCCGTGGTGCACGGCCTGCTCGGCGCGTTCACGGTCGGCCTGGTGGGCTGGGGCGCGTTCGCGTTCATGATGGTGGTGGTCGGGCTGATCGTGTTCACGCTGCTGGCGTTCGGCCCCGCGGCGGGTCCCGCCGACGCGGCGCCGGTGGACGGTGGCAGTGGCGCGGACGGGGCGAACGGCGGCGGTGGAGGAGCCCCGGTCGCGGCCCCTCCGGCGCCCAGCGCGTCCTGACCGCGCCCGAGGCCGTCACTTCTCCCGCGGTGTCCACAACTCCGTGATGCCGACGCCCAGTTCGCCCAGCAGTCGGCGCACGAGCGGCAGGGAGATGCCGATGACGTTGCCGTGGTCGCCGTCGATGCCCTCGATGAACGGGGCCGAACGGCCGTCGAGCGTGAAGGCGCCGGCGACGTGGAGCGGTTCGCCCGAGGCGACGTACGCGGCGATCTCGGCGTCGGTCGGCTCGCCGAAGCGGACCACGGTGGACGCGGTCGCCGACGCGTAGCGCTTGGTCGCCGTGTCGTGGATGCAGTGACCCGTCTGGAGGGTCCCGGCCCGGCCGCGCATCGCCTTCCATCGCGCGGTGGCCTCCTCGGCGTCCGCCGGCTTGCCGAGTGCCTGGCCGTCCAGATCGAGGACCGAGTCGCAGCCGATCACCAGGGCGCCGCTCACCTCGGGCCGCGCGGCCACGACGGAGGCCTTGGCCTCGGCCAGGGCGAGCGCGAGTTCGGCGGGTGTGGGGGCGGAGACGGCGTCCTCGTCGACCCCGCTCACGATCACCTCGGGGGCGAGTCCGGCCTGACGCAGCAGGTTGAGCCGTGCGGGGGACTGCGAGGCGAGTACGAGGCGGCGGCGCGGCTGATCGGTCATGCGGTCAGCGTATCGGCGCGGGCGTGTCGCCCGCCGCCCGCTCACATCAGCCCGAGGACGATCATCGCGAGCAGCATGGCCAGTGCCATGAGAACGCCGAGCCGCCGCAACATGTCCTGCATGTCGCGCAACTCCTTGGGGGGCTCGTTCTCGGGGTCGGACCACAGCATGTCCCCGATCGTGCGGCGGGTCGGGCGCCCGGCGCCTGAGTACGCGTACTCAACTTGCCTCCCACCCTGTAAACGGGTCTTGGGTTTCCTTAGTGGTCCGGTGCCTGCTACGGTTGCGCCCCTCACTAAAGGAACTGGAGGCCCTTTTAGTAGGGAGCTGCCGTGTTCATCAGCGCCTGGACCGCATCGCCCCAGCTCCCCAGCGAGGGCTTCACCCCCAACTGGTCGCGGGAGGGTTTCCGGCGGCAGTCGCTGCGCCAGGTCGTCAGGGTCGGCGCGGGCGGCGGCCGGGTCCGTGTGCGGCTCTCGCACGCCTACGGGACCTCACCGCTGCGGATCGCCGGGGCCACGGTGGCGCGCGCCGGCGCGGGTGCGGCGGTCGAGCCCGGCTCGCTGCGGCGGCTCACCTTCGGGGGCGCGGCCGGCGTCAGCGTCCCGGCGCGCGGACAGATCGTCAGCGACCCGGCGGAACTCGCCCTGGAACCCCTGGAGTCGGTCACCGTCACCCTCCACCTCGACGCCGTCACGACCGGGGGTACGGGGTGATGGCCGAGGCGGTCGCCGCCTCCTGGTAGGCGCGGACGGTCCATGGCGGCGCGGCTCTTGGCGGCCCTTGGGGCCCTGGGTCCCACGGGGGCCGATGGGGGGCACGGCCGACGACGGAGGCCACGGAGGCCGTAGGGGCCACGGAGGTCGCGGAGGTCGCAGGGGCCACGGAGTCCGCGGCGGACCACGACGGGCCGTGCGAGCGCGGCGGAGTCGCCCTCGCACGGTCCGTGCCCCCGCAGGGGGCGCACCGGCCGAAGCGGGCCGGCGGGTGCGGGTCTAGGCCGGCCAGTAGGTCCGGGTCCAGGTCGACGCGCCCGGCCGCGGCAGACGGCGGGTGGCGATGCGGGACGGGTCCGCCCACGCGTCCCTGGTTCCCGCCGCGCCGGACGGCGTGCCGGCCGCCGCCGCGGCGCGGACCTGGACCACCGCCAGTGCGGCGGCCAGCTCCTCGGGGGTCGGATTGCCCCGTACGACCTTGATGTTCATGTCCGCTCCCAGGGGTCCGATGGTCTACAGGGGGATGTTGCCGTGCTTCTTCGGAGGGAGTGATTCCCGCTTCGTGCGCAGCTGACGCAGGCCCCGTACGAGGTGGGAGCGGGTGTCGGAGGGCATGATCACCGCGTCGATGTAGCCGCGCTCGGCCGCCGTGTAGGGGTTGAGCAGCGCGTCCTCGTACTCCTGGATCAGCCGGGCCCGGGTGGCCTCCGCCTCGTCGGGGTCCGTGACGGCGGCGATGGTGCGCCGGTGCAGGATGTTCACCGCGCCCTGGGCGCCCATGACGGCGATCTGGGCGGTGGGCCAGGCGAGGTTGAGGTCGGCCCCGAGGTGCTTGGAGCCCATGACGTCGTACGCGCCGCCGAAGGCCTTGCGGGTGATGACCGTGATGAGCGGGACGGTGGCCTCGGCGTACGCGTAGATCAGCTTGGCGCCGCGGCGGATGATGCCGGTGTGCTCCTGGCCGACGCCCGGGAGGAAGCCGGGGACGTCCACGAAGGTGATGACCGGGACGTTGAAGGCGTCGCAGGTGCGGACGAAGCGGGCCGCCTTCTCCGAGGCGTCGATGTCCAGGCAACCGGCGAACTGCATGGGCTGGTTGGCGACGATCCCCACCGGCCGGCCCTCGACCCGGCCGAAGCCGGTCAGGATGTTCGGCGCGAACAGCGGCTGCGTCTCGAAGAACTCGGCGTCGTCCAGGACGTGTTCGATCACCGTGTGCATGTCGTACGGCTGGTTCGCGCTGTCCGGCACGATCGTGTCCAGCTCGCGGTCCTCGTCGGTGATCGCGAGGTCCGCCTCCTCCGGGAACACCGGGGGCTCGCTGAGGTTGTTGGACGGCAGGTACGACAGCAGCTGCTTGACGTACTCGATGGCGTCCTTCTCGTCGCCCGCCATGTGGTGGGCCACACCCGACACCGCGTTGTGCGTGCGGGCGCCGCCGAGCTCCTCGAAGCCGACGTCCTCGCCCGTCACGGTCTTGATGACGTCCGGACCCGTGATGAACATGTGCGAGGTCTGGTCGACCATGACCGTGAAGTCGGTGATCGCGGGGGAGTAGACCGCGCCGCCCGCGCAGGGCCCGACGACCAGGCTGATCTGCGGGATCACGCCCGAGGCATGGGTGTTGCGGCGGAAGATCTCGCCGTACATGCCGAGGGCCGAGACGCCCTCCTGGATGCGGGCGCCGCCCGAGTCGTTGATGCCGATGACCGGACAGCCGGTCTTCAGCGCGAAGTCCATCACCTTCATGATCTTCTGCCCGAACACCTCGCCGAGGGCGCCTCCGAAGACCGTGAAGTCCTGCGAGAAGACGGCGACGGGGCGGCCGTCGACCATGCCGTACCCGGTGACGACACCGTCGCCGTACGGGCGGTTCTGCTCCATGCCGAAGTCGGTCGAGCGGTGCTGCGCGAACTCGTCGAGCTCGACGAAGGAGCCCTCGTCGATCAGCAGATCGATCCGCTCACGGGCCGTCAGTTTTCCTTTGGCGTGCTGCTTTTCGACGGCACGCGCCGAGCCGGCGTGCGTCGCCTCCTGGACGCGGCGCCGCAGATCCGCGAGTTTGCCCGCGGTCGTGTGGATGTCGGGGTGGTGCAGCTCTTCCGGCTCGGACATCGGGATGCGGCTCCCTGCCTGCTCAGTGGGACGTGAGGGTGATGTGCTCAGGGGGTTGCTACTGACTCGTAGGGTAGTGGTGCCGATACGGTTCGGCAGTGCGGCGTTTACCACACCTAGGGTGGGTTGCATGACGCCGCGAGATGCCTCAGACGCGAACGACAACCGATGGTCCGACCTGGACCGTCCGCCCCTCAACGCCACCGCCCTGCGCCGGGCGCTGGTGCGCGACGGCGCGGACGGCGGGCTCTGGAGCGATCTCCAGGTCGTGGCCGGTACCGGATCCACCAACAGCGACCTGGTCGGGCTGGCCGTCTCCGGGAAAGCGGACGAGGGGACCGTGCTCGTCGCCGAGGAGCAGAACGCCGGGCGCGGCCGCCTGGACCGGCGATGGACGGCGCCGGCCCGCTCGGGCCTGTTCTTCTCCGTCCTGCTCAAACCCACCGGGGTCCCCGTCGAGCGCTGGGGCTGGCTCCCGCTGCTGACCGGGGTCGCGGTGGCGACGGCCCTGTCCCGGGTCGCGGGTGTCGACACGGCACTCAAGTGGCCCAACGACCTTCTGGTCACGGTGGACGGCGGGGAACGCAAGGCGGGCGGCATCCTCGCCGAACGCGCCGGCAGCGACGCGGTCGTGGTCGGCATCGGCATCAACGTCACCCTGCGCGAGGACGAGCTCCCGGTGCCGGGCGCGGGGTCGCTCGCCCTCGCCGGAGCGACGACCACGGACCGTGACACCGTGCTGCGGGCCGTGCTGCGCTCGCTGGAGCAGTGGTACGGGAAGTGGGTCGCCGCCGGCGGCGACCCCGACGCCTCCGGTCTCCAGGAGACATATGCCGCCGGGTGCGCGACGCTCGGACGAGTGGTGCGGGCCGAACTTCCGGGCGACAGGTCGATCACCGGGGAGGCGGTGGCCGTCGACGGGGACGGACGTCTGGTCCTGGCCACGGAGGAGGGGGTGCAGCAGCCGGTGGGCGCCGGAGACATCGTCCACCTGAGGCCGGCCTGAGCGAAGGAGGCCGGCGGGCCGTACTCAGCGGTGGGCGGGCACCCGGTCGTGGTCCCGGGCCCCGGTCAGGTGTACGAGTCAGGAGTGAGCCAGCGCACACCTGCCGTAGAGTTGAGCGCGGTCGATACCTGACCGTGGCAGATCGGAAAGGCAGCAGGCGTGACCGTCGACGACACGGGCTCCGGCACGGGTGCGCACCCCGCTCCCGACGGTGAGCCGGGGCGTACCGCCGGGTCGGCCACCGACCCGGCGCCCGCGGCCGGTGAAGCCGACCTGCGGCGTGACGAGCACGCCGGGGCCCCCGGGAACGCCGCGGACCCTCAGGAGCGGCCGGATACGGACACGCGCGCGGATCGGAATCTGTCGGACACCCCGAGCCCGCCGCCGGACCCGCAGGGGCGGCTGGACGCCCAGGGCCGGCTGGACGCGCAGAACCGGCTGGACGAGCAGGCCGCCGACTCCGGGGAGGATCCCCTCGCCCTGCGCCTGGAACAGCTCATCCTGGGCGCCGAGCGCCGCTACACGCCCTTCCAGGCCGCCCGCAGCGCCGGTGTCTCCATGGAGCTGGCCTCCCGCTTCTGGCGGGCCATGGGCTTCGCCGACATAGGTCAGGCCAAGGCGCTGACCGAGGCCGACGTCCTGGCCCTGCGCCGGCTGGCGGGTCTCGTCGAGGCGGGCCTGCTCAGCGAGGCGATGGCGGTGCAGGTCGCCCGGTCGACCGGCCAGACCACGGCACGGCTGGCCGAGTGGCAGATCGACTCGTTCCTGGAGGGGCTGACCGAGCCCCCGGAACCGGGGATGACGCGCACCGAGGTGACGTACCCCCTGATCGAGCTGCTCCTGCCCGAGCTGGAGGAGTTCATCGTCTACGTCTGGCGGCGCCAGCTCGCCGCCGCGACCGGCCGGGTCGTGCAGGCCGGTGACGACGAGGAGATGGTCGACCGCCGCCTCGCCGTCGGCTTCGCGGACCTCGTCGGGTTCACCCGGCTGACCCGCCGCATGGAGGAGGAGGAGCTCGGCGAGCTCGTCGAGGCGTTCGAGACCACCGCGGCGGACCTGGTGGCCGCGCACGGGGGCCGGCTCATCAAGACCCTCGGCGACGAGGTGCTGTACTCCGCTGACGACGCGGGTGTCGCCGCCGAGATCGCCCTGCGGCTCATCGAGACGATGGCCAACGACGAGACCATGCCGGAGCTGCGTGTCGGTATCGCCTTCGGCACCGTCACGACCCGGATGGGCGACGTCTTCGGCACGACGGTGAACCTCGCCTCCCGCCTCACGTCGATAGCGCCTCGGGACGCCGTCCTGGTCGACGGCGCCTTCGCGGAGGAACTGGTGCGGACCAAGGACGCCCCCGTCTCCGAGGCCGAGGCCGCCGAGGCGGCGGCCACCGCGGAGAAGGAGGGCGAGGAGCCGCCCGCCTACCGCTTCGCCCTCCAGCCGATGTGGCAGCGCCCGGTCCGCGGCCTCGGCGTGGTCGAACCGTGGCTGCTGGCCCGCCGGGAGCTGTCGGACACGCCCTGAGGGCCGGCCCGTGATCCCCGAGCGACGTCCGGCGCGCCAGCGGGCGGCGTCGGACACGGGCGGGCCCCGGAGCGGGGCGGCGAAGGGGCGGGAGCGGGGCGAGGGCGCGTCCTCGTAGGGGGCGGGCCGGTCCGGGCGATCCGGTCCGGGCGATCGGGCGGCGCGGCGAGGTGCCGTGGCCGCCGTCGTACCCCCGTGCGGTCACGGGGCGGCCCCCGGCCGTACGTCCCGTCCCGCAGGGCCGTCCTCCTCACCCTGCCGGATCGTTCCTCCGCCGGATTCTTTCCCGCCGGCCGCTCCCGGCGTCCGGCCGTGCCCCCGCTACCCGTGTCCCAGCGGGTCCGTCAGGCTGTTGACGCAGATTCCCACGATCGGCACGCAGAGGCCGGGGGAAGCGGGCTTCGGGGCCGGGGCCGGGGCGTGGGTGGTGGCGCCGGGCGTGGGATGCGGCGCGGGCGCGGCCGGCGGCTGCGACGGTACGGGTGCCGTGGGGATGCCGGTGGTGTCCGGCGCGTCGTCCACGGGCGCGCCCGCGCCGCCCGGCGGACGCGCCCCGGGCCGAGCCGTGGCCGAGGGGCCCGTCGTCCCGGCCCGTCCTGTTGGTCCCGTCGCTCCGGCCGCTCCGGACGGTCCCGTCGATGCCGTCGCGCCGGGACTCGCGCCCGCTGCCGGGGTCGCGCCCGCCCCGCCCCGCGCGGGTGCGCCGGCGGTCGCGGGACGCGCGGAGGGCGCGGCCCAGACGGTCGGCGAGGCGTCGAGCGCCCCGTCGTCGGCGACCCCCGGTCTGGGCTCCGCCTCCGCGCCCCCGCCGATCCCGGTGACTCCGTCCGGAGCCATCCGCGCGAGGCTCAGCGCGCCGGCGGCCAGTGCGAGGCCGCCCACCGCGAGGAGCGCCCGGCGCGGACGCGGCCTGCGGTGCCGCCCACGGCCGGTGCGCCGCGCGAGCGCCGGGGGGACGGTATCGGCCGCCTCCGCCGTCGCCGGGGCGCGGTTCGGGGCGTCCGGCGGGGTGCCGGCGTCCCGGGTCGGTCCGGGCGGGGCGGGGGCCCTGACCGGCTCGGGGCGGGGCGGTTCCCCGCCGCGCGGCCGGGCCGGTGGCCGCGGCGCGGCGGCTCCCCCCGGCCGGGGGGAGCCGAGCGCCTGGGAGAGCGTTGCCACGCGGGTGGTGGGCTCCGTGGACCCCATGGGGACCGAGGCCACCCGCGCTCTCGGCTCCCTTGCCACGTCGGTCGTCGTGCCGTTCGTCATGGTCATCCCTCCCCGGTGTGCGGACGTCCCCCGAAGCCCTGGGCGGTGCGCAGGTTATGCGTCTTTTGGGGGCCTGGGGCGGGAGTTGGGCGAGATGTCACCCGAACGGGGAGGTGCGGCCGAAGGGGCGGGTTCCGCCGGAGGGCACCGGCTGCGATGATCGGGGGAGGCGGAAGTTAACCCGCGTTAACCGTTCACAGGGAGGGTGTCATGGTGGAACAGGGAGACGAGCGGCGGTTCGGGGAGTTCGTCGCCGTGCGTCGGCACGAGTACGTCGCGGAGCTGGCCCTCGACCGGCCGAAGGCCATGAACGCCGTGTCCACGGAGATGGCCCGTTCCCTCGCCGGCGCCTGCGCGGCGCTGGCCGCCGACCCCGACGTACGGGTCGTGGTGCTGACCTCCACCCACGAGCGGGCCTTCTGCGTGGGCGCCGACCTGAAGGAGCGCAACTCCTTCACCGACGCCGACCTGATGCGGCAGCGCCCCGTGGCGCGGGCCGCGTACACCGGCGTTCTGGAGCTGCCGATGCCGACCGTCGCCGCCGTGCACGGCTTCGCGCTCGGCGGCGGGTTCGAGCTGGCGCTCTCCTGCGACCTGATCGTGGCCGACCGTACGGCGGTGCTCGGGCTGCCCGAGGTGTCGGTCGGGGTGATCCCGGGAGGCGGCGGTACGCAGTTGCTGCCGCGCCGCGTCGGTGCGGCCCGCGCGGCCGAGCTGATCTTCTCGGCGCGCCGTCTGGAGGCGGTCGAGGCGCGGGAGTTGGGGCTCGTCGACGAACTCGTGGAGGAGGGCCGGGACCGTGCGGAGGCGCTGGCGCTCGCCGCCCGTGTCGCCGCCAACTCGCCCGTCGGTCTGCGGGCCGCCAAGCGGGCGCTGCGGCTCGGGCAGGGGCTCGACCTCCGTGCGGGCCTGGAGGTCGAGGACGCCGCCTGGCGGTCGGTCGCCTTCTCCGGGGACCGGGCGGAGGGGGTCGCGGCCTTCAACGAGAAGCGCAAGCCGCAGTGGCCCGGCCGGTAGTTCCCGGGCAGCGGCACGGCGGCGCCCCGCCGGCCGCACGGCGCGGCGCCGGGCGTTCGCGGGTGCCCGCCGCGCCCGTACGGCCACTCGGGCCCCTGTTCGCCGTACCGGCATCCCATTCGCCCTACCGACGCGCCAAATGTACGTAAATGTCCCTAGCCTGTAGTGATGGGTGAGGACAGACGGCTGAGGGCCGTGGTGGAGCTGGCGCAGGGGATGGCGGCGGCGCAGACCCCACGCGAATCGTGGCGGGCCGCGGCGCTCGGTGCCTGCCACGCGCTCAGCGGGAGCTTCGCCGCGCTCTCCGTGTGGGAGCGCGAACTCGGCCGGTTGCGCGTCCTGGTGAACGTGGGTGAACGCGCGCCGGACGAGGAGGAGTTCCCCGAGGGGGAGGCCTACCCGGTGCATCAGTTCCCGGAGATCGTCGAGTTCCTGCACGAGCGCTGGGCCGGTGGCGGTGGCCCGAACGCCTGGGTGGAGACCGCGGACGGCCCGGCGGGGGACCGGGCCGGAGAGCGCGGTCCGGGGGCGCCTCCCAGTGCCGGCTGCGGGAGGGTCGCCGCCCTGCGCAGGCGCGGGCGCGGCTGCTGCGTGGTCGCCCCGGTCGTGCTGCACGGACGCGCCTGGGGCGAGCTGTACGTGGCCCGCCCCGCGTCGGAGCCCTTCTTCGACCGGCCCGACGCGGACTTCGCGACCGTGCTCGCCTCCGTCGTCGCGGCCGGGATCGCCCAGACCGAGCAGTTGGAGGAGGCCCGGCGGCTGGCGTTCACGGACGCCCTCACCGGCCTCGCCAACCGCCGCGCGGTGGACGTGCGCCTGGACGAGGCGATCGGGAGGCACCGGGCGGAGGGCGTCGTGGTCAGTCTCGTGGTCTGCGACCTCAACGGGCTCAAGCGCGTGAACGACACCCGCGGGCACGCCGTCGGAGACCGGCTCCTGGAGCGGTTCGGGTCGGTGCTGTCGCTGTGCGGGGCGATGCTGCCGGGCACCCTCGCCGCGCGCCTCGGCGGTGACGAGTTCTGTCTTCTCGCGGTCGGGCCGCCGGCCGACGAGGTCGTGCGCGTCGCCGCCGAACTCTGCCGCCGCGCGGCCGACTTGGAACTGGGCGAGGGGGTGGCGTGCGGGGTCGCCTCGACCGGGGACCCGATCGGGCCGGTGCGTTCGGCACGCCGGCTCTTCCGGCTGGCCGACGCCGCCCAGTACCGGGCGAAGGCGGTACGCGCGGCACGGCCCGTCGTCGCCGGGCGGGCGGGACCCGACGACCCGGTCGTGCGTCTGGCCGACGCGCCGCCCCCGGCCGAGGGGGAGCGCCGCCGCTTCCGGGGGCGTCACGAGCAGCGCCGTCCATGACGCCGTGCCGTCCTCCGGAGGCGTGACGCCGTGACGTATCCGAAGTAAGGGGCGAAGGGGCCATCCACTAGTGACACCACTAGTGACATCGCGGAATTCACTGCGTACGCTCCTGAATATGGATATGCATACTGTGGTGGTGGGGACGTCCGGCGTGACCGCGTCCGACGTTCTCGCCGTGGCGCGCGGCGGCGCCCGGATCGAGCTCGCCGACGAGGCGGTGACGGCCCTGGCCGCGGCCCGCGAGATCGTGGACGCGCTGGCCGCCAAGCCGGAGCCCGTCTACGGCGTCTCGACCGGCTTCGGCGCGCTCGCGAGCCGGCACATCAGCCCGGAACTCCGCGCCCAGCTGCAGCGCAACATCGTCCGCTCGCACGCCGCCGGGATGGGCCCGCGCGTCGAGCGCGAGGTCGTGCGCGCGCTGATGTTCCTGCGGCTCAAGACCGTCTGCTCGGGGCACACCGGCGTCCGGCCCGAGGTCGCGCGGACCATGGCCGACATCCTCAACGCGGGCATCACCCCGGTCGTGCACGAGTACGGTTCGCTGGGCTGCTCCGGCGACCTGGCACCGCTCTCCCACTGCGCGCTGACGCTGATGGGCGAGGGCGACGCGGAGGGCCCGGACGGCACGGTCCGCCCCGCCGGCGAACTCCTCGCCGAGCACGGCATCAAGCCCGTCGAACTGCGCGAGAAGGAGGGCCTCGCCCTTCTCAACGGCACCGACGGCATGCTCGGCATGCTGGTCATGGCCCTCGCCGACCTGGACACGCTCTACAAGTCCGCCGACGTCACCGCGGCCCTCTCCCTCGAAGCCCTGCTCGGCACCGACAAGGTCCTCGCCCCCGAGCTGCACGCCATCCGCCCGCACCCCGGACAGGGCGCCTCGGCCGCCAACATGCTGGCCGTGCTCAAGGGTTCGGAGCTCACCGGCCACCACCAGGACGGCGCCCCGCGCGTCCAGGACGCCTACTCCGTGCGCTGCGCCCCGCAGGTCGCGGGCGCCGGCCGCGACACCCTCGCGCACGCCCGGCTCGTCGCGGAGCGCGAACTCGCCGCCGCCGTCGACAACCCGCTCGTGCTGCCGGACGGCCGTGTCGAGTCGAACGGCAACTTCCACGGTGCGCCGGTCGCCTACGTCCTCGACTTCCTGGCCATCGCCGCCGCCGACCTGGGTTCCATCTCCGAGCGCCGCACCGACCGGCTGCTCGACAAGAACCGCTCGCACGGACTGCCGCCGTTCCTCGCGGACGACGCGGGCGTCGACTCCGGTCTGATGATCGCCCAGTACACGCAGGCCGCGCTGGTCAGCGAGATGAAGCGGCTCGCCGTACCGGCGTCCGTGGACTCCATCCCGTCCTCCGCCATGCAGGAGGACCACGTCTCCATGGGGTGGTCGGCCGCGCGCAAGCTGCGCACCGCGGTGGACAACCTCACCCGCATCGTCGCGATCGAGCTGTACGCCGCCACCCGCGCGATCGAACTGCGCGAGGGTCTGGCCCCCGCCCCGGCGTCGCGCGCCGTGATCGACGCCGTCCGCGCGGCCGGCGTCCAGGGGCCGGGTCCCGACCGGTTCCTCTCCCCGGACCTGGAGGCGGCCGACGCCTTCGTGCGCGCCGGCCTGGTCGTGACCGCGGTCGAACCGGTCACCGGTCCGCTGCTGTAGCCCGCCCGCTGTCGTACGCCGCGGAGGGCGCCGCCGGACGGCCGGCGCGCCCTCACGGGGCCGCAGAGTGTGCTACTGTCTCATTGATACGTTTTTGGTACCCATTTACTTTGTGCGCCTGATCGGAATCCTCCGCAGGCGCGTTTTGTTTTACCGGCATCTCCGGCATTTCCCGGTGCATCTCCGGATTGGGGCCCTACCTGTTCAGGAGAGAAACATGGCTACCGGCACCGTGAAGTGGTTCAACTCGGAAAAGGGCTTCGGCTTCATCGAGCAGGACGGCGGCGGCCCCGACGTCTTCGCCCACTACTCCAACATCGCCAGCTCCGGCTTCCGTGAGCTGCTGGAGGGCCAGAAGGTCTCGTTCGACGTCGCGCAGGGCCAGAAGGGCCTGCAGGCGGAGAACATCATCCCCGCCTGATTTCGGGGACGCGCTTTTCCAGAGCCGGGGCCCGCACCTTCGGGTGCGGGTCCCGGCTCGTGCTGTGAGTGCTCATGAATGCCGCGCATAAAGGCGGCGGGCGCTGTGCGTGCAGTCCGTGGGGCCCCAGGAAGGAAATCCAGATCCAGCATGACTCGATCCGAACGTCCCGTCCGTAAGCGGCCGGCGAATGCGCGTGGCGGCGCCCAGACCGGCGGCTCCGCGAGGAACGCGGGCCGCGGTGGCGGCCGGGGCGCCGGCCAGGGCCCCGCCCGCAAGGCGGCGGCACCGCAGGAGTTCTCCCTGCCCGAGACCATCACCCCGGCCCTGCCCGCCGTCGACTCCTTCGACGCGCTGGACATGCCGGCCGCCCTGACCAAGACCCTCGCGGCGCAGGGTGTCACCGAGCCCTTCCCGATCCAGGGCGCGACCCTGCCCAACTCGCTGGCCGGACGCGACGTCCTGGGCCGGGGCCGGACCGGCTCCGGCAAGACGCTCGCCTTCGGGCTCGCGCTGCTGGCCCGCACCGCCGGCCGGCGCGCCGAACCGAGGGCACCGCTCGCCCTCGTCCTGGTGCCCACGCGTGAGCTGGCCCAGCAGGTCGACGACGCGCTGACGCCGTACGCGACCGCCGTGAACCTGCGTGTCGTCACCGCGGTCGGCGGCATGTCGATCGGCCGCCAGGCCGGTACGCTGCGCCGCGGCGCCGAGGTGCTCGTGGCCACCCCCGGGCGGCTGAAGGACCTCATCGAGCGCGGCGACTGCACGCTCGGCCAGGTCGCGATCACCGTCCTCGACGAGGCCGACCAGATGGCCGACATGGGCTTCATGCCGCAGGTCACCGCGCTGCTCCAGCAGGTCGAGCCGGACGGTCAGCGACTGCTCTTCTCGGCGACGCTGGACAAGAACATCGACCGGCTCGTCCGGATGTTCCTGACGGACCCCGTGGTGCACTCCGTCGACCCGTCGGCGGGCGCGGTGACGACCATGGAGCACCACGTGCTGCACGTCGCCGACGAGACCGACAAGAAGGCCGTGGCGCTGCGGATCGCCGCGCGCGACGGCCGCGTGATCCTGTTCGTGGACACCAAGCGCGGTGCCGACCGGTTCACCAAGCGGCTGCTGGCCAACGGTGTACGGGCCTCCGCGCTGCACGGCGGGCGCAGCCAGCCGCAGCGCAACCGGACCCTCGACCAGTTCAAGAACGGACAGGTCACCGCGCTGGTCGCCACCAACGTGGCCGCTCGTGGCATCCACATCGACGACCTCGACCTCGTCGTCAACGTCGACCCGCCGACGGACCACAAGGACTACCTGCACCGGGGCGGCCGTACCGCGCGGGCCGGCGAGTCCGGCAGCGTCGTCACCCTCGTCCTGCCCGAGCAGCGGCGGGAGATGACGCGTCTGATGGCGGACGCGGGCATCACCCCGCGCTCCGCCCGGGTCAAGTCGAGCGACGAGGAACTGGCCCGTCTCACCGGCGCCCGCGAGCCCTCCGGGGTTCCGGTCGTCATCGAGGTGCCCCAGCCCGCCGAGCAGCCGAAGCAGCGGCCCCGGTCGCGGCCCCGGACGGGCGGCGGCGCACGGCGCCCCGCGGGTTCGGGAACGGGCGCGGAGTCGCAGGGCCGGCAGGGGCAGGGACGCCAGCCGCAGCGCGGCACGGGCGGTGCCACCGGCGGTGCCGGCGGCGCCACCGGTGGACGTCGTACCGGCGGTGGGAGCGGGGCCGGCGGCGGCGCCCGTGGGCGTGCTCCGCAGCGCCGTACGGAGCGTGGCGGACAGGGCGGCGGCCGGCGCGCCGCGTAGGCGCCCGGCCGGGCCGGCTCCCGGCCATGTGCGCCGGTCTCGGACTCCACGGGTCCCGGACTCCTTCGGGAGACCGGGACCCGTCAGGTCTCTCAGGGGTGGAAGTTGCCGAGGAAACCCGGGTCGATCTTGTCGAGCTCCAGGCCGACGTCCCGGTGCAGATCGAGGAGTTCGGTCATGTGCAGGGCGCGGCGGCGGGCCGCGGGCAGGTCACGGCGGGCGTCGGCCGACCACAGCACCGGGTCGAACGTGATGCCCTGGGAGCCGGGGAGCGGGCCCGTCTCGGCCCGCCAGCCGGGCCAGCGCAGATTGTCGTAGAACTCCTCGGCGCCGCCTTCCAGGAGCCAGCTGAGCCAGGCCGCGTGGCCCACGCCGAGTGCCTCCCAGCGCAGTGCGTCCGGCGCGAAGTAGAGCACCTCGCCGGGCCCTCCGGGGCGGCCCACCGCGCCCGGCTCGGGTCCGTTGAGCGCATAGGTCCCGCCGAGGACGTCATGGCCGACGACGAGCCCGCCGTCCGGCCGCCACACCGGGTCGAACCGGTCGGGGAACTCGTTGACGTCCGCGATGCCCGGCGGGCCCTTGGGCGAGCCGCGGCCCGGACTTCCGTAGATGCGCAGCCAGCCGCTGTCCAGTGACACGCCGCCGCAGTTGAGGACGAAGGCGCCGAGCCAGGAGCGCGCGGTGACCTGTAGTTGCAGCAGGGAGGCGCGGGCCTGGGCCGGCTCCACCGGGAGCACCTCCAGGGACACCCTGCTGGTGGAGATCGCCTCGGACAGGAGGGGCCATGCGGGCTCCTCGACATCGGTCAGCTCGGTCAGGTCTCGCATGGGCATCCCGTGGGGTTCCGGGCCGGAGCGCTGCGCTCAGAAGGCCGCCGTGCGTTCCCGGCGCACCGAGTAGGTCACAAAGCCGGCGCCGAGGCCGAGGAAGAGGGTGCCGCCGACGACGTACGGCGTCGTGTTGACGCTTCCGGTGTCGGCGAGCCGGGTCTGGTCGTCGCCCGGCCCGGTGACGGCCCCGTCCGTTCTGCCGGCCGTGGTCGTGGTCGCCGTGGTGGCGGCCGTCGTGGTGGCGGCCGACCCGTCGGCGGCCGGTGCCGACCCGTGCTGAACAGGATGTTCCGGAGTCGCGTTGGCGGACGGGACGAACCACAGGGCTCCCAGGAGGGTCCCCGCTGCGGTGGCGGTCAGCAACGAGCGACGTGCGGCGGACACGTAATATCGATCCCCTTGTGGCGCTGGCGAATTGGCCGTGCGGCCCGATGCTAATGAAAGGCGCGGGTCGTGGGAAAGTCGTGGGGACCTCGGGCCGTACGCTCCGTCTCATGAGTACTCCTGAGACATCACGGTTTGTCCGGCTTCGTGTGGAGCTGGTACTGGAAGTCGACGACGCGGACGCCGTCACCAAGGCCGCGCTGCGTCGCCTCGCGGACGACTCCGGCATGCAGTCCGACGAGCGGGCGCACGCCGAGAACGCCGTGACGGAAGACACGGCCGAAGCCCTCGCGTATCTCGTCGATCCGTTCGACCTGGTCAGCGAGGTGCCCGGGGTCGAACTCGCCCAGGCGTCCTGGAGCAGCGAGCCGATCGACTACGACCCCGATTCGCCGGAATGGGACCTCGACGAGGATGATGACGACGTGGACGACGACGAAGAAGTCGGAGTCGGCTGAGGCGCCTTGGGAAATTCGTGACCCCGGGTGGCAACCGCCGCCCGGGGTTCGTTCGTCTCAGGCGACGCACGGGCCACTTCCGCACCACGGGTTCGGTCCGGCCGCCGGTCCGCCCGGTCGGCGCCGTTGATCGGCGTGGTGCGTCCCACATGGCCGAGGAGTGCGGAGTGGGACGAGGCGGTCGTACGTTGAAGGTTCCTACGGGAATATTGCGGTATTTGGTGATTCGGCAACGATGGAGAAGCGTGTGATGACGGACAGTAAGCGGGGTCGAGGCCTGGTGGCCGCGTCCGCACTGCTCGGCGGAGTGCTGGTGCTCTCTGCGTGCAGCGGGGGCGGCAGCAAGGCCAACGCCTCGGACGGCGGCCGGTCCTCGCAGGCCCAGGCCGACGAGGCGGCGGCCAAGAAGAGTTCGGAGGCGCAGATCAAGATCACGCCGGCCGACGGCTCCGACAACGCGTCCATCAACAACGCCGCCGCGGTCACTGTGACCAAGGGCACACTCACCTCCGTCGCCATGAAGACGGCGGACGGCACGGCCGTCTCCGGCCGGATATCGGCCGACAAGAAGAGCTGGAAGCCCGCGGCCCAGCTGGACCGTGCCACGACGTACAAGGTCGCGGCCGAGGCCACCGACTCCGCGGGCCTGGTGGCCCACGAGAACGCCTCGTTCACCACGGTCTCCCCGGCCAACAGCTTCATCGGCAACTTCACGCCGGAGGACGGTTCCACCGTCGGCGTCGGCATGCCCGTCTCGATCAACTTCAACAAGGCGATCACCGACAAGGCCGCCGTGCAGAAGGGGATCACGGTCTCCTCCAGCAGCGGCCAGGAGGTCGTCGGCCACTGGTTCGGCGCCAGCCGTCTCGACTTCCGTCCGGAGAACTACTGGACGGGCGGCTCCACCGTCACCCTGAAGCTGAACCTGGACGGCGTCCAGGGCGCGAGCGGTGTGTACGGCGTACAGCAGAAGACGGTCACGTTCAAGATCGGCCGTAACCAGGTCTCGATCGTCGACGCGCAGACCAAGACCATGAAGGTCACGCAGGACGGCAAGACGATCAAGACGATCCCGATCTCCTCGGGGTCCCCGGAGCACAAGACGTACCAGGGTCAGATGGTGATCTCCGAGAAGTTCAAGGAGACCCGGATGAACGGCTCGACGGTCGGCTTCACGAACTCCGACGGCAAGGGCGAGTACGACATCAAGGACGTGCCGCACGCCATGCGTCTGTCGAACTCCGGCACCTTCGTGCACGGCAACTACTGGGGCGCCAAGTCCATCTTCGGCTCGGTGAACACCAGTCACGGCTGTGTCGGCCTGTCCGACACGAAGGGTGCCGACGACGCGAACACCCCCGCGGCCTGGTTCTACAACCACTCGCTGATCGGTGACGTCGTGGTCGTCAAGAACACCGGCGACAAGACCGTCGCCCCGGACAACGGCCTCAACGGCTGGAACCTGGACTGGGCGTCCTGGAAGGCCGGTTCGGCGGCCTGACGCCGGCACCCGCCCCACCGAAACCCCGCCGATGGCGGCGGCCCGCACGGGCCGCCGCCATCGGCGTTCGCACAGGCTTCCGGGGCCCCGCACAGGTGAACTTCTGTGCGGGCACAGTCTTCTCATCGTTCTCTTATTTCGGCCTTATGGCTTCATCACGCGCCGTACCTAGCTTGCGGCCATGTTCTTCACCTACCTGAGGCGCGAACTGCGCCGCCGCAGGAAGGCGGCGCTCGTCGTCGCCTCCGGGCTCGCCCTGGGCATCGCCCTGGTCATCGTGGTCAGCTCCGTGTCGTCCGGCATGGAGAAGGCCCAGGGCAAGGTCCTCCAGTCGCTCTACGGGCTGGGTACGGACATGACCGTCACCAAGGCCGCGGCCCCGCCGACGAGCACCGGTCAGCGCCCGCGCTTCAACTTCGACGCGAACGACAACGGCTCCGACAAGGAGCAGAGCAGCGACCGCGTCATGGTCCAGGGATTCCAGACCCTGGCCGCCTCGACGGTCTCCAAGGTCGACTCGCAGCACGGCGTCGCGGACTCCGTGGGCGGGCTCAGCCTCCAGGTCATCCGGGTCAACGGGCAGTTCACCCGGGGCCAGTTCCAGCAGAACGGCAACGGCGGCGGCAACCGCGGCGGCCGCCAGGGCGGGCAGCAGCCCCCGCAGGGCCGCGTGGAGGGCGGCGGCGCCGACTTCGACGTCAACAACTACTCCGTCTACGGCACCGACGTCACCAAGCCGGCGCTCGGCCCGCTGACCTCCTCGAAGATCACCAGCGGCCGTACCTTCACGACGTCCGAGACGAACACCGAGGTGGTCGTCGCCGACACGTCGTACGCCAAGGAGAAGAAGCTCTCGGTCGGCGGCACCGTCACCGTCAAGGGCGTCAAGTTCAAGGTGATCGGGATCGCGACCCCGGACAGCGGCGACGCGGCGGCCAATCTCTACATGCCGCTCCAGCAGGCCCAGACGCTGGCGGGCGCCAAGGACAAGGTCACCACGATCTACGTCAAGGCCTCCGACTCGCAGCAGATCTCCAGCGTCAAGAGCGCCATCCAGAAGAACATCTCGGGGACCACGGTCACCACCTCCGCGGACCTCGCGAACACCGTCTCCGGCTCCCTGTCGACCGCCTCCGACCTCGCGTCGAACGTCGGCAAGTGGCTCTCGATCGCGGTGCTCGTGGCCGCGTTCCTGGTCGCCGGTCTGCTCACCTCCTCGGCCGTCTCCCGGCGTGTGCGCGAGTTCGGCACCCTCAAGGCGCTCGGCTGGAAGTCGGGCCGGGTGACCCGCCAGGTCGTCGGTGAGGCCATCGTCAACGGACTGGTCGGCGGCGTCCTCGGCATCGCGCTCGGTCTGGCGGGCGCGTACGCGGTCACCGAGATCAGCCCCAGCCTGCAGGCACAGGTCGGCGGTTCGGGAGGCGGCGGTGGACAGGGCGGCTTCGGCGGTCCCGGCCGGCGCGTCGCGTCCAAGGCGCTGGACGTCACGCTCACCGCGCCCGTCAGTCTCTCCACCATCGCCGGCGCGGTCGCCCTCGCCGTCGCCGGCGGCCTGATCGCCGGCGCCTTCGGTGGCTGGCGCGCCTCCCGGCTGCGGCCCGCGGACGCCCTGCGCCGCGTCGAATAGACCGGCCCCGCACGGGCCGTGCGGCCACACACCCGCGCGGTCCCCTCACGCACAACCAGGAGCAGCACCATGTACGAACTCAGTGGCGTCATCAAGCGCTACCAGCGGGGCAAGGGCACGGTCGAGGCACTCGCCGGCATCGATCTGACCATCGCGGACGGAGACCGGCTCGTCATCCAGGGGCCCACGGGCGGTGGAAAGTCCACCCTGCTGCAGATGCTCGGCGGACTCGACCGGCCCACCGCGGGCAGCGTCGGACTCGACGGCGTCGATCTGGCGAAACTGTCCGAGGCGAAGCTCACCAAGGTGCGCAGCGAGAACATCGGATTCGTCTTCCAGAGCTTCAACCTGATTCCCACGCTCACCGCCCAGGAGAATGTGGAGACGGCTCTCGTACCCCTCGGGGTGAAGGGCAGGGAACGGCGCGCGCGGGCCGCCGAGGCCCTGGAGTCGGTGGGGCTCGCCGAGCGGCTCGGACACCTGCCCGCCGAGCTCTCCGGCGGTCAGCAGCAGCGCGTCGCCATCGCCCGTGCCCTGGTCAAGCAGCCGAAGGTGCTGCTCGCCGACGAACCCACCGGCAACCTCGACGAGTCCATGCGCGACGAGATCATGGACGTGCTGGAGACCATGTGGAAGGAGCGCGGGCTGACCTTCGTCATGGTCACCCACGATTCCGCGATCGCGAGGAAGGCCCCGCGCGTCGCGACGATCCGCAAGGGAAAGATCACCGTCAAGGAGAACGCGGGGGCGTGAAAGCGCGCAAAAGAGAGAATTCAGGGTCTTAGCGGAGCGAATCCGTCAACTCCTCACCGCAGTCCCGCTCTTGAGGGACCGATCACCCCCCGGCATACTTGCGGTTTCCGCGGGGGTGATCGTGCGTGTGTACGAGACATCCCCCGGCCGGGTGAATCGGGGATTCACCCGGACCTCATCTCCAGGGGGAGACTTGCGCAGACAAGTGAAAAGAGCGTGCGCGGCGACCGTCGCCACGGCGGCCGCCGTGGCGCTGGCGGCGGGAATGACCAGCCCGGCGTCCGCGAGGGTCCCGGCGAAGGCCGGACGGGCCGACACCACTCCTGCGGCCGGGATCACGGCCAAGCACCGCATCACGCTGATCACCGGTGACCGGGTGGTCGTCGACACCAAGGGGCGCGTCGTCGGCGTCGAGCGGGCCGAGGGCCGTGCACACGTGCCCGTCCAGATCCGCAAGGCCGGCGGCCACACCCTCGTGGTGCCGGCCGACGCGCAGGCGCTGATAGCCGCCGGCAAGCTGGACCGCCGGCTCTTCGACGTCACCGAGCTGAACAAGGCGGCGACCCGCGCCTCCCAGAAGCAGGGTCTGAAGGTCATCGTCGGCTACAAGGGCGCGGCGACGGCCGCCCGGACCGGCGTCCGGGAGTCGGGCACGCTCCGCCGGACCCTGAAGTCCCTGAACGCGGACGCCGTACGGACGCCGCAGCGGGACGCGGCCGAGCTGTGGGCCGCGGTCACCGACCACGGCCGGGCGGCCTCCGGCATCGCGCACGTCTGGCTGGACGGCGTGCGCAGGGCGAGCCTCGACAAGTCCGTGCCGCAGATCGGCGCCCCCAAGGCCTGGGCGGCCGGCTACGACGGCAAGGGCGTCAAGATCGCCGTCCTGGACACCGGGGTCGACGCGACCCACCCGGACCTCAGGAACCAGGTCGTCGCGTCCAGGAACTTCTCGGCCGCCGCCGACGCCACCGACCACTTCGGCCACGGCACACACGTCGCGTCCATCGCGGCCGGCACCGGTGCCAAGTCGAACGGCAAGTACAAGGGTGTCGCGCCCGGCGCGAAGATCCTCAACGGCAAGGTCCTCGACGACACCGGCAGCGGTGACGACTCGGGCATCCTCGCGGGCATGGAGTGGGCGGCCGACCAGGGCGCCGACGTCGTCAACCTGAGCCTCGGCGGCCCGGACACCCCCGACGTGGACCCGCTGGAGGCCGAGGTCGACAAGCTCTCGGCCGAGAAGGGCATCCTCTTCGCGATCGCGGCCGGCAACGACGGCCCCGAGTCGATCGGTTCGCCGGGCAGCGCGGACGCCGCGCTCACCGTCGGCGCCGTCGACGATCACGACAAGCTGGCGGACTTCTCCAGCACCGGCCCCCGCCTCGGTGACGGCGCCATCAAGCCGGACGTCACCGCCCCCGGAGTGGACATCACCGCGGCCGCCGCCCCGGGCAGCGTCATCGACACGGAGGTCGGCGAGAATCCCGCGGGCTACCTGACCATCTCGGGTACGTCGATGGCGACCCCGCATGTCGCGGGCGCCGCCGCCATCCTCAAGCAGGAACACCCGGACTGGACGTACACCGAGCTCAAGGGCGCGCTGACGGGGTCCGCCAAGGGCGGCTCCTACACGCCGTTCCAGCAGGGCGCGGGCCGCATCGCCGTCGACTCGGCGATCAAGCAGACCGTGATCGCCGACCCGTCGTCGGTGAGCTTCGGCGTCGCACAGTGGCCGCACACCGACGACACGGTCCTGAGCAGGCAGCTGACGTACCGCAACCTCGGTACGAAGGACGTCACCCTGACCCTCGGCGTCAAGGCCACCGACCCCAAGGGCCACACGGCCCCCTCGGGCTTCTTCAAGCTCGGCGCCACCACGGTCACCGTCCCGGCCGGTGGCAGGGCGTCCGTCGGCGTCACCGCGAACACCAGGCTCGGCGGCACACTCGACGGGGCGTACTCGGCGTACGTGACGGCGACGGGCGGCGGCCAGTCGGTGCGCACGGCACTCGCGGCCGAGCGCGAGCCGGAGTCGTACGACGTCACCCTGAAGTACGTCGACCGTGCCGGCCAGGCACCCACCCACCTCACCGACCTGATGGGCTACTCCGGGCTCGGCGCCGAGCGGGACTACGCGTCGCAGAACACCGCGGACACCGTGACCCTCCGGGTGCCCAAGGGCAAGTACCAGCTCAACTCCCTGTCCGTGCGGGACCTGGTGGAGGCGAAGGGCGGGGTCGACTGGCTGGTCCAGCCCCGGCTGAGTGTCACCGCGAACACCACGCTGACACTGGACGCCCGTACCGCCAGGGGCGCCGACATCACGGTGCCCGACGCGCGGGCCGAGCCGCTGTCGGCGGTCGCCGGCTACTTCGACGACGCCTCGGGCCTCGGCATCGGCCTCGGTCTGGACTCCTTCCAGAACGTGCGGATGGCGCACGTCGGCCCGGCGCTGCCCTCCGGCCTGTTCCAGAGCTGGGCCGGACAGTGGACCAAGGGCGCCACCGCCGAGTACGACACCTTCACCGGCGCCAAGGTCAGCAAGATCCAGGGCGCGCACGTCAAGCACTACAAGGCGAGCGAACTGAGCACGGTCAGGGCGGACATGGGGGCCGCGGCGCCCGGCAAGACCGGCGCGATCACCACGTACGGCAGTCTGCCCGACGACTACAGCTTCGGTGTGGGCGTCGACCAGAAACTGCCGAGCACGCGCACGCTGTACCTGTCGACCGGTGACAAGGTCCAGTGGTCGTTCGACTTCGAGCAGCACGCCGGCACCGACGCCTCCGGGTTCCCGGTCGTCGACGCGTACTACACGCTCGGCACCCCGCAGACCTTCAGCGCGGGCAAGAGCTACACGAAGCGGTTCAACACGGCCGTCTTCGGCCCGAAGATCACCGCGGAGTTCGGCGTCTACCGGGACGGCGACAGCATCGCCGGCTACCTCCCGGTGTACGCCGACGGAAGCACCCACGCCGGGTCCTCGCTGTTCAGCTCGGTCACCACGACGCTGTACCGCAACGGGGCGAAGATCGGATCGAACGACGACCCGCTCTTCGGGGACAAGGAGTTCAAGGTCCCGGCCGGCGAGGCGGAGTACCGGCTGACGACCTCGGTCAAACGCAGCGTGAAGGTCGCCGCGGCCTCCACCCGGATCGACGCGAGCTGGACCTTCAGGTCCAAGAAGGCCGCCTTCACGAAGCTGCCCACGTCCACGGTCCGCTTCAACGCCGCGACCGGCCTGGACAGCCGCGTCGAGGCAGGCCGGACGACGACGATCCCCGTCACCGTCCAGGGCTCGGCCGCGGGCCGGAACCTCAAGTCGCTGTACGTGTACGTCTCGTACGACTACGGCCAGACCTGGACCATGCTCAAGGTCAAGGACGGAAAGATCACCGTCAAGAACCCCGCGAAGGGCAAGGGAGTCTCCTTCCACGCGAAGATCACCGACAAGCAGGGCAACAAGTCGACGGTCTCGATCTACAACGCGTACTACGGAAAGTGAGTCCGCTCCGCGCCCGGGTGAAGTGAGCCCGTAGCGAACGGCCCGCCGGAAGAGCAGCTTCCGGCGGGCCGTGCGTGTTTCCGTGGTCCTCATGAGCGCCCACACCGTGGAGTACGTCCGGTACCACATACCCGAGGAACGGTCCGCGGAGTTCCTGGCCGCCCACACCCGGGCCGCGGCCCTGCTGGCCGCCGCCCCACAGTGCGTCGACCACGAACTCGCCCGCTGCGAGGACGACTTCGAACATTTCGTCCTGCGGATCACCTGGACCTCGACCGAGGCCCGCGAACAGGACTTCCGTGCCTCGGAGCTCTGCCCGGCCTTCCTCGCCGAGCTCCGTCCCTACCTGCCGCACATCCAGGAGAGGCGCCACTACAAGGCGACGACGGTACGGGGCGCCGGCGCCGCGGTCCCCACCCTGTACGCGTGGGCGGGCGGCGCGGAGGCCTTCGTCCGGCTGACCGAGGTCTTCTACGACAAGGTCCTCAAGGACGACGTCCTCGCACCCGTCTTCGCCGGCATGGCGCCCGAACACGCGGCGCACGTCGCCCTCTGGCTCGGCGAGGTCTTCGGCGGACCGCCCGCCTACTCCGAGACCCAGGGCGGCCACGGCCACATGGTCGCCAAGCACTTCGGCAGGAACATCACCGAGACGCAGCGCCGACGCTGGGTCGGCCTCCTCCAGGACGCGGCGGACGACGCGGAACTGCCCACCGACGCCGAGTTCCGCTCCGCGTTCCTCGCCTACGCGGAGTGGGGTACGCGGCTCGCCGTGCACTTCTCCGGCCCCGACGCGGTGCCTCCGGCGGAGCAGCCGGTACCCCGGTGGACGTGGGGGGCGGCACCGCCGTACCGGGGGTGACGGTCGTACCGGGCGTGGGGGTGGGACGGGGGTGACGGTCGTACCGGGCGTGGGGCGGGTGTGACCGTCGTACCGGGGGCGGCTAGGACTGGGCGTTGGCCCCCGCGCGGGTCGCGTCCGTGCCCCAGCTGGCCAGCAGCCGCAGCGCCTCCGCCGAGGCGGACCCCGGCTCCGCGTGGTAGGTGACCAGCGCCTGCTCGCTGTCGTCCGTCATCCGGAACGACTCGAACCGCAGGTCGAGATCGCCCACCAGCGGATGCCGCAGCTCCTTCACGCCGTGGTTCTTCTCCTTCACGTCGTGCGTGGCCCACAGCCGCCGGAAGTCCGGGCTCTTGACGGAGAGCTCCCCGACCAGCGCCGACAGCCGCGGATCGTCGGGGTGACAGCCCGCGTCCATGCGCAGCATGCACACGATGTCGATCGCCTTCTGCTCCCAGTCCACGAACAGATCCCGGTACTCGGGTCGCAGGAACACCAGCCGCGCCCAGTTCCGCTCGTTGGGCGCGAGCTCCGCCCAGTCGCCGAAGACGGCCGCCGCCATCCGGTTCCAGACCAGGATGTCCGCCCGCCGGCCGGTGACGTACGCGGGCACTCCGTCCAGCATGTCCAGCAGGTGCCGCAGCGCCACCCGCACCTGCTGCGGCCGGGCCGTCTGCCTCTTCTTGTGCTGCTTGGGCTTGGCGAGGTGGGTCAGGTGCGCGTGCTCGGCGTCCGACAGGCGCAGGGCACGGGCGATGGCGTCGAGCACCTCCGCCGACACGTTCCGTCCGTTGCCCTGTTCGAGCCGCGTGTAGTACGCGACGGACACCCCGGCCAGCTGGGCCAGCTCCTCGCGCCGCAGCCCCGGCACCCGGCGGTGCCGGCCGAAGTCGGGCAGCCCCACGTCGTCCGGCTTCAGCCGGGCCCGACGGGTGCGCAGGAACTCACTGAGCTCGGCCCGCTGATCCAGCGGCTGCCCGGCTTCCCCGGCGATCTCCTGGAAGGGCTGCTCGTTCATACGTCCAGTATTCACGGTCGTACGCGGCTGAGCCTGACCCCGCCAGTAGTAGGACCACCGGTCGTACGCAAAGCCGTGGCCTGGGTGAATGTCGAACGGCGGGGCAGGCTGGTGAGCGTGCCCGGCGGAAGAAGACGGCCGGGCACGGACCCCTCCCTAGGAGAACCCCCAGCATGACCACTGTTGCCGCGTACGCTGCCCCCGCCGCGAAGGCCCCGCTGGAGCGCACCACCATCGAGCGCCGCGCCGTGGGCGAGTTCGACGTCCTGATCGACATCAAGTTCGCCGGTATCTGCCACTCGGACATCCACCAGGCCCGTGAGGGCTGGGGTGAGGCGATCTTCCCGATGGTGCCCGGACACGAGATCGCCGGCATCGTCTCCGAGGTCGGCCCCGGCGTCACCCGGTTCGAGGTCGGCGACCGCGTGGGTGTCGGCTGCATGGTCGACTCCTGCCGCGAGTGCGAGAACTGCAAGGCGGGCCTGGAGCAGTACTGCGTCAAGGGCAACGTCGGCACCTACAACGCCCTCGACAAGAACGGCGAGCCCACCTACGGCGGCTACTCCGAGAAGATCGTCGTCGACGAGAACTACACCGTCCGCATTCCCGACGGCCTCTCCCTCGACGTGGCCGCGCCCCTGCTGTGCGCCGGCATCACCACGTACTCCCCGCTCCGGCACTGGAACGCCGGCCCCGGCAAGAAGGTCGCGGTCCTCGGCATGGGCGGCCTCGGTCACATGGGCGTCAAGATCGCGCACGCGCTCGGCGCCGAGGTGACCGTGCTGTCGCAGTCCCTGCGCAAGAAGGACGACGGCCTGAAGCTGGGTGCCGACCACTACTACGCGACCAGCGACCCGAAGACCTTCGAGGAACTGCGCGGCACCTTCGACATCATCCTGTCCACGGTCTCGGCACCGCTCGACTTCGGTGCGATCCTCTCGCTGCTGCGGACGGACGGCGCGCTGGTGAACGTCGGCGCCCCCGAGGAGCCGATCTCCCTCAACCTCTTCTCCGTGATCGGCGGCCGCAAGTCCCTCTCCGGCTCCGGAATCGGCGGCATCCAGGAGACCCAGGAGATGCTCGACTTCTGCGCCGAGCACGGCCTCGGCGCGGAGATCGAACTGATCAGCGCGTCCGAGATCAACGACGCGTACGAGCGCGTGCTGTCGAGCGACGTCCGCTACCGCTTCGTGATCGACACCGCGACGATCTAGTGGGTCGACGTGCGCAAGGAGGGCGCCGACCGGTCATGGGACCGGTCGGCGCCCTCCTTTTCGGTGGTGCGGGTGGTGTGGGTGGTGCCGGACCCGGCCCGGCACCGGACGCGCTCGACCGGCTCCGTCCCGGGTGCGGGCCAGGTGCGCGCGGGATACGCTTTTCGACGGCGAGGCCAGGTTCTCCGGGCGGTGGCCCGGACTCCGGAGCCTCGGCCGTGCTGACCGGTTCTCCCCGCGAAGACCTTCGACGAGCGTGGTGTCCCCCGTATGCGCGCAGGGGCGGGCGACAGCCGTATTCCTTTTCTCGATGTCTCGAAGGCATGACTCTCGCTTCTGGGCGCCGGGGTGGTGCCGTGGGCGCCCCGAGGGTGTCGCCCCAGGACCCGCTGCCGTGCGGCCCCTGTGAAATGGAGGTCGGGATGAGAGTTGTCGTCGATCTTTCCCGCTGCCAGGGGTACGCCCAGTGCGCGTTCCTGGCCCCGGACGCGTTCCGGATGCACGGCGAGGAAGCGCTGATGTACGCCCCGAACCCCGACGACGCCCAGCGCGAGCAGGTCCTGCGCGCCGCGGCGGCCTGCCCGCTCCAGGCCATCCTGGTCGACCGGCCGGAAGGGCGGGACGCGCCGGTGGGGACGTCCCCGTCATGAGCAGCGCGCACACCCTGCGGAGGTTCAGGCGGGACGGCCGCGTCGTGATCGTCGGGGCGTCACTGGCGGGCCTGCGCGCCGCGGAGGCCCTGCGCGGCGAGGGCTTCACGGGGTCCTTGACCATGATCGGTGACGAACTGGGAGAGCCCTACGACCGCCCTCCGCTGTCCAAGCAGGTACTGACCGGATGGGTGCCCGCCGACGGCACCACACTGCCGCGGCGGCGCGGCATCGACGCGGAGTGGCTCCTGGGCGTTCCCGCCGACGGCCTGGACCTGGCGGCCGACCAGGTGCGGCTCGCCGACGGCCGCAGGATCCCCTTCGACCGCATGCTGATCGCCACCGGGGTACGGGCCCGGCCCTGGCCCGTCGAGGCCGAGGCCGCCCTGGACGGCGTGTTCGTCGTCCGCACACGTGAGGACGCGGCCGGGCTGCAGCGGGCGATCGCCGCCGGACCCTCCCGTGTCCTGATCATCGGCGCGGGCTTCACCGGCTCCGAGATCGCCTCCGTCTGCCGCGAACGCGGCCTGCCGGTGACCGTCGCCGAACTCGGACCGGCCCCGCTGGTCGGTGGACTCGGCGCGATGATCGGCGAGGTCGCCGCCGACATGCAGCGCGCCCACGGCGTCGACCTGCGCTGCGGGGTCAAGGTCACCCGCCTGGAGGGCGACGCGCAGGGGCGGTTGCGCCGCGCCCACTTCTCCGACGGCGGCACGGTCGACGCGGAAGTGGCGGTGGTGGCGCTCGGAGGCATCCGCAACACCGAGTGGCTGCGGGACTCGGGACTGGCGGTGGGCGTATGGGGCGTCGCCTGCGACGCGGGCTGCCGCGCCTTCGACCTCAACGGCCTGGTCACCGACGACATCTTCGTCGCCGGAGACGTGGCACGAAGCCCCAACCCGATCTACGAGTACCGCTTCATCTCCCTGGAGCACTGGGCCAACGCCGTGGAACAGGCCGAGATCGCGGCCCACAACATGGTCAGCACCCAGGCGGACCGCTGGCCGCACCTGTCGATCCCGGCGTTCTGGTCGATCCAGTTCGGCGTCAACATCAAGTCCGTCGGTGTACCGACCTACGCGGACGAGGTCGTCGTCGCCCAGGGATCCGTGTCCGACCGCCGCTTCGTCGCCGCGTACGGATACCAGGGCAGGGTCACCGCGGCGGTCAGCTTCAACAACGCCAAGTGGCTCGACCACTACCGGCGGTTGATCGAGACGGCCGCGCCCTTCCCGCCGCCCTGCCCCACACCCGACCAGCCCGCGGACGCGAAACCGGTGCCCGTCGACTTCCCCGGCCCCACGCTGCTCGCCCAGGGCGCCACCGTGGTCGTCACCGGGCACGACCCGGGCGAACGGCGCGTCACCGTCATGCGGCAGCACCGGTAGCCCGTCACCGTCACGCGGCGGCGCCGGTAGCGCGTCACCCCGTCACGCGGCGCCCTGGTGGCGCGGCGCTGTCATACGGCTTCATCGGCAGAAGGACGAAGTCCCGTGACGAGAGGGACGAAGTCCGGCACAGGGAAGCAGGAGGGAAGCGACATGACCACGACCGAGAGGCCCGACACCCTGCGCCGGATCCTCGACCACTCCTCCCGGGCCGACCCGTACCCGCTCTACGCCGAACTGCGCAGGACCCCGGTGGCCCTGCAGGAGGACGGCAGCTATGTCATCAGCACCTACCGCGAACTCACCGGCATACTCCACGACCCGCGCCTGAGTTCCGACGTACGCAACCTGGCGCGGCCGATGGCGGCCGTCGAGGGACGCGCCACGCCGTCGTTCATCAACCTCGACCCGCCCGAGCACGACCGCCTGCGACGCCTGGCGATGCGTCACTTCGGGCCGCCGCACACCCCGGGACTGGTCTCCGGCATGGAACCCGGCCTGACCGCCACCGTCAGCGGCCTGATCGACGGCTTCGCGGACGAACAGCGGATCGACATCGTCGACGAGTTCGCCTACCCGTTCCCCGTCACCGTGATCTGCCGCCTGCTGGGCGTACCACGGGAGGACGAACCGCGGTTCCACGTCTGGGTGAACGCCATCATCGAGTCGATCGACTACGACCCGAGGACCGACCCCCAGGAGAAACTGGACAACGGCGTGCAGGCCACCAAGGATCTGCGCGAGTACCTCGGCGGTCTGCTGGAGGTACGCCACGGCCACCCCGGCGACGACCTGCTGACCCGGCTGGCCAACGACGACGGGCCCGACGGGCGGATGACCGACGAGGAGATCATCAGCACCGCCAACCTGCTGCTCATCGCCGGCCACGAGACCACCGTCAACCTCATCGCCAACGGCATGCTGACGCTGCTGCGCCACCCCGAGGTGCTGCGCCGGCTGCGCGCCGAACCCGGCCTCGTCGTACCGCTGGTGGAGGAACTGCTGCGCTACGAGCCCCCGGTGCAGATCATTCCCTGGCGGGCGGCGTACAGCGACATCACGGTCGGCGACACCGTCATCCCCAAGGGCTCGCAGATCATGCTCATGCTCGCCTCGGGCAGTCGTGACCCGGACCGTTTCGAGGACCCCGACCGCTTCGCCCCCGACCGGCAGGACAACCAGCACCTGGGATTCGGCAGTGGTGTCCATCTGTGCTTCGGCGGACCGCTGGCCCGGCTGGAGACCCAGATCGCGCTGACCGGGCTGGTACGCCGCCTCGAACGGCCCGGACTGGTCGCCGACCCGCCGCCGTACCGGCCCAGTCCCGTCCTGCGGGGTCCCCTCCATCTGCACGTCGAGCAGGGCTGAGCCCGCGCTGGACGCCCGGGCGCCGAGTACCGGGCGCCGAGTACCGGGCGCTGAGTGCCCGGGCCGGCGAGTGCGGCCGGCGGAGCGCCGAGCACTCCGTGACCGCCGCTGTCGGCCGCCGGGTGCGGTGACCACCGCCGTCGGCCGGCGCGTACGGTGACCGGCCCCGGCCGCCGGATGCCGTGACAGCGGCGGGGCCCCGGAGCGTGATCGCTCCGGGGCCCCGCCGCTGTCGGTGTGTCGCTCAGCGGCGCGTCAGGGCCTCACGCAGCACGTCGTACACGTGGGTGTTGGCGTGCTTGCCGGTGAAGCGGTCGGACAGCGGGCCGGCCGCGGTCACCGGCACGTCCACGCCGGTGTGACCGGACGTGGTCCAGTCGATGTAGAAGCTCTTCTCGCTGCCGCGGATGCTGAACGGACCGTCCTCGGTGGAGATGCCGGTGCCGGACTCGTCGGCGGCGTCCGACTCCTCGACGGCCAGGCCGCCGGTCTCGTGGTCACCGGTGATGACCAGCAGGGTGTCGGAGTGGGTGGCGACGTACGCGCGGGCCACGGCCACGGCCTTCTCCAGCTCCTGCATGGACTGCAGGGTGCGGGTGGCGTTGTTGGAGTGCGCGAACTCGTCGGTGCCCTCCTCCTCGACCATGAGGAAGAAGCCCTTCTTGTTCTTGTCCAGCGTGCTCAGGGCCTTGCTGGTCATGGTGGAGAGACCGACCACCGGGCTGTACACGTCGCCCTGGCCCTCGGGACGCTGCTGGAACATCTCCTCGTTGGCGAAAAGACCGAGGAGCTTGCCGTCCTTGGCGCGGCTGAGCTGGTCCGCGCTGTTGACGTAGGAGTAACCGGCCTTCTTGGCCTTCTTGATGAGGTCGCCCTTGGTGCCCTTGCTCGCCTCGGACGGGTCCTCGGCGGGCTGGTCCTTGAACGCGCCGGCGGTGCCCGCGGGCAGCCACCAGTCCTCGCCACCGCCCAGGATGACGTCGGGCTTGCTGACCTCGATGTACTGGCGGGCGATCTCGTCCTGCGCCGAACGGTTGGCGGTGTTCGAGAAGAACGCCGCCGGCGAGGCGTCGGTGACCTGCGCGGTGGTGACCAGGCCGGTGGCCTTGCCGGCCGCCTTGGCCTGCTGGCCGAGGGTGGCCAGCGGGTTGCCGTCCACGTCGACGCTGATCGCGCCGTTGTAGGTCTTCTCGCCGGTGGCCCACGCGGTCGC
Source organism: Streptomyces fagopyri (assembly GCF_009498275.1). NCBI lineage: Bacteria > Bacillati > Actinomycetota > Actinomycetes > Kitasatosporales > Streptomycetaceae > Streptomyces > Streptomyces fagopyri. The sequence goes on along the minus strand of NZ_CP045643.1, from coordinate 3,730,240 downwards.
CGCGGCGGCCGAGTCGGTGACGACGGCCTTCGGGTCGTCCGGCTCGGTGGTCAGCTGGCCCGAGACGGGGAGCTTGTCCATCGCGAGCTGGCCACCCAGGCCGGCCAGGTGCAGACGGGCGGCCTGGCGCATGGCGGCACCCATGCCGTCGCCGTTGATGAAGATGACGTTCTTGGCGGTCGGGGCCTTGGCCTTGGCCGCGGCCTGCGGAGCCGAGGCCGACGCGCCCAGCGTCGGGTTGACCACCATCGTCACGACGGCGGCGGCGACTGCGGCGGCTGCGGGAGCGGCGAACCGCCGAGCCCTACGGGCATCCAGGGACACAACGTCCTCCATTGCTGTTCTTGCCCATCATTTGACCGTGAACATAAGGTTCTTTGGGGGGAGGTTGACCAAGAACAGATGGCCAGTACGCGACGAGATCTTCAGCGGCAGGTAAAGGCGCAGGTCCCGTACGTCCCTCACTTGGCGCAGGTCCCGTACGTCCCTCACTTGTCCGGACAGGTCAGGCGGACAACGAACTCCGCCCGTGCGCTGCCGCACCCCCCACGCCCCGGCGAAGTCACGTCCCCGGTCCCGGCCGTCCTCCGCGTCGTGACCATGTCACCAGCGTGTGACGGCGGTGCGGTGGAACGACGACACCGGCATCCCCTCGGCCCGTAATCCCTTCTCAGGGATCGAGCACGTACCGAGGAGCCGGCACCGCTTCGGCTCCGACCTCTCGACACCAAGGGGTCTTTCATGTCCGGCAACCGTCGCAGGGCTTTCCTCGTCTCCGCGGTCCTCGTCGTCGGCGCCATGCTGATGACGGCCGGACCACCGGACCCGGCCCCGTCCGTGCACGGGTGGGGCCGTCGCCGCGGGCCGCTCGACAGCGCCGGCCGCTCGACACCGCCGACGCCGGTGCGGGTGCCGACGCGAACGCCGGTGCGGGTGCGAGTGCGGGCGCCGACGCCGGAGCCGGTGCGGGTGCGGTGCTGGCGCCGGAGCTCTCCGACCGCCTGCCTCCTCCCTCCGTCCCCCTGTGGAAGACCCCTCCACGGGACGCCAGTTCGCACCGCGCGGCCCCCGACGACGATCGCCGGCCCCCGTGCGGTCGATTGATACGGTCGGCAGATGACCAGTCGCAGCCGTGACCGCGTCGCAGACGTCCGCAGCGTCGTGGTCGCGCACATGCCCGACTATTGGATCGAGTCCGTCGCGCCGCTCGGCGAGGGACTGGACAATCTGGCGTACGAGGTCAACGGTGAGCTGATCGTGCGCTTCAGCAAGGAACCCGACCTGGCACGGCGGACCGCCCTGGTGAGCCACGAGGCCCGGGTGCTCGCCGCCGTCGCCGACATCTCGCCCCTGCCCGTCCCCGAACCGGCGTTCACGGTCGCGGAGCAGGGATGCCTGGCCTACCGCAAGCTCCCCGGCACGCCCCTGTTGGACATGCCCCGGCACCGGCGATCGGCGCACGGCACGTCGATCGCCGCCACGCTCGGTGAGCTGCTCGCCGCGCTGCATGCCGTTCCGGTCGATCGGCTGGCCGGTCTGGTGGAAGCGGACCACCAGCCGCCGGCCGAGTGGCGACACGTGGCCACGGAGAACTACGCGACGGTAGCCGGGCGGGTACCGGTGGCGCACCGCGGACCCGTCGAGGCGTTCCTGGGCGCCGCACCACCGCACGGCGGATGCACCCCGGCGTTCTCCCACAACGATCTGGGGATCGAGCACGTTCTGATCGACCCGGCCACCTGGACGGTGACCGGCATCATCGACTGGAGCGACGCGGCCGTCGTCGATCCGGCCCATGACTTCGGGCTGCTCCTCCGCGACCTCGGCCCTGCCGCCGTCCGCGCCGCCCTCAGCGGCTGTCGAACCGACACCGACGGCCTCGCGGCTCTCAGCGAGCGCGCCGTGTTCTACGCCAGGTGCAGTGTCTTCGAGGACCTGGCACACGGCATCGAGACGGGACAGGGCAAGTACGTCGACAAGAGCCTCGCCGCGCTGGAATGGCTGTTCCCGACGTAGCGGCCTCATCTCGAACGCGATCCGCACCCGCGTCCCATGCCGCACCGTTCCGGCCCGAACAAACCGCCCGCCCCGACCCCGGACCCCCGACCCGCGGTCCCCCGGCTCGGCCCCCGTCCTCATCCCGCTGAGCCCGTGCTGCCGACGCGTCGACCTGTCGACGCGTCGGCCCGTCGGATCAGGTCCGCAGCCCCTGGAGTCCCTCGTAGGCGGCCATCACCATCTCCAGCCCCCGGGTGTCGTCCGCGGGCTCGCGCATCTGGTTCGTCACGTAGGCCACCGTCATACGTGCTTCGGGATCGATCACGACCAATGAACCGCCCCAGCCGCCCCAGCCGAAGGTGTTGTCGAACAGCCCGTAGCCCAGGCCCCAGCGGATCGGCATGCCCAGGACGCGGTCCTTGCCGCTGAACTGCTCCTGCCTCGCACGGTCACAGCCCGCCCGCGACAGCAGTCGCATCCCCCGCACGGCTCCGCCGCAGGCCATCACCGACTGGACGAGGCCGACCGAGCGGGCGTTGCCGACTCCGTTCGCGGCGGGGATCTCGGCGCGACGCCAGGCCACGCTGTTGCCGTCACGGACCCGCATACGGGTGCCGGCGGTCGGAGGCGCCCCGCTGTCGGCGGCCGCCGCGACGTAGTCCTCGTCGTGTGAGGCCGGCGGGATCGCGGGCGCCATCCGGTGGTCGTGCTCGGCGGACAGCCCGATGTGGAAGTCCGCGCGCAGCGGTCCGGCCACCTCCTCGGCGAAGAACTCGCCCGGGCCGCGGCCGGTGATCCGGCGTACGACCTCGCCCACGAGGAACCCCTGGGTGAGGGAGTGGTACCCGGCCGCGCTTCCGGGCTCCCACTGCGGAGTCCGCGCGGCCAGCCGTGCCGTGGCGGCCGGCCAGTCGTAGAGCTCCTCGACCGGCCCGTCCCAGTCGGGCAGACCCGCGGTGTGCGCGAGCACATGCCGTACCAGCACCTTCTCCTTGCCCGCCCCGGCGAACTCGGGCCAGTACCGGCCGACCGGCGCGTCCAGGTCGAGTTCACCGCGGTCGACGAGGATCAGCGCGCACAGCGCCGTCATCGTCTTGGTGACGGACCAGACGTTGGTGATCGTGTCCCGCTGCCACGGGTTCGCGCGGTCCGCGTCGGCGAAACCGCCCCAGACGTCCACCACCGGTTCGCCGTCCACGAAGACGGCCACCGAGCCGCCGGCGTCCCCCTCGTCCAGCAGCGCGGACAGCGCGCGGGGCACGGCGGTGAACAGGTCGTCGTAGGAGCCCTGGATGTCGGCCATGCCTGGTTTCTAGCCCGCGACGGCCGCGCGGGGCAACCGAATTCCCGGGCAGCGGTCCCGCGGTCGCGCGCTCCAGGCCCGAGACCGTACGGAGGCAGTGGCAGCAGCCTGCGCACGCACCCGCGACCGTGACCTTCGCGTACGGAGCGCGGCTCGCCCCCGGTCCCGCCCGTGAGGCCGTCGGCGAGGACGTACGTCCGGTACGTCGACCGCCGCGCGCCAACTAGAAGTGATCGGAGCCTACTTGAGGCAACTCCGGGCTGACGGTGAGCCGGACGGGGCTCCGCTGATACGCCCCGCGGCCGGTCCTACCGCGCGCGTGACCGGCTCTCGGCTCGTGCCGTCTACGTACACTGACGGGCATGGCATGCCGTATCAGCGAACTGGTCATCGACGTCGCCGATCCCGACCGGCTCGCCGCGTTCTGGAGCGAGGTCCTCGGCTACGTCGAACTCGGCCGGGAGGACGACGGAAGCATCGAGATCGGGCCGCCCGACGCCGGCTTCGGCGGCCCGCGGCCCACCCTCGTCCTCAGTCCCAGCAGCGAGCCGCGGACCGGGAAGCTCCGACTGCACATCGACGTCAACGCCACCGACCGCGACCAGGACGCCGAACTGGAGCGGCTGCTCGCTCTCGGCGCCACGCCCGTCGACATCGGCCAGACCGGCACGGAGAGCTGGCACGTCCTGGCCGACCCGGAAGGCAACGAATTCTGCCTCCTGCACACCCGGCTCCGGCCTCTGTGACCACAGCCGCTTCCCCTTGAGCGAGAGCCTGTTGCCGGGCGGCTCGGGAGCGGCGCCGGCATCCACCCCGTGCGGAGCGCGGACGGAAAGACGCGAAGGTTCGGTCCGGGCGGGGCCTGGCCGGTGGTCCTGCCGCCGGATCTCCCGGTGACCCGCTTCTCCGCCGCTTTGCCCGTCGAGCGGTCGACACGGAACCAGATCGACCCGGCGGAGCCGGACCCGATCCTGCCACGGCCCTCTGCCCCGTCGCCCATCGGTTCGGCGACCCTTTTGCTCATGTCACCCGTCGGCACAGCGTGTGCGGTGCCGCGGTCGATGCGTACCGCTGCCGGCGTCGCGTCAGCACTCGGCCGGGGGCGCGCGGACACGTCCTCGTCGCGGGTCATGCGTGCGGCAGATGCTGCTCCGTCCAGACGGTCTTGCCGTCGTGGGTGTAACGGGTGCCCCACCGCTCCGTGAGCTGGGCGACCAGGAAGAGCCCGCGGCCGCCCTCGTCCGTGCTGAGGGCCCGTCGCAGGTGAGGGGATGTGTGGCTGGTGTCGGACACCTCACAGAGCAGGCAATGCGTACGGATGAGGCGCAGGGTGACGGGGCCGGCCGCGTACCGGTAGGCGTTGGTGACGAGCTCGCTGGCGACCAGTTCGGTGGTGAAGGCCAGTTCCGGAAGTCCCCATTCGGTCAGTTTGGCCGTGGTCAGCTGCCTGGCACGGGCAGCGGCGGTCGCTTCCAGGGGCAGCTGCCACGAGGCGACGTTCTCCGGGGGCAGCACCCGGGTACGGGCGATCAGCAGCGCGATGTCGTCGGTGGGGAGGTGCTCCTTGGGCAGCAGCGCCTCGACCACGGCGTGGCAGGTGCTGTCCAGGGGATCGGCGGAGTGGGCGAGACACTCGTGCAGATGGTCCAGCGCGGCGTCGATGTCGCCGTTGCGCGCCTCCAGAAGACCGTTGGTGTAGAGCGTGAGCAGGCTCCCCTCGGGGAGGTCGAGGTCGTACGTCTCGAACGGCAGTCCACCCAGCCCGAGCGGCGGGCCCGCGGGCAGGTCGAGTACGGTCACCTGGCCGTCCGGCGTGGTCACCACCGGTGCCGGGTGGCCGGCGCGTGCCAGGGAGCAGTGCCGGGAGACCGGATCGTAGACCGCGTAGACACAGGTGGCTCCGATCATCTGCTCGATCGCCGACCCGTTGCCGTCGGTGTTCGCCTCCAGCTCGCCGGCCAGCAGACTGACCAGATCGTCCAGGCGTGCCACCACCTCGTCCGGTTCCAGGTCGAGGCTGGCCAGGGTGCGTACGGCGGCGCGCAGGCGGCCCATCGAGGCCGCGGCGTGGATCCCGTGGCCGACCACGTCCCCCACGACGAGGGCGACCCGGTTTCCTGACAACGGGATCACGTCGAACCAGTCACCGCCGATGCCCGGTTCACCGCTCGCCGGGAGGTACCGGCAGGCCACCTCGACGGCCGGCAGGTCGGACGCCGCGCTCGGCAGCAGGCTGCGCTGCAGCGTCAGGGCGGCGTTCTGCTGCTCGGTGAAGCGGCGCGCGTTGTCGATGCAGACGGCCGCGCGCGAGGAGAGCTCCTGGGCCACGGCGGCGTCGTCCTCCTCGAAAGGCTCCGAATGGCGCGATCGCCACAGACTCACCACGCCCAGGACCAGACCACGTGCGACCAGGGGCACCGCGATCAGCGAATGAACTCCGAGCCCCAGGGCGATCTCGAGCCGCCGCCGGTCCATGGCGTACCACTCGGGGCGGAGGCGCAGCAGGCCTTCGAGAACGGGCCGACGCTCGGACAGGCACCGTGCCTGGGGTGATCCCGGAAGCAGCGGGACTACCTCGCCCTCCTGGAACGGGACGCGGTGTTCCGGGGGTGAGAGGGCGGCCCGGAGCAGCTGACCCGACGTGTCCCATCCCAGCTCGTCACCCTGTGTGACCGGCTTGAGGAGGTCCACCGAGCAGTAGTCGGCCAGGCCGTCGACGGCCACCTCGGCCAGTTCCCGAGCGGTCTGAGTCACGTCCAGGGAGGTTCCGATCCGGGCGCTCGCCTCGTTCAGCAGGGCGAGCCTGCGGCGGCCCCGGTGGCGGGCGGTCACGTCCTCGATCGTCTCGGCCACACCGAGTACCCGGCCCGAGGAATCCTCCATCCGGAACGCCGAGACGGACACGATCCGCTCCCGGCCCGGATCGTGGCGTGCCCGGGCGGACTGCTCCGTGAAGATCAGCGGCTCGCCGGTCTCCAGCACGTGCCGTACCCGTTCCTCGGCCGGACCCGCGTCCTCGTCGACCATGAATTCGCGGGGGCGACGGCCCACCGGCGCCTCGGCCGGGACGCCGCTCGCCTTCGCGACCGCGCGGTTGACCCGGATCACCTTCCTGTCCGGACCGTAAGTGACCAGACCGATGGGGGACCGGCGGTACAGGCCGTCCAGCAGCGCGCGGTCCCGCTGCCAGGCGCTGACCTCCGCGGCGGGGGCCCCGACCAGAATCCACTCCTGACGGTCCCCGTCCCGGGTGATCGCGCGGGCGCGGAAACCCATCTCCACCCGGCGTCCGTCACGGTGCCGGATGGGCAGGACCCCGAACCAGCCGCCCGTCCGCATGGCGTCCACGACGACGGATCGCGCGACGGGCAGGTCACGGGCGTCGACGAGGAGGTCCTGCCACGCCCGTCCGATCACTTCCTTGGCCGGATAGCCCAGCAACTCCTGAGCGCGTGCGCTCCAGCCGACCACGGTGCCCTGACCGTCGAGCGCAGCCGAGGCGCCACGCCCGATGGCGAACGGATCCTCAGGACTCTCGCTGAAATGCACCGACGGCGTCCCCATATACACCACCTTGCCTACGTCACTCCGATGTTCCTCCCCGAGGTCTCCGTTCGCGACCTCCCGTTCCGCGCGTGAAGGGGCCGTGCCGGACACGTGCCAGGTCGCACGGGGAACCACGGGAATCGATCGGCGTCCCACCATGGGCTCCGACGGAAGGCCGCCGGGTCGTCGCCGGCGCACGATCTACTCTTGATTGGATCCTCTGCGTTTCGTCCGCGCGTCAGGCTTGCGGCCGCTTACTTGCCCTCCGCTTCATCGGCCCACCACTTTTCCCGGCCCCCATCCCGTCTGCCGTCGACCCACACACCGTGGTGCGCCGGTGCGGCTGAGGCTGTGCAACGGTCGATCTGGAGGTGGACCGCACAGCAGCGACTCCGGCGCCGCGTGTGGGGAATCTGAGCCGGCGGGGCGTGGCTCACCGGGTCCGAGCAGGCCAGCAGCGCCCGCAGGGTCGCCGCGGCTTCCGGCGACAGCGGCTCAGCCATCCACCCTGGCCACACCGATCGGGCAGGACACCCCCGTCCCGTCCAAGCCGCAGTACCCGTCCGGGTTTTTGCTGCCCGAGAGGTACTGCTGGTGATACGCCTCCGCCGGATAGAAGGGGCGGCCCTCCGCCGGGAGGAGTTCCGTGGTGATCGTGCCGTGGCCCGAGCCCGTGAGGACCTTCTGGTAGGCCTCGCGGGAGGCGGTCGCGGCGGCTGCCTGGGCGGGGGTGTGGGTGTGGACGGCGGAGCGGTACTGCGTGCCGGAGTCGTTGCCCTGGCGGAAACCCTGGGTCGGGTTGTGGGACTCCCAGAAGACCTTCAGCAGCTCCTCGTACGAGATCTCGGCCGGGTCGTGGACCACGCGGACGACCTCCGTGTGGCCGGTCAGGCCCGAGCAGACCTCCTCGTAGGTGGGGTTCTCGGTGAAGCCGCCCTGATAGCCGACGAGGGTCGTGTACACCCCCTTCGGCAGCTGCCAGAACTTCCGTTCAGCGCCCCAGAAACAGCCCAGGCCGAAGTCGGCGACCTCCAGGCCCTCGGGATAGGGGCCGAGGAGGGTGGTGCCGAGGACCGTGTGCCGGTCGGGGACCGTGAAGATCGGCTCGGACCTGCCGGACAGGGCCTGCTCGGCGGTCGGGAGCTGCGGGGTACGGCTGTACAGGAACATGCGGTCTCCACGGGGTCGCGGGGCACGGGGCCGGGGGGCGCGGCCTACAACGCGGGAGCCCCGGCCGGCATTCCGGTCGGGGCTCCCGGCACGCGCGCGGCGCCTCGCCTCAGCGGGGGAGGGACGCCGGAGTGCCTCCGTTCGCCTCGTACCCGGCCACCGCCAGCGCGCGGTACACCGCGTAGTCCGCCGCAGGGTCGGCGGTGAGGGTCCAGGGGAGGGCGCCGACGTGGCCGTCGACGTGCACCAACTGGTTCATCGCCTCCGCCCACCGCTCGCCGCAGACCAGGAAGAACACCAGGAGGTGGCGGACGTGCGCCAGCATCGGGTCGTCCGGGCGGGCCGCGTGCACCGCGAAGAGCGCGCCGTGGACCGCCTTCGTGACGACCTCGCTCTGGTAGAAGCTGCGGACCAGGTTCACCTCGGGGAGGTGCTCGAAGACCGCGAAGAGGGGCATGGCCGCGAGCAGGGATCCTCGCGGGGCGCGCGCGGCGGCGGCCTCCGCGAACGAGTACGCCATGTCACGCGAGCCGTGCCACTTCTCGCACCAGTAGTGGAGGGCCGCCAGGTGCGCTCCCATGTGGGAGGGCGCGCGGTCCAGGATCTTCAGCCACAGCTTCTCGAACTCCGCCTGGGGATAGGCGAGACCGCGGGCCACCGACAGCTCGACGATGTACGGGATCGGGTCACCGGGGGACAGCAGCGCCGCCTCGCCGCAGGCCGACCTCGCCTCCTCCATGATGATCCGGAACTCGTCCGTCCCCGGCGTCGACGTCCGCCACGCCTGCTGCACCAGGAATTCCGCGTGCACCGCCGCGCCGCCCGCGTCCTTGGGCGCCTCGGCCCGCCACACGCGAAGCCACTGCCCGCCCGGAGTCTCGCTGACCCCGCCGGGGCGCTGCTGGAGCTCCAGTGACGCGGCGCCCGCGAAGGCCTGCACCCGCTGCCAGCGGGTCTCGCCCGCCGTCTCGGTGCCGGCCAGGAGCTGCGCGGCGGCATGGTGGTCCTGCGTGTGCTGCACCACGTCCAGGACGTCGAGGAGATCCGTGTCCGGGCCCGGCATGCGGATGTCCAGCTGCTCCTGCCGGAGGAATCCGTAGTTCGCCGGGTCCGCGGCGTCCGGGTCGCCGGGCGAGACCAGCTGAATACCGGCGCGCCGACGCCTGAGAACCGGCAGCAGGACCAGGCTGAACAGGGCCAGCGCCATCAGGACCCAGAGAATTTGCATGCCTCAAGCGAACCAGACGGGTCCGACAATTGGCCAACCCGGTCGGACGCGGGCCCGCGTCCCGTTCCGCGGACACCCGCCCGGCCATCCCGCGCCGGTCCACCGCCCCGCCCCGCACGGGCGCGCCGGCCCATCCCACCCCCTCGCGCAGGTCTGCGTGCTCACGTCACACCGGTCCGCGTTCCCACCCCGCGCCGGACCGTCCCGCTGCCCCGCGCCGGCCCGCGTGCCCGCCCCTGGTGAACTCGTACAGAAACCCCATCGGCCCGCACGCGGCCTCGTACACGAACCCGCCCGTTCGCCCAACCCTGCCCCGCCCCCCCGGGTCCCACCCCGCCCCCGGGGTCCCACCCCGCCCCCGGGGGGCCACGCAGGCCCGGCCGGGGTGCCGCGCGGCACCCCGGCCGGGCCCGTGGGCCGCCACCAGCCCCGCGGGCGCACTACGCTCGGGACCCATGAGCGACAGGCACATCAGTCAGCACTTCGAGACCCTCGCGATCCACGCGGGCAACACCGCGGATCCCCTGACCGGCGCGGTCGTCCCGCCGATCTACCAGGTCTCGACCTACAAGCAGGACGGCGTCGGCGGGCTGCGCGGCGGCTACGAGTACAGCCGCAGCGCCAACCCCACCAGGACCGCCCTGGAAGAGAACCTCGCCGCCCTGGAGGGCGGTCGCCGCGGCCTCGCGTTCGCGTCCGGACTGGCGGCCGAGGACTGCCTGTTGCGTACGCTGCTGAGCCCCGGCGACCACGTGGTGATCCCCAACGACGCCTACGGCGGCACCTTCCGCCTCTTCGCGAAGGTCGTCTCGCGCTGGGGCGTGGAGTGGTCCGTGGCCGACACCAGCGACGCCGACTCCGTACGGGCCGCCCTCACCCCGAAGACCAAGGCCATCTGGGTCGAGACACCCTCCAACCCCCTCCTCGGCATCACCGACATCACCGCGGTGGCGCAGATCGCGCGTGAGGCGGGCGCCCGGCTCGTCGTCGACAACACCTTCGCCACCCCCTACCTCCAGCAGCCGCTCGCGCTCGGCGCGGACGTCGTCGTGCACTCCCTCACCAAGTACATGGGCGGCCACTCGGACGTCGTCGGCGGCGCGCTGATCACCGGCGACCAGGAGCTCGGCGAGGAGCTGGCGTACCACCAGAACGCGATGGGCGCGGTCGCCGGGCCCTTCGACTCCTGGCTGGTGCTGCGCGGCGCCAAGACGCTCTCGGTGCGTATGGACCGGCACAGCGAGAACGCCACGAAGGTCGCCGACATGCTCACCCGGCACGCGCGCGTGACGCGTGTGCTGTACCCGGGCCTGCCGGACCACCCCGGTCACGAGATCGCCGCCAAGCAGATGCGGGCGTTCGGCGGCATGGTCTCCTTCCAGGTCGAGGGAGGCGAGGAGGCGGCCGTCGAGGTCTGCAACCGCGCCAAGGTGTTCACGCTCGGCGAGTCCCTGGGGGGCGTCGAATCCCTGATCGAGCACCCGGGGCGCATGACGCACGCGTCGGTCGTGGGCTCGGCGCTGGAGGTACCGGGCGATCTCGTGCGGCTCTCCGTGGGCATCGAGAACGTCGACGACCTGCTCCAGGACCTGCAGCAGGCCCTCGGCTAGAAGCCGGCCGGCCACGGCGGGGGATCCGGACACCGTCCGTCCCGCTCCGGTCACCAGCCCGTCAGCGGTGGAGTCGTCTGGGACGGCGGCTCCACCCAGGGCCGGGCCGTCACCGCCCAGACGACGAAGGCCACGGTCGCCGCGAACAGCAGCAGCCACAGCAGGCGCCGGGCCAGCGTCCTGCGGCGCAGCATGTGGCTCCCGAGGCGCACGGCCTCCGCGTACAGGTCGGGCGGCACCCTGGGCGGCGTCCGCTCCAGCAGCCGCCGTACGGCCGACTCGCGTTCGTGCAGGCTCATGTGGGTGCCACCTCCGCCACCGCCGGGGCCGGTCCGCGCGGCGGGTGGAGCAGGTTCACCGTCGCGCGGGCGCAGATCGCTCTGACGCGTTCCGTGGGCAGCCCGAGCAGGGCCGCGGCCTGTTCCTCGGCGACACCCTCGTACAGCCGCAGGACCAGGATCAGCCGCTCCTGGGGTGTCAGCGCCGCCAGGGCGCCGCCGGGGGCGGGGCGGGCGCGTCCGAAGCCCCCGTGGTGGTGCCAGGCGCCGCGTGCGAAGCGCACGGCGAGGTGCTGGCGGGCCCGGTCGTACGGGTCCTCGCCGCGCAGCCGGTCCCAGGAGGCGTACGTGTGGGCCAGCGCCAGTGTCAGCAGGCGCCGCGCGCGGGGGTTGGCCTCCGGCGGCTCCGCCGTGAGCAGCGTCGCGGCATGCAGCAGCCGCCCTGCCGCGCCCGCGACGAATGCCTCGAACTCCCGGGCCCGGCGGGCACCTTGGGACGCACGCCGTTCTCGCAACACGCCTCCCGCCCGAGGGCGACCCTGAGGGGAACGAGGCTCCGGCCGCGTACGACGGACCGCACCGCGTGCGACAGGAGCCCGGTCTCATATGAGGCCAGACGTGGCCTTCCGGTCAAGAGCCCGGCGCACATCACGCGCGCGAGCGCCCGCGCGCGTCACGCGCGCGTGGTGGTGACACGGGCACCGGGGCCCCAGGTGGTCGGCGCGGCTCCGGGAGGTCCGCGGAGCCCGCGAGGCCGGAGCGAGGCGCGGGCCGGGTGAGGGGACCGCGGGGGGAGTAGACGGGTGAGGGAGGGGCGTCAGGACGTCGGCCCGTCCGGCGACACGACTCCCGTGGTCGTCATCCGGGCCGAGAGAGCGCCATTGAAGCGCATGAGGAGCGCGCAGAAGACCTCGCGCTCCTGCGGCTCCCAGTCGTCCGTCAGTTCGGCCATCAACTGGCGCCTGGAGGAGCGCACTTCCTCGAGGCGGGCGTGCCCGCGCGGCGACAGCTGGAGCACCACGGCGCGACCGTCCTCCGGGTGCGAGGTGCGCTTGACGAGGCCGGTGTCGACCAGCGGCGCCACCTGCCGGGTGACCGTCGAGGAGTCGATGCCCATGCTCGCGGCGAGCGCCTTGACGCCCATCGGGCCTTCCTTGTCGAGGCGGTTGAGCAGCAGGTACGCGGCACGGTCCATGGAGTTGCGCACCTGCCCCACCCCGCCGAGCCGGGTCTGTTCGGCACGGCGCGCGAACACCGCGACCTCGTGCTGCAGAGTTTCGAGAAGGCCGGTGTCACCGACGGTCGTCATGTCCATCGACATCTCTGGTGTTGTGGGCATGGCCGGGGGCTCAATTCATGCGTGGGGAGCTGGGTTGGGGGACAGGGTACGCGGCCGGGAGGCGGGTCGTACCGGCGCTGCGGAAACCAGTCTCGGAGGGTGGTCACACAAGGAGCGCGCATGCGTGAACTGCGAGACTGGTGGTCATGAGCTACAGCACCGCTGACTCCTTGCCCAGGGTGACGTCGGACGACGTACGAGGCGCCCAGAAGATGTTGTCGGGCGTGGCGCGGATGACCGCGATGGAGGGCAGCCGGTACCTGTCCCAGCTGGTCGGCGCCCCGGTGCACCTCAAGTGCGAGAACCTCCAGCGGACCGGTTCGTTCAAATTGCGTGGCGCGTACGTGCGGATCGCGGGGCTCCTCCCGGAGGAGCGCGCGGCCGGTGTGGTGGCGGCGAGTGCCGGGAACCACGCGCAGGGCGTGGCCCTCGCGTCCTCGCTGCTGGGCGTGCGATCCACGGTCTTCATGCCGACCGGGGCCCCGCTGCCGAAGGTCGCGGCCACCCGTGACTACGGGGCCGAGGTGAGGCTGCACGGCCAGGTGGTCGACGAGACGCTGGCCGCGGCCCAGGAGTACGCGGCCGCCACGGGGGCGGTGTTCATCCACCCCTTCGACCACCCCGACATCATCGCGGGCCAGGGCACGGTCGGCCTGGAGATCCTGGAGCAGTGTCCGGAGGTGGGCACGATCGTCGTCGGGATCGGCGGCGGCGGGCTGGCGGCGGGTGTCGCGGTCGCGGTGAAGTCGGTCCGCCCCGACGTGCGGATCATCGGTGTGCAGGCGGCCGGAGCCGCGGCGTACCCGCCCTCGCTGGCGGCGGGCCGGCCGGTGCCGGTCGCGAACCCGGCGACGATGGCCGACGGCATCAAGGTCGGACGGCCGGGAGACGTGCCGTTCGAGATCATCCGCGACCTCGTGGACGAGGTCCGCACGGTCTCGGAGAACAGCCTGTCCAGTGCGCTGCTGCTCTGTCTGGAGCGGGCGAAGCTGGTCGTCGAGCCGGCGGGCGCGAGCCCCGTGGCGGCGCTGCTGCAGGAGCCGGACACCTTCGAGGGGCCGGTCGTCGCGGTGCTGTCCGGCGGCAACGTGGACCCGCTGCTGATGCAGCGCATCCTGCGGCACGGCATGGCGGCGAGCGGCCGCTACCTCGCGGTCACGCTCCGCCTGACGGACCGTCCCGGAGCCCTGGCCACACTTCTCGGGGTGTTGTCAGTGGCGGACGCTAACGTCCTCGACGTGAGCCACGTACGGACCGATCCCCGGCTCGGGCTCACGGAGGTGGAGGTCGAGCTGCACCTGGAGACGAAGGGTCCGGAGCACTGCGCCGAGGTCGGCCGCGCCCTGCGCGAGGCGGGCTACACGGTCATCGACTGAGGCCGAGGGCAGGTCTGGCCGGCTGGGATCCGCTTTCGTCGTCCAGTGGAAAAATCTGTTGAGCAACGCGATACATCGCGTTACGGTGTGTCCTCCGTCCGCCCCGCGTGACGGGGTGAAGCGGACATACGACGAACCTGCGCAAATCGCTGGAAAGCCATAAATCATCAGAACTCGGCAGAACTCAGCAGAAGCAACCAGTACTCAGAGTGAAAATCCCCGAAGACGTGGAGAACTCACATGCCAGGCGCCATCTACGCCGAAGGTCTGGTCAAGACCTTCGGTGACGTAAAGGCTCTGGACGGCGTCGACCTCGATGTACCCGAGGGCACCGTCCTGGGCCTCCTCGGGCCGAACGGCGCGGGCAAGACCACCGCCGTCCGCTGCCTGACGACCCTGCTGCGACCCGACAGCGGAAAGGCGGTCGTGGCCGGTGTCGACGTGCTCAAGCACCCCGACGCGGTACGGCGCAGGGTCGGCCTGTCCGGACAGTTCGCCGCGGTCGACGAGTACCTGACCGGCCGCGAGAACCTCCAGATGGTCGGCAGGCTCTACCAGATGCGGGCGAAGGCCGCGAAGGAACGGGCCGTCGAGCTGCTCGACCAGTTCCATCTGACGGACGCGGCCGACCGCACCGCGAAGACCTACTCGGGCGGCATGCGCCGCCGGCTCGACCTGGCCGCCGCGCTGGTCGTCTCACCGCCGGTGATGTTCATGGACGAGCCGACGACGGGCCTCGACCCGCGCAACCGCCAGCAGCTGTGGGGGGTCATCAAGCAGCTGGTCTCCGGCGGTACGACGCTCCTGCTGACCACCCAGTACCTGGAGGAGGCCGACCACCTCGCGCACGACATCTGCGTGGTCGACCAGGGCCGCGTCATCGCCCGCGGCACCGCCGACGAGCTCAAGGCACGGACCGGCGGTGAGCGCGTGGAGGTCGTCGTGCACGAGCGCGAACACATGGCGACCGCCGCCGGGGTGCTGCGCGGTTTCGGCAAGGGCGAGACCACCGTCGAGGAGCACACCCGCAAGCTCACCGTCCCCGTCACCGGTGGCGCGAAGCTCCTCGCGGAGGTCATCCGCGAGCTGGACGGCCGCGGTATCGAGATCGACGACATCGGCCTGCGCCGGCCCACCCTCGACGACGTCTTCCTCTCCCTCACCGGCCATGTGGCCGAGGTGAAGGAAGAGGAGAGCGACGAGGCGGCGGACGTGAAGGGCCGCAAGGCGAAGAAGGAGTCCGCGAAGTGAGTGCCGTGACAGACACCGCCCCGGTGGCGGTCCCCAAGGGAGTCCTCGGCCAGTCCGTGCGCGACTCCCTGGTCATCGCCCACCGGAATCTGATCCGCATGGCCCGGATTCCCGAGATGCTCATTTTCGGGCTGATCCAGCCCATCATGTTCGTCGTCCTGTTCACCTACGTGTTCGGCGGCTCGATCCAGATCGGCTCGTCCAGCACCACCCAGGCCTACCGCGAGTTCCTGATGGCCGGCATCTTCGCCCAGACCGTCACGTTCGCCACGGCCGGTGCGGGCGCCGGTATCGCGGACGACATGCACAAGGGGCTCATCGACCGCTTCCGCTCCCTGCCCATGGCACGTGGCGCGGTGCTGACCGGCCGCACCATCGCCGACCTGGTACAGACCGCACTCACCCTCGTCGTCCTCGCGGTCGTCGCCGTGATCGTCGGATGGCGCACCCACGAGAACTTCGGCAAGGTGCTCGCCGGATTCGGCCTGCTCCTGCTTCTGGGGTACGCGTTCTCGTGGATCGGTGCCCTCATCGGCCTGTCCGTGCGCACTCCCGAAGCGGCGACCTCGGGCGGCCTGATCTGGCTGTTTCCGCTGACATTCATCTCGAACGCGTTCGTGGACGCGAACCAGATGCCGTCCTTCCTGCGCCACATCGCGGAGTGGAACCCGTTCAGCGCCACCGTGCAGGCGTGCCGCGAGCTGTTCGGCAACCTTCCGCCGGGCTTCCGGACGCCCGACGCCTGGCCCATGCAGCACCCGGTGTGGGCCTCGCTGATCTGGTCGGTCCTGATCATCCTGGTCTTCCGGACCCTGGCCGTACGCAAGTACCGGTCCGCCGGGGCGTGACCCGGGCGCCGGCCGGAGTCCGGGGCCCGGCGTGGGCCGCCGGGCCGGTCCCCGGTGACAGGGGCCCGGACATGACGGTGCCCCCGGCGCGGGCCGGGGGCACCGTCGGAGCGAAGGGTCCGGGACCGGAGTGCCGTCCGTGCCCGGTCGGGGGCTCGGCCCTGGCGAGGCCCGGGGCTGCTCAGCCCTGGTAGGGCACGGCCTTGAGGATCTTCACCGAGGCGAGCTTGCCGTTCGGCAGCTCGTACCGCGCGTCCTCGCCGACCTTCTTGCCGTTCACGCCGGACCCCAGGGGGGACTGCGGCGAGTACGTCTCGATGTCGGCGCTGGCGTACTCGCGCGAGGCGAGCAGGAAGTCCAGCGTGTCGTCCTCGTCACCGTCGAACGCGATGGTGACGACCATGCCGGGGGCGACCACGCCGTCCGCCGCGGGGGCCTCGCCCACCTTGGCGTTCTCCAGGAGCTGGGTGAGCTGGCGCACGCGGAGCTCCTGCTTGCCCTGCTCTTCCTTGGCCGCGTGGTACCCGCCGTTCTCCCGCAGGTCGCCCTCCTCGCGCGCGGCCGCGATCTTGCCGGCGATCTCCGTGCGCGCGGGACCAGACAGGTACTCCAGCTCGGCCCTGAGCTGGTTGTACGCCTCCTGGGTCAGCCAGGTGACGTTCTCGCTGGTCTGGGTCACAGGTGCTCCTCGTAGGTACTGGGAATACAAAGCATCGCCCTACCCAGAAGCATGTTCTTTCACGGGTGGGCGAAACCACGAGCCTAACAATTCAGCGGCTCAAGGGGGAGGACATAAGACATCAGAATTACGTCAACCCAGGTCAGAGCGGTTAACGGGGGAGAGGTACCCGGGCGATGTCAGTCGGCGTGGCAGCCGAGCAGCTCCGCCGTGCTGCCGCGAGAGGTCGTACGGAGCGTGACGACCTTGTCGATGCGCGAGGCGTCCTGGTCGAAGCGGAAGTCCGCGCGGCCCACCTCCGCGCCGTCCGCGCTCTGCGAGCGCAGGGTGCAGTAGCCGTGCGCGTCCGCGTCCTTGTGCACCTCCAGGTGCACCTGGACCGAGTCGGCGGACGCGTCGAAGGTGATCACCTGGGCGCTGATCTTGTTCTCGCCGACGTAGTAGTAGGCGAACCAGCCGATCAGGGCGAGGACGACGATTCCCAGCACGCTGCCGAGGATCTTGAGTTTCCGGTCGGCGCGCTCGTCCGCGGAGCGGCCGTACCGGCCCTCGGGCAGCTGCGTGCGCGCCGTACTCATGATCGTCCTCTCGGCAGGGCCGGGACCGAGGCCTGGCCGCGGTCCTGGGAGGGGCCCGGGGAACGGGGCCCCCGGAATTATTCGCCCCCCGATTCCGTCACTATAGAAGCCGCCCATCGCGCTGATTCACGCCGGGCGCCGACAGCCGACCTACCCAGGCGACAGCCGACTGACCGAGGATTGTGTCTTGACTGACCAGCTGCGACTGATGGCCGTGCACGCCCACCCCGACGACGAGTCGAGCAAGGGCGCGGCCACCATGGCGAAGTACGTGTCCGAGGGGGTGGACGTGCTGGTCGTGACCTGCACGGGCGGGGAGCGCGGCTCCATCCTCAACCCCAAGCTCCAGGGCGACAAGTACATCGAGGAGCACATCCACGAGGTACGCAAGAAGGAGATGGACGAGGCCCGCGAGATCCTCGGCGTCAAGCAGGAGTGGCTCGGCTTCGTCGACTCGGGCCTGCCCGAGGGCGACCCGCTGCCGCCGCTGCCCGAGGGCTGTTTCGCGCTCGAGGACGTGGACAAGGCGGCCGGTGAGCTGGTCAGGCAGATCCGCTCGTTCCGTCCCCAGGTGATCACCACCTATGACGAGAACGGCGGCTATCCGCACCCCGACCACATCATGACCCACAAGATCTCGATGGTGGCCTTCGAGGGCGCGTCGGACACCGAGAAGTACCCGGAGTCCGAGTACGGCACGGCCTTCCAGCCGCAGAAGCTCTACTACAACCAGGGCTTCAACCGTCCGCGCACCGAGGCGCTGCACAACGCGCTGCTGGACCGCGGCCTGGAGTCGCCGTACGGGGACTGGCTGAAGCGCTGGAGCGAGTTCGAGCGCACCGAGCGCACGCTGACCACGCATGTTCCGTGTGCCGAGTTCTTCGAGATCCGGGACAAGGCGCTGATCGCGCACGCCACCCAGATCGACCCCGACGGCGGCTGGTTCAAGGTCCCCATGGAGATCCAGAAGGAGGTCTGGCCGACCGAGGAGTACGAGCTCGCGACGTCCCTCGTCGATACCTCCCTCCCCGAGGACGACCTCTTTGCGGGCATCCGCGACAATGCCTGACATGAGCGCAAGCCTGGCACTGACGCACCTCGTCCCCCTCGCCAAGGAGGTCGACCAGAACAAGGTCACCCCCGGCGTCCTCGGCTTCATCGTCTTCGCGGTGATGGCCCTGGCCGTGTGGGGTCTGATGAAGTCCATGAACCGCCGACTGGGCAAGGTCACCTTCGAGGAGGACGCGGGGAAGGACACCGCGGCCACCGGCAAGGGGACCGGCGGCCCGGTGGGCGGTAAGGCCTCCCCCGCGAAGGGCTGAGCCTCCGGCGCGTCCGCTCCGCGTGGCGCGAGTGGTCCGCGGAGCGCGAGCGGTCCGCGGGGAGGGCCGTCGGGTCCGTGTATCGCGTCCTCCCGGACGGCCGGGGGGACGCGCCCGTGCGGCCGCTCCTCCGAGTGAGGACGCCCGGACGCGTGGACACCGGCCCGGGCCACGCCGGGGGCCGCCTCACGGACACGACGTCCCCGGGCGCGCCCTCGTCGATCACCTGTGCCCGCACGCGGCTTGGTCGATGACTCGTGCCCGCACGTGACTTCGTCGATCACCTGTCCCCGTACGGCCTCGTCGATCACCCGTGTTCACGCGGCCTCGACGATCCCGCGTGCCCGCACCGCCTGGTCGGCACGGGCGATCGCCCGTGCCCCGCGGTCCCGCTGAACGGACCATGCGGCGGACCTCACCGGAGTCCCTCGCGCGCGTCGCGGGTCCCGCCCGACGAGGGCGGCGGGCGGCGGAGTCCCCCGCGCACCCTCGTACGCCTCGGCGGCCCTTGTGCGCCTCAGCGACCCCCGTCGCCTCAGCGGCCCCCGTACCCCTCAGCGGCCCTCGACGCACGCCCCTTGGCCGGCGAGCGCCCCCGGGCCCTAAGGAGCCGTCCCGACCGTCACCCCCATGACCTCCCGGGCATGCCGGTTGGGCACCATCCGCAGGCGCCAGGCCTGCCAGCCCGCGTCCAGGTCGACCCCGCGTTCGAGCAGGAGCTGGTACGCCTCGACGTAGTCGTCGAGCTTTCCGTCGCGCAAGGGGTGGCCGGAGCGGGAGAGCTGGGCCAGTTCCTCCAGGGCGACGGCGCTGCCCACTTCCAGGCCGCCCGCGGACGCGTACGGCAGCAGGGTGCACCTCAGGAACCTCGCCCAGTCCTCGCCCCGCCGGTCGCCGTACGAGGCGAACAGCCCGGCCGCCTCGTCGCACAGCGCGAGGGCCTGTGGCGTACGGGCGTTGCCGGCGTCGACCACCGCCAGTTCCAGGCACGTCCACGCCTCACCGTGCGCCACGCCGATCCGCTGGAAGTCGGCCCGCGCGTCCACCAGCAGCTGGCGGGCGAAGCCCGAGTTGCGCAGCGAGCCGGTCTGCGCGGCGCGCTGGTCACGGGTGACGCGGGCCGAGTGGTGGCGTGCGCACGCGAGCCCGTAGACGTCCCGCATCCGGGAGAACATCGAGCGGGAGCGCTCCAGCTCACGGACCGCGCGGTCCAGGTCGCCGGTCTCCTCCAGGGCCTGGCCCAGGTAGTACACCGTCCAGGCCTCCCCGCGCGCGTCCTCGTTCTCCCGGTGCCGGGAGGTCGCCTGGCGCAGGCCCGTGACCGCGGTGGACGGGTCGCCGTCGACGAGACGGGCGCGGGCCAGCTGCGTCAGGGCCCAGGCCTCGCCGCGGGCGTCGCGGGTCCGCCCGTACAGATCGAGGGCCGCGCGCAGCTCCCGCTCCGCGCGCGGCACGTCGCCCATGCGCAGGCCCAGCTGGCCGAGCTGGAAGTGGGCCCAGGCCTCGCCGTGCACGGACTCGCCCTCGTGGTGCAGGACCAGGGCCTCGGTGAGCAGGGCCAGCGCCGTGGCGATCCGGCCGCGGTCGCGTTCCACCGCGGCCAGCGCGTGCATCGTCCAGGCGCGGTCCGCCGCGAGGTCGGGGGAGACCTGCAGGTCCATGGCCTCCTGGAGCCTGGCCGCCGCCTCGGTGAGGTTGCCCTGGTGGTGCAGGGTGATGCCGAGCGAGCACAGGGCGCGGGCCGCGCCCGCGTCGTGATGCGCCTCGAAGTAGAGGTTCACCACGGACGACAGGGTGGTGTGGGCCTTGTCCAGCTCACCGAGCTGGCGGGCCGCGATGCCGGTGCGCCACTGGACGGAGCGGACCAGCAGTCCCTGGTCGACGGCCTGCGTCAGCTCGCTGATCTCGCCCAGGCGGTAGAGGTCGCCGCGCAGCAGGCAGTAGTCGCACAGGGCGCCCAGAAGGTGCAGCACGGCCGCCTGGTCCACGCCCTCCGCGTGCCGCAGCGCCGCCGTGATGAAACTGGACTCGTCGTCCAGCCAGCGCAGGGCCGCGTCGAGGGAGGTGAAGCCCTGCGGGCCGAACTGGTCGGCCCGGGTGGACGTCTTGCCGTCGACCAGCCGGATCACCGAGTCCGCCAGCTCCGCGTAGTTCACGATCAGGCGTTCCTGCGCCGCCGTCCGCTCGGCGGGTTCCTCCTCGTCCAGCAGCCGGGCCTGGGCGAAGGCCCGGACGAGGTCGTGCAGGCGGTAGCGGCTGCCGCGGACGTGGTCGATCAGGCCCGCCCGCGCCAGTGCCGTCAGGTGCCGGGTCGCTTCCGGTTCGTCCGTCGCCAGCAGGGATGCCGCCGCCGCGGTGCCCAGCGAGGCCCGGCCGGCGAGGGCCAGCCGGCGCAGCAGCCGCCGTGCCGCGTCGGTCTGGTCCGTGTAGCGCAGCCACAGCGCCCGTTCGACCGGCTCCACGGGACCGTACGCCCCGAGGTCGGCGGCGAGTCGGCGTGAGGTGCGGGGGCCGAGCGAGGAACCCGCGAGGCGCAGGGCCAGCGGGAGGCCGCCGCACAACTCCCGCACCCGGTCGGAGGCCTCGGCGTCGTAGGGGTCCGACGCGTCCTGGGCCGCCGCGTTCAGCAGTTCCTCGCCGCCCGCCGCGTCGAGCGCCTCGACCGGGAGCTGGTGCACCCGGGCGGGGAGGTCGGCGGGCAGGTCGAGCGCGGTGCGGGCGGTGACCAGGACCAGGCTCTCCGAGCGTTCCGGGACCAGGGTGCGCACCTGCTCGGCGTCCGAGGCGTCGTCGAGCACGATCGTGACCGGCAGACCCGTCAGATGCTGGTGGTACAGCTCGCTGAGCCGTCTGACCTGCTGGTCGGGTGAGGAACGCTCGCGGAAGAGGAGCTGCTCGCGGGGTGCGCCAAGCCGGTTGAGGAGGTGGAGGAGGGCGTCGCGGGTGGTCAGGGGCGGTTCCTCGGTGCTGTCGCCGCGCAGGTCGACCACGCACGCGCCCCGGAACTGGTCCCGCAGGCTGTGCGCCGCCCGGATCGCGAGGGCGCTGCGGCCGGAGCCGGGCGCGCCGTGCAGCACCACCACCGTCGGTTTCGACTCGGTGCCGGCGCGTGCCGCGTGCACCCACTGGGCGACCCGTGCCAGTTCGGTCCGGCGCCCCGCGAACGGACCGGCGGGTTCGGGCAGCTGCCCGAACGACTGCTCGAGGACGCTGCGGCGGCGTGCGGCCGCGCTCTTGTCGGTGCGGCGCAGCTGCGGCGCGCCCTGCTTCGCGCCCGCGGAGGCGCTGACCACCCGCTGCTGGTCGAGGAAGGGCCGGATGCCGCGGACCTCCAAGGCGGTCAGCCACTGGAGGCGCAGCTGCTCGGCACCGCCGGGCAGGCCCAGCGCTCCGGCCCGGCGGCTCGCGGCCGGCACGTGGGCGGCCGTCACCTTGAGCACGGTGGCCGCGGCGGCCACCACCGCGACCGTCGCTCCCGCGCCGACCGCCGTGCCCGTGCCGGTGCCCAGCGCCAGGTCCGCCGCGCAGGCGGCGACGGCGGCAACGACCGCCACCAGCAACGGAGTTCCGGCACCGTCCCGGGCGTAGCGCTGTGCGAACGTCAGCCGGCCGGCGTCCGCCGCGTCGAGGGCGCGGGTGTAGGCGCCGTACTCCTCGGCGGCGGCCCGGCCGAGGGTGTCGAGTTCGGCGCGGGCCCGTGACAGAAGCACGGTCCCGTCCGTACGTCCGCCCGAGCGCCGTACCTCTTCCTCGACGGCCCGGGCCAGCAGCCGTTCGGCCTCCGCCCGATGGCTGTCCCGCATCTCGCGTCCCCCTCCGGCGGCAACTCCCTTGTGGTCAAGTGTCCTTGGTGGGGGACGTGAGCGCGAGAGGGCGGCGATCACCGGCGGGCGGGACGCGCCCGGTGCAGCGGCACTTCTCCGCCGTGCCGGACGGCGTGGGAGAGTGGAAGCGTGAACCGACTGGCCCATGAGACGTCCCCGTATCTGCTGCAGCACGCCGACAATCCCGTCGACTGGTGGCCGTGGTCGGCCGAGGCCTTCGACGAGGCACGCGAGCGGGGCGTCCCGGTCCTGCTGAGTGTCGGCTACAGCAGTTGTCACTGGTGTCATGTCATGGCTCACGAGTCCTTCGAGGACGAGACGACGGCCGCGTATCTGAACGAGCACTTCGTGAGCGTCAAGGTGGACCGCGAGGAGCGCCCGGACGTCGACGCGGTCTACATGGAGGCCGTGCAGGCGGCGACCGGCCAGGGCGGCTGGCCGATGACGGTCTTCCTGACACCCGAGGCGGAGCCCTTCTACTTCGGGACCTACTTCCCGCCCGCCCCCCGCCACGGCATGCCGGGCTTCCGCCAGATCCTGGAGGGCGTGCACGGCGCCTGGACCGAGCGGCGCGAGGAGGTCGCCGAGGTCGCGGAGAAGATCGTGCGGGACCTCGGCGGGCGCGAGATGAGCTTCGGGGACGACCGGGTGCCCGGCGAGGAGGAGCTGGCCGGGGCCCTGCTCGGGCTCACCCGGGAGTACGACGCGAGCCGCGGCGGTTTCGGCGGCGCGCCCAAGTTCCCGCCGTCCATGGTCGTGGAGTTCCTGCTCCGCCACCACGCCCGCACCGGCTCCGAGGGCGCCCTCCAGATGGCGCGGGACACCTGTGAGCGGATGGCGCGCGGCGGTATCTACGACCAGCTCGGCGGGGGGTTCGCCCGGTACTCCGTCGACCGTGAGTGGGTGGTCCCGCACTTCGAGAAGATGCTGTACGACAACGCGCTGCTCTGCCGTGTCTACGCGCACCTCTGGCGCGCCACCGGCTCCGAGCTCGCCCGCCGTGTCGCGCTGGAGACCGCCGACTTCATGGTGCGTGAACTGCGCACCGCCGAGGGCGGGTTCGCTTCCGCGCTCGACGCCGACAGCGACGACGGGAGCGGCCGGCACGTCGAGGGCGCGTACTACGTGTGGACGCCCGCGCAGCTGCGCGAGGTCCTGGGGGACGACGCCGAACTCGCCGCCGAGTACTTCGGGGTGACCGCGGAGGGCAGCTTCGAGGAGGGTTCCTCGGTGCTGCAACTTCCGCAGCAGGAAGGCGTGTTCGACGCCGAGAAGGTGGCCGGCGCGCGCCGTCTGCTGTTGGCCGCCCGGTCGGAGCGTCCGGCGCCCGGCCGTGACGACAAGGTCGTGGCCGCGTGGAACGGGCTCGCCGTCGCCGCGCTCGCCGAGACCGGCGCGTACTTCGACCGCCCCGACCTGGTGGACGCCGCGATCGGCGCCGCGGACCTCCTCGTGCGTCTGCACATGGACGACCGGGCGCGGCTGACCCGTACCAGCCGGGACGGGCGTGCCGGTGCGAACGCCGGGGTGCTGGAGGACTACGCCGACGTCGCGGAGGGCTTCCTCGCGCTGGCCTCGGTGACCGGTGAGGGCGTCTGGCTGGAGTTCGCCGGGTTCCTCCTCGACCACGTGCTCGCGCAGTTCACCGATCCCGCGTCGGGCGCCCTGTACGACACCGCGGCCGACGCGGAGCGGCTCATCCGCCGCCCCCAGGACCCGACCGACAACGCCACGCCCTCCGGTTGGAGCGCGGCGGCCGGCGCCCTGCTGTCGTACGCCTCGCAGACCGGTTCCGAGCCGCATCGTGTCGCCGCGGAGCGGGCGTTGGGGGTCGTGAAGGCGCTCGGGCCGCGTGCTCCGCGCTTCGTCGGCTGGGGACTCGCGGTCGCCGAGGCGCTGCTCGACGGGCCGCGCGAGGTCGCGGTCGTGGGACCGGCCGGCCACACCATGACCCGGGCGCTGCACCGGACGGCGCTGCTGGGCACCGCGCCGGGGGCCGTCGTCGCCGTGGGCGCTGCGGAGAGTGACGAGCTTCCGCTGCTCGCCGGCCGCCCGCTGGTGGAGGGGGAGCCCGCCGCGTACGTCTGCCGTAACTTCACCTGTGACGCTCCGACAACCGATCCCGAGCGTCTGCGCACCGCTCTGAGCAGCTGAGACGGGCGGTCCTCAACCGCCGTGGACGCGACCGGTGTTCGCCTGTCGCGGCAGTCCGCCCGCGGGTGCGGAAACGCGCTCTTCACCGGGGCATCCCGCGGCCTTCACATATCGCCCATAGTCTCTGCTCCATGACGCGACGGATGTGACGCACCGTCGTGACCGGGGGATTCGGGGATCTGGGGGGATCTGTTGCTCACGTCTGTCTTCACGTCTGTCCTCATCGCTGCCGTTTCGCTGGCCCTCTTCTGGATGGCCGCCTTCACCCTGTGGTGGCAGATGCACGCGTGGCGTACGCCCGAGGTGCTGGCTTCCACCCGCTTCGGCAGACCGGACGGCGGTGACCGGCTCGCCTTCTCGCTGCTCCTGCCGGCCCGCCACGAACAGGCCGTGCTCGACCACACCGTCCAGCGGCTGCTGGAGTCGAGTCACACGGACTTCGAGATCATCGTGATCGTCGGACACGACGATCCCGAGACCACGGAGGTCGCCCGGCGGGCCGCCGCGCGTGACGCACGGGTGCGGGTCGTCGTCGACCGGCACCAGCGGAAGAACAAGCCGAAGGCCATGAACACGGCGCTGCCGCACTGCCGCGGCGACGTCGTGGGAGTCTTCGACGCCGAGGACCAGGTGCATCCGGAGCTGCTCGCCCACGTCGACCACGCGTTTCGCGCGACGGGCGCGGACGTCGTCCAGGGCGGGGTCCAGCTCATCAACTTCAACTCCAGCTGGTACAGCCTGCGCAACTGCCTGGAGTACTTCTTCTGGTTCCGCTCACGGCTCCACCTGCACGCGCAGAAAGGTTTCATCCCACTCGGCGGCAACACCGTGTTCGTCCGGACGGACGTGCTGCGGGAGGCCGGCGGCTGGGATCCCGACTGCCTCGCCGAGGACTGCGACCTGGGGGTCCGCCTGTCCAGCGTCGGCAAGAAGGTCGTCGTCGCCTACGACTGCGACATGGTCACCCGGGAGGAGACCCCCGGCAGCCTGATGTCGCTGCTCAAGCAGCGCACCCGCTGGAACCAGGGCTTCCTCCAGGTCTACCGCAAGAAGGACTGGAGGCAACTGCCGGGATTCGGGCAGCGGTTGCTGGCCCGCTACACGCTCATGACGCCGTATCTCCAGGCGCTCTCCGGTGTGGTCATCCCGCTCAACGTGGCCGTCGCCCTGTTCCTCGATGTGCCCGTCGGCATCGCCTTCACCACCTTCCTGCCGGCCGTGACCGCCCTGGTCACCTTCGTCTTCGAACTCGTCGGGCTGCACGACTTCGGCAGGCAGTACGGACTCCGCGTCCGCTTCGTGCACTACCTCAAGCTCGTCGCGGGCGGCCCCTTCTATCAGGTGCTTCTCGCCGGTGCGGCCGTCCGGGCCGTGTGGCGTGAGCAAAGGGGACGCGACGACTGGGAGTTGACCCGTCACGTCGGCGCGCACCTCATGGAAGCCGAAGCGGTCCGCTAGCGCCGAAGCGACCCGCGGCACCCGAAACGACCCGCCGAAGTCCGAAGCGACCCGCCGGGGTCCGAAGCGGTCGCCGGGGATCCACCCGGCGGACCCGCGCCGGTCCCGCACGCCGTGGTGCCAGGGTCCCCGCCCACGCACGTCCCGAACCTTTCGGCATGTCCCGAAAGTCCCGAGAGGACCTTCCGCGTGACCTCCACTCTTCCCGCGGCGACCACTCCCACGGTCCCCGCGCAACAACGGCCCTCCGGGCCCGGGAACGCCCCCGGCCTCCCCCCGCTCCGGCGGCTGCGCACCTCGCGCGCCGACCTCGCCCTGTGCGGTGCGCTGCTGCTGGCGATCATCGTCGTGCAGGGCTGGAACATCGCCGACTACCCCACCCTCAGCGACGACGAGGGCACCTATCTCGCCCAGGCCTGGGCCGTGCAGCAGGGCAAGGGCCTCGCCCCCTACACGTACTGGTACGACCACCCGCCCCTCGGCTGGATCCAGCTGGCCGCCCTGACCTGGATACCCGCCCACCTCGACCCCTCGCTGATGACGGTCGGCCCGATGCGGATGGCGATGCCCGCGGTCACCGCGGTCAGCGCCGTCCTCCTGTACGTCCTCGCACGCCGTCTCTCGCTGCCGCGCTGGGCGGCCGGGCTCGCGATGGTCCTCTTCGGCCTCTCGCCGCTGTCGGTCGTGCTGCAGCGCGAGATCTTCCTCGACAACATCGCGGTCATGTGGACGCTGCTCGCGTTCTGCCTCGCCGCGTCCCCGAGCCGTCACCTGTGGCACCACTTCGGGGCGGGCGTCGCCGCCGCGGCCGCCGTGCTCACCAAGGAGACGATGCTCGTCGTCCTCCCCGCCCTGCTGGTCACCATGTGGCGCCACGGCCACCGCGACACCCGCAAGTTCGCGCTCACCGGCGCCGTCACCGCCTGCGCCCTGCTCGGCCTCTTCTATCCGCTTTTTGCCCTGCTCAAGGGCGAACTCCTCCCCGGCGCGGGCCATGTCTCGCTCTGGGAGGGCATCACGTACCAGATGAGCCGCCCGGGCTCCGGCTTCGTCCTCGACCCCGGCTCCGGCTCGTACGGAGTCCTGCACTCCTGGCTCTACTACGACCGCGTACTGATCCTCGGCGGCCTCGCCGGAGCCCTGCTCCTCCTGGCCACCTGGCGCTGGTCGGTCACCGCCCGCGCCCTGGCCGGACCCGCGCTCACCGTCGCGATCCTGGCCCTGGTGGCGCTGCGCCCGAGCGGCTACCTGCCCGCGATGTACGTCATCCAGGCGCTGCCGTTCCTCGCGCTGGTCCTCGCCGGTGGCAGCGCGAGCGTGCTCCACGCGGTGCTGCGCCGACGGCGCGGCACCGCGGAGAAGCCCGCCCTCACCTGGGGGCGGCGGGTGACGGCGACCGCGCTCGTGGCGGTGGCCGCCGGGTTCGTCCTGCCGCGCTGGTACGACGGCGACCGCACCGCCGTCACCACCGACGCCAACGTCCCCTACCGGGCGGCGGCTTCCTGGCTGAGGACCGAGGTGCCGGACCCGGCGGGCACCCGGGTCCTGGTGGACGACGCGCTCTGGCTCGACCTGGTGCACGACGGTTACCGGCCCGGCCTCGGGGTCATCTGGTTCTACAAGGCGGACCTCGACCCCGCGGTGACCGCCACGATGCCGGGCGGCTGGAAGGACGTCGACTACGTCGTCGCCTCCCCGACCGTACGGCGCGACGCCGTGGACCTGCCCGACGTCAGGGCGGCCATCGAGCACTCCACACCGGTCGCCACCTTCGGCACGGGCGAGGACCGCATCGAGATCCGGCGGGTCACCGTGAGCACCACCACGTCGAGTACCGGAGGCAGTCGATGAGCAGCTTCGAGAGTACGGTCCCCGGTGAGCTGGGCGAGCCGGCGGTGGGCGCCGCGGAGGTTCCCGAACCGGGTGCGGTCACCATCGTCGTACCGACCTTCAACGAGGCCGGCAACGTCCGCGAACTGCTGCGCCGGATCACCGAGTCGGTACCGGCCCGGCTGCCCTGCGAGGTGGTCTTCGTGGACGACTCCACCGACGACACCCCCGGGGTGATCACCCGGGCCGCGCCGGACTGCTCGTTCCCGGTGACCGTCCTGCACCGCGAACAGCCCGTCGGGGGCCTCGGCGGCGCGGTCGTCGAAGGACTGCGGGCGGCGACCTCGGACTGGATCGTCGTCATGGACGGCGACCTCCAGCACCCGCCGTCCCTGGTACCGGAACTGGTGGCCGCCGGAGAGCGGTCCGGCGCCGGCCTCGTCGTCGCCAGCCGCTACACCAAGGGCGGCAGCCGCGCGGGACTCGCCGGCGGCTACCGCATCGCCGTCTCACGCGGCGCGACCTGGCTGACCAAGACCCTCTTCCCACGCCGGCTGCACGGCATCAGCGACCCGATGAGCGGCTTCTTCGCGATCCGCCGCAGCGCGGTCACCGCCGGCGTCCTCCAGCCACTCGGCTACAAGATCCTGCTCGAACTCGCCGTCCGCAGCCGCCCCCGCCAGGTCACCGAGGTGCCCTTCGTCTTCCAGGACCGGTTCGCGGGCGAGTCCAAGTCGACCGCGCGGGAGGGATTCCGTTTCCTGCGCCACCTCGCCGGGCTGCGCACCGCCTCACCGCTCGCCCGGATGATCGTCTTCGGCCTGATCGGCGCCACCGGCTTCCTGCCCAACCTGCTCGGCCTGTACGCGCTCACCGCCGCCGGCCTGCACTACCTGCCGGCGGAGATCCTCGCCAACCAGTTCGGCGTCGCCTGGAACTTCCTGCTCATCGAGCACCTGCTGTTCCGCGAACGCCGCAGGCACCGGGGCCGGTGGGACCGCGTGGGCCGCTTCGCCCTGCTCGCCAACGCCGATCTGGTCCTGCGCATCCCCCTGATCGCCCTGTTCGTCCACCACTTCGCGATGAGCGCGCTGTCTGCCACCGCCCTGGCCCTGGTGACGACCTTCGTCCTGCGCTTCGCCGGCACCGAGGCGCTGGTCTACCTGCCGCGCCGCGGCCGCGAGGCCCCGGGCGAGAGCGGCGGCGGCAGCCGCGCGGCGAGGAGAGCCGCGTGAGATTCCTGGTGCGACCACGACGCGGAACCTCACTGCTGGCCGTGGCGGCGCTGGCCGCCGGGCTGCTGATCGTCTCGCCGCAGCCCGCCTCGGCCGCGAACCTCGTCACCAATCCAGGCTTCGAGACCGCCGGTACGGACGGCATGCCGTACTGCTGGGAGAAGTCCGGCTGGGGCGACAACGACGTCACGTTCGCCACGGTGAGCGGCTCCCACTCCGGCTCCAAGGCGATGCAGGTCAGCCTGACCCGGCGTGTTGACGGCGACCGCAAGGCGCTGATCACGGAGTCCGCGGCCTGCGCGCCGGTGGTCGCCGCGGGCAGGCAGTACGACTTGGGCCTCTGGTACAGGACGACGACTCCGGATGCCGCCGTCACCGTCTTCCGGCACGACACGACGGCGGGCTGGCAGTACTGGACCGACCTCAAGACCCTGGACATGGCGGCGGCCTGGACCCGGGCGAGCGTCCGTACGCCCGTCGTCCCGGCCGGTACCGACCGGATCACCTGGGGTGTCTCGGTGTACGGCACCGGCTCGGCGACCACCGACGACTACACGATGGAGCAGGTCGTCGACCCGATCCCGCCGGCCACCTGCACCGGTACCGCCGACCAGTGCGCAGACGGCCGCTGGGACGTGCTCCCCACCCAGAACCCGGTGCGCTCCATGCACTCCGTCGTCCTCAACAACGGCAAGGTGCTGCTGATCGCCGGGTCCGGCAACAGCGAGGAGAACTTCGAGGCGGGCACGTTCACCAGCGCGGTCTACGACCCGGTGAACGGCACGTACAAGGTGATCCCCACGCCGAAGGACATGTTCTGCTCGGGGCACGTCCAGCTCGCCGACGGGCGGGTGCTGGTGATGAGCGGCAACAAGGCGTTCCCGGTCGCGGGCGGGCACGGCTACGAGGGGTACAAGGAGTCGTACGTCTTCGACCCCGTCACCGAGACGTACAGCAGGACGAACGACCTGAACGACGGCCACTGGTACCCGTCGGCCACCGAGCTCGGCAACGGTGACGTCATCTCGTTCGGCGGACTGCGCGAGGACTCCACCGGGTCGGTGACGGCCGAGCGCTGGTCGGCGGCGCAGCAGCGGTGGCTGCCGTTCACGCAGGTCGCCCAGACCTGGTCGTACTGGGGTCTGTACCCGTCGATGATCCTGATGCAGGACGGGCGGCTCTTCTACTCCGGCAGCCATGTCTTCGGCGACGGCACCCCGGGTACCGGCTCGGCGATCTACGACTACGACGCCAACACGGTGACGGCGGTGCCGGGGCTGCGGAACAAGGACGAGCGCGACCAGTCCGCCAGCGTGCTGCTGCCCCCGGCCCAGGACCAGAAGGTCCTCACGCTCGGCGGCGGCAACATCGACTCCAACCCGGACGCGAACCGGCTCACCGACGTCATCGACCTCAAGGCCGCGAACCCGGCGTACACGACGGGCCCGCAGATCCCGCAGGGCACCGTCGACCTCGGCGGCGGCAAGGTCCCGGAGACGGGCGGTCAGGGCAAGATGTACGTCTCCGCCGTCCTGCTGCCCGACGGGAAGGTGCTGGAGACGGGCGGCGCTCTGCACAACCGTGCCGGTCCCGTCTTCGAGGCGTCGATCTTCGACCCGGCCTCCTCCACCTTCGATCCGGTGGCCGCCGACCCGGAGGCGCGGGGCTACCACTCCTCCGCGTTCCTGCTGCCCGACGGCCGCGTCATGGCCACCGGCGACAACCCGGGCAACGGCACCTGGAACCACGACGTGTCCCTCTACACGCCGCCCTACCTGCTCAAGGGCACCCGCCCGGCCATCACCTCCCTGATCGACAACGAGTGGGTGTACGGGGACACCCAGCGCATCACGGTCGACCGGCCCGTCGTGAAGGCGGAACTGATCCGGCCCGCCGCGGTGACGCACTCGTCCGACCCCAACCAGCGGTTCGTGGACCTGCCGCTGAGCGTGGACGGCGACAACGTCGACCTCAACGTGACGAGCAACCCCAGCCTGGCGCCACCCGGTTGGTACATGCTCTTCGCGGTCGACGCCAACGGCGTCCCCTCGGTGGCCAGATGGGTGCATCTCCAGGGGCCGTCGGCGCTCGCCGCGGACACCGCCTCGGCGCACGTCCACTCCTTCGCCGACTCCCCGACGGGCACGGTCACCAAGGGCGGCAGGCAACGGAGTTCGCAGAAGGTCCCGACCACGATCTCCGGCTGCGACCGGCACTACGGCACCGTCAACGTCTGTGTGCCGACGGTCTTCCCGGCCGGCGTCGGCAGGGCGACGGCCCCGCGCTGCGCGTGGCTGAAGGCCAACGACTACGGCCGCCTCCGGGTCAACGGCGAGGACGACCCGCTGGGCCTCGACCCGAACCGGGACGGGGTGGCCTGCGGAGCCAAGGACGTGAGGCGCCGCTAGACCACCGCTGGGCCCGCCGTTTCGCTCACGCGGCGGGACGTGCGGCAAGGGGTGCCTCAGCCGAACGGCATGCCCTGGCCGGCTCTCCCGGCCCGCCCGAACTCGGCGAGGGCGCGCCCCACGATGGCCTCCAGGTTCTCGTGGTGCGCGCCCCTCCAGTAGGCGCGCCCGCACTCCCGGCACTGCGCGAACACGTCGTACGAGCGCTCGGTGCCGTTCTCCAGCCGGCCGGCGACTTGCTCCTTGGTGGCCTCCTGGAGCAGGCCGTTGCAGGCGGTGCAGCGTGTCCAGGGCAGCAGCTCGGGTGTGAACCGGCCCAGGACGTCACGGAGTTGGTCGTCGGGCCGAGTGCTGTAGACGAACGCGCCCGCCCACAGCTCGCGGCGGCGCAGCAGTCCGCGGTCACGGCTGAGCAGGACGCGCCGCTCGTCCGCGGAGCGGGTGGCGAGGGCCGGGTCGCCGATGTCCGTCGACTCGTACGCCGTGTCGACGCCGAGGAGTCGCAGACGACGGGCGAGGGTACCGAGGTGGACGTCGAGGAGGAAGCGGAGCGGGGCGCCGGGAACCCGCTGCGGGCGTTCGACCGGTCGTACGCGTACGGACTCGCCTGCCGCGGGGACGTGCGACACCGGGACCTCCCGGCCGTCCACGACCAGGGCGCCGACCTCGGTCAGCGGGACGCCGAGCGACTCGACGACATGGCCGAGGGTCGAGGAGCCGTCGGTGGCGACGGCGGTGGCGGCGCGACGCCGCGCGTGCGGTACGAACAGGCCCAGTTCCGGGGCGAAGGCGACGAGGATCTCCGGTCCGTTCACCCGGTCAGGATGTCATGAGCCCTTCGCCACCGGCAGGCCGTGCTGCAGGACGTCCACCGCGCGGTCGACGATCTCGGCGAAGTCCTCCCGGTGGTCGCCCTCGGCCCAGTACAGCGAGGTCTCCAGCAGGCCCCCGATCAGCGACATCGCGAAGACGCGCACTTCGAGGCTGCCGGGATCCCGGCCGACGCGTTCCCCGATCGCGCGGCACAGCAGGCGGCCGGTGACGGACATGCTCTCCATCATCCGGGAGCGGACCGCGGGGATCTCGACCATCAGCCGGGCCCGCAACCGGGTCACCTCGGGCTCCTCGGAGCTCCCGATGCCGATGGCCTTGCTCAGCACGTACCGCAGGGAGTCGAACCACGGCTCGTCCGCGGGCCGTGCCCGCAGCTCCTCCTCGAGGAGGGCGTCGTACTCGTCGGTGAGGACGATGTCCTCCTTGGCGGGGAAGTAGCGGAAGACCGTGGACGGGGAGACCTCGGCCGCCTCCGCGATCTGCTCGACGGTCGTCGCCTCGTACCCCTGTTCCCGGATCAGCCGGTACGTCGCCTCACGGATCGCGATCCGGGTCTTCATCTTCTTCCGCTCCCTGAGCCCCGGCTGGGTGCCCGGGGCGGGAGGGGAGCTGTGTGCGGTGGCGGCCATGACGCTCATTGTCGGGCATCGGCGGGCGTCGGAGCCATGCCGGTGTCCTCCTCGGGGGCGTGGGCGGCGGCCGGCTCGGGGTTCGACAGGAGTGCCGCGGCGAGCAGTGCGGTGACGAGCGCCGCGATCCCGCTGACCAGCAGGACCAGGTCCATGCCGTGGATGTAGGAGGCGTTCGCGGAGGCGGCGAGCGCGTGGTCGCCGAGCCGTGCCGCGACCACATGGGCGCCGACCACCGAGTCGGCGGCGGTGTCCGCGGCCGCGTGCGGCAGCCCGGACGTGTCGAGCCGGTCGCCGTACGTGCTCGCCAGCAGCGAGCCGAGCAGCGCGATACCGATCGCGCTGCCCACCTGGCGCACGGTCATGAGGAGCCCCGAGCCGCTTCCGGCGCGGTCGCGGGGCAGCGCGCCGAGGGCGGCGGACATCGCGGGCACCACGGCGAAACCGAAGCCGAGTCCGGCGATCGACAGCCACAGGGCGGTGAAGCCGTAGCCGTCGTCGACGGTCGTACGGCTGCCGAGGACCGCGGCGAAGGCGAGGGTGACCAGGCCCCCGCTGATCACGCCCCGCGCCCCGAACCTGGCCAGCAGCGGCTGGGCGCCCCTGGAGGCGATCAGCAGGCCGCCCATCATCGGCAGCATCCGCACCCCGGTGGCGAACGCGTCGTGTCCGAGCACCGCCTGCAGATACTGCGGCAGTACGAACATCAGCCCGGACAGCACGAACATCACGAGGGTCGCGGCGAGCGTGTTGAGCAGGAAGCCGCGCCGGGTGAGAAGGGAGAGGTCGAGCATCGGGCGGGGGCTGCGGCGCTCGCGGACGACGAGCCCCGCGATCAGGACGAGGGAGGCGGCGAAGAGGCCGAGGATCAGCGGATCGCCCCAGCCGCGACCCGGGGCCTCGATGATCGCGTAGATGAGGATGCTGAGGCCGGCCGCGGTGAGCGCCGTGGAGACGATGTCGACCCGGGGCGAGGCCGGGTCGCGGGTCTCGGGGAGCAGGAAGACGCAGGCGGCGATGCCGATCGCGGCCATGGGCACGTTGACCAGGAAGACCGAGCCCCACCAGAAGTGGTCGAGCAGCCAGCCGCCGACGATCGGGCCGAGCGGCAGGCCCAGCGCGGAGGCGGCGGAGACCGCGCCGACGGCCTTGGTGCGTTCCTCGGGGCCGAACAGCGACGGCAGGACGGCCATGGCGAGCGGCATCACGAGCGCGCCGCCGACACCCATCAGCGCGCGGGCGAGGATCAGCGGGGTGACGTCGTCGGCCAGCGCGCCCACCAGGGAGCCGGCCAGGAAGACGCCGAGGCCGGTGATGAGCATCCGGCGCCGTCCGAAGCGGTCGCCCAGCAGGCCGGCCGGCAGCATCAGCGCGGCGAAGACGACGACGTAGGCATCGGCCATCCACTGCTGTTCGCCCGTGCTCGCGTCCAGGGCGCGGGCCATCGTCGGCAGCGCCACGTTGAGGATCGTCATGTCGAAGCCGAGCACGAGCATGCTCGCGACCAGGGCCCCCAGGGCCCACCAGCGGCGGGGGTCGCGCCCCGCGGCGTCCTTCTGAGTGAGAGTCACCATAAAATGAGAGTAGCTCTCAAAAGCTAGCTACTGTCAATGGGATGTGACTGCTGGAGTGCCGGCCGGTGCCCGCACGGACGTTCGTCCCGACGCCCGGCACGACAAAGGGCCGCGACTCGTGAGTCGCGGCCCTGGGGTGACCGGAAGGGAAGAGGTGCCGGGAAGGGCCCGGCCGGTGGGGTCAGCCGTGCTGGTAGGCCACCAGCGAGATGCCCACGTAGTGCACGACGAACGCCGCGAGGGTGAGGGAGTGGAAGACCTCGTGGAAGCCGAACCAGCGGGGGGAGGGGTTGGGGCGTTTGATCCCGTAGATCACTCCGCCCGCGCTGTAGAGCAGGCCTCCGACGATCACCAGGACGAGGACGGCGATCCCGCCCGTGCGCATGAAGTCCGGGAGGAAGAAGACGGCGGCCCAGCCCATCGCGATGTAGCAGGGGGTGTAGAGCCAGCGCGGGGCGCCGACCCAGAACACCCGGAAGGCGATGCCGGCCGCCGCCGCGCCCCAGACGCTCCAGAGGAGCCACTCTCCCTTGGCGCCCGGGAGCAGCAGCATCGTCAGCGGCGTGTAGGTGCCCGCGATGATCAGGAAGATGTTGGCGTGGTCGAGTCTGCGCAGGACGCCGTCCATGCGCGGGCTCCAGTCGCCGCGGTGGTAGAGCGCGCTGACCCCGAACAGCAGGCAGGCGGTCAGGACGAAGATTCCGCAGGCGATCCGGCCGCGGGTCGAGCTCGCGAGGGCGGTGAGCACCAGGCCGGAGATCAGGACGGCCGGGAACATGCCGAGGTGCAGCCAGCCGCGGAGCTTGGGCTTGACCGGATGAGGTTCCGGCTGCGACAGGGAGGGCGCTCCGGGACCGCGGCCTGCGGCCGGCGAGTCCGTGGGCGCGTCGGGGACGGGCGCAGTCATGCGGTGAATCGTACCTACGGAACCGTAAGTTACGTATCAGTACGCCGCGCCGACCGGTCAAGAACGGCCATCTTCTCACGCTTCTGACACGTCGAGACGGCCAGGCAAAAAATCCTTCAGCTGAACCCCGCGTGGACGCAAAGAAGCGTGGGTACACGTGGCGATGCTCACTCCGCTCAGGTGTGAGGCCCTCTGGACAGATGGGCGGATGAGTCGGATGATCAAATGAGTGCGGTCGGCACCGGATGAGCGCCAGGGTTCCCTCACCGTGAAGCATCCGGGTCGCAGCCCCCAAGGGGCACAACAAACAAAACCCCTCATCTAGGAGCAATCGTGGCGCGCGACATCGCGGCTCCCTCCACCGTTCCCACCCAGCACAAGGACCTGATCTCGTGGGTCAACGAGATCGCCGAACTGACGCAGCCGGACAGCGTGGTCTGGTGTGACGGATCCGAGGCCGAGTACGAGCGACTGAGCGAGGAGCTCGTGCGGAAGGGCACCTTCAAGAAGCTCGACCCGATCAAGCGCCCCAATTCCTACTACGCCGCCTCCGACCCGACCGATGTCGCGCGGGTCGAGGACCGTACGTTCATCTGCTCCGAGAAGGAGGAGGACGCGGGCCCGACCAACCACTGGAAGGCGCCCGCGGAGATGCGCGAGATCTTCACCGGCGAAGGGGGCGTCTTCCGCGGCTCGATGAAGGGCCGGACGATGTACGTCGTCCCGTTCTGCATGGGCCCCCTCGGCTCCGACCTCTCCGCGATCGGCGTGGAGATCACCGACTCCGCCTACGTCGCCGTCTCCATGCGCACCATGACCCGCATGGGACAGCCCGTCCTGGACGAGCTCGGCACCGACGGCTTCTTCGTGCGTGCCGTGCACACGCTCGGGGCGCCGCTCGCCGAGGGCGAGGCGGACGTGCCGTGGCCGTGCAACTCCACGAAGTACATCTCGCACTTCCCGGAGACCCGCGAGATCTGGTCGTACGGGTCGGGCTACGGCGGCAACGCGCTGCTCGGCAAGAAGTGCTACGCCCTGCGCATAGCCTCTGTCATGGCACGGGACGAGGGCTGGCTCGCCGAGCACATGCTCATCCTGAAGCTGACCCCGCCGCAGGGCGGCTCCAAGTACGTCGCCGCGGCCTTTCCGAGCGCGTGCGGCAAGACCAACCTCGCCATGCTGGAGCCCACCGTCTCCGGCTGGACGGTCGAGACCATCGGTGACGACATCGCCTGGATGCGGTTCGGCGAGGACGGCCGGCTGTACGCGATCAATCCCGAGGCCGGTTTCTTCGGCGTCGCGCCCGGCACCGGCGAGCACACCAACGCCAACGCGATGAAGACGCTCTGGGGAAACTCCGTCTTCACCAACGTCGCGCTGACCGACGACAACGACATCTGGTGGGAGGGGATGACGGAGGAGACTCCCGCCCATCTCACCGACTGGAAGGGCAACGACTGGACGCCGGAGTCCGGCACCCCGGCCGCCCACCCCAACGCCCGCTTCACCGTCCCCGCCGACCAGTGCCCGATCATCGCGCCCGAGTGGGAGGACCCCCGGGGCGTGCCGATCTCGGCGATCCTCTTCGGCGGGCGCCGCGCCACGGCCGTCCCGCTGGTGACGGAGTCCTTCGACTGGAACCACGGAGTCTTCCTCGGCGCGAACGTCGCCTCCGAGAAGACCGCCGCCGCCGAGGGCAAGGTCGGTGAACTGCGCCGCGACCCGTTCGCCATGCTGCCGTTCTGTGGCTACAACATGGGCGACTACATGGGGCACTGGATCGACGTCGCCAAGGACAAGGACCAGGCGAAGCTCCCGAAGATCTACTACGTGAACTGGTTCCGCAAGAACGACGCGGGCAAGTTCGTGTGGCCCGGCTTCGGCGAGAACAGCCGTGTCCTGAAGTGGATCGTGGACCGTCTCGACGGCCGTGCCGAGGGTGTCGAGACCCCCATCGGCGTCCTGCCGGCCAAGGGCGCCCTGGACACCAAGGGACTCGACCTGTCCGAGTCGGAGCTCGACTTCCTGCTCAGCGTCGACAAGGAGGTGTGGCGCGAGGAGGCCGCGCTCGTGCCCGAGCACCTCAACACCTTCGGCGAGCACACACCGAAGGAACTGTGGGACGAATACCGGGCGCTGGTGCAGCGCCTGGGCTAGTGCCGCGGCGGGCGGACCTCCGCCCGTCGAGGCGCGGCGGCACCGCGTCGCGCCCGCCCCTTCCCGCCGGACGGCACCCGCCCGGCGGGAGGAGGCCGGCGTGCCCTCGGCGCCCCCACCCGCTCCGCGGCCGGCCGGACTTGCCCTGACCTGCGACGTCGCCAGGGCCGGCCGCGGTGGCAGCACCCCGCAGGGGCTCCGCACGACCGTGTGCGGGGCCCCTGCGGGGTGCGGCGGACCGCCCGCGCCGGGCAGGTCACCGCGGAGGGCGGGCGGGTCACTGCGAGGAGCGGCCCCGGTCCTCCAGGTAGCGCGTGTGCGTCTCCTGGCGGCGCGCCTCGGCCTCCCGCAGGACCGCCGCCAGCCGGTCGGCCTCCTCGTACAGCAGGGTGAGCTGCCGCTCCAGATGCCGCTCCGGCGGCTCCGTGCCGGGCGTGAGCCGGGTCCACCACCGGGTCCGTACGAAGGTGTCGACGGCCTCGGGGATGTCCTGCCGCACGGCGCGGGACAGCGCGTGGACGCCCTCCGGGTCACGCGCGAGGACCTCGGCGACCCAGCCGGGATCCAGCAGCGCCGCCAGGAGTTCGCCCAGTTCGGTGAGCCGGCCCGCGGCTGCCGGAGGCAGCTCGACACCGTCCAGGTACACCCGCAGGGTGGCGAAGTCGGCCCGCAGTTCCTCCAGTTGCGCGGACGGGTCGGGGAAGTCCGGCAGCGGCGGGCGCTCCGGCGGTGCGATCAGCGCGCCCGCGCCGTACAGACCCGCGACGACCACGGGCCAGTACGCTCCCGCCAGCCCCGTGAAGGTCAGCGCCAGCCCACCGATCCCGCAGGCGCTGCCCGCCAGGTTCTTCCGGGACTCCAGATAGCCCAGGAATCTATTGGTAGCCACGGATCTCCTCGAAGGCGCCGTCGAGCGAACCCTTGCGGGCGTCGAAGAGGCGGCCGCCGGTCAGATCGGCGATGTGCCCCAACTCGTTCCGGTCGGAGTCGCCGAAGAGGATCGGGAAGACGGGGATCTCCCGCTGCGCGCCGGACAGTTCGCGGTAGAAGCCGTCGAAGTGCCCGGCCTTCGCCCCGGTCGTGTTCTCGCCGTCGGTCATCAGCACGATCGACGTGAACGTGTCGTCGTCGGTCCCCAGATGCTCGTACGCCTTCTCCAGCGAGGTGTAGATCGCGGTGTCGCCGGAGGCGCTCAGCGCCCGGGTGTCCGCCCGGATGCCGTCCAGTCCGGCCCCCGGGTCCGCGGGCCGCACCAGGTGCGTGCGGACGCTCTTCACGTCCGACCCGAACGGCATCAGCGTCACCTCCTCGCGTTCGCGGAAGTCCCCCGTCAGCGAGGTGAGGGCCTTCTTCAGCCGGTCGAGCCGGCTGCCGCGCATCGAGCCGGAGGTGTCGAGGACGTACACGGTCCGGGAGGGCCGGCGGAGTTGGTTCTCGTACGCGTCGAGGAGCCGGTCGGCGACGGACCGGCTGCCGGGGAAGGGGAGTTCGCGCCGTCTGCTCGTGTCGAGGCCGGCCGCAGGGGCGACCGAGGGGACCACCGGACGGCGCAGGGTGCGCTCGGTGATGAGCCGCTGGACGGCCGGGGTGCGCAGCGCCTCGGCGAGACGGCGCACGGTCTCCCGGGTGCCCCGGTCCGTGGCGGCGAGCGAGGAGAGCGGGTAGTCGGCCGTCACGACGCCGTCGCGCGGCCGGATGACCGTCAGGTCCTTCATCCCCTTGAGGACGGACTCGTAGTTGAGCAGGGCGTCCACGGTGCCGCGGCGCCGGTACGCGCTCGCCAGCCATCCGGAGGAACCCGAGGTCAGCTTCTGTCCCTTGAAGAACTCCTTGAGGCGCGGGGTCGCCCTGTCCACGTCCGCGTCGGTGAGCGCCGACTGCGCTCCGGACAGACCGGAGGCGACCGAGATCAGGGTGGAGAAACCGGAGTTGGAGCGGGCGGGATCGGTCATGCCGTACGTCAGCCGGCCCTCCGCCACCGCCTTCTCCACCTGCGGCCAGGTGACGTCGTCCGGCTTCCAGCCCAGAGCCCGTACGGTGGCCGGCTTCACCCCGATGGCCACCGGGCTCGACATGACCGGCGTCTCCGAGACGACCTTCCTCGCCGCGTCGGGCCGCAGCCGCAGATAGTCGTTGGACGACAGCCACAGCGCGTCGTAGGAGCCGTCCACCTTGCCGCGCGCGAGCAGGTCGACGGCGGCGAGGGTGCCCAGATAGGTGGGGCGGACCGTGATGCCGGTGTCCTTGCGGACCTGTTCCAGCACCGGTCGCATGTCGCCGAGTTCGCTGGAGGCGAGGATGCGCAAGGTGCCCGGTTCGGGCGCGTTCCTTCCGGGCTGCTGCTCCTGCCGCGGGTGTGACGTGCACGCCGTCAGCAGTGCGAGCACGGCGAGAGCGGTCATGCGTGGCCTGGTACCTCGTACGCGTCTCACGCGGTACCTCCGTCCAGGGCGCCCCGCGACCTGCTGCGCTCCAGGTAGACGCTCGCCTGCTGGAGTTCCGAGGTGAGGGACTCCACGGTCGCCGCCATCGACTCGGTGGCCTGGACCTTGTAGGTGTCGATGGCGTCGAGGGTGCGGTAGATCTGCTGGAAGGCGGTACGGAGGGTCTCCGCGCCGACGGCCGGGTCGGCGGCGATGCGCTGGATCTCGCCGCTCTGCGTGGCGAGCATCTCGGCGTTGCCGCGGATCAGTTCCTCCGTGGTGCCGCGCAACGCGTTGACCTGGTCGACGACCTTGCGCTGGTTGTCGAGGGCGGAGGCGAGCATCACGGAGATGCGCAGGGCGGAGACCGTGGTGGTGGCGGCGCGGTCGACGCCCTTGATGAGTTCGTCGTTGTTGCGCCGGACCACGTCCATGGCCAGATAGCCCTGCGCGCACACCGCGAGCTGGGTCAGCAGGTCCTGGTGCTTCTGGCGGACCGGGAAGAGGACGTCGGAGCGGAGGGTGTCGGCCTGTGCCGGGTCGGCGGCGTCGACGCCCGTGATGTGCTCCTCGACGGCCGTGTCCAGGGCCTGGGTCAGCACCACGTACTCCTGGAGCTTGCCCATCGTCTCCCAGAGCCGGACCCGCTCGGTCTGCAACGCCGCGTTGTCGCGCCGCAGTTCGTCCTGGCCACCGCGCAGCGAGCCCACGATCTTGTTCAAGGTGGCCTGCGACGAGGCGTACTTGGCGACGTGGTCACGCAGCCTGTTGCCGCCCGGCAGCCGCGACAGGAGCTTGCGTCCCTTGCCCGCGGACAGGTCTCGCGGGTCCAG
This sequence comes from Streptomyces fagopyri, assembly GCF_009498275.1. Lineage (NCBI taxonomy): Bacteria > Bacillati > Actinomycetota > Actinomycetes > Kitasatosporales > Streptomycetaceae > Streptomyces > Streptomyces fagopyri. Next base: position 3,689,448 of record NZ_CP045643.1, on the reverse strand, counting down.
ATCCTCGACCACGCGCCGGAGTTCGACGAGCGAGCCCGCGACGTGGGACTGCGCGTCCTCGCCCTTCGAGGGCAGGCTGCGCAGCGTGCGCTCCAGCATGCGGTTGGACTGCGCGGCGGCCCCCCGCATCTCGCTCGCGCCGAGGCCGGCGATCTCCCCGACCTTGCCGGCGAACTCGGGTGAACGGGCGTCGAGGGAAGCGAGTCCGCCGATGTACTCGGCGGCCCGGCGTGCCATCTCGTCCTGCACGGACGGGTCGACGGGGACGAGCCCGCCGGCCTTCTCACGGGGCACGGGCGCGACGGCCTCGGGCGGCGTGAGGGTGAACGTGTCCTCGATGCTCATGATGTGCTTCCCCCCTGGCCCTTCGCCCGGCGTGCCATCTCGTGCAGCACCGCGGAGGCGGGCACGGGCGCCTGCCGGACGCCGGTCAGATTCTGGTTGAGATAGGTGGTGTGGGCGGCGGTAGCCGCCGTGAACTCCGCGCTCGCGCCCTGCGGCCGGAACCCGTGTGTGACGGCCAGCCTGCGCAGGGCCGGGTCGCTGCTGAGGAGTTCACCGAGCGCGCGGCCCGCCTCCGTCAGCGGTACGACGGTGTGGTCGCTGTTCGCGGTGGTGTCCGGGTACAGGACGGTGAGGTCACCGACGTCCTGGCCCTGGGCGAGCAGTGCGGCGACCTGCGACTCGTACACGAGCACGAGCGGGTTCCCGGCGCCGCTGACGAAGTCCCTGAACGCGGCGTCGGTGCTGGTCTGCTGGGCACCCTGGACGCTGATGAGCTTGCGCATGAGGGGCGCGGTGCGGGTGACGGCGGCGGTGTCCGCGGCGACCCGGCCGCCGTCGGCGACGTACGAGGCGGCGGCTAGGTAGAGCGCGCCGGAGTTGGAGGTGGCGGGGTCGGTGGTGGCGATGTAGAGCGTGCCGGTCAGTTCTCCGTGCGCCCCGGCCCCCTTGAGCTGTTGCCAGGTCCGGTCGTGCTCGGCGGCCTTGAGGTACGCGGCCATCCTGAGCGTGCCGGATCCCTTGCCGAGGGTCGCGAGTCCGTTCGCCGCGAGCACCTCGGCGGCGCTGCGGTGGGCGACGACCACAAGGGGCGAGTAGAACGGGCGCGGCAGGGGCTGCCGCGCGTGGTACTTGGCGGCGAGCTCGTCGGCCGGGGCCTGGCTCGAGGGGAAGGCGAAGTCGTACCCCTTGAGGTCCAGGCCCTCCATGGCCCAGGACCCGGAGGTCTCCGTCTTCACGGTGTAGCCCTTGGCGGCGAGGGCCTTCACCACGTCGGGGTCGGCGAAGAACTCCGCCTTCTCCGAACCGATCACTCCGTGCACGGTCTTCGTTGCCGTGCCCGTGTCCTGACCTTCGCGGCCCGCTACGACGGCTGCTGCCACGCCGCCGATCAGCAAGGCCGCCAGGACGATTCCCACGATGCGTCTCACACCGAGGAGAATGCTCCCGGAATCCAACGTTCCCGGAGGCTCCGGGTGAACGGGGAGTGACCGAGCTATCCCGGTATGCAACCGGAATAGTCGCCTCCCGCGGTGCGGGGCGTCACCGGGGAGCGTCGCCCGGCGCCTCGGCGAACGCGCGGGCGGGGCCTCCGGCGCCGGACGTCCGGCGGTAGCGGGCCGCGGGGGAGCGCCGCCGGCTGACGGGCGGGGTGTGTGGCACCCGGTCCGCGCGTCGCTGCGGGTGCACGCGGACCGGGGCCGTGCGGGGGAGCGCCGGGCTCAGTGGGCGGCGAGGGCGCGGGGGCCGGTGGCCAGGGCGTGGGCGTCCATGCGCTCGGCGGCCAGGATCGCGGCCGCCGTGTCCGCGCGGGAGGCGGCGACGACGAGGGCGCGTCCGGCGAGGGCGTGGGCGCGCTGGTGGAGGGCTGCGGCGCGCGACTCGGGGGCGGTGGACGCGCGCACCGGTGAGATGCCTCCTCGCAGCCGCGCCACCTGCTCGGTGAGCCGCGCGGCCGCGGTGTCCAGGTCTCCGGAGGGCGCGAGCGCGCGGATCTCGTCCGTCACCGCGAGCAGGGCCGCGAGATGCCCGGCGAGCTGGATGTCCAGCTCCTCCTCGCGCGACCGGTGGGGGAAGTCCGAGGGCGTGCCGGTCACCGTGTGGACCGACTGGGTGCGGATCGGTTCGTACATGGGACGGCCTCCTGTGCGCTCGCAGGAAGCCATCCTAGCTTGGATTTCGTCTAAAGTTGAGCCAGGTCGCGCATCTGGACGCGGCGGGCACGCACGGTGAGGTTCAGGGCTGGCTGTAACCGTCCAGGAAGGTGCCGATCCGGGTCACCGCGTCGGTCAGATCGCCCACGGTCGGCAGCGTGACCACCCGGAAGTGGTCCGGTTCCGGCCAGTTGAAGCCCGTTCCCTGGACGACCATGATCTTCTCGCGGCGCAGCAGGTCGAGCACCATCTGCCGGTCGTCCTTGATCTTGAAGACCTTCGGGTCGAGCCGAGGGAAGAGGTACAGCGCGCCCTTCGGCTTCACGCAGCTCACCCCCGGGATCTGGGTCAGCAGCTCGTAGGCGACGTCCCGCTGCTCCTTCAGTCGCCCGCCCGGCAGGACCAGGTCGCCGATGGTCTGCCGGCCGCTCAGCGCGGCGACCACGCCGTGCTGGCCCGGCATGTTCGCGCACAGACGCATGTTCGCGAGGATCGTCAGGCCCTCGATGTACGAGTCGGCGTGGGCGCGGGGGCCCGAGATCGACATCCAGCCGACGCGGTAGCCGGCCACCCGGTAGGCCTTCGACATGCCGTTGAAGGTGAGGGTGAGCAGGTCGGGGGCGACCGAGGAGGTGGGGGTGTGCGTCGCGCCGTCGTAGAGGATCTTGTCGTAGATCTCGTCCGAGCAGACGAGCAGGTTGTGGCGGCGGGCGATGTCGGTGAGCCCGCGCAGCATCGCCTCGTCGTACACCGCGCCCGTCGGGTTGTTCGGGTTGATGATGACGATCGCCTTGGTGCGGTCGGTGACCTTCCGCTCCACGTCCGCGAGGTCGGGCATCCAGTCGGACTGCTCGTCGCAGTGGTAGTGGACGGCGGTGCCGCCGGACAGGGACACGGCCGCGGTCCACAGCGGGTAGTCCGGTGCCGGTACGAGCACCTCGTCGCCGTCGTCGAGCAGGCCCTGCATCGCCATCACGATCAGCTCGGACACGCCGTTGCCGATGAAGACGTGCTCGACGTCCGTCTCGATGCCGAGGGTCTGGTTGTGCATGACGACGGCGCGGCGGGCGGCGAGCAGTCCCTTGGCGTCGCCGTAGCCGTGCGCCGAGGAGACGTTGCGGAGGATGTCCTCCAGGATCTCCGGCGGGCACTCGAACCCGAAGGCGGCCGGATTGCCGGTGTTCAGCTTGAGGATCCGGTGCCCCGCGGCTTCCAGCCGCATCGCCTCCTCGAGCACCGGGCCCCGGATCTCGTAACAGACGTTGGCGAGCTTGGTCGACTGGATCACCTGCATGTCCGCGAGCTTACGGCCGCGTAACGCATCGCGGGGCGTGTTTTCCACCACGTGAGACGTGGTGTTTTGGGTGCCTTTCGTCCCGTGTCGTGCCCTGGACCCCGCTGACCCCGGAGTACGTGTCCGTGTCCCTGGCGTAACGGCCGGTGCGGGGGTGTGGGAGGGCTGTTCCCGGCCGGCCCCCGCGGTTACGCCGAACGGGTCGGCGACCGCTGCCACGCGGTTCCTCCGGTGTCCGTCCGAGGCCGGAAACGACTCCTTGTCCGTTGCGTCCCCTCACCTCACAATGCGCATGACAAAACTGGCGACGGCCGGAAGACCTCCGGCCGCCCAAGTCGCAAGAGGGGACCCCCACATGAGAAAGCCTCTCGTCGCCGCGTTCTTCGCCCTGGTGATCGCCGGGGCGGGCGTGGCACCCGCGGTCGCGGCACCCGCGGCCACATCCGGACACGCACCCGCGTCCGCACCGGCCGCCCGGACGTCCGGCACCCCGTCGTCGGCCGCCCGGTCGTCCGCCGCCCACGCGCCCGCCGTGAAGGCGCCCGCCGTCCAGGCCGTGACCTACGCCGGCACGGTCGCGCTCAGCAACTGCTCCGGCTCCGTCATCCGGATGCCCGGCTCCGCCGACAGCGACCCCGCGCTCGTGCTGTCCAACGGCCACTGCCTGGAGACGGGCTTCCCGGACCCGGGCGAGGTCATCGTCGGCCAGACCTCCACGCGCTCCTTCACGCTGCTCAACTCCGCGGGGACGGGCGTCGCGACACTGCGCGCGAACAAGGTCGCGTACTCGACGATGACCGACACCGACATCACGATCTACCAGCTCACCCGCACCTACGCGCAGATCAGGAGCTCGTACGGGATCAGCGCGCTCACTCTCAGCGACGCGCACCCCACCGCGGGCACCGCCATCAAGGTCGTCTCCGGTTACTGGAAGCGCACCTACAGCTGCAACGTCGACGGGTTCGTGTACCGCCTGAAGGAGGGCGGCTGGACCTGGAAGGACTCGGTCCGCTACACCTCCGCCTGCAACACCATCGGGGGCACCTCGGGCTCGCCCGTCATCGACAACGCCACCGGCAAGGTCGTCGCCGTCAACAACACCGGCAACGAGGACGGCGGGCGCTGCACGGTGAACAACCCGTGCGAGGTCGACGCGAGCGGCAACGTCACCGTCCGCCAGGGCATCAACTACGCCGAGGAGACGTACCAGATCGTGCCGTGCTTCGGGGCGGGCAACCAGCTCGACCTGAACGCCACCGGGTGTGTCCTGCCCAAGCCGTGAGTCCCGCGGGGCGGGCGGTCAGGCCGTGCGGCGGACCGCCCGCCCCGCCAGGACGTCCGTGCGCCGACCGTCCTCGATCACGAAGCGGCCGTCGACCAGCACGTACGGGATGCCGGTCGGGAGCGTGCGCGGTGCCTCGAACGTCGACCCGGCCGCGACCGTGGCCGGGTCGAACAGGACGAGGTCGGCGCGGTAGCCCTCGCGGACCAGGCCGCGGTCCGGAAGCCGCAGCCGGGCGGCCGGGCGTCCGGTCAGATGGGCGACGCACTCCTCCAGCGAGAGCACGCCCAACTCCCGTACGTACCGGCCGAGATACTGCGGGAACGTGCCGTAGGCGCGCGGGTGCGGCTTGTCGCCGCGCAGGATCCCGTCCGAGCCGCCGGTGTGCGCGCGGTGCCGCATGATGGCGCGCACGTTCTCCTCGTGGCCGACGTGCTGGAGGATCGTGGCGCCCAGCCGGTCGTCGAGCAGGATGCGGCGGGCGGTGGTCCAGGGCTCCTCGCCGAGCCGGTCGGCGGACTGCCGGACCGTGCTGCCGACGTACTCCGCGAGCGCCGGATCGGTGACGCCGGAGATCTCGATGGTGTCCCACTCGATGGGGACGCCGTGGCAGCCGTCCGCGCCGACGACCTCCATGTGGTGCCGGATGCGCTCGGCGCTCCCGTCGTCGGCCAGCCGCGCGAGGACCGCCTCGGGGCCGCCCTCGCCCGCCCAGCTCGGCAGCATCGCCACGAGCGTGGTGCAGCCGGGGGTGTAGGGATACGTGTCGAGGCTGATGTCCGCGCCCTCGGCGAGCGCGCGGTCCAGGAGCGCGAGCAGCTCGGGCGCCCGGCCCTCGTTCACCCCGAAGTTCATGGTGGCGTGGGCGAGATGGAGCGGGCAGCCGGCCTCGCGGGTGAGGGCCACCATCTCCTCGTAGGCCTCCAGGGCGCCCGCCCCGTACGAGCGGTGGTGCGGGCAGTAGTAGCCGCCGTGCTCGGCCACCACCCGGCACAGCTCGGTGAGTTCGGCGTCCCGGGCGTACATGCCCGGGGTGTAGGTGAGACCGGAGGACATGCCGACGGCGCCCTCCCGCAGGCCCTCGGCGACCAGCCGCCGCATGCGGTCGAGCTCGCGGTCCGTCGCCGGGCGGTCCTCCCAGCCGACGGCGAGCATGCGGACGGTGCCCTGCGGGATCAGGTACGCGGCGTTCACCGCGATGCCCTCGCCGCCGAAACCGTGGTCGAGGCGGTCCAGGTACTCGCCGACCGAGCGCCAGCCGAAGTCGATGTCGTCGCCGTACCCGTTCCAGCCGGTGATCGTCCTGCGGACCTCGGCGAGGGTGCGGTCGTCCACCGGCGCGTACGACAGTCCGTCCTGGCCGATGACTTCGAGGGTCACGCCCTGGGCCGCCTTGGCGGTGTGCTCCGGGTCGCGGAGCAGGGCCAGGTCGCTGTGGGCGTGCATGTCGATGAAACCGGGCGCCAGGACCAGGCCCTCGGCGTCCAGGACCCGGCGGGCGACCGGCCGCAGACAGCCGGCCGCCGCTCCCTCCTTGAGCACCGTGGTGATCCTGCCGCCCTCGATCCCCACGTCGGCGCGGTACGAGGGCCCGGAGGTGCCGTCGACGACCTCCGCGTCACGGATGACGAGATCCATCATGGCGTGCGTCCTTTCCCGTGCCGGTCCTAGAAGAACGTCCGTACGTAGTCCACGACGGTCCCGTCCGCCTCCACCACCGGGATCAGCTGCCACTTGTCGAAGGACGTGCACGGGTGCGACAGTCCCAGCCCCACCCAGTCCCCGACCTCCAGGTCCGCCCCGGCCGACGTGGTCAGCCACCCGTGCTGGTCCGAGAGACCGGTGACGGCGACCCCTTCGGCCGGGCGCTCACGGCCGTCCCGCCGGATCACCTGGGCCTCGGGCAGATCGAGGTCGTAGGCCGCGTCCCGCTTGCCCGCGTTGACGAAGGCCTGCTCGGGGGAGGGCCGGGAGACGACCTGCGACCAGAGGCGGAACGCCGGGTGCAGGGCGCCCTCCTCGGGGACCCGGGCGAACGGGGTCAGCCGGCGGTAGTGACCGTCGTCGTGCGAGACGTACGCGCCCGAGCGCAGCAACTTCAGGACGGGGCGGGAGAGTTCGGGGATCTCCGCGAAGACGTCGGCCACCGCGTCGAACCAGGCGCTGCCGCCCGCGCTGACGACGACCTCCTCCACCCCGGCGAACCGGCCCGCCTTGTCGAAGTCCACCGCGAGGGCGGTCAGCCGCCCCAGCCACGCGTGCACCCGGGCGGGGTCGGCCTCCGGCACCTCGCCCTCGTACCCCGCGACACCGACCAGCCGCAGCGTCGGCGTCGCGGCGACCGCGTCCGCGACCGCCGCGCACTCCGCCTCCGTACGCACGCCGGTGCGGGCCCCCTCGCCGGCCGCGAGTTCGACGACCACGTCCACCGGACGGGCGGAGCCGTGCAGCGCGGCGGCCATCAGCTCGACACCGCGCACCGAGTCGACGTAACAGACGAAGCGGAAGTCCGGGTCGGCGGTGAGCTCGGCCGCGATCCGGCGCAGGGCCGCCGCGTCGACGAGTTCGTTGGCGAGGAAGACCCGTTGGACGCCGAACTCCCGCGCCACCCAGACCTGGTGGGGCACGGCGAGGGTGATGCCCCAGGCGCCGTGCTCGATCTGCCGGTGGAAGAGCTGCGGGGCCATCGAGGTCTTGCCGTGCGGGGCGAAGGCGAGACCGTGGCGGGCGGCGTACGACTCCATCAGGGCGAGATTGTGGGTGAGGCGCTCGGCGGAGAGGGCGAGCACGGGGGTGGTGAAGCCGTCGGTGAAGAGGTTGCGGCGCTGGGCGGTCAGTTCGCCGACGGTCAGACCCCGGGCGTCGGGGGGCAGTCCCTTGAAGCGGTGGTCCACACAGTCCGCCGCGAGGGCGGTGAGGCGTGCTGCGGCGGTGTCGGCGCCCATGGGGCCTCCCTGATGAGGTGCGTTGCACTCACTGCAACGGTCATTGCGTATGTCGCTAACTGCTGTCTAACATCCCAGCCAACGCAGGGTCAACGGTGCCGTTGACCGCGAGAGCCGCGCGAGCAAGGAGCCCCCGTCATCGTGACCCCCAACGGACCCGCAGCCGCAGTGTCCCGCCCGGTCGACGGCATCCGCGCCGTCGACGTGGTCGCACTCGGCGAGTCCATGGTCACGTTCCTGCCCTCCGAGCCGGGTCGGCTCGCCGACGTGCCCTCCTTCGACCGGGGGATCGGCGGCGCCGAGTCCAACGTGGCGTGCGTCCTCGCGGCCGCGGGACACCGCGTGAAGTGGATCGGCCGGGTCGGGGACGACGGGTTCGGCGACCACCTGGTGGAGGCGATCACGGCGTACGGCGTCGACACCTCCGCCGTACGCCGTGACCCGCACCGCCCCACCGGGATCTACTTCCGCACCGCCGGCGACCGCGCCACGGACGCCCACGAGGTCCTCTACTACCGGGCCGGTTCCGCCGCCTCCGCGATGTCCCCGGACAACACCCCCCGCGCCGAACTGGACTCCGGACGCGTCCTGCACCTCTCCGGCATCACCGCCGCGCTCTCCGCCGACTGTCTGGCCCTGCTCCGCGAGCTGACCGCCGCCCGCCCCGGCCGCCCCCTCGTCTCGTTCGACGTCAACCACCGGGCCCACCTCTGGCGCCACCCGGAGACGGGCCGGACCGTCCTGCTGGAGCTGGCCCGCCGCAGCGACCTCGTCTTCGTGGGCGAGGACGAGGCGGAAGAGGCCTGGGGCGTCACCGGCGGCCCCGACGCGGTCCGCGCCGCACTGCCCGAACCCCGGGCCCTGGTCGTGAAACAGGGCGCGGGAGGCGCGACGCTGTTCGAGCGCGGGAGCGGCGGCGAGTCCGGCGGCGCGCGCGACGCCGGCCCCGGCGGGTCCCGCGCGGACACCGTCACCCGCGTTCCCGCCCTCCGGGTCGACGTCGTCGCGCCCGTCGGCGCCGGCGACGCCTTCGCCGCCGGGTTCCTCTCCGCCACCCTGCGCGCCCTGCCCGCCAGGGACCGGCTGCGGCACGGCCACCTCACGGCCGCCGCCGCCCTCACCGTCGCCGGCGACCTCGCCTCGCCGCCGTCCCGCGACCACGCCGACCGGCTGGCCGCTCTGGACGACGAGGCGTGGGGGACACTTCGACTCGGCCCCGGCTGGACCGAAGCCGTCACGCGGGCCGACGAGGAGGTACGTACCCCATGAGCCAGACCGTCGACCGGGCGCTGAGCATCCTGCCGCTGCTCGCCGAGGGACCCGCCGACCTGGGCCAGGTCGCCGACCGTCTCGGCGTCCACAAGTCCACGGCGCTCCGGCTCCTGCGCACCCTGCACGAGCACGGCCTCGTCCACCGCCAGTCCGACCAGCGCTACCGCCTCGGCGCCCGCCTCTTCGCCCTCGCCCAGGAGGCCGTCGAGAACCTCGACATCCGGGAGATCGCCCACCCCCACCTCGTACGCCTCAACGAGCAGTGCGGGCACACCGTCCACCTCGCGGTGTACGAGGACGACGAGGTCCTCTACATCGACAAGGTGGAGAGCCGCTACCCCGTGCGCATGTACTCCCGGATCGGCAAGCCCGTCGCCATCACCGTCGCCGCGGTCGCCAAGCTCCTCCTCGCCGACCTGCCCGAGGCCGAGCGCCGCGCCCTCGCGGAGAAGCTCGACTACCCCCTGTACACGGCCCGTTCGACCCCCAACGCCCCCGCGTTCCTGAAGGAGCTGGCGGCGGTGCGCGGACAGGGCTGGGCCACCGACCTCGGTGGCCACGAGGAGTCCATCAACTGCGTCGCCGCGCCCGTCCGGGGTGCCGACGGGCGGGTCGCCGCCGCGATGTCGGTCTCCGCGCCCAACGTCGTCGTCACCGCCGAGGAACTCCTCAGCCTGCTCCCGCTGGTGCGCCGTACGGCGGACGCCATCAGCCGCGACTACTCCGGAAAGCCCCCGAAGGACCCCAGCTAAGGACCCCCATGACCGAGAAGACCGCCCTCACCCCCACGACCCACACCACCCCGCCCGCCAAGTTCTCGCACGGAGTCAGGAAGGGCAACCTCCTCCAGGTCGCCGGGCAGGTCGGTTTCCTGCCCGCGGTCGAGGGCGAGCCCCCGACGCCCGCGGGCCCGACCCTGCGCGAGCAGACCCTCCAGACCCTCGCCAACGTCCGGGCCATCCTCGAAGAGGGCGGCGCCGGCTGGGACGACGCGATGATGATCCGCGTCTACCTCACCGACGTCGACCACTTCGCCGAGATGAACCAGATCTACAACGCGTACTTCGAGGAGCAGGGCCTCACCGCGCCCCCCGCCGCCCGCACGACCGTCTACGTCGGTCTGCCCGCGGGCCTCCTCATCGAGATCGACGCGCTGGCCGTCCTGAGCTGACGCCGGGCCCCGCCCGCTCCCCCTTCCCTCGGGGCTCCTTCTCCCGCACTCCTTCTCCCGCACTCCGCACGTCGTCACGGTGCGGCGCCCGCTCCCGGGGCGCCGCACCGCGATTTCCCCTGCCCCGAAAGACTCATGGAATTACGAGGTCCCCCCGTGATGTCCCTGCTCGCCGCCGCCGCTCCCGAGACCCCACCCCACACCGGTGGACTCATCGCGCTCATCCACGGCACCGCCGGCCTCCTCACCGTCGCCGCGCTCGGCATCCTGCTTCTCCTCTTCCTGATCATCAAGGTCAGGCTGCAGCCGTTCGTCGCGCTGCTCGCGGTCTCCATAGCCGTCGGCCTCGCGGCCGGTCTCTCCGTCACCGAACTCTTCGGCACCGTCCAGCGCTCCGACGCCGTCTCGCTCATCGAGTCCGGCATGGGCGGCACCCTCGGCCACATCGCGATCATCATCGGGCTCGGCACCATGCTCGGCGCCGTGCTCGAAGTCTCCGGCGGGGCCGAGGTACTGGCCTCCCGGCTGCTCCAGATCTTCGGCGAGAAGCGCGCCCCGCTCGCCATGGGCCTCACCGGCCTCATCTTCGGCATCCCGGTCTTCTTCGACGTCGGCATCTTCGTCCTCGCGCCGATCGTGTACGCGGCGGCCAAGCGCGGCGGCAAGTCGATCCTCCTGTACTGCCTGCCGCTGCTCGCCGGCCTGTCCATGACCCACGCGTTCCTGCCGCCGCACCCGGGCCCGGTGGCCGCCGCCGGTCTGCTCCACGTCGACCTCGGCTGGGTCATCCTGATGGGCGTCGTCTGCGGCATCCCCGCCGTGCTCGCCGCCTGGGCCTGGGCCGCCTGGGTCGGCAAGCGGATCTTCGTCCCCGTACCGCAGGACATGGTCGAGGCCGCCGACGAGGCGAAGGCCGCGCTGGCCGAGGAGCAGCGGACCGCAGGCGTCACGCCGCGGGAGGCGCCGGTGCCGCTCGGCACGGTGCTGGGCATCATCGGTACGCCGCTGGTGCTGATCCTGCTCGCGACGTTCTCCTCGATCGCCTTCGACCCCTCCACCGGCCGCTCGGTCATCGAGTTCTTCGGCCATCCCTTCGTCGCCCTGACGATCGCGCTGCTGCTGGCGTACTACCTGCTCGGGATCCGGCGCGGCTGGTCCCGCAAGTCGCTGGAGACGGTGTCGACCGCCTCGCTCAAGCCGGTCGGCAACATCCTGCTCGTGGTCGGCGCGGGCGGTGTCTTCGGCGCGGTCCTCAAGGGCAGCGGGGTCGCCCAGGCGCTCTCCGACACCTTCAACGACGTCGGCCTGCCGGTGGTCGTCCTCGCCTATCTGATCTCCCTGGTCCTGCGCGTCGCCCAGGGCTCGGCCACGGTCGCCATCGTCACCACGGCCGGCATCGTGGCCCCGCTGCTGACGGAGGGCGACCACTCCCAGGCGTTCGTCGCGCTGGTCATCATGGCCATCTCGGCGGGCTCGATCTTCGCCTCGCACGTCAACGACGGCGGCTTCTGGATGGTCGCCAAGTACTTCGGCATCACCGAGCGGGACACGCTGAAGACCTGGACCGTCCTGGAGTCGGTGCTGTCCGTCGCCGGGTTCGCCGTGGCCGCCGTGGTGAGTCTGTTCGTATAACAGCCGCGTAGCTAAGTAGGGGCTGGCTGTGCCCGGCACAGGATCTTCGACCATACTGCCCGCTGTGGAGCAGCGCATAGGTTCGAAGAGCCAGCCCCTGGACGCCGCCGCGGTGAACCCGGCGTACATCCCCGGGCTCACGTCACCCGCCGCGGCGGAGCCGAAGGGCGCGGTCGTCGAGGAGGCCGCGTCCGAGGAGGCGGCTGTCGAGGACGTCGCCCCCGAGAAGGAGGTCTCCGCCGAGACCCCCACCAAGTCCGAGGAGGACGCCGACTCCGGACCCGAGTCCGACCCCGAACCCGATCCCGACGGACCGGTTTTCGAGGCATCCGACCGGCGCGCCTCGATCAGGGCCGACCACGGCGGGGTACGCCTTCGTCTGGACGACCAGGAGGCGGAGTTCCGCTGGGACGAGATCGGGGCCGTGGAGACGGAGTCGCCCCGGTTCGGGAAGCGGTTCACCATCACGGTGCACACCCCGGACCGCCGTTGGTACCCGATCGAGATCGAGGCGACGGCCCGGGCACGCTTCAAGGAGTGGGAGGAGCAGCTCGACGCGGTGCTGGACGCCTACTTCGAGGAGGGCGTCCCGGAGGAGGACACCCCGGACGGGGACGCCTCCGCCGAGGACGCCTCCGCCGAGGGCGTCGAGGGAGCCCGGACGGAGGCCACCTCGGTCAAGGGCGCCTCGGTCAAGGGCACTTCGGCCGAAGACACTTCGGTCGAGGACGCCCGAGTCGAGGGAATCCCGGCCAAGGACGCTGTGGTCAAGGGCACTTCGGCCAAGGACAGTGCGGTCATGGACGCTGCGGCCGAAGGCACCTCGGCCGAGGACGCCGCAGTCAAGGCCACCCCGGCCAAGGGCATTTCGGCGAAGGCCGCCCCGGCCGAGGAAGCCCCGGCCGAAGAAACCCCGTAGGCGCGGGCGGAACCGCGCGACCAGCCGTACGTGGTCGCGCGGTTCCCCCCGGGCGGACCGTCCCGGTCAGCCGCAGTACTGCGCTTCCTTGCCGATGGACCGGTACATGCAGTCCGCGTTCTCCAGCAGTTGGAGCACGGCGTCCCGGTTGCGCGAGGTCTCCCGCTCGATCACCTCGTCGGGCGGGTAGAACCCGCCGCCGGAGCTGGACGTCGGGTACATCTCGAAGGTGAAGTCGAAGATCTTCTGGGTGCCCCAGAGATAGTCGTCGATCGAACCGTCCGTGATGTAAAGGTCGCTGGACTGCTCCGGCGTGTACCCGTTGCTCGCGGCCATCTTCCGTCCGACGGCCTTGAACGCGGCGGCGTCGTCCGCGGTCATGCCGGTCGCGGTGTCGGCGGTGGTGTACCCGAAGGGCCACAGCACGAGTTCGCTGTACGTGTGGAAGTCGATCCCGGCCCTGATCTGCTGCTTGCCGCCGACGACCCGGCCGCGCACGAAGTCGGCGACCACCTTCACCTCGGGCGCCGACTCGGCGGACCCGCCGCGGTAGGTCTCGGAGGACGTGGACCCGGACGAGCCGCCGCAGCAGCCCCAGCGGTAGTTCCAGTTTCGGTTGAGGTCGGTGCCGACGTACGAACTCCCGCTGTTGGGCTGCCGGTTCTTGCGCCACGAGCGGTACGACCCGGTCGCGATGTCGTACTCGCCGCCGTCAGGGTTGAGGTCGGGGACGATCCAGATCTCGCGGTTGTTCACCATGTTGGTGACCCGGGAGTCACTGCCGTAGCCGGCTCCCAGCTCGCGCAGCAGGTACAGCGCCATCTCGACGGTCAGGTGCTCGCGGGCGTGCTGGTGGAAGGTGAGCAGGACCTCGGGCTCGTTCTCGTCGGTCGCCACGTTGTCGCTGACCTTGACGGCGATGATGTCCCGGCCCTGGTAGGACTTCCCGATCACCCGCTTGCTCATGATGCCGGGGTGGGCCGCGAGCCGCTGGTCTATCTCCGCGTTCGCCTCGGCGTAGTTGTGGTACTTCGCGTCGGCCGAGGGGAAGTCGAGGAGGCGGAGATCGCCGGCGCCGTTCGAACGGTTCGGGGCCGAGCCCAGCGGCGAGATCTCGTAGCCGAGCCGGCGCAGTTCCCCGGCCTGGTCCGCGCGGCCCGAGACGACGACGCTCTCCTCGTCGGCCTCGTCCACGGTGACGCCGGTCTGCTGGATGGCGGTGCGGGTCACCGGGGTGGTGCTCTGGTGGATCTCGTACTGGCGGATGTCGTCGGCCGAGGGTGCGGGGGCTTTCGCCCCGGTCGCCGTGGCGCTGGTTCCCGAGCCGGTGAGGGGCACCGCCAGGGCGAGTGCCAGCAGGGTGGCGAGAGCGGCGGCCCGTCTGCCGCGTGTGGGAGGTCGCATGAAGTCTCCTTGCTTCTCCAGGAATCCGGGGTCACCGGATGTGGGGGTGGAGCTGGGGGGTGGGATCAGTGCGACGTGCCTGTGCGGGTGTGGCGCTCATGGTGAGGGCATGGCATGAGCAGGTCAAGAGTTGACAAAGGGCCGGGAGGGGCGACCGGCCGGATTCCGGCCGGTCGCCCCTCCCGTGCCGGACCGGAGGTAACGGGAAGGGCGACCCCGCGGGGGGTCGCCCTTCGTGCCGATGGCGGGTGGAGGTACGGGCTCAGCCGAGCCCGTGCACGTGCGCCCCCACCGAGTTCGACCACGCGTTGCCCGCCGACGCGTCCCAGTTCGTCGACCAGGTCATCGCGCCGCGCAGGTCCGGATAGGTCTTGGAGGGCTTGAAGGAACCGCAGTTCGTACCCTTGGCGAGGCAGTCGAGGGCGTTGTTCACGACCGTCGGCGAGACGTAGCCGCTGCCCGCGCCGCTCGTCGAGGCCGGGAGCCCCAGGCCCACCTGCGAGGGGGCCAGGCCGCCCTGGAGCTGGATGCAGGCGAGGGCGGTCAGGAAGTCGACCGAGCCCTGCGAGTACACCTTGCCGTCACAGCCCAGCATCGAACCGCTGTTGTAGTACTGCATGTTGACGACCGTGAGGATGTCCTTGATGTTCAGGGCGGTCTGGAAATAGGCGTTCGAGGTGGACTGCATGTCGATCGTCTGCGGGGCCATCGTGATGATCAGGGACGAGCCCGCCCTGGACGACAGGGAGCGCAGGGCCTGCGTCATGTACGTCGCGTTGAGGCCGTTCTCCAGGTCGATGTCGACGCCGTCGAAGCCGTACGTCTGCATGAGGGAGTAGACGGAGTTCGCGAAGTTCGCCGCGGACGTCGGGTCGTTGATGGACACCGTGCCGTTCTGTCCGCCGATGGAGATGACGACCTTCTTGCCCGCGGCCTGCTTGGCCTTGATGTCCGCCTTGAACTGGTCGACCGTGTAGCCGCCGAGGCCGGCCGAGTCGAGGGTGAAGCCCACCGCGCCCGGTGTGCCGGTCGCGTCCGCGAAGGCCACCGCGATGATGTCGTACTGGGACTGGACGGCGGAGATCTTCTGGACCGTCGCGCCGTTGTTGAAGTTCTGCCAGTAGCCCGTGACGGCGTGCTTCGGCAGCGTGGTGCCCCCGCCGCCGCCCGAGGTCGCGCTCGTCGTCCCCGTCACCGTCGCCGACTTCGTGGACTCGCCCGCCGAGTTGGTCGCCGTGACCTGGAAGGGGTACGAGGTGGACGCCGTCAGGCCGGTCACCGTCGCCGAGGTCCCGGTCACCGCCGTCACCTTCGTGCCGGACCGGTAGACGTTGTAACCCGTCGCGCCCGACACCGTGTTCCAGGTCAGGGAGACGGAGGAGGAGGTGGTGGAGGAGACGGCCAGACCACCGGGTGCCGCGGGGACCGTCGGGGCCGGGTCGCCGCCTCCGCCGCCGTCGGGGCCGAAGACCGAGAGGTCGTCGGCGTAGTAGGCGGCCTGGCCGTACCACCCGTGGGTGTAGACCGTCACCGAGGTCGTCGAGGCGCCGGTGGTGAAGGTGGTCGAGAGCTGCTTCCAGGAGGCGGAGTCCGGGGTCCAGGTCGACACGTCCGTGGTGCCCGTGCCGGTCACGCCGAGGTAGGAGTACCCGCCCTGCACCCAGGCGCTCAGCGTGTAGGCCGAGTTGGGCTTGACCTTGACGGACTGGGTGCACTGGGCGTTGTCCTGCCCGGCGGGCGTCGCCTTGAGCGCCGCCGAGCCCCCGTGCACCGGTGAGGACACCGTCGCACCGCTGCCCGCGGTACAGGTCCAGTTGCTCAGGCCCGACTCGTAGCCGCCGTTCTTGGCGTTGTTGACGTCGGCGGCCTGGGCCTGGCCCGCCAGGCCGGTGAGGGAGAGGACGGAGGCGGTGACTGCGGTGGCCAGGCCGACCGCCCATCTCCGTGCGGGCATGCGTGTGACGCGGTCCACTGGGTCCTCCGGGGAGGTGGGGAGTGATACGGAACGGCGGCCACCGCTGGATTACAAGTTGGTCCAGACCAATCTCGTTGTCAATACCTCGGGGAGCGACCGGAAATCCCAACCCCCCTCTGGCGCGGGCGAGTTGTCGCGTATTCGTCTTACTCTCCGTTGATCATGCCCGCACCTTCCGTGAGATGATCTGGTCGATTCGGTGTTGAGCGGGCCATGCCGTGGATATGGTGCTGATGCAAGAGGACGTCACAGTGACGATCTGCGGCCAACTGTGGCGGTCCATGACGAAACAGGGGCGATCCGTGGCGGTGGTTGACCACCTCGCCGCGGCGAACGGGGTGTGTGCAGCGTGCCGACCGCGATAGCCGTCACCAGTTCCGACCTGGTGCTGCCGCCGCACGACCGGCAGACTCCGCCCGCGGTCGTCCAGCCCCTCGACACCCTCGAGGACTCCCTCACGGGAATGCATACGCTCATCGAGCAGCACGGGTACGTCATCGCGCTCTATCCGGCCTCGGCCGACGCGGCCGTGACCAGGCGCCTGCACACCGTCCGCTCCGTCCTGGAGAGCGACCGGATCGCGCTGCTCGGCGTCGACCTGCCCCCTCTCGGACTCGCCCTGCTCGCACAGCAGTTGCGCCAGCTGTCGGTCTGCGACTTCAGTCCGGGCGTGCTCGCCTCCTCCGCCCGGCTGCTCGCCCACTACATCTACGCCGGCGCCCTGCTCGGCTCGGTCGCCAAGCTCGACCGGGTGCCGGTGACCCTGAAGTCGCACGCCAAGTCATGGGTGCCAGGCGCCCAGTTCGCCGTGCTGGCCACTCCGCGGCCCCAGCTCGCGCGGATCGGGCAGGACGAGATCGCCGGGCCCGAGTTCGGCACCCGGCTGCTGGTGGCCACCGGTCAGCCGCCCTCGGACTGGGTCACGTCGACCCTCGCGCCCGCCTGGCGCGTACAAGCCGTCGCGACCGTGCCGCTGCCCGAGGAGTCGGGGCGCTGGTGGGGCACCACCAAGCTGGCCGAGTTCGCCGCCGGTCTGTACGACGTCTCCGTGCTCTACCAACTCGTGTCGTCCGTCCGGCGGGAGGAGTGCCACTGGTGCGGGCTCGAACTCATCGGTGACCGCTGCGGTTTCTGTGCCGCGCCGCTGCCACCGCCGTCGGAGCTTCCGGTCGCCGCGGTGCGGGCATCCTCTCCAGTGCGTGCCCTGCCCCGGGGCATGACATAAGCCGCACAGGTCACATCCCACGCGTCGGATGCGCGGATTCCGGCACCACGGCTCCGTGCCACCACGGTTCCACAGCAACACGGCTCGCGGGCTTCACGGCTCCACCGCGACATCGGACCAACACCTGAACAGCACCAGGCACGACCGCTCGACCCCGCCGTCCCCGCCCCACGATCGAGGTTGTCCGCGTCATGAACTCACGCCAGCGCCGCGGCGTCATCCTGCTGGTCCTCTCGGTCCTGTGCGCCCTGGGCGCCTTCGCCGGAGTGCTCTCGGTGATCCGCGACGTGAACTCCAAGGTCGGCCCGGAGGTCTCGGCGTACCGCCTGAAGGACGACATCGCGCCCTACAAGGAGCTGTCGGCCGACCAGTTCCAGAAGATCTCGATGCCCGAGCGCTGGCTGTCCTCCACGGCCGTCACGGACCTCTCCCGGATCCGCGGCAAGATCGCCGTCACCCAGCTGGAGAAGGGCTCCCTGCTCCAGAGCGACATGATCGTGGACCGGCCCGCACTGGAAGCCGGCCAGCAGGAGATCGCCATCATGATCGACGCGGCGACCGGCGTCGCCGGGAAGATCGACCCGGGGGCGCGGGTCAACATCTACGCCACCTTCAAGGCCGAGAACGACAAGCAGAAGGACCAGTCCAAGGTCATCGTGGCGAACGCCCGCGTCATCGACGTCGGCAAGCTCACCGCCCTCGACCCCGGCCAGTCCAGCGCCGAACGCAGCCGCAC
Source organism: Streptomyces fagopyri (assembly GCF_009498275.1). NCBI lineage: Bacteria > Bacillati > Actinomycetota > Actinomycetes > Kitasatosporales > Streptomycetaceae > Streptomyces > Streptomyces fagopyri. The sequence goes on along the minus strand of NZ_CP045643.1, from coordinate 3,671,434 downwards.
CGCCACCCAGGCCGTCCCCATCACCTTCGCGCTCGACACCGCCGACGCCCAACGCGTCGCGTACGCCGAGTCCTTCGCGACCCACGTCCGGCTCGCCCTGGTCGCGGGCGGCTCCGACACCACCGTCGCCCCCGGCGAGCGCACGTACACCCTCGACCAGGACAAGTAGGAGGCCGCGCATGAGGTCCACGCCCACGGGGCCGTGCCGATGACCATCCGAATCCTCCCGGCCGTCGGCGACATCGACTCGGCCCGAGCGCTCACCACGCTGCTCAGCCAGCTCGCCGACGCCGAACCCGCCCCGCCCGTCCCCGACTCCACCGCGCTCCTCGACACCCTCGCCCGGCTCGCGGCCGAGTCGCTCGACGAGCTGCCCGAAGTCGTCCTCGTCCACGAACGCATCGGCCCCGTACCGGCGTTGGACCTCATCCGCGATCTGGTGCTGCGCTTCCCGGCGGTCGGCGTCGTCCTCATCACGGCCGACGCCAGCACCGGTGTCCTCACCGCCGCCATGGACTCCGGCGCCCGCGGCATCATCGGCCTGCCGCTCGGCTACGACGCCCTCGCCGAACGCGTCCAGGCCGCGGCCGGGTGGTCGCTCGGCATGCGGCGCCACCTCGGCAGCGGTACGCCCGAGCTCTACACCGGTCCCGGCGGCACCGTCGTCACGGTCACCGGCGCGAAGGGCGGCGTCGGCACGACCGTGACGGCGGTCCAGATCGCCCTGGCGTCGCAGGCGTCGGGACGGGACGTGGCACTGGTGGACCTCGACCTCCAGTCCGGGGACGTCGCCTCGTACCTGGACGTGCAGTTCCGCCGGTCGGTCGCCGACCTGGCCGGGATCAGCGACATCAACCCGCGCGTCCTCCAGGACGCCGTCTACCTCCACGACAGCGGCGTCGGCCTGCTGCTCGCCCCCGCCGAGGGCGAACGCGGCGAGGAGGTCACCGACCGGGTGACCCGCCAGGTGCTGTCGGTCCTGCGCTCCCGCCACGACGTCGTGATCGTCGACTGCGGCTCCCAGATGAACTCCGCCACCGCGGCGGCCGTGGAGATGGCGGACCGGGCACTGCTCCTCGTCACCCCGGACGTCGTCGCCGTCCGCGCCGCCAAACGCATGGTCCGCATGTGGGACCGCCTCCAGATCCGCAAGGCCGAGGAGACGACGACGGTCGTCAACCGCTTCGCCCGCGGTACGGAGATCCAGCCCTCGCTGGTCCAGCGCGTCACCGGCACCAAAGTCGCCGACTCCGCGGTCCCCGCCGCCTTCAAGGAGCTCCAGTCCGTCGTGGACGCGGGGCGTCTGCAGGACCTGGACGCCCGCTCCACCGTCAAACAGGCGCTGTGGGCACTGGCGGGCGAACTGGGACTGGTCGTCGCCCAGGAGGGCGGGAGCGGCGGCCGTCGCCGGAAGGCCTCCCCGGACCGCGGGGCGTCGGCGCTGCGCCGGAGGAGCGGCGACCGGGGCGCGGTGACCCTGGAATTCGCCGGGATGTTCCCGATCCTGCTGGTCGTCATGACGATCCTGTGGCAGTGCGTGCTGTACGGCTACTCGTACTCGCTGGCCGGGAACGCGGCGGACGAGGCGGCGCGTGCGGCGACGGCGGCGTACGCGGTCGACGGTGACGTCGGCGGCGCGTGCCGGACGGCCGGGAGCAGCCATCTGCCGGGCTCCTGGCAGGACGCGGGCATCGGCTGCGCTCCGGCGGGCCCGGTGATGAGGGCCACCGTCGACGTCGACGTGCCGCTCTTCTTCCCGGGGTTCGACGCGGGGTGGCACGTGAGAGGGACGGCGGGCGCGGCGCTGGAGGGGGACGTCGGATGACGCTTCCTCCGGTGCGGGCGCGGATGTGGACGCGGTCCGGGACGCCGTCGCGGGCGCGGTGGCGGACGCGGCGGCAGGGACCGGACCCGCGACGGCGAACGGATCGCCGGCGGAGGCCGGGGACGCGCCCGGACGACGGGCGCCGGACGCGGCGGCGCTCCGGTGACGACCGGGGCGTCTCCATGCTGGAGTTCGCCGGGTTCCTGCCCATCCTCCTGGTCATCGGGATGGCCGCCATCCAGCTCGGCCTCATCGGGTACGGGATCAACCAGGCCGGTTCCGGCGCGCGGGCCGCCGCCCGGGTCGCCTCGCAGGGCGGCGACGGCGGGGCGGCGGGACAGGCCGCCGTGAGCGGATGGCTGAACGCGCGCGTCGACCCCGTCCCGGGCCCCGACCTCACCACCGCCACCGTCACCGTCCGGGTCCCCGGGGTCATCCCCCTCTTCGGCCCCTACACCGTCACCCGCCAGGCCACCATGCCCACCGACGACTGAACCCACGACCGACCGGGAGGAGCCGAACCCATGAGCCTGCGATCCCGACTGGCCACCCCCGACGAGGGAGGCCCCGCCCGCGAGGACGGACACCTCGTCGCCGTCTACCGCGCCAAACTCCTCGAGGAGATCGACCTCGCCGAGATGTCGAGCCTGGCGGCGGCCGAACGCCGGGTGCGCCTGGAGCGCGTACTCGGCCACATCATCAGCCGCGAAGGCCCCGTCCTCTCCTCCGCCGAACGCTCCCAGCTGATCCGCCGGGTCGTCGACGAAGCCCTCGGACTCGGCGTCCTCGAACCACTGCTCGCCGACGCGTCGATCACCGAGATCATGGTCAACGGCCCGGACTCGATCTTCGTGGAGCGCGCCGGCCGGGTCGAACAGCTCCCGCTCCGCTTCGCCTCCACCGAACAGCTCATGCAGACCATCGAACGCATCGTCTCCACGGTCAACCGCCGCGTCGACGAGTCCAACCCCATGGTCGACGCCCGCCTCCCCACCGGCGAACGCGTCAACGTCATCATCCCGCCGCTCGCCCTCACCGGACCCACCCTCACGATCCGCCGCTTCCCCCGCGCGTACACGCTCCCCGAGCTCATCGGCCTGGGCTCGCTCGACGAGCAGATGCTGATGCTCCTCGCGGCGTTCGTACGCGCCCGCTTCAACCTGATCGTCAGCGGCGGCACGGGCAGCGGGAAGACCACCCTCCTCAACGCGCTCTCCGGACTCATCCCGTCCCACGAACGCATCATCACCATCGAGGACTCCGCCGAACTCCAGCTCCAGCAGGAACACGTCATCCGCCTGGAGTCCCGGCCCCCGAACGTCGAGGGCAAGGGCCAGATCACCATCCGCGACCTGGTCCGCAACTCCCTGCGCATGCGCCCCGACCGCATCATCGTCGGTGAGGTCCGCGGCGGGGAGACCCTCGACATGCTCCAGGCCATGTCCACCGGCCACGACGGCTCACTCGCGACGGTCCACGCGAACTCCGCGGAGGACGCCCTCATGAGGCTCCAGACCCTCGGCTCGATGTCCGAGGTCCTGATCCCCTTCGAGGCGCTGAAGGACCAGATCAACTCGGCCGTCGACGTGGTCGTCCAGCTCTCCCGGCACGCCGACGGCTCCCGCAGGATCACCGAGATCGCGCTGCTGGTCTCGCACGGCCGTGAACAGTTCCGGGTCGTGCCCGTCACCCGGTTCGTCCCGCGCCCCGTCGGCCCCGACCGTGTCGTCCACGGCCACTTCGAGCACCTCCCGCTGCCCCGCCCGGTCGCGGAGAAGCTGTACGTCGCCAACGAGCCGCTGCCGCCCGCCTTCGGCGTCGTCGAGGTCCTGGACGCGCTCGACCCCAGGCAGGCCATCGGATGACCCCCACGACCGAGAGGAGCGGGCCGTGAACGACCCCGCCGTCCTGGCCCTCGGCGCCACCGTCCTGTGCGGCACCCTCGCCGTCGCGGGCGTGCACACGTACGCCTCCGGGCGCGCCCAGCGCCAGGCCCTCGTGGACCGCCTCTCCGGGGGCGGCCCGCTGCGCACCGCCGCGGGCCGCGTACGCCGCTTCGCAGCCGTCGACCGACGGCTGCGCCGCACCCGGCTCGGCCGGAGCATCCACCTGCGTCTGTCGGCGACGGGCCTCGACGTGACGGCGGGCGAGTTCGCCACCTACGTCACCGCCGTCGTCGTCGCCCTGTGGCTGATCGCGGCCTCGGTACTGGCCCCCTTCTTCGGCCCCATCGCCGCCCTGGTCGGCGTGTGGAGCGCGGTCATCTTCCTCAACTGGCAGCGACAGCGCCGCATCGAGGCCTTCATCGGCCAACTACCGGACGTGGCCCGGTTGCTGGCCAACGCCACCGCCGCGGGCCTCGCCATGCGGACCGCGCTGGCGATGGCCGCCGAGGAGCTGGAGAACCCGGCGGGCGAGGAACTCGCCCACGTGGCCGACCAGTTGCTGATGGGCCGCACCATCGACGACGCCCTCGGCGAACTGTCCGAGCGACTCCCCTCCCGCGAACTGATCGTCCTGGTCACCACACTGGTCCTGGCCAACAAGGCGGGCGGCTCGGTCGTCAGCTCCCTGCGCAACCTCACCCAGACCCTGGAGGACCGCAAGGAGACCCGCCGCGAGGTCCGCACGATGCTCTCCGAGGTCAACGCGACGGCCTTCACGGTCCCGCTGCTCGGCCTCGGCTCCCTGCTCCTGATCAACTCCTCGAACGAGGGCGCGCTCGCCCGCGTCACCGGCTCCGGCCTCGGCCAGGCCCTCGTCCTCATCTCGCTCGGCCTGTACACCGTCGGCTTCTTCGTCATCCGCCGCCTCGGCAAGATCGAAGTCTGAGGAAGGAGGGATCACGTTGCTCCCCCTGCTGCTCGCGCTGGTGACGGCCGCCGCCGTCGCGGGCGCCCTGCTCGGCATCCGCATGATCCGCGCCGACGCCAAACTGCCCAGCGACCTCGCACTCGCCCTGGAGGTCGGCGGAACCCGCGTCTCCAAGGCGGATTCGGCCGTCGACCGCCTCGGCATGCGCTTCGCCCCCGCGGTGCTGCGACTGATGGGGCCCCGCCGCGTCGACGCCAAACGCCGGCGCATAGACATGGCGGGCAATCCCGGCGGTCTGACGCTCAACCGCTATGCCGCGCGCCGCGCGGTGTACGGCGTTTTCGGCGTCCTGCTGGGCCTGATCTTCCTCTCCAACGGACAGCTCCTGTTCGCCGTGCTCTCGCTGACCTTCGGCCTGGTCGCCGCCGACGCCCTCATCTGGCAGGCCGTCCGCGAACGCAAGGAGGCCATCGACCGCATCCTCCCCGACTTCCTCGACGTTCTCGCGGTCGTGGTCTCGGCCGGTCTCGGCTTCCGCCAGGCCCTGGACCGCGTCGCGGAGAAGTACGAGGGCCCGTGGGCGGACGAACTGCGCATCACCCTGCGCCAGATGGACATGGGCGTCAGCCGCCGCCAGGCCTTCGACGAGCTGCGCAGACGCAACTCCTCCGAGCAGGTCGCCCAGTTCGTGTCGGCGTTGCAGCAGGGCGAGGAACTCGGCTCCCCGATCGCCGAGACCCTGATCCAGCTGGCCACGGACATGCGCCGCACGGACGCCCAGAACGCCCGCCGTCGCGCGGCCAAGACCATCCCCAAGGCGACGATGGTCACCCTCGTCTTCATGCTTCCGGCGACGATGATCCTGATCGCCACGGGCATGTTCCTGGGGTCGGGCACGAACTTCGGCTCGATCCTGGGCCGCTGATGAACACCCGCCGTACGCCGCCGCCCTGGCTGCCTCCCGCGCCGCGACAATCCCGGCCGGGTACCCGAACCCGACCGGATGCCCGAACGGGCCGCCCGGGGGCCTCGCGGGGCCACTCCCGGACCCCGCCGGGCCGGCTGTGGGCGCGGCTGGTCGGGCCGTGGGCACCGGAGCGCCCCGCGAGCCCCGCCGGTCACCCGGAGGCAGGGGCGGCGGGTGCGGCAGGACCGGCGGGAGGGACCGCGACGCCGACGCGACGGGGACCGGACGGCGAAGCCCGACAGAGGGCGTCGAACTGGCCCGGCGGCGCGGGTCCCGGCTACCTGGCCGACGACGCCCCCGCCCCCGGCAGCGTCCGCCTCCAGCTCAACGCCCTCCAGGCACTCTGCCGGCAGGCCTTCGCCGTCCGGCTCGCCGCGATCGCGATCGGCGCCCCCTTCGCGATGGCCAACGCCACCGACGGCCTGTCCCGCTACACGGTCCTGGCCGCCGCCGTCCTCGGCGTCATGGGCTCCTACGCCATGCTCAGGGACTGGGACCGCTTCGGCCCCCGCCTCCTCGCGCACCCCACCCTGATGGCCGTGGACCTGGCCTTCGGCGCGGTGCTGCTCCTGACGGCGTCGCCCGCGTCCCCCCTCGCGTACGCGACGGTCTGCACCCCGCTGCTGGCCGGCCTGCTCTACGGCTGGCGCGGCTCGGGCGTCTTCACGGGCCTCCAGCTGATCGTCCTGGTGACGGTGTACCGGGCCTGGCAGCACCACCCGGGTGCCGGCGCCAATACCCTCCTCGTCGCGGGGTTCTGCGTCGGCGCCGGCATCATCGGCGTCACCCTGCGCAATCTGATGTTCCGCTTCGGCACGGCGAGCCAGGCACTGTCCGAGGCGAACTCCCGCCTCGCCGTCGCCGAGGCCGTCGAGTCGGAACGGGCGCGACTGGCCCGCGAGATGCACGACTCGGTGGCGAAGACGCTGCACGGGCTGGCCCTGGCGGCGGAGGCGCTGGCCGCGTCGGCCTCGGCGGACGGCGCGGACCCGGGCACCCTGAAGCGCCAGGCGTCGACGGTCGCGGGTGCGGCCCGCCGGGCGGCGGCGGAGTCCCGCGACCTTCTGTCGGACCTGCGCCACCACACCGACCTCACCTCGGCGGGAACGGACATCCTGTCCGAACTCGACCACGTCGTCGCCTCGTTCGAGGCACGCACGCACCTGACCACGGAACTCCGCCACCACGGCGACCGCCCGGTCCTGTCCTACGCGACCGCCCGCCACGTCCTGGCGATCGTGTCCGAGGCACTGGAGAACACGCACCGGCACGCACACGCGAAGGCGGTGACGGTGGAAGTCGAACCGCGCACCCAGGAAAGCGAGTTCGTCGTGAGGGTGCGGGACGACGGAGTGGGACCTCCGCCCGGCGCGGCCCTCGGCGACCTGACCAGAACCGGCCACTTCGGTCTGCTCGGCATGACGGAACGCGCCGCCTCCCTCGGCGGCCGCATCGACCTGAACCGCTCCGAGCACGGAGGGGCGGAGGTCCGCCTGACCCTTCCCCTCGCCCCCGCTCCTCCCCACACCCCCCAAGAGGAGGCCGCACATGCCTGACCAGGCACTTATCGGCCCGCCCCTGCGGGTACTGGTGGCCGACGACAACCCCGTCGTCCGGGCCGGACTCGCCGCGCTGCTCGGTGGCCATCCGGACATCGAGGTCGTCGCCCAGGCCGCGAACGGCGCGGACGCCGTGACCGCGGCGACGGCGCATCCGCCGGACGTCGTCCTGCTCGACGTCCGCATGCCCGGCACGGACGGGCTCACCGCCCTGCCCGATCTGGCCCGGCTCGCCCCCGTGATGATGCTGACGTACAGCCGCGAACCCGAGGTCGTGGCCGAGGCGTCGCGCCGGGGCGCGGGCGGCTACCTCGTCCACGGCGAGTTCACGACGGCCGAACTGATCGCCGCGGTATGGGATATGGGGCGGCGTCCTCGCGTCCTCCTGGATTCGCTCGGTGTTTCGTACGAACCGAACGAAATCTCTTCGCAGATGCAACCGTTTGTGGGACAGTCGTCGAAGGCTCACCCCGATCGGGGGGCAAGGCTCCGTCGCCGCGCGCCCGACCGGCTCGACTTCGACCTGAGCGCGAGGGAGGTGGAGGTGATGGACCTCATCGCCGCCGGCATGAACAACCGTCAGATCGCGGCCGCCTGCTTCATCAGTGAGAAGACCGTCAAGAACCACATCAACCGCATCTTCGCGAAGCTGCACAGTTCCTCGCGCAGCGAAGCGATCGCGCACTGGCTGGGGACGGCACGGGAGGGGTGGAGCCGATGACTCCACCCACCGGAAGTTGGGCCCCTGGGCCCACCCGGAGTAGGCGGGTTCTCACGTACGGTGCTCGAGTTGGCATTGGTGTCGCGCGGGAGGACAGTGACGATGGGCAAGTTCGACAGCTGGAAGCGGACCGTCGTCTCTCGAATGCGGGGCGAGCGGCGGGACGCGGGAGCCGGGTTCGTGGAGTACGCGGGCCTGATGATCATTATTGCGGGGATCTTCACGATGATCGACGGGCTGGGGCTCGACGGCGCGATCTCGGGGGCGATCATGCGTGCGGTGACCAACGTCATCGGCGGCTGACCGTCTCGTTGCCGCTGGGCGATCGGGGTCAGACACTCCCCATCTACATCTGGCTGACGGGGATCCTGCTCTTCGCGGCATTCGCCTTTTTCGCTTTTGCTCAAGCAGCGTCCGCCCGGAACGGAGCACAGTCCGCGGCGGACGCTGCTGCGTTGGCGGCGGCCCAGGACGCCCGTGACGAGCTCATGGACAAACTGGGGGCTGCCGTCGGCCAGGCGGACAACTGGCTGGACTGGCTCGACGGGATGCAGCGCCCTGACGGAACGGGTGCCGACGGCGCGGCCAGGCGGTTGGCCGCCGAGAACGACTCGACGCTCCAAGGCCTGCAACTCGTCGAGAGGAATGGCTCTCCGGGGTACCTGGCCGACATCCAGACCAACTACACGGTCGGCCGGTCGATCATTCCCGGTACGGAGACCAGGCACGCGACCGCGCACGCCGTCGCCGTCATTCAGCCGCGCTGTGATTTCGATCCGGCCGCGGATCCCAAGAAGCCCGTCGAGCTGAACTGTGACGGCGAGATCGTGAACATCGACCCCGGAGATTTCGATCCGGTCGACCTTCCGGACGCGTCCGTGCTGTTCTCTGTGCATCTGGCCGAGTGAGAGGAAGCCGTACCCATGGACTTTCGGCACACCATGAAGGGCCGCAGGGCGCTGAGCGCGGTGGCGATCACGACTGGGCTGCTCCTCACGGTGGCCGGCTGCGGTGGGGGAGGTGACAACGCGTCCGACAAGGGTTCCTCGTCCTCATCGACCCCCGCGAAGAGCAGCAGCGACGGTAGTACGACGCAGTCGAAGGCACCGCAGTCCGATCCGCCGCTCGCCGAGGTCAAGGGCGAGAACGGTCTGGTGCTCACAGTCACCTCCGCCAAGCGTGACACGGGGGACTTCGTCACCGTCGAGGGCACTGTCACGAACAACACGGGCACGATTTGGGTCGCAGCCGAATGGCGCGGCGACGAGAGCGAGTTGGCGAGGAACGGCGGTTCCATCGCCGGTGCCAGCCTGATCGACCAGAAGGGCAAGAAGAAGTACCTCATCCTTCGGGACACCTCGGGCCGTTGTCTCTGCACGCAGTTCACCGGCGGCGTCCGTGCGGGCGCCAGCGCCCAGTGGTTCGCCCAGTTCCCCGCGCCCCCGGCAGGCGTCGCGGACGTCGACTTCCAGGTCGGCGGCATGCCCCCCGCCTCCATCCAGATCTCCGAGGGCGAGTAGCCATGGCCCTCCCGTCCCGACCCGCCGCGACGGCGCTCACGGCCCTCGCCGTACTGGTCGTCCTTGGTCTCCCCGGCCCCGCGTACGCCGACGGAACCGACCCCAGCGCGCCCCCGGGCAGCGTCACCACCTCGCCGCCTCCTTCGGTGGACGCCACCAGCCCCGGTCTCAAACTCGCCGACGGCGCCACCCTCGCCCCCGCCAAGGTTCTGGACATCAAGTCGGTGGTGGAGGACCTCGGGGGGGAGGAGCGGCGCGAGGACACCAACTCGGACGTGACGTTCGCGCTGCAGGCCGAAGTCCTCTTCCCCAAGGACAGTTCGAAGCTGAACCCGGACGCACGCTCCCGCATCGACGCGATCGCGGACGAGATCAAGGCCCAGAAGGCGACGACGGTCAGGGTCTTCGGGTTCACCGACAACCTCGGCTCGTACGCCCACGGCCTGACCCTTTCCAAGAGGCGCGCGGAGATCGTCCACGACGAGCTGGCGGCGGCGCTCGGTTCGACGGACGTCACCTTCGAGGTGCGCGGCTACAGCGAGGACTACCCGATCGCCGACAACACCTCGGAGCAGGGCCGCCGGAAGAACCGCCGCGTCGAGGTGACCTTCCCGCGCGGCGCGTCCGGCGGTACCTCGGCGGGGACCCAGAGCTGAGAGCGTGCTGCCATGAGAAAGATCGTGCTGATGATGTCGGTGTCCCTCGACGGGTACGTCGAGGGACCGAACCGCGAGATCGACTGGCACCGGGTCGACGAGGAACTGCACCGGCACTTCAACGAGGAGATCAGCCGGTTCGGCGCCCTGCTGGACGGCCGGGTGACGCACGAACTGATGGCCGCGTACTGGCCGACCGCCGACCAGGATCCCGCGAGCACCCCCACCGAGGCCGAGTTCGCCGGGATCTGGCGGGACATCCCGAAGATCGTGTACTCGCGGACGCTGGAACGGGCCGACTGGAACACCACGTTGGTGCGGGACGTCGTACCGGAGGAGGTCCGGGCGCTCAAGGAGCAGCCGGGCGGGGACCTGGGCCTCGGCGGCGCCGACCTCGCCGCCTCGTTCCTGCGGCACGACCTGGTCGACGAGTTCCGGATCTACGTCCATCCGGTACTGATCGGCCGCGGCAAACCCCTGTTCGAGAGTACGGACGCCCTGACCGACCTCCGGCTCGCCGAGACCCGCGCCTTCGGCAACGGGGTCGTCCTCCTGCGGTACGAACGAGAGCCGGCGGGGCAAGTGTGAAGCATTGATGTGAGGTGTTCTTCGAGTGATCGATGCTCACGGCACCGTTGCTACGGTAAGGACGCGGTAAGGGGGACGGACGTTCGAAGGCCGCGACCGACTGCCGCATCACGGGGATCACGGGGACCGTAGGGATCGCGGAGGGGTGCGGGTCGGATGGCCTGGGACGAGTGGGAGAAGCTGAAGGCCGACGCGGCCCGGCGGAGCACGACGCACATGCGGCTGAACCAACTGCCCGCCGAGCCGGGCGGCCGTGGCGGTGCCGATCTGGTGGTCGACCAGGACGACCTGGGCGCGGTGGGCCACGAGGCGTTCGTCCTCTACGGAGAGCTGCACAGGACGACGGACATCGCCGGCGCCGGCGCGGACAAGGCGGGCGCGGGCTCGACCACGCAGTCCGCGGCAGTCCTGAAGTCGCACGGCTTCGAGATGGGCGGCGCCCTGGAGACGACGGTCGAGGTGTGGACCTCCCAGGCCAAGTCGGTGCTCCAGGCGTGCGCGCACATCTCCAACCACCTCGACTTCAGCAAGAAGCTGCACGCGGAGCAGGACGCCCGGATCGCGGCCGTGCTCCAGGGCCCGGACGGTTCGGCCGAGTCGGTGTCCGAACTCGACAAGTACTTCCAGTAGGGGCGTCCGGATGGCTCTCACGTTCACGGACCTCGTCGAGGTCGACCTGGACAGGCTCGGCACCGCCGTCACCGACTGGAAGAACACGGTCGACGGTCTCAAGACGCAGGCGGAGAACGCCCGCAAGGGCATGCGGGCCAAGTCCGAGGCCGCCCGGTGGGCCGGGGTGAACGCCACGGTGACACGGGAGTTCGTGACCAGGACCACCAAGGAGATAGCCGACCTCCACACCGAGGCCAACAGCATCTACCAGGTCCTCGACGACGCCCACACGGAACTCGCCGCGCTCCAGAAGCAGATCAGGACCGCGGTCCGGACCGACGCCCCGGGTCTCGGCATCCGCGTGGAGGACATCGGTGACGGCAAGGTCCGCTGCTTCTTCCCGCACATCCGCGGCGACACGGACGAACGGACGCAGGAACAGCTGGACGCGCGGCAGGAGTTGGAGGGCCGCGTCAACGGACTCCTCGCCCACGCCGCGGAGATCGACGCGTCGGTGGCCCGCGCCCTGCGCAAGAGCCACGGCGGCGATCCGCACAACGCCGGGCACAGCGCGTACGAGTCCCTGAACGACGCCCAGGTCGAACGCGCGCTGGAGCTCGCCCACAAGGGCGACGGGATGACCGACCAGGAGCTGGCCGAACTCAACCGTCTGATCCGCTACAACGGACGCGAGAAGGACGGCGAGTTCGCCACCGGGTTCTACGAGGGGCTCGGCGGGCCGGAGAAGACCCTGGAGTTCTACGCCGAGATGTCCATCGACGGGACGGGCGGTGACGCGACCAAGGTCAGGCTGGACGCCGTGCGCGATCTCCAGCAGAACATGGGCTTCGCGCTGGCCAACGCCACCGACCCGGACACCGCGCACCATCTGCCGGCCACCTGGGGCGCCGACTTCCGCCGCCTCGGCACCCAGCAGATCGGCTGGGAGCGGGGCCAGTGGAACAAGCCGTACGGGTACCAGGTCCTCGGCGGCCTCCTCCGCTACGGGAACTACGACGCCCGCTTCATCAACCCGATCGCGGAGCACATCACCCAGCTCCACAAGGAAGACCCGTACCGCTTCCTGAACAACAAGCCCATGGGCAGCAAGGACATCTACGGCTTCAACCCCTCGGGCAGGCTCGGCACCGGCAACGACCCGCTCAACAGCGTCCTGGAGGCGCTCGGCCACAGCCCGGAGGCCTCGGAGAAGTTCTTCACCGACCCGCCCACCGCGTACAACGAGGACGGCACGGTGAAGACGGGAGGCAAGGTCGGTTTCGGCACATACCTCGACCTGTTCACCGACAAGGACTTCGAGTGGACTGTCGACACCAACGACACCAACATCCTCGCCGATGAGGACAAGACGAGGAAGGCGCTGGGCTACGGCCCCGAGGCCCTCGGCCACGCCCTTGAATCGGCGACGACGGGCCGCCCGTACGACAGCGACGACACCGCGGATGCGATCCGCCACACTCCCGAGCGGGCCGGACTCGTCAACGACATCGTGAACAAGTTCGGCGAGGACCCCGGACTGATCCGGCACAACGAGAACGGGGACATCGACGAGGAGAGCGGCCCGCTGTACGCCATGCGGGGAAGCCTCGGGGACATCACCGCCGAGTACATGGGGGACTTCCAGAGGTCCCTGGCCGGCGGCGGGGACCAGTTCACCACATTCGGGGAATCGGCCGCGCTGGATCCGGACAACGCGCACCGGTTTCTCGCGGAAGTCGGTCAGGACCCTGACGCCTACGCGTCGATCACCAGTGCGCAGCAGGCTTACACGGCGAATGTCGTGAACGACGTGATCAACGGGGACAGCGACTCCTCCGTCTCGGACGCTGAGCGGCTGCGCAACGCCACGCGCGCGGGTGGAATCGTCGCGGGCGTCATGAGCGAATCGCGGGCCGACGCCGTACTCGACTACCACACGGCGTCGGACAAGGAGTTCAACGAAGCCGCGGCCGACAAGCAGAAGTGGGCGGATCGCCTCCTCGGTATGGGAGTCGACAAGGTCGCCGAACGCGTGCCGATTCTTGGCGCTCCACTTGAGTGGGCTTCCGAGGACATCCAGGAATCCATCATGAAGAGCATCGAGAAGGACTCCTCGGACCAGGCCGAAGGGGATGCGACGCGTACATATCACGAAGGCCGCTCGGCGGTGATGGACTCGGCGAGGACCGCTGTCGGCGCGGCCACGCGCAACAGCGGCTTCACCGCCGACACCATCGACGACCTCAAGAACTCGGCGGCGAACGGCGCGGACGACGGCCACACCGCCGGCGCCACGATGGAAAGCGCGGGAGACGCATCGTGATCAGACACAAGGCCGTCGGCGTGGTCGGCGCACTTGCCCTGCTGACACTTGTCGGGTGCTCCAGTGGCGACGACAAGGCCTACACGGTTCCCGACCAACTCTGCGGTGTACCGGCGAAACCGGAACTCACCAAGGAGTTGCTGCCAGACGGGGACAAGCTGAGGATCGTCAAGTCCCGGACGGCCGAAGCGGTGCCGGACTACTACTGCAAGGCGCTCGTCGACGGTGACGTCGAGCTTGCGATCGAGGGTGTCTGGCAGCCCGCCGGAACCACCGCCGAACAGGCCGCGGAGAAAAGCCACTCCTTCAATTTGCGCCCGGCCGACGGGGGACGCTTCGCTCTCTGGGACGACAAGGCGTTCACCGTGGTCGACTGCAAGAACACCAAGTACAAGGCGGAGCGGTTCTCCATCGAGGCGCGGCTGATCCACTCGGACGGAGACATGAGCAAGAAACTCCAGAGCTTCCTCGGCCCGTTCTCCGAGTCTTACCGCAAGACTCTCCCCTGCGAGTCCTGAAACCGGTCGCCCGACAGCCCTGCCTTCCGGTACGACTTCGGGAGGGCGGGATCTCGGCGGCCTCCACCGCGCTCAAGCGCGCGGCTCGTACGGCCGCGGGCATCAGCCACTCGGACGGGGCGCAATGGAATTCGGAGAGTGACGCGAATTGACGCACGGATGGCGCGGTGTGTACCCGTCGGTGGCCGCGATGACGATCGCGGTGGCCGGGTGCTCCGACGAGCAGAAACGGGAGTACACGCTCCCGGAGAGCCTGTGCGGCGTCCCCGCCCCGACGCGGGCTCTCTCCCGGTTGCTGCCGGCGGGCAAGCACCTGGCCGTCGACACGGCCACCCCCTCGCCGACGCGATCACGACGTGCAGGGCGACCGTCGACGGTCACCTGGTGCTCTCCCTGGAGCGGGAGATCCGCGAGGTGGGGGCTTCGGCGCGTGACATCGCGGTGAAGCAACTCGGCGTGAAGCAGCTGACGTCCGCGGAACGCGACAGCGTGGCCCACGCGGACTGGGCCGCCGTGTCCGTGGTCCAGTGCCGTGGGGGAGGCGCCGCCGACAAGGACATCTCCATCGCCGTCAAGGTGCTCGAACCGGGGCACCGGAACGAGGCCGCGATGAAGGAACTGATCCTGGAGTACACGTCCGCCTTCAAGAAGCGGCAGCCCTGCACGGAGACCTCATGACCACCCTAGGCGCCGTCCTCCGCCCCCAGTTGCCCCCGGAACGCCTCCGTGACATCGCCCGGCTCGCGGACGACGTGGGGCTGGAGGAGCTGTGGCTGTGGGAGGACTGTTTCCGGGAGGGCGGGATCTCGGCGGCCGCCGCCGCGCTCGCCTGGACCGAGCGCCTGCGCGTCGGGGTCGGCCTGCTGCCCGTACCCCTGCGCAACGTGGCGCTCGTCGCCATGGAGGCCGCCACCCTGCACCGGATGTTCCCGGGCCGGGCGGTGCTCGGCGTCGGGCACGGCGTGCAGGAGTGGATGGGGCAGGTCGGAGCGCGCCCCGAGTCGCCGCTGACCCTGCTGCGCGAGCACCTCGACGCCCTGCGCGCGCTGCTCCGGGGCGAACGCCTCACCACGCGCGGGCGGTACGTGACCCTGGACGACGTCGCCCTCGACTGGCCCCCGGCCGCCCCCGTACCGGTACTCGCCGGCGCCACCGGACCGCGTACGCTCCGGCTCGCCGGGGAGGCCGCGGACGGCACCGTCCTCACCTCCTCGACCACGCCGGAGGGCGTACGGCGCGCACGCCGGCTCATCGACGAGGGGCGGGCGTCCGCCGGCCGCAGCGATCCGCACCGGGTCGTCGTGTACCTGCTCACCGCCACCGGACCCGACGCCGCCGTCCGGCTCAGGGCCGAGTTCGAGTCGGAGGGCCTCGGCCCGGTCCCGGACCTCGGTGTCGCGGGAGACGCGGGCGCCGTCGCCGCGGCCGTACAGCGGCTCGCGGAGGCCGGGGCCGACGCGGTGATCCTCCAGCCCACGGGCGACGAACCGGATCCCGAGGGGTTCGTACGGTTCGCGGCCGAGGAGGTGCGGCCGCTCGTTCCGTAGACCGGGCACGGGCACGCGACCGCCCGGGCACGCGACCGCCCGGGCGACGGCCCCCTCGGGTGACGGCCCCGTCGGACGGCGGTCCCGTTGTCAGTGCCGGGTGCCAGACTCGCGGGTATGACAGAGGACAGCGTGCGGTTGCGGGACGTCGTGGAGGCCGACCTGGAGGCCTTCCTCGCCTACGAGCACGAGCCCGAGGCCCTGCGGCGTTCGAGATTCACGCCGCGGCCGCGGGACGCCTTCATGCGGCACTGGAAGGAGCGGATCCTCGGGGACGCGACCTGCCTGGTGCGGACGGTCGTCGTGGACGAGGAGGTGGCGGGCAGCGTCGTCGCCTGGTGGGAGGACGACCGGCGGTTCCTCGGTTACTGGCTGGGCCGCCCGTACTGGGGCCGTGGCATCGGCGGCAGAGCCCTCGGCCTCTTCCTCGGCGTCGAGAGGAACCGGCCGCTGTACGCGGACCCCTTCACCGGCAACACCGCGTCGGTACGCGTGCTGGAGAAGCACGGCTTCCTGCACACCGGGACGGTGCGCCACGGCGAGGACGAACACGCCCTGCTCGTCCTCCCGGAGAGGGCCCGGCAGGCCGCGGCAGAGGCGTCGCCCGAGCGCCCGTGACGTTCCTGTCCGCGGGGACGGAGACGGGGACCGGGGCGCCGGGCCCGCCGGATCGCGGGCGCCGGTGTCCGGCTCAGTCCGGCCGGTGACCCCCCGTGCTCCCGTCGATCAGCTCCCGCACGATGTCCATGTGCCCCGCGTGCCGGGCCGTCTCCTCGACCATGCGGATGAGGACCCAGCGCAGGGAGACCGTCGTGCCGTTCCACGAAGTGCCGACGTCGTCGAGCGACAGGTCGGCGATCGTGCGGTCGGCGGCGGCGCGAGCGCGGCCGTAGAACTCCACGATCCGCGCCGTCGTCTCGCCCTGCCCCGCGCTCATGTCCTCCTCGGAGGCCGGGTCGAACCACAGCGGCTCGGCCGGCCGCCCGAACGTCGAGCAGAACCAGCCGTACTCGACGGACGCGAGGTGCTTCACCAGTCCCAGCAGGTTCGTGCCCGACGGTGTCATCACCCGCCTCAGCGGCTCGTCGTCCAGCCCCTCCAGCTTCCGGAGCACGGCGTCCCGATGCCGGTCGAGACTCGCGTGCAGACTCTCCTTCTCGCCGCCCGTGTACGGCACTTGCCGGGCCCCGGTTCTCGTCGTCATGCCGCGGAACGTAGCAGCGGCCACCGACACCGGGAGCGGCGGAAATCCCCTCGCGTCCTCGGACGGCTGTTGGGAGGATCCCCGGCATGACCGTTCCGCGTACCTTCGAAGACCTCGTCGCCGAGGCCGCGTCGGCGCCCGTCGAGGGCTGGGACTTCTCCTGGTTCGAGGGCCGCGCCACCGAACAGCGACCCTCCTGGGGGTACGCGCGGGCGATGGGGGAGCGGCTGGCGCGAGCCGCCGCGGCGCTGGACATCCAGACCGGCGGCGGTGAAGTCCTCGCCTCCGCGCCGAGGATGCCCCCGGTCATGGCGGCCACCGAGGGCTGGCCCCCGAACGTGGCCAGGGCCACCGCCCTGCTCCGGCCGCGCGGCGCGGTGGTCGTCGCCGCGGCGGAGGACGCGCCGCTGCCCTTCGCCGACGGAGCCTTCGACCTGGTCACCAGCCGGCATCCCGTCCGCACCCACTGGACCGAGATCGCCCGGGTCCTGTGCCCCGGCGGCACGTACTTCTCCCAACAGGTCGGTCCCGCCAGCGTCTTCGAACTGGTCGAGCACTTCCTCGGGCGGCAGCCGGCGGAGGTCAGGAACGACCGGCACCCCGACCGGGCCCGCGCCGCGGCGGAGGCCGCCGGGCTCGACGTCGTCGGTCTGCGCGCGGAGCGGCTGCGCGTCGAGTTCCTCGACATCGGAGCCGTCGTCCACTTCCTGCGCAAGGTGATCTGGATGGTCCCCGGCTTCACCGTCGACCGGTATCTGCCCCGACTCCGTTCCCTGCACGAGCGGATGGAGGCGGAGGGCCCCTTCGTCGCCCACAGCGCCCGCTTCCTGATCGAGGCGCGGAAGCCGCGTTCGTAGGAGCCGCGTTCGTGCGAGCCGCGTCCGCGTGAGCCGCGTCTGTGGGCGACGGCGCCACCGGCGCGGGCGAGGACGTCCGGCGAGGACGTCCGGAGGGGCGGTCCGGCGGGACGCCCGGCCACCGCCCCGGTTCCCCGGGCGAACGGGCTGATCGACACGTGCCGAAACTGATTGTCCGAAAACACCCTGATGCGGGCCGTCATGTGCGAAGTGTCCCTCCGGATGCCGGACCCGCGCGCAGGTTTCCGCATCGTTATGGAGGGAGGCTCGCCCTGGTCGACCGCTTCACATAGGTTCAGACCAAGGCAGTTCGCGTGAGCAAAGCCGCGCGTGTGGCACCGTGCGGTGGAGGGGGCCGCGCGGTGCCATGTCCGTTTCCGACGCGGTGTCAGCCGTCGTGCAGCGTGACCTGCGCCCCGCGTCGCACGCCCCACCGCTCCATCGCCCCGGACTCCGCCTCCAGGACGTAGCGGCAGCGCGGGCGGGGGAGCCCCAGCCGGCCCGGCCGCATCGTCCGTACCGCCAGGACCCGAAGTCTCCGGTCCAGGTACGCGACGTCGATCGTGAACCGCATGCCCAGGGTGTGCACCGCGCTCGCCGGACCGAGCAGCAACGCCCCCTCGATCCCCTCCCGTCCGAGCAGACCCCGGCGCCGGGCCCGCGCCGATGCGGCGCGTTCCAGCGGTACGGGTTCGGGCGTCCGTTCCGTGGTGAACATGACCATGGTGGTGAAGCTAGCGCCGCCGTCAAGCGGGCGACGTGGACGCGTGTCACTCTCCCGGAGTACGCGAGGGCGGGACGGTGGTTGGGGTGCCTGGAGGCGCGGACTCCGTAAACCCCTCTGATTCCCTGTGGATTCCTCCGAATGTGCCGCGATTCCCTTTGAATCCGTTGTGATTCGGCCAAGATCACACCCTGAATGGGGGATTCCGCACTCACCGTGGCGTCGTCGGACGGTTGCGGAGAGTAGTTGTGGCACGCCGATGCGCGCAGCATCACTTACGAAGGGTTATGGTGGAACCCCCCCCTCGGGCCGGTCCGTCTCCCCCCCACGGACCGGCCCGTTTTTTTGTGTCCCCGCCCGGCGGCCCGCCGGGCCGGTGTCTGCGCCCCCGTGCGCCCCCTGACCTCGGGGGCACGGGGGCGGTGACTCACTGCCGTCCGGCCCAGATGTTGGTCCCCGGCGTCGACACCGCGAAGGTGTCGATCTCCTTCAGTTCCTCGTCCGTGAGCCTCGGTCCGGCCAGCGCCGCCACGTTCTCCTCCAGCTGCGCCACGCTGGACGCGCCGATGAGCGCGGAGGTCATCCGCTCGTCGCGCAGCACCCAGGTGAGCGCGAGCTGGGCGAGGGACTGGCCGCGGCGGGCCGCGATGGCGTTCAGCCCCTTCAGCCGGCGCAGCACCTCGTCGCTCAGCAGCTGCGGGTCCAGCGACTTGCCCTGCGTGGCCCGCGAGCCCTCGGGGATGCCCTGGAGGTACTTGCCCGTCAGCAGGCCCTGGGCGAGCGGCACGAAGGAGATGCAGCCCATGCCGGCCGCCTCCAGCGTGTCGAGCAGCGCGTCGTCCTCGGTCCAACGGTTGATCATCGAGTACGAGGGCTGATGAATGAGCGGCCGTACACCCATTGAGGTGAGGATCCGGGCCGCTTCCGCGGTCTGCTCGCTGCTGTACGAGGAGACGCCGACGTACAGCGCCTTGCCCTGCTGGACGGCGGACGCGAGCGCGCCCATCGTCTCCTCCAGCGGGGTGTCCGGATCGAAGCGGTGCGAGTAGAAGATGTCGACGTGGTCGACGCCCATCCGCTTCAGTGAGGCGTCCAGGGAGTTCAGCAGGTACTTGCGGGAGCCCCACTCGCCGTACGGGCCGGGGTGCATCAGGTACCCCGCCTTGGTGGAGAGCACCAGTTCGTCCCGGTACGGCGCGAAGTCCTGCTTCAGGAGTTTGCCGAAGTTGAGCTCCGCCGAGCCGGGCGGCGGGCCGTAGTTGTTCGCCAGGTCGAAGTGCGTCACGCCGAGGTCGAAGGCGCGGCGCAGGATGGCGCGCTGCGAGTCGAGTGAGCGGTCGTCGCCGAAGTTGTGCCAGAGGCCGAGCGAGACGGCCGGCAGCTTGAGACCGCTGCTGCCGGTGCGCCGGTATTCCATCGAGTCGTACCGCTCCGTCGAGGCGCGGTAAAGAGGCAGGTCGTTCATGGGTACGAACCTATGTCAGGGCGCCGGGACCCGTCGGCGGAGGGCCGCGCGGCGCCCGGGGGTGGACTTCGGCAGGACATGGCCGGGGGTAGGCTTCGCCCCCGGGGGCCGCCATCGGGACAGGGGTCGCGCCGAGCGAGGCCGCTCGGGCGTGCCGGTCCGATCCGCACGGAGGGGCTGACAACACGTGAACCTGCGGGACAACCTGCGCCGTCTGCTGCTCAGGTTCTATACACGCAGGGTGGAGGGCCACCTCGACCACGACCAGGTGCCCAAGCACATCGGGGTCATCATGGACGGCAACCGGCGCTGGGCGAAGGCGGCCGGCAGCACCGCCGCCCAGGGTCACCGGGCCGGAGCCGACAAGATCGAGGAGTTCCTCGGCTGGTGCTCCGAGACGGACGTCGAGGTCGTCACGCTCTGGCTGCTGTCGACCGACAACTTCGACCGCCCCGAGGACGAGCTCGTCCCGCTGCTGGGCATCATCGAGGGCGTCGTGCGCACCCTGGCCGCCGACGGCCGCTGGCGCGTGCACCACGTCGGCACGCCCGACCTGCTGCCGTCCCCGATGCAGACGGCCCTCAAGGAGGCCGAGGAGACCACCGCGCACGTGGACGGGATAGTCGTCAACGTCGCCATCGGCTACGGCGGCCGCCAGGAGATCGCCGACGCGGTCCGCTCGATGCTCCTCGACGCGGCGGACAAGGGTGCCTCGCTCGCCGACGTCGCCGACTCCGTCGACATCGACCTCATCGGCAAGCACCTGTACACGAGCGCCCAGCCCGATCCGGACCTGGTGATCCGTACCAGCGGCGAACAGCGGCTGTCCGGGTTCATGCTCTGGCAGACCGCCCATTCGGAGTACTACTTCTGCGAAGTCTTCTGGCCCGCCTTCCGCAAGGTCGATTTCCTGCGCGCCCTGCGTGACTACGCGGCGCGACACCGCCGCTACGGCGGCTGACCCACGGGGCCGTCCGGGACGCGGTGAGGGGCGTACGTCATCCGGAGTTAACGAACGCGTGGTCACATGCTCTTGCATGGCCGTGCGCGTTCGAGGGCATAAGCCATGCAGGTCGACGCCCGAACCACGGGTGTCGTATCTCAGCGGACGGCACGGGGCCGTCCGCCCGGGAGGCCCTTTGCACCAGCCCGACCGTGCGGTCACAGCACGGACGAAGTGGAGGGCCGGTCCCCGGCCCGCGCAGCGTGGCCGTCGACCGGTCCAGATCTCCTTCGTCGCTCCCCGACCTCATCCGAGGGGGTACGTCCTTCCGTGGTGACCAGCACAAAGCGCCGTATGCCAGACCGGCGCACCTATGTTCTCGACACCAGCGTCCTGCTGGCCGATCCCAACGCCCTGAACCGCTTCGACGAGCACGAGGTCGTGCTGCCGATCGTCGTGGTCACGGAGCTGGAGGCCAAGAGGCACCATCCCGAGCTCGGCTACTTCGCCCGGCAGGCGCTTCGCCTGCTCGACGAGTTCCGGGTGCGGTTCGGCCGCCTCGACGCCCCCATCCCGATCGGGGAACTGGGCGGGACCGTACGTGTCGAGCTCAACCACTCGGACCCCAGCGTCCTGCCCAGCGGGTACCGACTGGGGGACAACGACTCCCGCATCCTCGCGGTCGCCCGCAATCTGCAGGCCGAGGGATACGACGTCACCGTCGTATCGAAGGATCTGCCGCTCAGGATCAAGGCCTCGTCCGTCGGTCTCCTCGCCGAGGAGTACCGCGCGGAACTCGCCATCACGGGCTCCTCCGGCTGGACCGGAATGTCCGAACTGACCCTGTCGGGCGAGCAGGTGGACCTCCTCTTCGAAGAGGGGCACGCCTACGTACCCGAGGCGTCCGACCTTCCGGTGCACACCGGCCTGACGATCCAGTCGGAGCGCGGCAAGGCCCTCGGCCGTGTCACGTCCGAGGGCAACGTCCGCCTGGTGCGCGGCGATCGGGAGGCCTTCGGCATCAAGGGCCGCAGCGCCGAGCAGCGCATCGCGCTCGACCTGCTGCTCGACCCGGACATCGGGATCGTGTCGATGGGCGGCCGGGCCGGCACCGGAAAGTCCGCGCTCGCGCTCTGCGCGGGTCTGGAGGCCGTCCTGGAGCGGCGCCAGCACCAGAAGGTGATGGTCTTCCGGCCGCTGTACGCGGTGGGCGGGCAGGAACTCGGCTACCTGCCCGGTTCCGAGTCCGAGAAGATGAGTCCCTGGGCGCAGGCGGTCTTCGACACCCTGTCGGCGGTCACCTCGCGGGAGGTCATCGAGGAGGTCACCGCGCGCGGCATGCTGGAGGTCCTGCCGCTCACGCACATCCGTGGCCGCTCGCTGCACGACGCCTTCGTGATCGTGGACGAGGCCCAGTCACTGGAACGGAACGTGCTGCTGACGGTCCTGTCCCGGATCGGCGCCAATTCGCGGGTGGTTCTCACCCATGACGTGGCACAACGGGACAACCTGCGCGTCGGCCGGTACGACGGAGTGGTCGCCGTCGTCGAGAAGTTGAAGGGCCACCCGCTCTTCGCGCACGTGACGCTGAACCGTTCCGAGAGGTCCCAGATCGCGGCGCTCGTGACCGAAATGCTGGAGGACGGACAGATCTGACCGCACCTGACACCACCTGCCCCTTGCTGACCGTACCTGGTCAAAAGGTGGTGGATACACGGTAGTTGACGCCGTCCGGCAGAAGGCGAAGAGCCTAGCCGGGCGGCGTCTGCGTGCGCGCTCGTTTCCGTAAAACAGCTGAGGCAAACGGGGTGTGAGCTTTCACACGCAACTGAGAATTGCCTCGACGCGTCCGGTTGCGGCTAGAGTCTCAGTCCTGTCAGGCCCCGCATACGACACACCTGTATCCCCAGCGGTACGGAACAACAGGAACCTCAGAACTCCATAGAGCCGTCGTATGCCGCCCGCGCACCATGCGGCGCTCCCCGAGCGGGAGTTGCCCACCGGGCCCGTGCCTCCCGTGACCATGCAGTGGGGAGGCCAGCGTCAGGGGGCAAGATTGCGTCCGCGAGGGTCACCTAAGCGGGCGATGCTGGAAGGAAACCGTGTGAGCCGGATTTCGGTCCGGGGATTCGCAGTGGCTTCAGCCACCGCGGTCACCGCCGTCGGTGCCGTTACCGGTGTTGCCTCGGGCAGCACTGGACAGCCGTCGAACGACGCCGAGGCAACGGCGAGCGACTCGACCCTCCTCGCGGACATACCTACGGGTCAGCAGGCCCAGGTGCAGACCGCGTCCCTGACGCAGCAGGCCGACGCACAGGCCATCGCCGCGGACGCGAGCGCCAAGAAGGACGCGGAGGAAGCCGCCCGTCTTCAGGCGGCCAAGGACGCGGTCGCCAAGCAGAAGGCTGCCGAAAAGGCTGAGAAGGAAGCCAAGGAGCGCAAGGAAGCCAAGGAAGCGGCCAGCCGCTCCGCGACGCGCGATGCCTCCACCTTCTCGGTTCAGGCCTCGTACACCACCGCGCAGATCCAGGCGATGGCGTCGTCGATGGTCCCGAGCGGGCAGTTCCAGTGCTTCAGCAACATCGTGGACCACGAGTCCAGCTGGAACTACCGGGCGGTCAACGCTTCTTCCGGTGCCTACGGTCTCTTCCAGGCCCTGCCCGGCTCCAAGATGTCGACCGTCGGTTCCGACTGGCAGACGAACCCGGCCACCCAGATCAAGTGGGGCCTCAACTACATGGACAGCCGCTACGGCAGCCCGTGCGAGGCCTGGTCGTTCTGGCAGGCCAACCACTGGTACTGAGCCTCACGCCGCACCCCGGCCGCTCAACCTTCCGAAGCCCTTCCCCGTCCTACGGGGAGGGGCTTCGGCCATGTACGGTCGGAGCCGACGACTCCAGGGGGGAGTGGTGGGCCGGAGCGGGGGAAGAGGACCGATCATGTCGCGAGTGCCAGGGTGGCTCGGCCGGCTCGGCGCCGGACTGACCGAGCTCGGAGAACGGTTGGACGAACGCCGTGCCGAGGTGGAGAAGGAGTCCTCGGGCACGCTCGACGACGTCTTCTCCACCGGTGCCGTACGGGACGCGGAGGACTCCGCCGATCCGTACGGGCGACACGACGACGCGCTCCGAGGCGACCCGGATCGCACGGGGACGCCCGCCCCGGACTCCGCCGCCCCGCCCTCGCCCGCTCCCGTCTCCCCGCACGTGGTGCCGGTAACGACCGCGGCTCCGGTCGCCCAGGTGTCCGAGGGAGCCGGACGCTCCGATCCCTCGATGGCCGTGCCGTGGGGCGTACGCGTCGCGGCCGAGGCCGGCTGGCGGCTGCTCGTCCTCGCGGGCACCCTCTGGGTGCTCATGCGCGTCATCAGCGCCGTACAACTGGTCGTCCTCGCCTTCGTCGCCGCGCTGCTCATCACCGCGCTGCTCCAGCCGACGGTGGCACGCCTGAAGGGGATCGGGTTCCCGAGGGGGCTCGCCACCGCGCTGACCGCGATCCTGGGCTTCGTCATCATGGGTCTGGTCGGCTGGTTCGTGGTCTGGCAGGTCCAGGAGAACATCGACAATCTCTCGGACCAGATCCAGGACGGCATCGACGAGTTGCGCAAGTGGCTCCTCAACAGCCCGTTCCATGTGACGGACAAACAGATCAACGAGATCGCGAAGAACCTCCGGGACGCGATCGGCGCGAACACCGACCAGATCACGTCGGCGGGGCTCGAAGGAGTCACGGTCATCGTGGAGGCGCTGACCGGCATCCTCCTCACGATGTTCTCGACGCTGTTCCTGCTGTACGACGGCAAGCGGATCTGGGAGTGGACGCTCAAGCTGGTGCCCGCGGCGGCACGGCCGGGAGTGGCGGGAGCGGGGCCGCGCGCGTGGCGGACGCTGACGGCGTATGTGCGCGGCACGGTCATAGTGGCTCTGATCGACGCCATCTTCATCGGCCTCGGAATCTACTTCCTCGACGTCCCGATGGCCGTTCCGCTGGCCGTCTTCATCTTCCTGTTCGCGTTCATCCCGCTGGTCGGCGCCGTGGTGTCCGGGGCGCTGGCGGTCGTGGTCGCGGTGGTGACGCAGGGGGTGTTCACCGCGCTGATGACGCTGCTCGTGGTGCTCGCCGTGCAGCAGATCGAGGGCCACATCCTGCAGCCGTTCATTCTCGGACGGGCGGTGCGGGTGCATCCGCTGGCGGTGGTGCTGTCCGTCGCGGCGGGTGGGCTGGTCGCGGGGATCGGGGGCGCCGTGGTGGCGGTGCCGCTGGTGGCGGTCACCAACACGGTGGTCGGGTATCTGCGGTCGTACGCGCGGGAGCCGGCGCAGAGGTATGCGCCCGGGCCGCACGGGGCGACGGCGCCGGAACCCGTACCGGCCGACCCACCGTCCTGACCCGGGAGTTGCTCGCCCCCGCCACCCCTGCCCGTCCCATCCCCTGGGCTCCGCCCCGGACCCCGCCAAGGGCGCCGCGCCCTCTGGACCCGCGCTCGCCCCAAGGGCTCGTCCTCAAACGCCGGACAGGCTGGGAATCTCAGCCCGTCCGGCGTTTGAGGACAAGGCCCTTGAGGCCGGCCGGGGGTCTGGGGGCTGAGCCCCCAGGTACGGACGGGTCGGGTAGGGGCGGCGGGGGCGTAGAGGCAACGCCGAGGCCCCGTTCGCCGGTGAGGTGAACGGGGCCTTCGAGAGCGTGGCGTGGGGCTACTGCGCGAGAACGGCCTCGGCGTCCAGCGTCGTCCCGACCGCCTGGATCACCGCGGCGATCTTGAACGCCTCCTGGATCGTCTCCCGGTCGACACCCGCCTTGCGGAGCACCTGCTCGTGCGAGTCGAGACACTGTCCGCACCCGTTGATCGCGGAGACGGCCAGCGACCACAGTTCGAAGTCGACCTTCTCGACACCGGGGTTGCCGATGACGTTCATCCGCAGGCCGGCCCGCAGGGTGCCGTACTCGGGGTCCGACAGCAGATGACGCGTCCGGTAGAAGACGTTGTTCATCGCCATGACCGCGGCGGCCGACTTGGCGGCCGTGTACGCCTCCGGCGACAGGTTCGCCTTCGCCTCCGGCTCCAGCTCACGCAGCACCCGCGGCGAACGGGACGCGATCGCGCACGCCAGCACCGTCCCCCACAGCTGCTGCTGCGGAAGCTCGGAGTTGCCGATGACCGAACCCAGGTTGAGGCGCAGGTCCTTCGCGTAGTCCGGTACGGCGGACTTCAGCTCATCGAGGGACATGGAGGGTCACTCACCCGCCAGGAGCGCCACCGGGTCGAGGGTGGTCTCGCCCTTGGTCCAGTTGCACGGGCACAGCTCGTCCGTCTGGAGGGCGTCCAGGACCCGCAGGACCTCCTTGGGGTTACGGCCGACGGAGCCGGCGGTCACCATGGAGAACTGGATCTCGTTGTTCTGGTCGACGATGAACACGGCACGCTTGGCGAAGCCGTCCTCACCCTCGATGCCGAGGTCCCGCATGAGCTCGTGCTTCGAGTCGGCCATCATCGGGAAGGGCAGGTCCCGCAGGTCGTCGTGGTCCTTGCGCCAGGCGTGGTGCACGAACTCGGAGTCGCCGGAGAAGCCGAGGACCTGGGCGTCGCGGTCGGCGAACTCGTCGTTCAGCTTGCCGAAGGCGGCGATCTCGGTCGGGCACACGAAGGTGAAGTCCTTGGGCCACGCGAAGATGACCTTCCACTGACCCTCGTAGGTCTTGTGGTCGATCTGCTGGAACTCCTGACCCTTCTCCAGCGAGACACAGGCGGTCAGATCGAACGGGGGGAACTTGTCACCGACAGTGAGCACGCGCTCTCCTTGTAGCGAGGGAATGCCCCTTTTGAGGACTTACCCCTTGGGTTGGACGCTGTCGATCGTGGCACAAGCTGCATTGATTAGTGAAATTGATACACTCGGTCGTGTTGATCGGATGCGACTATCAGTGACGATGAGTGAGAGGTGGCCGCCATGGTGAGCCCCGTCGGCGCCAGACCGGGCGGCAAGGGCGCCGGAGTCTCCAAGGGGAACGGGCGCCGTCAGCCCACCCTCGCCCAGTTGCGCGCGTTCGCCGCCGTGGCCGAACACCTGCACTTCCGGGACGCCGCCGCCGCGATCGGCATGAGCCAGCCCGCGCTCTCGGGCTCGGTCTCCGCCCTGGAGGAGACGCTCGGGGTGACCCTGCTGGAGCGTACGACCCGCAAGGTGCTGCTCTCTCCCGCGGGCGAGCGTCTCGCCGTACGCGCCAAGGCCGTGCTGGACGAGGTCGGCGCGCTCATGGAGGAGGCCGAGGCCGTCCGGGCGCCCTTCACCGGGGCCCTGCGGCTGGGGGTCATCCCGACCGTCGCGCCCTACCTGCTGCCCACGGTGCTCAGGCTGGTCCACGACCGCTACCCGGACCTCGACCTCCAGGTCCACGAGGAACAGACGGCCAGCCTGCTGGAGGGGCTGGCGGTCGGGCGGCTCGACCTGCTGCTCCTCGCCGTGCCGCTCGGCATGCCCGGCGTAGTCGAACTCCCGCTGTTCGACGAGGACTTCGTGCTCGTGACGCCGCTGGACCACGCACTCGGCGGGCGGCAGGGAATCGCTCGGGAATCCCTGCGTGAGCTCAACCTGCTGCTGCTCGACGAGGGGCACTGCCTGCGGGACCAGGCCCTCGACATCTGCCGGGAGGCGGGGCGCGCGGACGCCCCCGTCACCACCACCGCCGCGGGACTGTCCACCCTGGTCCAGCTCGTCGCCGGCGGCCTCGGGGTGACGCTGCTGCCGCGAACGGCCGTCAGGGTCGAGACGACCCGCAGCGACGAGCTCCTCACCGGGTACTTCGCGGACCCGGCGCCGACCCGGCGGATCGCGCTGGTGATGCGCGCGGGGGCGGCGCGGGGGGCGGAGTACGAGGAACTGGCGGCGGCCCTGCGCGAGGCGCTGCGACCGCTGCCGGTAAGGGTGTGGGGCCAGGGCACCTGAACCGCCGCAGCGGTCCCCGCCCGGACAGGGCGGGGACCGCTGCGTACGGCTCTATTCCGTCCGCAGGCCGTCCGGTCTCATGAGACGCAGCAGCGGCGGCAGGCTGAGCGCGGTCACCAGCACGACGACTCCCGCGCCGATGCCGGTCATCGACAGCAGGCTCGACCAGTCCACGCGCACCGAGACGCCCGTCATCTTCTGCAGGACCACGCCCAGGGTCAGGCCGACCACCGACGCGAGCGCGAGACCCAGCGCGATCGGGATCGCGGTCTGCCACAGCACCGACAGGCTCAGTGTGCGGCGCCGGGTGCCGAAGGCCACCAGCACGGAGAGCAGTTTCTTGCGCTCGCGCAGCTGTTCCAGCTGGGAGATCAGCAGGCTCGCGCCGATCAGGAACAGGACGCAGGTGGCGCCGACGGACAGGCCGGTGCGGATGGACGTGTAGCGGTTGTCCTGCTCGGTCGACGCCCAGGTCCAGGCGTGGGCCAGCGGACTGAGCTTCGCCGTGGTGTTGCGGACGAGGTCGTAGACGTCCGGCGCCGACTGGTCGATCTGCAGGTAGACGTTGCCCTCGACCGCCTCCGCGCCCCGCGCGGGCAGCGCGCTCGGAGTGACCAGGATGCCGCCGGTCAGACCGTTCGTCGCGTCCGCGCGGACCCTGGCCACCTTGATGCCCTGCGGCACGGTCCAGGCGACCTGCTTGCCCACCAGGCCCTGGTCGTAGGAGGGGTCGATGTAGAGGGTCCGGCCGGGTCTGCCGAGCTTCAGCGCGTCCGGGTCGGCATCGCCGCCCTTGATCAGGAAGGCGTCGCCGTCGTGGCAGGCCGGCAGCGTGGCCACCTCGCGCAGCGACGCGCAGTTGCCGACGGTCATGGAGGTGGACGAGTCCGGATCGTGCTTCTTGTCACCCAGCGAAGCGGTGCCGATCGCGGCGACCTTTCGTACGCCGTCGGTCCGGGCGTACTGTTCGCGGGCCCGGTCGAGCGGGACGTCGTACGGCAGGCGGACCTGCATCTGAGCCCGTTGGACGTCGTTCGGCGAACTCTTGGTGTAGTCGCCCTCGACCCCGGCGAACAGCATTTGCAGGGCGATGGCGCCGGCGACCGCGACCGCGATGCCGTTGACCATGCGGGCCGCCGTTCCGGTGCTCAACTGGAGCCTGCGGATCGCGAGTTGCCAGGATACCGAGCCGGAGCCGAGCCGGGAGACCACCGCTTCGACGATCCAGGGCAGCAACGCCGTGACGCCGATCAGGAGCAGCAGGACGCCGCCGATCACCAGGTACTGGTTGAAGTTCCCGCTGGTGTTGCCCTTGCCGATCATCGGGTAGAGCATCGCGAGTCCGCCGATGGGCAACAGCAGCCGCCACCACAGCCGGCGCCGTGCGGGTTTGGCCGCACGCACCACGCCGAGCGGCTCGATGACGACCCCGCGCAGCGCGAGCAGGGTGACGAGGACCGCGGCCGCGGGCACCGCGACGGCGACCAGGACGGCCAGTGCGGGCGTGGGGTTCAGATAGCTCGGGAACACGCTTTTGCCGAAGATCTGCACGGATCCCGCCAGTTGGCGGGCCAGCAGGAAGAACACCGTGCCGAAGGCGAGCCCGAGGACGGCGCCCGCGAGGGCCTCGCCCGCGGCGATCCGCCGGGTCATCCGGCTGTCGGAGCCGACCAGACGCAGTGCCGCGAGCCGTCGGTCGCGCCGTTCGCCGCCGAAGCGTACGGCCGCGGCGATGAAGACACCGACCGGGAGCAGCAGCACCACGAAGACGACGATGATCAGCAGGACGAGTACCGGGTCAAGGGGGTCGGGCGGTCCGAGGGGCTGCCCGAAGTGCTCGATACGGGTCACCCGGGAGCCGTCGATCCTCGGGGCGAGGTTGTCGGCGCCCGCGTAGAAGGAGAGTTCGTTCGCGCCGACGAGACCGGACTCCCCGATGGTTCCGACGGTGCGGTACGGCAGCCGCTCGCGCAGCAGTTTCCCGTCGCCGGACTTCAGCAGGTCCGCCAGTGCGGGGGACACCACCATCTCTCCCGGTGCCGGGTTCTTCTTCACGCCCGGCGGCAGCGGCGCCCGGGACCCCTCGGGTTGCACCTCGCGGCCACGGATGTCCTTGTCGCGGTAGGTGTCGTCGACGGCCGCGACGACCAGGGTCCGGTCGGACGCCTTGGGGATGCCCACATCGGAGAACGTGATGTCCGTACGGGCCTTCTCGCGGTCGCTGCGTGCCTGGAGCGCACTCGGTATCGCCGTGGTGAGCAGGAGCAGTGCCACGCCGAGCCCGACCCCGACGGCGGTGAGGACCGCGCGCATCCAGCCCTCACGCCCGCCGGTGAAGGCGAACCTGGCCCCCATGGTGAGGTCCCTGGACCACTGGCGCACGTTCATATGACGCGCTCCATGTCACGGGACTTGCCGTCGCGTACGACGATCTCGCGGTCCGAGTAGGCGGCCACCCGCGCCTCGTGCGTGACCAGGACCACGGCGGCGTTGGTGGAGCGGGCGGCCTCGGTGAGCAGTTCCATCACGCGCTCGCCGTTGAGCGAGTCGAGCGCGCCGGTCGGCTCGTCCGCGAACAGCACGCGCGGGCTGGTGACCAGGGAACGGGCCACGGCCACGCGCTGGCCCTGGCCGCCGGAGACCTCGCCGGGCCGCTTGGACCTGAGGTCGTCGACCTCCAGGCGTTCCATCCAGGTCAGGGCGGTGCGTTCGGCTTCCTTGCGGCCGGTGCCGTTCAGGCGCAGCGGCAGGGCGACGTTCTCGACGCAGGTCAGTTCGGGTACGAGCTGGCCGAACTGGAAGACGAAGCCGAACTCGCTGCGGCGCAGGGCGCTGCGCTGCGAGTCGTTCATGGTGGCCATCTCGCGTCCGGCGTACATGATCGAGCCGGAGTCGGGCGGCACGATGCCGGCGAGGCAGTGCAGCAGGGTGGACTTGCCGGAGCCGGAGGGGCCCATCACGGCGACGACCTCGCCGGGGTGGATGGAGAACTCGGCGCCGTCCAGGGCGGTGGTGGGGCCGTAGCTCTTACGGAGTTCCGACGCGGTCAGCAGGGAACCGGGGGGAGGGGTCATCGGGTCGTCACCGCCTCGCGGAGTTTGTCGAGGCGGGCGGCGGTGAGTTCCAGCCACCGCAGGTCGGCCTCGAGGTGGAAGAGTGCGTGGTCGCAGATCAGCTGGTCGGCGAGGTCGCCCCGGCGCTTGCGGTCGGTCAGGATGCGCATCATGCGCAGGTGTTCCGAGCGCTGGGTGTCGAGGATGTCGGCCGCGTCGCGCTCGGTGAGGAGGGCGAGGACGATCTTGGTGTAGAGGGTCGACTGGAGGTACGGCTCGGGCTTCTCGGGCGTGGCGAGCCACTGCTGTACGTCGGTGACACCGGCGTCGGTGATCGCGTACCGCTTGCGTTCGGGGCCGCCGCCCGCCTCTATCCCGTCGACCTCGACGAGGCCGTTCTTCAGCAGTCGCGACATCGTCGAGTAGACCTGGCCGTAGTGCAGCGGCCGGTCGTGACCGAACTTCTCGTCGAAGGCCCGCTTGAGGTCGTAACCGTGGCGGGGTCCGGACTCCAGGAGTCCGAGGAGGGTGTGACCGATGGACATGCGGAGCACTCTACACACGGGGTATACACCGTGCGTATACATGCTGCGCATAGGCCATGGCGGTGAGCGATGGTGTCCAGGTCAGGGCCCATTGTCACGGTTCTGTCACCGGAACCGGCCCTTTCCCGGGGGCGGAGCCCCCGGGTGCGGGATGGGCAGGGGCGGTGGGTGTGAGGGAAGGCCCGTCGCCGGCTAGGCGTCCGGCCGCTCGGGGGCAGGGGGCCGACCCCGTCGCGGGATCGGCCCCGCGCCCCCGGGCAGACGCCCCGCCTCGGCCAGCGCCCTGCGCAGCAGGAACTCGATCTGCGCGTTGGCGGAACGCAGTTCGTCACCCGCCCAGCGGGCCAGCGCGTCGTACACGAGCGGATCCAGCCGCAGCAGCACCTGCTTGCGCTGCTGCCCCGGCCGCCGCCGGGGCCCGGCCCCACCGGATGGCTCCGTCACTGGTAGAGGGACCCCGCGTTCAGGACCGGCTGCGGCGCCCGGTCACCGCACAGCACCACCATCAGGTTCGACACCATCGCCGCCTTCCGCTCCGAGTCCAGCTCGACGATGTCCCGCTCGGCGATCCGGGCGAGCGCCGCCTCGACCATCCCGACCGCACCGTCGACGATCTGCCGCCGTGCCGCGACGACCGCCCCCGCCTGCTGGCGCTGGAGCATCGCGGAGGCGATCTCGGGAGCGTACGCGAGATGCGTGAAGCGCGACTCGATGATGGAGACGCCGGCCGCGTCCACCCGCGCGCGCAGTTCGACGGCGAGCTTCTCGGTGATCTCCTCGGCGTTGCCGCGCAGCGAGAGTCCCTCCTCCTCGTGGGCGTCGTAGGGGTACTCGATCGCGATGTGCCGGACGGCCGCCTCGGTCTGGGTGGCGACGAACTCCAGGAAGTCGTCGACCTCGAAGCTGGCCCGCGCGGTGTCCTCGACCCGCCAGACCACGACCGCGGCGAGCTCGATCGGGTTGCCGTAGGCGTCGTTGACCTTGAGGACCGCGGTCTCGTGGTTCCGTACCCGGGTCGAGATCTTCGTGCGGGAGGTGAAGGGGTTCACCCAGCGCAGGCCGTCCTGGCGGATCGTCCCCCGGTAGCGTCCGAAGAGCTGGACGACCCGGGCCTCGCCCGGCGCCACCGTGTTCAGCCCGCACATCGCGATGAACGCGGCGAGACCGACCAGGATGCCGGCGACGATCAGCGCGGCCTTGCCCCCGGCCGCGGCGACCGTCGTGGCGCCCACGATCAGCGCGGCCCCGAGCAGCAGTCCGACCAGTCCGAGCAGCAGCGCGAGCCCGCCGCCGATGCTGTGTGCGGCGAACTCCCGTACCCGTGGGGCCGGCATCGGCGGAACGTCGGCGACGGGTCCGCGGTCCGGTGTGGAGCCGTGGCCGGAGTCGTTCGCGGGATCGTGCGCGGAGTCGTGCGCGGACATGGTGGGCCCCCGTCTCGTAGGGTCTAGCTTATTTCTAGCAAAGTGATAACACATTACCCCGCATGGCAACCTTCCACTCCTTCCGTACGTCGGTTCTGGTGGGGCTGATGCGTATTGCGTGCTGATTGTCACGTCCGTGGAAGTGCCGATCGGCGGGACTTTGTCCCAGCGCGTGGTGTTAGTTTGCTGAGCTGACCTCAGCGACGAACCTGTGTGCGGCATCAGAACGAACGCGGCACCGGACGCGTGAGTGAACCCGGCAGGACACGCGTACAAGAGAGCGCGACCCGAGACCGAAGCGGAGCGGACGGAGCCATGGGACGAGCGGACGAGAGACGAGCGCGGCAACGCGGTGGCCGTCGCGCCGCGGCCGGGGGCTCCTCCGGGACCGGACCGCGCCGGAGCGGCATACGCAGATTCCTGAACTGGAAGACGATCCTCGGCACGTTCCTGGGCTTCTGCCTGCTGGGCATGGGCGCCTTCCTCGTGCTCTACATGGTCGTGTCCATACCCCAGGGCAACGCGGCGGCGCAGCAGCAGAGCAACATCTACAAGTACGGAGACGGTTCCACCCTGACCCGTACCGGCAAGGTCAACCGCGAGATCGTGGGCCTGGACAAGGTGCCCAAACCGGTCCAGCTGACCTTCGTCGCCGCCGAGAACAAGTCCTTCTACAAGGACTCGGGCGTCGACCTGCGGGGCACGGCCCGCGGTCTGCTGAACACCCTGTCCGGCAAGGGGAAGCAGGGTGGTTCGACGATCACCCAGCAGTACGTCAAGAACTACTACCTCAGCCAGGACCAGACTGTCACGCGCAAGTTGAAGGAACTGGTCATCGCGCTGAAGGTGGACCGTCAGCAGTCCAAGGACGACGTCCTCGCGGGTTACATCAACACCAGCTACTACGGCCGCAACTCGTACGGCATCCAGGCCGCGGCGCAGGCCTACTACGGCAAGGACGCGAGCGGCCTCACGGTCGAGCAGGGCGCCTACCTCGCCTCGCTCCTGCAGGCCCCCAGCCAGTACGACTGGGGTGTCGCCACCGACACCGGCAAGCGGCTGGTCACGGCCCGCTGGAACTACACCCTCGACAACATGGTCGAGGAGGGGTGGCTGGACGCCGGCAAGCGCCAGGCCATGAAGTTCCCGGTACCGCAGGACCCCAAGGGCGTTCCGGGCATGGAGGGCCAGACCGGCTACCTCGTGGACGCGGCCAACAACGCCCTGGCCAACCAGCTCGTCGCCGAGGGTTCCGCCGGGAACTACGAGGACGCCAAGGCGATCGTCGACGCGGGTGGCTGGACGATCACCCTCAACATCGACAAGAAGAAGCAGACCCAGCTGGAAGTCGCCGTCAAGACGAAGCTCAGCCGCAAGCTGGACGGGAAGAAGCGGCGGGTCGACGGTGACGTCGAGGCCGGCGCCGCGTCCGTCGACCCCAAGACGGGCAAGGTCCTCGCGATGTACGGCGGCGAGGACTACTTCAAGCACTACGTCAACAACGCGACCCGCCGGGACTACCAGCCCGCGTCCACCTTCAAGCCGCTGATCTTCGCCGCGGCCCTGGAGCAGGGGGCCAAGACGCAGGACGGCCAGGACATCACGGCCGACACGAGGTACGACGGTACGAGCGGCCGGCCCGTCAAGGGCAGCTCCATCCCCTTCGCGCCGCCCAACGAGGACGACCAGAGCTACGGACCCGTCACCGTCCAGACCGCGATGAACAAGTCCATCAACTCCGTCTTCGCGCAGATGGGCGTCGACGTCGGCATGGACAAGGTCCTCAAGGTCGCGGGCGATCTCGGGATGCACACGGAGAAGCTCCAGCCGGTGCCGGCGCAGACGCTCGGTTCCATGGGCGCGAGTCCGCTGGAGATGGCGGGCGCCTACGCCACCCTCGACAATCACGGGCGCAAGGTCACCCCGGCCGTCGTGGCCAAGGCCGAGCACAAGGACCGCACCGTGCGTTTCACGGATCCGATCGGCGACCAGGTCATCACCCCGGAGGCGGCCGACACGGTCACCTCGGTGCTCACCGGCGTGGTCAACGACGGTACGGCCCAGGTGTCGGTGGCCCAGGCGTCCGACCGCAACGGCCAGCAGGTCGCGGGCAAGACGGGTACGTCCGACAACAACAAGTCGGCCTGGTTCACCGGCTACACGCCCAACCTGGTCACCTCGGTCGGCCTGTTCGGAGAGGCGCCCAAGGACCGTAAGGACTCGGCCGGCAAGACCGTCAAGCAGGGCGCCCAGGTGTCGCTGAAGGGCGCCGCGGGCGGCGGCCGTGTCAACGGCGGCGGCTTCCCCGCCCAGATCTGGGCCGCGTACACCTTCAACGCGATGGGCGGGGTCACCGCCTTCGACCTGGACACCACCCAGGGCGCGGCGATGGAGCCGACCCCGAGCGACACGCCGAGTCAGACGCCGAGCGAGACGCCGTCGGAGACCCCGACCACCCAGAAGCCGACGACCCGGCCGCCGACGTCCAGCAGCCCGCCGACCCAGACGTCCCAGTCCCCGGTCGCCCCGACGACGACGCCGCCGCTCACCCCGAGCCAGACCCCGACCGGCGGGAGCTCGACGGGCCCGTTCGAGCCGGACGACCAGCAGCAGCAGTAGGGCGGGAGCGGGACGTACGAGGAGGGGCGCCCGGTGCACACCGGGCGCCCCTCCTCGTGTCCGGACGGCTCAGCCGCCGTTGACCTCCTTGGCGATCCGGTCGCCGATCTCCTTGTCGACGTTGCGCCAGTACTGCACCGCGCGGTCCAGGACCGGACGGGACACACCTGCCTTGAGATGGCCGCTGACGTTCGACACGAGACGGTCGCGGGCCGCGGCGTCGAAGACCTGGCGGACCATCGTGCCCGCCTGCCCCCAGTCGTCGTCCTCACGGTGCAGCTTGTACGCCTCGCGCACCAGCTCACCGGCGGTCTGCCAGCTCGCCGGGTCGCCGAAGCGGGAGAAGTCGGCCGCGGGTCCGCCGTAGGAGTTGGGGGCGTACGGCCGGGCCGCGTTCGACGGCTCGTAGCGCATCGGGCCGTCCTTGGCGTACGAGTTCACCGGGGAGTGCGGCCGGTTCGGGGGCAGCTGGGTGTAGTTGGGGCCGATCCGGTACCGGTGGGTGTCCGGGTACGAGAACAGCCGGCCCAGCAGCATCTTGTCCGGCGAGGGGCCGATGCCCGGCACCAGGTTGGACGGCTCGAAGGCGGCCTGCTCGATATGGATGAAGAAGTCCTCCGGATTCCTGTCCAGCGTCATCCGGCCGACGTCGATCAGCGGGTAGTCCGCGTGCGGCCAGACCTTGGTCAGGTCGAAGGGGTTGAAGCGGTAGTCCGCCGCGTCCTCGAACGGCATGATCTGGACCTTCAGGCTCCAGGTCGGCGCGTTCCCGGACTTGATCGACTCGAACAGGTCCCGCCGGTGCCTGTCCGCGTCCGTACCGGCCAGCTCGTCGGCCTCGGACTGGGTGAGGAACTCGATCCCCTGGTCGGTCTTGAAGTGGTACTTGACCCAGAACCGCTCACCGGCACCGTTGATCCACATGTAGGTGTGCGAGCTGTACCCGTTCATATGGCGGTACGTCTTCGGGATGCCCCGGTCGCCCATCAGCCACGTCACCTGGTGCGCGGACTCGGGGGAGAGGGTCCAGAAGTCCCACTGCATGTCGTTGTCACGCAGTCCGGTCACGGGGCTGCGCTTCTGCGAGCGGATGAAGTCCTGGAACTTGATCGTGTCACGGACGAAGAAGACCGGCGTGTTGTTGCCCACCATGTCGTAGTTGCCGTGCTCGGTGTAGAACTTCAGCGCGAAACCGCGGGGGTCGCGCCAGGTGTCGGGCGAACCCTGTTCGCCGGCGACGGTGGAGAACCGGGCCAGCATCTCGGTGCGCCTGCCCGGCTGGAACAGATCAGCCTTGGTGAACTGGCTGACATCGTTGGTGACTTCGAAGAATCCGTAGGCGCCACTGCCCTTGGCGTGCACCACGCGCTCGGGGACCCGCTCCCGGTTGAACTGCGCCATCTTCTCGATGAGGTAGTGGTCCTGGAGCAGGATCGGGCCGTCGGGGCCGACGGTCAGCGAGTGTTCGTCGCTCTCCACCGGAATTCCGACGTTGTCCGTGGTGTACGGAACCTTCTGGGGTGCCTGCGTCACGAGCGTCCTCCCGTCGAAGAAGAGGGTGTTTAGGTCGCTTCGTCCACCCCAGCAGTCAACTCCGCCGACGGGATGTCGGCAACATCTGGACACGGTCCAGCCCTGGTCCGGTTCCGGAACCCGTACGGAGACGGGGCCGCCCCGGGGTGAGACCGGGCGAGTACCCCGTCAGCCGCGGTTCAACTCGAACCAGACCACCTTGCCGGTGCTCAGCCGGGTCGCACCCCACCGTCTGGCCAGTTTGTTGACCAGATAGAGGCCGCGTCCGCCCTCGTCCGTGGCGCGCGCCTGCCGCAGCCGCGGCAGCTGGGGCACGTCGTCACCGACCTCGCAGCGCAGCACGTCCGTCCGCAGCAGCCGCAGCGTCACGGGGCGTGAGGCGTACCGCACGGCGTTGGTCACGACCTCGCTGACCAACAGTTCGACGGAGTCGCTCATGTCCTCCATGCCCCAGCGGGACAGCGCGCGGCGGGCGAGCCGCCGGGCCCGTCCGGGAGCGGCGTCCTCCGGCTCCAGGTACCAGTACGCCACGTCACTCGGCGCGATCCCGTCGAAGCGGGCGGCGAGCAGCGCGATGTCGTCGTCCCGGTCGCCCGGACCGAGCATGTCGAGCACCTCGTCGCACAGGGCTTCGAGGGGCGGCGGATGGTCGGGGCCGGTCAGCTGCGCGGTGGCGGCGAGCTTCTCGCGCAGCTGCTCTATCCCGGTCCAGACGTCCCTGAGCCGGGACTCGACCAGTCCGTCGGTGTAGAGCAGCAGAGTGGCCCCGGCGGGCGCGTCCAGCTCGACCGCCTCGAAGTCCACCCCTCCTACGCCGATGGGGGCACCCGGCGGCACCCGCAGCACCTCGGCCCGGCCGCCCAGGTGCAGCAGGATAGGCGGCGGATGGCCCGCGTTGGCGATGGTGATGCGGTGCGAGACCGGGTCGTAGACGGCGTACAGGCAGGTCGCCATGCGGTCGGTGCCCAGCCGCTGCGCCTGTTCGTCCAGGTGGTGCAGGACCTCCTGCGGCGGCAGGTCGAGCCCGGCGAGGGTCTGCGCGGTCGTCCGCAGCTGCCCCATGATCGCGGCGGACGTCATGGAGTGGCCCATGACGTCCCCGACGACCAGGGCGACACGACTGCCCGGCAGCGGGATCGCGTCGTACCAGTCGCCGCCGACGCGCGCGGTCTCCGCGGCCGGCAGATAGCGGGACGCGAGCCGCACGCCCGTGGGCCGCGGCAGGGTCTCGGGCAGCATGGTGCGCTGGAGCTCGTCGGCGATGTAGGCCTCGCGGCCGTACAGCACCGCCTTGTCGATGCCGAGCGCGCTGTGCGTGGCGAGCTGGGCCGCGACGAGCAGGTCGTCGGGCTCGAAGGGCATCCGCTCGGGACGGCGCACGAAGAGCGCGGCCCCGATCACCCGGCGCCGCCCCCGCAGCGGAGCCAGGATCGCGCGCTGGCCGCTGGGCACGGCCAGCTCGTCGCCCAGCAGCTCGGGCAGCGCGGCGCGGGCGGCGGGCGCGTCCGCGAAGACGGGCCGCACGCCGCGCAGCACCTCGGCGAGGGCGCCGCCGGGACGCACCTCGCACAGCTCGGCCGTCATCGCCGACAGCTCGCTCGGCTCGGGCCGCAGCGCGGGCAGGAAGCCGTTCTCGGTGTCGCGGTCCTCCGGGATCCGGTCGGTGCGCCGCAGCCGCAGCACGAGGGGCCCGGTGGGCCGCTCGTCGCCTACCGGCAGCGGATCGCGCAGATAGACGAGGATCGCGTCCGAGAAGGTCGGCACCGTGGCGCGGCACAGACCCATCACGATCTCGTCGAGGTCGATGCCGCGGGCGATGCGCCGGGTCGCCGCGCCCACGAAGCGCAGCCGGTCCCCGTCGCGCCGCATCGGCATCGGGCCCGCGTGCGGCAGCCCCTGCCCGGTCCGCCGGTCCTTGCCGCCGCTGCTCGGCGTGCGGTCCTGGTCGACCGGCTGGGCCGGGATGCCCTCGGGCGCGGGGCGCGGGCGGTGCGGATCGGGCTCCGCGGCCGACGGCTGGGAGTGCTCGGGTCCGGAAGAGGCGGGCGGTGTCGGCGCGCCGGTGCCGGAGGGCGACGGCGCGTCGGTGCTCGCGGAGGCCTGGTTGCCCGGCGTCCCGTGCTGGCCGTACGGCGCGCCCGTACCGGTCGGGGCGTCGCCCGTGCGGGCCGGCTGAGCGGGTAAGGCGCCCGGCGTGCGCAGCGCCTCCGGGGTATGCATGAGCGCCCCGCGTGGGTCCGCGGGGGTGGAGGGCCGGCCGGCGCCGCTCTGGCGGCGCTCGTGCGAGGTGGGGTGCTCCGTCACGCGTGTCGAATCCATCCGTCCGGGGCTGCGCGCCGTGCGTGCAGTTCGTCCCGCAGCCCCGATACCCGGAATGTGTGCCCCAGGAACGGAATCTGCGCGTCGTGCGAGCCGGGCCCGGCGTGTGCCGACGGGAACACCGTCGCCCCAGCGGGTCCGCGCGACCCGTCGGGCCGTCCGCCGACCGTACCGCCGTGGCCCTCGTACCCCTCGCTCACGTCCTGCCGCCCCTCGGTGACGTATGGTCAAGCCCAGCGCATGCTGCGGTAGTTGCTGCTGCGCGCCCTTGCGGAGGACGATCCTACGGTTGTACCACGGGGGCGCATCAAGGGTCTCATGAGGACACGTGCGCGGGCGTACGGTCCCAGTCATCGGGCAGGACGGGAACCGGCCAGGACGGATCCGGGCGCCAGTGCTGCCAGCCGTCCGCGAACGGCGTGCCCCAGGCGCGGATCACCTCCACCGCGCGCAGTCCGGCCTCCCGCACGTGCGTGGCCAGTCGAGTATCCATCAGTCCGGCCCGCTGCGCCTGTGCGAACTCGTCCTCGTCGAGCCAGCGCCAACTGCGGTCCGGGTGCACGGAGATGTCCAGGAAGTGGTCCTCGGAGTCGACGCCGCCCTCCCAACGGGTCAGCGGGGCCTCCAGGTTCACGTACCAGTTCTTGAAACGCCACCCCGGTTCCCAGAACAGCCAGACCGACCAGGGCTCGCCGGGCCGCGCCAGCTTCAGCACCCCGGTGCCGAACCAGCGGTCCCGGCGCACTGAACGGGCCTTGGTGTAGCGCGACTCCAGCGGTTCTCCGTGCACCGGGGTGCCGTCGGCGAGCACGGGCTTGACGCACTCCGTACCGGGCGCCATCCACACCGCGAGCAGTTCCGTGTCGTCCCGTACGACGGTGACGGGCCGGCAGATGTGGAAGCGCTCGCCGGCGTTCTCCCGGTACCGCCACAGAATGTGACTCCCGGGGGGCCAGTACGTCGTCGACCCGCCCGCTGTCACCCGTCTCACCGCTCCGCCCTCTGCCATGAACAGATATTAGGTGCCCCAGGCATGCGACGCTGCGGTGCGCGTCACGGTTCTCGCCATGGCGCGCAGGACGTCACGGGGACGTCATCCGGTGTTCGCCGGTGCGGAGGCGCTGTCACGGATGCGTCATCCGCAGGACATCCAGCGC
Source organism: Streptomyces fagopyri (assembly GCF_009498275.1). NCBI lineage: Bacteria > Bacillati > Actinomycetota > Actinomycetes > Kitasatosporales > Streptomycetaceae > Streptomyces > Streptomyces fagopyri. The sequence goes on along the minus strand of NZ_CP045643.1, from coordinate 3,630,997 downwards.
CTCGTCCAGCTGTTCCAGGGTGAGGTCGCCCCGCTCGACGTACCCGGAGTCGAGGACGACCTGACGGATGGTCCTGCGTTCCGCCAGTGCCTTCTTGGCCACCTTGGCGGCCTCCTCGTACCCGATGTACTTGTTGAGCGGTGTCACGACGGACGGTGACGACTCGGCGTACTCGCGGGCCCGTTCGCGGTGCGCGACGATCCCGTCGACGGTGCGGTCGGCGAGCAGCCGGGAGACGGCCGCGAGCAGCCGGACGGACTCCAGGACGTTCTTCGCGATGACCGGGAGCATCACGTTGAGCTCGAAGTTGCCGGCGGCCCCGGCGACCGCGACCGTCGCGTCGTTGCCCATCACCTGGGCGGCCACCATCAGCACGGCCTCGGGGATGACGGGATTGACCTTGCCCGGCATGATCGAGGAGCCCGGCTGCAGGTCGGGGAGGCTGATCTCGGCCAGGCCGGTCCGCGGCCCCGACGACATCCAGCGCAGGTCGTTGGCGATCTTCGTCAGCCCGACCGCGACGGTCCGCAGCTGTCCGCTCGTCTCGACGATCCCGTCCCGCGCGCCCTGTGCCTCGAAGTGGTCGCGGGCCTCGGTGAGCGGCAGCCCGGTGTCCCGGGCCACCTCCGCGATCACGGCGGCGGAGAACCCGGGAGGCGTGTTGATCCCGGTGCCCACGGCCGTGCCGCCCAGTGGCAGTTCCGCGAGCCGGGGCAGCGAGGCGTTCAGGCGTTCGATCCCGTAGCGCACCTGGGCCGCGTATCCGCCGAACTCCTGTCCGAGGGTGACGGGGGTGGCGTCCATGAGGTGGGTGCGCCCCGACTTCACGACGTCGGCGAACTCCCGCGCCTTGCGCTCCAGGGCGGCGGCGAGGTGGTCGAGCGCGGGGACGAGGTCCCGGGTCACCGCGGCGGTGGCGGCGATGTGGATCGAGGAGGGGAAGACGTCGTTCGACGACTGCGAGGCGTTCACGTGGTCGTTGGGGTGGACGCCGCGGCCGAGCCGCTCGGTGGCGAGCGTGGCGATGACCTCGTTGGTGTTCATGTTCGAGGACGTGCCGGAACCGGTCTGGAAGACGTCCACCGGGAAGTGCGCGTCCCAGCGCCCCTCGGCGACCTCGGCGGCTGCCTCCTGGACCGCCTCGGCCACGTCCTTGTCGAGCACCCCGAGCCGGGCGTTGACCTTGGCGGCCGCCCCCTTGATCCGTGCGAGTGCCTCGATGTGCGCGCGTTCGAGCCGCTGCCCCGAGACGGGGAAGTTCTCCACGGCCCGCTGGGTCTGGGCCCGCCACTTCGCGTCCGCGGGCACCCTCACCTCACCCATCGAGTCGTGCTCGATCCGGTACGGGGCTGCTGCCTGTTCATCGGCCATTGCCGGTCACCTCCAGTGGGGACAGCATCGCGGACGTGTCCCGTGTTCCCGGACGTCCGGGGCGGTGTTCCGCGTGCTTCCGCGTGCCCGACAGGACGACGGGCGTGACCGGCGTGATCCGCGACCGGCGTGACCGGCCCGATCCGCGTGACCGGCGTGAGCGGACGTCCCGCGGGCGCGGTGATCCGGTCGTGCGCGTCGCGGGTGCTCCCGGTCCACCCGTTCCCGGGGTCCCGGTGATCCGGTCTTCCAGTGATCCGGTCTCCGGTTGATCCGGTGTCCGGGTGTTCCGTACGTTCCCGTGGGAGTCAGTGCCGTGCGGCGCCGACGGGGGCGGTGCACGCGGACTGCCCGGCCACTTCGGCGCAGGCCTGCGCACCGCGCGGGCTCGCCGCGGCCAGCATCGGACTGCTGTAGCCGTCCGCCGGGTCGCCCGGGTAGGCGGCGGACAGTTCGTCGCGGCCGGCCCGGACCGAGATCTCCCGCGCGCCGCCGGTCCGGGTGCGGACCTCGGACCAGACCGTCGCGCACGACGCGGAGAAACGGAGCAGCACGACCTCGCCCGCACGGGCGGCAGTGCTCTCCGTACGTGCGTCGCGGCCGCAGATCTCGGAGGTCGGGAGCTGTCCCTGGCAGCGGTGGCCGCGGCAGGAGGCGGCCGCGGCGGGCACCGGGGCGAGGTCGGTGTCGAGGACCTCGGCGGCGCCCGCGGTGACCGCCATCGTGACGGCCGCCACCGCCGCGAGGGCGATGACGGCGCGGTTCGGCGGCCGGACGCGCCGGCCCCGAACCGGCGCGTCCGGGGCCGGGCCCTGTGCGGACGGGACCCGTGGCGGCGGCGCTTGCGCGGGCAGGCCGACCGGCCCGCACCGGCTCCTGGACACGGCGTCCCACAGGGAGAGAAGGGGGCCGGGGTCGGTCTGCGCGAGCCGGCCGAGGGACTCGACCGCCGAGCGCGGCGGAAACTGGTCGCCGTTCAGATAGCGGTGCCAGGTCGACTTGCTGAACGGGGTGACGGCGGCCAGCGCGGCCAGGCTCAGCCCCGTTCGCCGCCTGAGACCGCGCAGCCGCTCCAGCAGGAGACGTTCCTCGTCGAGCCGTTCCGGGTCGTCCAGCGAGTCGGGCAGCGGCTGTCTCTTGACCGTCACGTGGCTCTCCATCTCGCTCCCTCGCCGTGTCGGGGTGGCCGCCTGATCCGTTCCCTCTCCGTGCGCCCGCGCACACCCGGGTCGCCCGAATGCGAACCGGATGATGAGGGGGAGTTGACCTGCGATTACGTCACCGGTGTGGCGGTCGGGTGGTCGGCTGATCGACTCGTAGGACCTCCTGACGGGGTGGACCCCCACCCCGTCAGGAGGCGTCGGGACTCAGGAGCCGGGCGCCGGCGCGCCCGTCAGCACCAGCGGACGGCGCCGCCGGTGCGGACGTAGTGCGCGGACACGTACCCCCGGTGGTGGGCCAGGCGGTACCAGCGGTGGTTGCCCCGGACGGCGGATCCCCGCTTCTTGCAGGAGAGGGCCACGGCTCGTCCGTCCGGACGCGAACCGACGATCCGGTAGGCCGTGCCCGGTCCGGAGCGGACGAGCAGGCGCATGTGGTGGGTCGTCACACGGCCCCGTACATGGCGTACGACGTGGTGGCGGGTGACGACGCGGTACCGGGCGTGGGTACCGACGTGACGCCGGGCGCCGCCCCGCGAGGGCACCTGGACCCCGTACCAGCTCGACGTGGCGGCCGGTGCGGGCGCGGAGCCCTGACCGGGGAGGTGCGCGGCCCGGCCGGCGGAGGCGACGGCCGTGACCGGGAAGACGGCGACGGCCGCGACCGCGGCCACGAGGCCGTTGCGCAACATGTGACTCATCATGCTATTTCCCTCCGAGATGACCCGCGGATCACAGGCTGCGATCCGGTCATTGCGGAGTGTTCACGGCAAAGCTCGCAAAGATGCCGTCCCGCTGTTCCTGGGACGAAATGGGACACCGGGTGGATGTGCCGGCGACGCGGCGAAGCCGTCCCGGGACGGCCGGCCCGCCGGGAGCCTACGGGAGGCGACAGCGGCGGGAAGCGGCAGCGGGGGCGACGCCGGCGGGAGCAGGGGCGGGGGCGGCGGGGACGGGTTCCTCCCCGGCCGCCCCGAAGGCGCTACGCCAGCCCGGGACCCCGCACCGGGATGTGGGTGAACGTCGGCTCGGGGGCCGGGTTCTGGAAGAAGTCGTTGCCCTTGTCGTCGACCACGACGAACGCCGGGAAGTCCTCGACCTCGATCTTCCAGACGGCCTCCATGCCGAGCTCCTCGTACTCGACGACCTCGACCTTCTTGATGCAGTCCTGGGCGAGACGGGCGGCCGGACCGCCGATCGAGCCGAGGTAGAAGCCGCCGTGCTTGTCGCACGCCTGGGTGACCTGCGCGGAACGGTTGCCCTTGGCGAGCATCACCTTGGAGCCGCCCGCCGCCTGGAACTGCTCGACGTAGGAGTCCATGCGGCCGGCCGTCGTCGGGCCGAAGGAGCCGGACGCGTAGCCCTCGGGCGTCTTGGCGGGACCGGCGTAGTACACCGGGTGGTCCTTCAGGTACTGCGGCATCTCCTCGCCCGCGTCGAGCCGTTCCTTGATCTTGGCGTGCGCGATGTCACGGGCCACGACCAGCGGGCCGGAGAGCGAGAGGCGGGTCTTCACCGGGTACTTGGTCAGCTCGGCGAGGATGTCGTCCATCGGCTGGTTGAGGTCGATCCGGACGACGTCGCCCGACTCGTCGAGGTGCTCCTCGGTCGTCTCGGGCAGGAAGCGCGCCGGGTCGGTCTCCAGCTGCTCCAGGAAGACGCCCTCGGCGGTGATCTTCGCGACGGCCTGGCGGTCCGCGGAGCACGAGACCGCGATCGCCACGGGGCAGGACGCGCCGTGCCGGGGGAGGCGGACCACGCGTACGTCGTGGCAGAAGTACTTGCCGCCGAACTGCGCCCCGATGCCGATCCTCTGCGTCAGCTCGAAGACCTTCTGCTCCAGGTCCTTGTCCCGGAACCCGTGCCCCAGCTCGGAGCCCTCGGCCGGGATCTCGTCCAGGTAGTGCGCGGACGCGTACTTCGCGGTCTTCAGGGCGTACTCGGCGCTCGTCCCGCCGACGACGATCGCCAGGTGGTACGGCGGGCAGGCGGCCGTGCCGAGCGAACGGATCTTCTCCTCCAGGAACTTCATCATGGAGGACTCGTTCAGAACGGCCTTCGTCTCCTGGTACAGGAAGCTCTTGTTCGCGGAGCCGCCGCCCTTGGCCATGAAGAGGAACTTGTAGGCACCGCCGTCGGTCGCGTACAGCTCGATCTGCGCCGGCAGGTTCGAGCCCGTGTTCTTCTCCTCCCACATGGTGAGCGGAGCCATCTGCGAGTAGCGCAGGTTCAGGTTCTTGTAGGCGTCGTAGATGCCGCGGCTCAGGGCCGACTCGTCGCCGCCCTCGGTGAGGACGTTCTGTCCGCGCTTGCCCATCACGATCGCCGTGCCGGTGTCCTGGCACATGGGAAGGACGCCCGCGGCCGCGATGTTCGCGTTCTTCAGCAGGTCCAGGGCGACGAACTTGTCGTTGGCCGACGCCTCGGGGTCGTCGATGATCCGGCGCAGCTGCGCCAGGTGGGCGGGCCGCAGGTAGTGCTGGATGTCGTGGATCGCCTCCGCGGCGAGCGTGCGCAGCGCCTCCGGCTCGACCTTGAGGAACGTCCGCCCGTCGGCCTCGAAGGTGGAGACACCCTCGGAGGTCACCAGCCGGTAGGGGGTGGTGTCCTCTCCCTGGGGGAGCAGATCGGTGTACGCGAACTCAGGCATCTCGCCCATTCCTCACTTGATTTCTCGGGGCTCGGTTCGCCTCCGGGCGCCGAGACCCTTGCCGGGAGCCCGACCACGCTCACTCGGCGGAGGCCGGCCTCCGTCGGCGGGCGTCCACCAGCCTAGAACCTGGTGCGGACGATGGGCTTGTGAGGTAGGGCTCAGTTCGCTGTCCACATCTTTATCCACACCCCTAGTCGCGATCTATCGCGTTTGGGTACGCTGCTGCCGTGGACCTTCAGAAGCGCACCGAAACCCGTGCCGCCGACGCCGAACTGCGCGCGTCGGACGCCGACCGCGACCGGATCGCCGACATCCTGCGCGAGGCCCTCGCCGAGGGGCGCCTCACGGCCGACGAGCACGCCGAGCGGGTCGAAGGGGTGCTGGCCACCAAGACGGTCGGTGACCTCGACCAGTTCGTCCGGGACCTGCCCGCCGCCCACGCGGGCCGCGAGGCGCCCGGGTACGCGACCGCGCCCAACCGCCCCCGGCTCGGCGCCATCCCGGCGGAGGCCGACGAGAACGTGGTGGCGGTGTTCAGCACCGCGATACGCAAGGGCCGCTGGCGCGCGGGCCGTCGTATTCACGCGTACGCCGTCTTCGGCAGCGTCGAGATAGACCTCAGCGAGGCGATCTTCGAGTACCAGCAGGTCGCGATCAAGGCGATCTCGGTCTTCGGCAACGTGGAGATCCGCGTCCCGGAGAACGTGTCGCTGCGCAGCAGCGGAGGCGGGGTCCTGGGCAACTTCGAGGCGGACACGCTGGATTCGGGCGACCCCGACGCGCCCGTGATCTACGTCGAGGGCCTGGCGGTCCTGGGCAACGTCGAGGCGCGGCCCAAGCGGGGCAAGCTGGTCGCGGACATCCTCGACCGCGCGATGGACCGGGTGGACCGGAGTCTGCGCAAGCACCTGGACCGTTGACGCGGGTGAATCCGACGACGTCCGGCGCGCACCGGTCCGGGGCGGCGTGCGCCCCGTCATGAACGACGGACTCCGCTCTTGGAACTCAGTGCATAGGCGCGCGCACAGCGGGTAGGCCTTGCTGCATCGTCTCTTGGAGGGCGCTGCGGGAGTTCCCGCGGTGCCCGGCACGCTCGCGAAGCCGTCGTCAGGAGTAGACCGTGCTGCAACCGCCGCATCAGTCCCTGCAGGTAGCTGCCGTTCCGGCCCAGCGGGCGCCAGTGCGGGACAGGGATCAGGAAGCCCCATGGCACACGGAGGCGGTGTGCCGGCGGGACGAGGCCGGCCTGTTCTTCGCCCCTTCCAAGGAGCCCACGGCGTCCCGGCTGTCCCGCGAGGAGGCGGCCAAGCGCGTCTGCGCCCGCTGTCCCGTGATGGTCGAGTGCCGTGAACACGCGCTGCTGCAACCCGAGCCGTACGGAGTGTGGGGCGGTCTGACCGCGGCCGAGCGCCGGGTGGTGCTGGCCCGGCGCCGCCGCCGTGACCTGGAGCTCAAGAAGGCCACGCGGGGCCCCATAGCGGCGGCCGGCTAGCCGGAGGACACGGGAAAGGGGCGCCCCTCCGCACAGGGGGCGCCCCTTCTCCGTGTGTACGGCTCCGGTCCGCGTGTGCACGCACCGCTCCGGACGACTCTCCGTACGTACCGCTCCTTACCGCCGAGGACGTTCTCCACAGGCACCGCACGGCCTCCGGCGTCCCCGTGGCTCCCCGGCACGCGCGACCGGGCGGTCCCGCGTGCCGCGAAGCTACTTCGCGCGGTCGAAGTCGATCGCGCTGTACGCCCGCAGCTTGCTCAGCCGGTGCTCGGAGGTGATCTGCCGGACCGTGCCCGACTTGGAGCGCATGACGATCGACTCGGTCGTCGCCACCTCGGCGCGGTAGCGCACCCCGCGCAGCAGCTCGCCGTCGGTGATACCGGTCGCGACGAAGAAGACGTTCTCGCCGGAGACCAGGTCGTCGGTGAACAGCACACGGTCGAGGTCGTGGCCCGCGTCGAGCGCCCGCTGCCGCTCCTCGTCGTCCTTGGGCCACAGCTTGCCCTGGATGGTGCCGCCGAGGCACTTCACGGCGCAGGCCGAGATGATGCCCTCGGGCGTACCGCCGATGCCGAGCAGCAGGTCGATGCCCGTTCCCTCGCGCAGGGCGAGGATCGAGCCCGCGACGTCACCGTCGGAGATGAGCTTGATCCGGGCGCCGGTCTCGCGGATCTCCTTGATGATCCCCTCGTGGCGCGGCCGGTCGAGGATGACGACCGTGACGTCCTCGGGGGTGGACTTCTTGGCCTTGGCGACCCGGCGGATGTTCACCGACACGGGTGCGTTGATGTCGACGAAGTCGGCGGCCTCCGGGCCGGTGACCAGCTTGTCCATGTAGAAGACCGCGGACGGGTCGAACATGGTGCCGCGGTCGGCGGCGGCCAGTACGGCGATCGCGTTGGTCATGCCCTTGGCGGTCAGCGTGGTCCCGTCGATCGGGTCGACGGCGATGTCGCACTCGGGGCCGGTGCCGTCGCCGACACGCTCCCCGTTGAAGAGCATCGGGGCCTCGTCCTTCTCGCCTTCACCGATGACGACGACGCCGTTCATCGAGACGGTGGAGACGAGGGTCCGCATGGCGCGTACGGCGGCGCCGTCGGCGCCGATCTTGTCGCCGCGGCCGACCCAGCGGCCCGCGGCCATCGCGGCGGCCTCGGTGACCCGGACGAGTTCCAGGGCGAGATTTCGGTCGGGGGCCTCGGAAGGGACCTCGAGTTCGGACGGCAGATGATGCTCGGTCATCGGAGCGCACCTTTCTGATACGACGACGGCCGGATGAGGGTGTGCCCCGACTCTATCGCCAGACTGACAAAATGAGCAGGGGGCCCCACGGATGAGCAGGCCAGGGCACCTGCGACGATAGGGGGGTGGCAGGTACGAAAGGCAAGCAGACGGTCCGGGACATGCTCCTCTCCCTGGGTCTGATCGGGATCATGGCGGGCGTCATCTACATCTTCATCCCGCACGACGACTCCGAGCCTCCCCTCAAGCGCGTCGACTACCGTGTCGAGCTGCTCACGGCGCGTCGCGCGGCGTCGTATCCGGTGGCGGCTCCCGAGGGGCTGCCCGGGACGTGGAAGGCGACGTCGGTGCGCTACGACGGCGCCGAGTTCGACGCCTGGCACTTGGGCTTCCACGACCCCGAAGGTCAGTACGTGGCGGTCGAGCAGTCCACTCAGCGGGCCGCCGCGTTCATCGACTCGGCCAGCCAGGGCGCCGCGGCCACGAAGGCCACCGAGCGGATCGGCGACCGGACGTGGGTGCGGTACAAGGGTGACAAGTACGACGCCCTCGTGCTGCGGGGCAAGGGGTCGACGACGGTGGTGACCGGGACGGCGTCGTTCGGGCAGCTCGTGAGGATGGCCGGGGCGCTGAAGACGTCGTAGTCAGGGCCGGCCGCCTCCTGGCCGCCGACGGCGGTGGACGACCGCGGGCGACAGCGGGTGAGGACGGACGGCGGCAGACGACAAAGGGCCCCCGGCGCCATTGCCGGGGGCCCTTCTCGTGTGTCCGGGGGGGGATCAGACGGTCGTGACGACCTCGTCGAAGCCCAGGCGCGGGGAGCGCGGGAACCAGGCGTCCTCGCCCGGCTTGCCGATGTTGACGACCATCAGCGGGGTGTGGTCGTCGTCCAGGAACTCCTTCTGGACGCCCGCGAAGTCGAGACCGGTCATCGGGCCGGCGGCGAGACCGGCGGCGCGGACGCCGATGATGAAGTAGGCGGCCTGGAGGGCGGCGTTCAGCGCGGCGTTGCCCTCGCGGACCCCGCGGTCGGCGAAGAAGGCGTCCTTGGCCTGCGGGAAGTGCGGGAACAGGGTCGGCAGCTCCTCGTGGAACTCGTTGTCCGCGGAGAGGATCGCGACCAGCGGGGCCGTGGCGGTCTTGGGCTGGTTGCCCTCGGCCATGTGCTGCACGAGGCGCTCGCGGGCCTCGGGGGAGCGGACCAGGGTGATGCGCAGGGGCGACTGGTTCATCGAGGTCGGGCCGAACTTGACCAGGTCGTAGATCGCCTGGACCTGCTCGTCGGTCACCGGCTCGTCGGTGAACGTGTTCGCGGTGCGGGCCTCGCGGAACAGCAGGTCCTGGGCGGCGGGGTCAAGAACAAGAGACATGGGGAACCTTCTCGGGACGTGCGGTGGATCCGTGGGGATCGGCTGGCAGGAACGACAGTACCCGAGAAAATTTAAGGTTCAACCAAAAAGTCGGCCAGGTGATCCGCTTCACAGGATCGCGGGGGTGGCGCGGGACGACGCGGCGGCGCGCGGGACAAGGGCGCTGCACCGCTCTCGCCGGGGAGTGTCACTCGCTGTCACCCGGGAGTGTCACCGGATTCGTACGGGGAGTGTCACCGGATTCGTACGGTGAGCGGTGTTCCCCACTCGACGGGGTGCCGGTGAGGGCCGGTGGTACCGGAGGGGTGAGCGCGGCGGGACGGCACCGGTGCCGCGGGGCACCGGTGCCCGCGTCACTCGGTGCCCGCGTCCCCGTCCTTCGGTTCCTCCTCCGCCAAGGCCGCGTCCAGCCGGGCCCGGGCGCCCTCCAGCCGGCGGCGGCACACCTTCGCCAGTTCCTCGCCGCGCTCCCAGAGGGCGAGGGACTCCTCCAGGGTCGTACCGCCCGCCTCCAGGCGGCGCACGACCTCGATCAGCTCGTCCCGCGCCTGCTCGTAGCCGAGCGTCTCGTCCACCTTGCCGGTCATGCGCCCACCCTATGCATCCACTCGTACGGAGAATTCACCCTCGGCGACCCGCGCCCGCAGTGCCTCGCCCGCCGTCACCTCGTCCGGGTCCCGGACCACCTGACCGTCGGCCCGCTGCAGCACCGCGTACCCCCGCCGGAGGGTCGCGGCGGGGGAGAGGGCCACCACGCGCGCGTGGGTGTGCGTCAGCTCCGAGTCGGCGCGGTCCAGGAGGTGCCCGAGCGTGCGCCGGCCACGGTCCAGGAGCGACTCGACCTGCTCGGCCCGCCCGTCGACCATCCGGTGCGGATCCTCTATCGAGGGCCGGGCCAGCGCCTGCGCGAGCCCGCGCTCCTCGCGCTCGACGAAGGACCGGACACTGCGCCGCGCCCGGTCGCGCAGGAGCCGCACCCGCTCGTACTCCTCGCCGACGTCCGGTACGACCTTCTTGGCGGCGTCGGTCGGCGTGGAGGCGCGCAGGTCGGCGACGAGGTCCAGCAGCGGACTGTCCGGCTCGTGCCCGATCGCCGAGACGACCGGCGTACGACAGGCCGCGACCGCGCGGACGAGCTGCTCGTCCGAGAAGGGCAGCAGATCCTCCACACTGCCGCCGCCCCGCGCCACGACGATCACGTCCACGCCGTCGAGCGCGTCGAGCTCCTTCACGGCCTGCACGACCTGCGGCACGGCGTGCACTCCCTGCACGGGGACGTTGCGCACCTCGAAGCGGACGGCGGGCCAGCGGTGGCGCGCGTTCTCCAGCACGTCCCGCTCGGCCGCGGAGGCCCGCCCGCACACCAGGCCGATGAGCCGGGGCAGGAACGGGAGTGGTTTCTTCCGCTCGGCCGCGAACAGTCCCTCGGCCGCCAGGGACTTCTTCAACTGCTCCAGACGGGCCAGTAGTTCACCGACCCCCACCGGCTTGATCTCGGTGGCGCGCAGCGACAACTGCCCGCGCGGCGCGTACCACTCGGGCTTCGCGAGTACGACGACGCGGGCGCCCTCGCTCACCACGTCCGACACGGCGTCGAACACCTGCCGGTAGCAGGTGACGCTCACCGAGATGTCGTACGACGGGTCGCGCAGCGTCAGGAAGACGACCCCCGCGCCGGGGCGCCGCGACAACTGTGTGATCTGACCCTCGACCCACACCGCGCCGAGCCGGTCGATCCATCCCCCGATGAGCCGCGACACCTCACCGACGGGCAGGGGAGCGTCCGCGGACGTGTTGAGAGCCATGCGCCCGAGCGTAGTGGCAGGGTCGGACAACGCGGCCGCACGCACCGGGCGGTCACATGCCGGCTCCTGCCGCCCAGGAGGCGATCTTCGGCCTGCCGGGCGCGGCCTTACGATGGGGTGCATGACTGCTTCGCCTGGCCGCCGTGTCCTGCTCGCCGCCCCCCGTGGCTACTGCGCGGGCGTGGACCGCGCCGTGATCGCCGTCGAGAAGGCCCTCGAGCAGTACGGGGCCCCGATCTATGTCCGCCACGAGATCGTCCACAACAAGTACGTCGTGCAGACCCTGGAGAAGAAGGGCGCGATCTTCGTCGAGCGGACCGCGGAGGTCCCCGAGGGGTCCATCGTCATGTTCTCCGCGCACGGCGTCGCCCCTGCCGTCCACGACGAGGCCGCGGCCGGCGGACTCGCCACCATCGACGCCACCTGCCCGCTGGTCACGAAGGTCCACAAGGAAGCGGTCCGCTTCGCGAACGAGGACTTCGACATCCTGCTGATCGGGCACGAGGGCCACGAGGAGGTCATCGGCACCTCCGGCGAGGCGCCCGACCACATCACGCTCGTGGACGGCCCCGGTGACGTCGCCAAGGTCGAGGTCCGCGACCCGTCCAGGGTCGTCTGGCTCTCCCAGACCACGCTGTCGGTCGACGAGACGATGGAGACGGTCGACGCCCTGAAGGAGAAGTTCCCGCAGCTCATCTCCCCGCCCAGCGACGACATCTGCTACGCCACGCAGAACCGTCAGCTCGCCGTGAAGCAGATGGGTGAGGACGCCGACCTCGTCATCGTGGTCGGCTCGAAGAACTCCTCGAACTCCGTACGCCTCGTCGAGGTGGCCAAACTCGCGGGCGCCCGCGACGCGTACCTCGTGGACTTCGCCGGCGAGATCGAGGAGGACTGGCTGGACGGGGTGACGACCGTCGGTGTCACCTCCGGAGCCTCCGTCCCCGAGGTCCTGGTCGAGCAGGTCCTGGAGTGGCTGTCCACCCGCGGCTTCGAGGACGTGGAGATCGTCAAGGCGGCCGAGGAGTCCATCACCTTCTCGCTGCCGAAGGAGCTCCGCCGCGACCTGCGCGCCGAGGCGGCGGCGCTGGTGGGCCGGCGGACGGACGGCGTGTCCGGTTCCTCCGCGGTGTCCGCTGTTCCCGGTATTCCCGAGAAGTGACTGTCAGTCGTACGACGTAACGTAGGGCCATGCAGATCTTCGGTGTGGACATCGGCGGATCCGGGATCAAGGGCGCCCCTGTGGACCTGGACCGCGGCGATTTGACGGAGGAGCGCCACAAAGTGCTCACTCCTCATCCGGCGACGCCCGACGCGGTGGCGGACGGCGTGAAGGAGGTCGTCGGGCACTTCGGCTGGACGGGCCCCGTCGGTATCACCTTCCCCGGGGTGGTCGCCGACGGCGCCACCATTCGTACGGCCGCGAATGTCGACAAGGCGTGGGTCGACACCGACGCGCGCGCCCTGCTGGGCGACCGGCTCGGCGGCCTGCCGGTGACGGTCCTGAACGACGCGGACGCGGCGGGCGTCGCCGAGATGCAGTTCGGTGCAGGCCGCGACCGCCGGGGCACGGTCCTTCTGCTCACCTTCGGCACGGGGATCGGCAGCGCGCTCTTCGTCGACGGCGAGCTGGTCCCGAACACGGAGCTGGGCCACCTGGAGCTCGGCGGCCACGACGCGGAGAAGCGCGCCTCCACGAAGGCCAAGGAGGACAACGAACTGACCTGGGAGCACTGGGCGCGCCGGGTCACGAAGTACCTCACCCATGTGGAGATGCTCTTCTCCCCGGAGCTGTTCATCATCGGCGGTGGCGTCAGCCGCAAGGCGGACAAGTTCCTGCCGCTGATCGAGGGCATCAAGGCGGAGATCGTCCCGGCCCAGCTCCAGAACAACGCGGGGATCGTGGGCGCGGCGATGAGAGCGGCGAAGACGGCGTCGTAGGCCCGGCTTCCGGGACACGGGGCGCGGGTCCTGCGACGGGCCCGTCTCCCTCCGGCCGACCGGCCCGTCCTTCCCTCGGCCGACGGGCCCCCGCAGCCGAGCCCGCACCGTGTCCAGGCGCGGGCAGCCGTGTCCGAGTGCGGGCAGCCGTGTCCGACGGTGGCGGCGACCGCCCGCCCGCCGGCCCCCCGCCACCCCCCTCCGTTCCCTAGCCGAGTTGTCCGGCCGACCTCGACTGAGGGGTGGTGGGGGTGGTGGCCCGGCGGGGCGCGGGGGTCCGGCTCCGCCGCTGCGCGGCCCGGCGGGTCATCTGCCGCGCCTTGCGGACGGTCGCGATGACCCCCGCGACCAGCGTGCCCCCGTACAGCCAGCCGGCCTGCGTGGCCAGCGCGGTGACGAGTCCCATCAGGCGGCCGCTGCCGCCCCCGCCGGCGAGGGGCAGCAGCCCGAACGCGAACGCGATCGGCACGACCACGGGCGCGCTGACGAGGTCTCCGCGCCGCACCCAGAGCGCGGTCAGCGCGCAGACGGGCAGGAACAGCACGCCGTACACGGCCGCGGACGCCCCGAACAACAGCTGGTCGGCGCAGGCGAGGACGAACATCGCCGCGGCGCAGAACAGCCCGCTGCCGAGCCCGGTCAGCCGGGGGTTCGGCAGCCGCCCCCCGCTCCCCGCGGGCAGCGGCGCGGGCCGTCGTGCGGGCGGTGTGCCCTTCTGCGGGCCGACGGTCGCACTCCGCCCGGCCTGGGCGGGAAGAGGCGCGTCGCGTCGCTGCCGGTACTGAGGGGGGCGCGTCCTGTGTTGCTCCACTGGACCAACTTAGGTCGGTTTATGTGTGGAACAGGTCCTCAGACACGCCGATGAGCAGACCTTGGCCATGCGTTCGACGGGTCGCCGGTACGGGAGCGCGCACGCCGTAGACTGGTGGATCGGCCCGAGCAGTCCACAGGGTCCTTCGCCCATCCTCACGTACGGGAAGTCGCAACGTGTCGCTCACGATCGGAATCGTCGGTCTGCCGAATGTCGGCAAGTCGACCATGTTCAACGCCCTGACCAAGAACGACGTGCTGGCGGCCAACTACCCGTTCGCCACGATCGAGCCGAACGTCGGCGTGGTCGGCGTCCCCGACGCGCGCCTGACGAAACTGGCCGAGATCTTCTCCTCCCAGAAGATCCTCCCGGCGACCGTCGACTTCGTCGACATCGCGGGCATCGTGAAGGGCGCCTCCGAGGGCGAGGGCCTGGGCAACAAGTTCCTCGCGAACATCCGTGAGTCCGACGCGATCTGCCAGGTCATCCGCGCCTTCCAGGACGAGAACGTCGTGCACGTCGACGGCAAGGTCTCGCCCAAGGACGACATCGAGACGATCAACACCGAGCTGATCCTCGCCGACCTGCAGACCATCGAGAAGGTCCTGCCGCGCCTCCAGCGGGAGTCGCGGATCAAGAAGGACATCGGGCCGAAGGTCGCGGCCGTCGAGGCGGCGAAGGAGATCCTGGAGAAGGGCGACACCCTCTTCTCCCAGGGCATCGTCCAGGGTTCCGGCAACGAGGAACTCCTCCATGACCTGCACCTCCTCACGACCAAGCCCTTCCTCTACGTCTTCAACGTGGACGAGGACGAGCTGGTGGACGAGGACTTCAAGACCGCGCAGCGTGCCCTGGTCGCCCCCGCCGAGGCGATCTTCCTCAACGCCAAGCTGGAGGCTGACCTCGCCGAGCTCGACGAGGAGGAGGCGATGGAACTCCTGGAGTCGGTGGGCGTCGAAGAGCCCGGCATGGCGACCCTGGCCCGCGTCGGCTTCGACACCCTCGGCCTGCAGACCTACCTGACGGCCGGCCCCAAGGAATCCCGCGCCTGGACCATCAAGAAGGGCGCCACCGCCCCCGAGGCCGCCGGAGTCATCCACACCGACTTCCAGAAGGGCTTCATCAAGGCCGAGGTGATCTCCTTCGGTGACCTGGTGGAGACCGGCTCGGTCGCCGAGGCCCGAGCGAAGGGCAAGGCCCGCATGGAGGGCAAGGACTACGTGATGCAGGACGGCGACGTCGTGGAGTTCCGCTTCAACGTGTAGCCGCCGACGTCTCGCCCCATCGCTGATCCGGCGAACGTACAGGTCAAAGAGGGCCCGGCTCTGCGGAGTCGGGCCCTTTGTCCTTTCCCGTGCCGGGATGGTGCCGGGACGGCTGACCCCTCGTCACAGGATTTCTCACGCCCCGGGGCTCTGCACCGCACAGATTCCGGGCCGTGGCCTCTTCCTGCTCGTTCGACACAGCCGGGGCACGGGTGAGGCGGCGTACGGCGTCGGGGTAGGGCAGGTGGTGGCGAATCCCGTGCAGGGACGGCGTCACGGTGGTGGTCCTCATGGCTGCGCTGTCGTGAGCGGCCCGGGGCCGGAGCCGTCGCTGCCGGAGCTCGCCCGCTCCCTGGCCAGTCCCGTCTTCGCCCCCGCCCCGCACAGCGGTACCACCGCCGTCCGGGTGCCGAGGACACCGTCGCGTACGGCCGCCCAGCACGCCACGCCCGTCGACTCGACGTAGAGGCCCTGCGACGCCAGGTCCCGCTGGGCGTGCCGGATCTGGTCCTCCGTCACGGTCAGGAAGGCGCCACCGGAGTCACGGACGGCACGCAGGATCTGGCGGGCCCGCGGCGGGCGCGGTACGGCGATGCCCTCGGCGGAGGTGGGGGCCGTCGGGGTGGTGCCCACGAGGTCGTCGGCGCCCTCGTCCCAGGCGTGCGCCAGCGGTGCCACGGCGGCGGCCTGGACCGCGTACAGCGCGGGCCGCCGGTCGATGAGTCCCGCACCGTGCAGCTCGGCGACGGCGAGGGCGGCGCCGAGGAGGAGTGTCCCGTTGCCGACCGGGACGACGAGGACGTCGGGGAGGCGTCCGCCGAGATCCTCCCAGAGCTCGTGCACGTACGTCTTCGTGCCGTGCAGGAAGTACGGGTTGTGGACGTGGGAGGCGTAGAAGGTGCCGGGCTCGTCCGCCGCCTCGCGCGCCGCCAGGGCCGCCGCCTCCCGGTCCCCGTCCACGAGGCGCACCTGTGCCCCGTGCGCCTCGATCTGCTCCAGCTTCTTCGGCGACGTTCCTCCGGGGACGTACACCGTGCACGGCAGCGCGGCCCGCGCGCAGTAGGCCGCGATCGCCGTCCCGGCGTTGCCGCTGCTGTCCGCGAGAACCCGTCGGGGCCGCAGCCGCAGCGCCAGTTCGGCGAGCAGGACGGCGCCGCGGTCCTTGAACGACAGCGTCGGCATCAGGAAGTCCAGCTTCGCCGAGACGCCCTCGCGCAGTGTCACCAGCGGAGTGCGTCCCTCGCCCAGACTGACCGTGGGCGCGGACAGGGGCAGGCACTCCGCGTACCGCCACAGTGAGTTCACGCGCCCGGTCAGGGACTTGAGCGACGCGGGGGTCGGCGCGAAGTCCAGGTCGAGCGGGCCGCGACAGACCGGGCAGCACCAGTCGAGCGAGCCGCCGGGGACGCGCGTGCCGTCCGCCGGGCAGAAACAATCCGGCAAAGCTGTCATGAGCGCAGGTTATGCGCGTACGGCGGCCCGTGCCGGGAGGGCTCCCATACCGTTCCCGGGATCGGCCGGGAGCGGATCCCCCGAGCCCTCCCATGTCCCGGCGGTCACCACGCGTCCGGGCTCTCGTCCTCGTCGTACCCGTCCTCCCCGAACGGCTCCGGATCGGTGATCCACCCGGCCGCGAGGACCAGGCGCGAGGTGCGGTGCAGGGCGAGGAAGCCGAAGGGGCGGTCGAACACGGCCTCGATGGTGGTGGTGAGGTGGCGGAGGTCGGGGAGTCCCGCCGCCACGCCGGTGAAGGCCGTCACCGCCGCGGCGCGGAAGCCGAGGGCGCCGAAGGCCGCGGTGGCGGACTGCCGGGCCGACCCCACGCACAGCGGCCGGTCACTGATCCCCGGGAAGTGCGGACGCCGGGCGTCCCTCGCCGAGCTGAGGCCGAACAGCTCGTGCAGGCCCAGGAGATCGTGGTCCGCGGCGAGGTCGAAGGCCACGGTCGTGACGTGGAGGGACGGCGGGGACGGGACCCCGGACCGCTCGCGCGACACCCGCAGACCGGGGCCCGCCTCGCCGTACGGCAGTTCGTGCCCGGGAACGGCCCGGACCCGGCGCGCCAGGACGTCCACGCCCGCGCCCAGGACCTGACCCGCGCTCATCCGCTCCTCGCCGAGCAGGAGATGGACATCGACGCCGGTGGTGCCGAGGACCTTCAGCTCGGTGACCGCCCCGTGCGGTGTGTCGGCCACACCGACCCGGTCCAGCAGGACGGTGTCGCGGTGGAGCCCGCGCAGCTCCCGGTGCAGCCAGGGGCCTGCGTCGGGTTGGAGGAATCCGTCCGTGAACGGCCGGAACCACTCGGTGCGCAGGGCGAGCGCGCTCGCGACCACCAGTTCGGTGCCCTTGCCGAGGTCGGCCGGCAGCCGGGAGATCCGCCCGTCCGTCCGCTTCCGCGCCCAGGCGTCCAGCGCCGCCGCGTCGTCCTCGGGCCGGCCGGTGAGCACTCCGCGCGCCTGGGCGGGCAGACCCGCCTCCCACTCCTCCCGGAGTTCCAGGGTCCGCTCGGTCCACAGCCCGAGCGCCGAGTCGAGGCCCCGTATCTCCCGCAGGCCGCCCAGCAACTCGCGCCCCGCGGCCGCCGCTTCACCGGCCGGCAGTCCCACCGCGTCCGCGAGCTCCGTACGCGCCGCGCCACCCGCCCCGTCCGCGAGGAAGGCCAGCAGCGGCCAGACCCCGGCCGCCGAGAACACGGTTCCCCCGGACACCGCCCCCGCCCAACGGGCCGTCAGCCCGTTGACCGCCCGGATCGTCGCGTTCGTGATCCGCATTCCGTCCCCGCCCCCGTCACGCTTACGATGCGCCCAGCCGTACGTCAGTCATATGTTCCTCGGACACCGTTCCTCGGACACCAGTGCTGCCGCGGTCCGTGTCATCGGTTCTTCACGCCAAAATTCCCCGTCGGCTCCGCACGGCTTCCCGAGCCGGCTCCGCGCGACCTCCTCAGGACAAGGAGCAACGTAACCCGTGGCCATACCCCCGCCGCCCGGGCCCCATCAGCCCGAGGGCCCGTATCCCCCGCCGGGCCAGGGGCCGTACCAGCCTCCCCCCTATCCCCAGGGCCCGTACCAGGCATGGGGCCAGGGCTACTTCCCGTACAACCGTCCCGCGCCCTTCAACGGGCTCGCGATCTCCGCGCTGGTGCTCGGCTTCCTGTGCTTCCTGCCGGCCGTCGGTCTGGTGCTCGGGATCGTCGCCCTCGTGCAGATCAGGAAGCGGGGGGAGCGGGGCAGGGCGATGGCGGTGACCGGCATGGTGCTGTCCACGCTCGGCATCGCGCTGTTCGTGCTCGCCGTAGCCGCGGGCGGATCGCGCGACTTCTGGGACGGCTTCAAGGACGGAGTGGGCGACTCGGCGGGCAGTGCCTTCTCGCTGAGGAAGGGTGACTGCTTCGACGCGCCGGGCGGTTCCCTGGAGGGTGTGGCGTACGACGTCGACAAGGTGCCCTGCGCCGGACGGCACGACGCCGAGGTGTTCGCGGACTTCAGGATGAGCGGCGGGAGCTATCCGGGCGACAGCAAGGTCGTCGACGCCGCCGACACCAGGTGCTACGCGCTGCGGGCCGCGTACGCGATGGACGCGTGGGCCGTCCCGGACAACGTCGACGTGTACTACTTCACGCCCACCCGGGAGAGCTGGCGCGGTGGCGACCGCGCGGTCACCTGCATGTTCGGGAACACGGACGGCAAGAGCGGTCTGACGGGCTCGCTGCGCAAGGACGCCCTGACGCTGAACGCCGATCAGACGGCGTACCTGCGGGCCGCGGACGTACTCAACCAGGCGATGGACACGGCACCGGACAAGGCGTACGTCGAGGACGACCTGCCGGGTCACAAGGCGTGGGCGGGCAGGGTCTCCGGCGCGCTCGACGAGCAGGCGCGCCTGCTGCGCGGCCACGGCTGGGGCCCCGCCGCCGAGAAACCCCTCGCGGCCCTCGTCGGGAACATCGAGGCGTCCCGCAAGGAGTGGACGAAGGCGGCGGCCGCCCCCGACGCGGACACCTTCTACGCGCACTACGAGAAGGGCCTGAAACTCATCGACCCGAGCAGGGCGGTCACGGCACGCAAGGTTCTGGGTCTGGCCACCACTCCGCCCTCAGACGGGTCGGACGAGGGCGCGCGGGGCGACGGGGCGGGTGGCGGCGGTGTCGAGGTGTGACACGGGCTACAACGGGGAGAAAGTGCCTGGGTAAAGCCCTCGGCAGTGACAGGTAATCACATCGAGTGATTCTCTGGCCTTCGCTTGCATGGCACAACCCACGGTTGCCAGGCTGTCGCTGTCTGTACAATCTGATGGGAGCGGCCAGTGACTTTCGGTGAACAGCCGGCCTACCTGCGCGTCGCGGGTGATCTCCGCAAGAAGATCGTCGACGGTTCACTGCCACCACACACCCGCCTCCCGTCGCAGGCCAGGATCCGCGAGGAGTACGGGGTCTCGGACACCGTCGCGCTGGAGGCCCGCAAGGTGCTGATGGCAGAGGGCCTGGTCGAGGGGCGCTCGGGTTCGGGGACGTATGTGCGGGAGAGGCCGGTGCCGCGCCGGGTCTCCCGCTCCGGGTACCGGCCGGACAGCGGTGCGACCCCGTTCCGGCAGGAGCAGGCCGACGTGGCCGCGCGCGGCACCTGGGAGTCGCGCAGCGAGCAGGCCGAGGCGAGCGGGGCGATCGCGGAGCGCCTCTCGATCCCGCCCGGCGACCGCGTGATGTGCACGAAGTACGTGTTCCGGGACGCGGGCGAGGCCATGATGCTCTCCACGTCGTGGGAGCCGCTCGCGGTCACGGGCCGTACGCCGGTGATGCTTCCCGAGGAGGGCCCGCTCGGCGGCATGGGTGTCGTGGAGCGGATGGCCGCCATCGACGTGATCGTGGACAACGTCACGGAGGAAGTGGGCGCCCGCCCCGGTCTCGCGGAGGAACTCCTCGCGCTGGGCGGAGTGCCCGGGCATGTGGTCGTCGTCATCCAGCGCACGTACTTCGCCTCGGGGCGTCCGGTCGAGACGGCCGACATCGTCGTACCGGCGGATCGCTACCGCGTCGCGTACCACCTGCCGGTGAAGTAGCCGCGGGGGTGGTCGAGCGCCGCGGTCGTAGCCGCGGGGGTGGTCGTAGTCGAGGGGTGGTCGAAGGCCGCGGTCGCGGCCGTGACCGTGTCGCCGCGGTGGCCGCGGCCCTCGCCGTCCTCGCCCGCTCCGCGGTCGTGGCCGTCGCCAAGTGGCCCTCACGCGCCGCCGGTTGGAATCTGGCCTTTCTCAAATGCCGTGCGGGGGGCGGCGTTCGCGCTGCCTGACGGGCGCACGGAGGGCGGTCGACGGCGCACACGCAGGCACACGTCCCCTCCGTACTGGCCGGTTGCGTACCTCTTTGTGAAAAGCCGTATTCGCTGCGTGAAGGTTAGGCGTAGGCTCGGGCATATGCGGAGTGCGGTTTCGTTGGAGTGCGGGTTACGGCGTGGGCCGGGGGCGAGAAGTGGAGGGGCTCGATGAACGACGGCACGATCACTCTTCCCTGGCTCGTCATACGGCAGGACGACAACGGCAACCGCTATCGCGTCGGCAGGTACGCGACCCGGGCCGAGGCCCAGAAGATCGCTGACAGCCTCGACGACCGCGGACACAAGCAGCTCTACTGGGTCGAGCGGATCGGCCCGAACGGCGTCAGGTGACGCTCGCCCCGGCGCCGCTCCGCGACGTCCGGGGCCGGTGTGCCCTGTCGTAGGCTCCGGCGCATGGACGAAACGATCGTGGTCGTGGGGGGTGCCCTGCTGCACGACGGACGCCTCCTCGCCGCGCGCCGCAGCGCGCCTCCCGAACTGGCCGGACGCTGGGAACTGCCCGGCGGCAAGGTCGAGCCGGGCGAGGCGCCCGACGCCGCCCTCGTGCGCGAGCTGCGCGAGGAACTCGGTGTCGTGACGGAGGCCGTGGAGCGCGTCCCGGGGGAGTGGCCTCTTCGGATGCCGTACGTGCTCCAGGTGTGGACCGCGCGGCTGCTTCCCGGCTCGGGCGACCCCGAACCCCTGGAGGACCACGACGAACTGCGCTGGCTGACCCCGGACGAGATCTGGGACGTGGACTGGCTGGACCAGGACGTCCCCGCGGTGAAGGCCACGCTGCCTCACTGGACCACCGCCTCCGCCGGGCACGACGCCGACCGCCGGCCGTAGAACCTCGGCGCGTCCGTGCCTGTGTCGGTGCCGGTGCCTGTGTCCGTGCCGGTGCCGGTGCCCGTGTCCGCGTTCGTGTTCGCGTCTGTGCGGTGTCAGCGTCCGAGTCCGAGTCCGAGTCCGCGGCGGTGTCCGGTGGTGAGGGGGGCGTGGGGAGTCGGAGCGCGCGAGCCTTCTTGATCGGTTGGGGTTCCGTACGCCGTTTGTGCCACAGTGCTCCTGCCCGCGCGGTAAAGCGCCGCGGATATCGGGTATGTGCCCATTAACCCCACGAAACCGGACATGCGTGGGTTCCTGTCCTGGGAAGTGATCGGCGTGATCGACACCGTTGGCGACTGCGCCGAGTGGACCTTTCCCGCGGAGCCGGGTGCCGTCCGCACGGCCCGCGCGGTCGTCCGCGGCCAGCTGCGCACCTGGGAGCTGGACGTCCTCGGCGACGTGACCGCGCTCCTGGTGAGTGAGCTGGTGACCAACTCCCTGCGGTACGCCACCGGCCCCATCGGCGTTCGCCTCGTCAGACCCGCGGGCGTGCCGGACGCCCTGCTGGTGGAGGTGTCCGACCCGCTGCCCGACCCGCCCCGGGAACGGGCCGCGGGCACCGACGACGAGAGCGGGCGCGGTCTGCAACTGGTGGCCGGTTCCTCCCGCCGCTGGGGCACCCGCCCCGGGGACACCGGTAAGACGGTCTGGTTCGAGCTGGCCGTCCCCGGCTGAGCGTGCCGAACGGACCGTGCCGAGCGGACCGTACCCGGCGGAACGTACCGAGCCGACCGTGGCGAGCCGAGCGTGCCCTGTTCAACGCCCTTCGTTGAACGTCCTCCGTTGAACGTGCGAGTCGTGCGAGTCGTGCGAGTGAACGTGCGAACCGGCGGTGCCCGGCTGAGGGGCCGTCGGAAGCCCCGGCGCGTGCTGGTCGGCCGTCCGTCCGAGAGGGTGTGCGCCGTCCGTCCGATGGCCTGTCGGTCGTCCGTCCGAGGGTCCGTCGTACGGGGGACGGGGTGGTCGATCGATTCGGGCCACGAGTGTTGTCCGGAGTCTTTGATTCGATGGGGCGCCACCTGGTTAGAAGACTGGGAGTATGTCGCGGCCGGTCCAAAAACCATCGGGACCGTGCTGTGATCGTGAACACCGTGTTGTGCGGCGCCGTAGTGCTGGATACTGCGGGCAGCCGCCCCCGGTGACCGGTGCCGGGCGCGGTGAGCTGGAGGGGACGGTTCGCGTGAGCGAGATACCAGCGAAGGCCACGGAGTCCGAGGACCCGTCGGACGGCGCGAGGGAGGCCGCGGGCGATTCCGCCATGGCCGCGGCGCCCGGCGACGCGGGTGACGGCGGCCCGAGCGACGGCGTGGCGGACGACGCGACGAACGGTGCCGCGGGCGGCACCGCCGGCGGCGCCACAGGCGACGCCCCGGCCGGGACACCGGTCCGGGCGACGTCCGGGAGGTCCGTCGAGGCACCCGTCGAACCCCCGGCCGAGGCGGTCGGCGACGTGGTGTGGCAGAGCAGTCCACCCGGCTCCATGTACGACTACATCAAGGTCGCCTCGTTCTCCATCGGCGCCGACGGACTCGTCGACCAGTGGAGTCTGCGCGCCGAACAGCTCTTCGGGATATCCGCGGAGCGCGCCGTGGGCATGGACCCCATCGAGGCGTTCGTCGCCGCCGACCGGCGCGAGTTCGGGCAGCGCAAGATGGCGGAGATCCTGGACGGCCGCGAGTGGACCGGCGTGGTCCCCTTCCGGATGCCACCCTCCGACAGCGGTGAGGAGGGCGCGGAGGGCCTCGCCGAGGTCTATGTGATGCCCACCACGACGGAGGACGGCGAGCGGGCCGCCGTGTGCATCGTCGTGGACGTCCGGACCCTGCGTCGGATCGAGACGGACCTCGCCGCCTCGCAGGCGATTTTCGGTCAATCTCCGTTCGGCTTCCTCCTGATCGACACGGATCTCCGGGTCCGTCGCGCCAACGAGCGTTTCGCCTCGGTGTTCGGCGGCGACGTCGACGTCCACCGGGGCCGCACGGTCCACGACTACCTGCCGCGGACCGAGGCCGAGCGCGTCGCCGCGACCCTGCGGCGGGTCCTGGAGACCGGCGACTCCATCACGGACATGCACGTCGCCGGTTTCGTGCCAGGCTCCGAGGAACGCCGGCACTGGTCGGTCAACCTCTACCGCGTCCACAGCGGCAGCGGCCGCCCCATCGGCATCGCCTGGCTCGGAACCGACATCACCAGCCGTCGCGCCGCGGCGCGTGAAGCGGCCGCCGCGCGCCGCAACCTCGCCCTTCTGAACGAGGCGGGAGCCCGTATCGGCAACTCCCTGGACCTGGAGACCACCGCCCGCGAGCTGCTGGACGTCGTGGTGCCGGGATTCTGCGACCTCGCGACCGTGGACCTCTACCAGGGCCTGCTGGCCGGCGACGAGACCCCGCCCGGGTTCGCCGACGGCAGCGCGCAACTGCGCCGGGTCGCCTTCGCCAGCGCCGTCTCCGACGCGCCGTTCGTCGGCGGGCCCGCCCCGGTCGCCGTCGGCGCCGTCCACCACTTCCCGTTCAACTCGACCTGCGCGGACGCCCTGCGTACCGCCCGCCCGCAGCACGTCCCCGCCGAGGAGGGCGGGCTCATCCAGTCCACGCTCGCCGTGCCGATGGTCGCGCACGACACCGTCGTGGGCCTCGCGCAGTTCTCCCGGACGAAGGGCAGCGAGCCGTTCGGCGACCGCGACCGCTCCCTCGCGGTGGAGCTCGCGGCGCGCGCGGCGGTCTGCATCGACAACGCCCGCCTGTACCGGCGCGAGCACGAACGTGCCCTGATCCTGCAGCGTTCCCTGCTGCCGCCGGGCGACCCGGAGGCCTCCGGCCTCGACATCGCCTGCCGTTACCTGCCGGGCAACGCGGCCACCGAGGTCGGAGGCGACTGGTTCGACGTCATCGAACTCCCCGGCCACCGCACGGCGCTGGTGGTCGGCGACGTCATGGGCCGCGGGTTGCGCGCCGCCGTCGCGATGGGTGAACTGCGCACGGCCGTACGGACCTTGGCGCTCCTCGACCTCGAACCCGCCGAGGTGCTGTCGGCGTTGGACGAGATCGCCCGCGGTCTGGGGACCCCCGGAGGTGTCCAGCAGGCGACCCGCGCGGCCCGCCAGCCCCGCGACGCGGACCTCTCCGAGGTGTATCTCGCGACCTGTGTGTACGCGGTCTACGACTCCGTGACCCGGCGGATCACCTTCGCCAACGCGGGCCATCTGCCGCCCGTCCTGGTGGAGCCCGGGGAGAGCGCGCTGATGCTCGACGTGCCGCCGGGCATGCCGCTGGGGGTGGGTGGCGAGCCCTTCGAGGAGGTCGAGGTCGAACTGCCCGAAGGCGCCCTTCTCGCGCTCTACACGGATGGACTGGTCGAATCGCGCGACCATCCCCTGGACGAGGGTCTGCAGGCCTTCGTCGGGGCGCTGACGGACCCCTCCCGTCCCCTGGAGGACGTCTGCGACCACGTCCTCAACACCCTGGACACCCACCACGGTGAGGACGACATCGCGCTGCTGATGGCGCGCGTGCAGGGGCTGCCCGCCGATTCCGTCGGCGACTGGACCCTGCCGCGTGAGCCGCGCAGCGTGGGCCGGGCCCGCGAGTACGCCCGTACCCAGCTCACCGGTTGGGACCTGGAACCGCTCGTCGACACCACCGAGTTGCTCGTCAGTGAACTGGTGACGAACGCCCTGCGGTACGGCGAGGGCGAGATCCGGCTGCGGCTGCTGCTCGACCGGACACTCGTGTGCGAGGTCTGGGACGCGGGCCTCGTGCAGCCGCGACGCCGCCGCGCCCGGGACACGGACGAGGGCGGCCGGGGGCTGCAACTCGTCGGCCTGCTCTCCGCCGCGTGGGGCTCACGGCGTACGCCACGGGGCAAGACGGTCTGGTTCGAACTGCCCCTCCCGGACGGCGGGACGACACTCACGGACCCGGCGGAGGCGTTGCTGAGCCTGTTCTGACCGGCGCGGGGGCGGACACCGCCCGGCGGTAGCGGGTACGCGGACCACCGAAGCTCGCGACACCGAACGACGCGGTGCCCCCGGTGGCGACGCCGCGTGTATCGACGCCGCGTGTATCGACGCCACCAGGGGTGGCGCCGCCCGGGTCCGAATCCCCGCCTTGGTCCGAATCCCCGCCCGGGACCGGCGTCCCGCCCGACACCGAACCCCGGCCCGGGACTGGACTCCCGCCCGGGTGTGGGCTCCCGCCCCGGTCCGAGTTCCCGCCCGGGACCGGGATTCCGCCCGGGTCCGGGGTTCCGCCCGGGTCCGGGGTTCCGTGCAGGATGCCGCCGAGCACCGCGCCGCGGATTCCGTCGTCGCCTGGTCCGGCGTACGGGTTGCCGTAGGTCCGTACGTCCCGTTCCGCGAGCCGTCGGGCCTCCCGGGCGAGCGCGTCGGCCCGCTGGACGTCGGCGAAGGTGAGGGACGAGCGCGTGAGAAGGCGTTCCGCCTCCGCCAGCCGGGTCCGGGCCGCGGGGCCCACCACCGCCCGGTGCGTCGTGACGAAGTCGTCCGCCGCCGCGACGCTGCCGCGGGCCGGCGGACACGCCTCGTCGAGCAGGGCCCGGTCGCGTTCCTCGTCCCGGCCGAGCGCCGGGGTGTCGGCCAGGGCCGCGGCGGCCCGGACCAGCCTGCGCAGGGCGTCGAGGGGGTCGTACGGGCCGCTCGCCACCTCCCGGCGCACCTCCGCGACCACCGCGCCGGTGTGCGCGACGCGACCGGACAGCGCACCGCCGACCGCGCCCGCCGGCACCGACCGGGCCCGTTCGAGGTCGGTGTCGACGCCGGCCAGCGCGGCGGGCAACCGGTCTTCCGCGGCGGAGAGTTCGGCGGCCAGCCGGTCCACGCCGGTCAGCAGGACGTCCGCCTGGGCGATGGCGCCCTCGGCGGCACGCAGATACGCAGTGGCCCGCGCGCCCTCGCTCCGGTCGAGCGCCTGCCGGGCCCGGTTGAGGTGGGTGGTGGCGAACACGAGCCTGTCCTTGGCCTGTTCGACGTGGCCGGCCACGTCGAGGGACGCGGACGGCGCGTACAGCTCGCGGAGCCCCGAGAGCGTCGCCTGCACGGCGGACACCCGGCCGGCGAGTTCCCGGAAGCGGGCCTCCGCCGACTCCAGCGCGGCGGGCGTGGACCGTTCCAGGGCGCGCAGCAGGTCGAACCCGGCCGCCTCCGAGTCCAGCCGTCGCCCCGCCTCCGCGCAGCGGGCGCGGATCTCCTCCAGTGTCCGCCGCCGGGCTTCGTCGTCCGGCGCGGTGTCGTCCAGCCGCTGCCACAGCCGGAAGGCCACCATCAGCTCGGAGCGAGCGAACGCCACCGCCTCCGCGTGGGCTCCGACCGCCTCCCGGCCGAACAGGGCTGCCACGGAGTCGAGTTCCTCGGCACTGGTGCGTACGCAGTCGTCGGTCCCGACGAGCGACTCCCGGGCGAGCCGGTCGAGTTCGGCGAGCGGCACGGTTCCCGGGACGGCCCTGCCGGGGGTCGTACGGGTCCGCGCGCGCCGTATTCGACGGGCGGAGGCGTACGCGGCCAGCGAGCCCGCGACGATCACCGCGGCGACGGGCAGCACCAGATCGGCGGCGGACGTACCGCCCTGTCCGGGCGCCGCCGACACCTTTTCGACGACCCGCCCCTTCCCCGGCCACTCCGCGGTGTCCCCGGCGTCCTGCCGGACCACGGGCAGCAGCAGCCACCCCAGCGCCATCAGCCCCCCGAGCACGGCGTGCGTCACCCGCACGGCTATGGAGGACGTGGCTCGGCGCGACCGGGTCCGGCTCAGGGGCGACGTCACATTTGGGAGCGTATGGCCGCTCGCCCGAGGGCGCGACCGGGGTGCGCCGAGCCGGACGCGCCTAAGGTACGGGGGATGCGGGGGTATACGGAGGGGGCACGGGGGATGGGTGACGAACGGACGGAACCGGGGACGGGGCGGGGCGCGGAACCGGGCCCGGAGAGCGGGCCGGCACCGGCACCGCCCGAGCCGGACATACGGACAGGAGCGCCGGACGTACGAACGGGCGCGCCGGACGCGTCGGCCGGAGGACCGGAACCACGAACGGCCCCCACCCCGACGGCCCCGGCCACCCCGACGGCCCCGACGACTCCCACCCGGCTCCAGCGACTGGCCGGTGTCTGGCGGCGGCCCGCTCTGCGATGGCCCAAGCGCATCGCCTCGGCGCTCGTCCTCGTCCTGCTGCTGCCGCCCCTCGCCGCGGGCATCGCCCTGCGCGTGAACTACGCCGGAGATCCGGGCGACGGCACGTACACGAGGAACCGTGACGCCCTGTGGATGGGCCACGCCTGGGTGGACGGCCGCAAGAAGGACGCGGACGTCAGGGCGCTGGCGGCGCGGCTGCGCACGACCGGCGTCCGGGACCTGTACGTGCACGCGGGCCCCCTGGAGCACGACGGGACGCTGCCCGCGTCCGCGTACCCGAAAGCGCGCCTGCTCGTCGGGGCGATCCACCGGGAACTGCCCGGCGTCCGGGTGCAGGCCTGGCTGGGCGACGAACTCGCGACCGAGGGACCGGTCGGACTGCACCTGGAACGCGCCGCGACCCGGGCCGCCGTGGTCCGCTCCGCGGGGCAGGTCCTCGACGCCGGGTTCGACGGCGCCCACTTCGACCTGGAACCGCTGCACTCCGGCGACGCGGACTATCTCTCCCTCCTCGATGACCTGCGCCGCGTCACCCGGGCCCACGGTGCCCTGCTCTCCGTGGCCGCCCACCAGATCGACCCGCTGCCGTCGCTGCACTCCGTCGGGGCCGCCGTCACGGGACACCCCAAGTGGTGGTCCCAGGCGTTCTTCGGCCAGGTCGCCCGACGGGTCGACCAGATCGCCGTGATGTCGTACGACACGGCGCTGCCGTTGCAGAGCCTCTACGGCGGCTACGTCGCCGAGCAGACGTCGCTCGCCCTGGAGGTCACCCCGGAGACGACCGACCTGCTGATGGGGATGCCCTTCTACTACGAGGACAACATGGACCACCACGGGTCCGCGGAGACCGTCGCGGCGGCGGTCCGGGGCGTCCGCCTCGGTCTCTCCCGCACCGACCGCACCCGCGAGAACTTCGGGGTCGCCGCGTACGTGGACTTCGCCGCCCGGGAGAAGGACTGGACCGCGTACGAGCGGGGATGGGTCCGCTGACCGGACGACGGCTCGGCGCGGGGTGTCCGCCGTCCCTGCCCCGGTGACGAGGTGCGCGGACCGCGTCGTACGGCGTTCGGCGGACGACCGGTCGTCGTGACGACGCGGACGCCCGGTCGTCGTGACGACCGGGATCCGCGGATGCCATGATCCGGGGGCGTGCCGTGCGCGCACGCCGGGGAGACGGGACCGATGAACATGATGTGGGTGACGGTGACCGTGCTCGCCCTGGGCGGTGCGGCGGCGGTCGGAATCGTGGCGATCACGACGGGCTGGTTGCCACCGCTCGGCCGTGACCGCGTCCTGAGGCCGAAGTTGTGGGGGTACGGAGAACTGGTGAGCGCCGCCGGCCTCGGCGTGTTCATGTTCCTCGGTCCGCTCCGCGGGCCCGACATCCGCATGCTGCCGTACGCGCTGTCCGGCACGGCCGTGTTCCTGGTGGGCTCGGCGCTCCAGATGGCGGCCCGCCGTCCGGGCCGCCCCGCTACGCCTCCCGTCTCCTGATCTTCGAGCCCAGCCACACCAGCGGGTCGTACTTGCGGTCGACGGCCCGTTCCTTGAGGGGGATCAGGGCGTTGTCCGTGATCTTGATGCCCTCGGGGCAGACCTCCGTGCAGCACTTGGTGATGTTGCAGTAGCCGAGCCCGTGTTCGTCCTGAGCGGTGCGTCTGCGGTCCAGGCCGGTGTCGGCCGCGGCGTCCAGCGGGTGCATGTCGAGCTCCGCCACCCGCATCAGGAAGCGCGGCCCCGCGAACGCCGGTTTGTTCTCCTCGTGGTCCCGCACGACATGGCAGGTGTCCTGGCACAGGAAGCACTCGATGCACTTGCGGAACTCCTGCGAACGGTCCACGTCCTCCTGCTGCATCCGGTACTCACCGGGTCCCACCCCGGCGGGTGGCACGAAGGCGGGCACCTCCCGTGCCTTCGCGTAGTTGAAGCCGACATCCGTGACGAGATCCCGGACGACGGGGAAGGCGCGCAGTGGCGTGACGGTGATGGTCTCCTCCCGGGTGAACACCGACATCCGCGTCATGCACATCAGCCGGGGGCGCCCGTTGATCTCCGCGGAGCACGAACCGCACTTGCCCGCCTTGCAGTTCCAGCGGACGGCCAGATCGGGGACCTGGGTCGCCTGGAGGCGGTGGATGATGTCGAGCACCACCTCGCCGTCGTTGACGTCGACCGCGAAGTCCTCCAGGCCGCCGCCCTTCACGTCCCCGCGCCACACCTTGAAGCGGGCCTCGTAGCTGCTCACTCGTAGAGCTCCTCTTCGGCGAGGTACTTGACCAGCTCCTCCTTCTCGAAGAGGGCGAGCAGGTCGGGGCGGATGGGCTCGGTGTTCTCGCGGGTGAGGTCGATCTGGCCGCGCACCGGGTCGGTCGCCGCCAGTCCGCCGGTGGGATCCGTCAGCCGGCACAGCAGGTTGACCCGGCGCCAGGCCCGCTCCATCGCCGGATGGTCCTCGCGGGTGTGGCCGCCGCGGGACTCCGTGCGCTCCAGGGCGGCGCGGGCCACGCATTCGCTGACCAGCAGCATGTTGCGCAGGTCGAGGGCGAGGTGCCAGCCGGGGTTGAACTGCCGGTGCCCCTCGACACCCGCCCGCCGGGCCCGTACCCGCAGGTCCGCGAGCTTCTCCAGGGCCTGTTCCATCTCGGCCTCGCGACGGATGATGCCCACCAGGTCGTTCATGGCCTGCTGGAGCTCCTGGTGCAGGGTGTACGGGTTCTCCGGTGGCCGGCCGTTGTCCTCGCCGGGTACCGGGCCCTCGGCCGAGAAGGGCCGCAGAGCCTCCGCGGCGGCCGTGTCGACCTGGACGTCGTCGACGGCCGGGCGGTCCCCGGCCCGGCCGGCGGCGTACTCGGCGGCGTGCAGTCCCGCCCGCCGTCCGAACACCAGGAGGTCGGAGAGGGAGTTGCCGCCCAGCCGGTTGGAGCCGTGCATACCGCCCGCGACCTCACCGGCCGCGAACAGGCCGGGGACGCCACGGGCCGCCGCCGACTCCGAGTCGACCGCGATACCGCCCATGACGTAGTGGCAGGTGGGTCCGACCTCCATCGCCTCGGCCGTGATGTCGACGTCCGCCAGTTCCTTGAACTGGTGGTACATGGACGGCAGTCGGCGCCGGATGACGTCGGCGGGCATACGGGTCGACACGTCGAGGAAGACTCCGCCGTGCGGCGATCCGCGGCCGGCCTTCACCTCGGAGTTGATGGCGCGCGCGACCTCGTCGCGGGGCAGCAGCTCGGGGGGACGCCGGTTGTGGTCCGGGTCCTCGTACCAGCGGTCGCCCTCCTCCTCGGACTGCGCGTACTTCTCCTTGAAGACGTCCGGGATGTAGTCGAACATGAACCGCTTGCCGTCGGAGTTGCGCAGCACGCCACCGTCGCCGCGGACGGACTCGGTGACCAGGATGCCCTTCACCGACGGGGGCCAGACCATGCCGGTCGGATGGAACTGCACGAACTCCATGTTGAGCAGCGGGGCGCCCGCCAGCAGCGCGAGCGCGTGGCCGTCGCCGGTGTACTCCCAGGAGTTGGACGTCACCTTGAAGGACTTGCCGATGCCACCGGTGGCGATGACGACGGAGGGCGCGTCCAGGACGAAGAAGCGCCCGGACTCGCGCTCGTAGCAGAAGACCCCGGAGACGTCGTTGCCGTCCTTCATGACCCGGGTGACGGTGCACTCCTGATAGACCTTCAGACGGCTCTCGTAGTCGCCCGTCTCCTTCTTGTCCTCCTGCTGGAGGGAGACGATCTTCTGCTGGAGGGTGCGGATGAGTTCGAGTCCGGTCCGGTCGCCGACGTGGGCGAGCCGCGGGTACTCGTGTCCGCCGAAGTTGCGCTGGGATATCCGCCCGTCCGCCGTGCGGTCGAAGAGGGCGCCCCAGGTCTCCAGCTCCCAGACCCGGTCGGGGGCCTCTGTCGCGTGCAGCTCGGCCATCCGCCACTGGTTGAGGAACTTCCCGCCCCGCATGGTGTCGCGGAAGTGGACCTGCCAGTTGTCACCGGAGTTGACGTTGCCCATCGCGGCCGCGATGCCGCCCTCGGCCATCACGGTGTGCGCCTTGCCGAACAGCGACTTGCAGATCACGGCCGTACGGGCACCGCGCTCGCGCGCCTCGATGGCGGCGCGCAGGCCCGCGCCGCCGGCGCCGACCACGACGACGTCCCATTCCTGCCGGTCGACCACGGACATCAGAAGAACCTCGGATCGTCGAAGGCGCCGGACGCGACCAGGAACACGTAGAAGTCGGCGAGCGCCACACTCACCAACGACGCCCAGGCGAGCAGCATGTGACGGGCGTTCAGTTTTCCGACCCACTGCCACATGCGGTAGCGCACGGGATGCTTGGAGAAGTGCTTGAGCTTGCCGCCGACGATGTGCCGGCAGGAGTGGCAGGAGAGGGTGTACGCCCAGATCAGCGTGATGTTGAGCAGGAAGACCAGGGTGCCCAGACCCATGTGCCCCCAGTGGTGATGCTCGTCGCGGAAGGAGAGCACGGTGTCGTACGTGAGGGTTCCGGCGACGAGGATCGCGGCGTAGAAGAAGTACCGGTGGATGTTCTGGAGGATCAGCGGGAAGCGGGTCTCGCCGGTGTACTTCTTGTGCGGCTCCGCCACCGCGCAGGCCGGGGGAGACGCCCAGAAGCCCCGGTAGTAGGCCTTGCGGTAGTAGTAGCAGGTCAGCCGGAAGCCCAGCGGGAAGACCAGGATGATGATCGCGGGGGAGATGCCCCACCAACTGCCGAACAGGTCGGCGTTCGGCCCCCCGTCCATGGACCGGCAGCGCTCCGCCAGGCACGGCGAGTAGAACGGCGAGACGTACGGCGCCGCGTAGTAGTCCGTGTCCGCGAAGGCCCGCCAGGTCGAGTACACGATGAAGGCCAGCAGCCCGGCCGCGGTCGCGGCGGGCGCCAGCCACCAGCGGTCGGTGCGCAGATGCGGGGCGGCGATCGCGGCGCGCGTACCGGTCCGTACGCCGCCGCTGTTCGGATGGGGTTCCGTACCAGTGGCCAACTTATGACTCTCCGGTCGGTCAGGGGGCGTGCCGGTCCCGGGCGCCGAGACCTTCGTCGTCCGAGTCCGTCCACAGGGAGTTGTCGTACGGGGTGTCGGGGATGGAGACGAGGTCGGGGCGCGGGGGTTTCGTGAGCCCGGGTGCGGATTCGCGCAGCAGTGCGACGCTTTCCCGCAGGTGGTCGGCGTCGGCGCGGACGCGGCGCATGTCGAGGCCGCCGCCGATCTGCTGCTCCAGGCGTCCCATCGACCTCAGCAGGTCGTCGAGACAGCGCTGGACCGACGTCAGTTCATCGTGCACGGACATGACTTGCCCTCGCTTCCACGGGCTGTGACCCAAGGCGGCAACGTTCATGCGCCTGCGAGTGTTGCGCGTCACATGAGCCCGTGTGAAGGCGTGTGCACGGATTCCCGGATCGAACCTTCCCGCTCACGCCCCCACACGCGCCGCCCACGCCGCCCCGACCGTGTCGCCCCGCCCCGGACCCGCGGCCCCATGTCGCCCCGTATCTCCGGCCGCGGCCCGGCGAACGGGTGGGGCGAGGTCCGCTACGCAGGGAGGGGCGGGGTTCACGACGCCGGGTAGGGCAGGTCCCTGCCCCGGGGCTCGTCCCGCGACGCCGGGTCCGGCCCGTCGATCCGGCCCGTCCGGCGCTTGAGGACGAGCCCTTGGGCGAGGGGCGGGGGGCCGCGGCCCCGCGAGGAGGGACCCGTACGGGAGGTACGGGGGCCGCGAACCGCCGGACGGCCCCCGTTGCGCCGCACGGGTGGTCTTCCGCGTGTCCCCGCCGTGTCGGCGCCGCCGCACACCCTCTCTCCCGTTCAGTGGGTGCATACATCTGATCAACCGCATATCCCACCAAAAATGATCAGATCCGGCCTGTTCCCCCCACCGGAGGTTGCAGTGATGTCCCACGACGGCGTCGGACTGCGCGCGGTGATGCGCTCGGTCGCGTTCCTGACCGCGGGCGCGCTCGCGGTGCCCGTCCTCACCGCGTGCAGCGCGGACGACGAGGAGAAGGTCAGCCCCGTCGCCGCGCAGGACATCGCGCCCGCGGGCCGCGACCAGGTCACGGACGGCGGCACCCTGCGATGGGCCGTCGACGCCGTCCCGGCGACCCTCAACACCTTCCAGGCCGACGCCGACACCACGACCTCGCGGGTCGCGGGCGCCGTGCTGCCCTCCCTGTACCGGCTCGACCGCAACGGCCGCCCGCAGCTCAACCCCGACTACCTGGAATCGGCCAAGGTCGTCGACGAGGAGCCCAAGCAGGTCGTCCTCTACAAGCTCAACCAGCAGGCGGTCTGGAGCGACGGCCGCGAGATCGGCGCCGACGACTTCGCGGCCCAGTGGCGCGCTCTGTCCGGCAAGGACAGCGCGTACTGGACCGCGCGCAACGCCGGGTACGACCGCATCGAGAAGATCGAGCGCGGCAAGAACAACCTGGAGGTCCGCGTCACCTTCAGCCGCCCGTACGCCGACTGGAAGTCGCTGTTCTCGCCGCTGTACCCGAAGGACGTCATGGGCGCCGCGGCCACCTTCAACGACGGCGCCCGCAGCAAGCTGAACGTGACGGCCGGCCCGTTCGCCCTGCAGAGCGTCGACAGCAAGACCGGCGAGATCCACCTCACCCGCAATCCCCGCTGGTGGGGCCGCCCCGCCAAGCTCGCGGAGATCGCGCTGGTCGCCGTCCCGCGCGATCAGCGCGCCACCGCGCTCGCCGCGAACAGGATCGACATGGCCGACGTCGATCCCGAGCAGGCGAACCGGATCACGCTCGCGGCCGGAGCCAGGGGCAGCGCCCCGCTGGAGGGCCCGAGCACCCCGAGCACCCCGGGCACCACGCTCAGCCCCGCCAAGGCGCTGCGCTCCTGGGCCGTCGCCCACGGCTCGGACGAGGCCGCCGCCCGTGACGAGGCCGGAGTCCGCGAGAAGCTGCGCCAGGCGGCAGCCCAGTACGCCTCCGAGCAGAGCAGCCTGAGCGGCTTCGTCGTCCGCAAGTCCCTCGAACCCGCCTACACCCAACTCGCCCTGAACGGCTCCGAGGGTCCCCTCGCCGACGAACGCGTCCGGCGCGCCGTCGCCCGCGCCCTCGACCGCGACGAACTCGCGCAGGCCGTGCTCAAGCCGCTGGGCCTGCCCGCCGTACCGGTCGGCAGCCACCTCGCGCTCGCCGGCCAGCAGGCGTACGCAGACAACAGCGGCGCGCTCGGCAGCCATGACGCCAAGGAGGCGCAGGCGCTGCTCGTGGACGCCGGCTGGGTGCCCGGGGGGCCGGTGAAGGAGGAGAAGAAGGACAAGGAGAAGGGCAAGGCGGCCGGCTCCGAGGGCAAGAAGGCGGCCCCCGGTTCCGAGCCGGAGTCCGACGACGGGTCGTACATCGGCGACGAGGACAACAAGCCGGCCGGGATCGACCGCGCGAAGGCGGACCCGGCGGGTGAGGCCGAGGAGTACCGGACGACGCACTCGGACGAACAGACGGCCACGCGGTTCGACGGCAAGCGGTACGCGCGTCATGACACGCGTCAGGGCGGGGCCCCCGGCGCCTACGCGCCCAAGGGCACGGCCGCTCCCGCGGGGGCGGCGTCCGGTGTGCTCGCCAAGGACGGCAAGCCGCTGACGCTCCGCTTCGTGCTGCCCTCCGGCCCCGGTTCGGAGTCGCTGAACACCGTCGCCGACCACATCTCGCGGATGCTGGAGCGCATCGGCATCCGTACGGAGACGACGAAGGTCGCGGGCGACAGTTACTTCAAGGACCACATCGCCTCCGGTCAGTACGACCTGGCGCTGTACTCCTGGCCCGCCTCCGCCTTCCCCGCCACCGACGCCCGCCCGATCTTCGCGAAGCCCGTCCCGGCGGCCGACGGCTCCCTCACCGTCGAGCAGAACTACACCCGGGTCGGCACCGACCAGGTCGACCAGTTGTTCGACCAGGCCATCGGCACGCTGGACGAGAGCGAGGAGCGGGCCCTGGTCCGCAAGGCCGACGCCCGTATCTGGGCCGCCGCAGGATCGATTCCCCTGTACCAGCGCCCCCAGCTCACCGCCGTCCGCCCGAACCTGGCCAACGCCGGCTCCTTCGGGTTCCAGACCCCTCTCTACGAGGACATGGGCTTCCTGAAGAAGGGCGCGAAGCCGTCGGCGACCCCCAGCACCCCCTGAGGGTCGCCCGACGCCGGAGTCGAGCGGCTGCCCACGGACCCGCGCTCCCGCGCCTCCGTGCGGGCCCCGCCGACCCGCGCCCCCAGGCCGCCCCCGCCGGGCCCGAACCCCCGGCGGGGGCGGCCTCCGTCAGGGCCACGTAGCATGGGGTAAGGCCGTGGCGTGTTCAGCCCGGCAGGCCCCGCGCTGCGGAGGCCGTCCACTCACTCCGGGAGAAGCGCCTCAATATGGCCACGCGCCACGACATCCGCAACGTCGCCATCGTCGCCCACGTCGACCATGGCAAGACCACTCTGGTCGATGCCATGCTCAAGCAGGCCGGTGCCTTCGCCGCGCACGCCGCCGAGTCGCTTGACGACCGCATGATGGACTCGAACGACCTGGAGCGTGAGAAGGGCATCACGATCCTGGCCAAGAACACGGCCGTGAAGTACCACCCCAAGGACGGGGGCGAGGTCATCACGATCAACATCATCGACACCCCCGGCCACGCCGACTTCGGCGGTGAGGTCGAGCGCGGTCTGTCGATGGTGGACGCGGTCGTCCTCCTCGTCGACGCCTCCGAGGGACCGCTCCCGCAGACCCGCTTCGTGCTGCGCAAGGCGCTGCAGGCCCGCCTGCCCGTCATCCTGTGCATCAACAAGACGGACCGGCCCGACTCGCGCATCGACGAGGTCGTGAACGAGGCGTACGACCTCTTCCTCGACCTCGACGCCGACGAGGACCAGATCGAGTTCCCCATCGTCTACGCGTGCGCGCGCGACGGTGTGGCCTCGCTGACCAAGCCGGCGGACGGCACCGTCCCGGCCGACAGCGACAGCCTGGAGCCGTTCTTCAGCACGATCCTGCAGTCCGTCCCGGCCCCGTCCTACGACGAGGACGCCCCGCTCCAGGCGCACGTCACCAACCTGGACGCCGACAACTTCCTCGGCCGTATCGCGCTCCTGCGCGTCGAGCAGGGCGAGCTGCGCAAGGGCCAGACCGTCACGTGGATCAAGCGCGACGGCACGATGTCCAACGTCCGCATCACCGAGCTGCTGATGACCGAGGCGCTCACCCGCAAGCCCGCCGAGAAGGCGGGCCCCGGTGACATCTGCGCCGTCGCCGGTATCCCGGACATCATGATCGGTGAGACCCTCGCCGACACCGAGAACCCGATCGCGCTGCCGCTCATCACGGTCGACGAGCCGGCGATCTCGATGACCATCGGTACCAACACCTCGCCGCTGGTCGGCCGCGGTGGCACCGGCAAGGGCGCCGAGAACAAGGCCGCGGTCAAGGACCGCAAGGTCACCGCCCGTCAGGTCAAGGACCGCCTCGACCGCGAGCTGGTCGGTAACGTCTCGCTGCGGGTGCTCGACACCGAGCGCCCGGACGCGTGGGAGGTCCAGGGCCGTGGTGAGCTCGCGCTCGCCATCCTGGTCGAGCAGATGCGCCGCGAGGGCTTCGAGCTGACCATCGGCAAGCCGCAGGTGGTCACCCAGGAGATCGACGGCAAGGTCCACGAGCCCGTCGAGCGCATGACGATCGACGTGCCCGAGGAGCACATGGGCGCGGTCACGCAGCTCATGGGCGTCCGCAAGGGCCGGATGGACAACATGTCGAACCACGGTTCCGGCTGGGTCCGCCTGGAGTTCGTCGTCCCCTCCCGCGGCCTCATCGGCTTCCGCACCGAGTTCCTGACCGGTACGCGCGGCACGGGCATCGCCCACTCCATCCACGAGGGCCACGAGCCGTGGTTCGGCCCGCTGTCGACCCGTAACAACGGCTCGCTCGTCGCCGACCGCGCCGGCGCCGTCACCGCGTTCGCGATGACGAACCTCCAGGAGCGCGGTGTGCTGTTCACCGACCCCGGCACCGAGGTGTACGAGGGCATGATCGTCGGCGAGAACTCGCGCTCCGACGACATGGACGTGAACATCACCAAGGAGAAGAAGCTCACGAACATGCGGTCGGCCTCGGCCGACTCGTTCGAGGCGATCGTCCCGCCGCGCAAGCTCTCCCTGGAGCAGTCCCTGGAGTTCTGCCGCGACGACGAGTGCGTCGAGGTGACCCCGGAGTCCGTGCGTATCCGCAAGGTCAACCTGGACGGCCGTGAGCGCGCCCGCGCCGCGAGCCGCGCCAAGAACGGCTGATCCGCCGTACGGCAACGGCCGGCCCACGGTCCACCAGGACCGCGCCGGCCGGCCACTGAGCCAGGGTGTCCCCACCACGGGGCACCCTGGCTTTTTGCGTGGCGGTGGTCCAGAAGGGGGTGAACGGGCGAGGAGGGGACGAACGGGGCGCGACGGAGCCCGAGTACCGCCGGACATCGTGAGGCGCTCGGAAACGGTAGGGAAAACCCTCGAAGCGCGGGGGGAGACCTCATCAGGTGGCCGATTCCCACTATTCTGCTGACCGGGCAGGTCATTGCCTCGGCAGAGAGTGCGGCGTGGTCCGCGCGTCGTGTCGCGTCACGGCGCGCATGCGCGGTTGATCGTCGAACGGCCTTGGCGCGGGCGCTCGTTGGTCGCGCAACGGTCCGCCGCCCCGCAGGTTTCGCGGTGTGCGAGCACGCCGATGGCGCCCCTGCATGGCGACCACGATAGTCGCAACTGGATTTCTTGCCCCTTGCGTCCGGAATACGGACAGCCGAAACCGATAGATGTGTAACAAGTCCGTTTCGCAGGGATCTTTCGTGAAACCCTTTGTCCGGATTTTGGAAGATGTGAGTGCCAGGTGTGATCGAACCGAGACCTTGTGAGTGTGGTCGGGCACTGAGCCATGGCAGATAGTTAGGCGCGTAGAGCTCGGATCAACGGGTCATGCGCTGCTGGCGGCGACGACTCACGAGCGCGGGGGCACTTGACCGTTTCAGGCGCCGGTGACGGTGATGTGTCATGTGCCCCTCCAAGTGGTGAACCAATGGACTCATGAGGAGGAGCCCCATGCGTGGTGCCAAGAGCGCCAAGTGGGTTGCGATAGCCGCGGTTGTGGCGCTGGGTGCGACGGCCTGTGGCGGTGGCGGGGGCGACAGCAGCTCGGGCAGCGGCAAGGGCAACGGCGTCGTGTCGGTGGAGATCGGTGAACCGCAGAACTCGCTGGTTCCCTCCAACACGTACGAGACCGAGGGCGGCCAGGTCATCAACGCCCTCTTCACGGGTCTGACCAAGCTTGACGCCAGCAACAAGGTCGTCAACGCCATGGCTGAGTCGATCGAGACCAAGGACAACAAGGTCTGGACGATCAAGCTGAAGTCGGGCTACACGTTCCACAACGGCGAGAAGGTCACCGCCCAGTCCTTCGTCGACGCGTGGAACTACGGCGCGAACCAGACGAACGCCCAGCAGACCAACCCGCTGTTCAGCCACATCGCGGGTTACAGCGACCTGAACCCGGGCGAGGGCAAGAAGCCGTCGACCGACAAGATGTCCGGTCTGAAGGCCGTCGACGACAGCACCCTGCAGGTCACCCTCAGCGGCGAGTTCTCGGCGTTCCCGTCGCAGCTGTCCTTCACGGCGTTCGTGCCGCTGCCCCAGGCGTTCTTCAAGGACCCGAAGGGCTTCGGCGAGGCGCCGATCGGCAACGGCCCCTTCGAGATGAAGGGCAAGTTCAAGCACAACGAGCTGATCGCCACCACGAAGTACGACAAGTACCCGGACGCCTCGAAGATCGAGGTCAAGGGTGTCAACTTCAAGATCTACTCGAACCAGGACACCGCCTACAAGGACCTGGTCGCCGGCAACCTCGACAGCCTGCTGACGATCCCGACCTCGGGCCTGCCGACGTACAAGAAGGACCTGCCGAACCGCACGATCGACGAGGCCGACTCGGCCGTCGGTTACATCGGCTTCCCGATCAAGTACAACAAGGCGTTCCAGAACGCCGACCTGCGCAAGTCCATCTCCATGGCCATCGACCGGCAGACGATCGCCGACAAGGTCTTCCTCGGCGCCCGTACGCCCGCGGACGACTACATCAGCCCGATCATCGACGGCTACCGCAAGGGCGCCTGCGGTGACGCCTGCACCCTGAACGTCGCCAAGGCCAAGGAGCTCTACAAGAAGAGCGGTGGCCTGCCCGGCAACAAGCTGGAGCTCGGCTACAACGCCGACGGTGGCCACAAGGAGTGGATCGAGGCGGTCGCCAACCAGCTCCAGCAGAACCTGGGCCTGAAGGTGACGGCCAAGCCGTTCGAGCAGTTCCAGACCATCCTCAACGACCTGGACGCCAAGAAGTACCAGGGTGCGTTCCGTATGGCGTGGAGCATGGACTACCCGGACGCCGAGGACTACCTCCGCCCGGTCTTCTCGAAGGACGCCATCGCCAACGGCTCGAACTACTCGGGTTACGTCAACGAGAGCTTCGAGAAGCTCCTCGTCAAGGGCGACCAGGCTCCGACGCACGAGGACGCGGTCAAGTACTACCAGCAGGCCGACGACGTCCTCCTCAAGGACATGCCGTACATCCCGGTCTACTTCTACACCCTGAACGCGGGCTTCAGCGACAAGATCAAGTCGATGAAGGTCGCCGGTCACCAGATCCTGTGGGACACGGTCAAGCTCAGCTGATCCGTATCTGAGCAGGTCCGATACAGCGGACAGGGGGTGAGCAGGGGAGGAGCTCAAAGCCTTCCCCTGCTCACCCTTTCTGCCGTCTTCCGTCCGACAGTGCCGCCGCCCCGGCCACGGGCGGGTTGAGCACCCCCCTCTGGAGTACCCATGGGCCGATACGTCGTGCGCCGTCTTCTGCAGGTGATCCCTGTGTTGATAGGCGTCACGTTCATCATCTTCTGCTTGGTCTTCGCGTTGCCCGGCGACCCGATCCAGGCGCTGGCCGGCGACAAGCGCGCCGACCCCAACATCGCGGCGATCCTCCGCGCGCACTACCACCTGAACGAGCCGCTGTACCAGCAGTACTGGCACTACATCAGCGGCGTCTTCACCGGTGACCTCGGTGAGACGTACAACGGCCGTGCCATCTCCGACATCGTGTCCGAGCGGTTCCCGGTCACCCTCAAGCTGGGCCTGACCTCCTTCGCCATCGAGGCCGTCATCGGCGTCCTCGCGGGAATCCTCTCCGCTCTCAAGCGGGGCAAGTTCCTCGACAACGTGGTGCTGGTCGCGACCCTCGTGCTGATCTCGATCCCGGTCTTCGTGTTCGGTAGCGTGCTCCAGCTCGAGTTCGGCATGAGCCTCAAGCTCACCCCGGTCGCCGGCATCGAGAAGGGCTGGCCGCAGAGCTACATCCTTCCGGCCATCGTCCTCGCGGCGACCTCCATGGCGTACATCGCTCGGCTGGTCCGGTCGAGCATGACGGAGTCGATCCGCGCGGACTACGTCCGCACCGCGATCGCCAAGGGCCTGCCCCGGCGCCGTGTCATCGGTGTGCACGCCCTGCGCAACTCCATGATTCCGGTCGTCACCTTCCTGGGCTTCGACCTCGGCGCCCTCATGGGCGGCGCCATCATCACCGAGCGCGTGTTCAACATGCCCGGTCTCGGTGGCCAGCTGGCGCAGTCCTTGTATCTGCGCGAACGACCCGTCGTGGTCGGTCTGGTGACCTTGCTGGTGCTGATCTACCTGGTCGCCAACCTCGTCGTAGACCTGTTGTACGCCGTGCTCGACCCGAGGATCCGTTATGAGTGAGAAGACGATAGAGAGGCCCACGACCGACGAGGCCGCCCTCGCCAAGGAGATCGAGGCCGAGGAGAAGGTGGCGGCCCGGCAGGCGAGCCTCCTCAAGGACGGCTGGGCGGACCTTCGCAAGCGGCCCATGTTCATCGTGACCGGCCTGGTCATCCTGTGCCTGCTCGCGCTCGCGATCGCGCCCAGCCTGTTCACCTCGCGCTCGCCGTTCTCGGACGGCTTCTGCCAGCTGCAGAACTCCATGAGCGGGCCGACGTCCGGGCACCTGTTCGGCTTCGACGTACAGGGCTGCGACATCTACACGCGGGCCGTGTACGGCACGCGCAACTCGATCGTCGTCGGTGTGGTGACCACCATCGCCACCACTCTGATCGGCGGCCTGGTGGGCATGCTGGCCGGCCTGATCGGCGGCTGGGCGGACGCGCTGCTGTCCCGCATCACCGAGGTCTTCGCGGGCCTGCCGCTGCTCATCGGTGGTCTGCTGATCATGTCCGTCTGGGGCGGCGGTGACGTCTGGTCGGTGTCGTTCATCATGGCGATCCTCGGCTGGCCGCAGGTCTTCCGGATCATGCGCGGCGAGGTCATCGCGAACAAGTACAACGACTACGTGATGGCCGCCCGGGCCCTGGGCGCGAGTTCGTGGCGGATCGCGTTCCGGCACATCCTGCCGAACACGCTCGCTCCGGTCATCGTCATCACCACGATGAACCTCGGCGTCTACATCGGTGCCGAAGCCGCCCTGTCCTACCTGGGCATCGGCATCCAGTACCCGAACATCTCCTGGGGCGTGATGATCAGTGACGCCCAGGACAGGTTCCTGACCTCGCCGCACGCCCTGCTGTTCCCGGCCGGTGCCCTGAGCATTACCGTGCTGGCGTTCATCATGCTCGGCGACGTGGTCCGCGACGCCTTCGATCCCAAGATGCGCTGAGGGAGGCGTACGTGACCGACATCGACTCAAAGGACGCCATCCCGGCTCCGCGATCCGGCGACGGCGGCAAGACCGCCCCGCTGCTCGAAGTGCGTGACCTGCACGTCGAGTTCCAGACCCGTGAGGGTGTGGTCCGGGCCGTCAACGGCGTCAACTACTCGGTGAACTCCGGGGAGACGCTCGCCGTGCTCGGTGAGTCCGGCTCCGGCAAGTCCGTGACCGCGCAGGCGATCATGGGCATCCTCGACATGCCGCCGGCGCGCATCCCCAAGGGGGAGATCCGCTTCTACGGCCAGGACATGCTCACCATGTCCAACGAGGAGCGGCGCAAGCTGCGCGGCGCGCGGATCGCGATGATCTTCCAGGACGCGCTGTCCTCCCTCAACCCGGTGCTCAGCGTGGGCTACCAGCTCGGCGAGATGTTCCGGGTCCACCAGGGGCTGTCGCGCAAGCAGGCCAAGGCCAAGGCCATCGAGCTGATGGACCGGGTGAAGATCCCGGGCGCCGCGGCCCGGGTGAACGACTACCCCCACCAGTTCTCCGGCGGTATGCGCCAGCGCATCATGATCGCCATGGCGCTGGCCCTGGAACCGGACCTGATCATCGCCGACGAGCCGACCACGGCCCTCGACGTGACGGTCCAGGCCCAGGTGATGGACCTGCTCGCGGAGCTCCAGCGCGAGTACCAGATGGGTCTGATCCTCATCACCCACGACCTCGGTGTCGTCGCGGACGTCGCCGACAAGATCGCGGTGATGTACGCGGGCCGGATCGTCGAGACGGCGCCGGTGCACGAGCTGTACAAGCGCCCGGCCCACCCGTACACCAGCGGCCTGCTCGACTCGATCCCGCGCCTGGACCAGAAGGGCCAGGAGCTCTACGCGATCAAGGGTCTGCCGCCCAACCTGCTGAAGGTGCCGAGCGGCTGCGCCTTCAACCCGCGCTGCGAGCACGCCCAGGACATCTGCCGCACCGAACGTCCCGCGCTGGTCCAGGTGACCGAGCGGGACGGGACGGAACTGCCGGGCCGCGCCAGCGCGTGCCACTTCTGGAAGGAGACGATCCATGGCTGACCCGACCAAGTCCGCCGAGCCGACGGACGCGACGCCGAACGTCTCCGAGGTGGAGCTCGCCGACACGCACTCCGTGGAGGAGGAAATCGCCGCCCTGGAGGCGCCGGTCGACCGTGGCGAACCGATCCTGCAGGTGCGCAACCTCGTCAAGCACTTCCCGCTGACGCAGGGCATCGTCATCAAGCGGCAGATCGGCGCCGTGAAGGCCGTCGACGGCGTGTCCTTCGACCTGTACCAGGGCGAGACCCTGGGCATCGTGGGCGAGTCCGGCTGCGGCAAGTCGACGGTGGCCAAGCTCCTGATGAGCCTGGAGCAGGCGACGGCCGGCGAGGTCTTCTACAAGGGCCAGGACATCACGAGGCTGTCCGGGCGCGCCCTGAAGGCGGTCCGCCGGAACATCCAGATGATCTTCCAGGACCCCTACACCTCGCTCAACCCCCGTATGACGGTGGGCGACATCATCGGGGAGCCCTTCGACATCCACCCCGAGGTGGCCCCGAAGGGTGACCGGCGCGGCAAGGTCAAGGAACTGCTGGACGTGGTCGGGCTCAACCCCGAGTACATCAACCGCTACCCGCACCAGTTCTCGGGCGGTCAGCGCCAGCGCATCGGCATCGCCCGTGGTCTCGCGCTCAACCCCGAGATCATCATCTGCGACGAGCCGGTGTCGGCCCTCGACGTGTCGGTGCAGGCACAGGTCATCAACCTGATGGCGCGACTGCAGGACGAGTTCAACCTGTCCTACATCTTCATCGCGCACGACCTGTCGATCGTCCGGCACATCTCCGACCGGGTCGGGGTCATGTACCTCGGCAAGATGGCGGAGATCGGCACCGACGAGCAGATCTACGAGCACCCGACGCACCCCTACACCCAGGCGCTGCTGTCGGCCGTGCCGGTGCCGGACCCGGAGGCCCGTGAGCGCCGCGAGCGGATCATCCTGACCGGCGACGTGCCCTCCCCGGCCAACCCGCCGTCCGGCTGCAGCTTCCGTACCCGCTGCTGGAAGGCGCAGGACAAGTGCGCCGAGCAGGTGCCGCTTCTCGCGGTGCCCGAGGTCTTCAAGGGCCTGGACACCCCGGCGGCCCACGACTCGGCGTGCCACTTCGCCGAGCAGAAGGACGTCGTGCACGCGGCCTGAACCGCGCGTGACCCGATCAGAGCCGGTTCCCGGCACCGTCAGTCCGGTGCCGGGAACCGGCTTTTCCATGCCCTGATAAACCCCGGTGGGACCCTGAGGGGACCCGGATGGCAGGAAGGGGCGCGCCGGCCGCGACCGGGACCGGCGCCCGCGCTGTACGTTCCCCGGCTGCCCGGCTGCCCGGCTGCCCGGCTGCCCGGCCGACCCGCTGCCCGTTGATCGGCTGCCCGTCAGACCCGCCGACCCGCTGCTCGTAGACCGGCTGCCCGGCCGACCCGCTGTCCGTCGGACCGGCGGACGGACCGGCGGACGCAATGGCGGGCGGCGGGCGGCGGGCCGAAGGACGGACGGGTCGACGGGCCGAAGGCCGGCCGGGCCGGTCGCGCGGCCGGAGAGCGGTGATCTCCCCGCGCGGGCCGCGACGCCGCGCCGATTGGGCCGGCCGCAGCACGCGGCACCCTCCTCCGAGTGTGTTGTCCCACGTACGGGTGGGCTGAATGTGCGTGATGTCTGTTACCGGTTGATATTGGCTGGTAATGGAACAGCGCCTCGGCGCTGGCGGCACAGCGCACTTAGAGGAGGCACTCCATGCGTGGAGCC
Source organism: Streptomyces fagopyri (assembly GCF_009498275.1). Taxonomy (NCBI): domain Bacteria; kingdom Bacillati; phylum Actinomycetota; class Actinomycetes; order Kitasatosporales; family Streptomycetaceae; genus Streptomyces; species Streptomyces fagopyri. Next base: position 3,586,000 of record NZ_CP045643.1, on the reverse strand, counting down.
ACGCACGCCAAATGGGCCGCTGGCGCGGCGGCGATCGCCCTGGCGGCGACCGGCTGCGGAAGCGGCGGTGGCGGCGGGGGCGGGGGTGGCGGAAGCGGCTCCGGAGTCGTGAGCTCCTCGTGGGGTGACCCGCAGAACCCGCTGGAGCCGGCCAACACCAACGAGGTGCAGGGCGGCAAGGTCCTCGACATGATCTTCCGGGGCCTGAAGCGGTACGACGCCAAGACCGGCGCGGCCCAGGACATGCTGGCGCAGAAGATCGACACGTCGGACTCGCAGAACTTCACGATCACGGTCAAGAGCGGCTGGAAGTTCAGCAACGGAGAGGCCGTCACCGCCCGGTCCTTCGTGGACGCCTGGAACTACGGCGCGAGTCTGAAGAACAACCAGAAGAACGCGTACTTCTTCGGGTACATCGACGGGTACGACAAGGTCCACCCCGACACCGGCTCGCAGAGCGCGGACAAGCTGTCCGGGCTCAAGGTCACCGGAACCGACACCTTCACGGTGAAGCTCAACCAGAAGTTCTCGACGTTCCCCGACACCCTCGGATACGTGGCCTACGCCCCGCTGCCCAAGGCGTTCTTCGACGACCACGCGGCCTGGCTGAAGAAGCCGGTCGGCAACGGACCGTACTCCGTCTCCTCGTACTCCAAGGGCTCCCTGATGTCCCTGCGGAAGTGGGACGGCTACTCCGGCACGGACAAGGCGCAGAACGACGGGGTGGACCTGAAGGTCTACACCGACAACAACACCGCCTACACCGACCTGCTCGCCGGCAACCTCGACCTCGTCGACGACGTGCCCGCCTCCCAGCTCAAGAACGTGAAGACCGACCTCGGGGGCCGCTACATCAACACGCCGGCCGGCATCATCCAGACGCTCGCCTTCCCGTTCTACGACAAGAACTGGGACAAGAGCGGGTCGGAGAAGGTCCGCAAGGGCCTGTCCATGGCGATCGACCGCGCCCAGATCACGGACACGATCTTCCAGAAGACCCGTACCCCGGCCAGCGACTGGACCTCACCGGTGCTCGGCAAGGACGGCGGCTTCCAGGACGGGCTGTGCGGCGGTTCCTGCACGTACAACCCGACCGAGGCCAAGAAGCTGATCCAGGAGGGCGGCGGTCTGCCCGGCGGCCAGCTCAAGATCTCCTACAACGCGGACACCGGCTCCCACAAGGAGTGGGTGGACGCCGTCTGCCACTCCGTCAACAACGCCCTGGGCAACGACAAGGCCTGCGTCGGCAACCCGATCGGCACCTTCGCCGACTTCCGCAACCAGATCACCCAGCACAAGATGTCTGGCCCCTTCCGGGCCGGCTGGCAGATGGACTACCCGCTGATCCAGAACTTCCTGCAGCCGCTGTACTACACGAACGCCTCGTCCAACGACGGCAAGTGGTCCAACAAGGACTTCGACAAGCTCGTCGACCGGGCGAACGCCGAGACCGACCGGGCCAAGGCCGTCTCGCTCTTCCAGCAGGCCGAGGGCGTCGTGCGGGACAACATGGCCGCCATCCCGCTCTGGTACCAGAACGGCAGCGCCGGCTACTCGGACCGCGTCTCCAACGTGGCGCTCAACCAGTTCAGCGTCCCCGTCTACGACGAGATCAAGGTCAGCTGAGCCGAAGGGCGGGCGCACCGGACAGTCCCGGGCGCCCGCCCGCACCTATCCCCGGAGTCCTCATGGGACGGTACGTGATCCGGCGCCTGCTGCAGATGATCCCGGTCTTCATCGGCGCCACGCTGTTGATCTTCCTGATGGTGAACGTGATGGGCGACCCCATCGCCGGTCTGTGCGGTGAGCGGCAGTGCGACCCCGCCACCGCCGCCCAGCTGCGCAAGGAGTTCGGACTCGACCAACCGGTGTGGCAGCAGTACCTGACCTACATGGGCAACGTCTTCACCGGCGACTTCGGCACCGCCTTCAACGGACAGCCCGTCACGGAGCTCATGGGGTCCGCGTTCCCGGTCACCATCCGGCTGACGATCGTCGCGATCCTCTTCGAGATCGTCATCGGCATCACGCTCGGCGTCATCACGGGCCTGCGCCGCGGGCGGCCCGTCGACTCGGGGGTCCTGCTGCTGACCCTCGTCGTCATCTCGGTGCCCACCTTCGTGACCGGCCTGCTGCTCCAGCTGCTGCTGGGCGTCCAGTGGGGCTGGATCAAACCCTCGGTCTCCCCGGACGCCGCCTTCGGCGAGCTGATCGTGCCCGGCCTGGTCCTGGCCTCGGTGTCGCTCGCCTACGTGACCCGCCTGACCCGGACCTCCATCGCGGAGAACAGGCGGTCCGACTACGTCCGTACGGCCGTCGCCAAGGGCCTGCCCCGGCGCCGGGTGATCACCAAACACCTGCTGCGCAACTCGCTGATCCCCGTGGTCACCTTCATCGGCACGGACATCGGCGCGCTCATGGGCGGCGCGATCGTCACCGAACGGATCTTCAACATCCACGGCGTCGGCTACCAGCTCTACCAGGGCATCGTGCGCCAGAACACCCAGACCGTCGTCGGCTTCGTGACGGTCCTGGTCATCGTCTTCCTGGTCGCCAACCTGCTCGTAGACCTCCTCTACGCCGTACTCGACCCGAGGATCCGCTATGCCTGAGCAGCCGCCGTTCGACCAGCAGGGCGCCATCGCCGCGACCGGGATGGGCGGCGCCATGGACCTGGCCGCCAGCGAGGCCGAGACCCTGGAGAAGACGCCCGGGGGACCGCTGGGCACGGGCCCGCAGGAGAAGCCCAGGAGCCTGTGGTCCGACGCCTGGCGGGACCTGCGGCGCAACCCCGTCTTCATCGTCGCCGGACTGGTCATCCTCTTCCTGGTCGTCATCTCCGTCTGGCCGTCGCTGATCGCGAGCCAGAACCCGCTCAAGTGCGACCTCGCCAAGGCCCAGCAGGGCTCGCAGCCGGGCCACCCCTTCGGCTTCGACGGACAGGGCTGCGACGTCTACACGCGGACGGTGTACGGGACACGCGTCTCGATCACCGTCGGCGTCTGCGCCACCCTCGGCGTCGCGATCCTCGGTTCCGTGCTCGGCGGGCTCGCCGGGTACTTCGGCGGGGCGTCGGACGGAATCCTGTCCCGGATCACCGACATCTTCTTCGCGATCCCCGTCGTGCTCGGTGGTCTGGTCCTCCTCTCCGTGGTGACCAGCAACACGGTCTGGCCCGTCATCGGGTTCATGGTGCTGCTCGGCTGGCCGCAGATCTCCCGGATCGCGCGCGGCTCGGTCATCACCACCAAGCAGAACGACTACGTCCAGGCCGCCCGCGCCCTCGGCGCCTCGAACTCCCGGATGCTGCTGCGGCACATCACCCCGAACGCGGTCGCCCCGGTCATCGTCGTGGCGACCATCGCGCTCGGCACGTACATCTCGCTGGAGGCGACGCTCTCCTACCTCGGGGTCGGCCTGAAGCCCCCGACGGTGTCCTGGGGGATCGACATCTCCTCGGCGTCCGCGTACATCCGCCAGGCCCCGCACATGCTGCTGTGGCCCGCCGGCGCCCTCGCGATCACCGTGCTCGCGTTCATCATGCTCGGCGACGCGGTGCGCGACGCCCTCGACCCGAAGCTGAGGTGACGGCCGTGCTGCTCGAAGTGCGCGATCTGCACGTGGAGTTCAGAACCAGGGACGGGGTCGCCAAGGCCGTCAACGGGGTCACCTACGGCGTGGACGAGGGCGAGACGCTCGCGGTGCTCGGCGAGTCCGGCTCGGGCAAGTCCGTGACCGCGCAGGCGGTGATGGGCATTCTCGACATGCCGCCCGGCAGGATCACCGGCGGCGAGATCCTCTTCCAGGGCAAGGACCTCCTGAAGTTCAAGGAGGACGAGCGGCGCAAGGTGCGCGGCGCCGAGATGGCGATGATCTTCCAGGACGCGCTGTCCTCCCTGAACCCGGTGCTCAGCGTCGGCGACCAGCTCGGCGAGATGTTCACCGTGCACCGCGGGATGTCCCGCAAGGACGCCCGCGCCAAGGCGGTCGAGCTGATGGACCGGGTGCGCATCCCGGCCGCCGCCCAGCGGGTGCGCGACTACCCGCACCAGTTCTCCGGAGGCATGCGCCAGCGCATCATGATCGCCATGGCGCTGGCCCTCGAACCCGCGCTGATCATCGCCGACGAACCCACCACCGCCCTCGACGTCACGGTCCAGGCCCAGGTCATGGACCTCCTCGCCGAGCTCCAGCGCGAGCTCAACATGGGGCTCATCCTCATCACCCACGACCTCGGCGTGGTCGCCGACGTCGCGGACCGGATCGCCGTGATGTACGCGGGCCGGATCGTCGAGTCGGCGCCGGTCCACGACATCTACAAGGCCCCGGCCCACCCCTATACGAAGGGCCTGCTGGAGTCGATCCCCCGGCTCGACCAGAAGGGCCACGAGCTCTACGCCATCAAGGGCCTGCCGCCGAACCTGATGCACATTCCGCCCGGCTGCGCCTTCAACCCCCGCTGTCCGATGGCCCAGGACATCTGCCGGACCGAGGTGCCTCCGCTCGCCGAGGTGGACGAGGGGGGCGGGGAGCGCGCCAGCGCCTGCTTCTTCTGGCGGGAGACGCTCGACGCCGGGACCACCGGGGGAGGCTCCCGTGCCTGAGGCACTGCTGGAGGTCAGCGGACTGGTCAAGCACTACCCGCTCACCCGGGGAATCCTGTTCAGGAAGCAGATCGGCGCGGTCAGGGCCGTCGACGGGGTCGACTTCCACCTCGGCCGGGGCGAGACCCTCGGCATCGTCGGGGAGTCCGGCTGCGGCAAGTCGACGGTCGCGAAGATGCTCGTCAACCTGGAGCGGCCGACCGCCGGGGTGATCAAGTACAAGGGCGAGGACATCACCCGGATGTCCGGCCGGGCGCTCAAGGCCGTCCGCCGCAACATCCAGATGGTCTTCCAGGACCCGTACACCTCGCTCAACCCCCGTATGACCGTGGGCGACATCATCGGGGAGCCCTACGAGATCCACCCCGAGGTCGCGCCGAAGGGCGACCGCAGGAAGCGTGTCCAGGACCTGCTGGACGTGGTCGGGCTCAATCCGGAGTACATCAACCGCTATCCGCACCAGTTCTCCGGCGGCCAGCGCCAGCGCATCGGCATCGCGCGGGGGCTGGCACTGCGCCCCGAGATCATCGTCGCGGACGAGCCGGTCTCCGCGCTCGACGTCTCCGTGCAGGCCCAGGTGATCAACCTGATGGCGAGCCTCCAGGACGAGTTCGACCTCAGCTACGTGTTCATCGCGCACGACCTCTCCATCGTGCGGCACATCTCCGACCGGGTCGGCGTCATGTACCTCGGGCGGATCGTGGAGACGGGCAGGGACGCCGAGATCTACGATCATCCGACGCACCCCTACACCCAGGCCCTGCTCTCCGCCGTGCCCGTGCCCGACCCGGAGGCCCGTGAGCACCGTGAGCGGATCATCCTCGCCGGGGATGTGCCCTCCCCGGCGAACATCCCGTCCGGCTGCCGCTTCCGCACGCGCTGCTGGAAGGCTCAGGAGCGGTGCGCGCTGGAGGTGCCGCTGCTCGCCGTGCCCGCGGTGTTCCGGCACACCGAGGGGCCGGCCGCGCACGCCTCGGCCTGTCACTTCGCCGAGGAGAAGCAGGTCGTACCTCCCGAGGGGTCACTGGACGACAGTCCGCCCGGGGCGCCGGACGACCCGCCGAGCGAGCGTGCATAAGATGACAAATGCTCATCAATTTCGTTAACACGCAGGCAACTTGACTGTCGCGACACCGATATACGGACGCGTCAGTCTGAGCGGCGTACGGCCGTGCGGGTGCCGTAGACCGGCCGGAGCGCGCCATGTCGCTCCGGCCGGTCGCACGGACGGACCCGGTGGCCGGTCCTCAGCCCATCCCGAGGGAGCGCTTCAGGAAGTCCACCTGGAGCAGCAGGAGGTTCTCCGCGACCTGCTCCTGCGGGGTCATGTGCGTGACGCCCGAGAGCGGCAGCACCTCGTGCGGGCGGCCCGCGGCCAGCAGTGCTGAGGACAGCCGCAGCGCGTGGGCCACCACCACGTTGTCGTCGGCCAGTCCGTGCACGATCATCAGCGGCCGGTGCGGCTCGGCGGGCGCGGACAGTCCTTCCTCGGTGATCAGCGAGCTCTTCGCGTACGCCTGTCCCGCCGTCGCCGGGTCGCCGAGATACCGCTCGGTGTAGTGGGTGTCGTACAGCCGCCAGTCCGTGACCGGGGCGCCCGCGATGCCGGCGTGGAAGACGTCCGGGCGGCGCAGTACGGCGAGGCCCGCGAGCCAGCCGCCGAACGACCAGCCGCGGATCGCCACCCGGGACAGGTCCAGCGGATACCTCTCGGCCAGTCCGTGCAGCGCGTCGATCTGGTCGTCGAGGGTGAGGGTGAAGTCGTCCCGGACCGCCTTCTCCCAGGCGGGGGAGCGGCCGGGGGTGCCGCGGCCGTCCGCGACGATCACCGCGAAACCCTGGTCCGCGAACCACTGCGAGGTGAGGTGCGCGTTGTGCGCCGCCAGGACGCGGGGGCCGTGCGGACCGCCGTAGGGATCCATCAGAACCGGCAGGGGGCTCTCGCCGTCGTAGTCCGTGGGCATAAGCAGGGCGCATGGGATTTTGCGTGCGCCCCCCTCGGTGAGCGTCACGCGCGGGGACATCCCCGGGTGTTCGGCGTACGAGGTGACGATCGCCGCCCGCTTGCCCTCCCGGAGCACCTGTACCTGGGTCCCCGGTTCGCCGGGCACCGCGGAGACGAGCACGGTCACCCGCCCGGAGCGCACGGCCGAGTGCACCCCGGGCTCCTGTGAGAGGCGTTCGACCCCCAGTTCGTTGACCCGGTAGACGTGCACCTCCCCGGTCTCGGGGGAGGCCGCGGCCGCTCCCGCCGACGCCGCGACCAGCACATCGTCGTCCGAGACGTCGAGCACCGCGCGCACATGCAACTGCGGCCCGGTCAGGGGGCGTTCACCGAACGCGAGGACGCGCGCCCCGCCCTCGTCGACGATGCGTACGAGCTGTCCGGTGGGGCTCCAGCAGGGCACTCCATGGAAAAGATCAAGCCATTGTCGATCTTCGTCGGCGTGCACCATCCGGGTCTTCCCGGTCTCCGGGTCGACGGCCAGGAACAGCTGGCTGCGCTGGTCCCGGGCCTGTACCAGGATCAGCGGCGCGCCCGCGGCTGACCAGTGCACATGCGCCAAGTACGGGTACTGCGCGCGGTTCCAGGCGACCTCCGTACGCGTCCCGTCGAGGGTGATCACGAAGAGCCGTACGTCCGCGTTGTCCGTACCGGCCGACGGGTACGCGACCTGCTGCGGCGCGTGCTCCGGCTGGGCGGGATCGGAGATCCACCAACGGCGTACGGGCGCGTCGTCGACGCGTGCGACGAGCAGCCGGTCCGACTCCGGTGACCACCAGAAGCCGCGGGACCGGTCCATCTCCTCGGCCGCGATGAACTCGGCCATTCCATAGGAAACCGTCTCCGGGTCCGTCCCGGGGTCCCGCCGCGCGAGCGCCCGGTCGTCCTCGCCCTCGGCGCCGACAACCCGCAGCGCGCCCTTGGAGACATACGCGACGAGCCGTCCGTCGGGGGAGGGGCGCGGGTCGATCACCGGTCCGGGGACACGGAGTTCACGTGCCGTACCGGCCCGCAGCTCCGCCGTGAAGAGCCGCCCTGACAAGGCGAAAGAGGCCACCTCGACCGCGTTGTCGGTGGCGTACCCGACCACCCCGGCGCCACCCTCACGACTGCGTTCGCGGCGGGCCCGCTCCGCCGCGGAGAGGTGTTCGCCGGCGCCTCCGAGCAGGGCCGCCGGATCGGCCGCGACGCGTTCCTGCCCGTCCGCGACATCGAGGACCCACAGCTGGTTCGCCCGGTCCGTGCCGGACGGGGACCTCAGGAACACGACCCGGGAACCGTCCGGGGAGACGGTGAACGCGCGGGGCGCGCCCAGGGTGAACCGCTGCGTCCGGGCGTACCGGCGCGGGAAGGAAGGAGGCTCGGTCGTCATGCCCTGACCATATTGGCCATGCGCCCCCTTGTGCGGCCGTGCGCCGATCAATGCGCGCGTACGGATAGTTATGATCACTAGCGGTGCGTGGGTATGAACCTGCTGGCCGCTGTATGGAATGACCGACCCCCATGACCAACCCCCCATGTCCCTGGGATCTTTGGAGGTGATCCGCCGTGGCACTCTCGATTTCGGCGGTGGTGCTGCTGGCGATCATCGTCTTCATCCTGGTGAAGAAGTCAGGACTGAAGGCCGGGCACGCGGTCGTGTGCGTCCTGTTCGGGTTCTATCTGGCTTCCTCGACGATCGCGCCCACCATCAGCGACCTCACGACGAACGTCGCGGACATGATCGGCAGCTTCAAGTTCTGACCCGCGCGGGCGTGCGGCTCCGGGAGGCACACGACCGGAGCCCGCTCTTGCGTACCGGTCAGCCCCGCGACGCGTACGACACGAAGCCGGCCCACGCGTCCGGCGTCAGCGCGAGCCGGGGGCCGTCGGCGTGCTTGGAGTCGCGGACGTGGACGGTGTTGGGGGTGGTGGCGATCTCGACGCAGGAGTTGCCGTCGGGCCCGTCGCTGTAAGTGCTCTTGAACCACTTCAGCTCGGAACCGTCTCCACTGGAGGCATTGCGGATCATGTTTCTCCCAGCACTCGCTCGATGAAGGCCAGCGACTCCCGTGGCGTGAGCGCCTGCGCCCGGATGGTGCCATACCGCAGCTCAAGGATCCGGAGCTGCTTCGGATCCGAGATCGGTCGGCCGTTGTACGCGCCGTCGGAGCGGCCCACGGCCGTGCCGTCCGCGAACTTCAGCACCTCGATCTTCCCGCTCAGTCCGGGGTGGGCGTCGGCGTTCGTCGGCATCACCTGAAGCGTGACGTTACGCAACCGGCCCACCTCCAGCAGATGTTCGAGCTGCTGACGCCACACCATTGTGCCCCCGACCGGCCGCCGGAGTGTCGCCTCCTCCTGCACGAAGCAGAGAGCGGGTGCAGGTGACCGTTCGAAGATCGCCTTGCGGGCCATGCGGGCGGCAACCATTCGCTCCGCTTCCTCGGGCGCGTACGCGGGTTGCCACGCTTCGAAGAGAGCCCGCGCATGTGTCGGCGTCTGTAGCAAGCCGTGGAGACTGAGCCCCACATACGCCCCGAGCTCAACAGCCTGCGCCTCCATTTTCGCCAGCTCCCGCACCTTCTTCGGGTACCGGACCTTCGCCACGTCCTCCTTCATCGCCGAGAGCAACCCGCCCGCGCCCAGGACCTCGTCCGCCCTGTCCAGGAACTCGGGCTGGGGAATCCGCTTGCCGCCCTCGATCTTGTAGACCATGTCCTCGCCGTAGCCGACCGCCCTGCCGAACTCGGCCGCCCGCATTCCCGCCGCCTCTCGCCGGAGCTTCAGCTGCCGCCCCACGGTCGCGACGACCGCGACACCCCAGTCGTCGTCCGGATCGACCTCCCAGCCCGGCTCGTCCGCCTCGCTCCTGAGCCGCCCCGCCTCGGTGTCCACCGACATCCCGCACCCCTCCGTCGTACGACCGTGCCGCGACGCCCCCTACCCGTAGGCCTCTTCCGGACCGCCCGGACACGACCGGACAACGTCCGGACAGTCACCGTACGTATCGGCGTCATCACTGTTCACGGTACGTGTGCGCCGCCACGCTGAGTCATGTGAACCAAGAAAGCGCCGCCCCCGAAGTCCAAACCGGCACCCCCATCCGTGACTTCAGCGTCCTCCTGTCGCCGACACCGCGCGGCGCCCGGCTCGCCCGGCTGCTCGCCACGGAGCAACTCCGCGCCTGGGGGATCGCCTTGGACCGGGCGCCGCACATCGTCGCCGAACTGGCGGCCAACGCGGCGACGCACGGCCGGGTACCGGGACGGGATTTCCGGCTCACGCTCCACGTCGTCGGCGACACCCTGCGCATCGAGCTCAGCGACACCCGTGACGACCGTCTCCCGCGGGTCCTCCCGGGCACGGCACCCGATGCCGAGTGCGGCCGGGGACTCGTCCTCGTGGACGCGCTGGCCGGCCGCTGGGGCACGGCACCGGGACCGCCGCCGCGCAAGACGGTGTGGGCGGAACTGGCTCTCCCACCGGAACCCGGCCACTCGTGATCCGGTACCAGGGGCGGTCTCCCCCAAGGAACACGACGGTGAAAGAACCCTGCCGAGCCCCACCCCTCCCGCCCGCGACGGCCGCTCACTCGCGCGAGGGAACATCACCGACTCGACTGGATCCAGGGGCCGTTGCCCGCCCTACGCTCGGCGCGACACAACCGCAGACATGCGACGGCCCTCGCCGGGACGCCAATCCCAGTGCGAGGGCCTGACCACCGAGGAAGTAGGAGCTTCCCGACGGATACGCAGAACCCTAGCGCCCCCCGCCCTCCTCCAGGCCGCCACCGACCTCCTCGCGGACCTCCGGCGCCACGACCCCCGCCTGCTGCTCTCCGCCCACGACACGGCCCACCTCGCCCCCGGCGTCGCCGCCTGGCTGGAGCTCGACGTCAGCCCCAGCGCCGCACGCCACGCGCTGACCGGCGATCTGCCGCCCGAGGGACTCCGGCGCCCGGCCGCCCTGCTCGCGCACCGGCTCGCCGTCCAGCTGCCGCCTCCGCCGCCGTTCAGCGCGCCCGCGCGGCCGCCGGACGTCCGGCACCCGCTCCAGACCTGCGACGGCTGCGAGCGGGCCTTCCGGGCCCCCGGACCAGGCCGCTGCCGGGACTGCCGGTCCGGCCTCCGGGCGGCCCTCTGAGGCGAAGCCCCCGCCTCCGCGCACCGCTCGCGCCGCGGCCCGCCCCGAAATGCCGCCCGAGGCGCCGTCCGGAGGGCACCATGACCACGACGACCAGGAGCGACGGGGGGCCGGGCAGCACCCCGGGGGACGGGCGCCTCGTAGGGTGGGTGCCATGACGGAACTGCCCGACCGGCGTCTGCTCCTGGTGCACGCGCACCCGGACGACGAGTCGATCAACAACGGCGCGACCATGGCCAGGTACGCGGCCGAGGGCGCCCTCGTGACGCTGGTGACCTGCACGCTCGGCGAGGAGGGCGAGGTCATCCCGCCCGGACTCGCGCACCTCGCACCCGACCGCGAGGGCGGCCTCGGCCCGCACCGCGCCGGCGAGCTGGCCGCCGCCATGAAGGAACTGGGCGTCACCGACCACCGCTTCCTCGGGGGCCCCGGGCGGTTCCGCGACTCCGGGATGATGGGCGCCGAGCAGAACCACCGCGCGGGCGCCTTCTGGTCCGCGGACGTGGACGGCGCCGCCGCCCACCTCGTCGAGGTGATCCGTGAGGTACGCCCCCATGTGCTCGTCACCTATGACCCCGACGGGGGCTATGGGCACCCCGACCACATCCAGGCCCATCGCGTGGCCGTGCGCGCCACCGAACTGGCCGCGGACCCCGCCGTCCGCCCCGACCTCGGCGCACCCTGGACGATCGCCAAGGTCTACTGGAACCGCGTACCCCGCCCGGTCGCCGAGGACGGCTTCGCGCGGCTTCGCGCGGCACTCCCCGGGCTGCCCTTCGACGCGTCCGCCGCCGTGGCCGACGTACCGGGCGTCGTTGACGACGCGGTGATCACCACCGAGATCGACGGAACCGCGTACGCCCCCGCGAAGGCCGCCGCCATGCGGGCGCACGCCACCCAGATCGAGGTGGCCGAGCCGTGGTTCGCGCTGTCGAACGCGCTGGCCCAGCCACTTTTCACCACCGAGTACTACGAGTTGGTGCGCGGGGAGCGCTCGGGCGCGGACCGGGAGACGGATCTGTTCACCGGGACCGGTGACCGGACGGAGACGGAGACACGATGACTGCGAGTGGCACGAGTGGTACGAGCGGACGGCGCGGCGACGCGCTCGCCCAACCGCTGCGGACCCCCTCGCTCGGGCGGGCGGCCGCCTACACGGGGCTGTTCGTGCTCGGCGCCGTGGTCGGGACGGCCGGAACGCTGGTGCAGGCCGGCTGGTTCCCGGGCGGCCTGCTGCTCGCCGTGGCGGGCGCGGCCGGGCTCTTCCTGGGCGGCTCCCGGGCCACCGGCTCCCGGGCCGGTGCCGTCGCGCCCGCGGCGGGCTGGATGGTCGCGGTCGTGCTGCTCACCGCCACCCGCCCGGAAGGGGACTTCCTCTTCGGCGCGGGCCTCGGCTCGTACCTCTTCCTGCTCGGCGGGATGGCGGTCGCTGTGATCTGTGCCACCCTTGGGCTGGGGCGGCAACCGGACGGCTCCGCCGTCCGACTTGGGAAGTGACGTACCACTTCGCCGTATCGGACCGGTGCGGGTCCTGTGGCAGTTTCCTTGGCGGGCGAGGTTTGCGGGCCGGACACGGCCAGTATGGTGGTGCGCGCCGCCGAGCTGCCCGAGATGAGGTCGAGTAAACGGGCGGCGGAGCCAACCGGGAGAACCTGCCTTGAGTCGTGAAACTGACAGTTCGTCCTCCGGGCCCAACGGGCGCGGTGGAGCCGCGTACCCGTCGGGGACGCCCCCCTACGGGACCCCCACGGCTTCCGAGATCGGTGCCGACACGGGCCGTTCGGCCGGCGGCACCCCGCCGGAGGAGCGCAAGACCGAGACCACACTGACGACACGCATCCGGATCAACATCCCCGGATCGCGGCCCATCCCGCCGGTCGTCGTCCGCACACCGGTCGGGGACGCCGACGCGCCCGTCGAGCCCGCGGCCCCCACGGGACCGCCCGCCGAGACGCAGCGCGCCATAAGTCCGCCGCCGACCGCGGCGGCGCCCGCGACCGACGCTCCGGCCGAGGCCGGTGCCGGGGGCGGGGAGAAGTCCAGCGACTGGTTCGCGCCCCGCAAGTCCGGTGCGCCCAAGGGCGGCCCGGGCGGCGGCTCCACCAACGGCGCGGGCCTGCCGGGTGGTTCGGGTCCCGCCGGTCCCGCGTCGCCGCAGGGCGCGGGTGCGCCGGGCGGCAACGGCGCCCCGGGCGCGCCGGCCGGCGCGAACGGCGCCGGTCCGCTGGGCATCACCGGCGGAGTCCGGCCCGGCGGAGCGAACATTCCCCGTCCCGGAGGGGGCGGCACGAACGGTGCCGGGCTGCCCGGTGCCACCGGCGCCGGACCCGTGGCACCCGGCCACGGCGGCGGCACCGGTTCCTTCGACGTCTCCGCGGCGCTGGGCAACACGGCGTCCTTCCCGGCCATCGGCACCGGCGGACCCGGTGGCGACGGAGGCCCGGGCGGCTCCGGCGGACCGGGCATGGAACCGCGCCGCGACGACCTCCCGTACTTCGCGGAGAACTTCTCCGACAACGGCGTGGGCGGCCCGGTGGGTCCGACCGGCGGTCCGGTCACCGGAGACGGCCCGATGGCGCCGCCGGCCGGTCCGGGCGTGGCTCCGGGCAGCCTGGCCGCGGGTGGCCTCGGCGGTCAGCGTGGTCCGGGCGGTCCTGGTGGTCCGCGTGGTCACGGCGGACCCGGTGGGCCCGGTGGCCTCGGCGGTCCGGGCATGGGAGCCGGCTACTCCGGGGGCGGGCTCAGCGACGACACCGCGATCCTCACCCCGCAGAAGCCCGCGCCCGATCCGGGCGGCCACGGCTACGGCGGCGCCGGGGAGAACGTCTCCGGTCACACGCTGACCAGTGGTATCCCCGTCGTACCGTCCGCCCCGAACTCCCCGTTCGGACCGGGCGCGCACACCGACGGTCCGCTGTCGCACACTCCGCCGAAGGCGCCCGAGCCGGCCCCGAAGCCGGCCGCGTCGTCCAAGCCGGCCAAGAAGAAGGGCCGCAAGAAGCGGGCCCTGCTGGGCTTCCTCGTGGTGGTCCTCGCCGGTGGCGCCTACGGTGCCGGGCTCCTGATGAACCACTCGGACGTGCCCAAGGGCACCACCGTGCTCGGCGTCGACATCGGCGGCGGCACCCGGGACGATGCCGTCAAGAAGCTCGACGAGGCGTTCGCGGGCAATACGACGAAGCCGCTCAAGCTGGTGGTGGACGGCACGACCGTCTCGCTCAAGCCGGATCAGGCCGGGCTCCAGCTGAACAGCCAGGCCACCGTCCGCGCCGCCGCGGGCAGCGACTACAACCCCGTCTCCGTGATCGGTTCGCTGTTCGGCCAGAAGCGCGCCGTCGAGCCGAACATGCCCGTCGACAAGGAGAAGCTCCAGGCGGCCCTGGAACGGGTCGCGGGTGGCGCCGGTTCGGCGAACGACGGCACCATCACGTTCGAGTCCGGCAAGGCCGTCCCCGTCTACGGCAAGGCGGGCAAGGGCGTCGACGTGGCCGGCTCCGTCCAGGCCGTCGTGGACGCGTACCGCACGCAGGTCGAGACCGGCGCCGCCACCCCGGTGAAGGTCGCCACCACGACCCGTCAGCCGACCGTCTCGGACGCCGAGGTCGACCGGATGATGACGAAGTTCGCCCAGCCCGCGATGTCGGCCCCCGTGATCGTACGGACGGACGTGGCGCACTCGATCCCGCTGAGTCCGCAGAAGTCGCTGTGGAAGTTCCTCCGGGTGACGGCCACCGACGGCAAACTGGTCGACAAGCCCGACCTGAACGCCCTGAAGGCGCTCTACGGCCAGACGTTCGACGGTGTGCTCATCACCCGGGGCAACGGCGACAAGACGCCCGTCACGCCCCAGGACGTCTACGGCGCCCTGCGCCAGGCGCTGATGAGCAAGACCAACCGGATCGCGGTCATCGCCACGAACCCGAGCTAGACCCGCCGCGGAACACGAGGGGGGCGCCCACCGGGCGCCCCCCTCGCCGTGTCCGCCACCCGGGCACGTCACCCCGGCACGTCACCCGGCCCGTATGACATCTGTCATCCGGCACTCGGGACCGCCGACACTGCCCGGCGCCCGGTCCCGGAGGCCACCATGGTCGCCATGACAACGACAGCGGCACCGCCCACCACCCCGGTGGTCGGATTCGACCAGGTGACCAAGACGTACGGCAGCGTGCGCGCCGTGGACGGGCTCACGCTCGACCTGCACCCGGGCGAGACCGTCGCCCTGCTGGGGCCGAACGGCGCGGGCAAGTCGACCACCCTCGACCTGCTGCTCGGCCTCAAGCACGCCGACAGCGGCTCCGTCCGGGTGTTCGGCACCAGCCCCCGCGAGGCCATCGTGGGCGGCCGGGTGGGCGCCATGCTGCAGAGCGGCGGCCTGATGGACGAGGTGACGGTCCTCGAACTGGTCAAGCTCGCCTGTCAGTTGCACCCGAAGCCGTTCGAGGTCACCGAGGTGCTGGCCCGCGCGGGCATCTCGCAGATCGCCGACCGCAAGGTCAACAAGCTCTCCGGCGGCCAGGAACAGCGCGTCCGCTTCGCGCTCGCGACCGCCGGGGCCAACGATCTGATCGTGCTCGACGAACCCACCACGGGCATGGACGTCACCGCCCGCCAGGCCTTCTGGGCCACCATGCGCGAGCAGGCCGACCAGGGCCGGACCGTGCTGTTCGCCACGCACTACCTCGAAGAGGCCGACGCCATCGCCGACCGGGTGCTCGTACTGCACCGGGGGCGGCTGCTGGCCGACGGCACCGCCGCCGAGATCAAGGCGAAGGCAGGCGCCCGCCGGATCGCCTTCGACCTGGAAGGCCCCATCGACGAGGCCGCGCTGCGGGCACTGCCCTTCCTGACGACGATCGACGTGTCCGGGCACACCGTCCGCGCCCAGTCCTCCGACGCCGACGCGACCGTGCACGCGCTGTACGGGCTCGGTCTCTACCCCCGCAACCTCGAAGTCGCCGGGCTCGGCCTGGAGCAGGCCTTCGTCGCCATCACCGCCGCCGAGGAGGCGAAGTCGCAGTGAACAGCCTCATCCGTCTCGAAATCACCCGGGCCCTGCGCAACAAGAAGTTCCTGTTCTTCTCGGTGGTCTACCCCTCGGCCCTGTTCCTGCTGATCGCGGGCAGCGCCGACGAGACCACCAAGGTCGACGGGACCGGGCTCACCCTGCCGACCTTCTTCATGGTCTCCATGGCCTCCTTCGGCGCGCTCACGGCCGTACTGATGGGCAACAGCGAACGGATCGCCAAGGAGCGCGAGAGCGGCTGGGTACGGCAGCTCAGGCTCACCACGCTGCCCGGCCGCGGCTATGTGCTGGCGAAGACCGCCAGCGCCGCCGTGATCAGCCTGCCGTCGATCGTGGTCGTCTTCGCGGTCGCCGCCGCCGTGAAGCACGTACGGCTGGACGCCTGGCAGTGGCTCGCCCTCACCGGCGCCATCTGGGCCGGCAGCCTCGTCTTCGCCGCGCTCGGCGTGGCGGTCGGCTATCTGGCCAGCGGTGACGCGGTCCGGCCGATCACGATGATCCTGTACTTCGGACTGTCGGTGCTCGGCGGCCTGTGGATGCCCACGACCACGTTCCCCGACTGGCTGCAGAAGATCGCGTCCTGGCTGCCGACCCACGCGTACGCTGCCCTCGGGCGGTCGATCGAACTGGGCGACGCCCCGCACGCGAAGGACCTCGCCATCCTCGCCGTGTCCTTCCTCCTCTTCGCGGGCGGCGCGGCCTGGCTGTACCGGAAGGACACGCTGAAAGCGTGAGCAGCGTCGGCATCGGGCAACCCCCGCGGAACCACAGACAGCGGTTGATCAAGGCCGTCTGGACGGGCATCTGGCTCGTCTATCTGAGCGCGCCCGTCAGCGACCTGGTGCACGGCGGCCACAGCACCGGTGTCGTCGTCCTCGGCTGGATCGGCCTGGTGGTCTTCGTCGCCTGGTACGGCCTGCTGGTCTTCCGCACCGGCCGCGGCGAGGCCACCCCCCTGGTGCTGGGCTCGCTGACGGTACTGGCGGCCCAGTCCGGCCTTCTCGCCCTCACCCTGGGACGGGAGTGGCTCGTCCTGTTCGTGTACGTCTCGATCGCGTCCGGCGCCGTGCTCCCGCTGCGGATGTCGCGCTGGGCCATCCCGGCCGTTTCCGCCCTGCTGGCGGCGATCGCGCTGGCGGTCCCGGGCGGCAGGGCGTATCTGGCGGGGCTGCTCATCCCGGCCTTCCTCGGCGGCTTCGCGATGACCGGCGTACGCGAACTGATCCGCACGACGATCGCGTTGCGCGAGGCCCGTGCGACGGTGGCCCAACTGGCCGCGAACGAGGAACGCCTGCGGCTCGCCCGGGACCTGCACGACCTGCTCGGCCACTCGCTGTCGCTGATCACGCTCAAGAGCGAGCTGGCCGGACGGATGCTCCCCGGCCGGCCCGAGGAGGCGGCCCAGCAGGTCGCCGACATCGAACAGGTCAGCCGGCAGGCCCTGGTCGACGTGCGCGAGGCCGTCACCGGCTACCGCAGGCCCCGGCTGTCCGGCGAACTCGCGGGAGCGCAGGTCGCGTTGACGGCGGCCGGTGTCACGGCGGACCTGCCGACCGAGCAGGACCTCGGCCTGGTCGGCGGGGCCGCGGGTGCCGAGGGCGCGACGGGTTGCCCCGGTGCCGCGGGTGCCGTGGGTGCCACGGGTGCCACGGGTGTCCCCGGTGTCGCCGAGGAGAGCGAGTCCGCGCTGGCCTGGGCGCTGCGCGAGGCGATCACCAACGTCGTACGGCACAGCGGGGCCCGGCGCTGCGTGGTGGAACTCGTCCGCCGGCAGACGCTGGACGGCCCGGTGCTCGAACTGGTCGTGGAGGACGACGGGTCGGGCGGTTCCGGCGACGGGCCGGGAAACGGGCTCACGGGGCT
Source organism: Streptomyces fagopyri (assembly GCF_009498275.1). Classification (NCBI taxonomy): domain Bacteria; kingdom Bacillati; phylum Actinomycetota; class Actinomycetes; order Kitasatosporales; family Streptomycetaceae; genus Streptomyces; species Streptomyces fagopyri. The sequence goes on along the minus strand of NZ_CP045643.1, from coordinate 3,568,377 downwards.
GACCGAGCGCCTGGAGAAGGCCGGCGGGACGCTGGAGGCGGGCCGGGTGCGCGGAGGCTTCCGGCTGGTCGCACGGGTGCCGGCCGAGGGCCCTCCCGGCGCCGGAAGGCACACCGTAGGATCCGGTGCATGAGCCGCACGATCAAGGTCCTGCTCGCCGAGGACCAGTCGATGGTCCGCGAGGCGTTGGCGGCCCTGCTGGGTCTCGAACCGGACATCGAGGTGGTCGCCCAGGTGGCGCGCGGCGACGAGGTGCTGGCCGCCGCACGCGCGCACGACGTCGACGTGGCGCTCCTCGACATCGAGATGCCGGGAAAGACGGGCATCGAGGCCGCGGCCGAGGTCCACAAGGAACTCCCCGGCATCAAGCTGCTCATCCTCACCACCTTCGGACGCCCCGGCTATCTGCGCAGCGCCATGGAGTCGGGTGCCGACGCCTTCCTGGTCAAGGACGCCCCGGCGGCCCAACTCGCCGCGGCGGTACGCAAGGTGCTCGCCGGGGAGCGGGTCATCGACCCCGGTCTCGCGGCCGCGGCCCTCGCCGAGGGCGCCAATCCCCTGACCGACCGCGAGCGCGAGGTGCTGCGCGCGGCGGCCGACGGTTCCACCAACGCGGAGCTCGCCAAGGCCCTTCACCTCTCCCAGGGCACGGTCCGCAACTACCTCTCCACGGCCATCCAGAAACTGGCCGTCCGCAACCGCGCGGAGGCGGTGCGGATCGCGCGGGAGAAGGGCTGGCTGTAGGGCCGCGTCCGGCCCTCCCTCCCCGCCGGGCGGGTGGCGTCCGGCGATCCGGCGCGAGGGGCCCCGACGCCGTTCGCCGTTCCGGGCACCGGGGCCCCGGCGTCCTCAGTTCAGCATCGCCCGCGCCGCCCTGGCCTGTCCCCGCACCCGCTCCGCGGTGGGGGGATCCACCGTGGTCACGACGTCGGCGTACGCATCCAGTTCCACCGCCCCGGCCAGGAACTCGCCTCGCTGTACCAGGAGTTGAGCCCGTTCGTAGCGCAGCCGGGCAGGATGCGAGGGCATCAGCAGGCACAGCTCGACGGCCCACAGGGCCACGTCCGACCGCTCCGGCCGTACGGTTGCCCACGCCCGGATGTTGTTCAGGACCCGCACGACCACGTCGAGCGGATCGGCGGGCCCCAGCATCGACGGCCGCAGGGGCGCACCGGTGGCCCCCTGGACGAGCAGCTCGGCGTCCGGGCCGCTCAGCACCCGGCCACCGTCGAAGGGATCGGCGAGCACCTGCTGCTCGGGCGGTCCGAAGCCCACCACGAAGTGCCCGGGCAGGGCGACCCCGTACACCGGCGCGCCGGCCCGCCTGGCCACCTCGACCCACACCACGGACAGCAGGATGGGCAGGCCCCGGCGCCGCCGCAGCACGTGGTGCAGCAGTGACGACTCGAGCCGCTGGTAGTCGCCGGGCGAGCCCCGGAACCCGCGGCGCCCGCCGAGCAGTTCGGCCAGCGCGGTGGCCCAGGACCGCGGTCCGCCGGGCTGGAACGGCAGCTGTCCGGCCAGCTGGTCCAGCTCGATCTGCGCCGCGTCGATGCCCGCGTCGTCCAGCTCCCCGTCCGCCGCGGCCCCGGCCAGCAGACACAGCAGCGCCAGATCCGGCCGCTCGGCCCGGGCCTGCTCGGCGAACAGCCGCCGCACCTCGGCGGCACGCTCCGGCTCCGGGGGACGTGGGGAACCCATGGCGGCCTCGCCCCCCGTCACGCCGACGGGAAGCGGTCGCCGCCGGCCAAGGGCGGGGCGCCGGGCTCCCACGGGGTGGTGTGCGGGTCGGCGTCGTGGGGCGCGGGCGGGGTGGTGTGCGAGCTGTCGCTGCCGGGCGGGGGTGGCGCGGCGGGTGGGGCGGCGGTCTCGGGGTCCCGCGGGGCGCTGCTGCGGGAGGCCCGTGGGGCGGTGTGCGGGGCGGTGCCCCCGGGCGCGGTCGGGGTGCCGGGTGCGCTGTCGTCGCCGGGACCGCCGGGACCGCCGGTACTGCCGGGACTGCCGGTGCCGCCGGGACTGCCGGTGCCGCCGGGACTGCCGGGGGCGCCGGGACTGCCGGGGGCGCCTGGCTCGTCCGGCGTGTGGGGGGCGCGGTAGTGGTGGTAGGCGTGGTGCGGGGCGAAGCCCAGGCCCGCGTAGAGCGCCCGCGCTCCCGTGTTGTCCGCTTCCACCTGGAGCCAGGCCGCCGAGGCGCCCTCGTCCAGGGCCCGGCCGGCCAGCGCGGCCATGACGGCGCCGGCCAGGCCCCGCCGACGCTGCGCCGGGTCCACCTCGACGGCCGCGAAACCCGCCCACCGGCCGTCCACGACGCACCGCCCGATCGCGACCGGTGCCTCACCGGCGGCGCCGGGAACCGTCGCGAACCACACCGAGGGCCCGCCGCCCAGCACCGCCAGGGCGACGTCGCTCAGCCCCTTGCGCTGATAGCGGCCGAGCCACGCGGCGTCCGCGGTGCGGGACAGGGCGACATCGGGAGCCGCCCGGTCGGCGAGCGGAGCCAGTGGACCGGTCCACAGCTCGGCCGTCACCTCACGGGTCCAGCCGCGCGCCTCCAGTTCCGCGCACAGCGGCTCCTGCGTGCCCTCGGCGCCGGTGGCGGTCTGCACGTAGGCGGGCAGTCCACGGGCCGCGTACCAGTCGCGTACCCGGGTCAGCGCCTCGTCCAGCGGTACACCGGGCTCGCCGAGCGGCAGCACGGAGTTCGCGCGGCGCGTGAAGCCGGAGGCCGCCCGCAGCTCCCAGCCGCCGAGCCGCTCGCTCTCCACCGGCCGCCAGGCGCGCGCGGCGACCCGCGCCAGCTCCTCGTACGAGGCCGCGGGCCCGCGGCGACGCGCCGGGGCGGCCGGTACGACCTTGCCCGCCACCAGCGAGGACTCCGGAATCCGGACACTCTCCCCGCCGCGTCGTGTGATCAGCAGCACGCCGCCGTCCCATGATGTGAGAACACCTACCGTGTCGGTGAACTTCTCACCCGCACGGCCATCTTCGATCGACTGCCGGACAGAGACGCGTTTGCCCACGTCAGCAGCGGTGATATGGACCTTGAGCCGTCCGGCCGCAGAGATTTCCACAGGTCAGTTCACCCCTCCTGTTCGGATCATGCCCCGGAACGGAGATACTAGGTGCGGGCATCGACGACGCCGCGCTCCCGCGCGCCAGGCGGCGGAGCCTACGGAGGCCCGCCAGCGCCCTATCGAGGAGGAACGACAGCGTGACCTACGTCATCGCGCAGCCTTGTGTCGACGTCAAGGACAAGGCGTGCATCGAGGAGTGCCCGGTCGACTGCATCTACGAGGGCTCCCGGTCCTTGTACATCCACCCGGACGAATGCGTCGACTGCGGAGCCTGTGAGCCGGTGTGCCCGGTCGAGGCGATCTTCTACGAGGACGACACTCCGGAAGAGTGGAAGGACTACTACAAGGCGAACGTCGAGTTCTTCGATGAGCTCGGCTCGCCCGGCGGCGCCAGCAAGCTCGGTCTGATCGAGCGCGACCACCCCTTCATCGCAGCGCTGCCGCCGCAGAACCAGTAAGCGGCCCGCACACGCGCCGCCTCGGTCCCGTACGGCCTCGACGCCGTACGGGACCGAGGCGTTTGCCGTGGCAGTCCGTGACCGTCACACGTACGGGTGGTCGTCCGTACGAGAAAGTGAGCCCGATCCCGTGTCCGCAGTCTCCGACCGGCTTCCCGCGTTTCCCTGGGACAAGCTGGAGCCCTACAAGGCGACCGCCGCCGCTCACCCGGGCGGCATCGTCGACCTCTCCGTCGGCACCCCGGTCGACCCGGTGCCCGAGCTGATCCAGAAGGCCCTGATCGCGGCCGCGGACTCGCCGGGCTATCCCACGGTATGGGGCACCCCCGAACTGCGGGACGCGCTCACGGGCTGGGTGGAGCGACGGCTCGGGGCCCGCGGGGTCACCCACCGCCACGTACTGCCGATCGTCGGTTCCAAGGAACTGGTCGCCTGGCTCCCGACCCAGCTGGGCCTCGGCCCCGGCGACAAGGTGGCCTACCCGCGCCTGGCGTACCCGACGTACGAGGTGGGCGCCCGGCTGGCCCGCGCGGACCACGTCGCCTACGAGGACCCCACCGAGCTGGACCCCACGGACCTCAAGCTCCTGTGGCTGAACTCCCCGTCGAACCCGACCGGCAGGGTGCTCTCCGCGGCGGAACTCACCCGGACCGTCGCCTGGGCCCGCGAGCACGGCGTCCTCGTCCTCTCCGACGAGTGCTACCTCGAACTGGGCTGGGAGGCGGACCCGGTCTCGGTCCTGCACCCGGACGTGTGCGGCGGCTCGTACGAGGGGATCGTCGCGGTCCACTCGCTCTCCAAGCGCTCGAACCTGGCCGGCTACCGCGCCGCGTTCCTCGCCGGCGACCCCGCCGTCCTCGGTGAGCTCCTCGAGATCCGCAAGCACGGCGGCATGATGACGTCCGCCCCGACGCAGGCCGCCGTGGTCGCCGCGCTGTCGGACGACACCCATGTGCGCGAACAGCGCGAGCGCTACGCCGCCCGCCGCGTCGCCCTGCGCGAGGCCCTGCTGCGCCACGGCTTCCGCATCGAGCACAGCGAGGCGAGCCTGTACCTGTGGGCCACCCGCGACGAGTCGTGCTGGGACACCGTGGCCCATCTGGCGCGGCTCGGCATTCTCGTGGCCCCGGGCGACTTCTACGGCCCGGCGGGCGACAGGTTCGTCCGCGTGGCGCTGACGGCGACGGACGAGCGGGTCGCCGCGGCGGTGGACCGCCTCTAGAGGCGCGTGTCCACGGACACGGCGGAGGGACCCGGGAATCCTCCCGGGTCCCTCCGCCGTGTCCCGGCCGTACGGCCGACCGTGGCGTCAGCCGAGCGGCAGGCCCTTCAGGGGCAGCTGTCCCGTCGGCAGGCCGCCCTTGGTCACGGCGTCGGTCGGCAGGCCGCCGCCCGTCGCCGTCTTCGTGGTGTCACCGAGCAGACTCCCGGCCTGCCCGGCCGCACCCCCGGCCGCCTTCCGCGCGGCCGGCGTCGCCGTCCTGGCGGCCTTGTCGCCGGTCCTGCCCGCGGCCGGCACGGCCTTCTTGACCATGTTGCCACCGGCCGTGCCCGCCAGCCCGGTGACGTTCTGCGTGGCACCTTCGACCGTGCTGCCGACGTGCGCCCCGTCCAGGGCGGTGAGCCCGCCGAGGTCGGGAGTGGCCGGGAGGGCGGTCGCCGCGCCGGCGGAGCCGGCCGCACCGACCACGGGCGCCGCTCCCGCCGCGATGAGCAGCGCGGCACGGGCGATCCGGCGGGTCAGGGGGAGGGACATGATGCTCCTTAGACGGGAGAGGACGGTGAAGTGCCCGATCGCGCCCGGGAGTTGACCGCCGGCCTCCCGGCCGGCTGCCGGTCGGGCCGGTGATCGTTCCGGGCTCGGACGCACTGACTACCGCTCGAAGCCCTCGAAGGTTGCGGTGGGCCGACGTAAAGAATTGGTAACGCGTCGCATAATCGGCTGTGGATAAAAACGGGCAAAAAACACCCGAACGGATAGTCTGCTGAATCCTTGCGGCCCTTTGTCCGCAAGGGATCCGACGGATTCGGGCATGCTCACGCGAAAACTCGCCCATCCCGGTGCCGGGCGCCTCCGCGCGTCCCTCCGAAGGGTGAGGCTCCGTACTACTGCGCGGTGACGATACGGACCTCGGTGGAGTCTTCGTCCGCCGCCGGGGCGCCCTGTGCGCCGGACCTGACCCACTGGCCCTCCCTGCGCCCGGCCGTCCACTCCTGTCCCGCGTAGGACACCCGCTCGATGTGCAGCGCGGAGGAGTTGGCCACGGCCCAGTGTGCCAGCTCCCAGCCGCGCACATCGGTCCCGGTGGCCGCGTCCTTGCGTACGGGCACGGGCACGGTGACGGTCCGCGCGGACACGGCGGAGGGAGGAGAGCTCGACGCCCGCGCCGGTCCGGACGCCGCCGAGGGCGAGGACGACGAGGTGCCGTCCGGTGCGGAGGAGGCGTCCTGGGCGGAGACGTCGGCACCCGCCTCCTGGAGCACGTCGTGCCCGAAGTCGCGTACGAGGGCGGCACGCACCGAGTCCGGGCCGCCGGCCGGCGTGGGCGCCACGCGCCCTTCACAGGTCAGGGTGGCCGCCGCGCGACCGGTCAGGGCCGCGGCCAGCAGGGTGGCGTCCGGCTCGTGCTTCGCGTACGCCTGCGGATAGCCGCTGCGCTGCACCCGCTGCGCTGCGACGGTGAGCGGCAGCCGGGCGTAGTCCGGCACCTTGGCCAGGTGCTCGTAGAAGACGCCGGCCGCGTACGTCGGGTCCATGATCTGCTTCTTCGTGCCCCAGCCCTGCGAGGGCCGCTGCTGGAAGAGGCCGAGCGAGTCCCGGTCGCCGTGCCGGATGTTGCGCAGCCCCGACTCCTGGAGCGAGGTCGCCAGGGCGATGGCCACGGCGCGCTCGGGCAGCCGGCGTGAGGTGCCGACCGCGGAGATCGTCGCCGCGTTCACCGCCTGCTCGGGCGTGAACTCGTACGACGCGTCGTCGTCCTTGCCCGAGACGACCCGGCAGCGCGGCGCACCGGCCCCTCCCGTCAGGTACTGCACCGCGAGATAGCCCGCGAGCGCGAACAGGACCGCGACGGCCGCTCCGAATCGGAGGAGGCGACCGCGCCGGGCGGGAGTGGGGGACGGCTCTGGCACGACGTACAAGGTACTGGAGGAGTCTGTTGACGGGGTGTGAGGTTGTGGACAACTGTGATGCGGACCGCGACGCCCGGTGCGGATGGGGCCGGGCACACCGGGACGCTAGGGTCGTGGACATGGCCGACACCCCACTTGACCTCACGCTGGACGCCGCCGAGCTCACCGCGCGGCTCGTCGACTTCCCCTCCGAGAGCGGCGCCGAGAAGCCCCTCGCGGACGCCATCGAGGACGCCCTGCGGGGCCTGCCGCACCTCACGGTCGACCGGTACGGCAACAACGTGGTGGCGCGGACGAACCTGGGGCGGCCCGAGCGGGTGATCCTCGCCGGTCACATCGACACCGTGCCCATCGCGGGCAACGTGCCCTCCCGGCTCGACGAGGACGGCGTCCTGTGGGGCTGCGGGACCTGCGACATGAAGTCGGGCGTCGCGGTGCAGCTGCGGATCGCGGCCACGGTCCCGGCGCCCAACCGCGACCTCACCTTCGTCTTCTACGACAACGAGGAGGTCGCCGCCCGTCTGAACGGCCTGAAGCATGTGGCGGAGGCCCACCCCGACTGGCTGGAGGGCGACTTCGCGATCCTCCTGGAGCCGACGGACGGGGAGGTGGAGGGCGGCTGCCAGGGCACGCTCAGGATGTTCCTGAGGACCAAGGGCGAGCGGGCGCACTCCGCGCGTGCCTGGATGGGCTCCAACGCGATCCACGCGGCGGCCCCGATCCTGGCGAAGCTCGCCGCGTACGAGCCGCGCACGCCCGTCGTGGACGGCCTCCGGTTCCACGAGGGCCTCAACGCCGTCCGTGTCGAGGGAGGCGTGGCCACCAACGTCATCCCCGACGCCTGCACCGTCGTCGTCAACTTCCGCTACGCGCCCGACCGCAGCGAGGCGGAGGCGGAGGCCTTCGTCCGTGACTACTTCGCGGACTGCGGCGTGGACGAGTTCGTCGTCGACGACCACACCGGCGGGGCCCGGCCCGGCCTGACCCATCCCGCGGCCGCGGCCTTCATGGCGGCCGTCGGCGGCGAGGCCCGCCCCAAGTTCGGCTGGACGGACGTCGCCCGCTTCAGCGCGCTCGGAGTGCCCGCGGTGAACTACGGGCCCGGCGCCCCGCTGCTCGCGCACAAGGAGGACGAGCGGGTACGGGCCTCGGCCGTCCCCGAGGCCGAGGAGCGGCTGCGGGCCTGGCTGGCCTCCTGACGCGGGTGCGCGCCGTCGGGTGCGCGGCGGACATGCGCATGTCCCCCCTCCGTAACCACCTGAGATCTACGCTGGGGCTGAACAATTGCAAGCGGAGGGAGCGCACATGGCTACTGGCAACCCCGAGGGCAAGAAGCGGCCACCGGAGGAGCAGCGGCTGGGTCCGGTGCTGCGCAGGCGGGGCCAGGTCCAGGCGAGCACGACGGACCAGCGGCTGCTGGACGCCGGGGGGCCCTCGGACTGGGTGCACACCGATCCCTGGCGGGTCCTGCGCATCCAGTCGGAATTCATCGAAGGCTTCGGCACGCTCGCCGAACTTCCCGCCGCGATCAGTGTGTTCGGCTCGGCCCGGACGCCGGTGGACTCTCCCGAGTACGAAGCGGGTGTCGCGCTCGGACGGGGGCTGGTCGAAGCCGGGTTCGCCGTCATCACGGGAGGCGGGCCCGGGGCGATGGAGGCCGCCAACAAGGGTGCGTGCGAGGCCAAGGGTGTCTCCGTCGGCCTCGGCATCGAGCTGCCCTTCGAGCAGGGTTTGAACCAGTACGTCGATATCGGGCTGAACTTCCGATATTTCTTCGTCCGAAAAATGATGTTTGTCAAATATGCCCAGGGGTTCGTGGTGCTGCCCGGCGGGCTCGGCACCCTCGACGAGCTCTTCGAGGCCCTCACCCTCGTCCAGACCCAGAAGGTGACCCGCTTCCCGATCGTCCTCTTCGGGACGGCGTACTGGGGCGGTCTCGTCGACTGGCTCAAGAACACCCTCATCGCCCAGGGCAAGGCCTCCGAGAAGGACCTCCTCCTCTTCCACCTCACGGACGAGGTGGACGAGGCGGTGGCCCTCGTGTCGAAGGAAGCGGGCCGCTGAGGCGGAGGTCTCCTCGCGCCCGCCGCCCCTGCCGGTCCCTGGGGGCCGCCGTCCGCGGGACGGGCAGGGGCGGCGGGCGCCGCTAGGCCAGGCCGCGGCGGGCGACCGCCGGCGGCCGGTGGCCCGCGATCGACGCCACCATGTCGAGCACCTGCCGCGTCTCCGCGACCTCGTGGACGCGATACACCTGCGCCCCCAGCCACGCCGAGACGGCGGTCGTCGCCAGCGTCCCCACCACCCGCTCCTTGACCGGCCTGTCGAGCGTCTCGCCGACGAAGTCCTTGTTGGAGAGCGAGACCAGCACCGGCCAGCCCGTCCCGACCATCTCGCCCAGCCTCCGCGTCGCCTCCAGGCTGTGCCGCGTGTTCTTCCCGAAGTCGTGCCCCGGATCGATCAGCACGGACTCCCGCGCGACCCCCAGGGACACGGCCCGCTCGGCCAGCCCGACGGTCACCCCCAGAATGTCGGCCATGACGTCGTCGTACGCGATCCGATGCGGACGCGTCCGCGGCTGTGCACCCCCGGCGTGCGTGCACACCAGCCCCACCCCGTACCGCGCCGCGACCTCCGCGAGCCGCGGATCCACCCCGCCCCACGCGTCGTTGAGCAGATCGGCCCCCGCCTCGCAGACCGCCTCGCCGACCTCGTGCCGCCAGGTGTCGACGCTGATGATCACGTCCGGGAAGCGCCGTCGGACCTCGGCCACGAAGCCGACCGTACGACGCGCCTCCTCCTCGGCGGTGACCTCCTCGCCGGGACCGGCCTTGACCCCGCCGATGTCGATGATCGCGGCCCCCTCGGCGATCGCCTGTTCCACCCGGGCGAGCGCCGGCTCGTCGTGGAAGGTCGCTCCCTGGTCGTAGAAGGAGTCCGGGGTCCGGTTCACGATGGCCATGATCACCGGCTCGTGCGGGTCGAATTCGTGCTTCCCCAGCCTGAGCATCCCCTGTGACCTCTCCCTGTGAATCCCACTGCTTAGCCGCCTGCGACCTTAACTGTCAGACTCGCATGGCACGATCGGAGTCCGACGGTTCCGCCGTCGGTAAGCATCAGTACTTTCGCGCCGGCGCGACCGCGTCGGCACCAGAGCGTGGGGACCTCAGCGATGTTCATGTTCTTGTTCCTGGTCGTCGCGCTCGCCGTCGTGGTCGCCGCGGTGACCCTGGCCGTGGTGGGCGGCGGCGAGAGCGCGCCCCTGCCCGAGGCGGCGCCCGACCGGCTGGACGATCCGCTGCCCGCCGCCCGCCCGGTGAACCGCGCGGACGTGGAGGCCCTGCGGTTCCCGCTCGCCCCCCGCGGCTACCGCATGTCGGACGTGGACGACGCCCTCGGCCGTCTCGGCGCGGAGCTCGCGGAGCGCGACGCCCGGATCGCCCACCTGGAGTCCGCGCTCGCCGGCGCCCGCGCGGACACCGCCCGGCCCACCTCCCTGCACAAGCACGCCGAGGGCGAGGAGCGGTGAGCGACGCGCTCGCCGGCCCCGACGGCGCCCTGCGCTGCCCCTGGGCGCTGTCCACCGAGGACTACGTGTCGTACCACGACGAGGAGTGGGGCCGCCCGGTCCACGGCGACGACGCGCTGTACGAGCGGCTCTGCCTGGAGGCCTTCCAATCGGGCCTGTCCTGGATCACCATCCTGCGCCGCAGGCCGGGTTTCCGGGCCGCCTTCGCCGGTTTCGAGATCGCCTCGGTGGCGGCTTTCACGGACGCCGACAAGGAGCGCCTCCTCGGTGACCCGGGCATCATCCGCAACCGCGCGAAGATCGAGGCGACCGTCGCCAACGCGCGCGTGCTGGCCGACTGGGCACCCGGCGAACTCGACGAGCTGATCTGGTCCTTCGCGCCCGACCCGGACACCCGCCCGGCCCCCGCAAAGCTGTCCGACGTCCCGGCCGTCACGGACGAGTCGACCGCCCTCTCCAAGACCCTCAAGAAGCGCGGCATCCGTTTCGTGGGCCCGACGACGGCGTACGCCCTGATGCAGGCGTGCGGCCTGGTCGACGACCACCTGGTGGACTGCGTCGCGCGCAAGGACACCCCCTGAAGGCTTCGCGCCGGCAGCCGCGGGGAAATTCGCGCCGAGGGCTTCGGGGAGACGGCGGGCCGGGCACGGCCGGCCCGCCGCCCCCGCGACGTCACCGCCCCAAGTACTTGGGCTTCTCCTTGTCGACGAACGCCTGCACCGCGATCAGATGGTCCTCGGAAGCCCCCGCCCGCGTCTGCAGCTCGTCCTCCTTCTCCAGCGTCTCGTCCAGCGAATGAGTCAGGCCGTACGCCACTGCCTCCTTCAGCGCGGCGTACGCGACCGTCGGGCCGGTGGCCAGCGCCCGCGCCACCTTCTCCGCCTCCGCGCGCAGTTCGCCGGCGGGCACGAGCCGGTTCGCGATGCCCAGCTCGTACGCCTCCTGCGCGGTGATGCTGCGCGGGAAGAGCAGCAGGTCGGCGGCGCGGCCCGGCCCCACGACCCGCGGCAGCGTCCAGGAGATCCCGGAGTCGGCGGTCAGCGCGACCCCGGCGAACGACGTGTTGAAGGCGGCCGTGTCCGCGACGATCCGGTAGTCCGCGGCGAGCGCGAAACCGAGCCCCGCCCCGGCGGCGACACCGTTGACCGCGGCCACCACGGGCTTCGGGGCGCCGGTCAGGGCCCGCACGATCGGGTTGTAGTGCTCGCGCACGGTGTTCATCGTGTGCCTCGACCCCGACTCCTTGTCGGCGGCCAGCAGCCCGATGTGCTCCTTGAGGTCCTGACCGACGCAGAACGCCCGGTCACCGGCCGCGGTGAGCAGGATCGCCCGCACCTCCGGGTCCGCCGCCGCCTGCCGCGCCGCGTCCCGCAGGGCGACCTTCGTACCGGTGTCCATCGCGTTCATCGCCCCGGGGCGGTTCAGCGTGATCGTCGCGAGTCCGTCGCTCACCTCGTAGAGCACGGTGTCGGCCATGGTGGGTTCCCCTCGGTGTCGCGGCTCCGTCGTACCCGTCGGTACGTCCTGCGTCCGAGGACAGCATGCAGGACGACGGAGCGGGGATCACGGTCCGAGGTTCGGACAGGACATGTGACCTGCGTCAAAGAATTCTGAGCCGGGAAGGTCCATGCGGCGGCGCAGTATCGCAGTCACATCGCCGAATTGAGTGGTTTTGCTCAAGCGCGTTGCGCAAGCGATGCCGACTGATGTTGGTCATCGGGTCCTGAGATGCGGGATAATGGCCTGGAAGCAATGTGTTCGATGCCGGTGACGTGTGTCCTATGAGAGGACGTGCGTGCCCTCCACGGGGCCGTCGGCGACGATGAGCTGGTTTCAGGAAGGGGAACGAGCATGGCGGCCATGAAGCCGCGGACGGGCGATGGCCCGCTCGAGGTGACAAAGGAGGGGCGGGGCATCGTCATGCGCGTTCCGCTCGAAGGCGGCGGTCGGCTCGTCGTCGAGCTGACCCCTGACGAGGCCGACGCGCTCGGCGACGCCCTCAAGAAGGTCGTCGGCTGACGCGGAAGCGACCATACCTTTTCACCTGCCCCGGCATCGTAAACGGTGCCGGGGCAGTGGTGTGTCAAGGACGGCCCGACGACGCGCCCTTTTGGTACCGGCGCAGGTCAGAGCGGATTCGGGGCACGAGCAGGGCGGGTCGGGCGGGTGCCCGGCGGTGCGGATCAGCGCTTGACGGCGCAGAGCAGGCCGTCGCCCACCGGGAGCAGCGAGGGCACCAGGTCCTGGCTCTCGCGCACCGCGCGCAGCAGTTCGCGCAGCCGGCCGACCTCCGCGGGCTGCGGTCCCGAGTCCATGGTGCGGCCGTCCGCGAACACGCCCTCGAAGGCGACCAGCCCGCCCGGCCGCAGCAGGCGCAACGATTCAGCGAGGTAGTCCAGGCACTCCAGACGGTCGCCGTCGCAGAAGACGAGGTCGTAGCCGGCGTCCGCGAGCCGGGGGAGCACGTCCAGCGCGCGGCCGGGGATGAAGCGCGCGCGGTTGCTCGCGAAGCCCGCCGCACGGAAGGCCTGACGGGCGAACTGCTGGCGGTCGGGCTCCGGGTCGACGGTGGTCAGTACCCCGTCCGGCCGCATGCCGTGCAGCAGATGAATTCCTGAGACGCCGGCCCCGGTCCCGATCTCCGCCACCGCTTTCGCGTCCACGGTGGCGGCGAGCAAGCGCAACGCGGCGCCCGTGCCGGGCGAGACCGAGCGCAGGCCTGCCTCGCGCGCCCGGTCGCGGGCCCAGCGCAGCGCCTCGTCCTCGGCGACAAAGGCGTCGGCGAACGCCCAGCTCGTCTGCCGGTTGCCGGTAATGACCCTCTCCTGTCCCCGTGATTGCCTGGGCGTGACTGTATCCGTTGGTGCCGGGAACCTGCTGATGGGACCGGGCGTTTAGAGGGATGGGGAAACAGACCGGGGGGAAGCGCATGGATCAGGTGACGGAGCGGGAGGCGGAGCGAGGTGCCGAGTACGTGCTGACACAGCCATATGAGCGCGTATCAATTTCCCGTAAAACCGCTTATCCGGAGCTAACGGGCGAGGTGGCTATGGTAGGGGCTCCACTGGACACCACCAGAGCCGACAGGGGAGGTGCGGCTACGCCTGTGGATCGGGGACGGGTGCTGCGGCGCCTGCTGCGATCAGCGGGTGAGCCGAAATCCGTGACCGACACCGCTGACACGTTCCATGCCGCTGCTCCCGCGCAGACCGCGACGTTCACCACCGACGCGGAGCCCCAGGCGTGGACTCCGCCCACGTGGGAGGAGATCGTCAGCACGCACAGCGGCCGGGTCTACCGGCTCGCCTACCGCCTGACGGGAAACCAGCACGACGCCGAGGACCTCACCCAGGAGGTCTTCGTCCGTGTCTTCCGCTCCTTGTCGACCTACACGCCCGGCACCTTCGAGGGCTGGCTGCACCGCATCACGACCAACCTCTTCCTGGACATGGTGCGCCGCAAGCAGCGCATCCGCTTCGACGCCCTCGGCGACGACGCGGCCGAGCGCCTGCCCAGCCGCGAGCCCTCCCCGCAGCAGGTCTTCAACGACGCGCACTTCGACGCGGACGTCCAGCAGGCGCTGGACACCCTCGCGCCCGAGTTCCGCGCCGCCGTCGTCCTCTGTGACATCGAGGGACTGTCGTACGAGGAGATCGCCGCCACCCTGGGCGTCAAGCTCGGTACGGTCCGCAGCCGGATCCACCGTGGTCGCTCGCAGCTGCGCAAGGCCCTCTCGCACCGGTCTCCCGAGGCCCGTGCCGAGCGCCGCGGCTTCGCGATCACGGGAGTTCCCGCGCTGGGAGGAGGGGGCGCGACCGCGTGAGTGGATCACGGCCTGACTCTGCGGAGCGGCGTGTAGCCGACCAGCATCTTGGGGACCGACTCTCCGCCCTCGTGGACGGCGAGCTCGGTCATGAGTCGCGCGATCGCGTCCTGGCCCACCTCGCCACCTGTGCGAAGTGCAAGGCCGAGGCGGACGCCCAGCGCCGACTGAAGAACGTCTTCGCGGAAGTCGCCCCTCCGCCCCCTTCCGAGAGCTTCCTGGCCCGTCTCCAGGGACTGCCGGGGGGAGGTGACTTCGACGGCGGTGACGGCTCACCGCTCGGCGGGGGAGCATTCGGCGGAAGACTGCCCTCCGGCTCCGGGGTGACCGGCGTCTTCGGCGTGCGCGGCGAACCCTTCGGGTACGTGCCCGCCGGGCCGCACGCGGACGCGCTGCGCCCTTCCGCCGGACGCGGCTTCCATATCCATGACGTCAGCCGTCACGAGGCCGAGAGGTCCTCCTCGCGCGGTCTGCGCTTCGCCTTCGCCGCGGCCGGTGCGGTGTCGCTGGCCGCGGTCGCGCTCGGCGGGGTGTCGACCGGGGTGCCCGGTGACACCGCGGACGCGCGCGGCGGCTCCGGCGGAAGCAACGTGGCACCGACGCGCACCCCGGGCTCGGGGAGCGCGACGGCTCCCGAGACACAGCGCCGCCGCTCCACGGGACCGCTGCTCGCCCAGGGCCAGCGCGCGTTCGGTGACGCCCCGGTGCAGCCCACCGAGGTGTCCGCGCCGCTGCTGCCCGGAGTCCCCGCTCCGGCGCCCCAGGGCCAGGACATGATGCACACGCTGACGACCCCCGTGGTGGCCGGCGCCGCCGCGATGTCCCCGCTGATACGTCCGCTCACGGAGGTCCAGCCGGCCGTGTCGACCTCCTGGTCGATGGCGCCCGAGGTCGCGACCCCGGGTCTGCTCGCCGCGCCCGCCCCCGTCTCGTCCCCCTCCTCCTCCCCGTTCCTCTCCTCCCGCACCGCCCGCTGACCCGCTCTCTGCGCCGCGGCCCCGGAACCTGGTTGAATCCGGGGTGGGGCGCGTCCGCCCGAGGGATTCCCGGACGCGGACGCGGATGTCGGCAATCTGGGGTGGCCGTCGGCGAGTTGCGCCGTGGGCCGGGTGTGGGGAGAACATGAACGAGCCGAAGCCCACGAAGGCGAAGTGGTGGAACCGGCCCCGGCCGGTACCTCCGGTGGTCGCGGAGGCGGGTTCGGCCGAGGACGCCGGACTCTCCGAGGGTGGGTTCGGTCCTGAGGGCGTTTTCGAGCCTGAGCGTGATTCCGGGCATGACGGCGATTTCGTACTGGAACGGCCCGCGCCGGTGCTGCCCGCGGCCGATGCGCGGCCCGCCGCCGTGTCCGACGCCGCACCCGCGTCCGCGGCCCCCGTGGACCGCCCCGGGCCCCTGCACGACCCCGACCCGTACAGCACTCCGCCGTACGGCGAGCCCGGCCCCTGGGCACCCGCCCCGCCGGTCCAGCACCCGGCGCTCACCCCGGCACCCGGCCCTTCCGTCCCGGCGCCCACGCCCGCGCACGACCCGGCGGCTCCCACGGGTGCGGGTGTTCCGGCGCGGAAGACGCCCACGTCGACGCCCACGCCCGTACCGGTCACCCCGGCGCAGGGTGTTCCCGCTTCGCCGGTGGGTCCGGCGCAGGGTGTTCCCGCTCAACCGGTCGCCCCCGCGCAAGGAACGCCCGCCCCCACGTACGGCACCTCCGCCCCGCCGGACACCTCCGCGCACGGGACACCGGCCCCGGCCGAGGACTCCTCGTACGAGATACCGGCGCCGGTGGCCGGCTCCGCGTACGGGACGCCGGCTGCCGCCGCCGGCTCCGCGTACGAGACGGCGGCCCCCGTGCCCGATACCGCCTACGGGACGCCGACCCCGGCGCCAGGCACCGCGTACGAGACGCCGGCTCCCGCGGGCGCTGCCCCGTACGAGGCGCCGGCTCCCGCGGGCGCTGCCGTGTACGAGACGCCGGCTCCCGCGGGCGCTGCCCCGTACGAGACGCCGGCTCCCGCGGGCGCTGCCGTGTACGAGACGCCGGCTCCCGCGGGCGCTGCCGTGTACGAGACGCCGGCTCCCGCGGGCGCTGCCCCGTACGAGACGCAGGCACCTCTGCTTGGCGCCGCGTACGGGACATCCGCATCGGAGACCGGTGCCCCCGACCCGTCGGGGGGCACCTCCCACGGCGCGCCCGCCCCGGTGGCCGTCTCCGGGGCCGGGACAGGGGTTCCGGCGGGAACCCCGGCCCCAGGGGCCTCGCTGCCCCCAGGGGCGCCTCCAGCCCCGTACACGAGCACTTCCCGCCCCGCTCCGGACCCCTGGCGGAACTACGACCCCTGGGCCACCCCCGGGCCCCTCCAGCAGAACGGCGCGGCGGCCGGGACGGGGACGCGGCGGCAGGGACGGACCACGAGGTCGCTGGTCCTCGGGGCCGTGCTGATCACCGTCGTCGCCGGGGGCGTCGGCGGCGCCGTGGGCGTCCACCTGGAACGCGACGGCGAATCGGGGGACATCGTGCTGCACCAGGCCGCCGAGGAGGCACCCGGGCGGCCGGCCGACAGCGTCGCGGGCATAGCCGCCCGCGCCCTGCCCGGCGTCGTCACGCTGCATGTGCGCGGCGCCGACGAGGCGGGCACCGGCACCGGTTTCGTACTCGACACCCGGGGCCACATCCTCACCAACAACCACGTGGTCGAACCGGCCGGCGCGCGCGGCGAGATAACCGTGACGTTCAGCGGCGGCGAGAGCGCCAAGGCCACCGTCGTCGGGCACGACAGCGGATACGACCTCGCCGTGGTCGAGGTGACCCGGGTCGCCGGACTGCGGCCCCTGCCGCTGGGCAACTCCGACAGCGTCCAGGTGGGCGACCCCGTGGTCGCCATCGGCGCGCCCTTCGACCTCGCCAACACCGTCACCTCGGGGATCATCAGCGCCAAGGAGCGGCCCATCACAGCGGGCGGCGAGAAGGGCGACGGGAGCGACGTCTCGTACGTGGACGCCCTGCAGACCGACGCGTCCATCAACCCCGGCAACTCCGGCGGACCCCTGCTCGACTCCCGGGCGCGGGTCATCGGCATCAACAGCGCCATCCGCTCCGCCGACGGCGCCATCGACCCGCAGGCCGGCCAGGCCGGTTCCATCGGGCTGGGTTTCGCCATCCCGGTCAACCAGGCCAGGCGCGTCGCCGAGGAGCTGATCAACACGGGCCGGGCGACGCACCCCGTGATCGGTGTCACGCTCGACCTGGGCTACACCGGCGACGGCGCCCGGGTCGGCACGAGGACGAGCGGCGGCTCGCCGGTCACCCCGGGCGGCCCCGGCGCCCGCGCGGGGATCAGGGCGGGCGACGTCATCACCGAGGTCGACGGGCTGCGCGTGCACTCGGGCGAGGAGCTGATCGTGCGGACCCGCGCCCACCGCCCCGGCGACCGGCTGCTGCTGACCCTGCGGCGGGACGGTACCCGCGAAAAGATCACCCTGGTCCTCGGCTCGGCGGACGGCGACTGACCGCCCCGGACCGCGGCCCGCCCCGGGGGGATCGCGGCGGACGGGGGCGGACCGGGACGGACGGCGGGGGACGGCGGAGGGACGGCGGCGGACGGAGCCGGACGTGGCCGTCGGGCCGGGAGCCGTCCCCTCCCCGGGCGGCAAACAGCAGGGAAAACTGGACGTGTACACGAACCCGGAGGCCCCGGGACAGTTCCGGACGGACGGGATGGCCGGGTACCGTGGACCCGGCCCGGACCACGGAAGAACCGCCGGGGGCCGAGGACCGAAGGACATCGCAAGGAGCTTCAGGTGTTCAATGACATAGGACCGCTCGAGCTGGTGGCGCTCGTTGTCCTCGCCGTGCTCGTCTTCGGTCCGGACAAGCTCCCGAAGATGATCCAGGACGTCACGCGCACCATCCGCAAGATCCGTGAGTTCTCGGAGACCGCCAAGGCGGACATCCGTGAGGAACTCGGCCCGGAGTTCAAGGACTTCGAGTTCGAGGACCTCAACCCCAAGACGTTCCTGCGCAAGCAGCTGGACAGCGACGAGCTGGGGCTCAAGGAGATCCGTAACGGCTTCGACCTGAAGAAGGAGATGGCCGAGGTCACGGACGCGGTGCACAGCCGTGAATCCGAGTCGTCGAGTTCCGGTCCGGGTTCCGGCTCGGCCGGATCCACGGTGGACATGACCAAGAAGCCCGAGCGGTCCGGCCAGGACGAGCGCCCGCCCTTCGACGCCGACGCCACCTGAGCCGTACCCCGATCGAGACAGGTCAGGGGCCTTCCGGCCGTGTGACACGGCCGGAAATCGACGGCGGGCGCGCCCCACGCGACGGGTGCTTTCCGTGCTGCCCGGAGCGGTGTGGCTATGCTGCCCAGTTGTTGTGCGGACCGCTGAGGACGCCCGAGGGGGGCGGGCCGCCCGGTCCGACGAGAGCAAGGAGGCGTCCGGCAGATGGAGACGACAAGTCGGGTAGGCGCGCAGGCACCGGCCACGGAGGGCGGACAGCAGCTCGCCTCCGCCCGGCGCACGGTCGACGGCTACCTGCTGGCGCCCTTCCCGTGGTACGGCCTCGACGAGGCCTTCACGGGACCGCGCTGGCTGATGCAGGTGGGCATGTCGGCGGACGGCGCCGTCGAACACGGTTCGATCGGGCACGGTGAGGAGCCCTCGGTGCGCGGCGAGTCGACCGAGGACAAGGAACGCTTCGCGGTCGTGGTGACCGTCGCGGCGAACCCCTCGCGCCGCAGCGCGGACGGTACGGGACTGCTGGAGGCCACCTCGGTCTCCTCGGCGGCGTGGCTGGCCGGTGTGGGCCTGCTGTCCTTCACCTGGCCCGGCCAGATGGACCACACCCTGCGGGACGACTGGCTGGACCAGCAGACCGAGACGGCGTGGGTCCTCGCGGACGATCTCGACGGCTCGGACTGGTCCTCGCTGTCCCTCCCCGTGGACGGTGTGCCCACGCCGTTCCACTACCGCGAGTCCGAGTTCGGCTGGGTCCTCGCGGGGTCCACCCAGGAGGGCGTGCACGTGGGTGCGTACGGACGCGGCATGAGCGCGTACGGGCTGGGCTTCGCGGTGGTCAAGGACATCGCGGCGTACGTCTGAGTGCTCCGCGGCGCACGCCGGAGTGCTCCGCAGAGCGCTCCGCCGGGCGGCGGCGCTCCGCGGAGGCGGTGCGGGCGGGTTCCGCGGACGCGGGCCGGCCGTGGCCGGGGCGCGCGGTTTCCCCGCGCCCCTGACGGGGCGGGTTCATCTCCCCCGAGCGGGGAGGCCGGGGAGAGCGTTGGTCAGAACTTGTTCCTCGGGGTGATGCCCAGGGACATGCCCGACAGGCCGCGCTGCCGGCCGCCCAGCTTGCCGGCGATGGCGCGCAGGGCCGAGCCGGCCGGGGACGAGGGATCGGTCAGGACGACCGGCCTGCCGTCGTCGCCGCCCTCGCGCAGCCGGACGTCGATGGGGATGGACCCGAGGACCGGGACGCTCGCGCCGGTGGTGCGGGTCAGCCCGTCCGCGACCGTCTGGCCGCCGCC
The DNA here is from genome assembly GCF_009498275.1 of Streptomyces fagopyri. Classification (NCBI taxonomy): domain Bacteria; kingdom Bacillati; phylum Actinomycetota; class Actinomycetes; order Kitasatosporales; family Streptomycetaceae; genus Streptomyces; species Streptomyces fagopyri. Next base: position 3,548,836 of record NZ_CP045643.1, on the reverse strand, counting down.
GGTGCCGAACACGTCGACCATCTCGCCGCAGTGCGGGCACGGCAGGCCCGCCATGTTCTCGACGACGCCCACGATCTTCTGGTGGGTCTGGACGGCGATGGAGCCCGCGCGCTCGGCGACCTCGGCCGCCGCCTGCTGCGGGGTGGTGACGACGAGGATCTCGGCGTTCGGCACCAGCTGGGCGACGGAGATCGCGATGTCGCCGGTGCCCGGCGGGAGGTCGAGGAGGAGGACGTCCAGGTCGCCCCAGTACACGTCCGCCAGGAACTGCTGGAGGGCGCGGTGGAGCATCGGGCCGCGCCATACGACCGGGGCGTTGCCCGGGGTGAACATGCCGATGGAGATGACCTTCACGCCGTGCGCGGACGGCGGCATGATCATGTTCTCGACCTGGGTCGGACGGCCGTCGACGCCGAGCATGCGGGGCACGGAGTGGCCGTAGATGTCCGCGTCGACCACGCCGACCTTGAGACCGTCGGCCGCCATCGCCGCCGCCAGGTTCACCGTCACCGAGGACTTGCCGACGCCGCCCTTGCCGGAGGCGACCGCGTACACGCGGGTGAGGGAGCCCGGCTTCGCGAAGGGGACCTCGCGCTCGGCCTGGCCGCCGCGCAGCGCGCCCGCCAGCTCGCGGCGCTGCTCGTCGCTCATGACGTCCAGGGTCACGTCGACGCGGGTGACGCCCTCGACCGCCGAGACCGCCTTCGTCACGTTCTCGGTGATGGTCTCGCGCATCGGACAGCCGGAGACGGTCAGATACACGGCGACCGCGACCGCGCCGTCCGCACCGATGTCCACCGATTTGACCATCCCCAGTTCGGTGATGGGTCGCTGGATCTCGGGGTCGTTCACCGTCGCCAGTGCTTCACGCACCGCGTCTTCCGTAGCCATAGGGACGATGGTACGGCGCCCGGCCCGGGGCCCGGAAAGCCCCGTCAGCGGTCGCCTGTGTCACGTCCGGGCGACCGTTCCGCCGGGAATACGGCGTGCCCGTCCGAATGGTCCTCCTCCAGCGCCCTGACCAGGTCATCCAGCTCGGAGCGGATCCAGTCGCGGGTGGCGACCTCGCCGAGGCCGATGCGCAGGGCGGCGATCTCGCGCGTGAGGTACTCGGTGTCCGCGATCGACCGTTCGTTCTGCTTGCGGTCCTGTTCGAGGTTGACCCGGTCGCGGTCGGCCTGGCGGTTCTGCGCGAGCAGGATCAGGGGGGCCGCGTACGAGGCCTGGAGCGACAGCATCAGGGTCAGGAAGATGAACGGGTAGTTGTCGAATCGCAGGTCACGGGGTGCGCTGACATTCCACACCACCCACAGGATGATGACGACCGTCATCCAGACGATGAAGCGCCCGGTGCCGAGGAACCGGGCGATCCTTTCCGACAGCCGGCCGAAGGCCTCCGGGTCCCACTCGGGCAGCAGTCTGCGGCGCGGCGGCATCGGCTGGTCGAGCCGGCTGCGTGGCCGGGTGGTCGCGGTGGCCCCCGTGACGGCCCGTTCGCGGGTCTCGCGGTCAGGCGTCATGGTTCCCCCCTCCGGCCTCGTCCTCGTGCAGGTGGAACTCCGTCTCGCGCCAGTCCTCCGGCAGCATGTGGTCCAGGACGTCGTCGACGGTCACCGCGCCGAGCAGCGAACCGCTCTCGTCGACCACGGGCGCGGCGACCATGTCGTAGGTGGCGAAGAAGCCCGCGACGACGGGCAGCGCCGCGTCCGGCGCCAGGGGCTGCAGATCGTCGTCGAGGATCGAGCTGACCAGCGTGTACGGGGGGTCGCGCAGCAGCCGCTGGAAGTGCGCGGTGCCCAGGTACTTGCCGGTCGGCGTCTCGTCCGGGGGGCGGCACACGTACACCTGGGCGGCGAGCGCGGGGGACAGGTCGGAGTTGCGGACCCGGGCGAGCGCCTCGGCGACCGTGGCGTCGGGCCGCAGCACGATGGGCTCGGTCGTCATCAGGCCGCCCGCGGTGCGTTCCTCGTACGACATCAGCCGTCGTACGTCGGCGGCGTCGTCGGGCCGCATCAGCGTCAGCAGCCGCTCCACGTCCGCCTCCGGCAGTTCGGCGAGCAGGTCGGCCGCGTCGTCGGGGTCCATCGCCTCCAGGACGTCCGCCGCGCGCTCCTCCTTGAGCTTGCCGAGGATCTCGATCTGGTCGTCCTCCGGGAGCTCCTCCAGGACGTCGGCGAGGCGGTCGTCGTCGAGTGCGGCGGCCACCTCGCCGCGCCGTTTCGGGGAGAGGTGGTGCAGCACGTTGGCGAGGTCGGCGGCGCGCAACTGCTCGAAGGTGGCCAGCAGGCTCTCCGCGCCCTGTCCGTGTTCCTCCAGCGAGAACCCGGTGACCGCGGACCAGTCGACGGTCAGGGTCTCGCCCCGGGTGCGCCGGAAGGTCCCGCTGCGGGCCCGGCGCACGAAGACCCGGCCGATCTCCCACTCGCGCCGGGCCGGCAGCTGTTGGACCGACACGTCGAGGACGGTCACCTCCTCGTCGGTGTCGACGAGCCGTACCCGCCGGTCCAGCAGTTCGCCGAACACCAGCCGCTCGGTGGGCCGCTGCTCGAAACGGCGCACGTTCACGACGCCGGTGGTGATGACCTGGCCCGACTCGATGCCGATCACGCGGGTCATGGGCAGGAAGATGCGCCGCCGGGTGGACAGTTCGACGACCAGCCCAAGCAGCCGCGGCGGGCGCCGCCCCACCCGGAGCATGGCGACCAGGTCCCGTACCCGTCCGACCTGGTCGCCGTTCGGATCGAAGACGGCGACACCGGCGAGGTGCGAGACGAAGATCCGGGGGGCGCCTGCGGCCATGCCCGCGCCTCCTTCTTTCCGTGCTGTCCCGGTAGGTGTTTCCCGTACTGGCCCGGTATGTGCGCCGGGTGGTGTGGCCGTACGCGTGCTTGGTCCCGTTCTGTCCGCTCGGGTGGGCTTCAGGCTAGCCCGTACCGGTCGGATACGCCCTGGTGAGCGGTCCGGACGGACTGGCTCCGTCGGGCCGGTGCGACACCGGTACGCTGCCGTACGCCGTGGTGGGCACCCGGTGCGGACCCTCCGCAGGGCGCCCCGGCACGGACACCCGCATGGACCCCCGTACGAAAGGCAGCCCACCTGTGACTGCGATTCTCCAGGGCCGTACCCGCAGGGCCGCACTGGTGGGCGCGATGTGCGCACTGGTCGTGACGGGGACGGGGCTGACGGGGTGCGGCAGTGACGATCCGGACGCGGGCACGAACGGCGTGGGCAAGCTGTCCGCCTCCGCGATCCAGACGAAGTCCCATGCGGCGGCCACGTCCGCGGAGACGGTCAGGCTCGCCGGGACCGTGGTGTCGAACGGACGCACCTACAAGCTCGACATGCGTCTGAAGGCGGACGGCGGCACCGGGTCGGTCACCTCGCAGGGGGCGAGCTTCAAACTGCTGCGGGTGGGCGAGCACCTCTTCCTCAAGGCCGGTGCCGAGTTCTGGAGCCATCAGGACGACAAGAGCGGCAGCACCTCGGCGGACACGGCCGCCGCCGACAAGCTCGGCGGCAAGTACGTGAAGGTCCCGGCCGGCGACCCCGCCTACAAGCGCTTCATCAGCTTCACGGACAAGGACGTCCTCCTGGAGGGCCTGCTCACCCTGCACGGCACGCTCGCCACGGACGGCCACCACGAGCAGTCCGGCGTCCGCACCATCCGCATCACCGGCGACAAGGGAGCGGGCGGCACCCTCGACGTCTCGCTGAAGGGGACCCCCTACCCCGTCCTCCTGGTCCGCGCGGGCGGCGCCGGCACCCTCCGGCTCACCGACTGGGGCCAGGACTTCGCCCTCGCCGAACCGGCCAGGGGCGAGACGGTCGACTACGGCAGGCAGCTGCCCGCCTCGTAGCCGGCGCCGCGCCCCGGGACCGCCCGCGTCTCCTGGAGTCGGCCGGCCCTCAGGACCGCTTGCGCTTCTTGAACAGGAGGCGGGGGACGGCCGCCGGGACCGGCTGCCGGGTCGTCGCCGGGGTCGGCAGGGGCGCGGCGGCCAGCGAGCCGTCCGGCAGCGGGAGCGTGCCGGCCAGGGGCTCCAGACGCAGCACCCGGCACTCGCGCGCCCAGCGGGCCGGCATCTCCTCACCGTCGGGCGCGTTCAGACGCTTGCCCTTGAGTTCGGCGACGGTCTCCTGCCACGTGTCGGACCCGGGCGCGAGCTCGACCACCCTGGCCGTCCAGGCCACCACCCGGCCGCCCTTGTCCTTGCTGCGTACGGTGACCACCGCCTCGCCCCCGTCGCTGAGGCCGGGCAGCGGCTGCTCACCGGGACCGTCGCCGACCAGACAGACCGCTCCGTCGTGCCACACGTGCCACAGGGCCCGGGCGGGTTCCTCGGGGCCCGGGGCGCCGGCCGACGGCATGCCGTCGCCGCGCGCCCAGATCAGCCCGGACTTCTTGGTGGCCTCCTCGATGAGGGCCCGATCGAGCAGCTGTTCCGTCATGCGCTCAGCCTAGCCAGCACGACGCCCGGACGTCAGAGCCAGCCGTTGCGCTTCAGGATCCGGTGGATCGAGAGGCAGATGCAGACGGTGACACCGAGCGTCAGCGGATAGCCGAACTTCCAGCGCAGCTCCGGCATGTAGTCGAAGTTCATGCCGTACACACCGCACACCATCGTCGGTACGGCGATGATCGCGGCCCAGGAGGTGATCTTGCGCATGTCCTCGTTCTGTGTGACGGACGCCTGCGCGAGGTTGGCCTGGAGGATCGAGTTGAGCAGCTCGTCGAAGCCGAGGACCTGCTCCTGCACCCGGGCGAGATGGTCGGCGACGTCACGGAAGTACTTCTGGATGTCCGGGTCGACCAGCCGCATCGGCCGCTCGCTCAGCAGCTGCATCGGACGCAGCAGCGGCGAGACCGCGCGCTTGAACTCCAGTACCTCACGCTTGAGTTGGTAGATGCGGCCGGCGTCCGTACCGCGCGGAGTACCTTTCCGCCCGAGCGAGAACACCGCGGTCTCGACCTCGTCGATGTCGTCCTGTACGGCGTCCGCGACCGCGATGTACCCGTCGACGACGTGGTCGGCGATCGCGTGCAGCACCGCCGAGGGGCCCTTGGCGAGCAGGTCCGGTTCGTCCTGCAGCCGGTGCCGCAGCGCCCGCAGCGAGCCCTGGCCGCCGTGCCGGACGGTGATGAAGAAGTCCCGGCCGGTGAAGCACATGACCTCGCCGGTCTCCACGACCTCGCTGGTGGCGGTGAGTTCGTCGTGCTCGACGTAGTGGATCGTCTTGAAGACCGTGAACAGGGAGTCGTCGTAGCGCTCCAGCTTGGGCCGCTGGTGTGCCTGGACGGCGTCCTCCACAGCCAGCGGGTGCAGCCCGAACTCGCCCGCGATACCCGAGAACTCGGCCTCGGTGGGCTCGTGCAGGCCGATCCACACGAAACCGCCGTCGCGGTGCACCAGGCGCATCGCCTCGTGCGGGGTGAGGGGCTCGCGGGTCTGGACACGGGCGCCGTCGCGGTAGACCGCGCAGTCGACCACGGCGGAGTTGGTCCCGGGCGCGCGGGTGGTGTCGTACGAGCCGCTTTCCTTGCGCAGGGAGGGGCGGGGGCGGACCGCGGCACGGAGGTCACGGATCATCGACATGGCAGGCTCCTTCACAACTGGAGGCCGCCGGCGACGGTTGGAACTGCCCGGAATGGGGACGTCCTGACTGCGGATGTTTGGCACGTCCACAAAGCGGGGAGCACCGCACCGTCGCGGTGGCAGCTTCGCTACTGATTCAGATCAGACAGATCAGGCGGGAACGAAGCGCTCTTCCGTGGTGCAACGGACAACGCTGACACGTATGCACACGTTTGCAGGAGGCGGCAGCCGGCCTGGGTGAGGGGAACCAGCTACAGAATTCAGCGTCCGGAAGAGCGGGTGGTACTGCACGGTCGACTTCGGTCCATTGCAGCCCCACCTCCTCCGGCCGGTCCCCCGTGAGGGACGATCCATCCCCCGTGGGGGAGCTGCCTCCCGGCGAGGGAGATCAGTCAGTCTCAGTGCGTCGGAGCTCGAGAGCGACGCTTCTGCGTGCTGCCCCGACCAGCGGCCAAGACTATCAGCGCACCGAAGCGTCAAGCCGCCGCTTTGCCCGTTGCTGACGAGTTCTATGCTCGGTTCATGGCTGATGTTCTTCCTCTGGTCGAGGCCCGGTTGCGCTCCGCGCTGGGCGAACCCGACGCGCGGGCCGCGGTCACCTTTCTCGGTACCGACCGCATCGAGGTGCTGCGCTTCACGGAGGGCGACGTCGTCCGCTACGCGACGCTCGGCATGTCCGCCCAGCCGATGGCGGACCCCACGGTGGTGCTCGCCGACCCGGTGAAGGGACCGCGCGCCGAGCTGGTCCTCTCGGTGCGCGCGGGCGGCGCCGAGACCGACAAGGTGCTGCGCGCGCTCGCCGTGCTCGGCGCGTCCCCGCAGGTCGAGGGGCTGGTGGTGGCTCCCGGTGCCTCGCTCGACGTGGGCGGACCGCTCTGGCCCGGCGCGCCCTTCACCTCTGTCCTGGTCGCCGAGTCCGGTGGTCTGGTCGAGGACCTGGAACTGGACGCGCCCGCCGATCCCGTACGGTTCCTGCCGCTGCTCCCGATGACGCCGAACGAGGCCGCGTGGAAGCGGGTGCACGGCGCCGGGGCCCTTCAGGAACGCTGGCTGAACGGTGGAACGGACCTGCGCGATCCGCTGCGCAGGTCCGTTCCGCTGGACTGAGTTCACGTCAGTTCCTGGCCGGAAATCTTCAGTTGGCAAAAACCGTGACGCTGTCCTCGGCGGCGTGCCGCGGCTTGAGCCCGGCGGCCTCGTGCGTGCGCGTGCCGCCGTACGTGGACCACCGCGGCGCCGGCCGGAGCGGTGACCGCCGCGACCACGAACGGGATACGAGGAGAGCTCCACTCCTCGGCCTTCGGGGCGAAGAGGGGTGCCGCGGCCACCGCGAACCAGCGCACGGCGTTGTATCCGGCGCTCGCCGGCGGGCGCGGCGCGTCCGACACGCCGAGCGCCCGTTCGGCGTCGACGTCGCCTTCCGGTGGGGCCTCCTGGGCCGCGGGTCGAGTTCGCTCCTCCGGCTGTCCCGGAGGGGTCGTTGTCGCCTGCACATAACAAGTTAGCTGAGCTAATTACTGTAAGTTACATTTAGTTCCTCGCGGTGACGGCGCGCTCCGGACGGGTGATCGTCCTTGACGCGGCGAAAGACGGGGAGGACCGTGGGGCTCTATGAGGGGCGAACCCAGTTGCCCGAAGTGTGGTGGCCGGGTCAGGGCTCCCGGCCTTTTTGCCGATTCCTGGCAGTGCGACGTGCACGGGAACGTGCATCCACTGCAGCCCGTGATCCCGCCCAGCGTCGAGGCCCTCGGTGTCGTGGTGCACCGTGCCCGGGTACCGGTGTGGATGCCGTGGCCGCTGCCGGTCGGATGGCTGTTCACCGGTGCCGGCTTCGCGGGCGACGACCGCAGCGGCGGGCGCGCGACCATGGTGGCCTGCTCGGGCCCGGGACCGCTCGGCGGCATCGGGGAACTCATCCTGGTCGCCGAGGAGCTCGGCGTCGGCCTCGGCGCGCGTTACGCCGGTATCGACGGCCCCGACCCCGGGCCCTACATGAGTGTCGAGAAACCCCCGCAGGCCAAGGTCCTCGCGGCCGGCCGGCCCACCCCGCTGTGGCATGTGGCCGGCGCTCCCGACGACCGGGCCGTCTTCGCGGGCGAGGCCCTCGGGCTGTGGCTGTGGGCCGTGGTATGGCCCGAGCAGTCCGGGCTGCTGATGTACGACGAGCTGGTGCTGACCGACCTGCGGGACGCCGGGGCGGAAGTGGACCTGCTGCCCTGCGGGGCACTGTCCCCGCGCATCCTGGAGCCGTAGCGCTCCGCCGGGACGGGGGGAGGGGACGGTGCCGGGCGACGCGGCGGGGCGGTCGGAGGCCCCCGGCGCGGGCTCGTGTGCAGGGGCGCGGACCCGCGTCTTTGCTCTGTCCGGTGCGGCTGGTGCGGTGTGTGGTGCCGAGGTGCCGCACCCGCTGGACCCCCTGTTTCGCCCGAAGGGCTCGTCATCGAGCGCCGGACGGGCCGGGCTGTCCGGGACAGGGCGTCGGCTTTCCGGTGCGGGCCGGATCCTTCCGTGCGGTGCGGACCCGCGCGTTCGGCCAGGGTCACCTCTTGGCGTGGGCGCGCCTCTCCAGCCCGTCCGGCGCTCGGTGACGAGGCCGTTCAGGCCGAAGCGGGGGGCCGGGGCGCAGCCCCAGTGGCCCGCCGGGGGGCCCGGTCGCGCTCCGGGAGCCCGGGAGGTGCCCGAGCCGCACAAGACCCTTCGTAGGGGGCGCACCGGTGTTTCAGGTGTGACAGGGGTGCTCCGGAACCCCGTTATCCTTGGGTGTCCCCTTCCGTGCCGTCACCTCCTGGAGTCCGCGTAGTGCGCATCGACCTGCACGCCCACTCCACCGCCTCCGACGGTACGGACACCCCGGCCGAGCTGGTCCGCAACGCGGCCGCCGCCGGTCTGGACGTCGTCGCGCTGACCGACCACGACACCACCCGGGGACACGCGGAGGCCGTCGCGGCCCTCCCCGAGGGGCTCACCCTCGTCGCCGGCGCCGAACTCTCCTGCCGTCTCGACGGCGTCAGCATGCACCTGCTGGCCTACCTCTTCGACCCCGAGGAGCCCGAGCTGCTCGCCGAGCGCGAGCTGATCCGGGACGACCGGGTGCCGCGGGCCCGGAGCATGGTCGCCAAGCTCCAGGGGCTGGGCGTGCCGGTCACCTGGGAACAGGTCGCGCGCATCGCGGGCGACGGCTCCGTGGGACGGCCGCACGTCGCCTCCGCCCTGGTCGAGCTGGGGGTCGTGGGCAGCGTCTCCGAGGCGTTCGGCGGCGACTGGCTCGCCGACGGCGGCCGGGTCTACGTACCCAAGCACGAGACGAACCCCTTCGACGCGATCCGGCTGGTCAAGGCCGCGGGCGGCGTGACCGTCCTCGCGCACCCGGCCGCCGCCAAGCGGGGCCGCACGGTGCCGGAGGCGGCCATCGCCGAGCTGGCCACCGCGGGGCTCGACGGCATCGAGGTGGACCACATGGAGCACGAGCCGGCGACCAGGGCCCGGCTGCGGGGCCTCGCGGCCGAACTGGGGCTGCTCGCCACGGGGTCCAGCGACTACCACGGCAGCCGCAAGACCTGCGTCCTCGGGGAGTACACGACCGACCCCGAGGTGTACGGGGAGATCACCCGGCGGGCCACCGGCGCCTTCCCGGTGCCGGGAACCGGCGGAGCCTGACCCCGCCCCTCGCACCCCGATCCCCCTCCCACGCGCCCGGCGACGCCGGCCGCGTGCCCGTTCCGCCCCACGGAACACCCTTCCCCAGCGGTGACCGCGCTTCCCGGCGTACCGCTCCCCCCACCTGCGCAAGGCCTCACTGACCCATGTTCGACGTCGCCGTCTTCGGCTCCCTCTTCCTCACCCTCTTCGTGATCATGGATCCGCCCGGGATCACCCCGATCTTCCTCGCGCTCACCGCGGGACGCCCCGCCAAGGTGCAGAAGCGCATGGCGTTCCAGGCCGTCTGCGTGGCGGGCGGGGTGATCGCGGTCTTCGGGCTGCTCGGGCACCAGATCCTGGACTACCTGCACGTCTCCGTGCCCGCGCTGATGATCGCGGGCGGACTGCTGCTCCTGCTGATCGCCCTCGACCTGCTGACCGGCAAGACCGACGAGCCGAAGCAGACCAAGGACGTCAACGTCGCCCTCGTACCGCTCGGCATGCCGCTGCTCGCGGGCCCCGGCGCGATCGTGTCGGTGATCCTGGCCGTGCAGAAGGCGGACAGCGTCGCCACGCAGGTGTCCGTGTGGTCCGCCATCCTCGCCATCCACATCGTGCTGTGGGTGGTCATGCGCTACTCGCTGCTGATCATCCGCGTCATCAAGGACGGGGGCGTGGTGCTGGTGACCCGGCTCGCGGGCATGATGCTGTCGGCGATCGCCGTCCAGCAGATCATCAACGGTGTCACGCAGGTCGTCCGGGGCGGTTGAGCGGCCTTCGGCGCGAGGCGCTCTCGTATACGCAAAGCCCCGTACGGCGACGACGCCGTACGGGGCTCTGAAGTCTGAGACGTCGGTGACGTCCGAGAGGCGTCCGCGGGTTATGAAGCGGACGAATCGGCCGGGCGGATCCACAGTCGCTGCCCTATGGCGGCGGCCTGCTGAACGATCCGGTTGACGGAGGCGGCGTCAACGACGGTGCTGTCCACGAGCGTGCCGTTGACATCGTCGAGTCGCATGATTTCGAAGCGCATGGGCTTCTCCCTTCGTCTGGTCATCCTCCTGAGGAGAACTACTCGGTGTGGCGCGGGGCCTGAGACTCTCCCCGCTTCCGTTCGTATTCAACGGTGTGCGTGTTACAAACATTCCCTACGCTAACGAAATTTTTCGAGAACCTAATTACCGCCTGGTAAGAAGTGTGAGGGAGACTGAACGGGACCAGTTGTGTTCGAAGCGTGACCGCCGGGAGAATGGGGGGTGATGAACGACGACCTCGCGGCGCTCGGCGCCCACATCGACCGCACGAACGAGCTGCTCCAGCGCATGCTCGCCGAGGTGGCGAAGACGCCCTCGACCCACGCGATCTTCGTCGACGCCGGATACCTGTACGCGGCCGGAGGACGGCTCGTCGCCGGGACCGAGGACCGCCGCTCCTTCGACCTCGACGCCGAGGGCCTCATCGAGGCACTCATCGACAAGGCCCGCACCATCTTCGCGGACAGCAGGCTGCTGCGGGTGTACTGGTACGACGGCGCGCGTCGCCGCATCCACACCGCGGAGCAGCAGTCGATCGCCGAACTCCCGGACGTCAAGGTGCGGTTGGGCAACCTGAACGCCAACAACCAGCAGAAGGGCGTCGACTCCCTCATCCGGTCCGACCTGGAGTCCCTCGCCCGGCACCGCGCCATCAGCGACGCCGCCCTGCTCGGCGGTGACGAGGACCTGGTGTCGGCGGTCGAGGCCGCGCAGGGGTACGGGGCGCGGGTCCACCTCTGGGGCATCGAGGCGCCCGAGGGCCGCAACCAGGCCGAGCCGCTGCTCTGGGAGGTCGACAGTCAGCGCACCTTCGACCTCGACTTCTTCAAGCCCTACGTGTCCCGGCGCACCGCGACCACGTACGACGCGAGCGCGGCGAGCAGGCCCACGCGCGAGGACGTGCGGTTCGTGGGCGCCCAGATCGCCGCGAAGTGGCTGGCCGCGCGGGGGCGTGAGGCGCTGGTGGACCTGCTGCCGGGCCATCCGTATCTGCCCGGCTCGGTCGACCAGGACCTGCTGGTCGAGGCGGAGGGGCTGCTCCAGTACTCCCTGCGGGGCCAGGCGGATCTGCGCCGGGCGCTCCGGGACGGCTTCTGGGAGCATCTGCAGGCGCAGTACTGAACCGACCGGTCCGCGCTTCCCGTCCCCGGTCTCCGCCGGGGGATCCGTTCGTCACGGGGCCCGGATCACGAGCTATGGGCCACGCGGTACGGAGCACGCGCCGCGAATCACGCGATGGCGGTGTCGTCCCAGAAGTCGGCGAGGGCGCGGGCGGTCGGCAGGGGCTGGTCCGTGTTGGGGGAGTGCTCGGCGCCCTGTACGACCGTACGCCGGGCGTCGAGACGTACGGCCATGTCGTCCAGCAGGTCCACCGGCCAGGTGTCGTCCTGCGAGCCGGACAGGACGTGCTTCGGCAGCCGTACGGCGGCCAGCTCGGCGACGCGGTCGGGCTCGGTGCAGAGCTGACGGCCCGTCGCGATCAGCTGGGCGGGGCTGGTGGCCAGCCAGCGGCGCCGCAGGTCGGCGCGGTCGTCCAGACCGGCGTCGAGCTCTCCGGTCTCGGTCTCCTCCGGCGGCTCCATCGCCTGGATCGCGTCCCACACCTGGCCCATGTCCATCACGGCGAGCGCGTCCCGGAGCAGCTTGACGCGCTGCTGCTGGGAGACGGAGATCTGGGCGGGGCCCGAGGCCATCAGGGTGAGGGAGGCGAAAGGGGCCGGGTCGAGGAGGACGGCGGCCCGGGAGACCTGTCCGCCGAGAGAGTGGCCGACCAGGTGCACGGGCGTCCCGAGGGCCGCGGTCTGTGCGAGCACGTCGCGCGCCAACTCGTCCTGCGCGTAAGGCGTTTCGTCGCGCTCGGGCCCCTCGCTCTCGTACTGCCCGCGTCCGTCGACGGCGACGGTCCGGTACCCGCGTGCCGCCAGCGGTTCGTGCAGCGCGATGAAGTCCTCCTTGCTCCCGGTGAAACCCGGCAGGAGCAACGCGGTTCCCCGTAGGGCGGTGCCGGCCTCGATCACCGCGAACTCGCCGCGCGCGGTGCCCAACCGGTACGCGCGCGCTCCGGCCGGCGGGGTGAAGGAGGGGGGACGGCTCATGGGTCCGAGGGTATCGGGGGGATTCCCGGTCCACGGTCCGGGGCGTCTGTTCGGGTTGCCGGCCCCGTCCGTCTGCCCGGGGCGTCCGATCGCCGGTGCGGACCGGGCGGGGGTCGGGGTGCGCGGGGCGCCGGGCGGGGTCGTGCGCGGTGGAACGCCGATGGCCCGGCCCCCCGGGAGCGGGGGACCGGGCCATCGGGCTGTGCGTCAGCTCTCCGCGGGCTCCGCGACGGCGGCCTTGCGGGTACGGCGGCGCGGCTTGGCCTCGTCCGTCTCCGGTGCCACCACCGCGGGCTCCGCCGCCTTGCGGGTGCGGCGGCGGGGCGTCGCCTCCGGCTCCTCGGCGGCGGCCGTCTGAGCGGGGATGGTCGCCTCGACGCTCGCCGCGGCGGCCTTACGGGTCCGGCGGCGGGGCGTGACGGGTGCCTCGGCGGTGTCCGCGGTCACCTCGGTGGCCACCTCGGGCGTCGCCTTGGTGGTCGCCTTGGCGCGCGTACGGCGCGGCTTCGGCTCCGCGGCGTCGGCCACCACCTCGGCGGGTGCCTCGGCCGTGGCCACCGCGGCCTTGCGGGTACGGCGGGGCTTGGCGGCCGGCGCCGCGGCGACGCCCTCCGCCGTGTCGACCGCGGCTTCGGCGGCCTTTCGGGTGCGGCGGCGGGGCGCCGCCTCCGGCTCCTCGACGGCGGGCGTCAGGGGCGCGCTGTCCGCCTCGACACTCGCCGCGGCGGCCTTGCGGGTACGGCGACGGGGCTTGGTCTCCGCGACCTCCGCGGTGTCAACGGCGCTGTCCACGGCGGGAGTTGCCGCCGTGGTGGCCTTGGCGCGGGTGCGGCGCGGCTTGGACTCGGTGACCTCGGGCGTGCCCTCGACCGTGTCGAGGACGGCCTCGACGGCCTCCGCGGCCTTGCGGGTGCGGCGGCGCGGCTTGGCGGCCGGAGCCTCCGCGACAGCCTCGGCGGGCGCCGCGGCGACGGTCTCCGCGACCACGACGGGCTCCGCGACGACCGTGACGGTCTCGGCCGGGGCCTGTGTCGTCCTGCGGGTGCGGCGGCGCGGCTTGGCGGCCGTCGCTTCCACGCCCTCGGCCGTCGCGACCGCGCTCTCCGCGGCCTCGGGCGCGGCCGACGGCTCGACCGTCTCCGTGGCGACCGCCACCGGCTCGGACGATCCACCGGCGCGCGTACGGCGACGGCGGCGCGGCGTACGGGACTCGGTGGCCTCCGCGGCGGCGGGCTCGGCCGGAGCCTGCGACGGTGATGCCGTCGGCGTGACGGTGCCGGAGGTCTCGTCCAGCGGCGTGCCGTTGCGCGTACGGCGGCGACGGCGCGGGCCGCGTTCGGAACGCTCCCGCTCCTTCTCGCGCTCGACGACGGGCGCCGCGGCACGGCCACCGCGGCCGCGCGGACCGCGGCCGCCGGTCTCGCCGAGGTCCTCGACCGCCTCGGCCGAGAGCCCGGCGCGGGTGCGCTCGGAGCGCGGCAGGACACCCTTGGTGCCGGCCGGGATGCTGAGTTCCTCGAAGAGGTGCGGGGACGTGGAGTACGTCTCCGGCGGGTTGCCGAAGCCGAGGTCCAGCGCCTTGTTGATGAGCTGCCAGCGCGGGATGTCGTCCCAGTCGACGAGGGTGATGGCGATGCCCTTGGCACCCGCGCGGCCGGTCCGGCCGATGCGGTGCAGGTACGTCTTCTCGTCCTCGGGGGACTGGTAGTTGATGACGTGGGTGACGCCCTCGACGTCGATGCCGCGGGCGGCGACGTCGGTGCAGACGAGGACGTCGACCTTGCCGTTGCGGAAGGCGCGCAGCGCCTGCTCGCGGGCGCCCTGGCCGAGGTCGCCGTGGACCGCGCCGGAGGCGAAGCCGCGCTGCTGGAGCTGGTCGGCGAGGTCGGCGGCTGTCCGCTTGGTGCGGCAGAAGACCATCGCGAGACCGCGGCCGTCGGCCTGCAGTATGCGCGCGACCAGCTCGGGCTTGTCCATGTTGTGCGCGCGGTAGATGAACTGCGCGGTGTTGCGGACCGTCGCACCCGAGTCGTCCGGCTCGGAGGCGCGGATGTGCGTGGGCTGCGACATGTAGCGGCGCGCGAGGCCGATGACCGCGCCCGGCATGGTCGCCGAGAACAGCATGGTCTGGCGGCGGGCCGGCAGCATGTTCATGATCTTCTCGACGTCGGGCAGGAAGCCCAGGTCGAGCATCTCGTCGGCCTCGTCGAGGACGAGGGCCCTGATGTGCTTGAGGTCGAGCTTCTTCTGGCCCGCGAGGTCCAGCAGACGGCCCGGGGTGCCGACGATGACGTCGACGCCCTTCTTGAGGGCCTCCACCTGGGGCTCGTACGCCCGGCCGCCGTAGATGGCGAGCACGCGGACGTTGCGGACCTTGCCCGCGGTGAGCAGGTCGTTCGTCACCTGGGTGCACAGCTCGCGCGTCGGGACGACGACGAGGGCCTGCGGGGCGTCGGTGAGCTGCTCGGGCGTGGCCCGGCCCGCCTCGACGTCCGCGGGGACGGTGACGCGCTCCAGGAGCGGGAGGCCGAAGCCCAGCGTCTTGCCGGTGCCGGTCTTCGCCTGGCCGATGACGTCGCTGCCCGAAAGGGCGACGGGGAGCGTCATCTCCTGGATGGGGAAGGGGTTGATGATGCCGACGGCCTCAAGGGCTTCGGCCGTCTCGGGAAGGATTCCGAGCTCTCGGAAAGTCGTAGTCAGGGTGCTGCCTCTTCTGTGTACGCGGTACGAGGCGAGCGCGGGGGTCGTGACGGGACCGTGCCGGGGACGTCGGCCGCTCTGTGACGGGCGGGCCGAGTGGCATGGGACCACTGCCGACGCTCGAGCTCTCGTGCCGCTGAGGGTTCCCTCCGGATGCCGTACGCGATGTGCCGTACCGGTGAGGAGGGCTGTCGGGTCGGAGCCGATCGGGCCACCGACCGGGCATCCTCATTCGTGCGGCCCGTCGAATACTCGCCGGGCGCATTACCACCATACCCCGGATTCGCGCATATGCGATGGCCGATTTGGTCACGTAGTCGCCGTCACAGTGGATGAGCAGGGACTTCCCTGTCGCGGCGAGCGGGCTATTGTGCGCTTCATGACGACGCCTGACAACGCCGCTGACACGTCCGCCGAGGCATCCGGCGACACCGCCCCCGCGGCCACCGGGGTCGCCGCGCAGAACTGGGACACGGCCTCCGCCGACCCCCAGTACCGTGCCGCGGTCGTGGACCTGCTCGGAGCGCTCGCGTACGGCGAGCTGGCGGCGTTCGAGCGGCTCGCCGAGGACGCCAAGCTGGCGCCGACGCTGAGCGACAAGGCGGAGCTGGCCAAGATGGCGTCGGCCGAGTTCCACCACTTCGAGCGGCTGCGGGACCGGCTGTCCGGGATCGGCGAGGAGCCGACCGGGGCGATGGAGCCGTTCGTCGCCGCGTACGACGGTTTCCACAAGCAGACCGCGCCCTCGGACTGGCTGGAGGGGCTCGTCAAGGCCTACGTCGGCGACTCGATCGCCAGTGACTTCTACCGGGAGGTCGCCTCGCGCCTGGACGAGGACACGCGCGGTCTCGTCCTCGGTGTCCTGGACGACACCGGGCACGCGAGTTTCGCCGTGGAGAAGGTCCGCGGCGCGATCGACGCGGACCCCCGGGTGGGCGGCCGGCTGGCGCTGTGGGCGCGGCGGCTGATGGGCGAGGCCCTGTCCCAGTCGCAGCGGGTGGTGGCGGACCGCGACGCGCTGTCGACGATGCTCGTGGGCGGGGTGGCGGACGGGTTCGACCTCGCGGAGGTCGGGCGGATGTTCTCGCGGATCACCGAGGCCCACACGAAGCGGATGGCGGCGCTGGGCCTGGCGGCCTAGCGCCTCAGGGTCCTGTCCGACCCGGCCTGGGGCCGGTCCCTACGGGATGCGCCGTCGCCCGGTACGGTCACGCCGTCGCCGAGCGGCGGCGAAATCTTTCCGCCGGGCGCAGCAGCAGCGAGAGCAGCGCCGCGGAGACGATCGCCGCGCCGAAGAGGATCACCGGGTAGTACGCGGAGCCCAGTGCCGTGTGGGTGAGGAAGGCTCCGAACAGGCCTCCCGCGACGCCGGTCGACAGGACCAGGCTGCGGGCGGGCAGGCGGTGCGGCAGGCGGCGCGAGACGGCCCACGCCAGGGCCAGACCGAGCGCCGCGGCGCCGAGCGCTTCCAAGAACATGGTGAGGGGTCCCTCCCGCACAGCACGTGCAAATCGGTCGTAGCCGGTCTACCCGTGACGTGCGGAACGCAACCCTCCTCTGTGATCGATCTGTGCTCCGTCTGTGGCGACGGGGCCAAGTCGCGAGGGGCGCGGGGACGGTTCACGGGCGTCGTCCGGGAGGTGGATCGCGGCCGTCGTGCCGGGTGCATCGCGGGCGTCGCCGGGACGGGTCGCGGGCGTCGCCGGGACGGGTTCCGGCCGGATGTGCGGAGGGGCCCGGCGACAGTGTCACCGGGCCCCTCGCTTGGCTGACTACAGCGCGCTGAATCCCACCTTGCGCTGCGTGGGCTCGCCGAGCTCCACGTAGGCGAGGCGGTCGGCCGGAACCAGGACCTTGCGCCCGTGGTCGTCCACGAGGCTCAGCAGCTGCGACTTGCCGGCCAGCGCCTCGGACACCGCGCGCTCGACCTCTTCCGGGGTCTGACCGCTCTCCAGAAC
The DNA here is from genome assembly GCF_009498275.1 of Streptomyces fagopyri. Taxonomy (NCBI): domain Bacteria; kingdom Bacillati; phylum Actinomycetota; class Actinomycetes; order Kitasatosporales; family Streptomycetaceae; genus Streptomyces; species Streptomyces fagopyri. Next base: position 3,531,815 of record NZ_CP045643.1, on the reverse strand, counting down.
GATCTCGCGGGGCGCGTGCTGCACGCCGATCTTGACCTCCACGGCTTTGTCCCTCCGACGGTCAGTCATGTGCGCGTTCATCCGCGCCGTACGCAGCACACATTAGCCCGGTGAGGGGACGTACACGCTCCGCCCGAGAACGCCAGGAGCGAACAGCGGGTGGGAACAAAGTGGCGGTCAGCCGGTGGTCAGTGGTGGTCGGTGCCGTGCAGCGGGAAGCCCGCGATGCCCCGCCACGCCAGCGAGGTCAGCAGCTGGACCGCCTGGTCGCGCGGCACGCTGCGGTCGCTGTGCAGCCAGGAGCGGGCCACCACCTGGGCCAGACCGCCCAGACCGGAGGCGAGGAGCATCGACTCGGCGCGCGACAGTCCCGTGTCCTCCGCGATGACGTCGCAGATGGCCTCCGCGCACTCGTGCGTCACCTTGTCCACGCGCTCGCGGACCGCCGGCTCGTTCGTCAGATCGGACTCGAACACCAGTCGGAATGCGCCGCCGTCGTCCTCGATGTACGCGAAGTACGCGTCCATGGTGGCGCGGACGCGCAGCGAGTTGTCCGTGGTGGACGCGAGCGCCGTCCGTACCGCCTGGAGCAAGGACTCGCAGTGCTGGTCAAGCAGGGCGAGATACAGGTCCAGCTTGCCCGGGAAGTGCTGGTAGAGGACCGGCTTGCTGACGCCCGCGCGCTCGGCGATGTCGTCCATGGCGGCCGAGTGGTACCCCTGAGCAACGAACACTTCCTGGGCGGCGCCGAGGAGCTGGTTGCGTCGGGCACGGCGCGGCAGGCGAGTGCCCCGCGGGCGCGCCGCCTCTGTCTGCTCGATGGCTGTCACGCCGCCTCCCAAAATTGTCCACTTGCGGTGTGCGCCGCGCCGCCATCGTACTTTTCGGTAACCCTGGTGTGCGCGGTGCGAGCGCAGAATTTCACGGACCGGACGCGGGCGATAGCGGCACAGAGCATGCCCAACGGTGGCAGGTCGGGCGCCGCGGCACCCGGATCACCCCGGTCGCCCGGCCGTCCTGGGCCGTCGGTCATATGTGCGAGCGGGTCCGTCCCGTCCTCCGGCCGGCCCGTGCGGCCTAGCGGTAGTCGTCCTCGTTGAGCTCCACGACTCTGGCCTGCTCGGCGAGGTCCGCCTCGTTGGCGTCGAGGGACTCGCCCACGGCCTGGAGGCCGTCGTCCCGCGGTGTCAGATCCGCGTGCTGTTCGGCGGCGTCGGCCTCCGGGGCCTCCGGGTCGAGGTCCGGGCTCTCGTCAACTGCGGTGAAGGTCTCGGGGTCCGTGGGGTCGACTGTCATGGTTCCTCTTCCCGAGTGGTGCGAGCGCGCTCCCGTGTGTCTGCGAGTGCCCTCGTCTGAAGCCTAGGAGACACCCGATCCGGACGCCATGCGATTCGCCTCCCATCTGTGACGGCGAACACGTGAACCACTGTGTGATCGTCTCGTAACATTGCCGCATGTCTTCGACCGAGCTGCCCTCCGTGCTGGCCGCCACCGTCACGCCGAGGGTCGGGACCGTCCGGGTCGCGGAGGGGGAACGGCTGAGATCGGTCGGTCTGCCCGGGATCACGCTGACCGTGCGTTCCCGGCCCCCCGCCCGCGAGGGGCTGCCGCCGGCGCTGTACGTGCACGGGCTGGGCGGTTCCTCGCAGAACTGGTCGGCCCTGATGATGCTGCTCGACGGGCTCGTGGACAGCGAGGCCCTCGACCTGCCGGGCTTCGGGGACTCACCGCCACCGGACGACGGGGACTACGGCATCACCGGGCACGCGCGCGCGGTCATCCGCTACCTGGACGCCGCGGAGCGCGGCCCCGTACACCTGTTCGGAAACTCGCTGGGCGGCGCCGTCGCCACCCGGGTCGCGGCCGTACGGCCCGACCTCGTGCGCACGCTCACGCTCGTGTCGCCCGCGCTCCCGGAGATCCGCGTGCAGCGCACCGCGTGGCCGACGGCGCTGCTCGCCGTGCCCGGGGTGGCGGGTCTGTTCACCCGGCTCACCAAGGACTGGAACGCCGAACAGCGCGTCCGCGGGGTCACGGCGCTCTGCTACGGGGATCCCGGCAACGTGTCGCCCGAGGGATTTCGCGAGGCGGTCGAGGAGATGGAGCGGCGGCTCGCGCTGCCGTACTTCTGGGACGCCATGACACGCTCGGCGCGCGGGATCGTGAACGCGTACACGCTGGGTGGCCAGCACGGACTGTGGCGGCAGGCCGAGCGGGTGCTCGCGCCGACGCTGCTCGTCTACGGCGGCCGTGACCAGCTCGTCGGCTACCGCATGGCGCGCCGCGCCGCGCGCGCCTTCCGCGACGGCCGGCTGCTGTCCCTGCCGGAGGCGGGGCACGTCGCGATGATGGAGTACCCGGAGACGGTGGCCACGGCCTTCCGTGAACTCCTCGCGGAATCCGCCGAGTCGACCTCGTCGGCCGTCACCGGTGCGGGGAGCTGAGGCGGGGCGTGGGACGTCACAGTCGCCGGGGACGGGCGGAGAAGAGCGACACGGGGGAGAAGCCGGCGGCGGCACCCGGTGCGGTGCCGCGTGCGGCTCAGAGGCCGGGAGGCGCGCCGCAGGAGACCCCGCGCGGCGCCCTGGGTCCCCAGCCGCCGCGCCCTCGCGCGGGCGGGACACCGGCCTCGGGAGCGCCCGGCGGGACGGACGGGACTCCGGCGCGCGGAGTGCCGGCCTTCCAGGACCGTTTCCAGGACGGGACCCCGGCCCACGGCATTCCCCGGCCGTCCGGCGGGACCTCGGCCCAGGGGATACCGCGTTTTCCTGACGGGACCCCGGCTCACGGGGTGCCGCGCTTCGCCGACGGGACGCCCGCGCGGGGTATCCCGAGGACGGCCGACGGGACGCCCGTGCGCGGTGTCCCGCGGGTGGCCGACGGCACCGCCGCGCGAGGGCCGGTCCGGACGCGTGGTGGGCACCCGGAGCAGCGTGAGACCGGCGGTGGCTGGGGCGAGTTCAGGGGCGGACCGCCGAACGGAGCCGCGTACGGCGGCCCCCGGGTGACCCCCCAGGCCGCGCCCACCGGCCTCTCCGGGCCCATGGCGCCGGGCGGACCTCGCGTCCCCGGCCAGCGCCAGGAGCCCGGAACAGGGGCAGGAGCAGGAGCAGGGCAAGGGCAAGGGCAACGACAAGGAGCGGCAACCGGGTTCGGATCCGGGTCGTGGTCCGGGCGTGGACCCCGGCAGGCCTATGTCGACGCCTTCGACGAGGGCGGCACCGGTGACGGCACGGGAGACGCCGACCTGTTCGCGCCCCGGCAGGCCACCGCGCTCCGCGGTGACCCCCACGGTCCCGTCACCGACCGCGACGCCCCCGTCGCCGACCGGGATCCGCGGGTCGCCGAGGAGCCGGCGGCGCGGCCCGGTGAGGAGACCAGGTCGAAGGGCGGCAAGGGGCGGACGTTCACCGGCATCGCCGCGGCGGCCGTCACCACCGTGCTCGCCGTCGTGGTCGCCGGACAGGTGGCCACCGGACGCGACGGCGGCGGCACGCGCACGCAGTCCGCCGCCGGTGCCGGCCGGGGCACCCTCGGCTCCGCCTCACGCGGCGACGGCCGGACCGCCGCGTCCGGCGCACCGGCCGCGAAACCCGTGAAGGCACTGACGTACGACCAGAAGATGGGCGAGAAGTACGCACTCGGCGCGAAGCTCAAGGCGTCGGGCAGGTTCGCCGCCGTCGCCGGGTTCGACAAGGCGCCAGGCGAGGGCCGGAAGTACACCTATCGAGTGGATGTGGAACAGGGCCTCGGACTTGACGGCGCGCTCTTCGCGCAGGCCGTGCAGAAGACGCTGAACGACCGCAGGAGTTGGGCCCACGGCGACTCCCGCGCCTTCGAGCGGATCTCCTCCGGCAGGCCCGACTTCGTGATCACGCTGGCCAGCCCGGGCACCACCGCCGAGTGGTGCGCCAAGTCGGGTCTGGACACGACCGAGGACAACGTGTCCTGCGACTCGGCCTCCACCGACCGCGTCATGATCAACGCCTATCGGTGGGCCCAGGGCTCCAGGACGTACGGCGACGCGATCCATCCCTACCGGCAGATGCTCATCAACCACGAGGTCGGCCACCGGCTCGGATACGGCCACGTCAGCTGCCAGAAGGACGGTGCGCTCGCTCCGGTCATGCAGCAGCAGACGAAGTTCCTCGACCACGACGGGATCCACTGCCTGCCCAACCCCTGGCCGTACCCGGGCAGTTGACCCGGAGACGACAGGAGTCACAGCCGTCACGGGCCGGACCGCATTGACATGCTCCGAAAGTTCGTTCATATTTCTGCGCATGTGGTCCAGTCCTGCCGTCCGTCGCGCCGCCATCGAGCTGGCGCTGATCGGCGTGACCGCGCTCTGCGTGGCCGACATCCACTGTCGCTGACGTCCGCCCCCGGCGTGCTCGTCGCGATTCCGTTCCCCGCGTGACCGTACCGGTCCGTGACCTTTCGGCGACCTGACGCCGGGGGAGACGTCTGTTCATTTTCGTCTCACTCCTCGTCAATGTGTCTCACCATCCGAGAGGTCGTCTTCCCATGCGTCAACCGTCCGTGAACAGAGCCCGTGTGGCGACCGTTTCGCTTGCCCTGGTCGTGGCAGCGGGCGCCGCCGCCTGCGGGCCCGAGGACAACGATGCCAAGGGCGCCGGCGGCGACTCCGAGCTGCGCAAGGGAGGAACGCTCACCGTCCTCAACGCCAACGCGCAGGAGGACTTCGACCCGGCGCGCCTGTACACCTCCGGCGGCGGCAACGTCCCCTCCCTCGTCTTCCGCACGCTCACCACGCGCAACCGCGAGAACGGGGCCGCCGGCGCCAAGGTCGTCCCCGACCTCGCCACCGACACCGGCCGTCCGAACAAGGACGCGACCGTGTGGACGTACACCCTGAAGAAGGGCCTCACGTACGAGGACGGCACGCCGATCACCTCCGCCGACATCAAGTACGGCATCGAGCGTTCCTTCGCGGCCGAACTCTCAGGCGGCGCGCCCTACCTGAGGGACTGGCTCATCGGCGGCGCCGCCTACCAGGGCCCCTACAAGGACAAGAAGGGCCTCGACTCGATCGAGACGCCCGACGACCTGACGATCGTCTTCCACCTGAACAAGCCCGAGGGCGAGTTCCCCTACCTCGCCACCCAGACGCAGTTCACGCCCGTCCCGCAGGCCAAGGACACCGGCACCAAGTACGAGGAGCACCCGGTCTCCTCGGGCCCGTACAAGGTCGTCAAGAACGAGAACGACGGCGAGCGGCTGATCCTGGAGCGCAACCCGCACTGGTCCGCGTCGACCGACGCCGAACGCAAGGCCTACCCCGACAGGATCGACGTACGGTCCGGCCTGGACTCGTCCGTCATCAACCAGCGGCTGTCCTCCTCCCAGGGCGCGGACGCCGCCGCCGTCACCACCGACACCAACCTCGGCCCGGCCGAACTCGCCAAGGTCACCGGTGACAAGGAACTCGCCGCGCGCGTGGGCACCGGGCACTTCGGCTACACGAACTACATCGCCTTCAACCCGAAGGTGAAGCCGTTCGACGACCCGAAGGTGCGGCAGGCGATCTCGTACGCCATCGACCGCACCTCGGTGATCAACGCCGCCGGCGGCTCCTCCCTCGCCGAGGCGGCGACCACCTACCTGCCGAACCAGAAGTCCTTCGGCTACACGCCCTACGACCACTTCCCGGCGGGCGCGTCCGGCGACCCGGCCAAGGCCAGGGAACTCCTGAAGAAGGCCGGCCACGGCAACGGCCTCACCATCACGCTCACGCACTCCAACGACAAGGACTTCGAGACCAGCCCGGAGATCGCCACCGCCGTCCAGGACGCCCTGAAGAAGGCCGGCATCACCGTCAAGCTCCAGGGCCTGGAGTCCAACGACTACAAGGACAAGATCCACGGCGCGAAGACCGAGCCCGGCTTCTTCCTCGCCCACTGGGGTGCCGACTGGCCCTCCGGCGGCCCCTTCCTCGCCCCGATCTTCGACGGCCGCCAGATCGTCGAGGACGGCGCCAACTTCAACACCGGCTTCCTCGACGACAAGGCCGTCAACGCCGAGATCGACGCGATCAACAAGCTGACCGACCTCGACGAGGCCGCGCGACGCTGGGGCGCGCTCGACAAGAAGATCGGCGAACAGGCCCTGACCGTGCCGCTGTTCCACCCGGTGTACAAGCGCCTCTACGGCAACGACGTCAAGAACATCGTGATCAGCGACTGGACCGGCGTGCTGGACATCTCCCAGGTCGCGGTGAAGTAGCACCGTGACCGAGGTCATCGTCGCCTCCCAGGCCCCCGGGACGGACATCTCCGTCCCGGGGGCCTCCGGGGCCCGTCAGTTCTGGCGGCGGCTGCGCACCCAGCCCGCCGCCCTCGTCGCCGCGGCCGTCGTCGCGCTGCTCGTCCTGGTCGCCCTCGCCGCACCGCTGCTCACCGCGGTCGAGGGCCAGGACCCGACCACCTACCACCCGACCCTCGTAGACTCCGCGCGCGGCGGCGTACCGCTCGGCTCGTTCGGCGGTGTCAGCGGCGACCACTGGCTCGGCGTCGAACCGCAGACGGGCCGCGACCTCTTCGCCCGGCTCGTCAACGGCGCCCGGGTCTCCCTCGGGGTCGCCTTCGCGGCCACCCTCGTGCAGGTCCTCATCGGCGTCGTCGTCGGTGTCGCGGCCGCCCTGGGCAACCGATGGGTCGACCAACTCCTCAGCCGGGTCACGGACATCATCATCGCGATGCCGCTGATGATCATGTCCCTCGCGCTGCTCGCGATCGTGCCCAGCGGCTTCCCGCGTCCGGTCCTGGTCGCCCTCATCATCGGCCTGGTGGCCTGGGGCTCGACCGCGAAGATCGTGCGCGCCCACGCGCTGACCCTCAAGGAGCTCGATCACGTGGCGGCGGCCCGGCTCAGCGGCTGGGGCCCCTGGCGTGTCGCCCGCCGCGAACTCCTGCCCGCCCTGGCCGCGCCCGTCATCACGTACGCCGCCCTCCTCGTCCCCATGAACATCACCGTCGAGGCGGCGCTCAGCTTCCTCGGCGTCGGAGTGAAGCCGCCGACCCCCTCCTGGGGCCAGATGCTGACCGCGGCCGACGTCTGGTACCAGGCGGCGCCGCAGTACCTGCTGCTGCCGGCGGGCTCGCTCTTCCTCACCGTCCTCGCGCTGACCGTCCTCGGCGACGGGGTGCGCACCGCCCTCGACCCGCGCGCGGCCTCGCGGCTGCGCGTCGGCACCGGACGCAAGCGGGAGGCCAGGGCATGAGCGGCCTGCCCGGAGCGGGCGGATTCACCGGATTCGCCCTGCGGCGTCTGGTCGGCGCCGTCGTCACCCTGCTCGCGATCTCCGTGATCATCTATCTCGTCTTCTACGTCGCCCCCGGCGACGTCGCCCAGATCACCTGCGGCCCGCGCTGCTCGCCCGCCCAGGTGCACCAGGTCTCCGCGCAGTTGAAGCTCGGCGATCCGCTGTACCTGCGCTACGGGCACTTCCTGCAGGGCATCGTCGTAGGACACGACTACTCGACGGGCACCTCCGTGCAGCACTGCGGCGCGCCCTGCCTCGGCCTCTCCTACCAGAGCGACCAGCAGGTCACCCACCTGATCTGGACGAAGCTTCCGGTCACCCTCTCGCTCGTGCTCGGCGCGATGGTGCTGTGGCTGGTCCTCGGCGTCGGCACCGGCGTGCTCTCCGCGTGGCGCCGCGGCCGGGTCACCGAGCGCGTGCTGACGGGCGTCACGCTCGCCGGCACCGCGACACCCGTCTTCGTCATCGGCCTGGTGCTGATGATCGTCGTCTGCGGACAGTTGCAGTGGCTGCCCTTCCCGCAGTACGTGCCCCTCACCGAGGACCCCGAGCAGTGGGCGTGGAACCTGCTGCTCCCCTGGCTGGCGTTCGCGCTGATCGAGGCCGCCAAGTACGCCCGGCTGACCCGGGCCTCGATGCTGGAGACCCTCGCCGAGGACCATGTCCGCACCTTCCGCGCGTACGGCGTGGGGGAACGCTCGATCATCGGACGGCACGCCCTGCGCGGTGCGATCGCGCCGGTCATCGCGCTGAACGCCAACGACGTCGGTTCGGCGATCGGCGGCGCCGTGCTCACCGAGACGATGTTCGGACTGCCCGGCCTCGGACGGGAACTCGTGCACGCCGTGCAGGTCGTCGACCTTCCGGTGGTCGTCGGGATGGTCCTGGTCACCGGCTTCTTCGTGGTCCTGGCCAACGCCGTCGCGGACGTCCTGTACGCGGTGGCCGACCGACGGGTGGTGCTGTCGTGAGTCTCGTGAAACCCGTGAACACCGGCGGAACGCCGGACGACGGGCCGGACGACACCGGTGACACCCTCGTGGACGTCCGCGACCTCGTCGTCGAGTTCGGGGACCTGCGCGCCGTCGACGGGCTCTCCTTCACCCTCGGGAAGGGCGCCGCGCTCGGGCTGGTCGGCGAGTCCGGCTCCGGCAAGTCCACCGTGGCCTCCGCGCTGCTGGCGCTGCACCGGGGCACCGGAGCGCGCGTCGGCGGCGCGGTGCGGGTGGCGGGAGTGGACGTACAGGCCGCCTCCGACGACGAACTGCGGCGGCTGCGGGGCGGGAAGGCCGCGATGGTCTTCCAGGACCCGCTGTCGTCCCTCGACCCGTACTACGCGGTCGGCGACCAGATCGCCGAGGTGTACCGCGTCCATGCGAAGGCCTCCCGGCGCGCCGCACGCGCGCGTGCCGTCGAGGTGCTCGACCGTGTCGGCATCGCGGACGCCGCCCGCCGCGCGCGCTCGCGCCCGCACGAGTTCAGCGGCGGCATGCGGCAGCGCGCGCTGATCGCGATGGCGCTGGCCTGCGCGCCCGACCTGCTGATCGCCGACGAGCCGACCACGGCCCTCGACGTGACCGTCCAGGCCCAGATCCTCGACCTGCTGCACACCCTGCGGGAGGAGACCGGGATGGGGCTGCTGCTGGTCACGCACGACGTGGGCGTGGCCGCCGGGAGCGTCGACGACGTGCTCGTCATGCGGCACGGGAGGGCGGTCGAGCACGGGCCGGTCGCGTCGGTCCTCGGGGCTCCGCGAGAGGCGTACACGCGCGAACTGCTGGGCGCGGTGCCACGCGTGGACGCGCCACGCGTCCGGCCCGTGACCGCGCCGGCTGCTGCCGGGGGGAGCGGGGGCGGGGCGGTCGGTGAGGTCGTGCTCGAAGCGGTGGACCTGCGGCGCGAGTTCGGGCGCGGCAGACGGCGGTTCACCGCCGTGGACGGGGTGTCGCTCACGGTACGGCGCGGGGAGACGCTCGGCGTCGTCGGTGAGAGCGGCAGCGGCAAGACCACGCTCGGGCGGATGCTGGTCGGCCTGCTGGAGCCGACCGCCGGGTCGGTCCGGTACGAGGGCCGGGCACAGTCCGGTGTCCGCCCCAGCGTCCAGATGGTCTTCCAGGATCCCGTCTCCTCCCTCAATCCCCGGCGCAGTGTGGGCGAGTCGGTCGCCGACCCGCTCCGGGCACGGGGTGAACGGGACGAGACCCGCATCCGGGGGCGCGTACGGGGGCTGCTGGAGCGCGTAGGGCTGGAAGCGGCGCACTACGACCGCTACCCGCACGAGTTCAGCGGCGGACAGCGCCAGCGCGTCGGTATCGCGCGGGCACTCGCCGCCGACCCGCGCGTCATCGTCTGCGACGAACCGGTCTCCGCGCTCGACGTCACGACCCAGGCCCAGGTGGTCGCCCTGCTCGCCGAACTCCAGCGCGAACTCGGTCTCGCGCTCGTCTTCGTGGCGCACGACCTGGCCGTCGTACGCCAGGTCAGCGACCGCGTCGCGGTGATGCGACGCGGCCGGATCGTCGAACACGGTCCCGCCGACGAGGTGTACGAGTCCCCGCAGGATCCGTACACCAAGCAGCTGCTGGCAGCCGTGCCGGCGCTCGATCCGGAGGTCGCGGCGGAGCGGCGCAGGGCCCGCGGGCAACTGGCCACAGCGTGACGGGAAGTCACCGAATGATTCCCTAGCGCGACAGAACGCAACTTGCGCGGGAAAGTTACGACCGTTCACCCCTTTTGGTGGCGCGATGGACAACCGTCCATCGCGCCACCGTCATGTCCGCATACGTTCTTCCCGCTGCGAGCCGCCGGGTCAACGGCGGCTCCCCACAAGGGAGATCGGGGGTGCACTCGTGCGCATCGGACTGCTTACGGAGGGTGGCTATCCGTATGTGAGCGGTGACGCCAAGCTCTGGTGCGACCGGCTCGTGCGCGGGCTCGGGCAGCACGAGTTCGACATCTACGCGCTCAGCCGCAGCCGACGGCAGGAGGACGAGGGCTGGGTCTCACTGCCGCCCCAGGTCAGCCGCGTACGGACGGCTCCGCTCTGGACGGCCGAGGGCGACGGGGCGGTGCACGGGCGCCGGGTGCACGGACGCCGGACGCGGCGGCGGTACGCCGAGTGCTTCGGGGAACTGGCGGCGGCCGTCTGCGCGGGCCCGGGGAGCGTGGACGGTTCCGGTGCGGTCGGTGGGGTCGGTGCGGTCGGCGCGACCGGCACGGCCGGTGCGTCCGGTGCGGCCGGTGGGGTCGGTGCGGCCCGTGCGGCCGGTGTTTCCCGTGATTTCGGTGGGGCGGGGGCGGGGGCGGGGGCGGTCGGGGGCTCTGGGGGCTCCTTCGGCCTTGAGGCGGACCGTTTCGCCACCGCGCTGTACGGACTCGCGGACCTCGCCCGCGACGAGGGCGGCCTGGCCGGGGCGCTGCGCTCCGAGGCCGCCGTGCGCGCATGGGAACGCGCCTGTCGCGCGCCGGGCGCACTGCGTGCCGCGCGCACCGCTCGCGTGCCCGATCTGCTCACCGTCGCCGCTCACGTCGAGCGGTCGCTGCGCCCCCTCTCACTGGACTGGTACGCCGACGACGGGCTCGGCGCGGTCGACCTCTGCCACGCGGCCGCCGGCGGCTCGGCGGCCCTGCCCGGTCTGCTCGCCCGGCACTTCGCCTCGGTCCCGCTGCTCGTCACGGAGTACGGAGTGCCGTTGCGCGCGCACTACCTGGCCTCCGCCGCCACCGAGGAAGCCCCGGCCGTACGGGCGCTGCTCGCCGCCTTCCACGGCAGGCTGGCCACCGAGGTCTACCGCCGGGCCGCGCTCATCACGCCCGGCAACATCCACGCCCGGCGCTGGCAGGAGCGCTGCGGCGCCGACCGCGCCAAACTGCGCACCGTCTACCCCGGCATGGAGGCGTCCCGCTTCGCGGAAGTGGGGGAGAGCGCCGAGGGCACCGGCTGCGCGGACCCGGACACGCTGGTCTGGGTCGGCCGCGTCGAGCCGTCGAAGGACCTGGTCTCCCTGCTGCACTCGTTCGCCGAGATCCGCAAGGAGGAGCCGAAGACCCGGCTGCGGATCTTCGGAGCACCCGCCGAGGGCCCGGACGGCGCGCTCTATCTGGCGCACTGCAAGGCGCTGGCCGCCCATCTCTTCCCCGACGAGGCCGAGGGTGCGCACGCCGTCGGCGACAACCCGGTGTCCTTCGAGGAGATCGGCGGTCCGGAGGCTCCGGGACTCGCGGAGGCGTACGCGTCCGGTGCCCTGGTCGTCCTGTCCAGCGTCGTCGAGGGCTTTCCGATCAGTCTCGTCGAGGCGATGTTCTGCGGCCGCGCCACGGTGTCCACCGACGTCGGCGCGGTCGTCGAAGTCATCGGCGGTACGGGACTGGTGGTGCCACCACGCAATCCGCGGGCGCTCGCCGAGGCGTGCGTGGCGCTGCTGCGCGACCCCGGACGGCGCGCACGCCTCGGCGCGGCGGCACGCGCGCGTGCCCTCGAACTGTTCACCGTGGAGCAGAACGTCGAGGCATTTCACGGCATTTACCTGGAGATCGTCTCGCGCTCCCCGATCCTGCGGGTCCTCGTGGACGCGGCAGGCGAACCGCTGCCCTTCGGCGTACCCGCCGAGGCCCACGTACCCGGCCGCTGGACCGAGGCCGGCCTCGTCGCCGCCGGGCGGTCGCGCTGGGCGTCGGGGGTCCCGGGACGCGTGAGCCTTCCGCTGACCGCGGGGGAGGGCGCGTGATGGGCGAACCGGGCCGAACCGAAGGACGACTCGGCGAACTGGGCCGGCCCGCGACAGCGGAGACCTCCGGGGCCTGGGACGAACAGTCGGTGGAGTGGTTCCTGGGGGACGAGGGTCTCGTGGGAGACGGGGAGGCGGACCCTCGTGCGCGGGCGACCGTCCGGAACGGCGGGGGTCCGACGGGGGCCGCGGCCGGCGCCGCAGTCACCGCGACCGGAGCCGCAGCCGCTGCCGCGAGCGCGGCTGCGGGCAGTTCCGGGGATGCGCCGGTGCGCGCATCGGCACCGGCCGCTGCGCCGGGGGCCGTGGCGGTGGCCGAATCGGTGGCTGAATCGGTGGCCGTAGCGACGGTCCCACCGGCACTGTCGGACGGATCGGTCCCCACGCCTTGTCCCATGACCGGCCCCACGTCCGGTGCCACATCCGGTTCCGCGCCTCTCGGAACCGAGGCCGGAGCCGGAGCCGACGCCGGAGTCGATGCCCGAGCCGACGCCGGAGTTGAGGCCGGAGCCGACGCCGGAGTTGAGGCCGGAGCTGCGGCGGGGACAGGAACTGGGACAGCGTCAGAGGCACCGGCAGAGGCACCGGCAGAGGCACCGACTGAGCCAGCGACTGAGGTACCGGCTGAGGGCATCAACACGAGCGCGGTGCCCGACGCGTCGAACGACATGAGCGGCTTCCCCGGACGCTCCCCAAGGCCCCCCGGCCGCCGGAACGCCGTGGACCCGGTGAAGGCCCTGATGCACCGGCACCGCGAACTCTGCGAACGCGCCGTCGACCCGCTGGAGATCGCGGCGGGCCTGGAGGCGCACGGGCTGACCGACCGGACCGCCACCCGCTTCCGGCACCGGGACGTGTTCTCCCTCGCCGAGGAGATGTACGCACGCCGGGCGCGCGACGTGGAACCGGCCCCGCAATCCGCGCCCGTGGCACACTCCGGCGCACGCGCCGGCTGGGCCGTGCTCGCCCTGCTGCCGGGCGCGCTGTGCGCGGCAACCGTGACCGGACTGCGGTTCACCGAAGGGCAGGCCCATCTCGCCGTCGCCGCGGCCGGAACCCTCGCCGTGACACTCGGCCTGCGCGCCGCTCTGCGCCGCGGCCCCCTCAGCACCGCCCACCGCACGACGAACGGCACCCGGGCGTGGACCTGTTGGCTGATCGTGTACGCCCTGTTCGGTGACGGACTGCTGAGCGCAGCCCTCTCCGGCGGCCCCGACGACCCCTGGCCGCCGACCACGGCGCCCGTACTCGCCCTCGCCCTGTCCTGCGCCCCCGCCGCCTGGTGCGCCCACCTCTTCATGGCGCGCGCCCGCCGCGGACTGGCCGCCAGCCGGGGCCTGAAGGAGTTCGCGGTCTCCGTGAGACCTCTGCTCCTGGGCGTGTTCGCCCTCTTCCTGTGCTCACTCGGCGCCCTGCTCGCGCTCTGCGGCGCGGCCCTGGACGAGCCCCCCGCCTACGCCGGAGCGGGCGCCCTCGGCGCGTTGCTGCTGCTCGCGCGACTGCTCGTGGTGCGCGGCTTCACCCACGCCCCCGCCGTCGTGCTCGGCGCGGCCGGCGCGGCCGAGACCACCGCGACGGCCACGGTCTTCGCCGGCCGGCTGCCCGGCTGTTCGTTCCTGGGCACGCCCGTCGAGACCGTCGCCTCCGCGTGGGGACCCGCCGCCGTCCCGGCCCTGGTGTGCGGCACGGGCGCCCTCGTCCTGCTGATCCACGCGACCCGCACCCTGACCCGGGCCTCGGCCCACGCCGTACCCGACGGGACGCCGTGAGCACCGCCCCCGCGCCTGGCCCGGGCCGCGCACACGGCGGCGAACAGCGCTGCGCACCGCCCGCCGCGGACCACGACCCGCGCACCTCGCCCCGGCCCGCGGCGCCCTCCGCCGCCGCGAACCGTCGTGAGCGCCACCCGAGGGCCCGGCCCCGCCGCCGGGCCCACCTCTCCCGCGGGGCCGACACCGCGGGCCTCCCTTCCGACCCACGGCACCACCCCGAAGGAGAACGCCAGATGATCACCTCCCGAACCGGAGAATCCGCCCCGGGAGCCGCCCGATGAGGGTCCTGCTGATCGGAGCCAACGGATACCTCGGCCGTTTCGTCGCCGACAGACTGCTCGCCGACCCGGCCGTGCAACTCACCGCGCTCGGCCGGGGCGACGACGCCGACGTACGGTTCGACCTCGCCTCGGGCAGCCCCGGCGCGCTCACCCGCTTCCTGGACGCCGTGCACCCCGGGGTCGTCATCAACTGCGCCGGTGCCACCCGCGGCGGCGCCCGCGAACTGACCCGGCACAACACCGTCGCCGTCGCCACCGTCTGCGAGGCCCTGCGGCGCAGCGGGTGCGGGGCGCGGCTCGTGCAGATCGGCTGCGGCGCCGAGTACGGGCCCAGCCAGCCCGGTTCGTCCACCGCCGAGGACGCCGTCCCGCGCCCCGGCGGCCCGTACGGCGTCAGCAAACTCGCGGCCACCGAACTGGTCCTCGGCTCCGGACTCGACGCCGTCGTCCTGCGCGTCTTCTCGCCCGCCGGGCCCGGCACGCCCGCCGGATCCCCGCTCGGCCGCCTCGCCGAGGCCATGCGGCGCGCCATGCAGTCCGGCGACGGCGAACTCAAACTCGGCGGGCTCGGCGTCCAGCGCGACTTCATCGACGTCCGCGACGTCGCCCGTGCCGTCCACGCCGCCTCCCTCTCCGCCGCACAGGGCGTCATCAACATCGGCTCGGGGCGGGCCATCCGTCTGCGCGACGCCGCCGCCGTCCTCGCCCGCGTCGCCGGCTACGGCGGCACGCTGCACGAACTCGACGGCCCGCCCGGACCCATGAGGGCACCCATCGGCCACCCCCGCCCCGAACCCGACCACGCGGGCCCGGCCGCCTACCCCTACCCGGACGGCTGCGGCAGCTGGCAACAGGCCGACGTACGCACCGCGCGCGACCGCCTCGGCTGGCGGCCCCGGATCAACCTGGAGGAGTCCCTCGCCGACATCTGGATGGAGGCGGCATGCCGCATCTGACCAGCGCCACGGCGGGCACCGCGAGCACGAACCTGAGAACCGGTTTCGGCATCCCCGGCTACGCGCACCCCCTCGTCGCACCGGGGGAGTGGGGCGCGCTCACCCGCCCCGGCACCCCACTGCACTGGGTCGTCCTGAACGTGGCCGAAGGTCCCGGCGTCCGCCCCGACCCGCACTGCCTGGAAGCCGTCGGCCGGCTCCGCAACGCCGGTGTGCGCGTGCTCGGGCACTTGGACGTCTCCTACGGCGCACGTGCCGTCGGCGAGGTGATCTCCGACGCCCACCGGTATCTCGACTGGTACCGGGTCGGCGGGTTCCTCCTGCACCGCTGCCCCACCGAGCGCGCCGCGCTTCCCGAGGTCCGCCGGGCGGTCACCGGGCTCCGCGCGCTCCTCGACGACCCGCACATCGTGCTCGGTCACGGCACCCACCCCTACCCCGGCTATGCCGAGAACGCCGACCAGCTGGTGACGTTCTCCGGCCCGTGGAGCGACTACCGGTGGTCGCAGGTCGCCGAGTGGACCGCCGACTACGCGCCCGAGCGCTTCTGCCACTTCGTGCACGGCGTGCCGCGCGGCCATCTGGACGAGGCGCTGCGCATCGCGCGCTGGCAGGGCGCCTCGACCATCTACTTCACCGACCGCACGGATCAGGGCGGCCGTACCGACCCCTGGGAGACGATGCCCGGCTACTGGGACGAGATCGTCTCGCGGATCGGAACGGGTGTCTCGGAATGAAGAAGGGCGTGGCAGTGTTACGGGGAGAACAACTGTAGTGATTGACCGACCAACGGAGTCCCCGTGTCGCTGCCACCCCTGGTCGAGCCGGCTGCCGAGCTCACCGTAGACGAGGTCCGCAGGTACTCCCGCCACCTGATCATCCCCGACGTGGGCATGGACGGGCAGAAGCGGCTGAAGAACGCCAAGGTGCTGTGTGTGGGCGCCGGCGGCCTCGGGTCCCCGGCGCTGATGTACCTGGCCGCGGCGGGCGTGGGCACGCTCGGCATCGTGGAGTTCGACGAGGTCGACGAGTCGAACCTGCAGCGGCAGATCATCCACAGCCAGGCGGACATCGGCCGCTCCAAGGCCGAGTCGGCGCGCGATTCCGTGCTGGGCATCAACCCGTACGTGAAGGTGGTCCTGCACGAAGAGCGGCTCGAGGCCGAGAACGTGATGGACATCTTCAGCCAGTACGACCTGATCGTCGACGGCACGGACAACTTCGCGACCCGCTACCTGGTCAACGACGCGTGCGTGCTCCTCGACAAGCCGTACGTGTGGGGCTCGATCTACCGCTTCGACGGCCAGGCGTCCGTCTTCTGGTCCGAGCACGGCCCCTGCTACCGCTGCCTCTACCCGGAGCCCCCGCCCCCCGGCATGGTCCCCTCCTGCGCCGAGGGCGGTGTCCTGGGCGTGCTGTGCGCGTCCATCGGCTCCATCCAGGTCAACGAGGCGATCAAGCTGCTCGCAGGCATCGGCGAGCCCCTGGTGGGCCGCCTGATGATCTACGACGCCCTGGAGATGCAGTACCGCCAGGTCAAGGTCCGCAAGGACCCGGACTGCGCGGTCTGCGGCGAGAACCCCACCGTCACCGAACTCATCGACTACGAGGCCTTCTGCGGTGTCGTGTCCGAGGAGGCCCAGCAGGCGGCGGCCGGCTCCACGATCACTCCCAAGCAGCTCAAGGAGTGGATCGACGACGGCGAGAACATCGAGATCATCGACGTCCGCGAGATCAACGAGTACGAGATCGTCTCGATCCCCGGCGCCAAGCTGATCCCGAAGAACGAGTTCCTCATGGGCACCGCCCTGGAGACCCTTCCGCAGGACAAGAAGATCGTCCTGCACTGCAAGACGGGTGTGCGCAGCGCGGAGGTCCTCGCCGTCCTGAAGTCCGCGGGCTTCTCGGACGCGGTGCACGTCGGCGGCGGCGTGATCGGCTGGGTCAACCAGATCGAACCGGACAAGCCGATCTACTGAGCACCCGGTGAGCCGGTGCGCTGAGCACCGGACCGTCCCGTACTTCCGGCGGCGGGGGTCCCGTACACGACAGGTGTGCGGGACCCCCGCCGCCGTCATGAACAGACCTTGCCGTCCTTCGGCACCGTCCCGTTCAGCAGATAGCCGTTCACCGTGGAGTCGACACACTCGCTGCCGCTTCCGTACGCGCCATGGCCCTCGCCCTTCCAGGTGAGTTCCACCCCGACGCCCCTGCCCAGCTCGTCGGCCATCCTGCGGGCGCCCTCGTACGGCGTCGCCGGGTCCCCGGTGTTGCCCACGACCAGGACGGGTGCCGCTCCCGGGGCGCTGACCTCCGGGGTGTCGTACTGACCGCCGACCGGCCAGTCGTGACACCAGCCCGCCGTGTCCCAGCCCATGAAATCGCCGAAGACCGGCGAGATCTTCTCGAACTCCGGCAGGAGCTTCCTCGTCTCGCCGGGAGTCGGACGCTGCTTGTCGTCCAAGCAGGATATGAGCCGTTGTGAATGGGTCGTCGTGCCGTAGTGCCCCGAGGAGTCACGGTCGTTGTACCCGTCGGCGAGCGCGAGCAGGTCCGTGCCGTCGCCGTCCTCGGCGCTCTGGAGCGCGGCGGTCAGGCGCGGCCAGCCCGCCTTGCTGTACAGCGGCTGGACGATGCCGGTGAGGGCCAGGGTCTGGGTGAGCTTTCGCCCCCCGCCGGTCGGCAGCGGCTTCGCGTCGATCCGGTCCAGAAGGTCCACGATCTTCGCGGAGCCCTGCGCGGGGTCCTGGCCGGTGGACTTGAGGTAGTCGTCCAGGGCGCGCTGGAAGCCCAGGGTCTGGTTCTTGGCGTGGCCCACCGTGTCGGCGCTCGGGTCGACGACTGCGTCCAGCACCAGGCGTCCCACGTTCTTGGGGAACAAGTGGGCGTACACGCCGCCGAGTTCGGTGCCGTAGGAGATACCGAAGTAGTGCATCCGGCTGTCACCGAGGACCTGGCGCATCAGGTCCATGTCGCGGGCGGTGTCGGTCGTCGAGACGTGCGACATCAGCTTTCCGGCGGCTTTCGCGCAGCCCTTGCCGAAGTCGGTGGCGTCCTTGAAGTAGGCGCTCTCCTCGGCTGCGTCGTCCGGGGTGGCGTCCACCGACTCGGCGGCCTGGATCGCCTTGTCACCGCGGCAGCGCACGCCCTCGCTGGCGGCGACACCGCGTGGGTCCCAGCTCACCAGGTCGTAGCGCTCGTGGAGCGGGCCGACGAGGCTCTCGTAGTAGGGCATGGTGGAGACGCCCGAGCCGCCGGGGCCGCCGAAGTTGAACAGGAGTGAGCCGAGGCGCTTGCCCTGGCCGCCGGTCGCCTTCGATCGGATCAGCGCGAGTCCGATCGTCCCGCCGTCCGGCTTCGCGTAGTCGAGCGGCACCTTGAGCGTCGCGCACTGCCAGCCGTCGCCCTGGGCGGCCGCGCTCGAAGTGCCCTTGCAGCGACCCCAGTCGGGCTTCTGAGAGGTGAGCGAGGCCGGCAGTGCCGAGGCGGCCGCGGACGAGGACGTGGTGGCCGACGGGGTGTCACTGTCCTTCCCCTCGTCCTTGCCGTTCCCGGACGAACCGCCGCAGCCGGCCACCAGCAGAGCGGTCGCCACCAGGGCCGTCCACCGTGCGAAACGCGTCATGAGATTCCCCCTCACCCGTGGTCCGCCGGATGCCGCGGATCACCTGCACGCCATAGTAGGCGCCCGTGGCGAGCAGCCTCGGGCGCCTGTGGATAACTGTCTGACCTGCACTTTTCTAAGTGCAGACGGTTCCGGCGGGGGGCACGGTCCCGTTCAGTAGATAGCCGTCCACGGCGTTGTGCACGCACTTGTTCCCGCTGTCGTACGCGCCGTGCCCCTGGCCCTTGTAGGTCAGCTCGACGCCGACGCCCTTGCCCAGCGCCTCCACCATCTTCCTCGCGCCCTCGTACGGTGTGGCCGGGTCACCGGTGTTGCCGACCACGAGGATCGGCGCCGCGCCGACGGCGCTGACGTCCGGGTGGTCGGCGGCGCCCGGGACGGCCCAGTCGGTGCAACTGAGCATGCCCCAGGCCAGATAGTCGCCGAACAAGGGGGACGCGGCCCGGAACTCCGGAAGTTTCGCCTCGACGTCGGCGGTGGTGTAACGCGGCTTCTCGTCAGCGCAGTTGATGGACACGTTCGCCGCGGTGAGATTGCTGTACTGGCCGTCCTCGCTGCGCCCGTTCATCGAGTCCGACAGCAGCATCAGCTCCTTGCCGTCACCGCTGTACGCCTGGTCCAGGCCCTCCGTCAGGTACTCCCAGAAGTCCTTGGAGTACAGAGCCTGCGCGATGCCGTTGGTCGCCGCGGTCTGGGTCAGCTCACGGGGGAAGACACCGGGGATCGGTTTGCTCTCCAGGCTGGTCAGGAGCTTGGCGATACGGTCCTTGACGTCCTGCGGGGTGTCGCCGATCGGGCAGGGATCCGTCTTCGAGGTGCAGTCCTCGGCGAAGTTGTCCAGCGCGAGCTGGAAGCCCTTGGCCTGCCCGAGCGCGCCCTGTTCCGGGTCCTGTGTCGGGTCGACCACTCCGTCGAACACGGCGCGCCCCACGTGCTCGGGGAACAGATGGGCGTACACGCCGCCGAGTTCGGTGCCGTAGGAGATGCCGAAGTAGTGCAGCTTGGCGTCTCCGAGGACCTGCCGCATGAGGTCCATGTCGCGGGCCGCGTCGGTGGTGCGCACGTGCGGGATGGTCCGCCCCGAGTTCTTCTCACAGGCCGCGTTGAACGTCCTCGTGTTGTTCAGGAGGGCCTTTTGCTGGGCGGCGTCGTCGGGGATGGCGTCCTGCTGGAAGTACGCGTCGAGCTGGCTGTCGTCCTCGCACTTCACCCCGTCGCTGCGGCCGACCCCACGCGGATCGAAGCTCACCAGGTCGTAGCGGGTGCGCAGCTTCGCGTAGTCCCCGCCGAAGGCGGGCAGCGTGGTGACGCCCGAGCCGCCGGGGCCACCGAAGTTGAAGACGAGGGAGCCGATGCGTCTGCCCGGGTCGCCGCTCGTCCGCGCCCGGATCAGCGCGATGCCGATCGTGTCGCCCTTGGGGTCGGACCAGTCGAGGGGAGCCTCCATGGTGGCGCACTGCCACCGCGCACCGCCCGGCAGAGGAGAGGGGACGTTCCCGCCGCCCTCCGACTCGGAGGGGGCCGGGCAGTCCTTCCAGCTCAGCTTCTGGGCCGTCAGATCCCCGTCCCTGGGTCCGTCGCCGCAGCCTGTCAGCACACAGGGCAGCAGGACGGCGGTCACGGTGAGGGCAGCGGCACGTGACAGGGACGGGTTCGGCATGTCTCCCATCCTGCGGTCGCGTCGCGCGGTGCGCTCGGGACGCGGGCCGTGCGGGTGAGAACGCGGCGCCCCGTGCCGGTACGGCCGGGGTGGGGCGGCCGTCACCGCTTCCTACAGGGCGCCCTTGCGCGTGAGGTGGTTGAAGAACAGCCAGCCGGGCAGCACCGGCAGCCACAGCGTCAGCAGCCGGTACAGCAGCACCGCGGGCGCGGCGACCTCCTTGGGGAGACCGACGGCGATCAGACCGACCGTGAGCGTCGCCTCGACCGCGCCGACACCGCCGGGCGTCGGCGCCGCCGAGCCGAGCGCGTTGCCGGCGAGGAAGACGACGGCCACGCTGGCGAGGCTGAGCGTGGTGGTCTCCTCATGACCGAAGGCACGGATCGACGCGTCCAGGCACATCACGAAGCAGGCGGTCAGCAGCAGCATGCCGCCGATGCCGGTGACGAGCTTCTGCGGCCGCTGCAGCACGTCCAGCATCCGCGGCACGACGCCGGCGAACAGCGACCTGACACGGGTGACGATGAACTTCCGCAGGAACGGCACGGACGTCACGACGAGGACCAGCACCGCGACCGTCAGCAGACCGGCGATGACCGTGCGGGAGGGCGACAGCGACGGCGTCTTCTCCGTGCCGGTCAGATAGCCGAAGGACAGCAGCATCAGGATGTGACAGCCGAGACCGAACAGCTGCGACGCGCCGACGCTCGCCACCGCGAGCCCCGGCCGCACCCCGGCACGCTGCAGGAAGCGCGTGTTGAGAGCGACACCGCCGACCGCCGCGGGCGCCACGATCTTCACGAACGAGCCGGCCACCTGCGCGGCCACCGTCCGCAGGAACGGCACCCGTTCGGGCACGAAGCCGAGCAGGCTCATCGCCGCCGCGAAGTAGCTCAGCGCCGAGAACAGCACGGCCGCCGCGACCCAGCCCCACTCCGCGCTCTCGAACAGGCTCGCGAACTCGATGTGGGTGAGCTGGGTCAGAAGGAAGTACGCGCCGATGGCACCGGCGATGAAACTGATCAGCGTGCGCGGCTTGATCCGCTCCAGGCGGGCAGGCTCGACCGGTGCCTGCGGTCTGATCCGCAGCACCTGATGGCGGATCTGGGTGAGCAGGTCCTCCTCGCGGGCCTCGTCCAGCGCTTCGTCCAGCGCCCGCTTCTCGGCCCGCTGCTCCGCCCGTACGGCCTTCTTGCCGGGCTTCTCCGCCACGGTCTCGGCGTGCTGGGCCTGCTCCGCGCGCGCGAGCTTGTCCTGCCGGGAGGCCTCCAGCACCGCGTCACGCTCGCGCTGGGCACGTTCCCGGGCCAGTTTGCGCAGCGTCGCGCGCGTGGAGCGGGTCAGCGCGATGGGCTGCAGCAGGGGCAAGCAGTCGGCGACGGCGTCCGGACCCAGCACACCGACCGCGGACGCCACCGTGCGCTCGGCACCGACACGCAGCCCCAGAGTGGTCAGCAGCTGGGCGATGTCCATGCGCAGCAGCAGATCCCCGGCCGCGATCTCGCCGCCCCGCAGATCGGTGAGGATCACCGTGCCGGAACGATCCACCAAAATCGCGTCACCCGCGAGCCTGCGGTGCGCGATGCGCCGTGACTGCAGCGCTTGCACCTGATGCCACGTGTCGCGCAGCAGACCGTCGGTGATGAGCTCCCCGGGCAGCGAGTCCAGGGTGCGTCCGCCCGTGTGCTCGTAGACGAGCATCACGGCGTCCGGACCGAGCTCGGAGGTCGCGATCAGCTTCGGCGCGTTGGCACCGGCCGCGATGGCCGCGTACGCGAGGAGCGCCTCCTGCTCCAGGGCCTGGCGCAGCGACTGGAGGCTGCGACGGGTGGCGAGCCCGCGCAGGGTCAGATTGCGCCACACCCGGTAGAAGAAGCCCTGCGCCTGCTGCTCCCGGTCGACCACCGTGACGTCCAGCGGCGGGCCGTCCTCCAGGGTGACGAAGTAGCGCCGGCCGCGGTCGCCGTTGTCGGAGGTGTCCGGAGTCTCCTCGCGGGCCGCGCTGACGGGATGGAAACCGACGTGCCGCAGCCCCGCCATCAGCGTCCGCCCGGTCGGCCGGACGTTCGGCGACCCCACCGCGTACAGCGTGCCGTAGGCGATGGTCCAGCCGATCAGCACCGTCAGGATGATCGAGAACGGTGTCGTGTAGCCGGTGACCAGCATGGAGAAGGCGTCCAGGAGGAGCACCACCCACAGCACCGAGCGCCAGCGGGGTCTGCGGGACATGCCGACGGCCGTCATGTACGCGATCACGGGCGCCAGGTAGCCGTGCACCGGGTCGGTGAGGGCGTGGATGTCACCCGGCGAGGGCTGGGTGAGGGCCTCCTGGATGGAGCCCGGCGCGGCCTTCGCGACCCACAGGTCGGTGGCGAGGGTCACTCCGTGTGCGAGGACCGCGGCGAGCACGCCGTCGGCGATGCGCAGCCCGTCCCGCTTGATCAGGCGCTCGATCGCGAAGGCGACCGGCACCAGCAGGATCGCGATGCTCGACGCGAGCCCCGCGATCTTGATCAGCAGATCGGGGGCCTGACCGGTGCCCTTGTTGATGTCCTGTTCGAGCCCCGAGGTCGTCCCGTGCGCGAATGCCGCGATGGCGAGCAGCACGACGATCGCGAGGAAGCCGACCAGCAGCCGCATCAGATCCGACGGCCGGTGCACGCGCGCGGGCAGCAGCGGTTCGTCGCCCTCGACCTCGTCGTTGTGGACCTCGTCACCGCAGTCGTCGTCGCGCGTCACCCGTCGAGTCCCGGTGCCGTGCGCCGCGGGGGAGGGCTTTTCGTCCGCCCTGGAAGGGGAATCGGTCCTCGCGGCGGGCTCGCCGGCCGTCTTGTCACTGCCCTCGGCGGCGGCTTCGCCGGCTTCCGGGCGCGACGAAGCGGCGGAGGCACTCTCCGCGCCTTCGGGGTGCACGCCCTGCTGCCTCATGGTCTCTTCTTGATCTCGTATCACCAGTCACCGCCCGCACGATGGTGGCATGCCCCACCGACACACGGGGGCATCAGGGTGCAAATGCGGGGGCGCACAGTCTGCCCGAAGTGCGCCCTCGGGGCGAGGGACACCGACCGTCGCCGTCGCGTCACACTGTCGGTGGGGTGGGGCAGGATGGGGCGGATGAGCGAGGAGAGCCTTCCGGCGGACGAGCTGCCGGACTACGCGGAGCGGGTCCTTGAGGTCGCCGACCTCATTCCCCCCGGGCGCGTCATGACGTACGGGGATGTCGCGGAGTGGCTGGAGGAGGGCGGGCCGCGCCAGGTGGGACGCGTGATGGCCCTCTACGGAGGAGCGGTCCCGTGGTGGCGGGTCGTCCGCGCGGACGGCGTCCTCCTGCCGGGCCACGAACTCGAGGCCCTGGACCACTACCGCGAGGAGGCCACGCCGCTGAAGGAGGCGAGCAGGGCCTCCGAGGGACATGTGCCGCGCGTCGACATGAGACGAGCACGATGGGACGGCGACGAACGCGCGCAGGGTCACACCTGACAGCTTCCGCCATCGGACGGGCGGACGGGACGTCTGTGGCCCGTACGGGGGAAACGAGGCACGTCCGTGACATGCCGTACGTTCGACGAGCGAGGGAAGCACCGGGGGTGAGGGAAGGACGGGAAGCCGCCCTTCCGCGATGCCCACCGGCGTACCGTCGACGGCGCGCGTCCCCCTCACCCCGCGGCCACCTCCCTCGACCCGCGGCGCACCGCCCACCAGCACAACCCCCAGGACCGGCGAACCACGTGAGCTCCTCTTCCTCCACCAGGCGCCCGCCGCACCCCCAGGTGCGGCAGGGGACCCGCGGCGCGTACCGACTGGTGCGCACCGCGCCGGTCCGGGTGGGCCCCCCTCGTCTGGACGCAGGACAGCGCGCGGTGGTTGACCACGGCTCGGGCCCGCTCCTCGTGCTGGCGGGACCCGGCACCGGCAAGACGACCACCCTCGTCGAATCCGTGGCGGCCCGGATCGCACACGGCGGCGACCCGGAACGCATCCTGGTGCTCACCTTCAGCCGCAAGGCGGCCGTCGAACTGCGCGACCGCATGGCGCTGCGCATCGGGGCCGCCCGCGCCCCCCGGGCCACCACCTTCCACTCGTTCTGCTACGCCCTGGTCCGCGCCCACCAGGACAGCGACCTGTTCGTGGAACCACTGCGGCTGCTGTCCGGACCCGAACAGGACGTGGCGGTGCGCGAGCTGCTCGCCGGCCAGCCCGACCTGGAACGGCTCGGCCTCGCCCATGTCCGCTGGCCCGACGAACTGCGCGCCTGCCTGACCACCCGAGGCTTCGCCGACGAGGTCCGCGCCGTCCTGGCACGCAGCCGCGAACTGGGGCTGGACCCCGACGCCCTGAACGCCTTCGCCCGCCGGATCGGCCGCCCCGACTGGGGCGCCGCCGCGGCCTTCCTCGCCGAGTACCTCGACGTTCTCGACCTGCAAGGAGTGCTCGACTACGCGGAACTCGTCCACCGCGCGGTCCTGCTCACGGGGCGCCAAGGCGTCGCCGAACGTCTCGCCGCGCAGTACGACGCCGTCTACGTGGACGAGTACCAGGACACCGACCCCGCCCAGGTGCGGCTCCTGCGTGCCCTGGCCGGCGGCGGCCGCACCCTGGTCGCCTTCGGCGACCCCGACCAGTCGATCTACGCCTTCAGGGGCGCCGACGTGAACGGCATCCTGGACTTTCCCGACGCCTTCCCGCGCGCGGACGGCCACCCCGCCCCGGTCGAGGTGCTGCGCACCTCCCGCCGCTCGGACGCCACCCTGCTCGCCGCCACCCGCCGGCTCACCCAGCGCATGCCCCTGACCCGGCTGCCCGCGCAGAAGGTACGCGCCCACCGCGAGCTGACGCCGGTACGGGACGGCGGCACCGTCGAGGTCTGCACGTACCCGACGGCGGGCACGGAACTGGACAACATCGCGGACATCCTGCGCCGCGCCCACCTGGAGGACGGCGTCCCCTGGGGCGAGATGGCCGTCCTGGTGCGCGCCGGCTCCCGCACGATCCCGGTGATCCGCCGCTCGCTCACCGCGGCCGGCGTACCGCTCGACATCGACGGCGACGACCTGCCCCTGCGGCACGAACCCGCGGTGACGCCGTTGCTGACGGCACTGCGGGCGGTCGCCCGCGCCGAGTCCGGGACGGGGACGGGCCCGGCACCGAGGCCGGGCGCCGACAACGACGCCCCTGAAGCCGCGCGCACACCGTCCGAAGACGCCGCCCTCCAGGAGACGGTCTCCTGGCTCGACACCGAGACCGCGCTCACCCTCCTCGCGTCACCCCTCGCCGGCATGGACGCCGCCGACCTGCGGCGCCTGGGCCGCGCACTGCGCGAGGAGGAGCGCACCGCCGGCAACCACGTACCGCCTCCCTCCGACGAGCTCCTCACCCTCGCACTGGCCGAACCGGAGCGGCTCGTCGCCCACGACCCCGCCTACGCCCGCGGAGCCCAGCGCCTCGGCGCGCTCCTGCGCACGGCACGGGAGCGTCTGGCGGGCGGTGGGACGGCCGAGGAGGCCCTCTGGGACCTCTGGGCAGGCACACCCTGGCCACAGCGCCTGGAGCGGGCCGCCCGGCGCGGCGGCGCCGCCGGACGCAACGCCGACCGCGACCTCGACGCCGTGTGCGCGCTGTTCGCGACCGCGGCCCGCGCCGAGGAACGCACCGGCGGCCGCGGCGCCCTCAACTTCCTGGAGGAGATCGACGCCCAGGACATCGCCGCCGACACCCTCAGCCGCCGGGCCGTACGCCCCGAGGCCGTCCGCCTGATGACCGCGCACCGCTCCAAGGGCCTGCAATGGCGCCTCGTCGTCGTCGCGGGCGTCCAGGAAGGTCTCTGGCCCGACCTGCGCCGCCGCGGCTCCCTGCTGGAGGCCGACCGCATCGGACGCGACGGCCTCGCCGAACCCCTCACCCCCGGAGCACTCCTCTCCGAAGAACGCCGCCTGTTCTACGTGGCGGCCACACGCGCGCGCGAACGCCTCGTCGTCACCGCGGTGAAGGCACCCGCCGACGACGGCGACCAGCCCTCCCGCTTCCTCACCGAACTCGGCGTGGAACCCAAGGACGTCACCGGCCGGCCCCGCCGCCCGCTGTCCGTCGCCGCACTCGTCGCCGAACTGCGCGCCACCACCGTCGACCCACGCGTCTCCGAACCCCTCCGGCAGGCCGCCGCCCACCGCCTGGCCAGGCTCGCCGCCCTCGCCGACGACGACGGCCGCCCCCTGGTGCCGTCCGCCCACCCCTACCGCTGGTGGGGCATGTACGACCCCACCGAGAGCAAAGTCCCGCTCCGCGACCGCGACCACCCCGTCGTGCTCTCCGGAAGCGCCCTCGACCAACTCGCCAACACCTGTGCCCTGCAGTGGTTCCTGGGCCGCGAGGTGAAGGCAGACGCGCCCGCGACCGCGGCCCAGGGCTTCGGCAACGTGGTGCACGTCCTCGCCGACGAGGTCGCCTCCGGACGCACCCCCGCCGACCTCGACGTCCTCATGGAACGCCTGGACTCCGTGTGGAACGCGCTCGCCTTCGACGCTCCCTGGAAGTCGGCGCAGGAGAAGGAGCACGCGCGCGTGGCGCTCGAACGCTTCCTGAAGTGGCACATCGACTCCAACCAGGTCCGCCCCGGCCGTACGCCCGTGGCCAGCGAGCACGACTTCGACGTGACCCTCGAAGCGGGCTCCTACGAAGTACGCATCCGCGGCTCCATGGACCGCGTCGAGACGGACACCGAGGGCCGCGCCTACGTGGTCGACTTCAAGACCGGCAAACACGCGCCCAGTGCCGCCGAGGTCGCCCACCATCCACAGCTCGCCGTCTACCAGCTCGCCGTCCGCGAAGGCGCCGTCGACGACGCCTTCGACGGCGTGCGCCCCGCGCCGGGCGGCGCCGAACTCGTCCAGCTCCGTCAGGGCGCCGCCCAGAAGAACGGCGGCGAGACCCTCCCCAAGGTGCAGGCCCAGGAACCCCTCACGGGGGAGTGGGTCGGCGACCTGCTGGCCACCGCCGCGGGCAAGGTCCTCGACGAACGGTTCTCACCGACCACCGGCCAGCACTGCACGCACTGCGCGTTCCGGGCGTCCTGCAGCGCCCGCGCGGAGGGACGTCACGTCGTCGAGTGACGGCCGCCGGCCGTCCGCCGCCACCCACCCCGGTGGTGGCCCCCGGGTGCGCGATGTCATTCGGACGCGACCTGAGTGACGTACGACACCACACGTGCTGACCAGCGGTTCCCACACCCCGACAGCCGATCTGGCACCCGCTGTCAGTGGGCGCGGCTAGCCTCTCTGACGTGCCCGCCCGTATCACCGATCCCGAGCAGCTCAAGGAGCTCCTCGGCATCCCCTTCACCCCGGAGCAGACGGCCTGCATCACCGCACCGCCCGCCCCGCAGGTGATCGTGGCCGGAGCCGGATCCGGGAAGACCACGGTGATGGCGGCACGCGTGGTCTGGCTCGTCGGCACGGGACAGGTCGCCCCCGAACAGGTCCTCGGCCTGACGTTCACCAACAAGGCCGCGGGCGAACTCGCCGAACGCGTCCGCAAGGCACTCATCAGGGCCGGCGTCACCGACCCGGACGTGATCGACCCCGACAATCCGCCCGGCGAACCCGTCATCTCCACCTACCACGCCTTCGCCGGCCGCCTGCTGACCGACCACGGACTGCGCATCGGCCTCGAACCGACGTCCCGCCTGCTCGCCGACGCCACCCGCTACCAGCTCGCCGCCCGCGTCCTGCGCGAGTCACCCGGACCGTACCCGGCACTCACCCGCTCCTTCCCCGACCTCGTCGGCGACCTCCTCACCCTCGACTCCGAACTCGCCGAACACCTCGTACGCCCCGAGGACCTGCGCGCCCACGACGCCGCACTGCTGCGCGCCCTGGAGAGCGCCAAACTCACCAACGCCGACCTCCGCAAGGTCCCCGAGGCAGCCGCCGCCCGGCGCGAACTCGCCGAACTGGTCGTCCGCTACCGCGCGGCCAAACGCGAACGCGACCTCCTCGACTTCGGTGACCAGATCGCCCTCTCGGCCACCCTGGCCCGCACCCGCCCCGAGGTCGGGGGCATCCTCCGCGACGAGTTCCGCGTGGTCCTGCTCGACGAGTACCAGGACACCTCGGTGGCGCAGCGCGTACTGCTCGCCGGACTCTTCGGAGCCGGCACGGGACACCCCGTGACCGCGGTCGGCGACCCGTGCCAGGCCATCTACGGCTGGCGCGGCGCCTCCGTCGCCAACCTCGACGACTTCCCCGAACACTTCGCGCACGCCGACGGCCGCCCCGCCACCCGCCAGTCACTCAGCGAGAACCGCCGCAGCGGCGGCCGCCTCCTCGACCTCGCCAACGGCCTCGCCGAACCCCTGCGCGCGATGCACGCGGGCGTGGAGGCCCTGCGGCCCGCCCCCGGAGCCGAGCACGACGGCGTCGTCCACTGCGCCCTGCTGCCCACCCACGCCGAGGAGATCGACTGGCTCGCCGACTCCCTCGCCCACCTCGTACGCACCGGGAAAGCCCCCGGCGAGATCGCCGTGCTGTGCCGCACGGCGGGCGACTTCGCCGAGATCCAGGGCGCGCTCGTCGCCCGCGACATCCCCGTCGAGGTCGTCGGCCTCTCCGGGCTGCTGCACCTCCCCGAGGTCGCCGACCTCGTCGCCGTCTGCGAAGTCCTCCAGGACCCCGGCGCCAACGCCTCCCTGGTACGCCTGCTCACCGGACCACGCTGGCGGATCGGCCCGCGCGACCTCGCCCTCCTGGGACGGCGCGCCCGCCTCCTCGTGTCCCACACGCGCGTGGGCGCCGACGACGACGCCGACCGCCGGCTCGCCGCCGCCGTCGAGGGGGTCGATCCCGCCGAGGTGATATCGCTCGCCGACGCCCTCGACACGTTCCTGGAGATGCCCGTCGAGGCCGGGAGGGACGACGGACTGCCCTTCTCACCGGACGCCCGGGTGCGCTTCGCACGGCTCGCCACCGAACTGCGCGACCTGCGCCGCTCACTCGCCGACCCCCTGATGGACGTCCTGCACCGGGTGCTCGCCGTCACCGGCCTGGAGGTCGAACTCTCCGCGTCCCCGCACGCCCTCGCCGCGCGCCGCCGCGAGACCCTCTCGAACTTCCTCGACGCCGCGGCGTCCTTCGCCGCGGGCGACGGCGAGGCGACCCTGCTCGCCTTCCTCGGCTTCCTGCGCACCGCCGCGCAGTACGAGAAGGGCCTCGACAACGCGCTGCCCGGCGGTGAGAACACCGTCAAAGTGCTCACCGCCCACAAGTCCAAGGGCCTGGAATGGGACGTCGTCGCCGTCCCCGGCCTCGTCACCGGAACCTTCCCCAGCACCCAGGGGCGCGAGAAATGGACAGCCCAGGGCAAGGTCCTCCCGCACGAACTGCGCGGAGACGCCGACACCCTGCCCGACATCGACACCTGGGACGCCAAGGGCATCAAGGCCTTCCACGAGGCCATGAAGGACCACCAGCGCACCGAGGAGCTCCGCCTCGGCTACGTGACCTTCACCCGCCCCCGCTCGCTCCTGCTCGGCTCCGGCCACTGGTGGGGCCCCTCCCAGAAGCGCCCGCGCGGCCCCTCCGACTTCCTGCACGCCCTGTACGACCACTGCGCGGCCGGACACGGGGAGATCGAGGCCTGGGCCGACGAACCGGCGGAGGACGAGGACAACCCGGCCCTGCACGAAGCGGCGGCGGACCACGCGTGGCCGCTCCCGCTCGACGACACGGCACTCGCCCGCCGCCGCGCGGCCGCCGAGACCGTACTCGCCCACCTGGAGCGGGTGGCCTCCCACGAAGACCCCCACCCCGCCGCCCACGACCCGTCCTCCCACGACGACCCGGAGTGGCCGCCCCCGCCGGACGACGACGAGACCCCCTTCGCGGACGAGTTCCCCCCCGAAGAAAACGACGCCCTCCCCGAAGACGACGGCACCGTCCTCGTGGCGGACGACGATCTCCCCGTGGGTGACGACTCCGACTGGGACTCCTGGACGACCCACCGCCCGACGCTCCCGCACCAGGCGCCCGCACCGGAGACCCGACCGGCCCCCGGGCCCCCAGGGACCCAGGACGGCCGCCCCCACCCGCAAGACGCCCCCGTCCGCCTCACCCCCGAGGAAACCCGCACCCTCGCCTCCTGGGACCGCGACCTCGACGCACTCACCGGAGAGCTCCAGCGCGCCCGCGCGAGCGTCACCGACGTCCCCCTGCCCGCCTCGCTCACCGCCTCACAGGTACTGCACCTGGCCGCCGACCCCGACGGCTTCGCACAGGAACTCGCGCGCCCCATGCCGCGCCCCCCACAACCCGCCGCCCGCCGCGGAACCCGCTTCCACGCCTGGGTGGAGTCCCGCTTCGAGGAACTGCGGCTGCCCATGCTCGAACCGGAGGACCTGCCCGGCAGCGACGCCGAGATCGCCGACGAACGCGACCTGGAGGACCTCAAGGACGCCTTCGAACGCACGCCCTACGCACACCGCACGCCCCACCGTGTCGAGACCCCCTTCCAGCTCACCATCGCCGGACGCGTCGTCCGGGGCCGCATCGACGCCGTCTACAAGGAGGACGACGGCGACGGCACCACGTACGAGATCGTCGACTGGAAGACCAGCCGCACCCGCACCGCCGACCCCCTCCAGCTCGCCGTCTACCGCCTCGCCTGGGCCGAGCAGCAGGGCGTCCCCCCGGAGGCCGTCAAGGCCACGTTCGTATACATCCGCAGCGGCGAGATCGTCCGCCCCCGCAACCTCCCCGACCGAGCCGCCCTGGAACGGCTGCTCACCCAGGACACACGGGACCCGCGACAGGAGCCGGCCGAAGAACCGCCGGACCGACACACCTCCGCGGGCGGCTAGGCTCATGAGCATGAGCAAGCCCGTTGACAACGCCGTCAGCACCGTCCGCGCCTACATCGAGGACCACCGCACGGCCTTCCTCGACGACCTCGCCGAATGGCTGCGCATCCCCTCCGTGTCGGCCCAGCCCGACCACGCCGCGGACGTGAGGCGCAGCGCCGACTGGCTCGCCGCCAAACTCCAGGAGACCGGCTTCCCCACCACGGAGGTCTGGGAGACCCGGGGCGCCCCCGCCGTCTTCGCCGAATGGCCGTCCGAAGACCCCCAGGCCCCCACGGTCCTCGTCTACGGGCACCACGACGTACAGCCCGCCGCCCGCGAGGACGGCTGGGACACCGACCCCTTCGAACCGGTGATCCGCGGAAACCGCCTCCACGCGCGCGGAGCCGCCGACGACAAAGGCCAGGTGTTCTTCCACACACTCGGCGTCCGCGCCCACCTCGCCGCCACCGGACGCGCCACCCCGGCCGTCCACCTCAAACTCCTGATCGAGGGAGAGGAAGAATCCGGGTCCCCGCACTTCCGTCACCTCGTCGAAACCCACGCCGACCGGCTGGCCGCCGACGCGGTGATCGTCTCCGACACCGGCATGTGGTCCGAGGACACCCCCACCGTGTGCACCGGCATGCGCGGGCTCGCCGAATGCGAGATCGTCCTGCGCGGACCCGCCCAGGACATCCACTCCGGCTCCTTCGGCGGCGCCGTGCCCAACCCCGCCGCCGCCGCCGCACGCCTCGTCGCCGCCCTCCACGACGACCACGCGCGCGTGGCCGTCCCCGGCTTCTACGAAGGCGTCACCGAACTCACCGACCGCGAGCGCGAACTCTTCGCCGAACTGCCCTTCGACGAAACACGCTGGCTGACCACCGCCAAGTCGTCAGCCACCCACGGAGAGGCCGGACACACCACCCTGGAGCGCATCTGGGCCCGCCCCACCGCCGAGGTCAACGGCATCGGCGGCGGCTACCAGGGCCCCGGCAGCAAGACGATCATCCCGTCCTCCGCCATGGTGAAGCTCTCCTTCCGGCTGGTCGCGGGCCAGGACCCCGACCACATCGAGAAGGCCGTACGCGCCTGGGCCGCCGAACAGCTCCCGGAAGGCATCCGGCACGAGATCACCTTCGGCTCCGCCACCCGCCCCTGCCTCACCCCCCTCGACCACCCCGCCCTGCAGTCCGTCGTACGGGCCATGGGCCGCGCCTTCGAGCAGCCCGTCCGCTTCACCCGCGAAGGCGGCTCGGGCCCCGCTGCCGACCTCCAGGAAGTCCTCGACGCCCCCGTGCTCTTCCTGGGCATCTCCGTCCCCTCCGACGGCTGGCACGCCCCCAACGAGAAGGTCGAACTCGACCTCCTCATGAAAGGCGTCGAGACCAGCGCCCACCTGTGGGACGACCTGGCCGAGAACTGGCGCGAGGCACACTGAGGAAACCCGCTCATATCCGGAAGAAACCCATTCACACCCACAAGAGCGCCCCGCACACCCGCCCCGCCGTACGTCCTGCTGAACCGCCCGCCGAAATAACCGTTCCACCGGGGGAGTTGGAAGCACCCGTGACCACCTGGACCGACCGCACCGCCGACCGTCCCATCTCGCTCACCGCCCCGAGCGGCATCGACCGGGCCGCCCACCACCGGCTCGACGAGGCCTGGCTCGCGGCGGCCTGGAGTCACCCCACGACCCGCGCCTTCGTGGTCTCCGGTGGTCAGGTCCTCATCGACGAGACCGCGGACGGCACCACCGAACTCGTCATGACCCCGTCCTTCGAGGCGCCCCTCACCGAAGCGCACCGCTACTTCCTCGGCACGGACGACGACGGTGTGAGCTATTTCGCACTCCAGAAGGACGCACTGCCCGGCCGCATCGACCAGTCCGCACGCCCCGCGGGCCTGCGCGAGGCGGGACTCCTGCTCTCGCCCCGTGAAGCCGGCCTCATGGTGCACGCCGTCGCCCTGGAGAACTGGCAGCGGCTGCACCGCTTCTGCTCACGCTGCGGCGAGCGCACCGTGATCGCGGCGGCCGGCCACATCCGCCGCTGCCCCGCGTGCGGTGCCGAGCACTACCCGCGCACCGACCCCGCCGTGATCATGGCGGTCACCGACGACGAGGACCGCATCCTGCTCGGCCGCCAGGTGCACTGGCCCGAGGGCCGCTTCTCGACACTCGCGGGCTTCGTCGAACCCGGCGAATCCATCGAGCAGTCCGTGCGCCGCGAGGTCTTCGAGGAGGCGGGCGTCACCGTCGGCGAGGTCGAGTACGTGGCCAGCCAGCCCTGGCCGTTCCCCTCCAGCCTCATGCTCGGCTTCATGGCCCGCGCCACCTCCCGCGAGATCAACGTCGACGGCGAGGAGATCCAGGAAGCCCGCTGGTTCTCCCGCGAGGACCTGCGCATCGCCTTCGAGTCCGGCAAGGTACTGCCGCCGTACGGCATCTCCATCGCGGCCCGCCTGATCGAACTCTGGTACGGGAAGCCCCTGCCCCGCAGAGAGCCGTAACCCCCGGACACACAGCGGCCCCGGCCGTCCGCCCCGGCCGTCCGGAGCGGAGGGCCGCGGTCACCGGACCCGGACCGGCGTCGCCGCCGGACGCGGAGAGGCACGCCTCTACCGGGCCCGGAGGGGCCCCGGCACGCGGTGACGTGATCATCAGGTCGAGGTGACCGGACCGATCCCCCAGCTCTACCGCCTCTTCGGTGTCCTTCTGCGAGTGGCATCGGCACTCACCGACCAGCAGCCGTACTGCTGAGACCAGCACCCCCGCCGCCGGCCCCCACAACGACGACGAGACCCGCGCCCGTGATCATCGGGCCGGGTCTCGTGCGACGTCCGGATCAGACGCCGAGCGCGCGCTTCACCTGGGCGAGACTCGGGTTGGTCATCACGACCTCGACCCCACCGTTGGAGGGAACCACCTGAACCGTCGGCACGGTCTGGTTCCCGCCGTTCGCCTTCTCCACGAACGCAGCGGACGCCGGGTCGTGCTCGATGTTGATCTCCTTGTACGTGATGCCCTCGCGGTCCAGCTGGCCCTTCAACCGCGTGCAGTATCCGCACCACGTGGTGCTGTACATCGTCACAGTGCCCGGCATGTCTCTCGCGCTCCTCTACTGGTGGGGTGCTTCATCGCAGAAGGGGAACGTACGTCGGACACCTGCCATTCCCGCACCCGGGTACCCCTGCCCCGTACACGAGCACCCCCCGACGCCTGCCGCATTAGTACGACCACAAGACCCTCCCTGTGGACAACCGACTCACCCGCCCCCGGCGACCTGGCAGCATGGCGGGGTGACAGCAGCAACGCACTCCACCCTCTTCCCGCAGGTTCCGGACACGGCCGACGCGGTGCTCGACGGGCTCGACCCCGAGCAGCGCGCAGTCGCCACCGCCCTGCACGGTCCGGTGTGCGTGCTGGCAGGAGCCGGCACAGGCAAGACACGAGCGATCACCCACCGCATCGCCTACGGCGTACGCGCCGGAATCCTCCAGCCCTCCAGCGTCCTCGCCGTCACCTTCACCAACCGCGCCGCGGGAGAGATGCGCGGCCGCCTCCGCCAGCTCGGCGCCGGCGGCGTCCAGGCCCGCACCTTCCACTCCGCGGCCCTGCGCCAACTCCAGTACTTCTGGCCGAAGGCGGTCGGCGGCAGCCTCCCCCGACTCATCGACCGCAAGATCCAGCTCGTCGCCGACGCGGCCGCCGCCTGCCGCATCCGCCTCGACCGCGGCGAGCTCCGCGACGTCACCGCCGAGATCGAATGGTCCAAGGTCACTCAGACCGTCCCCTCCGACTACGCGGCCGCCGCCGCCAAGACCGGCCGCGAGTCCCCCCGCGCCCCCGCGGAGATCGCCCAGCTGTACGCCACCTACGAATACGTCAAACGCGACCGGTCGCTCATCGACTTCGAGGACGTCCTGCTGCTCACCGTCGGCATCCTCCAGGACCGCCACGACATCGCCGACCAGGTCCGCTCCCAGTACCAGCACTTCGTCGTCGACGAGTACCAGGACGTCAGCCCCCTCCAGCAACGCCTGCTCGACCTGTGGCTCGGCGAACGCGACAGCCTCTGCGTCGTCGGCGACGCCAGCCAGACGATCTATTCGTTCACCGGTGCAACTCCCGACCACCTGCTCGACTTCCGCACCCGCCACCCCGGAGCCACCGTCGTCAAACTCGTCCGCGACTACCGCTCCTCACCCCAGGTCGTCCACCTCGCCAACGGCCTGCTCTCACAGGCCCGCGGCCGCGCCGCCGACCACCGTCTGGAACTGATCTCGCAGCGCGCGCCCGGCCCCGAACCCGTCTACACCGAATACACCGACGAACCCGCCGAGGCCGAAGGCGCCGCCCGCCGCATCCGCGACCTCATCGCCTCCGGCGTCCCCGCAGCCGAGATCGCCGTCCTCTTCCGTACGAACTCCCAGTCCGAGATCCACGAGCAGGCCCTCGCCGACGCCGGAGTGCCCTACCAGTTGCGCGGCGCCGAGCGGTTCTTCGACCGCCCCGAAGTGCGCAAAGCCGGATCGGCCCTCCGCGCGGCCGCCCGATTCGGAGCCAACGACTCCCTTCTCGACGACGTCGTCGACCTGCCCTCCCAGGTCCGCGCCGTACTCTCCGGCGAAGGCTGGACCGGCCAACCCCCCGCCGGCTCCGGCGCGGTCAGAGAGCGCTGGGAATCCCTGGCCGCGCTCGTCCACCTCGCCCAGGACTTCGCCGCCGCCAAACAGGACGCCACCCTCGGCGACCTGGTCGCCGAACTCGACGAGCGCGCCGGCGCGCAGCACGCCCCGACCGTCCAGGGCGTCACCCTCGCCTCCCTGCACTCCGCCAAAGGGCTGGAGTGGGACGTCGTCTTCCTCGTCGGCGTCGCCGAGGGAATGATGCCGATCACCTACGCAAAGACCGACGAGCAGATCGAAGAGGAACGCCGCCTCCTCTACGTCGGCGTCACCCGCGCCAGGGAACACCTCTCCGTCTCCTGGGCCCTGTCCCGCTCACCCGGCGGCAGAGCCAACCGGCGGCCCAGCCGCTTCCTCGACGGACTGCGACCCGGCTCCGTCACCACCGCCGGCCGCACGAACGGAGGCGGTCCGGGAGGCGTCGAGCGAGGCATCGGAAGCAGCGGAGGCACCGTCGTACGGCGGACGAGCCGAACCCCGGCCCGCTGCCGCGTCTGCGGCCGCACACTGACCGACGCCGGCGAGATGAAACTGATGCGCTGTGAGGACTGCCCCTCCGACATGGACGAGGGTCTCTACGAACGGCTGCGGGACTGGCGGGCGGTACAGGCGCAGCGCAGCGGACAGCCCGCGTTCTGCGTCTTCACCGACAAGACACTCATGGCCATCGCCGAGACCGTGCCCGACGACGAGGGAGAGCTCGCACGGATCCCCGGAGTCGGCGTACGCAAGCTCAACCGCTTCGGAGCCGACGTGCTGGCCATCTGCGCAGGCCAAGAGCCCGACGAGGCCCGGCACGACGACTGATTCAAACTCGTCGAAAAAATAGTTTGCGCATGCCCCGGCAAGCCCCATAGGTTCTTAACACGGAAGCGGCGGGCTTCTCCGAAGCCCCGGTTCCGTGCTGTACTTAATAGCCGTCGGACTGGCTCACCCCAGTCCCCCAAGACGCCGAGAGGAGGCGATTCCAGTGATCAGCATCAAGACCAGCTCCAACACGACCGTCAAAATGACCGATCCCTCCGTCGTCTCCACGTGCCTGCTCGGCGTCTCGAACCTGGGCACCGGTCTGTCCGGCATCGCTGCCGTCCGGCCGACGTCCTCCCTGTCCCTCGCGGGTCTTCCCATCCGTGAGCGCAATGAGCGACCGATCCAGGCACTGGAAGCGGCAGTAGTGGCAGAGGCGCATGTCTATGCCTTTGCGGCAGCCGGTGCCGGATCCCTGAAGCAGACCAAGCAGCACCACACGATGTGGGCCTTCCGTGGGCCTGAACCCTGGAGTGATCCAGCCTGATCCTCGATCAGGCCGGCGCCTTCAGGGCCGCGGAACCCCACCCGGGATCCGCGGCCCTTCTGTTTGTCCCCGACCGGGGACGGCAGAGCGAAGGGGCCTCGGGACAAGAAAAGAACCCGGTACCAGCCGCCAACCGGCCAACCGGCCGGCACGACCAGACGAGGAAGACCAACCGTGCAACTCGAAGCGCACGCCCCGTCCGTACCGCCTTCCGAAACGATCTCCCCGCCCGGCCTCACGGAGGACTCCACCTTGATCCCGCTCACCGCGCTCACCGCGCTCGACGACGCCATCGAGAACCTCGGCGTACCCGTCCCCTGCCGTTCTTACGACCCGGAAGTCTTCTTCGCCGAGTCGCCGGCCGACGTCGAGTACGCCAAGTCCCTCTGCCGTACCTGCCCGCTGATCGAGGCCTGCCTCGCCGGCGCCAAGGAGCGGCGTGAGCCCTGGGGGGTCTGGGGCGGCGAGCTGTTCGTCCAGGGTGTCGTAGTGGCCCGCAAGCGGCCCCGTGGCCGCCCGCGCAAGAACCCGGTCACAGCATGAACACCGCAGGAACGATCGATCGCCCCCTCACGCACGACCCCAAGAAACAGGCCCCGATGAAGCCGTCCACGAGTGAGCCCACCGGCTCCGCCATTCCAGACTTCACCACCACCGGCGCGAACGACTCGCGTGAGAACAGGACCCGAGAGATGCAACTCATTCCAGAAGCCCTGGCTCGTGCGCATATGCGCGAGCGACTGCAAGAGGCTGAGCAGGAGCGTCAGGCCGCGCGCCTGGCCACCGCCCGCCGGATGCAGCGCCGGGCCGAGCGCGCCTCCATGCGCGCCCGCCGTGCGCTGGCCATGGCGGTCATGCAGTAAGCAGCCGGAGGCAGTCGCTTGGAGACACCCACTCCACCGCGGGGGTCGGTCCGTCCGGACCGACCCCCGCGGTGCGTTGCACCGGGCGAACACCGGGCCACGGCGCTATCGTCGGCGGGTGACGAGTCTTCCCGGGGACAGTGACAGCAGCGGCACCACCGAACGGCCCGACACGGCCCAGGCCCAGCGCATCGCGTGCGCCCGCTGCGGCACCCCGGCGGACGGCCCCCAACCGACCTGGACCTGCTCCGTGGAGAACGGCAGCCGCCACTACCTCTGCGACGACTGCGCCCGGGAACATCTGCGGGCGATCGAGGGACGGCTGGATTCGGCCTGGTGGTAGGTGGTGCTTGTGCCGGGGCTTCTTCTGGGGGGGCTCCCCTCCCCCCTCCCCTCCCACCCCACCCCCACAGCCGTCCGAAGACAGCCCTAATTCACGCCCCGGCCGCCGAGTCCTCCTCGTCCGGCAGTTCTTCGGTGGGAACGAACCCCGGCAGCCACTCCTCCAGTTCGTCGCGGAGCCTGACCGTCGCGCCCAGCTGGCACAGGACGCCGATGGTGCTCAACGTCACACGGTGGATCAGCAGGTACGACGGTGGCAGGTTGAGGAGCCTGCCCAACTGGTGGGCGGGGGAGCGGGGGTCGGCCACCCGGGCGGCCTGGCTGCGCATCCAGCCCCGGGTGAAGGTGAACTCGTCCAGCTGGGCCGGTTCGATGATCGGCAGGAGGTAGTCGAGGACCGCGTCGGGTTCGAGTTCTATCGACTCCTTGACGAAGCCTTCCTCGCGCAGCAGGTCGTAGACCGCCTCGGCGTCGCCGTCGAGGGTCATGCGGAGGGAGTCGCCGATCGGTGAGGGCAGACCGCCGGGGAGGCGGTCGACCGTGCCGAAGTCCAGGACGCCGAGGCGCCAGCCGCTCTTCTCGTCCGGGAGGAGGCGGAAGTTTCCCGGGTGCGGGTCGGCGTGCAGCAGTCCGGTGCGGGCGGGGCCGGAGAAGAGGAAGCGGGCCAGCAGTTGCCCCGCGCGGTCCCGCTGCTCCTGGGTGCCGTCGGAGATCACCTCCGACAGAGGTGTTCCGTCGATCCATTCGGTGACGAGGATCTGGTCGCACTGGTGGACCACCGCCGGTACCAGGACGTCGGGGTCGCCGGAGAACTCCGTGGCGTGGGCTTCCTGGGCCTGTGCCTCCAGTGCGTAGTCGAGCTCCTCGGAGACCCGGTCGCGGAGTTCCGCGATGAGGGGCTTGATGTCCATGCCGGGGATGAGCGGGCCCAGCAGCCGGGCGAATCGGCTGAGCTGGGTGAGGTCGGAGAGCAGGGCCTCGCCGGCTCCCGGGTACTGCACCTTGACGGCGACCTCGCGGCCGTCGTGCCACACGGCCCGGTGCACCTGGCCGATCGAGGCGGCCGCGGCCGGCTTGTCGTCGAATTCGAGGAACAACTCGGGCCAGTCCGCGCCGAGCCGCTCGCGGAGAACGGCGTGCACCGTGCGGGTCGGCATCGGCGGCGCCGCTTCCTGGAGTTTCGTGAGCGCCGCCCGGTACGGTCCCGCGATCTCCTCGGGCAGCGCCGATTCGAAGACGGACAGTGCCTGTCCGAACTTCATCGCGCCGCCTTTCAGCTCGCCGAGGACCTTGAAGAGCTGCTCGGCCGTGCGCTGCTGAAGCTCGCGGCCCACGATCTCCGCCGACTTCCCGCCTATCCGCTTGCCCAGGCCCCAGGTCGCTCGCCCGGCGTAGCCGAGCGGTAGCGCGGCGAGTTTGGCGGTTCGGGTGACCGCCTTCCGGGGAAGATCAGACATGCGCCCTCCAAGTCCCAGACAGCCGTGCCGCATGCGGCTGTTGCCCCGCCATTGTCTCGTGCGGCTTCTCGGCTTCGGCGGCGCGTTCCCCCTTCTTACTTTTCTCCATGGCGCCGCACGGACAATCCGGATGCGGCCACACCGGTTTCGCGTGCCAGTGGAGCTCCGGAGCGGAGGCCTCCCAACGGGCTCCGGTGCTGGAGGGCGGCCGGCCGTCGAGAAAGGCGAGCGCGTGCGCGGCGGCGAGGCCGGCGACGCCTGTCGCCACGGTGAGGTCGCACGCCGGTACGTGACGTGAGGTGCCGGAGCGCCACTGGGCGAGGAGCCGTGGCCAGGTCGGGTCCCGGTCGGCGCGGCTGCGGTCGAGGCATCCGGCGCAGCCGGTGTCGCCGGGCAGGACGAGTGGGCCGACGACTCCTGTCGCCTCCACGACTCCCGCGTACAGATGGGGTGTGCCGGAGGCGATCAGGGGTTCGGCGGCGGTGAGATCGGGGGCGTGGACGGACAGGCCGTCGCGAGGCGCGATGATCACCAGGGAGAGTCCGAGTTCCTCGTCGTCGGCGGTGGGCCGGGGCGGGCGGTCCGGCGCGGCTCTGCGCACCGCCCGCCTGGCGGCTTCCTCGCGGCGCTCCCCGATGGAGTCCGGCGGCAGTCCGCCGGGTGCCACGTCCCACGGTTCCACCCGGCCCAGGTCGCGCACCTCGATCCGGCCCACGCCCGAGCCGGCCAGCAGTGCCGCCAGGGTGACCCCGACCCGGCCCGCGCCGCGCACCTGCACGCGCAGGGAGCGGCGGGCGGCCAGGTGCCCGAGGGCGTCGCCCGGTGCGGGGGCGACGAGGGAGAGAGCCCCGAGGTCGGAGCGCAGCCGGTCGAGGACCGCCTTCTTCGCGCGCAGGGTGTCTGCGGCCGGGCCGCCGCCCGTCGCGTCGTCGAGCAGTCCGGAGCGGGCGAGCCGTTCCACGAGCGCGTCGACGTGGCCGTCGGGCAGGCCCATGCCGCGTCCTTCCTCGCGCAGGAGGGGGAGTCCGCGGGTTCCGTCGAGCAGGTCGAGGAAGCTGCCTGTCGCCGTGTCCACGGGGCCCAGCACCATCGCGTGTGCGGGTGCCATGCCGAACTGCACGGTGTTGAGGTCCCGCCAGCCGCGCCGCAGCGCGGGTTTCACCATCGGATGCATGACCGACCCCCGTATCCATGGAGCATCCCCGTGTGTCGGCGGGGTCGTGCCGGGTCCGCCGATCGGATGCCAGGATGCACGGTGGCGGCTGGGGGGTGCGGAAAGTTGTCCACAGGCTGTGGTGTTCGTCGGATAAATCGAGCGTGCCGGGTGCGGATCGACACCGAACCGTCCTGGGGACGGGACTTCCCCCATGTGCAGCGGGTAACGTCGGGGCGTGCCCGCCGACCCACTGCACCGCGCCGGAAAACCACAGCGCAGCACGACGAGCCTGCCGCCAAGCGGCTCCGGGGCGAGTGCGATCGAGGTTCGCAGGAGTGCGCGACGGCGCAGGACGGTCTCCGCGTACCGCGAGGGTGATCGCACTGTCGTGCTCATCCCCGCCCGGATGTCCGAGGCGGAGGAACAGCGCTGGGTGACCGTCATGCTCGACAAACTGGCCGCCCAGGAGAGCAAGCGGGTGCTCGGTGACGCCGAGCTGACCGAGCGTGCCGCGCGGCTGTCGGACCAGTACTTCGACGGGCGGGCCCGGCCCACCTCGGTCCGCTGGGTGACCAATCAGAACACGCGATGGGGTTCGTGCACCCCGGCCGAGGGCAGTATCCGTCTTTCGCACCGTTTGCAGGGCATGCCCGAGTACGTCGTCGACTACGTTCTCGTCCACGAACTCGCGCATCTGCTGGTGCCCGGACACGGTCCGCGCTTCTGGCGGCTGTTGGAGGCGTATCCGCGGACGGAGCGGGCGCGTGGCTACCTGGAGGGGGTGGTCGCGGCCGCCCGGCTGCCCCACCTGCCCGTCGGCCGCGACGAATAGCGGGCCGGCGGCCGCGGTCCGTCCCGGACGGGGGGTGATTGTGTACCGGGTCTGTACCGGCCGCGTTCACTTCCGGGGTTTCCCGTTAGCCTGACGCGACGCAATCGCATTCGGGATGGGGGACGGTCGTTACGCATGGCCAGGGAATTCCAACGCGGCCACAAGGCCAGAATCAGTGACCTCACCGCGGGCACCGATCTGTACGTGGGTGTGCAGATCACCGGCCCCGGACTGACCTTCGACATCAGTTGCTTCGGTCTGGACGCCGACGAACGGCTTTCGGACGACCGGTACTTCGTCTTCTTCAACCAGCCGAAGACCCCCGAGGAATCCGTCCAGCTCCTTGGCGCCCAGTCGGGTGACACGGAGTCCTTCCGTGTCACCCTCGACCGGATCCCGGCGCAGATCCAGAAGCTGTCGTTCACGGCGACGCTCGACGGGACCGGACAGATGTCCCAGATCGCCCCGGGATATCTCCGCGTCGTCGCGGGTGGCGAGGAGGTGGCCCGGTACTCGTTCACCGGCGCGGAGTTCTCCACCGAGCGTGCCGTGATGCTGGGCGACTTCTACCTGAAGGACGTCTGGCGCTTCGCCGCCGTGGGACAGGGTTTCGACGGCGGTCTCGACGCGCTGCTGAAGAACTTCGGCGGTGAGGTCGCCGACGAGGAGCCCGCCGCGCAGCCGCCGCAGGGCGTTGCCGCGCCCTCGTTCTCGCCTCCCACCCAGGTGGGCGCGGCGCCCGCGTTCGGAGCGCCGGCCCCCGCCGCGCAGGGGTTCACGCCGCCGCACGCCCCGTCCGCGCCGTCGGTGCACGCCGCGCCGACCATCATCGCGCCGCTGCACAGCCCGCCCGGCGGCACCGTGCCGCCGCCGGGTCCCGCCCCGTACGCGCAGCCGCCCGGTCCGCCCGGTCCGCCCGGTCCGCCGCCGGGCTACGGCGGGCAGCCTCCCGGGCAGAGCGCCCCCATGCCGCCCGGTTACGGCCAGCAGGCCCCGCCGGCGCCGCCCGGATACGGGCAGCAGGCTCCGCCGGCACCTCCCGGTTACGGGCAGCAGCCGTCGTACGGACAGGTCCCGGGGCAGTACCCCGGACAGCCCGGCGCGCCCTCCCCGTACGGTGTTCCCCAAGGCGCTCCGCAGGGCGGGGCCGGTGTGGCCGCCGCGCTGGGCGCGTTCAAGGAGACACCCACCGGACAGCGGTGGACGCAGCAGAACAAGAAGCTCATCCGCGTCGACCTCGGCATCGGCGACCAGCCCGTGCTGGCCCGCCAGGGCAGCATGGTGCTCTACCAGGGCAAGGTCGATTTCAGCTACAAGGGCGCCGGGTTCGCCGGACGGATCGTGGGCAACGCGACCGGGCAGGAGATGCAGCTGATGCGCTGCTCGGGCCGTGGTCAGGTGTTCCTCGCCGAGAACGCCACCCATGTGCACCCCATCGAACTCCAGGGCGACGCGATCTGTGTGTCCTCCGAGAACGTCCTCGCCTTCGACGAGACGCTCCAGTACGAGGTACGCAGGATCGAGGGCCACGGCATTCCCGGGGGCGCGCTGTTCACCATGCAGTTCCAGGGGACCGGCACGGTCGTGGTGAAGACCCACGGCGCGCCCGTCGTGCTGCCCGTGACACCGACGACGTTCGCCGACTGCAACGCCGTCGTCGCGTGGTCGGCGGCCTCCCAGGTGATCGTCTCCAGTCAGGTGCGGATGCGGCGCAACGCCTACCCGGGCGACACGGGGGAGAGCGTGAACCTTCAGTTCCGCGGCGCTCCCGGCAATTTCATCGTCGTCCAGCCGTACGAGGTCTGAGGGAGCCCGTCATGAACCAGCCACTTACGGGCTACGCCCCGGCACCCGTCACCGCCCGCATGGAGAACCACGGCAATCACATGCTGAAGGTCGCCATGCAGACCGGAAGCGACCTCTTCGCGCGCGTCGGCTCGATGGTCGCCTACGAGGGCTTCGTCCAGTACGAGCCCAACCCGCCCGCGGTCCGGCAGATCGCGCGGGACTGGATGACCGGCGAGGGCGCGCCCCTCATGAGGTGCCACGGCGACGGTCTGCTGTATCTCGCCGACTACGGGGCGAACGTCGTCGTCATCAACCTCAACGGGGACGCGATCTCCGTGAACGCCACCAACCTGCTCGCCTTCGACGCGCACCTCACCTGGGGCGTCGAGCGCGTCAAGGGGCTCGCCAAGTTCGCCGGCCAGGGCCTGTGGAACACCAAGATCTCCGGCCAGGGCTGGGTCGCGCTGACCTCCCGCGGGGAACCGATCGTGGTCGACTGCGGGGGCGGCGAGGACGAGACCTACGTCGATCCGGACGCGCTGGTCGCCTGGTCCCCGAACCTCAAGGTGAAGGGCAAGCGCAGCTTCAAGGCACAGTCGCTGATCGGCCGCGGCAGCGGCGAGGCGTACCAGATGGCGTTCTCCGGGCAGGGCATCGTCGTCGTCCAGCCCAGCGAGGACAGCACCGACCGCCTCCGGATCCGGGGCTGAGGGGGAGCAGGACATCATGCAGAGCCCGCTTTTCGGCTACAACGAACAGCAGACCCAGGAGCGCTACAGCCTGCAGAACTCGCAGATGCTGCGGGTCGTCATGGAGGGCCACGACGACATCCTGGCCCGCAA
Organism: Streptomyces fagopyri; assembly: GCF_009498275.1. Classification (NCBI taxonomy): domain Bacteria; kingdom Bacillati; phylum Actinomycetota; class Actinomycetes; order Kitasatosporales; family Streptomycetaceae; genus Streptomyces; species Streptomyces fagopyri. The sequence continues at coordinate 3,487,418 of NZ_CP045643.1, read as the reverse complement.
GGGCACGATGGTCGCCTACCAGGGGCTCGTCGAGTTCGACGCCGAGTACCAGAACAACAGCCAGCACCGCGCGCGTGCGTACACCGGTGAGGGACTTGACCTGATGCGCTGCCACGGGCAGGGGACGGTCTACCTCGCGAACCTCGCCCAGCACGTGCATGTGGTCGACGTGGACCAGGACGGCCTCACCGTCGACAGCAGCTATGTGCTGGCCATGGACTCCGCGCTGCACCACGAGGTGATCGCCGTGGACAGTCAGTACGGCATCTCCGGATCCGGCAAGTACCAGCTCAACATCACCGGACGCGGCAAGGTCGCCCTGATGACCTCGGGGGCGCCGCTGATGATGCAGGTCACGCCCGACAAGTACGTCAACTGCGACGCCGACGCCATCGTCGCGTGGTCCACCGGCCTGCGGGTGCAGATGCAGGCGCAGACGCACTCCTCCGGGGTGTGGCGGCGGCGCGGCAACACCGGCGAGGGCTGGGAGCTCAGCTTCATGGGCCAGGGGTACGCGCTCGTCCAGCCCAGCGAGATGCTGCCGCCGCAGAACGCGGCGATCGGCCAGGGACTGCGTGCCCAGTACGGCATGGGACAGCAGGGCGTCCACGCACAGAACCAGGGCAACGCCTGGAGCTGAGCGACGGACCGGCAGGAGCGACGGTAAGGGGCGACCGCCCGGGCGGTCGCCCCTTACGCGTGTCTCAGGCGGAGGGCCCCGGTCTCAGACCGAGAGCCTCGCGCGGGTCGCGTCCAGCAGGCGCACGACCGACGCGTCGGCCACCTCCGCGACCTCGTCGTAGCGGAACCAGCGCAGGTCGAGGGACTCGTCACTGATCGCCGCCACGGACCCGGCCGGGGCCAGCGCGGCGTACTGGACGTCCAGGTGCCAGTTGCACGGCGCCGGGATGGCGTGCCGGTCCAGGGTCACGGGACCGCCCGGCAGCAGCGTCAGACCCTCGATGCCGGACTCCTCGGCCGCCTCGCGCCGCGCGGCCGACGCCAGCGTCGGGTCACCCGGCTCGCAGTGGCCGCCCATCTGAAGCCACATCCGCAACTTGCGGTGCAGCGTCAGCAGGACACGGCCGCCCTCGGGGTCCACGACCAGCGCGCTCGCCGTGACATGCCCCGCCGTGCACGACTTCCACATGCCGTCCGGGTGCGCGGACAGGTGGTCCAGATACACCTGCCGCAGCTCTTCCTGGCCCTCGTAACCCTTCAGTACGAGGACCGCGTCGTCGTGGAGGGTCACTCGGCGCCGTCGCTCTTGCCGTCGACGCCGCCGTCGCCGTCCTGGTCGTCCCGGCCTGGCTTGCCGTCGTCCTTCGTCAGGTTCGGCCGTTCGGCGGAACCCGACGCCGCCTCGCCGAGCATCTTGTCGAGCTCGGAGAAGTCCAGCTGCTCGCGGTGCACGAAGCCGTCCGGGTCGTCCAGGTCGGACGCGTTCGGCAGCATGTCCGGGTGGGCCCACAGGCCGTCCCGGCCGTCGACACCGCGCGCGTCGGTGAGCGAGGCCCACAGCCGGGAGGCGTCCCGCAGCCTGCGCGGGCGCAGCTCCAGGCCGATGAGCGTGGCGAACGTCTGCTCGGCGGGACCGCCCGTCGCCCGGCGGCGGCGCAGCGTCTCGCGCAACGCGTCCGCGGACGTCAGGCGCGGCTTCGCGGCCGCGTGCACGACCGCGTCGACCCAGCCCTCGACGAGTGCGAGCGCCGTCTCCAGACGGGCCAGCGCGGCCTTCTGCGCGGGCGTGTCCTCCGGCTGGAACATGCCCTGCTGGAGGGCGTCCTGCAACTGCTCCGGGTTCTGCGGGTCGAGCTGGCCGACCACGTCCTCCAGCTTGGCCGTGTCGACCTTGATCCCGCGCGCGTAGCCCTCGACGGCGCCGAAGAGGTGCGAGCGCAGCCACGGCACGTGCGCGAAGAGCCGCTGGTGGGCGGCCTCGCGCAGGGCGAGGTAGAGCCGCACCTCGTCCTCGCTGATGCCGAGGTCCTTGCCGAACGACGCGATGTTCAGCGGCAGCAGCGCGGCCTTGCCGGCCGGGCCGAGCGGCAGGCCGATGTCGGTGGAACCGACGACCTCGCCCGCGAGCACCCCGACGGCCTGCCCGATCTGCGTGCCGAACATGGCGCCGCCCATGGAGCGCATCATGCCGATGAGCGGGCCCGCCATGGCCTGCATCTCCTCCGGCAGGACGTCGCCCATGGCCGCGCCGACGCGCTCGGCGACCGGGTCCACGAGCTCCTTCCACACCGGCAGGGTCGCCTCGACCCACTCCGCGCGGCTCCAGGCCACGGCGGTGCCTGCGCCGGACGGCAGGGAGGTCGCGTCGTCCAGCCACAGATCGGCCAGACGGACGGCCTCCTGGACCGCGGTGCGCTCGGCGGGGCCGACACTCGCGTCCTTGGTGCCGTCGGAGGTGCCCTGGGAGACCGTCTGGCGGGCGATCTGCTTGGCCATGTCCCAGTTCACCGGGCCGCCCTCGTACGAGAGCATCTGGCCCAGCTGCTGGAACGCGGCGCCCAGGTCGTTGGGGTTCATGGAGCCGAACATGGCTGCGAGCGGATTGTCGGCGCCGGGACCGCCGGCTCCGGGCGGCCCGAAACCGAACGGTCCCTGACCACCACCGCTCTGCTGGTCCTTCTTCTTGCCCTCGTCGCCGTTCTCCGGCTCCTCCGGCGGAAGGCCGAATCCGAATGGGGTGTCACTCACGGGGTTCCTCGGCTGGTTAGGGCCGCCGGTTCGTTCCGACGGCGGCTGCCCGACAACACCACCCAGCGTAGACACCACAACCCGATCGGGGCTCGGTGCTTCGCCGACTCTTGGCCTGCGGCAGGATGGATGCCACCTGGTACGGACGCGTCACGCGCGTCCGTTACTGAAGACAACCGCTGGAGACGCCCGGTGAGTTCCCCAGATCCACAGGTTCGCGCAGCGCGAAACCACTCAACCAGCCCGCTCCCGCGCGGGCCCGTCGTCGCGGTCACCGGAGCCGCGTCCGGCGTGGGCGCGATGCTCACCGAGCGGCTCGCCGCCAGTGAGGAGATCAAGCAGGTCATCGCCATGGACGAGCGCCGTGGCGAGTGCGCGGGCGCCCAGTGGTACATCCTCGACGTGCGCGACCCGGCGATCGCGGAGAAGCTGCGCGGAGCCGACGTCGTGGTGCATCTCGCACTCGATCTCGACCTGGAGACGGACGCGGCCGCCCGTACGGCCTACAACGTCCGGGGGACGCAGACCGTACTCACGGCCGCCGCCGCGGCCGGGGTGCACCGGGTCGTGCTGTGCACCTCCGCGATGGTGTACGGGGCGCTGCCCGACAACGAGCTGCCGCTCTCCGAGGACGCCGAGCTGCGGGCGACCGCCGAGGCGACCGGGGTGGGCGACCTCCTGGAGATCGAGCGGCTCGCGCGGCGGGCTCCCCGCGCGCACCCCGGGCTCAATGTCACCGTCGTGCGCCCCGGAGTGCTGGTCGGTGGCGGTACCGACACCGCGCTGACCAGGTATTTCGAGTCGCCGCGGCTCCTTGTGGTGGCCGGGTCCCGGCCCGCCTGGCAGTTCTGCCACGTCGAGGACCTGTGCAGTGCCCTGGAGTACGCCGTTCTGGAGAAGGTGGACGGGGAGCTGGCCGTCGGGTGCGACGGGTGGCTGGAGCAGGAAGAGGTCGAGGAGCTGAGCGGGATCCGGCGGATGGAGCTGCCCTCCGCCGTCGCCCTGGGCGCGGCGGCCCGGCTTCACCGGATCGGGCTCACCCCCTCACCGGCCGGTGACCTGGCCTACACGATGTACCCCTGGGTGGTGAGCGGCAGCCGGCTGCACGACGCCGGGTGGCGGCCGCGGTGGACCAACGAGGAGGTCCTCGCGGAGCTGCTGGAGGAGGTCGCAGGGCGGCACACGGTGGCCGGGCGGCGGCTGGGCCGCAAGGACGCGACGGCGGCGGGGGCCGCGGGAGCGACGGTGGCGTTGCTCGGCACGGCGGCGATCGTACGCAGGGCGCGGAAGGCCCGGCGCAGGATCTGAACCGGACGGGACGGCAGAACACGAGCAGGACGGCAGGACGGCAGGGCGGCAGGACGGAGAGGTGGGCCCCTGAGGGCCGCGCCCGGGACACGCGCCCCCGGACACGCGCGACGAGAGCCGCCGCGGGCGCGCCCGGCCGTCCGCGCCCGGCCGTCCGCGCCTCCCTGGAGGAGGCCACTTCCTTGAGGAGGCCTCTGCCTGTAGGACGCTCCAAAGGGTCCCGCGCCGGTACCGGGGGAAACGCGTATTCCTCGGTACCGAGGGGTGCGGCACGATGGGGGCATGGCACCTGACTTTGAACATCCCGGAGAGCGGGCGGCGCAGGATCCCGTCCGGCTGGTGGCGGTCCGTGACGAACCGCTCTCCCTTGACGAGGTCTTCCGGGCCGTCGGGGACGACGCCGCCGGAGGGACCGCGCTGTTCGTGGGCACCGTGCGGGACCACGACGGCGGTGCCGACGTCGCGGGACTGGGGTATTCGAGCCACCCCAGTGCCGAGGCGGAGATCCGCAGGATCGCCGAGAAAGTGGTCGCCGAGTACCCCGTACGGGCGCTGGCCGCCGTGCACCGCGTCGGAGACCTGGCCGTCGGGGACCTCGCGGTCGTCGTCGCCGTGTCGTGTCCGCACCGCGCCGAGGCCTTCGCGGCGTGCCGCAGACTGATCGACGATCTCAAGCACGAGGTGCCCATCTGGAAGCATCAGAAATTCTCCGACGGCACGGAGGAATGGGTCGGAGCCTGCTGAGGAACACCGTCCCGAGCAGGGACGAAGCCCTGAGGTGGCGCCGACGCGGCCACGGAAGGAGCACACCCGTCCTCCGCGCGTGCTCGGGTTGCGTAACCGACCCCCTGGCGTGAGCGTTAACACTGCGAATGGTTAATCTGCTGATCAGTCAGTTGCGGTCGCTCGTTGGGGTTGGGAGGTCGGCATGGCGTCGCTCGCCTGGTTGCTGATTCCGCTGTTGGCCGCGATCGGTGCCGGACTGTGGGGAAGTTGGGCCGGCCGGAATCGCAAGACGGCCGGAGACGGCGTCGAGCTCGAGGGCTACGCCCGTTTCCGTGCGGCCATGGAGCGGTCCGAAGCCGTCACGCCACGGTCCGAGACCCTGGAGAAGTCCCCCTCCGACGCGGTCTGAGGGCGCGGCGCCCCCGTACGCGGCCGAGGCCCCGTACGGGCGGCCCCGACGGTGCGCTGACAGCACGGTCCCGTACTGTCGAGACATGCCACGCCGCACCGCGACGATGCTCGCCTCCACTCTGATCCTGATCGCGCTCCTGTGCGCGGGAGTGTTCATCCCCGTGCCGTACTCGGAGATGTCACCGGGACCGACGGTGAACACGCTGGGCGACCACGAGGGCGAGCCGGTGCTGCAGATCTCCGGGCGCAAGACGTATCCGACCACCGGACACCTGAACATGACCACCGTCCGGGTGACCAGCGCCGACTACCGGATGAACCTGATCGAGGCCGTCTACGGCTGGCTGGCGCACGACAACAAGATCGTCCCGCACGACACGCTCTACCCCGACGGGAAGACCGAGGAGCAGTCGACCCAGGAGAACGCCGAGGAGTTCAGCCAGTCCCAGGAGAGCGCCAAGGTCGCGGCCCTGAAGGAGCTGAACATCCCGGTGAAGTCCTGGGTGATCGTCTCCACGGTCGTCAAGGGCTCCCCGGCCGAGGGACGCCTGCACGCCGGAGACGTGATCAAGAAGGTCGACGGTACGGCGGTCAAGGCGCCCGACGACGTCGCGAAGCTGGTCACCCGCCACAAGCCCGGCGAGAAGGTCGTCTTCACGGTCGTGCCCGCCAAGGAGCAGGCCGCCGCGGAGAAGGCGAACAAGACGGCGACCGAGACGCAGGACGTCACGATCACCACGGCGAAGTCCGCCGACAAGGGCGCGGCCCGCGCCATCGTCGGCATCTCGGCCGGAACGGACCACACCTTCCCGTTCACCATCGACATCAAGCTCGCCGACGTCGGCGGACCGAGCGCCGGCCTGATGTTCGCGCTCGGCATCGTGGACAAGCTGACCCCGGACAACCTCACCGGCGGCAAGTTCGTGGCCGGCACCGGCACCATCGACGACGGCGGCACCGTCGGCCCGATCGGCGGCATCGAGATGAAGACGGTCGGCGCGCGCGAGAAGGGCGCCCAGTACTTCCTGACGCCCAAGGACAACTGCGCGGCCGCCGCCAAGGACACCCCCGAGGGGCTCACGCTCGTCAAGGTCAACACCATCGACGACGCGATGAGCGCCCTCAAGGACATCAAATCCGGCAAGACGGCCGACCTGCCGAAGTGCACGGCCAAGTAGAGCGGCCGGTCCGCACCGCGGAGTAGCCCCCGGAGCTACTCCGCGAACGTCGCCGACAGCGCCTCGGCGAGCCCCGGCACCAGGCCCGCCCCCGTCAGCACCTCCGTCGCCGCGTCCTTCTCGCGCAGCCGCAGCGCCGAGTCACGGGTGCCGTCGCGCAGGACGCCGACCGTCATCCGTACCTCCTGGCGGTCCGGATGCTCGGCGACCCACTTCGCGAGCTTCTTGTCGCTCAGCCCCTCCGGAACGGAGGCCTCCGCGGACGGCGGCAGCATCAGCCGCTCCACGGTCAGCGCACAGCCGACCACGGCGTCGGGCCAGGCGATGGTGCCGAGGAACTCGTCCAGCGGCTTGCCGGCAGGGATCTCGTCCTGCTCGACGGGGGTGAGAGCGGTGCTCTCGGGCTCGTCCTGCAGTCCGAGCTGGGCCGCGAGGCCGGGTTCCTGGGTGCGCAGTCGTGCGGTGTCTACGAGGGCGAAGAGGCGGGCGGGCTGGTCCCAGCCGAGGCCTGAGGCGTACTCGTCGATCTCGAGTACGACCCGGGTGAGCGGGCTCGCTGCCATGGGAGTGTTGGACATGGTCACAATCCTGCCTCGTTAGTACCCGGAAGCGGGAACCGAGTAAAGCGTGAGTAAGTTGCATAGGTGAGGCTCCACGATCACGGAGCCTGATGGATGGTCCGCTTTCACGGGGCCTGACGGATCAACAGCGACTTCGAGGTGCGCACCTTGGCTTTCCAGATGCCGGACCGCGGTGGAGGCCCGACGGGGCCACGGATGAGAGTGGGCCGACCCTCCCGGCGTGTCCGGACCCTGCTCATGACCCTGGGCGTGCTGGCCGTGCTGGCCATGGCCTTCGTCATGTTCGCGGGGTTCTGGACGGACTGGCTCTGGTACCGGTCGGTCCACTACTCGTCCGTCTTCACGACGACCCTGTGGACCAAGATCGGACTTTTCTTCGTCTTCGGCCTGCTCATGGCGGCGGCGGTGGGGGTGAACATCTGGCTGGCGCACCGGCTGCGGCCGCCACTGAGCGCCATGTCGATGGAGCAGCAGAGCCTCGACCGCTACCGGATGGGCATCGCGCCCTACAAGAGGTGGCTGCTGCTCGGCGTCACCGCCCTGGTGGGGCTGATCGCGGGCGCGTCCGCGTCCGGCCAGTGGCGCACCTGGCTGATGTGGGTGAACGGAGTCCCCTTCGACCAGAAGGACCCCCAGTTCCACCTCGACGTGTCCTTCTACGCCTTCGACCTGCCCTGGTACCGGTTCCTCCTCGGCTTCGGCTTCGCCGCCGCCGTGCTGTCGCTGATCGCCGCCGCGCTCACGCACTACCTCTACGGAGGACTGCGGATCACCAGCCCGGGGGCGCGTGCCACGGCGGCGGCCACCGGCCACCTCTCGGTGCTCCTCGGTGTCTTCGTCGCGCTGAAGGCGGTCGCCTACTGGCTCGACCGGTACGGACTCGCCGTGAAGTCCAGCGACTTCAAGGCGACCGGGAACTGGACCGGCCTCAGGTACGTCGACGCCAACGCCTACCTGCCCGCCAAGACGATCCTCTTCTGCATCGCCGTCATCTGCGCACTGCTGTTCTTCGCCACCCTGTGGCGGCGCACCTGGCAGCTGCCCGTGATCGGCTTCGGCCTGATGGTGCTCTCCGCGATCCTCATCGGCGGCCTGTACCCGGCGATCGTCCAGAAGTTCCAGGTCCAGCCGAACGAGCAGGCCAAGGAAGCGCCGTACGTCGAGAAGAACCTGAAGGCGACGCGCGAGGCCTACGGCATCGACGGCACCAAGGTCTCGGAGTACGCGGGGACGAGCGGCACCAAGGACAAGACCAAGCTGCGCGATGACGCCGACTCCACGGCGAGCATCCGGATCATGGACCCGAACATCGTCTCCCCGACGTTCCAGCAGCTGCAGCAGATGAGGAACTACTACGCGTTCCCGACCAACCTGGACGTCGACCGCTACAGCAAGGACGGCAAGGACCAGGACACGGTCATCGGGCTGCGTGAGCTGAACCTCAACGGCATTCCGAAGAACAACTGGATCAACGACCACTTCCGCTACACGCACGGCTACGGCGTGGTCGCCGCCAAGGGCACCACGGCGACCGCCGGCGGCCGGCCCGTCTTCACCGAGTCCGACCTGCCGTCCAAGGGCGACCTCGGGACGTACGAGCAGCGCGTCTACTACGGCGAGAAGACCACCCAGTACTCCATCGTCGGCGGTCCCCAGAAGGAGATCGACTACTCCGACGACAGCGGGGAGAAGACGACCAGCTACAAGGGCGGCAGTGGCGTCAGCCTCTCCAGCCCGGTCAACCGTGCCGCGTACGCGGTCGCGTTCGGTGAGCCGCAGATCCTGTACTCGGGCGCGATCGGCGAGGGTTCCCGGATCCTCTACAACCGCACCCCCAAGGACCGTGTCGAGGCCGTGGCGCCCTGGCTGACCATCGACGGCGACGCCTACCCGGCCGTGGTCGACGGCAAGATCCAGTGGATCGTCGACGCGTACACCACGACCAACGGCTATCCGTACGCCTCCCGCACCACCCTCGGTGACACGACGGCCGACTCGCTCACGGCGACCAACAACCAGCGCGCGGTGGTGGCCCAGCAGAACCAGGTCAACTACATCCGCAACTCCGTGAAGGCCACCGTCGACGCGTACACCGGTGACGTCAAGCTCTACCAGTGGGACACCAAGGACCCGGTCCTCAAGACCTGGATGAAGGCGTTCCCGCACACGGTGAAGTCGAAGCAGGACATCTCACCCTCGCTGATGGCCCATCTCCGCTACCCGCAGGACCTGTTCAAGGTCCAGCGGGAACTGCTCACCCGCTACCACGTGAAGGACGCGCAGACGTTCCTCAGCGGCAGCGAGGTGTGGCAGGTCCCCGACGACCCGAGCAACAAGTCGGGCAACGCGGTACCGCCGTACTACCTGAGCATGAAGATGCCCGACCAGCAGGCGCAGGCGTTCTCGCTGACGACGACGTTCACGCCGAACGGCCGGGACAACCTGAGCGCCTTCATGTCGGTCAACGCCGAGGCGGGCACCAGCGACTACGGCAAGATCAGAATCCTGAAACTGCCGACGAGCGAACCCGTCGACGGACCCAAACAGGTCCAGAGCCAGTTCAACTCCGAACAGACCATCGCCGAGTCCATCAGACTCCTCAGCGGCGGCGCCTCGGAGGTCGAGTACGGCAACCTGCTGACGATTCCGCTCGACGGAGGACTGCTCTACGTGGAGCCCGTCTACGTACGGGGTGGTGGACTCAAGTACCCGTTGCTGCGCAAGGTGCTGGTGACCTACGGAGGCAACACCGCCTTCGAGGACACGCTCGACCAAGCCCTCAACAAGGTGTTCGGGGCGGACGTCACGACCACCCCACCGAGCGACACGGGCACCACGAAACCACCGACATCGAGCAACCCCACGGTCCAGCAGGCGCTCGACGACGCCCAGAAGGCCTTCACCGAGGGCCAGGACGCCCTCAAGAAGGGCGACTGGACGGCGTACGGCCAGGCGCAGAAGGACCTTCAGGACGCTCTGAAGAGGGCTGAGGACGCCCAGGACGCGGCCGGCAAGCCCAGCGGCGGCAGCAAGAGCGGCGACAAGGCCGGCGACAAGGGCAGCGACAAGAACGGCAGCCCGAGCGGCACTCCCAGCAGCGACGGGAGCTCCGGGAACAGCTGAACGGAGTCCCCTCCGCGCCGTGGTACGGTTGCAACACAACGGCGCGGGGTGGAGCAGCTCGGTAGCTCGCTGGGCTCATAACCCAGAGGTCGCAGGTTCAAATCCTGTCCCCGCTACTGAAAGGCGAAGGCCCGGATCCTCAAGGATCCGGGCCTTCGTCATGTGCGGTCGCGCACCCCGTGCCCGCGGATGCCACCGCGGTCGCGCGAGGTGCGTGTGCCGGCCGCGTACCGCCGGTACGCGGGGGGCGCACCGGCACCGGTCGGCGACACGCGCGAAGGCTGCGCCATCCGTGGGGAGTTGGGGATTTTGTGTTTCACTTGTCTCTCTGTGGGCATGTCGACAAAACGCTGAAGTGACCTCACTGACTGCGGTATACCAGGTGTGGCCGGGTTGCAGGTGGTGCGACGATGGACGTTATGGGGGACAAGGCAACTCTGTTGGAGACAGGGCGTTTTGTGCAGCCTTCGGACCGGGACGAAACCGGCGAGGCGGCGGAAGAGGCGCGTCAGCGGCTCGCCGCCGAATCCGGCGACGTCGAGGCGATGAGCGTCCTCGGAGCGATGCTGCTGCGCCGCGGCGATCTCGACGCGGCCGAGCCCCAGCTGCGCGCCGCCACCGCCGCCGGTGACCGTGCCGCCGCCAACAACCTGGGCGTCCTTCTGCACCAGCGCGGATACACCGACGACGCCGCGGGATGGTGGCGGATCGCCGCCGTCGCGGGCTCCGCGGCCGCCGCGCACGCCCTCGGCCGCTACCACCGCGAGCGGGGCGACGAGCCCGCCGCCGAGTACTGGCTGCGCCAGTCCGCCGAGCAGGGCCATGCCCTCGGGGCGTACGCGCTCGCCGATCTGCTGGAGCACCGCGGCGACGTCGGCGCCGAGCAGTGGATGCGGGCGGCCGCCGAGCGAGGACACCGCGAGGCGGCGTACCGGCTGGCGCGCACACTCGACCGCAAGGCCGCCGACGCGGGCGAAAGGGGCTCCGACAACGGTGTCAGCGGCGTGCTGGGTGTCATCGGGGCCGCCGGCGAAGAGGCCGAGCAGTGGTACCGGCAGGCCGCCGCGCGCGGGCACCGGCGGGCCGCGCTGCACCTGGGGGCCATCCTGGAGAAGCGCGGCGAGCTCAAGGAGGCCGGACGCTGGTACCTGACGTCCGCCAAGGACGGCGAGGCGCGGGCGGCCTGCGCGCTCGGGTTCCTGCTGCGCGACGCCGGCGACACCGAGAGCGCCGCCGTGTGGTGGCTGCGGGCCGCTCAGGAGGGCGACGGCAACGCCGCGAACGCCCTCGGCGCGCTGCACGCGGAGCGGGGCGAGACCCAGACCGCCGAGCGGTGGTACCGGGCCGCGATGGACGCGGGCGACACCAACGGCGCTTACAACCTCGCGCTGCTCTGCGCCGAACAGGGCCGGACCGCGCAGGCCGAGCAGTGGTACCGGCAGGCCGCGTACGCCGGGCACCGGGAGGCGGCGAACGCCCTGGCCGTCCTGCTGCTCCAGGTCGGGGACGCGGCCGGCGCCGAGCCGTGGTTCTCCAAGGCGGCGGAGGCGGGCAGCGTCGACGCCGCGTTCAACCTGGGAATCCTGCACGCCGGGCGGGGCACCACGGCCGACGACGCCGCGGCGCTGCGCTGGTACGAGCGTGCCGCCGCCGACGGACACACGGAGGCCGCGCTCCAGGTCGGCATCGCCCGGCTGCGGGACGGGGACGAGGTGGCCGCGGAGCGGCATCTGCGCCGCGCGGCGGGCGGTGGCAGCGCGGAGGCCGCGTACCGGCTGGCCTCGGTGCTCGACGCGCGCCGCCCACCCGCGCCGGAGCACGAACTGGGGGAGCCCGCGCACGAGAAGAGCGAGTGCGAGGAGTGGTACGAGCGGGCGGCGTCCCAGGGGCACCGGCGGGCGCAGGTGCGGGTGGGGATGCTCGCGGCGGCGCGAGGGGACGTGGTGGACGCGGCACGGTGGTACCGCGAGGCCGCCGAGGCCGGGTCGCGGAACGGGGCGTTCAATCTCGGGCTGCTGCTCGCCCGGGAGGGGAGTGAGCCGGAGGCCGCGTTGTGGTGGGCCCGGGCGGCGGACGCGGGGCACGGGCGGGCGGCGTTGCGGCTCGCACTCGTGTACGCGCGGCGGGGCGAGCTGGCCGAGGGGCAGCGGTGGGCGGATCGGGCGGTTTCGCTGGGTCCTGCGGAGGTGTCGGAGCGGGCGGCTCGGCTGCGGGACGCGTTGCGGGAGGAGTTGTCCGCGTGACGCTCCGCCGGTGGCCGGTGGCCGGTGGCCGGTGGCGGGTGGCGGGTGGCGGGTGGCGGGGAGGTTCGCCGCTGTCGTTCCGTGCCGCCCCCGAGATGCCGGACGCCCCTGTTCTCAGGCGGTGGGTAAACGATTTGCGCTGGTCCACCCAGGTGACGTAACGTTCAGTTCAACGACGCGGGGTGGAGCAGCTCGGTAGCTCGCTGGGCTCATAACCCAGAGGTCGCAGGTTCAAATCCTGTCCCCGCTACTCAAGGCCTAGGGCCCGGATCTACGGATTCGGGCCCTAGGTGTTTTCCCGGGGTGTGCGACAGGGAAAGCCCCGGCCGCTCTCTCGCGGGCCGGGGCTTCGGTGTGCGTGTGGTGCGGTGGTCAGGCCGCCGCGCAGTTCGGGCACACGCCGCGGTACGTCACCTCGACGTCCGAGACGGCGAAGCCGAAGCGCTCGGAGTCCGGGAGGTCGGCCAGCGGGTTGCCGCCCGGGTGGACGTCGCGGATCGCGCCGCACCGGGCGCAGACCAGATGGTGGTGCGGACGGTGCGCGTTCGGGTCGTAGCGCTTCGCGCGCTTGTCCGTGGCGACTTCCAGCACCTCACCGAGCGAGACCAGCTCACCCAGCGTGTTGTAGACGGTCGCCCGGGAGATCTCCGGCAGCTTGACGACGGCCCGCGCGTGCACCTCGTCGGCCGTCAAGTGGACGTGGTCACCGTCGAGCACCTCGGCCACGACACGCCGCTGTGCGGTCATGCGCCAGCCGCGTCCGCGCAGTCGTTCCAACAGGTCACTCATGCGGAGCAGCCTAACAGCAGGTGAACCAGATCCCGAACGAGTGTGACTTTGGAGGGTTACTTGACTTGGACAATGTCCATTGTAGGATCGAACTCGATACTGGTCAGGGAACAGGTCTGGGCAGGAATGACGCAGGAGGCGCACGTGACGCAGGGACCGCTTACGACGGAGGCCGGCGCGCCGGTGGCCGACAACCAGAACAGCGAGACCGCGGGCGTCGGCGGCCCTGTGCTCGTCCAGGACCAGCTGCTGCTGGAGAAGCTCGCGCACTTCAACCGCGAGCGCATCCCGGAGCGCGTCGTGCACGCCCGGGGCGCCGCCGCCTACGGCACCTTCACGCTCACCCGTGACGTGTCGCGGTGGACGCGCGCGAAGTTCCTGTCCGAGGTCGGCAAGCAGACCGAGACCTTCCTGCGGTTCTCGACCGTGGCCGGAAACCTCGGTTCCGCGGACGCGGTCCGTGACCCCCGCGGCTTCGCGCTGAAGTTCTACACCGAAGAGGGCAACTACGACCTGGTCGGCAACAACACTCCGGTGTTCTTCATCAAGGACGCCATCAAGTTCCCCGACTTCATCCACACGCAGAAGCGCGACCCGTACACCGGTTCACAGGAAGCCGACAACGTGTGGGACTTCTGGGGGCTGTCCCCCGAGTCCACCCACCAGGTCACCTGGCTCTTCGGCGACCGCGGCATCCCGGCCTCCTACCGCCACCTCAACGGGTACGGCTCGCACACGTACCAGTGGAACAACGAGGCCGGCGAGGTCTTCTGGGTCAAGTACCACTTCAAGACCGACCAGGGCATCAAGAACCTGACCACCGAGGAGGCCGTCCGGCTCTCCGGCGTCGACCCCGACTCCCACCAGCGCGACCTGCGCGAGGCCATCGAGCGCGGCGAGTTCCCGTCCTGGACCGTGCAGATCCAGGTCATGCCGGCGGACGACGCGGCGAAGTACCGCTTCAACCCGTTCGACCTCACCAAGGTGTGGCCGCACGAGGACTACCCGCCGATCGAGATCGGCCGGCTGGAGCTCAACCGCAACCCGGAGAACGTCTTCGCCGAGGTGGAGCAGTCGATCTTCTCGCCCGCGCACTTCGTGCCGGGCATCGGTCCCTCGCCCGACAAGATGCTCCAGGGGCGCCTGTTCGCCTACGGTGACGCGCACCGCTACCGCGTCGGCATCAACGCCGACCACCTGCCGGTGAACCGCCCGCGCGCCACCGAGGCGCGTACCAACGCCCGTGACGGCTCCCTGTACGACGGCCGGCACGGGGGCGCCAAGAACTACGAGCCGAACAGCTTCGGCGGCCCGTTCCAGACGGACCGGCCGCTGTGGCAGGCGACCGCCGGTTTCACGGCGGGAACCGGCAACCACGAGGCCCCGGCCCACTCCGAGGACAACGACTTCGTGCAGGCCGGTGACCTCTACCGGCTGATGTCCGAGGACGAGCGGGGCCGTCTGATCGAGAACCTTGCCGGCTTCATCGCCAAGGTCTCCCGTGACGAGATCGCCGAGCGCGCGATCGACAACTTCCGTCGGGCCGACGGAGACTTCGGCAAGCGGCTGGAGGCCGCGGTCCAGGCCCTGCGCGGCTGATCACCAGCACTGGACCGCTTGTCGTCGACGGCGGGCCGGATCTCCTCGGACGACGAGGGGGTCCGGCCCGTCGGCGTGGGCGTTGGGGGACCCGCTCAGGCCGGTACGCGCTGCCTGGCCGGTGCCCAGCAGCGGATGATGTCGCGCACCGAGACGATGCCGACGGGACCGCTGCCGTCGAGCACGATCAGATGGCGGAAACCACCGTGCGACATCGCCGTCGCGGCCTCCTCCAGGGTCCAGACGGGGGCGGCGAAGACGACCTCGGTGGTGGTGTGGGTGTCGGCGGTCTCGGCGTCGGGGTCCTGGCCGAGGGCGAGCGAGTTGAGGATGTCACGTTCCGTGAGGATGCCGAGACCGCCGGCGTCCTCGTCGAGGACGACGGCCGCGCCGACGCGGCGTGCGGACATCAGACGGGCCGCCTGGCGGAGGGTGTGTGCCGGGCCGATGGTGAGGACCACCGTGCTCATGGCGTCGCGGACGAGCATGGAAGGAGCCACCTCCTACGAATCCGTCGAGCTTGCGAGCGGATTCACAAGTTCACAAGTGGGGGGACTCTCAGAGTTGCAGTTAAAGGGACGGTCAACAAGGGGGCGCGTGCCGTGAGATCGGGGGCGCCCGGGGGTTACTCAGAAGCCCCAGGTCGCCCTGGGGTATCCGGGAACCGTCTTCGGTAGCGCTGGTATTGGCGGCCTCCGGCGGCGTTGTGCCGAGCTGGCCGGAGGGCTACACGGTCGCCGTCGTCGCCTGCCGCCATCTGTCGTCGTCGGCCCCCTCGGGCGGCCCGCGGACGGCCCAGGGATACCCCTGGGTTGCGTCCCACCATGTGCGCGGGTCGGTGGGCCGTCCGGTGGCTCGCGACGACTTCCCGGCCAAAGCGGAATTGATGACTCCGTTGCAGGGGACGGCCCGGCTTCTTGCCCTGTCGGCATTCTTGAGTGTCAGTGCAAGTGTCCCGAACCGCCACTTTCTGGCGCGGCGAAGGGCCCCCTTTGCTGAAACCTCAAATCTTGCTCAGGGAAACAATCTGGTGATCCATTTGGGAATCTCTTGGGGTAGCGTCTGTGACTGTCGGATAACGCAGGGGGACGTACTCGGGGGTTGCTCCCCAGTCCGATCGCACTCCGGTACTCAGATTATTTTCACGGCATTGGTTTGCCGTCAGGGGGATTTTTGATGTTCGGAAGTACGCGACGTTCGAAGGCCGCTTCAGTCGCCGCCACCTTTGTGGCGTCCGCGGCGTTGGTGATGACTCTTGCGCCCGCCGGTCACGCTGCCACTCCGTCTGACGCGGAGATCACCGCTGCCTTGAAGCGACACGGCGACGGCACCTGGACCCAGGCGGACGTGAACCTGATTCGCTCCATACCGGAGCTGGCTGCTGTCGTGGAAGACGTCACGCGGCCAGAAGAGGTCACCACCGTCTCGGCACCGCTGAACGCGGCTGGTCAGCCCATGGGGCAAAACGGGGCACCGATGGACGGCACCCAGACCTCGCAGGTCATGCCGCCTGCCGACGCCGAACCCAGCATCGCCGGCGAAACCGTGATCACGCCCGCAGAGGACGACGTCGACCCCGGCGGCAGCGGCTTCTCACCCATGATCACGGGTGGCACGTGGAAGATGACACACATCACCCACACCCACCGCAGCTACTCGGGCTCCATCATCTTCAAGTACCACACGTATGCCGAGTTCAACTACGGCGGTGGCAAGGTCCGTGCCTGGCGCGAGCGGTACGACGACTTCACCAACACGAATTCCGTGGACGTGAAAGTCGCCCCGAAGCGCATCGTGGACACGAAGTCCGCCATTCCGGCGAACTCCGGATCCTCGCAGATGAAGCGGGAAGCGGACCTGTGCGTCTTCAAGTATGGATGCTATGCAACCCTGCACCCGTGGGCTAAGGTCAAGGTTTACGGTACGGGCCGCACTGCAATCGGTGGCAGCGGCGTCTAAAAGGAGCTCGAAGTGAAGTCGCTCATTGGATCCATAATTGCGATCGTGGCCCTTTTCCTGCTGATTCTCTTCGTGCTGGGATCTGGATTCGGTGGACTCGAAATCGTGGTGTGGCTGATCGCCCTGGCGGCATCCCTTGTCTTCGCCGTGCGATACCACCGGCGTACCCAGAGGTAAGCGCGCAAGATCTTGGTGCGATCACACTCGACGAGGTCGACCCGGTGCGCATCGGGTCGACCTCGTGGTCTTGCGTGGAGTCAGCTGCTCCCGTGAGCGTCGGCCCCAGCAGAGAAGGGACGGTGCCTCTCCTCGCCGCGGCCGCGCTCGGCACCACGATCCCGGCTTCACGCCGCGGACGTACACGCACCTGATGCCGAGCAGCGAGAAGCGGACGCGGGAGGCGGTGAACCGCGCGTTCGAGGGCGGCCCGGAGACCGGTGACGGCCCCACGACGGCCCATGACGGCCCAGGAAAGGCGAGGACAAGGGAAACGTGCAGCTCAGGGCCTAAACGCCCTCAGTAGCGCTGGTTCAAGTACCCCAGCATCTCGTCGTGGAGGATGCCGTTCGAGGCGGCCGCGTTGCCGCTGTGGGGGCCCGGGCGGCCGTCGAGGCCGGTGAAGGAGCCGCCCGCCTCGGTCACCACGATCGCGGTCGCCGCCATGTCCCAGAGCGACAGCTCCGGCTCGGCGCAGATGTCCACCGAGCCCTCCGCGACCATCATGTACGGCCAGAAGTCGCCGTATCCACGGGTGCGCCAGACGGCCTTCGTCAGGTCCAGGAAACCGTCCAGGCGGCCCTGGTCCTCCCAGCCGGACAAGGAGGAGTACGCGAAGGAGGCGTCGGCCATCCGGGAGACCTGGGAGACGCGCAGTCGCGAGGCCGACGAGAGGCTGCGGCCGGTGAACGCCCCGTGGCTCTTCGCCGCCCACCAGCGGCGGCCGAGGGCGGGCGCGGAGACGACGCCGACGACCGGCTGGTAGCCGCCCTCGACCGCCTCCATCAGGGAGATCAGCGTGGCCCAGACGGGGACGCCCCGGACGTAGTTCTTGGTGCCGTCGATCGGGTCGATCACCCAGCGGCGGGGACCCGTGCCCTCGATGCCGTACTCCTCGCCGAGGACCGCGTCGCGCGGCCGTGCCCGCTGCAGATGGCCGCGGATGAGTTCCTCCGCGGCCTTGTCCGCCTCGCTCACCGGCGTCATGTCCGGCTTGGTCTCGACCTTCAGGTCGAGCGCCTTGAACCGGTCCATCGTCGCGGCGTCGGCGGCGTCCGCCAGGACATGGGCCAGGCGCAGGTCATCGCGGTAGTCGGGCATGACTGCACCGTATATGGGTCCCTCGGGCCACAGCCATACGGCCCGTGGAACAAACGGGCCGGGCGGGACACGCCGCGCGGCACGTGTTCCGCCTCTCGCGGCGGGGGAGCACCGGGCGTGAGGTGGTGCGATGCCCGTCGGGCGCCGTGCCCGTCGGACGCCCTGCTGGTCGGACGGTCGCCGCCGCACGGGGTGATCGTCGTGGGGATGATCGTGGTGAGGGCCGGGCGTCGTGCCGGTGATCTCGGTCCCCGGTGATCGTCGTACCGATCGATCGTGGTGGCCGGTGATCGCGGGCGCGCGGCCGTCGCGGACCCGGTGACCGGTGTCGCCGTACGGCGAGGTGATCGTCGCGGCGCGCGACGGCTCGCGTACGCTCCCCGGCGCCGCCGCGAACCCTTGACAGTGCTCGTGCACGCGTCAAATCTGAGCTGCAGTGCCGCCCGCTCGCCCCAGGGAGGCGAATGATGCCTGCAGCGCGGGAATCCCTTCTGGACGCCGCTCACACGGCGCTCGCCCGTCGGCCGTGGTCCACGGTGCGGATGGTCGACGTCGCGGCCGTGGCCGGAGTGTCCCGGCAGACGCTCTACAACGAGTTCGGCAGCAAGGAAGGGCTCGCACGAGCGCTCGTGCGGCGGGAGGCCGACGGTTATCTCGCCGGCGTCGAACGCGCGCTGGCCGCGCACGCGGACGCGCGCGAGCGGCTGGTAGCGACCGCGGAGTGGACCACGTCGGTGGCGCGCGGCAACGCGCTGGTCCGGGCCATGCTCACCGGCTGCTGGAGTGAGCGGCTGCCCTCGCCGACGCTGTCGGCCGTACCGTCCTCGTCCGCGGTGCCCGCGCAACGCCGGGCGGACGGACCGCTGCCCTCGCCGGCCGACTTCGTGGCCCTCGTGAGGGACCGGGCCGTCGCGGCGCTCGCCGGTCCCGGCACCACCCGGGCCGACGCCGTCGAGCTGGCCGGGTCCTGCGAACTGGTGACGCGGCTGGCGCTGTCGTGCGTGGCGGCTCCGCCGGGGGAGGGCGGGGTGACGGACCTGGTGCGCGGCGCGCTGCCCCGGCAGTGGAGGTGACACGTCGTCATGGGCGCCGGGCGGCCCATCGGACACAGGGGGCCCGGGAACGTCGGCTGGGGACAGAGGCCGGTGATGTCCCGGGCCGGAAGACGCCCAGAGGCCGTGGGGCCGGCGAAGTCCGCCAGGCCGACGAAGTGCGCCGGGGCCGGCGAAGTCCGCCGGACCGGCGAAGAGCACCGGGGCCGGCGAAGACCACCGGGACCGGCGAAAGACTGCCGGGGCCGGCGGACGCCACCAGGGCCGACGAAGTCCGGGGGGCCGGCGAAGGCCACCTGGGTCGGTGAAGACCGTGCCGCACGGCCGTGGCTCTCGCCCCTCACGTCCGGCCCCCGTCCGGCGCCGCCGGGCGGCTCAGTGGGCCGAGCCCGAGAGTTGGAGGCCGATGACGCCGAAGATGACGAAGCTGATCGAGACGATCTTCAGGGTCGACACCAGGTCGCCGAGGAAGATCATTCCGTAGATCGCCGTGCCCGCCGCGCCGATGCCCGTCCACACCGCGTACGCCGGGCCGACGTCGAGTTTCTTGAGGGAGAGCGTCAGCAGGCCGAAGCTGCCCAGCGCGAAGACGCAGAAGGCCACCGTCGGCCAGAACCTGGTGAAGCCGTGCGAGAGCTTCAGGCAGACGGCGAAGCCCGTTTCGAGCACTCCTGCCACAACGACCAGCAGCCACGCCATGTCTTGTCCTCCCGGGTCCGCACGTCGACTGCTCCGTCTGGCTCGGATCAGGCCAGCGGTCCCCGAGGGCGCTGGGTGCGATTATGCATTTACCGGGCTGCCACGGACGCAAACAACGCGGAGGTCACGAAGGGAACCTCGATCGCCGCGCACGGGGGGACACGCGTGGGCGTACCGGGATCAGTCGCCGTCCCGGCGTTCGCGCGTCGCCAGCAGCCGGCGCAGCGAGTAGAGCCGGGCCGGGTCCGCGTGCCCGTCGGCCACCCACTGGTCCAGGGCGCAGTCCGGTTCGTCGTGACTGCACGCGCGCGGACAGCCCTCGGTACCGGGTTCGAGGTCGGGGAAGGCGTGGATGACCCGGGACGGGTCCACGTGGTGCAGGCCGAAGGAGCGGACGCCGGGGGTGTCGATGACCCAGCCCTCGCTGCCCGGCAGCGGGATCGCGCGCGCCGAGGTCGTGGTGTGCCGGCCGCGCCCCGTCACCGCGTTGACGTGACCGGTGCTGCGCCGACGTTCCAGCGAGACCAGCGCGTTGACGAGGGTCGTCTTGCCGACGCCGGAGTGTCCGACGAACGCCGTGATCTTGCCGTCGAGTTGCTTGCGCACCCGCTCCACCGCCGTGCCGGTCTCCAGCTCCTCGCGGCTGGTCACGACGTAGGGCACGCCCAACGCCCCGTACATCTCCAGGAGTTCGTCGGGCGGCGCGAGGTCGGACTTGGTCAGCACCAGCAGCGGCTCCAGGCCGGCGTCGTACGCCGCGACCAGGCAGCGGTCGATCAGCCGCGGGCGCGGCTCCGGGTCGGAGAGGGCGGTGACGATGGCGAGCTGGTCGGCGTTGGCGACCACCACGCGCTCGTAGGGATCGTCGTCGTCCGCGGTGCGGCGCAGCACCGAGCTGCGCGGCTCGATCCGGACGATCCGGGCGAGGGTGTCCTTCGCGCCGGACAGGTCGCCGACGAGGGCGACGTGGTCGCCGACGATCGCGGCCTTGCGGCCCAGTTCGCGGGCCTTCATGGCCATGACCGTACGGTCCTCGACGAGGCAGGTCAGGCGGCCCCGGTCGACGGTGAGGACCATGCCCTCCGCCGCGTCCTCGTGCTTGGGGCGGATGTTCGTACGAGGCCGGTTGCCCTTGCGGTTGGGGCGGCTGCGGATGTCGTCCTCGTCGGTGTGCTTGCCGTAGCGGCGCATGATCCCGGTCCGCCCGTCAGTTCCCGAGCGTTCCGGGGTTCCCGAGCATTCCGGTCCACAGGTCGGGGAAGTCCGGCAGGGTCTTCGCCGTGGTCGCGACGTTCTCGATCTGTACGCCCTTCACCGCGAGACCGATGATCGTGCCGGCGGTGGCCATGCGGTGGTCGTCGTAGGTGTGGAAGATGCCGCCGTGCAGTGCGCGCGGGCGGATGTGCAGCCCGTCGGCGGTCTCGGTGACGTCGCCGCCGAGTTCGTTGATCTCCTTGGTGAGCGCGGCCAGCCGGTCCGTCTCGTGCAGCCGCAGGTGGGACACGCCGCGCAGGGTGGAGGGGGAGTCCGCGAGCGCGGCGACGGCCGCGATGCCCGGGGTCAGCTCGCCGACCTCGCCCAGGTCCACATCGATCCCGTGGATCGCACCCGAACCGGTGAACTCCAGTCCCCTGTCAGTCAGTTCGCAGGAGCCACCCATCTCGGTGAAGATCTCCCGCAGCCGGTCACCGGGCTGGGTGGTGCGCGCCGGCCAGTCGGGCACGACGACCGTGCCGCCCGTCACCAGGGCCGCCGCGAGGAACGGCTGGGCGTTCGACAGATCCGGCTCGATGATCAGGTCCCGGCCGAGCAGCGCGCCCGGGGTGACGCGCCAGACGTTGGGCTCGCCGCCCGACTCCGGGGTGTCCACCTGGGCGCCGACCGCGCGCAGCATGTCGACCGTCATCCGGATGTGGGGCATGGAGGGCAGCGTCGAGCCGGTGTGACGGATCTCGACACCCTGGTTGAAACGGGGGCCGGAGAGCAGCAGGGCCGAGACGAACTGCGAGGAGGAGGACGCGTCGATCTCCACCGGGCCGCCGTCCAGGGCGCCTCCGCCGTGCACCGTCAGCGGGAGCGCGCCGCGGCCCTCGTCGTCGATCCGGGCGCCGAGCAGGCGCAGGGCGTCGATCACGCCGTTCAGCGGGCGTTCGTAGGACCGCGGGTCGCCGTCGAAACGGATGGGGCCGTGGGCGAGCGCGGCCACCGGCGGCAGGAAGCGCATCACGGTGCCGGCGTTGCCGACGTCCACCGTTACCGGGCCGTGCAGGCCCGAGGGGATGACCCGCCAGGCCTCGCCGGAGGCGTCCGGGCCCGCCGCGACCGTGGAACTGGACGCCACCGTCTCCTCGACACCGACCCCCATCGCGCGCAGCGCGCCCGCCATCAGCAGCGTGTCGCGGGAGCGCAGCGGGCGGCGCAGCCAGCCCGGCTCCGAGGCGAGTGCGGCGAGGACGAGGGCGCGGTTGGTGACCGACTTCGACCCGGGCACGTGGACCGTCGCGTCGACGGCCCCGCTCGCGTACGGGGCGGGCCAGAGGGCGGTGTGGACGGGGTTCGCGGTCATGGGCCCCACTTTAGTGGCTGGGGGCGGCCGGAGATCTTGATCAAAAGTGGCGGAACCTGAACGGAAACGCTCCGCTGGGTGGGGGAGGGGGGTGGGGGAGGGGAGCGGCGGGAGTGGGTGCGGGTTGGTGTGTGTCGGGGTGGGGTGGTGGGCGGTCGGGTGCACGTGCGGGTCGGTGGGGGCTGGGCGCGCAGTTCCCGGCGCCCCTTTCGGGGGCGCCTCCCTTCAGGGGCAACCCGTCAAGGTCACCCCCTTCAGGGCCAACCCTCTGCAAGGTCACCCCTGCAAGGCCCCCCTGCGAGGTCACCCCCTGTGACGCGCGGGGTGCGGTCTTGTGGGGTCAGAGGGGGAGGAGCCAGTGGGCGCCGGCCAGCAGGGAGCACAGGGACACCGCGTGGAAGAGGAAGAGCCAGACGCCGGCGGGGACGTGGGTGAGACGGGAGAGCTGGTCGGCGTCCGAGTCGCGGGCACCGCCGCGGCGGCGCTTGGCCTGGAGCTCGAAGCCCGGCCGCACACCGCCGAGCAGCAGGAACCACACCACGGCGTACGCGAACGCCGCCTGCACCTGGGGCCCGGCGAGCCAGGACACCATCAGGAACAGGCCGCCGGTGAGGACCACGGTGAGCACGCCGTACGCGTTGCGGATCATCACCAGCATCGCCACCAGCAGGGCCGTGGCCAGCCACAGCAGCAGCGTGATGCGGCCCGCGCCGAGCAGCGCGGCGCCGCCGAGACCGAGCAGCGGAGGGGCGGTGTAGCCCGCGGCGGCCGTGAGGATCATGCCGAGACCGGTCGGCCTGCCGCGGCTGACGGTGAGACCGCTGGTGTCGGAGTGCAGCCTGATGCCGCTGAGGCTGCGCCCGGTGAGCAGGGCGACCAGCCCGTGGCCCCCCTCGTGCGCGATGGTGATGGTGTTGCGGGAGACGCGCCATACGCCGTGCGGGACGATCACGGCGAGAGCCGCGACCAGGGTGGCTATCACCACCCACAGATCGGGGTCCGGCTGGGTGCCGGAGACCTGGTCCCAGAGCGAGGCCAGCGAGGTGGATGCGATGCTGTCCATTGTCTGCGGTGGCTCCCTGAGGTGTCGCGGAATCTGGCAGTGTTGCACGTATGTGCGGACGGTATGCAGCGAGTCGTGGGCCCGAGGATCTCGCAGGAGTCTTTGAAGTCGAGAAGTGGGAGACGCAGGAGACCCTGGCGCCCGACTACAACGTGGCTCCGACGAAGGAGGTCTACGCCGTCCTGGACCGCCCTCTGAAGGACGCGGACAGCCCGAGGCCGGTTCGCCAGCTGCGCAGACTGAAGTGGGGACTCGTCCCGTCCTGGGCCAAGACGCCCGAGGGCGGCGCCCGGATGATCAACGCGCGGGCGGAGACCGTGCACGAGAAGCCCTCGTACCGCCGCGCCTTCGCCACCCGGCGCTGCATCGTGCCCGCCGACGGCTACTACGAGTGGGTCACCGGGGCCGCCGAACGCGACCTGGAGGTCGAGGGCAGGAAGAAGCGGCCGCGCAAGCAGCCGTACTTCGTGCTCCCCGCCGACGGCTCGGTCTTCGCGATGGCCGGCCTGTACGAGTTCTGGCGGGACCGGACGCTCCCCGACGAGCATCCGCTGGCCTGGTGGGCGACCTGCTCCGTCATCACCACCGAGGCCGAGACGGCCCCGCTCGCGGCGGCTCCGGCCGAGGGCCCGCGGACCCTGGCCGACATCCATCCCCGGATGCCCCTGATGCTCACCCCGGACCGCTGGGACGCCTGGCTCGACCCGGCCCGCACAGAGGTCGACGAACTGCGCACGCTGCTCACCCCGCCGCCCACCGGCCTGATGCGCGCCTATCCGGTCTCCACCGCGGTCAGCAGCGTCCGCAACAACGGCCCGGAGCTCCTCAAGGAGCTGGAGGGACCCGAAGAGGGCACACTCTTCTGACGTGACCGACTCGAACGTGACCGACTCGAACGTGACGAACTCGAACCCGGCGGACCCGGGCAGGACGGGCTCCGGCCCGGCGGAGCCCGATCCCGCGGATCCGGACCCGGCGGGCGAGGCGCCACAGGTCGTCGAGACGGACGCCGGTACCGCCCGCCTCACCTGGCACCGCGCGGAGCGCGCACGCCTCGTGCTCGCCGTGAGCCACGGAGCGGGCGGCGGCATCGAGGCCCGGGACCTGCGGGCGCTGGCGCGGGTGCTGCCCGCCCACGGGGTGAGCGTCGCGCTCGTCGAGCAGCCCTGGCGGGTGGCCGGGAAGAAGCTGGCGCCCGCGCCGAAGACGCTGGACGCGGGATGGCGGGGTCTGTGGCCCGCCGTCGCGGAGTCCGGGCTTCCCGTGATCGCGGGCGGGCGCAGCGCCGGAGCCCGCGTCGCCTGCCGCACGGCGACGGAACTCGGCGCCGCCGCCGTCCTCGCGCTCAGCTTCCCGCTGCACCCGCCGGGCCGGCCCGAGAAGTCCCGGGCCGGGGAACTCCTCGGTTCCGGCGTGCCCACCCTCGTGGTGCAGGGCGGCAACGACCCCTTCGGGAAGCCGGCGGAGTTCCCGGCGGGCTCGTACGAACTGGTCGAGGTGCCGTACGGCGATCACGGCTTCGCGGTCCCCCGGCGGGCGCCGCTCGACCAGGACGAGGCCGTGAGGATCGTCACTGACGAGGTCGTGCGATGGAGCGCGTCACTGGCGTAGCCGGAGCCCGCCGACGCCCCGTGGATGGAGCGCGTCACTCACCCGGTCGCCGGGAATGTGGCGCGGCGGTCGGCTGTTGTCGCGGACAGGAAGCACACCGTGCTGAACCGTTCGAACGAGAGGAAGTCCGCCGCATGGGTTCGACCATCTGCCCGAGTCGCAGCAGCGCTGAGCTGGACTGGACGGTGCTGCGCGCGTCGAAGGGCGCCCCCGTTCGGGCGGCGGCGGGTGTGGATGTTCGTCTATCCTCCGATTCGAGTGGGACCGGTTTCGGTTCCACCACATCGCTGGAGGAGGTGGGTCCGGTCACTGGGACCGACGCAGGGACCGAACACGGCCAGGCGGAGCAGCCCGAGGGCCAGGGCACGGGCGCGGAATCGACCGCGGAGCGCACGGCGCGCTTCGAGCGGGACGCGCTCGAATTCCTCGACCAGATGTACTCGGCCGCCCTGCGCATGACGCGGAACCCGGCCGACGCCGAGGACCTGGTGCAGGAGACGTACGCGAAGGCGTACGCCTCCTTCCACCAGTTCCGTGAGGGCACCAACCTGAAGGCGTGGCTGTACCGCATCCTCACCAACACCTTCATCAACTCGTACCGCAAGAAGCAGCGCGAACCCCAGCGCAGCGCGGCCGAGGAGATCGAGGACTGGCAGCTCGCGCGTGCCGAGTCGCACATGTCGACCGGTCTGCGCTCGGCCGAGTCGCAGGCGCTGGACCACCTGCCCGACTCGGACGTCAAGGAAGCGCTGCAGGCGATTCCCGAGGAATTCCGCATCGCCGTCTATCTCGCGGACGTCGAGGGCTTTGCGTACAAGGAGATCGCGGACATCATGGGGACACCCATCGGCACGGTGATGTCCCGGCTGCACCGGGGCCGTCGTCAACTGCGCGGCATGCTCGAGGACTACGCCCGTGACCGTGGCCTGGTCCCGGCCGGCGCCGGAGAGTCGAACGAAGCGAAAGGCTCGGGCTCATGAGCTGCGGAGAGCCGCACGAGACAGATTGCAGTGAGGTACTCGATCATCTTTACGAGTTCCTCGACCATGAGATGCCGGACGCGGACTGCACCAAGTTCGAGGTGCATTTCGAGGAGTGCTCTCCGTGTCTCGAGAAGTACGGCCTGGAGCAGGCCGTGAAGAAGCTGGTCAAGCGGTGCTGCGGACAGGACGACGTGCCGACCGACCTGCGGGCGAAGGTGATGGGCCGCATCGACCTGATCCGCTCCGGACAGACCGTGCCGGAGCACGAGGTCGGCGCGACCCCGCAGGAATCCTGACCCGGGGGACGCGTCGGACACCTCGGCGAGATCGTCCGGTTATCACCCGAACGTGCGAATCCGCGGGCTTCGAGCCCGCGGATTCCGCTGTTGCCGCCCCCACCCCCGCGCCACCCCCCTAGGCTCCGGAACCTGAGCGGGGGGAGGGGACGAGGAGATGGGGACGATTCCGGCGGGGGCCCGGGTGTACGTGGCCTGTGTCGTCCTCGCCGCCCTCGCCTGCCTCGCTCCGCTGCCGGCCGTACCCACCCCCTGGTGGATCGTCGCCCTGCTCGCCGCGCTGTACGCCGGATGCGAGCGGATCACCCTGCCGCACGGCCCCAGGGGCGCCGCCGCCCGTGCCGCCGAGCGGCGCGCGCCGCAGGGCCTGGGCACCTTCCTCCCCGTACTGCTCGCCGGCGCCTTTCTGCTGCCGCCGCCCGCCGCCGCGCTCGTCGCGCTGCCGGGGGCACTGCTCGCCCGGGTGGAGCAGCGCCCGCGCGGACTGCGCCGGACCTGGCGCGCGGCCCAGCTCGCCGTCGCCGTCCGGGCGGCCTCCGGGGTGCACTGGGCGCTGGACGGCCGGGACGCGGTCGTCGGACCCCGCTTCCCGTACGCGCTCGTGCCCGCCGGCGCGGCGGTGCTCGCCTTCTGTCTGGTGCTGACCGTCCTCGACGGCGGGATCCTGGCCCTGGCCGAACGGGTGCCGGTGCGCGGCGCCTGGCGCGGTCTCTTCTCCCGCTCCCTCGCCCCGGTAGCCGTGCACGGACTCGCCGGACTGATGATGGCGGTCCTGTGGCGCAGCCCGTACGGGCCGGTCGCCGCGCTGCTCGTGCTGCTGCCGATGTACGTCTCGTGCTGGGTGTTCGCCCAGTATCACCGGGAGCGGGCCGCCCACCAGGCCACCATCCGGGCGCTCGTGCAGGCCGTCGACATCAAGGACGGGTACACCCGCGGACACAGCGAGCGGGTCGGGCAGGCGTCCATGATGATCGCGCGTGAACTCGGCATGGACGACGAGCGGGCCGAGGTGCTGAGATTCGCCGGGATCCTGCACGACGTGGGCAAACTCGGGGTGCCCACCCGGCTGTTGCGCAAGGACGGCCCGCTCACGCCGGACGAACGGCGGATCATCGAGCTGCATCCCGAGTACGGCCACGAGATGGTGCGCGGCATCGGCTTCCTGGGGGAGGCCCGCTCGGCGATCCTGCACCACCACGAGCGACTCGACGGGAGCGGCTACCCGTACGGACTCGTCGGAGGGCAGATCCCGGAGTTCGCCCGGGTGGTGGCCGTGGCCGACGCCTTCGACGCGATGACGTCGACCCGGTCCTACCGCAGGGCCCGGCCGGTGCCCGCGGCGCTGGCGGAGCTGGAGCGCTGCGCCGGGGCGCAGTTCGACCCCGGGATGGTGGGCGCCCTGGTCCGGGCCCTGGACCGGGACGGCTGGCACCCCGCGGTGACCGCCGGCGACGACCGGACGACGCCTTCCGTCCCCCGTCCGACGGACAGCACGCCCGCCGACAGCCCGGGCCGGAGAAGCCCGTGAACCCGGCGGAGCGAAGCGGCGCCATCCCCTCGCACCGGGGCGAGGAGCACGGGGAACACGGGGAGTACGGGGAGTACGGGGAACACGGGGAACACGGGGAACACGGGGAACACGGGGAACGCCGGGGCGAGGAGTACGGGGAGTCGGCCCGGCCCCCGGCCGACCGCGCCCTCACCGGTCCGCACCCCGGCGTCCTCGGCACGCTCGCCCACACCGGTGCCGCCCTGCTCGGCGCCGCCGCCCTGGCCGTCACCCTCTGGAACGGTATCGACGAACGCGGGACGGCCCTCGCCTACGGCATCCTCGTCGCCGTGGGGGAGCTCACCCGCTGGAGCGGCACCGAGGACCGGGAGTCCGCTCCCCTCGGAGCCGCGGGCGCGCTGTCGTACGCGCTGCTCGGCGAGCAGGCGGGCCACCCCGGCCGGCACGGCGCCCTCCAGGTCGTGGCCGTCGTGAGCGCCGCGGCGCTGCTGGGCTGTGTCCCGCATGTCGCCCGTGGCGGCGGCCCGACGCTCGACCACCTCACCCGGCGCGTCCTGACCGTCGCCTTCGCCGCCGTCTGCTTCCAACCCCTCTACGACCGGGGGCGGTTGATGGGATGGGCCGGCCCCTCGTACGCCCTGCTGCTGGTCGCGCTGCTGGTGCTGACCGCGCTGTGCGACGCCGTGCTCGCGGCCGCGACGGCGCACGCCCGGACCCGCTGGCCCTTCGGGCCGCTGCTGCGGGACGAGCTGCGGGCCACCCTCGGCATCGGGTCCGCGGTCTGCGCGACCGGGGCCGTGATGTCGCTCGCCGTGGCGGTCGTGGGGCTGTGGGCGCTGCCCGTGTTCTCGCTGCCGCTGCTCCTGACCCAGCTGTCCTTCCGGCGGTACGCGGCCGTGCGGATCACCTACCGGCAGACCATCGCCTCCCTCGCGCGGGCGACCGAGATCGCCGGGTACACCCCCGCGGGGCACGCCCGCAGAGTGGCGGCGCTCAGCCGCGCCGTCGGGCGTGAGCTGGGCCTTTCCGAGCCCGATCTGACCGTTCTGGAGTACGCGGCCCTGATGCACGACATCGGACAGCTCAGCCTCGTCGATCCGGTCCCGGCGGGTGCCACCTCCGCGCTCTCCGCCGAGGAGCAGCGCCGCATCGCCCTCCTCGGCGGCGCGGTGGTACGCCAGACCGGGGTGGACGCCGAGGTCGCGGTGGTGGTGGAGCGGCAGGCCGATCCCTACCGGGAGCAGCCGGTGAACGCGCGGATCGTACGGACGGTGAACGCCTACGAGGAGCTGGCCAGGGAAGCGGGGCCCGGAGGGCCACTGACCGCCCTGGAGAAGCTGCGGCTGGCCACCGCCCGCGACCATCAGCCCGAAGTCGTGGAGTCGCTGGCCAGGGTCCTGTTGCGGGGCGGCCTTACCCTGCCCCAGGCTGGGTAACCCATGGGTAATGAGCGGGCGTCCGACGGTACGTGGTTGGATGCGAGGAAGAGGGCGTTCGGGGGCACGGGCCGGCCCGTGGCCGCACCGTCCTCAAGAGACTCTTCGAGCGACCGGCAGGCGGGAATCGCAAGGAACTGGCAGGCGGGAATCGTGAGGATCTTCGGCAAGGGACGACACCGGCCCTCCGCCTCATGGCGGCAGGCCACCGACCGTGCGTTCACGCTGATCGGTGACGGCCGGTACGAGGACGCGGGAGCGCTGCTGACACGCGCCGCCGACCTGGAGCCGTGGCTGTCCGAGTCCTGGTTCAACCTGGCTCTGCTGCACAAGTTCCGGCACGACTGGGAGCAGGCCAGGGCCGCCGGTCTGCGGGCGGTCGCGCTCCTGGACCGGGAGGCGGGCGCCCCCGACTGGTGGAACGTCGGCATCGCCGCCACCGCCCTGCAGGACTGGCCGCTGGCCCGCCGCGCCTGGCAGGCGTACGGGCTGCGGGTGCCCGGCGGAGCCGCCGTCTCGGGGGAGCCGGCGGGCATGGACCTCGGCAGCGCGGCCGTGCGGCTGTCGCCGGAGGGCGAGGCCGAGGTCGTGTGGGGCCGCAGGCTCGATCCGGCCCGGATCGAGGTCCTCTCCATTCCGCTGCCGTCCTCCGGGCGGCGCTGGGGCGAGGTCGTCCTGCACGACGGAGTGCCGCACGGCGAGCGGACCACCGCCGCCGGGCACGCCTACCCCGTCTTCGACGAGATCGAGCTGTGGGCTCCGTCCCCGGTGCCCACCTGGGTCGTCCTGCTGGAGGCGGCCACCGAGGAGGACCGGGACGCCCTGGAGCAGCTCGCGGCCGACGCGGGCTTCGCCGCCGAGGACTGGTCGTCGTCCGTGCGGCTGCTGTGCCGGATGTGCTCGGAGTCCCGGATGCCGTCCGACGAGGGCGACGGCGAGCACCTCGATCCGCACGACCACAGTGAGCCGGGGCACCCGGGCCCGCTCGGCCACCGCACCGACGGGCAGCTGTGGGTGCCCGAGCGGGAGTGCGGGCTCGCGGCACCGGCCTCGCTGGTGCGCGGGCTGCTCGACGGCTGGGTCGCCGACAGCCCCGACTCCCGGGACTGGCGGGACCTCGAAGAGGTCTGTTAGCCGGCTGCCGCCGGCCGCGCACGCCTGCCGAGGGGTGCGCGCGGCCCCGTAGGCTGTATGCCGCAGCACTCTCATGGATTCCAGGAAGGCATACGTCGGTCATGGCGCAGCAGGACACCGAACAGCAGCACGCGGGCGTGCTCCCCGTGGACGACGAGGGTTTCGTCATCGACTCCGAGGACTGCGAGGAGCGTGAGGCGGCCTACCGCGAGCCCGGCACCTCGCGGCCGATCACGGTCGTCGGCAACCCGGTGCTCCACAAGGAGTGCGTGGACGTCACGGAGTTCGACGACGAGCTCGGCCGCCTGGTCGCCGACATGTTCGCGAGCCAGCGCACCGCCGAGGGCGTGGGCCTGGCAGCCAACCAGATCGGCGTCGACCTGAAGGTCTTCGTGTACGACTGCCAGGACGACGAGGGCACGCGGCACGTCGGTGTCGTCTGCAACCCGGTCCTCGTCGACCTGCCCGCCGACCGGCGCCAGTTGGACGAGAGCAACGAGGGCTGCCTGTCCGTGCCGACCGCCTACGCGCCGCTGGCCCGCCCGGACTACGCCGAGGTCACCGGGCAGGACGAGAAGGGCAACCCGGTCAGGGTGCGGGGGACCGGCTACTTCGCGCGCTGCCTCCAGCACGAGACCGACCACCTCTACGGCTACCTCTACATCGACCGGCTCTCCAAGCGTGAACGCAAGGACGCACTGCGGCAGATGTCCGAGAACGAGCCCCGCTACCCGGTCGTCGCGAACGACTGAACCGCGGCCGTGAACGGCTGAGACAGAAAACGACAGGCGGGGTCCGCGGTCTTCCGTGGGTTCCGCGTGAACGGCGCCTGGTCAGAGACCTCTCTGACCAGGCGCCGTTCGTATGTGCGACGCACGTTCGATCCCCTCCTCTCCTCTAATGATCCATATTCGGTCATGCGAGGGGGGATTCTCGGCACTCTCCGGTAGTGAGTGGAGCAAATCCATTCCCAGAACAGTCAGTTGTGGTGCTGAATGGGAAGTGCGGGGATACGCAACGGCGCACGCCCGGCACGACGAGAGGGGTGTGACGTCAACTGGCGGCTGAGAGGGGTTTGTTCGTGCATGCTTTCTCACACGGCACTTCATCGACACCGACCGTGGTCGCGGTTCCACCGGCGCTCTCACTCCCGGTGATCGAGGCCGAGTTTCCCCGTCAACTGCATCCGTATTGGCCCAGGCTCCAGGAGAACACACGTTCGTGGCTCCGGGAAAAACGGCTCATGGCCGCCGACACGGTCCAGGAATATGCCGACGGCCTTTGCTACACGGACTTGATGGCGGGCTACTACATTGGCGCGCCCGACGAGGTCATACAGGCGATAGCGGACTACAGCGCGTGGTTCTTCGTCTGGGACGACCGGCACGACCGGGACGTCGTCCACGGCCGGCCGGCGGCCTGGCGGAGGCTCAGGTTCCAGCTCCATGAGGCGCTCGACTCCCCCCGGGAACACCTGCACCACCCGGATCCCCTGGTCGCGGGGTTCGCGGACAGTGTGCTGCGGTTGTACTCGTTCCTGGGCCGGAAGTGGAACGCGCGCTTCGCACGGCACTTCCACGCGGTGATCGAGGCGTACGACCGGGAGTTCCGCAACCGTACCTCCGGAATCGTGCCCACCGTCGAGGAATATCTCGAACTCCGGCGGCTCACCTTCGCCCACTGGATCTGGACCGATCTGCTGGAGCCGAGCGCGGGCTGTGAACTCCCCGCCTCCGTGCGGAACAGCTCCGTATACCGGCGGGCGGCCCTGCTCAGTCAGGAATTCGCCGCCTGGTACAACGACCTCTGTTCGCTCCCCAAGGAAATGGCGGGCGACGAGGTGCACAATCTCGGAATCAGTCTCATTCATCATGAGGGGCTGACTCTCGGGAATGCCGTCACCGAAATGCGTCAGCGCGTCGAGAAATGCGTCACCGAATTCATCGACGCGGAAGGTGAACTGGACGAGTTCGCCGACGCGCTCGCGGACGGCTCGGTGCGCGGAAAGGAACTGAGCGTCGCCGTGAAGTCCTGCCTCGGCAATATGCGGAACTGGTTCAGCTCCGTGTACTGGTTCCACCACGAGTCCGGCCGGTACACCGTCGACAGCTGGGACGACCGATCCACACCCCCGTACGTCAACAACGAAGCGGCAGGTGAGTCATGACCGTCGAGTCAGTGAAGCCCGCGCACCCCGGGGCGCCGGAGCCGCCCGCCCCGCCCCTCGCCGGCGGCGGTGTCCCCGTCCTCGGCCACGGCTGGCGGCTGGCCCGCGACCCGCTGGGTCTCTTCGCCAGGCTGCGTGAGCACGGCGAGGTCGTCCGGCTCAGGCTGGGCCCGAAGACGGTGTACGCGCTCACCTCGCCCGCCCTCACCGGAGCGATGGCGCTGAGCCCCGACTTCAAGATCGACGGACCGCTCTGGGAGTCCCTGGAAGGCCTGCTCGGCAAGGAGGGCGTCGCGACCGCCAACGGGCCCCGGCACCGCCGGCAGCGGCGCACCATACAGCCGGCGTTCCGGCTCGACATCATCCCCGAGTACGGCCCGGTCATGGAGGAGGAGGCACGGGCCCTCGCGGAGCGCATGGGGTCGGGGCGGCCCGTCGACTGCACCGCGGAGTCGTTCCGGGTCGCCGTGCGCATCGCGGCCCGCTGCCTGCTGCGCGGGGAGTACATGGACGAGCGGGCCGAGCGTCTCAGCATCGCGCTCGCCACGGTCTTCCGCGGCATGTACCGGCGCATGGTGATCCCGGCGGGCCCGCTCTATCGGCTGCCGCTTCCGGCCAACCGCAAATTCGACCGCGCATTGGCCGATTTGCATGTCCTGGTCGACGAGATCGTCGCCGAACGACGCGCATCTGGTCAAAAGCCGGACGATTTGCTGACGGCCTTGCTGGAAGCGAAGAACGAGAACGGTGAGCCGATCGGGGAACAGGAGATCCACGACCAAGTCGTAGCGATACTCACCCCCGGCAGCGAAACCGTCGCGTCCACGATCATGTGGCTGCTGCAAGTCCTCGTGGAACACCCGGAACACGCCGACCGGGTGGCCGCGGAGGTCAAATCCGTGGCCGGGGACCGGCCCGTCGCATTCGACGATGTCCGGAAGCTGTCGCACACGAACAATGTCGTCGTCGAAGCGATGAGGCTGCGTCCAGCGGTTTGGATTCTGACGCGGCGTGCGGTGACCGAGACGGAGCTCGGCGGCTATCGGATTCCGGCCGGTGCCGACATCGTCTACAGCCCGTACGCGATCCAGCGTGACCCGCGGTCGTACGACCGGCACCTGGATTTCGACCCCGACCGCTGGCTTCCGGAACGCGCCAAGGACGTTCCGAAGTACGCCATGAGCCCCTTCAGTGTGGGCAACCGGAAGTGCCCGAGCGACCACTTCTCGATGGCGCAGCTCAGCCTGATCACGGCGACGGTGGCGTCCCGGTGGCGCCTGGAGAAGGCGTCGGAGTCGAACGACGCGACCCGCGTCGGCATCACGCTGCGGCCGCACCGGCTGCTGCTGAGGACCCTGCCGCGCTGACCGTGCCGCACTGACCGTGTGTGACGGCACGCGTCCGTACCGGTGCGCGGTCAGGCGGCCCCCGGGACCCTGAACGTGCGCCGGTACGCCTGCGGGGTCGTCCCCAGACTCCGCACGAACTGGTGGCGCAGCGCGGCCGCGGTGCCGAACCCGGTGCGGTCCGCGATCGCGTCCATCGTCTCGTCCGTCGCCTCCAGCAACTCCTGCGCCAGCAGCACCCGCTGACGCAGGATCCAGCGGTACGGCGTGGTGCCGGTCTCCTGCTGGAAGCGGCGCGCGAAGGTGCGCGGGGACATGTGGGCACGGGCGGCGAGCTGTTCGACGGTCACCTCCTCGTCGAGGTGGCGCTCCATCCACACCAGCACCTCGCCGACCGTGTCGCAGGTGGAACGGGGCAGCGGGCGTTCGATGTACTGGGCCTGTCCGCCGTCCCGGTGCGGGGGCACCACCATGCGCCGCGCGATGGCGTTGGCGACCTCCGGGCCCTGCTCCTTGCGGACGATGTGGAGGCAGGCGTCGATGCCCGCGGCCGTGCCGGCCGAGGTGATCACCGGGTCCGCGTCCACGTACAGCACGTCCGGCTCGACGGTCGTGCGGGGGTACTGCCGGGCGAGTTCGTCCGCGTGGCGCCAGTGCACGGCGCAGCGCCGACCGTCCAGCAGGCCGGCCGCGCCGAGCACGAAGACGCCGGCGCAGACGCTGAGCACCCGGGCGCCCCGGTCGACCCCGCGGCGCAGCGCGGCGAGCAGTTCGGGCGGGTAGGAGCGTGAGGCGTAGGAGTTCCCGGCCGGCAGGGCGATCAGGTCGGCCGACTCCAGCCGCTCCAGGCCGTGTTCCGTGCGCAGCGAGAACCCCGCGTGCGTGTTCAGGGTCGGGCCCTCGGCGGAGGCGACCGCGAAGTCGTACACGGGCAGCCCGTCGTCGCTGCGGTCGATGCCGAACACCTCGCAGATCACGCCGAGTTCGAAGGGGTGCACTCCGTCGAGGAGAACGGCGGCCACGTTCTTCAGCATGCCGTCCAGTGTGCCTCAGAGTTGGCAGGAATTCGAGGGTGTACGGCAGTGCTGCCACTGACGGTAAGGAGCGAAAGGCGCGACAGTACTGTTCATGAACACATTCGCGGACAACCTCGTCGCCATCCTCCTCGTCCTCGCCGTCCTCGCCGTGGTGGCGCTCCCGTCGCTGGTCGGGCTCGCGCACGAGCGGCGCGTGGACCGTCAGATCAGGGCTTCGTCACTCGCACGGTGACCGTCCACTCCTGGAGGCCCTTGCACGACATCCGGTGCGGCTCGGTGGCGCACAGCGGGCGCGACGAGGTGAGCCGTACCGTCCCCGCCGAGACCGCCCGGAAGGCCGCGGAGGCGTCGCCCGGCTGGAGGACGATCCCGCTGTTGGCGGCCTCCAGCCCGTCGCCGTCGGCCTTGACGGGCGTCCAGGGCCGCGCGGCGGTGCCGTCCAGGGAGAGGCGCAGCACCCCGCCCGTCGCGAGGCAGTACGTGCGGCCGGCGTCGGCGGCGCCGAGCTCCGCGGGCGCCGTGCCGCAGTCCTGGGGGTGCTTGGTGGGGGACGGCGACACGGTGCCGCCGCCTCCCGCGTCGGCCGTGCCCTGTGTGCCGCAGCCCGTGAGCAGCGAGGCCAGGGCGGCGAGGGCGGCGAGGGCGAGGACAGGGTGGGGGTTCGTAGGGCGCATGGGGTGACCTCCTTGCCGCTTGGACGTGTCACCCGCGCATCAGGATCCCCACCGGACGGGCGGGACCCCGGCCGCGACGGCGGCCGGGGTCCCGTACTGCTCAGCTGGTCGTGACGGCGGTGTCGTCGAGGACGAAGCTGGTCTGGAGCGAGGAGTCCTCCGCGCCGCTGAACTTCAGGGTGACGGTGGAGCCGGCGAACGAGGACAGGTCGAAGGTCTTCTGCGCGTACCCGGTGGCCTTGTTGAGGTTGGAGTACGACGCCAGGGTCGTCGATCCGGCGGTGACCGTCAGCTTGTCGTAGGCGCTGGTGGTGGTGGTCTCCGCGGTGTCGATGTGCAGGTAGAAGGTGAAGGAGGCCTTGCAGCCGGCGGGGATCGTCACCGACTGGGAGAGGGTGTCGGTGTGGGTGGAGCCGTAGCCGTCGAGCCAGGCCTTGTAGGAACCGGCGTGCGCGGCCTCACCGGTGTCGTTGGTGATGACGCCGCTGGAGGCGGTCCAGGTGGTGTTGCCCGACTCGAAGCCCGGGTTGCCGAGCAGCTGCGCCGAGGAGCAGGTGCCCCCGCCGCCCGAGGACACCGTCCAGGTGAAGGACGCCGAGCCGGAGGCGCCGGTGCTGTCGGTCGCGGTGACGGTGGTGCTGTAGGTGCCGGCGGTGCTCGCGGTGCCGGAGATCAGCCCGGTGGAGCTGTTGATCGACAGCCCGGTCGGCAGGCCGCTCGCGCTGTAGGTGAGGGTCGCGCCCGCGCTGTCGCTCGCCGAGATCTGCAGACCGACGGAGCCGCCGGTGGCGGTGGACTGGTTGCCCGGAGCGGTGACCGTCACCGTGTTGCCGGTGCTGGTGCCGGAGGTGAAGGCGGCGGTGCCGTGGGGGGTGCCCCAGCCGGTCGGGCCGTCGTAGCCGGTGGTCGCGGTGCAGAAGTACGAGGTGCTGCACGAACCGTTGTTGCCGCTGGTCACGTCGTACAGGCTCGACGTGTGGGAGTAGGGGTACTTCGCCGGGTAGTCGGCGCTGCCCGGGGTGCCGGCCAGCGCGTACACACCCGCGATGATCGGCGCCGAGGCGCTCGTACCGCCGTAGACCGCCCAGCCGGAGCCGCCGTAGGTGTCGTAGACGGCCACGCCGGTGGCGGGGTCGGCGACCGCGGAGACATCGGCCTCCATGCGCTTGGCGCACCCGGTGTCGGTCTGCCAGGCCGGCTTGGGGTCGTAGGCGGAGCAGCCGGAGCCGGTGCCCTCGGTGCTGCTGGTCTTCCACACGGACTCGGTCCAGCCGCGGGTGCCGGAGGACGTGGACAGCGCGGTGCCGCCCACGGCGGTCACGTACTGGGAGGTCGCCGGGTACTCGGCGCCGTAGGCCTCGTCACCGGAGGAGACGGTGATCGCGACGCCGGGGTGCTTGAAGTACGAGGTGTCCTCGCCGGTCTGGGAGGACGACTCGCTGCCGCCCCAGCTGTTGGACACGAACTTCGCGCCCAGCGCGACGGCCTCGTTCTCGGCGGTGCCGAGGTTGGCGTCGGTGGGTGACGTGGCCTCCACGAGGATGATGTTGCAGTTCGGGCAGACGGCGCTGACCATGTCGATGTCGAGCGCTTCCTCGCCGGCCCAGCCGCTGTCGTTCGTCGGCAGCGAGGTGGTCGAGCCGGTCTGGCTGACCTGCTTGAAGCAGCCGTTGGCCTTGGTGCAGGCCGACAGGCCGAACTGCGAGCGGTAGGTGGCGAGGTCCGACTCGGCGTTGGGGTCGTTGTAGGCGTCGACCACGGCGACCGTCAGGCCCGAACCGCCCGTCGAGGGCAGGCCGTAGGCGCTGTGCAGGTTGGCCGGGCTGAGACCGGACACCGCGGCGGCGGCGTCGGAGGTGACCGCGGCGGCCAGTTTCTGCTTGATGTCGGTGCGGCGCTGGGCGAAGCAGGCCGCGTGACCGGGCGTCGGGGCGCCGCACAGACGGGTGGTCGGCACCTTCTGGCCCGCCCTGCCCGTCGCGTGGACGGCCTGGGCGGCGGGGGCGGTCAGTGCCTTCGCGTTCTGGGTCACGCGGGAGGTGTGTCCGGTGGCGGGCGCGGTCTGGGCACCGGCGGCCGGGGCCGCCATGAGACCGGCGACGGTGAGCGCGAGGGCGGGGACGGCGGTGGTCAGGAGTCTTCGCAACCGCCGGGCGGGCCTGCTGGAGCGTGTGTCACTCATGGGAGTGCTGCCTCCATCGGTTTGAGGCCGGTGCCGCGCCGGCCCGGGTGGGGCCGTACGCGGTTCCACAGCCGGAAGTGGGGTTCGCGGCGCTGAGCTGAGGTGCGGGCCCGTGACGCGCGTAGCGTGATGCACGCACAGCTTTGTCGTGGGCATGACACAGTGATCGTTCCGGAATGCCACGGTGCGTGACACGGCGGGACGGCCAGAACCTAACCGGCACGGACGGCACACGAACAGTCACGCCCGAAGAACTTTGCCGCTCCATAGGCGGGGATTGGAAAGGGGATTGGCGTGGCTGGGGGCGGACGTGACGAAGCCGGGCCGCGTGCGCGGCCCGGCTCCGTCGGCAGAGGTCCCGTTGCGGAAGCGGTCAGAACTCCTCGTCGAAGCCGACCGAGCCCTCCACGGCGACCTGGTACGCCGAGGGACGGCGCTCGAAGAAGTTGGTCAGCTCCTGGACGCCCTGGAGCTCCATGAAGGAGAAGGGGTTCTCGGAGCCGTAGACCGGGGCGAAGCCGAGCCGCTGGAGGCGCTGGTCGGCGACGCACTCCAGATACTGGCGCATCGACTCGGTGTTCATGCCCGGCAGTCCTTCACCGCACAGGTCGCGCCCGAACTGCAGCTCGGCCTCGACGGCTTCCCGCAGCATGTCGGTGACCTGCTGCCGGAGCTGGTCGTCGAAGAGCTCGGGCTCCTCCTTGCGGACGGTGTCGACCACCTCGAAGGCGAAGGACATGTGCATCGTCTCGTCGCGGAACACCCAGTTGGTGCCCGTCGCCAGACCGTGCAGCAGACCCCGGCTGCGGAACCAGTAGACGTAGGCGAAGGCACCGTAGAAGAACAGACCCTCGATGCACGCGGCGAAGCAGATGAGGTTCAGCAGGAAGCGGCGCCGGTCGGCCTTGGTCTCCAGGCGGTCCAGCTTCTCCACCGAGTCCATCCACTTGAAGCAGAACTCGGCCTTCTCCCTGATGGACGGGATGTTCTCGACGGCCGCGAAGGCCGCCGTCCTGTCCTCGGGGTCGGGCAGATAGGTGTCCAGGAGGGTCAGATAGAACTGGACGTGCACGGCCTCCTCGAACAGCTGGCGCGAGAGGTACAGGCGCGCCTCGGGGGAGTTGATGTGCTTGTACAGCGTCAGGACCAGGTTGTTCGCCACGATCGAGTCGCCCGTCGCGAAGAACGCGACCAGCCGGCCGATCATGTGCTGCTCGCCCTCGGACAGCTTCGCCAGGTCGGCGACGTCCGAGTGGAGGTCGACCTCCTCGACGGTCCAGGTGTTCTTGATGGCGTCCCGGTAGCGCTCGTAGAAGTCCGGGTAGCGCATGGGACGCAGGGTGAGTTCGAAGCCCGGGTCGAGCAGGTTCTTCTCGCTGTTCGGGGTGGACATCACTGACAGG
Organism: Streptomyces fagopyri; assembly: GCF_009498275.1. Lineage (NCBI taxonomy): Bacteria > Bacillati > Actinomycetota > Actinomycetes > Kitasatosporales > Streptomycetaceae > Streptomyces > Streptomyces fagopyri. Next base: position 3,448,316 of record NZ_CP045643.1, on the reverse strand, counting down.
CCTCGCAGGACTCGGGGTTCTCAAGGGAGCAGGCGACGGCGTCGGGGTCGGCGACCTGCTGGAGGGGGATGGTGTTCTCGGGCCTCGCCTGCGCCTGGGCGGCGCGAGCGATGCGGGTCGCCGGACGCGAGCGCAGGTAGTACGTCGTCTTCAGGCCGGACTTCCAGGCGTACGCGTACATCGAGGAGAGCTTGCCGATGGTCGGCGTCTCCAGGAACAGGTTCAGCGACTGGGCCTGGTCCAGGAACGGGGTGCGGGCCGCGGCCATGTCGATGAGACCGCGCTGCGGGATCTCCCACGCCGTGCGGTACAGGTCGCGGACCTCCCGCGGGACCCAGGTGAAGCCCTGCACCGAGCCACCCGACTCGCGCAGCGCCTCCCGGGTCTGCGCGTCCCACATGCCGAGCTTCTTCAGCTCGGCCACCAGGTAGGAGTTGACCTGGAGGAACTCACCGGACAGCGTCTCGCGCTTGAAGAGGTTGGAGACCTGCGGCTCGATGCACTCGTACACGCCCGCGATGGACGCGATCGTCGCGGTGGGCGCGATGGCGAGCAGGAGCGAGTTGCGCATGCCGACCGCGGCGACGCGCTCGCGCAGCGCCGCCCAGCGCTCCGGCCAGTTCAGCTCGACGTCGAAGTGGTCGGGGTGCAGCACACCGCGGGCGGTGCGGGTCTTCTCCCAGGCCGGCAGCGGGCCGCTCCGCTCGGCCAGGTCGGCGGAGGCCTCGTAGGCGGCGAGCATGACGCGCTCGGCGATACGGGTGGACAGCGCGCGGGCGGCGGGCGAGTCGAAGGGCAGCCGCAGCTTGAAGAAGACGTCCTGGAGACCCATCGCGCCGAGGCCGACCGGGCGCCACTTCGCGTTCGACCGGCCCGCCTGCTCGGTCGGATAGAAGTTGATGTCGACGACGCGGTCGAGGAAGGTGACGGCGGTGCGGACCGTCTCGTCCAGCCGTTCCCAGTCGATGTCGCCGGCCGCCGTGTCGACGAACGCGCCGAGGTTGACCGAGCCGAGGTTGCAGACGGCCGTCTCCCCGTCGTCCGTGACCTCCAGGATCTCGGTGCACAGGTTCGAGGAGTGCACGGTGTGGCCCGGCTCCGCCGTCTGGTTGGCCGTGCGGTTGGCGGCGTCCTTGAAGGTCATCCAGCCGTTGCCGGTCTGCGCCAGGGTGCGCATCATGCGCCCGTAGAGGTCGCGGGCCGGGATGGTCTTCTTCGCCAGGCCCTTCGCCTCCGCCGCGCGGTAGGCCGCGTCGAACTCGGCGCCCCACAGGTCGACCAGCTCGGGCACCTCGGAGGGCGAGAAGAGGGACCACGGCGCGTCGCTGTCGACCCGGCGCATGAACTCGTCCGGGATCCAGTGCGCCAGGTTCAGGTTGTGCGTACGGCGGGCGTCCTCACCGGTGTTGTCCCGCAGCTCCAGGAACTCCTCGATGTCGGAGTGCCAGGTCTCCAGGTAGACCGCGGCGGCGCCCTTGCGCCGGCCGCCCTGGTTCACCGCGGCGACCGACGCGTCGAGGGTCTTCAGGAACGGGACGATGCCGTTGGAGTGCCCGTTCGTGCCCCGGATCAGCGAACCGCGCGAGCGGATGCGGGAGTAGGACAGGCCGATGCCGCCCGCGTGCTTCGACAGGCGCGCGACCTGGTGGTAGCGGTCGTAGATGGAGTCCAGCTCGTCCAGCGGGGAGTCGAGGAGGTAGCAGGACGACATCTGGGGGTGCCGCGTACCGGAGTTGAAGAGCGTGGGGGAGGAGGGGAGGTAGTCCAGGCGGCTCATCAGGCCGTAGAGCGCGGCCACTTCGTCGACGGACCGGGCCGTGTCGTCCTCCGCGAGGCCGGACGCCACCCGGAGCATGAAGTGCTGGGGGGTCTCGACGACCTTGCGGGTGATCGGGTGCCGGAGCAGGTAGCGGCTGTGCAGGGTACGCAGGCCGAAGTAGCCGAAGCGGTCGTCGCCCGCGGTGTCGATCAGCGCGTCCAGGCGGGCCGCGTGCAGGTCGACGAAGTCGGCCGTGCGGTCGGCGATCAGGCCCTCGCGCCGGCCCGTGGTGATGGACTCGGAGAACGTCGTGACGCCCTGCGAGGCGGCCTCCTCGGCGATGCCGACCGTCAGCAGCCTGGCGGCCAGCCGCGAGTACACGGGGTCCTCGGAGATGAGGCCCGCGGCCGCCTCGGTGGCCAGCTCGCGCAGCTCCGCCTCGTCCGCGTGCGTGGACCGGCCGCGCAGCGCGGCGGCGGCGACCCGGCCGGGGTCGGCGCCGGGGAGGTCGGCGGTGAAGTCGGTCAAGGTACGCAGCAACGTGGTACCGGGACCGTCCGTCTCCACCGGGGCCCGCTGCGCGGACTCCGCTTCCACCGGGGCCCGCTGGGCGGAAACTGAAACCGGGTCGGCTGGCGCGATGGTCACTTGGGGCACTCCCTCGCTCGGCACGGGGCCTGGCGGAGGGCAGCGGGACACGCGACTCCGTGACGGGTACGCGTGCGTCCACCGGCCCATTCCACGAGGCTCGGACGTCGTAGGCGCCCGGGCCGGCCGGCCCGGGGCACGCTGTCGGCAGGTCCTCGGACTGAAGCCAGTGCGCGAATGCGCACAAGTACACCGTTGCGGGACAGTTCCGGATTCGCACCGGATTCCCCTGCGACGACAGCGAGCATGAGCATACATCTAGTGCCGGGCTGAGGAAGCACCACCACATGTTGTGCCGTGTCGGCTTGGGAGCGCGCTACGGAGTGTGGCTGAGGGCCAACTCGTAGGTGAGGAGGAGGATGTCGTCGAGGTGCGGAACCGGGTTCCAGTCGCGCTCCGGAGCGCGGGTGAAGCCGAGGCGCTCGTAGAGCCGGTGGGCGGTGCGCATGGTGCGCTGGGTGGACAGCACCACGCGCGTACAGCCCCCGGTGGCCCGTGCGCGGTCGACGCAGGCGCCCACGAGAGCGGTGCCCGCACCCCGGCCGCGGGCCTCGCGCGCGACGGCGAGCATCCGGATCTCGGCCTCACCGGGCCCCGCGACGTCGGCCATGGGGCCGCCCCGCGGGACGAAGGTCACGGCGCCGAGTATCCGTTCGCCCTCGACCGCGACGAGCACCTCGGCCGCGGCGGCCCGCCTCGCGACGTCCCGCAGCGCTCCGAGATACGGGTCGCTCTCCCCGTAGTCGAGCAGCCCGTCCCCGAGATAGGCCCGCACGGTGATCTCGCCGACGCCGGGGTACTCCCGCGGCCGCGCCGGCCTGATGACGATGTCCATGCGGAGAGTGTGCGGCAGACGTACGGCGACGGGCCGCCGGATTTCTCTCCGGCGGCCCGCCGCGTGTGCCGCTGTCGTGCGCCCGGTCCGGCCGCTCCCGCCGGGCGGGGCCTAGTGGCCCGCCTCCGCGGTGGCGGGCGGCAGTTCGACCTTGACTCCCGGGTCGCCGGCGTCCGCCGTGTAGTCCTGCGGTGACGTCTCGTCCACGCCGTCCGGGGCCTTGAAGGCGCGCAGGACGAAGGTGAGGACGACGGAGACCACCACGTTCATGACGAACGCCGTCAGGCCGAGGTAGCCGATCTCCCCGATCCCGGGGATCTCCTTCGAGCTGCCGCCGAAGTGCTTCTGTGTCGGCGAGGCGACCCCGTAGGCGGCGAGCGTGCCGTAGAGCATGCCGACCGCCCAGCCCCCGAGCAGCGCCCAGCGGTGGAACCAGCGCGTGAACAGACCGCCGACCAGCGCCGGGAAGGTCTGCAGGATCCAGATGCCGCCCAGGAGCTGGAAGTTGATGGCGACCGTCTTGTCCATCGTCAGGACGAAGACCAGCGCGCCCACCTTCACCAGGAGCGAGACCAGCTTGGAGACCTTCGTCTCCTGCTGCGGGGTCGCGTCCGGCTTGATGAAGTCCTTGTAGATGTTGCGGGTGAAGAGGTTCGCGGCCGCGATGGACATGATGGCCGCGGGGACGAGGGCTCCGATGCCGATCGCCGCGAAGGCCACACCGGCGAACCAGTCCGGGAACATGTCCTCGAAGAGCTGCGGGATGGCGAGCTGGCCGTTGGTGACCTTCACCCCGGCGGCGATCGCCATGAAACCGAGCAGGGCGAGCAGGCCCAGCATCAGGGAGTAGAGGGGCAGGATCGTGGTGTTGCGGCGGATCACCTCACGGCTGCGGCTGGACAGCGTCGCGGTGATCGAGTGCGGGTACATGAACAGGGCGAGCGCGGAGCCGAGCGCCAGGGTGGCGTAGGTCCACTGCCCGGCCTGGGCCGGTACGATCCCGCCCGCGCCGGCCGCGGCGTACTTCTCGCTCGCCGAGTGGAAGATCTCGTCGAACCCGCCCAGCTTGATCGGGATGTAGATGATGGCCACCGCGATCACGATGTAGATCAGGGTGTCCTTCACGAACGCGATCAGTGCGGGCGCGCGCAGGCCGGAGGAGTACGTGTACGCGGCCAGCACGCCGAAGGCGATGAGGAGCGGAAGGTCCTTGACGAACCAGTTGGTGTTCTCGCCGCCGCCGACGCCCATCACGTCCAGCACGGCCTGGATGCCGACCAGTTGGAGCGCGATGTACGGCATGGTCGCGAGGATGCCGGTGACGGCCACGGCGAGGGACAGGCCCTTGGAGCCGAAGCGGCCGCGCACGAAGTCCGACGTCGTCACATAGCCGTGCTTGTGCGAGACGGACCACAGGCGCGGCAGGAACGTGAAGACCAGCGGGTAGACCAGGATCGTGTACGGCACGGCGAAGAAGCCGGCCGCTCCCGCCGCGTAGATCGCGGCCGGTACCGCGACGAAGGTGTACGCCGTGTAGAGGTCGCCGCCGAGCAGGAACCAGGTGACCCAGGTGCCGAACGACCGTCCGCCCAGGCCCCATTCGTCGAGGCTGTGCTCGTTGTCGGCCCTGCGCCAGCGCGCGGCCAGGAAGCCCAGGACCGTGACGGCCGCGAAGAAGAAGATGAAGACGGCGAGTGCCACGCCGTTCACGCCGTCGTTCATGCGTCGGCACCGCCCTTCGTGGTGGCGCGGGCGCGCTGGTCACGCTGCCACAGCTGGTACGCGGTCACGGTGAGCGCGGTCGAGACGAGCACCCACAGCATCTGGTACCAGTAGAAGAACGGGATGCCGATGAAGGCCGGGTCGGTCTTCGCGTAGGAGCCGACCCACAGCATCGCCACGAACGGGGCGATCAGGCAGAGGGCGATCACCACGCGGACCGGTGTCACCGTTCGGTCGGGTCTCACCACCGGTGGTGTCGCTTCCGGCACGTCTGACATGTGCGGCTCCGTCCCCTCGCTGGTCACCTGTGCAACGGGCAGGAAATCTAGGCGACGGTTCCGCTTTATGGAACCCCATCTCCGGTGGGGGATGTGGAGGGTTGGTGTCCGGTGGCGCGGGAGCCCCGCGCATCGCTCCCGACAGGCCTCGCCGGGACCGCTCCTCGCACGTCGGTACGAGGGGTGGCGCGCGGCCCGCGGGGCGTCGGCGGGGCGTCGGACGGCGCGATTCGGCCGGTGCCAGGACCCGGCCGGCCGGCGCCCGGTTCACGCGCCGGTGTCCGGCCGCGGTCAGTCCTGCGGGCGCTTGAGCCTGGCCACGAACTTGTAGCGGTCGCCGCGGTACACCGAGCGCACCCACTCCACCGGTTCACCCTGCCGGTCGATCGAGTGCCGGGACAGCATCAGCATGGGCAGACCGACGTCGGTACCGAGCAGTCCGGCCTCGCGCGGGGTGGCCAGTGAGGTCTCGATGGTCTCCTCGGCCTCCGCGAGGTGGACGTCGTACACCTCGGCGAGCGCGGTGTAGAGCGAGGTGTACTTGACGAGCGACCGGCGCAGGGCGGGGAAGCGTTTCGCGGACAGATGGGTCGTCTCTATGGCCATCGGCTCACCACTGGCCAGACGCAGCCGCTCGATGCGCAGCACCCGGCCGCCGGAGGAGATGTCGAGCAGTTCCGCGAGGGTCTCGTCGGCGGTGATGTAGCCGATGTCCAGGAGCTGCGAGGTGGGTTCGAGGCCCTGGGCCCGCATGTCCTCGGTGTACGAGGTGAGCTGGAGCGCCTGGGAGACCTTCGGCTTGGCGACGAAGGTGCCCTTGCCCTGGATGCGTTCGAGACGGCCCTCGACGACGAGTTCCTGGAGAGCCTGGCGCACGGTCGTACGCGAGGTGTCGAACTCGGCGGCGAGCGTGCGCTCGGGCGGCACCGGCGTGCCGGGCGGCAGGGTGTCCGTCATGTCGAGCAGGTGCTTCTTGAGGCGGTAGTACTTGGGCACGCGCGCGGTACGGATGGGGGCCCCACCCTCGTTCTCCGCACTGCTGACGTCGGTGCTCATGCTCTGCCTTCCCGGCTCCGGGTGCCGAAGCGACCGGCATCCCGCCGGTCACGGCTCACATCGTGGCACGGCTTCGTGTGTGAGTGTCTCCCGCACGCTCCGTGATCCCCTCTATATACCGTCGGGGTACCTGCTGGTCTAGTCCATCGTGCGCGCGAGGTTCCTGAACAGCCCTGCCGTTTATGCCACTTACCTACTTAAAGGTCCTTGCATATGTAGGTCCGATAACGGACGGTCGGCCGGGCTTACACACCCTTGACACCCCTCTAGGTCTAGGCCAAGCTCCCCGTACTGGTCTACACCATTGGTCCAGGTCCCAGCCCCACGGGCAGTAATCGGCAGCGATTCGGCGTGTGTCACCGCGGTGGGCAGGGGGGTTTATGGCATCCCTGAGGAGGGTGACGTGAAGCGGAAGCTGGCAGCTGCGATCGGTATCGCGGGCATGATGGTCTCCATCGCGGCGTGCGGGGACAGTGACAACAAGTCCGGGGGGTCGGACAAGGGCGCGGACGCCAAGGAACTGACCGTCTGGCTCACCGTGGACGCCCAGAACAACTGGCCCGAGCTGGTCAAGGCCGCGGACGCGGCGGTGAAGGCGAAGCACCCGGGCGTCAAGATCAACCACGAGTACTACGGCTGGCCGGACAAGAACGCCAAGCTCGACGCCGTTCTCGCCACCGACAAGGCCCCCGACGTGGTCGAGATGGGCAACACCGAGATGCTCGGCTACATGGTCAAGGGAGCCTTCGCCCCCGTCGACGCCACGAAGTTCGACAACTCGGCCGGATGGCTGGACGGCCTGAAGGCGTCGGTCACCTACCAGGACAAGACCTACGGCGTGCCGTACTACGCCGGTGGCCGCGTCGGCAACTGGCGCAAGGACGTGGCGGCTTCGGCCGGCGTCAAGGCGACCCCCAAGACGTACCAGGAGCTCACCTCCGACCTGGACAAGATCCAGAAGAAGGAGGGGAGCAAGTTCAACGCCTGGTACCAGCCCACCCGCGACTGGTACGCCGCGATGTCCTTCGTCTACGACGCCGGCGGCGCCATCGCCAAGGACGAGGGCGGCCAGTGGAAGGCCGGCCTCTCCTCGCCCGAGTCGGTCAAGGGCCTCAACGAGTTCAAGAACGTCGTCGACAAGTACATGCACGGCGACAAGACCAAGGACGAGTCCGACCGTTACATCGTCTACGGCCAGGGCAAGTCCGCCATGATCTTCGGCGCCGCCTGGGAGGGCGCGACCTCCGAGGACCCGAAGAACGACAAGACCGGCAAGCTCAAGGGCAACCTCGAGAACTTCGTGATGCCCGGCCCGTCCGGCAAGAACCTGCCCGTCTTCCTCGGCGGCTCCGACCTCGCCATCCCGGTGAAGTCCAAGGCACAGGCCCTCGCCGGCGAGTGGATCAACGCCTTCACCGGCTCCACGGGCCAGAAGGGTCTGATGGGCAAGGGCAACCTGCCCAACAACAAGACCGACCTCGCGACCCTGAAGAACGACCCGGCGACGGTCGTCCCGGCCACCGCGGCCGAGAGCAGCTGGTTCGTGCCGATGGCGCCGGGCTGGGGCCAGGTCGAGAAGGCCCAGGTCCTGCAGACCATGCTGCAGAACATCGGCACCGGCAAGAAGTCGGTCGAGGCCGCCGCGAAGGAAGCGGACGCCGCGATCGACAAGGTCATCAACACCAAGTGACCTGAGCGCAGGGCCCGTCGGACCCCGGGAACACTTCCGGGGACGGGGCCCTGCTTCTCGTACGACCTGAGGGACCGCTGAGGAGCGCGCGATGAGTGCCGCAGACACGACCACCCCGACCAAGGCGCCACCCGCGCGGCAGGCATCGCCACCGGCGGTCCCCAGGGCGCCCCGCAGAAGGCGGGCCCCCGGCGGGAGCGCCGTCCCCTGGGCCCTGCTCGCCCCCTGTCTGCTGATCCTCGCGCTGGTCATGGGCTACCCCCTGGTCCGGCTCGTCACCCTGTCCTTCCAGAAGTTCGGCCAGTCCCAGCTCTGGGGCTTCCAGCCCGCCGAGTCGGTCGGCCTCGACAACTTCACCAAGGTGCTCGGCGACAGCGAGTTCTGGTCCGTCGTCCTTCGCACGATCATCTTCGCCGGCGGATCCGTCGTCTTCACGATGGTCGCCGGCATGCTGATCGCGCTGCTCCTCCAGCGCGTCTCCGGCTGGGTCAAGACGCTCGTCAACATCGCGCTCGTGGCCGGCTGGGGCATGCCGATCATCGTGGCCACCACCGTGTTCAAGTGGCTCTTCGACTCGGACTACGGCGTCTTCAACGCGGTGCTGAGCAAGCTGCCCGGCGTCGACATGGTCGGCCACAACTGGTTCGCCAGCGGACCGCAGGGCCTGGCCGTGATCATGCTGCTGGTGGTGTGGGGCGCGGTGCCCTTCGTCGTCATCACGCTCAGCGCGGGGCTGACGCAGGTACCCCAGGAACTGGAGGAGGCGGCCCGCCTGGACGGCGCCGGCTCGTGGGGGGTCTTCCGCTACGTCACGCTCCCCATCCTCAAGCCGATCGTCGTGATGCTGACGACGCTCTCCGTCATCTGGGACATGGGAGTCTTCCCGCAGGTCTTCGTGATGCGCGGCGGCCACCCCGAGGCCGAGTTCCAGCTGCTCACCACCTACTCCTACGACCGCGCCTTCGTGGTCAACGACTATGCCCAGGGATCGGCGATCGCCCTGCTGACCGTGCTGCTCCTGCTCGGCGTGGTCGCCGTCTACATGCGTCAGATGCTCAAGATCGGAGAGGTCGAATGAGCGCCGTCGCCACACCGAGGCGTACGCCCTCCGGACCCCGCAGGTCCAAGCTCGGCTGGAACGTCCTCGGCCTGCTCGTCTTCGTCACCGCCGGCTTCCCGGTCTACTGGATGCTGAACACGGCGTTCAAGCCCGCGAAGGACGCCATCGACCCGGATCCGAGCCTGTTCCCCACCGGGGTGACGCTCGACAACTTCCGCCGCGCGCTGGACATCGCGGACTTCTGGGGCCCGGTCGGCCGCAGCCTGATCGTGTCCCTGTCCGTCGTCGTGATCGGCATCGTGGTGGGCATGCTCGCCGCGCTCGCCATCTCCCGCTTCGCCTTCCGCGGCCGCAAGATCGTGATCGTCGGCATCCTGGCGGTCCAGATGGTCCCGCTCGTCGCCATGATCATCCCGGTCTTCCTGCTCCTCAACGACCTCGATCAGTACGACCGGCTCTCCGGCCTGGTCATCACCTACCTGACCTTCGTCCTGCCCTTCACGGTGTGGACACTGCGCGGCTTCATCGTCAACATCCCGAAGGAACTGGAGGAGGCGGCCATGGTCGACGGCTGCTCACGCACCGGCGCCTTCCTGCGGGTGGTCTTCCCGCTCCTCGCCCCCGGCATGGTCGCGACCTCGGTGTACGCGTTCATCCAGGCGTGGAACGAGTACCTCTACGCCCTGATGCTGATGAGCCAGAAGAACCAGACCGCCACCGTCTGGCTCGGCAACTTCACCACCAAGCACGGCACCGAGTACGCCCCGATGATGGCCGGCGCCACCATGATGGCCGTGCCGATCGTCGTCCTCTTCCTCATCGTCCAGCGCAAGATGGCCGCGGGGCTGACCGCGGGCGCCGTGAAGGGATAACGCCCCCGATGACGACACTCGCCAGCGGAACAGCCGCGTCCAACGCGGACAAGGATGACCTGACACGCGACGCGCTGACCGTCCTGCAGCCCGGCTTCACGGGGACCACGGCCCCCGACTGGGTGCTGCGCCGGCTCGGTGAGGGCCTGGCCTCGGTCGGCCTCTTCGGCCGGAACATCGCCTCGCCCGAACAGCTCTCCGCCCTGACGGCCCAGTTGCGCGCGGAGCGCGACGACGTCCTCGTGGCCATCGACGAGGAGGGCGGCGACGTCACCCGTCTGGAGGTCCGGTCCGGCTCCTCCTATCCCGGCAACCACGCGCTGGGCGCGGTGGACGACGTGGAACTGACCAGGGAGGTGGCCTCGGCGCTCGGCCGGCGCCTGGCGGACTGCGGGGTGAACCTCAACTGGGCCCCGTCCGCGGACGTGAACTCCAACCCCGGGAACCCGGTCATCGGCGTACGCTCCTTCGGCGCCGACACCGATCTGGTGGCCCGGCACACCGCCGCCTACGTCACCGGCCTGCAGTCCGCCGGCGTCGCGGCCTGCACCAAGCACTTCCCCGGGCACGGCGACACGGCGGTCGACTCCCACCACGCCCTGCCGCGCATCGACGCCGGCCTGCCGGTCCTCCAGGCACGTGAACTCGCCCCGTTCCGGGCCGCGATCGCCGCGGGCACCCGTGCGGTGATGAGCGCGCACATCCTGGTCCCGGCCCTGGACCCGGACCGCCCGGCCACGCTCTCCCGCCGCATCCTGACCGGTCTGCTGCGCGAGGAACTCGGCTACGAGGGACTCATCGTCACCGACGGCATGGAGATGCAGGCCATCACCGCGACGTACGGCATCGAGCGGGGCAGCGTCCTCGCCATCGGAGCCGGCGCGGACGCGATCTGTGTGGGCGGCGGCCTCGCGGACGACGAGACGGTACGACGGCTGCGCGACGCCCTGGTCTCGGCGGTCCGCACCGGTGAACTGGCCGAGGAGCGGCTCGCGGACGCGGCGGCGCGGGTCCGGGCGCTGGCCCGGTGGACGACCGCCGCGGCGGCGCGGCGCGCGGAGAACACGGGTTCGGGGAGCGGCGCGGACGGCGGCGGTCCGGGGGACGGCGAAGAGATCGGGCTGATCGCCGCACGACGCGCGCTGCGGGTCACCTCCTCCGGGCCGTACACCCCGCTCACCGGTGCTCCCTACGTGGCCGCGCTCACGCCGGTCGCGAACATCGCCGTCGGTGACGAGACCCCCTGGGGTGTCGCCGCCGAGCTGGCCCGGCTCGTGCCCGGCACGGAGACCGGCGGTTTCTCGGGCGACGACGCGGCCGCCGAGGTCCTGGCCGCGGCGGGCTCCCGGCGGATCGTCGCCGTCGTCCGCGACGAACACCGGCACGCCTGGATGGCGACCACCCTCGACACCCTGCTGGCCGCCCGCCCCGACACGATCGTGGTGGAGATGGGCGTCCCGCAGGCTCCGCCCCGGGGCGCCCCGCACATCGCGACCTACGGCGCGGCCCGGGTCTGCGGCCGGGCGGCGGCGGAGGCCATCGCGGGGGAGTAGCGGACCCCCGGCCCGCGTAAATGAAGGCGCCGGACCCCCTGTTCGACAGGGGGTCCGGCGCCTTCATTCGTCGCGCGCGTACGGGGGCCGGCGGCCCGGGGCGTGCCGGGAGAGGTCCCGCCCGCCTCGCGGCGCGCCCTAGATCCCCTGCCAGTCCGGCTTGTTCACGAAGGTGTGCCGGAAGTAGTCCGCGAGCTTCAGCTCGGACGCCGCCGCCTCGTCCACGACGACCGTCGCGTGCGGGTGGAGCTGGAGCGCCGAGGCGGGGCACACCGCGGCGACCGGACCCTCCACCGTCGCGGCGACCGCGTCGGCCTTGCCCTCACCGGTGGCGAGCAGCACCAGGTGCCGGGCCTCCAGGATCGTGCCGATGCCCTGGGTGATCACGTGGTGCGGCACCTGCTCGATGTCGCCCTCGAAGAACCGCGCGTTGTCGACCCGGGTCTGCTCGGTCAGTGTCTTGATCCGGGTCCGCGAGGCGAGCGAGGAGCACGGTTCGTTGAAGCCGATGTGCCCGTCCGTCCCGATGCCGAGGATCTGCAGGTCGACCCCGCCGGCCGAGGCCAGGGCCCGGTCGTACGCCAGGCAGGCGGCCTGGACGTCCGGCGCCGCGCCGTCCGGTCCCATGAACGCGGCCATGTCCAGCCCGAGCGGTTCGAGCACCTCGCGCCGCAGCACCGACCGATAGGACTCGGGGTGGTCGGCGGGGAGCCCCACATATTCGTCGAGCTGGGCGACCCGTGCCCGCGAGGCGTCCACGGCGCCGGAGCCGACCCGCGCCGCCAGTGCCTCGTAGATGGGCAGCGGCGTCGAGCCGGTGGCCACGCCGAGCAGGGCGTCGGGCTTGCGCCGCAGCAGTTGCGCCATGGCCTCGGCGATCAGCTCGCCGCCCGCCTTGGCGTCCGGAACGATGACAACTTCCACGCTGGGCCTGCCGATCTGGGGAGGGACTCGCCGGGAACCAAAGGGAACACGTGTGGTGTAGACCAATCTAGCAAAGATGGCCCGCCCGTGGTCGTGGGTGAACTCGCGCGCCGGGAGGGATCCGGAAGGGCGAGGGGAGAGCGGGGAGAGGGTGGGGAAGGGGCGGGTTGAGCCTGGCGAAGAGACGGGGAAGGAGGCGGGAACCCAGGGTGTCCCCTGGGGAAACGACGTCGCGATCGCGTGGCCACCCTCGACGCGCACGCCCGGCGTATCGGCGTACCGGACATGCCTGGCGCACCGGCGTACCCGACTTGCCCGGCGCACCGGCGTACCCGACTTGCCCGGCGCACCGGCGTACCCGACATGCCTGGCGCGCCCGGCCGATCCGCTTCCGCCCGCGACGAGATGCTGACACCGAACCATGGTCGCGCCCCCACCCCTGGTGACATCACCGCACACACAGGCGCCGCACGGACATCAGCGCACGCCCGGTACCGCGTCGCCCGGCCCGCGCCCGGCACCAGCCCGCGTCACGCCGCGTCACCCGCCGCGTGGCGGCGACGGCGTCGAGGCCGCCCCGGACCACCCGACCCCGCCGCCCATCCCGGCGGGCGACGCGCATGCCCCCCGTCCGGCCCCCCATATGAGCGGAACAGGCCCCCGCCGGGGGCCGAGCGGGCTAGTCTGCGTGGTGGAAGCTGTGGGAAATTCGATGAAGTGACAAGAACAAACATCCGTCGGCTCATGGACGCGAGAACATGGTCTAGTCCACAATGTTCGGGTAAGGCGTCCGTGGCCCACAGTGTCACCACGTCAACTGAACAAGCCTCCGTCTTCCCCGCACAGGAAGACGGACCGAGGAACCGGCGCTCTCTGCCCTGACTGCTCCGGCTCCTCTCCATCGGCCGACCGGGACCGCACAGCCCGCGGCCGTTGCTGCTCCGGGCTGCGGTGCCGGGAGGGTTGAGGGTCCCTCCCAGGCGCCGCGGCCCGCGGGTGTTTTCGGACCGCGACCGGACCCCCGGGTAGGCTCGCACCTGTGCCCTCCATGAACGACCTCGTACGCCAGCACACCGCTCTCGGTCCCTCCGATCTCGAGTGGCTGCATCTGCTGGTCTCGGAGTGGCAGCTGCTCTCCGACCTCTCCTTCGCCGACCTCGTCCTGTGGGTCCCCACCCGGGACGGCACCCGCTATGTCTCGGTGGCGCAGATGCGTCCCAACACCGGTCCGACCTCGTACCAGGACGACATGGTGGGTCATCTGGTCCCGCGAGGCCGCCGTCCGCTGCTGGACGCGGCGCTCGACGAGGGCCGCATCGTGCGCGAGGGCGACCCCGAATGGCGGGAGGAGGTGCCGGTGCGGGTCGAGTCCATCCCGGTACGGCGGGAGGGGCGCGTCCTGGGTGTCATCGCGCGCAACACCAATCTCCTCACCGTGCGCACCCCGAGCCGGCTGGAGCTGACGTATCTCCAGAGCGCCTCCGACCTCGCCCAGATGATCGCGGCCGGCTCCTTCCCGTTCCCCGACCAGCAGGTCGACATGGACGCCTCGCCGCGCGTGGGCGACGGACTCATCCGCCTGGACGCGGAAGGCATCGTGCAGTACGCCTCACCGAACGCGCTGTCCGCGTACCACCGGCTGGGTCTCGCGTCCGACCTGGTGGGCCACAACCTGGGCGTGACCACCGCCGAACTCGCTCCGTCCCGCGGACCGGTGGACGAGGCGCTGGCCAAGGTCGCGAGCGGCTGGGCGCCCCGCGAGTTCGAGATCGAGAGCGCCGAAGGGGTGATCCAGCTGCGGGCGATCCCGCTGAAGCCCAAGGGCACCCGGGTCGGTTCCCTGGTCCTGCTCCGTGACGTCACCGAACTGCGCCGCCGCGAGCGCGAGTTGATCACCAAGGACGCGACCATCCGGGAGATCCACCACCGGGTCAAGAACAACCTCCAGACGGTGGCGGCACTGCTGCGGCTGCAAGCCCGGCGCATCGAGTCGGAGCGCGGCCGGGAGGCACTGGAGGAAGCCGTACGACGGGTCGGGTCGATCGCGATCGTGCATGAGACGCTGTCTCAGAACCTGGACGAGCGGGTGGAGTTCGACGAGATCGCCGACCGGGTGCTCGCGATGGTCGCCGAGATCTCGCCCGGCAAGGTCACCGGTCGTCGCACCGGCCGCTTCGGGGTGCTGGACGCGGAGGTCGCGACCCCGCTCTCCATGGTCCTCACCGAGATTCTGCAGAACGCGCTGGAGCACGGATTCCGCGAGGGCGACCGGGGCACGGTCGAGGTCTCGGCGGTCCGGGGCGGCACCACCAAGGAGACCCGCCTGCTGGTCACCGTGCAGGACGACGGTGTCGGTCTCCCGGAGGGCTTCGACCCGCACCGCTCGGGCAACCTCGGCCTCCAGATCGTACGGACCCTGGTGGAGGGCGAGTTGGGCGGCACGTTCGACATGGTGGCGGCACCGGAGCGCGGCACGCAGGTCATCCTGGACATTCCGGTACGGGCGGCCAAGTAGGACGCGACCGCGCCCCGATGGCGCGGGGCGGATGACGCTCGACGCAGGACAGAGGCCCCGGACCGTTCGGTCCGGGGCCTCTGCTTACGTTGCGATGGGGGTACCCCCTGCTCGAACGTGGTCGAGGGTCCGGGGGGAGCATCGGGGGTACTGCGCGCTGCGGCTCGGGGGCGGGAGATGCGTACACGCTGTACGCGCCGCCAAGCTCAGGCTCGTCGCGGGGTGGGGTGTCAGGCGGTGGCCTGACGAGCCCGGTTGCGGGCGGCGCGGCGCTTCATTGCGCGACGCTCGTCCTCGCTGAGGCCACCCCAGACGCCGGAGTCCTGGCCGGACTCGAGCGCCCACTGCAGGCACTGCTCCATGACGGGGCAGCGGCGGCAGACGGCCTTGGCTTCCTCGATCTGCAGCAGCGCAGGACCGGTGTTGCCGATGGGGAAGAAGAGCTCGGGGTCTTCCTCGCGGCAAACGGCGTTGTGACGCCAGTCCATGGCTGCTACCTCTCCTTGGTATTACATGCACGTTGCTTGTGAATGTGAACGCTTTCACGAATCCCTCAACAAGTGAAGGGCCGACTACCAGACGGACTGGTGTGGTCCTGTGATTTGAGGAGGGGTTCTGGCGCTCTGTGGGGCCGATGTTGCGGGCCGTCCCGAGCGCCACGTAGAGACTCGCAAACCTCGGCGGCGGATACAACCCCTTCTGGAAAGTTTTTTTTGATTCCTCGGTGTCGACTAGGTCACAGCCGTACTTCCATGGGGTGGACCCTGGTCTAAACGTTCGAGTGAAAGGACTTTGCGGCCTTCCACTCACACAATCACACGCAGTGCACGGCGTACGCCTGTGAACGTCACGCTTCTGCGCAGTCCCAGGTGGTCGCCGTCCATCTGGAGGGGGAGTGGCACCTTCGAATGCAAGGTGAAGTCGGTCAGGTCGTGCAGGGACAGGGCGTGCTTTCCGTGCGGACCGCGTTCGGGGGACGAAGTGAGCAACTGGGTGGCATACCGGGCGACCGCGGTCGTCGACATACGGCTGAGGCCGAGTACGTCGAGCCCGGTATCGAACGAAGCCTTAGGCGAGGCGTACACCGGACGATTGCCGAGAAACGTCCAGGGCGAGGTGTTGCAGATTATGGACAGGACGAGATCGGTGACCGGGTCCTCGCCGGGGCGGTCCAGGGTGATCGTTCCGTGCCTGCGGTGAGGTTCGTCCAGAAACTGACGTACCACTTGGCGCAAATACAGAGCGTGCGTGGAGCGCTTGCCGCGCTCCCGCTGCTGCTCGACCCGGCCGATCACCCCGGCGTCGAAGCCGAGTCCGGCACAGAACGTGAACCAGCGGGAGGGGACCGATTCGTCCTCGGTGCCGGGGGTGCCCGCGGCGAGACCGAGGCCGACCGTGCGCTCGCGGTTCTCTCTCAGCGCGTCCAGCAGGGCGCCGGTGGCCTCCACCGCGTCGTTGGGCAGGCCGAGGGCGCGGGCGAAGACATTGGTGGAGCCGCCGGGGACCACGGCGAGGCGGGGCAGGCGGTCCAGCTCGGGGCCGTTGTGCAGCAGGCCGTTCACGACCTCGTTCACGGTGCCGTCGCCGCCGAGGGCGACGACCAGTTCTATGTCCTCACCCTCCGCGGCCTGCCGGCCCAGGTCCCGGGCGTGCCCGCGGTACTCGGTGGTGACCACTTCGAGCTTCATCTCGCTCGCCAACGCGTGGATCAACACGTCGCGCGTGCGCGCACTTGTGGTGGTTGCTGCCGGATTGACCACGAGAAGTGCACGCATGCGATGCAGCGTACCTACCGTGCGGTACTCGTCCCAGACCGAGGTAGGGATCGGGTAAGAGATGAGGGCGTGAGTCTCGACACGGGGAGGGACGGCGGGAACGGGGTACGGCGCCGGGCCGTGGGCGCTGGGCGGGCCGGCGGCGCATGTCGCAGGGGGCGGCGGGACGGGTCACCGGCGCGGGCCGGACAAGGGGCGCCGGCCGTGGCGCGTCAGGGCCGCCGGGACTCCTCGGCGCCACCCGGGCCACGGATGCCCAGGGCCGCCGTCGTCGCCGGGTTCACGAGCAGGACCAGCGCGGCGACCGCGACGACGGCCAGCACGATGCCCGCGGGGATGGCCATGCTGTCGGCCCGCAGCAGGTTATAGGCGACGGGCAGGGCCAGGATCTGGGTGATGACCGCGGGGCCCCGGCTCCATCTGCGGCGGAGCACCAGCCCGCGCGCGGCCAGCAGGGGCAGCAACGCGAGAACGACCAGCGTCACGCCACCCGTGACGGCCCCCCGCCGGTCGTCCGGGGATCCGGTGAGACCTTCCACGAACAGGTAGACACCGCCCGCGGCCAGGGCGAGCCCCTCCAGCGCGGCCAGCGCCGCCGCGGCGGTCAGCCGCCCGGGGCGGGGCTCCGCGGTCGACGTGCCGGGGGCGGGGGTCTGCTCAGCGCTCACCCCTGAAGGGTAGCCCTCGGTTCCCGACGTACGACCGGCCCCTGGAGCGTGGTCCGTCCTGTCCCGCCGGTACGTCTCGTCGCCGGGAGGGTTCCGCGCCGGTGCCGCCTCTGCTGACGGGGGTGGCGGTGCTGCCGGTGGTGGCGCACCGCGGTCCCTCCGGCGACGAGTGCTGCCGATGGGTCCGGCGTCCCCGTGGAGCCGGTGCCCTCGGCGGCGGCCGCCCGCTCCGGTCCACGGAGCGGGCTACTCCTCGACCAGCAGCTTCTCGCGGAGCTGGGCGAGGGTGCGGGCGAGAAGACGGGAGACGTGCATCTGGGAGATGCCGACCTCCTGGGCGATCTGCGACTGGGTCATGTTGCCGAAGAAGCGAAGGAGAAGGATCCGCTTCTCTCGCGGCGGAAGATCCTCCAGCAGCGGCTTCAGTGACTCCCGGTACTCGACCCCTTCCAGGGCCTCGTCCTCGGCGCCGAGTGTGTCGGCGACGGCCGGGGACTCGTCGTCCGTGTCGGGAACGTCCAGGGACAGCGTGGAGTAGGCGTTGGCGGACTCCAGGCCCTCCAGGACCTCTTCCTCCGAGATGGCCAGCTTCTCGGCGAGTTCGTGGACCGTGGGGGAACGTCCGTGCTGCTGGGAGAGTTCCGCGGTCGCCGTGGTGAGCGCGAGACGCAGTTCCTGGAGGCGGCGCGGCACGCGGACCGCCCAGCCCTTGTCGCGGAAGTGGCGCTTGATCTCGCCGACGACCGTGGGGGTCGCGTACGTCGAGAACTCGACGCCGCGCTCCGGGTCGAACCGGTCGACCGACTTGATCAGGCCGATGGTGGCGACCTGGGTCAGGTCGTCCAGCGGCTCCCCGCGGTTGCGGAAGCGGCGCGCGAGGTGCTCGACGAGCGGGAGGTGCATGCGGACCAGCTGGTTGCGCAGCTCCGCGTACTCGGCGCTGCCGTCCGGCAGCTTGCGCAGCTCGATGAACATCGCCCGCGCTCCGCTGCGGTCCTGCGGGTCCTTCGGGTCGTGATGGATGTGCTGGACGCTGGGCCCGTGCTGCGTGGCCTGCACGCTCTGCACGTTCTGCGCAGCCGTCTTGTCGTGTTGTTCTTGCTCGCTCATAGTCCCGCCCGTCACCAGCCGCCGCCCTTCCGAGGACGTGCTCCGCGCGGCACCCTCCGGATCCCGTTGTCCGTCGTCACGGCCGGGGAGCTTCTCCTGTCCGTCCTCGTCGACCGGTGCGACCCCCGCGTTCTCGGCTTCGTTCGGGCTGGGGGGATCCCCGGCCCGGGAGGCTGTGCCGTCGTCCGGGTGCGGCCGGGCCTGCTCGGGGATGCCGTCGACGCCCTCCGCCACGCGCCGCGGCGCGTCGAGGCCGTCGACGGGCCCGGCGGGAAGCTCCCGTGTGCCGCGCTCTTCGTCCCGCACCGGCCCGTCCCCCTCCCTCACGCCGGCCCGGGTCCCGCGCCGCGCTGTTTGTAGAGGCTGATCGAAACGGTCTTGTCCTCGGCGACGGTGGAGTCGACCTTGCCCGCGAGCGCCGAGAGAACGGTCCACGCGAACGTGTCCCGTGACGGAGCGTGACCGTCCGTGGTCGGAGCGGACACCGTCACCTCGAGCGAGTCGTCGATGAGCCGGAAGACGCAACTGAGCACCGAGCCGGGGACGGCCTGCTGCAGCAGGATCGCGCAGGCCTCGTCCACCGCGATGCGCAGGTCCTCGATCTCGTCGAGGGTGAAGTCCAAACGGGCCGCGAGGCCGGCCGTGGCCGTGCGCAGCACCGACAGGTAGGCACCCGCGGCCGGCAGCCGGACTTCCACGAAGTCCTTAGTCGCGGGCTCGCCTGCGATCTGGGACACCCTCACCTCCAAGGTGGTACAAGCTCATTCGAGCTCTTTCGGGGCCGAGGGTCGCCCCCCGGGGTAACGCGCCAGGTGTTCAGCGGTGACGCTACCGCGCTCCCGACTTTCCTGTCCCGGGGACCCCGCTCCCCCGCTGTCACTCATAGTAAGCCTATGAGTACGGACAGTGGCTAGGGGTCTGCGGGCCCAAATAGGAAGAGCGCGCGCCGGGTTGACGTACCCAGGCGTCAGACGGTCGAACCGTCCCGACGGCGGGTCACGCCAGTACGTGGTCGACGAAGCACCAGCGCCAGCTCTCACCGGGCTCGAAGGTTCGCATCACGGGATGTCCCGTCTCCTTGAAATGCTCTGTCGCGTGCCGCAGCGGCGAGGAGTCGCAGCAGCTGAGGTGCCCGCATTCCAGGCACAGCCGCAGCTGTACCGGATGTGTGCCGGCGGCGAGACACTCCAGGCACGTCTCGCTCGTGGGCTCTGGTGCGGGGTGCGGCAGCGCGTCGGCATGCGTGCACTGTTTCATGATTGCCAGGTTACGTCGGGCGTGCGGGATGCCGCGCGAAAACGAGGGCGGGCGGACGAGGATGCACGTATTGCCACTGCTGTTGCTGGTCGCGGGAAGCGCCGCCGTCGCCGGAGCGGCCCGCCGTACTCCGGTGCCGGCGCCGCTGCTGCTCGTCGCCGCGGGCCTGGTGATCGCGTACGTCCCCGGGGTGCCCGGGTACGAACTCGACCCCGAGGTCGTCCTCCCGCTGCTGCTGCCCCCGCTGCTGTACACGGCCGCCACCGACAGCTCGTACCTCGATCTGCGGGCGCATCTGCGGCCGATCGCGCTGCTGTCGGTCGGGTACGTGCTCTTCGCGACGCTCGCCGTCGGCTGGGTCACCTATCTGATCGTGCCGGGCCTGCCGCTGCCCGCGGCGCTGGTGTTCGGGGCGGTCGTGGCGCCGCCGGACGCGGTCGCGGCCACCGCGGTGGCACGCCGGGTGGGGCTGCCGTCGAAGATCACCACGATTCTGCAGGGCGAGTCCCTGGTGAACGACGCGACCGCGATCACCGCCTACAAGGTGGCCCTCGCCGCCGCGGTCGGCGAGGGCGCGACCTGGTCGGGCGGCATCCGTGAGTTCCTGCTCGCGGCGGTCGGCGGCGTGGTCGTCGGCCTCGTCCTGATGATGCCGATCCACTGGCTGCGCACCCGCCTGAACGAGGCGCTCCTGCAGAACACCCTCTCCCTGCTGATCCCCTTCGTGGCGTACGGGATCGCCGAACAGGTGCACGCCTCCGGGGTGCTGGCGGTGGTCGTCGTCGCGCTGTACCTCGGACACCGTGCCTGGGAGGTGGACTTCGCGACGCGGCTCCAGGAGGAGGCCGTCTGGAAGATGGTCGCGTTCGTCCTGGAATCGGCCGTGTTCGCGCTGATCGGCCTGCAACTGCCCGTCGTCCTCAAGGGCCTCGGCCCGTACGAGGGTGTCAGCGCCGCCTGGTACGCGGTGGTCGTCTTCCTGGCGGTGGTCGCCGCGCGGTTCGTGTGGGTGTACCCCGCCACGTTCCTGCCGCGGATCGTGTCCCCGCGGATCAGGAAGCGGGAGGAGAACCCCACCTGGAAAGCCCCGTTCGTCATCGGCTGGGCCGGGATGCGGGGCGTGGTGTCGCTCGCCATTGCCTTCTCGATCCCGCTCACCGTGGACGGCGGCGACGCCTTCCCCGAGCGCAATCTCCTGCTCTTCCTCACCTTCACCACCGTCATCGCCACCCTGGTCGTCCAGGGACTGACCCTGCCTCCGCTGATCCGCCTCCTGAAGCTGCCCGGCCGGGACACCCAGGCCGAGACGCTCGCCGAGGCCAACGCCCAGGCCCAGGCGTCCCGGGCCGCCGAACAGCGCCTCGACGAACTGCTGGCCGACGAGCGCAATGTCCTGCCCCCGCCACTCGCCGACCGGCTGCGCTCGGTCCTGGAGCGCCGCCGCAACGCGGTCTGGGAGCGGCTCGGCGCCGTCAACCCGGTGACCGGGGAGAACGCCGACGACACCTACCGCAGGCTGTCCCGCAAGATGATCAGCGCCGAGCGTGAGGTGTTCGTGCGGCTCCGCGACCACCGCTACATCGACGACGAGATGCTGCGCACGCTGCTGAGACGGCTGGACCTGGAGGAGGCGGCGGCCTACCGGGAAGCGGCGTGAGCGTCGGGCGCCGCCGGCACCCGGTTCACCCGGGTGGCGCTCCGGTGATCACCGCCGCCACGGTCGTGCCCGGTGCGAACGCCCCTTCCTCGGCCAGGGCGACAAGTCCGTACAGCATCTTGGCGACATAGAGACGTTCGACGGGCAGGCCGTGGCGCCGCTCGAAGTCCTCGGCGAAGAGGCCGAGTTCGGGCGTGGCGCGCGCGTAGCCGCCGAAGTGGAAACGGTCGTCCAGGGACCAGGTGCCGCGGCGGCCACCGAAGGCGGTGTCCTGGAGGGCCCGGACGTCGGCCTCCAGGAAGCCGCCCTTGAGGACGGGGACGCCCAGCGCGCGCTGGGCGGGGGCGAGGCCGGCGGCCAGGCCCGCGAGGGTGCCGCCGGTCCCGCAGGCGACGGCGACGACGTCGGCGTGGCCGCGCAGCTCCGCGCCGAGTTCCCGGCAGCCGCGTACGGCGAGGGCGTTGCTGCCGCCCTCGGGGACGACGTACGCGTCCCGGGCGTCCGCCGCGCACAGGATCGCGGCCAGCGTCCGCGGATCCGTCTTGCGGCGATACGTCGACCTGTCGACGAAATGCAGCCGCATGCCGTCGGCCGCGCACCGGGTCAGGGAGGGGTTGAGGGGGCGGTGGGCCAGCTCGTCGCCCCGGACCACACCGATGGTCGGCAGTCCGAGGAGGCGGCCGGCGGCGGCGGTGGCCCGCAGATGGTTCGAGTACGCGCCGCCGAAGGTGAGGAGCGTGCGGCCGGCCGCGGCGCGCAGGTTCGGAGCCAGCTTGCGCCACTTGTTGCCGATCAGCTCCGGGTGGATGAGATCGTCCCGCTTGAGCAGCAGCCGGACGCCGTGGCGCGCGAAGCGCCCGTCCGCGACCGGGTGCAGCGGCGAGGGCAGTCGGGGCCGCAGACCGGTCGGGTCGAGCGCTTCGGGGCCGTCCGGGGCGTCGGACAGGGCGGGCGTGCCCGGGATGCCGGGGCCGTCGGGGCTGGTCACCCCACCATTGTCGGACAGGCGTCCGGGAATCCGGGCGACCGGCGAACGCCTGTGCGTCACTTGAGGCGGTCGCGGACACGCCCTCTCATCGAGGCCATCGTGAAGCCGCGCGGGTCGACCTTGCCGGGCTGCCACTCCAGGTGGCCGATGACCGAGCGCTCCGTCCAGCCGTGATGGCGGCAGATCGCGGCCGCGACCCTCTCGATCGCCTCCAGCTGGACCTCGGGCCAGGGGTCCTTGCCGTTGCCGAGGTTCTCGCACTCGAAGCCGTAGAAGTGGCGGTTGCCGTCGGTGTTCGCCTCGTTGTCCGCGGGGAGCGCCTTCTCCGCGATCACGGCGCGCAGCACGTCGTCGTCGCCCAGGCCCGCGTGGTTGACCCTGCCGTAGCCCACGAGATGCACGACGCCGTCCTTGGTGATGACGCCGTGGCACAGAGGCCCCGGCAGGTCGGCGCGCCCCGTGCGGCAGAGGCCGATGGTCCGATCGTCCCCCGAGGACGCCGTGTGGTGGATCATCACCCCGTACACCGGGCCCCACGGGCCCTTGTGGTTGCGGTTGTGATGCTCCCATTCGCCGACCTCGACGACGGTGACGCCTTCCCGCCTGAGCCGGTCGAGGAAACCGGCCGCGGACATGGGTGGAGCCATGACCGCCTCCTTCGCGCTGTACGGCGGCCACCGGGCGCGGCCGTCTCGTACCGCCGCTTCTACCCGGGACCGGATGCTCCGGGTTGGCCGTTCGTACGGCGTGCGAGCCGATCCGGTCAGGGCCGGGCGCGCGTCGGGGAGGCGCCGCTCAGGAGCGCAGGAAGCCGTCCCCGTTCGCCGCGATATGGCTTTCCAGGGCCTGGAGGGCCTGCTGGGTGGCCTCGGGGGACCCGCTGCCGCGCCGCTCCGCGTAGTACGCCGCGCCGAGTCTCTTCAGGAGGTCGGTGCCCGCGCGCTGGGCCTGCACCTCGTCCAGCTTCTGCTTGCCCTGCGTGAGCCCGCGCTGCGCCTGTTCCTTGGCGCGGTCCAGGAAGCCTGCCATCGCCGTCTCCTGTCATCGTCCGTCGAAGCGTCAAACGGTTGGCCGGATCTTGGAGTTCCCGAGCGCGACGACATGAGGCTGTTCGACGACGCGGGCCCCGCTTGTTCGATATCGCGGCGGAGCGATTCCGGACGTCGGAGTTCCGCGCGGCTCGACCGGTCGACAAAGTGCGCGTCTCTGCCCAATCCGGCGTGATCCATTCCCCCTCATTCGTGTAATAGCACCGGCACGCTCCGTGATGGAAGGCTGGGCGACGCAGATCAGTGCATGACCGGGAGGGCAATTTTCATGTCGGTAGGCGAAGAGGTCCGTTCGGGTCAGGGCAGGCCGCAGCAGAGTCTCGGCACATCGGCCGCGCGGAACCTGGCCACCACCACCAAGTCCGCACCCCAGATGCAGGAGATCAGTTCACGATGGCTGCTGCGCATGCTCCCGTGGGTGAACGTGCAGGGTGGCACGTACCGCGTGAACCGGCGGCTCAGCTACTCCGTGGGCGACGGCAGGGTGACGTTCGTCAAGACCGGTGACCGCGTCCAGGTCATCCCCGCCGAGCTCGGCGAACTGACCGTCCTGCGGTCCTACGAGGATCACGAGGTGCTCGGCGAGCTGGCCCAGCGCTGCCAGCAGCGGGAGTTCGCGCCGGGCGAGGTGCTCGCCTCGTTCGGCAGTCCGTCCGACGAGGTGTTCCTGCTCGCGCACGGCAAGGTCGAGAAGATCGGTACGGGCCCCTACGGCGACGACGCGGTCCTCGGCGTTCTCGCCGACGGCGCGTACTTCGGCGAGCAGGCGCTCATCGACCCGGACGCCATCTGGGAGTACACGGCCCGCGCCGTCACCGCGGTCACCGTGCTCACGCTGCCCCGCCAGGACCTGGAGCAGGTCGCGGAGCGCGCCGAGTCCCTGCGCACTCACCTCCAGCAGCTGCGGGCGATTCCTGAGCAGCGCACCAACAAGTACGGCGAGAAGGAGATCGACCTCGCGGCCGGCCACACCGGAGAGGAGGACATCCCCGGCACCTTCGTGGACTACGAGGGCGCGCCGCGCGAGTACGAACTGAGCATCGCCCAGACGGTGCTGCGCCTGCACACGCGCGTGGCCGATCTCTACAACCAGCCGATGAACCAGACCGAGCAGCAGCTCCGCCTCACCGTCGAGGCACTGAAGGAACGCCAGGAGCACGAGCTCATCAACAACCGGGAGTTCGGACTGCTCAACAACTGCGAGTACGACCAGCGGCTGCAACCGCACGACGGCGTTCCGAGCCCCGACGACCTCGACGAACTGCTCAGCCGCAGGCGCGGGACCAAGCTGCTGCTCGCCCACCCGCGCGCGATCTCCGCGATCGGCCGCGAGTGCAACAAGCGCGGGCTCGTCCCGGAGAGCGTCGAGATCGCGGGCAACCGCATCCCGACCTGGCGCGGTGTCCCGATCTTCCCGTGCAACAAGATCCCGGTCAGCGACGCCCGTACGACCTCGATCATCGCCCTGCGCACCGGCGAGGCGGAACAGGGCGTCATCGGGCTCCAGCAGGCGGGCATCCCGGACGAGATCGAGCCGAGCGTCTCGGTGCGCTTCATGGGCATCAACGAACAGGCGATCATCTCCTACCTGGTGACGGCGTACTACTCGGCCGCGGTCCTGGTCCCGGACGCCCTCGGCATTCTGGAGAACGTCGAGATCGGCCGCTGGCGGTGACCTCCCCGACACCGGCCACGGTGTTCCCGCCGGACCGGACGGGCAGGCCGGGTGGGCCGGGGGGACCGAAGCCCCGGCAGAGCGCGGAGGAGTCCCTGGCCGGACGGGGCTCTGCCGGGAGGCCCATGGACGGGAGGCCCATGCATCAACAGGTTCCTCCTGCCCCGCCCGACGGGCAGGAAGCGGCGGCCATCCTGGAGCGCGCGCGGGCGTCCGTCGACCCCGAGCTGCGCAGGGCCATCGACTCGCTGCCGGGCTCGATGCGCCGGGTCGCGCTCTACCACTTCGGCTGGGAGCACGCGGACGGCACCCCGGCGGCGGGCAACGCGGGCAAGGCGATCCGCCCCGCCCTCGTGCTCACCGCCGCGGGAGCGCTCGGCGGGCAGCACGCGTCGGCCGTACGGGCCGCCGCCGCGGTGGAGTTGATCCACAACTTCACGCTGCTGCACGACGACGTCATGGACCGGGACACCACCCGCAGACACCGGCCCACCGCGTGGACCGTGTTCGGCGACGCCGCCGCGATCCTCGCGGGGGACGCCCTGCAGGCGCTCGCCCAGCGGCTGCTGGCCGAGGACCCGCACCCGGCGTCCCCGGCCGCCGCCGCCCGGCTCGCGTCCTGCGTCGTCGAGCTGTGCGAGGGACAGCACGCCGACACGGCCATGGAGAAACGCGGCCCGGGCGAGGTCACCCTCGACGAGTGCCTCGCCATGGCCGAGGCGAAGACGGGCGCGTTGCTCGGCTGCGCCTGCGCGCTCGGGGGGCTCTACGCGGGAGCGGACGACGAGGACGTCGAGGCACTGGACGCGTTCGGCCGGGAGGCCGGGCTCGCCTTCCAGCTGATCGACGACGTGATCGGGATCTGGGGGGACCCGAGCCGCACCGGCAAGCCGGCCGGGGCGGACCTCGTCGCCCGCAAGAAGTCCCTGCCCGTGGTGGCCGCGCTCGGCTCCGGCACCCCGGCGGCGACGGAACTCGCCGAACTGTACGGAGTTCCCTACGAGGAAGGGGGGTTGGAGCGCACGGTGCTCGCCGTGGAGCGGGCGGGGGGCCGCGACTGGGCGCAGCTCCAGGCGGCCGACCGGATGTCCCGGGCGATGCACGAGCTGTCCCGGGCGATCCCCGACCCGGAGGCCGCGGGCGGTCTCCTGGCACTCGCGGAGTTTGTCACGCGACGCAGTAACTGAAGTCGCCGAAGGGCGGTTGAAGACCCCGGGGCCGCCGGGACCGTACGGCACCTGACCTCCGTACGGTCCCGGGCTCCGGTCGGGGCGGATCCCGCGCATCCCCACGGTGCGCGGGGCCCGCCCCTCTGTCGCGCGCGGCTCCCGCTAGGCTGCGACGGCCGTACGGCCAGGGGTGGTTGAGGCGAAGGGGCGGGACATGGGAGTGGCGATTCGGGCGGCGGGCGAGGGCGATCGTGAACGGGTCGTCCAGTTGCTGGACGAGGCGTTCCAGGACGACCCGGTGAGCGGCTGGGTCTTTCCGGACGCGGCGCACCGCCGCGGCCGGCATCCCCGGCTGATGGAGGTGTTCGCCGACATCGTGTTCGCCGAGGGCCGGATCGACATCACGCAGGACGGCGCGGCGTGCGCTCTGTGGCTGTCGGTGCCCGCCGACGACACCCACGCTGACGCCGGCCCCGCGGACGACGACGGCCCGGTCCAGCTGCGTGAGGCCGTGGACCCCGACAACGTACGGGTCGAACTGATCGGCCGGCTCACCGCCGCGATCCACCCCGCCGACCGCGCCCACGAGTACCTGTGGATGATCGCCGTGGCACCGGAACGCCAGGGCGAGGGCCTCGGCGGCGCGCTCGTCCGCTCGGTCCTCGACCGCTGTGACCAGGAGGGCGTTCCCGCGTATCTGGAGGCGAGCAACGAGCGCAGCCGCGCGCTCTACGAACGGCTCGGGTTCGCCGACACCGGCCACCCCCTCGATCTGCCGGACGGCCCGCGGATGTGGCCGATGTGGCGCGAGCCGCGGGCGGGATCGGCGACGGGGGTGTAGCGGGTGCGGGGCCCGCCCGCTCTCACCCCGGTCGCACGGAGGGGCGCCGGTCCGGGGCCGGGCCTACCCTGAGGGCATGGGCACCGATGAGTTTGTCTGCCCCGCCTGTGAGCAGCCGGTCGCCACGGTCGTGCGGCGCCGCAAGACACTGGGCGCGTTCGTTCCCGTCTGGGGTCCTGGCCCCTGCCACAACCCACGGTGCGAGGCATGTGCGGAGTCCGGGGCCTTCCCGGCGTCGCGTGATCTCGGGGAGGCCGGCTCCTCCCGGTGGCCCCGTGATCCCCGTGATCCCGGCGATCCGGGGAGGACCGCCGGAGGCCGGTGGACGGCGGACAAGCGGGCCACGGAGAGATCCTGATCCGTGCGGACACGCGCGGCTTCGGCGAGGGGCTGGTTCCGCGAGGCGTCCGGAGTCTGCGGGGTCTCCGGGTTCCGTAGGGTGCCCGGCCCGCCGGGGTGCGGGGGTCCGTCAGGAGGTCCGGGGTGCGGGAGGCCCGTGGCGGGGCAGGTCGGGATGGACTCCCGACAGCGCCAGCACGACGACGATCGTCGCGACGACGAGGAGCGCGCGGCCCGTGCCCCACGGCGCCATGAGCGTGCCCAGGGTCCCGCCCACGAACATGCCGCAGATGGTCGCGGTGAGACGGGTGCGCGCGAGCCGTCGCAGCGCCCCCTGCTCGCCGTCCGGCACCCGTGGCGCGGTGGCCACGTCCGCCACCAACTGCACCAGGGACATCTGGAGGAGGAGCGTCGGCATGCCCGGCACCGCCACGCGCAGTACGACGGCGGACCTCACCCCCATGGCGAGGGCGACGACCGCGAGGACGACCAGGTCGGGGCCGTGAGCGAGGGAACCCGTGCCGCGCAGTGCCAGGGCCAGTGACCCCGCGACCGCGAGAAGGGCGCCTTCGGCGGCCAGCGCCGTCCGGAACCAGCGGCGTCGCCGCGCGCCGAGCGCGCGGATGACGAAGGAGGCCGTGGCCACTCCGGCGGCGAAGGTCACGAGCGCGACGGTCGGCCGGACCGCGGAGACGTGGCCGGATCCGGCCACCGCGAAGGTCAGGAACAGCACGTTGCCCGTCTCGAGCGCGGCGAACACCCGGCCCATGGTCAGGAAGGTGATCGCGTCGATCGCCCCCGCGACCACGGTGAGCACCGTCATGATCACGGTCGTGCGGAGCTGGGTGCGGTCGACGGGGGCGGGTGCGGAGGCGGTGGAACTTTCGGACATGGGCCAGTGTCAGCAGATTGCGGGCCCGAGCGGCCGGCCCCGAGGCGACACGCAGGGGGAGTACCGCCGTCTGCCGCAGCCGCAGCCGCAGCCGCAGCCGTGGGCCGATGCCGGGCCGACGAGGGGCGCGCGCGTCTCCGCGATCCGCTCTCCGGCGCCCGGCCGGCGTTCACCTGATCCGGTGGCCGGGGTTCACCTGATCCGGACGGGAAGGCCTACCGGCCCGCGGTCACGGCCTTGAGCTCGGCCAGCGATTCCCGCATCAGCCGCTCCATCCCACGTTCCTCGGCCGCCATGATCCAGCGCTCGAAACCGACCTTGAAGACGGCGACCCCGGCCTCGGCGGTCAGGCTCGCCGCGGGCTCCGTGACACCGCGCCCACGCAGGGCGTCGGCGAGCGCGGCCGCCATCGAGGCGAGCTTGATCAGCTCGCGTTCCTGGAGCTCCGCGTTCGCCATGATCACGGCGTGCCGTGCGCGCGCGAAGTCGCGGCGGTCGGCGAACAGCTGGGAGACGGCGTCGAGCCCCACCGCCATCGCGTCGATCGGCGCGGCGGCCTTCGGGGCGTCGGCGACCGCCCGCACGAAGAGCTCCTGCAACTCGCCGGAACCGGCGAACAGTACCTCGCGCTTGTCGGCGTAGTGCCGGAAGAAGGTGCGCTCCGTGAGCCCGGCCCGTCGGGCGATCTCCGCCACGGTGGTCTGTTCGAAGCCACGCTCGCTGTAGAGCTCCAGCGCGGCCTTCGCCAGGCGCCCGCGCGCGTTCGGCTCCCATCTACCCATGGGCAGATCCTACGTGATGACAGTTACTGACATCGGGTGTTAGCGTTGATGACAGTAACTGACATCAATGGGTTTGGGGTTTCTCCATGCGCATCTTCGTGACCGGCGCCTCCGGCTGGATCGGTTCCGCCGTCGTTCCCGAACTGACCGGTGCGGGGCACCAGGTCGTCGGACTCGCCCGCTCCGAGGCCTCCGCCGACGCGCTCACCGCGGCCGGAGCGGAGGTGGTACGCGGCACGGTCGACGATCTCGACGTGCTCCGGGACGCGGCCGCCGCGTCGGACGGGGTGATCCACCTGGCCTTCAAGCACGACATCGCCTTCGCCGGCGGTTTCAAGGACGCCGCGGAGGCCGACCGCCGCGCCGTCGATGTCCTCGGTGACGCGCTCGCGGGCACCGACCGCCCCTTCGTCCTCGCGTCCGGCGTGGTCGGCCTCGCCCCCGGCCGGCAGGCCACCGAGCGGGACATGCCAGCCGTCGACGGCTCGCCGATCTCGATCCGGATGGCCACCGCCCGGGCGGTGCTCGCACTGGCCTCGCGCGGGGTGCGCTCGTCCGTGGTCCGGGTCTCTCCGACCTGCCACGGCGACGGGGACAACGGTTTCATGGCGGCCCTGGTCGACATCGCCCGTGCCAAGGGCGTCTCCGGCTACCTCGGCGACGGAGCCAACCGCTGGCCGGCCGTCCACCGCCTGGACGCGGCACGCCTGTTCCGCCTGGCGGTCGAGAAGGCCCCCGCCGGATCGGTGCTGCACGGTGTCGCGGAGCAGGGCGTCGAGATCCGTGCCGTCGCGGAGGTGATCGGCCGTCACCTCGATGTGCCGGTGACCGCCGTGGCGCCCGAGGACGCGGCCGGGCACTTCGCCTGGCTGGGTCCCTTCCTCGGCCTCGACTCCCCGGCGTCGAACACCCTCACGCGCGAACTGG
The DNA here is from genome assembly GCF_009498275.1 of Streptomyces fagopyri. Classification (NCBI taxonomy): domain Bacteria; kingdom Bacillati; phylum Actinomycetota; class Actinomycetes; order Kitasatosporales; family Streptomycetaceae; genus Streptomyces; species Streptomyces fagopyri. The sequence continues at coordinate 3,418,275 of NZ_CP045643.1, read as the reverse complement.
TGGGCTGGGAGCCGACCGGTCCCGGGCTCCTCGAGGACCTCGACAAGGGCCACTACTTCGCCACCCCCGCCGGCGAGATCCCCGCCTGACCCGACCGGTCGTGACGGTGCTCCCGCGCGGTACGCGAGCAGTGCCGCGCGGGGAGCGCGCCCCGCGCCCGGTGCGCAGGCCGGGGAACGGAAGGGAACGGCAGGCAGGAGAAAGGAGCGGAAGCGGGAGGACGGCCGGGAGGGGAAGCGGGTGGACGGCCGGGAGGGGAAGTGGGAGGGGAAACCGTGACCGTGCGCCCAGCGCCGTAGCGTGGGGGCATGTCCGAACCCCTGTTGCACATCACCGAGCGCTCGCTGTGGGACGCGGCCCGCGCGTCCGGCGCGTACGAGATGTCCACGCGTGGCCGCACCCTCGGGGAGGAGGGCTTCATCCACTGCTCGACGCGGGCCCAACTCCCGCGGATCGCCGCCTTCCTGTACGGGACCTACGAGGGGCCCGACGACCTGGTGGTCCTGGTCGTCGACGCCGGACGGCTGGAGGTGCCGGTGCGGTACGAGGCCGTGAAACCCGGCGGTGAGGAGTTCCCGCACGTCTACGGGCCGATCCCGGTCTCGGCGGTGGTGGACGTGGAGGTGTGGGACCCGGCGTAGGCCCTCGCTCTCGTGGGCGGGGCGCCCGCCTGTGCCGACGGGCCCCGGGTGCCCGGCCGCCCGTCTACACCGGGAGGCCGGTGCCCGGGTCGCGGCCCGTCAGGCAGTACGTGCCGCCGGCCGGGTCGCGCATCACGGCCCAGTGCGTGCCGCGGCCGGCGAGGGTGGCACCGAGGTCTTCGTGGTGGGCACGGACGGCCTCGATGTCCGAGCAGGCGAGGTCGAGGTGGGCCGAGGTGGGGCGATCGGCGCCGAGGCGCTGCACGAGGACGCGGACGGGCAGGGCGGCGGGCGGCCTGATCACATGGAACTCCGGCAGTGAGCCGGGGTGGGACTCCCATCCGGTGAGCCCGCTCCAGAACGCGACCTCCGCCTCGTAGCGGACGGGTGCCACGTCGACGCACACCTGGTCGAGGCGGCTGGTGACGCCGGGGGGTCCCTCGACCACCGGCGGCCGTACCGATTCCCCCTGCCACGGGACCGCGCAGAACAGCAGGCCGCCGGGGGAGCGCAGTACGGCCCAGCCCCCGTCGTCGTCGATCCCGTTGTCGGCCACGGTCCGGGCTCCGAGCCGCAGCGCCGACTCCACCAGCGCCGCCACGTCCTCGACGGCCAGATCGAGGTGCGCGCCGCCCTCGCCCTCCTCGACGCCCTGCGCCTTCAGACAGGCGTCGGATCCGTCCGGCAGCAGCGTCACGAACTCGCCCTGTTCGCCGCGCGGCGAGGACGGCTCGGTCCCCGTGACGGAGGTCCAGAAGGCGAGGGCCGGCCCGAAGTCCTTCCTGGCGCGGTCGACGAAGGCGTGGGTCCACCGGATCGGTTCGGTGCCGCGGATCGGTTCGGGCATCGTGCGGTTCCCCTGTTCGGACTGCGCGGGCTTTTCGGACTGCGCGGGCTGCGCGGGCTGCGCGGGCTGTTCGGAAGGTGCGGACCGTTCAGACGGTTCCCGCGGCACCTCGTACCGTCTCCTGTCCCAGCAGACCGCGCAACGACTCCTTCATCCGCGCGACGAAGGAGTCCCGCGCGGCGGGGGAGAGCACGTCCAGCGACAGATACGGGTTGAGGTCCTCCAGCTCCACCAGGAGCAGCTCGCCGTCCGGTGCCCGGCAGGCGTCGACGCGCTGGACGCCGTACGCGATGTCGTTCCAGTCGACGAACCGCTGCGCGAACTCCCGGTCCCGCTCGGTCGCTTCGTACGGTTCCAGATCCCATCGCCGGTCCGGGCGGGGTGCGTACAGGGCGTACTGGAAGGCCCGGTCGACGAAGTAGAAGGACACCTCGTAGCGGAAGTCGACACGCGGCTGGACGAGACGGTCGTCGTACGACAGCCCGGCGAGCCGGTCGCGCGGCACGAACTCCAGGCCTATCGAGTCCGCTCCCAGCTTCGGCTTGACCACGTACGTGTCGACGTCCGGCAGCCGGTGCAGGTCCCGGGCGCGGTCGACGGTGGGGATGACCGGGAACCCGGCCGCGGTGAGGTCGAGCAGGTACTGCTTGCCGGCCATGTCCCCCTTGCCGGAGAGCTGGTTGTACACGCGGACGCGGTCCGCGAGCGCCCGCTGCCGGAAGGCGTCGTACTCCGCCCGGTAGCCCAGCACCGGCCCGCTGTTGCGGACGACCACGGCGTCGAAGCCGGCCATCAGCGCGACCGCGTCCAGCGGATGGCACACGGCGACGTCGAAGTCCTCGCGCAGCCGGGAGGTGAGGAACACGTCCTCGTCGCCGTACCGCCGGCCCTTGGCCGGATAGGCCAGGTCACTGACGTAGAGGAGGCTGGAGCGCGCGGACGGCATGGGTGTCTCCGGTGGTGAGCGGTGCGGCGGGGCCGACGCAACGGTAACCGGGGACGGGCAGCCGGGGGCGGGACTCGGGACCCGCCCCGGGACCCCGAGACCCCGGGACCCCGGGACCCGCCCCCGGAGGGAGGCGGCCGTGGTCAGACCGCGGGGCGCTCCTTGAAGCGGAGGAGGTTGCCGGCCGGGTCGCGGAACGCGCAGTCGCGGGCGCCCCACGGCTGGTCCGTCGGCTCCTGGAGGACCTCGGCGCCGGACGTGCGGACCCGTTCGTAGAGGGCGTCGCAGTCGGTCGTCGTGAAGATGACCCCGCGCAGGATGCCCTTGGCGAGCAGCTCGACCATGGCCCGCTTGTCGGCGGGGGAGGCGTCCGGGCTCGCGTCCGGGGGCTCCAGGACGATCTCCACGTCCGGCTGGAGCGGCGAGCCGAGGGTCACCCAGCGCATCCCCTCGAACCCGACGTCGTTGCGTACCTCCAGGCCCAGGACGTCCCGGTAGAAGGCGAGTGCCTTGTCGTGGTCGTCCACGGCGACGAAGCACTGGGAAAGTTTCAGGTCCATGACCCCCAGGCTAGGCCGTGCCGGGGCCTTCGCGCGGGGTGGACGGGAGCTACAGGCGCGTCCCCGGTTCCCCCTCGTCCGGCCTCCGGTGGCGGGAGGGGCGGGTCAGACGGCGCGTCACGCAGGGCGGGATGGGGGCGCCGTGGTCGTGCGGGCGCGCCCGGTACGCGCTCGGGGTCTCGCCGACCAGCTCCGTGAAGCGGGAGCTGAAGGAGCCGAGCGAGGTGCAGCCCACCGCGAGGCAGACCTCCGTCACCGTCAGGTCGCCGCGCCGCAGCAGGGCCTTGGCCCGCTCGATCCGGCGGGTCATCAGATAGCCGTACGGCGTCTCCCCGTACGCGGCGCGGAAGCTGCGCTGGAAGTGGCCGGGCGACATCAGCGCCGTGCGGGCGAGCGCGGCGATGTCCAGCGGCTCCGCGTACTCACGGTCCATCCGGTCGCGCGTCCGGCGCAGCCGGACCAGGTCCTCCACAGTCACCTCTCCAGGATGGCACGGGCCACCGACAGCGGGGAGAGGCCGTCACCCCCGCGGGTGCCCCCGGTGGCGTGCGGGCACGTGGGCCTGCTTGCTGGACCGAGAGGCGATCCGGGAAGGAGGGCGGGCGACGATGGAGGCGAACGACGAGCGGCTGCGGACACCGCGGGCCGCCGGCATGGCCGGGGCGGTCTTCGCGGTGCTGCTGGCGGTGGCGATCGTCCTGGTGCGGATCTCCGTCCCCGCCGGGAACCCGCCCGGTGCGAGGATCGATCCCGGCAAACGGTGGGCGGTGCAGACGGCGCTGGAGATCCTTCCTTTCGCGGGGATCTTCTTCCTGTGGTTCATGGGCGCCGTGCGCGCGCGGGTCGGTGACGCCGAGGACAGGTTCGTCGCCACGGTGTTCCTGGGCAGCGGGCTGATCTTCGTCGCCACGATGTTCGCGGCCGGCGCCGCCGCGGGCACGGTCCTGGACGAGACGCGGTCCTCCGACTTCGGGCGCTACTTCGCCTACACGATGATGACGACGTACGCGCTCCGGGTGGCGGCCGTGTTCGTCTTCACGACCTCGACCATCGGACACCGCCTCGGGGTCCTGCCACGGTCCCTCGCCTTCCTCGGATACCTCGTGGGCGTGGTCCTGCTCGCCGCGGGGTCCACCCTGCCCTGGTCCGAACTGGTCTTCCCGGCCTGGGCGCTGATCGTCAGCCTCCACATCCTCCGCGTCGGCCTGCGCGAACCGCGCCGGTCCGGGAGCCCGCGGTGACCCCGTCGCCCCATCGGACGCTCCGGCGAGCGGGTCCGCGCCCCCTCCCGCATGCTGGACGGCGAGGGGGCGGGACGGGGCCACGGAAAGGCTGTTCCTCGGTGAGACTTGTCGTCGATCTCAACCGCTGCCAGGGGTACGCGCAGTGCGCGTTCCTCGCTCCCGACGTGTTCGCCATGCACGGCGACGAAGCCCTGCTCTACAACCCGGAGGCCGAGGAGGAACGGCGCGACGACGTGGCGCGTGCCGTCGCGGCCTGTCCCGTCCAGGCCATCACCGTGGACGCGGGCGACCGGGGCGAGAACGCGGGAACGGACCGGGAGGTCACCGGTGAGCGGTGACGGATCCCTCGACCGGCTCAAGCGCGACGGACGTGTCGTCGTCGTGGGCGCCTCGCTCGCCGGGCTGCGGGCCGCGGAGACCCTGCGCGAGAAGGGGTTCACCGGTTCCCTGACGATGGTCGGGGACGAGCCCTACGAGCCCTACGACCGGCCCCCGCTGTCCAAGCAGGTCCTGCTGGGCCGGGCGGCGCCGGACCGTACCTCCCTGCCCCGGCGCCGCGCGATCGACGCGCGGTGGCGTCTGGGGGTCCCCGCCACCGGCCTCGACATGGCGGCCCGGCGGGTACGACTGGCCGACGGCGACGAGGTGGAGTACGACCGGCTGCTGATCGCCACCGGCGTCCGGGCCAGGCCCTGGCCGAGGGAGAGCGAGGCGGAGCTCGACGGCGTCTTCGTCCTGCGCACCCGCGACGACGCGACCGGCCTGGCACGCGCGCTCGGGCAGAACCCGCGCCGTGTGCTCGTCATCGGTGCCGGGTTCACCGGCTCGGAGATCGCCTCCGCCTGCCGGGAACGCGGGATCGCCGTCACGGTCGCCGAACGGGCCGCCGCGCCCCTGGTCGGCGCGCTCGGCGGGGTCGTCGGCCAGGTCGCGGCCGAACTGCAGCGTGAGCACGGCGTCGACCTGCGCTGCGGGATCATGGTGACCAGCCTGGAGGGCGACTCCGCGAACCGGGTCCGCGCCGCCCATCTCTCCGACGGGAACACCGTCGAGGCCGATGTGGTGGTCGTGTGCCTCGGCGCCATGCGCAACACCGAGTGGCTCGCGGGATCCGGACTGGGCGCGGGCCCCCGCGGCATCGCCTGCGACGCCGGCTGCCGGGCCTTCGACATCCGCGGCATCGTCACCGACGACGTCTACGTGGCCGGCGACGTGGCGCGTTCCCCCCATCCGCTGTTCGGCTACCAGTTCCTGTCCCTGGAGCACTGGGGCAACGCCGTCGCGCAGGCCGAGACCGCGGCGCACAACATGATGAGCGACAGCGTGGACCGCCGTCCCCACATCTGGGTGCCCGCCTTCTGGTCCTCGCAGTTCGGCGTGAACATCAAGTCCGTGGGGGTGCCGTCGATGGGGACGGAGATCCTCATCGCGCAGGGCGCCCTGGGCGAGCGCAGATTCACCGGCGTGTACGGGTACCAGGGGCGCGTCATCGGCGCCGTCACCTTCGACCAGACGAAGTGGCTGCAGTTCTACCAGCAGCTGATCGAGACCACAGCGCCCTTCCCGCCGTCCTTCCCGACCGTGGACCGCCGCCCCGAGGGCCAGCGCCCGGTGGACGCGGACTTCCCCGACCCGTCAGTGCCCACGAGCGGCCCGACCGTCACCCTCACCGGATATTCGCCGGCCGACCGGCGGATGACGTTCACCCCCGCCGGGCACTGATCCGACGCTCCCGAGGACGCACCATGACGCAAGCCATCCTGCGGCAGATCATCGACTACTCCCACCGCGCGAACCCCTACCCGCTGTACGAGGAACTCCGCGAGACCCCCGTGTACCACGACGCGGACGGGCCCTACGTCGTCAGTAAGTACTACGACATCCAGAGCCTGCTGCACGATCCGCGGGTCAGCTCCGACGCGCGCAACCTGAAGGCGACGGCGGGCGATCCGCTGGGCGACACGGAGGAGGAGTCGGCGCTGCCGCCGGCCTTCCTGCGGCTCGACCCCCCGGAGCACGACCGGCTGCGGCGCATGACGAACCGTCCCTTCGGACCCCCGCACTCCCCGCGGCGCGTCCACGAGATGCACGGCGAGCTGGAGGACATCGTCTCCGGGCTCATCGACGGCATCGGCGACCCGGAGCGGATCGACCTGGTCGACCAGTTCTCGTACCCCTTCCCGGTGACCGTGATCTGCCGGCTCCTCGGGGTGCCGCGCGAGGACGAGCCCCGCTTCCACACCTGGGCGGACATCCTTGCCGCGAGCCTGGACCCCGTCCCGGGCGCCGACGCGGGCGAGCGCGCCAAGGTCTCGAACAACGCCCGTACGGAGCTGGGCATGTACCTGGCCGGGCTGATCGAGGAGCGGCGCAAGAAGCCGGGCGAGGACATGCTGTCGCAACTGGCCACCGCGCAGGGGCCGGACGGCGCCATGACGACCATGGAGGTCATGAGCACCGCGGCGCTGCTGCTGATCGCCGGTCACGAGACGACGGTCAACCTCATCACCAACGGGATGCTGACCCTGCTGCGCAACCCCGGCATCCTGCAACGGCTGCGCGAGGACCCGAAAATGGCCGTCCCCGTCGTCGAGGAACTGCTCCGGTTCGAGCCGCCGGTGCAGCTGCTGCCGCAGCGCAGCACCCTCGCCGACATCGAGGTGCGCGGCGTGACCATCCCCAAGGGCTCGTCGCTGTGGCTGGTGCTGGCGGCCGGCAACCGGGACCCCGACCGCTTCGAGGACCCGGACCGGTTCGACCCGGACCGCGGGGACATCCAGCACCTGGGCTTCGGCAGCGGCATCCACAGCTGCTTCGGCGCTCCGCTGGCCCGGCTGGAGGCACAGCTCGCGCTCGCCGAACTGGCCCGCAGGCTGGAGAACCCCCGGCTGGTGGAGGACCCGCCCCCCTACCGGCAGAACGCGGTCCTGCGTGGCCCCCGGCACCTGCCGATCGCCTGCGACGGCATCCGCCCGTAGCGCGACGTCACCGGATCTCCGGGTCCGTTCCCGGCGATTCCCGTCGGGCGTGACCCGGCGTTTGGGCACGACGTGACCCGCACACCCGAAGGGGCCCGGCCGGAATTCCGGCCGGGCCCCTTCGGGACGCCCGTCGACCTGCGAGGGTGCACCGCCCGCCGGTCATGGCGAACGCGGCCCGGATCAGGCCTTCTTGGTCTCCCAGAAGATCTTGTCGATCTGGGCGATGTAGTCCAGCGCCTTCTGGCCCGTCGCCGGGTCGGTGGACGCCTTGGCGGCCGAGAGGGCCTTCAGGGCGTCGTTCACCAGCTGGTGCAGCTCGGGGTACTTCTCGAAGTGCGGGGGCTTGAAGTAGTCGCTCCAGAGCACCGAGACGTGGTGCTTGGCGAGTTCGGCGCGCTGCTCCTTGATGACGGTGGCGCGGGCCTGGAAGTGCGGGTCGTCGTTACCGGCCATCTTTTCCTGGACGGCCTTCACCGACTCCGCCTCGATGCGGGCCTGGGCAGGGTCGTACACGCCGCAGGGCAGGTCACAGTGCGCGCTGACCTTCACCTTGGGGGCAAACAGGCGGGAGAGCATGGAGCTGTCCTTCCTCGTGATCGTCTTCTCAGGTGGGACATTACTCCGTGGGGGACGTCTTTTCGCGAGTGCCCCCATGGGCTTAGGACAAAAGTCCGGGGCGACACTGGGACTGGTGGAGGATGGAGCGGGGAGGTGCCGGTGATGCCGGAGCTGTCGCAGGAGAGCGAACGTGGAAGGGCCGTACTGCCGTTCGGGGCGGCCGAGGTGCGGGGACCCTCGATGGTGCCCACGCTCCAGCACGGGGATCGGCTCGTCGTGCAGTACGGGGCCCGGGTCGGGCCCGGTGACGTGGTCGTTCTGCGTCATCCGTTCCAGCAGGACCTGCTCGTGGTGAAGCGGGTGGCCCAGCGGCGGGAGGCCGGCTGGTGGGTGCTGGGTGACAACGCCTTCGCCGGCGGGGACAGCACCGACTACGGCACGGTGCCCGAGGAACTCGTCCTCGGGAAGGTGCGGTTCCGGTACCGGCCCCTCAAGGACGGTCAGCGTTCGCCGTTCACGCTGGTCCGCTGGGCGCTGTCGGCCGTCAGGCCCGTACTCTCCGACCGGTCCGCCTCCAGGCGCTTGCGGGCCCGGTAGGCGGCCACGTTGGCCCGGGTCGCGCAGCGGTCCGAGCAGTAGCGCCGGGAGCGGTTCGTCGACGTGTCCAGATAGGCGTTGCGGCACGGCGCGGCCTCGCACAGGCCCAGCCGGTCCACACCGTACGAGGTGAGGTGGAAGGCGAGCCCCATGGCGGCGATCGCCGCGTAACCCGCCGTCACGTTCGACGGGTGGTCCGCGAGGTGCATGTGCCACAGCGGGCGTCCGTCGTCGTCCCGGAAGTCGTGCCCGGAGATCTGCGGGCTGACGGGGAACTCCAGGAGCAGCGAGTTCAGCAGGTCGACCGCGAGGGTCTCGTCTCCGCCGTCCGCCGCCTCGAACACGGCGCGCAGCCTCGCGCGGACCGAACGGAAGCGCGTCACGTCGGCGTCCGTGGCACGGCGCGCCGCCGAGGCGTTGCCCGCGAAGAGGTCGCGGACGGCCTCCACCGAGGTGAGCGCGTCCTTGCCCCGGGCCGGCTCCTCGCTGTTGACGAGACGAACCGCGTAGTCCGAGTAATAGGCCAGTTCCACTTGTAGTCCTTACGGAGGCGCTCTATCGTCATGCGTGCGGTCAGGTAACGGCTGATTGCGCTTCCAGGGTATTACGCGGGTGAGTGAAGAGGGGGCTTCCATGACCGTCGGCACCGGAATCGGCCACACCGGGACGCAGGGCACCGGGACCGACTGGCAGGCCTGGCAGGACAGCTGGGACCGGCAGCAGGAGTGGTACATGCCGGACCGCGAGGAGCGCTTCCGGGTGATGCTCGACATGGTCGAGGCCCTGGTCGGCCCCGCGCCGCGCGTCCTCGACCTGGCCTGCGGCACCGGCACGATCACCGCCCGGCTGCTCACCCGGCTCCCGCACGCCACCAGCACCGGCGTCGACCTCGACCCCGCGCTGCTCACCATCGCCGAGGGCACCTTCGCGGGCGACGACCGGGTCTCCTTCGTCACGGCCGACCTCAAGGACCCGCACTGGACGGCCCGGCTGCCGTACGAGTCCTACGACGCCGTACTGACGGCCACGGCCCTGCACTGGCTGCACAGCGACCCCCTCGCGGCCCTCTACGGCCGGATCGCGGGGATCGTCCGGGCCGGCGGTGTCTTCATGAACGCCGACCACATGATCGACGAGTCCACCCCCCTGATCAACGCGGCCGACCGCGCCCAGCGGCACGCCCGGATGGACCGGGCCAAGGAGGGCGGCGTCCTCGACTGGGCCGCGTGGTGGGAACTGGCCGCGCAGGACCCGGTCCTCGCCGCCCCGACCGCCCGCCGCTTCGAGATCTACGGCGAGCACGCCGACGGCGACACCCCGTCCGCCGACTGGCACGCGCGCGTGCTGCGCGAGAAGGGCTTCGCGGAGGCGCGAGCGGTGTGGCGCTCGCCGTCCGACGCGCTGGTGCTGGGGATCAGGTAGTCCGGAGGACCGCCGCCGTCGCCCAGCACCGAGGGTGGCCTCGCGCCGCGCGGCCCCTGGCGGAACCTGTAGCGGTCCGGAACGGCGGATGCCGCCCACCCCTCGCGGGCGGGCGGCATCAGGCCGTGGGAATCCTCAGAGCACCTTGGACAGGAACGACTGCGTCCGCTCGTGCTGCGGATTCGTCAGCACCTCGCGCGGGTGGCCGGACTCGACCACCACACCGCCGTCCATGAAGACCAGCGAGTCGCCCACCTCGCGGGCGAAGCCCATCTCGTGCGTGACGACGATCATCGTCATACCGGACTCGGCGAGGTCGCGCATGACGTCGAGGACGTCACCGACCAGCTCCGGGTCGAGCGCCGACGTCGGCTCGTCGAAGAGCATCAGCTTCGGGTCCATCGCCAGCGCGCGGGCGATGGCCACGCGCTGCTGCTGGCCGCCGGAGAGCTGCGAGGGGTAGTTGCCCGCCTTGTCGGCCAGGCCGACGCGTTCGAGCAGCTGGCCCGCGCGCTCCCGGGCCTGGGCCCTGCTGACCCCCTTGACCTGGACCGGGGCCTCCATGACGTTCTCGATCGACGTCATGTGCGGGAACAGGTTGAAGCGCTGGAAGACCATGCCGATGTCCCGGCGCTTCAGCGCGACCTCGCTGTCCTTGAGCTCGTACAGCTTGTCGCCCTTCTGGCGGTAGCCGACCAGCTCCCCGTCGACGTACAGACGGCCGGCGTTGATCTTCTCCAGGTGGTTGATGCACCTCAGGAAGGTCGACTTGCCGGAGCCGGAGGGGCCGATGAGGCAGAAGACCTCGCCGGACCTGACCTCCAGGTCGATGCCCTTGAGGACCTCGACCGCGCCGAAGGACTTGTGGACGCCTTCGGACTTCACCATCGGCGTGCCGGAGGAGATGTCCTCGGTGGTTTCGTTCTCGGTCATGCCGTCGCCCCCTTCCGGCTCGACAGGGACGTCAGATTGGCCTTGATCTTCTGCAGCGGGGTCGGCGGCAGCTGACGGCTGGAACCGCGGGCGTAGTACCGCTCGACGTAGTACTGGCCCACGCTCAGGACCGAGGTCATGATCAGGTACCAGGCGGCGGCCAGGAACAGCATCTCCACCGGGGCGCCGGAGGTCTGTCCGATGTCCTGGGCGTAGCGCAGGAGCTCGTAGTACTGCACCGCCGACACGAGGGAGGTCGTCTTGAGCATGTTGATGACCTCGTTGCCCGTGGGCGGCACGATCACGCGCATCGCCTGCGGGATGATGATCCGCCGCAGCGTCTTGCCGTGGCTCATGCCCAGCGCGTGCGAGGCCTCGGTCTGTCCCTCGTCGACCGAGAGCAGACCGGCACGGCAGATCTCGGCCATGTACGCGGCCTCGTTCAGGCCCAGGCCCAGCAGCGCCGTCAGGAACGGCGTCATGAAGCTCGACCAGTAGTCCTTGTAGATCGGCCCGAGGTTGATGTACTCGAAGACCAGACCCAGGTTGAACCAGACGAACAGCTGGACGAGGACCGGGGTGCCGCGGAAGAACCAGATGTAGAACCACGCGATGGACGAGGTCACGGGGTTCTTCGACAGGCGCATCACCGCGAGCAGGACGCCGCCGAGGATGCCGATCGCCATCGAGAGCACCGTCAGCAGCAGCGTCTGGCCGACGCCCTTGATGATGCGGTGGTCGAAGAAGTAGTCGGGTACGGCGTTCCAGTTGATCTTGCCCTGGCCGAACGCGTAGATGATCGCGACGAGGATCGCGATCGCGACGACGGCGGAGAGATAGCGTCCGTAGTGCCGGACGGGAACGGCCTTGATGGCCTCCGGCCCGGCCGGAGGAGTGTCCTCCGGCCCTGCCGTCTTGTCGATGTCAACAGTCACGGGTGTTCTTGCCTTTCAGTGCCCGCTCGCGCCCGCGGTCACTTTCCTCCGTTGACCGTGGCCGTCTTGACGGCGCCGGCCTCGACGCCCCACTTCGCTATGACCTTGTCGTACTCGCCGTTCTTGATGACGGCGTCGAGCGCGGCCTTGATGGCGTCGCGCAGCTGGGTGTTGGACTTGGCGACCGCGATGCCGTACGGCGCCGCCTCGACCTGCTCGCCGACGATCTCGAAGTCCTTGCCGCCGCCCGAGGTCTTCGTCGCGTACGCGGCGACCGGGAAGTCCGAGGAACCGGCGTCGGCGCCACCGGCGCGCAGCCGGGTCTGGGCCTGCTGGTCGTTGTCGTAGGCCTCGATGGCGATCTTCTTGCCGCCCGTGCACTTCTTGCTCTCGGACTTGGCGAGGTCCTCGGAGACCGTGGCGCGCTGCACCGCGATCTTCTTGCCGCAGAGGTCGGCCCAGGTCTTGATGTTCTGGGTCTTGCCCTTGGGCGTGTAGATCGAGACACCGGCGGTGAAGTAGTCGACGAAGTCGACGCCCTCGCCGACCTTCTTGCCCGTGTCGGAGTCGATACCGTTCTGGCGGTCCTTGGTGTCCGTCATGGCGGACATCGCGAGGTCGTACCGCTTCGAGCGCAGACCGGTGATCAGAGTGTCGAAGGTCCCGTTCTGGAACTCGAACTTCACTCCGAGCTGCTTGCCCAGGGCGTCGGCCAGGTCGGGGTCGATACCGACGGTCTTGCCGGAGCTGTCGTTGAACTCGACCGGCGCGTACGCGATGTCCGAGCCGACCTTGATGACTCCCGCGTCCCTGATGGCCTTGGGGAGCTTGTCGGCCAGCGGCGCCGAGCTGGTGCTGGCGCTGTCCGAGCCGCTGCCCTTGTCCTTGGTCTGGTCACCGCAGCCGGTGAGTACCAGGGCCCCGGCGACCGCGATCGCGCCGACCGCAGCTATCCGGGAGCGCGTGACGGTCGTACGACGGGTGGAGCGTGCGGTCATGGTGGGTTCCTCCGGCGGATGAGGGAGTTGCCGATGGGTCGACGAGAACACACACCATCGGGTGTCGCGACCTCGTGTGATGACGGCATCTTGCCATTCGGATTGCGCCCTTCAGGGGACCCGCTATGTCAAAATCGGATAACGGGTGACCCCCGGACCAACACTGGGTGCCCCGGTCGTGCCGGATCCTGTGCGGGAATCCCCCCTTCCGACCGGAAGATCTTCGGCGCAGGTCAGGATGCGGGCCGCCGCTCCGGCGCGCTTGCGACGACTTTGCGTCAAATCCTGGACTTGTCCACATATTCGGGTATGAGTCATGTCACCGGCGTGTGAGCTTCGCCTGATGGGCTCGTCCTCGGCGCAGTCCGTCCGGTAAGAAGGTTCTTTACACCCCTCATCCGGGGCTCAGGGCGCGTGTGCGGCGCGCCCGTCGCGTATCCGCCCGTACGCAACCACGGCGGCAGGGCATACGCGGTGCCCGCCCACCCCTCAACCAGGAGTGGTCACCCTCAATCAATGAAGACTTAAGGGGTAAAACAAAGTGGCAGCGGAGATCGTCAATCCTCGCAGCGACAGCAGTACGGGTTCCGAAGGCGACGTGGAGCCGGTGAATTCCGACGGCTCCGTGGACTCGCGGGCCTTCGACCCGGCGTTCGCCCTGCACCGTGGCGGGAAGATGGCCGTGCAGGCCACCGTGCCCGTGCGTGACAAGGACGACCTGTCCCTGGCGTACACACCCGGCGTCGCGAAGGTGTGCAGCGCCATCGCCGAACAGCCCGACCTCGTCAACGACTACACGTGGAAGTCGAACGTGGTCGCCGTGGTGACCGACGGCACGGCCGTGCTCGGCCTCGGCGACATCGGTCCGGAGGCCTCGCTCCCCGTGATGGAGGGCAAGGCGATCCTGTTCAAGCAGTTCGGCGGCGTGGACGCCGTGCCGATCGCGCTGGACTGCACGGGCGTCGACGAGATCGTCGAGACCGTGGCCCGTCTCGCGCCGTCCTTCGGCGGCGTCAACCTGGAGGACATCTCGGCGCCCCGGTGCTTCGAGATCGAGCGGAAGCTCCAGGAACGGCTGGACATCCCCGTCTTCCACGACGACCAGCACGGCACGGCCGTGGTGACGCTGGCGGCCCTGCGGAACGCCGCGAAGCTGACCGGACGCTCGCTGGGCGAACTGCGCGCGGTGATCTCCGGCGCGGGTGCGGCCGGGATCGCCATCGCCAAGTTCCTGCTGGAGGCGGGCATCGGCGACGTGGCCGTCGCGGACCGCAAGGGCGTCGTGTCGTCCGACCGGGACGACCTCACGGACGTCAAGCGGGAGCTCGCCGGGATCAGCAACAAGGCGGGACTCTCCGGCTCGCTGGACGCGGCGCTCGCGGGCGCGGACGTCTTCATCGGCGTCTCCGGCGGCACGGTTCCGGAGCCGGCGGTGGCTTCCATGGCCGAGGGCGCGTTCGTGTTCGCCATGGCCAACCCGAACCCGGAGGTGCATCCGGAGATCGCCCACAAGTACGCGGCGGTGGTCGCCACCGGGCGGTCCGACTTCCCGAACCAGATCAACAACGTGCTGGCGTTCCCCGGGATCTTCGCCGGGGCGCTGCAGGTGCGGGCGTCCCGGATCACGGAGGGGATGAAGATCGCGGCGGCCGACGCGCTGGCCGCGGTCGTCGGGGACGATCTCGCCGCCGACTATGTGATCCCCTCGCCGTTCGACGAGCGGGTGGCACCGGCGGTGACCGCGGCGGTGGCCGCGGCGGCCCGGGCCGAAGGGGTCGCGCGCCGGTGAGGTGAGCGGTTGGGCACCGACTCGCTGGAGAACGGTTCGCGGGCCGCGTGAGCGTGGTTCGAGGGCGGCTTCAGACGTTCCAGGGTCGTTCGAGAGCGGATTGTGCGGCCTCGCCGGGGTTGTCCCCCCGGCGGGGCCGCTTCCTTTGCCCGGGTGTTGGGCCGTACGGCTGGTTCGCGGGCGAGCCCGTACGGGTGTGAGGTGGGCCGCGAGACGGGCGGGACGCGTGTCACAGCGGGACGTGGTTCCGCGGCGCGGGGGCGGAGCCTATCGTCGAGGCCATGTTCGCTGCCTACGCCGCTCGTATCGACCGTGACCAGCCGCTGAACGGCCTGGAGTTGGGGGAGCGTCCGGCCCCCGAGCAGAGGCCCGGCTGGACGACCGTGAACGTCAGGGCCGCGTCCCTGAACCACCACGACCTCTGGTCCCTCAGGGGCGTGGGCCTGGCCGAGGACAAACTGCCGATGATCCTCGGATGCGACGCGGCCGGCGTCGACGAGGAGGGCAACGAGGTCGTCCTGCACTCCGTCGTCGGGCAGACGGGGCACGGGGTCGGCCCCCGGGAGCCCCGGTCGATCCTCACCGAGCGCTACCAGGGAACCTTCGCCGAGCAGGTCACGGTCCCGGCGTGGAACGTCCTCCCCAAGCCCAGGGAGCTCTCGTTCGAGGAGGCCGCCTGCCTGCCGACCGCGTGGCTGACGGCGTACCGCATGCTCTTCACCAACGCCGGGGTACGGCCGGGCGACTCGGTCCTCGTGCAGGGGGCCGGCGGTGGTGTCGCGACCGCCGCGATCGTGCTCGGCAGGGCCGCCGGACTGCGGGTCTTCGCGACGAGCCGTGACGAGGCCAAGCGCAAGCGGGCCGTCGAACTCGGGGCCGTGGAGGCGCTGGAGTCCGGCGCGCGGCTGCCGCAGCGTGTGGACGCGGTCATCGAGACGGTGGGCGCGGCCACTTGGTCGCACAGCATCAAGTCGTTGCGGCCCGGCGGCACGCTGGTGATCTCGGGTGCGACGAGCGGGGACCGTCCCGCGCACGCCGAGCTGACCCGGATCTTCTTCCTGGAGCTCAAGGTCGTCGGCTCCACCATGGGCACCAAGGACGAGCTGGAGGATCTGCTGTCCTTCTGCGCCGCCACCGGGGTGCGGCCCGTCATCGACGAGGTGCTGCCGCTCGACCGTGCCCGGGAGGGGTTCGAGCGGATCGAGGCGGGCGATCAGTTCGGGAAGATCGTTCTCACGGTCGGCTGAGGTCCGGCCGGCGGTGCGGCGGTGCGGCGGTGTGGCCGTGTGGCCGTGTGGCCGGTGTGCGGGGGGAGTGATGGCCGCGGCGGGTCCGGGAGTTGCCCGGCCCGCCGTTCCGCATCCGCGTGTCAACTTTGATTGACGACCGAGGTTCGTCAATGTAGGTTGACGGCATGACGGAAGCAACGGATCTCGCCGAGCGTGCGGGTGACCGCGATCCGCGGATCGGGCTGCGGGCTGTCTCCGCGCTGCGGAGGCTGCTGGATCAGCTGGAGGCGGTGCAGGTGCGCAGTGCGCGCCATCAGGGCTGGTCGTGGCAGGAGATCGCCGCGGAACTCGGAGTGAGCAGGCAGGCCGTGCACAAGAAGTACGGGAGGCAGTGATGTTCGAGCGCTTCACGAAGGATGCCCGGGCCGTGGTCGAGGGCGCGGTCGGGTACTCCGAGCGGGCGGGGGCCGAGGCGGTGGACGAGGAGCACATGCTCCTGGCCCTGCTGGACCGGGAGGGCAGCCGCGGTTCGTTCGCGCTCGCTTCGCTCGGCGCGACAGGACAGCGTGGCTCGGTGGAAGAGGCGCTCGCCGAGACGCGCCGACGGGGCGGGCTCTCCCGCGCTGAGACGGAGGCGCTGTCCGGACTCGGTATCGACGTCTCGGAGATCGTCTCCCGGGTGGAGGAGGCCCATGGAGTCGGGGCGCTGGAGGCGGGCAAGCGGGGCGGGGCCGGCCGGCGGTCCGGGCGCCGGCCGTTCACCCAGGGGGCCAAGGAGACGCTGACGCAGTCCCTTCGCCTGGCGCTCGCCCGTCAGGAGCGGCACATCGGCGACGAGCATCTGCTGATGGCGCTGACCGTGCGGCCCGGTGTGCTCGCGGAGGTACTCGCCGATCACGGGGTCACGTACGAGACGGTGACGCGCGTGCTCTACGGCGACGGGGAGGCCAAGGCGGGGTGAGCCCGCCGCGCGGCCCGCGGGGTCTCTCGGCCGGAACCCGGGGACCCCGTCCCGCCCGGGCGATCCCCGGGCGTCACCGCGGTCAGCTCTTCGGTGTGCGCAACGCGGCCCCGATGTGCGCGGCCGCCGCCGACAGGTGACGGCGTGTCGCGTGGAGCTGGTCCTCCGTCACCCCGTGGTCCCGGGCCGCGTCACGGATGTCGTCCCGGAACCGGTCGAGGAGGCGGTCGAGATCGCGGGCGGGGTCGCCGGTGGAGCTCTCGTGGGCCCAGGAGGGTTCGTAGCCGGCCGGGAAGTCGTCGGGAGTGTGCGAGTAGTCGGGTTCCGGGGTGTGCGCCGAGCCGGATTCCGCCGTGCCCGGGCGGCCGGGACCGGTGTCCTTTCCGAAGGTCTTGCCGAAGTCGCCCCCGAAGGTCTTGCCGAAGTCACCGAATTCCTTGGCGAGTTCGGTGAGGCCCTCGCGGACGCCCGTCGGCCAGTCCCCGCGCGCGAAGTGGTCCTGGACCTGCTCCTGGACCCGCTTGGCCATGCGCTGCATCTCCTCCTGGGCCTGGGCGCGGACCCTCTCCTGCGCTTCCTTGGCCTGGCGGCGCGCCCGCTGGGCCTCGTCGCGTGCCCGCCGGCTCTCGTCCTTGGCGCGCCGGGCCTGCTCCTTCCACTCCTGCTTGACGCGCCGCATCTCCTCCTTCGCGACCCGCCACGACTCCTTGTCGCGGTGGTCCCCGAAGTCCCCGAAGCCGCCCGCGGGACCCTCGTGGTCCGTGGCGTCACCGGCACGCCCGTGGCCGCGCCGGGCCTCCGTGGCCGCCGCCCGCATCTCGCGGCGCAGATCACCCGCGGCGCCCCGCACATCGGCGCGGATCTCCGCGGCCAGCTCCGCGACCGACTCGCGGATCTCCAGCTCCAGATCGGCCAGTTCACCGCTGCGGTCGGCCAGCTCGGCGCGGCCCGCGTCGGTGATCGCGTACACCTTGCGACCGCCCTCGGTGGTGTGGGTGACCAGTCCCTCGGCCTCCAGCTTGGAAAGCCGCGGATAGACGGTGCCCGCCGAGGGCGCGTACAGCCCCTGGAAGCGCTCCTCCAGGAGGCGGATCACCTCGTATCCGTGCCGAGGGGCCTCGTCCAGCAGCTTCAGCAGGTAGAGGCGCAGGCGGCCGTGGGCGAAGACGGGAGGCATCTCAGAGCACCTTCTTGTCGGTCGGGCCGTCCGTGGAGTCGTCGGGCGTGCTGTCCTGGGCGGACGGTGACGGGGCCGGCTCGCGCGGCTCGTCCTCCACCGGTGGCCTGCGGAGCAGGGCGATGGAGCCGGAGGCGGTCACCGCCTTCAGCTTGCCGTTGCCCGCCCCCAGCCGGCCGGTGATCTTCTTGGCGCCCCATTGGCCGGTGACCCGGAGGTCCTCGAAGGCGCTGGAGACGGTGCCGCTCGCGGTGTTGGCCTCCACCTCGGCGTCCGCGGGGTGCGGGAGACGGATGGCGATCTCGCCGGAGACGTTCGTCAGGCGTACGTCGGTGGGGGTGCCCGTGGGGTCGAGGTCCACGATCATCGAACCGCTCACCGAGTCGGCGCGCACGGAGGACCCTGAGGCCTCGACCACGGTCAGATCGCCGGAGACGGAGTGGAACCGCAGATCGCCGGTGACCGCCTGGGCCTCCAGGCTGCCGGAGACGGTGTCCACCCGGACGGGACCGGAGAGCCGTACGAGCGTCGTGTCGCCCGTGACGCCCTTGACCTCCACCGGGCCCTCCACGCCGGAGACCACGGCGGTCGCGCCGACCACGCCGACCTCGACACGCGTGCCGGCCGGGACGGCGAGCGAGACCACCGCGCTGCGGCGCCAGCCCTTGCTGTCGAGCCACTTGAGGAAGCCCTTCCAGGGCAGGTCCTCGTACGCCACGGTGAGCGTGCCGTCCCGCTGGGTCACCTGGAGAGGGGGTCCCTCCACCTGGGAGACCTGGAGCCTCGCGGAACCCTCGTCGGTGCCCACGACGTTCACTGTTCCGTTGACGACGCGCACGTGCAGCGCCGTCACGGGGTCGTCGAAGGTGAGCTTCCTCGGCTCTGCGACGGACCACTCGGACATGGTGCAGACCTCCAGACGACCGGTCCCGGACGGGCTCGGACAGGGAATCGACGCGCCATATCGCGTCTTCCGTCATTCACGATATATCGCGGATACGGAAAGTCAAGACACCCGTTTCGGTGAGATGCGGTGGGAGGCGGCCCGGGGGGAGGGGCGAGGGGCAGCGGGGGAGCGGGACGTGACCTTGCGGGGTGAACCGGGCGATCCGGGCCTCACCCGCGCGGACCAGGAGCGGAGTGGGCCGGTCCCGGGGGCCGGGCACCGGCCGTGCGGGGCCGAGCGCCGGGCAGCCGGGTGTCCGCCGGACGGGTCGGGGCCCTCGCGGGATTCTCGTGCCGAGGGCGAGGGCGAGGGCGTTCTCGTGCGGGGGGCTCGGGCTCGGCTCGGGGCGCACGGCACCACGGCGGCCGGGCTCTCGCGGGCCGGCGGGCGGCCTGGCCACGGCCCACGGCCTCTCGGGTTGCCGGCCCCTCGGCCCACGGTCTCTCCGGCCCACGGCCCGCAGCCGACGACGGCGCGCTCGGGCTCACGTACCACCGGCGGCGCGCCCTCGGCTGAGCTGAAGGGAAGCCGGGACGCGCACGGACCAGGGTCCGCGCGGCCCGCGCCGCCCGGCAGCGCAGGCGCGCGCTCCTGGGGGGACGCACGCCCCCGCGGTGGAGGTACGCCCCCGGTACAGGCACCCGCAAGTACAGGTACGCCCTCGCGGCGCGCACACGCTCGGCCCCGCAACGCGTGGACGCCCGCCCCCGCAACGCGCGGACGCCTGCCCCGCAACGGTGCGTACGCCCGCCCCGCGACGCGCGTACGCAACCCGGCAGCGGACGCGTGACCGGCGGTCGAGGCGTGACATGTCACGCCTCACGCTCACGGGACCCGCACGGTCGGGACGGGACGGGGACTACTCCTCTTCGTCCTCGTCGTCCAGCCGTGCCAGCCACGTCGCCAGCCGCTCCACCGGTACCTCGAAGTCCGGGTTGAGGTCGACGAACGTGCGCAGCTGCTCGGCGAGCCACTCGAAGGTGACCTCCTCCTCGCCGCGCCGCTTCTCCAGCTCCTCGATGCCACGGTCGGTGAAGTACATGGGCGGTGCTCCGGTCGGTGAAAGGGAACGGGACTGACGGGGGAAGATGCCGCGGGCCCGGCCCCCCCGAGAGGGAACCGGGCCCGCGACGACGTACGGAACGCCGTGTCCGAGACCTAGGCCTCGAACACCTCGCGCACGAGCTGCTCCTGCTCGGCCTGGTGACGCTTGGCCGAACCCACGGCCGGCGACGACGACGCCGGGCGCGAGATACGGCGCAGGCGCTCACCGTGCGGGACGTCGGCGCCGACGGCGAGGTCCAGGTGGTCGATCAGGTTGAGGGCGATGAAGGGCCACGCGCCCTGGTTCGCCGCCTCCTCCTGGGCCCACAGGTACTTCTCGGCGTTCGGGTACTTGGCGATCTCCGCCTGGAGCTCGGCACCCGCGAGGGGGTACAGGCGCTCGATGCGGATGATGGCCGTGTCCGTGGTGCCGCGCTTCTGCCGCTCGGCCTCGAGGTCGTAGTACAGCTTGCCGGCGCAGAAGACGACCTTGCGGACCGCCGCGGCGTCGACCGAGTCGTCGCCGATGACGGGGCGGAAGGCGCCCGTGGTGAACTCCTCCGCCTTCGACGCGGCGGCCTTGAGACGCAGCATCGACTTCGGGGTGAAGACCACCAGCGGCTTGTGGTGCGGGTTGTGCACCTGCCACCGCAGGAGGTGGAAGTAGTTCGACGGGAGCGTCGGCTGGGCGACCGTCATGTTGTTCTGGGCGCACAGCTGGAGGAAGCGCTCGATGCGGGCCGACGAGTGGTCCGGGCCCTGGCCCTCCATGCCGTGCGGAAGCAGGAGCGTGACGCCGGACGTCTGGCCCCACTTCTGCTCCGCCGAGGAGATCAGCTCGTCCACGACCGTCTGCGCGCCGTTGACGAAGTCGCCGAACTGCGCCTCCCACATCACGAGGGCGTCCGGGCGGGCCAGCGAGTAGCCGTACTCGAAGCCCATGACCGCGTACTCGGACAGCAGCGAGTCGTAGACGTTGTAGCGGGCCTGGTCGTCGGAGAGGTACTGGAGCGGGGTGAAGTCCTCGCCCGTGACCCGGTCGATCAGGACGGCGTGGCGCTGGCCGAAGGTGCCGCGACGGGAGTCCTGACCCGACAGCCGGACCGGGGTGCCCTCCAGGAGGAGGGACCCGATGGCGAGGGTCTCGCCCATGCCCCAGTCGATCGTGCCGTCCTCGATCATCGCCGCGCGGCGCTGCAGCTGCGGCAGCAGACGCGGGTGCACGGTGACGTTGTCGGGGATGTTGACCTGGGACTCGGCGATCCGCTTGACGACCTCCTGGGAGACCGCGGTCTGCACGGCGACGGGGAACTGCGCCTGCGGGTCCGAGATCTGCACCTCCGCCCCCTGCGAGACGGCTTCGCGGACCTCGGTGAAGACCTTCTCCAGCTGGCCCTGGAAGTCCTGCAGCGCCTGCTCGGCCTCTTCGAGGGTGATGTCGCCGCGGCCGATCAGGGACTCGGTGTAGAGCTTGCGCACCGAGCGCTTCTTGTCGATCAGGTCGTACATCAGCGGCTGCGTGAACGCCGGGTTGTCGGACTCGTTGTGCCCGCGGCGGCGGTAGCAGATGAGGTCGATGACGACGTCCTTGTTGAACGCCTGGCGGAACTCGAAAGCCAGACGGGCGACGCGGACGACGGCCTCGGGGTCGTCACCGTTCACGTGGAAGATCGGCGCCTCGATCATGCGGGCCACGTCGGTGGCGTACATGGAGGAGCGCGACGACTCCGGGGCGGCGGTGAAGCCGACCTGGTTGTTGATGACGATGTGCACCGTGCCGCCGGTGCGGTAGCCGCGCAGCTGCGACATGTTGAGCGTCTCGGCGACGACACCCTGGCCCGCGAAGGCCGCGTCACCGTGCAGGGCGACCGGCAGGACGGTGAAGTCCGTGCCGCCCTTGTTGATGATGTCCTGCTTGGCGCGGGCGATGCCCTCGATGACCGGGTCGACCGTCTCCAGGTGGGAGGGGTTCGCGGCCAGCGAGACCTTGATCTGCTCGCCGTCCAGGCCGGTGAAGGTGCCCTGGGCGCCCAGGTGGTACTTCACGTCGCCGGAGCCGTGCATCGACTTCGGGTCGAGGTTGCCCTCGAACTCGCGGAAGATCTGCGCGTACGACTTGCCGACGATGTTGGCGAGGACGTTCAGACGGCCGCGGTGGGCCATGCCGATGACGACCTCGTCCAGGCGGGACTCCGCGGCGCTGTCGATGACGGCGTCCAGGAGCGGGATGACGGACTCGCCGCCCTCCAGGGAGAAGCGCTTCTGGCCGACGTACTTCGTCTGCAGGAAGGTCTCGAAGGCCTCCGCCGCGTTCAGCCGGCGCAGGATGCGCAGCTGCTCCTCGCGCTCCGGCTTGGAGTGCGGACGCTCGACGCGGTCCTGGATCCACTTGCGCTGCTTCGGGTCCTGGATGTGCATGAACTCGATGCCGGTGGTGCGGCAGTACGAGTCGCGCAGCACGCCGAGGATGTCGCGCAGCTTCATCATCGACTTGCCGGAGAAGCCGCCGACCGCGAACTCGCGCTCCAGGTCCCACAGGGTGAGGCCGTGCTCGGTGATGTCGAGGTCGGGGTGCTTGCGCTGGCGGTACTCCAGCGGGTCGGTGTCGGCCATGACGTGGCCGCGGACCCGGTAGGAGTGGATCAGCTCGAAGACGCGGGCGGCCTTGGTGACGTCGTCGTCGTGGCTGGCGTCGATGTCCTTGAGCCAGCGGACCGGCTCGTAGGGGATGCGCAGCGCCTCGAAGATCTCGTCGAAGAAGCCGTTCTCGCCGAGGAGGAGGTTGGCGACGATCCGGAGGAACTCGCCGGAGGCGGCGCCCTGGATCACCCGGTGGTCGTAGGTCGACGTGAGCGTCATGACCTTCGAGATGCCGAGCTTGTTCAGGGTGTCCTGGGAGGTGCCCTGGAACTCCGCCGGGTAGTCCATGGAGCCGACGCCCATGATGACCGACTGGCCGGGCATCAGGCGGGGGACCGAGTGGACGGTGCCGAGGCCGCCGGGGTTGGTCAGCGAGACCGTGACGCCGGTGAAGTCGTCCATCGTCAGCTTGCCGTCGCGGGCGCGGCGGACGATGTCCTCGTAGGCCTGCCAGAACTCGAAGAAGTTCAGCGTCTCGGCCTTCTTGATGCCGGCGACGACGAGCTGGCGGTCACCGTTCGGCTTCACCAGGTCGATGGCGAGACCGAAGTTGACGTGCTCGGGCTTGACCAGGGTCGGCTTGCCGTCCTTCTCCGCGAAGGAGTGGTTCATGGTCGGCATGGCCTTGATGGCCTGCACCATCGCGTAGCCGATGAGGTGGGTGAAGGAGATCTTCCCGCCCCGGGCGCGCTTCAGGTGGTTGTTGATGACGATGCGGTTGTCGAAGAGCAGCTTCACCGGAACCGCGCGCACGGACGTGGCCGTGGGCACCTCGATCGAGGCGTTCATGTTCTTCGCGACCGCGGCGGCGGGGCCGCGCAGCGTCACGAACTCGGGACCGCCGGGGGTCTCGGTCGCGGGCGCGGCCTTCGGCTTCGCGGCGGCCGGCGCGGCCTTCACGGGGGCCGGGGCAGCGACGGCGGGCTTCGGCGCCACGGGCGCGGCGGCCGGGGCGGGCACCGGGGCCGCAGGAGCCGCCGGAGCGGCCTGGGCCGGGGCCTGGGTCGCCGCGGGCACGGCAGGGGCTGCCGGAGCGGCAGGCGCGGACGCAGCCGCCGTGGTGGTGGTCCCTGCGGCCCCCGCGGCCGCAGTACCCGCCGGAGCCGAGGAGGCCGGGGCCCCTGGCTTGTAGTCGGCGAAGAAGTCCCACCAGGCTCGGTCTACCGAATTCGGGTCCTGGAGGTACTGCTGATAGATCTCGTCGACGAGCCACTCATTGGGACCGAACGCAGCGGCGGGGTTCTTCCCGGCTTGGTCTTCGGTCGAAGTGCTCGAGTTACTGGGGGACTGTGGCGACACGGCGGCAACCGCCCTCTTCCGCTTCACAAGGTGATGGACAGCGGGAATAAAGGCTACGCCTCCCTGGCCGGGAAGGTCAGGCCGGGCCCGTCCAACGTCGCGCAAGTCACATCGGAAAGCGTGTTTCAGTGCGGGAAATGGCGGGAAACAAGCGGGGTTCCGAACCGGAATGGGTACGTCGATCCGGGGTCGCGGCACGACTCACGCGGCCCTCTGCCTGATCACACGTGTCCACGAGCGACGGACGCGGATGGATCTTGTGGCTCCGGTTCGAACTTTACGTCAACTTGGCAGAGATGGAAGGCCCGGAAGGGTGACCTGGATCCGGCAGCCCCGCTGGGATTCGGCCACGCCGATCCGCCCGCCGTGCAGATCGACCGCCCAGCGGGCGATGGCGAGCCCCAGCCCGGTACCGCCGTCGCTGCCGGGTCCGTGCGGCGCCGGCACCCCGCCGCGGTTGAACCGCTCGAAGACGCGGTGCCACTCCGACTGCGGAATGCCGGGGCCCTCGTCCAGGACCTCCAGGGCCAGCGACTCGGGGAGGTCGCCCCGGCGGGCCTTCACGGTGACCCGGCCGTGCGGCGGGCTGTGCTTGACCGCGTTGTCGATGAGATTGGCGACGACCTGGTGGATCCGCTCCGGGTCGGCGTGCGCGGTCAGCTCCGGAGGGGAGACGTCGAGGTGCAGGTGGACGTCGGTGCGGGTGTGGCCGCCGGAGCCCGAGGCGAGGCCGCCGCGCGCGGAGGCGACCATGTTGGCCTCCTTCAGGACGCCCGACAGATAGGGCCACACCTCGAAACGGCGCCGGCGCAGCGGTACGACGCCGTTGTCGAGCCGGGAGAGGTCCAGCAGCGTCTCGACCAGCCGCCCCAGCCGCTCGGTCTGCTTCAGGGCCGTACGCATCGTCTCGGGATCGGCGGCGGAGACGCCGTCCACGACGTTCTCCAGGACCGCGCGCAGCGCCGCGATGGGGGTGCGCAGCTCGTGCGAGACATTCGCCACGAGTTCCTTGCGCTGGCGGTCCTGGGCCTCCAGCTCGTCGGCCATGAGGTTGATCGTCTGGGCCAGGTCGCCCAGCTCGTCCCGGCGGCTGTCGCTGACCCGGCGTGTG
This sequence comes from Streptomyces fagopyri, assembly GCF_009498275.1. NCBI lineage: Bacteria > Bacillati > Actinomycetota > Actinomycetes > Kitasatosporales > Streptomycetaceae > Streptomyces > Streptomyces fagopyri. Next base: position 3,393,417 of record NZ_CP045643.1, on the reverse strand, counting down.
TAGTCGCCGTGCGAGATGGACCGGGCGACCGTGTTCATCTCGTCCAGCGGCGAGGTGAGCGAATGCGCCACGAACTGGGTGATCAGGAGGGTGGCGATCATCGAGAAGACGGTGATGAAGCGCAGCTCCGTCTCGGTGCGCACCGCGATCATCAGCAGACCGGTGGTGATGAAGACCGAGACCACGACGAGCGTGCCCAGCTTCGTCTTGATCGAGAAGGGGCGCACGGAGCCCCAGGGCCCGGCGTTCCCGCGCTCTCCCGATCCGCTCATGAGATCAGCCCCCTCAGGCAGGTCCTCGCGCGGGCCCCGTTCAGGGAGTCGGGGTCTCCAGCGCATAGCCCACACCGTGCACGGTGCGGATGCGCTCGGCGCCGATCTTCCGGCGCAGCGCCTTGATGTGGCTGTCCACGGTCCGGGTTCCCGAAGCGTCCGCCCAGTCCCAGACCTCGGCCAGCAACTGCTCGCGGGAGAGTACCGCGCGCGGCGTGTTGGCGAGGCAGACCAGCAGGTCGAACTCGGTGGGGGTGAGGTGCACGTCGTCCGCGCGCACCCGCACACGGCGCTGCGCGTGGTCGATCTCCAGCTCGCCGAGGCGCAGGATGCCGCTGCGCGGCGTCGAGGCCGCGACCACGGCCCGCTCGACCCGGCGCAGCAGGACGTGCACGCGCGCGGCCAGCTCGCGCATCGAGAACGGCTTCGTCATGTAGTCGTCGGCGCCCACGCCGAGCCCGACCAGCATGTCGGTCTCGTCGTCGCGGGCGGTGAGCATCATCACCGGTACCGGGCGCTGGGCCTGGACCCGCCGGCACACTTCCAGGCCGTCGAAGCCGGGCAGCATGATGTCGAGGATCAGCAGGTCCGGCTGCCAGGCCTCCGCCGTGTCGACGGCGGCCGGTCCGTCGCCCGCGGTTTGCACGAGGAACCCCTCGGCTCGCAGCCGGGCCGCGATGGCGTCGACGATCGTCGGGTCGTCCTCGACCACCAGCACCCGGCGCTGAGCGCCCGGCGTCGCCGCCGTGCCGTTGTGGGATGTGTGGGTCTGCTCCATCGCCCGCCCCTGAGGTGTGCGTTCCGGAATCCGTGGGGTGATCCCATGACTGCGCTTGACGCTTGAATGATCCGCGCCAGGGGAGCAGCGTAAGGGCAGTCGCCCGCGCTCGGCTATCCAGGCCCTGTCGCGAGGTGGACGACGTCCGGAACGCCCCGGGCAACCGGGATCTCTTCGGTACGCACCCGGCGGAATCCGGCATTCCGCAAGCTTCCTTCAAATTCCGGAGAGGGCTGGGCCGACCATACGGCGAGCACTCCGCCGGGTCTCAACACCCTTGCGCAGTCCGCGAGTCCGGCCGGTCCGTACAGGCTGTCGTTGTCCTCGGTGACGGTCCAGCCGGGGCCGTTGTCGATGTCCAGGCAGAGCGCGTCGTACGTGGCGGATGTCTCACGGAGGTGCGCGGACAGGTCGGCCTCGACGATCTCGGTGCGCGGATCGGCGAACGCCCGTGCGCAGAGCCCGGTCAGCGGACCGTCATGGTGCCAGTCGACGACGGCCCGCTCGCGTTCGACGACGGTGATGCGTCCCCAGCGCCGGTCCGCCGCCGCGTGGGCGAGGGAGAACCCGACGCCGAGCCCGCCGATCAGTACGTCCGGCTCCGGGCGCCCGTCGAGGGCGTCGTACGCGGCGTCGACGAGCAGCCGCTCCGAGCGGCCGTCCGAGGTGTCCATCAGGAAGCACCCGTTGGCGATGATCTGCAGCAGCGCGCCGTGGCGTCGTAACACGACCTCGCCGTACGGGCCTTCCCTGCGGTCGATGATGTAGGGGATCTCGTACGGAGTCGTCATGGCTCTCATCCTGGCAGTTCCACCCGGATGCGCGGCGGGACCGGTCACCGGGTGCGTGGTCCGCGCGTACGCCTCGGGTGTCCGGCGTCCGGGACGCGCCTCGCGGGGCGCGCACGGCGAGGCGAGGCTGTCCTTAATACATACGGAGATACGGCGTCGTCGGCGTCCTGTCGCCGCCTCGGCCGCTCGTGCCCGCCGCGTGACGGCGCGGACGCCGTTCCCGGCTGTCGGGTCGCTGTGAATACCTCCGTGGGTGGCGTCGGTCATAGACAGTGACGCACGGGACACCCAAGGGTGGGCGGGGACGGAAGGAGCCCTCCACCTTGGACCGGAGCACGACCGCGGCGGCCACGGCCTCCCCGTCCGACACCACGCCCGGAAGCCCGGAAGCGGGCACGTCCGTGCTGGACGGTATGCCGCGACAGCGCCGCGACGCGGTCGCGGCGCCCCCCGCGTCCCGCCCTCCCGCCTCTCGCTCCCGGGCTCTCGCCCGGACGCGCGCGCTGCGGCCCTGGCGACTGCTCCCCACTCCGGCCGGCACACCCTTCACCTTCGGGTACGCGGCCGTTCTCGCCGTCGTCTCGCTGACCTCCGGCCACGCGGCCCCCTCCCTCGTCCACGCCCTGCAGCAGAGCTCCAGCACGGACGTCGCGCACCTCGTCCGCCATCCGGTCCTGGTGCTGCTGGCCAGCGCGCTGTGGATCGCGGGCGGCATCACGTCGATGTACGCGGCCGGGTTCGTGCTCGTACTGACCGCGCTGGAACGCCGTACGGGCGGACTGCGGGCGGCCGGCGTCTTCCTGCTCGGGCACGTCGTGGCCACGCTGGCCACCGAGGTGCCCGTGGGTCTGTCGGTGGTGGCGGGACACCTTCCCGGCAGTTCCCTGCACCGTCTCGACTTCGGCATCAGCTTCGGTGTCGCCGCGAGCGTCGGCGCCCTCGCCGGGCTGCTGACGCCATGGCTGCGCTGGCCGGTGCTGATCGGCTTCGCGGCGGTGCTGGTCGGCGACCTGATCGCGTTCAGGGACCCGATGACCGACTGGGGGCACCTGCTGTCCCTGGCGGTCGGGGTCTCGGCCTGGCCGCTGGTACGGCGCCGTCACCGGGCCGGCGCGGGCGGGGGCGGGGCCGGCCGATCGGGCGACCCCGCCGTCCGGGCCGCCCAGGCCCCGGACACCGTCGCCGCCTGAGGGCTGTCCCGTGATCCCCGGTGGATCAGCGCGCGGCGTCGGATGCGGTGCATCGCAAGGCGGAGGGTCGTCCTCACAGGGGGCGTATTCGGGCGATCCGACAACGCGGCGAGGTGCCGTAGCTGTCGTCGTGCGCCCGCCGGGGATTGCGGGACAGCCCTGAGGACCTTCCGCCCTGGGTGCTGGGCCCGGGTCCCCTGTGCCGAGCCCCACGGCCGGGGCGTCACGGCGTGGGCCCCGGCGAAGGACTCCACCGGAGTGACTCCCGCGTCGGAACCACGAGGTGGACTCACCGCGGGAACACGGCGCGTCGTGGGCGGGTTCTTGCGGTAGAGCTTGGCCGGGTGCGCGTCCTCGTGGACGTCCGCGGACGCCACCGCACCACCACGCCACCGGACCACCAGGCCTCTGCGTCGCCGCGCCGCTGCGTCTCCGCGCCTCGAAGAGTGTGCTGACCTGCGTAGACGCTCGTCTTCCCGGCGGGTGGCCGGGTGATCGCCCAGAGCGAACAGCCCCGGGGGAACATTCCGGGACTCACGTGCATTGAGTCGGTGTAGCTCAACTTGATTGACTGCCGGAGGGAAGATCATGGCTTCGACGTCCACCACGCTCACTCTGCCCGTGCTGCCGCTAGACGACGAGGTCGTGCTGCCCGGGATGGTGGTTCCCCTGGACCTGAACGACGCCGATGTGCGTGCCGCGGTGGAGGCGGCCCAGGCCGCCGCGCGGTCGGAGCCCGGCAAGCCCCGGGTCCTGCTGGTGCCGCGCATCGACGGGGCGTACCCGGGCACCGGTGTGCTCGGCACCGTCGAGCAGGTCGGCCGGCTGGCCGACGGCGACCCGGGCGCGCTGATCCGCGGACGCGGGCGCGTGAAGATCGGCGCCGGCACGACCGGTCCCGGCGCGGCACTGTGGGTCGAGGGCACCCAGGTCGACGAGACCGTGCCCGACCCGTTGCCCGGCCACGTCACCGAACTGGTCAAGGAGTACAAGGCCCTCGCCACCAGCTGGCTGCGCAAGCGCGCCGCCTGGCAGGTCGTGGACCGCGTACAGGCCATCGACGACGTGTCCGCGCTGGCCGACAACTCCGGTTACTCCCCGTTCCTGAGCACCGAGCAGAAGGTCACGCTGCTGGAGACCGCCGACCCGGTCGCCCGGCTGAAGCTCGCCACCGAGCAGCTGCGTGAGCACCTCGCCGAGCAGGACGTCGCCGAGTCCATCGCCAAGGACGTCCAGGAGGGCGTCGACAAGCAGCAGCGCGAGTTCCTGCTGCGGCGCCAGCTGGAGGCCGTCCGCAAGGAGCTGCGCGAGCTGAACGGCGACGCCAAGGAGGGCGAGGAGTCCGACGACTACCGCGCCCGCGTCGAGGCCGCCGACCTTCCCGAGAACGTCCGCGAGGCCGCGCTCAAGGAGGTCGACAAGCTGGAGCGGTCCAGTGACCAGTCGCCGGAGGGTTCCTGGATCCGGACCTGGCTCGACACGGTGCTGGAACTGCCGTGGAACGAGCGGACCGACGACACCGGCGCGTACGACATCCAGGGCGCCAAGGCCGTCCTGGACGCCGAGCACGCCGGACTCGACGACGTGAAGGAACGCATCACCGAGTACCTCGCGGTGCGCAAGCGCCGCTCCGAGCGCGGGCTCGGCGTGGTCGGCGGGCGGCGCGGCGGTGCCGTGCTCGCGCTCGTGGGGCCGCCCGGTGTCGGCAAGACCTCGCTCGGCGAGTCCGTCGCGCACGCGATGGGCCGGAAGTTCGTCCGGGTCGCCCTCGGCGGCGTCCGGGACGAGGCGGAGATCCGCGGCCACCGGCGTACGTACGTCGGCGCGCTGCCCGGCCGTATCGTCCGCGCCATCAAGGAGGCCGGGTCCATGAACCCGGTGGTCCTGCTGGACGAGATCGACAAGGTGGGCTCCGACTTCCGGGGCGACCCGGCGGCGGCCCTGCTCGAGGTCCTCGACCCCGCGCAGAACCACACCTTCCGGGACCACTACCTGGAGGTCGAACTCGACCTCAGCGACGTGGTGTTCCTGGCGACGGCCAACGTGCTGGAAGCCATCCCGGAGGCACTGCTCGACCGCATGGAACTGGTCAGGCTCGACGGGTACACCGAGGACGAGAAGGTCGTCATCGCCCGTGACCACCTGCTGCCGCGCCAGCTGGAGCGGGCGGGTCTGGCGAAGGACGAGGTCACGCTCGACGAGAGCGCGCTGCGCAAGCTCGCCGGGGAGTACACCCGGGAGGCGGGCGTCCGCAATCTGGAGCGGGCCGTCGCCCGGCTGCTCCGCAAGATCGCCGCGCAGCACGAACTGGGCGCGCGGGAGCTGCCGTTCACGGTGACCGACGCCGATCTGCGCGGGCTCCTCGGGCGGCCGCACCATGTGCCCGAGTCCGCCCAGGACCCGGCCGAGCGCCGTACCGCGGTGCCCGGTGTCGCCACCGGTCTGGCCGTCACGGGCGCGGGCGGTGACGTCCTCTACGTGGAGGCGTCGCTCGCCGACCCGGAGACGGGCGCGGCCGGTCTGACCCTGACCGGTCAGCTGGGTGACGTGATGAAGGAGTCGGCGCAGATCGCGCTGAGCTTCCTGCGGTCGCACGGAGCCGAGCTGGAACTGCCGGTCGGCGACCTCAAGGACCGGGGCGTGCACATCCACTTCCCGGCGGGTGCCGTTCCCAAGGACGGTCCGAGCGCGGGCGTCACCATGACGACGGCCCTCGCGTCGCTGCTCAGCGGGCGGCCGGTCCGTACGGACGTGGCGATGACCGGCGAGGTCTCGCTGACCGGGCGGGTGCTGCCGATCGGCGGCGTCAAGCAGAAGCTGCTGGCCGCCCACCGGGCCGGGGTGACGACGGTCGTGATCCCGAAGCGCAACGAGCCGGACCTGGACGACGTCCCCGCGGAGGTCCTGGAGAAGCTCGACGTCCACGCCGTCACGGACGTCCGGCAGGTGCTGGAGCTGGCGCTGACCCCGGCGACCAGCGGCGCGACCCCGGAGGTGACGGTGGCGGCGTGACGGACGCCGCCGGTACGTCCGGACGGGGAAGGCCCGGGCCCGTGAGGGAGCCCGGGCCTTCCCCTGTCCGGCCACTCACCCGTCGGTGGGCGGCCACGGCCCGCGCCGTGGCGGGCGACCCCCAGGTGATGGCGTGCCCATGCCAGTATTTGTCCGTCCGGGGCGCGGGGGACGGGGAAGGCCGCGGTGAGGGGGCCCGGAGGCTGCCGTTGGCCTATGCCTGCGAAATACTGGCGGAGCTGCGGCGACGGCGACTTTTGGCAGAAACTTTCAGGATCGGGAAACCGGGTCAGGGGTGCTGACGTGCACGAGGACGCAAACGGCGACGGACGTCGTGTCGACTCCGAAGCGCCGGAAAATGGTGTGGACCAGGAATTCCCGGCGCTGGAGCGGGAGTTGACTGTTTTCCTGCGACGCGCACGGGCCAATTCCGGTGAGATGGCTCGCGAGGTCCACCCGGACCTGGAGTCCTCGGCGTACGGACTCCTCTTCCGTCTGGAGGAGTGCGGCCGGCAGCGCGCCACGGAACTGGCCGCCTACATCGGCGTCGGCAAGGCCACGATGTCCCGGCAGCTGCGCGCCCTGGAAGAACTCGGCCTCGTCGCGCGCGAGCCCGACCCGGCCGACGGCCGGGCCTGGCTCGTCCACCTCACCGAGGGGGGCCGGGACCGTTTCCGCCGGGTCCGGGAGGCCCGCCGGGCACGGTACGTCCGCGAGCTCGCCGGCTGGGACCCGCACGAGGTCGCCGAACTCGCCCGTCTGCTGCACCAGCTGAACCAGGGCATGGAGAAGTAACCCCCCGCCGGTCGCTCCGTGAGCGGACCGGCGTCCCTCGGATGCCGCACCGGGCTGCGCCACGGACGCCGAGCCGCGCTGCGATTACCGGCTCGGGTCGCGCTGCGATTACCGGCTCGGGCCGCGCTTCGGTTGCGGCGCCGGGCCGCGGGCGTCGTGCGGCCCTGAGCCGCGTGTGCCGTGCCGCCCCGAGCAACGGGCGCCGAGCCGCGCCGCGGGTGCTGCCCCGGTGGGCGCCGCCCTGTTCCGCGGGCGGATCGCCTCCTGGTGGGCGGCCCGACAGGTCACGGGTGGACAACCGCGGAAGGGCGGTCCGTCGTCTCACGGGTGGGCCACCGCCCCTGGGGCGGCCCCTGCCTCGACGGTGGCCCGCACCCCTTGGACGACCGGTCGTCCCCCGGGTGCCCGGTCGTGCCGTGGCGGGTGGCCCGGCCGCCGTCGGTGGCACGTCCCTGGGCGGCTGCCGTCCGTGAGCGGCTGCCGTCCGTGGCCGGCCCGCCGCTCCGGGCCTGACCGGCGCACGGTTCGCGCGCCGGCGCTCACGGCGGACGCCCGCCGTGGTCCCTCGCGGCCCGCTTCGGCGCGCCCCCGCACGGAGGCGGCGCCCGGCGGATCGACCGCCGGAGGCGGCCCGCGTTCAGTACTCCACGAACACCACCGTCGCGTCGTCGTGCGTCTTGCTCCGTCGCAGGCGCACGCGGCTCTCCGCGTCGTCGCGCTCCAGCGTCCGTACGCGGTCGACGAGGGCCTGCGCGCCCTCCTTGCGGACGAGCGTGAACAGGTCGCCCCAGCCGCCCTCCTCGAACTTCTCGACCCACCGGGTCGCGCCGTCCGTGAGCGCGGCCAGCGCGCGCACCTCCGCACGCGGCAGCACGCCCGTCACGGCCCGCGCCGCCACCGACGGATCCGCAGCCGCCGTGAAGAAGCCCCCCTCCTTGTTGCGGACCGTCGCGTCGGCGATCGCGTCCGTGGCGAGCCAGGCGCGCGGGACGAGGTCGAGGCGGTTGTCCAGGACCGGTGTCACCTCCCCGGTGGGGGACTCCACCAGCAGGGCCGAGTCCGACAGGACCAGGTATTCGACCAGTTCGGCGGACCACCGTGCGACCACGACGGTTGCCTGCGGCGTACGCGGGTGAGAAAGGTCACAAGAGGCGGCGTGAACCTCCGCGGTGCGCCGGATCGCCACGGAAAGGATCTCCGCCAGGGGTAGATCCCGGCGGGTAACGGACAGTTCGGTCAGTGATCCGCCGAGCCGTGCCGAGAACCAGGCAACGGAATGGAGACATCCGACGTCACCCGGCGGAGGCGTCACGCCGTCGAGGAGGACCAGCGAACCCCCCTGTCCCGAGGCGGGAAGTCCGACCGATGCGAAGTCCTCATTGGGGCGACCCGGGTCGCCCGGTTCGGAAACGAGTTCGGTGCGCATCCAGCCAGTCTGCACGAGCTCTTCACAAGGTCCACGAAAGGCTGGCAACGGTCGCCGAACGGGTGCGGACCAGCAGCTCAGCCGCCTGGTTTGACATGGAATGATCGACTCCGGGAACGCGTGGCGGCGAATACTGCCAAAGCCCGCCGCCGACGTCCAACCGGCCCACCGCGCAAGGGGGTCGCACACGCCAGAGGAACTTGCCCGCCAACTCCCGTCCGGGGTTCACTCCTTCGGGTGGCGGGTCTGATGATGCGGGACCACTGCCCACCGGCACTGGGAGGGTCGGGAGCCGATGAGGGGCAACCCCTTCTCGCGCCGGTTCGAAGGCGCGCGGGGGACGGACACCCTCATCGACGGAGCGTCACCCGGGCCCTTGGGTACACGAGTCAGGAATGCGAGCACCGGTGCAGAAGATGCGGTCTCGGCGCACAGGCAGGCAGTCGGCCCCCGAGAGGGGCGCGGAACGTCCGCCGGGAGCCGCGGAGGACACCTCCGCGGGCAAGGGCCGCGCCGCTCACGTGCGCAATCGGCTGATCGTCGCCGTGGCGGTCGTCGCGGCCGCCATCGCCGGCGCCGGAGCCCCCACGGTCATGACGGCCTCCGGGCAACTCAACGACTCCCAGAACCTGGTGACGCTCGCGCAGCGGACCCAGCAGGCGCTCACGCTCGCCCACTCGCTGGCCGACGAGCGCGACGACGTCACCACGTACATCGCCGCGGGACGCCCCAAGTCCAAGGCGCCCTCGGAGCAGCGCAGCGCCCGGGTCGACCGGCAGGTCACGGAGCTGCGGGCGGACGAGGAAGCGCCCGCCGTGCTGCTGAACGACCTGGACGGCATCGGCGCGGTCCGCAGAGCGGCGCTCACCGGCAAGAGCGACGCTCTCGACACGCACGAGGCCTACTCCGCCGTCATCACCGAACTGCACGGCCTCGCCGAGGACCTGGCCGAGCGACTGCCGCCCCGGGCGGGGTCCGGCGCGCACTCGCTCGCCGAGCTCGACTCCGCCGTCCAGCAGTCCGCCGCCGCCCGCGGACTGCTCCTCGCGGCCCTCGGCATCCCGCGCACCACCCGGACGGTCGTCGACCCGCTCACCGGTCTGGCGACCACCACGAGCGGCTCGTCGGCCGCCGGCACCAAACAGCGCGACGCGCTCAGCGCCGCCGCCCAGCAGGCCGCACTGCGCTCGGACGCGGCCCTCGCGGACTTCCGTGCGACCGCGCCCAAGGCCGCCAGGGCCTCCTACGACTCGACGGTCACCGGACCCGACGTCACCACCGCCGACAAGTACCTCGCCGGCCTCACCGATCAGCCGACCTTCTCCGACGACGAGCTCGACACCAGCACGAAGAAGGCGGACGCCGCGCTCTCCGCCCGTGTCGAGCTGATGCGTGGCGCGGAGGCCTCCCTCTACGAGCACCGCACCAAGGACCTCGAACTGCTGCGGGACGACGACGTCACCGCGCTGGAGATCCGGATCGCCCTGATCGGCGCCCTGATGCTGGTCGCGGTCGGCGTCTCCATGGCGATGGCCCGCACCCTCACCCGCCCGCTGGCCGTGCTGCGGATCGGATCGGCCCGCCTCGCCGCCGACCCGGGGTCGGGAGAACCGGTCAAGTTCACCGGCCGCAACGACGAGTTCGCGCAGGTCGTCCGCTCCGTCAACGCGCTGCACACGCACGCCGCCGCGCTGCACGAGCGGCTCGCCACCCTCGAAGGGGACCGCAAGCACCTCGTCGGGCAGCGCCAGTCGATGGCCGACGAGCGCGACCGACTCCGGGCCGAACTGGCCCACGCCGCCGCCCACTTGGAGCAGGTGCGCGGCACCATCCACGGCACCTTCGTCAACCTCGCGCTGCGCACCCTCGGCCTGGTCGAGCGGCAACTCGGCGTCATCGAGGGCCTGGAGGAGCGCGAACAGGACCCGGAGCGGCTGGGCACGCTCTTCAAGCTGGACCACTTCGCCACCGTCATGCGGCGCCACAGCGAGAACCTGCTGGTACTCGCCGGGCACGAGCACGTCCAGCACCACGCGGGCCCGGTCCCGCTCGTCGACGTCGTGCGCGCCGCGGTCAGTGAGATCGAGCGGTACGAGCGGGTCCGGATCGCCGCGATGCCGCCGCACGCCCACCTGGCCGGCTTCGCCGCGGACGACCTCTCGCACCTGGTGGCCGAACTCCTGGAGAACGCCTCGTCGTTCTCGCCGCCGGACCTCCCCGTCGAGGTCTCGGGCTGGCTCCTGGAGAACGGCGAGGTGATGCTCTCCGTGCAGGACGAGGGCATCGGCATGGCGGCCGAGCGGATGACCCAGCTCAACGCCCGCCTGTCCGCGTTCGACCCGGACGACGCGTACGACCAGGAGAGCGGCGACGGACTCGGGCTCGGCCTGTACGTGGTGGCCCGGCTCGCCCACCGGCACGGCGTACGCGTGCAGCTGCGCGAGCAGAAGCAGGGCGGGACCGCCGCGGTGGTCGTCCTGCCGAAGACGCTGCTGTCCGCGTCCCCCGCCGGCACGGTCCCCTCGGCGACCCCGGTCCCCGGTGGCGCCCCGACGGTGACCCTTCCGGGGGCCGCCGCCGAGGTCAACTCCAACGTCCTGCGCGGACGTTCGGCCCTCAGGGCCGCCGCGCCCGCTGCCGCTGCCGCCGCCGCGGACGAGGACCCCTTGATAGCCGCGGCGGAAGAGGCCGTACGGGACGCCGGGGCGCAGGATTCGCCCGTACCCGGCCAGTCGGCCTCCGAGACCACGATGGAACTCATGGCGCCGGTGCCGCCCGCCGACGCGCCGCTGCCGCCGCCGCGCGGCCCGGTCACGCGGACGGACGGACCGATGACGCCGTCGGACGGACCGGGGGCGCCCGCGGAGGGTTCCGCGGCGACGCCCGCGGACGGTTTCGCGGCGGTGCCGGCGGAGGGTTCCGCGGCGACGCCCGCGGAGGGTCGCGCGACGACGCCCGCGGTGACGGCGGACGGACCCGGCGTGCCCGCCGCGGTCCCCGCCCCGCACACGGTGCCCTCCCCCAGGTCCGCCACCGGCCCCGATCCCTACGCCATAGGGCCCGACGCCCACGAGCGCGCGCCGGACGACGAACCGGAGCGGGTCACCGACAAGGGCCTGCCCAAGCGCACACCGAAGATCTCCGCACCCGCGCCTGCCCCCCGGGCGCGTGCAGGCGGGGTGGACGCCGAGGCGCTGCGGCGCAGGCTCGGCGGCTTCCACCGGGGTGCGACGGAGGGCCGCCGCGACGTCGAGGCGGAGATCGCCGACCAGACGGCACAGACACGCACCCCCGGCGCGCCGGACGGCCCGGCCACCGCACCGCACCGGGCACCGGACGCAGTAGACGCATCGGGGGGCACAGTCGAGGAGGCAAGCAGTTGACCGCGCCCAGTACCTTCGGCCTGAGCAGCGAAGCCCGTAATCTGCACTGGCTGCTGACCAACCTCGTCGAGGAGGTGCCCGGACTCCTGTCGGTCGCGGTCGTCTCCTCGGACGGTCTGCTGCTGCTCTCCTCCGACCCCGGCAGGAACGCGGAGGCCCGCACCGGGACGGAGCAGCGCCCCGCCGGCCCCAAGGGGTCCGCCGCGGACCTCGCCACCATCGTCTCCGGCATCGGCAGCCTGACCATCGGCGCCGCGAAGCTGATGGAGGCGGGCGGCGTCAAACAGACCATGGTCGCGATGGACGACGGCAGCCTGTTCGTGATGTCGATCAGCGACGGTTCGCTGCTCGGTGTGCACGGCGCCCCGGACTGTGACATGAGCGTGGTGGCGTACCACATGGCGCTCTTCGTCGGCCGCGCCGGCCATGTGCTGACCCCCGAACTCCGCAGTGAACTGCGCCAGTCACTAGAAGCCAAGCCGACGGGGAGTGCCCAGTGAGTTCTTCCTCCGCGCCCAAGCTCCCCATACGCGGCGGCGATCGCAAACCCGCCCGGGTCCGCCCCTACTCGCTCACCGGGGGCCGTACCCGCTTCGGGCACGTGCTGCTCGTCGAGACCTTCGTGGCGGCGCTCGAAGCCCCCGAGGAGCGCCGGGAACTGACCAACGGGTCGCTCGAGACCCGGGTGATGCCCGAGATGCGGGCCATCGTCGAACTCTGCCGCCGGATGCGCACGGTGGCCGAGATCGCCGCCCTCCTCAGGATGCCGCTGGGCGTGGTCCGCGTGCTCCTGAGCGACCTGGCGGACCAGGGAAAGATCCGTGTGTACGGAACAGGTCACGGCCCGGGACAGCCGGACCGCGCTCTGCTGGAAAGGGTGCTGAATGGACTCCGTCGTCTCTGAGGGCGCGCCGAGAAGCGCCCTCCCCGCCCCGGCACCGATACCGCCGGTCCCGGTGCCGCAGTCCGAGGCGGAGTCCGACGAGAACCTGCACGCCTGGCAGACGGACCGCAGCCGGGCCCCGATCGCCACCAAGATCGTGGTCGCGGGCGGTTTCGGCGTGGGCAAGACCACGCTGGTCACGGCGGTCTCCGAGATCACGCCCCTCCAGACGGAGGCGCTGATGACGCAGGCCAGCGAGGCCACCGACGACCTCAGCGCGACGCCGGAGAAACTGACCACCACCGTGGCCATGGACTTCGGCCGCATCACGCTCGACGACGACCTGGTGCTCTACCTCTTCGGCACGCCGGGGCAGCAGCGCTTCTGGTTCATGTGGGACGACCTGGTGCGCGGCGCGATCGGCGCGGTGGTCCTCGCCGACACCCGACGCCTCAAGGACTGCTTCCCGGCGCTCGACTACTTCGAGAGCTGCGGACTTCCGTACGTCGTCGCGGTCAACCACTTCGACGGCAGCGATCCGTTCGACGCCGCCGACGTGCGTGAGGCCCTCACGGTGCCGTCGCACATACCTGTCATGATCATGGATGCCAGGCGGCGGATCTCGGTCGTCGAGACGCTTCTCGCGCTGGTGGGGCACGCGCTCGACGTGAGCCCCGAATAAGACGTACGCAGAGTAAGGACGCCCATGCGGAAGATACTCGTCGTCGGAGCCGGTCAGTCCGGACTCCAGCTCGCCCTCGGCCTCCAGTCGAACGGGTACGAGGTCACCCTGATGTCGAACCGGACGGCGGACGAGATCCGCACCGGCCGGGTCATGTCGACGCAGTGCATGTTCCACACGGCACTCCAGCACGAGCGCGATCTCCAGCTGAACTTCTGGGAGTCCCAGGCCCCGAGGATCGAGGGACTCGGCGTGTCGGTGGCCGCCCCCGGCTCCTTCGACCCGGGCCCCTCGCAGCGCGCGATCGACTGGGTCGGCAGGCTCGACGGCTACGCCCAGTCGGTCGACCAGCGGGTGAAGATGGCCGGCTGGATGGAGACGTTCGCCCAGCGAGGCGGCCAGCTGGTCATACACGGAGCGGCCGTCTCCGACCTGGACTACTTCTCCCGTACGTACGACCTCGTGCTGGTCTCCGCGGGCAAGGGCGAACTGGTGTCCATGTTCGGCCGGGACGCCTCCCGTTCCCCGTACACGCAGCCGCAGCGGGCACTCGCCGTCGCCTATGTGCACGGTCTGGGTCCGCGTCCGGAGCACCCGGACTACGACGCCGTCCGCTGCAACCTGGTCCCGGGTGTCGGCGAGCTGTTCGTCATGCCGACGCTCACCACCTCCGGCCGCGCCGACATCCTCTTCTGGGAGGGCGTGCCCGGCGGCCCCGCCGACGTCTTCAACGGGATCAAGGACCCGGCGGAGCACCTCTCCCTGACGCTGGAGCTGATGGAGCGGTTCGTGCCGTGGGAGTACGCGCGCGCCACCAAGGTCGAACTGACCGACGCCAACGCGACGCTGTCCGGCCGTTACGCGCCCACCGTCCGCAACCCGGTCGGCCGTCTCCCCGGCGGCGGCCTGGTCCTGGGCGTCGCCGACGTGGTCGTGGCGAACGACCCGATCACCGGCCAGGGCTCCAACTCCGCCTCGAAGTGCGCGGCGGCGTACCTCGGCTCGATCCTGGAGCACGGCGACAAGGAGTTCGACGAGGCCTGGATGCGTTCCACCTTCGACCGCTACTGGGACACCGCCCAGCACGTGACGAAGTGGACGAACGCCATGCTGGGCGTCCCGCCGGAGCATGTTCTCCAGCTGATCGGCGCCGGCACCCAACTCGAGCCGGTGGCTCGCCGCTTCGCCAACGGGTTCGACGACCCCGCGGACTTCGAGAACTTCTTCTATGAGCCGGAGAAGACGGAGGCGTACCTCGCCTCGGTCGCGGGGGCCTGAACCCGCCCGGTCGCGGGGGCCTGAACCCCGCCTCGAAGTGGGGGTCTGAACCTCGCCCCGAAGGGGGAGCCTGATCCCTGCCGGATGTGGGCCGAGCGTGTCCGGCCGTGCGGTTCCCGGCGCTCCTCCGAGGAGCGCCGGCGCCCGCGAGGCAGGGGAAGTAACGATTCTTCACCACCCTGGTGCCAGGACACGCCGCTTCAGTTCTCGCACACATGCGGACAAAACGTGTGTTATTCATCCATGCACACATACAAGCGGCGCACCGTGCTGGGTGCTTCGATCGTGGCCGTCGGCTCCGGAGTCCTGGCAGGCTGCTCCGGCTCCGACTCGGGGTCCGGCCCGCGCCCGGGGGCCGGGGCAGCCGGCAACGGGGGCGCCGGCTTCGTCCCCAACGGACCCGACGGCTATGTGAACCCCTCCGATCCCGAGGTCCTCGCCAGTGAGCGCAGACGGGGCTCGGGACCCGTCCGGGAGTTCCGCCTCACCGCTGCCGAGACCACCCTCGACCTGGGCGGACGTACCGTCAGGTCATGGGCGTACGGCGACGCGCTGCCCGGCAAGGAGGTCCGGGTCACCAAGGGGGACATCCTCTCCCTCACGCTCGCCAACCACCTGCCGACGGACACGACGCTCCACTCGCACGGGATCCGGATGCGCTGCGACATGGACGGCGTGGGGGGACTGACCCAGAACTCCATCAGGCCCGGCGCGGACTTCACCTACCGCTTCGCCGTGGCGCACTCGGGCACCTACTGGCTGCACTCGCACACCGGCATGCAGCTCGACCGCGGGCTGTACGCCCCCCTGATCGTCGAGGACCCCAGGGAGCCCCTGTCCTACGACAAGGAGTGGGTCGTCGTCCTGGACGACTGGGTGGACGGCGTGGGCGGCTCCACCCCCGACGGAGTCCTCTCCCAGCTGCGCGGTGGCAGGAGCGCACCGATGGACATGGGGGAGGGCGGCGCGCACAGCGGGTCCGGCCACGACGCGGCGGCCGGCCCGCAGTCCTCGGGTCACGGTCGCTCCACGGGTCCCTCGCGCATGCTGCACGGCCCCCGCAGTCGCATCCTGCGCAGCGAGGGCGGCAGTGTCGACTACCCGTACTACCTGGTCAACGGCCGGATCCCGCAGGCCCCCTCGGTCTTCCGGGCCCGCCCCGGGGACCGCATCCGGCTGCGGATCATCAACGCCGGCGGCGACACGGCCTTCCGGGTGGCGCTGGGCGGCCACCGGATGACGGTGACCCACACGGACGGCTACCCGGTCCAGCCCAAGGAAACGGACGCGCTGCTGATCGGCATGGCCGAGCGCTACGACGTGCTGATCACCGCCGGGGACGGGGTGTTCCCGCTGGTCGCGCTCGCCGAGGGCAAGAACGCCCGGGCCCTCGCGGTCCTGCGGACCTCCAGCGGGGCCATGCCCGGGCCCTCCGTGCGTCCGCGCGAGCTCGACGGCAAGGTGGTGCCGGCCCGCCGGATGCGGCCGCACGAGTCCGTGGAGCTCAACGACTCCTACCCGGACCGTCAGCTGCGCGTGAAGCTGACCGGCGGCATGCGGAGGTTCGACTGGGCCTTCGACCACGAGCCCTACTCGCTGCAGCGCCGCCATCCGATCCGCGAGGGCGAACGGGTCCGCCTGAGCCTCATCAACGCCACCAACATGTGGCACCCCCTGCATCTGCACGGCCACACGTTCGCACTCACCGGCCTGGGCGCGGTCGGAGCCCGCAAGGACACCGCCGTGGTCCTGCCGCACCGCAAGCTCGTCGTCGACTTCTACGCCGACAACCCTGGACTGTGGATGCTCCACTGCCACAACCAGTACCACTCCGAGTCCGGCATGATGACCATCCTCGGCTATCGCAGGTGAGAGCCGGACACCGCGCCCTGCCGGGCGGACGCCGGGCGGGACGCGGTGCGCCCGGGGGGCGGGACGGCGGCCCCTACCGGGCGTTCCCGTCCGGCCCGTCGGTCGTCCCCGCGGGCAGCGCCGGCGGCGCGTACCGCGGGACGGGCTTTCCGGCGGGGTCGGGCCGTACGGCGCCCAGGACCGGGTTGGCGGCGATCGGCGAGATCTTGATCTTCGCCCCGGGCCGTGGCGCCTGCACCACCATTCCGTCCCCCATGTACAGGGCGACGTGTGTGGCCTCGGGGAAATAGACGACCAGGTCGCCGGGGCGCAGTTCGGTCAGCGGGATCCGGCGCAGCCGCGCCCACTGTTCCTGGCTGGTGCGCGGAATGGGCTGCCCGGCATGGTCCCAGGCCTGCGAGGTGAGCCCCGAACAGTCGTACGCCGCGGGCCCCTCGGCACCCCATCGGTACGGCTTCCCGAGCTGCCGCACGGCGTACTCCACCGCCGCGCGGCCCTCCTGCGAGGGGGTCCGTACGGTGCTCAGCGCCCCGGACGTCACCAGTTTCCGCTGGGCCGTCTCCGTCCCCCGCTTCTCCAGCGTGTCGAGTTCGGCGAGCTGCCGCGCGGTGAGCGAGGCGAGCAGCCTCTCGACGTCCTTCAGCCGCTCGCGGACCTCGTCGCGTGCCTTCTTCTGCCGTGCGGCGAGGGTGAGCTGACCGTCCAGGGCCTTGCGCGCCCGCCGGGCCAGCCCGTCGGTGTGCCGCTCGCTCCCGGCCAGCCGGTCCACGGTCTTGGCGCGCTCCCGGGACAACTGCCTGATCACCTGCTCCTCGTCCAGCGCGCGCTGCGGATCACGGGTGAGCAGCAGCCGTACGTACGAGGAGACCCCGCTGCTGCTCTGGTACTGCTGCCGGGCCAGCCGTCCCGCCGCGCCGCGGCTGTCGTGCAGGGAGAGGCGGGCCCTGACGAGTCTCCCGTCGAGCCGCGCGACCTCGGCCCGCTGTCTCCTGAGCTTCTCCGCGGTCGCGTTGTACGTCTCGGTGGCGCGCTCGGCGTCCCGGTACCGCTTCTGGAGGTTCGTCAGCAGCCGCGCCGCGGACCGCGCTTCGGGACCGCCCGCGCCTGCCCCCACGGAGGCGGAGGGCCGGGTGTCCGCGCCCGCCCCCGCGGAGGCCGCGGGGCCGGGCGCCGGGGCGGCTGCCGCGGGCGCGGCGGGTCCGGAGGCCAGGGCGGCCGCGGCGGGTACGGGCGCGAGCAGCGCCCCGGTCGCCAGCGCCGCCGTGCAGACCAGGCGCAGGACGCGTCCTGACACTTCATCACCTCCGCCGCCGCGGTGGTCTCTCCACCCCGCACCGGAAGGATCGGACGGTCACGCCCCGGATGCGCGCCCGGTGACCGGTTCGGCCCAAGAAGGTCACTCGTCGGCGTGGGACTCCGGCGTGGCGCCGCCCTCGGCGCGCGGCCCGGACCAGGGCCACTTCGGTCCGCCGCCCGCGCGGCCCTCGGGGTCGTACGTGTACTTCCATCCCTGGTGCAGTCCCAGGCGCTTGCTCCGGGCCGACTGGACGCGGCGGTAGACGAGGACGGTCGGCGGGCCGCCGGCCGCGTCCGGCACCGGTACGCGGTACACCTTCGGCGGGTGTCCGGTCAGACCGAGCAGGACGGGCAGCACACGCCCGTCCAGCGGGCCTCCCTCGAAGGGGGTGTCTTGGCTCTTCACCGCACCAGTGTCACAAACGAGCCGCTCAAAGCAGTCGCGCCGCGTCACCGAGCAGCGGGACGACCCGCCGGGCCAGCGCTCCCACCGCGCCGTCCGGCGCCTCCAGGGCGAGCGCCGCGCGCACGACGTCGGCGGTCTGCGGATCGCGCCCGGCGCTCGCCACCAGCATCGCCACGAACTGCTCCACCAGCCAGTCCCGCAGCTCGTCCAGCGGCGGTTCCTTGCCGCCGTCGAGCCAGCTGAGCGACGCGCCCTCGACCGCGGTGATCCACATCCGTACGGTCATCCGCAGCCGCGGGCCCGGATCGCGCACGGCGAGATGGTCGACGATGTGTTCGGCGGCGGCCCGCCGCACTCCGTCCACTATGGCGGTCGTCCTGGACGTCTCCACGACGCTGCCGCCCTGCAGCAGCGCGCTGAAGCCCGTGTCGTGCTGGTCCACGAAGGCGAGATAGCGGTCCAGGGCCCGTGACAGCCGTTCGCTCAGCGAGCCCTGCGGCGGCTCCGCGAAGCAGTGCTCCAGTTCCTCCGCCGCGGAGCGCAGCGCGGCCTCGTACAGCTGCTGCTTGCCGCCGGGGAAGTACCGGTACACGAGGGGCCGCGACACCCCGGCGGCCTCCGCCACGTCGTCCAGCGAGACCTCCTCGGGCGCCCGGTGGGCGAAGAGGGACAGTGCGGCCTCGAGGAGCTGCGAACGCCGCTCCTCGACGCTCAGCCGGCGGTATGCGGGGGTGGGAGCCGCGGAGGTCATGTCGGCAGCGTAACCCGAGGGTTCGCGCCCGCCGGCCCCGCGCGCGCCCGCCCCGCGGGGCCGCGACCCGTGGTTCCGGTCCGTTGCGCGAGGCGGGGCCGCGGCCGGTGGCTCCGGCCCGGGTCCCGCGAGGGGACCGGCGTGGCGGCCCGTCAGGCCAGCAGTCCGGACGCCTTCCACAGCCGCCGCCCGACCCCCCGCAGTACGCCGATGTCGTCCAGGAAGTCGGTCAGGTGCCTCGCCCCGGTCTGCATCACCTCGCGCCGGTGCCCGCTCGCCCGCACCTGCGCCACGGCCTCCCGCCGGTCGAGGCCGACGTTCGTGTAGACCTCCGGATTGACGAACGCGACGGAGAAGATCCGGGCGAACTCGCCGGAGGTGACGCGGGTGAACTCCTGGGACCAGCGTGGCGCGGTCACCATCTGGCGCCGCAGCTCCTCCCGCGCGTACCGCACGTGCCGGGCCTCCTCGATCACATGGATGCGGGTGACACCGCGCACCAGGGTCTGCACCCGCTCGTCCGGGAAGGTCAGCCGCTGCATCCAGTCCAGGATCTCCTCGCCGAGCAGAGTGGCGGTGAAGGAACCGGGGGTGGTCGAGACGGTCTTGAAGAGCCGACCGAGATTCAGATGGGCGCGGCTGACCGGATAGTGCGGGGTGCCGCCGCGCGAGATCAGCCGGGCGAACATCTTCGAGTGCCGGCACTCGTCCTCGATCTCGGTGAGCGCGTACCGCACGTGCGCGCTCGTGGCCGCCTTGTCGTAGATGTGACGCACCAGCAGCTGCATCAGGATGATCTCGAACCAGATCCCGAGGGAGGCGAGCGCCGCCGCCTCGTGCTGCGAGAGCAGGATCCGCTGGTCCTCGCCCATCCGCTTCCACAGCGGGGTGTCGTACAGCGACACCAGCTCGGGCGGCCAGAACCACTTGCCCTCCTCGAAGGGCGCGTCCCAGTCCAGCTCCTCGTCCGGGTCGAAGGAGTGCCTGGCGGAAGAGGCGAGGAGCCGTTCGGCCACCTGTTCCCGGTCCTTGAGCAGGCCGAGCGCGTCGCGCAGCCCGTCGAGCCGGTCGAATCCGTCTTCCGTCACCGTCGTCATGACTGTTCCCACCTCGTCGTACGGGATCTTCAAGGGTTACCGGCGGTCACTTCTTATGAGAATGCCTGTCAGCAAGCTCGTCAATCCCCTGTGCGCGACTTGTTGACGATGCGTCTACCCCGTGTGAGCCTGCCAGGTATGCCGACGCACGAGCTGTACGCCAAGGACCCGGGAGACCCCCTCTGGCAGATACCGGCCTCGGGGGCGGCACGTTTCAGCTGGGAGTACGACGACGGTCGCGACCGCCTCCTCGCCCTGTACCAGAAGGGCAAGGACAAGCAGTGGGACGGACAGCGGCGCATCGACTGGGACATCGAGGTCGACCCGTACGATCCGCTCGGCACCCCCGACGAGGCGATGACCCTGTACGGGACACCGCACTGGGCGAAGATGACCGACCGGGACAAGGGCGAGCTGCGCCGGCACTACACCGCCTGGCAGTTCAGCCAGTTCCTGCACGGCGAGCAGGGCGCGATGGTCTGCGCGGCGCGCATCGTGGAGTCCGTCCCCGACCTCGACGCGAAGCTCTACTCGGCCACCCAGACCATGGACGAGGCCCGGCACGCGGAGATCTACGGCCGTTTCCTGCACGAGAAGATCGGAATGCTCTACCCGGTCAACGACCATCTGCGGTCCCTGCTCGGCGACACCCTCCGCGACTCCCGCTGGGACATGCCCTACCTCGGGATGCAGGTCCTGATCGAGGGCCTGGCACTCGCCGCCTTCGGCATGATCCGCGACACCACGGACAAGCCCCTGCCCCGGCAGATCCTCGCGTACGTGATGCAGGACGAGGCCCGCCATGTCGCCTTCGGCCGCATGGCGCTGCGCGACTACTACCGGCAGCTCTCCGACGCCGAGCGGCGTGAACGCGAGGAGTTCGTCATCGAGGGCTGTTACTTGATGCGGGACCGGTTGCGTGGTGTCGAGGTGCTGGAGAACTTCGGCATCCCCCGGGCCGAGGCCGAGCGGTACAGCGAGCAGTCCGAATTCCTGCACCTCTTCCGCCGGCTGCTCTTCAGCCGCATCGTGCCCTGCGTCAAGGACATCGGCCTGTGGGGCGAACGCCTCCAGCGGGCGTACGTCGACATGGGCGTCTTCGAGATGGGCGACTCCAGCCTCGACCTGCTGATGACCCAGGACGAGGAGATCGCGGAGCGGCTGGACGCGCGGCGGTTCGCGGCGGAGGAGAAGGCGCGCGTGACCGAGGTCGAGGAGATGATCGAGTCCGGCGCGGACTCCTGAGAACCGTGCGCCGCTCCCGCTCGAACCGCGGCGCCTCAGCCCGAACGGCGACGACGGGTCCGCGCCGGGCCGCTCGAACCGCCCGCGCCGGCCTGCCCGTGACGGTGTGTTCGCCATGGCGCGGTGGTCCGCGCAGGACGGTGTGCGGGTACCGGGCCCCGCGAACCGTTCGCGTCAGCGTGCCGGTGACGGTGTGCTGGTACCCGGGCGCGTGGTGGTCCGCGGGGAACGGCGCGTCGGCACCGGGGCGTGTGGTGGTCCGTCGGGGACGGTGTGGTCGTACCGCGCCTTTCCGGCCGGCCCCGGACGAAGGGCCCGGACACCGGTGCGGCAATCCGTCCCGACCGGCATCATCCTTCCCATGACTCCCGAGCCGAACTCCGTCCGGACCGACCGTCCGTCGGCGCGCCGCAGCCTGGAGGGCCTGGCCCTGGGCGACGCCTTCGGCGAACGCTGGTTCCCGCTCGTCCGCGACCACCCCCGGGCGTACGCGGAGATCCGCGCACGGCTCACCCCGCACGAACCCGTCTGGCACTGGACCGACGACACGGCGATGGCGCTGGGCGTGCTCAGGGTCCTCGACCAGTACGGAGAGGTCCGCCCACGCGAACTCGCCCAGGCCTTCGCCCTGGGCCACGACGCGGACCCGGCCCGCGGTTACGGCCACGGAATGCGCCGACTCCTGCCCCGCCTGGTCCAGGAGCCGGAGCGCTGGCCGGAACTGGCCCGGGAGCTCTTCGACGGCGAGGGCAGCCTCGGCAACGGCGCGGCCATGCGCGTCGCCCCGCTCGGCGCCTGGTTCCACCGGAGCCTGCCGCTCGTCGCCGAACAGGCGGCACTCTCCGCCCGGGTGACGCACGCCCACCCGGAGGGTGTCGCGGGAGCGGTCGCGGTCGCGACGGCGGCGGCGCTCTCCGTCCGGGGCGAACTGGACCTCACCGCCGTCGCGGCCGCCACCCCGGCGAGCGCGGTCCGCGACGGCCTCACCGAGGCGGCCGGGGTCCCCTTCACCACCGAACCCTGGAAGGCCGCGGACCTCCTCGGCAGCGGACGGCGCGTCCGCGCCGACGACACCGTCCCGTTCGCCGTCTGGTGCGCGGCCCGCCACCCCGCCGACCTGGTCTCCGCCCTGTGGACCACGGCGGAGGGCTTCGGCGACGTGGACACGACCTGCGCCATCACGGGCGGGATCGTCGCCGCCCGCACCGGCGTCGACGGCGTACCGCAGGAGTGGCTGCGCCGCCGGGAGGCGCTGCCCGGCGCCTCCTGAGCGGACCGGACGACGAACTCCGGGTCGAGGGCCCCCAGGCCGTCGGGAACCCCCGTGTCAGTTGTTCCAGCTCTCGTCGTACGGGTCGTGCGGGGTCGGGACCGGCCTGGCCTCGGTGACGTCGAGGAAGGGGATGACACCGCCGTTGACCGGGTCCTTGGCCCGCTTGCCGGTGTAGGTGCCGGTGACCCGCAGCCAGGCGTCGGGCTGCAGGACGGGCGGGATGTGCCCGGTCAGGCCGATCTTGACCGGCTGCGCGTCGGCGGCACAGCAGTTGAGGGCCATCCGGACCAGGTACGGGGTGCCGTCGTGGCCGAGGGCGACGAAGCCGGTGACCTCGATCCGCCGGTGCCCCAGGGTGCGGCCGTGCCCGTACGCGGCGCGCCCCGCGTAGTCGACGACGCTGAGCGGGAGCGGGTCGGTGGCCGGCAGGCGCGGATAGGCGAGGGGTGCCTGCAGCGCCGTACCGGTGTGCAGGGCGCTGTAGGAGCCGAGGGCGGGCGGGGCGACCAGGATGAGGGCGAACAGGGGCAGGACGAGGAGCCAGGAGACACGGGGTTCCCGGTGCGCGTGCCCGTGTCCGTCCCCGCTCCCGGCCCCTTCCGCCGTGCCCTCGCCCTCGCCCTCCCCGTGTCGGCCCTCGCCCTTCGACGCGCGCCGGTCGTACCGGACCGTCGCCAGCGCCGCGAGGATCAGGACGACACCGGCCGCGAGGAGCAGGGGCCGCAGCCCGGCCTTGACGTAGCGCAGATAGAGATCGGTGAAGCCGGCGTGCAGTACCGCGGCGCCGACCAGGAACATGATCGCCGCCTGGGCCTGCCGGTTCACAGGAGCACCGTCCCGACGAGCACCGATCCGACGACGGCCAGCACGAAGGTGGCGGGCGCGAACCGGAGGGCGAACCCGCGGCCGAACGTGCCCGCCTGCATGGCGAAGAGCTTGAGGTCGATCATCGGTCCCACCACGAGGAAGGCCAGCCGCGCGGTCAGCGAGAACTGGGTCAGCGACGAGACCACGAACGCGTCGGCCTCGGAGCAGATGGACAGCAGCACCGCGAGGACGGCCAGGGCGAGGATCGCCACCACCGGATTGTCGGCCGCCGCGTGCAGCCAGCTCGCCGGTACGACGGCCTTGAGGGTGGCCGCCGCCATGGCCCCGATGACGAGGAAGCCGCCGGCGTGCATCACGTCGTGCCGTACGGACCCCCAGAACGCGGCACCCCTGCCGAGGCCCTCGTGCGAGGGGCGGGCCGGAGGCCGCAGCCAGTCGGCACGGCCCAGCCGCTGCCACAGCCACCCCATCGAGCACGCCACCAGCAGACTCGCCACGAAGCGGGCCACGACCATCCCGGGATCGCGGGGGAACGCGACGGCGGTCGCCGTCAGCACGATCGGGTTGATCGCCGGCGCCGACAGCAGGAACGCCAGCGCCGCCGCCGGAGTCACCCCCCGGCGCACCAGCGCCCCGGCCACCGGAACCGAAGCGCACTCGCAGCCCGGCAGCACCGCCCCGGCCATCCCGGCCACCGGCACGGCCAGCGCGGGCCGTTTCGGCAGCGCCCGAGCGAAGAACGCGGGCGGGACGAACACCGCGATGGCCGCCGACAGCAGCACGCCGAGGACCAGGAAGGGCAGCGCCTGGAGGACCACCGCGACGAACACGGTCATCCAGCTCTGCATCACGGGCGCGGACAGGGCGCCGCGGACCGGGCCCTGCGCCAGCACCAGGACGATCAGCAGCATGACCAGCACGAGCGGCGAGTTGAAGTGCCAGCCCCGCGGATCATCGGCGCGCCCGGGGGCGCCTTCCGCGCGCACCGGCGGCACGTCCGCCTCCGCGTCCCGCGGTTCGTCCGGGTCCTGTGGTCGGTCCGCGTCCCGCGGTTCGTCCGCGGTCCGTGGTTCCTCCGGGTCGCGGCGGCCGGTCCCGGGCGGGGCCACTCTGGTGATGCTCACGGGCGAGGTACCTCCGGCATGACAGGACTGGGGCCTTGTGGTGGGGAGCCCTCCCATCAGTACGCCGATTCAGGCCGGATATCTCATTCCGGCCGGAACCGACCTCCATGACGCCCGTCACCGCTCCCGTTGTCGCTCCCGTCCTCGTTGCCGTTGCCGCCGGCGCCGCCCGCGTCCCCGCCTCCGCCCGCGTCCCCGCCCCCGTCACGGAACCCCAGCACCGCCTCCATCACGGACCTCGCGATCGGCGCCGCGTCGCCGCCCCCGCTGATGTCGCCCCGGTCCGCCGCCGCGTCCTCGACGACGACCGCGACCGCCACCGCGGGCTGCAGCGAGTCGTCCGCCTGGGCCCAGGAGATGAACCAGGCGTACGGCAGCCCCAGGTTGTCGATGCCGTGCTGGGCGGTCCCGGTCTTGCCGCCGACGGTCGCCCCCGGAATCGCGGCGTTCGCGCCGGTGCCGTCCGTCACCACGTCCGTCATCAGCCGGCGCATCCGCGCGGCCGTCACCGGGCTCATCGCCTGGCGGAGCGTGCGCGGGCCGGTCCTCGCGACGGTCATCCCGTCCAGTCCTTTCCTGCGTTCCACCAGATAGGGCGACTTGACCGTCCCGCCGCTCGCCACGGCCGCCGAGACCATCGCCATCTGCAGGGGCGTGGCCCGCGTGTCGAACTGGCCGATGGAGGAGAGCGCCAGCTGCGCCCTGTCGAGGCGGGTGTCGAAATTGCTGGGCGCGGCCAGGAACGGGATCCGCAGCTTCTTGTCGTTGAAGCCGAAGGCGGCCGCCGTGCGGGTCATGTCACGCAGTCCCACGTCCACGCCGAGCTTGGCGAAGACCGTGTTGCACGACCACTCGAAGGCGTACCGCAGCGACGCGTCCGCGCAGCCCTCCGTCTCGTTCGTCAGCCAGGTCGTACTGCCGGGCAGCGTGTACGGATCGGGGGAGTCGGTCGAATCGTCGACATCCGTGACCACGCCGGTCTCCAGCGCCGCCGCGGCCGTCACCACCTTGAACGTCGACCCCGGCGGATAGGTCTGCCGGATCGCCCGGTTGAGCATCGGCTTGTCCGGCGCCGCGTTCAGCCGCCGCCACGCGTCCGTCACCGCCGTGCCTGTCCCCGACAGCAGCCCGGGGTCGTAGGAGGGCGTCGAGACCAGCGCCAGGATCCTTCCCGTCGACGGCTGGATGGCGGCGACCGCGCCCCGGCGCCGGCCCAGCCCCTCGTAGGCCGCCCGCTGCGCGGCCGGGTCGAGGGTGGTGACGACCTGGCCACCGGGGTTGCGGGCGCGCGTGACGTCGTTCCACAGCGGAAGCGGCGAGAGCATCGGATCGGTGCCGGAGAGGATGCCGTCCTCGGTGCTCTCCAGGGACGTCCTGCCGTACACCTGCGAGGCGAAGCCCGTCACGGGCGCGTACAGCGGGCCGTCCGTGTACGTCCGCTCGTAGCGGAGCTGCTCCCCGGTGTCCCTGGAGCCGGTGACGGGCCGGCCGCCGACCAGGATGTCGCCGCGTGGCTGCCCGTACCGCGCGATCGACTGACGGCGGTTGGCCGGGTTGTCGTCGTACGCCCCGCCCCGGACGACCTGGACGCGCGCGGCGTTCACGAGGAGGGCGACGAGCAGCACGGCGCACAGGGCGGCGGCCCTGCGGATGTACTTGGTCATGGTGAGTCCTTCCGGCGGCTCACGGCGCCGCCGTCCCGTCGTACTGACTGCGTGCCGAATCGCTGATCCGGATCAGCAGCGCGACGATGATCCAGTTGGTGACGACCGAGGAGCCGCCCTGGGCGAGGAACGGCATCGCCATGCCGGTCAGCGGGATCAGACCGGTCACACCGCCGGCGATCACGAAGACCTGGAGCGCCACGATCGAGGCGAGGCCGATCGCGAGGAGCCGCCCGAAGGGGTCGCGCAGGGCGAGTCCGGCCCGGTAGCCGCGCTCCACGAGGAGCGCGTAGAGGAGGAAGATCGCCGAGAGCCCGGACAGGCCCAGCTCCTCGCCTGCGGTGGCGAGGATGAAGTCCGACTTGGCGGCGAAGCCGATCAGGATGGAGTGGCCGAGTCCGAGACCGGTACCGAGCATGCCGCCGGCGGCGAACGCGAAGAGGGACTGGGCGAGTTGGTTGGGCCCGAGCCCCGCGTCGATCGAGGCGAAGGGGTGCAGCCAGTCCTGTACCCGCCCGTGGACGTGCGGCTCCAGCCGGCCCACGGCCATGGCGCCCGCACAGGCGAGCAGCAGGCCGACCGCGATCCAGCCGGTGCGGCCGGTGGCGATGTACAGCAGGATCACGAACAGGCCGAAGAACAGCAGCGATGTGCCCAGGTCCCGCTCCAGGACGAGTACCAGCACGCTCAGCAGCCAGACCGTGACGATCGGGCCGAGGACGCGGCCGGTGGGCAGCTGCAGCCGGATGAAGCCCAGGAGGGGGCGGCCCGCGTGCGTGAGCGCGTTGCGGTTGGCCGCGAGGTAACCGGCGAAGAAGACCGCGAGGAGCACCTTCGCGAACTCGCCCGGCTGGATGGAGAATCCGGCGATCCGGATCCAGATCCGGGCGCCGTTCACGGCGGGGAAGAGGATCGGCAGCAGGAGCAGCGCGAGCGCGGTGACGACCGAGACGTAGGTGTAACGCTGCAGGACGCGGTGGTCGCGCAGGAAGAGCACGACCACGATGAAGAGCGCGACACCGAGGGTCGACCAGATGAGCTGGATCGGGGCGGCCGGGTCGCCGGGGGTCTCCAGGTCGAGGCGGTAGATCAGCACCAGACCGAGCCCGTTCAGCAGGACGGCGATCGGCAGCAGCAGCGGATCGGCGTACGGCGCCCGCAGCCGTACCGCGACATGCGCGAGCAGCGCCAGCACGCCGAGTCCCGCGCCGTAACCGGCGGCGCCGGGCGGGACGGTGCCGTGCCGGGCGAGTCCGACCGCGCAGTAGCCGTACACGGAGAGCAGCACGGCGACGACGATGAGCGTGAACTCGATCCCGCGGCGCCGGGCGAGGCGTGCGGAGGGGAGGGGCGGGGGCGGATCCGCCACGACGGCCGTACCGGTGGTTCCGGTGGTTCCGGCCGTCCCGGCTGTTCCGGAGTTTCCGGTTGGTCCCGTTGGTCCGGCCGTTCCGTCCGAACCGGGCATTCCGGGCTGAATCATGTCCGGAACGTAGCAAGTGGTGGAGCTGATGTCCTGTTATGTGGTGACGAACGGGCCGTTTCGGTGTACCTCGCCGGGGTTCATCGTGTTCGGGGACGAAGGGCTCGGGGCGAAGGATTCGGGGGCGCTCAGGGGCCGCCGTCGCCGTACCCGTCGTTCCGCCCGTACTCGTCGTTCCGCCCGCGCCGGTCGTTCCGCCCTTCCCGCCCTTTCCGTCCTGCTCCCTCGTCCCGCTCCTCCCCGTCCTCCCGCTCGGCCCGTTGACCTTCTTCGTCCTGAGGGAGCGTCAAGGTCGCCAGCGCGCCGCCGTCGGGAGCGTTGGCGAAGACCAGCCGCGCGCCCAGTACCTCCGCCTGGCCGAGCGCGATCGTCAGGCCGAGACCATGACCCTTGGAGCCGCCCTCGGTACGGAACCGCTGCGGCCCGTGCTCCAGCAGGTACTCCGGATAGCCGTCACCGTGGTCCCGTACGGTCACCACCGGGCCGTCGACGGTGAGCACCACCGGAACCCTGCCGTGCTTGTGCGCGTTGGCCACCAGATTCCCGAGCACCCGTTCCAGACGGCGCCGGTCGGTCTCCACCCGCGTGTCCCGTACGACCTGGACCCCGGTCTTCGTCCCCGACGCCCGCACCACCCGGCCCGCCAGCGGGGCCAGCGGCTCCGAGTCCAGTTCCAGGCGTTCCCGTCCGGCGTCCAGGCGGGAGATCTCCAGCAGATCCTCGGTGAGCGTGCGCAGCGTGGCGACCCGGTCGCGCACCAGCTCGGTCGGGCGGCCCGGCGGCAGCAGCTCGGCCGCCGCGTGCAGCCCGGTCAGCGGGGTGCGCAGCTCGTGCGCCACGTCCGCGGTGAAGCGCTGCTCGCTCAGCAGCTTGCTCTGCAGCGAGGCCGCCATCGTGTCGAGCGCGCCGGCGACCGCGGCCACCTCGTCCTGGGGCCGCGGCGGGCGCTGCGTACGGGCGTCGACGACGGTACGGGGGTCGTGGACGCCCCGGAAGTCATGGACGGTACGGGGGTCGTTGACGCGCGCGTCCAGGTCGCCGGCGCTGATCCGCCGGGCCACCCTCGCCGTCGCGTGCAGTCGCCGGGTCACCCGGGTCACCGCGAACGCCCCCACCAGCAGCGTCGCGCCGATCGCCAGTGCCGAGGACCACACGATCGCCCGGTCCAGGGCGTCGATGGCGTGGGCGCCCTGCGCGTAGTCGAACTGCACGGTGATCGCCCGCCCCCGGCCGGCGGGTCCGGCCGCCCACATGGTGGGGTGCGTGTCCTGGTCGCCGACCATCGTGCCGCGGTGGCCGTCGGTGGCCAGTTCGCGCAGCGCGGCGGGCAGCCCCGGCAGGTCGACGCCCGCGCCGGGCGGCAGCCGGTCGCCCTCCTCGTACGACGCCGTCACCTCGGTCAGCCGGTCGAGCGCGCGGCCGCGGGCCTCGCCGACGGTCTGGTTGGTCACCGACACGTGCACGAGGATGCCGAGGAGGGCGGCGAGGCCGCAGCACATCACCGCGAGGAAGGCGGTCGCCTTCCAGGTGAGGGTGGCGGTCCAGTGGGGGACACGGCAGAAGGCCCGCAGGGCGCGCACGACCCGCGGGCCCCGTGCGGTGCGCGGGCGCCGTCGGCGGCGCGTCACGAACCGCTCGCCGACGGGCCGGACGTCGTGAACGGGGGCGCGGACGCGGACGGCGGCGGGACGGGCGCGGGTGTGGGGGTGGTGGCGCGGGTGGGGGAGGGGGTGCCCACACGGAGGATCTCGTCGCGGGTCGCCAGCATCGCGTTCTGGTGGGCGTCCCAGGTCCACACCGTGCGGAACTCGTAGCCCGGCAGGGTCGAGGGCGAACGGATGATCACCTGGCGGCCCGCGAGCTCCACGCTGACCACGCTGTCCGAGGTGCCCATGACCTGCACCAGCCTGTGGTCCAGGAAGGCGTACACACGTACGGCCAGCTGGTCGTGGGGGAAGCGGATGCCGAGCACCATGTCGTCCTTCCCGTCGCCGGTGAGATCGCGGTAGTACGCCTTCAGGACCGGGCACGCCTCGCCCGGGGCGCCCTTCTTCCCGCAGTCCTCCAGCTGCCGGGCCGTCGGCGCGTACGAGGCGTGCGCGCCGGAGTACTCGTCCGGGTGCGCGGCCACCTCGGCGCGCACCACGTCGAGCGGATTCACCTTGTGCATGTCGTCGCCCGGCGCGGTGACACCCTTGACCGTCTCGGTGTCGGCCTCGCCGTAGTCGAGGGCGGGCATCGACGCGGGAGGCAGCTCCGGCCAGAGTCTGGCGGGGCCGACGGCGGTGGGCGTCTCACCCGCGGCGCGCAGCGCACCGGAGTCGCCACAGCCGGCCAGGACCGCCACCAGCGCGGCGGTGAGGGCGGCGAGCGGGAGACGGCTGGGCCGAGTGGGGGTCACTGCTCTCCTGCGTCCGGGCCGGCCCCGGTCCGGGGCCGGGGGACGGCTCGGTGCGCGAGGCCCGCGGGAAACCGACGGAACCGACGCCCTACACCTTATTCATACGGAAGTCCTTTTTGTTCGCGAGCGGATGGCCGGCCGGAGCCCCCGGTTCCGCCGGTTCTCCCGTCCGCCGCCTCTCCGGCCCCCTCCCTGCTTCCCGCCCGCGCCGGACCGTTTCCGCCGGTGCCCCGCTACTCCGCCAGTTCCTCCAGGAGCCGGGCGGTGGGGAGTCCGGCCCGCAGGTACTCCACGAACAGTTCGTTGTGCAGGGCCCACGGCGAGCGCCGGCCCCGGATCAGCCGTATCGCCTCGTCGGAACTGTGCCCGGCGAGGACCAGCGCGTGCGCCACGACGAGCCCCGACCGGTTGTAGCCGTGGTAGCAGCGGACCAGGACCCGGCGCCCCTCCTCCAACGCGTCGTCCGCGGCCCGCGCGAGACGGATCACGCCCGCCAGCTGGGTGCCGTCCAGGGGGCCGTCCGGGATCGGCCACACATGGTGCTCGACGCCCGGGTCCGGACCGTGCCCCGGCAGCCGCAGCAGCGTCAGGACCAGGTCGAACTCATCGTGTACGACGGCGAACTCCGGCTCCCCGGAGCGCCCCGCGAACGCGTGCCCGCCCATCCACAGGCCTGGCACGATCTCGCTCCACGGGT
Organism: Streptomyces fagopyri; assembly: GCF_009498275.1. NCBI lineage: Bacteria > Bacillati > Actinomycetota > Actinomycetes > Kitasatosporales > Streptomycetaceae > Streptomyces > Streptomyces fagopyri. The sequence goes on along the minus strand of NZ_CP045643.1, from coordinate 3,362,790 downwards.
TCTGCGGAGCGGGTACATCGGGTTGCTTTCTGCGAGTCCGCAACGGCGCCTCCCACAACTCCCCCAACTGCTCACAAAGGTAACCGGGTTCTTGCCCCTGGAGCACCCCGCCTGTTCCCATGGTCATGGGGTGATGGGGCATGAACGGACTGCGGGTCGTACCGGCCTGGCGCCACGGACAGGAGCGCCTCTACGTGTGCCTGACCGACGGGAGGAACGTCGCCTGGTACGACCGTGACACGGCCCGGGTCAACCTGCTCAGCGAGGACCGGCGGGAGGACGTGCTCGACACGCTCGCCCCGTTCCTCACCGGCCCGGTGACCGTGGGACCGCCCCCGGTCCCCACCCCGGCGGAACTGGCCCGCCTCACTCTCCGTCCGGACGACGACCTCGCGCCCAACCGGCCCGGCGAGGCCCTGGTCGTCGCCCTCGACCGGGACCCGGGACCGCCGCACCGGCTGCGTCCCGACCCGCGCCGCCGCGCGCTCGCCGCCGAGCAGGCCGTCGGCGACGCCCTCGACCGCATGGAGGGCGGGGGCTGGCACACCCTGCACTCGGTCCCCCTGCCCGGCGGCGCCCGAATCCACCATCTGGTCATCGGTCCCGGGGGTCTCTTCGCCGTCCGCGCCCTCCACGCCCGCAAGCAGCGGGTCCTGGTCACCGACCCCATGGTCACGGTCGGCCGCCGCGAGGCGCGTCCGCTGCTCCGGCAGGTCCGTACCGACGCCGACCGGGCCTCGTACGCGCTCACCGCCGAGGTCCACCCCGTGCTGGCGCTGGCGGGCCCCGCCGCTCTCGCCGTCCTCGCACCGCTCCGTGACCTGCGCGTGCTCCAGGACAGCGAACTGTCGTCCCTGGCCCGGCTGGGAGGGGTCCTGAAGCCGGCGGACGTGGAGGCCCTGCACGCGATGGCCCGCGACCGGCACACGTGGCTGAGGCTGTGAGGAGGCCCCGGCCGCCCGCGACGCGTCCCCCCGGTCCGCCGGATGCACGGGCGTTCGGCGGCCGGTGGCAGGTGCGCCGGGCGTTCGGTGGCCGGTGGCAGGTGCGCCGGACGGTCGGTTCCTCCGGACCACGGCCGGTGACAGGCGCGCCGGGCAGCCGGTTCCGCCGGGCGGGACGACGGACGGGGTGTCCGCAGGTGGACGGGCGGCCGGTCTCGTCGCTCCCGTTGGTCCTCCGTACGGCCGGCGTACGCCTGCGAACGGCTGCGTACGACTTCCGTACGGAGGCCGTACGCGGCGGCGGTGTCACATCCGCACGTGACGCTCGATGTCCTCCTCGAACTCGGTCAGGGCCTGCGCGGTGAGGGTCGGGCGGGTGTCGGCGACGGCCGCCAGGTAGTCCTCGGTGCCGGCCGGCGTCCCCCGGCGGTCGGTGATCTCGCGCTCGAACGCGGCCTGGGCGCCTTTGCGGGCGGCGAACTCGATGTCGGCGGGGGTGAACATCTCACTCGCCGCCACCAGCCGGTGCAGCTCGACCCGGTCGGCGGCGGGCCCGAGATAACGCCGCCAGATGGCCTCCCGGGCGGCCGGATCCGGGGGTCCCACCGGGATGACGTAGTCGAACCGTCCGGGCCGCAGGAACGCCTGGTCCAGCGAGCGCACGGAGTTCGTGGCGCAGATCAGCAACCGCTCGTCGTGGTCACGGAAACCGGGGATCAGCTTGAGCAGTTCGTTGGTGACGCCGTGGCCGGGATCGACGGCGAGGCCGGACCGGGCGCCCGCGATCTCCTCGACCTCGTCGATGAACAGCACCACCGTCTCCAGTTCCGCCAGCTCGGCGAAAGTGTCCCGCAGCGACGCGGCCAGCCCTTCGGCGCCCGCCGCCAGCCGGGACGGGAAGAGCTCCACGAACGGCCACTCCAGCCGGGAGGCGACCGCCTTCGCGAAACTGGTCTTCCCGGTGCCCGGAGGCCCGAAGAGGATGACGGCCTTCGGCGGCGCCACCCCGTACCGGTCGGCCAGCGCGGGCTCGGCCAGCGGCAGCACGATCCGCCGCTCGATGGCGTCCTTCTCCCGTTCCATCCCGGCGAGCGCGCGCCAGAGCCCGCTCGGCTGCAGCCTGCCGCCGAGCTCCGCGAGCAGCCCCGCCTCGCCCGCGCCGAGATGCTCGACCTTCTCGTAGAGGACCAGCCCGGTGCGCGCCCGGTAGCCGGAGTTCTCCAGGGCCGTCGTCCCGGTGGCCCCCGGGGTGAGCAGGGCCCCGATCCGGCGTACGTCCTGGGCCCGCAGCCGTCGTTCGAGTTCGCCGATCAGGGCGCTGCCGATACCCCGGTCCCGCCACGCGGCGGACAGCGCCACCAGCGTGATCCAGGCCCGTTCGCCCTGGACCTGTGCCACCGCCATGCCCACCATGTCGTTCCCGGCCACGGCGACCACGGCGGGGCCGCAGTTCCGGGCCGCCGCCATGACCTCGGAGACCGGGAAGACGGCGCCGGCGTCGTCCGCCTGCCGGTTCTGGTCCCATATCTGGATCGCCTGGTCGAGATCATCGTCGTGGAAGTCCCGCAGTCGCCACGTCGGCATCATCGCCACCTCGCCGGCAGGCGCCCACCACCCCGGGTGGCACGCGGCCACACACCTGCGCTGCCTCTGTCGGTCCCGCGCTGAACGCCCGGCGGCCCGGCCCCACCCCGCCTGCCCTGGCGTGACCTGCCGTGCCCTGCTCTGCCCCGGCGGGCGCTGCCCCCGTGCTCTGTCGCTGTTCATTGTCCGTGCGGGCCGGATGGCGGGCGACTTGAGGCGAGGCGAGGCGGGCGGATGCGTGGCGGGCGGGTGCGTGGGGCGCGGAGGTGCGGCCTCTCACGGCGTCCCGCCACGCCGGCAGGGCGTGCGGGAGGCGTCCGCCGTTCACAGCAGGGCGTGCGCGCACGCGTCCGCCGTTCACGGCAGGGCGTGCGGGAGGCGTCCGCCGTTCACAGCAGGGCGTGCGCGCACGCGTCCGCCGTTCACGGCAGGGCGTGCGCGCGCCCCCGATCCAGCAGCGGCGCCAGCAGATCGCCGTACCGCTCCAGCCGCGGCGCGATGTCGTGGGCGTGGAAGACGAGCCGCCCCGGCTCGTCGCAGTCCGCGACCTCGTCCCAGGTGACGGGCGCGGAGACGGTGGGCGTGGCCCGGGCCCGCAGCGTGTACGGCGTCGCCGTGGTCTTGCGCGCGGCGTTCTGGCTGTGGTCGACGAAGACCTTCCCCGGCCGAAGACTCTTCGTCATCCGGTGCGTGACCAGTCGCGGCAGCGCGCGCTCCGCCTCGACGGCGAGCGCCTTCGCGTACGAGCTGACGTCCTCGGACGCCACCGGCACCAACGCCGCCAGCAGATGCAGCCCCTTCGAGCCGGACGTCTTCGCGTACGCCGCGATCCCGTCCGCCGCCAGCCGCTCCCGCAGCCACAGGGCGACCTCGCAGCACTCGACGACCGTCGCGGGCGCGCCCGGGTCGAGGTCGAACACCAGTCGGTCCGCCTCGCCGGGCGCGTCCGCCCGCCACTGCGGCGTGTGGAACTCGGTGACGAGGTTCGCGGCCCACATGAGCGAGGCGAGGTCCTGGACCAGGACCATACGGGCGGGTCCCTCCGTCCGGGGGACCTCGGCGGTCCCGACCCAGGCGGGGGTGCCGGGCGGCACGTTCTTGGTGAAGAAGACCGGACCGTCCGGGCCGTCGGGATAGCGGAGGAAGGAGACCGGCCGGTCGCGGAGGTGAGCCAGCAGAGGGGCCGCGGCCGTCGCACAGTAGTGCAGGACCTCGCCCTTCGTGAAACCGGCCGCCGGGTAGACGACCTTCTCCAGGTTGGTGAGCGTGAGCCGCCGGCCCTCCACCTCGGTGATCGGCGTCATGGGTCGAGCGTCGCACGGAACCGTGGACGCGGCGCCCGGTGGCCCGCCAGCGGATGTGCTGTCGCGAACACGCGTCTAGCCTGGCTTCGACCACACCTCGCGACATCCGTGTCGGACCTCTCGAATCCGTGTCAGGAAGGTGCTGCACGTGCGATCCATCTGGAACGGCGCCATCTCCTTCGGGCTGGTCAGCATCCCGATCAAGCTCGTGAACGCCACGGAGAGCCACTCGATCTCCTTCCGCCAGGTCCACCTCGACGACGGCGGCCGCATCCGGTACCGGAAGTTCTGCGAACTGGAGGACCGCGAGGTCACAGGGGGTGAGATCGGCAAGGCGTACGAGGACGGCGACGGTTCGCTGATCCCCGTCACGGACGAGGACCTGGCCTCGCTGCCGATCCCGACCACCAGGACGATCGAGATCGTGGCCTTCGTACCGGCCGACCGGATCGACCCGCTGCAGATGGACACGGCCTACTACCTGTCCGCGAACGGCGTCCCCGCCACCAAGCCGTACATCCTGCTGCGCGAGGCCCTCAAACGCAGCCAGAAGGTCGCCATCGCGAAGTTCGCGCTGCGCGGACGCGAGCGGCTCGGGATGCTGCGGGTGGTGGACGACGTGATCGCCATGCACGGGCTGCTGTGGCCGGACGAGATCCGCGGTACGGACGAGGTGGCCCCCGACGCGAGCGTGACCGTACGCGACCAGGAACTCGACCTGGCCGACGCCCTCATGGACACCCTCGGGGAGGTCGACCTCGCGGACCTGCACGACGACTACCGGGAGGCCGTGGAGGAGCTGATCGCGGCCAAGGCCTCCGGCGAACAGGCGCCGGCCGCGCCCGCGGGGGAGAAGGCGGGCGGCAAGGTGCTCGACCTGATGGCCGCCCTGGAGAAGAGCGTGCGCGCGGCCAAGGAGTCCCGCGGCGAGGAGACGGGCGGGGCGACGGGCGCGAGAGCGGGGGAGCGGACCGGCGGGAAGGCCGGGGAGAGCGGCGGGAGCGGCGGGAGCGGCGAGGTCACCCCGCTCCCGGCCCGCAGGTCGGCCCGTACGGCGCCGAAGGCGGTCGGCGGGAAGAAGTCCACGTCGACCGCGAAGAAGACGGCGGCGAAGAAGACGGCGAAGAGGACCACGGCGAAGCAGACCTCCGGGACCACCGCCCGGACGGCCACGAAGTCGACGTCCGAGAGGGCCACCAAGGGCGCGGCCAAGAAGACGGCCGCCAAGAAGAACGCCGCGACCGCGAAGAAGGCGACGCCCCGCAAGCGCGCCTCCGCCTGAGACGCGTCGGCCGCCGGCCGGCACCCCGTCAAGGCGTCCGGCGAAACGCCAACACGGCGTTGTGGCCCCCGAATCCGAACGAGTTGCTGAGGGCGAGGTCGCCGCGGGTGGGGAGGGCGCGCGGGCTCTTGGTCACCACGTCCAGGTCGATGGCGTCGTCCTGGACGGCACAGCCGATGGTGGGCGGGATGAGACCGTGATGGAGGGTGAGCACCGTGGCGACGGCCTCCACCCCGCCCGCGGCTCCCTGGAGATGGCCGAGGTGCCCCTTGAGCGCGGTCACGGGCACGCGCCGGCCGAACACCGCGCGCAGGGCGCCCGCCTCGGCGAGATCGCCGTCGACGGTGGCGGTGGCGTGCGCGTTGACGTGGACGACGTCGACGATGTGGGCGCCCGCGTCCTGGACGGCCCGGCGCAGCGCCAGCGCGACGCCGCTGCCGGACGGGTCGGGTGCGGCCATGTGGTGGGCGTCCGCGGACAGGCCCCAGCCCGCGGCCTCGCAGTAGACGCGCGCCCCGCGTGCCCGGGCGTGCTCCTCGGCCTCCAGGAGCAGGAACCCGGCGCCCTCGCCGTTCACGAAGCCGTCGCGATCGGTGGCGAACGGCCGGGAGGGGCTGGTGGATCCGATCGGGTGGGCGGACAGCGCGCGCATCGCGGCGAAGGAGGCCATGATCGCCGGGGTGACCACGGCCTCGGCGCCCCCGGCGAGGGCGAGGTCGACGTGCCCGTACCGGATCCGGTCGACGGCCTGCCCGATGGCCTCGGTGCCGGAGGCGCACGCGCTGGTCACGGTGCGGGCCTCGCCGGTGATGCGCAGGGCGAGCGACACCTGCGACGCGGCCTGCGAGGGCACGGTCATCGGCGTGGTGAGCGGGGAGACCGCGCGCGGTCCGCGTTCGCGCAGCCGGCGGTCGCCGCCGACCAGGACGGAGGCGTCGCCGAGGATGGCGCCGACCGAGACACCGACCCGCTCGGGTGCGAGCCCGCTCTCCCTCGTGCCGGCCGGGTCGAATCCGGCGTCCCGCCAGGCCTCGCGGGCGGCGAGCACCGCGAACTGGGCGGACCGGTTCATCCGCCGCGCCTGCGGCCGGGGCAGCAGCCCGGCCGGGTCCACGGGCACGGTCCCCGCGATCCGCACCGGAAGCCCGGCGAACTCCTCACCCTCCAACTCCCTGATTCCGCAACGCCCTTCCAGCAGCCCCTGCCACAGTTCCCCGACTCCGACACCGAGGGGCGTCAGGGCGCCGAGCCCGGTGACGACGACCCGGCGCGGCGCACGCGCCCGGGCGGTCCGACGCGGACGCGGATGATGGCGGACGACGTGCTCCTGCCGGACGTCCGGGGCACCCCGCTCCCGCAACTCCGCGTCCGAGAGCGGCTCCTGGGCCCCGCTGTCCAGATCCCGGTACCACCGGCCCCACCTACGGGTGTACGGCTCCTCGACGGCCCGGGGGTCCACGACGCGCAGCGAGGTGACGCGGTCCCCGTCCTGGAATTCCACGGCATCGAGGTCGTCAGCAATGACCTCCGGAATGGCCGAGACATCCATCCGGCGTTCCCCGAGGACCAGTTGAAGCCCTCGCTCGAACACCTCGTCGTGATCTCTTCCCCCGAGGGGCGGCCGAAAGGTCAGTCGAATGGTGTCGGGCGTCTCGGGCGAGGTGCGCGTCACCACGTACCAGGTGTTCTCCCCCACGTCCTGCGTGGAGAGGGCGACCAGATCACCAGAAACCACTTCGGCGACGGCGACGGCGTGGGGCAGGACGGGAACGTCGCGAGAATAGCGCATATGAGCGATTGCTTTCTGTGGGGCTTTCTCCCACCAACTTTCCGCGAAGAAGCACGAATTTCATAGATGCCCGCACCATTCAAGTGCGCGACCCCACCGAAAGCACGGCCCGGAATTCCCCACCGAAATCCGACCGAACACCGGCACCGCGCACCTCGACCGCCCCGCACGCCTGAACGACCGCGACCCGGCCCCCGGTCACCGACACCCCGCACTGAGGACCGACACACTGAGGGCACCCCGCCGGTAGGGGGCGCCCGAAGCGCTTCTCCTGGTGGCGCCGTCAGCCCCAGATACGCACCAGGGAGGAACCCGCATCACCTCGGCAGGACGGCGCGGACCGCAGCCGGGTCCAGACTCCGGACAGACACGCGCCATCTTCTCGCAGGGGGAATTCGCTCCCCGTGCCTTCGCGAATCCGGAGGATGCGGAAGCACCGCCCAAGGCCATCCCGTCGACAGAGCAGGCCGATCCGACCGCGGCGCGGACACTCGGTCGAGTCGAACTCAGGCTGACCCGAACCGGGGCCGCCGAAACGCCGGAATCCTCGTGGACCACCACACGAAGTTCCCGAACGGCCACCAGGAGGCCGCCGCCCGTCGCGTGCCCCAAGACCGAAGCCCCGGGCAGGCGTCCAGGGGCTTCGCCGTTCCCTGGAGGACGCCAATCGGTACGGCACGCGGTGATGGGCGGCTGCGGTCTCATCGGCCCCACCGGGCGATGACGGCCCGGGCGTAGAGCCTTTGGGCCGGCCCCTCCAAGGCCGCCGGTGCCTGAGGCCGCAGCGGCACACGCCCCGCCGTGCTGGAAGGCTCCATGTACATGCTGTCCGTGGTCGAGAAGAAGCCGTACTCGCCGAAGACGATGAAGTTCTCCGCGCGGCACGGGGGCAGGGCACGTCGTACCCCTCACCGTTCAGCCCGCCGAGCCGCTAGCCCCAGACCTCAACGCCCTGGAAACTCAGCAGCGTGCCCAGCAGGTCGGCGTAATGCGTGGGATCGTCGGCGAGCCCCGGTTCGTGGAGGGCTTCCTCGGTGAGTCGCGTCAGGCCGGACATCTGGGGGCGTGGATCAGGTAGGAATCGTCATCCCCGTACGGCTGATCCGTGCCGGCCACAATGGAGCCGGCCAGATACAGAGGCATCCGCCGATTCACAGCCGACCACTGACGCGCCATCTCGGTCAGGGCGGGCAGCGCCGCGGAACTCGCCGAGCAGACGGTCCCTTGACGGCACAACCGGGGTCCTGCGCATCCGAGCCCACCCCGTCAAGCAGACCGGGAACGTCCTCTGCGGTGCCGTGTGCGTGGGTGGAGCCGAGACGAGTCCGTCATACCGAAGACCCCCGCAGCCGAGCACGACCCCACGGCACCCGGGGGACCACCGACCGAACCACTCGTCCGGGGAATGCGTCAGCGACTTGCGGTGATGCCTCAAGATCCCCTCCACAGACCCCGACATACGGCCGCTTCGGGCGGTATACGGCTTGGCCGGGGTGTAGATACGCGAAGACCCCGGCCTCAGCGTTTCCGCTGGTGACGGTGTCTTTGGGCACCTCATGAGGGGTGCCGAAGGGCGCGTGTTCGGCAACGAGCGCGGGGGAGTGGTCGGCTCTTCCACCTACTGGCGGGTGCGGGAGGAGGCGCGGGAGTATGCGCTCCCGCCCGAGCGCGTCGACTCACGGTTGGCCGGGCGCCCCTACGACCTGCGGCACGCATGCATCACGCGGTGGTTGAACGCGGGGGCGCCGATCGCCGAGGTTGCCCAGCGGGTCGGCAACTCTCCCGAGGCGATCCACCGGCGCTATCACGGCCGCATCGACGGCCACGAGGAAGCCGCCAACGCGAAGATCACAAGGGCATTGGAAGAGGACGGAGACGCTGCACAGCGCTCCGTGTCATCGCGCTGCGAGGGCGGTCCGGGAGATTCGGACCGCCCTTATGGGTCGGCACGTACCTGCGGCTCTCCCGGCTACGGCTCGCCCGGGAGCGCCCCGCAGCGCGTGGCTGCGGGGCGCCTAGTGGGGTTTAGTCGACATCCTGCCCGTCGAACTTGCCGCCCTTGCAGGTCGGGAGCTTGGCCGCGGACGTGTGCGACCGATCGACCGTTCCGCCGCCTTGCTCGCACTCACCCGGGGTGAGGCTGGCGGGGGTGGCGGTGGCGGCTGTGGCGGTTGTGGCGGTGGCGGTGGCGGCGCCTGTGATGCCGAGTCCGGAGAGGGCTGCCGTCGCGATGACGGCGGCGAGGATTCGTCGAATGCGCATTTGGTTCGCCTTTCACGGAATACCTCGGTTGGGACACCACTCAGCTTGATGTTGATCCATGTGGGTGACACGTCATGTTAGGCCGTTCGGGTGACATTGCTGTCGGGCGCGGAGCCGGTGACGCGACCCGCCGAACAGGCCCTAGCACTAGAGGTGCATGTCCAAAAGCCCTGGTGGCCCGCGCTATCGGCTCAGGCATCGCCTAGCGCCGCCCGGTACGCCTCGTATCGAACCCGGGCGCCTTCGAACATCTCGATGGCGGCTGGGATGGCGCCGCACTCTTCGAGGCAGGCGTGCTGCCCGACCGCCCCTTCCATGAGGGCCGGTCGGGATTATTGGCGACATCGCCGATGCCACTATTTCGATCGGTTTAGGTCATTGAGAAAACCTCATTAGCCACGCTGTGAAGCTCTTCGGTTTGGGCATGTCCACATGCTTCCGCAGAGACCTCCGACGTCGGCAGGGGTGCCCTGTCCGTGAGGAGCGCGTGAGCGTGTCGGAGGTGTGTCGCAGATGGTGCGCTGACAGTGAGAGACAACAAGAGAGGGCGGGAGCCAGTGAGACTGACTCCCGCCCTCTTCTGTCGACATCCGCCCTGGTCAGCGCCTTATTCTTGCTGATCTGCGGCGAGTGCCCCCGGCAGGATTCGAACCTGCGCACACGGCTCCGGAGGCCCTTTGGGGCCTAGACGTATATGCGGGTCACGCGTCCCTAGCCGAGCAGGAGGCAGTTCCCTGTCCGCAGATGGTCCACGGTCCTCGGTTGCGCTTGGACCGCGCGGATCGACGACACCCCCCGGGGTCGCTGGCCGGCAATGGAAATGGTGAGCCGAGCATGCTCATCTGCAGGTCTCGACGAGCGGCGGTTGTGATCTCGCCGAGACCTGCAGGCTCTTCATTACCTCGAGACGAGGGCGTAGCTGGGAAGTGAGTCGTCCTTGGTGGTCCAGGTAATGAGCTTCCCATCCGTCGCTCCCGAAGCCTGAGGGAGGAAGAGCGTGAAGGCCATGACCACTTCGCTCGTAGACAGCTCGCCCTGTACGGTCGCGTCCTTAGGCGCCATGGGGTAGAGGAGCATCCCGCCTCGAGTGGACCCTGCGCGGTTCGCGATTGGCTGGACAAGGGACCGGTCGGCCGGCTGTGACTTGGCTTGGAGCTTTCCGTTGATTACCCGGCGACGGTGGACGCTGAGCGGTCCCACACCACCAATGACCACCTGTGTGTCCTGCCCCTTGAGTTGAGGGAGAACCACGTGCCAGTCCGCGATCGCATCGGGCTTTGCTTGGCGGAGGAAGTTGAGGTCAGGACGGAAGGAGTCTTCCTTAGCCCAGTGGAGCTGGCTCAGGATCGAGACCAATTCCTCATTTGTTAGCTGCGTGCTGAGGACGTTGACTGGACGGCCATCGAGATCGATCACTTCCGGATGGTCAACCGCGGAGGAGAGAAGTGGCAAGAATGCCTGGGTGTTGTCCTGAAGCGATGTCCCGTCGGAGATGAGGGGATAGCCACTGCTCGGTTCCTTCATCGGAGTTCGCCGTTGTTCCACCCGTGCGTTGTACATTTTGTTCGCGGCAGTAGGTCTGATCTTCGGATGGTGCTGGGCGACGAGCGGCGGAATCTGGCTCGGAGTGATTTGTGGCTCACCGTTAGCGCCAAGCGGTGCGTACTGGCGTAGCTCGTCGCGAAAGAACTCCTCGTCCTGACAGACGTCCTCGAAGTCGTCGTATAGCGCTTGAGTGGTGTACAGGCGCACGAGGTCGCGATAGCCGGTGCGGTATCCGAACCATCGACCCATTTGCATCATGGTGTCGGCCTGCCGAGATTGACGCAGGTAGTAGGAGACCGTCAAACCCTCCACGGTGAAGCCGCGAGCGAGCTTGTTACCTCCGACGAGTACCCTCCAGACATGCGGATCCGTGGAGAAGTCGAGCTCCTCTCCCTCGATCTTGTCGCTGTTGACTACAAGGACTGGATGGCCGGTTTTTTCGATTCGATTGATCGTGTCGCCGATGAACGGGACGAGCTCGTCGAACGTCGACGGAGTCTCGCCACCGTCTGGGCGTCTCGTAACCGGCAAAATGTCCTTATCGTAAAGATCCCGAAGTCGTTCGAAACACGCTGCCGACCGGTATCCGGAACGATCCCACATCTCCTTGACTTTTGCCCGTTGCTCGCGGTGGGCGTCCTTCTGCATCGCTACGTGATAGAGCATGGTGTGATGGCGAAACGTATCGTGCCCGCGACTCTCGCGATAGAGCTTGACCGCACCGGTCAGGACGAACGTGTCGAGCGCGCCCTGGAGATTCGCTGACTGCTCCTGCTCTTCTTCGCTAACGATGCGCACGTGCGCCTTCTGGGCGGAGTTCTCTTCGGTACGCTCGTCGAGAGGGATGTCGAGGTTGAGATCGTGAAAGTCACGCGCGCCCATGTATCCCGGGCCAGGGGGCAAGGCGATTAGAAAATTCTTGGGGAAGATGTCTTCAGCGTCGTTCGGGTCGATGAAGACATTGGCGAAGGGTGTGGCCGTGTACCCCACGTACTGGGCCCTAGGCAGCATCCTCAATAGTTCCGCTATGTGATGGTTGATAGCGGAGCGCTTCTTCTTTGCCTCGGTAGAGAGCGGCTTGGGTTTGCTGGTATTGACTGAGGCCTGATCCGACTCATCGTCAATGATGAGGGTAGGAACCTCTTCTAGGCGCGTGGTGATTTTGTTGAGGTCTGCAACGAGCTTTCTAAGTACCCCGCTGTTCTTCTTCACCACCGCGAGGCGCGTGTTTCCGGCAAAGAGATTGTCCGGGTGAAAGAACGGCAGGTGCCGTTCCCGCTTGGGGAAGTCCAGTGCCGAGATGCCGAGTTCCAGGCTCTTGTAGTCGAAAGATTTCTTCGTCAACCGATAGAGGTCCGAACCACCCCCGTCTGAGGGGCGCACGCCGTGTCGGACAAAGCGGTCCCATTCGGGGTCGGCTCCGACGTAATCCGTGGCGTCCAATGCCGCCTCATCGTCCGGTTTGATACCTCTGAGAATGTTCTCCTGACCGACGAGTTCCATGTCCAATCGACGTTGTGTCTGGGTCCTTAGTAGATCTGTGGTTCCGCTGAGGACGATAATCAGCCGGTAGCCGGCATCAATGGCCTTGGCGATGACGCCGGTGAAGTTGGCGGTCTTGCCACTTTGCACGTATCCCACCACAAGGCCTTTGGCTTGGTACGCTTCGGGTGCGGTTGGGTTCGCCAGCCTTTCAACAACCCGATCCGTAGCCTTGTCTAGCGTGGTGATTGCCTTGGCGCCCAAATGGGGAGCGGCGAGAAGGGACTCGGAATAGTGCTGCCAGTAGAACTCCCGGCTACGCTTGATGTTTTCCGTGTACCACGGCGTCCACTTGTCGGCGATGACGATGGGCTCGTCCAGGTTGGCGATGGGGATGAGGTCGCCCAGCAGAACTGCCGTCGCCTCCTCGACATCGAATATGCGTAGCACGACCTCGCGGCGCGCGCGCGTGTTGGGGGCCGTGTCCTCAGTCCAGGCAGCATCCTCGGGGTGGTGGTCAAATGTGGCCAGCCGCAGGCTCAGCGCGCGACGCAATTCGTCGTTCGGATCGGCTGCTGCCAAGTGGGCGCGCAGTTCGTCTTCTTCCACCAGTTCGGGACTTGTGGCAATGAAGGCTGCAGTCTGGTGCAGGGAGCGGGGGCCAGTGATTTCCATCATCTTCAACGCGCCGAGATAGGCGTCGACTAGAGTCATACGGTTCCTCCTGAGGCCAGGGCCGATCGTAGGTATGAAGGAGTTTCATGACTGGGAAGAACTGCTGAGAGATCGAGGCGGTAGCGGACCTCGGTGATGGAGGACAAATGCGCGCCAGCACCGGCCAAACTCGCTGGCGTAAGGCACGGGAACGTCTCGTCGACCAGGTATAGGACTGGTGATGTTCGGGAGAGGAAGCGCCGTCCCTTGTCCTGTGCCGCAGCTCCGCGCCAGCCAGCGGCTGTCAGGCGGCGATCCAGGTCTGCCAAGACGATGTCGTTCAGAGCGGCTCTTACTTCTGCGATGAGCTCGGCCAGAGTTTTTCCTTGGCCGGGCCCGGCGGCGGTGAGCTGATGCGAGACCAGCCACAAGGGCTTAGCCACCTTCGGTACGAGTTGCGTGAGACTGGAAATCCAGTGCTCGCGATTCTCCGAGAGGGTGGTCTTCACCTCGAGATCGATCTCTTGCAGACTGAAGTCATGCTCCTCAGCTACGGGGCCGAGCCATCCGCCTACAGCCTCTTCCGAGCCGAGGCAACTGATCAGGGATCTCAGCGTCACCAGTTCGCCGAACAAGCCGATCTCACGCTCGGGAGAGAGGGGCCCTGGAGCGCGAAGCAGCTTCCCGAGAGTACGAATCGTCTCTGTAACAGCTGCAAGGACGCTGCGACCCGCCAGCTGGATTCGGTCTGCCACGAGGCACAAGATCGCGTAGCCTTCGACGAACATCTCGGGATCATTGACGACAACCTCGATGTGTCGCTTGCCGCCGAGCAATACTGATCGACACCGAAGGTGCGTCAGGCCCGTCTCGATCCGCCCGTGCTTCGCCCACGGCGCCCGCAGTCCGATCTCTCGGCGGTACGGGTTGAAGAAGATACTCAGCCTCGGATTCCCTGCAATCGGGTGCTCGAAGGGGATGCCGAGAGAGAGGGCTGCCTCGAAGTGCTCCGGATCCAGGTGGCGGTTTTCACTCACTCGCGTCCACCTTCGCTGCCGTACTCAAGACTTCCTGCCACAGGTCGATGTTGTCTCGGTCACGGACTCCGAGATACTCGCCAGTGAAGGCTTGCTCCATCAGGAGGTACAGGACGGACTTCAGCAGCGCGGCGTCGTTCGCCCCGCGGCGCCCACTCTTCGCGAGCGGCCTGAAGCGCTCGTTGAGCAACAACACCCGGTCGGCTCGGTCGACGCGGAAGAAGTCATCCCTGTGGGCGCGATCGAATCGGGTCCACCGCATTGTGATGGGGACCTGATGGTCCTGCATCGGTATCTCATCTCGGATCGCACGCTTCAGCTGCGGCGCGAAGCCTCTGCCTGGTGGGATCATCGCCTTTCGTGCCCGCCGCCTCTTACGAGACGCTTTGAATCGCTCCTCGGCGTCCGTCAGGTAGTCCACGAATGCGGTACCGTCGTCGGCGGCTGCTGACGCGGCCAACGTCGCAAAGTCTGGGCCAACTTGGACACGGGATTTCTCGGGATTCATCGCGGCGAGCGCTGGCGGCAACCCGTCGATGTCGACCTCGACACGAGCCAACTGTCGCTCGCGGGCTGAGACGCTAACTCCGTCCCAGCTTCCCCCTGCCTGAAGGAGTCGGTCGCGTCGGTAGAAGTAGAGTCCTTGGTGCTTCTCCGCGCCGGTGACGAGGTTGAACTCGGGCATTCGCGACCGCGGCGGCCAGATGTGGCAGCTGAAAACGACGGACAGGTCACCGTGTCGGGCGAGTAGATTCCTTGGGTAGCCCGCTTTGCCCGTTTTGGTGTAACCGAACGGATCGATTGAATCCACTCGGGAACGAGGACCTACGAGGCCTTGGTCGACATCCTCCACGTCAAGGGCGATCGCAATTCGACCCTGATCGATGATGCGATGCAGGATCAATCCCAGGTGGTTGATGATCTCTGTCATCGACCTGGTGATGAACTCTTCGACTCGTGCAGGATCGTTCGTGGCTGGGAAGCCGAAGACCTCATCCCATCGGACAATGGTTCCCGTGCCAGACCAGGGGATCCCCCACCTGCGGGAGAGCTCTGCTTTGGCGAATGTCTCGGCGACAACGTCGCAATGGAAACCGCGCTTGTTCGGGTCGGCCTCCAACCGCCGGCCAACCGGGGCGTGCCCCGCCGTCCGCGACAATACGGTGACGGCCTTCGCGTTGCTGAACGAGGCCGCCTTGAGGCCGACTCCGAAGCTTCCCAGGTCTTTAGCGGCATACTCTCGACGTCCGCCGAGGGTCATCGCCACGTTGATGGCCGAGTCGCTCATGCCTTTGCCGTTGTCCACTACATACAGTCCGCGGAGCCGACCGTGTTTGCGGACGAACCGGATCAGCACGTGGCTCGCGCCGGCGTCGATCGAGTTGTCGACCAGATCTGCGAGGGCCGTCGGTAGCGAGTGATTTCGGCCCAGGCCATCAAGAGCTCGCCGGTCCGGAGGCAGCTCGATGGTGCCATCGACCGGCACCTGCTCTTGCCACACTTGACTCAGCGTCATGGTATCCGCACTGTCGAAGGGTTGAGCCACCGTGGGCATGGGGTCACCGTATCGTCATAGGTGTACTTCTTGTGAAGATGTTCAACAGGCGAAGGTGTCTCTGAGTGGCTGCTCTCGGTTGAGCGCGATCACGTAGTTCCTCCGTCCATGGCCCGATCCGCAATCCCCGGGCTGAGGGGTTAACTGCCTGAGCTAGCGTGTCTCGTGGGCGAACTGTCCGGGGGCACTTCGGCTTTGGAGGTCCCCTCATCTCGTCGCCTTCTGCCTGGCCCTCATGTGAAGGCTGCCGGTTGTCAGCAACGGGCCCGCGCCTTCGGCCCACAAATGGTGTCGGGGTCGAAGAGTCTGTTTCGGTGATGGCGTGGCCAGAGCGGGCGCCGCACGTCGTCGCGGCTCCGCATCTGAGTCCGTGGCCTTGACGGCCGGAGAGGGGTGATGGACGCGTGGTCAGGCCGTACCGGCGACAGCAGGACATTCGCCATCGGCGCAGCCATGTCTTACCTGGGCCGTGTTGTCGTCGAGGCGCATCAGTACGGCCAGCACACACCCCTCGACAACGTTGAGTTCTCTCGCGTGGTGGCGAAGGCTGGAGAGCTGGGCGACGCTGGTGCCGCGGCGGATGACGAGCGACGCATGATTACCGACCGTGGAGAAGGTACGGCTCATGGGGGCCTGGCGAAGCCCGAGATACCACGTCAGCCAAGTGTGCACCGCGATACCACTGCCCCGAAGAACGTCCTTGGTGACCGAGAGGCGCACACCAACGACCTCTCCGCTCTCAGCGACTGCCACTGAGTCGGGTTTGGTGGGTTCCTTGTCCTCGATAGGACGGGCGCCGCGGGCTACCAGGTCGATGAGTCCATCGTCGGTCTCGCCGATCTGATCGCTCAGCAGGCACTGTCTGAGGCGCCACTGGGTGACTGGATAGATCTCCGCCGTCTTCGCGAACAGCGTAGGCACGGACAGCGGGCCTGACTCTCTGACCACGGCGATCAGCGCATCAACGGCGCTGGTGTGGGGCGACACCGGCAGGTGCGACCACTCGGCGAGTGCCCATACCCCTGCGGGACGGACTTGGACGAACCGCTCGTCCCGACGCAATGCTTCGCGTACGGCGGCCGCGGTGGTCGTGGACATCGGCTTAAGCAGTTCTTCCGGTTTCGCCGGTCGTCCGGCTTCCAGTAGCCATAGATAGGCGGCGTCGCGACCCCGAGCCCGGCGCCGCACCCAGTGTCCTTCGGAACTGAGCGCGAGCCGGGAAGCGGAAGCCGAAAGGATTGTTACTAGCGGAAGTTCCTCTGGCAGACCGACTTCAGCAGCTGCGCGGTCGAGATCATCGGCGCGCAGCGGAGCAGCCTCCGCCAGTTCTCGCAATAGAGCGTCGAGTCGTCCTGGTCGCCCCGTCCACCAACCCCGGACGGGTCCCGCCCATGTGACAGGCGGTCGCAATCCGACCATGGACAGCAAGGGTTCCAGCGCTACATGATCAGTGACGCCCATAGCGTCCGCGAACGCCGCGCGTGGGGTCGCTGGGGCGTCTCCCAAAGCCTTCGCCTTCTCGCGCCAGTCCGGACACATCACGTCGGCGGCCGGAGTAAGCGCCTTCTGAGCGCGGGTCTGAACCTGCCTCGCCCACTCCCTGCTCAGCCCGTAAGCGCGACCGACCTCGTCCAGGGTGGCGCCATTCGAGCGTGCCTCGACCGCAGCCCTGTCCCGATCGTCGAGGAGGCCTGAGGACCACATCAACGCCACCAAGTCGTAACTGTCCACCGCTGTTTCCTAGATCTCGCTGAAGTAGACGACACGCACGCCGAGGAAGTTCTCCAGACGTCGGTGGAGGGACTTCTGTTCCACCGTTAGCGGCGACGCGAAAGGATCTACGACGCAGACGACCCAGGGGTATGACTCACTGCGGGACCTGTCGATGACCGCTGGCCACAGAAGGTGCTTCAGCTGTGGCTCTTCCCCTAGGACGAAGTGACGCTCCTCGTCTTCTGATCCAGTTCGGCGGATCCGGACGCGCAGCGGCTTTACCGCCCGGGTACCTTCCACGATCTCCCAATCCGCGCCCATGGTTTTTGCGACCACTTCCTCCAGCGTGGCGGCGTGGCGGGTGATGAACGCCGAGTACTTGCCCTCCCCGCGGCGGGCTCGTTCGTACTCCTTCATGGGGCAGTCCTTCAGCCAGGGACGGATATTCTCCGTTCCCCCCACGAAGCCGATGAGCCGTCCCCCGATCTCGGGGTCCTTCGTCCAAGACTGGTACCACCGCGTCCGGTCTGTGGAGTTGAGATGTGTCCAGTCCAGCTCGGCCGCCTGGGCGTAGAGCTGGGTGACGACTGCGGCCTCGACATCTGGAGGGATGTTGTAGTCGCTCACAGGATTCCTCTCGGCAGGGGGAACTGGAGGCGGACCTCGTCCGCCGCGGTCTCAAGGTCGGCGGCGTCCTGGAGCCACATGTCCATGAGGGAGCCGACGGTCTCGTCCTGGAATTCGACGCGCGAGGCCAGAGGGAGTTCCAGGTGCTCGGACTCCTCGGCTTCGAGGGACCGTCGCAGGTCGAGAGCCGCCGCGACTCGGCGGATATCGGTGACGAAGTCGAGAACTTTCAGAGCTTTCTTGCCGGGGCTGAGCCTGAGTCCGCGGCCGAGTTGTTGGACGAAGATCCTGCGACTGTGCGTGACGCGGAGGAACGCGATCAGGTTCACGTCGGGTACGTCCACGCCCTCGTTGAACACGTCGACGCAGGTGATGACCGGGACACGGCCGAGACGGAACTCGTTGAGCAATACATCCCGTTGTCTTTTGGGTAGTCCGCTGTGCAAGTAGGACGCCCGTGCCCAGTCGGGGGAGGACACCGAGAGAAGCTCCGCCATGTGCTCAGCGTGCTCGATGGTCTGGCAGAACACGATCGCGCGGGGATCCGGGGTCTCCCGCCATGCGGCCCGTAGATGCTCGACCACCTCCTCGTCGCGCTGGGGGAGGAACAGTCGGCGGTTGAGGTCTTTGATGGAGTATCCGTGCCGGCTGACGTCCTTGACGACGTCCCAGTCGATGCCGTCGGCGTATAGGCGGTAGTCGACGGTGGATAGGTAACCGGCGGCCATGCCTTCGGCGATGCCCATTTTGTAACTAGGGACGCCGAAGCGAGCTGTGATGTCGAACTTGTCGCCACGCCAGGGGGTGGCGGTGACTCCGAAGCGCGCCGCACTTCCGCACAGATCGAGGAGTTCCGCAAACCTGCCGGTCTCGGCCACGTGGTGGGTCTCATCGATCATGATGAGGTCGGGCCGGTAGCCCGCGCGTGCGGAGGACAGCGCCGACTCGACCGTGGCCACGACGACGCCGTCGAGGGTGCCTGGTTTATGGTCACCGGTGAGGAGACGCGTGGAGACCCCCTTGGGGATGTGACGCCACAACGCCTTCTCCAACTGCTCTACCAGGTCACGCATGTGGGCCACGACGAGGACGTGTGCCCCCAGCCTCCGGCGCAGGAGATTCCCGATCACCTCTCCGCCCACGACGGTCTTGCCGAGCCCCGTGGCCAGGACGAGCAGGGCTGATCCCTCGGCGACTAGGTCTCGCTCGATCGCGGCTACGGCTTCTTCCTGATACGGGCGCAAGGTGTAAGCGCGGGGGACACGATCAGGCATCCGCTCGCCGATCGTGGCGAGTGTGGCCCCGTGCCATAGCGTGATGTCGACGCCGACGCTGGCCAAGGCGCGCCGCCGCGTCTCGGCCGTTGCGGCGATGTCCGTGTTGGTGACCAGGACGGCCCGGTCCGCACGGTAGTGGGCCCGCGCTCGTTCCAGGTCGTCGACCCCGCCTCGGTCGGCGACCCCGTGGGCTTTCCACTTGCTCTGGAACACCCACTGCTCGCGGTCCCGCACGGCCAGCAGGTCCGCCCCGTTGTCGTGGGCCCCGTCCACGACGCGAACGTCCTGGAACCCAAGATGCCACAGCGTGCGTTCCAGCGCCTTGGTCAACCCCGCCGGGCCGCCGTCACGCAGGGCGGCGGCCGTCAGGAACGCGGCGGTCACTCGTCACCGGCCAGTTCGTCGACGAGCAACGCGGCGCTGAGGCGGGCACGCTGCAGCTGGTAGGCCGTCGCCCCGGCCGCGTACGTGCCATGGGTCGCTACATCGGAGAGATACCCGGTCACGCGGGCGAGGCTCAGGGCTCGTGCGGAGTCCGAGGCCACGTTCGCGTACGGACCTCGGAACACATGCCCGTCCAGGAACATGGCAGGCATCGTCTCGACGAGCCTCACCAGAGCGAGAGGCGGCACGTGTTCGAGGAAACCGCCCTCCTGGCCGAGGTCACGTACCCGGCCTACCTTCCCGGAGGCGATCATCTGGTTCTCGGTCGCGGTGATCTCATCGCGGGTGAGATGGGTGAAGGCCTTTCCGGCAGCACCGGTGCGGTCCAGTTCCCGGGCCATGCGGGCCCGTACCTCCACAAGCAGTTCACGAGCCTCAGCCCCTACCGTGGTCCCGTCCAGGACGCCGTCCTTGAGGGACTCGGAGCGGATGGCCGCGACCAAGCGGGACGGGCTCCACTCCGAGCGGGCGCGGACCTTGAGGACGGCAGCGAGTTCCACGAGGAGCAGGTCGGCGTAGTCCGAGCCGAACAGCCGGAACACGTCGTGCTCCGGGTCGATCAGAGCGGTCATGTCGTTGCCGGCGCGCTGGTCGAGGAGGACGGGCACCGGCTGACCGGAGTCGTCCCGCAAGCCTTCTTCGCCGTCGAGCAAGCGGGTCTCGACTTGGAGATAGCCGAGCGAGGGGTGACCGAACGGACGGGACAGGCGGGGATGCGGGTTCGAGAGCCGCTCGTACCGTGCGATCCGTTCGCCGCGTGTCTCCTTCCTCTCCTTGGCGGTGGGCGTGGCGGAAGTTGCGTCCTTCTGACCGTCGGGCGCCGCGTTAGTCGCGATTTCGCCGGAGGACGGAGCGTCGCCGGGAACCCCCAGAGCGTCCAGGACGGCATCCACGTCCGGCTGACTGGGCACGCTGGCAGTGGTCTTGGTCTCCTTGCCTCGCTGTTTGATGGCCTCGTGGTCCTGCACGGCCTGCCACCAGCGTTCGTCGGTCTGGTAGTCCGGGCTTCCCTTGTGGAAGTCGGCTGCCCAGCGTCGGGTCTCCTCGTGGATCGGCTTGCGTCCGTCACCGGGGACGAGGCAGCGCAGGCCGGCGTCGTTTCGCCGGAACCCCTTGAACAGGGTCGCCAGCGGGCTCGTGTTCTCAGGGAATCCAGCGTTCTCGGCGCGCTTCGGCTGCAGCGGAGCGACGCCACGGATCACTTCCACGGCGCTGCGCCAGCTGCGGTCCCCGTATTCGAAGGCGTCCTTCTGGTACGTGACGGGGACGTGGTCGAGGTGGATCTCGCCGATGATGCGACCGCCCTGGTGCGCGAGTTCGACCGGATACTCCGGCTCCTCGTTGCCAGCGACACCGTTGGGGTTCCGCCACGTGAAGAGCTGCTTGTCCCAGCGCAGGATTTTGCGACCGTTGCGCAGGAAGTCGAGTCCGTACTCGGTCTTGTCGAGGTGGCGTTGGATGCCCAGCCAGCCGTGGATGCGCCGCTGGCGTTCGGAGAGCCGATCACCACCGCAGTCGGAGCAGATGTCCGTCATCGTCAGCTGCCACTGGCCGCAGTCCAGGCAGGCGAGGCCGTCCTCCAGCTTCTCGTCGATGGCGATATAGGCGGGGATACGCTCCTTGGTGGTGCCGTGCTCGACGTACCGGTCCTCTCCCCATCGGCAGTGACGGACGGGCTTGACCCGAGTGCGTCCCACGTACAACTCGAAGCCCCGCTCGATCAGGAGCCACGAATAGACGGCGCCGAGCTGATTACGCAGGGCCGCGCCGTTACGCCGCAACCAGTCGCCCCGGGTGCGGTGCAGCCGGTCAACGATGATTTTGGTTCCGTGCTCGCTGGGGTCGTCTTTCGGTTCTGTGATGTCGTCGGCCTCGAAATCGTCTCCGATCTTGTCGAGGTCGATCTCGACGCCGATCCACTCGGTGTCGCCGGGGCGGGTTGTCAACACACGGGTGCGCTTGCCGAGCCGGGCGGTGGATACGTTGAACCCCATCCCGAACAGACCGAGCTTGTCGTGCATGTCGTTGCTGGACCAGCCGGCGCGCACCGCCCGCTCCAGCTGCTCGTAGGCCATGCCCCTGCCGGTGTCCCGGATTACGAGCTGGGCTTGAGGAGTGGAGGAGTCGGGCAGGGAGACACTCACCTTGTACCCGTTGGGCCAGTTGACGCCCGATCGGATGATCTCGGTGAAGTCGTCGAACGAGTTGTCCACGAGTTCGGCGACGCACTGCCACTCTTTGAACTCGATCTCGCCCAGCATGCGCAGCACGCGGGCGGACGGGGTGATCTTCACGCTGGTGGAACCCTCCTCGAAGATCGGGACGCGGCCCAGGTCATACCGCTGCCCGGGCACGGCGAGTCGGCGTAACCGCCATGAGTCACGCGTCGGATCCTGAGGATAGGCCGCCCTACTGACAATGTGACGGGCAGTTGCGGGAACCCGGTGATTGTGCAGACGGCGTCCCAGCGTTCCGACCGTCGGCGAGCCCTGTGATTGGTAGGGGGAAGCGCTACGAACTACCCGATCCAGTCGTGGTGTTCTTCCCACGCACTAGCTCGACCACTCGCTCCGCGGCTTGCGCGGTGTCGTCGTGTTCCCAGAACCGGAGGACGTCCCAGCCCTCCAGGGCGAGGAGTCGGTCGGTCTCCGCGTCACGGGCCTGATTCGCGGCGATCTTCTTGCGCCAGAATTCGGAGTTCGTCGCCGCGGGCCGCAGATGCTCGGGGCAGCCGTGCCAAAAGCATCCATCGACGAACACCGCGACGCGGGCCCGCGTGAACACGAGATCCGCAGTGCGTCGCAGTGAGGGGACAGGGCGCGTTGAGACGCGATATCGCAGGCCCCGCTGGTGGACGAGGGAGCGCAACGCGAGCTCCGGGGCTGTGTCCCGACCGCGGTTGCCCCGCATGCTGTCCCTGACGGCTGAGGAGGAGGCCCACGAACCGGCTGGCACCGCGCGTTCCCCCACCAGCTTCCTCTCCCGCGCCCGTTCCCAGGCGGCGGCGAGATTGCGGGCTCGGGTGTCCTCGCAGACTTCGCAGATATACCGCGTCACCGTCCGCCCGGCGTCGGACCAGCGCAGGTAGGCCCTAATGCGGCGTGTCCTGGGGAACAGCTTCAACGCGACGGAGGCCAGCGCGTAGCTCCCTCCGCCCAGATCGACGTGGCGACCCTCGCGTCCCCCGGCGGCCTTGTCCTGTTCCGCGGCCAGGGCCGTACGTCCGCGTCCCGGCTTCCCGCGCCAGGCTCGGTCCGGAGGTGGCCCCTCTTCGCGCCAACCCTCCTGGCCAACTTCCCCCGCCTTGGTCATGCCCGCTTTTCCGCCTCGTCGAGAGCGTCTGAGACCACGCTTGCGAAGGTCTTGCCCAACTCGACAGGGACGGCGTTCCCGAGCTGTCGCATACGCTCACCGCGTGGGCCGGCCAGACGCCAATCGTCCCGGAAGGTCATGACGCGCGCGGCCTCCCGTACGGTCATATAGCGATGCACGTATTCCCAGCGCCCATCCTCGGCGCGGGCTCGTTCGTCCAGCAGCATCACGGACTCGCCTCCCGGAACGCCGTGCACACCCGCCTTGACCGTCTTGGCCGGACGGTCGAGCTCGTTCGGTGTGTGTCCGTCGTAGATACGGGCGCCCGGCCAGCCGACGTGATCACGGAAACCTTGTTCCGTGATCTTGTCTAGCTTGTGCATGTCGATCGCCGGAAGGTCGCACACCGCGTCACGCAGAGTGACCCACGGTGCTTTTCCGGCCGCTTCGTCGTCGCCGAGCGTGAGCTGTTCGCCAGCCCGGGCCGCCACTCGATCACGTACGTGCTTTGCCACCCGCGGATGCCGCTCCCAGTAGGAGCCGTCTTGGAAGGAGCGGATGAGCGCTTCCACCGAGTGGGTCTGCCGCAGAGCCCGACGTACCCGTTCCTTGTCCACCCGGAGGTCCGCCCGGAAGGCGAGCAGGATCACGCGGTTACGGATCTGCGGTACACCGTAGTTGGCCGCGTTCACCTCGAATTCCATCACGTCGTAGCGCTCGGACGGATCCGTGTCTCCAGCTGTGACCATCTCGGTGAGGAGGCGGTCGTGCTCCCGCCAGTCGATCCCGTCTCCGCGCTCGACGAAGGGGAGTGTGAGCTCGCGCTGGATGTACTGGAAGTAAGGCTTGAAGGACGGTCGGAGTAGCCCTCGGACGTTCTCGCAGAGGATCGCCTTCGGTCGCATCTCGCGGACCGCTCGGAACATTTGGGGGAACATGTTCCTTTCGTCCTCGTCTCCCTTCGCCACTCCGCCCAGGCTGAAGGGCTGGCACGGCGGACCGCCTGTGAGGAGGTCAACGCCACGCTCGCGCAGGAAGGACATGTCCAGTTGACGTACGTCGCCGCGGACGAGTGGCACGCCTTTGCGTAGCTCCTCAGGCGACATCGCCGGATCGGGTTCGGGAAGGTTCTCCACGGCTTTGGCCAGGACGTCCACGCCCACGTCCTCAGGATGACCTGTGAAGTGGTTCTCCTCCAGGGTCTCGCAAGCGCGGCGGGCGAACTCGTTCAGCAACAGATGCCGGAAGCCGGCCTCCTCGCTGGCCTGGACCAGCCCCCCGCCACCGGCGAAAAGCTCTACCGATGTCCGTTTCATTGTCGCCCTCCTAGCATGTCAGCGCCTTGAAACCATACCGCGGAGGTGACGGTAGTGAGGCGCACTCGCGGAGAAGGGGCGCATAATCAATCCAAACATCCGCGGTAAGCGGGGCGGGAGCGGCTATATCACGGCCAGCCCGGCCGTGATATAGCGGACATCCAGTACTGCGGCTTCGCACTCAGCGATACAAGGTGCCTGCTGGCAGTCGGAGAACGATGGATGGCCGCCCCTCACCACGGGACGGCGGCCATCTATCACTTCTCCTCGGCCAGGACATCCTCAGAGGTGTCCAGCACGCCTCAACGCAATGCCCCGCGGCTGATCTGCTCCAGTTCGCACCACCGGCGCCGTGGCCCCATCGTGACGGTTGACCCCTGACGGGATTGCCGATCGGCACACACCGATCAGAGCTATCGGCTTCCCTTAGTACTCCAGCTGTAGATCTTGATCTTGGCCTGTGGGCGGACAGCATCTCCGGTCGGTAGGTCGGCTTCTGCTGGCCGCTGGCAGGTAGACCGGGCCCGGTGGAACAGGCACTATGCCCCGGTGAGCATCGTCATCAAGTTCTTCGTGGCACCGGACGCTGAAGCTGCCGCTGCTGTCGCAGAGGGTGGTCCCGACGGGGTCTTCGAGTCCCTGACCTTCGGCAACTTCGATGTCGAGGAGGCTCTGATCGAGTGGGAGGGCATCTTCACGGGTCGGAGCTTTGAGGAAGTCCTTGACGACGATGTTCCCGAGACTGTTGTCGACCCGGACGACGGCGAGGGTCCGCTCGTCCTCGCCGTCTCCGGCACCCTTCGATATGCCCTGTGCACTGCCGTCGAGCACCGGCTCGCTGAAGTCAGCCGGCTGTGGGTGGCCGAGCGGGCGGCAGACGGCGAGGTCTTCGACCCCGAGATCGCCGTGTGGATCCTGAATGGCTTGGCCGGCCTGGCCCGTGCCGTCCGCGAGGGAGACGAGAACCTGTACTGCTGGGTGGCGTAGAAAGGGCACGGCCACCGTTGATCATCGTCGGTTGTGTGGACAGACGAAGATCAGCCGATGGCCGTGGGCCACAGCGTAGACCCTGCCCAGTGGCAGCCGGTGTTCGACGACCTGATGGCGAGGGTGGCGAGGCGTTTCGCCCGGGTCGAGCCGCGTCGCAGGGCACGGGCCTTCGTGCTGGGCCTGCTGGCAGAGTTGCCGCGGAAGAACTGCTGGACGATCGCGGAGCATGCCGGTGACAGCAGTCCGGCCGGTATGCAGCACCTGCTCAGCCGCGCGTCCTGGGACGCCGACGAAGTCCGCGACGACATAAGGGACTTCGTGGTTGAGCATCTCGGCAACCAGGACGCCGTCCTGGTGGTGGACGAGACCGGTGACCTGAAGAAGGGCACCGCGAGCGTCGGGGTGCAACGCCAGTACACCGGGACCGCGGGGGCCCGTATTTCAATAAGTGCTCGGCAAGGGGGTGTTGGTGGGAGTCTGAGTTATGACTCCGTGTCTGCCAGGCCGCGTTGCCGCTCGTGCTCTGCGGGCCAAGTTCGATCGGATCCTGCCGCACTTCGATGAGCGCCGCCGTCGGTTGTACCTGGCCAGTGAGGCGATGGCCCTCGGCCACGGCGGGATCGTCCGGGTCGCTGTCGCCTCCGGCACCAGCACTGCCACCATCGCGCGAGGTATCGCCGAGTTGGCCGGTTGCTCCTCGCCGACCCGACGGGTTCGGGCTCAAGGTGCCGGCCGCAAGCGGCTGACAGACACCGACTCCGGTCTGCTGCCCGCGCTGGAGTCGCTGATCGAGCCGCACACCCGAGGCGACCCCGTCTCCCCGCTGCGGTGGACCACGTTGTCGTTACGGGCCTGGCCTCGACCCTCACCGCACAGGGCCATCCCGTCAGCGCTTCAACCGTCGGACACCTGCTGCACACCCTGGGCTACAGCCTGCAGGGAACCGCGAAGACGACGGAGGGCATCAGACATCCGGACCGCGATGCCCAGTTCACCCACCTCAATGCCACCGCTACCGAGTTCCTCAACGACGCCCAGCCGGTGATCAGCGTCGACACCAAGGCCAAGGAATGGCTCGGCAACCGTGACCGGCCCGGTCGCACCTGGCGGCCGGGCAAGAACGCGATCAAGGTGGACTGACACACGTTCACCACCAACGACCAGCCCATGGCGATCCCCTACGGGATCTACGACATCGCCAACAACACCGGATGGGTCAACGTCGGAACCGACCACGACACCGCCCAGTTCGCGGTGGAGTCCATCCGCCACTGGTGGCAGCACCGAGGACGGGCGGACCACCCGAATGCAGGCCGGCTCCTGATCACCGCCGACTCCGGCGGCTCCAACGACCCCCGCCGCTGGACCTGGAAGAGCAACCTGGCTGCCTTCGCACGAGAGAGCGGCCTGGAGATCACGGTCTGTCACCTACCGCCCGGGACTTCGAAATGGAACAAAATAGAGCATCGGATGTTCTGCCACATCACCGCGAACTGGCGGGGGCGACCGCTGACCAGCTACCAGGTCGTCCTCGAGACCATCGCCGCCACAACAACCAAGACCGGCCTAAGCATTGAAGCCGAACTGGACACCGGCAGCTACGACCTCGGCATCAACGTCACACCCGCCGAGTTCCACACCCTTCCGATCACACCCAACGCCTTCCACGGCGACTGGAACTACACCCTGTCTCCCGAGCCACCGCGAACGCCCGACGCGCCGGCAACCACTCACAGGACCGACCCGGCCCTGACCATGATGCTCACCGATCCAGCCCTGACCGGCATGTCACGAACCGCCTTCGAGCATTTGGTGGCGGCCTCGGAACCCTTCTGGGACGCCATGGCCGAGGCGGCATTCCAGCGACGCTTCCACCGCCCACGCAGCTACCGACACCCGCAGACCAGCAGCGTGGACCACACCCACCGGCTCCTGGCAGCCATCCTGCGCCGCCGCAGAGCGGTCACCATGACCTTCCTGGCCCAACTACTGGGCGTCAACCGCACCAACCTGTCCATCCAGTACCAAGACGGAAAACGGCTCCTGGACCTGCACCAGATCCTCGTCACACCGATACCCGGAACACCCGCCCGAACAATGGAACAGCTACACGCCCGAACAACCCCCGCGGAAAACCGCCGCTGACAGTTATTGAAATACGGGCCCCGGGACGCACCGAGAACTCCCAGGTCGCCGTCTACCTCGTCTACTCCACCCCGGTCGGGCACGCTGCCGTCGACCGGCGCCTCTACATCCCACGCTCCTGGACTCAGGACCCCGATCGCTGCCGGGCCGCAGGCATCCCGGACCATACGGGGTTCGCCACCAAGCCCGCCCTGGCCACCGAGATGATCACCCAGGCCCTGGACGCCGGCGTCACGGCCTCATGGGTCACCGGCGACGAGGTCTACGGCGGCGACCCCCACCTGAGCGCCGAACTGGAGCGCCGTCAGGTCGGCTACGTCCTCGCCGTCTCACGCAAGCGACCGATCCCGACCCGCGCGGGCGTCTTCACGGCCGGCATGCTGGCCCACTGCCTCCCGAAGACCGTATGGCAGCGACTCTCAGCCGGAGAAGGCGCCAAAGGTCACCGCTTCTACGACTGGGCCCAAGTAGAGATCGACAGCCCGGCGAGCAGCACGGGTCACCGGTCATTGCTCATTCGACGCAACCGGCGCACCGCCGAACTCGCCTTCTACCGTTGCTACTCGGCTGGACCCGTTCCTTTGAGCGCCCTGGTCAGGGTGGCCGGACGCCGCTGGACGGTGGAGGAGACCTTCCAGTCCGCGAAGGGCCTTGCCGGCCTGGACGAGCACCAGGTCCGCCGCTGGACCTCCTGGCATCGCTGGACCACGCTGGCCATGCTCGCGCACGCATTCCTCGTGGTCACGGCCGCCATCGAACGGACCACTGTGACCACGCCGCCAGGGCTCGCTCCGCTGACCTGCGGCGAGATCCAACGTCTCTTCACCGCCTTCGCCGCACCGCAACCACGCGGCCTGGCGCACTGGCTCAGTTGGTCATGCTGGCGCCGACGACACCAGGCCCGTGCACGGAGCAGCCACTACCAACGTCAGGCCCTCCAACAGTCGTGATCAAGATCTACAGCTGGAGTATTAGTCGTCTCCACCTTCGTCGTCGCCCGCGTCGGCCTCATCGATGATGCTTTCCCCCACGACGCCAGCCAACGTATCCGTGGCTCGCCAAGCGTCAGGTTCCACGTGGATGCCGAACGCCGTGTTCTCCTCCAGGAAGGCTGCCGGTCGATGGACGACAATGCGCTTGTCCTTGTCCGTTTTACGGGGCAGCGACCAGACGGATTGGTACTTGCGCCTTCGCAGCGACGCGAGTGCTTCATCTCGTGCGGGGCCAAACGTCATGAGTGACACGGAGATGCCCTCCTGGACGCGCGTTTCCACCTCATCGCGTGTCAGGAGGCGGTTGCACAAATTGTTGGCGGCACGCGGGCGTCCTGGATGCAAGGTATCCCAAAAGGATCTGGGATTCGTTCGCGCTCTACCAGGGGTATTTGATCCGAATCCGGTCAGGAGGGTGTTCCACAGGACCGGGCTGTAGGACCGCAGCAGGGCTCGCTCGCCCAGCACGATCCATACATCATCCAAGACGACGTAACGGACATCGAAATCGCTTGCGGAGAGGTTTTGCGCTTCACTGATGCTAGTCCGATGCTTGTCTATGCGGTCGTACAGCTTCGGCTTCTGTTCGTTGGGCGGGTCACCATAACTGCTATTCCCAGCCTCGGCCTTGCCCACATAGAGGGGCACGTCGGTCTCGCTCAACCTCTGATAGATCGGCAGGTCGCCCCGGTAGTAGAGCGCGTAGAGGCCGGCGCCCGCGAACGGCTGGAGCCCGGTTAGTGACACTTTGGGTCGGTCTTCTAGAGCCCCACGCAAGTTTTGGCTCAAATGCGCGAGACCCAAAGGGTTGAACCGGCCGTGTGAGGGACCAGATGTCGCGGCTGGAGAAGAGGTCGGCATGCTCAAGATCCTAGAAGCTCACTTTGCGACAGATCCGGTCGGTTGATCTTGTGGAGCAGAGTTGGAACCACCCGCGCGAGGCCCGGCGTCAGCACCACGCCAAGAAACTTGGATCAGGCACGTCGGCCCGAGCCCGGGCGCCGACTGGCCGCCTCAAGTATTCAGAGACGGTTGAGCAGCTCAGTCTTCTTCTCCACGAACTCCTCGTCCGTGAGGATGCCAGCGTCATGGAGCGACGCGAGCTTCGCGATCTGCTCGACCACATCCGGCTGAGCTGCGGCCTCGGCCGGTGCCCCATGCTTGCCTCGCTGGATCACCGAAGAAGCGAGGTCCAAGATCTTCTCGGTCACGCCAGGCTGCGTCGGGAGGGGCTCCGAAGACTCGGCCTGCGCGGAGGTATCAGTTACGATCTGCTGGCCCTCGAGCAATACCGAGAAGATCATGAACAACTTCTCCGGCAACTCAACGATGGACTGATTGCCGTCGGCCCAGTTCACGCGGACGGTATGCCCGGATTTCATGGAAGCCCCGAGGCCGGCACCGACAGCCTTACCGATCATCCCAGGCAGAGCAGCCTTCGCGGCAGCCTGGCCCATGACGCCAGCGACACCTTCCCTGGTTGAGAGTGCCTCCCACTCGAGCACCGTCTCGGCGTTGAGCTTGTGCCGCTTGAATGGGTTGCGTGGGTGCTGGATCGTGAGTCCGCCGTGGCCTGAGAGAACGCTGCCGCTCGCCAAGTGGCCGCCCACTACGCGTCCCTGGTTCGTCAGCGTCTGCAGAATCGCCATTCGCGCAACCTAGAGCAAGACTTCGACCCGAATCAAGCCCAGAAGATCAGCCAGGCGTCGTCGACGGGTCGAGAGGCTCATGCGGGTTGTCGTATGACATCCGAGCCTCTCTGAAGACGACGAACTGGTACGCGAGGCACAAGCTGAAGATCCGCATCGTCGGCGCCGCGACTCTGGCCGTGGGCTCACGCCCAGACCAGGTGGGAGCCCCTGCACCACTTCCCTTGGACGCAACCGTTGGCAGCTGCCGCCGTCTGCCGCCGTCTGCCGCCGTTGCCGTCATCGCAGTCGTCACGTAGCGGTCGCTGCTGTTTATGCGTCAACGGGTATCGTGAGCCCTATCCGACCTGGCTGTGGCGTCGGGGTGTTGGTGGGCATGGGTTGTACGGAACGACAAAGCTCCTGGTAGATGGGCTCTTGACCAAGATCACCCGTGTCCGCCAGGAGCTTCGCGTGCTTGTCTACCCGTCGTCGATCGATCTGGCCAGGCGCACGCTGCGGCATCGGACGAGGCAACTGGCGGCTCACCGGCGGGAGATCGGCACGCGATGGCGGCGTCTGCCCGTCGGCCGTCAAGCCCTGCTCGCCCTGGCCCACCTGCGATGCGGCGACACGAACGCCCAACTCGCCGCAGGGTTCGAGATCGGCATCGCGACCGTCTACCGCTACATACGCGAGGCCGTCGAAGCGCTGGCCGCCCAGGCGCAGACCCTGGCCCAGGCAATGACGATCGTCCGGACGAAGGCGCACGTGATCCTGGACGGCACCCTCCCGCCCATCGACCGGATCGACGCCGACACCCCGTACTACTCCGGAAAACACAAGCGCCAGGGCATGAACGTCCAGGTCATCACGGATCCCTTCGGCCGAAGGCTGTGGGCTTCCGCGGTCCTGCCCGGCTCCACCCACGACCTGACCGCCGCGCGCGAACACGGCATCATCGACGCGTTCGCAACAGCAGGGCTGAATTGCTGGGCGGACAAGGCGTACTAGGGGCCGGCCGCCACGTCCACGTACCTTTCCGGGGCCGCCGGCTCAAGCGCTGGAAGCGGCGGCACAACAGTACCCACGCCAAAATCCGGCGCCTCGGCGAGCAGGCCATGGCCGTCCTGAAGGGTTGGCGCCTGCTACGCAAGCTCCGCTGCAGCACCAACCGGATCACCAACATGGTGAAGGCCGTCGTCGTCCTTCACCACGCCTCAACCTGAGATTGGAAAGGACTCTGTGATGCGCGACGCCAGCGTCTGACGCATGGGGCCCGGCCCTAGAGTAGTCCGGGCCCCATGCTTCATTGAACGACTAATAAAAAGCTCAGGCGTGCAGGTGGAGTGCGACCTACTATTGGAGCAGCTTCGACTTGGGGAGGGTGAGTGCTTCGAGGTGCGACAGTTTACCTAGATCAAAACGCATGGGTAAACCTCCTGAAGGATTCCAAAAATAATCTAGACGCCGGCGACAGAATCCAGGAGTTGGCTGATTGCAAGGATTCAGGACGGGCGCACTTTCCTTTGTCTGCGATGCACTATATGGAGACTTGGCATCGCGCCAAGTGGGAGTCTCGATACGAGCTGGCTGGCATTATGCGCCAGCTTTCCGGCTACCTGCCCCTTGCGCCCATGTTTCGCCTTCAGCGAGCGGAGATCGAAGAAGCGATCGTTGAGAAGTTGGGAATCAAAGGGTACGTACCCGCCCCTGAGGTGGGAGCGTTCGGGCACGGAGTCGATCACGCGTTCGCGTCTACGTCGGGCCGATTCGTATACGTCGAGAGCCTAGGGGATGAAAACCTTGACTCCCCGCCAATAAAAATGGAAGACGATCCGATTCGGATTCTGAAGTCGAGTGGGGATGCCGTCTATCAGTGGGCCTCCCTGGCCGGGTCTCCAGACTCGCTGGATATCGAGGGTATCGATCGAATCACGCAGCACAGGCGTGGATCTCTTTACGCGGAGAGTCAGCAGATAAAAATGGAACGTTGGACATCCTCTGGAGGGAGGGATCTACTGGATCGCGCCGTAATTACCGATGACTTCAACCTCGCCCTGGATGAGATCAATGAGATTTGCGAGATTCGCGGAGTGACTCCAATGTCGCTGGTCCGCTCGCGTGAGGACATCGTTGAGCTATGGAGATCTATTCCGACGATGCACGTATATTCTTCACTGAGAATGCAGCGATTCCGAAATTCTCATCAAAAGTGGTCGCAGCATGATCTTGCCGACTTGCTGGCTTTGTCCGCCGCCATTCCTTACTGCGATATTGTTGTCACGGAGCGACAATGGTGCCACTTCGCAAAACAGGCGAAACTCGACCGTGCGTACGGTACGCTCATCGCGTCGAGCGTTGATGCCGCCCTGGTAAAGGTGAATGAATTTACGGCTTAGTAAAACTCCGAGACTTAGGCGGGATGCAATTGCCTTTCCTGCGATCCCTAACCCACCACTTCCCCTGCTCCCATCCCGTCCGCCGTCGACCCACACACCGTGGAGCGGGCGTGGTTCATGGCGTCCAGGTGGAGCGCGCCACTGTACGAACGACCTGGACGCCATGGGCCGCGTCTGCTCGGCTCTGCCTGGGTCGACGGTGGACGGGATGGGAGCCCACCGCGCTCGCCACGATGTGCCCGCGGCCGGGAACGGCGCCCCCTCCATCCCGGTGCCGGCCGATCCCCCGCCGGAGGCATCGCCCGTGACCGTGGGCCTCAGAAGCCGGGTGCTCGACTCATGACCTCCGGGCCTATCTACCTGTGGGCGCGCGTCGGCGCAGCGCGGGCGAAGCGGGCCGAAGGCAGGAGCGGCGCCCGCAGCGGAGCCGGGTGCCTTGAACCAGTAGAGAAGGTTGTAACTCACCGACGGGTGCGCTCATGATCACGGTCCGGCCGGAGCTAGAACGGTGGCCTTTCGCCGTAGCTCTCGCCGAGGCTAGGGCCTGTGGGCAAAGGGAAGCTGTCTGCCGTTAGGTCGCTGTCGCAGAAGAGGAAAGGATTCCGTTGGCCTTCCAGTCCCGACGAGTCCTCGCCCCAGGCGTCGAGCGCATCGATGGCCCGTTCCCGGTGCTGCCAGCGCTTGCTGGTTCCGAGGACCTCGCGGAGCAGGGGTACCAGCGTCGCTCGGTGGGGCAGCAACTCCGCGTCATCCAAGAGCGGGATGCATGCTGCGATCGCTGCTTCGCTCACATGCCGGTCGGCGTCATGGACGTACGCGAATACGGCGGCCAACAACTGCGGTCGGGTTTGCCGGATGGCCGCGGCGGGCGGATAGCTGTCGAGAGGAAACCCGTGGAGGCGGCTCGCGGCATCGATCTCGTTGGTCACCTCGTCGGCTACCGACCCGATCCAGGCAAGTAGTTCGGCCCGCATGCATCCGGGGGCGTCACGGTGGGTCTTGTCCACCGGAAGTGTCGTTCTCGGGTCGGTCAGGATCGCGGCCAGGTAGAGCGCCGTGGGGACTGTTGCTTCATAGATCGTGTTCTGGTGATGAAGGATGCCGTGAACGTAGGCGAGGGCCTTCGTCCTCACGGTCTGATCTATGTCCAGCAGCGCGCCCAACATCTTGGGCGCGTCCGTCGCCGGTCCATAGGCATGGTTCAGCCCCGCCCAGTCGGTCTGTGTGAGTGTCCAATGCGGGTCGGGCAGATCAGTGGCGGTAGAAGACGCCTGGTCGTTCCTCACGCGATGCGCCACAGGGGTGCTGTGTGTCGCTCCGGGCGGGTGCTGATCAGCAGTCGGCGCAGATCTTCACGTTGGGAGCCGCTGAGGTTCAGGACCTCCGTGAGTCGGCGAAACGTCGTATGGCTGACTCCGCGGCCTCGGGCCTCGTTCTCGAACTCGTCGAGCTGGGACAGCACCGTGTCGGGATCCAGCGTGACCGTCGGCTGGTCCTTGAGCCACGCCGCCTTGTTGCGTTCGTAGTCGATCTCCGAGTAGCCGCAGACCTCGCGGCTGAGTGTCTCGGCCTCGTCCAAGGTGTTCGTCGACAGGATCGCGCGGGCCAGCTCGTTGCGGCTCAGCGCGTCGTCCAGGTCGACTTCGTGGACCGTGGGGCCCTCGTCCGTGAGCGGGATGGGGAGCCCTGCGTCTCGGACTTCACAGGTGCCTCGGACTCCTCGCGCTGTCGCGGCGAGCATCCCGGTTGCCTCGGAGGGGTGCCATTCCAGGACCGAGCTGATCGACTCCGTGTCCTGCGCGGTGAATCTGTGGACGAGGGGACCGAGCAAGCTGCGCAGGTCGTCGAGTGGGAGTTCGCCGTCCAGGCCAGGGCCGGCGACCAGCAGTCGCACTGGGGTGGTCAGCTGGGAGCACGCCGCCAGTGTCAGGGCGTCTCCGAGCGGGCTCTTGAGGGTCGGCTCATCGCCTCGCGCGAGGATGTCGCCGCCGACGTCGAGAAGATCGATCGAGGTCAGTCGGAAGTGGCCCACCAGTTCGTCCAGTTGGCGCGCGATGCCCGCGGCGCCGTGGTGGGGGTCGATCAAGGCGAACGTGTGCGGGAGCTCTGCGGCCAGTCGGGGGAGCGTGGATCCCGCCGGCGGGATCGGACGGGCTGTGGCCGGTACCGACCAGACCGCGGATGTCACGGGTTCGAGGCCCGAGAAGTTGTCGGGCCCTCGTGGGCCCGGCACCGGGTCGATCAGCAGGCGGTCCCACGCGTAGGTGAGGATCACCGCCCGCCCGTCCTCGTCGCCGTACAGGGCGGCGTCAAGCATTGCGGCGGCGACAGCGTCGCCCCCTCCTCCTGCTGCGACGATCAACCGCGTCATGTCCCCAACACTACGGGTTCGGTAATTGACCAGTCACCCTATAGTGGCCAGAGGCCATAGCCACTTGAGGAGGAGGGGACATGCCTCAGATCGAGGAAGCGCAGCCGAAGTATCTCCAGATCGCCCACTACATCCGCGATCAGATCCTTCGAGGCGACCTGCGGCCAGGGGACGAGGTCCCGTCGGAACGGCAGTTGGCTTCCACCTGGAAGGTTTCCAGGCCGACAGCCGCACGGTCGTTGGAGGCTTTGAGTCATCAGGGGCTCGTCGAGAAGCGGCAGGGGTCCGGAACGTACGTACGCAGTCTGGAAGTCAACCGGCGGGCGCGGGAGTTGTACGGCAGAGCCCGGCAGACGGGGAAGATCTACACCTCCGGTGAGTACGCGATCATCACCTCGACCGGTTGGCTGGACGCTCCGGATCACGTCGCTGAGGCGCTGGGCTTGACGAAGGATCGGTGGGCCGTGCACCGCCGGCGCGTGACCAACGATCAGAGCGGACCCATCACCTTGTCCACTTCGTGGTTCGCGCCCGACGTGGGAGAACGGGCGCCCAAGCTTCTTGAGCCCGAGCGGATCCAGGAGGGGACGCTGATGTACGTCGAGAGCATGACGGGGCGGCAGGGGAGTTACGCCGAGGACCGGATGTGCGCTCGACCGGCGACGGATGAGGAGTCGCAGGACCTCCAACTGGACCCGGGGTCTGCGGTCTTGATCGTGAACCATGTGGTGTTCGACCTCCAGGACCGGCCGTTGGAGTTCGCCGAGGCCACCTACCCGCCGCATCGGTGGGCGTTCGAGCAGGGCTACCCCCTCACCTGACAGTCGACGGTTGGTCGTTTCGGCGAACCGCTTGCGTCTCACAGGTGGCCAATGCCACTATCCAGTAAGTGGCTAAGGCCACTTACTGAAGGGGGCGCGGTGTGACGAGTCGGCGGCCGGACCAAGGCGCGCACTTACCTTGCCGGGGATGTCGTGGGCGCGGTTGGAAGCGAGTCGGCTCCCGTACGGCCCTGGCGCTCATCACCGTCAATGACCGTGTCCGTCCCACATCGAAACGGCGCTGCCTCGATTGCG
This sequence comes from Streptomyces fagopyri, assembly GCF_009498275.1. Classification (NCBI taxonomy): domain Bacteria; kingdom Bacillati; phylum Actinomycetota; class Actinomycetes; order Kitasatosporales; family Streptomycetaceae; genus Streptomyces; species Streptomyces fagopyri. The sequence goes on along the minus strand of NZ_CP045643.1, from coordinate 3,327,059 downwards.
ACGGCAGCGGCAGGGAGTGAACGCGGATGAGTTACCTGATCGACCGCCATCCCTCGTCGGACTCGCCGCGGCTCGGTGCGATGACCTTGCACCCCGTCGCGGAGTCCGTGCCCCGGGCCCGGCGCTGGTTCCGGAAGTTCATCGCCCCGTACAACCCGGCCTGCTCGGTGGACGACTGCGTACTGATGGTCTCTGAGCTGGTGACCAACGCCATCGTCCATGGGTACTCGGACGATCCGTGGATCGTCCAGATCGAGTGGTTCCGCGAGGGGGCCTCACTCCGGGTCGATGTGCACAACCCGGGGTATCCGGCGAACGTGCGGCTACGGCGCCCTGGGGCCGATGAGGCGCATGGACGCGGCTTGCTGCTCGTCGATTCCATCGCGGAGTCCTGGCGGTCGGGTCCCAGTCGCTTCGGTGGCACGGTCGTCTCCTTCGTGATGGCCGATGCCTGGCCCGACAGCTGACGTGGCCGCCGCGCAGCAGTACTGCGCAACAGGATTTCTCGCTAGTCTGGTTGACCAGTTGACTTGGCCAATCTCGACAGGCGGCGTTCATGGCGTATGAAGTGGCGGCACCCAAGTACGTCCGCCTCGCCCAGACGATCCAGAGCCGCATCGAGGACGGCACGTATGCCCCGGGCACTCGGGTGCCCAGTGAGAACCAGTTGGTCCAGGCGTTCGGGATGTCGCGGCCTACCGTCGTCCGGGCCCTGGAGCTGCTGAAGCGTGATGGCTGGCTGGAGTCCCGGCAGGGCTTCGGCACGATCGTGCGGGGTCGGCTGGCTGTCGTCGAGCAGAAGAGTCGGCGCGGGCGGGAAACGCTGGAGCGCGAGGAGTCGCAGACTCCGGGGCGGCTGGTCGCGGTTGACCGAGTGTCCGTTCCGGCGCGCGTCGCCTCGGTGCTCGGGCTGCCCAAGCGCGCCGAAGTCCTGATGCGCCGGTTCCTGGTCGAGGACGAGGGGGAAGCGGTCGAACTCGTCTCGTCGTACTTCCCCGCCGGCCTGGTCGATGGCACCGACCTCGGGAGCTCCGAGCCGTTGGGTGCCGGGATCCGGGAACACTTGGAGGGGCGGAAGAAAGTCCGCTTCGACCATGTGACGGAGCGGGTCTCCGCCCGGCTGGCGGATGCCGGCGAAGCGGCGCTCCTCGGTCTGCCTGACGGTGTGCCCGTCCTCAGCGTTCTGGTGGCCGCCTTCGATGCCGCGGGCCAGGCGCTACAGGTTTCCGACGTGCTGCTTCCCGCCGATCGGCAGGAGCTCGAAGACACGTACCGCTTGAACTAGCCCCAGGATGGCGGCCGTTGAGGCGGAATCGCACTTAACAAGTCAACCTGGCAACTCTAACTTCGAACTTGCTAAGTCAACCTGTCAGGTGATGGGTTGATCTTCCTCAGAAGGAGACCCTCTGTGCGTGTAATCCGTATCGATGCCTCGTCCGCCACGATCCTGCTCACCGAAGCGCCGGCGCCGAAGGTGCGTGACCGGCAGACCGGTGAGATCGCCAAGGACGCCGTGAGCGGCGAGACCCTGATGACCCTGGGAGTCGTCTACATCGACGACGGCGAATCGGCCCTGATTCAGGTCACGGTCCCTGAAAGCGGGGTCACGGAAGGGCTGACTGTCGGAGCCCCGGTCGCGCTGCCGGGCCTGGTGGCCCGCCCTTGGCAGAGCGTGTTCAACGGCCAGCAGCGCCACGGCATCGCCTACCGGGCGACCGCCGTCATGCCGGGGGCCTTCTCGATGGCTGAGGCGGGCTGATCGCGTGACCGACCTGGTGACGGTGGCGGAGCTGGGCGGGGCCTTCGCCGCGATAGGCGGCACGGCCTACCTCAAGCATGCTCACCCCGCCGCGTACTGGTCCACGGTCGGGCTGCCGGTCTCGGTGGCCCGGCTGCTGGGCTCCTACTCCTCGACCATGGACGCATGTGGTCTGACCGTCGAGCCCTCACGCTGGCGGGCCCTGGCCGTCAGGGCGACCACTCGACGTGAGGTCCGGCCGGTACCGCCGCGCCGGGGCATCATCCGGCCCACCTCGACCGGTCTGCGTATGCGGCTCAGGCTCGCCCCGGGTCAGGAACCCGCGGACCTGGCGGCCTCGGCCGAACGCCTTCGGCACGCTTGGGGCGTTCACGCCGTGTACGTACGGGACGTCAAGCCCGGAGTCGTCGAACTGCGGCTCGTCGGCTTCGACGTCCTGCGGAAGGTACGGATGCCGCGCCGGGCCGGGGCCGATCTCTTACGGGTGCCGGTGGCGCTGCGGGAGGACGCGACCGCGTTCGTCCGTGACTACCGGGCCGTACCGCACGAACTCGTCCTCGGCGCCACGCTCTCGGGCAAGTCCATGTACCTGCGCAACCTGATCGCCGGCCTGGCCGCGCAGCCCGTCGTCCTGGTCGGTATCGACTGCAAGCGGGGTGTTGAACTCTCACCGTTCGCCGCCCGGCTCTCCGCCCTGGCGACCGACCCTGAGCAGGCGGCCGAATTGCTGCCGGTGCTCGTGAAGGAAATGGAGGACCGGTACGACCTGATCAAGGCCCGACAGGGCACCGCCCCGGGCACCCCCGACGAACTGATCACCTCCGACATCTGGGGTCTGCCGGAAGACGAACGCCCGTACCCGGTCGTGCTGTTCGTCGACGAGGTCGCGGAGCTCTTCCTCGTCGCGACACGCAAGGAAGAGGAACGACGGGACGAGATGGTCACCCACCTCATCCGACTCGCCCAGCTCGGCCGCGCGGCCGGCATCTACCTGGAGGTCTGCGGGCAGCGCTTCGGCGCCGAGCTGGGCAAGGGCGCCACCATGCTCCGCGCCCAGCTCACCGGCCGCGTCTCCCACCGCGTCAACGACGAAGCCTCCGCGAAGATGGCACTCGGCGACATCGCGCCGGAGGCCGTGTCCGCCGCTTGCTCCATTCCCGCCGAGCGCCCCGGGCTCGCCGTCGCCGGTGACACCTCCGGCGGCTGGTCCCGCATCCGTACCCCGTACATCTCGCTGGCCGACGCCGCCGCCACCTGCCGCAGCACGGCTCACCTTGCCCCCGACGTACCGGCGCTCTCTCCCTTCAAGCCCTACGTCCCTCCGGCACCGGCCGCGAAGCCTGCCGAGCCACTGAGCCACCCCCGGCCGGTCGTCGAGTAGGCCCAACCCGCCCCCGATTCGACGCACCCAAGCGTCAGGTCCCTACCCCGCCACGCCCGAAAGGAGGAGAGCACCCACCATGTGCCCCGACTGCGAGGACTTCGCCCGAACCGTCGTCCTGCTGGGACAACTCGCCCTGTACGCCGACAGGTCGGACGCCGACGCGACGTTCGTGGATGCCGTGGGCGTGTCCCTGGCCGCGTCCCTCCCGGAGCCCCCGCCCGGCATCTTCCCGCCCGGCTACGACCCCGATGACGGCCCGGACTACCCCGGTGAAACGCCCCGATGACCCGGCCCGTCTTCCGCGCGGACGCGGTCCTGGTCCAAGCCGTCATCGCCGGGGCCCTGTCCTTCGCCCACCTGCACGACCTCGCCGCCGCTGCCGGACAGAGCGGATGGAAGGCCTGGGCCTATCCGGTCTCGGTCGACCTGCTTCTCGTCGCCGCCTGGCACCGACTCCGCACCGGAGGACCGAAAGCCGCGGCGTGGGTCTGGTTCCTCGTCGCCCTGACGGCCTCGCTCGGAGCCAACGTTTCGACCGCCGGCCTCCTCGACCTGGACCACGTTCCCGCCTGGCTGCGGATCCTTGTCGCCGGATGGCCCGCGGTCGACTTCCTCGACGGAACCCTGCTCGCTCACCGAAGCCCCGTGACGGCGCCGGAACCGGAACCGGGGCGGGGGAAGGCGCCCACCCGGATCGACGAGAACGATCCGATCACCCCGGCTCCTGAACCGTCGGCCGTCCATTCCCCCCTCAATGCCGCCATGCCGCCCGCCCTCGTCGCACTGGCCCACAAGGTCGCCGATGAACACCGCACCCGGACGGGGACGGCCATCGACACCGCGACCCTGCGCGCCCGCCTCGGCGTCCCGCTGCCGCTCGCCGAAGCCATCGCCGCCCGACTCGCCTGACCCGGAGGACATTCCACCGTGCGCCCGTCCACGCTCCGCGCGCTGAACCGCGCAGCCGAGCTCACCCGACAGAACCGGCTCACCGAAGCCATGTTGATCGCCGAGCCGGTCATCCTCGCCGCCGACTTCTACGAGGGCGAGGAGATCAAGGCCTGGCTGGTCAGCCACGTCGCCGACTTCACCCGAGAGAACAGGAAGGGAACCGACTGATGCCCGCGAACCCGCGCTTTCGCCGAGTCGTCCGCATCGGCCCCGTCCAGGTGGCCACGTACTACGACGCCCGGGGCCGCGAGAAGCACGCCGCCGCCTGCACCGCACCGCGCTGCGGCTTCTGCACCGACTACGACAGCCGCGCCGCCGCCGAACTGGCCGCGCGCACCCACCGCTGCGCGACCCGCTGAGGGAGCTCCCATGACCGTCTCGCTGCCGCTCGTCCTCGTCCTGGGGCTCATCGCCTGGGCCGCGATCAAGTTCCTGGGCGTCCGCGTCTGGATCGTCGTCGTGATCGCCCTGTTCGGCTTCCTGCTCTCCAGGACCTTCCTCGCCCCGGTCATCGACTCCGGCACCCGCTCCGGTGTCGACGTCGTCAACGGTACCCACGACTGAGAAGGAGACCCGCCGTGTTCCGCCCCAAGCTGCCCGACGTCCCGACGCTGCCCGGCTCGAACGCGCTGAGCCCGCACCACACCCACACCCCGGCACCCTCCGCCGGCCGCCACTCCCTGAGCCCGTACGTGGGCGCGGTCGCCGCGGTGGTCGTCGTCGGAGTCGTCCTGACCGCGCTCCTCGCCGTCGTCGCCGTCACGGCTGTGTCCGTGGCCATCGCCGCCGTGGTCCTGCGCTCCCTGGTCACTGGCGCGAACAAGCGCTGACCGGCCGCCGGGGCGGCAACAAGCCGCCAAGCATCCCGCCGCCCCGGGGCCGTCCCTCCCAGCCACCGAAACAGCCGAAAGGAACTCTCATCATCACCCGGCAGACTCCGCCCCCGCTGGCGGAACTCTCCACGCTGGCCTCCATAGGCACTCTGCCCGAACTGGCCCGCCAGCTGTCCACCTTGGGTGGTTGCACTCACCCTGTCCGCCTCGACGGTCACCGCACCGAGTACTCGGTCGACACCACGACCGGCGAGATCGGCCCTGCCCTGCACCACCTCGACTCGACCGCCCTCCCAGCCGGCAACCTCCTCGTCCGCTGCAACAACCGACGCGCGACCCGCTGCCCGGCCTGTGCCGAGACCTACCGCCGCGACACCTTCCACCTGATCACCGCGGGACTCCGCGGCGGCAAGGGCACTTCGGACCAGGTCGCCACACACCCACGCGTCTTCGCCACCTTCACCGCACCCGGCTTCGGCCCCGTCCACAACCGCCCCACAGGCGGCCGGGCCTGCCGCTGCGGCACGCACCACGACCACCAGGACCCGGCCCTGGGGACGCCGCTCACTCCCGACTCCTACGACTACGAAGCGGCCGTTCTCTGGAACGCACATGCCGGAGCCCTCTGGCGTCGCTTCTCGATCTACCTCCGCCGCGAGGTCGCCAAGCGCGCCGGCCTCACCCAACGAGCCCTTCGCCATCACGCCCGCGTCTCCTTCGCGAAAGTGGCCGAGTACCAGAAGCGCGGCGCGGTCCACTTCCACGCGGTCATCCGCCTGGACGGCCCCGAGGGCGGTGACACCACGCCTCCGGCATGGGCGACTGCCGACCTGCTGACCGACGCCATTCGCGCCGCAGCGACCGCCACCCGCGTCGACGGGCCGGAAGTCGACGACCGTCAGCACTCCTTCGTCTTCGGCCGGCAACTCGACGTGCGCCCGATCCGCTCCGCCGACTTCGACGACGGCCAGGAGCTCACCGACCGGGCCGTCGCGTCGTACATCGCGAAGTACGCCACCAAGGGCGCCGAGACCACGACCGGCACCCTCGACCGCCCGCTCAGGTTCCTCGCCGAGCTGGCCCAAGCCAGCCTCACCGAACACGCCCGCCGCCTGATCCGCACCGCGTGGACCCTCGGCGCCCGCAAGGACCTGGAACACCTCCGCTTACGCGCCTGGGCCCACATGCTCGGCTTCCGCGGCCACTTCTCCACCAAGTCACGCCGCTACTCCACCACCCTCGGAGCCCTCCGCACGGCCCGCGCCGACTGGCGCCGAGCCCAAGCCGCGGCCGCGCAGCCTGAGCGCGAGCCCGAGACGACGTACGTCCTCGCGCACTGGGCCTTCGCCGGAACCGGCCTCTCGGCCGCCGAAGCCTGGCTGTCCGCGTCCCTCGAACCCGCCCTCGGTACGGAAGGAGAGCCGACGTGAATCCGCAACGCGATGAGCTGATGACCGTGCGCCAGGTCCTGAACGAGCTGGGTGGGGTTTCTCGCCGGACGTTCTATCGCTGGCGTGAGTTGGGGCATGGGCCGGCCGCATTCAAGCTGCCCAACGGGGAGCTCCGGGTGTGGCGAAGTGACTTCTCCACGTGGCTGCGAGAGCTGGAGGCCGCGGCGTGAAGTCTCTTGACGTGAAGGTCTGGGCCGTTCGGAAGCGTGACACGAAGACGCCCTCGTACGGCGTTCGCTGGTCCGTGGCGGGCAATGTCTTCTCCGACTCGTTCCGGACGAAGGCACTCGCCGATCACTACCGCTCGAAGCTGATGCGGGCGATGCGCGACGGCGAGGAATTCGACCAGGCGTCCGGGCTTCCGGACTCGATGGAACCGAAGAAGTCGGCTGTGTCCTGGTACGACTTCGCCCTGCGGTACCTCGCCATGAAATGGCCCCACGCCGCCCCCAATACGCGCAACGGCATCAACGAATCGCTTACCAGCGTGACCGTGGAGCTCCTCGACGAGCGGGCTGGACGGCCGTCCGATCGGGCCATCCGCCAAGCGCTCCGCAATTGGGCTTTCGTCCTGCCAGGGCCTGGTGATCGAGACGTCCCGGACGACGTGCGGAACGTCCTTCACTGGGTGTCGAAGGCATCGCGACCGCTGACCGATCTCGCTGAACCGGCCACGGCGCGTGCGGTGCTGGACTCGCTGAAGCTCAAGCTCGACGGCACGGCCGCGGCAGCCGAGACCGTGCGGCGTAAACGGCGGACCCTTGTCAACGCTGCCAACTATGCGGTCGACCTGGGGGAGCTGCGCGAGAACCCGATCACGGCCGTCCGCTGGCAGAAGCCGAAGGTCTCCAACCAGGTCGATCCTCGCGTTGTCGCGAACCCCGAGCAGGCTCGGAATCTCCTGGCGGCCGTCTCCTACGTGGGCGGCTACCGGCGGGCCCGTGGTCGGCGCCTGGTGGGCCTCTTCGCTGCGATGTACTTCGGCGGTCTCCGGCCGGCTGAAGCGATCGGCCTCGTCGAGACGGACCTGAGCCTCCCCGAACAGGGCTGGGGAGCGGCGCTGCTCCACCGGACACGTCCGTCGGTCGGCAAGCAGTGGACCGACACGGGGGAGACTCACGACGACCGCGGTCTGAAGAACCGGCCGGTTGAGGACGTCAGGCGAGTGCCGATACCACCCCACCTCGTCTCCGCACTCCGCGAGCACCTGGCTACCTTCGGCACCGCGGACGACGGCCGACTCTTCTTCAGTGAGAAGGGTTCGGTAGTCCCGTCCTCGACGTACTACCGCGTGTGGCAGGAGGCCCGTCTCCTCGCGCTCCCGCCGGCCGTGGCGTCCTCGCCGCTCGCGAGTCGGCCGTACGACCTGCGGCACTCAGCACTGTCGACGTGGCTCAACGCGGGGGTCGACCCCACAGAGGTGGCCGAGCGCGCCGGCAACAGTGTCGAAGTCCTGCTGACTCGCTATGCGAAGTGCCTCGACGGGCGGCAGGACGTCGCCAACCGGCGTATCGAGGACCTGCTGCGTGAATACGAGTGAGATGTCCCGCCCCCGAGACTGAGGCCCCAGGCATATCGTCTGGGGCCTTCTCGTTTCGAGCCGCACCTACGGTGCGGCTCACTCACTTGCGTGGGCAGTTGCGTTTGTCATGCCCGCGGTAGTCGCACACGCTGCACTTCCCAGCGTTGGGAGATACGTCGCACGACCGTCTGTCGTGCCCTTCCTCGCCGCACCAAGAGCAAGTGCGGGTCCCGCTCGCGCTCATTTTTGTCCTCCGTATGGTCCGTGGCTCGCCCCTCGGACGGGAGTCTAAACGTCGCGAACCTGTTAGATCGGCGTGTTGTCAGACGAACAGCCACATGGGGAAGGGGAGTTGGCCACAGTGCGTGTGCGGTCCGCTAGCCGCTCCCGTTCGACCGGAGATTCGCCCCTCGCTAACGCGTCCTTTTCGCGAGACGCCAGCGTTGCCTGCGTCGGCGGCATCCATGATCTCCACCCGGTGGGGCCGACTGCATGCGCTGGCAGGCGTTCCCCGTTTCCAGGTCCTCATCTGCGGCAACGTCCCAAGATCCCGTCCACGCCTCGTCCACAGACCCCGACATACGGCCGCTCCGGGCGGCATCCGGCTGCACATACGCGAAGACCCCGGCCTCAGCGTTTCCGCTGGTGACGGGGTCTTTGGGCACCTCATGAGGGGTGCCCCCGGCAGGATTCGAACCTGCGCACACGGCTCCGGAGCACAATCAGAGTTCGGCTTGCATCTTGGCTCTGACCAGTGGTTTTCCTGATCCCAGGAGCTGCCTGGTGCCCTCCCGTATCGCAGATAGTGCGAAGTCGGAAGGCGCCTCCGGCGCCTGCCTCGATTGAAAGGTCGGCTTCGCCGACGGGCTGCAACACCCCGGGGTGTTGCAGCCCTCTGTGACCGGACCGCCCGGACATCTCCTGCGACTCGGAGCTGTGGCGCCTGCAACTTGCTGCTCGCGGCACTGCGACGGCCAGTGGGTGCGTCGGCCGACCAGGCGCGCGTGTACATCGATGCTCCCCAGGGGACTCAGTAGGATCGTCTGAGTGTGCCTGCCCGCTGGCTGGTTCGGGGTTACCGGCGCTTGCGGCCAAAGCGTGACTTCTTCCGCTTCTGTGGGGCCAGCAACCGTTGGGCCTCGAATTGCCTTCCCATTGTGCTTAGCACCTTGGCCAGGTCTCGCGTGGCGCGTGCGGTGGCGGGGTGATCGTTGCCGAGGCTGCGGCGCCGACGATTGCGCACGTCGTCTAGGAGTTGAGCCGCTGTCGTGTATTGGTGCAGGGCGTGCAGAGTGACGGCGAGGCTGTGAGCGGAGTTGAGGGTGTTGGGGTGGTCGTCGCCGAGGGTGTGGCGCCGGCGGGCGAGGGTGTCCTCGTGGATGCGGCGGGCTTCGGCGTACTCGCCGAGGCTGTGCAGGATGGTGGCGAGGCCGTTGGCGGAGGCGAGGGTGTTGGGGTGGTCGTCGCCGAAGATGCGGCGCCCGCGGGCGAGGGTGTCCTCGATGATGCGGCGGCCTTCGGCGTACCCGCCGAGGCCGTGCAGGGTGTTGGCGAGGCCGTTGGCGGATTGGAGGGTTTCGGGGTGGTCGTCGCCGAGGGTGCGGCGCCGGCGGGCGAGGGTGTCCTCGTGGATGCGGCGGGCTTCGGCGTACTCGCCGAGGCTGTGCAGGATGGTGGCGAGGCCGTTGGCGGAGTCGAGGGTGGTGGGGTGGTCGTCGCCGAGGGTGCGGCGCCCGCGGGCGAGGGTGTCCTCGATGACGCGGCGGGCTTCGGCGTACTCGCCAAGGGCGTGCAGGGTGGTGGCGTGTTCGTTGGCGGATTGGTAGGTGGTGGGGTGGTCGTCGCCGAGGGTGCGGCGCCCGCGGGCGAGGGTGTCCTCGTGGATGCGGCGGGCTTCGGCGTACTCGCCGGCGACGTGCAGGTTGACGGCGAGGCTGTGGGCGGCTTGGAGGGTGGTGGGGTGGTCGTCGCCGAGGGTGCGGCGCCCGCGGGCGAGGGTGTCCTCGATGATGCGGCGGGCTTCGGCGTGCTCGCCGAGGTTGTGCAGGGTGATGGCGAGGCTGTGGGCGGATTGGAGGGTGTTGGGGTGGTCGTCGCCGAGGGTGCGGCGCCGACGGGCGAGGATGTCCTCGAAGAGGTAGAGGTTTCCGGCGTACTCGCCGAGGCGGGACAGGGCGCTGGCGAGATCGTTTGCGGATTGGAGGGTGTCGGGGTGGTCGTCGCCGAGGGTGCGGCGCCGACGGGCGAGGGTGTCCTCGATGATGGGGCGGGCCGCGTTGGTGTTGCCGAGGTCGGCGGTGGCGTGGCCGAGGTACTGCGCGGCAGTGAGGGTGTCCGGGTGATCCTGTCCCAGATCGGTCGACCAGGCGTTGTGAGCTGCGGCGGTGAGGTCGCGGGCGGTGCGTGTCTGGCCGCTTCTGATTAGGTAGTGGGCGGCGTCGAGGACCGTTGGCCGCAGTTCAGGTTGCTCGGTGGTGGCGAGGTGGACTGCAGCGAGGTGGGGGGTGAGAGCTGCCCAGCTAGGCCAGGAGTCCGGGCTCTGGGGGTCGCCGGGGTTGACGGCGGCAAGGAGGGTGGTGGCGTCGTTGCGGATGGCCACGGATTGGTCTGGGCGGGTTTGGTCGCGCAGGACGGCTTGCGTGAGGCGGTGGATCTGGAAGCTCTCGGACTCGGTGCGGGCGAGGCCATAACGGCTGAGGGGGCTTAGCGCGTCGTGGAGCCACATGGGGTCGTCGGGGTCGCCGGGGATCGTAGTCAGTAGGGGCCGGACGGTCTCCAGCCAACTGTTTTGAATGGGTTCGGGGCCGAGGAGGGCAACGAGGTGGAGGAGGGCAACCGCAGCGGGGTGATCGTCGGTGAGGCGGTTGGTGGCGATGGTGACGGTAGCTTCAACCGATGCGGGGTAGCCAGGGGCGCCGCCTTTCTTCAGGATCTGAGTCGTGTTCGTGGTCAGGAGTTGGCGGTAGCGGTCCAAGCTCATGCCGCCGTTGGCGATGACGCCGGCGGCTTGTGCGAGGGCGAGGGGGAGGTCGCCGAGGTCCGCCGCGAGGGTGTTGGCCTGCTCATCGCTCATGCCGCTGACTCGACCCTGCAGATAGGTGACGGAGTCGGTGCGGGCGAAGACGTTCAGTGGAGTGGTGCGGGCAGTGCCGGCCCAGTTCGGGTTGCGTGAGGTGATCAGAGTGTGGCCGGAGCCTTGGGCGAGCCAGGGTTCGATCTGGTCGGGGTCTTCGGCGTTGTCGAGGATGAGCAACCAACGGTCGCGGACGTCGAGATGGGTGAGCATGGCGCGGGCGTTGGCTTCGGCGCCGGCCTCGGGTTTGGCGATGCCCAGGCGGGTAGCAATTTCGGTGTAGCGGACGGGCATCTCGGCGGGCTGTTCGGCGTCGATCCACCACACTAGGTCGTACTGGCCGGCGAAGCGGTGGGCGTACTCCAGGGCGAGCTGGGTCTTGCCGACCCCGCCCATGCCGTGCAGGACCTGGGGAACGGCCCTGCCTTCCTTCACGAGCCTTTCGCGCAGGCGGGCGATCTCGGCTTCGCGGCCGGCGAAATCGGGATTGCGCCGTCGCACACTCCACACTTCGGGCTGCCCAGTGCTTCCGGGCAGACGTGGCTTGCCCTGGCCTGCAACTGGAGTGGTGGCTGTGACCGGGATGGTGCCGGGAAAGGGCGGCGGGGCAGTGGGGCGGCTGCCGCTGTTGACGGCCTCGCGCAGTGCGGCCAGGGCGGCGGCTTCATCTAGGCCATGTAGGTCCTTGCGGAGCTTGGCGGCCAGGATGCGGGGAAGATCCTTGGTAGCGAGGGGCTCAAGGGCAAGGGGGATGAGGCGGTCGCGATGCGCAACGGCGGCAGTCCACTCCTCGGTAGTCCAGCGTTCATCCTCGAAGTAGGAGGCGGAGAACAGGGCGATCACCGCATCGGCGCCCTCCAGTGCCTCATCCATGCGCTGGACCAGGTTGTCCCCGGTGCGCCAATCCCAGATGTCCAGGGTGACCTGGTGGCCGGCCTGCTCCAGGTGCCAGCCGGCCCATTCGGCCCAGCCCCGGTCGGTGCCCGCGTAGCTGATGAAGAACTGCTGGGCGTAGTCGGTCACTCTTGCCCCCCGTCCCTAGGCGATCGTGGTCCTTTGTCACGCAGTGGCCATGATCCCGCCTATAGCCTGGGGCGGACAGGGGATAGGTGAAATCGGGAGGGGTGGGGTCAGTGCGGAGTCCGAAGAGTGTGGACGTAACCCTGAAACTGCCGGGAGTAGAGGTCTCCGGTAGCTGGGAGCCGAACAATGTGGAGCGGCGTGCCGCGTGGGAGCTCTACGTCGAACTCGTCACCCGGGTCTCTGTCGTACCACTCCGGCAAGACGAAGGGCTGCTCCGGGAGGCGCTGAGCAGTCTGTATTCGCTATTCGGAACCACGCGGGAGATCCTGCGCCGGCATGGACCTGAGATTGCTGAACCGAAACGGGACGGACAGTACAACTTCGGCTACCTGGCTGTGGCGATGCTCAACTACGGGGTGCGCCCGCTACTGGCCCGCTGGCACCCCGCTCTGGAGGACTGGGAACACCGCCGGCCCGTCGACCGCTCTCGACGCGACCACGAGCTGGCCTGGCCCCAATCCGACCAACTCCGCACCGCCCTGCGCGACACCCGCCAGCTCCTCACCGCATACGCAGACCTCCTCGCCACAGCCTGCGGCGTCCCCAACCTCCTCGAAGCCATCCCCACCCGCGAATGAACGACGGAGTTGAACCGCCACACTGCCGCTGTGTCCGCCCGGTCCGGTGGGCTGCTGAGGTATACCAAGAGGAACCCGCGGCCCTGCGGTGGCACGGCTGATTCTGGCGACCGACCGGCCCCGCCTCGGGTCTCGCTCCATGCCTTCGCGCCTATCCACGTGTGGGCGCGCGGCGGCGGACGGCCGTGCCGAGCGGGACGGAGCCAGGAGCTTGGGCGCGGCCGGGCGCGGGCCGCGTGCCCGGCGGAGCGTGAATGACGCCGGGTGTCTTGATCGGGTGGGGAAAATTTCAGTTCCCCACCGTCGCGCAGGTCAGATCTGAAGTCGCCTCTGGCTCCTACGCCCATTGAGAGGTCGCCGACGGGCTGCAGCACCCCGGGTGCTGCAGCTTCTGCGACCGGACAGCCCGGACAGCCGTACCTCGAGCTGTCCGGCGCGTTAGTGCAGGTGAGAGCCATAGTCGGACAGTCGGACAGTCGGGACACCACCAGCAAGGGTGTCCGTGGGAAGCTTGAACGCGACGGTGTCCGAAGGAGGAACGCGTGCCGAGCCCCAGCCCTCGCGGGACGTATCAGGTGATCTCTCAGGCATTGCGCGAGCGGATCGCCGCTGGAACCTACGCGGACGGGATGCCGTCGGAGGCCGAGATCGGACGCGAGTTCGAGGTGGCTCGTACGACGGTTCGGCGCGCGCTGCATGCCCTTGAAGAAGCGGGGGACATCAAGACCGTTGCCGGCGTTGGCCGCATTGTCGCCAGGACAGCTGGGAATGCCCCGTACGAACGGATCATGGTCGACCTGTTGAAGCAGATCCGGAATGGCGACCTGCCTGCTGGAGCGCGACTCCCGAGTGAAGCCACTCTCGTAGAGAGGTACGGGGTGTCTCGTGGCACGATTCGCCGCGCCGTGCATGAGCTGGAGACCGCCGGCCACGTTGAGGCGCGGCAGGGCGTAGGTCGGTTCGTCAGGTCCCCTTCTTGAACTCCCAATCTCCCAGAAGGCAGTAGAAGATGCGCCTGGTCAAGTGGGCCCACGACCTTGCTGAGTCGATGTTGGCTGACAGCTTGCCGCGGCGGTGGGCCCACTCCAAGAGGGTTCACTCCCAGGCACTGGCGCTCGCGCCGACGTTGGGCCGGGACGCCGAACTGCTGGCCGCTGCTGCCATTGTGCACGACATCGGATATGCCAGGGACGCTGTGGATACCGGACAGCACATGATCGACGGGGCTCGGTATTTGCGCGACGTTGTAGTGGCCGACCCGCGGCTGTGCAGCGTGGTGGCCTTCCACACGTCCTCTTCGTGGGAGGCATCTCAACTCGGTCTGGATGATGCGCTCGCCGAGTTCGGGCCCGCCGAACCGGAGTTGGTAGACGCGATCACCTATTGTGACCTGACCAGTACTCCGACTGGAGACCTCGTGGACCCTGCCGAGCGGCTCTCAGAAGTTCTAGAGCGGTACGGTCCTGAACACGTCGTCTTCCGGGCGGTGTCCGAGGCTCGACCCGAGCTTATGGCCAGGGTGGCCCGAGTACGGCGCCGTGCCGAGGCGATGGAGACGAAGCTCAACTGATTAACGGGACCTCGGCGTCGCGGAACCCCTCTTCGAGGCGTCGGCGTGTCGTTGGTGAGACGTCGAGAGAGTCGAGTTCTGCTCGCCGGAACCACTGCACGGCGAATGACTCCGCACTCACCTTGATCTCGCCGCCGATCGGCCTGGCTCGGAAACAGAGCGAGAACTCCTGACGCACCTCTCCGTCCGCGAAGGCGATGACGTGACCGGGGTCGGTGAAGATGCCGACCAAGCCGACCACTTTGACGTGAATCCCTGTCTCCTCCAGGACCTCCCGGACGACAGTACTGGCGATGTTCTCCCCGACTTCCTGAACGCCACCGGGCATGCCCCAGCGCCCGTTGTCCGAACGTTGCTCTAGGAGTACGTCGCCTGCGTCGTTCACGACGAACGCGGTTACCGCGGGCACGATGCTGTTGGCTTTCGGCGCGGCTGGATCGTTGAAGTAGTCGGTGCGACGACTCATGAGGACCCTTCAATGGGGACGGCTTCGGACCACACTTTCTCGAAACTCTGTTGGTACGTCGAGACCAGCTCGGCGCCGGCTACACGACGGAGGTGGAGCACCGGGGCCATAGGGGCGCTCACGCCGTAGACCTGCGTATTGACCAGCCACTCGTCGTCGGAGCGGTAGAGCGAATTGTGAAGAGTTGACCTGTGCTTGCGGAACTCGATGCCTGGGACCGAGTACAGCGGACGGTAGAGCTTCATGACCTCGCGCACCTTGTAGGCGACGCCTTCGCCGATCTCCTCCTCTTCGCCCCGCCGCTGGATCTCCGGACTGCTGGGGTCGCCCAACAGGATCCGGGCCCGTACGCCGGACGACGCCTTCAGCCTCAGCAGCTGGGGCCAACGCGGGTTCTCCGCGAGGAAGACCCCCGCGTGGACGAGTACGCCTATCTCGCGCTCGGCGCGGCCGAAGAGCTGGAGCCAGAGATCCGAAGGAACGTAGGAGCGATGTGGGTACACCTTCAGGACCTCGGCGTCGGCAGCATCCTGACGCTGGCCGTCGGGAAGGCCGTTCGGCCAGAGATATGCCTCGTCTTCGCGTACGAACGCGGCGACGGCAAGGCGGTGGCGCCGGTAGGGCGCACGGTCCTGAGTTATCCAGCGCTCGACGGTCTTCGGGTCCACTCCGATGTGGGTTGCCATGGCGTCGACCGTGATGCCGTTCGTCAACATCGCCGATCGTAAGCGTTCGTTCGCCATCCCAACTCCCGGGGACGTCTGGGGACGTGCATGACTCAGTGAACGCTAACGAGGACGTCCCAAGTCGTCCAGGGACGTGGTGACTTCGTCCCACCAATGAGCGGCAATCTGATGTCACGCCGCAGGGCAACCCGAAAGTCCCGACTGACTTGACAGCCGCAATCGAGCGCGCCACTGTGAGATACACGTTCAAGCATGTATCGCATGCCGAATGGGGCAGCCACGGCTGTCTCGACCTGCACAAACACGCCCTGCGGCGGGACTCCCCAGCAAGGTCGTCCGCCGCCGGGTTCTCCCTGCTCCTCCGACCCAGGAGAGATCTGTGAGTAGTTCGAGGTTGCGCACGTTCGTGGCGGGCCATGAGGCCCTGACCACGGACGACTTTGTGGAACTGGCGCTCGGCACCCCGGTTGAGTTGTGGCTCGGGGTGGAGGGCGAGACGGACGAAGAGCGCGCGGCCCGCGAGGACGCGGCGCGCGACATCCTCGCCGACAACCCGCACCTGCCCGACGACGTGAGCCGGATCGCCGCGGAGGCGATCGAGGCGTACGCGCCGGAGCTGTTCAACATCGTTCCGCTGGCCCGTCCCGCCGGCCGTCGCTCGGTGCGCAAGGGGGCGGCGGCATGAGCGAGGACCCGACCTTCGAGGGCCGCATGTTCCTGGAGAGCGAGGCCGTCTATCAGCGCATTCTCGACGGCCAGGTGACGGACGTGGAAGCCGAACTGATGGAGGCCCAGCTCCGGGCCTCGCAGGGCGGTGAGAGCGCATGACGACCACGACGCAGACGAGCGAGCGGCCCGCGGTCCCGCCGCTGACGACCCCAGAACTGTCGCTGCTGGGCACGGTCGCCGTGCTCGCGGCCGGCGTCGGTGGCCTGGGCCTGGCCTCTTCCTTCGAGGCCGTTTCCACGGCCGGGGCCCGCTGGGGCTTCACCTCCCCGTGGATGCTGCCTGTGGGTATCGACACGGCGATCCCCGTGTTCACCGCAGCCTTCTTGCTGCTGATCCGTACGGACATGCCGTTGGGCTGGGTGCGGTTCGTGCCGTGGGCGCTGACCGGGGTGACGTGCTGGCTGAACGTCGCGGCCGGGCACTCGCTGTCCGCGAAGCTCGCGCACGGCACGATGCCGCTGCTGTGGGTGGTCCTGTCCGAGGTTGCCGCGCACGTCTACGCCTCCCGGATCGGTGCTGTCACTGGCCGGCGGATGGAGAAGATCCGGCGCTCGCGCTGGCTGCTCGCCCCGCTGTCCACGTTCGCCCTGTGGCGCCGCATGACGCTGTGGGAGGTCACCTCCTACACGGACGCGCTGGGACGGGAGCGGGAGCGGCAGTTGGCCCGCGCGCAGCTGCGGCAGCAGCACGGCCGCCGCTGGCGCTCCAAGACCCCCCGCCCCGAGCGGGTGCTGTTGAAGCTGGGGGAACTGGCCCCGGCCAGCGAAGACGTCCCGCCCGCCCCTCCGCAGGGCCCGAAGCCGCCCAAACAGGAGACGCCGAAGCCGCCGCGCAAGCGCACCACCAAGGCCAAGACCACCAAGGCGCCGCGGACCCCTGCGGAGCTGCTCGCGGAGGCGCGGACGGCCACGGCGGAGTGGACGGATGACGCGATCAACGCGGAGGCGATCCGGACCACGCTGCACTGCTCGGCAGCGAACTCCCGCGTGCTGCGGGACCTGCTGCTCAGCGAGCGCGCCGACGGCCGACGCCTGCACCCCGTCAACGACACCGATGGCAGCGAGAGCGGCGAGGGGGCGGCGGCATGAACACCCCGGTCACCGTCCTGCTCTCCGCACTGCCGCCGGCCGCTGGCTGGGCTGTCCACGCGTGGCGGCTGCGGGCCCGTCTCAACACCGCGCGGCGTGACCCGCTGACCGGCTTACGGACCCGGGACGGCTTCACCCGCCGTGCCACCGTCCTGCTCAAGGACCCGCGCGCGGTGGTGGTGCTGGCCGACGTGGACCGCTTCAAGCAGATCAACGACACGTTCGGGCATGCGGCCGGGGACGCGCTGTTGAAGGCGACCGCCGACCGTCTCACCCACTACGTCCAGGGCTCCGGGGTGGCCGGGCGGCTCGGGGGCGACGAGTTCGCCGCCGTCGTCATCGACGATCACGGCACGGCCGGCGATCTCCTCGCCGTCCTTCACGGCGTCCTCGCCCGTCCGGTCGACGGCCAGGACCCGGCCGTGCGGACCACGGTCTCGCTCGGCTGGGTGCGTGCCGCGGACTTCCCCGACGACGACCTGTCCGGGCTGCTGCGGCGCGCGGATGAGGCGATGTACGCGGCCAAGCAGGCCCGCGCCGGACTGCGCCGTGCAGGGCTGGGGCGGCTGTTTGCCACGGTCACCGGTCGGCGTGCCGGACGCACCGGCGCCCGTACTGGCGCGCCAGTTGTGGGGGTGGCGGCCTGATGTCCACGGCGTTCAGCAAGTGCTACGACCCCAGCGGCACCCGGTTCGGGGTCCCCACCTTCCCATGGCGCTTCGCCCCCCACGGCTACGCCACCCGCCGTCAGCTGCGGGACCGCGGACTGCGGCCGGGTGGACAGCCGATCGCTGCGCAGGTGATGCGTCGCCACCGGGGCCGGAAGTCCGGGGTGCAGGTCGCCTACCTCTACCGCCTCGACCGCGCCCGCCCGGTGCGGCCGATGACCTCCCGCAAGTGGGGCGCGCTCGCCCTGGCGATGCTCGCCCGCCGCACCTGCCCGCAGTGCCAGTTGGACGCCGGATACGTCATCCCGACCTCGCTCGGAACGTGCGTGTCCTGCGCCTACCCCGAGGAACAGCGCGCCGCATGACCCACGCGGCTGGCCCGACCGCCCACCTCCTACAGCGACGGCCGGGCCCGCCCTTTCCCTCCCGAGAGAAGGAACTGACAGTGAAACACCCCGACGACGACAACGAACTCTTCAACCGGATGGAAGCCGAAATGACCGACCCCGCAGCCCCGTCCGGGGGCGAGGTGGTCGACTTCGGCAAGGCCCGGACCGCGCGCGGCGAGTCGACCGACCCGAGCCCCGACCCGTCGGCCGACTCCCGGCCGTCGAAGTCGGCCGACCCGGAGCCGACCGAGTCTGCCGACGGACGGCCGACGCTGGTCGACAGCACGGTGCCGACCGTGTCCGGCCCCGGCGTCATCGACCGCATCAAGAACTCCAAGCGACTCGACGTCTTCCCCGCCTGGCTCAAGTCGGCCGCGGAGTTCAAGGAAGCGCTCGGCTGGCTGGCCGGGCACGCCTGGCACACAGTGGCTTTCCACGCGGTCCGCGTCCCGTTCGTCTACCTGCCCAAACTCGTCTGGCGCTCCCCGAGCGGCCTGCTCAACACCCTCGGCAGGGTGGGGCGTTGGTCCGTGGACGCCGAGGGCGAGGCCCTGCGGCAGTACACGGCCACGAACGAGCAGGTCGACGAGTACCTGAAGCTCTCGCGGCAGCGCGACCGGCGCGTCCGCCTGCGGATGATCCTCACCGTCCTCGGCTCCCTTTTCACCCTGGGCACGGTCCTGTTCTTGGTCTACGGCGCGGAGCCGATGACGCAGGTCATCGCCGCCGCGGTGGCCGTGCTCGGCTTCGGCCTGGCCGGGGCGCCGGCCGACGCGCCGCTGACGACTCGGGCGGTCATCAAGACCGAGGTACAGAAGCTGACCAGCGACATCGTGGTCAAGGCCATGGCCTCCATCGGCATCGGCCAGATCGCGAGCGCGGTCGCCAAGGGCAGGGACGGCATCCAGTTCGCCGCTCCCATCACCCGCGAGGGCCCCGGCTGGCGCGCGGACATTGACCTGCCGCTCGGAGTCACGGTCGCGGACGTGGCCGACCGGCGTGCCCGACTGGCCTCCGGTTTGCGCCGGCCGCTCGGGTGCGTGTGGCCGGACGCCGACCCCAACGAGCACGAGGGACGCCTGATCCTGTGGGTGGGGGATCGGGACCTGTCCAAGACCGGCATCGTCAAGTGGCAGCTCGCCACCGCCCGCCGCCACGACATCTTCAAGGGCATTCCGTTCGGCCTGGACCCGCGCGGCCGTGGCCAGTCGGTGCCGATGATTCAGCACAACGTGCTGATCGGCTCGCAGCCCGGCCAGGGCAAGACCGCCTCCGTCCGCGTCCTGGCCTGCGGGGCGGCACTGGACCCGTCGGTGGAAATGTGGCTGCACGAGCTGAAAGGCACCGGCGACGTGGACGCCCTCGCCTGCACCTGCCACCGGTTCGTCTCCGGCATCGACGACGACTCCATCAAGTACGCCGCCGACTCCCTCACCCTGCTGCGCGCCGAGGTCATGCGCCGCGCGGCCGCGATCAAGAAGCTGCCGCGGGACCTGTGCCCGGACAAGCGCATCACCCGCACCATCGCCGACAAGCGCTCGCTGAAGCTGTGGCCGCTGCTGGCCGTGTTCGACGAGTGCCAGAACCTGTTCGCCCACCCCAAGTACGGCAAACAGGCTGGTGAGGATGCCGAGTTCATCATCAAGCTCGGCCGCGCCCTCGGGGTCATCCTGATCCTGGCCACCCAGCGCCCGGACAAGGACTCGCTCCCGACCGGGATCAGCGGCAACGTGTCCATCCGCTTCTGCCTGAGGGTCGCCGGCCAGGTCGAGAACGACATGATCCTCGGCACGAGCGCGTACCGGAACGGCGTGCGCGCCACCGCGTTCCGCCCGGAGATCGACGCAGGCAACGGCTACCTCGCCGGAGCGGGCCCCCTGCCGAGCGTGGTCCGCACCGCCTACCTCGACGACCCGGCCACCAACGCCATCGCTCAGCGCGCTCTCGCCCTGCGCAAGGCCGAAGGAACCCTGTCCGGGCACGCGCTCGGGGAGGACGCCGAAAGCACTGCCGGTCCGTCGTACGACCTGCTCGCCGACGTCGCCGCTGTCGTCCCTGTCTCGGAGAAGCGGGTGTGGAACGAGCGGATCGCCGCCCGGCTCGCCGAGCTGCGGCCGGAGGTCTACGGCGGCTGGAAGGGCGAGAACGTCACCTCAGCACTCAAGCCGCACGGCATCAAGACGACCGGCGTGGCCGGGATCACCGACGACGGAGAGCGCACCACCCGCCGCGGCATCGTCCGCGACGACCTCACCACCGCAATCGCGGAGCGTGACGAAAACCGGGGTGCCGCCTAGCCCCGCGCACCCGCTACCGGTAGCGGGCTCACCTGCTACCGGTAGCACCCCCGCTAGCACCCCAAACAGCACCCCACCTGTGATCTAGCGGATAGCAGCCCACCTGCGAAAACCCCGGAAACCGGCCCGGAGGGACCCCGATGACCCCCATAGCCCTTGCTGTCGCCTGCCTACTAGCCATCACACTCTGTTACGCAGCCTTGTGTGCGGGGAGCCCGTTCGGGACCTGCCGCAAGTGCAACGGCTTCGGCTTCGCCACCACCGCCGACCGCAAGGGACGCCCCAAGCGCGGCAAGCACTGCCGCCGCTGCAAGGGCCGCGGCAAACGCGTCCGCGCCGGCCGCTGGCTCTACAACCGCGCCTCACGGATCTACCGCCAAGGCACCCACTGAGCACACGACCGGCGACCACCCGTCATCAGACGGACCCCGCTCCTAGCTGGAGCCAGGCGGGCACGGTCGCCGGTCGAAGCCCCGAACTTGCCGGCACCCGGCGCCCGCGCAGCGTAACCAGCCGCTCTTCCCGACCGAAAGCGAGTTTCGCCATGGCCGTGACCATCTCGCTCGCCCTGCTCTTCGGCCTGCTGCTCATCGTCCTCATCCGCTCCGGATCACTCAAGGCGGGCGGGGCGTTCGTGGCCGTGATGTTCGGCTTCTACCTCGCCTCCACCGGCGCCTCCCACACCGTCAACGCCCTCATGAACGCCGTCATCAACGCGCTCCCCAACCTGTGAGGAAGCCAGTCGTGAACGAACAGATCGTGGCCCGCCACTGGCTCGCCATCATCGCCCCCAAAGCCGCGCCCGCCGTGGCGACGTCCACCGTGCTGATCCTGGCCCGGATCTGGAACGCCAACGGCGCCCAACACTCCCTCGGCAACGCCGTGCTCATGACCGCGCTCTCCCTCGCCGCCGGTGCGGCCGGCGTCTGCGCGAGCATCGGCCGCGCCGGAGACCCCGTCATCGCCGGGTCCGCGTTCGCCGCCTCCGGCGGGCTCGCCCTCGCCGGCGTCGCCGGATACGCCGACGGGCTGTCTCTGCCCCTGCTGCTGTGGGTGCTGACGACCGCCATCGCCTACGGGCTCGCCGCCCGGTACTGGCGCACTGACCGCCGCGAACGCGTCGCGTACGAGAGGCACGTGAGCGACCGGCGCGAGGAACGCGCCCACATCGAGCGCGTGGAAACCATCCGCGGCACGACACAGATCGAGGTCGCCCGCACCGGCGCCGCCTACGCCGAACAGCTCGCGCAGGCACTCATCACCCGCGCGGCCCTGCCCGGCTTCGACCCCGGGGCCCTCGAAGCGGTGGGCCTGCCCCAACTCCCGTTCGCCGACAGCAGCAAGGAGAACCGCGCATGACCTGTCCCGTCGCGCCGTTGGAGGGCGGCAACATCAGTCTGTGCACCGGCTCCGGCGCGCTGGACCAGGCCGTGGAAGCCGTCACCGGCCTGTCCACCGTTCTGGTCGGCGAGAAGGACCCGGCCGCCGCCCGGCTGCTGGCCGCCCGCCTGCCCCTTGTGGACAACCTTGGGGACATCACGGCCGTCGACTTCGCCGCCCTGGCCGCAACGGTGTCCCGCCCGGTGGCGCTGACGGCCGGGTTTCCCTGCCAGGACATCTCCAACGCCGGACCTCGGGGAGGGATCGCCGGTGACCGCTCCGGACTGTGGAAAACCATTGTCTGTGCCGTTCGCCATCTTCGACCCCGCCTCGTCTTCCTGGAGAACGTCGCAGCCCTGCGCAGCCGGGGACTCGACGTCGTCGCCTCCGACCTGGCCGCGATCGGGTACGACGCGCGGTGGATGTGCCTTCGAGCTGGAGATCCCGAAGTCGGCGCCTGCCACCGGCGCGACCGCTGGTTCGCCATCGCCTATCCCGCTGCTGAAGACCCCCACCTCACAGCTCGGACGCAACGGCGGACCGCAGCACCCGGACAAGCGCCGGGCGGGCGGGCACGGGCCGACGCTGGAGGACGAAGTGGTGTTCTTG
This sequence comes from Streptomyces fagopyri, assembly GCF_009498275.1. Classification (NCBI taxonomy): domain Bacteria; kingdom Bacillati; phylum Actinomycetota; class Actinomycetes; order Kitasatosporales; family Streptomycetaceae; genus Streptomyces; species Streptomyces fagopyri. The sequence goes on along the minus strand of NZ_CP045643.1, from coordinate 3,304,543 downwards.
CTTCCCCCGACCGGCACCTGAGGCTGCTGCCCACCCCGGCCGCCGCCGACGGCACCGGCGGACCGGGCGTCTCTCCCAAGCGTCGGGGCGGGATGAACCTGCGCACCGCCGTCACCCTGCTGCCCACCCCCGCCGCCCGGGACTGGAAGTCCGGCGCCTCCAACCTGATCGGCGTCAACTCCCGCCCCCTGAACGAGGTGGTGGTGAACCTGCTGCCCACCCCCAAGGCGTCCGACGGCCCGCACGGCGGACCCAACCAGCGCGACACGGCGGGCAACTACTACCTGCCCGGCCAGGCCGTCCGCCTCGACCGGCGGTGGGTGGCCACCAACGGTACCGACTACGGGCCCGCCATCCGCCGCTGGGAACAGGTTCTGGGCCGGCCCGCGCCCGAGCCGACCGAACCCGGGACCAAGGGAAACCGCCGGCTGTCCCCGGCGTTCGTGGAATGGATGATGGGCGCCGATCCCGGCTGGGTCACCGGCCCCGACCTGGGCCTGTCCCGCTCCGACCAGCTCAAGATCCTCGGCAACGGCGTCGTCATCCACCAAGCCGCACTCGCCTACCGCGCCCTGCTCGCCGCCACCGCGCCCGACGCCGCGGACACCGCACCGGCCCAGCTCACCCTGGACATCGCCTAGCTACGCCGCGGCGGCGGGACTCCCCAGCAAGGTCGCCCGCCGCCGCGGTTCTCCCTGCCCATCCGAAGACAGAAACAGGAGAACCCCAGGATGCCGTACCCGGACGACTCTGCCCAGCTCACCGCCGTGCTTGACGCAGCGTCCCGTGACTGGCGCGTCTTCCCCCTTATCCCCGGCGACAAGCGCCCGGCCATCTCCGACTGGGAGACCCGAGCCACCACCCACCCGGACCGCATCGCCCGAGCGTGGTCCGTCGCCGCCTACAACGTCGGCATCGCCACTGGCCCCTCCGGCCTGATCGTCATCGACCTGGACAAGCCCAAGCACCCCGGCGACACTCCGCCGGATGCTTGGGCCGAACACGGAGTCGCCGACGGCGCCGACGTCCTCGCCGTGCTCTGCGAACGCCACGGCCAGCCCTTCCCCGCCGACACGTACACCGTCCGCACCTGGAGCGGCGGCACCCACCTCTACTTCACCGCCCCCGAGGGCGAGCACCTGCGTAACACTGCCGGGGACAGCACCCGAGGGCTCGGATGGAAAGTCGACACCCGCGCATGGGGCGGACTCGTGGTCGGCGCGGGCAGCACCTTCGACGGACACCCGTACGAGATCACCCACCACGCCCCCGTGGCACCCCTGCCAGGTTGGCTTGCCGAACTCCTGCGCCCGGCGCCGCTGCCCCCTCAGACACCCATCAGGGTTGCCCTCACCGGGCGCGGCCGACGTACCGCCTTCCTCCGGTCCGCCGTCAACGGCGAAGTGGAGCGGGTCACCGGCTCCGGCCCGCACGAGCACAACAACGCGCTCTACGTCGCCGCAGTCGCCCTTGGACAGCTCGTCGCCGGAGCCGAGTTGAGCGAAGCCGAGGTCACCGGTTGGCTCCTCACGGCCGCGGTTCAAGTCGGACAGGGCGAGCGCGAGGCACGGCGCACCATCGCTTCCGGGCTCCGGGCCGGAGCACGGCGCCCCCGGACGGTGGCGGCATGAGCGTCAACCCCATCCCGCCCCTGCACCTGTACTCCGTGCCCAGCGACACCGAGGCGGCCCCGGTTCCACCGCCAAAGCGGGAACGACCGCGGACCGCATGGACGGCCGATCAGCTCATGGCTGCCAACTTCCCCGAGCCGAAATGGGCCGTGCCCGGCATCCTCGCCGAGGGCGTCAGCCTGCTCGCCGGACCGCCCAAGGTCGGCAAATCCTGGCTCTCCCTCGGACTGGCGCTCGCGGTCGCCGCCGGAGGCCAGGCGTTCGACTCCGTGCCCGTCCAGGGCGGACCCGTCCTCTACCTCGCCCTGGAGGACACCCCGCGCCGCCTTCAGACCCGGATGGGCAAGCTCTTGGGCGGACAGTCGGCGCCCGCAGGTCTGACCCTGGTCACCGAATGCCCGCCCTTCCCCCAGGGCGGAACCGAGGCCATTGCACAGTGGCTGGAGCGCAACCCCGAGGCTCGCATGGTCGTCATCGACGTGTTCGCCAAGATGCGCGGACAGGCCCCGCAGGGCGTATCGGCGTACGACGCGGACTATGTCTCAGTCGGCTACGCGAAGCGGCTCGCGGATTACTACGGCATCGCCGTCGTCCTGGTCCACCACGTCCGCAAGGCAGGCTCGGACGACTTCCTGACCGAGGTGTCCGGGACCAACGGCATCGCCGGCGCGGCAGACGCCACCCTCGTACTGAAACGGGCCCGCGGGCAGGCAGACGGCATCCTGCACGTCACCGGCCGCGACGTGGACGAAGCCGAGTACGCCCTCAGCTTCCAACCCGCTTCCGGCGCCTGGCACTTGCTGGACGGACCGGCCACCGACCACACCGTCGGCGACACCCGAGCCGCGATCCTGAGGTACCTCCGAGCCCATCCCGGCGCGAAGCCCAAGGAGATGGCGGGAGTGCTGCAGCAGGTCGACATGGACACGATCCGCCGGACGTGCTCCCGCATGGCCGAGGCGGGACAGCTCACTAAGGACGGTGGCGGCCGGTACTACCCGACCACCGAGACCCGGACAGAGAGTACCCACCAGGTGTCCGGACTGTCCGGCTGTCCGGTTACCCCATCTGACCAGCATGAACACCCCGGACAGTCGGAATTGGAGCTGTCCGGGCTGTCCGGGTCGACCGAAGCCGAAGGGACGGCTGTATGAGCGCCCGCGCGCTGGACGAGAAGTTGACCGTCGCGGAGGTCATCACCGATCTGAAGGTCGCTCCGTCGACGTTCTACCGGTGGCGCCAACTCGGGAAGGCCCCTCGCTCGATCAAGCTGCCCAACGGTGACGTTCGCATCCGCCGATCCGAATACGAGCGTTGGCTTGCGGAGCGGGAGGACGCCGCGTGAGCACGACCGATGATGCCTCGCCTCTCCGTCCGCACGGAGAGGCGAGGCCTGGGTACTCCCTGGATGTCCGGCTGTGGAAGGTCACAAAGGTCGACCGCAAGGCACGCCCGTACCAACTCCGTTGGGTTGTAGGCGGGAAGGTGAGCAGCGCGACGTTCGCCACGTCCGCACTCGCCGAAAGCCGGCGCTCGGAGTTGCGGCAGGCCATGCGCCGGGGAGAAGCGTTCGAGATCGCGAGCGGACAGCCTGAGTCCGAAGTCCGCGCGGCTGAAGCGACGGCGGCTGAGGTCAAGCCGTCGTTGCGGTGGTTTGAGTTCTGCCGGAAGTACGTCGCCGGGCGGTGGCGCATGAGCGCCGCCAAGACCCGTGAGGGCATGGCGGACGGTCTGGCGGCCGTCGCGCTGGCCATGGTGGAGCGAGGCGAGAACACCCCTGAGGACAAGCTCCTGCGCCTGGCGTTCCGGTGGGCGATTGTCCCCGCGAACGCCGGAAATGAGCCGCCGGCCGAACTCAAGGCCGCGTACGAGTGGCTCACGAGGGAGGATCGGCCGGTTATCGACCTGGTCGACTTTGAGGTGATCGAGGATGTGCTGTACCGCCTCAGCTATCGACTGGACGGCACGCCGGCGGCGGGGGAGACGCACAAGCGGCGACGCCGGGTCCTGAACACGGCCCTTGAACACGCGGTGGCCGCGAAAGAACTCCCTGAGAACCCTCTCCAAGGGGCCCACAAGAAGCGCGTGGGTTCCGGCGCGGTGGTGGACCGACGCGTTCTCGTGAACGCCGCACAGGGGCGCCAGTTGCTCACTGCGGTCTCCTACGTAGGTTCGTGGGATCGCTGTCGAGGGCGGCGTCTGGTGGCCTTCTACGCGGTCCTGTACTACGCGGGGCTGCGGCCCGCTGAGGCGGTCGGGCTGAGGCTGTCCGACTGCAATCTGCCGGACGAGGGTTGGGGCACGTTGACGCTTCGGGAAACGCGTCCGGTCTCCGGGAAGCAGTGGACCGATTCGGGGGAGCGGCACGACCGCCGGGGGCTGAAGGCGCGCGAGGCGGACACGGACCGCCCGGTGCCCATCCCGCCCGTCGTGGTCGCGATCCTGCGGGCGCACCTGGACACGTTTGGCACGGCCCAGGAAGGGCGCGTGTTCGGGAACGAGCGTGGGGGAGTCGTCGGATCTTCTACCTATTGGCGGGTGTGGGAGGAGGCACGGGAGTATGCGCTCCCACCTGAGCGCGTCGACTCGCCGTTGGCAGGGCGCCCGTACGATCTGCGGCATGCGTGCATCACGCGGTGGCTGAACGCGGGGGTTCCGATCGCTGAGGTTGCCCGGCGGGTTGGCAACTCACCCGAGGTGATCCACCGGCGCTATCACGGCTGCATCGATGGCCACGAGGAAGCGGCCAACGCGAAGATCACAAAGGCGCTGGAAGAAGACGGGGATACGGCCTAGGTCGCTGGCCCCGGCGATGCCGGAGGAGGCCAGCGGATCCGCTCCCATCGTCCGGCCGGGCCGGGCGGTCTTCGCAGGCCCGGCAAACTGCACGGAGACAAGGGTTACGGCTCCAGGCGCTTGCGACGATGGCTCGTCGCTCGCGGGATCAGATGTCGCCTCGCCTGCAAAGGCATCGAGTCATCCCGACGTGCGGGCCGGCGCCGCTGCGTCGTGGAACGGACCGGGTCCTGGCTGTCGACGCCTTCACGGCCGCTACGAGCGCAAGTCCGAACACTTCCTCGCCCATACGGCCATCGCCGCGACCCTCATATGCCACCGCCGCATCGCCAAATGAAATGACGTCAAAGTGGGTGCTTGCCCGATGAGGCGGGGAAGCACCCACCGAATATCTTTAGGTCGTTGCGGTCACCGTGCTAGTGCAGGTGCCGCCATCAACCGCGAGGTCCGCGTACTCTCCGACACACAGCTGAAACTTGACCTTAAGACCCTCAGGGAACGACTTGTTTTGGTAGCCGATGGTGCCATTGCCCCTGGTGTTCCAGATGGTGCCCAACCGAGTTAGGACGGTAAAATTACCGGCAGAGTCTTTTTTGTACAGCTCCCAGACCACGACAGCAGAGTGACCGTCTGCCTTGCCGTCCTCCACTGAGAACCACTCCCCATTTGGGGCGAAGCAGCCCTGCCCGTACGACGATACTCGGCATGCACTGAATGTGAGAGCGGTACCACCGGTGCTGGATTCGGTGACATCGACTTCAGCACTTGCCGCAGATGCGGGAGAAACTGCGACCGTCCATGCGGCGGCGGCGGCCGTTACGACAGTCATGAACTTTGATCGACTTTTCACGTGTTCTCCTAATTTTGCTAAGGACGAAAGGCCTCGCCGGAGCCATGTCGGGACGTTCCTCTTGAAGAGTGCTGCGCGATTAGTGTCCGCCATGCCTTCACGTATCAACAGCGCCGGTTTCATCGGAGCATGATCAGGCTTACCGCATCGGCCCTGATGCGCGGACGGTGGAGTTTCCGCCACTCTTCGCAACACCGTCCCCACTGGAGGTTTGCCCGTCCTGGTTGCCCTTCCAGTGTTGATCACGGGAGTTGCCGCACTTTATCGAGTGCGGCAGTTCGTGGCAACCGTCGAAGGGTAGGGCAAGGAAAACGGACTCCAACGGCCAGGACGGTTGGAATGCCGCAGCCCAATAGGTTCAGGTGAAGATAAATCACCCACCAATCGCATACCACTCCCGGAGGTATATAGCGATACCGCCATCGCCGCGGCGTAAGCCAGCCCCTGAGTGTCAGCGGCACCATCCTGACCACTGAACAAGTCTCCAGGCATAGGTATCTGCGTCAGTGAAACTCTTCGGCTTGGGCGTGGCCGCATCCTTCTGCGGCCGCATGACGTCCACACCTGGTGTATCGCAGATGGTGCGTGGTCAGTGAGAGGCAATGAGAAAGGGCGGGAGTCAGTGAGACTGACTCCCGCCCTCTTCTGTCGGCATCCGCCCTGGTCAGCGCTTGATTGCTGCTGTTCCTAGGCGAGTGCCCCCGGCAGGATTCGAACCTGCGCACACGGCTCCGGAGGCCGTTGCTCTATCCCCTGAGCTACGGGGGCGTGTCGGCCTTGGTGTGTGGCGACGGGTAGAACCCTACCAGCTCTTTCAGGGGGGACTGGCATGGGTTTATGTGGGGGAGGGGCGGTGTGTTGAGGGGGTGGGGAGGCTCGCGGGCGTGGGTCGAACCGGCCCGGCTCCCCGGCGTGAGTCGTGGATGCGGGGGCGGGGCGGGTTCAGGGTCCCCGTCCGGGGTGGAAGTGGGGAAAACCCGGACGCGGTGGTGGGCGCGGACCTACTCTCGAGTTGTGTCAGGCGCGTCCGGTCGGGTGCTTGTTGTGGACGACAACAAGGTCATCCGGCAGCTGATCAGGGTCAATCTCGAGCTGGAGGGCATCGAGGTCGTGACCGCGGCCGATGGTGTCGAATGTCTGGACGTGGTCCATCACGTGCGGCCCGATGTCGTGACCCTCGATGTGGTCATGCCCCGGCTCGACGGGTTGCGGACCGCCGCTCGCCTCCGTGCCGATCCGCGGACGCGGAACCTTCCCCTCGCCATCGTCAGCGCCTGTACCCAGTACGAGGTCGAGAGCGGTCTCGACGTGGGTGTTGACGCCTTTCTCGCCAAGCCCTTCGAGCCTGCTGAACTCGTGCGACTCGTGCGGCAGTTGATGGAGCGGCGGGGGAGTCGGGGCGGCGAAGGCGGTGGTGACGACGACTGCGAGTCACCCTTCCGAGGCGCTTTCCACGGTGCCTTCGAGGGCGCGGACGCAGGCGAGCGCTTCGCGTCGGACGCGTTCGGTACGGAGCGTTTCCGTACGGAGAGGTTCGGTCCGGAGGGGCTCGGGGCCGACGACGCCGAGCGCGCCGGCCGGTTCGGTCATTGATCAGCAGAGGTTTGCTGGTGCGGCAGGCATTGCCGGCAACGCAGGATTTGCGGGATTTGCGGGAATTGCGGGAATCGCAGGTGTGCCGGCCGTACAGCCGGTGCGGCCTGCACGCCATTGAATCGGCACCCACTGGCCGTCGCACATTGATCGCGGGGCATTGCGTGGCTGGAGACCAGTCGGGCGGCGCCGGATCAGCCGTTCGGGTCATCTGACCTCCGCCCTCACCTCCCCCTTCGATACATCACCGCACGTCACCTGACCTCACCCCCTCCGGCCCAGGCAGCCCTCCCGGGTGTACCCGTACCGCGCCCGTACCGCGCCCGTACCGCGCCACCCCCACATCCCCGTCCCGTCACCCACACGGGCGGACGGACGACAGGCCCGCCCGTCCGCCCCACCCCCTGACCCCGCCTCCCGCACCACCCCGCACCCCGTCCACATCCCGGACCTCTGGCCAAACCGACTCGCATACCCACCCCCCTCCTCCCCTACGCTGGTCACGTGACCCCCGTCGAGCTCTCCCGTACCGTGCTGGGCGCGGTGCGTCGTGCCGTGGACGCGGGGGAGCTGAGCGTGGCCGTGCCGGTGCGGGCGCAGGTGGCGCCGCCGGGGCCCGGTGGGTGCGGGGACTACGCCACGAACATCGCGTTGCAGCTGGCCCGGCCCGCCGGGCGCTCCGCGGCGCAGGTCGCCGAGATCCTGCGGCCCCACCTCGTCGGCGCCGACGGTGTCGATGACGTCGCGATCACCGGGCCCGGGTTCCTCAACATTCGCCTCGGCGGCGCGGACTCGGCCGTCGCGTCCCTCGTACGGGAGATCGGGCGCGGTTCCTACGGTCATGGCGACGCGCTCGCCGGACAGGTCGTCCCTCTCAGGATCCCGTACGACATCCGTGCCGAAGTCGTCGCCGACGCGCTCGTACGGATCATCGCCACCCAGGGTGGCCTGGCCCAGGTGCAGTACGCCGAGCCGCGGCACACCGTCCGGAAGGACATCGACGCGCCGTCCATCGACGCGCCGCACATCAGCGCCTCGCACGCCGGCGCGCGGCACACCGCCGCCCCCCACCCCGCCACCCCCCACCCCGCCACCCCGTGCATCGCCCCTCCACCCGCCGCCGTACGGCACACCGGCCCACGGCACACGGACGGAACCGTCCCCCTCACCCCGGCGGAGCCCGTTACCCCCGACCCCCTCACCCCGGCGGAGCCCGTTACCCCCGTCCCGCTCCGCCCCGTCCCCGCCGCCGAGGACCCCACCCCCCTCGGTCCCGACGCCGCCCGCTGGGCGCTGCTGCATCCGGCCGGGCACGACCGGCCCCGGATCGGGGCCGGGCATCTCCTCCAGCACGAGAGCAACCCGCTCTTCCGCGTCCGGTACGCGTACGCCCGCACCCGGGCTCTCACCCGCAACGCCGCCGCCCTCGGCTTCACCGGCACCCCCGGTGACGTCCCGGCGGCCGACGACCTGCTCGGCGCCCTCGCCGAGTACCCCCGTGCCCTGCGCGTCGCCGCGACCCACCGCGCCCCCGACCGCCTCGCCCGGCACCTCGTCACCACCGCCGACGCCCTCCTCGCCGTCCAGCACCTGGTGCTGCCGCTCGGCGACGAGAAACCCTCGGCCGCCCACCGCGCCCGGCTCGCGCTCGCCGAAGCCACCGGGACGGTGCTGGCCGGCGGCCTGTCCCTGCTCGGCATCAGCGCCCCTGACTATCTGTGAGAGAAGAATGAGCCGTTCCGCACACCCCGCCGGGCCCCGTCACGCCGATGTCCTGCCCGAGGGGCACTACAGCGCCCCGCCCGCCGACCTCAACGCCCTCGACCCCAAGGTCTGGGCCCACACCGTCACCCGTACCGACGACGGGATCGTGAGCGTCGGAGGTGTCGAAGTCACCACCCTCGCCGAGGAGTTCGGCACCCCCGCCTACTTCCTCGACGAGTCGGACTTCCGGGCCCGCGCCCGCGCCTGGCGCACCGCCTTCGGGCACGACGCCGACGTGTTCTACGCGGGCAAGGCCTTCCTCTCCCGCGCCGTCGTGCGGTGGCTGTACGAGGAGGGGCTGAACCTCGACGTCTGTTCGGGTGGCGAACTGGTCACCGCCCTCTCCGCCGGTATGCCCGCGGACCGCATCGCCTTCCACGGCAACAACAAGTCCGCCGAGGAGATCACCGCGGCCGTCCGGGCCGGCGTCGGGCGGATCGTGCTCGACTCCTTCCAGGAGATCGTGCGTGTCGCCCACATCGCCCAGTCCCTCGGCACGCGGCAGCGCGTGCAGATCCGGGTGACGGTCGGCGTGGAGGCCCACACCCACGAGTTCATCGCCACCGCCCACGAGGACCAGAAGTTCGGGATCGCCCTCGCCGACGGGCAGGCCGCGGAGGCCGTACGCCGCGCGCTGACCCTCGACGGTCTCGAACTGGTCGGGATCCACTCGCACATCGGCTCGCAGATCTTCGACATGGCCGGGTTCGAGGTCGCCGCCCGGCGCGTCGTCGCGCTGCTCGCGGCCGTCCGTGACGAGCACGGGGTCGAACTGCCCGAGATCGACCTCGGCGGCGGCCTCGGCATCGCGTACACCAGCGACGACGACCCCCGTGAGCCGCACGAGATCGCCAAGGCCCTCAGCGAGATCGTCACCCGGGAGTGCGAGGCCGCGAAGCTGCGGACGCCCCGGATCTCGGTGGAGCCCGGACGCGCCATCGTCGGTCCGACCGCGTTCACGCTCTACGAGGTCGGCACGATCAAGCCGCTCGAAGGGCTGCGGACGTACGTCTCCGTGGACGGCGGCATGTCCGACAACATCCGCACCGCGCTGTACGACGCCGAGTACAGCGTCGCCCTCGTCTCGCGCACCTCCGACGCCGAGCCCATGCTCGCGCGCGTCGTCGGCAAGCACTGCGAGAGCGGTGACATCGTCGTGAAGGACGCGTTCCTGCCCTCGGACCTGGCCCCCGGCGACCTGATCGCCGTGCCGGCCACCGGCGCCTACTGCCGGTCGATGGCCAGCAACTACAACCACGCGCTGCGTCCGCCGGTCGTCGCGGTCAACGACGGCGAGGCGCGGGTCATCGTGCGGCGCGAGACGGAGGAGGACCTGCTCCGGCTCGACGTGGGATGACGGCCGCCGGAGGGCGTATGACGGACGGCGTACGGGCGGAGGAAGATCTCCGGTCCGCCGGTCCCGCAAGAATGAAATAGACATCTCACGATCCGGACGAGGGACAGAAAGCCCCGTCCGGTGAGTGAGACTGGTCCCACCGTAGACGGTATGAGGAAACGAGGTCGGATGATGCGTACGCGTCCGCTGAAGGTGGCGCTGCTGGGCTGTGGGGTTGTCGGCTCAGAGGTGGCTCGCATCATGACGACGCACGCCGACGACCTCGCCGCGCGCATCGGGGCCCCGGTCGAGCTGACCGGCGTCGCGGTGCGGCGCCCCTCCAAGGTCCGTGAGGGCATCGACCCCGCCCTGGTGACGACCGACGCGACCGCCCTGGTCAAGCGCGGGGACATCGACGTCGTCGTCGAGGTCATCGGGGGGATCGAGCCCGCCCGCTCCCTCATCACCACCGCCTTCGCGCACGGCGCCTCCGTCGTGTCCGCCAACAAGGCGCTGCTCGCGCAGGACGGTGCCGCGCTGCACGCCGCCGCCGAGGAGCACGGCAGGGACCTCTACTACGAGGCCGCCGTCGCCGGTGCCATCCCGCTGATCCGCCCGCTGCGCGAGTCCCTCGCCGGCGACAAGATCAACCGCGTGATGGGGATCGTCAACGGGACCACGAACTTCATCCTCGACAAGATGGACTCCACGGGCGCGGGCTACCAGGAGGCCCTCGACGAGGCCACCGCGCTCGGCTACGCGGAAGCCGACCCGACCGCCGACGTCGAGGGCTTCGACGCCGCGGCCAAGGCCGCCATCCTCGCCGGGATCGCCTTCCACACCCGGGTACGCCTCGACGACGTCTACCGCGAGGGCATGAACGAGGTCACCTCCGCCGACTTCGCCTCGGCCAAGGCGATGGGCTGCACCATCAAACTGCTCGCCATCTGCGAGCGGGCCGCGGACGGCGGCTCGGTGACGGCGCGCGTGCACCCGGCGATGATTCCGCTGAGCCACCCGCTGGCCTCCGTGCGCGGCGCGTACAACGCCGTGTTCGTCGAGTCGGACGCCGCTGGTCAGCTCATGTTCTACGGACCGGGCGCCGGCGGTGCCCCGACCGCCTCCGCCGTCCTCGGCGACCTCGTCGCCGTCTGCCGCAACAAGCTCGGCGGCGCGACCGGCCCCGGCGACTCCGCGTACACCCAGCTGCCCGTGAGCTCCATGGGCGAGGTCGTCACGCGGTACCACATCAGCCTCGACGTGGCCGACAAACCGGGTGTTCTCGCCCAGGTGGCCACTGTCTTCGCCGAGCACGGCGTCTCGATCGATACCGTTCGCCAGCAGGGCCGGCAGGACGGAGGCGGCGAGGCCTCTCTCGTCGTAGTCACCCACCGTGCGTCCGACGCGTCCCTGAACGGGACCGTCGAGGCGCTGCGCAGCCTCGACACCGTGCGGGGTGTCGCCAGCATCATGCGGGTTGAAGGAGAGTAACCAGCAATGACCCACCAGTGGCGCGGAATCATCGAGGAGTACCGGGACCGGCTTCCGGTCTCCGAGAACACGCCGGTCGTGACGCTCCGTGAGGGCGGTACGCCGCTCGTGCCCGCGCAGGTGCTCTCCGAGCGCACGGGCTGCGACGTCCACCTCAAGGTGGAGGGTGCGAATCCGACCGGGTCCTTCAAGGACCGCGGTATGACCATGGCCATCACGCGGGCGAAGGAGGAGGGCGCCAAGGCGGTCATCTGCGCCTCCACCGGGAACACGTCGGCCTCCGCCGCGGCCTACGCGGTGCGGGCCGGGATGGTCTGCGCCGTCCTCGTGCCGCAGGGCAAGATCGCGCTCGGCAAGATGGGGCAGGCCCTCATCCACGGCGCGAAGATCCTCCAGGTCGACGGCAATTTCGACGACTGCCTCACGCTCGCCCGCTCGCTGTCGGACAACTACCCGGTGGCGCTGGTCAATTCGGTCAATCCGGTGCGCATCGAGGGTCAGAAGACCGCGGCCTTCGAGATCGTGGACATGCTCGGCGACGCGCCCGACATCCACGTCCTGCCGGTGGGCAACGCGGGCAATATCACGGCGTACTGGAAGGGTTACACCGAGTACGCCGCCGACGGCATCGCCACCCGGACCCCGCGCATGTGGGGCTTCCAGGCCTCCGGTTCCGCGCCCATCGTGCGCGGCGAGGTGGTCAAGGACCCCTCGACCATCGCCACCGCGATCCGCATCGGCAACCCGGCCTCGTGGCAGTTCGCGCTGGCCGCGCGGGACGAGTCCGGCGGGTTCATCGACGAAGTGACGGACCGTGAGATCCTGCGCGCCTACCGGCTGTTGGCGGCGCAGGAGGGTGTCTTCGTCGAGCCGGCGTCCGCCGCGTCCGTCGCCGGGCTGCTGAAGGCGGCCGAGCAGGGCAAGGTCGACCCCGGCCAGCGGATCGTCTGCACGGTGACCGGGAACGGCCTCAAGGATCCGGACTGGGCCGTCGCCGGCGCCCCGCAGCCCGTCACCGTACCCGTGGACGCGGTCACGGCGGCGGAGCGGCTCGGGCTGGTGTAGACCCGGTCGGCGCGAACCCGCGGTCATCTCGTAGGAGTGGCCGCGGTCCCTCGGGAGTCCCTGGCGGGAGTGCCCGGGGGGAGTCCCCGACAGGAGTCCCCGGGGGCGCGCGGGGCGCCTGCAGAGGCGCCGCGCGGTTCCGCTGGTTCTTCGTGGCGGCGGAAAGCGCCGAAAAGCGGCGAAAGACGTCCATCGCGGCGAGCGTCCCTGAGGCGATCCGACCGGGGGTGCACGGGGGGCTTACGACACGCATCGTGCGCCTCCTGTGCGCCCTATGTCGCCACAGAACCTTCCTTCGATAGGCTGTACCGAACCCGCCCGCCGCATATGCCGCGGTGCCGCGCCGTCATTGCGGCCTCCGGGTCTTCCGTAGGCCTCGCAACCCATCGCAGTTCCTCGCAGAAGTCACCGCAGCAGTTCACCGCAGTTCCTCGCAGTTCATCGAGAATCTCGCACATCACGCAGCTCAAGGAGAGTCATCGAGCGATGGCCGGTCCAGCGTTCCGCGCCGCCGCCGTCCGGGTGCGCGTCCCCGCCACCAGCGCCAACCTCGGGCCGGGCTTCGACGCCTTCGGCCTGTCACTGGGGCTGTACGACGACGTGGTCGTCCGGGTGGCCGACACCGGGCTGCACATCGACATCGCGGGTGAGGGCAGCGAAACGCTGCCGCGCGACGAGAACCATCTCCTCGTACGCTCCCTGCGCACCGCTTTCGACCTGCTCGGCGGACAGCCGCGCGGCCTCGAGATCGTGTGCGCCAACCGCATTCCGCACGGGCGGGGTCTCGGTTCCTCCTCGGCCGCCATCTGCGCCGGAATCGTCGCCGCGCGCGCCGTGACCATAGGCGGCGACAGCAGGCTCGACGACTCCGCGCTGCTGGAACTCGCCACCGAGATCGAAGGGCATCCCGACAATGTCGCGGCCTGCCTGCTCGGTGGTTTCACGCTCTCCTGGATGGAGGCCGGAGCCGCGCGCGCGATCCGCATGGAACCCGCCGATTCCATCGTTCCGGTGGTTTTCGTACCGGGAAAGCCGGTGCTCACCGAGACCGCGCGCGGTCTGCTGCCCCGCACGGTCCCGCACGTCGACGCCGCCACGAACGCGGGCCGCGCCGCACTGCTCGTCGAGGCCCTCACCAGGCGCCCCGAGCTGCTGCTGCCCGCCACCGAGGACCGTCTGCACCAGGAGTACCGCGCCCCGGCGATGCCGGAGAGCGCCGCACTGGTGGAACGGCTGCGGGCCGACGGCATTCCCGCGGTGATCTCCGGCGCGGGCCCCACGGTGCTCGCGCTCGCCGACGCGGAATCGGCCGACAAAATCGCTGACCTCGCAGGTCAGGGCTGGGCCGCCAATCGACTGGACCTCGACGCCACGGGGGCGAGTGTGCTGCCGCTCGCGCCGACGGGTGTCCATTAAAAGCGCGCGGTCGCCGGATTTCGAGAGGGGGAATGTTTGTTGGATCCGGTAGTGTTAACCTCAAGTCTGCACCCGACCCCACCATGGCGAGGTGCATCGTGTCCCCGTCCGGGACAACCTTTCTTCCGGGAGCCTCCCAAACTGCTTTGTGCCATGCATTGGGTGCTATGCCCTGAGCAGTGCTGAGCACGCTCCGGAACCGGCGTGACCGTGCCGATGACACCGCAATTCAGTGCCACGGCTCCGGAATCGTCATCACCAGATATGTCTTCCGCCGCTGAGGCGGACCACCGCCCCGGCGCGGTCCACACCACAGGGACCAAAGCCGGACAGCACAACCGGTCGCCGAGCCAGACAGGCCGACGTCCGCTCCAGGGAAGGACCCTTCGTGAGCGACACCACCGATCTGATGGGCGCGCGTGTCGAGGAGACCGCTGCCGCGCCCGCCACGGACGCCTCTGCCGCGCCTGCCTCCGGTGCCGGCTCCCGGCGGCGCCGCGGTACCGGCCTCGACGGCATGGTGCTGGCCGAGCTTCAGCAGGTCGCGTCCGGCCTCGGCATCAGGGGCACCGCGCGGATGCGCAAGAGCCAGCTGATCGAGGTCATCAAGGAGGCGCAGGCGGGCGGTGCCCCGGCGCAGGCCGCCGACACCGCCGCCGAGGCCAAGCCGAAGCGCCGGGCCACCTCCAAGGCCCGTACCGGCGACGAGGCCGCCGCTGCCGACCAGAAGGCCGAGAAGGCCGCCGAGAAGGCCGTGGCCCAGCAGCAGATCGAGATCCCCGGCCAGCCCGCCGGAGGCCCCTCCCGCGCGAGCGAGGCCGAGCGTGACGACGCCCCCGTCGCGGAGCGTCGCCGGCGTCGCGCCGTCGCCGAGGCGGGCAGCCCCGAGACGGTCGCCGTCGAGGCGAAGAGCGAGCCGAAGGCCGACACGGCCGGCGAGGCCAAGGGCGACGCCGGTGACGGCGCCGACGGCCGCCAGGGGCGCCGTGACCGCCGGGACCGCGGCGAGCGCGGTGACCGCGAGCGCGGCGGACGTGAGCGCGACCGCCGCGGCGGCAAGGGCGACGAGCCGCAGCAGGGCCAGGCCGGCGGCGGACAGCAGCAGCAGCGTCCGGAGCGCCAGGACCGGCAGGACCGTCAGGACCGCCAGCAGCAGGGCGGCGGCCGTCAGGACCGTCAGGACCGCCAGCAGCGTGACAACGGCCCGCAGGACGACGACGACTTCGACGGTGGCCGCCGCGGCCGCCGCGGACGTTACCGCGACCGCCGTGGCCGTCGTGGCCGCGACGAGTTCGCGACCAACGAGCCGCAGCTCGCCGACGACGACGTCCTGATCCCGGTCGCGGGCATCCTGGACATCCTCGACAACTACGCGTTCATCCGCACCTCGGGCTACCTGCCGGGTCCGAACGACGTGTACGTCTCGCTGGCCCAGGTCCGCAAGAACGGTCTGCGCAAGGGTGACCACGTCACCGGCGCGGTTCGCCAGCCCAAGGACGGCGAGCGCCGCGAGAAGTTCAACGCGCTGGTCCGCCTGGACTCGACCAACGGCATGGCCCCCGACTCCGGGCGCGGCCGACCGGAGTTCAACAAGCTGACGCCGCTCTACCCGCAGGACCGGCTCCGCCTGGAGACCGACCCGGGCGTGCTGACGACCCGGATCATCGACCTCGTCGCGCCGATCGGCAAGGGCCAGCGCGGTCTGATCGTGGCTCCGCCGAAGACCGGCAAGACCATGATCATGCAGGCGATCGCCAACGCGATCACGCACAACAACCCCGAGTGCCACCTGATGGTCGTCCTGGTCGACGAGCGTCCGGAAGAGGTCACCGACATGCAGCGGTCGGTCAAGGGCGAGGTCATCTCCTCGACCTTCGACCGCCCGGCCGAGGACCACACCACGGTCGCCGAGCTCGCCATCGAGCGCGCCAAGCGCCTGGTGGAGCTGGGCCACGACGTCGTCGTGCTGCTCGACTCGATCACGCGTCTGGGCCGTGCGTACAACCTGGCGGCCCCCGCCTCCGGCCGCATCCTGTCCGGTGGTGTCGACTCGACCGCGCTGTACCCGCCGAAGCGCTTCTTCGGTGCCGCGCGCAACATCGAGGACGGCGGTTCGCTGACGATCCTGGCCACCGCGCTCGTCGACACCGGCTCGCGCATGGACGAGGTCATCTTCGAGGAGTTCAAGGGCACCGGCAACGCCGAGCTCAAGCTCGACCGGAAGCTCGCCGACAAGCGCATCTTCCCGGCGGTGGACGTCGACGCGTCCGGTACCCGTAAGGAAGAGATCCTGCTCGGCAGCGACGAGCTCGCGATCACCTGGAAGCTGCGCCGCGTGCTGCACGCGCTCGACCAGCAGCAGGCGATCGAGCTGCTGCTCGACAAGATGAAGCAGACGAAGTCGAACGCGGAGTTCCTTCTGCAGATCCAGAAGACGACGCCGTCGCCGGGCAACGGCAACGACTGAGCTCCGCACGACCGGTTCGCGCACGACTGAGGGCCGCCCCCGATCCCGGGGGCGGCCCTTCGTGCTGCCCGGCACCGGCGTCCGGTCCTGGCGGCGCCGATGTCCGGGCCTGTGCGGTCCGGCACCGTCGTCCGGTGCTGCGCGTCCGGCACCGGCGTCCGGGCCTGGCGGCACCGGCGTCCGGGCCGGCGGGTCCGGTCAGGCGCGTACGGACGGGTGGGTACGACCACGTGCGTCCGGCCGCACGCGCACGGCCAACGTGCCTGTCGCGGTGGGGACTTGAGCGGGTGGCGCGGGTGTCCTCGTCGGCGTGGACGCCCTCGCCGGGCGCGGGAGCCCGTGGGCGGAGGCGCGTACGGAACGGGGAGCGCGGGTGTCCGGGAGCGAGCACCGGCGGCCCGGTGACGCACGCGCTTCGTACCCGGTGCACCGAGAAGGCCCGTGACGAGACCTTCGCCACAAGGATCATGGTCGGTGCCGGTTTCGAGCGATGCCGTGTCCTCGGCCGAAAGAGCAGGTGAGCGCGGTGCCGCCGACCCGCGCCGAGCGTCCCGGGCGGGCGTCGCGGCAGGTGGCGGGCACACCGCGCTGTGCAACCCTTTGCCGAGTTTCCCCGTCTGACGGTACGGAGTGACCATGGAGAAGTACGTGTCACGACCGCGGACGGGCCTGGCCCTGACAGACAGGGGTAATCGACAGCAAGAGGACTGAGGGAGCACATGCCTGCCGAGAGCACGCCGGGACCCGGGACACCGGGCGAGTCCGGCACGAGCCGCCGCCACCGGGCGAAGGGCAGCCGCCGCAGGCCGCGGGGGGCGCGCCGCAAGGCCCTCCTCGTCACGGCCTGGACAGCGGCCGGCATCGTCGTGCTGGGCGGCACCGGCGTCGGGATCCTGTACTTCAAGCTCAACGACAACCTCAAGACCGTCGACATCAACCAGGCCCTCGGCGCGGACCGGCCCACGAAGGCCGACAACGGCTCCGAGAACATCCTGGTGCTGGGGTCCGACACGCGGGCCGGCGGCAACGAGAAGCTCGGCGGCGGCGTCGACGACGGCAGCGCCCGCTCGGACACGGCGATGGTCGTGCACGTGTACAAGGGCCACAAGAAGGCCAGTGTGGTCTCCATACCCCGCGACACCCTCGTCAGGCGCCCCTCCTGCACCGACGCCAAGGGCGTCACGCACGACGCCGCGACCGGCGTGATGTTCAACTCCGCGTACTCCACCGGGGGCGCCACCTGCGCCGTGAAGACCGTCGAGTCCCTGTCCGGCATCCGCATGGACCACTACGTCGAGGTCGACTTCAGCGGCTTCCAGAAGCTCATCGACGACCTCGGCGGTGTCTCGGTCACCACGACCAAGGCCATCAAGGACCCCGACAGCCACCTGAACCTGACGGCGGGCCCGCACAAGCTCGACGGCCGGCAGGCACTCGGTCTGGTCCGCACCCGGCACGGCGTCGGTGACGGCTCCGACCTCGGCCGCATCCAGCTCCAGCAGGCGTTCATCAAGGCCCTGGTCGACCAGGTCAAGCACCTCGGCGTCCTCACCAGCCCCACGAAGCTCTACCGGCTCGCCGACACCGCGACCAAGACCGTCACCACCGACTCCGACATCGGTTCCGTCAAGGACCTCGCGTCCTTCGCCGACGGCCTCAAGGGCATCGGCTCGTCGCACATGAACATGGTGACGATGCCGGTCCAGTACGACAGAGCGGACGCCAACCGCGTCCTGGTCGACGACGCCAAGGCCGAACTGGTCTGGAACGCCATCAAGGGCGACCGGGCGATTCCGAAGGGGGCCACCCAGGGCACCGCCACGGGCTCGGCGAAGGGCGTCGTGAACGCGTCCTGAGCCCCGTGCGCAGCCCGGAGCGGCTCCGTGCGCAGGCCCGGACCGGCTCCGTGCGCAGGCCCTGTTCGGGGCCGTGCACACGCCCTGAGCGGCCCGTACACATGCCCGGGAATAGATAATCCATCCCCCCGGTTTTGGGGGATGCGCCCAGTCCTGGCAGACTGGTACGTCGGCTCCGGTTCACGCACCCGCATCCCGCGGCGGCGACCCGGCGCCCTCCCGAAACTAGGAGACACCTTGAAGCGCGAGATCCACCCCGAGTACGTCGAGACCCAGGTCAGCTGCACCTGTGGCGCGTCGTTCACCACCCGCAGCACGATCGAGTCCGGCACCATCCGTGCCGAGGTCTGCTCCGAGTGCCACCCGTTCTACACGGGCAAGCAGAAGATCCTCGACACCGGTGGCCGCGTGGCCCGCTTCGAGGCCCGCTTCGGCAAGGCTGCAGCTGCCAAGAAGTAGCGAGCCCACAGCGCCGGTCTCCGGCGTCCCCGGCACGGGGGCGCCGGGACCGGCGCTTTGCGGTGCAGCCCCTTTCCCCGGGTTCCCGACCTCGTTCGGACCGGGGGACCCCCACGCCGTACCTACGTCCCCGAGCCCGTCACGGAGCGGGGGACAGTCCATTGGAGCCGGAGATGTTCGAGGCGGTCGAGGAACTCATCGGTGAGCACGCCGATCTGGAGAAGAAGCTCGCTGACCCGTCGGTCCACGCCGATCAGGCCAACGCGCGCAAGCTGAACAAGCGCTACGCCGAGCTGACCCCGATCGTCGCGACGTACCGCTCCTGGAAGCAGACCGGGGACGACATCGGGACCGCGAAGGAGTTCGCGGCCGACGACCCCGACTTCGCCGCCGAGGTCAAGGAGCTGGAGAAGCAGCGCGAGGAGCTCACCGAGAAGCTCCGGCTGCTGCTGGTCCCGCGCGACCCCAGCGACGACAAGGACGTCATCCTGGAGATCAAGGCCGGCGCCGGCGGCGACGAGTCCGCGCTCTTCGCCGGTGACCTGCTGCGCATGTACCTGCGCTACGCCGAGCGCATCGGCTGGAAGACCGAGATCATCGACTCCACCGAGTCCGAGCTCGGCGGCTACAAGGACGTCCAGGTCGCGGTGAAGACCAAGGGCGGCCAGGGCGCCACCGAGCCGGGGCAGGGCGTCTGGGCGCGCCTGAAGTACGAGGGAGGCGTGCACCGCGTGCAGCGCGTGCCGTCCACCGAGTCGCAGGGCCGCATCCACACCTCCGCGGCCGGTGTGCTGGTCACACCGGAGGCCGAGGAGGTCGACGTCGAGATCCACGCGAACGATCTGCGCATCGACGTCTACCGCTCCTCCGGACCCGGCGGCCAGTCCGTGAACACGACCGACTCCGCGGTGCGCATCACGCACATTCCCACCGGAGTCGTCGCCTCCTGCCAGAACGAGAAGAGCCAGCTGCAGAACAAGGAGCAGGCGATGCGTATCCTGCGCTCCAGGCTCCTCGCGGCGGCGCAGGAGGAAGCGGAACGGGAGGCCGCGGACGTCCGCCGCAGTCAGGTCCGTACCGTCGACCGCTCCGAGAAGATCCGTACGTACAACTTCCCGGAGAACCGCATCTCGGACCACCGCGTCGGATTCAAGGCGTACAACTTGGACCAGGTCCTCGACGGCGACCTCGACGCGATGATCCAGGCCTGCGTCGACGCGGACTCGGCGGCCAAACTCGCCGCCGCGTAAGAAGCTCACGACAACAGCTCAGCCCCGGAGGACCAGCGTGCAGCAACATCTTGGGGGGCGACCCCCGAACCCCCGCGGCGTGCTGCTCGCGGAAGTGGCCCAGGCCACCCAGCGGCTGGCCGACGCCGGCGTGCCCTCACCGCGCAACGACGCGGAGGAGCTCGCCGCCTTCGTGCACGGCGTGAAGCGGGGCGAGCTGCACACCGTCAAGGACGCGGACTTCGACGCCCGCTACTGGGAGGTGATCGCGCGCCGCGAGGCCCGCGAGCCGCTCCAGCACATCACCGGGCACGCCTACTTCCGCTATCTGGAGCTCCAGGTCGGCCCCGGCGTCTTCGTGCCCCGCCCGGAGACCGAGTCCGTGGTCGGCTGGGCGATAGACGCCGTCCGCGCGATGGACGTCGTCGAACCGCTGATCGTCGACCTCTGCACCGGCTCCGGCGCCATCGCGCTCGCCCTCGCCCAGGAGGTCCCGCGCTCCCGCGTACACGCCGTGGAGCTGTCCGAGGACGCCCTGCGGTGGACGCGCAAGAACGTCGAGGGGTCCAGGGTCGACCTGCGCCAGGGAGACGCCCTGGAGGCCTTCCGGGACCTCGACGGGCAGGTGGACCTGGTGATCTCCAACCCGCCGTACATCCCCCTCACCGAGTGGGAGTACGTGGCGCCGGAGGCCCGGGACCACGATCCCGAACTCGCCCTGTTCTCCGGCGAGGACGGACTCGACCTCATCCGCGGCATCGAGCGCACCGCCCACCGGCTGCTGCGCCCCGGCGGGGTCGTCGTCGTCGAGCACGCCGACACCCAGGGCGGACAGGTGCCGTGGATCTTCACCGAGGAGCGGGGCTGGGCCGACGCGGCCGACCACCCGGACCTCAACAACCGGCCGCGGTTCGCGACCGCCCGCAAGGCGATGCCGTGATGACGCGCATCCCCTTCCCCAGCCAGCAGTACGTGTACGAGGAGGCCCGCTAAATGGCACGGCGATACGACACCAACGACGCGACCGACCGCACGACCGGTCTGCGTGAGGCCGCGTCCGCCGTCCGCCGTGGCGAGCTGGTGGTCCTCCCGACGGACACGGTCTACGGCATCGGTGCCGACGCGTTCACCTCGGAGGCCGTCGCCGATCTGCTCGACGCCAAGGGCCGCGGCCGCAACATGCCCACCCCTGTCCTCATCGGCTCCCCGAACACCCTGCACGGACTCGTCACGGACTTCTCCGAGATGGCCTGGGAGCTCGTCGACGCGTTCTGGCCGGGCGCCCTGACGCTCGTCGCCAGGCACCAGCCGTCCCTCCAGTGGGACCTCGGGGACACCCGGGGCACCGTGGCCGTGCGCATGCCGCTGCACCCGGTCGCCATCGAACTGCTCACGGAGGTCGGCCCGATGGCCGTCTCCTCCGCGAACCTCACCGGCCACCCGGCGCCGGAGGACTGCGACGCCGCGCAGAACATGCTCGGGGACTCCGTCTCCGTCTACCTGGACGGCGGTCCGACCCCCGGCAACGTGCCCTCCTCGATCGTGGACGTGACCGGCAAGGTGCCCGTGCTGCTGCGCGCCGGGGCGCTGTCGGCGGAGGAGCTGCGGAAGGTCGTGCCCGACCTCGAGGTGGCGAATTGACAGCCCCTGACTCCCCCAGGCACCAGGCCCCCCTCGACCAGGGGGCACCCCCATGCGTGGCATAGGCACGGGGAGCGCGGGGTCCAACGGTTCTCCCGGGGGGTCCTTCCGCATCCTCCACGTCAGCACCGGCAACGTGTGCCGCTCGCCGATCACCGAGCGGCTGACCCGGCATGCCCTCGCGGACCGGCTCGGCGACCCCCTGTGGGGCGGCCTGATCGTGGAGAGCGCGGGCACCTGGGGCCACGAGGGCGCGCCCATGGAGGCGAACGCGGAGACGGTCCTCGCGGACTTCGGCGCGGACGCCACGGGCTTCGTCGGCCGTGAACTCCTCGACGACCACGTCATCCGGGCCGACCTGGTCCTGACGGCCACCCGCGACCACCGCGCCCAGGTCATCTCCATGGGCCACTCGGCGGGTCTGCGCACCTTCACGCTGAAGGAGTTCACCCGTCTCGTGAGGGCCATAGACACCGCGACGCTGCCCCCGCTGGAGGACGGCGTGGTCGAACGCGCCCGTGCCCTGGTGCGGGCCGCCGCGGCGCTGCGCGGGTGGCTGCTGGCCCCGACGGCGGAGGCGGACGAGGTGTACGACCCGTACGGCGCGCCGCTGCCCTTCTTCCGGTCCATCGGGGACGAGATCAACGAGGCGCTCGACCCGGTCGTGACGGCGCTGACGGGCGTGCGGGCGAGCGCCTGACCCGGGCGCCCGGCAGGGGCGTGGGACGCGGCCGGCCGGCCCGCGCGGCGCCGGCCGAGGTGCGGCGGGGGCGAGACCGGGCGGTCACGGGATCGCGGTTCTACATTGGACGTAGCGCATCTCGCCGCCCAGGACGTGGCGCACCCCCCTGCCGAGGTCCGGAGAACACCATGCCGGTCACACACACGCTGGAAGCGGATGTCCTGCGCCGCCAGGACCCGGAACTCGCCGAGATCCTGCTCGGGGAGCTGGTGCGGCAGTCGACGTCGTTGCAGCTGATCGCGGCCGAGAACTTCACCTCGCCGGCCGTGCTGGCCGCACTCGGCTCGCCGCTCGCCAACAAGTACGCCGAGGGATACCCCGGCGCCCGCCACCACGGCGGCTGCGAGATCGTCGACGTCGCCGAACGGGTGGCCGTGGAGCGCGCCGGGGCCCTGTTCGGCGCCGATCACGCGAATGTGCAGTCCCACTCCGGGTCCTCGGCCGTGCTGGCCGCGTACGCCGCGCTGCTGCGACCCGGCGACACCGTGCTCGCCATGGGGCTGCCCTTCGGCGGTCACCTCACGCACGGGTCGCCCGCGAACTTCTCCGGCCGCTGGTTCGACTTCGTCGGCTACGGGGTGGAGCCGGAGTCCGGGCGGATCGACTACGCGCAGGTGCGGACGCTGGCGCGGGCCCACCGCCCCAAGGCCATCGTCTGCGGTTCCATCTCCTATCCCCGGCACATCGACTACGCGCTCTTCCGGGAGATCGCCGACGAGGTCGGCGCCCATCTCATCGCCGACGCCGCCCATCCCATCGGGCTGGTCGCCGGGGGAGCGGCGCCCAGTCCGGTGCCGTACGCCGACGTGGTCTGCGCGACGACCCACAAGGTGCTGCGCGGGCCGCGGGGCGGCATGATCCTGTGCGGCGCGGAACTGGCCGAGCGCGTCGACCGCGCCGTGTTCCCGTTCACCCAGGGCGGTGCGCAGATGCACACGATCGCCGCCAAGGCCGTCGCGTTCGGCGAGGCCGCGACGCCCGCGTTCACGGCGTACGCCCATCAGGTGGTCGTCAACGCGCGGGCACTGGGCGAGCGGCTGGCCGCGGAGGGACTCGCCCTGACCACGGGCGGTACTGACACCCACATGCTGATCGCCGACCCGGCGCCGTTCGGCCTCGACGGGCGCACCGCACGCGGGCGGCTCGCCGCCGCCGGAATGGTCCTCGACACCTGTGCGCTGCCTCACGGGGAGACGCGGGGTCTGCGGCTGGGCACCGCGGCGATGACCACGCAGGGCATGGGCGAAGTGGAGATGGCGCAGGTCGCGGCGGTGTTCGCGGCCGTGCTGCGAGGTGCGAAGGACAGCAGGACCGCGCGTGAAGAAGTGCGGGAGCTCACCGGAAGATTTCCGCCCTATCCGGACCTCTGAGGGGTACACGCACTCGTGTGCACAGCCAGTCGTGCAACCATCGTCGCTACCCGGAAGTCCTCAACCGTATGCGCACATCGCTAGGGTGTGGGGCTGAGATGGCCAGCGAGACCTGTGGGGAAGCCCGTGCGTGAATATCTGCTGACGCTCTGTGTCACAGCCGCGGTGACGTATCTGCTGACCGGGCCGGTACGGAAGTTCGCGATCGTGGCCGGAGCCATGCCGCAGATCCGGGCACGGGACGTGCACCGGGAACCCACACCGCGGCTCGGCGGCATCGCGATGTTCTTCGGCCTGTGCGCCGGACTGCTGGTCGCCGACCACCTGAGGAACCTCAACGCGGTCTTCTCGAATTCCAACGAGCCGCGCGCGCTGCTCTCCGGGGCGGCGCTGATCTGGCTGATCGGCGTGCTCGACGACAAGTTCGAGATCGACGCCCTGATCAAGCTGGGCGGTCAGATGATCGCCGCGGGTGTGATGGTCATGCAGGGTCTGACGATCCTGTGGCTGCCGATCCCCGGTGTCGGCCTGGTGGCCCTCACCCAGTGGCAGGGCACCCTGCTGACGGTGGCGCTGGTGGTCATCACGATCAACGCCGTGAACTTCGTCGACGGGCTGGACGGGCTCGCCGCGGGGATGGTGTGCATCGCCTCCGCCGCGTTCTTCCTGTACGCCTACCGGATCTGGTACTCGTACGGCATCGAGGCGGCCGCCCCGGCGACGCTGTTCGCGGCGATCCTGATGGGCATGTGCCTGGGCTTCCTGCCGCACAACATGCATCCCGCCCGGATCTTCATGGGCGACTCCGGGTCGATGCTCATCGGGCTGGTGCTGGCGGCCGGCGCGATCTCCATCACCGGGCAGATCGACCCCGACGTGATGAACCTGTTCTCCGGCTCCGAGCGCAACACCGTCCACCAGACGGTGCCCGTCTTCATCCCGCTGCTGCTGCCGCTGACGATCATCGCCATCCCGGCCGCCGACCTCGTGCTCGCCATCGTGCGGCGCACCTGGCGCGGGCAGTCGCCGTTCGCCGCCGACCGCGGGCATCTGCACCACCGTCTGCTGGAGGTCGGCCACTCGCACAGCCGGGCCGTGCTCATCATGTACTTCTGGTCGGCGCTCATCGCCTTCGGCGCCCTGGCCTACTCGGTGAACTCGGGAGCCATGTGGAGCGTGCTCGGGATCGCGGCGCTCAGCGCGGTCGGTCTCGTGCTGCTCCTGCTGCCGCGCTTCACACCCCGTGCCCCGCGCTGGGCCGAGCACCTGGTGCCGCCGCGCTACCGGCGCCGTCGCGCCGCCGCCTCGGCGCTCCCGGAGGACGGGGCCGCGGAGCCGGCCACGCAGGGGACCGAGGCCGCGCGCGCGAGGGAGGACACCGACCGGTCGGAGCGTGCCCCGGTCGTCGTCGGAGTCTCAGGAGTCAACGGGGCGACGGCAATTGGCACCCGTGCGCGGGTGCTGGACCGCCGTGGAGCCGAAAGTTCACGCTGACGCAAAGTAAGAATTGTGCAAGAGACGGCGATGGCAAACCGCTGCAATACCAGACAAGTTGCCCGCTATTTTGCACAGACGCGCAGGTTCACTCTCATGTGTGACAGCGAGCACACCATCTAGGTAAAGACCGCATCAAATAGTTTGTGATACGGTTCACGAGAACCCGGGGTGGAGCCGAAGGACCGCAGTGAGACGGCCCCTTGGCGTGAGGATCCCTCTCTACCCGGGACTACGCTCGTCCATGACGACACCCTGCCCCCCTGAGCAAGCGGAGCTGCCGCCATGCCGTCCAATGACGCCCGGATTCTCCTTCAGGCCGCCGTGCCCACAGCTGCCGTCGGCGCGATCGCCGCCGTGGTCAGCGGTGTGGTCGCCGGTGGCAAGGGAGCACTCGGGGCGGTCGTCGCGACGCTGGTCGTGATCCTGTTCATGGGCATCGGGCTCTACGTTCTGCAGCGCACCGCCAAATCGCTTCCGCACCTGTTCCAGGCGATGGGCCTCCTGCTCTACACGGCACAGATTCTTCTGCTGTTCATCTTCGTCGCCGCGTTCAAGAACACGACGCTGTTCAACCCCAAGGCCTTCGCGATCACCCTGGTCGCCACCACGCTCGCGTGGATCGGCGCACAGGCGCGTGCCCATATGAACGCCAAGATCCTGTATGTCGAGCCCGACTCCGCGAAGGGCGACAAGCCCGAAAAAACGGGGCACTCGTCGTGAGGGGTAGGGCCGGGATAAGTGCCTGTAGGAGATCCTGCTATCGTCCGGTGCCAACTGCGGCATCGCGGGCGCGGGCATCTGAGCTGACGCCTGCTCAATCGCGAGGCTTGATGCCCCACAGCCGCCCTCCCATCCGTAACACCAGTCCAGTGCCGAACCGCGGCTGTGCGCCGCGCCGACACAACGAGGTTGCCGTACCTATGCGCCACGCTGAAGGAGCCCGCGGTGAGTGCTGACCCGACGCAGGTGCTCGCCTTCGAGACCGACTGCCACATCTTCGACGGCTGTGGATTCCCGGCTCCCGGCCTGCACTCGTTCCTGTTCAAGCCCCTCTTGGGCGACGGGGACAGCAACTTGTACTTCAACAAGACGATGCTGCTGGCGCTGCTCGGCTCGATCATCATCGTCGGCTTCTTCTGGGCCGCCTTCCGTAAGCCGAAGGTCGTCCCGGGCAAGCTCCAGATGGTCGCCGAGACGGGCTACGACTTCGTCCGGCGCGGCATCGTCTACGAGACCATCGGCAAGAAGGAAGGCGAGAAGTACGTACCGCTCGTCGTCTCGCTCTTCTTCTTCGTCTGGATGATGAACCTCTGGTCGATCGTGCCGCTCGCCCAGTTCCCGGTCACGTCGATCATCTCGTACCCCTTGGTGCTCGCCCTGATCGTCTATGTCCTGTGGGTCTCGCTGACCTTCAAGCGGCATGGCTTCGTCGGCGCCCTCAAGAACTTCACGGGATACGACAAGTCGCTCGGCCCCGTGCTGCCGCTGGCCATGCTCATCGAGTTCTTCTCGAACCTGATCGTCAGGCCCTTCACGCACGCGGTGCGACTCTTCGCGAACATGTTCGCCGGCCACACCCTGCTGCTGCTGTTCACGATCGCCAGCTGGTACCTGCTCAACGGCATCGGGATCGCCTACGCCAGCGTCTCGTTCATCATGGTCCTCGTCATGACGGCCTTCGAGCTGTTCATCCAGGCCCTGCAGGCGTACGTGTTCGTGCTGCTGACCTGCTCCTTCATCCAGGGCGCGCTGGCCGAGCACCACTGAGCGCCTCCCCTCTCGACCCCGCAGTCGTCCGGTGGCCAACCCCCACCGGTCCGTAAAGAAAAGGAAGAACTGGCATGTCCCAGACCCTTGCCGCTGTCTCCGGCTCGCTCGGCTCGATCGGTTACGGCCTCGCGGCCATCGGCCCCGGCGTCGGCGTCGGCATCATCTTCGGTAACGGCACCCAGGCGCTCGCCCGCCAGCCTGAGGCCGCCGGTCTGATCCGCGCCAACCAGATCCTCGGCTTCGCCTTCTGTGAGGCGCTCGCCCTCATCGGTCTGGTCATGCCGTTCGTCTACGGCGTGTGACGTCGGATTCACGTCAGCCCACTAGACGAAAGGCACTGATATGAGCCAGCTGCTCATTCTGGCGGCCGAGCAGGAGAACCCGCTCGTCCCGCCGATCCCTGAGCTTGTCATCGGCCTGATCGCCTTCGTCATCGTCTTCGGCTTCCTCGCCAAGAAGCTCCTTCCGAACATCAACAAGGTTCTGGACGAGCGCCGCGAGGCCATCGAGGGCGGTATCGAGAAGGCCGAGGCCGCTCAGACCGAGGCCCAGAGCGTGCTGGAGCAGTACAAGGCCCAGCTCGCCGAAGCCCGGCACGAGGCCGCGCGGCTGCGCCAGGAGGCGCAGGAGCAGGGCGCCACGCTCATCGCCGAGATGCGCGCGGAAGGCCAGCGGCAGCGTGAGGAGATCATCGCCGCCGGCCACTCGCAGATCGAGGCCGACCGCAAGGCCGCTTCCCAGGCACTGCGCCAGGACGTGGGCAAGCTCGCCACCGACCTGGCCGGCAAGCTCGTCGGTGAGTCCCTCGAGGACCACGCCCGGCAGAGCCGCGTCATCGACCGCTTCCTCGACGAGCTCGAGGAGAAGGCCGAGGCGACTCGATGACAGCGCACGGAGCGAGCCGCGAGGCATTCGCTGCAGCCCGTGAGCGTCTCGACGCGCTGACGGACTCGACGTCCGTGGACGCGGCACGGCTCGGCGACGAGCTGGCCGCCGTCACCGCACTGCTCGACCGCGAGGTGTCACTGCGTCGGGTCCTGACCGACCCGGCGCAGCCCGGTGAGGCCAAGGCCGAGCTGGCCCAGCGCCTGCTGGGCGGCCAGGTCGGCGGCCCGGCCGCGGACCTGGTGGCCGGCCTGGTGCGTTCGCGCTGGTCGCAGTCGCGCAACCTGGTGGACACGCTGGAGGAGCTGGCGAACATCGCCGACCTCACGGCTGCCCAGCGGGCGAACACGCTCGACGACGTCGAGGACGAGCTGTTCCGGTTCGGCCGGATCGTCGCCTCGAACACGGAGCTGCGTGCCGCGCTGACCGACCGCGCCGCCTCGAAGGCGGCCAAGAGCGAGCTGCTGCGCAGCCTGCTCGGCGGCCGTGCCGACGCGACCACCGAGCGTCTGGTGACGCGCCTTGTGACCGCGCCGCGTGGACGTAGCCTGGAGTCGGGACTCGAGTCCCTGTCCAAGCTCGCCGCCGAGCGCCGGGACCGCATGGTCGCCGTCGTCACCTCGGCGGTCCCGCTGAGCGACGGCCAGAAGCAGCGCCTCGGCGCCGCCCTGGCGAAGCTCTACGGGCGCTCGATGCACCTCAACCTCGACGTGGACCCCGAGGTCCTCGGCGGGATCCGGGTGCAGGTCGGTGACGAGATCATCAACGGCGCCATCGCGGACCGGCTCGACGACGCCGGCCGCCGCATGGCCGGCTAGCAGCAACTCCATACACGCAACACGTTGTACTTACGGCCCTGGTTGGGCCGTGCAGAGGATTCCTGGGGACTGACCCCAGACCCCCAAGAACACTTCGGGCCCAACAAGGAGAGCAGGGAACCCAGATGGCGGAGCTCACGATCCGGCCGGAGGAGATCCGGGACGCGCTGGAGAACTTTGTCCAGTCGTACCAGCCGGACGCGGCCTCGCGCGAGGAGGTCGGTACGGTCACCGTCGCCGGCGACGGTATTGCCAAGATCGAGGGTCTTCCCTCGGCGATGGCGAACGAGCTGCTGAAGTTCGAGGACGGGACCCTCGGTCTCGCGCTGAACCTGGAAGAGCGCGAGATCGGTGCGGTCGTCCTCGGCGAGTTCAGCGGTATCGAGGAGGGCCAGCCGGTGCACCGCACCGGTGAGGTGCTGTCCGTCGCCGTGGGCGAGGGCTACCTCGGCCGCGTCGTCGACCCGCTCGGCAACCCGATCGACGGCCTCGGCGAGATCGAGACGTCCGGCCGCCGCGCCCTCGAGCTGCAGGCCCCGGGCGTCATGGTCCGCAAGTCGGTGCACGAGCCGATGGAGACCGGCTACAAGGCCGTCGACGCGATGACCCCGGTCGGCCGTGGCCAGCGTCAGCTGATCATCGGTGACCGTCAGACCGGCAAGACCGCGCTGGCCGTCGACACGATCATCAACCAGCGCGACAACTGGCGCTCGGGCGACCCGAAGAAGCAGGTCCGCTGCATCTACGTCGCCATCGGTCAGAAGGGCTCCACCATCGCCTCCGTGCGAGGTGCCCTGGAAGAGGCCGGCGCGCTCGAGTACACGACCATCGTCGCCGCCCCGGCGTCCGACCCGGCCGGCTTCAAGTACCTGGCGCCGTACACCGGTTCGGCCATCGGCCAGCACTGGATGTACGACGGCAAGCACGTCCTCATCATCTTCGACGACCTCTCGAAGCAGGCCGACGCCTACCGCGCCGTGTCCCTGCTGCTGCGCCGTCCGCCGGGGCGTGAGGCCTACCCCGGTGACGTCTTCTACCTGCACTCCCGTCTGCTGGAGCGCTGCGCGAAGCTCTCCGACGAGATGGGCGCCGGTTCGATGACGGGTCTGCCGATCGTCGAGACCAAGGCGAACGACGTGTCGGCGTTCATCCCGACCAACGTCATCTCCATCACCGACGGCCAGTGCTTCCTGGAGTCCGACCTGTTCAACGCCGGCCAGCGTCCGGCCCTGAACGTCGGTATCTCGGTCTCCCGCGTCGGTGGCTCCGCCCAGCACAAGGCGATGAAGCAGGTCTCCGGCCGGCTCCGTCTCGACCTCGCCCAGTACCGTGAGCTGGAGGCGTTCGCCGCCTTCGGTTCCGACCTGGACGCCGCGTCGAAGTCGCAGCTGGAGCGCGGTCAGCGTCTGGTCGAGCTGCTCAAGCAGCCGCAGTACCAGCCGATGCCGACCGAGGACCAGGTCGTCTCCGTCTGGGCCGGTACCACCGGCAAGATGGACGACGTACCGGTCTCCGACGTCCGCCGCTTCGAGAAGGAGCTCCTGGAGTTCCTGCACCGCAAGGAGCAGGGCCTCATGACCTCCATCAAGGAGGGCGGCAAGATGTCGGACGACACCCTCACCGCCGTCGCGGACGCCATCGCGGACTTCAAGAAGCAGTTCGAGACCTCGGACGGGAAGCTTCTCGGCGAGGACGCTCCGGCCGCCGCCAAGTGACGTAAGGAAGGGACCTGACTCATGGGAGCCCAGCTCCGGGTCTACAAGCGTCGCATCCGATCCGTCACCGCGACCAAGAAGATCACCAAGGCGATGGAGATGATCGCCGCCTCGCGTGTCGTCAAGGCGCAGCGCAAGGTGGCGGCCTCCGCGCCGTACGCGACCGAGCTCACCCGCGCGGTCACGGCGGTCGGTACCGGTTCGAACACCAAGCACCCGCTGACCACCGAGGCGGAGACGGCGACCCGTTCCGCGGTGCTGCTCCTCACGAGCGACCGCGGGCTGGCCGGCGCCTTCAACTCCAACGCCATCAAGGCGGCGGAGCTGCTGACCGCCCGTCTCGCGGCCGAGGGCAAGGAGGTCGACACGTACATCGTCGGCCGCCGCGGTCTGGCCCACTACCACTTCCGCGAGCGCACGGTCGTGGAGTCGTGGTCGGGCTTCACCGACGAGCCCACCTACGCGGACGCGAAGAAGGTCGCGGGTCCGCTCATCGAGGCCATCGAGAAGGAGACGGCGGACGGCGGCGTGGATGAACTCCACATCGTCTACACCGAGTTCGTCTCGATGATGACGCAGTCGGCCATCGACGGCCGACTGCTGCCGCTCCGCCTCGAAGAGGTTGCGGAGGAGACGTCCAGCACGGGCGAGATCCTTCCGCTGTACGAGTTCGAGCCATCGGCGGAGGACGTCCTCGACGCCCTGCTGCCGCGCTACGTCGAGAGCCGTATCTACAACGCGCTGCTCCAGTCGGCTGCCTCCAAGCACGCCGCCACGCGCCGCGCGATGAAGTCGGCGACCGACAACGCGGGAGACTTGATCACCACGCTCTCCCGCCTTGCCAATGCGGCCCGCCAGGCCGAAATCACCCAGGAAATCAGCGAGATCGTCGGTGGCTCCGCAGCCCTTGCCGACGCGACCGCGGGGAGTGACAAGTAATGACGACGACTTCTGAGACGGCCGTTGCCACGGGCCGCGTCGCCCGGGTCATCGGCCCGGTCGTCGACGTGGAGTTCCCCGTCGACGCGATGCCGGACATCTACAACGCCCTTCACGTCGAGGTGGCCGACCCGGCCAACGCCGGCGAGAAGAAGACGCTGACCCTGGAGGTCGCCCAGCACCTGGGTGACGGCCTGGTCCGCACGATCTCCATGCAGCCCACCGACGGTCTGGTCCGCCAGGCCGCGGTCACCGACAGCGGTACCGGCATCACGGTCCCGGTCGGCGACTTCACCAAGGGCAAGGTGTTCAACACCCTCGGTGAGGTGCTGAACAGCGACGAGAAGTACACGGGCGAGCGCTGGTCCATCCACCGCAAGGCCCCGCGCTTCGACGAGCTCGAGTCGAAGACCGAGATGTTCGAGACCGGCGTCAAGGTCATCGACCTTCTCACCCCGTACGTCAAGGGTGGAAAGATCGGTCTGTTCGGTGGAGCCGGTGTCGGCAAGACGGTGCTCATCCAGGAGATGATCTACCGCGTCGCCAACAACCACGACGGTGTCTCCGTGTTCGCCGGTGTCGGCGAGCGCACCCGTGAGGGCAACGACCTCATCGAGGAGATGTCGGACTCGGGCGTCATCGACAAGACCGCCCTTGTCTTCGGCCAGATGGACGAGCCCCCGGGCACCCGTCTGCGCGTGGCCCTCGCGGGTCTGACCATGGCGGAGTACTTCCGCGATGTGCAGAAGCAGGACGTGCTGTTCTTCATCGACAACATCTTCCGCTTCACGCAGGCCGGTTCCGAGGTCTCGACCCTGCTCGGCCGTATGCCCTCCGCGGTGGGCTACCAGCCGAACCTGGCCGACGAGATGGGTCTCCTCCAGGAGCGCATCACCTCGACCCGTGGTCACTCGATCACCTCGATGCAGGCGATCTACGTCCCCGCGGACGACCTGACCGACCCGGCCCCGGCCACCACGTTCGCCCACCTCGACGCGACGACGGTTCTCTCCCGTCCGATCTCCGAGAAGGGCATCTACCCGGCCGTGGACCCGCTGGACTCCACGTCCCGCATCCTGGACCCCCGCTACATCGCGGCGGACCACTACGCGACCGCGATGCGCGTCAAGTCGGTTCTTCAGAAGTACAAGGACCTTCAGGACATCATCGCGATCCTCGGTATCGACGAGCTGGGCGAGGAGGACAAGCTCACCGTCCACCGTGCCCGTCGCGTGGAGCGCTTCCTGTCCCAGAACACCCACGTCGCCAAGCAGTTCACCGGCGTCGACGGGTCGGACGTCCCGCTGGACGAGTCGATCGTGGCCTTCAACGCGATCATCGACGGCGAGTACGACCACTTCCCGGAGCAGGCGTTCTTCCTGTGCGGTGGCATCGAGGACCTCAAGGCCAACGCCAAGGAGCTCGGCGTCTCCTGAACCTCGTGTTCGTGAGTGAGGGGGGCGGGGCCGCACCTCGCGGGGTGCGTCCCGTCCCTCTCCGTACGCCCATTAGACTTTGACCCAACACCCGGCGGCAACGGCCGGGTGGTGACCCGAGGAGCCCACCTTGGCTGCTGAGCTGCATGTCGAGCTCGTCGCCGCGGACCGCAGTGTCTGGTCCGGCGAGGCCACCCTGGTCGTCGCGCGTACCACGTCCGGCGACATCGGCGTCATGCCCGGTCACCAGCCGCTTCTCGGTGTGCTGGAGTCGGGCCCGGTGACCATCCGTACGAGTGAGGGTGGAACGGTCGTCGCCGCGGTGCACGGCGGTTTCATCTCGTTCGCGGACAACAAGCTGTCGCTGCTGGCCGAGATCGCCGAGCTGTCGGACGAGATCGACGTCCAGCGCGTGGAGCGGGAGCTCGAGCGCGCCAAGGCGGAGGGCGATGCCTCCGCCGAGCGCCGGGCAGATGTCCGACTCCGGGCGGTGTCGGCGCGCTGACCTGGGGGTACCTCCCGGACCCGTAGGGTACTGGGGGAGTGTCGTGTGATGCTTTGCCTCAGCCGCGGCTGGGACCGGATGATTCCGGCCCCAGCCGCGGCTGAGGCGAATGCGGAGGTTTTTTCTTTTCCGTTACCTAGGAGACGAGGAGGTCGGTGTCGATGGTCCTCGCTCTGACTGTGTGCGGATTGGTAGTGGCTCTCGTGGTGGTGGGGCTGTTCGTCTTCGGCCTCCGCCGCCGGCTCATCCAGCGTTCCGGCGGCACGTTCGACTGCAGCCTGCGCTGGGACGTACCCGAGAAGAGCGACACCAGCGGCAAGGGCTGGGGCTACGGTGTCGCCCGCTACAACGGTGACCGCATCGAGTGGTACCGGGTCTTCTCGTACTCCCCCCGACCGCGCCGGGTGCTGGAGCGTTCGGCGATCGAGGTGGCCGGCCGGCGTGCCCCGGACGGCGAGGAGGAGCTCGCGCTGCTCTCCGACGCGATCATCCTGGCCTGTGTCCACCGGGGTACGCGGCTGGAGCTGGCGATGAGCGAGGACGCGCTGACCGGTTTCCTCGCGTGGCTGGAAGCGGCCCCACCCGGTCAGCGAGTGAACGTGGCCTGAAAGGCCGCGCGCACTCGCTGGAGGGTGAGCTCCCCCGGACGGGTCCGGGGGAGCTTCTTCGTGGTCCGAGTCCTGGCCGAGGGGCTAGGACAGTCCGCCGCTGAGGGCGCTCACCAGTTCACCGTTGCTGGTGTCACCGCTGAACTCCCAGAAGAACGCGCCGCCGAGGCCCTGGCTCTTGGCCCACGACATCTTCGTCCCGATCGTGGCCGGGGTGTCGTACGACCACCAGTTGTTGCCGCAGAAGGCGTACGCCGTGCCGGCGACGGTGCCGGTGGAGGGGCAGGACGTCTTGAGGACCTTGTAGTCCTCGATGCCCTGCTCGTACGTTCCGGCCGCGGGACCGGTCGCCGTGCCGCCCGGCGCGGACTGGGTGACACCGGTCCAGCCGCGGCCGTAGAAGCCGATACCGACGAGCAGCTTGCTCGCGGGCACGCCCTTCGCCTTGAACTTGGCGATCGCGTCGGCCGTGGTGAAGCCGGGCGTGGGAATGCCGCTGTACGAGGTGAGCGGGGAGTGCGGGGCGGTCGGGCCCTGTGCGTTGAACGCGCCGAAGAAGTCGTACGACATCACGTTGTACCAGTCGACGTAACTCGAGGCGCCCGCGTAGTCGGCGGCGTCGATCTTGCCGCCGGAGGTGCCGTCGGCCGTGGTGGCCGCGGTGACCAGGTTGCCCGTGCCGAACTTGGCGCGCAGGGCCTGCATCAGGTTCTTGTACGCCGCGGCGCCGCTGGTGTCACAGGACAGACCGCAGGCGTTCGGGTACTCCCAGTCGATGTCGATGCCGTCGAAGACGTCGGCCCAGCGCGGGTCCTCCACGAGGTTGTAGCAGGACTGCGCGAAGGCGGCCGGGTTGGCGGCGGCCTGCGCGAAGCCGCCGGACCAGGTCCAGCCGCCGAAGGACCAGAGGATCTTGATGTTCGGGTACTTGGCCTTCAGCTCGCGCAGCTGGTTGAAGTTGCCGCGCAGCGGCTGGTCCCAGGTGTCGGCGACGCCGCTGACCGACTGGTCGGCGGTGAATGCCTTGTCGTAGTCGGCGTAGGAGTCGCCGATCGCGCACTGGCCGTTGGTGACGTTGCCGAAGGCGTAGTTGATGTGCGTGATCTTGGCGGCCGAGCCCGACGTCACCAGGTTCTTGACGTTGTAGTTGCGGCCGTAGATGCCCCACTCGGTGAAGTAGCCGAGCTTGACGGCCTTGCCGGTGGGCGGCGGGGTGGTGGTGCCGCCGGTGGTGTGCACCGAGACCGCGCCGCTGACCGGACCGGTCTGGTCGGCCGTGTCACGGGCCTGGACGGTGTACGAGTAGTCCGTGCCGGCGGTCAGGCCGGTGTCCGTGTAGGTCGTACCGGTGACGGTGGCGACCTTGGCGCCGCCGCGCAGGACGTCGTAGTTCTTGACGCCCTTGTCGTCGGTGGCCGCGCTCCAGGAGAGCTTCACCGACGTGTCGGTGAGGGAGGAGGTGGTCGGAGTGCCGGGCGTGGAGGGCGGGTTGTCGCCGGGGACGGTGGTTCCGCCGTCACAACTGCCGCCGTTCAGCGTGCAGTTGGAGGGGGAGCCGGAGCCTGCGCCGTTGAAGCCGAAGGAGACGGAGGCGCCTGCGGCGAGCGTGCCGTTGTAGGACTTGTTCTTGGCGGTCCAGTGGGTGCCGGAGTTGGTGACGTCCGCGTCCCAGGCGGAGGTGACCGACGTGCCGGAGGGGAAGTCCCACTGGATCGTCCAGGAGCTGATGGCGGTGGTGCCGGTGTTCTTGACGGTCCACTGGCCGCCGAAGCCCGTACCCCAGTCCTGGGTCTTGGTGTAGGTGGCGGTGGCGGAGGTGGCCGCATGGGCGGGGCTCGCGAGGCCGACGAGGGCGGCGAGGGGGAGGAGCAGGGTGGTGAGACCTGCCACGGTTTTCTGTCGGGCTCTGTGCCGGAAGCGCATGATGCCTCTCCTCGGGGGTGTCGTGGGCATGACTGAGCGCAGTGCGGTGAGAATAGAAAGGTCTGGACCATAGGTCAATAGGTCTGGACCAGTGAACGCAGTGCTGCTCGGAAGTCCCAACTCCCCTGCCAGGTCGGCCGCTTGGGCTCTGCCGTGCGCGCGGGAATCGGCGGTGTCCGGCTGACGTGGGCCTTCACCGTGAGCTCCGCCGTTTCCGGGGCGTGCCCGGCCCGTCCCCGCTGCCCCCGGCCGATCGTGGCCGATCCCGGACGGTCCCCGGCCGGCTTCCGCGCGGGTGTGGCGGCGGACCCGTCGGTCGGTCGCGGGGCCCGGCGGTCAGCCGCCGGGCCCGCCCTGTCCCGCGTCGGGGTGGGTCAGCGCTCCCCGCCGGGTACCCACAGGACGTCGCCGGTCGCCTTGTTCGCGGTGCGCGCCAGGATGAAGAGCAGGTCGGAGAGGCGGTTGAGGTAGGTGGCGGTCAGCGGGTTCATGAGGTCGCCGTGCGCCTCCAGGGCGGCCCATGTGGAGCGTTCGGCCCGCCGCACCACCGTGCACGCCTGGTGCAGCAGCGCCGCACCGGGCGTGCCGCCGGGCAGGATGAAGGAGCGGAGCTTCTCCAGTTCGTCGTTGAAGCGGTCGCAGTCCGCCTCCAGCCGGTCGATGTAGAACTGCTCGACGCGCAGGGGCGGGTACGCGGGGTTCTCGGCCACGGGGGTCGACAGATCGGCCCCCACGTCGAACAGGTCGTTCTGCACCCGGGTGAGGACGGTGACGACGTCCTCGTCCAGCCCGCCCAGCGCGATCGCCGTACCGAGCACCGCGTTCGCCTCGTTGGCGTCCGCGTACGCCGAGATCCGCA
Source organism: Streptomyces fagopyri (assembly GCF_009498275.1). Lineage (NCBI taxonomy): Bacteria > Bacillati > Actinomycetota > Actinomycetes > Kitasatosporales > Streptomycetaceae > Streptomyces > Streptomyces fagopyri. The sequence goes on along the minus strand of NZ_CP045643.1, from coordinate 3,267,882 downwards.
GATCCGTCTTGGAGACCCGGCTCATGTCCCCGAGGGCGGTGCTGCCCTGGTCGCCGGTCCTGGTGTAGATGCGCGTCAGATTGACCATGGGGTCAGCGTAGTTACGCCCCGGCCTCGCGGAGCGCACGTGTGCCCACCGTCACGGCGGGCGCCGCCGGGCCGAGGGCGGTCGGGACGCCGCATGGCCGGTGGCCGGTGGCCGGTGGCCGGTGGGGTGGTCGGCGGTGGGGTGACGGGGCGTTGCGCGGTCGGCGGTGGGGTGACGGGCGGTGGCGCGGGCGTCCGCCCGTCCGTCCGTGGCGCGTCCACCGGACGGCGCGGTGGTGCGGCGGGAGGGCTCCGCCGGATCGTCACGGCGCTCGTCGGGCGGGAGGCGGGGGCCGGTCGCAATCCGGACGAAGTGTCACAGCGGGCGGCCGTCCTCCTCGGCGGGACACAGGACCTGTTGGGCGCCGAGGCGCTCAACTGCGGGGTGCGCGACGCGGGGTGAGCCATCCGGTGTGATGTCCGTCAGATGAGACGTGACGCGCATTACTTACCGGTCACACGGGCCCTCACGAGCGCTAGTGTCCGCCGGAGAGGCAGACCTATACAGCGCGTCAGGGGAGTCGCACAGTGGCACGGAAGCTCGCCGTCATCGGAGCCGGCCTGATGGGGTCCGGCATCGCCCAGGTGTCCGCGCAGGCGGGCTGGGACGTCGTTCTGCGCGACGTCACCGACGAGGCGCTGAAGCGTGGCACGGACGGGATCAAGGCCTCCTACGACCGGTTCGTGAGCAAGGGGAAGCTGGAGGCGCACGACGCCGACGCCGCGCTCGCCCGGATCACCGCGACCACCGACCTCGACGCCGCCGCGGACGCGGACGTCGTGGTCGAGGCGGTGTTCGAGAAGCTCGAGGTCAAGCACGAGATCTTCCGGGCCCTCGACAAGATCGTCCGTCCCGACGCCGTCCTTGCCTCGAACACCTCCGCTATCCCGATCACCAAGATCGCGGCGGCCACCGAACACCCGGAGCGGGTCGTCGGTGTCCACTTCTTCTCGCCGGTGCCGATGATGCAGCTGTGCGAACTGGTGCGCGGTTACAAGACGAGTGACGAAACCCTCGCCACCGCGAAGGAGTTCGCCGAGTCCGTCGGCAAGACCTGCATCGTCGTCAACCGTGACGTGGCCGGCTTCGTGACGACCCGCCTCATCTCGGCTCTCGTCGTCGAGGCCACCAAGCTCTACGAGTCCGGCGTGGCGAGCGCCGAGGACATCGACCTCGCCTGCAAGCTGGGCTTCGGGCACGCCATGGGCCCGCTCGCCACGGCCGACCTGACCGGCGTCGACATCCTTCTGCACGCCACCGGCAACATCTACACCGAGACCCAGGACGAGAAGTTCGCCCCGCCGGAGCTGATGCGCCGGATGGTTGACGCCGGTGACATCGGGCGCAAGAGCGGGCAGGGCTTCTACAAGCACTGAAACCGCGTGGACCTCTGGAGCATCACCCCATGAGGTGAATTCGGTATCGGTTCGCTTACAGACGGCAACCTCTGAGCCCTCAGGGCAGTCAGACGGTGCACACGGAAGACGCAGGCTGACGCAGCGTACGAGACGCACTCCAGGGGAGCGCATATGTACATCAGGGGCGACCACGCCGAGGTGGTCGTCGGGGGCCGCCTCGACGTACGCAGCGCGGCGGACGCCCGTACGGTCCTGCACTCGGCCGTCGACGACGGAACCGGCGACCTGGTGCTCGACCTGTCCGAGCTGGACTCCTGGGACGCCACCGGGCTCGGTGTCATCATGGGGGCCCACCGACGGGCCGGGCGGTGCGGCCGCCGGCTCGTGCTGCGCGGCGTGCCACCGCAGATGCAGCGTCTGCTGGTGGCCACCCGGCTGCACCGGATCCTCGCGATCGAGGGCGGCATCGGGGTCGAGTCGCTGCCCCGGGTGTGACCGGTCGCGGTCCCCGCGCGCGGCCGTCCGGGTGCGCCCGCCGGCGTACGCGCCCTGAGCGAGGTACCACCTGAGCGGCGTACGAAACGTACGACGCGCACAATCCTCATGAAGCTGTGACGTCTCGGGCGGCGCGGTACCCCGGCTGTTCCTAGATACTGTGCGAAGGTTTAGGGTTCGGCTGCCCGCCGCCCGAAACCCTGAGAGCGGGCACCGGACCAGAAGCGACAGCGCGGTGTGCAGCCAGGCCGGGAGGGGCTCGGCACACGACGCTTTTGGGGGGCTTGGAACATGGACCCGAAGAACCACGGATCCGAAGAGTACGTCCATGACGACGACGGTCGGGCGCCTCGCCCGCGCCCGCCACGCGATCCGCTCGCCGCGGACCTGGGGCAGCACACGCCCGCTGTGGTGCGTACCGTTCAGCTGGTCTCGGGCGACCTCCTGCTCACCGTCAATCCCGTCGACGGCAGCGAGATAAAGACCTGCCCGCCGGACGAGCGGCCGCCGCGGCCCGTGAAGTTCACCGCCGCGGAGCGGGCCGAACTGACCCGGGCCTCCCAGCCACCCGTACCGCCGGGACCGGCCCAGCCCCGGCTGCCGCTCCTGGAGCGCCAGGACGAGCGCGAACAGCTGGTCCGCCTGCTGGCGCGCGGGCGCTCCGTACGCCTCACCGGCCCCGCCGGCTCCGGCCGCACCAGCCTCCTCGAGGCCGTCGCCGAGGACTGCGCGGACCTCGCTCCCGACGGCGTCGTCCGTCTCTCCGGCTACCGGCGCGGCGCGAACGACCTCCTGCACGACCTCTTCGCCGCGGTGTACCGCGCGCCCCTGCACCGGCCCGAACGGGACGAGCTGAGCGAACTCGTCCACACGATCGGCGCGGTCGTCGTCCTCGACGACGCGGAGATCGGCGGCGCCGCGCTGGACGAGCTCCTCGACGCCACACCCGAGTGCGCCTTCCTCGTCGCCGCGACCCCCGACGTCCCCGGTCCGTCCGCCGACTCCCTCCTCGAAGAGGTGCACCTCGGCGGCCTCGGGCGCGCGGGCGGCCTCGAACTGCTGGAGCGGGCTGTCGGCCGCCCGCTCACCGAGGAGGAGTCGAACTGGGCGGGTGACCTCTGGTTCGAGTCCGAGGGACTCCCGCTGCGCTTCGTACAGGCCGGCGCGCTGCTTCGGCAGCGCGACCAGCTGAGCGCCGACCCGAGCGCCTTCGACGCCTACGGCTATCTCGAGGACACCCCGGCGGACGCGTCCCCGGACGACGACGAGAGCACCGCGATACCGCTGCCCTCGCTCGCCGAGGGCGCCGCACCCGCCTCACTCCTCGCGTCCCGGCTCAGCGAGTCGGCCCGCGCCACCCTGCGGTTCGCCGTCGCCCTGGGCGGCGAGGTGCCGCACCAGGCGCATCTGCCCGCCCTCATGGGTGACACCCACGCCGACGCCGCGCTCGCCGAACTGGCGAGCTGCTCGCTGGTCTCCCCGGTCGGCCCCCGCTACCGGCTCGCGGCCGGTGTGCAGGCCCAGCTGGAGACCGCCGGATACGCCGACGACATCGAGGAGCAGGCCCGCGCCGCGGCCCAGCACTACACCTGGTGGGCCGGACACCCCTCGGTCAGCGCGGAGCGGGTCTGCGCCGAGGGCGACGCCGTGCTCGCCGCGCTCGGGGTGCTGGTCCCGCTGGGCACCGCCCCGGCCGACGAGCAGGACGAGGACCCCGCCGTGCTGCTGGCGCGCACGGCCGCGCCCGCGTTCGCCGCCGGGCTGCACTGGAGCGCCTGGGAGCGGGCCCTGCGGGCCGGTGCCGAGGCCTCCCAGCTCGCCGGAGAGGTCGGTGAACAGGCCTACTTCCACCACGAGTTGGGCATCCTCGCGCTCTGCGGCGACCAGTTGGACCGGGCCCGCGTCGAACTGGAGGCCTCCATCGGGCTGCGCGGCGCGCTCGCCGACAAACGCGGCACCGTGGCGGGCCGCCGCGCCCTCGCGCTGGTCGCCGACCGCTCCGGCGAGGCACTGCCCGCCGGCGGTGGGACGGCCGGCGAGGAGGTGTCCGAGGCGCGGCACGAGGAGTCGGCTTCGCCGCCCGGTGGCGTACCCGCGGCGTTCCCCGCGGTGGCGCTGTCCGATCCGTACGGCGAGACCTCGACGCTGATCACCCATCGGTCGCGGCCGGGCGCGGACAAGCACGCGGGGGTCGCCGGGCGTCTGGTGAGCGGGACCCGGCGCAATCTGGTGGCCGCGGGCGCGGGAGCGCTCCTGGTGGCCGTGCTGGGCACCGTGGTGACGCTCGGCGCGACCTCGAACAACAACAGTGAGACCCCGTCCGAGAAGGTCGGCGTCAACCCCTCGGCGAGCCAGGGCTCCGACGACAGCAGCCTCGACGCGGACAAGCCGAAGAAGGGCGGGAGCGACGGCGAGAGCCCCTCGGGTGCGGTGAGCACGCCGACCGATCCCGGCCCCGACGGTACGTACGGGACGTCGGACGACCCGACGCCACCGGCCGGCGGGAAGCCGTCGGACGACCCGACCGGAACGCACGGGTCGGGGGCCGGACCGTCGAAGTCGCCGTCGAAGTCGCCGTCCAGGTCGCCTTCGAAGTCGCCCACGACCAAGCCGCCGACGAAGTCGCCGAGCGCTTCCCCGACGAAGTCGGCGTCCCCCTCCGCGTCGCCCTCGGTCAGCACCTCTCCGTCGATGTCGCCGTCCACCTCGGACAGCGCGAGCGGTCCCTCCTCCGGCGCCCCGGTGAGCAGCGCCACCGTCGGCGCCCCGGCGAGCGGTTCCGCGGGTGTGCCGACGGGCGGCGGTGACGCCGGGTCCCCGAGCGGCGGGCTGATCTGAGACCGGGAACAGCGCGGGGCCGGGTCCGTCGGACCCGGCCCCGCGCTGTGCGCTCGTGCGCGTGAGTGGCGGTCGTGCGTCAGAAGTCCCGGCGGCGTGCGTCAGAACAGGCGCAGTTTGTCGTCCTCGATGCCGCGCAGCGCGTTGTAGTCCAGCACCGTGCAGCCGATGCCGCGGTCCGTGGCGAGGACGCGGGCCTGCGGCTTGATCTCCTGGGCGGCGAAGATGCCCCGGACCGGCGCGAGGTGCGGGTCGCGGTTGAGGAGTTCGAGGTAGCGGGTGAGCTGCTCCACGCCGTCGATCTCACCGCGTCGCTTGATCTCGATGGCGACCGTCCCGCCCTCCGCGTCGCGGCACAGGATGTCGACGGGACCGATGGCCGTCATGTACTCGCGGCGGATGAGCGTGTAGCCCTCGCCGAGCGTGTCGATGCGGTCCGCGAGGAGCTCCTGGAGGTGCGCTTCCACGCCGTCCTTGATCAGGCCCGGATCCACACCGAGTTCGTGCGAGGAGTCGTGCAGGATCTCCTCCATCGTGATGATGAGTTTCTCGCCCGCCTTGTTGATGACGGTCCAGACACCCTCCTCCTCGCCCGCGCCCTCCTTCAGGGTGCACGGCGGCGACATCCAGTTGAGGGGCTTGTAGGCGCGGTCGTCCGCGTGGATCGAGACGCTCCCGTCCGCCTTCACCAGGATGAGGCGTGGGGCCGAAGGGAGATGGGCGGTGAGCCGGCCCGCGTAGTCGACGGAGCAGCGGGCAATGACGAGACGCATGGTCGGCAACGCTACTCGACGGGCACAGGTCGACGCGATTCGCCCTGGAAGACGCCCGTTCGGTCGTGGCTGATTGTGTGCCTAGTGGGAGTTCACTATGTGCGCATTCTCCTGGTGCCGTCACGGTCCGTTGCTTACCGTATAAACGGGAGGTCGCGATGCGTGTACTCAGCGTGTTGGAGATCGCGAGTTCCCTCATCTGTCCGGCAACCCCCGCGCTCTGGGGGTGCGAGAGGAGAACCCATGTCGCTCGACGTCTCACCGGCCCTACTCGAAAAGGCCGAGCGAGGCGAGGTCGACGAAGCTGAATTCGTCGACTGCGTCCGGACCTCCCTGCCCTACGCATGGGAGATGATCAGCTCCCTGGTGGCCCAGCTGAAGGTGGACGGCGGCAACTTCGCCGACAACCAGACGCCTCCGCCGGACGAGCAGGCACGTGGCCAGCTGCTGCGTGCGCTCGCGAGTGACGCGATACGCGGCGCGCTGCAGCGGCACTTCGGTGTGCGGCTGGCTTTCCAGAACTGCCACCGGGTGGCGGTGTTCCCACTGGACGCCTCAGTGGACGACACACTGGCACGCTTCACCTCGGTGCGCAGTCAGTTGCTGAACCAGTCGCCGGAGTTCCGCGACTGCTGACGCCTTGATGCCGCACTGCTTGCCGCTCCGTACGCGGGAGGTGCATCTGTACCGGGGCGGCAAGCTTCCCGCGTGCGGGGGTCAGCCGAGGTGGGGGAGGACCTCGGCGCCGAGCCTGCGCACGTTCTCCTCCGTCGCCGCCAGATCGCCCGAGCCCTCGACGAGCAGGGCGAAGCGGGAGATGCCGGTCCGCTCCGAGGTCGCGGCGAGCCGGTCGGCGCACAGCCGGGGGGTGCCCACCGGGTGCAGCCCGCAGAGCAGTTCGGTGTACGCGTGCGGGTCCCGCATCGAGCGCGCGCGGCCGTCGACCGTCACATGCGCGTCCAGCCCCTGCTTCAGCCAGCCCGGCATCGCCTTGAGGAGCGTCTCCACGGCGTCGGTGCGGCGGTCCGCGATCTGGCAGACGCCGGCGGACACATGGGCCGCGGCGCGGATCTCGTCCGCGGGCCGCCCCGCCACACGCGCGTACTGCCGCCACAGGGTCACCATTTCGGCCTTCTCCTCGTCACCGATGTGCATGCCGAGGAGCATCGGCAGTCCGCGTTCGGCCGCCAGCCGCACACTCGCCGGTGAGGTGCAGGCGACGACGACCTCGGGACCGGCGGAGCCGCTCAGTGCCTCCGAGGGCCTGGGGACGACGGGGACCTCGCGGAAGGCGAACCGCTCGCCGCGGGCCTCCACGGACGGTTCGCGCAGCCAGCGCACCAGCAGATCGAGTGATTCGGGGAACCCCTTCTCGTACGCCTCCAGGCCCGAGCCGAAGACCTCCAGGTCGACCCAGGGGCCGCCGCGCCCCACGCCCAGCGAGAAACGGCCGCCGGAGGTCACGTGCAGCAGCGCGGCCTGCTCGCCGAGCGCCACCGGGTGGACGGTGGGCAGTACGCTCACGGCGGTGCCGACGCGGATGCGGCTGGTACGGCCGAGCAGCAGGGCGGCGAGGGTCACGGCCGACGGGCACGTCCCGTACGGCACGAAGTGGTGCTCCGCCAGCCACACCGCGTCGAGCCCGGCCGCCTCCGCGACCTCGGCCGTCCGCACCGCCCGGTGCAGCGCCTCTCCCTGGCCCTGTCCGGGGAACTGGGCCGCCAGTACAAAACTTCCAACGTGCATGGTGCTTCCTGCTTCCTCGGCTCCGACGCGGAGCTCCCCCGACCGGCATAACCGTCCGACACGTGCCGAAGACACGGCTTGTCGGAGGGATTTCCGGATTGTCTGCAGAATGCTCCGACGGGAGGGCGATCTGAGCGGGTTGTGAGGTACGCCTACCCCTGCGGGTGCCGCGTAGGCTGGACGAGGTCCCTGCCCCCCTGTACAGCTCCGTGAGGTGTCCTGTGTCCCCGCGTCGCAACCGTTCCAAGGGTTTTGACCCCTCCGGCCGGAGCGCGGAGGACGACCGCTCCGGGCGGTACGGCGGCTGGCAGTCCACGGAGAGCTGGCAGGGCGACGAGTGGAACGTGCGTCATGTGGCGGGCGCCAGCGCGGAGGGCAAGACCTACCGCTGTCCGGGCTGCGACCAGATGATCCCCTCCGGCCTCCCGCACGTGGTGGCCTGGCCGGAGCACTCGGGCGTCGACGAGCGCCGGCACTGGCACAAGGCCTGCTGGAACGCGAAGGACCGCCGCACCACGCGGGTGCAGCGGTCCCGTAACTCGCCCAGGTTCTAGCCCCTGTTGAGGCGCCGGGCGACGTCACACGTCACGGCGCTCCAGCAGGACGAACGCGCCGGCGATCGCCGCCGCCGTCACCCCGGCGAGCAGCCCGAGCTGCGCGCCGCCGGTGCCGTTGTCGCTGTCCAGCGAGAAGATCCTGGCGAGGGCGTTGGGAGCGTTGTACTCCTGCATCTTCTCGCCGATCGTGCGCATGCTCTCGGACATCATCAGGAACGCGGGCATGATCGCGGGAACCAGGACGACGCCGAGCATCGTGGTGATCGCCCCCGCCGAGTGCCGCAGCATCGAACCCACCGCGAGCGCGAGGACGCCGAGCAGCGAGACGTACAGCGCGCCCTTGAGCACCGAGCCGCCCCAGGGGACGTGCGAGGCGCCGCCGTGCATCCCCGAGGTGAACAGGCCGACCAGGCCGATCGCGAAGGCCGAGACGGCGAACGCGACCAGGAAGAAGATGATCAGCTTGGCGGCGAGCACCCGGTGGCGCTGCGGCGAGGCCGTGAAGGTCGTCCGGATCATGCCCGTGCCGTACTCGGACGAGACCACCAGGACGCCGAGCGTGATCAGACAGATCTGACCGAGGATCAGCCCGAAGAAGGCCGGGATCGTGTACGGCACGTCGCCGAAGTCGGTGTCCTGGGTCTGCGCGGCGACCAGGAAGCCGATGCCGATCACCAGGAGCAGGAAGACGCCGAGCGTCCACAGCGTGGAGCGCACCGACCTGATCTTCGTCCACTCGGAGGTGAGCGCGTGCCCGAGGTGGGTGCGGGTGACCGGGATCGGCGAGGTGTACGAGGTACCGGGCGCCCCCTGCCAGTGGGGGGCAGCGGCGGTCGGCTGCGGCATCGGCGGCTGGGGCGTGCTCATCGGGCGTCCTCGGGCTTGGTGAGGTCGGGGGCGGCGGGCGCGGCGGGGGCCGCGGGAGGCTGCGCGGGGGCCTGCGGCGCGGGCTGGGCGTACGGGTTGGCGTCCGCGGCGCCAGGAGCGGGCGCGGCGCCGTACGGGCCCTGGCCGGCCGCCGGGGCGCCCGGAGCGCCGTACGGGCCCGCCTGAGGCGCTCCCGGCGGCATCGCGAAGGGCCGGCCGCCCTGCTGGGGCGGCGGCGGCGCGTACCAGCCCGGCTGACCCTGTCCCGGCACGGGTATCTGCGGCGGCGGCATCGAGCCGGGGGGCAGCTCCTGCTGGAGTCCGGCCCGCTGGTCGATCGTCGAGCGGTAGTCGACGGCGCCCTGCGTCATCCGCATGTACGCCTCCTCCAGCGACGCCTGGTGCGGCGACAGTTCCCACAGGCGTACGTCGGCGGCGTGCGCGAGGTCGCTGATGCGGGGCAGCGGCAGTCCGGTGACCCGGAGGCCGCCGTCCTGCTCGGGGAGCACCTGGCCGCCCGCCTCGGTCAGCGCGGCCGTCAGCTTCTCGCGCTGCTGGGGCTCCGTGTCCGGGGTGCGGACCCGGGCGAAGTCGGCCGAGTTGTGCGAGATGAAGTCCTTGATGTTCTGGTCGGCGAGCAGCTGGCCGCGGCCGATCACGATGAGGTGGTCGGCGGTCAGCGCCATCTCGCTCATCAGGTGCGAGGAGACGAAGACCGTACGGCCCTCCGCCGCGAGCGCCTTCATGAGGTTGCGGACCCAGAGGATGCCCTCGGGGTCGAGGCCGTTGACCGGCTCGTCGAAGAGCAGCACCTGCGGGTCGCCGAGCAGCGCGGCGGCGATGCCGAGCCGCTGGCCCATGCCGAGCGAGAAGCCCTTGGAGCGCTTCCTGGCCACGTCCTGGAGACCGACCACACCGAGCACCTCGTCGACCCGGCGGGCCGGGATGCCCGACAGCTGGGCGAGGCAGAGCAGGTGGTTGCGGGCGTGCCGGCCGCCGTGCACGGCCTTGGCGTCGAGCAGCGCGCCGACCTGGCGGGGCGCGTTCGGCAGCTTGCGGTACGGGAAGCCGCCGATCGTCACCTGGCCCGAGGAGGGGTTGTCGAGGCCGAGGATCATCCGCATCGTCGTCGACTTGCCGGAGCCGTTGGGCCCGAGGAAGCCGGTGACGGCGCCCGGCCGCACCTGGAAGGAAAGGTTGTACACGGCCGTCTTGGCGCCGTAGCGCTTCGTCAGGCCGACTGCCTCGATCATGCTCCGCACCCATCGAAAGGTTCAGGACGTCGGGGCGCACGCCCCCGTAAGGGTTAGGAGGATATCGGGGCGCTGACGGTTCCGCTCAAGAGAAAGTAAAACCGTGCAGGTCACGCGGGGGAGAGGCGCGGGAGGGATCGGCCGGGAGATCCGGTCCCGGCCCAGCCCTTGTCAGGTACCCGTCGTCCCAGGTCAGGCCGGAAAAGGGAACTCCGGAGCCGGCCGCGCCCACCTCGCCCGCGGCGCGTCCTCAGCCCCGGTGCGGCAGCGAGTCGTCCAGCGGGGGCAGGTCGTCGTACAGCCGCAGTTCGGCCGCGTCGTCGGCGTACGGCAGGAAGTCCGTCTGCGGCAGTACCCAGCCCTCCTCGCCGAAGACGAGGGTGCCCCGCTCGCGCAGCGCCCGGTCGGCGCCGGCCTGCCGCACCCAGGCCGCCGGATCCGGTCCGAGCAGTTCACGCAGCCGGGCGGACCCGGCGAGCAGCGCGGCGAGCAGCTCCGCCTGGTCGCCGCCGCCCGGCCGCGGCCGTCCGGTGGCCGGGTCCGCCAGCACCCCGTGCGCGCTGAAGTAGATGTACGCGCCGCCGAGCCGCTCCCCGGACGGCATCGTCATCTCGAACGCGTCGCCGGGCAGTATCGCCCGCCGGTAGTCCGGGAACTCCGTGTCGTCCACGGCCTTCAGCTGCGTCGGGTCCAGCCAGGTGACGACCAGCGTGGTGGACGCGCCCCGGTCGACGTACGGCGTCCCCGCCACGTACCCCGCCGGACTGATGTGCCCCGAGCACCCCACCCCGATGCCGTGCACCCGCACCGGCACCATCGGCACGGTCGCCGGGATGCCGAGCCGGGTGAGCTTGTGGGCGACCTGACCGGGAGAGGCGTTCGAACCGACCGCGATCACCGGGTGGCGGTTCCCGGTGCCGGCCTGGCCGAGGTCGGCCAGCGCCTCGTCGAGCCGCTGCTGCGCCTGACGCTCCTCCACGTACCACTCGCCGAGCCGCAGCGGTCGTACATCGAGCTGGAGCAGCTCGCCGCCGGTCAGCAGGGAGGGCTCGGGGGTGGGCCGGCCCGGATAGGTGAGCGGCTGCTTGGCCGGTACGTCGTCCAGGCCAAGCGCCTGGAGGCTTCGGTCCTTCGTCGTCACGGTGACGCCCTTCGGGGGTGGTCGCGCGATACGGGCACAGCCTTTCACGCGAGATGTACCCGGGGCGGGGCCCGCTCTCGCCCGCCGCGGCAGGGTTGGCCGGAACGGACACCGGGAATCATGCCGTCCCATTCTACGAGTGGGGACGAAGTCGGTTACGGGGGATACGAGTTGAGGCGCACGAGGCAAGGGGCGGACGCCGGGGGAGCGGCCGGGCGGGGGCGGACGCATCCGCGCTTTAGGACGTCCGTTCGCTGGTGGATCGCCGGACGTACCGTCCACGCGCTGCTGCTGATGACGCTCGGCGCGCTGGCCGGGCTCTCCGTCGTCATCGCCGCGGCCTGGACGCTGACCGAGCACTCCGGGCGGTCGATGGCGGAGCGGTTCTCGAACGGGGAGCGGCTGCTCGACCTCAGTCTCGCGGTCCTGCGGGCCAGCGTCGGGACGGACAGTCTGGCGCCCGAACCGGACAGCACCGCGCACCAGCTGCTCGCCACGGTCGCCTCCGTCACGGGCGCCCTGGTGCCCGCGGTGCTGCTGGGCATCGTGCTGATCAAGATGTTCGCGCTGCGGCCGTTCGTCTGGCGGCAGCGGGCCAGCATCTCGCACGCCTGGACCGCCGACTTCCCGGGCTACTCACGGCAGCACGCGAACAGCGAGGACGCGATCATCGCCGTGCGTTTCTACAACCGCTTCGACAACCTGTCCGTCGTGGATCTGCGCGCCCGTGTCCATCTGCGCTATCTGGAGCGCTCCCCGCACGACGGCAGCCTGGTCATCTACAAGCAGTGGCTGAAGGTCCTGGACGCCCAGGGGCAGCCGGCCGACGAGCGGTACTGGCTCGCGGTCGAGCGCGGGGCGCCGTTCACCGTGTGGATACCGGTCCAGGCGCCGGTGGCGGAGCTGCCGTTCCGGCACATCCAGGGCAAGGACCTCACGGGGTCGTTCGGCGTGAAGCTCCTGGTCCGGCTGACGGCGCGGACCGTGGGTCTGGGTACCGAGGTCGCCGACGAGCGCTGGTTCGACCTGGAGGCCGGCGACTTCGAACTCGGCCGCTTCGTGCCGCTCCAGCCCGACCTCGACAAGGACGTCTGGCGCTGGGAGGGCTGGACGGACTTCGACGGGCTGATCCCGGGGCCGCCCCCGCCCGACGACGGCGACGTCGCACACACCGGTCCCTGACCGCGCGTAGGCCTCCCGGCGGGTCGGCGCCGAGAAGCGTAGGCCTCCCGGCGGGTCGGCGCCGAGAAGCGTAGGCCTGTCGTGCGGGTCAGCCCCGCGTGGCGTGCGCCTGTCGTGTGTCCCGCGCTGAGACGCGTACGCCTGTCGTGCCGCCCCGCGTGGCGTGCGCCTGTCGTCCGTCCCGCGTCGAGACGCGTGCGGCTCCGGGTGGGTCAGCCCCGCGTGGCGTGCGCCTGTCGTGTGTCCCGCGCTGAGACGCGTACGCCTGTCGTGCCGCCCCGCGTGGCGTACGCCTGCCGGGCGTTCCTCCGCGCGGCATACGCTTCTCAGCGGTCCCGCCGCGCGACACGAACGCCTCCCGCGGCTCGCGTCTCACGTGGGTCCCGCTCCACGGTCCGCGCGCTTTACGGCCGCCACCCCCGGCTCACGCGCCCACCGGGCGTCCGCCGCCGCACCCGTGCGCCGGTGCCCGTCCGTCCCGTGACCGGCGCGCTCACCGGGCGTCCGCCGCCGCACCCGTGCGCTGCCGCACGCGTCCACCCTGCGGCCGGCGGTCTTGCCGCCGGCCCCTCCTCGGCTCGCGTGTCTCCTAGGCGTCCCGCCTCTTGAGCAGCGCGTAGCCGCCGAGGAGCGCGGCGACCACCCACAGGGCCATGATCGCGAGGCCGCCCCAGGGCCCGTACGGCGTGTCGTCGCCGATCGGGGTCACCACCCGCATGATCTTGCTGCCGGCCTGGTCGGGCAGATAGCGGCCGATCTTCTTGGTCGCCGAGACCGCGCCGAGGATGTTGGAGATGAGGAAGAAGAACGGCATCAGGATGCCGAGCGAGAGCATCGGACTGCGCAGCATCGTCGCCACGCCCATCGAGAACACCGCGATCAGCGTCATGTACAGCCCGCCGCCGATCACCGCGCGCAGCACCCCGTGGTCGCCGATCGACGCCCGGTGCGTACCGAGCGTCGCCTGGCCGAGGAAGAACGCGACGAAGCTGGTGATGATGCCGATCACGAAGGCGAGCCCCGTCGCCACCGCGACCTTGCTGAAGAGGAACGTGGCCCGCTGGGGGACCGCGGCGAGCGAGGTGCGGATCATGCCGGTGCTGTACTCGTTGCCGACCACGAGCACCCCGAACACGATCATCGCGAGCTGACCGAGGCTCATCCCGGCGAAGCTGATGTACGTCGGGTCGAAGGAGAGCCGGTCCTTCGTGTTCATCTTGTCGAACTCGTTCTTGGACAGCAGCGAGATCAGGAAGCCGAGCGCGATCGTGACGACGAAGGCCAGGCCGAGTGTCCAGACCGTGGACGCGACGGACCGGATCTTGGTCCACTCGGACCTGAGGACCTGCGAGGCGGCCATGCTCAGGTCTCCTTCCGCCAGTCGCCGCCCCATTCCCGGGGCGGGGTGTCGGAGTGCGCGTGGTATTCCACCGACTCCGCGGTCAGCTGCATGAAGGCCTCCTCCAGAGAGGCCTGCTGGGGACTCAGCTCGTGCAGCACCAGCTGGTGACGTGCGGCCAGCTCACCGATCTGCTCGGACTTGCCGCCGTCCACCTCCAGGGCGCCGCTGCCGCTCTCGACGACGGTGATCCCGGCCTCGTGCAGCACATCGAGCAGCCGTTCGCGCTGCGGGGTGCGGATCCGGACGTACGACCGGGAGTTGCGCTGGATGAAGTCGGCCATGGAGGTGTCGGCGAGCAGCCGGCCCTGTCCGATGACGACGAGGTGGTCGGCGGTCAGCGCCATCTCGCTCATGAGGTGACTGGACACGAACACCGTCCGCCCCTGCGCGGCCAGCGACTTCATCAGGTTGCGGATCCAGTGGATGCCCTCGGGATCGAGGCCGTTGACCGGCTCGTCGAACATCAGGATCCGCGGGTCGCCGAGCAGCGCGCCCGCGATGCCGAGCCGCTGGCCCATGCCGAGCGAGAAGCCCTTGGCCTTCTTCCGCGCGACCGCGGTCAGTCCCACCGTGTCGAGGACCTCGTCCACCCGCGCCCTCGGGATGCCGTTGCTCTGCGCGAGACAGAGGAGGTGGTTGAAGGCGCTGCGGCCACCGTGCATGGCCTTGGCGTCGAGCAGGGCGCCGATGTACTTCAGCGGGTCCTTGAGATGGTCGTAGTGCTGTCCGTCGATCCGTACGTCGCCCGCGGTGGGCCGGTCGAGCCCGAGCATCATCCGCATGGTGGTGGACTTGCCGGCGCCGTTGGGCCCGAGGAACCCCGTCACGATGCCGGGTCTGACAGTGAAGGACAGCTGATCGACCGCCACCTTCTCGCCGTACCGTTTGGTCAGCCCCTCGAGCTCGATCATGCGGCCACGGTAGGGCGGAGCCCTGGGCCGCGCTACTTGGGCGAGCGGGTCTTTGCCGCCTGTTCACCGGGGTTCACGGCCCGGCCGCCGGGGCTTGTCGCGCGGTTCCCCGCGCCCATCGCCGCCCACGGCTGCGGCCCGCACCCGAGGAGGGTGCGGGCCGCAGCCGTGAACGGGAAACGGTTACCGGGACTGCTGGGCCGGAACCCCGCGGGAGATCGGCTCGTCCTCGGCAGGCGTGCTCGCGGCGGCCACCGCGGCGCCCGTGAGCGTCGCGAGCATCTCGCGGACGTTCGTGAGCTGCGCGTTGATGGAGTCGCGACGGTTCGTCAGCGCCGCCAGCTCGCGCTCGGACTCCGAGCGGATGCGGTCGGCCTTGGCGTTCGCGTCGGCCACGATGTCCTCGGCCTGGCGCTGAGCCGTCTCCACCGTCTGGCGGGCGCGGCGCTCGGCGTCCGTACGCAGCTTCTCGGCCTCCAGGCGGAGCTGCTCCGCGCGGTGCTCGATCTCCGCGAGGCGCTTCTCGGCCTTGGCCTGACGCGAGGCCAGGTCACGCTCGGACTGCTCGCGGCGCTTGGCGAGGTTCGTCTCGAAGTCGGCGGCGGCCTGCGCGGCCTTCGCGCGGGTCTCCTCGAAGAGGGCGTCCGCCTCCTCGCGCTTGGACTGGGCGTCCTTCTGCGCCTCCTGGCGCAGCTGAGAGGCGTCGGTCTTGGCCTTCTCGACGATCCGGACGCCCTCGTCGTCCGCCTTGGACTTGCGGTCCGCAGCGAACGATTCTGCATCGTTGCGGACCTGCTGCGCGGCCGACTCGGCGAGCTCGCGGTGCTGCTCGGACGCGCGACGGGCCTCCTCGCGCAGATCCTTCGCCTCCTCCTCGGCGAGGCGGAGGATCTTCTCGACCCGCGCGCCGAGACCCGCGTACGACGGTTCGGCGTCGGTGACCTGGGCCTGGGCGTTCTGCGTTTCGAGGTGGAGCTCCTCGATGCGCTTCTCGAGAGCAGTGATACGGGCCAGAGCGCTGTCACGGTCGGAGACGAGCTTCGAAATGCGTTCGTCCACCTGAGCGCGGTCGTACCCACGCCGCACAAGCTCGAAGCCGTAGGGGGAAGTGTCGCTCATGGGGTTCCTGTCGAATGAGACCGGTGAGGTGATAGGGGGAATCCTAGGGGCCAAAGCGGTGTGTCATCGAGCGGATACGTGTTTGATCTGGAGAATGACACTCCTTTTGGGTGGCTGGCTGTCAGAGCGCTTGCCAGAGTCGGCACCAAAGGTCCGGAAAGGTGCGGAATGGGATCTTCTGGCTAGCCCTCCGACGACTTGCCACCCGAACGGGTCGCGCCGGCGGTGGCGCCCGCCTTGACCCCACCGTCCTTGTTGCCCGACGGGGCCTCGAAGGATTCCAACGCCTCCAGGACGTCCTGGACACGGGAGATCTCGACGTTGATGTCCTCGCGGCGCCGGACCAGCACCTCCAGCTCGTGCTTGCCCTCCTCGACGGCCAGGCGTGCCTCGCGGATGGCCTCGGCCTTGATCTCCGTCGCCTCGGCGACGAGCGAGGTCTTCTTCTGCTCGGCCTCCTTGAGGAGCCCCTCGGCCTTCCTGACGGCGGCGATCCGCACCTTGCTCGCCTCGGAGTTGGCCTCCGCGACCAGGTCCTTCGCCTTCGCCTCGGCCTCGGCCAGCTGGTCCTCGGCCGCCTTCACGAGCGCGTCACAGCGCTCACCGGCGTTCTTCATCGTCTCGGCCGACTCGCGGCGGGCCCGCTCGTGCAGCTCCTCGATCTCGGAGGTGACGCGGTCGCGCAGCTCCTCCGCCCGTTCCCTTATGGCGGTCGCGTCCCGGCGCGCGCCGACCAGCAGCTCGTCCGCGTCCGTACGGGAACGCTCCACAAGGGAGTTGCCCTCCACGGTCGCCTCGGAGACAAGCCGCTCGGCCTCGTTGCGGGCCGCGCCGACCATCGTGTCGGCCTGGCCCTCGGCGTCCGCCGTGGTCTTCTGCGCGCTCTGCTGAGCCTCCGCAAGCAGCTTGTCGGCCTCCGACGCCGTCTCCGAGATGAGGGTGTCGACCTGCTCGGCAGCCTCGGAGCGCCGCTTGTTGGCCTCCTGGCGCGCCGCGTCCAGCGTCCGGTCGGCCTCCTCGCGCGCGGCCGAGGTGAGCCGCTCCGCCTCCGCCTCCGCCTCGGACTTGACCCGGGCGGCCTCGGTACGGACCCGCTCGGCGTGCTGCTGCGCGGAACCGACCGTGTCGGCGGCCTCGGCGCGCAGCCGCTCCGCTTCACCGGTCGCCTCCGAGACCAACTGATCGGCCTTGGCGGTGGATTCGGCCCGGACCCGCTCGGCCTCCGCGTTCGTCTCGTTCGTCAGCCGCTCCGCCTCGGAGCGTGCCTCGTTGATGAGGGTGTCCGCCTGCGTGGCCGCGTCCGAACGCATCCGGTTCGCGTCCTCCCGGGCCTCCGCGCGGGCGCGCGCGGCGTCCTGGTCGGCGCCCGCGATGGCGTCCGACGCCTCGGTGCGCACCCGCTGGGCGTGGTCCGAGGCCTCCGACCGCAGCCGCTCGGACTCGGTGATCGCCTCCGAGACCGTGCGCTCCGCCAGGGACTTGGCGGCCTCCGTCTCCTCGGCCGCCTCGCGCCGGACGCGGCCCGCGTCCTCGGAGGCGCGCTCCCGCTCGGCGTACGCGTCGGCGCGGACCCGGTCCGCTTCCTCCTGCGCCTCGGTACGGGTGCGGTCCGCCGCGTGCTCGGCGGCGGAGCGCAGGCCCGAGATCTCCTCCTGGGCCTGCTCGTGCAGCCCGGACACGGAGTCGCGGACCTGCTGCGCGGTCTGCTCGGCGTTCGAGACCATCTCGGTCGCGCGCCG
Organism: Streptomyces fagopyri; assembly: GCF_009498275.1. Classification (NCBI taxonomy): domain Bacteria; kingdom Bacillati; phylum Actinomycetota; class Actinomycetes; order Kitasatosporales; family Streptomycetaceae; genus Streptomyces; species Streptomyces fagopyri. The sequence continues at coordinate 3,250,413 of NZ_CP045643.1, read as the reverse complement.
GTCGGCCTCCTCGACCAGCCGTACGGCCTCGGCCTGGGCCTCCTCGACGCGATTGCGCGCGGAGGCGAGGAGCTCCTCGCTCTGCTCGCGGGCCCGCTCACGCTCCTGGTCGGCCTCCTGGCGCGCGGAACCGAGCAGTTCCTCGGCCTCGCGGCGACGCCGGACGGCCTCCTCCTGGGCGGCGGCCAGCGTCTCGGCGCCCTCCGTCGCCAGCCGCTCGGCCGCGGCCTGGGCCTCCGCCCGTACCCGGTCGGCGCTGTCCTGGGCCTCCGACTTCAGCCGCTCGGCCTCCGCCGCGGCCTCCGAACGCAGCCGTACGGCGATGTTCTCGCCCTCGGCCCGCGACGCCGACGCGTCCCCGGCGGCCTCGTTGCGCAGCCGGTCCGCCTCGGCCTCGGCCTGCGCCTGCAACGTACGGATCCGCTCGGCGGCCTCGCCGCGCAGGCGCTCGGTCTCCTCGGAGGCCTCGCGACGGATCCGCTCGGCCTCCGTCCGCGCCTCGCTCAGCGACTGCTCGGCCGAGGCGAGCCGCTGCTCGGCCTCGGTGTGCAGCCGGGTCAGCTCCTCGGCGGCCTCCGTCCGGCGGGCCGCTATGGCGCGCTCGGAGTCCTCACGCGCCGACTCGGCGGCCCGCTCGGCCTCCGCCTTGATCGTCTCGGCCAGCTCGACGGCCTCGGCGCGGTTGTTCTCGGCCTCCTTGCGGGTGCGCTCCAGGGTCTCGTCGGCCTGCCGGCGCAGCGCGGTGGCGCGCTCGATGGCCTCGGTGCGCACGCGCTCACTGTCGGTCGTCGCGGTCGTCCGGAACTCGTCCGCGTCCGCCTTGGCCTTCGCGAGCAGTTCCTCGGCGGTCCCGGCCGCCTCCTCGATCTGCTGGACGGCCTCGCGCCGGGCCTCGCTGCGGATGCGTTCGCCCTCGGCGTTCGCGTCGGCACGCAGCTGCTCGGCCTCGCCGCGCAGCCTGCGCGCCTCCTCCTGCAGCTCGACCGTCTTGGCGCGGTACTCCTTGGTGTCGTCCTTCGCCGTGCCCTTGAGCTGCTCGGCGATGTCGTGCGCCTCGGCGCGCAGCCGGTCCGCCTCGGACTCCGCCTCGGTACGGATCCGCTCGGCCTCCTCGGCCGCCGCCCTCGTGGTCTTCCTGGCGTCCTCGGACGCCTTGTTGAGCACGTCCTCGGCGGTACGGGCCGCCTTGGACAGCTGGGAGGCGGTCTCCTCCGCGGTGAGGCTGCGGGCGTTCTCCTCGGCCTCCGCGACGATGTTCTCGGCCTTGGTACGGGCCTCGGCGACCGCCTGCTCGGCCTCCGACCTGGTGTTCTCGGCCTCCTTGGTGGCCTCGCTGACCAGCCGGGCGACCTGTTCCTTCGCCGTGCGGGTGCGCTGTTCGTTCGCCGACTCGGCACCGGCCAGGGCCTTGGCCGCGACATCCTTCGCCTCGGCGACGACCTTGTCCGCCTCGGCGCGCGCCTCGCGCAGCGCCGTCTCGGCGGCCGTCATCCGCTGCTCGGCGGCCCGGCTCAGCTCGGTGGCCTGGCGGCGCGCGCTGTCCGACTCGTTCGCCGTGGAGCTGCGCAGCTGCTCGGCGTGCTCGGTGGCCTCGTGGGCCTGGGTGGACGCGGCGTTCAGCAGCCGTTCGGCGTCCGTACGGGCCCGGCGCAGCAGCGCCTCGGCCTCGGCGCGGGCCGACTCGGCGTCGTTCGTCAGCCGCTGGCGGGCCTCGGCCGCGACCCGCTCGGCCTCCGCGCGGGCGGTGCTCAGCGCCTGGTCCGCCTCGACCCGCGACTCGTCGAGGAGACGGCGGGCCTGCTGCTCGCTGCGGGCGCGCAGCTGCTCGGCCCAGGCCACGTTCTCGTTGACGTGCGACTCGACGGTCTGGCGGCGCTCGGCCAGCTCCTGGTCGAGCTGCTGGCGCCGCGCGACCGCCTCGGCGTGCAGCTCGGCCTGCAGGCGGGCGGCCTGCTCGGCGTGCTCCTGGAGGATGCGCTGCGTCTGCGACCGGGCCTGGCTCATCTCGCGCTCGGCATCGGCGCGCAGCTGATCCGCCTGGATCTGGGCATTGCGGAGCAACTGCTCGGCCTGGTAGCCGAGGTCGCCGCCGCTGTCGTAGGCAGGCCGGGTCGCCAGACTGCGGCGCGCCTCGTGCAGCTTGGCGCGCAGCACCTCGACCTGATAGCCGAGATCCTCGGCGTGCTGGACGGCCTTCTCCCGCTCGGTCTTCAGCCGCTCCATCTCGGCCTCGAACCGAGAGAGGTGGTCGACGTCAGCCGCCGGCTCTCGCTCCTGGCGTTCGTAGCCCCGCACTGCGCGGTCCCATCCGTCCCCTGGTCGCAAGTCTCTCCAAACGAGCCCCGTCCATCCGCCGAACGGTGCCCCCGGGGAATGGTGTCAGATCAACAGCGGAGCACGGGCTGCTGCCCCGACGCTCGTCCCCCGAAAACCTGGACCCCGGCCCTCGGTCGCGCCGTCGTCACGGCGGCACGACCTCGGAGCCCGTCGCCGGACAGGCCCCGGGCCGCCCCGAAATGGCGGCGACCGACCCCAACCCTACCGGCCCAGATATACGGAGGTCAGTGCTCAGGTGACTCAACAGCCGCCGAAGTGACCAGTTCTGTCAGGACACCGTGGCAATCCTTGGGGTGCAGGAAGGTGATTCGTGACCCCATGGAGCCGCGTCGCGGCTCGTCGTAGAGGACGCGTACGCCTTTGTCCCTGATGTCGCCCGCGTCGGTGTCGACGTCCGCCGTACCGAAGGCGATGTGATGGACGCCCTCGCCGTTCTTCGCGAGCCACTTCCCGACGGCCGAGTCCTCGCGGGTCGGCTCCAGGAGCTGGAGGTAGGAGGCGCCGCCGTCGGACGTCTCGTTGATCTTGAGCATGGCCTCGCGCACGCCCTGCTCCTCGTTGACCTCGGAGTGGAACACTTCGAAGCCGTACGTCGCCCGGTAGAACTCGACGGTCGTGTCGAGGTCGAAGCAGGCGATCCCGATGTGGTCGATTCGCGTCAGCATGGAGCCAGTGCAGCGCTCCCGCGGCGGTTACGCAACGTGCGCGCGATCACACTGACAGCCGGATGACGGGTGGCGTACCGCTCAGTACATTCAAGTAAACCCTCGTTCACTCCTCAGCTGTGCAAGCTGGAAGGGGATCGCACCTCATGTCTGGAACGAACAGCACGACCTCCGTGATCGTCGCGGGTGCCCGCACCCCGATGGGACGGTTGCTCGGCTCGCTGAAGACCTTCTCCGGAGCCGACCTCGGAGGATTCGCGATCAAGGCCGCCCTCGACCGTGCGGGTATCGGCGGCGACCAGGTGCAGTACGTGATCATGGGCCAGGTGCTGCAGGCCGGGGCGGGGCAGATCCCCGCGCGGCAGGCGGCCGTCAAGGCGGGCATCCCGATGAGCGTCCCGGCACTCACCATCAACAAGGTGTGTCTGTCGGGCCTGGACGCGATCGCCCTCGCGGACCAGCTGATCCGGGCCGGTGAGTTCGACGTCGTGGTCGCGGGCGGCCAGGAGTCGATGACGAACGCCCCGCACCTGCTCCCGAAGTCCCGTGAGGGCTTCAAGTACGGCGCCATCGAGATGCTCGACGCCATGGCGCACGACGGTCTGACCGACGCCTTCGAGAACATCGCCATGGGCGAGTCCACGGAGAAGCACAACACGCGCCTCGGCATCGCCCGTCCGGAGCAGGACGAGATCGCCGCCCTGTCGCACCAGCGGGCGGCGGCCGCCCAGAAGAACGGCGTCTTCGAGGCGGAGATCACGCCCGTGGAGGTTCCGCAGCGCAAGGGCGAGCCCGTCGTCTTCAGCAAGGACGAGGGCATTCGCGCCGAGACCACGGCGGAGTCGCTCGGCAGGCTGCGCCCCGCGTTCACCAGGGACGGCACGATCACCGCCGGTTCCTCCTCGCAGATCTCGGACGGCGCGGCGGCCGTGGTCGTGATGAGCAAGGCGAAGGCACAGGAGCTCGGCCTGGAGTGGATCGCCGAGATCGGCGCGCACGGGAACGTGGCCGGTCCGGACAACTCCTTGCAGTCGCAGCCGTCGAACGCGATCCTGCACGCCCTGAAGAAGGAGGGCCTGGACGTCTCCGACCTCGACCTGATCGAGATCAACGAGGCGTTCGCGGCGGTCGCCGTGCAGTCGATGAAGGACCTCGGGGTGTCCACGGAAAAGGTGAACGTCAACGGTGGCGCGATCGCCCTGGGTCACCCGATCGGCATGTCCGGCGCCCGTCTCGTGCTGCACCTGGCGCTGGAGCTGAAGCGGCGCGGCGGTGGCGTGGGCGCGGCGGCGCTGTGCGGTGGCGGCGGTCAGGGTGACGCGCTGATCGTGCGGGTACCCACGGCGTAGGTCCCTCGCCGCGGATCTACCGCCGCGTTGTCTCGTACGACTCTGAACGGAGCTGTGATGCAGGACGTCTCCTCGCTGGTGGCCCAGGCCAGGGAAGGCCGGCCGCGAGCCGTGGCCCGGCTGATCTCCCTGGTGGAGGGGGCGTCCCCGCAGCTGCGTGAGGTGATGGCGGCGCTGGCTCCGCTGGCCGGCGGGGCGTACGTGGTCGGGCTCACCGGGTCGCCGGGGGTCGGCAAGTCGACGTCGACCTCGGCGCTGGTGACCGCCTACCGGCGGCAGGGCAGGCGGGTCGGCGTCCTGGCCGTCGACCCCTCGTCGCCGTTCTCCGGGGGCGCGCTGCTCGGCGACCGGGTCCGGATGTCCGAGCACGCCTCGGATCCCGGTGTGTACATCCGCTCGATGGCGACCCGCGGTCACCTCGGCGGACTGGCCTGGGCGGCGCCCCAGGCGATCCGCGTCCTGGACGCGGCGGGCTGCGACGTGATCCTGGTCGAGACCGTCGGGGTGGGACAGTCGGAGGTCGAGATCGCGTCCCGGGCGGACACCTCGGTCGTCCTGCTGGCACCCGGCATGGGGGACGGCATCCAGGCGGCGAAGGCAGGAATCCTGGAGATCGGCGACGTGTACGTGGTCAACAAGGCCGACCGGGACGGTGCCGACGCGACCGCGCGCGAACTGAACCACATGCTCGGCCTCGGCGAGTCCCGCGGGCCCGGGGACTGGCGCCCGCCGATCGTCAAGACGGTCGCGGCGCGCGGCGAGGGCATCGACGAGGTCGTCGAGGCCCTGGAGAAGCACCGCGCCTGGATGGAGGAGCACGGCGTCCTCGCCGAACGGCGGCTCGCCCGCGCCTCGCAGGAGGTCGAGACGATCGCGGTCACGGCCCTGCGCCGGCGCATCGGCGACCTGCACGGCGACCGCCGCCTCGGCGCGCTGGCGGAACGGATCGTCGCCGGCGAACTCGACCCGTACCGGGCCGCGGACTCGCTGGTGGAGGGCTTGACGGAGGCGTAGGCCTGCCGGCGGCGTACCGGCGTACCGGCGTACCGGCGTACCGGCGTACCGGCGTACCGGCGTACCGGCGTACCGGCGTACCGGCGTACCGGCGTACCGGCGTACCGGCGTACCGGCGTACCGGCGTACCGGCGTACCGGCGTACCGGCGTACCGGCCGGGGGCCGGCGGGGCGTGGGTGGCGGTTCGGCGGAAGCCTGAGCGCGGTCCGGGGAAGGCCGACAGCCGTCCGGCACGGGGGAATCACCCGTGCGGGGGCCGCCGGGCCCCCGCACGGCGTCCGCGGAGTCAGTCGTCGTCCCCGTGCCGGTGCCGGGACTCCGTGCGGGACGAGACGACCTCGCCCGTGCCCGCGTCGACACGCACCTCGTACCAGGTGCCGCCGGTGGCGAGGATCCCGATCTCCCACGTCGGGGTGGAGCGGTCGTCGTCCAGGTCGGCGGAGGCGGCGGTGCCCGGCGTACGGCGCAGCGCCGTGGCGAGTGCCTCGGCCGCCGTCACCCGGGCGGACCTCAGCCGTGCCGCGTCGTCGCCGTGGTCGTCCGGGCCGGACGAGGGACGGCCCGTTCGGGTGCGGTCGTCCGGGTGAGGGTGGTCGTCCGTCCGGGCGGGACCGTCCGTCACCGTCCGGCCGTCCGCCCGGGTGTCGTCGCCATGGCGTACGTGGTCCGAGCGGTCGTCGTCCGCGCTCCGGGGCGACGACCGGGAGACCCGGGCCGTGCCGTCGTCCGTGACGGCGAGGGCCGTGGCCGTGCCGCCGCCGATCAGGGCCGCGGACGCCACGGCGGCGATGACGATGTTGCGCTTCATATCGGTTCCTCCTGATGTTCCGGACCTGTCCGGGTGATCCGAGCGAGACCGGCCCCAAGTCGTCCGGTGCGTCGCTGTGTTGCCGACCGGAACCAATGTCGGCGAGGGTCGCTGAACGCAGCCTGAAGCCGCCTGAAGACTTCTTCAGGTCCGGTTTGGGAGGCTGGGCGCATGCGCCTGTTGATCGTGGAGGACGAGAAGCGGCTCGCCCTGTCGCTCGCCAAGGGACTGACGGCCGAGGGGTACGCCGTGGACGTCGTCCACGACGGAGCCGAGGGACTGCACCGGGCGAGCGAGGGCGCCTACGACCTCGTCGTCCTCGACATCATGCTGCCCGGCCTGAACGGCTACCGCGTCTGCGCCGCCCTGCGCGCCGCCGGACACGACGTGCCGATCCTCATGCTCACCGCGAAGGACGGCGAGTACGACGAGGCGGAGGGGCTGGACACCGGCGCCGACGACTACCTGACCAAGCCGTTCTCGTACGTGGTGCTGGTGGCCCGGGTGAAGGCGCTGCTGCGGCGCGGGCGGCCCGCCCACCCGCCGGTGCGGGTCCTGGGCGAGCTGACGGTCGACACGGGCGCCCGGCGGGTCTTCCGCGGCGCGGACGAGGTCGCGCTCACGGCGAAGGAGTTCTCGGTCCTGGAACAGCTCGTGCTGCGCGCCGGACAGGTCGTCTCGAAGGCCGAGATCCTCGAACACGTCTGGGACTTCGCCTACGACGGGGACCCGAACATAGTCGAGGTGTACGTGAGCACCCTGCGGCGCAAGCTCGGGGCGGCGTTCATCCGGACCGTGCGCGGGGCCGGCTACCGGCTGGAGGCGCGATGAGAGGGCTCTTCGGGTCGGTCCGGGCCAAGGCCACGCTCGCCGCGACCGTCGTGGTGGCCATCGCGCTCGTGGCGGCGGGCACCGCCGTCCTGCTGTCCCTGCGGTCCAATCTGAACGGCCAGGCCGGCACGCAGGCGGAGCGCAGCGCCCGGGAGGTCGCGGCCGACCTGTCCGGCGGGGCGTCCTACGCCCGGCTGCGGCTCGACGACGACCAGCGTCCCGTCCAGGTGGTCGACGAGAAGGGTGTGCTGGTCGCCGCCAGCGAGGATCTGCGGCGCGTCAGCGGCACGGGGACCGGCGCGGTGAAGCCGCGGGCCCCGCGGACGGCCGCCCCGGGCAGCGGCGGCGCCACGGCGGACGACCACGGCGGCGACGACAGTGGCGACGACAGCGGCGGAGACGACAAGAGTGGCGACGACCGCGGCGGAGACGACGGTGGGAGGGGCGGCCGGGGCCGCGGCGGCGGCGAGGACGACGACCACGCGTCGCTCGAACCCGGGCGGATCGGCGCCGAGGTGAGCTTCAGCGAGGGGTCCGCCACGCTCGACGGGGACACGGCGGACTACCGGTTCGCCGCCGTCGAGGTGAGCGTCAGGAGCAAGGGCGCGCTGACCGTGTACGCGGGCGCGCCGCTCACCGCCGAACAGGCCGCCGTACGCACGGCCCTGACGGTCATGCTGATCGGACTCCCGCTGCTGCTGGCCGTGGTGGCCGCCGTGACCTGGCGGGTGACCCGGCGCGCGTTGCGGCCCGTCGAGGGCATCCGGAGCGAGATGGCCGCCATCACGGCCTCCGAGGACCTCGCACGGCGCGTGCCCGTGCCGGACACCCGGGACGAGGTCGCGGGCCTGGCGCGGACCACCAACGAGACGCTGGCCGCCCTGGAGACATCGGTCGAGCGCCAGCGCCGGTTCGTCGCCGACGCCTCGCACGAACTGCGCAGCCCCATCGCCTCCTTGCGCACCCAGCTCGAAGTGGGCGCCGCGCACCCGGAGTTGCTGGACGTGACGGGGGCCGTCGAGGACACCGTGCGGCTGCAGCGGCTCGCCGCCGATCTGCTGCTGCTCGCCCGGCTGGACGCGGGGGAGCGGCCCTCGGACACCCGGTTCGACCTGGCGGCACTCGTCCGGGAGGAGGTGTCCCGGCGTCCGGGGGTGACGATGGCGGGCGAGAGCGCCGAAGTCGCGGGTTCCCGGGGGCAGTTGGCGCGGGTGCTCGGCAATCTGCTGGACAACGCCCGGCGGCACGCGCGTGACCGGGTCGAGGTCACTCTGCGCACCGAGGGCCCCTGGACGGTCCTGGAGGTCGCCGACGACGGCGCGGGTGTCCCCGCCGCCGAACGCGAGCGGATCTTCGAGCGGTTCGTGCGGCTCGACGAAGCCCGTGGCCGGGACGACGGCGGGGCCGGTCTGGGCCTCGCCATCGCCCGCGACGTGGCACTGCGCCACGGCGGCACACTCACCGCGGGCGACGCCCGGGGAGGCGGAGCGCTGTTCACGCTCCGACTGCCCGGCCACGCCTGACGCGCGACGGAACCGGGAAGCGCGCGGCGGGGTTCGTCCCGCGCCCGCTCCCGTTGCCGCTGCCGCGGTTCTGCTGAACCCGGCGCCGCGCACCTGTGCGGTGTACCCGGCGCCGGGTACTCGTGCCGTGCGCTCCGCTCCCGGAGCGCGGGTTCAGCCGGCGCGCGTTCCCGTGGGCCGTGCGGCGCCCCCGGTCCCGCGGAGCGTCACGGCTTGCCGCGTTGCCCCCGCAGGTGTTCGGCGATCGGCTGCAGCGACTTGTGCAGTTCCTCCAGGGCCTCGGGGGACAGCAGGTCCATGAAGTGCCTGCGGACGGACGCCACATGGTGCGGGGCGACCTTCTTCATCGTCTCCAGACCGTGGTCGGTCAGGACGGCGTACAGGCCCCGGCGGTCGGACTCGCAGTTCTCCCGCCTGACCAGGTCCGCGTTCTCCATGCGGGTGATCTGGTGGGAGAGGCGGCTCTTCGACTGGAGGGTGGCGGCCGCGAGGTCGCTCATCCGCAGCCGGACGCCCTCCGATTCGGAGAGGTTCACCAGGATCTCGTAGTCGTTCATCGTCAGCCCGAACGGCTGAAGGTCCCTTTCGAGCTGGTACGTCAACAGCCTGTTGACCTCCAGGTGGGTGCGCCAGGCGCACTGCTCCGCATCGGTCAGCCAGCGCGTGGCCGTCTCGGTCTCCATGAATGAAGTCTACCTAAAATGTTGAAATGCGAACTAGTGAGGGTGGTGTGACGGTGCGCACGCGTTCGATGTCACACTCCGCAGACTACCGCTCACAGCCCGAAGCGACGCTGGAGGTCTCCGAGCTGTCCGGGAAGGCGCGGTGTGCCGGCCTGCTGGCCGTACTGTCCCTGGTGACCGGGTGTCCCGCCTGCGCCGGGTACTCCCGGCTCGTGCGGAACGGCCCCGGTGGCCTGCTCGGCCATCAGGATCTCCGTGGACTGGAGCAGTACGGTGCCGGCTCCCACGAACTCGAACTGGTGCTCCTCTCCGGAGGCCCCGCCAAGGCCTGTCAGTGCACGTAGGCCGCCCATGACGCCTGTCATGTACCCGTGGTCGTAGTGATGACACGGGGAGGGGCAGTCGGCCCAGCCCACCAGTGCCTGCGGGTCCACCCGGATCGGGGGTTCCATGAACACCACCGGACCGTTCGACGCGGCCACGAACTTGCCGGTTCCGATGAGTGTCAGAAAGCCGGGCACGATCGACTGCTTGAGCGCGAGACTTGGCTGAAAAGCGAGCAGGTTGCCCGAGCGAATGGTCAGGTTGCCCTCGTCCAGATCGTACGAATTCACGTCGAAGGCCCGGTCGGCGAGGAGCATCTTGCCCGAACCCTCCGCCACCACCCAGTCGCTCGCGTGCAGAGGCGAATGGAACGACGTACGGACAAGTCGGTCGAGTCGGCCGTGTCCGACGCCGTTGAACTCCATCGACCCGTAGTAGGCGATCATCTTGCCCTTCTGCAGGAACCACTGGCTCCCCTTGAGCTCCACGCAGAAGGTGTACTTGTTGACGTTGTCGTCGACGGGCAACGTCATGGGGTCGTGGACCGTGGGGCCACCCGGAGTCCCGTACGCGCTCACAGCTTCTCCTCCGAGGCCTGGACGTACACCGCACCACTGCCGCTCAGCTCCAGCTGGAACGCCTCGCCCGAACCGCGGCCCACCATGTCGCGCCAGCCGAGTGCCGTGGAGAGCTTGTTGCGTACGTCGCCGTGGTGCGCCACGTACGCCTGCGGGTCGACGTGGACCGGGCGCTGCGGGGTGATCGGCACCTCGATGACCCCGCCGTGCGCCATCACGGCGACCGCGCCTTGTCCCTTGAGGGTGGTGGTGAACAGGCCCTGGCCCGTCACCTGGCCGCGGACCATGCCCATGACGCCGCCCTGCGAGCCGAGGAACATCGTGCCCTGCTGCAGGGTGCCGTCGAAGGCCAGCAGCCGGTCCGCCTCGACGTAGAGCGTGTCGCCGGTGAGGCTGATCACCTGGATGTGGTGGCCGCCGTGCCCGAACAGGACCGTGCCGCTGCCCTCGACGGTCATCAGCGGGGTGGCCTCGTTCGCCACCCGGCGGCCGATCATCGACATGATCCCGCCCTGACCGCCCTGGATGTTGGGCGTGAAGGACACTTCGCCCTTGTAGGCGAGCATCGCGCCGCGCTGACTGAAGAGGCGCTGGCCGGGCAGGACCGTCGCCTCGATCATCTTGGAGTTCACTTCGCGGAACGGCATGTCACAGGTCTCCCGCGATCGTGTTGCGCTCACTGGGCTGGACGTAGACCAGACCGTCGCCCTCGAAGCGGATCTGGAAGGCCTCGCCGCCGCCCTCGCCCATGAGCGTGCGGAACGTCACACCGGCCTGGAAGGACTGTCGGACGTTGCCCTGGTGCGCGATGTACGCCCCGGGGTCCACCGTCAGCGGGTACTGGGAGCTGACGCGCAGCACCACCGCCGGCCCGTCGGACGTGATCGCCGCCTGGCCGTGGCCCTCGACGGTGGTCGTGAACAGACCGTTGCCCTGGGAGGCGCCGCGCAGTCCGGTGAAGGACGTACCCGTGCGCAGCCCGGCGTCGGTCGCGAGGAGATTGCTGGACTCGACGAACAGCTTGTCGCCCTGGAGACCCACCAGGTTGATCTCGCTCGCCCGGTCCGCGAACCAGCAGGTCCCGTGCCCCTTCACCTCCATCACCGTCATCTGCTCGCCGGTCAGGCGCCGCGTCACCATCCCGCGGATCCCCTCACCGCCGCCGCTCAGTTTCTTGAAGGCCATCTGACCGTCGTACGCGACCATGGAGCCGTTCTTCGCCTTCACGGCGTCCCCGGTCATGTCGACGGCCAGCACCTTGCTGCCTTGAAGTCGGAACATCGCCACGGTTGTGACGGTAGCGGCAGGGTGCGGGGGCGGACAGGGTCCACGGGTGGATCTCACCCCTGAACGGACCCCTAAGGGGTGGACGGGACCTCCCGCGGGGCCGGGCGGGACGCCCCCGAGCGGGCGGGAGGGCGGACGCCCGGTGGGCCCGGGGCGCGCGGCCCGGCACCCCCCGGCCCGGGCGCGGGGCCCCGGATGCCACAATGGCGGAGGCCTTGTGCTTGCGTTCACAAAGCTCGGGCCCGGACGACCGACGACTCTCCCCCGATCCCACCGAAGGTGACCCGTGGACATAAAGACCGCCACCGCCCTCCGCCGCCTCCGTCTGGTCTCGGCCCCCGAGGCCGTCTCCTTCCTGCTGCTGCTGGTCTGCTCGGTGCTGAAGCGGACCACGGACTTCAACGCGGTGCCCGTCATGGGCGCGGTCCACGGGGTGCTCTTCGTCCTCTACGTGATCTTCTGGGCGGACGCCTGGAACCGCGCCCGGTGGAGCGCCGGCACCGGCATCCTCTACTTCGTCCTCTCCGTGCTGCCCACCGGCGGGTTCTTCGCCGAGCGCAAGCTGCGGCGCGAGAGCGAGGACGCGGTCATCGCCTCCCGCGCCCGCCGTGACGGAGTCGTGGGGTCGTCGTGATCGTCGCCTTCTCCGTGACACCGCTCGGTGTCGGCGAGGACGTGGGGGAGTACGTCGCCGACGCCGTCCGGGTCGTCCGCGCGTCGGGCCTGCCGCACCGCACCGACGCCATGTTCACCTCGATCGAGGGGGAGTGGGACGAGGTGATGGACGTGGTCAAGCGTGCCGTCGCCGCCGTCGAGGCCCGGGCGCCGCGCGTCTCCGTCGTCCTCAAGGCGGACATCCGCCCCGGTGTGACGGACGGTCTGACCTCGAAGGTGGAGACGGTGGAGCGGCATCTGTCCGCCTGACCCGGCCCCCAGCGGCCCCCGTACCGCGGAACCCCGGTCCAGTGGGCCGGGGTTCCGCGCGCCCGGCGGTTTCAGCGGCCGTCTCCCGCGCCCCGAGGCGTACGGGAACGTATGCGCGACCGAAGGGCGAGACGGGGCAGACCACGATATGACCGGCGGGTAAGGTCTCATGCCGTGCCGAAGCCGCTCAGCCTTGCCTTCGATCCCATCGCCCGCGCCGACGAACTCTGGAGACAGCGCTGGGGATCCGTGCCGTCCATGGCCGCGATCACCTCGATCATGCGCGCGCACCAGATCCTCCTCGCCGAGGTCGACGCGGTCGTCAAGCCGTACGGACTGACCTTCGCGCGCTACGAGGCCCTGGTGCTGCTCACCTTCTCCAAGGCCGGCGAGCTGCCGATGTCCAAGATCGGTGAGCGGCTGATGGTGCACCCCACCTCCGTCACGAACACCGTGGACCGCCTGGTGCGGTCCGGACTCGTCGACAAACGCCCCAACCCCAACGACGGGCGCGGCACGCTCGCCTCCATCACCGAGAAGGGCCGCGAGGTCTGCGACGCGGCGACCCGCGACCTGATGGACATGGACTTCGGACTCGGGGCGTACGACTCCGAGGAGTGCGGGGAGATCTTCGCGATGCTGCGGCCGCTGCGGGTCTCGGCGCACGACTTCGACGACGAGTAGACGACGAGCGGGGGCGCGCGAAGATCCCGTGAAAGGGGCCGTTACGCTCGTGGGCATGAAGAAGAGCGTGCTGACCCGCTACCGCGTGATGGCCTACGTCACCGGTGTGCTGCTGGTCCTGCTGACCCTCGGTGTGATCGCCAAGTACGTGCTCGACATGAACGGCGCCGTGGACTTCACCCGCGTCGTCGCCATCGCGCACGGCTGGCTGTACGTCGTCTACCTCGTGTTCGCCTTCGACCTGGGCGCCAAGGCGAAGTGGCCGGTCGGCAAGCAGCTCTGGGTGCTGCTGGCCGGGACGATCCCGACGGCGGCGTTCTTCGTGGAGCGCAAGGTAAGCCGCGAGCTGGAGTCGAGGATCACGGACGACTCTCCCGTGACCGCCAAGGCCTAGGACGTCCCGCGGCACCTGCCCGGACCGCCGGGCCGGCCGCGACACCGCTGGAATCCCGCCGCCACCGGACCCTCCGTACCGCCGTCGGTGTGGTCCGTGGCGGTTTCCCATCGACATTTACTAGGACGTCCTAGTAAATTTGTACGCATGGACGCTGACGCCATCGAAGAGGGCCGCCGACGCTGGCAGGCCCGGTACGACGCATCGCGCAAGCGCGACGCGGACTTCACCACGCTCTCCGGCGACCCCGTGGAGCCGGTGTACGGGCCCCGGCCCGGGGACGCGTACGACGGCTTCGAGCGGATCGGATGGCCCGGCGAATACCCCTTCACCCGAGGGCTCCACCCGACCGGCTACCGAGGGCGCACGTGGACGATCCGCCAGTTCGCCGGCTTCGGGAACGCCGAGCAGACCAACGAGCGGTACAAGATGATCCTCGCCGCGGGCGGCGGCGGTCTCTCGGTCGCCTTCGACATGCCGACCCTCATGGGCCGCGACTCCGACGACCCCCGCGCGCTCGGTGAGGTCGGGCACTGCGGGGTCGCGATCGACTCCGCGGCCGACATGGAGGTCCTGTTCAAGGACATCCCGCTCGGTGACGTCACCACGTCGATGACGATCAGCGGACCGGCCGTGCCCGTCTTCTGCATGTACCTGGTCGCAGCCGAGCGCCAGGGCGTGGACCCCGCCGTCCTGAACGGCACGCTCCAGACCGACATCTTCAAGGAGTACATCGCCCAGAAGGAGTGGCTCTTCGAGCCCGAGCCGCATCTGCGCCTCATCGGCGACCTGATGGAGCACTGCGCGTCGAAGATCCCCGCCTACAAGCCGCTGTCCGTCTCCGGCTACCACATCCGGGAGGCGGGCTCCACGGCCGCGCAGGAGCTGGCGTACACGCTGGCGGACGGTTTCGGGTACGTCGAACTGGGCCTCTCGCGCGGTCTGGACGTCGACGTGTTCGCCTCCGGACTCTCCTTCTTCTTCGACGCGCATCTCGACTTCTTCGAGGAGATCGCCAAGTTCCGCGCGGCCCGGCGGATCTGGGCACGGTGGATGCGGGACGTGTACGGCGCGAAGTCGGACAAGGCGCAGTGGCTGCGCTTCCACACCCAGACGGCCGGTGTCTCGCTGACGGCCCAGCAGCCGTACAACAACGTCGTCCGTACGGCGGTGGAGGCGCTCGCCGCGGTGCTGGGCGGCACGAACTCGCTGCACACCAACGCCCTGGACGAGACGCTCGCGCTGCCGTCCGAGCAGGCCGCCGAGATCGCCCTGCGGACCCAGCAGGTGCTGATGGAGGAGACCGGCGTCGCCAACGTGGCCGACCCGCTGGGCGGTTCCTGGTACGTCGAGCAGCTCACCGACCGGATCGAGGCCGACGCGGAGAAGATCTTCGAGCAGATCAGGGAGCGGGGTCTGCGGGCGCACCCCGACGGCCGGCACCCGATCGGACCGATCACCTCCGGCATCCTGCGGGGGATCGAGGACGGCTGGTTCACCGGGGAGATCGCCGAGTCCGCGTTCCAGTACCAGCGCGCGCTGGAGAAGGGCGACAAGCGGGTGGTCGGGGTGAACGTCCACCACGGGTCCGTGACCGGCGACCTGGAGATCCTGCGGGTCAGCCATGAGGTCGAGCGGGAACAGGTGCGGGAGCTGGGGACGCGGCGGGGCGCGCGGGACGACGCGCGCGTGCGCCAGGCCCTGGACGCGATGCTCGCCGCCGCGCGGGACGGGTCCAACATGATCGCACCGATGCTGGAGGCGGTACGGGCGGAGGCGACGCTCGGCGAGATCTGCGATGTCCTCCGGGAGGAGTGGGGGGTGTACACGGAGCCGGCGGGCTTCTGAACCCCGGGTTTCCTCGCCCCCGCCGCCCCGCCGCCCCGCCGCCCCGCCGCCCCGCCGCCCCTGCCCTCCCCCAAGCTCTCGGCTTCGCCCGAGCAGGGGACCCCCATCATCCCGTTCCCGGGGGCTCCGCCCCCAGACCCCCGTTCGGCCTGGACGGCCTCGTCCTCAATCGCCGGACGGGCTGGGTATGTCAGCCCGTCCGGCGATTGAGGACGAGCCCTTCGGGCGATGCGGGGGTCCAGGGGGCGCAGCGCCCCCTGGCGGTGGCCTGGGGGGCGGAGCCCCCCAGGGACGGGATGGGTCGGGCAGGGGCGGCGGGGGCGGAAGAACGTCCGGTCAGGGGGCCTCGGTGGCGCCCGCCAGACCGAGCAGGAGCACCCGGGTGAACGCCCGCACCCACTGCTCGTCCGCCACCTCCGCACTCACGAGCGTGCGATGCACCACCGCCCCCGCGACCACGTCGAAGACGAGATCCGCGGTACGCGCGGACGCCTCGGGATCGGACTCCGGCGGCAGCTCACCCCGTGCGGCGGCCCGCGCCCTCCCCTCCACCACGAGCCGCTTCTGCCGGTCGACGATCGACGTGCGGATCCGCTCCCGCAGGGGCTCGTCACGGGTGGACTCCGCCACCACCGCCATCAGGGCGGTCTTCGTCTCGGGCCGGTCCAGGATCGCCGCGAACTGCAGCACCACACCCTCGATGTCCGCCGCCAGACTGCCGCGGTCGGGCAGTTCCAGTTCGTCGAAGAGCACGGCGACCGCGTCGACCACGAGCTCGTTCTTGCCGGCCCAGCGCCGGTAGAGGGTCGTCTTGGCGACCCCGGCCCGGGTCGCCACATCCCCCAACGTCAGCTTGGACCAGCCCAGTTCGACCAGCGCCGCCCGCGTCGCCTCCAGGATCGCGGCGTCCGCGGCAGCGCTGCGCGGGCGCCCCGTACGCGGGACGGAAGAGCGACTCTGCATGGCAGGACCATATCCGCCGTTGTGGACGGGCAAATCCGGCGGTTCTGTGAAGTCGTGAGGGAGATCACCGGGGGAAGCCGGACGGATGCGCCCCCCGACAGTTACGCTACGACCCGTAGCGAAAGCTGCGGACGACGCTCGCACGCCATGACCCGTGCGCGAGCGGCAACCACAGGCGCCGGGTGGGGACCCGGCGCGAGCACCGGGGATCAGGACGCGGGGCGCCACGATCAGGACGTTGCGGCCCGGCTTTCACAGCGTTTTTCACACGTGCGCGAGGAAGGGGGAGGATGTACTCATGCAGCCACGGAACATGTCCATGAGCGGAGTCGTCGACCTCGCCGCGGTGAAGGCGGCCCAGGAGGCCAAGGCGAAGGCGGAGCAGGCGCGCGCCGAAGCGGCCAGGCAGGGCGGCGGAGGCGGGGCCGTGTCTCCCGCCAGTCTCGTCATCGATGTCGACGAGGCCGGATTCGAGCGTGATGTCCTGCAGCGGTCCACCGAGGTTCCGGTCGTCATCGACTTCTGGGCCGAGTGGTGCGAGCCCTGCAAGCAGTTGAGCCCGGTGCTCGAACGGCTGGCCGTCGAGTACGGCGGCCGGTTCGTCCTCGCCAAGATCGACGTCGACGCCAACCAGATGCTGATGCAGCAGTTCGGCATCCAGGGGATCCCGGCCGTCTTCGCGGTGGTCGCGGGACAGGCGCTGCCGCTCTTCCAGGGAGCCGCCGCCGAGGCGCAGATCCGGGAGACCCTGGACCAGCTCGTGCAGGTCGCCGAGGAGCGTTTCGGCCTCACCGGTCTGGTCGTCGACCAGGATGCCGAGCCCGGTGCGGCGCCGGAGGAGCACGAGATGCCGGCCGGACCGTACGACGCGCTCCTGGAAGCGGCCGTACAGGCCCTGGACGCGGGTGACTTCGGCGGTGCCGTACAGGCGTACCAGAACGTGCTGAGCGACGACCCGGGCAACACGGAGGCCAAGCTGGGCCTCGCCCAGGCCGAGTTGCTGCGGCGGGTGCAGGGCGCCGACGCACTCAAGGTGCGCGAGGAGGCCGCGGCGAACCCCAAGGACGCGCGGGCGCAGATCGCCGCCGCCGACCTGGACCTGG
Organism: Streptomyces fagopyri; assembly: GCF_009498275.1. Lineage (NCBI taxonomy): Bacteria > Bacillati > Actinomycetota > Actinomycetes > Kitasatosporales > Streptomycetaceae > Streptomyces > Streptomyces fagopyri. Next base: position 3,233,097 of record NZ_CP045643.1, on the reverse strand, counting down.
TCGGCGGCCATGTCGAGGACGCGTTCGGGCGGCTCATCGACACGGTGCAGCGCACGGCGGGCGACGACCGCGACGCCGTACGGGTGCGGTTGCTGGAGCTCTTCGAGGTGGTGGGCGCCGACGACCCGCGAGTGATCGCGGCGCGCCGGGCGCTGGCCAGGGCCCTGTTCTGACCTGTTCCTAAACGCCGGGCGTTGTGACGCCCAGGTGAAAGATTCGTCAGGAGAGCCACATGCGGCCGCGTTTTACCAAAACTTGGTAAACGCGGCCGCTGTTACTGGGAGTAAGTCGGAGGCGTTGATCTGTCGGATTCCGTCCGTGGATCAACCTTTTTGTCATCAGCCCCAGTGCCACCCTGAGTCGCCGACCGATACCGACGGGTCGTTGTTCGGTTATCCGGCCGTTACTAGCGAGTAACGAACCCCCTTGTGCGGGCGGCCAGAATGCACCACGATCGGCGACGCTCGGTCCGTTCCCCTACTCCGACATCCAATCGGGTCAAGGGGTTTTCTGGGTCCCCACCGGGTAGGGGCGGCGGCAGTGGCGCCGTCTCTTGGGCAGGGGGGTCTTCGCCGTTCGGCGGAGCCTGTCCAGCAGGTTGTGCGTGATGTGTGTCAGGCGCGACCAGTGGTTGTCGCTCGGGGGTGATCGCCGGTGTGTTCGGGCGCAATTGGCGTCCGAGGAGTACGGGCGCTCTCCTTCCCGAGGACGTAGCACTTCTCCCATCCCTGCCCGGCTGAGCCGCCGACAAGTGGCAGTCAGGGCCAGGAGATGTACGTCCGAGAAGGAGGAAATATGCAGTCCCAGGTGCGTGGCGGGACCAGATGGAAGCGGTTCGCCGTCGTGATGGTGCCCAGCGTGGCCGCCACGGCAGCGATAGGTGTTGCCCTCGCGCAGGGTGCTCTCGCCGCGTCGTTCAGCGTCTCCGGCCAGTCGTTCAAGGTCTCGGCGGACTCGCTCAACGGCAAGGGTTTCTCGCAGTACGGAGCCATTGACGCGGGTTACACCCTCGATGGCAAGAAGACGGCTCACCCCGTCGCGGTGTCGGCGTTCAAGTCCGCGTCGATCACGAACATGTGCCAGTCCGTGGTCACGCCGAACATCCCGTTGCTCGGGTCGGTCAGCCTGATCCTCAGGGCGGGCGGCGCGGGTCACGACGCGGTACAGGCCGAGAACCTGTACATCGACGTCGAGGACCTCGAGGCCAATGCCACCTTCCACAACATCGACATCGGCGTCGCCGCCGGTGACACGGGTGTTGAGAAGGGCGGCAAGGGCCCCGGCATGAAGGGTGGCGGCGAGCAGGCCAACCCCTACGGCTTCGCCCAGCAGGCGGAGTCCGCGGAGCTCACCGACGTGAAGCAGACGGCGTGGGCGACCACCGCCGGCACGTTCAAGCTCAGTGGCCTGAAGATGTCGGTGTCTACGGGTACCAAGGAGTGCTACTAGGCACTCAGGGGGCGGGCGGGGGAGCCGGCAGCTGCCCCGCCCGCCCCACCCCTTTCCGCAGTATGTGAATTTCTCACAGTAAGCCGTTCCAGGGAGCCGTTTTCCATGAGCGCCGAGTCACCCGGGCAGAGCGAGCACTATCTCCAAGTCTTCCGGCGGAACTTCCGGTCCTGGAGGGGCGAACGCCCGTTCTGGGCCGGGCTGTTCGTCCTGCTCGGCGGTTTCCCCATCGCCTACTTCCCGTACGCGAATCTCCAGATCGGTCATCTGACGCTGGCGATGTCCACCACGGCCGGTGCCGGCTCCCTGATCATCGGTGTGCTGCTCGGCGTACTGGGCATCAGTCTCTGGTTCCAGCGGCACGTACGGACCTTCGCCGGAGTCGCGGCGATCCTGCTGGCCCTGGTGTCCATCCCGGTGGCCAACCTCGGCGGCTTCCTCATCGGCTTCCTGTTCGCGCTGATCGGCGGGGCGATGGCGGTGTCCTGGGCCCCGGGCGACTCCGGCGACGAGAAGCGCAGGTCGACGTACAAGAGCCAGGGCGGCGCCCCGAGCGCCTCCGATGCCCCGAACACCCCGCACGCGCCGCAGGCCCCGGAATCCACCGGCACCCCGGACGGCGTGGACGGCGCGGGTCCCGCGGACGCCGGCGAGACGGGCGGCGAACCGACGGACCTGCCAGGAATGAGCTCCGCCTACGGGGCGAACGGGAGGCACAGTGTCGGCTGACGAGGCGACCCGTGGGACGGACGCGGACGCGTCCCGGGTGAGAACCGGACCGCGGCACGCGGCCCCCAGGAAGCCCCTGTTCACCAGATTCCATGTTCCCGCGGGCAAAGCCGTGGCCATCGCGGCGATGCCGACCGCCGTCCTCATGGGCATGGGCTTCACCCCCACGCTCGCGCAGGCGGACGACCACCCGTCGTCCAAGAGCCTGACGGTGGACGAATACCAGAAGTGCGTCGAGGCCGTGGACGGCTCCAAGGACGGCAAGGACGCCTCGGCCACGCCGACGCCCTCCGCCTCCTCCTCGGCGAGCTCCACCGCGTCGCCCGGCAAGACGGAACCGACCTCCTCGGCAGGCGCCTCCCCGGACAAGACCTCTTCGTCGGATTCAGGTTCCGACGACAAGGCCGGGTCCGACCCGACGCCGTCCGCGAGCAAGTCGGCCCAGAGCGGCGGCAGCGCCGGCGGTGGCGAGGACAAGGCGGCGACCCCGTCGGCCTCCGCGGACGGCGGCGGCCTGCTGGGCGCCATCGGCGACACGATCACGGGCGTCCTCACCGGCGGCAGCGGCTCCACCGCGAGCTCCACCCCCACGCCGTCGGCCACCCCCTCCGCGTCCGCCTCGGCGAGCGCGACCAAGGGCAGTGCGGACAAGGGCGCGTCCGGCACCGTCAAGGACACCGCCGGTAAGGTCACCGACACGGTCAAGAAGGCCGTGAAGGACACGACCGACACGGCGACCAAGGCGGCCGAGGACACCACGAAGGCGGTCAAGGACGCCGCCGACGCGGCCACCTCGTCCCCCAGCCCGTCCGCGAGTGCCACCACGGACCCCTCGGACTGCCCGGTCGCCACGGACGCGGAGGGCGGTGTCGACAACCCGGTACTGCTGCCCGACGACCCGTGGTACCTGAACGCCAGCTCCCTGCTGCTCAAGGGCGCCGACTACCAGGGCGTGGTGAAGGTGAAGACCGCCAGCGGCAAGGTCAAGAGGGTCCTGAAGTACGTGATCTCCGACGGCACGGACATCGGCGACCTGCACCAGACGGTGAACGACGAGCAGTCCGGCAAGACGTACCACGTACAGGCGGGCAAGGGGACGACGTCCACCATCCGCGACGGCAAGACCGTCATGTACACGGAGAGCATCTCCGGGAACCTGCTCGGTCTGATCCCGATCACGTTCGACCCGGACAACCCGCCGCCGCTGAACATCCCGCTGATCTACTTCACCAAGGTGAAGGTCGTACAGGCCGGGCAGTTCGGCGGGTCGCTGACCATACCCGGGCTGCACCAGTACGTCAGCTGACCGGTCCTGGCCCGCGGGTCCTCGGACCCGCCCACGAACCCGTCCGGGAGCCGCAACACACCGAGGGCGCCCCCTGTCGCAGGGGGCGCCCTCGGTGGCGTACGGGGACCGCGGCCGCGGATCAGGCGGTGCGGCCGCTCTCGCCCAGGTGGTGCACCCGGACCATGTTGGTGGTGCCGGGCACGCCGGGGGGCGAACCCGCGGTCATGACGACGACGTCGCCGTCGTTGAACCGCTTGAGCTTCTGCAGCTCATGGTCGACCAGGTCGACCATCTCGTCCGTGCTGTTGACGAACGGCACCACGTGGGACTCGACGCCCCAGCTCAGCGTCAGCTGGTTGCGGGTGCCCTCGTCCGTGGTGAAGGCCAGGATCGGCTGCGACGCGCGGTAGCGCGACAGCCGGCGCGCGGTGTCACCGGACTTGGTGAAGGCGACCAGGCCCCTGCCGCCGAGGAAGTCGGCGATCTCGCAGGCGGCGCGGGCGACCGAACCGCCCTGCGTGCGCGGCTTCTTGCCGGGGACCAGGGGCTGCAGTCCCTTGGAGAGCAGCTCCTCCTCCGCCGCCACGACGATCTTCGACATCGTCTTGACCGTCTCGATCGGGTACGCGCCCACGGACGACTCGGCGGACAGCATGACCGCGTCGGCGCCGTCGAGGATCGCGTTGGCCACGTCGGAGGCCTCGGCGCGGGTCGGGCGCGAGTTGGTGATCATCGACTCCATCATCTGGGTCGCGACGATCACCGGCTTGGCGTTGCGGCGGCAGAGTTCCACGAGGCGCTTCTGCACCATCGGGACCTTCTCCAGCGGGTACTCGACGGCCAGGTCGCCACGGGCCACCATGACGGCGTCGAACGCCGCGACGACGGCGTCCATGTTCGCGACCGCCTGCGGCTTCTCCACCTTGGCGATGACGGGGACGCGGCGGCCCTCCTCGTCCATCACCTTGTGGACGTCGTTCACGTCGTCGGCGTCGCGCACGAAGGAGAGGGCGACCATGTCGCAGCCCATCCGCAGGGCGAAACGCAGGTCCTCGACGTCCTTCTCGGACAGCGCCGGCACGTTCACGGCGGTGCCGGGGAGGTTGATGCCCTTGTGGTCCGAGATCACGCCGCCCTCGATGACGACCGTCTTGACCCGGGGACCCTCGACCTCGACGACCTTCAGCTCGACGTTGCCGTCGTTGATGAGGATCTGGTCGCCCTTGGAGACGTCGCCCGGCAGGCCCTTGTAGGTCGTGCCGCAGATCTGCTTGTCGCCGGGCACGTCCTCGGTGGTGATGGTGAACTCGTCACCGCGCACCAGCTCGACGGGTCCCTCGGCGAAGGTCTCCAGACGGATCTTCGGGCCCTGCAGGTCGGCGAGGACACCGATCGCCCTGCCGGTCTCGGCCGAGGCGGCCCGGACGCGGTCGTAGCGGCCCTGGTGCTCGGCGTGCGAGCCGTGGCTGAAGTTGAAGCGGGCCACGTTCATGCCGGCTTCGATCAGCGCGACGAGCTGCTCGTGGGAGTCGACCGCGGGGCCGAGAGTACAGACGATTTTCGAACGGCGCATGGGGCGATCCTATCGGTTTGTTTCGCTACGGAATATTCCGTCTGGCGGAAGATACAAAGGGGCGCGATGCCGCTCAGGTGAGGTCGTGGGACGCGCCCACGAGTGCGTAGGTCTGCGTGGCGATCTCCAGTTCCTCGTCGGTCGGCACCACGGCGACCGTGACCCGTGCGCCCTCGGGGGAGACGATTCTGGCTCCGTCCCCTCGAGCCGCGTTCAGGCCCGCGTCGACCGCCAGGCCGAGTTCCTCCAGACCGGCGAGCGCGGCCTCGCGCACCGCGGCGGCGTTCTCGCCGACCCCCGCGGTGAAGGCGATCGCGTCCACCCGGCCCAGTACCGCGTAATAGGCACCGATGTACTTCTTCAGGCGGTGGATGTAGATGTCGAAGGCGAGCCGCGCCTGCTCGTCACCCTCGTCGACACGGCGTCGGATCTCCCGCATGTCGTTGTCGCCGCACAGACCGATCAGGCCGCTCTTCTTGTTGAGCAAAGTGTCGGTCTCGTCCGTGGACATCCCGCCAACGCGCGCCAAATGGAGGATGACCGCGGGATCCACGTCGCCGGACCGGGTCCCCATGACGAGTCCCTCCAGCGGCGTGAGCCCCATGGAGGTGTCCACGCAACGGCCGCCGCGCACGGCGGACGCGGAGGCCCCGTTGCCGAGGTGCAGCACGATGACGTTCACGTCCTGGGGCGCCTTGCCGAGGAGCTTCGCGGTCTCCCGGGACACATAGGCGTGCGAGGTGCCGTGGAAGCCGTAGCGCCGGATGCGGTACTCGTCGGCGGTGCTCACGTCGATCGCGTAGCGCGCGGCCGACTCCGGCATGGTGGTGTGGAAGGCGGTGTCGAAGACGGCGACCTGGGGAAGGTCGGGGCGCAGCGAACGGGCCGTACGGATACCCGTCAGGTTCGCCGGGTTGTGCAGCGGCGCGAGCGGGACCAGTCGCTCGATCTCCGCGAGCACGGCGTCGTCGACGATCGCCGGTTCGGTGAAGGAACTCCCGCCGTGCACGACCCGGTGGCCGATCGCGGCCAGCTCGGGGGAGTCGAGCCCGAGCCCGTCCCGGCCGAGCTCCTCGGCCACGGCCTTGAGCGCGGCGGCGTGGTCGGTGACGGGGCCGGTCGTCTCCCGGGTCGCGCCCGTGGTGAGCGCCGTGTGCTTCAGGCGGGACGTCCGCTCGCCGATGCGTTCGACGAGGCCCGTGGCGAGGCGGCTGCTGTCGCGCATGTCGAGGAGCTGGTACTTCAGCGACGAGGAGCCGGAGTTGAGGACGAGGACACGGGTGGCGGTCACTGCGGGGATGCCTTCTGGGTCGGGTTCGGGTTCGGGTCCGCGGCCGTTGCCGGGGCCGGCGGCCGGTCCGGGGCCGGTGCCCGCGGACCGGGCCGGGCGGCGCGGTGCGGCGGTCATCCGTCGCCCGGAGTCTGGGCCTGGATCGCCGTGATGGCGACCGTGTTGACGATGTCCTGCACGAGCGCGCCGCGGGAGAGGTCGTTGACGGGCTTGCGCAGGCCCTGGAGGACCGGGCCGACCGCGATCGCGCCGGCCGAGCGCTGCACGGCCTTGTAGGTGTTGTTGCCGGTGTTGAGGTCCGGGAAGATGAGCACGGACGCCTGTCCGGCGACGTCGGAGTCCGGCAGCTTGGTCGCCGCGACGGAGGGTTCGACGGCGGCGTCGTACTGGATCGGCCCCTCGATCTTCAGGTCGTCGCGCCGCAGCCGTACCAGATCCGTGGCCTCGCGCACCTTGTCGACGTCGGCGCCCGAACCGGACGTGCCGGTCGAGTAGGACAGCATCGCGATCCGCGGCTCGACACCGAACCGTTCGGCGGTGGCCGCCGACTGGATGGCGATGTCGCACAGCTGCTCGGCGTTCGGGTCGGGGTTCACGGCGCAGTCGCCGTAGACGAGGACCTTGTCGGCGAGGCACATGAAGAAGACCGAGGAGACGATCTTCGTGTCCGCCCTGGTCCTGATGATCTCGAAGGCGGGCCGGATGGTGGCGGCGGTGGAGTGCACGGAGCCGGACACCATGCCGTCGGCCAGCCCCTCCTCGACCATCAGCGTCCCGAAGTAGTTCACGTCCGCGACGACGTCGTACGCCAGCTCGACGGTGACGCCACGGTGGGCGCGCAGCGCGGCGTACCTCTCGGCGAAGCGGCCGCGCAGCTCGGAGGTCGCCGGGTCGATGAGACGGCAGCCGGCCAGGTCGATGCCGAGATCGGCGGCCTTCTTGCGGATCTGGTCCTCCGGCCCGAGCAGCGTCAGGTCGCACACGCGCCGGCGCAGCAGCACCTCCGCCGCGTGCAGGACACGTGTCTCGGTCCCCTCGGGAAGCACCACCCGCCGCCGGTCGGAGCGGGCCTGTTCGAGGAGCTTGTGCTCGAACATCATCGGGGTCACGCGGTCGCTGCTCGGGGCCGAGACACGGCTGAGGAGGTCGGCGGTGTCCACGTACTGCTCGAAGAGGCCGAGAGCGGTCTCCGCCTTGCGGGGCGTGGCGGCGTTCAGCTTCCCCTCCAGGGAGAAGAGTTCGGCCGCCGTGGGGAAGGAGGTCCCGGCGACCGAGATCACCGGGGTGCCGGGGGCGAGGCGGGCGGCGAGCGTGAGGACCTCGTCGCTGGGGCGCTCGTTCAGGGTGAGCAGGACCCCGGCTATGGGCGGGGTGCCCGCGCTGTGCGCGGCGAGCGCGCCGACGACCAGGTCGGCGCGGTCGCCGGGGGTGACCACCAGACAGCCCGGGGTCAGGGCGTTGAGGAAGTTCGGCAGCATGGCGCCGCCGAAGACGAAGTCGAGCGCGTCACGGGCGAGTCCCGCCTCGTCGCCGAGGAGCACCTTGCCGTCGAGGGCGTGGGTGATCTGGGCGAGGGTGGGCGCGGAGAGCGCCGGCTCGTCCGGGAGGACGTAACACGGCACCGGGAGGCGGGAGTCGAGCCGCTCGCCGAGTCCGGCGCGGTCGGCCGGGGCCACCCGGTTCACGATCATGGCGAGGACGTCGCAGCCGAGGCCGTCGTAGGCGCGGTACGCGTTGCGTGTCTCGGCGCGCACGGACTCGGCGGTCTGGCCGCGGCCGCCGACGACGGGGATCACGGAGGCGCCGAACTCGTTCGCCAGCCGCGCGTTCAGCGACAGCTCGTCCGGGAACTGGGTGTCGGCGTAGTCGGTGCCCAGGACGAGGACGACGTCGTAGTCGCGTGCGACCAGGTGGAAGCGGTCGACGAGGGTGGAGACCAGTTCGTCCGTGCCCTGCTCGGCCTGGAGCGCGGACGCCTCGTGGTAGTCCATGCCGTAGACGGTCGCCGGGTCCTGGGCGAGCCGGTAGCGGGCGCGCAGCAGTTCGAAGAGCCGGTCGGGGCCGTCGTGGACGAGCGGGCGGAAGACACCGACCCGGTCGACCTGGCGGGTCAGGAGCTCCATGACGCCCAGCTCGACCACCTGGCGGCCGTCGCCGCGGTCGATCCCGGTCACGTAGACACTGCGGGTCACGCGTGCTCTCCATCCATGGCGTGGGGTGTTCGGTGACGTGAGGTGTTCTGTCGGGGTCTCGCGGCGCGTGTGCCGTTTTCGGGCTCGGGAAATGGCCCACCGGGGTGGGCGGCATCCTCTTGACAATACCCCCGCGGGTGGATAAGGCGCCCATCAGGGCGACCTTGCCGGCGAGGTGTGACAGAGGTCTGACGGAGGTCTGGCGGAGGCCTGACCGAGCCTGACAGCGGCTTGACGTGGCTCGACCGGGAACGGGTCGAGAATGTCACCCGGGGCGCCGTGCCGGGGGGCTTCGGGCGGAATCGGCGTCGGTCCTGGGGTCATGAAACAATCGGACCGGCTCACACGAACCACCAGCGAGCAGGAGACACAGCACGATGCGTATCGGAGTTCTCACCGCAGGCGGCGACTGCCCGGGCCTGAACGCAGTGATCCGGTCGGTCGTGCACCGAGCGGTCACCACCTTCGGGGACGAGGTCATCGGATTCGAGGACGGTTACGCGGGGCTGCTCGACGGCCGCTACCGCTCCCTCGACCTGAACGACGTCGGTGGCATCCTCGCCCTCGGCGGCACCATCCTCGGCTCCTCGCGGCTGCAGCGCGACCGGCTCCGTGAGGCCTGCGAGAACGCGCAGGACATGGCGCGCGAGTTCGGTATCGACGTGCTGATCCCGATCGGCGGCGAGGGCACGCTGACGGCGGCGCGGATGCTGTCGGACGCGGGCCTGCCGGTGGTCGGCGTCCCGAAGACGATCGACAACGACATCTCGTCGACGGACCGCACCTTCGGCTTCGACACGGCGGTGGGCGTGGCCACGGAGGCCATGGACCGCCTGAAGACGACCGCCGAGTCCCACCAGCGCGTGATGGTCGTCGAGGTCATGGGCCGGCACGCGGGCTGGATCGCCCTGGAGTCCGGCATGGCCGCCGGTGCCCACGGCATCTGCCTGCCGGAGCGCCCCTTCGACCCGGCCGACGTCGTCGCGATGGTCGAGGAGCGCTTCGCCCGCGGCAAGAAGTTCGCCGTCATCTGTGTGGCAGAGGGCGCCCACCCCGTCGAGGGCAGCATGGACTACGGCCACGGCGCGATCGACCAGTTCGGCCACGAACGCTTCCAGGGCATCGGTACGGCGCTGGCGTACGAGCTGGAGCGGCGCCTCGGCAAGGAGTCCAAGCCGGTCATTCTCGGCCATGTGCAGCGGGGCGGTACCCCGACCGCGTACGACCGGGTCCTGGCGACCCGGTTCGGGTGGCACGCGGTGGAGGCCGCCCACCGGGGTGACTTCGGCCGGATGACGGCGCTGCGCGGCACCGATGTGGTCATGGTGCCGCTCGCGGAGGCCGTCACGGAGCTGAAGACGGTCCCGAAGGACCGGATGGACGAGGCGGAGTCGGTCTTCTAGCGGGCGCCTGCCGGCGGGGAGCCGGCGTCTTCCCGGCCCGGATTCCCCGGGCGCGGCAGCAGGGGCCCCGGCGGCTTCGGGTCGAGCACGTCCCGGCACGTCCGACCACGTCCGAGCACGTCCGGGTGCGGCTCGGTCCGGCCGAGGGGTGACCGGTTGAGTGGCGGCCCGTCGAGGCGTGACGCGTCGAGCGCTGGACGGCTGAACGGCGTCCTGCCGAGCGGTGGCGGGCCGGGACCGCCCGGGACCCGTCGAGCCGTGACGGACGGATCGGTGACCGGCTGAACCGTGACCGGCTGAACCGTGACCTGCCGAGCCGTGACCACCCGTGCTCTCGATAATCCGGCCGGTAGCCGGTAGCCGGTAGCCGGTAGCCGGTAGCCGGTAGCCGGTAGCCGGTAGCCGGTAGCCGGTAGCCGGTAGCCGGTAGCCGGTAGCCGGTAGCCGGTAGCCGGTAGCCGGACGTGGACGTGGCGCGAAGGTCCGGCCGTCGGTGCGACGCGCCGGTCCTCCGGCGCCGCGGTCGGTCCGGGCGCATCCCGGAGGGCTCAGTACGCGGCTCTCTGGACCGTCGACCAGAAGTGGTCGACGATCCGGTCGAGGAAGTCCTGGCCCAGGTCGTCGGCCTCCGCCGCGGCCGTGCCCGCCGCCCAGCTCAGGGCGGCGGTCATCTGCCCCTGGTACTCCTGGAACAGCTCCTGGAGGACGTCCTCCAGGAGGCGCCGGTCCAGCGGGATCATCTTCCCCACCGGGCGGGAGTACGCCTGCCAGCGTGTCGTCACCGCGCCGTGCAGCAGCTCGGCGAGCCTGCCGTCGCGCCCCGTCACGGTGACGAAGTCCCGCAGGGACAGTTCGAGCACGTCGGCGAGGGCGGTGGACTGGCGCTCGTTGCCGCGCCACTCGTCGGTCTCCTCCATCTTCTGGTAGGCGGGAAGGTCCAGTCCGACGGCGCGGGCCACGTCCTCCTGCGCGAGGCCGCGCGCGACGCGGTGTTCGCGCAGAGTCCGCGGCGCGCCGATGATCTCTCCCGGCGAGCACCACAGCACTCCCGCGAGCGCGGTGAGTTCGGGGCCGCTCGGTGCGGTCGTCCCGAGTTCCCAGGCGGCGACGAGATCGGGTGTGACGTACGGCATCCCGTACGAGGCTCTCATCCCGTAGGCGACGTGCTCGGGCCTCATGCCGAGTGCCGTCCTCAGTCTGCGGGCGGCCTGAGCGTTGAAGGGCGGTGTGGGCTGTTGGGCCTGCGGTCGCTGCACGCGCACAAAATATGGGGTAGGGGCAGCGCTGACTACACTCTGTCCGGCCACAATCACAGATTGTAGGAACATACGGTTCCTCAGCCCTTGACTGCTCCGCCCAGCGCGAACCCTCCTCCCAGCCGCCGCGCCACCAGCACGTACAGGAGGATCACCGGCGTCGAGTAGATGACCGAGAACGCCGCCAGCTGCCCGTAGACCACCGTCCCCCGGTTGCCGAAGAAGTCGTTGATGCTCACCGACGCGGGCATCTGGTCCGGTGTCAGCAGCAGCATGAAGGGGACGAAGAAGTTCCCCCACATCATCACGAACGAGAAGACCGTCACGACCGCCACCCCGGGGCCCATCAGCGGCAGCACGATCCGCACCAGGGACTGCAGCGACGACGCGCCGTCCGTCCACGCCGCCTCCTCCAGCTCCCTCGGCACCCCGTCCATGAAGTTCTTCATCAGCCATATGGCGAAGGGGAGTTGGGAGGCGGCGAAGAAGAAGATGGTGCCCTGCACGGTGTCGATGAGGTTCACCCGCACGAACAGCGCGTACACCGGAACCATGATCGCCGTGATCGGCAGGCAGGTCGCGAAGAGGATGGTCAGCAGGAACGGGCGGTTGAGACGCGAGCGGAACCGTGAGAGCGGGTACGCCGCCAGAGCCGCGCACACCACGGTCAGCGCGGTCCCCCCGCCGCACAGGACCAGGCTGTTCAGCAGCGGTGTGAAGGTGATGTCCGGCTTCAGCACCGCGTCGAAGTTGTCCAGCGTGAGGCCGTCCGGGACCCGTACCCGCAGATCCGCGTGCGCGTCCAGCGAAGACAGCACCACCCAGGCCAGCGGCAGCACGAACGCCGCGGCCACGAAGAGGAGCCCCGCGTCCGCCGCCAGCCGCCTCCCCACCCGGCGGGACCTGAGCGTGGCCCCCGTCAGCAGTGCCATCTCAGACCTCCGTCCGCAGGAGCCGCATGTAGACCACGGAGAACAGCGCCCCGACCACCAGCAGCAGCAACGCGACCGCCGTCCCGTATCCGATCATGCTCTTCTGGAACGCCTGCTCGTACATGAACAGGGGAAGCGTCTGGCTCCTGTTGCCCGGGCCGCCCCGCGTCATCACCCAGATCAGCCCGAACACCGAGAGGGTCTGGAGGGTGTTGAGCATCAGGTTCGTGCCGATCGACCGGCGGATCATCGGGAGCGTGATGTGCCACATCCGCCGCCAGCCGCCCGCCCCGTCCACCTCCGCCGCCTCCGTGATCTCCTTCGGGATCTCGTTCAGCGCCGCCGAGTAGACCAGCATCGAGAAGGCCGTGCCCCGCCATACGTTGGCGAACGACACCGCGAGGATCGGCAGGGTGAACAGCCAGTTCTGGGTGGGGAGATGCAGCCAGTCCAGGATCGCGTTCAGGGTGCCCTCGCGCCGGAAGAACGCGTACAGCAGGAAGCCCGCGACCACCTCCGGCAGCACCCACGCCGTGATCACGATCCCGCCCACCAGCGTCCGGACCGGCTTGGACGCCCGCTGCATCAGGGCGGCCAGCGCCAGCCCGAGCGTGTTCTGGCCGACGAGCGACGACAGCACCGTGAACACCAGTGTCAGCCATACCGCGTTCAGGAATGCCTCGTCCTTGAACGCCGCCCGGAAGTTCTCGAAGCCGACGAAGGAGGAGTGTGCCTGGCCCGTCAACTGGAGGTCGGTGAAGGCGATGTACGCGCAGTAGGCGATCGGCCCCGCCAGGAAGAGGAGCAGCAGGACCACGGCCGGCGCCAGGGGCAGCGCACGGGCGAGGAGGCGGGGACGCCCCGGCCGCCGCGACGACACCGCCGGCACGGCGACCGGGGCGGCGGGTGCCGCCCGTGTTCCCACGCTCACTTGCCGACCACCTGGCCGTCGGTGGCCGTCTTCAGCTCCTCGTCGTAGCCGCTCGCCGCCTTGTCCACCGAGCTGTCGCCGGTCGTCACGCCCTCCATGGCCTCCTGGACGGCGGTGGAGACCTTGGGATAGGCCGGATACGCCGGGCGGTAGTGCGTGCTCGCGACCAGGTCCGTGAAGAACTTGATGCCGGGCTGCGCCTGGATGTACGCCGGGTCGGACGCCACGTCCTTGCGCACCGCGATACCGGAGTTGGCGATGTACCACTTCTGCGCGTTCGCCTTCGTCTGCATCGTCTCGACGAACTTGAAGGCGAGGTCGGGGTTGCCGGCCTTGGACGGGATCGCCCAGGTCCAGCCTCCCGACATGCTCACCTTGCCGGGCGCCTGGCCGTGCTGGGTCGGCATGTAGGCGAGGCCGAGCTTCTGCGACCACTCGGGCCACTCGTGTCCCGCGCCCTGCTGCCAGTCCTGCGGGAGCCAGCTGCCGTCCAGGTCGATGCCGATCTTGCCCTTGGGCAGCAGCTCACCGCGGACGGTGGTGCCGTAGTTCGGGTCCAGCGCGTCCGAGACGTCGGGGCCCAGCTTCTCCTTGTAGACCGTCTCCACGAAGGTGAGCGCGTCCTTGAAGGCCTGGCTGCCCGTGATCCACTTCTTCGATCCCGCGTCGTACATCGGGTCGGTCTTCCCGTCGCCCGTGCCGTAGAGCAGCATCTCGAAGCCCTGCATGGTGGCGGCCTCGCCCGCGGGCTTGCCCGTGTAGACGTTGAGCGGGACGACGCCCGGGACCTTCCGCTTGATCGTGCGGGCCGCGCTCAGCACGTCGTCCCAGTTCTTCGGCTGCCAGTCGGCCGGCAGCCCCGCCTTCTGGAAGACGCCCTTGTCGAACCAGAGTCCGCGGGTGTCCGTGCCGTCCGGGACGCCGTACGTCTTCCCGTCCTGCGCCCTGGCCGCGGACTTCGCCGTGTCGATGAACTGGTTCCAGTCCGGCCACTTGTCGAGATAGGCGTCCAGAGGCTTCAAGTACCCGCTGGTGATATCGGAGTTGATGAGGAAGGTGTCCTCGTAGACCAGGTCGGGAGCCGTCTTGGGCGACCTCAGCATCTGCTGGAGCTTGGTGTAGTACTCGGAGTCGGGCGCCTTGATCGGGACGAGCTCCACCTTCTTGCCGGGGTTCGCCTTCTCGAACTCCTTCTTCATCTGGCCCAGATAGGTGTCCATGACGCGGATCGAGTTGTCCGTGGACTGCTTGAAGGAGATTCTGACGGTGTCCGGACTGCTTCCGGAGCCCGATCCGCAGGCGCTGAGCGCGGTCGCGGTGAGCAGAGTGGCGAGGAGAAGTGGGGTGGCGGTAGGGCGCACGGGCACGACCTCCTACTGGCCGACGTCGTCGGTGGCCGGGTTGTCTGCCCGGTGAACCTAAGAGCGTGGACTAGTCCAGGTCAATGACCTTGCACCGCCTTGGGACCGAACCCGCCCCAGGAAAAACCCAGTTGAAGACCGCATACGGAACTATCCCTTCACCCACCGGTACTGCAACTCGGGTCGCCCGACCTGCCCGTACTGCGGAGCGCGGGCCGCGCGTCCCGCGTCCACCAGGTGCTCCAGATAGCGCCGGGCCGTGATCCGCGAGATGCCCACCACCTCGGCGACACCGGCCGCCGTGAGACCGTCCGCGCAGTCCCGCAGGGTGCGCGTCACGCGCTCCAGGGTCGGCGCGCTCAGTCCCTTCGGCAGCGCCGCCGGGCCCGGGGCGCGCAGCGTGGCCAGCGCGCGGTCCACCTCGTCCTGGCCGGTCGCCTCACCCGCCGCCGCGCGGAACTCGGCGTACCGGACGAGACGGTCGCGCAGGGTGGCGAAGGTGAAGGGCTTCAGGACGTACTGGACGACCCCGAGCGAGACCCCCTCCCTGACGACCGCGAGGTCCCGCGCGGAGGTCACCGCGATCACGTCCGCGTGGTGGCCTGCGGCGCGCAGCGAGCGGGCGAGCTGCAGACCGTGCACGTCGGGCAGGTGCAGATCGAGGAGCAGCAGGTCCACCGGGGTGCGGTCCAGGGCGCGGCGCGCCTCGGCACCGGTGCGGGCCTTGCCGACCGCGGTGAAGCCGGGGACCCGCCCGACGTACATGACGTGCGCGTCGGCGGCCACCGGGTCGTCCTCGACGACGAGGACACGGATGGGCTGGTGGTCGGTCATGCGTCGCCTCCGGGCAGGGCGTGCTGGACGGGCTCGGGAGCGGGGTTCCGCGGGACGGTGACCCCGGACTCGGGCGCGCCGACGGCCGCCGGGGGCAGGGGCAGCCGTACCTCGAACTCCGCGCCGCCCCCCGCCGCTTCGGTCACCGTCAGGGTGCCGTCGTGACGGTTCACCGCCTGGCGTACGAGGGCGAGGCCCAGCCCGCGGCCGGCGGGCCCCGCCGGTTTCGTCGACCAGCCGCGCCGGAAGACCGCCTCCGCGTGGGCCGGATCCACCCCGGCACCCGTGTCGGCGACCCGCAGCAGCAGGCCCGAGCCGTCCGTGAAGGCCGTGACGGTCACCCGCGCCCGTACGGTGCCCTGTGCCGCGTCCACCGCGTTGTCGATCAGGTTGCCGAGGACCGTCACCAGGTCCCGGGCCGGCAGGCCGGCCGGCAGCAGACCGTCGTCGATGCCGCTCTGCTCCGAGATCACCAGCTCCACGCCCCGCTCGTTGGCCTGGGCCGCCTTGCCCAGCAGCAGAGCGGCGAGGACCGGTTCGCTGACCGCCGAGATCACCTCGTCGGTGAGTGTCTGGGCCAGTTCCAGTTCGGCGGTGGCGAAGTCGACGGCCTCGTCGGCGCGGCCCAGCTCGATCAGCGAGACCACCGTGTGGAGACGGTTCGCGGCCTCGTGGGCCTGCGAGCGCAGGGCCTGGGTGAAGCCGCGCTCGGAGTCGAGTTCCCCCGTCAGCGCCTGGAGTTCGGTGACATCGCGCAGGGTGACGACCGTGCCGCGGCGCTCGCCGCCGGTGACCGGGGAGGTGTTGACGACCAGCACGCGGGACGCCGTGAGGTGCACCTCGTCCACCCGGGGCTCCGCCGACAGCAGCGCGCCGGTCAGGGGCGCGGGCAGGCCGAGTTCGGCCACGGAGCGGCCGACCGCCTCGTCGTCCACGCCCAGCAGTTCCCGTCCGCCGTCGTTCATCAGCGCCACCCGGTACTGCCCGTCCAGCATCAGCAGGCCCTCGCGCACGGCGTGCAGCGCGGCCTGGTGGTAGTCGTGCATACGGCTCAGCTCGGCCGCGTTCATGCCGTGCGTGGAGCGGCGCAGCCGGGCGTTGATGACGTAGGTGCCGATGCCGCCGAGGGCGAGGGCGCCGCCCGCGACGCCGATCAGGGCGGTCACCTGGTCCTGGACGCGTTTGGTGATCGCCTCCACCTTGATGCCCGCGCTGACCAGACCGACGAGGTGGCCGTTGTCCAGGACCGGGGTGACGGCGCGTACGGACGGACCGAGGGTGCCCGTGTAGGTCTCGGTGAAGGACTTGCCGCGCAGGGCGGGGCCGATGTGCCCGAGGAAGTGCCGCCCTATCAGCGTCTCGTCGGGGTGGGTCCAGCGGATGCCCCGCGGGTTCATGATCGTCACGAAGTCCACGCCGGTGTCCCGCTGCACCTGGAGGGCGTACGGCTGGAGGGGCTCCGTCGGGTCCGTGGTGCGGATCGCGTCGCGGACCGAGGGGGCGTCGGCGACCGAACGGGCCACGGCCATCGCCTGGCGGCCCGCCGCCTCCTCGGCCTGGCTGCGGTCACTGACGTAGGTGAACAGCGCGTATCCGGCGACGAGCACCGCGATGAGCACGGCCTGCATGGCGAAGAGCTGGCCGGCCAGGCTGCGGGGTGTCGGGACGCGGGGGAGGCGCATGGCGTCAGTCTGCCTCGCCCGGTAAGCGTGAACTAAATGAACGGAAGGGTGACCGCCCTCACACACCAGGAGATAGTCACCGCATCCCCCGGGCCCACGCCCCCCGGTTCTCCCGGAAGGCGTGTCTCCCGATTCCCCGGACGTGAGCCGCACGCCGGATGATGCCGACGACGTCGTCAAGGAGGGCAGCCGTGGCCAGCACCCCAACGGCACCTGCCGCACCCGCCGCCAAGCGGGACCGCACCCACTACCTCTACATCGCGGTGATCATCGCGGTCGCCCTCGGAATCGGCGTCGGGTTCGCCGCGCCGGACTTCGCCAAGGAGCTCAAGCCGATCGGCACGGGCTTCGTCGCCCTGATCAAGATGATGATCTCGCCGATCATCTTCTGCACGATCGTGCTCGGGGTCGGTTCGGTACGCAAGGCCGCCAAGGTGGGCAAGGTCGGCGGCCTCGCGCTCGGCTACTTCATCTGCATGTCGTTCGTGGCCCTCGCCATCGGCCTGGTGGTCGGCAACATCATCCACCCGGGCAGCGGAATGCACCTGACCGAGGCCGTGAAGGGCGTCGGGCACACGCAGGCGGAAGCCGCCGCGGAGGGGCCGGTCGACTTCCTCCTCGGGATCATCCCGACCACCTTCGTCTCGGCCTTCACCGAGGGCCAGGTCCTCCAGACGCTGCTGATCGCGCTGCTCGTGGGCTTCGCGCTGCAGGCCATGGGCCGGGCGGGCCGGCCCGTGCTGCGCGGCGTCGAGCACATCCAGAAGCTGGTCTTCCGCATCCTCGGCATGATCATGTGGGCCGCGCCCGTCGGTGCCTTCGGAGCGATGGCGGCCGTCATCGGCGAGACCGGCATGGACGCGCTGAAGGCGCTGGGCACGATCATGCTGGGCTTCTACATCACCTGCGCCCTGTTCGTCGTGATCGTGCTCGGCACGCTGACGAAACTGGTGGCCGGGATCAACGTCTTCCAGCTGCTGAAGTACCTGGGCCGGGAGTTCCTGCTGATCGTCTCCACCTCGTCCTCCGAGTCCGCGCTGCCGCGGCTGATCGCGAAGATGGAGCACCTGGGCGTCAGCCGCCCGGTCGTCGGCATCACCGTGCCGACCGGCTACTCCTTCAACCTCGACGGCACGATGATCTACCTGACCATGGCCTCGCTGTTCATCGCCGACACGATGGACCAGCCGATGAGCATCGGCCAGCAGATCGGGCTGCTGCTCTTCATGATGGTCGCCTCGAAGGGCGCGGCGGGTGTCTCCGGTTCCGGTATCGCCGTACTGGCCAGCGGTCTGCAGTCGCACAAGCCGGCGCTGGTCGACGGCGTCGGTCTGATCATCGGGATCGACCGCTTCATGAGCGAGGCGCGCGCCGTCACCAACTTCGCGGGCAACGCGGTGGCCACCCTGCTCATCGGCACCTGGACCGGCGAGGTCGACAAGGAGCGGGTGACCCGGGTGCTCGCCGGTGAGCTGCCGTTCGACGAACGGACGCTGCTGGACGACGCGGGCGAGGACGCGGACGCCTCCGCCGAACTGCCCGAGCAGGGCGGCGACAAAGAGCTGGCCAAGGCCTGACACCACCGTCCGTCGTACGCGCCGGCGCCCGCTTCCCCAGGACGGGGCGCCTCCTCCCCACGGGACGCTCCTCCTGACAGGGCGTCCCCCGGACGGGGCCGGCGCCCTCCGACCGCCGAGCGGCCGGGTCCTTCCCCCCGTAGACCCGGCCGCTCGGCGTGTCGGCGAGGCAGCCCTCGGGCTGCCTCGCCGCTGTTCGCGCGGTGTCGACCCGTGCGCGTGACGCCGTTCCTGTTCACGGGTTCTCGTTCCCGTTCAGCCCGCCTCGCCTGCCTTGTGCACCTCGCCTGCCTTGTGCACCCCGCCCGTCTCGTGTGCCCCGCCCGTCTCGTGCGCGTCGCTCAGCTTCGCCACCAGAGCGGTGGCGCGGGAGGCGGGTACGCCCGCGGTGGTCAGCATGGTGACCGCGGCGGAGCGGCCCGCCTCCTCCGCGGCGAGCAGGCCGTCGTTGACCGCCTCCATCAGCGCGAACAGCATCTGCTCGTGCACGTAGGCCAGGGCCGGGGCCGGCAGCGGGGACTCGAACACGCCCTGTTCCAGGCCGTGTCTGAGCACCTGCGCGCAAGCCTCGCGCACCGGGGTGAGCCGTTCGCGGATGCCCTGCACGGTGACGCTGCGCTGGGCCAGCGCGACCAGCAGCCGGTAACGGTCGGCGATCTCCCAGACCGCGAGCGTCGAGCGGATCAGCGACTCCGCCGGGTCCTCGACCCCCTCCCGGCCCGCCGCGTGCGCGGCGGCCACCGCCTCCACGGCGCCGTCGGTCAGGGTGCTGACGAGCACCTCGCGGCTCGGGAAGTGTCCGTACACGGTGCGCCGTACGACGCCGGCGGCCCGTGCGATCTGGTCCATGGAGGCGTCGGGGTCGCGCAGCAGCTCGGCGAGCGCGACGTCGAGGATGCGGCGGCGGTTCGCGTCCGCGCGGCTGGCACTACCCGTGGTCATGGCTGTCATTCTGCACGCCCCGCGCGGTGCTCCGCCGCTCCTGCGCCCAGGGCCCCGTCCCATCGATTTGCACAGTGGTGTGCATCGCCGTACATTGCACATGGTCGTGCAATTACACGGCGCTGTGCAAGTCGAGTGAGGAGAGGGCGGCCGTACCCATGCGTCTCGTCATCAACGAACCGGTCGAGCGGATGGACCGGCCCTATGCCCGGCGCTGGTGGGCGCTGCTGGTGCTCTGCCTGAGCCTGCTGATCATCGTGATGGCCAACACCGCCCTCACCGTCGCGGCCCCCGACATGACCCAGGACCTGGGGCTGTCCAGCGCCGACCTGCAGTGGGTCATCGACGGCTACACCGTCCCGTACGCCGCGCTGATGCTGCTGCTCGGCGCGATCGGCGACAAGTACAGCCGGCGCGGCGCGCTCGTGCTGGGGCTGGTGGTCTTCGGCGGCGGGGCGGTGGCGGGCTCCCTCGTGGACAGCTCCGCCGGTGTCATCGCGGCCCGTGCCGTGATGGGGGTCGGCGCCGCGCTGATCATGCCCGCGACGCTCTCCCTGCTCGCCGCGACCTTCCCGCGCGCGGAACGCGCGAAGGCGATCACCCTGTGGACCGCCACGGCCGGTCTCGCCATCGCGGCGGGCCCCCTGGTCGCGGGCGCGCTGCTGCAGCACCACGGCTGGTCCTCCACCTTCCTGATCAACGTGCCGATCGCCGCCGTCGCGATCGTCGGCGCCCTCGTCCTCGTACCGCCCTCCAGGGCCGGGCACCGGCACCGCGTCGACCACGTCGGCGGTCTGCTGTCGGTCGTCTGGATCGGCGCGCTGGTCTACATGATCATCGAGGGGCCGCACTTCGGATGGGGCGTCCGGGCCGTCACGGCCGCGGTCGTCGCGGGGCTCGGGCTGACGGCCTTCGTGGTGTGGGAGCTGCGGCACCCGCGTCCGGTCGTCGACGTACGCCGGTTCGCCCAGCGCCGGTTCGCCGGCTCGAACCTCGCCGTCGCGCTCTTCTTCCTGGCCGTTTTCGGCGCCTTCTACTACCTCACCCAGCACCTGCAGTTCGTGCTCGGGTACGACGCGCTGGACACCGGTGTGCGGATGCTGCCGCTCGCCGGGGCCGTCTTCGCCGGCTCGGCGCTCACCGGCTACCTCACCCCGCGCGTCGGCATGAGGCTCACGGTGACCGCGGGCATGGTCGGCGGTACGGCGGCACTCGCGCTGCTGACCCGGGTCGACGCGGCGTCGTCGTACGGTGATCTCGTCCTCCCGCTCGTCATCCTCGGCCTCGCCATCGGGCTCGCGCTCTCGCCCTGCACGGACGCCATCATGGGCGCGTTCCCCGAGTCCGAACTCGGTGTCGGCGGCGCGGTCAACGACACCTCGCTGGAGCTCGGCGGCTCGCTCGGCATCGCCCTTCTCGGCTCGGTGCTGGCGAGTTCGTACTCCTCGCACCTCTCGGACGCGACCAGGGGCGGCGGCCTCCCGGCGGACGCGCTGGCCACGGCCCAGGACTCGGTCGGCGCGGGATACGCGGTCGCCCGGGGCATCGGTGACAAGGCCCGGCAGCTCGGAGAGCAGGCCGCACGGGCCGGGCACGGCGGGCACACCGAGAAGGCCGCGCAACTGAAAGCGCAGTCCGACCAACTCGCCCACGGCGCACGGCAGATGGCGGACGCGGTCGGTTCGTCCTTCTCGGACGCGGTGGCGCACACCAGCCTGGTCGGCGCGGTGATCCTGGGCGTGGGGACGGTACTGGTGGCGGTACTGCTGCCGCGCAAGGAGCGCGCGGTGCCGACGCCGACGGGCACCGGGGACGCGGGGGCGGCCGGCGACACGGGGCCCGCGAAGACGGAGTCCGCGTCCGAGCCGGAGTCCGCGTCCGAGGCGGCGACCGAGACGGGGACGGCGACCGGGATGGCGACGGGGACGGGGACGGCGACCGGGACCGACGTGGAGTCCGCGTCCGCGTCCGCGGAGAGTGCCGCGGCGCGCTGACCTCGCCCCACGACGGTGTTCCCGGAACCGTGACCCCCCGGGCCTCCGTCTCGTAGAACATGCACTACCGTGCCGTGCCGGACCTACCGGCACGGCACGTGATGTTCTGCATGTTCTGCGGAGGGCACGGAGTATGAAGATCGACTGGGACCGGCGAACGTGCGCGCGCCGCGGCCATGCGACGTACGCGCCGGACGAACCGGCGCTGCGCGACCGCCTGCGCGCCGGGACCAGCCTCGGCGAGGCCTGGCGCTGTCTGCGCTGCGGAGACTTCGTGCTCGGCGCACCGCACGGCTCGGGGCCCGCGGACGAGGCGCCGCTCGTGCCGCGCGGCAAGGTGCTGCGGGATCTGTTCATCCTGCGCTTCCTGGCGGTCGAACGGGCCGTGCGCGGGGTGTTCATCGTGCTGGTGGCAGCCGCGGTGTGGAGGTTCAGCAACAGCCAGGACTCCGTGCGCCGCCTCTTCGACGAGTACCTGAACGTCCTGCGGCCGGTCTTCAGGCACTTCCACTACGACCTCGACCATTCGCCGGTCGTCGGCAGCATCCAGAAGTCCTTCGGCTACAAGCACTCCACGCTGGTCCTGGTGGCCGCGCTGCTGCTGGCGTACGCGCTGATCGAACTCGTCGAGGCGGGCGGCCTCTGGTACGCGAAGCGCTGGGCGGAGTATCTGACGGTGGTCGCCACCGCCGCCTTCCTGCCCCTGGAGGTCTACGAGCTCACCGAGCACGTCAGCTGGCTGAAGATCGCCACCCTGGTCCTGAACATCCTCGCCGTCCTCTACATCGCCCTCGCCAAGCGGCTCTTCGGGCTGCGCGGCGGACGCGCGGCGTTCGACGAGGAGCGGCAGAGCGCGTCCCTGCTGGAGGTCGAGGAGTCGGCGGGCGTGGCGGCCCACGCCTGACCATGCCGCCGCCCCCGGTGCCGCCCCCGGTCCCGGCCTTGCCCTGACGCCGACGTCAAGGACTACGTTCGGGGCATGCGAATCGGCGAGCTGGCGACGAGGGCCGGGACCACCACGCGCACCCTGCGGTACTACGAGTCACGGGGGCTGCTGCCCGCGCGGCGTACCGGCAACGGCTACCGCACCTACGACGAGGACGACCTGAGGCTGCTGCGGCAGATCAGGACGCTCCAGGACTTCGGGTTCGACCTGGAGGAGACGCGGCCGTTCGTGGAGTGCCTGCGGGCCGGGCATCCGGAGGGGGACTCCTGTCCCGCCTCGCTCGCGGTCTACCGCCGCAAGCTGGGTGAACTCGACGCGCTGATCGGTGAGTTGCGGGCGGTGCGGAGCGAGGTCGGCGCGCAGTTGGCTCGGGCCGAGCGGGCCCGCGACGAGCTGGCCGCCGACGCGGCGGTTCCGGGGGGTCCGGAGCCGGTGTGCGAACTGGGAGGGCGGACACGGTGATCGATCTGACCGGCGTGACTTCGGTGACGGACGCGGACTTCGAGGCGGAGGTGATCGGCGCGGAGCTGCCCGTGCTGGTGGAGTTCACCGCCGACTGGTGTCCGCCGTGCCGGCAGATGGGGCCGGTGCTGAGCGCTCTCGCGGCCGAGGAGGAGGGGCGGCTCAAGGTCGTCCAGCTGGACGTCGACACGAATCCGGAGACCACCAACGCCTACCAGGTGCTGTCGATGCCCACGTTCATGGTGTTCCGCGGCGGTAAGCCGGTGAAGTCGATGGTGGGCGCCCGGCCCAGGCGGCGGCTGCTGGAGGAGCTGTCCGACGTGCTCTGAGCGGACGCCGCAGGCGCGGACGGCACAAAGAAAAACCCCCGGGGAAATTGCACCCGGGGGTTTTTCTTGCGTATATTGAATGGTTCGCGACTTCAATACATCAAGTCGTGGAGAAGTTCACTGGCCACAGTATATCCGGGCGGGAGCGGAATTGTCAAACAGGGGCTCAAACGCAGAATTTCCCGATGTTGAATTGCAGCAGGAGCAGGAATTCATCGACGGGCTGTACGCGCGCGTCGACGTGCTGCGGGGCGACACCGAGGCCTCCGTCGGCGACGCGCTCGCGCAGGGCAACACGCCCATGCAGGCCAGGCTCGAACGTGATGTGCTCGTCGCCGAGCGCTCGGGTCTGCTGGCCGCGCTGAACGCCGTGGACGGCTCGCTGTGCTTCGGCCGGATCGACCTCACCACCGGCGTCAGCCACCACATCGGCCGTATCGGTGTCCGCGCCGGCGACACCGAGCACACCCCCATCCTCATCGACTGGCGGGCGCCGGTCGCCCGCCCCTTCTACCTCGCCACCGGGCACACCCCGATGGACCTGCGCCGCCGCCGGCACATCAGTACCGAGGGCCGCCGGGTGACCGACGTGCACGACGAGATCCTCGACCTCGGAGACCGCCGGCGCACCGGCCACGAGGACCCGAGCGGTGACGCCGTCCTGCTCGCGGCCCTCGACGCGGCGCGCACCGGCCGCATGAGCGACATCGTGCAGACCATCCAGGCCGAGCAGGACCGCATCATCCGCGCCCCGCACCGGGGCGTACTGGTGGTGGAGGGCGGCCCCGGCACCGGCAAGACGGCCGTCGCGCTGCACCGGGCCGCGTTCCTGCTGTACGAGTACCGTGAACTGCTCGCCAAGCGCGCCGTCCTGATCGTCGGCCCGAACCCGGCGTTCCTCGGCTACATCGGCGAGGTGCTGCCCTCGCTCGGTGAGACGGGCGTCCTGCTCGCGACCGTCGGCGAGCTCTTCCCCGGGGTGAAGGCCACGGCGGCCGACACCCCGCGGGCCGCGGCGGTCAAGGGCCGCGCCGACATGGCCGAGGTGCTGGTCTCGGTGGTCCGCGACCGCCAGGCGCTGCCCGACCCGGTGATCGCGATCGAGCACGACCGCGACGTCCTGATGCTCGACGCCGGGCTCGTGGGAGTCGCCCGCGAGCGCACGCGTGAGGCCGGGCTGCCGCACAACGTGGCCCGCGAGTACTTCGAGGGCCACATCCTCAACACCCTCACCGACATGCTCTCCGAGCGCATCGGCACCGACCCGTTCGACGGGTCCAACCTGCTCGACCCGAGCGACATCACCCAGATCCGTGACGACCTCGCCGAGAACCCCGAGGTCTGGTCGGCCATCGACCAGCTGTGGCCGAGGCTGACCCCGCAGCGGCTGGTCGCCGACTTCCTCGCCGGCCCGGAGGGCTACGTCGGGGAGGAGGACGCCGAGGCGATCCGCCGTCCGGTCACCGGTGCGTGGACCGTCGCCGACGTCCCCCTCCTCGACGAGGCCGCGGAACTGCTGGGCGAGGACGACCGGGTCGCGCGGGCCCTGGCCGACCAGGAGCGCCGCACCCAGGTCGCCTACGCGCAGGGCGTGCTCGACGTGTCCTACGCCTCCCGTACGTACGAGTTCGAGGACAAGGACGAGGAGGACTCCGAGATCCTGTCCGCCCACAACATCATCGACGCCGAGCGGATGGCCGAGCGCCACGAGGAGGAGGACCACCGCAGCGCCGCCGAGCGGGCGGCGGCCGACCGGACCTGGGCGTTCGGCCACATCATCGTCGACGAGGCGCAGGAGCTCTCGCCGATGGCGTGGCGGCTGCTGATGCGCCGCAGTCCCACCCGGTCGATGACCCTGGTCGGCGACCCGGCGCAGACCGCCGAGGCGGCCGGGGTCGGGTCGTGGGAGCGGATCCTCTCCCCCTATGTCGAGGACCGCTGGGAGCACACCCGGCTCGCCGTCAACTACCGCACCCCGTCCGAGATCATGGAGGTGGCGGCGGCGGTGGTCCGTGCGGAGCACCCCGGCTTCGAACCGCCGAGTTCGGTGCGGACGACGGGCGTACGCCCGTGGGCGCGCGCGACCGACGACCTGCCCGGCGCGGTGGCGAAGGCGGTGGAGGAACTGACACCGGCGGAGGGCCGCCTGGCGGTCGTCGCCCCGCGCGACCTGCACCCGGAACTGGCCGCCCGGCTGGACGGCGTGACGGCGGGCGGCGAGCCGGACCTGACCCGGACGGTCGTCCTGCTCGACCCCCGCCAGTCCAAGGGCCTGGAGTTCGACTCCGTGCTGGTGGTGGAGCCGGGACGGTACGGCACGAGCGACCTGTACGTGGCCCTGACCCGGGCCACACAGCGACTGGGTGTCCTGTACACCGGGGAACTGCCGGAGGCGCTGGCCGGGGCGTTCGGGTAGGAACGGCGGCCGTGCGGCGGGTTCGTACCGCGGCCGCGCAGGACGGAGGCCTCCGGTCTCGGCTCCCGCCTTCCGGCGGGAGCCGAGACCGGAGACCGGACCGGGTGGGACGGTCCGGGGGTGCTCCGGGGTGAGGTACCGGATGCCGGACCTCAGGCCGGTCGCAGCCAGACCGTCGCCAGAGGAGGCAGCGTCAGGCGGACGCTGGCCGGGCGGCCGTGCCAGGCCTGGATCTCCGGCTTGACGATGTCCGGGTTGGTGATGTCGCTTCCGCCGTACCGGGCGCTGTCGGTGTTGAGGGTCTCCTGCCAGGCGGGGACGGAGTCGGGGACGCCGAGGCGGTAGGCGTGGCGGACGACCGGGGAGAGGTTGGAGACCGCGAGCAGCGGGGTGCCCTCGGCGTCGAGACGCAGGAACGCGAAGACGTTGTCCTCCGCCGCGTCGCCGACCACCCACTGGAAGCCGGACGGGTCGGTGTCCCGCTGCCAGAGCGCGGGCGTGTGGCGGTAGCCGGTGTTGAGGTCGCGGACCAGGTCGCGGACTCCCCGGTGGTCGGCCTCGGCGGGGTAGGCGGGATCGAGGAGCCACCAGTCGGGGCCATGGGTCTCGGACCATTCGGCGCCCTGGGCGAACTCCTGTCCCATGAAGAGGAGTTGTTTGCCGGGGTGGGCCCACATGTAGCCGAGGTAGGCGCGGGTGGTGGCGCGTTGCTGCCACCAGTCGCCGGGCATCTTGGAGACGAGCGACTTCTTGCCGTGGACGACTTCGTCGTGGGAGATGGGCAGGACGTAGTTCTCGCTGTAGGCGTAGACCATGGAGAACGTCATCTCGTGGTGGTGGTACTTGCGGTGGACCGGCTCGTGCTGGACGTAGTCCAGTGAGTCGTGCATCCATCCCATGTTCCACTTCAGCCCGAATCCGAGTCCGCCGAAGCCGCCGGGGCCGGAGTGGTGGGTGGCGCGGGTGACGCCGTCCCAGGCGGTGGATTCCTCGGCGATGGTGACGACGCCGGGGTTGCGGCGGTAGACGGTGGCGTTCATCTCCTGGAGGAAGGCGACGGCGTCGAGGTTCTCGCGGCCGCCGTGTTCGTTGGGTGTCCACTGGCCGGGTTCGCGGGAGTAGTCGAGGTAGAGCATGGAGGCGACGGCGTCGACGCGGAGTCCGTCGATGTGGAATTCCTGGCACCAGTAGACGGCGTTGGCGACGAGGAAGTTGCGGACCTCGCGGCGGCCGAAGTCGAATTCGAGGGTGCCCCAGTCGGGGTGGGCGGCGCGCTGGGGGTCGGAGTGTTCGTAGAGGGGGCGTCCGTCGAATTCGGCGAGGGCCCATTCGTCGCGGGGGAAGTGGGCGGGGACCCAGTCCATGAGGACGCCGATGCCGGCCTGGTGGAGGGCGTCGACGAGGTGTTTGAAGTCGTCGGGGGTGCCGAGGCGGGCGGTGGGGGCGTAG
The DNA here is from genome assembly GCF_009498275.1 of Streptomyces fagopyri. Classification (NCBI taxonomy): domain Bacteria; kingdom Bacillati; phylum Actinomycetota; class Actinomycetes; order Kitasatosporales; family Streptomycetaceae; genus Streptomyces; species Streptomyces fagopyri. Next base: position 3,206,061 of record NZ_CP045643.1, on the reverse strand, counting down.
AAGCCGGTGACCTGGTATCCCCAGGAGCCGCCGAAGGGGTGTTCGGCGACGGGCATGAGTTCGACGTGGGTGAAGCCGAGGTCGTGGACGTAGGCGGGGAGCTGCTCGGCGAGCTGACGGTAGGTCAGGCCGGGTCGCCAGGACGGCAGGTGTACCTCGTAGACGGAGAACGGCGCCTCGTGGGCGGGTCGCTCGCCCCGGCCCGCCATCCACTCCTCGTCCTGCCAGGTGTGGTGCGAGGTCTGGACGATCGACGAGGTGCGCGGCGGGACTTCGGTGCGGCGGGCCATCGGGTCGGCGCGCAGGGTGCGGGTGCCGTCGGGGCGGGTGATCTCGAACTTGTAGAGTTCGCCCTCGCCGATGCCGGGTACGAACAGTTCCCAGACGCCCGTCGAGCCGAGCGACCGCATCGGATACCCCGTGCCGTCCCAGAAGTTGAAGGTGCCCGCGAGCCGGACCCCGCGCGCGTTCGGCGCCCACACGGTGAAACGGGTGCCGGCCACGCCCTGGTGCGTCATCGGCTCGGCGCCCAGGGCCCGCCAGAGTTCCTCGTGGCGGCCCTCGCCGAGCAGATGGAGATCGAGTTCGCCGAGCGAGGGCAGGAAGCGGTACGCGTCCTCGGTGTCCTGGACCGTCCCCTCGTACGTCACGAGCAGTCGGTACGTGTCCGGGACCGCGCGCAGCGGCAGCAGGGCCGAGAAGAAGCCGTCCCCGTCGTCGTGCAGCTCGGCCCGCAGGTCGTCCGTCACGACGGTCACGCCCAGGGCGTACGGCCGGAAGGCGAGGAACGCCACTCCGCCGGGGGCCGGATGAGCGCCCAGGACCCCGTGCGGATCATGGTGCGTACCGGAGAGCAACCGCTCCCGGTCGTCCGGACCGAGACCGGCGAAGGCGGGTACACCGTCGCCGGGGGCGTGCGGACTGCCGGGGAGGACCGGGGGGTTGTCCGCACGGTCCGGGGCGGTGGTGTCCGCGGGGGCGGGAACGCTGTCGGCGATGGTGCGAGAACTGCCGCGCGACGTAAGTGAGTTGTCCACGGGGTCGGCGGCGGTGCCGGTGAGGGCGGGAGCGGCTTCGGTCCGGGTCGGCGGTCCGATGGGTGCCGGGTCGGTGAGGACCGGCGGGGCGGCGGGTGCCGGGGGTCCGGCGGCGGCCGGGCCGGAAGCCCTCTTGGAGGACTTCGCACCCTTGCCCCCGGCGGGCTTCTTGCCGGACCTCTCGGGGGCCTTGGCCGCCGGCTTCCCCTCGGCCGCCTTTCCGGCCGCCGTCTGCTCGGCCGCAGTCTTCTGGACCGCCGCCTTCTTGCCGGTGGCCGGCTTCTTGGCACCGTTCTTCTTCGGACTGTCGTCGGACGGGGGGCGGGGCGTCACGGGCAGGGCCTCCTCGGCGGGGTGATCGGGGAACGTCAGGGGGATGCGGCGAGCCGGCCCACCGCCGCCAGGGGCACCGGCAGCCAGTCGGGCCGGTGCCGGGCCTCGTAGACGACTTCGTAGACCGCCTTGTCCGTCTCGTAGGCGCGCAGCAGGACGGGGTCGGTGCGCGGGTCGCGCCCGGCGGCCTCCGCGTAGCCGGCGCAGTAGGCGGCCCGGCAGGTGTCGGCCCAGGAGTCGGACACGGACTCGGACGGGGCGGGGGAGGGGGCGGTGCTCCGGGGATTCGAGCGGGCCGCGTAGTCGAAGGAGCGGAGCATCCCGGCCACGTCCCGCAGCGGCGGCTGCGGCATACGGCGTTCGGCCAGCGGCTTCGACGGCTCGCCCTCGAAGTCTATGAGCGACCACTCGCCGGTGGGTGAACGCAGGCACTGGCCGAGGTGCAGATCCCCGTGGACGCGCTGGGCGGTCCAGGTCTGTCCCTCGGCGGCCAGGTCCGCGAGCGCCTCGAAGGCGGTCCGCAGACCGGGAGCGTAGGGACGCAGCGCGGGCACCGCCTGGGCCGCCGCCGCCAGCCGCTCGGTCATACCCTCGACCAGCAGCCGCATCTGCACGTGTCCCAGCGTGGTCGTGGGCAGCGCGCGGGCGAGCGCCGTGTGCACCTCGGCCGTGGCCCGGCCCAGCGCCCGCGCCTCGCTGCCGAAGTCCTCGCCCTTGGCCAGTCCGTGCAGTGCCAGCTCCCAGCCGTCCGTCGCACCCCGGACGAAGGGCTGCAGCACACCGAGGACGTAGCTCTCGCCGCCCGCCGGACTCCGGGCGTCGCCGATGTCCGCCGTCATCCACGCCGCGGGCGCCGGAACCCGAGGGCAGCCCTCCCGCGCGAGCATGCGCGGCAGCTCCAGGTCGGGGTTGACGCCGGGGACGATGCGGCGCAACAGCTTGAGGATGAACGTATCTCCATAGACGAGGGAGGAGTTGGACTGCTCGGACGTCACCAGCCGGGGCGTCAGTCCGCCCCGGATCGGCCGACGCCGGTCGCGCTCGAAGCGCAGCTCGCCGATCCGGGCCCGGGAGCGCAGGGCTTCGAGCAGCACGTCGGCGGGGCGCGGGTCGTGCAGCGCCTCGTAGACGGTGCGCCCGGCCAGCGGCCCTTCCTCGACATGGCCGATCAGCGCGGGCGCGAGCCGTGGCGGGAGTGCCTCGCGCACGCCGATCAACAACTGGTAGCAGTCGCCCTGCCGGGCGGTGGCGCCCTGGGCGGGGGTGGCCGGCTGATGGGCCCGTACCAGGAGGTGCAGCAGCCCCAGCGGACCGGACGTCGGCAGTAACTCGTTGGCCGTCACCAGAGAGAATCCGGTGACCGGACGTCCCTTGCCCGCGAACCAGCGCTGGCGTGGCAGCCACTCGCGCAGCAGCGGGTCGAGCGATGCGAGCAGCTCGGGGCGGGCGACGGGTTCCGTGACAGGGTGCGTGGCGGCTTCCGACATGGCGTCGCGTCCTTTCCCCAGGGACCGGGGGACCGGAGACCCAAGGACCCAGGGACCCGGAGTCCGGGCGAGTCGGGGGTGTTACTGATGGGTGCCCCGGGCGGGACGGGGGAAACCGCCCCGCCCCGGTTCTACACGGCGTCCTTGCGGAGCCGGAACCAGTAGAAGCCGTGGCCTGCGAGGGTGAGCAGGTAGGGGAGTTCACCGATGGCGGGGAAGCGGACTCCGCCGATGAGCTCGACGGGGTGACGGTCGTTGAAGGCCCGCAGGTCGAGTTCGGTGGGCTGGGCGAAGCGCGAGAAGTTGTGCACGCACAGGACCAGGTCGTCCCCCTCGTCCTCGGTCGAGGGGGCCTCGCGCAGGAACGCGAGGACGGCGGGGTTGGAGGAGGGGAGTTCGGTGTAGGAGCCGAGGCCGAAGGCCTTGTTCTGTTTGCGGATCTCGATCATGCGGCGGGTCCAGTGCAGCAGTGACGAGGGGGAGGACATGGAGGCTTCGACGTTGGTGACCTGGTAGCCGTAGACGGGGTCCATGATGGTGGGCAGGAAGAGGCGGCCGGGGTCGCTGGAGGAGAAGCCGGCGTTGCGGTCGGGGGTCCACTGCATGGGGGTGCGGACGGCGTCGCGGTCGCCGAGCCAGATGTTGTCGCCCATGCCGATCTCGTCGCCGTAGTAGAGGATCGGGCTGCCGGGCAGGGAGAGCAGCAGGGCGGTGAAGAGTTCGATCTGGTTGCGGTCGTTGTCGAGCAGGGGGGCGAGGCGGCGGCGGATGCCGATGTTGGCGCGCATGCGCGGGTCCTTGGCGTATTCCGCGTACATGTAGTCGCGTTCCTCGTCGGTGACCATTTCGAGGGTGAGCTCGTCGTGGTTGCGCAGGAAGATGCCCCACTGGCAGTTGTTGGGGATCGCGGGCGTCTTGGCGAGGATTTCGGAGACGGGGTAGCGGGACTCGCGGCGTACGGCCATGAAGATGCGCGGCATGACGGGGAAGTGGAACGCCATGTGGCACTCGTCGCCGCCGGAGGGGAAGTCGCCGAAGTAGTCGACGACGTCCTCGGGCCACTGGTTCGCCTCGGCCAGCAGCACCGTGTCCGGGTAGTGCGTGTCGATCTCCTTGCGCACCCGCTTCAGGAACTCGTGGGTCGCAGGAAGGTTTTCGCAGTTGGTGCCCTCGACCTGGTACAGGTACGGGACCGCGTCCAGCCGGAAGCCGTCGATCCCCAGGTCCAGCCAGAACCGCAGCGCGGAGACGATCTCCTCCTGCACGGCGGGGTTCTCGTAGTTGAGGTCGGGCTGGTGGGAGAAGAAGCGGTGCCAGTAGTACTGCTTGCGGACCGGGTCGAAGGTCCAGTTGGAGGCCTCGGTGTCGACGAAGATGATCCGGGCGTCCTGGTACTGCTTGTCGTCGTCGGCCCAGACGTAGTAGTCGCCGTAGGGGCCGTCGGGGTGGGAGCGGGACTCCTGGAACCACGGGTGCTGGTCGCTGGTGTGGTTCATGACGAAGTCGATGATGACGCGCATGCCGCGCTGGTGGGCGGCGTCGACGAACTCGACGAAGTCGGCGAGGTCGCCGAATTCGGGGAGTACGGCGGTGTAGTCGGAGACGTCGTAGCCGCCGTCCCGCAGGGGGGACTTGAAGAACGGGGGCAGCCAGAGGCAGTCGACGCCGAGCCACTGCAGGTAGTCGAGTTTCGCGGTGAGGCCCTTGAGGTCACCGACGCCGTCGCCGTTGCTGTCCTGGAAGGAGCGGACCAGGACCTCGTAGAAGACGGCGCGCTTGAACCATTCGGGGTCGCGGTCCTTGGCCGGAGTGTCCTCGAAGGTGTCCGGTACGGGCTCGTTGATGATCATATGGTGGGTGACCCTCCGATGTGCGGTGAGGACGGTCGCAGGACGGTGAGAATGTGCGCGGGCCTGTGTCCCGGCTCCAGACGCACATAGTTGGCCCTGCCCCAGTGGTAGGTCTCGCCGGTGAGCTCGTCGCGCACCGGCACGGACTCGTGCCAGTCCAGGCCGAGTTGCGGCATGTCCAACGAGACCGTGGCCTCCTGGGTGTGGTGGGGGTCGAGGTTGACCACCACCACAACCGTGTTCGAACCGCGGGCGTCCGTGACGGACTTCGAGTAGGCGATCACCGCCTCCTTGTCCGTGTGGTGGAAGTGCAGGTCGCGCAACTGCCGCAACGCCGGGCTGCTCCGCCTGATCGCGTTGAGCGCACCCAGCAACGGCGCGATGCTATGTCCGTCACACTCCGCCGACTCCCAGTCACGCGGACGCAGTTGGTACTTCTCGGAGTTCAGGTATTCTTCGCTCCCCTTGCGCAGCGGAGTGCTCTCGCACAGCTCGAAACCGCTGTACACGCCCCAGGTCGGGGACAGCGTCGCGGCGAGCACCGCCCGCAGCTCGAAGGCCGGACGCCCGCCGAGCTGGAGGAACTCGTGCAGGATGTCCGGGGTGTTGACGAAGAAGTTGGGCCGCATGGAGGCGGCGGCCTCGCCGGACAGCTCGGTGAGGTACTCGGTCAGCTCCCGCTTGGTGTTGCGCCAGGTGAAGTACGTGTACGACTGCTGGAAGCCGATCGCCCCGAGCGTGCGCATCATCGCGGGCCGGGTGAACGCCTCGGCCAGGAAGATCACGTCCGGGTCGGTGCGGTTGACGTCCGCGATGACCTCCTCCCAGAAGACCACCGGCTTGGTGTGCGGGTTGTCCACACGGAAGATCCGCACCCCGTGGTCCATCCAGTGCCGCAGCACCCGCAGCGTCTCCCGGACCAGCCCCGGCATGTCCTCGTCGAAGGCGATCGGGTAGATGTCCTGATACTTCTTCGGCGGGTTCTCCGCGTACGCGATCGTGCCGTCGGCGCGGTGATGGAACCACTCCGGGTGCTTCTCCACCCACGGATGGTCGGGGGAGCACTGCAGCGCGAAGTCGAGGGCGACTTCGAGACGCAGATCCGCCGCCCGGCGTACGAAGGCGTCGAAGTCGTCGATGGTGCCGAGGTCCGGGTGGATCGCGTCGTGCCCGCCCTCCGGCGAGCCGATCGCCCACGGCACCCCGACATCGTGACGGCTCGCCGACAGACCGTTGTTGGGACCTTTGCGGAAGGTCGTGCCGATGGGATGGATCGGCGGGAGGTAGACGACGTCGAAGCCCATCTCCGCGATGGCGGGCAGACGTTCGGCGGCAGTCCGGAAGGTGCCGTGGACCGGCGGGTCCAGCTGCCCGCTCTCCGAACGCGGGAAGAACTCGTACCAGGAGCCGTACAGCGCCCGCTCACGCTCCACGAGCAGAGGCAACGGTTCCGACGACGTGACGAGTTCGCGCACCGGGTGACGGGCGAGCAGCCGGTCCACCTCGGGGGTGCGGGCGGCGGCGAGACGGGCCGCGGCCGGCCGGCCGGTGTCGCGCAGCGCGTCCACGGCGGCGAGCACGACGGCCCTCCCGTCCTGGCCCGCGGGCACACCGGCGGCGGCCCGTTCGTACAGTCGTGCGCCCTCCGCCAGGACCAGTTCCGTGTCGATGCCGGCCGGGATCTTGATCCCCGCGTGATGGCGCCAGGTGGAGACCGGATCGCTCCACGCCTCCACGGTGTACGTCCACCGGCCCGTCGTGCCCGCGGAGACCGTGGCGCCCCAGCGGTCGGTGCCGGGCGCGAGTTCGCGCATCGGCGCCCAGGGGCCGGTGCGGCCCCGCGGATCTCTCAGGACGACGTTCGCGGCGACCGCGTCGTGGCCCTCGCGGAAGACCGTGGCGGAGATCTCGAAGGCCTCGCCGACCACCGCCTTGGCCGGGCGGCGGCCCTGGAGGACGAGGGGACGTACGTCGAGGACGGGGATGCGTCCGACGCCGCCGCGGGGGTCCGCGGAGGGTGTCTCCGGCGCGCCGGGGGCGGCGTCGGCCGTGCGTGGGGGGGAGGTGTCGGAGGTGGTCGTCGGGGGTGGCGACGTGTGGTGCGTGGCGGGCATGACCGCTCCTGTCCGCGTCAACGTGGGTGGGCGGATGAGGGTGTGGGGAGGTGGGGCCTGCGGGCTGTACCGCAGGAGCCTTCCCACCCTGTTCGGGTGGGCAATCCGACGCTTTGTTAACTCCTTACGCCTGTGTCCGCGTACAAGACCGGCCTCGTCCCGTGTGGACGGGGCCGGTTCACGCCCCCCCCGGGGCGGATCTCTAGGGACCGCCGACCCGCAGCAGCCTGTCGGGAGAGCCCGCCCCCGCGCCGGTGACCCTCCCGGGCACCGCGCGCCGCAGGAGTGCCCTGCCCACCTCGGCCGGTGTCGCCCGGCGGTGGTCGGCCAGATAGAGCGCCGCCGCGCCCGCGACGTGCGGACTCGCCATCGACGTACCGGAGAGGGTCGCCGTCCCGGTGTCGCTCCGGTACGACGCGGAGGTGATCGCCACGCCGGGCGCGAAGAGGTCCACCGAGGCGCCGTAGTCGGAGAATCGCGCCCGCGTGTCGGTCCGGTCGACGGCGCCGACGGTGAGGGCCTGCGTGACGCGGGCGGGGGAGTACAGATTGGCCGGTTTTCCGCCATTGCCCGCGGCGACCGTGTAGGTCACCCCCGAGGCGATCGAGTTGCGTACGGCGGCGTCCAGCTGGGCGTTCGCCTTCCCGCCCAGGCTCAGGTTGGCGACCGCGGGCCGGTGCGCGTGCCGGGTCACCCAGTCGATGCCCGCGATGACCTGCGCGGTGGTGCCGGAGCCGTCGTCGCCCAGCACCCGGACGGCGACGACCCGGGCCTTCCCGGCGACGCCGTACTCCGTCCCGGCGACGGTGGCCGCGACATGGGTGCCGTGTCCGTTGCCGTCGCCCGCGGTCCGGTCGTTGCCGACGAAGTCCCAGCCGTAGCGGGCCCGGCCGCCGAAGTCCCGGTGCGTGATCCGGATGCCGGTGTCGATGACGTACACGGTCACGCCCGCGCCGCCCGGTGCCGGTGCGGTGTAGCTCCTGTCGAGCGGCAGACCGGGCTGGTCGATCCGGTCCAGGCCCCAGGACGGCGGGTTCCTCCCGGCCCGGTCGAGCCGCACCCGGGTGTCCTGGACGACCGAGGCCACCCGGGGGTCGGCCGCGAGCCGGCGGGCCTGCCGCGCACCCGCCCGCACGGCATAGCCGTTGAGCGCGGTGCCATACGTATGGCTGATTTTCGCCCCGTACTCCTCGGCGATGCCCTTTCCCTCAGGGGACGGAGCCAGGGTGCCCCCCTTCAGCGTCACGATGTAACTTCCGCCGACGGAACCGGGGGCGCCGACCCCCTCCGGCCGGCCCCCGGGTGTGGCGTGCGCCGGTGGCGCGACGACCGAGAGCACCGCGGCCGTCACGACCGCGACCAGGCCTCCCGCCCCGTGCGGACGCCACCGTCTCGACCGTGCCATGACGTGGGTTCCCCTCCTCGACTCGGAGCGCGCGGACCGGGCCGACCGGTACGGACCGCGGTCCGCCGCACGCCACCTGGCAGCCTCTCGTGCGGTGTGAAGTGCCACAAGGCCGCCCATGAGTGCGGAATCGGCCATATCAGTCGTGGCGTGCGGGGGAGACCGCGGAGAGCCGACGCCCCACGCGCCGTGCTGTCCGGGGCCCTGTCAAGGGGCCGTCCGGGGCCGGACGACCCCGCCCGTCCACGCCGGAGTTCCCCCGTGCGCCGTAGTTGCGGAGGCACTCTCGCCGCTAACGTCGTGGATGACGAAGGGCGCACAAGGACGTGCGTCCCTCAGCCGCGTACGTCCTGCCGCTTACGTCCTTCGTGAAGGTGGAACTCGTGAAGGCAATCCGCAGATTCACCGTCCGGCCCGTCCTGCCCGAAGCCCTCCACCCGCTCAGCGACCTGGCGCGCAATCTGCGCTGGTCCTGGCACGCCGAGACCCGCGACCTCTTCCAGTCCGTCGATCCCGAGCGCTGGTCCGCGTCGGACGGCGACCCCGTACGGCTGCTGGGCAGCGTGCCGCCCCGGCGGCTGGCGGATCTCGCGGAGGACCGCCGCTTCCTGCGCCGGCTCGCCGCAGTCGCCGACGACCTGCGCGACTACATGACCGGCGAACGCTGGTACCAGGTCCAGTCGTCCGAACTCCCCACGGCCATCGCCTACTTCTCACCGGAGTTCGGCATCACGGCCGCGCTCCCGCAGTACTCCGGGGGTCTCGGCATCCTCGCCGGTGACCATCTGAAGGCCGCCAGCGACCTGGGCGTACCCCTGATCGGTGTCGGCCTCCTGTACCGGCACGGCTACTTCCGGCAGTCCCTGTCCCGGGACGGCTGGCAGCAGGAGCACTATCCGCTCCTGGACCCGAACGAACTCCCGTTGGTACCGCTGCGCGAGATCGACGGGACACCCGCCCAGGTGACGCTGGCCCTCCCCGGCGGACGGGCGCTGCGGGCGCGGATCTGGCTGGCCCAGGTCGGCCGGGTGCCCCTGCTCATGCTGGACTCGGACGTGGAGGAGAACGGCCTCGGCGAGCGCGGGGTGACCGACCGGCTGTACGGCGGAGGCAGCGAACACCGGCTGCTCCAGGAGATGCTGCTCGGCATAGGCGGGGTGCGCGCGGTACGGACGTACTGTCGCCTCACCGGCCACGCGCAGCCCGAGGTGTTCCACACCAACGAGGGGCACGCGGGCTTCCTCGGACTGGAGAGGATCGCCGAACTCGCCGAGACCGGGCTCGACTTCGAGGCCTCGCTGGAGGCCGTTCGGGCCGGCACGGTCTTCACCACCCACACCCCCGTCCCGGCCGGGATCGACCGTTTCGACCGTGAACTGGTGGCCCACCACTTCGGTCCCGACGCCGAACTCCCCGGCATCGACGTCGAGCGGATCCTCGGCCTCGGCATGGAGACCTATCCGGGCGGCGAACCGAACCTCTTCAACATGGCGGTGATGGGCCTCAGGCTGGGACAGCGCGCGAACGGCGTCTCCCTGCTGCACGGCCACGTCAGCCGGGAGATGTTCTCCGGTCTGTGGCCGGGATTCGACCCGGACGAGGTCCCGATCACCTCGGTGACCAACGGTGTGCACGCCCCGACCTGGGTGGCGCCGGAGGTCTTTAGGCTCGGCGCCCGCCAGATCGGCGCGCAGCGCACCGAGGACGCGTTCACGGTCGGCGGCTCGGACCGCTGGGACGCCGTGGCGGACATCGCCGACCAGGAGATCTGGGACCTGCGCCGGGTGCTGCGGGAGCAACTGGTGGTGGAGGTGCGCGAGCGGCTGTACGCCTCCTGGCGCCAGCGCGGTGCCGGGACCGCCGAACTCGGCTGGATCGACGGGGTGCTCGACCCCGACGTACTGACCGTCGGCTTCGCGCGCCGCGTCCCCTCGTACAAACGGCTGACGCTGATGCTGCGGGACCGGGACCGGCTGATGGACCTGCTGCTGCACAGCGAGCGGCCGGTCCAGATCGTCGTGGCGGGCAAGGCGCACCCCGCCGACGACGGCGGCAAGCGTCTGGTGCAGGAACTCGTCCGGTTCGCGGACGACCCGCGGGTGCGCCACCGGATCGTGTTCCTGCCCGACTACGGCATGGCGATGGCGCAGAAGCTCTACCCGGGCTGCGACATCTGGCTCAACAACCCGCTGCGTCCGCTGGAGGCGTGCGGGACGAGCGGGATGAAGGCGGCGCTCAACGGCTGCCTCAACCTCTCGGTGCTGGACGGCTGGTGGGACGAGTGGTTCCGGCCCGACTTCGGCTGGGCGATCCCGACCGCGGACGGCACGGCGACCGACGACGACCGGCGCGACGACCTGGAGGCGTCGGCGCTGTACGACCTGCTGGAGCAGCGCGTCGCCCCCCGCTTCTACGAGCGGGGCCAGGGCGGTCTGCCGGACCGCTGGATCGAGATGGTCCGCCAGACGCTGACCCATCTCGGCCCGAAGGTACTGGCCGGGCGGATGGTGCGGGAGTACGTGGAGCGCCTGTACACCCCCGCGGCCCGCTCGCACCGCGCGCTCTCCCCGGACGCGGCCCGCGAGCTGGCGTCCTGGAAGTCCCGTGTGCGGGCCGCCTGGCCCCGGGTCGCGGTCGACCACGTGGAGGCCTCCGCCGCGACGACCACGGCCGAACTCGGAACCACCCTCTCCCTGCGCGTCCGGGTCGCGCTGGCCGATCTCGCCCCCGACGACGTCGAGGTGCAGGCGGTCTCCGGGCGCGTCGACTCGCGGGACCGCATCGCCGACGCGACCTGCGTCCCGCTGAAGCCGGCGGGCGGCCCCGACCCGGAGGGACGGTGGGTGTACGAGGGCCCGCTCTCCCTCGACCGCACGGGCCCCTTCGGCTACACGGTCCGCATCCTGCCCACCCACCGGCTGCTCGCGTCGAGCGCCGAGGTGGGGGTCGTCGCGGTGCCCGCGGAGGGAGTGGGGGAGGCGGCCGGGGTCCTGATGCGCTGAGTCCCGGCGCGCCGGGGCGCGGTGGCCCGCGCCGCCGTCAGAGCGGGTCGAGTCCCGAGCACAGGCGGCGCAGGGCCAGACCGCAGCGGCGGGCGTACGCGTGCTGGAGGCCGCGGGTCGCCGGGCCGGCCGCGCGGGAGTACCACCTGGCCGCGCGGCTGAAGGCGGTCACGGTCAGCCAGACCGTGCCGTCGCCGGTCCGGTCGACCACGAAGGACTCCTCGCCGCTCTCGGGGTGGCCCGGCAGCGTGCCGTACGCCCAGCCCGCGCGCCGGTACTCCTCGACCGTCCAGACCACCCGGCAGGGTGCCTTGATCGGGCCGAGGCCGACGGTGACGTCGGTGCCGGGGGCGGCTCTGTCGGTGCCGGCGGATATGGCCACCCCCGTCTCCCGGTGCATCGCCCAGGTCATGACGGCTTCGGAGGCGGCGCGGAAGACCTCCTCGCCCTCGCCGATGCGGGTGCGGAGGTGGAGGGGTCGGAACCCCGGCGGGCAGCGGCCGTCGCGCGTCGCGCCCACGTCCTCGTAGGTGAAGGGAGTGTCCGGGGAGACCATGGGGACAGCGTAGGGCGGTACCCGGAGCCGACCGCTCCCCGGGTACCGCCCTGGTGCCTAGCGGATCACTAGTTCACGTTGACCGCGGCCCAGGCCGCCGCCACCGTCGTGTACTCCGTGCTGCCGGATCCGTACAGCGCGGACGCCGCGGAGAGCGTCGCGGTGCGGGCGGCCTTGTAGTTCGTCGTCGACGTCATGTAGGTCGTCAGCGCCTTGTACCAGATCTGCAGGGCCTTGGCGCGGCCGATGCCGGTGACCGTGGAGCCGTTGGACGTCGGCGAGTTGTAGGAGACGCCGTTGATGGTCTTCGCGCCGCTGCCCTCCGCGAGGAGGTAGAAGAAGTGGTTCGCGACGCCGGACGAGTAGTGCACGTCCTTGTTGCCGACCGTGGAGGACCACGAGTCCGCCGAGCCGCCGTCCTTGCTGGGCTTGTCCATGTAGCGCAGCGGGGTGCCGTCGCCGTTGATGTTGATCTTCTCGCCGATGAGGTAGTCACCGGGGTCCGAGGCGTTGGCCGCGTAGAACTCGACGCCGGTTCCGAAGATGTCGGAGGTCGCCTCGTTGAGGCCGCCGGACTCGCCGCTGTAGTTGAGGCCCGCGGTGTTGGAGGTGACACCGTGGCTCATCTCGTGGCCGGCCACGTCCAGCGAGGTCAGCGGGTGGGTGTTCCCGGAGCCGTCGCCGTACGTCATGCAGAAGCAGCTGTCGTCCCAGAACGCGTTGACGTACGAACTGCCGTAGTGGACCCGGGAGTAGGCGCCCACGCCGTTGTTCTTGATGCCGCTGCGGTTGAACGTGTTCTTGTAGAAGTCCCAGGTCTCCTGGGCCCCGTAGGCGGCGTCGGCGGCCGCCGTCTGGTCCGTGGTGGAGCTGGAGGCGGTGCCGGTGCCCCACACGTCGTCGGCGTCGGTGAACAGCGTGCCGGTGCCCGACGTCCCGTGCTTGAGGTTGTACGTCTTGTGGCCGCCGCGCGTGCCGTCCGTCAGGTTGTACGTCGTGCCCGACTTGGTGGTGCTGAGGGTGACGGTGCCGGAGTAGAGGCTCTTGCCGGTGCCGGTCTCGATGCCCTGGTACTCGTAGAGCTTCTTACCGGTGGCCGCGTCGGTGATGACGTGCAGTTCGTTCGGGGTGCCGTCGTCCTGGAGGCCGCCGACGACGGTCTCGTAGGCGAGGGTGGGCTTGCCGGTGGCGGCCCAGATCACCTTGCGGGGGGCGCGGTCGGCGCTGGTCTGCGCGGAGCCGGCCGACTGCGCGGCGGTCAGCGCCTGCTTCTCCGCCTTCGCGGTGGTGACCTGCGGCTTGAGGGAGGCGACCTTGATGGCCGCTGTCACGGCCTTGGTGACGCCCTCGGTCCGGCCGGCCTCGGACTCGTGGACGACCAGGTCGCCGCCGAGGACCGGGAGGCCGTTGTACGTGCGCTCGTAGCGGGTGTGCACCGTGCCGTCCACGTCCTTGACGACGTCTCTGACGACCAGCTTCTCCTTGGCACCGAGGCCTATCTGCTGGGCTGTCCGGGGCGCTGCCGCGTCGGCCTGCTTGATCAGGCCGGTGCGCGCGGCGGCGGACAGCTGGACCGTGGCGCCGGGGAGCTTCGCCCGGCCGGCCGCGGCGAGCGGCTCGGACTGGGCGGAGGCACCGGTGGTCAGACCGGTGGTGAGCAGGGCTCCGGCGGCGACAGCGGTGGCGATGGCCAGGGTGGTGCGCTTGTGACGCGCGTAGAGGGGAGTCACGCAAGCTCCTTCTGTGGGGGCGTCCGGCGCCGTGGGGTGGTCGTCCGGACGATGCGAAGTTGCGGTGCGGGTGAGCCGTGCGGTGGAAGAGTGACATCCAGGGCGCGTACATGTCAGGAGTGCAAGCGCAGGTTGGCCGAAAAGCGTCCGTTGGATGAAGATCGCTGTACGTAATACGGACCCGATCAAGGGTAAAAGGCAGGGCAACGCAAACTCCGGGTGACGCAAAGAGGGCGCCGCCCCGGGGAGTTGAACCACCGGAGCGGCGCCCTGTCTTCGGCTCGCGTCCAACCGCGGTCTACGGGAAGGTCAGCTTCCAGCTGTTGATGTAGCCGGTGTCCTGTGCCGCCTGGTCCTGGACCTTCAACTTCCAGGTGCCGTTGGCGACTTCGGAGGAGGCGTTGACCGTGTACGTCTCCTGGACGTTGTCCGCGGAGTCCGACGAGCTGAAGTTCTTCAGCCGGTAGGTCGAGCCGTCCGGGGCCACCAGATCGATGACCAGGTCGCCGCGCCAGGTGTGCACGATGTTCACGTCGACCAGCAGGTTCGACGGGGCGTTGCCGGTGCGGCCGGTGACGGCGACCGAGGAGGTGACCGCCGCTCCGTTGTCCGGAATTGATACGTCGGCCGTGTTCTCGAACGACGTACCGCCACCGCCGCCGCCCGGGCGCGAGCCGACCTTCACGGCCGCCCAGGCGTTCTGGACCGCCGTGTACTCGGCGCTGGTGGTGCCGTACAGCTCACCCGCCGCCGCGAGCGTGCCGGTGCGGGCCGCCGCGTAGTTGGTGGTCGAGGTGAACTTGGTGGTGAGCGCCCGGTACCAGATCTGCAGGGCCTTGTCGCGGCCGATGCCGGTGACGGGGAGGCCGTCGCCGGTCGGCGAGTTGTAGCTGACGCCGTTGATGACCTTGGCGCCGCTGCCCTCGGACAGCAGGTAGAAGAAGTGGTTCGCGACGCCCGAGGAGTAGTGGACGTCCAGGCCGCCGACGCTGGAGGACCAGTTGTCCGCCGAGCCGCCGTCCTTGCTGGGCTTGTCCATGTAGCGCAGCGGGGTGCCGTCGCCGTTGATGTCGATCTTCTCGCCGATGAGGTAGTCACCGGGGTCGGAGGCGTTGTTGGCGTAGAACTCGACGCCGGTTCCGAAGATGTCGGAGGTCGCCTCGTTGAGGCCGCCGGACTCGCCGCTGTAGTTGAGGCCCGCGGTGTTGGAGGTGACACCGTGGCTCATCTCGTGGCCGGCCACGTCCAGGGCGGTCAGCGGGTCCGCGTTGCCGGAGCCGTCGCCGTACGTCATGCAGAAGCAGCTGTCGTCCCAGAACGCGTTGACGTACGCGTTGCCGTAGTGGACCCGGGAGTAGGCGCCGACACCGTTGTTCTTGATGCCGCTGCGGTTGAACGTGTTCTTGTAGAAGTCCCAGGTCTCCGCGGCGCCGTAGTGCGCGTCGGCGCCGGCCGTCGCGGCGTTGGAGATGGTGCCGTTGCCCCAGGTGTCGCTCGTCTGCGAGAAGAGCGTCCCGGTGCCGGACGTCCCACGGTTCAGGTTGTACGTCTTGTGGCCGCCGCGGGCGCCGTCGGTCAGCGTGTAGTTGGAGCCCGACTGCGTCGTCGTCAGGGTCACCTGGCCGCTGTACTGGGTGTTGCCGACGCCGGTCTCGATGCCCTGGTACTCGTAGAGCTTCTTGCCGGTGGCCGCGTCGGTGATGACGTGCAGCTGGTTCGGGGTGCCGTCGTCCTGGAAGCCGCCGACGACGGTCTCGTAGGCGAGGGTGGGCCTGCCGTTCGCCGCCCAGATCACCTTGCGGGGCGCGCGGTCGGCGCCGGTCTTCTTCGACCCGTCGGCCTTGGCGGCGGAGAGGGCCTGCCGTTCGGCGGTGCCGGCCGCGACCGCGGGCGTGAGGGAGGCGACCTTGATCTCGGCCCCCGTCGCCTTGACGACCCGCTCCGTGCGGCCGGACTTGGCGGTGTCGACGACCAGGTCGCCGCCGAGGACCGGGAGTCCGCCGTAGGTCCGCTCGTAGCGGGTGTGGACCGTGCCGTCCGCGTCCTTGATGACGTCACGGGCGACCAGCGACTCCTTGGCGCCGAGGCCGAGGTCCTTGGCGGTGGTCGCCTTGGCGGCGTCGGCGTCGCGTATCAGCTCGGCGCGCTGCGAGGGGGTGAGCCTCAGGGCGACGGCGCCGGGGTCGACCTTGCCGGGGGCCGGCTTCTGGGGTGCGGCGCTCGCGGCGCCCGACTGGACCGCGGCGGCCAGCAGGGCGGAGACGCCGACGAGGGCGACGGCGGCGACACGGCGACGGGCGGTGTGGGAGGTGCGTCTGTGCGAGGACATGCTGCTCAACACTGACTCCTTCTGCGTGGCCACGGCTCGCGCGGCCAGTGGGGATCCGGGCGGTGGGTACCCGTCCGGGCAGAACAGGGCAGTACGCAGAA
The DNA here is from genome assembly GCF_009498275.1 of Streptomyces fagopyri. Lineage (NCBI taxonomy): Bacteria > Bacillati > Actinomycetota > Actinomycetes > Kitasatosporales > Streptomycetaceae > Streptomyces > Streptomyces fagopyri. The sequence goes on along the minus strand of NZ_CP045643.1, from coordinate 3,190,117 downwards.
CCAGTTGCACGAAGGTCTTCGGTCGCGGCACGGCAGCGGACACTGTGAGGTTGCTGTGGAGCGACCGTGGGAAGAGTGGCAGGAGATCTCACCTCCTGTCAGGAGCGCATCAAGAACTTGGCCGGAATCCTTTCGTTCTCCGGTTGGTCATGTTCGGTATACGAACCCGCGCGTCCCCGTGTGCCGGCCCGGACGCGACCGCACCGTCGTGGTGGTCGGCGTGATCGCGTACGGCGCCGTGGCGAACGTGACGAACGATCCCGTCCTGAGAGGGATTGGCTCGTTCGTGCCGCCATGTCCGTGAAGCCGTGCTCGGCCGGGCCGGGGACGCGGACCCGGGCCGGCCGGGCCCGGGTGACGCCGTGGCCCCGTCACACGGTGACGACGACCTTCGCGCGGGCGTGTTCGACCTCCACGTACCGGATCGCCTCGGGCACCTCGCCGAGCGATCCGTACGTCCGGTCGACGACCGGGGTGACCTTCCCCGACTCGACGAACTCCCGCAGCACGGTCAGGTTCGCCCCGCTCGGCGCCGCGAAGAACGTGAGCAGCCGCTGACCGACGAAGCGGGACAGCGCCTGCCCCTTGAGGGTCAGACGTATCGGCCCGAGGAGACTGCCGCCCCCGGACACGCCCCCGCCGGACAGCAGCAGCGTTCCCGTGGGCGTGAGCGCGCGCCGCAGGTCCGTCAGCGAGCGGTTCGCCACGAGGTCGAACACGACGTCGTGGCGCGTCCCCGCGCGGGTGAAGTCGTCCCGGGTGTAGTCGATGACGTGGTCCGCGCCGAGCGAGCGGACCAGGTCCGCGTTCCGCGTGCTGCACACGGCGGTCACCTCCGCGCCGTACGCCTTGGCGATCTGCACGGCGAAGGTCCCGACGCCGCCCGACGCGCCGTTGACCAGGACCCGTTGCCCCGCCGTCACGCGCCCCAGGTCACGCAGGCCGATGAGCGCGGTGTTCCCGGCGAGCGGCAGCGCGGCAGCCTGTTCGAAGCTCAGCCCGGCGGGTTTCACCGCCACCATGTCCTGCGGGGCCGCCACGTACTGCGCGAACGCGCCGTCGGTCTCGCCGAACACCTCGTCCCCGGGGCGCACCCGCTTCACGTCCGCGCCGACCGCCTCCACCCGTCCGGCGAAGTCCCGGCCGCGGACCGGTGTCCTCGGCCGGCGGACACCGAAGGACAGACGCGCCAGATACGGGTCCCCCCGCATGAGGTGCCAGTCGTACGCGTTGACGGACACCGCGCGCACCCGCACGAGAACCTCACCGGCGCCGGGCACCGGTCTGTCGAACTCCTTCAGCTCCAGCACGTCGGGAGAGCCGTACCGGTCCTGGGCGATCGCCTTCATCGGGCCTCCGTGACACACGGGAACGCGCGGGGTCGGTGCGAAGGGTCCATCGGGCGGCCGGGCGCCACCGCTCTCGACGGTAGCCGAGCGGGAGGGGTACGGGAATCGGCGGAGAGCCCCGCGCGAAGGGAACCCGGGGCCGGCCCGGCGCCGAGGCGCCCGGACGGACCCCGCCGCGACGACTCCCGCCGGCGGCCCCCGCCACGACGGTCGTCCCCAGGCCCCCCGTATCCCCGTCCCGGTGTGTGGGCCGATCACCCGACCCGGCGTGGGGGAGGCGCTGTCGGGGAAGGTCGTGACGGCGGGCTCCCGGCGGTGTCCCGGGGTTCCCGCTCTCCGTGCCACGAACGCCACAGCGCCGCGTACGCGCCGCCGGCCGCCACCAGGTCGTCGTGCGTGCCGAGTTCGGTCAGCAGGCCGTCCTCCATCACGGCGACCCGGTCCGCGTCGTGCGCGGTGTGCAGCCGGTGCGCGATGGCGATGACCGTGCGCCCTTCGAGCACCGCGGCGAGCGCGCGCTCGGTGTGCCGGGCGGTCGCCGGGTCGAGCAGGGCCGTGGCCTCGTCGAGGATCAGCGTGTGGGGGTCGGCCAGCACCACGCGGGCCAGCGCCAGTTGCTGGGCCCGGGAACCGTCCGCGACGTGTTCCCCGGGGCCCAGCCCGGTGTCCAGCCCCTCGGGCAGCGCCCTGGCCCACTCGTCGGCGCCGACGGCGGCCAGCGCCGCCCACAACTCGGGGTCCCCTGCGGCCGGCGCGGCGATCAGCAGGTTGTCGCGGACCGTCCCGAGGAAGACATGGTGCTCCTGGGTGACCAGGACGACCTGGCGCCGCAGCCGCTCCGGATCGAGTCCGGCGATCGGCACCCCGCCGACCGTCACGCTGCCCGAGCCCGGCGCGTCGATGCCCGCGAGCAGCCTGCTCAGGGTGGTCTTCCCGGCGCCGGAGGGACCGACGACCGCCAGCCGCTCCCCGGGCCGCACGGTCAGGTCGACCCCGCGCAGCACCTCGCCCCCTCGGCCGTAGGAGTAGCGCACGCCGGTCACGTCGATCCGGTCGTCCGCCGGGGCGGGGGAGCGGGCCTGCTCGGTCCTGGGCGCCCGGCCGAGGCCCTCCACCCGGGCGAAGGAGGCGCCACTGCTCTGCAACTGCTCGACCTGGATCAGGATCTGGTCGAGCGGCTCGCCGAGCTGGCGCAGATACAGCGTGGCGGCGACCACCGCGCCCAGGCTCATCGCACCGTGCGCGTGCAGAGCGCCGCCCAGCAGCAGCACACCGGCCACGGGGACGACGTACGACACCTCGACGACGGGGAAGAACACCGTGCGCAGCCGGAGGGTGTGCAGCCGGGTGCGGCGGGACGTCTCCAGCGCGTCGCGGCTCGCGGCGACCCGCCGGCGCTGGAGCCCGAAGGCCTCGACCGCGCGGGCGCCGTCGGCGGTGGCCGCGAGGACCTCGGCGACCTCCGAGGTGGCCGCACCCTCCGCGAGATAGGCGGCGCGCGCCCGGCGCAGATACCAGCGCGTGGCGAACCAGATGCCGGACAGGCCGAGCACCCCGCAGCCGCCGAGCACCGGACTGAGGACGAAGACCGCGCCGAGCATGAACAGCACCTGCGCCGAGGAGATGAGCAGCGCGGGTCCGGCGTCGCGCAGGGTGGTGCCCACCAGGGCGACATCGGCGGTTCCCCGGGCCGTCAGATCGCCCGTGCCGGCCCGCTCCACGACCGAGGCGGGCAGCGCCAGGGCCCGCTCCACGAAGTCCTCGCGCACCCGTGCGAGGGTGCGCTCCCCGAAGCGGTGCCCCGTCCGGCGCGCGGCGCGCGTCAGCAGCAACTGGGCGAGCGCGCACCCCAGGATGACCAGCGCCAGACGGTCCACCGTCGCCGGCTCCATCCCCGCCCCCGCACCGCCGCCGGCCCGCGCGCCGGAGACGCCGTCGATGATCCGGCCCAGCAGCCACGGCCCGACCACCCCGGCCGCGGCGGCCAGCACATTGAGCGCCAGGACCCCGGCGAAGGCCCGTCCGTCCGCCCGCACCAGCCGGAGCGCGGCCCGCCGGACCTCGGCCGGCCCGGCGACGGGCAACTGCGCACTCATCGCACGACCTCCTGGGCGTCCTGGGCCGCGTCCGGGGTGTCGGTCTGCGCGTCCCGGGCCACCAGCGCGCGGTATCCGGGCTCCCCGTCGAGGAGTTCGCGATGGGCGCCGCTCGCCGCGACCCGGCCGTCGACCAGGTACTGCACGGTGTCCACGTGGTCGAGCAGCAGCGGCGAGGTGCTGGTGACGACGGTCGTACGGCCCGAGCGCGCCGCGCGCAGCCGCCTCGCGACGGCGGCCTCGGTGTGGGCGTCGAGTGCCGAGGTGGGCTCGACCGCGAGCAGCACCTCGGGATCGGCGAGCAGCGCCCGCGCCAGCCGGACGCGCTGGCGCTGCCCGCCGGAGAGACTGCGGCCCTGCGCGTCGACGGCCGAGTCGAGCCCGTCCGGCAGCCCGAGGACGATGTCGTCCGCCACGGCCGCGCGCAGACAGCGGGTGACGGCCGTGTCATCGGGGTCCCCGCGCCCCGAGACCAGCTCGCGCAGGGTGCCCGCGAACAGGTCGGCCTCGTTGTCGGCGACCAGGATCCGGGCCCTGACCTGCGCGAGGTCGAAGGCGTCGAGGCGTACGCCGTCCCAGGTCGCCGCCGAACGCGTGTACCGGCCGAGCCGGTCGACGACGGCCGCCGCGTCCGCGGGGCGGTCGGCGACCAGTGCGGTGAGTCTCCCCGGCGTCACCTCGACACCGGACTCCGGGTCGCGCAGTACGGACGGCGACGCGGGGCCGTCCAGGGCGTCGGGGTCGGGGGACGCCAGGGGCTCCAGGGCGAGGAACCGGACGACCCGGCGGGCGGCCACCAGGCCCCGGCTGAGCTGGTACCCGCACTCGACGAAGAACGCCACCGGCATCACCAGGACCGCGACATAGCCGTACACGGACACCAGCTCGCCCACCGAGATCGCCCCCTGGGCCGCCAGCCGGGCGGCCAGCCAGGTCACGACGGCCAGGAACACCGTCGGCAGCCCGGCGCCGAGCGCCTGCACCCAGCTCGTCACCGCCCCCACCCGGTAGCCCTGCGCGCGCAGTTCCTGCGAGTCGCGGCGGAAGGCGTCGGCGTACAGCCCCTTGCCGCCCAGCCCGTTGAGGACGCGCAGGCCCCCGGCGAGGTCGCCGATCCGGGCGGTCAGCACCGCCTGCCGCTCCCGGTACCCGGTCTCCACTCCCTGAAGCCGTCCCAGCAACGGACCGACCAGCAGGGCGATCACCGGCACCCCGAGCAGCACCACCGCGGCCAGCGAGGCCGAGACCGACAGCAGCAGGCCGGCCACCACGGCGTACGCGACGACCGCGCCGACGCCGGGTCCGACGACGGTCAGGGACTGGCTGATCGTCTGGACGTCACCGACACCGATCGTGACGACCTCACCGGCGCCCGCCTGCCGGGAGAGGGCGGCGCCCAGCCGGGTCGCCTGCGCGATGACGATCTTGACCGTGCGGAAGTTGGCGTCCATCCGCAGCCGGGTCATCATGCGGTGCCGCATGATGCCCACCCACGCGTTGAACGCCCCCAGCCCCAGCAGGGCGGCGGCCCAGCCGGCCAGCGCGGCGCCGTCACCGGGCTCCAGCCCGTCGTCGATCGCGCGGGAGAGCAGATACGGCGTGAGCGCCATGAGGACCATCCAGACGGTGCCCAGCACCGCCCCGGCGACGGCCCGCCCCGGCTGCCGGCCGACCAGCCACCACAGGTACCGGCCAGCCCCTCGGGCGTCGGGCGTTCCCGGGTCCTCGTACGCGTCGATCATCCGCTCCCCAGCGCTTTCCTGGTGCCGTGTCCGTCTCCCGCGGGCCCGCCGTGTCCGTTACACGAGGCTGTCCCGCCACGCCCGGTGCAGGTCCGCGAACCGGCCGGTGGACGTCACCAGTTCGGCCGGAGCGCCGTCCTCGACGATCCGTCCGTGCTCCATCACCAGCACCCGGTCGGCGATCTCGACCGTCGACAGGCGGTGCGCGATGACCACCGCCGTCCGGCCGCGCAGAACCGTCAGCATGGCGCGCTGCACGGCCCGCTCGCCGGGGACGTCCAGTGAGCTGGTCGCCTCGTCGAGGATGAGGACGGCCGGATCGGCGAGCAACGCCCGCGCGAAGGCGACGAGTTGGCGTTGACCGGCGGAGATGCGGCCGCCCCGCTTGCGGACGTCCGTGTCGTAGCCCTCGGGCAGCGCGCTGATGAAGTCGTGGGCGCCGATCGCCTTCGCGGCCCGCTCGATCTCCTCCCGGCTCGCGTCGGAGCGGCCGATGGCGATGTTCTCGGCGACCGTGCCGGAGAACAGGAAGGCCTCCTGGGTCACCATCACCACCCCGCGCCGCAGCTCCGGCACGGACAGCTCGCGCAGGTCCACGCCGTCGAGCAGCACCCGGCCGTCCGAGGGGTCGTAGAAGCGGGCCAGCAGCTTGGCGAGCGTCGACTTGCCCGCGCCCGTCGAGCCGACGACGGCCACCGTCTGCCCCGCGGGGAGTGCGAGCGAGAAGGCGGGCAGCACCTCGCCGCCGGTCCGGTACGCGAAGCGGACGTCCTCGAAGACGACCGAGCGGCCCGGCTGTCCGGAGGCGAGGGCGGGCAGTTGCCGCGGGGCGGCGGGCTCCGGCACGGACGGCGTCTGCGCCAGCAGACCCGCGATCTTCTCCAGGGAGGCGGCCGCGGACTGGTACGAGTTGAGGAACATGCCCAGCCGGTCGATCGGGTCGTAGAGGCGGCGCAGATACAGGACCGCGGCGGCCAGCACGCCCAGCGCCAGCGACCCCGAGGCCACCCGGTACGCGCCCCACAGCACGATCGCCGCGACCGCCGTGTTGGCGACCAGACGCGAGCCGACGACATAGCGGGCCATCTCCAGCAGGGCGTCGCCGTTCGTGTGCTCGTGGCGCTTGTTCAGGATCCGGAACTCCGCGTCGTTGACGTCCTCGCGGCGGAACGCCCGCACCGGCCTGATGCCGTTCATCGTCTCCGCGAACTTCACGATGACGGCTGCGATCGCGGTCGAGCGCAGCCGGTAGATACGGCCCGCCCGGCGCCGGTAGACCCGTACGAGGAGGTGGAGCGGCACGAAGGAGGCCACCGCCAGCGCGCCGAGCCCCAGGTCCAGCCAGAGCAGCATCGCCGAGATGTAGACGAAGGACAGGACGACCGTGATCAGTTCCTGGAGGCCCTCGCTGAGCAGTTCACGCAGCGACTCGACGTCCGTCGTGGAGCGGGAGATCAGCCGGCCCGAGGTGTAGCGCTCGTGGAAGTCGACGCTGAGCGCCTGCGCGTGCCGGAAGATCCGGCCGCGCAGATCCAGCAGCACGTCCTGGTTGACCCGGGCGGACGCGCCGATGAAGGCGTACTGGAGGCCGCCGGCGACCAGCGCGCACAGCAGGTACGTGACCCCCACCGCGACCAGCGGACCGTGGTCGCCCCTGCGCAGCGCCGGTACCGCCCGGTCGATGGCGTACGCGACGAGCAGCGGCCCGGCCTGGACGGCGGCCTGCTGGAGCAGGAGCAGGACGGTCGTCACCACGACGCGGGCCCGCAGCGGGGCGAGCAGCGAGCGCAGCAGGGTGGCGGTGGCGCCCGGGGGAGTGGGCAGGGTGTCCCGGTCGAAGGGGTCCTGGTGCCGCTCCGCCTCCGGCGCCGGGCCCTTCCGTCCGGACCGCGTGCCGGGCTCCTCGCGAGGCTCCGTGCCGGGCTCCTCGCGGGACTCCCCGCCGGGTTCCCGGTCCGGCGCGGTGGTCGTGGGCGCCGTCATCGCTCGGTCTCCTCGTCGCCGGACATCAGATGGGCGTACTCGGTGTTCGTACGCAGCAGTTCGTGGTGGGTGCCGACCGCGGTGACGCGGCCCCCGGAGAGCAGCGCGACGCGGTCGGCGAGCAGCACCGTGGACGGGCGGTGCGCCACGATCAGGGCGGTCGTCCCGGCCAGGACGCGGCGCAGCGCGGCCTCCACCGCGGCCTCGGTGTGGACGTCCAGCGCCGACAGGGGGTCGTCGAGGACGAGGAAGCGGGGACGGCCGACCACCGCTCTGGCGAGGGCGAGACGCTGGCGCTGCCCGCCGGACAGGCTCAGGCCCTGCTCGCCGACCTGTGTCGCCGTGCCCTGCGGGAGGGCGTGCGCGAAGTCGGCCTGTGCGACGGCAAGGGCCCGGTCCAGGTCGGCCTCCCCGGCGTCGTCGCCGGCGCCCATCAGCACGTTCTCCCCGACGCTCGCCGAGAAGAGGGTGGGCTCCTCGAACGCCACCGCCACCCGCGCGCGAAGCTCCTCGCGCGGCAGCGTGGTGATGTCCTCGCCGTCCAGTGTGATCCGGCCGGACGTCACCTCGTGCAGGCGGGGGACGAGAGCGGTGAGCGTGGTCTTGCCGGATCCTGTGGCGCCGACCAGGGCCATGGACTCGCCCGACCGGATGTGCAGGTCGACGCGGTCGAGGACGGGGGGCGTGTCGGCGGGGGTGTCCGGGTAGCGGAAACGGACGCCGTGGAACCGTAGGCCGCCGTTGTTGTCGCCGTCGCCGTCGCCGTCGCCCGAATCCGGGAGCGGGCCAGCGTCCGAACCCGGGGCCGCGCTCGCGTCCGCGTCCGCGGCGGTGGCCGGGTCGGTGGACGTGGAGGCGTCCGGGGACTCGGGCTCCGCGTCCATCACCTCGAAGTACCGCTCCGTGGCCGTCGCCGCCTCCTGGCTCATCGCGAGGAGGAAGCCGATGGAGTCGACGGGCCAGCGCAGTGCGAGGGCCGTGGAGAGGAAGGCCACCAAGGTGCCCGCGGACAGGCGGTCGTCGGCGACCTGCGTCGTGCCGAGGACGAGCGCGGCACCGATGGCGAGTTCGGGCAGGGTGACGATGACGGCCCAGATGGAGGCCAGCAGCCGGGCCTTGGCCAGTTCCGTGCCGCGCAGCGTGCGGGACAGCTCGCGGAAGGCGCGGGCCTGGCTGCGATGACGTCCGAAACCCTTGATGATCCGGATGCCGAGCACGCTCTCCTCGACGACCGTCGTCAGGTCGCCCACCTGGTCCTGGGCCCGTCGCGCGACCTGCGAGTAGCGCCGCTCGAAGATCCAGCAGACGGCCATGACGGGCAGCGCGGGAGCGAGCAGCACCAGCCCCAGCGTCCACTCCTGGTCGAGCATGATGAGGACGCCGACCAGGATCGTCACGCCGTTGACCAGCAGGAACGTCAGGGGGAAGGCGAGGAACTGACGCAGCAGCATCAGATCGGTGGTGCCCCGGGACAACAGCTGGCCGGAGGCCCAGCGGTCGTGGAAGGCGACCGGGAGACGCTGCAGATGCCGGTACAGGTCCGCCCGCATGTCCGCCTCGACCCCCGCCAGCGGCCGAGCCACCAGCCACCGGCGCAGCCCGAACAGGACGGCCTCGGCGATGCCGAGCAGCAGCAGGTACAGCGCGCCGAGCCAGATGCCCGCCGGGTCGTGGTCGGTCACGGGACCGTCCACCATCCACTTCAGGACGAGCGGGATCACCAGCCCCGTGCACGACGCCACGACCGCGACGGCGGCCGCGCCGAACAGCCGGGCCCGCACCGGCCGTACGTACGGCCACAGGCGCAGCAGGCTGCCGACGGTCGAATGGTCCCTGGTTCCGGCACGGTCCGTGGTCACTGCATCTGGAGTGGACATCAGGAGCGAGCCTACGGACCGGCACTGACAGTGCCCACCGAGTTTTGGCCGGAGCTGAATCGTTCCACGGGGCGCGCGGGGTCGTAGTGCCGCATCGACCGATCGGCTGATGCCCCTTCGAGCGCGATGGACGATGTGGCGGCCCCGGTCCCGGCGGGATGCTCGGGGCATGTCAGTCATCGAAGTCGGCGCACTGCGCAAGTCCTACGGCGGGCGGGCCGTCGTCGACGGTGTCTCCTTCGCCGTCGAGGAGGGTGAGATCTTCGGGATCCTCGGCCCCAACGGCGCCGGCAAGACCACCACCGTCGAGTGCGTCGAGGGTCTGCGGATCCCCGACGCGGGCCGGGTGAGGGTCACCGGGCTCGACCCCGTCGCCGACCACGAGGCCGTCAGCCGGGTCCTGGGCGCCCAGCTCCAGGAGAGCGAACTGCAGGCCAAGCTCACGGTGCGCGAGGCGCTGGAGCTGTACGCCGCCTTCTACCCGCGCCCCGCCGACTGGCGTCCGCTCGCCGAGCGGCTCGGACTGACCGAGCGGCTCGGCACCCGGTTCGGGAAACTCAGCGGGGGCCAGAAACAGCGGCTGTTCATCGCGCTCGCCCTGGTCGGCGACCCGCGGGTGGTCGTGCTGGACGAGCTGACCACCGGGCTGGACCCGCGGGCCCGTCGTGACACCTGGGAGCTCATCGAGGACGTCCGGGCCGGCGGGGTCACCGTCCTGCTGGTCACCCACTTCATGGAGGAGGCGCAGCGGCTGTGCGACCGGATCGCGGTCGTCGACCGGGGGCGTGTGGCCGCGCTCGACACCCCCGCCGGACTGATCCGGCGCGCGACGCGTTCCACCGTCATCAGCTTCACGCCCTCGGCGCCGCTGGACGAGCGGGAGGTCGCCGCACTGCCCCGCCTCGCCTCCGTCGTGCACCAGGACGGCCGGATCACGCTCGGCGGCACCGACGAGACGGTCGACGCCGTCCTCACCCTGCTCGCCCGCCGCCGCATCACCGCCCATCAACTCCGCGTCACCGACGCCACGTTGGACGACGCCTTCCTCGATCTGACGGGAGCGGAATCATGAGCACGACGAACAGGGCGAGCGCGACGACGGACCCGACCGCCGCGGCCACGGGGGTCGCCACGACCACGGGGGTCGCCACGACCACGGGGGTCGGCACGGCCACGGGGGTCGCCACGACCACGAGGCGTACGACGGCCGTGGCGGTGCTGCGGACCGAGGCCCGTCTCTTCCGCCGCGAACCGGGCTCCCTCTTCTGGGTGATGGCCTTCCCCACCCTGCTTCTGGTGATCCTCGGCTCGATCCCCTCCTTCCGTACGGCGGACGACGCGCTCGGCGGTATCCGGCTGGTCGACGCGTACGTCCCCGTGACCGTGCTCATCGCGATGCTCATGGCAGGGGTGCAGGCCATGCCGCCGGTGATCACCGGCTATCGCGAACGCGGCGTCCTGCGGCGGATGTCGACCACCCCGGTCCGCCCGGCCGCCCTCCTGTCGGCGCAGATGGGCCTGCACGGGGCGGCGGCGCTGCTCTCCGCGCTGCTGTCGCTCGCGGTCGGCCGTCTGGCCTTCGACGTCACCCTGCCGCGTCAGGAACCCGGATACGCCGTCGCCCTGCTGTTGGCCGTCGCGAGCTCCCTCGCCCTCGGCGCCCTCGTCTCGGCACTCTCCGGCACCTCGAAGATCGCGAATGCCGTGGGCTCCGCGGTGTTCTTCCCGATGATGTTCTGCGCGGGGGTCTGGCTGCCGGTGCAGTCCATGCCCCACGCGCTCGCCCGGGTCGTCGAGGCCACACCGTTCGGCGCCGCGGCACGGGCGCTGGGCCAGGCGGCGGCGGGCGACTGGCCGGGCTGGTCCCACCTCGGCGTCCTCGTCGCGTGGACCGTGCTGCTGTCGGGCGCCGCCGCGCGCTGGTTCCGCTGGGAGTAGGGGAGGGGCCGTGCAGACTGGGGACATGAACGCCGCGGACCGGCAGCTCGAACGATGGCAGGACCAGTTCCACACCTGGGGCCCCTGCGGGCTGCTCGCCGTGGGCACCCTCCTCGCGGTCACGACCAGCGACCTGACCGGGGGAACGGCGGCGTGGTGCGCGACCGGGGCGCTGGTCGCCGCCGCGGTGGTGCTCCAGCTGTGGCACGGGCCCCGGCGGGGCCGCCGTACCCCGTCCCGGCGCGGGATCGTCTACTACGCCCTGCGCTGGGCGATCGCCTTCGCCCTCACCTGGCTGAACCCGTTCTTCGCGTTCTACGCCGTCGCCGGCTACTTCGACGCCGACGAGGTGATCCCCGGAACGCGCCAGCAGCGGCTCGGGGTGTTCGCCACCTCCGTCATGGTGGCGGGCTCGCAGTCCGGCGGCATGCCGATCCGCGGCGCGACCCAGTGGGCGGTGTTCGCCGGACTCCTGGCCGCCAACAACGCGCTGCTGCTGGTAGGCACCCGGATCGCCCTGCAGGAGGAGCAGCGCTCCCGGGACCGCGCCGTCACCATCACCGAACTCGAACGCACCAATACCGCGTTGCAGCAGGCCCTCGACGAGAACGCCGCCCTGCACGCCCAACTCCTCGTACAGGCACGGGAGGCGGGCGTCGCCGACGAACGGCGCAGGCTGGCGGCCGAGATCCACGACACCATCGCGCAGGGCCTGACCGGCATCATCACCCAGCTCCAGGTCGTCGCGAACACCCCCGACCCCGGGACCGCCCGCGAACACCTCGGGCGTGCCTCGGACCTGGCCCGCCAGAGCCTCGGCGAGGCCCGCCGCTCCGTGCACAACCTCGCCCCGGTCGCCCTGGAGCACGACGGACTCCCGGAGGCGCTGGACAAGACGGTCGCGGAATGGGGCCGGCGTACCGGCGTACGGTCGGAGTTCACGCTCACCGGCACGGCGGAGCACCTGCACGCAGAGGTGTCGGCGACCCTGCTGCGCATCGCCCAGGAGGCCCTGTCGAACGCGTCGCGCCACGCCCGTGCCGCCCGCCTCGGCGTCACCCTCTCCTTCATGGGGGACGAGGTGACCCTGGACGTACGCGACGACGGCCGCGGCTTCGATCCGGTGGCCGTCCCCGCACGCACCGGCGGCGGCGGCTTCGGGCTCGACGGCATGCGGGCCCGCGCCCAGCGCATCGCCGGCTCGCTCACCGTCGAGTCGGAGCCCGGGCAGGGTACGGCGGTGTCGGCTCGCGTACCGTTGGTCCGCCATGAGTGACGACCCGATCACCCTTCTCATCGTCGACGACCATCCCGTCGTACGGGACGGCCTGCGCGGCATGTTCGAGTCCGCGCCGGGGTTCACGGTCCTCGGTGAGGCGGCCGACGGGGTGGCGGCGCTCGCGCTGGCGGGTGCCCTGGACCCGGACGTCGTCCTGATGGACCTGCGCATGCCGGGCGGCGACGGTGTGGCCGCCATCGCGGAACTCACGCGCCGCGGTGCCCGTGCCCGGGTCCTCGTGCTGACCACCTACGACACCGACTCCGACACGCTGCCCGCGATCGAGGCGGGCGCGACGGGCTATCTGCTCAAGGACGCCCCGCGGGACGAGCTCTTCACCGCGGTGCGCGCGGCGGCCGAGGGCCGCACGGTGCTCTCCCCGGCGGTGGCCTCCCGGCTGGTCTCGGCCGTACGCACCCCCACGACCGCGCAGGACTCCCTCTCGGCGCGTGAGCGCGAGGTGCTGGCGCTGGTCGCCAAGGGCACGTCGAACCGCGAGATCGCCCGCGCCCTGTTCATCAGCGAGGCCACGGTCAAGACCCACCTCACCCACCTGTACGCCAAGCTGGGCGTCAACGACCGGGCGGCCGCGGTGGCGGTGGGCTACGACCGGGGCATTCTCGGCTGAGGGCCCTCCCGCGGCCCCGGCGGACGCCCCGCCCCGCTCACGCCGCCCGCGTCACGACACCACCCGCAGCAGCAGCACCGCCCGGGCCGGCACCGTGATCGTCGCCCCCGCGCGGTGGACCACCCCCGGCGACGCGCCCTGCTCCTCCGCCGAGGTGTCGACCACGACCTCGTAGCGCCGGGCCCACGGCGGGCCCGGCAGCACGAAGCCCGTCGGCCGGTCCCCGGCGTGCAGCACCGCGAGGAAGCTGTCGTCCACCACCGGCGCCCCCCGGGCGTCCCGCCCGGGGATGTCCCGCCCCGACAGATACATGCCCAGCGTCCCGGCGGGCGCGTACCAGTCGCGTTCCGTCATCTCCGCCCCGCGCGCGGTGAACCACGCCAGGTCCCGCAGCCCGTCCACGGAGTGCGCCCGGCCCGAGAAGAACGCCCGCCGCCGCAACACCGGATGCCGGTGCCGCAGCGCGATCAGCCGTGCCGTCAGATCGAACAGGGCCCGCCAGCCCGGTTCCTCCAGCAGACTCCAGTCGATCCAGCTGATCTCGTTGTCCTGGCAGTACGCGTTGTTGCTGCCGCGCTGCGTCCGCCCGAACTCGTCCCCGGCGACGAGCATCGGCACCCCGGTGGACAGCAGCAGCGTGGTCAGCAGGTTCCGCAACTGCCGCCGCCGCAGGGCCCGGACGCGCTCCTCGTCCGTCTCCCCCTCCACCCCGCAGTTCCAGGCCCGGTTGTCGTCCGTGCCGTCCCGGTTCCCCTCCCCGTTGGCCTCGTTGTGCTTGCGCTCGTAGGAGACCAGGTCCCGCAGGGTGAAACCGTCGTGCGCGGTCACGAAGTTCACGGACGCGTACGGCCGCCGTCCGCCCCACGCGTACAGGTCGCTCGACCCCGACAGCCGGTAGCCCAGATCCCGTACGTCCGGCAGCGCCCCCCGCCAGAAGTCCCGCACCGCGTTGCGGTACCGGTCGTTCCACTCCGTCCACAGCGGCGGGAAGGCCCCCACCTGGTAGCCGCCGGACCCGACGTCCCACGGCTCCGCGATGAGCTTCACGCGCCGCAGCACCGGATCCTGCGCGATGACGGCCAGGAACGGCGACAGCATGTCCACGTCGTGCATGGAACGGGCCAGCGCCGCCGCCAGATCGAAACGGAAGCCGTCCACCCCCATCTCCGTCACCCAGTACCGCAGCGAGTCCGTGATCAGCCGCAGTACGTGCGGCTGCACCACGTGCAGCGTGTTCCCGCACCCCGTGTAGTCCGCGTACCGCCGGGCGTCCGACTGGAGCCGGTAGTACCCCCGGTTGTCGATACCGCGCAGCGACAGCATCGGCCCCAGCTCACCCGCCTCGGCCGTGTGGTTGTAGACCACGTCGAGGATCACCTCGATGCCCGCCGCGTGCAGCGCCCGCACCATCCGCTTGAACTCGCCGACCTGCCCGCCCGTCGTCCCCGCGGCGGCGTAGCCCGCGTGAGGGGCGAAGTAGCCGATCGAGTTGTAGCCCCAGTAGTTCTTCAGACCCCGGCGCAGCAGATGGTCCTCGTGCGCGAACTGATGCACCGGCAGCAGCTCCACGGCCGTGACACCGAGCGTGACCAGGTGCTCGATCGCCGCGGGGTGCGCCAGCCCGGCGTAGGTGCCGCGCAACTCCTCGGGAATCCCCGGGTGCAGGCGGGTGAAACCCCGTACATGCAGCTCGTAGATGACCGAGTCCGCCCACGGGGTCTTCGGGCGGTGGTCGTCCGACCAGTCGTCGTCGTCCTGGACGACGACGCCCTTGGGGACGTACGGCGCCGAGTCCCGGTCGTCCCGCACGGTGTCCGCGACCTGCTGCTGCGGCCAGTCGCGGACATGTCCGTAGACCTCCGGCGGCAGGCTGAAGTCGCCGTCCACGGCGCGGGCGTACGGGTCGAGGAGCAGCTTCGCCGGGTTCCAGCGGGCGCCGGTCCACGGGTCCCAGCGGCCGTGCACGCGATAGCCGTAGCGGCGGCCGGGCAGCACGCCGGGGACGAAGCCGTGCCAGATCTCGTGCGTCAGCTCGGTGAGCGGGACCCGGGTCTCGTGGGTCACGCCGTCCCGCTCGTCGAAGAGGCAGAGGTCGACGGCCTCCGCCCCGCCCGCCCAGAGCGCGAAGTTGGTGCCCGCCACGCCGTCCGGACCGACCCGGAAGCGGGCCCCGAGCGGGGTCGGCGCTCCGGGCCACACGGCCACCGCGGGAGCCGGGCGCCGGGACCCGTTCGCCAGGGGTGCGGGCAGCACACCGTCGGGCAGACGCTTCTCGCGCACACCGCTCCCGGGCGCGTCCCGTTCCCGTACACCGCCCTCGGTCGCGCGTCCCTCCCGCGCTTCGCCGTCCGGGGCGCGCCCCTCCTGCACTGCCTCCTGCTCGGCTGCGCTCGACACCGTTCAGCCTCCCGCGGCTCGGTGGGCGGCCCGAAGAGGAGCGCACGGCGTCCCGGCCGCGGCTCCTCCTCGCGTCGTCCTCCCCACTGTTCTGCCCAGAGCTTGCCTCGCACTCACGTTTCCCCGGAGGTGCGCGGTCGTTGGGCCCCCTGTACCGCATTTCCAGAGGGCGATCCCCTGCCCCCGGCCGGAAGGACACGAGGTTCGCGTGAGGCATACGACATGGGGCCCCCGGCGCGCGGGGGCCGCGCTGGCCGCCGCACTGACCTGGGCCGGACTGCTGGCCGGAGCCGCCGGGTGCACCTCGGGCACCATGGACGAGGTGCTCGGCAAACCCCCCGCCGCCGAGGACGTCATCCAGGTGTCCCCGGCCGACAACAGCAAGAACGTACGACCGCGGCAGGAGCTGCGGGTACGGGTGGCGGACGGCCGGCTGGAGTCCGTGCAGGTCGTCAAGGACCAGGACGCACAGGAGTCCGCGGTGCCCGGACACCTCTCCGCCGACGGCCTGACCTGGCGGCCCGACAGCCCCCGGCTCGCCCTGGGCGCCAGGTACGCCGTGGACGTGGTGGCCCTCGACGGGCACGGGAGGCGTACGGCGCGGCACACGACGTTCACCACGTACGTCCCCGGGGAACGGTTCATCGGCTACGCGACGCCGGAGAACCGTTCCACCGTCGGCACCGGAATGATCGTCTCACTGGAGTTCAACCGGGAGATCAGCGACCGGGCCGCCGTCGAGCGCGCGATCCACGTGGAGGCCAGCCCCGCGGTCGAGATCCGCCCGCACTGGTTCGGCAAGGACCGTCTCGACTTCCGGCCCGAGAAGTACTGGAAACCGGGGACCGAGGTGACGGTCGACCTGCGACTGCGCGACGTGGAAGGAGCGCCGGGCGTCTACGGACTCCAGTCCAGGACCACCACCTTCACCGTCGGCCGCAGCCAGGTCTCGCTCGTCGACGCCGCCGACCACACCATGGAGGTCCGCCGCGACGGCGACCTCCTCACCACGGTGCCGATCACCGCCGGCTCCCCCGAGACCACGACCTACAACGGGAAGATGGTCGTCATGGAGATGCTGGAGATGACCCGGATGAACAGCCGCACGGTCGGGTTCGGCGGGGAGTACGACATCCCCGACGTCCCGCACGCGATGCGCCTCACCGACTCCGGGACCTTCCTGCACGGCAACTACTGGTCGGGCGACGTCTTCGGCTCCACGAACGTCAGCCACGGCTGCGTCGGTCTGCGGGACGTGAAGGGCGGCGGCTCCGACACCCCCGCGGGCTGGTTCTTCGACCGCAGTCTGATCGGCGACGTCGTCGAGGTCGTCCACAGCAAGGACAAGAAGGTCGCTCCCGACAACGGCCTCGGGGGATGGAACATGGGCTGGACGAAGTGGAAGGCGGGCGGCGCGGCGACGTGACCGCGGCGGGCGGACGCCCGGGTACGGACGGGCGGACGCCGGGGCGCGGGCGGACGGGCACCGGGCGAGGCGCGAGCGGGCGGGGGGCGAGGGGACGGGCATCGGGCGAGGCGCGAGCGGGCGGGGGGACAGGCCGGAACCCAGCCCGCCCCCACACGGCCGAAGTTGGGACTGAACAGTGACAGTCCCGGGGATCCATCGCTTCTGACCGTGTGATTAATTTGCGCGATACGCGCGGGGACGCGCCGGGGTGCGGGCCTGATCAGGCCGTGCGAGGGGAGAACGAACGTGAACGGGCGACCGATATCGGGGACGTCGGTGGGTGCGCGGACCCGGGGGAGCAAGGGAGTCCTGGCCCTGCTGCTGGGTGTGCTGCTGCTCGCCGTGACCGCCTGCGGTGGTGGAGGGAGCTCGGAATCCGGCTCCGGCGAGAGCAAGGGCAAGGGAGCCGGCGGCTCCGGGAAGGCGGACACCAAGGCCTCGCAGGCCGTGGTGACCATCGCCCCGAAGGACGGCAGCGGCGGTGTGGCCACCAGCGGTGCCCTCAAGGTGACCGCGGCCAAGGGCAAGCTGACCGAGGTGAAGGTCGAGGACACCAAGGGCAAGGCGGTGGACGGGGAGATAACCGGCGGAGGGGCCAGCTGGACGCCGGCGACCCACCTCGCCGCCGCCACGAAGTACAAGGTCCACGCGGTGGCCAAGGACGCCGACGGCCGTGAGGCGGCCGAGGAGTCCGCGTTCACCACGCTGACTCCGAAGAACACCTTCGTCGGGCTGTTCACGCCCGAGGACGGTTCCAAGGTCGGCGTCGGAATGCCCTTCTCGGTCCGCTTCACCCGGGGCATCACGCACCCCGGGGACGTCGAGAAGGCGATCACCGTCAAGACCGAGCCGGCCGTGGACGTCCAGGGCCACTGGTTCGGCAACGACCGCCTCGACTTCCGTCCCGAGCAGTACTGGAAGGCCGGGACGAAGGTCACCGTCACCCTGGATCTCGACGGCGTCGAGGGCCGGCCCGGTGTCTACGGCAAGCAGACCAAGACGGTGTCGTTCACGATCGGCCGCAGCCAGGTCTCCACCGTCGACGCGAAGACCCACAAGATGGTCGTCCGGCGTGACGGCAAGGTCATCAAGACCATCCCGATCACCACGGGCAAGCCGGGCTACGACACCTGGAACGGCCAGATGGTGATCAGCGAGCAGCTCCGGGTGACCCGGATGAACGGCGAGACGGTCGGCTACGGCGGCGAGTACGACATCAAGGACGTGCCGGACGCCCAGCGCCTGACCGACTCCGGCACCTTCATCCACGGCAACTACTGGGGCGGCGACGCCTTCGGCAACTACAACGCCAGCCACGGCTGCGTGGGCCTGCGCGACGTCCGCGGCGGAGGCGACCGCAGTGCTCCCGCCGCCTGGTTCTTCGACCACTCGATCACCGGTGACGTGGTGGTCGTCAAGCGCTCCCACGACCGTACGGTCGCTCCGGACAACGGCCTGAACGGCTGGAACATGTCCTGGGAGAAGTGGACCGCCTGACGGTTCGTCCCGTCCTCGGCAACGGGCCCGGTGTGCTGTGACCCAGCACACCGGGCCCGTTGTCGTTAGCGCGCGTTAACCTGCCTGCATGACTGTGCATCTCGAAGTGGCCGAAGGCGTCGGCACCCTCCGCCTGGACCGCCCTCCCATGAACGCGCTGGACGTCGCCACGCAGGACCGTCTCAAGGAGCTCGCCGAGGAGGTCACCCGGCGCACGGACGTACGCGCCGTGGTCATCCACGGCGGGGAGAAGGTGTTCGCGGCGGGCGCGGACATCAAGGAGATGCAGGCCATGGACCACGCGGCGATGATCGTCAGGTCCCGGGCCCTGCAGGACTCCTTCAGCGCCGTGGCCCGCATCCCCAAGCCCGTCGTCGCGGCCGTCACCGGGTACGCGCTCGGCGGTGGCTGCGAGTTGGCGCTCTGCGCGGACTTCCGCATCGCCGCGGACGACGCCAGGTTCGGGCAGCCGGAGATCCTCCTCGGTCTGATCCCGGGCGCCGGCGGCACCCAGCGCCTCTCCCGGCTGATCGGACCCTCCAGGGCGAAGGACCTCATCTTCACGGGCCGGATGGTGAAGGCCGACGAGGCGCTCTCGCTCGGGCTGGTGGACCGGATCGTCCCCGCCGCCGAGGTGTACACCCAGGCGCACACGTGGGCCGCGAAGCTGGCTCAGGGACCCGCGATCGCGCTGCGCGCGGCGAAGGAGTCGATCGACACCGGTCTGGAGACGGACCTGGAGACCGGCCTCGCGGTGGAACGGAACTGGTTCGCGGGCCTGTTCGCGACGGAGGACCGTGAGCGGGGGATGCGCAGCTTCGTCGAGGAGGGGCCGGGCAAGGCGAAGTTCCTCTGACCGGACGCGTCCGCCTCCGCGGAAATTCACCCGTCAAGTTCGGTTGATCCACTTGCAGTTGACTCGGTGTCTTACCCGGTGTCCCCCGAAGGGCTGGATTATGCGGTCCTTAAGGCAGCCTTAAGGCTGCCTTGCGGGGGACTCTCGGCGATTGCCCCCCGAGGTGGTGTCATGGCAGGTGGGACGGGCTGCGGCGAGCTCCGAACTGCCCCTGGCATATGCCGATCGGATGGTGCGGAATGAGAGCTTCCGGGGGGTGTATTCCTCCGGAACGGCCCCCGGGCGTGCTCTGGGCGGCCATGATGGGGGCATGGCGGGGCTGGAGGGTATGGAACAGCCGCGGCGGCACGTGAGTGCGACCGCGGCGCGCTGGTCGCCTGCGGTCGAGGACGAACGGGCGTTGAAGGCGCTCGAGTTGTTCGGCAACCCGACGGAGGCGGAGGTGCCGCTGCCGTCCCGCCCCGAATCCGCGGCCACCGCACGCCGGCTCACCCAGGTCGTGGTCCTGCGCCAATGGGGACTCTCCCCGAAGATGACCGAGGACGCCGTGCTGCTCGTGTCCGAACTCGTCGGCAACGCCGTCCGGCACACGGGCGCCCGAGTCTTCGGACTGCGGATGCGGCGGCGCCGGGGCTGGATCCGCGTGGAGGTCCGCGACCCCTCCCGGGGGCTGCCCTGTCTGATGCCGGTCCAGGAGATGGACCTCAGCGGCCGCGGCCTCTTCCTCGTCGACAAGCTCTCCGACCGCTGGGGCGTCGACCTCCTGCCCCGCGGCAAGACGACCTGGTTCGAGATGCGCGTCGCCGACCGCTGACCGGGTAAGGACGCCGGGGACCACCGGACCTTCGCCCGCGCCTTCGCCCACGGCCTTGTCCGCGCACCCACTCGCGCCCTTGTCCGCGCACCCACTCGCGCCCCTGTCCGCGCACCCACTCGCGGCCTCGTCCGCGCACCCACTCGCGGCCTCGTCCGCGCACCCACTCGCGTCTGCGTCCGCGCACCCACTCACGTACTCGTCCGCGTACCGTCCGTGCCCCCGTTCCCGGCGCGGACCCGAGCCGCGCGCCGCGACCCGCACCCCGCCTATCGGTCCAATCGCCGGATTTCTTACCGAAGCGCCCTTAAATGGTGCGAGTGACCACGCCCGCCCGTCCCCCTCAGCACTCCACCGAAGAGAGCGTCACGCGTGCCGCGCCGGACCGGCGTTCGGCGCTGCGTTCGGGTGTCGCACTCGCCGCCGGGACCCTCGCCGCCGGGACGCTCACCGCCGGCTGCGCCACGACCGGCGCCGCCGCCCACCCGCCCGCCGCGTCCCGCGCGTCCGGCACACAGCCGCCCGCACACCGGGCCGCGCCGGCCGCCGCACCCGCGCCCCGGCGGTTCCCGCAGCAGCCCGCCGAGATCACCCACGGCCCCCGCGACCGCCCCCGGGTCGCCCTCACCTTCCACGGTCAGGGCGACCCGGCCGTGGCCAGGACGCTGCTCGGCGAGGCCGAGAGGAACGGAGCCCGGGTCACCGTGCTCGTGGTCGGGACCTGGCTGGACGAACACCCCGACCTGGCCCGGCGCATCCTCGACGGCGGCCACGACCTCGGCAACCACACCCTGCGCCATCTCGACATCAACGCGATGTCCGAGGCGGACGCGGACGCGGAGATCAGGGGCTGCGGGGAGCGACTGCGCCGGCTGACCGGATCCATCGGCACCTGGTTCCGGCCCTCCCGCACCCCCCGCGCCTCCCCTGCCGTCGAACGGCTCGCCCGCGGCGCGGGCTACCCGCACGTCCTCTCGTACGACCTCGACTCGCTCGACTACACCTCGCCGGGCGCCCCCGCCGTCACCCGCCAGGTTCTCGGCGGGATCCGCAACGGGTCCGTGGTGAGCATGCACTTCGGGTACGCGGACACGGTCGCCGCGCTCCCCGCCGTCCTGGAAGAACTCGGCCGTCGCGGTCTGCGCGCGGTCACCACCACGGAGCTGCTGAGCTGATGCACCGCAACCGCAACCACCTCCAGCGCGCCCTGATCGCGGGCGCCGTGCTCGCCGCCCTCGCGGGCTGCGACGGCGGGTCGAAGGACCACGCGAACCAGACTCACGGCACTCAGGCCGCCGTCCGGCCGGCCCTGCCGAAGAAGCCGGACGGCCTGCCCGGCATGCCTCCCGTGCTCGACCCGAAGGACGTCTACGCCGCCGACCGCGCGAACCGGCTGTCCCCGGTCGTCAAGGACTTCCCGTCCCGCGTCTACGTGCCCAACACCAACTCCAACACCGTCTCCGTCATCGACCCGGAGACGTACAAGGTCATCAAGACGATCCGGGTCGGGGTCCAGCCCCAGCACGTCGTGCCCTCCTGGGACATGAAGACGCTCTGGGTCAACAACGACCGGGGCAACTCGCTCACGCCCATCGACCCGAGGACCGGCAAGGCCGGAAAGTCCGTCGACGTGCACGACCCCTACAACCTGTACTTCACGCCGAACGGCAAGTACGCCATCGTCATGGCCTCCCTCGACCGCGAGCTGGTCTTCCGCGACGCGCACACCATGGAGCGCAGGAAGACCGAACCGGTCGAGTGCTACGGCGTCAACCACGCCGACTTCTCGCCCGACGGCCGCTACTTCATCGTGTCGTGCGAGTTCAGCGGTGAGCTGCTCAAGGTCGACACCGAGAAGATGAAGGTCGTCGCGCACCAGAAGCTGCCCTTCCGCGGCGCCATGCCGCAGGACGTGAAGATCTCCCCGGACGGAAAGAAGTTCTACGTCGCCGACATGGTGGCCGACGGGGTGTGGGTCCTGGACGGGGACACGTTCGGCAAGCCGACGCTGCTGCCCACCGGCAAGGGCTGCCACGGCCTGTACGTCAGCCGTGACTCCCGGGAGATGTACATCTCCAACCGGGGCGAGGGAACGATCTCCGTCTTCGACTTCGCCCAGGACAGGCTGACCAAGAAGTGGCGCCTGCCGAACGGCGGCAGCCCCGACATGGGCGGTGTCTCGGCCGACGGCAGGGTTCTGTGGCTGTCCGGGCGCTACAACTCCGAGGTGTACGCCATCGACACGCGCTCCGGTAAGCAGCTGGCCCGCATCCCGGTCGGCAGCGGGCCGCACGGCCTGGCCGTCTACCCGCAGCCGGGCCGCTACTCGCTCGGCCACACCGGCATCTTCCGCTGACCCCCGGGCCCCATGGGGCCGGATCTCCGCGCCCGCGGACGGGACCGGACAGGACCGCACCGGGGCGAGGGGTGGGCCCGCGGGCGACCCGTGCCACGATCCCCGGCACCGGCGCGGCGGCCGGCAGCAGGTCGACCGTGCCGTGGGAGCGCCCCGTACGGTCCATGAACGCGGCCAGGAACCGGGGATTCACGGCCGCGGCGAGCGGGTCGCAGCCGACCGTGGCCGGCGTCCCGCGCACCCACCGGGGGTCCTCGTCGGTGAAGACGACGGAGTGCGCCGTGAAGGCGAGGACACCGGCGTCCCTGTGGGAGTGCCGCGCTACGACGGTGGTGGAGCCGTCGGCCGGGGGAAGGCGCCGCGGGCCGTCGCGTCCGGAATGCCGCGCGGAGTGTCGCCCGTTCCCTTACCCTTCCCGCCCGTTGGGCCGCCACCCGCCGGAGGCCCGGACCCACCGGCGCGATCGACGACGGCGTCCGCGTCCTGGGCGGGTGCCCCCGGCCGGAGGAGCGGCGAACCCCGCCCGCGCGCGGCGGGGAGTGCGCGTGGGTGGTCGCCGCACCGCGGGGCCGGGCCGCCCGTTAATCTGACCTCCGTACACACGGCAGTAATGCACTACGAAGGGGCGGATCGGTGGCGGACATCGAGGAAGCACGCAAGCAGTTCGAGCGGATCGATACGGATGGTGACGGTTTCATCACCGCGGCCGAGTTCAAGAGCGCCCTCGCCCAGGGCGGCGACTGGAACGTCACCGAGTCGGTGGCGGAGGCCGTCATCGCCACCCGCGACCTCAACGGCGACAAGGTCCTCTCGTTCGACGAGTTCTGGACCCACCTGAACAAGTGACGCACGCGCGGGGGCGTCCACCGGTGAACCGGCGGGCGCCCCTTCGTCATGCGCCGGGGAGGGGGCGTAACCACCCGAGTGCCCTACGCCCTGGAATAGCCTCCCCCGCCGCGGGGTTGACGCTCGCCATCAGGAGTATCAACCACTGAAGGGCCTGGCACTCATGAAGATCGGCATCATCGGCGCGGGCAACATCGGCGGCAACCTCACCCGGCGGCTGACCGCCCTCGGACACGACGTCTCCGTCGCGAACTCCCGCGGCCCCCAGACCCTGACCGCGCTGGCCGAGGAGACCGGGGCGACGCCCGTCACGGTCGGGGAGGCGGCGCGCGGTGCCGAGGTGGTCGTGGTCACGGTCCCGCTGAAGGCGGTGCCCGACCTGCCGTCCGGTCTGCTGGACGGTGCGGCGGACGGGGTCGCCGTCATCGACACCGGCAACTACTACCCGCAGCAGCGGGACGGCAGGATCGCCGCGATCGAGGACGGCGGGCTGACCGAGAGCCGCTGGACGTCCCAGCAGATCGGCCATCCCGTCGTGAAGGCGTTCAACGGCACGTACGCGCAGGACATCCTGGACCGGCACCGCCCGGCGGGCGACCCCGACCGCATGGCCCTTCCGGTGGCCGGCGACGACGACGCCGCCAAGCGGGTCGTACGGGACCTCGTCGACGCACTCGGCTTCGACACGGTCGACGCGGGAGGCATCGACGAATCCTGGCGGCAGCAGCCCGGCACCCCGGTGTACGGCCTCC
This sequence comes from Streptomyces fagopyri, assembly GCF_009498275.1. NCBI lineage: Bacteria > Bacillati > Actinomycetota > Actinomycetes > Kitasatosporales > Streptomycetaceae > Streptomyces > Streptomyces fagopyri. Next base: position 3,166,239 of record NZ_CP045643.1, on the reverse strand, counting down.
AGAAGGGCCTCGACGCGGTGACCGAGGCGCTGGCGGAGGCGTCCGAGGAGCGTCCCGCGGACTTCCGCGGCTGACGTTCACAGCCCTTGGACGCCCGCCGTCCGGCGCCGGTCAGCCGACGCCGGACGGCGTACTCGTCTCCGGACCGCCGCCGGATTGCGGCCGGGCCCCGGCCGGTCGGTCGACCGCGGCCCACTCGCGCAGCGCCGCCTTGCTGGAGAACTGCGCGACGTCCTTGTCCAGGGGGCTGTCGGTGTACTGATGGAAGCGCCAACGGGCCTTGACGCGGGGCTCGCCCGCGGTCACGTAGTCGGCGATCCACAGACCGTCTCCCGCGTACGAGGTGGTGTCGACGGTGAGCCAGAAGTTGCGGTTCGTGTAGAGCAGGACCCGGTGGTCCGGCCTCAGTTCCTTCACCTTGCGCACGAAGCGGTCCTTCTCCGCGTTGCTGGCGTGGGTGCCGTCACCGGTGGTCTCCCAGTCGACGGCGAGCAGGTCACCGGCCTTCTCCGGGGCCTTGCCGACGAAGTACTCGGCCTGGGCCGTGATGTCGCCGGGCCACAGGAAGTGGTAGAAACCGACGACGCAGCCGGCGTCGCGGGCCGTCTTCACCTGGGCGGTGAGCTTCGGATTGACGTACGAACGGCCCTCGGTCGCCTTGATGAAGACGAAGGAGAGCCCGTCGGTGGAGTAGGCGGACGACTGGTAGGCGCTGACGTCGATGCCGCGGAGCATGGGCGACTCCTCCGTGCGTGTGGGGGGTGGGTGCGAGCGATTGTGCCCCTGTGCGCGGGGTGGATTCCGGGTTTCACGGTCTTGTGACCTCTCCGAGTGACGTTCCCCCGCGTCGCCCGCTTACCCTCGAACGACCGGCCGACGACCGGTGGGCGCAGATCGGTGCAAGTCGTTTTTGATCGGCACTTCGGGCCCCGCAGCTTGTTGCGCCGGGCAGAGCCTGATGTGGCCGAAGGGGTATCTCGTTTGGCATATTTGCGGGCAGGGTGAGGCTCGGCGGATTCCGGGCCACGGGCGCCCACGCAAAGGTTCGCGGGGAGAACGGTGCGTACAGGCAGAGCCAGGGAAATGCTCGAAGGGGAGTCCGCGCACGGTACCGCCACGGTCCTGCGGCCCGAACCGCCCGAACCGCCCGAACTTCCTGAACTTCCTGAACTTCCCGAGCGGGACGGCGTGGTCGCCGACCGGCGGGCGGTGACGCGGCCGCGGATCGGGCTCGAAGGGAAGGCCGGCCCCCCCGCCGGGAACCGGACCCGGAGCGCCGGCCGGATCACCCCGTCACCGGGACAACTCCGGTCCAGGGCCTGAGCCGTGGGCGCCTCGGCCTACTACATACCCGCGCTGGCCCTGTGGGCCGGCCTCGGCTCGAAACTGCCCGAGCTGGTGAGATCCTGGCGCGATCCGCTGGTCCGATGGGTGTGCTGGGTGATCTTCCTGGGAGGCGCCGGGTTCGCCTTCGCCGCCCCGCCCACCGTCGCCGCCGTGAACAGGACGAGCGGCGTCCCGAACCTCGCCGCTCTTCTCGTCTACACCGTCGTCAGCGCCTACAGCGCCTCCTGTCTGGTGCTCATCCTGCACTGGCGCGGAGGTCCGGCCGGCCACGTGCGCCGTCTCGCGCGGCGCTGGCAGACCGGCTATGCCGTCGTGATCGTCCTGTTGATCCTTCTGTTCGTCCTGGGGGACGCCCCTGTCGAGCGGCGGACGGACCTCGACACGTACTACGCCGGCGTGCCGTGGATCGGGCAGATGATCGTGCTGTATCTGCTCGGCCACATGACCGCGGCGGTCGCCACCACGGTGCTGTGCTGGCGCTGGGCGCTGCGGGTGGACGGCTGGCTGCGGGCCGGGCTGTGGCTGCTCGTGGCCGGCTGGCTGCTCAATCTGTCCTTCAGCACACTGAAGCTGACCGCCGTGGCGGCACGGTGGACCGGCCGGAACTGGGACGTGCTGAGTACCGTCCTGGCGCCCGGCCTCGTGGGCCTGGCCGCCACCGTCGCCACCGTCGGCTTCACACTGCCGCTGTACGGCCCGCGACTGGTCGCCCTCTGGCGCGAGGTGACGACCTGGAGGCGGCTCGGCCCTCTGTGGCGTGAACTCGGCAGTGCCTCGCCCGGCGTGCCGCTCGCCGCGCCGATCCCCTGGTACTCGTCCTGCGCCATGCGCCTCACCCAGCGTGAGACCGGCATCCAGGACGGCCTGAACCTGGTCCGCCCGCACCTCGACGACCGGGTCCGCTCCCACGCGCAGACCACGGCCCGGGCCGCGGGGTACGGCACCGAGGACGCCTTCCGGGTCGGCCTCGCGGCGATGATCGCCGCGGCGGTCCGCTCCCACCGCGACGACGTGCCCGCCCCCCGGGTGGCCGTCGCGCGGAACACCGTGGCCTTCGCGTCGCGGGCCACCCTGGTGGGTGTGGCGTGTGCGTTGCGCACGTCCCCCGTCGTCGCGGCGGCCCGCGTCGCCGCCGTGGCCCCCGTGGCGGCGGACGACGAGAGAACCGCCCTGTGAACCCAGGCCCCGACCCCTCCACCGCTCCACGCTTCATGTCGCCGACAGCCGCGTCGTGTTCCGCGTGCCCGGCGCACCGCTCCGGCCGGCCGCCGGGCTGAAGCTGTCGGGGCCGGGCCGTCGCGGGAATCCGGGTGCTGGGCCCCCGCGTTCATGAGCCCGAGCCGGCCGCGGGAGGCGTGCGGCGTGGCCCGCACCGGTCCGGTCCAAGTCCGGTCCGGTCCAGTCCAGTTCGGTCCACTCCGGTCCGGTCCAGTTCGTTTCGGTGCAGTTGGGTACGGTTCTGATCGTCGGGGCGGCGATCGTGGCGGAAGCACCCTCACGCCGTCGGACGGTGACGCGTGGTGAGAGTGCCCGCGGGAGATCGAACCGCCCCTCATCCGGGAAGCCTTCGGCTGGACACGTCCATCGCACCGACGCGGCGGTGGCCCGCGACAACCGGCCGGCCGGCCGGACCCGGACCACTCCGCTCACCACCGCGACAGAAGAGAGATCCGTACATGCCCGACAGATCAGCTCCCCGCCGCACCGCCGTGGTCATCGGAGGGGGCATGACGGGCATGCTCGCGGCGGCCGTGCTCGCCGACCACGCCGACGTCACGCTCGTCGAGCGCGACGTCCTGCCGGACGGTCCGCGTCCCCGCAAGGGGCTGCCGCAGGCCCGGCACGCCCACGTGTTGTGGTCCGGCGGGGTCAAGGCCATCGAGGAACTCCTGCCGGGTGTCGTCGGCCAACTCGTCGGCCAGGGAGCCCGGACCGGCCGCATCATGACCGACCTGGTGTCCAAAGCCCCGTCGGGGCAGTGGTTCCGTCGCTTCGATCACGCCCGCCACGTCAATCTCCTGTGCAGCCGCGATCTGCTCGACGCCGTGATCCGCGCCAGGGTGCTGGAGGACCAGCGGATCTCCCTGCGGCAGCAAACCGAACTGCTGTCCCTGGAAGGCGACGACAGACGCGTGACCGGAGTCCGCATACGCGCGGGGGACACCCACAGCAGCATCGCCGCCGACCTGGTCATCGACGCGAGCGGCCGTGGCAGCCGCGCCCCCGGCTGGCTGCGGAGCCTCGGCCTCCCCCCGGTGGCCGAGCGCACGGTCGACGCGGGTGTCGGATACGCAAGCCGCATCTACCGCGCTCCGGGCACGACCGCCGCCGGTTTCCCGATCGTCAATGTCCAGGTCGACCCCCGCCAGAACCCCGGCAGGGGCGGCATCATCACCCCCATCGAAGGCGGCCGCTGGCTGGTCACGCTCGCCGGAACCCGCGGCGGCCGGCCCAGCGGCGACAACGAGCGGTTCGTTCCCTTCGCGCTCGAACTGCCGCACCCCGTCATCGGTGAACTCCTCGCCGGCGCCGAGCCGGAGACGGACGTCGTCACCACCCGCAGCACGGCCAACAAACGGCGCTACTACGAGAAGGCCGCCCGCTGGCCCGAGGGCTTCGCCGTGCTCGGCGAGGCCGTCGCCGGCTTCAACCCCGTCTACGGTCACGGACTGAGCGCCGCCGCACAGAGCGTCGTCGCCCTGCGCGGTGTCCTGAGACGGCGGGACCTCCGCGCCCCCGGCACGTCCCGGCGCATCCAGCGGGCCGCGGCCCGCCCGGTCGAGAACGCGTGGAGCCTGGCCGTGGGCCAGGACGTGTTCTATCCGGGCGCCAGTGACCAGCCCCCCACCCGGCTCGAGAGGAACCTCGCCGCCTTCGTCGACAGGGCCGTCGACGCCGGCTCACGCAACCCCCGCGCCCTCCGCATCCTGCTGGACGTGATGAGCATGGAGAAACCGCCCGCCCGGCTGCTCATGCCCGACATGCTCGCCCTGGTCTACCTCGGCCGGAAGAAGGCTCCCCTGGAAGGCCCGCCCCTGACGGAGCACGAGCGCGCGGCCGCCACCGCCTGAAGTCGTTCCCGTCCGGCCACCGTCACCCGTTCCCTGCCCAGGAGGCGCCGGACGCCTCGGCGCCCGGAGGCACCGGACGTCTCGACGCCCGGTCCGCCCGCGATATGCCCATAAATATGCCCATGAATGTATCCGGTCATTCCCAGCAGAGAAACACGGAACATCACATGAACACCGCGCCCTATCTGGATCTCCATCGGGAATTCTCCTCGGAGATAGAGGCGGAAATAGAAGCGATCCTGGACGGGCTCGGCCCGTCGGCGGATTCCGTCAGGGGCGTCGTCACCGGACTTCTGCGCCACCAGCAGATGAAGTACCCCCTGTCGGTGCTGCCGCTGATCGTGCACGGCGTCGAGACGGGCGACCCCGGACCCGCCGTCCCGCTGTCCGCCGTGCACGTGCTGTGGTGGACCTCGGCCTGTTATCTGGACGATCTGTCGGACGGGCACGGCGCGCACACGCCCGCCGGTCTCACCCCGCACGAGGCGCTCCTGGCGGCCGTCGTCACGGGACACGTGCTGTCCCTGAGGGCGATCGGCTCGCGGCGGATCCCGGAGCCGGTCCGCGGCGCTCTGACGGAGGAGGTCCTCGGCTGCGGGATCACCGCCGCCCAAGGACAGCTGGGCGACATGCGCGCGGACGCGGGCGACGCGTCCCGGAACTCGGTCGTCACGGCGTACCGGGGGAAGTCCGGCGCCCCCTTCGGCATGATCACGGCGATGGCCGCGATACTGGCGGGCGCCGAGGCCGGGCGGACGGATCTGTGGCGGGAGTTCGGCTCGGTGTTCGGAGTGCTGTGGCAGATGTTCAACGACCAGGAGGACATCGTCTCCGAACGGAACGAAGACCTGCTGAACGGCACGGTGACCTATCTTTTCGCCTGCGCGCTGGAAGACGCGGCACCCGATGCCAGGCACCGCCTCCTGGACCTGCGCGAGGCCGCGAGAACATCCGCCGCGTCACGATCGGCCCTGGCCGGCCTCCTCCTCGCCCCCGCCGTTCTCGACCGCCACGAGAACGGCATCCACCACTTCCGTGACGAGGCGCACCGCATCCTCGGCGAGCTGGGCGGTGACGAGTGCCACCTGTCGGTTCTCCGGCAGCTCGTGGACCAGACGTCCCGGCCGCTGCTGCGGCCGGCGAGTGCCCCTGGATGATCCCCGCCGCCGACGTGCCGCAGCGGGCGCGGCCCGAGCGGACCCGGCCGGTCCCCGACGGGACCGGCGGCGCGGAAGGACGACCGCGCGGGTGAGGGCCTGTCCCTCAGCACTCGATGATGTTGACCGCCAGCCCGCCCCGCGCCGTCTCCTTGTACTTGACGCTCATGTCGGCGCCGGTCTCCTTCATGGTCTTGATGACCTTGTCGAGGGACACCTTGTGGGAGCCGTCGCCGCGCATCGCCATCTTCGCGGCGGTGACCGCCTTGACCGCGGCCATGCCGTTGCGCTCGATGCAGGGGATCTGGACCAGGCCGCCGACCGGGTCGCAGGTGAGACCGAGGTTGTGCTCCATGCCGATCTCCGCGGCGTTCTCGACCTGCTCGGGGGAGCCGCCCAGCACCTCGGCGAGGGCGCCCGCCGCCATCGAGCAGGCGGAGCCGACCTCGCCCTGGCAGCCGACCTCGGCGCCCGAGATGGACGCGTTCTCCTTGAAGAGCATGCCGATCGCGCCCGCGGCCAGCAGGAAGCGGACCACGCCGTCCTCGTCCGCGCCGGGGACGAAGTTGATGTAGTAGTGCAGCACAGCGGGGATGATGCCCGCGGCCCCGTTGGTGGGGGCGGTGACGACCCGGCCGCCCGCCGCGTTCTCCTCGTTGACCGCCATCGCGTAGAGGGTGATCCACTCCATCGCGTGGGCCAGCGGGTCGCCCTCGGCGCGCAGCTGGCGGGCCGAGACGGCGGCGCGGCGGCGCACCCGCAGGCCGCCGGGCAGGATGCCCTCGCGGGACATGCCGCGCGAGACGCACGCCTGCATCACGCGCCAGATGGCGAGCAGACCCTCGCGGATCTCCTCCTCGGTGCGCCAGGCCCGTTCGTTCTCCAGCATCAGCGCCGAGATCGACAGCCCGGTCTCCTTGGTCAGCCGCAGCAGCTCGTCGCCCGTGCGGAAGGCGTACTTCAGGACGGTGTCGTCCAGCTTGATGCGGTCCTCGCCCACCGCGTCCTCGTCGACCACGAAGCCGCCGCCGACGGAGTAGTACGTCTTCTCCAGCACGAGTTCGCCGGAGGCGCCGTACGCGAAGATCGTCATGCCGTTCGCGTGGTACGGGAGCGCCTTGCGCCGGTGCAGGACCAGGTCGTCGTCGAAGGAGAAGGGGATCTCCCGCTCGCCGAGCAGACTGATGCGGCCGGAGGCCTTGATCTCCTCGACGCGGTCGTCTGCGCCCTCCACGTCCACGGTCCGCGGCGAGGCGCCCTCCAGACCGAGCAGCACCGCCTTGGGGGTGCCGTGCCCGTGCCCGGTCGCGCCCAGTGAGCCGTACAGCTCGGCCCGGACGGAGGCCACGGCGGGCAGCAGGTCCTCGTTGCGCAGCCGGTGGGCGAACATCCGTGCCGCGCGCATCGGGCCCACCGTGTGGGAGCTGGACGGGCCTATGCCGATCGAGAACAGGTCGAAGACCGAGATGGCCACGGGAACTCCTAGCAAGCGGGGTGGTGCATGGGGTGGGCGCCGCACACAGCTGTGCTTCCAGTGTGCGCGGCGCCCCGAAGAATCGTACGTTCCGCGCGAACTACTTCAGGCCGGGGTACAGCGGGTGCTTGTCGGCCAGAGCGGACACCCGGGCCTTGAGGGCGTCCGCGTCGTAGGACGGCTTCAGCGTCTCGGCGATGATGTCCGCGACCTCGGTGAAGTCCTCGGCCTGGAAGCCGCGGGTGGCGAGGGCGGGCGTGCCGATGCGCAGTCCCGAGGTCACCATCGGGGGTCGCGGGTCATTCGGGATCGCGTTCCGGTTGACCGTGATGCCGACCTCGTGCAGCCGGTCCTCGGCCTGCTGTCCGTCCAGCTCGGAGTTGCGCAGGTCGACCAGGACCAGGTGCACCTCCGTGCCGCCCGACAGGACCGAGACACCGTGCTCGGTGACGTCGGCCCGCACCAGGCGCTCGGCGAGGATCCGCGCGCCGTCGAGCGTGCGCTGCTGGCGCTCCTTGAAGTCGTCGGTGGCGGCGACCTTGAAGGAGACGGCCTTCGCGGCGATCACGTGCTCCAGGGGACCGCCCTGCTGGCCGGGGAAGACCGCGGAGTTGATCTTCTTGGCCAGTTCGGCGGTGGAGAGGATCACGCCACCGCGCGGGCCGCCCAGCGTCTTGTGGGTGGTCGTGGTGACGACGTGGGCGTGCGGCACCGGGTTCGGGTGCAGCCCCGCGGCGACCAGGCCGGCGAAGTGCGCCATGTCGACCATCAGGTACGCGCCGACCTCGTCCGCGATCCGGCGGAAGGCGGCGAAGTCGAGCTGCCGGGGGTAGGCGGACCAGCCGGCGACGATCAGCTTCGGCCTGGACTCCTTGGCGAGGCGCTCGACCTCGGCCATGTCGACCTGACCCGACTCCTCGTCCACGTGGTACGCGACCACGTTGTAGAGCTTGCCGGAAAAGTTGATCTTCATGCCGTGGGTCAGGTGCCCGCCGTGCGCGAGGTTCAGGCCCATGATCGTGTCGCCCGGCTTGAGCAGCGCGAACATCGCGGCCGCGTTGGCCTGGGCGCCCGAGTGCGGCTGCACGTTCGCGTGCTCGGCGCCGAACAGCGCCTTGACGCGGTCGATGGCGATCTGCTCGACGACGTCGACGTGCTCGCAGCCGCCGTAGTAGCGGCGGCCCGGGTAGCCCTCGGCGTACTTGTTGGTCAGGACCGAGCCCTGGGCCTCCATGACCGCGACCGGAGCGAAGTTCTCCGAGGCGATCATCTCCAGGGTGGACTGCTGGCGGTGCAGCTCGGCGTCGACGGCGGCCGCGACGTCCGGGTCCAGCTCGTGAAGGGGCGTGTTCAGAAGCGACATGCGGTGACTCCTCAGCCGGCGGTGAAGGCGGTGTACTCGTCGGCGGACATCAGGTCGTCCGGCTCGCCCGTGACGCGTACCTTGAACAGCCAGCCGCCCTCGAAGGGGGCGGAGTTCACCAGCGACGGGTCGTCCACCACGTCCTGGTTGGCCTCCACGATCTCGCCGGTGACCGGCGCGTACAGGTCACTGACCGACTTGGTCGACTCCAGCTCGCCGCAGGACTCGCCCGCGGTCACCGTGTCACCGACCTCCGGAAGCTGGGCGTAGACGACATCGCCGAGCGCGTTGGCCGCGAACTCGGTGATGCCGACCGTCGAGACGCCGTCCTCGGCGACCGACAGCCACTCGTGCTCCTTGCTGTAGCGCAGCTGCTGGGGGTTGCTCATGGCCTGAATTCTCCTGTACGCGGGGGAGTGCTGATGCACGGGTACGGACGGGGTGTCGGGTGTCCTGGGACAAGGGAAGGACGAGGGAAGGGCAGGGACGGACAACGGAAAGGGGACAGGGCGCGACGGGGTACGTCACGTCGACGCGCCCGAGCCCCGGTGGACCTACTTCTGGCGCTTGTAGAACGGCAGCGCCACGACCTCGTACGGTTCGTGACTGCCCCGGATGTCCACGCCGACCCCGGGGGTGCCCGGTGCGGCGTGCGCGGCGTCGACGTAGGCCATCGCGATCGGCCGGCCCAGCGTCGGGGAGGGAGCGCCGGAGGTGACCTCGCCGACGACCGTGCCGCCCGTGACCACGGCGAACCCGGCGCGCGGCACCCGGCGGCCCTCGGCGACGAGCCCGACGAGCACCCGCGGGGGGTTCGCGGCGGCGCGTTCGGCGGCGGCCTCCAGGGCCTCGCGGCCCACGAAGTCGCCCTCCTTCTCGAACTTCACGACGCGCCCGAGCCCCGCGTCGAAGGGGGTGAGCGAGGTGGTCAGCTCGTGCCCGTACAGCGGCATGCCCGCCTCCAGGCGCAGTGTGTCGCGGCAGGACAGACCGCACGGGACCAGCCCGGCCGGCGCGCCCGCCTCGGTCAGCGCCTGCCACAGCTTCTCGGCGTCGGACGGGGCCACGAAGAGCTCGAAACCGTCCTCGCCCGTGTAGCCGGTGCGCGCGATCAGCGCCGGGACGCCCGCGACCGTGCCGGGCAGACCGGCGTAGTACTTCAGGCCGTCGAGGTCGGCGTCGGTGAGCGACTTGAGGATGCCGGGGGACTCGGGGCCCTGCACGGCGAGCAGCGCGTACGCGTCCCGGTCGTCGCGGACCTCGGCGTCGAAACCGCCGGCGCGCTCGGTCAGCGCGCCGAGGACGACCTCGGCGTTGGAGGCGTTGGCGACGACCATGTACTCGGTCTCGGCCAGCCGGTACACGATCAGGTCGTCGAGGATGCCGCCGTCCGCACGGCAGATCATGGTGTAGCGGGCACGGCCCACGCCGACGGAGGCGATGTTGCCGACCAGCGCGTGGTTCAGGAGCGCGGCCGCCTGCGGGCCGGTGACCGTGATCTCGCCCATGTGCGAGAGGTCGAAGAGACCGGCCCGGGTGCGGACGGCGACGTGCTCGTCGCGCTCGGAGCCGTACCGCAGGGGCATGTCCCAGCCCGCGAAGTCGGTCATCGTCGCGCCCAGCGAGCGATGCAGGGCATCGAGCGCGGTACGACGGGGTGCGTTACTGCTCATCGGTGGGGCTCCCAAGGCATGACGGCGAGGTCGTTCCTCCCCATCTGTCATCGGAACCTGAGAGGTTCATCACGACCCCGCGAACGGAGGTCATGACTTGCACCTTGGGTGGAGCCACCGGTGAGCGGCCCGCTTTTCAGATGTGCCTCGCCCGCGCGGTAACGGGGCCTGAGAGATTCAAGGGAGGGACTTGCTCCTTCGGCGTCCCAGCAGAACGTACGTCACACGGATGCGTGCACGTCACTGGGAACTCTCCCGCGCGGATTCAAGCGGCCGGTATGCAGTTGGCGGGCACATCATTGCACGCGCCGTCCGATGACGGCAGTCCGCATCTGTAACCGGGCTGTGGCAGTCCGAACACGGAAACAGGAAGCGCCGCGCATTACCTTCTCTTTACACTCGACGGGGATGGGACTCCAGACCCAAGGGGAGGACGATCACGGTGAACAGGACCAGGGCGTACGCGACGACCTCGGCCCTCGCGCTGCCGCAGCAGCCGAGTACCCCGGTCCGGGAGGGGTGCGGCACGCTTCCGGCGGCCGTCGTGCGCGACCTCAGGGAGCGCGCGGGACACAGCCCGCACGGTCTGTACTTCGGCACGGCGGACCTCGTGGTGGTCACCGGACTGCCGGGCAGCGGCAAGTCGACCCTGATGCGCCGCGCGGTCGCCGGCCGGCGCGTGGACTCCCAGGACACCCGCGACCGCTGGGACGGCCGGCTGGCGCGCCGGCTCCCGTACGCGGTCTACCGCCCCCTCGTCCGCCTCGCGCACTACGCGGGCCTGCGCCGCACGCTGCGCTCCGGCGCCGGCGTCGTCGTCCACGACTGCGGTACCCAGGCGTGGGTGCGCCGCTGGCTCGCCCGGGAGGCCCGCCGCCGCGGCGGCACACTCCACCTCCTGCTCCTCGACGTCACCGCGGGCACGGCGCTGGAGGGTCAGCGTGAGCGCGGCAGGGGCGTCTCGCGGTACGCGTTCGCGCGGCACCGGGGCGCGCTGAGCCGGCTGCTGCGCTCCGTCGAGCGGGGCGAACTGCCGGAGGGCTGCGGCTCGGCGGTGCTCCTCGACCGCACCGCCGCGGACGTGCTGCGCCGGATCGACTTCGACGGCTGATCCGACGGCTGGGAGGGTGCGGGGCCGGTCACCGGGGCACGCGCCGCACGGGAACCCGTCGTGCCGGAGCCCGTCGCACGGGAGCGCGGAGCCGGTCGGACGAAGGCCGTACGCGAGCTCGTACCGGAGAACGGGACATCGTCGTACGAGAGGGTCGTAGGCGCCCACTAACCTTTCCAGCCGGAGCACCACAGCGGAGCACCCGAGCAGCAGACCAGAACAGCACACCAGGACACCGGAACACCGGATCAGCGGTTCACAGCAGGCGGTAGACAGATGGACTTCCCCGACTTCCCGGCACCAGCGCACCCGCACCCCCACCCGCACGGCGGCTGGCCGGGCAACGAACTGGAGGAGGTGCTCTCCGCGTCGCTCGGAGTGCCCTCGGCGGGCGGCCGCATCGTCGAGGTCCTCGGCCGCAGCTTCGTCTGGGTGCCGCTGCCCAACGGCGGCGGACCGCACGCGGGCCCCCTCGACCTGCCCACCCTGGAGATCGACGGCCAGGCGTACGTACCGGTCTTCAGCTCCGAGGAGCAGTTCCGCCAGGTCGTCGGGAGCCATCTGTCGTTCACCATCGCGCCCGCCGTCGAGTTCGCGCGCGGGCTGCCCCCGCAGGTCGGCGTCGCGATCAACCCGGGCGGTGTGGTGGGCGTACCGCTGCCGCCCCTCGCGGTCGCCGAGCTGTGCCGTGCCGGACGCACCCCGCTGGACGGTCCCGCGAGCGGCGGCCGGGTGAAACTCTTCGAACCCGACTGGCAGGACGAGCCGGTGGACTTCCTGGCCGCGGCCTCGGGCGAGTTCGCGGCGACCGGTGTGGTGCTGACCGCGCGCCGCTGCCTGGCCAGCATCGAGGGCGACGACCCCGTGATGTTCATCGGGGTCGAACTGGCGGGCTGGGAGGGCGACGCCACGGCGCCTCCGCTGGACGCGCTGGGCCGGGCCCTCGGCCGGGTGCCGGTGGACCGGCCGGTGAACATGGTGTTCCTGGACGTCGCGCAGGACCCGGTGGGGGAGTGGATGCGCGTGAACGTGCGCCCGTTCTACCGGCAGGGCTACTGACGCGGTGGCCCCTCCCGCGCCATGCGTCAAGTCGCTGTCAGGATCGCCGCTTAAGCTGGTTTCATGGCTCGGTCGGGGTGTGGTCGAGGTGTCGACGCACCCGGGCCACCGGTGTCGCTGGCGTAATGGGTGAGTTCATCGTGATTTCTTCGCGAAGGGGCGATTGAGGGTGAGTGCGTCGGGCACGGCCGCGGCCGGACAGGTCGAGCACATGCTGCGCCAGGTGACGCCCGGGCGTTACGACGCCTACGAGGCGCTCCTTCGCGCGCTCGCGACCCCGTCGTCCGGCCAGGTGTGGATGCTGCTCTGGCACGGCCAGGGCGGCTCCCCGGACGCCCAGTACGGAAACATGGAGGTGGGCGGTTTCGGCTACGCGCCGTGCGTCACCTCCGCCCAGGAGCTCTCGGCCAGTGGCTGGAACAGGTCGTACGAGGTCGTCGACGGCCTCGACGTGGCCCGCACCCTCTACCCCGACCACTTCGGACTCTGGCTCAACCCGCACGCCCCGGGCGGCGGGCTCGGCATCCCCTGGCTGGACCTGCGCCGGATCGCCGCCGGCCTGGAGCGTCAGCCCGCCGGCCCGCTCAGGCTGTCCGAACCCGGCATCGAGATCCCGCAGTTCTACGCCCTGCTCACGCAGAACGCGCACCGCACCCCCGCCGTCCGTTCGCTGCGGCGCACCTGGGTGCAGCCCACGCTCGGGGCGCCTTATCTGGCCATCGGGCTCGACGTGTACGACACCTCGCCGCCCGCCGTCGACTCGGTGCGGGCGATGATGCAGCAGTCGATCGGCGCGGTCCCGGACGGCCTGCCCGTGTCCACCGTCGCGATGTCCGACGAGTACGACCCGGTGGCGATGTGGCTGCGCGCCAACGCGCGCCCGTTCTACGACCGCGAGGCCCACGCGGCCCCGGCGCAGGCGCCGGTGGCGGGCGGGTACGGGTACCCGCCGGCGCGCGGTGTCTACTGAGGCCGTCGCTGAACGAACGGTGAAGGGCCGTCACGGGTCCTTCACCCGGGGCCGCGCATTTCTTCGCGCGTAGATGGCAAGGGATCGTCCGGTTAGTGCCCTTATCCGCCGTGACCGCACCAACTGCCCCGTGTCCGACACCCGTTACCCACCGTCCGGATAACGGAACACCTCGAATGGCATCACGTTTAGGCATCCATTCACCGTCAGGTCTGGCTACAGATCGCCGGTGCGTTGAAGACTCCCGCTCCAAGGGGGTTTAACTCCCGTGTACGACGGACTGATCATGCCGCCACAGCGGCACGTGTGGGCCGGCTACCGCCGGTTGAGAGGGGTCCCTGCCACGATGACGGCACCATTGCACGAGCCGACCGCGGAAGCGGCTCCGAGCGCGACCGAGGAAGCGGCGGCTGCCAGCGCTGCCGAGGCCAAGGCGGCGGTACAGGGGCGGTCCCTCGGGCGGATCGCCTGGGAGCGCCTCAAGCGGGACAAACTCGCCCTCACGGGTGGCATCGTCGTGCTCGTACTCATCGCGATCGCGCTGCTGGCACCCGTGATTACCAACCTGGTCGGCCAGGATCCCGAGACGCACCACGAGAACCTCATCGACCCGCTCTTCTCGACCCCCACGGGGTCCTGGGGCGGTATCAGCGGGGGCCACCTGCTCGGTGTCGAGCCGGTCAGCGGCCGCGACATCTTCGCCCGGATCATCTACGGCGCGCGGATCTCGCTCCTGGTCGGCTTCCTGTCGGCTCTCGTAGCCGTCGTGCTGGGCACCGTTCTGGGTGTGCTCGCCGGCTACTTCGGAGGCTGGGCCGACGCCCTCATCAGCCGGGTCATGGACGGCCTGCTGGCCTTCCCGCAGCTGCTGTTCATCATCGCCCTGGTCTCGGTCATGCCCAACGAGATGCTGGGTCTGTCGGGCACGGGCGTGCGCCTGCTCGTCATGATCCTGGTGATCGGCTTCTTCGGCTGGCCCTATGTCGGACGTGTGGTGCGCGGCCAGACGCTCTCGCTGCGCGAGCGCGAGTACGTGGAGGCCGCCCGCAGTCTGGGGGCGGGCCGGTTCTACATCCTGTTCAAGGAACTGCTGCCGAACCTCGTCGCGCCCATCATCGTGTACACGACGATGATGATCCCGACCAACATCCTCACGGAAGCAGCGCTGAGCTTCCTGGGTGTGGGCGTCAAGCCGCCCACCGCGTCCTGGGGACAGATGCTCTCCTCCGCGATCGATTACTACGACTCGGACCCCATGTACATGGTGATTCCCGGTGTAGCGATCTTCATCACCGTGCTTTCCTTCAACCTCTTCGGCGACGGCGTACGCGATGCGCTCGACCCGAAGGGTTCTCGCTGAACTGCCGTACCCCCTTGGGCCCTTGGCTTCACCATGGGCCGATACATACACGGAGGATCCGAGATCGTGACTACCCAACGCACCACAGGGCGGCGCAAGCAGGCTGCTGCCGCTGTCGCGGTGGTTGCCGCGCTGCTGACCACGGCTGCGTGCGGCGGCAGCGGCGATGACAAGAGCGGCGACAAGCAGGGCGCTGCCGGCTTCAACGCCGGCAACAACAAGGTCGCCAACGCCTCGGCCAAGAAGGGCGGCACGCTGAAGTTCGCCGGTGCCCAGGACGCCGACTCGTGGGACACCACGCGTGGCTACTACGGCTTCGCCTGGAACTTCATGCGGTACTACAGCCGTCAGCTCGTCACCAACCAGACCCAGCCGGGCGCCGAGGGCGCCAAGGTCACGCCGGACCTCGCGACGAGCACCGCGAAGGTCACCGACGACGGCAAGACCTACACGTACACGCTGCGTGACGGCGTCAGCTGGGAGGACGGCAAGCCGATCACCTCCAAGGACGTCAAGTACGGCATCGAGCGCGTCTGGGCGCAGGACGTGCTGTCCGGCGGTCCGGTGTACCTGAAGGACGTCCTGGACCCGAAGGGCGCCTACGCGGGTCCGTACAAGGACAAGTCCGCCGACCACCTGGGTCTGAAGGCGATCTCGACGCCCGACGACAAGACGATCGTCTTCCACCTGCCCGCGGCGAACTCGGACTTCGAGGAGATGCTCGCGCTGACCTCGGCCTCCCCGATCCGCGCGGACATGGACACCAAGTCCAAGTACGGTCTGCACCCCTTCTCGTCCGGCCCGTACAAGTTCAAGTCGTACACGCCGAACAAGGCGATCGTGCTGGAGCGCAACACCAACTGGAAGCAGTCCTCGGACCCGATCCGCAAGGCGCTCCCGGACCAGATCACGGTCAACTTCTTCACCAACGCCAATGACATGGACCAGCGCCTGATCAACGGCGACTACGACCTGGACATCGGCCAGACCGGTATGTCCCCGCAGGGCCGCACCATCGCCCTGAAGCAGCACAAGGGCAACCTGGACAACCCGGTCTCCGGCTACGTCCGCTACGCGGTCATGCCGAAG
This sequence comes from Streptomyces fagopyri, assembly GCF_009498275.1. Taxonomy (NCBI): domain Bacteria; kingdom Bacillati; phylum Actinomycetota; class Actinomycetes; order Kitasatosporales; family Streptomycetaceae; genus Streptomyces; species Streptomyces fagopyri. The sequence continues at coordinate 3,150,565 of NZ_CP045643.1, read as the reverse complement.
ACGGTGGCGCCGTTCGACAACGAGCACTGCCGCAAGGCCGTGATCTACGGTGCCGACCACAAGTCGCTGCAGACCGCGCGTGGTGGCCCGATCGCCGGTGGCGACATCGGCACCAACATGCTCCCGCCGTCCGTCCCGGGCGCCGAGGGCCAGAAGTACGACCCGTACGGCACCGCCGCGAACGACGGCGCCGCCAACATCGCCAAGGCCAAGGAAGAGCTCAAGGCCTGCGGCAAGCCGACCGGCTTCAAGACCACCATCGCGGTCCGCAACAACAAGCCGGTCGAGGTGGCCACCGCCGAGTCGCTCCAGGCGTCGCTGAAGAAGGTCGGCATCACCGTCGACATCGAGCAGTACGACGGTGCGCAGACCGCCGGCATCATCGGCAGCCCTTCGAACGTGAAGAAGAAGGGCTTCGGCATCATCATCATGGGCTGGGGTCCGGACTTCCCGACCGTCCAGGGCTTCGGTCTCCCGCTGTGGGACGGCAAGTACATCCTCGACAGCGGTAACAACAACTTCGGCATGATCGACGACAAGACGATCAACGGTCTCTTCGACAGCTACGTCAAGGAACTGGACGCCGCCAAGAAGGTGTCGATCTCGACCGAGATCAACCACAAGGTCATGGAGGGCGGCTACTACCTGCCCTTCGTCTTCGAGAAGTTCATCAACTGGCGCTCGACGCGGCTGACCAACGTCTACACGACCGACGGCTACAGCGGTCAGTACGACTTCGTCAACCTCGGCGTGAAGTAATCCGGACCGGCGCACCCGCCATAAGGCACGAAAGGCAGGTGAAGGCCGGAGCGGCGTGAACCGTGGGCCACCGGAAGACCTCCGGTGGCCCACGGCCCCGCCGTCGGGCCGAGAGCAGTGCTCGCTTACCTCATCAGGCGGCTCTTCGCCGCCGCAGTGATGCTGGTGGTCATCATTCTGGTGGTCTTCGGCATCTTCTTCCTCGTCCCGAAGTGGGCGGGGGTCGACCCGGCCACGATGTTCGTGGGCAAGCAGGCAGACCCCGCGGCCATCGAGGCGGTCCGGCAGAAGCTCCAGCTGGGCGACCCGATCTTCGTCCAGGTCTGGGAGTTCTTCAAGGGCATCTTCGTCGGACGCACCTACTCGGGCGGCGGAGACGTCACGCACTGCGCGGCGCCTTGCTTCGGCTACTCCTTCCGCAATGAGCAGGCCATCTGGCCGGTCATCACCGACCGCTTCCCGGTGACCCTGGGACTCGCTCTCGGTGCCGCCGTCCTGTGGCTGATCTTCGGTGTCTCGGCGGGTGTGCTCTCCGCGCTCAAGCGCGGCTCCCTCTGGGACCGCGGCGCGATGGTCGTCGCCCTCGGCGGCGTCTCGCTCCCCATCTACTTCACCGGTCTGCTGTCGCTGGCGATCTTCAGTTACGGGCTGAACTGGATCGACGCCCAGTACGTGCCCCTGTCGGACAGCGTCGGCGGCTACCTCGGCGGCATGATCCTGCCCTGGATCACCCTCGCCTTCCTGTACGCCGCGATGTACGCCCGGATCACCCGCGCCACCATGCTGGAAGTCATGGGCGAGGACTACATCCGGACCGCACGTGCCAAGGGCCTGCGCGAGCCGGTCGTCATCGGCAAGCACGCCATGCGCTCCACGATGACGCCGATCCTCACCATGCTCGGCATGGACCTCGGCGCCCTCATCGGCGGCGCGATCCTCACCGAGACCACGTTCAGCCTTCCCGGCCTCGGCCAGGCCGTCCTCAAGGCGATCAGCGACAAGGACCTGCCCGTCATCCTGGGCGTCACCCTGATCACCTCGCTCGCGGTGATCGTCGCCAACCTCGTAGTGGACGTCCTGTACGCCGTGATCGACCCCCGAGTGAGGCTCTCATGACCGAACTCAGCAAGAGCGGAGCGGTCGCCGAGCCCGTCATGGACTCGCCCGCACCCTCCGCCTTCCTCGAAGTACGCGACCTGAAGGTGCACTTCCCGACCGACGACGGTCTGGTCAAGTCCGTCGACGGGCTCAGCTTCCAGCTGGAGAAGGGCAAGACCCTCGGCATCGTGGGCGAGTCCGGCTCCGGCAAGTCGGTGACCTCGCTCGGCATCATGGGCCTGCACACGGCCGGCCAGTACGGCAAGCGCAAGGCGCAGATCTCCGGTGAGATCTGGCTGAACGGCACCGAACTGCTGTCCGCCGACCCGGACTACGTACGCAAGCTGCGCGGCCGCGAGATGGCGATGATCTTCCAGGATCCGCTGTCCGCGCTGCACCCGTACTACACGATCGGTCAGCAGATCGTGGAGGCGTACCGCATCCACCACAAGGTGGACAAGAAGACGGCGAAGCGCCGCGCGGTCGAGATGCTCGACCGGGTGGGCATCCCGCAGCCGGACAAGCGCGTGGACAGCTACCCGCACGAGTTCTCCGGCGGTATGCGTCAGCGCGCGATGATCGCGATGTCGCTGGTCAACAACCCCGAGCTGCTGATCGCGGACGAGCCGACGACCGCCCTGGACGTGACCGTCCAGGCGCAGATCCTCGACCTGATCCGGGACCTGCAGAAGGAGTTCGGCTCCGCGGTCATCGTCATCACCCACGACCTGGGCGTCGTCGCCGAACTCTCCGACGACATCCTGGTGATGTACGGCGGCCGTTGCATCGAGCGCGGTCCCGCCGAGAAGGTGTTCTACGAGCCCCGCCACCCCTACACCTGGGGACTGCTCGGCTCGATGCCGCGCCTGGACCGTGAGCAGACCGAACGCCTCATCCCCGTCAAGGGCTCCCCGCCCTCGCTGATCAACATCCCGTCCGGCTGCGCCTTCAACCCGCGCTGCCCGTACGCGGACGTTCCCAAGGACAACGTGACCCGCACGGTCCGTCCCGAGCTGACCGAGGTCGGCGGACGGCACTGGGCCGCCTGCCACATGCCCCAGGAGCAGCGGGAACGCATCTGGATCGAAGAGATTGCGCCGAAGCTGTGAGCGAGAAAGCCAAGGACGCGGAAGTGACCATTCCCGCACAGGCGCAGGACGAAGGCGGCGCCACCCTCACCAAGGACGCCGCTCCCGGTGAGGTCCTGCTGAAGGTGACCGGGCTGCAGAAGCACTTCCCCATCCGGAAGGGCCTGTTGCAGCGTCAGGTCGGTGCCGTGCGCGCCGTCGACGGCATCGACTTCGAGGTGCGTTCCGGGGAGACCCTGGGCGTCGTGGGCGAGTCCGGCTGCGGCAAGTCCACGATGGGCCGGCTCATCACGCGGCTGCTCGAACCGACCGCGGGCAAGGTCGAGTTCGAGGGCAAGGACATCACGCACCTCGGTGTGAGCGGCATGCGCCCGATGCGCCGTGACGTCCAGATGATCTTCCAGGACCCGTACTCGTCGCTCAACCCCCGCCACACGGTCGGCACGATCATCAGTGCCCCGTTCAAGCTGCAGGGCGTGACCCCCGAGGGCGGTGTGAAGAAGGAGGTCCAGCGGCTGCTGTCGGTCGTCGGCCTCAACCCCGAGCACTACAACCGCTACCCGCACGAGTTCTCCGGCGGCCAGCGCCAGCGCATCGGCATCGCCCGCGCGCTCGCGCTGAACCCGAAGCTGGTCGTCGCGGACGAGCCGGTGTCGGCGCTGGACGTGTCCATCCAGGCGCAGGTCGTCAACCTTCTCGACGACCTGCAGCAGGAGCTCGGCCTCACGTACGTGATCATCGCGCACGACCTGTCGGTCGTCCGGCACGTCTCGGACCGGATCGCGGTGATGTACCTCGGCAAGATCGTGGAGCTCGCCGACCGCGACTCGCTGTACTCGGCGCCGATGCACCCGTACACCAAGGCCCTGATGTCCGCGGTGCCCATCCCGGACCCGAAGCGCCGGAACGCGAAGAGCGAGCGGATCCTGCTCACGGGCGACGTGCCCTCGCCGATCGCGCCGCCCAGCGGCTGCCGCTTCCACACGCGGTGCTGGAAGGCGACGGAGATCTGCAAGACGGTCGAGCCGCCGCTCCTGGAGCTGAAGCCCGGCCAGCGGGTCGCCTGTCACCACCCGGAGAACTTCGAGGACCAGGCGCCGCAGGACACGGTGCTGCTCTCCGTCGCGAAGCAGGCGGCCGAGTTCGTGGCCGACGAGGTGCTGGCGGAGTCGGCGGAGACGTCGGCGGCGGTCGCCGCTGAACTGCGGACCGAGGAGACCCCGGCGGAGGAGACCACGGTCGCCGCTGCCGGGGAGTCCACCGCGGTGGAGTCCGAGGATGCCTCCGAAACGGTCGCGGCCGATGAGCCGGACGCGTCGAGGGAATCGGGAACCGACACCCAGAAGTAGTCAGGCGCAGTATCGAAGCCGGCGGATGTTCGCCGACGACCGTGCCCCGGTGACCAGAGAATTGGTTACCGGGGCACAGGTTTTGGCGAATTCAGGAATCAGGCGCCGAAGTTGAAAGCGAAAGTGAATTCCGAAGCGAAGTCGGCGGCCCGGGACAATTCGCCGGCCGTTCGCCGATCAGGAACTGGTCTCCCAGTAGTGCCAGCCGACGGAAGTCGCCGGAAGCTTGGCCGTACCTGACGCGAGCACCGTCACCGAGCAGTTCGGGTTCGTGCGGTTCGACTCCCACCCGACCTTGAAGCCGTTCGAGCCGTACTGCAGGTTGCCGTACTTGTGGGCGTGGATGTCGTGCGAGTACGAGTGGCCGGTCGTGACGGCCACGGACTTGGTGATGCTGCCGCTCACCGACGCCTTCGCCGAGGCGAACAGGTAGCTGGCGCTCACCTCGAGGGAGGTGGAGAGGCTGTACGTGATGGTGGACGCCCGGGTGACGGAGGCGCTGATCGTGCCGCCCGGACCATCCTTGAAGTACGCGCCGCTCGCGGGAATCCGGTAGGTCGTGTGCGAGGTGATCCGGACCCCGTAGTCGACCGGGCACGACCTTTTCGGTGTGACCGCCGCCGAGGCCGGCGCCGCGCCCGCGACAACCGGCATGATTCCGGCGACGACGAGCGTGGCCAGCTTTGCTCTCTTACTCATTGGTTCCCCCATGTGAGTGGTCCGGTCCCCGGATTTCGCGGAGCCCGTCGAGCTGGAGTGAGCTTATGAATGCGACCGGGAGTGGTCAATCGAATTCGGCGGAGTTGAGGAACAATTGAGCCTACCGGATCGTGCGGTAAAGACTCGGAATTGGTCGAGTCCCCGCAGGTTCAAGTGGCGAGTTCTCCTCCGTTTTCGGGGGTGTGGCGATTCCGGGAGTTCGGTGGGGGCGCGGCGCGGATCGCTGGGACCGCCGGGACCGGTTTCCGGCGGCGGGTTCCCTGCCGGGCGGAGGGGTCCGGACGGCCCCTCGCCGAACCGGAAGCCGGCCGTCAGGAGTCAACCGGCGAGTAGGCCATGACGATTAGGCAAAGTCATGAACATGCCCGAACGGGAGAGTGCAGAGTCTCGCGTGTCCATCTGATCAGGAGCGATCAGAACACGTACGAAAGGGACGCTCATGGCACTCTCCCGTTCGGCACGTTTAGGGGCCCTCGCGACCGCGGCGGCCTCCTTCCTCGTCATCGCCGCCTCCTCCGCCCCGAAACCGGGCGCGGACGGCATCGGAGACCCCTACTTCCCCCAACTCGGCAACGGTGGCTTCGACGCCCGCCACTACGACCTCGACGTGGCGTACAACCCGGACACCGACCGCCTCGACGGGCGGACGACGCTCACCGCCCGCGCCACCCAGAACCTCTCCTCCTTCGATCTGGACCTGCAGAAGCTGGAGGTCACGAAGGTCGAGGTGAACGGCAGACGGGCGGACTTCACGCGTGCGGGCGACGAGATACGCATCACCCCGCGCGGCACGCTGTCGAAGGGCAGGACCTTCACGGTGACCGTCACCTACGGCGGTGTCCCCGAGGCCCTCAACGGTCCCATCGTCTTCGGCTCCGACTACGGATGGATGAAGACCGCGGACGGGGTCTTCGTCGCCTGCGAGCCGAACGCGGCCTCCTCCTGGTTCCCGTCCAGCGACCACCCCTCCGACAAGGCGACGTACGACATCCGTATCAAGGCTCCGAAGGGCCTCACCGGAGTCTCCAACGGCCGCCTGATCTCGACGCGGGACACGGGCGCCGGCACCGTCACGCACTGGCGCGAGAGCCGGCCCATGGCGACCTACCTCGCGACCGCGACCATCGGGAAGTTCGACGTGAAGTCGGGGCGGACCCCGGCCGGTACGCCGATCTACGTCGCCATCGACCCGGTGCTCGCCAACAGCAACAGCGTCGACGTGTACGCCGTGACGGCCGCGGCCACCGACTACTGGTCGCAGATCTTCGGCCCGTATCCCTTCGAGGAGACCGGCGCGATCGTCGACGACATGCCGGAGGCCGGGTTCTCGCTGGAGGTGCAGTCCAAGCCCGCGTACTCCGCCGTGCGCTCCGAGTCGACCATCGTGCACGAGCTGGCCCACCAGTGGTTCGGCGACTCGGTCTCCGTGGAGCGGTGGAAGGACATCTGGCTCAACGAGGGCTTCGCGACCTACGCCCAGTGGCTGTGGTCCGAACACCAGGGCGTCCGCTCGGCGCACGACTCGTTCCTCGCCGGGTACAACACACGACCGGCGGACTCGTCCTTCTGGCAGACGGTCGTCGCCGATCCGCAGCGGGACACCATGTTCGCCTCGGCGGTCTACCAGCGCGGCGCGATGACGCTCCAGATGCTGCGCGAGCGCATCGGCGACAGCGCGTTCTTCAAGCTGCTGCCCGCCTGGACCAAGCTGCACCGGTACGGCAACGCGAACACGGCCGACTTCATCCGGCTCGCGGAGAAGATCTCCGGGCAGCAGCTCGACGATCTCTTCCAGACCTGGCTCTTCACCCCTGGGAAACCTTCTCTCTAGGTCTCCGTTTGCCGTCTAGGCCTTCTTTTGTAAGGTGCAGTCCCTGCGGCAGGTAAGATTGTAGGGGTGCTTCAGCAACTTTTCAGTCCCTCCGTCCAGCACACGCTCGACCTGATCGGCATCTTCGTCTTCGCGATCTCGGGTGCCCTGCTGGCCGTACGCAAGAACTTCGACGTCTTCGGCATCGCCGTCCTCGCCGAGGTCACCGCGCTGGGCGGAGGGCTGTTGCGTGACGTGGTCATCGGGGCCGTGCCGCCGGCCGCGTTCACCGACCTCGGCTACTTCCTGACGCCGCTGCTGGCCGCGCTCCTGGTCTTCTTCCTGCACCCCGAGGTGGAGCGCATCCAGGGCGCGGTGAACGTCTTCGACGCGGCCGGACTCGGTCTGTTCTGCGTCGCGGGCACCACGAAGGCGTACGAGTACGGTCTCGGCCTGACCGCGTCGGCCGCCCTCGGGCTCGCCACCGCGGTCGGCGGCGGCGTGCTGCGTGACGTGCTCGCCAACGAGGTGCCCTCGCTGCTGCGCTGGGACCGCGACCTCTACGCGGTTCCCGCCATCGTCGGCGCCACCATGGTCGCCCTGTGCATCCGCTACGACGCGCTGACCCCTTTCACCAGCGGGCTCGCGGTGGTCACGGCTTTCGTGCTGCGGCTTCTCGCGATGCGCTTCCACTGGCGAGCGCCGCGCGCCTGGAACCGGCGCTCGGCAGCGACCGAGGCGGAGACCCCTTAGCCCGCGCGCCGGGGCCGATCTGCTGGGTCAGCCAGCGGAACACCTCGGTCACCTGCGGGCGCCACAGGGCCATGTTGTGACCGCCGGCGCTCCGCGGCAGCAGCACCACCTGCACGGTCGTCGGCGGTTTCGCGATCTGTTCGAGCGCGACGCCCGCCTCGTAGCCGTCGTGCACCTCGCCCGAGTAGTACAGCGCGACGCGGGGCGGGACACGGTCCGCGCGCAGCAGCAGGAAGGGGTTGTTGCGGCGGCGCAGCTCGACGTTGCGCGCGGGCAGCGAGTCGCGTTCACCGATGGGGTCGTTGTACCCGGACATGCTGACCGCGGCCCGGTAGCGGTCGGGGTGGGCGACGGCGAGCTTGGTCGCGCAGTGCGCCCCCGCCGAGTAGCCGGCCACGCCCCAGCCGTCCGGCGCGGCCTTGGCGCGGAAGTTGTCCGTCACCATCTTCGGCACGTCGATGCTGAGCCAGGTGTCGGCGTTCACCTTGCCGGGGACGTTCGCGCAGCCGGTGTCCACCTTGGCCAGCAGCGTCGTGCGCGGCGCCACCAGGATGAACGGCGCGATCTGCCCGTCGCGCATCAGCGGCAGCAGTTGTTCGTGGACCTTCAGGGAGCCGAACCAGGCCTTCGCGGAGCCCGGATAGCCGGGCAGGAGCTCGACCACGGGGAACTTCCGGTTGCGGTAGGCGGGCTCGTTGTACTGCGGCGGCAGCCAGACGTAGACCTCGGCGTTCACGCCCGAGACCTGGCCGTGCAGCTGGGTGACGCGCACCCCGCCCGCCCGGCGCATGCCGGGGCCGTCCGCCGCGGCGAACGTCTGGTGGATCCTGGGCAGCTCGCGCACCGCGACGCCACCGGTGCCGTCGACACCCAGGTCGGCGGCCGCCTGCACGTGATTGCCCGTGCCGAGGAGGTCGGACCAGTTGTCGTAGAGGCTGTTGGCGTTGTTCACGAGCACGAAGACGAGGGTGATCGCCGTGCCCTGGGCGAACAGCAGCATCAGCATCCGTGCCGTGCTGCGCAGGAACGCGGGGCCGGGGAGGCGCGACCACAGGACGAGGGGGAGGACGAGGGCGACCACGACCAGGGCGATCGCGGTGAGGAGGAACGACGTTCCGGTGAGGCTCACGGTCTGTGCGGCTCTTCCTGTGACGGGCTGGATCGGGCTCGGCGTCTGCATCGGGTTCTATGTCCCTGAAGAGGGGGTTCCGAAGCCGTTGGTCACGGACGAGTGGCGGACACTTACCAAGAAATTGCCGAAATCACACCCCGGGCACCGGCGTGTGACGTGGTCGAAACAGCAAAAGCTACCGCTTAGTAATGGCCTGTTGTACCGTTCAGGCATGTCAGAAGCAGCTTCGGCACAGGCCGTGCGAGCCACGATCGGCGACAGTGAGTTCGACCGCGACACCGCGGTCACCCTGCGTGCACCCGGCGTCTACGACGTCGACCTGTCCCCGGGATGGACGATCATCAGCGCCGTCAACGGCGGATACCTGCTGGCCGTCCTGGGCCGCGCCCTCGCGGACGCCCTGCCGCACGACGACCCGTTCACCGTCTCGGCGCACTACCTCACCGCCTCCCAGCCGGGACCCGCGGTCATCCGCACGGACGTCGCCCGCACCGGCCGCACCCTGTCGACCGGCCAGGCCTCGCTCTTCCAGTACGACGACGAGGGCCGCGAGGTCGAACGGATCCGCGTGCTCGCCTCGTACGGCGACCTGGCCGCGCTGCCCGACGACGTCCGCACCACGGCGACGCCGCCGGCGATCCCGCCGATGGAGCACTGCTTCGGGCCCGAGGACGGTCCGGCCCCCGTCGACGGCAGCTCCGCCATCACCGAGCGGCTGATGCTCAAGCTCGACCCCTCGACGCTGGGCTGGGCCCTCGGGGCGCCGTCCGGCAAGGGTGAGATGCGCGCCTGGTTCGGGCTCGCCGACGGCCGCGACCCCGACCCGCTCTCGCTGCTCCTCGCGGTCGACGCGCTGCCGCCGACCGCCTTCGAGATCGGGCTGTCCGGCTGGGTGCCGACGGTCGAACTCACGGTGCACGTGCGCTGCCGTCCCGCGCCCGGCCCGCTGCGCGTCTCCATCACCACCCGCAACCTGGCCGGCGGCTTCCTGGAGGAGGACGCCGAGGTGTGGGACAGCGCGGACCGGCTGGTCGCGCAGTCCCGGCAGCTCGCCCGCGTCAGACTCGGCTGACCGTCCACGGCGGGGCCCCTCCCGGGTGGGCCGGCGTCCCCGGCGAGCCGCCGCCCCGGGTGGCGGAGGCGTCTCGGTCGGGCGGGTGCTCCGGCCGGTCAGGCGTCCCGGGCGGGTCGCCGCTCCGGACGGGTGGCCGTCCCGGGTGGGTCGGTGCTCCGGGCGGATTCCCGCCCCGGGCGGGGTGCCGTTCAGGGCGGCCGGCCGCTCCGGAGGGGCCGGTGCGGCGGGCGGGCCCTCGGGGGCGCGTGCGTGCCGGTTCCGGCGGGCTCCGGTGGGAGCCGTCGCCCGGTACCGGCCGTGCCGCGGTCGTCCGTCCACGGTCCGCCCAGGGGCGGGTACTCGGCGTCGCGGGGTGACGCGTCGGGTGAACGGAGGCGTCACCCGGGCCCGTCAACGGGGGCGCCGTCCGCGCCCGTTGCCGGAGCGGGCGGGTCAAACCAGCCAGTTGCGGCGGCCGATGGCGATCAGCCGCATCTGACGGGCCGCCACCCGGGTCACCCGCTCCCGTTCCTCCTCGGACGCCTCCAGTGCCTCCAGGCAGAGCGAGGCCGTCATCAGCATCTGGTCCACGTACAGGCCGGCGAGCATCAACAGGTCGTCGTCGCTCCACCCCTCCGACTCGGGGTGTTTGGCCAGCTCGACCCGTACCTCCTGGGCGAACCGGGCCAGTTGGCCACTGATCGCCTGCCGCACCGGCTGGACACCGCCGTGCCGCTCGCGGGCGATGAAGCGGACGTGGGCGGGGTGGGTCTCGACATGGTGGGCGATCAGACCGACCGCGCGCCCGATGCGTCCGTCGCTGTCGCCGGCCGCGGACACCGTGTCCCCGATCATCGGATGCAGGCTGCCCAGGGCCTCCTCGACCAGCGCCACACCGAGATCCGCCGTCGAGCGGAAGTGCCGGTAGAAGGCGGTCGGGGCCACCCCGACGGCCCGGGTGACCTCACGCAGGCCCAGGCTGCTCAGGCTCTGCTCCTCCAGCAGCTCCAACGCCGCGTCCAGGAGCGCCTGTCGCGTCTTCTGCTTCTGCGCCTGCCGGATGCCGAGCGTGTGACCCATGCCATGCAGTTAACAACTGTTCTCTGTAATTGGAAAGCCGGGCGGCGCGCTAGACTCCAGAGTCAGTGAACAACTGTTACCACAACCGTTCACTGAATCGTCAGGTCCCCGAAACATCCGAGCCTCACCGTCGAGGCGGCGACCGCGCGGGGGCCGGACCCAGAGACTCACGAGAGGCACTCACATGCTGTTCCTCGTCGCCACCCTCCTGCTGATGGGCGTCGTCATGGGCACGGTGGCCCATGCCCCGCTGCCCGTCTCCCTGGTCGCCGCCGCCGTCATCGGCGTCTGGCTGACCGTCTTCGCGGTCCGCGAGCGCGCCGCCCGCCGGCGTCACACCTCCGCCCACTGAGCCGCAGGGAGCTGACTCACCCCATGGAACTCACCGCCACGCCCACCCGCCGCACCGGCACCCGGGACGCCGACGGCATGGCCGTAGCCTCCTTCATCCTCGGACTGCTCGGCCTGCTGGTGCTGAACGTCTTCCTGGGCCCGATCGCCATCGTCCTCGCCTCCGTCGCCCTCTGGCGCGGCACGGCCCGCCGCGGCCGCGCCTTCCTCGGCCTCGGCCTGGGCATCGCCGACCTCGTGGTGCTGGTGGCGTTCATGCACTTCGACAGCACGGTGTCCTGGAGCTTCTGAACCAGGGTCGAACCACGGTGTCCTGGAGCGGCCGGGAATCTCCGGGCGGACGCCGGGCGAGAGCCGCGGGGACGGCCACCCGGACGGGGCCGGGAACGAGGGAGCGGGGGGCCCGTAGAATCAGGGCCACCATGGCTTACCTCGACCACGCCGCGACCACCCCGATGCTCCCGGAGGCGGTAGAGGCACTGACCGCCCACCTGAGCGTCACGGGCAACGCCTCCTCCCTCCACGCCGCCGGCCGCAGGGCCCGCCGTACCGTCGAGGAGGCCCGCGAGAGCCTCGCGGACGCCCTCGGCGCCCGCCCCAGCGAGGTGGTCCTCACCTCCGGCGGCACCGAGGCCGACAACCTCGCCGTCAAGGGGCTGTACTGGGCCCGCCGCGACGCCGACCCGGCCCGCACCCGGGTGCTCGCGAGCCCCGTGGAGCACCACGCCGTCCTCGACGCCGTCGACTGGCTCGGCGAACACGAGGGCGCCACGGTCGAGTACCTGCCCGTCGACCCGTACGGCCGTGTCCACCCGGACGCCCTGCGCGAGGCCATCGCCCGCAACCCCGACGACGTCGCCCTCGCCACCGTGATGTGGGCCAACAACGAGATCGGCACCGTGCTGCCGATCCGCGAACTGGCCGACGTCGCCGCCGAGTTCGGCGTCCCGCTGCACTCCGACGCCGTCCAGGCCTTCGGGCAGCTGCCCGTCGACTTCGCGTCCTCGGGCCTCGCCGCGATGACCGTCTCGGCCCACAAGATCGGCGGCCCGTACGGCATCGGCGCGCTGCTGCTCGGCCGCGAGTACACCCCCGTACCGGTCCTCCACGGAGGCGGTCAGGAACGTCATGTGCGCTCCGGCACCCTGGACGTGCCCGCCGTCGCGTCCTTCGCGGTCGCCGGCCGGCTCGCCACCGAGCAGCGCGCGTGGTTCGCCCGGGAGATCGGCGCGCTCCGTGACGACCTGGTCGAAGCGGTACGCGCCGCCGTGCCCGACGCCCTCCTCGGCGGCGACCCCGACCCCGCGGGCCGGCTGCCGGCCAACGCGCACTTCACGTTCCCCGGCTGCGAGGGCGACTCCCTGCTGCTGCTCCTGGACGCGCAGGGCATCGAGTGCTCCACGGGCTCCGCGTGCACGGCGGGCGTCGCCCAGCCCAGCCACGTCCTGCTGGCCACCGGCACCGATCCGGACCTGGCCCGCGGCACCCTGCGCTTCTCCCTCGGCCACACCTCCACGGAGGCGGACGTCGAGGCGGTCGCGAAGGCCATCGGTCCCGCCGTGGATCGGGCGCGGACGGCGGGCCTGACCTGACCGCCGCGCCGGCCCGGCGCGGCGACCTCCGGGCCCGGCCCGGCCGCGCCCCGGGCCTGCCCGGCGTCGTACCGGACCGGCCCTACCCGGGCCGGTACCCGCGCCCGTGTCCGTCCGCTGCGCTCCGCGCTGAGCCGGGTCCGCCTGGCGTGAACCTCGGCCCGCCGCGCCGTCGTCCGTGCCGTGCCGTGCCGTGCCGAGGATTACGTCCCGGCCGCGCCCGCCGGCGTGGCCCCGGCGCCGGTCGGATCAGCCGCCGTGCCCGCCCGGCGCACCAGCAGGAGATACCGGTCCCAGTCCCAGTAGCGACCGGGATCGGTGTGGTCGGTGCCCGGCACCTCCACGTGCCCGATGATGTGCTCGCGGTCGACCGGGATGCCGTAGCGGGCGCAGATCCCGGCCGTCAGCCGTGCCGACGCCCTGTACATGGCGTCGGTGAACGACGAGGCGTGCTCGACGAAGCCCTCGTGCTCGATGCCGACGCTCCGCTCGTTGTACCCGCGGTTGCCCGCGTGGAACGCCACGTCCAGCTCGCGGATCATCTGGGTGATGCCGCCGTCCTTGCGGACGATGTAGTGCGCGGCCGCGCCGTGTCCCGGGTCCTGGAAGACCTTGACCGCGCTGCGGTAGCTGCCCTGGGTGACATGGATGACCACCCGGTCTATGGCGTAGTCGTCGGGCCGGTCCGCCCGCCGCCAGTTCGCACTCGACGCCGCCACCCATCGGGCGCCCCGGAAGTCGACCACACCCTCCTCGCGGGGCTTCTCCACGCCCGGCAGCCGCCACCACACGTGCCCCAGCTCGGCCCGCGCGAGCACCCCCGTGCCCACGGCGGCCGCCAGGCCGCCGATGAGCAGGGTCCGCCGCCCGACCCGCCGGTCGCCGTCCGTGCCCACGCGCCGCTTCCCCTCCGGTGTCCCCGGAGCCGGCACGTCCCGGCCCGGTGCGGCCGGATGCGGCGACCCCGGGTCCGGAGCCGCCGGGTCCGGCGTCTCGCGTGTCTCCGGCGCCTCCTGCGCGGCTCCGCTCATCGTGTCCGTCTCCTGTCGCTCCCTGTCGCGGTCCTCAACGCATACTCGCGAGAATCCGTTCCCTGTCGCCCCGTACCCTGGAGGGGCTATGACTGAGACCTCGCCGCGCCCCCGCCCCCTCCGTGTCCTCGCCGCCATGTCCGGCGGCGTGGACTCCGCCGTCGCCGCCGCCCGCGCGGCGGAAGCGGGCCACGACGTGACGGGCGTGCACCTCGCGCTCTCCGCCAACCCCCAGTCGTTCCGCACCGGCGCGCGCGGCTGTTGCACCATCGAGGACTCCCGGGACGCCCGCCGCGCCGCGGACGTCATCGGCATCCCGTTCTACGTGTGGGACCTCGCCGAGCGCTTCCGCGAGGACGTGGTCGAGGACTTCGTCGCCGAGTACGAGGCGGGGCGCACCCCGAACCCGTGTCTGCGCTGCAACGAGAAGATCAAGTTCGCGGCCCTGCTCGACAAGGCGCTCGCGCTCGGCTTCGACGCGGTCTGCACGGGCCACTACGCGAAGGTGCTCGTGAACGAGGACGGCACCCGCGAGCTGCACCGCGCCTCCGACATGGCCAAGGACCAGTCGTACGTGCTCGGCGTCCTCGACGACCGCCAGCTCGCGCACGCGCTGTTCCCGCTCGGCGACACCCTCACCACGAAGGACGAGATCCGCGCCGAGGCGGAGCGCCGTGGCCTCGCGGTCGCCAAGAAGCCCGACTCGCACGACATCTGCTTCATCGCCGACGGTGACACCCAGGGCTTCCTCGCGAACCGGCTGGGCAGGGCGGAGGGAGACATCGTCGACGAGTCCGGCGCGGTCGTCGGCACCCACGAGGGCGCGTTCGGTTTCACCATCGGCCAGCGCAAGGGCCTGCGCATCGGTACCCCGGCCGCCGACGGCAAGCCGCGCTACGTCCTGGACATCTCGCCGGTGGACAACACGGTGACGGTGGGTCCCGCGGCGTCCCTGGACGTCAGTGCCCTGACCGCCGTCAAGCCCCGCTGGTGCGGCGCCGCCCCGGCCGGCACCGGCACGTACACCGCCCAGCTCCGCGCCCACGGCGGCGAGACGACGGTGACCGCCGAACTCGTCGACGGCGGGCTGGAGGTCGCGTTCACCGAGCCGGTCCGCGGGGTAGCGCCCGGCCAGGCGATCGTCCTGTACGACGGCACGCGCGTGGTCGGCTCGGCGACGATCGCGACGACCACGCGCGCGACGGCGTCCGTCTGAGGGCTGTCCCGTGACCCCCGGCGCATCGGTCCGCGGCGTCGGACGCGGTGCGTCGCGAGGCGGAGGGTCGTCCTCGTACCGGGGGTGTCCGGGCGACCCCGACGACGCGGCGAGGTGCCGTGGCCGTCGTCGGGGTCCCGCCGGGGATCACGGAACAGCCCTCAGCCCGTCCCGCCGTTCCCGAAGAACTCCTCCAGGAGCGGCGCGAGGGCCGCGGCGTCCACGTTGTGGGTCTGCCTCTCCAGCACCCGGTACGTCCCCTCGGGCGCCGCGTCCGCGACGGCGCGCGCGGCCTCGCGCATCCACTCGGGGCTCGCGCCGCCCGCGACGGAGAGCACCGGCATGGGCAGCGAGGCCGGCAGCTCCCGGGGCAGCAGACCGTCGCCCATGACGGCGTCGTCGTACGCGAGGGTGGGAGCGATCGCCTCCATGCCGGCCCACCCGGGGGACCGCCGGGCGCCGGCGATCATCTCCGGGGGCATGCCGGTGAGCGCCATGAACAGTTCCAGGGCGTCCCCGTGCCGGCCCCGCGCGAGCAGTTCGGTCAGCCGCCCGGTGTACTCCCGGCGCTCCTCGCCGCGCCCTTCGTGGAGGGCGAACGGCGTCTCGTAGACGGCCACCGCGTCGACGGGCAGCCCGCTCGCGGCCGCCCGGAGGGCCAGCGCGCCGCCGGACGACATGCCGTAGAGCGACGCGGTGCCCCCGCACGCCCGGATCAGCGCCGCGATGTCCTCGACCTCGCGGGCGACCGTGCAGGACGACACGGTGTCGCCGCTGGCGCCGCGTCCCCGCCGGTCGTAGGTGACGGCGCCGAAGCGGTCCGAGAGCGCCCTCGCGAGAGGCGCCAGCGTCGCACCCGTGCACAGGGCTCCGCCCACCAGGACGACCGCCGGGCCGTCACCGTGCCGTTCGTACGCGAGGGGCGTCCCGTCGCGCGAGAGAACCTTGTTGTCCATACCCGTGGAGACCGCCCGGCGGCCCGGAACTCATCGGTTCCGGGAACGCACGGGTTGCGGGACCTCGCCGGTTCCGGGGACTACAGGACCTCCACCTCGTAGAAGCACAGGTGGTCCTTGATCTGCGCGACGTCCGGCTTCGGCTCCGGGTAGAACCAGACGAGGTCGGGGGCGTCGGGCAGCGACCAGTAGGACGCGTCGCCCTTGAAGGGGCAGTGCGTGTGGGTGTCGGAGGCCGTCAGCAGGTCCAGCCGGACGTCCTGCGGAGGGATGTAGTAGCGCACCGGACAGCCCGTCTCGCGCAGCAGCAGCGGCCGGTCGCTCTCCGCGAGGACCTGGTCGCCGTGCACGACGCGTACGCGCTGGGTGCCCTGCTCGATGGTGATCGTGTGTCCTTGGGTCATGACGGGAAAGCACCCGTGGGGCGCTGGTTCTTCCCGCGTACCGTGATCGCATGAACATCTGTGTCTTCCTCTCCGCCGCCGACCTCGACGACCGCTACACGGGTCCCGCCCGCCAGTTCGCTGAACTCCTCGGAAAAGGCGGCCACACCCTGGTGTGGGGCGGTTCCGACGTCGGCCTCATGAAGGTGGTCGCCGACGGTGTCCAGGAGGCGGGCGGACGGCTGGTGGGCGTCTCCGTGGACTTCCTGGCGGCCAGGGCGCGGACGGGTGCCGACGAGATGGTGATCGCCCGGGACCTCGCCGAGCGCAAGGCGCTGCTCCTGGAGAAGGCCGACGCGGTCGTGGTGATGGTCGGCGGCACGGGGACGCTCGACGAGGCGACCGAGATCCTGGAGCTGAAGAAGCACGGGAGGACGGACAAGCCGGTGGTCCTGCTGAACACGGCGGGCTTCTACGACGGCCTGAAGGAACAGTTCCGGCGCATGGAGGCCGAGGGTTTCCTGCCGAGGCCGCTCATCGACCTGGTGTTCTTCGCCGAGGAGCCGGCGGGCGCGCTGGCCTACCTGGAGGAGAACGCGGGCACCCGGTGATGCGAGCATGGCGTCCATGGCTACACATCTGATCACCGGGGCCGGTTCCGGCATCGGCGCGGCCGTCGCCCGCCGTCTGCACGCGCGCGGGGACGAACTCGTGCTGCACGCGCGCGACGCGGGCCGCGCGAAGGAACTCGGCGCGGCGTACCCGGGGGCGAAGACCCTGGTCGGCGACCTCGCGGACCCGGACAAGCTCTCCTGGGCGTTCTCGCACCAGTCCCTTCCCGACCGCGTCGACTCGCTGCTGCACATCGCCGGGGTGGTGGACCTCGGCCGGGTCGGCGAGCTGACCCCCAAGTCCTGGCGCCACCAGCTCAACGTCAACCTGATCGCCCCCGCCGAGCTCACCCGGCACTTCCTGCCCCAACTCCGCCTCGCCCAGGGGCACGTGCTGTTCGTGAACTCCGGCGCCGGCCTCAGCGCCGGCGCCGACTGGTCCGCGTACGCCGCCTCCAAGCACGGTCTGAAGGCCCTCGCGGACTCGCTGCGCCACGAGGAGCACGGCAACGGCGTCCGGGTCACCTCGGTCTACCCCGGCCGTACCGCGAGCCCCATGCAGGCCAAGGTCCACCAGCAGGAGGGCAAACCGTACGACGCCTCGAAGTGGATCGACCCGGAATCCGTCGCGACGACGATCCTGACGGCCCTCGACCTGCCGCGCGACGCGGAGGTCAACGACCTGACGGTGCGACCGGGGCGTTGACGCCCGCCCGCGGCGACGCGGGGGAGCACCGGAACGACGTGTGGGACACCGGGGCGGCACGGGCGCGGACCGACTCGCCCGCGTCGCGCCCCGCGGGGTTACGTACGCTTCGCGGGTGAGCGAAAACAGCGAGTTCGGGTTCGGCGCCGCCACCGGTGTCGGGTCCATGCCGGGTGGTGACGTGCGGGAGACCGCCAAGACCGTCACCGGGTCCTTCGACGACTTTCCCCATCTTCCGGAACTGCCCGCGCGCGGGCCGGGCGCCGACATGATCGGACGGACGGCCGGGATGCTGGTCGACCTCTACGCGCGCGTGGAGCCCAGCGGCTGGCGGATCGGGGACCGTCCGGGGCGCGACACCCGGCGCGCCAGGTCGTGGCTGGGCGAGGACCTCGACGCGCTGGAGGAGTACACCCAGGGCTACGAGGGGCCGCTGAAGGTGCAGGCCGTGGGGCCCTGGACCCTGGCAACCGCGCTGGAGCTGAGGAACGGCGAGGCGGCCCTGTCCGACCCCGGGGCCAGCCGTGATCTCGCCGGCTCGCTCGCCGAGGGCCTGCGCGTCCATCTCGACGAGGTACGGCGCCGGGTGCCGGGAGCGCGGGTCGTGCTGCAGCTCGACGAACCCTCGCTCATCGCCGTCCTGCGGGGCCAGGTGAAGTCCGCGAGCGGGTACCGCACCCACCGCGCCGTCGACCGGCAACTGGTCGAGTCGACGCTGCGGGACGTCGTGGGGGTTCACGCCGACGGTCCGGTCGTGGTGCACTCGTGCGCCCCCGACGTGCCGTTCGAACTGCTGCGCAGGGCGGGTGCCGCGGGCATCTCCTTCGACCTCACCCTGCTCACGGAACGTGACGACGACGCGATCGGCGAGGCGGTGGAGGGCGGCACCCGGCTTCTCGCCGGTGTCGTGCCCGGCACGGACGGCCCATTGTCGGACCCTGCCGGTAGCGTCATGGGTGTCAGGACGTTGTGGCGCAGGCTGGGGCTGCGTCCGGAGCTTCTCGCCCGGGCCGTCACGGTCACCCCGTCGTGCGGACTCGCGGGCGCTTCCCCGGAGTACGCGCGCCGGGCGCTCGCCCACTGCGTCCGGGCGGCGAGATCCCTCGCGGACAACCCAGAGTAACGGGAGGACGACACGGTGGCCGGCGACATGGACGCACAGCCCAATCCCCTGCCCGCCGAGGCGCGCGAGCGGCACGCGCTGCTGGCCGAGCAGATCGAGGAGCACCGCTTCCGGTACTACGTGAAGGACCAACCGGTCGTCAGCGACACGGAGTTCGACAAGCTGCTGCGTTCCCTGGAGGCGCTGGAGGAGCGGTATCCCGAGCTGCGCACCCCCGACTCGCCGACCCAGAAGGTCGCGGGCGCGTACGAGACCGGGTTCACGTCCGTGCGGCACCGCGAGCGCATGCTGTCGCTGGACAACGCCTTCAGCGACCTGGAGCTCGCCGCCTGGGCGGAGCGGGTCGCGAAGGACGTCGGGGCCTCCGCGTACCACTTCCTGTGCGAGCTGAAGGTCGACGGCCTCGCGGTCAACCTCACCTACGAGCAAGGCCGTCTGACCCGCGCGGCCACCCGGGGCGACGGCCGCACGGGGGAGGACATCACGCCCAACGTGCGGACGATCACGGAGATCCCGGACCGCCTCCGGGGCGACGGATTCCCCGACCTGGTGGAGATCCGCGGCGAGGTCTACTTCCCGATGGAGAAGTTCGCGGAGCTCAACGCCCGGCTGCTGGAGGCCGGTGACAAGCCTTTCGCCAACCCCCGCAACGCGGCGGCGGGTTCGCTGCGCCAGAAGGACCCCCGCGTCACCGCGAGCCGCCCGCTGCACATGGTGGTCCACGGAATCGGCGCCCTGGAGGGCTTCGAGGGACTGACCCGCCTCTCCGGGGCGTACGAACTGCTGCACTCCTGGGGCCTGCCGACCACGCGGTACGCCAAGGTGGTCGACGACCTCGACGGCGTACGGGAGTTCATCGCGAACTACGGGGAGAACCGGCACTCCGTGGAGCACGAGATCGACGGGGTCGTCGTCAAGCTCGACGAGATCCGCCTCCAGGGCCGCCTCGGTTCCACGGCCCGCGCCCCACGCTGGGCCATCGCCTGGAAGTACGCGCCGGAAGAGGTCAACACCAAGCTGGTCGACATCAAGGTCGGCGTCGGCCGTACGGGGCGCGTCACCCCGTACGCGCAGGTCGAGCCGGTCACCGTGGCGGGCTCGGAGGTCGAGTTCGCGACCCTGCACAACCAGGAGGTCGTCAAGGCCAAGGGCGTCCTCATCGGGGACACGGTCGTGCTGCGCAAGGCCGGTGACGTCATCCCGGAGATCCTCGGGCCGGTCGTGGACCTCCGCGACGGCACCGAGCGGGAGTTCGTGATGCCCGCCGAGTGCCCCGAGTGCGGGACGCCGCTGCGCGCCATGAAGGAGGGCGACATCGATCTGCGCTGCCCCAACGGCCGCGGCTGCCCCGCCCAGTTGCGAGAGCGCGTCGCGTACCTCGCGGGCCGGGAGTGCCTGGACATCGAGCACTTCGGCAACGTGGCCGCGGCGGCGCTGACCCGCCCGCTGGAGCCCGCCGCCCCACCGCTCGTCGACGAGGGCGACCTCTTCGACCTCACGGCCGAGCAACTGCTCCCCATCAAGGCGTACGTCCTCGACCAGGACAGCGGCCTGCCCAAGCGGGACCCCAGGACCGGTGAGGAGAAGGTCGTCACGGTCTTCGCCAACCAGAAGGGCGAGCCGAAGAAGAACACGCTCGCCCTGCTGGACAACATCGCCGAGGCGAAGAACCGTCCGCTCGCCCGCTTCATCAACGGGCTCTCCATCAGGCACGTCGGCCCGGTGGCCGCCGAGGCGCTGGCCCGCGAGTTCCGTTCCGTGGACCGCATCGAACAGGCCACCGAGGAGGAACTCGCCGCGGTCGACGGGGTCGGCGGGATCATCGCGACCTCGGTCAAGGAGTGGTTCGCCGAGGACTGGCACCGCGAGATCATCCGCAAGTGGCGGACGGCGGGCGTCCGTATGGAGGACGAGGGTTCCGGCGAGGACGAGGGCCCCCGCCCGCTGGAGGGACTCACCGTCGTCGTCACCGGCACGCTCGAACACCACACGCGCGACGGCGCGAAGGACGCCCTGCAGAGCCAGGGAGCGAAAGTGACCGGCTCTGTCTCGAAGAAGACATCCTTTGTCGTAGTGGGCGAGAATCCTGGATCGAAGTACGACAAGGCCATGCAGCTCAAGGTCCCCGTTCTGAACGAGGACGGCTTCGCCGTTCTGCTCGGACAAGGACCTGAGGCGGCGGCGGAAGTCGCCCTTCCGACCGAGGAGTAGCGGTTGAAGGCCACCCGTTCGGCGCATATCAGATGCATACGGGTGGCCGGGTCGCATTCGGGCAACCGTCGTCGACCGCTGCCCGTGGAAGCCTTCTGCGGCCTACTGTTGAGGTGTGCGCCCGCCGTGCCCGGCTGCGGTTGGGGCATCCCCTGCTCCTGAGGAGTCGGGGGACGAGTTCTTGAGACGCGCTGCCGTCGGCGGATGCCGCCGGCAACGGGTCGCGTGGCGTGGGCACCGCCGGCTGTGAGAGGGACGGGAATGGAACCGACCGAGAGCGCCGCCCCGGACGTACGGCTGCGCCTGCGCCGGACGACCGGCGCGTGGATGGCGGGCCTCCGGACGGGACGGTCGTCGACGCGCCCCGGCGCGGGCGAGCGGGACCACGCACCCTTCACGGCCACCGGCGCCACCGCGAGCCGGTACACCGCCGGGCGCGGACCGGGCCTGCCCGGCCACGACCCCGAACGGCCCACCGCCTGGCCCGCGCTGCCCGCGGCGGTCGTCGCACTGGCCGCGCTCGTCCTCGGCGCCGGTTTCTACCGGGCGTTCAGCGACCACCACGCGCTCTTCCCGTCCGGAGCGGTCGGCTGGTCGCTGGCCGTGCTGACCGGCGTCATCGTCGGCCATCTGGTCGCCCTCGGCCGCGCCCGCTGGTGGGGCGGCACCGGCTCCGGCGCGGCCCTGACCCTCGCGGTGCTGCTGTTGTACGGCTGGGTGGCCGCCGGCATGGTCAGCCTGACCGTCGTCGTCCTGGTCGGCGCCGCGCGCCGGGGCCGCTGGCGCCAGGGAGTGCTGCACGGCGCGGCCGACATCCTCGGCATCGGCGCCGGGGCGCTGGTGCTGGCCGTGTTCGGGCGGGTGCCGTCGGTCGAGGCCCCCTGGAACCCGCAGAGCTGGGACTTCTACGCCGCGCCCCAGGTGGTGCTGGTCGCCACCGCGTACCTCGCCGTCACCCGCGTCCTGCTCTGGCACCTGCACGCGCCCGGCACCGGCGGCCTGCCGACCGCCGCCCGGACGGCCCTCGTCAGGCAGGGGCTCCTCGCGGTCGCCCTGCTCGGCATCGCGCCGCTGATCTGCGTGGTCGCCGTCGCCCAGCCGATGCTGCTGCCGCTGTTCTCGATCCCCCTGATCGCGCTCGACTCCACGCTGTGGATCGCCCGCATACGCGCCGAGGAGCAACTGCGCGATCCGCTGACCGGGCTGCCCAACCGGCAGTGGCTGCTCGAACGCACCTGGGCGGCCCTGGACGACGCCGAACGCATAGGCGCGCGTTCGGCGTTGATGCTGATCGACCTCGACCGCTTCCGTTCGGTGAACGACACACTGGGGCATCTCGCCGGGGACCGACTGCTGCTCCAGATAGCCGAACGGCTGCGGCTGGCGCTGCCGCGCGGGGCGGAGGCCGCGCGACTCGGCGGTGACGAGTTCGCCGTGTTACTGCCCGTCGCCGACTCCACGACGTCGGCCACCCGGGTGGCCCGCAACCTCGTCACCGCGCTCGGATCGCCGCTCGACCTCGACGGGCTCACCCTCGTCCTGGAGGCCAGCGCCGGACTCGCCGTCTTCCCCGACCACGCGCTCGACGCGGAGGGACTGCTGCGGCGGGCGGACGTGGCGATGTACCAGGCGAAGCGGGACCGTACGGGGGTGGAGGTCTACGAGTCCAAGCGGGACTCGAACACACCGGACAGGCTCGGTCTGCTGGGGGACCTGCGGCGGGCCCTCGACGCCGGTGACGTCGAACTGCACTACCAGCCGAAGGTCCGCTTCGACGGACAGGTGGCCGGCCTGGAGGCACTCGTCCGCTGGGTGCACCCCGAGCGCGGCAGGGTCGCGCCGGACGAGTTCATCGCCATCGCCGAGTCGTCCGGGCTGATGCCGCACCTCACCGAGTACGTCCTGGAGACGGCCCTCGCGCAGGTCGCGCGGTGGCGGGCGCAGGGCCTGCGGGTGCCGGTCGCGGTGAACGTCTCACCACGCGACGTGCACACCCCGGGCTTCGCCGGCGCGGTCGCCGCCCGGCTCGCCCGGCACGGGGTGCCCGCCGGGGCCCTTCAGTTGGAGATCACCGAACACGTACTGCTGGAGGACCCGCAGCGCGCCGCCGACACCCTGGCCGGGCTGACAGGGCACGGGGTCAAGATGTCGCTGGACGACTTCGGCACCGGGTACTCCTCGCTGGTCCATCTGCGCCGCCTGCCCGTCAGCGAACTGAAGATCGACCGGTCCTTCGTCGCGCGGCTCGCCATCGACAACGAGGACGCGGAGATCGTGCGCTGCACGGTGGACCTCGCGCACTCGCTCGGGCTGCTGGTCGTCGCGGAGGGCGTCGAGGACGACGAGACGTGGGAGCGGCTGCGCGACCTGGGCTGCGACGCGGTGCAGGGCTGGCTGGTCGCCGCCGCGATGCCACCGGACGAGGCCACGGCGTGGCTGCTGGCCCGGGGTTCGCGAGGCTGGCAGCGCCCGCGCGCCGCGCTACCGGCGGCGGACTAGCTCCGCCGGTTCCCCAGGTCCCCGGCCCACGCCCTCGCGCGACGCCGATGACGCCCCCGCGAGGCCCGCGGGGAACGGCGCGCCGAGCCCCCACGGGCCCGCAGCTTGATCCCGGCGGCGGTGGCACCCCGGTGAGGGGCGCGGGGAACGGCGCGCCCAGCCCCCACCGGTCCGCGGCTTCTTCGCGGCGGGCACCGCGTCCAGGCCGTGCCGGCCCGCAGCTTGATCCCCGCGGGCACCCCGTCCCCGTCAGGGGCGCGAGGAACCGCGCGCCCCTCCACAACAGACCGCGACGGACCCAGTTCCGGCGAGGGAGACACCCCCGACCCCGGCCCACACGCACGCGCCCCGGCCCACCCCCGCCCCGCCCGGAGGGCCCCCCGGGCAAACCCGGGCGCGGGCATCGCCCCCGGCCCCATAGGATTGGGCCAAACCACACACTCCCACCCAGAGGATCGCTGCATGCCTGGCATCACGCGCGAGGAGGTCGCCCACCTCGCACGGCTGGCGCGTCTGGAGCTGAAGGCGGAAGAGCTCGACCACTTCGCCGGCCAGCTCGACGACATCATCGGCGCGGTCGCCCGCGTCAGCGAGGTCGCCGACCAAGACGTACCGCCGACCTCTCACCCGCTGCCGCTGACGAACGTCATGCGCGCGGACGAGGTCCGCCCGTCGCTCACCCCCGAGCAGGCGCTCTCCGGCGCCCCGGCCCAGGAGCAGCAGCGTTTCAAGGTGCCGCAGATCCTGGGGGAGGACTAATCACCATGACGGACACCAACGTCAACATCATCAGGCTGACGGCGGCCGAGATCGCCGCGCGGATCGCCGCGGGCGAGCTCACGGCCGTCGAGGTCACCGAGGCCCACCTCGCCCGGATCGAGGCCGTCGACGAGAAGGTGCACGCCTTCCTGCACGTCGACCGCGAGGGCGCCCTCGCCCAGGCCCGCGCCGTCGACGCGAAGCGTGAGCGCGGCGAGAAGCTCGGTCCGCTCGCCGGCGTACCGCTCGCGCTCAAGGACATCTTCACCACCGAGGGCATCCCGACCACCGTCGGTTCCAAGATCCTCGAAGGCTGGATCCCGCCCTACGACGCGACGGTCACCAAGCGGCTGAAGGCCGCCGACGTCGTCATCCTCGGCAAGACCAACATGGACGAGTTCGCCATGGGGTCCTCCACCGAGAACAGCGCGTACGGCCCCACGGGCAACCCCTGGGACCTCAGTCGCGTCCCCGGCGGCTCGGGCGGCGGTTCCTCCGCCGCGCTCGCCTCCTTCGAGGCGCCGCTCGCGATCGGCACCGACACGGGCGGCTCCATCCGCCAGCCCGCCGCCGTCACCGGCACGGTCGGCGTCAAGCCCACGTACGGCGGCGTCTCCCGCTACGGCATGGTGGCGTTCTCCTCCTCCCTCGACCAGGGCGGCCCCTGCGCCCGTACGGTCCTGGACGCGGCGCTGCTGCACGAGGTCATCGCCGGGCACGACCCGCTCGACTCGACCTCCATCGACGCGCCGGTCCCCCCGGTCGTCGAGGCCGCCCGCAACGGCTCGGTCGCGGGCATGCGCGTCGGCGTCGTCAAGCAGTTCCGCGGCGAGGGCTACCAGGCCGGTGTCGTGCAGCGCTTCGACGAGGCCGTCGCCCTGCTCAAGGACCTCGGTGCCGAGATCGTCGAGCTGGACTGCCCGTCCTTCGACCTGGCGCTCTCCGCGTACTACCTGATCGCGCCGTCCGAGTGCTCGTCCAACCTCGCCCGCTTCGACGCCATGCGCTACGGCCTGCGCGTCGGCGACGACGGCACGCGCTCCGCGGAGGAGGTCACCTCCCTCACCCGCGAGGCGGGCTTCGGCGACGAGGTCAAGCGCCGCATCATGCTCGGCACGTACGCCCTCAGCTCCGGCTACTACGACGCGTACTACGGCTCGGCGCAGAAGGTCCGCACGCTCATCACCCGCGACTTCGAGAAGTCGTTCGAGCAGGTGGATGTGATCGTCTCGCCGACCACGCCCACCACCGCCTTCCCGATCGGCGAGCGCGCCGACGACCCGATGGCGATGTACCTCGCGGACCTGTGCACCATCCCGACCAACCTGGCGGGCAACGCGGCCATGTCGCTGCCCTGCGGTCTCGCGCCGGAGGACAACCTCCCGGTCGGCCTGCAGATCATCGCCCCCGCGATGAAGGACGACCGGCTCTACAAGGTCGGCGCCGCCGTCGAGGCCGCCTTCGTGGAAAAGTGGGGACACCCGCTGATCGAGGAGGCTCCGTCGTTGTGAGTAAGGCTCTGACCAAGGCCAAGG
Organism: Streptomyces fagopyri; assembly: GCF_009498275.1. NCBI lineage: Bacteria > Bacillati > Actinomycetota > Actinomycetes > Kitasatosporales > Streptomycetaceae > Streptomyces > Streptomyces fagopyri. The sequence goes on along the minus strand of NZ_CP045643.1, from coordinate 3,124,749 downwards.
GCTTCAAGAAGTCCAAGTCCGGCACGTACCTGTCCATCGCGACCACCGCGTTCGGTGCCCTCGGCGTCGCCAAGCAGGCCAAGAAGGCCCGCACGGAGCACGACACGCTGCGCCTGATCGACGCGGCCGTGTCCGCCGCCGCCATCGTCACCGGCCTCGCCATCCTCTACCGGGAGCTCAAGCGCCTGGGCGACGACGACGTCCTGCTGGGCTGAGAGGGAAGTTTTCACCGTGACCACCACGACCGACGAGCTGGTGTCGTACGAGGACGCCCTGGCGACGTACGACCCCGTCATGGGCCTCGAAGTCCATGTCGAGCTCGGTACCAAGACCAAGATGTTCTGCGGGTGCTCCACCGAGCTGGGCGCCGAGCCCAACTCGCAGACCTGCCCCACCTGCCTCGGCATGCCCGGCTCGCTGCCCGTCGTCAACGCGACCGGCGTCGAGTCCGCCATCAAGATCGGTCTCGCGCTGCACTGCGAGATCGCCGAGTGGTGCCGCTTCGCCCGGAAGAACTACTTCTATCCGGACATGCCGAAGAACTTCCAGACCTCCCAGTACGACGAGCCGATCGCCTTCAACGGCTACCTCGACGTGCAGCTGGAGGACGGCGAGGTCTTCCGCGTGGAGATCGAGCGCGCCCACATGGAGGAGGACACCGGTAAGTCGCTGCACGTCGGCGGTGCCACCGGCCGCATCCACGGCGCCTCGCACTCCCTGCTCGACTACAACCGCGCGGGCATCCCCCTCATCGAGATCGTCACCAAGCCGATCGAGGGCGCGGGCGAGCGCGCTCCCGAGGTCGCCAAGGCGTACGTCGCCGAACTGCGCGAGCTCATCAAGGCGCTCGGTGTCTCCGAGGCCCGCATGGAGCAGGGCCAGATGCGCTGCGACGTGAACCTGTCGCTGCGTCCGCACGGCCGGGAGAAGTTCGGGACGCGCTCCGAGACGAAGAACGTCAACTCCCTGCGTTCCGTGGAGCGTGCCGCCCGCTTCGAGATCCAGCGCCACGCCGCGGTGCTGAACTCCGGTGGCACGATCATCCAGGAGACCCGCCACTTCCACGAGGACACCGGGTCCACGACCTCGGGCCGCGTGAAGGAGGAGGCCGAGGACTACCGGTACTTCCCGGAGCCCGACCTCGTCCCCGTCGCCCCGTCCCGTGACTGGGTCGAGGAACTGCGCGGCGGTCTGCCCGAGCAGCCGCTGGCCCGCCGCAACCGGCTGCGCGAGGAGTGGGGCGTCAGTGCCCACGACATGCAGTCGATCCTCAACGCCGGCGCCATCGACGCGATCGTCGCCACGATCGAGGCCGGCGCGGACGCCACGTCCGCCCGCAAGTGGTGGATGGGCGAACTGGCCCGCAGCGCCAACGAGTCGGGCAAGTCCCTGGAGGACCTGCCCATCACCCCGGCGCAGGTGGCCCGGGTGACGCAGCTCGTGGCCTCCGGAGACCTGAACGACAAGCTCGCCCGGCAGGTCATCGAGGGCGTGCTCGCCGGCGAGGGCGCCCCCGACGAGGTCGTCGAGAAGCGCGGCCTGAAGGTCGTCTCGGACGAGGGCGCGCTCACCGCCGCCGTCGACGAGGCCATCGCCGGGAACCCGGGCATCGCCGACAAGATCCGCGGTGGCAAGGTCCAGGCCGTCGGCGCCCTGGTCGGCGCGGTCATGAAGGCGACCCGGGGACAGGCCGACGCGGCCCGCGTCAAGGAGCTCATCCTGGAGAAGCTGGGCGTCAGCGAGGGCTGAGCGTCACCGCACCACCCACCTGGGGGGACCCACCGAGACCGGTGTGTCCCCCCAGGCCTGTCGTGGGCACCCCGGTGCGCGGCAGAGTTCCACCGGCCCGGCCGGCGCTCCCGATCAGGATCGAGGCGCCGCGGCGCCGCACCACCCATGAGAGGCCGGCCGTCGCGACGGACGTGGAGCCGGCCGACATGACGGAGAAGGAGCAGCAGCAGGATGTACGCGATATCCCTGGGAGACGACGGCGCGGAACTGCGCCCCCTGGAGCCCTGGCACGCCGAGGAGTTCCTCGCCCATCTGGAACGGGGGAGGGAGTTCATCGGGCAGTACATCCCGTTCGGTTCGGGCGCCACGGACGTGGCGTCCGCGCGGGAGGTGCTCCAGCGGTACGCCGACCACCGTGCCGCCGACACCGGATCCCTGCACGGCCTGTGGCTGGAGGGAAGACTCGTGGGCGGCGTGCTCTTCCTGAACTTCGACGCGGCACAGGGCAACTGCGAGGTCGGCTGCTGGCTGGAACCCGCCGGTACCGGACGGGGCCTGGTCACGCGCGCGATGCGGCTGCTCATCGACTGGGCCGTCGAGAAACGCGGGATCCACCGGGTGGAATGGATCGCCGCCTCGGCCAACGAACCGAGCGTGAACGGCGCCCGGCGGCTGGGCATGACCCGGGACGCGGTGCTGCGGGAGAGCTTCCCCTACCGGGGCGTACGCCACGACATGGAGGTCTGGTCGGTGCTCGCGCCCGACTGGCGGGCGGCACGCGCGCGGACGAACGACTGAGCGTCGCCCGGCGGTCACGCACGCGTACGCCGATCGTTACCCGCGAGCACAGGGATCATTAAGACACTTCTCAGACTCCGTCCGTACGGTGCGGGACATGGGAACCAAGACAGTTGACGAAGCCGTGGACGCGAACGGCACCGAGGCGAAGAGCGACAAGGAGACCGCGGAGGTCACCGGTACCGAGGAGACCCCGGACAGCGCGGCCGTGACCGGGACGCAGGCCGAGACCGAGGCCAGGGCCGAGACAGAGACCGAGGCCGCGGCCGAGGAGCAGGACGACGACGCCGAGGCCGACGCCCCGGCGGACGAGGACGTCCCCGCGGCCGGGGAGAAGAGCGCCCCCGGCGTCGGTCAGGGCGCCGCCGCCGTCGTCTCCGCCGCGCTCGGCATCGTGTCGCTCACCGGCAGCTGGGTCGCCACCGTGGCCGCCGCCCGCGAGACCCTCGTCGGACAGCTGCAGACCTCGTCGTCCGCGAGCGTCGCCACGCAGGTCAAGGAGGTCTACGGTGACGCCTGGGCGACCACCGCGCTCGTCGGCGGCCTCTTCGCGCTCGCCGCGCTGATCGTCGGCGTCGTGGTCCTGGCCCGGCCCGCCTTCGGGACGCCCGGCAAGCCGCAGGCCCCCTGGATCAAGTCCGTCGCCTGGGCGGGCGTCTCGCTGGGCGTCGTCGGCCTCGTGCTCGCGGTCGCCAAGTACTCCGACATCCTGCTCGGACTGCCCTCCACCAAGTGAACCTCCGTACCTCTGAGGGGCCTTAGGGCCGGCGCAGCCCGACTGCCGCCGCCCTAAGGCCCTTCGCGTGCGCAAGATGCGGCACTCTCCCGATGTGACGCACCCCCCTGGGAGACGAAGGTTGAGGCATCGCACAGAGCGAGACCGAAACCGGCTCTTCACAAGGGGTACGAGATGTTCGAGTACGAGCTCCACCAGATCCGATCCGCCGAACTGATCCGTGAGGCGCAGAGCCACCGGCTGGTACGGGAGGCCCTCCGCGGCCGTCGTAGCGACCGCCGCACCACCGCGCGCGAATCCGGCCCGAACGACACGGAGGGGCAGGCGCATAGCCCCCGTCCCCGCCGGCACCGGTTCGCCCGCGCCGCGTGAACGCCGGGCCGAGGGGGGCCGCCCGCACCAGGGGCGGCCCCCCTCAGACACCGGGGGAGGCCGGCCGTACGGGGGTCGGCCGGCCTCCCGGGAGAGTACTCACCGCACTCCCGGCACCCGGCCCGCACCGATGACCGCGAGCCCGATAACCAGTGACGCCGCGTCGGACCGTTGTGCGATGCTCGGGCCCGTGGAGACCAGATCCGTCAGCCCCGTGTTCGTCGGCCGCGCGGACGAACTGGGCGTCCTGCGCGAGGCGCTCGCCCGCGCCGCCGGCGGCAGCGACGCCCAGGCGTCGGACACCGGGGGCGAACCGCAGGCGCTGCTCCTCGGCGGCGAGGCCGGGGTCGGGAAGACCCGGCTGATCGAGGAGTTCGCCACCGTGGCCGACCGCGAGGGCGCCGTCTTCGCGTGCGGCGGCTGTGTCGAGATCGGCGCCGACGGACTGCCCTTCGCCCCGTTCTCCACCGCCCTGCGCGCCCTGCGCCGACTGCTCCCGGACGAGCTCGCCGCGGCCGCCGCCGGACAGGAGGACGAGCTGGCGCGGCTGCTGCCCGAACTGGGCGCGACCGACCGCGGCCGGCGACCCGACGAGGAGGGCATGGCCCGCCTCTTCGAACTCACCGCCCGCCTCCTGGAGCGCGTCGCCGCGGACCGCACGGTCGTCGTGGCCCTGGAGGACCTGCACTGGGCCGACGCCTCCACCCGCCACCTGCTGGCCTACCTCTTCCGCACGCTGCGCAGCGGACGCCTCGTCGTCGTCGCCACATACCGCGCCGACGACATCCACCGCCGCCACCCGCTGCGCCCCCTCCTCGCCGAACTCGACCGGCTGCGCACCGTCCGCCGCATCGAACTCGGCCGCTTCACCCGCGCCGAGGTCGGGCGCCAGATAGCCGGGATCCTCGCCCACGAACCCGACCCGGCCCAGGTCGACGACATCTTCGAACGCTCCGACGGCAACGCCTTCTTCGTCGAGGAACTCGCCGTCGCCGCCCACCAGGGCTGCCGCACCGGCCTCACGGACTCGCTGCGCGACCTGCTCCTCGTACGCGTCGAGGGACTGCCCGAGAGCGCCCAGCGCATCGCCCGGATCGTCGCGGAGGGCGGCTCCGCCGTCGAGTACCGGCTGCTCGCCGCCGTGGCCCGGCTCGCCGAGGACGACCTCATCGAGGCGCTGCGCGCCGCCGTCGGCGCCAACATCCTGCTCGCCTCACCCGGCGGCGACGGCTACCGCTTCCGTCACTCCCTGGTCCGCGAGGCCGTCAGCGACGACCTGCTGCCCGGCGAACGCTCCCGCTTCAGCCGACGCTACGCCGAAGCCCTGGAGGCCGACCCCGCACTCGTACCGGCCGACGAGCGCGCCACCCGCCTGGCCAGCTACTGGTACCACGCGCACGACGCGGCCAAGGCCCTGCCCGCCGTCCTGGACGCCTCCGTCGAGGCCCGCTGCCGGCATGCCCACTCCGAACAGCTCCGGCTCCTGGAGCGGGCCATGGAACTGTGGGAGGTCGCCCCCGAAGCCGTACGGGCCGCACTGCGCCCCATCGACTACGTGGAGGTGTTCCCGCCCTGCGGGCACGACCCGGCAGCCCAGGGGCACCCGGCGTCCCCGGATCTCCCGGCGCCCCTGCGCTATCTCGACCTGATGGCCGAGGCCGCCGTCGCCGGCCGGCTGTCGGGGGAGCGCGAACGGGCCCTGAAGATCACCAAGCGGGCGCTGCACGTCCTGGAGGACGGCAGCGATCCACTGCGCGCCGCCTGGTTCTGGGTCCAGCGCTCCCGTCTGGTCACGGCGCAGGCCCGCGGCGACGGGTGGCACGAACTCGCCACCGCCCGGGACCTGGTGCGCGGCCTGCCCCCGTCGCAGGTGCACGCCGAGGTGCTGTCCCTGGTCGCCGCCTGGTGCATGCTGCACGAACCGGGCCCCGGCGCCCTCTTCGCCGCCGAGCGCGCCGTGGAGTACGCGCGCATGGTCGGCGCCCGGGACATCGAACTGAACGCCCGGCTCACCCTCGGCGGCCTCATGGTCGACGCCGGGGACATCGAGGCGGGCATCACCGAGATGTACGAGGTCAAGGAGCAGGTGCCGCCGCACGGCGCGTCCCTCGTCGCGGGACGCCTCCACATCAACCTGCCGTCCCACCTGGAGTCGGTCGGCCGCTCCCGCGACGCCGTCCCGATCCTGCGGCAGGGCACCGAACTCGCCCGGAAGAACGGCCTGCTGGACACCGAGGCCTGGGTGTGGGGCAACCTCGCCGAGTCGCTCTGCTCACTCGGCCGGTGGGACGAAGCCGTCGAGGCGGCACGCAACGCGCTGGGCGTGGGAGTCAGCGGCAAACCGTCCGGCTTCGGCGCCACGCGTCTGGCGGACCTCGCCCTCGACCGCGGCGACCTGCCCGAGGCGGCACGCCAACTCGACGCCGCCCGAGCCCACTTCGGCACCCACGACCCCATGCCGCAGCACGCCCTGCCCCTCGTGCGCAGCACGATCCGCATCGCCGCCGGCGAGGGCCGCCTCCTCGACGCCCGCACCGCCCTGGAACAGGCACTGGACGCGGGCTTCCCGCCCGGTACCCAGCGCTACGGCTGGCCCCTGCTGCTCGCCGCCGCCGTCGCGGAGGCCGACGCCCGCGGACTGCCCGCCGCCGAGGCGGGGCGCGACAAGACCGTGCGCGGCCTGCGGGAAGCCGCCCGGACGCTCGCCACCGGAGCGCCGGTCTGGCACGCGCACGACCGGTGGGTGCGCGCGGAACTCCGACGGGCCGAGGGCGTCTCCGATCCGCACGAGTGGGCCGAGGTGGTCTCGGCCTTCGAATGCCTGGAACGCCCCTTCGACCTCGCCCGCGTCCGTCACCGCCTCGCCGACTCCCTGCTGGCCGCGGGGGCCGACGAGGAGAACCGGGCGCGCGCCACCGAACTCCTGCGGCTGGCCCGCGCGGCGGCCGAACACCTCGGCGCCCGCCCGCTCGCCGACGCCGTCGCGCTGCTCGCCCAGCGGGCCCGCCTCGCCCTGGGCAAAGCCCCCGGCCCCTGTGCCCCGGGCCCCGTCGACCCGGCCCAGGCACTCGGCCTCACCAGCCGTGAACGCGACGTGCTGCGCCTGGTCGCGGCCGGCCGCAGCAACCGCCAGATCGCCGAGGAGCTCTTCATCTCGCCGAAGACCGCCAGCGTCCATGTGTCGAACATCCTGGCCAAGCTCGACGTCTCGGGACGGGGAGAGGCGGCGGCACTGGCCCATCGGCTCCGGCTGTTCCCCCAGGAGACCCCCACTGCCAGGACGGCGGGCTGAGGCATACGCTGGCGGGGACCCGGGCCGAGGGAGGCGCCGTGTTCAACATGTTCGAGGAGATCTTCGCACCAGGCCGCAAGCACACCGACGACGAACGCAAACGGCTCGAACTGACCCGTGTGGACCTGAACGACGGTGATCCGGGCCGAGGTCCCATAGACCTGTCCTCGGGCAAGGTGGTCGTACGGCCGCCCGAGCGGGAACGCGATGGGCCGGACCCGGCCCGGGAACCCGAGTCCGAGCCGGACGGACCCTGAGGCCGCGGACCTACTTCACCTCCAGCTCCAGGATCCGGTCGTCACCCTTCCCGGGGCTGCCCCGCCCGTCCGTCTCGCTGGTGACCAGCCACAGCTTGTTCCCGCCCGCCGGGACCACCGTGCGCAGCCGCCCGTATCGGCCCTTCAGGAAGGACTGCGGAGCGGCGGCGGCCCGCGTGCCCTCCAGCGGGACCCGCCACAGACGCTCGCCCTTGAGCCCCGCCATCCAGAGGGAACCCTCGGCGTAGGCGATGCCGCTGGGCGAGGCGTCGTCCGTGTGCCACTGGGCGACCGGGTTGTGGTACTTCGGGTCGTCGCTCCTGCCCTCGACCACCGGCCAGCCGTAGTTGTCGCCCGGCTTGATCTGGTTCAGCTCGTCCCAGGTGTCCTGCCCGAACTCGGAGGCCCACAGGCGCTGTCTGTCGTCCCAGGCGAGACCCTGCACGTTGCGGTGCCCGTACGAGTACACGACCGAGCCGACGAAGGGGTTGCCCGGGGCCGGGTCCCCGTCCGGGGTCATCCGCAGGATCTTGCCGCCCAGCGCCTTCTTGTCCTGGGCCAGCCCCCGGGTGCCCGTCTCGCCCGCTCCCGCGTACAGCATCCCGTCGGGACCGAAGGCGATCCGGCCGCCGTTGTGGATCATCCCCTTGGGAATGCCCTTGAAGATCGTGTCCGGCGCGCCCAGCTGTTCGCCGGGCGGCTTCTTCGCGTCGTAGAGCATACGGACGATCCGGTTGTCCGACGCCGTCGTGAAGTACGCGTAGACCATGTGGTCCGAGGCGTAGGCGGGGGAGAGCGCGATACCGAGCAGGCCACCCTCCCCGGCGGGGGCCACTCCCGGCACCTGGCCCAGCTCGGTCGTCCGGCCGGTCTTCTCGTCCACCCGGGTGATCGTCCCCTCGTCCCGCGAGGACACCAGCAGTCCGCCCTCCGGCAGCGGCGCCAGGCCCCAGGGCGACTTGAGGCCCTCGGTGACGGTGCGCACCACCTTCACCGAGCCCCTGGCGGGCGCGGCCGTCTCGGTAGAGCGCCCCGCGGACGCCGATCCCGTCACCGGACCGCTCGACGACGGGGCCAGGCCGTCCCCCGGCGGTCCGCCCCCCGAGCCGCCGGAGGAACAGCCGGCCGTCACCACCAGCGCTGCCGCGGCCAACGCGGCCTTCACCACTCGACGTTGCACGATCAGAGGTCCCTTCGACGTGGCGGTCCTACTGTTCATACACCGCTCGCGTCCCGCGGGTTCCCGATCAGGAACACCCGACGCGCGGGCGCCGGGCGCCGGACACGTCAGTCCCACGACCCCTGCGCCCCGGGCAGCCCCGCCACCTCCGCCAGATCCTCCGCCGTCAGCAGCAGCCCGGCCGCCCCCGCGTTCTGCGCCGCCCAGCGCGCCCGCTTGGCCCCCGGCACCGGAACCACGTGCCTGCCCTGGGACAACACCCAGGCCAGCGCCACCTGCGCGGGAGTGACCCCGTCGCCGTGCCGTCGGGCGACCCGCCGCAACCCGGCGACGATCGGCTGGTTGGCCGCCATCATCTCGGCCGTGAAGCGGGGATGGCGGGCGCGTACGTCGTCGGGCTCGAAGCCCCCGCCCGGCGTCAGCGTGCCGGTCAGGAAACCGTTTCCGAGCGGCATCGCCGCCAGGAAACCCACGCCGCGCGCGGCGCACCACGGCAGCAGCGCGTCCAGTGCCTCCGGCGACCACACCGACAGCTCCGCCTCCACCGCGCTCACCGGGAAGACCTGCTGCACCCGCTCCAACTGCCGGATCGTTCCGTCGTGCAGTCGCCCGTCGCGCGCGCGGCCGTCGTACGGGCGCGCTCCCGGACGGCGGCCGGAACGGGCACCGACCGCGCACAGCCCGAGCGAACGCACCTTTCCGGCCGTCACCAGATCGGCCATCGCGCCCCAGGTCTCCTCGACCGGCACCTCGGGGTCCGCGCGGTGCAGCTGGTACAGGTCGATCACGTCGGTCTGCAGCCGGCGCAGCGACGCGTCGCAGGCCCGCCGCACATAACCGGGACGCCCATTGGCCACGAGGTGCTGCTCGCCCACCAGCAAGCCCACCTTCGTCGACACGAAGGCCTCCGGACGGCGTTCCCGCAGCGCCCGGCCCACCAGCAGCTCGTTGGTGAAGGGCCCGTACATGTCGGCGGTGTCGAGCAGTGTCGACCCGAGGTCGAGAGCCGTGTGCACCGTGCGCAGCGACTCCTCGCCGCGCTGCCGCGAACCGGTGTACGCCCAGCTCATCGGCATGCACCCGAGCCCGATCGCCCCCACACCGAGCGTCGCCGCGCCGATCGTCCTGCGCTCCACCTGGCCGTGCCCCTCCCTCTCCCGCGATCCCAACCTAACCTCTGTACGTCCCGGTGCCTGACATAGCCTCCTGAGCATGACTTCCGATGTGTGGCTTCCCTTTCACGCCGACGGGATCGAGGGCCTGCCCGAGGGCCTCGACTACCGCTTCTGGGACGGTGCCCAGGACTTTCCCGCGGACCCGGCCGACTGCGTGTTCTACGTCGTGCCCTACATGAAGCCGCCCGCCGTCGCCCGGCGCCCGATGGCCGAAATGACCTCCCTGCGAGCCGTGCAGACGCTCTCCGCCGGGGTCGACCACGTCCTGCCGGGCCTCAAGTCCCTGCGTCCGGGCGTGCAGTTGTGCAACGCCCGGGGGGTGCACGAGGCCAGCACCGGCGAACTCGCCCTCGCTCTGATCCTCGCCTCGCTGCGGGGCATCCCCGACTTCGTACGGGCACAGGACAAGGGGGAGTGGCGCTCCGGGTTCCGTCCGGCGCTCGCCGACAAGTCCGTGCTGATCGTGGGGTACGGGTCGATCGGGTCCGCCATCGAAGACCGGCTCGTGCCCTTCGAGGTGGCGCGGGTGGCGCGCGTCGCGCGCTCTGAGCGCACCACGGCGCGCGGTCCGGTGCACCCGCTCACGGAACTGCCCGCGCTGCTGCCCGAGGCCGACATCGTGGTGCTCTCGACCCCCCTCACGGACAGTACGCGCGGCCTGGTGGACGCCGAGTTCCTGGGCCGCATGAAGGACGGCGCGCTCCTGGTCAACGTCGCCCGCGGTCCGGTCGTCGACACCAAGGCCCTGCTCGCGGAGCTGGAGAGCGGGCGCATCACCGCGGCCCTCGACGTCACCGATCCCGAACCGCTGCCCCTGGGGCACCCCTTGTGGCAGGCGCCCGGCGTCCTCATCAGCCCCCACGTCGGCGGCCCCACGTCGGCCTTCCTGCCGCGCGCGGAACGGTTGCTGGTCGCGCAGTTGAATCGATTCGTGAACCGGGAGCCGCTCGGCAACGTGGTCCTCACCACGGGCACGTAGTCGGCCGCCGTCCGCGGCTCCGCCCGGACAGAGGACACCCTCCGCAATCCCCCGGATGCGGTTCGTGTCCGCATCGCCGCTGGTCGTTACGGAGCGTAGAGGAACTATGTCCCTGAGTGACGATCCTGGTGTATCGTCCCGACTGGGGCTGCGCCGCGCACCGTTCGGCGCCGGGGATGGACATTCGGACTGCGAGGGGGGCGACGGGCGATGCACGGCCTATGGACGAACGATCCGACGCGGCGGGGCCGCCGACGACCCTGGCGCGCGGCCACGCGCGGACGAGCCCACGGCGGCCATGCCGGTCACGGCGCTCACGGTGGCCGCTGCGGACATCACCACCGAAGGCCCGGCGCCCGCAGGAGGCATGCGCACCCGGCGTGCCCGGAGCAGCGGGACCCCGCTGTGCGGACCGGGTGGCACCGGTGAGTTCCCCCGGAGCGCTGCTGACCCGCCGTCCGGTACTCGGCGGTGGGACGGGTCTGGTCTCGCAGCTCGCGCTCGCCCTGGTGTGCGCGGGATACGCCGTCGGTTCCGCCCTCGGCTGGGGCTCGGCGGACCTGGCACTGGTCATGGGGGACTTCGGGCTGAGCGCGGCCGCGGGCACCGCGGCCGTCTCCTGCTTCCTCTACGCCCACCACCGGCGCAGCCGCTTTCGACCCGCGTGGCTGCTCTTCGGAGTGTCCTCCGCCATGGCCTCGCTGGGCAACGGCGTCTGGGGGTGGTACGAGATCGTCCTCGAGCGTCAGGTCCCGAGCCCGAGTGTCGCCGACATCTTCTTCCTGTGCTTCGCGCCACCGGCCATCGTGGGACTGCTGGTGCTCGCCAAGAGGCCGATGACCAAAGCCGGTTGGATCTGCCTGGCGCTCGACTCCTGGCTGATCGGCGGTTCCCTGCTCACGCTCTCCTGGAGCCTCGCGCTCGCCCAGGCGGCGAAGTTCGACGGGCCGAGCGTCGCGCACACCGCGCTCTCCCTGGCGTACCCCCTGCTGGACATCGCCCTGGTCAGCATGGTGCTGGCGCTGCACTTCAGGCGCTCCTCGCTGAACCGTTCGGCGGTGAACACCGCGATCGGCGCACTCGCCCTCACCGTGATGTGCGACGCCCTGTTCACCTCACCCCTCCTGCACAACAACTACCACTCCGGACAGCTTCTCGACGCGGGCTGGTTCGCCGGCTCGCTGCTCCTCGCCTACGCCCCCTGGGCCGGCACCGGGCACGGACAGCCGGACGCCGGCGAACACGGCGGGAACCGGCCGCACGGGCGCGGAGGGAGCGGGCACGGAGGGGACGGCCACCCCGAGGACGGGCACGCGCGCGTGGTGCACGAACACATCCCGGACCGGCGCCCGGACGGCGGACACCCGGTGGGACACCCCGCCCCGCAGGGCGCGGGCCACCACCGGTACGCGGCACCCCGCCCGATCGCGGGGTCGCTGGGCGCGCTGACGCCCTACCTGGCGGCCGCCGTCTGCACGCTGGGGATTCTCTACAACATCCTCAACGGCCGCAGCGTCGACCGCGTGGTGCTCCTCACCGCGGGCCTGGTCGTGCTGGCCCTCGTGGTGCGCCAGGGCATCATGCTGCTCGACAACATCACCCTCACGCAGGAGCTGGCCCAGAAGGAGAACCACTTCCGCTCCCTGGTCCAGGGCTCCAGCGACGTCATCATGATCGCGGCGCCCAACGGCATCCTGAAGTACGTCAGCCCGGCGGCCGCCGGGGTCTACGGCCGCAGCGCGGACGAACTCGTCGGCTCCGAGCTCGCCTCGCTCATCCACCCCGAGGACCTCGGCTGCGTGGTGCACGAGGTGCGCCGCTTCCTGGCCGCCAGCCACCTGGAGGAGCCCACCACGCGCATCGAGTGCCGCTTCAAGTCCGGCGAGGGCGGCTGGCTCAACGTCGAGTCCACCGTCAACCGGCACCACGGCGGCCTCATCTTCAACAGCCGTGACGTGACGGAGCGGGTACGCCTCCAGGCGCAGCTGCAGCACAACGCCGAGCACGACCCGCTCACCGACCTGCCCAACCGAGCCCTGTTCACCCGGCGCGTCCAGCAGGCCCTGTCCGGCCGCCGCTCCACCGACCGCGGCACGGCCGTCCTCTTCATCGACCTCGACGGCTTCAAGGCGGTCAACGACACGATCGGGCACCAGGCCGGCGACGAGCTCCTCGTCCAGGCCGCCCGCAGGCTCCAGGACTCGGTGCGGCACGGCGACACCGCCGCCCGGCTCGGCGGCGACGAGTTCGCGGCCCTGATCGTCGGCGACGGCAACCGCGACCGTGCCGCGCGCGAGCAACAGATCATGGAACTCGCCGACCGGCTGCGGATCAAGCTCTCGCAGCCCTACGCCATCGACGGCAACGATGTCCGGGTGGCCGCGTCCATCGGCGTCGGCTTCGCCGAACCGGGCCTCGGCGCGGGCGAGTTGCTGCGCAACGCCGACCTGGCCATGTACCGCGCGAAGGCGGCGGGCAAGGGCCGCGTCGAGCTGTACGCACCCCAGATGCAGCAGGATGTCGTCCGCAAGGCGGAGCTGGCGACGAGGCTGCGCTCCGCTCTTCAGGACGGTGAGTTCGCCCTGCTGCACCAGCCCGTGGTCTGCCTGGAGAACGGCCGGATCGCGACGGTCACCGCGCAGGCCCGCTGGCGTTCCTCCCAGGGGGTGCTCTTCACGCCCGCCGAGTTCCTGCGCGTCGCCGAGGACAGCGACCGGACCGCCGAGCTGGGCCGCTGGATGCTGGAGGAGGCGGTCGAGCAGGCCGCCGAGCGGGCCGCCGCGGGGGTCACGGTGCCCGTCGCCGTCCGGATGAGCGCCCGGCGCCTGCTGGACCGCTCGACGCCCCTCGGCTCGGTGGAGGCCCTGCTGACCCGGCACGGCCTCTCCTCGGGCGCACTGATCGTCGAGCTGTCGGACGCCGATCCACGGGTCGCCCTGGACGAGCTGGAGCGCCGCCTGAACGCGCTGCGGAGGGTCGGGGTCCGGATCGCCCTGGACGGCTTCGGGGGCGGCTGCGCCGCCATCACGGCACTCAGAAGGCTCCCCGTCGACGTCCTCAGGCTCGACCGGGGCCTGGTCGAGGGCGTCGTCGAGTCCGCCCGGCTGCACAAGATCACCAGCGGGCTGCTGCGGATCGCCACCGACCTCGGGCTGCAGTCCGTGGCCGACGGCGTGGACCTTCCCGAGCAGGTCGTGGCCCTGCGCGCGATGGGCTGCACGCACGGCCAGGGGATGGCGTTCTCCGGGCCTCTCGACGAGTACCGGCTGCGCAGGGCGCTGTCTTCCGGTGCCTACCCCGTCCCCCACGGGCCGGCCGAGCCCGCGTTCGCGGGCGGCGGCGCGGGGGTGTATACGAGTGCCGTGCCCGCTGTTCTCGGGGGCGGAACCGCCCTCCGCTCACATAATGAGACTCCCGTCCCACCTACTTGACAGTCGATGCGTGCCGGAGAGAGGGTCAATGCCATGCGCACCCGAATTCTCGTACTTGGAAAGCGCGTCGGCTGAAGCTGGTGATCACCGGACCGACCCGGAACACCCAGCGACCGCACCCGGCGCGCTCCCCTCGCTTGCCTCACGGCACGAGGGGTTTTTTGTTGCACAGGAACTAGTCGTACATCGCACAAACCTCGCAAAAACCCTCAGCATCGAGAAGAGAATGACGATGACCGAGCAGGCCACCGGGGCCCATCATCCGCAGCCGCGGCCCCGTTCCGGAGGACAGCAGTCCGCGCCCGAACAGGTGACGGGTGCCAAGTCCCTCATCCGCTCTCTCGAGGAGGTAGGGGCCGACACGGTGTTCGGCATCCCCGGCGGCGCGATCCTTCCGGCGTACGACCCGCTGATGGACTCCCGGCGTGTGCGGCACGTGCTCGTCCGCCACGAGCAGGGCGCGGGTCACGCGGCCACCGGTTACGCGCAGGCCACCGGCCGGGTCGGCGTCTGCATGGCGACCAGCGGCCCGGGTGCCACCAACCTGGTGACGCCGATCGCCGACGCGCACATGGACTCGGTGCCGCTCGTGGCGATCACCGGGCAGGTCGCGTCCAAGGCGATCGGCACGGACGCCTTCCAGGAGGCGGACATCGTCGGCATCACCATGCCGGTCACCAAGCACAACTTCCTGGTGACCAGGGCCGAGGACATCCCGAAGACGATCGCGGAGGCCTTCCACATCGCCTCCACCGGCCGCCCCGGCCCGGTCCTCGTCGACATCGCCAAGGACGCCCTCCAGGCGCAGACCACCTTCCAGTGGCCGCCCGTCATGGACCTGCCCGGCTACCGGCCGGTGACCAAGCCGCACGCCAAGCAGATCCGCGAGGCCGCCAAGCTGATCACCCAGGCGAAGCGGCCCATCCTGTACGTCGGTGGCGGCGTCATCAAGGCGCAGGCCACCGCCGAGCTGAAGGTCCTCGCCGAACTCACCGGAGCGCCCGTCACCACCACCCTGATGGCGCTCGGCGCATTCCCCGACAGTCACGAACTGCACGTGGGGATGCCGGGCATGCACGGTGCGGTCACCGCCGTCACCGCGCTGCAGAAGGCCGACCTGATCGTCGCCCTCGGAGCCCGCTTCGACGAC
Organism: Streptomyces fagopyri; assembly: GCF_009498275.1. Taxonomy (NCBI): domain Bacteria; kingdom Bacillati; phylum Actinomycetota; class Actinomycetes; order Kitasatosporales; family Streptomycetaceae; genus Streptomyces; species Streptomyces fagopyri. Next base: position 3,109,648 of record NZ_CP045643.1, on the reverse strand, counting down.
CGCGTCACCGGCAAGCTGGACAGCTTCGCCCCCTACGCCAAGATCGTCCACGCCGACATCGACCCGGCCGAGATCGGCAAGAACCGCGCGGCCGACGTGCCGATCGTCGGGGACGCCCGCGAGGTCATCGCCGATCTGGTCCAGGCCGTGCAGAGGGAGCACAGCGAGGGACACCGCGGCGACTACAGCGCCTGGTGGACGGACCTCAACCGCTGGCGCGAGACGTACCCGCTGGGGTACGAGCAGCCCGAGAACGGCTCGCTCTCCCCGCAGCAGGTCATCGAGCGCATCGGACAGCTCGCGCCGGAGGGCACGATCTTCGCCGCGGGCGTCGGCCAGCACCAGATGTGGGCCGCTCACTACATCCAGTACGAGAACCCCGCGACCTGGCTGAACTCCGGCGGCGCCGGGACGATGGGCTACGCGGTGCCGGCCGCGATGGGCGCCAAGGCGGGGCAGCCGGACCGCACGGTCTGGGCGGTCGACGGAGACGGCTGCTTCCAGATGACCAACCAGGAACTCACCACCTGCGCCCTGAACAACATCCCGATCAAGGTCGCCATCATCAACAACGGCGCCCTCGGGATGGTCCGCCAGTGGCAGACCCTCTTCTACAACCAGCGCTACTCCAACACCGTGCTGCACAGCGGCCCGGACGCGGACGGCAAGCAGCCGAGCGCGGGCACCCGCGTCCCGGACTTCGTGAAGCTGTCGGAGGCGATGGGCTGCTACGCCATCCGCTGCGAGTCCCCGGACGACCTCGACAAGGTCATCGAAGAGGCGAACTCGATCAACGACCGCCCCGTCGTGGTCGACTTCATCGTCCACGAGGACGCCATGGTGTGGCCGATGGTCGCCGCCGGCACCTCGAACGACGAGATCATGGCAGCCCGGGACGTCCGCCCCGACTTCGGCGACAACGAAGACGACTGAGAGAGAGCCGAGTCCGAACCATGAGCACCAAGCACACCCTCTCCGTCCTCGTCGAGAACAAGCCCGGTGTCCTCGCCCGGATCACCGCGCTGTTCTCGCGCCGCGGCTTCAACATCGACTCGCTCGCCGTCGGCATCACCGAGCACCCCGACATCTCCCGCATCACCATCGTGGTGAACGTGATCGAGGCACTGCCGCTCGAACAGGTCACCAAGCAGCTCAACAAGCTCGTCAACGTCCTGAAGATCGTCGAACTGGAGCCGGGCGCGGCGGTGCAGCGCGAACTCGTTCTGGTGAAGGTGCGCGCCGACAACGAGACGCGCTCCCAGATCGTCGAGATCGTCCAGCTGTTCCGCGCCAAGACCGTCGACGTCTCCCCGGAGGCCGTCACCATCGAGGCCACGGGCGGCAGCGACAAGCTGGAGGCCATGCTCAAGATGCTGGAGCCGTTCGGCATCAAGGAGCTCGTCCAGTCCGGCACGATCGCGATCGGGCGCGGCGCGCGTTCGATCACGGACCGGTCGCTGCGCGCGCTCGACCGATCAGCCTGAGTCCCGGAACGGGCGGTCGGTGACCGCCAACCGCCCGTATGCCGAGACCCGGAAACTTTCCCTCCCCCGCCCGCCGTACGGTGGGACGCGACACCGCACACCAAGGAGAACCCCAGTGGCCGAGCTGTTCTACGACGACGACGCCGACCTGTCCATCATCCAGGGCCGCAAGGTCGCGGTCATCGGCTACGGCAGCCAGGGCCACGCCCACGCGCTGTCGCTGCGCGACTCGGGTGTCGACGTCCGCGTCGGTCTGCACGAGGGCTCCAAGTCCAAGGCGAAGGCCGAGGAGCAGGGCCTTCGCGTGGTGACGCCGTCGGAGGCCGCCGCCGAGGCCGACGTCATCATGATCCTGGTGCCGGACCCGATCCAGGCCCAGGTCTACGAGGAGTCCATCAAGGACAACCTCAAGGACGGCGACGCGCTGTTCTTCGGTCACGGCCTGAACATCCGCTTCGACTTCATCAAGCCGCCGGCCGGCGTCGACGTGTGCATGGTCGCCCCGAAGGGCCCCGGCCACCTGGTCCGCCGCCAGTACGAAGAGGGCCGCGGAGTGCCCTGTATCGCGGCCGTCGAGCAGGACGCGACGGGCAACGGCTTCGAGCTGGCGCTGTCGTACGCGAAGGGCATCGGCGGTACCCGCGCCGGCGTCATCAAGACGACCTTCACCGAGGAGACCGAGACCGACCTGTTCGGTGAGCAGGCCGTCCTCTGCGGTGGCACCGCGGCGCTGGTCAAGGCGGGCTTCGAGACCCTGACCGAGGCCGGCTACCAGCCGGAGATCGCGTACTTCGAGTGCCTCCACGAGCTGAAGCTCATCGTCGACCTCATGTACGAGGGCGGCCTGGAGAAGATGCGCTGGTCGATCTCCGAGACCGCCGAGTGGGGCGACTACGTCACCGGCCCGCGCATCATCACCGACGCCACCAAGGCCGAGATGAAGCAGATCCTCGCCGAGATCCAGGACGGCACGTTCGCCAGGAACTGGATGGAGGAGTACCACTCCGGTCTGAAGAAGTACAACGAGTACAAGACCCAGGACGAGAACCACCTCCTGGAGACCACCGGCAAGGAGCTCCGCAAGCTCATGTCGTGGGTCAACGACGACGAGGCGTAAGCCGAACGGCCCAGGGGCCGGAGCGGTTCGCTCCGGCCCTTCGGTCTGACCCTGGGTAATGCCCGTGAGCGCGACGTTGTACACACCGTCCAGCCACGGACGGGTGATCCTTCCACAGAGGCGCAAGAAGACCCCTGTTGCGGCACTACACTGCTGCACAACATACGCGTCAGGCCCACAGCGTCGTGCGTCTTCCACGCGGCTCGAGCGACCCCGAAGATCTGCAGGCACGCCCCCCGCGCCGCCCGGCACGCACTCTCGCCGCACCGGTCACAGGCCCGAGTAGCTTCCGCTACGAGAGCCCCGTCCGGCGGACCGAGAGCACGCACCGGACGACGTGAGAACGCACCCGCACCTCCCCGAGGCCGCTGCATCCCTCCACTCGCCCGCGGCCGTCGGGACGGCCGTCCGCATTGGACTTGTGAGGACTCACGTGAGCTCGAAACCTGTCGTACTCATCGCTGAAGAGCTGTCGCCCGCGACCGTTGACGCCCTGGGCCCGGACTTCGAGATCCGGCACTGCAACGGCGCGGACCGTGCCGAGCTGCTGCCGGCGATCGCCGACGTCGACGCGATCCTGATCCGTTCGGCCACCAAGGTCGACGCCGAGGCGGTCGCCGCCGCGAAGAAGCTGAAGGTCGTCGCACGAGCCGGCGTCGGCCTGGACAACGTCGACGTCTCCGCCGCCACCAAGGCCGGCGTGATGGTCGTCAACGCCCCCACCTCGAACATCGTGACCGCCGCCGAGCTCGCCTGCGGTCTGCTGCTGGCCACCGCGCGGCACATCCCGCAGGCCAACTCGGCGCTGAAGAACGGCGAGTGGAAGCGCTCGAAGTACACCGGCGTCGAGCTGGCCGAGAAGACCCTCGGTGTCGTCGGCCTCGGCCGCATCGGCGCGCTGGTCGCCCAGCGCATGTCGGCGTTCGGCATGAAGGTCGTCGCCTACGACCCCTACGTCCAGCCCGCCCGGGCCGCGCAGATGGGCGTCAAGGTCCTGTCGCTCGACGAGCTGCTGGAGGTCGCGGACTTCATCACCGTGCACCTGCCGAAGACCCCCGAGACGGTCGGTCTCATCGGCGACGAGGCGCTGCACAAGGTCAAGCCGTCGGTGCGGATCGTCAACGCCGCGCGCGGCGGGATCGTCGACGAGGAGGCGCTGTACTCGGCGCTCAAGGAGGGCCGCGTCGCGGGCGCGGGCCTGGACGTGTACGCGAAGGAGCCCTGCACGGACTCCCCCCTCTTCGAGCTCGACGAGGTCGTCTGCACCCCGCACCTCGGCGCCTCCACGGACGAGGCGCAGGAGAAGGCCGGTGTCTCCGTCGCCCGTTCGGTGCGTCTGGCGCTCGCCGGTGAGCTGGTCCCGGACGCGGTGAACGTCCAGGGCGGAGTCATCGCCGAGGACGTCAAGCCGGGTCTGCCGCTCGCCGAGAAGCTCGGCCGCATCTTCACCGCGCTGGCGGGCGAGGTCGCGGTCCGCCTCGACGTCGAGGTGTACGGCGAGATCACCCAGCACGACGTGAAGGTGCTCGAACTCTCCGCGCTCAAGGGCGTGTTCGAGGACGTCGTCGCGGAGACGGTGTCGTACGTCAACGCGCCTCTCTTCGCCCAGGAGCGCGGTGTCGAGGTGCGCCTGACGACCAGCTCGGAGTCCCCGGACCACCGCAACGTCGTCACCGTGCGCGGCACGCTCGGCGACGGCCAGGAGGTCGCGGTCTCCGGCACGCTGGCCGGCCCGAAGCACCTGCAGAAGATCGTCGCCGTCGGCGAGTACGACGTGGACCTCGCCCTCGCCGACCACATGGTCGTGCTGCGCTACGAGGACCGCCCCGGCGTCGTCGGCACGGTCGGCCGTGTCTTCGGCGAGGCGGGCATCAACATCGCGGGCATGCAGGTGTCCCGCGCGGCCGCGGGCGGCGAGGCCCTCGCGGTCCTCACCGTCGACGACACGGTCCCGCAGGGCGTCCTCAACGAGGTGTCCGAGGAGATCGGCGCCACGTCGGCCCGGTCGGTGAACCTCGTCTGACACGCGCCGTCGAGGGCCGGGCCACCTTCGGGGGCCCGGCCCTCGGTCGTGTCCGAGCGGGGTCGGTCCGCCGCGGCCGTCCCACGTCCGCAGCCCACCCCCGGCGACGGGCCGCGCCACGCGGATGACGTACGCGGTGTGCCGGTGTGCCGGTGTGCCGGTGTGCTCGTGTGCCGGTCCGTCCGTGTGCCCGTGTACTGATGTGGCCATGTACGGATGCGGCCGTCCGCCGGTCCTGGCTGTCTGCCGGTCCCGACCCTGTGCCGGTCTGTCCGTCGGGTCCGGCGCCCGTGGGCCGTGTCAGGCGGACGCGGTGGGTTCCGGTTCGATCAGGCCCTCGCGATAGGCGATGGCCACCGCCTCGGTGCGGCCGGCGGCGCCCAACTTGGCGAGGATGTTGGAGACATGGACGCTCGCCGTCTTGCCGCTGATGAACAGTTCCTCGCCGATCTGGCGGTTGGTGCGGCCCCGCGCGAGCAGCCGCAGTACGTCGCTCTCGCGGGCGGTCAGGGCCGCGACGCGGTCGGCGGCGGACGGTGGTCCGGCGAGACGGCCGCGCCGGATCAGGGCGTCCACCTCCTCGCGCAGCGGTACGGCACCGAGCCGGTCGGCGGTGTCACGGGCGGCGCGGGCCTGATCGGCGGCCTCCTCGCGCCGGTCCGCGACGAGCAACGCCTCGGCCAACCTCCTTCTGGAGCGCGCCAGTTCGTACGGATCGCCGTAGTCGAACGCGCTGACGACCCTTTCCCACGCGGCGACGGCCCGCTCCGGCGCGGTCCCGTCCGTCCGCGGGCCCGCACGCAGCCACTCCGCCTCGGCGCGGGCCAGCCAGGCGAGGCCTTCCGGGCCCTGCCGGGTCCCGTCCTCGCCCTGGGCCGCGGTGGTCCGGGCGACCTCCACCAGTTCGGAGGCGGTGGTCGCCCAGCGGAGAGCCCCGGCCTCGTCACCGCTCCGACGCAGCCGTACGGCCGTGTCGGCGACCGCGGAGAGCGCGAGCGCGGCGAGCCGCACACCGATGTCGGGCCGCCCGCCGCCGGAGCCGTCGCTGAGCGCGGTGAGGCTCTCGCGCATGACCGCGACGGCGCCCTCCGCGTCGCCGCGCAACGCCGCGGCGTCGGTCAGCACGATGCCCGCGACGAGTGAGGCCATCCAGTCGAACGGCCCGTCGAGCAGGGCGCGGGCACGCTCGGCGGCCCCCTGTTCGCCGCGCGCCAGGGCGACGTACAGCGCGGGACCGACGGCGAACCCGCCCGCCGGCGGCAGCCGTTCGGTGTCGGCGGCGGCAGCGTCGGCGCACTCGTCCCAGCGGCCCAGGGTGTAGAGGATCAGGGACTGGAGGTAGCGCAGCTCCAGCGCGTACGGAGAGGACAGGAGCCCGGAGCGGCCCGCTCGCTCCAGTCCCTCGGAGAGCCAGGTCAGGCACTCGTCCAGCGCCCCGGACTCGTAGCACCCGATGGCCAGGTTGAAGAGCGCGCGCATCTCGACGGAGACGTTGCCCGCGTCCCGGGCCAGGTCGCGGGCCCGCCGCAGGCGTTCCCGGCCCGGCGGCGTCCGCCGGTTGCCGTCCTCCAGACCGACCAGGGAGATGATCAGATCGGCCTGGGCGTCGGGCAGCCGGAGCTCCTCGGCGGTGCGCAGGGCCTGCCGGGCGACTCGCTGGGCGTCCTCGTCGTGGCCCATGTACCGCGCGGCCATGACGTGGGTGGCCGCGGCCCACACCCAGGTGTGCGAGGGGGGTTCGGCCGGGATCATCGCCAGCGCCTCGCTGCTGTACGTGTAGGCGGCCTTCGTGCTGTCGACGCGCATCAGATTGCCCGCGAGGGTGTAGCGGACGCGGGCGGCGAGTTCGGAGTCGGCGTCGGAACCCGCCCGGGCGAGCGCGGCGCGGGTGAGGGAGACCGCCCGGTGGGCGTCACCGGCGTGGGCGGCGGCCGCGGAGGCGCGCAGCGTGAGCGTCACGGGGCCGCCGGTCCGCGGGAGGGCGGCGGGGTCCACCGCCGACCACAGTTCGAGCACGGCCTCCAGGTGGCGCAGCTCCTCTGCGGGCGCGCCGAGGAGCTGGGCGTGGTCGGCGGCTTCCAGGGAGGCGGTGAGCGCGTCCGCCAGGTCGTGGCTCTCCCGCGAGTGGTGGGCGCGTTCGGCCGCGCGGGCCTGTCCGGCGAGGAGTCCGGCGAACGTGCCGTGCAGCCGTACCCGCTCGCCCGGCAGCAGATCGGCGTAGACGGCCTCGCGGGTCAGGGCGTGCCGGAAGGAGTAGGTGCCGTCGTCGCCGGGGACCAGCAGCTGTCGTCCGACGGCCTCGCGCAGCGCCGACTCCAGGGTGTCCTGCGGCAGTTGTACGGCGTCGTGCAACAGGCCGTGCTCGACACGCCGCCCGGCGACCGCGGCCGTGCGGAGCACCTGCTGGGCGGTGTCGGACAGTTGCTCGATCCGGATGAGGAGTACGTCGGCGAGGCCGCTCGGCATGGCGGGGGCGGCCGGGTCGACATCGCCGGGCAGCGCGGCGAGCAGCTCCTCCGCGTAGAAGGCGTTGCCCTCGGCGCGTTCCACGATCCGGCGGACGGTGGTGTCGGAGAGGACCTCCGCGCGCAGCGCGCGCACCAGACGTGCCACCTCGGCGTCGGCCATCGGGCGCAGTTCGAGACGGTCCACGGAGGGCAGCCGGACCAGTTCGGCGAGCAGGGGGCGCAGGGGGTGGCGGCGGTGCAGGTCGTCCGCGCGGTAGGAGGCGAAGACGGCCAGGCGGTGGGCCGGGGCGCCGGGCGCCGCGTTCTGCAGCAGTCCGCGGCTGAGGAGGAAGCGGAGGAGGTCGCGGGAGGACTGGTCGGCCCAGTGGAGGTCTTCGAGGACCAGGAGGAGGGGGGTGACGTCGGCGACGGCGGCCAGCAGGGCGGCCACCCCCTCGAAGAGCCGCAGGCGGCCGCCGGGGTCGGTGGTGCCGTCGTTGGTGCCGGTGCCGGTGCCGGTGCCGGTGCCGGTGCGGGTGCCGGTGCCGAGCAGTCGGTCGACCGCCGGGTGCGCGGCGAACGCGGACGTGAACCGCTCGTCCGCGGCGAGCATGCCGAGGATCTCCGTGAACGGGAGGTAGGGCAGGCCCACGTCGCCGAGGTCCACGCAGTGGCCTGTCAGCACCGTCGTGCCGGTGCGGGTGGCGTGGGCGGCGGCCTCCGTCAGGACGCGGGTCTTGCCGACGCCGGCGTCGCCGGAGACGAGGACCGCGCGGGGGGTGCCGTTCCTGGCGCGGTCCAGCACGTCGGTGAGGCGGGTGAGTTCGCCGGAGCGGCCTATGAGCGGCGTACCGAATGTCTGTGCCACGACGACCATCCTGGCACGCCGGCCCGACCGGCTCTTCGCCCCCGCCGCTCCTACCCGTCCCGCTCCCGGGGCTCCACCCCGGACCCCGCCAGGGGCGCCGCGCCCCCTGGACCCCCGCGTCGCCCGAAGGGCTCGTCCTCAAACGCCGGACGGGCTGAGAGTGCGGGCCCGCGCTGAAAGGCTGACGGCCGCACGGGGGGGGGTAGGCCTGCACCGGATAGTTACGGACTGGGTGAGGGTGTAGGTCCGCGCCGGATGGTTGCGGCCGGGCTGGAGGTGCGCGCCGACGCCGGATGGTTCAGGTCCGGTATCGGCTTCGGGCGTCAGCTTTGCGGCGCTGGCCCGCACCATCAGCCCGTCCGGCGTTCGAGGACGAGGTCGTTCAGGCCGATGCGGGGGTCTGGGGGCGGCAGCCCCCAGGGATGGGTCGGGTAGGGGCGGCGGGGGCGAAGGACCCCCGGGTTCCACGACCGCGCCCCCCGGCCGGAGGCCAGGGGCCAGGGGCCGCGCCCCTGGGGGCCGGATGTCAGGCGGGCGCCCGCTCAGGGCGCGGGCCCTGGCCCGCGCCCTCCCGCACCCGCACCCGCCGAAGCGTCACCGACGCCAGCACCGCCGCTCCCAGCAACAGCACCGCACCCGCGACCGCCGCCGCGTGCATCCCGTCGGTGAAGGCCTCGCGGGCCGTCCGGACCAGTGCCGCGCCCGTGTCGCCGGGCAGTCGGTGGGCGACCGACAGGGCGCCGCCGAGGGTCTCGCGGGCCGCGTCCGGGGCGTCGGACGCAATCCCGTGGCGATAGACCGCCGTGCCGATCGAGCCGAGGACGGCCATGCCCAGCGCACCCCCGAACTCGGCGCCGGTCTCCAGCAGGGAGGAGGCGGCGCCCGCGTCACCGACGGGGACCGTGCTCAGTGCCAGGTCCATCATCTGGGACATGACGACGACGATGCCGGCGGCGAGGACGCCGGCTCCGGCCAGGGCCCACCACAGAGCGTCCGTGCCGGTGAGCGTCAGCAGCCCGTAGCCGCAGGCGCCGAGGACGAATCCGCCGGAGACGACCTGGGCGCGGTGCACGCCCTTCTGCACCAACTGCGCGGCCACCGGCGCGGCGACGCCGACCAGGACCGTCGGGAGCAGCGCCCACAGGGCGGCCTCCATGGAGCTCTTGCCCAGCACCGACTGGAGGTACTGGGTGGTGAAGTACGCCGATCCCATCATCCCGAACGAGGAGACGAGGTTGAGGACGACGGCAGGCGCGAAGCCGTGGCCGCGGAACAACTCGGGGGAGATCAGCGGGGATTCGGCGGTGCGCTGACGCCGGACGAAGAGGGCGGCGAAGAGGAGACCGGCGGCGATCGAGAGGACGTACTCGAACTTCCAGCCCTCGGAGGGGATTTCCTTGATGCCGTAGATGACGGGGAGCACGGCCGCCATCGACAGCGGGACGCTCGGCAGGTCGAAGCGGCCCGGCCGCGGGTTCTTGGACTCGGGGAGCAGGACCGGGCCGAGGGCCAGCAGGAGTGCCATCGCGGGCAGGTTGACCAGGAAGACCGAGCCCCACCAGAAGTACTGCACCAGGACCCCGCTCATCACCGAGCCGAGCGCGACGCCCCCGGTCATGACACCGGACCACAGACCGATGGCCTTCGCGCGCTGACCGGGGTCCGTGAACATCGTGCGGATGATCGCCATCGTCGACGGCATCAGGGTCGCGCCGCCGACGCCTAGGAGCGCGCGGGCCGCGATCAGCGTCTCCGGGCTGTCGGCGTAGGCCGCGAGGGCGGACGCCGCACCGAACGCGGCGGCGCCGAACAGAAGGAGCCGGCGGCGGCCGATGCGGTCGCCGAGCGATCCCATCGTCATCAGCAGACCGGCGAGCACGAACGCGTAGATGTCGAAGATCCACAGCTGCTGGGTGCCGCTCGGCTCCAGGTCCGCGCTGATCGCGGGGATCGCGAAGTAGAGGACCGAGACGTCCATGGAGACGAGGAGCAGCGGAAGCATCAGGACACCGAGGGCGGTCCATTCGCGGCGGCCGGCGCGTGCGCCGGGTGCGGGGGTGGTGCGCGTCGGGTTCGTCATGCCGGGAACTGTACGGATGTCATATACGGTTGTCTAGTACGAGCGTTTAGGACATTCGTATGTGACGGACGTATGGGACGTTTGTATGGATCGGAGGTAGGGTGAGCCGCATGGGACACCGTGAGGATCTGCTCGAAGGCGCCAAGCGCTGCCTGCTGGAGAAGGGGTTCGTGCGTACGACCGCGCGCGACATCGTGAAGGAGTCGGGGACGAACCTGGCGTCCATCGGTTACCACTACGGGTCGAAGGACGCGCTGCTCACCCAGGCGTTCGTGGAACTCGTGCAGGAGTGGGGCGAGAAGTCCGGCCATCATCCGGAGCAGGAGGACACGCCCGGGGGTTCGGTCGAGCGCTTCCACAGCGTGTGGGCGCGGATGCTGGATTCCTTCGAGGAGTACCGGCCCGTGTGGGCGGCCAGCATGGAGGTCGTGACCCAGGGGGAGCGGGTGCCGGAGCTGCGCGAGCTGATGGCGCACGCGCAGACCGAGGGGCGGGCCGGGCTGACCGCGATGCTGCTGGGCCTGGACGAGGAGAGCCTCGACGAGCGGACCGTGAAGTCCGTCGGCGGCTTCTACCAGGCGCTCCTCAACGGGCTGATGGTGCAGTGGCTCTTCGATCCGGTGAGCGCGTCGACCGCGGACGACCTGACGGAGGGACTGCGCCGTGTGATCGAGGCGGCGGGCGCCGCGCGACGGGACGACGCGGTCTCTCCGTGACCGTCCCCGGCGGGTCGACGGTCTGTCCGTGACCGTCCCCGGTGGGGCGACGGCCCCCCGGGGTCACTTCGGCCGGGCGGGGGAGCGAGTGCCCCTGTTCCTCACAGCCGTGCCGCCTTGAGCGCCATGTGCAGCAGCAGGCGGTCCTCGCCGTCGTCCAGGTCGAGACCCGTCAGCTGCTCGACGCGGGAGAGGCGGTAGTAGAGCGTCTGCCGGTGGATGCCCAGTTCGGCCGCGGTGCGCCCGGCCTGGCCCGCGCGGTCGAGGAACACCTCGGCGGTGCGGGCGAGTTCGTGGTGGGCGGGGGAGAGGAGGGTGCGGACGGCGGGGTCCTGGGCGGTCTCCGGAAGGAGCGTGGTGAGGAGGCGGTACGGGCCGATCGACGACCACTCGGCGACCGGGCCGAGGCGGGGCTCGGCGAGGACCGCGCGGGCGGCGGCGGACGCCTCCTGCCAGCCGGCCCCCAGCTCCGCGAGCCCCACCCGCGCCCCGGCGACCCCGGCCGCCGCCCGTGCTCCCGGGGCTCCGGCGCCTCCGGTACGTTCCCCCTCCGCCTCGCGGACGAACCGGGCGGCCGCCGTCAGGGCCGGGGTCAGCACCTCGGGCGAGCGCAGCCGGACCAGCAGGGCCAGGCTCCGGGCGGACTCCGTCCCCGCACCGCCGGGGGCGGAGGCGCCGACGCCCCACGGCACCGTGCACAGGGCGGTGGCACCCGGCACCGTACGGGCCGACGGGGCGTCGTCCGGGTCGGCCGAGGGCCACGGCGCGACGCACACCAGCGTGTGCAGGCCTTCACCGCGCGGGCCGAGGGCCGTGCGCAGTTCGGCCACGGCCATGTCCCGCTGCCAGCCCCGTTCGGCGGTGAGCACGGCCCGCAGTTCGCGCGTCAGGTCCGCGCCCGCCTGGGCCTCGTCCGCGAGCAGCGCGCCGATCCGGGAGGCGACCTCCATGGCGGCGTCCAGCCGCTCCCGCGCCGGCCCGGGGTCGTCGTCCAGGAGCCACACGTAGCCCAGCACGACACCCCGATGGCGTACGGGCAGGCAGACGCGTCCCCGGTAGACGCCCGCCTCCGGCGTCGGCGGAATCCGGACCGGGCCGGTGGCCCGGGCGATGCCGAAGCCCTCGAACCAGGCGCGGACCGCCGGGGTCGAGCGGCGGGTGAGGATCGAGCGGGTACGGACGGGGTCGAGGGCGGCCGCGTCGAAATCGTCGTCGCCGTCACTCCCGTACGCGGCGAAGGCGATCAGCTCGAAGTCCCGGTTCTCCAGGGTCGCGGGGGCGTCGAGCAGCGCCGAGATCTCGTCGACCAGCTCCTGGTACTCGCCGCCGCCGGCCGTTCTGCCCGCCTTGAAATCGCCCGTCACACGGGCATTCTCCCCCATCTCCCGAGAACCTTCATACAGATGTCTGAGATCCAGGGCACGGATGCGTGACAGCTGTCGATGGCCGAGGATCGGGGGGATCCTTAGGTTTCACGGTGGTTCCCCGTGCCGTCCCCGCCTGTCGTTCGCGGGGGTCAGCGGCCGTCCGTACTTTCCGTGGAGGTGCCCGTGCTGGGTCCCGTGATTCTCGCCGCGTCGCGCAGCGACCGCATGCGCCGTTTCGTGTCGGCGGCCCCCGGCACCAAGCAGGTGGTCTCCCGTTTCATCGCCGGTGAGAGCGTCGACCAGGTCGTCCCGGTCGTGCGGGACGCCGTCGCCAAGGGGCTCGCGGTCACCCTGGACGTCGTCGGCGAGGACATCACCACGCGGGAACAGGCCTTCGCCGCCCGCGACGCCTACCTGGAGCTCATCGACCACCTCAGGGAACTGGACCTCGGCACGAAGGCCGAGATGTCCGTCAAGCTCTCGATGTTCGGCCAGGCACTGGGGGGCGGCCACGAACTGGCCCTCGCCAACGTCCGTCCGGTCGTCGAGGCCGCGGCCGCCATCGGCACCACGGTCACGCTGGACGCGGAGGACCACACCACCCTCGACTCGATGTTCGCCATCCACGAGGAGCTGCGGAAGGACTTCCCCGCGACCGGTTGCGTCATCCAGGCGTACCTGTTCCGCACCGAGGCCGACGCCCGCCGCCTCGCCGCGAACGGCAGCCGCGTACGCCTCGTGAAGGGCGCCTACAAGGAGCCCGCCGAGGTCGCGTACCAGGACAAGGCCGAGACCGACAAGGCGTACGTCCGTATCCTGCGCATCCTGATGGAGGGCGAGGGCTACCCGATGATCGGGTCCCACGACCCGCGCCTGATCTCCATCGCGCAGGAACTGGCCCGCAGGGCCGGCCGCAAGCTCGACGAGTACGAGTTCCAGATGCTCTACGGCATCCGCGGCGAGGAGCACCTGCGGCTCGCCGCCGAGGGCCACCGCATGCGTGTGTACACCGCGTACGGCACCGACTGGTACGGCTACTTCATGCGCCGCCTCGCGGAGAAGCCCGCCAACCTGCTCTTCTTCGCCCGCTCGATCCTCACCAAGGGCTGAGTCCGAACCACCGCTCACTAAGGAGTTACGGAACCCATGGACGCTGTGACCCAGGTCCCCACCCCCGTCAACGAGCCGGTGCACGGCTACGCCCCCGGCTCGCCGGAGCGCGTTCGTCTGGAGGCCAAGCTCAAGGAGCTGGCCGAGAACCCGATCGAGCTGTCGATGACCATCGGCGGCCAGAAGCGGCTCGGCGGCGGTGAGCGCTTCGAGGTCGTGCAGCCGCACAACCACAAGGCCGTCATCGGCACCGGCGCGCACGCCACCCGGGCCGACGCCCAGGACGCCATCGACGCGGCCCTCGCGGCCGCGCCCGCCTGGCGCGCCATGTCCTTCGACGACCGCGCCGCGATCATCCTGCGCGCCGCCGAGCTGCTGGCCGGCCCCTGGCGCGAGACCCTCGCGGCCTCCACGATGCTCGGCCAGTCGAAGACGGCCCAGCAGGCCGAGATCGACTGCCCCTGCGAACTGGTCGACTTCTGGCGCTTCAACGTCGCCTACGCCCGGCAGATCCTCGCCGAGCAGCCCCCGGCCAACTCGCCGGGCGTCTGGAACCGTCTCGACCACCGCCCGCTCGAAGGCTTCGTCTACGCGATCACGCCCTTCAACTTCACGGCGATCGCCGGCAACCTGCCGACGGCTCCCGCGCTGATGGGCAACGTCGTCGTCTGGAAGCCGTCCCCGACCCAGACCCACGCCGCCGTGCTGCTGATGCGGCTGCTGGAGGAGGCCGGTCTGCCGAAGGGTGTCATCAACCTCGTCACCGGTGACGGCATCGAGGTCTCCGAGGTGGCGCTGGAGCACCGCGATCTCGCGGGCATCCACTTCACCGGCTCGACCAAGACCTTCCAGTACCTGTGGAAGACGGTCGGCGGCAACATCGAGAAGTACCGCTCGTACCCGCGCCTGGTGGGCGAGACCGGCGGCAAGGACTTCGTGGTCGCCCACCCGTCGGCCGACCGCGCGATCCTCAAGACGGCCCTGACCCGCGGTGCCTTCGAGTACCAGGGCCAGAAGTGCTCAGCGACCTCGCGCGCCTACATCCCGGCGTCGATCTGGAACTCCGGGTTCAAGGAGGAGTTCGCGGCCGAGGTCGACGGCCTGACCATGGGCGACGTCACCGACCTGACGAACTTCGTCGGCGCGGTCATCGACGAGCGGTCGTTCGCCAAGAACAAGGCGGCGATCGACCGGGCGAAGTCCGACCCGGCCTGCACGGTCGTCGCGGGCGGCTCGTACGACGACTCCGTCGGCTACTTCGTCCGTCCCACGGTCGTCGAGTGCTCGGACCCGGAGAACGAGGTCTTCAAGACGGAGTACTTCGGTCCGTTCCTCGCCGTGCACGTCTACGAGGACGACGCGTACGACGCGATGCTGACCCAGATGGAGTCGGCCTCCGACTACGCGCTGACCGGCTCGGTCGTCTCGGGCGACCGCGCGGCCGCCGCGTACACGATGGAGAAGCTCCGCTACGCCGCGGGCAACTTCTACATCAACGACAAGTCGACCGGCGCCGTCGTCGGCCAGCAGCCCTTCGGCGGCGGCCGTGCCTCCGGCACGAACGACAAGGCGGGCGCCCCGCAGAACCTGATGCGCTGGACGCTGACCCGCGCCATCAAGGAGACGCTGGTGCCGCCGACCGACTACACGTACCCCCACATGGGCTGACGCCCACGGGATGTCGGACGCGGGCCGGACGGCCGCCGATCGGGGCGGCCGTCCGGCCCGCGCGTGTGCGAGGTCGCCGCCGTGCCGGGCGCCCGCGGGCGCCCGGACCGGGCCGCGGGCGGTCCGGCGCGCGAGCCGATCGACGGCCGCGGGGGACGCCGGGATACTGGGCGGATGGCCACCCGACTGCGGACCGCCCACACCGCGGACCTCGCGCCCGCCGAACTCCACGCGGTCCGCGCCTTCCTGGACGACGCCTTCGGCGGGGACTTCGGTGACGAGGACTGGGACCACGGCCTCGGTGGCATCCACGCCCTCGTGCACGACGACAAGGGCCTCGCGGGCCACGGCTCCGTGATCCAGCGCCGGGTGCTGCACCGGGGCCACTCGCTGCGAGTCGGCTACGTGGAGGCCGTGGGCGTACGGGCCGACGTGCGCAGGCGCGGTCATGGCGGCCGGGTCATGGCGGCCCTTGAGCGGGTGATCGAGGGTTCGTACGCGTTGGGAGCTCTCTCCGCCAGCGAGGAGGGCGGTCCCCTGTACGCGGCTCGTGGCTGGCAGCTCTGGCCGGGCCGGATCTGCGCGCTGGGACCCGGGGGTGTGGTGCGCCTGCCGGACGAGGAGGGCAGCACGTTCGTACGGCCCGTCGCCGCCGCGGGCACCCGGGGCCGCCCCCCGCGCGGCGCCCTCGACCCGGCCCACGAGCTGGTCTTCGACTGGCGCGAGGGAGACGTGCTGTGACCCCGGCCCCCGCGCGTGCCTGACTCCCTCTTCCCGGCCTCCTCCCTCGTCCCGACCTCCCACCGGTCGGCCGTAGGCCTCGGGGTGACTTCCGCCTCGATCGCGCCGCGCGGGGACGCGGCGCCGCCGGGCGTACCGCGCACGCGGTCGTGGTCGTGGAGGCAGACGTGCTCGCGGCCGTCGCGGCCCGGCACGCTCCGCCCGCAGCCGGTCCCAGGGGCCGGCGGCGCGGCGGCACCTCGCGGCGGGAGATGCCGCGCGGACCGTCGGCGCTGGTCAGGACAGGGTCACCCGATCCGCCGTCTCAGATAGTAGGAAGTCCGAGTAATTGTGGAGACAGATGCTCCGTCCTCGCTTACGTTTGTAGGAGCCGAACGTCTCGCTAGACCAAGCGAATGGCGGTCGTGAGCCGGCGCCCCTGGCAGGCAATCCCTGCGGCACCGCTCCCCGCCCCTTCCGGCGTCTCGTAATCCCTCACCGCATTTCCGGCCGCCCGCCCAGGGTCCCCGGAGGCAAGGAGTCGATTCATCATGGCCGAGACGACCGTCCGCCGAGTCCGTCACGTTTCCCGTTCGAGTGAGTCCGACCGCAAGAACGCGGCGGCCGCCCTCCAGCGAGCCCTGGACCGCAGGGACAACGGCGGTGAGACGGGCCACTGAGGCCCGTCCCCCGCCCCCCGTCCACCCGCGCCCCGGGCCCGCCGCCCGGCGTCGCGCGGCCCTGTGGGCCGTCCGCCCCCTGAACCGGGAGCCGCACCCGAACGAGGTGCGGCGCGGGGTCACGCTCCGCGCCGCACCTCGAAGTAGTCGATCCGCCTGCCGTTCTGGGCGAGCGCCGACACCTTGAGCTTCGGCGTCGCGCCGGTCTCCGCCTCCACCGAGAGGAAGGAGTACCCGGTGTAGCGCACGCGCGACCACTCCACGGTGTCGTGCTGCTGGTGCCGCGACTTCGTCCAGTGGAAGGTCCTGACGGGCTCGTGGTGTGCGGCCTTCCCCTCGTAGCTGTCCCGCACCCCCTCGGGGAACCGGTACAGGCTCTTGCCCGCCCCGCCCGCCGTGACGTACACGATCCCGTCCCGGGTCGGATCGGTCGACGCGCCGACCGGCACCGGCCTGCCCACCCTGCCGCCCCTGATCGCGTCGGTGCGCTCGTACACGTGGTTGTGCCCGTTGATCACCAGGTCCACCTGGTGCTTGGCGAACAGCGGGAGCCAGGCGTCGCGCACGCCGCCGTCGGAGGCGTGGGTCGAGGTCGAGTAGGCGCAGTGATGGAAGAAGACCACCACGAAGTCGACCGTCCCGCGCAGTTCACCGAGCCGCCTGTCGAGCCAGGCCGTCTGCCGGCCGTCCGTGTAGCCCTTGTTGGCGGGGATCTCGTACGACACGTCGTTCGCGTCGAGTGCCACGATCCCCACGTTGCCGTACGTGAAGGAGTACACGCCCGGCGCGTGGCGGGCGTCGAAGCCGTTGTCCGGGAGGGACCAGCGTGCCGACTGGCCGCCGTACCCGTTCGGCGAGTACCAGGCCTCCATGTCGTGGTTGCCGGTCGTCACCATCCACGGCACCGACCTCGCCACCGGTTCGGTCTGCCTGAGGAACAGGTCCCAGGCGGTCGGGTCGTAGACGTCGGACTTCGCGCCGAGACCCACCGAGTCCGCATAGCAGATGTCGCCCGCGTGCAGATGGAAGGCCGGATGCCGGCCCAGCAGCACCTTGTCGTTGGCGAGCGCGTCGGGGCTGACGCCCTGGTCCCCGAAGGCGGTGAAGACGAACTTCTCCGGGCCAGCGGGCGCGGTTCGGAAGGAGCCGACCGTGGAGTGCCGCTCCCGCGACGCCGGGTCGAACCCCTCGTGGCCGACCCCGTAGTAGTACGTCGTGCCGGGCCGCAGGTTGTCCAGCGCCGCGTGCAGGTAGTACTGGTCCAGCGCGAACCGCTGGCCGGCCAGGCCCGGCGTGTGCAGGTCGCGGACCTCCGCCTCGATCCTCCGGCTCAGCCCCCAGGGCGTCAGCCCCACCCGCACGTACGGCTTGCGGACCGCCAGCGGCACCTGCCAGGAGATCCGCATCTGGGTCTTGGGGTCCGCCCCGAAGGCGAGATGCCGGCCGAAGGGCGTGACGGCGGAACCGTGCACCTGCCCGGTCGCGGAGGCCGCCGCCGGGACCGACGCGCGCGCCGGTCTCTCCGTGCCGGACGCGCAGCCGGCCAGCAGCCCACCGCCGGCGAAGGCGCCCGCCGCGGTCAGCGCGCGGCGCCGGGTGAGCTTCGTCCGCAGGTACTCGTGCTGCTCGGCCATGCTCATACGGCGCGCGAGCTGCTCGGGGATGCCGACGTCGGGAGTGTCCATGTTCGAGAACTTCCCAGCGAGGCCCAACGGGCGCCGTACATACGGGTGAACACAGGGCGACGGGTTGGCGTGCGGCGGCACCGGCTCGTCCGTATGGCGGACACGTCGTGTCATCCCATGGGACAGGGGAGTACGGTGCCTCCATGTCTCGCAGCATCAATCTCGCAGTGATCCCCGGTGACGGCATCGGCCAGGAGGTCGTGGCCCAGGGGCTGAAGGTGCTCTCCGCCGTCCTTCCGCAGGATGTGAAGCTGGAGACCAAGGACTTCGACTTCGGCGCCCGGCGCTACCACGCGACCGGTGAGACCCTCACCGACGCCGACCTCGACGCCCTGAAGCGGCACGACGCGATCCTCCTCGGCGCGATCGGCGACCCCTCGGTCCCGTCCGGCGTCCTGGAGCGGGGCTTCCTGCTCAAGCTGCGCTTCGCCTTCGACCACCACGTCAACCTGCGTCCCTCGAAGCTGCTCCCCGGGGTCGCCACCCCGCTGGCCGGTCAGCCCGAGATCGACTTCGTGGTGGTCCGCGAGGGCACCGAGGGCCCGTACACCGGCAACGGCGGCACCATCCGCAAGGGCACCGAGCACGAGGTCGCCACCGAGGTCTCCGTCAACACGGCCTTCGGTGTCGAGCGGGTCGTCCGTGACGCCTTCGCCCGCGCCCAGGCCCGCCCGCGCAAGAAGCTGGCGCTCATCCACAAGAACAACGTGCTGACCTTCGCCGGTCACCTGTGGACGAACGTCTTCAACAGGGTGGCCGGGGAGTTCCCCGAGGTCACCACCGAGTACATGCACGTGGACGCGGCGACGATCTACCTCGTCACGCAGCCCGAGCGCTTCGACGTGATCGTCACCGACAACCTCTTCGGCGACATCATCACCGACCTCGCCGCGGCCGTCTCCGGCGGTATCGGCGTCGCCGCCTCGGGCAACATCAACCCGAGCGGCGAGTTCCCGTCGATGTTCGAGCCCGTGCACGGCTCCGCGCCGGACATCGCGGGCCAGGGCAAGGCCGACCCCAGCGCCACCGTCCTGTCCGTCGCGCTCCTGCTGCGCCACCTCGGCTACGAGCCCGAGGCCGCCCGTATCGAGGACGCCGTCTCCGCCGACCTCGCCGAGCGTGTCGGGCAGCCCGCCCGCAGCACCGAGGAGATCGGCGACGCGCTCGCCGTACGAGTAGCCGGCTGACCCCGCGCGCTCACCCCAACGAAGCAGCCGCCGGGTCGCAACCGCGCCCGGCGGCTTTTCTTCTGCCCTCGCCGGGTGCCACCATCAACCCCTGGGCAACCCCATGGGCCGCATTCACCCCGTTTTCGTCCACGGCCCCGAGCGCGCGATACTCGCGCGATAATCGAACGCGGAGCCGCTGAATGAGGGAATGCTCGGACGTCCTAGCACTGGCCACTGGCAGTACAGGCGTGAGCGCGGCCCGTCACACACAACCGGTGAAGGACAACCACTCATGACGACGCCCACGATCGAGCTCAAGCCCTCCTCGCAGCCCCGCTCGGATGCGGAGCGCGAGGCGCTTCTGACCAGCCCCGGGTTCGGCCGCCACTTCACCGACCACATGGTGACGATCAAGTGGACCGAGGGCCGCGGCTGGCACGACGGTCAGCTCGTTCCGTACGGCCCGCTCTCTCTCGACCCGGCGAACATGACCCTGCACTACGCGCAGGAGATCTTCGAGGGACTCAAGGCCTACCGTCAGCCCGACGGCTCCGTGGCCACCTTCCGCCCGGACAAGAACGCCCGCCGCTTCCAGGCCTCCGCCCGTCGCCTTGGCATGCCGGAGCTTCCGGTGGAGACGTTCATCGAGGCCTGTGACGTGCTGGTCCAGCAGGACAGGGCCTGGGTCCCGGCGCACGGCGGCGAGGAGTCCCTCTACCTCCGCCCGTTCATGATCGCGACCGAGGTCGGGCTCGGGGTGAAGCCCGCCAACGAGTACCTGTTCCTCGTCATCGCCTCCCCGGCCGGCGCCTACTTCCCGGGCGGCGTGAAGCCCGTGTCCATCTGGCTCTCCGAGGACCGTGTGCGCGCCGTCCCCGGCGGCATGGGCGACGCCAAGACCGGCGGCAACTACGCCGCCTCGCTGCTCGCGCAGGCCGAGGCCGCCGCCAAGGGCTGCGACCAGGTCTGCTACCTCGACGCGGTCGAGCACCAGTGGATCGAGGAACTCGGCGGTATGAACCTGTACTTCGTGTACGGCGGCGCGTCCGGTGAGAAGCCGGTGATCGTCACCCCCTCGCTCACCGGTTCCATCCTGGAGGGCGTCACCCGCGACTCCCTGCTCACCGTGGCCCGCGACCTCGGCTACGAGTCCCGTGAGGGCCGCGTCTCCATCGACCAGTGGCAGCGCGACGCCGAGAACGGCACGCTGACCGAGGTCTTCGCCTGCGGCACCGCGGCGGTCATCACCCCGGTCGGCACGGTCAAGCGCACGGGCGCCGAGTGGAAGCAGTCCGGCGGAGAGCCCGGCGAGGTCACCATGAAGCTGCGCGAGGCGCTCCTCGACATCCAGCGCGGTGTCAGCGAGGACCGGCACGGCTGGATGCACCCGCTGGGTTAGGCCCGCGCGCCCCTGGTGCCCGCCGGTCTCCGGCGATCCACGCCTCCGCCGGTCCCCGTCGCCCCGAAAGGAGCGCGGGGACCGGCGGTTCGTGCACGCGGACGGGACGGACGGGACGGAGGGGACCGCCGAGGGGGACGGCGAGGGGGACGGCGGGAGGGCCGCGGCGCCCCGCCACGTCCGGGCCCGCGACCGGGACCCGGTGGGCGTGCCCCGTCCTCACCACCTACGACCCGGACGCCACCCGGCCCGGGGTCCGGCGCCGGGTACCGCGAGCGCCCGGGGTACCGGCGGCGCCGGCGGTACTACAGCCCGCTCTCGGCCCGCACCGGTTCCGGTCCGGCCTCGACGCGGGGGGACGCCTGTCCGGAGGGGAGGGCCAGGTAGGCGACGCCGCCCACCAGGCCCGACAGGACGAAGCTGCAGTCCACTCCGCCGGTGAGGGACAGCAGCGGCCCCTCGTACGAGGGCAGCGACACGGCGAGCAGGCCGACACACGCGCCGAGCACCCAGGAGACCGTCGCCCGCACGTTCCAGCCGGCCCGGTACCAGTAGATGCCGCCCCGGGAGCGGCGGTTGAAGACCTGGAGGGCGTCCGGGTCGTAGACCCCGCGGCTGCGGGCGAAGCCGATGAGGGTGATGACCGCCCACGGGGTGCCGATGGCCGTCAGCAGAAGGACGAAGGACGTCAGCGCGGACTGCGCGTTCCAGGCGTAGTGGCCGACGAAGACACAGACGGTCGCGACGACGGCGACCGTGAGCGTGGCGCGGGCGCGCGAGGCCCGCGGCAGGATCGCGTCCAGGTCCAGGCCCATGGAGTAGAGCATCAGTCCCGCGTTGCCGACCGAGCCCGCGGAGGCGGCGAGCAGCAGCGGGATGAGGTACCAGGCGGGGGAGGCGGAGACCAGCGGTCCCGCGTAGTCGAGGGCGGCGCGGGCCGCGTACGCCGTGAAGGTCCCGAAGAGCTGGGGGACGAGCAGGCCGGCGATCAGACCCAGCCAGGTGGCGTGCAGGACCGCGCGCGAGGAGTGCCGGGACGGGGAGATGTAGCGGGTGTAGTCACCGAGCAGGGTGATGAACGCGATGGGTCCGGACAGGCCCGCCGCGACCGCCGCCAGCAGCCAGGTGGGCCAGAACGAGCCGAGCAGGTAGCCGCCCGTCTCCGGGAGCGCGGCGGTGGTGAAGTGCGGCGCGTACGCGAGGACGCCGAGGGCGAGCAGCGCGGTCATGCCCACGGCGAGGACACGGGACATGGTGAGCAGCACCCGGTAGCCGTAGACCGCGCCCGCGACGGTGGCGGCGGCGAGGACCGCGTACACCACGGCGTAGGAGAGACCGTCCACCGGCAGTCCGAACAGCCGGTGCAGGACGCCGACCATCACATCGCCGCCGATCCACACGGTCAGCGCGGTGTAGCCGAGGGCGAGCAGCAGCCCGACGACCGAGCCGACCAGCCGTCCGCGCACCCCGAACTGGGCGCCGGAGGAGGTGGAGAGGTTGGTCGCGGTGCGCAGCGAGACCAGCGCCAGGGGAGCGGTGAGCGCCGTGCCGATCACCGTGCCGGCCACGATCGAGCTCACCGAGGACCACCAGTCGAGCCCGAAGGACGGCGGCAGCCAGCCGAAGATGATCACACCGAGGCAGAGGTTGGAGCCGAGGAGGATCGACACGAGGTCGCGCGGCCCGCTGGTCCGCTCCTCGTCGGGGATGGTGTCGACTCCGCGCTGTTCTATCGGCATGGCTGGTCTCCTTCGATCCGCCGCCCGGTTGTTTAGAGCGACGTTCAATGTGTCGCTTCCGAAGTGCGCCCGTCAATGCCTCTCTGCCTGTCAATGTTCCCCTCTTGCCCATCCCTTGTTTAGAGTGGTGTTCTAATCGGTGGAAGGCAAGGAGGTGCCGCGTCGTGAGACTGACCCCCACGGAACGTGACCGGCTGCTGCTCTTCGGCGCGGCCGAGCTGGCCCGGGCCCGCCGGGCCCGCGGTCTGCGGCTCAACGTCCCCGAGGCGACCGCGCTCATCGCGGACACGGTGTGCGAGGCGGCCCGGGACGGGCGCCGGCTCGCGGAGGCCGTCGAGGCCGCCCGGTCCGTCCTCGGCCCGGACGACGTGCTGCCCGGCGTCGCCGACATCGTCACCGAGGTGCACGTCGAGGCCGTCTTCGACGACGGGTCCCGGCTCGCCGTGGTGAGCGACCCCCTCGGCCCCGGACTGGGGGAGGAGGGACCGGGCGCCCTGCTGCCGGGGCCCGCGCACACCGAGCCCGAGGCCGTCGTGCGCCTGACGGTGACCAACACCGCCACCGTGCCGGTCTCCGTCACCTCGCACTTCCACTTCTTCGAGGCCAATCCGCGGCTCGACTTCCCGCGGGCGGCGGCCTACGGGATGCGGCTCGCCGTTCCCGCCGGCTCGTCGGTCCGCTTCGGCCCCGGGGAGAGCGCCGAGGTCGGCCTCCGTCCGATCGGCGGAGCACGGGTCGCGATCGGGTTCGCCGGACTCGTCGACGGCCCGCTGGACGCGCCCGGCGCCCGGGAGGAGGCCCTGCGCAGGGCGGCCGCCTGCGGATATCTCGGTGCTGGTGCTGGTGCTGGTGCTGGTGCTGGTGCTGGTGCTACCGGTGCCGGCGCGGGTGCCGGTGTCGAGGAAGCCGAAGGGAACGAACGATGAACCCGTACGAGTACGCCGCCACCCACGGCCCCCGCGCGGGCGACCGCCTGCGCCTCGGCGACTCGGGCCTGACCGTTCGTGTCGAGTCGGACGCCCAGCGGCACGGCGACGAGTTCCTCGCCGGCTTCGGCAAGACCGCCCGCGACGGACTGCACCTCAAGGCCGCCGCCGTCCGCGACACCTGCGACGTCGTGATCAGCAACGTGGTGGTGATCGACGCGGCGCAGGGAGTCCGGAAGGTCTCCATCGGCATCCGCGAGGGGCGGATCTGCTCCATCGGCCGGGCCGGGAACCCCGACACGCTCGACGGGGTCGACGTCGTGGTGGGCACGGGCACGTCCATCGTGTCCGGGGAAGGGCTGATCGCCACCGCCGGCGCCGTCGACACCCATGTCCACCTGCTGTCGCCGCGCATCATGGAGGCCTCGCTCGCCTCCGGCGTCACCACCGTCATCGGCCAGGAGTTCGGTCCGGTGTGGGGAGTCGGCGTCAACTCGCCCTGGGCGCTGCGCCACGCCTTCGCCGCGTTCGACGCCTGGCCGGTCAACATCGGCTTCCTGGGCCGGGGTTCGTCCTCCGACGCCGCGCCCCTGGTCGAGGCCCTCGCCGAGGGCGGCGCGAGCGGCTTCAAGGTCCACGAGGACATGGGCGCCCACACCCGCGCCCTCGACACCGCGCTGCGCGTCGCCGAGGAGCACGACGTCCAGGTCGCCCTGCACAGCGACGGGCTGAACGAGTGCCTCTCGGTCGAGGACACCCTGCGGGTGCTGGACGGCCGGACCATCCACGCCTTCCACATCGAGGGCTGCGGCGGCGGGCACGTCCCGAACGTCCTCAAGATGGCCGGTGTCCCGAACGTCATCGGCTCCTCGACCAACCCCACCCTGCCGTTCGGCCGGGACGCGGTCGCCGAGCACTACGGCATGATCGTCTCCGTCCACGACCTCAAGACCGACCTGCCCGGCGACGCCGCCATGGCGCGTGACCGGATCCGCGCCGGGACCATGGGCGCCGAGGACGTGCTGCACGACCTGGGGGCGATCGGCATCACGTCGTCGGACGCCCAGGGCATGGGCCGCGCGGGAGAGACCGTACGACGCACCTTCGCCATGGCCGGGAAGATGAAGAGCGAGCTCGGCGCCCCGGAGGACCACGACAACGAACGCGTCCTGCGGTACATGGCCAAGCTCACCATCAACCCGGCCATCGCCCACGGGCTCGCGCACGAGGTCGGCTCCATCGAGGTCGGCAAGCTCGCCGACATCGTGCTGTGGCGCCCCGAGTTCTTCGGCGCGAAGCCGCAGCTGGTCCTGAAATCCGGCTTCCCGGCGTACGGCGTCGTCGGCGACCCGAACGCCGCCACCGACACCTGCGAACCCCTCGTCCTGGGACCGCAGTTCGGCGCGCACGGTGCGACGCCCGCCGAGATCTCGGTGGCCTTCGTCGCGCAGGCGGCCCTCGACCAGGGCAACGACGGGATGCCGACACGCCGGCGCCGGGTCGCCGTGCGCGGCACCCGCGGGATCGGCCCCGCCGACCTGCGCCTCAACTCCCGTACCGGAGCCGTCGACGTCG
This sequence comes from Streptomyces fagopyri, assembly GCF_009498275.1. NCBI lineage: Bacteria > Bacillati > Actinomycetota > Actinomycetes > Kitasatosporales > Streptomycetaceae > Streptomyces > Streptomyces fagopyri. The sequence continues at coordinate 3,084,875 of NZ_CP045643.1, read as the reverse complement.
ACCAGCGCACCGGCCTGGTCACCCTCGACGGCGAGCCACTGCGCTCCGAGGCCGCCGACTCCGTATCCCTCAACCGCCTCTACTTCCTGTGAAGGTGCACGTCATGACCCCTGCCTCCGACGGTTTCCGGATGCCCGCCGAGTGGGACGCGCACGAGCGCACCTGGATGGCGTGGCCGGGCCCGAACCCCACCTTCGACAACCCGGACGACCTCGCGCGGGCGCGGGCCGCGTGGGCGTCGGTGGCGCGCGCCGTCCGCCGCTTCGAACCGGTCACGGTCGTGTGCGGGCCGGGGCAGTCCCGGGAGGCCGCCGAGCTCCTCGGCCCCGGCGTCGACACCGTCGAACGGGAACTCGACGACGCCTGGATGCGTGACATCGGCCCCACCTTCCTCACCGACGGGAAGGGCGGACTGGCCGCCGTGGACTGGACGTTCAACGGCTGGGGCGCCCAGGACTGGGCGCGCTGGGAGCACGACGCCAAGATCGGCGCGAGTGTCTCGGACCTCGCGGGCGCGCGCACGTACGCCTCCCGGCTGGTCAACGAGGGCGGCGCCATCCACGTGGACGGCGAGGGGACCGTCCTGCTCACCGAGACCGTCCAGCTCGGTGCGGAGCGCAACCCGGAGTGGACGCGCGAGCGGGTCGAGGCGGAGATCCACGCCCACCTCGGCACCCGCAAGGCGATCTGGCTGCCGCGCGGGCTCACCGGCGACTACCCCCCGTACGGCTTCGGCACGCTCGGGCACGTCGACATCGTGGCCGCCTTCGCCCGCCCCGGGGTCGTCGTCGCGCACCACCAGCCGGACCCCGCGCACCCCGACCACGAGGTGACGAAAGAGGTCATCGGGCTGCTGAGGGCGCAGACGGACGCGCGCGGGCGGCGCCTGGAGGTCGTCGAGGTCCCGGCGCCGACCGTCCTGGAGGCCGACGGGCACTGGGCCGACTACTCCTACATCAACCACTACCTCTGCAACGGCGGTGTCGTCCTGTGCGGCTTCGACGACCCGCGCGACGAGACCGCGGCCGGGATCTTCCGCGGACTGTTCCCCGAGCGGACGGTGACCCTGGTGGACGCCCGTACGATCTTCGCCGGCGGGGGTGGCATCCACTGCGTGACGCAGCAGCAGCCGAAGGTCTGACAACCGCGCGGGGGCCGGGAACCCGCGCGAGCGGGGGTCGGGTAGAACGTACGGGTGAATGTACTGCTCTGTGCCGCGCACCGGCGCCGCCCTCGCCAGGCCGGGGGGACCACCGGGGCCGACCGGGCCCCGGGAGGTACGGAGACCGTGGAGGCCGCCCCGTGACCCGTCGCCGCAACACCGCACCGCCCCGCGAGGAGGTCCTCGGGGTGGCGATGGGCATGATCGCCGAGCGCGGCCTGGAGAAGCTCACCATGGCGGCGCTCGGCCGCGAGGTGGGGATGAGCAGCGGCCACCTCCTCTACTACTTCCGCTCCAAGGACGAACTGCTGCTGCAGACGCTGGAGTGGAGCGAGGGCAGGCTCGGTGCCGAGCGCGGCCGACTGCTCGCCGCGCGGGGCACCGCCCGCGGACGCCTGGACGCGTACGTCGCCCTGTACGTGCCCGACGGCCACCGCGACCCCCACTGGACGCTCTGGCTGGAGGTCTGGAACCACTCGCAGAACGCCGGCGAGGACGCCCGTGAGCGGCAGGTCGCCATCGAGGGGGCCTGGCACCGGGACCTGGTGGCGCTGATCGCCGAGGGCGTCTCGCGCGGCGAGTTCCGGCAGGTCGACCCGGACCGCTTCGCCGCCCGGCTGCGGGCCCTGCTCGACGGCTTCTCCATCCACGTGGCGATCGGGCTGCGCGGCACCGACCGTGAGCGGACCCTCGGCCACGTCAAGGAGTTCCTGGACGAATCGCTCGGCTGAGACCGGCCGGGTCCGATTCCGGCCGGGTTCGATTCCGGTCCGGTCGGGTGCCGGTCCGGTCGGGAGCCGGACGATTCCGGTGCGGGCCCGCACGGTCATGGCCGGAAGCGGCCCCGCGAAAACGGACGAACCGCTCGCATCCTGAGACGATCTGGGCCCGGGGACGGCGCTGTGCCAGACTGCCCCCGTGCTCTCGTTCGCCACGATTATTGGCAGCAGGCGCGCCGGTCCGCAGTGACCGCCACGTACCACCACGTACGGGCGGGCACCGTCGTCCTCGACCCGCGCGCAGACCTCTCGCACCCGCGAGAGGTTTTTCGTTTTCCTGGCCCACCACAAGCCGGGAAGGGAGCGCGAGGGATCATGGGGGGACGGTGGAGCCGGTCATTCCGGTACAGACCGAGATCCAACACAGGAGCCAGACACCATGACCGAAACCAGTGGGCTCGACGATTCGTTCCACGTCTTCGACACGACCCTGCGCGACGGCGCGCAGCGTGAGGGCATCAACCTCACCGTGGCGGACAAGCTGGCCATCGCACGGCACCTGGACGACTTCGGGGTGGGCTTCATCGAGGGCGGCTGGCCCGGCGCCAACCCGCGTGACACCGAGTTCTTCGCCCGCGCCCGGCAGGAGATCGACTTCAAGCACGCCCAGCTCGTCGCCTTCGGTGCCACCCGCCGGGCGGGAGCGAAGGCGAGCGAGGACCAGCAGGTCAAGGCGCTGCTGGACTCGGGCGCCCCGGTGATCACACTGGTGGCCAAGTCCCACGACCGCCATGTCGAGCTCGCGCTGCGCACCACCTTGGACGAGAACCTGGAGATGGTCCGCGACACCGTCTCCTACCTGCGTTCACAGGGCCGGCGCGTCTTCGTCGACTGTGAGCACTTCTTCGACGGCTACCGCGCGAACCCCGCGTACGCGAAGGCGGTCGTACGGGCCGCCTCCGAGGCGGGCGCCGACGTGGTCGTGCTCTGCGACACCAACGGCGGCATGCTCCCGGCGCAGGTCCAGGCGGTCGTGGCCACCGTCCTCGCCGACACCGGGGCCCGGCTCGGCATGCACGCCCAGGACGACACGGGCTGCGCGGTCGCCAACACGCTGGCCGCCGTCGACGCGGGCGCGACCCACGTGCAGTGCACGGCGAACGGCTACGGCGAGCGGGTCGGCAACTCGAACCTGTTCCCCGTGGTGGCGGCCCTGGAGCTGAAGTACGGCAAGCAGGTGCTGCCCGAGGGCGCGCTGCGCGAGATGACGAGGATCTCCCACGCGATCGCCGAGGTCGTCAACCTGACGCCCTCGACGCACCAGCCGTACGTGGGTGTCTCCGCGTTCGCGCACAAGGCCGGACTGCACGCCTCCGCGATCAAGGTCGACCCGGACCTCTACCAGCACATCGACCCCGAGCAGGTCGGCAACACCATGCGGATGCTGGTCTCCGACATGGCGGGCCGCGCGTCGATCGAGCTCAAGGGCAAGGAACTCGGCATCGACCTCGGCGGCGACCGCGAACTGGTGGGCCGGGTCGTCGAGCGGGTCAAGGAACGGGAGCTCAGGGGCTACACCTACGAGGCGGCCGACGCGTCCTTCGAGCTCCTGCTGCGCGCGGAGGCCGAGGGCAGGGCCCGCACGTACTTCGAGGTCGAGTCCTGGAGGGCCATCGTCGAGGACCGCCCCGACGGCACCCACGCCAACGAGGCCACGGTCAAGCTCTTCGCCAAGGGCGAGCGCATCGTCGCCACGGCCGAGGGCAACGGTCCCGTCAACGCCCTCGACCGGGCCCTGCGGGTCGCGCTGGAGAAGATCTATCCCCAGCTCGCCACGCTGGAACTCGTCGACTACAAGGTCCGCATCCTGGAGGGCAAGCACGGCACGTCCTCCACGACCCGGGTACTCATCTCCACCTCCGACGGCGCGGGCGAATGGTCCACGGTCGGCGTCGGCGAGAACGTCATCGCCGCGTCCTGGCAGGCACTGGAGGACGCCTGCACGTACGGGCTGCTGCGCGCGGGAGTGGAACCGGCCGCGTAGCGCGGACAGTCGGCCGCGGGTCCCCCGGCGGGGCGCGAAGACGTCACCGGGGGACCCGCGGCGGACCTCAGCGGCCTACTGGAGGTGCCACTTCTGGTTGGCCGTTCCCGTGCACGTCCAGATCTGCGCCCGCGCCCCGTTCGCCGAGGAGTTGTCGGTCACGTCGAGGCACTTGTCCGCCGCGGTGTTGACCACGTCACCCGTCGAGGCGTTGTACGACCACCGCTGGGCGCCGCTCCCGTTGCAGTCGTACAGCTGGACCTTGGCGCCGTTCGCCGTCGAGGCCGAGGTCACGTCCAGGCACTTGCCCAGCGTCTGCACCGAGCCGTCCGCCTGCACCGCCCACTTCTGGGCCGCGCTGCCGTTGCAGTCGTAGAGCTGCACCGCCGCGCCGTTCGCGCTCGAACCGCCCGCCACGTCCAGGCACTTGCCCGCGAGCCCGACGAAGGAGCCCGACTGGCCGCCGCCCCCGCCCGACTGCGTGCCGGACCAGGTGAAGGTGGCCGAGGTCTTGCCCGGCAGCGAGTAGGTGGCGTGCTGCGAACCCCAGTTGACGGTGATCGTCTTCGCGGCGGACGCGTCGTTGTACGCGATCAGCGCCTTCGAGCCGTCGGGGTTGCGCCAGGCCACGTTCGGCACCGACGCGGACGCCGTCGACGCGATCCGCTGGGCACCGGGCCGGACGAACTTCGTCAGGTGGCCCATCGTGTAGTACTCGACCGTGTAGTCGACGCTGCCGCTCGCGCCGTCGCCGTTGTGCACGGTGATCAGCCCGCTGCACGTCCCGCAGCCGCCGTTGTGCGGCCCCCGGTTCTGGTCCACGGCCAGCGACCACTTCGTCACCGACTTCGCCCAGTTGCGGGTGTAGTCGACGATGTTGAGCATGTCCTCGCGCTGCTGGTTGGCGATCCAGGTGCCGCCGGAGTGCTCGGTCCCGAAGGCGTCGAGGCCCGGATACTGGTTGTGCACGCCGGTCTGCTTGTTCACGTCGCCGCCGTACCCGTGCCAGGCGATACCGCCGAAGTTCGGGTGGGAGCGCACCGCCGCGTCGTCGACGGTCTGGGCGGCGTACGAGTCGTAGACGTCCCAGTTCCAGTCGTGGGCGAGGACCTTCGTGGACAGGCCCGCCGCCTGGAGCTTCGGCAGCAGCTCGCTCTTGGTGAAGTAGGCGAGCCCGGAGGCGTTCCAGCTCATCGAGGGGTAACCCGAGCAGCAGGTCGGCTCGTTCTGCGCGGTGACGTACGAGACCGGCACTCCCTGGTCCCGGTAGGCCTGGAGGTACTTCACGAAGTAGGAGGCGTACGCGCCGTAGTCCTCGGACTTCAGCCAGCCGCCGTTCAGGGACCCGCTGTCCTTCATCCAGGCCGGCGCCGTCCACGGCGAGGCCATCACGGTCAGCGACGGGTTCAGCTGGAGCGCCTGCCTGGTCAGCGGCACCACGTCGGCCAGGTCGTGCCCGATCGAGAACTGCGCCAGGCCGGGGTCGCTCTGCCCGGCCGGCACGTCGTCGTAGGAGTAGCCGTACCGCGCGAGGTCCGACGCGCCCATCGGATTGCGCAGGAAGGACAGGCCGATGCCGTCCGTCGGCGAGAACAGCTTGCGCATCGTGGCGTCCCGCGTCGACTGCGAGAGCGCGCCGCTGCTGTTCATCAGCCAGGCGGCGGTGTCGGTGAAGGAGGCGCCGCCGCCGGTGAAGGTCTGGTAGCGGGTGTTCTCGTCGACGGTGATGTTCTCGCCGCTCCCGCCGCTGCCGGACTGGAAGGCGAACGGTGCCTGGGCCTGGAGCCCGCGTACGACATGGCGGCCGCCGGTGTCGTCGGTCGTGGTCAGCCAGGCGGTGACCTGTTCGCCCGCGGCGTGCGCGGGCGCGGCCGCCGTGAATCCGGCCGCGGTGAGCAGCCCGGCGAGAATCAGCCGGGCCGCCCGAGTGGATCCCCTCATGGGGCGCCGCCCTTCTGGAGGTGGGGGTGGGGAGGCGTGCGAGGCGTGAGTAAATGACGGCTTCCAAGGCGCGTCAAGGGGTTGCGCGTTCACATTTTGAAGGAACAACTGCCCTGATCCGGCCGGGGGTTGAGTGTGTACCGGTTCTGACGTGAAGCCTTGACGGCCCCTCGTGGCGTCAGTTAACTCACGCCGTGATCTAAGTCATAAGTGAACTGAGAGAGCCGAGGAAGGTACATGCGAAGAACCGCCCTGCTCGCCTCCGCCGCCCTGCTCGTCGGGCTGCTGCCCCTGGCCGCGGCCGGCACGGTCGCCGCGGCCGACGACCCCGCGCCCGTCCCGGTCGACCGCTTCGAGGGGGAAGTCCCCTTCGCGACCCAGCCCGCCGAAGGCATCTTCACCTGGGGCGGCGACGCCGACGACCCGCCGACGCTCGCCCTCACCGCACGGTCCGACGCCCCCGAGGGCGACAAGGTCCTCAGCGGTGACTACGACATCAGCGGCTACGGCGGCTTCACCCATGACTTCGCCGCCGGCTTGCCTGCCCACGACTGGTCCGCCGGCAAGGGCATCCGGTTCTGGTGGGACGGCCAGAACAACGCCAAGAAGATCAGCTTCGAGATCAAGGACGGCGGCGCCAACGGCGAGGCCTCCGAGCTGTGGACGACGTCCTTCACCGACGACTTCACCGGCTGGAAACAGATCGAGATCCCCTTCACCGACTTCGTCTACCGCACGGACTACCAGCCCGTCGGCGGCATCGACCAGGTCCTCGGCCTCACCCAGATGTGGGGGTACGCCCTGACACTCCCGGTCGGTGTGCAGGGCCGGTTCGCCATGGACGACGTCGAGCTGTACGGCAAGGCGGACCAGTCCCTGCGGGCCTCCGTCACCACCGACTCGGCCGTGTACCCGGTGAAGGAGGGCGCGGCGGCGACGGTGAGGCTCTCCGTCGCCACCACCGGCTCCGCCCCGCTCGACGAACCCGTGACCGTCGCCTACGAGGGCGCGGGCGGCACCGCCGAGTCGGGCAAGGACTACGCGCCGGTCAAGGGCGAGGTCACCTTCCCGGCCGGCACGGTCTCCGGGACCTCCCGCACGATCCGGGTGTCCACCCTGAAGGACAGGTCGGCCGAAGCCGCCGAGACGATCCCGCTCAAGCTGACGGTCACCGGCGCGAAGGCCCCCGCAGAGACCCCGCAGGTGGTCATCGACGCGCACGGGCTCCCGTACCTGGACCCGAAGCTCCCCGTGAAGAAGCGGGTCGCCGACCTGCTCTCCCGGATGTCCCTGGAGGAGAAGGCCGGGCAGATGACCCAGGCCGAGCGCGGCGCGGTCGGCGCGGGCGGCGACATCGCCTCGTACGACCTCGGATCGCTGCTCTCCGGCGGCGGCTCCACCCCGACGCCGAACACGCCCGCGGCCTGGGCGAAGATGATCGACGGCTACCAGCTCCGGACGCAGGCCACCCGGTACCAGATCCCGCTGATCTACGGCGTGGACGCGGTGCACGGCCACAACAACCTTACCGGCGCGACGATCATGCCGCACAACATCGGCATCGGCGCGACCCGCGACCCGGGCCTGGCGGAGAAGGCGGGCGCGGTGACGGCCGCCGAGGTCCGCGCCACCGGCATCCCGTGGGACTTCGCCCCCTGCCTGTGCGTGACCCGCGACGAACGGTGGGGCCGTTCGTACGAGTCCTTCGGTGAGGACCCCGCCCTCGTCAAGTCCATGGAGACGGTCATCCAGGGCCTCCAGGGCGCCCGCGACGGCAGCGACCTGAAGGACGACGACAAGGTGCTGGCGACCGCGAAGCACTTCGTGGGCGACGGCGGCACGGAGTACGGCTCCTCCACGACCGGCTCCTACACCATCGACCAGGGCGTCACGAAGGTCACCCGGCAGCAGCTGGAGGCCGTCCACCTGGCCCCGTACCAGACGGCCGTCGACCGCGGCATCGGCACGGTCATGCCGTCGTACTCCTCGCTCGACATCCTGGGCGACGGCCAGGGCCCGGTGAAGATGCACGCCCGCGCGGACATGATCAACGGCGTGCTCAAGGGCCGGATGGGCTTCGACGGCTTCGTGATCAGCGACTGGAACGCCATCGACCAGCTCCCCGGCGACTACGCCTCCCACGTCCGGACCTCGGTCAACGCGGGCGTCGACATGATGATGGTGCCGTACTCGTACAAGGACTTCCGTACGACGCTCGTCGACGAGGCGAACGCCGGCCGCGTCAGCGCGAAGCGGATCGACGACGCCGTGTCGCGCATCCTGACGCAGAAGTTCAGGCTCGGCCTCTTCGAGAAGCCGTACGCCGACACGAGCGGCGCCGCGAAGATCGGTTCCACCGCCCACCGGAGCGTCGCCCGGCAGGCGGCCGCCGAGTCGCAGGTCCTGCTGAAGAACTCGGCGGGCGTACTGCCCCTGAAGAAGTCGCAGAAGGTCTACGTCGCCGGTTCGAACGCCGACGACCTCGGCAACCAGACCGGCGGCTGGACCATCACCTGGCAGGGTTCCTCCGGAAAGATCACGGACGGCACCACGATCCTGGAGGGGATGAAACGCGCGGGCGGTGACGTCACCTACTCGAAGGACGCCTCCGCGCCCACCGGCGGTTACGACGTGGGGGTGGTCGTCGTCGGCGAGACCCCGTACGCCGAGGGCGTCGGCGATGTCGGCAACGGCAACGACCTGGAGCTGACGGCCGCCGACAAAGCCTCCGTCGACAAGGTGTGCGCCGCGATGAAGTGCGCGGTGCTGATCGTCTCCGGGCGCCCGCAGCTCATCGGCGACCGCCTCGGTGACATCGACGCGCTCGTCGCCTCCTGGCTCCCCGGCACCGAGGGCGACGGTGTCGCGGACGTCCTCTACGGCAAGCGCGCCTTCACCGGACAGCTCCCCGTCACCTGGCCGAAGTCGCAGACCCAGCTGCCGATCAACGTCGGTGACACGGCCTACGATCCCCAGTTCCCCTACGGCTGGGGGCTGACCACGCTCACCAAGGTCCCCGAGGGCGGTTCCGCGACCCTCAAGGCGCTCGCCCTGCTGGCCGCGGCCGCCGACCGGACCGGCTCGGACCGGGTGGGCCGCTCCGCCGTGGCCAAGGCCCGCCTGCTCGTCCAGCAGAAACTGTCCTCCGGCCTCACCCCGGCCACCAGTAAGCCCTTCGCGGACGCCGACCACCTCCTCCTCACCGGTCACTACGCCGAGGCGGTGAACAAGCTGACGCAGGCGTACCGGGCCGCCTGACGCCCACCTCGACGCCGGACGGGGCACCCCCAGCCCGTCCGGCGCCGAGGCCCCGGCCGCCCGTCCCGACGCTCCCTTCCACGCACGTTCGGGTAGCTTCGAAGACATGAAGGCCGCACTGATCCGGGGGCTCCCCGGACTGCTGATCGCGCTGATCCTCGCCGCCGCCGCGGCCCTCTGTCTCGGCGCGCCCCCCGCACACGCGGCCACCGACGTGGGAGCCGTCGCGGCGGCCCTCCGCGAGAACCCGGTCTACGTCGACCCCGCGGCCTCCGCACAGCTGTCCCGGGCGGACGCCGACGCCCTCGCCGAAAAGATCAGGAAAGCCGACAAGCCCGTCTTCGTGGCGGTCCTGCCCGACGGCTTCCCCACCCAGAACCTCTTCCAGAACCTCCGGACGGACACCGGTGTCACCGGCCTGTACGCCATCCGGCTGGGCAACCGCTTCGACGCCCGCGCCGACTCCGCCGTCCTGTCCCGCACCGCCGTGCAGAACCTCGTGACCAGCGTCCAGGGCGAATCCACGAAGACCCAGCTGAACGACTTCACCGACCGCGCCCTGAACAGCGCCGCGGGATCCGCCCCCGGAAGCTGGGGTCAGGCCCCCGGTACCGGTGTCTCGACGACCGCCCTGATCGCGATCGGCGCGGTGGCCCTCGCCGGCTGCGCGGGCGCGTACACACTCGTACGCCGCAACCGGCGCCGCAGGTCGCAGGAGCAGCGGGCCGCGCTGGACAGGCTCCGCGTCGTCGTGGACGAGGACATCACCGCCTTCGGCGAGGAACTCGACCGGCTCGACTTCCACCCCGCGGAGGCCGGCGCGGACGACGCGATGCGCGCCGACTACGAACGCGCCCTCGACGCCTACGAACAGGCGAAGTCGTCCATGGCGGCCGCCCGGCGCCCGGAGGACGTACGCGCCGTCACCGAGGCACTGGAGGACGGCCGCTTCTCCCTCGCGCTGCTGGCCGCCCGCCGGGAGGGCCGGCCGCTGCCGGAACGCCGCGCCCCCTGCTTCTTCGATCCCCGGCACGGCCCCTCGGTCGCGGACGCGGCCTGGACGCCGGCCGGCGGCACGGCCCGCGAGGTCCCCGTCTGCGCGGCGGACCGGGCCCGGCTGGCCGACGGCGACGACCCGGCGGTCCGCGAGGTCGACACCGACCACGGCCGCCGTCCCTACTGGGACGCCGGCCCGGCCTACGGGCCCTGGGCGGGCGGCTACTTCGGCGGCGGGCTCCTCCCCGGCCTCCTCGTCGGCACCCTGCTCGGCGGCGCGATGGCCGCCCCCTCCTACGCGGCCGACTACGGCACCGGTTACGGGGACTTCGGCGGCTACGACGGCGGCGACGTCTCCGGTGGCTCCTTCGACCCCGGGGACTTCGGCGGCGGATTCGGCGACGGCGGGGGCGGCGACGGCGGGGGCGGCGACTTCGGCGGCGGAGGGGATTTCGGCGGGGGCTTCTGAGCCCCGGCACCGGCGTCGGCGAGCGGGTCGGTCGGCGCAGCCGCCGGACGCGGCACCTCGCACTCGATCGCGCTCAGCGTCCCGAGCACCTCCGCGAGCCGGACGTCGCGCCCGGTCGCGTCCCGCTCCAGCGCGCGCGGCCCCTCCGGGGTGAGCGTCGGCGCGGACCGGCGCCGGTCCGCGCCACCGGCCCCGTCCGTCGACCGCGACGGATGGCTGACGCCGCGCGCCGGGTGGTCCGGGTGGGTCGGGCGGTCGAGGCGGATCGGGCGGTCGGGGTGGATCGGGCGGCACGCGCCCCGGCGCGTCTGCCGGGCGGCCGGCTCATGACAGGGGGCTCCGTGGTCCGGGGCGCACGGGGTCTACACACGCGCGTCGGGCAGGGCGAGCCACTCGGACCACGACAGATCGCGGCCGATGAACCGCGGCCGTTCGAAGGGCCAGTCCTCGGCGATCCACCGGGGCACCAGCGACTCCAGCTCCCGCTCCAGACCCGTACCGGCCTTCTCGTCCGTCACCCACCAGCAGATCTCGGCGTCGGCCCCGGCCTTCTCCGGCGGGTCGATGTAGACGCATCCGTACTCGGCGGTGCCGGTCCCGTCCAGCAGGACGTAGTTGAACGACTCATGAGCGGCGATCTCGGCCTCGTGCCGCTCCAGATCCTTCCGGTTCGCCTCGTACGTCATGGTCTCGGCGGGCCACCCCCAGGCCTCCCCGAAGAGGGACCACAGCCGCTCGCGCGAGCCCATGACGACCGGATGGTCCATGGCCGCGTCGGCGCCCGTGATGGGCCTGAGGTGATGCCCTCCGGACAGTTCGACACGAAGGGGATGCGCGAAGCCGGCAGGCAACCAGGTCATGCCCGGAGGCTAGCTCCCAGGCGACGGCCACCGCACCGGGATATCGCGGGCCCCGGCGGGGGGCGACCGCGAGCCGGTGCCGGCGCGTGACCGGCGCGTGAGCCGGCCCCATGGGCGCGGACACGCCGGAGCGCCCGCCCTCCCGGTACGGGGGGAGTAGAGGACGGGCGCGCTCAGGGTGCCGTGCGGCGGCGGGTCAGGCGTTCTTGATCGCCGAGATGTCGAAGTTCAGCTTGATCTTGTCGGAGACGAGGACGCCACCGGTCTCCAGGGCCGCGTTCCAGGTGAGGCCCCACTCGGAGCGCAGGATCTCCGCCTTGCCCTCGAAGCCGACGCGCTCGTTGCCGAACGGGTCCTTCGCCGAGCCGTTGAACTCCAGGTCGATGCTGAGCGGCTTGGTGGTGCCGAGGATCGACAGCTCACCGGTGATGCGGTAGTCGTCCCCGCCCAGGGCTTCCGCCTTGGTGGAACGGAAGGTCATCGCCGGGAACTCGTCGGTCTTGAAGAAGTCCGAGCTCTTGAGGTGGGTGTCGCGGTCGGCGGAGCCCGTGTCGATGCTCTCCATCTTGACGTCGATCGTGGCGGTGGACCTGGACGGGTCGGCGCCGTCCAGGTGCAGCGCTCCCTCGAAGTCCTTGAAGGAGCCCTTGACGTTCGTGACCATCGCGTGGCGCGCGACGAAGCCGATCGTCGAGTGCGCCGGGTCGATCGTGTACTCGCCGGTGAGGGCCGCGAGGGCGGGGTTCACGGCGGCGGCTGCCGCGCCGGTGGCGGGGGTGTCGGTGGTCTTGCGGCCGAAGATGCCCATGACGTGCTCCTGAGGGGACGGGGTCGCGGATCGGGGAAGCGGAACCGCGAGATCAATTTTGTTAAACATTCAACGAGGTGAACAGGAGTGACGGTAGACCTATTCCATTCAACTTTCAACATCATCCGCTGTGTGTTGTCGACGTTACTGTGCGTTTCGACGCGTCGCTTCCCGGCGCCGGCCCCCGGCCGTGTCGAGTCGTCCCGCCTTCCCGCAGGTGGGGGCCGGCCGGCCGCTGTCGGCGCGACGCCGCGCCGAGGGTCACCGGTGACGACGGACTGACCGCCCTCGCCGCCCGGACCGGACGCGTCGGCGGGCGCGAACACGCCTTACGGTGCCGGGGGAGCGTCACTGACCCGTACGCGACCGGCCGGTGGCCGGCGGGGCGGCCGCGCCCCGCGCGTCGGGGCGGATCCGGGTCGATCCGGCGGCCGGGACGCCTGGCGCGCGCCGCCGTCCGAGGGGCCGATTCACTCCGGGGATGGTATGTGCCACCCGTGAATGTGAGGTGACTCTCAGCTGACGGCTTTGTGCGACCTCTACAAGCCACATGCCCCCTGAGCAGTCAGATCGCCTGCATGTGGTCGAGGTTCTGTTCAGGGGTACCAGGAAAACAGGCCGGAGACTGTACGGAGTCGACGGCTCGCTTTTCTTGTTCGACTTCGTAAGGTCGCTACATGACCGTTTTGGACGAGGCCGCACCCTCAGGCGAACCCACGGACGCACGCGGGCGCGTGGCCGAACTGCACGCGATTCGTGCGGAGGCACTGCGCGGCCCCAGCGAGAAGGCGACCGAGGCCCAGCACGCCAAGGGCAAGCTGACCGCCCGGGAGCGGATCGAGCTGCTCCTCGACCCCGGATCCTTCCAGGAGGTCGAGCAGTTGCGCCGGCACCGGGCGACCGGGTTCGGCCTGGAGGCCAAGAAGCCGTACACGGACGGTGTGATCACCGGCTGGGGCACGGTGGAGGGCCGTACGGTCTTCGTCTACGCGCACGACTTCCGTATCTTCGGCGGCGCGCTGGGCGAGGCGCACGCCACGAAGATCCACAAGATCATGGACATGGCCATCGCCGCCGGTGCGCCGCTGGTGTCCCTCAACGACGGTGCGGGCGCCCGGATCCAGGAGGGTGTCTCGGCGCTGGCCGGCTACGGCGGCATCTTCCAGCGCAACACGAAGGCCTCCGGTGTCATCCCGCAGATCTCGGTGATGCTCGGCCCGTGCGCGGGCGGCGCTGCCTACAGCCCGGCTCTGACGGACTTCGTGTTCATGGTCCGTGAGACCTCGCAGATGTTCATCACCGGCCCGGACGTGGTCAAGGCCGTCACCGGCGAGGAGATCAGCCAGAACGGGCTCGGCGGCGCCGACGTGCACGCCGAGACCAGCGGCGTGGCCCACTTCGCGTACGACGACGAGGAGACCTGCATCGCGGAGGTCCGCTACCTCCTGTCGATGCTCCCGCAGAACAACCGCGAGAACCCGCCGCGGGTGGCCGCCGAGGACCCCGCGGACCGGCGCGGCGACGTTCTCCTCGACCTGGTGCCCGCCGACGGCAACCGGCCCTACGACATGACGAAGGTCATCGAGGAACTCGTCGACGACGGCGACTACCTGGAGGTCCACGAGCGCTGGGCCCGCAACATCATCTGCGCGCTGGCCCGCCTGGACGGCCAGGTGGTGGGCATCGTCGCCAACCAGCCGCAGACCCTCGCCGGCGTCCTGGACATCGAGGCCTCCGAAAAAGCTGCGCGCTTTGTCCAGATGTGTGACGCTTTTAACGTTCCGATCATCACCCTCCTGGACGTTCCGGGGTTCCTGCCCGGGGTGGACCAGGAACACGGCGGGATCATCCGGCACGGCGCGAAGCTCCTGTACGCGTACTGCAACGCGACGGTGCCGAGGATCTCGCTGATCCTGCGCAAGGCGTACGGCGGCGCCTACATCGTCATGGACTCCCAGTCCATCGGCGCGGACCTCACGTACGCGTGGCCCACCAACGAGATCGCCGTGATGGGCGCCGAGGGCGCCGCCAACGTCATCTTCCGCCGCCAGATCGCCGACGCCGCCGACCCCGAGGGCATGCGTGTACGCATGGTCAAGGAGTACAAGGCCGAGCTCATGCACCCCTACTACGCGGCCGAGCGCGGCCTGGTCGACGACGTCATCGACCCCGCCGAGACCCGCGAGGTCCTCATCCGCTCCCTGGCGATGCTGCAGACGAAGCACGCGGACCTGCCCTCCCGCAAGCACGGCAACCCCCCGCAGTAACCCTGCGGCTCCTCCGCGGCAGCGCCGCGGAAACCTCTCTCACGGAGACTGACACCTATGAACGACCCTGAGATCCGCGTCGAGAAGGGCCACGCCGAGCCCGAGGAAGTCGCCGCCATCACGGCCATCCTCCTGGCCCGGGCGGCCGCCCAGCCGGACACCAAGCCCACCCACCGAGGCCGCGCGAAGGCCGGCTGGCGCCGTCTGGAGCGCGAGCCCGGCTTCCGGGCCCCGCACAGCTGGCACGGCTAGCCTGCGGCGCCTGTACGTGACGAGGGGCCCGCTCCGGACGGAGCGGGCCCCTTCGCCGTGCCCGCCCGCGCCCGCGGGGCCCTGTCCGGGGCACGGGCGGGACGCCGGGGTGTGCGGGGCCTCCGCCGTGCTACCCGTGCCCGGCGGCGGTTCGGCATCCGATGGCGAGGGAAGCACTCCCGGAGCCGCCGCGAAGTCCCGCCGGGGGAAAGCGCGGCGGCCCGAACACGCACGGGGAGACGAAAACCCCGCCGGGAGGGCGGAACCCCGGGGCACGCTTGCCCGGAGGGGGCGCTGCGGGGAGGTCGCGCCGCGGGGAGGGAAGCCCCGCCGTGTCGTGAGCACAGCCGGGACCGAGACCCGGCTGGGACCGAGACCCGGCTGGGACTGAGGCGGCGCCGGCCCGGAAGCGAAGCTGCGACTCAGGAGCCGTCGGCGCTGAGGTCTCGCCGGGTCGGAAGCGCAGTCCAGCGGTTGAGGAGCCGCCGGGTCGGGAAGCGCGGCCGCGGCGCAGGCTTCGCAGGCTCACAGGCCCCGCCGGGGCTGAGGTGTCGCCGGTCCGGAAGCGCGGCCGGGGTTGAGGCGCTGCCGCGGTTGAGGGCCGGTGGCTCGGAAGCGTGAGGTGTCGCCCGGGGCGGAAGCGTTGCGGAGAGCGGCGGAGGGGCGGGTTCTCCACTTCCGTGGAGAACCCGCCCCTCTGTTCCGGTGTCGGCCGCGCGGAGCGACTACCGCAGGCGGGCCATGAGCGCGTGCTCGACCAGGGTGATCAGCGCGCTCTTCGCGTCCGCGCGGTGCCGGGCGTCCGTCGTGATGATCGGCGTGTCGGGGCCGATCTGCAGCGCCTCGCGCACCTCGTCCGGGTTGTACGGCTGGCTGCCGTCGAAGCCGTTGAGGGCGATGACGAAAGGCAGCCCGGAGTTCTCGAAGTAGTCGACCGCGGGGAAGCAGTCGGCGAGACGGCGGGTGTCGACCAGGACGATCGCGCCGATGGCGCCGCGGACGAGGTCGTCCCACATGAACCAGAAGCGGTCCTGACCGGGTGTACCGAAGAGGTACAGGATCAGGTCCTGGTCCAGGGTGATGCGGCCGAAGTCCATGGCGACGGTGGTGGTCGTCTTGTCTCCGGTGTGCGTGAGGTCGTCGATGCCCGCGGATGCGGACGTCATGACGGCCTCGGTGCGCAGCGGGTTGATCTCCGAGACGGCGCCGACGAACGTGGTCTTGCCCACGCCGAAGCCGCCCGCCACCACGATCTTCGCGGACGTGGTGGAGCGGGAAGGCCCTCCGCTAGAGCTTGCGAAGTCCACTGAGCACCCTTTCGAGCAATGTCACGGCTGGCTGGCCGCCGGCGCTCTCGTCGCCGCCCGGCTGATGAATGGCGACCAGGCCCGCCTCCGCCA
Source organism: Streptomyces fagopyri (assembly GCF_009498275.1). NCBI lineage: Bacteria > Bacillati > Actinomycetota > Actinomycetes > Kitasatosporales > Streptomycetaceae > Streptomyces > Streptomyces fagopyri. The sequence goes on along the minus strand of NZ_CP045643.1, from coordinate 3,068,699 downwards.
AGTCGGCGACGAGAATCCTGGCCACACCGAGAGGGATGGTCAGCAGGGCCGAGATCTCGGCCACCGACTTGATCTCCCGGCAGAGATTGCAGATCCGCTGATGCTCGGGCAACTGGCCCTGCATCTGGTGCGGTTGTGCGGTGGTGTGCACCAGCGCCTCGATGGCGAGCTGGTAACGAGGCCTGGTGCGGCCGCCCGTCATGGCGTACGGACGCACCAGAGGGTTGTTCGACGAACCCGCGGGCGCCGCCTCCGGTGTGCGTCGCTGCGGCTGCACCGGCTGGATGCGCGGCGCCGGGGGCTGGTCGTACGGCGAGGGGCCGGGGCCCTGCGGCGTGTACGGCTGCTGGCGTCGGTGGCTTGGTGCGGAGGGGAAGTTGTAACGGTTCGGGTTCTGCGAACCGTCACCCTGGCCCTGCCCCTGGCCGGGGCCGTACGACCAGTTGCCCGAAGACGAACCGCCTGGGGGTGTTGCCACTTTCTCCTCCTCCGACTGTGCCTGGCACCCATCCATGTGGGACCGCGTCCCGAAACCTTACGGCCCCGGGACACCAAAACGCACGGTCTGTCTGTTAGTTGAGAAGGCTCCCTTGGAGCTCCGCTCGTAGATCCGGTGTCAGGACCGTACCCGCACGGTCCACCAGAAGGGCCATCTCGTACCCGATGAGACCGATGTCCGCTTCGGGATGTGCAAGGACCGCGAGCGACGAACCATCGGAAACGGACATGATGAAGAGGAATCCTCGCTCCATCTCCACAACCGTCTGGTTCACGCTGCCGCCCTCGAAGATGCGGGACGCGCCCGCGGTCAGCGAGGTCAGACCGGACGCGACCGCCGCGAGCTGGTCCGCGCGGTCACGGGGAAAGCCTTCGGACATCGCCAGAAGGAGTCCGTCGGCGGAGACCACCACGGTGTGGGACACCCCGGGGGTGTTGTCCACGAAGTTGGTGATCAACCAGTTCAGGTTCTGCGCCGCCTGGCTCATCGGGCTCACACTAACGCTCCTGGTTGTAGGTGCTGTCAGAACCGAAGCCCTGACCGTTCGTGTCACTACTGGCATTGCGCCCCTGCTGCACGCCGCGGCGCAGGTTGCTGAGCCTGCCCCGGATGTCCTCGGGAGCGCGGGAGACCTGGGGGCCGCCCTGCGGGGTCGATTCCGCGGTTCCCTCGACCAGGTTGGCCTTGGGGACCCGGCGCGGCAGCCCGGACGAGGTGACCCCGCCCGCCTTGGGCTTCTTGAGCCGCTCGGCACGCTGCCAGCGGTCGTCGTTGGACGAACGCCAGTCGTCGCTGCCGTCGCCGTCGCCATGGCCCGCGAGAGCCGCGGGCGGTGTCTGGGCCCCCTGGGCACCCGAGTCGACAGGACGCCGGCCGTTCGCGCCGCTCGCGGCGGATCCGCGGCGCGGCAGCCCGGCGTCGGTCAGCTGGTGAGCGGACGAGGGGGCGGGTCCTGGACGGCCGAAGCCTACGCTGTCCTGCTCACCCGCGTCAGCGACCTGCGCGGATTCCGCACCCGGAGCGTACCCGGGCCGGTAGTCGTTCTGGTACGCGTCCCGCTGCGGCCAGTCGTCCTGGTAGGACGGCTCCTCGAACGCGGCGAAGGTCTCCTTCGCGGCGCCGGGCGCCTCCACGGACTCCTCCTGGGACTGCTCCGGGTACCCGGGCTCCGGGTAGCCGCCGTTCGCCGGGAAGTACGTCTCGTCGTACGTCGGCTGCTGCGGTGCCTCGTACGCCGACTGCTGGTCGAACGTCGCCGGCTGCCCCTCGTACGCGCCCTGTCCGTTGCCGTACGCGGGCTGTCCGCCCTCGAAGGACGGCTGGGCGCCGTCGTAGCCGGGCTGGGGCGCGCTGAAGTCGTCCGGGTACTGCCCGGCCTCCAGGGCGTCCGGCTGGCCCGTCGTCTGGGCCTCCAGGGCCGCGCGGCGCTCCTCACGTACCAGGGAGCGGCCGACCGGGTCCAACTCGCGGATGTCGTCCGGGACTTCGGTGTAGCGGCTGTCGTCGAAGCCGAGTTCCGCGGCGGTGCGTGTCGACTGCGCCTGGAAGGACTCCGCCTGGAAGGGCTGCTCCTGCTCCGGGATGATCTGCGAGACGGTGAACTCGTCGCGCTGCACTTGCTGTTCGCCTCCACCACCATGGGTGATCGCGTCGGGGAGCATGACCAGTGAGGTCGTTCCCGCCTGCTCGCCCGAGGGACGCAGCTGGACGCGGATGCCGTGCCGGTCGGACAGCCGGCCGACCACGAACAGGCCCATGCGCTGGGAGATCGCGGCGTCCACGGTCGGCGGGTTGGCCAGCTTGTGGTTGATGTCCGCGAAGTCCTCGGCGGTGAGGCCGATGCCCTTGTCGTGGATCTCGACCATGACGCGGCCGTCCGGGAGACGGGTCGCGGTGACGCGGACCTTGGTCTGCGGGGAGGAGAACGTGGTGGCGTTCTCCAGCAGCTCGGCGAGCAGGTGCACGAGGTCGGTGACGGCCCGGCCGTGGATCTCGGCCTCCGGGACACCGGAGAGCTCGACGCGCTCGTACTGCTCCACCTCGGAGGAGGCGGCGCGCAGGACGTCCACGAGGGGCACCGGCTGGTCCCAGCGGCGGCCGGGCTCCTCGCCGGCGAGGACCAGGAGGTTCTCGCCGTTGCGGCGCATACGGGTCGCGAGGTGGTCCAGGCGGAAGAGGTTCTCCAGCTGGTCCGGGTCGGCCTCGTTGTTCTCCAGGTCGGTGATCAGGGTCAGCTGGCCCTCGATCAGCGACTGGTTGCGGCGCGACAGGTTCGTGAAGATCGCGTTGATGTTGCCCCGGAGGAGAGCCTGCTCGGCGGCGAGCCGGACGGCCTCCCGGTGGACCTGGTCGAAGGCGCGGGCGACCTCGCCGATCTCGTCCGTGGTGGTGATCGGGATGGGCTGCACGCGGGTGTCCACGCGGCCCGGGTCGGTGCGCGAGAGCTGGTCGACCAGCATCGGCAGACGCTGTTCGGCGACGCCGAAGGCCGCGTTGCGCAGCTGGCGCATCGCGCGGCTCATCTGGCGGGCGACCATGCCTGCCAGGATGAACGCGGCGAGCAGGGCGAGCACGACAGCGCCACCGGTGATGAAGGCGTCGGTCTTGGCGGTGTCGGCGATGTTGGCGGCCTCGGCCACCGCCTTGTCGGCGAGGTCGGACTCGATCTGCCGGTAGCCGTTGTACTTGGCGGTGTTGACCGCCCACCAGTTCTGCGGGGTGACGCCGTTTGCGGCCAGCGTGGCGCGCGCGGAGTCGAGCGGCGACGCAAGGGTGGCGACCCGCGTGACCATGTCGGACGGCGGGGGGACGTACTTCTGGCCCTGGGCCGCGGCGGCGGTCCCGGCCTGCGTGGCCTCGCTCTTCAGCTCGGCCGTGATCTGCTTCGTGACCGTGTCCAGCTTGGCGGCGTCGGCCTCGGTGCCACCGCCGAGGTACTCCTCGACGGCGATGCGCTCGAGGTACGCGTACGAGGCGAGGGCGGTGCGCTGGGTGGCGAAAGTCCCGAGGCCGGGGCCCGGCTTCACCAGGAGGTGCATACCGATCGACCGCTCGAGGGACAGAGCGGCCTTGGACAGCGAGATCGCGTAGACCGTACGGCCGTAGCTGGTGATGTTTCCGGTGCCCAGACCGAGCTCGTTGGCGAACTCCATCAGCGGGTGCTGGATCTGGAGGTAGCCCTCCTCGGTGTCCACACCGTGGGGCTTCTGGTCGGCGTCCGCACTGACGGTCTTGTAGGCGGTCTTGCGCAGAAGGGCGAGGCCGGGCTCCACCTTGCGGAAGATGGCGAGCCGCCGCTCCAGGCCCGGAGTCTTCGGCATGTTCTGGGCGACCCGGTCGAACTCGGCCGCGGCCTGGTCCGTCTCCTTGTAGGCCTTGACGACCGTGGGGTCCTGGGGGCCCTTGTTCAGCAGCAGCGGCTGGGCGGTGACGTCACGCTCGACGAAGAGCTTGTCGCCGTAGGCCAGCGCGGCCTGCACCAGGCGGGCCGTCTTCTCCGCGTCCTGGGCCTGCTGCCAGGTGTTGATCGAGCCCTTCACCTGGAAGCCGCCCATCACGAGGCCGACGACCACGGGTATGAGCAGGATCGCGTTCAGCCTGGTGGGTACGCGCCAGTTGCGGGGGGACAGACGACCGCCGCTCGGCGCGGGCGCCGGCACGGGCTCCGGAACCGGCACCTGTGCGGACGCCGCTCCGCGCGGCGGCGGGGTGAAGTTGCCCCGTGCCGACGGCTCGGGACCGTTCTTGCTTCGCCTCACTCGACCAACAACCTCTCGGCGTCGGCACCTACGTTGTGCCGCGGTGTCTCCAGCGCCCTTGACTACTGGGCAGTTCAGCGCATTCCAGCACGTCAGGCAGCGCCCTTCCAAACACTCGGAATCGATGCTTCCGAGTGATGCATCCCCCAGATAAAACGGTCATAAAGAGCGAGCCCCGTCAAAAGACGGGGCTTTCATGAGCGCAGTGGCACCGGGTGACCGCGATGCGTGTTGGTGCCCATCGAATTCCATGTCGAAACGTTATGAACACTGTGGCCGGCCGTGTCAAACGACACAGCCGGCTCCAATGCGTCTACGACAACTTCCTTATGAACCTGTCGACTTGGGTGCTACCGCAGACGTGCCATGAGCGCGTGCTCGACCAGGGTGATCAGCGCGCTCTTCGCGTCCGCGCGGTGCCGGGCGTCCGTCGTGATGATCGGGGCGTCCGGGCCGATCTGCAGCGCCTCGCGCACTTCTTCGGGGTTGTAGGGCTGGTGTCCGTCGAAGCCGTTGAGGGCGATGACGAAAGGCAGCCCGGAGTTCTCGAAGTAGTCGACCGCGGGGAAGCAGTCGGCGAGACGGCGGGTGTCCACCAGGACCACGGCGCCGATGGCGCCGCGGACGAGGTCGTCCCACATGAACCAGAAGCGGTCCTGACCGGGTGTACCGAAGAGGTACAGGATCAGGTCCTGGTCCAGGGTGATGCGGCCGAAGTCCATGGCGACGGTGGTGGTCGTCTTGTCTCCGGTGTGCGTGAGGTCGTCGATGCCCGCGGACGCGGACGTCATGACGGCCTCGGTGCGCAGCGGGTTGATCTCCGAGACGGCGCCGACGAACGTGGTCTTGCCCACGCCGAAGCCGCCCGCCACCACGATCTTCGCGGAGGTGGTCGCCCGACCTCCGTCAGAGCTTGCGAAGTCCACTGAGCACCCTTTCGAGCAAAGTCACGGCCGGCACGCCGCCGTTGTTCTCATCGCCGCCAGGCTGGTGGATGGCGACGAGTCCGGCTTCCGCGAGGTCCGCGACGAGGATCCGGGCCACACCGAGCGGCATGGACAGGAGGGCCGACACCTCGGCCACCGACTTGACCTCACGGCACAGGTGGCAGATCCGCTGGTGCTCCGGGAGCAGCCCCATCAACTGCTGGGGGTCGGCCGTGGTGCTGATCAGCGCCTCGATGGCGAGTTGGTACCGCGGCCGGGTCCGGCCGCCGGTCATCGCGTACGGACGTACCAGCGGCTGGTCGCCCTCGTCCCCGTACGGCTCAGCGTACGGATCATGAGAGGCGGTGGGCGGGGTCATGAATCCTCCGGGCGGGACAGCAGGTCGGTCAGTCGTGCCGTCTGTTGGGGCCGGTGGGGGGATTGTGGCGGCCGGACGGTGATTTCGTGCAGTCGGTAGAACCAGGGCCCGTCAGTGGAGCAGACTTCCCTGGAGTTCGGCGCGCAGGTCCGGAGTGAGTACGGCGCCCGCCCGGTCGACGAGCAGTGCCATCTCGTAGCCGACAAGGCCGATGTCGCACTCCGGGTGGGAGAGGACCGCCAGGGACGATCCGTCCGAGACGGACATGAGGAACAGGAAGCCGCGCTCCATCTCGACGACCGTCTGGGCCACCGTGCCGCCCTCGAAGATCCGGGAGGCCCCGGCCGTCAGTGAGGTCAGCCCGGAGGCGACGGCCGCGAGCTGGTCGGCGCGGTCGCGGGGGAATCCTTCGGACATCGCCAGAAGGAGCCCGTCGGCGGACACGACGACGGTGTGGGACACCCCGGGGGTGTTGTCCACGAAGTTGGTGATCAACCAGTTCAGATTCTGTGCGGCCTGGCTCATCGGGCTCAACTAACGCTCCTGCTGGTGAGTGGGGCTGGGGAAGCTGCCGGTCTGGCCGGTACCGGCCTGGCGACCCTGCTGAATGCCCCGACGGAGATTGGTCAGCCGGCCGCGTACGTCATCGGGCGCACGGGAGACCTGCGGACCTGTTTGGTGCTGTTGCTGCTGTGCCGTGCCCGCGACGAGGTTGGCTCGCGGGACCCGGCGCGGCAGGCCGGAGGTGGTGACCCCGCCTGCCGACGGTTGACGGACGCGCTCGGCCTGACGGCCGAGGTCGTCGTTCGGGGACGTCCGCCAGGAGGCGGAGGCCTGTGGGGTGGCGGCCCGCTGGGGGGCGACGGGAGCCTGGGGCTGCTGCTGGGGAGGCTGCGAGCCGTTGGTGTGGGCGCCGTTCTGAACGCCGTTCTGAACGCCGTGCTGAGCGCCGTTGTGCGCTCCGTTCTGCGCTCCGTTGTGGGAGCCGTTCGCCTGACCGTGGAACCAGTTGGTCTCCAGCGTGTCGTACAGCGGCGTACGTCCGTCACCGGGGCTGGTGGCCGGCGGCAGCGCCTCCGGCTCCTGGGCACGCGCGGGCCGCTGCTGCGGCCGCTCGTACTGACCGGTGGACGAGGGATCCTGGCCGTTTCCGTAGCCCGGGTTGGCGAACTGGCCGGTGGACGAGGGGTCCTGGCCGTTGCCGTATCCGGGCCGGGCGAACTGGCCGGTGGACGAGGGGTCCTGGGGGTTTCCGTAGCCCGGGTTGGCGAACTGGCCGGTGGACGAGGGGTCCTGGCCGTTGCCGTAGCCCGGGTTCACGAACTGACCCGTGGAGGACGGATTCGTGGTGGCGGTGCCGAACACGTCCGGGCGCACGAACTGGCCGGTGTTCTGGCCGTGGTTCTGGCCGTGGTTCTGCCCGTGGTTCTGCGGCGCGCCCATACCGGGGCGGGGGCCGTCGAAGTCGGGGCGGGCGAACTCGGAGGTGGAGGCGGGACCGTGACGGTCGTCGATGCGCGGCATCTCCGAGGTCGAGGCCGGGCCCTGCCGGTCGTCGATGCGCGGCATGCGCGAGGTGGCGTCGGGCTCCTCGTGACCGCGCGGGGAGTCCAGCGAGGCGCGCGGCACGGGCGGCTGCGCGTTCTCGTCGCTCCAGCTCGGCCGGGACTGCTGCGGGCTGCCACCGGGCAGCTCGGCACGCGGACCACCGCGTCCCGGCAGCTGCGGCCGGCGACGGCCGCCGCCCTTGTTGTTGCCCGAGGGCTGCTGCGGGGGAGCCGCCGCGGGGGCGCTGTCACCGAAGCTGAAGCCCTGGCGGGTACCGGGTCCGTCGCCGAAGCCCTGCGGATTACCGGCTCCGCCGGCCTGCGGGGCACCCGGCGCGCTCTGCCCGAAGACACTCGCACCGGCACCGGCCGGAGCCGGCCTGCCCTGCTGCGGGTTGCCCTGACCCTGCGGTCCGCGCGCTCCGCCCGGAGCACCCGGGCGACCGCCCTGGCCACTGCCGGGAAGCGCGGCCCGCGGACCCTGCCCCGCACCGACCTGTCCACGCTGCGGCGCACCGCCGAGGAGACCGCCACCGGCGGCGGGCGCGCCCGCTCCGAGGGACGGACCGCCCTGACCGCCACCCTGGCGGGCCGCGGCCACACCGGCCGAGGCCTGCGCGGCGGCCGGGCCGCCGGAGGAGGGAACGCCCTGGCCCGGCTTGCCCGGAGCCTTCTTGCCGCCCTGGGCGACATCGACGGGGAGCATGACGAGCGCGGTGGTGCCGCCGGAGTCCGACGGACGCAGCTGGATACGGATGCCGTGACGCTGCGACAGACGACCGACCACGAAGAGGCCCATGCGCCGGGAGACGGAGACGTCCACGGTGGGCGGCGAGGCGAGCCGCTCGTTGATCGCGGCGAGGTCCTCGGGGGACAGGCCGATACCGGTGTCGTGGATCTCGATCAGGACGCGGCCGTCGGGCAGCGCGTGACCGGTGACCTTGACCTTGGTCTGCGGCGAGGAGAACGAGGTGGCGTTCTCCAGCAGCTCGGCGAGCAGGTGCACGAGGTCGTTGACGACCCGGCCCGCGACCTGCGTCGTGGGGACCGAGGCCAGCTCGATGCGCTCGTACTGCTCCACCTCGGAGGCCGCGGCGCGGAGCACGTCGACCAGCGGGACCGGACGGGTCCAGCGGCGGCCGGGCTCTTCACCGGCGAGAACGAGGAGGTTCTCACCGTTACGGCGCATGCGGGTCGCGAGGTGGTCGAGCTTGAACAGGGAGGACAGCTGGTCCGGGTCGGCCTCGCGGGACTCCAGTTCGGAGATGAGCGAGAGCTGACGCTGGATGAGGCCCTGGGAACGGCGCGAGAGGTTGGTGAACATCGCGTTGACGTTGCCTCGCAGGAGGGCCTGCTCGGCGGCGAGGCGGACGGCCTCGCGGTGCACGTCGTCGAAGGCCGCGGCGACCTTGCCGATCTCGTCCCGGGAGTGCACACCGACCGACTCGACGGAGGTGTCGACGTCCTGCGGGTCCGACTCCGAGAGCTGCTTGACCAGCTCGGGCAGCCGGTCCTGGGCGACCCTGGTCGCGGTGTCCTGGAGGCGGCGCAGCGAGCGGATCATGGACCGGGCCACGACGAAGGCGCCGACGAGCGAGACACCGAGGACGAGGAGGATCAGCGCACCGGAGATGATCGCTTCCTGCTGGGAGGCGTTCTTCAGCTCACGGGACTTCTGCGTCATCTCGCCGAGCAGCGAGATCTCGATCTTCGCCATCTGGTCGATCTTGGCGGTGTCGGCGTCGATCCAGTCGACGTAGGACTTCTTGTCCTGGGTGCTCAGACCGCCCGCCGAGTCCAGCACGCGCTTGGCGTACTGGTCGGCCGCCTGGATGGTCGGGTTGGCCTGGTCGATGGGCTCGGTGAGAGTTTCGGCGCCGCTTCCGTAGATGCTCGCGAAGCTGGTGCGCTCGGAGGCCTCACTGTCCTGGGCCGAGGTCGCGTACAGCCGGTCGTTCTCGGAGATCTTGCCGAAGGTGTCGTTCTTCGTCGGCAGCGCGGCGGCGATGATCGCGCGCTGGATGGAGGCGTACTCCTTGGCCGACGAGAAGGCCGACAGGGCGCGGGTGCGCTGGATCATCTCCGGGTTGCTGGTCGCCTCCGCCATGTCCTGCGAGAGGTTGATCAGCTCGGTGATGAGGCGGTGATAACCGTCGACCGTCTGCGAGGCGTTCTTCGGGTCGCTGTAGGCCGCGTTGCGGATGGTGCCGAGCTTGTTCAGCTCGCCCGCGATGGCGACGAGGCTGTCGCGGACACCGGAGAGCTGTCCGCTCGCACTGGCGTCGTCGATCTCCTGCGTGCCGGAGAGGAACTGCGCCTTGGCGCGGTCCGTGGAGTCACGGACCGACTTGACCCGGTAGTCGCCGGCTGGGACGCCGTGCGCCAGTGGACCCGCCGACCCGTCGCGCTCCTTCTGGAGCGCGGCGGCCAGCTCGGTCGCCTGCTTCGTCATGTCCGTCAGCAGCTTCATGTTCTCGAGCTGCTGGATGTCGTCCATGGACTGGTTGATGCGCAGCGCGCCCAGTGTGGTCGCGGCGACCACGGGGAGCGCGAGCAGCGACACCAGGCGCGTGGAGATGCGCCAGTTGCGCAGTGCCACGCGGGAGCCGGGGCCCGGAGGGGCCTTCGGCTTCACGGGTGGGGTCTCGGGAGCCGCGGCGCCGGGGCGCGCGGAGCGCTCACCACCGCCGAGCTCTGATTGTCCCGGGTTCTGGGCGTGCTGGGGCGAGGAACCGCGGTCGGTCCCGCCGTGCGGCTCCGGCTCCGCCGAAGCGCTGCCATCCCTCTTGAAACGTCCCTGCACTAGCGTCGCAACCTCTGGACCAGGCGCCCCTCCGCGCAAACGGCGGGACGGTGTCGGCGTCGTTCAGGGGCGCAGACGCGCCCCCTGGTGTGGTCGTGAGTGACCGGCGCTGCTCCCCCTCCCCGCCGCCACTCGGCGCTGAGTCGCGCCTCCTGCGCGCCGGTTCGATCCCGCGGCGGTTCGAGGAATTCCAGCACAGTGCAGGATCTCCAACAAGGGCCATGTACCAGGCTGTGACCACCGTGACAGCTTGTGAGGGCAAGGTCACGACACGTAGAAAGTGATCTCGTACATTCCGGTCTTATCCCTACGATCCAGCGAGGTGCGGGGGGTGTCCCAGTCGCCATGATCAGGAGCGGAATGTTGGGTTCAATGGAGTAATGTCCTTTTCGCCGGAGGGGGTTGGCGGCCTGAATTGACCGGTTTGGCATCCCCCGAGTGAGCAAACTCACACGCCGATCATGAGGTCTTCACGGCTTCTACCGGGAATCGCATGTTTAGCCTGGCGCTTTACAGGGATGGCAAATCCGACAACCTGCGCCGACACGGGGGCTCTTGAGCCCGCCCGGCGCCCGCTCTGACGAGGTCGAACGCAACAGTGAAGACGACGATGATGTTCCGCAACATAGCCAACCCGCGACGCACCACGCTGGCGCACCTCGAGGACGCCGACGCGATGCAGGCGCTGGAGCAGCCGGAGCACTCGGTCGACCTCCCCGCGCAGACCGCCAACCCGCGGCGCACCATCCTCATGGAAGCCCCGGTCGCGGCCTCCGTCGCCGACTAGTACGCACGCCGGCCGCCGCCCGATCACCGCGCCGACCGATATGCGCGGGGCGCGGACCCCTCTCCGCGTTAGCCTGGGGCGTCAGACTCCAGCCAGCTCAGTGAGGGGCGCAAGGATCCCGTGCGCATCGCCAGGTTCTCCATCGACGGCAACGTCGCGTTCGGCGCGGTCGAGGGCGACAAGCCGGACGAGCTCGTCCTCGACATCATCAAGGGCATCCCGTTCGCGGACTTCGAGCTCTCCGGTACGAAGGTCCCCCTCGGCAAGGTCCGGCTGCTGCCGCCGGTGCTCCCGAACAAGGTCGTGGCCTTCGGCCGCAACTACGCGGAGCACGCGAAGGAGCTGGGCAACGAGGTGCCCGACGCCCCGTTCGCCTTCTTCAAGCCGTCGACCTCGGTGATCGGCCCCGGCGACGACATCCGGTACCCCTCCTTCTCGAACGAGGTGCACCACGAGGCCGAGCTCGCCGTGGTGATCGGCCGGATGTGCCGCGAGGTGCCCCGTGAGCGCGTGAAGGACGTCATCCTCGGCTACACCTGCGCCAACGACGTCACCGCGCGCGACGTCCAGAAGCGCGAGAAGCAGTGGGCGCGGGCCAAGGGCTTCGACAGCTCCTGCCCGCTCGGCCCCTGGGTGGAGACGGACCTGGACCTCTCCGCGATCTCCGAGGGCATCACCATCCAGTGCACGGTCAACGGGCAGCAGCGCCAGCTCGGCCGCACCAGCGAGATGACCCACAGCGTCGAGGACCTGATCGTCAACATCACCGAGGCCATGACGCTGCTCCCCGGCGACGTGATCCTCACCGGCACCCCCGCTGGGGTCGGCCCCCTGAACGTCGGCGACGAGGTCGCCGTCACCATCGAAGGCATCGGCACTCTCACCAACAAGGTGATCAAGCGTGGCTAACCCGAACGTCCGTGTACGTTTCTGTCCCTCCCCGACCGGCAACCCCCACGTGGGCCTGGTCCGTACGGCGCTGTTCAACTGGGCGTTCGCCCGGCACAACGAAGGCACCCTCGTCTTCCGTATCGAGGACACGGACGCGGCCCGCGACTCCGAGGAGTCGTACGGCCAGTTGCTCGACGCGATGCGCTGGCTGGGCTTCGACTGGGACGAGGGCCCCGAGATCGGCGGCCCGCACGCGCCCTACCGCCAGTCGCAGCGGATGGACCTCTACAAGGACGTCGCCCAGAAGCTGCTGGACGCCGGCCACGCGTACCACTGCTACTGCACCACCGAAGAGCTGGACGCCCGCCGCGACGCCGCCCGCGCCGCCGGCAAGCCCTCCGGCTACGACGGTCACTGCCGCGACCTCTCCGCCGAGCAGAAGGCCGCGTACGAGGCCGAGGGCCGCACGTCGATCGTCCGCTTCCGGATGCCCGACGACACGATCACCTTCACGGACCTGGTCCGCGGCGAGATCACGTACCTCCCGGAGAACGTGCCGGACTACGGGATCGTACGAGCCAACGGCGCGCCCCTGTACACGCTGGTCAACCCGGTCGACGACGCCCTGATGGAGATCACCCACGTCCTGCGCGGCGAGGACCTGCTCTCCTCCACCCCTCGGCAGATCGCCCTCTACAAGGCGCTGACCGAGCTGGGCATCGCCAAGGAGATCCCGGCCTTCGGCCACCTCCCGTACGTCATGGGCGAGGGCAACAAGAAGCTCTCCAAGCGCGACCCGGAGTCCTCGCTCAACCTCTACAGGGAGCGCGGTTTCCTTCCCGAGGGACTGCTCAACTACCTCTCCCTGCTGGGCTGGTCGCTCTCGGCGGACCGCGACATCTTCGGCATCGACGAGATGGTCGCCGCCTTCGAGGTCACGGACGTGAACCCGAACCCGGCCCGCTTCGACCTGAAGAAGGCCGAGTCGATCAACGGCGACCACATCCGGCTGCTCGACGTGAAGGACTTCACGGAGCGCTGCGCCCCCTGGCTGAAGGCACCCTTCGCCCCCTGGGCGCCGGAGGACTTCGACGAGGCGAAGTGGCAGACGATCGCCCCGTACGCGCAGTCCCGGCTCAAGGTCCTCTCCGAGATCACGGACAACGTCGACTTCCTGTTCCTGCCGGAGCCGGCCCACGACGAGGCCTCCTGGACGAAGGCGATGAAGGAGGGCTCGGACGCGCTCCTGCGGACGGCCCGCGAGAAGCTGGACACGGCCGACTGGTCCTCCCCGGAGGCACTCAAGGAGGCCGTCCTGGCCGCCGGTGAGGAGCACGGCCTCAAGCTCGGCAAGGCCCAGGCCCCGGTCCGCGTCGCCGTCACCGGCCGCACGGTCGGCCTGCCGCTCTTCGAGTCCCTGCAGATCCTGGGCAAGGAGACGGCGCTGGCGCGGGTCGACGCGGCGCTGACGAGGCTCGCGGCGAAGTAACGGTCCGTCCCGGCGGACCACACGGCACACTGACAGCGGGGCGGCGTCCGGTTCGGACGCCGCCCCGCCGCTGTACACCCAGTGGTCGCCGGGAGTTCACCCTTCCTGTCAACTCCCGCCCCCAGAAACCCCTTTGGATGTCCGAGCAGGCGCGTGACGCGCCTGCTCACCATGTTCCAGGGGAGGCGGACGTGACCCGTTCACGAAGACTTGTCGGGCTGGCCCTCAGCGGAGCCGTGGCTCTGACCTGCGCGGTGCGGACCGTGCCCGCCCAGGCCGCGCCGGCCGCCGACACCCCGGTCGCCACGGTCCAGCTGAACCGGGCCACGCCCCCCGAGGTGCTCTTCGGCTGGGCCGGAGCCTCCGGTTTCCGTTACACGCTGCCCGACACCGGATCGTCGACGGCTCACTGGGCGGACCACCCGGGCTACACGCCGCCCGCGCACGCCGGCCCGGACGACCTGGCCACCGGCACCGACGTGATCACCACCGGGGGAGTCGGCACCGTCACCCAGAAGCACCAGTCCACCGGGGTGAGTGTCACCCTCACCGTGCCCCAGGGGCAGACCTACAAGGCCGCCGTCGGCTGGAGCGCGCTCACCCAGGACGCGGACGGCGCCCTGCACGTCCTGCGCGCGGCAGGCGACGGCACCACCACCGACCTCCCGGTCACCGGCCTGCCGTCCGGGGCGGCGCCGGACGGCGTGTTCCGCACGGGCGGCTCGGTGCGCAGGCTCGCCGTCGGCTACACCCTCGACGGCGTCGACTCGCTCGGCCTGATCGACCTCGCCGACGGCACCTTCCGCTCCTACGTCACCGGCGTGACCTCCACGGGACCGGTCAGGTTCAACGACCGCTGGCTCGTCGCCGGGAACAGGGTGGCCCGGATCGACGCGGCACCTGGCACCGACCCCGTACCCGCCCCCACCTACGGCGACTACAAGATCCAGGGCGTCGTCGGCGACCAGCTGATGCTCGCCGACCCGTCCGTGGTCTTCAGCCCCGACACCTACCGGCTGGTGGGCATCTCCCTGGCCGACGGCGTGCGGACCACGGTCATCGACCGCTCCAGCGGCAGCTACACCCCCACCCTCGACGGCGGTCTGCTCGCCACGGCGGGCCCGTCCAGCGCCGACTGGCACGTCTACCGGGTCACGCCCACCGGGACCGGCGCCACCGCCGCGCCGGTGCTCGACGTCGAGGCGAACCGGGCGACGATCGAGGGCATCATGCTCGCCGGCGGAGAGCTCCTGATGTACGGCAACACCACCGACCAGGGCGGCTACGACGCCGTCCACGGCGTCCAGCTCGACGCCGCCGGCCGCCCGGCCGGGCCCCAGACCCACCGCGCCTCACTGCTGAACCCCTCGCCGTGCCTGGCCGGCGACGTGGCCTGCCCCCAGTTCGAGGCACTCGGCGACGGCGGCTTCGCCTACCTGTCCACGGGCGCGGACGGCAAGGAGTCCGTCCACGTCACCGGACGCACACCCAACACGTACGCGACCGTGGCCACCGGCTCCTCCGGCGGACGCATCGGCACGGGCACCGGCCGCTACGTCCTCTACAACGGCGGAACGCCGGGCGCGCAGAAGGTCGCCGACTTCCCGCGCGGCGCCGGCGGCGAGACCGCGCTCGACCGCACCCGCACCGCCGCCGCCGTCTGGGGCCAGCGCCTGTGGACGCCGGGCAGCTCCCTCGGCAGCGTCGTGGCGTACGACCTGAAGTCGAGGAAGAACCCTGCCACCGTGGCCACCGGCGCCCCGTGCACGCCCAGCGAGATCCAGGCCGTCGACGCCTGGCTGTACTGGAGCTGCGGCGCGTCCGGTCCCGCGGGCGTCTACGACCGCGCGACCGGCCGCGCCATCACCGTGCCGGCCGGCCAGGCCCGGCTCGCCGACGGCTACCTGGTCCGCGAGAACCGCACCACGCACGAACTGCTGCTCACGGACTTCCACGCGGGATCGGCGACCACCCGCACGCTGGCCGTGCTGCCGGCGACCGACCGGGACACGGGCGGCAACACCGGCCGCTGGACCGTCGACCGCTTCGGCGGCAACGTCGCCCACCTGACCGACCGCGGCCAGGTGGCGCTCGTCACCGCGGGCGTGCCCACCTCGCCGCTCGCGCAGATGGAGGCCCAGACCGACGCCGCGCCCGGCCCGACGACCGCCGAACCGTGGCAGCCCGTCTGGCAGCTGAGCAAGCCCTCGGCCTGGACCCTCCAGCTGATCAGCGCCACCGGCACGGTCGTCCGCACCCTCACCGGCACCTCCACCGCCGCCGCGGTGCGCGCCTCGTGGGACGGCGCGACCACGGCGGGGGGCAGGGCGCCCCGGGGCACGTACACCTGGAAGCTGACCGCCGCGCCGCGTGACGACGAAGGACCCGGCCTCCTCCTGACCGGTACGACCACCGTCGACTGACGGACGCCCCGGCCCGCCCGGGGTTACCGTCGGACCATGACTGTGCGGGCCGTGGTGTGGGACGTCGACGACACGCTCTTCGACTACACGACAGCGGACCGGGCCGGGATGCGCGCGCATCTCGTGGCCGAGGGCCTGCTCGACGGGTACGCGTCCGTCGAGCAGGCCCTCGCCCGCTGGCGGGAGATCACCGACCGGCAGTGGGCGAGGTTCGCGGCGGGGGAGTCGGACTGGGAGGGGCAGCGCCGGGACCGGGTGCGGGAGTTCCTGGGCGAGCCGCTCGGCGACGCCCGCGCGGACGCCTGGTTCCAGCGGTATCTGGCGCACTACGAGGCGGGATGGGCGCTCTTCCCCGACGTACTGCCGGCCCTCGACGCCCTCGCCGAGAGCCACCGGCACGCGGTCCTGTCCAACTCCAGCGTCCACAACCAGGAGCGCAAGCTCCGCGTCCTGGGCGTGCGCGACCGGTTCGAGGCGCTCCTGTGCGCGGCGGAGCTCGGCGTCTCCAAGCCCGCGGCCGAGGCATTCCACGCCGCCTGCCGGGCCCTCGGCCTGCCGCCCGGTCAGGTCGCCTACGTCGGCGACCACCCGGAGATCGACGGACGCGGCGCAGCCGACGCGGGTCTGCTCTCCGTCTGGATCGACCGTGACGGCACTCACACCGCGGTCGGCGGCCCACCGACGGGCCCGCACCGGATCGTCTCGCTGGCCGAACTCCCCGCAGTCCTCCGCGCCGATACCCGTTTTGGAGCGCCGTCCACCTTCAGGTAATGTTCTTCCTGCGCCGCCGAGAGCGGGCCGAAAGGCCGGAGCTCGGAGGCGCAAGCTAAAACAAGATCCCTACTGGGATTGAGTTTCAGTGGCCTATGGTGTAATTGGCAGCACGACGGTTTCTGGTTCCGTTAGTCTAGGTTCGAGTCCTGGTAGGCCAGCTCGCAGAGCTCATCTGCACCCGCGGAGACCAGCTCCGCAAAGCCCCCGTTGTGTAGCGGCCTAGCACGCTGCCCTCTCACGGCAGTAGCGCCGGTTCGAATCCGGTCGGGGGTACAGATCCTTCTCAGGGAGGCAGTCCGGGTCGCACCCGCTGCCTCTCATGCAGGATCGCTAGGGCCCCCGTTGTGTAGCGGCCTAGCACGCTGCCCTCTCACGGCAGTAGCGCCGGTTCGAATCCGGTCGGGGGTACTGGTCCAGGCCATCTGATGGTCTGAACCGCTATGGGCTATGGTGTAATTGGCAACACTACGGTTTCTGGTACCGTCATTCTAGGTTCGAGTCCTGGTAGCCCAGCTCGGATTCTGCGGAAGCGCATGATCCTTGCCCCCGTTGTGTAGCGGCCTAGCACGCTGCCCTCTCACGGCAGTAGCGCCGGTTCGAATCCGGTCGGGGGTACAGAGTCCTACGGGCCTCCACTTCGGTGGGGGCCTGTAGGCGTTTCCCGGACGCCCCGGCCCTTTCGCCGCGCGGCCCGCCTCCTCCCGTCGTACGGTCCGAGACGCCTCGCCCGTACGGCGGCTCACTCGATGCCGTACCGCCGAGCGGACTCCTGTTCCTGCGCCAGCCGGTGCAGCGCGCGAAGCACCGGCTCGAAGAGCACCGCCGAGGCGACCGCGGTCTCCACCCGCTCCGCGTCGGACGTGTGCGTCTCCAGGTGGTCCAGATCCCGCACGGCCACCTGGTGCATCAACTCCGCGTACGGTGTGAGGAGTTCCGCATCCCAGGAATAGCCGAGCCGGATCAGCGTCGCCACCGCCGCCACCAGCGAACGGTGCACGGGGGAGAGCGGGGCGAGTTCCCGCGCGGTCTCCCAGCCCAGGTCCGCCAGCAACTGGTCCACCTCGCGGCGCGCGGACCGCACGGCCGGGTCCTGATCGTCCGGCTCGGGCTCCTGCGGCAGCGCCCACAGGGCCGCCCCCAGCCGGATCGTCCGGCCCAGGGACTCGTCGTCGACGTGCCCGAGGACCTCCCTGGCCGTGGCCACCGGCACCCGGCCCACCTGGATCAGCGCCCGCACCAGCCGCAGCCGGCGCAACTGGCTCTCGTCGTAGTCCGCCGTGGTCGCGTTGACCTGGCGCCCGGGAGCCAACAGCCCTTCCCGCAGGTAGTACTTGATCGTCGCGGTGGACACCCCGCTCCGCTCGCTCAACTCCGCCAGCCGCATCTCTTGCGCCCTTCGTTGGGTGGCGCCACTATCCAAGCATGGCGCCATCGGATAGCGCCGCTCACCAACGGAGGGGACGAGATGTCCGGCACCCGTGTGACCGCAGGCCGTACCACCGCAGCCGCCGAGGGGGACGTGGTCGTCCTGTTGATCGGTATGCGCGTCAACCACTTCTGGGCGGTGCACCAGTGGGTACCGGTGTTCTTCGCCATGCTGCGCATGGTGCGGGAGCTGGAGAAGGAGCCCCGCCGGGGCCTGCTCGGCCGCGTCCTGCTGACGGCGTCGCCGCGCACGTACTACGTCGTCCAGTACTGGGAGTCCAAGGAGAAGCTCTACGTGTACGCGTCGGCGCCCGACATGTTCCACCACAAGGCGTGGGTGATCATCAACCGCAAGGAGCGGGCGGGCGGGCTCCGGCAGCACGTGGGGATCTGGCACGAGACGTACGTCGTGCCGGAGGGGTCGTACGAGTCGATCTACGCGGACATGCCGCCCTTCGGACTGGCCGCCGCGCACGGGTCCCTGCCGGTGGAGAAGCGGGGGCGGCGGGCGGCGGACCGGTTCGCGCACCGGTCGCCCCGGGCAGCGGCGGAGGAGACGGAGTCGCAGATCGGGGGAGGCGCGGGTTGACCGGCCCGCGCCGGGCGTTCGAGGCCGAACGCGCGGCTTCTCGCGCTCCTGCGGGGGTGGTGGTCCGGCGGGCTGCGCGGGTCGTCCGTGGCCGGGCGGGGGGCTCCTCGCACTCCTGTGGTCGTGCGGGCCGGGGGACGGGCCTGCCGCGGCGTTGAGGCCGGCTCGTCCCCCGGGACACACCCGGAGTGCGGATCAGCCGGTGCGGCGCAGGGCCTCGGAGAGACGGCCGGCGGCGTCGATGACCGCCTGGGCGTGCATCCGGCCCGGATGCCGGGTCAGGCGCTCGATCGGCCCGGAGACCGAGACGGCGGCCACCACGCGGTTCGACGGTCCGCGCACCGGCGCGGAGACGGAGGCCACACCCGGCTCGCGCTCGCCGATCGACTGGGCCCAGCCCCGGCGCCGTACGCCCGACAGCGCCGTCGCCGTGAAGCGGGCGCCCTGCAGGCCCCGGTGCAGCCGCTCCGGCTCCTCCCAGGCCATCAGGATCTGGGCCGAGGACCCGGCCTTCATGGTGAGCGTGGAACCGACCGGGACGGTGTCCCGAAGGCCGGACAGACGCTCGGCCGCCGCGACACAGATGCGCATGTCGCCCTGGCGGCGGTAGAGCTGGGCGCTCTCGCCCGTGATGTCCCGCAGATGCGTGAGCACCGGGCCCGCCGTGGCGAGCAGACGGTCCTCACCGGCGGCCGCGGCCAGCTCGGAGAGGCGCGGTCCGAGAATGAAGCGCCCCTGCATGTCGCGCGCCACCATGCGGTGGTGTTCCAGCGCCACGGCGAGACGATGTGCCGTGGGTCGTGCCAGTCCGGTCGCCGCGACCAGACCCGCGAGGGTGGCCGGACCGGACTCCAGAGCGCTCAGGACAAGGGCTGCCTTGTCCAGTACGCCGACGCCGCTACTGTTGTCCATGAAACGATACTCGCGTCTCACTCTGTGAAACGCAAGTTCAATTTCCGGTGGAAAGCGCCACCCTTGTAGACACAGCGGCCCGCGGACCAACGGGCCTGGCGGACGACGTCCGGACGAGGGGTACGAACGTCTGCCGCCCCGGAAATCTCTAGTTGGGCCGGCGCCACACAGGCCGGCCGGAGGGAAAGCGATGGGTAGGACACTCGCGGAGAAGGTCTGGGACGACCATGTCGTCCGGCGCGCCGAGGGCGAGCCCGACCTCCTCTACATCGATCTGCACCTGCTGCACGAGGTGACCAGCCCCCAGGCCTTCGACGGTCTCCGTCAGGCGGGGCGCCCGGTGCGGCGTCTCGACCTCACCATCGCCACCGAGGATCACAACACCCCGACCCTCGACATCGACAAGCCCATCGCGGACCCGGTCTCCCGGGCCCAGCTGGAGACGCTGCGCAAGAACTGCGCCGAGTTCGGTGTGCGCCTGCACTCGCTGGGCGACGTCGAGCAGGGTGTCGTCCACGTCGTGGGACCGCAGCTGGGCCTGACCCAGCCGGGCACCACCGTGGTCTGCGGCGACTCGCACACCTCCACGCACGGCGCCTTCGGCGCGCTGGCGTTCGGCATCGGCACCTCGCAGGTCGAGCACGTGCTGGCCACCCAGACGCTGCCGCTGGCCCGTCCCAGGACCATGGCCATCACGGTCGACGGCGAGCTGCCCGAGGGCGTCACCGCCAAGGACCTGATCCTGGCGATCATCGCCAGGATCGGCACCGGCGGCGGCCAGGGCTACATCCTGGAATACCGCGGCTCCGCCATCGAGAAGCTCTCGATGGAGGCCCGGATGACCATCTGCAACATGTCGATCGAGGCCGGCGCCCGCGCGGGCATGATCGCCCCCGACGAGACGACCTTCGCCTATCTCGCGGGACGCGCCCACGCGCCCGAGGGCGAGGACTGGGACGCGGCGGTCGCCTACTGGAAGACGCTGAGGACGGACGAGGACGCGGTCTTCGACGCCGAGGTCGTCATCGACGGTCCCTCGCTGGCCCCGTTCGTCACCTGGGGCACCAACCCCGGTCAGGGCGCCCCGCTTTCGGCGGCCGTCCCCGATCCGGCTTCGTACGAAGACGCTTCGGAGCGCTTCGCCGCCGAAAAGGCCCTGGAATACATGGGGTTGACCGCCGGACAGCCGCTGCGCGACATCGAGGTCGACACCGTCTTCGTAGGTTCGTGCACCAACGGTCGCATCGAGGATCTGCGGGCCGCCGCCGCGATCGTCGAGGGCCGCAAAGTCGCCGAGGGCGTACGGATGCTGGTGGTCCCCGGATCCGCGCGGGTCGGTCTGCAGGCCGTCTCCGAGGGCCTGGACGTCGTCTTCAAGGAAGCCGGCGCCGAATGGCGGCACGCGGGCTGCTCGATGTGTCTGGGCATGAACCCCGACCAGCTGGCCCCCGGTGAGCGCTCCGCGTCCACCTCCAACCGCAACTTCGAGGGCAGGCAGGGCAAGGGCGGCCGTACGCACCTGGTCTCCCCGCAGGTCGCCGCCGCCACCGCCGTGCTGGGCCATCTGGCCTCCCCGGCCGACCTGTCCGACGCCCGTACGCCCGCTGGAGTCCGATAAGCCATGGAAGCATTCACCACGCACACCGGCCGGGCCGTCCCGCTGCGCCGCAGCAACGTCGACACCGACCAGATCATCCCCGCCCACTGGCTCAAGAAGGTGACCAGGGACGGCTTCGAGGACGGGCTCTTCGAGGCCTGGCGCAAGGACCCGTCCTTCATCCTCAACCAGCCCGAGCGCAAGGGCGCCACGGTCCTGGTCGCGGGCCCCGACTTCGGTACGGGCTCCTCCCGCGAGCACGCCGTCTGGGCCCTGCAGAACTACGGCTTCAAGGCCGTCGTCTCGTCCCGCTTCGCGGACATCTTCCGGGGCAACTCGCTCAAGAACGGCCTGCTCACGGTGGTTCTGGAGCAGAAGACCGTGGACGCGCTGCAGGAACTCGCCGAGAAGGACCCGCAGGCCGAGATCACGGTCGACCTGGAGGCCCGCGAGGTGCGCGCCGAGGGCATCACCGCCGCCTTCGAACTCGACGAGAACGCCCGCTGGCGGCTGCTGAACGGCCTGGACGACATCTCCATCACCCTCCAGAACGAGGGCGACATCGCGGAGTACGAGGTCAAGCGGCCGTCGTACAAGCCGAAGACGCTCCAGGTCTGACGTCCGGCGCGCGGCGCGACCCGCCGCGCGACCGTCGCACAGCTGATTTCAGCCACCGCAACACCCCTCTGTACCCCCAATCGTGGACGGTTGGGGGTACAGCTGCGTCTGCCCCCGGAAGGCCTCCGCGCGCCGCCTCGAAGGGCACCAACTACCGCATTTCCAAAGGGAATTGCCTAGGTACGCACGGCTTGTGGCGATGGCGCCCCGAGGCCTCCAGGACCCCCTCGGAGCGCGGCAGTTACCCCCTGGGCAGGCGACAACTCGCCCCAGATGGCACAATCTGTGCATGGAACACGACGGCCAACTCCAGCTCTATACGGCAGTCGCGGTCCAACTCAAGGAAGCGCACACAAGAGTGCGTGCACTGCAAGTCCCGGAGGGCGTACGGATGGCGCTGACCCGGAAGCTGCTGGTCATTACGGCCGTGGCCAAGCACGATCTCGCCGATGCGGCAAGGCGGCTGGAGCGGTTCACCACCGACCTCGACGAGGGCCGATTCCTCGAAGGGGAACGCTGAGGAACTCCGCTGCAGCCCGAGTTCGTTGCGGCACAAGGGTGATTAGCCCGTTTCGTGTTTGATTTGCGGTATATATCTGCCTAACGTGCGAAAAAGCTTGAACGCATTCGTTCGGGCAATGTCTCCGAAGGGGAAGACGTGAACAAGGCGCAGCTCGTAGAAGCGATTGCCGACAAGGTCGGCGGGCGTCAGCAGGCCGCCGACGCGGTCGACGCGGTACTGGACGCCATCGTCCGTGCGGTTGTCGGCGGGGACCGGGTCTCGGTCACCGGCTTCGGTTCCTTCGAGAAGGTCGACCGTCCGGCTCGTTACGCCCGCAACCCGCAGACGGGTGAGCGCGTTCGGGTCAAGAAGACCTCGGTGCCGCGCTTCCGCGCCGGTCAGGGCTTCAAGGACCTGGTGAGCGGCTCGAAGAAGCTCCCGAAGAACGACGTCGCGGTCAAGAAGGCCCCCAAGGGCAGCCTCTCCGGCGGCGCCTCGGCCACCGTCAAGAAGGCCGCGGCCAAGAAGGCCACCACCGCCAAGAAGGCGACGGCCAGGAAGACCACCGCCGCCGTGAAGAAGACGGCCGCGAAGAAGACCACCACCGCCGCCGCGAAGAAGACGGCGACGACGGCCAAGAAGGCCACCGCCAAGAAGACCACGGCGACGGCCAAGAAGGTCGCGGCGAAGAAGACGACGGCCAAGAAGGCCACCGCCAAGAAGGCCCCGGCCAAGAAGGCGACGGCCAAGAAGGCCCCGGCCAAGAAGTCGACGGCTCGCAAGACGACCGCCAAGAAGACCACCGCCCGCTGAGAAGCAGGGGCGCAGGGCACCTCACGCGCCGGGCCGGGCTCCCACGGGGAGCCCGGCCCGCGGCGTGTCCGGGGACGGCCGGGCGGGCCCGGTCAGAACGTCTGGAGCGTCACGAGGGTGATCCGCCGCGCCGCGCCGTCACCCTCGGTCTCGATGCGCACGCGCTGCCCCGGGCGCAGCAGTCGCAGACCGCCGGCGTCGAACGCCGCGCCGTCGAAGGGCACGGGGGTGCCGTCGTCGAGCAGCACCTGCCCGCTACGGGTCTCGGGGTCGTACGTGTACGCGGTCGCCTGCATGCCGGGAGTTTATCGAGCACCGGTCCCGCCGGGGGTGCGTACCGGGGGACTGGGAGGGGGAGCGGGCGGGCCGCGGCGACGGAGGGCGTGACGGGGGCCGTACGGCGCCGAGGGGCCGCTCCGCGGACACGCCGCCGGCTCGCCGGTCCGGATTTGCCAGGGAGCCGTGGGCGGGGCTCCTGAGGGCGCCGTCCGGGCTTCGGGACGCCGCGGGGCGGCCGGGGTCGCCCGCGGGTCCGGTGCCGGACCCCGGACGACCGGTCGGACGTGCGTTGTGCGCGTGGCGGGCGGGGAGCCCCTGTCGGCGAGGGGTGGACGGTACGCGGGAGGGGACGAAGACGGGGACGGGGACGGAGACCTCGGTGGTTCGAGGCGCGGCCGGCGTACGGCCTGCGGGCCGGGCCTCGGGGGCGGTGGGCCGGGCCTCGCGCGTCCGGTGTGTGGACCCCGGGCCCTGGGCGGACCCCGGGCCCTGGGCGGACCCCGGGGTCCGCTGCCACGACCCGGGTGCGGGGCCTCGGGGGCGTGGCAGTGGCCGCCGCGCATCCGACGGCGGCCCGCGCAGGCTTGGTGCGGGTCCTGCGGGTCCTGCGGGTCCTGCGGGTCCTGCGGGTCCTGCGGGTCCTGCCGGTCCCGCGAGACCGCGCACCCGGCACCACGGCATCCACGCGTCGGCCCACCGACGCCCGGCACCGACCGCCAGGGCCCTGACGACGTGTCCCGACGGAGGCCTTCACAGGCCCGGTGCCGGTCCGCTGCCGGTCCTGTGCGCCCGGTGGCGGGTCTTCGCGGGCCGGGCGC
Organism: Streptomyces fagopyri; assembly: GCF_009498275.1. NCBI lineage: Bacteria > Bacillati > Actinomycetota > Actinomycetes > Kitasatosporales > Streptomycetaceae > Streptomyces > Streptomyces fagopyri. Next base: position 3,044,870 of record NZ_CP045643.1, on the reverse strand, counting down.
CGGGAGCGGATGCCGGGACGCGCGTCGTGCGTCCGCCTGCTGTCGCGGTGTCGGGTCCAGGAACGGGGGCCGACGTTCACGGGCCGGTGTCGGGTCCGGGCCCCGGGCCCCGTGCGAGGCCGCCCACGGGGCGGACGCCGGACACCGGACCGTGCGTGCGCCGGGCTCGGACGGTCCGGAGGCTCGATGCGGGCCCTCGGTGTCGGCCGCCCCGACCCGGACCGAGGACGGCGCCCGCGGGTCCGGGTGACGGGGACCGGGGGCCGCGGCGGCCCGGGGTCAGGTGCCGGACTGGCCGGGGATGAGGAGTCCGGCCGCCACCGCGGCCGTGCGCGGGCCCACGCCCAGGGCGAGCGCCGCGCGCAGGTCGTCACCGGTGTCCACGTCCTGGCGTACGGAATCCACCGCGGGCACGAGGAGTTCCGCGGCGCCCGACGCGCGGTGCCGGGCACGCGAATCGGTACCGAAAGCCGGGCGCAATTCACGGCCCGGTGAGGCGGCCAGCAGCGTGGTGCCGATTGCCGCCGCGTCGGCGAGAAATGCGCGCGGGAATTCGGCCGCGGCGTCGAGTACCCGGGCCAATTCCGTGGGGCGCAGCGCGGGCAGATCGGCGTTCAGGGCCGCCACCGCGCATTCGGGGCTGTGGGAACGTACGACGGCCGCCGCGTGCGCCAGCGCCGCGTTCAGGCCGCCGTCCGGCTCGTCCGGGACGATCCGCGCGCCCAGTGCCGCCAGCTCCCGCCCGGCCAGCACGTCGTCCGTGACTACCGCCACATCGCGGACGGCCGCGCAGGCCAGCGCGGCGGCCACGGTGTCCTGTGCGAACGCGAGGGCGAGTCCCGGGCGCACTCCGTCGGCAGCGGTGTCCGACAGCCTGCTCTTGGCCCGCGCCAGGGGTTTGAGGGGTACGACCAACGTCCACTGCACGGGCGCTCCGTTCCTGCCTTGTCGCGCCCATTGTGACCCGGTGGCCCTGGCGGTCCGGACGTCGGGGCGTACGGTGTTCTCGACAGACCGGCGGCCTGGGGCGACACTTGTGCGGCCCCCCAGGCCCAAAGAGGAAGGTGCCCGCGTGCCCCGCCGCAGAATCGGCTTCTGGTACCGCTTCGCAGCGGTTCTCTGCAAACCGCCGCTCGTGGTTCTGATCAAGCGGGACTGGCGTGGAATGGAGAACATTCCGGCCGAGGGCGGATTTATTACCGCGGTGAACCACAATTCGCATGTGGACCCGTTCGCGTACGCCCACTATCAGTACAACACCGGGCGTGTTCCGCGTTTCCTGGCGAAGGCCGGGCTTTTCAGGAAGGGATTCGTGGGGGCCGCGATGCGCGGCACCGGACAGATCCCCGTCTACCGCGAGAGCACCGACGCGCTGAGCGCCTTCCGGGCCGCGATCGACGCCGTGGAGCGCGGTGAATGCGTCGCGTTCTACCCCGAGGGCACCCTCACCCGTGACCCCGACGGCTGGCCGATGACCGGCAAGACCGGGGCCGCGCGCGTCGCTCTGCAGACCAAGTGCCCGGTGATCCCGGTCGCCCAGTGGGGCGCGAACGAACTGCTCCCGCCGTACGCCAAGAAGCCCGACATCCTTCCGCGCAAGACCCACCACGTGCTCGCGGGCCCCCCGGTGGACCTCTCGGCCTTCTACGACAGGGAGATGAGCCCGGACCTCCTCAAGGAGGCCACCGAGGTCATCATGGCCGCTGTCACCGCGCTGCTGGAGGAGATCCGCGGCGAGAAGGCGCCCGAGACGCCCTACGACCCGCGTCAGGTGCGGATCGAGCAGCGCAGGCGCACCGCGGCCCAGGAGAAGACCCAGGAGACGGCCCAGGCGCAGACACGTGCCCATGCCCAGGGGACGGCGCAGGTACAGGCACAGCGTGAAGAGGGGCAGGGCACGTGAGCAAGCCCGTGAAGGCGGCCGTCTTCGGGTCCGGGTCGTGGGGTACGGCCTTCGGCATGGTGCTCGCCGACGCGGGGTGCGAGGTCACCCTGTGGGGCCGGCGCGCGGAACTCGCCGAAGCGGTCAACTCCACGCACACGAACCCGGACTACTTGCCGGGCGTCGAACTCCCCGGGAACCTGCGGGCCACCACCGACGCCGCCGAGGCCGCGCGCGACGCCGACTTCACCGTGCTCGCGGTGCCCTCCCAGACCCTGCGGGCCAACCTCGCGGACTGGGTGCCGCTGCTGGATCCGGACACCGTGCTCGTCTCCCTCATGAAGGGCGTCGAACTCGGCTCGGCCATGCGGATGAGTGAAGTGATCGAGGACGTCGCCAAGGTCGGCGCCGACCGCGTCGCCGTGGTGACCGGGCCCAACCTCGCACGGGAGATCGCCGCCCGGATGCCGGCCGCCGCCGTCGTCGCCTGCACCTCGGAAGCGGTCGCCCAGCGCCTCCAGGCCGCCTGTCACACCCCGTACTTCCGCCCGTACACCAATACCGACGTGGTGGGCTGCGAACTCGGCGGGGCGGTCAAGAACGTCATCGGTCTCGCCGTCGGCATCGCGGACGGGATGGCCCTCGGCGACAACGCCAAGGGCTCGCTCATCACGCGCGGGCTCGCCGAGACCACCCGGCTCGGCCTCGTCATGGGCGCCGACCCGCTGACCTTCTCCGGACTGGCGGGCCTCGGCGACCTGGTGGCCACCTGCTCGTCGCCCCTCTCGCGCAACCACACCTTCGGCACCAACCTCGGCAGGGGCATGACCCTGCGGGAGACCATCGCCGTCACCAAGCAGACCGCCGAGGGTGTCAAGTCCTGTGAGTCCGTGCTCGATCTGGCCCGTCGGCACGGCGTCGACATGCCCATCACCGAGACGGTCGTCGGCATCGTCCACGAGGGCAAGCCGCCGGTCGTCGCGCTCAAGGAACTGATGTCGCGCAGCGCGAAGCCCGAACGCCGCTGAGCCGTCGCGCCGCCGCCCCGTCACCGGCCGGACGGGCGGCGCGCGGTGCTCCGTGACGCCTTCCGCGGCACCGGGGATCAACGCTGTGCGACCACTCGCGCGACGCTGAGCAACGGCCGTCGCGGGGCGCTGACTCAGCGCGCTACCACCGGGTACTCTCAACGCGATATGAGCACCGAGAACCTCCCCCAGAGCCCTGAGCAGCCGCCTCGCAAGCCGCGCGTGGCCGTCGTCTTCGGCGGGCGCAGCTCCGAACACGGGATCTCCGTGGTCACGGCCGGCGCCGTGCTGCGCGCCATCGACCGGACGAAGTACGACGTCCTGCCGATCGGCATCACCCTGGACGGCCGTTGGGCGCTCACCGCCGACGAGCCGGAGCGGATGGCCATCGTCGACCGGCAGCAGCCGAGCGTGGACCTCCTCGCGGAGTCGGCCGAGGGCGGCGTGATCCTGCCCGTCGACCCGTCGAACCGCGAAGTCGTCTACAGCGAGCCCGGATCCGTCCCCAAGGCCCTGGGCGAGGTCGACGTCGTCTTCCCCGTGCTGCACGGCCCCTACGGGGAGGACGGCACGCTCCAGGGGCTCCTGGAGCTCTCCGGGGTCCCGTACGTCGGCTCGGGCGTGCTCGCCTCGGCCGTCGGCCAGGACAAGGAGTACATGAAGCGGGTGTTCACCTCCTTCGGGCTGAAGGTGGGCCCGTACACGGTGATCCGTCCCCGGGAGTGGGAGCTCGACCCGGCCGGTGCCCGCGAGCGCGTCGCCGAGTTCGCGGGGGAGCACGGCTGGCCGCTGTTCATCAAGCCCGCCCGTGCCGGCTCGTCGTTCGGCATCACCAAGGTCGACTCCTTCGAGGGCCTCGACGAGGCGTTCGAGGAGGCCCGGCGCCACGACCCGAAGATCATCGTGGAGGCGCTGCTGCGCGGCCGGGAGATCGAGTGCGGGGTCCTGGAGTTCGAGGACGGCCCGCGCGCCAGTGTGCCGGCCGAGATCCCGCCGGTGCAGTCCCACGACTTCTACGACTTCGAGGCGAAGTACATCGATTCGGCCCCGGGCATCGTGCCCGCGCCGCTCACCGAGGAGCAGACCGCCGAGGTGCGGCGCCTGGCGGTCGAGGCCTTCGACGCGGCGTCGTGCGAGGGTCTCGTCCGCGCGGACTTCTTCCTCACCGAGGACGGCGAGTTCGTGATCAACGAGATCAACACGATGCCGGGCTTCACGCCGATCTCGATGTACCCGCGGATGTGGGAGGAGACCGGGGTCGACTACCCGCGGCTGGTCGACCTCCTGGTGCAGGCGGCGCTGCGGCGCTCCACCGGCCTGCGGTAGGTCCTGGATCCGGGTAGATCCTGGATCCGGGTAGATCCTGGATCGAGGGCCGGACGGGCCGGACGGGCCGGGCCGGACGGCTGGGGCCGGACGATCGGTCGCCGTGGGGGCCGGGCACGCCGGTCCCCGGCCTCACCACTCCGGTCCGGCTGTCGCGGCCACTGCGGTCCGGCGGTTCCGGCCGCTCCGTCGCGGCCACTGCGGTCCGCCCGGTTCGTTCCGGCCGGTTCGTTCTGTTCCGGGCGGTTCAGCCCGTTCGTCTCAGTCGGCGATCCCCGCGGGGATCGCCTTCTTGATGGGCGCCGCCAGATCGACGAGCGCGGCCGAACCGTCCCGCTGGGCCCACTTCTTCGGCACGCTGACCTCGACGTACGCCCGGCGCAGACTGCTGGTGAAGCGGTACGCCCCGTCGTCCCGCTTCTCCATCAGCCAGCCGACTCCGTTCACCTCGCCGCTGAGCGCTTCCATGTCGCTCATCTTCGAGGGTCGTTCGACACCACAGCGCAGTATGATCGCCGGGCTTCCCCAGCCCGCGGTCAGCGCGGACCGGGGCTCGGGATCGTTCCGGTCGAGGCCGTCCACCTTCTTCGGCAGCACCTTGTCCAGGTCCCGGCACAGCGCGGAGACCTTCGCGCCCGGACCGGGAACCACGGCCGAGGCGCCGTCGTCTGCTGAGGAGCAGCCCGTGACGGTGATCAGCAGGGCGAGAACGGGCAGCCCGAGAAGAGTGGTGTGCCGGTGACGGGAAGAGTTCACCGGCCAAGGGTAGACGGGGGTTAGAGGTGCACCACCGGGCAGGTCAGGGTACGGGTGATGCCATCCACTTGCTGGACTTTCGCGACCACCATGCGGCCGAGATCGTCCACCGTGTCGGCCTGGGCCCGCACGATCACGTCGTACGGTCCTGTCACGTCCTCGGCCTGGATCACCCCCGGGATCTTGCTGATCGTTTCGGCGACGGTCGACGCTTTGCCGACCTCCGTCTGGATCAGGATGTACGCCTGTACCACGGAACCTCCAGGGCGGCCACGAGGATCATGTGGGGAAAAGGAACGCCACGGTATCGCGTCGCCGCTCGCCGCGGGGAGACCCGCGGTGACTGGGGCTTGCGCGCCGGGGTGAGCGGACTGCACAAGTTGACGGTCAACTCGACCGTACCGAGGACAGAGACGGCTCGCTACCGGGCACCGGTGGCGGCAGAGGGAGCAGTACGACGATGAAGGGCACCGTGGGCGAGTTGGGGGAGTTCGGGCTCATCAAGGAGCTCACTTCGCGTCTCACCACCACCCCGGCGGTCCGGGTCGGCCCCGGCGACGACGCCGCGGTGGTGGCCGCGCCCGACCGCAGGGTCGTGGCGAGCACCGACATCCTCCTGGAGGGCCGGCACTTCCGCCGGGACTGGTCGACTGCGTACGACGTCGGGCGCAAGGCGGCCGCCCAGAACCTCGCGGACATCGCCGCGATGGGCGCCGTACCGACCGCGCTGCTGCTCGGTCTCGTCGTACCGGCCGAACTCCCGGCGACCTGGCCGTCCGAGCTGATGGACGGGATCCGTGACGAGTGCCAGGTCGCGGGCGCGGCCGTGGTCGGCGGCGACGTCGTACGGGGCGACACCATCACCGTCGCGATCACCGCGCTCGGCGACCTGCGCAACCACGAGCCGGTGACGCGGGGCGGCGCGCAGCCCGGCGACGTGATCGCCGTCACGGGCTGGCTCGGCTGGTCGGCGGCCGGGCACGCGGTGCTCTCCCGCGGCTTCCGTTCGCCGCGGGCCTTCGTCGAGGCGCACCGCCGCCCCGAACCGCCGTACCACGCGGGCCCCGCGGCCGCCGGGCTCGGGGCGACGGCGATGTGCGACGTGAGTGACGGGCTGATCGCCGACCTGGGGCACATCGCCGAGGCGAGCAAGGTCAGGATCGACATCCGCTCGGGCGCCATCGACATCCCGTCGCAGATGAACGACATCGGCCAGGCCGTCGGCGTCGACCCGATCCAGTGGGTGCTGACCGGCGGCGAGGACCACGCGATCGTCGCGGCCTTCCCGCCGGACGTGAAGCTGCCCGCGCGCTGGAAGGTGATCGGCGAGGTCCTCAACCCCTCCGCGCTGCCGCAGGTCACGGTGGACGGCGCGCCGTGGACCAGCAAGGGCGGCTGGGACCACTTCGGTGACATCGAGTCGTGAGACGGCCGGGGCCGGTGCGGTGCGCGTCGAGGGCGTGCGCCGTGCCTTCCCCCGGCCTCGCGCGCGGACAGCAGAAAACCCGCCCACCGTGAGGTGGACGGGTTCAGTGCAAGCGAACCAGCAGTGGCCGCGCGCTGGCGGTTGTCAGCGCGTCACCTTGCCGGCCTTGATGCACGAGGTGCAAGCGTTCACGCGCTTCGGCGTCCCGCTCACCACGGTACGTACACGCTGGATGTTGGGGTTCCAGCGGCGGGAAGTACGGCGGTGCGAGTGCGAGATGTTGTTGCCGAAGCTCGGCCCCTTGCCACAGACGTCGCAGTTGGCAGCCACGGGTCACTCCAAAGACTTCAGATGCACTTACGGTGGATCCCGGCATGCCGGGATCAAGATCTAGGATCTGAGTGGCGGTGCCAGGGGGAAGGCCCGATCGGAATCGGGCAACTGGAGCAGCATACAACGACTGCGTCCGGAGAACGAAACTACCATGGCGGCCCCCGGGGCCGGCCCCGGCCCTCCTCCGGACCCGCTACCGTCAGTAACCCGCTCTGGGTCTACGCTGCGTCCCAGTCCAGCAGCTCAAGGGAGGCGCAGGTGCCGCAGGTGCCGCAGACATTGGATGCTCTCGCGGTGCGCACCTGGTGCGGCCTCGCGCTGGAGGCGCTGGGACGGGCCCGCGAGGAGATCGACGCCATCAATGTCTATCCGGTGGCCGACGGGGACACCGGGACGAACCTCTATCTGACCGTGGAGTCGGCGGCGGCGGCGGTGGAGGCGGTCTTCGCCGGCCACGAGACGGTCGCCGCCGCGGGCGCCGGCCGCGCGAGCGCGGCGGGCGGACGGCCCACGCTCGCCGACGCGGTGCGGGCGATGGCGCACGGGGCGCTGATCGGGGCCCGCGGCAACTCCGGGACGATCCTCGCGCAGCTGCTGCGCGGTATGGCGCTGGTGCTGGCCGCCGACGGCGAGAGCGCTCACACCGATGCCGGGGGACTGCGTCTCGCCCTGCGGCAGGCCGCCGACTCCGCGCGTGAGGCCGTCGCGCACCCGGTCGAGGGCACGGTCCTCACCGTCGCCGCGGCCGCCGCCGAAGCGGCCGGAGGTGCCGAGGGCGACTGCGCGACGGTCGCGCGCGCGGCCTACGACGGAGCGTGGGCCGCTCTCGTGGCGACCCCCACGCAACTTCCCGTGCTGGCCCGTGCCGGTGTGGTCGACGCGGGCGGCCGGGGGCTGGTCGCGGTGCTGGCGGCACTGGTGGAGACGTTCACGGGGGAGTCCCCGCGCGCCGGGTGGGCGCTGGGCGAGGCGCACGCGCGCGTGGCGGTGGCGGCCGGCCCCGTGACCGAGGCCGGCGTGGCCGGCGGTGCGCGTCCCGCTCCCGGCGACGCCGCCGGGTACGCCGACCCCGGATGCGCGGACGACCGGCCGGACGACGGAGGACCGGCCTTCGAGGTCATCTACCTCCTGGAGGCGGAGGACACGGCCGTGACGCGGTTGCGCGAGCGCCTCGACCGCCTCGGGGACTCGCTCGTGGTCGTCGGCGGCGACGGACTGTGGAACGTCCACGTCCATGTGGACGACGCGGGCGCCGCGGTGGAGGCGGGTGTCGAGGCCGGACGGCCGCACCGCATCAGGATCACGCACTTCGGGCTCGGCGACGCGCACACCGCCGGTGCGGCGGGGCTGCCGCCGCGGGAGCGGGCGCAGCGGGCCGTCGTGGCCGTGGTGCCCGGCGAGGGACTGGCCGGGCTGTACGCCGAGGCCGGGGCGACCACCGTGCTCGCGCGGCCCGGCGAGCCGCCCGCCAGCGGGGAGCTCGTGGACGCCGTACGACGGGCCCACGCGCGCGAGGTGGTGCTGCTGCCCAACGACGCCGACCTGCGGCACACCGCGGCGGCCGCGGCGGAACAGTCCCGTACGGAGGGGGTGCGGGTCGCGCTGATCCCGACCCGGTCCGCGGTCCAGGGCATCGCCGCGCTGGCCGTGCACGAGCCGGGGCGGCGCTTCGACGAGGACGTCGTCGCCATGACCTCGGCGGCGGGTGCCACCCGGTACGCCGAGGTCGCCGTCGCCGAGCGGCAGTCCTGGACCATGGCGGGCATCTGTCAGGCCGGGGACGTTCTCGGCCTGATCGAGGGGGACGTGGCGGTGATCGGTGCGGACATCGCGGCCACGGCCGAGGCGGTCATCGACCGCATGCTCGCCGCCGGTGGGGAGATGGTGACGCTGGTCCTCGGCGACGAAGCGCCCGGGGCGATCGCCGCGCGCCTCGAATCGCGGGTCAGGGAGACGTACCTGGCGGTCGACACGGTGGTGTATCGAGGGGGCCGGCAGGGCGCGTTGCTGCTGATCGGGGTCGAGTAGCACCCGCGGCCCGACACACCCCGGGGAGTCCCGCCCCCGCCGCCCCTGCCCGACCCGTCCCCCGGCGCCCCTGCCCGACCCGTCCCCCGGGCTCCGCCCCGGACCCCGCCAGGGGCGCCGCGCCCCCTGGACCCCCGCGTCGCCCGAAGGGCTCGTCCTCGAACGCCGGACGGGCTGAAGGACATGACCCCGGCCTTTCAGCACGGGCCGAACTCTCCGGCGCAGGCCCGCACCCTCAGCCCGTCCGGCGCTTGAGGACAAGGCCCTCAAGGCCGAAGCGGGGGTCTGGGGGCGGCAACCCTCAGGCATGGACGGGTCGGGCAGGGGCGGCGCGGGCGGGAGACGTCAGGGCCGGGGACGACGGACCCGGTCACCCCCGTCGAACCCGTCACTCCTCACCCCGCTCCTCCATCATCCGCAGGATCTTCTCCGCCTCGGCCCGCCGCGCCCCCACGACCCCGTCGTCCTCCTCCGGCACCCCCGCGTAGGCGGACAGAACCCCGCGCGCCCGCGCGGCCGCCGCGGCGGGCCGCAGCAGATCCGCCTCCAGCCACCCAGCGGCGAGCTCGGCCCCCGTCCACGCGTCGAGCGCCTCGTCCCCCAGGGACGCGAACACCGATACGGCCCGCGTGACATGCCCCAACGCCTCCTCGAAGAGACCCCGGGCGACGCCCTCCTGTGTGTCGTCGGTGACGGACCGGGCGACGAGGTCGCCGAACTGCCGGTGGGTGTGGCCGAGTTCGGCGACAAGACGGAGAGGGACCTGCGGGTCCCGCTCGTCACCCGCCTCGGAAACCGTCCGCACCGCCTCCTCGCACTCCCGCACCGCCGACGCCATCAGCTCCCGCGCCCGGTCCAGCCCCGCCCCCGTACGCAGGGACGCCCAGGCCCGGGCCCGCAGCGACCGGACCAGCGCGTGCGGGTTGCCGAGCTTTCGCCAGAGGTCGCCGGCGCGGGCGTACGCCTGTTCCGACTCGGCGGGCAGCCCGGCGCGGCCGAGCGCCTCGGCGGCGAGATGGGCGAGCATCGCGTGATCGCGCTCCTCGGGCCAGTGCTGGGCGATGTCCGCGGCCCGCAACCAGTTCTCGGCCGCCGCACTGTGCTCGCCGAGCTCGGTGAGACAGTCGCCGAGCCACCACCGTGTCTGCACGATCGCACCGTCACCATGCATGTCGCCGGTCAGATCGGGCAGCGCGGACTCCAGGATCTCCGCGGCCTCGGCCCAACGCCCCTGCCGGAGCAGGAAACCGCCCAGCTGGTGGCGCGCCCAGGCTCCGAGCGTGGGCCCCTGCCCCGCCTCGTCGGCCCAGTGCGCGGCCTCCAGCGCGTGTCCCGCGGCGGCCGTGAACTGCTCGGTGTCGCCGAGGACCTCGGCGAGCTGGAGGTGCAGCTGCGCCTGCCCCATCGGCTCCAGGGCGGGCCCGCCGTGCTCCAGCGCGGCCCGCGCGGCCCGCTCGGCGCCCGCCGCGTCGCCCAGGTGCCGGGCGATTCCGACGAGCCGGGACTCGTACTCCACGGCGAACGACGGCAGCCCGGCCGCCACGTACGCCTCCGCCGCCCCTCCGAGCAGTTCCGCGGCGCCCTCGGGGTCACCGGACCGCGCCGCGAGCTCGCCTAGCATCGCCTGCGCCTCCGCGGCCCGGGAGGCCATCCGTACGTCCGCGACGTGCGGCCCGGCGAACGCCAGCAGTTCCCGTACGGCCGCCTCGGCGGCCGGGATCCCATCGGCTTCGGCCGCCCCGGGCCGGGCCGGACCGGACCCGTCCGCCTCACCGCTCTCCTGCACCCGGTGCACCAGGATCCGTGCCCGTCCCACCAGCACGGACGCCGTCTGGGACACTCCCGTACCGCCGTCCGCGAAGAGAGCGAGCGCCTTCTCGTACAACTCGGTGACGGCCGCCAGTGCCTCCTCCGACCCGCCGACGAGGGCGAGGACGTAGGCGGCGCGGGCGCGGGCGGCGAGCGCCTCGCCGGGGTCGCCCGCCGCGTCGTACAACTCCGCGGCCTCGTGGAAGAGCCCGATGCCCTCGGGCCCGCGCTCCATCGCCGCGTGGTCGGCGATCTCCGCGCGGTCGCGGACCTCCAGCTCCCGGCCCTCGGCGGCACGGGAGACCGCCGCCCAGGCCGCCACGGCGCCCGGGCCGCGGGACCGCGACAGCCGCCGGGCCTCGGCGAGCAGCGCGGGCAGGTCCGGCCCGGTGGCCCGCTCCGGGCCGTCGCCGCCCGGCCGCGCCGCCGTCCCGGGCGCCGGGACCGGCGCGGGACGCGCGTCCGTTTCCGGCGCCGCGCCGGCCGTGGCCGTCGGTACGTGCCGTGCCGAGCGCACGCCGAGCGGCAGCCGGTCCACCAGCGGCTCCCGGTCCATCCGCGCCCGCGCCCGCCCGCTGACGTACGACGTGCCGTTGCGCGCGTCGAAACGCGCGGCGAGGGAAAGGGCCTCCTCGCGCGCGTGGACGGCGAGTTCGCCCGCGGTCCACACGCGCCCGGCCGGTCCCGGTACCGTCCGTCCGCCGAGGCCGAGCCCCGTCAGGCGGTCCATCACCAGCGCGGTGACGGCCATGAAGTCGAGCCTGCTGCGCGGGTCGCCGGAGTCGGTGAAGTAGGCGGGCCGCTCGGCGAGCAGCTCCAGGGCCCGCCCCTCGTTCCCCGACAGCGCGCAGAACTCCACGTGGTCCGCGTAGGCCGTGCGCATGCTCTCCATGGGGCGCACCAGACGCAGTCCCCGGAGGTGATGGGCACGGGCCTCCTCCGGGCGGCCCAGCCGCAGCAGCGGGACGAGGGAGGACGCCAGTACGGTGTGCGGCTCGTGGGCGCAGCTGTGCTCGCCCTCCAGGACCGGGCGCCACAGCTCCAGCGCCTCCGTGTCGGCGTCGCGCTCGGCCCGCCACCATCCCTGGTTGTGCAGTTCGCACGCGTGGCAGTCCGCCATGCTGTCCCGGTCGGCGGCCAGCCAGGCGGTATGTGCCCGCTCCGCGCGCTCCAGGTCCCCCAGGTGCGCGGCGACACTGAACTCGGCACCGCGCACCGCCCGTTCGGAGTGACCGGCGAGGCGGTAGCGGTACTCCATCTCGCCGAGCCACTTCTCTATGGAGGCGAGCGGGATGTGCGGCTGGTCGAGCATGCCGGCCGACATCCACTTGAAGACCCAGTGCAGCGAGTGGATCTCGTACTCGTCGAAGTCCTCGGGGTGTTCGTCCCACAGGCGCAGCAGGCGCGCGAAGGGGACGAACATCTTGTCCTTCTCGGAGCTGTAGTTGTAGACCTTCAGCTGGTGCCCGAGCGCCTCGATCACGGCGAGCGGGATGTCCAGCTTCTCCGCCTCGGCGAGCAGCTGTTCCGCGCGCGCGTTGCGGGCGGGCCCCTCCGGCTGCTCGTAGTTCTCCCCCATCGCCTGGCGCAGGGTGTCGAAGTCCATGGCCGGGCCGCTCATCGGCGTTCGTCCTCTCCGGGGTCGCTGTGGGTGGCCCATTCCAGGAGGCCGATGAACGCGCGGTTGAGGAGCGCCGAGTCGGCGGGCCGCAGCGGGCGCTGCGCCATCAGGAGGGCCTGGCCGTAGAGGGACTCCGTGGCGGTGCCGATCAGCTCCCGGTCGCTCAGGGAGCTGATCCGCCGGATCAGCGGGTTGAGATGGTTGAGCACCAGACGCGCGCGCGGAGCGCTGCCGCGCAGCGAGCCGAGAATGCCCGCCCACAGGTCGTCGGCCCGCTCCTCGGCCTCCGCGCGGGCCTGCTCGTGACGGGCGGCCCGGTCGTCCAGGTGCAGGGCCGGGACCGACAGCGGGTGGAAGGCGCGCAGGGACACGTCGCAGCCCAGCGGGTCGAGCCTGGCGCGCGCGGCCGCCAGGAAACCCGAGAGGGCCAGCTCCTCGGCGGGGTCGATCGCGTCCAGGTGCGCCGTGACGGTGTCGGCGTCCAGCTCCGCGACCACCGCGCCCGGACGCACCGAGGGCAACGCCTCCACCAGCTCGCTGTCGTAGGTGTAACCGCCGTTGACGACACCGATGCCCTGTGCGGAGGCGATGGGCGCGACCTGGCGGTACTCCTCCACCGTGCGCGTGAAGTGCACCACCGGGTGGCGCTGTGCGAACTCCTCCAGGGACAGCCGTCCGTCGGTCGTCTCGAAGGGCAGCCACGGCAGCATCGTGCGCAGCATCTCGTTGTCGTGCCGCGCCAGGGACTTCACGCCCAGGTGGTGGACGGACAGGAAGGCCGCCAGCCGCTCCGGGTCACCCGCCGCGAGTCCCGTCAGCCACGACCGGATGCGCTCGCCGAGGGCCTCCCGCACCGCCGCCAGGGTCTCGTCCTCGTAGAGGGACTCGCGTGACGCGGTGGGCCGCAGGCTGTCGGTGTCCAGCACACAGCGTACGAAGAACGCCCAGTCGGGCAGCAGTTGTTCGGCCCGCTCGGTCAGCAGCATGCCCTTGAGGTGCACCCGGTGGCTCGCGCGCTGCGCGGGGCTGACCGCGGACGGCAGGACGTACGCGACACCCCGGACGCCCGCGAGCGGCACGTTCAGTTCGATCGAGTCCAGCGGCGTGAAGCCGAACAGCTCGTGGCAGTGCCGGGCCAGGGCCACCCTGCGGGTCGCGGGGCTCGGGTGCGCGCGGTCCCAGGGCGCGGGAAGGTCCGCGATCGCCTCGTCGCCGACGCGCACGTCGTACGGCAGCAGGGAGCCGAAGTCGCGGGCCAGGGACCGCACCCGCTCCGCGGTGAGCCATTCGCCGGCCCCGGCACGCGCCACCAGGTGCACGGTGGTGCCCGGTTCCGCGCGCGCCTCGTGCGGCAGCGTGCGCACGGTGTACGAGCCGTCGTCGGTCGCCGTCCACTCCACGGGCGGCGCGTCGGGCGTCCGGGCGCTGCGGCTGACGACCCGGATGCGCTCGGCGACCACGAAGCACGCCAGCAGTCCGATGCCGAACTGCCCCAGGAAGTCGGAGCGGGCCGCCTGGATGCCGTCGTCCCGCTTGGAGCTGCGGCCGATCGTCGCGAGGAGGCTGTGCACGTCGGACTCGGTGAGCCCGACGCCGGAGTCCTCCACGCGCAGGGTGCCGTCCGCCGCGTGCAGCCGCACGGTGGCGGGCGCGTCCGGCTGCTCGGCACGCCGGGCGGTGATCGCGTCCACGGCGTTCTGCAGCAGTTCGCGCAGATAGACCTTGGGGCTCGAGTACAGGTGATGGGAGAGCAGGTCCACCAGACCACGCAGGTCGACCTGGAACGAATGGGGTGACGGGGATGCCTGTGAGGGCTGTGAGGTCTGGGAGTCCATCGTCGCTGCGCCGAGGGTGGGGGGACGGGCGACGGCGCGGGGTCGGGCGGTCCCGGCGGACGGTGACCGCGAAGAGGTCCGGAGCGCGCCATCCTAGGCCCGGAACGAGCCGCCTGACCAGCGGATTTCCAGGACGTATACGGCATTGTCGGTGGTGTGGTGTGCAATGGATCTCGTGCCCGCGCTCGATGAACCACTGAAGAAGGTGCTCGGTCCCCCCACCGCGAAGGTGATGGCCGAGCATCTCGGCCTGCACACCGTCGGTGACCTCCTGCACCACTATCCGCGCAGATACGAGGAGCGCGGTCAGCTCACCCACCTCGCCGACCTGCCCATGGACGAGCATGTGACGGTGGTCGCCCAGGTCGCCGACGCGCGCCTGCTCACCTTCGCCTCCTCCAAGGCGCCCCGCGGCAAGGGCCAGCGCCTGGAGGTGACCATCACGGACGGCAGCGGCCGCCTCCAGCTGGTCTTCTTCGGCAACGGCGTGCACAAGCCCCACAAGGACCTGCTGCCCGGCACCCGCGCGATGTTCTCGGGCAAGGTCTCCGTCTTCAACCACCGCCTGCAACTGGCCCATCCGGCGTACGAACCACTGCGCGGCGACGGCGCCGACGACACCGCCGCCGCCGCCGAGAGCATCGACTCCTGGGCCGGTGCGCTCATCCCGATCTACCCGGCCACCGCCAAGCTGGAGTCCTGGAAGCTCGCCAAGGCCGTCCAGACGGTGCTGCCCAGCGCCCAGGAAGCCGTCGACCCGCTGCCGGACTCCCTGCGGGAGGGCCGTGGCCTGGTCGCCCTGCCCGAGGCCCTGCTGAAGATCCACCGCCCGCACACCAAGGCGGACATCGCCGACGCCCGCGCCCGGCTCAAGTGGGACGAGGCCTTCGTGCTCCAGGTGGCGCTGGCCCGCCGCCGGCACGCGGACGCCCAACTCCCCGCCGTGGCCCGCAGGCCCCGGCCGGACGGCCTGCTCACCGCCTTCGACGCCAAGCTCCCCTTCACCCTCACCGAGGGCCAGCGGAAGGTCTCCAAGGAGATCTTCGACGACCTGGCGACGGAGCATCCGATGCACCGGCTGCTCCAGGGAGAGGTCGGCAGCGGCAAGACGCTGGTCGCCCTGCGCGCCATGCTCGCCGTCGTCGACACGGGCGGGCAGGCCGTGATGCTCGCGCCCACCGAGGTGCTCGCGCAACAGCACCACCGGTCGGTCACCGAGATGATGGGCGAGCTGGCCGAGGGCGGGATGCTCGGCGGCGCCGAGCACTCCACCAAGGTCGTGCTGCTCACCGGGTCCATGGGGGCCGCGGGTCGCCGGCAGGCGCTGCTCGACCTGGTCACGGGCGAGGCCGGCATCGTCATCGGCACACACGCGCTGATCGAGGACAAGGTGCAGTTCCACGACCTGGGCCTGGTCGTCGTCGACGAGCAGCACCGCTTCGGTGTCGAGCAGCGCGACGCCCTGCGCGGCAAGGGCAAACAGCCCCCGCACCTCCTGGTGATGACCGCCACGCCCATTCCCCGCACGGTCGCGATGACCGTCTTCGGTGACCTGGAGACCTCCGTCCTCGACCAGCTCCCCGCGGGGCGCTCACCGATCGCCAGCCATGTCGTCCCCGCCGCGGACAAGCCGCACTTCCTCGCCCGCGCCTGGGAGCGCGTACGCGAGGAGGTGGACAACGGCCATCAGGCGTACGTGGTCTGCCCCCGGATCGGGGACGAGGAGGACGATCCGAAGAAGGGCGGCAAGAAGAAGTCGCCCGAGGACGAGGCGGAGAAGCGTCCGCCCCTCGCCGTCCTCGACATCGCCCGGCAGCTGGCCGAGGGCCCCCTCCAGGGACTGCGGGTCGAGGTCCTGCACGGCCGCATGCCACCCGACGACAAGGACGCCGTGATGCGCCGCTTCGCCGCGGGCGAGACCGGCGTCCTGGTCGCCACGACCGTCATCGAGGTCGGCGTCAACGTACCGAACGCCACGGCGATGGTGATCATGGACGCCGACCGGTTCGGCGTCTCCCAGCTCCACCAGCTGCGCGGCCGGGTGGGCCGGGGTTCCGCGGCCGGACTCTGCCTGCTGGTCAGCGAGATGCCCGAGGCGAGCCCGGCCCGTCAGCGGCTGAACGCGGTGGCGTCCACACTCGACGGCTTCGAACTCTCGCGCATCGACCTCGAACAGCGGCGTGAGGGCGACGTCCTGGGCCAGGCCCAGTCCGGCGTCCGCTCGTCGCTGCGGATGCTCGCCGTCATCGAGGACGAGGAGATCATCGCCGAGGCCCGTGAGGAGGCGGCCGCGGTGGTCGCCGCCGACCCGGAACTCGCCGGACTCCCGGGCCTGCGCACCGCTCTGGAGGCGCTCCTGGACGAGGAACGCGAGCAGTACCTCGACAAGGGCTGACGGGAACGGCCCGCGGGTGACGACGGGACGGGTGGGAACTGTCGGCGGGGGCTGCCGGGAACGCGGGCGGGGGCTGACGAGGGCTGCCGGCGAGGGTCGACGGGCTGCGGGGGCCGCCGACAACGGCCGACAGGCCCCTACGGGTGCGGAAGAGCACCGGCCACGCGGGCGGCGGAGCCGGCCCGGTCCGGGAAGGACCCCGGTCCGGGAAGGACCCCGGATCAGGAACCACCCCGTACGCCGGACCGGGAGGAACTCCGTACGCCGGACCGGGAGGAACTCCGCGCGCCGGTCCGGGAACCACCCCGGGTCCGGACCGGGCAGCATCCCGGACGTGGGGCGGGGAGGCGGGATCGGGGCTCCGGCTGAGAGACTGGCGCCGACACATCACCAGCGCAAAGGACCCTCATGACCCGCGTGATCGCCGGCCGGGCCGGCGGACGCCGTCTATCCGTCCCGCCGGGCACCGGCACCCGGCCCACCTCCGACCGGGCGCGCGAGGGCCTCTTCTCCACCTGGCAGTCCCTGCTCGGCGGCCCGCTGGAGGGCGAGCGCGTGCTCGACCTGTACGCGGGCTCCGGCGCCGTGGGCCTGGAGGCGCTCAGCCGCGGTGCCGGACACGCCCTGCTCGTCGAGTCCGACGCCCGCGCCGCCCGCGTCATCCGGGAGAACGTGACGTCACTGGGCCTGCCCGGCGCCGAGGTCAGGCAGGGCAAAGCGGAACAGATCGTTCAGATGCCGGCGCCCGCGGAACCGTACGACCTCGTCTTCCTCGACCCGCCGTACGCCGTACCGGACGACGATCTTCGCGAGATTCTGCTCACACTCCGGACGCAGGGCTGGCTCGCGGGCGAAGCGCTCGTCACCGTGGAGCGCAGCACCAGAGGCGGCGAATTCGGTTGGCCGGACGGTTTTGACGCGCTCCGGGCCCGTCGTTACGGCGAGGGGACCTTTTGGTACGGTCGCGCCGCCTCTACGTGCGAAGACGCACGATGACCGGACCGGAGAGCGAGGGACCACAGTTGCGCCGCGCCGTCTGTCCGGGGTCATTCGACCCCATCACCAATGGACACCTCGACATCATCGCCCGCGCTTCCAGGCTCTACGACGTCGTGCACGTCGTGGTGATGATCAATCAGTCGAAGCAGGGCCTGTTCACCGTCGACGAGCGGATCGAGCTGATCCGCGAGGTCACCGCGGAGTTCGGCAACGTCCAGGTCGAGCCCTACCACGGCCTGCTCGTCGACTTCTGCAAGCAGCGGGACATCCCCGCCATCGTCAAGGGACTGCGCGCGGTCAGCGACTTCGACTACGAACTGCAGATGGCCCAGATGAACAACGGCCTCTCGGGCGTGGAGACGCTGTTCATCCCGACCAGCCCCACCTACAGCTTCCTCTCCTCCTCGCTGGTCAAGGAGGTCGCGACCTGGGGCGGCGACATCTCCCACCTGGTCCCGCCGGTGGTCCTGGAGGCGCTGAAGGGGCGGCTCGGCCAGGAGTGAGGGCCTGACAGTGCGTCACCCGGTGTCGGGCGGGGCGGGAGTGGTCGTACAGTCGAACCGTCCGTCTCCATCACAGCTGTAGAGAGTGGCGAGCACACGGTGGACGTGCAGAAGAAGCTCGATGAGATCGTCTCGGCGGTCGGCAGCGCCCGTTCCATGCCCATGTCGGCCTCGTGCGTGGTCAACCGCGCCGAGCTGCTCTCGATGCTCGAAGAGGTGCGCCAGGCCCTGCCCGGCTCCCTCGCCCAGGCCGAGGAGCTCATCGGCGGCCGCGAGCAGATGGTCGAGCAGGCCCGCATGGAGGCCGACCGGATCATCGAGACCGCGCA
The DNA here is from genome assembly GCF_009498275.1 of Streptomyces fagopyri. Lineage (NCBI taxonomy): Bacteria > Bacillati > Actinomycetota > Actinomycetes > Kitasatosporales > Streptomycetaceae > Streptomyces > Streptomyces fagopyri. The sequence continues at coordinate 3,026,600 of NZ_CP045643.1, read as the reverse complement.
CGCCGAGCGCGGCTCCCTGATCTCCGACACCGAGGTCGCCCGCCGATCCCAGAACGAGGCGGACCGCATTCTCACCGAGGCCCGCCAGGAGGCCGAGGAGATCCGTGTCGAGGCCGACGACTACGTCGACTCCAAGCTCGCCAACTTCGAGGTCGTCCTCACCAAGACGCTCGGCTCCGTCGGCCGGGGCCGCGAGAAGCTCCTCGGCACCGGACCCGGCATGGACGAGCAGGGCTACGAGGACGAGGACGCCCCCGAGCGCAGCCACGACCCCGAGACGCTGCGCCGCAACGCGGACGAGTACGTCGACGTGAAGCTCGGCGCCTTCGAGGCCGTCCTCGCCAAGACCCTGGAGGCCGTGGGCCGCGGCCGCCAGAAGCTGCACGGCCGGATCGCCAGCGACGACCTGGGTGACCTGGGCGCCTTCGCCGAGGACGGGAGTCCCGTCCAGCACACCAGCGACGCCGACTACCTGGCCGGTCTCGCCGAGCTCGCGGAGGTCCCCGAGCGGCCCGTCCAGACCCCCGAGGTGCCGGCCCAGCCGACCTACGCGCAACAGCAGGACGCCTACGCGTACCAACAGCAGCAGCAGGCGGACCCCTACGGCTACCAGCAGCAGTACGCCCAGCAGGACGCGTACGGCTACCAGCAGGCCGACCCGTACGCCTCCTACCCGCAGCACGGCTACGACCAGCAGCAGGCGTACGACCAGGGCGGCCGGCAGGGCTATCCGGAGCAGCAGACGCACGCCATGGACCCGCAGGCGAACACCCTGGACGAGACCAGCCTCTTCGACACCACCATGATCAGTGCCGAGCAGCTGCGGGCGTACGAACAGGGGCGCTGACACCGGATTGGGCCGAGAGCGAAAGGTCCAGTATCCTGGCTCTTCGGTCGCGTGTACGTCCGCGATCACCGCTGCCCGGGAACACCAGGGGCGGCGGCCCCTGGAGTTTTGAAGATCGAAAGCAGGAACGGCTCTGAACACCCACCTCGACCACCGCAACCCATTCGTGTTCGACACACACGAGCTGGGCCGGCGTCCTGGTGCGTTGCAGCGCTTGACCCGCACGATCGACGCCCCCGCGGATCTCGGGATCCAGGGAGTCATCGGAGTGCCGGAAGGCGCCCCGGTGGAGCTCGAACTCAGGCTCGAGTCGGTCATGGAAGGTGTGCTTGTCACAGGCACCGCCCGTGCACAGGCCGAGGGGGAGTGCGTAAGGTGTCTGGAGCCGCTCGAGCAGTCGCTCGCCGCGGACTTCCAGGAGATGTTCTCGTACCACGACGCCGACGACCGGGGCCGCGCCAAAGCGGAGCCGGCCGACGACGCCGGGGAATCCGCGGATAGCGAGGACATGCTCTTCATCGAGGACGGCCTGTTCGACCTCGAACCCGTGCTGCGTGATGCGGTGGTGCTCGCACTGCCGATGCAGCCGGTGTGCCAGGACGACTGCCCCGGCCTGTGCTCCCAGTGCGGAGTCAGGCTCGCGGACGACCCGGACCACCACCACGACGCCGTCGACATCCGTTGGGCGGCACTGCAGGGACTCGCTGGTTCATCCGGAGACGGCGAGAAGGACGAGTTGAGCGGCGGCGCGCTTCCATCAGCGCACGCCGACGAGAAGCAGGAGAAGTAGCCGTGGCTGTTCCGAAGCGGAAGATGTCGCGCAGCAACACGCGCCACCGCCGGTCGCAGTGGAAGGCTGCGGTCCCCACCCTGGTTGCGTGCGAGCGCTGCCACGAGCCCAAGCTGCAGCACATCGCGTGCCCGGCTTGCGGCACCTACAACAAGCGCCAGGTCCTCGAGGTCTGAGCGGCCGGTGAGAGGTCTGATGTCTGACGCCAAGGCGGAACCAAACGCCAAGAAAAAGGCGGAGAACACAGCCTCGTCCCACACGCTTCTGGAAGGGCGGCTCGGGTACAAGCTCGAGTCCGCCCTTCTGGTGCGTGCGCTGACCCACCGTTCCTACGCGTACGAGAACGGCGGTCTGCCGACCAACGAGCGGCTGGAGTTCCTCGGGGACTCCGTGCTCGGCCTCGTGGTCACGGACACGCTGTACCGCACCCACCCCGACCTGCCCGAAGGCCAGCTGGCCAAGTTGCGGGCCGCGGTGGTCAACTCGCGTGCGCTGGCGGAAGTGGGCCGCGGCCTCGAACTCGGCTCCTTCATCCGGCTCGGCCGGGGCGAGGAAGGCACGGGAGGCCGGGACAAGGCATCCATCCTCGCCGACACCCTTGAAGCGGTGATCGGCGCGGTCTATCTCGACCAGGGTCTGGACGCGGCGGGTGAGCTCGTCCACCGGCTCTTCGACCCGCTGATCGAGAAGTCCTCGAACCTGGGCGCCGGCCTGGACTGGAAGACCAGTCTCCAGGAACTCACCGCGACCGAGGGGCTCGGCGTACCCGAGTACCTGGTCTCGGAGACCGGCCCGGACCACGAGAAGACCTTTACTGCTGCCGCCCGCGTCGGAGGCGTCTCGTACGGCACCGGCACCGGCCGCAGCAAGAAGGAGGCGGAACAGCAGGCCGCGGAGTCCGCGTGGCGTGCGATCCGTTCGGACGCGGACGAACGCGCGAAGTCGGCCCAGGCCGCCGAGCAGGTGGCTCAGGCCGCTCAGCAGGCTGCCCAGGCCGCCGAGGAGGCCACCGACGCCCCCTCGGCTCCGACGAGCGACCCGGCCACGGCCTGATTCCTTCGCAAGAACGCCGGCAGAACCCGCGGCGACCGCGGACCCGTCCACCAGCGGTGTCAGCGGTCCCGCGGGGACGGCCGCACCAGCAGTGACAGCGGTACCGCGGTAACCGCGGGGCCCGAACCCCGTCGCAGCATCCGTGCCGCGGCGGGGTTCGGGCATCCCCGCGACCACACCCCGAAGGAGCGCCGTGCCCGAGTTGCCCGAGGTCGAAGTCGTGCGGCGTGGCCTGGAGCGCTGGGTCAGCGGACGGACCGTCGCCTCGGCCGAGGTACGGCATCCACGGGCCGTACGCCGTCACCGGACAGGGCCCGAAGGCTTCACCGAGGCGCTCGCCGGGCAGCGCGTCGGACCGGCGATGCGCCGCGGCAAGTACCTCTGGCTCCCCCTGGACGACTCCCCGTTCTCCGTGCTCGCGCACCTCGGCATGAGCGGCCAGCTCCTGGTGCAGCCGCAGGACGCCCCGGACGAGAAGCACCTGCGTATCCGCGTCCGCTTCGACGACGACCAGGGCACCGAACTGCGCTTCGTCGACCAGCGCACCTTCGGCGGCCTCTCCCTGCACGAGACCACCCCGGACGGCCTGCCCGACGTCATCGCGCACATCGCCCGGGACCCGCTCGACCCCCTGTTCGACGATGCCGCGTTCCATGCCGCGCTGCGCGCCCGCCGTACGACGGTCAAGCGCGCCCTGCTGGACCAGTCGCTGATCAGCGGCGTCGGCAACATCTACGCCGACGAGGCGCTCTGGCGCTCCAGACTCCACTACGAACGCCCGGTGAGCGGCTTCACCCGGCCGCGGACCGCCGAACTCCTCGGCCACATCCGTGACGTCATGAACGAGGCCCTCGCGGTCGGCGGCACCAGCTTCGACAGCCTGTACGTCAACGTCAACGGCGAGTCCGGCTACTTCGACCGCTCACTCGACGCCTACGGGCGCGAGGACGAGCCCTGCCGCCGGTGCGGCACGCCCATGCGCCGGCGCGCCTGGATGAACCGGTCCAGCTACTTCTGCCCGCGCTGCCAGCGACCGCCGCGGCTCACGGACTGACGCCGGCGGCGCGCTTTCGCCGCGACGGCACCGGACGGGCGGAGCCTCGGGCCCCTCGGTCCGCTCAGCTCTCCCGGGCCTCACGCGTCTCGTCGTACCGCTCGCGCGCCTCCAGGACGTCGTCCATGCGCCCCTCCAGGAAGTGGATGAGGGTGAGCAGACGCTCCGCGACCTCGTGGCCGAGCGGCGTGAGGGTGTAGTCGACGCGTGGCGGGTTCGTCGGCCGGGCGTCGCGGTGCACCAGGCCGTCGCGCTCCAGCGCGTGCAGCGTCTGGGACAGCATCTTCTCGCTGACGCCGTCGACCCGGCGCCGCAGTTCGTTGAAGCGGCACGTGCCGCCGTGCAGCGCTCCGAGCGTGAGCGATCCCCAGCGTCCGGTCACGTGCTCCAGCGTGCCCCGGGACGGGCAGCTGCGCGCGAACACGTTGTACGCGAGGTCCTGACACTCACCGCTCTCGGCGGCCGGCACGGTGATTTCCATGAGATCACCATACTCCGCGACAGCGCTAACCAGAAGGTTGCACTAACTAGAAGTTAGTGCTTTCCTTCTGTTCGTTGTCTTCACCTGGAGGAGTCCCATCGTGAGCACCCCTGTCGTCTCCATCGCCTACCACTCGGGCTACGGCCACACCGCTGTCCTCGCCGAGGCCGTCCGTGCCGGTGCGGCCGAGGCCGGTGCCGAGGTCCACCTGATCAAGGTCGACGGGATCACCGACGCCGAGTGGGAACGCCTCGACGCCTCGGACGCGATCGTCTTCGGTTCGCCGACCTACATGGGCACGGCGTCCGGCGCCTTCCACGTCTTCGCCGAGGCGTCCTCGAAGCGCTGGTTCGGGCAGGACTGGCAGGACAAGCTCGCCGCCGGGTTCACCAACTCCGGCTCCAAGAGCGGCGACAAGCTGCACACCCTGCAGTTCTTCCAGATCCTGGCGGCGCAGCACGGCATGAACTGGATCAACCTCGGCCTGCACCCGGGCTGGAACAGCAGCTCCGCGTCGGAGCAGGACCTCAACCGCCTCGGCGTCTTCGCCGGCGCCGCCGCGCAGACCAACGTGGACGAGGGCCCCGAGACCGTGCACAAGGCCGACATCGCGACGGCGGAACATCTCGGCCGCCGGGTCACGGAGGCGGCACGGGCGTTCTCGCGCGGCCGCGCGGCCGCGTAGCCGGCGGGGGAGCGCCCGGGTGCCTCCGCGACTCCCCGCCACGCGCCCCCTACGGCGGGGCCGCGCCCGGCACGCGTACGGCGGGGCCGTGCCTGCCACGCGTACGGCGGCGCCGTGCTGCCCACCCGTACGAAAAGGCCGCGCCCACCGTTGTCCGGTGGGCGCGGCCTCGATCGTGCGTGGGGTGGGTCAGTAGCCGAAGAAGTGATTGGCCGCCTTTCTGACCTGCACGCCCTCCGGCGGCCGACCGCATGACCTGGGCATTAGCGGTCGGCCGCTGTCGTCGTCTGTCACCATTGGCCACCCTCAGACGGCCCAGCGACGGCCCGAGAGCCATCGGTGTCGCTGCCTACCTTTGCCCAGAGCTGCGATGATCTCCCGGTGAGCTATCCCGCAACGGACGAGCTGTCGTCAGCAGAGCGCGCATTCATGATCAATGCGACGGAGATCGATATCCTGCCCGGCGTTCGGGGAGACCTGGACGAACCATTGGCATCTGCCGACCCCACCGAGCTTGCCGCAATCCTTCTGCCGCTCATTGACAGAGGCTGGATTGACGTCTGCCTGCTCATTGCCTGGACCGCTCCGGATGGCCAGCCGGGACTCCAGCCCGGTCCTTCCATCCCGCGATACGACCTTCCTGCCTTGCTGGCGGACGCTGACAACTGGGAGTACCCGGACGACGGTGAGTGGCTGGGTCGCCTCACGCTTGTCCTCACGGAAACGGGGCAGTTGATTCCCCGGTGACCTTGGCGACACCCGCTTTAGGAGCGAGGTTGGGTGATCACCGGTGTGACCTGGGAATCCCGGCCTTGGGCAGTGTGGGGCGGTGCGCACCCTGACGAACCTCGATTCCCCGTGAGTCCCCGTCCGTTCTGGCACGGAAGTGGCACGCCCCGCGGCCCCTCGATGCGAACTATGGGCGGGGCGGTCACTGGGGTCTGCTCGGCTGGTCAGACGGTCATGGGGGGCTGCTCGCGGTTGAATTCGGTCGCGATGGTTGCTGTACCTCGCTGCGGTACGGCAGGAAGGCGTGAGGTACAACTGCGCCATGACGACTCGACCGACGCTGAAGATGTGGTGGGCTGAAATGGCAATCTGCCTTGCCGTGGCGGTCGCGACATTCGCTGGCATCTGCGCCTTTTTGGGGTCATCTGCACCCGAGGGTCGCCACGTCACCTTGGGCGGCGGGGCCTCCATTGTGCTGGTTGCGCTGTCCGCCGGCGTCGGCATCTTCGTGAGTGGCCGGTTCAGGGCGTGGGGGCTGCGTCGGAGGTCCGGGTCCTGCACACGGTCTTGAAAACCGTCGTGGCGCGAGTCACCGTGGGTTCAAATCCCACACCCACCGCAGGTGAACGGCCCCTGACCAGGTAACTCGGTCAGGGGTCGTTGCGTTGCCTGCTGTCCGTGAGTGCCTGCGGTTCACCGTTGTTTCCCGCTGGATCGGGCACGTCTGGGGCACGACGCTTTCAGGGTTGCCTTGAGAGCGCTGATGGGCGACGCCGGCCACGATCGGTTGCCGTGGTTGCTGCACCTCCCACCGCTGCACAGCGCATGTGCCCCGTCAGGCTGGCGTGCACTTCTTCTTCACTGCGTTGTAGAAGTCGTCGGCGAACTCGTCCTCGGACATAGCTGAGGCGAACGAGGGGACGTGGATGGGGTGCTGCGGGTCGTGCGCTCGGTAAGCGGCGCAGTACTCCTGCTGCTGTTTCTTGGTGCTCTCGTACCAGGCCGCTTCCCCTGGCGACCTAGTGGGATGCAGCGGCTTGGGCTCTTCCTGCGAGCACCCTGCAAGCAGGGCAGTCAGCGACAGAGCCAGGGCGGCTATCGATACGCGTCTCACACAGTCTCCCGGTGATGAAAGCGAAGGTCGGCGGAGCGGCTTTGGGCTGGAGCTGCTTTGGGGCGAGTGATCATGGCCCCTTAAGCTTCCGGCGAGTCGGGCAGTCTGTGGACCTGCCCGTTAAAGCACGACGTTGGGGCCATGATCTTAGAGGCTCGCCCCAAAGTGGCTGCCTAAAGCCGTGGAGCCGACCGCCCCGGCCACGACGGGTTCTCACCTCATGCCGCCGGGCAACCCTCTCCAGGGCGCGCGTCGGCGCAGCCCGCGCGGAGCGGGCCGAAGGCAGGAGCGTCGCGCGGAGCGGAGCCGGTAGCGCGCCCGGCGGAGCGGAGCGGAGCCGGGGCTTGATGAGGTAGAGAAACCTGTAACTGTGCTGGTCAGCTCAAAGGCGGCACGGGGACGTGATAGGTCAGCGTGTAGCGGTCGGCCGCAACGATGATGTCGGCAGTCTCGACCGGGCGATCGTTGACGTAGTACGTCCGGGTAATCGCCATCACGGGTACGCCGGGGCCGATTTGAAGGGCCTCGCTCTCGTACGGTCGTGGCGCACGGGCGTTCACGTCCTCGGTGACGTGCGTGATGTGAAGGCCCAACGAGTCCATGCGAGGAACCACGCCTGTGATGGTTCCGCCTTCCGGCTGCTCCACCGGCGTCCCCTCTGTGATCTCAAGGGGCTCGTGCGACGTCGACAGCATGATGGGTTCGTCATCAGCGAAGAAGCGGTACGTCGTTCGCGTAACGGGAGCTCCAGGCTCAAGGGCCAACCGATCGGCAATCGCCTTCGTCGCCATGGTCCGGCGGCTCTGGTACTCCCACTCTGAACGACGGCCTTCGGACTCTGTGGCGCGCTTCATCGGTGAGCCTGTTGGCCGCTTGCCGTAGAGATCGCCGAGTACCCGCCGGCGCAGCGGTCGCTGCTCGCGCACGAAGGTGCCGCGCCCTTGCTGCTTGATGACCAAGCCTTCGTTCTGCACGACTTCCATGGCGTTGCGGATCACGATGCGCGAGACACCGTAGTCCTCCATGAGCTCAGCCTCAGAGGGGATCCGGTCTCCCGCCTGGAGTGTGCCATCCGTGATCTGTTGCCGGATGTCATCGGCAACCTGCACGTACGCCGGTCGTCCCTGGTAGCTGGCCATAGCTATCTACTCTCTCCGTCTACTCGATAGAACAAGTAGACCATGCCCCTTTGAGCCAGGTGAAGACGGGCCGTCAAACCTCCTTGTCGAGTCGTCATACTCATTATAACCTTTTGCCTAGGACGAAAAGCAGGGAGCGACGCCCTACCGCCAAGCAGATACGTCGCTCCCCTGATCCCACGAAGGGAACCTCCATCATGCCTGCTTCTCCCCTGACGGTGCATGTCCTGCTTCAGCGCGGTTGCCCGGCCTGCATGGGTTCTCAGTGCGCTGATCCGGCCGAATGCCTGTTCTTCCTGACCTCGCGCCCCTGGGCCGACTGCGTCAGGTGCGAGGGCTCCGGCTGGGCCGGTGAGGACTGCGACCCGTTGGAGATCTTCTGCGGCTACTGCGACGGCTCCGGCCTCAACGAGTACGCGCCCGGTCAGATCACGGACGACGAGATCAGCGACGGCGCCAAGCAGCGGCTCGCCGCGCACGTCGCCCGTCTCACCGCGCTCGTGCCCCCGCCGGTGCTGGAGGTGGCGGCATGAGCGTGCTCGCCTCCTGCGCCGACCTGCTGGACGCATTACCAGCCCGGTCGCCGCACTGCCCCGCCTGCGGCACCCACGCCCCGGCCTGGGTCCGCGTCGACATCGACGGCCTGTCCATCGTCACCCACGACGGTGACCTGATCTGCCCGCGCGACCATTCCTTCGGCTACACCCCCGCCCCGGCCCCGCTGGCGGTGGCCGCGTGACGGACTTCCCCGTCGCCCCGGAGGCCGTGGCTGGCGCTGCGGCCTCCATGGGCACCGACCCCCTGACCCTCGCCGACCTGCTACGGGTGGCCAACTCGCCCGGCTTCGACCGCTGGCAGGAACAGGTCCGCCGTACCGGCGGCTGCGCCAACCCGATTCACCTGATGGGCCAGACCGTCACCCGCGACCGCGCGACCGGTGACGTCCTCTACTCCTACAGCACCGCCGACGAGCCTGGCGGACGGCTACGGGTCGCGTGCGGCAACCGGCGGGCCTCGCGCTGCCCGTCGTGCGCCTGGACCTACGCCGGGGACACCTATCACCTGATCCGTGCCGGGATCATCGGTGACGTGAACAAGGGCGTGTCCACGATCGTCCGGGATCACCCCCGCGTGTTCGCGACCCTCACCGCGCCCTCGTTCGGCCCCGTCCACAACCGGCCCGCCTCCGGCCGCTGCCGCTGCGGGAGCTTCCATACGGAGGACGATCCGGCACTCGGCACAGCCTTGGACCCGGCTCGGTACGACTATGCGGGCGCGGTGTTGTGGAACAACCATGCCGGGGACCTTTGGCGCCGGTTCACGATCTACCTGCGCCGGGAGATCGCCGCACACGCGGGCCTGACGCAGGCCGCCTTGAAGGAGGTGTGTCGGGTCTCCTTCGGCAAGGTCGCCGAGTTCCAGAAGCGCGGGGCTGTCCACTTCCACGCGGTGGTGCGCATGGATGGTCCGGACGGGCCCGACACCTCCCCGCCGGCGTGGGCCACGGTCGCGCTCCTGGACGACGCGATCCGTGCCGCTGCCGACCGGGTCTCTGTTCCTCTTGCGGCTGCCGGGGACTTCCCCGCCCGAGTACTGCGGTGGGGCTCACAGGTCGACGTGCAGCCCATCGGCGCCCTCGGCAACGAGGAGCTGACGGAACAGGCCGTGGCCTCCTACGTGGCCAAGTACGCCACCAAAGCGGCCGAGACAACCGGCACCGTCGACCGCCGGGTCGGGGAACTCTCGGAACTCGACAAGCTGCCCCTGCCCGGCCACACCCGGCGCCTGATCGAAGCGTGCTGGGACCTGAACGACGCCTACCCGGAACGGATGCTCGCCCACTGGTCCCACATGCTCGGCTTCCGCGGCCACTTCTCCACCAAGTCCCGCCGCTACTCCACCACCCTCGGTGCCCTGCGCCAGGTGCGCGCCGACTACCGCGCCCGGCAGGAACGCCGCGAGCGCGGGCTCTCCGAGGATCTCGACGACTCGGAGGGCTCCACGCTCGTGCTCGCCCACTGGACCTACGCCGGACACGGCCACACCCCCGGCGAATCCTGGCTCGCCGCAACCATCGCAAAGGACATCCAGACGAACCGAGACGCCGCACGCGAAGCCTTGGCCGAGATGCCCGAGCCTGACGGCTGGGAGGTGTGCGCATGACCGGGCCCATGCCCGTCCAGTACCTCACCCCGGAAGACCTGGTCGTCATGTTCCGGCTGCCAAGTGTCGAGACGGTCTACCAGTGGCGCCGCAAAGGCACCGGGCCCCGCGGTTTCCGCGTCGGGCGGCACCTTCGGTACGACCCGGCAGACGTTCAGTCCTGGGTGCAGTCCCTCGTGGAAGGGGCTGCCTGATGGCCGGACACATCCAGGACCGCTGGTACAAGACCGAGCCAGGCGCTGGCGGCAAGACGGTCAAGGTCAAGACCGATCGACACGGGACCGGTCTGCGCTATCGCGCCCGGTACATCGGACCGGACGGCTCGGAGAAGTCCAAGAGCTTCCCCGATCGTAAGAAGCGAGAGGCCGAACGCTGGCTCACCAACATCGAGGCGGACATGTCGCGCGGCGACTATGTCGCTCCTGACGCGGGCAAGGTCACGTTCGAACAGTACGCAACTGGGTGGATAGCCTCGCAGATCACGGATCCTCTCACCCGCGAGTCGGTGGAGAGCCGTCTACGCCTGCACGCGATCCCGCACCTCGGTGTGCGTCCGATGGCGTCGTTCACCCCGTCACACCTCCGGGTCTGGTTGCGGGTACTGGAAGACCGGGGCCTCTCCGCCGGCTACCGCCGGGGCATCTTCGCCCATGTCTCAACGGTGTTCACTGCCGCTGTTGAGGATCGGGTGATCAGGGAGAACCCGTGCCGTGCCCGGTCGGTCAGGGCGCCTCGGCTTGAGCCGCGCAAGGTGAAGCCCTGGTCTGTCGAGCGCCTGTTGGCGGTCCGTTCGGCGCTGCCGGAGCGGTACGCGGCCCTCGTCAACCTCGCCGCCGGATGTGGGCTGAGACAAGGGGAGACGTTCGGCCTGGCGGTGGAGGATGTGGACTTCGCCAACGGAACGCTGCACGTCGTTCGGCAGGTCAAGCTGCTGCGACTGCACCGACCGATCTTCGCTCCACCCAAGGGCGGCAAGGAGCGGGACGTACCGCTGCCCGATTCGGTGGCTCGTGCCCTGGCTGCTCACCTCAAAGCGTGCCCGGCTGTCCGGGTCACCCTTCCCTGGAAGGCTCTCGACGGGCCACCCGTGACGGCTTCGCTGTTCTTCACGGGTCCCGCGGGACTTCCGCTCGACCGCAACCGATTCAACGATCGGGTCTGGCGGCCGGCGCTTCGGGCCGCTGGAGTCGAGACCGGACGCGACAACGGAATGCACGCGCTGAGGCACTTCTACGCCTCGGTGCTCCTGGACGCGGGGGAGAGCATCAAGGCACTCAGCGAGTACCTCGGTCATCACGACCCCGGATTCACGCTGCGGACGTACACCCACCTGATGCCGACAAGCGGAACTCGCACCCGGGCCGCCGTGGACCGTGTCTTCCCGGACTGATCGGTGCCTGACGGCCCAGAGACGGCCCCAGGCAGTACCTGGGGCTCTGACCTGCGATTATCTCAGTAGCCGAAGTCCTGCGTCCACCAGGGGCCGCCCGCGGCGAGGTGCACGCCGACGCCCAGGGTCTTGAAGTCGCAGTTCAGTATGTTGGCGCGGTGGCCCTCGCTGTTCATCCAGGCGTCCATGACCGCGGCCGCGTCCGCCTGGCCACGGGCTATGTTCTCGCCGCCGAGCGCGGTGATGCCCGCCTTCGCCGCACGGTCCCACGGGCTGAGCCCGCTCGGGTCGGTGTGGTCGAAGAAGTCACGCAGGGCCATGTCGTCGCTGAAGGACTGGGCGAGGTCCGTCAGGGCGCTGTTCGCCGTGACCGGGGTGCAGCCGACCTTGGCCCGCTCGTCGTTGACCAGCTTGAGCACCTCGGCCTCCGCGGCGGCCTCGGCCGACACCGTCACCGGGGCGGTGGCCACCGGCGCCTTCGGCCGCGCGACCTCGGAGACCGGAGCCGAGGGCTCCTTGGGCTCGGCGGTCTCGCCCGGCTCGGTGGTCACCGGCTTCTGGGTGGGTGTCGCCGCCGGCGCGGTGGGCACCGACGTGGAGGCGGGCGCGGAAGGGGAGGAGGCGCGGTCGGAGTCGCGGCTCGTCGACTGGTCGTCGCGGCTGTCCGCGCTGCCCGACGTGCCGCCCTGCTGGGTCTCCTGGCTGGAGGGGGAACCGACGGCCTGCACCTTGTCGGAGTTGTTGCTCCCGCCGCCGAGCGCGTAGTCCTTCGCGCCGGGCACCACTCCGGCCGCGACGGCGACGGTGCCCAGGGCGACGGCCGCCGAGACACCGAGCAGACCCGTGCGAACGGGCGTGGCGGCCTTCCTCCTGCGGTGCGAGCGCGCGGCGGCCGTGCTCGGGAGGTCGGCGATGGCCGCGTACCCGTACAGGTTCTCCGGCCCATAGCTTTCCGTAGAGGGTCCGTACGTATCGGTGACCCCGGTGGCGCGGCCTGTGGCGGCGCGGCCGGCGGCGGAGCGTCGGTGGCGTCCCATCTCCTGGCCTTCCTCGATCTTTCGGTCAGCGTCCCTCACTCGAAAGAGTGAGTTTCATATGAGACTCATTGGACCGGGACGGTACCGCATGGCGGGAGGGGAGGAAGTGCCCGGAGAGACTTTGTCCGGTTAGCGTGCACGCATGAACGAGGTTGCACGAGTGGTTGTTTGGGTACGCGGGCGCGTCCAGGGTGTCGGTTTCCGCTGGTTCACGCGGGCCAGGGCGCTGGAGATCGGCGGCCTGAGTGGTTTTGCTCTCAATCTGGACGACGGACGGGTCCAGGTGGTCGCGGAGGGCCCCAGATCCGCGTGCGAGGGTCTGCTCAGCTGGCTCCAGGGGGACGACACACCCGGGCGGGTGGACGGAGTCACTGAGATCTGGGACACGCCCCGGGGGATCTACGACGGCTTCGCCATCCGGTGACGGTCACCGGCGCGAGGACCCCGCCGGAAGCCGCGGCGCATGCCTCTGGCACCTGCCGGGAGCGGAAACGGCCTGGTGGTTGCCAAGAACGGCTTGTCGTGGCAGGCTCCCGGAATAAGGATGATCTCCACACCCCCAGGGCCCCACACGAGTCGCAGCGCAGCCGCCCCAGAGCCGCGCGACAGCGGGTTGCCCCCCAATACGGGGTGTGATCGTGTTGACCGTCAAACTTTTTGGTGAGACGCTGAAAGCCCCGCGCACCTTAGCTGTTTGGCATGTGGAACCGCAGCAAGAATTTAGCAAGTGTCAAGCATCGCGGGTGCGATTCCCTCACGACCCACACCGCTTCGGTCGGTCACTCAGTGTGGAGGACCATCCATCATGGCAAAGGCGCTTCTCGGTTACGTCGGCGGTTCCGACCCGCGACTCATTGCCGAGATGCGACGGCTCCAGCAGCGCGTCCAGGACCTCGAATCCGAGCTCGGACGGATTCAGGCCGAGAACGACGCGCTCGCGGCTGCCGCTTCTCACGATTCGCTTCTCGAGAGCATCGACGTACCCCAGGCGGAGCCTGCGCTCACCTGATCACTGCACCGCACCACGACAGCAGTGGTTGGGCAGCCCCTATCAACCGCTAAGTTGTCAGATTTGCAAGGGACGCCTCTTCGGCGTCCCTTCTTCTTTCCCCCGTCTGCGCCTCAAGCTCTTGTACGTCTGGTGTGCCCTGCACGTTCATGGGTGAAACCGCGGGTTCATGGAGTGAGACCGGCCCGAAAGGTAGAGTCCGGCGGCGTGCACCTCAAGGCCCTGACCCTGCGCGGGTTCAAATCGTTCGCCTCGGCGACCACGCTGCGCTTCGAGCCGGGCATCACCTGCGTCGTGGGCCCCAACGGCTCGGGCAAGTCCAACGTCGTGGACGCCCTGAGCTGGGTGATGGGTGAACAGGGGGCGAAGTCGCTGCGCGGCGGGAAGATGGAGGACGTCATCTTCGCCGGCACCACCGGCCGCCCGCCGCTGGGCCGTGCCGAGGTGTCCCTGACCATCGACAACTCCGACGGGGCACTGCCCATCGAGTACGCCGAGGTCACCATCACGCGGATCATGTTCCGCAACGGCGGCAGCGAGTACCAGATCAACGGCGACACCTGCCGGCTCCTCGACATCCAGGAACTCCTGTCCGACTCCGGCATCGGCCGCGAGATGCACGTGATCGTCGGACAGGGGCAGCTCGACTCCGTCCTGCACGCCGATCCCATGGGCCGCCGCGCGTTCATCGAGGAGGCGGCCGGCGTCCTCAAGCACCGCAAGCGCAAGGAGAAGGCGCTGCGGAAACTGGACGCCATGCGGGCGAACCTCGCCCGGGTCCAGGACCTGACCGACGAACTCCGGCGTCAGCTCAAGCCGCTCGGCCGGCAGGCCGCCGTCGCCCGCCGCGCCGCCGTCATCCAGGCCGACCTGCGCGACGCCCGGCTCCGCCTCCTCGCCGACGACCTCGTACGCCTCAGGCAGGCGCTCCAGACGGAGATCGCGGACGAGGCGGCCCTCAAGGAACGCAAGGACTCGGCCGAGGCCGAGCTGAAGAAGGCGCTCCAGCGCGAGGCGCTCCTGGAGGACGAGGTGCGCCGCCTCACGCCCCGCCTCCAGCGCGCCCAGCAGACCTGGTACGAGCTGTCGCAGCTCGCCGAGCGGGTGCGCGGCACGATCTCGCTGGCCGACGCGCGGGTGAAGAGCGCCACCTCCGCGCCCCCGGAGGAGCGGCGCGGCCGCGACCCCGAGGACATGGAGCGCGAGGCCGCGCGCGTCCGTGAGCAGGAGGCCGAGCTCGAAGCGGCCCTGGAGGCGGCCGAGCACGCCCTGGAGGACACGGTCGCGCACCGGGCCGAGCTGGAGCGCGAACTCGCCGTCGAGGAACGCCGGCTCAAGGACGTGGCCCGGGCCATCGCCGACCGCCGTGAGGGACTGGCGCGGCTGGGCGGACAGGTCAACGCCGCGCGTTCACGGGCCGCCTCCGCCCAGTCCGAGATCGACCGGCTCGCCGCCGCCCGAGACGAGGCCCAGGAGCGGGCGGTCACGGCGCAGGAGGAGTACGAGCAGTTGAAGGCCGAGGTCGACGGCCTCGACGCCGGCGACGCCGAGCTGACGGAGCGCCACGACGAGGCCAGAGCGGCCCTCGCCGACGCCGAGTCCGCCTTCACCGAGGCCCGCGAGGCGACCACGGCGGCCGAACGCAGGCGCGCCGCGACGCAGGCCCGCCACGAGGCACTGGCGCTCGGTCTGCGCCGCAAGGACGGAACGGGCGCGTTGCTGGGAGCGAAGGACCGGCTCACGGGGCTCCTCGGCCCCGCCGCCGAGCTGCTGTCCGTCACCCCCGGGTACGAGGTGGCCCTCGCCGCCGCCTTCGGTACGGCGGCGGACGCCATCGCGGTCACCACACCCGCCTCGGCGGCCGAGGCCATCCGGCTGTTGCGCAAACAGGAGGCCGGGCGGGCGGCGCTGTTGCTGGCGGGGGCACCGGAGGAGCCGCCGGCGCCACGGATCGGGGACGGTGCCGCCACGGACGCGACCGGGCGCCGGGACGCGTACGCCGTTGAACCGGCCCGCCGGGACCGGACCGACAGCGGCCTCGGCGTCCGTCAGCCCGGCCGGCACCACGAAGACGGCCACGACGGCGACGGCAGCCATGGCAGTCACGGCAGTCACGGCAGCGACAACGAGGCCGACGGGACCCGGCCGGCGCACCCCACCGGTCCTCCCCGCGCCGCGGACCTCGTCCGGGGCCCCGCGGAGCTGATGCCGGCCGTACGGCGGCTGCTGCGCGGGATCGTCGTGGTCGGCACCCTGGAGGACGCCGAGGACCTGGTCCACGCGCGGCCGGAGCTGACCGCGGTCACCGCCGAGGGGGACCTGCTCGGGGCGCACTTCGCGCACGGCGGCTCCGCCGGGGCGCCCAGCCTGCTGGAGGTGCAGGCGTCCGTCGACGAGGCCGCGGCCGAGCTCGACGAGCTCGCCGTGCGCTGCGAGGACCTCGGCGAGGCGCAGCACCGGGCCGCCGAGCGGCGCGAGGAGCGGGCCGCGTCCGTCGAGGAACTGGGGGAGCGGCGGCGCGCCGCCGAGCGGGAGAAGTCGTCCGTGGCCCAGCAGTTGGGGCGGCTGGCCGGGCAGGCGCGCGGTGCCGCCGGGGAGGCCGAGCGGAGCGCGGCCGCCGCCGCGCGGGCGCAGGAGGCGCTGGACCGGGCCGTCGAGGAGGCGGAGGTGCTGGCCGAGCGGCTGGCGGTCGCCGAGGAGATGCCCGTGGAGGAGGAGCCCGACGCCGCGGTACGGGACCGGCTCGCCGCGGACGGGGCCAACGCGCGGCAGACCGAGATGGAGGCCCGGCTCCAGGTACGGACGCACGAGGAGCGGGTGAAGGGGCTCGCCGGGCGGGCCGACGGGCTCGACCGGGCCGCGCGTGCGGAACGTGAGGCACGCGCGCGTGCGGAGCAGCGGCGGGCCCGGCTGCGGCACGAAGCGGCGGTCGCGGAGGCCGTCGCCTCCGGTGCCCGGCAGCTGCTCGCGCACGTCGAGGTGTCGCTCGGCCGGGCCGAGGAGGAGCGGGGCGCCGCCGAGAACGCCAGGACGTACAAGGAGCAGGCGCTCGGGGCCGTCCGGGGCGAGGGGCGCGACCTCAAGGCGGAGCTGGACAAGCTCACGGACTCGGTTCACCGCGGTGAGGTGCTCGGCGCCGAGAAGCGGATGCGCATGGAGCAGCTGGAGGCGAAGGCGCTGGAGGAGCTCGGCGTCGAACCGGCGGCGCTGGTCACGGAGTACGGTCCGGACCAGCTCGTACCGCCCTCGTTGCCCGCCGAGGGCGAGGAGCTGCCGGAGGATCCGGAGCACCCGCGCAACCAGCCCCGGCAGTTCCACCGCGCGGAGCAGGAGCGACGGCTCAAGTCGGCCGAGCGGGCCTACCAGCAGCTGGGGAAGGTCAACCCGCTCGCCCTGGAGGAGTTCGCCGCGCTGGAGGAGCGTCACAAGTTCCTCAGCGAACAGCTGGAGGACCTGAAGAAGACGCGTGCCGATCTCCTCCAGGTGGTGAAGGAGGTCGACGAACGGGTCGAACAGGTTTTCACCGAGGCGTACCGGGACACCGCGCGGGAGTTCGAAGGTGTCTTCAGCCGGCTGTTCCCGGGGGGTGACGGGCGGCTGATCCTGACCGATCCCGACAACATGCTCACCACGGGTGTGGACGTCGAGGCGAGGCCCCCGGGCAAGAAGGTGAAGCGGCTGTCCCTGCTCTCCGGTGGGGAGAGGTCGCTCACGGCCGTCGCGCTGCTGGTGTCGATCTTCAAGGCCCGGCCCAGCCCGTTCTATGTCATGGACGAGGTCGAGGCGGCGCTCGACGACACGAATCTGCAGCGGCTGATCCGGATCATGCAGGAGCTCCAGGAGGCCTCGCAGCTGATCGTGATCACGCATCAGAAGCGCACGATGGAGGTCGCCGACGCGCTGTACGGCGTGTCCATGCAGGGCGACGGTGTGTCGAAGGTCATCAGCCAGCGGCTCCGCTAGGTCGGCGGCTTCGGCGGCTCAGGCGGCCGGAGGCTTCACGGGGGCGGGCGGAGTGCCCCCGGTTTCTCGGGGTATCCGAACCACGTCAGCCCCAAGCCTTCAAAACTTGAACACGATGGCCGCACCGGAGTGGGGAAAAGTCACAGCAGTCCGATTATCGGCTTCGATACTTGAAGGCATAGTCTCTGCGACGTTGCTTTTGCCTTCGGGTGGTGGGTGGCGTGAACCCATGCGCCACTGGAACCACCCTTGAAGGGGGCTTGCCCCCCACACCCCCGGCAGCGAGGCCGGTGGCCCGAGGAGTTACACGTGACCAGCACTGCGCAGGCACCCAAATCAGGAGCCGGGACGGCTCACCCCGAACATCTCGGGCACGTCATCTTCATCGCGGCCGCGGCCGCGATGGGCGGCTTCCTGTTCGGCTACGACAGCGCCGTGATCAACGGCGCCGTCGAAGCGATCCGCGGCCGCTACGACATCGGTTCCGCGGCCCTGGCGCAGGTCATCGCCATCGCACTGATCGGCTGCGCCATCGGCGCGGCGACCGCGGGCCGGACAGCCGACCGCATCGGCCGTATCCGCTGCATGCAGATCTCCGCCGTCCTCTTCACGGTCAGCGCCGTCGGTTCCGCGCTCCCGTTCGCGCTGTGGGACCTCGCCCTGTGGCGCATCATCGGCGGATTCGCCATCGGCATGGCCTCCGTCATCGGCCCCGCCTACATCGCCGAGGTCTCCCCGGCCGCCTACCGCGGCCGGCTGGGCTCCTTCCAGCAGGCCGCGATCGTCATCGGCATCGCCATCTCGCAGCTCGTCAACTGGGGCATCCTGAACGCCGCGGGCGGCGACCAGCGCGGCAAGGTCATGGGGCTCGAGGCCTGGCAGGTCATGCTCGGCGTCATGGTCGTCCCGGCCGTCCTCTACGGTCTGCTCTCCTTCGCGATCCCCGAGTCGCCGCGCTTCCTGATCTCCGTGGGCAGGCACGACCGCGCCCGTGAGGTCCTCAAGGAGGTCGAGGGCGACAGGGCCGACCTGAACGCCCGCGTCACCGAGATCGAGCACGCCATGAAGAGCGAGCACAAGTCGAGCTTCAAGGACCTGCTCGGCGGCGGCTTCTTCTTCAAGCCGATCGTCTGGGTCGGCATCGGTCTCTCGGTCTTCCAGCAGTTCGTCGGCATCAACGTCGCGTTCTACTACTCCTCGACGCTGTGGCAGTCCGTCGGCGTCGACCCCTCGCAGTCGTTCTTCTACTCGTTCACCACGTCGATCATCAACATCATCGGCACCGTGATCGCGATGATCTTCGTCGACCGGGTCGGCCGCAAGCCGCTCGCGCTGATCGGCTCCGTGGGCATGGTGATCGGTCTCGGCCTGGAGGCCTGGGCCTTCTCCTACGACCTGGTGGACGGCAAGCTGCCGGCCACCCAGGGCTGGGTCGCCCTGATCGCCGCGCACGTCTTCGTCCTCTTCTTCGCCCTCTCCTGGGGTGTCGTGGTCTGGGTCTTCCTCGGCGAGATGTTCCCGAACCGGATCCGCGCCGCCGCCCTCGGTGTGGCCGCCTCCGCGCAGTGGATCGCCAACTGGGCCATCACCGCGAGCTTCCCGTCGCTGGCCGACTGGAACCTCTCCGCGACCTACGTGATCTACACGGTCTTCGCCGCGCTCTCCATCCCCTTCGTGCTCAAGTACGTCAAGGAGACCAAGGGCAAGGCCCTGGAGGAGATGGGCTAGGCCCCCCGAACGCGAGGAGAAGGGCCAAGTCCCCGCTGCCCCTCTCCTCGTACGCGTGAGAGACGTACTGCCCCGGCTCAGCCCTCCAGGTCCCTGAGCCGGGGCAGTACGTCTTCGCAGAACAGGCGCAGGCTGCGCCAGCCCTCCTCGACGGGCATTCCGCCGGACAGCGGATGGAGCACGTGGTGGTCGAGCCCCTGGGCCGCACACGCCTCGGGCGTCAGGACGCGGTACACGCCCTCGGCGCGCAGCTCCTCGACCGTGGTGGCCGCCGACCGCACCGCCGACCGGATGTCCCCGGACTGCCAGGAGGCGTAGGTGCGTGCCTCGTGCAGGAAGTGCCGGCCGTACGCGGCCCATGCCCGGTCCGGATCCTCCGCGATGTGCAGCAGTGGGGTCTCGGCCGCGGGCATCATGGTCCAGCCCTCGGTGCCGTACTCGATCAGCCGCTCCTTGTAGTAGGCCTCCAGGCCGGGAAGGTGCGCGCTGGGGAAGAACGGCAGCCCGAGCCGGGCGGCGCGGCGGGCGGCGGCCCGGGAGGATCCGCCCACCAGCAGCAGCGGATGCGGATCGGAGAACGGGCGCGGGGTGACCCGTACGGTACGGCCCCGGTAGGTGAACTCCTCGCCGGTCCACGCCTTCAGCACCGTCTCCAGCACCTCGTCCTGGAGCCGGCCGCGCCGCTTCCAGTCGACGTCGAACTGGGCGTACTCCTCAGGCCGGTAGCCGATGCCCGCCACCGTCACCAGACGGCCGCCGCTCAGCAGATCGAGGACGGCGACGTCCTCGGCGAGCCGCAGCGGGTCGTACAGCGGCCCGATGATCGCCGAGACGGTGACCGCGAGGTGCCGGGTCGCGCCGAAGACGGCACCCGCGAAGGTGAACGGCGAGGGCAGCCAGTTGTCGGCGACGCCGTGATGTTCCTCGGTCTGCACGGTGGTGACGCCGTGGTCGTCGGCGTAGGCGGACATCTCGACCGCGGCCCGGTAGCGGGCGCTCAGCGACGCGGGGGTCGCGTCCGGGTCGACGAGGTTGAAGCGCACGACCGTCACGGGCATGGGGAGCCCCCCTTCGTGTGTGGAGGGGGACGGTAGCTGACGGATCGTCAGACAGCCATAGTCGCGCGCTCCTCGGCGGGTTCCGCCCCGGGGCCCACCGGGGGTTTGGGCAGGACGGCGTACAGGAGGAAGGAGGTCACCATCGTCGCCGCCCAGCCGAGGCCGTACGCGCCGACCGGATTGCCCGTCGCCAGCGGACCCGTGAACCAGTCGGACGTGGTGAACAGCAGCCCGCACCCGAGGCCGATCGCCCACGCCGCGACCGCGGCCGGGCTGAAGCCGCCCCGGTACCAGTAGGCGCTGGTGCGCGTGGTGTCGAGCAGGGCCACGGCGTCGTAGGCCGGCCGGCGCAGCATGTCCGCGCCGAAGACGCCGGCCCAGGCCGAGAACGTGACCGCGAGCAGGGTCAGGAACGCCAGGAACGAGCCGATGAAGGAGGGCGCGACCAGCATCAGGACGCCACCGAGGAGCAGCGAGATGACGGCGTTGACCGAGACCGCCCACGGGCGCGGCAGCCTGATGCCGAGGGTCTGCGCGGTGAACCCGGCCGAGTACATCGACATGGCGTTGATCAGCAGCATGCCGACCAGGGCGATGAGCAGGTAGGGCACCGCCAGCCACAGCGGCAGGGCCGCGCCGAGGAACGAGACCGGGTCGGCGGCCGAGGCCAGGTCCGGTGTGGTGACCGCCATGACCGCGCCCATCAGGGTCAGCGGGAGCACCACGACGACGGCGCCGCCGAGCGTGTCGCGCACGATCGCCGCGGAGGAGGTCCCGCGCGGAAGATAGCGCGTGAAGTCCGGAGCCGAGGGGACCCAGCTGATCCCGCCCGCCGCGATCAGACCGATCCCCACGATCATCAGGTGCGTCGGGCCGGCCGGCCGCCGCAGGACCTCGTCCCAGTCCGTACGGGCGACCAGACGGCCGAGGACGAGCAGGGAGAAGGCGGCGAAGAGGCGGACCGCCCACCTGTTGCACCGGTGCACGGCGTCGATGCCGAGGCCGGAGATCGCGAACGTCGCCACCACGAAGAGCAGCAGCGTCACGAGGACCAGGAACGTGTTGCTCCTGACGCCGAAGACGATGTCCAGGACGGTCAGCAGTGCGTAGGCGCCGGTCACCGCGTTGATCGTCTCCCAGCCCCAGCGCGCGACCCAGATCAGCGCACCGGGCAGGAGGTTCCCGCGCTGGCCGAAGACGGCGCGCGACAGGGCCATGCCGGGCGCCCCGCCCCGCTTGCCCGCGATGCCGATCAGCCCGACCAGGCCGAACGACACGGCCGGGGCCACGGTGGCGACCACCAGGGTCTGCCAGAGATCCAGTCCGTAGGAGACGGCCAGCGTGGCGCCCATGGTCAGCAGCAGGACCGTGATGTTGGCCGCCATCCAGGTGGGGAGGAGATCGCGGGTCCTCGCGTGCCGCTGGGAGTTCGGCACGGGCTCGATGCCGCGCGTTTCGACGGCGCCATCGGAGGGCTCGGTGGTACTCATGGGCAATGATCATAGATTATGTCGGTTTGTCGCCTTTACTGTGCTCGGGCCTCTTCCGGTTCCCGTACGAGGTCACGGATTCGCTCCCCGGCAAGGGAATCTCCCTCCCCGGGGAGCGATGACTGATACTGGGGGCGTTATGGAAACCGTCATCCTTGCTGTAGTCATCGCCGTGGTCGTGATCGGCGCACTCGGCGGGCTCGTCATCGGCAGTCGCCGCAAGAAGCCGCTGCCCCCGGCGCCCCCCACCACGCCCGACATCACCGCCCCTCCGGCCGAGCCGCACCTCGGCGACGAGGCCGAGACCCCGCGCGACGAAACGCGCCGGACGATAGAGGAGGTGGACCTTCCGGACGGCTCGTCGCCGTCCGGCGTCGCCGTCGAGGAACCCCCGCCCGTCGTCGAGGCGCCCGCGATCGAGGTCCCGGAGCCCACCGCCGGACGCCTGGTGCGGCTGCGCGGCCGGCTCTCCCGCTCGCAGAACGCGCTCGGCAAGGGGCTGCTCACGCTCCTCTCGCGCGAGCACCTCGACGAGGACACCTGGGAGGAGATCGAGGACACCCTCCTGACCGCGGACGTCGGCGTGCAGCCCACCCAGGACCTGGTCGAACGGCTGCGTGAGCGCGTGAAGGTGCTCGGCACCCGCACGCCCGACGAACTGCGCTCGCTGCTGCGCGAGGAGCTCCTGGCGATCCTCGTCCCCGAGTTCGACCGGACGGTCAGGACCGACTCGAACCTCGACACCCCGGGCATCGTGATGGTCGTCGGGGTCAACGGCACCGGGAAGACCACCACCACCGGCAAGCTCGCCCGCGTGCTCGTCGCCGACGGCAAGAACGTGGTGCTCGGCGCCGCCGACACCTTCCGCGCCGCCGCCGCCGACCAGCTGCAGACCTGGGGCGAGCGCGTCGGCGCCCGCACCGTGCGCGGCCCCGAGGGCGGCGACCCCGCCTCGATCGCCTTCGACGCGGTCAAGGAGGGCATCGAGGAGGGCGCGGACGTCGTCCTCATCGACACCGCCGGGCGCCTGCACACCAAGACCGGCCTCATGGACGAGCTCGGCAAGGTCAAGCGCGTCGTCGAGAAGCACGCGCCGCTCGACGAGGTGCTGCTGGTCCTCGACGCCACCACCGGCCAGAACGGTCTCATCCAGGCGCGGGTGTTCGCCGAGGTCGTCGACATCACCGGCATCGTGCTGACCAAGCTGGACGGCACCGCCAAGGGCGGCATCGTGATCGCGGTCCAGCGCGAGCTGGGCGTGCCGGTCAAGCTGGTGGGTCTGGGCGAGGGAGCGGACGACCTGGCCCCGTTCGAGCCCGGGGCGTTCGTGGACGCGCTCATCGGTGAGTGATCCCGGCTTAGGCGCGAGGGAGGCGCCCGTTCCCCCGGTGCGACGGGAACGGGCGCCTCGTCGTACCGGGCCGTGTCGGCCGTCGTTCGACGCTACGCGCGCGACCGGTGCGCCACGTAGGCCAGCGTCCCCAGCAGCAGCCGCGCCTGCGGCGGCCTGGTCGCGGAGTCCAGCGCGGGGGAGCGCAGCCAGCGGACCGGGCCGAGACCGGCGCGATCGGAGGGCGGCGCGGAGACGAACGCGCCGGGGCCCAGGCCGTGCAGGTCGAGGGACGCGTCGTCCCAGCCCATCCGGTAGAGCAGCTCGGGAAGTTCGGCCGCCGCGCCGGGGGCGACGAAGAAGTGGGCGCGGCCGTCCGGGGTGGCGGTCACCGGACCGGTGGGCAGTCCCATCCGCTCCAGCCGGACCAGCGCCCGACGGCCGGCGGGCTCGGCGACCTCGATCACGTCGAAGGCCCGGCCGACCGGCAGCATCACCGCGGCACCCGGGAACTCGGACCAGGCCTCGGACACCTCGCCGAGCGTCGCGCCCGCCGGGATCACCGGCGCGAAGTCCAGCGGATGCGCCCCCGGCGCGGAGCAGCCGGCCCTGCCGCACGAGCACGCCCCCGCGGCGGCCCGGGCGCCGGGAACCACGTCCCATCCCCACAGTCCGGTGAACTCGGCCACCGCTGTGCACTCCGACGAGCGGCCGCGGCGCCGGGAGCCGGGCCGGATCTCGCGAATTCCCCGGGTGCTGCCGATCGTGAAGCCCATGCCCCCTCCAACGGGTCCGACGCACCCTCGGTTACGACCCGGATGCGAACCGTTACTCACCGTGCCCGCGCCTGGGTCCGCGCCCATGCCCGTGTTCGTGTCTGTTCGTGCGTCTCTGTCTGCGTCCGTGCCCCTACCCTGGACGCCGTGCGGCTCCGCCGGTGCGCGGGGGGCGCGGGCGCGCTCCGATGGGGTGCGTTTCGCCGTGCGCGCCCCCGCACGCATCGCTACGCCCACTTCTGGCTGTCCTATGTCAAGTGAATCGCGTACTGGCGATCTGGAGTTCATTCGAAGGGGTGGCGAAAGGTGGCGTTTCACGGATCGCCATGGCTGGACGGGTGATCGTAGGATTACTTTGAGTACACGAGTCCTGGGGACGAATGCACTCGTGGGTATGCCGGAGGCAACTCGGCTTCCCGTTCGAAGGGTGAGAACCACCGGACGAGCGGCCGTATTTACCGGCATTCTGATAGGGCTTGGCGCACGCAGCGTACAAGTGGTCTCAGGGATGGGGGCGTTCCAGTGGGCGGCAACGGCGGAAGCGGTGTGAACGCTGACAAGCGCCCGAATGAGCTCTTGGGCTCGTGGTTCGTGCGCAGTGGCTGGTCGAAGGGCGAGCTGGCGCGCCAAGTGAACCGCAGGGCCCGTCAACTGGGGGCCAGTCACATCTCCACGGACACCTCACGGGTGCGCCGCTGGCTGGACGGCGAGAACCCGCGCGAGCCGATCCCGCGGATCCTGTCCGAGCTGTTCTCCGAACGGTTCGGCTGTGTCGTCGCCGTCGAGGACCTCGGCCTGCGCGCCGCCCACCAGTCACCTTCCGTGTCGGGTGTCGACCTGCCCTGGACCGGCCCCCAGACCGTGGCCCTGATCAGCGAGTACTCGCGCAGCGACCTGATGCTCGCGCGGCGCGGCTTCCTCGGCAGCTCGCTGGCCCTGTCCGCCGGACCGTCCCTGATCGAACCGATGCAGCGCTGGCTGGTGCCCACCCCGACGCCGCCCCCGGAGGAGCCCGAGCACCCGGCCGCCGCCCGCCGTGCCGGCCGGCTCTCCGCGCCGGAGCTGGATCTCCTGGAGTCCACCACCGTGATGTTCCGCCAGTGGGACGCCCAGTGTGGTGGCGGCCTGCGGCGCAAGGCGGTCGTCGGGCAGCTGCACGAGGTGACCGACCTGCTCCAGGAGCCCCAGCCCGCGGCGACCAGCCGGCGTCTGTTCAAGGTCGCCGCCGAACTGGCCGAGCTGGCGGGCTGGATGAGCTACGACGTGGGTCTCCAGCCCACCGCGCAGAAGTACTTCGTGCTCGCCCTGCACGCCTCCAAGGAGGCCGGCGACAAGCCGCTGGGCTCGTACATCCTCTCCAGCATGAGCCGCCAGATGATCCACCTCGGGCGGCCCGACGACGCGCTGGAGCTGATCCACCTCGCGCAGTACGGGAGCCGGGACTGCGCGAGCCCGCGCACCCAGTCCATGCTGTATGCGATGGAGGCCCGCGCCTACGCCAACATGGGACAGCCGGGAAAGTGCAAGCGGGCCGTCCGGATGGCCGAGGAC
Organism: Streptomyces fagopyri; assembly: GCF_009498275.1. Classification (NCBI taxonomy): domain Bacteria; kingdom Bacillati; phylum Actinomycetota; class Actinomycetes; order Kitasatosporales; family Streptomycetaceae; genus Streptomyces; species Streptomyces fagopyri. The sequence continues at coordinate 3,001,213 of NZ_CP045643.1, read as the reverse complement.
AGCTTCGAGGACGTCCACGACTGGGACGACCCCGATCCCGACTGGATCCGCTTCTTCTCCCAGGCCGAGCTGCACGGCGAGAACTCGCACTCCTTCCGCGACCTCGCCTATGTCGCGGGCCGCAGTCCCACCTACGCCTCGCTCTCCGAGCCCCTGATGCAGAAGGCCGTCGACCTCTTCGCCAAGGACACCGAACACCAGCGTTCGTACGCACTCAACCTCATCGGCATGGCCACCGTGCACCTGCTGCGGCGCGAGCCCGAGCAGAGTGCGGTATTGGCCAAGGACGCGATGGCGGTCGCCAGGAAAGTGCGCTCGGAGCGCGTGAACACTCGTATCCGAAAGACGGTCGACACGGCCGTCCGCGACTTCGGTGAACTCGCGGAGGTCGTGGACCTCGCCGAGCAGCTCGCCGTGGACCTGCCGGAGACCGCCGAAGCGGTCTGACCCCAGGCCGCGCATGCGGTCCGACCCCAGTACCCCGGCCACGGCCGGCCGTCCCGAACTGCCCGACTCGGCTCCCCCATGCCAGGTCATCGGACGACCGACCGTGGCCGGTTTCTTCGTATCCGGGGAAGGTTGCGCAACAATAACGATCGCTGCGCCCGGTATCGGGCAGTTCATGCACGCGTAACACACGAGACGCCTTCGTCACTGCGGCGAAACATCGAGGGGCGTCGACGGAAACCGCGCTGCGTCAATCTCATGGCGCATAACCGGCCCACCCCTCATACCGCTCAGGCTTCGCCCGCACGGGGCCGTACCAACGACGAGGAGACGCCGATGGCACCAGCCATCACGCTAGCCGCAGAAGCTCCCAAGCTCTCGGCCGCCAACACCGGGTTCATGCTCATCTGTTCCGCCCTGGTGCTGATCATGACCCCCGGCCTGGCCTTCTTCTACGGAGGCATGGTCCGGGTCAAGAGCACCCTGAACATGCTGATGATGAGCTTCATCAGCATGGGGATCATCACGATCCTGTGGGTCCTGTACGGCTTCTCCCTCGCCTTCGGCACGGACAAGGGCTCCTTCATCGGCTGGACCTCGGACTGGGTCGGCCTCAGCAACGTGGGCCTGACGGAACTGTGGCCCGGCTACACCATTCCGATCTTCGTCTTCATGGTCTTCCAGCTCATGTTCGCCATCATCACGCCCGCGCTGATAAGCGGTGCGCTGGCGGACCGGGTGAAGTTCACGGCGTGGTCGCTGTTCATCACGCTGTGGGCCACGGTCGTCTACTTCCCGGTCGCCCACTGGGTCTGGGGCACCGGCGGCTGGGCGTTCGACCTCGGCGTCATCGACTTCGCCGGTGGTACGGCCGTCCACATCAACGCGGGTGCCGCGGCGCTCGGCGTGATCCTGGTCATCGGCAAGCGCGTCGGCTTCAAGAAGGACCCGATGCGCCCGCACAGCCTCCCGCTGGTGATGCTCGGCTCCGGTCTGCTGTGGTTCGGCTGGTTCGGGTTCAACGCCGGCTCCTGGCTGGGCAACGACGACGGCGTCGGCGCGCTGATGTTCGTCAACACGCAGGTCGCCACCGCCGCCGCCATGCTGGCCTGGCTCATCTACGAGAAGATCCGCCACGGCGCGTTCACCACGCTGGGCGCCGCCTCCGGCGCGGTCGCCGGCCTGGTCGCCATCACCCCGTCCGGCGGTGCGGTCTCCCCGCTCGGCGCGATCGCCGTCGGCGCCATCGCCGGTGTGGTCTGCGCCATGGCCGTCGGCCTGAAGTACAGGTTCGGCTACGACGACTCCCTCGACGTGGTCGGCGTGCACCTCGTCGGCGGTGTCATCGGCTCCCTGCTGATCGGCTTCTTCGCCAGCGGCAAGGGCCAGTCCACCGTCGAGGGCCTCTTCTACGGCGGCGGCCTCACCCAGTTCTGGAAGCAGTGCGCCGGCGTCTTCGCCGTCCTCGGCTACTCCCTCGTCGTCTCCGCGATCCTCGCCTTCCTCATCGACAAAACGATGGGCATGCGGGTGACCGAGGACGAGGAGATCGCGGGCATCGACCAGGCCGAGCACGCCGAGACCGCATACGACTTCAGCGGAGCGGGCGGCGGCATCGTCGGCGGCTCGGTCTCCGCTCTCGCGGGTACGCAGAGCAAGAAGGTGGACGCATGAAGCTCATCACCGCCGTCGTGAAGCCCCACCGGCTCGACGAGATCAAGGAGGCCCTGCAGGCCTTCGGGGTGCACGGTCTGACGGTCACCGAAGCCAGCGGCTACGGCCGCCAGCGGGGACACACCGAGGTCTACCGTGGTGCCGAGTACACCGTCGACCTGGTCCCCAAGATCCGTATAGAGGTGCTGGCCGAGGACGACGACGCCGAGCAGCTGATCGACGTCGTGGTGAAGGCGGCCCGCACCGGCAAGATCGGTGATGGCAAGGTGTGGTCCATCCCCGTCGAGACGGCCGTCCGGGTCCGGACCGGCGAGCGCGGCCCGGACGCGCTGTAAGCGGAAGAACAGAACAGGAGTCGCTGGGTGACGAGTACGGACATGCGTACGGATGCAGAGGACTCGGGACCCAGCGGCTACGCGGCGGCCCGGCTGCGCCTCCTCCAGGAGGGGGCGCGGTCCGGGCCGCCGCGCCGTACCGCCCTCGCCGAACTGACGGACGAGTGGCTGACCGGCCTCTTCGGCGCGGGCACCCAGAGCGGTAAGGACGTCAAGAACGGCAAGGACGTCAAGAACGGCAAGGAGGGCGCCGGGGGCGGCAGGGACGGCCAGGACGGCGAGCCCGCGGCGCGGCTCACCCAGAAGGGTGGTGGCGGGCGACGGGAGGGCCTGCGCGGGGTCTCGCTGGTCGCCGTCGGCGGCTACGGCCGCGGTGAGCTCTCCCCGCGCAGCGACCTCGATCTGCTGCTCCTGCACGACGGCAGCGACTCCGGTGCGGTCGCCGCCCTCGCCGACCGCATCTGGTACCCCGTCTGGGACCTCGGTCTCGCCCTCGACCACTCGGTCCGTACGCCCGGCGAGGCCCGCAAGACGGCCGGCGACGACCTCAAGGTGCAGCTGGGGCTGCTCGACGCGCGCCACATCGCCGGCGACCTCGGCCTCACCACCGGACTGCGGACGGCCGTCCTCGCCGACTGGCGCAACCAGGCACCCAAGCGCCTCCCCGAACTCCAGGAGCTCTGCGCCGAGCGGGCCGAGCGCCACGGCGAACTGCAGTACCTGCTGGAACCGGACCTCAAGGAGGCCCGCGGCGGCCTCCGCGACGCCACCGCCCTGCGCGCCGTCGCCGCCTCCTGGCTCGCCGACGCGCCCCGTGAGGGCCTCGCCGACGCCCGCCGACGCCTGCTCGACGTGCGCGACGCGCTGCACCTGACCACCGGACGCGCCACCGACCGGCTCGCGCTCCAGGAGCAGGACCAGGTCGCCGCCGAACTGGGACTGCTGGACGCCGACACCCTCCTGCGCCAGGTCTACGAAGCCGCGCGGGTCGTCTCGTACGCCAGTGACGTCACCTGGCGCGAGGTCGGGCGCGTGCTCAAGTCACGCGCCGTCCGTCCCCGGCTGCGCGCCATGCTCGGCGGCGGCGCCAAGCCGGCGGCCGAGCGCTCACCCCTCGCCGAAGGGGTCGTCGAGATGGACGGCGAGGTGGTGCTCGCCCGCGCCGCGCGCCCCGAACGTGACCCCGTGCTCCCACTCCGCGCCGCGGCCGCCGCGGCGCAGTCGGGACTCCCGCTGTCCCTGCACGCCGTACGGCGCATGGCCGCCGTCGCCCGCCCGCTGCCCACACCCTGGCCCGCCGAGGCACGGGAACAGCTCGTCACGCTGCTCGGCTCCGGGCGCCCGACCATCGAGGTCTGGGAGGCGCTGGAGGCCGAGGGACTCATCACCCGGCTGCTGCCCGACTGGGAACGGGTGCGCTGCCGGCCGCAGCGCAACGCCGTGCACATCTGGACCGTCGACCGCCATCTCATCGAGACGGCCGTCCGCGCCTCCGAGCTGACCCGCCGGGTGGGCCGTCCCGACCTCCTCCTCGTCGCCGCCCTGCTGCACGACATCGGCAAGGGCTGGCCCGGCGACCACTCCGTCGCGGGCGAGATCATCGCGCGGGACGTGGCCACCCGGATCGGCTTCGACCGCGCGGACGTGGCCGTGCTCGCCACCCTCGTACGCCACCATCTGCTGCTCGTCGACACGGCGACCCGGCGCGACCTGGACGACCCGGCGACCGTCCGCTCGGTCGCCGAGGCCGTCGGCTCACAGGGCACCCTCGAACTGCTGCACGCGCTCACCGAGGCGGACGCGCTGGCCACCGGACCGGCCGCCTGGTCCTCCTGGCGCGGCTCCCTCGTCACCGACCTGGTCAAACGCGTCGCCGCCGTGCTCGCCGGGGACGCCCCCGAGGAGCCCGAGGCGGCGGCCCCCACGGCCGAGCAGGAACGCCTCGCGATCGAAGCCTTCCGCACCGGCGGCCCGGTCCTGGCCCTGCGCGCGCAGACCGAGCCGCCCACCGAGGAGGAGCCCTCCGGAGATCCGGAACCCCTCGGCGTGGAGCTGCTGATCGCCGTGCCCGACCAGCCCGGGGTGCTGCCCGCGGTCGCGGGCGTCCTCGCGATGCACCGCCTGACCGTCCGCACCGCCGAGCTGCGCGCCCTCGACCTGCCCGACGGCGTACAGGGCTCGGTGCTGCTGCTCAACTGGCGGGTCGCCGCCGAATACGGCTCCCTCCCGCAGGCCGCCCGGCTGCGCGCCGACCTCGTCCGCGCCCTGGACGGTTCCCTGGACATCGCCGTCCGGCTCGCCGAGCGCGACGCCGCCTATCCGCGGCGCCGCGGGACCATCGCGCCGCCGCCCCGGGTCACGGTCGCCCCGGCGGCCTCCCGGCACGCCACGGTCATCGAGGTCCGCGCGCACGACGCCCCGGGCCTGCTGCACCGCATCGGCCGCGCCCTGGAGGAGGCGAGCGTACGGGTGCGCAGCATGCACGTCTCCACGCTCGGCGCCAACGCCGTGGACGCCTTCTACGTGACCGGACCCAAGGGCGCGCCACTGCCGGGGGAGGAGGCGGCTTCCGTGGCCCGTGGGCTGGAGGAGATGCTGCGGGGATGACCGGGACCGAGGCCGCCCCAGGTCTCGTACGAACGCGGTGGAGACCCCACCGCACCCGGCCGGATACCCTGGAGGGCGATTCCCATCGCCCCCGACCCCTGAGGACAGACGAGCGCCGTGTTCGATACTCTCTCCGATCGCCTCTCAGCGACGTTCAAGAACCTGCGGGGCAAGGGCCGGCTGTCCGAAGCTGACATCGACGCCACCGCACGCGAGATCCGTATCGCGCTCCTCGAGGCCGACGTGGCCCTGCCGGTCGTGCGGACCTTCATCAAGAACGTCAAGGAACGTGCCCTCGGCGCCGAGGTCTCCAAGGCGCTGAACCCGGCCCAGCAGGTCCTGAAGATCGTGAACGAGGAACTCGTCACGATCCTCGGCGGCGAGACCCGCCGTCTGCGGTTCGCCAAGAACCCGCCCACCGTGCTCATGCTCGCCGGTCTGCAGGGTGCCGGTAAGACCACGCTCGCCGGAAAGCTCGGCAAGTGGCTCAAGGACCAGGGCCACTCGCCGCTCCTGGTCGCCGCCGACCTCCAGCGCCCGAACGCCGTGAACCAGCTCAGCGTCGTCGCCGAGCGCGCCGGCGTGGCCGTCTACGCGCCCGAGCCGGGCAACGGTGTCGGTGACCCGGTCAAGGTCGCCAAGGACTCCATGGAGTTCGCGAGGACCAAGGTCCACGACATCGTGATCGTGGACACCGCGGGCCGCCTCGGCATCGACCAGGAGCTGATGCAGCAGGCCGCGGACATCCGTGACGCGGTCAGCCCCGACGAGATCCTCTTCGTCGTCGACGCGATGATCGGCCAGGACGCGGTCAACACCGCCGAGGCCTTCCGCGACGGTGTCGGCTTCGACGGCGTGGTCCTCTCCAAGCTCGACGGCGACGCCCGCGGTGGTGCCGCGCTCTCCATCGCCTCGGTCACCGGCAAGCCGATCATGTTCGCGTCGAACGGCGAGAAGCTCGACGACTTCGACGCCTTCCACCCGGACCGGATGGCCTCCCGCATCCTCGACATGGGTGACCTGCTCACCCTGATCGAGCAGGCGGAGAAGACGTTCAGCCAAGAAGAGGCCGAGAAGATGGCCTCCAAGCTGGCGTCCAAGAAGGGCCAGGACTTCACCCTGGACGACTTCCTGTCCCAGATGGAGCAGGTCAGGAAGATGGGCAGCATCAGCAAGCTGCTCGGCATGCTCCCGGGCATGGGCCAGATCAAGGACCAGATCAGCAACCTCGACGAACGCGACGTCGACCGCACGGCCGCCATCATCAAGTCGATGACCCCGGCCGAGCGCCAGGAGCCGACGATCATCAACGGCTCGCGCCGCGCCCGTATCGCCAAGGGTTCCGGTGTCGAGGTCAGCGCGGTCAAGGGCCTGGTCGAGCGCTTCTTCGAGGCCCGCAAGATGATGTCGCGCATGGCCCAGGGCGGCGGCATGCCGGGCATGCCGGGGATCCCGGGCATGGGCGGCGGCCCCGGCCGCGCCAAGAAGAAGGTCAAGCAGGCCAAGGGCAAGCAGCGCTCCGGCAACCCGATGAAGCGCAAGCAGCAGGAGGAAGAGGAGGCGGCGCGCCGCGAGGCCGGAGCCCAGCCGGGCGGCGCCTTCGGACTGCCCGCCGGCCAGCAGGGCCAGAACTTCGAGCTGCCGGACGAGTTCAAGAAGTTCATGGACTGACCGACCGGTGAACTGACGGACCGACCGCACCGGCGCATGGACGGGCGGTTCGCCCCGCACACCGCCGCCGTCCCGTACGTCACCGGGGGCGCCCCTCGTCCGAGGGGCGCCCCCGGTGCTTTTCTCGCGGCTCCTGCACGTGCTGGCGAGCATGACGTGGCGTAACGTCCTGATATGAGCAACCCTGTGCCGCCACGCAAGGACCCCGATCAGCCGTGGCGTACCGAGGGCACGCCACCGGAGCCGAACCCGCCGCCCTCCGGCCGGCGGAAGATGCCGGGTGGCTGGATAGGCCTGGCGGTCGCCGCGCTGATCGTGTTCGTGATCGCCGTCCTGGCGCTCTCCTTCTTCAACGAGGGCAACGAGCCGACGATCTCGTACACGGAGTTCAGCAAGCAGATCGACGGGGGCAACGTCACCAAGATCTACTCCAAGGGCGACGCGATCCAGGGCGAGCTGAGAACCGCCCGGAACAAGCCGGACGGCGGCGGGAAGTACACCAAGTTCAAGACGCAGCGCCCGTCCTTCGCCGACGACAAGCTCTGGCAGAACCTGGAGAAGCGCGGCGTCACGGTGACCGCCTCACCAGTGGTCCAGCAGCGCAGCCTGCTGTCCAACCTGCTGCTCTCGCTGGCCCCGATCCTGGTCCTGGTGGCGCTGTGGTTCTTCGTCGCGCGCCGGCTGCGGCCGGGGATGGGCGGCCCCGGGGGAATGCTCGGCCGCAAGGCGCCCCCCAAACCCGTCGAACTCCAGCCCGGCGCCCAGCGCACGACCTTCGCGGACGTGGCGGGCATCGACGAGGTGGCCGGCGAGCTCAACGACGTCGTGGACTTCCTCAAGAATCCGGACGCCTACCGCAGGATGGGCGCCAAGATGCCCCGCGGCGTACTCCTCGCGGGCCCTCCCGGCACCGGAAAGACCCTGCTCGCGCGGGCGGTGGCGGGGGAGGCCGGGGTGCCGTTCTTCTCGGCCTCGGCCTCGGAGTTCATCGAGATGATCGTCGGCGTGGGCGCCTCGCGCGTCCGTGAGCTCTTCGCCGAGGCCCGCAAGGTCGCCCCCTCCATCATCTTCATCGACGAGATCGACACCATCGGACGGGCCCGCGCCGGAGGCTCGGCGATGGGCGGCCACGACGAGCGCGAGCAGACCCTGAACCAGATCCTCACCGAGATGGACGGCTTCTCGGGCGCCGAGGGCGTCATCGTCATCGCCGCGACCAACCGCGCCGACATCCTGGACCCGGCGCTCACCCGCCCCGGCCGTTTCGACCGGGTCGTCAGCGTCTCACCGCCCGACCGCGGCGGCCGCGAGTCGATCCTGGAGATCCACACCCGCGAGATCCCGCTCTCCCCGGACGTGGACCTGGCCCAGGTCGCCCGGACGACCCCGGGCATGACAGGTGCCGATCTGGCCAATCTCGCCAACGAGGCGGCACTGCTCGCGGTCAAGCGCAAACAGGAACGGGTGACGCGGACGGACCTCTCCGAGGCGCTGGAAAAGGTGCAGCTGGGCGCCGAACGTCCTCTGGTCATGCCCTACGAGGAGCGCCGCCGCACGGCGTACCACGAGAGCGGCCACGCCCTGCTCGGCATGCTGAGGCCGGGTGCCGACCCGGTCCGCAAGATCACCATCGTCCCGCGCGGGCGCGCGCTCGGCGTCACGCTCTCGACCCCGGACGCCGACCGCTACGCGTACACCGAGGAGTACCTGCGCGGCCGGATCATCGGCGCCCTGGGCGGCATGGCAGCCGAACACGTCGTCTACGCGGTCGTCACCACCGGCTCCGAGAACGACCTCGAACAGGTCACCAACATCGTCCGGGGCATGGTCGCCCGCTGGGGCATGACCGAACGCGTCGGCCGGCTCTCCGCCCTCCCGGGCGACGCCCAGCAGGCCTACGGCCTCGCCGCCGCACCGGCGACCCTCGACTCCATCGACCACGAGATGCGCCGCATCGTCGACGAGTGCTACGAGGAGGCCTGCCAGAACCTCCGCGACCACCGCGACCAGCTGGACGCCCTGGCGGAGGCACTGCTCGCCAACGAGACGCTGGAGGAGGCGGACGCCTACCGGATCGCGGGCATCACGCGGACGCGGAAGGAGGAGGGCTGAGCCCTCGCCCTCCGCGGCGCCGCCGGACCCTCCGGCCTACCTCGTCCGGGCGATCAGGTACCGGAAGACGTTCGGCATCCACACCGTCCCGTCCCGCCGGCGGTGGGGGTGGAGCGCCTCCGTGAGCTCCTTGTCGACCTGGACCTCGTCCGCCGCGGCCACCGCCGCGTCCAGCAGCCCGGTCGACAGCAGCCCCCGTACCGCGCTCTCCACGTCCGCGTACCCGAAGGGGCAGGCGACCCGGCCCGACCCGTCGGGCCCGAGCCCGGCCCGCTGGGCGATCTCCTCCAGGTCGTCCCGCCGGGCGGGCCGCCATCCGCCGTCGCGCAGCGGTTCGGCCAGTCCGCCGACGCTCCGCAGCACGCCGGACGTGGCGCAGCGCTCCGGCGGCCCCCATCCCACCAGCACCACGGCCGCCCCCCGCGCGGCGAGCGGGGCGGCCGACGCCAGCGTTTCGGCGAGTCCTTCGGAGTCACCCGCCACGGCCCCGACCGGCTCGAACGCCGTCACCAGGTCGTACGCGGGACCCTCGGCGCCGGCCAGGTCGGCGGGCGTTCCGCCCACGATGCGGGCGTCGCCGCGCGAGGGTGCGCCGTGTTCCCCGGGCAGCAGCCTCTCCCGCGCGAGCCTCACTCGTTCGGGTGAGGAATCGTCGACCCCGGTCACCGCGGCGCCCCGGGAGGCCGCCGTCAGCAGGGCCAGCCCGGAACCGCAGCCGAGGCCGAGCAGCCGTGTCCCGCCGCCGACTTCGAGTCGCTCGTAGACGGCCTCGTGGAGCGGTACCAGCATCCGCTCCTGGATCTCGGCCCAGTCACGCGCGCGTACCCGCCGGTCCACACGGGAGCGAGGTCCCGCGTGCCGCAGGTGTTGCCGCACGAGCGTAGGTGTCATCGAAAGCGCCCCAATCCGCCGAGAGTTGTCGCTGTGCCCCGTTTCCCCGACCCCCGCGCCGTGCGCGCGCACTTCCCCCGTATGTCAGATAACTCCGCACTCGTCGCGCCGTCCAGGGGTTGCGGCGCGCTGCTTGTGCGCTGTCCGCGCGCGGCGCGAGAATTCACGTCCCGGCAACGTGGGCCCGTACCATCGCGCCATGGCAAAGGCACCTGTTCTCACGCCCCAGGCGGAAGACTTCCCGCGCTGGTACCAGGACCTGATCAACAAGGCCGAACTGGCCGACAACGGGCCGGTGCGCGGCACCATGATCATCCGGCCCTACGGGTACGGGCTGTGGGAACGGATGCAGCAGGAGATGGACGCCCGCATCAAGACGGCGGGCGCCCAGAACGCGTACTTCCCGCTCTTCATCCCCCAGTCGTACCTGACGAAGGAGGCCGAGCACGTCGAGGGCTTCGCCCCCGAGCTCGCCGTCGTCACGCACGGCGGCGGCAAGGAGCTGGAGGAGCCGGTCGTCGTCCGCCCCACCTCCGAGACGATCATCAACGCCTCCTTCTCCAAGTGGGTGCAGAGCTACCGCGACCTGCCGCTGCTGATCAACCAGTGGGCGAACGTGGTCCGTTGGGAGATGCGCCCGCGCGTGTTCCTCCGCACCACCGAGTTCCTGTGGCAGGAGGGCCACACCGCCCACGCCACGTACGAGGACGCCCGGGACTACGCCGCGTACATCCACAAGGAGGTGTACGAGGACTTCATGGTCGACGTCCTGGGCATCGACGTACTGCTCGGCCGCAAGACCCCGCGCGAGCGGTTCGCGGGCGCGATCAACACCCTCACGCTCGAAGGCATGATGGGCGACGGCAAGGCCCTCCAGATGGGCACCAGCCACGAACTCGGCCAGAACTTCGCGAAGGCCTTCAACACCCAGTACCTGTCCAAGGACGGCAGGCAGGAACTCGTCTGGCAGACCTCCTGGGGGTCCTCGACCCGCATGGTCGGTGGCCTGATCATGTCGCACGGCGACGACAGCGGGCTGCGGGTGCCGCCCCGGCTCGCCCCCGTGCAGGCCGTCGTCCTGGCGATCAAGGACGACGAAGCGGTTCTGGCCAAGGTCCGCGAGATCGGCGACCGGCTCTCGGCGGCGGGCGTACGGGTCCAGGTGGACGACCGTACCGACACCCCCTTCGGACGGCGCGCGGTCGACTGGGAACTCAAGGGCGTACCGGTTCGCATCGAGGTCGGGCCCCGTGACCTGGAGAACGGCACCGCGATGCTGGCCCGCCGCATCCCCGGCGGCAAGGAACCGGTCGCCCTCGACGCCCTGGCGGGACTGCTCCCCGCCGTCCTGGAGGAGGACCAGGCGCTGCTCCTGAGGCAGTCGCGCGAGCGCCGTGAGTCCCGTACGTCGGACGTGGCGACGGTCGAGCAGGCCGTCGAGGCCGCCGCGGCCGGTGGCTGGGCCCGCATTCCGTGGGCCGACCTCGGCGAAGAGGGCGAGGCCAGGCTGGCCGAGCACTCCGTGACCGTACGGTGTCTGGTCGCCGAGGACGGGTCGGTGCCCGACAGCGACGACGCACCCGGTAACGTCGCCGTCGTGGCGCGCGCCTACTGAGCCGTCCCCCAGGGCGGCCGAAACGCCTCTTGCGCATCTGATGACGACAGGTGACCCGGCGTGCGGACAGCGTCTACGCGCCGGGGCGTACGCGTTACTACGTACCGGCTTGGTGTGAGCTGTGAGGCTTCTCCGCAGATCAGCGCACCCGCCCTCGTCAGGACGCATCAGCGGCAACTGACGGGTACGTGCAAATTATTTGGGATGCCCCGGAATAGGAACACACAGGGCCCCCGGCTCGTTGTCACGACGTGAGCACGACACCACCTGTTCTTGCCGCAGAGCTGGCAGGGGCGTGGGCCGACATTCAGCGGCACCACCCCGAGCTGCCCGATCTGGCCGCGCCCGAGTCCCTGATCGGAGAATCGTCGTCCGCCTGCGGGCACGAACTCTCCTTCGAACGCCTGTTGCACGAGGCAGTCCATGGCATCGCCGCCGCCCGCGGAGTCCGCGACACCTCACGCGCCGGCCGCTACCACAACCGCAGATTCCTGGCGATCGCCGAGGAGCTGGGCCTTGACCACCCCGAGGAACCGCACCCGAGCAGCGGCTTCTCGCTCGTCACGCTCAACCCCGAGGCGAAGCGCCGCTATCGCCCGACCATCGAGCGGCTCCAGCGGGCCCTCAAGGCGCACACCGCCGCGACCACCGCCGACACGGCCCGCTCGTTCCGGGGCCCCGCCGCCCGGCACGGCTCCTCCGGAGGAGGCGTCCGCGTCAAGGCCGTCTGTGACTGCGGCCGCAACGTACGGGTCGTCCCGTCCGTGCTGGCACAGGCGCCGATCGTGTGCGGGGGGTGTGGCAAGCCCTTCCGGATCCCGGAAGTGGTCGGGGCGGCCGCGAGCTGAGAGGACGGCTGCTCGTGGCAGCCGTACTCGGCCGCACCGCCCGGTGAGCGCCGGGTGACGGCGCCCCGGGGCCGGCGCCGGGCCCCCTTCAGGCATGGCCCCGCACATACGCCCGGTGAGGTGAACCTCCAGGGTGTGGCACAATGGCTAGCTGTACTCGACAGTCGCATAGGACCCCTCTCTCCTCCGGCTGACGCGTCCGTCGGGCACTCGGGTACCGCAACCCCACGCGGCAATCTCGCCGTGCCCAACCACGTCAAGACCAGGAGACACCACTTCCGTGGCAGTCAAGATCAAGCTGAAGCGTCTGGGCAAGATCCGTTCGCCTCACTACCGCATCGTCGTCGCCGACTCCCGTACCCGCCGTGATGGCCGGGCCATCGAGGAGATCGGCCTGTACCACCCGGTGCAGAACCCCTCGCGCATCGAGGTCGACACGGACCGCGCGCAGTACTGGCTGGGTGTCGGCGCGCAGCCGACCGAGCCCGTGCTCGCCATCCTCAAGCTGACCGGCGACTGGCAGAAGTTCAAGGGTCTGCCCGCCCCCGCTCCGCTGCTCGTCGCCGAGCCGAAGGCGTCGCGCCCGCTGTTCGACGCCCTGGGCGGCGACGACGAGGGCAAGGGTGAGGCCATCACCCAGAAGAAGAAGGCTGAGAAGAAGGACGAGGCCGCGGCCGAGTCCGCGTCGACCGAGGCCTGAGCATGCTCGAGGAGGCTCTCGAGCACCTCGTGAAGGGCATCGTCGACAACCCCGACGACGTGCAGGTCGCCTCGCGCGACCTGCGCCGCGGGCGCGTACTGGAGGTCCGGGTCCACCCCGACGACCTCGGTAAGGTGATCGGCCGCAACGGCCGCACCGCGCGCGCTCTGCGTACGGTCGTCGGCGCCATCGGCGGCCGCGGTGTCCGCGTCGACCTCGTCGACGTGGACCACGTCCGCTGACGTAACAGGCAGCACCGGCTCGGGCCGGGGAGGGCCATCCGGCCGTCCCCGGCCCGTAGTCGTCTGCGAAACAACGCCGCAGGCACACCGACAGGAGATCAAGCACAGTGCAGCTGGTAGTCGCTCGCGTCGGCCGCGCCCACGGCATCAAGGGCGAGGTCACCGTCGAGGTACGTACCGACGAGCCGGAAGTCAGACTCGCCCCCGGCGCCGTCCTGGCCACCGACCCCGCCTCCACCGGTCCGCTGACCATCGAGACGGGCCGCGTGCACAGCGGCCGTCTGCTGCTCCGTTTCGAGGGCGTACGCGACCGCACCGCCGCCGAGGCGCTGCGCAACACCCTGCTCATCGCCGACGTCGACCCCGACGAGCAGCCCGAGGACCCGGACGAGTACTACGACCACCAGCTGATGGACCTGGACGTGGTCACCAAGGACGGTGACGAGGTCGGACGGATCACCGAGATCTCGCACCTGCCGGCGCAGGACCTGTTCGTGGTCGAACGGCCCGACGGCACCGAGGTCCTGATCCCGTTCGTCGAGGAGATCGTCATCGAGATCGACCTGGACGAGCAGCGAGCCGTCATCGACCCGCCGCCGGGCCTGATCGACGACCGCGCCGAGATCGCGTCCTCCCGGGACTCCACCGGGGAAGAGGCGTAATGCGGCTGGACGTCGTCACGATCTTCCCGGAGTACCTGGACCCCCTGAACGTCTCGCTCGTCGGCAAGGCACGCGCGCGTGGACAGCTGAACGTGCACGTGCACGATCTCCGGGAGTGGACGTACGACCGCCACAACACGGTCGACGACACCCCGTACGGCGGCGGCCCCGGCATGGTCATGAAGACCGACCCCTGGGGCGAGGCCTTGGACTCCGTACTGGCCGACGGCTACGAGACGGGCTCGCACGAGCCCGCCCTCGTCGTGCCCACGCCCAGCGGACGCCCCTTCACCCAGGAACTCGCCGTCGAACTGTCCGAGCGCCCCTGGCTGGTGTTCACCCCCGCCCGCTACGAGGGCATCGACCGCCGCGTCATCGACGAGTACGCCACCCGCATGCCCGTCCACGAGGTGTCCATCGGCGACTACGTGCTCGCCGGCGGCGAGGCGGCCGTCCTCGTCGTCACGGAGGCCGTCGCACGTCTGCTCCCGGGCGTCCTCGGCAACGCCGAGTCCCACCGGGACGACTCCTTCGCACCCGGGGCCATGGCCAACCTCCTGGAGGGCCCCGTCTACACCAAGCCCCCCGAGTGGCGCGGCCGGGAGATCCCCGACGTGCTGCTCAGCGGCCACCACGGCAAGATCGCCCGCTGGCGCCGCGACGAGGCACTGCGCCGCACGACGGCCAACCGGCCCGACCTCATCGAGCGCTGCGAGGCGTCCCTCTTCGACAAGAAGGACCGCGAGATGCTCTCCATCCTGGGGTGGCAGCCGGATCCCGACGGCCGATTTTGGCGCAGACCCGAGGCCGTGGAAGAATAGGCCGCTGCTCTACGTCGTCCGGCGTGCGCCCCTGCCACAGGGGGACACGACGCCCGCCCCGACGCGGCAGCACTCTCCTGAAAACCCTTCTCCCGTCGATGACCTGTGGCATCGGCGAAGAAAGCAGATTTCATGTCTCACCTGCTCGACTCCGTCGACAGCGCCTCGCTGCGCACCGACGTCCCGGCCTTCCGCCCGGGTGACACCGTCAACGTCCACGTGCGCGTCATCGAGGGCAACCGCTCTCGTGTGCAGCAGTTCAAGGGCGTCGTCATCCGTCGCCAGGGCGCCGGTGTCCGCGAGACCTTCACGGTCCGCAAGGTCTCCTTCTCGGTCGGCGTCGAGCGCACCTTCCCGGTGCACACCCCGATCGTCGAGAAGATCGAGCTCGTCACCCGCGGTGACGTGCGTCGCGCGAAGCTGTACTACCTCCGTGACCTGCGCGGCAAGGCCGCGAAGATCAAGGAGAAGCGCGACAACTGAGCTCACGCGGAGGCTCATACGGACGCCGGATAGCATCTGGCTCCGATGAACACCGAAGCACAGCACACGGAGCGCGACCGCTCCTCCCACCCCGCAGAGTCCGTGGAGAACACGGACACCGAGGGGGCGGAGGGACGGTCGCGTTTCGCGTTGTCGGACCGGGTCGTGGAGTGGGTCCCCGGCGGCCGGATCACGCTGACCGTGCTGGTCTGTCTGCTGTTCCTGGTCGGTTTCAGCACCTTCGTGGCGCAGCCCTTCGAGATTCCCAGCAGCTCGATGGAGCCGGGATTGAGGATCGGGGACCGCGTTCTCGTAAATAAGTTGGCGTACCGTTTCGGTGCTGAGCCGCAGCGGGGAGACATCGTCGTGTTCGACGGCACCGGCTACTTCGGGAACGCCGACTACGTCAAACGCGTCGTCGGTGTGGGGGGAGACCACGTGGTCTGCTGCGACAAGAAGGGGAGGCTCGAGGTGAACGGCCGTTCGGTCGACGAGTCGACGTTTCTGTATCCGGGGGACAGCCCGTCGGAGGTGCCCTTCGACGTCGAGGTGCCCGCCGGCGGCCTGTTCCTGCTGGGGGACCACCGCAGCGACTCCAGCGACTCCCGGGACCACCTGGGGTCCCCCGGGGGCGGCATGATCCCCGTCGGCGACGTCATCGGCCGAGCCGACTGGATCGCCTGGCCCTCGGACGACTGGACCCGTCTGAGGCGCGCCGGCGCCTACGCGCGCGTCCCGGCAGCGGACGGTGCCCATGGGTAACCGCGGGAGGCCGCGCGGAGTCTCCGAGCACGCGGCCGACAACCTGCTGCCCACCGGGACACGGCGCGCCTCCGGAGGCGCCGTACGCCCCGGCCGCGCCGAGCGCCGCAAGCTCCAGCGCAAGGTGAAACGGCGACGGCGGCGCTCCGCGGTCAAGGAGATCCCGCTTCTCGTCGGCGTCGCGGTGCTCATAGCCCTGGTCCTCAAGACCTTCCTCGTCCAGGCCTTCGTCATCCCGTCGGGCTCCATGGAGAGCACGATCCAGATCGGCGACCGGGTGCTCGTCGACAAGTTCACGCCATGGTTCGGCTCCAAGCCGCAGCGCGGTGACGTCGTCGTCTTCAAGGACCCGGGGAACTGGCTGGCCGGGGAGAAGACCACCAAGAAGAACGACCCGGTCGTCATCAAGCAGGTCAAGGAGGGGCTGACCCAGATCGGTCTGCTGCCCTCCGACAACGACAAGGACCTCATCAAGCGGGTCGTCGCGGTCGGCGGCGACACCGTCAAGTGCTGCGACACGCAGGGGCGCGTCACGGTCAACGGCATGCCGCTCGACGAGCCGTACATCCACGCCGACAACAAGCCATCGGATTTCCCCTTCGAGGAGACCGTCCCCAAGGGCCGCCTCTGGGTCATGGGCGACCACCGGGACAACTCGGCCGACTCCAGGTACCACCGCAAGGAGAAGTACGGCGGTACCGTCTCCGAGAAGTCCGTCGTCGGCAGAGCCATGGTCATCGCGTGGCCCTTCGGGCACTGGACTCGCCTGAAGGAGCCGGACACGTACGCTTCGGTGCCGAGCGGGTCGGCCACGGCCATGGGACCGTCGCATAGGGTGGCGTCCGCGGATCTCAATGGATTGATCCCGCTCCCGAGCCCTGCGGAACTCCCGCTCGTTATGGGAGTGGTGGGCCTGCGCCGGATCCGGGGCAGGCGGTGGCACGGAGTGAGGAGTGGATGTGGGGGATTTGGCGGTCGGCGCACGATCCGGACACGATGGCCCCGAGGAGCAGCCGGAGCGAGTCGACGGATCGGCCACCCCGGCCACGAGCGAGGACGTCGGTACCGGGAGTGACTCCGGGGACGGCGGCGGTACGAAGGAGCACGGCGAGCAGGACGAGAAGCCCAAGAATCCGCGTTCCTTCTGGAAGGAACTGCCGCTCCTCATCGGTATCGCACTGGTCCTCGCGCTGCTGATCAAGACCTTCCTGGTGCAGGCGTTCTCGATCCCCTCGGACTCGATGCAGAACACCCTCCAGCAGGGCGACCGGGTACTGGTCGACAAGCTCACGCCCTGGTTCGGCTCGGAGCCCTCACGCGGCGAGGTCGTCGTCTTCCACGACCCCGACAACTGGCTGGCGGGGGAGCCGACGCCCAACCCGAACGCCGTGCAGCAGGTCCTCAGCAAGATCGGCCTGATGCCGTCCGCGGACGAGAAGGACCTCATCAAGCGGGTCATCGGCGTCGCCGGTGACACGATCGAGTGCGAGAACTCGGGCCCGCTGACGGTCAACGGCAAGGCGCTCAACGAGACGTACGTGTACGCCGGGAACACGCCGTGCAGCGTCGACGACCAGGGCGGCCAGTTCAAGGTGACGGTACCCGCGGGCAAAATCTGGGTCATGGGTGACCACCGGCAGAACTCGCTGGACTCCCGTTACCACCAGCAGGACAAGTACCAGGGCTTCGTACCCGTGGGCAACGTCGTGGGCCGCGCCATCGTGATCGCCTGGCCGCCCACCCGCTGGAACACGCTGCCGATCCCCGACACCTTCGACCAGAACCTCAGCGCGGCCGCCCCGGGCGCCCTGGGACTGGCCGGCGCGGCGCCCCTGGTGCTCTGGCGCAGGCGTCGCCTTACCGCCGGAAACCCCAGGGTTTCTGGGCGGGGTACCGCCGGGTAGGGTGCCGTCCCAGATCGCCGATCTTCCGCGGCCCGTACCCAGGACCGCGTGGTCGATTCTCCGAGTCGGAGGAGCACTGGGATGAGCAGCACGTCAGGTCGTACGGACGAGGGCCACGGGCGGCTCGGCAGCGTGCTGTCGGGACTGGCCGTGGCCCTCGGCTGTGTGCTCTTCCTCGGCGGCTTCGCCTGGGGCGCGGTCGTGTATCAGCCGTACACGGTGCCGACCGAGTCGATGGTGCCGACCATCAAGGTGGGCGACCGCATCCTGGCGGAGCGGATAGACGGCGCTGACGTCGAGCGCGGTGACGTCATCGTCTTCAAGCAGAAGAGCTGGGGCGACATGCTCATCGTCAAGCGGGTCGTCGCGGTCGGCGGTGACACCGTCGCCTGCTGCACGAACGGCAAGCTGACGGTCAACGGCAAGAAGATCGACGAACCGTATCTCCCCCAGGGCGAGGCCGCCGAGACGAAGCGCATCCCGACCGTCGAGGTCCCCGAAGGACGGCTCTTCCTGCTCGGCGACGAGCGCAGCGGCTCGCTGGACTCGACGGCACACCTCACCGAGGCCTTCAACGGCACGGTGTCGCGCGCCGCGGTGAAGGGCCGCGTCGACGCCATCGCCTGGCCCATGGAGGGCATGCTGAAGCGCCCCACGGGCTTCGAGGCGCTCGGCGGGATCTCCACCCCCGGACCCCTGCGACTGATCCTGACCGCCGTGGTGGCGGGCGCCGTGCTGGTCCTCGGCGGGGCGGCGTACGGCCCGGTCGCCAAGCGACTGGGACGCCGGCGAGGGAGGCGGACGGAGCCCGTCGGTGTCGGCTGAGCCGTCCGGGCCGTCCGGGCCGTCCGGAAAGACCGCCCGGCCCGGACCGGCCGCCATGCCGCCCGTGGCACCGGAGCGGGCCCCGGGCACCGGCCCGGGAGCGGACTCGTACGACGGCGGGCTGCGGAGAGTCGCCCGGGTGGTGCTCCTCGACGCGCAGGAGCGCATTCTGCTGCTGCACGGACATGAGCCGGACGATCCCGCGGACGACTGGTGGTTCACCCCCGGCGGCGGCCTGGAGGGCGACGAGACCCGTGAGCGGGCCGCGCTGCGGGAACTCGAGGAGGAGACCGGCATCACCGAGGTCGAACTGGGCCCGGTGCTGTGGCGGCGCAGATGCTCGTTCCCCTTCGCGGGACGCCGCTGGGACCAGGACGAATGGTACTTCCTGGCCCGTACCACCCAGACGGGAACCGTCGCCGCCGGGCTGACGGAGCTGGAACGGCGAAGTGTCGCCGGAGCGCGCTGGTGGACGTGCCAGGAACTGACCGAGGCACATGAGACGGTGTATCCGACCAGGCTCGCCGAGCTGCTGCGGAGGCTGCTCGACGAGGGTCCCCCGGCCCGGCCCGAGGTCCTCGACACCGAAATCGTCTAGGGGCTCGCGGTGCTGGCGCACAATAGGGGGACGCACGGCTGAAGGGGAACATGCCATGAGCGCCGAGGACCTCGAGAAGTACGAGACCGAGATGGAGCTGAAGCTCTATCGGGAGTACCGCGACGTCGTCGGTCTGTTCAAATACGTGATCGAGACCGAACGGCGCTTCTATCTCACCAACGACTACGAGATGCAGGTGCACTCGGTCCAGGGTGAGGTTTTCTTCGAGGTGTCCATGGCGGACGCCTGGGTGTGGGACATGTACCGGCCCGCGCGCTTCGTGAAACAGGTACGGGTGCTCACGTTCAAGGACGTGAACATCGAGGAGCTGAACAAGAGCGATCTGGAGCTGCCCGGCGGCTGAACGCCGCGGGGGACCCCATGACCGCGTGAGTACGGCAGGCGGCCGCTGACGGACGACGATCACTCGTGAGGGTGACGGAGTTGTCCCCAGTCGGCCGCCTGTCCACCAAGATCCAACAGTGGGCGGACGCGGCCGCAATGTTGGCGCCGGAGGTGGTGCCGACATGAAGACGTCCAAGGCACGCAACGCACTCGGCAAGTACGGCGAGGACCTGGCCGCACGGCGGCTGACCGAGACCGGAATGACCGTCCTGGCGCGCAACTGGCGCTCCGGCAGGACCGGCGAGATCGACATCGTGGCCCGGGACGGCGACGCGCTCGTCGTCTGCGAGGTCAAGACACGCAGGACGGGGGCCTTCGAGCACCCGATGGCGGCCGTCACCCCGGCCAAGGCACAGCGCCTGCGCGGCCTGGCGGAGCGCTGGCTCCAGGAACACGGCGGAGCCCCGCCCGGCGGTGTCCGCATCGACCTGATCGGCGTCCTCCTCCCCGACCGCGGCGCACCCGTGGTCGAGCACGCGCGGGGAGCGGCCTGATGGGGTTCGCGCGTACGTGCTCGGTGGCCCTGGTCGGCGTCGAGGGCGTGGTCGTCGAGGTCCAGGCGGACCTGGAACCGGGCGTCGCGGCGTTCACCCTGGTCGGCCTCCCCGACAAGAGCCTCTCCGAGAGCAGGGACCGGGTCCGCGCGGCAGTGGTGAACTCCGGCGCGGTGTGGCCCCAGAAGAAGCTCACCGTGGGCCTGAGCCCGGCCTCGGTGCCCAAGGGCGGCAGCGGGTTCGACCTGTCAAGCGCTACGCAAGGACGCCTTTAAGCGCTACCGTATTGGGCTATGAAGACCGAGCCTGCCGCCGGTGCCCGGCGCCGCGTCGTGATCTACGCCCGTATCTCAGACGACCGCGAAGGCCGCCGCTACGGGGTACGGCGCCAGGAACGCGACTGCCGAAAGCTCGCCGAGGAACTGGACGTTGACGTCGTCGAGGTCCTGATCGAGAACGACATCAGCGCCTACTCAGGCAAGCGGCGCCCCAAGTACGACCGCATGCTCAAGATGCTCCGCAGCGGCGAGGCGGACGGCGTCCTTGCACTCACCTCACGCCGCCTCCAGCGCCGCTACCGCGAGGCCTTCGACTTCCTCGACCTCGTCGAGGAGAGAAGCCTCCTCGTAGCCACCGTCAAGGGCGGCACCTACGACCTCACCACCGCCGACGGCCGGCGCGAGGCCCGGCGGAAAGCCGTCGACGACCAGCACGAGGCCGAGGAGATCGCCGAGCGGGTCCGCGACGCGAAGCAGGACAGCCTCCGGGAAGGCACCTACCGCGGCGGCCCCCGCCCGTTCGGCTACGAGAGCGACGGCGTAACCCCCCGCTCCCTGGAATGCCTCGCGTGCACCGCGGCCACGGACTTCGTCATCACGCGCACGGACACCGAGACCGGGGACGACTTCGCCGTCGCGGCCCACTGCGGCGCGTGCGGCGGCCCGGCCCACATCGTCGAAGGCTCCGAGGCCTGGCTCGTCGACAAGGCCATCGACTCCGTCATCGCCGGTGAATCCCTCGGCTCCATCGTCCGCCGGTGGACAGCTGACAAGGTGCTCACCGTGCCCCGCAGGAAGCGGCTGGAGGACGGCACCCGGACCGAGCCGACCGGACGCGGCTGGAAGCACACGGAGCTACGCCGCGTGCTGCTGCGGCCCCGGAACGCCGGCCTGATGGACCACCGCGGCGAGATCGTCGGGAAGGCGGCGTGGCCGCCGTTGACGACAGAGGAGAAGTGGCGGGCAGCGAAGACGATCCTGGAGCAGCCGGAGCGCCGCACGTCGTTCGGGAACGCTCGTAAGTGGCTGGGGTCCGGCCTCTATGTGTGCGGGGCCCTCGTGGGGCGGTACACGGCCCCTGACGGCCGCGTGTTCCTGTTCTCCGGGTACGCCGAGGACGACGACGCGCTGCCCCTGTACGTGGCCGCTGACGGCCCCGACGGGCAACAGTGGACACCCAGGGAGCTGGAGGCGGAGTTCGGGAAGCTGAAGGCCGCCGAGGTCGTCCCCGTCCCGGAAGGGCGGCGAGGATGCCGCGAGACGATGCGCTGCTCAACCTCCGGGCGGAGTAGCGGAGCCACCAAAATTGCCTACCGGTGCCGGGCTGCGGTGCACGTGACGCGAACCGCGGAGCTGCTCGACGGGTACGTGGAGGCACTCGTCGTCGAGCGGCTGAGCCGTCCGGACGCGGTGAGCCTGTTCGTGCCGAGCCCGAAGGTGGGGGAGTCCACGGAGCAGCTGGCGCTCCGGGCCAACACCCTGCGCGTGAAGCTGGACCAGTACAGCGCCGACTACGCCGACGACCTGATCACCCGGAAGCAGATGCTCGACGGCACCGCGCGCACGCGGTCCAAGCTCACGGAGATCGAGGGGGAGATGTCTCGCCGTGCCACGGTGCCGCTCCTCGCGCGGCTGCCCATCGGTACGCCGGGGTTCGAGCAGGCGTGGGAGGCGTACACGCTGGAGCGGAAGCGGGCGATCATCGACGCCCTCATGACGGTGACGGTGCTGCCGTCGCGCCGGGGCCGGCCGAAGGGCTTCAAGCCGGGGACGGGGGCTGTCTACTTTGACCCGAGCGCGGTGCGCATCGAGTGGAAGGCGCCCCGGTAGGCGGAGAAGTAGGACACCCACGAGGCCCGACCTGAGAGATCAGGCCGGGCCTCGTCAGCATGTTCCTACCTGAAGCCGATCTCGAACTCGTGCCTCAGCTTGGGCCCGGGCTCGGCGCCAGCGCGGCCCTTCACGCTGGGCCCCAACCAGCCTTCGCGGCGCGCTCGCGCAACCCAGGTGCGGATGGTCTCTTCCGGCCGATTGAAGTCGGCGGCGAGACGCTTGACTGCTCCCGGCGGCTGGCCCGGGCCGGTGTAGAGCCAGTAGCGGTGCGCCACCGCGCGAAGCAGTTCATCGTCGAGGGACACGCGTCCGCCCTCACGAATGCGCTGAGCAAGTTCGATGTCAGGAAGCGTCGTCGTAGGGCCAGCGTCGGGGCCCAGTTCTGCTCGGACGTGGCGCAAAATCTGGCCGACCGGCACCTTCTGCACCATGCCGCCCGTCACTCCGCCAGCTGCGCGCGCGCCTGGTCTGACTTCGAGACGAGAGATGACGAGTCCCTGATCCTTACGGCTTACGTCGCCGTTCGCGAGCCACTCGCCTGAAGGGGATTCGCATTCGAAGGTGGCCACCGTGTCGCCGTCACCGCTGGTCAGCGATGCGCGAACGGTCGGCTTCGAGTGCTCTGCGCCCGTCACCATGTCTCCTTTAGTCACCTGGTGAGTATCGCTACAGCGCTGCACGCGGTCAACATGCACCAGGTCGCGTGACATGGTTGAACTTACTCACCAAGTCTGGGAACATGGCTACATGGCCGCAACAGTAGCGGAGCAAATCCGCTCTCGGCTGCGCATCCGCGTCGACCTGCCGCCCCCGGACGAACGCCGAGGACTCAGGGAAGAAGCCGGACTGTCGCAGCAGGAACTCGCCGACATCGTGGGCGCCACGCGTCAGGCAGTAGGGCATTGGGAGACCGGCGCCCGTGAGCCCCGCGGGGAGCTGCTCGCCCGTTACGTCGAGGCGATCCGCACCCTCAGGGAAGTGGCGTGACAGCGCGGGAGAAGGCAGCCGCGGCTGCCGAACGGGGAGACCTCGCGGGGGAGAGCTACTGGCTTTCCATCGCGGAGACCGTCGACCTGGCCCCGCCGCTGGCCCCCGAGCAGACGGCCCGCCTTCGCATCCTCGTGGCCGTCGACTCCCAGGTATCCACTGCCGCATGAAAGCGGCCCCCAGCAGGCGCGTCAACGCCTGTAGCCAGGGGCCTATCCGAACCGAGAAACGCCGAAGGCCCGGCGCACCTACGACAGCAGACCGGGCCCTCAACAGAACGGATGTAAGCACTATGGCACAGACCCTCACGGCCAGCACCAGCGCACTTCCGGCCGAGGCCGTACGCCCGCGCACCGACTCCGCCACCATCGCCGCGGCCGGCCTGTACGTCGCTGGCGCCGCGTACGAGGAGGCGCTCCGCCACCCGAACCGGGTCGCCACGCTGGACAACATGTGCGACGGGCTCGCCGAGATCGCTCCGGAGATCGCCCGCGTCCTCAAGACCGAGGCCAGCGCCGAGTTCGCCGAGGCCCTGCGCGCCGCGACCGTCGCTCCGCTGTGGGCGTTCACCGCGATCGAGCGGGGCCGTGCCGAGGCGGGCGCCGGGTACGGCTACCTCTTCGACCTGCTCGCGGACAGCCTCCGCGGCGGCGCCAACCCGGACATCGTCAGGACGACCGCGCTCGGTGCGCCCGCCCGGATCCGTGAACTCGCCGAGCACGCCGAAAGGTGACGTCAGCACCCGGCAACTGCCGTCCCGTCCCGGCTGCTTCGGCGGCCGGGCGGGGCGCAGGCACCACCTAGACCTGATCACCGCGAGGCCGCTCCCAACAGGGAGAGAAGAACTAGCCAACCCGCACCGGCCGAGCCCTCGCGAACGGACCACGAACCATGCTCGACACACAGCGGAGGCGAGGGCCGACCGCCCGCGGCCGTAGCCGTTGGGCCCACCGGATCGCCCGCACGTACAGCCTCACCCTCCCCGAAGCGCGCGCCGAACTCCGGCGCCTCGCCGCCCACGGCTGGCAGGCATGGGAGTTCCACACCCGCTTCGCCGGCGCACGCAAGGACGACAACACCTGATGGGCTACGAGCTGTACCGCGAGGTGAAGGTGTGGGCACCGCCTTCTCTGACCCACCGCGAGAAGTTGACGGCGATGGTCCTCGCAGACGACGCCAACGATAGGTCGCGCCTCACGTGGAACAGCGCGGTCGACGCCGAGATCATGCGGCACGCCATGGTGAAGAACGACCGCGACATGCGGAAGATCCTGGCCCGCCTCCAGGACGAAAAGGTCATCGAGCATGCGGGTGGCGGGCACAACGGCAAGGTCGCCAAGTACCGGTTCCTCCACCTGCATCCCGACGGGTGCCCCGGTGAGGCCGGCTGCGGGTGCCCGCTGACGTTGGCGGTCCAGAACGAACCGGCTACGTCTCCGAAGGAGGTTCAAACAGGACCGACAACGGGCTCTGTAGCCGGTCCGATTCGGACACCCAACAGCGAGGGGTCGGTCCAAAAAGAACCGCCTACGGACGGAGTAGCCGGTTCAAATTGGCACCGTAGCCGGTTCGAATCGAACCCCCCTACTCCTCTATCTCCTCAACTACCTCCTCTCTCTCTGGCTGAGCAACTCGTACGTGACTCCGGCGCCGTGGCCGACGACGAGAGAGAGACCTTCATCGACTGGATCACCACCACCCACAAGCCCAACGGCCCGGCCTGGTGGCGCACCGTCGCGAACAACAACGACTTCGCCGCCCTCGCTGAGAAGTGGCGCGCCGATCAGCCCACCAAGCCCGCGTCCAAGACACCGGCCTGGTGCGGCCACTGCGGTGACGACAACCCCGCAGCCCGCTTCAACCCCAACTTCCGGCTACTCGACGGCGCCCCATGCCCCGACTGCCACCCCGACGCGCGCAGGAGCAAGACCGCATGACCGATGACCAGCCCGACATGGAACGGGTTCCACCACGCGACCGAGCGTCGGAACAGTCCGTCCTCGGCGCCATGCAGCTGTCGAAGGACGCCATCGCCGACGTCATCGACAGCCTCCGCTCGCCGGCCGACTTCTACTTCGCCAACCACCAGACGATCTACCGGACGATCCTCGACCTCTACGGCCGCAACGAACCCGCCGACCCCGTGACCCTCGGCAGGGAACTCGCCAAGACCGGAGACCTTGAGCGCGTCGGCGGCGCCTCCTACCTCCACCAACTCATCCAGCAGGTGCCATCCGCGACCAGCGCCGAGCACTACGCCGGCATCGTCCGCGATCTCGCCGAGTTCCGCAGCATCGGCAGCGCTGGGGTCCAGATCACAGAGCTGGGCTACCGGGCACACGGTGACATCGACCAGGCCAAGGAGTCGGCCGCCGCCGCTCTCGAAGGCGCCTTGACCACGAGCGAGGAGTCACAGGGCGCGTACATCGGCGACACCCTGGGCGAGTACCTCGACGCCCTGGAAGGCCGCCGCAACAACGGGGAGATCACCGGCGTACCGACCGGCTTCTCCGACCTCGACCTGCTGACGAACGGTCTCCACCCCGGGCAGATGGTCATCGTCGCGGGCCGCCCCGCCATGGGGAAGTCGACGCTGGCCCTCGACTTCGCCCGCGCCTGCTCCATCAAGCACGGCCGGCCGTCCGCCTTCTTCTCCCTGGAGATGGGCCTGACCGAACTCCAAGACCGGACGCTGTCCGCTGAGTCGCGGGTAGCCCTCCACCACCTCCGGTCTGGGAACGTCACCGACGACGACTGGGCACGGATCGCCCAGCGCATGTCCGACGTCTCCGCCGCACCCTTGTTCATCGACGACACCCACGGCCAGACCCTGTCGTCGATCAAGGCCAAGTGCCGCCGGAGGCAGCAGCGTGAAGGCCTCGACCTGGTGGTCATCGACTACCTCCAGCTCCTCGGCGCGGGCACCTCCCGCAGGCACGAGAACCGACAGCAGGAAGTGTCGGAACTGAGCCGTGGGATCAAGCTCCTCGCCAAGGAACTGCACGTCCCGGTCGTGGTCCTGGCCCAGCTGAATCGCGGGTCGGAGCAGCGGCAGGACAAGAAGCCTCAGCTCTCGGACCTCCGGGAGTCCGGCTCCCTGGAGCAGGACGCCGACATGGTGATCCTCGTGCACCGCGAGGACGCGTACGACAAGGAATCACCGCGCTCGGGCGAGGCGGACCTCATGGTCGTCAAGCACCGCAACGGGCCACTGGCCACGCTCACGGTGGCGGCCCAACTGCACTATTCCCGGTTCGTCGACATGGCACAGACGTGACCGGCATGGAGCGCTGGACCAGTCGAGCCGACCGGATCCGGGACGGAGGCGGCTACACGTACGCGAGCCTCGCCCGGGACCTGGTCGACGGCCTCGGTTGGACGGCCGCCGTAGACCTCGCTGCCGCACTCCGGCACCACGTGTATGGCCAGCCTGGCAGCCACCCGCTGCACGTCTCGGTGAAGCCCCTTTACGACCGCCTCGGGTGGGAGCAAGCGGCCCTGCTCACCTCGTGGTTCCGCAACGCACGCAACCGCCCATGAACTTCCGGCCGTCAACCGGCGGCCGGTCAACCCCGAACAGGGAGAACCACTGTGAAGATCGCCACCGGCAACATCATCAACATGGCCCCGGCGCAGTCCGGATGGACCGTCAACTTCCACCACGGTGAACCCGAGACCGTCACCTGCCCCGTCATCGGATGGGCCACGGTCGTCGAGGGCATCGTCGGGGATGGCGTCGCGCTCACCTCCGTGAAGGCCGCGTTCGTGTACCTCGACACGGTCTGGACCGCCGACGAACTGCGCGAACACGACCACGAGGTGAGCGCCGTTCTGCTCAACGCCCCCGCGTCCACGCCCGCCCACGCGCTCGTCTGACCCGCACACCAATCGGCCGGCCCCGCGGGAGACGGGGCCGGCCACCCCAAGGACACCACGAAGGAGAACCACGTGACCATCACCACCGACGAGAAGAAGGTCATCCGCGCGCAACTCCGCGACCTCCGCGGAGAACTGAAGACCTGGACGCTGAAGACGCCCGGCCTCCACATCGACCAGGCCCTCGTCTGCCAGGACCACCGGAAGCCGAACACGGCCTGCGAACCGTGCTGCTCCGGCCTGTACCGCAAGGAGAAGACGGACCGGATCCGCTCCGAGATCCGGACGCTCAACGACCAGCTGACGCCGCCGGAGCCGGAGAGGTCCGCTGTCCGAGAAGCCACGGTCATCACCGGCAACGGCGAGCAACTCGTCATGTTCGTCTGACCCGCCCACGAGCAGGCCGCCCCGGATCTCGGGGCGGCCACCCACGCACACAGAAACCGGCCCCCGACCAGCAGTAACACCAACCGCCCACGCACACGTAAGGAGTGAAACGGATGAGCCCCAGACAAGCCGGCCCCACCCCCTACCGCCGCGTACCCCTGGAGACCAAAGCCGCGCAAGGGCTCGCCGTTCTCGAACTCGTCACAGCAGGCGCCAGCATCCGCACCGCCGCCGAACAGACCGGGCTGTCGACGACCACCGCGTGGCGGCGCGCGCACTGGGTCCGCGACTGGTCGCTGCCCGGGTTGTACGGGCTCACGCCGCGCAGGCTGCCGCCGCAGCGGGGCACGGCCCTGTGTCCTCGCGGCCGGCCGTACATCGAGGAACTGGACGGGCCGGGTGGCCCGCTCTACCGAGGAGGAATCTGATGACTGCAACTCACCCCAGGCACAAGGCGTCCGCTGTTCTGTGGCTCGCGGCAGGGAAGTCTCAGCGGGCCGCGGCCGAGGCGGCCGGAGTTTCGCCGAGCACGGTCCGGCAGTGGGTCACGGACCCCGTGTTCGTCGCGGAGGTCGAGTCGACCAGGGTCGTGTACTCGCAGAAGCCGCAGGACGGGCGGGCGTTGGTCGAGCACCTCGCCGAGGTGGAGGCGCGACTCGCCCCGCAGGGTCCGGAGCGGCTGCGTGACGGGAGTGTCCGCGTGCCGGTGGCGGTCCCGGCGGGCGCGTCGCCTCGGCAGCAGGAGCGTGCGGTTGCTCGGGCGATTGCCCGAGGTCTCCGCGTGGCGCGGGAGGCGGAGTCGTGAACGTCGACGACGTCATCGCGGAGCAGATCGAGCGGGCCCGTCAGCGGATCGAGCGGGAGCGGCGTCAGCGCGCCGAGCTGGCCCTGGCGCGTCGGGCGGGGCTGGCTCGGCGGCACGCGCAGAAACTCCGGAACCTCGCCCTGAGTCCGCTGAGCAATGGGTCGTTGGCCGCGTCCGGGGCCTGACCACACAGACCAACCCGCACACCGAAGCCAGTACGAGCAGATCAGGAGAGAACATGATCGACGTCAAGGGAACGCCGTGGGCCGTCAACATCTCGGGGGACCGTGAGCACCCGTTCGCGATGCCCCGCGACCTCGCGATGCTGCCGCCGAAGGTAGCCGCGGCCTACGAGAAGGTCGTGGCGGCGCAGAAGGCGGAGGCCAAGGGCCCGGCGAAGAACGGGAACAACTTCGTGGCGATGAAGGAGACGAACGACGCGGTGCGTGCCGCGCTCGGCGAGCTGTACGACGTGGCTGCCTCGACGTCGCAGGCGGCTCGGCAGCAGTACGCGGAGGCGTTCGAGTACGGGGTGCGCCGGTACGTGCGGGCTCTCGCGGACGCGCAGAGCGCACTCCAGGACGTTGCGACGGCCGCGGCCCTGTACGACCAGGCGGCGCACGGTCACGGGGTCGGCCTCAACCCGGTGTCGACCATGAAGGCGGCGATGACGGCCCGGTCTCTGTCCGAGTCGCTGGAGTCTCTGCCGGCCGTGCCCGAGCTGGAGGCCTGATGAACCGGAGGACGATGACGCGGTCGGCGACCGCGGAGGAGAGGGCTGCGGCCCGGGCTGCGGGTCTGCCGGCGCCGACGGTGGTTGAGGTGCCGTTGACCTCGGCGGCGGAGCAGCACGTGGCGCGTCTCGGGCCCCGGAGGAAGTCGCCGAAGCCAGCGGGGATGGCGACGTCGGACTACTACGGGCAGCGCGCTCGCGGGGTGTACGGGCTGCCGGACGCGGACGCGGAGGGGGAGCCCGAGGTCGAGGAGGTCGAGGAGGAGGAGCCGAAGGCGGAAACCGCGGCGAGCAGCGGCCCCAGGTTCCGCACCAGTGGCGGGGCCATCATCATCTGAATTCATCGCCCGCTGAATTGCGCCCGGTCACCGCGGTGGTGGCCGGGCGCAGTCGTGTCAGATAAGCGCTCGGGTCCACCGATGGCGGCGCCGAAGAAGTGGACCGCGCCAGGTGACCACGAGGGAGAAGTCTGCGGGGGACGCCATGTGCGCGAACGCCAGCACCGGCACGACCTCGCCTGGCGCGACCCTCGCCGCGGACGCCTGCGTGTCTACGTCCCTGTCGTTGGATGCCGACCCCACCCGCACGTGAACGTCCCGCGCGGTGGCCCGGCCTGCATTGCGCACCATCGATCGTCCGCGCTCGGCTCGGTCGAACTCCCACGTGACGGCGCCGCGTTCCCGCCACCACACCGCGACCGACGCAACAGCAGCGACCACTGCGGCCGTTGACCCGACCCACGTCGCTCCATCTCCGGCTTCCATGGGCGAACCGTAACCGTTGGGCCACGGCGCGCCCAACCCCCGGCCGAACGGCTCTGACTCCCGATAACATTCCTTCTCATGAGCCAGAGTTCGGAGATCGCTGTACGCCGCAACGACCCCGCCGAGACCCTCGACAACACCACCCCGCCACTGTCGGGCGCCGCACGCGAGGCCCTCGCCGCCGGCACCGCGGACTCCACCCGCCGCGCCTACTCCTCGGACTGGTCGGAGTTCACCACCTGGTGCGCCACGAACGGCCGGCCCCCACTGCCCGCGTCCCCGGAGACAGTCGTCGAGTACGTCGCCGCACTCACGACCACACCGCGCCCGCGTACCGGCCGCCCGTACTCGCCGAGCTCCATCGAGCGGGCCATCGCCGCGATCCGCACCGCGCACACCGCAGCGGACGTCGCACCCCCGTCGACCAAGGGCGCCCGCATCATCCTGCGCGGCTACCGCGACCGGCTCGCCCGCGCCAAGGACCCGGCCGCCAAGACCCGCAAGGCGCAGCCGGCCGTGCCGACCGCACTCCGCGCGATGCTCGACACCCTCGACCGCGACACCCTCCAGGGCAAGCGGGACGCGGCCCTGCTGCTCCTCGGCTTCGCCACGGCCGCCCGCGTCTCCGAGCTGGTCGCCCTCGACCTGGCCGACGTCCCCGAGACGGACAACGGCATCGAAGCCTCCGTGTACCGGCGGAAGGTGAAGGCATTCAGCGACACCGCCGTGCCGTTCGGCAGCAACCCGAGCACCTGCCCCGTCCGCGCCGTGCGTGCCCTGCGGGAGGCCCTCGCGGAAGCGGGCCGGACCGAGGGCCCCCTGTTCGTACGGATCGACCGGCACGGCCGGATCGCCCCGCCGATGTTCCGCCACGGCGTACCGATCGGGGACCCGGCCGGGCGCCTCACCGCGCAGGCCGCGGCGCAGGTCATCGAGCGAGCCGCGGAGGTCGCGGGGCTGGAAGGCCAGTGGTCCGGGCACAGCCTGCGCCGCGGGTTCGCCACGGCCGCACGTAAGGCCGGGCACGACCTGGTGCGGATCGGCCGGCACGGGGGATGGGCCGACGGATCGAAGGCGCTGCTCGGCTACTTCGAGGACAGTGACCGGTGGGAGGACAACCCCGTCGCCGGAACCGGCCTGTAGTCCGGGGCGGCACAGCGCGATGCCCCGCCGGTGGTGCTGTTCATTGGGCGGGGCATCGGGAGTCCAGCGCGTGCAGCCAGCAGACGCTCAACAGTGATGACGTGAACGCTACCCGTGGCCACTGACAACGCCTCAGCCGCCCAGGAGCCGGGCCTTCTGCTGCTCGAACTCTTCCGGGCTCAACAGGCCCTGCTCGCGCAGCGCCCCCAGCTTGGCCAGCTCATCGGCCACCGAGCCCGCTGCGGCAGCCTGTGCCTGGGGTGCGTGGTGCGCAGCGATGGCGGCCTCGATCTCGGTCCGCACCTTCTCGAACTCCGGCATCTGCTTCTTCGTGAAGACGACCGAGTTCTCATCCTTCACCGCGTTCGTGGTCTGGCTGCCGAACGCGGAGCGCCGCTCGTTGCCCCCGGGGACGGTGAGCTGGATGAAGCCGTTCACCATCATCCCGGCTGGCTTCCACTGCACGCCGCTGATCTGCGACACGTGGATGCGCTTCTCGCCCTTGCCCACCGTCATCCGGGCGTTGAAGCCCTTGCGGGTGATCGTGACGTACTCGCCATCGAACACCACCTGCCCGGTGTGGCCCTTGACCTCGATCATGCGGGTACCCCTCTCGCTCATGGGTGGGCATCGTTCCACGGGTGCCGCCCATACCGGGAGGAGAACGCCACTACTGCGCAGACGTGTTGACGCGCCGCCTCGGGCGTGTGTGGCGGACGCCGCGCCGGCTGTGGAGCGCCGCGTCGTCAACGGCCGCCGACTGTAGGACCGCGGCCTCCCACGCGTCGAGTTGCAGCGCCTCGGAGATCCGCACGGCCATGGTCGCGGACGGTGGCCGCATCGCGTCTTCGAGAGCTTGGACGAGCCCCTTCGAGGACTGGGTGACTGCGGCGAGCGCGTCCCGGGAGAGGCCCGCGTCGATGCGTGCGTTGCGCAGCAGGACGCCGAAGCCCGCCGGGAGGGCCGGCCAGCGGGGCGAGGTGGTGGATGCCATGCGCCCCAGCATCTAACGGCCTGCGATTCACAGGCAAGGTGCAGCACGAACCTACGATTCGTAGGGCACCTGGCGTATCATTCCAGCCAGGACAACCCGCACTCAGTGCCAGCCGACGAACCGAAGGCAGCTGCCAGCCCGCGATGGGCGCTCGGAACCGAGGCGCATGGCACTGCGGCGACGGCCCGTGATGGGCGCCGCAGAGGTCCTGTACCTGCCCGCGCCCATCACGAAAGCCCCCTCATGGCACGTCACTTCAGCGGGTGCCGCCTACGCGCAGCCCGCCGCGCCGCCGGCCTCACCGCCGAGCAAGTCGCATCCGCAGTCGGCCGTACCCCGTGGACCGTGTGGAAGTGGGAGTGCGGCGCTGCTGCGCCCGGCATCCACACCGCCGATCTCCTCGCCGACGTGGTGGGCGTAGCGCTCCCCGATCTCCTCGCCGATGACCGCCAGGCGGTGAGCGCCTGATGGCCGGCCAGTTCCGCATCGCCGAGGGCTACGTAGAAGTCACCGCCGACGAGAGCGGCTACAACCGCGCGATGGACCGCCTCAAGTCCAAGCGGACCGAGGTCGGCGTAGGGCTGAAGCTCGACGACCGCGAGGCGCGGGTCGCCCTCGACCGGTTCGTGCGCGACCGGTCGCTGAAGGTGAAACTCAACCTCGACGACACGGCTCTCTCTCGGCTGCGACTGCGGGACCTCGCGGTCAACATCAGCCCGAAGATCTCCGAGGCCGCCGAGCGGATCGTCCGCAACAAGCTGGACCGGCTCACCACAGAGCGCGTCGTCCGCATCCGCGCAGACGTCGACACCCGCGTCGGCGCGAACGAGATCGCGAACTTGACCCGGCGGCGCACCGTCCGCATCGGGATGGACGTCGACACCCGCGTCGCAGCCGACGACATCGCCAACCTCACGCGGCGCCGGCAGATGACGATCCAGGCCAACGCGGACGTCACCGCGGCCGCCGCCCGTCTGGCCACGCTCACCCGGGACCGCACCGTCACGATCCGCACGCGCACCGTCGGTGGACTCGTTGGCCTTGGCGAGAGTGCAGCCGGCGCGGGCATGCTGTCCTCCCGCTTCGCAGGCCTCGCCGCCGCAGCCCTCAGCGCCTTGCCCGCGGTCGCCTCGCTCGGGCAGAGCATCATCTCGATGGGCCCCGCGGCCGCCGTAGCCGTGCCCGCGCTCGGCGGTCTCGTCACCGTCGTCGGCACGCTCGCGCTCGGTCTCAGCGGCATCGGCGCGGCCTTCAAGGCCGCCGGGTCGTCCAGCGGGCAGAGCGGCGCCCAAGCGGCCACCGCGGCCCGTGCTGTGGCCGCCGCGCAGTTGAACGTCGCCCGCGCTGCGCGAACCCTCAAAGAGGCGCAGCAGGACGCGGCACGGCAGATCGTCGACGCTCAGAAGCAGGTGAAGGAAGCGGCCGAGGATGTCCGGGACGCGGAGGTCAGGGCCGCAGCGGAACGGCAGGCCGCGCTACGCCGGATCGCGGACGCCGAGCGCGACCTGACGGACGCGGTCAAGGACGCCCAGCAGGCCGAGGAGGACCTCACCCAGGCGCGCAAGGAAGCCTCGGAGCAGCTGGAGGACCTCAACAACCGGCTCGTCGACGCGCAGCTCGACCAGCGGCAGGCCGTGCGCGACGTCCAGGACGCCGAGAAGGAACTCGCGGCGGTCAAGGCGAAGGGTGCCGCGGCCACAGCAGCGGAGCTTGAGGACGCGCAGATCGGTTACGACCGAGCCACGCAGCGCCTGAAGGAACAGCAGATCGAGACGGCCCGCCTCCAGGACGAGACCGCGTCGGCGAACACGGCTGGCGTCGAGGGCTCCGAGGCGGTCGAGGCTGCGCACCAGAAGGTGGCGGACGCGCAGCGCACGGTCGGCGACCGGACGCGCGAGGTGAAGGACGCGCAGGCCGAGGCCGCGAAGACAGCGAAGGACGGGGCCGAGTCCGTTCGCGACGCGCAGCAGAAGCTGGCCGACGCGCAGCAGGGTGTGGCTGACGCTCAGGTCGCCGCGTCCCGGCAGGTGCGGTCCGCTCAGGAAGCCCTCGCGGACGCGCAGCGCTCCGTCAACTCGGCTCAGTCGCAGGGCGCGGCGACGACGGACAAGTACGCGGACGCGATGGCGAAGCTGTCGCCGAACGCCCGCGCGTTCGTCACCGCGGTCCGCAGCATGGGGCCCGCGTTCTCCGCGCTGAAGATGGACGTGCAGGACCGCCTCTTCCGCGGGCTCGCCGCCTCCGTGACCCGCCTCGGCGCGGCCGCGCTGCCTGCCCTGCGTACCGGGCTCGGCGGGATGGCCGACGTCCTCAATGGCATGGCCGTGAACCTGCTCGACACGTTCACGAAGCTCGGCAACCAGGGGCTCCTCACCCGGATGTTCCAGGGCTTCACGGACGGCATGGCCCCGTTGACGAAGGTACCCGGGCAACTGGGCCAGGCGTTCGTGCAGTTGTCCGTCGCAGCGTCGCCGGCCTTCAGGCGGATCACGACGGCGATGGCCAACGAGTCGACGAAGATCTCCGAGAAGCTGACGGACGCCTTCGAGTCCGGGCGGCTTGAGGGCGCCATCGACCACGCCATCGACCTCGGGAAGAAGTTCGGCCGCGTCCTCGGCAACGCGTTCGGCGCGCTGAAGAACATCTTCAAGGCTGCGGAGGCGGGCAACGGCGGCGCCCTCGGGGCGGTCGCGGACGCGGTCGCGGAGCTGCGACGCATCACGGGTCTGCCGGGGATCCAGAACGCGCTCACCACGATCTTCAAGGCGTTCAACGACATCGCCGGGGTCATCGTCGACGTGATCGGCGTCGCCCTGGAGAACCTCGTGCCGATCGCCGCGCCGTTCGCCGACATGCTCTCGGGCATCGCCGACACGGTGAAGGGCCCGCTGATGACGTTCTTCGGCTGGCTCGGCGACCACCAGACCTTGGTGGGGTCACTGGCCGCGGGCATCCTCGCGATCGTCGGCGGGATGAAGCTGTGGGCCCTGGCGACGGCCGTCCTCACGGGCGCGCAGGCCATCCTCACCGCGGTCATGTCGGCGAACCCGATCGGCATTGTGGTGCTCGCCCTGGCTGGCCTGGCTGCCGCCTTCGCCTACGCGTGGAGCCACTCGGAGAAGTTCCGGGACATCGTCAAGGGCGTGTGGGAGACGGTGTCGGGCTTCTTCGCCGGCACCTGGGACATGCTCTACACGTACGTGGTCAAGCCGTTCGTGGACCTCTACGACATCCTCGTCGGGCACTCGATCATTCCTGACCTGGTGAACGCGGTCACCACGTGGTTCAAGTCCCTGTGGACCGGAACCAAGAAGATCTTTACCGACCTGAAGAACGCGGTCGTCGGGATCTGGAACAGCCTCTGGGGCACCATCCGCGAGAAGTGGAACAGCTTCTGGTCGGGCCTGAAGTCCTCGTTCACCGGGGCGTGGAAGGTCTTCCGCGACAGCGTGACGAGCCTGAAGACGTCCATCACGAACACGTGGAACAGCCTCTGGAACGGGGCCAAGGACAAGCTGACGAGCATCTTCACCACGATCAACGGGAAGATCACGTCCTTCAAGAACGGAATGAAGTCCGCGTTCACCGCGCTGCGGGATTCGCTCGGCACGATCTGGAACGGGATCAAAACCAAGATCGGCGCCCCGG
This sequence comes from Streptomyces fagopyri, assembly GCF_009498275.1. NCBI lineage: Bacteria > Bacillati > Actinomycetota > Actinomycetes > Kitasatosporales > Streptomycetaceae > Streptomyces > Streptomyces fagopyri. The sequence goes on along the minus strand of NZ_CP045643.1, from coordinate 2,965,669 downwards.
TGAAGTTCGTCATCGCGTCGGTGTACAACCAGGGCATCCGCAAGATGTGGAACTCGATCGCAGGGAAGATCAGTTCAAAGATCACCCTGCCTGCGGTGCCGATCGGATTCAGCGCCGGCGGTGTCGTCCCCGGACAGCGCTCGAACCGCGACAGCGTGCCCGCGGTCTTGGCCCCGGGCGAGCGCGTGCTGTCCAACGCTCAGGTCGACCAGCTCGGCGGACACCGGGGTATCGACGCGATGCTGGGCAAGGACCGGCCCACCGGCACGGGCGGGGACCCGAGCGCTTCCGAGGAGCGGCGCCGCTACCAGGGGTCGACTCAGCACTTCGTGGACGGTGGCATCGTCGGCAAGGTGACCTCGGCGGTCTCCGGGGCCGTGAGCGGGGCGACGTCGTGGGCGAAGGATGTGTTCGTCGGCGGGATGAAGTCGGCGGCGCAGAAGGCGCTCAGCGCCCTCGTGCGACCCCTCATCGGCCGGATCCCGTCCAGCGGCATCGGCAACCTCATGCGCGGCCTGTCCAACAAGGCGGTCGACGGGATGCTCGGCTGGTTCGGCAACGAAGACAAGAAGGCCAAGGGTGGGCCGGCGGTCCAGAAGGCGTTGTCCTGGATGAAGACGCAGGCGGGTCTCCCGTACCAGTGGGCGGGCAACGGAAACCCCAGCTGGGACTGCTCAGGCCTGATGAGCGCCATTGAGTCGGTGATCCGCGGCGAGCGCCCGCACCGTCGTTGGGCCACGGGTGCATTCGGCTCGTCGGCCCCGTCGGGCTGGGTGCGGAACCTGAACTCCCCGTTCATGATCGGCATCACGAATGCGGGGGTCGGGCACACGGCCGGCACGCTCGCGGGAGTGAACGTCGAATCCTCGGGCGGCGCGGGCGTCCACATGGGCAGCAGCGCCCGCGGCTACAAGGACAGCCTGTTCACGTCGCAGTGGGGGTTCGCGCCGGCAGCGAAGTACGACCAGGGCGGGCTGCTCGCCGACGGGGCGACGATGGTCGTCAAGCAGACGCGGAAGCCCGAGCGCGTCCTCGACCCGCAGCAGACCGCACTGTTCGAGCAGCTCGTCACCGGTGCCGGCGCAGCGGGCGCATCTGGCATCACCATCGAGCAGATCAACATGACGGTGCAGAGCCTGACGATGCCGTCCAGTGCGGAGAAGAAGAAGTTCGCCGACGGGATGGTCTACGAGATCAAGGAATCGCTCCGTAGGTACGACGAGAGCCGGCGGCGCTGAGGGTGGACAATCGGCCGATGGAACCGGACGACGAAGACATCGCGGCCTACGCGGCACAGCACGCAATCATCAGCGCCGCGTGGAAGTTCGTGGAGCCCTATTGGGTCGACCACGACGTGCGCGCCGCGTGGGTGGCCACACACCCGACGCTCCGCCTCTGCTGGGCTCAGCACTGGCTTACGCCTATGCGGGCGCAGGCCCGGGCTGATGGCCTCAGTCCTGACGCAGTCGTCGAGGCGTTCACCGCGGACGAGGTCGACCACCCGCTGTGGGAACCGTTCGAGCGCGCGGCCCTCAAGGGCGCCACCCTGCCGGTGACTCGGGAGACGTGGGGCATCAAGGCCAACCCCGAGTATCTGGCCCCGGACGTGGCGCTCCTTCGGCTGCTGCCCACCCCGACCGATGGCGTGATCCGCCCGGGCGAGCAGTACATGTCCGTGCCGCTGGTCATGCAGTACGAGGACGGCCCCGGCTGGCGCCTGCTGAACTTCGCCAGCGAGCAGATCCCCGAGCCGGGTTGGCCTCCGCGGCTGGGGGCGGACGGCGGATGACCGTATTCGCGCGGCTGATCCTGCCGACGCTGGACCTGGAAGCCGGCCCCCTTGCGTGCCCGATCTGCAAGCAGGTCGACGGCCTGGTCGTCAGCGTGGATGTCGAGGACCGGAGCGAGACGCCCGCGTTCATGTCCTGCGACACCGGGCACCGGTGGGCGGACGCGCAGATGACGCGGGGCCTCGCGGTCGAGATCTTCGAGCTGATGAAGGACAAGTACCCGGAGACGCTGGAGCTGTCCGTCATCGAGTAGATCGAACCCGCCCGCCCTCGGGGTACGCCTGGGAAGCGCGAGGACGGACGGGGGCCTATTCAGCCGAGGCTCTCATGGTGGTCGACCAGAGCGTTGACCACACGGGCCAGACGGCGGGCGTGAGCCAGCTGGTTGGGCAGACCCGGGCCCGCGTCGATGCCCACCTTCCGGTGCGCCTCACCGATGCAGGCGAGGGCGCAGTAGCGGGGGATGTCGTCCTCGGGCATCGCGTCGGCCGCGGCCTGCACCTCAGGGATCAACACCGCGATGTGGCCACGCAGTAACTGCGTGAGCGTCTCCAGCTCCGCGGCCTCGGGTGGCGCGCTCGCGGACAGCAGCCGGCGCACCGTCGCACGCATGGTCTCGACGTCCACCGGCCGACTGTCCCGACCGTCCGCGGATACGTCTTCTGTCGCGTTCTGTGTACGTCCCATAGCCACACCGCGATGATGAGCGTGCACGGTGAGACGCGAATAGGTCGCGGCGTGGCCACGTGCGGCCACGTAACGGCCACGGCCGGGGTAGGGCGCGATGACACCTCAGACTGGGCAGATGGGCCGCAACGACGCGCTGAGAGCCGCACGGCTCCGCGCAGGCTGGCGCACCGTAGGACAAGCCGCGGAGCAGCTCACCGCGCACGGGCAACGCCTCCTCGACGACGTCCACTTCACGGTGTCCGCCCGCACCTGGCGCCGGTGGGAAAGCGACCGCCCGGGCTGGCCCTCCGAAGAGACCGCGATCGTCCTCCACGACGCGCTCTCCCGCTGGCCCGAAGACCTCGGATTCACCACCCCGCCCGGATGGATCCGCCCCGAGCACCACGAAGAGGCCGATGTGAAGCGCCGCGCGTTCGTGTCCGTCACCGCCGCGGCACTCGTCGCCGGCCCCGTCGCCCCGCAACACGTCGACCCCGCCCTGATCGACTACTTCCAACAGCAGCTCGAAGGCCACTACCGGGCGGACATGTTCCTCGGACCGCACGACCTGATCGGCACGGTGTCCGCGCAGTACCAGCTCATCGACAAACTCGTGCGCTCGGCGAAGGGCGAGACCCGCCGCGGCCTGCTTCGCGTCGGCGCCGCCTACGCCGCACTCGTGGGCTGGCTGTACCAGGACGCCGGCGACATGGACGGGGCGCACTTCTGGCGCGGCGTCACGCAGGAGATAGCGATGCGCTCCCGCGACCCGCACCTGATCGGCTACAGCCTCGTCAACCAGGCGCAGGTGCGCACCGACCTCGGGGACGGGCACGCGGTCGTCGACCTGTGCGAGGCCGCGCTCGACGACGCGGGCCGTCTCGTGCCGAAGGTGCGGATCATGGCGCTTCAGCAGCAGGCGCACGGAGCCAGCCTCACCGGGGACCGGGGCGCGGTCGACCTACTCATCGACCAGGCGGACGGACTCCTCGGCAGGGTCGACGACGATCTGCCGTGGGGCAATGCCTGTCGGCGGACGCCCGGTTACCTGGAGATCCAGCGGGCGACTTGTTACGGCCGGCTCGGGCTCGGCGTTGAGGCGGTGTCCCTGTGGGAGCAGGTCCTCGACATCGTCCCGGAGACCGCGCGCAGGGACCGCGGCGTGTACCTGGCGCGGCACGCCACAGCAGCGGCAGGAGCGGGCCAGCCGGACCAGGCGGTAGAGATTGCCCGCGCGGTCGCGGACATCGCGGTAGAGACCCGCTCAGCGCGTATGCGCCGGGAGTTGGTGACCCTTCAGCGGGCGATGCGGCCGTGGCAGGATGCCCCGGTCGGCCAGGACCTCGCGGAGGTTCTGGCGCCTGTGACCGAGGGGAGCTGACGGGTGGCTGAGGGACCGGTGCCGCTGACCGAGGACGAGATCGTGATCGCGCTGGACGGGATGCCGGGGTGGCGGCGCGAGGGTGACGAGATCACTCGAACGTACGGGATCCGCTATCACGGTGGGGTCGCGATGATCGTGCACGTGGCGGATGTTGAGCGGTTGATCGGGCATCACGCGGACATCGATCTGCGGTGGGATCGGCTGCGGTTCGGGATCACGACGCACGACGCGGGCCACAAGCTGACGGCCGCTGACTTCGACCTGGCGCGCCGTATCGACGACATCGCCGCGGCGCACGACGCCGAGCCTGTCGACGCCTGACGACTCAGCATGCGCCTGTTCGGTCGCTGGTGAGCGGGACATGGGGCGACGCGGCACTGCGCGACACACGGAGGAAAGTTAGAGAGGCCTGCTGTCCCGTCGCCGAGTGCTGACCTTAGGGGGTAGAAACACCCCTCCCAAGGAGAGCGTCATGGACAACAGCCCCGCCGCGTACAGCTTCTGCCCCCGCTGCCAGCGACCCGTAACGACGGGCCGCCGCACCCCTGCCGGGGAGGCGATCCCGCCCCGCCATGTCCTCGTGCCGGGCCAGCCGGTCGACTGCCCCGAGGCGGCCGATCCCTCCGAGAAGGGCGCGGCGTAGGCGACGCCCTCCCCATAACCCGCGCTGCCGGGTTGACCACGGCTGTACTGTGCCGCGATGACCGACAACTGGACCATAGGCAGCACGGTCGTCACGGCCGTCGCTACGGGCGTCGCCCTCTGGGTGGCCGGCCGCGGCGAGTACATCCGGGCGGCCGAGCGGCGCGACGAGCGGCAGGCTCAGGCGCGTCTCCTCTCGGTGTACGTCAACGAGGGCGACACGGAAGCGGTCGTCCGGAACTACTCCAACGAACCGATCCGCGAGATCCGCTGGTACGACGCAGGGGCACGGAACTCAGACGGTGGCACCGCGGCCGTGGTGAGGTTCCAGGACGGCGAACGCAGGGAGCGAGGCCACCTCCCGCCGGGCGAGAGCTTCACCGTGCCCCTGGCCCGGTTCGGGTGGGGCGATGAACTACCCGAGTCCGCGGCGCCGGCCGGAAGCACGATCTGGGTGACGGTGCACTACATGGACGCCCATGGCTTCTGGTGGAGCCGCACCGGAGACAGGCAACCCGTGCCGCTCCACGACGGGCCGGGAGAGCCCCTCGTGCACGACTGACGCAGCCGGGGAGGGAGGCGAGGCGGGGGAGGCGGAACCCCCTGTTTCCCGTTTCCTCGCCTCCCGGGCGTCTGCCTCCCCGCCCTCCCTGAACCCGGATACGTGCAGGTCGTTGCGGGGGAGGCCGCTCAGGGACCGTTCGGGGAGACCTCCCCAAGATCCCCGACCGGACTCACTCGTCGTCGTAGTCGTCAACGTCCTCGGCGAGACGCTCCAGCACGGCGTCCTGGACGCGGTCACGGGCGACGACCATCACGCCGTTGCTCTTGTACTGCTCCGCCCCGAACGGCTCCAGGGCGCGCTTCAGGTCCGTCGGCCCCCAGCTTCCGTACGCCTCCGGGTTGCGGGCCGCGAGCCGGTGCAGCACCTCCACCGCGAGGACGCGCACCTCGTTGCCGAGGACCGCGGCGACGTCGGCGAGCGGGTCGGCCGGCTGGAACGTCGGCTCGTCGACGGCCGTCCCGCCCTCGTACAGGCCCATCGCCCGCGTGACGACCGGGGTCACCTCGTCGATGCCCTTGTCGGGGTCACGGGCCACGTAGTGGGCACGGACCACCTCGAACGGCTTGCTGCTGAACCCCACGGTCACGGCCGTGCCGACGTCCTCGCCCGGGATCAGCGTCGTCGCGGTCACGCCGGCCTTGTGCTTCCCGGAGCCGAGGAGCCCATCGTTCGCCACGTGGTCGCCGACCGCGAACGCCACACGGTGCGAGGTGTTGCGGGTGACGTCGCGCGGCAGGCTGTCCGCGGTCGGGGAGACCGTGACCCACACCAGGGTGATGGCCGTCTTCCTGGCCTTCTTCATCACCTTGATGGCCAGCTCAGCGGCCTCTTTCCCGTACTCCTTGTGCATGAACAGCTCGTGGCACTCGTCGAAGACGACAACCTTCGGCCGCATCCGCGGGTCCTTCAGCGCCAGCTCGCGCGTCACCTTCGTTGCCCCGTCGCCGAGTTCCTCCAGCAGCTTGCCGCGGAGGGTCACCTCGTCGCGCAGGTTCCGCAGTGCCCTCAGCGCGGCCTCGATGTCCTCGTCGTCGTCGCCCTTGACCAGCTTCCGCAGCCGCGGGCGCAGCGGGTCGTAGTCGGTGTTGTACGCCATGACGTACGCCTCGACGATGACGAGCGGGTCGAGGATCGCGCCGAGCAGCAGGGCGATGACCAGCGAGGACTTACCCGAACCCATGATGCCGCCGACCATGTAGTTCGCGGCCATCAGCTTGCCGATGATCGGCTCGCCGCGCTGCGACACCGCGACGGGCACGCCCTTGAAGTAGTCGACGGTGCCCTCGGTGAGCAGCGGCCACGGGGGCACCATCCCGGAGAGGGAGCCCTGGTCGGCGACCCACAGGTCGAGGGTGCCGGGCTGGCGCGGGGGCTCGGTCGGCCAGACCTCGACGGGCTTCCTGAGCAGGTTGTGGGCGAGCACCTTCTTCTTCTGGTTGATCATCTCGACGGTGACGCCCATCGGGAGCTGCAACTGCGTGTGCCAGCCGTTCCCGGACCGGGTGGTCGGCTGCTCCCAACGCGGCTGCCATCCGTCCTTGATGGCCTTGTTCAGCGGGGCGATGCCGAGGTTGCCGAGCGCGCGGAGGATGGCGCCCTCATCAGGCACGATGTCCCGCTCGTCGCCTCCCGTGGGCAGGGCCCACGACGGTGCGGTCTGCCGGTGTCGGCCGACGGCCCACACCCCGGCGAGGGCGAGGAGCGGCAGGGAGTAGAGGAGCGGCTCCCACAGCACCCCGGCGATGAACGCGACCCATCCGACGAACTCGACGACCGTGGCGAGCGGGGTGAGGACGTCGCGGACGTCGTGGTTGTACCCGGCCAGCATGAGACCGAGGACGAACAGGACGCCGGCCCCGGTGAGTACGGCGGAGCCGATGGCCTTCGGGGCGTTGAGCATCATCTGAAGGATGTCCATGCGCCGCTTGTGGCGGGCGAACCGGTACGCGTACGCGCGCTGCTCCCACTGCCGTACGAGTTCCTCGTTCCCGGCGATCTCCGCGGCGCGCATCATGCGCGAGTGCATGGCGGTGGTGCGGGCCTCCCACGCGCGGCGGGTGAGGACGCGGGTACCCCCGAGTACGTAGGCGCCGTGGCGTACCAGGGCGCGGTACGTGGCGTGTTCGCGGGCCTCGACGACGACCCGGCGGAGGTCGCCGGTGCGGAGCCTGCGGCCGGCCTTCGGCGAGGCTGCGGGTACGGGTGTACCCGGCTGCTTAGGTACGGCGGGTACGGGTGTACCCGTGTGCTCGGTGTTGGCGGGTACGGCGGTGTCCGTCATGCTGTGCTCTCCGGTCGCTGTGAGGTGAATCGGGCCCCGGGACGGCCGTCGCCCGGCCAGGTAGAGCGGCCGTCCCGGGGGTGTACCTACTGCTTGCGTTTCGCGTCCTCGCGGGCCTGCGCCTTCTCGCGGATTCGCTCGACGCGGTTCTCCAGCCGCTTGGTCGGCTTGCCGCGGTCCTGCCGGCGCAGGATGCGCGCGCCGAGGAGCACGGTCGCCGCGAGCTCGCGGGCGTTGTGCGGGTCCTTACTGGTGAGCGCCATGTGGGCTTCCTCCTGGTCGCGGGCCGGACCGTCCGGCCCCACCGCACCCCCGCAGGCGTTTCATCTGAAACACCTGACGGAGGACGGAAGGGCAGGTCAGCGGCCCCTCTGGAAGTCCCGCCACATCGAGCGCAGGACAAGCACACAGGCGGTGGCGCAGCACGCGCCGATGGCGATGGCGATCGAGGCCAGGGCGAAGGCGAGCGAGCAGACGCACGCCACCCCTCCGATGACCAGCCACTTCTTCGTGTCGAACTGTCGGGCGGGCGGGGCCTGGTGCTGGCAGGCCGGCGCCTGGTGCTGCGCGTTGGCCAGCTTGGCCAACTCCACGGCGGCGAGGGCGACCTGCACGGCTGCACTGTTCGTCGCGGCCTCGACGGCGGCGGCCTCCGCTTTGGCGAGCGGGTCGGACTCGGTCATCGGAGCCGCCTCCGCAGCCGGGGCAGGAACGGGCGGGCGAGCAGACCGAGGCCGAATGCCACGGCTACGGGCTTGGAGAGCAGCACCGCGGCGACCGCGATCAATAGGGCGAGGATCGACGGGTATGCGAGGAGCAGGCCCGCGAGGGCGCCGAGGAGAATCCACTTCACGAGGCCACCGCCATCAGCTGGTCACGGATGCGCTGCGCGCGGGGCTGGCCGATCGCGTACTGCTCCTTCAGGCGCCGTACCCCGGGTACCTCGGTACCGAAGTCGGCCCGTACCTGGGGGATGAGCGGGTCGGGGTCGGGGGTGTCGTCCTCGGGGTCGTCGTCGGCGTCGTTCGGGTCGGGGTACTCGGTCCGGTCGGTCTGGTACCAGGGGTGTTCCTGCCCGGCGGGTACGTGTACCTCAGGGTCCGGTTCGGGGTCCGGCTCACGGACGACCGGACGGAGTCCGCACGGGGCCGCGGTGGGCAGCAGTCGGACGCCCGGAGGGACAGCCACGGGCGGGGCAGGTACGCGTACCTCAATCTCCGGGTACGCCTCAGGTACCTCAGGTACACGGTGTACCTCGACGGTCACGTCGGGCTCGTCGGGCACGAACGGCGACGGGAGTTCCACCGTGGCGAGAGAGCCGGCGCCCCGCCTCGCGGCGAGCATCCGCATCATCACGTCCCGCTGCTCGGCGTCCGTGCCGACCCCGGATCGGGCCACCGCGGCGGCCAGACGAGCCTTCCCCCAGCGGTGCAGGTTCGGGCGGGCGGCGAGCTGCACGGCGCGGGCGGTCGCCCGGTCGCGGGTGATCTGCTCGGCGGTGCGGTCGCGGGTGGCGAGGCCGAGGCGGGACAGCAGCCGCTCGCGCAGCTCCCTGCCCACGACCGCGACGAGGGACTGCGATCCGGCCCCGGGCTTCGAGTGCCGCAGCTCAATCCCCATGGCGAGATGCCAGAGAAGCGCTGCCATGATCGGGCCGACGACCGCGCGGACGGTGCCGCCCACGATGCCGGACTCCGCGTAGGCCGGGATGACCTGCACGCCGGTGATGAACCAGACCAGCAGGCCCGGGGTGCCCGGGGCGCCGGTGGTACGCAGGTTCTGCCGTGCCATCAGCGCGCAGGCGAACAGGGCGAGTTCCGCGGCGAGGAACATCACGGAGCGTTCCTCGACCGCGGTCATGCCGAGGCGGTCGCGGGCGAACCCCCACGAGGTGTCACCGGAGTACGCGGTGCAGACGAGGGCGCCGAGCGCGGCGACGACGACAGCAACCGGGGTGCGGCGCTGCGGGGCCCGTAGCTTCAGCCAGGCCAGTACGGCGAGGAGCAGCACCGCGGCGCCGGCGGTCGGGAGCGGATGGGCTTGGGCCCAGACGAGAGAGGAGTTCATTCGCCCACCTCCGGGGCGGAGGCCCGCACCACACGGTGCGCGGCCAGTTGGACGCCTTCACGGTCGCGGCGCTCGTTCGCATCGAGGAGCGCGGCCATCAAGGCAGGTACAGAGGGGAGGGGCCGGGCCGACCGGGCGGCCGCGCGGATGGCGGCGGTCTCGGTCGGCCGGCGTACGGTGCTGCGCTTCACCCGGTGTTCCGGGTGAGCGCGGCGAGTTGGTCGGCGAGGTCGCGGAGCCGGTCGGCGTAGCCGTCGAGGGCTGCGGCGAGTTCGTAGAGGGTGATCGGGCCGAGGGTCTCGCCGAGCGGGTAGACGGAGACGCCGGTCGCGCGGCTACCGAGCTCAGGGGTGGCGTCGATAGCGGCCCGCGGATGCTGGACCAAGCCCGCGGCGAACAGCTCCGTGTTCCGGAAGGCGAGGCTGGTCTCCGGGCCGGAGTGGACCAGGTCGGCGGCCAGGGTGAGCGGGTCGTGATGCGTGTGTCCGGAGCACCATGCGGGCTCGGGAAGGGTCACGTCGCCGCGGTCGGCGGTGGCCAGGGTGACGGTGCGCGCCCCGGTCATCGGCCATCGCCCTGGTGCGCGGCGAAGTAGCGGAGCGAGGCTGCGGCCTTGAAGACCTCGGAGGCCGCGCCGACGGGTGCGTCGGGCAGGGCGACGGGGTGCGTGTTGTTGGTGGCGGCGAGCAGCTGCGCGGCGTGGTGTCCGCAGCCGTCGGCACCTTCTCCGCGCGGCGCGTACACGGTGACGATGGGCGGTCCGTCGCACGGGCTCGGGTCGTCTGCCTGCGCGGCCGGGCAGCGTTCTCCGAGGTCGCTCAGCTTCCCCGATCGGGGAACCTCGGCGTCGACCGCGCGGAGGACCAGGCGGAGCGCCTCGGCGAGTGCACCGTGGGCGCGGTTCACCGCGTACAGGTCGCGGTGGTCCACCTGCTCGTGCTGCGCGAGGAGCAGCCGGGCCACGTTCACGGAGATCGTGAGGTTGCTCGGCTCGCGCAGCTGCTCGCGGACCGCGTCGGCCTCGGCCCCATGCAGGGGCTCACGGATGCTGGTCATCGGCGGGCCCCCTGCTCGGCGCGGACGCGGCGGAGTGCTTCGTTCATGTCCGGGTCGGAGTCGCCGGTGCGGGGCGACGGGGCCGGGCGGGCGGCCCGCTCAGCGCGGGCCGCCTTCGGGGTGCGCTCCATCACGCGGCCACCGTCGCGAGGACCTCGACGGAGACCGGGGCGATGTCGACGGCCTCGACCTTGAGACTCGGGGCGCAGGCCTTCATCGGGACGGGACCGAGACCGTTCTCCTTGAAGATGCGGGTGATCTCCGCGAGGTCCGGGGTCTGCCGCGAGGACGGGGTGCGGAAGATCTTCCATCCGCCGTAGATGCCGGCGGGCAGCTTGTCGAGGACCTTCTTCGCTGCGCGCTTCCCACGGTCGGCGCGGCGGGCCTGGTCGGCGGCGCGCTCGTACTCCTTGGCCGCGGCCTCGATGGTCTCGACGGTGGGGAGTTCGTCAGCGGTGAGGACGTCGGCCGGATCCGGGACGGTCTCGACGGCCGGCTGCTCCTGCTCGGTGGCGAGGGCGGCGGGGGCGATGACCGAGCGGACGGCGTCGGCGACGGTGCCGATCAGGCGGCGGACGGTACGGGCGGTGCGGGGGGACATGAGAAGCTGAAGCACAGCGGGTCTCCTGGTTGCTCAGGTAAATCCGTCAGGCCCTCGCCGGTGCGCTAACACCGTCGGGGGCCGTCTTGCGTTAGAAGAGTCTCAGAGCAGCATTCGACCTCGCAGTCGCCTGCGCCGTCCTGGGCGCGGCGGAGCGGATCGACCCCCGGGTGCTCTCCGACATCGTCATGATCGGCGAGCTGGGGCTCGACGGGCGCGTCCGGCCGGTGCGAGGAGTACTGCCCGCGGTCCTCGCCGCCGCGGACGCCGGATACGAACAGGTGGTGGTACCCGAGTGCGCGGCGGCCGAGGCCTCACTGGTGCCGGGGATCTCCGTGCTCGGCGTGCGCAGCCTCGCACAGCTGATCGCCATGCTCACCGACGAACCGGTCCCCGAGGAGGACCCCGACGAAGCGGGCCGGCCCCAGCCCCTGATGGCCGGCCTGCGCATGCCGGGCACCGGCGCGGCCACCGGCATGCACGGCGCCCAGCACGACCAGGGTCATGACCTCGCCGACGTCGTGGGCCAGCGCTCCGCGCGCACCGCCGTGGAGGTCGCCGCGGCGGGTATCGGTAAGCCCGGCTATTGGAACTTGAGGAATGAGAGTTAGCGGCGTCGTTTGCGCCGCTTGCGTTCGCGGGCGAGCCGGGTCTCGACCGTGTCGACGGACAGGTTCAGGATCTTTGCGATCTCGGTGTTCATGTAGCCGAGCGCGCGCAGTTCTGCGATCTTGCGGAGGTTCGTGGGCAAGGTGGCGATGATGCTCTGCTCACTCTCCTTGGCGATGACGGCCGCCGCCGGATCCGGATCACCCAGGGCGAAGTCCCTGTCCAGGACAGTGACGAGTTCCGCATCGTCGAAAAGGAGCAGGTCACGGTTCTCGAGCGACTTGCTCCAGCGTCGGTAGCTGTTCGGGAAGCTCCTGATGCAGGCGCCGGTGAAGTACGTAGTGAGGCTGGAAGTGCCTGGTTCCCAGCGACCGATCATGAGGCTTTCGCGAAAGCTGTCCGACGCGGCGATCACGGTGTCCGTCACGAGGTCGCTGCGCGCTTCCCGGTTGTCCCGCAGGATGCTGCGGACTGTTTCGTCGGCGCGAAGGCCTCGGTTGATCTTGCTGCACTCTTCGAAGATCTGGCCGTCCTGCACCCACTTCATGAGCACCGACCACCCGTAGTGCATGAGACGTTCCTCGACGACCCCCCATCGCGGTCCCGTGAAGCCTTCCGCGCGGAGGATGTCGACGATCTGGGCGTCGGCGGCGAGTCGGGCAGACTCTTCGGCAGGTGAGAGTTCCTGGGCAGCGGAAAGCGCCGGCGACGGGTTGTCGCCGCCGGCGCGATCTGCTTTGGTGGAACGCTGCACTGCCTAGGGAACTACTGCTCGCGGTCCGTGTGGAACAGAGCACCCAGCAGGGTGAGCAGTTCCAGAGCCTGGTCAGCGGTGAGGTGGCCACTCTGAACCAGGATGATCACGATGACCACCACCCAGGTCTGAGGGTGTGGTTTTTCCCAGGGGGTGTCCCCGGGCAGCACGCATGCCGCCATGGTGTTCTCTCTTCGATCCGCATCGTCACGGTCACAGAGCCCCGCTCCGCCAAGATCGGGATGTGTCCGCGTTCGGCCGTGTGGCCGGTGTGATGGGATCATTGCGCAGTGTGAGCGGGCAATGCAATGCAACCCCGGAGAATTGTGGGGTGCGTCACAGAGGGAACGGCAAGGGGAGGCCCGCCGGTTTCTTGGCGGAGCGCGGCGGGCCCCCTGCGGATCGAGTAGCACGCGGTGCGTGATGAGCTCGACTAACTACTTCATAGGTCGATCTCGCAGGAGAAGCCGTCGCGGTAGTGACGCAAGTCACTATCGATTCGCTCTAATTGCTTCCGTTGGCCTTCAGGGGCACTTCAGCAGCGCAAATGCTTCGGGTTCACCTCATCCGGAAGGTGCTCGGATTGCCTCAGCCCGATGATGGCCCATGCGAACGGGGCCATCATCGGGCTGAGGGGGTCAGGAGGCCAGGACTTCGGGCGCCTTCTTTTTGATCTCCCGGATACCTTCCCGGAGGAGTGGGTGTAGCGAGCGCTGGACGAAGTCGTTTATGGACCAGGCGACGTCTGCCGGCACGGCTGTCTGGATGCCTTCGAGCGCCACGAGTGCGGTTTCGGCGTCGCGGATGGGCTGCAGGATGCCGGTGAGTACATCCCGGACGTGCCAACGGTTGTGGTAGTGCCCCAACTCCGGGAGCGTCTGGACGGTCAGCCTGAGGACGGTGGCGTCGCTGGTAGTGCGCACCGCGCGCCTGGCGAAGTCGGCGATGACGTCGCAGTACTCGAACGGGAACGTGGAGGCGTTCACGGTCGTGCAGAAGTTGGCGAAGATGGCGATGAAGGCGGCGCTGTCCGTCTGCCAGCAGAGCTGGATCGTCTCGGCCGACATGGCGCCCAACACGCGCATGACTTCTTTCTGGGCGAGCAGGTCATCTGCGTCGACTCGCTGGGCCCAGCCGAGGAACTCGTCGACCGCGATGGGGTCGGCATCCTTGGCGGCGAGCCGAGAGGTCAGGATGTCCGCGATGTCGCTCGGGGCCTGCCAGGTGATCTTGTCGGCCTCCATTGCCTTCTCGATCGCGTTCAGGAGGTCGCTCGGTGTGCGGTAGCGGTTCGCGTGCCTGGCTGTCGCACGCAGGATCACGGGGCGGAGCGGACCGTTGGGGATGTCGTCGTCCGACAGCGGTAGTTCCCCGGTGACGAGGTGCTGGAGGATCTTTCCCAGAGAGAAGACGTCGGCCCGTTCGTCCGCGTCCTTCGGCTTCTTCCACTGCTCGGGGGCGGAATAGACGTAGGTTCCCAGGCCCTGGGCGAGGGTGGAGGTGAGGGCCTCGGACTGGCGCTCGGCTTCGCGGGCCAGACCGAAGTCGCTGATCGCCCACCCGCCCTCGGCGGTCCGCAGAACGTTCGCCGGCTTGAGATCCCGGTGTAGCACCTTCGCCTGGTGGACATAGGTCAGGCCGGCGCAGATCTGGCGCATCACGTCCGCGATTGCTGGCAGGTTGTCCTTGAACTGTCCCGCGACGTCGTGGAGGTTGCCCCGCGCGAGCGGCATCGCGTACCAAATCTCGGAAGTCTCCGTGCAGTCCCCGTGGGTGATGACGGGGATGACGTTCGGGTGCGAGAGCTTCTCGCTGAGGAGCCGCAGCTCACGCACGAACCGACGCGCGGCCTCCTCCTCGATGTTCTCGACGTCCCGCAGGACCTTCACAGCCACGAGGTTGCCCGTCTTGGTGTCTGTGGCCCTATAGACATCTGCGAATCCGCCGCTGCCGACGGGGGGTTCCTCCAGCGTGAAGCGGTTGCCCAGAATGCGGCGGGCTTCCGCGGCACTCGGGCGTCCCGCAGTTGTGCGGCGCAGACCCGAACCGATCCAGGCCTCCACTTCATCCAGGTCCCAGATCGGGCCGAGTGCGATCTCGGCGACCGGATCCGGGAACGTCCCCTTGTCGCGCAAGGTGGCGATCCGCTGTCGGCTGATACCGAGAAGACCTGCCACTTCGCTCACGCCACCCAAGCGTGCCATCAGCACCTCCTGAAAAGGTTGTCCCGGGGACAACATAAAGTAATCATTGTCGCAGGCGCAACCTTTTCAGGGAGGCGGGGAGTGCGCAGGGTGTTCGCGCGCCCGGCGGGCGAGTTCGGCTGCGTAGCCGGGGCGGATGTTGCCCGCTTCGGCGGCCCAAGCGGTGGCGGTTTCGACGTGGATGCCGAGCAGGTTGCTGAGGACGACGGCGGGCAGTTCGGCGGCGAGGTCCAAGAGGGCGCTGTTGCGGCCGGCGCGGCCGCGGAGTCCGATCCGGTTGAGCCGAGTGCCGAGGTGCTCTGCGCTCATCGGGCGGCCCGCGCGGGCGCCGGGGAAGAGCCAGGGGTGGGCGTCGGTGTGGCCGAGGGCGGCGTGGCCGCGGCGTCTGCGTACGAGTTCCCGGATCAGGGCGGCGAGCGGTTCGGGGACATTTAGGGGCGCGGAGCCGAGAATGAGGGTCAGGCCGGCAGATGTCTCCTTAACCTGATCCGTGGTCAGCCCGGCGATGCGGCTGATGCGTTGTCCGTAGAGGACGACGAGGCAGCCGGCGACCCGGTCCACCGTGTCCAGGGAGGTGTCGGTCAAGAGGCGTTTGCTGATGGTCCACCGCTGGTCGGCTTCGGGGAGCACTTCCTGGCCGCGAGTCGTGGTGTGGGTCGGGATTTCGAAGCGGCAGCAGTAGCCGCGGGCTGAGCACCAGATCATGAAGTTGCGGATGACGGTGCGGCCCTTCTGCCCGCCGCTCAGCCAGACGTCGATGTCGGCCTGCGTGCAGGTGGCCAGGCTCATGCCGTGTTCGTGGAGCCAGCTCAGCAGGCGCATAGCCGCCCGGATGTCAGTGCGGGCGGTGGTGAGTTGTCCCTGGGTGAGCGGGCGACGGCGGGCGCGACGCCGTAGATTGCGCAGGTGAAACCAGGTCCCGTAACGCTTGACGATCGCTCGCTCTTCGGGATCCGGTATCTCTTCCAAGGTGCGCGGGAGCCAGTGCTCGAACATCGCGAGGTATTCGTCGCGGGCGGGCAGGACGTCGTGCGCGACCAGAGCGGCCCGAAGGTAGAAGATCGACTTCGACCGGGGCAGCTGGTCGATGACCGCGTGAGTGACGGGCCCGGCGCCGGAGGCCAGGATGCCAAGAAGTTGCTGTGTGCCCGGCCTGCCCAGCCAGAGCAGCAGGGATGAGGGCGGCGAGGCCGCGAGGGCGGCGGCCACCTGTTCTAGCGGTGTCCGCAGTATGCCGTCCGAACCGGTGAGTAGCGCGCGCAGCTGGCGGTCGGCGGCGCAGGCCGGACATATCCCGTGGTGGTGCAGGCGTTCATGGCTGCCGCACCGGGAGCACTCGCGAAACGAGATCGGGTGCTTGGGATAACAGACTTTGCAGAGGGCGCCTCCGTCAGGGCCGCGGCTGTTGACGGGCCGGGTGTGACTGCACTGCGCGCAGGGCTCTCTGCGGCGGCTGCACCGCTCACAGAGCGGACCGCCGTTCGCCGCACGGGCCCAGACCGCGCGGTCGTCGCCGCAGAGTGAGCACGGTGCCGTGTTCCGCCGGGCCGTGCAGGCCGGACAGCGGGGTGCGTCAGTGCCGGCGAAGTGGCAGGGTTTGAGGATTCCGCAGACCGAGCAGACGGCCAGCGGGTCGCGCCAGCACCGCTTGCACCAGGGCTTGCCCTCCGTGTCGTGCCGGGCGAGGGCGAGGCGTCCGCAGCCGGCGCATAACTCGTGATCGACAGGATCGCGGCGGGCGCAGGAACAACACAACGGTCCCCCCTCGGGGGTGCGGCGGTTGACCCTGGTAGGCCGTCCGCAGTCCGAGCAGGATTCCATCCGGGCCTCGTCGTAGCAGTTGCGGCAGCACCGGAGCTCGTCACGGCGATATTTCAGCTCGGCCCGACGGTGGCAGAACGGGCAGGAGGGCGCGGTGATGCCTTGCGCGTGCTGGGTGAGCAGGGCGTTGATCAGAGCGATCACCCGTGGTGAGCCGTGGGCGCCCTCACCGGTCAGTAGTCCGGGACGGCGCATGAGCTCGACCAGGACACTGCGCTGCTGCGAAGGCAGCGGCAGCGCCCGAGTGACGAGGTCTTTCAGGATCGTGGCGTCCAGGCCGGTTCCTGCTTTGTGCAGGATCAAGCAGATCTCTTCCACCTCGCCCTGCTGACCCGGGCGGTGCCGCTGGCAGCGGGGACGGCCATCGCGGTCCCAGCCCACGACCTTCAGGGACTTGCCGCAGATGCTGCAGGGCAGTCTCAGCTGTCCTTGTCCGGCGGTTTTTCCTCCGCAGTACGCACACATGCGGCGTGTGCCGTTGGTGCGGGATAGTCGCTTTTGCTGCCCACATCCGGCGCAGCGGGGCAGGACGAGTTTGGTCGAGCCGTGCGGCAGCAGGGCGCGGATGAGGTCCTCGACCTGCCGTGGGCCTTCCGGTCGGCCGGAGGAGAGCAGCTCTGGGTCTTCGGCCAGGGCCCGGGCCAGGCGGCGTTGCTTGGCCCGGGTGTCGGCGACCCGGACGATCTCCAGCGCGACGGTCTCGGGTGCGATGCCGGCGTCGGTGGCGACGACGGCCTCCGCGATGACCGTGCGCGGGTCGGTGAGGAACCTGGGAGGTGCTTCCCTGGATTGGACGCTCACTGGGAATCGGGGAGGATGCGGGCCCGCCGGGGCCGGAACGAGCCGACACCGCCCTCTGCGGTGCCGTCGGCCGGGGCCTGGTCGGAGGCGGTCCGCCTGGCCTTCGCGGTAGCGCGGACCGGCTCGATGAGTTCCTCCATCCGGCAGCCCAGGATGTCGAGTACGGCCATCAGCGTTTTCATGCTCAGCCGTTCGGGCTTCTCAGTCACCAGCCGGTAGGTCTGGCTGGCCGACAGGTCGATGCCCCTCTCAGCGAGTAGCGGCCGTAGGTCCGTTGTGGAGAACATGCCTCGCTGGGCCATGAGCTCGCGCAGGTGCCACTGGTAGTCGAGTTTCGCGGTCACGCCATCTCTCCTTCGGCAGCGAAGGCACGGTCCAGCGCCTTGCGCATCATCGTGTTCATGAAGTCGTTGCTGACCCCGGTGTAGATCGCGGTCGTCGACGCATAGCGGTGCCCGACCTGCTCCTGTACGAACTTCGGGTCGGCGCCGTCCTCGATCAGGTGCGTGACGTAGGAGTGCCGCAGGCAGTGCGGCACCAGGTCCTCGTCGAAGCCGAGGGCGTTGCGGTAGGCGGCGAACCGTTCCTCGATTTCCCGCGGTTGCAGGCGTCCACCCCGCTCGGTCAGCCACACAGCCTTGTGGCCGGCCTGGTGCCGGAACCGCGGACGCATGTTGACCAGGTAGTCCTCCAGGGACTCCACCGCCCACGGCATCACGCTGGCCACCGTGCGGCGGCGCGGGCCAGAGCCCCGGCTGGCCTTGCCATAGCGGACTGTCATTAGCCCGAACCGTCCCAGCTCAGGTGCCTTGGGGTTGCGGTAGAAGTCGGTGACGTCCAGCCGTGACACCTCACGGCAGCGCAACCCCCAGCCATAGATGGTCTTGAACACCGTGGCGTCTCGGTAGGCCTGCAAGGCTCCCTTGCGGCCCCGGCGGACCGCGTGTTCGACCTGGTCGTCGGCGTAGTCGAAGAGGGCCTGGATCTCCTCCCGCGTCATCGGCCTCCGGTCGGCGTCGCCCTCGTACTCGTCCAGGTGCGCCGCGGTGTTCCACTCGTGACAGATCTGCACCGGATGCGTGCCGAACCGCTTCTCGCACTCGCTAACCCAGGTGTAGTGCGGCGAGGTGAGGAAGTCGCAGAACTGCCGGATTGCCCCCTGGTAGGAGCGGATCGTTGACCTCGCCCTCTGGAGTTCGGCGATCAAGGTCGTCGACCACTCGTCCATGTGGGCCGCGGTCCACCGCCACGGGTATTCGCCGCTGAACTCGGTGAACCGCCGTACCACCCGTACCCGCTCGCCGATCGTATCGACCCCGAGACGGCGCCCCCGCTGCTGCTTCTCCCAGCCTTCGAGCATCGCCTCGAAGACGGCGTCCTCGGGGTGCAACAGCGAGACCCCATCGATAAGCAGCAGCCGGGCCGATCCCGGTGGCTCCTCACCCCTTCGAACCACTCCGACCTCCCATGCAGTGGAAGACCGAATAATGCATCAGATGCACGATGGTCTCCACCTTGCCTGGTCAGAAAGGTGAATGACACATGACAAGCCATTACGATGAAGCGCAGGTCCCGGCAGCATCGGACATCCTGTCGCGCATCAGATGCAATTCCCCGGAGTTCGGACACCACCTCTTCCTGGAGGGCCCACCGGGGGCGGGCAAGACGATGCTCGCCGAGCGGCTGCCCGCCGTCCTGCCACCGCTCACCAGGGGCGAGTCCCTGGAGGTCACGGCCGTCCACTCGGTCGCCGGTCTGCTGCCACCGGGCAAACCCCTCGTCGACGTCGCGCCCTACTGCGCGCCCCACCACTCGGCGACCATGCAGGCCCTCGTCGGCGGAGGCCAGGGAATCGCACGACCGGGCGCGGTGTCGCTCGCCCACCGCGGGGTGCTCTTTCTCGACGAGACCCCGGAATTCAGCGGCCAGGCCCTCGACGCGCTGCGCCAGCCCCTGGAGGCGGGGCATGTCGTGATCGCGCGCAGCGCGGGAGTGGTGCGGTTCCCGGCACGGTTCCTGATGGTGCTCGCCGCCAACCCCTGCCCCTGCGGACGCTTCTCGCGCCGCGACGACCTGTGCGACTGTCCGCCCTCCGCGATCCGGCGCTATCAGGCCAGGCTCTCCGGCCCCCTGCTCGACCGGGTCGATCTGCGCGTCGAGGTGGACCGGGTCACACGCTCCGAACTGACCGGGCGCGGGGCGCGCGGCGAATCCACGGAAACCGTCGCCGGCCGCGTACAGGCGGCCCGGGAGCGCGCCGCGACGCGCCTGACGGGCACCCCCTGGCGGACGAACAGCGAAGTGCCGGGACGCGAGCTGCGCAGCCGGTGGCACGCGTCGCCGGGCGCGCTGGACGAGGCCGAGCGGAGCCTGGAGCGGGGCGTACTGAGCGCCCGGGGCCTCGACCGGGTGCTGCGCGTCGCGTGGACCGTCGCCGACCTCGTGGGACACGACCGGCCCGACGCGACGGACGTCGCCCTCGCGCTGCAACTGCGCACCGGGGTGCCGCGCGGGGTGCCGATGGCGATCGGCGCACTGTCATGAACGGCCGAGGTGCACCCCGGGAGGGCGAGAGCCGGGACGCCGGGCGCCGGGAGGACGGACGGCGGGAGGACGGGCGGCAGGATGGCGCTCGCGGGGCGGACGCTGCCCGTAGGGACGGCCGTGGAGGCGAGCGGGAAGGGGGCCGCGGAGAGGGCGCAGGTCCTGGGGACGTCCACCGCGAGGATGTGCGCCGGGAGCGCGCCTGCCGGGGCACGGACTGCGGGGACGCCTTCCGGGAGGGTGCGCGAAAGGATTGCGGGGGCGCCTGCGGGGAGGGGCCGCGGCAGGAGTCCGAGAGTGCCTTGCGGGTGGGCTCGCATCAGGAACGTAGGGATCCCTGTCAGGTGGGCCCGCGTCAGGAGCGTGGGGATCCCTGCCCGGTGGGCGCGCGGCGGGAGTACGGGGATGCCTGTCAGGAGCGCGCCCACCAGGCGGACGTCGGCAGGGAAGGCGCGCACCGGCAGGACCCCGACCGTGCGGGCGAGCGCGCGCACCGGGCCTTTCTCGCCCGGGTCGCCGAACCGGGCGACGAGGTCTGCGGGCGCTGGATCCGTGAGGTCGGGACCGAGCGGGCCGTCCGCGGACTCCTGGACGGCGGGGAGCGGCCGAGGGGGGTGACGGACCGGAGATGGGCGGGACTGCGGGCGCGGGCCGAGCGGGCCGACCCGGAGCGGGACCTCGCGGCGGCCCGTGCCGCCGGAATCCGCTTCGTGTGCCCGGGAGACTCCGAGTGGCCCGCACAGCTCGACGACCTCGGGGACGGCCGTCCCACCGGACTCTGGGTACGAGGGAGCCCCAGCCTGCGGATGTGGGCACTGCGGTCCGTCGCCCTCGTGGGCGCACGGGCGTGCACGGAGTACGGCGCCCACATGGCGACCACCCTCGCCGCCGGACTGGCCGAGCGTGGCTGGGTGGTGGTGTCGGGCGGCGCCTACGGCGTGGACGGAGCCGCGCACCGGGGCGCCCTGGCGGCAGGAGGGGCCACCGTCGCCGTGCTGGCCTGCGGAGTCGACCGGCCCTATCCCCGCGGACACACCGAGTTGATCACCAGGATCGCCGAACAGGGCCTGGTCGTGGGGGAGTTGCCGCCAGGAGAGCATCCCACGCCGAGCCGGTTCATCCTGCGCAACCGGGTCATCGCCGCGCTCACCCGGGGAACCGTGGTCGTCGAGGCCGCCTACCGCAGCGGCGCGCTGGTCACGGCCCGTGCCGCACAGCGGCTGGGCAGATTCGCGATGGGCGTGCCCGGCCCGGTCACCAGCGGGTTGTCGGCCGGCGTCCACGAACTGCTGCGCGGGGAGGCGGTCCTGGTCACCGACGCCGCGGAAGTCGCGGAACTGGTGGGCGACATGGGTGAGCTGGCCCCGGACCGGCGCGGGCCCGTGCTGCCTCGTGACCTGCTGGACCCGGGTGCCGGACGGGTGCTCGCCGCGCTGCCGGCGCGCGGACTGACGGGAGCGGAGGAGATCGCCCGCGGGGCCGGGACCACGACGGACGACGCGGTCGGGAGACTGTACGAACTCCGCTCGCTCGGGTTCGTCGAACGACACGGCGACGGCTGGAAGTTGACACGCCAGATGATGATCTCGGTCCGCGACGGTCGGCCCGGGTGCTGACCGAGCGTGTTCGGCCGTCCGGGCGAACGTCGACACCCTTGGCAATACCCGCAGTTGGCGGCTGATGACGGTCACGGACGGCGACGAGGGTGACCGGGACAAACCCTGAGCGGAACGTATCTGCGCACGGTCCGCCTCCAGCCCTTCGCGCACTGCGACACCTCAGTCACGCTACGCTCACGTGGGTTCCGACGCAGACACACAACTCGGCATCAGAGCGACAGCTCACCCAGGCACCCCCAGTTCACGGCAGAACGGCACAAGGCGACGAATGCCCCAGCACACCTCCGGGTCCGATCGGGCGGCGATCCCCCCAGCCGCCCGCGACGGCGGTAGCAGGCGGCCGCCCGCTCCCTCGACGCTCGACGAGCTGTGGCGGTCGTACAAGACGACGGGCGACGAGCGGCTGCGCGAGCAGCTGATCCTGCACTACTCGCCCCTGGTCAAGTACGTCGCGGGACGCGTCAGCGTGGGTCTGCCGGCCAACGTGGAACAGGCGGACTTCGTCTCCTCGGGGGTGTTCGGACTGATCGACGCGATCGAGAAGTTCGACATCGAACGGGAGATCAAGTTCGAGACGTACGCGATCACACGCATCCGGGGCGCGATGATCGACGAGTTGCGCGCACTGGACTGGATCCCCCGCTCGGTGCGGCAGAAGGCGCGCAACGTGGAGCGGGCGTACGCGACGCTGGAGGCGCGGCTGCGACGCACCCCGTCGGAGGGCGAGGTGGCCGCCGAGATGGGGATCGCGGTGGAGGACCTCCATGCCGTCTTCAGCCAGTTGTCCCTGGCCAACGTGGTGGCGCTGGAGGAGCTCCTGCACGTCGGCGGCGAGGGCGGCGACCGGCTGAGCCTGATGGACACCCTGGAGGACACCGCGGCCGACAACCCGGTCGTGGTGGCCGAGGACCGGGAACTGCGCAGGTTCCTGGCACGGGCGATCAACACCTTGCCCGACCGGGAGAAGACCGTGGTCACGCTCTACTACTACGAGGGCCTCACACTCGCGGAGATCGGGAACGTCCTGGGAGTGACCGAGAGCCGGGTCAGCCAGATCCACACCAAGTCGGTGCTGCAACTGCGCGCCAAGCTGGCCAGTTTCGGACGCTGATCCGGAGCGTGGCGCGGGTGCTGAATCGTCCCTTCGTCACCAGGGCCGCGATTCCTCCAGGTGGTGGGAGTGGCTGCCGCCATCCTCCGTCCGTCCGTAAAGTGGAGGCGTGCCAAGGATTCGAGCGGCCTCCGTGGCCGAGCACCGGTCGATGCAGCGAGCCGCCCTGCTGGACGCGGCCCGCTCCCTGCTGTCCGAGGGCGGGACGGAAGCACTGACCTTCCCCGCCCTCGCCGAGCGGACGGGCCTGGCGCGCTCGTCCGTCTACGAGTACTTCCGTTCCCGCGCCGCCGTGGTCGAAGAGCTGTGCGAGGTCGACTTTCCCGTGTGGGCGGCCGAGGTCGAGGCCGTGATGGCCGCGGCCGAAGGGCCCGAGGGCAAGGTCGAGGCCTACGTCCGACAGCAGCTGGCGTTGGTCGGGGACCGGCGCCACCGTGCCGTCGTGGCCATCTCCGCGAGCGAGCTCGACGCCGGAGCCCGCGAGAAGATCCGCGCGGCGCACGGCGGGCTCGTCACGATGATCGCCGAGGCGCTCCGGGACCTGGGCCATGCCGAACCGCGCCTGGCCGCGATGCTGCTCCAGGGCGTGGTCGACGCGGCCGTGCGACGCATCGAGCTGGGGGCGGCCGAGGACCCCGACGCGATCACGGACGCGGCGGTCGCGATGGCCCTGCGGGGCGTACGCGGCTGAACCCTGCCTCCGCCCCCGCCCCCCGCCCCCCGCCCCCCTCCCCCCTCCCGCCCCCACCACCCCCGCGCCTGCCTCACCGCACCTGTCCCGCCAGTCGCCCTCGAAGCCTGGCGCGCATGTCCCACCCGTCCCTCCACTCACCCACGCCCGGCGCGCCGTGCCCTGCGCCCGCGGCCTCGCCGATCCCCGTGGGCCCTAGCCGCACGCATGCGGGCCCCGTCGATCCCCCGAGGGCCTCGCGGTACTCCGCGCCTCGCCGTTCCCCCACCCTCTCCGGGTGTCACGGCCCCACCGGTTCCTCCCCGGCGGTAGGTGTGTCCGGGGCGGGGGCGGTCACGGTTGTCCGCCTGTTGTCGGTACCGGCAGCAGACGGGACGGTGCGTGGTGCAGGAGCCACGCGGGGAGCAGGGAGAGCGGGTCGAGGTAGGTCCGGTCCCGCAGGAGGCCCCAGTGGAGGCAGCTCGTGGGGCAGTGCGAGCCGTCCGGTTCGAGCGTGCCGAGTACCTCGCCCGCGGCCACCTGGTCGCCCTTCTTCACCGTGGCCCGTACCGGGGTGAAGGTGGTGCGCAGGGGCGGGTCGCCGGTGCCGGCCAGCTCCACGGCGACCGTTCCGCGGCCCGCCACCCGGCCGGCGAAGGAGACCCGGCCCGGGGCGACGGACCGGACCTGGTCGCCCTGGGCCGCCGCGAGGTCGACGCCCCGGTGGCCGCGGCCGTAGGGCGTCGCCGGGGGCTGCCAGGCCCGCAGGACCGAGGGGCGTGTGCCCACCGGCCAGAGACGGGCGACCGCCGGGACCCTCGCCCCGGCGCCGGGCGGCTCCCCGGGGACCGGAGGTGCGGGACCGTCCGGCCGTGCCGAGGACGTCGGGGTGGCCAGGGCGACGGGCACGGGTGCTGAGACGGCCCGTATGGCGGGCCCGGCAGGGCCGGTGGGCACGGTGGGCCCGGCAGGTATGGCCAGCGCGGCCACCGTGATTCCCGACAGCAACTCCAGCCACGTACGCACGCATCGTTTCGCTCGCATGCGAGAACGGTCCCGCATCGGGCGGATCTTGGCCGGGATCTGTGGACCACCGCCCGGTTGTGGACAGCGGCGTCACCCCGCACCTCGCGGGTCCCGTACACTTCTCGTGGCGATCCGGGTCACCGGGTCGACTTCGCACGCCCCGACACGCGGTCATCAAAAGCCGGTGTCAGCGCCCCTCGGTCCCTTGTGGCAAGGCGCAACGCGGGCGTCAGGCGCGAGTGCCGTCCGGCACACGCGGCACAACCGAGAACACCAAGGAGAACGGCCATGGCCGTCGTCACGATGCGGGAGCTGCTGGAAAGCGGCGTCCACTTCGGTCACCAGACCCGTCGTTGGAACCCGAAGATGAAGCGCTTCATCTTCACGGAGCGCAACGGCATCTACATCATCGACCTGCTCCAGTCGCTGTCGTACATCGACCGCGCCTACGAGTTCGTCAAGGAGACCGTCGCCCACGGCGGCACGGTCATGTTCGTCGGCACGAAGAAGCAGGCGCAGGAGGCCATCGCCGAGCAGGCCACCCGCGTCGGCATGCCCTACGTGAACCAGCGCTGGCTGGGCGGCATGCTCACCAACTTCTCGACCGTCTACAAGCGTCTGCAGCGCCTCAAGGAGCTCGAGCAGATCGACTTCGAGGACGTCGCCGCCTCGGGTCTCACCAAGAAGGAGCTTCTCGTGCTCTCGCGCGAGAAGGCCAAGCTGGAGAAGACCCTCGGTGGTATCCGCGAGATGCAGAAGGTGCCCAGCGCCGTCTGGATCGTGGACACCAAGAAGGAGCACATCGCGGTCGGTGAGGCCCGGAAGCTCAACATCCCGGTCGTCGCCATCCTCGACACCAACTGCGACCCCGACGAGGTCGACTACAAGATCCCGGGCAACGACGACGCGATCCGCTCCGTCACCCTGCTCACCCGCGTGATCGCCGACGCTGTCGCCGAGGGCCTCATCTCCCGCTCCGGTGCCGGCAAGGCCGAGGGTGACAAGGCCGCGGGCGAGCCGCTCGCCGCGTGGGAGCGTGACCTCCTCGAGGGCGAGAAGAAGGCCGACGACGCCGAGGTCCAGACCTCCGCCGAGACGGAGAAGGTCGCCGACGCCGAGCAGGCCGAGGAGACCCCGGCCGCCGAGGCCGCGACCGAGGCCCCCGTCGTCGAGGCTGTCGTCGAGGCTCCCGCCGCGGACGCCGAGCAGGCCTGACCCCTCACCCCTTCGGGTAACGGACGGCGGGGGCGCACCAAGCCCCCGCCGTCCGCCCCGTAGATCTTCAGACTTCGAGAGAGATTCCAGGAATCATGGCGAACTACACCGCCGCCGACGTCAAGAAGCTCCGTGAGCTCACCGGCGCAGGCATGATGGACTGCAAGAAGGCGCTGGACGAGGCCGACGGCAACGTCGACAGGGCCGTCGAGGAACTGCGCATCAAGGGCCAGAAGGGCGTCGCCAAGCGCGAGGGCCGCTCCGCCGAGAACGGCGCCGTGGTCTCCGTCATCGCCGACGACAACACCTCCGGTGTCCTGGTCGAGCTGAAGTGCGAGACGGACTTCGTCGCCAAGGGCGAGAAGTTCCAGGCCGTCGCCGGCCGGCTCGCCGACCACGTCACCAAGACCTCCCCGGCCGACCTCGAGACCCTCCTGGGCTCCGAGATCGAGCCCGGCAAGACGGTTCAGGCGTTCGTCGACGAGGCCAACGCCAACCTGGGCGAGAAGATCGTCCTGGACCGCTTCGCCCAGTTCTCCGGCGTCTACGTGACCGCGTACATGCACCGCACCATGCCCGACCTGCCCCCGCAGATCGGTGTCCTGGTCGAGCTGGACAAGGCCAACGCCGAGCTCGCCAAGGGTGTCGCGCAGCACATCGCCGCCTTCGCCCCGAAGTACCTCGCGCGGGAGGACGTGCCGGCCGAGGTCGTCGAGTCCGAGCGCCGCGTCGCCGAGGAGACGACCCGCGCCGAGGGCAAGCCCGAGGCCGCCCTCCCGAAGATCGTCGAGGGTCGCGTCAACGCCTTCTTCAAGGAGGCCACCCTGCTGGGCCAGCCCTACGCGCTGGACCAGAAGAAGTCCGTCCAGCAGGTCCTGGACGAGGCCGGTGTCACCCTGAAGCGCTTCGCGCGCATCAAGGTCGGCATCTGAGTCCGTACAGCGATCGACGCGCGACCCCTATAGGGTCGACAGCAGTCGTCCGCGTACGCCGGCACGCGCGCGTGCGTGCCGGACGACAGCAGATCTGACGAGGAGGCCATTGCCGAGCATGGGAGCCAACACCCCACCGGCAATGGCCTTCTTCGTATGTGCACCATGAGGAGATCTCCATGACCAGCACCCAGGCCGACAAGAGCGAGAAGACCGACGACGGCAAAGGCGCCGGACGCTTCATGCTGAAGCTTTCCGGTGAGGCGTTCGCCGGTGGCGGCGGACTGGGCGTCGATCCCGACGTGGTGCACAAGATCGCCCGCGAGATCGCGGCCGTCGTGCGCGGGGGTGCCCAGATCGCCGTCGTCATCGGCGGCGGCAACTTCTTCCGCGGCGCCGAACTCCAGCAGCGCGGCATGGACCGGGCGCGCTCCGACTACATGGGCATGCTCGGCACGGTGATGAACTGCCTCGCTCTCCAGGACTTCCTGGAGAAGGAGGGCATCGACAGCCGTGTGCAGACCGCCATCACCATGGGCCAGGTCGCCGAGCCGTACATCCCGCTGCGCGCCGTACGGCACCTGGAGAAGGGCCGTGTGGTCATCTTCGGCGCCGGTATGGGCATGCCGTACTTCTCCACCGACACCACGGCCGCCCAGCGTGCCCTGGAGATCGACGCCGAGGCCCTGCTGATGGGCAAGAACGGTGTCGACGGGGTCTACGACTCCGACCCCAAGACCAACCCCGAGGCCGTCAAGTTCGACTCGCTCAGCTACGGCGAGGTCATCACCCGCGACCTCAAGGTCGCCGACATGACCGCGATCACGCTGTGCCGTGACAACAAGCTGCCGATCCTGGTCTTCGAGCTCCTGGCGGAGGGCAATATCGCGCGGGCCGTCAAGGGTGAGAAGATCGGCACACTCGTGGGTGACCCGAGCGGCCGGGCCTGACCCGGGGACGGACGGACCCTGACCCGGGGACGGACGGACCCTGACCGGGGGATGGACAATGTCCTGCCGGTCCGGAACCGTGCAGGAACAAGACGCGACGCAGCCGGCTGCCACCCCGACGAGGAACAGCTGCCGGGCCTACTCAAGACACGCAGGAGCAAGTGGTGATCGAAGAGACCCTCCTCGAGGCCGAGGAGAAGATGGAGAAGGCCGTCGTGGTCGCCAAGGAGGACTTCGCCGCGATCCGCACCGGCCGTGCGCACCCGGCGATGTTCAACAAGATCGTGGCCGACTACTACGGCGCGCTGACGCCGATCAACCAGCTGGCCTCGTTCGCGGTCCCCGAACCGCGCATGGCCGTGGTCACCCCGTTCGACAAGAGCGCGCTGCGCAACATCGAACAGGCGATCCGCGACTCCGACCTGGGTGTCAACCCGAGCAATGACGGCAGCATCATCCGCGTGGTGTTCCCCGAGCTGACGCAGGAGCGCCGCAAGGAGTTCATCAAGGTCGCCAAGACCAAGGGTGAGGACGCCAAGATCTCGATCCGCTCCGTGCGCCGCAAGGCGAAGGAGACCATCGACAAGCTGATCAAGGACGGCGAGGTCGGCGAGGACGAGGGCCGCCGTGCCGAGAAGGAGCTCGACGACACCACCGCGAAGTACGTCGCCCAGGTGGACGAGCTCCTGAAGCACAAGGAAGCGGAGCTGCTCGAGGTCTGATGAACGACTCTTCCTGGGGGGCTCCGCCGCAAGCCGGATACTGGGGGCCCTCCGAGCAGGGGTCTGCCCAGGGGGCAGGCCCGGTGGGTCCCGCGTACGATGCGCATGACGCGCAGCACACTCGCCCCATGCCCATCGTGCCCGACGGACCCGCACACGGCGGAGACCAGGATGACGACCGGGGGGCCGCTCGGCTGAGCGGCCCCCCTGTCCGCGACGACACACCGTCGACCGGGTCCTACGGGAACCCGTCGCAGAAGCCGCAGGAGCCCATGCCCAGCGCCGCCCCGCAGCCCGCGCCCGCACCGAAGAAGAGTGCAGGCCGCGACCTGGGTGCTGCGATAGGGGTGGGCGTCGGGCTCGGTGCGGTGATCGTCGCGTCGTTGTTCATCGTCAAGGCCGTGTTCGTCGGTGTGGTCGCCGTCGCCGTGGTGGTGGGGCTGTGGGAGCTCACCTCGCGGCTCGACGAACGCAAGGGCATCAAGGCGCCGCTCGTGCCGCTCGCGGTCGGTGGCGCGGCCATGGTCGTGGCCGGCTACGTACGGGGCGCCGAGGGCGCGTGGGTGGCGATGGCGCTCACCGCGCTGGCGGTCCTGGTCTGGCGGATGACGGAACCGCCCGAGGGATACCTCAAGGACGTCACGGCGGGGGTCTTCGCGGCCTTCTACGTGCCGTTCCTGGCGACCTTCGTGGCGATGATGCTGACCGCGGACGACGGGCCGCGCCGCGTCCTGACGTTCCTGCTCCTGACGGTCGTCAGCGACACCGGCGCGTACGCGATCGGCTGGCGCTTCGGCAAGCACAAGCTCGCGCCCCGCATCAGCCCCGGCAAGACCCGCGAGGGCCTGGTCGGAGCGGTCGCCTTCGCGATGGTCGGGGGCGCGCTGTGCCTTCAGTTCCTGATCGAGGACGGCACATGGTGGCAGGGCCTGATCATCGGCCTCGCGGTCGCGGCCACGGCCACGCTCGGCGACCTCGGTGAGTCCATGATCAAGCGGGACCTGGGCATCAAGGACATGGGCACGCTGCTGCCGGGTCACGGCGGCATCATGGACCGCCTGGACTCGCTCCTGCCCACGGCTCCCGTGGTCTGGCTCCTGTTGGTGATCTTCGTAGGGTCCGGCTGACCTGCGCTTTCGTCGGTGAGGGGTCCGTTGCCCACAGGGCGGCGGGCCCCTCACCGTATGTCCGCGCCCCTGGAAGGGCTGTGCCCGCAGCTGGAGAACTGATGTGATCCGGCGCGAAGAATCCCCCTCACCGGCGAAGTTGTCGCCTGTAGGGGGCTGTCTCATGGCCGCTGGGCCGTCTCCGGGCCGTCAGGGGTCCTGGGCCACGAGGCCCGAGGGCGGCCGGCGCTCGCCGCGACGAGGTGCTCGGGAAGCCGGGACGGGAAGTCGATCATCACCCGTTGGTCGCAGACGATCTCCACGCCGGGCCGACTCGCGGCGTACGCCGTGTCCTTCGGTGGGTACACGCCGCCCCCCCAGCGTCGAGCCGGGGAGCTGTTCGATCTCCCAGCCCGGGTAAAGGCGGCGCATCATCTCGGATGTGCGCGGCAGGTCCGCCGCCCCCGCCTGCCGTAGCAGGTCCGGCATTTCGCCGTGCGCGTAGATGAGCAGTCCCGTTCTGGCTCCCATGGCCCCTCCCCGATGAGTCGCGCTCGATGGTCGTCGCACGCTAGTCACCGGCACTGACATCGCCACGAGGGTCCGGCCGAGGACCGTGCCGGGCCGTCCCTGGGCCGTGCGAGGCCGACCGAAGCTGACAGACGGCACCCACAGGTGACCACCCCCACCCCGCTCCGGCCTGGGACGGCCGAGTTGATCTGCGACACTGGAAGGGTTATGCCGAAGCCCGGAGAACTCACATTCGTCGCCCCCCGCGGAGCCAAGAAGCCGCCGCGGCACCTCGCCGATCTCACGCCCGCCGAGCGTAAAGAGGCCGTCGCCGCGATCGGGGAGAAGCCGTTTCGCGCCAAGCAGCTCTCGCAGCACTACTTCGCCCGGTTCGCGCACGACCCCGCGGAATGGACGGACATCCCGGCCGCCGCGCGCGGCAAGCTCCAGGAAGCGCTGCTTCCCGAGCTGATGACCGTCGTGCGGCATCTGTCGACCGACCAGGAGACCACTCGCAAGACGCTGTGGCGGCTCTTCGACGGCACGCTCGTCGAGTCCGTGCTGATGCGCTACCCGGACCGGGTGACCATGTGCATCAGCTCCCAGGCGGGCTGCGGGATGAACTGCCCGTTCTGTGCCACGGGCCAGGCCGGACTCGACCGGAACCTGTCGACCGGCGAGATCGTGCACCAGATCGTGGACGGTATGCGGGCGCTGCGGGACGGGGAGATCCCCGGTGGCCCGGCGCGGCTGAGCAACATCGTCTTCATGGGCATGGGGGAGCCGCTCGCCAACTACAAGCGGGTCGTGGGCGCCATCCGCGCGCTCACCGACCCCGAGCCGGACGGTCTCGGACTCTCCCAGCGCGGCATCACCGTGTCGACGGTCGGACTGGTCCCGGCCATCCACCGGTTCTCCGACGAGGGCTTCAAGTGCCGCCTCGCCATCTCCCTGCACGCGCCGGACGACGAGCTGCGCGACACCCTCGTCCCCGTGAACACGCGCTGGAAGGTACGGGAGGTGCTCGACGCGGGCTGGGAGTACGCGGCCAAGTCGGGGCGCCGGCTCTCCATCGAGTACGCCCTCATCCGGGACATCAACGACCAGGCGTGGCGCGGTGACCGGCTCGGGCGGCTGCTCAGGGGCAAGCCCGTGCACGTCAACCTGATCCCGCTGAACCCGACCCCGGGCTCGAAGTGGACCGCGTCGCGGCCCGAGGACGAGAAGGCGTTCGTCGAGGCCATCGCGGCGCACGGCGTGCCCGTCACCGTGCGGGACACCCGGGGCCAGGAGATCGACGGGGCGTGCGGCCAGCTCGCGGCGACCGAGCGGTAGTCTGACCGGGCACGTACATTTTCATATTCCGACATCTTCATATCCGACAGGGGAGCGCCACAGCGCTGAGAGTGCGGCAGCCGGAGCACCGGTGGGCCGCAGACCCTCTGAACCTCGCCCAGGTCATTCTGGGTAGGAAGTTCGGGCATCACTCAAGCTGTTGCGCCCTGCCCGGGAACCGCCGAGTTCCCGGGCAGGGCCGCGTCTCTTCCTGGTCACCCCAGGAGGAATTCAGTGAGCATCGACAAGAGGACGACCGCGGCCGCGGTCGTCGCGCTGGGCCTCGTCACGCTGTCCGCGTGCGGCTCGTCCGGCTCCGGCGACAAGGCCGCCGACTCCGGGACCGTGACCCTCGTCAGTCACGACTCCTTCGCCTACTCCAAGAGCGTGCTGCGCGCCTTCGAGCACGAGTCGGGCTACAAGGTCCGGATCCTCAAGGACGGCGACGCCGGCCAGGCCGTGAACAAGGCCATCCTGACCAAGGACAACCCGCAGGGCGACGTGCTCTTCGGCGTCGACAACACCCTGCTCTCCCGGGCGCTCGACAACGGGCTGTTCCAGCCGTACGAGCCCAAGGACTCCGACCGGATCGTCCAGCGGTACCGGGTCGACGAGGACAAGCACCGGGTCACGCCCATCGACTCCGGCGACATCTGCGTCAACTACGACAAGGCCTACTTCGCCGAGCACAGGCTGGCCCCGCCCACCTCCTTCGACGACCTGGTCAAGCCCGAGTACAAGAACCTCCTCGTCACCGAGAACGCGTCCACGTCCTCGCCCGGCCTCGGCTTCCTGCTCGGCACCGCCGCGAAGTACGGGGACGCCGGCTGGCAGGACTACTGGAAGAAGCTCAAGGCCAACGGCGTGAAGGTGGTCGACGGCTGGGAGCAGGCGTACAACGACGAGTTCTCGGGGTCCGCGGGCGGCAAGAAGGCCAAGGCCGACCGGCCGCTCGTCGTCTCGTACGCCTCCTCACCGCCCGCCGAGGTGATCTACGCCGACCCGAAGCCGAAGACCGCGCCGACCGGGGTCGCGAACGGCACCTGCTTCCGCCAGGTCGAGTACGCGGGGCTGCTGAGCAACGCGAAGAACACCAAGGGCGGCAAGGCGCTCCTCGACTTCCTCATCAGCGCCCGGTTCCAGGAGGACATGCCGCTGAACATGTTCGTGTACCCGGTGCGTGAGGCGGCCAAGGTGCCCGAGGCGTTCGTGAAGTTCGGCCCGCAGGCCGAGCACCCCGAGACCCTGGCCCCGGCCGACATCGCCAAGAACCGCGACCAGTGGGTCACGTCGTGGACCTCGCTCGTACTGAAGTAGCGGAGGCGGCGCGCGGGCGGCGTGGCAGCGCGACCCGGCTGTGGCTCATGGCCCTGCCGGTCGCGTTCTTCGCCGTCTTCTTCGCCTACCCCGTCGCGGCGATCGTGGCCCGCGGTCTCCAGGCCGACGGGGTCTGGCGGTTCGGGCGGATCGGTGAGGTGCTCGGCCGGTCCGACATCCGGCACGTGCTGTGGTTCACCACCTGGCAGGCGCTCGCCTCGACCGCGCTCACGCTGCTGATCGCGCTCCCCGGCGCGTACGTCTTCGCGCGCTTCGACTTCCGGGGCAAGCAGGTGCTGCGCGCGGTGGTGACCGTCCCGTTCGTGCTGCCCACCGTCGTCGTCGGTACGGCGTTCTTGGCACTGATCGGCCGCGGCGGGCTTCTCGACGGCCTCTGGGGCGTCCGGCTCGACACCACCGTCTGGGCGATCCTGCTCGCGCACGTCTTCTTCAACTACGCCGTGGTCGTGCGCACGGTCGGCGGGCTCTGGTCGCAGCTCGACCCGCGTCAGGAGGAGGCCGCGCGTGTGCTCGGCGCCTCCCGCTTCGCTGCCTGGCGCACGGTGACGCTCCCGGCCCTGAGCCCGGCCGTGGCCGCCGCGGCGCTCATGGTCTTCCTCTTCACCTTCACCTCGTTCGGAGTGGTCCAGATCCTCGGCGGGCCGACCTTCTCCACCCTTGAGGTCGAGATCTACCGGCAGACCTCGGAGATCTTCGACCTCGCGACAGCGGCGGTGCTGACGATCATCCAGTTCGTGGCCGTCGGCGCGATCCTCGCCGTCCACGCCGGGACCGTACGCCGCCGGGAGACCGCCCTGCGTCTGGTGGCCCCGGAGACGACCGCCCGCCGGCCGCGCGGGGCCGGGCAGTGGGCACTGCTCACCGGAGTGCTGGCGAGCATCGCGGTACTGCTCGTGCTCCCGCTCGGAGTCCTGGTCCAGCGGTCCCTGGACACTCCCGGTGGTCTCGGCTTCGGCTACTACAGGGCGCTGGCCTCCGACGACGACGGCATCTTCCTGGTGGCCCCGATCGAGGCGATCGGCAACTCACTGGAGTACGCGCTCGCCGCCACCGCGATCGCCGTGGTCATCGGAGGTCTTGCGGCCGCCGCTCTCACCGGCCGCGCCGGTCGGCTCGTACGGGGGTTCGACGCGCTGCTGATGCTGCCGCTCGGTGTGTCCGCCGTGACCGTCGGTTTCGGGTTCCTGATCGCCCTGGACGAGCCGCCGCTCGACCTCAGGAGCAGCTGGATCCTGGTGCCGCTCGCCCAGGCACTCGTGGGCGTCCCCTTCGTCGTACGGACGATGCTGCCCGTGCTGCGGGCCGTGGACGGACGGCTTCGGGAGGCGGCGTCGGTGCTCGGGGCCTCGCCGTGGCGGGTGTGGCGGGAGGTCGACCTGCCGATGGTGCGGCGCGCGCTGCTGATCGCGGCGGGGTTCGCCTTCGCCGTGTCGCTGGGCGAGTTCGGGGCGACGGTCTTCATCGCGCGCCCCGACAACCCGACGCTGCCGGTCGCGGTGGCGCGTCTGCTCGGGCGTGCCGGGGACCTCAACTACGGGCAGGCGATGGCTCTTTCGACGATCTTGATGATGGTGTGCGCGGTGGCGCTGCTGCTGTTGGAACGCATGCGGACCGACCGGACAGGGGAGTTCTGATGGCGAAGCCCGGCACCGGCGCGACGGCGGGGCCCACGGGTGCGGGTACCGGTGCGGGGGTGCCGGACGTCCTGCTCGGCGTCGAGGCGGCGACCGTGCGCTTCGGCGGCCGGCCCGTGCTGGACGCCGTCGGCCTGGAGGTCGCCGAGCGCGAGATCGTGTGCGTGCTGGGGCCGAGCGGCAGCGGCAAGTCCACGTTGCTGCGGGCGGTGGCCGGGCTGCAGCCGCTCGACGCGGGCCGTGTGCTGCTGTCCGGCCAGGATCAGACGGGGGTGCCCGCGCACCGCCGCGGTGTCGGCCTGATGTTCCAGGACCACCAGCTCTTCCCGCAGCGCGACGTCGGCGGCAACGTCGCCTTCGGGCTGCGGATGCACGGCGCGTCGAAGGAACAACAGGGCCTGCGCGTAGGCGAGTTGCTGGACCTGGTCGGGCTGCCCGGCGCCGCGTCCCGGGCGGTGGCGTCCCTGTCCGGGGGCGAGCAGCAGCGGGTCGCGCTGGCCCGTGCCCTCGCCCCCCGACCCCGGCTGCTGATGCTCGACGAACCGCTCGGCCAGCTCGACCGCTCGCTGCGCGAACGACTGGTCGTCGAACTCCGCGCGGTGTTCGGCGAGTTGGGCACGACCGTGCTCGCGGTCACGCACGACCAGGGGGAGGCCTTCGCGCTGGCCGACCGGGTCGTCGTGATGCGCGACGGGCGGATCGCCCAGTCGGGTACGCCTCTTGAGGTCTGGCAGCGTCCGGCGGACGAGTTCGTGGCGCGCTTCCTGGGCTTCGACAACGTCGTCGACGCGACGGTGACCGGCCGGGTGGCGGACACGCCGTGGGGGAAGGTGCCGGTGCCGGAGGGTGCCTCGCAGGGTCCCGGCACGCTGCTGGTGCGGCCCGCGGGTGTCCGGCTGGTGGCTCAGGCGGACGGGCTGCCCTGCACCGTGACCGCGCGCACCTTCCGGGGCACCCACGTCGCCGTGCGTCTCCAGCCGGAGGGCGCGCCGGGGCTGGAGGCGGCCTGCGCGCTGCGGGAGGCGCCCGCGCCCGGCGAACGGGTCGCCGTGGCGTTCGACGCGGCCGAGGTCGTCGTGCTCGGGGAGCCCTCGGACGGGTAGACCTCCGACCACTGGCGGGGCTTCCAACCGTGGGGGAGGCGTCCGACCGCCCCCGGGGTGCCCGCGGGCGCGACGCACGCCATCGGGGCGACGTACATGACACGGCCGAGGCCGGCGCAGACGTGTGGCCCGCCCCCTCGACGAGGGGACGGGCCACACGGTGCTACAGGCGTTGTGCGGTTCAGCCGGTCTTCGAGGCGCCGCGGCGGCGCATACCGAAGAAGACCGCTCCGCCGCCGACGACCACGAGGGCACCGGCGATGCCGGCGATCATCGGGGTGTTGGAGTTCGCACCGGTCTCGGCGAGGTTGGAGTCACCGACCGCGGGGGACGGGGCGTTGTCTCCCGGCGTCGCGGGCGCGGCGCTGCTCTCCGACTCCGACGGGGTCGCGGAAGCCGACTCCGAGGGGGCGGGCGAGGAGGAGGTCTCCGACGGCTTCGGCGTCGGAGAGGGCGACTCTTCGGTCTTGCACGCCTTGGAGGGCGTGGTCAGCTGCGGAGAGACGTCCTTGTCGACGATCTTCCCGGCGGTGACGTGGACGCGGTAGGTGGCGTTGGGCGCCCAGTCCTCGGAGAACGTGACAGTGGCGCCCTCGCGGGTGCCCTTGACCGTCTCGGAACCGACCTGACGGGCGTCCGCGCCGTTGGTCTCGAGGAAGACGGAGACCGTGGCCTCGACGCCGGAGGCGTCGGTGTCGGTCACGGTGATGATGCCCTTCCCGTTGTCGTCGCACGAGGCGACGGCCGAGAAGTCACGGATATTGCAAGCAAGTGCGTTGCCGGCGACACCGAGCGCGAGCGCGGCCGTGGCGGAGGCAACACCGAGGATGCGCACAGAACGTGCGGTACGGCGAGATATGGACACGATTGCCCTTCACAGATTGCGCAACTGCGGGGGGTTTGGGGGGTGTTCTGCTATGGCAACAGGACTCCCTTAGGCCACACAGGTTTATAAGTGCCGGGTAAGTGCTGTCAATGCATATGCCCTGCCGTGCCACCGGCTTTGCCTTGTTGTTAACCACCGAGGCGTTTGAGAGCCTCCGGAGCGTCCTCGATCCGGTCCACCAGAGTGATCCGGGACTCCATCGACCGCTCCCGCGCGAGGGATTGGAGGAGCGGCCAGGCGGGGTACCTCTCGGTCCAGTGCGCGCGGTCCACGAGGACCATCGCGGTGGGCTCCCCGCGCGACTCGTAGTAGTTCGGGGTCGCGTTGTCGAAGATCTCCTGTACGGTCCCGGCGGCGCCCGGCAGGAAGACGACGCCCGCGTTCGAACGGGCCAACAACCCGTCCTCACGGGTCGAGTTGGCGAAGTACTTGGCTATGTGCGCGGCGAACGGGTTCGGCGGCTCGTGACCGTAGAACCAGGTGGGGATGCCGACCGAGGGGCCACCGGCGGGCCAGCGCTCCCGCACGGTGAACGCGGCGCGCGCCCAGTCGGTGATGGAGGGCTCGAACGACGGTGACCCGGAGAGCAGCCGGAGCGCCTCGGCCAGCATCGCGTCGTCGAACGGGGCGGCGTACGCACCGAGGTTCGCGGCCTCCATTGCGCCCGGCCCACCGCCGGTGGCGACCATCAGTCCGGAGCGCGCCAGTTCGCGGCCCAGGAGCGCCGCACCCTCGTACGCCCGGGTGCCGCGCGCCATCGCGTGGCCGCCCATCACGCCCACCACCCTTGTGCCGACGAGGAGTTCGTCGAGGGCGTCCGACACCGCGTCGTCGTGGATCGAGCGCAGCATCGACGCGAAGATGTCGCCGTCGGTCTTGGTCTGCTGGAACCAGGTGTACGTACGGGCGTCCGGTGTCGCCTCGTACCCGGCGTCGAGGGAGGCGAAGAGCTCGTCGGGGGAGTGGAGCAGGCCCCGGTACGGGTCGAAGGGCAGTCCCGGGACGGGCGGGAAGACCAGCGCCCCCGCGGCTCTCACCCGCGCGGCCGCCCCGGCATCCATCGGGCAGCCGAGGAAGACGGCGCCCGAGGCGTCCACGGAGAGCAGTGTGTCCGTACGGTCCGTCAGATCTATGGACTGGACACGGAACCGGGCGAGCGAGCCGCGCTCGGAGACGACCTCGTCGAACTCGGCGAGGGACTCGATCTCACGGTCGTGACCGGCGCGGAGAGAAGTTGGCTGCACGCGGCCATGCTAGGGGGTGGGGCAAAAGGGGGTCCGGAGCGGGGCGTTGGCGGCCGCGGGTCCCGGACCGCCGTCGGTCCCGGCCCACGGTCTGCCCCGGGCCAAGCCGGTCCGGTGCACGTCGGTCCCGGGCCACGTCGGTCCCGGGCCGAAGCGGTCCCGGCCGCGACGGCCGCCGGCCGGTGACGGACCGGGCCGGCGGCTCCGGGCGCCCGGGACACTCAGCCCTGGACGGCCGCCGGGTCCATCCACATGACCTCCCAGGTGTGACCGTCCGGGTCGTCGAAGGCGCGGCCGTACATGTAGCCGTGGTCCTGGGCCTCCCGGGTGCCGGAGCCGCCCGCGGAGAGGGCCTTGTCGCACAGCTCGTCCACCTTCTCCCGGCTCTCGGCGCTCAGGCAGAGCAGCACCTCGCTGGTCCGGGCCGGGTCCGCGATCTCCTTCTTCGTGAAGTCCGCGTAACGCTGCTTGCTCAGCAGCATCGCGACGATCGTGTCGCTGATGACGACGCAGGCGCAGTCGTCCGTCGAGAACTGCGGGTTGATCGTGTAGCCGAGCTCGGTGAAGAACTTCTTCGAGGCGTCGACGTCGTTCACGGCGAGGTTCACGAAGATCATCTGCTGGTACATGAGCGGTCTCTCCCGGTGGAGGTGGAGTCGTGTGCCGTACGGAGAGGCAGACCGACCGTCCTCGCGGAACTCATCGGCCGTGGCGGAGGCGGTTCGTACCGTTGTTCAGCGGGCCAGCGGCATCGCCGCGAGTTCCGCGACCAGCCAGGTCAGCGGGCCGAACACGGCGAGCAGCACGCCCGCGCGCAGCAGCGCCGCGTGGCGCAGCACCGAGGCGGGCGCCCCCAGCCGCAACAGCGCCGCCGTGGTGTCGGCACGTGCCTGCTTGGTCTCCAGCGCCGCCGTGAACAGCGTCGCGACGGCGCAGCCGGCCACGAGCAGCGCGCCGAGCGTGCTGAGCGGCCCGATCGAGGGCCGCGCTCCCGCGTACACGGTCGCCATGGCGTACGCGCCCGACGCGACCGCGCACACCACTCCGAGGGGGCGCCCGATGCGCCGGGCCTCCCCCTGGAGACCGCGCCCGGCGAGCAGGCGCAGCGCGCCGGGGCGCACGGCCTGGAGCAGCCATCCGCACACATGGGTGATGGCCGGTCCGGCCAGGGCCAGCCCGATCGCGGTGAGGGCCCAGCCGCCCAGCA
Organism: Streptomyces fagopyri; assembly: GCF_009498275.1. Classification (NCBI taxonomy): domain Bacteria; kingdom Bacillati; phylum Actinomycetota; class Actinomycetes; order Kitasatosporales; family Streptomycetaceae; genus Streptomyces; species Streptomyces fagopyri. The sequence goes on along the minus strand of NZ_CP045643.1, from coordinate 2,927,273 downwards.
CCCCGGCCGGGCTGCCCGCGAACCGGCTCGTCAGGTCGGAGCCGGGTGCCGCTCCGGAGCGGCTCGCGTACGACTCCACGGCCAGCCCCGCCGCGACGACGGCGGTGCCCCAGGGCAGTCCGCCGGGTGCGGGCAGGGGTGGAGGGAGCGGCAGCGGGTCCGGGGCGAGTTCCGGGTGGTCGGCGTCTGGGCCGGTTCCGGCGGTCACGGGCGTGCCGTCCCCGGGCGTGCCGGGGGCGGTGGAAACGCCCGTGGCGGTGGCGGTGGCGGTGGCGGTGGCGGTGCCCGGCCGGGCCGATCGGCCGCGGACGACGGTCCGCGGCCGCAGTGCGAGCGCGCTGGCGAGGGACGCGGCGAGCGGCACCAGGAGCAGCAGGGTCAGGGCCGCGGGCAGCGGCAGCGGCTGGTCCGCTGCGAGGAAGGCCGTCGCGGCGCCGTCGAAGGGCATGCCCGTCAGGTCGCCGCGCAGGTGCAGGAAGACCAGCAGCGCGAGCGTCGAGCCCAGGGTGGTCGACAGCGCGGTGGTGACCGCCGAGACGGCCATCAGGCGTCCGGGGCCGAGTCCGACCGCCGCGAGTCCGGGGCGGGGCCGGGTTCCCGGGTCCGTACGGGCGACGGCGACCGCGAGGTGGACGCTGGCGGCGACGGGTGCGAGGCACCACAGGAGCCGGAGCACCGAGCCGGTCGGGGCGTCGGGATGCGCCATGGCGTACCCCAGCGCGCTCAGCAGCAGGAAGCCGGTGCCCGCGGAGGCGGCGGCGACCAGCAGCCTGCGCAGCTGGACGAGGGGATGGGCCCCGCGGGCTAGACGGAGAGCGAGCACGCGGCCCGGCCTTCCGTCTCGGTGACCGGGGGCAGGTGGACGGTGTTCACACGCCGTCCGTCGAGCAGGGTGACCGTGCGGTCGGCGAGGCCGGCGGTGTCCGCGTCGTGCGTGGCGAGGACCACCGTGATGCCGTGCGAGCGGGCGGCGGTGGTCAGCGTGCGCAGCACATGGGCGCGGTCGGCGCGGTGCAGCGGGGCGGTCGGCTCATCGGCGAAGAGCACCTGGGGGGCGGGCACGAGCGCGCGGGCGATGGCGACGCGCTGCCGCTCGGCCTGGAGCAGGGCGTGCGGCCGTTTGCGGGCGCAGTCGCCGATGTCCAGGCGTTCGAGCCATTCCAGGGCGGCGGTCTTCGCGGCCCGGCGGCCGGTGCCGCGCAGCATCAGGGGCAGCGCCGCGTTCTCCCAGGAGTTCAGCTCGGGCACGAGGACGGGCACCGGGTCGATCCAGCCGAAGCGGTCGCGGCGCAGGCGTTCGCGGGCGAGCGCGCCCATGGTGTGCACGGGCACGCTGTTGAACCAGACCTCGCCCTGCTGTGGCAGGAGCTGCCCGGACAGGCACTGGAGCAGTGTGGTCTTACCGCTCCCGCGCGGGCCGCCGACGGCGAGGATCTCGCCGTCGCGGACGCCGAGCGAGACACCGCTGAGCGCGGGCGAGCCGTTGTGGTTGACGTGCAGGGCGCGTGCCCAGAGCACGTCGTTGTCCGGCGGGGCCACCATCGCGTACACCTCGTTCAGATCTGATTTGCGCTGCCAATCCCCCGGACGGGGGAACGAAGGCAGGGCCGATCGGTCACTGGGCACGCTAGGGAGTCGGGGGCGGGAGGCCGGACAGCACGCGGCCCCGGGGCACCCATTCTCACTCGAACGGGCGCCCCGGGGCCGTTGTGGATCAGCCGGACGGAATCAGAGCTTCGCCCACGCCTCCGTCAGCACCTGACGGATGATCCCCTCGATCTCGTCGAAGGTCGACTGGTCGGAGATCAGCGGCGGCGACAGCTGGATGACCGGGTCACCGCGGTCGTCGGCGCGGCAGTAGAGGCCGTACTCGAAGAGCTTCTTGGAGACGAAGCCGTAGAGCACGCGCTCCGACTCCTCGTCCGTGAAGGTCTCCTTGGTGGCCTTGTCCTTCACGAGCTCGATGCCGTAGAAGAAGCCGTTGCCGCGGACGTCGCCGACGATCGGCAGGTCGTGCAGCTTCTGGAGCGTCTGGAGGAAGTTCGCCTCGTTGTCCAGCACGTGCTGGTTGAGGCCCTCGCGCTCGAAGATGTCGAGGTTGGTGAGCGCCACGGCCGCGGAGACCGGGTGACCGCCGAAGGTGTAGCCGTGCAGGAAGGTGTTGTCGCCCTTGTAGAACGGCTCGGCGATCCGGTCCGAGATGATGGCGGCACCGATCGGGGAGTAGCCCGAGGTCATGCCCTTGGCGCAGGTGATGATGTCCGGGATGTAGTCGAACTTGTCACAGGCGAACATCGTGCCGAGGCGGCCGAAGGCGCAGATGACCTCGTCGGAGACGAGCAGCACGTCGTACTTGTCGCAGATCTCGCGCACGCGCTGGAAGTAGCCGGGCGGCGGCGGGAAGCAGCCGCCGGCGTTCTGCACCGGCTCGAGGAAGACCGCCGCGACGGTGTCGGCGCCTTCGAAGAGGATCTCCTGCTCGATCTGGTCGGCGGCCCAGCGGCCGAAGGCCTCCGGGTCGTCGCCGTGGATCGAGGCGCGGTAGATGTTCGTGTTGGGCACCTTGTGCGCGCCCGGGACGAGCGGCTCGAAGGGGGCCTTGAGGGCCGGCAGACCGGTGATGGACAGGGCGCCCTGCGGGGTGCCGTGGTAGGCGACCGCGCGCGAGATGACCTTGTACTTCGTGTGGTTGCCGGTGAGCTTGTGGTACTGCTTCGCCAGCTTCCACGCGGTCTCGACGGCCTCGCCGCCGCCGGTGGTGAAGAAGACCTTGTTCAGGTCGCCCGGCGCGTAGTGGGCGAGACGCTCGGCGAGCTCGACGGCCTTGGGGTGGGCGTAGGACCAGACCGGGAAGAAGGCCAGCTCCTGCGCCTGCTTGAACGCCGTCTCCGCGAGCTCGGTGCGGCCGTGGCCCGCCTGGACCACGAACAGCCCCGCGAGACCGTCGAGGTAGCGCTTGCCCTTGTCGTCGTAGATGTAGGTGCCCTCACCACGGACGATGGTGGGAACGGGCGCGTTCTCGTACGAGGACATGCGGGTGAAGTGCATCCACAGGTGGTCGTACGCGGTTCGGCTGAGGTCCTGGCTCACGGCTATCGGGTTCCCCACATGTAGGTCTGTTTCTTGAGCTTCAGATAGACGAAGCTCTCGGTGGAGCGCACGGCGGGCAGCGCCCGGATGCGTTTGTTGATGACGTCCAGCAGGTGGTCGTCGTCCTCGCAGACGACCTCGGCGAGGATGTCGAACGAGCCCGCGGTCATCACCACGTACTCGACCTCCGGCATGGCGGTCAGCGCTTCGGCCACCGGGTCGAGGTCGCCCTCGACGTTGACGCCGACCATCGCCTGCCGCCGGAAGCCCACGGTGAGCGGGTCCGTGACGGCGACGATCTGCATCACGCCCTGGTCGAGCAGCTTCTGCACGCGCTGGCGCACGGCCGCCTCGGACAGGCCCACGGCCTTGCCTATCGCGGCGTACGGACGGCGTCCGTCCTGCTGGAGCTGCTCGATGATGGCGAGGGACACGGAGTCCAGCTGGGGACTGCCGTTCCTGGACTCGCGGGTGGAGTCCCTGGGGTCTGCGCTTCGACTGGCCACGACCTCACTGTGCACGACGTCTCGACGGTTCCGCAAGGTTGTAGCGATGAAATTCGTTGTTTACGGGTACCCAGCGTGCGGATTTCGCAGTCGAGGGGTCGCCGGGGGTGTTGAAAACGTGGAAGCACGGATTAGTGTGGGTGTCTCAGCGATTGGACACCTGAACTTGGAGGGCCGGCAGTGAGCACCGAGCTGCGTCGTCTGCGCAATTACATCGACGGTGAGTTCCGGGACGCCGCCGACGGGCGGACCACCGAGGTCGTCAACCCCGCGACCGGCGAGGCGTACGCGACCGCGCCGCTGTCCGGTCAGGCGGATGTGGACGCCGCGATGGCGGCCGCCGCCGCGGCCTTCCCGGCGTGGCGCGACCAGACCCCCGCCGAGCGCCAGAGGGCCCTCCTGAAGATCGCGGACGCGTTCGAGGAGCGGGCCGAGGAACTCATCGCGGCCGAGGTGGAGAACACCGGCAAGCCGATCGGCCTGACCCGGTCCGAGGAAATCCCGCCCATGGTCGACCAGATCCGCTTCTTCGCGGGCGCGGCGCGGATGCTCGAAGGCCGTTCGGCCGGCGAGTACATGGAGGGCATGACCTCCATCGTCCGCCGTGAGCCGGTCGGCGTCTGCGCGCAGGTCGCGCCGTGGAACTACCCGATGATGATGGCGGTGTGGAAGTTCGCGCCGGCGCTCGCGGCGGGCAACACGGTCGTCCTCAAGCCCTCGGACACCACCCCCGCGTCCACCGTCCTGATCGCCGACATCATCGGCGGCATCCTCCCCGAGGGCGTCTTCAACGTCATCTGCGGCGACCGCGACACCGGCCGCGCGATGGTCGAGCACCCGACCCCGGCGATGGCCTCCATCACCGGCTCGGTGCGCGCGGGCATGTCGGTCGCCGAATCGGCGTCCAGGGACCTCAAGCGGGTCCACCTGGAGCTCGGCGGCAAGGCCCCGGTCGTGGTGTTCGAGGACACCGACATCGCCAAGGCCGTGGAGGACATCTCGGTCGCGGGCTTCTTCAACGCCGGGCAGGACTGTACGGCCGCCACCCGCGTCCTGGTCCAGGAGGGCATCCACGACGAGTTCGTGGCCGCGCTCGCCAAGGCCGCGGCCGAGACCAAGACCGGTCAGCCGGACGACGAGGACGTGCTCTACGGCCCGCTGAACAACCCCAACCAGCTCAAGCAGGTCACCGGGTTCATCGAGCGGCTGCCCGCCCACGCGAAGGTGGAGGCCGGTGGCCACCGGGTCGGCGAGAAGGGCTTCTTCTACGCCCCGACCGTCGTCTCGGGCCTGAAGCAGGACGACGAGATCATCCAGAACGAGGTCTTCGGACCGGTCATCACCGTCCAGTCGTTCACCGACGAGGCCCAGGCCGTCGAGTGGGCGAACGGCGTGGACTACGCCCTCGCTTCCTCCGTCTGGACGAAGGACCACGGCCGGGCGATGCGCCTGTCCAAGGCCCTCGACTTCGGCTGCGTGTGGATCAACACCCACATCCCGCTGGTCGCCGAGATGCCGCACGGCGGCTTCAAGAAGTCCGGCTACGGCAAGGATCTGTCGGGCTACGGCTTCGAGGACTACACGCGGATCAAGCACGTGATGACGTCGCTGGACGCGTGACCCCGAGCGGTGAACGCCGGGGGCAGCACCCCGGGCGGTGAACGCGCGGCCCCGGACGGGAGTGATCCGTCCGGGGCCGCGGCGTTCCTCCCGCGCCCGGGGCGGAGGGCTTACGCGGGTGTGACCGGCCGCGCGGCACACTGGTCGGTATGCGCGTGCTGGTCGTCGCGGACCACGAGGACCCCGACCGCCAGGGTCACGTGCCCGGCCGCGGCCGCCCGTCGGGCGAGCCCGCGGAGGGAGGCTCCACGGCGGACGCCAGACCTGTGCCGGACGGTGACTCGGCGGTGGGTGACGGCCGCGTACGGGGCGGTCGTCCCGTACCCGGTGATCGACAGGGTGTCGGTTCGGCGGGCGAGTGCTCGACGCAGCGTCCATTGTCCGGGCGTCGCACGGAACGGGATGCTGCCCGCGTGCCAGTGATGCGGAAGACCCCGACCCTGTCCCGCCGGTCCCTGCTGCGCGCCCTGGGCGGGGGTGCGGCGCTCGGTGCCCTGGCGGGATGCGGGGTGCCCGCCGCGTACGTGTCGCCCCGAGACCGTGCCGGAGCCGACCTCTCCGCCCGCGACAAACGGCTGACCTGGGCGAACTGGCCGCTCTACATCGACACCGACGACAAGGACCGCACGAAGCGGCCCACGCTGGACGCCTTCGAGAAGCGCACCGGGATCTCCGTCGACTACATCGAGGAGATCAACGACAACGACGAGTTCTTCGGGAAGATCAGCCCGTCCCTGATGAACCACCAGCAGACGGGCCGCGACCTGATCGTCATCAGCGACTGGATGTGCGCGCGCTTCGTGCGGCTCGGCTGGGTCCAGCGGATGGACCGGGCCGCGCAGCCGAACGTCGCCAAGTACCTTGACCCGCTGCTGAGTTCACCGTCCTTCGACCCCGGCCGCCGCTCCACCGTGCCGTGGCAGTCGGGGATCACCGGCATCGCGTACAACCGCCGCAGGGTCGGCCGAGAGATCAAGCACGTCTCCGACCTGTGGGCCGGCGACCTGAAGGGGCGGGTCACCCTCCTGTCCGGTCTGGACGAGGCGTTCGCGCTGCTCATGCAGGGCAACGGCGTCGACATCACCCGGTGGACCGCGGACGACTTCCACCGGATCTGCGACCAGGTCCAGAAGCACGTGCACAGCGGCCAGATCCGGCGCTTCACCGGCAACGACTACACCAAGGACCTGGTCAGTGGGGACGTACTGGCCTGCCAGGCGTACTCGGGCGACGTGATCCAACTCCAGGCCGACGACCCGGACATCCGCTTCGTCGTCCCCGAGGAGGGCGCCGAACTGTGGTCCGACTCGCTGATGATCCCCAACCTGGCGCGGCACAAGGCCAACGCGGAGAAGCTCGTCGACTACTACTACCAGCCGGAGGTGGCCGCGGAACTGGCCTCCTGGGTCAACTACGTGTGCCCGGTCCCCGCCGCCCAGGACGTCCTCGCCTCCTCCACGGACGAGGACACCGCCGCCCTCGCCGAGAACCCGCTGATCTTCCCCGACGCGGGCGTGCGCAAGCGGCTCGCGATCGCCCGCGACATCACGTCCACCGAGCGCACGGAGTTCGCGAAGCGCTGGAACGCGATCGCGGGGCTGTGACCCGGCGCATCCGGGACGGTGACGGCGCCCCGGGGCCCGACGGCCGGCTTCGGGACCACCCCGAGGCCGGCCGTCGGCGGCTTTGCCCGTTCTTTACAACCCCCTCCGTCGCTGTCTCGTCTCTCCGCTCGATCCACCACGCAGCCCCCCGGGTGACCGGGCGGGCGGTCCGAGGAAAGAGAGCGATTCATGCGCCGAACACTCCTGAGCGCCGTGGCCCTCGCATGCCTGGCCGTGCCGGTCGGCACGGTGTCCGCGTTCGCCGCCGGGACGAGCCCCAGCGCCCGCCCCAGCGCCAGCACCGCCCCGGCTCCCAGCGCCGAACCCAGCCGGGCGCCGGGCGTCCAAACCCGGACTCCGAGTCCCGTACCGAGCCGTTCCTCGACCCGGGGCCAGGTCGCCGTCGTTCCGAACGGCGCGCCCGACACCGGTGTGGCGCCGGCGTCCACGGGGTCCGGATCGCAGAGCACCCTGATCGGCGGGGGCGCCGCCGCGGTGCTCGTCGGCGGGGGCGCGGCGGTCCTTCTCGTACGCCGCCGCCGGGCGACCGGGGTATGACCCCACCCTCCAGGCGCGCCTTCGCCACCGCGGCGCTGGCCTCGCTGCTCGTGAGCTGCGGCGGCCACCCCGCGGACCGGACCGAGACGACCCCGGGCCGGGGAACCACGCCACCGTCCGTGCCGACGCCCGCGCGGCAGTCCGCGAACGCGGCGCGTGCCCTGCGGCGTTCGGTCCCGGTCCGGTTGCGGGTCCCGGCCATCGGGGTCGACACCCCGCTCATCCGGCTGGGGCTGACCCCGGGCGGCGGAGTGGAGGTGCCCCCGGTCACCGCACACGACCGGGCGGGCTGGTACCAGTTCTCGCCGACGCCGGGTCAGACCGGTCCGTCGGTGATCCTCGGTCATGTCACGGTCGGTGCCTACGGGGACGGGGTCTTCCGTCACCTGGCCCGGCTGCGCCGGGGCGACCGGATCGAAGCGCGCCTGGAGAACCGTACGACGGCGGTGTTCACGGTCGACTCCGTACGCACCGTCGCCAAGGCGGAGTTCCCCGCGGACGCGGTCTACGGGGACGTGGACCGGCCGGAGCTGCGGCTCATCACCTGTGGTGGCCCGCGGACCGGTGACGGATACCTCGACAACGTGATCGTCTTCGCGACGCTGAGCTCCGCGAGCCCCTGATCCGACGGCAGGCGCCTGTCGTCCGCCGCCTGTCATGTGCCCGCTGTCGTCCGTCGGGTGTCGTCCGCCGCGCGTCGTCCGTGTGTCGTCCGTCGGGTTCACCCGGCGGGCGGTACCAGCCAACGCCGTCCGCGGCACCGGGACCCCGCCGTCCCGCTCCTTCTCCACCCCCAGGATCCTGGGCCGATGGAACGTACGCCGTCGGCCCGGGATCCTTCCCCACGAGTACGACCATGGAGAACGTTGAAACGGTCCCGCGAGAAGGCCGCGTCCGAGCTGTTCGCCGCCCTCTACCCGCGCCTCGCCGGCTGGTGCCGCCGTCTGGTCGACGACGACGAGACCGCCCACGAGATCGCCTCGGAGGCGTTCACCCGGCTCTGGGCCCGCTGGACGTCCGTGGCGGAACCCCGCGGATTCCTCTACGTCACCGCGGCCAACCTCGTCCGGGACCACTGGCGCAAGCTCGAACGCGAACGCCGGGCCGTGCGCCGCGCCACCGTGGAGGCCGCGGTCCGCCCGCCGGCCGAACAGGCCGATCCCTCGGTGCGGCTGCTCGTGCAGTCGCTGCCCGAACGGCTGCGCGTCCCGATCCTGCTGCACTACTACGCTGACATGCCGATCCGGGAGGTGTCCGTGCTGACCGGGCGCAAGGAAGGAACCATCAAGGCCGATCTCCACGCGGCCCGAGAACTGCTCCGCGCCCATCTGAGGAGAAGCCTTGATCACACGCCCTGATGACGGTCCGGACCCCGAAGCCGACGACCCTCTCGCGGTCATCCTGAGGCCCTCGTCCGACTATCTGGGGCCGCCCACCGGCCGGTACGAGGCGATCCGCCGCGGCGCGGCCCGCCGCAGACTGCTGCGCGCCGCGGCCGGAGTCGGCCTGACCTGCGCCGTCGCCGCCCTCGTCGCGCTGCCCCTGCGCATGGCGGCACCCGACGCGCCCGTCTCCCCGACCGTCCCGCTCGCTCCGCCGCCCGCGAGCGGTCCGACGGCCCGGAGCACTCCGTCGCCCGCGCCGGACCCGTCGGCGTCGCCGCGATCCGTCACGCCCCGACCCCTCGATCGGAGCCGGACCCACATCCCGAGCACCCAGTCCGGCCGGGTCACCACCGGCCGCGAGCCGTCCATGACACCGCGCCCGACGCTCTCCTCGCCCTCCGCCGTGCCGACGCCCGACCCCGGCCGGACCATCGGCACGAGGCGCGGCACGCGGCCGTAGCCACCGATCGACCGCCCGTCCGTCCGCCCGATCGACCGCCGGTCCGCCCGTCCGGCTGACCGTGCTTGGTCTGCCCGCCTCACATCGGCGGGTGCTGTCTCGTCATAGGGGCATGAACACGAGAATCCGGTACGCCGGTCTCGGCCTCCTGGCCCTGACCGGGCTGTACACAGGCGGCTGGGCCTACTTCTCACCGAAGGGCTGGTACGCGAACTTCCCCGGCTTCGGCCTGAGCTGGCTGCCTCCGCTGGGCCCCTACAACGAACACCTCGCCAAGGACACCGGGGCCATGTTCCTCGCGCTGGCCGTGCTGACGGCCGTCACCCTGCGCCAGGTACGCAACGAACGGCTCGTGCGGACGACGGGCGCCGTGTGGCTGGTCTTCGACGTCCTGCACCTCGGCTACCACGTCCAGCATCTCGACATGTACGGGACGCGCGACCAGGTGCTCAACGTCGTGACCCTCGCGGCGCTGCTGCTGGTGTCGGCCCTGCTGGTGATGCCGGTCCCGCCCGTACGACGAGACGCCATACGGCCCGTACGAGGGGGCGGCGCAGGGCTCGTACGAGGGGGCGGCGCACGGTGACCCGGCGCGGCGCACGAGGACGTGGGGGACCATGGGAGCAGGCGGGAGGCACGGCATGCGCGTAGCGGTGGCGGGCGGGACGGGGCTGGTCGGACGGTACGTGGTCGAGGAACTGGCCGCGGCGGGGCAGGAGCCGCTGGTGCTGGCCAGATCGCGGGGCGTGGACCTCGTGACGGGCGCCGGACTCGACGTTGCCCTCGCGGGCGCGGAGGCGGTCGTCGACGTGAGCAATGTGACCACCATGAGCGGCAGGAAGGCCGTCGCGTTCTTCGACAGCGCGGGGCGCAACCTCCTGGAGGCCGGCGAGCGGGCCGGTGTACGGCACCACGTCGCGTTGTCGATCGTCGGCGTCGACCGGGTCGGCCTCGGCTACTACCAGGGCAAACTGCGGCAGGAGGACGTGGTGAGGAACGGGCGGACGCCGTGGACGGTGCTGCGCGCCACCCAGTTCCACGAGTTCGCGGAGCAGACCCTCGACCGCGTTCCGAAGCCGCTCGGGGTGGTGCCCCGGATGCGGACGCAGCCGGTCGCCGCCCGTGAGGTGGCCCAGCACCTGGTGCGGCTCGTCCTGGCACCGGCGCAGGGGACGGCCCCCGAGCTCGCCGGGCCGCGGGCCGAGCAACTCGTCGACATGGTGGGCCGGCTGCTGCGGGCCCGGCGCGAGCGCAGACTGCTGATGCCGGTGAGGATGCCCGGTGCCACCGGCGCCGCCATGACGGGCGACGGTCTGCTCCCGGCCGGGCCCGGACCCCGGGGCACCCAGACCTTCGACGCGTGGCTCGCCCGGTACGCCGCCCGAGATGCCGCCCAGGGAGGATGACGACGCCGTGTCCACACCACCCGGACCCGCGCGGGACCCCGACCCCACCCTCGGCTCCCTGCTGGCCGAACGCCGGCGGCTGCTCAACCTCGGCTATCGCATGCTCGGTTCCGTCCAGGACGCCGAGGACGTCGTGCAGGAGACGTACGCCCGCTGGTACGCCCAGCCCGAGGAGGCGCAGCGGGAGATCGGGACACCGCTGGCGTGGCTGACCCGGGTCGCCTCCCGGATCTGCCTCGACCATCTCGCGTCGGCGCGGGTCCGCCGTGAGCGCTACACCGGGGAGTGGCTGCCCGAGCCCCTCCGGGACGGCACCGTGTGGACGAGCGCGGGCCGCGGCGGCGAGGACGATCCGGCCGACCGGATCACCCTCGACGAATCGGTCGGCATGGGGATGCTCGTGGTCCTGGAGTCGGTCACTCCCGCGGAACGCGTCGTCTTCGTCCTGCACGACGTCTTCGGGCTGCCGTTCACCGAGATCGCCGAGACGGTGGGGCGCACCCCCGCGGCCTGCCGCCAGTTGGCGGCCTCGGCGCGCAGACGCCTCGCCCACCGGCGGTCCGGCAGCCGGCCGGCGCACGAACACCGGCGGATCGTCTCCGCGTTCCGTGAGGCGTGCGAGACCGGTGACCTCGACGCCCTCGTCGTCCTCCTCGACCCCGGGGTCGAGTCGCGCAGCGACGGAGGCGGCAAGGTGCGCGCGGCCCTGCGTCCGGTCGTCGGCCGGGACAAGGTGGCCCGCCTCTTCGTCGGGCTCATGCGGAAGGAGCCCGGGGTCGAGCTCGTCGAGGAGGACGTGAACGGCCTTCCCGGTGTGACGGTGCGCATCGGCGGCGGCACCGTCGCCGTCCTCGCCACCGACGTGCGCGACGGTCTGGTCACCGATCTGTGGCTGGTGATCAACCCGGACAAGCTCCACGCCTGGACCGATGCCGATGCCGATGGCAGTACCGGTACCGCTGCCGGTACCGCTGCCGGTACGGGTGCTGACGGGGTATCACGCTGAGTCGGTGCGCTGAGTCGGTGCGCTGAGCCGGTGCGCCGAGCCGGTGCGCCGAGCCGGTTCGGTCGCGGTCGTCGGCGGCTCAGCCCTTGCCGGCCCGGCCCTCGCGCAGCGCGCACAGGGTGTCGACGCGGTTCGTGGTGACCGAGTCGACACCGAGGTCGAGCAGCCGGCGCATGGAGCGCCGGGTGTCCGGGGTCCACACGGACAGCAGATGTCCGCCGCGGTGCACCCGGGCGGCGAGGTCCCGGTCGACCAGCGTGAAGCGGTAGTTGAGCCAGCGCGGCCGCACGGCGTCGATCAGGGCCGGGCGCGGCGGCGCGAGCGTCGTCCAGGTCAGCGCGATCTCCGCGGCGGGGTCGGCGGCGCGCACCGCCAGCATGGCCGGGGCGCCGGCGCAGTAGTACACCCGCTCCCCGGCCCCGCACGATCGGACGACGTCGACGATCCGGCGGACGGCCCCGACGCCGGGGCCGCCCGGCAGGTCGACCATGATCCGGCTGTCCCCGGTCGCCGCGAGGGCCGCTTCGAGCGTCGGTACTCCACCGCCGGTGAGGCCGCGCGCCTCGTCCGCGGAGAGCGTCCGCAGCGGCCGCTCCACCTCCCACAGCCGCTTCAGGGTCTCGTCGTGCAGCAGCACGGGGACGCCGTCGCGGGTGAGCCGTACGTCGACCTCCACCGCGTCCGCGCCCCGGCGGAGCGCGGAACGCAGTGAGTCGATCGTGTTCTCACGGACGCGATAGGGGTCGCCGCGATGAGCGACGGCGGTCACGGTGCGCATGGGCCCATTGTGCAATGAGCCCGTGACGCGGTGGGCCCGATCGCGCGGTGGGCGTCATCGTGCGACGGGTCCGGTCGTGCGACGGCTCCGGTCGTGGGGTGGGCCCGCGGCGGTCCGTGGTGCGAGGGTCAGGGCGCGAGCCACGTCGTGGCGTAGGTGTCGATCTCCTCGGCGAGCCTGGTCTTCCCGGCCGGGTCCAGGAAGGACGCCTCGACGGCGTTCTTGGCGAGCGCGGCGAGACCGAGTTCGTCGAGGTCGAGAAGGCGGGCGGCGACCGCGTACTCGTTGTTGAGGTCGGTGCCGAACATCGGCGGGTCGTCCGAGTTGATGGTGACGAGGACCCCGGCCCGGACGAACTCCTTGATCGGGTGCTCGTCGAGCGTGCGGACCGCGCGGGTGGCGATGTTGGAGGTCGGGCAGACCTCCAGGGCGATCCGGTGCTCGGCGAGGTGCGCGAGCAGCTTCGGGTCCCGCGCCGAGCTCGTGCCGTGACCGATGCGGTCGGCCCGCAGGTCGTTGAGCGCGTCCCACACGGTCTCCGGCCCGGTCGTCTCACCGGCGTGCGGAACCGACCGCAGTCCGGCGGCGATCGCCCGGTCGAAGTACGGCTTGAACTGCGGTCGCGGTACGCCGATCTCGGGGCCGCCGAGCCCGAACGAGACGAGTCCCTCGGGCCGTACCCGGTCCTCGGTCGCGAGCCGCACCGTTTCCTCGGCCGCCTCCAGGCCCGCTTCGCCGGGAATGTCGAAGCACCAGCGCAGTACGACCCCGAACTCGGCCTCGGCGGCCTTGCGGGCGTCCTCGATCGCCTCCATGAAGGCGAGTTCGTCGATGCCGCGGCGGGTGGAGGAGTAAGGGGTGATGGTCAGTTCGGCGTAGCGGACCTGCTGACGGGCCATGTCCCGCGCGACCTCGTAGGTCAGCAGGCGGACGTCCTCGGGCGTGCGGACGAGGTCGACGACGGACAGGTACACGTCGATGAAGTGCGCGAAGTCCGTGAACGTGAAGTAGTCCGCGAGCGCCTCCGGGTCGGTCGGCACCCGGGAGTCGGGGTGACGGGCGGCGAGGGCGGAGACGATGCGCGGCGAGGCGGATCCGACGTGGTGCACATGCAGTTCGGCCTTGGGCAGTCCGGCGATGAAGGCGTGCAGATCGCGGGCGTCGCGGTGATCGGTCAAGGGGTCCCTCCCCGGGAACGGCGTCCCCGGAACGCGGTCGGGGGACGCGGGTGATCGGCTGATCGATGACTCGGGGATCATCGTAGGCGGCGGCCCGCGTGGTGCGGGTCCGGGCCCGTAGCATGACGGAACGCACACAGAGGGGGACCCATGTCCGACGACGCGCAGGTGCCACAGGCCCCGCGGAACGCCGCCGGGACGCCGTGGGCGTCCCCGGACCAGGGGGCCGCGCCGTCTCGGCCGGCCGACGCGGCACCTGCCGCGGACCCTGAGGACGCGATACCCGCGGCGGGCGACGCGCCCGCCTTCCCCTCCGGGACCCCGACGCCCGCGGCGGCCTTCCCCTCCGGGACCCCGACCCCCGCGTACGACGGCACGACGGCCCCCCGCCCCGGACCCGCGGTTCCGGCCGCCCGGGTTGCGCTGGACAAACCCCCCGCCCCGGCGGACGGGTTCCCCGCGAACCCGGCCTCCGCCGCACCCGTGGAAGAGCCGAACCCCTGGGCCCCGCCCGCGGACCAGGCCCCCTCCCGCTTCGGCGGCGCTCCCGCGCACCCCGCGTCGCCCGCGCCCCACCCCGCGTCGGCCCCGGTGCACGACCAGGCGACGATGGCCTCGTTCCCCGGCGTGGGCAGCCCTTCCGGGCCCGCCTCCCCGTCCTGGGAGAACCCTTTCGCACCCCCCGCGGGCCACACGCCCCCTGCGCGGACGACCGCCGGAGAGCCGGTCCCGCCGCCGCCCATCGCTCCCGAGGGCCCCGGTCAGGTCCCGTACGGCTACGGCTACGCATACGGCTACCCGCAGTACGGCCCGCCCGGCGCCGGCCACCCGGGCGCACCGGGTTACCCCGGTGGCACCGGCTACGGCTGGCCCGCGCTGCCCCTCCCGCCCAGCAACGGCATGGGCACCGCCGGGTTGGTGCTCGGCATCATCTCGGCCGTGGTCTTCTGCCTCTGGCCGGTGGCCTTCGTGGTGGGCGTCCTGGGTGTGATCTTCGGAGCGGTGGGCCGTCGCAGGGTCCGCCGGGGCGAGGCCACGAACCCGGGGCAGGCCCTGGCCGGGATCATCTGCGGAGCGGTCGGCGTCGCCCTGAGCATCGGGATGGTCGTGGTCTTCTTCGTCCTCCCGGACGACGGCGGCGGCGACTCCCCGTTCACCGGCGACGACGGGTACTCCACCTCATTGGTCGTGCCGCGCTGAGGGGTGTCCCGCTGATCCCCGGCGGGCGCACGACGACGGTCACGGCACCTCGCCGCGTCGTCGGGGTCGCCCGGACACACCCGGTACGAGGACGACCCTCCGCCTTGCGACGCACCGCGTCCGACGCCGCCCGCTGATCCACCGGGGACACGGGACAGCCCCCAGCCGGCCGGCGCGGACAGCTTCCACCCCTTCCACCAGGCCGGCTTCCCGTCGGGCCGACGGGTGTCCGTCAGTCCTCGGCGAGCCGCTCGCGCGCCGCCATCAGGGCGAACCCCAGCAGGTTCGGGCCCCGCCACCGCCGTGGATCCGACGCCCGTTCGTCGTCCGCCGCGAGCCCGATGCCCCATACGCGGTCCACCGGACTGGCCTCGACCAGCACCCGCTCACCGGTACCCAGCAGGAACGCGCGCAGATCGGGATGCGCGGCGAACTTGTGCGCGCTGCCCTCGGCCACTATGGCGAACCGCTCCCGCTCCCACACGGAGTCGTCGAAGTCCCGTACGAGCCGGCCCGCCTTCTTGGCGAGAGCGGGGTTCGGCGCCTCCAGCGCGCGGCGTTCGGCCTCCGCGTCGCCGAACAGCCGTGCCTTGGCGGCCATCATCCAGTGCTCGGCGGTCGCGTAGGAGACACCGCCGACCACGAACGGTGAGGGCCACCACTGGCTCAGGCAGCTCGCGTCCACCCGGCCGTCCGGCCGCGGCCGGTGCCCCCAGAAGTGCAGGTACTCGACGCGCGTCCCCGAGTCGACCGTGCTGACCAGCACTTCCCAAGAATCGATCTTCCCCATGCACGCGAGTCTGGAATCCACCACTGACACTCCGTCCCCCCTTTTTCCGTGGGGACTCGACACCTGGTCGACAGATTCCGTCGCGTAACCAAAAGGCAACAACGGAATCACTTGTTGGAGTCCCTTTGCTCTGTCAGGATCGGCACTCAAATCGAGCTGGAGCTACGCCGACCTCGCGGCAACGGGGCGGACGGCGGAGGAGAGCGACATGCACAATCCGGGCCATCGCTTCCAGGCGCAGGACCGTTTCGCCGACGGCGCGCAGTACATCGCGGGCAGGCCGGCCAAGGGCACCTCGGGCCGCACCCACACGGTCGTCGACCCCGCCACCGGCGACGAGGTCTACACGTACGAGCTGGCCGGCACCGCCGACGTGGACGCGGCCGTGGCCGCCGCCCGCGCGGCGTTCCCCGGCTGGGCGGGCGCCACCCCCGGCGAGCGTTCCGACTCCCTGCACCGCTTCGCCACCGTACTGGCCGACCGTGCCGACGAGTTCGCGCGCGCGGAGTCCCTCCAGTGCGGCAAACCGCTGAAACTCACCCGGGAGTTCGACGTTCCGGGAACCATCGACAACACCGCGTTCTTCGCGGGCGCGGCCCGGCATCTGCAGGGCCAGTCGGCGGGCGAGTACTCCGGTGACCACACCTCCTACGTACGCCGTGAACCCATCGGCGTCGTGGGCTCCATCGCGCCCTGGAACTACCCCCTCCAGATGGCCGCCTGGAAGATCCTCCCGGCCGTCGCCGCCGGCAACACGATCGTCCTCAAGCCGGCCGAACTCACCCCGCTGACCTCGCTCCTGTTCGCCGAGGCGGCCACGGAGGCCGGCATCCCGGACGGCGTGATCAACATCGTCACGGGAGCCGGCCGGGACGCGGGTGAACACCTCGTCGGCCACCCCGACGTCGCCATGACCTCCTTCACCGGATCCACCGCCGTCGGCAGGCGGGTCGCCGAGATCGCCACCGCGACCGTCAAGCGGCTCCACCTCGAACTGGGCGGCAAGGCCCCCTTCGTGGTCTTCGACGACGCGGACCTGGAGGCGGCCGTGCACGGCGCGGTCGCCGGATCGCTCATCAACACCGGGCAGGACTGCACGGCCGCCACCCGCGCGTACGTGCAAAGGCCCCTCTACGAGGAGTTCGTCCGCCAGGCGGCCGACCTCATGGCGACCGTCCGCCTCGGCGACCCGTTCGCCCCCGGCACCGACCTCGGCCCGCTCATCTCGCACGCGCAGCGCGACCGGGTGGCCGGATTCGTCGACCGGGCCCGTGGTTACGCGCGCGTGGTCACCGGCGGCGAGATCCCGCGGGAGCTCAAGGCCGGCGCGTACTACCGCCCCACCCTCGTCGCCGACGCCCCCCAGGACAGCGAGATCGTGCAGTCCGAGATCTTCGGTCCCGTCCTGGTGGTGCTCCCCTTCGACAGCGACGACGAGGGGATCCGGCTCGCCAACGACACCCCGTACGGTCTCGCCGCCTCCGCGTGGAGCCGGGACGTGTACCGGGCGGGCCGCGCGACCCGCGAGATCAAGGCGGGCTGCGTCTGGGTCAACGACCACATTCCGATCATCAGCGAGATGCCGCACGGCGGGTACAAGGCATCCGGCTTCGGCAAAGACATGTCGGTGTACTCGTTCGAGGAGTACACCCAGATCAAGCACGTCATGTTCGACAACACCGCGGTGGCCAGGAAGGACTGGCACCGCACGATCTTCGGGGACCGCTAGCAGCACGGTCCGTACCGTCCGTGGCCCAGACCTCCCGAAAGGGCAGCACGCGCATGAAGCAGTACGAGCCCGACCGCCTGACACCGGCCGAAGCGGCCGCCGTGCGGCGCAGCTTCCGCAACGGACGGGCCGCCATGACCCGCCGTTCCCTGCTGCGCGCCTCCGCGGGCGGCGCGCTCGCGGTGGGGGGACTCGGGGCGCTGAGCGCCTGCGGGATCCCCGCGGCCGGCAAGACACAGGGCGGGGTGTCCGCCGACGACCACTCGGCGAAGGAGAAGGTCGTCGACTTCTCCAACTGGCCCGAATACATCGACACGGACGACAGTGGCAAGCACCGTCCGACGCTCGACGCCTTCGGCAAACGGACCGGAATCCAGGTCAAGTACACCGAGGACATCAACGACAACGACGAGTTCTTCGGCAAGATCCAGCCGCAGCTCGCCGCCGGCCAGGCCACCGGCCGGGACCTCGTCGTGCTCACCGACTGGCTCGCCGCCCGCATGATCCGGCTCGGCTACGTCCAGAAGCTGGACGCCTCCCACCTGCCGCACGCCTTCGCCAACCTGTCGGACCAGTTCCGCGCCCCCGACTGGGACCCGGGGCGCGCCTACTCGTACCCGTGGCAGGGCATCTCGACCGTCATCGCGTACAACAAGAAGGCGCTCGACGGCATCGAGGTGAAGTCGGTCTCCGACCTGCTCGACAACCCGAAGCTCAAGGGCCGGGTCGGCTTCCTGACGGAGATGCGCGACAGCGTCGGCATGACCATGCTCGACATGGGCAAGGACCCGGCGAAGTTCACGGACGACGACTACGACGCGGTGATCGCCCGCCTCCAGAAGGCCGTCGACAACGGGCAGATCCGCCGCTTCACCGGCAACGACTACACGTCCGACCTCAGCAAGGGCGACTTCGCCGCGTGCGTCGCCTGGGCGGGCGACATCGTGCAGCTCCAGGCGGACAGCCCCGACGTCGGCTACGTGATCCCCGACAGCGGATACATGACGTCGACCGACAACATGCTCATCCCGAACAAGGCGCGTCACAAGACGAACGCGGAGCGGCTCATCGACTACTACTACGAGCTGGAGCCGGCAGCCGAACTCGCCGCCTACATCAACTACGTGAGCCCGGTCGCGGGAGTGAAGCCCTATCTCGCCAAGATCGACAAGTCGGCGGCGGACAACCCGCTGATCGTTCCCGACAAGGCCATGCAGGCCAAGTCCCACGCCTTCCGCTCACTGAGCTCGAAGGAAGAGACGGCCTATCAGCAGAAGTTCGCGAAGCTCACAGGGGCGTGACGACGATGAACACCACGGACAACAGCGGCGACGTCCGCCTCTCCGGAATCAGCAAGACCTACGGCTCCTTCACCGCCGTGCAACCGCTCGACCTGACCGTGCCGCAGGGCTCGTTCTTCGCCCTGCTCGGCGCTTCCGGCTGCGGCAAGACCACCACCCTGCGCATGATCGCGGGCCTGGAGGAACCCTCCTCCGGAACCGTGTTCCTCGGCGACCAGGAGGTCACCCGTCTGCCGCCCTACAAGCGGCCGGTGAACACCGTCTTCCAGTCCTACGCCCTCTTCCCGCACCTCGACATCTTCGAGAACGTCGCCTTCGGTCTGCGCCGACGCGGCGTCAAGTCGGTGAAGAAGCAGGTCGGGGACATGCTCGACCTCGTACAGCTCGGCGAGCAGGCGCGCAAGAAGCCGCACCAGCTCTCCGGCGGCCAGCAGCAGCGCGTCGCGGTGGCCCGCGCACTGATCAACCACCCCAAGGTGCTCCTCCTCGACGAGCCCCTCGGCGCCCTCGACCTCAAGCTGCGCCGTCAGATGCAACTGGAGCTCAAGCGCATCCAGACGGAGGTCGGCATCACCTTCGTCCACGTCACGCACGACCAGGAGGAGGCCATGACCATGGCCGACACCGTCGCCGTGATGAACGCGGGCCGCGTCGAGCAACTCGGCGCCCCCGCCGACCTCTACGAGAACCCGAACACCACCTTCGTCGCGAACTTCCTCGGCACCTCGAACCTCATCGAGGCCGAGGTCGACTCCCGCGACGGCGAGGAGATCGTGCTGAAGGCGGGTGGCGGGAAGCTCGTGCTGCCGAAGGCCCGCTGCGCGGCGCCCACGACGACCGGCGGCAAGGTGCTGGTCGGCGTCCGCCCCGAGAAGATCTCGCTCACCCACGCCGACGACGCCGGCGAGATCCCGGCCGGCCGCAACCGCATCACCGGCAAGATCGCCGACTCCAGCTTCATCGGCGTCTCCACGCAGTACGTCATCGACAGCGCCGTCTGTCCCGAGTTCGAGGTCTACGCCCAGAACATCGACCGCGACCCCCGGCTCACCCCCGGCGCCGACGTCGTCCTGCACTGGAGTCCGGCCCACACCTTCGGGCTCGACGCGGCACAGGACATCGACGCGGGCGTGGAGAGCGTCGAGGAAGAGGCCGCGTGATGGCCACCGTCACCGAGGCGCCGCCCCGCGAGCCGCAGCCGGACAGCAAGCCACCCCGCAAGCGCGGCCGTCTCGTCCCGTACTGGCTGCTCCTGCCCGGCATCCTGTGGCTGCTGGTCTTCTTCGCGCTGCCGATGGTCTACCAGGCCTCCACGTCCGTGCAGACGGGCTCCCTGGAGGAGGGCTTCAAGGTCACCTGGCACTTTCAGACGTACTGGAACGCGCTGTCCGACTACTGGCCGCAGTTCCTGCGCTCGGTGCTCTACGCCGGTGCCGCCACGATCCTGTGCCTGCTGCTCGGCTACCCGCTGGCGTACCTGATCGCCTTCCGGGCCGGCCGCTGGCGCAACGTCGTGCTGATCCTGGTCATCGCGCCGTTCTTCACCAGCTTCCTGATCCGCACGCTCGCGTGGAAGACCATCCTCGCGGACGGCGGCCCGGTCGTCGGCGCCCTCAACACGCTGCACGTCCTCGACGTCACCAACTGGCTCGGCTTCACCGCGGGCGACCGGGTACTGGCCACCCCGCTCGCGGTGGTCTGCGGTCTGACGTACAACTTCCTGCCGTTCATGATCCTGCCGCTCTACACCTCGCTGGAGCGCATCGACGGCCGGCTGCACGAGGCGGCCGGCGACCTCTACGCGAAGCCGTTCACCACCTTCCGCAAGGTCACCTTCCCGCTGTCGATGCCCGGAGTCGTCTCCGGCACCCTGCTCACCTTCATCCCGGCCAGCGGCGACTACGTCAACGCGGACCTGCTCGGCTCCACGGACACCCGCATGGTCGGCAACGTCATCCAGACGCAGTTCCTGCGCATCCTCGACTATCCGACGGCCGCGGCGCTCTCCTTCATCCTCATGGCCGCGATCCTCATCATGGTCACGCTCTACATCCGCAAGTCCGGGACGGAGGATCTGGTCTAAATGGCCTTCGTACGCTGGTTCAAGAGGAATCTCGTCGTCATCGCGGGGCTGGTCACCCTCGGATATCTGCTGCTGCCGAACGTGATCGTCACGGTGTTCTCCTTCAACAAACCGAAGGGGCGCTTCAACTACGAGTGGCAGCAGTTCTCCACGGACGCCTGGCGCGATCCGTGCGGTGTCGCCGACATGTGCGGCTCGCTGTCCCTCAGCCTCCAGATCGCCGTCTGGGCGACCCTCGGGGCCACCGTCCTCGGCACGATGATCGCCTTCGCGCTGGTCCGCTACCGCTTCCGGGCACGCGGCGCGGTCAACTCGCTGATCTTCCTGCCGATGGCGATGCCCGAGGTCGTGATGGCCGCTTCGCTGCTGACGCTCTTCCTCAACCTGGGCGCCCAGCTGGGCTTCTGGACGATCCTGATCGCCCACATCATGTTCTGCCTCAGCTTCGTCGTGACCGCCGTCAAGGCGCGTGTGATGTCGATGGACCCGCGCCTGGAGCAGGCGGCCCAGGACCTGTACGCGGGTCCGGTGCAGACCTTCCTGCGGGTCACGCTGCCCATCGCCGCCCCCGGGATCGCCGCGGGCGCGCTGCTCGCCTTCGCGCTCTCCTTCGACGATTTCATCATCACCAATTTCAACGCGGGCTCGACCGTCACCTTCCCCATGTTCGTGTGGGGTTCGGCGCAGCGTGGAACACCCGTTCAGATCAACGTCATCGGGACGGCCATGTTCATCGTCGCCGTACTGTTCGTCCTGGTCGGAATGGTCATAGGAAATCGCCGCAACAGGCAAAAGGCGTAATCGAAAACAATCCGTGGGGAGTTGAAATCATGGCCCCGAGCGCCATGACCCGTTGGACCGCGTCCCTTTCCGAAGCACGGCCCGTCTCGTACTGGCTGGACGACCCCGGCAAGCCCCGCCCCGAGCCCGCCCTCACCGGCGCCGAGACCTGCGACCTGCTCGTCGTCGGCGGCGGCTACAGCGGACTGTGGACCGCGCTGCTCGCCAAGGAGCGCGACCCGCGGCGCGAGGTGGTGCTCCTGGAGGGCCGCGAGGCGGGCTGGGCCGCCTCGGGCCGCAACGGCGGATTCTGCGCCGCGTCGCTGACCCACGGCCTGGCCAACGGACTCACCCGCTGGCCGGACGAGATCGGGAAGCTGGAGGAACTGGGCGCCCGCAATCTCGACGCGATCGAGGAGGCCGTCGCCCGCTACGGTCTCGACTGCGACTTCGAGCGCACCGGCGAGATCGACGTCGCCACCGAGCCGCACCAGGCCGACGAACTCCGCGCCTGGTACGAGGAACTGCGCGGCCGGGGCCTCACGGACGACGTGGAGTTCCTGGACGCGGCGGCGGTCCGGGACCAGGTCGACTCGCCGACCTTCCTGGCCGGCCTGTACGACCGCCGCGGCGTCGCCATGCTGCACCCCGCGAAGCTCGCCTGGGGCCTGAAGCGCGCCTGCCTGCGGCTCGGGGTGCGGGTGTACGAGCACACCCCCGCGCTCGCCCTGAAGGCGCACGGCGCCGGCATGGCCGTACGGACCCCCTACGGTTCCGTCCGCGCCCGCCGGGTGGCCCTCGCCACCAACATCTTCCCGAACCTGGTCAGAAGGGTGCGGTCGTACACCGTCCCGGTCTATGACTACGCGCTGATGACCGAGCCGCTGAGCGCCGGGCAGCTGGCCTCCGTCGGCTGGAAGAATCGCCAGGGTCTCGGGGACTCGGCCAACCAGTTCCACTACTTCCGGCTCTCGTCCGACAACCGGATCCTGTGGGGCGGCTACGACGCGATCTACCCGTACGGCGGCCGGGTGCGCGCCGAGTACGACGACCGCCCGGAGACCTACGCGAAGCTCGCAGGGCACTTCTTCACCTGCTTCCCGCAGCTGGAGGGCGTCCGCTTCACCCACGCGTGGGGCGGCGCCATCGACACCTGCTCGCGGTTCTCGGCCTTCTTCGGCACCGCGCACCGGGGCCGGGTCGCGTACGCGGCTGGCTACACGGGGCTCGGGGTCGGCGCGACCCGGTTCGGCGCGGACGTGATGCTCGACCTGCTGGCGGGGGAGCGTACGGAACGCACCGAGCTGGAGATGGTCCGCAGGAAGCCGCTGCCGTTCCCGCCGGAGCCGTTCGCCTGGACGGGCATCGCGCTCACCAAGTGGTCCCTGGCGCGGGCGGACGCGCACGGCGGGCGGCGCAACCTGTGGCTCAGGGCCATGGACCGGGTGGGCCTGGGCTTCGACAGCTGAGGCCCGGACCGGCGCCCTCCGGCCTGTCGATCACCGGGGCGCTTCGGAGCGCCGTTGATCCACAGGCGTACGCCCAGCTCACCCACTGTGATCCGGTTCACCACCACCGGATGGCCGAACCCGCGTAATGCCCGGCCCGAACCTCCCTCTCCCCTCAGACGCGACCAGCGTCGACACGAGGAGAGAGGGAGGTTCCGCCATGACAGGGGCCAAGACGGCGGTCGAATGGCTGGCATCCGTGGCGCCGGATCCGGGGGCCTGCCGCTGGGAATGGGAGCGCAATCCGGCGGGGGTCGCGCTGCTGCCGGCCGGCCGGCTCTGGGACGTGCTGATCCTGCCGGGCCGGCTCGGCTACCCCACGCTCGACGTGCTCACCCGGGTGATCGACCAGCCGGGCCCGGTGCTCGTGGACTTCGGCGACGCCCGGATGGGCTTCTTCGTGCCCCCGGGCACCGCGGCGCGCTGGCTCGGCACGGGGGTGCGCACGGCGGGGCACGGCACCTGGATCGTGGTCCCGTACCCGGGACGGCTGACCGGCGGTGTCCGCTGGCTGGTCCCGCCGGACGGCACCGGAACGCTCACCGACCCGGCACTGCTGGAGCTGGCCATGCACGAGGCGGCCGCGGGTCTCGCCGGGAGCGAGGACCGGTAGCCCCGACCAGCCCCGACGGGAACGGACCCGGCCGCCCGCGGAAGCCGCACCGATCGGCAGAGGTCTTGACAACCGGATTGGTCTGGACCAGGTTGGGCGCGCTCCACCCTCCTGAATTCCCCCATGCCTGGAGGCAGTTGTGGAACGCACCGAACACAGGGGCCCCACCGGATCGCTCCCGTTCCGTCGCAGGCTGCTCGCCGTCTGCACGGCGACCGTCCTGGCTCTGCCCGGCCTCGCGGCACTCGCGCCGACCGCCCGCGCGGCCGACGCGGACCTGGTCAGGAACGGCGGCTTCGAGACGGGACTCGACGGCTGGACCTGTACGGCGGGCGCCGTCGTGAAATCACCCGTCAGGAGCGGCGGTTCGGCGCTGCAGGCGACCCCGGCCGGCAGCGACAACGCACAGTGCTCGCAGACGGTGACCGTGAAGTCCGACTCCTCGTACACCCTCGCCGGGTACGTCCGGGGCAGTTACGTCTACCTCGGAGCGAGCGGCACCGGAACCACCGACGTCTCCACCTGGACCCAGTCCGCGCCCGACTGGCAGCGCCTGACCACCACCTTCCGCACCGGCCCGGCCACCACCAGGGTCACGATCTACACCCACGGCTGGTACGGCACCGGCGCGTACTACGCCGACGACCTCTCCCTCGTCGGTCCGGCAGGCGACGCCGGGCAGCCCCCGGCCGCGCCCACCGGCCTGACGGCCGGCACCGTCTCGTCCTCGACGGTCGCCCTGTCCTGGTCCCCGGTGACCGGCGCGACGGGCTACGCCCTCTACCGGGACGGGGCCAGGGTCCAGACGGCCACCGGGACGTCGGCCACCGTGGGCGGGCTCACGCCCTCGACGGCGTACGCCTTCCAGGTCGCCGCGACGAACGACGCGGGCGAGTCCGCGAAGTCGGCCACGGTGACGGCGACGACCTCCGCGGGCTCCGGCCCTTCGACCGGTCTGCCCCCGCACGCCCTCGTCGGCTACCTCCACGCGAGCTTCGCCAACGGCTCCGGCTACACCCGCGTGGCCGACGTGCCCGACAGCTGGGACGTCATCGACCTGGCCTTCGGGGAGCCGACCTCCACCACCTCCGGCGACATCCGCTTCAACCGCTGCCCGGTCACCGAGTGCCCCACGGTCGAGAGCGACGCGGACTTCAAGGCGGCGATCAGGGCCAAGCAGGCCGCGGGCAAGAAGGTGCTGATATCGATCGGCGGCCAGAACGGCCAGGTCCAGCTGACCACCGCCGCCGCCCGCGACACCTTCGTCTCCTCGGTCTCGAAGATCATCGACACCTACGGTCTCGACGGCCTGGACGTCGACTTCGAGGGCCACTCGCTCTCGCTGGACGCGAGCGACACGAACTTCAGGAACCCGACGACGCCGGTGATCGTGAACCTGATCTCCGCGCTGAAGACCCTGAAGGCCAAGTACGGCTCCCGGTTCGTCCTCACGATGGCCCCCGAGACCTTCTTCGTGCAGCTCGGCTACCAGTACTACGGCACGGGCAAGTGGGGCGGCCAGGACCCGCGGGCCGGCGCGTACCTCCCGGTGATCCACGCCCTGCGCGACGACCTCACGCTCCTGCACGTCCAGGACTACAACTCCGGCCCGGTCATGGGCCTCGACAACCAGTACCACTCCATGGGCGGCGCCGACTTCCACATCGCGATGACCGACATGCTGCTCACCGGCTTCCCGGTCGCGGGGGACACCGGCAACGTCTTCCCGCCGCTGCGCCCCGACCAGGTCGCCATCGGCATGCCGGCCTCGGTGAACGCGGGCAACGGCTATGTGTCCCCGGCGGAGGCGGACAAGGCGCTGGACTGCCTGACGAAGCGGACGAACTGCGGCTCGTACGCGACCCACGGCACCTGGCCCGGACTGCGCGGCCTGATGACGTGGTCGGTCAACTGGGACCGGTTCGCGGGCTGGGAGTTCCAGCGGAACTTCGACGGCTACTTCGGCTGACGCCCCGGTCGAGGATCACGACCGCCACCGTGAGCGGCAGCGCGCCCAGGCACCAGCTCGCCACCACGTCCAGCGGCCAGTGGTACCCGCGGCGGACCAGGCCGAAGGCGACCGCGAGGTTCACGGCGAGGCAGAGTCCCAGCAGGCCGCGTCGGGCGCGGGCGGTACGGAGCCGGGGGAGGAGGAGCAGGGTCGCGCAACCGTAGGCGACGACGGCGGTCGCGGTGTGACCCGAGGGGTAGAAGCCCGTTCCCGGGCCCATGACCGGTGGGCCCGGGCGGGCGACCAGTTCCTTCAGCGGCACGATGACCGCCGGTACGACCGCCATCAGCACCGCCGCGACGGCCGGCGCCCGCCACCAGCCTTCCCGCCCGGCCGCGCGGGCGGACAGCGCCACGTACCCGAGGACGACGGCCAGCACCGGTACCGCGACGGGGACGCCGCCCAGGTCGGCGAGGAGCTCGGAGACGCGGTCCGGGTGGACGAGGGAGCGGCTGAGGCGTTCGTCCGCGCGGGCGAGGGGGCCGTGGGCCACGACCTGCCAGGTGATCAGCGCGAAGAGGGCGGCCGGAAGGCCGAGACACCCGAGAACTCCGAGCAGGCCGACGGGGCCGGGGAGAGAGGTCGGCCGCCCGGGAACAGGGGGGGTGGTTCCGGGGCGGCCGTCCGGACCGGATCGTCGCGCGCCCCGGGGGGTTTGGGGCGGGCGACTGTCCGATCGGTGAGGAGATCCGGAGCTGGAAGCTCCGGGTGTGTGCGCGAGGGCACGACCAGGGTGAAGCTGGGGAGGCCTCGACCCTGTGTCGCCCACAGTCCCCTGTGGGCGGGGTGTTTCTCTCATCTGGGTAGAACCTACGGCAGGGGATGCGGCACCGACAGTCGCAAACGCCTCCTGTCATCCACCTCGCACACGTTCTTCACACGCTCTGCCCCGGGCCGCACCCGCGGTGGAACGAAGCGGAATCCGCCGTCGGCGGCGCTCCGGATTCCGGTGCGGGTGCGGCGGTGGCGTCAGACGCGGGAGAAGGCCTGCTCGATGATGTCGAGGCCCTCGTTGAGGAGGTCCTCGCCGATGACCAGCGGGGGCAGGAAGCGGAGGACGTTGCCGTAGGTGCCACAGGTCAGGACCAGCAGGCCCTCCTGGTGGCAGGCCCTGGCGAGCGCGGAGGTCGCCTCCGGGTTCGGCTCCTTGGACGCGCGGTCCTTCACCAGCTCGATGGCGATCATGGCGCCGCGGCCACGGACGTCGCCGATGATGTCGAACTTCTCGGCCATGGCACCCAGCCGGGCCTTCATGACCGCCTCGATGTTCTTCGCCTTGGCGTTGAGGTCGAGCTCCTTCATGGTCTCGATCGCGCCGAGCGCGCCCGCGCAGGCCACCGGGTTGCCGCCGTAGGTGCCGCCCAGGCCGCCCGAGTGCGCGGCGTCCATGATCTCGGCGCGGCCGGTCACGGCGGCGAGCGGCAGGCCGCCGGCGATGCCCTTGGCGGTGGTGATCAGGTCGGGGACGATGCCCTCGTCCTCGCACGCGAACCACTGGCCGGTGCGGCAGAAGCCGGACTGGATCTCGTCCGCGACGAAGACGATGCCGTTGTCCTTGGCGAACTGGCTGATGGCCGGCAGGAAGCCCTTCGCGGGCTCGATGAAGCCGCCCTCGCCAAGCACCGGCTCGATGATGATCGCGGCCACGTTGTCGGCCCCGATCTGCTTGTTGATCATGTCGATGGCCTGCGCGGACGCCTCGGCGCCGGCGTTCTGCGGGCCGGTCAGCCAGCGGTAGCCGTAGGCCACCGGCACCCGGTAGACCTCGGGCGCGAACGGGCCGAAGCCGTGCTTGTAGGGCATGTTCTTGGCCGTCAGCGCCATCGTGAGGTTCGTCCGGCCGTGGTAGCCGTGGTCGAAGACGACGACCGCCTGGCGCTTGGTGTACGCGCGGGCGATCTTGACGGCGTTCTCGACCGCCTCGGCGCCCGAGTTGAACAGGGCGGACTTCTTGGCGTGGTCACCCGGGGTCAGCTCGGCGAGCGCCTCGGCGACGGCGACGTACCCCTCGTACGGCGTGACCATGAAACAGGTGTGGGTGAAGTCCTGGAGCTGCGCGGAGGCCCTGCGTACGACGGCCTCGGCGCTCGCGCCGACCGACGTCACGGCGATACCGGAGCCGAAGTCGATCAGGCGGTTGCCGTCGACGTCCTCGATGATGCCGCCGCCGGCGCGCGTGGTGAAGACCGGGAGCACCGAGCCCACGCCGGCCGCGACCGCGGCGGTACGGCGGGCCTGCAGCTCCTGCGACTTCGGGCCGGGGATGGCGGTGACGACGCGGCGCTCCTGCGGAAGTGCGGTCATGAGGGGCTCCCTGATGATCTTGCGAACCGGACGGTCCCCGGCGGACGGGGCGCCGGGCGGGTGTTTTCGGACGCTTGACTTCTTTCTTCGCAGGCTAGGGCCGGCCCCGGAGGGTGGGCATGCTCCATGTGGGCGTTGTCGGAAGGTCCGCTTGTCCGTGGTGGACATAGAGGGAGGGCAGCCGGGTGAGGACCTGTACACCGTGGACAGGGGACTCCGTGGACAGACGCACCGGCCGGACGGCCCCGCACGCGGGCCGCGCGGAGTGGCCGGTGGTCCGAGCCGCTGCGCCCCCGTGCCCGGGAACCGCGAACTCGCCCGGCGGGGGCAGCGCCGTAAACGGTGAACTCGCCCCGCGGGGGCACTAGATTGACTCGCGGACGAAGCAGGGAGCGGCTGGTCAGGGGGCAGGGCGATGGACAGCGACGGGACCCAGGACGCGCGGGGCACGCATGCCCGGCCGGTGCCGCGTCCGGCGGGACCGGCGGACGCGGCGGCTGCCCCACCACGGCCGACACGGGCACCGGGCGTACCACCGTTGCCGGACGGATCCGCCTTCCTGACCTGGCTGCGCGCGCCGCGGCCCGAGGCCGCCCCCGGGGTGTGGCGGTTCGGCTACCTGCCCCGGCCCGAGCAGGAGCCGGAACGGATCCCGGCCCGGCAGCTGCTGAGCGGCGCGGTGATCGCCTTCCTGGTGGGCTGGCTGGTCTGGTCGCTGCTGTGGAACGGCTACCTCGGCGGCTGGTGGGTCCTGCCGCTCGAACTGTTCACCCCCGACTCCTGGCGCCACAGCGACGACCCGGTCGGCAACGCGTTCCTCTGGTACGGCTACTACACCCTGATCGCCCTCGCCATCATGATCGTCGTCGGCCGCCTCGGCCGCTGGGGTGAGGTCTGGCGGCGCTACGGACTGCCCGCGTGGCACCGCGCCGCCCCCGTCCACGAGCGCCCGCCCGCGCCCGAGGAGGACCCCGCGCAGTGGAACCACCTGCGCGCCGCCGGAGCCGCCGACGCAGCCGACCGGCTCGCCGCCGAGGCGGGCCGCGGACTGATGCGCGACGTCGACCACGCCCGGATCGCCCGCGCCTGGCAGGGAGTGCGCAGCGGACGGCACAGCCTCGCCACGTTCACCGCCGCCGTGCTCGAGGACGGCGCCGCCGCCTGCCTGCACCCCTCCGGCGAGCGCGACCTGCCCGGACGCCTGGCCCGCCACGACCTGGTGACCGGACAGGTACGGCTCGGCGAGACCGCCGACGACCCGCGCAACCCCTACGCCTACCGCCGGACCGGACTGGCCCTCGGCCCCGATCTGCTGGGGACCTCCCTGCTCGCCGTCGGCCCGGCCGGGTCCGGCAAGACCGGCTCCGTCGTCTGGCCCCTCGCCGAGTCCCTGTGCCTGCACGCCCTCGCCGGGCGCGCCGCCGTCGTGGTGGTGGGCGCCGCGGGCGCGGGACTCGGCCCCGTCGACGCGTACGACGTCGTCGTCCGGATCGGCAACCCCGAGTCCGTGTACGACCTCGACCTGTACGGCGGGACCACCGACCCCGACGAGGCCGCCGCGGTGCTCGCCGAGGCACTGGCCGGTGATCTCGCCGACCCGCACCCCGGGGGCGACAGCCGCCGCTCGACCACCGTGCTCGCCCAGCTGCTCGGCCCCTACCGCGCCGTCCACGGACGCTTCCCCTCCGTGCCCGAGCTGCGACAGCTCCTCGACGGGACGCCAGGGCCGCTCGGCGCGCTGCGCAAGGCGCTGCAGGACGCCGGACAGGAGTCCCTGCTGCGGGAACTCGACGCCCGGGAGCGCCAGATGGGGCACCCCGGTGACGTCGGCAGCGTGCTCGCGGACCGTGTCGCGCTGCTCGACCGGCCCGCCTTCGCCGGGTTCTTCGACACCTCGGGACAGTCGCGGCCCTTCTCCCTGAGGGCACTCGACCACCCGGTGCGGGTACGCGTCGACCTGCCCGCGCGCGGGCACGCCGACGCCTCGCGGATCCTCGCGCGGCTCGTGCTCGCACAGTTCACGGCGAGCGTCGCGGTACGGGAGGACCGCTCGCTCTTCGCCTGCCTCGTACTGGACGACGCGACCGGGCTGATCACGCCCGAGGCCGTACGGGGCGTCCAGCGGCTGCGGTCGGGCAACGCCGGGGCCGTGCTGACGCTTCGCACCCTCGACGACGTACCGCGTCCGCTGCGCGGCCCGCTGCTCGGTTCCGTGGGATGCCGGATGGCGCTGTCCGGACTCACCCCCTGGGACGGCCAGGACTTCGCCGAGGTCTGGGGGAAGGAGTGGATCGAGGCGCGGGACGTCACCGACCGGCAGATCATCGCGGAGACCCCGGCGGGGAAGGCCGTCCACATGCTGCGGAGGGTGATCACCGGGCACGCCCCGACGGCACGGGCCGTGACCGTCCGGCAGGTCGAACGCGAGCGGTGGTCCGCCTCCGAGCTGGCGCACGGGGTACCGCCGGGGCACGCGGTGCTGTCGCTCACCAACGTGCGCGGGGAACACGCGCCGCCCCTGCTGGTGGATCTGCGCGGCTGACCGGGACGTCCGGACGTCAGGTCACCGGCCGACCGTACGGTGAGGCAGAATCGACACAGGTCGTTCATACGTTGCGGCCAAAAGATCCAAAAGATCAGACCACCCGTGGCCGTCGAAGATCCTGTGAAGACCTGAAGGTCCCATGCCCCCCACGCTCGCCTCGCTCGTCCACCACTCCGCGCTCAAGCTGACCGTGCGGGCCGGCGAGGACCGACTGGACGTGCCGGTCCGCTGGGCCCATGTCAGTGAGCTCGCCGACCCCGTGCCGTACATGGAGGGCGGGGAACTGCTGCTCATCACCGCGCTCACCCTGGACGCGGAGGACCCGGACGCCATGCGGCGCTACGTGAAGCGGCTCGCCGGGGCGGGGGTCGTGGGCCTGGGGTTCGCCGTCGGCGTCAACTACGAGGAGACCCCGAAGGCACTCGTCGACGCGGCCGTGGAAGAAGGGCTCCCGCTGCTGGAGGTGCCCCGGCGCACGCCGTTCCTGGCGATCAGCAAGGCGGTGTCGGCCGCGATCGCCGCGGACCAGTACCGGGCCGTGACCGCGGGTTTCGCCGCGCAGCGCGAACTGACCAAGCAGGCGCTGAGCGACGGCCCCCAGGGACTGCTCGCCGCGCTCGCCGGACAGGTGGACGGCTGGGCCGCGCTCTACGACGCCTCGGGCGCCGTAGTCGCCGCCGCGCCCGAGTGGGCCGGACGGCGGGCCGGACGACTCACCCCGGACGTGGAGCGGCTGCGCGAGCGGCCCGCGCCCGCGAGTTCGGTGGTGGGCGGCGAGGACCGCGTCGAACTGCACTCCCTCGGGACCGGACGCAGGCCCCGTGCCGCGCTCGCCGTCGGCACGGCCGCCGCCCTCGGCACCGCCGAGCGGTACGCCGTGCACTCGGCGATCGCCCTGCTCACCCTCACCACCGAGCGCTCGCGCCCGCTGCACGCGGCCGAGCAGCGGATCGGCGCGGCCGTACTGCGCATGCTGCTCGCCGGGCAGCCGGAGCACGCCCGGACCGTGGCGGGGGACCTGTACGGGGACCTGCTCGACGCGCCGTTCCGTCTCATCCTCGCCGAGTCGGCGTCCGCCTCGGCGGCCCGGGCGCACGCCGACGGGCACGCCCGGGTCGCCGCGGCGAAGCCGTCCAAGGCCAAGGTCGCGGTGCCCGACACGAACGGCGACCCGCTCGGGGGGCTCGCCGAGATCGTGGAGTCGGCCGCCGCCCGCTCCGGCGAGTCCGTGCTCGTCGTGCCCGACGGCGAGCGGCTGGTCGTGCTCGCCGTGGACGGAGGCGCGGCGGTGGCCGCGTGCGGGGAGTACGCCCTCGCGCTGGACGCCGCGCGGACCGTGGCCCGGGAGCAGCCGGCCGTCGAGGAGGACGAACTGGTCGTCGGCCTGTCCGCCCCCGCCGGGCCGATCGCCGCGGCCGCCGCCTACAAACAGGCCGAACAGGCGCTGTCCGTCGCCCGGCGCCGGGGGCGGTCGCTGGTCGAGCACGAGGAACTGGCCGCGGGGTCGGTCCTTCCGCTGCTCGCGGACGACGCGGTGCGGGCGTTCGCCGACGGGTTGCTGCGGGCGCTGTACGAGCACGACGCGACCGGGCGGGGGGATCTGGTGGCCTCGCTGCGGGCGTGGCTGTCCCGGCACGGGCAGTGGGACGCGGCGGCCGCGGACCTTGGTGTGCACCGGCATACGCTGCGTTACCGGATGCGGCGGGTCGGGGAGATCCTCGGGAGATCTCTCGACGATCCGGATGTGCGGATGGAACTCTGGCTGGCGCTGAAGACGACGGCTGCCGCCGTGGAATAGGGGGTTTCGCCACCCGGCCGCCCCTGCCCGAGGGCTCCGCACCCAGACCCCCGCAGGCCTTGAGTGCCTTGTCCCCAAGCGCCGGACGGGCTGAAAGACCTGGCCTGGGCCGGAGCCTTCCGGTGCGGGCCCGCACCCTCAGCCCGTCCGGCGTTCGAGGACGAGCCCTTCGGGCGACGGGGGGCCAGGGGGCGGAGCCCCTTGGCGGGGGGCTGGGGGCGGAGGCCTCAGGTACGGGATGGGCCGGGTAGGGGCGGCGGGGGCGAAACACCTCTCGGCGACCGGGACAAAGCGGCGTACCCCGCCGGGCGACTGCTACGCCCCGGACAAACGCCTCTGCGCCGCCCCGGCCCTACCGTGGACCACGAAACCCAAGGACTCCTCAACCTCGGAAGGGCCGGGACCCGACATGACCTCCACCCACGCCTTCTGGCTCGCCGGCCGCCAGGCCACCGGCGAGACCGCCTTCGACGTGACCTCGCCCTGGGACGGCCGGCTCGTCGCCCAGGTCAGCGTCCCGACCGAGGCCCAGGTCGAGGAGGCCGTGGCCGCCGCGTACGCCGTACGCGACGAGTTCGCCGCGACCCCCGCCCACGTCCGCGCCGCCGCCCTCGACCACGTGAGCCGCCGCCTCGTCGAGCGCACCGAGGAGATCGCGCAGCTCATCTCCGCCGAGAACGGCAAGCCGATCAAGTGGGCCCGCGGCGAGGTCGGCCGCGCGGTCTCCGTGTTCCGTTTCGCCGCGGAGGAGGCCCGCAGGTTCAACGGCGGTGAGGGCCAGCGCCTCGACACCGACCTCGGTGGCCAGGGCCGCCTCGCCCTCACCCGCCGCTTCCCGAAGGGCGTCGTCCTCGGCATCGCGCCGTTCAACTTCCCCCTCAACCTGTGCGCCCACAAGATCGCCCCGGCCATCGCCGCCGGCGCGCCGATCATCCTGAAGCCGGCCCCCGCGACGCCGCTGTCGGGCCTGATCATCGGTGACCTGCTCGCCGAGACGGACCTGCCCGCCGGCTCGTGGAGCATCCTGCCGGTCTCCAACGACCGCATGCCCGCCCTCGTCCAGGACGAGCGCCTGCCCGTGATCTCCTTCACCGGTTCGGAGAAGGTCGGCTACGCGATCATGGACTCGGTGCCCCGCAAGCACTGCACCCTGGAGCTGGGCGGCAACGGCGCGGCCGTCGTGCTCGCCGACTGGGCGAGCGACGAGGACCTGGACTGGGCCGCGACCCGGATCGCCACCTTCTCGAACTACCAGGGCGGCCAGTCCTGCATCTCGGTGCAGCGGGTGATCGCGGAGGCGTCCGTGTACGACCGGCTGCTGCCGCGCATCGTCGCCGCCGTCGAGGCCCAGGTGACCGGTGACCCGTCGGACGACAAGACCGACGTCGGCCCGCTGGTCAGCGAGGACGCGGCCGAGCGTGTCGAGTCGTGGGTCGACGAGGCGGTCCGGGCCGGTGCCTCGCTGCTCACCGGCGGCAAGCGCGACGGCGCGTCCTACGCGCCGACGGTCCTCGCCGACGTGCCGGACGACGTCACCGTCTCCTGCGAGGAGGTCTTCGGACCCGTCCTCACCGTACGGAAGGTGGACGGCGAGGCCGCGGCCTTCGCCGCCGTCAACGACTCCAAGTACGGCCTCCAGGCGGGCGTGTTCACCCATGACCTGCAGAGTGCCTTCCGTGCGCACCGGGCGCTGGAGGTCGGCGGTGTCGTGGTCGGCGACGTGCCGTCCTACCGCGCCGACCAGATGCCGTACGGCGGTGTGAAGCAGTCCGGCGTCGGACGCGAGGGCGTCAAGTTCGCGATGGACGACTACACCTACGAGCGCGTCCTCGTGCTGACGGGTCTCGCGCTCTGAGCGCTGCCCGCAACGATCGACGACGGCCGGAACCCACTGTGCGGGGGCTCCGGCCGTCGTCGTGTCCGGCGGCCGTACGTCACACGACCGTCCTTCGCCTGGCCCGGCGTTCGGCGTCGAGGGCGGCGGAGCCGGCCGTCGCCACGGCGGCCACCGTGAGGCAGAGGAAGGCCGGGTTGACGTACCGGGGGACGTGCCCGGTGGCGTACCGGCCGCCGTCCCCCGTCTCGCAGACGAACCGCAGGGGCAGGTAGCTCACGGTGTAGCCGGTGATGCCGGGGTCCCGCGCCCACTCCTGCCAGCCGGGCGTACGGCAGGGCCGGACCGGCGCCGAGTCGGTGCCGCCGTCCTCCGCCGCCAGGACCGCTCCCGCGACATGGAGCAGGCCCCACACGTACACGGCGACCGCGGCGGCACCCAGCAGCGCGGCCGTCCCGCGCAGGCGGCCTCCGCCGTCGGCGGGCCCCGCGCCCGGGTGACCGAGCCTGCCGAAGCCGTACCTGGCGAGGGCGACGCAGGCGACCGGTCCGCCCGGAAGCAACAGCAGGAGCAGAAGAACCATTCGCCGACTTCAGCAGGCAGGGATCGGCCCCGCTGTGGTGGAGGCCACAGTTCCGGGCAACGGAACCGTCACATGCCGTGCGTCACCACTCCACCGCGGGCGGCCGTGCCCCGTCCCGCGGGAAGGATCGACGATCGGCGGGAGCGGGAAGGCCGGGGGCGGGCGGCAAGTGGCGAGCGGCGGGCGGCAGGCGGTAAGGAGGAGGCGGCAACGAGGAGGCGACAGGCGGCGGTTGGGGTGTCAGTCGGCCGCGGGCGCCGGGCCCGTGCTCGCGCGGACCGTCAACTCGGGTGCGATGAGGGTGACTTCGCCGTCGCCACGCCCCTCCAGTTTGGCGATCACCTGCTCGACGGCGCGCCGGCCCATCTCCTGCGCGGGGATGGCGACCGAGGTCAGCCGTACCGAGGCCTGCGTGGCGACCTGGTCCGGGCAGATCGCGATCACCGACACGTCCTCGGGAACGGCAAGCCGCCGCCGGCGCAGCAGGGCCAGCAGCGGCTCGACCGCGGACTCGTTCTGCACGATGAAGCCCGTGGTGCCGGGGCGCTCGTCGAAGACCCGGGCCAGCGTCAGGGACATCGCGTCGAAGCCGCCCTCGCAGGGGCGGTGCAGTACCCGCAGCCCCAACTCGCGCGCCCGGGACCGCAGTCCGTCGAGCGTGCGCTCGGCGAAGCCCGTGTGCCGTTCGTAGACGGCGGGCGCCTCGCCGATGACCGCGACGTCCCGGTGGCCCAGCACCGCGAGGTGCTCGGCGCACAGCGCGCCCGTCGCCCCGAAATCGAGATCGACGCAGGTCAGTCCCGAGGTGTCGGCGGGCAGCCCGATCAGCACCGACGGCTGGTCCGTCCGGCGCAGCAACGGCAGCCGCTCGTCGTCGAGTTCGACGTCCATCAGGATCATC
Organism: Streptomyces fagopyri; assembly: GCF_009498275.1. Classification (NCBI taxonomy): domain Bacteria; kingdom Bacillati; phylum Actinomycetota; class Actinomycetes; order Kitasatosporales; family Streptomycetaceae; genus Streptomyces; species Streptomyces fagopyri. The sequence goes on along the minus strand of NZ_CP045643.1, from coordinate 2,891,702 downwards.
GCGTCGGCGAGGCCGCTGCCGGTGACCCGGCGCACGGCGTCGGGCCCCTCCTCGCCGGTGAGCAGCAGCACGTCGTACCCGAAGGTGCGGGCGTGGGTCGCCACCGCGATGGCGATCTCCATCATCACGGGTACGTACATGTCGGTACGGAGCGGAACCATCAGCGCGATGATGTTGGACCGGCTGCTCGCCAGGGCCCGGGCGCCCGCGTTCGGGTGGTAGCCGAGCTCCTGGATGCTCCGTTCGACCCGCTGCCGGGTGTCCGCGGAGATGGACCGCTTGCCGCTGAGGACATAGCTCACCGTGCTCGCCGAGACTCCGGCGTGCTGGGCGACCTCGGCGAGGGTGACCATCCGGCTCTCCAAGCTTCGTGAAGCGCTTCGACAGTGCGCGCGCCACGGGATAGGGGCGGGTGAGGGCGGATCGAGAGTAGTCCTGTGAAGAGCGTGTGTCCAGAGGCGTTCTCGTGGCGTCGAAGCGCTTCGACACCCGATTTTCCGGCCCGCTCTCGGCTCGTCGCGAGACGCCCGCCCCTGCCGCGGCGCCCTGCCGGAGGGGACGGGGGGCGGGCGGGGCGGAGCGGACACGGGGGGACGGAGTGGACGCGGGGGACGGGGGAACCCGGAGCGGGGGACCGGTCGACGGGTGTCACGCGGAAGGTCCCCCGAACGGCCCCCTGATGTGACGCCCGGTGCGGCGCCGCGGGCCGTGATGGAGCAATGTGGAACATGTCAGGCGACACCGGCCGGAAGGCCGCGTACGTGGTGGACGCCGGTCGATCCCCGGACGGTCCGGGGGCGGCCCGAACGCCGCGCGAGGACTGGTGGGGTCGCCCGCAATCGGGTACATACGATCGAGTAGCACCGGTCAGTAACGAAGACTCCCAGTGATCCCTATTCGCGGCGAGGTGAGCTTCTTGTCCGCAACACCCCACCGGCCCACAGTCACCGAACGTGAGGCCCGTCAGGTCGCCGAGGCGGCGCGGGAACAGGACTGGCGCAAGCCCAGCTTCGCCAAGGAACTGTTCCTCGGGCGCTTCCGGCTCGACCTGATCCACCCGCACCCCCTGCCGCCCGACGAGGCGGTCCAGCGTGGCGAGGAGTTCCTCGCCAAGTTGCGCGACTTCTGCGAGACGAAGATCGACTCCGCCCGGATCGAGCGCGAGGCGCGGATCCCCGACGAGGTCGTCGACGGGCTCAAGGAACTCGGCGCTCTCGGCATGAAGATCGACACCAAGTACGGCGGCCTCGGCCTCACCCAGGTGTACTACAACAAGGCGCTCGCGCTGGTCGGCTCCGCGAGCCCGGCGATCGGCGCGCTGCTCTCCGCGCATCAGTCGATCGGCGTACCGCAGCCGCTGAAGATCTTCGGCACCAAGGAGCAGAAGGACACCTTCCTGCCCCGCTGTGCCCGCACCGACATCTCGGCCTTCCTGCTCACCGAACCGGACGTCGGTTCCGACCCGGCGCGGCTGGCCACGAGTGCCGTGCCGGACGGCGACGACTACGTCCTCGACGGGGTGAAACTCTGGACGACCAACGGTGTCGTCGCCGATCTCCTCGTCGTCATGGCGCGGGTGCCGAAGTCCGAGGGTCACAAGGGCGGCATCACGGCGTTCGTGGTGGAGGCCGGTTCCGACGGCATCACCGTCGAGCACCGCAACGCCTTCATGGGTCTGCGCGGCCTGGAGAACGGTGTCACCCGCTTCCATCAGGTGCGCGTCCCCGCCGCGAACCGGATCGGTCCGGAGGGCGCGGGTCTGAAGATCGCGCTGACCACCCTCAACACGGGCCGGCTCTCGCTCCCCGCCATGTGCGTGGGCGCGGGGAAGTGGTGTCTGAAGATCGCCCGCGAGTGGTCCGCCGCGCGCGAGCAGTGGGGCAAGCCGGTGGCCTTCCACGAGGCGGTCGGAGCGAAGATCTCCTTCATCGCGGCGACGACGTTCGCCCTGGAGGCGGTCGTCGACCTGTCCTCGCAGATGGCCGACGAGGACCGCAACGACATCCGTATCGAGGCCGCCCTCGCCAAGCTGTACGGCTCCGAGATGGCCTGCCTGATGGCCGACGAACTGGTCCAGATCCGCGGTGGCCGCGGCTTCGAGACCGCCGCGTCGCTCAAGGCCCGCGGCGAACGGGCGGTCCCGGCCGAGCAGATCCTGCGGGACCTGCGCATCAACCGCATCTTCGAGGGCTCGACGGAGATCATGCACCTGCTGATCGCCCGCGAGGCCGTGGACGCCCACCTCTCGGTGGCCGGTGACCTCATCGACCCCGACAAGTCCCTCTCGGACAAGGCGAAGGCGGGCGCCAACGCCGGTGTCTTCTACGCCAAGTGGCTTCCGAAGCTGGTCGCGGGCCCCGGCCAGCTCCCGCGCTCGTACAGCGAGTTCCAGCACGGCGTCGACCTCTCGCCGCACCTGCGCTACGTCGAACGCAGCGCCCGCAAGCTGGCCCGCTCCACCTTCTACGCCATGTCCCGCTGGCAGGGACGGATGGAGACCAAGCAGGGTTTCCTGGGCCGGATCGTCGACATCGGCGCCGAGCTCTTCGCGATGAGCGCGGCCTGTGTGCGCGCCGAACTCATGCGCACCGAGGGCGAGCACGGCCGTGAGGCCTACCAGCTCGCCGACGCCTTCTGCAGGCAGTCCCGTGTCCGCGTCGACGAACTCTTCGGGCGGCTGTGGACCAACACCGACGAGCTCGACCGCAGGGTCGTGAAGAACGTGATGTCGGGCACGTACACCTGGTTGGAGGAGGGGGTCGTCGACCCGTCGGGCGACGGCCCGTGGATCGCCGACGCGACGCCCGGTCCCGCCCAGCGGGAGAACGTGCGTCGGCCCATCCGCTGACCGCGGTCCCGGCCCGCGGGGGCCGACGCCGTCGAGCGCGTCGGCCCCCGCCCCGGCGTCCGGACGCCCCGGCCGCGGGCGGGTGGCGGCCCGCCCGGGATCAGCAGTACTTGTCGCTGGGGTCCCGGGTCGTCCACGAACACGAGTCGACCTTGCTGCCGCTCGCCTTCGTCAGCGTGGCGGTGTCGCTGGTGTTGTTCCACACGTACGCGCGGCGGTTCTGGAACTTGTCCGCCGTGGTGTCCCTACCGCTTCCGGTGTGCACCTTCATGGTCTTGCCCGCCCCGATCCTCACGTCGGGGAAGGTGTACCGGTGGTTCGACACGTCCTTCAGGATCCAGCCCTTGAGCGAGACCGACGTCGAACTGGTGTTCTTGATCTGCACCCACTCGCCGTTGAGGCTCGTGTTGGAGCGGTTGTCGGAGCCCGGACTGTCGAACCAGACGTGATGGATGGTCACACCGCCGGCGGCCTGCGCCGGAGTGCTGAGAAGAAACGTGCCCGTCAGTGCCACGGCGCCGGCGAGCGCGGGCAGGGCAGCGCGAATCCGCATGGGAACCCCCCAGGGTGTCGTCCCCCGGCCGGTCGTCCACCGGCCAGTGGTGAAGTGTTATCACGTGATCTTCACGTGAGATTCACAAGGGGTGATTTCACCCCCTCCGTAGCACCGGGGTGCTAAGGGGGGCTGAAACGGAAGCGGGGAGCCCTGTCCTGAGCGGCCCGCGTTGCGGCCACAATGGGGGGATGAGCGACAGTCCAGCCCCCCTCGCTGATCCGCATCTCGTCTTCGACCCCGTGGACGGAGTCAGGGATGTCGTGATCCTCGGCTCCACCGGGTCGATCGGGACCCAGGCCATCGACCTCGTGCTGCGCAACCCCGACCGCTTCCGCGTCACCGGGCTCTCCGCCGCCGGCGGCAGGGTCGCACTGCTCGCCGAGCAGGCCCACCGACTGCGGGTGCGTACGGTCGCGGTCGCGCGCGAGGACGTCGTACCCGCGCTGCGGGAGGCGCTGGCCGCCCGGTACACGGCCGGTGAACCGCTCCCCGAGATCCTCGCGGGAGCCGACGCCGCCACCCACCTCGCCGGATCCGACGGTCACACCGTCCTCAACGGCATCACCGGCTCCATCGGCCTCGCCCCCACCCTCGCCGCCCTGGAGGCGGGCCGCACCCTCGCGCTCGCCAACAAGGAGTCGCTCATCGTCGGCGGCCCGCTGGTGAAGGCGCTGGCCAAGCCGGGGCAGATCATTCCGGTCGACTCCGAGCACGCGGCCCTGTTCCAGGCACTGGCGGCCGGCACCCGCGCGGACGTCCGCAAGCTGGTCGTGACCGCCTCCGGTGGACCCTTCCGGGGCCGTACCAAGGCTGAACTGGCGAACGTCACCCCGGCCGACGCCCTGGCCCACCCCACCTGGGCCATGGGACCGGTCATCACCATCAACTCCGCGACCCTGGTCAACAAGGGGCTGGAAGTCATCGAGGCGCACCTCCTCTACGACATTCCCTTCGATCGCATTGAGGTGGTCGTGCACCCGCAGTCGTATGTCCACTCGATGGTTGAGTACACGGACGGATCGACACTGGCCCAGGCGACGCCCCCCGACATGCGGGGACCGATCGCCATCGGCCTCGGCTGGCCGGAGCGCGTCCCCGACGCGGCCCCGGCCTGCGACTGGACCAAGGCGTCGAGCTGGGAGTTCTTCCCGCTCGACAACGAGGCGTTCCCCTCGGTCGGACTCGCCCGGCACGTGGGCCGGCTCGCGGGCACGGCCCCGGCGGTGTTCAATGCGGCGAACGAGGAGTGCGTCGACGCGTTCCTGAACGGCACGCTGCCGTTCAATGGGATCATGGAGACCGTCACACGGGTGGTCGAGGAACACGGAACACCCCGATCGGGAACTTCCCTGACCGTCGCGGACGTCCTCGAAGCGGAGACCTGGGCGCGTGCCCGGGCCCGTGCACTGACGGCACAGACGACAACCGCGGAGGCTCGTGCATGACGACCCTGATGATGATCCTCGGCATAGTCGTCTTCGTGGTCGGCCTGCTCATCTCGATCGCCTGGCACGAGCTGGGACATCTGTCGACGGCCAAACTCTTCGGCATCCGTGTGCCGCAGTACATGGTCGGCTTCGGACCGACCATCTGGTCGCGGAGGAAGGGTGACACGGAGTACGGGGTGAAGGCGGTCCCGCTCGGTGGCTACATCCGCATGATCGGGATGTTCCCGCCGGGCCCCGACGGCCGGATCGAGGCACGCTCGACCTCCCCCTTCCGGGGCATGATCGAGGACGCCAGGTCCGCCGCCTTCGAAGAGCTCCAACCCGGTGACGAGACCCGCCTCTTCTACACGCGCAAGCCGTGGAAGCGCGTGATCGTGATGTTCGCGGGCCCGTTCATGAACCTGATCCTGGCCGTCGCGATCTTCCTCGGCGTGATGATGACGTTCGGCGTGCAGACCCAGACCACCACGGTCGGCAAGGTCTCGGACTGTGTCATCCAGCAGAGCGAGAACCGCTCGAAGTGCGCGGCGAGCGATGAGGCCGCGCCCGCCAAGGCCGCCGGGCTCAAGGGCGGCGACAAGATCGTCGCGTTCGACGGCAGGGCGGTCGACGACTGGTCGGCCCTGCAGTCCGACATCCGTTCCAACCCCGGCAAGGACGTCACCATCACGGTCGACCGCGACGGCCGGCGGATCGACCTCAAGACCCACCTGATCAAGAACCAGGTCAGCAAGACCGACGGAAACGGCGGCTACGTCGAGGGCAAGTACGTGTACGCCGGCTTCCTCGGCTTCACCCCCGCCTCCGGCATCGTCCAGCAGTCGTTCGGACAGTCCGTGGACCGCATGGGCGACATGATGCAGAACGGCGTCGAGTCGCTGGTCTCGCTGCCCGGCAAGATCCCCGACCTGTGGAACGCGGCCTTCGGCGACGGCCCGCGCAAGGCGGACTCCCCGATGGGCGTGGTCGGCGCGGCCCGGATCGGCGGGGACGTCTTCACCCTCGACATCCCGGCCTCCCAGCAGGTCGCGATGATGCTGTTGCTGGTCGCGGGCTTCAACCTGTCCCTCTTCCTGTTCAACATGCTCCCGCTGCTCCCGCTCGACGGCGGGCACATCGCGGGCGCGCTGTGGGAGTCGCTGCGGCGCAACGCGGCGAAGGTGCTCAAGCGGCCCGACCCGGGTCCGTTCGACGTCGCGAAGCTGATGCCGGTGGCCTACGTGGTGGCCGGGATCTTCGTCTGCTTCACGCTCCTCGTGCTGATCGCGGACGTGGTCAACCCGGTGAAAATCTCCTAGTAGGGCGCCGTTCACGGTGGCCGGGCACCCTGGGGTGTCCGGCCACCATCCGTTGGGTGGGTTTAGGGGCGTGATGTGCTCGCGCGCGCGCCGGTGCCGTAATCTCGGAGCCTGGAGCCCACGATTCCGGGACCTTGATCCACAACTTGGGGTTGCACAGCAGATGACTGCGATTTCTCTCGGCATGCCGTCCGTTCCGACCAAGCTCGCCGAGCGCCGCAAGAGCCGGCAGATCCAGGTCGGAACCGTGGCCGTGGGTGGAGACGCACCCGTCTCGGTGCAGTCGATGACGACCACGCGCACGTCGGACATCGGCGCCACGCTCCAGCAGATCGCCGAGCTGACCGCGTCCGGCTGCCAGATCGTCCGGGTCGCCTGTCCGACCCAGGACGACGCGGACGCCCTCGCGACGATCGCCCGCAAGTCGCAGATCCCGGTGATCGCGGACATCCACTTCCAGCCGAAGTACGTCTTCGCGGCGATCGACGCGGGCTGCGCGGCGGTGCGCGTCAACCCCGGCAACATCAAGCAGTTCGACGACCAGGTCAAGGAGATCGCCCGGGCCGCGAAGGACGCCGGCACCCCGATCCGGATCGGCGTCAACGCGGGCTCGCTCGACCGGCGCCTGCTCCAGAAGTACGGCAAGGCGACGCCGGAAGCCCTCGTCGAGTCGGCGCTGTGGGAGGCGTCCCTCTTCGAGGAGCACGACTTCCGGGACATCAAGATCTCGGTCAAGCACAACGACCCGGTCGTCATGGTCAACGCCTACCGGCAGCTGGCCGCCGCCTGCGACTACCCCCTCCACCTGGGCGTGACGGAGGCGGGCCCGGCCTTCCAGGGCACGATCAAGTCGGCGGTCGCCTTCGGCGCGCTCCTGTCCGAGGGCATCGGCGACACGATCCGCGTCTCCCTCTCCGCTCCGCCCGTCGAGGAGATCAAGGTCGGCCTCCAGATCCTGGAGTCCCTCAACCTCAAGCAGCGCGGCCTGGAGATCGTCTCCTGCCCGTCGTGCGGCCGTGCCCAGGTCGACGTCTACAAGCTGGCCGAAGAGGTCACCGCCGGTCTGACCGGCATGGAGGTCCCGCTCCGGGTCGCCGTCATGGGCTGCGTCGTGAACGGACCGGGCGAGGCCCGCGAGGCCGACCTCGGCGTCGCCTCCGGCAACGGCAAGGGCCAGATCTTCGTCAAGGGTGAGGTCATCAAGACCGTGCCCGAGTCGAAGATCGTCGAGACCCTCATCGAGGAAGCGATGAAGCTCGCCGAGCAGATGGAGGCCGACGGGGTCGCCTCCGGCGAGCCCTCGGTGGCCGTGGCGGGCTGACCCCCGCCGGGCGCTGCCGCGCCCCTCGCCCGAAGGACCCGCCCTCGAACGCGGACGACCCGAAGACGCACCCCGAAGCCGGCACGCACCGAATCCGCGTGCGACGACCGCTCCCGGGCCGCAGCCCCGCCTGAGGGGCGCGGGGGAGCTGCGCGCTCGGCCCCCGAGTACCCGCGCTCGACGGCGTCGGGGCGCGACGGCTGATCCAGGGGCGCGGCCCCGCCTGAGGGGCGCGGGGGAGCTGCGCGCCCAGCCCCCACGCACCCGCGCTCGACGGCGTCGAGATGCTGACGGGTGCTCCCGGGGCGCGGCCCCGCCCGAGGCGCGCGGGGAACCGTGCGCCCACCCCCACGCACCCGCGACCGACCGCCCCCGGACGAAGCGTGGCGCCCCCGGTCGCACGTCCGCCCCGTACAAGGGGCGGCGGCCCGCAACCTCGCCAGGTACAGTGCGGAGATCAGTAGACCCCAGGGTGAGGCCCCCGTACGTGTTGACCCAGACCACCACCAGGGTCCTCGAACCGAGTGACCTGGACGCCGCGCTCGCCGTGCTCAACCGTGAGCCGGTCGCCAACGCCTTCGTCGCGTCCCGGGTGCAGATCGCCGGCCTCGACCCCTGGCGGCTCGGCGGTGAGATGTGGGGCTGGTACGAGGACGGCATGCTGCGGTCCCTCTGCTACGCCGGCGCCAACCTGGTCCCGATCTGTGCCACCCCCCGAGCCGTCCGCGGCTTCGCCGACCGCGCCCGCCGGGCCGGCCGCCGCTGCTCCTCGATCGTCGGCCCCGTCGAGGCCACCGCCCAGCTGTGGCGGCTGCTCGAACCGAGCTGGGGCCCCGCCCGTGAGATCCGCGCCCACCAGCCCCTGATGGTCACCGACCGACTCCCCGCCGACATCGCCCCGGACCCCTACCTCCGCCGCATCCGCAAGGACGAGATGGAGACGATCATGCCGGCGTGCGTGGCGATGTTCACCGAGGAGGTCGGCGTCTCGCCGCTCGCCGGTGACGGCGGCCTCCTCTACCAGGCGCGCGTGGCCGAACTCGTCGGCACCGGACGCTCGTTCGCCCGCGTCGACCAGAACGGCAAGGTCGTCTTCAAGGCCGAGATCGGCGCCGCCACCTCCCAGGCCTGCCAGATCCAGGGTGTCTGGGTCGCCCCCGAGTACCGAGGCCAGGGACTCGCGGCTCCCGGCATGGCGGCCGTCCTGCGCTACGCCCTCGCGGACGTCGCCCCCCTCGCCAGCCTCTACGTCAACGACTTCAACACGGCCGCCCGCGCGACCTACCGACGCGTGGGCTTCCAGGAGGTCGGGGCGTTCATGAGCGTCCTGTTCTAGCCACGCCGCCGGCCGCACCCGCGGACACCGCCCCGCGCAGCCGCTCTGAGCCTCGTACCTGACCTGTAGTCTCCCCGGCATGCTGCGCTTTCCCGGTCAGGGGCCCCGCACCCCCGAAGACGTGGTCATCGGCCCGCTGGATCTCGCCGCGCGCGTCGACGAGGCGCTCGCGGTCCAGGCGCTCGCCTTCGGGCTGGGCGCCGACGAGATCGCCGTCCGCCGGCAGATCGTGCTGCGCCACCTCACCAGTCCGGGAGCGCGCGCCCTCGGGGCCACCACCGCCGACGGACGGCTCGTGGGCTTCGTGTACGGCATGCCCAACGACCGCGGGCACTGGTGGTCCACCGTCGTCGAGCCCTATCTGCGCGCGCAGGGCAACGACGCCTGGCTCGACGGCTCCTTCGTGATCACCGAACTGCACGTCCACCCGCGCTACCAGAACCGCGGCGCGGGCCGTGCCCTGATCACCGGCATCACGGACAGCGCGACCGAACCCCGTTCGATCCTCTCGGCCATCGACAGGGACAGCCCCGCCCGCGGCCTGTACCACTCGCTGGGCTACGAGGACCTGGCACGGCAGGTCCTCTTCCCGAGCGCGCCGAAGCCGTACGCCGTGATGGGCGCGCCGCTGCCGTTGCGGCGCCCCTGACGGGCGTCCCCGGGGCGAAACGGATTTCCGGGGACGGCGGACCCCCGGCTAACCTCCTTGCCATCACCCTTACGCAGCAGGAGTCGAGAACCATGGCCCAGGTCCAGCGCATGTCCCGTTCGATGGTCAAGACACTGCGTGACGACCCGGCGGACGCCGAGACGCTCAGCCACAAGCTGCTCGTCCGCGCCGGCTACGTGCGCCGCAACTCCGCGGGCATCTGGACCTGGCTGCCCCTCGGCAAGAAGGTCCTCGACAACATCTCCCGGGTCGTGCGCGAGGAGATGGACGCCATCGGCGCCCAGGAGGTCCTGCTGCCGGCCCTCCTCCCCAAGGAGCCCTACGAGGCCTCGGGCCGCTGGGAGGAGTACGGCGACCTGCTGTTCCGCCTCAAGGACCGCAAGGGCGGCGAGTACCTGCTCGGCCCGACGCACGAGGAGATCTTCACCCTCCTCGTCAAGGACCAGGCGTCCTCGTACAAGGACCTGCCGGTCATGCTCTACCAGATCCAGACCAAGTACCGGGACGAGGCCCGCCCGCGCTCCGGCGTGCTGCGCGGCCGCGAGTTCCAGATGAAGGACTCGTACTCCTTCGACACCACGGACGAGGGCCTGGCCGAGTCCTACGCGCTGCACCGCGCCGCCTACCAGAAGATCTTCGCCCGGCTGGGCCTCGACTACCGCATCGTGTCGGCGGTCTCGGGCGCCATGGGCGGCTCCGCCTCCGAGGAGTTCCTCGCCCCGGCCGTCGCCGGTGAGGACACCTTCGCGGACTGCCCCGCCTGCGACTACGCCGCCAACACGGAGGCCGTGACCTTCGCGCTCGCGCCCGTCACCGCGGAGCACGGCCCGGTCGAGGAGCTGGACACCCCCGACACCCCGACCATCGAGACGCTCGCCCGCCACCTCGGCGTCCCGGCCTCCGCCACCCTCAAGAACCTGCTGGTCAAGGTCGACGGCGAGATCGTCGCCGTCGGCGTCCCGGGCGACCGTGAGGTCGACCTCGGCAAGCTGGGCGAGCACCTCGCGCCCGCCGTCGTGGAACTGGTGACAGCCGAGGACTTCGAGGGCCGCGACGACCTCGTACGCGGTTACGTGGGCCCGCAGGGTCTGGAGAAGGTCCGCTACATCGCCGACCCGCGGGTCGCGCCGGGCACGGCGTGGGTCACGGGCGCCAACAAGGCCGACACGCACGCGAAGAACGTCGTCGCGGGCCGTGACTTCGAGGTCGACGACTACCTCGACGTCGTCGTGGTCGAGGAGGGCGACCCCTGCCCGTCCTGCGGCGCCGGCCTCAAGCTGGACCGCGCCATCGAGATCGGCCACATCTTCCAGCTCGGCCGCAAGTACGCCGACACCTTCCAGCTCGACGTGCTCGGCCAGCAGGGCAAGCCGGTCCGCGTGACCATGGGCTCCTACGGCATCGGCGTCTCGCGCGCGGTGGCGGCGCTCGCCGAGCAGACGGCGGACGAGCAGGGCCTGTGCTGGCCCAAGGAGATCGCCCCCGCCGACGTCCACGTCGTCGCCGCGGGCAAGGCGCTGCAGACCGAGCTGGCCCTCGACGTCTCCGAGAAGCTGGGCGCCGCGGGCGTGCGGGTCCTCGTGGACGACCGCGCCGGTGTCTCCCCGGGCGTGAAGTTCACGGACGCCGAACTCATCGGCGTACCGAAGATCCTGGTCGCCGGGCGCCGTTCGGCCGAGGGCGTCCTGGAGCTCAAGGACCGCCGCACCGGCGAGCGCGAGGAACTGACCGTCGACGAGGCGATCGCGCGGCTGACGGCCTGACCGAGGCCGGCGGGTGAGCGGGCAGGCGGGCAGGACGGCCGGGGTGGCACGCCCCGGCCGTGGCCGGACGTCCGCCTCGGAAGCCTCCTCCCGGGGCGGTCCTCCCGGGCGCGGGCACCACGGATGCCGGCCCGCCTCCCCCGGCCGCTCACCCAACCTAACCGCGGGACCCCAGGACAGCGCTCGTCCGGCGGGGGAGCGGCCACGACGGGCGGCCACGACAGGCGGCCGGGACAGGCGGCCACGACAGGCGGTCGGGACAGGCCGCGACGCCCGTCCGCTCAGAGCCAGCCGGCGAACTCCAGCAGCAGTTCGGCGTCCTGCCGGCGCCCCACCCGCCGCGCCCGCACACCGGACTCGACCGCCCGGAACAGGGTCCAGCCGCGCAGCCGCTCCTGGTCCACCTCCAGCGACTCGGCGAGCCGCTTCACCCGCCGCCGGGTGATCGAGGCCCCCGAGGGCGAGGCGATCAGGTCCTCCACCCGGTCACGGACCAGCCGGGCCAGATCGAAGGCACACTCGCCGATCACCGGGTCCGGGCCCACGGCCAGCCACGGCACACGCTCACCGGCGAGGACCTTGCTCTGCCGGAAGGTCCCGTGCAGCAGCCGCTCCTCGGGCGGGCCGACGACCAGCTCGTCGCGGGCCGCGAGCGCCGCGTCGACCAGCTCCACGACCTCGGCATCGGTGTCCGCCGCGGCCCGCATCGACTCGGCCTGCCGCCCGGTCCGCTCGGCCACCGTCTCGAAGGCGTGCACCCGCGCGGCGGGCGGTTCGACCCACAGCCGCCGCAGCGTACCGGCCGCCTCCAGCAACGCCTTCGCCTCCGGCAGCGAACGCACCGACAGATCGGGCCGCAACCGCTCCAGCAGCAGCACTCCGTGGACGTCGCCCGCCGCGTCACCGGAAGGCAGGAGCCGCACCGCGCCCCGGCCGCCCCAGTGGGCGAGCGCGGCCCGCTCGCTCTCCGGACGGGCCCGCTCCGGCGCCAGCTTCAGTACCGCGGGTGTCCCGTCGGCCTGCCGCACCAGCACGACCAGACTGCTGCGGCCGCCGGGCGCCTGCACCCGTTCCACGGTCAACTCGCGTAGACCGGCCGCATGTTGAACCGCCCCGGCCAGCTCGGCCAGCCACTTGCCCGACCCGTCGTCCCCCTTGGTCCCGTCGGACCCGCCCCGCTGCGCCTCGCCGAGCGCCCGCACCAGGCGCTGCGGCGGTTCGAAAGCCATGCGGGAGTCCATGCGGGAGGGGTTCCTTCCGAGAGTCGCGTCAGGTGTGCGAGGGCGCCGCCGCGAACGAGGCGGCCGTCCGCTCGGCGAGACCAGGGAAGGCTACGCTCTCGCCGCGCCAGCGCACTCCCCGCACCGCCGCCTCCCGCAGCGCCTCGGCCGCCGAGCGCCGCCGGTCGCCCGAGGAGGCGCGCACCAGGTCGGAGTAGCTCCCGGCGACGCGTTCCTCCAGCTCGGCGGCGAGCCGCACGGCCGTACCGGAGTCCTTGACGGCGAAGGGCAGCGCGTACGCCGCCGCCGCGGGCGCGGGCTGCCCGCCCAGGTCCCTTATGGCGCGCGCCAGTTCGTCCCGGCGCGCACGGTGCGCGTCGTACGCCGCGCGGGCCTCGCCCCGGCGGGACCCGCCGATCCTGCCGCCGACGACTCCGTACCCGTACACCACGGCGTGTTCGGCGGCCAGCGCGGCCTGCAGTGCCGTCAGCTCCGCCGCCCCCGTCCTCTGCCCGGCCTTCCCGGTGCTCCCGGGATTCCCGGACTTCCGGGTCTCCTCGGATGTCACGTCCCGTTCCGTCGCGCCCGTCGAGCTCACTTCGCCTCCTCGGTCAGCAAAAACGCGTGGGCCGCCCCGGCCGCCGCCACCGAGGCCAGCAGCCTGGCCAACTCGCCCGGTACGTCCAGCAGGGCTGTCGTACGCCGGTCCACCAGGGCGAGTTCGACGGTCGCGAGTCCGGCGAGGGCGTCCTTCGCACGGACCGGCACGGCGGGCGAGACGGTCGCGGAAGCCGGAGCGGAGGAGGCGGCGGAAAGGGAGGCCGAGGGAGACGCGGAAGCGGAGGACGCGGACGACGCGGAGGGAGAGCCGGCCGAGGAAGCGGCCGGAGAAGCCGATGGAGAGGCCGACGGTGAGTCCCCGGGGCGGCTCCCGGTGGCGCCGAACGCCTGCGCGTGCCGTACGACCTCGGTCCGCAGCGGGTCCAGCAGCTTCGCCAGCGGCGGATGGGCGGCGATCACGTCGGCGTAGCGTGCCGCGAGCGTCTCGCTCTCGCGGGCCGCACGCGCGCGTGCGGCGTCCGCGGCCGAGGGGCTGCGGCCGGCGGTGCCGGCGGGGGACGACGACTCGGGAGCGGAACAGCCCACGAGCACGGCGGCGCCCGCGGCAGACGTGAGCAGGCTCCTTCGGCGCGGACCCGACGGGGTGCGGGACGGCGGGGTGAACGACGACACGGCAGACGTCCTCGGAAGGCTCGTTCGAACGGGAGGGCGGCGCGCCCGTGATCACGGTACCCGCGCCGGGACCCGGTGCCCGCTAGCGGCTCTCCCGGGCACCGGCGGTGGCCGGTTCCCGCGCCGCCGCCGGCCCTTGCCGTACCCGCCCCCGTGGACGGCAACACCCCTTGCGACCGGATACCCTTTGACCAGACACGCGACCAACCCACAACAGCACACGCGGCCGAGGAGTCACCCGGATGAGCACGACCCAGAGCGAGAGGCTGCGAGAACTTCTGGAACCGCTCGTCAGCTCCCAGGGACTCGACCTGGAGGAGATCGAGGTCGACTCGGTCGGACGCAAGCGCGTGCTGCGTGTGGTCGTCGACTCGGACGCCGGTGCGGACCTCGATCAGATCGCCGATGTGAGCCGCGCGCTCTCGGCGAAGCTCGACGAGAGCGACGCGATGGGCGAGGGCGAGTACACCCTCGAGGTCGGAACTCCCGGTGCCGAGCGCGAGCTCAAGGAGCACCGTCACTACGTACGCGCCACGGACCGGCTGGTGAAGTTCCAGCTGGGAGACGGCGGCGAGCTGGTCGCCCGCATCCTGAGCGCCGACGACGACGGCCTGGACGTGGAAGTGCCGGGTGTGAAGGGGCGCAGGCCCACCACCAGGCGGCTCGCCCTCGCGGACATCGCCAAGGCCCGTGTCCAGGTCGAGTTCAACCGCAAGAACAAGGCCGAAGAGACCCAAGAGACCCAAGAGACCGAAGAGAACGCAGAGGAGGCGTAGCCGTGGACATCGACATGAGTGCCCTGCGGGGTTTGGTACGGGAGAAGGAGATCTCCTTCGACCTGCTGGTCGAGGCGATCGAGTCGGCCCTCCTCATCGCCTACCACCGCACCGAGGGAAGCCGCCGTCACGCGCGCGTGAAGCTCGACCGGGAGACCGGTCATGTGACCGTGTGGGCGAAGGAGGACCCCGAGGACCTGGAGGAGGGGCAGGAGGTACGCGAGTTCGACGACACCCCGTCGGGGTTCGGCCGGATCGCCGCGACCACCGCCAAACAGGTGATCCTGCAGCGTCTGCGGGACGCGGAGGACGACGCGACGCTCGGCGAGTACGCCGGACGTGAGGGCGACATCGTGACGGGCGTGGTCCAGCAGGGACGCGACCCGAAGAACGTGCTCGTCGACATCGGCAAGCTGGAGGCCATCCTGCCCGTGCAGGAGCAGGTCCCCGGCGAGACGTACCAGCACGGTCTGCGACTGCGCTCGTACGTCGTGCGGGTGGCGAAGGGCGTGCGCGGTCCGTCCGTGACGCTGTCGCGCACGCACCCCAGCCTGGTGAAGAAGCTCTTCGCGCTGGAGGTGCCGGAGATCGCCGACGGATCCGTCGAGATCTCAGCCATCGCCCGCGAGGCCGGTCACCGCACGAAGATCGCCGTCCGCTCCACCCGGTCGGGCCTGAACGCCAAGGGCGCCTGCATCGGTCCCATGGGCGGCCGGGTGCGCAACGTCATGGCCGAGCTGAACGGCGAGAAGATCGACATCGTCGACTGGTCGGACGACCCGGCGGAGATGGTGGCGAACGCGCTGTCCCCGGCCCGTGTCTCCAAGGTCGAGGTCGTCGACCTCGCGGCCCGCTCCGCGCGGGTGACGGTCCCCGACTACCAGCTGTCACTGGCGATCGGCAAGGAGGGCCAGAACGCCCGCCTCGCGGCCCGCCTCACCGGCTGGCGGATCGACATCCGTCCGGACACCGAGCAGCCCTCCGAGGAGCCCGCCGAGCGGCGTGGGGACCGGAGCGGCGACCGGGGCGGCGACCGGGGCGGGGAATAGATCCAAGCCGCGAGTGGCTTGGATCACGACAGTTATCTGCGCAGCAACTGTTCGATTCTTGCCCCAAAGGGGTGAGGTCGGTGCGGAGAGGTAGACTTAAGAGTGTCTGGCCGGACGCGAGCCCGCGCATGCCCTGAACGCACCTGTGTGGGGTGCCGGGAGCGAGCGGCCAGGACTGATCTGCTGCGGGTCGTGGCGATCGAGGGTGAATGTGTCCCCGATCATCGCGGTACGCTGCCCGGCCGGGGTGCGTACGTACACCCCGCCCTGGTCTGTCTGGACCTGGCGGTACGCCGCCGGGCGTTCCCACGGGCGCTGCGTGCCCCGGGAATGCTCGATACAGCGGCGTTGCGCCTCTGCGTCGAGCAGGCAACACCGTGAGACGTGTCGTGCGGAACCTCCGTACGGCCCTGGTACCCCGCGAGTTGGAAGTAGGTCGAGATTGCGATGAGCACTCGATGAGCACGCGATGAGTACGCCCATGAAGTAGCGACGGTCCGGACGCAACCCGGACCTAAAAGGAGCGAAGTGGCTAAGGTCCGGGTATACGAACTCGCCAAGGAGTTCGGGGTTGAGAGCAAGGTCGTCATGGCCAAGCTCCAGGAGCTCGGTGAATTCGTCCGTTCGGCGTCGTCGACGATCGAGGCGCCCGTAGTACGCAAGCTGACCGACGCCCTCCAGCAGGGCAACGGTGGCGGCAAGCCCGCCGCACGCAAGGCTGCCCCGGCGAGGCCGGCAGCCCCCTCTCCCGCGCAGGCCGCCCGTCCGGCTGCCCCGCGCCCGCCGGCCCCGAAGCCGGCTGTTTCCGAGCGGCCCGCCGGCGGTCCGGTCACCCCGGCCGCGCCGGGTCCGCGTCCGACCCCGGGTCCCAAGCCCGCTCCGAAGCCCGCTCCCGCGGCTCCGGCGCCGGCCGTGCCCGAGTTCACCGCGCCTCCGTCGGCCCCGTCGGCTCCCTCGGCTCCGGCCGCGGGTCCCCGTCCGGGTTCCGCGCCGCGTCCCGGTGGCCAGGCTCCGCGTCCCGGTGCCCGTCCCGCCGGTGGTCCCGGCCAGGGCGGCCAGGGCCGTGGTGACCGTCCCGAGCGCCCCGAGCGCGGCGACCGTCAGGGCGCCCCGCGTCCCGGCGGCCAGTCCGCGCGTCCCGGTGCCCGTCCGGCCGGTCCCCGTCCGGGCAACAACCCCTTCACCTCGGGTGGCTCCACCGGTATGGCGCGCCCGCAGGCGCCCCGTCCGGGTGGCGCCCCGCGTCCCGGTGGTGCCGGAGCTCCCGGTGGTCCGCGTCCCCAGGGTGCGGGCGGCCAGGACCGTGGTCCCCGTCCCCAGGGCGGTCCCGGCGGCGCTCCGCGTCCGCAGGGCGGTCCGGGCGGTGCCCGTCCGACCCCGGGCGGTATGCCTCGTCCGCAGGGTGGCGCTCCGCGTCCCGGCGGTGGCCCCGGTGGCAACCGTCCGAACCCGGGCATGATGCCGCAGCGTCCCGCCGCGGGCAGCCCGCGTCCCGGCGGCGGTCCCGGTGGCCGTGGTCCCGGTGGCGGCGGCGGTCGTCCCGGTGGTCCCGGTGGCGGCGGCGGTCGTCCGGGTGGCGGCGGCTTCGCCGGTCGTCCCGGTGGCGGCGGTGGCGGTTTCGCCGGTCGTCCGGCCGGTCCCGGTGGCGGTGGCGGCGGTTTCGCCGGTCGTCCCGGTGGTCCCGGTGGTGGCGGCGGCGGTCGTCCCGGCTTCGGCGGTCGTCCCGGTGGTCCCGGTGGCCGTGGTGGCACACAGGGCGCGTTCGGCCGTCCCGGCGGTCCCGCGCGTCGTGGTCGCAAGTCGAAGCGGCAGAGGCGCCAGGAGTACGAGGCCATGCAGGCCCCGTCGGTCGGCGGCGTGATGCTGCCTCGCGGCAACGGACAGTCCGTCCGCCTGTCGCGCGGTGCGTCCCTCACCGACTTCGCGGAGAAGATCGGCGCGAACCCGGCGTCGCTCGTCGGCGTGATGATGAACCTCGGCGAGATGGTCACTGCCACGCAGTCCGTCTCCGACGAGACGCTGAAGCTCCTCGCGGACGAGATGAACTTCGTCCTCGAGATCGTCAGCCCCGAGGAGGAGGACCGCGAGCTGCTCGAGTCCTTCGACATCGAGTTCGGCGAGGACGAGGGCGACGAGGACGACCTGGTGGTCCGTCCGCCGGTCGTGACCGTCATGGGTCACGTCGACCACGGTAAGACCCGCCTTCTCGACACCATCCGCAAGACGAATGTCGTCGCGGGCGAGGCCGGCGGTATCACGCAGCACATCGGTGCGTACCAGGTCGCCACCGAGGTCAACGGTGAAGAGCGCAGGATCACCTTCATCGACACCCCCGGTCACGAGGCGTTCACCGCCATGCGTGCCCGTGGTGCCAAGTCGACCGACATCGCGATCCTCGTGGTGGCGGCCAACGACGGCGTGATGCCCCAGACGATCGAGGCGCTGAACCACGCCAAGGCGGCCGACGTGCCGATCGTGGTCGCGGTCAACAAGATCGACGTCGAGGGTGCCGACCCGACCAAGGTGCGCGGTCAGCTCACCGAGTTCGGTCTGGTGGCCGAGGAGTACGGCGGCGACACGATGTTCGTCGACATCTCCGCCAAGCAGGGTCTGAACATCGACGCCCTGCTGGAGGCCGTGGTCCTCACCGCGGACGCCTCGCTCGACCTGCGGGCCAACCCGGAGCAGGACGCGCAGGGTATTGCGATCGAGTCCCACCTCGACCGCGGGCGCGGTGCCGTTTCGACGGTCCTGGTCCAGCGCGGCACGCTGCGCATCGGCGACACCATGGTGGTCGGCGACGCGTACGGCCGTGTCCGGGCGATGCTCGACGACAACGGCAACAACGTCGAGGAAGCGGGTCCGTCGACCCCCGTCCTGGTCCTGGGTCTCACCAACGTCCCGGGCGCCGGCGACAACTTCCTGGTCGTCGACGAGGACCGCACGGCGCGTCAGATCGCCGAGAAGCGGGCGGCGCGCGAGCGCAACGCCAACTTCGCCCGCCGGGGTGTCCGGTTCTCCCTGGAGAACCTGGACGAGGCCCTCAAGGCCGGTCTGGTGCAGGAACTCAACCTCATCATCAAGGGCGACGCGTCCGGTTCGGTGGAGGCTCTCGAGTCCTCGCTGCTCCAGCTCGACGTCGGCGACGAGGTCGACATCCGTGTCCTGCACCGCGGTGTGGGTGCGGTCACCGAGTCCGACATCAACCTGGCGACCGGCTCCGACGCCATCGTCATCGGCTTCAACGTCCGCGCTGCGGGCCGCGCGGCGCAGATGGCGGAGCGCGAGGGCGTCGACGTCCGGTACTACTCGGTGATCTACCAGGCCATCGAGGAGATCGAGGCGGCCCTGAAGGGCATGCTGAAGCCGGAGTACGAGGAGGTCGAGCTCGGCACGGCGGAGATCCGCGAGGTCTTCAAGTCGTCCAAGCTGGGCAACATCGCCGGTGTCCTGGTCCGCTCGGGCGAGGTCAAGCGCAACACCAAGGCGCGCCTCATCCGCGACGGCAAGGTCATCGCGGAGAGCCTCAACATCTCCGGGCTGCGTCGCTTCAAGGACGACGTCACCGAGATCCGCGAAGGGTTCGAGGGCGGTATCAACCTCGGCAACTTCAACGACATCAAGGTCGACGACGTCATCGCGACGTACGAGATGCGCGAGAAGCCGCGGTCGTAAGACAGTGGCCTGAGCTGGCCGGCGGTGAGAGATCACCGTCGGCCGGCTTGCCGTTTGCGGGATCGCGCAGTTCCCCGCGCCCCTTCCCGGGGCGCGGGGAACTGCGCGACAGGCCCCCGCCGGCCCGCGGTCGAGGCACGACCCGGGCGCGGAGCGGGGCCCAGGGAGGAAGCGGGGGCGAAAAACCCCGGCGAGCATCCCATCCGTTCGTTGTACGGTTCTGATGTCCCTGCCAAGTGCGATTGGCAGGTCGTCTATCCCGTACCGGCGGGACATCCGGTTACACATGTATGTGGGGACGCTGTCCTTCGATCTGCTCCTCGGCGATGTCCACTCGCTCAAGGAGAAGCGCTCTCTCGTCCGCCCGATCGTCGCCGAGCTACGGCGGAAGTACGCGGTCAGCGTGGCGGAGACGGGCAACCAGGACCTTCATCGCAGGGCCGAGATCGGCCTCGCGGTGGTCTCCGGAGACACCGAGCACCTCACCGACGTACTGGACCGGTGCGAACGGTTCGTGGCCGCACGGCCGGAGGTGGAACTGCTCTCGGTACGGCGCAGGCTCCACACGGACGAAGACTGACGAAACAAGCAAGGCGAAGAAGGAGACGGACCAGTGGCCGACAACGCGCGTGCCAAGAAGCTGGCGGACCTCATCCGAGAGGTCGTGGCCCAGAAGCTGCAGCGCGGGATCAAGGACCCGCGGCTCGGCACCCATGTCACCATCACGGACACCCGGGTCACCGGGGACCTCCGGGAGGCGACCGTCTTCTACACGGTGTACGGGGACGACGAGGAGCGCGCGGCCGCGGCCGCGGGCCTGGAGAGCGCCAAGGGCGTGCTCCGCTCCGCGGTCGGCGCGGCGGCGGGCGTGAAGTTCACCCCGACCCTGACCTTCGTCGCGGACGCCCTGCCGGACACCGCCAAGACCATCGAGGACCTGCTCGACAAGGCACGGGCCTCCGACGCCAAGGTGCGTGAGGTCTCGGCGGGAGCCACCTTCGCCGGTGACGCGGACCCGTACAAGAAGCCGGGTGAAGAGGACGAGGACGAGGACGAGGGCGACACCGCCGAATGACCCAGAAGCTCCGGACGCCCGACGGGCTTGTCATCGTGGACAAGCCGTCGGGCTTCACTTCGCACGACGTGGTCGCCAAGATGCGGGGCATCGCGAAGACCCGTCGCGTCGGTCACGCCGGCACCCTCGATCCCATGGCGACGGGCGTGCTCGTCCTCGGTGTCGAGAGGGCGACCAAGCTCCTCGGGCACCTCGCGCTCACCGAGAAGGAGTACCTCGGTACGATCCGGCTCGGCCAGAACACGCTGACGGACGACGCCGAGGGCGACCTCACCTCCTCCACCGACGCCTCCCAGGTCACCCGGGAAGCCGTCGACGCCGGGATCGCCAAGCTCAGCGGCGCCATCATGCAGGTGCCGTCCAAGGTCAGCGCCATCAAGATCGACGGCGTGCGCTCCTACAAGCGCGCACGTGAGGGCGAGGAGTTCGAGATCCCGGCCCGTCCGGTGACGATCTCGTCGTTCACCGTGTACGACGTCCGGGACGCCGTGGCCGAGGACGGCACACCCGTCCTGGACCTGGTCGTCTCCGTGGTCTGCTCGTCCGGGACGTACATCCGGGCGCTCGCCCGCGACCTGGGTGCGGACCTGGGCGTCGGCGGGCATCTCACCGCCCTGCGCCGTACCCGTGTCGGCCCGTACAAGCTGGACAGCGCGCGCACCCTCGAACAGCTCCAGGAGGAGCTGACCGTGATGCCGATCGCGGAGGCCGCCACGGCCGCGTTCCCCCGCTGGGACGTGGACGACAGGCGGGCCCGGCTGCTGCTCAACGGCGTACGCCTGGAGATCCCCGAGGAGTACGCGGGGACGGGCGCCGTGGCCGTCTTCGACCCGGCGGGGCAGTTCCTGGCGCTGGTGGAGGAACAGAAGGGGAAGGCCAAGAGCCTCGCCGTGTTCGGCTGAGGCCCCGCGAAGCCCTTCGAAACCTCGCGAAGCCCTCCGAAGCCCGGGAGAGGCCCCTCGGCTTCGCGTGGCCCCTTCGGGTCCGGGGGAGCCCCTCGGCTCCGCGAGGGCCGGCGGGCCGGGCCGGGTGCTCGCTTCCGAGGGGGCCGTTTGCCCGCCTCCGAGGAAGTCGCTCGCCCGTCTCCGAAGTGGCCGCTCGCCCGTGGAGCGGCGGTCACGGGGCTTCGCGCCCGCCGCTCCATGGTCCCCCCTCGGTTCCCCCCACCCAAGGGTGTATCCATCCACCCTGCCCTGTTCACCCCTTCGGGCAGGCGCTCGGAGTGAATCGAGGGAGCGGAAGGGGGCGCGTTCACCACGCGATCTGTCCCGCTGATCACCTCGCGCCTACCGTCGGAGGAACGGAGCACGGCGGGGAGGTTCGAACATGGCGGGACGAGGCCCGCGGACCGGGGACGAGCAGCCACCGGACGCCGCCGACCACGCGCGGGACGAAGGCGTGGTGCGCATCTGCGATCTGGCCGGACGCCCGCGCGGCACCGGTTTCGTCGCCGACCACCACGGCACGGTGATCACCAGCCACGAGGCCGTCGACGGTCTGGCCCGCCTCGTCCTGCACGCTCCCGGCGACCGCAGCTGGGTGGTGGGCGCGGACGCCGTGACCCCGCTGCCCGCCGCCGATCTGGCACTGGTCCGCACCGAGGGTCTCGACCTCGACCCGCTCCCCGTCACCGTGCGGGACCGGGTCGGGACCGGCGCGTACGTCCGGATCGCCGCGGGCGGCTGGCGCGAGGCACGGGTGCTCGGCACCACCGCCGTGACGTACACGGCCACCGACCGTCTCCACCTGCTCGGCGAGGCGCTGGAGCTGGCGATCGGCACGGCGGGCGCGGACGCGCTCCGGCTCGGCGGCGGGGCGGCCGGGGGCCCGGTGCTGGACGTGTCGACCGGGGCGGTGGTCGGCGTCGTGGGCACCGCGCTGCACGGGGAGCACCCGGCGGCGCGGTTCGCCGTACCCCTGCGCACGCCCGGCGCGCGCGGACCGCTCGCCGCGCTGCTGGCCCGCAACGCGGCGACCGTGCCCGCGTACGGCACCGATCTCAATCAGGCCGGGGTGCTGGAGCTCACGGCGACCTCGGTCGGTTCGGACGGACCGGGTGCGCCCCCGTCCGGTGCCCGAGAGGAATCGTCCGCCATTGTCGAACGGACCGCCGTCGTCCGGGAGTTCGAGGCCTTCGCGAGCGGCCCGGCCTCCGTTCTCGGACTGGTCGGCCCGCCCGGCAGCGGTCGTACGACGGAACTGGCGGCCCTCGCCGCCCGCCGCACCGGCGGCGCCGAACCGGCCCCCACACTCTGGTTGCGTGGAGCCGACCTTCTCGCCACGGACACCTCCGTCGCCGACGCGGCGGCACGGGCACTGGAGCGGGCCGGACGGATCGTGGCGGCCTCGCGGGCGGGGGCGCCCGGCGACTCGGAGGTCCTGCCCCCCGGCGGGTACGGCGGAGAACTGGGCGACATCGCCCCGGAGCGCCTCGCCTCGCTGGCGCGGGACGCCGGCCGTCCGCTGCTGCTCCTCCTCGACGGCCCCGAGGAGATGCCGTCGGCCCTCGCCCACCGGCTGTCCGAGTGGACGGCGGGGACGGCCGAGTGGCTGTGCGGGAGCGGTGCGCGCCTCGTCGTCGCCTGCCGGCCGGAGTACTGGGAACAGGCGGGGACACACTTCCCGGCGGCGCTCCTGCACCGGGCCGCCGGTGACGGGCCGCAACCGTCGCCGCCGCCGTGCGTCCGGCTGGGCGATCTCACGGAGGAGGAGGCACGGCGCATCCGGGCGCGGGCCGGGATCCCCGAGGGCACGCTGGGGGGAGCGGACGCGCGGCATCCGCTGACCCTGCGCCTGCTGGCCGAGGTACGGGCCGCGCTGCCGGACGCCCCGGCCGGGCCGCTCGACCGGCACGACGTCCTCGGCGCCCATCTGGACCTGATGTGCCTGCGCGTCGCGGTCCGGCTCGCGGCCGCGAACGGATTGCGCGGCAGTGCCGTACGACGCCTCGCCGCTCAGGTCTCCGGCCGCGTGCACGAGGCCGCGCGGCGCTGTCTGGGGCCGGGGCAGGGCCAGTTGGACCGTGAGTCCTTCGAGGCCGTCTTCCCGTGGGGGCCCGCTCCGGGGCGCCGTTCCGCCCGGACCACCGGCTGGGCCTCCGCCGTCCTCACCGAGCGCCTCCTGGTCCCGGCGGGCAACGGCTACCGCTTCGCCCACGAAGAACTCGCCGACTGGATCCAGGGCACCCACCTGGACCTGGACGCGGCCCTGCACGCCCTGGTCCACCGGAGCCGTGACACGGCCCCGCCCGCCGGGGTCCGGGCACCGTCCCGGACCGGGACGGAAGCCGAGCGGGTACCCGCCCAGCGGACACCGTCGCCGGCCGGTCCGGGACCGGTGACCGGTCCGGGCGCGACGCGCCGTCGCCGGTCCCGTGGCCCCAGGCCCGCCGCCCCCACGCGGCCGCGCCTCGTTCCCGTCCCCCGGCACCGCATCGGACCGGTCGTCGAGGCCCTGCTCCTCCTGGCCCGTCAACAGGGCGTGGCAGCGCTGACCCCTCGACTCGAAGAACTGGTCCACACCCTGGACGCCCTCCTGCCGGACGCGCCGGTCCCACCGGAGGACCCCGTCTGGTGGGCCACGCGGCTCCTGGGCGACGTCATGGCGCGGCTGCCCGACGCGACCCCGTACACAGGGGTCCTCGCGCTGCTCGCCGAGCGGATCGTGCGGTGGCGGGCGGAGGGCCGGGGTGTTCCGGCGGAGTTCGGACCCGCCTTCTGGGAGACGCTGCCGCTGCCGCGGACGGAGCGGTTCGACCTGCTCAGGTGCCTGGTCGTCGCGGACGAGGCGCCGCCTCGGACGGGCCCGTACGACACGACCGCGGACGGCGCCGGAGCGATCGGCGGAGACCTGGCCGACGTGTCTCCTGCCGGTGTGGTTCCGTTCGACGTGGCTTCGGCCGACATGGTGCGGGCCGACGTGTCTCCGTTCGACGTGGCTTCGGCAGGCAGGGTGCGGGTCGGTAGCGCTCTCGTCGGCGCGGGCGCGTCGGACACGGGGTACAGGGGCGCGGCTGCGGGTGGCGCGGGCCCCTTCGACGAGACTCACGCCGACCGGACCGCCGCTCTTCGCCGCCCGTCGCAAGCCGCAGAGCCGCCGCAGGCCGCAGAGCCGCCGGAAGGCGACGGCACGCCGTCCGGCACCCGACCGCCGGTGGGGGCCGACGCGCTGGTGGGCACCACGCCAGGAGACGCCGGCGCACCGGTGGCCGCCGCGTCAGGAGGGGGCCGCACCCCGGCGCGCGCCTGGACGCCGGAAGGCGCCCGCACCCCCCGCTACCTGGACGCCGTGGCCCGGCTCCTCACCGTGGACCCCACCGGCGTGGCACCTCACCTCATCACCTGGTTCGACGACGACCGCCCCCTGCCCGCGACACCCCACGCGACCGTGGCCACGGCGGCGCAGGCCCTGCTGTACGCCCACCGGCGGCGCGCCCTGGACGACCTGGCGGAGGCGCTGGTGGACAGCGCGCACCGCCGGGCCGACGAACTGCTCGCCGCGCTCGCCGAGGAGGAGCCGTCGGCGGTGTGCCGGGCCGTCGACCGGTGGGCGCACGATCCCCGACCGGCCCGGCGGGTGGCGGCGGTGGCGTACGGCCTGCGCGCCGCGCCGCACATCCGCACCGAGGCCGATCGCGCCCTGCTGCGCTACGCGGCGCTCGCCCTGCTGGCCCGCCCCGCCGACTGCACCCTGCACGGCGGAGCGCTCGGCCTGCTCGTACGGGATCCGCGGAGCAGGGCCGCGTATCTGCCGCAGGCGCTGGAGCGGTTCGCCGCGGGCGACGCCCACCTGCCCGCCCGCGCTCTGGTCCCCGCCCTCGCCACGCACGCCGACGCGGTGGTCGCCGCGTTCCGGACCCGGCTGCGGCAGCCCGGCGCCGACCCGGCCGAGGCGCTGCGCACCCTCGCCGACGTCACCACGCCCGAGCTCGCCCACCGTGTCGCCGCGCTCGTGCGGGAGATGGTGGAGCTGCGCCCGGAGGCCGCCACGCACATGGCCGCCTACGTCGACCGCCGTCTCGCCCACGGGCCCGTCGCGCGCACGGCGCTCTTCCCGCTCGTCACGGGGCTGCTGATCGGCTGTCCGGCCCCGGTACGGACGGCCCTGGCGACCGTACTGGCCGCGCCGGGCGGCGCGGCCTCCCGGGAGCTGCGGCGCGAGCTGCTGGATCTGCTGCTCGCGCACGAGCGCGACCCGGCCGTGCTCGCCACCCTGCTGCGGGTCGCCGCGGAGGGCATGGCCCGCCGGGGCGAGGAACCCACCCGGGAGCTGGTGCACCGGACGGGGCGGCTGATGGTGCGCACCCCCGCCGGCGCCACCGGCTTCGACCGCGGCCTGGTCGAGCTGGCCCGCCAGGTGCCGGGATTCGCCCCCGTGGTGGCCCGCTGGCTGGCCGGCGCCCCCGACGAGTGGGCCGGGGTGGTCGGCCCCAGCACCCGCCGCATGATCGAGAATCTGGCCGGTGTGCGGGTCCCCGCCTGAGTCAGGCCTTGGTCAGGTTCTCGTGCTCCGCGTCACAGCTCGATGCCGATGCGAACCGGGAGCACGCGGCATGGCACCCTTAGAGCTGCGAATGAGGCAATCACGGACACGGGTTCGACAAGGAGCGGTCACAGTGCAGCGCTGGCGTGGCTTGGAGGACATCCCCCAGGACTGGGGGCGCAGCGTCGTCACCATCGGTTCCTATGACGGGGTGCACCGCGGGCACCAGCTGATCATCAGGCATGCGGTGGACCGGGCCCGGGAGCTGGGCGTTCCCTCCGTCGTGGTCACGTTCGACCCGCACCCGAGCGAGGTCGTCAGGCCGGGCAGCCATCCGCCGCTGCTCGCCCCGCACCACCGCCGCGCCGAGCTGATGGCCGAGCTGGGCGTCGACGCGCTGCTGATCCTCCCCTTCACGACCGAGTTCTCGAAGCTGTCGCCCGCCGACTTCGTGGCGAAGGTGCTGGTCGACAAGTTGCACGCCAAGGCGGTCGTGGAGGGCCCGAACTTCCGCTTCGGCCACAAGGCCGCCGGCAATGTCGACTTCCTGCGCGAGCAGGGCGAGACGTACGACTTCGAGGTCGAGGTGGTGGAGCTGTACGTGAGCGGCGCCGCCGGCGGCGGTGAGCCCTTCTCCTCGACCATGACCCGGCGGCTGGTCGCCGAGGGTGACGTGGAGGGCGCGCGCGAGATCCTGGGCCGCCCGCACCGCGTCGAGGGCATCGTGGTCCGCGGCGCCCAGCGTGGCCGCGAGCTCGGTTTCCCGACGGCCAACGTCGAGACCCTCCCGCACACCGCCATCCCCGCCGACGGCGTCTACGCCGGCTGGCTGCACGTCGGCGGCGAAGCGATGCCTGCGGCGATCTCCGTCGGCACGAACCCGCAGTTCGACGGGACCGAGCGCACGGTGGAGGCGTACGCCATCGACCGCGTCGGCCTCGACCTGTACGGCCTGCACGTAGCCGTCGACTTCCTCGCCTTCGTCCGCGGCCAGGCCCGATTCGAGTCCATCGAGGCGCTGCTGGAAGCCATCGCCGACGACGTGAAGCGGTCCCGGGAACTGATCGAGGCGTACGGGACGCTGTAGCCGTCCGGCACGCGGCGGCCGTGTGGTCGGCGCCTCGGGGCACCGTCGACCGCTGTTCCGTCGGGCCTCCCGGCCACAGCGCCGCGGCCCGTCACGGACGGGACCGTCCCTCACGTACCGGCCGGCGTCGTCGCCCCCGTCGCAGCCCAGTGGCACGCCACCTGTGCCCCTCCGCCGCCGCCCAGTACCGGCAGGTCCTGCCCGCGGCAGGCGTCCGCGACTCCGGCCCGTTCGGCCTCCCCGCCCGCCAGGATCTGGCAGCGCGCGTGGAAGCGGCAGCCCGAGGGGATCCGTGAGGGGTCCGGGGGCTCGCCCGTGAGTACGACCGGCGCGCCCGGCGCCTCCGGGAGAACGGACAACAGGGCCTGGGTGTACGGGTGTCGGGGCGACGTCAGGACCTCGGCGACCTCGCCCGTCTCCACGATCCGGCCGAGGTACATCACCGCGACCCGGTCGGCGATGTTCCACGCCAGACCCAGGTCGTGGGTGACCACCAGGGCGGACAGGCCGAGTTCGGCGCGCAGCCGCAGGAGCAGGGCGAGGATCTCGCCCCGTACCGACGCGTCGAGGGAGGCCACCGGCTCGTCGGCGACGATGAGTTCGGGCCGCAGGACGAGCGCGCCCGCGATGACGACGCGCTGACGCTGGCCCCCGGACAGTTCGTGCGGGTAGCGCAGGAAGAAACGCTCCGGCGGACGCAGGCCGGCCAGGGAGAGGGCCTCCGCGACCGCCGCCCGTTCGTCGCCCCCGTACCCGTGGATGCGCAGCCCCTCGGCCACCGCGTCGTACACCGTGTGCCGGGGGTTGAGCGAGCCGCTCGGATCCTGGAGGACCAGCTGGACCCGCTTGCGGTAGGCCTTCAGCGCGCGCGAGGAGTAGTCGAGCGGTGCGCCGTCGAAGGTGACACGACCGCCGGTGGGCGGGACCAGACCGAGAAGGGAACGGGCGAGCGTCGTCTTGCCGCAGCCGGACTCGCCGACCAGGGCGACGATCTCACCGCGGCGGATGTCGAGATCGACCCCGTCGACGGCGCGGGCGCGGGCGGCGCCGTGCCGTCCGGGGAACGAGACGCGCAGTCCCTCGGCGCTGAGCAGCGGCGACGCGGGCGCGGGCGAGGGCGCCGGTGTCGTGGCCGGTACGGGGGCCGGCGCGGGCGGGTTCGTCATGGCGTGCTCCTGACTGGCTCTGCCGCTCCGGCGGCCGTGTCCACGTGCACGCAGGCGGCCCACCGTCCCGCGCCCGCGTCCCGCAGCCCCTGGTCCTGGTCGGCGCACGAGTCCAGCGCCACCGCGCACCGGGGGTGGAACGTACAGCCGGAGGGGAGTGCGGACGGGTCCGGGGGATCGCCGGGCAGGCCGCGCGGCGCGAACCGCGAGGCGCTGTCCCCGATGCGCGGGAAGGCCGCGGACAGGGCCTTGCCGTAGGGGTGCCGGGCGTTGTCGTACACCTGCCGTGCGGGGCCCTCCTCGACGACGCGGCCCGCGTACATCACCGCGAGCCGGTCGCAGGTGTCGGCCAGGACCGCGAGGTCGTGACTGATCATGAGGAGGCCCAACTCCTGTTCGCTCACGAGTTGTTCGATCAGGCGGAGGATCTGCGCCTGGATCATCACGTCGAGCGCCGTGGTCGGTTCGTCGGCGATGACGAGCCGGGGGTCGCAGGCCAGCGCCATGGCGATCATGACGCGCTGGCGCTGCCCGCCGGAGAGCTCGTGCGGGTAGGCGTCCGCGCGGGCGGCGGGCAGCCCCACCTGTTCCAGCAGTTCGCCGGTCTTCCTCCTGGCACCCGCCGGGGTCGCCTTCCTGTGCAGCAGGATCGGCTCGGCGATCTGGTCGCCGATGCGGTGCACGGCGTTCAGCGAGTGCATCGCCCCCTGGAAGACGATCGAGGCGCCCGCCCAGCGGACCGCCCGCACCCGGCCCCACTTCATCGTCAGCACGTCCTCGCCGTCGAGCAGGATCTCCCCGCTCGTACGGGTGCCGGCGGGCAGCAGCCGCAGCAGCGCGAGGGCCAGCGTGGACTTGCCGCAGCCGGACTCGCCCGCGATGCCGAGCTTCTGTCCCGCGTCGAGCGAGAGGTCCACACCGCGTACGGCGGCCGCCCCGCCCGCGTACGTCACTTCGAGGTTCCTGACCTCCAGCAGGGGCCGGCGGGCGGGAGCGGTCACGGGAGTGCTCACCGGAGTGTTCAACGGGTCACCCCCAGCTTCGGGTTGAGGACCGACTCGACCGCGCGTCCGCACAGGGTGAACGCGAGCGCGACCACCGCGATCGCGATTCCCGGCGGTACCAGGTACCACCACTTGCCGGCGCTGACGGCGCCCGCCTCCCGCGCGTCCTGGAGCAGCCCGCCCCAGGACACGACCGTGGGATCGCCCAGACCGAGGAACGCCAGCGTTGCCTCGGCGAGGATCGCGGAGGAGATGATCAGGGTCGTCTGCGCCAGGACCAGCGGCATCACGTTGGGCAGCACGTGCCGCGACATGATGTGCCAGTGGCCGCCGCCGAGCGCCTTGGCCCGTTCGATGTAGGGCCGCGATTCGACGGCGAGGGTCTGCGCGCGGACCAGCCGGGCCGTCGTCGGCCAGGTGGTGACGCCGATGGCCAGGATGATCGTGCCGAGCGAGCGGGTCATCACGGTCGCCAGGGCGATCGCGAGGACCAGTGTCGGCATCACCAGGAACCAGTCGGTGATCCGCATCAGCACGGTCGCGTACCAGCCGCGGAAGTGGCCGGCGGTGATCCCGATGACGGCGCCGATCGCGACCGAGAGCACGGCGGCGAGCAGTCCCACCAGCAGGGAGACCCGGGCGCCCCACACCACGAGCCCGAGCAGATTGCGTCCGAACTGGTCGGTTCCCAGGGGGAATTGCGCGCTCGGGCTCTCCATCGGCCGGCCCGGCGCGTCGGTCACGCTCTGCACGTCGGAGCCGACGGTCAGCGGTGCTGTCAGGGCGATGAGGGCGAAGAGCGTGAGCGCGGCGAGCCCGAGGACGCCCGCCCGGTGGGTGCGGTACCGCCGCCAGAAGCGGACGGCCGAGTTGCGGCGGCGCTGCCTGGCGAGTGTGCGGGAGCTCTTCGCGCCCGGGGTGACGGCCTGTTCGGCCGCCGTGGATTCGGTTGTCATCGGCCCGTCCGACTCGGTCGTGGTCATCGGCCCACCCGTGGGTCCAGCAGCGGATAGATCAGGTCGGCCAGCGTGTTCATCACGACCACGGCCGCCGCGAAGACGAAGAACAGCCCCTGGACGAGCGGCAGATCGGGCACGCTCAGTGCCTGGTAGAACAGGCCGCCGAGGCCCGGCCAGGAGAAGACGGTCTCGACGAGGATCACACCCGCGACCGTCCGTCCGAGGTTGATGAAGATCAGCGTGACGGTCGGCAGCAGTGCGTTGGGCACGGCGTGGCGGCGCCGTACGAGATCGTCGCGCAGGCCCTTGGCCCGCGCCGTGGTCAGGTAGTCGCTGCCCATCTCGTCCAGCAGCGCGGAGCGGGTGACCAGCAGCGTCTGCCCGTACTCCACGGCGACCAGGGTCACCACCGGCAGGACCAGGTGGTGGGCGACGTCGAGGACGTACGCGAAGCCCTCCTTGCCCCCCGACTCCATGCCGCCGGTCGGGAACAGGCCGGGGACCGGGCCCATGCCCACCGAGAAGACGATGATGAGCAGCAGCCCGAGCCAGAAGGACGGGATCGAGTACAGCGTCAGCGCCAGACCGGTGTTGAGGCGGTCGCTCGTCCCGCCGTTGCGCCAGGCGGACCGGGTGCCGAGGAAGATGCCGAGCGCGGTGTAGAGGACGAACGCCGTGACGGTCAGGAGCAGGGTGTTCGGCAGCGCCTCGGTGATCTTGTCGATGACGGGCGTGCGGAACTGGTAGGAGGTGCCCAGGTCGCCGGTCAGCGCCTTGCCGCAGTAGTCCGTGAACTGCTCCCAGAGCGGCAGGTCGAGCCCGAACTCGGTTCGGTAGTGGGCCAGTTGCTCGGCCGACACCTGGCGACCGCCGGTCATGTACTTGACCGGGTCGCCGGGGATGAGCCGGAAGAGGAAGAAACTGGTGACGAGGACGGCGAGCAGCGAGACGGCCGCGCCGCCCAACTTGCCCGCCACATAACGCAGATAGGCGGTCGTGGTGCGCGCCCGTGGCCCGCGGACCGACGGTCCGGCGTCGGCCGGACCGTCGGTCGCCTCGACCAGCGAGGGTGTTGCCTCAGCGGTCATGAACTACTCATTCGCTCGTACGTCCATGGAGTGCCCCGGGGGGCGTGGGAGCGCGCTATTCGCGGTCCTCGGCCGTGGCACGGCGACGCATCGCGAAGAACGCCCCGGCGCCCACGAGGACGACCACGCCCGCGACGATGCCGATGATGACGCCCGTCGAGCTCGAACCGTCGGAGGACGCACCGGAGGAGCCCGCCGGAACCGCCGACCACCAGCTCCAGTAGCCGTCCTGGCCGTAGATGTTCCCGGCCGCCTTCGGCATCGTCTCGATCGACTTGATCTGGTCGGTGCGGTAGGCCTCCACCGCGTTCGGGTACGCCATGACGTTCATGTACCCGGTGTCGTACAGCCGCGACTCCATCTGCTTGACGATCTCCGCCCGCTTGGCGGTGTCGTACTCGGTGAGCTGCCGGCCGTACAGATCGTCGTACTTCTTGTCGCAGATGAAGTTGTCCGTCGCGCCGGTGTCCTTGGGGGTGGCGGGCAGCGCGGCACAGGTGTGGATCGACAGCACGAAGTCGGGGTCGGGGTTGACGGACCAGCCGTCGAAGGCCAGGTCGTACTTGCCCGCGAGCCACGGGTCCGTCACGTTGTCCAGGCATTCGAGCGTCACGCCGATGCCCAGCTTGCCGAACCACTCCTTCAGGTACTGTCCGACCGCCTTGTCGTTCGGGTCGGTGGCGTGACACAGCAGCCGGTAGTCGATCGGCCTGCCGTTCTTCTCCACGCGCTTGCCGGCGCCGTTCTTCTTGTATCCGGCCTGGTCGAGGAGCTGGGCCGCCTTCGCCGGGTCGTAGCCGAGGTTCTGGCTCGCCGACGGCTTCCAGTAGTACGTGGAGAAGCGCGGTGGGATGTACCCGGCGCCCTCGACGGCGTGACCCTGGAAGACCTTGTCGACGAGGGTGCTCCGGTCGATCGCCATGAACAGCGCCTGGCGCACCTTCTGGTCGCGCAGGGACTCGGCTCCGTCGCCGAAGTGGTCCCCGTTCGCGGCCTCGGCGCCCGGATTGGTGGCGAGGGCGTAGAAACGGCGGCCGGGGGCGTCGTTGACCTTGATGTTCGACTGGCTCTTGAGAGCGGCCGACTGAGCGGGCGTCAGACCGGAGACGAACGACACCTCGCCCTTCTGCAGGGCCGCGACGGCCGCGTCACCGTCCTTGTAGTACTTGAACACCAGCTCGTCGAACTTGGGTGCGCCTCGCCAGAAGGTCTTGTTGGGCTTCAGCCGCACATAGCTGTCGGGCTTGTAGTCCGTCAGGATGAACGGCCCGTTGCCGACGATCGGGAAGCTCTTGTCGTTGTTGAACTTGGAGAAGTCCCCGACCTTCTCCCAGACGTGCCGGGGCACGATCGGGACGTCGAGGGCGGCCATGGTGGCCTGCGGCTTCTTCAGCTCGATGACCAGCTTGGTGGGGCTCGGGGCGGTGACCTTCTTGAAGTTGCCGACGAAGCTGCCGTTCGCGGTGGCCGCGTTCGGGTCGGTCATCATCTTGGTGAAGGTCCACGCCGCGTCCTCGGCGGTGGCCTGTTTGCCGTCCGACCACTTGGAGTTGGAGCGGATCGTGTAGGTCCAGGTGAGCTTGTCGGCGGACGGCGCCCACTTGGTGGCGAGGCCCGGGATCGCGTGGTTGTCCGCCGGGTCGTAGTTGGTCAGGTACTCGTACATGAGCCGGTGGATGCTCGTGCTGACCAGGCGCGACGCCAGGAAGGGGCTCAGCGAGTCGACGCTCTGCGCGACCGCGACGGTGAGGACGTTCTTGCCCTCCTCGGCCCGGGCCTGCTGCGGGGCCGGATCGAGCGGGCTCGCGAGACCGGCGGTGAGCGTGAGGGCGGCGGCGCCCGCGGCGGCGAGGAGCCTGAGACGCGGGCGTCCTCCGGTGAGCTGATCTTGTCTGTTCATGGGTCGGTGACCTCGCGTCATCGCTCGCACGGGGATGGCTGGTTGAACTACTGGATCAGGGGTGAACAGGGGCGCCGGCGGGGTTGATGTGTGTGTCTATCAGCGGCGGTCTCCGCGAGTCAACGGCAGGTGGACCCCATGTGGCCTGCGGAAATAACGAGTTGGCGCGGATTATTCGCTCATTGGTTCAGACCGGTGAAGCCCCCCTGGCCAGGGGGTGGCGCTCCCTTCGGCCCCTGGACACACGAAGGCCCGCACCGTGGACGGACGGTGCGGGCCCTGGCGGGAACCGGCCCCTCGGAAGGGGCCGATCGGGTGATGGTCTCCGGCTACTGGCGAGGAGACGCGGGAGGCGGCGGGGGCGGTGTGTGGCCCTGATGGGGCGGATAGGGCTGACCGTCGTCGAAGGGCCGGCCCGCGGCGGACTGCCCTGGCTGCGGCTGCGGCTGCGGCTGCGGCGGGGGCGGCGGCGGGTACGCCTGGCCCGGCTGCGGCGGGGGGAGAGGCGGACCGGGCTGCTGGGCGTAGGGATCGCCCTGCTGGTACGGGGAGGGCCGACCGGGGTCCGGCTGCCCGTACTGCGGCGGTCCGGGAACCGGCGGCCCGGGGGGCGCCTGTCCGGGGGGCGTCTGTCCGCCCGGTACGGGTACGTCCAGCGGGTACGAGTACTGCGGCACGCCCGGCATCGGCACGCCCGGCATCGGCGGGGCGGCCACCGGCGGCGGGTTGCCGTCGTTCGTCCACAGGCCGTGCGACTGCTGGTGACGGACGATGTCCTCGGCGACCATCGCGGAGAGGTTGAAGTACGCCTCCCGCACCTTGGGCCGCATCATGTCGAGGTCGACCTCGGCGCCCGCGGCCAGATGCTCGTCGAACGGCACCACCACGACACCCCGGCAACGCGTCTCGAAATGGCTGACAATGTCCTCCACTTTGATCATCTTTCCGGTCTCGCGCACCCCGGAGATGACGGTGAGGGAACGCGAGACGAGATCCGCGTACCCGTGCGCCGACAGCCAGTCCAGCGTCGTGCTCGCGCTGCTCGCACCGTCGACGGACGGCGTGGAGATGATGATGAGCTGGTCGGCGAGGTCGAGCACCCCGCGCATGGCGCTGTAGAGCAGACCCGTGCCGGAGTCGGTCAGGATGATCGGGTACTGCTTGCCCAGCACGTCTATCGCGCGCCGGTAGTCCTCGTCGTTGAACGCCGTGGACACGGCCGGGTCGACGTCGTTGGCGATGATCTCCAGCCCGGACGAGGCCTGGGACGTGAACCGCCGGATGTCCATGTACGAGTTGAGGTAAGGGATCGCCTGCACGAGGTCGCGGATGGTGGCCCCGGTCTCCCGGCGTACCCGGCGCCCGAGCGTGCCCGCGTCCGGGTTGGCGTCGATCGCGAGGATCTTGTCCTGCCGCTCGGTGGCGAGCGTGGAGCCGAGGGCGGTGGTGGTGGTCGTCTTGCCGACACCGCCCTTGAGGCTGATGACCGCGATCCGGTAGCACGACAGGACCGGCGTACGGATCAGCTCCAGTTTCCGCTGGCGCTCGGCCTCCTCCTTCTTGCCGCCCAGCTTGAACCGGGACGAGCCGCCGCCGGGGCGCCCGCTCTTGGCCTTCTGCTTCTTGTTGTTGAGCAGACGGTCGGAGGACAGCTCCACCGCGGCGGTGTACCCGAGAGGCGCCGCCGAGGGATTCGTCGGCTGTCGCTGGTCGTGCCGGACGGGCTGCGGCCAAGCGGTCCCGCTCCGCGGATCCACGGGGGCCTGCTGGGGAGGGTGCTGCTGGTGCGGCTGCTGGTTCTGAGAGGGGTGCGGGGCCTCGGGCGACAGGCCCGGGTGAGGCTGGTACTGAGCCGGGATGTGCGGCTGCGCCGGGTGCGGTTGCTGCGCGGGGACGTGCGGCTGCGGTTGCGCCGGCGGCTGGGCGTGCGGGGGGAAGCCGTAGCCCGGCTGCGGGCCCGGGGCCTGCGGCGCGGGGGCATCCGGTCCCGGCGCCTGGGGTCCTGCCGCCCGGGGTGCCGGCTGCTGGGGAGCCGGGGCGGCCGTCTGGGGGAACCCGTAGCCGTCCTGCGGCACCGGCGGGCCTTGCTGCGGAAAGCCGTAACCGGCCTGAGGGGCCGGGGGGTTGGGCGTGGCGGGGGCCGGGACGCCGGGCTGGGGGAAGCCGTAGCCGTCCTGCGGCGCGGGCGGCTGGGGGACCGGAACACCGGTCTGCGGGACGCCGTAACCGGTCGGCGGAGCCGGTGGTGCCGGGACCGGGGCGGGCGCCGGCGGTACCGGGACCGGCGCGGGCGGTGCGGCCTGCGGGTCCCAGGCCGGGGGCGCGGACTGCGCGGTCGGCGGCTGGAACGGCGCTTGCGGCTGAGCCGGCGGCTGGCTCTGGGCGTGCTGGACCTGGGCGTGCTGGGGCTGGATCCCCGGCTGCCGGGGCGGCGCGGGAGGCTGGGCCCCGGCCACCGAGGGGTGCGGCTGCGCGGGTGGCTGCCCCTGCGCGGCCGGTGACTGCGGCGGCGGGGTCCCGGGCGCGGGCGGTGTCACCGGCCCGGGTGAGGGCCACTGTGGCGCGGGCGCCGGGGCGGCGGGCTGGTACGCGGGCGGCAGCGGCGGCAGCGCGCCCTGCGCCATCGGCGGGGGAGTCCAGGCGGGTGCCGCTTCGGACGCGCCCGCGGGTACGTCCACTCCGGCGTCCGGCGCCGGGCTCCCGGGCGGGGTGTCCGACGGGTCGGCATCCCCGGCCGTCGCGGCGTCCCGCGTTCCCGCGTCCATGTCTCCGGAGTCCCGCGACGGCGGATCCGCGGGCGCGGCGGCGTCGAGGCGCTCGGCCTCCGCGTCGTCGTCGGCCGCTTCGGCGTCGGCATCGGCGTGCGGGGCTCCGGTCGTTTCCGCCGGGGACTGTGGACCCGCGGCGTTCGGTCCGTCGGATCCGTCCCGTCCGTCCGAGTCGACGGCTCGGTCCGTCACGTCGGCCCCGGCTTCCGCGGGCTCGCGCTCCTGCCCGGAGACGGGCTCCACGGCGTCGGTATCGGCGTCGGCATCGGCGTCGGCATCGACACCGGCTTCGACATCGGTACCGGCATCAGCGCTCGCGGAGTCGCCGCTCCCGTCGCCGTCCTGCGCGGCTGCGGTCGCGTCCGTGCTCTCCGGCCGTGAGGGTGCGGCCTCGCTCACCACGGACGCACCGGAAGCCTCGGCCGATCCCGACCCCGACCCCGACCCCGATCCTGACCCCGACTCCGCACCCGGCACCGCCACCGGCGGCACCGGAGCGCTCAACTCGAAGTCGCCGCCCGCCGCGTCACCGCCGACCGGAGCGGCACCGGCCCGCTCCTCCTCGGGGACGGAGACCGCATCGCCACCCGCCCCCACCGCGACCGGGCCCCCGGCAGTGGCGACGTGTTCCCCCGCGGACCGCTCCGCGAACTCACGCTTGAGCGCGGCGGCGGAGAAACGCATCGTCGCGCCGCTCTCGATGTCACCGGTCGCGGCATCCTCCTGGCCGGCCGGTACGACCGGCGGCGACCAGGCGGCCTGCGGCATCGGCGCCGATGGCGCGGGGGGAACCTGGGCCGGCGGTCCCGGCGGTCCCGGCGGCAGCGGTGCTCCCTGCGGATCCGGCGGAGCGGGAACCGGAGCCTGCGACGCCTGTCCCGAACCTGCCGACGCGTTCTGCGTGTACCAGGCGGGCGGCGCGTAGTCGATGGTGAACTCGCCCGTCGCCTCGACTGCGGACTCCGCGTCGGACTGGTCATCGCCGGGTGTGGCCCAGCCCCCGCGGATCCCGTCCCGATCGCTGTTCACAGTTCCTCCTGGTGTGGTCGAGCACCCTTGATACCGAGCTGGGGCGACCGTTCTCTTCATCCGAATCTCTTGGCCGGACGCCGTCCGACGCCGTTCGACGCCGCCCGACGCGCCAGACCGTTCCGCAGGGCGCGGGCGTTTTGCCGGCGGGTCGGTCGACGGCGGGGTGTCGCGTCCAACCCCAGCCTAATCACCACGGGCGCCACGACGGCAGGCCCGTCCACCCCTCCGCACGGGCCCACTTCGTCACACCCTGCCCAGCAGCGGCGTACGCACGCGTCACAGGGCGAAACAAATCGGGCAATCCTGGTGAACAAGTCGGTTGCGAGAGGGGGTAATCGGACGGAAGCGCCCGAGCCCGGACCGGAAGTGCCGCAGCGCGGCCCGGGGTTGGGCCAGGGCCCGCCGAGACCGCGCCCGGTCAGTCCATTCTGCGCGGCGTACCGAACAGTCCGGTCTCGGCGTCCGTGGGCTGCGTCATCACGTACTGCCGGTCGCGGTCGGCGCACCACAGCGTGACACCGTCGGCGAGCGTCGGCAGCGAGTCCACGTCGCCCCGGGGCAGCGCCAGCGCCCGCCCGATCTCCGCGGCCTCGTCCGGCGAGACCCGCTGCACACCGACGAGCCGCGCCTGCCTCAGCAGTCGTGGGGCCACCGGGCTGAGGTACGGCAGCAGCGTCAGAATCGACTGCCAGGGGCCGGCCACCACCCGCCCGCGCGGCGGCCGCATTCCGCAGTCGCGCACCACCAGCACCGGGTTGCCCGCCGAGGCGCCCTGCGGCGGAACGCGCCCCACGTCGTGCACACTCATGCCGTTCTGCCCGCCGCCCATGGCGTGCACCATCTGCATCCAGGCCTGCGCCCGCCCCGTCTCCACGGCGACGCGCGCCCCGGTGGCCGCCGCCCGCAGCGCGAGCACCTGCGCCGTCCACAGCCCGCCGATCAGGACGACGTCGTACGGCGTCGGCCGGTTGAGGCCGAGCACGGCGGGCCCGCCCCCGGCGTCCACGCCGATGACGACCCCGTCGTCCCCGATCGGCAGCGCCAGCGAGTCCACCTGTTCCACGGACAGCACATGCCGTCCGTGCCGCGGCCCGATCAGACCGAACCCGCTGCGCAGCAGGCCGCGCGGACGCTCCGAGGCCGAGGCCCCCGCTACGTCGGGAGAGCCCGACGGGCCGACCCCGGAGGCTCCCGAATTCCCGTACGCCCCCGGTGCGGTGGCTCCGGATGAGGTCATGGACATCAGCGGACACCCCCGAGCGGCAGTGTGGCGAGCACACCCGGAAGCTGCTCGCGGTCGAGCCGGGTCAGTCCCGTGCCCGCCCGTCGCGCGGACTCCTCCAGCGAGCGCCGCGCCGCGACCAGTTCGTCGTCGCTGCGCCCGGTCACCCGTAGGTGTCCACAGAGCGACACGTCCTGACGCTCGCCGCGCCGCAGGGTGAGACTGAAGGTGGTGGCCAGTGCGGGCACGGCCGTGAGAAGGGCGACGAGTTGGGGGAGCGACGGCCCTCCGGAACCGCCCAACTGGGGCCAGCGACGCACCCAGTACGTTGTATGTCTGCGGTTGTCGCAGCGCCAACTGCGGCTGGACTCCTCCGTCCGCCGCGCCGGCAGGTCCGTCCGTCCGGCCTCCGCCGTCACCAGGGGGTTCGCGCACGCCGAGGTCGCCACCGCCGCGGTCAGCTCCTCCTCGTTCAGCAGCGTCGTACGGAATCCGGCTCCCGTGAGCCGGCTCGCGAGGTGGTCCGCCGTGCGAATGACGCACTTCTGCGCGCCGACGAGTCCGCCTCCGCGCGCGGCCACCGCCTCCGGGCACAGCTCCGGATCGAGCTTCAGCGCGATCCAGGTGATGCGCACGGCGGGCGCCCCGGTCTGCTCCTGCAACGGCGCGTAGTTGCTGACGGCCACGGACTGCTGGGGCAGGTGCAGGGCGGGCGCGGGCTGCGTGTGCAGCACGATCTGCGCCGACTCCAGGCGGACGCCGTCCACCTCCAGCGCGTCCCGCACCAGTCCCAGGGGCAGCGGCTGGCGGCTCCGCTCGGCACGCAGCGCGGTCGCGTCGGCCTCCACCTGAAGCACGGCGGTCACGAACGTGCCGTCCCCGATGACACCGACCGGACGCCGGTCGCGCGCGCTGTAGGCCGAGGTGCGCAGGCTGGGGTCGCACTCCACTGCCGGGGCGAGGCCGGGCTCCGTGCCCGGCCGTATCGGCGTACCGGCGGCGCGGCGTCGCCGGACACGCAACGCCCTTGCCGTCGCCAGCCATTCGGGCAGCGAACGACCCCGGCGGCGCACCAGGGCGAGCAGCACCAGCACGACCGCGAGGACGGCCGCGGGGACCAGGGCGAAGGGCGAGACGACCCATCCGACCAGCAGCGCGGCGGCGGCGATCTCCAGCAGGACGACTCGTTGCAACCGGAACGACCCGGACCGTCCGGCACGGACCCTGAGGTGCAACGAGCCGGTGGGGGGCCCGGGTTGCCCGGACCGGTCGGGTGTCCCCGGCGGCTGCGGCCGGGACGCGGAGGAGCCCCGCTCCCGCGACCGGTCGCGCGACCGGAACCGCGCTCCGGAAGCCATCACTTCATCCCCCCGTTTTCCTCACAACTCACTGGAACAACGCCACCGCACAAGGCTCTTGAGGCGCCGATACCCTACCCGCACCACCAGGGCGCTCCCGTACCAGGCATAGTAGGGGGCCGGTTCGGCAACGGAGGGCGGGGGACGGGACCCCCGAGCGCGGGCAGGGCGAGACACGGGGAGACACAGGCACACATGGCATCTCGGCGGGACCAGCTCAACGCCTACACCTTCGCGAAGCGCCGCATGCTCGCGTCCTTCGTCCAGTCGTCCCCGGACGGCTCGGAGGAGGGGGCGCCGCGCCCGTTGCGGGCCGTGCTGCCGGGCACCGTCGTCGGGGTCGTCATCCTGGCCGCGTTCGGGGCGTGGGGGATGTTCAAACCGACGGCCCCGCAGGGCTGGGACACCGTCGGCGAGAAGGTGATCATCGCCAGCGACTCCACCACCCGCTACGTGGTGCTCAGGACGGACGGCAAGGTACAGCTGCATCCGGTCCTCAACATGGCGTCCGCGAAACTCCTCCTCAAGACGGGCAAGGGCGAGGTCGTCACCGTCGACGAGTCCATCCTCGACAAGGGCACCATCCCGCGCGGTGTCACGATCGGCATCCCCTACGCGCCCGACCGCCTGCCCGCGGCCTCGGAGGCGGGCTCCGCGAAACGCTGGGCCGTCTGCGAACGCCCGAGCGCGGGCGGCAGGTCGATCCAGAAGGCCGCCTTCGTCCTCGCCTCCCGTGACACGGGCAGGACCGAGGGCGGCCGGCAGAAGCTGCGCGGCGGCGACCTGCTGTACGTCGTCGGACCGGACAGGACCCGCTACATCGTGGACGCGCACGGCAAGGCGTACGAGGTGGACAGGAACGACGAGTTCCTGCTGCGCACCCTCGTCGGCTCCGGCCGCGAACCCCAACGGGTGTCCAAGGAGTGGCTGGAGACCCTGCACCGCGGTGACCGCATCACCTTCCCGAAGGTCGAGGGGCGGGTCGGTGCCGACGCGGGCGCCGGGAGCGGTCTGCCCGCCGCCGCGGACAAGGTCGGCATGCTGCTCAAGGCTCCGAACGGCGACCGGGACCAGTACTACGTCGTCGAACCGGGCAAAGTGGCGCCCGTCTCGGACTTCACCGAGAAGCTGCTGCTCAGCAGCCCGGACCTGGGAAGCCTCAACCAGACCGACGCGCTCGACGTCCGGATCTCCGACTTCACCCCGGATTCCCGGGAGTTCGCCGCCGACCGCGACTGGCCGGCCGAGTCCCCGTCGGCCGTCAACGAGTCGGGCACCGGCCAGGGCGGCCGCGACACCGTCTGCAACGTCCTGCGCGGAGTCGACGAGGACGACGGCACGACGACCCTCAGCACCTGGGCGGGCACCGACTTCCCGGCTCCCCTCCCGACCGGCTCCACCAGCGCGTACGTCACCCCTGGCTCAGGTCAGCTCTACCGCCAGTTCCAGGGCGAGGAGACGAAGGCCGGCGGCGTCTTCCTGGTGACCGACACCGGCCTGCGCTACGCGATGCAGTCCAACGACGACAGCGCCACCGACGACGCGGGCATCGGCACCACCGCCAAGGAACGCAAGCAGTTGGAGCAGGAAGCCCAGTTGGCCCAGATCCGCCTGGGCTATTCCGGCGTGGATCCGGCGCCGGTCCCCGTCGCGTGGTCCCTGTTCCTGTCCACCGGCCCGCGTCTGTCGACGTCCGCGGCCCGCCAGCCGCAGGGCTCCTAGGACCTCGGGGGTCAGTCCATGACGTACGCGCCCGCCGTGAACCCCCCGCGCGCGGCGGCCCTCGTCGCCGCCACACTGATCGCCTGCACCGCCGCGACGGCTCTCGCGCCGGCCGCGGCCGCCGACTCGTCCACCGACCAGTGCACCTTCCCCAACAAGATGTACGCGGGCCGCCCCTGGGCCCTTCAGCGCGTCCTCCTGGACGAACTGTGGAGCCAGTCGAAGGGCGCGGGCGTGCGCGTGGCCGTCATCGACACGGGCGTGGACGTGCGCAACGAGCAGCTCACCCACGCCGTGGACACGGCCGCCGGCCGCAACTTCCTTCCGAAGAAGCTGAAGGACGACAACGGGGATCCGATCCCGCGCGGCAAGGAGAACGGCACGACGGACACGGTCGGCCACGGCACGCGCGTCGCGGGCATCATCGCGGCCAGGCCCGCCCCGAAGACCGGATTCGTGGGCCTGGCCCCAGAGGCGACGATCATCCCGATCGAACAGAACGACGCCGAGGGGCACGGCACCGCGGCGGAACTGGCGGCGGCCATCCGTTACGCGATC
This sequence comes from Streptomyces fagopyri, assembly GCF_009498275.1. Taxonomy (NCBI): domain Bacteria; kingdom Bacillati; phylum Actinomycetota; class Actinomycetes; order Kitasatosporales; family Streptomycetaceae; genus Streptomyces; species Streptomyces fagopyri. The sequence goes on along the minus strand of NZ_CP045643.1, from coordinate 2,850,089 downwards.
AAGGCCAGGGCCGGCGTCATCAACATCTCCCAGGACACCTCCAACGCCGTGGCCCCCGATCCCGATCTGGACCGGGCCGTGCAGGAGGCGCTGAACGCGCGCGTCGTGGTCGTCGCCTCCGCGGGCAACGACGGCCTGGGGGGCAACGTCAAGGAGACCTACCCGGCGTCGTACGACGGAGTCCTGGCCGTCGCGGCCTCCGACCGCAACAACGAACGTGCCTCCTTCTCGCAGTCCGGCGACTTCGTCGGCGTCGCCGCACCCGGTGTGGACATGATCTCCACCGTCCCCAAGGGCGGCCACTGCTCCGACAACGGCACCAGCTTCTCGGCCCCGTACGTGGCCGGGGTCGCGGCCCTGATCAAGGCCAAACACCCGGACTGGACCCCGCGCGAGATCGTGGCGCAGATCGAGCAGACCGCGGAACGCTCCGTGCCCGGCCGCGACCGGCTGGTCGGCTGGGGTGTCGTCGACCCGGTCCGCGCCCTGACCGAGGACGACCATCCCCCGCAGTCCCCCGATCCCGGGCAGCACCTTTCCCAGGCCGAGGCCCCCGTTCCCGCGGCCCTTCAGCTCGGCGAGACCCCGGACGAGCGCAACGCCCGTCTGGCGACGTACGTGGCGGTGGGCGCGGTCGTGCTGGTCGCGGGCCTGGGCGGAGGCGCGGTGGCCCTGCGGGACGCGCGCCGGCGCGGGCACCGGACGACGGGGACTGAGTAGAAGTACTCATGCCCCCGGGGCCGTTGCACCCATAGCCTCGCGTTGCGGGAGTGATCATCGGGGCGCGCCGGGCATGGTGAAGGAGGAGTGAAGCCTCGCACAGTAGTAGCAGAGCTGCTGCATAAGGCAGTTGGGGCTGTCACACGAATTGACTAGAGTGGTTGCGTTGCAGACAGGAACGCTCGGGGGCGCGGCATCCCGGAGCAGGCGACGACAACGGGGAGGGAAAGCATCGTGCTTCCTGCGGACATGGGTGGCAGTGGGGGCGCTGACCTGAGGCGTGGCATGGAGGCGCTGACGACCTTCAAGAAGCGTGTGGACGGCGTGCTCTCGAACTTCGAGGACTCACCGGGCAGCGCGACGAAGGTCGGGGCCCACAGCATCTCCCAGGCGTCGTTCTGCGGAACGGGCGACTTCGGTGAGGCCAAGGGCCTCCACACGCAGTACGAGCGCGTCCACGAACGTCTCACCTCGCTCTCCAAGTCCCTCGGGTTGCAGATCGAGGCGCTCCGGATCGCCGTGCACGGCGCGGACGTCGGCTTCGACAACCTCGAGGAAGAGCTCCGCCACCGCTTCTGGGAGATCCAGACGCAGGTCCGCCGTGACCAGGAACAGGCACAGCGCGAGAAGGCCGCGGCCGAGGCCGCGAAGCACGGCAAGCCCGAGGAGAAGCGTTCCGACGACACCAAGTCCGAGGCCGGGTACTGATGGGTGACGAGAAGAACAAGCCGGACCACAAGGTCGACCTGGAGCACGTGAACCAGCAGGTCGGCGTCATCGACGCGACCAACGCCGTGTCCGAGATGCTGAACCACACCTTCCTCGGTGGTGGTGTCCGCTTCTTCGGCAAGACCGACTTCGAGGGCCACGAGCTCAACGACATGGTCGACATGGTCGAGTCCGCGAACCCGGAGCACCTGGAGACCGCGGGCAAGGCCCTGTGGGACGCCCGGGACGCCATCAACGACGCCGCCGAGGAACTGAGCGGTCACATCGGCAGGGTCGACTGGGACGGCGAGGCCGGCAGCGCGTTCCGTACGTGGGGCGGCAACCTCGTCACCCACGCGCGTGACCTCGCCGGCTTCGCGGAGGTCGCGGGCACACAGATCACCGCGGCGGCCACGGGACTGGCGTCCGTACGCAAGTCCATGCCACCGCGCGACGCCCGGCCGGCCCCCAAGACGGTCGCCGACATCCCGGCACCCAAGCGGATCGAGGGCAACCACGAGTACACGGCGGCGGTGACGGCCGAGAACCACCGCCAAGAGGCGATCAACCAGATGAACCGGTTGTCGTCGTTCTACGCGGTCTCGGAGGAGACCCTGGCGGCCCAGGAGCCGCCGGTGTTCGAGCCGATGCCGGGGGTGGGGGTGCCGAAGCCGGACCCGCGGTCCATCAGCAGGGGCAGGGCGGACAGGGGTGGGGGAGACAGTTCGCTCCGGACGACGAGCGAGTCCGGCACCGTGCATCACACCGTCCCGGAGACGACGGTGGGCACCCGGCACCCGGCAGAGATCCCGCACTCCACCGGGCACGTGGACGACCCGGTTCCGTACCCGGTTTCGTACCCGGACCGGCCCGTCGGCACGGAGATCGACAGCGTCGGCACGCTGCCGCAGGACACTGCCCACCACGTGGCCGCAGTGCCTCCGTCGGCGACGGGGCCGGGCGGAAGCCCCGCGGGAAACGTCCCCGTCGTCGGTACCGGCGCGGTGGCCCCTCCCCTCGGCGGCCCGGTCGGGCGTGTCCCGGGATCGGGCGGAGGGAACGGAGCCAAGTCACCCCTCTCGGCACAGGGGCGCGTCGGGACGTCCCCCGGCGGGACGGGCAGGGCAGCCGGACGCGGCCCGCTGGGGCAGGTCGGACGTGCTGCGACCACCGGCCAGCCAGGAGCCCGGGGGATCGGCTCGTCCGCGGGCAAGCCGCCGATGGGGCGGAGCGTCACCGGCGGGATTCCGAGGACCGCGGGCACGGCAGGCGGACGAGCCGGCGGCACACCGGGCGGACGTCCGGGTGGCCCGGGAGCCACGAATGCCGGACGTGCCAACGGTGTTGTCGGCGGAAAGCCCAGCACGGGAACGACACCCGGAAAGCCGGGCTCCAGGCTGCCGCGCGGCACGGTCGTCGGTGGCAAGGGGGCGGCTGAATCACCCGTGTCCGAGGGCAGGCTCGGTCAACGTGGAGTGATCGGGGCTCCCGACCAGGCCGGCGCCGTGAGGCCCGGGCAGACACCTCGTAGATCCATGAACAACCCCGAAGGTGTGGTCGGTGCCCCCAAGGGCCGGACCGCTGCGACGAAGAACAAGGGATTCACTTCCGGTGGCACCGGCCTGGTGAGGGGTCCAGGGGGCGGACAAGCTCCCGGAAACGCTCGCGGCAAGGGCACATCGCGTAGTGAACGACCGAACGAGGACGAGGACGAGACCCGTTCGCGTGAGAGGCAGCGGCGCGACGTGCCGCCGACGACAGACTGACCGGATACGAGCGAGGACAGACAGAAGCATGGTGTCAGGGATCAGCCGAGACGGCAGGCGGACGGCTTCCTCCGCGGGGCGCAACGGGAGGCGGGTGTTCTCCGTGTGCGCGGCGCTGGGCGCGGTGGTCGTTGTGCCGGCCGGGCTGGCCCCGGGCGCGGCGGCCGACGACGTCCGGTCGAAGCAGTGGTATCTGGCGCCGATGAAGGCCTCCGAGATGTGGAAGGTGAGCGCGGGCGAGGGTGTGAAGGTCGCCGTGATCGACTCGGGCGTCAACCCCGGGACCCCTTCGCTCAAGGGACAAGTGCTCGTCGACGAAGTGCCGAAAGCCGTCTCGTACCACGTCACCCAGGACTACTCGGGCCACGGCACGAGCATGGCCGAGCTGATCGCCGGTACGGGTGCCGGAGGCGGTCTGAAAGGCCTGGCCCCGGGGGCGAGGATCGTGCCGTACCGGATCGTGACCGGCGACCTGAAGAGCGAGGCCGAGAGGATGAAGACCTCGACCTCGGCCATGGCGATCAGGGCCGCCGCCGACAGCGACGCCAAGATCATCAACATGTCGTACGGCAGTCCGGCCAGTGACCCGGATGAAGAGGCGGCCATCAAATATGCGCATTCCAAGGGCAAGCTGCTGATCGCGGGCACTGGCAACAACGCGGAGAAATTCAACCTGATCGGTTATCCGGCCGCCTATCCGTTCGTCGTCGGGGTCGCCGCCGCGGACAAGACCGGAAAGGTCGGCAAGTTCTCGGAGCACGGCAACTACGTCGATCTGGCGGCGCCGGGCCTCGATCTCCCCGTCTGGTGCGACAAGTCGTTCCGCTCGTACTGCACCGGAGCCGGCACCAGCGCGGCCACCGCCATCACCTCCGCCTCCGCCGCCCTCGTCTGGTCCGCCCACCCCGACTGGACGGCCAACCAGGTCCTCGGCAGTCTGATAGACACCGCGGGACGCGACTGGCCGAAGAACAAGCCGAGCAACTACCTCGGTTACGGCCTCATCCGGCCCCGGAAGGTGCTGGAGGACACCGGCATCGACCCCGGCCCGGCCAAGACCGACCCGCTCAGTTACGAGAACGGCGCGGGCGTCACCGGCGCCTCTCCCTCCGCGACCGCACCCGCCTCGTCCCAGCCCCCGAAATCCACCTCGGGCGACCGGACTTCGGCGGCGGGATCGAACACGGAGTCCTCCGGCGGCACCCCCTGGGGGGCTCTCGCCGGTGTCGCGGCCGTGCTGGTGATCGCGGGCGGCGCCTTCGCGGTGATCCGTTCACGGCGCCGCGCATGACCACCCCCGCACGTCCGGTTCCCGCTCGGGCGGTGACTCCCGGGCGCGAGTGCGGCGATCGGCACCTCACCACTTGGTGACGTGTGCGCAAGGAAGACGAACCACAACCCACGAAAGGGAGTGCGGACATGGCCGACGGCCGCAAGTTCGACGACGACCGGGTACAGAAGCTCCAGACGAACGTCCTGGACCGGTACGAGTCCATCAAGAAGCAACTCGCCGCCCTCCAGGGGACGATCGACATGATCGAGGCCAACTGGACCGGTGTCGGCGCCAACGCCTTCAACAAGAAGCAGACCGAGATCAACGACAACATGGCGCAGATCGGCCGGATGCTCGACCGGTTCCTCGAGAACCTGCACCTCACGAAGTCGGACAAGATCAAGCTCGAGGACGAACTGCACTCGACGATCTCCAACATCCAGGTGGACCTCGGCGGCAAGACCTCGGCGCTCAACAGCTACTGACGGCGCCCAGCCGCACCCTCCCCGGACCGCGAGGTCCGTCCGAAATCGTCAAGGAGATGAGGAAACATGTCCGGCGTCCACTACCAGGACCTTGCCGTCAAGTACGGCACCCTGGACGCGCTCACCACGGAACTCGGCAACCAGGCCAAGAAGCTCGAGGAAGACCTCGGGGCGCTCAAGCAGGCCGTTCTCGACGCGGCGGAAGGCTGGGGCGGCGAGGCCTACGACGCGTTTCAGGCGCAGTCGAAGGAGTGGGACAACCACGCCACCGCCGTGCACCAGGCGCTGCTGTCCATCTCGCAGAAGGTCCACCAGGCCGGCGGTGACTACCGGGGCGGCGACCTCAAGGGAGCCAGCTACTTCCAGTAGGACCCGACGGCAGGGACGACCGGGGTGGGCACGCACGGGAGGTGCCCACCCTGTTCCGTACCCCGGGCCCGGGCCCAGGCACCCGGCGAGGAAGGCGGAACACCCGCCCTCCTCGCCGCCCGCCCCGCCCGTTCAGGTCACCCGCGACCGGTCCGCGCCGCAGGTCAGTACGTCCCCTCAGGCACCAGCCCCGTCTGCACCAACGGCTTCCCCCGCCGGCGTGACACGAAGACGCCCCGCCCCGCGGGCATAGGCCGGGGCCGCACCCCGCCCAGGACGTCGCCCTCGCCCGGATCGCCGGCGAGCACCACACCCTGCGCGCCCAGCTCCTTCATCCGCTGCATGAAGGGCTCGTACGAGGCACGCCCCGCGCCCGCCGTGGAGCGGGCGATGATGAAGCGCACGCCGACGTCCCGCGCGAACGGCAGCAGTTCCGTCAGACCGCTCAGCGGGTTGCCGCTGGACGTGGAGACGAGGTCGTAGTCGTCGATGACGACGTACACCGTCGGCCCCCGCCACCAGCTCCGCTCCCGCAGCTGCTGCGCGGTGACCTCCGCCGTCGGGGTGCGGCGCTGCATCAAATCCACCAGCGCCGCCATGTGGTGATCCATCGCGTTGGACATCGGGATGTACTCGGCGAGATGGGTGGCCGGGGTGACGTCCAGCAGCGAGCGCCGGTTGTCGACGACGAAGAGCTTGCAGTCGTCGCCCGGATAGCGCGCGGTGAGCTGCTTGATCAGCAGCCGCAGCAGGTTCGACTTGCCGGACTCGCTCTCGCCGTAGACGAGGAAGAACGGGTCCTGCTCGAAGTCGACGTAGACGGGTTCGAGGTTGTCCTCGTCGAGCGCGAAGGCGACGCCCCGGCGCGGGAAGCTGTCGCCGGGCGGCAGCTGCTCCGCCGGGAACTCGCGGGGCAGCAGCCGGACTTCGGGCGCGCCGGGCTCCTGCCAGTGCCGGGAGACCTCCGCCGCCAGCGCGGCCGTCGCGTCGGCGAGGTCCGTGTCGGAGGTCAGGCCGTCGATCCGCGGGACGGCCCCCATGAAGTGCAGCTTCTGCGGCGCCTGACCGCGTCCGGGCACCCCGGTGGGGACGTTCGCGGCCACCTTGCGGTCCAGCTCGGAGTCCATGGTGTCACCGAGACGCAGCTCCAGGCGGTTCATCAGGTGGTCCTTGAGGTTCGCCCGGACCTCCATCGACCGGGACGCCGTCAGCACCAGGTGGATGCCGTAGCCGAGACCGCGCGCGGCGATGTCCAGGACGACGCCCTCCGCCGCCTCGTAGTCGCCGCGGAAGTTCCCCCAGCCGTCGATGACCAGGAAGACGTCCCCCCACGGCTGGTCGGTCACGGAGACCTCGCCGCGCGCCCGTTTCGTACGGAACTCCGCGATCGAGGAGATCCCGGAGGAGCGGAAGTACTCCTCGCGCCGGGTCATGACCCCGTACACCTCGGCGACCGTGCGCCGCACCTTCTCCGGGTCCAGACGCGAGGCGACCCCGCCGACGTGCGGGAGCCCGGCGACGGCGGCCAGACCGCCGCCGCCGAAGTCGAGACCGTAGAACTGCACCTCGTGCGGGGTGTGGGTGAGGGCGAAGGAGGCGATCAGCGAGCGCAGCAGCGTCGACTTGCCCGACTGCGGGCCGCCGATGATCTGCAGGTGGCCCGCCGCGCCCGAGAAGTCGACCCACAGCGGGTCGCGGCGCTGCTCGTACGGCTTGTCGACGAGCCCGGCGGGCACGACGAGCCGCCCCGCCCCCTCGTAGCCGGGCTGGGTGAGCCCGCGCCCGGGGACGGCGGCCAGTCCCGGCAGCAGTCCGTCCAGCGACGGCGGGCTGTCCAGCGGCGGCAGCCACACCTGGTGGGCGGCCGGTCCCTGCGCCTCCAGCCGGCGCACGATCACGTCGAGCACCGTGTCGGCGAGGGCGTCGTCCGTCTCCGGCGTCGCCGCCGGGCGCTGCCGGGGCACGGCCACGTACTGCACCGGTACCTCCGCGGCCGTGAACAGCACCGGCCGCCGGTCCACGGGCAGGGCTCCGCCGAGCGCGGCCTGCGCCGGACCCGTGCGGTACACCCCGGAGACGTACGCCGCCTTGAAGCGCACCATCTCGTCCGTGCCGAACTTCAGGAAGCCGGAACCGGGGACGTTCGGCAGTTCGTAGGCGTCGGGGACACCCAGCGCGGCACGGGACTCGGCGGCGGAGAACGTCCGCAGACCGACCCGGTACGAGAGATACGTCTCCAGACCGCGCAGCCGGCCCTCCTCCAGGCGCTGCGAGGCCAGCAGCAGGTGCACGCCGAGCGAGCGGCCGATGCGGCCGATCTGCACGAACATCTCGATGAAGTCGGGCTTGGCGGTGAGCAGTTCGCTGAACTCGTCGATCACCAGGACGAGTGAGGGGATCGGCTGGAGCGGGGCGCCCGCGGCGCGCGCCTTCTCGTAGTCGTGGATGTTCGCGTAGTTGCCCGCGTCGCGCAGCATCTCCTGGCGGCGGTTGAGCTCACCGCGGATGGAGTCGCCCATGCGGTCGACCAGCGTGAGGTCGTCCGCCAGGTTGGTGATGACGGCCGCGACGTGCGGCATCTGCGCCATGCCCGCGAAGGTGGCACCGCCCTTGAAGTCCGCGAGGACGAAGTTCAGCGTCTCGGAGGAGTGCGTCACCGCGAGGCCGAGCACCAGGGTGCGCAGCAGCTCCGACTTGCCGGAACCCGTCGCGCCCACGCACAGCCCGTGCGGACCCATGCCCTCCTGCGCGGCCTCCTTGAGGTCCAGCATCACGGGCCTGCCGTCCTCGCCGACACCGATCGGCACCCGCAGCCGCTCGGCCAGCGAACGCGGCCGCCAGGTGCGCTTGGTGTCCACCGAGGCGGCGTCGCCGAGGCTCAGCAGATCCGTGAACTCCAGGTTGGCGAGCAGCGGTTCGTCGTCGTCACCGCCCGAGGCCATGCGCAGCGGGGCCAGTTGCCGCGCCAGCGCCTCCGCGGACTCGTACGAGAGGGCGTCCGGCGTGCCCTCGTAGACGAGGCCGTGCCCCGACTCCAGGTGCAGCGCGTGCGGTTGCACGACGATGGAGAGGTCGCCGCGGGGTCCCGAGAGCTCGCCGGGCACGACCTCGACGACCGTCACCCCCTGAAGACCCTCCGGGGTGGCGAGGACGGAGTCCGGCGGCAGCGACAGGCCGTCGAGCACGACGACGATGTGCGGCTCGTCGGGGAGCGGGGTGGCGCCCGGGTGGAAGCGCGGACGCCCGGTCAGCCGGGTGGCCAGCAGATCCTCCAGCTCCCGGGTGTCGGTGCCGATCAGCCGGCGGCTGCCCGCGCCGTCCACCGCGCCGGCCGCCTGCGCGTGCGGCAGCCACTTCGCCCACTCCCACCGCGGCAGCTCGTCGCGCCCGGCCGCGACCACGATCATCAGGTCCTCGGGGGAGTGCAGCGAGGCCAGCGAGCCGGTCAGAGCGCGTGCCGAAGCCCGTACGGACCGCGGGTCGCCGCTGACCGTCACGTGGTAGAAGGCGCGCAGCGAGACCGCCATCGGCAGGGCGTCCAGGACACTGTGGGTGGCCACGAAACGCTGCATGGCCCCGGCCGTCAGCGGCTCCAGCTGGTCGACCGGCCCGGTGTCGGGGGAGACCAGCGGAGTCGCCAGCGACTGCGGACCGAGACCGATCCGCACCTGGGCGAAGTCCTCGTCACCCGGCCGCCGTTCCCACACCCGGCTGCCTTCGGCGACCAGCGCCCACAGCTGCTCGGGGGAGGGGTGCTGGTAGTACTGGGCGTCGCGCTGCGCCCGCGCCGTGTCCAGCGCGGCGCGCCGCGTCTGCGACAGATAGCTCAGGTAGTCGCGGCGCATGTCCGCCAACTGCCCCTGGGATCCACGGCGGAAGCGGACCACCATCGCGATGGACATGGCCACCGTCGACGCGATCATCACCATGCCCATGATCTTCATGAACGGCTGGCCGTTGGTGAAGAAGAAGACCACCGAGCCGCCCATGCCGAGCGTCGGCAGCAACTGCATCAGGACGCTCTCCTGGTGCCCGCGCGGAAGTTCCGGCGGTGGTTGCAGGACGACCTCGTCCGTGGGTACTTCGGACGGCAGCGCCCTGGGCGGGCGCTTGACGATGATTTGGCTCACTGCTCACCAATTCCCTTGCCGGCCCCAGGGTCTTCCGCCCGCCGCCCCGTGTCAGGCGGACGCAGGCCGCCGCGCGATCCTACTGACTTCCCGCCGAGGCCACAGGAGACGGGTGGGCGGTAAGGTGCCGGATGTTCGCGTGAGCACACGCGAACAGGGCCGGAGAACAAGGGCATTTCGCACGATGTGGAGGTGTGCGAGGCCTACGGCCCGGTCGCACGGGCCGCTTTCCGCCGCCTCGGCGCGCAGCCGGCCCGCCGCACGGAGCAAAGAGACGCAGGACCTTCACGCGACGGACGCGGAACCATCGCGGACACGGAACCAGCACGGACGCGGAACCATCGCGGACGCAGAGCCGACGCTGCCGCGGGACCACCGCGGAAGCGCGACCGCCGAAGACCCGGAACCGCCGAAGACCCGGAACCGCCGAAGACCCGGAACCACCACAGACGCAGGATCATCACTGAGGGGGAGCAGCAGGTGAGCATGACGGCCTCCGCGACAACCAACGGAGCCGGAGGGCAGGGTCCCGGAGCCCCCCAGGGGGCGGGCACCGGCCCGGGCTTCTGCCGGGTCACCATCGTCGCGCCCGACAGCCGGATCGACGTGGCCCTGCCCGACGACATCCCGGTAGCCGACATCTACCCGGAGATCCTGCGGCTCTCGCAGCAGAGCCCCGCCGAGGGCGCCCCGGTTGGCTACCACCTCGTACGCCGCGACGGAGCCGTCCTCGACAGCTCGCGCTCCTTCGCCGCCCAGCGGATCCTCGACGGCGAACTCCTCACCCTGCGCCCCTTCTCCGAGTCGCTGCCCCCCGCCGTCTTCGACGACGTCTCGGAAGCCGTCGCGTCCGCGGTGACCCGCGAACGCAGCCTGTGGAGCGGCGACCTGACACGGGCCGCGGGCCTCGTCGGCGGCGCCGTCCTGCCGACGCTGCTCGCCTTCGTCGCCTGGACCGCCGATCCCCGCCACGACATGCACAGCCTGCCCGGCGTCCTCGCGGGCGTCACCGGCGTGCTCCTGGTCGTCCTCGCGGCGATCCGGGCCCGGATCTACGACGACCGCGCCTCCGCGGTCGCGCTCGGGCTCGGCGCGCTGTCGAACGTGGGCGTCGCGGGCTCCGGGCTGCTCGCCGTCGCGGCCGGTGAGGGCATCGGCAAACTGCAGTTCCTGCTGGCCTGTGCCGCGGTGCTGGTCGCCTCGGTGATCCTGACGCTGTGCTCGCCGCGCGGTGACGGCCCCTTCGTCGCCTTCGTGTTCGCCTCGGGCATCGGGCTGGTCACCGTGTTCGTGGCCCTGCTCGTGCACTGGACGCCCACCGAGACCGCCGCGCTCTGCGCACCGGTCGCCGTGGGAGCCCTGGCCTTCCTGCCGGGCATGTCCATGCGGTTCGCCCGTATCCCGATCGGCTTCGACCCCCCGAACGCCACCCCGCGCAGCGCGTACGGCGCCGAGCCCGCCCCGCCGGAGCCGGTCGACGCCGACCGCATCGAGGCACAGACCCGCCGCGGCCACGAACTCCTCGTCGGCCTCGTCGGCGGGTGCGCGCTGCTCGCCGTCGGCGCCTGCGCGGTACTCGGTTTCTCCGACGACCTCTGGGGACAGCTGCTCGCCTTCGCGACCGGCGTCGCCCTCCTGATGCGCGCCCACCTCTTCCGCTACACCGCGCAGGTCGCCCCCGTGCTGGGCGCGGGCCTCGGCGCCCTCGTCCTGCTCGGCCTCGGCCTGGCGCTCCACCCGCCGCACGCCCTGGTGCGCGACGCCCTCGCCGGGGACCGCGCGGACCTGGACATCCGTACGATCTGGCTCGTCGCGGCGATCGCGGCGGCGGCCGCGCTGGTGACCGCCCTCGGCCTGATCCTTCCGCGCGGAGGCCTCACGCCGTTCTGGGGCCGCTTCCTGGAGATCGCCGAGAGCTTCGTGCTGCTCACCCTGATCCCGCTGGCACTCGCGGTCTTCGACGTCTACGGCACGGCCCGCTCCATGACGGGCTGACCTCCGGCCGACCGGCCACGCGCCACGGCGGCGACACGAAGAGGGCGGCCGCCCGTCGGCGACCGCCCTCTTCTCCCGTCTCCCGTCCGCCGCGGCCGGGCGGGCTACTCCGCGGTGAGCCCGCCGTCGTGCGGCGCCGGCTCCAGATCGAACTCGCCGTCCCGGGCCCCCAGCACGAAGGCCCGCCACTCCGCCTCCGTATAACGCAGGACCGTGCCCGGGTCGAGCGACGAACGCATGGCCACCGCACCCGCGGGCAGGTACGCGATCTCGACCCGCTCCTCGTGGTCCTCCGTACCGGGCGCGCTCTGCCACTCGGCGTCCGAGATGTCGAGCGCGTAGAGCTCGTCGCGCTCCCGCTCCTTGCGCGCCTTGACGTCCGCGTCCACCGGGGCCCCCGCGTCCACCGCGGCCCCCGCGTCCACCACGTTCACGTCCCTGTCCGCTGCTGCCTCGGCCATGTTCGGACGGCCCCTTCCCCACGTACGGTTGACCACTGCCGTCACCCTAGTGGCCGGACCGGCGCCGCCCGTGAGGTTCCGGGACCTGGCCGGACGCGTCCGGCCAGGCTGGTACGCTGTGTGACGGCCGTTTGTGTACGCACCCCCGGAGCCATCGCTCTGGAGGCCGCGCCCAGCGGATCCCCGCCTCCCGAGTAACGGAAGCTCCCCTGAGATGTGGACCAGGGGCACTCGGTGGCTACTCAGACACTACGAGGAGTACGCGTGTCGCTCGACGCCGCTACGAAGAAGCAGATCATCGGCGAGTTCGGCCAGAAGGAGGGCGACACCGGCTCCCCCGAGGTCCAGGTCGCCATGCTCTCCCGCCGGATCTCGGACCTGACCGAGCACCTCAAGACCCACAAGCACGACCACCACTCCCGTCGTGGTCTGCTGATCCTGGTCGGTCAGCGCCGCCGGCTGCTGCAGTACCTGGCCAAGAAGGACATCCAGCGCTTCCGTGCGCTGGTCGAGCGCCTGGGCATCCGCCGCGGTGCGGCCGGCGCCAAGTAAGACGCCGCGAAGGGAGCGGTTCCCACCTCTTGGGAGCCGCTCCTTTTGCTGTACGTGCCCTCTACGTGCGGAGTGTCACCGACGCTTTGTAGTGTGGTAGCACAACGCAATACGCACGACACGGCACGTACGACACAGCGTGACGACACCCCGCCCGCCGGGTGGGGACCGTCGCACCGCTACGAAAACGAACGAGGAGAAGCGCACCTCGCCGCCGCCGGTCCTCGGTAGTGGCCCCCGGGAGATTGCGACCCCGGGTGCTTCGATCGAAGACCGGCCCGCACCAGAAGGAGCGCTTCTCCGCCACCGTCCCCCTGCCACACGGGCAGGACGGGACGAAGACGAGGAGAAAACGCTAGTGGAGAACGAGACCCACTACGCCGAGGCCGTTATCGACAACGGTTCCTTCGGCACCCGCACCATCCGCTTCGAGACGGGCCGCCTGGCCAAGCAGGCCGCCGGTTCCGCCGTGGCGTACCTGGACGACGACACCATGGTGCTGTCGGCCACCACCGCTTCCAAGAAGCCCAAGGACCAGCTCGACTTCTTCCCCCTCACGGTGGACGTCGAGGAGCGGATGTACGCCGCCGGCAAGATCCCCGGCAGCTTCTTCCGCCGTGAGGGCCGGCCCTCCGAGGACGCGATCCTCACCTGCCGCCTGATCGACCGCCCGCTGCGCCCGTCCTTCAAGAAGGGCCTTCGCAACGAGATCCAGGTCGTCGCCACGATCATGGCGCTCAACCCCGACCACCTGTACGACGTCGTGGCGATCAACGCCGCCTCCGCGTCCACCCAGCTGGCCGGTCTGCCCTTCTCCGGCCCGGTCGGCGGCGTCCGCGTCGCGCTGATCAACGGCCAGTGGGTCGCGTTCCCGACGCACACCGAGCTCGAGGACGCCGTCTTCGACATGGTCGTCGCCGGTCGCGTCCTGGAGGACGGCGACGTCGCGATCATGATGGTCGAGGCCGAGGCCACCGACAAGACGATCACGCTCGTCCAGGGTGGCGCCGAGGCGCCGACCGAGGAGGTCGTGGCCTCCGGCCTCGACGCCGCGAAGCCCTTCATCAAGGTCCTGTGCAAGGCGCAGTCGGACCTCGCCGCGAAGGCCGCCAAGCCGACCGCCGAGTTCCCCGTCTTCCTCGACTACCAGGACGACGTCTTCGAGGCCCTGACCGCCGCGGTCAAGAGCGAGCTCGCCCAGGCGCTCACCATCGCCGGCAAGCAGGACCGCGAGGCCGAGCTGGACCGCGTCAAGGAGATCGCCGCCGAGAAGCTGCTCCCGCAGTTCGAGGGCCGCGAGAAGGAGATCTCCGCCGCGTACCGCGCGCTGACCAAGAAGCTGGTCCGCGAGCGCGTCATCAAGGACAAGGTCCGCATCGACGGCCGCGGCGTCACGGACATCCGTACGCTCGCCGCCGAGGTCGAGGCCATCCCGCGCGTGCACGGCTCGGCGCTGTTCGAGCGTGGCGAGACCCAGATCCTGGGCGTCACCACCCTCAACATGCTCCGTATGGAGCAGCAGCTGGACACCCTCTCCCCGGTGACCCGCAAGCGCTACATGCACAACTACAACTTCCCGCCCTACTCCGTCGGTGAGACGGGCCGCGTCGGCTCCCCGAAGCGCCGCGAGATCGGCCACGGCGCGCTCGCCGAGCGCGCGATCGTGCCGGTCCTGCCGACCCGCGAGGAGTTCCCCTACGCGATCCGTCAGGTGTCCGAGGCCCTCGGCTCCAACGGCTCGACGTCCATGGGCTCGGTCTGCGCCTCCACCATGTCGCTGCTGAACGCCGGTGTGCCGCTGAAGGCCCCCGTCGCCGGTATCGCCATGGGCCTGATCTCCCAGGAGATCGACGGCCAGACGCACTACGTCGCCCTCACCGACATCCTCGGTGCGGAGGACGCCTTCGGCGACATGGACTTCAAGGTCGCCGGCACCAAGGAGTTCGTCACCGCCCTCCAGCTCGACACCAAGCTGGACGGCATCCCGGCCTCCGTCCTGGCCGCGGCCCTCAAGCAGGCCCGCGACGCCCGCCTCCACATCCTCGACGTGATGATGGAAGCGATCGACACGCCGGACGAGATGTCCCCGAACGCCCCGCGGATCATCACCGTCAAGATCCCCGTGGACAAGATCGGTGAGGTCATCGGCCCCAAGGGCAAGATGATCAACCAGATCCAGGAGGACACCGGCGCCGAGATCACGATCGAGGACGACGGCACCATCTACATCGGTGCCGCCGACGGCCCGGCCGCCGAGGCCGCCCGCGCCACGATCAACGGCATCGCCAACCCGACCATGCCGGAGGTCGGCGAGCGCTACCTGGGCACCGTCGTGAAGACGACGACCTTCGGCGCGTTCGTGTCGCTGCTCCCGGGCAAGGACGGTCTGCTGCACATCTCGCAGATCCGCAAGCTCGCCGGCGGCAAGCGCGTGGAGAACGTCGAGGACGTCCTCGGTGTGGGCCAGAAGGTCCAGGTCGAGATCGCCGAGATCGACTCCCGCGGCAAGCTCTCCCTCATCCCCGTGATCGAGGGCGAAAGCGACGACGACAAGAAGGACGACACCGACCAGTGACGTCTCGTAGCTCCACGACGACGGCCCGCACCTCTTCCGAGGCGCGGGCCGTCGCCCGTACCCAAACCCTCATCAAGGGCGAGAACGGCATCGGTACGGTCCGCAAGACCACCCTCCCCGGCGGCCTGCGCATCGTCACCGAGACGCTGCCCTCCGTCCGCTCCGCGACCTTCGGGATCTGGGCCCATGTCGGCTCCCGTGACGAGACGCCGACGCTGAACGGCGCCACGCACTACCTGGAGCACCTGCTCTTCAAGGGCACGAGCCGCAGGTCCGCGCTGGACATCTCGTCCGCCATCGACGCGGTCGGCGGCGAGATGAACGCGTTCACGGCCAAGGAGTACACGTGCTACTACGCACGCGTGCTCGACACCGACCTCCCGCTCGCCATCGACGTGGTCTGTGACATGCTCACCGGCTCGCTGATCGAGCAGGCCGACGTGGACGCCGAGCGCGGTGTGATCCTCGAAGAGATCGCGATGACGGAGGACGACCCGGGCGACTGCGTGCACGACCTGTTCGCGCACACCATGCTCGGCGACACCCCCCTCGGCCGCCCGGTCCTCGGTACGGTCGACACGGTCAACGCCCTCGGCGCCGACCGCATCCGCCGCTTCTACAAGAAGCACTACGACCCGACCCATCTGGTCGTGGCCTGCGCGGGCAACGTCGACCACAACAAGGTCGTACGCCAGGTCCGCGCCGCCTTCGAGAAGGCGGGCGCCCTGCGGGAGACCGCCGCCGAGCCGATCGCCCCGCGCGACGGCCGCCGGGCCATCCGCACCGCCGGCCGCGTCGAACTGCTCGGCCGCAAGACCGAACAGGCCCATGTCGTGCTCGGCATGCCCGGCCTCGCCCGCACCGACGAGCGCCGCTGGGCCCTGGGCGTCCTCAACACCGCCCTCGGCGGCGGCATGTCCTCCCGCCTCTTCCAGGAGGTCCGCGAGAAGCGCGGTCTGGCCTACAGCGTGTACTCGTACACCTCGGGCTTCGCCGACTGCGGCCTCTTCGGGGTGTACGCGGGCTGCCGGCCGAGCCAGGTCCACGACGTGCTCAAGATCTGCCGTGACGAGCTCGACCACGTCGCCGAGCACGGACTGTCGGACGACGAGATCGGCCGCGCCGTCGGCCAGCTCCAGGGCTCCACCGTCCTCGGCCTCGAGGACACCGGCGCGCTGATGAACCGTATCGGCAAGAGCGAGCTGTGCTGGGGCGAGCAGATGTCCGTCGACGACATGCTCGCCCGGATAGCGTCGGTCACCCCGGACGAGGTCCGTGCGATCGCCCACGACATCCTGGGACAGCGGCCCTCGCTGTCGGTCATCGGTCCGCTCAAGGACAAGCAGGCGGCCCGTCTGCACGAAGCGGTCGCGTAAATCCCGTCTCTGTTAGGAACGAAGCAATGAGCAAGCTGCGCGTGGCGGTCCTCGGTGCCAAGGGCCGGATCGGGGCCGAGGCGGTACGAGCCGTCGAGGCCGCCGAGGACATGGAGCTGGTGGCCGCGCTGGGCCGGGGCGACCGGCTGGAGACGCTCGTCGAGGCGGGCGCCCAGGTCGCGGTCGAACTGACCACGCCGGACTCGGTGATGGGCAACCTCGACTTCTGTGTCCGCAACGGCATCCACGCGGTGGTCGGCACCACGGGCTGGACCGACGAACGCCTCGCCCAGCTCACCACGTCACTGGCCGAGTCGCCGGAGACCGGAGTGCTCATCGCCCCGAACTTCTCCATCGGCGCGGTCCTGACCATGAAGTTCGCCGAGATCGCCGCGCCGTACTTCGAGTCCGTCGAGGTCGTCGAGCTGCACCACCCGAACAAGGTGGACGCGCCCAGCGGCACCGCCACGCGCACCGCCCAGCTCGTCGCCGCGGCCCGGGAGCGAGCGGGCAGCGCCCCGCAGCCCGACGCCACGGCGACCGCTCTCGACGGCGCCCGCGGGGCGGACGTCGACGGCGTCCGGGTGCACTCGGTCCGGTTGCGCGGTCTGCTGGCCCACCAGGAGGTCCTGCTCGGCGGCGAGGGCGAGACCCTCACCGTCCGGCACGACTCCCTGCACCACAGCAGCTTCATGCCGGGCATCCTGCTCGGCGCGCGCCGCGTGGTGAGCACGCCGGGCCTCACCTTCGGCCTGGAACACTTCCTGGACCTCGGCTGAGCCGAGGGACGGGCACGGACGGACACGGATACCTGGCAGACATGCGCGCGAAGATCACCTACGCCGTCACGGCGGCCGCCCTGGTCGTCTATTTCGTCCTCGTCGGCAGCCGTGGCGTGCTGCTCATCCAGAACGGCACCCTGATCACCGTCACCTTCGGCATCGCGGTGCTGATCCTGCCGGTGATCGGAATCTGGTTCCTATGGAAGAACACCCAGTTCGTACGCAAGGCCAACCGGCTCGCCGCGGAGCTCGACGCCGAGGGCGGACTGCCGGTCGACGAGCTGCGGCGCACCGAGGGCGGCCGCATCGACCGCGACTCGGCCGACGAGGTCTTCGCCAGGCGCAAGGCCGAGACCGAGGACGCGCCCGACGACTGGCGCAGCTGGTTCCGCCTCGCCGTCGCCTATCACGACGCCCGGGACACCCCGCGCGCCCGCAAGGCGATGCAGCGGGCGATCGCCCTGCGCGAGGGCAGGCCCCCGGCGGAGGCCTGAGCCGCCGCCGCGGGCCCGAGCCAGCGGCCGCCGGGGCCTGGGGCTTCAGCGAGGTCCAGAGGCCGTGTCTCTGGCCTCGACCCGGGTCCGGGACTCCGCGGGTCCGGGACCCAGGCTCCGGCCCGGGTCCGAAACTCCGCGGGTCCGGGTCCGGGTCCGGGTCCGGGCTCGGGTCCGGGACCTCGCCGGTCCGGGCCTCGGCTCGGGTCCGGAACCGCGCTGGTCCTGACCTCGGCTCGGATCCGGAACGCCGACGCCTCCCGTGCGGCCCTCCCGTCGCGGGGATGCGGCGCGGGCGGCCGCGACACACGACGAAGGGGCCGGTCCGCACATGCGGACCGGCCCCTTCGTACGCGTTCGACAGGGGGCTCAGCCCAGCCGGTACTCGTCGGCCCAGACCTCGACGGCGTCCGCCGCCCGGTCGAAGGCCTCCGTGCGCGCCAGGAAATCGGAGTTGTGCGAGGTCAGCAGCGGCGGCAGGGCATCGGCCGCCCGGTCCCTGCGCACCAGGACGAGCGCCTGCCCCTGCACCGTACGGGGAAGCCCGAGCCAGCGCACCGGCTGCTGGACGGTGCGCACGGCCACGACCTGCTGCCAGGGCGCGGTACTGGTGGTCAGGAACCCCACGCGGCGCAGGCCCCGGGCACTCACCCAGACGCCCATCCGCAGCAGCCTCAAGGCGCTCAGGACCACCAGCACGGCGACGAGCAGACAGATCACGGCCGCGGAGCGGCTTCCGGCGAACGCGGTGATCACGGTGGCCACGAGCACATAGGACGCGAGCAGCAGAATCAGCGCGGCGAGGGCCACCCGCCACGGCCCGGGCCGGTAGGGGCGCCGCCATTGGTCGCGGTCGTCGAACGGCAGGGCGACATCGTCCGCCGCCTCGTCAAAGGCACGGTCCGCCGTCAGGAAGGGCAGGGGCACGACTGATCCTCACTCAATCCACGCATGGGCTGTGCCCGGTGAGGCTATCGAGCCGGGTCCCCGCTCACCACCCTCGGGGGTCCGGAAGAGTCAGCGGCCGTCCGACGCCTCGGAGTGCTGCGTGTGGGCGGGCGACGGATCCTGCGACAGGGCGGGCATGCCGAGGATCAGGGACCCGACGAGCCCGGCGACCAGGGTGAGCCCCGTGAGCCACCGTCCGGCTATCTGGCCGGCGGAGGCCCGCTCACGCGGTGGGGGAGTGACATTGCTGCGGAAGTTGTCGGCTTCGGCGATGAAGGCGAAGGGTACGGGCTCGCGCCGACGGAACATGGGAACTGCGTCTCCTCTGGAGCATCGAAGGAATCTCCTTCACCGATACAGACGTACGAACGCCCTCGTTGGTGCCCAGTTTCGCCGAATTCATTGCGGCAAGGACCGAACGCCCCGGTATCGGCGCCCCGTAGAGTGGCGGCGTCAAGAGCTGTGATGGGAAGGACCCCCCGAATCGTGACCGAAACCCCCGCCGACGATCTCAAGATCGACCTCCGCAGCGACGTCACCGTCGAGCTGGTCAAGCACTCCGCGGCCGACTCCGACGTGCTGTTCGCCGCCCGTGTCTCGACCGTCGGGGAGCAGTCCCTGGACGAGATGGGCAAGGACCCGGAGCGTTCGAAGGGGTTGATCAACTACCTGATGAGGGACCGGCACGGCAGCCCCTTCGAGCACAACTCGATGACGTTCTTCATCAGTGCCCCGATCTTCGTCTTCCGCGAGTTCATGCGGCACCGCGTGGGCTGGTCGTACAACGAGGAGTCCGGCCGGTACCGGGAGCTCCAGCCGGTCTTCTACGTCCCGGACACGTCGCGCAAGCTGGTCCAGCAGGGCCGTCCCGGGAAGTACGTGTTCGTCGAGGGCACCGACGAGCAGCGCGAGCTGGTCGCGGGCGCCATGGAGGAGTCGTACCTCGCGTCGTACCGCACCTACCAGGAGATGCTCGCCGCCGGTGTCGCCCGCGAGGTGGCCCGCGCCGTCCTCCCGGTCGGCCTCTTCTCGTCGATGTACGCCACCTGCAACGCGCGCTCCCTGATGCACTTCCTCGGTCTGCGCACGCAGCACGAGCTGGCCAAGGTCCCGTCCTTCCCGCAGCGGGAGATCGAGATGGTCGGCGAGAAGATGGAAGCCGAGTGGGCCGGGCTCATGCCGCTCACGTACGCGGCCTTCAACGCCAACGGTCGTGTGGCGCCGTAGGGCGCTCCCATGCGCCTTCCGGCACAGATGTACGGATCAGCCGAGCGAGGTGTCCGTATTGCGGCATTTCGAGAAGTTCATCTAGCCTGATCAAACGGACCCGGCACTGCTTGAACCCCCGAGCAGGCAGTGCCGGGCTCCGCATTTGTCATAGTTTGTCGTGTCCCCCGAGGGCAGACCCCATCCTGAGCAGCGAGTAGCGTGTTACCCATGGCTCCGACCTCCACTTCGCAGACCCCCTTCGGACGGGTCCTCACCGCCATGGTCACGCCCTTCACGGCGGACGGCGCACTCGACCTCGACGGTGCCCAGCGGCTCGCCACCCACCTGGTGGACGCGGGCAACGACGGCCTGATCGTCAACGGCACCACCGGCGAGTCGCCGACCACCAGCGACGCGGAGAAATCGGACCTCGTACGAGCCGTGCTGGCGGCGGTCGGCGACCGGGCCCACGTCGTCGCGGGCGTCGGGACCAACGACACCCACCACAGCATCGAGCTCGCGCGGGCCGCAGAGAAGGCCGGCGCGCACGGCCTGCTGACCGTCACGCCGTACTACAACAAGCCCCCGCAAGAGGGCCTGTACCGGCACTTCTCAGCCATCGCCGACGCGACCGAACTGCCTGTGATGCTCTACGACATCCCCGGCCGCAGCGGTGTACCGATCAGCACCGAGACGATCGTCCGCCTGGCCGCGCACCCGCGCATCGTCGCGAACAAGGACGCCAAGGGGGACCTCGGCCGGGCCAGCTGGGCCATCGCCCGCTCCGGCCTCGCCTGGTACTCGGGCGACGACATGCTGAACCTGCCGCTGCTCTCCGTGGGCGCGGTCGGCTTCGTCTCGGTCGTCGGCCACGTGGTCACGCCGGAACTGCGCGCCATGCTCGACGCCTATGTCGCGGGCGACGTGCAGAAGGCCACCGAGATCCACCAGAAGCTGCTTCCGGTCTTCACCGGCATGTTCCGCACCCAGGGCGTCATGACGACGAAGGCCGCGCTCACCCTCCAGGGTCTGCCCGCCGGACCGCTGCGCGCCCCGATGGTCGAACTGTCACCCGAGGAGACCGCCCAGCTCAAGATCGATCTTGCTGCCGGCGGGGTACAGCTCTAAGTACGGACTTCACAACTGAATACGCACGACAACGCAGGCCAGGGGCCTGCACCCCACACAAACAACAGCTACTGCACGAACGTCATGCACGCCACGTGCCTTGCCAGGTACGTGGCGTGTGTGGTGAGGAGAGTCTTTTGAGTCATCCGCATCCTGAACTCGGCCCGCCGCCCAAGCTTCCCCAGGGGGGCCTGCGGGTCACCCCGCTCGGCGGCCTCGGTGAAATCGGCCGGAACATGACCGTCTTCGAATACGGCGGCCGTCTGCTGATCGTCGACTGCGGAGTGCTCTTCCCCGAGGAGGAGCAGCCCGGAATCGACCTGATCCTGCCGGACTTCACGTCCATCAGGGACCGCCTCGACGACATCGAGGGCATCGTCCTCACGCATGGCCACGAGGACCACATCGGTGGTGTCCCGTTCCTCCTGCGTGAAAAGCCGGACATCCCGCTGATCGGCTCCAAGCTGACCCTCGCGCTGATCGAGGCGAAGCTCCAGGAGCACCGCATCCGCCCCTACACGCTCGAAGTCGCGGAGGGCCACCGCGAGCGCATCGGCCCCTTCGACTGCGAGTTCGTCGCGGTCAACCACTCCATCCCGGACGCCCTCGCGGTCGCCATCCGCACCCCCGCGGGCATGGCGGTGCACACCGGCGACTTCAAGATGGACCAGCTCCCGCTGGACGGCCGGCTCACGGACCTGCACGCGTTCGCACGCCTGAGCGAGGAAGGTATCGACCTTCTTCTCTCGGACTCCACGAACGCCGAGGTCCCCGGCTTCGTCCCGCCGGAGCGGGACATCTCGAACGTGCTGCGCCAGGTCTTCGCGGGCGCCAGCAAGCGCATCATCGTGGCGAGCTTCGCCAGCCATGTGCACCGCATCCAGCAGATCCTGGACGCGGCCCACGAGTACGGCCGCCGGGTCGCCTTCGTCGGCCGTTCGATGGTCCGCAACATGGGCATCGCCCGGGACCTGGGCTATCTGAAGGTCCCGCCGGGCCTGGTCGTCGACGTCAAGACGCTGGACGACCTGCCGGACCACGAGATCGTCCTCGTCTGCACCGGCTCGCAGGGCGAGCCGATGGCCGCGCTGTCCCGCATGGCCAACCGTGACCACCAGATCCGTATCGTCCAGGGCGACACGGTGATCCTGGCCTCGTCGCTCATCCCGGGCAACGAGAACGCGGTCTACCGCGTCATCAACGGCCTGACCCGCTGGGGCGCCAACGTCGTCCACAAGGGCAACGCCAAGGTGCACGTCTCCGGTCACGCCTCAGCCGGCGAGCTGCTGTACTTCTACAACATCTGCAAGCCGCGGAACCTGATGCCGGTCCACGGCGAATGGCGGCATCTGCGCGCCAACGCCGAGCTGGGCGCGCTCACCGGCGTGCCGCACGACCGCATCGTCATCGCCGAGGACGGCGTCGTCGTCGACCTCATCGGGGGCAAGGCGAAGATCGCCGGCAAGGTGCAGGCGGGTTACGTGTACGTCGACGGCCTCTCGGTCGGGGGCGTCGGCGAGCCCGCGCTCAAGGACCGCAAGATCCTCGGGGACGAGGGCATCATCTCGGTCTTCGTGGTGATGGACTCCAGTACGGGCAAGATCACCGGTGGTCCGCACGTGCACGCCCGCGGTTCGGGCATCGAGGACTCCGCGTTCACCGACGTCGTCCCGAGGGTCACCGAGGTTCTCGAACGCTCGGCCCAGGACGGCGTGGTCGAGCCCCACCAGATGCAGCAGCTCATCCGCCGCACGCTGGGCAAGTGGGTCTCGGACAACTACCGCCGGCGCCCGATGATCCTCCCGGTCGTCGTCGAGGTCTGACCCCCTCGCACACGCCAACCCGGAGCGGGGCGCCTCGATTTGCATCGGGGCGCCCCGCTCCAGTACGTTTACGGCTCCGCCTGAACGGGAACCCGGGGACGATCGTGTGCCTGGACCACCCCGAGCGGGGCGGAAATTCCGACTCAGAATCTCTGATAAAGTCGGAACCGCCGGAAAGGGAAACGCGAAAGCGGAAACCTGGAAAGCACCGAGGAAATCGGATACGGAAACGGTCTGATAGAGTCGGAAACGCAAGACCGAAGGGAAGCGCCCGGAGGAAAGCCCGAGAGGGTGAGTACAAAGGAAGCGTCCGTTCCTTGAGAACTCAACAGCGTGCCAAAAATCAACGCCAGATATGTTGATACCCCGTCTCCGGCCGATCGGCTGGGACGAGGTTCCTTTGAAAAAGTCCTGCCCCTTGGGGTAGGCGCACAGCGAGGACGCTGTGAACCGGGGGATTATTCCTCCCCTTGGTTCCGCTCTCGTGTGTGTCGTCCCGATTACGGGAAAACATTCACGGAGAGTTTGATCCTGGCTCAGGACGAACGCTGGCGGCGTGCTTAACACATGCAAGTCGAACGATGAAGCCCTTCGGGGTGGATTAGTGGCGAACGGGTGAGTAACACGTGGGCAATCTGCCCTTCACTCTGGGACAAGCCCTGGAAACGGGGTCTAATACCGGATAATACCTGCCTGGGCATCTGGGTGGGTTGAAAGCTCCGGCGGTGAAGGATGAGCCCGCGGCCTATCAGCTTGTTGGTGAGGTAGTGGCTCACCAAGGCGACGACGGGTAGCCGGCCTGAGAGGGCGACCGGCCACACTGGGACTGAGACACGGCCCAGACTCCTACGGGAGGCAGCAGTGGGGAATATTGCACAATGGGCGAAAGCCTGATGCAGCGACGCCGCGTGAGGGATGACGGCCTTCGGGTTGTAAACCTCTTTCAGCAGGGAAGAAGCGAAAGTGACGGTACCTGCAGAAGAAGCGCCGGCTAACTACGTGCCAGCAGCCGCGGTAATACGTAGGGCGCAAGCGTTGTCCGGAATTATTGGGCGTAAAGAGCTCGTAGGCGGCTTGTCACGTCGGTTGTGAAAGCCCGGGGCTTAACCCCGGGTCTGCAGTCGATACGGGCAGGCTAGAGTGTGGTAGGGGAGATCGGAATTCCTGGTGTAGCGGTGAAATGCGCAGATATCAGGAGGAACACCGGTGGCGAAGGCGGATCTCTGGGCCATTACTGACGCTGAGGAGCGAAAGCGTGGGGAGCGAACAGGATTAGATACCCTGGTAGTCCACGCCGTAAACGGTGGGAACTAGGTGTTGGCGACATTCCACGTCGTCGGTGCCGCAGCTAACGCATTAAGTTCCCCGCCTGGGGAGTACGGCCGCAAGGCTAAAACTCAAAGGAATTGACGGGGGCCCGCACAAGCAGCGGAGCATGTGGCTTAATTCGACGCAACGCGAAGAACCTTACCAAGGCTTGACATACACCGGAAAGCATTAGAGATAGTGCCCCCCTTGTGGTCGGTGTACAGGTGGTGCATGGCTGTCGTCAGCTCGTGTCGTGAGATGTTGGGTTAAGTCCCGCAACGAGCGCAACCCTTGTTCTGTGTTGCCAGCATGCCCTTCGGGGTGATGGGGACTCACAGGAGACTGCCGGGGTCAACTCGGAGGAAGGTGGGGACGACGTCAAGTCATCATGCCCCTTATGTCTTGGGCTGCACACGTGCTACAATGGCAGGTACAATGAGCTGCGAAGCCGTGAGGCGGAGCGAATCTCAAAAAGCCTGTCTCAGTTCGGATTGGGGTCTGCAACTCGACCCCATGAAGTCGGAGTTGCTAGTAATCGCAGATCAGCATTGCTGCGGTGAATACGTTCCCGGGCCTTGTACACACCGCCCGTCACGTCACGAAAGTCGGTAACACCCGAAGCCGGTGGCCCAACCCCTTGTGGGAGGGAGCTGTCGAAGGTGGGACTGGCGATTGGGACGAAGTCGTAACAAGGTAGCCGTACCGGAAGGTGCGGCTGGATCACCTCCTTTCTAAGGAGCATCTAGGCTGCCAGGCTTGCCTGGTGGTCCAGGGCCATTACGTCGGCAAATGTTCGACGGTGGTTGCTCATGGGTGGAACGTTGATTATTCGGCACTTTCAGTCATCTCAGGCTGCCAGTACTGTCCTTCGGGGCGTGGAAAGCTGATCTGAGTGGCGAGGGTGTCGGGCACGCTGTTGGGTGTCTGAAGGTACGGCCGATTGTTGGCTGCCTTCAGTGCCGGCCCCAGTGAACTCCGGTGTTAGCCGGGGGTGATGGGTGGTTGGTCGTTGTTTGAGAACTGCACAGTGGACGCGAGCATCTGTGGCCAAGTTTTTAAGGGCGCACGGTGGATGCCTTGGCACCAGGAACCGATGAAGGACGTGGGAGGCCACGATAGTCCCCGGGGAGTCGTCAACCAGGCTTTGATCCGGGGGTTTCCGAATGGGGAAACCCGGCAGTCGTCATGGGCTGTCACCCTTGCCTGAACACATAGGGCAAGTGGAGGGAACGCGGGGAAGTGAAACATCTCAGTACCCGCAGGAAGAGAAAACAACCGTGATTCCGGGAGTAGTGGCGAGCGAAACTGGATGAGGCCAAACCATATGCGTGTGAGACCCGGCAGGGGTTGCGTATGTGGGGTTGTGGGATTTCTCTTTCACGGTCTGCCGGCCGTGAGACGAGTCAGAAACCGTTGATGTAGGCGAAGGACATGCGAAAGGTCCGGCGTAGAGGGTAAGACCCCCGTAGTCGAAACATCAACGGCTCGTTTGAGAAACACCCAAGTAGCACGGGGCCCGAGAAATCCCGTGTGAATCTGGCGGGACCACCCGCTAAGCCTAAATATTCCCTGGTGACCGATAGCGGATAGTACCGTGAGGGAATGGTGAAAAGTACCGCGGGAGCGGAGTGAAATAGTACCTGAAACCGTGTGCCTACAAGCCGTGGGAGCGTCGGATACGTGCTTGCACGTATCTCGTGACTGCGTGCCTTTTGAAGAATGAGCCTGCGAGTTTGCGGTGTGTTGCGAGGTTAACCCGTGTGGGGAAGCCGTAGCGAAAGCGAGTCCGAATAGGGCGATTTAGTAGCGCGCTCAAGACCCGAAGCGGAGTGATCTAGCCATGGGCAGGTTGAAGCGGCTGTAAGAGGTCGTGGAGGACCGAACCCACCAGGGTTGAAAACCTGGGGGATGACCTGTGGTTAGGGGTGAAAGGCCAATCAAACTCCGTGATAGCTGGTTCTCCCCGAAATGCATTTAGGTGCAGCGTCGTGTGTTTCTTGCCGGAGGTAGAGCACTGGATAGGCGATGGGCCCTACCGGGTTACTGACCTTAGCCAAACTCCGAATGCCGGTAAGTGAGAGCGCGGCAGTGAGACTGTGGGGGATAAGCTCCATGGTCGAGAGGGAAACAGCCCAGAGCATCGACTAAGGCCCCTAAGCGTACGCTAAGTGGGAAAGGATGTGGAGTCGCACAGACAACCAGGAGGTTGGCTTAGAAGCAGCCACCCTTGAAAGAGTGCGTAATAGCTCACTGGTCTAGTGATTCCGCGCCGACAATGTAGCGGGGCTCAAGCGTACCGCCGAAGTCGTGTCATTGCAGCAATAGGGCCAACGCCTGCTGTGATGGGTAGGGGAGCGTCGTGTGCCGGGTGAAGCCGCGCCGGAAGGCAGTGGTGGACGGTTCACGAGTGAGAATGCAGGCATGAGTAGCGATACACACGTGAGAAACGTGTGCGCCGATTGACTAAGGGTTCCTGGGTCAAGCTGATCTGCCCAGGGTAAGTCGGGACCTAAGGCGAGGCCGACAGGCGTAGTCGATGGATAACCGGTTGATATTCCGGTACCCGCTGTGAAGCGTCAAACATTGAACCAGGCGATGCTAAGTCCGTGAAGCCGCCCTGGAGCCTTCGGGCAAAGGGGAGTGGTGGAGCCGACGGACCAGACCTGCAGTAGGTGAGTGATGGGGTGACGCAGGAAGGTAGTCCATCCCGGGCGGTGGTTGTCCCGGGGTAAGGGTGTAGGCCGTGTGATAGGCAAATCCGTCACACATCAAGGCTGAGACCTGATGCCGAGCCGATTGTGGTGAAGTGGATGATCCTATGCTGTCGAGAAAAGCCTCTAGCGAGTTTCATGGCGGCCCGTACCCTAAACCGACTCAGGTGGTCAGGTAGAGAATACCGAGGCGTTCGGGTGAACTATGGTTAAGGAACTCGGCAAAATGCCCCCGTAACTTCGGGAGAAGGGGGGCCATCTTTGGTGATCCGATTTACTCGGTGAGCTGGGGGTGGCCGCAGAGACCAGCGAGAAGCGACTGTTTACTAAAAACACAGGTCCGTGCGAAGCCGTAAGGCGATGTATACGGACTGACGCCTGCCCGGTGCTGGAACGTTAAGGGGACCGGTTAGTCAAACTTCGGTTTGGCGAAGCTGAGAACTTAAGCGCCAGTAAACGGCGGTGGTAACTATAACCATCCTAAGGTAGCGAAATTCCTTGTCGGGTAAGTTCCGACCTGCACGAATGGCGTAACGACTTCTCGACTGTCTCAACCATAGGCCCGGTGAAATTGCACTACGAGTAAAGATGCTCGTTTCGCGCAGCAGGACGGAAAGACCCCGGGACCTTTACTACAGTTTGATATTGGTGTTCGGTTCGGCTTGTGTAGGATAGGTGGGAGACTTTGAACTCTGAGCGCCAGCTCAGGGGGAGTCGTCGTTGAAATACCACTCTGGTCGTGCTGGATGTCTAACCTGGGTCCGTGATCCGGATCAGGGACAGTGTCTGATGGGTAGTTTAACTGGGGCGGTTGCCTCCTAAAGAGTAACGGAGGCGCCCAAAGGTTCCCTCAGCCTGGTTGGTAATCAGGTGTTGAGTGTAAGTGCACAAGGGAGCTTGACTGTGAGACCGACGGGTCGAGCAGGGACGAAAGTCGGGACTAGTGATCCGGCGGTGGCTTGTGGAAGCGCCGTCGCTCAACGGATAAAAGGTACCCCGGGGATAACAGGCTGATCTTCCCCAAGAGTCCATATCGACGGGATGGTTTGGCACCTCGATGTCGGCTCGTCGCATCCTGGGGCTGGAGTCGGTCCCAAGGGTTGGGCTGTTCGCCCATTAAAGCGGTACGCGAGCTGGGTTTAGAACGTCGTGAGACAGTTCGGTCCCTATCCGCTGTGCGCGTAGGAATATTGAGAAGGGCTGTCCCTAGTACGAGAGGACCGGGACGGACGAACCTCTGGTGTGCCAGTTGTCCTGCCAAGGGCATGGCTGGTTGGCTACGTTCGGGAGGGATAACCGCTGAAAGCATCTAAGCGGGAAGCCTGCTTCGAGATGAGTATTCCCACCCCCTTTGAGGGGTTAAGGCTCCCAGTAGACGACTGGGTTGATAGGCCGGATCTGGAAGGCGGGTAACCGCTGGAGGTGACCGGTACTAATAGGCCGAGGGCTTGTCCTCAGTTGCTCGCGTCCACTGTGTTGGTTCTGAAACCACGAACAACCGTCGTAGCTTTGCCACGGCTCCGGTTGACAGTTTCATAGTGTTTCGGTGGTCATAGCGTGAGGGAAACGCCCGGTTACATTCCGAACCCGGAAGCTAAGCCTCACAGCGCCGATGGTACTGCAGGGGGGACCCTGTGGGAGAGTAGGACGCCGCCGAACAAATTTTGAAAGAGCTGGTCCCCGAACTTCGGTTCAGGGACCAGCTCTTTTTTGTTGTGCGTCACTTTGCGTTCACTTTGCGCGACCAGCATCCGCTTCATGGGTACTGCTGCAATGCTCAGGGCCGCGGGCGTCAAAGCCGGTGACGAGGTCATCGTGTCGGCGTTCGGCAACGTCGAAGTCACGGAGGCCGTGACCCAGACCGGAGCCTCGGCCGTCTTCGCCGACATAGACCCGGCGACCTACTGCCTCGACGCCGGCGCGGTCGAGGCGGCCGTGACCGCACGGACCGCGGCCGTCGTCGTCGTCCACCGCTTCGGGCGGTCGGCCGACATGCCGCGACTGCGGGACGTCGGGCAGCGGCACGGACTCCTCATCCTCGAACTCGGCGAGTCCGAGGCCCCGTACGAGGACATCGCGCAACGCCGGGAACGAGCCGCCTACCTCGACGGGCGGCTGAACGGAGTGCGCACACCGGCCGGCGGCGACGGGCACACGTACCAGCAGTACGTGGTACGGGTGCCGGGCAACGGGCGGCCCGACCGGGACGCCTTCGCACGGGCCGTACGCGCCCGCGGAGTCGAGTGCCGGGTGCCGGTCAAGACACCGGTGCACCGCATGCCCGGATTCCGGCGGGACGTGTACCTCCCGGAGACCGAGCGGGCCGCCGACGAGACGCTGGCACTGCCCGTGGACGCCGCCCTGACGAAGCGGGAGATGCAGCGGATCGTCTCCGCCTGCAACGCGCTCGGCGGTCTCCTGCAGCCCGCCTTCTGATCCGACAGACTCCACACGGGTCAACAGGACTGGTTGGGAGCACGCTTCTGTTCGGGGTATGATCTATTTCGTTGCCGCGAGGGAAACCTCGGAAAAGGCGACCGGCCCCCCTAGCTCAGTCGGCAGAGCGTCTCCATGGTAAGGAGAAGGTCAACGGTTCGATTCCGTTGGGGGGCTCCACAGCAGAAAAGGCCTCGCCCTTCCGGGCGGGGCCTTTTTGCCGTCCCCATCAGGGACGGCACCGGCGAGGATCTCAGTCCACCTGCAGACCCGGCACACGCATCGCCAGAATCGCCATGTCGTCGGACGGGGCGTCGGAGGCGAAGCGTTCCACCGCGCGCATCACCCGCGCGGCCACCGCGCCCGCCGTCAGACCCGTGCACGTGGTGAGGACGTCCGTGAGACCGTCGTCGCCCAACATGCGGGTGCCCTCACGGCGTTCGGTGACGCCGTCCGTCACACACAGCAGGACGTCGCCCGGATCGAGGGTGACCGTCTGCTCGTAGAGCTCCAGGTCCTCCATGACGCCGAGCAGCGGCTGCGGTTCGGCTGCCGCCTCCACCGTGCCGTCCTGGCGCAGGCGGAGCGGGAGCGGATGGCCGGCGCAGACCACCTTCAGTACGGCGCTGCCGTCCTCCTGAGGCCACAACTCGCCGTACAGCAGCGTCAGGAAGCGGCTGCGGGCGCCCTCGTCGAGGATCGCCGAGTTCAGCCGCTCCAGGACCGCCGGGCCGCCGAAGCCCTCGCGGGCCAGCAACCGC
The DNA here is from genome assembly GCF_009498275.1 of Streptomyces fagopyri. Classification (NCBI taxonomy): domain Bacteria; kingdom Bacillati; phylum Actinomycetota; class Actinomycetes; order Kitasatosporales; family Streptomycetaceae; genus Streptomyces; species Streptomyces fagopyri. The sequence goes on along the minus strand of NZ_CP045643.1, from coordinate 2,820,079 downwards.
AACGCGTGCCGGGCCAGGCCCGTGACCGCCGCCGCCTCCGGTCCCGTACCGCAGACGTCACCGATGGCGAAGCCGTAGGCACCGTCGCGGATGGGGAAGAGGTCGTAGAAGTCGCCGCCGACCTCGTTGCCCTCGCCGGCCGCGCGGTAGATGACCTCGACCTCCACGCCCTCGATGTGGGGGAGTTCCGGGGGCAGGAGGCTGCGCTGGAGGGACTGGCTGATCGCCGTGCGTTCCGAGTACAGGCGGGCGTTGTCGAGGGCCAGGGCGGCCCTGCGGGAGAGGTCCTCGGCCAGCTCCAGGATCTCCTGCCGGAAATGCTCGTCGGACGGCTTGCCGAGCGTCAGCATGCCGATGACCCGGTTGCGGGCCACCAGGGGCAGGACCACGGTCTCGCCGCCGACCGCCGCGGCCGTCGCCAGCGTCGTGCCGATACCGGAACTCACCGGTGAGCGGTCACCGAGGCCCAGACTGCGCATGGACGTGCGCAGCGCCGCCTGGTGGGCGGCCTCGGCGGGGGCCGGCCAGACGCGGGCGCCAGGGGTGGGCACCGGGTCTGGCGGGGCGATCTTCGACAGCAGCGCCTTGAGGCCGTCGATGCGTTCCTCGTCCTCGTGCAGCACGTAGGAGAGGTACGGGTCCGAAGCCTGGTCGGCGATCGTGTAGACGGCACACCAGGTGGCCAGGGTCGGCACGGTCATCTGGGCCATCAGGGCCAGGGTCTGGTCACGGTCGAGGGTTCCGGCGAGGAGGTCGGAGGCCTCCACGAGGAACGAGAGCGAGCCGCGGCGCAGGCGCTCCAGCTCGCCCAGGCGGGCCGACTCCACCGCCAGCGCGATCCGGTCCGCGGCGAACTGGAGGCGCAGCGCCTCCTCGTTGGAGTATCTGGCGGGAGATTCGGCGGCGACACCGAGAGAGCCCGTCAGTCGTCCCTCGACCTTCAGCGGGACCGTGACCACCGAGCGCATGCCGGTGCCGCCCAGCAGGGGTACGGCGCCGGGGACGACCATCAGGTCCTCGTGGACGGCCGGCATCCGGGCCGAACCGTAGCGGCCGGGGCCCGCCTCGACGGGGACACGGGCGAAGCGCTGGCGGGCGGAGGGCAGGCCCGTCGAGGCGCGTACCTCCAACTCCGTCTCGTCGTCGGTGGCGAGGAGCAGGAAGGCGGAGTCCCCGTCGAGCATGTCGCGGGCGCGCTCCACCGTGCGCTGGAGGAGGCCGTCGAGGTCGTCGGGGGCCGGAGAGCCGATGAAGACCTCGAAGGGGTCCGTGGCCTGGCCCTCGGAGCTGGTCGTCGTGTCCGTGGCGGAGGCGCGCAACGGGGTCTGCAGCACGGCGCGTTCGTGGTCGCGCACGAGGAGGCAGACGGTCGACGGCTCACCGCCCGTGTCACGGACCCGGAGGTGGGAGGCGTAGACGGGAGTGACCCGGCCGCTGGCGGCACGGATGCCGTAACTCCCCTCCCAGCGTGAGAGCTGGAGGGCCTCGACGATGCCGGTGCTGGTGCCCGGGGTGTGCGGCCAGGCCGCGAGGTCGGTCAGCGGTTTGCCCGTGACGTGCTCGGCTGCGTACCCGAAGAGGTCTTCCGCGTCCTCGTTCCACGCCGAGATGGAGCCGACGCGGTCGATCTGGACGACCGCGACACGCACCCGGCCGTCGGCGAGCGGAAGGAGTTCGGCGGGGAGCGACGGGCCCGCGGTGCGGGTGCCCACCGGGCGCTCGGGGAGGTCGAGCTGGAACCAGACCTGCTTGTGGGTGGGCGAGTACTCGACGCCCCAGTGGCCGGCCAGCGCCGCGCAGAGCTGGAGTCCGCGGCCGCCCTCGCGGTCGGGGCTGCCCATGTTCACCGCCGACGCCTGGAGTGGAATCTCACGTTCTGGGTAGCGGTCCGCCACCTCGATGCGTACGCCCTCGTCGCTGCGCAGACACAGGACGTCGGCGGAGGTGCCCGCGTGCACGACGGCATTGGTGACCAGCTCGCTGGTCAGGACCACGGCATCGTCGACGATGTCGGCGAAGCCCCAGCCCTGGAGGGTGTCGCGGACGAAGGAACGGGCGGTCGCGACCGAACGTCCCACGGGGTCGAAGCTGGCGGCCGCGCGCGCGGTGATCACAGAACTCCTTGTCCGGTTGTCGGCGTGCAGAGGTGCTGGGCCGGCCTGCGCCCGCTGGGGCAGCGCCTGGTTCCCTGTCGGCCGAGGATCCTGGGGCGATCCCCCAGGATGCAGTCCGGTGGTCATGGTGCGGTGCCCCTCCGATGCCTGCCCGCTCGTTCTCGTGCCACCGCCCAGGCCGGACGGACCGGTGTGGCTGGACAGCCGCATGCAAGGTTACTTACCTTCGCGGTCCATGCGGATGCCGGTCACCAGTGTTTCCGCCCGGAGAGGGCCCATGTTTCCCTCCGGAGGGTCCTGTGGTCCACGTCCGGACCGTGTGCGGACGATGTGCGAAGCTGCCGAACTGTTATGGCCTGGTTCAGCAGGGGTGAAACACTGGGAAGGCTCCAGTGGGGAGGTCCCGGCAGGCCGCGGGTCTTCCGGTTCGCCGAGCAGCAGTATCCCAGTACGCCGAGCAGTAATGGTCGACCCTTGCGGGAGGGACACAGTGGAGTCTGGCGCAGCGACGCGGGGCACTAAGACGCGCGCAAAAGACGGACAGTCCCTGAACAACCAGCGCGCACCGCGCAACGGCACCACCGAGGTGGACTCGGCGGCCCTGAACAGGCTGCTGGCCGCCCTGGTGTCGATGCGGGACGGCAATTTCCGCAAGCGCCTCACGGTCTCCGGTGACGGCGTGATGTCGGAGATCGCCGCGGTCTTCAACGAGGTGGCCGATCGCAACCTGCATCTGACGGGTGAGCTGTCGCGGGTGCGGCGGATGGTCGGGCGTGAGGGCAAACTCACGGAGCGGCTGGAGACAGGCGCCTGCGAGGGTTCCTGGGCGGCGGCGATCGACGCGTCGAACGCGCTCGTCGACGATCTCGTGCGGCCTGTCTCCGAGGTCGGCCGGGTGCTGTCCGCCGTGGCGGAGGGCGACCTGTCGCCCCGCATGGAGCTGCGGGCGCAGGCGGCTGACGGCAACGGTCATCCGCTGCGCGGGGAGTTCCTCAAGGTCGGACGCACGGTCAACAACCTGGTCGACCAGTTGTCGACGTTCACCGACGAGGTCACCCGGGTGGCCAGCGAGGTGGGCACCGAGGGCAAGCTGGGCGGACAGGCCCGGGTGCGCGGTATGTCCGGTTCGTGGAAGGACCTCACGGATTCGGTCAACACGATGGCGTACCGGCTGACGGCTCAGGTGCGTGACATCGCTCTCGTGACGACGGCGGTCGCCAAGGGTGACTTGTCCCGGAAGGTCACGGTTCACGTGGCCGGTGAGATGCTCGAACTGAAGAACACCGTCAACACGATGGTGGACCAGCTCTCGTCGTTCTCCTCCGAGGTGACGAGGGTCGCGCGCGAGGTGGGCACGGAGGGCGAACTCGGCGGTCAGGCGCAGGTGCCCGGTGTGGCCGGCGTGTGGAAGGACCTCACCGATTCGGTGAACCTCATGGCCGGCAACCTCACGGCCCAGGTGCGCGGGATCGCGCAGGTGACGACGGCCGTCGCGAACGGTGACCTGTCGCAGAAGGTGACCGTCTCCGCACGCGGCGAGGTCGCGCAGCTCGCCGAGACGATCAACCAGATGACCGAGACGCTGCGGACGTTCGCGGACGAGGTCACACGCGTGGCCAACGAGGTCGGCGGCGAGGGACGGCTCGGCGGTCAGGCGAACGTGCCGGGCGCGGCGGGTACGTGGAAGGACCTGACGGACTCCGTCAACACGGTCTTCCGGAACCTCACGACCCAGGTGCGGGACATCGCCGCGGTGACCACGGCCGTGGCCAACGGCGACCTGTCGCAGAAGGTCAGTGTCGAGGTCGCGGGCGAGATGCTGGAGCTGAAGAACACCGTCAACACGATGGTGGACCAGCTGTCGTCCTTCGGTGACGAGGTCACGCGCGTGGCGCGGGAGATCGGTGTCGAGGGTGAACTGGGCGGTCAGGCGCAGGTGCCGGGCGCGGCGGGCACGTGGAAGGACCTGACGGACTCGGTCAACACGGCGTTCAGGAACCTGACCGGTCAGGTCCGCAACATCGCGCAGGTGACGACGGCGGTCGCCAGCGGTGACCTGTCGCAGAAGGTCAGTGTCGAGGTCGCGGGCGAGATGCTGGAGCTGAAGAACACCGTCAACACGATGGTGGACCAGCTGTCGTCCTTCGCCGATCAGGTGACGCGGATGGCCCGGGACGTGGGTACCGAGGGCCGGCTCGGCGGTCAGGCCCGGGTGGACGGCGTGTCCGGTACGTGGAAGGAACTGACCGACTCCGTCAACTTCATGGCGGGGAACCTCACCTCGCAGGTGCGGCAGATCGCCCAGGTCACCACGGCGGTGGCGCGGGGTGACCTGTCGCAGAAGATCGACGTGGACGCGCGCGGCGAGATCCTGGAGCTGAAGAACACCATCAACACGATGGTCGACCAGCTCTCCGCCTTCGCGGACCAGGTGACGCGGGTGGCCCGTGAGGTGGGTACGGAGGGCCGGCTCGGCGGGCAGGCCCAGGTGCCGGGTGTCGCGGGCGTGTGGCGCGACCTGACGGACTCCGTGAACGGCATGGCGGGCAACCTGACCGCACAGGTCCGCAACATCGCGCAGGTCGCGACGGCGGTGGCGCGGGGTGACCTGTCGCAGAAGATCGACGTGGACGCGCGCGGCGAGATCCTGGAGCTGAAGAACACCCTCAACACGATGGTGGACCAGCTCTCGAACTTCGCCGAGCAGGTGACGCGGGTGGCCCGTGAGGTGGGTACGGAGGGCCGGCTCGGCGGACAGGCCGAGGTGCAGGGAGTCTCCGGCACCTGGAAGGACCTCACGCAGTCCGTGAACTTCATGGCGAACAACCTGACCATCCAGGTGCGCAACATCGCCGAAGTGACCACGGCCGTCGCCATGGGTGACCTGTCCAAGAAGATCACCGTCGACGCCAAGGGCGAGATCCTCGAACTGGTCACCACTGTCAACACGATGGTCGACCAGCTGTCGTCGTTCGCCGAGCAGGTGACCCGGGTGGCCCGCGAGGTGGGCACCGAGGGCCAGTTGGGCGGTCAGGCGCGGGTGCCCGGGGTCACGGGCATCTGGAAGGACCTGAGCGACAACGTCAACCTGATGGCCTACAACCTGACCATGCAGGTGCGGAACATCTCGCAGGTGGCGGCGGCCGTCGCCAACGGCGACCTGACCCGGACGGTGACGATCAAGGCGAGCGGTGAGGTCGCGCAGCTCGCCGACACCTTCAACACCATGGTGAAGACGCTGAGTTCGTTCGCCGAGCAGGTCACCAAGGTGGCCCGTGAGGTGGGTACGGACGGCATCCTCGGTGGTCAGGCGCACGTTCCGGGAGTCGCCGGTACGTGGAAGGACCTCACCGAGTCGGTGAACGGGATGGCGTCCAACCTGACCGGTCAGGTGCGCAACATCGCGATGGTCACGACCGCCATCGCCAAGGGCGATCTGACCAAGAAGATCGACATCGACGCGCGCGGCGAGATCCTGGAGCTCAAGACCACCATCAACACGATGGTCGACCAGCTGTCGTCCTTCGCGGAGGAGGTCACCCGGGTCGCCCGGGAGGTGGGCACGGAAGGGCAGTTGGGCGGTCAGGCGCGGGTCCGGGACGTCGACGGGACGTGGCGCGACCTCACCGAGTCGGTGAACGAGATGGCCGGGAACCTGACCCGGCAGGTGCGCGCCATCGCGCGCGTGGCGACCGCGGTGACCCGCGGCGACCTGAACCTGAAGATCGACGTGGACGCCTCGGGCGAGATCCAGGAACTCCAGGACTACATCAACAAGATGATCGCCAATCTGCGCGACACCACCATCGCCAACAAGGAACAGGACTGGCTCAAGGGCAACCTGGCGCGTATCTCGGCGCTCATGCAGGGGCGCCGGGACCTCGACGACGTCGCCTCGCTGATCATGAGCGAGCTGACGCCGGTGGTCTCCGCGCAGCACGGCGCGTTCTTCCTGTCGATGCCGCTGGTCGACGGGAGGGACGCGAGCGCCGAGGACGAGGAGGCGTACGAGCTGCGCATGCTCGGGTCGTACGGCTATTCGATGGGCTCGATGCCGACGTCGTTCCGGCCCGGTGAGGCGCTGATCGGGACGGCCGCCCAGGAGAAGCGAACGATCCTGGTGGAGAACGCGCCGAGCGGCTATCTGAAGATCTCCTCCGGGCTCGGTGAGGCGCCTCCGGCGCAGGTCATCGTGCTCCCGGTGCTCTTCGAGGGGACCGTGCTCGGTGTCATCGAGCTGGCCTCCTTCACGCCGTTCACGCAGATCCAGAAGGACTTCCTGAACCAGATCGCCGAGATGATCGCGACGAGCGTCAACACCATCTCCGTCAACACCAAGACGGAGGTGCTGCTCAAGCAGTCGCAGGAGCTGACCGAGCAGCTGCGGGAGCGGTCGGCGGAACTGGAGAACCGGCAGAAGGCCCTTCAGGACTCCAACGCGGAACTGGAGGAGAAGGCCGAGCTGTTGGCCCAGCAGAACCGCGACATCGAGGTCAAGAACACGGAGATCGAGGAGGCACGGCAGGTCCTGGAGGAACGCGCCGAACAGCTCGCGGTCTCCATGCGGTACAAGAGCGAGTTCCTCGCGAACATGTCGCACGAGCTGCGGACGCCGCTCAACTCCCTGCTGATCCTGGCCAAGTTGCTCGCCGACAACGCGGAGTCGAACCTCACCCCGAAGCAGGTCGAGTTCGCCGAGACGATCCACGGCGCGGGTTCCGACCTGCTCCAGCTGATCAACGACATCCTGGACCTGTCGAAGGTCGAGGCCGGGAAGATGGACGTGTCGCCGACACGTATCGCGCTGGTGCAGCTCGTCGACTACGTGGAGGCGACGTTCCGTCCGCTGACCGCGGAGAAGGGCCTCGACTTCTCGGTCCGTGTGTCGCCGGAACTGCCCGCCACGCTGCACACCGACGAACAGCGGCTCCTCCAGGTGCTGCGCAACCTGCTGTCCAACGCGGTGAAGTTCACCGACTCCGGAGCGGTCGAATTGGTGATCCGGCCCGCCGGCGCCGATGTGCCGGTGGCCATCCGGGAGCAGCTGCTGGAAGCGGGTTCGCTGCGGGACGCCGACGCCGATCTGATCGCGTTCTCCGTGACCGACACGGGTATCGGGATCGCCGCCAGCAAGATGCGGGTGATCTTCGAGGCCTTCAAGCAGGCGGACGGCACGACGAGCAGGAAGTACGGCGGTACGGGTCTGGGGCTGTCCATCTCGCGGGAGATCGCGCGTCTGCTGGGCGGTGAGATCCACGCGCAGAGCGAGCCGGGACGCGGTTCGACGTTCACGCTCTACCTGCCGCTGCACCCGAGCGAACTGCCCCCGCAGGGCTACGGGCAGCTGGCGCCCACCCTGGGGGCGGGGGAACTCCTCGCGTCCGAGGCGGAGTTGTCCGGGGCGGGCATCGAGACGCCGGCCGAGGTGAAGTCGTACCAGGAGGCCCAGAACGGGCCCGCGGCGCTCTTCAGGAGGCGCCGCAGGGCGCTGCCGGTGGCCGAGTCGCGTCCCGGGCTGACGGCGCAGCCGAACGGGGCCGGCGGGCCCGCCCAGGAGCAGTGGCCGGTCGCGGCGCAGCAGGAGACGGCGTCGCAGTCGCGCGGAGGCATCCGGTTCGAGGGCGAGAAGGTGCTGATCGTCGACGACGACATCCGCAACGTGTTCGCGCTCACCAGCGTCCTGGAGCAGCACGGTCTCTCGGTGCTCTACGCCGAGAACGGCCGCGAGGGCATCGAGGTCCTGGAGCAGCACGACGATGTGACGGTCGTCCTGATGGACATCATGATGCCCGAGATGGACGGCTACGCGACGACCACGGCGATTCGCCGGATGCCGCAGTTCGCCGGGCTGCCGATCATCGCGCTCACGGCGAAGGCGATGAAGGGCGACCGGGAGAAGGCCATCGAGTCCGGGGCTTCCGACTACGTCACCAAGCCGGTCGATCCCGATCACCTGCTCTCCGTGATGGAGCAGTGGATGCGCGGGGAGTGAACAGGGTGCGGATCGCTGTACGGTGTCCGCGTCCGGGATGCCGCGGTGTGCGCGTCGGCGGCTCGGCGCGGCCCGCCCGACGTCGGACAACCGGCCCTGGGCGAAGCCGTGTAGAAGCGCGGGATTCGGGGAACCTTCTGGTCTCCCGCTACGTTTCTGATAGGTGCACAGTGACATCGCGGTGACAGGGTGTGGCGACAGGCGGGGTGCGGCTACCATGACCGGCACAAGGACGGACGGCGCAAGGGAGCCGTCCCCTGGGGCGGCGCCCGGTGCACTGCCGGGACGAGGAGGGCGGGCCATGGTGCAGAAGGCCAAGATCCTCCTGGTCGATGACCGGCCGGAGAATCTGCTGGCGCTGGAGGCGATTCTCTCCGCGCTCGATCAGACACTGGTGCGGGCATCGTCCGGGGAGGAAGCGCTCAAAGCACTGCTCACGGACGACTTCGCGGTCATTCTGCTGGACGTGCAGATGCCGGGTATGGACGGTTTCGAAACCGCCGCGCACATCAAGCGGCGAGAACGGACCCGGGACATCCCGATCATCTTCCTCACCGCGATCAACCACGGTCCGCATCACACCTTCCGGGGGTACGCGGCGGGTGCGGTGGACTACATCTCGAAGCCGTTCGACCCGTGGGTGCTGCGCGCGAAGGTCTCGGTCTTCGTCGAGCTCTACATGAAGAACTGCCAACTGCGTGAACAGGCCGCGCTGCTGCGGCTCCAGCTGGAGGGCGGGGGCAAGGCGGCGCTCGGCACGGCCAAGGAGCCGGCCGGTCTCCTCGCCGAACTCTCGGCGCGGCTCGCGGCCGTTGAGGAACAGGCCGAGGCACTGTCCAAGCAGCTCGACGACGACTCGGCGGACGCGGCGGCGGTGGCGACCGCCGCTCATCTCGAACGCAAGCTCACCGGACTGCGCCGGGCTCTGGACGCGTTGGAGCCGGGCACGGGCAGCGGGGCACCGTCGGTTCCCTCGCAGAACTGACCTCCGGTCCCGCGCCGGGTGTGTCGCGGACCGGACTCCGGTTCCGCGAAGGGTGACGAGCGATGAGCCGGCCGCGGAGCAGCCGTCCCGGGCGTGATCGTTCCGGGGCAGCCGCGCGCGGTGATCCGGCGTCAGTTCCGGGCCCCGGCAAGGGCGACACGATCGGGTGAAGCTGTGGGCACACGTGTCCCTTGTCGTCTCCACCGGTAACCTCACACACATGGCCTCACGTCAGTCCGCAGCCAAGAAGCCGCCCGCGAAGAAGGCGGCCGCTCCGACGAAGGCTGCGGTGGGGAAGGCCCCCGCGAAAAAGGCGGTCGCCAGGAAGGCGCCCGCCAAGAAGGCCGCGGCGAAGAAGCCCGTACCCGCGCCGGCGCCCAGTCCGACCGCGGGTGTGTACCGGCTCGTACGGGCCGTGTGGCTGGGCCTCGCGCACGCCGTCGGGGCGATGTTCCGTGGCATAGGGCGGGGCGCGAAGGGGCTCGACCCGGCGCATCGCAAGGACGGTCTCGCGCTCCTGCTGCTCGCCCTCGCGCTGATCGTCGCGGCGGGCACGTGGTCGAATCTGCGCGGGCCCGTCGGCGACCTCGTCGAGATGCTGGTGACCGGTGCCTTCGGCCGGCTCGACCTGCTCGTCCCGATACTCCTCGCCGTCATCGCCGTCCGTTTCATCCGGCACCCCGAGAGGCCCGAGGCCAACGGGCGCATCGTGATCGGGCTGTCCGCGCTCGTCATCGGCGTGCTCGGACAGGTCCACATCGCCTGCGGGTCGCCCGCCCGCAGCGACGGCATGCAGGCGATAAGGGACGCCGGCGGCCTCATCGGCTGGGGTGCCTCCACCCCGCTCACCTACACCATGGGCGACGTCCTCGCCGTACCGCTCCTGGTCCTGCTCACGGTCTTCGGCCTGCTGGTCGTCACGGCCACGCCCGTCAACGCGATCCCGCAGCGTCTTCGGCTGCTCGGACAGCGGCTCGGCCTCGTCCCGGGAGACCCCGACGAGGCGCTCCTCGGCGACGACGACGAGCGCTACGACGAACAGTGGCGCGAGGCACTCCCCGCGCGCTCCCGCAGACGCCCGGGCGGCCCCGACGAGTACGACCCCGAGAGCGCCGAGGAAGAGGCGCTCACCAAGCGCCGCGGCCGCCCCCGGCGGGCTGCCGCGCGGCAGTACGACCCGAACCGGCCGATGGACGCCGTGGACGTCGCCGCGGCGGCCGCCGCCGCGCTCGACGGTGCCGTGATGCACGGCATGCCGCCCTCTCCACTGGTCGCCGACCTGACACAGGGCGTCACCGCGGAACGCGACGGGTACGAGGAGACGACCCCGGTTCCCGCCGCCCGCGCCAAGGCCGTCCCGGGAGCCAAGCGGCCCAGGCAGGAGTCCCTGGCCGTCGACTCCGTCGTGCCCGACCTCACCAAGGCCGCGCCCGACGCGCCGCGAGACCTGCCCCCGCGCGCCGAGCAGCTCCAGCTCTCCGGCGACATCACGTACTCCCTGCCCTCGCTCGACCTCCTGGAGCGCGGCGGCCCCGGCAAGACCCGCAGCGCCGCCAACGACGCGGTGGTCGCCTCGCTCCAGAACGTGTTCATGGAGTTCAAGGTCGACGCGGCCGTCACCGGCTTCACCCGCGGCCCGACGGTCACCCGCTACGAGGTGGAACTCGGTCCGGCCGTGAAGGTCGAGCGGATCACCGCGCTCACCAAGAACATCGCGTACGCCGTCGCCAGCCCCGACGTCCGGATCATCAGCCCGATCCCCGGCAAGTCGGCGGTCGGCATCGAGATCCCGAACACCGACCGCGAGATGGTCAACCTCGGCGACGTGCTGCGCCTCGCGGACGCTGCCGAGGACGACCATCCGATGCTGGTCGCGCTCGGCAAGGACGTCGAGGGCGGCTATGTCATGGCCAACCTGGCGAAGATGCCGCACGTCCTGGTGGCCGGAGCCACCGGTTCCGGCAAGTCCTCGTGCATCAACTGCCTGATCACGTCCGTGATGGTCCGCGCGACCCCCGAGGACGTCAGGATGGTCCTCGTGGACCCCAAGCGGGTCGAGTTGACCGCGTACGAGGGCATCCCGCACCTGATCACGCCGATCATCACCAACCCGAAGCGGGCCGCCGAGGCGCTGCAGTGGGTCGTGCGGGAGATGGACCTGCGTTACGACGACCTCGCGGCGTTCGGGTACCGGCACATCGACGACTTCAACCAGGCCATCCGCGACGGCAAACTGAAGACCCCCGAGGGCAGCGAGCGGGAGCTGAAGACCTACCCGTATCTGCTGGTGATCGTCGACGAGCTGGCCGACCTGATGATGGTCGCGCCCCGGGACGTCGAGGACTCCATCGTGCGCATCACCCAGCTCGCGCGCGCGGCCGGCATCCACCTCGTGCTCGCCACCCAGCGGCCGTCCGTGGACGTGGTCACCGGTCTGATCAAGGCGAACGTGCCCTCCAGGCTCGCGTTCGCCACCTCCTCCCTCGCCGACTCGCGGGTCATCCTGGACCAGCCCGGCGCCGAGAAGCTGATCGGCAAGGGCGACGGGCTGTTCCTGCCGATGGGCGCCAACAAACCGACCCGCATGCAGGGCGCCTTCGTCACCGAGGACGAGGTCGCCGCGATCGTGCGGCACTGCAAGGACCAGATGGCGCCGGTCTTCCGGGACGACGTCACGGTCGGCACCAAACAGAAGAAGGAGATCGACGAGGACATCGGTGACGACCTCGACCTGCTGTGCGCCGCGGCGGAGCTGGTCGTCACGTCGCAGTTCGGGTCCACCTCGATGCTCCAGCGCAAGCTGCGGGTCGGCTTCGCCAAGGCGGGACGGCTGATGGACCTCATGGAGTCGCGCGGCATCGTGGGGCCGAGTGAGGGATCCAAGGCACGTGACGTCCTGGTGAAGGGCGACGAGCTCGACGGCGTCCTCGCAGTGATGCGCGGGGAGGCCGGAGCGTAGAGCCCGCGGCCCGGGAAACCGGGACGCATCGGTCACCGGACCAGGGGGTACACGACATGTTGATATTCGAACGTGACTCACCCGTAAGGAGCCGAAGGGCAACCGTTTCCCTTCGGCGTACGTCAAGTTGAGCGAGGGGGCGGGTACATGCCCCACATCAGGATGACCGGCCATTCTGATGGCGTACAAAGACCCACCGCCCGGTTGCCCCGCCCTTTTGTACCCCCCCTAAACTGAACCTCCAGCACAGGTGGCTACACGCTCGAAAGGCGCCCCCGTGTCCATCGACAACTCCCCTGACGGCAACATCCCCGAAGACGAGCGCCCGTTCGAAGAGCACCATGAAGAAGGTCCCTCGGTCGGCCGTGCTCTGCAGCAGGCCCGCATCGAGGCCGGACTGACCGTCGACGACGTCAGCAACGCGACCCGGGTCCGTATCGCCATCGTGCACGCGATCGAACAGGACGACTTCAGCCCCTGTGGCGGTGACGTCTACGCGCGCGGTCACATCCGGACCCTGGCCCGCGCCGTACAGCTCGACCCGGTCCCTCTGCTGGCCCGCTACGACGCCGAACACGGTGGGCGTCCCGCACCGACCCCGGCCGCCCCGCTCTTCGAGGCGGAACGTATCCGTCCGGAGCGTCGCGGGCCGAACTGGACCGCGGCCATGGTCGCGGCGATCGTCGCCGTGATCGGCTTCGTCGGGTTCACCGCGATCAAGGGCAGCTCGGACGACGGCACGAAGTCGAATGTCGCCGAGGGCTCCACGCCCACCACCGGCAAGTCGCCCGTCTCGGCCAGTCCCAAGATCAGCAAGCCCGCCGACCCGAAGCCCGAGCCTTCCGACAGCGCCATCGCGGCCGCCCCGCAGGACAAGGTGACCGTCCAGGTCAGTGCCCCCGACGGGCGCAGCTGGATCTCCGCCAAGGACCACAACGGCCGGCTGCTCTTCGACGGCCTGCTCAAGCAGGGCGAGTCGCAGACCTTCCAGGACAAGTCGAAGATCGACCTCGTCCTCGGCGACGCGGGCGCGATCCAGCTGTACGTGAACGGCAAGAAGATCGACGACCAGTTCCAGTCGGGGCAGGTCGAGCGGCTGACCTACACCAAGGGCGATCCCGTCGTCGGTTAACGGGCCCGAGGTACAGGCGTGGACGGGGTTGGCCAAGATCGGCCAACCCCGTCGACGTGGGCTGTCAGTGAGACAAAGTAGTCTTGAGCCCATGCCTGAACGCCGTACCGTCGCACTCGTCACCCTTGGCTGCGCCCGTAACGAGGTGGACTCGGAGGAGCTCGCAGGCCGCTTGGAGGCGGACGGCTGGCAACTCGTGGAGGACGCCGAGGACGCGGACGTCGCCGTCGTCAACACCTGTGGCTTCGTCGAGGCCGCCAAGAAGGACTCCGTCGACGCCCTCCTCGAAGCCAATGACCTCAAGGGTCAGGGCAGAACCCAGGCCGTGGTCGCGGTGGGCTGCATGGCCGAGCGGTACGGCAAGGAGCTCGCCCAGGCCCTTCCCGAAGCCGACGGCGTGCTCGGCTTCGACGACTACGCGGACATCTCCGACCGCCTCCAGACCATCCTGAACGGCGGGATCCACGCCTCGCACACCCCGCGCGACCGGCGCAAGCTGCTGCCGATCAGCCCGGCCGAGCGGCAGAGCGCCGGCGAGGAAGTGGCCCTTCCCGGCCACGGCGCCCCCTCGGACCTGCCGGAGGGCGTGGCCCCGGTCTCCGGCCCCCGCGCGCCGCTGCGCCGCCGCCTGGACGGTTCGCCGGTCGCCTCGGTGAAGCTCGCCTCCGGCTGCGACCGGCGATGCTCCTTCTGCGCCATCCCGTCCTTCCGCGGCTCCTTCATCTCCCGGCGCCCCAGCGACGTACTGAACGAGACCCGCTGGCTGGCCGAGCAGGGCGTCAAGGAGGTCATGCTGGTCTCCGAGAACAACACCTCGTACGGCAAGGACCTCGGCGACATCCGTCTGCTGGAGACGATGCTTCCCGAGCTGGCCGAGATCGACGGCATCGAGCGGGTGCGGGTCAGCTATCTGCAGCCCGCCGAGATGCGCCCCGGCCTCATCGACGTCCTGACCTCGACGCCGAACATCGCGCCCTACTTCGACCTGTCCTTCCAGCACTCCGCCCCCGACGTGCTGCGCTCGATGCGCCGCTTCGGCGACACCGACCGCTTCCTGGAGCTGCTCGACACGATCCGCTCCAAGGCCCCGCAGGCCGGCGTGCGGTCGAACTTCATCGTGGGCTTCCCCGGGGAGAGCGAGGCCGACCTCGCGGAGCTGGAGCGGTTCCTCACCCATGCGCGTCTCGACGCGATCGGTGTCTTCGGGTACTCCGACGAGGACGGCACGGAAGCGGCGACGTACGACAACAAGCTGGACGAGGACGTCGTCGCCGAGCGCCTCGCGCGGGTGTCCCGGCTGGCCGAGGAGCTGGTCGCGCAGCGCGCGGAGGAACGCGTCGGCGAGACCGTGCAGGTGCTGGTGGAGTCCCTCGACGACGAGGACGGCGCGTACGGCCGCGCCGCCCACCAGGCGCCCGAGACGGACGGACAGGTGCTGTTCACGAGCGGCGAAGGTCTGACCGTGGGCCTTATCGTCGAAGCCAAGGTGGTCGGCACGGAAGGTGTCGACCTGGTGGCCGAACCGCTCCTGGGTTCGCTCCCCGTTACCGAGGAGGCGGGCAGATGACCGGAGTCCCGGCATCCGCGGCGGGCGGCTCCCCCAGCGCGAAAGGCGCGGCGGGCGCTCCCGGCGTTCCGGGGGACTCCAAGCCGGCGCGGGGCGGGAAGCTGGGCGCTGCGGCCGTCAACCAGGCCAGCCTCTGGAACATCGCGAACATCCTGACCATGATCCGGCTGGTCCTGGTGCCCGGCTTCGTGGCACTGATGCTGGCCGACGGCGGGTACGACCCCGTCTGGCGTGCCTGGGCCTGGGCGGCTTTCGCCGTCGCCATGATCACCGACATCTTCGACGGACACCTGGCGCGCACGTACGACCTGGTCACGGACTTCGGGAAGATCGCCGACCCCATCGCGGACAAGGCGATCATGGGCTCGGCGCTGATCTGCCTCTCCTATCTGGGTGATCTTCCGTGGTGGGTGACGGGCGTGATCCTCGGGCGTGAGCTCGGTGTCACCCTGCTGCGCTTCGTGGTGATCCGGTACGGCGTCATTCCGGCCAGTCGCGGCGGCAAGCTGAAGACCCTGGCGCAGGGCACGGCGGTCGGCATGTACGTCCTCGCGCTGACGGGGGGACTGGCCACCCTCAGGTTCTGGGTGATGGCCGTCGCGGTCGTCCTGACCGTCGTCACCGGGCTCGACTACGTGAGGCAGGCCATGGTGCTGCGCAGGAGTGGAATCGCCGCACGGCAGGCGGCCGCCGCGGAGGCCGAGCGGTGAGTCCTGAGGCCGCCGAGGTCCTGCGACTACTCACGGTGAGGGGCGAGACGCTCGCCGTGGCCGAGTCGCTGACCGGCGGTCTGGTGGCCGCGGAGATCACCGCGACGCCCGGCGCCTCCCGCGCCTTCCGGGGCTCCGTGACCGCGTACGCCACCGAGCTCAAGCACCGGCTGCTGGGCGTCGACGCCACCCTGCTGGCCGAGCGGGGGGCGGTGGATCCGCAGGTCGCGGCCCAGATGGCGGCCGGAGTGCGCAAGGCTCTCGGCGCGGACTGGGGGATCGCGACCACCGGTGTCGCGGGTCCCGAGCCCCAGGACGGACAGCCGGTCGGCACGGTCTTCGTGGCCGTCGACGGCCCCTCCGAAGCGACGTTTCCCGCCATCGAGAGCGGGAAAGTGATCCGGCTGCGGTTGAACGGTGACCGGGCGGAAATCCGTATGGAGAGTGTACGCAGCGTACTCGCACTGCTCCTGAGGGAGCTCGCGGGCGAACAGACCGGGAATGGGCGGGCACAGGATACGGAACAGAACGGGGGGACTTGATGTTTGCAGCCCTGAGTGAACACGACATCGCTCCCCGCACGGCCGCGGCGCGAGGCGGTACGGTGGGGCGTGAAGGATGCGGCTACGCGGTCCGAGGAGGGAGCCACCGATGATTCTGCTCCGTCGCCTGCTGGGTGACGTGCTGCGTCGGCAGCGCCAGCGCCAGGGCCGTACTCTGCGCGAAGTCTCCTCGTCCGCCCGAGTTTCACTCGGCTATCTCTCCGAGGTGGAGCGGGGGCAGAAGGAGGCATCCTCCGAGCTGCTCTCCGCCATCTGCGACGCGCTGGACGTACGGATGTCCGAGCTCATGCGGGAAGTGAGTGACGAACTCGCTCTCGCCGAGCTGGCACAGTCTGCAGCGGCCACCGACCCGGTGCCTGCACCGGTGCGCCGTCCGATGCTGAATTCCGTGTCGGTCACCGGTGTGCCACCGGAACGGGTCACGATCAAAGCGCCAGCCGAGGCGGTCGACGTCGTCGCCGCCTGACGCTCACGAGTTCGCGCTCATGAGCTGAGCACGCTTGCACGAAGGCCCCGGCCGGGGTTGTTCCAGGGAGATCTGGAGCAGGTCAGGCCGGGGCCTTCGTTTTTCTTCGAGTGACCCGAATTGTGCGTTTATGTCATGGTTAGTGGGCTGTGCTGTATCGAGTCGTGCCAGGAGAGTCGGAGGATTCGGATGTACGTCGTGAAGAGCCCGTTGGCGGACGCGGACCTGAAGACGGTGTCCGAGGCTTTGCAGGGAGCGCTGGTCGACCTGGTGGACCTGTCGCTCGTGGCGAAGCAGATCCACTGGAACGTCGTCGGACCGCGCTTCCGTTCGGTCCACCTCCAGCTCGACGAGGTCGTGGACACCGCGCGGCTGCACTCCGACACCGTGGCCGAGCGCGCCTCGACGCTGGGTGTCCCGCCCGACGGGCGGGCCCGGACCGTGGCCGCGGACAGCGGCATCGGCACGACCCCGGACGGCTGGGTCAAGGACACCGACGCCGTGGGGGCGCTCGTCGACGCGCTGGGCGCCGTGATCACCCGGATGCGGGCGCGGGTGGGGTCGACCGGCGAGGCGGATCCGGTGACCCAGGACATCTTCATCCAGATCACCGCCGATCTGGAGAAGCACCACTGGATGTTCCAGGCGGAGAACGGATGAGTGGGGGCGGACGCGAACGGCTCCGCATGTGCCCAGGGTGCGCCTCTGTGCCGTTGGTGCGCCCTGTTCATCTGTAAGGGCGCGGGTCTAGCTTCGGGCTGGAGGTGGGCACCATGGCAGGGCGGATAGCGCGCTGGGGGGCGGCGCTGGTGCTCGGTGCGCTGTGGTGGTGGGGGGCGCTCCGGCTCGCGCTGGTGCCCGACGCGGGTGCGCTGGAAGGGGCGGTCGTCGCCGGCGGGTGGGGGCTGAGCCTGCTGCCGGTGCACTGCGTGCCCAAGCCGGAGATCACGCGTGCCGCCGCCGGCGCGCGGGCGGAACGGGAGCGCGGGAGGTGGCGGCGCGGGGCTACCACGGCATCGCGACGCCGCCGTTCGGGCGGAGGATCTGACCCGTCGTGAACGCCGAGGCGTCGCAGGCGAGGTGCAGCACCGCGTGGGCGACGTCCTCGGCCTCGCCGACCCGGCCCAACGGCGACAGACGTGCCATGACCGCCTCGGTGCGTGCCTGCGCCTCCCCGTGGCGGTCGGTCATCGGCGTACGTGTCCAGCCGGGCGCGACGGCGTTGACGCGGATGCCGTGCGGGCCGATCTCGGTGGCCAGCGTCTTCGTCAACTGCACGACGGCCGCCTTCGCGGCGCCGTAGCAGAGGAGCCCGCGCCCACCGGTGTCCACGGCGCCCGACGCCATGGTGACGATGCTGCCGCGGATGTTCTGCTCGATCATGAGGAGTGCCGCTTCCTGGCAGGAGTGGAGCACTCCCTTGAAGTTGACGGCCAGGACCCGGTCGAGGTCCTCGTCGCGCGTGTCCAGCACCTCGCTGCTGTGCATGATCCCGGCCACCGCCGCCATGACGTCGAGGCGTGGGCAGGACCTGACGGCCCGGCGGAGCCGCTCGCGGTCGGTGACGTCGAGGGTGTGATCGTGGGCCGCGCCGCCGCTGTCCCTGATGAGGGTGACCGTCTCGCGCAGGCCCTTGGTGTCCACATCCGCGCAGTGGACGGTGGCTCCCGCCTCCGCGAGCAGGACGGCCGACGCGCGCCCGATGCCGCCGGCGGCGCCGGTGACGAATGCGGTGCGTCCGGTGAGGTCGTACGCCTTCACGGCCATGAAGGGACGGTACGAGGGTTTCTGACGGTCCGTCAATTGGTCGGGCGTGAGGTCCTCGTACGGTGTTCGGTGGCGCCCGGTGTCCGGGGCGGGCCCGGTGGCGGGGTGGAGTCCGGTGTCCGGGTGGGGGCGGGTGTCCGGGTGTCCCGGCGGGGCCCCTGTGCCGGGGCCGGGCCGGGTGCGAGGGGGAAGCCGGGTGTCGGGGTGGGGCCCGACTGGCAGGCCGGGCACCAGTACGTGGGGCGTTCACGGGAGCCGTCGCCCTGGTCGGCACGCCGGATCGGGGCGCCGCAGCGCAGACAGGGACGGGGCGCCCGGCCGTACACGAAGAGGTTCTGGTCGTGGCGGCCCGTGGTGCTGCGGACCGGGCGCTCACGGTTGGCCTCCAGCAGCCTCTTGGCGAGGACGGGCAGCAGCGGCGTGCGGTCGGCGGGGAGCTCACCGACGGGGAGCCAGGGGGTGACACCGAGGAGGAAGCAGAGCTCGCTCTTGTACACATTGCCGATTCCGGCGAGGTTGCGCTGGTCGAGCAGTGCCTCGCCCAGGGAGCGGGTGGGGTCGTCGAGGAGGTTCGCCAGGGCCTGGGCGGGGTTCCAGTCGGGGCCGAGAAGGTCGGGTCCGAGATGGCCGACGGCCCGGTTCTCGTCGGTGGTGCGCAGCAGTTCCAGGACGGGCAGCCGGTACCCGACGGCCGTACGGTCGGCGGTGCCGAGAATGGCGCGGATCTGGTGGGCCGGACCGCCGCTCCAGCGCCGGCCGGGCGCGTAGACCTTCCAGGAACCGTCCATCCGCAGATGCGAGTGGAGGGTCAGACCACCCTCGATCCGGGTGAGGAGGTGTTTGCCACGCGGGGTGACGTCCAGGACGGTGCGACCGGTGAGGTCGGCGGTGGCGAACCGGGGGACCCTCAGGTCGGAGCGGGTCAGCACCTTGCCCGCGAGGGCGATGTGCAGCCGTCTCGCGGCCTGCCAGACGGTGTCTCCTTCAGGCATGCGTTCCAGGGTGGCACGGGTGTGGGCGGGATGCTCGGGTGTGGATGTGAGGCGGGATGCTCGGGTGCGGGTGCGGGTGCGGGTGCGGGTGCGGGTGCGGGTGCCGGTGCGGGTGTGCGGCGGGTCGGTGGTGGTCAGGCGCGCAGGCGCAGTCCGCGGGGGGTCGCGATGAAGCCCGCTCCTTCCAGAAGGGTGCCGATGGGGGAGGTCAGGGCGGAGGCGCCGTTCACGCGCTCCACCGTGACCGTGCCGAGGGAGCCCGCGCGGGCGGCTGCGGAGAGGGCCTCGGCCGCCGCGCCCAGCCGCGCGTCGTCCGTGACCGCGCCGTCGGGATCGGAGGGCCAGGCCAGCAGTGTCTTGCCGCCGCGCTCCATGTAGAGGGTCAGCTCGCCGTCGACGAGCACGACCAGGGAGCCCGCTTTGCGTCCCGGCTTGTGGCCGGCGCCGGTGGGCGGCTCGGGCCAGGCGAGGGCCGCGCCGTACGCGTTCGCGGGGTCGGCGGCCGCCAGGACGACCCCCTGGACGGTCGGGCGGTCGTACGGGCGGATGCGGTTCGGGGGCTGGAAGGCGGCGGGGTCGACCGCGGGGTGGGCGGAGGGCGTCGCGAAGGCGGCGTCGGCCGAGAAGCCGTGGTCGTCGGACGCGGCGAAACCCGCGCCGTCCGGGAAGTCGGAGAAGCCGGACAGACCGGAGAAGTCGGGGGAGCCCGCCGGGTCGAGGCCGTCCGGGGAGGCGGGGGCGCTCGCACGGTCGCGGCTTCCGGCCGCGTCGGGGGTGCGCGGGCGGCCGCGGTCGCCGGGGAAGCCGGGAGCGCGCCGCCGCGATCCACCCGGACCCGGGAAGCCGTTCGGGTCGGCGAAACCGCCGGCGCCGGGGAAGCCGCTCGGACCCGGGACACCGGGCGGGACGTCCGGGGCGGCCAGGGCTTCGCCGCGGTCCCGTGCGTTAGCCGCCGCGCGCAGCCGGTCGACCGCGCCGTCCATCGCGAACTGGGCGGCGCCGAGCCCCTCCACCACATAACCGCGGCGCGCCTGGCCACTGTCCTCGAAGGCGGACAGGATGCGGTACACGGCGGAGAAACCGCCCTCGACACCCTCCGCCGCGACCGCGCCCCGCGTCACCACCCCGTGCCGGTCGAGCAGGGTGCGGGCCAGGGCGTGGGCGCGCACGGTGGCGTCGGTCTCGCGCGCGGGGAGCAGCGACCAGCGGCCGGCCACGGTCGGGGGGCCGGTACGGGACTGGGGGCGGGCGCCACCGGTCAGGGAGCCGTAACGCCCGCGCGGGACCGTGCGCTTGGCCCGGTGGGCCGTGGAGCCGGCGGTGCGGCCCGAGCCGAGGAGGGCGCGCATCGGCGCGAGTGTGTCGTTCGTGAGCCGTCCGGACCACGCCAGGTCCCAGATCGCGTCGGCGAGTTGGGGGTCCGTGGCGTCGGGGTGCGTGGTGGCGCGGACCCGGTCGGTGATCTGACGGAAGAACAGGCCGTAACCCCCGGAGAGGGCGTCCAGGACCGACTGGTGCAGCGCGGTCGGTTCCAGGGGGTGGGGGGACGGCAGGAGCAGCGGGGCCGCGTCCGCGAGATACAGCGACACCCAGCCGTCCTTGCCGGGCAGCGCCCCTGCGCCCGCCCAGACCACCTCGCCGGCGGCGGTGAGCTCGTCGAGCAGCGCGGGAGCGTATCCGGAGACCCGGGAGGGCAATACCAGCTTCTCCAGGGCGGAGGCGGGCACCGAGGCACCCTGCAACTGCTCCACGGCGCGCACCAGTCCGTCGATGCCGCGCAGTCCGTGCCCACCGCCGACGTGCTGCCACTGCGGCAGGAACTGTGCGAGCGCGGCGGGCGGTACGGGCTCCAGCTCGTGGCGCAGGGCCGCGAGGGAACGGCGCCGCAGTCTGCGCAGTACGGCGGCGTCGCACCACTCCTGCCCGATGCCCGCCGGATGGAACTCGCCCTGCACGACACGGCCGTTCGCGGCGAGGCGTTGCAGCGCTCCGTCCGTCACGGCCGTGCCCAGGCCGAAGCGGGCGGCGGCCGTGGTGGACGTGAACGGGCCGTGGGTGCGGGCGTGGCGTGCGAGAAGGTCGCCGAGCGGATCCTTGACCGGCTCGGTGAAGGCCTCCGGGACGCCGACGGGCAGGGCCGTGCCCAGTGCGTCGCGCAGACGGCCGGCGTCCTCGATCGCCGCCCAGTGGTCGGCGCCGGCGATCCGGACCCGGATGGCGCGGCGGGCCGCCGCCAGCTCACCGGCCCATTGCGGCTCGGCGCCCCGCTCGGCCAACTCGGCCTCGGTGAGCGGTCCCAGCAGGCGCAGCAGGTCCGCGACGCCCTCGGGGTCCTTGACCCGCCGGTCCTCGGTGAGCCACTGGAGCTCGCGCTCCAACTCGGTCAGCACCTCGGCGTCGAGCAGTTCGCGCAGTTCGGCCTGGCCGAGGAGTTCCGCCAGCAGACGGGAGTCCAGCGACAGCGCGGCGGCCCGGCGCTCGGCGAGCGGCGAGTCGCCCTCGTACAGGAACTGGGCGACGTAGCCGAACAGGAGTGAGCGGGCGAAGGGGGACGGCTCGGGTGTCGTGACTTCGACGAGCCGCACCTTGCGGGACTCGATGTCGCCCATCAGTTCCGTGAGGCCGGGGACGTCGAAAACGTCCTGGAGACACTCGCGGACCGCTTCCAGGACGATCGGGAAGGACCCGAACTCGCTCGCCACCTGGAGCAGTTGGGCCGCGCGCTGACGCTGCTGCCACAGCGGGGTGCGCTTTCCCGGGCTGCGGCGCGGCAGCAGCAGCGCGCGGGCGGCGCACTCGCGGAAGCGGGCCGCGAAGAGCGCGGAGCCGCCGACCTGGTCGGTGACGATCTGGTTGACCTCGCCCTTGTCGAAGGCGACGTCCGACGCGCCCACGGGCGCCTGCTCGGAGTCGTACTCCGTGCCCGTCCTCGTGGGTTCCTGGTCGAGCAGGTCCAGGCCCATCAGATCGGCGTCGGGCAGACGCAGCACGATGCCGTCGTCGGCGTGCATCACCTGGGCGTCCATGCCGTAGCGCTCGGAGAGCCGGGCACCGAGCGCGAGGGCCCAGGGGGCGTGCACCTGGGCACCGAAAGGCGAGTGCACGACCACCCGCCAGTCACCGAGCTCGTCGCGGAACCGCTCGACGACGATCGTGCGGTCGTCCGGGATGTGACCGCACGCCTCGCGCTGTTCGGCGAGGTACGACAGCACGTTGTCGGCGGCCCACGCGTCGAGTCCCGCGGCGAGCAGCCGGAGCCGGGCGTCGTCCTTGGGCAGCGAGCCGACCTCGCGGAGGAACGCGCCGACCGCGCGGCCCAGTTCGAGCGGGCGGCCGAGCTGGTCGCCCTTCCAGAAGGGGAGCCTGCCCGGGACACCCGGTGCGGGAGAGACCAGGACGCGGTCGCGGGTGATGTCCTCGATGCGCCAGGAACTCGTGCCGAGGGTGAAGACGTCCCCGACGCGGGACTCGTAGACCATCTCCTCGTCGAGCTCGCCGACCCGGCCGCCGCCCTTCTTGGGGTCGGCCCCCGCGAGGAAGACCCCGAAGAGCCCCCGGTCGGGGATGGTGCCGCCGGAGGTGACGGCGAGACGCTGCGCCCCCGGGCGGCCGGTGACCGTACCGGCGACACGGTCCCAGACCACGCGGGGACGGAGCTCGGCGAAGGCGTCGGAGGGATAGCGGCCCGCGAGCATGTCGAGCACGGCGGTGAAGGCCGACTCGGGCAGCGAGGCGAAGGGGGCGGCACGCCGGACGGTGGCGAGCAGGTCGTCGACCTGCCAGGTGTCGAGGGCGGTCATGGCGACGAGCTGCTGGGCGAGCACGTCCAAAGGGTTGGCGGGAACCCTGAGGGACTCGATGGAACCGGTGCGCATCCGCTCGGTGACGACCGCCGCCTGGACGAGGTCCCCGCGGTACTTGGGGAAGACGACACCGGTGGAGACCGCGCCGACCTGATGGCCGGCCCGGCCCACGCGCTGCAGGCCGGAGGCGACGGACGGCGGGGACTCGACCTGGATCACCAGGTCCACCGCGCCCATGTCGATGCCGAGCTCCAGGCTGGAGGTGGCGACCACGGCGGGCAGGCGCCCCGCCTTGAGGTCCTCCTCGACCTGGGCCCGCTGCTCCTTGGAGACGGAGCCGTGATGGGCGCGGGCGATGACCGGGGGAGCCCCCTGGGCCGCGCCGGAGCCCCCCATGAGCTGGGCCGGGGCGTGGGCCTCCTCCAGGGGCTCCCCGGTCGCCCGCTCGTACGCGATCTCGTTGAGCCGGTTGCAGAGGCGCTCCGCCAGGCGTCGGGAGTTGGCGAACACGATCGTGGAGCGGTGGGACTGGACGAGGTCGGTGATCCGCTCCTCCACATGCGGCCAGATCGACGGCTTCTCCGCGCCCTCCTTGCCGTCGGCGACCGGGGAACCGGCCAGCTCGCCCAGGTCCTCCACCGGGACGACCACCGACAGGTCGAACTCCTTGCCCGAGGGCGGCTGGACGATCTCCACCTTGCGGCGGGGGGAGAGATAGCGCGCCACTTCGTCGACCGGACGGACCGTGGCGGAGAGGCCGATGCGGCGCGCGGGCCGCGGCAGCAGCTCGTCGAGGCGCTCCAGGGTGAGCGCCAGATGGGCTCCGCGCTTCGTGCCGGCGACCGCGTGCACCTCGTCCAGGATCACCGTCTCGATGCCCGTCAGCGCGTCCCGGGTCGCCGACGTCAGCATCAGGAACAGCGACTCGGGAGTCGTGATCAGGATGTCCGGCGGGCGGGTGGCCAGCGCGCGGCGCTCGGCTGCCGGGGTGTCACCGGAGCGGATGCCCACCTTCACCTCGGGCTCGGGAAGGCCCCGGCGCACCGACTCCTGGCGGATGCCGGTCAGCGGGCTGCGCAGATTCCGCTCGACGTCGACCGCGAGGGCCTTGAGCGGTGACACGTACAGCACCCGGCAGCGCTTCCTGGGGTCGGCCGGCGGCGGCGCGGAGGCCAGCTGGTCGAGCGCGGCGAGGAAGGCGGCCAGGGTCTTGCCCGAGCCGGTCGGGGCGACCACCAGCACGTCCGAGCCCTCACCGATGGCTTTCCACGCCCCGGCCTGGGCCGCGGTGGGCGCGGAGAACGCCCCCGTGAACCAGCCGCGGGTCGCGGGGGAGAAGCCGTCGAGGGCTCGGTGTGCGGAGCTGACCATGCGTCCATCCTGCACCTCGCCACTGACAATCGCCCTGACCTGCGCGGATGCGGAAGCCAAGGGTGTGGCGAGGGGCGTGGCGAGGGGGTGCCGTGCGGGGTGTGGCGAGAGGCGCGGCGCGGGTGCGCGGGATGGTCGGCGTCCGGTCGTGGCGTCGCGGAGAATGAGGAGATGGCGGGTTCGGGACAGGAGAGGGCACGACACTGGCAGTACGCGGAACTGCCGGGTGTCGACCTGTTGCGCGCCCGCTTCGTCGAGAAGGTCTTCGTGCGGCACACCCACGAGAACTTCGTGATCGCCGCCATCGCCGACGGCGTCGAGGTCTTCCACCACGGCGGAGCCGACCAGTACGCGGGCCCGGGCACCCTCGCGCTGGTCAACCCCGACACCACGCACACGGGCCGGGCGGGCGTCCCCGAGGGCTGGCGGTACGGGGCGGTGTACCCGTCCCCCGGGCTGATGGCCGAGATCGCCGCCGAGACCACCACGATCCGAGGCACCCCCGGATTCACCCGCCCGGTGCTCGACGACCCGTACTCCGTGAGCCTGGTCCACGAGGTGCTCCGGGCCGCCGAGGAGGGCAACGGGCTCGCCGCCGACACCCTGCTGAGGGTCGCCGTGACCCGACTGCTCCGTCTGAACGGGGGCCCGCTGCCACAGCGCGCCGTACTCACCGCCGGTTCCCGCGTCGCCGCTCGCGCGCGTGCCGTGCTGGAGGAGCGGATGGCCGAGCCCCCGACCCTTGAGCGGCTCGCCACCGGCCTCGGCACCAGCCCGTTCGCCCTGCTGCGCGCCTTCCGTGACACCTACGGCATGCCGCCGCACACCTGGCTCACCGACGCCCGGGTCCGCAGGGCACGCCGGCTCCTGGACACCGGTTCCGCGCCCGCGGAGGCGGCCGTCGCCGTCGGTTTCACCGACCAGCCCCATCTGAACCGCCACTTCACCCGGATCGTGGGTGTGCCCCCGGGCGCCTACCAGCGTGAGCGCAAGAACGTACAAGACGCCGAGCGGGGGCCGTACCTACTGTCCGGGGTGTGGCAGAACAGACAGCTCACGCAGCGACACACGGGAAAGGAGACGGCGGAAAACCCGACGCCGTCGTCGTCCGGGACGCCCTGGGAGTCGGGATCGCCGTCGGACTGTCCGGTTTCGCCTTCGGGGTGACCTCGGCGGGCGGCGGACTCACGGTGGCGCAGACCTGTGCGCTCAGCCTCCTGGTGTTCACCGGCGCCTCGCAGTTCGCGCTCGTGGGCGCTCTCGCGAGCGGCGGCAACCCGCTCACCGCGGCCGCCGGCGCCTTCTTCCTCGGTGTGCGCAACGCCTTCTACGGACTGCGTCTGTCGCAGTTGCTGGCCCTCCCGCGCGCGGTGCGTCCGTTCGCCGCGCAGTGGGTGATCGACGAGACCACGGCCGTGGCGCTGGCCCAGCCGACCCGCCGCAGCGTCCGGATCGGCTTCACCGTCACCGGGCTCAGCCTCTACACGCTGTGGAACCTGACCACGCTCCTGGGCGCCGTCGGGGCCGACGCCATCGGGGACACCGACGCGTGGGGGCTGGACGCCGCCGGACCCGCCGTCTTCCTCGCGCTGCTCGCACCGATGCTGAAGACCACTATGGAGCGCGCGGTCGCCGTCGCCGCGGTCGTCCTGGGGCTCGGTCTGCTCTCCGTGCTGCCCGCGGGAGTCCCGGTGCTGGTGGCGGCGCTGGCCGCTCCCGCGGCCCTCTACGTGGAGGGCCGCCGGCGTCCGGGGAGCGGCGGCCGTCCGGGGACCGGCCACGGCGCACCGGGGGAGGGCCGTTGACCATCTGGATCGCGATCGGTGTGACCGCTGTGGGCTGCTACGTCGTCAAACTCACCGGGCTGCTCGTTCCGGCGGGCGTCCTGGAGCGTCCGCTCGTCAGGCGGCTCGCCGCCCTGTTGCCCGTCGCCCTGCTGGCTGCGCTCACGGCGCAGCAGACCTTCGCCGACGGGCGCCTCCTGGTCGTGGACGCGAAGGCCGCCGGACTCGCCGCGGCCGCCGTGGCACTGCTGCTGCGCGCGCCCTTCCTGCTCGTGGTCGGCGCCGCGGTGGTCGTGACGGCGGGAGTACGGGCGATGACCGGCTGACGGCGCCCGCGACGACCGGCTGACGGCGCGGACGACGACCGGTGGCACCTGAGGCGGGCTGCTTCTGGGGCCCCGGCGCCCGCGACGGCCGGCGGACCGAACCCGCGACCCGCGGGGCCCGGGTCAGCCGATGGACCGACCGTGGGCCCGCAGGGTGCGCAGTGCCTCGATCGTCACCATGGGCCGGCACTCCAGGGCGGTCCCCGGTGCCCAGGCCCGCCAGCGGATCGGCCAGCCGCCGTCCTCCCGCTGCTCGTCCGCGAGGAAGTCGAGCGAGCGGGCCATCTCCTCGTCGGTGAACCACGCGCGCGCGAGCGAGCCCGGCGTCTTCGCGTAGTCGTACGGGAAGTGGTGCTCGCCCGGCGCGTAGCCGGAGGCCACCGGGAACGCGTCGAGGCGCTCCGGGTCCAGTACGGCGAGCCGTTGCTCGCGCACCAGCCGGCCGAGCCGGTCGGCGGCGGCCTCCGCGCGCGGGCGGTCGGGCGCCGAGTCCAGGAAGGCCACGGCCGCCTCGACCTCGTAGGGATGGGACTTCCCCAGGGAGTCGACCGCCTGCCAGCAGAAGTCGGTGGCCCGGAAGAGCCAGGCGTGCCACACCTCGTTGCGGTGCAGCAGGCCCACCACGGGCCCGGTGGCCAGCAGTTCGCTCGGCGGATCGTCGACGACCGGCACGAACGGGGCGTGGGGATATCCGCGCTGACCGGGACCGATCGCCGGCAGCGCGCCGTCCGCCGTCGAGACGGAGGTCAGATAGCGGCACACGCGGTCCACGCGCTGTCCGCCGCAGCGCCCGATCGAGTCGAGTACGCGCAGGGCGTGCGCCGTGTGCAGTGGCTGGCTGACCGGGCCGCGCAGATCGGGTTCGAGCGCGTGACCGTATCCTTCGTCCTCGTTGCGGTAGGCGGCCAGGGCGGTCTCGACCGCGTCGGCGCCGCCGTCGTCGCCGTTCAGGAAGTGGTACACGAAGCGGCGCTGCTCCAGCACGCGCGCCGTGAGCCAGACGAAGTGCTCGGCGCGCGAGAGCGGGGTGTGCGTCGGGGGCGTCGGGGGGAGTGGGGAAGCTCCGGTTTCGGCCATGCCTCAGACCGTAGGACGGAAAGCGGTCTCGGCAAGGGGTCCCGGCCGGGACCCACTCTCAGGGGCGGGATACTGGTGTCATGCGGTTGACGGTCTTCTGGGAGCGGATGGCGGAGCACTTCGGTGCGGGGTACGCCGACACCTTCGCGCGCGATCATGTGATGGCGGAGCTCGGCGGCCGGACGGTGCGCGAGGCCCTGGACGCGGGCTGGGAGGCCAAGGACGTGTGGCGCGTGGTGTGCGCGACCATGAACGTTCCGTACGAGAACCGCTGACGGGACGGGAACTTCCGGGCGAAAGCCGCTGACCGGTCACGAAGGTCCGGGGCCGGGCACTGATTGTCGGTGGCGTGGGCGAGACTTGCACCGTGGCCCCGACAGACGAGACCGCGCAGGTCGACCAGCAGGCATCACCGTTCGGCACGACGCCGCCCACTACGCCGCCCACGCCGCCTCCCGGCGGGGACGCCGCGGCGCGGGGCTCCAGCATGCCGCGTTGGCTGCCGCGCGCGATGGTGCTCGCGCTCACCCTCATCGCCGTCTTCCAGCTGGGCAGTTGGGCGTTCCACCAGCTGATAGGCCTGTTGATCAACATCCTCATCGCGTTCTTCCTGGCGCTCGCGATCGAGCCCGCGGTGAGCTGGATGGCCTCGTACGGCATGCGCCGGGGGATGGCCACCTTCCTCGTCTTCTTCGGTCTGCTGATCGTGACCGCCGGATTCGTCGCCCTGCTCGGCTCGATGCTCGCGGGCCAGATCATCAAGATGGTGGAGGGCTTCCCCGAGTACCTGGACTCGGTGATCAACTGGATCAACTCCACGTTCCACACCGACCTGAGACGGGTGGACGTCCAGGAGAGCCTGGTCCACTCCAACTGGCTGCGGAAGTACGTGCAGAACAGTGCGACCGGTGTCCTGGACGTGTCCGCGCAGGTGCTCGGGGGTCTGTTCAAGCTGCTGACCATCACGCTGTTCTCGTTCTACTTCGCGGCCGACGGGCCGCGGCTGCGGCGCGCGCTGTGCTCCGTGCTGCCGCCCGCGCGGCAGGCCGAGGTGCTGCGGGCGTGGGAGATCGCGGTCGACAAGACCGGCGGCTATCTGTACTCGCGCGGTCTGATGGCGCTGATCTCCGGCATCGCGCACTACATCCTGCTGGAGTCCCTGGGGGTGCCCTACGCGCCCGTGCTCGCCGTCTGGGTGGGCCTGGTCTCGCAGTTCATCCCCACCATCGGCACGTATCTCGCGGGTGCGCTGCCGATGCTGATCGCCTTCACGGTCGATCCCTGGTACGCGCTCTGGGTGCTGGTCTTCGTCGTGATCTACCAGCAGTTCGAGAACTACGTGCTGCAGCCGAAACTGACCTCCAAGACCGTCGACATCCACCCCGCGGTCGCCTTCGGGTCGGTCATCGCGGGCACCGCGCTTCTCGGCGCCGTCGGTGCCCTGATCGCGATTCCCGCGGTCGCCACCCTGCAGGCCTTCCTGGGCGCCTACGTGAAGCGGTACGACGTCACGGACGACCCCCGGGTGCACGGGCGGCGGATCAGGAGATCCAGCCCCCTCCGCGCGCGACTGCGCGGGCTGTTCGGCGGATGAGGCCCTTCGGGGGTGAGGCCCGCCAGGACCGTCCCGTGACCCGCGGCGAGGCGGGTCTCACCAGGTGAGGACCGCCCAGGCCGCGGCGCCCAGGACCGTCGCCGTCCAGCAGCCGACCGCCGCGTGCATGATCCGTAGCCGCGTCCGGTCGCTCCACGCGGTACGTGACAGGAGATGGGCCAGTGCGGGCAGGACCAGCACCGCGTGCAGGCTCACGCCGTGCAGGGGCTTGAGCGGGGCCGGCGAGTGATAAGCCGCCTCCTGGTGGCCGGTACGGGTGAGGACGACACCGCGCGCGATCATCGCGGCCCCCGACAGCAGGGCGACGAGCAGGATCGCGAACCCGGAGCGCAGCGCGAGCGGCATCCCCGTGGGGCCCGCGGGCCGGTGCCGGAAGGAGGCGACGGCGAACACGGTGAGCAGCACCACCAGGACCCCGCCGCCCACGGCGAGCGTCATCGACACCGCCGTGTCGAAGCCGGTCTCCATGTTGAGGTGCGAGGGCACCCGGCGCCACGCCTGAAGGGTGATTCCGCCGACCTCCACGACACAGTCCGCGGCGAACACGACGAGCAGGACGGTGCGCAGGCGTGTTCCCACGCGCAGGTACGAGGTGACCCAGGTGAGCGCGATCAGGGTCAGTCCGAAGGAGAGGCCGAACGTCACGGGCTTGCGCCAGGAAACGGGACCGTCCCAGGGACCGCCGTCCACGGCGAGGACGACGAGGTGCGCCAGCCCGGAGAACGTCAGCACGGCACCGGTGCCGTGGCAGAGGCGCTCGGAGGGACGTGCCGCGCGCCACGCGGCACGGACACCCCTGTCCTCCCCGTCGTCCCTGCCGCCCGGACGCGGCGCCGGGACGGTGGCCGGTGGGGTGGGGCGGGCGGGCGTGTGTGTTCCGCCGGGGTGCTCCGCGCGGCTCTCCGGATGGTCCATGGGTTCAGCTTCGACGAACCGGAGCACGGGGGCGTCGTACGGCCGAAGACTCCCGCCGTACGCCGCGGAGAGTACGTGCGCGGGGCGTGCGGGGCGTACGGGGCGTACAGGGCGTGCGGGATGTGCGGGACGTGTGGGACGTCCGGGACTCGGGCTTGGCGGAGACGAATGACGCGGAGGACGCGGAAGATGTGGATGGCGCGGAGGGTGTGGCGGACGCGGAGGGCGCGGAGATCACGGGGCGGGCCGTCGGCCCCGCGACCCTGCCGGAAGCCGGGCCCCGTCCCGCACTCCCGGCAAGCGGCCGCCGCTCGCCCACGCGCAGGTGGCCGGCCCCGGCGACGCGCCCGCGTCGCCCGGACAGGGTTCGGCGCCGGGATCCGGCGGCTGTCCGACCGTGACCGTAGTCTCGGAGGTGCCGCGTGGTGCGCTTGACACCAAAATCGAACATCCATTCTTATGGAATCTCCGGCGGGGCTCATGGCGGGGATTCCGGCAGGGCTTTCGTGGAGATGTGCCCGAGTTATCCACAGGTCGGGCGGGCGTCGGGGCGCATTGTCAGTGGCAGGCGTTAGCGTCTTTGACGTGAAGCGATCGACTCAAGCAAATCGGGTGGAACCCATGGCAGGTACTGACCGCGAGAAGGCGCTCGACGCCGCGCTCGCACAGATTGAACGGCAATTCGGCAAGGGCGCGGTGATGCGCCTGGGCGAGCGCCCGAACGAGCCCATCGAGGTCATCCCCACCGGGTCGACCGCGCTCGACGTGGCCCTCGGTGTCGGCGGCCTGCCGCGCGGCCGGGTGGTGGAGGTGTACGGCCCGGAGTCCTCCGGCAAGACGACGCTGACGCTGCACGCGGTGGCGAACGCGCAGAAGGCCGGCGGCCAGGTGGCCTTCGTGGACGCCGAGCACGCCCTCGACCCCGAGTACGCGAAGAAGCTCGGCGTCGACATCGACAACCTGATCCTGTCCCAGCCGGACAACGGCGAGCAGGCTCTGGAAATCGTGGACATGCTCGTGCGCTCCGGCGCGCTCGACCTCATCGTCATCGACTCCGTCGCCGCCCTGGTGCCGCGCGCGGAGATCGAGGGCGAGATGGGCGACTCCCACGTGGGTCTGCAGGCCCGTCTGATGAGCCAGGCCCTGCGCAAGATCACCAGCGCGCTCAACCAGTCGAAGACCACCGCGATCTTCATCAACCAGCTCCGCGAGAAGATCGGCGTGATGTTCGGTTCGCCGGAGACCACGACGGGTGGCCGGGCGCTGAAGTTCTACGCCTCGGTGCGTCTCGACATCCGTCGCATCGAGACGCTGAAGGACGGCACGGACGCGGTCGGCAACCGCACCCGCGTCAAGGTCGTCAAGAACAAGGTCGCGCCCCCCTTCAAGCAGGCCGAGTTCGACATCCTCTACGGGCACGGCATCAGCCGCGAGGGCGGCCTGATCGACATGGGCGTGGAGCACGGCTTCGTGCGCAAGGCCGGCGCCTGGTACACGTACGAGGGCGACCAGCTCGGCCAGGGCAAGGAGAACGCGCGCAACTTCCTGAAGGACAACCCCGATCTCGCGAACGAGATCGAGAGGAAGATCAAGGAGAAGCTGGGCGTCGGCGTGAGGCCGGCGGAGCCCACCGCCGAGCCGGGCGCGGACGCGGCGGCCCCGACCGCCCCGACCGCCCCGGACGAGACCGCGAAGGCGGTACCGGCCCCGGCGGTCAAGACCACCAAGTCCAAGGCCGCGGCGGCCAAGAGCTAGTCCATGACGCGACGAACCGACTGGGCCGAGTACGCCGACCCCGCGCCACCGGAGGGGCGGGGGCACGGGGGACGCGGTGATTCGGTCGGAGACGGTGCAAGTGCCCACGGCGGGGCGTACGGCTCCGACGGGTTCCTCGGCGGGGAACCCGACGGACCGGACGGCGGGGGCCGTTGGAGCGAAGGCTCCCGCGGCCGTCCCGGGCGCGGCGGCACGGACGGTCCGGCGGGCTCCGGCGACGGTCCGGCGGACCCGCGCGGTGCGTCGGCCGACGGTTCACGCCGTGGCGGTGCCGGGCGGCGCGGCGACGGAGGGCCGCGCGGTGGACGAGGGCGTCGGAGGAACGGCGGTTTCGGTGAGCCGTCCGGCGACCCACAGGATGGAGGCACTCCTACCTCGTCGAGGGCCGAGAAGGGGGAGCCCCCAGGGGACCCGGCTGAGCGGGCGCGGGCGATCTGTCTGCGCCTGCTCACCGGGACCCCGCGTACGCGCAAACAGCTCGCGGACGCGCTGCGCAAGCGTGAGATCCCCGACGAGGTGGCGGACGAGGTCCTGTCACGGTTCGAGGAGGTCGGCCTGATCAACGACGGCGCCTTCGCGGACGCCTGGGTGGAGTCCCGGCACCACGGCCGGGGTCTGGCCCGGCGGGCCCTCGCGCGGGAGCTGCGGACCAAGGGCGTGGACTCGACGCTCATCGACGAGGCCGTCGGACAGCTCGACTCCGAGCAGGAGGAGACGACGGCGCGTGAACTCGTCGCCCGCAAGCTGCGTTCCACGCGTGGCCTCGACCGCGACAAGCGGCTGCGCCGTCTCGCGGGCATGCTCGCCCGCAAGGGCTACTCCGAAGGCATGGCCCTGCGGGTGGTCCGCCAGGCATTGGAGGAAGAGGGTGAGGACACGGAGGGGCTCGGGGACGAGGGGTTCTGACCCGGCCGGGTGGCGGGCACGGGGTTCCGGCACGGCGGGGATTCCGGGCGCGGGACTCCGGTCCTGCAGGGATACCGGCCCTACGGGATTCCGGGCACGCGGTCGCGAACAGGAGCCAGGTGTGAACAGAAGTCAGCGGTAAGGGGCGGCACGCCACAGTGAGCGCCCCCGACAGCGGAGGGCACCCACCACGGCGGAACCACCTGAATCACTGGAACCATCGGAACCACCAGAACCACAAGGACTACCGGGGCGGTGCCGTCACCGGTAGACCGGCCGCCCTCCACGCCTGGAATCCTCCGACCAGATCGGTCGCCCCGCGCAGCCCCAGCCGGCGCAGGGACACGGCAGCGAGGCTGGAGGCGTATCCCTCGTTGCAGATCACCACGACCCGCAGATCGTGGCTGGTGGCCTCGGGGACGCGGTGGCTGCCCCGAGGGTCGAGCCGCCACTCCAGTTCGTTGCGTTCGATGACGAGGGCACCGGGGATCAGCCCGTCGCGGTCACGCAGGGCGGCGTACCGGATGTCGACGAGAAGGGCACCGTCCGCCCGCGCGGCGTCGTACGCCTCCTCGGCCTCCACCCGGTCGAGTTCCGAGCGGGCCTCCTCCAGCAACGCGTCGATGCCCAGCGGGCCCCGGGCGTGGTCGCTCGGATCGCTCACTGCCAGTCCTCCGGTCGTTCGACCTGTTCGAGACGGAGGATCTGCCCGGTACGGCTGTAGCGGCGGATCCGGGGGAGCGGTGGGTAGTACGCGTGGACGGAGATCGCGTGCTCCTCGGCGGAGACGTTGAGCACCTCGTGCACATGGTGGTGGCCGAAGGTACGGCCCCGGCCGGTCGGCAGCCGCCGCTCGCGGTCGACACCCTCCGTCAGTTCGAGGGTCTTCCAGCCGTCGGTGGGCAGTCGTGCGGCGAGCGAGTACTCCCTCAGCTCACCGGCCGCGGTGACGAAGGCACCGACCGAGTCCGCGTGGTCGTGCCAGCCGGTTCCGGTGCCGGGGGGCCAGCCGATGAGCCAGGCCTCGCTGCCGCCCGGGCCCTCCAGGCGGACCCAGGTACGGCCCTGGGGGTCGAGCGGAAGTGAGGCGACCAACTCGGTGTCGGCGGCGGCGCGGCGCACGAAGTCGAGCAGGTCGGCCTGCGAGGGAGCTTGTGGGGGCGCTGAGACAGAGGGGGACACAGACACTTGTACCGTCCTGGGGTTCGCGTGGGGCGCGCGGCAGCAATAAGGGCGCGCACGGGGAGAGGGGGAGCGAATTCAGCAGGACGGTCGACACACGCAGCCCGCATAGCGGATGAGGTCCATATGGACCCTCCGCCACAGGCGCACACAGGTGTCGGTCACGATCCGGAGTACACCATGGCGGTTCGGACCGGTCAACTCACTGTCACTATGTGGACCCACCGGTCACCCCGGGTGGCCCGACGGATTTCGGGCCGGCGGGACACCGGCCGACGAGTGCGGCGGGCGCGGACGAACTCGGTCCGCGGGCTCACCGGTGACGGTGACGCGGAAGAACCGGAGGTCCGGGCGGCCCTGGCGGCCGGCCGCACGCCCGCGCGTTCGACCCACGGGCAGCCGGGGGCCACCCCCGAGGCGGCCCGGCCCGGCGGCCACGCGGACGGGCTTTCGCGGCGTACACCTCGTCACTGCGTGCGATCCCTCACGTGTGCGGTGCGTCACGGTGGGTGCGTCACGGTGGTGCGGACCGGGCCCGGGAGCGTGTCCGCGAGATGTCGCGGGGGACCGCCGCGACCCATGGGCGCAGGGGCTGTCACGGACGTCGCGGGTGTCACCGGCGCCGTGGGTGCGGCGGGTGTCACGGACGCGGCGGGTGCCGTGGGTGGCACCGACGCGTGGGTGCGGCGGGAGGCACCGGCGCCATGGGTGTCAGACCGTCAGGTTCCGGCGGGTGCGGGCGAGTTCGGTTTCGGGCGGCGCCGCGGCAGGGCGGCCCGGTCGTCAGCCCGCGCGCACCGTGTTGTCCGCCCTCGCCTCCCGCTCCGACTCGGCCGCCACCCCGGGCGGACCGCCCAGCGCCGTCTCGGCCGCCGCGTACAGGTCGGCCGGGCGCACTCCGCTCAACGCGGTCACCAGATGGCCGTCGGGGCGCACCAGCAGCACACTGTGCGCGGCCGCGCCGGGGTAGCTCTCGGCCACCAGGAGTTCGGCGGGGTGGGGCAGCGCGGTCACGGCGGCCGCGAGCCGGGGCATGATCCCGGCCGTCACCCAGTGCTTCCGCTCCCACACCCCCGTACCGGGCGCGATCAGTACGACCAGCAGGACACCGCGTCCGAGCCGGTCCCGCAGCGGTACGAACGTGCCGTCCTCCGCGGTCACCCGTACGTCGACGACCGGCGCACCGGGCGCCGTGTCCACCGGGGTCTCCGACTCGGAGGGGCGAGGCGCCAGCGGTGAGTCCGCGTACGTCCCGGGCCTGCCCAGCGGGCCGCGTCCCAGGTGCCCGTCCGTCAGCATGACGTCGTGGCCGCGGGCCGAGCCGGGCACGTACGCCCGCAGCCCGCCGCCGCCGCGCAGCAGCGGAAGCGCCTGGTCGGCGGCGCGCAGCCGGGCGGCGACGACGGCGCGCCGCTCCACCTGATAGCTGTCGAGCAGCGCCTCGTGCGGGCCGTGGTGCCAGGCCACCGCCAGCTTCCAGGCGAGGTTGTCGGCGTCCCGCAGGCCCTCGTCCAGGCCCTGGGTGCCGAGTGCGCCGAGCAGGTGGGCGGCGTCGCCGGCCAGGAACACCCGGCCGGACCGCCACCGGCGCGCGAGGCGGTGATGGACGGTGTGGACGCCGGTGTCGAGCAGTTCGTAGGGGGGTGTGGGGCCGCCGCTCCAGCCCGCGAGGGTCTCCCGGACGCGCGTCACCAGCAGGTCGGGGGTGACCAGGTCCTTGCCGGGCGGCAGCAGCCAGTCCAGACGCCACACGTCGTCGGCGAGGGGGCGGGCCGTCACCTCGCCGGCCGAGGGGCCCGAGGTCCGCCACGGTGGCATGCGGTGCAGCAACGCTTCGCCCGGCCAGGGCAGTTCCGTGCGCAGAGCCGCCACGGCGTGCCGTTCGACGGCCGTGCGCCCGGGGAAGCGGATGTCCTGGAGCTTGCGCACGGTCGAGCGCGGACCGTCGCAGCCGACCAGGTAACTGCCCCGCCACCAGGTGCCGTTGGAGCCACGGGTGTGCGCGGTGACGCCCGAGGTCTCCTGTTCGACGGAGACGAGGCGGCTGTTGACGGCGAGTTTGATCAGCCGCTCGTGGGCGATGGCCTCGCGCAGGGCGGTCGTCAGGGTGTGCTGGGTGAGATGCAGGGGGGCGGACAGCTCGGCGTCCGTGAAGTCCGGCGCACCCCCCTTCGAGCCCTGCGCGCTCCCCTTCAGGGCGCGCGCGCTCCCTTTCGCGCCGTGCACGCCGTACGCGGTGCCGCTTCCGGTCTCGCGTGCCGTGCTTCCGGAAACCTCCGGATCCGCGTCGAGGTCCAGCGCGCCGGCGAACGATCCCGCCGCGTCGAACCTGATCTCGCGCATCACCTGCTTGCGCCGCATCGACCGCCATCCGGCCCAACGGAACCCGGCGCCGGCGAGCGGGAGGCCGGTCAGCCGCTCGACGAGCGCGGCGGTGTCCTCGCGCAGTACCACCGTCCGCGCGAGCCGTTGTTCGTCCTTGCCGGGCCCCTCGTCGAGCACCACGGACGGGACTTCCTGGCGGGCCAGCGCCAGGGAGAGGGCAAGGCCCACGGGCCCCGCTCCGGCAATGATCACCGGGTCCACGGCGCGCGGCCTCCCGCCCGGAGCGGCGTCTTCGGGGACGTGAGGGAAAGGGCAGTTGGAGCGGGGTGCACGATCACAGAACGTATGCAACCCATTGCCGCTGCTTGCGTCAAGTGACGGGGGCGGTGGTGATCATGCCGTTGCCCCCGTTCGCACCGGTCCGGGATGAGGCCGCGTCAGACGGTGACGCCGCCGCCCGCGCCGGCCGCCTCCGTGCCCGCGACCGCGGCCGGCGGAACCGTCGCGCCCGTCGACTTCTTGCCGCGCCGCAGCCTTCCCTCCAGCCAGCTCGCGAAGCTCGTGAGGCCGAAGTTGAGCGCGATGAAGACCAGGGCCACGACGGTGAAGCTGGCGATGGTGTTCGCGCCGTAGTACGCGCTCATCGGGCCGACGGAGGCGAGCAGCTCGGGGAAGGTGAGGACCGCGCCGCCGATCGCGGTGTCCTTCACGATCACGACGAGCTGGCTGACGATCGCCGGAAGCATCGCGGTGACCGCCTGCGGCAGCAGGATGAACCGCATGACCTGGTTCTTGCGCAGACCGACGGCCATGGCCGCCTCGGACTGCCCCTTGGGCAGTGACAGGATGCCCGCGCGGACGATCTCCGCGAGCACCGAGGAGTTGTAGAGCACCAGTCCCGTGACGACCGCGTAGAACGGACGGTCGTCCGAGCTGATGTCCGTGTACGAGGAGTACGCGGCGACGGCGAAGATCATGAGGACCAGCACCGGGATGGCGCGGAAGAACTCCACGACCGAGGCCGCCGGGACGCGTATCCAGACATGGTCGGAGAGCCGGGCGATACCGAACACGGCGCCGAGCGGCAGGGCGATGACCATGGACAGGGCCGCGGCCTTTAGGGTGTTCTTCAGCCCCGGCCAGAGATAGGTGCTCCAGGCCTCGCCGTGGACGAAGGGCTTCCACTTCTCCCAGGCGAGCTGGTCCTTGT
The DNA here is from genome assembly GCF_009498275.1 of Streptomyces fagopyri. Classification (NCBI taxonomy): domain Bacteria; kingdom Bacillati; phylum Actinomycetota; class Actinomycetes; order Kitasatosporales; family Streptomycetaceae; genus Streptomyces; species Streptomyces fagopyri. Next base: position 2,782,542 of record NZ_CP045643.1, on the reverse strand, counting down.
CGTCGAGGCTGGTGAACACCCACCACAGCACGGCCGCGAAGGCGACCAGGAACAGCGCCGAGTAGAGGAGGTTGCGCCGCTTGGCACGGGGGCCCTGGGCGTCGTACAGGACGGACGTCATCGCTTCACCGCCACCTTCTTGCCCACCCAGCCGAGGAGAAGGCCGGTCGGCAGCGTCAGACATATGAACCCGAAGGCGAAGACGGCCGAGACCGCGCCGAGTTGGGCCTCGTTCTCGATCATGGACTTCATCAGGGTGGCCGCTTCGGCGACGCCGATCGCGGCCGCCACCGTGGTGTTCTTGGTCAGGGCGATCAGCACGTTCGTCAGCGGGCCGACGACCGAACGGAAAGCCTGCGGCAGCACTATCAGTGTCAGCACCTGGGTGAAGTTCAGACCGATCGCGCGGGCCGCCTCCGCCTGGCCGACGGGCACGGTGTTGATGCCGGAACGCAGCGCCTCGCAGACGAACGCCGAGGTGTAGGCGATCAGACCGACCACGGCGAGCCGGAAGTTGATGGTGTCGAAGTTGTCCGAGCCGAGAGTGACGTTCAGGGTCTGGTTGAGGCCCAGCGACGTGAACAGGATGATCACGGTCAGCGGGATGTTCCGCACGGTGTTCACATAGGCGGTGCCGAAACCGCGCATGAGGGGCACCGGGCCGACCCGCATGGCGGCCAGCATCGTTCCCCAGATCAGGGAGCCGACGGCTGAGAGGACGGTGAGTTTCACCGTCACCCAGAAGGCTCCCAGCAGGTCGTAACCTTGAAGAAAGTCGAACACGATCTCCCGCGCTTCCGCGTGTGGTGGTGCCCGGGTGCGCCGCCCCCGAGGGCGGCGCACCGGCGGGCCCTACATCAGCTGACGATGTTGCCGATCTTCGGCGCAGGCTCGTTCTTGTACTGCGCCGGGCCGAAGTTGGCCGTCACGGCCTTCTCCCAGGAACCGTCGGAGACCATGGACTCCAGAGCCGTGTTGATCTTGGCCTTGAGGGCGCTGCCCTTCTTGACGCCGATGCCGTAGTTCTCGTTGGACATCTTGAAGCCGCCGAGCTTGAACCTGCCCTTGAAGGTCGCCTGCGAGGCGTAGCCGGCGAGGATCGAGTCGTCCGTGGTCAGGGCGTCGATCGCCTTGTTCTGCAGACCGGTCAGACAGGCCGAGTACGTCGGGTACTTCTGGAGCTGGGCCTTGGGCGCGAGCTTGTCGTGCACGTTCTGCGCCGAGGTCGAACCGGTCACCGAGCACAGCTTCTTGCTGTTGAGGTCCGACGGCGACTTGATCGTGTCGTCGTCGGCACGGATCAGGACGTCCTGGTGCGCGAGCAGGTAGGGGCCGGCGAAGTCGACCTTCTGCTGGCGCTCCGGGGTGATCGAGTAGGAGGCGGCGATGAAGTCGACGTCACCGCGCGAGAGCGCGTTCTCGCGGTCGGCGCTCTTCGTCTCCTTCCACTTGATCTGGTCGGCGGCGTAGCCCAGCTTCTTGGCCACGTACGTGGCCACGTCGACGTCGAAGCCCGAATAGCCCTGGGGCGTCTTCTGCCCGATGCCCGGCTGGTCGAACTTGATGCCGATGGTGATCTCCTTGCCGCCGCCGGAGGAGTCGCCGTCCTTCTTGTCGTCCGAACCGCAGGCCGTGGCGGTCACGGCGAGCGAGAGCACGACGGCCGCGGCGGCCGTGACCTTACGGAGCTTCATGGTGAACATCCTTTGCGTGGGGAGGAGTTGCAGGTCTTCAGGCAGGGTCTTCGGGCAGGGTCTTCAGGCAGGGACCCCGGACAGGGCCGTCAGGCGAAGGCTTCGGTGAGGACCGTCGGTCCGGCGGCGGACTTCGGTGAGGAAGCGGCGCGGGCCGTCAGTGGTGGAGGATCTTCGACAGGAAGTCCTTGGCGCGGTCGCTGCGCGGATTGCTGAAGAACTGGTCCGGCACAGCCTCTTCGACGATGCGGCCGTCGGACATGAAGACGACCCTGTTGGCAGCCGAACGAGCGAAGCCCATCTCGTGGGTGACGACGACCATGGTCATGCCGTCGCGCGCGAGTTGCTGCATGACCTCGAGCACCTCATTGATCATCTCGGGGTCGAGCGCCGAGGTCGGCTCGTCGAAGAGCATGACCTTGGGGTCCATCGCCAGCGCCCGCGCGATCGCGACACGCTGCTGCTGGCCGCCCGAGAGCTGGGCGGGGTACTTGTCGGCCTGCGTGCCCACGCCCACCCGGTCGAGCAGCGCGCGGGCCTTCTCCTCGGCCGCCTTCTTGTCGGCCCTGCGGACCTTGATCTGCCCCAGCATCACGTTCTGGAGCACCGTCTTGTGCGCGAAGAGGTTGAAGGACTGGAAGACCATGCCCACGTCGGCGCGCAACCGGGCGAGCGCCTTGCCCTCCTCGGGCAGCGGCTTGCCGTCGATCGTGATGTCGCCCGAATCGATCGTCTCCAGGCGGTTGATGGTGCGGCACAGGGTGGACTTCCCGGACCCGGAGGGCCCGATGACCACGACGACCTCGCCACGGGCGATCGTCAGGTCGATGTCCTGGAGCACGTGCAACGCGCCGAAGTGCTTGTTGACGCTCTTCAGGACGACCAGGTCCTCGGTCGCGGCCACGGCATCCTTGGCCACCGATACTTCGGTCATCGCTCTGGGGCTCCGTCCTCCTCGGTTTCGGAGGACAGTAGTGAGCCCGTGCGACCAGCGTCATTACATCTGAGGGGAACTTGAGCATCACGATCGGATAGCAATCGGACACGTGTCGTAGCCGCACGCGGACGCCCGGTGCGTGCCGGTGCGCGGCAGGGTACCGGCTGGGTAACGGAAACCCTCCGCAACCGGAACCCCCTTGACGCCGTCCTTGTCCATCGGCGTGACTTCCAGGGGGCACGCGCGTGCCCCCTGGTTGTACAAACCGAGACTGTTTGAAGTTGTACGAGTTGAGGCCGTACGCGGCTGTTCCGGCCGCGACGGCGGGAACGAAGGACACGAACGAAACGACCGTGCGAACGAAGTGCCGTACGCGCCAAGAACCGGGGCGGACGACCGATGGACCGGAGGGGGCCGGAATGAGACTGCTGCTCGTCGAGGACGACAACCACGTCGCCGCCGCCCTGTCCGCGGTGCTGGCACGTCACGGCTTCGAGGTCACGCACGCCCGCAGCGGCGAGGAGGCTCTCCAGGCCCTGGTCCCCGAGAGCGACGGCTTCGGCGTCGTCCTGCTCGACCTGGGCCTGCCCGACCAGGACGGCTACGAGGTCTGCGGCAAGATCCGCAAACGCACCAGCACCCCGGTGATCATGGTCACGGCCCGCTCCGACGTGCGCTCCCGCATCCACGGCCTCAACCTCGGCGCCGACGACTACGTCGTGAAGCCGTACGACACCGGTGAACTGCTCGCCCGTATCCACGCCGTCAGCCGCCGCAGCGCCCCCGACGAGACGGGGGCCGCCGGTGACGGCGCCCTGCGGCTCGGCCAGGTCCGCATCGAACTGCCCACCCGCCAGGTCAGCGTGGGCGGTTCGGTCGTCCAGCTGACCCGCAAGGAGTTCGACCTGCTCGCGTTGCTCGCCCAGCGGCCCGGAGTGGTCTTCCGGCGGGAACAGATCATCAGCGAGGTCTGGCGCACCAGTTGGGAGGGGACCGGGCGCACCCTGGAGGTGCACGTCGCGTCCCTGCGCTCCAAACTGCGGATGCCGGCGCTGATCGAGACCGTGCGCGGTGTGGGGTACCGCCTCGTCGCCCCCACGTCGTAGCGTGCACCGTGCGCACCCGCCTGCTTCCCCTGCTCATCGTCCTGATGGCCGCCGTGCTGCTCGCGCTCGGCATCCCGCTCGCCGGGAGCGTCGCGGCCGCCGAGCAGCAGCGCGTGGTGGTCGACCGCATCGACGACACGGCGCGTTTCGCCGCCCTGGCGCAGTTCGTCACCGACCAGCCGACGGGTCCCCGGGTGAACGCCGTCGACGAGCGCCGGCAGACCCTGATCAAGGAACTCGCCGCGTACTACGACGTGTACGGCATCCGCACGGGCGTCTTCTACCGCAACCTCGCCGTCATGGCCAACGCGCCGGAGACCCTGTACCTGCCCGCGGACGGGGAGGGCCGCGAGGCCTTCAACGAGGCGCTCCTCGGCCGCCGCAGCCACGACCCGGAGCAGGTCTGGCCCTGGCAGCGCCACCGGCTCGTCGTGGCGTCGCCGGTCATCCGGGACGGTGACGTCATCGCCGTCGTCGTCACCGACTCGCCCACCGGGCAGATGCGTTCGAAGATCCTGCACGGCTGGCTGATCATCGGCGCGGGCGAGATCGCCGCGATGCTCCTCGCCCTCGGCGCGGCGCTGCGGCTGACCGGCTGGGTGCTCAGGCCGGTGCGCGTCCTCGACGCCACCACCCACGACATCGCGACCGGACGCCTGAAGTCCCGGGTGGCGGCGGCCGGTGGACCGCCCGAACTCAGGCGTCTGGCACGGTCGTTCAACGAGATGGCGGACAACGTCGAGGACGTCCTGGAGCAGCAGCGGGCCTTCGTCGCCGACGCCTCGCACCAACTGCGCAACCCGCTCTCGGCGTTGCTGCTGCGCATCGAACTGCTCGCCCTCGAACTGCCGGAGGGCAACGAGGAGATCGCGTCCGTACGCACCGAGGGCAAGCGGCTCGCCGAGGTCCTGGACGACCTGCTCGACCTCGCGCTCGCCGAGCACGCCGAGGCGGACCTGCGGCTCACCGACATCGGCGAGCTGACGGCCGAGCGCGTCGCCTCCTGGTCACCCCTCGCGGACAGCGTGGGCGTACGGCTGACCGGCATCTGCCCGGCCACCACCGCCTGGGCCGACCCGGTCACGCTGTCCAGCGCCCTGGACGCGGTGATAGACAACGCCCTGAAGTTCACGCCGGAGGGGGAGAGCGTCGAGGTGGAGGTCTCCTCGAACGGCGAGGTCTCGAAGGTCGTCGTCACCGACCGCGGGCCGGGCCTGAGCGACGAGGAACTCGCCCGCATCGGCGACCGCTTCTGGCGCAGCGCCGGCCACCAGAACATCAAGGGCTCCGGCCTCGGCCTGTCCATCTCGGGGGTCCTGCTCTCGGCCGGCGGCGGCTCCCTCTCCTACACCCGTCACGAGCCGCGGGGGCTGAAGGTCACGGTGACCGTGCCGAGGTCCGAACCGGCGTCCTGACGCCCGCCGGATTCCGGCCGGGAGACCTTCCCGGACCGGTGTCACCGCGGCCTACGGCTTGACCGAGCGGTAGTAGCGCCGGGCGCCCTCGTGGAGGGGCAGCGGGTCCGTGTAGATGGCCGTGCGCAGGTCCACCAGCTGGGCCGCGTGCACCTGGGAGCCGATGCGGTCACGGCTGTTGATCACCGTACGGGTGAGTTCCTCCGTCAGCCGCGGGTCCGAGTCCTCCCGGGTGATCAGGAAGTTCGCCACCGCCAGCGTCTGCACGGAACCGCCCTGCTGCGCGGCGGGGTAGGCGTCGGCGGGCATCACGGCGGCCCGGTAGTAGCGGGAGGCGCCACCCTGCGCGTGCAGCTTGGCGACCAGGTCGCTGCCGATCGGCACCAGCCTGATGGCGAAGTCGTCCGAGAGCTTCTGTACGGCGCTGGTGGGCAGGCCGCCCGACCAGAAGAAGGCGTCGATCCTGTGGTGTTCGAGCAGGTCGGGCATGGTTCCGATGCCGTCGGAGGAGGGCTTGATGTCCTTCTTCGGATCGAGGCCGGCCGCCTGGAGCACATGCTCCGCTATCAGCCGTACCCCGGAACCGTCCGGCCCGACGGCGACCTTCCTGCCCCGCAGGTCGGCCACCGACCTGACGGACGAGGAGCGCGGGACCACCAGGTGCACGTAGTCGTCGTAGAGCCGCGCGCAGCCGCGCAGCCGGCCCGCGCCCGGCTTGTCCTCCAGCAGGTACGTCTCCACGGCGTCGGCCGCCGCGATGGTGAAGTCGGCCTGTCCCGTCGCCACACGGCGCACGTTCTCCTGCGAGCCGTCACTGTTCTTCAGACGTACGTCCAGGCGTGGCATGTCCTTGGCGATCGCGCCCTGCAGGAGCACGCCGTACTTCTGGTAGACCCCCGTGGGCGTGCCCGTACTGAAAGTGATCGATCCGCCCGGCGACTCCTCGCCCAGCGGCAGCAGCCACCAGAGCAGCAGCCCGACCACCGCGAACGCGGCCGCCGAGCCGAACAGCGCGCGGCGCCTGCCGATGCGGGGGAGTGCCTGGAACATGCGCGCGATCCTGCCAGCCCGGGGACCCTCCTGGCCAGGGCGGGACGGACGGGGGGAGGCGCGGCGGGTCGGTAGGGTCGGACGATGCAGTCCTCTTCATCCGCGCCGACCCCCGATCCGGCGTCCGCGGGGTCCCCGGCCTCCCCGGCGTCCGCGGGGTCCCCGGCCTCCCCGGCGTCCGCCGCCTCTCCGGGCGCCGAGACCTCTCCGGGCTCGCCGGGCTCGCCGGGCTCTCCGGGCTCGCCGGGCTCTCCGGGCTCGCCGGGCGCCGAGGCGTCGCCGGGCTCTCCGCGGTCCTCGGCCGGCTCACCCTCGGTTGTTCCCTCGCCCGCCGAACTGGTCCGCGCGTTCCACCGCGCCTTCGGACTCGCCACCCGCAGCACTCCGGCGGAGGTCTCCCCGGCGCTGGCCGCCCACCGGGGTGAGCTGCTCGCCGAGGAGGCCGCCGAAGTGGCCGAGGTCTCGGTCACGGGACCGCTGGACCGGCTGGCGCACGAGCTGGCCGACGTGGTGTATGTGGCGTACGGCACCGCACTCGTCCACGGCATCGACCTCGACCAGGTGATCGCCGAGATCCACCGGTCCAACATGACGAAGCTGGGGCCGGACGGCCAGGTCTCCCGCCGTGCCGACGGCAAGGTCCTCAAGGGGGAGCACTACCGCGCGCCGGACGTGACGGCGGTGCTGCGCGGGCAGGGGTGGCGGGGCGCGGACACCTGAGCCCCCTGCCCGGCCCGGACCGCGCTCAGTCCGGGACGGCCGTCTGCCGGCGTACGCCGTCCTCGCGCTCCGTCTCCGCCTCCGGTGCTGTTCTCTCCCGGGCCTCCGGGAGGCGCCCGGTGACGCGCACCGGCCCCGGGCCGCCGCCGAACCGGGCGGTGAGGCGTGCAGCCAGCGGCTGCGTGTAACGGGCCGTGAGCGGGCCGAGCACGACCAGGATCAGCACGTACGCGGTGGCCAGCGGCCCCAGTGACGGCTCTATGCCGGCGGTGACCGCGAGTCCGGCGATGACGATGGAGAACTCGCCGCGCGCGACCAGCGCACCGCCCGCCCGCAGGCGGCCCTTGACGGAGATACCGGCCCGCCGCGCGGCCCAGTACCCGGTCACGATCTTCGTCAGCGCCGTCACCACTGCCAGCGCCAGGGCGGGCAGCAGCACGGGCGGAATGCTCGCCGGGTCGGTGTGCAGCCCGAAGAAGACGAAGAACATGGCCGCGAACAGGTCCCGCAGGGGGCTCAGCAGCGTGTGCGCCCCCTCCGCGACCTCCCCGGACAGCGCGATGCCGACCAGGAACGCCCCGACCGCGGCCGACACCTGAAGCTGCTGCGCGAGGCCCGCGACGAGGATCGTCAGACCCAGCACGACCAGCAGGAGTTTCTCGGGGTCGTCGCTGGAGACGAAGCGGGAGATGACGCGGCCGTAGCGGACGGCCACGAACAGGACGAGTCCCGCGGCCCCCAGCGCGATCGCCAGCGTCACGCTCCCGGCGGCCAGTCCCACCCCGGCCACCAGCGCGGTGACGATGGGCAGGTAGACCGCCATCGCCAGGTCCTCCAGGACCAGGATGCTCAGGATCACCGGTGTCTCCCGGTTGCCGACCCGCCCCAGGTCGCCCAGCACCTTGGCGATCACCCCGGACGACGAGATCCAGGTGACGCCCGCCAGGACCACGGCGGCCACCGGACCCCAGCCCAGCAGGAGCGCCGCGACGGCGCCCGGCAGCGCGTTGAGCGTGAAGTCGACCAGCCCCGACGGATAGTGGGCCTTGAGGTTCGAGACCAGATCGCTCGCCGTGTACTCCAGGCCCAGCATCAGCAGCAACAGGATGACGCCGATCTCGGCGCCCGTGGCGACGAACTCCTCGCTCGCGCCGAGCGGGAGCAGCCCGCCCTCGCCGAAGGCGAGACCGGCCAGCAGATAGAGCGGGATGGGGGAGAACCGCAGCCGGGCCGCGGCCCGGCCGAGCAGGCCGAGACAGAGGATGATGGCGCCGAACTCGATCAGCAGTACCGCAGAGTGCACGCGCTCACTCCCGTCCGAGTATCGTCGCGGCGCCGTCGACGCCCTCACGGGTCCCGACGACGATCAGGATGTCCCCGCCCGCCAGCCGGAAGTCCGGAGTGGGGGAGGGGATCGCCTCGGCACGCCGCAGCACCGCCACGATCGAGGCACCGGTCTCGGTGCGCATCCGGGTCTCGCCCAGCACCCGCCCGTTCCACCACGACGCCGCGGCGATCTCGACGCGCTCGGCGATCAGCCCCAGGTCGGTGGTGTACAGCAGACTCGGGCTGTGCGGGGACGGCTTCAGGGCGTTGATCAGCGAGGCCGCCTCACCGCTCGACAGCCGCAGCGACTGCGCGCAGGAGTCGGGGTCGTCGGCCTGGTACACGCTGACCGTGCGGGCGCCGTCGCGGTGCGCCACCACGGACAGGTGGCGCTGTTCACGGGTCACGAGGTCGTACTGCACCCCGATACCCGGCAGTGGCGTCGCCCGCAGGCGTGGAGCCGACATGATTCTCCCCTTGCTCGTCGCTGGTCGTCCTGGTTCCGCTCGTCGTCGCGGCCGGGTGCTTCGCGGCCCGGCCGGGTGCGACACAGCCGGGCGCGTCACGTCCGTCCGCGTCGGGGTTTCCCGCGTCGCGGACGGACGCGCGGAGGCGGTCCGGCCGAGGGTGGTCGCGCCGGATCACCGTGCGCGTCGGCACGGTGCGGCCCGCGAAAAAGCCCACCCAAAACGGTCATGCTGCCATCTCGCCGTACCGTTGCGACATGGGTGCTGGCACGGATGGACAGGGCCGCCCGGCTGTTGCGAGGCTGTTGGGGGCGGTGGCACGGACGCGGACCGGGAAGGACGGAGTGCCCGCCGCGGGGCGGGCGAAGGCGGCCGGGCGGAAACCGGCCGGAAGGGACGGACAGAGGAACGTGTCGCTGTTCCGGCGGATCTTCCTGCTGAACGCCGTGGGTCTGACCGTGGCGACCGCACTGCTGCTGGGACCGGTCACCGTCTCGACGCCGATCCTCCCCGGCGAGGCACTCGTCGTCGTGCTCGGGCTCGCGCTGATGCTCGTCCTCAACGCGTTCGTCCTGCGGATCGGCCTCGCCCCGCTGCAACGGCTGGGCCGGGCCATGGCCACCGCCGACCTCACCCACCCCGGAGCGCGGGCGCCCGTCACCGGGCCGGCCGAGGTGGCCGAGCTGATCACCACGTACAACACCATGCTCGACCGGCTGGAGACCGAGCGCGCCACCAGTTCGGCCCGCGCGCTGTCCGCGCAGGAGGGCGAGCGACGGCGCGTCTCCCAGGAACTCCATGACGAGGTCGGCCAGACCCTGACCGCCGTCCTGCTCCAGCTCAGACGGGTCGCCGACCGGGTGCCCGGGGAGCTGAGGGAGGAGGTGAGCCAGGCGCAGGAGGCCACCCGCGGCAGCCTGGACGAGATCCGCCGTATCGCCCGCCGGCTGCGCCCGGGTGTGCTGGAGGAGCTCGGACTGCACAGCGCGCTGCGCTCCCTCGCGGGCGAGTTCACCACCCACGGGCTGTCCGTGACCCACCACCTCGACGCCGACGTGCCGCCGCTGAACGACGAGGCCGAACTCGTGGTCTACCGGGTGGCGCAGGAGGGGCTGACCAACACGGTCCGGCACGCGGGCGCCGACCGCGCCGAACTCCGGCTGCGGCGCGTCACGGACGGCGTCGAACTCCTCGTACGGGACAACGGCAGGGGACCGGGCCGCGCGCGCGAGGGAGCGGGCATCACGGGGATGCGCGAGCGGGCGCTGCTGGTCGGCGCCGCGTTCTCGCTCGGGCCCGCACCCGGCCGGGGCACCGACGTACGGCTGCGCATCACGACGACCGGCGGGTGGTCGCCGCAGCAGCGTCCGGGCGCCACCACCGCCGCAGACACCGCCACCGACACCGGCACCGGCACAGACACAGACACCGCCACCGCTTCCGAGGGAGACCGATGATGTCCGCGCCCGCCGGGAGGCCCACGCGAGTCCTGCTCGCCGACGACCACACACTCGTGCGCCGCGGCGTGCGGCTCATCCTCGACGGGGAACCCGATCTGAGCGTGGTGGCGGAGGCCGGGGACGGTGCCGAGGCCGTCGCCCTGGCCCGCGAGACGGAGGTGGACCTCGCCGTGCTCGACGTCGCCATGCCTCGTATGACCGGCCTGCAGGCGGCCCGCGAACTCTCCCGGCGCCTGCCCGACCTGCGCATCCTCATCCTCACGATGTACGACAACGAGCAGTACTTCTTCGAGGCGCTCAAGGCCGGTGCCTGCGGTTACGTCCTGAAGTCGGTCGCCGACCGGGACCTGGTCGAGGCGTGCCGGGCGGCGATGCGCGACGAGCCGTTCATCTATCCCGGCGCCGAGACCGCGATCGTACGGACGTACCTCGAACGTCTGCGCCGTGGCGAAGGGCTGCCCGCGCGAGCCGTCACCGACCGTGAGGAGGAGGTGCTGAAACTGGTCGCCGAGGGGCACACCACGAAGGAGATCGGCGAGCTGCTCTTCATCAGCGCCAAGACCGTGGAGAGCCACCGGGCGAACCTCCTGCAGAAACTCGGTATGCGCGACCGCCTGGAACTCACGCGGTACGCGATCCGCGCGGGGCTCATCGAGCCGTGATCGTGTGATCGTGTGGTGATCGGCTTGGGTGTCGAGCGGCTTGGGTGCCGTGCGGGATGGGTGCCGTCCGCCTTCGGTCCCACCTCGGGCGGACTCCGGCCGGGCTTCGGCCAGATCTTCGGCCGGTCTTCGATCGGTCTCCGGCCCGACTTCGGTCAGTCGAGGGGACGCATGTCGCCCCCGTACACCGTGCGGTAGTCCGGTACGACGATCCGGCCGGCCGGGGACGAACGGCGCACCTGGGCGACGAACCCGTCCAGGTCCATCGACGGGTCGCGGCGCGGGGGAGCGGTCAGGGGCTCCTCGAAGTTGTCCCAGTGCACGGGCACGACGACGTCGGGCCGGTCCAGGGCGCGCAGCAGCCGGGGCACGTAGTCGTGGGTGGCGGTGCCGGCCGGCACCGCGACCATGGCGAGATCGGGGCGCAGCCCCCGCGCCGCCCGTTCGCAGAAGTCGCTGGCGCCCATCAGGAACGCCGACGGGCCTGCGCTCCCCGCCGTCACCTGGAAGGCGAGCGTGTCGCCCTCGGGCAGGTCCGAGATGGTCCTCGGCGGTGTCGCGGGCGGCGCGTGGAGCGTGCCCGGGGCGAAGTAGGAGTACTTCTTGTTGCGGCTGTGCAGACTCGCCACGACCTCCACGGTGACCCCGCCGCCGAAGTCCAGGACCTCGCCGCCCTTCACCACGGAGATCTGCCCCGGGTCGACGCCGAACGCGACCAGCAGGTGGTACGTCGTCTCGGTGCCGACGACGCGGGCGCCGGTGGTCCTGGCGATGTGCGGCACATCGGCGAGGTGGTCCCAGTGGGCGTGGCTGACCAGGACGAGTTCGGGGTGCCCCACGTGTTCGCGTACCAGCCCGGGATCGGTGCGCAGCTCCGTGCCGGCGTCGAAGGCGCCGTCGAACAGGCCGGTCCTGAAGCGCGTGAGGTACGGGTCGAAGAGCACGGTCCGGCCGTCGACGTCGATGCGCCAGCCGGCGGTGCCGAACCAGCGGAAGGAAGCCGCGACCGACGGTGCTGGTGCTGGTGCTGGTGTCGAGGCCGACGCCGCTGCCGGTCTCGATACGGGCGTGGGCACTGCCGAGGGCGTGGCCGTCGAACCGGCGGCCGTGGCGGCCGTGGCGGGCAGGAGCGGGGCGGCCGTGCCGAGCGCGGCGCCTCGCAGCACCGTACGGCGGCCGAGCAGGAGGGAGCGCCGGGGGTTCTCGTTGTCGCGCATGGCGTCAGGAGATCAGGGGCCGGCCGCCCCCGTCCAAGATCAATCCCATAACCTGCCGATACGTGGGCGCATATGAGGCCTGGTCACAGCCCCGCGTCCCGCAGGAAGTCGACGGCGATCCTGGCCGCGGCGCCGATCGCCGCGTCCACCTCCGGCCCGGTGACGGTGAGTTCGCGGGTCCGGGCGAAGACGGAGACCGCGTAACACCGGCCGTCGGGGTACCCGACGACGCCCGCCTCCATGTGCAGCCCCGGCAGCGTCCCGGTCTTGGCCGCGATCACCGTGTCGCCGGGAAACCCGGACGCCAGCCGGTGGCGGAACACCTGACGTGACATCAAGTCGCGTACCTGGGCGCAGGCTTCCGGTGAGGCTGCCTCGTCGCGCCAGATGAGACGCAGCAGTTCGGTCGTCTCGCGGGGCGTGCCGGCGTTGGTCCGCAGGGGGTCCAGGACCGCCATCCGCCGCTTGCGGTCCTCCGGCAGGGCCGGGTACCGGACGGCGAACTCCCGTTCGTCGCACGCCTCGACGTCGGCGAGCATCGACTCCAGGGCGTCCCGCGGTCCTCCCACGACGCGGGTCCGGGTGAGCCCCAGCTCCTGCGTGAGCAGCCGTACGGTGTCCAGGCCCACCCGGTCGAGCAGCAGGTCCGCCGCCGAGTTGTCGCTGACCGACATCGCGAAGAACGCCAGGTCGCGCAGCGACAGTTCGACATCGTCCGCGCAGCCCGCCGTGCCCCAGCCGCCGAGCCGGTCGGCCGCCGTCACCCGGACCCGCTCCCGGGGGTCGAGCTGCCCGGCCGCCACCTGCCGGGCGAACTCCAGGACCAGCAGCACCTTGAACACCGAGGCGAGTACGACGGGTTCGTCGGCGCCGACGGCCACCTCGCGCGCGCGGGGCTCCGTGAGGCCGGCCGTCCCGGGCTCGCCGGGGTCCGCCCGCCCGGCCCCGGCGGGAGCCGTCCGCCCGGCCCCGGCGGGAATCGTCGTGCCGGCCCCGACGGGAACCGCGTGCAGGAGGCCCACCGCGCCCGCGTCCGCGAAAACCGCGCGGATCCGTTCCTCGGCCATCGGTTCGCCCGCCCCCTCGCGTAAGGTCCATCGTCGTGGATCTCTTGCGCCACCTGCGTCTGTTCGTCACCGTAGCCGAGGAACTGCACTTCAGCCGGGCCGCCGACCGGCTGGGCATGGCTCAGCCGCCGCTCAGTCAGGCGGTGCGCCGACTGGAGAGGGAGCTCGGAGCCGAGCTGTTCGACCGGTCCCGCCGGCGGATCCGGCTGACCGCCGCCGGGGCGCTCCTGTGGGACGAGGCCCGTGAACTCCTCGCCCGCGAGGACCGGTTGCGGATGCTGGCCCGGCGCGCGGGGGACGGCGGCCTGGGCACCCTGCGCGCGGGTGTGCCGCCCGACACCGCGGCCGCCGTGCTGACCGCGCTGCTCGCCGCCTGCGCCGAGCGCGCCCCGGGGCTCGGCGTCGATCTGCGGGAGGTCACCACCGGCGAACAGGTCACGCTGCTCGCCTCCGGCGGACTCGACGTCGGACTGGTGCACCGTCCCGCCGACACCTCCGGGCTGCTCCTCGGTCCGGAAGTCTCGGTGGACCTCGGTGTCGTCCTGCCCCGCACCTCGCCGCTGGCCCGGCGCCCGGAGGTGGCGCTCGGTGAGCTGTCCGGCCACGACCTGGTGCTCTTCCCGCGGGCCCACGCCCCGGACCGGTACGACCAGATCCTCGACGTCTGCCGCGCCGCGGGCTTCCTACCGGGGCGCGTACGGCACGCCTCCAGCTCCGAGTTCCTGCTGGCCCTGGTGACGGCGGGGCACGGCGTCGCCTTCGACCCGGGGCCGGTCGCCCGCAAGGAGCCCCGGGTCGCCTGGCGGGCCCTGACGGGACGCCCCCTCACCCAGCGCCTGAGCGGCGCGTGGCCGGCCGGACGCACCGCCCATCCGGCCGCCCGGACCTTCGCGGAACTCGCCGCGGAGGTGCTGGCCGGAGACCGCGCCGCGGCCCCGAGGCGCACCGGCGAGTCCGGCTCCGCCGCCGGACCACCCCGCCCGTGGTCGGTCGTGTACGGCTAGCGCGGCGGGCGGCCAACGGGGTGCTGGGCGGCCACCCGGGATGGTGGGTCGTGTGGTGCGGGCGGTGAGGCCATGCGCGGCCGGCACGGCGCCCTGCCGATGCCCGATGCCCGATGCCCGATCTCCGATCTCCGATGCCCGATCTCCGATGCCCGATCTCCGGCGTCCGACGTCCGACGTCCGAGGGGCACCCTCCCGGCGGACGTCGGGACCCCTTTCCCCGCGCCGCCCGTGTCGGCCCACACCGGAGACTCCGGGGCCGGGACGACGTACTCCCGGCACCGCCTACCCTTGTCGCATGACCAGCAGCGACCGGAGCCACGCGGTGGACGTTCAGGATGCGAAGACCTACGAGGTGCGCACCTACGGGTGCCAGATGAACGTCCACGACTCCGAACGGCTCTCGGGGCTCCTCGAAGGCGCGGGCTACGTGCGGGCGCCCGAGGGGTCCGACGGCGACGCGGACGTCGTCGTCTTCAACACCTGCGCGGTCCGGGAGAACGCCGACAACAAGCTCTACGGCAACCTCGGCCGCCTCGCCCCGATGAAGACGAAGCGCCCCGGGATGCAGATCGCGGTCGGCGGCTGTCTGGCGCAGAAGGACCGCGACACCATCGTGAAGAAGGCGCCCTGGGTGGACGTCGTCTTCGGTACGCACAACATCGGCAAGCTGCCCGTCCTCCTGGAGCGCGCCCGCGTCCAGGAAGAGGCGCAGATCGAGATCGCCGAGTCGCTCGAGGCGTTCCCCTCGACGCTGCCGACCCGCCGCGAGAGCGCGTACGCGGCCTGGGTGTCGATCTCCGTCGGCTGCAACAACACCTGCACCTTCTGCATCGTCCCGGCTCTGCGCGGCAAGGAGAAGGACCGCAGGACGGGCGACATCCTCGCCGAGATCGAGGCGCTGGTCGGCGAGGGCGTCTCCGAGATCACGCTGCTCGGGCAGAACGTGAACGCGTACGGCAGCGACATCGGCGACCGGGAGGCCTTCAGCAAGCTGCTGCGCGCCTGCGGGCGGATCGAGGGCCTGGAACGGGTCCGGTTCACCTCCCCGCACCCCCGCGACTTCACCGACGACGTGATCGCGGCCATGGCGGAGACACCGAACGTGATGCCGCAGCTGCACATGCCGATGCAGTCCGGTTCGGACACCGTCCTGAAGGCGATGCGCCGCTCGTACCGGCAGGACCGATTCCTCGGAATCATCGACAAGGTGCGCGCCTCCATCCCGCACGCGGCGATCACCACCGACATCATCGTGGGCTTCCCCGGCGAGACCGAGGAAGACTTCGAACAGACGATGCACGCCGTCCGCGAGGCCCGCTTCTCCGCCGCCTTCACGTTCCAGTACTCCAAGCGCCCCGGCACCCCGGCGGCCACGATGGAGGGGCAGATCCCCAAGGAGGTCGTCCAGGCGCGCTACGAGCGTCTCGTCGCCCTCCAGGAGGAGATCTCCTGGGACGAGAACAAGAAGCAGGTCGGACGCACCCTGGAGCTGATGGTCGCCGAGGGCGAGGGCCGCAAGGACGGCGCCACGCACCGCCTCTCCGGCCGCGCCCCCGACAACCGCCTGGTCCACTTCACCAAGCCCGACCAGGACGTGCGCCCCGGTGACGTCGTCACCGTCGAGATCACCTACGCCGCCCCGCACCACCTGCTCGCCGAGGGCGCCGTCCTCGACGTGCGCCGCACGCGCGCGGGGGACGCCTGGGACAAGCGCAACGCGGCTCGGGCGGCGAAGCCCGCCGGCGTGATGCTGGGGCTGCCGAAGATCGGTGCCCCCGAGCCCCTTCCCGTCATGACGGGCAGCGGCTGCGGCTGCGACTGACCCCGCTCGCGCGGCGAAGGGCTACGCTGCCGATCATGCTTGTAGCCGCCGCAGCCTGCCCCTGTCCGCCGCTGCTCGTGCCCGAGGTCGCCGCCGGGGCGGCGCCCGAACTGGCCGCCGCGCGAGACGCGTGCGCGGACGCGCTCGGCGTGCTCGCCGCCTCGCGGCCCGACCTGCTGGTCGTCGTGGGCCCCGCCGAGGACGGTGGGCACGGGGCTTATGCCGAGGGGACACCGGGGTCGTTCCGCGGGTTCGGCGTGGACCTCGGCGTACGCCTCGGGCGGGGTGGCGGCACGCCTCCGGCGCCCCCGCAGCGCACGCTTCCGTCCTCGCTCGCCGTCGCCGCCTGGCTCCTGGAGCGCACGGACTGGTCCGACACCCCCGTGAGGGGTCTCGCCGTTCCGGAGCCGTTCACGGCCGAGCGGTGCCGCAGCGCGGGGGCGGAGGCCGCCGGACAGGCCGCGCGGGTGGCCCTCCTGGTGATGGGAGACGGCAGCGCGTGCCGGACGCTGAAGGCGCCCGGCTATCTCGACGAGCGCGCGGTGGCCTTCGACGCGGAGGTCGCCCGGGCGCTGGGGGCGGCCGACGTGGCGGCGCTGCGGGCGCTGGACGCCGGGCTCGCCCGCGAGCTGAAGGTCTCCGGACGCGCCCCCTGGCAGGTCCTCGCCGGAGCGGCCGAGGACGCGGAGCTGGGCGGTGCCCTGTTGTACGAGGACGCGCCGTACGGGGTGGGGTACGTGGTGGCGGCCTGGTCGTAGCGCCCGTACCGACCGGGACGCCTGTCCGGTACATGGCGGACGGCCGGGACGCCTGTCCGGACACGGCGGACGGCCGGGAGCGCCGGGTGCTCCGCGGCCGTCCGTCGGTGTGTGCCGTTCAGAACGTGGGGGGCGGTGGGGGCGCGTCCGGCGGGGGCATGGTGCCGTCGTCCTTGTGCGCGAGTCGGTCCATGGCGCCCTTCGCCTTGCCCGTGCCCGTCTGGATCTTGTCGCTGTACTTGCCCTTGGTCTTCTCGTCGACCACCTTGGCGGCCTTGTCGAGACCGTGGGTCACCTTGTCCCCGTGCTGCTGCGCGAGGTCCGAGACCTTGTCCTTGGCAGGAGCCAGCTTGGCTTTCAGATTGTCCAGGAGACTCATGGTCCACCTTCCCTCGCGGGACAGTTACTTACGGGCGCTCTCACCGGCCCCGTTGTCGGCGGCCTTCTCGGCGGTCTGCTGCTGAGGGATCTCCACGTCGTCCGAGGACGCGGCTCCCGCGGCCCCCGTCGCCGCGACCGCCACCTCGACCTCGCGGTCGTTCCCGTCGCTCTCGTCCGTCCTCTCGCCGTTCTCGCTCACGGACGATCCCTTCGGCCCTTCCGCCCTTTCCACCTCTTCTGCCCGATCCGCCGACTCGGCCACGCCGCCGTCGGTGTCGGTCGTGGCGGACGCGACCGCGACGTCGGACTTCGTGACGCCGGCGTCGGACCCGGCACCGGTCCCGGCCGTCCGTTCACCGGCGGGCACCTCGGCGGGTGACGCCTCCTCCGCAGCTTTCGGCCTCCTGAGAAGTCGTGCAAAAACGCCCATATCCACTCCATACGTTACTCGTGAGGGCGAAATTCCGCGTCACCCGGTGCGTCCCATCGCGCCGCCCGGGGCGCCGGTCCTCGAAAACCGGCGGCCGGAACCTCGCAACAGGCAACGACCCCGAACCTGTGGCGTCACGCGGCTCGTCGGAGGAGGGGTCCCGGGTTTGCGAGACTGGGGCGGTGAGCAGCGCACCCCCCGCCCCCCGAGTCATCGCCGTCGTCGGACCGACCGCGGCAGGAAAGTCCGATCTGGGCGTTTTCCTCGCCCGCCGTCTCGGAGGCGAGGTCGTCAACGCCGACTCCATGCAGTTGTACCGAGGGATGGACATCGGCACCGCCAAGCTGACGCCGGAGGAGCGGGCCGCGGTTCCGCACCACCTGCTGGACATCTGGGACGTGACCGTCACGGCCAGCGTCGCCGAGTACCAGCGGCTCGCCCGCGCCCGCATCGACGCCCTGCTCGCCGAGGGCCGCTGGCCGATCCTGGTGGGCGGCTCCGGGCTGTACGTGCGCGGCGCCGTCGACAACCTGGAGTTCCCCGGCACCGACCCCGAGGTGCGCGCCCGCCTGGAGGAGGAACTCGGACTGCGCGGTTCGGGCGCTCTGCACGCGCGACTGGCCGTGGCCGACCCCGGCGCCGCCCAGGCGATCCTGCCCAGCAACGGCCGCCGCATCGTGCGCGCGCTGGAGGTCATCGAGATCACCGGCAAGCCCTTCACGGCCAATCTCCCCGGCCACGACTCGGTGTACGACACCCTCCAGATCGGTGTGGACGTCACGCGTCCCGAGCTCGACGAACGCATCGCGCGGCGTGTCGACCGGATGTGGGAGGCCGGACTCGTCGACGAGGTCCGGGAGCTGGAGGCGCGAGGGCTGCGCGAGGGGCGCACGGCGTCGCGCGCGCTCGGGTACCAGCAGGTGCTCGCGGCGCTCGCCGGGGAGTGCACCGACGCCGAGGCGCGCGCCGAGACCGTACGCGCCACCAAACGCTTCGCGCGCCGTCAGGATTCGTGGTTCCGGCGTGATCCCCGGGTGCACTGGCTCAGCGGCGCCGCGGCGGACCTCGCGGAACTTCCACAGCTCGCGCTGACGTTGGTCGAACGACCGGTCACAGCCTGATCACGTCATGGCATCGGGACGCTCCGGCCGCCATCGGGGCCTCCGGCGCCGTGCCATCATCGAGCTTCGATCGACAATGTGGAGTCCGAGTTGGGAGGGCGCGTGGCGATGGAGGCCGGCCCTCGCAACACCGCACAGGACGCGGAGCAGGACACCGCGCAGGAGCTGCCGGAGCCGCGGCGGCCGCAGGGCCTCGACGGCGACCGGACAGGTCTCGACGGGGAACGGCTGGGCCACGACGAGCGGCCGGGCTCCGACGGTGATCCACTGATCTCCGACGGACCCGAGGAGTCTCCCGGCGGCGTCACCGCCGACGGACCGGGCCCGGACGAGATGTCCCCGGGACCCGAGGTCGAGGTCGAGCTGCGTCCGCAGCGCCGGCTGCGCATCTGGCAGCTCGCGCCGATCGTCGTCCTGGCCGCGACGGGCTCACTGATGTTCG
Source organism: Streptomyces fagopyri (assembly GCF_009498275.1). NCBI lineage: Bacteria > Bacillati > Actinomycetota > Actinomycetes > Kitasatosporales > Streptomycetaceae > Streptomyces > Streptomyces fagopyri. The sequence goes on along the minus strand of NZ_CP045643.1, from coordinate 2,763,460 downwards.
CGTTCCCGCTGGCCTTCGAGTTCGGCGACGGCGGTGCCGTGGTCGCCATGCTCGGCCTGCTGATCTGCCTGTGCGCCGCCGGCTGGGGCATGATGGCCGCCCGCCGCGTGGGCTACGCCCTGCCGGGTTTCCCCGCGCGCGGCTCCGGCCGCCGGCTGGACTGGCGCGTCGTGCTCGCGTACGTCGTGGTGGTCGCCGCGGTGGCGGTGCTCGCCGTGGGGCGCGTGGCCCGACTGCGCTGAGCCGGACCGCGCCGAGCCCGACTGCGCCGAGCCGGACTGCGCCGAGCCGGACTGCGCCGAGCCGGACCGCGCCGAGCCCGACCGCGCCGAGCCCGCCGGGGCGGGCGTCCGTCGTGGACGCGGTGCCGGACCGGACCGGCCGGGCCCGACCCCGTACGATCGAGGGATGAGCACGCGGATCGCCTTCCTCAAGGGTCACGGGACCGAGAACGACTTCGTGATCGTCCCCGACCCGGAGAACGCCGTCGACCTGCCCCCGGCCGCCGTGGCCGCCCTGTGCGACCGCCGCGCGGGCATCGGCGGCGACGGTCTGCTGCACGTCGTACGGTCCGCCGCGCACCCCGAGGCGGCGGAGATGGCCGCCGAGGCGGAGTGGTTCATGGACTACCGCAACGGCGACGGTTCGGTCGCGGAGATGTGCGGCAACGGAGTCCGTGTGTTCGCGCACTACCTCCAGCGGGCCGGACATGTGGCCGAGGGGGATATCACGATCGCCACGCGCGCCGGTGTGAAGAGCGTGCACCTCGCCAAGAACGGGGACGTCACCGTCGGCATGGGCAGGGCGGTCCTCCCGGCGGGGGACGTCACCGTGAGCGTCGGCGCGCACAGCTGGCCCGCGCGCAACGTGAACATGGGCAACCCGCACGCCGTCGCCTTCGTGGACGACCTCGGCCAGGCCGGCACCCTGTTCACACCGCCGCCCGTCACGCCGGCGTCCGCCTACCCGGACGGGGTCAACGTCGAGTTCGTGGTCGACCGGGGCCCGCGCCACGTCGCCCTGCGCGTCCACGAACGCGGCTCCGGAGAGACCCGTTCGTGCGGCACGGGCGCCTGCGCGGTGGCCGTCGCCACGGCCCGCCGCGACGGCGCCGACCCGGCCGTCACCGGAACCCCGGTGACGTACACCGTCGACGTGCCCGGCGGACGCCTGGTGATCACCGAGCACCCCGACGGCGGGATCGAGATGACCGGCCCCGCGGTGATCGTCGCCGAGGGCGACATCGACGCGGAGTGGCTGGCCGCCGTCCGGCTCTGAGCGGACACCTCGCCGCGGAAGCCGCCGCACGCCCCTGGATGTGCCCCGACCGTCCGACACGGCGTCACGGATCCTCGCCCGGTCCACCGTCACAAGGCCTGGTCCGACGCGGTGTCACCCGCCTTCGGCCGACCCGGCCTCGCATCGTCCGGCCCCGCCCGGAACCCGGAAACGGCAAACCTCTGAACCTTCGCTCGAATGGGTGATCCGTTTCACGCTGGGCGAGAGGTGGTCAGCCGGGCGTGGTGGGCTCGGTAGCATCAAGCACCGGCCCGGACGGGGGATCGACGCCAACCCCTGAGCCGTGTACGCCATGGGCACCCCGTCCGCCGGTCTACGCAGCCGGAGGTGCCCATGAGTGCGGAGGCGACGAATCCCGCGACGCCAGGCCCTGCAACGCCCTCCCCCCAGCGCTCGGTTCCGCTGGAACAGGGGGGAGCCCCAGCACGCAGGAAGGGCCGCGCGCGGATCGACCTGCGCCGCCTCGGCCGGGCCGCGCTGCTCGGCCCGACCGCCCGCGACCGGCTGCCCGACGCGATCGGCCACGTCGCGGAGGCCCACCGCGCCCACCACACCGACGCGGACATGGAACCGCTGCGCAGGGCGTACGTGCTGGCGGAGTCCTCGCACCGGGGCCAGATGCGCAAGAGCGGCGAGCCGTACATCACCCACCCGCTCGCGGTGACCCTGATCCTCGCCGAACTCGGCGCCGAGACAACGACGTTGACCGCCTCCCTGCTCCACGACACCGTCGAGGACACGGAGGTGACGCTTGATCAGGTGCGCTCCGAGTTCGGTGACGAGGTCTGCTATCTCGTCGACGGCGTCACCAAGTTGGAGAAGGTCGACTACGGAGCAGCCGCCGAACCCGAGACCTTCCGCAAGATGCTGGTCGCGACCGGCAACGACGTCCGCGTGATGTCGATCAAACTCGCCGACCGGCTGCACAACATGCGGACCCTCGGCGTGATGCGCCCCGAGAAACAGGCCCGGATCGCCAAGGTGACCAGGGACGTCCTGATCCCGCTCGCCGAACGCCTCGGTGTCCAGGCGCTGAAGACCGAACTGGAGGACCTGGTCTTCGCGATCCTGCACCCCGAGGAGTACGAGCACACCAGGGAGCTGATCGTCGACAACGCGGCGCGCGTCGGCGACCCGCTCGCGGAGATCGCCGTAGAGGTACGCGGTGTCCTGCGCGACGCCGGGATCCAGGCCGAAGTCCTCATCAGGCCGCGGCACTTCGTGTCCGTGCACCGCGTGTCGCGCAAGCGCGGGCCCATGCGCGGCGCGGACTTCGGGCGGCTCCTGGTGCTCGTGAACGAGGACGCCGACTGCTACGGCGTCCTCGGTGAACTGCACACCTGTCTCACGCCCGTGGTGTCGGAGTTCAAGGACTTCATCGCGGTCCCCAAGTTCAACCTGTACCAGTCGCTGCACACGGCCGTGGCGAGCGGTGACGGCCAGGTGGCCGAAGTCCTCATCCGTACCCACCAGATGCACAAGGTCGCCGAGGCCGGCGTCATCGCCCTCGGCAACCCCTACACCGCTCCCGCGGAGGAGCAGCCGGACGGCGAGGGCGAACGGGCGGCGGACGGCGAGCGGGTCGACCCCACCCGCCCCGGCTGGCTCTCCCGCCTCCTCGACTGGCAGCAGGGCGCCCCGGACCCGGACACGTTCTGGTCCACCCTGCGCGAGGACCTCGCCCAGGACCGCGAGATCACCGTCTTCCGGGCCGACGGCGGCTCGTTGGGCCTGCCCGAGGGCGCCAGTTGCGTGGACGCCGCGTACGCCCAGTACGGCGACGACGCGCACGCCTGTATCGGCGCCCGTGTCAACGGACGGCTCGCGACGCTCAGCACGGTGCTGAAGGACGGCGACACCGTGCAGCTCCTGATGGGACAGGACCCCGCTTCGGAACCCTCCAGGGAGTGGCTGGAGCACGCCCACACGCCCGCCGCCCGGATCGCCATCCAGCGCTGGCTGGCCGCGCACCCCTCACCCCGCGACACGGAGCCCGCCGAGGCACCCGCCGCGGCCCCCAGACCGCCCGCCGAGGCACCCGCGGCCCGACCCGCCGCCGCGAACGCCGTCGTCGAACAGCCGGGCGCCTCCGTACGCCTCGCGGGCTGCTGCACCCCCGTACCGCCCGACCGGGTGACCGGCTTCGCCGTACGCGGAGGGGTGGTGACCGTGCACCGGGTCGAGTGCGCCGGAGTGGCGCGCATGAAGGGCGCCGGACGCGCGGAGGTCGAAGTGAGCTGGGGCGACACCACCGAGTGCCGCGTCACGCTGGTCGCCGAGTCCTTCGGGCGCCCCCACCTGCTCGCCGACCTCACCGAAGCCATCGCCCTGGAGGGCGCCGCGATCGTCTCCGCGACCGTCGAACCCCCCAGCCAGCAGCGCGTACGTCACACCTACACGCTCCAACTCCCCGACGCGGCCCGTCTCCCCGGGCTGATGCGGGCGATGCGGAACGTGCCGGGCGTGTACGACGTGAACAGGGCGCAGCACGCCGCTGCCGCCGCGCAGTAGCACACGTGCTGCCGCCGCGCATTAGCACACGTTCGGGTGGGCCCGGAGCGCGTCTCCGGCGCGGGAGGGACGACCGCTGGTAGCCGTGGTCCATGCTGCTCACCCCCCGCTCCAGGACCGACCGCCCCAGCACGTCCGGCACCCCCGACGCCCCGACCATCGGCCCCACCGCACCCGGCGTCACACCCCGAGGCCCGAGGAGCCCCCGCGTCAGGGCGGCACTGCTCGCCTCCGCCGTCTCCGTCTGCCTCGTCGCCGCGAGCGCCCCGTCCCCGGCGACGCCCCTGGGCATCGGCGACCGCCTCTTCCCCCACCTGGGCAATCCCGGGTACGACGTGAAGTCGTACGACCTCTCCTTCGCCTACACCGGCAAGAACACGGAACCACTGGCGGCCGTCACCACCATCGACGCGGTGACGTCGCGGCGACTCGACCGTGTCAATCTCGACCACGCGCACGGCACGGTGGGATCGGTCGAGGTCAACGGGTCACCGGCGGCGTTCACGAACGCCGGTGAGGACCTGGTGGTGACCCCCGCGCAACCGGTGCCCGCCGGCGGCTGGATGCGGATCACCGTGCGGCACCACAGCGATCCGGTGGCCCGCGGCGACCAGGACGGCGGCTGGGTGCGGACCAAGGACGGACTCGCCATGGCCAACCAGGCCGACGCGGGCCACCTCGTCTTCCCGTGCAACGACCACCCCTCCGACAAGGCGATGTTCACCATCCGCGTCACCGCGCCCGAGGGATACACGGCCGTGGCCAACGGACTGCCGGCCGGGGTGGTCCGCGCGTCCGGGGCCACCACCTGGACGTACCGCACGCAGCACCCCATGGCCACCGAGCTGACCCAGGTCTCCATCGGCCGCTCCACGGTCCTGCACCGCACGGGCCCGCACGGCCTGCCGGTGCGCGACGTCGTGCCCACCAAGGACCGCGAACGGCTCGAACCGTGGCTCAGGAAGACCCCCGACCAGATCGCCTGGATGGAGAGCAAGGTCGGCCGGTACCCCTTCGAGACGTACGGCCTGCTGATGGCGCAGGCGACCACCGGCTTCGAACTCGAGACCCAGACGCTGTCGCTGTTCGAGCGGGAGCTCTTCACCCAGCCCGCCTACCCCAAGTGGTACGTCGAGTCGATCATGGTGCACGAGCTGTCGCACCAGTGGTTCGGCGACAGCGTCACTCCGCGTGAGTGGTCCGACCTGTGGCTCAACGAAGGGCACGCCACCTGGTACGAGGCCCTGTACGCGCAGGAGAGGGGGAAACGGCCCATGGAGACCCGGATGAAGGCGGCCTACCGCGCGTCCGACACCGGGCGGGCCGCCGGCGGCCCGCCCGCCGCGCCGAAGGGGCCCAGGCCGGGCCAGAAGATCAGCATCTTCCGGCCGAACGTCTACGACGGCGCCGCGCTCGTCCTGTACGCGCTGCGCCAGGAGATCGGACAGCCCGCCTTCGAACGCCTGGAGCGGGCCTGGGTGGCCGTCCACCGCGACGGAACGGCCTCGACCGCGGACTTCGAACGGCTCGCCTCCAGCATCGGCAACCGCGACCTGAGCGGGTTCTTCCAGGCCTGGCTGTACGGGAGGACGACGCCCCCGATGCCCGGGCACCCGGACTGGCGGAGCGACGCCCCGAAGGCCCGCGAGGGCACCCGGTAACTCGCATGACGAGACGGGCCGTGCCGTGCGACCATCTCCAGGTCGGCGGCGCGGCCCCCGCGGGGGGTCGGCCCGGTGGAATCCGGGAATCTCCCGGAGGCCCCGGACGTTGTTCCCACAGACGGGCGTGGTCCGTCGCCGAACCGGTGTCGCCAGTGACGCTCCGGTGCCCCCATCGACGTAAGGATCCAATGACCTCCTCTTCTTCCCCTTCCCAGGACGCGCAGAGCCTCGCGCAGAACTATCCCGAAGGTCTTCGGGCCGATGCCCTGATGGAAGAGGACGTCGCCTGGAGCCACGAGATCGACGGAGAGCGGGACGGCGACCAGTTCGACCGCTCCGAGCGCGCGGCCCTGCGCCGCGTCGCCGGACTCTCCACCGAACTCGAGGACGTCACCGAGGTCGAGTACCGACAGCTCCGCCTGGAGCGCGTCGTACTCGTCGGTGTCTGGACCTCGGGAACCATCCAGGACGCGGACAACTCGCTCGCCGAGCTGGCCGCCCTGGCGGAGACCGCGGGCGCGCTCGTGCTCGACGGTGTCGTCCAGCGCCGCGACAAGCCCGACGCGGCCACGTACATCGGATCCGGCAAGGCCAACGAGCTGCGGGACATCGTCCTGGAGACCGGCGCCGACACCGTGATCTGCGACGGCGAGCTGAGCCCCGGCCAGCTGATCCACCTGGAGGACGTGGTCAAGGTCAAGGTCATCGACCGTACGGCCCTGATCCTCGACATCTTCGCCCAGCACGCCAAGTCCCGGGAGGGCAAGGCACAGGTCGCGCTCGCGCAGATGCAGTACATGCTGCCGAGACTGCGCGGCTGGGGTCAGTCGCTGTCCCGCCAGATGGGCGGCGGCAAGGGCGGCGGCCTCGCCACCCGTGGTCCCGGTGAGACGAAGATCGAGACGGACCGGCGACGGATCCGCGAGAAGATGGCGAAGATGCGCCGGGAGATCGCGGAGATGAAGACCGGCCGCGAGATCAAGCGCCAGGAGCGGCGCAGGAACAAGGTGCCCTCGGTCGCCATCGCCGGTTACACCAACGCCGGCAAGTCCTCCCTGCTCAACCGCCTGACCGGCGCGGGCGTCCTGGTGCAGAACGAGCTGTTCGCCACCCTGGACCCGACCGTGCGCCGTGCCGAGACGCCCAGCGGGCGGATCTACACGCTCGCGGACACCGTCGGCTTCGTACGGCATCTGCCGCACCACCTCGTCGAGGCGTTCCGTTCCACGATGGAGGAGGTCGGCGACTCCGACCTGATCCTGCATGTGGTCGACGGATCGCACCCGGCGCCGGAGGAGCAGCTGGCCGCCGTGCGCGAGGTCATCCGGGACGTCGGCGCCACCGGCGTCCCCGAGATCGTGGTGATCAACAAGGCGGACGCGGCCGACCCGCTGGTCCTCCAGCGCCTGATGCGCAACGAGAAGCGCTCCATCGCCGTCTCGGCACGCACCGGCCTGAACATCGACGAGCTGCTCGCGCTCATCGACAACGAGCTGCCGCGCCCCTCCGTCGAGATCGAGGCGCTCGTGCCGTACACCCACGGCAGGCTGGTCGCGCGCGCCCACTCCGAGGGCGAGGTGATCTCCGAGGAGCACACCCCGGAGGGCACGCTGCTCAAGGTCCGGGTCCACGAGGAACTGGCGGCGGATCTCACGCCGTACGTCCCGGCCCCGGCGCTCTAGCTCCACCCGGTTCCCCGGTTCCCGCCGGGTTCCTGGATCCACATGGACGAAGGCCCGCCCCCTGCGCGAGGGGGCGGGCCTTCGTCCACGCGGATCGTCGCCGGCACGGGCCCGCGCGGCTCGGCGGCCGTGCGTCCCGCTCCCGCGCGTCGTCCTAGCGGCCCGCGAACTTCTTGCTCACCGAGTCGTACACACCCTTGGCCACCTCGCCCAGGTGCGGACCCGCCAGCCAGCCCGCGCTGACCGGGCCGATCGAGGTGTTGGACACCAGCGCGGGCTTGCCGTCCGAGCCGGCCGCCACCCAGCCGCCGCCGGAGGAACCGCCGGTCATGGTGCAGCCGATGCGGTACATCGTCGGGTCCGCCTGGGCGATCGAGAGCCGGCCGGGCCGGTCCGTGCACTGGTACAGCTTCTGGCCGTCGAACGGCGCCGCCGCCGGATAGCCGGTCGCCGTGATGCGCGCGACCTTCGGCACGGCCGGAGCGTCGAAGTCCACCGGGAGCGCCGCGCCGACCGTCTCCTCCAGGGACTTGCCGTCGCCGCCCTTCTCGGGCGTCACGTGCAGCACCGCGTAGTCGTACGACGCGCCCTGACCGCCCGTCGAGCCGCCCTGCTCGATCCACTGGTCCGAGGTCTGCGCCCAGTCGCTCCACCAGACACCGAACGGAGCGACCTCCGTCCGGCCGGCGTTCTGCAGCTCGGCGGACGTCTTGCCGGCGCTGTTGTACGAGGGCACGAAGGCGATGTTGCGGTACCAGCCGCCCTTCTTGCCGGCGTGCACACAGTGCCCCGCCGTCCACACGAGGTTCGACTTGCCCGGATGCGCCGGGTCCTCGACCACGGTCGCCGAGCAGACCATCGTGCCCTCGGGGGAGTCGAAGAACACCTTCCCCGCCTCGGGCACGCTGTCGTGGTACGCGGGGCTCACGGCCTTCGCCGCCACCGGGGCCGGGGTCGGGTCGGTGACGCCCTGGTCACCGGAGAGGTCGTTCTCGTCGACGCCCTTGTTCTGGTCCGGGTCGTCGGCGCCGCGCATCCGGTCCGGGTTCCACAGCCCCTTGATGATGGGGTTGACGAAGTCGTTGGCCTCGCGCAGCCAGTCGTCCCTGTCCCAGTTCTTCCAGGCGCCGTTCTTCCACTTGTCGATGTCGATCCCGTGCTCTTTGAGCTTGTTCTTGATGTCGTCCGGGATCTTGATCTTGTCGTCGCCGTTCTGGGACGCCGGCGTGCTGGGCCGGTCGCTCGCCGTACTGCTGCCCGAGTCGCAGGCGGTGGCGGTCAGTGCCAGGGTCGCGGCCAGGCCGACCGCGGCCAGGGCGGGGGAGGTCGTGCGGCGCGCGCTCCCGCCTCGACGGGCGGTGAAGGGCGGGCGTATGGATGGCATGGTGTAACTCCCCCTGGGCGTAAGAGAACTTGTCAGGATCCGCCGGTCCGGGACCTCCTGGCACGGGACCGCGGGCGCCGATGGCCGGCCGGGACCGGCGATCGTTCGATATCGCTGAACGGCACCACACACTATGCGCTCGCTGTCGGGGACATCCCACGGAACGGCAACGGTTCCGTCACGGCAAGGATCTTCGGATCACCCGCTTCCCCACGCCGGTCACGTCGTTGGTACGTACGGGGGGCCTGCACCGTGCGTTCAGTGCTCTCCGCCAACTCGCGTCTGCACAGCGGGAGGACCTGAAGTCGTGGCGGTGACCGAGTCTGCGGTGGTGCCGGTGGGGCGCGAGCCCGAGGAGACACGGGAGGGTTCGCCGGGCGCCTCCGAGGGGGCGCGCGCGGCGCACGAGGGAATTCTGCGGCGCCAGTCGGCGCGCGAATCGGCGGCGCGTACCTACGCGCGCGCCCTGCCGATCGTTCCCGTGAGGGCACGTGGGCTGACCATCGAGGGCGCGGACGGGCGCCGTTACCTCGACTGCCTCTCCGGAGCGGGGACCCTGGCCCTCGGCCACAACCACCCGGTCGTCCTGGAGGCGATCAGGAAAGTCCTCGACTCCGGGGCGCCGTTGCACGTCCTCGACCTCGCCACCCCCGTCAAGGACGCCTTCACCACCGAGCTGTTCCGCACCCTGCCACCGGAGTTCGCCGCACGCGCGCGGGTGCAGTTCTGCGGACCCGCCGGGACCGATGCCGTCGAGGCCGCGTTCAAACTGGTGCGCGCGGCCACCGGACGCGCCGGACTGCTCGCGTTCACCGGCGCCTACCACGGGATGACGGCGGGCGCGCTCGAGGCGTCCGGCGGCGCGAGCGACGTCAGGGTCGCCCGTCTGCCCTACCCCCAGGACTACCGCTGCCCCTTCGGCATCGGCGGCGAGCGCGGCGCCGAACTCGCCGCGCGCTGGACCGAGTCCGTGCTCGACGACACCAAGTCGGGCGTGCCGCTGCCCGCCGGGATGATCCTCGAACCGGTCCAGGGCGAGGGCGGGGTGATTCCCGCGCCGGACGTCTGGATGCGGCGGATGCGCGAGATCACGGCGGCCCGGTCCATCCCGCTGATCGCGGACGAGGTCCAGACGGGAGTGGGCCGGACCGGCACCTTCTGGGCGGTGGAACACAGCGGGATCACCCCCGACGTGATGGTCCTGTCCAAGGCCATCGGCGGCAGCCTGCCGCTGGCGGTCGTCGTCTACCGCGACGACCTCGACGTCTGGCAGCCGGGCGCGCACGCCGGTACCTTCCGCGGCAACCAGCTCGCGATGGCCGCGGGCACGGCGACCCTCGCGTACGTCCGCGAGAACCGGCTCGCGGAGCGCGCCGCGACCCTGGGCACCCGCATGATCACCGAACTCCGGTGCCTCGCCGGTGAGTTCTCCTGCATCGGCGACGTACGGGGCCGCGGGCTCATGATCGGTGTCGAGCTGGTGCACCCCGGGACGCCGGAGGGGCAGGCCGCCGACGGACCCCGGCCCGCCGCCCCCGAGCTCGCCGCGGCCGTGCAGCGCGCGTGCCTGCGCCGCGGCCTGATCGTCGAACTGGGCGGCCGGCACGCCAGCGTCGTACGGCTGCTGCCACCCCTGACGATCACCGACGAACAGGCGGCCGCGGTACTCGACCGGCTGGCGGACGCGGTGGGCGCGGTGGCGCGCGGGGGATCGGGCTGAGGGGGGCGCGCCGACCGGTCCGGCCGTCCGGGCCCCTCACCGCACCCCTGACCTCGCCCCGACGGCTCCCGCCGCCCTGGCCACCGCTTCCACCCGGATCAGCCGGGAACGCCGACGGGCCCACGCACCCCGGTACCGCCCCGGCTCGTCGGCGCACGAGCCCGAACGACCCCACGAGGAACTCTCTTGAACGCCACCCCCGCACCCGACGGCAGTTTCGTCACCCCCGAGCGAGCGGGCCGTGGCACGCGCACCCCGCTCGCCGCGGACGCCGAGTCGGTCCCCCGGCAGAAGGGGGGATCCGAGCAGGCCGAGCGACTGCGCGGCGCCACCACCGACCCGCTGGAGCATCCCGTCGCGCACATCGCGGCCCAGGCCGCCGCGGTGGAGAACCTGCTGCGCTGCTGGGTACGGGAGAACGACCTCGCCGCGCCCGTCGACGGCACCCTGCGCATCCCCCTCCCGGCCAGCGGGACGTCCCTCCTGGTCCCGGTCCACTACTGGTCCGCGACGGGCTGGCACCGCTTCGGGCTCCCGTATCTCGCCGACGCCCCCGAGGGAGCACCGCCCGCCGACGCGGTCACCGTGGCGGCGCTGCTCGCGCGCCAGCCGGCGCCGGGCCCCGGGACGACGTCCGCGATCGACCCGGTACCGGAGGGAGACGCGGCGCCCACGTCCGACGCCGACGCCGACGCCGACGCCGACGCGGACGCCGACGCGGATGCCGACGCGGACGTCCATACCGGCTCCGGCTCCGGCATCCGCTCCGTGTGCGGTACGGGCGGCGCGCTCCCGTACGTCGCGGGTCCACCCTCGTACCACGCGGTCGGCGACGGATCCGACCTGGTCGGACGGGTCGCCGACTCGGTACGCAGGACCGCGGTGTTCATCAGCGACCGCAGAGAGCGGCCCGCCGACACCCCCGACCTCTTTCTCGCGGCCGAGCAGGCGCTCCTGCTCGGGCACCCCCTGCACCCCGCCCCGAAGAGCCGGGAGGAACTCTCCGAGTCCGAGATGCCGCTGTACTCACCCGAGTTGCGCGGCTCGTTCCCGTTGCACTGGATGGCGGTCGCCCCCTCGCTGCTGGCGTCCGACTCGGCGTGGACGGAGCGCGGCCGTCCCGTGCGCGCTCAGCAGCTCACCGTGCGGCTGGCCGGAGCCGGCCTGCCCCTGCCCGACGGGTACGCCGCCCTGCCGGTGCACCCGTGGCAGATGGGCGAGGTCCGGCACCGCCCCGGGACCGCGGCCCTGCTCGACGCCGGAATGCTCCGGGACCTCGGCCCGTACGGCTCCCCCTGGCACCCCACGTCCTCGGTCCGGACCCTCTACCGCACCGGCGTCCCCGCGATGCTGAAACTGTCGCTGGGCCTGCGGATCACCAACTCCCGTCGGGAGAACCTCCGTAAGGAGCTCCACCGCGGTGTGGAGGTCCACCGGCTGCTGCGCGGTGGCCTGTCCAAGCAGTGGCAGGCCGTCCACCCGGGCTTCGACATCGTCCGCGACCCGGCCTGGCTCGGTGTCGACGATCCCGACGGGACGCCCCTGACCGGGCTCGACGTGATGATCCGCCACAGCCCCTTCGGCGCGACGGACGACGTCGCCTGCGTCGCCGGACTGGTCTCGCCCCGGCCGCACGCCCGGCCCGGCACCGGCGCCGACGCCGAGCCGAGACCCGTCATGCGGTCCCGGCTCGCCGAGATCGTCACCCGGATCGCCGGCCGCGCCGCCCGGCCCCGGGGGGCCGTCGCCACCGAGTGGTTCCTGCGCTACCTGGAACAGGTCGTCCGCCCCGTGCTCTGGCTGGACGGCGAGGCCGGGATCGCGCTGGAGGCCCACCAGCAGAACACCCTGGTCCTCCTCGACCCCGAGGGATGGCCCGCGGGCGGCCGCTACCGCGACAACCAGGGCTACTACTTCCGCGCGTCACGGCGCGCGGAACTCGACGCCCGGCTGCCCGGCATCGGCGCGCACAGCGACACCTTCGTCTGCGACGAGGTCACCGACGAACGTTTCGCCTATTACCTCGCGATCAACAACGTGTTCGGCCTCATCGGCGCGTTCGGCTCCCAACACCTGGCCGACGAGGGGCTGTTGCTCGCCGCGTTCCGCCGCTTCCTCGCCGGGGTGGCCACGGGCCCGGGACGACTGGACACGCCCCTGCCCTCCCACCTGCTCGACTCGCCCGTGCTGCGCTGCAAGGCCAACCTGCTCACCCGGCTGCACGGCCTCGACGAACTCGTCGGCCCGGTCGACACCCAGTCCGTGTACGTCACTGTCGCCAACCCCCTTCTTTCCTGAGGGACATGACCCACCCCGTCTCCTGAGAGGAGCGTCGCCGTGCCTCCCACCGATGCGAGCACCGACGCCGGTACCGCCCCCGACACCGATCCCGGCGCGGACCCGTACCCCGGCGCGGGCACGGACAGCGAGGACACCCTCGAACTGCGCCTGCCCGCGGATCTGATCGCCCTGTTCGGCGGCACACCTGAGCCGGTCGAGCCGGTCGAGCAGGGCGGGTCGGGTGTGCCGGCCGGGTCGGGTGGGTCGGCCGGGTCGGGCGGAGTGTCCGGGGGAGAGGGCCGGCCGGGGGAGGGCGGCGCGTACACCGTCGCGTCCAGGGAACCCCGCGCGGCCGACGCAACCCGCGCCGCCGACGGAACCCGGCCCGGTGAGGACCGTACGGGCGACGCCGGCGACCGGTGCGGGACGGGCGCGGCCCACTCCGCGTCCACCGGTCCCGCCCGTGGCGACCTGCTCGACGGCATCGGTGACTGGGGCCCGGCCGACACACCCGTGGGCACCTTCCAGCTGGTACCGGTACGCGTGGAACGAGATCTGCCACTCGTCACCCGGTGGATGAACGACCCCGCCGTCTCGGCCTTCTGGGAGCTCGCGGGACCCGAGTCGGTGACCGGGGGGCATCTGAACCGGCAGCTCGACGGCGACGGGCGCAGCGTGCCCTGCCTCGGTCTGCTGGAGGGCACCCCCATGAGCTACTGGGAGATCTACCGTGCGGACCTCGACCAACTCGCCCGCCACTACCCCGCCCGCCCGCACGACACGGGAATCCATCTGCTCATCGGCGGAGTCGCCCACCGCGGGCACGGTCTCGGCTCGGCCCTGCTCAGAGCCGTCGCCGATCTCGTACTGGACAGGCGTCCCGCCTGCGCACGGGTCGTGGCCGAACCCGACCTGCGCAACATCCCTTCCGTCTCCGCCTTCCTGAGCGGGGGCTTCCGGTTCTCCGCCGAGGTCGACCTGCCCGGCAAACGGGCAGCTCTCATGGTGCGCGACCGGACCCTGCGCGACCTGCTGTAGAGCCGTCACTGTCCGTACTCCGCTCGTCCCGTCCCGGTTCCCCGTCGAGGAGTCCCCGTGCCGAATCCGTCCGCAAGCCCGGCCTCCGAAGGACTGTCCGCCCTGTACGACCCGCCCGAGCTGCGCGAGGACCGATGGGAGCGGGCGGGCCGCCGACTGCTCGCGAAGATGATCGGGGAGTTCGCGCACGAGGAGATCGTCCGCCCGGAACAGGGTCCCCCGCGCCCATCGGCGCATCGCGACACCCCACAGCGCGACGCCCCGCAACGGGATGCCGCGCACCAAGACGCCCCGCTCCACGACACCCCGGTCCACGACACCCCGCTCCACGACACCCCGATCCGCGACTCTCCCCCCACCGACGCCCTTCGCCCGTACACCCTCCGGCTCGACGCCGGCGACAGCCTCTCCTTCCGCGCCCGCCGCCTCTCGTACGACAGCTGGCGCGTCGACCCCGCCTCGCTCACCCTCACCGAAGAGGGGAAGGAACCGTGTCCCTTCACCGACCCGCTCGGCTTTCTCACCCGGGCCCGCGGCACACTGGAGCTCGACGGCGCGACGCTGGGCCATGCCCTGCGCGAGCTCAGCACGACGCTCGCCGCGGACGTACGCCTCGACCGTGACGCCCGTACGGCCGCCGAATTAGCCGATCTCGGGTACGCCGAGCTGGAGGGCCATCAGACGGGGCACCCCTGGATCGTGCTCAACAAGGGCCGCATCGGCTTCTCCGCGCGGGACGCCGCCGCCTGGGCCCCCGAGGCCCGCCGGGCCACGCCCCTCCCGTGGATCGCGGTGCACACGACGCTCGCCACGTACCGAGGTGTCGGCGGTCTCGACACCGCCGAACAGCTCTACGCGCGCGAACTGGCTCCCGCCACCCGCGAGATCTTCGACGAGGTCCTGCGCACCCGCGGGCTCGCACCGGAGTCGTACCTCTACCTGCCCGTCCACCCGTGGCAGTGGGACGACGTCGTGCTGCCGCTGTTCGCGTCGCACGTCGCCGCGGGAGCGATCGTGCCGCTGCCCTCCGACGGTGACCTGCGCCTGCCCCAGCAGTCGATCCGCACCTTCCTCAACGTCTCCCGCCCGGACCGGCACACGGTGAAACTCCCGCTGTCCGTCCTCAACACGCTGGTGTGGCGCGGCCTGCCCACGAAACGCACGCTCGCCGCCCCCGCCGTCACCGACTGGATGCGGACGCTGAGGGACGCCGACCCGTTCCTGCGCGACACCTGCGGGGTGATCCTGCTCGGCGAGGTCGCCTCGGTCACCGTCCACCACCCCGTGTACGACGGACTCCCCGAAGTGCCCTATCAGTACCGGGAACTGCTCGGCGCGATCTGGCGCGAGCCGGTCTCGCGGCACCTCGCGCCCGGCGAGCGCGCCCGCACCCTGGCCGCCCTCCTGCACACCGACCCGCAGGGGCGCGCGTTCACCGCGGAACTGGTCGCCCGCTCGGGTCTCGCACCCAGGGCCTGGCTGCGCCGGCTCTTCGCCGCGCTCCTGCCACCGCTGCTGCACTTCCTCTACCGGTACGGCACGGTGTTCAGCCCCCACGGGGAGAACGCGATCGTCGTCTTCGACGACCACGACGTACCGGTCCGGCTCGCCGTGAAGGACTTCGTCGACGACGTCAACGTGAGCGCGGATCCGCTGCCCGAGCACTCCTCCATGCCGGACGAGGTGCGCGAGGTGCTGCTGACCGAGCCGCCGGCCTTCCTCACCCAGTTCATCCACTCCGGACTCTTCGTAGGGGTCTTCCGCTATCTCGCGCCCCTCTGCGAGGAACAACTCGGCGTGCCGGAGGCCGAGTTCTGGTCACTCGTCCGCGCCGAGGTGGTCCGCCACCAGAGCCGCTTCCCGGAGCTCAAGGAACGCCACGAGACGTTCGACCTGCTCACCCCGCGTATCGAGCGGCTGTGCCTGAACCGCAACCGGCTGCATCTCGACGGCTACCGCGACCGCCCCGAGCGCCCGCACGCCGCCGTGCACGGCACCGTACCGAACCCCCTCCACACGTCGTGATCACCCGCCTCGCACCCGTCCTCGTCACCCGCCCCGCGATCGTCCTGATCGTGTCCGTCGGCCGGGCCGTGATCGCCCGGTTGTCGGTGGAGCCCCGTAGGCTGGCACCGCTATGACAGAGCCCTCACTCCCCGAACTCCTGCACGCCGCCGTCACCGCCGTCGGCGGTACGGAGCGCCCTGGCCAGGTGACCATGGCCGAAGCCGTCGCGGGTGCCATCGACGACAGCTCCCACCTGCTGGTGCAGGCGGGCACCGGCACCGGAAAGTCCCTCGGCTATCTGGTGCCCGCGCTCGCCCACGGGGAGCGCGTCGTCGTGGCGACCGCCACCCTGGCGCTCCAGCGGCAGCTCGTGGAGCGTGACCTTCCGCGGACCGTCGACGCGCTGCATCCGCTGCTGCGCCGCCGCCCCGAGTTCGCGATGCTCAAGGGCCGGTCGAACTATCTGTGCCTGCACCGGCTGCACGAGGGCGTGCCGCAGGAGGAGGAAGAGGGCCTCTTCGACCAGTTCGAGGCCGCCGCGCCCAGCAGCAAGCTGGGCCAGGACCTGCTGCGCCTGCGGGACTGGTCGGACGAGACGGAGACGGGCGACCGCGACGGCCTCACCCCCGGTGTCTCCGACCGCGCCTGGGCCCAGGTCTCCGTGTCCTCCCGGGAATGCCTGGGCGCCGCGAAGTGCGCCTACGGCGCGGAGTGCTTCGCCGAGATGTCCCGCGAGCGCGCCAAGCTCGCCGACGTCGTCGTCACCAACCACGCGCTGCTCGCGATCGACGCCATCGAGGGCGCGCCGGTCCTCCCGCAGCACGAGGTGCTGATCGTCGACGAGGCCCATGAGCTGGTCTCCCGGGTCACGGGTGTGGCGACAGGCGAGCTCACCCCCGGCCAGGTCAACCGCGCCGTCCGGCGCGCCGCGCGCCTCGTCAACGAGAAGGCGGCCGACCAGCTGCAGACGGCCGCCGAAGGCTTCGAACGGCTGATGGAGCTGGCGCTTCCCGGACGTCTCGAGGAGATCCCGGAGGACCTCGGATACGCGCTGATGGCGCTGCGTGACGCCGCGCGCACGGTGATCTCGGCGATCGGCTCCACCCGCGACAAGTCCGTCCAGGACGAGGACGCGGTCCGCAAGCAGGCCCTCGCCGCGGTGGAGTCGGTCCACGACGTGGCGGAGCGGATCACCAACGGTTCCGAATGGGACGTCGTCTGGTACGAGCGCCACGACCGCTTCGGCGCGTCACTGCGGGTGGCCCCCATGTCGGTGTCCGGCCTCCTCAGGGAGAAGCTCTTCTCGGACCGGTCGGTCGTCCTGACGTCGGCCACCCTGAAGCTGGGCGGCGACTTCAACGGAGTGGGGGCGTCGCTGGGGCTCGCCCCCGAGGGCACCGAGGGCGACGACCTCCCGCAGTGGAAGGGTGTCGACGTCGGTTCGCCCTTCGACTATCCCCGGCAGGGCATCCTGTACGTGGCCAAGCACCTGGCACGCCCCGCGCGTGACGGCGACCGCGGCGACATGCTGGACGAGCTCACCGAGCTGATCCAGTCCGCCGGGGGCCGCACGCTGGGCCTGTTCTCCTCCATGCGGGCCGCCCAGCTCGCGGCGGAGGAGCTGCGCACGCGCATCCCCGACTACCCCATCCTGCTGCAGGGCGAGGAGACACTCGGCGAGCTGATCAAGAACTTCGCGGCCGACCCGAGGACCTGTCTGTTCGGCACGCTCTCGCTCTGGCAGGGCGTGGACGTGCCGGGTGCCAGCTGTCAGCTGGTCGTCATGGACAAGATCCCGTTCCCGCGTCCCGACGACCCGCTGATGAGCGCCCGCCAGAAGGCCGTCGAGGACAACGGCGGCAACGGCTTCATGGCCGTCGCCGCCACGCACGCCGCGCTGCTCATGGCGCAGGGCGCCGGCCGCCTGGTACGCGCGACGGGGGACCGTGGTGTCGTGGCGGTGCTGGACCAGCGCCTGGCCACGGCTCGCTACGGCAGTTATCTCAAGGCCTCGCTGCCCGACTTCTGGTACACGACGGACCGTAACCAGGTCCGCAGGTCGCTCGCGGCGATCGACGAGGCGGCACGGAAGGCGGAGGACGCGCCGACCGGGCCGGAGGGGGAGACGGCGGAGGCGAGCGGGGCGGCCGAGGGAGCCGAGGGGGCCGAGGGGGCGTAGCGGCCCGACTCAGGGGGCCGGTCCGCAGCACATCGCGTATCGCACGTCGGGTCGACAGCGCATCGCGTATCGGATGTCGGGTCGGCCCGAGCGGGCCCTTGTCCGTCGAGAGTGCGGAGTCGAGGGCGTCAGGTGCCGCCGGTCCGTCTCGGCGGACGCCGGCCATGGTCACCGATGGTGGACGCCGCGAGACCGCGACGCGGGCGCGGAACGCAGGGACGCTCGGCGGCCCGGACCGAACTCACCGCGGGGCGGTCGCGCGGCAGAACGTGCAGGGCCCCGGAACCGGCGCAGTTGGTCCCGGGGCCCGGTCAGGGGCTGGGCGGACGGTGCCGCCCGGCGCGCGCTGTCACACGCGCCGCAGTACGGCCACCACCTTGCCCAGGATGGTCGCCTCGTCGCCGGGGATCGGCTGGTAGGCGGAGTTGTGCGGGAGCAGCCACACATGGCCGTCCTCGCGCTTGAACCGCTTCACGGTGGCCTCGCCCTCCAGCATCGCGGCCACGATGTCGCCGTTCTCCGCGACGGGCTGACGGCGGACCGTCACCCAGTCCCCGTCGCAGATGGCGGCCTCGATCATCGAGTCACCGACGACCTTGAGGACGAACAGCTCACCGTCACCCACCAACTGGCGGGGGAGCGGGAAGACGTCCTCGACGGACTCCTCGGCGAGGATCGGGCCACCGGCGGCGATACGGCCGACGAGCGGGACGTACGACGCGGCCGGCTTGCCCGCGGTGTCGGTGGGCTGGGCCGAGGACTGGTCGGAGCCCCTGACCTCGTACGCGCGCGGGCGGTGCGGGTCGCGGCGCAGGAAGCCCTTGCGCTCCAGTGCCATCAGCTGATGTGCGACCGAGGAGGTGCTGGAGAGGCCGACAGCCTGTCCGATCTCCCGCATCGACGGCGGGTAGCCGCGCCGTTGCACGGAGTCCCTGATCACCTCGATCACCCGGCGTTGCCTGTCGGTGAGTCCCGAGCTGTCCGCGCGGATGCCTGGAGGTCGGCCCGGCAGGGAACGCTTGGGCCCCTCGTGGTTCGTGGCTTCGTTCATCGCATGCACCGGCTCGAGTCGGCCCTGGGAGCGGTCCTGGGCAGTGATGGTGGCACTGTCTGCGGTGGTGGTCACGTCGGCCCCTCTCGATGGTCTCCCTGCTGGACAACGGTAGTTGCTTTCGAAAGGTTGCGCCAAACACACGTTCGAGTGAAAAAACGTGGATTGCCCCACGCGATCATGTGGCTGGGTGTATGGCTCATGCCGCGCCCGTCGGGCAAAAGGGCTCATTGCTGTACTCTTCACCGCCGAGGCGGTGACCGTGCCGACAGAGGCGGGCCGCGTGCCAGTCTGCCATCCGGCACCCCGTCCGGCGGGTACCGACCCCCCGTTCCGCGCGGTGACCACGGTATCTCCGCATGTCCGGGATGGGCAGGCCCGTGCGGCACATGCCTATACGTGCGCGACACGCGCGCCCTGGGCGAATTTACGGGTCGATCCCCACATCTAGTGGTTGGATTGCCGGAGTGGCCCAGCAGTTGTGGTCCCCTGGGTCTTCGGGTCCCCGGCCATCGCCTATGCTTGGGGCTGCTTCGAGAGGCCCGTGAGGTCTCGAGAGGTCTATGAGTCGTGCTGTGAAGGAGGGTTGGAGCCATGCACTGCCCCTTCTGCAGGCACCCCGACAGCCGCGTCGTCGACAGTCGTACGACCGATGACGGCACGTCGATCCGCAGGCGCCGCCAGTGTCCCGACTGCTCCCGTCGTTTCACGACCGTGGAGACGTGCTCGCTGATGGTGGTCAAGCGGTCCGGCGTCACCGAGCCCTTCAGTCGTACCAAGGTCATCAACGGCGTGCGCAAGGCGTGCCAGGGGCGGCCGGTCACCGAGGACGCGCTCGCCCAGCTCGGCCAGCGGGTCGAGGAGGCGGTGCGAGCCACCGGAAGCGCCGAACTGACCACCCATGACGTGGGGCTGGCCATACTCGGCCCGTTGCAGCAACTCGACCTCGTCGCCTATCTGCGGTTCGCGTCCGTCTACCGGGCGTTCGACTCGCTCGAGGATTTCGAGGCCGCCATCGTGGAACTCAGGGAGACGGGACAGTGCCCCGCCGCGGGCGGCGAGGCCGCGGACGAGGGGGGCGCGGGCGCCGCGGACGCGGAAGCGAAGCGCCCGGAATGCGACCGCGGGCCCGGAGAGACCGTCCAGGTCCCCGTGCCCGCCACCGCCGCCGACTGACGGGAAAGGCCGGCTCGGGCCGGCCGCTCGGCGGCGACCACAGACCTGCTGCGCAAGGCCGTACCGACGGCACGCGCAGCATCAGACACACAACGTGCCATGGGAAGAACGTGGCACTTCAGGGCGTTTTAGCCTGATACTGGGAGGCGGCATGACAGAGACGGCGAGCGGTCCGGCACGAGGTTCCCGCGCCAAGGGCACCAAGGCCAGCAAGGGACTGCGCATCGAGCGCATCCACACCACCCCCGGCGTGCACCCGTACGACGAGGTGGAGTGGGAACGCCGTGACGTCGTCATGACCAACTGGCGCGACGGCTCGGTCAATTTCGAGCAGCGTGGCGTCGAGTTCCCCGGCTTCTGGCCGGTGAACGCGGTCAACATCGTCACCAGCAAGTACTTCCGCGGTGCCGTGGGCACCCCGCAGCGCGAGGTGAGCCTCAAGCAGCTCATCGACCGCATCGTGAAGACGTACCGGAAGGCCGGCGAGGACTACAAGTACTTCTCCTCGCCCGCCGACGCCGAGATCTTCGAGCACGAGCTGGCGTACGCCCTCCTGCACCAGATCTTCAGCTTCAACAGTCCCGTCTGGTTCAACGTCGGGACGCCGCAGCCCCAGCAGGTCTCCGCCTGCTTCATCCTGTCCGTCGACGACTCCATGGAGTCGATCCTCGACTGGTACAAGGAAGAGGGCATGATCTTCAAGGGCGGCTCCGGCGCCGGCCTGAACCTCTCCCGTATCCGCTCCTCCAAGGAGCTCCTGTCCTCGGGCGGCAACGCCTCCGGTCCCGTCTCCTTCATGCGCGGTGCCGACGCCTCCGCAGGAACGATCAAGTCGGGCGGCGCCACCCGCCGCGCGGCCAAGATGGTCATCCTGGACGTCGACCACCCCGACATCGAGGACTTCATCGAGACCAAGGTCAAGGAGGAGGAGAAGATCCGCGCCCTGCGCGACGCGGGCTTCGACATGGACCTGGGCGGCGACGACATCACGTCCGTCCAGTACCAGAACGCCAACAACTCGGTCCGCGTGAACGACACGTTCATGAAGGCGGTCGAGGAGGGCGGCAGGTTCGGCCTGACCTCGCGCATGACCGGCGAGGTCATCGAGGAGGTCGACGCCAAGTCGCTCTTCCGTAAGATGGCCGAGGCCGCGTGGGCCTGCGCCGACCCGGGCATCCAGTACGACGACACGATCAACCAGTGGCACACGTGCCCGGAGTCCGGTCGTATCAACGGCTCGAACCCGTGCAGCGAGTACATGCACCTGGACAACACGTCCTGCAACCTCGCCTCGCTGAACCTCATGAAGTTCCTCAAGGACGACGGCAAGGGCCGCCAGTCCTTCGAGGTCGAGCGCTTCGCCAAGGTCGTCGAGCTCGTCATCACCGCGATGGACATCTCCATCTGCTTCGCGGACTTCCCGACCCAGAAGATCGGCGAGAACACCCGCGCCTTCCGTCAGCTGGGCATCGGCTACGCCAACCTCGGCGCTCTCCTGATGGCGACCGGTCACGCGTACGACTCCGACGGCGGCCGCGCCCTCGCCGGCTCGATCACCTCGCTGATGACCGGTACCTCGTACCGCCGCTCCGCCGAGCTCGCCGCGGTCGTCGGCCCGTACGACGGCTACGCCCGCAACGCGCAGCCGCACCAGCGCGTCATGAAGCAGCACTCCGAGGCCAACGCCGTGGCCGTCCGTACGGACGACCTGGACACGCCGATCTGGGCCGCCGCCACGGAGGCCTGGCAGGACGTGCTGCACCTCGGTGAGAAGAACGGCTTCCGCAACGCGCAGGCCTCGGTCATCGCCCCGACCGGCACCATCGGTCTCGCGATGTCCTGCGACACCACCGGCCTCGAGCCCGACCTCGCCCTGGTCAAGTTCAAGAAGCTCGTCGGCGGCGGCTCGATGCAGATCGTGAACGGCACCGTCCCGCAGGCCCTGCGCCGCCTGGGCTACCAGGAGGAGCAGATCGAGGCGATCGTCGCCCACATCGCCGAGAACGGCAATGTCGTCGACGCCCCGAGCCTCAAGCCCGAGCACTACGAGGTCTTCGACTGCGCCATGGGCGAGCGCTCCATCTCCGCGATGGGCCACGTCCGCATGATGGCCGCGATCCAGCCCTGGATCTCCGGCGCGCTCTCCAAGACGGTCAACCTGCCGGAGACGGCGACCGTCGAGGACGTCGAAGAGGTCTACTTCGAGGCGTGGAAGATGGGCGTCAAGGCGCTCGCGATCTACCGCGACAACTGCAAGGTCGGCCAGCCCCTCTCGGCCAAGACCAAGGAGAAGCCCGCGACCGACGCCGTCACGGCGAAGGCCGAGGCGACCATCCGCGAGACGGTCGAGAAGGTCGTCGAGTACCGTCCGGTCCGCAAGCGTCTCCCCAAGGGCCGTCCCGGCATCACCACCTCCTTCACGGTGGGCGGCGCCGAGGGCTACATGACCGCCAACTCCTACCCGGACGACGGTCTCGGCGAGGTCTTCCTGAAGATGTCGAAGCAGGGCTCCACCCTCGCGGGCATGATGGACGCCTTCTCGATCGCGGTCTCCGTGGGCCTGCAGTACGGCGTGCCCCTGGAGACGTACGTCTCGAAGTTCACCAACATGCGCTTCGAGCCGGCCGGCATGACGGACGACCCCGACGTGCGGATGGCGCAGTCGATCGTCGACTACATCTTCCGCCGCCTGGCGCTGGACTTCCTGCCGTTCGAGACGCGTTCCGCTCTCGGCATCCACTCGGCCGAGGAGCGTCAGCGTCACCTGGAGACGGGCTCCTACGAGCAGTCCATGGACGATGTCGACATGGACGTCGAGGGACTCGCCCAGTCCGCGCCCCGCGCGCAGGAACTGAAGGCCGTCGCCGCCCCCGTGGCCCAGGTCGCGGTGGACGAGCCGGCTCCGAGGCAGGCCCACACCAGTGCCGAACTGGTGGAGATGCAGCTGGGCATCCAGGCGGACGCCCCTCTGTGCTTCTCCTGCGGCACCAAGATGCAGCGCGCCGGTTCCTGCTACATCTGCGAGGGCTGCGGCTCGACCAGCGGTTGCAGCTGACCGGATGACCCGAAGGGCGGCACGACCACCGGTCGTGCCGCCCTTCGGCGTTGTCCGGGCCCCGCGGGATGGGTGGTGTCCTCCGCGGGCGGGCCGTTTCCCACCGGAGGGACGTCTCCGTGGGGAGCGGGCCGTTTCGGCGGGCGCGGTTCAGGAGTCGTGACGACGGCCCATGATCGCGGGGAACGCCGCCGGCTCCGTGTCGTAGCCGTGGATGCCCGGGTGGAAGGTCCACTCCCCGGAGCCGTCGCGGACGAACTCGCCGACCGTCGCGGCCGTCGCGCCCAGCACACCCCCGAAGCTGTCCTCCGCCAGGACGGTGTAGCCCTCGCGCATGCGCAGACCGGGGTTGAGGACGCCGACGAACGCCTTGTGGCCGGAGCGCTGCTGGATCAGGACGCCGACCACCACACGCGTGTAGCGGCTGTTGAGGCGGTCCAGCTCCAGTGTCATGACCTCGTCCCAGCCGAAGCCCTTGCCGTCCTTGCTGTCCCGGTTGAGGTAGATCGTGCCGTCCGGGGAGCGGCTGTCGAAGTGCACCACGTAGGCGGGGGTCCCGTACGGGTCGTCGGCCCCGTAGGTCGCCGCGATGATGTCGAGGTCGGTCGCGGGCTCACCGACGGGACTGGGGTCCCATTTCACCGCGAGCTCGACCTTTCGGATCCCCTTGTTGAGACCGTTCATCCGAATCTCCCCCTCCCCGTGTGCCGTCTGTTTCTGTCCGCCTGCTGCCCCCAACTGCTGTGCGGTCAGGGTCGGTTGTCCATCGTGCCACGCGCGCGGGAGCGCTCGCGCGGGCGCACTCCGCCGGAGCGTGACCGACGCCACGCTCCGTGGCCTTACGATGGCGCGGTGCTGGTCAAGTGGATTCGCTGCACCGTGGTGGACCGCCGCGGTTTCGAGCGCGGGCAGCGAAAGTGGGCGGGGCTTCTGGGCGAGCCGGGATTCCGGGGGCAGGGCGGGGGCTGGAGCCGGGGGCGCCCCGGTGTGGCGCACGTCTTCACCTTCTGGGAGAGCCGTGCCTTCTACGACTCCTTCATGGCCCGCTCGCACGATCGGCTCGCCACCGCTCAGTCCGGGACCTTCAAGGACGCGCAGGTCAAGCTCTTCGATCATCGGTTCGACGTGAAGACCGGCTTCGAGCCGCGCTTCACGGACACCGACGTGCTGAGGGTGGCCCACTGTCGTGTCCACGAGGAACGGGCCGAGCACTTCGCGCTGATGCAGGAGAAGGTCTGGAACCCGGCGATGGCCGGCTCGCCCGGCATGGTGCGGGGCCTGTTCGGCGAGGCGCCGGGCCACGAGTTCCTGATCCTGTCCATGTGGCTGTCGTCCGCCGAGCACGGCAAGTACCGCGCGGAGCGTGTCGAGCGGCTCACACTGCGTGCCCAGACGGACGCCGATGTCGCGGCCCTCGCGGGCGACATAGTAGCGCTGGAACCCACCTGGACGGTCTGAAGGCGTGGTGACCGTGGGTGCCCGATGTGGGGGACACGTGTGATCTGCGCCGTATGGAGCCCGTACGAGTGCTCGATCGGCCGTCACCCGACTTAGGGTCTTGGCATGGTAAGACCACGGCGCATCGTCCTTGTCCGGCACGGCGAGTCAGCGGGCAACGCAGATGACACCGTGTACGAACGCGAACCCGACCACGCTCTGGCGCTCACCGAGAAGGGGTGGCAGCAGGCCGAGGAGACCGGAAAACGGCTGCGGGAGGTGCTGGGGCGGGAGCGCGTCAGCGTGTACGTGTCCCCGTACCGGCGTACGCACGAGACGCTCCGCGCCTTTCACCTCGACCCCGAGCTTATGCGGGTGCGCGAGGAGCCCCGGCTGCGCGAGCAGGACTGGGGGAACTGGCAGGACCGCGACGACGTACGCCTTCAGAAGACGTACCGGGACGCGTACGGGCACTTCTTCTACCGCTTCGCCCAGGGTGAGTCCGGTGCCGACGTGTACGACCGGGTCGGCGGCTTCCTGGAGAGCCTGTACCGCAGCTTCGAGGCGCCCGACCACCCGCCGAACGTACTCCTGGTGACGCACGGTCTGGCCATGCGCCTGTTCTGCATGCGCTGGTTCCACTGGACGGTCGCCGAGTTCGAGGCCCTGTCGAATCCGGGGAACGCGGAGATGCGGATGCTCGTTCTCGGGGACGACGACAAGTACACGCTCGATCGTCCGTTCGAGCGCTGGCGTGATCCGGAGCCGTACGGGGTCAGCGGGATAGAGTGGCAGGGCGATGACCGCTGACACCTCTCCCGACGCACGCGCGGGCCGCGCCCTGGCCAGCCTGCGCGGACTCGCGGTGGGGGACGCGCTGGGCTCGCAGTTCTTCGTGCCCGCGCACTACCCGCTGCTCAAGCGCCGCGGCCTTCCGGCCGGCCCCTGGCAGTGGACGGACGACACCGAGATGGCCTCCTCCGTGGTGGCCGTGCTGGCCCGGCACCGCCGCATCGACCAGGACGACCTGGCCCGTTCCTTCGCCGAGCACCACGACTTCGACCGCGGTTACGGACCCGCGGTCAACCGGCTGCTGCGGCAGGTCCGGGAAGGCGGCGACTGGCGACAGCTGGCCTCCGCCCTCTTCAAGGGGCAGGGCTCGTGGGGCAACGGCGCGGCCATGCGGATCGCGCCGCTGGGAGCCTGGTACGCGGACGACCCCGAGCAGGCGGTCCACCAGGCGGAGATCTCGGCGTACCCCACCCACCAGCACCGTGAGGCCGTCGTCGGCGCCATGGCCGTCGCCGCGGCCGCGGCCCTGGCGGCCGACCCGGCGGGACCGCCGAGTCCCGGGGCGCTGCTCGACGGCGTCATCGCGCTCGTGCCGCGCAGCGCCGTGGGCGCGGGGCTGCGCCGGGCCCGGGACATGCTCGACTACGGGGACACCGCGACGGTCGCGGCCGTACTGGGATGCGGGCGGCGCACGACGGCGCACGACACGGTGCCGTTCGCGCTCTGGTCGGCGGCACGGACCCTCGGGGACTACGAAGAGGCCTTCTGGGCGACGGCCCAGGTGGGCGGCGACGTGGACACGAACTGTGCCATCGTCGGCGGAGTGGTCGCCTCCGGGAAGGCCGGGACACCGCCGGGGGAGTGGCTGGAGCGGACGGAGAGCCTGCCGGGGTGGTTGGCCGTCGCGGCGTAGGCGCGGTGCTCGTGGGGCGCCGTCCCCTCCGCCGGTGTCATGGCAGGTGAGAGGTCCTGCGGCCTCCTCGTGAGCCGTCGTGCGCGTCGCGCGGGGCACGGCGCGGGGCCGTGCCGCACACCACGCGATGTGCCGCGGTGCGGCGCCGCGTGCCGCGAGGACCGGACCGTGGACCGCACCGCTCTCACGGTCCGGGTCCGGCCTCCGCGGTCGCGCTCGTCAGGCTCCGGCGGGGCCCGCGTTGCCGGCGAGGGCGTCCAGGTCGCTCTTGCGGACGCGGATCACCACGGTGGCGGTGATCAGGGCCAGTACGGCCATCGCGACGGCCGGGACGAAAGCGGTCGAGATGCCGTGGGCGAGTACGTCATGGCCCCAGGGCGCGGGCAGTTGACGGGTCTTGGCGAACTCCGCCTTCTGCTCGGGGGAGGAGCCGGCCATGAACTTCGGCACCTGCTTCGTCGCCTCGTTCCGGCTCGCGGTGCCGAAGACCGTGGTCAGGATGGAGAGGCCGAGCGAACCACCCACCTGCTGCGTGACGTTGAGAAGTCCGGACGCCGCGCCCGCCTCGTGCTGGGAGACACCGGAGACCGCGGTGACGGTCAAGGTCACGAAGTTCAGGCCCATACCGAAGGCGAAGAGCAGCATCGGGCCGAGGATCCCGCCGACGTAGGTGCTGTCGGGGCTCATGAAGGTCAGCCAGCCGAGTCCGAGCGCGACGAGCGCGGAACCGCCCATCATGAAGGGCTTGGGGCCCAGCACCGGCAGGAAACGCTGCGACAGTGCCGCGCCGATGCCGATCGCCGCCGTCACCGGCAGGAAGGCCAGACCCGCCTGGATCGGCGTGTAACCCAGCACGTTCTGCACGAACAGAACGATGAAGAAGAACATCCCGAACATCGCCGCGGCCAGACTGAGCATGATCACGTACGTGCCCGAGCGGTTGCGGTCGGCGAACATCTTCAGCGGGGTGATCGGTTCCTTCGCCCGGGTCTCGGTGAAGGCGAAGGCCAGCAGCAGGACGAGCGCCGCGGAGAACGACCCGATGGTGAGGCCGTCGCGCCAGCCCTTCTCCGCGGCGCGGATGAAGCCGTACACCAGGGACGCCATACCGGCCGTCGAGGTCAGAGCGCCCGCTATGTCGAACCGTCCGGGATGGCGCTCGGACTCGTTGATGTACATCGGCGCCAGGACCGCGATCAGCACCCCGATCGGCACGTTGACGAAGAGCACCCAGCGCCAGTCGAGCCACTCGGTGAGCATGCCGCCCGCGAGGAGCCCGATCGCGCCGCCGCCCGCCGAGACACCGGCGAACACGGCGAAGGCCCTGTTGCGTTCCGGGCCCTCGGGGAAGGTCGTGGTGATGAGCGCCAGCGCGGTGGGCGACGCGATCGCGCCACCCATGCCCTGAAGGGCGCGCGCGGCCAGCAACTGCCACGGTTCCTGGGCGAGTCCGCCGAGCAGCGAGGCGAGCGTGAAGAGCAGGATGCCGGTCATGAAGACCCGGCGGCGACCGAGGATGTCACCGGCCCTGCCGCCGAGAAGCAGCAGGCCACCGAAGGTGAGGGTGTACGCGCTGACCACCCAGGTCAGGTCGGTCGTGCTGAACTTGAGCGCGTCTTGAATATGCGGGAGGGCGATGTTCACAATCGTCGCGTCGAGTACCACCATGAGTTGGCAGGCCGCGATGACGGCGAGTGCGAGGCCGGGATGTCCTTCCCGACGGGCCGCTCCTGGCTTCGAATCCTGAATCAACTGAGAGGTTGTCACTATGGTTCCCCCACAAGTGCGTTAGTGAACGCTCGCGTTCACTGCCGCGTCAACGGTAGTGAGTCCCCGACAGTGAACGCAAGCGTTCACTGAAGTCGCTCTCGCGTGACGCCACTCGGCCGCTCGCACCGATGCCGAACCCACCGACCGCGCGGGTCCGGGGCGGCCCTCCCCCAGGGGGCCTCGCCGCCGGCCCCGGCGCAGTCCCGACCACGTCCCCACCCCCGGTCCCCTCCCCGCCTCCTCGCACAACGGAGACACTCAGATGGTTACTTCGCGTTGGACGGCCGCCCCCGCTCAGGCGGCCTCCCTGCGCCGACGCGGTGCTGTGCTCGAACGCGCGATCCTCGACGCCGCACTGGAGCAGCTCAGCACGGTCGGCTGGAGCGGCCTCACCATGGAGGGGGTCGCCGCTCGGGCCCAGACCGGAAAGGCGGCGGTCTACCGCCGCTGGCCCTCCAAGGAGGATCTTGTCGCGGACGCGCTGAAGGCCGCACTGCCGCGCCTGTCCGAGGCCCCCGACCTGGGGAGTGTCCGGGAGGACCTGCTGGCGCTGTGCCGGCTGGTGAGGGAGGCGATGTACTCGCAACCCGGATTCGCGCTGCGTTCGGTGCTTCACGAATGCGATGTGGCACAGGCCGAGCGCTTCCACAGCGTGATTCTCGGTGGAGTCATCGAGCCGACCACGCATCTGCTGCAGGACATCGTCCGCCGAGGTATCGAGCGGGGAGAGGTACGTCCGGACGCCGCGAACCCCTACGTCTTCGATGCCATTCCGGCGATGATGATGTACCGCTCCAAGGTGTGCGCGAGCGAATGGAGCGAGCGGGACCTGGCGGAAATGATCGACCAGCTGATGGTTCCGCTGCTACGGCGCGACGGTGCCTGAACCGGATCGCGGGCGGGGCCCCGGCCGCCGGGGGAAACCCTGGTGTCATGAGGGGCTCCGGGCGGCGTAGGCTGAGGGACGCCATGCCGTACGAACCACCCACCCACGCTGTCGAGCGCTCCCTCCGCGCCACGACCGGAGCGAAGACCGTCGCCGGTGTCGACGAGGTGGGCCGCGGTGCGTGGGCCGGCCCGGTCACCGTCTGTGCCGCGGTCACGGGTCTGCGCCGCGCCCCCGAAGGTCTCACCGACTCCAAGCTCCTCACCGTCAAGCGGCGAACCGCCTTGGCCGTGGAACTGGAGAAGTGGGTGACGTCGTACGCCCTGGGGCACGCCTCTCCGGAGGAGATCGACGCTCTGGGGATGACGGCGGCCCTGCGCCTCGCGGCGGTGAGGGCCCTGGAGGCCTTGCCCGTGCGGCCCGACGCGGTCATCCTCGATGGGAAGCACGATTACCTCGGGTCGCCGTGGCGGGTCCGCACAGTGATCAAGGGTGACCAGTCCTGCGTGGCCGTCGCGGCGGCCTCGGTGATCGCCAAGGTTCAGCGCGACAAAATGATGGCCGAACTGGGTGTCGACCATGCAGACTTCGGTTTTGCGGCCAACGCCGGGTATCCGTCTCCCGTGCACAAGGCCGCACTGGCGGAGCGGGGCCCCACCCCGTACCACCGGCTGACATGGGCGTATCTTGATGCGCTGCCCCAGTGGCGGCACTTCAAGAAGGTCCGCAGCTGGGCGGACGGAAGCGGTCCGGAGATCGAGGGTCAGCTCGGCTTCGATTTCTGACGGTTTCGCTCGTACTCACGTGCCACCCGCCGACGCGGGTCGCACCGGCGTTTGATAAAAATCAGCTCATGCCTCTCCTTCCCGAGGAGCCTCAGATTCACGAGAGTGCCCAGGGTCCCCGCGCGACTCCGGCCAGTGGCCGTACCGCGCCGACCCCCCGTCCCGTACCCGGTCCCCGTCCCGTGGCTCCGCCACGTCCCGGACGTCCGGGACCTGTCCGGCCGATGCCGGCCCAACGCACCCCGCGCGAGCCGGTCGTGGCCGCGCCGGGGCCGTCCGTCCCGGCAGCCGCACCCGCTGCCGCCATCCCGCAGATCCAGCTGATCCCGGCCTCGGCCGAGGGTGCGCTGGACGCCGCCGAAGAAGCGGTCGATCTGCTGTTGGAGTCCGGGCGTGTCCCCGGTGAGGTGCTGGTGATCACCACCGGCCAACCGCACCCGTGGGCCGCGCACGAGCTCTCCTTCGGCGAAACCGCCTACTGGGCGCAGCACGACGCGGGCGACGACGTGTTCTACGCCGATGCCTCCGTCGTGGGCCGGGCCAAGGCCCGACCCGTCGTCGTGGTCGCCGTCAACGGCGGTCCCGACGCTGTCGCCACCGCTCTGCCCCTGGCCCGCGGCCGGGCCGGCGCCCTGCTGATCGTCTGCGGCGACCCGCAGCAGATCAACTCGGTTCTGGGCGCCGGAGTCTGAACGAATCCCGGACGCCGTCCGAGGGCGTCCGAGGCCGTCCGGGATTCGCTCGGAGCCGTCGTGCCACGGTGACGTCCGCCAGGTGATCGTTCCGGCGTGCCCGCAGATCACTGCCGGTGCGCCGCGGTTGCGCGGTGGGCTCGGTGACGGCCTCCTCGGAGATCCTTCGTTCCTTCTTCGTCGTGGTTCCCCGGTCCCTTCCGGTCCCTTCCGGTCCCTTCCGGTCCCTTCCGGTTGCCTCCGGCCGTGGTCCCGCGGGTGTGCCCATGGCCTGTCACGTGGCGTTCCCGAGCGGGGGTGCCTCAGTCGTGGGTGCCCGGGTGGAGGCGCGGGGGCCGGGGTCGGTCGTCGGGTCCGGTCGTCGGGTCCGAGTCGTCGGGTCGGCTGTCCGACGTAGCTGTCCGGTGCGGCTGCCCGGCGTGGGTGTCGGGTTCGGTCGTCGGGTCGGCTGTTCAGCGTGGTCGTCGGGTGTGGTGCCGGGGCGGCTGTCCGACCTGGGTGTCGGGTGCGGTCGTCCTGCCCGGCGTGAGTGTCTGATCGGGGCGTCGGGTCAGCTGTCCGACGTGCCTGTCGGGTCCGGCTCCTCCCCGGTGGGTGTCCAGCACGGATCGCTGAGTGGCGCACGCCGTTGGCGTACGGTTCCGGGCCTTGGTGCGGCGCGCATGCGTGGGTCGCCTGACGGACGGGGCTGCCGCGTGCGTGGGCGCCGACCCGGCGGGGCGGGCGGCGGATCGCCGGTCCACCGCGGCGAGTCCGCGCACGGTTCGCCGGTGAGTGCCGCTCGCAGTGGCGGCGTCGGTGTCGCCGGCCGGCGATCGGTGGGCCGTCCGACACCCGGTGCGCCTGGTCCGACGCCTCGGCCGACGCACGCCCTCGTCGTCTCCGCCCCCTCCCAGGCACCCCTCTGGACGCCGTGAGCCACCCCGAGCCGGCTGAATCATGTCCTGCCGAGGCGGTAGCGGTGACGCGGGCGGACATGCTGGCCCCGGCCGCCCTCCCGCGCGGTGACTTCCCGCCGGGTGTGTTCCCGCCCGGGGCCGCCCGCCCGGGAGGTGCCGGGCCGCCCGCTCGGGAGACCGCCCGCCAGGAGGCCGGTGCCAGGTGGGCGACAGTGCGCGGACGCCCGGCGGTGCCGGAAGCGGTGGGAATCAGCGGGCGGCGGCCCGTCGCAACACCTCCGACGCGACGCCTCCGGTGCGTGGCAGTGGTGGCGGTGCCTCGGACAGGGCGAAGGCCTCCGGCGGCGAGTCCGCGTTCGGACGACGTCCACCCCGGCCCTCGCCGAGAACCTGCCAGCCGTCGTGCGTCAGCGTGATGTACGCCCCGCAGCGCAGCCCGTGCAGCGTGCACGCGTCACGCAGCCCCCACATCCACGCCCCGTCCTCCTGTGTCCAACGCGCGTCGCCCTCCCGGCAGTAGAGCAGGACCGCCGTACGCACCGGGGTACGCCGCCGCAGGTCGTGTGGGATGACCCGGCGCAACTGTGCGAGCAGGGCGTTGCGGAACATCCAGCCGTCGGCCGGAGTGGGCCGTCGGATGAACGAGGCGCTCGCCCTCAGCCGTTCGTCCGCGTCGAGGACGGCCACGACCGCGGTCGCCGGTCTTGGCCGGTGCCGAGCGTGCAGACCACTGACGACCTCACGGGGATTGCGCAGCAGCGGAATGCCCGCGGCTGCCCATTCTGCGGGCTCGAGCATGCGGGTCAGTGGGTTGGCGGAAGCGGCGGACAGATCGGCAGACGTCGACATGGACGCCGCCGAGGACGGAGCGAATCCGAAGGTCACGGTCCTCCCTTCGGCTACGCGCCCGCACTGCGGGCGGGGTCGGACTTGGGGGAGCGCACGCCGCGGCGGAGCCCTACCGGACCACGGGCGAGCCGTGCGGGGAGCGGACTCCAATTCTTCCTGTCGAACTTGGTTGCGGCAACGAGCAATTGGGGCCACCGACCGAATTCTTGCTATACGCCGTTTATATCCTTGCCCCCTGTTCCGAATGGCGACACGTGGTTCACGCCTGTACGGCCAGGACCAGCGGCAACACACCCTGTGCCCCGGACCGGCGGAGCAGTCGCGCGGCGACCGCGAGCGTCCATCCGGTCTCGGTCGCGTCGTCCACGAGCAGCACCGGGCCGCCCGCCGCCCCGAGGACGTCGGCCAGTGCGGGAGGCACGGTCAGCGCGCCGTCGAGAGCCTTGAGACGCTGGGCACTGTTGCTGCGCGAGAGCTGTGAGGCCTCGCCCACATACTCCACGGACCCCAGCAGCGGCAGTCGGCCGATCTCCGCGATCCGCGCGCCCAGCGACTGGATCAGTTGCGGACGCGTGCGCGAGGCCATGGTGACGACGCCCACGGGCCGCGGCTGGGCGTCGGGCCGTCCCGATGCCCAGCCTCCCGGCCCCTTCGCCCAGTCGGTCAGCACGCCGACCACGGCCTTCGCCACATCGTCCGGCACGGGTCCGTCAGAAGCCTGGCGGGCGAGCAGGGGACGCAGCCGGTTGCCCCAGCCGATGTCCGAGAGCCGTCCCAGGGCACGCCCCGGCGCGGCCTGTTCGCCCGCCGGGATACGGCCCTTCAGCTCGACGCCGACCGCCGGCAGGCCCGTCGGCCACATCTTGCGGGGTTCGACGTCGACGCCCGCGCGGCTCAGCTCACCGTTGGCGGCGTCGAGCGCCGACGAGGACACGGAAGCCTCGAACCGCGCTTCCGTACAGGTGTCGCAGCGCCCGCACGGCGCGGCCCGCTCGTCGTCCAGCTGCCGCCGCAGGAACTCCATCCGGCAGCCGGTCGTCGAGACGTAGTCGCGCATCGCCTGCTGCTCGGCGGCCCGTTGTTTGGCCACCCAGGCGTAACGCTCGCTGTCGTACGTCCAGGGAACGCCCGTGGAGATCCAGCCGCCCCGGACACGCCGTACCGCGCCGTCCACGTCGAGCACCTTGAGCATGGTCTCCAGACGGGACCTGCGCAGTTCCACCAGGGGTTCGAGGGCGGGCAGCGAGAGCGGCCTGTCGGCGCGGGCCAGGACGTCCAGGGTGCGGCGCACCTGCTCCTCCGGGGGGAAGGCGATCGACGCGAAGTACTGCCAGATCGCCTGGTCCTCCTTGCCCGGCAGCAGGAGCACTTCGGCGTGCTTCACGCCGCGACCCGCACGTCCCACCTGCTGGTAGTACGCGATGGGGGAGGACGGGGAACCCAGGTGGACCACGAAGCCGAGGTCGGGCTTGTCGAAGCCCATGCCCAGCGCCGACGTGGCGACCAGGGCCTTGACCCGGTTGGCGAGCAGGTCCTCCTCGGCCTGCTGACGGTCCGCGTTCTCCGTCTTCCCGGTGTACGACGCGACCGTGTGCCCGGCCTGGCGGAGGAAAACGGTGACCTCCTCGGCCGCGGCCACCGTGAGCGTGTAGATGATGCCGGAACCCGGCAGGTCGTCCAGGTGCTCGGCGAGCCAGGCCATGCGGTGGGCCGCGTCCGGCAACTGGAGCACGCCGAGGCTCAGGCTCTCCCGGTCCAGCGGTCCGCGCAGGACGAGCGCGTCCGTGCTCGCACCGGTGCCCAGCTGCTCCGCCACATCGGCGGTCACGCGCGCGTTGGCCGTCGCCGTGGTGGCCAGGACGGGAACGCCGGGTGGGAGATCGGCGAGCATCGTGCGCAGTCTGCGGTAGTCCGGCCGGAAGTCGTGTCCCCAGTCGGAGATGCAGTGGGCCTCGTCGACCACGAGCAGGCCGGTCGCCGCCGCCAGCTTGGGCAGCACCTGATCGCGGAAGTCCGGATTGTTGAGCCGCTCGGGGCTGACCAGGAGCACGTCGACCTCGCTCGCGGCCACCTCGGCCTGGATGGTCTCCCACTCCTCCGTATTGGACGAGTTGATGCTTCGCGCGCGGATGCCGGCGCGGGCCGCCGCCTCCACCTGGTTGCGCATGAGGGCGAGGAGCGGGGAGACGATGACGGTGGGCCCGGCACCCCGCTCGCGCAGCAGCGCGGTCGCGACGAAGTACACCGCGGACTTGCCCCAGCCGGTGCGCTGCACGACGAGCGCTCTGCGCTTGTCGGCCACCAGGGCCTCGATGGCGCGCCACTGGTCCTCGCGCAGCCGGGCCTCGCCCGCCGGGGCGCCGACGAGGCGGGCGAGTACGGCATCGGCCTCGATGCGCAGGTCTTCGCCGGACGTGGGTCGCGGGTCTTCGTTGGTCATGGCCCCATGCAACCCGATGAGTCGGACATCGCGCGAATGAGGCAGCCGCCTTGTGGACAACTCGTGTCGTGGTCATGCCCATGGTTATCCACAGGGTCCAGCGGGATTTCGGGATCCGCGGGATGGTCACGGCATGACGAATCACAACGAACCGGCCGGCGCCTCCGGCGACAGCGGCATCAGCGGGCGCGGACCGCACGGGGCGGACGGCGTGCGCGGCGGTCACGACGACGGTGGTGCGCGCGCCGGGCATGACGAGTGCGGGACGCGCGGCACACGCGGCGGACGGTGGAAGAAGCGGACCGGGCACGACGGACGCGATCTGCCCGGCGGGCACCAGATCACCCTGCGGACACCGGCCGAGCTGGCGGACGCCCTGCCGTACCTGCTCGGGTACCGGCCGGAGGACAGCATCGTGCTCGCCGCCCTGCACGACGCGGAGAGGCGCGGCCGCTTCGGCGGGCGGGCGCGGCTCGGCATCCCGGCCCAGGCGGACGACTGGCCGTCGGTGGCCGATCAGCTGGCGCACGGGCTGGTGAAGGGAAGCGAGCGCAGAGGCGCCCGGCCGGAGAGCATGGTCGCGTACCTCTGCCAGGAGCCCGCGAGCGGCGAGTCGGGCCGGGACGTCATGGAGCGTCTCCGCCCGCTCGCCCAGTTGCTGCGGACGGCCTGCGGCCGCCTCGACGTCCCCGTGATCGAGGCACTCTGCATCTCCGACGGCCGCTTCTGGTCGTACTGCTGCCCCGGCCAGGGGTGCTGTTCGCCCGAGGGGGAGGCGATGGGACTGCCCGGCACCTCCGTCCTCGCCGCCGCCGCGACCTACGCGGGCCTTCAGGTACGCGGATCCCTCCGGGAACTCACGGCTCGCCTCGTCCCCTGGGAGCGGCGGGCCGCCGTGGACCAGGAGGTGGCGCTCGACGCCGCGAACAGGGCGCTGATCCCCAGGATCCTGGACGACGAGAGCCGAGCGGCCGTCTCCGAGGAGACACTCGCACAGGCGCGACGGCTCCTGAAGCGCTTCGCGGAGGCTCCGTCCGTCTCCGGCATCCGGCCGGCCGACCTCCGCGACGACGGACTCCTGGAAACAGCGGAGGCCGCCTCGCTGATCCTCGGCCTGCAGGACCGCACGACCCGTGACCGCGCCGCCGAATGGATGGAGGGCGACGAGGCCGGCCCGGCCCTGCGTCTGTGGCGAGCGCTCGCCCGCCGCTGCGTCGGCTCCTACGGCGAGCACGCCGCCGCCCCCCTCACTCTCGCCGGATGGGTCGCGTGGTCGAGCGGTGACGAACTGGAGGCCCGGGAGGCCCTGGCCATGGCATTGGCTGCCGATCCCGACTACCTCTTCGCGCGCCTTCTGCATCAGGCCTGCAACGAGGGACTGGACCCCGAGTCGATCCGCCGCTGCCTGCGCGCGGAACGCACGGGCCGGCCGGGGCCGGAAGCGGGACGGCAGCCGGGAGCCGACCCAGCGGCACAGGCGGAGACCGCGGAGTCGTCACAGCCGTCACCGGACTCGGGAGTACCGGAATCGGGAGTACCGGCACCTGCCGGAGGATCCGACGCCACGGCGCGGTCCTCCGGGGCGGGCGTCCGGCGTCGGCGCAGGACGCGTTCGGCGGGGAACGGCGGAACGCGCGTGAGCCACCGCTCTTCCGGGGCGCGCGGTGTCCCCGCTCCCCGGCCCGCCGAGGACCCCTCGCCCACCGGGGACGGACCCGGGCGTGCGTCCGGGCGGACGAGTGACCGGGCGCGGGCTCGCCGCGAAGGCGGTCGTCGGAGCGTCGGGGAGGAGACATGAGCGGTCGTTCCCACCGAGCCCCTGGAGGCAAGGCGCGCGCTCGCGTGTCCGCCCGGCGAATCCTTGGCGCGATCCCTGGCGTATTCCGCTCACGGGGCGACCGCCCCGTCACGGACGGCCTCCCGCCCCGCCGCCATTCGGTCGGCTTCCGGCACCGAGGGCGTGACTCGGAGCGGGGCCGTTCCGTTCACCTGTGTGGCGGTACCCGCGGCCGGGCCGCGCCGCCGAACGCCCCCGACCCTCCGGAGTCCCCGACCGGGCGCCGAGCGCGCCCGCAGCGCACCCAGCGCGGAGGAAGCCGCATGCCCATGCCCAACCCGCCCGCCGAACCCGGCGGCGACCTCCCGCCGCCGCGCGATCCCGCGCGGCACCTCGACCGCCGAGGCGGTTCGGCGCCCCCGTTCGCGGGAGCCGAGACCTTACTGAGTCCTTTCGCGGCGGCGACGGGTGCTCCCGCGACCCGTCCGGCACCGGTCCCCGTTCCGCGCCGGACCACGGACCTGCCTCCGGTGCACACCGCGTTCATCTGCGTCGCCCTGCCCGGGCTCGCGATCTCCACTGAGCAGGGACAGCTGACCGGCCGCGGGCTGGACGGGTTCTACCGCGCGGGCCGGCGGATGCTGTCCCGCTGCCAGGTGAAGGTGGCGGGCCGCGAACCGCTCCCCGTACAGGCCCGGATGATCGGCGCCGACCGGGCCCGCTTCGTGGGGACGGTACGCGCGACCGCCGACGCGGGCCCCGATCCGGACGTGATCGTGGAACGGACGAGGTGCGCGGACGGTACGGAGCGCATCGTCCTGTACAGCTCCGCCTCCCGCACACTGCGCCTCTCGCTGGAGGTCGCCCTCGGCACGGACCTCGCGGAACTCGCTTCGGTCGCCTCGGGCCGAGCGGGACCCGAACTGCCCGCCACCGTCAACGACTCGGGCCTCCGGTGGACCTGCGCCACGGGAGACTCGGCGGTCACCGCCGACCCGCCACCCGCCGACGCCCTGGCCTCCGCGGGACTGCTCCGCTGGGAGCTGGAACTGCCGCCCGGCGGCACCCGAACCGTGGAGCTGCGGGTACGGTCCGACGCCACGGGATCCCACAGAGCCGTGGGGCGGGGTGCGACGAGCCCGCTGGCCCAGGTACGGGCCGTGGGCGACGACCCCAGGATCCAGGCGCTCCTGCACACCAGCGTGGAGGATCTCCGGGCCCTGCTGCTGCGTGACCCCGCACACCCGTCGGACGTCCATCTCGCGGCGGGCGTGCCGTGGCGCTGCGGCCCGAGTCCGGCCGACGCGCTCGCCGCGGCCCGGATGACGCTGCCGCTCGGCACCCGCCTCGCCGCGGGCACCCTGCGGACTCTCGCCCGTACCCAGACCGGGGGCCAGGGAACACGATCCGGCCTGATCCCCGGGCCGCACCGGGCCGCGGGTCCGCACCTGCCACCGGGATGCACGGCGACCGAAGCGACCCTGCTGTTCCCCGTGCTCCTCGCGGAGGCTCGGCGCTGGGGGCTGGCGGAGCGGGAGACCGAGGAACTGCTGCCCGCCGCCGAGCGGTGCCTCGCCTGGCTGCGGACCACCGTGGGCGCCGGCACCTACCTGCCGGACCCGCAGCCTGGCGGGCCGTTCCGCTGCGAGACGCAGGCCCACGCCCATCGGGCGGCCGTGCTGGGCGCCGACCTCCTCGACGAGACCGGCCGGCCCGGCGGCGCGGGGCTGCGCGAGTGGGCCCAGGAGCTGCGGGCGGCGTTCCACGAGGACTTCTGGGTCGAGGACAGAGGCGGCGGAAGACCCGCGGCCGCCCGTGCCCCGGACGGACGCCTGGTGCCGCAGCTCGGCGCGGGCGCCGTCCACCTCCTCGACACGGGACTGCTCGGTTCCGGAGCACTGGCCCCGGGCCTGCTGGACAAGACGCGGACCGAGCAGCTCGCGCGGTCGCTCGGAGGCCCCGCCATGGACTCGGGCTGGGGGCTGCGCAGCCTCGGTGCCAAGGAGGCGGCGTACAACCCCTTCGGTCACCGCAGCGGCGCCGTGCGGGTCCACGAGACCGCTGTCGCCGTCGCGGGACTGATCGCCACCGGCTACGAGAAGGAGGCGAGCGCGCTGCTGCGGGGACTTCTGGCGGCCGCCGAGACGTTCGGACACCGACTGCCCGAGATGTACGCGGGCGAACAGCGCGCCCAGGGCGGTGCCCCGGTGCCGCATCCCGCGGCCTGCCGGCCCGCGGCCACGGCGGCGGCAGCCGTGGTCCTGCTCGTCAGCGCCCTGGCGGGTATCCGCCCAGACGCCCCGGCGCGGACGGTGACGCTGCGTCCGGCCGGTAGCGCGCCGCTCGGTGAGATCGGACTGACGGGACTGCGGATCGCCGGCGGGCCGTTCTCCGTGCGCATCAGCAGACTCGGCCTCGCCATGGTCGAGGAGGCCGCCGACGGGCTGCAGTTGGGAGTGTGACCTCGCCGCGGGCGCCGTCCGACCGTGGTCCGCGGCGCCCCCGGAACCCGTCGCGAACGGAAGTGGATCACGGTCGGACGGGGTCGGCGAACGGCGTGTTTATCGTCAAGGAGACGACTATGATCGCGACATGCCCTACGACCCGTCTGCCTTTCCGCCCTTCGCCGTGACCGTGGACCTGGTCGTGCTGACCGTGCGCCGCCATGCCCTGTGCGCGCTGGCGGTACGCAGGGGCGAGCAGCCGTTCCAGGGCCGATGGGCGCTGCCGGGCGGGTTCGTGCGGGCCGACGAGAACCTGGCCCAGGCGGCGGCGCGCGAGCTGGCCGAGGAGACCGGGCTGCGCGCCCACGATCCGTCCGTGCCGGCGCAGGACAACGGCGCACACCTCGAACAGCTCGCGACGTACGGCGACCCCGAACGCGACCCGCGCATGAGGGTCGTCAGCGTGGCGCATCTCGCGCTCGCCCCCGACCTGCCCGCGCCCAGGGCCGGAGGCGACGCGAGGAGCGCTCGCTGGGCGCCGGTGGAGGAACTGCTCCAGCAGGGCGGATACGGCCGCGACGGCGAGCAGGCGGCGCCACTCGCCTTCGACCACGCGACGATCCTCGCGGACGGAGTGGAACGCGCCCGGTCCAAGATCGAGTACTCGTCGTTGGCGACCGCCTTCTGCCCGACCGAGTTCACCGTCGGCGAGCTGCGCCGTGTCTACGAGGCGGTGTGGGGCGTCGCGCTCGACCCGCGCAACTTCCACCGCAAGGTGACGGGTACGCCCGGCTTCCTCGTGCCCACGGGAGGCACGACCACGCGTCAGGGAGGCCGCCCCGCGCAGTTGTTCCGCGCGGGCGGCGCCACTCTGCTCAATCCGCCGATGCTGCGTCCCGAGGTCTGACGAACGGGCGACTTCGGGGCGGGCCCTCACGCGACACGGGGAAGGGAAGACGGAGACCGGCCGTCCGGTGCCCGAAAAAACGTAAATGTCGCGCTATCTTGCTGTGAGTGATCCAGGCCATCGGACTGACGAGCAACCCCCGCAGGGAGCTTCCGCCCGCCGTCGACGACGTGTCCTTCGAGGCGCGCGCGGGCCATGTCACCGCTCTCCTCGGAGCTTCGGGTGCGGGAAAGACAACGACGCTGAAGCTCATGCTCGAACTCCGTCCGGGTCGAGGAATCACCTATTTCAAAGGCCGCCCGCTGCACCGGATCGCCCATCCGTCGCGCGAGGTCGGCGTACTTCTCGGCGACGTCCCCGGCCATCCCGCGCGCACGGTCCGCGGACAGCTCCGCATGCTGTGCGCCGCGGCCGGTGTGCCGGTACGGCGCGCCGACGAGGTCCTCGAAGTGGTCGGTCTCGCCGGCGTGTGCGACGAGCGGCTGAGCACCCTCTCGCGCGGTCTGGACCGCCGTCTGGGCCTCGCCTGCGCGCTGCTGACCGACCCGCACACCCTCGTCCTCGACGACCCGGCCGCCGGACTCTCCGCCCGCGAGGGCCGCTGGCTGCACGGGATCCTGCGCGCGCACGCGTCCCAGGGCGGCACGGTCCTGTTCAGCACGGGAGACCCCAAGGAAGCGGCCCGGGTGGCCGACCGGGTCGTCACCCTGAGGGAGGGCCGCCTCGCCGCCGACCAGGACGCCGCGGACTTCGCCCGCACCCGGTTGCGCCCAAGGGTGGCCGTCCGCAGCCCGCACGCCGTCCGCCTCGGCGCTCTGCTGGCCAAGGAGGCCCGGACCGGGCAGCGCTCCGTCGAGGTCGTGCGCGAGGAAGGCAACCGGCTCTCGGTGTACGGCAGCACCTGTGCCGACGTCGGCGACACCGCCTTCCGGCACGGCATCCTCGTACACCAACTCGCCGACGAGTCGGGCGACATGGGAACTCCCCCCGACCCGTCCGCCGGCGGCGACGCTCTCAGGAGTGACGATTCTGCCCGGGCCGGGACGACAGCCGCGCAGCGGCGGTCCGCGTTCCCGCCCCCCATCTCCGTACGCCAGGCACCGAGCCCCCTGCGCCCCCTGCGTTACGAACTGCGGCGCGCCGCCGGTGTCAGTACCGGCTACCTCACCTCGGCCGCCGTGCTGCTCGTCTCCGCCGTCCTGTCCGTGTTCCTCGCCAGAATCGGTCACACCCCCTCGTCGCGGCTGCTGGCCGCCTGGCCGCGCGAAAGTCCTTTGCCGCCCGCGGCGCTCGGCGCGGGACTGCTCGGCGCGATCGCCTTCGGCGAGGAATTCCGGTACCCCGCTCTGGCCGCGGACCGCGGAACCGTCCCGCGCCGGCTGGGACTGCTGGCGGCCAAACTCCTCGTCTCCTCGGGCACCGCGCTCATGCTGGCGTTTCTCACCGTGGGCTGCGACCTCGAAATCCTCTATCTGGTCTACGGGCGGGAACTCACCGCAATCTCCGGCGATTGGCTTTCCCTGGGCGCGAGTTGGGTCGGCCTCGTGGTGGGCTGCGCCTGGGCCGGGGTGCTGGCGGCGGGTCTCTTCCGGTCCACCACCGCCGGGCTCGCGGCCGTTCTCGCCGTTCCGGTCCTCGTCGTCCCGCTCGTACAAAAGGCCTTGTCGGGGCCATCCGTACGGACGGCGGCCGGGTTCCCGGAGCGGCTGCGCGAGCTCACGCTGGTGCAGTGGCCCTTCGGGGGAGTGCGCTACCTGACGGCCGTCGCGCGGGTGGTCGCCCAACCCGTGGGCGGCGCGCTGACGTTGTCGCTGACCGCACTGCTCTGCGCATATCTGCTCACGACCCTGCGGAGCCGGGTCCGATGACGACCGTCCGAGCCCTTCCGATTCCGCCGTGCGCACAACTCCTTGGAGAACGCTCATTTCTTTCCGATAAGGCGTCAATTGCGACGGGGTGAGCGATCACCCTTTCGTGTGCTTTTCACCAAAGACCTCAAGGGAGTTGGAGACAGCGCCGACAAATGATCCGTGAGTACCCTTGCGCACACCATGATGACCGCCGCCCGTTCCACAGACTCCGGCCTGGCCGGCCCGGGCGAACTCGACCGCTACCCCTATAGCGACTCCCCCGGTACCGAACGCCTCGGCATCCCCGCGTGGGAGAACGCCGACCAGGAGCTCGGCCGCGTGGGCCGCCGCACCGCGGGCAACCGCGGACGCGGCCTGCACGGCCAACTCGTTCAACAGCTTGGCCAGATGATCGTCTCCGGCGACCTCGGTGCGGACCGTCCACTCGTCCCCGAGGAGATCGGACAGAGGTTCGAAGTCTCGCGCACCGTCGTGCGTGAATCGCTCCGCGTCCTGGAGGCGAAGGGCCTGGTCAGCGCCCGGCCCAATGTCGGTACGAGGGTGCGTCCCGTCAGTGACTGGAACCTTCTCGACCCGGACATCATCGAATGGCGTGCCTTCGGTCCGCAGCGTGACGATCAGCGGCGCGAGCTGAGCGAGCTGCGCTGGACGATCGAGCCGCTCGCCGCCCGCCTGGCCGCCGGGCACGGCCGGGAGGAGGTGCAGCAGCGTCTCGGTGACATGGTCGAGATCATGGGCCACGCCTTGGCGCAGGGTGACTCGCTGACCTTCTCGCGGGCCGACGCCGAGTTCCATTCGCTGCTCATCCAGGTCGCGGGCAACCGCATGCTGGAGCACCTTTCCGGGATCGTGTCGGCCGCGCTCCAGGTCTCCGGTGGTCCCGTCACCGGCTGTGACCGGCCGACCGAGGCATCCCTGGTGCACCACGGCCGCATCGCCGACGCGCTGGCCGCGGCCGACGGCGCGGCTGCCGAGACCGCCATGCGTCAGTTGCTCACCGTCCACCCCGAGGTCGAGCGCGTGGTGCCCGCACCGCGCGAGCACTGACCGCGCTCCGAGGGCAGCGCGGTCGGGGGCGTGTGTCCTCGCGCGGCATCGCTCGGCCGGTGATCCGTCTCTCGCCGGACCTCTTCGGATCCTTCCGGGATCCGGCGGGGTCCGGTGATGCGATGAGGTGATGTAGCCGTCGGTTTGAGGCGATGAGTCCATCAGCTGACCTTCTTTGACCGTATCTGGCAGCTTTTGGGCTCTTACGGGGTGTGACTCGGGCCACGCAGATTGGGCGTAACGCTCTTGGGAACTGCGCGATGACCTAAGAGGTGACAGCCGAGGAAGGAATACGGACGCCGTTCACGGCGCTGTGAATCTTCCCGGCCCCCGCCCGCGCCGTCGACCAATCCCCAAGTCGGCGGTCGTCGGTCCCTGTCCGTAGCGGACGGGGCCGGAAGCCGTTTTCCAACGTTCCGAGAGGTTGTTCGTGTCGGCCAGCACATCCCGTACGCTCCCGCCGGAGATCGCCGAGTCCGTCTCTGTCATGGCGCTCATCGAGCGGGGAAAGGCTGAGGGGCAGATCGCCGGCGATGACGTGCGTCGGGCCTTCGAAGCTGACCAGATTCCGGCCACTCAGTGGAAGAACGTACTGCGCAGCCTCAACCAGATCCTCGAGGAAGAGGGTGTGACGCTGATGGTCAGTGCCGCGGAGCCCAAGCGCACCCGAAAGAGCGTCGCAGCGAAGAGCCCGGCCAAGCGCACCGCCACCAAGACGGTCGCGGCGAAGACGGTGACCACCAAGAAGGCCACCGCCACCGCAGCCCCGGCCGCCCATGCCACCCAAGACCCGGCCGAGGACGCGTCCGACGGCCGGGTAGCCGCCAAGAAGACGGTCGCCAAGAAGGCCGTCGCGAAGAAGACGGTCGCCAAGAAGACGGCGGCCAAGAAGACCACCGCCAAGAAGGACGACGTCGAGCTGACCGACGACGAGGCGGTCGAGGAGACGCCGGGCAAGCCCGGTACCGAGGAGCCCGCCGAGGACGGCGCGCAGGGCTTCGTGCTCTCCGACGAGGACGAGGACGACGCGCCCGCGCAGCAGGTCGCGGCCGCGGGTGCCACCGCGGACCCGGTCAAGGACTACCTGAAGCAGATCGGCAAGGTCCCCCTGCTCAACGCCGAGCAGGAGGTGGAGCTCGCCAAGCGCATCGAGGCGGGCCTCTTCGCCGAGGACAAGCTGGCCAACGCCGACAAGCTCGCGCCGAAGCTCAAGCGTGAGCTGGAGATCATCGCCGAGGACGGCCGTCGGGCGAAGAACCACCTCCTGGAGGCCAACCTCCGTCTGGTGGTCTCCCTGGCCAAGCGCTACA
Organism: Streptomyces fagopyri; assembly: GCF_009498275.1. Classification (NCBI taxonomy): domain Bacteria; kingdom Bacillati; phylum Actinomycetota; class Actinomycetes; order Kitasatosporales; family Streptomycetaceae; genus Streptomyces; species Streptomyces fagopyri. The sequence continues at coordinate 2,719,595 of NZ_CP045643.1, read as the reverse complement.
CCGGTCGCGGCATGCTCTTCCTGGACCTCATCCAGGAGGGCAACCTCGGTCTGATCCGCGCGGTCGAGAAGTTCGACTACACCAAGGGCTACAAGTTCTCCACGTACGCCACCTGGTGGATCCGTCAGGCGATCACCCGCGCCATGGCCGACCAGGCCCGCACCATCCGTATCCCGGTGCACATGGTCGAGGTCATCAACAAGCTCGCGCGCGTGCAGCGCCAGATGCTCCAGGACCTGGGCCGCGAGCCCACCCCGGAGGAGCTGGCGAAGGAACTCGACATGACCCCGGAGAAGGTCATCGAGGTCCAGAAGTACGGCCGCGAGCCCATCTCGCTGCACACCCCCCTGGGTGAGGACGGCGACAGCGAGTTCGGTGACCTCATCGAGGACTCCGAGGCCGTCGTCCCGGCCGACGCGGTCAGCTTCACGCTCCTCCAGGAGCAGCTGCACTCCGTGCTCGACACCCTCTCGGAGCGCGAGGCGGGCGTCGTGTCGATGCGCTTCGGTCTCACCGACGGCCAGCCGAAGACCCTCGACGAGATCGGCAAGGTGTACGGCGTCACGCGAGAGCGGATCCGTCAGATCGAGTCGAAGACGATGTCGAAACTGCGCCACCCGTCGCGCTCGCAGGTGCTGCGCGACTACCTCGACTAGGTCTCGGCCGTACGTCACCGAGGGCCCGACTCCCGCTGGGGAGCCGGGCCCTCGGTCTGTTCGCGGAGTGCGCGCCGTCACGCGCTGGATCACTCTGGGTGTTCCAGGACCATCCCAGAGTGAGGAGTGCGCATGCGCCGCCCCTTTGTCGCCGTGCTGGCCCTTGCGGCCGCCGCGGCCGTGATACCGCTGGCGTCCCCCGCCCCGGCCGCGACCGGTGGTGTCATCATCGGAGGTCAACCCGTCGACATCGCCCAGAGCCCGTGGACGGTGGCGCTGTCCAGCCGTGACCGGTTCGGAGGTACGCGGGCCGGGCAGTTCTGCGGCGGTGTGGTGATCGGCCCGTCCCTCGTACTGACCGCGGCCCACTGTCTGGGTCCGCTCGTGCTCGGAGGGCCACCTGAGCGCGTCCGCGACCTGAGGGTCATCGCGCACCGGGGGGACCTGCTCTCCGACAAGGGTGAGGAGATCCCGGTCAGCAAGACCTGGGTCAACCCGGCCTACGACGCCGCCGCGAACGCCGGGGACTTCGCGGTGCTCACGCTCGCCTCCCCGCTGCCCCAGAGCTCGGTCATCCGGATGGCGGCCGCCGGGGACGCCGCCTACGCGCCCGGTACGGAGGCCGCCGTCTACGGCTGGGGCGATACGTCCGGTGGCGGCGACTACGCACTCACCTTGCGCTCCGTGGGCGTGAACGTACTGTCCGACGCGACCTGCGAGCGAGCGTATCCGGGAAACGCGGACGGCACCTACAGGGCCGTCTCCATGCTGTGCGCGGGCGAGCTCGAGGGCGGGCGGGACGCCTGTCAGGGCGACAGCGGCGGGCCGCTGGTCGCCCGGGGACGGCTGATCGGCCTCGTCTCGTGGGGGAGCGGCTGCGGGCAGCCGGGAAATCCCGGCGTCTACACGCGGGTCTCGGACGTCGCCAGGGTGCTCGGCTCGCGCCGCTGAGGGCACGCGAGCCGGAAGCGGGGCCCCGTCGGCCGTTGCGTGCGGGTGCGAGTGCCGGTGCCATGGCCGTACGGGCCGGCAGTGCGGGTCCGCGAGAGTCTCCGGAAGCCGCGGGACCCGGGGGAGCGCACGTTGTGGGCCCTGAGCCGGTGCGTGGGCTCTGAGCCGGCTCGGGCCGAGGTGCCGGGCGCCGGAGCCGCGCCGCCCGTCGTTCGAGGAGCGGCTGTAGCGGTACGAAACGGTGCGTCTTGAAGGATCCCGTCGAGCGGTACGCATACGGGCGGCCACCCCCAGTAGCGGGGATGGCCGCCCGTACACCCGGCCTGGGCCGGAGCTGGCTCGTCGTGGATGCGAAGTGTCAGCGCTCTTCGTCGTCGGACGTTGCAGGGACCGACGTCAGTCGCTCCGTCTCGTCCTGTATCTCAGCGGCGATCTTCTTGAGTTCCGGCTCGAACTTACGCCCGTGATGGGCGCAGAAGAGCAGCTCACCGCCGCTGAGGAGGACGACGCGCAGATATGCCTGGGCGCCGCAACGGTCGCAGCGGTCAGCGGCCGTCAGCGGGCTCGCGGGGGTCAGAACAGTAGTCACGTCGCCTCTTCTCTAGCTCGACGAGCTGTCGTACCAGGGTCAACATCCAACCAGGCCGAAAACGTTCCCGCTCGCGGCTTTTCCTCGAAAATTTCTCTCCGGGGCGGCTGTCTGCTGCCGGGTGGCGGCGAATGAGCCGTATTGCGTGTCTTCGCGTCTTACGGGTTCGCGCAGTCTGTCAGGGGGGCGGTCCTCCCGGCTGGCTTGCCGGTTGTTCAAGAGGACGTGCCCGGAGCCTAAATGGTTCATGCCCCGAAGGGAACGTGATATGTACTTCACTCCATCGAGGGATCGAACACCCATACGACCCTGGACTAGTCTGAGTTCATGCGAGGGTGGCGTTACAACGGCTCTACCAGGCCTCGGTACCCTCTCAGCGGTGACCGAAGCCGGCCCCTTACCCAAAAGGGCCCCATCTGAAATTCAGCGAGGAGCGAACCGCGTGACCGCCGATACGTCCGTGCCGTCCACAGCGTTGCTGACCGGATCAGACCGGGACGGTTCCAACTACACCGCGCGGCACCTGCTCGTCCTCGAGGGGCTCGAAGCCGTCCGCAAGCGTCCTGGCATGTACATCGGGTCGACCGACAGTCGCGGTCTGATGCACTGCCTGTGGGAGATCATCGACAACTCCGTGGACGAGGCCCTGGGGGGCTACTGCGACCACATCGACGTGATCCTGCACGACGACGGCTCGGTGGAGGTGCGGGACAACGGCCGTGGCATCCCGGTCGACGTGGAGCCCAAGACCGGCCTGTCCGGTGTCGAGGTCGTGATGACCAAGCTGCACGCCGGCGGAAAGTTCGGCGGAGGGTCCTACGCGGCCTCCGGCGGTCTGCACGGCGTGGGCGCCTCCGTGGTGAACGCGCTCTCCGCCCGTCTGGACGTCGAGGTGGACCGTGGTGGCAACACGCACGCGGTCAGCTTCCGCCGCGGAACCCCGGGAGCGTTCAGGACGGACGGCCCCGACGCCGCCTTCGACGCGACGAGCGGGCTGCGCAAGCTCAAGCGGATCCCCAAGACCCGCACCGGCACGCGCGTGCGCTACTGGGCGGATCGGCAGATCTTCCTCAAGGACGCCAAGCTCTCCCTGGACCACCTGCACCAGCGTGCCCGCCAGACCGCCTTCCTGGTCCCGGGCCTCACCATCGTCGTACGCGACGAGTTCGGGCTCGGCGAGGGCGGCAGCAAGGGCGAGGAGTCCTTCCGCTTCGACGGCGGCATCAGTGAGTTCTGCGAGTACCTGGCCTCCGACAAGCCCGTCTGCGACGTTCTCCGCTTCTCGGGCCAGGGCAGCTTCAAGGAGACCGTCCCGGTCCTCGACGAGCACGGGCAGATGACGCCGACCGAGGTCACCCGCGAGCTCGGCGTGGACGTGGCGATGCGCTGGGGCACCGGCTACGACACGAACCTGAAGTCGTTCGTGAACATCATCGCCACCCCCAAGGGCGGCACCCATGTCGCGGGCTTCGAGCAGGCCGTGGCCAAGACGATGAACGAGGTGCTGCGGGCCAAGAAGCTGCTGCGCGTCGCCGAGGACGACATCGTCAAGGACGACGCCCTGGAGGGACTGACCGCCGTCGTCACGGTGCGTCTCGCCGAACCCCAGTTCGAGGGCCAGACCAAGGAGGTCCTCGGGACCTCGGCGGCCCGTCGCATCGTGACCAACGTGGTCTCCAGGGAGCTCAAGGCGTTCCTGACCTCCGCCAAGCGGGACGCCGCCGCGCAGGCCCGGGTCGTGATGGAGAAGGCCGTCGCCGCGGCGCGCACGCGGATCGCCGCGCGCCAGCACAAGGACGCGCAGCGTCGGAAGACGGCCCTCGAGTCCTCGTCGCTGCCCGCGAAGCTGGCCGACTGCCGCAGCGACGACGTCGAGCGCAGCGAGCTGTTCATCGTCGAGGGCGACTCGGCGCTCGGTACGGCCAAGCTGGCGCGGAACTCTGAGTTCCAGGCGCTGCTCCCGATCCGGGGCAAGATCCTCAACGTTCAGAAGTCGTCCGTGACGGACATGCTCAAGAACGCCGAGTGCGGTGCGATCATCCAGGTCATAGGGGCCGGGTCCGGACGGACCTTCGACATCGACGCGGCGCGCTACGGGAAGATCATCCTCCTCGTCGACGCCGACGTCGACGGCGCGCACATCCGGATCCTGCTGCTCACGCTGTTCCAGCGGTACATGCGGCCGATGGTCGAGGCCGGGCGGGTGTTCGCCGCGGTGCCCCCGCTGCACCGCATCGAGCTCAGCCAGCCCAAGAAGGGGCAGGACAAGTACGTCTACACGTACTCGGACCGTGAGCTGCGGGAGACGCTGCTGGAGCTGCAGCGCAAGAACGTGCGGTACAAGGACTCGATCCAGCGTTACAAGGGCCTCGGTGAGATGGACGCCGATCAGCTGGCCGAGACGACGATGGATCCCAGGTTCCGGACGCTGCGCCGGATCAACATCTCGGACCTGGACGCCTCCGAGCAGGTGTTCGATCTGTTGATGGGGAACGACGTGGCACCTCGCAAGGAGTTCATCTCCAGGTCCGCGGCGACGCTGGACCGGTCGCGAATCGACGCGTAGGGGCTGCGCGGGCGGTACTGCTGCGTGGGCTGTGGGGCGGTGCGGGCGTCGGCGGTGCGGCTGGGCTGTGGTGGGGCGGGGCCGTGCCGGTACGTCGAGCCCGTCGCCGTTGGATCAGGCGTGGGCCGGGCACGGGAGCCGCTGCTCGATCCGGGCGTGAGCGACGGGCTGCGACGTACCGGCACGGCCCCTCCCGTGCGTCGCCGGGTGCGGGCAGCGGTGCGGGTCCCGGTGCGGGCTGTGGTGGGGCGGGGGCGTGTCGTACGTCGAGCCCGTCGCCGTTGGATCAGGCGTTGACCGCGCGGGGTCGGCCTGAGGGGGCTTCCGGGAATTTGGGCTCCACCCGTGGGTGGAGGGTGGGGGGCGAGGGGTTCCACCCGGGTTCCACCCTGGCTCCGATCTGCTGACCTCGCGATTTCCGTAGCGTCGAAGGCGTCGGCAGCACTCGCTGCCGGTAGCCGCTCTTCCCGCCCATGGAGGTCGCGATGTCCGGGCTCGTCAACGCCTTGGTGATCGTCGCCGTTGTTGTTCTGGTCGTCGCACGCCAGTTCCGTACGCGCAGGGTCAGCACGGACAGGCGCTGGTGGATCGTGCCGGCGGTGCTGGCCGTGATCGCTGTGCGTGAGCCGGGGCTCGTCGACTCCCGTCACCGGGCGGGGGCGATCCTCCTCATCGGGGCCGAGATCATCGTGGGGCTCGCGGTCGGGGCCGCCTGGGCGTGGACCACGCGAATGTGGGTGGAGCCGGACGGCACGGTGTGGAGCAGGAGCACCAAGGCCGGCGCGGCTGTCTGGGGTGTGGGTATAGCCGTGCGGCTGGGCCTCTTCGGCATCGGTGTGCTGCTGGGCGTGCGGCAGAACAGCTCCGCCCTGCTGCTCGCGCTCGCGGCCACGCTGCTGGTCCGCTCCGGGATCCTGCTCTGGCGGTCGCAGTCCCTGCGCCCGGCGGGCGAGCAGGGCGCGGCGTACGGTGGCGGCGTGCCCCAGGCTCCGTGGAAGGAGCGCGTGTGACCGAGCATCCCTGGACCCGCTGGCCCTCCCGCGAGGCGCTCTCCCGGGCGGGAGTGCCCGGGGCCAGACGCGCGCTCGCCTGGACAACGCGCCTCTTCGCCCTCGGCGTGCTCCTGTGGACGACCTTTTCCCACAGCGATCTGAGCGGATGGGGCACCGCGGCGGCGGCGCTGGGGGTCGTCGCCTGTGGTGCCGGTGCCTGGGCCTTCTGGCAGACCACGCTCCAGCACCGGCTGCTGCCCTCCATGGGACTGCTCGTGATGCTGCTCGCGATCGCGACGGTGGCGGCGAGCGCGGGATTCAGGATTCCGGCCCTCGTGCTGTGGTGCGCGTGCGCGATCAGCGCCATGGAGAGGCTGCCCCTGGCCGCGGCGCTGCCGCTCACCACGGTGGCGCTGAGCGCCTACGCGGCGGTCAACAACGACATCTGGCTGACCACGGTGGCCACCGCCGTGGGGCTCGTCCTGGCGGGATACGTACTGCGCCTCGACGCGGAGGCGCGGGGGAGCGCCGAGCGGCTCCTCGCCCAGGAGCGCGCGGCACGTGCGGCCGAGGCGGAGTCGGCGGCGCTCGCGGAGCGCGCCCGGATCGCACGTGAGATCCACGACGTGCTGGCACACAGCCTCTCGGCGCAGATGGTGCACCTCGAGGCGGCCCGACTGCTGATCGAGCGGGGCGCCGACCGGGCGACGATCCTCGAACGCGTGGTGGCGGCGCGCGGGATGGCCAGGGAGGGGCTCGCCGAGACCCGGCAGGCGCTCTCCGCGCTACGGGGAGAGATGTCCCCGGTGGAGGAATTCCTGGGTGAACTGGTCGCCACGTCCGAAGGGGCCGATGTCACCGTCACGGGTGAACGCCGGCTCCTGCAGGCCGAGGCCTCGCAGGCGGTGCGGAGGGTGGCGCAGGAAGCCCTGACGAACGTCCGCAAGCACGCGCCGGGCGCCAAGGTCCACGTGCGGCTGGAATACGGCGAACACGAAGTGACACTGGCCGTACGGGACTCGGGGGGAGCGTCGGGAGAGCTCGGGGCCGCCGGCGCCGGGTACGGTCTGCTGGGCATGCGGGAGCGTGCCGAGCTGCTGGGCGGCTCGTTGGAGGCCGGGCCGGTCGAGGAGGGGTTCGTGGTCACGCTGAAGGTGCCCGTATGACGGCGGAGGAGACCGGAAGGCCGGCCCGGGTCGTGGTGGCGGACGACCAGACGGTGGTGCGTGAGGGCATCGTGATGCTGCTGGGCCTGCTGCCGGGGATCGAGGTCGTGGGTGCGGCCGGGGACGGTGAGGAGGCCGTGGCGCTCGTCGCCGAACTCGCCCCGGACGTCGTGCTGATGGACCTGCGCATGCCTCGCTGTGACGGTGTCGAGGCGACCCGGCGCATCCGCGCCGACCATCCGGGGACACAGGTGGTCGTGCTCACCACGTACGCGGACGACGAGTCACTGTTTCCGGCGCTCAAGGCCGGGGCCCGCGGATATCTCACCAAGGACGCGGGCGGTGACGAGATCGTGCGCGCTGTGGAGAGCGTGCTGTCCGGGAACGCGGGACTCTCACCGAGTGTCCAACGGCGTTTGCTGGAACGGCTGTCGCAGCCGGAACCGCCGCGGGCCGAGCCGGTGACGCCACCCGACGGGCTCACCGCGCGGGAGACCGAGGTGCTGCTGCTGATCGCCGACGGGCTCACCAACCAGGAGATCGCCCGCAAGTTGCACGTCTCCACCGCCACGGTGAAGACCCACATCAACAATCTCTTCGCCAAGACGGGGCTCAAGGACCGTGCTCAAGCGGTGCGTTATGCCTATGGGAAGGGTCTCGTCCGGCCACCGGTGAATTGAGTCACCTGATGGGGTGAAGTGGGTGGGTAGAAGAGTCCGGGATCTTCCCGATCTGTACATCCTTGGGTACGCGGCCGAAACGGGTCGCGGACAAGGAGAGTTCGGTGGAGAAGTACGACGGCCGCGACACGGGGGAGGTCCGGTTCGACGACCCCTGGTATGACGCGCTCGCCTCCGGCTGGGGCGAGTTGGACGGTACGGGGGCGCCCGCTCCCGTCGTCCCGCCCGCGCGCCAGGGAGGCCGTGCGGGCGGCACGGCCGAGGTCTATCTGCAAGTGCAGCGCAGCGCGGCCTTCCAGGAGGTGCGCGGCCGCTACCGGAGGTTCGTGGTGCCGGCCTTCGCCGTGTTCTTCACCTGGTACGTCGGCTATGTGGTGACCGCGACGGCGGCGCCCGGGTTCATGGCCCGGTCGGTCGCGGGCGCGGTGAACGTGGGCATGGTCGCGGGGCTCGGGCAGTTCCTCACCACGTTCGTGCTCACCTGGGCGTACGCGCGGCACGCGAGGCTGCGCCGGGATCGAGCCGCGCTCGAACTGCGCTGGGACACACAGGAGTTGACGCGCAGCGTCAGAGGGGCCGAGCGATGACCGGCAACCATCAGACGCTGGCGCTGCTGCTGTTCAGCGTGTTCGTGGCGGTGACACTGGCGATCACGACGTGGGTGAGCCGCAACCGGCACGGTTCGGCGGAGGAGTTCTACGCCGGAGGGCGACTGTTCTCATCAATGGAGAATGGTTTTGCCATTTCTGGTGACTATATGTCGGCGGCGTCCTTCCTCGGAGTCACCGGACTCATCGCGCTCTACGGCTACGACGGTCTGCTGTACGTCGTGGGATTCTTCGTCGCCTGGCTGGTCGTCCTCTTCCTGGTCGCCGAACTGGTGCGCAACTGCGGGCGGTTCACCCTTGCCGACGTCGTCGCGGCGCGGATGAGTGAGCGACCCGTGCGGATCGCGGCGGGCACGGCCTCGGTGACGGTCTCGGTGCTGTATCTGGTGGCGCAGATGGTGGGCGCTGGCAGCCTGGTGGCGCTGCTGCTCGGAGGTACGAGCGACGCGGCGCGGAACTGGACGGTGATCGGCGTCGGCGCGCTCATGGTGATCTACGTGTCGCTGGGCGGGATGCGCGCCACGACATGGATCCAGATCGTCAAGGCGGTCCTGCTGATGGGCGGCGCCGTCGCGCTGACCGTGCTCGTCCTGGTGCGCTTCCACGGGGATTTCAACCAGTTGCTGCTTTCGGCCGCCGGGCGCAGCGGGCACGGCGACGCGTTCCTCGTGCCCGGTCTGAAGTACGGCGGGGACTGGACGGCGCGCCTGGACTTCATCAGTCTGGGCCTCGCGCTGGTGCTCGGTACGGCAGGGCTGCCGCACATCCTGTCGCGCTTCTACACCGTGCCGACCGCGCGAGCCGCACGGCGCTCGGTGGTCTGGGCCATCGGACTCATCGGGGGCTTCTACCTGATGACGATCGTGCTGGGCTTCGGCGCGGCGGCGATCGTCGGACCGAAGGCGGTGAGGGAGTCGAACGCGGCCGGGAACACGGCCGTACCGCTGCTCGCTCTCGACCTGGGCGGCGGCCCCGACTCGACCGGCGGCACGGTGCTGTTCGCGGTCGTGGCGGCCATCGCCTTCGCCACGATCCTCGCGGTCGTCGCCGGCATCACCCTGGCCTCCTCCGCGTCCGTGGCGCACGACCTGTACGCCTCACTGCGACGCCGGCACGCGAAGGTGCGCAGCGAGGTCGCGGTGGCGCGCGCGGCCGCGGTGGGCATCGGCGTCGTCGCGATCGCGCTCGGGCTGGTGGCCCGCGACCTGAACGTGGCCTTCCTGGTGGGCCTCGCGTTCGCCGTCGCCGCGTCCGCGAACCTGCCGGTGCTGCTGTACTCGTTGTTCTGGCGGAGTTTCACGACCCGTGGCGCGGTGTGGGCCGTATACGGCGGGCTGGTGCCCGCCCTGGTGCTCGTGCTGGTGTCGCCGGTGGTGTCGGGCAGCCCCGACTCCCTTTTCCCGGGCGTGGACTTCCAGTACTTCCCGCTGCAGAATCCCGGCCTGGTGTCGATCCCCCTCGGCTTCCTCTCGGGCTGGCTCGGGACGGTCACCTCGGTGGAGCCGCCGGACGAGGCCAAGCACGCGGAGACCGAGGTGCGGTCGCTGACGGGCGCCGGGGCGGTCTGAGGCACCCCGCACACCGGGCGAGGTGAGCCGCGAGGGGTTCCCCCGAAGGGCTTTCGTGACCGAGGCCCGCGGCGGGCTCCCGTGGCAGAGAGGCCCGCGGCACCGCGGTCCTCCGGCGCCGTACCGCTCCGTCACCGGTACGTGCGCGTGGAGACGCCGACTCGCGCCCTCGGGAGCACATACGGGCAGCCCTCGGGAACACGCCCGGGCAGCCCTCAGGGCGCCACCCACGCGTACCGGTGCTCCGGACGTCCGGTGTCGCCGTACCTGAGGGAAAGGCGCAGGCGTCCCGCCTGTTCGAGATGGCGCAGGTAGCGCTGGGCGGTCGAGCGGCTGAGTCCTGTCTCGGCGGCCACCTCGTGGGCCGACAACGGCTGGCCCGCACGGTGCAGCACACCGCAGATCAGGTCGGTGGTGGGCTCCGAGTGGCCTCTGGGCAGTCCGGGTGACGCCGGCGCGGGCGAGGTCCGCAGGGCGCCGAACATCCGGTCGACCTGCTCCTGACCCGCCACGCCGCGCCCGCCCACGCGGTCGACGGTGCGCCGCAGCGCCGCGTACGAGTCGAGGCGGGTGCGCAGCGCGGCGAAGGTGAACGGTTTGACCAGATAGTGCAGGGCGCCCAGCCGCATCGCGGCCCGTACGGTCACCACGTCGCTCGCCGCGGTGATCATGATGACGTCGGTGCCGTGACCCCGTTCCCGCATGTGGTGGACGAGTTCGAGACCCGTGCGGTCGGGCAGATAGTGGTCGAGCAGGACCAGGTCGACGGGCGCGCGCTCCACGGCGGCCAGGGCCTGGGCAGCGCTGTGCGCGCGGGCGGCCACCCGGAATCCGGGAACCTTCCCCACGTACTTCGCGTTGATCTCAGCGACGCGGAAGTCGTCGTCCACGACCAGGACGTCAATCATCGGGCCTCTTTCTCTCAAGGCCTGGCGAGCGTTAAGCCCGTGTTTCGGCTCCGCTGTTGTAGCGCGAGCAAAACGAGCACAACAGACTCTTGCGAGCAGAAGAACGCCTTGCGCCCAGAAGACTGATGCTGTGGCCCGCGCCACATCTACCGTCCGGTCCCATGAGCGCAGACACCAGCCCCGCCATCGAGCTGCGGGGCGCCAGCAAAATCTTCAAGACCCCGTCAGGGGGTCTGCACACGGCGGTCAGGGAACTGGACCTGACCATCGGCCGTGGCGAGTTCGTGGCTGTCGTCGGCCCCACGGGCTGCGGCAAGTCGACCACGCTGACCCTGGTGAGCGGCCTGGAGGAGCCCACCGAGGGCGAGGTCCTGGTGGCGGGTACGCCGGTCGAGGGTGTCGGCGACAAGGTCGGTTTCGTCTTCCAGCAGGACGCCACCTTCCCGTGGCGCACGGTCCTGTCGAACGTCATGGCGGGTCCACGCTTCCGGGGGGTGCCCAAGGCGGAAGCGAAGGAGCGAGCCCGTGAATGGCTGGCCAGGGTCGGGCTCGCCGCCTTCGAGGACCGCTACCCGCACCAACTCTCCGGCGGTCAGCGCAAGCGTGTCGCGCTCGCCGCGACCTTCGTCAACGACCCCGAGATCCTGCTGATGGACGAGCCCTTCTCGGCGCTCGACGTGCAGACCAGGGCCCTGATGTCGGACGAACTGCTGGAGCTGTGGGAGGGCACGGGCGCCTCGGTCGTCTTCGTCACCCACGACCTGGAGGAGTCCATCGCGCTCGCCGACAAGGTCGTCGTGATGACGGCGGGCCCGGCCACCGTGAAGCAGATCTTCGACATCGATCTGCCGAGGCCCCGCAAGGTCGAAGCGGTACGCCTCGAGCCGCGGTTCATCGAGATCTACCGCGAGATCTGGGAGTCGCTCGGCGAAGAGGTCCGCATCACGCGCGAGAGGGGTGTGGCCGATGTCGCCTGACGTCATCCCCGAGGCCGTCGTGGCCCCGACCGGCGGCGAAGCCGCCAAGCCGGGGCGCGCCCACTCACGGGCCCGTGCCGCCCGCAGACGCAGAATGATCGTCGCCGCGGCCCGTACGGTGCTGCTGGTCGCCGTGCTCGGCCTGTGGGAGGTGTTCGCGCGGGCCGAGATCATCGACCCGTTCAACTTCTCCATGCCGTCGAAGATCTGGGACCAGATCTACACCTGGACGGCCCACGGGACCGCGCTCGGTTCACTCGGCGAGCAGATCTGGTTCACGCTCCACGAGGCCCTGCTCGGCTGGGTCATCGGCGTGGTGTCCGGTGTGGTCTTCGGGATCGCGCTGGGACGGATCACCTTCCTCGCCGATGTCCTCGGTCCGTACATCAAGGTGCTCAACTCCATTCCGAGGATCGTGCTGGCACCGATCTTCGTGATCTGGTTCGGGCTCGGCCCCGCCTCCAAGGTCGCCTCCGCGGTGGTCCTGGTGTTCTTCCCGGTCTTCTTCAACGCGTTCCAGGGCGCGCGTGAGGTCGACCGCAATCTGGTCGCCAACGCCCGGATCCTCGGCGCGAGCGACCGCCGGGTGACGCTTCAGGTCGTCATTCCGTCCGCCACCTCATGGATCTTCACGAGCCTCCACGTCAGCTTCGGCTTCGCCCTCATCGGCGCGATCGTCGGGGAGTACATCGGCGCCACCAAGGGCATCGGTCTGCTCGTCGCGCAGTCGCAGGGCACCTTCAACGCGGCGGGTGTGTACGCCGCGATGGTCATCCTCGCCGTGGTCGCGCTGCTGGCCGAGGGGCTGCTCACCTTCGCCGAGCGCCGCATCTTCCGCTGGAAGCCGTCGGACTCCGAGAGCTGACCGACCGGGCCCCGCGTCCCCGGACCGCCCGGCCGTGATCGTCCACCCGGGACAAGTCCTTCGCCCGACGCACCCTCCGGACAGCCCGGGCGTTCCGCCGATGGCCCACTCCAGGACGCCGGTTCCTGACCGAACGCCTCTCTCCAGGACGCCAGTCACCAGGGTCAACGCCCCTCTCCGGGACGCCACTCACCAGCTCAATGCCCCGCTTCAGGGCGCCACTTTCGAGCGCGACGCCCCTTTCCGGCACATCCGTTCCTCGTTCGAAGCCCCTTCAGGGCGCCCCTTCCGCCCGCACCGCCATCTCACAAGGACGTGACCCATCATGCGCAAGACCGCCAGATACTCCGCACTGGCAGCCGCCGGTCTGCTCGCCCTCTCCTCGCTCACCGCCTGCGCCAACGACGCGGCCTCCTCCACCGCCGACAGCGGCAGCGACGCGGGCGGCGGCAAGGGGGAGCACGTCAAGATCATGGTGGGCGGCCTGGACAAGGTCATCTACATGCCGGCGATGCTCACCCAGCGGCTCGGCTACTTCAGCGAGCAGGGCCTGGACGTCGAGCTCCTCAGCGAGCCGGCCGGTGTGCAGGCGGAGACCGCGCTCGTCTCCGGTCAGGTGCAGGGGGCCGTCGGCTTCTACGACCACACGCTCGATCTGCAGACCAAGGGCAAGTCCGTGGAGTCCGTCGTGCAGTTCTCGCACGCGCCCGGCGAGGTGGAACTGGTCTCCGCCAAGCGCGCGGACGACATCACGTCGCCCAAGGACTTCAAGGGCAAGAAGCTCGGCATCACCGGGCTCGGTTCCTCCACCGACTTCCTCACCAAGTACCTGGCGGTCAAGAACGGTGTGAAGGTCAGCGACTTCTCGCCGGTCGCCGTCGGCGCCGGACCGACGTTCATCTCCGCGCTCCAGAAGGGCGCGATCGACGGCGGAATGACGACGGACCCGACGGTCGCCACGGTCCTGCAGAAGGGCCTGGGCAAGGTGCTCATCGACATGCGTACGCCGAAGGGTTCGATGGAGGCGTTCGGCGGCCCTTACCCCTCGTCCAGCCTCTACATGCAGACGGACTGGGTGAACGGCCACAAGGAGACGGTCCAGAAGCTGGCCAACGCCTTCGTGAAGACGCTCGGGTGGATGGCCTCGCACAGCGCGTCCGAGATCGCCGCCAAGATGCCCGCCGACTACTCACAGGGCGACAAGGCGCTCTACGCCACCGCCATCGGGAGCACGCTGCCGATGTTCACCAAGGACGGGGTGATGCCCGCGGGTGGCCCCGAGACCGTCGAGAAGGTGCTCAAGGCGTTCAACCCCAACATCAAGAACGCCAAGGTGGACCTCGGCAAGACCTTCACCACGGAGTTCGTGAAGAAGGCGGCGGGCTGAGTCCCTCACACGCGGGTCGCCCGGACGTAGCGATGCTCCGGGCGGCCCGCGTCGCCGTACCTGAGGGTCAGCAGGGCCCGTCCCGTGCGCTCCAGGAGCTTGAGATAGCGCTGGGCGGTCTGCCGGCTCAGTCCGGTCTCCTCGGCGATCCGCCGGGCCGACAGCGGCTCCTCGGCGTTCTCCAGGGCACGGCGTACGAGCTCGGCCGTCGTGGGGGAGTGCCCTGTGGGCAGGGCGGGCCCGGCGGTCGTCGGCAGGACCCCGAAGATCCGGTCCACCTGGGCCTGTCCGGCCTCGCCCCCGCGGTCGAGGGTACGGCGCAGATCCGCGTACGCCTCCAGCTTGGCGCGCAGGCCCGCGAAGCCGAACGGCTTGACCAGGTACTGCAGCGCGCCCAGCCGCATGGCCGCCTGCACGGTCGAGATGTCGCGGGCGGCGGTCACCATGATGACGTCGGTCTGATGACCGCGACGCCGTAGCTCCCGGACGACCGAGAGGCCCGTCTCGTCGGGCAGGTGGTGGTCCAGGAGAACCAGGTCGAGGCGCGGCAGTGTCTCCACCAGGCGCATCGCCCCGGCGGCGCTGTGGGCCTCGCCCGCCACCCGGAAGCCGGGCACCTTCGTGACGTAGGCGGCGTTGACCCGTGCGACCCGGGTGTCGTCGTCCACGACCAGCACCTCGATCATCGTGACCCCTCCTCGGCGGCCGAGGGGCCGGTGGGTTCCGGGACGGGAATCGGCGCCGCCCATGGTCCCGCTCCGGTACGGGAGTCCGGTTCGGGGCCGCTCCCGGGGCCGCTTCCGGAACCGGCCCCGGTGCCGTTCTCGGGACAGGGTTCCGGCGTCAGTCCGGTCTCCGTGAGCGCCTCCGGCAGGACGACCGTGAACTCCGCGCCCCCGCCGCTCGCCTCGGCCACCTCCGCGCTGCCGCCCTGCCGCTCGGCGAACCGGCTCACCAGGGAGAGACCGATCCCGCGTTTGCCGTGCGCCGGCGGCTTCTTGGTGGACCACCCATCGGTGAAGATCAGCTCCCGCCGTTCCGCCGGGATGCCCGGCCCGGTGTCCCGCACGCGCAGCACGGCGGTACGCCCCTGGGCCCGGAGTTCGACCTCCACGCGCGCGTGCGGTGTGCCCGCCACGGCGTCGAGCGCGTTGTCGACGAGATTCCCGACGACCGTGACCAGTCCGCGCGGGTCCACCAGACAGTCGGGGAGCAGGGTCTCGTCGGAGATCCACAGGGCCACTCCGCGCTCGGCCGCGACGGTGGCCTTGCCGACCAAGAGGGCGGCGAGCAGCGGATCGTGGACCTTCTCGGTGACCTGTTCCGCGGTGATCCGGTGGTCGCCGACCACCTCGCCGACGAACTCCACGGCGTCGTCGTACATCTCCAGTTCGAGCAGTCCCAGAAGGGTGTGCATCCGGTTGGCGTGCTCGTGGTCCTGCGCCCGCAGAGCGTCGATCAGCCCGTGCGTGGAGTCGAGTTCACGGCCGAGCTGCTCCAGTTCGGTGCGGTCGCGCAGGGTGGCCACGGCGCCGCTGTCGTCGGTGGGCATCCGGTTGGCGACCAGGACGCGCTGACCGCGGACGGTCAGCAGATCCGTGCCGGTGACCCGTCCGGCCAGCACGTCGGTCGTACGGCCCGGCCCGAGCACGTCGTCGAGCGGCCGGCCGATGGCCGCCGCGTCGAGCCCCAGCAGCCGCTGGGCCTCGTCGTTGAGGAGGCGTATCCGGCCGGTCCGGTCCAGGGCGACGACGCCCTCCCGGATGCTGTGCAACATCGCCTCGCGTTCCGCGAGCAGCGCCGAGATGTCGGAGAAGGCCAGGTCACGGGTCTGTCGCTGAACCCGGCGGGAGAGCAGGTACGCGGCGAAGGCACCGACGGCCAGGGCGCCGCCGGCGTAGGCGAAGAGGCCCGGGATGGCGTGGAACAGCCGGCCGCGCACGCTGTCGTACTCGATGCCGACCGAGACCGCGCCGACAATGTGCCCGTGGATGTCGCGCAGGGGCACCTTGCCGCGCGCCGAGCGCCCCAGCGTGCCGCTGTCGATCTGCATGACGTCCTTGCCGGCCAGGGCCCGGCTGGGGTCCGTGGAGACGACTCCACCGATCTGGGTGATGTCCTTGTGCGACCAGCGCACGCCGTGCGTGTTCATCACCACCACGTACTCGGCCCTGCTGGCGCGGCGGATCCGCTCGGCGGCGATCTGCACGGGCCCGTTCACGGACGGCAGCGACGTCTGCAGGTCCTCGGCGATGCGCGGCTGGGCCGCCGTGGTCTGCGCGATCGCGAGCGCGCGGCGCATGGCCTGGTCGTCGAACTGCGCGCTCAGCGGGGCGAGGAACAGGCCGGTCGCGAGGACGGCGACCCCGGCGGCGATCGCCACCTGCATCAGCAGCACCTGCGAGAACACCCGCCGCGGCAGACCGAGGCGGAGGCGTCGTGCACGGGGAGTGGGGCTCATGCCCATGACCGTACGGGAGGGTGCTTCCTGCCCCCAGGGGGGTGGGGAGCGGATCTCCTGAGCGTCGTGCGGGTGGCCGCTGTGGGGGCCTGACGAGGGGGGGCGTCACCAGGGGCGCCCTGTGTGTGTGGGGGCAGTGGTGCGCGGAGCCGTGGGTGCAGAGATTCCGCACCTGTGGCCCGGCGCCGGTGAGCCGTGGTCAGCAGGCGATCGGGACCGGCGTGCGGGGCAGCTCCCGCACGGCCACCACGTCCATGCGGGCGGGGGAACCGAGCGCCGAGCCGCAGCTCTCCGGGCGAGGCGGCAGCGAGGCGCCCTGGGCGACGACGACCCGCCACACGCGACCGTCGGTGTGGGCGACGGTCACCTCCCAGCGCGGTGCCGTCCCCTGGGTGCGCAGGACCTGGAAGGCGTCCGCGGCGTGCTCTCCGGTGGCCGTCCGCACGGCCAGCTCGGCGGCCTGTCCCGGCCGCTCCCAGGCGGAGCCGCCCCGGCAGCCGTCGGTGACGATGCGCCCCTCCCGGACGCCCTGGAGTATCTCCTTGACGGAGTGGGCCGCCGCCCGTCCGTACGCGTAGCCGTACGGCAGGACGAGCAGCGTGGGCGAGAAACGGTGACCACCCAGATGGGTGACCTCCCAGGCGCCCTCCACCCCCGACGTCGCGAGCTCGGCGGCGAGGGGCCGGCCGAGGAGGGCGCAGCAACGGTCGCGCTTGCCGTTGGTGCACACGAGCGCGAGCGGGTCGCCCCGGTGCGGGCGGCCGCGCAGCACCGTGTCGAAGGTGTGCGGATCACCCGTGCCGAGCGCGGTGAAGTCCAGGTCGAGCAGCTGCTCGGGGGTGTGGGTCGTGGCGCTGTGCAGCCACGCGTTTCCGGGAGTGGTGTGGGCCGCGTACACCTGGCGCTCGGCGGGTGTACCGCTGTCCGCGTGCCGGCCGGGGCGGCGGATGAGCGCGATCCGTACGCCGGTGCCCTCGGCGGCCGTCTCCAGGGCACGCCCGAGCGCGGGGTCCAGGTGGCTCGACGTGAGCGCCTTGGCACCCCAGGGGCCCGGCTGTTCGAGCAGCAGCCAGGTCCTCGCGGTGGCCGCGGTCCCCGCGAGGGGCTCGTCGAAGTCGCGGGACGCGGTCGTGCACCTACTCACAGAGGTGAGCCTAACCTGACTTCGATCAGGGCGACTTCCGACCTTGGCCCAGGGTGACCGCCGGTCCTGCGGACGGGGGCGCACTTCAGGCGCATTCAGCGCTCGTAGGGGCTTGTGGGGGCGCACTCAGGGAGCGGCTGTGGTGGCCGCGCTCCCACGTACTGGCCGCTCGGACGCATGCGCAGCGGCCGTTCCCCGTACTCCTCCAGGGCGTGGGCGATCCACCCCGCCGTCCGGGCGACGGCGAAGACCGTCTCCGCGGCGGAGGAGGACATGCCGGAGGAGACCGTGAGCACCGCCAGCGCGAGGTCGACGTTGGCGTGCAGGGGGGCGTGGCGGGCGGTGGTGGTCACGATGTCCCGTGCCGCCGCCAGGGCCGGTGCCGCGCCGGGTACCTCCTCCAGGAGGGTGAACAGGGCACGCGCGCGCGGATCCTCGCCGCGGTAGAGCCGGTGGCCGAGACCGGGGACGCGGCGCCCGGCGCGCAGCTCGTCGGCGACCACCGGTGCCGCGGTGCCCTGGTCCAGTACGTCGAGGAGCATCCGGTGGGCCAGGCCGCCGGCGGCGCCGTGCAGGGGCCCTTCGAGGACGCCTAGGCCCGCGGACACGGCGGCGTACGGATGCGCCCGGGCCGACGCGGCGACCCGGACCGCGAGCGTGGAGGCGGCCAGGTCGTGGTCGACGAGGAGGCCGAGGGCCGTGTCCAGCACCCGCAGTGACGCCTCGTCAGGACTGCGGCCGGTGAGGCGGGGCCACAGGCGGTGGGCCAGAGGGCCGTCGTCGCGGTGGTCGTGCCGCTTCGGCGGGAGGGCGGCGACGAGGAGGGGGACGAGGGTGCGGGCGGTGCCGAGGACGGCACTCTCCGACAGGTCGAAGCGGAGCGGGTCGGCGGCCGAGGCGGCGATCGCGGCGACGCGCAGCAGGTCCGTCGGGCCGCTGTGTTCGGGCAGCACGTCGACGGCCCGGCGGGCCGCGGCGACGGTCGCCGCCGGAGCGGTGAACGTGATGCCGGGGCGCAGCTGTCCGGTCCACAGCCACTCGGCGATCTCTTCGTAGGAGTGGCGTGCGGCCAGTTCGGTCGCGTCGACGCCGCGGTAGTAGTACCGGTCGTCGTCGATCAACGTGATGCGGGTACGGACGGACAGCTCGCCGCCCGCGCTCGGGCTCCCGCTGGAGTCACGCCTGTTGCGCCGCGCCAGCGCCTCCACCTCCTCGGCGTCGAAGGTGCTGCCGCGGCCGGAGGGGTCCCGTCGGCTGCTGAGCTGGCCGCGGCTCACGTACGCGTACACGGTCTCGGGCTTCACACCGAGCAGGTCGGCGGTCTCCCTGGTGGTGAGACGCCGGCTCGCGTGCGCCGGCGCTCCCGTTTCCTGATCCGTCATGGGCGACACCGTATCCGTGGATCGATATATTGATGCAATCAATATTGACAGAGATTACGTCAACCATGGACAGTCAAATCAAGTTCAGGGAGGACGGCATGCCGAACAACCCGGCCGCCACGGTCGCCGCCGCAGTCACCGCCACCGTCACCGCCCCCACCGCCGTGACAGCCGCCGCCCCTCTCGACATACCGCGAGGACTGGCGGGTGTCGTCGTCACCGAGACCGCGCTGGGTGACGTCAGAGGGCAGGAGGGCTTCTACCACTACCGTCAGTACTCGGCCGTCGAACTCGCGCGGACCCGCGGGTTCGAGGACGTCTGGTACCTGCTGGTCCACGGCGAACTGCCGGACAGGGCCGGCGGCGACGCCTTCGCCGCGCGGGTCGCGCCACTGCGCCGCCTCCCGGACGAGGTGCGTGCCGCGCTGCCCGCGATCGCGGCGGCGACCGGCCCCGCCGGACCGCTCGCGGGCCTGCGGACCGCGTTGTCGCTGCTCGGGGCGGCGTCGGGATTCCGGCCGCTGTACGACATCGACCCGGACCGGCGCCGGGCGGACACGCTCGCCGCGTGCGCGGCCGTGCCGACGCTCCTCACCGCGCTGTACCGGCTCGGGCGGGGGCTGGAACCGGTGGAGCCGCGCGAGGACCTTCCCTACGCCGCGAACTACCTGTACATGCTGACGGGTTCGGAACCGGACGCGGCGCGGGCGCGGGCGGTCGAGCAGTACTTGATCTCGACCATCGACCACGGCTTCAACGCGTCGACGTTCACGGCGCGGGTGATCGCGTCGACGGGTGCGGACGTGGCGGCCTGCCTGGTGGGCGCCGTGGGGGCGCTGTCGGGGCCGTTGCACGGTGGGGCGCCGAGCCGTGCCCTGGACACGCTCGACGCGATCGGTACCCCCGAGCGCATCGACCCGTGGATCCGCGCCCGGGTCCTCGCCGGTGAGCGCGTCATGGGATTCGGTCACGCCGTCTACCGCACCGAGGACCCGCGCTCCCGGATGCTCCGTGACATCGCCCAGGGGTTCGGCGGCTCCCTGGTCGACTTCGCCGTCGAGGTCGAGCACCGGGTGGAGGCGATCCTGGCCGAGCTGAAGCCCGGCCGCGAACTCCACACCAACGTCGAGTTCTACGCCGGGGTGGTCATGGAACTGTGCGGCCTGCCGCGCGAGATGTTCACCCCCACCTTCGCGGCGGCCCGGGTCGTCGGCTGGAGCGCCAACATCCTGGAACAGGCACAGGATTCGAAGATCATCCGCCCGTCGGCGCGATATGTGGGACCGGTGCCGCCGGTGGCGGTTCCCGAAGCGGCCTGAGGGGTGTGAGGCGTTCTGGGTGCGTTGCGTGAGGTCCGGCACCGGTCCGGTATCGGACCTCACGGAGTAGTGGTCGAGCACTGCCGGGCGCGGTGATCGCCGGTCTGCTCGGAGCGGCCCCGTGGCATCAAGGTTCGTGCACGGGGCGAAGGCTGTTCATGTCCACGGGGGCCTGCGGGGACGCCGCGTCCGGAGATCGAGCCTCACCGGGGTGACCGGGGTGCCGACCTCGACGGTTGACGGGGCAGTCCGTGTCGCGGTCCTACGGCTGCGTCACTTGTCGGGAATGTCGGCCTTGGCGCGTACCAGTGTCTCTCTGCTGACGATCACGATGCGCTCGTAGTCGGCGCGAGCGGCGTCGGAGGGGAGCTCGTCGTCGAGGGCCGCCGTGGCCTCGGTTCCGATGACGGCGAAATTGCCGTCGCTGAGCTCGAAGATGTCCGGGCACGAATCGCCGGACATGCTGCCTCTCTCGCGTGGGGACGCACCGATGCGACGAACGATTTTCAAGATCCCTGCCCTCGTGTCTAGAAACGCCGATGGACCCCGGTTCCTCGCGTCTCGACGGCTGAGGGCGGGGTCAGAATAGCGGCATTATTACCGAGGACATCCTCGTGGGCCGACTCGGGGGTGGCGGGCCGACCGGCGTGGCGGAACGGGCGGCGCAGATCAACTGCGTTTATTCGGTGGGTGGTTCACCCACCACCCACCACTCTTCCGTGTCGGCCTCGTCCAGATCGAGGATGAGACGGTCCACCATTCGGCCCACCCGTGCCTCCGTCGAGTTGCCCTCGAGGCTCGACCGATGTGGACGATGGGCGTCCCAGTAGGCCCGAAAGATCGGGTTCTGGCAGAACATCCGAAGGTGACCGTGGAGTTCCTCCCAGCTGACCACCTCGACGCGGTAGGCGAGGAGGGCGTTGGTGTACATGGCGTTCGCGAAGAGGTACTGGCGCTGCCGGACGGGCGAATCCACCTGGACGGTGCTGTACACCGCTGCCAGGTCGGCGTCGTCCATGGCCTTGCTCAGCAGGTAGTGCTGGGCGCGCTGCTGGTCGAGCATGGCGTTCTGCCGAGCTCCCCGCTCCATCTCCGCGACCCGCAGGCGCAGTTCTTCGTAACGTCGTCGTCGGGTGGCGAAGGCGGTGAGGGCCCCCGCCGCGAAGGCGAGCCCCGCGACGGACGCGGAACCCCACCCCTGTACCCCGAATTTCCGTGTGGCCATGTCAACCCCCGAATCAGGCGACCGTTCCGCCGGTCGTCGGTTGTGGGGCGACAGGGAGCGGACCGGCGAGCGGTGGGCGGCGCGCTTGCCGTCTCCCAGTCTTGCCGAGCGGCTCTGATCGGCGGGGAGGCGGAGAGGAGGCGCACGGAGGGAAGTGAGGGTTGCGCGTCCCGGCGCCATGCCCAACGTGTGCCCCGTGAGCGCCGCTAACAATCGTTCACTTCGGGGCGATTCCCCCCACTCGTATCCTGGGACGACAGCAATTCCCCGTACGAGCGCCGGTCCACGAGCCGCCTCGTCGAAAAGCCGGTTCACGAGCCGGCGCACGCGTCGGTGTGAAAGAGGTCGCCCGTTGAGCCAGACCAGCCCGCAGCAGGCCCCGGTGGCGCCGGACGGGCCGCCTTTGGCCGGTGACCGGCAGATCCCCGTCATCGTCCTCGCCGGCTTCCTCGGCTCCGGCAAGACCACCCTGCTCAACCACCTCCTGCACCACAGCGGAGGCAGCCGCATCGGCGCGATCGTCAACGACTTCGGGGCGATCGAGATCGACGCGATGGCGGTGGCCGGAGCGCTCGGGGACTCCACCGTGTCGCTGGGGAACGGATGCCTGTGCTGCGCCGTGGACGCCAGTGAGCTCGACGACTATCTGGAACGGCTCACCCGGCCCTCGGCGCGCATCGACGTCATCGTCATCGAGGCGAGCGGCCTCGCCGAGCCCCAGGAACTCGTGCGGATGGTGCTCGCCGGCGAGAATCCGCGGACCGTCTACGGCGGACTCGTCGAGGTGGTCGACGCGGCCGAGTTCGACGGTACGCGCGAGAAGCATCCCGAGATCGACCGGCACCTCGCCCTCGCCGACCTCGTCGTCGTCAACAAGATCGACCGTGCCGGCGGCGGGGAGCGGGTGCTGAGCACCGTACGGGACCTCGTGGACCGCGCCGCCGTCGTGTCCGCCGTGTACGGCCGTGTCGACCCCGAGTTCCTCTTCGACCGCAGGCCCAGCGAGGACCGCGTCGGCCAGCTCTCCTTCGACGACCTCCACAGGCACGACGAGGCCGACCGCACGGACCACGAGGGCCGCACGGACCACGACGGTGGCACGGACCACGACGGCCGCACCGGCGGCGATGGTCGCCGGGACCGCGACGGTCACGCCGGTCATCTGCACACGGCCTACGAGTCCCTCGCCTTCACCTCCGAAGTCCCGCTCTCCCCAAGGCGGTTGATGGAGTTCCTCGACAGCAGACCGGAGGGGCTCTACCGCATCAAGGGGTACGTCGACTTCGGTGCCCACGACCGCCGCAACCGCTACGCCGTGCACGCGGTCGGGCCGTTCCTGCGGTTCCGTCCCGAGCCCTGGGCCGTCGCCCCGGATCCCGGGGCCGCCGCCGGTGAACGCCGTACCCAGCTCGTCCTGATCGGTTCGGGCATCGACACGACCGCCCTCGGCAAGGACCTGGCGGCCTGCGAAGAGGACGCCCCCCACGCCGACGAACACAGCATGTGGGGCGTCCTGCGCTACGTACAGGAGCAGAGCCCGGAGGGCTGAACCGGCACTACACCGGACCCGCCACCACCGACACGGTCTTCGCCAGCGACACGCCCGAACCGTCACGCCGCGGGTCCATCTCCGGCAGCTCCGCCGGTGTGCCGTTCTTCTGCGAGGCCCGCGCCGGAGCCGCGCCCGCCCAGGCCAGCGACAGGCAGTCCTCGCCCTTCAGGAACCGCTGGCAGCGCACACCGCCCGTGGCGCGGCCCTTGCGCGGGTACTGGTCGAACGGTGTCAGCTTGGCCGTGGTCTGGACGGAGTCGTCCAGCGTGCCGCGCGAGCCGGCCACGGTGAAGACCACCGCGTCCACCGCGGGGTCGACCACGGTGAAGGAGATCACCTTCGCGCCGTCCGTGAGCTTGATGCCGGCCATCCCGCCCGCCGCCCTGCCCTGCGGGCGGACCTGCGAGGCCTGGTAGCGCAGCAACTGGGCGTCGTCGGTGACGAAGACCAGGTCCTCCTCGCCGGTGCGCAGCTCCACCGCGCCGACGATCCGGTCGCCGTCCTTGAGGGTGATGACCTCCAACTCCTCCTTGTTGAGGGGGTAGTCGGGTACCACACGCTTCACGACGCCCTGCTCGGTGCCGAGCGCCAGGCCGGGGGAGGACTCGTCGAGCGTCGTCAGGCAGACGACCGTCTCGCCCGGCTCCAGGGAGGACAGGAACTCCGAGATCGGCGCGCCCCCGGAGAGGTTGGGCGCCGCCGCGGTCTCCGGCAGCTGCGGAAGGTCGATCACGTTCAGCCGCAGCAGCCGGCCCGAGGAGATGACCACCCCGATCTCGCCACGGGCCGTCGCGGGCACCGCGGAGACGATCAGGTCGTGCTTGGTGCGCTTGGCGTCCTCCGCCTCCGCGAAGGCGTCGCCGTTGGCCGTACGGGCGAGCAGGCCCGTCGAGGACAGCAGTACCCGGCACGGGGCGTCCGCCACCTGGAGCGGAACCGTCGTCGCGGCGGAGCCGGCGGACTCCAGGAGCACCGTGCGCCGGTCGGTGCCGAACTTCTTGGCCACCGCGGCCAGTTCGGTGGAGACCAGCTTGCGCAGCTCGGCGTCCGAATCCAGGATCCCGGTCAGCTCGTCGATCTCGCCGTTGAGCCGGTCGCGCTCCGACTCCAGCTCGATGCGGTCGAACTTGGTGAGGCGGCGCAGCGGGGTGTCCAGGATGTACTGCGTCTGGATCTCGGAGAGCGAGAAGCGCTCGATCAGGCGCTCCTTGGCCTGCGCCGAGTTCTCGCTGGACCGGATCAGACGGATGACCTCGTCGATGTCGATCAGCGCGACGAGGAGACCCTCGACCAGGTGGAGCCGGTCGCGCTTCTTGCCGCGGCGGAACTCGCTGCGCCGGCGCACGACCTCGAAGCGGTGGTCGAGATAGACCTCCAGGAGCTCCTTGAGGCCCAGGGTGAGGGGCTGGCCGTCCACCAGCGCCACGTTGTTGATGCCGAAGGACTCCTCCATCGGCGTCAGCTTGTAGAGCTGCTCCAGGACCGCCTCCGGCACGAAGCCGTTCTTGACCTCGATGACCAGGCGCAGGCCGTGCGCGCGGTCGGTGAGGTCCTTCACGTCGGCGATGCCTTGGAGCTTCTTGGCGCCGACCAGGTCCTTGATCTTCGCGATCACCTTCTCCGGGCCGACCGTGAAGGGCAGTTCGGTGACGACGAGACCCTTGCGGCGCGCCGTCACGTCCTCCACCGACACCGTGGCACGGATCTTGAAGGTGCCGCGGCCGGACTCGTAGGCGTCCCTGATCCCGGACAGGCCGACGATCCGGCCACCCGTGGGCAGGTCGGGGCCCGGCACGTACTTCATCAGCGTGTCCAGGTCGGCGCCCGGATAGCGGATCAGGTGCCGGGCGGCGGCCACGACCTCGCCGAGGTTGTGCGGCGGCATGTTGGTCGCCATGCCGACGGCGATCCCCGACGAGCCGTTGACCAGGAGATTCGGGTACGCCGCCGGGAGGACGCCGGGCTCCTGCTCCTGGCCGTCGTAGTTCGGTGCGAAATCGACCGTGTCCTCGTCGATGGACTCGGTCATCAGTGACGTGGCGTCGGCCATCCGGCACTCGGTGTAACGCATCGCGGCCGGCGGGTCGTCGTTGCCGAGCGAGCCGAAGTTGCCGTGGCCGTCGACCAGCGGCAGGCGCATGGAGAAGGGCTGGGCCAGCCGGACCAGGGCGTCGTAGATCGACGCGTCGCCGTGCGGGTGGAGCTTACCCATGACCTCGCCGACGACGCGGGCGCACTTCACGTAGCCGCGGTCGGGGCGCAGCCCCATCTCGTTCATCTGGTAGACGATGCGTCGGTGTACGGGCTTGAGGCCGTCACGGGCGTCCGGCAGGGCTCGCGAGTAGATGACCGAGTACGCGTATTCGAGGAAGGAGCCCTGCATCTCGTCCACGACGTCGATGTCGAGGATCTTCTCCTCGTACGAGTCGTCGGGCTGCGGGGTCTTCGTGCTGCGGCGGGCCATCGCTGCTGCGGCTCCTTCACAGTCTCTGCCGGGGCATGAACGGGATCTGACGCGCACCATTGTGGACCGCCCCGCTGACAACGCGGACCGCGACCCGTCCGTAGCGGCTGCGCGGAGGCCGTTTCCGCCCGCTTCCGGCGAGCGGAAGACCGCCCTCGCGCCGCAGGTGAGTCTCGCTCTCGGCGTACGGGGCGCGGGAACTTCGCCACCTGTCGGCACGCTTGCATACAGTGGCAGGACCGGCAGGAATTCTGCAGTTTCCGCGATCGAAGGGACGTACATGCCCATGGGTCACACGGCCACAGCTGAGACAGGCTCCGGCGGTCTGACAGCGACCGAGCACCGCCTGGCCAACGGCCTGCGCGTGGTGCTCTCCGAGGACCATCTGACCCCGGTCGCGGCGGTGTGCCTCTGGTACGACGTCGGCTCGCGCCACGAGGTCGAGGGCCGCACCGGACTCGCCCACCTCTTCGAGCACCTGATGTTCCAGGGATCGGGCCAGGTGAAGGGCAACGGCCACTTCGAACTGGTGCAGGGCGCGGGTGGTTCGCTCAACGGGACCACCAGCTTCGAGCGCACCAACTACTTCGAGACGATGCCGGCCCACCAGCTGGAGCTCGCCCTCTGGCTGGAGGCGGACCGGATGGGCTCGCTGCTCGCCGCGCTCGACGACGAGTCCATGGAGAACCAGCGGGACGTCGTCAAGAACGAGCGCAGGCAGCGCTACGACAACGTGCCCTACGGCACGGCCTTCGAAAAGCTGACCGCGCTCGCGTACCCCGAGGGCCACCCGTACCACCACACGCCGATCGGGTCGATGGCGGACCTGGACGCGGCGACGCTGGAGGACGCCCGCGCGTTCTTCCGCACCTACTACGCGCCCAACAACGCGGTGCTCTCGGTCGTCGGGGACATCGACCCCGAGCAGACGCTCGCCTGGATCGAGAAGTACTTCGGCTCCATCGCCGGGCACGACGGGAAGCAGGCCCCGCGCGACGGCTCGCTGCCCGAGACCATGGGTGGGCAGCTGCGCGAGGTCGTCGAGGAGGAGGTCCCGGCGCGCGCCCTGATGGCCGCCTACCGGCTCCCCGAGGACGGCACGCGCGCGTCCGACGCGGCCGACCTCGCCCTGACCGTCCTCGGCGGCGGCGAGTCCTCCCGCCTCTACAACCGGCTCGTACGCCGCGACCGCACCGCCGTCGCGGCCGGGTTCGGCCTGCTGCGGCTCGCCGGGGCGCCCTCCCTGGGCTGGCTGGACGTGAAGACGTCCGGCGACGTCGAGGTCCCGGTGATCGAGGCCGCCGTCGACGAGGAGCTCGCCCGGTTCGCCGAGGAGGGCCCCACGACCGAGGAGATGGAGCGCGCCCAGGCGCAGTTGGAGCGCGAGTGGCTGGACCGGCTCGGCACCGTCGCGGGCCGTGCCGACGAACTGTGCCGGTACGCGGTCCTGTTCGGCGATCCGCTGCTCGCCCTGACGGCCGTGCGGCGCATCCTCGACATCACCGCCGAGGAGGTCCAGGAGGTCGCCAAGGCCCGCCTGCGCCCCGACAACCGCGCGGTGCTCGTCTACGAGCCGCTCGCCGACGAGGCCACCGCCGCGGACGAAGCCACCGAAGCCACCGAGGCCGCCGACGACACCGACGAGGAGGCGGCGAAGTGACCGAGCTCGCCACCATGGACTTCCACCCGCAGCCGCAGGCCGGCCGGCCCAAGCCCTGGGCGTTCCCCGCTCCCGAGCGCGGCACCCTGGACAACGGCCTGACCCTGCTGCACTGCGACCGCCCCGGCCAGCAGGTCGTCGCGGTCGAGGTGCTGCTCGCCGCGCCGCTGGAGGCCGAGCCCGCCGGTCTCGACGGCATCGCCACGATCATGGCGCGCGCGTTCTCCGAGGGCACCGACAAGCTCTCCGCCGAGGAGTTCGCCGCCGAGCTGGAGCGCTGCGGCGCCACCCTCGACGCGCACGCCGACCACCCCGGCGTACGCCTGTCCCTCGAAGTGCCCGTCTCGCGCCTGACCAAGGCGCTCGGTCTGCTCGCCGACGCCCTGAGGGCACCGGCGTTCGCCGAGAGCGAGATCGAGCGGCTGGTGCGCAACCGGCTCGACGAGATCCCGCACGAGAGCGCCAACCCGGCCCGCCGCGCGGCCAAGGAGCTCTCCAAGGAGCTGTTCCCGCCGACCTCGCGGATGTCCCGTCCCCGGCAGGGCACCGAGGAGACCGTCCAGAAGATCGACGCGGCGGGCGTCCGCGCCTTCTACGACCGGCACGTACGCCCGGCCACGTCCACGGCCGTGATCGTCGGCGACCTCACCGGCGTGGACCTCGACGGGCTGCTCGCCGAGACGCTCGGTGCCTGGACCGGCTCCTCCGCCGAGCCGCGTCCCGTGCCGCCGGTCAACGCGGACGACACCGGCCGCGTGATCATCGTGGACCGCCCCGGCGCGGTCCAGACGCAGCTGCTGATCGGCCGCGTCGGCTCGGACCGGCACGACCGTGTCTGGCCGGCCCAGGTGCTCGGCACGTACTGCCTCGGCGGCACCCTCACCTCGCGCCTGGACCGCGTGCTGCGCGAGGAGAAGGGCTACACCTACGGGGTGCGGGCCTTCGGCCAGGTGATGCGTTCCGCCCCGGACGGCACGGGCATCGCGATGCTCGCCATCAGCGGCTCCGTGGACACACCGAACACCGGGCCCGCGCTGGACGACCTCTGGAAGGTGCTGCGCACCCTCGCCGCCGACGGTCTGACGGACGCGGAACGGGACGTCGCCGTGCAGAACCTGGTGGGTGTGGC
This sequence comes from Streptomyces fagopyri, assembly GCF_009498275.1. Taxonomy (NCBI): domain Bacteria; kingdom Bacillati; phylum Actinomycetota; class Actinomycetes; order Kitasatosporales; family Streptomycetaceae; genus Streptomyces; species Streptomyces fagopyri. The sequence continues at coordinate 2,691,346 of NZ_CP045643.1, read as the reverse complement.
GCCCCTCAAGTTCGAGACCGCGGCGGCCGTCGCGGGCACGCTCGCCGACCAGGTCGAGCAGTACCTGCCGGACGACTACCAGGCGACGCTGTATCAGCAGCTCGCCGCGACCGGCACCGTGGAGGCCACCGCCGCGGCGGTGAGCGCCTTCCCGGTGGACCGTCTGGTCACCGTCCTGGTGGGCGACGCCACGCAGATCGAGGAGCCCGTCAGGGCGCTCGGCATCGGTGAAGTGACCGTCGTGGCCGCCGAGTAGGAGCGCGGCGGAAATCCTCGCCGAGTGCGTCGCGGAGTACGCGGCGGAGTACGCGAGTCCAGGGGCCCGGGTGACCGAAGAGTCGCCCGGGCCCCTTTTTGCCCGGACAACATCCTCAATTTGTCCGTATTGATAGGGAGGTTGCCTTTCCGCCCTGTGGCATGCACTACAAAAACCGTGTTCCGTTTGTCGATCGAAAGACGGCCCGCTTAGCGTCGGTCCGGCTGTTCGTCAGGCAGTGCGCCGCGTCCGCGGCACCGGACAGTCATCGCCGAGTCCCCGTACGGTGCGAGCCAGGGGAGCCGGGGACCCGTACGCAGTCCCTGGGGTGAATCGGACCCCCTCCCCGCGAGGGCGTCCGTAGGAGACCTTCCTGCTCCGAACCCGTCAGCTAACCCGGTAGGCGAGAGGGAAGGAAAGGACCCAGCCCCTTCATGGCGTTCACCTGTGGCCCCGGGAAACACCGTCGGCCGAGCCGCGTGAAGCGCACCACCTCGAACGCCGTCGGCGTCGCGGCGCTCACCACCACCGGTGTCATCGGAACCCTGGCCGCCCCGGCCTTCGCCGCGGACAGCTCCGTCGAGCAGACCGGACTGACCCAGGCGATCACCATCGGCGACTCGGTCGCCGCCCAGATCGACGCCCAGGCCGCCGCGCAGCAGCGGGCCGCCGACGAGGCCGCCGCCCGCGAGAAGGCCGAACAGGCCGCGCGCAAGCGGGCCGTCGAGGAGGCGAGGAAGGAGCGCGCGGCCAAGGAGCGCGCCGCCCGCGCCGCCGAGCGCAAGCGTCTCAACACCTTCGTCCTGCCGATCCCCGGCTCGTACGTCTCCACGGGTTACAAGGCCGGCGGCAGCCTCTGGTCCTCCGGCAGCCACACCGGCGTCGACTTCCACGCCGCGTCCGGGACCCCGGTCCACGCGGTCGGCTCGGGCACGGTCGTCACGGCGGGCTGGGGCGGCGCCTACGGCAACCAGATCGTCCTGCGGATGCACGACGGTACGTACACGATGTACGGCCACCTGTCGTCCATCGGTGTGGCCGTGGGCCAGACCGTCACGCCCGGCGGCGTGCTGGGCCTCTCCGGGGCCACCGGAAACACCACCGGGCCCCACCTCCACTTCGAGGCCCGCACCACGGCGGAGTACGGCTCCGACATCGACCCGGTCGCCTACCTCCGCTCGCACGGCGTGAACGTCTGACGAGAGGTGCCCGTCCTTGTGAAGCCCCGGTTCACCCGAGCCGGGGCTTCGTCGTTTCGAACTGCTGTCTGTCCAAAAAATATCCATGGATTCCGGCCCGCCATCGGAAATTCCGGCTCCCTGCAATAGAGTCGCCGAAAGAGCGTCGATCGACCGCGTTTCGCGGGGATTAAGGCGGAGGTCCGGTCATGCGCATTCCCGCGCACTCGGTATGCACGGCGATCCGCGACGACATCGTCGCGGGTGTCTACGAGCGCGGCGGCCGGCTCACCGAGGAACTGCTCGCGCGCCGCTACGGCGTCTCGCGCGTCCCGGTGCGGGAGGCTCTGCGCACCCTGGAGGCCGAGGGGTTCGTCCTCACCCGCCGGCACGCGGGCGCGTGCGTGGCGGAGCCGACCGAGCAGGAGGCCGCGGATCTGCTGGAGATGCGCATGCTCCTGGAGCCGCTGGGGGCCTACCGGGCCGCCCAGCGGCGGACCGAGGCCCACCTCAAGGTGCTTCGAGGCCTGGTCAGGCTGGGTCAGGAGCGCTCCAGGAGGGGGAACAGCGAGGATCTGCGTTCCCTGGGCGGCTGGTTCCACGAGACGCTCGCGCAGGCCTCCGGCAGCCCCGCGCTGACCTCCACGCTGGCTCAGTTGCGGCACAAGATCGCCTGGATGTACACGGTCGAGGCACCCGCCGATCCGGTGGAGTCCTGGGCGGAGCACGGCGGCATCGTGGACGCGGTGGCGCGCGGCGACGGCGAGCGGGCCCGGGCCGTCACGGCGCTGCACACCGAGCGCGCGACGGCCGCGCACCGGCTGAGGTTTCCCGGTGGGGGAGACCGCCCGGACCGTGTGAGGACTTCGCAACATCCCGTAAACATGACGGGCCTGCGTCATTAACACGGTGGCCGTATACAAAGAGGGGTAATTCGCGGGGGATTATTTCTGCTGCCCGTAATTCGAAATAGCGGAGGGCTCGCCCGATGTTTTCGGGCGAGCCCTCCGCCATATCCGCGTGGCGATGTCCTTCGGTGTGAAGACCCTCACCGCCGTCCGTTCGGGAACCCCGTGAGGGGAGTTCCTCAGACGGTCTCGGGAAGCTCCTCGAGGCCTTCCGCGACCAGCTTGGCCAGCCGGTCGAGAGCGGCGTCCGCGCCCTCGGCCTCGGAGGCGAGGACGATCTCCTCGCCGCCCTGGGCGCCCAGGCCGAGGACCGCCAGCATGGAGGCCGCGTTGACGGGGTTGCCGTCCGCCTTGGCGATCGTCACGGGGATGCCGGAGGCCGTGGCCGCCCGGACGAAGATGGAGGCGGGACGGGCGTGGAGGCCCTCGGCCCAGCCGACGTTGACGCGGCGCTCAGCCATGTGATGCTGCCCTTCAGGGGTTCAGGGTTGTCTAGACCAGTGTTCCATAGAGTGAAGCGCGTCCGAAGCGGGTGTCGTACCCGCCCCGGACCCGGCTTCGGACCCCGGCCTGGATCCGAATCCGCTGCCCCCAGCCTGCCTCGCGCCGCTGTCGGACGCGAGCCGTACTCTGGGGCCCATGCAGACCTCGTCGGACCGGCACGAGTACCCCTCCCACTGGGAGGCCGACGTGGTGCTGCGTGACGGAGGCACGGCCCGTGTCAGGCCCATCACCGTCGACGACGCCGAGCGCCTGGTCAGCTTCTACGAGCAGGTCTCGGACGAGTCGAAGTACTACCGCTTCTTCGCGCCGTACCCGCGCCTGTCCGCCAAGGACGTCCACCGCTTCACGCACCACGACTTCGTGGACAGGGTGGGGCTCGCGGCCACGATCGGCGGCGAGTTCATCGCCACCGTACGCTATGACCGCATTGGTGCCGGCGGCCTGCCCGCCTCCGCTCCCGCCGACGAGGCCGAGGTCGCCTTCCTCGTGCAGGACGCCCACCAGGGCCGCGGTGTCGCCTCCGCCCTCCTCGAACACATCGCGGCGGTGGCCAGGGAGCGGGACATCCGCCGGTTCGCCGCCGAGGTGCTGCCCGCCAACACCAAGATGATCAAGGTGTTCACGGACGCCGGGTACCAGCAGAAGCGGCACTTCGAGGACGGCGTCGTACGCCTGGAGTTCGACCTCGAACCCACCGACCGCTCCCTCGCCGTGCAGCGCGCGCGGGAGCAGCGCGCCGAGGCCCGCTCCGTGCAGCGGCTGCTCGCACCCGGCTCGGTCGCCGTCATCGGCGCGGGACGCACGGCCGGCGGGGTGGGCCGCAGCGTTCTCGCCAACCTCCGCGAGGCCGGCTTCACGGGCCGGCTGTACGCGGTGAACAAGTCGCTCGGGGAGAAGGAGCTCGACGGCGTCCCCGCGCACCGCTCCGTCCGTGACATCGGCGAGCACGTCGACCTCGCGGTCGTCGCCGTGCCCGCGCCGTACGTCCCCGAGGTCGTCGCGGAGTGCGGTGAGCACGGGGTGCAGGGTCTCGTCGTCGTCTCCGCCGGGTACGCCGAGAGCGGCCCCGGCGGGCGCGAGCGCCAGCGCGAACTCGTCCGCCAGGCCCGCACGTACGGCATGCGGATCATCGGCCCGAACAGCTTCGGGATCATCAACACCGCTCCCGGCGTGCGCCTCAACGCCTCCCTGGCCCCGGAGATGCCACGCCCCGGACGGATAGGGCTGTTCGCCCAGTCCGGCGCCATCGGGATCGCCCTGCTGTCCCGCCTGCACCGGCGCGGCGGCGGTGTCACGGGCGTCACCGGCGTGTCCACGTTCGTCTCCACCGGCAACCGCGCGGACGTGTCCGGCAACGACGTCCTCCAGTACTGGTACGACGACCCGGACACCGACGTCGCCCTCATGTACCTCGAATCCATCGGCAACCCCCGCAAGTTCACCCGGCTGGCGCGCCGGACGGCGGCCGCGAAGCCGCTGGTCGTGGTGCAGGGCGCACGGCACGCGGCGGCCCCCCAGGGACACGCGGTACGGGCCACCCGGCTGCCGCACGCCACCGTCTCCGCGCTGCTGGGGCAGGCCGGCGTGATCCGGGTCGACACGATCACCGAGCTGGTCGACGCGGGCCTTCTGCTGGCGCGCCAGCCGCTCCCGCCCGGCCCCCGGGTGGCGATCCTCGGGAACTCCGAGTCGCTGGGACTGCTGACCTTCGACGCGTGCCTCGCGGAGGGGCTGCGGCCGCTGCCGCCACTGGACCTGACCACGGCCGCCTCGGCGGAGGACTTCCACCGGGCGCTCGCACGCGCACTGGCCGACGAGAGGTGCGACGCCGTCGTGGTGACGGCCATCCCCGCGGTGGGGGAGACCTCCGTGGCGGACGCGGCCCTGGCCGAGGCGCTGCGCTCGGCCTCGGCGTCGGCCCCGGCGAAGCCGGTGCTGGTGGCGCACGTCGAGCTCGGCGGGCTCGCCGAGGCACTGTCCGCCGCCGCCAGCACGGCCCCGCAGACCGGAGCCACGGCCGCCGCCCCGCCCGGCGCGCACTCCGCCCCCGTCGGACGGCAGGACCCGCGGCCGCCGTCCGCCGGTGCCCCGGACGAGACGCGCCTCATCCCCGCCTATCCCGCCGCCGAGCGCGCCGTCCGCGCTCTCGCCGAGGCCGTGAAGTACGCCCAGTGGCGGCGGGAGGCGACCGAGCCCGGCAAGGTCCCCGAGTACGAGGACATCGACGAGAAGGGCGCCGCCGAGCAGATCGACGCCCTTCTCTCCCGCGGCACCGGGCTGACGCTGGGGGCCGAGGACACCTGCGCGCTGCTCGGGCGGTACGGCGTCGACGTACGCCGCGCGCTGCCCGCGCCGACGCCGGACGAGGCCGCCGCGGCCGCGCGCACCCTCGGCTACCCCGTGGCCCTCAAGACCACCGCCCCGCACCTGCGGCACCGCGCCGACCTCGGCGGAGTGCGCCTCGATCTGGCGGACGAGGAGCAACTGCGCAGGGCGTACGCGGAGTTGACCGAGCTCTTCGGGACGCCGGAGGAGCTGCGGCCGGTCGTGCAGGGAATGGCGCCGCGCGGCGTGGACACGGTCGTCCGGGCCGTCATCGACCCCGCGGCCGGTGCGGTGCTCTCGTTCGGCCTGGCCGGAGCCGCCTCGGAGCTGCTGGGGGACACCGCGCACCGGCTGATTCCGGTCACCGACCGGGACGCGAGCTCGCTGGTCCGGTCGATCCGGACGGCGCCGCTCCTGTTCGGCTGGCGGGGCTCGGCACCCGTCGACACGGCGGCCCTCGAAGAGGTGATGCTGCGGGTGTCGCGCCTGGTGGACGATCATCCGGAGGTCGTCGGAGTCTCCCTGGAGCCGGTGGTGGTCGCACCGCACGGACTGAGCGTGCTCGGCGCCACCGTACGGCTGGCCCGTGCCCCCCTGCGCGACGACCTCGGCCCCCGTACGCTGCCGGTCGTCTGAGCGGCGGCCGCGCGCGCCGCACCGGCGCCGTCCCGCGCTCGTTCTGATCCGTCCACGACAGAGACCCACGAGCGGTGCCTCGCAGTCAGTGGGCCCCCGTAGGATGGACGTCATGGCCAAGACCAGTACGACGACCCAGGGGCTGCGAGCGGCGATCGAGCGCAGCGGCTACTACCCGGCCCTCGTGGCCGAGGCGGTGGAGGCCGCGATCGGCGGCGAGGCCATCCGGTCGTACCTGGTCCACCAGGAGACGACGTTCGACGCCAACGAGGTGCGCCGGCACGTCACCGTGCTCGTCCTGACCGGCAACCGCTTCATCGTGAGCCACACCGACGAGCAGAACGCGGACACGACCTCGCCGACGCCGTACGCCACCACGTCGACGGAGTCCGTGAAGCTCGGCCGGATCTCGTCCGTCGTGGTCAGCCGAGTCGTCGCCAACCCCGAGTCGTACGCGCCGGGCACGCTGCCCCGCGAGGTGGTCCTGACCATCGGCTGGGGCGCGGTCGCCCGTATCGACCTGGAGCCCGCGGCCTGCGGCGACCCCAACTGCGAGGCGGACCACGGCTACACCGGCAATTCGACGGCCGACGACCTGAGCCTGCGCGTCAGCGAGGCGGGCGACGGCCCGGAGACGGTCCGCCAGGCCCTGGCCTTCGCGCAGTCCCTCTCCGAGGCGACCGCGGACCCCGCGCACTGATGGCCCTCTCCACCTGGGAAGACCCGGAACCCCTGGCCATCGGCTCCGCGCCCGTCCCCGAGTACGGCACGGGCTCGCTCGCGGATCTGCTGCCCACGCTCGCCGCGGGCATGTCGGTGCCCGGCATGACCGCCGCCATACCGGAGCTGACCGGCGCCGACCGCAACTGCGTCTTCCTGATCGACGGCCTCGGCTGGGAGCAGCTGAAGGCGCATCCCGACGAGGCCCCCTTCATGGCGTCGCTCCTGGCGTCGTCCCGGGGCGGGACCGGACGCCCGATCACCGCGGGTTACCCGGCGACCACCGCGACCTCCCTCGCCTCCGTCGGTACGGGCCTGCCGCCCGGCGCGCACGGTCTGCCCGGGTACACCGCGCGCAACCCCGACACCGGCGAGCTGATGAACCAGCTCCGCTGGATCCCGTGGACGCAGCCACGCACCTGGCAGCCGTACCCCACGGTCTTCGAGCTGGCGGACGCGGCCGGAGTGCACACCGCCCAGGTCTCGTCCCCCGCCTTCCAGAACACCCCGCTCACCAAGGTCGCGCTGAGCGGCGGCACCTTCCACGGCCGGCTGACCGGCGAGGACCGCATGGACTTCGCGGCCGGGCAGCTCGCCGCGGGCGACCGCTCCCTGGTCTACACGTACTACGCCGAGGTGGACGGCAAGGGCCACCGGTTCGGCGTCGACTCGGACCCCTGGCGCGGCCAGCTGATGTACGTCGACCGGCTGGTCCAGCGCCTCGCCGAGCAACTGCCGCCGCGCTCCGCGCTGTACATCACCGCGGACCACGGCATGATCGACATCCCGTTCGACGAGCAGCACCGCATCGACTTCGACGAGGACTGGGAGCTGCGTGCCGGGGTCGCCCTGCTCGGCGGCGAGGGCCGGGCCCGGCATGTGTACGCCGTCCCGGGCGCCCAGGCGGACGTCCTGACCTGCTGGCGCGAGGTACTGGGCGAGCAGTTCTGGGTGGCCTCGCGTGACGAGGCGATCGCGGCGGGCTGGTTCGGACCCCATGTCGACGAACGGGTGTACGCCCGTATCGGCGATGTCGTCGCGGCGGCCCGGGACGACGTCCTGATCATCGCGACCGAGCGGGAGCCGAAAGAGTCCGCGATGGTCGGCAACCACGGTTCGATGACACCGGCGGAACAGCACGTCCCGCTCCTGGAAGTACGTTCCTGACCCTCTCCCCGTCCGCCCCCCTTCTCGCCGAAAGGTGCTCAACTCACCATGCCCGAGCTGGTGTTCTTCTCCGGAACGATGGACTGCGGGAAGTCGACGCTGGCTCTGCAGATCGAGCACAACCGTTCGGCCCGGGGTCTGCAGGGCATGATCTTCACGCGCGACGACCGCGCGGGCGAGGGCAAGCTCTCCTCACGCCTCGGTCTGGTCACGGACGCGGTGGAGGTCGCCGACGACCAGGACCTGTACGCCTACCTCGTCGAACACCTCTCGCAGGGCGGCCGCGCGGACTACGTGATCGCCGACGAGGCCCAGTTCCTGGCTCCCGGGCAGATCGACCAACTGGCACGTGTGGTCGACGAACTGGACATCGACGTCTTCGCGTTCGGTATCACCACCGACTTCCGCTCCAAGCTCTTCCCCGGCTCGCAGCGCCTGGTGGAGCTGGCCGACCGGGTGGAGGTCCTCCAGGTCGAGGCCCTGTGCTGGTGCGGCGCCCGCGCCACCCACAACGCCCGCACGATAGGCGGCGAAATGGTCGTCGAGGGCGCCCAGGTGGTCGTCGGCGACGTCAACCAGGCGGAGGACGTCGGCTATGAGGTCCTGTGCCGCCGGCACCACCGCCGCCGGATGACGGCGGCGACCGCCCGCGCGAGCGCCCTCTCCCCGGACGTGCTCCCGATCGCCTCCGCCTGAGGGCGTCGGGAACACCGCCGCCGGCCATCCACCGGAGCCGCCCGCTCGGCTGCCCGCCCGCGGTCCGGCTGTGCGGGCGTCCGGCCGTACGGGAGCTCCGGCGGGTCCGTCAGCGGTCGGTGTGGATGACCGAGAACACCGCGCCCTCCGGGTCGGCCACCGTGGCCACCCGTCCGTAGGCCGAGTCGTGGGCGGCCCTGAGGACGTGTCCGCCGAGTTCGGTGACCTGCGAGGCGGCGGCATCGACATCCGTGACCTCGAAGTACGTCAGCCAGTGCGGGCCTCGGTCGCGGGGCAGGCCGTGACCGACGCCGTGGATGCCCGCGACCGCGCGGCCGCCCGACTGGAGGGTCACGTAGTCGAAGTCGGCCGAGACGACGGGCTCCAGCCCGTGCCCGAAGACGCCCTGGTAGAACTTGACGACGCTCTCGGTGTCACGGGTCACCAGCTCGATCCAGGCAGGTGTGCCGTGCACCCCGATGATCCCGGTGCCCAGATGCGCCGCCGCCTGCCAGATCCCGAAGACGGCGCCGGTCGGGTCGAGACCGATCGCCAGTCGCCCGGCATCGCCCGCGTCGAGCGGACCCACACCCACGGTGCCACCGCAGTGCCGTACCGATTCGGCGGTCTGGTTCACGTCGTCCGAGGCGAAGTACGGTGTCCAGGCGATCGACAGATGCTGGTCGGGCGGCATCTGGCCGATGCCCGCCACCTCGTGACCGTCCAGCAGGGCCCGCGCTGAGGGGCCGAGCTGCCGTGGGCCCGGCTCGAACTCCCAGCCGAACAGCTCTCCGTAGAACTCCTGGGTCGTGTCCATCGCGTGCACCATCAGACTCACCCAGCAGGGAACGCCGGGCGCGTGCCGAGTGTGCGTTGTGCCGTTCAGGCCGGCCGGCCCCCGTGCCTCGGTCATCGTCACTCTCTCCTCGGCCCCTCGCGGTGGCCGTTCACCTTCCGCCTACCAACACGCGTGCCGCAGCCGCGCGCGTGCACGCCCCGTGTCGATGCTCGCACTACCCGTCACCCTGCGCGTCCTGGCCGCACCGTCATGTCGCGGTCCACTGCCGGAGGATGCCCGATGTGCCGTTTCCCGTCCGTTTCCGCACCATTGCCGCAGGGTGTCCATCGGCTGTACAGCACGTACCCGATCCCGTACGCCTCGTGATCGGACCTGTCCGGCCGAGCACAGTAGCCGGAGCTGGACGCCGGGGCCACCCCGTACGCGAGGATGGTGGCCATGAACGCCATCATCTCCGCCTCCGAACTCGCGAGCGATCTGGCGGGGCCGAACCCGCCGGTCGTGCTCGACATCCGCTGGCAGCTCTCCCTGGCCACGGCCGACGGGGCCGTGCCCTTCGACGGCCGGGCCGCCTACGAGGCAGGCCACATCCCCGGTGCGGTCTTCGTCGACCTGGACGCCGAATTGGCCGGAAAGGCGGGTGACGCCGGCCGGCATCCGTTGCCCGATCCCGAGATCTTCGGCGCGGCGATGCGAGCCGCCGGCGTCTCCGACGACCGTGACGTCGTCGTGTACGACGGCGGTGTCGGGTGGGCCGCGGCGCGCGCCTGGTGGCTGCTGGGCTGGACAGGTCACCCGTCGGTGCGTGTCCTGGACGGCGGCCTGGCCGCGTGGAGCGGACCGTTGTCCACCGAGGTTCCCACGCCCACTCCCGGAAGCTTCGTCCCGGCGCCGGGGGCCCGTTCGCTGCTCGACGCGGACGGAGCCGCCGCGCTCGCCCGGACGGGGCTGCTGCTCGACGCGAGGGCGGGTGAGCGCTACCGGGGCGAGGTGGAGCCGATCGACCCCGTCGGCGGTCACATCCCGGGCGCGGTGTCGGCGCCGACCACGGAGAACGTCACGGAGAGCGGCGAGTTCAGGCCCGCCGCCGAACTGGCCGACCGCTTCAAGTCCCTGGGCGCGACCGGCACTTCGGAGGTCGGCGTCTACTGCGGCTCGGGTGTCTCCGCCGCCCATCAGGTGCTGGCGCTCGCCGTCGCGGGCATCCCGGCCGCGCTGTACGTGGGGTCCTGGTCGGAGTGGTCGCGGGACGGGAACCGTCCGGTCGCGGTGGGGGCCGACCCCCAGTGACGACGACGGGGCCCACACCGATCCGGACGTCGATCCGGTGTGGGCCCCGTCGCTCGTACGAGTGACCGGCCGAGAGGCCGGTCGTCGTGTTCCGGCCGCGTCCGGACTCCCGTCCCGCCGCTTCGAGCCGGCTTCTTCATTCAGTCCTGCTTCTTGCGCCGGGTGCCGAAGACGATCTCGTCCCAACTCGGTACCGCCGCTCTGCGGCCGGGGCGGACGCCGTCCGCCTCGGCCTGGCGGTCGGTCGCGCCGACCAGACGGTCGCGGTGGCTGCCGACCGAGCGGGGCATCAGGACGTCCGCGTAGGCGGAACCGGCGCCGGCCGAGGCGGCGGGAGCCGGCGGCTCCTCCGTCTCGGGCTCCGGGGCGGGCTCCTCCGCGGGCGGGAGTTCCGTGGTGGAGGGCCGCTCGGGCACCACCATGTCGCCCCGGAAGCTGGGTACCGCCTCCAGGAGGCTGGTGAGCGAGTCGCGGTCGCCCGCGCTCTCCTCGACCGGCTCGGACGGCGGCAGGCTCGGCCGCTCCATCTGCCGGTCGAGGGCGCGGTCGAGCGGACGGTCCCGGGGCAGTCGCGCGATGCGCGGCACGAACGGGAAGCTCGGCTCGGGCGCCGCGAGGTCGTCGGACTCGCCGATCAGCGAACGCGCCTCGTCGTCGACGGCCTGGACGAGCCGCCGGGGCGGGTCGTACGTCCAGCTCGCCGAGTGCGGTTCGCCCGCGACCAGGTAGACCAGCAGGACTTCCCAGGTGCCGTCGTCGCGACGCCAGGAGTCCCACTGGACGGTGTCCTTCTCGGCGCCCCGGATCAGCAGCCGCTCCTGGACCGCCTCACCGAGCTGTGGTCCGGCGTTCTCGCCGGGGCGGCGGACGGGAGTCTTCCGGGCGCGTTCCGCCATGAAGGCGCGCTCGGCGAGCACGGGCCCCTCGAAACGGCGTACCCGGTCGACGGGGATCCCCGCGAGCTGGGCGACTTCCTCCGCGGAGGCACCGGCTCGTATCCGCGCCTGGATGTCCCGGGGGCGGAGATGGCTCTCCACCTCGATCTCGATCTGGCCGAGGCGGGGACGGTCGCCGCGGACGGCGGCGCGCAGACGCTCATCGATCGGAAGCGTGTACTCCGTGCTGTCCGCAGCCTTCAGCACCAGCCGTGTGCCGTCGTTAGAGACGGCCACGACACGCAGTTCCGGCATGGGGACCTCCCGGGTGGTGCCTGCCGACGTCACGTGCGTCGCTGCTTCCGCTAGTCGAGTGTGGCCTGCCCGGGTGCAGCCTGCCACAACCTTGCCGAGTTGCCCGGCGTGTCGGGCACGGGCCCGAGCTCGCCGTTATGGCACGGTTACCTATTTGCAACGCTAAGTGACGAACTCCATCACCCTGTGCAACGAGCCCCCTCCCGGCGGTCCTGGCAGGCCCCGGACACCCTGGCGGGAGTCCGGACCCAGGGCTCGCAAGAGTACTCCATTCGGGCCATGTGCGTGGATCGGCACGCCGCCCAACTTCTAGCGGGGGGTGGTAGTTGGCCGTCCTGTGCGCCGCTTTCATGACCATGAAACGTGGCGTACCTCACCTAATCGGCGGAAACGGAACTAAAGGTTTCGTTCGGCCGTCCTTTCTCGTGCAGTAGGTCGACCAAGTACGGGAAAGGCAGGCAAGGTCCGGGTATGCGGGGAATGCCAGGTGCGGGGGAAGATCCGGGTACGGCGGCGGGGGCCGGGAGGAGGCGGCTGGATCTGAGCCTTCCGCAAGTGGCGGGCAGCGCGGTCGCCGCCGTGGTGGCCGCGAAACTCGCCTCCTACTTCGGTGTCTACGGGACGATCCTGGGCGCGGGCCTGGTCAGTGTCGTCGCCACCTGCGGCGGCACCGTCTTCCAGCACTTCTTCAAGCGCACCGGCGAGCAGATCCGCGATGTGACCGTCCAGGCGAAACCGGCGGCGCCCGGGGACCGGCCGTTCCCGGCGCAGGGAACGGGGGAGTTCACCCCGTCCGTGCCGGGGGAGTTCGGTGAGGGCACGGTCTACCGCGCCCGGGTCACGAGCTGGAAGCGGCCGTTGGTCGCCGCGGCGCTCGTCTTCGGCGTCACCATGGCGGGCGTCACCACGTACGAACTGGTCTCCGGGCAGAGCTTCAGCGGGGACGGGACGAGCACAACCACCGTCGGCGACGCCTTCCAGGGGAGCCGCTCCGGCCACGGGCCGTCCGGCACGGGCGGGGACTCCACGCGTGAGTCCGGCACTCCCGGTACGACCGCGCCCACCGGTTCCTCCCGGCAGCCCTCGGACCCCGGCTCCGGCGCGACGGACGGCGCGACGAGCGGTGCGAACGGCGCGGACGGGGCCACGACCCCCACGCCGGCGCCGAGTTCCAGCGCAGGCGCGGGTACGCCGGACGCGACCCCGACGCCGAGCGCGTCTATGAGCCCAGCACCCGGCGAAGGTAGTCGTTCGCGAAGCGCCGATCCGGGTCCAGCCGGTCCCGCAACGCCGTGAACTCGCCGAAGCGCGGGTACACCCCGGAGAAGTACTCCGCGTCCCGCGTGTGCACCTTGCCCCAGTGCGGGCGTCCTTCGTGGGCGGTGAAAATCCGTTCGGCCGCGGTGAAGTACGCCTGATAGGGCGTGCCCCGGAACATGTGTACGGCGATGTAGGCGCTCTCCCGGCCGGACGCGGTGGACAGGGTGATGTCGTCCGCGGGGGCGGTGCGCACCTCGACGGGGAAACTGACCCGCAGGGGGGAACGGTCCACCATCGCCTTCAGTTCGCGCAGTGTGTCGACCAGGGCTTCACGCGCGACGGCGTACTCCATCTCCACGAAGCGCACCCGGCGCGGGGAGGTGAAGACCTTGTAGGGGATGTCGGTGTACGTGCGCGCGGAGAGCGCGCGGCTGGAGATCTTCGCGATCGCGGGGATGGCGGCGGGCGCGGCGCGGCCGAGCAGATTGGCCACCTGGAAGACGCCGTTGGAGAGGAACTCGTCCTCGATCCAGCCGCCGAGCCGTCCTACGGGCCTCTCGGGACCGGCGCTGCGGTTGTTGCGCTTGGTGTTGCAGTTGCCGGTGTGGGGGAACCAGTAGAACTCGAAGTGCTCGTTCTCGGTGAACAGTTCGTCGAATTCGGCGGTGACCCGGTCGAAGGTCATCGGCTCCTCGCGGGCCGTGAGCAGGAAGAGGGGCTCCACGGAGAAGGTGATCGCCGTGACGACCCCCAGGGCGCCCATGCCGACCCGGGCGGCCGCGAAGACCTCGGGGTTCTCCTTCTCGGAACAGGTCAGGACCGAACCGTCCGCGGTGACCAGCTCAAGGCCCTTGATCTGGGCGGCGATCGAGGCCGAGTCGCGCCCCGTGCCGTGCGTTCCGGTGCTGGTCGCCCCCGACACCGTCTGCTCCATGATGTCGCCCATGTTCGTGAGCGACAGTCCCTCGCGCGCGAGCGCCAGGTTCAGGCGCTTGAGCGGGGTGCCCGCCTCGACGGTGACGGTGCCGGCCTCGCGGTCGAGTGCGCGGATGCCGGTCAGCAGCTGGGGGCGGATCAGCACGCCGTCGGTCGCGGCGGCGGCGGTGAAGGAGTGCCCGGTGCCGACCGCCTTCACGGTCAGGCCCTCGTCGGCGGCCGCGCGTATCGCGGCGGAGAGCTCCTCGACCGAGGCGGGGGTGACCTCCCGTACGGGACGGGCGGTGACGTTCCCCGCCCAGTTACGCCACGTGCCGCTCTTCCCGCTCACTGTGGTGCTCATGGGTCCCCTCCCGCCGCGGAACCGGCCGTTTCAGCCGGCGATACCCGAGGAAACCGACCGCGACCGCGACGGCCCCGGACACCGCCGGAACCCCGTACCCGGCCTTCGCACCGGCGGCGTCGATCACCCAGCCGGCCACGGAGGAGCCGAGCGCGACCCCGACCGCGAGTCCGGTGCTCACCCAGGTCATGCCCTCGGTCAGTTTCGCGCGTGGTACGTGCTGTTCGATGAGGGACATCGTCGTGATCATCGTGGGAGCGATGGAAAGCCCCGCAACGAACAGCGCCACGGCCAGGAACGGCAAGTTTCCGACCAGTAGGAGGGGGATCATACTCACGGCCATCGCGCATATGCCCAGCAGCCACCGGCCTTCGGGTGCCCCCTTGAAGTGCAACAGCCCGAACACGGCACCCGCCAGGCAGGAGCCGGCCGCGTACAGCGCCAGGACGACGCTCGCGGCACCCTTGTGCCCCTGTTCCTCCGCGAAGGCCACGGTGACCACGTCGACGGCCCCGAAGATCGCCCCCGTCGCGACGAAGGTGGCCACCAGGACCTGGAGTCCGGCCGAGCCCATCGCCGAGCCGCGGCCGTGCTGCTCGCGCGGATGCGGCACGGGTTCGGTGGCCCGCTGGGCCGTCAGCCAGAAGACGCCGGCCGCCAGGAAGCAGGCCGCGAGCAGCGGCCCGGCCTCGGGGAACCACACCGTGGACAGACCGATCGAGAGGATCGGCCCGACGATGAAGCAGACCTCGTCGACCACGGACTCGAAGGAGTACGCGGTGTGCAGCTGCGGTGTGTCCCGGTAGAGGGCGGCCCAGCGGGCCCGGACCATCGCGCCCATGCTGGGCACGCAGCCGATCCCGGCCGAACAGACGAACAGCACCCAGTCCGGCCACGCGAAACGCGCGGCGCACAGCAGCCCGGCGGACGCGGCGAGCGCGAACAGGGTGACGGGTCGCAGCACCCGGCGCTGCCCGTACCGGTCCACCATCCGGGAGACCTGCGGACCCAGCGCGGCGGCCGCCAGGGCCATGGTCGCCGTCAGCGCGCCGGCGAGCCCGTAGCGCCCGGTGAGCTGGGAGATCATCGTCACCACGCCGATGCCCATCATCGACAGCGGCATCCGCCCGAGGAAGCCCGCGGCGGAGAAGCCCTTCGAGCCGGGGGCGGCGAACAGGGCGCTGTACGGGCTGGGCACGGGGTGTCTCCGGTGGGCTCGGCCCGGCCACCCGGTCACCAGGGGCGACCGAACTCCGGTAAGGCGTGAAGGTAGCCGATACAGCTTACGGGTTAGGTGACCCTAATGCACTCCTCGGGCCCGCCCCGCCCGTGGCCGTCGTCCCGCCGCCGACGGCGGATGGCAGGATCGGACGCATGCCAGATGCGCTCGATGCCCACCCCTACGACGCCCTGCTCCTGCTCTCGTTCGGCGGCCCCGAAGGCCCGGACGACGTGGTTCCGTTCCTGGAGAACGTGACGCGTGGGCGAGGCATCCCCAAGGAACGCCTCAAGGAAGTGGGTAGGCACTACTTCCTGTTCGGCGGGGTCAGCCCCATCAACGACCAGAACCGTGCCCTGCTCGACGCCCTCCGCAAGGACTTCGCGGAGCACGCCCTGGACCTCCCCGTGTACTGGGGCAACCGCAACTGGGCGCCCTATCTGACCGACACCCTGCGGGAGATGGTCGCCGACGGCCGCCGCCGTGTCCTCGTCCTCGCCACCAGCGCCTACGCCTCGTACTCGGGCTGCCGCCAGTACCGCGAGAACCTCGCCGAGTCCCTGGCCGCGCTGGAGGCCGAGGGACTGGAGCCGCCCCGGGTGGACAAACTGCGGCACTACTTCAACCATCCCGGATTCGTGCGCCCCATGATCGACGGCGTCCTGAAGTCCCTCGCCGACCTGCCCGAGGACGTACGGGAGGGGGCGCACCTCGCCTTCACCACGCACTCGATCCCGGACGCGGCGGCCGACACCTCCGGCCCCGTCGAGGACCACGGCGACGGTGGCGCCTACGTCGGGCAGCACCTGGACGTGGCGCGGCTGATCGCCGACGCCGTGCGCGAGGAGACCGGGACCGAGCACCCCTGGCGGCTCGTCTACCAGTCGCGCTCCGGAGCGCCGCACATCCCCTGGCTGGAGCCCGACATCTGCGACCACCTGGAGGAGCTGCACGGCGCCGGGGTCCCGGCCGTCGTGATGGCCCCCATCGGATTCGTCTCGGACCACATGGAGGTGCTGTACGACCTCGACACGGAGGCCACGGCAAAGGCGGCGGAGCTCGGGCTGCCGGTGCGCCGCTCGGCGACCGTCGGCGCCGACCCCCGGTTCGCCGCGACGGTCCGCGACCTCGTCCTGGAACGCGCCGCGACCGAGAACGGGCGGCGGCCGGCCCCCTGCGTCCTCGGCACCCTCGGCCCGAGCCGGGACCTGTGTCCGGTGGGCTGCTGCCCGGCCCGCGCCCCCAAGCCCGCCGCCGCGGGCGCCGACAGCCCGTACGCCTAGAGGAGCCCCGTGATCGAGCCCCTGCACACCGAACTGCTCCAGCTCGCGCACGACGCCGCCCGCCGTGCCGGCGAGCTGCTGCGCGACGGGCGCCCGGCCGACCTCACGGTCGCCGCCACCAAGTCCAGCCCGATCGACGTCGTCACCGAGATGGACATCGCGGCCGAGAAGCTCATCACCGACCTGATCTCCCAGCACCGCCCGCACGACGGCTTCCTCGGTGAGGAGGGCGGCGCCAGCGAGGGCACCAGCGGCATCCGCTGGGTCGTGGACCCGCTCGACGGCACGGTGAACTACCTCTACGGACTGCCGACCTGGGCGGTGTCCATCGCGGCCGAACAGGACGGCGAGACCGTCGTCGGCGTCATCACGGCACCGATGCGCGGCGAGACCTACCACGCGGTGCGCGGCCGGGGCGCCCGGGCCACCGGCGCCTGGGTCGGCGAGCGCCGGCTGACCTGCCGTCCCTCGCCTCCCCTGGACCAGGCACTGGTCTCGACGGGCTTCAACTACGTGAGCGAGGTCAAGACCCACCAGGCCGACGTCGCCCAGCGGCTGATCCCGCTGCTGCGCGACATCCGGCGCTCCGGCTCCGCGGCGGTCGACCTGTGCGACGTCGCGGCCGGCCGCCTCGACGGGTACTACGAGCGGGGCCTGCACCCCTGGGACCTCGCGGCGGGCGACCTGATCGCCCGTGAGGCGGGCGCCCTGACCGGTGGACGCCCCGGAGAGCGGCCCGCGCGCGAGCTGGCGGTGGCGGCCTCACCGGGCGTCTTCGAGCCCCTCCAGCGGCTCCTGGAGGAGTTCGGCGCCTGGCACGACTGACGGCGTCCGGACGGCACGGCGGCCGTCCCCGCCACGGCGGACGAAAGCGGGGCCCCGGTACTGGATCGACACCGGGGCCCCGCTCGCGTACGAACCGATCAGACGCGCGTCGCGCCGACCTCCACACCGTGCTCGGCGGCGAGGCGACGCAGGTCCTCGAGCTCGGCCTGCTCGACCTCCGCGAGGAAGTCGTCGCCCGTCTCGCGAGCCCGCGTCAGGTCGGACTCGGTCGCCTTTATGCGCTGCAGAAGTCCTGCGGTGAATGCGTCCATGCTGCGCCCCCTCGTCCTGGGTCGTGGGTCGATGGCACGGGGGTGTGCCGTTGGGAAGGGGCGATCACGTCTCCAGAGGGTGCCCAGCGCTGCCCGGGCTGGGCGGCGACGGTGCCGGACACCCACGCCCGCTCTGCGGAAGCGGTTGGACGTACCACTAGGTGGCTTGCCACATGCAGAGCGTGATCGCGGGGTGTAAAGCCGTCCTCCCCCCGCTCTCTTCCCTGGAAACCTCAACCCGACGAGAAAATCTCGCATTCCCGGGACCCCGAACCGGACAGGACGGGCGCCCTCTCACCCGTCTTACAGCCGGTTTATGGCCGAAAAAGGCAGGATGGAGGTCTTACCCGGGACGGACCCCCACCCGTGCGCGCCGAGAGGGCGCCGCGCGGGTGGACAGAGGAAGGACAAGCGACGTGCGCGTACTCGTCGTGGAGGACGAGCAGCTGCTCGCCGATGCGGTGGCCACCGGACTGCGCCGGGAGGCCATGGCCGTCGACGTCGTGTACGACGGCGCGGCCGCCCTGGAGCGCATCGGCGTCAACGACTACGACGTGGTCGTCCTCGACCGCGACCTCCCGCTCGTGCACGGCGACGACGTCTGCCGCAGGATCGTCGAACTGGGCATGCCCACCCGCGTCCTGATGCTGACCGCCTCCGGCGACGTCAGCGACCGCGTCGAGGGCCTGGAGATCGGCGCGGACGACTACCTCCCCAAGCCCTTCGCCTTCAGCGAGCTGACGGCACGCGTGCGTGCCCTCGGCCGCCGTACGAGCGTGCCGCTGCCGCCCGTCCTGGAGCGCGCCGGGATCAAGCTCGACCCCAACCGCCGCGAGGTGTTCCGCGACGGCAAGGAGGTCCAGCTCGCGCCCAAGGAGTTCGCCGTCCTCGAGGTGCTGCTGCGCAGCGAGGGCGCGGTCGTCTCCGCCGAGCAGCTCCTGGAGAAGGCCTGGGACGAGAACACGGACCCCTTCACCAACGTCGTGCGCGTGACCGTGATGACCCTGCGCCGCAAACTCGGCGAGCCCCCCGTCATCGTCACCGTGCCCGGCTCCGGGTACCGGATCTGAGCGGCGGTGGCCACGACGCCCGCGCCCTCCACGGCGCCTCCGAAGCCCACCTGGGACCCCCGGCGGACGGAACCACCGTTCCCCTGGCTGCGCCCGACCATCCGCATACGGCTCACGCTGCTCTACGGCGGCATGTTCCTGATCGCCGGCATCATGCTGCTGTCGATCATCTACCTGCTCGCCGCGCAGGCGCTGAACGTGGGCAGCGAGCTCCCTTTCAAGATCATCTCGGGCCAGGTCGGAAGCAGCACCTGCAACTTCCCGTCCGCGCCGTCGGCGAGCGAGCTCAACACCGCGATGAACGCGTGCGCCAACCAGCAGCGTCAGCACGCTCTGGACGACCTGCTCAGCCGCTCCCTGCTCGCGCTGCTCGGCCTCGCCATCATCGCCTTCGCCTTCGGCTACGCGATGGCGGGCCGGGTGCTCTCGCCGCTCGGCCGGATCACCCGCACCGCTCGCGCGGTGGCGGGCTCGGACCTGTCCCGGCGGATCGAGCTGGACGGCCCGGACGACGAGCTGAAGGAGCTGGCGGACACCTTCGACGACATGCTGGAGCGGCTCCAGCGCGCCTTCACCGCCCAGCAGCGGTTCGTCGGCAACGCCTCGCACGAACTGCGCACCCCGCTGGCGATCAACCGCACGCTTCTGGAGGTCCACCTCTCCGACCCCGGCGCGCCGGTCGAACTGCAGCAGCTCGGCAAGACGCTGCTCGCCACGAACGAGCGCAGTGAGCAACTCGTCGAGGGCCTGCTGCTGCTCGCCCGCAGCGACAACCAGATCGTGGAGCGCAAACCCGTGGACCTGGCCGAGGTCGCCTCCCAGGCCGTCGACCAGGTGAACGGCGAGGCCGAGGCCAAGGGGGTCAGGATCCGCGGGGAGCGCGCCGCGGCGGTCGTCCAGGGCAACGGCGTCCTGCTGGAGCGGATCGCGCTGAACCTCGTCCAGAACGCGGTGCGCTACAACGTGCCGGAGGGCGGCTGGGTCGAGGTCACGACCGTGGTCCAGCACGGCCACGCGGTCCTGCTGGTCTCGAACACGGGACCGGTGGTTCCCGCGTACGAGATCGACAATCTTTTCGAGCCCTTCAGGCGGCTGCGGACAGAGCGCACGGGCAGCGACAAGGGCGTGGGCCTCGGCCTGTCGATCGCCCGGTCGGTGGCCCGTGCCCACGGGGGCCACATCGCCGCGGAGCCGCGCGAGGGAGGTGGTCTCGTGATGCGAGTCACCCTTCCCATCTGAGACCATGACCCCCACACGCGAGGATGTTCGCTTTGCGCGGAATTTTCTGGTCGCCCATCCGGGAGGCCCGTGTGTGATCGATCACAAGGGCGATATTCCGGCCATCTACTCTCCGTGGTCGCGCAAGCTGCCGGAAAGCCGGGAAAATCCGGGTTTTCGGGGGTCTTGATCACGGGAAGTACACGGTGGGACGCCTTTGAAGTGCGACCTTCAGACCGTGTACGGTCCGCATCGCCATCCAACCCGATCACTCTCGAGGAGTCCGGTTGGGTGTCGATTGAGTAACAGACCTTGATGTGAGGCAAAATCTCCGCCTCAGGTCGGGCACAAGTCCGGCCTCTCACGCGTTACGTGCGCTGGAGACACCGCAGACACCCAGAGGGGGAGAGCGACATGGCAACGGATTACGACACCCCACGCAAGACCGACGACGACGTCGACTCGGACAGCCTTGAAGAACTGAAGGCTCGCCGTAACGACAAGTCCACGTCGTCCGTCGACGTAGACGAGTTCGAGGCCGCAGAAGGCCTGGAACTGCCCGGGGCCGACCTCTCGAACGAGGAGCTGGCCGTCCGGGTACTGCCCAAGCAGCAGGACGAGTTCACTTGCATGAGCTGCTTCCTGGTGCACCACCGCAGCCAGCTGGCCCGCGAGAAGAACGGTCAGCCGATCTGCCGCGACTGCGACTGAGGCAGGGTCGGCCGTGACTGGCTCGACCCCTCCTTGGAAGCGCCGCTTCCCCCACGGGGGAGCGGACGAAGGGCCGTCACAGGGCCCTGAAGGCGTGCGTGACGACGAGCGGGGCTCTTCCCGACCAGGATCAGCCTCGCTCGACCCGGCGCCCGCCACAGCGCCGACAGGCGCCTCCACGCGGGCCGGTGGATCGACACCGGCCGGCACCCCCGCACCGGGTGAGGACCTGGTGCGGTCGGACGCCCCCGCGCCCGCCGCCGGCGGCCGTGCGGCGGCCGTTCGGGACGGGCTCAGAAAGGGCGTCCGCAAGAGCGGCGGCAAGGCCAAGGCCGGCCTGGCCTACCTCGCCGACCGGATCATCGACATCGCGCCCCGTGTCCCGGTACGGGATCTCGCGACCCTCCGCGGACAGTTCCCCGGCCTCACCGTCGAGGAGATGGCGGACAAGCTCGTCGCGGGCGCGGCCAACGCCACCTCCACGGTGGGCGCCGGAATCGGAGCGGCCGCCATGCTGCCGGTACCGCCCGCGATGCCCACGGAACTCGCCGCCGAGATCACCGGGGTCGCCGCGATCGAGCTGAAGCTGATCGCCGAGCTCCACGAGGTCTACGGCCTGCGACCGCCGGGCACCCTCGCCCAGCGCAGCACCGCCTACCTGAACTCGTGGTCCTCCGAGCGCGGGATCGACGTGACCAAGCCGTCGACCCTCAACGCCGCGCTGGGCGGCCAGATGAAGCGCGAACTGCGCCAGCAGATCATGAAACGCACGGTCCGCGACCTGCCGAACCTGATGCCGTTCATGGTGGGCGCCGCGGTCGGGGCGGTCATGAACCGCCGGGACACCAAACGCCTCGCGGCACGCATCCGCAAGGACCTCCGCAGAAACCAGGTGCCCTGGAGCGAGCTGCCCGAGCTGCCGCCCCTGGAGAAGCCGGCCGATCCCCTGCGGATGGGGGAGATCCCCAAGGAGCTGGGGCCCTGACCCCCGGGCGCGGGGTCAGGCGGACGCCCGCGCCGTCTCCAGGGCCGCCCTCAGCCGCTCCGGCTCCCGCGTCGACAGGTACAGGTAGGGGGTCGGGTCGGCGGGGTCCGTGACCTGCACGCGCAGGGCCGTGGGGATGTAGGACCGCAGCAGCATGAACGCGCGGGTGTCCGCCTTGTGCGTACGCCAGGCGCGCGCCTCCTCCTGGTCCAGGATCTCGGCGTCGCCCAGGGCGGCGACCGGGATCCTGGCCTCGCCCGCGATCAGCGAGTCCCCGACGACACGGATGCGGACCGAGCCGTACGAACTGGCCACGACGGCCGAGACCGCGGTGCCGCCGACCAGCCCGCCCAGCAGGGGCAGCGTCCCGAAGGGGAGGAAGACCAGGGCCAGCGCGACCCCGGCCAGGAAGCAGACCGCCCACCAGCTGCGGGGCGCGGTGAGGCGTTCTTCGTACGGGGAGGCGGAGAGCTGCATGGGGCCAAGCTTGGCACGGTGCGTACACTCCGCCGACGCGCGGGTAAGGTCTGCGGCTGTGAGTGGTACATCCGCAGGTCTGAAGCCTCCCCCCGACGCCGTCGTACCGGTGCGGCACCCCGACGCGCCCGCCCCCGGCGAGCTGCTCGGCGCGCACTACGAACAGTGTTTCGGATGCGGTGGGGAACAGCCGCACGGACTGCATCTGGCGGCCCGTGCCGGTGAGGGTGTCAGGATCACGGCGGAGTTCACCGTGAGGCCCGCCCATCAGGGCGCTCCCGGGCTCGCGCACGGCGGGGTGCTGGCCACGGCGCTCGACGAGACGCTGGGCTCGCTCAACTGGCTGCTGCGTGTCGTCGCCGTCACCGGCCGGCTGGAGACCGACTTCGTGCGGCCGGTCCCCGTGGGCACCGTGCTGTACCTGGAGGCCGAGGTCACCGCGGTGGCCGGCCGCAAGATCTACTCGACCGCCACCGGCCGGATCGGCGGGCCCGAGGGGCCTCTGGCCGTCCGGGCGGACGCCCTCTTCGTCGAGGTCAAGGTCGACCACTTCATCGACAACGGCCGCCCGGAGGAGATCCGGGCCGCCATGAACGACCCGGACCGGAACCGCCGTGTCCGTGCCTTCGAGGTGAACCCGTGACCCGTCATCCCGTGGACGTGCTGATCCGGCGCGTAGATCCGGAAGTCCCGCTTCCCGAATACGCGCATCCCGGTGACGCCGGCGCCGATCTGCGCACCACCGAGGAGCGTGAACTGAAGCCGGGCGAACGTGCCGTTCTGCCCACCGGGGTGTCCATCGCGCTGCCGGAGGGGTACGCGGCCTTCGTGCACCCGCGTTCGGGGCTGGCCGCCCGCTGCGGTGTCGCTCTCGTGAATGCCCCGGGGACGGTTGATGCCGGGTACCGTGGGGAGATCAAGGTGATCGTGGTGAATCTCGACCCGTACGAGTCCGTGCGGTTCGAGCGCTTCGACCGGATTGCCCAACTGGTCGTCCAACAGGTCGAGAAGGTCCGCTTCCACGAGGTGGCGGAGCTTCCCGGCTCGGCGCGGGCCGCAGGGGGCCTCGGGTCCACCGGCGGTCATGCCGCCGTGGGCGGGACAACGGGTGGGAATCGATACGCTTCGGTCGTATCCGACCGGGAAGGACAGTGACGTGTTCGGACGTCGCAAGAAGGGCAGTGCCGCCGAGGACGCGGCGGGCGAGGCCGAGCAGGTCGTCGACGGAGTCGACACTGGGACGGACGAGGTGGAGCGGGAGCGCGTGAGGCTCGAGCCGGAGCCGCGCCCCGACGGACCCTGGGACGACTCGGAGGTGCGGGACCCCGCCGAGGGCCGGGTGGACCTGGGTGGTCTCCTGATCCCCGGAGTCGACGGCATGGAGCTGCGGGTCGAGGTCGCGGGTGACGCGATCGTCGCCGCCACCGTCGTCCTCAAGGACAGCGCCGTGCAGCTGCAGGCCTTCGCCGCTCCCAAGCGCGAGGGCATCTGGGGCGAGGTGCGTGAGGAGATCGCCTCCGGCATCACCCAGCAGGGCGGTGTCATCGACGAGGTCGAGGGCCCGCTGGGCTGGGAGCTGCGGGCGCAGGTACCGGTGCAGCTGCCGGACGGCACGGGCGGTTTCCAGGTCGTGCGGTTCGTCGGTGTGGACGGCCCCCGCTGGTTCCTGCGCGGAGTGATCTCCGGGCAGGGCGCGGTGCAGCCGCAGGCCGCGGGGCTGCTGGAGCAGATCTTCAGGGACACGGTCGTCGTGCGCGGTGAGGGTCCGATGGCCCCCCGTGACCCGATCGTCCTGAAGCTGCCGGACGACGCGCAGATGGTGGCCGAGGGTGTCCAGCAGGACGAGCAGGCCGGGTCCCGCTTCTCCGGCGGCATGGGCCAGCTGCAGCGCGGACCGGAGATCACAGAGGTCCGCTAGCCACCGTGCTCGCCGAGAACGAGACCGTACGAAAGGGCCGCATCCCCGGCAGGGGGTGCGGCCCTTTCGCCATGCGTGAGCGGCCGCGTGCGCGCACGGCACCCGGGTGCCGGGCTCGCCCCCGTGCGGCAAGTTCTCATCCGTGAACGGCAGTTGAACTGCGCGTCTTTCTTCACCTCTTGACGGAAGCCTGGTCCGTACCTATGGTCACCGGCCAGCGCGCGTGTTCAGAAACCAGTGTGTCATTCACATACGAGAACGGATGTCCCCCACATGCTTGACGCCCCCGCACGTCATCGCCGCCGGCCACGCGCCGCCCTCCTCGCCGTCGCCGCGACGGCCGCCCTCGTCTCCGGCCTCCTCACCTGGCCCGCCGCCCACCGTGCCGACGCCGCCCCCGCCGTCTTCGCGCACCCCGGAGTCACCGTCTCCAAGGGGCAGCTGGACTTCGCCCGCACCAAGGTCAACGCGGGAGCCCAGCCCTGGAAGGGCGCGTACGACCAGATGATGGCGAGCACGTACGCCTCGCTGACACGCACCGCCAAGCCCCGCGCGACCGTGGAGTGCGGCTCGTACTCCAACCCCAACTACGGCTGCACCGACGAGCGCGAGGACGCGATCGCCGCGTACACCGACGCCCTCGCCTGGTACATCACCCGTGACGACCGGTACGCGAAGAAGTCCATCGAGCTGATGGACGCCTGGTCGGGCGTGATCAAGGAGCACACCAACAGCAACGCGCCCCTGCAGACCGGCTGGGCCGGCTCCTCCTGGCCCAAGGCCGCCGAGATCATCAAGTACACCTACACCGGCACCTGGGCCAACTCCGGACGTTTCGCGACCATGCTGCGCGACGTCTACCTGCCCGAGGTGATCAACGGCTCCAACTCCAACGGGAACTGGGAGCTGTCGATGATGGAGGCCGCGGTCGGCATCTCCGTCTTCCTGGAGGACAAGACCTCCTACGACAAGGCCATGGCGAAGTTCCGGACCCGGACGGCCGCGTACGTCTACCTCGCCTCCGACGGCGCCCTGCCCAAGACGGTGCCGAGCCAGAACCTCGACACCAAGGCGAAGATCGTCAGCTACTGGCAGGGCCAGTCCACCTTCACCACCGGACTCACCCAGGAGACCTGCCGCGACTTCACCCACACCGGATACGGCATCTCGGCCATCTCCCACATCGCGGAGACCAGCCGTATCCAGGGCGCGGACCTCTACGGCACCGACGTCGGCGAGCGGCTGCGCCAGGCACTCGGCTTCCAGGCGAAGTACCAGCTGGGCGAGGCGGTGCCGAGCTCACTGTGCGGCGGCTCCCTCAACCTCGGGCTCGGACCGGTCACCGAGGTCGGCTACAACGCCCTGCACAACCGGCTGGGCATCGCCATGACCAACACCCAGAAGCTGACCGAACAGAACCGGCCGTCCGGCAGCAACAACCTCTTCGTCGCCTGGGAGACTCTCACCCACGGGGACAACTCCAGCTGACCCGCCGCCCGTCCGGGCACACGGCGCGACACCGTGTGCCCGGACGTCCCGCCGGGCCGGCGCCCGGCCGGTGCGGGAGAGGCATGAGCCAGGCCACCACGGACACCGCGGTGCGCGTCGAGAACGTGCACCACACGTACGGCAGCGGTGCCACCGCCGTGCACGCGCTGCGCGGTGTCTCCTTCGAGGTGCCGCGCGGCGGGCTCGTCGTCCTGCGGGGCCGCCCCGGGGCCGGCAGGAGCACCCTCCTCCACCTCGTCGGCGGCCTCGGCGAACCGGACACCGGGCGGATCACCGTCGACGGGCTCGAGCCGGCCGCGCTGGACGAGGACGCGCTGCTGGAACTGCGCCGGGACCGGATCGGCTTCCTGTTCCCGTCCGCAGGCCTCGTCCCCGTCCTCACCGTCGCCGAGAACGTCGCCGCGCCGCTGCGGCTGAGGGGGACCCCCGCGCCCGAGCGGGAGGAGCGCGTCGAACGGCTGCTCTCCCTCGTCGGCCTCGCCGGTCAGGCCGCGTGCCGGCCAGGGGAACTGTCCGCCGGGCAGCACCGTCGCGTGGCCCTCGCGCGCGCCCTCGTCCACCGCCCCGCGCTCCTGATCGCCGACGAACCCACCGGCGGGCTCGACCCCGGAACCGGCCTCGCCCTCCTGGAAGCGCTGCGCGCCGCGGTCCGCCGCGAACACCTGACAGCCCTGGTCGCCGTACGTGACGCGGCCCCCGGATGTCCCGCGGACCGGGTACTGGAGCTGAACGACGGAAAACTCGCCGCGCACTGACCCGACCTGCGCATCAGGGTTGTGTCAAAGACGGCCGCCCGCCGACCCCGCGCCCCATTTGTCGTAATTAAGGGCCGTAGGGTCGACGCAGCGTACAGAGCTTTGACAGGAAGACAATGGGGCCATGGGACGCGGCAAGCTTCGGATCTACCTCGGCGCGGCACCGGGGGTCGGCAAGACGTACGCGATGCTGTCCGAGGCGCACCGGCGCATGGAGCGCGGCACCGACTGCGTCGTCGCCTTCGTGGAGCACCACAACCGGCCGCGCACCGAGGTGATGCTGCACGGACTGGAGCAGATCCCGCGCAAGGAGCTCGACTACCGCGGCTCCACCTTCACCGAGATGGACGTGGACGCCGTACTGCTCCGCGCCCCGGCCGTCGCCCTGGTGGACGAACTCGCCCACACCAATGTCCCCGGTTCCCGCAACGCCAAGCGCTGGCAGGACGTGGCCGAGCTGCTCGCGGCCGGGATCGACGTCGTCTCGACCGTCAACATCCAGCACCTGGAGTCACTCGGCGACGTCGTCGAGTCGATAACCGGAGTACGGCAGCGGGAGACCGTCCCCGACGAGGTCGTCCGCCGGGCGGACCAGATCGAGCTGGTCGACATGTCGCCACCGGCGCTGCGCCGCCGTATGGCGCACGGCAACATCTACAAGTCCGACAAGGTCGACGCGGCCCTGTCCAACTACTTCCGCCCCGGCAACCTCACCGCGCTGCGCGAGCTGGCCCTGCTGTGGGTGGCCGACCGGGTCGACGAGTACCTGACCGAGTACCGCAGCGAGCACCGGGTCTCCAAGATCTGGGGCTCGCGCGAACGGATCGTGGTGGGCCTGACCGGCGGCCCCGAGGGGCGAACCCTGATCCGCCGTGCCGCGCGGCTGGCCGAGAAGGGCGCGGGCGGCGCGGTCATGGCCGTCTACATCGCGCGCAGCGACGGGCTCACCAACGCCTCGCCCAAGGAGCTGGCCGTCCAGCGCACGCTGGTCGAGGACCTCGGCGGCACCTTCCACCACGTCATCGGCGACGACATACCCGTCTCGCTGCTGGACTTCGCCCGCGGGGTCAACGCCACCCAGATCGTGCTCGGCTCCTCCCGCCGCAAGACCTGGCAGTACGTCTTCGGGCCCGGCGTCGGCGCCACGGTCGCCCGCGAGTCCGGCCCCGACCTGGACGTCCACATCGTCACCCACGACGAGGTCGCCAAGGGGCGCGGACTGCCCGCCGCCCGCGGCGCGCGGCTCGGCCGCTCCCGGATCATCTGGGGCTGGCTGATCGGCCTGGGCGGCCCGGTGGTCCTCGCGCCGCTGCTCAACACCGTCGACCTCGGCCTCGCCAACGACATGCTGCTGTTCCTGACGGTGACGGTCGCGGCCGCCCTGCTCGGCGGACTGTTCCCGGCCCTCGCCTCGGCGGCCTTCGGCTCCCTGCTGCTGAACTACTTCTACACACCGCCGCTGCACCGCCTGACGATCGCCGACCCCAAGAACATCGTCGCCATCGCGATCTTCGTGGGCGTCGCCGTCTCCGTGGCCTCCGTGGTGGACCTGGCCGCCCGCCGCACCCACCAGGCGGCCAGACTGCGCGCCGAGTCGGAGATCCTGTCCTTCCTCGCGGGCAGCGTCCTGCGCGGCGAGACCAGCCTGGAAGCCCTCCTGGAACGGGTCAGGGAGACCTTCGGGATGGAGTCGGTCGCGCTGCTGGAGCGGGCGGGCGGCGTCGAACCGTGGACCTGCGCGGGCAGCGTCGGCCCGCGGTCACCGCTGCGGCCCGAGGACGCGGACGTGGACATGCCGGTCGGTGACCACATGGCGCTCGCGCTCTCGGGACGGGTGCTGCCCGCCTCCGACCGACGGGTGCTCGCCGCCTTCGCCGCCCAGGCCGCCGTCGTGCTGGACCGCCAGCGCCTCCAGCACGAGGCCGACCAGGCCAAGGAGCTGGCCGAGGGCAACCGCATCCGCACCGCGCTGCTGGCCGCCGTCAGCCACGACCTGCGCACCCCGCTGGCCGCGATCAAGGCCGCCGTGACCTCACTGCGGTCCGAGGACGTGGACTGGTCGGAGGAGGACCGGGCGGAGCTCCAGGAGGCGATCGAGCAGGGTGCCGACCGGCTCGACCACCTGGTGGGCAACCTGCTCGACATGTCCCGCCTCCAGACCGGCACCGTCACCCCGCTGATCCGCGAGATCGACCTCGACGAGGTGGTGCCGATGGCGCTGGGCGGCGTACCCGAGGACAGCGTGGACCTGGAGATCCCGGAGGTCCTGCCGATGGTCGCCGTCGACGCCGGGCTGCTGGAGCGGGCGGTCGCCAACCTCGTCGAGAACGCCGTCAAGTACAGCCCCGTGGGCGACCGGGTCCTCGTCTCCGCGAGCGCCATCGCCGACCGGGTGGAGGTCCGGGTGGTGGACCGCGGCCCCGGCGTCCCGGACGAGGCCAAGGAGCGCATCTTCGCGCCCTTCCAGCGCTACGGCGACGCCCCGCGCGGTGCCGGGGTGGGCCTCGGGCTCGCCGTCGCCCGCGGCTTCGCCGAGTCGATGGGCGGCACACTGAACGCCGAGGACACCCCCGGCGGCGGACTCACCATGGTCCTCACGGTCCGGGCGGTGGACCGCCGCCCCGGAACGCTCACCCCCCCACCGGCAGTTGCAGAAAGGCAGGCCTCATGACCCGGGTCCTCGTGGTCGACGACGAGCCGCAGATCACCCGAGCCCTCGTCATCAACCTGAAGGCGCGCAAGTACGAGGTCGACGCGGCCCCCGACGGCGCCACCGCGCTCCAGCTCGCCGCCGCACGCCATCCCGACGTCGTCGTGCTCGACCTCGGGCTGCCCGACATGGACGGCGTCGAGGTGATCAGGGGGCTGCGCGGCTGGACCCGGGTACCGATCCTGGTGCTCTCGGCCCGGCACTCCTCCGACGAGAAGGTCGAGGCGCTCGACGCGGGCGCCGACGACTACGTCACCAAGCCCTTCGGCATGGACGAACTGCTGGCCCGGCTGCGCGCCGCCGTCCGCCGTGCCGAGCCCACCGGCTCCGGCGAGGACGACGTCGTGGTCGAGACCGAGGACTTCACGGTGGATCTGGCGGCCAAGAAGGTCAACCGCGCCGGCCGCGACGTCCGGCTGACCCCCACGGAGTGGCACCTCCTGGAGGTCCTGGTCCGCAACACCGGCCGCCTGGTCAGCCAGAAGCAGCTCCTCCAGGAGGTGTGGGGGCCGTCGTACGGCACGGAGACGAACTACCTGCGGGTCTACATGGCCCAGCTGCGCCGCAAGCTGGAGGCGGATCCCTCGCATCCCCGGCACTTCATCACGGAGCCGGGAATGGGTTACCGGTTCGAGAGATGAGCGGTGCTTGAGAGAGCGGCCTCGCGGGTACGACGGTGTCATCGGCCCCCGGTACGCTTTCGGTATGAGTGCTGTTCCTCGTTCCGAAAAGCCGGCGGGCCGGTTCCGGCGCATGATAGACCGGCTCTCCTCGTCCCAGGAGGACCTGGAGTCCGAGGAGCTGCGCGAGGAAGCCGAGACGACGGGGTGCACCCGCATCGGTGACTGCCACGACCGGCAGATCGTCACGGTTACTGGTACGTTGCGCACGGTCACTCTGCGGCCACGGGCCGGAGTCCCGGCGCTGGAGGCCGAGCTGTTCGACGGCTCGGCGGCTCTGGACGTGGTCTGGCTCGGCAGACGCTCCATCGTGGGAATCGAGCCGGGGCGCAAGATGATCGCTTCGGGCCGCATCTCGATGAGCCGGGGCCGTAGGGTGCTGTTCAACCCGAAGTACGAACTCAGACCGCTCGGACGGGAGTAGCCGGTGACGTCGCTCGACAAGCCGACCGAAGACGCCCAGCAGGACGCGAGGGCGGTGACGGAGGCCGCGCTCTTCGAGGCGTTCGGCGGTGTGCGGGGCATGGTCGAGACCGTGGTGCCCGGCCTGCTCTTCGTCACCATCTTCACGATCAACAAGGACCTCCACTGGTCGGCGATCGCCGCCCTGGGGGTGTCCCTGCTGCTCGTCGTCGTCCGCCTCGCCATGCGCGACACCGTCAAGCACGCCTTCAGCGGCGTCTTCGGCGTCGCCTTCGGCGTGGTGTTCGCGATGATGACGGGCAACGCGAAGGACTTCTACCTGCCGGGCATGATCTACACGCTGGGTCTGGCCGTCGCCTACATCGTCACGACCCTCGCGGGCGTGCCCCTGATCGGCCTGATCCTCGGCCCGGTCTTCAAGGAGAACCTCTCCTGGCGTACCCGCAATCCGGGCCGCAAGAAGGCGTACGCGAAGGCCAGCTGGGCCTGGGGCCTGATCCTGCTCGCCAAGTGCGCGGTCCTCTTCCCGCTCTACTGGTGGGCCAACACCTCGCAACTGGGCTGGGTCCTGGTCGCGTTGAAGATCCCGCCGTTCCTGCTGGCCGTCTGGCTCACCTGGGTGTTCCTGGCGAAGGCCCCGGCTCCCATCGACGTGTTCGCGGAGATGGAGGCGGAGGAGCAGGCCGAGAAGGAACGCGAGGCCGCTCTCGCCAAGGACGACACCGAGGCCACGGCCGGCCGTCACCGCCGCGACGGCTAGTCACCCGCACGAGACGGTCGGTCAGCCGTACGAGACGGCCGGTCACCTGTACGAGCAGTCACCTGTACGAGCAGTCACCTGTACGGGAGGGGGCGCCCGGAGATCTCCGGGCGCCCCCTCCCGTGTCCGGGCGCTCCGGTCTTGTATCCGTGCGCCGCGCCCCCGTGACCGCCGTCGGGGGAATCCGATGGCCGGGCGGCGGGCCGGGCGTCAGAATCGCCGCTCATGGAACCTGTCTCGCTCACCACGGAGCGTCTGCTGATCCGCCCGCACGATGCGCGGGACGAGGACGCGCTCCTCGCCGCCTGTCAGGACCCCGAGATCGGGCGGTGGACGGACTTCCCCACGCCCTACGAGCGCCGGCACGCCGCCTTCTATCTGCGCGCCCTCGTGCCGCGGGGCTGGCGCGACGACACGATGTACCACTTCGCGGTGGAGCGGCGGGACGACGGCGACGGCACCCTCGTGGCGTCCGTCAACGTGCACCGGCAGGCCGACGTCTGGGGCATCGGGTACTGGACCGTGGCGGAACACCGGGGGCGGGGCTACGCGACGGAGGCCGTCGGCGCCCTGGCGCGGTGGGCGTTCACCGAGCTGGGCGTCCAGCGCCTGGAGTGGCGGGCGGAGGCGGGCAACCGGGGCTCGTGGGCGGTCGCCCGCAAGGCCGGCTTCACACGGGAGGGCGCCCTGCGGGCGGCACAGACCGGCCGGGACGGCCTGCGGGACACCTGGATCGGCGCGCTGCTGCCCGGCGACGTGGGTCTGCCCTTCGCGCGGCCGTACAGCCCGGCGGCCGACGATCTCCAGAGGTCCTGACACGAGACGATCTCCGAAGGTCCTGAGAAGAGGGGAGCCTCCGCGGGACCTCCCGCGAAGGCTCCCCTCTTCTCAGGGGACGGGCTAGCTCGGCGCGTCCTCGCGGCGGACCGAGAGCAGGTCCTCCAGCTGCTCCTCGCGGGCCTGGGCGGCCACGAAGAGGAGCTCGTCGCCCGCCTCCAGGGAATCCTCCTGGGAGGGGGTGAGCACCCGGGTGCCACGGATGATCGTGACCAGGGAGGTGTCCTGGGGCCACTCCACGTCACCGACCTGCGTGCCGGCCAGGGCAGACTCCGGCGGGAGGGTCAGCTCGACCAGGTTCGCGTCGCCGTGGCTGAAGCGGAGCAGGCGCACCAGGTCGCCGACGCTCACGGCCTCCTCCACGAGGGCCGACATCAGACGCGGGGTGGAGACGGCGACGTCGACGCCCCAGGCCTCGTTGAACAGCCACTCGTTCTTCGGGTTGTTGACACGGGCGACGACGCGCGGCACGCCGTACTCGGTCTTGGCGAGCAGTGAGACCACCAGGTTGACCTTGTCGTCCCCGGTGGCCGCGATGACCACGTTGCAGCGCTGCAACGCGGCCTCGTCCAGGGACGTGATCTCGCAGGCGTCGGCGAGCAGCCACTCCGCCTGGGGGACGCGCTCGACCGAGATGGCGGTCGGCGCCTTGTCGATCAGCAGGATCTCGTGGCCGTTCTCCAGGAGCTCGCCCGCGATCGAGCGGCCCACGGCGCCGGCGCCGGCAATGGCGACCCTCATCAGTGACCGCTCTCCTCTTCGGGGCCCTCGGCGAACGAGGCCTCGACCTTTTCGACGTCGTCCGTGCGCATCATCACGTGCACGAGGTCGCCCTCCTGCAGCACCGTCTGCGAGGTGGGCAGAATCGCCTCGCCCAGCCGGGTCAGGAAGGCCACCCGCACGCCGGTCTCGTCCTGCAGGCGGCTGATCTTGTGGCCGACCCAGGCGGCGGAGGCGTGCACCTCGGCGAGCTGCACCCCACCGGTGGGATCACGCCACAGCGGTTCGGCGCCCGACGGCAGCAGGCGGCGCAGCATCTGGTCGGCCGTCCAGCGGACGGTGGCGACGGTCGGGATGCCCAGACGCTGGTAGACCTCGGCCCGGCGCGGGTCGTAGATGCGCGCCGCGACGTTCTCGATGCCGAACATCTCCCGGGCGACCCGGGCGGCGATGATGTTCGAGTTGTCCCCGCTGGACACGGCGGCGAAGGCGCCGGCCTCCTCGATGCCCGCCTCGCGCAGGGTGTCCTGGTCGAAGCCGACTCCGGTCACACGGCGACCGCCGAAACCGGAGCCGAGCCGCCGGAAGGCGGTGGGGTCCTGGTCGATCACCGCGACCGTGTGCCCCTGTTGCTCCAGGGTCTGGGCGAGAGCGGAACCCACTCTGCCGCAGCCCATGATGACGATGTGCACCTAGCCCAACCCCGCAGTCCTGGTCATCCCGCTGACCTGCGAAAACACCCTGCTCACTCTTCTCTGTCAGTCTGCCGGGCCCTCACGAGGCAACGGCATGCGGCGTTGCCGGGAACGAGCTTAAGGCGCAACCGCGGTCTTGCCCTCATCGGTGCGCGCATCTCCTGCGCCGATCCCGGGCAGGGCGCCGCCGGCGTACGTCGCGGTGTCCGCGCGAGGCCTACGCGCCGGGGTGGGACGGGCGGGGCGGCAGTCCCGGGGGCACCACCCAGGCCATGGGGGAGCGGGCCCGCACGGAGGCCGCCGCCGTCGCGGAAGTCGCGGAGGCGGCGGGGGCGGTCGGGGAGACGGCTGGGCCGACCGGGGCGGCGACCGGTTCGGCCGGTTCGAGCGGTTCGACCGGTTCGACAGGGGCGAGCGGGCCGAGCGGGCCGAGCGGGGCTGTCGGGGCGCCCTCGAGCCGGTCGCCGGTCGTCTCGGCCGGGGCGTTGTCGGGAGCGTCCATACCCCGGACAACGAACCGAACCGGCCAAGGGAACGGAGCCGCCGCCGCGCGGGCGGGCGCACGTGGAGGCGCGCGCGAGGGCGTGCGGGAGGGGACGCGGGAGAGGGCGCGGGAGGGAAGGAAGGGGGAACCGCGGGGACGCCGGGGTGAAGGTGACCTCCGGAGGCCGGATCAGGTTCGGGTCATCGTTAGGAAAAGTTCAGGGAAAGAGACGAGAAGCACGAGGTGAACGGAATCCGCACCGCCGGTCCCCCCGCTCAGCGGCGGCTGATGCTGCGCACGCTGACCAGGGTCAGAATTCCGAGGCCGACGAGTCCTGCGGCGGCGCCGATGAGCTGCGCGGTCGCGTGCATGGGACCTCCATAACTGGGCAAAATGGGAACTTCGTCATATAGGCACGCGGCCTCCGGATGTGTGGAATCCGCAACGGGACCGGTCCCCGATTTCACTCGGAGAGCAGATGGGGAGGGGAAGCCGAGGTGATGCGGGACGGCGGGTGGGCGACCCCCCGTTCGAACGCTTACGATCCTCTGCGTGTCCAAACTGACCGACGTGCCCAAACGGATCCTGATCGGGCGCGCACTGCGCAGTGATCGGCTCGGAGAGACGCTCCTGCCGAAGCGCATCGCACTCCCCGTCTTCGCTTCCGACCCGCTCTCCTCCGTGGCGTACGCGCCCGGCGAAGTGCTCCTGGTCCTTTCCATCGCGGGCGTGTCGGCCTACCACTTCAGCCCCTGGATCGCGGTCGCGGTCGTCGTGCTGATGTTCACGGTCGTGGCGTCGTACCGCCAGAACGTGCACGCGTACCCCAGCGGCGGCGGCGACTACGAGGTGGCCAACACCAACCTCGGCCCCCGGGCCGGCCTCACCGTCGCCAGCGCGCTGCTCGTCGACTACGTACTCACCGTCGCCGTGTCGATCACGTCCGGCATCGAGAACCTCGGCTCCGCCGTCCCCTTCGTCGTCGAGCACAAGGTGCTCTGCGCCGTCGTCGTCATCGTGCTGCTCACGCTGATGAACCTGCGCGGGGTCAAGGAGTCCGGAAAGCTCTTCGCGATTCCCACGTACGTCTTCGTGGCGGGCGTCTTCATCATGATCGCGTGGGGTGCCTTCCGCGGGCTCGTCCTCAACGACACCATGCGGGCACCCACCTCCGACTACCACATCAAGGCCGAGCACCAGGGCCTCGCGGGCTTCGCGCTCGTCTTCCTCCTGCTGCGCGCCTTCTCCTCCGGCTGCGCCGCGCTGACCGGCGTCGAGGCCATCTCCAACGGCGTCCCCGCCTTCCGCAAGCCCAAGTCGAAGAACGCCGCGTCCACGCTGGCCGCGATGGGCCTGCTCGCCGTCACCATGTTCTGCGGGATCATCGCGCTGGCCATGACGACCAAGGTCCGGATGGCCGAGAACCCGGCCACCGACTTGATCCACAACGGCGTTCCGATCGGGGCCGGGTACGTCCAGAACCCGGTGATCTCCCAGGTGGCCGAGGCCGTCTTCGGCAAGGGCAGCTTCCTGTTCATCGTGCTCGCGGCGGCCACCGCGCTGGTCCTGTTCCTCGCCGCGAACACCGCGTACAACGGATTCCCGCTGCTCGGCTCGATCCTCGCCCAGGACCGCTACCTCCCGCGCCAGCTGCACACCCGCGGCGACCGCCTCGCCTTCTCCAACGGCATCGTGCTGCTCGCGGGCGCGGCGACCCTGCTGGTCGTCATCTACGGCGCGGACTCGACGCGGCTCATCCAGCTGTACATCGTCGGCGTCTTCGTCTCCTTCACGCTCAGCCAGACCGGCATGGTCCGGCACTGGAACCGTCACCTGCGCACCGAGAGGGACCCGGCCAAGCGCAGCCACATGATCCGCTCCCGCGCGATCAACACCTTCGGCGCCTTCTTCACCGGCCTGGTGCTCGTCGTCGTCCTGGTCACCAAGTTCACGCACGGCGCCTGGGTGGCCCTGCTCGGCATGGTGATCTTCTACGCGACGATGAGCGCGATCCGTAAGCACTACGACCGGGTCGCCGAGGAGATCGCCGCCCCCGAGGGCCCCTCCGACGACAGCGTGCGCCCCTCCCGCGTCCACTCCGTCGTCCTGATCTCCAAGATCCACCGGCCGACCCTGCGCGCCCTCGCCTACGCCAAGCTGATGCGCTCCGACACCCTCGAAGCGCTCAGCGTCAACGTCGACCCGGCGGAGACCAAGGCGCTGCGGGAGGAATGGGAGCGGCGCGGCATCACCGTGCCGCTGAAGGTCCTCGACTCCCCGTACCGCGAGATCACCCGGCCGGTCATCGAGTACGTGAAGGGCCTGCGCAGGGAGTCACCGCGCGACGCCGTCTCCGTCATCATCCCCGAGTACGTCGTCGGCCACTGGTACGAGCACCTGCTGCACAACCAGAGCGCGCTGCGCCTCAAGGGCCGCCTGCTGTTCACACCCGGTGTGATGGTGACCTCCGTGCCCTATCAGCTGGAGTCCTCCGAGGCCGCGAAGCAGCGGGCCCGCAGGCGCCAGGACTGGAACGCCCCGGGTGCGGTGCGCCGGGGCCCGGCGGAGGAGCGGCCGAAGGAGCCCACGACCCCCAAGGTCTGACACGTTCGTGTCGAACGGCCGGGCACGGTCCACGTAGACTGGTGGGCTGTTGTCCGGCCGTTCCCGTCCGCGGGGCGGCCGAGACCCCCGTTCGTGTCCCCCGTATCACCCCCTTTCGCACCTGGAGTCACCCCGCCATGCAGGCAGAACCGAAGAAGTCGCTGGTGGGGGACGAGTACGAGGTGGAGATCGGCCCGGTCGCGCACGGCGGGCACTGCATCGCCCGTACGACCGAGGGCCAGGTCCTCTTCGTCCGGCACGCCCTGCCCGGTGAGCGCGTCGTCGCGCGCGTGACCGAGGGTGAGGAGGGCGCGCGTTTCCTGCGCGCCGACGCCGTGGAGATCCTGGACCCCTCGAAGGACCGCGTCGAGGCCCCCTGCCCGTACGCCGGCCCCGGCCGCTGCGGAGGCTGCGACTGGCAGCACGCCAAGCCGGGCGCGCAGCGCCGCCTCAAGGGCGAGGTCGTCGCCGAGCAGTTGCAGCGCCTCGCGGGGCTCACCCCCGAGGAGGCCGGCTGGGACGGCACCGTGATGCCCGCCGAGGGCGACAAGCTCCCGGCCGGCGAGGTCCCGGCCTGGCGCACCCGCGTCCAGTACGCCGTCGACCCCGACGGCAACGCCGGACTGCGCCGCCACCGCTCGCACGAGGTCGAGCCCATCGAGCGCTGCATGATCGCGGCCGAGGGCGTCACCGAACTCGGCATCGAGGAGCGTGACTGGTCCGGCATGGTGTCCGTCGACGCGATCGCCGCGACGGGCTCCCAGGACCGCATGGTCATCCTGGAGCCGCAGCCGGGCGCCCGGCTGCCCCTCGTCGAACTCGACAAGCCGGTCTCCGTGATGCGGGTCGCCGAGCAGGACGGCGGCATCCACCGCGTCCACGGCCGCGCGTTCGTGCGCGAGCGTGCCGACGGACGCACCTACCGCGTCGGCAGCGGCGGTTTCTGGCAGGTCCACCCGATGGCCGCCGACACCCTCGTCAAGGCCGTCATGCAGGGCCTGCTGCCGCGCAAGGGCGACATGGCCCTCGACCTGTACTGCGGTGTCGGCCTGTTCGCCGGCGCGCTCGCCGACCGCCTCGGCGACAAGGGCGCGGTCCTCGGTATCGAGTCCGGCAAGCGCGCGGTCGAGGACGCCCGCCACAACCTCGCCGCCTTCGACCGCGTCCGCATCGAACAGGGCAAGGTCGAGGCGGTCCTCCCGCGCACCGGCATCACCGAGGTCGACCTCATCGTCCTGGACCCGCCCCGCGCCGGCGCGGGCAAGAAGACGGTCGAACTCCTGTCGGCACTGGGCGCCCGAAAGATCGCGTACGTGGCCTGCGACCCGGCGGCGCTGGCACGGGACCTGGCGTACTTCCGGGACGGGGGGTACAAGGTGCGGACGCTTCGGGCGTTCGACTTGTTCCCCATGACCCACCACGTGGAATGCGTCGCCATCCTCGAACCCGTCAAAGAGGGAAGCTGACCCGCGTCCTCTGTCGACGTAGGCGGGCCACCTCCCCGGCGTAGGTGGTCTGCCCTGTCGGCGTCGGCGAGGTCAGCCCGGAACGCCCAGCGTTCCGCGGCTTCGGCGGGACGCCGTCACCCGTTCCCGTGGTCCTCGACCAGTTCGCCGATGAACGCGAGCAGGGCGTCGGCTCTGTGGCGGTCCTCGGGCTGAGTGCGCAGGGTGTGGTCGAGGTTCCGGAGCGTGGCCAGGGCGGCCGGGTTCCGGCGTCTCACCTCGTCGAGCAGAGGTGTGGTGATCACGTCCATGCACGCGGTGAACAGGAGCCGTGTGGCCGGCGCGGGGGGAGCCGGGTCCGGGGCGGCGAATCCGGTGGTCAGATATCGGGCGGGGTCGGTCAGGCTCCAGCCGACGACGGTGCCGTGCCGGATGAGGAGCGCCATGCCGGGGGCGATGCCGATGCGGGCGTCCAGCGGTTCGTCCAGGACGTCGAGGTCGCGCAGACAGGTCAGCATGGTGTCCCCGGGGCTGCGGCAGAGTTCCGTGGTCACCTCCAGGCGGAAGTCCCGGACCTCGTCCGCGCGAAGGCCGCCCGGGTGGACGGGGGGTGTGGCGGGAAGGCGGGCGGAGTCGTCGCGGGCGGCGGCCTCGCCCGCGATCTGGAACTCGGCGCCGACCAGCTCGCGCTCCTCCTTGCCGAACCGGAGCTCGTCGGGCGTGTCCCACAGCCAGGGCCCGCTGCCGAAGGTGTCGAGCAGGAACCGGCCGCGTTCCTCGACGTTCGCGTACTCCGCGACGCGCACACGGAAGCCCCTGAAGTCGAAACGCGGGGTGAGGCGCGGTGGTTCGGCCGTCAGCGTCCGCGGGTGGGACGCGTAGCGGAAGTCTGTGAAGGGCTCCACGCGGTGAACCGCGGGGACGGATCGGGCGCCCCGTCCGGACCCGGAACCTCTCGAACAAGCGCATAGGGGGCCCGACTTGACCGGCCCCGGGACGGCGACGCACTCCGCATGATGCGTCATCGAGATCATGTCACCGAGGCCGGGTGTCGCACGATCGCAGGCCGGCGTGGGTACGCGTCACATGGGTCGGCGTGGGTACGCGTCACATGGCGGCGTGGCGGACGTCCCGAGCGTCGAACGAGCGTCACGACCCTCCCCGTCAGCGATTCCGCCGCGCCGAACGGGGCGGACAGTGGTCGCGTTCTCCGCGCCGTTCTCCACCGCGTCCTGGCCGCCGGCAACCGCTGGGAGCACCGCCGCGGTTGCGAGGTCACCGGTCGCCGTAGCCCTCCATCAGGTTGCCGATGAGCGAGAGGAGGGCGTCGGCGCGGCGCCGGTCCTCGCGCTGGGCGCGCAGGGCCTGGTGGGTGTTCCGGAGCCGGGCCAGAGCGGCCGGCTCACCGTCCTGCACCTCTTCGAGCAGCGGATCCATGAGCAGGTCCAGGCAGGAGCTGAGCAGCGCGCGGGTGGCAGGGGACGGCGGAGCGGGGTCGGGAGCGGCGTAGGCGGTTGTCAGGTGGCGCGCGGGGTCGGTGAGGCTCCAGCCGGCGACGGCGCCGTGCTGGACCAGGAGCGCCACATCGGGGGCGATGCCGACACAGGCGTCCACCGGCTCGTCGAGGACGTCGAGGTCGCGCAGACAGGTCAGCACGGTGTCCCCGGGAGCGCGGCACAGCACCGTGCAGGTCTCCTGCCGGAAGTCCCGGACCTCTTCCGCGCGGAGCCCGCCCCGGCGCACCGCGGGCAGGACCGGACCACGGACGGACGTCTCGGCGGACGCGGAGACGTAGGGCATCTGGAGCTCAGCGCCGACCAGCTTCCGGCTGTCCGGGTCGAACCGCAGGACGTCTGGCGTGTCCCACAACCGGTCCTGGCTGCCGAAGGTGTTCGTGAGGAAACCCTCACGCTCCACCGCGTCCGCGTACCGCACGACATCCACGGAGTCGCCCGTGAAGCGGGGGGTGATGTGCAGCGGATCGTCCGTGACCGTCGCGTACCAGTCGCCGTCGAAGGACAGTCTCATGGTCATTCGTGCCTCATCTGATCTGCTCCGCCGGGGCCAGGAACCCGTCCTCGGAGGGAATTCTGCCCTGCACGATGTCCTCGTGGGTCACCGGGAGTCCGGGGTCCGTCGGACTGCCGCCGAGCGCCCTGAATCCGGACTCGCCCTTGATGCCCGAATCTCCGTAGGCCGTGATCACCTGCCCCTGCTTGGAGCCCGGTCCGTAGACCACGG
The DNA here is from genome assembly GCF_009498275.1 of Streptomyces fagopyri. Lineage (NCBI taxonomy): Bacteria > Bacillati > Actinomycetota > Actinomycetes > Kitasatosporales > Streptomycetaceae > Streptomyces > Streptomyces fagopyri. Next base: position 2,651,297 of record NZ_CP045643.1, on the reverse strand, counting down.
CGATGTCGTTGTCCTTCCGGTAGATGAAGTTTCCTGCCTGACCCGATGACTGGTACACGGCATCGGGCTCCTTCAGGATCTCCAGGACCCGTTCGTCGGTGAAACCGTGGCGCGTGTCCCCGTGGTACTTGGGATGCTTGTTGATCTCCCCCTTCTCCGCCCTCTCGGCGACGTCGTCCAGGATCTTGTCGATCCGCTTCTGGGCCTTCTCCTCCTTCGTGTACTTGGGCATCAGACCCAACGGGTCCGACGCGGTGTTCGGGTTGTCCACGTAGCTGACGGGGTTCGGCGCGGGAGCGAGGCCGAGGGGGTCCGGGGAGGTGTAGCGCCCGGTCTCCGGGTCGTAGTGCCGGAAGAAGTTGTAGTGGAGGCCGGTCTCGGAGTCGTAGTACTGGCCGGGGAAGCGGAGAGGGGTGTACGTGATGCCGTCGCGGGCCCACGCGGTGGCGCCCCACAGTGTGGACCGGGAGCGCCACGCGATGCCGCCGGACTCGTCGATCAGTTCGGTGGGGGTGCCGACCAGGTCCGTGGCGATGGCGAAGAAGCGGCGGTCGATCTCGCTCTGCCGGTCGTCGGCGGTGAGGATGCGCTCGGTCTGCGCCAGGGGGATGTGGCCGCGGTGGTCCCAGGTGAGGGCCACCGGGTTCGGCTGGTCCATGCCGTGACTGGTCTGTTCGCACAGGGTCAGGCCGTCCCAGGTGAAGCGGGTCTCCTCGGCCACGCTCGCGCCGTCCGCCGCCAGGCGCTGCTTGGCCGTACGACGGCCCAGCGGGTCGTAGCGGTACCTCCACCGGGTCCCGTCGGGGGTGGTGACGGAGGTGAGGCGGTTCTCCGTGTCCCACTCGTAGCGCCAGGTGTCGGGCTTGCGGGACAGACGGGTCTTCTGGCGCAGGGTGACGCGGCCGAGGGCGTCGTACTCGAAGCGGACGTCGCCGGCGCGGGTGACACGGGTGCCGTCGTACGAGCGGGGGCCGGTCGACTCGCTGCCGGGGTGGGTGTCGGGCCAGGAGGCGGACGTCTGGTTGCCCGTGTCGTCGTACGCGTACCGCTCCGTCCAGGCCGGGGCGTGGACGGCGGTCACCCGGCCCATCGGATCCAGGTCGAACGTACGGGTCCCGGAAAGCCGGTCGGCGACGGAGAGCAGGTGTCCGTCGGCGCGGTAGGCGTAGGCACGGCTGTTGACGGCGCGGGCTCCGGCGGTGAAGTGCTGCGTGGCGAGCCGGCCGGCCTCGTCCCAGGCCGACGTCACGGTGAGCGCGTCCCCGAAGACACGGGCCAGTTCGCGGCCCGCGGCGTCGTGGGTGAAGGTGATGCGCTGTCCACCCGTGTCCAGTCGGCAGGGGAGGCCGTCGGAGTCGTAGGCGTAGGACGTGACATGGCCGGTGGGGGTGGTCCGACGGACGCGCCGGCCCTGGGCGTCGTAGGAGTAGAGCATCGGGCGGCCGTCCACCAGTTCCGTCTTGACGCGCCCTGCGCGGTCGTACCGGTAGCGCAGATCGCCGTCGGGTCCTGCCGCCTCCAGGAGTCGGCCCGCCCGGTCGTACACGTAGGTCGTCACCCGGCCGTCGACGGTCTTGCCGAGCACCTGGCCGAGTGGGTCGCGCTCGAAGGAGATGGTGCCGCCGAGGACGTCGGTCCTGGCGGTGAGACGGCCGGCGGCGTCCACCCGGTAGGTCAGGGTGCGTCCGTCGAAGTCGGTCTCGGAGACGATGTTGCCGACCGCGTCGTACTCGTACGTCCAGCTCGGGCCCCGCGGGCCGGTGACCCGGGTGAGGCGGAGGTCGGCGTCGTGCTCGAACTCGTAACGGCCGCCGTCGGGACGGGTGGTGGCGAGCGGAAGGTCGAAGTGGGTGTATTCGTAGCGCGTGACGGCTCCGACGGCGTCGGTGTGGGCCGTGCAGTTGCCCTCGCCGTCGTAGGTCCATGACTCGTTCGCACCGTCCGGGCCGGTGCGGCGGGCGAGTCGGCCGTCCGCGTTCCACTCGAGGCGGGTGACGCCGCCCGTCCGGTCGGTCGTACGGACCGGGCGGCCGAGCCCGTCCCGCTCGGTGCGGGTGGTGGCGCCGGACGGATCGGTCACCGCCACGGTCCGTCCCGCCGCGTCGCACCTGACGCGCGTCGTGTTCCCGAGGGCGTCGGTCACCGCGGTGAGCCGTCCGGCGTCGTCGTAGGACATGCGGGTGGTGTGTCCGGCCGGATCGATGAGCGACGTGCGGTTGCCGAACTCGTCGTAGGTGTGAGCCGTGCGGGAGCCGTCCGGTCCCACGGTCTCCACCGGCAGGCCGAACGGCCCCCGGACGACGCGTAGTTCGCCGCCGTCCGGCCCGGTGACCGTGAGCAGTCTGCCGTCCTCGTTGTACGTGTAGGCGGTGGTGGCGCCCAACGGGTCGGTACGGGAGAGCAGTTCGCCGCCGGTGCTGTAGCGGAACCGGGTCGTGCGGCCGAGCGCGTCGGTGGTGGCCAGGACGCGGCAGCCGCGGCCGATCAGGTGGCGGGTGGCCCGGCCGTCGGCGGTGGTCAGCACGGTCGTCCGGTGGCCGGTCCCGGCGTCCGGCCCGGTGTAGGCCAGGGTGATCTGGACGTGGCCGGCCTCTCCGCCCTCGGCGACGACGCGGTCGTGGTCGTCGTAGACGTAGTCGTAGCGGTGGCCGTTGGAGTCCGTCCAGGCGATGACGCGGCGGCGGTCGTCGTAGAGGAAGGTGGTGACGGCGCCGGAAGGCCTGGTGACGGTGGTGAGGTCGCCGTCCTCGTAGCCGTAGCCCAGCACCGGCAGGTCCGCGCCGTTCTCGCCCGCGCCGGACAGGGACAGGGCGGTGACCCGGCCGTCGGCGGTGGACAGCCGCACCTGGTGGCCCGCCGAGTGGACGAGGGCCAGCGGCAGACCGTCCTCGGTCCGGTCCACCGTGACGGTGTGGCCGCCCCGGTCGGTGATGCCGGACAGCCAGGCCGTGCCGTCGCCGCCCGTGTCGACGCCGGGCGGGGCGGTGAAGTGACGGGTCGGACCGGCGTCGGGGCCGGTGAGCGTGTAGTCGCCGTCGGCGTCCCGGGAGAGGAGCGTGCGGAACCGGCCCGAGCACGGCCGGGTGGGCAGGCCGGGCACCGGATGCGGGTACGGGACGAGCAGCCCGTCGGCGGTGACGTGGACGACACCGATCGCGTCGATCTCCAGGCGTTCGTCGACGGTCGATGACCAGGCCGGCCCCAGGAAGCGTCCGGTCGCGCAGCCGGACTCGGTGCGGCGGGTGAAGACCAGCGGCAGGATGCCGGGTATCGCGAGGTCGGTCTGGGGCAGGAACATCCGGCCCGAGGCGAGGTCCACCGGGTCGGTGCCGTCGGTGAGGCGCTCGCCGTCCGGCCGGTGGTGGGTCCCGTCAGGGGCGTCGTCGACGAGCCTGCGCAGCCGCGCGGCCTCGGCGGCGTCCTCGGCGGCGCGCGCGCCCTTCACCGCCGCTCCGCCGCCGTCGGTGGCCACGGTCAGCACGATGTCGGGTATCAGCCGGCCGAAACCCTCGGCCGGGTCCTTCATGAAGTCCTTGACCATCTGGGTGCCGGTGCCGACCGGGTCGTTCGCGGCCACGACCAGACCGGCGGCGAGACTGTTCAGGGACGTGAGGTACTCGGCCGGGTGCGTGAGGTTGTACGGATCCGTCGGGTCGACGCTGCGGACGAAGTTCAACAGCCCCGCCGTGCCCTTGACGAGACCACCGCCGACGTGGTCGCTCATGATCTGCAGCTCTTGGAGCCCGTCGCTCGCCTGCTGCGCGTAGGACGGCTTCTCCGGAGCCATGTCGCGGGCGGCGCGGACTGCCGAACGCGCGGTCTCCGCCGCCGAGTTCCGCTGTTTGCGGGCCTCGGCGAGGATGTCCTGGGCGTCCTTCATGAGCTTCTTGCCGGGGTCGTCGAACGTCGTCGCGGGCCTGGCCGGAAGGGAGGCGGGGTCGCGCTTGTCAGCGGGCTGGGCGTTGTAGCGGTCGACGGCGCCGTTGTAGTCGTCGACCTTCTTCCGGTGGGCGTCGGCCGCGTCCTCGGACGCCTTGACACCCTCCTTCCACTTGTCGATCGCCACCTGGGCCTGTCCCTGCGCCCAGGTCACCGTGCCGGCGAACGCGTCGAGCGCGCTGATCGCCTTCACGCAGGCTTCGCCGGCGGCGTACCACCTGCGCGGCTGGGTCGCCACGGCCTTGCGCAGCGCTTCGGCCGTCTCCCCCTTGAGCCGGGACGAGTCGAGGCCGCGGAGACCGTCGCCGGTCCCGTTGAAGGAGGTCTCGAAGGCGCGGAGCTTCTCGGCGGTGGCGTTGATCTTGCCCGGACTGCCGTAGATCAGCTTGGCCTTGTCCTCGGTCTGCCCGAGGTCCATCTCGTCGACCTCGGCGCCCATCCGGTTGGCGACCGAACGGGACTGCTCACGTACCCAGTCCGCGCCGGACTGCCAGCCGGCGTCGTCCAGCCGGTCGGCGGTCCAGTTGCCCGCGTCCTCGACCCGGTTGCCCGCCCACTCGACGCCGTCCTCGACCGCGTTCTCGACGGAGTCGGGCGTGATGTCGCTGATGAAGTCGCCTATGCCCACGTTCAGTTCCCCCCGGACTCGCCCTGCCGCTGTTCCTGCTGGGCGCGTTCGTCCGGCGAAGGGCCGAAGGTGTCGTCCAGCGCCTGGTTCCACTGGTCGTCGGAGATGCCCAGCGCGTGGTTGAGCACGTCCGACTGCCGGCCGCCCTGCCCCTCGGTGAGCACGGTGCGGCCGGTGTCCTTCCAGGTCTGCGCCATGTCGTCACCGGCCTTGTCGAACGACTCGGCGCTCCAGTCCGGGTTCAGGGCGTCCGGGGTGAAGATGTCGCCCCAGTCCTGCTTGGCGATGTCCTCCTCGCTCGCGTGCGGGTTCCCGCCGAACAGGGAGTTGGCGCCCACCTTGAGGGAGCCCGCGATGTACTGGTCCTCCTCCCACACGGTGCCCGCCGCCAGGCCGAGGCGGTTCGCGATCGCGCCGGCGTCCCGCACCAGGGCGCGCACCCCCCATTCCCAGCGCTCGCAGAAGTCCTCGAAGTCGACCGAGAGCCCGTGGTGGCCCGCCTCCATCCCGGTCATCGCCAGCCCCGAGAACCCCTTTCCCATCACCGAGCCGGTGGGGTCGCCGACTTCGCCGAGCTGGTCGATCGTCGCGCCCACGCCCTGGGTGAACTTGGCGACCGACGCCTTGTCGAGATGCAGGTCCGCGTCGTCGCCGCTCATGCCCGCGCCTCTCTTCCGTCCGCCTCCGTGGCGACGGGTTCCGTATTCGTGTGCACGGCGTCCGCAGCCGTGTGCACGGCGCCCGCAACCGTGTTCGCCGCGCCCGCACCGGCGTCGACGGCGACCGCGTCCGGCACGATGCCGACGACGGGCGGGAAGAACATCGACGCGTCCTCGCTGGCGATGTCGACGGCGAGACCGGCGGGCTCGCCGAGCGCGGGCACGATCTCGTCGACGATGCGCGCGCCGAGCAACGCGGCGTAGTCCAGGGGCTGTTCGCCGGGCGTGTGGTGCAGGGCGAACCTGGCGAGGGCGGTCTCGTCGGTGAACCCGCAGATCCATCGCACCCCACCCGAACGCACCGACCAGAGGCCTCCGCCGGCCATCGGCACCAGCAGGACCGAGCGTCGCATCTCGCCGACCAGCGCTCGGGGGTCGGCACCTCCGTCCCGCCGTTCGGCGATGCGCTCCGCCAGCGCCGCCCTTGACTGCCGCACGGTTCCTCCCCCGGTCTCGGGTGACTGATCGCAGGTCCTGGTGACCGATCGCACCACAGGGTGGGACGCGTGGGAAGGAGGGGGTGGTTCTCGTTCTCGTGAACGCTCGTGCGATCGGACCGGAGCCGGTGCCGCGGAGGAGCGGCGTTCCCCCGTCCCGGCGCTAGCGGGTGCTCCCGGGTGTCAGCCGGATGTCCGTGCTGGACAGTGTCATGGGTGAGGCGGAGACCGCCCGCAGACGGATGCGTGTGCCGGTGCCGGGGAGGGTGAACCTGCCGTCGGGCGGCACGATCTCGTAACGGGCCGAGGCGTGCCGCCCGAGGGTGGCCGGCCCGGAGGCGATGGACCAGTAGCGGCTCATGCCCTGGCCGGTGGTGAGGGTGAAGTGCGGACTGAGCGCCGTGTCGCCGAGGTTGGTGACGCGGACGGTGAGCGCCGTCACGGCCTTCGTGGCGCGGCGGGCACCGAGGAGCTCCATGCGCAGGGGCGGCGAGCCCGTCACCGCCAGAGTCGTCGCCGCCAGGGCGGGGGCCAGCAGGAGCACGGCCGCGGCGATGCGCGCCCCTTGCCGGCGCGGGCCGCGCAGCAGGGCCGGCCGGGGCTGCCAGGCGGTGGCGAAGGCCTGCGGGGGCGCGGTGACGGCGGCGGCCAGCCACAGTGGCGTCATCATCAGGTAGTAGCCGTCCTGGGAGCGCGTCGCCACGTAGAACGCGCACCAGGGCAGCACCGTCGCCGCGGGCCCGAGCCGTCGTACGAAGAGCACGAAGAGCCCCAGCAGACCGGCGGCCAGCAGCAGGCTCGCGTGCGAGTACCAGGCCAGCCGGCCGCTGCCGTCGGTGAAGTAGAGGGAGACGCCGACCAGACCCTGACCGTGGATGTTCGCCTTCTGGGTGAGGGGCAGCATGATCCCGTCGAACCAGGTACGCGGCTCGCTCACGATGAAGTACGCGTTGATCAGCAGCCAGGTCGTGACGGCCACGCCGATGATCCTGCCCACGGCGGTCAGGGCCCCGCGCGGGCCGAGATCGGCGCGGCGCAGGGCGTAGACACCGGCCAGCAGGAACGGCGTGAGGAACCACGGCAGTTGCTGGGAGGCGCAGGCCGCGCCCAGACACGCCGCCCGCGCCCAGTCGCCCCGGCCGCCGTAGCCCGTGCGGGGCCAGCCGACCACCACCGGGATCAGGAAGGCGCAGGCGACGATCGCCGGATAGCCGAGCCGGGCGTACGCCGGCAGCAGCCCGAGGCCGAGACAGACCAGGGTGGCCGCCGAGCGCCACTGCGCGGGCAGCATCCGCCACATCACGATCGTGGCCACGATCAGGGCCGCCGTGCTGACCAGGACCGCCGGAGCCGCGCCGTGCCCGGCCCACAGCAGGGGTGCGGTGAGCAGCAGGGGCAGGGGCGGATAGCCGTACGTGAAGTCGTAGCCGCCGGTCATCGTCGGGGTGAGGGCGACGCCGGGCTTGCCGAAGAGCCAGGGCCACGGCTGTCCGTAGACATGGTGGCCGGCGACGAACTCACGGGCGGCCTGCGCGGTGAGGGACGATTCGTCGCCGCCACCGTGGTACATCGCGTACCCGCACACGGCGAGCGTCACCGCCGTCACCAGGATGACGAGGTCGAGGCGGGCGAGTGTCCGGGTACGGCGGGCGACCAGGGTCAGTACGCCGGTCACCAGGATCGAGGCGTAGCAGACCGAGATGACCGCGGCCACGGGGAGCCGGTGGCTCGCCGCCGCCGTCCACATCGGGCGGGTGCCGATGAAGAGGCTGATGTCGGCGAGCAGGGTCAGCACGCGGTGCCACTGCGCGGGCGCCTCTTCCGAGGGCGCCTCGGTGCGGGCCCGTAGGCGGATGGTCGTCGGCCTCATGTCTGCCAGGTACACGGGTTCGGACGGTAATTCCCGCAGTTGAAGGGCGTGATGGCGGACGTGAAGAGTCCGGTGTGAGGGCGGTAAGAAGCGCGTCGGCCGCTCATGCGTTGGAGAGGGAGACCTCGGTGGACTTGATGAGCGCCACGACCGCGGAGCCTGCCGTCAGGCCCAGTTCGGTGGCCGCGTCCCTGGTGATCGCGGAGGTCAGTTCGCCCCCCGCGACCGTCAGCCTGACGCGGGCCATCGCGCCGCCGGTGGCGACGTCGGTGACGGTGCCGGGGAGCTGGTTGCGGATGCTCACCCCCTCGACCGGGCCGGTGGCCAGGGACACCTCCGTCGACTTGACCAGGGCGCGGACCGCGGAACCCTTGGCGAGGCCGAGGTCCTCGACGGCCTCCGCGGTGACGGCCGCGGTGAGGTCCTGGCCGCCGTCGAGACGGAGCCTGACCGTCGCCATCACCTCGCCCGAGGTGACGGAGGTGACGGTGCCGGGGAGCTGGTTACGGATGCTCAGGCTCATGGGTACGCCTCGATTGCGGTCCGGATGGTCGGTTTTCGCCAATTATGTGCGCCACACGGCGTGCGGGGTGGACGCCACGGCCCGTGTCTCCCATGCGTCTCGGTCGCATCTCCCCGGGGTCCGGGGTCCGGGGTCCGGGGTCCGGGGTTCGGGGTTCGGGGTCCCGGGAGTCCCACGTCGCGCGGAGTCCGCTCCGTGCACGGCCCAGTCAGTCCACGGCCCAGTCAGTCCACGGCCCAGTCAGTCCACGTCCCTGTCAGTACACGTCCCGGACGTACCGCTTGTCCGCCGCGAGCTGTCTGACGTGGGCGCCGGCCTCCGCCTCGCCCAGGCCGCCGTGCGCGACGGCGATGTCCCGCAGTGCCCGGTCGACGTCCTTGGCCATCCGTGAGGCGTCCCCGCACACGTAGAGGCGGGCGCCGTTCTGGAGCCAGTGCCAGAGTTCGGGCCCGTGTTCGCGCATCCGGTCCTGTACGTAGACCTTGGCGCGCTGGTCGCGCGAGAACGCGGTGTCGAGGCGGCTGAGGGTGCCGTCGCCGAGCAGCGCGGTCAGCTCCCGCTCGTAGTAGAAGTCGGTGGCGCGGTGCTGCTCGCCGAAGAACAGCCAGTTCGGCGCCCGGTGGCCGAGCGCCCGCCGCTCCTCAAGGAAGCCGACGAACGGCGCGACTCCGGTGCCGGGTCCCACCATCACCATCGGGGTCGTCGCGTCCGCCGGGGGCCGGAAGTGCGGCGACCGCTGGACGAAGACCGGCACACGCGCCCCCGGCCCGGCGTCGGCCAGGAAGGGTGAGCACACCCCGCCGCGCGCCCGGCCGGCCGGATTCTCGTAGCGCACGACGGAGACGGTCAGGGCGACCAGGTGCGGATCGACGAGCGGACTGGAGGCGATCGAGTACAGCCGCGGACGCAACCGGCCGAGCACCCCCGCCCACTCCTGCGCCGAGGCGCGCACCGGGTGCTCGGACACCACGTCCACGGACTGCCTGCCCCACGACCACCGAGCCAGCTCGCCCTTGTTGTCCGGCCGCAACAGCTTCCTCAACTCCCGTCCGTCCCCGGCTCGTTCGCTGACGAAGCGCAGCAGATCCGGCGTGACGCGTGTGATGTCCAGCTGTCGGAGAAGGGCATCCTCGAAGGCCATCTCGCCGACACCCGTTATCTCGACGGGAGTCGGTCCGTGAACTCCTGTGACGTCCAGCCATTCGGCCACGAGGCGGGCCGAGTTGACGGGCCGGACACCGAGCGCGTCGCCCGCCTCGTACGTCAGCGGGGCCTCGCTCTCCCGGGTGTCGAAGGTGAACCGGCGGACTTCCTTGCCGGCGCCCGGCAGGCTGAGCAGCCGGTTGCCGGTGAGCCGGGCGGTGCCGGCGGCAGGCCCGGACCGGGGCGCTCGGCCCGACTTCGACGTCTCCTCGTCATCGCCGCGAGCGGACTCCGCCCGCGCGCCGGGAGTGGGCTCCGGTCCCGCGCCGGGTCCGGACTCCGCCCCGGCGGCGGCTCCTTGGTGTGACCCCGCGTCGGGTGCCGGGGCCGCCCTAGGGCCGGGCCCGGTGGGTGCCCCCGCGCCGAGTGCGGTGAGGATCCGCTCCAGCCAGGCGTCCGCGGACGGTTCGTACTCCGGTTCGCAGTCCGTACGGGGAGCCAGCCGCAGGGCGCCCAACTCGTCGAGCCGTGCGTCCAGTCGACGGCCGTGCCCGCAGAAGTCGTCGTACGAGGAGTCGCCGAGCGCCAGCACCGCGTAGCGCACCCCGTCCAGGCGCGGGGCCTGTCGCCCGGACAGCGTGTCCCACAGGCCGGACCCGTTGTCGGGAGCGTCGCCGTCCCCGAACGTGCTGGTGACGAAGAGCAGATCGGCGCCGCGGGTGAGGGAGCCGACGTCCGCGTCGTCCATGCCGACCAGTCGTGCCCGGTGCCCGTGCGCGCCGAGGCGCTCGGCGGCGGACGCGGCGCAGTCCTCCGCGTTCCCGGTCTGCGAGGCCCACAGCACGACGACCTCACGGCCTGCCGACCCCGACCCCGATGCCTGCGTCGGGGCAGCCGACGCCGATGCCGACGCAGGGGGCGGCACCGGTGCCGGTGTGGGGGCGGCCAAGGGCGCGGAGCGGGAGTACATCCCGGCGAGCGCGCCGTTGATCCAGAGCGCGTGCTCGGGCGTGAGGGGAGCGTCCGGCGGGAGGACGGGTACGCCGGGCAGGCCGGAGCCGAGTCCGGCCAGGAACCCGGTGAGGTAGTGACGTTCGGCGGAGGACAGGACGGGCGGCGGCGCGGGCTCCAGGCCGATGTCGCGCGGCGAGACCTCCCGGGGGAAGGCGCCCGGGGGAGAGACGGCGGGACTCGCGCGCACGCCGGCATCCCCGTCCTCGACCGGCTCCGCGGGCTTCCCTGCCGGATCCCCATGGACCTCGGCGGGATCCCTCGGCAGCTCGGCGGGATTCCCCGGCTTTACGAGGGGATCGCCCACCCCCACGTCGGCCGCGGCACGCGTCCGCGTCAGCGACACCGCGCACACCTTGAACTCCGGCTGGAACGACACCGGATCCACCGCGTCGCCGGTCACCGCGTTGATGCTCAGGTACTCCCCGAACAGGTCGTTCCAGTGGAAGGGCGCGAACACGCACCCCGGCAGGACCCGATCCGTCACCACCGCCGGGAGCACCGCCCGCCCGCGCCGGGACGCGACCTCCACCGGGTCGCCCTCCGCGATCCCGAGGGACTCCGCGTCCCGCGGGTGCAGTTCGACGAACGGGCCGGGATTCAGCCTGTTGAGCTTCGCCACCTTCCCCGTCTTGGTCAGCGTGTGCCACTGGTGCGGCAGCCGTCCGGTGTTGAGAACGAACGGAAAGTCGTCGTCGGGCATCTCGGCGGCGGGCAGATGCGGCCGGGCGTGGAACACCGCCCGCCCGCTCGCGGTGGGAAACGACAGCCGCCCGTCCTGCCGGTACCGGACCGGACTGCGCCGCGGTCCGTCCGTCCGGGCGACGGGCCACTGCACGGGCCCGCCCCGCAGCCGCTCGTACGACGCGCCCCGCAGATCCCAGCCGGTCCTCGGGTTCCAGGCCCGCTTGATCTCCTCGAAGACCTGCTCGGCGCTCTCGTACGTGAACCCCTCCTCGTAGCCCATCGCCCGGGCGACGGCCGCGATGATGCGCCAGTCCGCCATCGCGTCGCCGGGTGGGTCGACGGCCTGCCTGGCCAGGGTGAGCGTGCGTTCGCTGTTGACGAGGACGCCCTCCGCCTCCGTCCACAGCGCGCCGGGCAGGACGACATCGGCGTACGCGTTGGTCTCGGTCTCGGCGAACACGTCCTGGGTGACGACGAATTCGGCGGTCTCCAGTGCCTCGACGACCGTGCGGCGGTTGGCGACGGAGGCGACCGGGTTGGTGCAGATGATCCAGCAGGCCTTGATGTCACCGTCGGCCATCCTCCGGAACATCTCGACGGTGCCCCGCCCCACCCCGTCCTCGCGGATGGTCCCCTCGGGCAGCCCCCACAGTTCCTCGACGAAGGCCCGCTCGTCGTCCACCAGGACCGATCGCTGGCCGGGCAGCCCCGGCCCCATGTACCCCATCTCGCGCCCGCCCATGGCGTTGGGCTGCCCGGTGAGGGAGAACGGCCCGCTTCCCGGACGGCATATGGCACCCGTCGCGAGGTGCAGGTTGACCAGGGCGTTGGTGTTCCAGGTGCCGTGCGTGGACTGGTTGAGCCCCATCGTCCAGCAGCTCGTCCACTCGCCGGCCTCGCCGATCAGCCGCGCCGCCGTCCGGATGTCCTCCTCGGGGATGCCGGTGATCCCGGCGACCACGGCGGGCGGATAGCCGGCGAGGAACGCGGGCATCGCCTCCCAGCCCTCGGTGTGCCGGGCGATGAACGCCTCGTCCGTGTGCCCGCCCTCGTGCAGCACGTACAGCAGACCGTTGAGCAGCGCGAGGTCGGTGCCCGGCCGGATCCGCAGGAACAGATCGGCCTTCGCGGCGGTCGTCGTGCGCCGCGGGTCGACGACGATCAGCCGGGCGCCCGCCTTGACACGCTCCATGAGCCGCAGGAAGAGGACGGGGTGACAGTCGGCCATGTTCGAGCCGATGACCAGGAAGACGTCGGCGCGGTCGAGATCGTCGTACGACCCCGGAGGGCCGTCGGCGCCGAGGGACAGTTTGTATCCGGCGCCCGCGCTCGCCATGCACAGCCGGGAGTTCGACTCGATCTGGTTCGTCCGTACGAAGCCCTTGGCCAGCTTGTTCGCCAGGTACTGCGCCTCCAGGCTCATCTGCCCGGAGACGTAGAACGCGACCGCGTCCGGCCCGTGTTCGTCGATGATCGCGCGCAGCCGCCGCGCGGTCTCGGCGAGCGCCGCGTCGACGGGCACGGGCTTCGGCTCCTCCCCTCGCCGCGCCCGCGCGAGCGCCGTGGTCAGCCGTCCGGGAGCGGCGAGCATGTCGGCCGTCGTCGCGCCCTTGGTGCACAGCCGGCCCGCGTTGGCGGGGTGCGCCTTGTCGCCGGACGCCTTCAGGACCGTACGCCGTCCGTCAGGACCCGCGCCGATGTCGAGGACCAGACCACAGCCGACACCGCAGTACGAGCAGACGGTCCGCACCCGCGCGGTGCCGGCCTGCGGACCCTGTGCCGCCACGGACGGCCCCTCTCGTCTCTCGCCGGTTCGCGCTACGTCTCTTGCCGTTGCGCGATGCGTCTCTCGCCGGTTCGCGTTGCGGCCGAGCGTACGAATTGCCCGTTACGTCGATGTCACGGCCCTTGATCGCGAGGGGTTACGCGCGCTGCACAGCGGGACGACGGGCCTTGTGAGGGCCCGGAAATGACGGCCGGCTGAGTGGCGGACCGTGTCGCTGTTGGGCCGAACGGGTGACCATGCGTAAGAATTGCCCGGTGCAGACAATGAGTGCGAGCCAGGACGGGGTGGGCCAGTGAGCGGCCACGACGTCACCGACGAACAGTGGGAGGGGCTCGCCCAGGTCGTTCCGTTGCGGGGGCGGGACGCCTGGCCCTCGGCGGTGGGCCACCGGTCGATGCCCGAGGCCGCGACCGAGACGCGCCGCCGTTTCGTGGTCCTGCGGGTCAACGTGTTCGCGGACGCCCGCGACGTCGCCGAGACACTGATGTCCGGCATCCCCGTCCTGCTGGACCTGACCGGCGCCGAGACCGAAGTGGCCAAACGGGTCCTGGACTTCAGCACCGGAGTCGTCTTCGGGCTCGCGAGCGGGATGCACCGGGTCGACCGGAACGTGTTCCTGCTGACACCGCCCGGCACCGAGGTGCGGGGGCTGATGGAGGGCACGGGCGTTCCCGGGATCTGAGCCGGGCGATGCGGAGGACGCGGTTCCCTCGATCGTAGGAAGGTCGTCGGGGTGTAACGGTTCCCCTGGGAACGGGGTCCTACCGTCCACATATGACCCTGTCATCCCTGGCGGCCGAGGCCCCCGCGCGGGCCGCGTCGCCCCACGCCCAGCCCGAGCCGTACGGCGCGCCCGCCGCGTCGCCTCCCGACCGGCCCGGCGCCACCGAGCTGCGGCTCGCGGCCTTCGCGGCGCACCGGCGCGCCCGGTTCCCGCTCGGACCGCTCACAGTGTTCGCGGGACCCAGTGGCAGTGGCAAGTCCACCGTCCTGCGCGCGTACGAGGCACTGGCGCGCCTCGGCGGCGGCGCCGAACTGGGCGAGGTGTTCCCGGACCCGGTCGCCTGCGTGCCCGAGCGGGCCCGGCCCGACGCCCAGCACCGCCGCGGCTTCCGCATCGGCTGCACGGCGGACGGCCCGCTGGGACCCGTACGCCTCGACGTCGCCGTACAGGCCGAGCCCGAACTGCGCATCGTCGGCGAACGGCTGTCCGCCGGCGGGCTGACCCTGCTGGAGACGGCGCTGCGGGACCCGGGGCGCCCCGTGGTCCAGGCGGCCTGGCACACGGCGGGCTCGTCCGCGGTCACCCGGGCCCCGCTCCCCGACGACCGACTCGGCACCGCACTGCTGCCGCTGCGCCTCGCGGGCCGTACCGAGGGCGAGCGCCAAGTCCTCGCCGCCGCCGAGCAGATGGTCGTCGCCCTGCGGTCCGTGTACGCCTGCGACCCGAGCCCCCGGCGGATGCGGGCCGCCACCCCGCTCGGCGCGGGCCGGCTGCTCCGTGGCTGCGACAACCTCGCCGACGTCCTGTGGCGGACCCGCTCGGAGTGCGGCCACCGGTACGCGCACCTGGTCGCCGCGGTCCGGGCCGGATGCGCGGGCCCCGTCGCGGACGTCCTGGCCGAGCGGCTCGGCGACGGTACGGTTCGCGCCCTCCTCGACCGCGGTGACGGTGTCCGTACGCACCTGGGGCTGCTCGGGGACGGCGAGTTGAGGTATCTGGCGCTGGCCCTGGTGCTGCTCACGGGCCCCGGGGTGCTGGAGGTCGACGCGGTGGGGGAGGTCCCGGCCGCGCTGCAGACGCTGACCGTGCTGGCCGACGGACTCGATCGCGGGCTGGACGTCCGGCAGACCGGTGAACTGGTCCGGCTGGCGGCGCGGATGTGCGAGCGGGGGCACATCCGGCTGGTGGGCGCGGTGAGCGATGCCGTGCGGGTGTGCGGGGCCGATGGGCTGGACGGGGTGGAGGGCGTCACGGTGGTAGACCTGACGCCGTGAGTGAAAGTGAGAGCGGGAACGGGAATCCGGGTGCGGGTGCGGGTGCGGGTGCGGATGAGGGCGTGGGTGCGGGACTCGGTGCCGGTGCCGGTCCTGGTGTCGGAGTCGGTGGGCTGGACGTGCCGAAACTCCAGCGGCGGCTGGCCGCCTTCGCGGCCGCGCGGCACTGGGAGCAGTACCACACCCCGAAGAACCTGGTCGCCGCGCTGAGTGTGGAGGCGTCCGAACTCGTCGAGATCTTCCAGTGGTTGACGCCCGAGGAGTCGGGCCGGGTCATGGACGACGCGGACACCGCGCACCGCGTCAAGGACGAGGTGGCGGACGTCCTGGCCTATCTCCTTCAGCTGTGCGAGGTGCTCGGCATCGACGCGCTGGCGGCGCTCGACGCGAAGATCGACCGGAACGAGCGGAGGTTTCCGGCGCCCGAGGGGCCGTAGCCGCGTGGCCTCGGCGGGAGCCCGCGGCGGGCGCGATGCCTCCGGGGGACGGATTCCGGCGGAGCGTCACGCCGAATGTCACTCTCCGGAGTCGTTGAGTTGTCTACATTCGATTCTCTGTCCACAGATTTCGGGCTTCCTCTGGCTTTTCGTCGCGCGAGAACTCACTCTGGGTAGTGGACAAGGGAGTTCGGGCGGACGTGCGACGAGCACGTCGCGACAGACGGGGGCAGCGCATGGAAGCGGTGCGGCTCATCGTGGCGAGCAGACGTGCCCTGGCCGGGACCGGGGACACGGACGAGGTGGTTGCGGAGGCGTGGCAGGCGCAGGCCCTCGCCCAGGCCATAGGCAGTCGCTTCGCCGTCTCGGGGCCACCCGAGCTGCGGGGCGAGGCCCTCGGGCTGACCGAGCTGGCGGGGCGGGGGTGCGGCGTCCTCGACGCGGCGCCGCGCGACATCGCCGATCTGCGCGCCGCCCGGCTCACCGAGCTGGGTGATGCCCGCGAGGCGCTTCTGTGCCTCGCGGGACTTCTGGCCGAGGTCGGCATCGCCCTCGTGGGTGTCGCCTGCGCGGCGGACGAACAGGGGACGTACTGGCAGTGCATGGAGGCGATCGACGCGGCGGACGAGTCCCGGGACCGGGTCCTGGAGATGCTGAGACGGCTGGCCGACCGGGATCAGGGGGTGGTGGAGCGAGGGTGGGCGACGGGGTAGGGTCTCGGCCCCGCCGCCCCTACGGACTCTCACCTCACCTGCGGCATCACCGCGGACGCGATCAGCTCCAGGTGGTCCAGGTCGTCGAGGTCGAGCATCTGGAGATACATCCGCTGCGAACCGACGCCCTGGAACTCGGCGATCCTCTCGACGACCTCCGCGGGTGAACCCGCGAGACCGTTCGCCTTCAGCTCCTCGACGTCACGCCCGATGGCGTCCGCCCGACGCTTCACCTCCAGGTCGGTCCTGCCGACGCAGGCGACGAGCGCGTTGGAGTACACCAGGTCGTCCCCCTCGCGCCCGGCCCGCTCGGCCGCCGCCCGCACCCGCTGGAACTGCTGCTCTGTGTCCGCGAGGGAGGCGAAGGGGATGTTGAACTCGTCGGCGTACCGCGCCGCCAGTGCCGGCGTCCGCTTGGCCCCGTGTCCGCCGATCAGGACCGGCACCTTCGACTGCGCGGGCTTCGGCAGCGCGGGGGAGTCCTTGAGCTGGTAGAACTCCCCCTCGTAGGTGAACTTCTCACCGACCGGCGTGTTCCACAGGCCGGTGACGACGGCGAGTTGCTCCTCCAGCCGGCCGAACTTCTCCTTGGGGAAAGGAATCCCGTACGCCTCGTGCTCGGCCCCGTACCAGCCCGAGCCGAGTCCGAGCTCCACCCGCCCGCCCGACATCTGGTCGACCTGTGCCACCTGGATGGCGAGGACACCGGGGAGGCGGAAGGTGCCGGCCGTCATGAGGGTGCCCAGGCGGATCCGGTCCGTCTCACGTGCGAGGCCGGCCAGCGTGATCCACGCGTCGGTGGGCCCGGGGAGCCCGTCGGCCGACCCCATGTGCAAGTAGTGGTCGGAGCGGAAGAAGGCTCCGTAGTGGAGGTCTTCGGCGGCCTTGGCGACGCGGAGCAGCGTCTCGTAGGTCGCCCCTTGCTGCGGTTCTGTGAACACTCGAAGATCCATGTATCCATCATGCACCGGTCACATCAACCGTCCCACCTTGAACCGCTGTCACTCCTGTGACCGACCGTGCCGATCCGGACACGGGATGCCGTGACCGTCGGACCGCTGCTGGCCCCCGCGGCCCGCCCTGGGTCGCCACCAGCGGAAATTCCCGGCTCCGTCCGAGACGTTCGCTGTAGGTTGGGCAGGCGCGCCGAGGCACGGGACGGCGCGCTCTTCCCCCGCCGCGGTCCACCGGTGTCCGGCACCGGACACCGGGAGCACCCGCACCCGGAGCACGTGTTCCCGGAGTGCGCGGTCATGCCCGTACGGAAGCTCCGCGGCTCAGATGACGTTTCGAGGCAGACCCAAGTGTTTCTGACGATCAGCACCACAGGCGACCCGGAACGCCCCGCGACCGACCTCGGATTCCTGCTGCACAAGCACCCCGACAAGGCGCAGGTGTTCTCGACCTCCTACGGCACGGCACACGTCCTCTACCCCGAGGCGTCCGCCGAGCGGTGCACGGCCGCGCTGTTGCTGGAGGTCGACGCGGTGGCGCTGGTCCGGCGGGGCAAGGGCAAGGGCCGCGGCGGCGCACCCGACGCCGCGCTCGCGCAGTATGTCAACGACCGCCCGTACGCGGCCTCCTCCCTGCTCGCCGTGGCGCTGAGCGCGGTGTTCTCCAGCGCGATGAAGGGCCGGTGCGCCGCGAAGCCCGACCTTCCCGCGCGGGTGCTGCCCCTGCGGATCGAGGTGCCCGCGCTTCCCGCGCGAGGCGGCGCGGACCTCGTGCACCAGTTGTTCGAGCCGCTCGGCTGGACCGTGGAGGTCGAGGCCGTGGCGCTGGACGCCCGGTTCCCCGAGTGGGGTGCGTCGCGCTACGTCCGTCTCGTCCTGGAGTCGGCCCGGCTGACGCTCGCCGAGGCGCTGCGCCACCTCTACGTCCTGCTCCCGGTGCTCGACGACGCCAAGCACTACTGGGTGTCGTCCGACGAGGTCGACAAGCTGCTGCGGGCGGGCGAGGGCTGGCTGCCGGACCACCCCGAGCAGAAGCTGATCACCAGCCGGTATCTGTCCCGGCGCTGGTCGCTGACCCGTGAGGCGATGGAGCGGCTGGAGCTCGTCCGGCTCGCCGAGACCGACGACACCGGGGTCGAGGACGTCGACAACGCCGTCGACGAGGAGACCGACACCGAGGACAGGCCGGTGCCGCTCGCCGTGCTGCGCCGGGACGCGATCCTCGCCGCGCTGCACGACCGAGGCGCCGGGCGTGTCCTCGACCTCGGCTGCGGACAGGGGCAGTTGGTACAGGCGCTGCTCAAGGACGTGCGGTTCACCGAGATCGTCGGCGTGGACGTGTCGATGCGCGCGCTCACCATCGCCGCGCGCCGGCTCAAGCTGGACCGGATGGGCGAGCGGCAGGCGGCACGCGTACACCTTCTGCAGGGCTCGCTCGCCTACACCGACAAGCGGCTCAAGGGGTACGACGCCGCCGTGCTCAGCGAGGTCGTCGAACACGTCGACCTGCCCAGGCTGTCGGCCCTGGAGTACGCGGTGTTCGGCTCCGCGCGCCCCGGGACCGTCCTGGTGACCACCCCGAACGTCGAGTACAACGTCCGCTGGGAGAGCCTCCCGGCCGGACACACCCGGCACGGCGACCACCGCTTCGAGTGGACCCGCGAGGAGTTCCGGAGCTGGGCGCGCGGGGTGGCCGAACGGCACGGATACGAGGTGGAGTTCACACCCGTGGGTCCCGACGACCCCGAGGTGGGGCCGCCGACCCAGATGGCCACCTTCTCCCTGACCACGACCACCGCGGACACGATCACCCCAGCCGAAACCACCCCTGACGCGAAGGAGGAGGCCGCATGAGCACCGACGACACCACCCAGGGACGGGTCCTGCCCGTCACCGACCTCTCCCTCGTGGTCCTGATCGGCGCGTCCGGCTCGGGCAAGTCGACCTTCGCACGCAGGCACTTCAAGCCGACCGAGGTCATCTCCAGCGACTTCTGCCGCGGTCTCGTCGCCGACGACGAGAACGACCAGAGCGCCAGCGGTGACGCCTTCGACGTCCTCCACTACATCGCGGGCAAGCGGCTCGCGTCGGGCCGGCGCACGGTCGTGGACGCGACGAACGTCCAGCAGGAGAGCCGGCGTCAGCTGATCGACCTCGCGAGGAAGCACGACGTGCTGCCCATCGCGATCGTCCTCGACGTGCCCGAGGAGGTGTGCGCCTGGCGCAACGCGTCCCGGACCGACCGGGCCGACATGCCGCGGCGTGTCATCCAGCGGCACATCCGCGAACTCCGGCGCTCCCTGCGGAGCCTGGAGCGTGAGGGCTTCCGCAAGGTGCACGTGCTGCGCGGCGAGGCCGAGATCGAGGACGCCGCTGTCCGCACCGAACGGCGCTTCAACGACCTGACCCATCTGACCGGCCCCTTCGACATCGTGGGCGACATCCACGGCTGCGCCTCGGAACTGGAGATCTTGCTCGGCAAGTTGGGCTATAACGACGGTGTGCACCCGCAGGGCCGTACGGCCGTCTTCGTCGGCGACCTCGTCGACCGGGGACCGGACACGCCCGGCGTGCTGCGCCGCGTGATGTCCATGGTCGGGTCGGGCAACGCCCTGTGCGTGCCCGGCAACCACGAGAACAAGCT
Source organism: Streptomyces fagopyri (assembly GCF_009498275.1). Taxonomy (NCBI): domain Bacteria; kingdom Bacillati; phylum Actinomycetota; class Actinomycetes; order Kitasatosporales; family Streptomycetaceae; genus Streptomyces; species Streptomyces fagopyri. Next base: position 2,631,809 of record NZ_CP045643.1, on the reverse strand, counting down.
CGGCCGTCACCTCAAGGGCCGCAAGGTCCAGCACACCCACGGACTCGCCGAGACCGTGGCGCAGTTGGCGGGGGAGAGCGAGGAGTTCCGAGCACAGGTACGGGAGTTCGTCGACGGTCTGGTCAGCCACTACGTCCTGGACGGCGGACGGCTCGTCGTCTGCCACGCCGGTCTGCCCGAGCGGTACCACGGCCGCACCTCGGGCCGGGTGCGTTCGCACGCGCTGTACGGGGACACGACCGGGGAGACGGACGAGTTCGGCCTGCCGGTGCGGTACCCGTGGGCGGAGGACTACCGCGGTCGCGCGGTGGTCGTCTACGGCCACACTCCGGTGCCGCAGGCGACCTGGCTGAACAACACCCTGTGCGTCGACACCGGTGCCGTCTTCGGCGGCAAGCTCACCGCGCTGCGCTGGCCGGAGCGCGAACTGGTCGACGTACCCGCGGAGCGGGTCTGGTACGAGCCCGCCAGACCGCTGGCCTCCGAGGCGCCCGGCGGACACGAGGGGCGGCCGCTCGACCTCGCGGACGTGCACGGCCGGCGTGCCGTGGAGACCCGGTACGCGGGGCGGGTGGCGGTGCGCGAGGAGAACGCGGCGGCGGCCCTGGAGGTCATGAGCCGTTTCGCGGTCGACCCGCGGCTGCTGCCCTACCTCCCGCCGACGATGGCGCCGACCGCGACATCCCGGACGGAGGGGTATCTGGAGCACCCCGCGGAGGCCTTCGCCCAGTACCGGGAGGACGGGGTCGGCCGCGTCGTGTGCGAGGAGAAGCACATGGGTTCGCGGGCCGTGGCGCTGGTCTGCCGGGACGCCGGGGTCGCGCGCGAGCGGTTCGGGGTGGCCGGCGGTCCCACCGGGTCGCTGTACACCCGTACCGGCAGGCCCTTCTTCACCGACGCCGCGGTCACCGAGGAGATCCTCGGACGGCTGCGGGACGCCGCGGAGGAGGCGGGTCTGTGGGAGGAACTGCGGACGGACTGGCTGCTGCTCGACGCCGAGCTGATGCCGTGGTCGCTCAAGGCGTCCGGGCTGCTGCGGACGCAGTACGCGGCGGTCGGCGCCGCGTCCGGGGCGGTGTTCCCGGGGGCGCTGGCCGCGCTCGAAGGGGCGGCGGCGCGCGGTGTCGACGTGCGGGAACTGCTGGACCGGCAGCGGGAACGGGCCTCCGACGCGACGGCGTTCACCGACGCCTACCGGCGGTACTGCTGGACGACGGACGGCCTGGAAGGGGTGCGGCTCGCGCCCTTCCAGATCCTGGCGGTGCGAGGGCGCAGCCTGGCCGGGCTCCCGCACGACGAGCAGCTCGCGCTGCTCGACCGGCTGGTCGAGCACGACGGGAGCGGGCTGCTGCGCACGACCCGCAGGCTGTTCGTGGACACCGGGGACGCGGAGTCCGTGCGGGCCGGCGTGGACTGGTGGCTGGAGATGACCGGGCGCGGCGGTGAGGGCATGGTCGTCAAGCCCGTGGAGGCGGTCGTCCGGGACGCGCGGGGTCGGCTGGTGCAGCCCGGCATCAAGTGCCGGGGGCGGGAGTACCTGCGGATCATCTACGGACCGGAGTACACCCGGCCCGAGAACCTGGCGCGGCTGCGGGGGCGGTTCCTCAACCACAAGCGGTCGCTCGCGATCCGGGAGTACGCGCTGGGACTGGAGGCGTTGGAGCGGCTGGCCGAGGGGGAGCCGTTGTGGCGGGTGCACGAGGCGGTGTTCGGCGTCCTGGCACTGGAGTCCGAACCGGTGGACCCGCGTCTGTAGGGTTTTCGCCCCCGCCGCCCTCACCCGTCCCGTCCCTGGGGCTCCGCCCCGGACCCCGCCGGGAGCGCTGTGCTCCCAGGTACGGATGGGACGGCTGAGGGCGGCGGGGGCGAGACCCCTCAGGTCAGCAGCCGCAACCGGACCCCCGCCACCCCCACCCGCACCGTCTGCCCCCACACCAACTCCACCGCGTCCCCCTCCATCCCGTCCCCGAACGCGATCAGCCGATCGGACTCGACGGTGAGCGACAACCGGCCGGACCCCCCGAGCTCGCCGGCCACGAGCGACGTACCGGTGACCGGCGACGGCCAGGCCTCGCGGACGAACCAGATCAGCCGCTCGTCGGTGGGGCGGGGCAGCGGCAACTCGCCGCCCCGCCCCTGCCACACCGAGCGGAGCCACCCGCTCGCCCCCGTCCCGGTGCCCACCAGCACCCCGGACGAGGCCTGGGACTCGACGGCACCCCCGTACTCGTCGAGCCCCAGCCGATAGCGGGCCGTCTGATGGCCCACGGCTCCCAGATAGATCTCGTTGAGCGCCAGCAGCCGCTGCGTGTCGTCCGCGACCGCCTCGACCATGGTCAGCTCCTCGGCCCGGCCCCCGTGCGCCGACGCGAGCAACGCGGCCGTGTCACGGGGCCGGTGCCGCACCAGCACCCCGGGATTGCGCCCGGGATCGGTGTCGATCCCGATCACCGGCTGCCCGGACAGGTACTTGGCGACATTGGCGACGAGCCCGTCCTGGCCCACCACGACCACGACGTCCTCGGGGCCGAACAGGAACCGGTCCAGGTCGCCGCGCTCGACCCTGGCCTGACGCCACGTCAGAGGCACCGCCGAGGCGACCTCCGCCAGCGCCCGCCGGTTGCGGCGGCCGCGCTCCGCGACCTCCTCGATGTCCCGGCCGCGTGAGGTGAGGAAGAACGCGGCCTGCCCGTGCGTCCCGTGCCGCGCGACCAACTCCTCGTACTCCGTGGTGCGATGGACGAGCACGACCCGCGGGGCGAGACTCACGCCGGCTCTCCCGGCGCCCCGCCGAGCCGCGAGAGCAGGCCGGTCAGGACGTCGGGCGACACGGTGACGCTGTCGATGCGCGGCAGGTTCTCGGCGAGCCGCGTGCCCGTCAGGGCGTGCAGCGTGGCCACGTCCACGTCCGAGTGGACCCGCAGCCAGGCGGCCTGGGCCACCGCCCGCGCCTCGCCGATCTCGCGCGCGGCCTGCGCCTCGGCCTCGGCCAGCCGCACCACGCGGGTGCCCTCGGCGTCCGCGAGGCGCACCGTCCGCGCCGCCTCCGCCCCGGCCCGTACCGCGTCCGCCGCCGCGTGCTCCTCCGCCTCACGCCGCGCGTTCGTGCCGCGCTGGTCGACCAACTGCTCCTCGCGCCGGGCGAGTTCGATCTGACTGGCGAGCTCGTTCTCGGCGATCGCGCGCTCCCGCTCGACCGCGACGGCCCGCCGTTCGTACGTCGCCCGGTCCGCCTCCTGCTGGATCTGCTCGCGGGCCGGGGTGCGCAGGGCCCGCTCCACCTCGGGCTCGGGGCGCAGCGCCACGACACGTACGGCCACGACCTCGATCCCCGTGGAGGGGAGCCGGGGTTCGGCGGCCAGGCCGCCCGCGATCCGCTCGCGCACCGAGGCGACACCGTCCACCAGGGCCGCCGCCAGGGGCGTACGGGCGAGTACGTCCAGGGCGTGCTGCTGAGCCGTCTCGGTCAGCAGCGTCCCCAGCTGTTCGAGGGGGGTGCCGCGCCAGACGCCCGTGTCGGGGTCGATGGAGAAGTCCAGGCGCGCTGCCGCGATCCCCGGGTCGCTGATGCGGTAGGTGACGGTGGCCTGCACCGCGACGTCCTGGAAGTCGGACGTACGGGCGTGGAAGGTCATCGCCAACTCGCGGTCGTCGACCGGTACTTCGGAGAGAGCTGCGGTCAGGGAGCGGTACCAGAAGCTGAGCCCGGGGCCGTCGTGCACGAGTCGGCCCGACCGGTGGTGGCGGATGTGGGCGGTCGGCGCCCCGCGCAGATGGCGCCGGCCGAGGCGCCGGGTGATGTCGGCCATGGGGACCCCCTTGTCGCCGGGCGTTCCCGGCGACCCTTCGTTCGTCATTGTCGTCAGTAAGACGATAATCGGTCCTCCGGTTATCGTCAAGGGGACGAAATCAAGTGGTCCGCGTCGGCTCGAACCGTGGGTGAACAGGCGTCCGGATGGTCAGGATGGAGACATGGGATTCCATGTCGACTCCGAGGCCGGGCGGCTGCGCCGCGTCATCCTGCACAGGCCTGATCTGGAGCTCAAAAGGCTCACGCCCAGCAACAAGGACGCGCTGCTCTTCGACGACGTGCTGTGGGTGCGCCGGGCCCGTGCGGAGCACGACGGGTTCGCGGACGTGCTGCGCGACCGGGGGGTCACCGTCCACCTCTTCGGTGACCTGCTCGCCGAGGCGCTGGAGATCCCGGCCGCCAGGTCGCTCGTCCTGGACCGGGTCTTCGACGAGAAGGAGTACGGGCCGCTGGCGACCGACCACCTGCGGGCCTCCTTCGAGACGCTGCCCGCCGACGAGTTGGCCGCCGCGCTCGTCGGCGGCATGACCAAGCGGGAGTTCCTGGACGCCCATCTGGAACCCACGTCCGTGCGCTTCCACGTCATGGACCTGGACGACTTCCTGCTCGGTCCGCTGCCGAACCACCTCTTCACCCGGGACACCTCCGCCTGGATCTACGACGGGGTCTCCATCAACGCCATGCGGTGGCCGGCCCGGCAGCGCGAGACCGTGCACTTCGAGGCGATCTACCGGCATCACCCGCTCTTCCGGGACGAGTCGTTCCACCTCTGGTCGGAGGGGCAGGCTGACTACCCGTCGACCATCGAGGGCGGTGACGTCCTGGTCATCGGCAACGGCGCGGTCCTCATCGGCATGAGCGAGCGGACCACCCCCCAGGCCGTCGAGATGCTCGCGCACAAGCTGTTCGCCGCCGGCTCGGCCCGCACCATCGTGGCGCTCGACATGCCCAAGCGGCGGGCCTTCATGCACCTCGACACCGTGATGACGATGGTGGACGCGGACACCTTCACCCAGTACGCGGGGCTCGGCATGCTGCGCTCGTACACCATCGAGCCGGGCGTGGGGGAGAAGGAACTGAAGGTCACCGACCACCCCCCGGAGCACATGCACCGCGCGATCGCCGCGGCGCTCGGGCTCACCGCGATCCGCGTCCTGACCGCCACGCAGGACGTGCACGCCGCCGAGCGCGAGCAGTGGGACGACGGATGCAACGTCCTCGCCGTCGAGCCGGGTGTCGTGGTCGCCTACGAACGGAACGCGACCACCAACACGCATCTGCGCAAGCAGGGCATCGAGGTCATAGAGATCCCGGGCAGTGAGCTCGGCCGCGGCCGGGGCGGACCCCGCTGTATGAGCTGTCCGGTCGAACGGGCGGCCGTATAGGCTCCGGCACCGCTCCTCGCTCCCTCGGCCGCGTCGGCTCCGTATAGAAATGTTGGGCATCGTATAGAATTCCAAAAGTCCCCGCCCGCGTGACCCCTTTTCGTCCCACAGCCCCCAGGAGCGCCCCCATGGCGACAGTCCCGACCGCCCTCGCCGGCCGCCACCTCCTCAAGGAGCTGGACCTCACCGGAGAGGAGTTCCGGGGTCTGATCGAGCTGGCCGCCGAGCTGAAGGCGGCCAAGAAGGCCGGGACCGAGACCCCGTACCTGCGCGGGCGGAACATCGCGCTGATCTTCGAGAAGACCTCGACCCGGACGCGCTGTGCCTTCGAGGTCGCCGCAGCGGACCAGGGCGCCTCGACGACCTGCCTGGACCCGTCCGGCTCGCAGATAGGCCACAAGGAGTCCGTGAAGGACACCGCGCGCGTCCTCGGCCGGATGTTCGACGCGATCGAGTACCGGGGCGACAGCCAGGCCTCGGTCGAGGAGCTCGCCGCGTACGCCGGTGTGCCCGTCTACAACGGTCTGACCGACGACTGGCACCCCACCCAGATGCTCGCGGACGTACTCACGATGACCGAGCACTGCGCCAAGCCGCTCGGCGGGATCGCCTTCGCCTACCTCGGTGACGCCCGTTTCAACATGGGCAACTCCTACCTGGTCACCGGCGCGCTCCTCGGGATGGACGTCCGCGTCGTCGCCCCGCGGGCCTACTGGCCGGCCGACGAGATCATCGCGAGGGCCCGCGGACTCGCCGAGACCACCGGTGGCCGCGTCACCCTCACCGAGGACGTGGGCGAGGGCGTCCGGGGAGCCGACTTCGTCGCCACCGACGTCTGGGTGTCCATGGGTGAGCCCAAGGAGGTGTGGGACGAGCGCATCGCCGCCCTGTCCCCGTACGCGGTGACCATGGACGTGCTGCGCGCCACCGGCAATCCGGACGTGAGGTTCCTCCACTGCCTGCCGGCCTTCCACGACCTCGGCACCAAGGTCGGCCGCGAGATCCACGCCACCCACGGCCTCGACTCGCTCGAAGTGACCGACGAAGTGTTCGAGTCGGCCCACTCGGTCGTCTTCGACGAGGCGGAGAACCGGCTGCACACCATCAAGGCTGTCCTGGTCGCGACCCTGGCCTGACCGGCGTCGCCGCAGGCCATCTCCCGACCGGCGGTGCGGAGCCACCCCTTCCGCGGCCGCCACGTGACGGGCTGGACGACCTGCTCCAGTTCGCGGCGTTCTTGCCGGCCGGAGTCATCGTGTACGCCCTCTACGGACGCCGTCGCTCGCTGCTCGCCCGGCCGGGGCTACGCGGGCCGCCGCTGAGCCGGCACCACGGGAAGCCTGAACCAGACCGCCTTGCCGGAGTCGGTCGGGCGGTGGCCGCAGGACGAGCTGAGGGTGCGGATCAGCAGGAGGCCGCGCCCGTGCTCCTGCCAGGGGTCCGGCGGCTCGACCGGCCCGGGGACGGTGAGATTGCCCGGCGGTGCCGGGTCGGGGTCGTGCACCTCGACCTGGCACCCGGTCGCCATCAGTTCCACGACCAGCTCTATGGGACCGTCCCCGGCGGTGTGCTCCACGGCGTTGGCCACCAGCTCCGCGGTGAGCAGTTCCGCGGTGTCGCTGTCGGCCGAGTGCTCCAGCTCGGCCATCGCCGTGCGGACCAGGGCGCGCGCGACGGGCACGGCCGCGGCGGTGTGCGGCAGCGCGATGCGCCAGGAGGCGGGGGCGGGGGTGTCGTGCAAGGTGGGTCCGTTCATGGAGCAGGCTGTCCTGCTTTCAACTTTACGAATGGTACGGCGCGGCCGGGCAGAGGCGCTCGGCGGGCGCTGCGCGGGACGTTCGGCAGGGTCCTCCCGGGACGTTCGGCCGGCATGAGGGTGCTACCCAGGTCGACGGCTCGTCTCCCGTCGAACGCTCCTGTCGTTACGGGCCCATCGAGGTTCCGTTACTCGGTGACGGGCGGGGGACGGAGGCGGCGGCCGACGACCGGTTCACGCCCGGGTTATCGCGCACTCGTGACGACAGTCACAGACAGGTGATAACTTCGTGAGGGAGCGCGGGCGGTCCCGCCGCGCAGACCGCCGCCCCGCCCGAGGAGGCCGTCCGTCATGAGTCCCTTCACCGGCTCAGCCGCCCGCACCTCCGACTGGCGCCACCTGAGGTACGAGGTCGCCGACGGGGTCGCCACGGTCACCCTGGCCCGGCCCGAGAAACTCAACGCCCTCACCTTCGGCGCCTACGCCGACCTGCGTGACCTGCTCGCCGAGCTCTCCCGGGAACGGTCGGTGCGGGCCCTGGTACTGGCCGGTGAGGGCCGCGGCTTCTGCTCGGGCGGCGACGTCGACGAGATCATCGGCGCCACACTCTCCATGGACACCGCCCAGCTCCTCGACTTCAACCGGATGACCGGACAGGTCGTGCGCGCCGTACGGGAGTGCCCCTTCCCGGTGATCGCGGCGGTGCACGGCGTGGCCGCCGGCGCCGGAGCGGTGCTCGCGCTGGCCGCCGACTTCCGGGTGGCCGACCCCAGCGCCCGCTTCGCCTTCCTCTTCACCCGTGTCGGACTGTCCGGCGGCGACATGGGCGCCGCGTATCTGCTGCCCCGCGTCGTCGGGCTCGGCCACGCGACCAGGCTGCTGATGCTCGGCGACCCCGTGCGCGCGCCCGAGGCCGAGCGGATCGGCCTGATCAGCGAGCTGACCGAGGAGGGGCACGCCGACGAGGCCGCGCGGGCACTGGCCCACCGCCTGGCGGCCGGACCGGCCCTCGCGCACGCCCAGACGAAGGCGCTGCTCACCGCCGAACTGGACATGCCGCTCGCCGCCTCCGTCGAACTCGACGCCTCGGCACAGGCCCTGCTGATGAACGGCGAGGACTACGCGGAGTTCCACGCCGCCTTCACCGAGAAGCGGGCGCCGAAGTGGCGGGGGCGATAGCCGTGCGCGCCCCCCGCGATCCGGGCGACCCGCAACCGGCCGGCGCCGCCCCGCCGCACCCGGGCACCACGCCGCCCTCGCCGACCGCGGCCGCGAGGCCCGGCGCACCCCTGCGTGTCGCCGTCGTCGGCGGCGGCCCCGGCGGACTGTACGCCGCGGCCCTCCTCAAACGGCTCGACCCCGGCCGTGAGATCACCGTGTGGGAGCGCAACGCCCCCGACGACACCTTCGGCTTCGGCGTCGTCCTGTCCGACGAGACGCTCGGCGGCATCGAGCACGCCGACCCGGTGGTGTACGCGGCGCTCCAGGACGAGTTCGTACGCTGGGACGACATCGACATCGTGCACCGAGGTGTCCACCACACCTCCGGCGGCCACGGCTTCGCGGCGCTCGGCCGGCGCCGGCTGCTGGAGATCCTGCACGAGCGGTGCCGCTCGCTCGGTGTGGAGCTGTGTTTTCGGGCCGAGGCCCCGGACCCGGCCGAGCTGACCCGGACGTACGACCTGGTCGTCGCCGCCGACGGGGTGCGCAGCCCGACGCGGGAGGCGTACGCGGACGTGTTCGGGCCGTCCGTCGAGGAGCACCGGTGCCGCTACATCTGGCTGGCGGCCGACTTCGCCCTGGACGCCTTCCGCTTCGAGATCGCCGGTACCGAGCACGGGGTGATGCAACTGCACGCCTACCCGTACGCGGCCGACGCCTCCACCGTCATCGTCGAGATGCGCGAGGAGGTGTGGCGGGCCGCCGGGTTCGAGGACCTCGACGCGCGGGAGTCCGTCGAGCGGTGCGCCAAGATCTTCTCCGACGCCCTCGGCGGACGGCCGCTGCGGTCCAACAAGTCGGCCTGGACCACCTTCCGCACGGTCGTCAACGACCGCTGGTCGCACGGCAATCTGGTGCTCCTGGGCGACGCCGCGCACACCGCGCACTTCTCCATAGGCTCGGGCACGAAGCTCGCCGTCGAGGACGCGCTCGCGCTCGCCGCCTGTCTCCAGGAGCGGCCCACGCTCGACGAGGCCCTCGCCGCCTACGAGCGGGAGCGGCGCCCGGTGGTCGCGTCCACCCAGCGCGCGGCCCGCGCGAGCCTGGAGTGGTTCGAGAACGTGGGTCTGTACGTCGGCCAGCACCCACGCCAGTTCGCCTTCAACCTCCTCACCCGCAGCCGCCGGGTCACACACGACAACCTGCGGCTGCGCGACGCGCACTTCACGGCCGCCGTCGAGCGGGAGTTCGGCTGCCCGCCCGGTACACCCCCGATGTTCACACCGTTCCGGCTGCGCGGACTGACCCTGCGCAACCGGGTCGTGGTCTCCCCGATGGACATGTACTCGGCCGTGGACGGCGTCCCCGGGGACTTCCACCTCGTGCACCTGGGAGCGCGGGCGCTCGGCGGCGCCGGCCTGGTGATGACGGAGATGGTGTGCGTGAGCGCCGAGGGCCGGATCACGCCGGGCTGCGCGGGGCTCTACACGCACCGCCAGGCCGAGTCCTGGCGGCGGATCACCGACTTCGTGCGCGCCCAGGCGCCCGGCACCGCCATCGGCGTGCAGCTCGGCCACTCCGGCCGCAAGGGCTCCACGAAGCTGATGTGGGAGGGCATCGACGAACCGCTGGAGGAGGGCGGCTGGCCCCTGGTGGCCGCGTCCCCGATCCCGTACGGGCCGGCCAGTCAGTCACCCCGTCACCTCTCGCGCGCCCAACTGACCGATATTCGGGAACAGTTCGCGTCCGCCGCCTGGCGCGCCGCACGCTGCGGCTTCGACCTCCTCGAACTGCACTGCGCCCACGGCTATCTGCTGTCCGGCTTCCTCTCGCCCCTGACCAACCGGCGCACCGACGCCTACGGCGGCTCCCTGGAACGCCGACTGCGCTTCCCGCTGGAGGTCTTCGACGCCGTACGGGCGGTATGGCCGGAGGAACGCCCCATGACCGTCCGTATCTCCGCCACCGACTGGGCCGAGGGCGGCACCACCGGGGACGACGCGGTCGCCGTCGCGCGGGCCTTCGCCGCACACGGCGCGGACGCGGTGGACGTGTCGACGGGCCAGGTGGTGGCGGACGAGCAGCCCGAGTACGGACGCTCGTACCAGACGCCGTACGCCGACCGGATCCGCCACGAGACCGGCCTGCCGGTGATCGCCGTCGGCGCGATCTCGTCCTGGGACGACGTCAACTCGCTGATCCTGGCCGGGCGCACGGACCTGTGCGCACTCGCCAGGCCACACCTCTACGACCCGCACTGGACCCTGCACGCGGCGGCCGAGCAGGGTTACGAGGGACCGGGCGTCGCCTGGCCGAAGCCCTACCGTGCGGGTAGCAGACGCCCGCAGACCGGGCGCACCGACGCTCCCAGACCCCGTCTCTCACTCGGGAGTCGAGAGCAGCCGAGCACAACCCCGGTGAAGCCCGCGTGAGTTACGCGGGTACCTCGGTGAAGCCCGCCCCCGCGTCGCGCAACCGCTCGTGCAGAGCCCGGAAGACGGCGGCCGAACGGGCGCCCGGCCAGCCCGGGGGCAGCAGCGCGCCGGGAAGTCCCGGGTCGGCGTACGGGAGGTGGCGCCAGGTGTCCAGGGCCAGCAGGTAGTCGCGGTACGCGTCCTCGGGAGGGGTGTCCGCGCGCCGCTCCCAGGCGCGCAGCACGGGCGCGTGCCGGTCGAGGAACTCCTCGTGCTCCTTGGCGATCGAGCCCAGGTCCCACCAGCGCGCGACCGCGTCCGCCGTCGCCGCGAAGCCCAGGTGCTCCCCGCGGAACAGCTCCACGTACGGATCGAGCCGCAGCCGCGCGAGGGTGTGCCGTGTCTCCTCGTACAGCCGGGCCGGAGCGAGCCACACCCCCGGTGCGGCCGTCCCGAAGCCGAGGCCGGCCAGTCGCGAGCGCAGCACGTGCCGCTTCTGGCGTTCCGACTCCGGCACGGAGAAGACGGCGAGCACCCAGCCGTCGTCCTCGGGAGGAGCCGTCGCGTACACCCGCCGGTCGCCGTCGTCGAGGAGCTGGCGCGCGTCGGGCGACAGCCCGTACCCCGCCGCGCCCGCCGGGGTGCGGGCCGGTTCGAGCAGCCCCCGGCGCTTGAGCCGGGAGACCGACGAACGCACGGAGGGCGCGTCGACACCGACAGCGGCGAGCAGCCGGATCAGCTCGGCCACCGGCACGGGACCGGGCATGAAACGGCCGTACGCGCCGTAGAACGTGACGATGAGGGACCGGGGGGCGCGCTGCTCTGACACATTGATCACTCTAGTGCTCGAAGATCACTTGGATCCGCCGCCGGTGGACAACTCGCCTCCGGGGGACACCTCACCCCCGGTGGGCGGCTCGTCCCCGGCGGCGCCCTGTACGGGGACGGCCGTGCGCAGCCGGAAGCGCTGCAGCTTCCCCGTCGCCGTGCGCGGCAGCACGTCCAGGAAGACGAACTCGCGGGGGCACTTGTACGGCGCGAGCTCGGACTTGAGGAAGACCCGCAGCGCCTCCGGGTCCCGTGGCGCGCCCGTGCGCAGGACCGCGTACGCCACCACGACCTGGCCGCGCGCCTCGTCGGGGCGGCCCACGACCGCCGTCTCGACGACATCCGGATGGCGCAGCAGGGCGTCCTCGACCTCCGGCCCCGCGATGTTGTACCCGGCCGAGACGATCATGTCGTCGGCGCGGGCGACATAGCGGAAGTAGCCGTCGGCGTCGCGGACATAGGTGTCACCGGTGATGTTCCAGCCGTCGCGCACGTACTCCCGCTGCCGCGGGTCGGCGAGATAGCGGCAGCCCACCGGGCCGCGTACGGCGAGCAGGCCGGGTTCGCCGTCCGGGACCGGATCCCCGCCGGGGCCGACCACGCGTGCCTGCCAGCCGGGGACGGGCAGGCCCGTGGTGCCGGGTCTGATCCGCTCGTCGGCCGCCGAGATGAAGATGTGCAGCAGCTCGGTGGCGCCGATGCCGTTGATGATGCGCAGCCCGGTGCGGGCGTGCCAGGCCTGCCAGGTCGCGGCGGGCAGGTTCTCGCCGGCCGACACACAGCGCCGCAGCGACGTCGTGTCATACCCGTCCAGTTCCGTCAGCATCGCCCGGTACGCGGTCGGCGCGGTGAACAGCACGGAGACACGGTGCTCCGCGATCGCGGGCAACAGCTGCCTGGGGCCCGCCTGTTCGAGCAGCAGGGAGCAGGCGCCCGCGCGCATGGGGAAGATGACGAGTCCACCGAGCCCGAAGGTGAATCCCAGCGGGGGGCTGCCGGTGAAGACGTCGTCCTCGTGCGGCCTCAGTACATGGCGGGAGAAGGTGTCCGCCGTCGCCAGCACATCGCGGTGGAAGTGCACACAGCCCTTGGGGCGGCCGGTCGTGCCCGAGGTGAACGCGATCAGCGCGACGTCGTCGGCGGCCGTGTCCACGGCGGTGAAGGGCTCGTCGGGCGCGCCCGTGATCCGCAGCAGCAGATCGTCGGACGCGTCACCGCCGTACGTCGTGATCCGCAGCCCCGGGATGTCCGCGGCGGCCAGGTCGTCGACCGACCGTATGTCGCACAGGGCGTGGGTCACCCGGGCGATCGTGCCCATCGTGGTCAGCTCGTGCGGGCGCTGCTGGGCGAGCACGGTGACGGCGATCGCGCCCGCCTTCAGGACCGCCAGCCAGCACGCGGCGAGCCAGGGCGTGGTGGGCCCGCGCAGCATGACCCGGTTTCCGGGCACCACGCCCAGCTCGGTGGTCAGCACATGGGCGATGCGGTCGACGCGCGCGAGGAGTTGTCCGTACGTCCACAGGTCGCCGGACGGCGTGCGGAAGGCGGGGCGCTGCGGATCCCGGCCGTCGAGGAGCTCGGCCGCGCAGTTGAGCCGGTCCGGATAGCGCAACTCGGGCAGATCGAAGGGGAGTCGGGGCCACTGTTCCGGGGGCGGGAGGTGGTCGCGGGCGAAGGTGTCGAGGTGGGCCGAGATCGTCGGCTCCAGGGTGTCGCCGGGGTCCATGGAGGTTCGCCCCCTTGTCGTGGTGGGCTCGCGGCTCTCAACCCGCGGCTTGTGGCGCGTGGTTGATGGCACATGGTGCGCGGTGCGTGGCACGTGGTGCGCGGTGCTTGGCGCATCGTGCGCGGTCGGTGGCTCAGCTCTCGGTTGCGCACAAGGAGCGTATCGTGTTGGTGACGACAGTCAACGTCCCGCGATAACCTGAAGTCCTCAAGGGAGAGGGGACCGGCCGTGACCGTTTTCTCGCTCGACACGGCGCAGACCGCCTGGTGCGCCGAGCTGCGCACGCTCGCCGCGGAGCGGCTGCGCCCGCTGGCCGAGAAGGGCGAGCCTGGCCACGTCAACCGCCCCCTCGTCGCCGAGCTGGGCCGACTGGGTCTGCTCACGCGGCTGTTCACCTCCGGCGCGCTCGACCTGTGCCTGATGCGGGAGTCCCTGGCACAGGTCTGTACGGAGGCCGAGACCGCGCTCGCCCTCCAAGGTCTCGGCGCGCATCCGGTGCACGCGTACGGCACCCGGGCCCAGCGCGCGTACTGGCTCCCGCGCGTCTCGGACGGCACCGCGGTGGCCGCCTTCGCGCTCAGCGAGCCGGCCGCGGGCTCCGACGCGGCGGCGTTGGCCCTGCGCGCGGACCGGGCCGCCCCGCACACGCCGGGCCCACCGCCGGGCACCGCGCCCGGCGCGGATTCCGGGACGCTCGCGGCCGAGCGGGCCGGGGCGCCGGCGGTCGCGGAGACCGGGATGCCCGCCGAAGCCGCGCCCGCGGGTTCGCCGGTGTCCGGGGCGGAGGTCCGGGCCCTGCCCGCCGACGAGGCCGGCACCGGGGCCGTCGCCGAGGCCGACGGCGCCGGGCGCTGGCGGCTCACCGGGGAGAAGTGCTGGATCTCCAACGCGCCCGAGGCCGACTTCTACACCGTCTTCGCGCGGACCACGGCGGGCGCGGGCGCCCGGGGTGTCACCGCGTTCCTCGTCCCCGCCGACCGGCCCGGCCTCACCGGGGCCCCGCTCGACATGCTCTCGCCGCACCCGATCGGGAACCTCGCCTTCGACGGCGTACCGGTCACCGCGGACGACGTGCTCGGTGAACCCGACCGCGGCTTCCGGGTCGCGATGGGCACCCTCAATCTCTTCCGCCCGAGCGTGGGCGCCTTCGCGGTCGGTATGGCGGGAGCGGCCCTGGAGGCGGCCCTCGCGCACACCGCCCGGCGAGAGGCGTTCGGAGGGAAGCTGAAGGACCTGCAGACGGTGGCCCACCAGGTCGCCGAGATGGCGCTGCGCACGGAGGCGGCCCGGCTCATGGTGTACGCGGCCGCGGCGGCGTACGACGAGGGGGCCCCGGACGTGCCCCGCCGTGCGGCGATGGCGAAGCTGCTGGCGACCGAGACGGCCCAGTACGTGGTCGACGCGGCGGTCCAACTGCACGGCGCCCGTGCCCTGCGCCGCGGTCATCTCCTCGAACACCTCTACCGGGAGGTCCGCGCCCCCCGTGTCTACGAGGGCGCGAGCGAGGTCCAACGGGCGATCATCGCCAAGGAGTTGTACGCGTCGTGGGAGGCATCGTGAGCACCGAGCGTCTCAATCCGCCCGAACTCTCCCCGCCCGCGGGGTTCTCGCACGCCGTCGTCGCCACCGGCACCCGCGTCGTCTTCCTGGCGGGTCAGACCTCGCTCGACACGGACGGGAAGGTGGTCGGCGAGAGCCTTCCGGAGCAGTTCGAGCGGGCGCTGGCCAACCTGCTCACCGCGCTGCGGGCCGCGGGGGGAACCCCGGCCGACCTCGCGCGGGTCACCGTCTACGCCACCGACGTCGCGGACTATCGCGCTCACGCCGCCGAACTCGGGCGCGTCTGGCGGCGGTTGGCGGGGCGCGACTATCCCGCCATGGCCGTCGTCGGCGCCGTGCGCCTGTGGGACGAACGCGCCCTGGTCGAACTCGACGGCTTCGCGGTCCTGGCGTAGCGCGATGCCGGCGCGGCAGGGGCGGTGGTCAGGCGGCGACGGTGAGCCGCTCCGCGAACACCCGGTGCGGAGCGATCACGCTGCCGTCGGGGAGCAGCTCGCCGCTGTCGTCGAAGACGATCGCGCCGTTGCACAGCAGGCTCCACCCCTGCTCGTGGTGGGCCGACACCACGTGCGGAAGCCTGGAGTCCGCGGACGGGCACAGAGCCTGGTGGGAACACATGGCGCACCTCCACGTCGGATGCGATGAGTGCCTGCGGCGCTGTCGCCGCCTCGCATGGTTAAGACCATGCTCCCGCGGCGAACTCATCGGAACCGCCGGTCGAGAAGCGTGACAACACACGGACAACTCTCGAACGTTCCCATGACGCCTGGGGCGGACTCGCCACCAAAGGGGTGACGATCACCGTCCCGGGCGCGCGGGGCCGGTACCTGTGGAGCCTTCCACGTTTCAGGAGGTACTTCCATGTCCTTGCGCCAGGTCATCGGCGCGGCCACCGGCGCCGCGTTCCTGCTGCTCGTGCCGCCCGCCGTCGCCGCGTCCGCCGCCGGTCTGTCGGACCCGTACGAGACCGTCACCGTCGACTCCACCGGTCATCTCGCGACGGACGGCACCATCACGCTCTCCGGCACCTACCGGTGTCTGACGGGCACCGGTCCGGTGCTCGTGTCCTCGTCGGTGTGGCAGCGCGACTCCACGGCGCGGCAGGGCATCGGAGGCACCTCGGCCGTCTGCGACGGAGCGGCGCACCGCTGGAACAATTCGGAGAAGCGCGAGCCCGGCACCCTCCGGCCGGGAGCCGCCCATGTCGAGGCCACGCTGATGGAACTGAGCCCCGGCGCGGGCGGCCTGCCGCTGCCGAAGTTCCACGCGGTGCGGCAGCAGGACATCACGCTCATGGAGAGCTGAGCCCGCCCACGGGACGGCACACGACGGGGCCCGCCGGCCGACGCGAGGGCGTCCTTTGGCGGGCCCCTACGGCCGTGCGGGGGATCAGATGTCCCGGAACGTCTCGATCTGCGCCCCGAGTGAGTTGAGCCGCTCGGCCAGGTCCTCGTAGCCGCGGTTGATGACGTACACGTTGCGCAGCACGGACGTACCGTCGGCGGCCATCATCGCCAGCAGGACGACCACGGCGGGCCGCAGCGCGGGCGGGCACATCATCTCGGCGGCGCGCCAGCGGGTCGGGCCCTCCACCAGCACCCGGTGCGGGTCGAGGAGCTGGAGACGCCCGCCGAGGCGGTTGAGGTCCGTGAGATAGATGGCCCGGTTGTCGTACACCCAGTCGTGGATCAGCGTCTTGCCCTGCGCGGAGGCCGCGATGGCCGCGAAGAACGGGACGTTGTCGATGTTCAGGCCCGGGAAGGGCATCGGGTGGATCTTGTCGATCGGCGCCTCCAGCTTGGAGGGCCGGACCGTCAGGTCCACCAGCCGCGTGCGGCCGTTGTCGGCGAAGTACTCCGCCGTGCGGTCGTGGTCGAGGCCCATCTCCTCCAGGACCGCGAGCTCGATCTCCAGGAACTCGATGGGCACCCGGCGCACCGTCAGCTCCGACTCGGTGACGACCGCGGCGGCGAGCAGGCTCATCGCCTCGACCGGGTCCTCCGAGGGCGAGTAGTCCACGTCCACGTCGATGGTGGGCACGCCGTGCACGGTGAGCGTCGTGGTGCCGATGCCCTCCACCCGTACGCCCAGGGCCTCCAGGAAGAAGCACAGGTCCTGGACCATGTAGTTGGAGGAGGCGTTGCGGATGACGGTCACGCCGTCGTGGCGGGCGGCGGCGAGCAGCGCGTTCTCGGTCACCGTGTCGCCGCGCTCGGTCAGGACGATCGGGCGGGCGGGGGAGACCGAGCGGTCCACCCGGGCGTGGTAGAGGCCCTCGGTGGCGGCGATGTCGAGACCGAAGCGGCGCAGCGCGATCATGTGCGGCTCGATGGTCCTGGTGCCCAGGTCGCAACCGCCCGCGTACGGCAGCTTGAACTGGTCCATGCGGTGCAGCAGCGGGCCGAGGAACATGATGATGGACCGCGTGCGGCGGGCCGCCTCGGCGTCGATGGCCTCCATGTCCAGCTGGGCCGGGGGCACGATCTCCAGGTCGACGCCGTCGTTGATCCACCGGGTGCGGACGCCGATCGAGCCGAGCACCTCCAGCAGGCGGTAGACCTCTTCGATCCGGGCGACCCGGCGCAGCACCGTGCGGCCCTTGTTGAGGAGGGTCGCGCACAGCAGCGCGACACAGGCGTTCTTGCTGGTCTTCACGTCGATCGAGCCGGACAGCCGCCGTCCGCCGACCACGCGCAGATGCATCGGACCCGCGTAGCCCAGGGACACGATCTCGCTGTCCAGGGCTTCGCCTATACGGGCGATCATCTCAAGGCTGATGTTCTGATTGCCGCGCTCGATGCGATTGACGGCACTCTGGCTGGTGCCGAGAGCCTCGGCGAGTTGCGACTGGGTCCAGCCCCGGTGCTGACGGGCGTCACGGATGAGCTTGCCGATGCGTACGAGGTAGTCGTCTGCCATGGCGCGACCGTATATCTCATGTGAGATAAAGAGAAATGGAGTACGCCCAATCGGGTGATGGTGGTCAGCGGGGCAGACTCGCAAGGGAGTTCGGGCGGTCGGGCGTCCGCCTCGCTCGCGGCCCGGGGTGGTTCGGGCCGTCTCGCGGAGAAAGGTGGAGTGTGGCCGCCTTGCTGGATTCTCCCGTCATGCCCGTCTCGTCCGTCTCACCTGTCTCGTCTCTGTCTCCTACCTCATATGCCTTTCGTATCTGTCGTGCTCTTTCTGCCCTTACGTCCCGCTCGCGTGCGCGGGACAGTTCGAGGACGCGGCACGCCGGCCGCCGTGAGCGTCAGTGCCGTCACGGCGGCCGACCGGCGTGCTCTCCCCTTCACGGGGGTGGGAGCGGACCGGTGGGGTCAGTGGTCCCGCCGCCGCGTGGTGCGGCGCCAGCCGAAGGGGCCCGGCAGGTCCATCGACGTGGTCTTGCGTCCGGTGCTGCTGTGCGTCTGCCGCGGCCCGTGCCGTCCGCCGGTGGTGATCGACCACGAGTGCCGGTTGATGTTCAGCCGCACCCCGGGAAGGATGCGGAAGCTCTTGCGGAAGGTGATTGCCATCGAGGGCCCCCTGGAGGCGGTTCGCGACGCCGGGCGGGTCCCGGCTGGGACACCGTGTACCCCGTAATCGGCCCTTGGCCGCCTGTGGACCCGCGATATCCGTGAAAACGCCACCTCGGCTGAACGGCCTTGCGCGCCGGTCCCGTTCAGGCCAGGGTCTGGGTGCCGACCACACCGAGCAGCGCGACCCGTTCGGCGTCCTGTGTGCCTGGTTCGGCCGTGTAGACCATGATGCGCAGATCGCTTCCGGCGACGCTGAGGATGTCGCAGTCCAGTGTGAGGGGGCCCAGTTGGGGGTGGTCGACGGTCTTGCGCGAGGCCTCCTGGCGGCCCACGGCTCCGGCGTCCCACAGCTCGGCGAACCGGCGGCTGTCCGACCGCAGTTCGGCGACCAGCCGTCGCACCCGACGGTCGGCCGGATACCGGGTCGCGGTCGCACGCAGGTCGCTCACGAGCGCGGTCTCCAGCGTCCGCCGGGACTGCGGTGTGTGCCGGACCCGGCCGGCCGGACCGAGGAAGGCACGCCACACCCCGTTGCGCTCCTGGCCGCGCCACCCCGAGGGGTCGCCCAGCAGGGCCGCGTACAGCGGGTTGGCCACCATCAGCGTCCACGCGGCGTCGTAGGCCGCCACGGGGGTCCCGGTCAGGCGGTCCAGCAGTCGCTGCACGCTCGGTGTGAGGTAGCCGGGTACGGTGCCCCGCCCCGGCGGGACCAGCCCGGCGGCGTGGAAGAGATGCTCGCGCTCGATGCCGGACAGCCGCAGGGCCCGGCCGAGCGCCTCGACGACCTGCTCGGACGGGTGGGCGGCCCGGCCCTGTTCGAGGCGGGTGACGTAGTCGACCGAGATCCCGGCCAGCAGGGCGAGTTCCTCGCGGCGCAGACCGACCGCCCTGCGCTGTCCGCCGACAGGCAGCCCGGCCGCCTCCGGAGGGACCCGGTCACGCCAGCGCCGTACCGTCCGCCCGAACTCCGTGCTCGCCATGCCTCCACTGTGCACCGCGCGGCGCGGACCTGCCTGGTACCAGGAGTCCCAGGAAGACGGGACTCCTGGCTGACCGCGCCGCCCCGCCGCAACCTGGAGCCATGACGACCACACTGATCACCGGAGCGAACAAAGGTCTCGGCTTCGAGACCGCCCGCCGCCTCGTCGCCGCGGGCCACACCGTCTACCTGGGCAGCCGGGACCCGGAACGCGGCCGCCGGGCAGCCGGGGAGCTGGGGGCGCGCGCGGTCGTCCTCGACGTCACCGACGACGCCTCCGTCGCCGCCGCGGCGAAGGCCATCGAGGCCGACGGCGGGCTCGACGTACTGATCAACAACGCCGGCGTCGAGGGGCGCACGCCGGAGGGAGGTGTCATCGGCGCCGCGGACCTGACCGCCGACATGATGCGGTCGATCTTCGAGACGAACGTCTTCGGGGTCGTCCGCGTCACCCACGCCTTCCTGCCCCTGCTGCGGCGCTCCGCGGCCCCGGTCGTGGTGAACGTGAGCAGCGGACTGGCGTCGCTGACCCGGGTCAGCACCCCCGACACGCCCACGTACGCCTACCCCGGGGTCGCCTACCCGGCGTCGAAGGCCACGGTCAACATGATCACCGTGCAGTTCGCGAAGGCCTTCCCGGAGATCCGTGTCAACGCGGTGGAGCCCGGCTACACCGCGACGGACCTGAACGGGCACACGGGCACGCAGACCGTCCAGGAGGGCGCGGAGATCATCGTCCGGACCGCCCAGCTGGGCCCGGAGGGCCCGACCGGCGGCTACTTCGACATCGAGGGTCCCCTTCCCTGGTGACCGGGGCCCCGGTCACCGCCGGGCGCAGCGCCCTCCTCCCCGTCGCCCCCGCCGGTTTACCGGCGGTCGGTCGGAGGCGTCTCCCCGGCCGGAGCGGGGCCCGTCCGGGTGCGCGCGGACGTCACGGGCAGGCCGGGCATGACCAGCCCGCCCCCATGTACTAGAGTTATCTCGACATCGAGATATCTGCCGAGGCGCACCGCAGCCGCCACCTCGGTAAGGCTTGCCTAACTTAGCCTCACCTTAGCGGATCGGCCAAGACGTCGTGGCGGCAGGATGCGGTGGGAACGCGCACATCAATGAAGGAGACTGTCGTGTCGGCGAACAGCTTCGACGCCCGCAGCACGCTGCAGGTGGGCGACGAGTCGTACGAGATCTTCCGGCTGGACAAGGTGGAAGGCTCGGCTCGCCTTCCGTACAGCCTGAAGGTGCTGCTGGAGAACCTGCTCCGCACCGAGGACGGCGCGAACATCACCGCCGGCCACATCCGGGCCCTCGGCGGCTGGGACTCCCAGGCGCAGCCCAGCCAGGAGATCCAGTTCACGCCGGCGCGCGTGATCATGCAGGACTTCACCGGCGTGCCCTGCGTCGTCGACCTCGCCACCATGCGCGAGGCCGTCAAGGAGCTCGGCGGTGACCCGGCGAAGATCAACCCGCTGGCCCCGGCCGAGCTGGTCATCGACCACTCCGTCATCGCCGACAAGTTCGGCACGCACGACGCCTTCGCGCAGAACGTCGAGCTGGAGTACGGCCGCAACAAGGAGCGCTACCAGTTCCTGCGCTGGGGCCAGACCGCGTTCGACGAGTTCAAGGTCGTCCCGCCGGGCACCGGCATCGTCCACCAGGTGAACATCGAGCACCTGGCCCGCACGGTCATGGTCCGAGGCGGCCAGGCGTACCCCGACACCCTCGTCGGCACCGACTCGCACACCACCATGGTCAACGGCCTCGGTGTGCTCGGCTGGGGCGTCGGCGGCATCGAGGCCGAGGCCGCGATGCTCGGCCAGCCGGTCTCCATGCTCATCCCGCGCGTCGTCGGCTTCAAGCTGACCGGTGAGCTCACCCCGGGCACCACCGCCACCGACCTGGTGCTCACGATCACCGAGATGCTGCGCAAGCACGGCGTCGTCGGCAAGTTCGTCGAGTTCTACGGTGAGGGTGTGGCCGCCACCTCGCTGGCCAACCGCGCCACCATCGGCAACATGTCGCCGGAGTTCGGCTCCACCGCCGCGATCTTCCCGATCGACGACGAGACCATCAAGTACCTGAAGCTGACCGGCCGTTCCGAGCAGCAGCTCGCGCTCGTCGAGGCGTACGCCAAGGCGCAGGGCCTCTGGCTCGACCCGGCCGCCGAGCCCGACTTCTCCGAGAAGCTGGAGCTCGACCTCTCCACGGTCGTCCCCTCGATCGCCGGCCCGAAGCGCCCGCAGGACCGGATCGTCCTCGCGAACGCCGCCGAGCAGTTCACGGTCGACGTGCGCAACTACGTCGACACCGACGACGAGGCGGGCAAGGAGTCCTTCCCGGCCTCCGACTCCCCGGCCGCCGCCAACGGCGTGCCCTCCAACCCGGTCACGGTCACGGCCCCCGACGGCTCGACCTACGAGATCGACCACGGCGCGGTGACGGTCGCGGCCATCACCTCCTGCACCAACACCTCGAACCCGTACGTCATGGTCGCCGCCGCGCTCGTCGCGAAGAAGGCCGTGGAGAAGGGCCTGACCCGCAAGCCGTGGGTCAAGACCACCCTCGCCCCGGGCTCCAAGGTCGTCACCGACTACTTCGACAAGGCCGGGCTCACCCCCTACCTCGACAAGGTCGGCTTCAACCTCGTCGGCTACGGCTGCACCACCTGCATCGGCAACTCCGGCCCGCTGCCGGACGAGGTCTCCAAGGCCGTCAACGACCACGACCTCGCGGTCACCTCGGTCCTCTCCGGCAACCGGAACTTCGAGGGCCGCATCAACCCCGACGTCAAGATGAACTACCTGGCCTCCCCGCCGCTGGTCGTCGCCTACGCCCTCGCGGGTTCCATGAAGGTGGACATCACCCGCGACGCGCTCGGCACCGACACCGAGGGCAAGCCGGTCTTCCTGGCCGACATCTGGCCCTCCGAGGCCGAGGTCAACGACGTCGTGGCGAACGCCATCGGCGAGGACATGTTCAACAAGTCCTACCAGGACGTCTTCGCTGGCGACGCCCAGTGGCAGGCGCTGCCGGTCCCCGAGGGCAACACCTTCGAGTGGGACCCGCAGTCGACGTACGTCCGCAAGCCCCCTTACTTCGAGGGCATGACGATGGAGACCACCCCGGTCTCCGACATCGCCGGCGCGCGCGTCCTCGCCAAGCTCGGCGACTCGGTCACCACCGACCACATCTCCCCGGCCGGTGCGATCAAGGCCGACACCCCCGGAGGCAAGTACCTCACGGAGCACGGTGTCGAGCGTCGTGACTTCAACAGCTACGGTTCCCGCCGCGGCAACCACGAGGTCATGATCCGCGGCACGTTCGCCAACATCCGCCTGCGCAACCAGATCGCGCCGGGCACCGAGGGCGGCTACACCCGCGACTTCACGCAGGCCGACGCGCCGGTGGCGTTCATCTACGACGCCTCGCGCAACTACATCGAGCAGGGCATCCCGCTGGTCATCCTGGCCGGCAAGGAGTACGGCTCCGGCTCGTCCCGCGACTGGGCCGCCAAGGGCACCGCGCTGCTCGGCGTCAAGGCCGTCATCGCCGAGTCCTACGAGCGCATCCACCGCTCGAACCTCATCGGCATGGGCGTCCTGCCCCTCCAGTTCCCGGAGGGCGCCACGGCGGAGTCCCTCGGCTTGACCGGCGAGGAGACCTTCTCCTTCACCGGTGTCGAGGAGCTCAACAACGGCAGCACGCCGCGCACGGTGAAGGTCACCACCGACAGCGGCGTCGAGTTCGACGCGGTCGTCCGCATCGACACCCCCGGCGAGGCGGACTACTACCGCAACGGCGGCATCATGCAGTACGTGCTGCGCAACCTGATCGCCAAGTAGCCCCCGCGGCTGGCGATCCGGCAGACCGGTCGGGCCGCACTCCTCACCACGAGGAGTGCGGCCCTTCGCCGTTTCGGCCTCTTGCGCGCGGAACTTCCGCGGTCGTCCCGGCCGACGGCCCTCGCGGACAAGGGAATCGGGAAACGCCGCACCCGCACGGCAGGGGTCGCGGCCGTCGTACGGACAGGGACACGGCCCCCGCGTCGCACGTGGGCACGGAGGGCCCGCGCGCTGTCCGGGCGCCAAGTCCCGTTACGACGGCCGGATGTGATCGCCGAACGCGACGGCCGGGCGCGACGTCCCGGGTCCCGGGCGGTGATCACTCCACCACGCTCGTGCCCGCCGGGCCGGCCGATCCGCTCAGGGCGGACCGGGTGGCTGTTGGGAGGCTCACCCGGTCCGCGAGCCCGGACCGGCGGGGGGAGTGCCGGCCCGGGATGGTGCGTGGCTTGTGACGACCATGGCGTGCGACAACGTTGTCTGATGGTCTGCACCCGACTCTACCGTCTCAACAGACAACGATGTCAAGCATGTTGACCCTGCGAAGCTGGTATCGGGCGGGGTCGGCGGGCAGATCGCCGGCTGGGCCGGCGGGGTGGGGGCCGTGCGCGCCTGCCGCGTCGGACGCGGTCTTCCGTGGTACGGGTGGCGCACGTTACTGTCCCTGCGGCTTGTGCGACCCGTGGTGCGCGACCCGTCCGAAGGAGGAGGGGCCGCGTCATGCGTTTCCGTCCGTCATCCGTTCTGTTCGCCGTCGTCCTGGCGGCCGGCGGGATCACCCCCGCGGTGGCCGCCACCGCCGCGCCGCCCGACCTGGTCCGGGATCCCACCACCTACGTCGATCCGCTCATCGGCACCAAGAACGGCGGCAACGTCTTCCCCGGCGCCGTCGTGCCCTTCGGGATGCTCTCCTGGAGCCCGGAGAACACCCGCGGGGACGCCACCCGCACGGC
This sequence comes from Streptomyces fagopyri, assembly GCF_009498275.1. Taxonomy (NCBI): domain Bacteria; kingdom Bacillati; phylum Actinomycetota; class Actinomycetes; order Kitasatosporales; family Streptomycetaceae; genus Streptomyces; species Streptomyces fagopyri. Next base: position 2,607,879 of record NZ_CP045643.1, on the reverse strand, counting down.
CGCGCCCGGCGGCTACCAGTACGACGCCACCCGCGTCCGGGGCTTCAGCCTCACCCACATGTCCGGCACGGGCTGCGCGGGCGGCAGCGGCGACATCCCCTTCTTCCCGTACGCGGGCGAGGTCACCTCCTCCCCGGCGAGCGACACCAAGGACGCGGTGTACGCCGCCGACTTCGCGCACGCGGACGAGACCGCCGAGCCCGGCCACTACAAGGTCGGTCTCTCCTCCGGCGTCACCGCCGACCTCACGGCGACCGCGCGGACCGGCTCGGGCCGTTTCACCTTCCCGTCCGACAAGCCGGCCTCGCTGCTGATCCGCACCGCCAACTCCGAAGTGGGCTCGACGGCGTCGGACGTGCGCATCGACCCGGCGACCCGGACGGTCTCGGGCTCCGTGACCTCCGGGAACTTCTGCGGCTACCTCGATCCGGAGGGTCAACGCGCCTACTACACCCTGTACTTCACCGCCCGTTTCGACCGCGCGTTCAAGGCGGCCGGCACCTGGCAGGACGACCGGCTGAGCCCGGGATCCACCCGGGCGAGTGGCGGTACCGGCGGCTTCTCCGACGGCGGCCGTCCCGCCGCGGGCAAGGGAGCCGGTGGCTACGTGGAGTTCGCGCCCGGCACCGACCCGGTGAACGTCAAGGTCGGTATCTCGTACGTGAGCCGGGCGGGCGCCGCCGCCAACCTCGCGGCCGAGAACCCGCCGTCCCGTTCCTTCGGCGCCGTCCGGTCCGCCGCCCACCGCGCCTGGCAGGACCGGCTCGGCGCGATCCGGGTCGGCGGTGGCGGCGACACCGACCGCACCACGTTCTACACCGCGCTCTATCACGCCCTCCTGCACCCCAACGTCATCAGTGACGCCGACCGCAGATACCGGGGAAGCGACGACAAGGTCCATGTCGTCGGCCGCGGCCACCGGGCGCAGTACGGCACCTTCTCGGGCTGGGACGTCTACCGTTCCCAGGTCCAGCTGCTCACCCTCCTCAGCCCGGACACCGGCTCCGACATCGCCCAGTCACTGCTCGAACTGGCCCGGCAGAACGGGGGAGTCTGGGACCGCTGGCTGCACGGCGCGAGCGGCACCCACGTCATGAACGGCGACCCCTCACCGACCGCGCTCGCCGGCATCCGGGCCTTCGGCGGCACCGGCTTCGATCTGCGCGGCGCGCTGAAGTCGCTGGTCGAGGCGGCGACCGTGCCGACCGAGCAGGACCTGTCCTCGTCGGGCAAGCCGGTCCTGTCCGTGGGCCAGCGCCCGTCGCTCGACAAGTACCTCCAGCAGCACTACATGCCGTCCGTGTCCAACGCCTGGGGCGGCGCCGCCGAGACCCTGGAGATGTCCGGGGCGGACTTCGCCCTCTCCCAACTGGCCACGGCGGCGGGGGAGAAGCGGACGGCCGCGGACTTCGCCGCACGCTCCCAGTGGTGGCAGAACAACTTCAACATCGCGGCCGACCGGACCGGTGGCTACATCGCCAACCGCAAGGCCGACGGCAGCTGGGTCACCGGCTTCACCCCGGCCACCGGCAACGGTTTCGTCGAGGGCACAGCGGCCCAGTACACCTGGATGGTCCAGCACAACCCGGCCGGGCTCTTCGCGGCCATGGGAGGCCGTGACAAGGCACTCGACCGCCTCGACACCTTCTTCCACGACGCGGACGGCGGCTGGGCGTTCACGGGCAGCGGCGGCGACAAGTCGGAGCTGGACAACGAGCCGTCGATCAACGTCCCCTACCTCTACGACTACGCGGGCGCGCCCTACAAGGCGCAGGAGACCGTCCGCGCGGCGATGAGCCGGCTGTGGTCGACGCAGCCCGGCGGCATCCCCGGCAACGACGACCTCGGCGAGATGTCGTCCTGGTACGTCTTCTCCGCGCTCGGTATGTACCCGCAGGTTCCCTCCCGAGCCGAACTCGTCCTCTCCTCACCCCTGTTCAGCCGCGTCAAGATCGACCGTCCGGGCGGCAACGACATCGAGATCCGTGCGGCCGGCGCGGCGGCGGACGCCCCGTACGTGCAGTCACTCAAGGTCAACGGGCGTACCAGCGGGCGCCCTTGGCTCCCGGCCTCCTTCGTCCGCGACGGCGGCACACTCGACTACACGCTCTCCGGCACCCCCAACCACAGCTGGGGGAGCGATCCGGCCGCGGCTCCGCCGTCCTTCCGCGACGGTGAGCAGCCCTATCAGATCGGCGTCGGCCCCACCGCGGCGACGCTCGCACCGGGCGGCAGTACACGGATCGACATCCGCGCGCTGTCGCTGAGCGGCGGCACGGGTCCCGAGGTCCGCTTCCACGTGGACACGCCCGACGGAGTGACCGCGACCCCCGCGGAGGGGACGGTGACCGACGGCTCCCGGTCGATCACCCTGGCCGCGGGCGACACGGCGCGGCAGGGCTTCTACGACGCCAAGGTCACCGTGACGTCGGGGAGCACCTCGTACGAGCAGCCGGTGGCGCTGACCGTCGCGGCTCCCGGGTCCCTGCTGGCCGGCTACAACAACACCGGCGTCTCGGACGACGCCGGGGACCACGACGAGGCCGACTACGACGGAGGCGGCTGGAGCTACTCCCGGCAGGCCCTCGCGGACGCGGGCCTGACCCCGGGCGGCCAGGGCACCGTGGACGGGCTCACCTACACCTGGCCCGACTCGCCCGCGGGCCGTCCGGACAACGCCGCGGCGACCGGCCAGGTCATCGAACTCACGCGTCCGGCGTCCCAGTTGTCGTTCATCGGCAGCGCGGTCAACGGAAACCAGCGGGCCGCGGCCACCGTCACCTACACCGACGGCAGCACCGACCAGGTCGACCTCTCCTTCACCGACTGGACGGTCGGCGGTGGCGGCGGCACGGTCCAGTACGGCAACGAGACCGTCGCCAGGGCCGCGTACCGCAACGTCGCGGGCGCGGACAAGGACCCCGTCGCCACCTACGTCTTCGCGACGAAGCCCTTCGCGGCCCCGGCCGGCAAGACCGTCAAGAGCGTGAAACTGCCCGGCAACGCGGATCTGCACGTCTTCACCCTCGCGGTGGACTGAGCGCACGAGGAGGGCGGCCGCCGGGCAGCGGGTCCGGCGGCCGCCGTGTGTCCGGGGCCCGGTGCCGGCGTTCCCGGCCGCTCCGGGTTCCACGTCCACGGAACGGTCGGGAACGCCGGGCCGGGACGGCGGAGCGGGCGCGGAGAGTGATCTCCGCGCCCGCTCCCGTGTGCGATGTTGCGTCAGGCCAGGAGTTCCACCTCCGCGAGCGTCGCCGAGCCGTCGAGGACCAGTCGGTAGTGCGCGTACGAGCCCGGATGCGCCACCGAGAACGCCCGGGTCTGCTTGTCCCAGGCGAAGGACTCGCCGGAGCGCCGGTCGAGGTCTGTCCACGTGGTGCCGTCGGACGAGCCCTGCAGGACCCAGCCGGCCGGAGCCTTCGTGTGGTCCCCGGACGACGTCAGGGTGTACTGGAGGCCCTTGGCGGAGGCGGCCGTGGGCAGATCCACCGTCGTGACGGTGGCGTCCGTCGCCGAGGTGTTGTCGAAGAGCGCGCCCTCACCCTTCAGGACGTCGGCGCGCGGCGTGGGCGCCTTGTCGTCCTTGGTGATCGACACGGGCGCCGCGTTCTTGCCGCTGCCCCACGAGGACGGCTTGGAACCCATGTCGAACTCCAGCACACCGCCACGGGAGATGAGCGAGTGCGGGAGCGAAGTGGAGTTCCACTTCTTGCCGTTGAACCGCACGCCCTGCACGTACACGTTCTTCGCGCTGTTCCTGGGTGCCTTGACGACCAGGTCCCGGCCGTTCTCCAGGTGGACCGTCGCCTTGGTGAACAGCGGCGAGCCGATGGCGTATTCGCCGCTGCCCATCACCAGCGGGTAGAAGCCGAGCGAGGAGAAGAGGTACCAGGCCGACTGCTCGCCGTTGTCCTCGTCGCCGTGGTAGCCCTGCCCGATCTCACTGCCGGTGTAGAGCCGGGAGAGGACCTCACGGACGTCCTTCTGCGTCTTCCACGGCTGGCCGGCCGCGTCGTACATGTAGGTGACGTGGTGGGCCACCTGGTTGGAGTGCCCGTACATGCCCATCCGTACGTCGCGGGCCTCGGTCATCTCGTGGATGACCCCGCCGTAGGAGCCCACGACGTCCTGCGAGGCCGTCTCGGGAGTGGCGAAGTAGGTGTCGAGCTTCTGGCCCAGCGCGTCCTGGCCGCCGTACAGATTGGCCAGGCCCCGCGAGTCCTGGGGTGCGGTGAACGCGTAGCCCCAGCCGTTCGTCTCGGTGTAGTCGTACCCCCACACGCGCGGGTCGTACTTCGCCGAGTCGACGCGCCAGTTGCCCTGCGCGTCGCGGCCCTGGAAGAACCCGGCCTTCTTGTCGAACAGGTTCACGTAGTCCTGGGCGCGGTTGAGGAAGTACGCGGACTCCTCCTTGTAGCGCTTCTTGCCGGTCTTCTTGTAGAGGGCCTCGCCCATCTTGGCGATGCCGTAGTCGTTGACGTAGCCCTCCATGGCCCACGAGAAGCCCTCGCCCGTCGCCGTGGACGTGTAGCCGAGGAAGGGCGAGGTCGTCATGCCCTTGCGGCCCACACCGGAGGCCGGCGGGACGACCGTGGCGTTCTTCACGGCCGCGTCGTAGGCCGCCGTCGCGTCGAAGTGCACGCCCTTCACGTACGCGTCCGCGAACGCCACGTCGGAGGAGGTGCCGGTCATCAGGTCCGCGTACCCGGGGGAGGACCAGCGCGAGGTCCAGCCGCCGTCCTTGTACTGCTGCACGAACCCGTCGACCATCTCACCTGCCTGACCGGGCGTCAGGAGGGAGTACGCCGGCCAGGTCGTCCGATAGGTGTCCCAGAAGCCGTTGTTGACGTAGACCTTGCCGTCGACGATCTTCGCCCCGGTGTGGGTCGGGGTGTCGGGACCAGGCATCGCGGAGAACGGCGACGCGTACTGGTACTTCGAACCCACCTTCTCGGAGCCGGAGTTGGGGTACAGGTAGAGCCGGTACATGCTGGAGTACAGCGTCGTGAGCTGGTCCGGCGTGGCGCCCTGGACCTCGACCTTGCCCAGCAGCTTGTCCCACTGCTTCTGGGCCCGCGCCTTGACGGTGCCGAAGGACATGCCGTCGGGGATCTCCTGGCGCAGGTTGTCCTTGGCCTGGTCGACGCTGATGAGTGAGGTGGCCAGACGCAGCGTGACACTGTGGTCGGCGCCGGGCTCGAACTTCAGATAGCCCTTGACCCCGGACGAGGAGCCTTCCGTCACCGGCGCGTCGAAGACCCCGTAGACGAAGAGCCGGGTCGCACCGGTCGACAGCCCCGACTTCACGTCGGAGTAGCCGGTGACCACCCCGTTCTCCTTGTCGAGGGTCAGTCCCGCCTGCTCGGTCACGTTGTCGAAGAGCACGCTCGCGTCCGCGCCCGGATAGGTGAAGCGCAGGGCCGCCGCGTGGTCCGTCGGGGCCATCTCCGCCTTGAGCCCGTTCTCGAACGTCACCCCGTAGTAGTACGGGCGCGCGGTCTCGTTCTCGTGCTTGAAGGCCAGCGCGCGGGCGGTGCGCGAGGTGTCCGGGGTGCCGGACGCGGCCGAGGGCATCACCTGGAAGGTCTGCCGGTCGCCCATCCACGGGCTGGGCTCATGGCTGGCGCTGAACGCCTGGATGGTCGGCAGGTTGTCCGTGTTGTTCGCACGTGCGTAGTCGTACAGCCAGCTGAGCGAACCCGCGTTGGTGACCGGGGTCCAGAAGTTGAAGCCGTGCGGCACGGCCGTCGCCGGGAAGTTGTTGCCGCGCGAGAACCCGCCGCTGGAGTTGGTGCCACGGGTGGTCAGCGCGTAGTCCGACAGATGCGCCGCGGGCTTCTCGCGCGCGACGGTCCGGAGCGAGACGTCGTCCAGCCAGCCACGGAACTTGGCCGGGCCCTTCGCGGAGTCGTAGCCCAGCAGGATCCGGTCGACCGTCTTCCCGGCGGCGACGGAGCCGATCCGCGAGGCGACGCTGTTCCACTGGTTGACGTAGAGGATCTTGGCCGCGCCCTGCCCCTGGGGCGTGAGCGAGAACCCGTGCCGGTCCAGCGGGTTCAAGTCGCTCAGATAGGTGCCGTCCGTGAACGCCAGGTCCACCGACACGTTCGTGGCGTCGTAGTCCCGGTCACCGTCCGCCATGGACGGGAAGATCTTGTACGCCAGTTCGGTGTCGCGCCCGACGGCCACGTTCACGTCGAAGATCTTGTTGTACGAGTAGGCCCGGCCGTCCCCCTGGTGCGTACCCGCGTAGCGCAGGGCCCGCTTGCCGGTGAAGCCGGCGCCCGCCTTCGCGGTGGGGGAGCCGCTCGGCCCGCGGTCCACGAGCGAGAGCATGTCCTTGGGGGTCGGGTCGTCGGAACCGCCCGTCGAGAACTGGACATCGGCGAGCTGGAGTATGTCCGCCCCGTTGTTCTTCGTGATGTCGAGCCGGAAGTGCTGGTACTCGACGGGGCTCGCGATGTCGTACGACTTGGTCTGGAACCGCTCGCCGAACGACTCGCCGGAGCGGGTGTCCAGGGTCTTCCAGTCCTTGCCGTCCGTGGAGCCCTGCAGGGTCCAGGCGCTGGGGTCGCGTTCGGCGAAGTCGTTGGCCGACGTCAGCGCGTAGGTGACCGCCTTGACGGGTGCGTCGAGGTCGAACTCCACCCAGCCGGTGGGCTCGAAGGTCAGCCACTTGCTGCTCGACTCGCCGTCGACGAGGTTCTCCTTGACCTCGCCGGAGCCGGAGTTCTCGGCGCTGGCGCGGACGTCCGTGACGTGGTCGGTGACGTTGCCGGGGATGCCGGTGCTGAACCCTCCGTCGACACCGGACGACCGCTTCTTCCCGTCAGGTCCCGTGTCTACGGTATTGATCCAGTCCGGTGCGGGATCACCCGATTCGAATGAGGAGGCGAACTGCCTCTCTGCGGTGACCGTCCGGGCCGGAAGGGCAACCGCGGTGCCCTGCGAGGCCACGATCAGAGAAAGCGCTGCCACCCCCATTGTCGTCGAGGAACTCCACCTCGGCCGGGCCGAGGAACTCCGTCTGAAACGAGCTCCGTACTGCATCCGCGAGGACCCTCCCTGCTGTATTGGCGCGTTCACCTCCGGGGCGCTCCAGCCGGATTCGGGAGTGCGGCGCCGTGGGCCCTCCAGGCCCGCGTGCACTCGCTCTTCCGAAACCCGCGCGCCCCTTCGGCTCACTCGCATGCGCGTGGACAACGTTGTCAATTCTGCTGCGCAAGGACCAGTAGGGAGTCAAGTTGTCAGCGGTGTCAAGGGTGTTGGATGCGGCATCCGGGGAGAATGTCACATGGTGAGGTGCGCATTACTCCCAAGGCGGGAGAATGACGCCGTGTCGATCTTCTGCCGGGGAGGGGTTGGTCGCCCCATATTTCCGGGAGGTCTCAACTCGGAAAAGACCCGCGGGCAAACCTGCATTCGATCTTGCTCCGCTGGCGGGAAGTGGACTATACCTGTCGGCATCCGCCCGGTCGTTCGACGGCCGCGGACAGGCATGTACCAGGGGGAATCGGGCGTCGGCGGCTGTTTACAAGGGCAGGGATCGCCGCGTTGACCCACTGAATCCCCCATGCACGACCCCAGCTTGACCTAACTGCGGTGCCGGGGAGGATCCGGTTCACCGCCTGAGTCCTGGAGAAGGCGAGGACTTGAGCATGGGATCCACTTCCGCCGAGAACAGCAGTGCTGAAGGTGTCGGCCGGCGCGATCTGATCAAGCGGTCGGCCGCACTCGGTCTGATCTCCGTACCCACGATGAGCTTCCTGTCCGCGTGTGCGAGCGGCGGAGGTGACGACAGCTCCGGTGACAAGGGCAAGGACAAGGGCAAGGGCAAGACCAGCAAGACCAACCCCTTCGGCGTGGAAAAGGGCGGAAAGCTCGACGTCGTCGTCTTCAAGGGCGGCTACGGCGACGACTACGCCAAGGCCTGGGAAGCCTCCTTCGACAAGAAGTGGGGCACCACCAGCGCCCACACCGGCACCCAGGAGATCACCGGCAAGCTCCAGCCGCGCTTCAACGGCGGCAACCCGCCGGACATCGTCGACGACTCCGGCGCCCAGCAGATCAAGCTGGACGTGCTCTTCAAGAACGGCAACCTGCTCGACCTGGCCGCCGTCCTCGACGCGCCGTCGATCGACGACCCGGCCAAGAAGGTCCGCGACACCCTGATCCCGGGCACGCTCGACCCGGGCCTGCAGGGCGGCAAGGTCGTGGCCCTCAACTACATCTACACGGTGTGGGGTCTGTGGTACTCCGGCAAGCTCTTCAAGGAGAAGGGCTGGGAGGTTCCGAAGACCTGGGACGACTTCCTCGCGATCTGCAAGGACGCCAAGTCGCAGGGCATCGGCGGCCTCGCGCACCAGGGCAAGTACCCGTACTACATCAACGTCGCCATCATGGACCTGATCGCCAAGCAGGGCGGCCTGGACGCCATGAAGGCGATCGACAACCTCGACCCCAAGGCGTTCGTCGGCAGCGACGCGGCCGCGGCGGCCATCGACGCGATCTACGAGGTCGTCGAGAAGGGGTACCTGATGCCGGGTACCAACGCCCTGACCCACACCGAGTCCCAGACCCGCTGGAACCAGTACAAGGCCGCGTTCATCACCTGTGGCTCCTGGCTGGAGAACGAGCAGCTGAAGCAGACCCCGACCGACTTCGACATGAAGTTCATGCCGATGCCGAGCCTGTCCGGGGACAAGCTGCCGTTCGAGGCGATCCGGGCCGGCTCGGGCGAGCCCTTCATCATCCCCGCGAAGGCCGGAAACCTGCCTGGCGCGCAGGAGTTCATGCGCTCCATGCTCTCCAAGGAGTGGTCGACGCTCTTCGCGCAGAAGGCCAACTCGCTCACCATCCTCAAGGACGGCGTGAGCGACGGCGTGCAGCTGCGCCCCGGCACGCAGTCCACCGTGGACGCCTCCAAGGCGGCGGGCGACAACACCTTCAACTACCTGTACCCCAACTGGTACAGCGAGATGGACGTCTCCATTCAGAACGCGTCCAACGAGCTGATGTCCAAGCGAATTCAGCCGAAGGAATGGCTGAAGCGGGCCCAGGCGGCCGTCGACAAGGCGGCCAAGGACCCGGCGTCCAAGAAGAACCACCGCGACTGATCACGCACACCCGGAACACCAGGGGCAGGATGCCATGCGAAAAGGGCAGTACCGGTTCGTCGCGGGGTTTCTCCTCGCACCTTTGGCGCTGTATCTGATCTTCGTGATCTGGCCTTACGTACAGACCATCGGTTACTCCTTCACCGACTGGAAGGGCCAGTCCCAGACGTTCAGTTTCGTCGGCCTGGACAATTACAAGGCGTTGTTCCAGGACGACGTGTTCATGGGCGCCATCTGGCACAACATCCTGTTCCTGGTGTTCATCCCGGTGATCACCATTCTGCTCGCCCTCTTCTTCGCCTTCATGGTGAACGCGGGCGGCCGGGGCCGCGCCGGCGGTGTGCAGGGGGTCGCCGGATCCGGCTTCTACAAGATCGTCTATTTCTTCCCGCAGGTCCTGTCGCTCGCGATCGTCGCGGTGCTCTTCGGGGCCCTCTACCGCAGTGACAGCGGAGGTCTGCTCAACGGCATCCTGATCAAGCTCGGGCTGGTCGACGCGGACAATCCGATCGAATGGATGAACGAGCCCCATCTGGTGCTCTGGTGCCTGATGGCGGTCGTCGTCTGGCACGGCGTCGGCTTCTACCTGGTGCTGTTCTCCGCGGCCATGCAGTCCGTCCCGAGGGACATCTACGAGGCCGCACTGCTGGACGGCGCGAGCCGCACCCACACCTTCTTCCGGGTCACCCTGCCGCTGCTGTGGGACACCGTGCAGACCGCCTGGGTCTATCTCGGGATCATCGCGATGGACATGTTCGTCCTGGTCTCGACCATGACCCAGGGCACGGGGTACGGCGGCGGACCCGACCACCACAGCGAGGTCATGGCGAACGTCATGATGCGCAACTTCCTCTACTACGGGAAGAGCGGCTACGCCTGCGCCATGGGCGTCATCATGCTCCTTCTCACCCTGGTCCTGTCCGTGGTCACGCTGCGCGCCACCCGCCGCGAGCGCATCGAGTTCTGAGCGGGAGACAGACGACTATGAGCGCACCCATCACCGAGCCGACGAAGGTCGGCGGCGCCGGCGTACCCCCGCAGCGGGCGGTCGGGAAGACACCCCCGCGCCCGGGCGACCGGCGCAGCGAGGGCCTGACCCTCAACGTGTTCTCGCACGGGTTCCTGGTCCTGTGGGCCGTGCTGATCATCCTGCCGCTGCTCTGGCTGGTCCTGAGCTCCTTCAAGACCGACGCGCAGATCGGCGGTTCGGCCCTGGGCTGGCCCTCGCACTGGCAGTTCGACGTCTTCCAGCGGGCCTGGAGCAAGGGCATCGGCGACTACTTCGCGAACACCCTGATCGTGCTGGTGTTCTCGGTCCCGCTGACCATGCTCCTGGGCTCCATGGCGGCGTACGTCCTGGCCCGCTACGAGTTCCCGGGCAACCGGCTCGTGTACTACTTCTTCGTCGGCGGGGCCATGTTCCCCGTCTTCCTCGCCCTGGTCCCGCTGTTCTTCATGGTCAAGCGTCTCGACATGTTGAACACGTACCAGGGGCTGATCCTGGTGTACGTCGCCTACTCGATGCCGTTCACCGTCTTCTTCATGCACTCGTTCTTCCGCACGCTGCCCACGGCGGTCTTCGAGGCGGCGGTGCTCGACGGGGCCTCGCACTCCCGGGCGTTCTTCCAGGTCATGCTGCCGATGGCCAAGCCGGGCCTGCTCAGCGTCGGCATCTTCAACGTGCTGGGCCAGTGGAACCAGTACATCCTGCCGTCCGTGCTGATGCAGCCACAGACCAGCTCGGATCCCGAGCGGTACGTCCTGACCCAGGGGCTCATCCAGCTCCAGCAGCAGCAGGGGTACGCGACCGACCTGCCCGTGCTCTTCGCGGGCGTGACCATCGCGATGGTGCCCATGCTGATCGTGTACCTGTCCTTCCAGCGTCAGGTCCAGGCGGGTCTCACCTCGGCCACGCTCAAGTAACGATCCGGTCCCTTCGCGCACCCGCCACCTCCGACTCGGGGGTGGCGGGTGCGTGTCGGGGTGGTAACGGAAACGGAACGGGGCTTGTCGTCCCGGATTTCCCTCAAGGACTTGACTGCGGTAACCCGTTCAGCGGAGCTTGGAGTTCACAACTTGTAAGTGACCCGGGTTCCGTTGCTGTGACCCGGATCACACGGGCGGCATCGGGGCCGTCCGGCTGAGGGCAGGAGTGGATGAGTCGATGGAGACTCCGGGGTCGCAGTCGTCGCTGCACCGAGCCAATCTGGAGCGCGTCGTGCGAGCGGTGCGCCTTGCCGGATCGCTCACGCAGGCGGAGATCGCGAGGACGACGGGCCTGTCCGCCGCGACCGTTTCCAATATCGTCCGGGAGCTGAAGGACAGCGGAACGGTCGAGGTCACACCCACCTCGGCGGGTGGCCGCAGGGCCCGCAGCGTGTCGCTGAGCGGCGACGCCGGCATCGTCATCGGAGTCGACTTCGGTCATACGCATCTGCGTGTCGCGATCGGCAACCTCGCCCACCAGGTGCTGGCCGAGGAGTCCGAGCCGCTGGACGTGGACGCCTCGGCCGCCCAGGGCTTCGACCGGGCGGAGGAGCTGGTCAGCCGCCTGATCGCGGTGACCGGGGTGGACCGCACCAAGATCGCGGGCGTGGGGCTCGGAGTGCCCGGTCCGATCGACGTCGAGTCGGGGACCCTGGGGTCCACCTCGATCCTGCCGGGCTGGACGGGCGCACGGCCCGCCGAGGAGCTGCGGGGGCGGCTCGGCGTGCCCGTGCACGTGGACAACGACGCCAACCTGGGCGCGCTCGGGGAGCTGGTCTGGGGCAGTGGTCGCGGGGTCAGGGACCTGGCCTACATCAAGGTCGCGAGCGGTGTCGGCGCGGGCCTGGTGATCAGCGGCAAGATCTACCGCGGGCCGGGCGGAACGGCTGGTGAGATAGGGCACATCACCCTCGACGAATCGGGGCCCGTCTGCCGCTGCGGCAACCGGGGCTGCCTGGAGACCTTCACGGCGGCCCGGTACGTGCTGCCGCTCCTCCAGTCCAGCCACGGCACCGACCTGACCATGGAGGGCGTGGTCAGGCTGGCGCGGGACGGAGACCCGGGCTGCCGGCGGGTGATCGCCGATGTCGGACGTCACATCGGGAGTGGTGTGGCGAATCTCTGCAATCTCCTCAACCCGAGCAGGGTGGTGCTCGGCGGCGATCTCGCCGAGGCCGGAGAACTCGTCCTTGGGCCCATCAGGGAGTCTGTCGGGCGCTACGCGATCCCCAGCGCCGCACGCCAACTCTCGGTACTTCCAGGGGCACTTGGCGGTCGTGCGGAAGTTCTCGGGGCGCTCGCCCTCGCGCTCAGCGAGATGGGCGATTCGACCCTTTTGGACGGATCGCTGTCCGCAGTTACCCCTGCCTTCACTTAGAGAACGCATGGCACCGTTGCCATCTCGTTAAGTATTTACTTCTTGACGTCGCACGTGTGGCCGAGTTGACTTCCAGCCACCTCGGCCGCAACGACGCGGCCTCGTCAGGGAGGTTTCTGAAGTGAACACGCGTATGCGTCGTGCCGCCGTTGCCGTTGCCGCTGGTGCGATGGCCGTATCGCTGGCCGCCTGTGGCAGTGCCAAGGAGTCCAGCGACAAGAGCGACAGCTCTAGCTCCGCCAAGAAGGGCGACGCGATCAAGGTCGGTCTGCTCCTTCCCGAGAACCAGACCGCGCGTTACGAGAAGTTCGACAAGCCCCTGATCGAGAAGAAGATCAAGGAGCTCACGAACAACAAGGGCGAGGTCGTCTACGCCAACGCCAAGCAGGACGCCAGCACGCAGAACCAGCAGGTCGACACGATGGTCACCAACAAGGTGGACGTCCTGATCGTCGACGCTGTGGACGCCGCTGCGATCAAGAGCTCGGTCCAGAAGGCCAAGGACGCCGGCATCCCGGTCGTGGCCTACGACCGTCTGGCGCAGGGTCCGATCGACGCCTACACCTCGTTCGACAACACGACGGTCGGCAAGACCCAGGGCCAGGCCCTGCTCGACGCCCTCGGCGCCAAGGCCAAGTCCGGCAAGATCGTGATGATGAACGGGTCGTCCACCGACCCGAACGCCGCCCAGTTCAAGGCCGGTGCCCACTCCGTCCTCGACGGCAAGGTGAACGTCGGCAAGGAGTACGACACCAAGGACTGGAAGCCGGAGAACGCCAACGCCAACATGGAGGGCGCCATCACCGCCCTCGGCAAGAAGAACATCGTCGGCGTCTACTCCGCCAACGACGGCATGGCCGGCGGTATCATCACCGCCCTCAAGGCTGCCGGCATCTCCGTCCCGGTCACCGGCCAGGACGCCGAGCTCGCGGGTGTGCAGCGCATCCTCGCGGGTGAGCAGTTCATGAGCGTCTACAAGCCGTACGCCCCCGAGGCCGACGCCGCCGCCGAGATGGCCGTCGCGCTCGCCCAGGGCAAGTCGCTCTCCACGGTCGCCAAGGACAAGGTCGACAGCCCCACCACGAAGGCCGTCCCCTCGGTGCTCGTCCCGGTCACCTCGCTGACCAAGGACAACATCAAGGACACCGTCATCAAGGACGGCGTCTACTCGATCAGCGAGATCTGCACGGGCGCCTACAAGGCCAAGTGCGACGCGCTCGGCATCAAGTAAGCCGCCGCAGGTATCCCACCGTGTAAGGGAATTCGAACCGAATTCCCTTACCGGACCTGCGTGATCTAAAGCCCCTCCGGCGCCCCGCATCCATCAGCCCCGCAAAGCTAGGGCGGGGCGCCGGACGGAACACTCCACAAACTTCTGCACAACCTCCCGCCGGGTCAGGCGGCGAAGGAGATGGTTAACGTGTCCGCTACGCCTGTTCTGGCGTTGCGCGGGGTCTCCAAGCGATTCGGTGCCGTCCAGGCGCTCACCGATGTCGAGCTTGAGGTCCACGCCGGCGAAGTGGTCGCCCTGGTGGGCGACAACGGTGCCGGAAAGTCCACGCTGGTGAAGACGATCGCCGGTGTGCACCCCATCGATGAAGGCGCCATCGAGTGGGACGGCAAGTCCGTCCACATCAACAAGCCGCAGGACGCCCAGGGCCTCGGGATCGCGACCGTCTACCAGGACCTCGCGCTCTGCGACAACATCGACGTCGTCGGCAACCTCTACCTGGGCCGCGAGCTGAAGAAGCGCGGCATCCTGGACGAGGTCGAGATGGAGCGCCGCTCGCGCGAGCTGCTGGACACGCTGTCCATCCGCATTCCCAGCGTCCGTATCCCGATCGCCTCGCTCTCCGGCGGTCAGCGCCAGACCGTGGCGATCGCCCGTTCGATGCTCGGTGAGCCCAAGCTCGTCATCCTCGACGAGCCGACCGCCGCCCTCGGCGTCGAGCAGACCGCCCAGGTCCTCGACCTGGTCGAGCGGCTGCGCGAGCGCGGCCACGCGGTCATCCTCATCAGCCACAACATGGCGGACGTCAAGGCCGTGGCCGACAAGGTCGCGGTCCTGCGCCTCGGGCGCAACAACGGCATCTTCGAGGTCAAGTCGACCTCGCAGGAAGAGATCATCTCCGCCATCACGGGCGCCACGGAGAACGCCGTGACCCGTCGTGCGGCGCGCAGCAATGGGGAGGCTCAGAAGTGAGCATCGACAAGACCTCTGAGACCCCCGAGGACCACGCCGTGGAGAACCCCGAGGCGGCCGCCGCGGCGGTCACCGCGGTCGACCCCCGGCTCCTCGTCCGCGAGCAGGGCCTCGCGGGGTACGTGTCCGAGTTCAAGCGGAAGATGAAGGCCGGCGACCTCGGCTCGATGCCGGTCGTCATCGGCCTGATCATCATCTGGATCATCTTCCAGAGCCTGAACTCCAACTTCCTCACCGCGGGCAACCTGTCCGACATCTCCGTGGCCATGGTCGGCACGGGCATGATCGCGGTCGGTATCGTCTTCGTCCTGCTGCTCGGCGAGATCGACCTGTCGGTCGGCTCGGTCTCCGGTGTGGCGGGTGCCGCCTTCGCGGTACTGAACGTCACGCACGGCATGAACGAGTGGCTGGCCTTCGTGCTCGCCATCCTCACCGGCACGGTCGCCGGCGCGATCCACGGTTTCGTCTTCGCGCGCATCGGTGTGCCGGCGTTCGCCGTCACCCTGGCGGGTCTGCTGTTCTGGAACGGCTTCATGCTCCAGATCCTCGGCAGCAGCGGCACCATCAACCTGGACAGCGAGGGCCTCGTGGCCAAGCTGACCAGCTACTACTTCACCGACGTGGCCGCCGCCTACGTGCTCGCCATCGGCGTCACCGCGGTGTTCTTCCTGACCTCGTTCTTCAGCAACAAGCGCCGTGAGGCCGCGGGCGTACCGTCCCAGCCGCTGAGCGAGATCATCCTGCGCACCGTCCTGCTGGCGATCGTCGCCTTCGCCGTGGCGATCACCTACAACCAGTACAAGGGTCTTCCGCTGGCCGTGGTGATCTTCATCGCGGTGCTGCTGGTCACGGACTTCGTGCTCCGCCGCACCGCGTACGGCCGGAAGATCTTCGCGCTCGGTGGCAGCGTCGAGGCCTCCCGGCGTGCGGGTATCAACGTCGAGATGGTCCGGATCTCGGTCTTCGCGATCTCCGGCACCTTTGCCGCCATCGGCGGTCTCTTCATCGCCTCCAAGATCGCCTCCGCCAACCAGGGCGCGGGCGGCGGTGACCTGCTGATGAACGCCATCGCGGCGGCCGTCATCGGTGGCACCAGCCTCTTCGGTGGCCGTGGCCGCACCTGGAACGCGCTGCTCGGTGTGCTGGTCATCGTCTCGATCCAGTACGGCCTGGCCCTGCAGGGCATCGCCTCGCCGGTCCAGTACATGATCACCGGTGGTGTGCTGCTCGCCACCGTCGTCATCGACGCGGTGACCCGCAAGACCCAGAAGTCGGCCGGGCGCGCGTAGCGGCTGACGGGGAGGGCCCGTCAGCGCGGCCCTCCCGGACCTGTGCCCGGCACCACTGGTGCCGGGCACAGTCGTGTTTCCCCAGCCGGTACTCCGAACGGGTGACATGGACCCCCGGGGCCGGGCGTCGGGCGAAAAGGCGGAACATTAGACTCGACAAGCCCGGCAAAGCTCGAACAGCTCTACCTGCAAGGAGGCACGGGTGCCGCTGCTGACCCGCATCACGGGACCGCGCGATCTGGACCGGCTCAGCCTGGAGCAGCTGGACCAGCTGGCCGGCGAGATCAGGACCTTCCTCGTCGACGCGGTCTCCAAGACCGGCGGCCACCTCGGCCCCAACCTCGGTGTCGTGGAGCTCACCATCGCGCTGCACCGCGTCTTCGAGTCGCCCAAGGACAGGGTGCTGTGGGACACCGGTCACCAGTCCTACGTCCACAAGCTGCTCACCGGCCGACAGGACTTCTCGAAGCTGAAGATGAAGGGCGGCCTGTCCGGCTACCCCTCGCAGGGCGAGTCCGAGCACGACGTGATCGAGAACTCGCACGCCTCCACGGTCCTCGGCTGGGCCGACGGCCTGGCGAAGGCCAACGAGGTGCTCGGGAAGAACGACCACGTGGTCGCCGTCATCGGTGACGGCGCGCTCACCGGCGGCATGGCCTGGGAGGCGCTGAACAACATCGCGGACGCCAAGGACCGCCCGCTGGTGATCGTCGTCAACGACAACGAGCGTTCGTACGCCCCCACGATCGGCGGCCTCGCGAACCACCTGGCGACTCTGCGCACCACGGACGGCTACGAGCGCTTCCTCGCCCGCGGCAAGGACCTCCTGGAGCGCACGCCGGTCGTCGGCAAGCCGCTCTACGAGACCCTGCACGGGGCCAAGAAGGGCCTCAAGGACTTCATCGCCCCGCAGGGCATGTTCGAGGACCTCGGCCTGAAGTACGTCGGCCCGATCGACGGCCACGACATCGAGGCCCTGGAATCGGCGCTCGCCCGCGCCAAGCGCTTCGGCGGCCCGGTCATCGTGCACTGCCTCACCGAGAAGGGCCGCGGTTACCAGCCCGCCCTTCAGGACGAGGCGGACCGCTTCCACGCCGTCGGCAAGATCCACCCCGACACGGGTCTGCCGATCGCCTCCTCCGGCGCCGACTGGACCTCCGTCTTCGGCGAGGAGATGGTCAGGCTCGGCCAGGAGCGCAAGGACATCGTCGCCATCACGGCGGCCATGCTCCAGCCGGTCGGCCTCGACAAGTTCGCCAAGGCCTTCCCCAAGCGGGTGTACGACGTCGGCATCGCCGAGCAGCACGCCGCCGTCTCCGCGGCCGGCCTCGCCACCGGCGGCCTCCACCCCGTCTTCGCCGTCTACGCGACCTTCCTCAACCGCGCCTTCGACCAGGTCCTGATGGACGTGGCCCTGCACAAGTGCGGTGTCACCTTCGTCCTCGACCGCGCGGGCGTCACCGGCACCGACGGCGCGTCGCACAACGGCATGTGGGACATGTCGATCCTCCAGGTCGTCCCCGGCCTCCGGCTCGCCGCACCGCGCGACGCCGACCAGGTCCGCGCCCAGCTGCGCGAGGCCGTCGAGGTCGACGACGCGCCGACGGTGGTCCGCTTCTCCAAGGGCGCGGTCGGCCCGGCCGTGCCCGCCGTGGGCCGGATCGGCGGCATGGACGTCCTGCGCGAGTCCGGCACCGACATCCCGGACGTGCTGCTCGTCTCGGTCGGCGCGCTCGCGCCGATGTGCCTGGAGATCGCCGGTCTCCTCGACAAGCAGGGCATCACCACGACCGTCGTCGACCCGCGCTGGGTCAAGCCGGTCGACGAGGCCATGGCACCGCTCGCCGAGCAGCACCGGGTGGTCGTCACCGTCGAGGACAACTCGCGCGTCGGCGGTGTCGGCTCGTCGATCGCGCAGGCCCTGCGCGACGCCGGCGTCGACGTCCCGCTGCGCGACTTCGGCATCCCGCCGCGCTTCCTCGACCACGCCTCCCGCGCCGAGGTCATGACGGAGATCGGGCTGACCGCCCCGGACATCGCCCGCCAGGTCACCGGCCTCGTCTCCAAGCTCGACGGACGCTTCGAGCGCACGACCGCGCACGCCGTGGACTCGGTGGAGCCCGCGCGCGACTGACGTCCCGGCAGCAGGCCCATCGGGCCGGTTCCAGCACCCTGTACGGGTGGTGGAACCGGCCCGTTCGCGTGAACGACTCCGCGCCGGGGCATCCGCCGTACACGCCCCCTCGATCAGGTCGAGGACGTCAAGCGTGGAGGTAGGCCCGTGAGCAGCAACCTCTTCAGGACCAAGAAGATCGAACAGTCGATCCTGGACACCGAGGAGCCGGAGCACGCACTCAGGAAGTCGCTGTCAGCCCTGGACCTCACCGTCTTCGGCGTCGGTGTCATCATCGGCACCGGCATCTTCGTCCTCACCGGCAAGGTCGCCAAGGAGAACGCGGGCCCCGGGGTGTCGCTGGCCTTCGTCGTGGCGGGCGTCGTCTGCGGCCTGGCCGCGCTGTGCTACGCGGAGTTCGCGTCCACGGTCCCGGTGGCGGGGTCCGCGTACACCTTCTCGTACGCCTCGCTCGGCGAACTGCCCGCCTGGATCATCGGCTGGGACCTGGTGCTGGAGTTCGCGCTCGGCACGGCGGTGGTGGCGGTCGGCTGGTCCGGATACGTGCGCTCGCTCCTGGACAACGCGGGCTGGCATCTGCCCGACTACCTCGGCGGGCGCGACGGGGCCACCGGGTTCGGGTTCGACGTCCTCGCCGCCGCGCTGGTGCTGGTGCTCACCGCCATCCTGGTCATCGGCGTGAAGCTGTCCGCCCGGGTCACCACGGTCGTCGTCGCCATCAAGGTCACCGTGGTGCTGATCGTGATCGTCGCGGGCGCCTTCTTCATCGTCGGCGACAACTACGCGCCCTTCATCCCCGAGGCGCGAGCCCAGGAGGCGGGCAGCAGTCTCCAGGCCCCCCTCATCCAGCTGCTGTCCGGGTACACGCCGACCGACTTCGGTGTGATGGGCATCTTCACCGCCGCATCCGTCGTCTTCTTCGCCTTCATCGGCTTCGACGTCGTGGCCACCGCCGCCGAGGAGACCAAGAACCCGCAGCGGGACATGCCGCGCGGCATCCTCGGCTCCCTGTTCATCTGCACCGCGCTCTACGTCGCCGTGTCGGTCGTCGTCACGGGCATGCAGAAGTACACCCGGCTGTCGATCGACGCCCCGCTCGCCGACGCCTTCAAGGCGACCGGGCACCCCTGGTACGCGGGCGTGATCAGCTTCGGCGCCGCCGTCGGGCTGACCACGGTCTGCATGATCCTGCTCCTCGGCCAGACCCGGGTCTTCTTCGCGATGAGCCGCGACGGACTGCTGCCGCGGTTCTTCTCCCACGTCCACCCGAGGTTCCGCACCCCGCACCGGCCGACCATCCTGCTCGGCGTGATCATCGCGATCCTCGCGGGCTTCACGAGCCTGAGCGAACTGGCCGAACTGGTCAACATCGGCACACTCTTCGCCTTCGTCGTCGTCGCGACCGGCGTCGTCATCCTCCGCCACACCCGCCCCGACCTGCACCGCGCCTTCCGCACCCCGCTGGTGCCGCTGGTCCCGGCGCTGTCGGTGCTCGCCTCGCTGTGGCTGATGGTGAACCTGCCCACGGAGACCTGGCTGCGGTTCCTGATCTGGATGGCGGTCGGCTGCTTCGTCTACTTCCTGTACGGACGCTCGCACAGCCGTCTCGGACTGCAGCGGAAGGCCGCGGCGGGCGAGGAGGGGAAGGCGGAGGGATCCCACGGACCCTGACCCGCCCGTTTCAGGACTCCGGCCCCGTATGTCCCGCTCAGGTGGGGAGTGCGGGGCCGGATAGCGTGCACCGTATGCGCGCCGGGCTCCTGGACACACGACGCACCGCCACCGGGTCACGGGTGCCGGGCGGCGGCTACTGGAGACGGCTGCTGCCCGTTCTCGCGGTGCTGGTCGCCCTCACCCGGGTCCCCTCCTTCGTACGGCCCCTGTGGAGCCCGGACGAGGGCTATCTCGCCGTGCAGGCGCGGATACTGGCGGGCGGGGGAGAGCTGTACCGGACGGTCGTGGACCGCAAGCCGCCGCTCGTGCCCTGGCTGTACGAAGGCGCGTTCGCGGTGTTCGGCTCCGGGTCGCTGACCTCGGTCAGGGTGCTGGCGGTGGTGGCCCAGCTGTCGACCGCCGTGCTGCTGGCCTCCCTGGCCCGGCGCCGCTGGGGCGACCGGGCCGGGCGCACGGCGGGCGTGCTGTACGCCCTGGTGTCGATCGGACTCAACCCCGAGGACGCGCAGGCCGCCACGTTCGAGGTGTTCATGCTGCCCTGCACGGCCGCCGCGATGTGGTGCGCCGACCGGCGCCGCTGGGGTGCGGCCGGCGCGGCCGTCGCCTGCTCGTTCCTGGTCAAGCAGACCGGCGCGGCCGTACTCGTACCCGTGCTCTGGCTGCTGTGGCACCAGGCGGAATCCCCTCGAAGAGGCCTGCTGAGGACGGGAGTCGGGGTTCTCGCCCCGGTGGCGGCCGTGGCACTGCTCACCGACCCGGCGGGCCTGCTGTTCTGGACCGTCACCGGCTCGGGTGCCTACGCCTCCCTCACCGGCTCGGAACTCCACGTCCTGGGCCGGGGGCTGGTCAACGCGGCGATCCTGGCGGTGGCCTGCGCGGGGCTGATCCCGCCGGTCGCGGGGGCGCTGCGGGCCGGCCGTCCGGGCTCGGCCGACCTGTGGCTGTGGCTCGGCTCGGCGACGGCGGCCGTACTGACCGGCTTCCACTTCTTCGGCCACTACTACCTGCAACTCCTGCCGCCCGCCGTACTGTTGGCGACCGCCGCGCTGCGGACGCTGCCCCGAGAGCGGGTATCGGCCGCGGTCGTGACCTCCGTCTGCTGCTGTGCGCTGTTCCTGAGCTGGGGGCTGCTGGCGCCACGCCCCGAACTCGCCCACTCCCAGCGCCTCGCCGCCGCCGTGGCCCACCGCACCCGGCCCGGGGACCGCGTGCTCGTCTGGGGCATACACCCGGAGACGTACTGGCTGGCCGGCCGTGCCCCCGCCACCCGCTATCTGACCGCGGGTCTCCTCACCAACTACAGCGGCGGGCGCGACGGACCGGAGGTCGGCGAGAAGTACGCCGTCGAGGGCACGTGGTCGGTGTTCCGGGCGGAGCTGACGGCCCGCCCGCCGGTCCTCGTCGTCGACGACTCCCGCGGCCGGCCCTACGCGCCGGACAGGGTGCCGTCACTGCGCCGGCTGCTCACCGCGGGATACGAGGAGGCGGGCACCGTCGACGGGGCGGTGCTGTACACGCGTACGGACGCCCAGGACTGACCGTGCGCCGGGGGCGCCGCCGGGGAGCCGGCACACCACGCCGCGCATCCGGGCCGCGTACGGGCGTCAGGGCGCCCACGGGGCTCCGCGGAAGGGCGTCCCGGGCCGGCGGGGCCACGGGCGGGAGACAGGTCCTCAGGAGCGGCCCCGGTGCGCGTGCGGGTGCCGCAGGCCGGCACCGGCCCCGCACCCTGTCCGGTCCCGCGGTTCAGGTCCCGTCCCGTACCGCACGCGGCCCCGTCACCCCGGCGCCGGCCGCGGTGACCCTGCGCCGCAGTTCACGGTCCGCGGTGACGACCAGGCGCGGGCGGTCAGGGGCCTCCTCCACCAGCGCCACGATGTGGTCGTCCCCGCTCCCGGGGGCCGTCTCGACCCGTACGCCCGCCACCGGCTCCACGCCCCTGGCCGCGCCCTCGACCACGAGGACGAGTTCCACCGGTCCGTCGTGTCCCGGCAGTCCCTCGCGGGCGAGCCGGTCCCGCAACCGCTCCGCGGCTCCCCGGCGGTCGCGCCACCAGCCGTCGGGCACGGAGCCGACGACATTGGCACCGTCGATGATCACGAGCAGGGGGTCGTCCATGGGGCCAGGGTCGCACGCGCCGCCGTCGCGCACGGACGGCCGCCGGGCCCCTGGCGAAGGCCACAGGGCCCCGGCTTAGAGTGAACCGGTGAACGGCGAATGGCTCAGACGCGGTCGCGACGGCAGGCTCAGTGTGTACCTGCTGTCGGATGCCGCCGTCCTCTGCCGGGCGGAGCGCGGGCCCGGCGGTTCCTGGGACCCCGCGCGCACCGTGGGCGGCGACCAGCGCCTGCACCCCGCCCTCGCGCTCGGCCAGGGCGCCGACGGCTACACGCACCTCGTCTCCTGGCGTCCCACGGTGACCGGGGAGTCGGGGCTCGTCCACTCCGCGCACTTCCGGCCACGGCTGTCCGCCCTCGACTGGACCCCGATCGGACACCCCGACAAGAAGGGTGACCGGACCGGCGAACCGGCCGTGACGGTCGATGCCCGGGGCCGTGCCCACGTCTTCGTGCGCAACAAGGGTGGCGGGGTCGGCATGGTCGCCCAGAAGGAGAAGGGCGGCTGGGATCCGTGGCGCGACCTCGGGGGAAGCGCCGTACAGGAGGGTCTGGCGGCCGTGACGGGGGAGTCCGGGCTCGTCGAGCTGTTCGCGGCCGTCCCGGACGGGATCCTGCACTGGCGCCAGGAGGAGCCGGGTTCGCGGCCGGTCATGGAGGAGGCGCTGGAGGCGTCGGTACGTCCCGGCACGCTCCGGGCGCTCGCCACGTCCGCCGGGTCCAGCACGCTCTTCTACACCGACGCGGCGGGCGAACTGTGCGCCTGGCGGCCGGGTGCCAAGCCCGTACCGCTGCTGCCGTCCGTCGGACCCGGTCCCGTGTCCGTGATCCGCTGCGAACTCGACGGCTACGACTGCACGTTGCTCGCGCAGCGCTCCGCGAGCGGACGGATCGTGTTCGCGGCCTACCCGACCGAGCAGGAGACGGCGGGAGCCTGGTGGACCGAGTCGGGCCCCCGGCTGCCCGCCGGCGCCACGGTGTCGTTGGCGCGGGACGAGGAGGGCCGGGTGGTGGCGGCGGCCCTCACACCGGGCACGGACGAACTCCTCCTGACCCGCCGCAAGGACGAGCCGGGCCTGGCCCTGGAGGCCTGGCAGCCGGTCTGACGCCCACTGCACCCAGAAGTGCGGAGGCGGCCGGGGCGCGACCACCCACGTCCCGGACCGACGAACGCACACCGGGCCCCGTCAGGGGGCGCGGGGAACTGCGCGCCCAGCCGCCCGCCCTCCCGCACCCGGAAAACAGCCCGCGGCGGCAGCGCGGCACTGGCGCCCGCGGCGGCAGGGCGGCACTGGCGGCCGGGCCGCGAACGCCCGAGTGCCCCGCACACCGAAAGGCGTACGGGGCACCCACGAAAACCGGCGGAGGGCTACGCGGGGACGGAAGCCACGCCCGTCTCCAGGAACCGCTTGCCGTTCACGCGCTCGGAGACACCCTCACGGTCCAGGTACGGGGTGAGCCCGCCCAGGTGGAAGGGCCAGCCCGCACCGGTGATGAGGCAGAGGTCGATGTCCTGCGCCTCGGCGACGACACCCTCGTCGAGCATGAGCCCGATCTCCTGGGCGACGGCGTCCAGGACGCGGTCACGGACCTGCTCCTCGCTGAGGACGACGTCGCCCTGCTGGAGGAGCGCGGCGACCTCCGGGTCCAGCTCCGGCTTGAAGCCGTTCTCGGCGGAGTACACGTAGAAGCCCCGCTTGCCCGCCTTGACGACGGCCGCGAGGTTCGAGGAGACCGTGAAGCGGTCCGGGAAGGCCCGGTTGAGGGTCTCCGAGACGTGCAGGCCGATCGCGGGACCGACCAGTTCGAGCAGGACCAGCGGGGACATCGGCAGGCCCAGGGGCTCCACCGCCTTCTCCGCGACGACGACGGGGGTGCCCTCGTCGATGACGTTCTGGATCTCGCCCATGAAGCGGGTGAGGATGCGGTTCACGACGAACGCCGGGGCGTCCTTCACCAGGACCGCGGTCTTCTTCAGCTTCTTGGCGACGGCGAACGCCGTGGCGAGCGAGGCGTCGTCCGTCCGCTCGCCGCGCACGATCTCCAGGAGCGGGAGGATCGCGACGGGGTTGAAGAAGTGGAAGCCGACGACCCGCTCGGGGTTCTTCAGCTTCGACGCCATCTCGCTCACCGACAGCGAGGAGGTGTTGGTGGCGAGGATCGCGTGGGCCGGGGCGACCGCCTCGACCTCCGCGAACACCTGCTGCTTGACGCCGATCTCCTCGAAGACGGCCTCGATGATGAAGTCGGCGTCGGAGAAGCCCTCGGCCTTGTCCAGCACACCGGAGACCAGGGCCTTGAGGCGGTTGGCCTTGTCCTGGTTGACACGGCCCTTGAGGAGCAGCTTGTCGATCTCGGCGTGGACGTAGCCCACACCCTTGTCGACGCGCTCCTGGTCGATGTCGGTCAGCACGACCGGCACCTCCAGCCGGCGCAGGAACAACAGCGCCAGCTGGGAGGCCATCAGGCCCGCGCCGACGACGCCGACCTTGGTGACCGGACGGGCCAGGGACTTGTCCGGGGCGCCGGCCGGGCGCTTGCCGCGCTTCTGGACCAGGTTGAACGCGTAGATGCCCGACCGCAGTTCGCCGCCCATGATCAGGTCGGCGAGCGCCATGTCCTCGGCGTCGTACCCCTTCTGGAGGTCGCCGTCCTTGGCCGCCTCGATGATCTCCAGCGCGCGGTACGCGGCCGGGGCCGCCCCGTGCACCTTGCTGTCGGCGATGGACCGGCCGCGCGCGACGGCCTGGTCCCAGGCCTCGCCGCGGTCGATCGCCGGACGCTCGACGGCGATCTCGCCCTTGAGGACGGCGGCCGTCCACAGCAGCGACTGCTCCAGGAAGTCCGCGCCCTCGAACAGCGCGTCGGCGATGCCGAGGTCGTAGACCTGGCCGCCCTTGAGCTGCTTGTTCTGGTTGAGCGAGTTCTCGATGATGACCGAGACGGCCTTGTCGGCGCCGATCAGGTTCGGCAGGATCGTGCAGCCGCCCCAGCCGGGGACCAGACCGAGGAAGACCTCGGGCAGCGAGAACGCCGGCAGGGCCGCGGAGACGGTCCGGTAGGAGCAGTGCAGACCGACCTCGACGCCACCGCCCATCGCCGCGCCGTTGTAGTACGCGAACGTCGGGACCGCGAGGCCCGACAGACGCTTGAAGACCTCGTGGCCGCCCTTGCCGATGGCGAGCGCGTCCTGGTGCTCCTTGAGCAGCTCGACACCCTTGAGGTCGGCGCCGACCGCGAAGATGAAGGGCTTGCCGGTGACACCGACACCGACGATCTCGCCGGCCGCGGCCTCCTTCTCGACCTGGTCGACGGCGGCGTCGAGGTTCGCCAGCGAAGCCGGGCCGAAGGTGGTCGGCTTGGTGTGGTCGAAGCCGTTGTCGAGGGTGATGAGCGCGAAGCGCCCGGCACCGAACGGCAGGTCGAGGTGGCGTACGTGCGCGGACGTCACGACCTCGTCGGGGAACAGCTCGGCCGCGCCCTTGAGGAGTTCAGCGGTGCTCACTTGTCGCCTCCGGCGTCCTTGTGGTGCGGGTTCTCCCAGATGACCGTGGCGCCCATGCCGAAGCCGACGCACATGGTGGTCAGGCCGTAGCGGACCTCCGGCTGCTCCTCGAACTGGCGGGCCAGCTGCGTCATCAGGCGGACGCCGGAGGAGGCGAGCGGGTGGCCGTACGCGATGGCGCCGCCGTACTGGTTGACGCGCGCGTCGTCGTCGGCGATGCCGTAGTGCTCCAGGAAGGCGAGGACCTGGACGGCGAAGGCCTCGTTGATCTCGAAGAGGTTGATGTCCTCGATCGACAGGCCGGCCTTGGCGAGGGCCTTCTCGGTGGCCGGGATCGGGCCGTAGCCCATGACCTCCGGCTCGACGCCCGCGAAGGCGTACGAGACCAGGCGCATCCGTACCGGCAGGTCGTGCTCGCGGGCGAAGTCCTCGGAGGCGATGATCGACGCGGTCGCACCGTCGTTGAGACCGGCCGCGTTGCCCGCGGTGACCCGGCCGTGGACGCGGAAGGGCGTCTTGAGGCCCGCCAGGTTCTCCAGCGTCGTACCCGGGCGCATCGGCTCGTCGGCGGTGACCAGGCCCCAGCCCGTCTCGCCGACCTCCGCGTTGGTGTTGCGCACCGAGACCGGCACCAGGTCCTGCTGGATCTTGCCGTTGGCGTACGCCTTGGCGGCCTTCTCCTGCGAGCGCACCGCGTACTCGTCGGCGCGCCGCTTGGTGATGGCCGGGTAGCGGTCGTGCAGGTTCTCGGCGGTCATGCCCATGAACAGGGCGGACTCGTCGACCAGCTTCTCGCTGACGAAGCGCGGGTTCGGGTCCACGCCCTCGCCCATCGGGTGGCGGCCCATGTGCTCGACACCACCGGCGATGACGGCGTCGTAGGCGCCGAAGGCGATGGAGCCCGCGGTGCTGGTGACGGCGGTCAGCGCGCCCGCGCACATGCGGTCGATGGAGTAGCCGGGGACCGACTGGGGGAGTCCGGCGAGGATGCCGGCCGTGCGGCCCAGCGTCAGACCCTGGTCACCGATCTGCGTGGTCGCGGCGATGGCGACCTCGTCGATCTTCTTCGGGTCGAGGCCCGGGTTGCGGCGCAGCAGCTCCCGGATGGCCTTCACGACGAGGTCGTCGGCGCGGGTCTCGTGGTAGATGCCCTTCGGGCCCGCCTTGCCGAACGGGGTGCGGACGCCGTCGACGAAGACGACGTCCCTGACGGTACGAGGCACGATGGCTCTCCTCCAGATGCGGGATGGCACTGCTGCGCGGCGCACACGCCTGAGCGCGCGCTCACCTCTCCATGCTACTTACGAGTAACCACCCTGCCCAGTCCCGGCGCCGGGAGCGGCGAACGTCACACGGGGACAAGGTCGCGCGGGAGTGGTCTCCGGGGGCCGGAACCCACGAGCGGGGCCGTCGCTCTCGTGCGGGGGCCGGCCGTGGCGACGAGGGGATCGCCCCTTTCGGCCGCTCGCCGGCCGGAGATCTTGGCGTGATTTCGATGTCGCCGTTCCGGTTCGCGGGACCGTTCGGCGGGCTCCGAAGGGCGATCACGGCACGGCCGGAGCCCGGCGGGGGGTGGAGGCCGGTGCGGGCGGGCCCGCGCTCCGGGGAAGCGCGGGCCGGTCTCGCGTGCGGTCCCGGTCCGTCAGTCCTCGGCGGACAGCGAGGTCACCAGTACCGGAGTCACCTGTTCGACCTGCCAAGCCCGGGCGCCGTACCCGGCGAGCGCGGCGGCCACGGCCCCCGCGTCCGGCGTCGTCGGCGGCTCCCAGCACACCCGTCGCACGGTGTCCGGGGTGATCAGGTTCTCCTGCGGCATGTTGAGCTGTTCGGCGAGTGCCGAGACGGCGGCGCGCGCGGCGGAGAGCCGGGCGGCGGCGGCCGGGTCCTTGTCGGCCCAGGCGCGCGGCGGCGGCGGGCCGGTCACCGGCTGCCCCGGCTGCGGCAGCTCGGCGTCGGGCAGCGCCTTGGCGCGGTCGACCGCGGCCTGCCACTGCTCCAGCTGGCGCCGCCCCATGCGGTGCCCGTAGCCGTTCAGCGCGGACAGGGCGTGCACGTTGGGCGGCAGGGAGAGCGCGGCCTCGACGATCGCCGCGTCCCCGAGGACCTTGCCCGGCGAGATGTCGCGGCGCTGGGCGACCTGGTCCCGGGCCTCCCACAGCTCCCGTACGACCGCCATCTGCCGACGGCGGCGCACCTTGTGCATCCCGGACGTACGGCGCCAGGGGTCCTTGCGCGGCGGCGCGGGCTCGGCCTGCGCGATCGCGTCGAACTCCTGCTGGGCCCATTCCAGCTTGCCCTGCCGGTCGAGCTCCTTCTCCAGGGCGTCGCGCAGGTCGACGAGCAGTTCGACGTCGAGCGCGGCGTAGCGGAGCCACGGCTCCGGGAGGGGGCGCGTGGACCAGTCGACCGCGGAGTGCCCCTTCTCCAGGGTGAAGCCGAGGACGCTCTCGACCATCGCGCCGAGGCCCACCCGGGGGAACCCGGCGAGACGGCCGGCCAGCTCGGTGTCGAAGAGCCGCGTCGGCACCATGCCTATCTCGCGCAGGCAGGGCAGGTCCTGGGTGGCGGCGTGCAGCACCCACTCCACTCCGGTGATCGCCTCGCCGAGGCCCGACAGGTCGGGGCAGGCGACGGGATCGATCAGGGCGCTGCCCGCGCCCTCACGGCGCAGCTGCACCAGGTAGGCGCGCTGGCCGTACCGGTAGCCGGACGCGCGTTCGGCGTCGACGGCCACGGGCCCCGATCCGGCGGCGAACGCGGCGATCACCTCGGCGAGCGCGGTCGCGTCGGCCACGACGGGCGGAATGCCCTCCCGGGGCTCAAGCAAAGGGATCGGCGCCGATTCGACGTCGTCCGGAGGGCCGCCTCCGGTGGTTCGCAGTGAGCTGTCTGCTGCGGTCTCTTGGGCGTCGGTCACCTGTCAAGGGTATCCGTGTATGGACTACGCCCGCCGACGGAACGTTCCGTCGACGGGCGTATGAGGGTCGTAAACCAGTCAGGTCGGTGAAAGATCGCGTTCACGAACGGGTGGACGGGGTGTGGCTGGGCGTTCGCGTACGCGGGGTCAGTGGATGATCCCCGTCCGCAGGGCCACCGCCACCATGCCGGCACGGTCGCCCGTGCCGAGCTTGCGGGCGATACGGGCGAGGTGGCTCTTGACGGTCAGCGCGGACAGGCCCATCGAGACGCCGATGGCCTTGTTCGACTGGCCCTCCGCGACCAGCCGGAGCACCTCGACCTCACGGCCGGAGAGCTCGCGGTAGCCGCCCGGGTGGCTCGGGGCACCCGGGGGGCGGCGGTGCATACGGGCGGCGGCCGAGCCGATGGGCGCGGCGCCCGGCCGGGTGGGGAGCCCGACGTTGGTACGGGTGCCGGTGACGACATAGCCCTTGACGCCGCCCGCGAGTGCGTTGCGTACGGCGCCGATGTCGTCGGCGGCGGAAAGGGCGAGGCCGTTGGGCCAGCCGGCGGCCCGGGTCTCGGACAGCAGGGTGAGCCCGCTGCCGTCGGGAAGGTGGACGTCGGCGACACAGATGTCGCGCGGGTTGCCGATTCGGGGGCGGGCCTCCGCGACGGACGACGCCTCGATGACGTCGCGCACTCCGAGCGCCCAGAGGTGGCGTGTGACGGTGGAACGGACCCGTGGGTCGGCCACGACCACCATGGCGGTCGGCTTGTTCGGGCGGTAGGCGACCAGGCTTGCGGGCTGCTCGAGGAGAACGGACACCAGGCCTCCTGGGGTGCGGGACGGGACCGGCTCTGGGGATGAAGCCGGGACGAACCGTGCTTTCAAGGTCACAGACGTCTTCGGCACCAAACCCGTTCTCCTTTAGAGAATGATCACGATTTGGTGAGTAACAATCCGTGCAATTCGGACACGCGATCGATCATCCGAAGATCGAACCGAGTCGTTCCGTGTCGCGACACGGCTGAAAGTGGCCGTATCGACAAAGCCTCGGCAACGAATTCGGAAAGGTGTGTGGCGCTCGCGCGTCCGTCCGCGTACCGACGGAGCGTCGGCCCGCGCGGCGCCCCGTGCGCCGGCCCGCGCGACGGTCCGCGCACAAGAAAGTGCCGCCCGGCGTGGGGGCGGTGAGTGCTTGGCCGCCCGGGGCCGAACGGTGAGGGTCGAACGGTGAGGGGGATGACGGGGCGGGTGCTGAGGGGGCGGGTGCTGAGGGGGTGGCGGGGTGCGCGGCTCGGTGAGTGCCTGGGGGAGCGCTCACCGCCGCGTGCTCAGCGCGACTGGGGACCGCGGCGCTGCGGCAGCGTCACCACCGAGGCGTCGCCCGGCCCGGCCGGCGGCAGACCGGCGATCTGACAGAGCAGATCGCACCAGGCGGCGAGGTGCGCGGCGGTGTCCGGTACGCCTCCCAGCCCCTCGCGCGGCGTCCAGGAGGCGCGGATCTCGATCTGGGACGCGGACGGACGCTCGGACAACCCCCCGAAATAGTGCGAGCTCGCCCGGGTGACGGTGCCGCTCGGCTCGCCGTACGACAGACCGCGGGCCTGCAGCGCGCCGGTCAGCCACGACCAGGAGACGTCGGGGAGCAGCGGGTCGGTGGCCATCTCCGGCTCCAGCTCGGCGCGGATCAGTGTCACCAGGCGGAAGGCGCCCTGCCAGGCCTCGTGGCCCGCCGGGTCGTGCAGCAGGACCAGCCGGCCGTCCGCGAGATCCTCGTCCTCGGCGACGACCGCGGCCTCCAGCGCGTACGAGTACGGGGCCAGGCGCTGTGGCGGACGCGTCGGGTCGATCTCGATCTCCGGGCGCAGCCGGGCCCCCTTCAGCGCGTCGACGGCGGCCCGGAACGGCAACGGAGAAGTCTCCTTCGCATCTTGGTCCCCCTCCTTGGCATCGTCCATTCCCCCAGCGCCGTCCGACAGTCGTCCCTGAGCCGCAGCCATGCGGGGAAGATTAAGGGGAACTGGGCCCGCGCGCAGGGAGAGACACCCGTGCGTGGGACCACTGTCCGGTTCGTGCCGCGCGAACGAGCCGGTCCCGGTGCCGGGGCCGGGGTGCGCGCCCGCGCCGGAGCCCGGCACTTGAGGGCACGCGGGGCGTGGGAGACTTTCCGTCGTGAGTGCCAATGACCGCCCCGCCGCGGGCCAGCCGCCGACAGCCACGTACGAGTCCGCCTTCCTCAAGGCGTGCAGGCGCGAGCCCGTGCCGCACACGCCGGTGTGGTTCATGCGGCAGGCCGGTCGCTCGCTGCCCGAGTACCTCAAGGTGCGCGAGGGCATTCCGATGCTGGAGTCCTGCACGCGGCCGGAGCTCGTCGCCGAGATCACCCTCCAGCCGGTGCGCCGGCACGGCGTCGACGCGGCGATCTACTTCAGCGACATCGTCGTCCCGCTGAAGGCGATCGGCGTCGACCTCGACATCAAGCCGGGCGTCGGTCCGGTCGTCGAGAAGCCGATCCGCACCCGCGCCGACCTGGCGCAGCTGCGCGATCTGACGCCCGACGACGTCTCGTACGTCACCGACGCGATCAAGCTCCTGACGGCCGAGCTGGGCGAGACGCCCCTCATCGGCTTCGCGGGCGCGCCCTTCACTCTCGCGAGCTACCTCGTGGAGGGCGGTCCGTCCAAGAACCACGAGCACACCAAGGCGCTGATGTACGGGGACCCGCAGTTGTGGGCCGACCTGCTCGACCGCCTCGCCGAGATCACCTCCGCCTTCCTCAAGGTGCAGATCGAGGCGGGCGCGAGCGCCGTGCAGCTCTTCGACTCCTGGGTCGGCGCCCTGGCGCCCGCCGACTACCGCCGCTCGGTGATGCCCGCGTCCACCAAGGTCTTCGAGTCCGTTGCCGGGTACGGCGTCCCGCGCATCCACTTCGGCGTCGGCACCGGCGAACTCCTCGGCCTGATGGGCGAGGCGGGCGCGGACGTGGTCGGCGTCGACTGGCGTGTGCCGCTCGACGAGGCCGCGCGCCGGGTCGGCCCCGGCAAGGCGCTCCAGGGCAACCTCGACCCGGCCGTGCTCTTCTCCTCGACCGAGGCCGTGGAGGCCAAGACCCGCGAGGTGCTCGACGCCGCCGCCGGTCTGGAGGGCCACATCTTCAACCTCGGCCACGGCGTCCTGCCGAGCATGGACCCGGACGCGCTGACCCGGCTCGTGGAGGACGTCCACACCCGGACGGCGCGCTGACGCCTCACCAGCCGTGCCGCGCCTGTCTGCCCCACAGCAGGCTGCGCGGCTCCGGCGGTGGCGGGGTGCCCCGGCGCAGCGGCCAGGCCAGCAGCATGCCCGCGAGGAAGCCGGCCACATGGGCCTCGTACGCGACGGTTCCGGCGGTGGGGACACCGCGGCCCGACGAGTAGACCGCCTGCAGCGCGAACCAGAAGCCGAGCACGAGCCAGGCGGGCAGTCGCAGCGGCAGGAAGACCAGGAACGGGACCAGGACCCACACCCTGACCCTCGGATAGAGCACCAGGTAGGCGCCGAGCACCCCGGCGATCGCCCCGGAGGCGCCGAGCAGCGGGTCCGACGAGCTGTCGTTGAGGAGCGCGAAGCCGTATCCGGCCGCGTATCCGCACGCCACGTAGAACAGCGCGAACCGCACATGTCCCAGGCGGTCCTCGATGTTGTTGCCGAAGATCAGCAGGAAGAGCATGTTGCCCAGCAGGTGCAGCCAGCTGCCGTGCAGGAACATCGCGGTGAGGACGGAGAGCGGCGGCGACTTGTCGTAGTCCGGGGCGCTCACCAGGCAGCCGGGCCCGTGCGCGCCGGCTCCGACCTCACCGGTGGGCACGAGCTGGGGCATCCGGTGGTGGATCAACTCCTGTGGCACCGCGGCGTAGTGGTCCAGGAACGCCTGCAGATGGCACAGCCGGGACAGACCGCTGTCGCCCGCCACCGATCCGGCGAGGCCGGGGGTGTAGAGGAACACCAGGACATTGGCGGCGATCAGGGCGTACGTCATATAAGGCGTGCCGCGTACCGGGTTCACGTCATGGACGGGTATGACCACAAGGAACTAGTGCCCTGGATGCGCCGCGGGTATCCGCACGTCCGCAGGGGGCAGGCACGCTCGGTCCGGCGGGGCGCGTGTCCCGGCGCGCGCTCCTCCTCGTGCCACTGAACGCTGTCGCGCTCCGGTGCGTATGTCTCGTCAACCGCCCGCGCCGCGACGAAGACGCGACGCGAGGAAGACGTGAGGACACAGGCGATGAACGACCGAGTTACTCCTCCGATGCACGCCCTGCCCGACGGTGAGGCGGAGATCGCCCTGGTGGTGCACCTCCCCTGGGAGGACGTGGCCGCGCTCGGCCAGGAGGCCGGACGGCTCGCGGCGCGCCTCCAGCGTCCGGTGACCCTCGACGAGGCCGTGAGTCACCGGTTGCGCTCCGTGCGGTCGGCCGCGCACGCGAAGCCGCCCACCACGCCGCCCGCCGCCGTCACCGCCTCGGGCTCCGTGTCCTCGCTGCCCGCTCGCCCGCCGGCCGAGCAGGCCCGGCAGGCGATAGACCGCATCAACCAGAACGCCGGTCACGAGTCCGCCTGAGGTCTGCCCCGCGATCCCCGGCGGGCACGCGACGACAGCGGCGGCACCCCGCGGTGTCACGGGATCGCCCGGACGCGCCCCGTACGAGGGGCCCCGCCCCGTGGCGCACCGCGTCCGACACCGCGCGCCGATCCACCGGGGATCACGGGACAGCCCTCCGGACGGCACGGCCCCCGGCGACGGCGACGGCGACGGCGACGCCCGATCGTGACGCCGGTCGTACGTGGTCCGGTCGTAGGTGGCCCGGTCGTACGTGACGCCGGTCGTACGTGGCCCCGGGTCGTGCGTCGCCCCGCTCGCGCGGTCCCCGCGCCGCTACCGGGCGCCTCGCCGTACCGCCGTGACCGCCTTGCGCGCCGCCACCAGGATCGGGTCCCACACCGGTGAGAACGGCGGGGCGTAGCCGAGGTCCAGGGCCGTCATCTGTTCCACGGTCATCCCGGCGGTGAGCGCCACCGCGGCGATGTCGACGCGCTTCGCGGCACCCTCGCGGCCGACGATCTGCACGCCCAGCAGCCGTCCGGTGCGGCGCTCGGCGAGCATCTTCACCGTCATCAGGGCCGCGTTCGGGTAGTAGCCCGCACGGCTGGTCGACTCGATGGTGACGGTCTCGAACTGCAGGCCCGCCCGCCGCGCGTCCTTCTCGCGCAGCCCGGTGCGCGCGATCTCCAGGTCGCAGACCTTGCTCACCGCCGTACCCACCACACCGGGGAAGGTGGCGTAGCCGCCGCCCACGTTGCTGCCGATGACCTGCCCGTGCTTGTTGGCGTGGGTGCCCAGCGCGATGTGCCGCTCGCTCCCCGAGACCAGGTCGAGGACCTCGACGCAGTCGCCGCCCGCCCAGATGTTCTCGTGTCCGCGCACCCGCATCGCCAGGTCGGTGAGCAGCCCGCCGTGGTCGCCCAGCGGCAGCCCGGCCGCCCTGGCGAGGGTGGTCTCGGGGCGCACCCCGATGCCGAGCACCACGACGTCCGCCGGGTACTCCCCCTCCTGGGTGGCGACGGCCCGGACCCCGTCGGCGCCGGTGACGATCCCGGTCACGGTGGCGCCGTCGACCATGGTGATGCCCAGGTCCGACATGGCCGTGCGCACCAGCCGGCCCATGTCGGGGTCGAGCGTGGCCATCGGTTCGGCGCCGCGGTTGACGACCGTCACCTCGTACCCGCGGTTGATGAGTGCCTCGGCCATCTCCACGCCGATGTAACCGGCGCCGACGACCACCGCGCGCCGGCCCCGTGTCGCGGCCAGCGTGTCCAGGAGCGCCTGGCCGTCGTCGAGGGTCTGCACGCCGTGCACACCGGGAGCGTCCATCCCCGGCAGGTCCGGGCGGACCGGACGGGCGCCGGTCGCGATCACGAGCTTGTCGTACGGCGTCCACGCCTCCGCCCCGGACTCCAGGTCCCGTGAGCGCACCCGGGCGCCCGCGACGTCGATCTCCGTGACCTCGGTGCGCATCCGCAGGTCGATGTCCCGCTCCCGGTGCTCCTGCGGCGACCGTGCGATCAGCCGGTCCGGCCCGGGAACGTCGCCGCCCACCCAGTACGGGATGCCGCAGGCCGAGTAGGAGGTGAAGTGGCCGCGCTCGAACGCCACGATCTCCAGCTCGTCCGGACCCCGCATCCGGCGCGCCTGCGACGCGGCGGACATGCCCGCCGCGTCGCCGCCGATGACGACCAGCCGCTCGGCCGCCCCGCCGGTACCGCCTGTGCTGCCGGCGACGTTCGTCGCGCTCGTACGGTTCATGCTCATGCGAACACGCTACGGGGGCCCGGCACTTCAGGCGTCCTTGCCACCCTCCTCACGCACCGGCGGCGCCGTCGGCAGCGATCCGGTGACCGGCGCGACGGGTGCGGCGGCCGCCGGTGCCGGACGGCGCGGCAGCCGGGAGCGTCCGAACCGCAGCCACAGCACCACGAGCACCGCCGCGCAGACGGCGAACGGGAGCACCGCGCCCAGCACCATCGCGATCCAGCGCAGCGTCGCGACGAACGCGTCCCAGCCGCCCGCGAGGGCGTCCACGAAGCCGGGCTCCGAGTCCTTCTCGGCGGCCTTGCGCACCGGCGTCTCGGAGAGGGAGAGCGTGATGGTGGCCAGACTGGTGCGGTCCTTCAGCGACGACTGCCGCGCGAGCAGGGCCTCCAGGTCGGACTCGCGGCTGCTCAGCTCCCCTTCCAGAGCGACCACGTCGCTGAGCTTGGTGGCCCGGTCCATCAGTCCACGGACCCGGGCCACGCTGGCGCGCTGCGACTTGATACGGCTCTCCACGTCGACGACCTGGTCGGTGACGTCCTGCGCCTTGGCCGTCCGCTCCAGGACCTTCCCCGCGCCGCCCAGATCGGAGAGCACCTGGTCGTAGCGGTCCGTGGGCACCCGCAGCACGACGCGGGTGCGCTCGTGGCCCCGCCCGTCCCGGGTGGTCGTCTCGTCCCCGACGAAACCGCCCGCGCCGGTGGCCGTGACGCGGGCCTCGTCCAGGGCCTTGGGGACGTCCTTGACCTGCACGGTCAGGAACGCGGTACGGATGATGCCGCTCGTCTCCAGCCTGGGCGCGGTGGCGGCCCGGGAACCGCCCGCGCCCGTGGCGGCCTTGTCCGAGGTGGTGCCGTCGGCGGCTCCCGGAACGGCCTCCTGGGCACCCGGGCCGGCCTTCTGGTCCCCGGACGCCGCCTTGTCGCTGCTGGACGTGGCGCCGTCCCCGGCGGAGCCGCACCCCGCCAGCGCGAGGGAGGAGACGAGCAGGACCCCGGCCAGGGCCCGGCCGGTCCGTGCGCCGTGTACGGAACGTGGTGTGTGCATGTGGGAGTACCCCCCGGGTCTCGCGACGGATGCTGACTCTTCGACGCCCGGACCCGGCAGGACGTTGGGGTGCTCCGGTCCCGATGAGGTCACGTTCGGGACTCGCACAGGACACCGGGGCCCGGCGGAGGTGCCCGCGGGGTCTGAGAAAGTGGAGGCATGCACGCACAGGACAGTCGTACGGGTACGGGGCATGTCGTCGTCGTCGGGGGCGGGATCGCCGGTCTGGCCGCCGCCCACCGCCTCCTCGGCCGCGGCGCCCGGGTGACCGTCCTGGAGGCCTCCGGCCGCGTCGGAGGCAAGCTGCTGCCCGGCGAGGTCGCGGGCGCCCGCGTCGACCTCGGCGCCGAGTCGATGCTCGCCCGGCGCCCCGAAGCGGTCGCGCTCGCCCGCGAGGTGGGCCTCTCCGACCGCCTTCTTCCCCCCGCCACCGCGACCGCCTCCCTGTGGACCCGCGGCGCCCTGCGCCCCATGCCCAAGGGACACGTCATGGGCGTCCCCGGCACCGCGGCCGCCCTCCACGGAGTCCTGTCCGACGAGGGCCTGCGCCGCATCGGGCGCGACGCCGAACTGCCCCGCACGGAGATCGGTGACGACGTCGCGGTGGGGGAGTACGTGGCGGCGCGCCTCGGCCGCGAGGTCGTCGACCGGCTGGTCGAGCCCCTGCTCGGCGGTGTCTACGCGGGCGACGCCTACCGCATCTCCCTGCGCGCCGCCGTCCCCCAGCTCTTCGAGGCGGCCCGCACCCACACCTCACTGACGGAGGCGGTGCGCGCCGTCCAGGCGAAGGCCGCCGCACAGCAGCAGACCGGCCCCGTGTTCATGGGAATCGAAGGCGGGGTCGGCCAACTCCCGCTCGCGGTCGCCGAGTCGGTGCGCGCGCGGGGCGGGGACGTCGTCACCGGCGCCCAGGTCACCGGGCTGAGCCGGACGCGCGGCACCGAACCCGGCTGGCACGTCGTGGCCGGAGACCGGGTGCTGCGCGCCGACGCCGTCGTCCTCGCCGTGCCCGCCCCGGCCGCCGCCGCCCTGCTGCGCACCGAGGCACCCGCCGCGGCCACCGAACTCGCCGCCGTCGAGTACGCCTCCATGGCGCTGGTCACCCTCGCCTACCGGCGCGCGGACATCACCCTCCCCGAGGGGAGCGGCTTCCTGGTCCCGCCCGTCGACGGACACACCATCAAGGCCTCCACCTTCGCCTCCCGCAAGTGGGGCTGGATCGACGCGGAGAACCCCGGCCTGCTCGTCCTGCGCACCTCCGTGGGCCGGTACGGCGAGAGCGAGGTGCTGGGCCGCGACGACGCCGGCCTCGTCGACGTGTCCCGCCACGACCTGCGCGAGGCGGCCGGGCTCACGGCCGAGCCCGTCGCCACCCGCGTCACCCGCTGGGACGACGGCCTGCCGCAGTACCCCGTCGGACACCACACGCGAGTGGCCCGGATCCGCGCGCATGTCGCCGAGGTCCCCGGACTCGCGGTCTGCGGTGCCGCCTACGACGGGGTCGGCATCCCCGCCTGTGTCGCGAGCGCGTACGCCGCCGTGGACCGGCTCGGCGGAGACCGCGCCGGGCTGGACGCGCTGACCAGGAACCCGGTGCAGAGTCTGCACGGCGGCGCGGGAGAATAGCCCCATGAGTGACGACGCCCCCGCCAAGATCCCGAACATCGGCAAGAAGGCCAAGGACCTCAACGAGGTCATCCGCTACACCCTGTGGTCCGTCTTCCGGCTGCGCGACGTGCTCCCCGAGGACCGTGGCGGATACGCCGACGAGGTCCAGGAGCTCTTCGACCAGCTCGCCGCGAAGGACGTCACCGTCCGCGGCACGTACGACGTGTCGGGGCTGCGCGCCGACGCGGACCTGATGATCTGGTGGCACGCCGAGACCGCGGACCAGCTCCAGGAGGCGTACAACCTCTTCCGCCGCACGCGGCTCGGCCGCGCCCTGGACCCGGTCTGGTCGAACATGGCGCTGCACCGCCCGGCCGAGTTCAACCGCTCGCACATCCCGGCGTTCCTCGCCGACGAGACGCCCCGCGACTACATCAGCGTCTACCCGTTCGTACGCTCCTACGACTGGTACCTGCTGCCCGACGAGGACCGCCGGCGCATGCTCGCCGACCACGGCAAGATGGCCCGCGGCTACCCGGACGTGCGCGCCAATACGGTCGCCTCGTTCTCCCTCGGCGACTACGAGTGGATCCTCGCCTTCGAGGCCGACGAGCTGTACCGCATCGTCGACCTCATGCGTCACCTGCGCGCCTCCGAGGCCCGGCTGCACGTCCGCGAGGAGGTCCCGTTCTACACGGGCCGCCGCAAGGACGTCGCCGAACTGGTCGCGGGTCTCGCCTGACCGCTGTCCGGCGCGGGGCCGGGCGGGCTACGAGGCC
This sequence comes from Streptomyces fagopyri, assembly GCF_009498275.1. Lineage (NCBI taxonomy): Bacteria > Bacillati > Actinomycetota > Actinomycetes > Kitasatosporales > Streptomycetaceae > Streptomyces > Streptomyces fagopyri. The sequence continues at coordinate 2,569,789 of NZ_CP045643.1, read as the reverse complement.
CGCCCGGCCTTCGCGTGCGGTGCCCGGCCGCCCGGCGCCGCCGGCTCCGGTTCCGCGCGCGGCGCGCACCGCGCGCGGAACTGCGGGAGGCCGCCCGTCAGCAGATACGTGTCGAGATAGTTGTTGACACAGGTGTTGGGGCCGCCGCCGATCCCGTGCGTCCCGGCCCCGTTCTCGGTCACCAGGACGGAACCGGACAGCCGCCGCTGCAGCTCCACCGCCCCCTCGTACGGCGTGGCCGCGTCCCGCTCGGCCGCCAGGATCAGGGTCGGCGCCAGCACCCCGGGCAGCGCCCGTACGTCGAGGGGCTTCTGCCGGGGCACCGGCCAGTACGCGCAGGGCAGGTTCATCCAGACGTTGTCCCACGTCTCGAACGGCGCCCTGCGCGCGAGCATCGTGTTGTCGCGGTCCCAGGTGCGCCAACGGGTCGGCCAGGACGCGTCGTTGCACTCGACCGCGGTGTAGACGGCGCCCGCGTTCTCCGCCCCGGCCGACGCCTCCGGACGCGCGGCCTGCTCGATCAGCGGCTTCGGGTCACCCTTCAGATAGGCGGAGAGCGCCAGGGCACGCCGCGGCCAGTAGTCGTCGTAGTACCCCGCCTCCAGGAACGCGTTCTGCAACTGCGCCGGCCCCACCTTGCCGCCGGCGGGCGACGCGGCCAGCTGCGCCCGTGCCTTCTCGTAGCTGTGCAGCACCTCTTCGGGTGTGGTGCCGAGCCCGTACACCTTGTCGTGCCGGGCGGTCCACGCGCGGAAGTCGGCCCAGCGGCTCTCGAAGGCCGCCGACTGGTCGAGGTTGTTCTCGTACCAGATCTGGCCGGGGGCCGGGTTCACCGCCGAGTCGAAGACCATCCGGCGCACGTGCGAGGGGAAGAGCGTCGCGTAGAGGGCGCCGAAGTAGGTGCCGTACGAGGCACCCATGAAGGTCAGCTTCCGCTCGCCGAGCGCGGCGCGCAGCACGTCGAGGTCACGGGCGTTGTTGAGCGAGTTGTAGTGCCGGATCGCCTGGCCGGAGCGCTTCAGGCAGCCGCGCGCGTAGGCCTGCGCCTCCGCGATGCGCTCCTTCTTGTACGACTCCGAGGGATGCGTCGGCGACTGCGTGGGCCCCTTCACGGAGCGCTTGGGGTCCTTGCAGGACAGCGGGGCCGAGCCGGCGACCCCGCGCGGGGCGTAGCCCACCAGGTCGTACGCCGCCGCGATCCGCTTCCACTCGGGCAGGGCGCCGAACAGCGGGAAGTACATGCCGGAGGCGCCCGGACCGCCGGGGTTGTAGACCAGGGCGCCCTGCCGGGGCACCCTGTGCTTCGCGTTCCGCGTGTCCTTGCCGGTGGCAGCCGACCGGCTGACGGTCAGTCTGATCCGCTTGCCGTCGGGACGCGCGTAGTCGAGCGGCACCTCGACCGTGCCGCAGCGCAGGCCGGCGGGGAGCCCCGTCGCCTTGGCGCACGCCCCGAAACGGATGCCCGCGGCGGCCGCGCGCGCGGCGGCGACGGCGGTGCCGCGCATCAGGTCCGGCGCGGTGAGACCGGCGGGGTCCGGCCGGGCCGGTGCGCCGCCCGCGGGGGCGCCGGCGAAGGCGGTCAGGAGCAAGGATCCGGCGGTTCCGCAGAGGACGGCAGCTCTCATCGCGTATCCCTTCAGCGCACGGCAGCGACAAAGGGGATGTTTCGTTCGGGAGTTGGTGAAGTAAAGCACCGAATGCCGGTGTCGGCGCCAATGACCCCTATGCGCCCCTTCGGGCGCCGGTCAGCGCTGCCGTCCGGCCGCCCGGTCGCGGTGGGCGAAGGCCGCGCGCAGATCCGGCTCGCCGACCGCGCGGATGCCACGGACGGCGACCGAGGTGAGGTACGTGCGGTCGTCGGCGGTGGCGTCGGTGTGCCGCGCGAGGGTGCCGAGCAGCCGCTGGCCGGCCGGGGAGGCCCAGCGTGTGTAGGGGTGGACCTCGATGCGGGCGATGGCGAGGCAGCTCAGTGTGAGGACGAGGGGGAGGGCGAACCAGACGGCGACCGGTACCTCGTCGGTCCGCGGCTGAGAGGGCATCAGGACGGCCATGGCGCCGAGCGCGAGGACGGCCGCCGAGGCGGCCCGGACCTGGCGGACGGCGTCCGCGACGGTGGTACGGGCCCCGTCGGGCACGGCGAGGCCGGCGGCGACGAGACGGTCCGCGAGGCGGCGCACCGAGTCCGCGGCGGCCGTCGTCGCGCGTACGGGAGCTATCCGGGACTGTCCCTCTGGGCCTATCGCGCCGATCACCGAACGCTCCATGTCGTCCCGGCCGCGCGGGTCCACGACCGTCGCCCAGCCCGTGTGCGCGAGCAGCAGGCGGCGCTGACGGGCCATCGACACCAGGGTCAGATCGGCGACCCGGGCCGGGCCGCCGGACAGGAACGCGGCCTCGTAGAGCGTGAGGTGGTGTCCGGGCGCCGCGTCGGCGTCGACCGCGGCGGCCCGTACGGCGGCCAGGCACAGCCGGACGCAGGACGTGCCGGCCGCGGCCCAGGCCAAGAGCAGGAGGAGGACCCAGAACATGGCGTGTTTCTATGCGACCCGGGCACCCCGGCGCCACGGTCTGTTCACGATGTGGACGGAGCGTTGTGGGTCTGTGACGTCCGGGTGCCGCGTCGCGGTGCGTGCCGTTCGTTGCTGTTGCTGTTGCTGTTGCTGTTGCTGTTGCTGTTGCTGTCGCTGTCGTGGTGCGTGCGGCCCGGCCGCCGCGCGCGGCCCGCCGGCTCCGGACGAGGGCGGCGACGACGAGTCCTGTCCCGGTATCGAAGACCGCGTTGCGTTGTCCGGTCGGCCGGGGCGCGGTGTCAGTCCCGGCGCGCCTTCGGGAGGCGGACCGGCCGGCGGTGGGACGGGACGGTTCAGCGGCGCAGCAGTGCCCGGCGGGTGACGCGGGCCAGCCGGGCCGCCGGCCGTTGTGAGCGGGGTGCCGGGCCGGAGCGCTCCAGCCACCAGTCGCGCAACAGATGGCGTGTCCGTGCGTCCCGCGGGTGCCCGGCGAGCAGCAGGTGCTCGGCGAAGTCCAGTGCGTCGCGACGGTAGCCGCCGGTCATCGGACGACCCCGCGCGTACCCGAGGAAGGCGGCCCGGTAGCCGGCGCCGAGCAGCTCCGGCAGCTCCGCCGCCACCTTCGCGACGACATCCGCGCGCTTGGCGGCGAGGGCCCGCGCCTGCACTCCCGTCCGCACCCGGTCGAACCCCTCGGGAACCGGGGTCCCCGCGACGAGCGCGGAGAGCAGTGCGGCCTGCGCGAGGGCCAGGCGCTGACGGGCGGGCGGGAGGCCTGGGTCGGGGTCGGGGTCGAGGTCGAGGGTGACGAGGGGTGTGGAGCCGAGGTCCGGGCCGGGGCCGGGAAGGGGGGCGCGGCCGGGGTCGGCAGGGGGCGCGGGGGTGGGTGTGGGAGCGAGGGCGAGGGCGAGAACAGACGTGCCGGAGGTGCCGGACGTGCCGGACGTGCCGGAGGTGCCGGACGCGGCCGGCTGCGGCGACGGCGCGCTCGTCGCCGCGGCTTGGCTCCTCGGCGTCGCTCCGGCCTTCGCCAGCGTTTCCCTGATCGCGGCCAGTTCCCTCTCCAGTTCGCCCGGCCGGGGAAAGTTCTCGTCGCGTTCCAGGAGGACTCCCGGTGGGGTCACCCGGGACGCCAGATCGGCCAGGATGTCGAGGACCGGGCGGGGCACCGGGTGGGCGTGGCTGTCGTGCCAGACGCCGTCGCGTTCGACGCCACCGGCGACATGCACGTAGGCGATGGCCTCGACGGGGAGTTCGGCCAGGGCCCTGGCCGGGTCCTCGCCGCGGTTGACGTGGTTGGTGTGGAGGTTGGCGACGTCGATGAGCAGGCGTACGCCGGTGCGGTCCACCAGGTCGTACAGGAACTGCCCCTCGGTCATCTCCTCGCCCGGCCAGCGCAGCAGCGCGGCGATGTTCTCCACGGCCAGCGGGACGGGCAGCGCGGCCTGGGCGATCCGGACGTTCTCGCACAGCACGTCCAGCGCGTCCCGGGTGCGCGGCACCGGCAGCAGGTGCCCGGCCTCCAGCGCCGGCGACGCGGTGAGGGCGCCCCCGGCCCGTACGAACGCGATGTGCTCCGTGACCAGCGGGGCGCCCAGCGCCTCGGCGCGCTCGGCGAGGGCGGCGAGGCGCGACTCGTCGGGGCGGTCCGCGCCGCCGAGACCGAGCGAGACGCCGTGCGGCACCACCGTGACGCCCCGTTCGCGCAACCGCCGCAGTGACTCGGGAAGATGCCCGGGACACAGGTTCTCCGACACGGCCTCGACCCAGTCGACGCCCGGCATGTGCTCCACGGCCTCGGCGATCTCCGGCCGCCACCCGATTCCCGTTCCCAGCCGTCCCAGTCGCGTCATGTCCCCTCCTCCGTCACGTCCTGCCAGGCCGTGCCGTCGTCTCCCCATGACGGACCCGTCCCGCGGTGTGACGGGGTCATGGCCCCGGGAGCGCGGGCCCAATCCGACAGGGCGGACGTTCAGAGCAACATTTGAGGTTCGGCCGGGTGCGCGGCACCGCCCGGGCCCCGCCCCGGCTACCCCAGCAGGCTGTCCGGGTCGGAGGGCTCCGGCCGGGCGGTGTCGACCTGGCCCGGCGCCGCGGGCGACGGGTCCGACGAGGTGGTGACGCCGGGGTCCGGCCGGACCGGCGGCGCGGAGGGCACCGTCGCCCCGGCGGCCGGTGCGGCGGGCCCGGTCGGGCTGGCGGTCGAGAGGGCCGCCGTGTCGTTGGCGATGGCGTCGAAGTCGACGCTCCCGGTCTTCTCCAGCACCGTGATGTGGTCGAGCACGGTCTGGTTGGCGTCCGTGGCCAGTTGCCGGACCAGCGAGTTGCGGGTGCTGTTGCGCACCGCGCCGATGGCCGGGAAGATCTTGCCGTGCGCGGCCCGCAGGAGGTTCGCGAACTTCCGCTCGTACTCCTTGCCGGTCGCCGCCGTCAGCTCCTGCAACCAGCCCTGCTGCTGGGCGTTGGGCTGGTTCGGCAGTTCGACGTTCAGCTGGGCCGCGATGACCCGCACCCGCCTGTCGAGGTCGGTGTGGCCGACGATCAGGTGGTCGCCCGCCTCCTTGACGGCCTTGGTGGGGGCCCGTTCGACCGCCTGCTGTCCCGCCGGCAGTTCCCAGAGACCCGCCAGGCGCACTCGTACGATCAGATCGCGGTCGGAGGCGGACAGGGGCCCCCACCGTGTGTTCACCGTCCCCGCCGCCAGATTCGCCTGTCCGGTGCCCGCGCGGTCGGCGTACGACCACACGGGGAACGCGAGCGCGCCGACCGTGGCGACGAGTGCCGCGATGACGAGCGCCGAACCGTTGACACGCCGCAAGATGAGCCTCCCCGGGGGACACCGACCGGTCGTCGGACACCCGCACCCGGCCAGTGCCCTGAGATACGTGAGGGACGGCCGGAATGTTCAAGCGCATCTAAAGCGATTACTCGGAAACGGTCAAGTCCGCAGGTCACCACCGTCGGTGAGGGTCGGCGCCGACGGATCACGTCAGACGGTCGAGCCGGCGGACGCGTGAAGCGTGCGGCGGACGGCGTCGCGGAGCCAGTGGTGGCCTCCGCCGGCCGCGGGGCGGGGGTGCCATGCCGTGCCGATGGTCAGGGGCGGCAGGGGGAGCGGGATGTCGAGGAGGCGCAGACCGAGGACGGCGGCGGCGTCGGCCAGGGGGGAGGGGGCGGCACCGGAGGGTGCGGTGGGGACGAGACGGACGACGTCGCTGCGGGCGGCGAGGGGCATCGCGGCCAGGTGGCCGGGGAGGACGACAGCGACCCGCCGGTGGAGGTTCCGCTCGGCGAGGCGTTCGTCCACGGCGTCGTCGGCTCCTGCGGCTCCACCGGGCCCGGGGGCGTCGGCGCGGGGTGGGCGCGACGCGGAGCGGCCGTCCGGCGGCCCCGACCGTCGTCAGCGCGCGAGGGACCTGACGCGGTCCACGCCTTCGACCACGACGGTTTCCCCGGGCGCGATCTCCGTGAAGCCCGCGTCCCGGACCAACGGCATTCCGGAGACGACGAGTTCACCCCAGCGGTCCTTGTCGGCGGTACGGACCGCGAGCGGCAGACCGGCGTCGCGCCAGGCGGCCCGCTCCTCGTCCGACAGCTCCCACCAGGCCAGTTGGGCACCGTGCCCGGCCTGCGCCATCGTCTTGCCGGCGGACATGCCGACATGGGGGTTGAGCCACAACGTCGGCGCCGTGGTGCCGGCGTCCAGCGGCGGCCGCGGGTCGTCGAGTTCCGTACCGGAGACCTGGAGCCGGGCGAGATCCTTCGGCCATCCGTCCAGCGGGACCGGCGGGAAGACCCGTACCTCGGCCGACTTCCCGGTCACCGTGATGCCGGGCAGGGCCTCGGCCCGCCGCCACTCCGCGCCGCGCGCCCGCCGTACGACCTTGCGGATCCGCGCGTCCTGCCAGTCCCGCATGGCCTGCGCCCACTCGCCGTCCCCCAGCGACCGCTCGTCGGCGAGGATCGTCAGCACGGCGCGGGCCGCGGTCTCCAGCGCGTCCGTACGGGCCGGGGGAGCGGCCTTCTCGATACGCACGACCATGGGCAGCACGAACTGCGGTGCCTCGTCGCGTGGCATGGGCTCGTCGCGGAAGGGACTGTCGTCGGAGGGGGTGGGGTCGCTGGTCACCTCCCCAGTGTGCCAGGCGGAAGATCCGTTCTCCGGCGCGTGCCGCCCCGCCCGCGCGAGGATGACCGCATGAACAAAGGTCTACGACTGGAGGGCGTCGGGCGCCGCTACGGGCTCCGGGGCTCCTGGATCCTGCGCGGTGTCGACCTCGACGTCACCCCCGGCACGCTGGTCCGCGTCGAGGGCGCCAACGGCACCGGGAAGTCCACCCTCCTGCGTCTCCTCGCCGGGATCGACGCACCCACCGAGGGGCGGATCACCGGGCGCCCGCGCACGGCCTACGTCCCCGAGCGGTTCCCCGCGGCGCTCCCCTTCACCGCGTCGGACTACCTCACCCACCTCGGCGCCGTCCACGGCCTGGCCCGCCCGGCCGCCGCACGCGCCGCCGGGCAGTGGCTGGAGCGGCTGGGCGCCGCCGCCCACGCCGGTACGCCGATGGAGGAGCTGTCCAAGGGCGGCAGCCAGAAGGTCGCCGTCGCGCAGGCCCTGCTCGCCGCGCCGGAACTGCTCGTCCTGGACGAGGCCTGGACCGGCCTCGACGCCGCCGCCCGCGCCGAACTCGAACGCGCCGTCGCCGAACGCACCGCGGCCGGGGGAGCGGTGGTGTTCGTCGACCACGACCCACGGCGGCTCGCCGGGTCCCCGGACGCGACGTACACGGTGGCCGGCGGCGCCCTCGACCGCCGCCCGCGGCCGGCCGCCGCGACGCCGGGGGGACCGCACGTCGTCGTCGAGGTCCAGGGTCCGCCGGACGCCGAACCGCCGGCCGACGTGGTACGTCTCGTCACGGCGGCCGACGAGACGGCACCGGGTACCGTACGGCTGACCGTGCCGGCGTCCCGCTCGGACGTCGTGCTGCGCGCCCTGCTGACGGCACACCCGCCCTGGCACGTGGTGAGCGTGGCGCAGGGAAGCGTGGAGTCGGGAGACAAGGAGCCCGGGGGCGTGGAGCGTGGAGACCCGGCGTCCGGGGGCGTGGAGCCTGGCGACCTTGCACCCGGGGGCGTGGGGCCGGCGGACGTGGCGCCGCGATCCGTGCCCGACGTACCGCGGGACGAGGTCCCGCCGGACGACGTCCCGCGGAACGACGTACCGCCGCTGGGAACCGGAAGCCGCCGATGACCGCGCTGCTGCGCTACCAGACCTCCCTGCTGCTGCGCTCCCAGCGCTGGCTGCCCCCGTTCGTCCTGTACGCGGCCTTCCTCGGGATCGGCGTCCAGAGCGGGCAGCCGGTGCTCGACTCGCTCGGCTACGCGGCCGCCGCGGTGCTCCCCGTCGCCGCCTGGCTGGTCCGGGTCTGCGCCACCAACGAGCCGCCCGCGGCCCGCGGTTGTACGAGCGCGGCGGCCGGACCCGGCCGGGCGCACCTCGCCTGTCTGCTCGTCGCGCTGGCGACGGCCGTACTCATCGGCGCCGCGGCCACCCTGGTCGTCACGCTGATCAGCGACCCGACGAGCACGGACCACCAGAAACGGGTGCCGGTGCTCGCCGCGGCCGGTGCGGGGCTGCTCGTCGCGCTGGTGTGCGCCCTGATCGGTACGGCGGTCGGCGCGCTCACGACCTGGCCGCTGCTGCGCACGCCGGGACGCGCGGTTCCGGCGCTGCTGCTGGTGGTGCTGCTCGCCCTGGTGGCGCCGGGCTCACCGGCGCGGGCGGCGCTGACGGACCTGGTCAGCGGCTCGCGGACGGGTACGGTTCCCGCTCCGCTGCTGCCGCTGGCGGGTGCCACGCTGCTCGCGGCGGCAGCGGTCGCGGCGGCCTGCGCGCTCACCTCACGCCGGTCGCCCTGAACGCACGGACACGACCGGAACGACCGGGACCACCGTGACCGGGGCCACCGTGACGGGGGCCACCGCGACCGGGACCACCGTGACGGGGGCCATCGTGACGGGGGCCCCACCAGAGGCACCCCGGCCAGGGGCAGCCATCAACCGGCGGGGGCGGACGTGGCGGGCGTACCGGGCTTCACCCGGAGCAGGCCGTCCGCTGTGCCTCCTGCCACGCGCAGACCGGGCACAGCGTGACGCCCTTGTGGGACTCGGGGTACTCGGTCGGCTTGCGGCACAGCACGCACTCGGCGAACGGTGGGCCGGTCACGGAGGGGGCGGCCGGCGCGCCCGGGGTGCTGCGGTGGTCCTCGCTCATGGGCCCAGCGTAAGGCGGACCGCCGGGGCTCCTACGGATGCTGGTTCGCCGCCCCGATCAGTTCGGACACCTTGACGAAACGGAAACCCCTCTTCCGCAGTTCGGGGACGATCGTCCGCAGCGCCCGCTCGGTCGCCGGAGCCGCACTGCGGGTGCAGTGCATGACGACGACGGACCCGGGCTTCACGCCCTCCAGCACCTGCCGTGCCACGGCGTCGGAGTCGGTGGCGAACGCGTCCCCGCTCACCACGTCCCACTGCACGGCGGTGACTCCGACCGCGCTCAGGGTCCGCAGCGCCTGCTGGTCGTAGCACCCGCCGGGGAAGCGGAAGTACGGCATGGCGTGGGGCACGCCCGCCTTCGTGAACGCGGCGTACGCCCGCTCCACGTCCGCCCGCATCCTGTCCTTGGAGACGGTCGGCAGTCCGTAGCAGTCCTTGGTGAAGGCGTAGTGGCTGTACGAGTGGTTCGCGACCTCGAAGAGGGGGTCCCGCCCGAGGGCCCTCGCCTGCGCCGGGTACTGGTCGGCCCAGCGCCCCGTCATGAACACGGTCGCCGGGACCTTGAACGCGCGGAGCGTGTTGATCAGCCGCGGATTGTCGAAGTGCTCCCCGCCCGCCGCCCGGGGGCCCTCGTCCGCCGTCATGTCCGCGTCGAAGGTCAGGGCGACGGTCCTGCCCCGGGTGCGCGGGCCGTTCGTGAAGACCGGGGTCAGCCCGCCGGGGCCCGGGGCCAGCGTGGGCGGCCGTGAGGGGACGGCGCTGCCGGAGGCCGACGCCGGGGGGCCCGGCGGGGCCGGCTTCGGGGTCCCGGGGGGCCCGGAGGTCCCGCAGGCGGAGAGGGCGACTCCCAGGGCCCCGAGGGCGCAGGTCGCGACGATACGGCGTACTGGAATCATCACGGGACGAAGATATCGATGTAAATCTGACTATACGGACAATAGCGAGTGCGTCGAACGGATGCTGCCCGGAAGCCACCCGTCCGGCCGCCCCGGCCGCCCCGGCCGCCCCGGGCCGCCCCGGCCGCCCCGGCCGCCCCGGGCCGCCCCGGCCGCCCCGGGCCGTCCGGCCGCCCCGGACCGTCCGGGCGCCGCTCAACCCTGGGCCAGCTTCGCCACCTGCTGCCACTTCTCCCACGTGGCGAGGCGCTGCTCGTAGTCGGCCTTCGCGATGCCCAGCGGCGCGGTGCCGAAGAAGCAGCGCAGGGGCGGCTCGTCGGCGTCCACGAGTTCCAGCACGGCCGCGGCCGACGCCTGCGGGTCGCCCGGGGTGCCCACGCGCTCGCGGCGCTGTGCCTGTACCTGCTCGTGGTACTCGGCGTACGCCGGCAACTGCCGCGACGTGCTCGACGAGGAGCCGGCCCAGTCGGTGGCGAACCCGCCGGGCTCGATCAGAGTGACCTTGATGCCGAAGGGGGCCACCTCCTGGGCCAGCGACTGGCTGATCCCTTCGAGCGCCCACTTCGACGCGTGATAGATGCCGACCAGCGGGAACGCGCTGATGCCGCCGATGGAGGAGACCTGAAGGATGTGACCGGCGCCCTGCTCGCGCAGGAACGGCAGTGCGGCCTGGGTGACCCACAGCGCCCCGAACAGGTTCGTCTCCAGCTGCGCGCGGGCCTCCGCCTCCGTGATCTCCTCGACCATGCCGAAGTGGCCGTAACCGGCGTTGTTGACCACTACGTCGAGGCGCCCGAACCGCTCGTGCGCCCGGCGCACGGCGGCGAAGTCGGCGTCCCGGTCCGTGACGTCGAGCCGCAGGGGCAGGAACCGCTCCCCGTAGGCCGCGGAGAGATCGTCCAGGGTGGAGAGGTCACGGGCGGTGGCGGCCACCGAGTCGCCGCGTTCCAGCGCCGCGATCGCCCACTCCCGGCCGAAGCCCCGTGAGGCGCCGGTGATGAACCAGATCTTCCGCGTCATGGTGTGCTCCTCGTGAGACCCGGCGCCCACATGGTCGAGACGCCGTGGTGCTTCCCGCGTCAGCGAACACCCTGGAGTGCGCTCCATGGCAACCCCGGCCGCGCGCGGCGACCGCGGAATACGCCGGGCAGTCCCCGCGGGTGTGGGGGTCAAACGCTCTTCAGCAGCAGTTTCCGGTACTCCGTCACGTCGAAGTCGGCCTTCGGGTACCGCGGGTCCAGCGCTTCCAGGTGCTCCAGGAGCAGCGTGCCGATCGCCCAGTTCCGGTACCACTTGCGGTCGGCGGGAACCACGAACCACGGCGCCCGGGGCGTGGAGCAGCGCTCGAGCGCGATCTCGTAGGCCTTGCGGTACTCGGGCCACAGTGCGCGGTCCTCGATGTCCCCGGCGCTGAACTTCCAGTGCTTGGCCGGATTGTCGAGACGTCGCAGCAGGCGGCGGCGCTGCTGGTCGTAGGAGATGTGCAGGAAGCACTTCAGGACGGTGACGCCGTCGTCGGCGAGGGACTCCTCGAAGCGGTTGATCTCCCGGTAGCGGCGGGTGATCTCTCTGTGCGGGGCCAGCTCGCGGACGCGGGCGACCAGGACGTCCTCGTAGTGCGAACGGTCGAAGATGCCGATCTCGCCCGCCTCGGGGAGCGCCCGCCTGATCCGCCACAGGAAGGAGTGCTTGTTCTCCTCGTGGGTCGGCGCCTTGAAGGCGCGGACACGGCAGCCGGCCGGGTTGAACATCCCCGCGACGTGCTTCACGGTGCCGCCCTTACCGCTGGTGTCCATGCCCTGGAGGATCAGCAGCACACGCCGCCGGTCGCCCGCCGTGCTCGCCGCCCACAGGCGTTCCTGCAGGTCGGCGAGGTCTTCCCGCATGTCCGCGATGGCGGCCAGACCGGCGGTCTTGCCGTCCTGCCAGGCGGGGGTGTCCCGGGCGTCGTAGGAGGCCAGATCGATGTCGTCGCCGTCCGGAAGGCGCAGCAGCGTACTGAGCCGGGCGGACTCCTTGTCCTTTTCGTGTCGCTCATGCCCGTCCGGCCTGCCGCCCTGTGTGCCGTCCTTCTCTCCCACCGCGCACCCCTTCCGGCTGTATACCTCTCGATGGTGCGTCGGGAGTCCGGACCCCGCTACTCACGGTCCGGGATCCCGGCACGGTGCGGAAGATGCGCGTCGGTGAGCTGATGGCCCGCACGCGGGTGCGGGCGCTGAGTACGCCGGACAGCTCCGAGCGGTACATCCTGCCCAACTCCGCCGTAAGTGGTGGAAGTTCGCGTCGGCGGTGCGGGCGGGCGCGGCGGACGAGGCAGGGTGCTGAGCCCGGGCCCGGGCTCAGGCCCTGGCGCGGCACCGCCTGATCACCGCCGATTTCCACCGGCCGGAACAGGCCCTGTGGAAGAGGTCCGATTCGGGGCCGGGCCCACGGTGGTCGTGCGCGGCGGGTTCCTCGCCGGGGGAGGGGTGAGCGGACACGGCGAATCCCCGGGGTGCTCGCCCCGCAAGGGGGGCTTCGGGCTTGGTGGGCAGTCGGCGCGCCGGGACACTCCCCGGCGTGGTCGCCCTCAAGGCGACACGCTGCGCGGCCGTGACGGTCGCGGTGGGGCGTCCGGGCCGGCGACGCGATTATTTCGGAGCTGTCGGGCCCGTTCTCCGCGCCCCCCAATTGCGCGACGGAGCAGGTGAATTAGGCGCCGACCGTAGGCCCGGTTCCACGGCACAGGAGGCCTATTCGCTCGGTTTGACTTCCATGTCGCGTATGTCTAGGTTGGATGGAGATCGAAAGAGATAGACGCCTTTCCCTGGTATGAGGCGGACAATTTCAACTTCGGATCGACGGCCGGCCAGGTCGCCGAATTGTTCGACGGACGGGTGACCCGCCGCGAGGTCCGCTGACGCGGCAGCTTCGGTGGGCCCGATGCCACGCTTTTCGCGTGTGAGTCGACGACGGCAACTCCCGTTCATTCCATGGCCGATGTACCGGGCCCTTTCGCGGACGCAATCAGTGCCTCACCGGCGCCGGCGTCATCGCGGTCACCAGGACACGGACCCGTCAACGCTCCCTGGAAGGGAAAGCACCATGCGGGTAAGCAAAGTAATGATCTTCAGGCTGCTGGCCAGCCTGTTCGCCACTGCGGCTCTGGCCATTGGCGGAGCGGGCATAGCGAGCGCAGCAACCACCAGCCACACCCAATCGGTGGCTTCCGGCTACAGCGACCACGGCGGCGGTGGCTGGGGCGGCGGTGGCCACGGTGGCGGCTACGGCGGTGGCGGCTGGGGCGGCGGCTACGGTGGCGGCGGCTGGGGTGGCGGCGGCTGGGGCGGTGGCCACGGCGGCGGCTGGGGTGGCGGCGGCTGGGGCGGTGGCCACGGCGGCGGCTGGGGTGGCGGCGGCTGGGACGACGACTGCTGACACCTGAGAGAGACAACGCACAAGGAGCCGGAGTCGGCGACGACTCCGGCTCCTGCCTGTGCCGTTCCTGCCTGTGCCCGGCCTGATCTGTGCCCGGCACGGCCTGCCTGTGCCCGGCCTGATCTGTGCCCGGCACGGCCTGCCTGTGCCCGGCCTGATCTGTGGGGCCGAACAGGTCTGTGGCGGCAGGGCGGTTCCGGGGCGCACGTTCTCGCGGCGAAGACCGCCGCGGGAGACGGCGAGGACCGTCACGACCATGCGTGTCGCGTGCATCACTCCATGTCACGTGGTTCGTCGGGGAGTTCATCGGGTTCATCGCGAAGTTCGGTCGCGGGAGCCGAAGTTGGAGGCGGGGGCGACGGCGGTGTCGCCGGTGACCCCGGCTGGTTCTGGGCCCGTTCCAGGAACCGCAGGAGTTCGACGGGGAAGGGCAGGACGAGCGTGGAGTTCTTCTCCGCGGCGACCGCCACCACCGTCTGCAGCAGCCTCAGCTGCAACGCGGCCGGCTGCTCGGACATCACCCCGGCGGCCTCCGCCAGCTTCTTCGACGCCTGAAGTTCCGCGTCCGCGTTGATGATCCGGGCCCGCCGCTCACGGTCGGCCTCGGCCTGCCGGGCCATCGACCGCTTCATCGTCTCCGGCAGCGAGACGTCCTTGATCTCCACCCGGTCGATCTGCACGCCCCAGCCCATGGCCGGGCTGTCGATCATCAGCTCCAGGCCCTGGTTGAGCTTCTCGCGGTTGGAGAGCAGGTCGTCGAGGTCGCTCTTGCCGATGATCGAACGCAGCGAGGTCTGCGCCATCTGCGAGACCGCGAAGCGGTAGTCCTCGACCTGGATGACCGCGTCGGCCGGGTCCACCACCTTGAAGTAGATGACGGCGTCCACCCGCACCGTGACGTTGTCCCGGGTGATGCCGTCCTGCGCGGGCACCGGCATCGTGACGATCTGCATGTTGACCTTGCGCAGCTTGTCCACGCCCGGCACGACCATGGTGAACCCCGGCGGCCGCACACCACCCGTGAGCCGCCCGAGCCGGAGCACCACGCCCCGTTCGTACTGCTTGACGACCCGGGCGGCCGCCGCGACGTACACGAGTCCCGCGGAACCGACCGCCACCCCGGCCACCAGGAGTTCCTGGAGCACGACGACCCCCTTTCGAGTCGCCCGCCGCGCCTGAGCGCACCAAGCCCGATACCGGAATTTTACGCCGGTGGGGCCGGGAACTACGCCTCCACGAGCCCCTTGGCGTCCCGCGCGAGGGCGGTCAGCCGGGAGATGGCGCGGAAGTACTTCTTGCGGTAGCCGCCGTTCAGCATCTCCTCGCTGAAGAGGGTGTCGAAGGGCATGCCGGAGGCGAGGACGGGCACCTCACGGTCGTAGAGCCGGTCGGCGAGCACCACCAGCCGCAGCGCCGTCGACTGGTCCTTGACCGGCTGGACGTCCGTGAGGCAGACGGCCCGGAGGCCGTCCGTGAGCGCGCCGTAGCGGCTGGGGTGCACCCGGGCGAGGTGGTCGAGCAGGTGCGGGAAGTCGTCGAGGGACGCGCCGGCGGTGGCGTACGCGGCCTTCGTGACCTGCTCGTCGGTGAAGGGCGCGGGGGCCTCCGGGAGCCCCCGGTGGCGATAGTCCTCGCCGTCGATGCGCAGCGGACGGAAGTGCGCGGACAGGCCCTGGATCTCCCGCAGGAAGTCGGCGGCGGCGAAGCGGCCCTCGCCCAGTTTGCCCGGCAGGGTGTTCGACGTGGCCGCGAGCGCGACCCCCGCGTCGACCAGCTTGCCGAGCAGCGTGGAGACGAGGACGGTGTCGCCCGGGTCGTCGAGCTCGAACTCGTCGATGCACAGGAGCCGGTGCCCGGAGAGCGTCTGCACGGTCTGCTGGAAGCCGAGCGCGCCGACCAGGTTCGTCAGCTCCACGAAGGTGCCGAAGGCCTTGAGCGAGGGCTCCGCCGGGGTCGCGTGCCACAGGGAGGCCAGCAGATGGGTCTTGCCGACTCCGTAGCCGCCGTCGAGGTAGACGCCGCGGGGGCCGGCGGGGGTCCTCGGTGCCCTGCTCCTGCCGAAGCCGAAGAGGCCCCGTTTCGCGCCGCTCACGGCGTGCGCCCCGCCGAGCCCGGCCGCGAAGCCGCCGAGGACGCGTACGGCCTCGGTCTGGCTGGGCTGGTTCGGGTCCGGGATGTACGTTTCGAAGCGCACCGAGTCGAAGCGCGGCGGCGGCACCATCTCGGCGACGAGCCGGTCCGCGGGCACGCGCGGCTCGCGGACACACAGGGACAGGGGGCCTGCTTCGGGTATCGGATCGATCCCGGAGGCGGCGGTGGAGGACGACACGAACAACCACTCTAAGCGCCGTGCCACACTGCACGACATGCGACGCCTGTTCCCTGTGACCTACGAAACAGCAGTCCAGGGCGCGACCGGGGCTGCCGTTCTCCCTGGTGCGCCCGGTGCTCGCGGTGCGGACGCGGCGGATCGAGAGTGGGGACTCCTGGAGCTGGCGGAGGCGTACGCCTACCCGGAGGCCCGTACGGACGGCGTCCGTACGCCCTGGCTGCGGGCGAACATGGTCTCCACCCTCGACGGCGCCGCCCAGCACGAGGGGAAGTCCCAAGGCATCTCCAGCGCCGCCGACATGCGGATCTTCGGGGTGCTGAGGGCGCTCGCGGACGTCGTGCTCGTCGGTGCGGAAACGGTACGCCAGGAGGGTTACCGCCCGGCACGCGCGCGGGCGGAGTTCGCGGCGTCACGGGAGGCGTCCGGGCAGGGTCCCGCGCCCGCGATCGCGGTCGTCACGGCGGGCCTGGACCTGGACTTCTCGCTCCCGCTCTTCACCGCGCCCCTGGTGCCCACCCTGATCCTGACGGGGGCCGCGGCGGCGCCGGACCGGGTGGCGGCCGCCGGGAAGGCGGGCGCCGAGGTGGTGTTCGCCGGGGAGGGCGCCGGAGTGGACCCCGCCCGGGTCGTCAGGGCCCTCGCCGACCGCGGACTGACCCGGCTGCTCACGGAGGGCGGCCCGCGGCTGCTGGGCCAACTGGTGGCGGCCGGAGTGCTCGACGAACTGTGCCTGACGATGTCCCCGACCCTCACCGCGGGCGGCGCGCAGCGGATCGCCGGCGGCCCCTCGACGGAGGTCCCGAAGCGGTTCGAACTGGCGTCCTTGCTGGAAGAGGCCGGGTTTCTGTTCACCCGATACCGTCGATCCTGACAAGTCGTCGGAAGATCCAGTTCCGTTTATCTTCCACCGGGCACACTGAATCTCGCAGACCCCGTGCGATCACGGGGCAGGATGGTTTCCGCAGGGGGCCAGGGGTCCCACGGAGGAGAAGGGCGTCTGTCGTGTTCACAAGCGTATTGATGATCGAGAAGGCCCTGACATCCGCCGATATCGAATTCGTCACCACCTTGCACGGTGATGAGGCGGTCGCCTTCCACGTACTGCTCCAGCCGCGGGGCGACCAGGCGGACCGGCTGCTGAGGGCCATCGACGACGTGGCGCTGGGCGAGCTGGACGAGGCGGCCCACGAGCGCGACACCCCGGAGGGCGAGGAGGCGGCCGGACAGGGGCAGCGCGCGCTGGAGGTGTCGCTGGTGGCACTGCGCGCCTCCGGCAGCGAGGCCGAGGGCCGGCTCATCGAGGACCATCCGCTGGACGCGCTGAAGGGGCTGGTCGACGAGATCGGCGCCGACGAGGTCATCGTGCTGACCGACCCGCACTACGTGGAGGAGTTCTTCCACCGGGACTGGGCCTCGCGCGCCCGCCACAAGGTCGGCGTGCCGGTGCTGAAACTGTTCTCGCACAGCAAGGCATAGGCTGGGACCTCACCGGCGTACCCCGCCGGACGCACCGCGGCGGCGGTCGCACGACCCGTCGCACCCTTTCTTTTCACACTTCTTGTCGCACCACCTGGGGAGAGACACGCATGGCACCCGGCCTTCCTACCGCCATGGACCGACCGCACTTCATCGGGATCGGCGGAGCCGGGATGTCGGGCATCGCGAAGATCCTGGCGCAGCGCGGGGCGAAGGTGACGGGCAGCGACGCGAAGGAGTCCGCGACCGCCGAGGCCCTGCGCGCGCTGGGCGCGACGGTCCACATCGGGCACGCCGCGGACCACCTGGCCTCCGACGCGACCTGTGTGGTCGTCTCGTCCGCGATCCGCGCCGACAATCCGGAGCTCGCCCGCGCGGCCGAGCTGGGTGTGCCGGTGGTCCACCGTTCGGACGCCCTCGCCCGGCTGATGGACGGCCTGCGCCCGATCGCCGTCGCGGGCACGCACGGCAAGACCACGACGACGTCGATGCTGGCGGTGTCGCTCTCGGAGCTGGGGCTGCGGCCCTCGTACGCGATCGGCGGCGACCTGGACGCCCCGGGCTCGAACGCGCTGCACGGCGAGGGCGAGATCTTCGTCGCCGAGGCCGACGAGTCGGACCGCAGTTTCCACAAGTACGCGCCCGAGGTGGCGATCGTCCTCAACGTGGAGCTGGACCACCACGCCAACTACGCGTCCATGGACGAGATCTACGAGTCCTTCGAGACGTTCGCGGGCCGGATCGTCCCCGGCGGCACCCTGGTGATCTCCGCGGACAACGAGGGCGCGCGTGAGCTGACGCGACGGCTGCCGGCCGGCGTGCGCGTGGTGACGTACGGCGACTCGGCGGACGCGGACGTCCGGGTCCTGTCCGTCGTCCCCCACGGCCTGAAGAGCGAGGTGAAGGTGGACCTCGACGGCTCGGAGCTCACCTTCACGGTGTCCGTCCCCGGCCGCCACTACGCGCACAACGCGGTGGCCGCGCTGGCGGCCGGTGTGGCGCTGGGTGTCCCGGCGTCCGAGCTGG
This sequence comes from Streptomyces fagopyri, assembly GCF_009498275.1. NCBI lineage: Bacteria > Bacillati > Actinomycetota > Actinomycetes > Kitasatosporales > Streptomycetaceae > Streptomyces > Streptomyces fagopyri. The sequence goes on along the minus strand of NZ_CP045643.1, from coordinate 2,551,856 downwards.
CCTCCGCGCTCGGCTCCTACACCGGGGTGAAGCGCCGCCTCCAGCTGAAGGGCGAGGAGGCGGGGGTGCAGGTCGTCGACTCGTACGCGCACCACCCGACGGAGATGACGGCGGACCTGGAGGCGATGCGCGCGAGCGTGTCCGGCCGCATCCTCGTCCTGTTCCAGCCGCACCTGTTCTCCCGCACCCAGGAGCTGGCCAAGGAGATGGGCGAGGCCCTGTCGCTGGCGGACGCCTCCGTGGTCCTCGACATCTACCCGGCCCGCGAGGACCCGATCCCGGGCGTCACCAGCGAGCTGATCGTCGAGGCGGCGCGGGCGGCGGGCGCGGACGTGACGCCGGTCCACGACAAGGCGGAGGCCCCTTCGGCCGTCGCGGGAATGGCGAAGCCCGGTGATCTCGTTCTCACCATGGGCGCGGGTGACGTGACCGATCTCGGACCCGGGATCCTGGCCCGTCTGTCGAAGCAGTCACAGCGTTTGTAAGGGGTTGAGCTTCATGTCGTACGACATCGAAAAGCCGGACGAGCAGTGGCGCGCGGAGCTGACCCCGGCCGAGTACACCGTTCTGCGCCGTGCGGGCACGGAGCCGGCGTTCACCGGGGAGTACACCGACACCAAGACCAAGGGCGTGTACTCCTGTCGCGCCTGCGGCGCCGAGCTCTTCACCTCCCACGAGAAGTTCGAGTCGCACTGCGGCTGGCCGTCCTTCTACGACCCGAAGGACACCGAGGCCGTCGAACTGATCGAGGACCGCGCGCACGGGATGGTGCGGACCGAGGTGCGGTGCTCCCGCTGCGGATCGCACCTCGGGCACGTCTTCGAGGGTGAGGGGTACGCGACCCCCACCGACCAGCGGTACTGCATCAACAGCATCTCGCTGCGACTGGCGGAGGACGAGGGCTGAGTCCGGTCCTCTTCGAGGTGCGGGGCCGGCCCGTCGGGCCGGCCCCTTCGCCGTACGGCCGCGGACGATCGGCGGCAGTACGGCGAGAGCCGGTGACACGGAGTGGCGGGTGGTCCGGCCCGGGTCCGGTTCAGCCGGCCGCCTGAAGGTCCACCCGGAACATGGCCGGCGGGGTCCGCGGCAGCGCCCTGCGCGGCTCGTAGATCCCCGCGACCCGCCGTGCGACGAACGCCTCCGCGTCGAAGGTGCCGGCCACAGCGGTGCTGTCCGGGGGGAGTTCGGCGACAGCGACGGTCTGGGTCCGCTGCGGTACGAGCGGAGCGCCGTCCTGGGCCTGGAAGGTCCAGCCGAATCCCGCCGGGCCCTCGTCGACGCCCGTGACGACGGGGAGCCGCTCGACACGGCTGACGCCACCGGAACGCGTGTGTGTGACGCCCATCCGGAGAAGCCTGGTCAGCAAGGGCCGGAACTCCGAACTGAAGCCCCGCGTGGCGTGGGAATCGGTGTACGTCAGATGGGGTCGCAGCAGCATCAGCGGTGGCTGGGGCCGCAGCACGATCCGTACCCGGGCCGTTTCGTACCGGCGCCCCGCGGGCAGCTCGCGCAGCATGAAGGTGAACTTGAGCAGTTCGAGCCGTCGCCACTCGGAGCCGGCCCGTCTGCCCGCCATCGCGGGGAAGTCGGCCGCGGTGACGCGGTAGTTGTCCACCTTCAGCAGCATCACCCCGCCCTCCCGCACGAAGCGGCTGTGGCCGCCCAGCAGCGGCTCGCCGACGAACAGGTCGCGCACGGCGACCGCCGGGCCGTCCGCCAAGGGCCCGGCGGACCCGGAGTGTTCGGACGGCGGGGTCCCCTCGCGCAGGAACCGCAGCCACTTCGGGGAGTCCGCCCCCGTGGAGCCGTCTTCGGTCATCGCGCTCACCCCAGTCCGTACAGCAGGAACGGCGACCACTCGTGCGGCCGGTACCCCTCGGCGGCCAGCTCCCGCTGCACCCGGCACAGGGCGAGCGCGGGAGAGCATCCGCCGGCCGCGAGGAGGCGGTGCAACCCGTGGGAGATCTCGAAACCGGCGGCTTCCTCCACCTCGCACAGGGTGAGGACGAGCGTCGTCGGCCCGGCCGCGAGGAAGGACCGGGACAGCCCGATCACGCCGTCCGCGCCGACCCGTCCGGCGCCGGTCCGGCACGCGGACAGCACGACGACATCCCCCGGTACCCGCAGATCCAGGACGTCCCGCGCGCGCAGCCGGCCGTCGTGCCCGCCGGTCGCGGCGAGCGCCACGAAGGAGTCGAGGGCGTCGTCGTCCAGGGTCACCGCGTGAGTGCCGAAGTGCACGACGGAGGGCGGCCGACGGTGGCCGCCGAGCGCCGTGACGGCGGCCTCCTCCCCGGTGCGCACCTCGGCCCGCGGATACAGGGAGGCGATCGCGGGGAAGCGACGCCGTGTCCAGGTCAGCGGGGCGAAGGGGACGCCGCCGTCGGGCGGGTCCGGCAGCGGCGCCGGATCGACCAGCGCGAGCAGCCGTGGCGACGGCGGCGGCCGGGACGCACGCCGCTCGTGCAGGGCGGGGAGCACCCCCAGCGCGGGCAGCAGCGCGACCGGGTGCCGCTCGACCAGAAACCGTCCGTCCGCCGTCCGCAGCGCCGGGAACGGCACGCGCAGGAGGTCCCCGTGCGGCACCACGGTCACCGTCTCGTCGGGGTCGGACGGCAGCCAGGAGCGGGGGACGGGGTCCCACAGGAGCGCGCCGAGTCCGCGGAGCACCTCGTCCAGCGCGCGGACGGAGTCGTCGTCGACCACGTCGGGCGCGAGAGCGGACCAGCGCGCCGTGAGTTCCCCCAGTCCCGTCGCGGGCAGTGGCCCGAGCGCGCGCAGGGTGCCGTCGGGCCGGGCCACCCAGATCAGCAGGAGGTCGCCGTGCACGGCGTACTCCACGACCGTACGGCCGTGCCGGGCCAGCACCGACCGCAGCGCGGCGCGGGTCAGCCGCGGCGCGGCGGACGCCCCGGCCCGCGACGGCCACCGTGAACCGGACGCGGAGAGCAGGTCGGCGAAGGCACGGGCCCGGCCCGCCTCGGAGGCGACCAGGGCGTCCTCGTGGGCACCCTGCTCGAAGAGGTACAGGGTGAGGGCCGCGTGGAACGGACGGCTCGCGTCGACGGCGTCGATCCGCGCGGTGTCCTCCGCCAGCCGGGACCGCCAGGCCTCCACGAACCCGGGCAGAATCCGGGCACCGGCGCGCACCTCCTCCTCGTGCCCAGGGCCGTACCCGGACGCCGAGGACACGGCCGTCAGCGTCCGGCGCACGTCCACGGCCGCCAGAAGGCAGTCCAACAGACCGTCGTAGTCGCCGAGTTCGAGGGCGCACAGGGCCTGGTAGGGAGTCATGAAGGCCAGGCTCGTCAGATCGGACACGACCCTTCCCGGCCAGGCGCCCGGGCGGCTCGCGGACGCCGCGTACGACGCGGCCGCGCGGGCCAGCAGGGGCCACGCCTCGGCGTACCGGCGCTCCAGGACCAGGGACTGGGCCCGCGACCGCAGCTCCATACGGTCCTCGGCGGTGACCCGGGGCGCGACGGCCGGGACGGCCGGAACGGGAGGCGAAGCCGTGACGCCCGCCGGCGTGGGGCCGGCCGGCGTACGGGTCCCGGTGACCGTCGCCGTGTACCGCCGCGGTCGCGGCCACCCCGCCCTCGGGTCCGCCCACAGGCGCACGGTGCCGGTGACCCGGTCGCCGTCCAGCCGGAAACCGGCGGTGCCCGTGTCCGCCTCGCGGGGCAGCAGCAGGCGCGGCACGGGGTCCGGTCCGGGCCACGCCTCCGCCTCCGGCCACATCATCCAGTGCGGCAGCACACCGCCCCGGTGCTCGGGGCCGACCCGGACACCGACCGCGCCGGGCGTGTACCGGACCTCCCCGTCACCGTCGCCCGCCACCATCCAGAACGGCGCCCCGGGACGGGCCGCACCCTCGGCGGCCAGGGTGAACACCTCTCCCAGGATCAGCGTGCCCGGGAGTTCCGGCAGCGCCGTGCCGTCCAGCTCCGGCCGGATCAGGACCGCGTACGACACCTCGTACCCCGCCGTCCCGTGTCCGTACGGCCTCACCACAGGTCGTAGGGCCGGTCGCCGTCGAGCGTGTCGGCGACCGGCGTCACGCCGGGGGCGTCCTGGCTCCGGTCCCGCGCGGGGGCGGGGCCGCTGTCGCCGCCCGGCACGAAGAGCCAGCCGTGGGCCTCGAAGAGTTTCACGCGCAGCAGGTGCGGTACGAAGGAGTCACCGGGGATGCCGTGATGGCCGTGACGCAGCACGTCCTGGTAGAGCCGGTCGGCCGCCACGAGAACCAGGTCCGCCGCGGGATTGCGGCGCAGCGCGTCCCTGACCGGGCCCGCGTCGCACATCCGGAACGACTCCACCACGGCGTCGCCCACATATCCGTGGTCCGCGCGGTAGACGACCCCTTCGTGCAGGGCCATCCGCAGTCTGATCCGGCTTCCGGCGTCCCGCAGGCCGTTCACGCCGCCCAGTCCGGCCGTCACCGTCCGCAGGAACGCGGCGATCAGGCGCGGCTCGTCCACCTTGCCGCCGGTCGGCAGCAGCGCGAGCCCGCCGTCCCCCTGCGGCTGCACCTCGTACTCGCCCGGCGACAGACCCGCACGATCACAGGCACCGTCGATGAGCGCCCGCAGCCGGCGCTGCACGTCGAACTGCGCCTCCTGGCCGAGCCCGCTGTACCCCTCCACGTCGTACGCCACACACACCCGACGGTTCCCCGGCGCTTCCAACCCCACTGCCCCCCAGGTCCGGTGGTGCAAGCCACGGTAGCCCAACGCCACATGGCCCAAGAGGAGTTGGGGGAGTCGGGTCGGCCGTGGGATTCCGGAGCCGGGAGGACGGCGGCCGGGCCGGTGTCAGTGGGGCGCCCTACTGTGGTGCCGCAGGCGATCCACGACGAGAGACAGGAGGTTCTCATGACGAACCTGCCCGACCGGCCGCACACCGCACTGCTCGTCATCGACGTCCAGAACGGGGCGATGGCGGGAACCCACGGCCGCGACGAGGTGGTCGCGAACATCAACACCCTGGTCGACAGGGCCCGCGCGGAGGACGTGCCGGTGGTCTGGGTGCAGCACTCCGACGACAACCTCGTCCGGGACAGCGAGAGTTGGCGGTACGTGCCGGAGCTGGTCCGGCGGGACGGGGAGCCCCTCGTCCACAAGACCTACGGCGACTCCTTCGAGAGCACCGAGCTGGAGGAACTGCTCGCCGAGCGCGGCGTGGGCCGGATCGTGGTCACGGGCGCGCAGACCGACGCGTGCATCCGCGCCACCCTGCACGGGGGTCTGGTGCGTGGGTACGACGTGACGCTGGTCGGCGACGCCCACACGACGGAGGACCTCACGGCGTACGGCGCGCCGTCCCCGGACCAGGTGATCGCGCACACCAATCTCTACTGGCGCGAGTCGAGCGCGCCCGGACGCCGCGGAGGGACCGTCGACACGGCGGAGGTGACGTTCGCGGCGTACTGAGCGGGGGCGCTAGCGCCGGTCCCGTGCGGAGGACGCGATCAACTCGTCGATCAGGGTGATCAGCACGTCCCGGCACGACCCGCGCTCCCGCGCGTCGCAGAGCAGCACCGGGGTCCGCTCGGGCAGGGCGAGGGCGTCCCGGATCTCCTCCGGCGTGTACGGGTGCCGTCCGTGGAAGCCGTTGACGCCCACGACGAACGGGATACCGCGGCGCTCGAAGAAGTCGACGGCGGCGAAGCTGGACTCGGGCCGGCGCACGTCGATGAGGACCACGGCCCCGAGCGCGCCGACGGCGAGGTCGTTCCACATGAACCAGAACCGCTGCTGGCCAGGGGTTCCGAAGAGATACAGGACCAGTTCGGGGCTGAGCGTGATGCGGCCGAAGTCCAGGGCCACGGTGGTCGCCCGCTTCTCCTCGATGCCGTCGAGGTCGTCGACGTCCAGACCGGCGGAGGTGAGGGGTTCCTCGGTGCGCAGCGGGGCGATCTCGCTGACCGATCCGACCATGGTGGTCTTGCCGACACCGAATCCTCCGGCGATCAGGATCTTGACCGCTTCGGGCGCGTCGTTCCCTTCGGACGCTTGCGGTGTCTCCGGTGTCTCCGGTGTCTCCGGTGCTTGCGGTGCTTCGGGGGCTGAGGTCCCTCGCGTGGCGGGGTCAGAGCCGGCCAAGGCCGTCCCTCACTTTCTGCAGCAGGTCCAGATCCGGGGTGCGGGAGACGGGACGCGGCGCCCGGACCGTGATCCGGCCCGCCTCCAGCAGATCGCAGAGCAGGATGACGACGACGCTCACCGGAAGGTCGAGCTGGGCGGCGAGTTCGGCCACCACGACCGGCCGCGCGCACAGCCGCACGATGCGCTGGTGCTCGGGCTGCGACCGGGCGGGCCCCTCGGGCGGCGGATCCACCGCGGTCACCGACGTGATGAGGGTGAAGTCGGCGCGGCTGGGCCGGGTTCGGCCTCCGGTCAGTGTGAACGGCCGTACCAGACGGCCGGCCGCGTCGCCCTCGGTCACCTCACTCGCCGTCGTCGGCGACGGCGCCGCCCGCACGGGGCGCTGCCCTGAGGTGCTCGCCGATCTTCTTCACCAGCATGTTCATCTGGTAGGCCACCACGCCGACGTCCGCGCCCTTGTTGGTGAGCACGGCGAGATGGGCACCGGGTCCCGCGGCGGTGAGGATCAGATAGCTGTCACGCATCTCGATGAGCGCCTGCCGTACGGGTCCGCCGCGGAAGTCCATGCTGACCCCCCTGCTCAGGCTCATCAGCCCCGACGCGGTCGCCGCCAGCCGCTCGGCGTCGTCGCGGACGAACGCCGTGGACTTGCTGACGACCAGTCCGTCCTCGGACAGCACGACGGCGTGGTTCACGTCGGCCACCCGTTCCACCAGTCCGGTGAGCAGCTGGTCGAGCTGGCTGTGTGTGGCGGGGCTGGGGCGTGTCATCTCTCAGTCCTTCAGGAGCGGTCTGCGGGCGGAGTCGGCGAGCGGTGCGAGGGCGGGTCCGGCGAGTGGCTCGCGGGTGGGGTCGACGAGCGGTCCGGGAGCGGGGTCGGCGAGCGGTCCGCGGGTGGGGTCCGGGAGAGGGCCGCGACGGGGACCGGGCCATCCGGCCCTTCGGGCGCGTCCCCCTCCTCCTCCCGTCCGTTCGGTTCGTCCGGGCCGCCCGGTGCGCTCGGTTCGCCTCGGCCGTCCGCCGCCTCGTCGTCGGTGTCGCGGGCCCGGAGTGTGCCGCGCTGGAAGCCGGCGAGTGAGGAGGCCGCCCGCTCCGCGGTGAAGTCGGTGAAGTCGGTGAAGCCGTCGGCGTCGTGGTCGCCGCTGCCGGCCGGCCCGGTGTCGTCCCGCAGCTCGGTGGCCAGGCTGGTCTGCGGCACCCGGCGCGGCAGCGGGGTGAGTCCGTCCCGCCGGACGGCGGGCGCGGCCGGTCCGGCGCCGGTGCCGCCGGCCCGGGAGGCGGCCGGGTCGGCCGTACGGGTCCGGGCGGCGGGCCGCGCCACTCCCGTGCGCTCGTGCGACGGCCGGCCCTCGGCGGGAGCGGTGCCGGGGCCCGTCGCGGCCGTCGCCGGTTCGGGTACGCCGGCGTCCGCCGGAGACTCGGCGTCCGTGTCCGTGTCCCGAGCGGACGGCCCCGGTGTCCCGCGCACCACGATCTCGTGCGGGATCAGCACGATCGCGGTGGTCCCGCCGTACGGCGACGACCGCAGCGTGACGGCGATGCCGTGCCGGGTGGCGAGCCGGGCGATCACGAACATGCCGAGCCGCAGGTCGTCGGCGAGTGCCACCACGTCGAACTGCGGAGCCACCGTCAACTGGGAGTTGAACGACGCGTAGTCCTCCTCGGACAGGCCAAGACCCCGGTCCTCGATCTCCACCGCCAGCCCCTTGGCCACCATCGCGGCCCGCACACCCACCGGGCTGGGCGCGGGGGAGTAGGCGGTGGCGTTGTCGATGAGCTCGGCCAGCAGATGGATGACGTCCGCCACCGCGGGCGGGGTGAGATACACCTCGTCGTCGGCGTGCACCTCCACCCGCTGGTACTGGGCGACCTCACCGACGGCGCTGCGCAGGATGTCGATCAGCGCGACCGGTTCGGTCCAGCTACGCCGGGGCTGCTCGCCGCTGATGATGACGAGGTTCTCCTCGTAGCGCCGCAACTGGCTTGCCGTGGAGTCGAGTTCGTAGAGACCCTTGAGAATCCGCGGGTCCTGGTGCTCGCGTTCCAGCGCGTCGAGCTTGCTGAGTTGCAGGTTGACGAGGTTCTGGCTCTGCCGGGCGATGCCCAGGATCACCTTCTGGAACCCGCGTCTGGTGTCGGCGAGTTCCACCGCGGTGTGCACCGCCGTGCGCTGCGCGGTGTTGAAGGCCTGTGCCACCTGTCCGAGTTCGTCGCCGCCGTAGTCCAGGGGCGGGGTGGCGAGATCCACGTCCACCTTCTCGCCCCGGTCCAGCCGGGAGACCACGTCGGGCAGTCGCTCCTCGGCGAGACTGAGCGTGGCCAGTCGCAGACCGCGCAGCCGCCGGGAGAGGGAGCGCGTGATGCGCCACGACATCACGACGCACAGCAGCAGGGCGACGAGCCCGCCGGCGCTCAGCGCGGCCGCCTTGACCAGCAGTCCGTCCGCCTTGTCGGCGCTGCGGTCCAGCAACGCCGCGGTCTGTTGCCGGATCAGGTCCGAGTACTGGCCGGAGATCCTGGTGAGCGCGGCGTTCCAGCGCCGGCCCGCGTCCGGCAGTCCGACCGTCCGGGCCACGGCGCCGTGTGTCGTCCGGGCCGCGATCACCTGGTCCTCGACGGCCTCCAGCGTCTTCCAGTCCTCGCTCTGCAGCATCCCTTCGACCCGCGCCTTCACGGCGCCGTCCAGCGAGGAGAGGACCTGGCGCCGGAACACCCAGCGCCGTACGTCGACGAGTTGCGCGAACCGGGTCCACGCCTTCTCGTCGAGTTTCCCCGACGGCCAGGCCAGCGCGAGTTCGGCGTCCTCCTGGGCGACCAGCTCCGCGCCGCTCCCCAGCGTGATCAGCGGTCCGGCCTGCGAGGTGAGGTCGCCGTCGTCGACCTGGGAGAGCTCCTGGAAAGCCTGGATCTGGCCGTCGATGATCGCGGTGTACTGGTCCAGCGCCTGCTGGGCGGTGATGTCGGTGGGGTGGTCCACCTGTCCCCGGTAGTACTCCAGGCTTCCCACCGACGCCAGGACCGAGTACAGCCGGTCCCCGATCCGGGCGGGCGCGTTCTTGATGTCGTCCGAGCGGCGCACCAGTTTCGCGACGGCCTGGTCCGTCCTTCCGCGCTGCTGGTCCAGCGCGGTCCGCGAGCCGTGCGGCGAGGCCAGCCACGCCGCCGACAGACTGCGCTCCTGCTGCAGCGCGAGCGTCGCGTCCGTGCCCATGGCGCCGGTGGACCTGCTCAGTTCGGTCTGTGACCGCAGCCGCAGCCCCTCCGAGAAGATCTGAGTGGTCGTCACACCCCACATGGCGGCGAGGGTGACGCTGGGCACCAGCGCCAGCAGGATCAGGGAGAGACGTATGGAGCCGAGACGGCGCCGGGCACCTGTCCGTGGAGACATCGTCGTCCTAGTGCGATCAGCGAGGGGGGAGCGGTTCGGCGGACGGGCGGTGGATGACCACGTGTCCGGTACGGCACTGGGGGTGCGCAGGATGCTATCCGTACAAGTGCCCGTACGCACCGTGAGTGTCCGAAAACCTTGGGGCCCGTGGTGCGGCGGGCGAGCGGCGGGACGGGTTCAACGGGTCCCGTCGGCGGCGAACTTCGCGACCGAGGCGACGTTCTCCTTGGTGACGAACGCCGGTCCGGTGAGCACGGGTGCCGTTCCGCCGCCGCTGAAGTTGCCGTTGGACCGGTAGAGCCAGAGCGAGTCCACCGCGAGATAGCCCTGGAGATAGGGCTGTTGGTCCACCGCGAACTGCACGTCCCCGCTCTGCACCGCCTTCACCAGGCTGCTGTTGAGGTCGAAGGTGGCGACCGCGGCCCTGCTGCCCGTCTGCTTGACGGACTTCACCGCACCGAGGGCGAACTGCGCGCCCATCATGACGACTTCGTCGATGCTCGGGTCCTGACGCAGTCTGGTCGCGACGGAGGCGGTGACCGCCTTCATGTCGGTGCCGTCGACGTAGAGCAGGTCGGTGTCGCCGGCGAACGCCTTCTTCACACCGGCGCAGCGCGCTTCCAGGGCGACGTTGCCCTGCTCGTGGATGACGCAGAGGGCGTGCTTGGCCTCGAGCTCGTCCAGCTTGTCGCCGAGCGCCCGGCCCGCGACGCTCTCGTCCTGGCCGAAGTACTCCAGCAGGCCCTCGGACCGCCAGGCGTCGATACCGGAGTTGAGGCCGACCACCGGTATGCCCGCGGCCTTGGCCGCCGTGACGGCGCCCTTCATCGCCTCCGGTTTGGCCAGGGTCACCGCGATGCCGTCGACGCGGTCACGGACCGCGTCCCGCACCAGGCTCGCCTGGCCCGCGGAGTCGGAGTCGCTCGCGTAGGTGAGGTCGATGTCGTCCTTGGCGGCCGCCGCCTGCGCGCCCTTCCGCACCATTTCCCAGAAGGCGTCCCCGTCGGCGCCGTGGGTGATCAGGGCGACCTTCATGTGGCCGGAGCCCGCCTTCTCCGCCGCTCCGGCGCTCGCGTCCGGTCCGCCGGAGCAGCCGGCCAGGAACAGGGCGCCGACGACGAGGACCGTGCCGTACGTGGATCTGGGGGAGTGGTGAGGTGTGGGGGACGTGTTCATCGGAGTGCGGCACCTCGCTGTGCGGCCCAGCAGAAGGACGGGGGGGGGAGTGAAGTCGGCGCGACCATCGGGCTGTTGCGCACGGGCTGTCGGACTTTCGTTGGGCCGGAGCCAATCGTGTGTGACGCGCGGCCGTCAAGTGAGCGGTCATGAGCGGGGAGTGCGCACGGTCGAGTCCAGGCCTTGCCGGACTCCTCAACGTCACCCCCTTGACAGGTGACGGGCAGCGTGTGAGGATCGGCCGAAACGTTCATGACGGGGAGGTTCGGGATGACGGGTGAGAAGCAGCGGCCGGGCGCGGCCGAGGCGGCGGTCCGGCGGGTCCGGTTCGGCGCGCTTCCGGAGCGGATCCGCCTGGAGGACACGGTCGAGGAACGGCCGGCCACGGTGCCGGACCCGGCGAGGGACGCGTACAACGAGGACGAGTGGCTCGTCCGCACGTGCCTGTGAGGCCACGGCGCGATGCAACGGCGCGGTGTCGCCCGTCGGCCCCGAGCGACGTCCCGTACGGGGCCGACGGGCGCCGTGGCGGCTGAGTGGTCCTGGACGCGCTGGGTACGCCAGGGCGTCGGCGCGCCCCGGGCCGCTGATCGGCACCGGGGCGCGCGGTCGTTCCGGGCCGCCGGTCGGCTCCGGGCCACGTGTGTGGGTTCCGGGCCGCCGGTCGGCTCCGGGCCGCGTGTGCGTTCCGGGCCGCCGGTCCGCCCAGGAGTTCCGCGGTCCGCGGTGCCGCGCCGGCGGACGCCACTGCGGGCATCGTCGTCCGGACGAGCCCGAGGCGGTGGCCTGCCCACCCCCGCACCCCGCACCCCCGTAGGACCCCACAGGGCCCCGTGAGACACGGCACGGGCCGGGTGGGACCGTCGCGTGGCGACGCCGTGGGCGCGGTCAGCCTCCGGCGAGGCCGTCCGCTTCGACGACCGCCCTCGCGAAGGCCTCCGGCGCTTCCTGCGGCACGTTGTGACCGGCGTCCGCCAGGCTCCTGTGCGCGTACGGCCCCGAGAACCGGTCGCGGTACGACGATCCGTCGCCGGCCGGGGTGAAGGGGTCCTTCCGCCCGTCGAGGGTGACGGTGGGCACCGCGACGGCGGGCCCCGCGGCGAGCTGTCGCTCCAGCCGGTCGTAGCGCGGGTCGCCCTGCGCCAGGCCGAGCCGCCAGCGGTAGTTGTGGATCACGATCGCGACGTAGTCCGGGTTGTCGAAGGCCTTCGCCGTCCGGTCGAACGTGGCGTCGTCGTAGTGCCACGTCGGGGAGTTGAACGTCCAGACCAGGCGTGCCAGGTCGGCCCGGTGCTCCTGGAGGCCGAGCCGTCCCCGCTCCGTGGCGAAGTAGAACTGGTACCACCACGCCCACTCGGCCCTCGGCGGCAACGGCAGCTTGTTGCGCTCGCGGTCGGTGATCAGATACCCGCCCACGGAGACCAGGGCCTTGCACCGCTCGGGCCGGAGCACGGCGATGATGTCGGCCGTCCGCGCTCCCCAGTCGAAACCGGCCAGCACCGCCTTCTCGATCTTGAGCGCGTCCATCAGCGCGACGATGTCGAGCGCGACCACCGACTGCTGGGCGTTGCGGAAGGTGTGGGCGGAGCGGAAACGCGTGGTGCCGTGGCCGCGCAGGTACGGGACGATCACCCGGTGGCCGCGTGCCGCCAGCAGCGGCGCGACCTCGACGAAGCTGTGGATGTCGTAGGGCCAGCCGTGCAGCAGGACGACCGGGGGGCCGTGGACGGGGCCGGCCTCCGCGTAGCCGATGCTCAGCTCACCGGCGTCGATCCGCCGGAGCGGGCCGAAGGACGCGTGCCCCGGCGGCGGTGCCGGCGAGGGCGCGGGCGTCGCCGTGGGATCCCCCGCCGCCCCGTCCGCGGCGGCGCCGGTGCCGGGCCACCCGATGAGCGACGCGCCGGCCGCGCCCGCTCCCACGATCTTGCCGAAGTTCCGTCTGTCGACCATCCGAGACCTTCCCGTCGCGGTCAGGGGACCGGCAGCGTCTGCTCGGCCCAGATCGTCTTCCCGGCGGAAGTCGTGCGGGTGCCCAGCGGTCGGTGAGCTGGGCGACGAGGAGCAGGCCGCGACCGCCCTCGTCGTAGGTGCGGGCTCTGCGCAGATGAGGAGAGGTGCTGCTGGTGTCGGTGACCTCGCAGATCAGGGCGCGGTCACGGATGAGCCGGAGCTGGATCGGCGCGCCGCCGTAGCGGATAGTGTTGGTGACCAGTGCGCTGACGACCAGTTCCGTCACACAGGCGATCTCGTCGAGTCCCCAGCGGGCCGGCCGCTCGGTCGCGCACTGCCGGGCGCCGGCGACCGCCGCCGGATCGGCGGGCAGGTCCCACACGGCCGCTCCAGGGCGAGCACGGGGCGGGCAGACGCGCAGGGCCAGTTCGCTCCGGCGCCCGTCCCAGTGCCGTACGGATACGATCGCGCCGCAGCTCGTGCGCAGGATCCGCCAGGCCGCGGCGGCGTCCCCGTCCACCAGGGCCGACACCGGACGTCCGGTGATCTCCGCGGCTGCGTAGCCGGTCAGCAGGCGGGCGCCCTCGCTCCAGCCCCTGACGATGCCGTGGGCGTCGACCACCGCCATGGCGTCGCCCCTTGCGGCCGCGCGCCCCGCATCGCTCGGCGATATCACCATATGTACAAGGATGCGGTGATCGGGCGGCCGCATCAACCCAGAGGTTGGAGCGGGCGCCGGGCGGTCCCGGGGGGCGCTCCGGGTGCGCCCGGGCCCCCGAAAGGCTTCCCCCGGGGACGGCGCGCTCTCGCGAGGACGCACCCTCTCGCGGCGGCGTGCCGTCCCGCGTGACGCGTCATCCCGCGTGATGCGTCATCGCGCCTGATGCACCGGCCCACGGGATGCACCGTCCCACGGCCACGTGCCGGCGCCGTGGAGGGTGTACCCCGTATCCCTGGATGTGCCCCGTATTCCTGCCGGAGGCCCCTGTCCCTGCCGGACCCCCCGCCCCGGCCTTCCGCCGCCTTGGACCCGGCCGGGGCGGGCTCTGCCGCCGGCCCCTTCCGGGCCCCGGGCTACGCCTTCGTCGCGGTCGTGTGCCGTTGCCGGCGCCCGCGCAGCAGACGCCGGCGCGGCTCCTGGTCGGGAAGCCAGCCGAAGGCCATGCAACTGCCGACCGCCCCGAGGAGCAGGCCGAGGAAGAAGCCGCCGAGGTTGGAGGTGAGCCAGGTGCCGAGCGAGAGGAGGATGCCGAGCAGTGAGTAGAACAGGCGCTGCGCCGGGTTGAAGAGGATCAGCAGACCGCACACGAGCATGACCGTCGGCAGCAGATAGCCCGCCACGCCCTGCATGCCGATGTGCATGACGACCTTGAGGGACGCCTTCTCGGTCAGGAGGATCTCCGCCCCTCCCAGGGTGAGCAGCAGCCCGCCCCAGAAGGGGCGGCGGGCGCGCCACCGCCGGAAGTCCGACCTCGGATTCCGGGGCCGGGTCATCAGCAACCCGTGCCGCTGAAGCGGAGCTTGAGGCCCGGGAGCTTGAACACGGCAGCGGTGGTGGCGTAGTTGGTCTGCCGGAGGTTGCCGATGTGGACGGTGTCGGCCTGCTGGCTGAAGACGCCCTTGTTCCCCTGGACGCCGGCCTTGTCGAGCGTGCTCGCGTCGTTGCCGATCTCGATGTTCCCGAAGGACGCGTCGCCCGACAGCTCGGTCGAGTCGGTGGTCAGGTTCGTCGCCTGCACCTTGTCGGCGCCGCCGCCCGCGGTGATGACCAGGTTGGTGCCGCCCAGGTCGACGCTCTGGCACAGCTTGGTGAGCGTCGCGTTCTTGATGGCGGAGGTGACGACCAGGACCTGGCCGCCGGTGTCGCCGGCGTTCGGGCTGTCCTCGGCCATGTTGTCGAGGTTCCCGAACTGCTCGAAGCCGGTGCCGTTCAGCTCCGTGGCCGTCACGACGAACGGCATCCCGGAGATCGCGAACTGCACGCCCAGGGCGCCCTGGGCGGTGAGGATCATCAGTCCCGCGGCGATCGCGGTGGCGGGCACCGCCATCACCGCGGCGCGGCGCAGGCGGACCCGCCCGCGCCTGTCGGAACCGCTTTCGGGGTTCACGGGGGTGGGACCGGTGGACGCCGTGGCGTCCGAGGACGAGGCCATGTTCTGCTCCCTGGACATAGTCAACGCAGGTGCGGCTTGAGCGGCACGTGTCCTGGCGCGGACAGGGCTGCGGCGTACGCCTCCTCGCGACTCCCGGCGATCGCAAGGGCTTTCTCGTTACGCAGCAGTAGCCTTCCCGGAAGTTACCGGGGGTTACATGCGCGGGTCAAGGGACTTGTGGCAAGCGGATGTCGATTGTGTGGCATCTGTGTGCACGGCTTCCCCGTGATGACCCGCTGACCTCCAACTTCCGTACTGCGCCTTGACGTTGAGCATCCATCAGGTCTACAACTCAGCCTTGTTTCCGATGGATCCGTGGCGCCGGGTCCGTCAGCACGGCGCATGTCACCCTCCCGGCCCCGCCCCCTGCGGCGGGGCGTGCGTGACACCTTTGGACGTCCCGTGCGCATCCTCGTCACCGTCGTCACCCCCCACGGCACCGACACGGCCGCCTCCCCCCTCGGGGTCGTGCCCGGTAGCCCCTCGCCACTGCCGGTCCGTCGCGTACGGAGAAGGCGTCACGGGCCGGCAGTGGTCTCCAGCTCCGCGTCCACCGGGACGGCCAGGACCACGCCTCCCCGGTGGGCCCGGGACCGCACCTCCGTCTGCAACCAGGCCCCGCACCCCCGTCAGATCAGAAAGAGGCACCCCCATGCGTACGCGATCCCTGTTCGCCCTCGTCGGTGTCGCCGCGGCCCTCTCGGTCTCCGCGATCTCCCCCGCCTCCGCCGACGACACCCCGGTGCTCACCGCGGGCGGCGCCGCCGTCGCGAGCGGCGATGTGCTGACCGCCTCGCTCGCGAGCGGCACCAAGGCCACCCTCTACTCCAGCAGCACCGGCACGAGCGGCGTCTCCTGTGCCGCCTCGGCCTTCACCGCCACGGCCACCGACAACCCGACGGCCCCCGGCGCCGCCACCGAGTCGCTCACCGGCCACACCTTCGGGAGTTGCACCAGCAACGTCATCGGTGTGCTCGGTGTCACCGGCGTCACGGTCAACAACCTCCCGTACACCACCACGGTCGCCTCCGACGGCACGGTCACCGTCACCCCGGCGGCCGGCTCGACCATCCAGACCACCGTCGTGCTGCGCACTCTTCTCGGCAGCATCACCTGCGTCTACCAGGCGCCCAGCCTGACCGGCACGGCGAGCAACTCCGACAACAGCATCACCTTCACCAACCAGCAGTTCGCGAAGGCATCGGGCTCGTCCCTGTGCTTCGGCAACGGCTACTTCACCGCCAAGTACGCCCCCGTCACCGACACCACCCAGTCGGGCAGCCCGGTGGTCACCGTCAACTGACCGGCCACCGGACCACCGGTCACCGCCGGCGTCGCAGCGTGAGCGCGACGCCCGCGGTGAGCAGGAGGGCCGCCGCTCCCCCCGCCCCCGCGACGAGGGGGAGCGAGCCACTGCCTCCGGACGAGTTGTCGGCGGCCGGAGCGAGGTGGTCGGGCGCGGACACCTGCGACGCGGACGGTGTGGCCGGCCGCGAGGGCGTCGGCGACGCTCCGGCGGGGGACTTCGCCGGACTCGTGGCCTTCCCGGCCGCGGTGGCGGATGCGGTCGTCCGCGCCACCGGTGCCGTGGTCGCCGCCCTGCCCCCACCACTTCCCGTGCCGCGGGCCGCGGCGGGGAAGACCACGTCCGAGCACGAGTAGTACGTGTCCGTCGTGCTCGTGTTCTGCCAGATCGTGTACAGCATCTGACGGCCGGTGCGGTCGGACGGCAGCGTGGCCCTGATCCGGTACGCGCCCTTCACCAGCGCCGGGTCGGTGGCCGTGGCGAACGGCTTCGCCGGCAGGTCGGACCAGGTCAGGGGTTTGGACGGGTCGTAACCGGGCTTGCTCAGATACAGCTTGAAGGTTCCCGTGTGCGGAATCGTCGAACTGTAGGACAGGGTGAAGGCCGCTCCCGGTGTCATCCGGGTCGAGGGCCAGTCGGCGCGGGCGAGGTCGAGACCCTTGTAGGCGGGCAGGTTCCCGCTGCACAGCTTGCCGTCGGGGATCACCTGCCGGTCCCTGCCGTTGACGCCGGCGACCCGGAGGTTGTCCCACGCGGTGAAGGGCGCGCCGTTCGCCGCGATCGCCGCCCGGCAGGCCGCGGTGCGGTTGTCGCCGCCGCCCTCGGGGGAGCAGGCCACCACCCGGCTGACCGGATCCGTCGGCGCTCCGTGCGCCTGGGCCGGTCCCGCGGCCCACGTCAGCAGGAGCAGCGGGGCCGCCGCGGCGACTGCGGCCGCGGTGGCGGTGCGGTGTGCGGTCATCCGGTGGGTCTCCTCGACGGCTGGGATGCGGGTGGGGCCGTACCGCGACTCGCGGCGACGGTCACAGGGCTGCGACACGGAACGGCCGAAGGGCCGCACCGCACGGTGGAGTACGGGTGCGCACGGCCGTGTGTTCAGATCCGGGAGGCGAGGGCGCGACCGTGTGGCCGGATCCGGTGGGCGGTGCGGGCCGCCGGACGTCCGGATCCGGGGTACGGGGGTGTGACGCGGAGTCGGGGAATCGGGGAATCGGGGAAGTGGACACCCCGGCGCGCGGGGACCTTCGCGGGGCCGGGCGCGGACGTGCGGGGACCCCATCGCGGTGCCGGGCGCGGACGTGTGGGAAGCATCGCCGGGTCGGGGCGCGGACGTGCGGGGACCATGCCGGGCCGGACCTCGACGCGCCGCCGCGGCCCGCTGCCGGCTCGGCGGGTACCGAGGACCCAGCCGGTACGGTGAGCCGCATGCCTGAGCCCGCCGATTCCGCCGAACCCCCCGCTCGCGCCGACGCGCCCGTGATCCTCGGCGACGTACCGGGCTCGTTCCCGCGGAGCGTGCTGGCCGAACGGCATCCGGCACTCATCCGGAAGGTGCGGGACGCCTTCCCGTACGGCCCCGATCGGCAGCGCGCGCTCGACGCCCTGCTGAAGAACTCCGCGGAGGGCGTCCTCGAACCGCTCGACGCGGGGGCGGCGGACCGCGAGCGGTGGGAGGTCTGGGGCGGCTCGGAGCACTTCGGCCGGTCCTGGTTCGACGTGCCCTTCCTCTGGTCGGAGAGCTACTTCTACCGTCGGCTCCTCGACGCCGTCGGCTACTTCGTGCCCGGCCCCTGGCAGGGTGTCGACCCCTTCCGGCCGTTCAAGCTCGCCGAGCTCGACACCCCGGAGGCGGAAGCGGAACTCGTCGCGCTCGACGAGCTCGCCGAGCGGCCCGCGGCGGACCGGGAGGAGGCGCTCCTGCTGGGCTCGCTGTGGGGCAACCGCGCGGACCTCGGCTTCCGGCTCGGGGCCGGGGGTGACGGGACGGCCACCGACTCCCCACTGGTGGTGGACGAGGGCGAGGCGCTGCGGTCCCTGTTCGCCGGCGGCACCCTCTGTCTGGTCGCCGACAACTCCGGCCGGGAACTCATCCCCGATCTGCTGCTCATCGACCACCTGCTGAGCGGTCGTCGCGTCGAGCGGGCCGTCCTGCACGTGAAGCCGTACCCCTACTACGTCTCCGACGCCACGACCGCCGACGTGGTCGACGCCCTGCGCCGCCTCACGGCCGCGACCGGGGCGGCCGGGGCGTCGGGCCACCGCCTGTGGTCGGCGATGACCGACGGCCGCCTCACGGTCCGGGCGCACCCCTTCTCCTGCGCGCCCCTTCCCTACGCCGACATGCCGGACGACCTGCGCCGGGAGTTCGCCGGGGCCGACGTCACGATCATGAAGGGCGACCTGAACTACCGCCGCCTCGTCGGTGACCGGCACTATCCGGCCACCACCCCGTTCGCCGGCACGACCGCTTACTTCCCCGGCCCGGTGGCCGCTCTGCGCACGCTCAAGTCCGACGTGGTCGTCGGCCTCGACCCCCGCACCGAGACCGCGCTCGTCGCGGACCGGGACCAGCGCTGGCGCACCGGCGGCACCCATGCGCTGATCCAGGTCAGGCGCTGAGACGTCAGGCTCGGCCCACCCGCACGGGAAGGGACTTGAGGCCGTTGATGAAGTTCGAGAGGAGACGGCGCGGGGCTCCGGCCGTGGTCAGTGACGGCAGGGCGCGTGACGACTCCTCGTAGAGCACGCGGAGTTGCAGCCGCGCGAAGTGCGCGCCGAGGCAGACGTGCGGCCCGTCGCCGAAGGAGACGTGAGGGTTGGGGGAGCGGGCCAGGTCGACCCGGTGCGGGTCGGTGAAGACGCGCTCGTCGTGGTTGGCCGAGGCGTGGAAGACGACCACCTTGTCGCCCGCGCGGATGCGCCGTCCCGCCAGCTCGGTGTCGACGGCGGCGGTACGGCGGAAGGTGAGGACGGGTGGGTGCAGGCGCAGCAACTCGTCGACGGCCGTGTCGAATCCGACCCTCCCGGCGCGCAGGGCGGCGTACGCGTCCGGGTGCCGGGCGAGCGTCAGTAGCCCGCCCGGGGCCGCACCGCGCACGGTGTCGTTGCCCGCGATCGTCAGCAGGAAGAAGAACATCTCCAGTTCCTCGGGGGCGAGTTCGGGGTCGTTGGCGAGCGTGGTCATCACGTCGTCGCCCGGATGGGTCCTCTTGTGGAGGGCCAGCCGGTGCGCGTAGGCGAACATGTCCCGCAGCAGGGCCGGGGAGCGCGGATCGACGGGCCTGCCGTGCGCGTCGAGGACGGGATCGCCCGCCTCGTCGGGGTCCTGGTAGCCGATCACGCGACGCGTCCAGTGCAGCAGCAGGCCGCGGTCGCACTCCGGTACGCCGAGCAGGTCCGTGAGGTTGAGCAGGGCGTAGTCGTCGGTGACGGAGGCGACGAGGTCGCACCGTCCGTCACCCGCGCGGGCCTCGCGGACCGCGCCTTCGAGCAGGGAGCGGGCCCGTCCGCGGACGACCGAGGTGAAGTGTTCGATCCGGCGGGGCGTGAAGGCGCGACTGACCAGACGTCTCAGCCGGCCGTGGTCCGGGGGATCCTGATTGAGCATCATCCGGCGGATGAACGGCAGGTCGTCCGGGTCGGGGTCCCGGATCTGGGTCGCTCCGAGACGCGAGGAGTACGTCGCCGCGTCCTTGAGCACCCGGACGACGTCCGCGTGCCGGGTCACGGCCCAGAACCCGGTTCCGGCGGGCCAGCCGAGCACCTCGGTTTCGTCCTGCCAGGCCACGGGGTGGTGGTCGCGCAGCGTGCGGTAGGCGGCGTACGGGACCCCGTCGGCGTACTGCCGGGGGTCGAAGACGTCGGGGACGGGCGGCGCGGTGTCCCGTACGCTCATGCCTCGCTCCCGGCCCTGGCGGTGTCCGCTTCCTCGGTGCGCGGGAACGGCTCCATCACGCGGGCCGGGTGGAGCGGGCTCGCGACCGTCGCGCGGTACCTGGTCCGGGCCGGTTCACGGAGTTCCGCGCCCGGGTACCAGCGCGTCCGGGTCTCCCGCGTCCGGGTCTCCCGCGGCGGGGCCGCCAACAGCGCGGGGGCCGGCGCGCCGGCCGTGTCCCTCGTCCCCCCGGGGCCGCGCGGGCCGGCGAGCGTGTACGGGAACGCGGCGCGGTCGGGGCCGGCCGGCACGGCCGCGCACGCGGACCAGCCGTGCACGGCGGTCACCCGGTGGGCGCCGTCGCCGTGCACTTCATGGGGGAGTACGAAGGAGGTCATGCGTCCACGCTGACCTCCGGCGCACGGGTCGGCAAGAGTGCCCAAGGCGGTCCGGCCCGGCCCGGCCTGACATGACGGGACCGGATGAGACCGGATGAGACCGGATGAGACCGGATGGGACCGGGCGGGACCCGACGGGGTTCGAAGGGGTTCGACGGGACCGGACGGGCCATTTCGTAGGGATTCACGCGATGGTGTGATCATGTCCCGTTGGGTGGATGTGCCCGGAGGGCCCTGGGTAGGGCCCGGCCATGACGCAGCCGTTCGAACTCCCGCACTTCTACATGCCGTATCCCGCGCGGCTGAACCCGCACCTCGACGAGGCACGCGCCCATACGGTCGAATGGGCCCGGGGGATGGGCATGCTGGAGGGTTCCGGCATCTGGGAACAGTCCGACCTCGACGCGCACGACTACGGCCTGCTGTGCGCGTACACACACCCCGACTGCGACGGCCCGGCCCTCTCGCTCATCACCGACTGGTACGTGTGGGTCTTCTTCTTCGACGACCACTTCCTGGAGACCTTCAAACGCACCCAGGACCGCCAGGGCGGCAAGGCCTACCTGGACCGGCTGCCCCTGTTCATGCCCCTGGACCTCTCCGCCCCCGTGCCGGAGCCGCAGAACCCGGTCGAGGCGGGGCTGGCCGACCTGTGGGCACGCACCGTGCCCTCGATGTCGCTCGGATGGCGCGAGCGCTTCGCCGTCTCCACCGAGCACCTGCTGAACGAGTCGATGTGGGAGCTGTCCAACATCAACGAGGGGCGGGTCTCCAACCCCGTCGAGTACATCGAGATGCGCCGCAAGGTGGGCGGAGCCCCCTGGTCGGCCGGGCTCGTCGAGTACGCGACCGCCGAAGTGCCCGCCCCGGTGGCCGGGTCGAGGCCGCTGCGGGTGCTGATGGAGACGTTCTCGGACGGCGTGCACCTGCGCAACGACCTGTTCTCCTACCAGCGGGAGGTCGAGGAGGAGGGCGAACTCAGCAACGGCGTCCTCGTCCTGGAGACCTTCTTCGGCTGTACCACCCAGCAGGCCGCCGAGACCGTCAACGACATCCTCACCTCGCGCCTCCACCAGTTCGAGCACACGGCCCTGACCGAGGTCCCGGCGCTCGCCGTGGAGAACGGACTCACCCCGGACCAGGTCGCCGCGGTCGCCGCGTACACCCAGGGGCTCCAGGACTGGCAGTCGGGCGGCCACGAGTGGCACATGCGCTCCAGCCGGTACATGAACGAAGGCGCCCTGGAGGAGGACCGGCCGTTCGGAGGCGGTGTGCTCGGCACCTCCGCGCTGGACGTCGGCGCCCTGCTCTCCGCCGCCGGGGCGGAGCGGCTGCGCGCGTACACCCATGTCCCGTTCCAGAAGGTCGGCCCGTCGCGACTGCCCGATTTCCTCATGCCGTTCGAGGTGACGCTCAGCCCCCACCTCGACGGGGCCCGGCACCGCCTCACCGACTGGATGTACGCCATGGGCATGCTCCAGGAGGGCGTCTGGGACGAGGACAAGCTGGACGCGTACGACCTTCCGCTGTGCGCGGCCGGCATCCATCCGGACGCCACCGCGGACGCCCTCGACATCAGCTCGCAGTGGCTGGCCTGGGGGACGTACGGGGACGACTACTATCCGCTCGTCTTCGGCAACCGCCGCGACCTGGCCACGGCCAAACTGGTCACCGCGCGTCTGTCGGCCTGCATGCCCGTGGACGGTGAGGAGGTCCCCGTCCCCGCCAACGGCATGGAACGCGGCCTCATCGACCTCTGGCAGCGCACCGCCGCCGGCATGAACACCGACGAGCGGCGGCAGTTCCGGTCCGCGATCGACGTGATGACGGAGAGCTGGGTGTGGGAACTGTCCAACCAGATCCAGCACCGCATCCCCGATCCGGTCGACTACCTGGAGATGCGCCGGGCCACCTTCGGCTCGGAGCTCACCATGAGCCTGTGCCGCCTGAGCCACGGCCGGAAGGTCCCGCCGGAGGTCTACCGCAGTGGCCCCGTCCGGTCGCTGGAGAACGCGGCGATGGACTACGCGATGCTCCTGAACGACGTCTTCTCGTACCAGAAGGAGATCGAGTACGAGGGCGAGATCCACAACGGCATCCTCGTCGTCCAGAACTTCTTCGGCTGCGACTACCCGACCGCGCTCGGTGTCGTCCACGACCTGATGACCCAGCGCATGCAGCAGTTCCAGCACGTCGCCGCCCATGAACTCCCCATCCTGTACGAGGACTTCAAGCTCTCGGAGGAGGTGCGCGAGATCATGGAGGGCTATGTCGGGGAGCTGCGGAACTGGTTGGCCGGAATCCTCAAGTGGCACCAGGAATGCCGCCGTTACGGCGCCGAGGACCTCGCCCGCCGCTCCCACGGCTTCGTGCCGGACCTGGTACCCGGGGTTCCGTTCGGCGGTCCGGGCCACGGCCCCGCGCCGGTCCTCACCGTTCCTTCCGCTCTCCCCGCCCCCTTCGTCCCGTCCGCTCACCTGGTGTCGGCGCCGGTACCGGCGCCGGCGGTGGAGACGGAGACCGCGCCCGCGATCCGTCTGCCCGCCGGGGTGGGAGCCGGGGGCATCGGGGGAGCGGGGGAGTTCAGGCTTCCGAAGGGCACGGGAGCGGCCGCCGAGTTCACCCTGTCCCCGGGTCCCGAAGCGTCGCCCGCCTCGCCCGCGTCTCCGGAATCGCTTGATCCCATCGAGTCGACCGACCGGGTGGGGGCCTGGAAGGCACCGTCCGCGCCGACGGTGCCGTGGCCGAGGTGACGCCCGGTCGCCTGGTGCCGCGACGGGGCGATCGTCCCCTGCCGCGGCGCTAGGCGCGGCTCCGCCCGGCGGACGCCCTGCCCGCCGCGGAGAGGCTCGTGAACAGCTCCGCGGCGGCCGCGGTGACCTCCCGGACCTCCTTCGTGAGTGACGCGTCGTCGCCGGCGGCTTCGGCGGCGGCGCGGGCGAGCGCGTGGTGCTCCTGGACGACGTACACGCCCAGGTTGGTGTCCCGCCACCGCGCCGTCGTGTCGTCGGCGGGGTCCGCCAGGGTGTCGCGCAGTGCCGCCAGCGTGTCGGCGGCCTGACCGAAACGGCCCTCCTCCCGCTCCAGCCGGGCGAGTCCAAGGAGCGCCGAGACACGGTCGCGGGCCGTGGTCCGCAGCGGCAGGCACAGACGCTGGGCGCGCAGGGCCTGGAAGGTGTCCCCCAACTGCTCGAACTCGTGGACGAGGGAACCCAGTCGCCCCGCGAGGAGGCGGTCCGGGGTTCCGCCGTCGCGCTCGGCGGCGTACGCACGCAGGTCGATGTCGTCCAGCGCGCGGATCAGCGCGGCGCGGGCGAGTTCGGCCAGGCCCTGGTCGCGGGCGAGGCCGGTCCAGGTGAACAGCGGCTCGTCCGCCGGATCGGCGCCGAAGAACGAGTCGTCCAGATCGCGCGCCCACCTGAGCAGTTCGGCCGGTTCCGCGCCCGGCTCGGGCATGCCTCCCAGTCCGCACCAGGTGTCGAAGTCCGACTCCCGCACCTCCAGCAGCAGCGGCAGATCCTCGGGGAGACCGCGCAGGCCCACCAGGACGGCGGCGAGACGCAGTTCGTCGGTCATGGACGCCTCGGCCTCGTGACGCAACAGGTGCCGCAGCAGCGGCAGATCACCCTCGCGCCGGTCGAACTGGGCGGCACGCAACGCGAGCGCGCGCCGCGTCCGGTCCCCGGCCACCTCGTCCCACGCGGCGCCCGCCCGCAGCAGCGCCAGATCGGCGCGGCCCCGCGCGAGGACCGTCTCCCACAGCGCCGGACGGGGGTGCGGGTCCAGGAGGTCGTGGGCGCCGCCCTCCTCGGCGTCGAGCAGCAGGAAGTCGGGCTCCGTCCGGAGCAGGGCGGCGTGCAGCAGGCCGACGAGCCGGGTCGGGGAACGCTCGGGCAGGCCGAGTCCGGCGCGCAGTTCGGTCCGCTCGTCGTCGATCGCGCGGTACTCCCGGATCTCCCCCTCCGTCCGGGCGACCGCCGCGAGGACGCGCTCCTCCCCGTCGGCCGGCGCGAGCCCCAGGTGGTCGTGCCAGCCGGGCAGACCGACCAGCACCTCCAGCGCCTCGTCCACGCTGTCGCCGATGACTCCGGCCGAACCCTCGGAGTCCGCGTACAGCACGGAGCCGTCCCCGCACACGAAGTACGTGCCTCCCGTGTCGTCGCCCGCTATCGGCTCCAGCGGACCGCCGGAGGCGAGCCGCACGGCCTCGGCGTGCTCGGCCCGGCCGAGGTCGAAGCCGAAGGGGAACGCGGCCAGTCCGGCCAGGCGGGGGTTCTCCCGCAGCAGACGCAGAGCGTGATCGGTCATGTCACCGAACGTAACAGCCGCCACCGACAACGGGACTTCGCTCGCACACGGGTGTCAGTCTCACTCGTTCGTGAATCGTCGTGCGCCGGGGCGCGGGGTAGCAACAGCCGGGGGGCGGTCCGCAGAGCAGAGCAGGTGCCGGAGGCGATCCATGGAACAGACCGCGTTGCGTCCCAAACCGATGCCCGGTCAGGAGCCGGACGGCGACGGCCGTCCGGCACCGGCCGTCCGGCGCCCGCACGCCGTGCGACGCCGCGGCAGGCGGCTGATGTCGCTGCTCTTCGGCCTCTTCGTCGGGACCGTCCTGGTCCTGTCGGGCGTCGGGCTCGGCACCGTGGGAGCCACGGTGATCGGCATGAGCAGGCTGGCGGACCTGCAGAAGCAGGCCGGCGACGCCGGGGCCGGGCAGGAGCAGCAAGGCCAGGACCATGGACGGGGTCCGGGGCACGCGCGGGGACGGAGCCCGGGGCCCGCAGCGGGTGCCGAGAGCGGGTCGCCCCGGTCCGCGCCCACCCGGGGAGGCGCGGAGGCGCTCACCACGGCGACGCTCGGGGTAGAGGCCGTCGACGCGTCCGGGGGCGCCGGCGCGCTGCTCACGGGTGTCCACGACCCCGGCCCGGGTCACACCGCCGGTCTGGTCCGCGGAGACGTGCTCGACGCCTTCGACGGGACCCGCGTCGGCTCGGCCGCCGACCTGGCGCGGGCCGTGGCCGCGGCGCACCCGGGGAGCACCGTGACGCTCGGTGTGCGCCACGCCGACGGCGGACGTCAGCGGCTGACCGCCGTCCCGGGCATCGTGACCTGACGCGGTCGGCGGCCGGCTCGCTCCCGGTCCCTCGACCGGCCGTCACGGGCGGCCGAGGTCCGCCGGGTCCCAGGTCACGGAGGCATACCATCGTCCGTAGGACCCCCGGATCGGCCCGTGGCCGCCGCGAGCGGCTCGCGGGAGCCACGGCGAGGGGGCAGGATGCTGCCCGTAGCCCCTGGGGGGAACTCGGACATGCGGAGGCATGGATGACCGGCACGCCCACGCCCTTCACCGCCGGTGACTACGAGGCCCGGATGCGGCGCGCGGCCGAGGCCGCCACGGAGGCCGGACTCGACGGCCTCCTGGTCGCCCCCGGGCCCGACCTGGTGTGGCTGACGGGCTACCGGCCGGGGGAGACCGAGCGGCTCACCCTGCTGGTGCTGCGGGCCGGACAGGACCCCGTGCTCGTGGTGCCCACCCTTGAGGCACCGGACGCGGCGGCCGCGGCGCCCACGCTGACCCTCCGCGACTGGACCGACGGCAAGGACCCCTACGAGGCCACCGCGTCCCTCGTCGACGCGGACGGCCGCTTCGGCGTCAGCGACAACGGCTGGGCACTGCACCTGCTCGCCCTCCAGAGAAGGCTGCCCGACTCCCGCTACGTCGCCCTCACCGAATCCCTCCCGATGCTCCGCGCCGTCAAGGACGCGGCGGAACTGGAGCGGCTGGCGGCCGCGGGCGCCGCCGCCGACGCGACGTACGAGGAGATCCGCAAGGTTCCCTTCGGGGGACGCAGGGAGACCGACGTCGCGGCCGACCTCGCCGATCTGCTCCGGCAGTTCGGGCACTCCCAGGTCGACTTCACGATCGTCGCCTCGGGGCCCAACGGCGCCAATCCGCACCACGACGCGGGCGACCGTGTCATCGAGCGCGGCGACATGGTCGTCCTCGACTTCGGCGGTCTCAAGCACGGCTACGGCTCCGACACCTCCCGTACCGTCCACGTCGGCGAACCGGACGCCGAGGAGCGCGAGGTCCACGACGTGGTGCGCGCGGCCCAGGAAGCGGGCGTCGCGGCGGTCCGGCCGGGTGCCGCCTGCCAGGACGTCGACCGGGCGGCCCGCGCGGTCGTCGCCGGGGCGGGGTACGCGGACCGCTTCATCCACCGCACCGGCCACGGCATCGGCGTCACCACGCACGAACCGCCCTACATGATCGAGGGCGAGGAGCAGCCCCTCGTACCCGGGATGTGCTTCTCGGTGGAGCCCGGCATCTATCTGCCCGGCCGCTTCGGGGTGCGCATCGAGGACATCGTGACGGTGACCGAGGAGGGCGGATGGCGCCTCAACACCACGTCCCGCGAGATGGCGATCGTCGACTGAGCGGCCACCGGGAGCGGCACGGCGCGACCACGCCCCGGGCACCGGCACCGACCGCGGACACCGTCGGCCGGCTGGTCCGTTCACTGACCGCCGGCGACGGGCCCGCCGGCGCGGGACCGGAGGTACGGCCCGTGACCGAGGGCGGCGAGCAGTGCGCCTGGTGGGTCGGCGGCCGGCACGTGCTGCGGCTCACCCGGGACCAGGGGGCGGCGACGCGCGCACGCCGGGAGCTGAGGGTGCGCGACCTGGTCCGCCCGCTGGTCGGCGTCGCCGTGCCGCAGAGCGTCGCGCACGGGGACTGGGCGGTCGGACTGGCCTACACCCTGGACACCAGACTGCCCGGCCGCTCCGGCGCGACGCAGGCCGTGTCGGCCGTCGGGGAGGCTGACCTGGCCGCCCTGCTCACCGGGCTGCGCGAGGTGCCCGTACGGCAGGCGGAGTCGCTCGGCGTGCCCCGCGCCGAACCGCGCTCCCTGGAGGAGCTGCGGGCGGCCGCCGAACGGGCCGCCGGGCAACTGGCCGCCGAGGACGAGTTCGACCCCGCGAACCTCGCCCAGCTCACCGCGGACGCCGCCGTCCAGCTCGCGGCCCGGACCGCCGCCGCCGTCCTCGTGCACCACGATCTCCGGGGCGAACACCTGGTGGTGAGCGCGGACGGGCGGGTGCGGGGCGTCGTCGACTGGGCCGACGCGGTCCTCGGGGACCCCGCCGAGGACATCGCCGGCCTCGCCCTGTCCGTCGGCGCCCCCGCCGCCGTACGTGCCGCCACCCTCGCCGGATACGGCGCCCGCCCCTGCCTGCGCGGCCTGTGGCTGTCGCGCTGCGACGCGGTGATCCGGCTCGCCGACCGGCTCGCGGGCCGTGACGACAGCCCCCTGCCGCCGCTGCGCGGCCAACTCCGCCGCGCCTGGGAGTCGATCCTCCTGGAACGGGTCACGGAACTGCCGGGCGACGACTGAGGCACCCGGCCCCCGGCCCCCGGCACTCCGTCGAGCCCGCGAGCGACGCGGGGTCCGTCCCGGCCGGAGCATCCCGCACGGTCTCGCACCCGCACGCACGCTCACGTCGGCAGTGCGGGGTCCGCCGCGCGTGGTCGGCGGTCCGAAGCCCGCTTGTCCGAGCCCGAGCCCGAGCCCGCGGCCGGCGGCTCGCCCGAGCCCGCGGCCGGCGGCCCGCAGTCCGCTCGCCCAAACCCGCGGTCCGCTGTCCGTATCCCGCTGTCCGCAGGCCGCTCAGCCCGAGCAGCCCGGTGTCCGCGCCCTCACGCCCGTGCGCGTCCTCACGCCTGCGTCAGCACCACGCACGACTTGCCGGGCACGCTCAGCAGCCCGTCGGCGTCCGGCGTCCGCACCGGCTCCCACGCGGCCAGCACGCGCGCCCGGCTCAGGCCCAGCGGGATCCCGGCGGCCTCCTTGCCGAGGTTCACCGCCACCCGGACGTCCCCGCGCCGCAGGGCGAGCCAGCGGGCCCCCTCGTCGTGGGCGATCCTGACCGCGGCGAGATCGGGGTCCGCGAGGTCCGGGTGACTCCGGCGCAGGGCGATCAGGTCGCGGTACCAGGCCAGCATTCGCGCGTGGAGCGCCTCCTGCGGCTCCGACCAGTCCAGACAGGAACGCTCCCGTGTCGCCGGGTCCTGCGGGTCGGGGACGTCCTCCTCGGCCCAGCCGTGCGCCGCGAACTCCCGGCGCCTGCCCCGTCGTACGGCATCCGCCAGCCCGGGGTCGGTGTGGTCGGTGAAGAACTGCCAGGGCGTGCCCGCGGCCCACTCCTCCCCCATGAACAGCATCGGCGTGAAGGGGCCGGTGAGCGTCAGCGCGGCCGCGCAGGCCAGCAGCCCGGGGGAGAGCGACGCCGAAAGGCGGTCCCCCTGGGCGCGGTTGCCGATCTGGTCGTGGGTCTGGGAGTAGCCCAGCAGCCGGTGTGCCGGGACCCGGGTACGGTCGAGCGGGCGGCCGTGGCGGCGCCCCCGGAAGCTCGAATACGTGCCGTCGTGGAAGAAACCCGACGTCAGCGTCTTGGCGAGAGCCGTGAACGGGGCTTCGGCGAAGTCCGCGTAGTAGCCCTGCGCCTCACCGGTCAGCGTGGCGTGCAGCGCGTGGTGGAAGTCGTCGTTCCACTGGGCGTGCAGCCCGAGACCGCCCTCCTCGCGGGAGGAGATCAGCCGAGGGTCGTTCAGGTCCGACTCGGCGATCAGGAAGAGCGGCCGGCCCAGGTCGTCCGCGAGCGTGTCCACGGCCGTCGACAGCTCCTCCAGGAAGTGCAGCGCGCGGGTGTCGCGCAGCGCGTGCACCGCGTCCAGCCGCAGCCCGTCCAGCCGGTAGTCCCGCAGCCACGCCAGCGCGCTGCCGACGAGATACGCCCGCACCTCGTCCGAACCGGGCGCGTCCAGGTTCACGGCGGAGCCCCAGGGCGTCTGATGGGTGTCCGTGAAGTACGGCCCGAACGCCGGCAGGTGGTTCCCGGACGGCCCGAGATGGTTGTGCACCACGTCGAGGACGACGCCGAGGCCCAGCTCGTGCGCCCGGTCGACGAAACGCTTCAGCGCCTCGGGGCCGCCGTACGGCTCGTGCACCGCCCACGGCGAGACACCCTCGTAGCCCCATCCGTGCCGCCCGGGGAACGGGCACAGCGGCATCAACTCGACGTGGGTGACGCCCAGTTCCGCGAGATGTCCGAGCCGCTCGGCGGCCGAGTCCAGGGTGCCCCCGGGGGTGTACGTCCCCACGTGCAGCTCGTACAGGACCGCGCCCGGCAGTGGACGGCCGGCCCACTCGGCGCGCCAGTCGTACCGCTCCTGGACGACCACCGCGCTCAGCCCGTCGGGGCCGTCCGGCTGCCGCCGCGAGCGCGGATCGGGCAGTACGGGGCCGTCGTCCACCGCGAACCCGTAGCGCGTCCCGTCCCGCGCCTCCGCGTCTCCCGTCCACCATCCGGCGCGCTCCGGATCGCGCTCCAGCGCGCTCGTGGCGCCCTCGCGGTGGAGTGCCACCCGGTCGGCCTGCGGTGCCCACACCTCGAACCGCACTGACGGTTCCCCCTTGTCCGCTCTCCGTGACGTAGCCCGTCCATGGTGCGGCACACGAGATCGATTCGCGCTCCTCTCCACCCATTTGCCGCGCGTTCGCCATGTCATGGACGCGCGGCGGGAACGTGTCGGTGGCGGCGGCCGTTTCCGGGTCTTCTGGACACCCCGCCCCTCCTGACCGACAATCACCAGCGTGACGTCGTCTTTCGAGTTCCACACGTACCCCGCGCGGTTGTCCGACGCGGAACGCGACCGGGCGCTCAAGGCCCTGCGTGACGGCGTCGCTCTCGGACGTCTCTCGCACGACACGTTCGTCCGCCGCATGGAACTGGCGCTCTCCGCCCGCCGGTCCGACGAACTCGCCGTGCTCACCGCCGACCTGGCCACCGAGGGCCGCTGGTCGAAGCTGGTGTTCGGCACCGTCGAGGCGGTCTCCGGCTTCACCGTACGGGTGCGCAGGGCCTGGCAGGCCGAGCGGCTTCCGAAGCTGCTGCTGCCGCACCCGGGCAACGGCTACCCGCTGCGGATCGGCCGCGACCCCGCGAGCGGGCTGCGGCTCAACCACGAGACGGTGTCGCGGATCCATGCCGAGCTGAGCCGCCAGGGCGGCCTGTGGGTCCTGCGTGACCTGGGGTCGACCAACGGGACGACGGTCAACGGACGGCGGGTGATCGGCGCCGCCGTCGTCCAGGACGGCGACCAGATCGGTTTCGGACGGATGCTCTTCCGGCTGTCGTCCACCTGATCCACATGGCCCGACCGGCCGACATGGTCCGTCTGGTCCACCCGGTCGTCCTCGTGCTTCCGGTCCTCCTCGTCCTTGTGACCCCCCGGTCCGTCCTGTCGCCCCGGCTCCGGCACGTCTCCCTCCTCAGGGACGGCCGGATCGAGCTCTGGCCTGGGTTTCACTCAGCGATTTCCTCGCCTTCCCTTACGTTCCGCGGTGTTGACGTTCCTTCACAGTCGTGACTGACTGTGCGTACACCGTGTACATCAGGTGAAGCGACGGCACCATATGTGTGGAGGTGCGCCCTGCCGCCACTCCTCCGCTACCCGACCGTGGACGAACTCGGCGCCCGTGCCGCCGCGCTCGTCGCCCGCCGTCCGGCGGACGCCCGGTTGCGCCGCGTGGGCACGTCCCGGGCCGGCACACCCCTCTGGCTCCTGTCCGTCGGGCACGGCCGCCGCCAGGCCCTCGTCGTCGCCGGACCGCACGCCAACGAACCGGTGGGCGGCGCCACGGTCCTCCGCCTCGCGGAACGGGTGCTCGCCGACCCCCGGCTGCGCGACGGCGCGGACGCCACCTGGAACCTGCTGCTCTGCCTCGACCCCGACGGCTCCCGCCGCAACCAGGCGTGGCTGTCCGGCCCCTACACCCTCGGCCGCTACTTCCGGCACTTCTTCCGCCCCGGCTTCCTCGAACAGCCCGAGTGGCTGCCCGAGGGCGCGGACGGCGTGACGCTGCCCGAGACCCGCGCCCTCCTCGACCTCCAGGACGAACTGAGGCCCTTCTTCCAGTGCTCCCTGCACGGCGTCGACGTCGGCGGCGCCTTCGTCGAGCTGACCCGCGAGCTGCCCGGCCTCGCCCAGCGCGTCGCCCACACCGCCGCCCGGCTCGGCATCCCGCGCGAGCTGGGTCCGTACGACACCCTCTACTGGCCGGCCCTCGGGCCCGCCGTCTACCGCATCCCGCCGCCGCACCGCGGGGACCTGGCCGCCGCGATCACCGAGGCCGCCGTGGAGTCCACCTGGTTCCATCCACACCGCCACGGCACCGTCACAGCGGTCGTCGAGGCACCCATGTGGGGCGTGGCGGCCGTGGAGGACGCCACCCGGCCCGCCGACGCCGACGCGGTGCTGCGCTCCGTCAGTCACACGCTGCGCCACGACACCCGCGTCCTCGAAGGCATCCTCGGGCGCGTGCGCCCCGGCCTCGGAACCGCTCCGGACGCGGCCCGTCTCCTCGCGCCCGTCGACGACTATTTACTGGTCGGCCCCGGCCTCGCGGACTCCTGGGACCCCGATCTGCGGGACTCCGGCTCCCGGCCACTGCCGTCGCTGGGCACCGCCCGGCTGATGTCCCTGCGCCTCGCCGGGCGGCGGGTCGCCCTGCGCACGGCCGGCCTGCTGCACCAGCTCGTCACCGGTTCCGGGCACGACCCGCGCGAGGCGCTGCCGGAACTGGACCGGCTGATCGACGGTTGGTGCGCCGACTACCGCGAAGGCTGCGGGGCACGCTGGATCCCGGTCGCGCGCCAGGTCGAGTACCAGGCGCGCGTGGTGATCGCCGCGTTCGAACTCGCCGGGCGGTACGCACCGGTGGGTTCCCCTTCGGGTGAGACGGGGTGGAGTCCACAGGCCGCGCTGCCGATGCACCGGGAATGACGAGAATCACCGAAGCGCTGCGCGGCGCCCTGACGGTCGCGGCGGCTCTGCTCACGACCGCGGCGGCCCCGGCACCGGCGACGTCCCAGCAGGCCGTCCCCGGCAACTGGCTCCAGCTCACGCTCACCCCGGGCGAGGTCTCGCCGCCCGCCCTCCCACCCTCGCGGGCACCCTTCCGGACGGAGGGCGTCCCCGGTACCGGCATCGGTGGCACCGGCACCGTCAGCCCCGGTACCGGCACCGGCATCGGTAGCCCCGGTACCGGTACCGGCGTTCCCGGCACCCGCGGCGCCCTCCTGCTCTGCGACCCGCCCCAGGGGCACCCTCACGCGGCACGGGCCTGCGCGGAACTCGCCGCCGCCGAGGGCGACATCGGCCGGATCCCGGACACGCCGGGTGTCCTGTGCCCCATGATCTACGCACCGGTCACCGCCGCCGCGCGCGGCGCGTGGGACGGCCGCCCGGTCACCTACACGCACACCTTCGCGAACTCCTGCGTGATGGGCGCCGCCACGGGCGCGGTGTTCGACCTGGAGTAGCTCAGGCCGCGTTGTCGCGTGCGTGCAGGGCCGCCGCGACCACCGTGCGGGACTGGTGCTCGACCTGGTGCTCCAGGGGGACCCAGCGGGCGCCGAAGTGTTCGGCGAAGGCGTCGCTCCAGGACGCGACGAGACGTTCGAGGCGCGGCGCCGCCCGGTCGTCGGCCTCCTGGAGGACGCGCAGCAGCATCGCGGCGGCCCTGAGCGGCAGCCGGCGCCCGAACGCGTCCACACTGCCGACGTACGCCTTCGTGGTGTCCGCCGGCGGCGTACGGACCCAGTCGTCGGCCAGCCCCGGCACCAGCTCCAGCGCCCATTTCGCGGCACGCAGGAGCGGTCCGTCGGGGCCGGGCAGCCGCGGCACGACCTCCGTCAGCACCGTCTCCACCTGCCGCGCGTCCAGCCGCAGCCGGCGGGCCAGACCCCGCATCGCCGCGGCCGGCGCCGGATGCTGCGCGGGGTCGCCCACCAGATCGCTGGCCCACATCGGGACCTCCACGACCGCGGTCAGACCTCCGTACCGGTGCGCGTGGTACCAGGTGCTGTGCCGCGCGTCGTCGGGCATGCTCGGATAGGCCGCGTCCGAGCCGGGGGCCGGCATCACATGCACCCCGGGCCCGGAGGCCGGCCAGCCCGCGGCGTCCGACGCGCCCGTCTCCACCGGGATGTGCAGCTCCGCCGCGGACTTGGCGAACGGCTCGGCGAGCCCCGGGATGTCCTTGGTCAACTGCACCCAGCTGCCGCCGAGATCGGTGCCGTGCAGGGTCGCCTGGAGGTAGGGACGCAGCTCGTCGATGACCCGGGTGAGGGCGCGGGTCTCCGGCGGCAGCCGGTCCGGCGGCAGTACGGACGGCGACCACTCCGGCTGCTCGGGTCCGGCCGGACGGAAGAAACCGAGGTGGTAGTCGAGCAGGGTGCGCGGCGCCGGTGTCACATGCAGGCTCGCCCCGTCCGGGTCCGCGCAGAGCAGGAAGTGCCACGAGGTGTCGGTCCGTAACTCCACGTCGTACAGCACGCGTTCGGCCAGGGACAGCAGCGTCGAACCACCGGCGGGTTCGTTGGCGTGAGCCCCCGCGACGACCAGGACCGCGCGCTGTGCGTGACCGACGGACAGCAGGTGGAGCGGCCGGCCCGCGCGGGAGACCCCGATCTGTCTGAGCGTGCTCAGGCCAGGCCGGTGGGCCGCCAACGCCCGTGCGGACGCGACGATTTCGGACACACTGGGGTAGCGCAGCTCCTGCAGGAGACTCACCCCCGACTTGTCCGCCCTGCGTCGCCTTCCGCAGTACTCCACGGACGGGGACAACTGTCAAGCAGAGTGCGGGGAGCCCCCGGGGACGCCGGGTGGAGTCCACCGCCGGCGACGGGCGCGCGCACCGCCGAAAGACGGAGGTCCCGCCGGGGCGGCCGTGGGTCTCCCGCGACTGCCGGGACCCGGCGGCCGGCCTCCGGCGTCACCCGTGCGGGTGTACGGGGGCTGTCCGGCGGGCCGCGGAACGGGGCTCCGGTGAGGCGACCGGGCGCCACACCCGGGCGCGCCGAAGCGACGCGGACCGTGCGCGGCGACACGGCGCGGACCGTGCGACGGCGCGGACCGTGCGAAGACGCGACCGTGGACCGCGCGCCCCGCCGGCCGTCCGGCCTCCCCGGCGCCGGGTTCCCGGTCCGCCGCGGAGGCCTGGTCAGCCGCCTGCCGTGTGGTCCGCGGGACCGCGTTCGCCGACGCGCTCCAGCAGTGCCACCGGCAACCGCTCGAAGAGCTCCGTCATGCGCGCGTGGCCCGTGAACTCCCGTCCCGGGGTGAGCAGATCCACCCAGCGCCCCACGGGCAGCGCGAGACGCGTGTCGCGCCAGCCGCCCTCGTCCGACAGCCGCGACGACAGCCGGGTGACCGCCGAGACCACCTCCCCGGAGCGCGCGAACGCCACGCAGTGTCCGGCACCCGGACCCGCCGCGGTCAGCGGCGCGTACGACGCCTTGTCGCCGAAGACGTCGGGGCGCCGCCCGCGCAGCCGGAGCGCCGCTGTGGTGAGTGCCGCCTTCTCGGAGACCTCCCCGTCACCCCGCGCCGAAGGCCGCGGCGGTACGAACGGCTTCCGGTTGTCCGGGTCCACCAGCGCCAGGTACTCGTCCTCGGTGCCCTGGTAGACGTCCGGCACCCCCGGCATGGTCAGCTGCACCAGGGCGGCCCCCAGGACGTTCGCCCGGACGTGCGGCGCGAGCCCCGCGCGGAAGTCGGCCACCCGCCTCCCGGGTTCCCCGCAGGGGCCGGCCGCGACGAACTCCGCGACCGCCGCCTCGTACGCGGGGTCCTGCTCGGTCCAGGCGGTGTGCAGGCCCGCCTCCCTGGCGTGCTTCAGGAGCGCGCCCTGGACGCGGTCCGCGTCGGCCGGGCCCAGCCCGAACACCGTCTGCCACGCCGCCCACGCCAGCTGACGGCCGGCCGCGTCCGCCGCTCCCTCCGGCGTGACCTCGGCGAGGAGGTCGCCCCACCGGCGCGGGCACTGGGTGAGCACGGACAGGGCCGCGCGCACGTCCGCGCTGCGTTTCGTGTCGTGGGTGGACAGGGCCGTTCCGGTGCCGGGCCAGTCGCGTTGCAGGCGCGAGCAGTAGGCGTGGAAGTCCTCGGGGGAAACGGCCGGAGCCCCCGGGTCGCCGCCCACCTCGTTGGCCGACAGCAGGGGTACGTAGCGGTAGAACGCCGTGTCCTCGACGGACTTGGCCCGCAGGGCCGAGGAGGTCTGGGCGAACCGCGCCCGGAACTCCGCGTGTTCAGGTCCGTCCCCGCCCCGCCCGAGGACCAGGTCCCGTACGACGTCCACGGCGTGCGCCTCCTCCGGCACGGTGAAGACCGCCCGGGCCTCGGCGGCGGCCTCCGCGGTGACGACGGCGGAGGCGTCCGTGGAGGGATACGGCCGGTAGACGTCGACCCGCACGAGGAGTTCGCGCAGCGCGGCACCCAGGGCCCAGGGAGCGTGGTCGCGCAGGGCCGGGTCGAGGGAGCGGGCGCACAGGCGCTCCGCCACCCGCGTGAGGCGGTCGAACTCGGTGGCCAGCTCCTGTGTGATCACCTTGTACGCAGCGCGGCGTACCGTCGCCTCCCAGGAGCCGCCCTGATCGGCCCGCGGGGCCGCGAACCGCCGGTACTGGACGAGGAGTTCATCCGCACCCGCCGGGTCCGTGAAGAGGCCGTCGACCTGCCGCAGCGCGTCGTAGCCGGTGGTGCCCGCGACCGGCCAGGCGGCGGGCAGCGGCTCGCCGTCCGCGAGGATCTTCTCGACGACCGTCCAGCGTCCGCCGGTCGCCTCGTGCAGACGGCGCAGATACGCGTCCGGGTCCGCCAGGCCGTCCGGATGGTCGACGCGCAGCCCCTCGACCACGCCGTCGGCCAGCAGCTCCAGGATCTTGCCGTGGGTCGCGGCGAACACCTCCGGGTCCTCGACACGCACCCCGACGAGTTCCGAGATGCTGAAGAACCGGCGGTAGTTCAACTCGGTGCGGGCCAGCCGCCACCAGACCGGGCGGTACCACTGAGCGTCCAGGAGCTGTGGCAGCGGCAGCTCCCGCGTGCCCTCGCGCAGCGGGAACACGTGGTCGTGGTAGCGCAGTACGTCGCCGTCCACCTCGAACCGGTCGATCTCCGTGCCGAGGCGGCCGCCGAGCACCGGCAGCAGCAGCCGCCCGCCCTGCGCGTCCCAGTCGATGTCGAACCAGCGCGCGTAGGGCGACTGGGGCCCCTCGCGCAGCACCTCCCACAGCGGGTGGTTGTGGCGCGGGGTCATGGCCATGTGGTTGGGCACGATGTCCACGACCAGCCCGAGCCCGTGCGCGCGCGCCGTGCGGGCCAGGGAGCGCAGCCCCGGTTCGCCGCCCAGTTCTTCCCGTACGCGGGTGTGGTCGACCACGTCGTAGCCGTGCGCCGAGCCCGGGACGGCCTCCAGGACGGGGGACAGGTGCAGATGGGAGACGCCGAGCGACGCCAGGTACGGCACGGCGGCCTCGGCGGCGGAGAAGGGGAACCCCGGTTGCAGCTGGAGCCGGTACGTTGCGGTGGGCGCGGCGGGAACCGTCGAGTCCGGGATCTCCCGTTCGGGACGCTCAGGTGTCATGGGAACCTACGTACCCCTCTCACCCGGTTTCGTGACATCGGCGCCCGCATACGGGTCCGCGCGGCACCGGACCCCGGACAACCCCGGACACGGAAGCCCCTGGCGCGTGCCCCGTGGCCGCGCCGGAGCCGCCGGGGGGCCGCCCGGTCGGTCCCCGTCCGGCCGGGACCGGCCGGACGGCAGCCGGGACGGTCTCCGGACCCGGCCGGGCCGCTCCGCCGGACGGCGGGGCACCCCGCCGTCCGGCGATCCGCTGATCCATCGATCCGCCGCGGAGCCTCAGAGGTCCTGGGCGGGCCGTTGCAGCACCGTCAGGCTCCGGTCGATCAGGGTCAGCCGGTCCCCGGCCTGGACCTTGGCGCCGGTGCCCGGCACGGGGCCCTCCGGGAGGGCGGTGTCGACCACCACCTGCCACTGCCGTCCGTGGTCGACGGGCACCACGAACTCCAGCGTCCTCGGCGAGGCGTTGAACAGGAGAAGGAAGGAGTCGTCGGCGATGTGCTCCCCGCGCGGGCCCGGTTCGGAGATCGCGTTGCCGTTGAGGAAGACGGACAGCGCGTGTGTCTGCGTCGCCCCCCAGTCCTGCTGGGTCATCTCGGCGCCCGCCGGGGTGAACCACGCGATGTCGGACAGTTCGTCGTGCGTGCCCTGGACCGGACGGCCGTGGAAGAAGCGGCGGCGCCGGAAGACCGGGTGGTCCCGGCGCAGCCACACCATCGCGCGGGTGAAGTCGAGCAGTTCGCCGCCGTCCTGCGGCCACGGCACCCACGCGAGCTCGCTGTCCTGGCAGTACGCGTTGTTGTTGCCGCCCTGGGTGCGGGCGAACTCGTCGCCGTGGCTGAGCATCGGCACACCCTGGGAGAGCATCAGCGTCGCGATGATGTTGCGCCTCTGACGGGCCCGCAGGGCGAGCACGTCCTCGTCGTCGGTCTCGCCCTCGACCCCGCAGTTCCACGAGCGGTTGTGACCCTCGCCGTCGCGGTTGTCCTCTCCGTTG
Source organism: Streptomyces fagopyri (assembly GCF_009498275.1). NCBI lineage: Bacteria > Bacillati > Actinomycetota > Actinomycetes > Kitasatosporales > Streptomycetaceae > Streptomyces > Streptomyces fagopyri. The sequence continues at coordinate 2,514,011 of NZ_CP045643.1, read as the reverse complement.
GCCTGGTTGCGCTTGTTGTTGTAGGAGACGAGGTCGTTGAGCGTGAACCCGTCGTGGCAGGTGACGAAGTTGATGGAGGCGAGCGGACGGCGGCCGTCGTCCTGGTAGAGGTCCGAGGACCCCGTCAGCCGGGAGGCGAACTCGGCGAGCGTGCGCGGCTCCCCGCGCCACAGGTCACGGACGGTGTCGCGGTACTTGCCGTTCCACTCCGTCCACAGCGGGGGGAAGTTGCCCACCTGGTAGCCGCCCTCGCCGACGTCCCAGGGCTCGGCGATCAGCTTCACCTGGGAGACCACCGGGTCCTGCTGCACCAGGTCGAAGAAGGACGACAGCCGGTCCACCTCGTGGAACTGCCGGGCCAGCGTCGCCGCGAGGTCGAAGCGGAAGCCGTCGACGTGCATCTCGGTGACCCAGTAGCGCAGCGAGTCCATGATGAGCTGGAGCACGTGCGGGGAGCGCATCAGGAGGGAGTTGCCGGTGCCCGTGGTGTCCATGTAGTAGCGGGGATCGTCCGCCAGACGGTAGTACGAGGCGTTGTCGAGACCCCTGAAGGACAGCGTCGGGCCGAGATGGTTGCCCTCGGCCGTGTGGTTGTAGACCACGTCCAGGATGACCTCGATCCCGGCCTCGTGCAGCGCCCGGACCGCGGACTTGAACTCCAGGACCTGCTGGCCGCGATCGCCCCAGGAGGCGTACGTGTTGTGCGGGGCGAAGAAGCCGATGGTGTTGTAGCCCCAGTAGTTGTTGAGCCCCATGTCCACCAGACGGTGGTCGTTCACGAACTGGTGCACCGGCATCAGTTCCAGTGCCGTCACGCCCAGTTCCGTCAGGTGCTCGATGATCGCGGGGTGCGCGAGTGCCGCGTACGTGCCGCGCAGTTCGTCGGGCAGTGCCGGATGCTGCATCGTGAGGCCTTTCACATGGGCCTCGTAGATGACGGTGTGGTGGTACTCGGTGCGCGGGCGCCGGTCGTCACCCCAGTCGAAGTACGGGTTGACCACGACCGACGTCATGGTGTGCGGCGCCGAGTCCAGGTCGTTGCGCTTGTCGGGGGACCCGAAGGGGTAGCCGTACACCTCCTCGCCCCAGGTGATCGAGCCACTTATCGCACGCGCGTACGGATCGAGCAGCAGCTTGGCGGAGTTGACGCGCTGTCCGCGCTCGGGCGCGTACGGCCCGTGCACCCGGAACCCGTACCGCTGTCCGGGCATGATCCCGGGCAGGTACGCGTGCCGTACGAACGCGTCGCTCTCGCGCAGTTCCACCGCCGTCTCCGAGCCGTCGTCGTGCAGAAGACACAGCTCGATCCGGTCGGCGGCCTCCGAGAAGACCGCGAAATTGGTACCGGCGCCGTCGTACGTGGCACCGAGTGGATATGCCTCACCAGGCCAGACCTGCATGGATACGACTCTCCCAGTAGTGCCGCGCCCCGGGGGGCGACTCCGAAGCGAGTCTCCCCGAAAGTGATGGAACCTCCTATGACTTACGTCCCTCTTACCCGCTGACCAGGCATACGTCGTATGCCGAACCAGAGGTACTCAAGACGCTCCTAGAGAAACAGGGGGAGTAGGGGGAAATGTGCGCAAGATAGTGCACCGCCATCTGGGAAAAGTGGTGGCCGGTGCGGCCATCGCGGTGGCCGGGACGGCCGTGATGGTCGGGATCACCCTGCCGGGCTCGGCGGGGGCCGAAGAACCGGGCCGGGGCTCGGCCGGAGCCGCCCCCGGGCAGGCGGGATCGGGGCAGGAACAGGGACAAGGGCAGTCGGCCGTGCGGCCCGGCGTCGTCGAGCGGGCCCCGGCGCAGGGCGACAAGGGCACCGGCCGTGACCCGCTGACCGACGACGAGACCGCCCGCGTCGAACGGATCGCGGTGAACCGGCAGTTGTTCGGTTCCAGTGAGAACGTCGAGGGGGGCCGGGGCCCGCAGCGCATCGGTGTCGACCTCGCCGAGCCGGAGGAGAACGAACTCGACGACCCCGGGGCACCGCGCCGCGCGGACGTCACGTTCTACGACTACCGCAACGACACGCTCGTCACCCGGACCGTCAACCTCGACACCGGGAAGGTGGAGCGGACGGACACCCAGCACGGGGTCCAGCCGCCACTGGGCCGCGACGAGATGACCGAGGCGGCCGAACTGCTCATCGCCGACCCGCTCGGCGCGGGCCTGCGGGCCGACTACAAGGACGCCACCGGCAAGGAACTCACCTCGCCCGACCAGCTCACGCTGAACAGCATGGTCTACCGGGCGACCCCGGGCGCCCAGCCCGGCCTCCTCGCGAAGTGCGGCGAGCACCGCTGCGTGAGGCTCTTCCCGAAGGTCAGGAACGGGTCCTGGATCGACAGCCGTGACCTGGTGATCGATCTGAGCGCCCGCAAGGTCGGCAAACTCGGCTGACGCCCGCGTCCGCCTCTGCGAAGCGGCGCCGCGTCCACCGTCATCCTCTCCAACTCCCTTCTTCCGCATGCTCTCGCGAGGAGTCCCTTCGTCATGCGCGTGAACAGAAACAGCCGTGCCCGCAGCCGGGCGGCGGTGGGCCTGTCGGTGGCCGCGCTGGCCGTCGGCGCCACGACGGCCGCGGGTCCGGCCGTCGCCCAGCAGAAGTCCGCCCCGGCGGCAGCGGCCAGTTGCAGCACGGCCTACAAGATCGAGCAGAAGCTCTCCACCGGCACCACCTGGCGCATGTGCTGGCACTACGAGAGCGAGGCCGGGCTCGTCCTGGAGAACATCTCGTACCAGCCCAAGGGCGAGGCCCAGCCGATCAAGGTCCTCACCAGCGCCAAGCTCGGCCAGATCCACGTCCCCTACGACGACGGCAAGGCCGAGTACGACGACCTGACGGGTGCCGGCTTCGGCCAGGGCCTGATGAAGATGGCGCCGGGCGAGTGCCCCGGCGGCACCATCAAGACGGTGAAGATCCCCAATGCCTGGGACCCGCAGCACCCGAACGTCAACGGCCTGTGCACCACGACCCGTTCGCGTGGTCACGCCTACCGCATGGAGGCCGACACGGGGAACAAGGTCTACCAGACCCAGGGCAAGGACCTGTTGATCTACACCGTCAACAAGGTCGGCTGGTACGAGTACATCACCGAGTGGCGCTTCCAGGACGACGGCGCCGTCAGCATGAACATCGGCGCCACCGGCAGCCTCTCGCCCGGCGACTACGACGCGGGCGACGGCCGCGGCTGGCCCATCGGCAACGGTGCGAGGGCGTACGCCACCAGCCACAGCCACAACGTCTTCTGGCGGCTCGACTTCGGCCTGGACGGCTCCTCCAAGAGCAAGATCGAGCAGTACGACTCGGTGGTCAGCCCGCCCCGCAACGGCAACGAGGGCCCGACCAACAAGACCACCCGCACCAAGATCACCAAGGAACTCGCGGGGGACGCGAAGAACATGCGCTGGTGGCGCGTGGTCAGCGCCACCGGCAAGAACAAGGACAACCACGCCCGCTCCTACGAGATCGTCCCCGGGGCCACCACCAAGTACCTCGGCCGCAGCTTCACCAAGCACGACCTGTACTTCACCGAGTACAAGAAGTGCGAGCAGTTCGCCAGCAACAACCTGCTCAACTGCGGAGCGGGTGCGGGCAGGTCCGTCGACAAGTACGTCAACGGGCAGACCCTCACTCACCCCATCGTCTGGGTCAACGTGGGCTTCCACCACATCGCGCGCGACGAGGACCAGCAGCCCATGCCGGTCCACTGGCAGGGCTTCTCCATCGCTCCGCGCGACGTCACAGCTATGAATCCGCTCACTCCGCCGGAGCTGGCCGACCAGAACGGGCATGTGGAAAACGGTAGTTGAGAAACGACCTGTCCATCGGGCTGCACCGCCCGCCGCTCCCGGAGTACCCTTCCTTGATCGTTGAGTGGGGCTGGCCCCACGGGAGAGCTCGGGGGAGCGGAAGGCGGTGCGCGGGTGGGCTCGGGAGGGCTGGAGTTGCCTCCTGGTGACGAGGGTCACGAGGGGAACTCCACAGATGTCCCACCCGGCGCGGTGTCCCTGGCGCGGCCGATGGAGATGGGATCCATCGGACCGGAACTGGACTGGGGCGCCGACGCCTGGCGCGAGGTGCGTACGCGCGCCCAGCGGGCCGGGCGCGCCTACATCTGGCTGAACCTGGTCGAACAGCGGCTGCGCGCGGTCGTGGCCGCTGTTCTGCGCCCCATCTACGAGCCCGTCCACGGCGACGACTGGGTGGTCGCGGCGGCGGGCCCCGCCGGACAGGAGTGGGTGCAGCGCGCGGTCGCCGTGCGCGAGGTCAGCCGGCGCAAGGGCTACCTGCTCGACCCCGCCGACGACAACGTGCTGAGCTTCCTGACCCTGCCGCAGCTGCGCGAGCTGATGGTGCAGCACTGGCCGTGCTTCGAGCCCTACTTCGACGAGCGCCGGGACGTCGAACTCGCCCTGGACGAGCTGGAAGTCACCCGGAACGTGGTCTCGCGCAACCGGGCCCTGTCCGAGGCGGTGCTGGGCCAGGCCGAGCGGGCCGCCGGAAAGCTCCTGGGGATACTCGGTGCCGGCAGCGACACCCCCTCCGCGCGGAGGCTGCCCGTCGACGCCGTCGAGGACCTGGTCGGCGACCGGTACGCGGACGTGGTCGGGGTCCACTCCGACCGGGTGAGGCTGCTGCGGCAGTTCCCCGCGGAGGACCTCTTCGGTGGAGCCCGCCGCCTCGACGCCATCGGCATCGGCCTGAACCTGCTGGTGCAGAACTTCTCCGGGCGGCGGCTGGTGCGGCTCGCCGAGTCCGGCTGCCGGGTCAGGCTGCTGTTCCTCAACCCGGCCTCCAGCGCGGTCAAGCGCCGCGAGCGCGAACTCGCCATCAAGCGGGGTGAGCTGAGCCGGGCCGTCGAGATGAACATCCTGCACATGCGGAGAGTCCGGGCCCGGCTGCGGGACCCGGGCGCGTTCGAGATCCAGGTGTACGACGAGACACCGCGCTTCACGGCCTATCTCGTCGACGGCGACGGCTCGGACGGCGTGGCCGTCGTGCAGTCGTATCTGCGTCGCGCGCGTGGCATGGAGGCGCCGGTGCTGGTGCTGCGCGGCGGCAGCCGGGTGGTCAAACCGGACGAGATCGGCGAAGAGGGGCTCTTCCCGACATACCGCGAGGAGTTCGAGGTGGCCTGGGCCGATTCGCGGCCGGTGTCCTGAAGTGTCGCTCCTCCCCGGAAGCGGAACGCGGTCCTCGGGTTGTCAGTGGCTCGTGCGATCGTGGAGACCACTGGGGGAAAGCACCACGAAGAAGGGGGGCCGCCGATGGGCTGGCACCAGGAGCTGCTGATCGGCTTCGACCTGGAGACGACCGGGACCGATCCGCGCGAGGCGCGCATCGTCACGGGCGCCGTGATCGAGGTCAGAGGCGGAGAACCGCTGGGGCGCCGGGAATGGCTGGCCGATCCGGGCGTGCGGATCCCGGCCGACGCGGTCGCGGTGCACGGGATCTCGAACGAGCGTGCCGCCGCGGAGGGCCGCCCCGCCGACCAGGTCGCGGACGCGATCGCGGAGGTCCTCGTCGGGTACTGGAAGACGGGCGTCCCGGTGGTCGCGTACAACGCCGCGTTCGATCTGACCCTGCTCTCCGCCGAGCTGCGCAGGCACGGACTGCCCTCGCTGCGCGAGCGGCTCGGCGGGAGCGACCCCGCCCCGGTCATCGACCCGTACACGATCGACCGGTCCGTCGACCGCTACCGCCGCGGCAAACGCAACCTCGAAGCGGTGTGCACGGAGTACGGGGTGGAGCTGCGCGCGGCCCACGACGCCTCGGCCGACGCCCTCGCCGCGGCCCGGCTCGCCGGGGCGATAGCCGGCCGCCACCCGAAGGTCGCGGCTCTCGGCCCGGCGGAGCTGCACCGCCGCCAGATCGAGTGGTACGCCGAGTGGGCGGCGGACTTCCAGAGCTTCCTGCGCCGCAAGGGTGACGCGGACGCGGTGGTCGACGGGACCTGGCCGCTGCGGGACCTGGCCGACGAGCGGGTCTGACCCCCGACCGGCCCCAGGGATCCGCGGTACCCGGGCAGGGAAGCGGCTCGGGCGGGCGACGCGCGGCGGGCGACGGGCTCGAGTCGAGACTCGCGGTCCCCGGCCCGGCAACGGGCGTGGCGCGACGGCCGGAGCGGGACCCGTGCCGGTCAGGACGGGTGGCCCCTTCCCCGAGACGGCGGGCGCGGTCCGGGACGCGGCGCTCGGCGTCGACGGCGAACCGGACGGCCCGGGAGCCCGGAACGGGGGACCGTGAAGCTCCCCACGGTGCCGGATCGGACGGCGCGGCGGGCCGCCAGGAAGATCCGGGGTGTCAGAACGGGTACCAGCGCACCGACTCGTCCCCGTCCCGCAGCGACGCCACCCGGCGTTCGAACTCGGCCAGCGCCTTGGGACTGGCCGGGGCGTGCTGGGCCACCCACGCACAGCTCGCGGTCTCCCGCGCACCCCGCAGCACGGAACAGCCCTCCCACGCGCGCACGTCCCAGCCGTAAACGCGGGTGAAGGAGTCGTAGGCGTCGGCGGGCAGCCCGTAGCGGTCCCGGGAGAGCGCCATGACCACCAGATCGTGCTCGCGCAGATCGGCGGAGAAGGTCTCCAGGTCGACCAGGACCGGGCCGTCGGGACCGACATGCACGTTGCGCGGCAGCGCGTCACCGTGGATCGGGCCCGGGGGCAGGTGCGGTGTGAGCGCGGCGGCGGCGGACGCGAAGCCGTCGCGCCGGGCGCGCAGAAATGCCGCGTCCCCGGGGTCGATCGCGTCGCCGGCGAGACGCAGCCAGCGCTCCACACCGCCCAGCAGCTCGCGGGGCGGCAGGGAGAAGGGGGGCGAGGGCAGTGCGTGCACCACCCGGAGCAGTTCGGCCAGATCGCGCGGCTCGGCGGGGCGCACGGGCGCCGCCAACCGGTGCCACACCGTCACCGGATGACCGTCCACCAGCAGCGCCTCGGCCTCGGCCGCCCGTACCGCGGGGACGTCCGCGTCGGCGAGCCAGGCCGCGATGGCCAGCTCCCGCCGGGCACGGTCGAGGAGTTCGGCGTCCCGGCCGACCTTGACCACCAGGTCACCGGCGGCGAACACCGCGTTCTCGCCCAGGGCGAGGAGGCCGGCCTCCCCGGCCGGCCCCGGCAGCACGCCCGCCGCGGCCAGTACGTCCCGCGCCCGTGCCTCGTCCATCCGTCGCCTCCGTCTCCTCGCGCGGTGCCCGCGCGGTCCCCGCGTCCGCGCGGCGCGGTCCGCACGGGGCCCTCGCGCACGGCGTCGCGTTCACGCCATCCGTCGCCAGTCTCGCATTCGCACAGGTCGGGGCCGCGTGCACGGTGTCTTGACGGTGTCCGCCGCCTTCACGACCATGACGAGGGCCGCCGGGACGGCCGGACCCGCACGACCCGCCCGAAGGAGCCGTGTCCATGACCTTGGCGAGCGCGACGAGTCGGCCGGCCGGGCACGCGCCCCGCCGGGGCGGGGCCCGGCGCCCTCCCGATCACGGGGCCTGGTTCCTGGTGCTGCCGGCGCTGATCCCGATCCTGGTGCTCAGCGTCGGACCGCTGCTGTACGGGATCGCGCTGGCGTTCACCGACTCCCAGTCGGGCCGTACCGCCCCCACCCGGTGGATCGGGGGCCTCAACTTCCAGGACCTGCTGCACGACACCCTGTTCTGGGACTCGTTCCGGATCGGTCTGCTGTGGGCGGTCGGGGTGACCGTGCCCCAGTTCCTCCTCGCCCTCGGACTCGCCCTCCTGCTGCACCAGGAGCTCCGCTTCCGGTGGCTCGCCCGCGCCCTGGCGATCGTCCCGTGGGCCATGCCCGAGGTCGTCGTCGGCATCATCTGGCGACTCGTCTACAACCCCGACGCGGGCGTCCTCAACGAGACGCTGCACGACCTCGGCCTCGGCGACGGCCGTGACTGGCTCAGCGGCCTCGGCACCGCGCTGCCCGCGGTGATCGTCGTCGGCGTCTGGGCGGGCATGCCGCAGACCACGGTCGCGCTGCTCGCCGGACTCCAGAACACCCCGCGCGAACTCCACGAGGCGGCCGCGATGGACGGCGCGGGTGCCTGGCGCCGCTTCCTGACCGTCACCTGGCCCGCCCTGAGACCGGTCGCGCTCGCCATCACGGCACTCAACCTGATCTGGAACTTCAACTCCTTCGCCCTGGTCTACGTACTGACCAACGGCGGTCCCGGTGGCCGCACCCGCCTGCCGATGCTCTTCGCGTACGAAGAGGCCTTCCGATACGGACAGTTCGGCTACGCGGCGGCGATGGGCTGTGTGATGGTCGCGGTGATCTCGGTGATCCTCGCGATACGGCTGGCGGTCCGGCTGGGCGGGGGCGAGGACACGTGAGGGCCGGCAAAGGAGCCCGCGCGGGCCAGTACATCGCGCTGCTGGGCTATCTCGTCTTCCTGGGCTTCCCCTTCCTGTGGCTGATCTCCACCGCGTTCAAACCGGCCCGCGAGCTGGCAGCCCTGCACCCCGGCTGGATCCCCCGGCACCCCACCCTCGCCAACTTCCGGCAGGCCTTCGACGAACAGCCCCTGCTGCACGCGGCACTCAACTCCCTGTTCGCCGCGCTCGGCGCCGCGGTGATCGCCGTACTGATCGCGACCCCGATGGCCTACGTCATGGCACGCCGGCGCACCCCGCTCGCGAGGGCCGCCACCGGCTGGGTCGTGGTCAGCCAGGCGTTCCCGTTCGTCCTCGTGATCATCCCGCTGTTCCTGATCCTCAAGAACCTCCACCTGATCGACTCCCGGGCCGGTCTGGTCATGGTGTACGTGGTGTGGGCGCTGCCGTTCGCGCTGTGGATGCTGGTGGGCCACGTACGGGCCGTGCCCGCGGAGTTGGAGGAGGCCGCCGCGGTCGACGGGGCGGGACGGGTGCGCACGCTGGTCTCCGTCACCGCGCCGCTGCTCGCGCCCGGCATCGTGGCGACGGCGCTGTTCGCCTTCGTCAGCGCGTGGAACGAGTTCTTCTTCGCGCTCGTCCTGCTCAAGACGCCGCGGAAGCAGACGCTGCCGGTCGTCCTGACGCACTTCATCGGGGCGGAGGGGGTCGCGGACCTCGGCCCGCTCGCCGCCGCGTCGTTCCTCGCGACCCTGCCGTCGCTGGTCGTCTTCGCGGTCATCCAGAAGCGGATCACGGGCGGCGTGTTCGCCGGGGCGGTGAAGAGCTGATGCGGACGAGACTGCTGACGGTCCTTGCCGTCCTCGGCCTGTTGCTCACCTCGTGCACGCACGGTGGGGGCGGACCGAGAGGAGTGATCACCCTCCGATTCCAGTCCCTCGCCTGGCAGCAGGAGTCCGTCGCCGCCGACAAGGAACTGGTGAAGGAGTGGAACGACGGTCACCCCGGCGTCAAGGTCGAATACGTGCAGGGGAGTTGGGACAGCGTCCACGATCAGCTGCTCACCTCCTTCGAGGGCGGTGAGGCGCCGGACATCATCCACGACGCCTCGGACGACCTGGCGGACTTCGCGTACGGCGGCCGTCTCGCGGATCTGCGCGGTCTGCTGTCGGAGCGGCTCACGGCCGACATCCCGCCGCGGAGCTGGGCGGCGGGGACCTTCGGGGCAGGGGTCTACGGCGTGCCGTTCCTCCAGGAGCCGCGCGTCCTGATCGCCGACACCGAGTGGCTGAAGAAGTCGGGCGTCCGCATTCCGACCCCCGAACACCCCTGGAGCTGGGGCGAGTTCCGCACGGTCGCGAAGCGGCTGAGCGGCAAGGGCGGCTACGGGGTCGCATGGCCGCTCAGGGAGCCCGTCTCGGCGACGCTCAACCTCTCCCTCTCCGCGGGGGGAAGGCTGTTCCACCGGGGCCCGGACGGCAAGGTGACCGTGCGTTTCGACGAGGCCGACGCCGTGGTCCCGAGGACCGTGCACGACGAGGTGAACACGGACGGGAGCGCGTCGGGCGCGACGCTCGGCATGGGCGGCTCGGACACGCTGCCCGGGTTCTTCGGCGGCAGGTACGCGATGGTGGCGCTCGGGTTCTCCTACCGCCAGCAGATCGCGCAGCAGGCCCCCAAGGGCTTCCGCTGGCAGGTGCTGCCCGCCCCGGCCGGCGCGGACGGCCTCACCCAGGGGGTGAGCCCGCAGACGCTGTCCGTCGCGGCGGACAGCCCGCACAAGAAGGAGGCCGCCGCGTTCATCGACTTCCTGCTCCGGCCGGAGAACATGGTCCGGCTCGCGCTCGGGGACTGGATGCTGCCCACGGGGACTCGGGCCCTGGAGGACCCCGCCCTGCACACCGCCGAGAACGGCTGGGCGACGGGCACCGCCCTCGCCGCCCACCTCCGCCCGGCGCCCGCCCAGTCCGTGCGCGGCTACCCCGAGTGGAAGGACAAGGTCGCGACCCCCGCCTTCCAGGAGTACTACAGCGGGGCGATCGACCTGGCCGAACTCCGCAGACGCCTGGTGCGGGACGGCAACCTGGTGCTGGCCCGCTACCAGCGCTGAGCGACCTGCCGGCAGCGGGCGGCGGGCGGTGCGCGTGCATGAGGTTGCACGAGACGTCTCGTCTCGCCTACGGTCGGGACATGACCGTCCGACGCGCCCACATCGCCATGTTCTCCATCGCCGCCCACGGGCATGTGAACCCGAGCATCGAGGTGATCCGGGAGCTCGTCGCGCGCGGGCACCGGGTCACGTACGCCGTTCCGCCCGCCTTCGCCGAGCAGGTCGCCGCGACGGGAGCGGAGCCCAGGACCTGGCACTCGACGCTGCCGACCGACGACGACCCGGACGCGTGGGGGACCGAGACGATCGACCACCTCGAAACGTTCCTGGCGGACGCTCTGCAGGCCGAGCCGCAGCTCGCGGCCGCCTACGAGGGTGACGAGCCGGACCTCGTGCTCTACGACATCACGGCCTACCCGGCCCGGGTCCTCGCCCACCGCTGGGGTGTCCCGATCGTGCAGCTCTCCCCGAGCACGGTCGCCTGGGAGGGGTACGGGGAGGAGGTCGGCAGGGCGGTGTTCGAACCGCTCATGCGGACACCGCGCGGGCGGGCCTTCTACGAGACCTTCGCCCGCTGGATCGCCGGAAACGGCATGGATCTGAGCGTCGAGGACTTCATGGGCCGCCCCGACCGCTGTCTCGTCCTCATCCCCCGGGCCCTGCAGCCGAACGCCGACCGTGTCGACGAGGCGCGCTACACCTTCGTCGGCGGCTGCCAGGGCGATCGTGCCGCCCAGGGGGACTGGCAGCGGCCCGAGGACGCCGAGAAGGTGCTGCTCGTCTCGCTGGGCTCCAGCTTCACCAAACAGCCGGCGTTCTACCGCGAGTGCGTGAAGGCCTTCGGCGATCTGCCCGGCTGGCATGTCGTGCTGCAGATCGGCGGGTTCGTCGACCCCGCGGAGCTGGGGGACGTGCCGGGCAACGTGGAAGTACGCCGGTGGGTACCCCAGTTGGCGATCCTGCGCCAGGCCGACGTCTTCGTCACGCACGCCGGTGCGGGCGGCAGCCAGGAAGGTCTGGCCACCGGCACACCGATGGTCGCCGTACCGCAGGCCGTCGACCAGTTCGGCAACGCCGACATGCTCCAGGCGCTCGGAGTCGCCCGCCATGTACCGATGGCGGAGGCGACGGCCGGCGTACTGCGCGAGGCGGTCCTCACCCTCGCCGGCGACCCCGAGGTGGCGCGCCGCCTGCGGGACATCCGCGAACGGATGGCGAAGGAGGGCGGAACCCACCGGGCCGCCGACCTCATCGAGGCCGCGCTGCCCGGAGACGCGTAGCCGGCGCGGACTCCGCCGCCGCCCATGGCGAAGGGCCCGTCGGTCCCTCCCCGGTGGGGACCGACGGGCCCTGTCGCGGCCGGAGTTACACCCCGGCCCGCTCGTCCTGCCTGGCGGGCGGCAGCACGGCCTCCGGCGACTCGTCGTGGGTGAGGTCCGGCAGACGGTTCAGCCACTTCGGCAGATACCAGTTGCGCTCGCCGAGCAGTGCCATCACGGCCGGCAGCAGCACCCCGCGGATGATCGTCGCATCGATGAGCACCGCGGCCGCCAGGCCCACGCCCATCTGCTTCATGGACTGCATGGACAGCGTCCCGAAGATCGCGAACACGGCGACCATGATGACGGCGGCGCTGGTCACGACACCGGCGGTGGTGACCACCCCGTGCCGGATCGCGTCCTTGGTGTCACGCCCCCGCAGCCGTGCCTCACGGATCCGCGAGACCACGAACACGTGGTAGTCCATCGAGAGCCCGAAGAGGATCACGAAGAGGAACAGCGGCAGCCAGGTGACGATGGCGCCCACACCCTCCGCGCCCACCAGCGAGGCACCCCAGCCGTGCTGGAAGACGGCGACCAGGATGCCGTACGCGGCCGCGACCGACAGGAGGTTGAGCACGATCGAGGTGATCGCGATCGTCAGCGAGCGGAACGAGAGCAGCATCAGCAGGAAGGCGAAGACGACCACGAACGCGAAGACCGGGGCCACCGAGCCCACCAGCTGGTCGTTGAAGTCGTGTGATCCGGCGACCTGTCCCGTGATCGGTGCCTGGACCCCGTCCACCTTGCCGAGCGTCGCGGGCCGCACCGTGTCGCGCAGCAGCTCCAGGCTCTTCTCCGCCTTGTCCTGGTCGGAGCCGCCCACGAGCGGGACGTACACGAAGGCGACGTTCTGCGCCGCGTGCACCTTGATGTCGACCGGGCCGCGCGACGCACCCGAACTGATCGCCCGGGTACGGAAGTCGGCGAGCGCGGACCGCACGTCGGCGGCGTTGATGTCGTGTGCCTTGACGACCACCTCGGCCGGCTCGGAACCGCCGGGGAAGGCGTCGTTGACCCGGTTGTACGTTCCGACGATCGGCAACGAGTCGCCGAACTCCTTGTCCAGCGTGAGCTGCTGGGTCTTCATACCGAGGGCGGGTGAGGCGATGGCGAGCAGCACCCCGGCCGCCACGACCAGGGAGAGGCCGGGCCTGACGAGCACGACCCGCAGCACGGCGCCCCAGAAGCGGCTGCCCTCCTGTCCCGGCGCGCGGTTGTCCCGGCGGCCGCCGGTGCCACGCTTCTCCCGGTGCAGGAACGGGATGCGGCCCTTCTCCACCCGCTCGCCGAGCAGCGACAGCAGCGCGGGCAGCACGGTGACCGAGCCGACCATGGCGACCGCCACGACCATCAGCGAGGCCAGTCCCATCGCCTCGAACTCGGCGAGTCCGGTGAAGAGCATGCCGGCCATCGCCACGCAGACCGTGACACCGGAGACGACGATGGCGCGGCCGCTGGTCGCGGCGGCGATCCGCAGCGCGGTCTGCGCGTCCCGGCCGGCCTCGCGCTCCTCGCGCTCACGGCGCAGATAGAACAGGCAGTAGTCGACCCCGACGGCCAGACCCACCAGCAGCATCACGGAGTTGGCGGTGTCGCTCATCGGCTGCAGATGGCTGACGATGCCCATCAGACCCATCGTCGCCACGATCGCGGTGACCGCGAGCGCCACCGGGAGCAGCGCCGCCACCAGCGCGCCGAAGGCGATCAGCAGGATGCCGAGGGCCACGGGCACGGCGGAGAGCTCCGCCTTCTGGAAGTCGTCGCCGAACGCGTCGTCGAAGGTCTTCTGCATGCTGGCGCCGCCGATCTCCTCGATCCGCAGCCCCGCGTGCTCCTTCTGCACCCCCTTGACGGCGTCCAGCACCGGCGCGACCCGATCGCCGGCGGTCTCCGAGTCGCCCCGCATGTCGAACTGCACGAGGGCGCTGCGGCCGTCCTTCGAGATCGTCTTCGTGTCGTACGGCGAGGTCACCGCCGTGACCTTGCCGGTCGCGCCGACGGCCTGGACGACAGCGGTGACGGCGCTGTGGAACTCGGCGTCCGTGGAGGTGACGTTCCCGTCCTTCGCCTGGATCAGGACGCTCTCACTGGCGGGTTCCTTGATCCCCGAGTCCTCGATGATCTTCGCGGCGGTGTGCGTCTCGCCCTTGAGCTGATCGCTCTCGTTGACGTCCACACGGCCCGCCGCCGAGCCGAGCCCCATCGCCAGTACGACGAACAGCACCCAGATTCCGACGGCGGCCCATCGGTGCCGGGCGCTCCAACCGCCTGCCCGCGCGGCGATGCCCCGCACCCGTATGTCTCCGTTCCCCATGACGGGCCATCCCCTTTGTGCGCGGTGACAGCCCCTGCCGCCACCTTTCGTTATGAAGGTATGGCCCGGACGGGCCGGTCTCCTCGTACTGCCCGGTGAACCGTCCGGCCCCCGGCTCCTCCCCGCGGACCCCGCCGTCTCCGCACTGGGGAGGATAGAAGCCCCTTACATACAGGGAGGGTTCTCGGGGATCCGGGTCAGGGTGCGGGTGTTGGTGCGGGTGCGCCGGACGGCCGTCCTAAGGTGAAGGGATGACGACGACGTACGCGGCGCTGCTGCGCGGGATCAACGTGGGCGGCAACAAGAAGGTGCCGATGGCCGAGCTCCGTACCCTTCTGCAGCGGCTCGGCCACGGTGGCGTGGGCACCTATCTCCAGAGCGGGAACGCCTTCTTCTCCTCCGGCCGGGGTGACGAGGACTCCCTCGCGGCGGAGTTGGCCGAGGCCGTCGAACGGCACTTCGGCTTCACCGTCGAGGTACTGGTCCGCGACCACGCCTATCTGAGGGCCGTACGGGAGGCGTGCCCGTTCCCGGCCGCCGAGCTGGAGGCCAAGCAGGTGCACGTCACCTACTTCTCCGCCCCGGTCGACCCCGGGCGATTCGCGCCGGTCGACCCGGCGGCCTTCCTGCCGGAGGAGTTCCGGCTCGGCGACCGCGCGCTGTACCTGTACGCCCCCGACGGCCTCGGACGCTCCAAGCTGGCCGAGGCCCTGGCCAAGCCGAGGCTCCTCAAGGGCCTCACGGCCACCACCCGCAACTGGAACACCGTCGTCAAACTCGAGGAGCTGACCGGTGCCTGACCACGATTTTGCCGTGGAGGCGGCCATCGAGGGCGAGCTGAGCCTGCTCGACGCGGAGGTCCGCCGCTCGCCGGAGCGGCTGGGAGCCCTGCTGCACCCCGGCTTCCGCGAGTTCGGCGCCTCGGGCCGGGTGTGGGACCGCGCCTCGATGCTCGTCCACCTGACCTCGACGACGGGACCGGGGTCACGGCCCATCACCGCCACCCGTATGAAGGGGGTCCAGCTGGCACCGGACCTGGTCCACATCACCTTCGACACGGAGGGCGACAACGGACGTCTGGTGCACCGGAGTTCACTGTGGTCACGGACGCCCGACGGCTGGCGGCTCTACTTCCACCAGGGAACACCGTTCAGCGCGGAGCCCCCGGACGCGGAGTGATTTTCCGTACGCCCCGGCAGGCGGCGCACCAGGCGATCTCGTCCAAGTGCGTGGCGGGGCCGCGGAGGCCCCGGGCGGGTGCCCCGGCGCGGCCCGCAGCACACGCGGCGGTTCCGTCACGTACCGCGTCCCGGCGTCCTCGCGCGGCCGCTCCCCAGGGGACCACGTGGGCGAAGCGCCGACAAGGTCAACCCAGAGCCCGCATGTCCTCGGCGGTCAGCCGTACCGCGGCCGCGTCGAGGTTCTCCTCCAGGTGGACGAGTGATCCCGTACCCGGCGTCGGACAGAGCACCGGGGAACGGTGCAGCAGCCAGGCGAGCGCGATCTGGCCCGGTGTCGCCCCGTGCGCGGCGGCGATCTCCGTGCGGACCCCTCCGGCGGTGAGGGAGCCGTTGCCGAGGGGGAACCACGGCAGGAACGCGATTCCGCGCGTCTCGCACAGCTCCAGCAGCGGTTCCGAGTCCCGGTCGAGCAGGTTGTAGCGGTTCTGGACCGCCGCGATGTCGGTCAACTTCAGCGCCGCACACAGCTGTTCGGCCGTCACGGTGTCGAGTCCGACGTGCCGGATCTTCCCCTCGGCGCGCAACTCGTCCAGCACGCCCAGTTGTTCGGCCATCGGCACCCGCGGGTCAAGTCGGTGCAGCTGGTACAGACCGATCGTGTCGAGCCGCAGCCGCCGCAGACTCGCCTCGCACATCGCCCGCAGCGTCTCCGGCCGCCCGGACACGTGCCACGTGCTGTCGCCGGTGCGGACGACGCCGCCCTTCGTGGCGATCAGCAGATCCCCGGGGTAGGGGCGGAGTGCCTCGGCGACCAGTTCCTCCGCCACCGACGGGCCGTAGTTGTCGGCGGTGTCGATCAGCGTGACCCCGCGCTCGACGGCCCGCCGCAGTACGGCCACCGCGGCCCGGGCGTCCCCGCGCGGGCCCCAGTACCCCGGGCCCGTCAGCTGCGCCGTGCCGTAACCGAGTCTCCGTACCGGCAGCTCCCCGCCGAGCACGAACCGCTGAGAGATCATCCGACGGAGGCTACCCGCACCCGGGCGGCCCGACTGTGCGAGGCTCCTCCCCATGCGTTACGTCATCATCGGAGC
Source organism: Streptomyces fagopyri (assembly GCF_009498275.1). Taxonomy (NCBI): domain Bacteria; kingdom Bacillati; phylum Actinomycetota; class Actinomycetes; order Kitasatosporales; family Streptomycetaceae; genus Streptomyces; species Streptomyces fagopyri. The sequence continues at coordinate 2,497,653 of NZ_CP045643.1, read as the reverse complement.
GGGAGCCGTGGGCGGGGCCGTCGGCGGCCGGCTCGCCGAAGCGGGACACGAGGTCGTCCTGGTCGCACGGGGCGCGCACCACGAGGCGCTGCGCGCCGGTGGACTGCGCCTCATGACCCCGGAGGGCGTCCGCACCCACCGGCTGCCCGTGGCCGACGGGCCCGCGGCACTCGGCGCGCTGCGTGCCGACGACGTCCTCGTGCTCGCCGTCAAGACGCAGGACTGCGAGGCGGCCCTGGCGGCCTGGGGCCCGGCCCCCGTGGCAGGCGGTGGTACGGCCGCCGAGCGGCTGCCGCTGGTCTGCGCGCAGAACGGCGTGGAGAGCCAGCGCCTGGCGCTGCGCCGGTTCCGGCGGGTGTACGGGGTCTGTGTCTGGCTGCCCGCCACCTTCGTCGAGCCCGGCGCCGTGTCGGCGGCCGGCACCCCCCTCACCGGCATCCTGCACCTCGGCCGGTATCCGCACGGTACGGACGGGACGGCCCACAGGATCGCCGCCGACCTGGAGAAGTCCCGTTTCGAGGCGCCGGTCGTGCCGGACGTGACGCGCTGGCAGTACGCCAAGCTGCTCGGCAACCTCGCGAACGCGATCGAGGCGGTCAGCGGCCCGCTGACCGGCGAGGGCGGCCTGGAACTCTTCGGGCGGGTTCGCGCCGAGGGTGAGTCGGCGCTCGCCGCCGCCGGCATCGCGTACGCGAGCGAGGAGGAACAGCGGCTGGCCCGCGGCGACAGGATCCGCCTCCAGCCCTTCGACGGCGCCCCACGCCGCGGTGGCTCCTCCTGGCAGTCCCTCCACCGCGCGACGGGGACCATCGAGGCCGACCACCTCAACGGCGAGATCGCCCTCCTGGGCCGGCTGCACGGCGTACCGACCCCGCTCAACGACCTGCTCCAGCGACTCGCGAACACCTTCGCGCGCGAGCGCAGGGCGCCGGGTTCGATGCCGGTCGCCGAACTGGTGCGGCTGGCCGGGGAGGCCGTTGCACTGGCGGACGAGGAGCGGCCCCCGCGTTCCTAGAGCCACCGGTACGGAGCGCGTGTGCGGGTGGCGGCACCCGGAGCCGTAGGGAGTACGTGTGCGGGTGGCGGCACCCGGAGCCGTAGGGAGTACGTGTGCGGGTGGCGGCACCCGGAGCCGTACGGAGCACGCGCACGGGGCGCGGCACCCGGAGCCGTACACATGGTCTGCCCGAACTCCTCGCCCGGGTAGGGCCGTCGAGCCGGCGACGCGGACGGTAACGGCACCTCCCCGTGTCCCCGCCGGAGAGGACCACGCGGCGCGGCGGACACGGCGCACGGGGCACGGAGCAGGGTCTGTCGTTCGGATCACGTGGCGGGACGCCGACAGGCACGCGCGTCCGGGTCACACCGGACCGAACGGCGGACGCTACGCGCCGACCGCCGCCAGCGCCGGCATCCGCGCCTCGTCGTAGCGCTCCAGCAGCACCCGCGCCACCTCCGGCGCCGGGCCCAGCACGTCCGCGAGCACGTCCGCGTCGGCCGCGCCCCGGGCGATACGGTCCGGCAGGAAGCCCGGGGCCAGGACATAGGGCGCGACGGCCACCCGCGCACAGCCGAGTGCACGCAGCTCGCGCACCGCGTCCTCGGTGCGGGGGAGGGCGGCGGAGGCGAACGCGGGCCGCACGGCGCGCCAGCCGGTGCGCCGCCACTCCCGCGCGAAGTCCGCGATCACCGCGATGGCCTCCGGGTCCGTGGACCCCGCCGAGGCCAGCACGACCCCGGTCGAGGCCTTGTCCGCCGGGGTCAGTCCCGCCTCGTACAGACGCCGTTCGAGCGCGTCCGCCAGCAGGGGCGACGGGCCGAGGACCGCCGCCTGACGGATACGCAGCCGTGCCGGGGCCTGCCGCAGCACCGCCGGGATGTCCGCCTTCGCGTGGAAGGCGCGGGTGAGCAGGAGCGGCAGGGCCACCACGTCCCGTACGCCCTCCGCCGCCAGGGACTCCAGCACCCCGTTCACCGAGGGGACGTTGAAGTCCAGGAAGCCGGTCTCCACGCGCAGGCCGGGCCGCCGTGCCCGTACCCGCCGGACAAGGGCGTGGACGGTCGCGGCATGGCGCGGGTCGCGGCTGCCGTGGGCGATGACGAGGAGGACCGGACGGTACATGGAGGACTCAGCTCCTCACGAGGAGACCACGACCGCGCAGCACCCGCCGTTCCAGGGGGCTGAAGAGGAGCAGGTCGATCGCGATACCGACGAACAGGATGAGGAAGATGGCGAGGAACACCATCGACATGGAACTGGCGTTGCGGCCGTTCTCCAGCAACTGGCCGAGTCCGACGCCCAGATCGGGCGAGGACGCGATGATCTCGGCGGCCATCAGCGAACGCCAGGAGAACGCCCAGCCCTGCTTGAGGCCCGCCAGATAGCCCGGCAGCGCCGCGGGCATGACGATGTGCCAGGTCCCACGCAGCCCGGTGGCACCGAGCGTCCGCCCCGCCCGCAGGAAGAGCGGGGACACCTGGTCGACACCCGAGACCAGACCGTTGGCGATCGAGGGAACGGCGCCGAGCAGGATCACGGCGTACATCATCGAGTTGTCCAGGCCCAGCCAGATCACGGCCGGCGGCACCCACGCCACCGAGGGCAGGGACTGCAGGCCGGACAGGACCGGACCGATCGCGGCGCGTACGAACCTCACCCGCGCCACCAGCAGACCCAGCGGTGTGCCGATCACCAGCGCCAGCACGAAGCCGAGCAGGCCCCGGGAGACGCTGGTCCAGACGTAGTCGAGCAGTGTTCCCTCCAGCCACGCGTTCTTCGCCTCGTCCCAGACGGCCGAGGGCGAGGGCAGCTTGCTGGGGTCGGTGACGATGTCGAACGAGATCAGCGACTGCCAGACCACCAGCACCAGCGCGACGGCGACGAGGGGCGGCAGGACCTTCGCGAGGAAGACCTGTCCGAAGGAGGGCCGGTCGGTGTGGACCGCGGTCTCCAGGGCGTCGAGGCCCGCGAGGTCGTTGTCCTCGGTGCCCGCCCCGCCCTCCCTTACGGCCGCGTCGTCCGTGGTCTCAGTGCTGGCCATGACGGCGGATCTCCCCACGCAGTTGTTCGGTGATCTCGACGGACAGCTCCGCCACGGCGGTGTCCTCGATGCGGCGCGGCTGCGGAATGTCCACGGTCCACTCGCGCGCCACCCGCCCGGGGCGCGAGGAGAGGAGCACGACGCGCTGCGCGAGCCGCACCGCCTCGCGCACGTTGTGCGTGACGAAGAGGACCGACAGCCGCGTCTCCCGCCAGATCCGGGTCAGTTCGTCGTGCAGGACGTCCCGCGTGATGGCGTCCAGCGCCGCGAACGGCTCGTCCATCAGCAGGAGCCGGCTGTCCTGGGCGAGCGCGCGGGCCATCGCGACGCGCTGGCGCATCCCGCCGGACAGCTCGTGCACCCGCTTTCCGTACGCGCCCTTCAGCCGTACGAGTTCGAGTAGTTCGTCCGCCCTGTCGCGGCGCTCGGACTTCGCGACACCCCGCAGACGCAGGGCGAGTTCGATGTTCTTGCCCGCGGTCAGCCATGGGAAGAGGGCGTGCTCCTGGAACATCAGGGCCGGGCGCCCGTCGGTCGTGATGCCGCCCGTGGTCGGGGCGTCGAGCCCCGCCACCAGATTGAGCAGTGTGGACTTCCCGCAGCCCGAGGCCCCCAGGAGGGTGACGAACTCGCCCGGTGCGACATCGAAGGTGATGTCGTCGAGGACGAGTTGCGGACCCGCCGGTCCGGCGAAGGACTTAGAGACGTGCTCGATCCTGGCGGCGGGGGCGACCGCTGTGGCGCTGTCGGCGCTGTGGGCGGTCCTGGCGAAAGTCGTGGCCATGGTCGTCACCTCCTGGGAACTCATCGGGATCCGGGACTACTTGACGCCGAGACCGGCGTCGTCGACGGTGCTCTCGCCCTCGGCCGTGAGGACCTTGTTCAGCAGGGTGAGGTCGTAGATGCCCGTCAGGACGGGCTTCTCCAGCAGGCCGGACTTCACGGCGTGCTCCGCCTCGGTGTTGAGGGTGGACGCCAGCGGGTCGTCGGTGACCTGGATCGACTTCCAGGCCGGGTCGAGCACATCGGCGGGCAGCGCCTTGCCGGAGTCGGCCTCCAGCTGCTTGTTCGCCGACGCCTTCGCCTCGTCCGGGTTGGCGTTGATCCACTTGTTGGTCTCGACCGAGGCCTTCAGCACGGCCTCGACCGCCTTCGGGTGCTCCTTGAGGAACTTCTGCGACACGATGATGTTCGTGATCACGAACTTCTTGTCGGGCCACAGGTCCCGCTCGTCGAGCAGTACCTTGCCGCCCTCGGCGACCAGCTTGGACGCGGTCGGCTCCGGCACCCAGGCGCCGTCGATGGAGCCGGACTTGTAGGCGTCCGGGGTGATCTTGTTGTCCGTGCGGACGACCGAGACATCGCCCTTGCCACTCTGCGGGTCGACCTTCCAGCCCTGCTCCGCGGCCCAGTTGAGGAACGCGACGTCCTGCGTGTTGCCGAGCTGGGGGGTCGCGATCTTCTTGCCCTTGACGTCCTTCAGGGACTTGATCTTCTTGGGGTTCACCACCAGCTTCACACCGCCGGACGCCGAACCGCCGATGATGCGCAGGTTCTTCCCCGCGGACTTGGTGTAGCCGTTGATGGCCGGCGAGGGACCGATCCAGCCGATGTCGATCGAACCCGAGTTCAGCGCCTCGATCTCGGAAGGGCCGGCGTTGAAGATCTGGTACTTGGGCTGCGTGGCGCCGAGCTCCTTCTGGAAGTAGCCCTTCTGGTTGGCCACGAGCGCGGTCGCGTGCGTCAGGTTGCCGAAGTAGCCGATCTTCACGGAGTCGAGGCCGTCGATCTTCTTGGACCCGGCGGCGACCTTCGCCTTCGAGCTGTCGTCCTTGGACTCGGAACCGTAGCTGCAGGCGGCGAGGGCGAGCAGCGGGAGTACGACGGCGGCGGCTGTGCCACGGCGTGCGAGGGCGGAGCGGATGGCAGGCACGGGAGGCTTTCCTCTCGTTGGCCCGGCGGTCACGGTTTCAGTTCGTGGCCGGGAGGTCGGCAGGTCTTCGCCGTCGTTTCCGGGGTGGGGGTACCACCCGGTTCGGGCGAAGCCGGGGACGTGGGGGAGCGTGGGGGGACAGGGCGCGCAGGCAGTGCGCGTACGTCACCTCGCACATCGCGCCACCCCGCCCTGCCCGCTGCCGAGGGCGCCGCTGCCGACGCGGCCGCCCTCCTTGGCGAACGTGGAGTAGAAGTCGGTGGAGGTCATGTCAGAAGTCCCACCCGTCGTCGTCGCCCTCGTCCTTGACCGGCTGCGGCGCGGCGAAGGACTCGCCGACCATGCCCGCGGTGAGCGTGGTGCCGTCCGAGGGGTCGATCAGGATGAACGCGCCGGTGCGCCGGGAGTCGGCGTACGAGTCGAGCGGAAGCGGCTCGGCGGTACGGATCTTGACGCGGCCGATGTCGTTGGCGGCGAGCCGGCCCGGGTGGGGGTGCAGCGAGAGGTCGTCCAGCGTCAGCCGGGACGGGATGTCCTTGACGATCGCCTTGACCGTGCGGGTGCCGTGCTTGAGCAGGACCCGGTGGCCGACCGTGAGCGGCTGGTCCGCGACGTGGCACACGGTGGCCTCGACGTCCTGCGTCGTCGGGGGCGCGTCCTTGCTCGGCACGAGCAGGTCGCCGCGTGAGACGTCGATGTCGTCCGCCAGCAGGAGGGTCACCGACTGCGGGGTCCACGCGATGTCGACCGGCGTGCCGAGCAGGTCGATTCCGGCGACCTTCGAGGTGCGCCCGGAGGGCAGCACGGTCACGCTCTCGCCGACCCGGAAGGTACCGGCCGCGATCTGGCCGGCGTACCCCCGGTAGTCGGGGTGCTCGGCGGTCTGCGGGCGGATCACGTACTGCACGGGCAGCCTTGCGTGGCAGTGCGCCAGGTCGTGGCTGACCGGCACCGTCTCCAGGTGTTCCAGGACCGTCCGGCCGCCGTACCAGTCCATGTTCGCGGACGGTTCCACCACGTTGTCACCGGCGAGCGCCGAGATGGGGATCGCGGTGATCTCGGGGACGCCCAGCTCGGAGGCGTACGCCGTGAACTCCTCGGCGATCGCCGCGAAGACGGACTCCCGGTAGTCGACGAGGTCCATCTTGTTGACGGCGAGGACGACGTGCGGGACGCGCAGCAGCGCGGCGACGGCGGCATGGCGCCGGGTCTGCTCGATGACGCCGTTGCGGGCGTCGACCAGAACGACGGCAAGGTCGGCGGTCGAGGCGCCGGTGACCATGTTCCGGGTGTACTGCACATGGCCCGGGGTGTCGGCCAGGATGAACCGGCGGCGCGCGGTGGCGAAGTAGCGGTAGGCCACGTCGATCGTGATGCCCTGCTCCCGTTCGGCGCGCAGGCCGTCGGTGAGCAGCGCGAGGTCCGGGGTGTCCTGGCCGCGGTCGGCCGACACCCGCTCCACTGCCTCCAGTTGGTCGGTGAGGACCGACTTGGAGTCGTGCAGCAGACGGCCCACGAGTGTGGACTTGCCGTCGTCGACGGAGCCCGCGGTGGCGAAGCGCAGCAGTGTGGTCGCCGACAACTGCTCGACCGACAGGGGCTCGGCGGGTTCGGTGGCGCTCGTCATGACTAGAAGTACCCCTCGCGCTTGCGGTCTTCCATCGCGGCTTCCGACATCTTGTCGTCGGCGCGGGTGGCGCCCCGCTCGGTGAGCCGGGAGGCGGCGATCTCGGCGATCACGGCGTCCAGCGTGGTCGCGTCGGAGTCGACGGCGCCGGTGCAGGACATGTCGCCGACGGTGCGGTAACGGATCCGCCGCTTCTCGACCGTCTCGCTCGCCTTCGGACCGCCCCACTCGCCGGCGGTCAGCCACATACCGGCGCGCCGGAAGACCTCGCGCTCGTGCGCGAAGTAGATGCCGGGGAGTTCGATGTGCTCGCGGGCGATGTACTGCCAGACGTCGAGCTCGGTCCAGTTGGAGAGGGGGAAGACGCGGACGTGCTCGCCGGGGGCGTGGCGCCCGTTGTAGAGCTGCCACAGCTCGGGACGCTGGCGGCGCGGGTCCCACTGGGAGAACTCGTCGCGCAGGGAGAAGACGCGTTCCTTGGCGCGGGCCTTCTCCTCGTCGCGGCGTCCGCCGCCGAACACGGCGTCGAAGCGCTCCGACTGGATCTTCTCGGTCAGCGGCACGGTCTGCAGGGGGTTGCGGGTGCCGTCCGGACGCTCCTTGAGGACGCCGCGGTCGATGTAGTCCTGTACGGAGGCGACGTGCAGGCGCAGGCCGTGCGCGGCCACCGTGCGGTCGCGGTACTCCAGGACCTCCGGGAAGTTGTGCCCGGTGTCGACGTGCAGCAGGGAGAAGGGGACGGCCGCGGGAGCGAAGGCCTTCAGCGCCAGGTGGAGCATGACGATGGAGTCCTTGCCGCCCGAGAAGAGGACCACCGGCCGCTCGAACTCGCCCGCGACCTCGCGGAAGATGTGCACCGCCTCGGACTCCAGCGCGTCCAGGTGCGACAGCGCGTACGGGCCTGCGTCCCCCGAGCCGCCGGTTGCCTCGGACACAGTGGCTGCGGTCGTCATGCGAGACCCCTTTCGGTGAGCAGCGCGTGCAGCGCGGCCGCGGACTCCTGCACGGACTGGGTGTGCGACTCGAGGCGCAGATCGGGCGACTCGGGCTCCTCGTAGGGATCGTCGACGCCGGTCAGCCCGGAGATCTCGCCCGCGGCCTGCTTGGCGTACAGACCCTTCACATCCCGTACGGAGCAGACCTCGACCGGGGTCGCCACGTGCACCTCCAGATACGCGGTGCCACTGGCCCCGTGACGTTTCCGCACGGCCTCCCGGCTGTCGGCGTACGGCGCGATCACCGGCACCAGCGCCTTGACGCCGTTGCGCGAGAGGAGTTCGGCGAGGAAACCGATGCGCCGCACGTTGGTGTCGCGGTCGGCACGCGAGAAGCCGAGGCCCGACGAGAGGAACTCGCGGATCTCGTCGCCGTCGAGCACCTCGACGCGGTGGCCCTCCTCACGCAGTCGGCCGGCCAGCTCGTACGCGATGGTGGTCTTGCCGGCACTCGGCAGACCCGTGAGCCAGATCGTGGCTCCGGTCACTTGGTTCTCCTGGTTCTCCGCGATCCCGGTCATGGTCAGCCGTGCAGCCCGCACTCGGTCTTGGAACGTCCCGCCCAGCGGCCTGCGCGCGCGTCCTCGCCCGCCAGGACGCGGCGGGTGCAGGGCGCGCAGCCGACGGAGGCGTATCCGTCCGTCAGCAGCGGGTTGGTGAGCACGCCGTACTCGGCGACGTAGGCGTCCACGTCGTCCTGCGTCCAGCGGGCGATCGGCGCGATCTTGACCTTCCGCCGCTTCTCGTCCCAGCCGACGACCGGGGTGTCCGCCCGGGTCGGGGACTCGTCCCGGCGCAGGCCCGTCGCCCAGGCGTCGTACGCCGTCAGTCCCTCTTCGAGGGGCTTGACCTTGCGCAGGGCGCAGCACAGGTCCGGGTCGCGGTCGTGCAGCGCGGGCCCGTACTCGGCGTCCTGTTCGGCGACCGTCTGCCGGGGGGTCAGGGTGATGACGTCGACGTCCATCACCGCCTCGACCGCGTCCCGGGTGCCGATGGTCTCGGGGAAGTGGTAGCCGGTGTCGAGGAAGACCACGTCGACCCGGCCGCCGTCCGGTCGGGCACGGGAGGCGAGATGGGCGACGACCGCGTCCTCCATCGACGAGGTCACGCAGAACTTCCCGCCGAAGGTGTCCACGGCCCACCGGAGGATCTCCAGGGCGGACGCGTCCTCGAGGTCGCGTCCGGCCTGTTCGGCGACGCTCTTCAAGTCCCGGGTCGTACGGTCTTGCTGAATGGCCGTCATATCTCGTCCCCTCCGCCTTCGTCGGGCCGGACGTTCCCGTTCCGAGGGGTGCGGTGCACGCCCTGGGCCAGCAGCCCGAGGAACTTCAGCTGGAAGGCCCGGTTGCACGCCGCGCATTCCCAGGCGCCGTGGCCCTGTTCGCTGGGTCGCAGATCCTCGTCCCCGCAGTACGGGCAGTAGAACGGTGCGGCGCGCTCGCTCATGACTCGACCGCCGTTCTCCTGGGTGTGCGGCCCGGTTGCGGGGCGCTGAGGCCGGTGTTCACGACAGGGCCTCCTCGGAGGCCCGCAAGGCCCAGGTCGCGAAGCGCTCGCCGTCCGCGCGCTCCGCCTGGAAGCGCTTGAGGACACGCTCGACGTAGTCGGGGAGTTCGTCCGAGGTGACCTTCAGGCCGCGGACCTTGCGGCCGAAGCCGGCCTCCAGTCCGAGCGCGCCGCCCAGGTGCACCTGGAAGCCCTCGACCTGCTGTCCCTGGTCGTCGAGGACGAGCTGTCCCTTGAGGCCGATGTCCGCGACCTGGATACGGGCGCAGGCGTTCGGGCAGCCGTTCACGTTGATCGTGATCGGCTCTTCGAACTCGGGCAGACGGCGTTCGAGTTCGTCGATCAGGGAGGCGCCGCGCGCCTTGGTCTCGACGATCGCGAGCTTGCAGTACTCGATACCGGTGCAGGCCATCGTGCCGCGCCGGAAGGGAGACGGCCGGACCGTCAGGTCGAGGGCTTCGAGACCCTCCACCAGCGAGTCGACCCGGCTCTCCTCGACGTCGAGCACGATCATCTTCTGCTCGACGGTGGTGCGCAGCCGGCCGGAGCCGTGGGCCCCCGCCAGCTCGGCGATCTTGGTCAGGGTGGTGCCGTCCACCCGTCCCACGCGGGGGGCGAAGCCGACGTAGAAGTTGCCGTCCTTCTGCCGGTGCACTCCCACGTGGTCGCGCCAGCGGGCCACGGGCTGCTCGGGCGCGGGGCCGTCGACCAGCTTGCGCTCCAGGTACTCGTCCTCCAGGATCTGGCGGAACTTCTCCACGCCCCAGTCGGCGAGCAGGAACTTCAGGCGGGCGCGGGTGCGCAGCCGGCGGTAGCCGTAGTCACGGAAGATCGAGATGACGCCCTCGTAGACGTCCGGGACCTCGTCCAGCGGGACCCAGGCGCCGAGGCGCTGTCCGATCTTCGGGTTGGTGGAGAGACCGCCGCCGACCCAGAGGTCGAAGCCGGGGCCGTGCTCGGGGTGGTTCACGCCGACGAACGCGACGTCGTTGATCTCGTGCGCCACGTCCAGCAGCGGGGAGCCCGAGATCGCGGACTTGAACTTGCGGGGCAGGTTCGAGAAGTCCTTGTTGCCGATGATCCGGCGCTGGATCTCGTCGACCGCGGGGGTGCCGTCGATGATCTCGTCCTCGGCGATCCCGGCGACGGGCGAGCCGAGGATGACACGCGGGGTGTCGCCGCAGGCCTCGGTCGTGGACAGGCCCACGGCCTCCAGCCGGTTCCAGATCTCCGGGACGTCCTCGATGCGGATCCAGTGGTACTGCACGTTCTGCCGGTCGGTGAGGTCGGCGGTGCCGCGCGCGAACTCCTGCGAGATCTCGCCGATGACGCGCAGCTGGTCGGTGGTGAGGCGGCCGCCGTCGATGCGGACGCGGAGCATGAAGTACTTGTCGTCCAGCTCCTCCGGCTCCAGGATCGCGGTCTTGCCGCCGTCGATCCCGGGCTTGCGCTGGGTGTACAGACCCCACCAGCGCATCCGTCCACGGAGGTCGTTGGGGTCGATCGAGTCGAAGCCCCGCTTGGAGTAGATCGTCTCAATGCGTGTCCGCACGTTGAGACCGTCGTCGTCCTTCTTGAACTGCTCGTTTCCGTTGAGCGGGGTGAAGTGACCCACGGCCCACTGCCCCTCACCGCGGTGACGGCTCACCTTGCGGCGGGGCGCGGCGTCGGGATTCTGCGGGGTGGCGGCCATGGTTGATACGTCCTTCGGGACTGCGGGACGGGAAGGAGGGCACTCTTGAGCGCGCGAATGGGCACATACCGGAGTACGTGCGCGCCATCGCGCGGGAGAGGCGAAGGGGAATGCCGGCTCGGCCGGGGCTGTCAGCTCACCGGACAGATGGCGCTGGACATGCGGCCGAGGTCGACGTGCCGCCGACTCACCAAGGCAATTCCAGTTCCAGACATGACGGAAGCGTGTCACGGGCATCTCTGAGGAGTCCACCATCATCCATCATGTGGACACCCTTGTCCCGAGGGGTGGGACAAGGATGGTTTCGGTCACTCGGCCGGTCTGCGAGACCTCGCGACGGCGGGCTGGAGCGCCCGCGTTCTCGCAGGTCAGAGCGTCCGTGCGCCGGGCCAGGGGCCGGGAGCGGTCACGTCCGGCTCCTCCTCGACCTTGGTGTCGAAGAGCCTGAACCCGCGCCGCAGGTAGTTGTCCATGGCGTGCTCCCCGTCCTGGCTGCACGTGTGCAGCCAGACCCGCTTGGTCTCCGCCCGCCCCGGCACGCGCTCCGCCAGGTCCCAGGCCCGCGCGACCCCGTACGAGAGGAGGTGGCCGCCGATGCGCCGGCCGCGGAAGGCGGGGATCAGACCGAAGTAGACGATCTCCACGACGCCGTCGTCCTGCGGTTCCAGCTCGACATAGCCCGCGGGCGTCCCCCGGTCGTAGGCGACCCAGGTCTCCACGCCCGGCCGGTCCAGGAACCGCTCCCACTGCGCGTACGTCCAGCCCAGCCGGTCGGTCCAGCGGACGTCGGCGCCGACCGACGCGTACAGGAAGCGGCTGAACTCGGGCGAGGGGACCCCGGCGCGCACGATCCGGACGTCGCCGTCGGGCGCGACCGCGGGGAGCAGGTCGGCCGGGGCCGTCTGCTCCAGGGACCAGGTGGTCACAGTGACGTTGCTCATGGGGTCAGGGAACCACGGCCGCTCGGCCCCCTCCAAGGCGGGCCCCGCCGCCGCGGACCTCCGGACGGCGCGCCCCCGCCCTCGGGGCGCGCGCCTGGCCGGACACCTAGCCCAGCGAACCGTCCACCGACGTCAGCGGCACGGAGTAGAGGGTCCGCTCCGGTGTCGTGTCGGTGCCCGCGCCGCTGAGGGTCCACAGCTCGCCGGTCTCCTGCCAGTACGACAGGGAGGCGGTGTGCTGCCCCCAGCACGCGTACGACTGGTCACCGCTGCACCGCACCGCCTCGGCGCCGTTACCGCTCTGCCGCCACAGGGTGCCGTGCCGGCCGCCGCTGTCGGGGGTGTGGCCGACGTACCAGTCGGCCCTGCGGGTCCCGGCGGGCGTGTGCGACAGGACGCCGGACAGACCGGTGGCCTTGGTCGTGTAGGCCTCGTCCGCGTCGACCCGGCCCACGGAGTCGCTGCGGAGCAGACCCTCACGGCCCGCGACGGAGCTGTAGGAGTAGCGCCAGATGCGGGTGCGCTCGCCGCCGCCGGTCCCGGAGGCCTCCGTGGCGACCAGGCTGTCCGGCGTCGACGTGCGGTCCAGCGAGAGCGAACCGAAGCAGGGGACCGTCCCGGTGGCGGAGCCGCAGGTGTCGCCCGCCGGGCTGTACGAGCCGACGGCCGGCAGCACGTACTGGTAGCCGTGCGCGGAGTAGCCGCTGCCCACCCTGCCGACCGCGCCGCTGTTCACCCCGGCCTTGAGGATGTGGTGCAGGTCGAAGACGAGCAGCGCGTCGTCGCGGCCGGCGCCGTTGCGGCCGGTCACGATCAGCTTGCCCTGGTACCAGACCATGCCGCTCATCCGGGAGCGGACCGCGTCGAAGTCGCTGCCCCCGTCACGCGGCGCGACGAGCAGCACCCAGCGGTAGGTGAGGGCCCGTGGGTCGCTCGCGTCGATGACGGCGATCCGGGCCAGACCCCGGTCCCCGGCCGTCGCGCCCGCCGCCCGGTCGTCGTGCGTCCAGCCCGCCAGGATGACGCGCTGCGCGCCCCACCGGCCGTCGTCGTCGGCGTCGCCCGAGGTGGTGACGGAGGCGGGTCGCCACTGCCGGGTGCGGGCGTCGTCCCCGGCCCAGCAGTAGGCCCGCGTGGCGACGGGTTCGAGGGGCAGCGCGGCCCGCTCGGCGCCGGAGCACCCCGCCCGGTCGCGCATCACGTGGTCGGTGTCCGCCAGGACGCCCGAGACGCCGACGTTCCCGCCCATGTTCTTGGTGAGCGTGGCGAGGGTGTCCTCGGCGACCAGGTTCTCGTGCAGCCGGAAGCCGCCGGCCGCCGCCGCGGAGCCGAGCGGGGTCAGTGCCCCGGGGCTGTTGCTGCCGGTGGCCTGGGAGGTGCTGATCAGCGTGGCGGCCGCGGTGAGCGCCAGGGCGGTTCCGGCGAGGGTGGCGCGCAGCGCCTGGCCCCTCCGTTGTCGGCGGTGCCTGCCGCGGTGCTTCATGCGTCCTCCCGAGGAAGGCCAACTGCCCCTCTTGATCAGTACGTTGACGGAGAGACGGGTGGGGTGGCCTGTGAGGGGATGCTACGGCAGGGAGCGGCGTACCTGGTCAAGGACCCCCGAAGACGGGCCCGAAATACGCTCCTTGTGGTTCACCGGGGACACGGCGGCCCCGGGTGCGGTACAAGGGGGTCCCGCCACGCGCGCCCTGCGTACCGCCGGCGCCGTCGAGTGGGCGAGCAGGTCCCGGGGGTCGTCCGGGAGGGCCAACTCCACCTCGGTGTCGTCGCAGAAACGATACGGCCGGTGTTCCAGGAAGGCCCCGAGGTACCGCCGTACGCGCGACATCTCGGCCCGTACCGTCACCGTGCGGCCGGAGTCGCCGAACAGGTCGTCGGCGAGGCCCGCGGCGCTGCGGCCGGCCGGACGGGTCGCCAGCAGATAGAGCAGCTCGGCGTGGCGGGGGGTCAGCTCCTGGCACCAGGTCCCCGCGTCCGAGGCGACCGTCACCGACCAGCGGCGCGGATGTGCCAGGTCCAGCACGATCCGGGCCGGCCGCCGGGGCGCCGGTTCGTCGGCGGCCCGGACCAGCCAGCCGCCGGGCAGCGGCTCCACGACGCAGGTCCCGAGCGTCGGCAGCCAACCCCGGCCGGTGCTCGGCTCCTTGGGCAGCGTGAGCCGGTTCGTGTACGGCATCCCGGTGACCGCCGCGGTCCAGCCGTCCCGGTCGACGGCCACCGCGCGCCCGCCGAGCCGGGCCAGCACCGGCGCCGCCACCGCGCGCAGCCGCTCCAGCGAGGTCAGGTGCAGCTCGCGCAGACGCGCCTCGGCGAGCTGGGCCACCGAGCCGACCAGCGCCAGCGTGGCGGGGTGCAGCGTGTCCAGCGGCCCGCTCACGTCCACCACGCCGAGCAGGCTGCCGTCGCGCGGGTCGGTGACCGGGGCACCGGCGCACGTCCACGAGTGATGGGTGCGCACGAAGTGCTCGGCGGAGAACACCTGTACGGGTTGGCGGGTGACCAGCGGGGTGCCCACGCCGTTCGTGCCGACGACGTTCTCGCGCCAGTCCGCGCCGAGGTCCAGACCGAACCCGTCGGCCTTGCGCAGCACCGACGCGCAGCCCTCGCGCCACAGCACCCGGCCCTCCTGGTCCGCGACCACCACGATGTGGTGGGCCGCGTCCGCGACCGAGAGCAGCCCCTCGCGCAGCACCGGCAGCACGTGCCGCAGCCGCGAGGTCTGCCGCCGGCGCTCCACCTCGTCGCGGACGAGCAGCCCCGACCGGACGTCGTGGTCGGGGTCGACGCCGTCGCGGAGCATGCGCTCCCAGGACTGCCCGATCACCGGGCGCGGCGCGATTCGGGCCGGATGCCCGGCCAGCGTGGCCTCGCGCACCTCGCCCAGCACCCGGGCCGCCTGCGCGGCGTCCAGGGCCGCGAGCCGTGTCACGTCGATCGGCGGGTGCTCCACTGATCCTCCCCGGACGGACTGCGCACGGTGGCGGACGACCGGACGCTCGGCTCTTTTCGGCCAAGGGAGATCCGCCCCGTACTGGCTGCGGCTCTCATAGTGCCGCCCGGCGCCGACGGAGGGACACAGTCCGAACACACTCCGCAGGAAAGTTGCAACCCTCTGCAACCCTGGCGAACAGCCGTACGGGGTCAGAAACTTGAGCAACGCCGCCTGTGCGGCGTTCGTGCTCCCCGCCACGGGGCCAGAGAGCGGGGGTGGTGCCGTGTCGGCGCAGCACCACCCCCGCGCCACCGGTTCAGGAGACCGGACGGGCCCGCTCCACCACCGTGGCCAGATCCAGACTGTGCGGCAGGGTGCCGAACGCCGAGCCCCAGTCGCCGCCCAGGCGTGAGGCGCAGAACGCGTCGGCGACCTCCGGGGGCGCGTACCGCACGAGCAGCGAGCCCTGGAGCACCAGGGCGATGCGCTCCGCCAGCCGGCGGGCACGGGCCTCGATGCCGTCCAGATCGGCGAGTTCGGTCAGCAGGTTCTTGATCGCGCCGTCCAGCCGGTGGTCGGCGCCGCGGGCCAGGCCCACCTCCCGCAGGAACGCGTTCAGCGCCTGCGGCTCGCGCTGCAGCGCCCGCAGCAGGTCGAGGGCCTGTACGTTGCCCGCGCCCTCCCAGATGGAGTTGAGCGGCGACTCGCGCAGCAGCCTCGGCATGCCGGACTCCTCGACGTACCCGTTGCCGCCCAGGCACTCCAGCGCCTCCACCGCCACCGGCGTGCACCGCTTGGTCACCCAGTACTTGGCGGCAGGCACCGCGAGCCGCAGGAACGCCCGTTCCTCCTCGCCGCCGCCGTCGTCGTACGCGGCCGCGAGCCGCATCGCCAGCGTTGTGGCCGCCTCCGACTCCAGCGCCAGGTCCGCCAGCACGTTGCGCATCAGCGGCTTGTCGATCAGCTTCCCGCCGAAGGCCTCCCGGTGGGCGCTGTGGTGCACGGCCTGCGCGACGGCCTGCCGCATCAGCGACGCGGCGCCGAGCACACAGTCGAGCCGGGTCGCCGAGACCATCTCGATGATGGTGCGCACCCCGCGGCCCTCGTCGCCGACCCGGCGTGCCCAGGTCCCGTCGAACTCGATCTCGCCGGACGCGTTCGACCTGTTCCCGAGCTTGTCCTTGAGCCGCTGGATGCGGAACACGTTGCGGGTCCCGTCCGCCAGGACCCGCGGCACCAGGAAGCACGTCAGACCGCCGGGGGCCTGCGCCAGCACCAGGAAGCCGTCCGACATGGGTGCCGAGCAGAACCACTTGTGCCCGGTCAGCTCATACGTCCCGTCCTCGGCCAGCGGCCGGGCCTCCGTGGTGTTGGCGCGTACGTCGCTGCCGCCCTGCTTCTCCGTCATGCCCATCCCGAAGAGCACTCCGGCCTTCTGGGCGGCGGGCCGCAGCCCCTGGTCGTAGACGGTGGACGTCAGGCGCGGCTCCCACTCGGCGGCGAGCGCGGGGTCGGTGCGCAGTGCGGGCACCGCCGCGTGGGTCATCGACAGCGGGCAGCCGTGGCCCGCCTCGGCCTGCGTCCAGACGATGAAGCCGGCCGCCCGCCGCAGATGCCCGCCGGGGCGCGACCAGGCGGCCGTCAGCCCGGCCGACACCCCCTTGCCGAGGAGCCGGTGCCAGGAGGGATGGAACTCGACCTCGTCGACGCGGTTGCCGTAGCGGTCGTGGGTGCGCAGCTTCGGCGGGTTCTCGTTGGCGAGCACCCCCCACTCCTGCACCTGCGCGGAACCGGTCGTGCGGCCGAGCGTCGTCAGCTCGTCCCGCGCCTCGTCGAGAAGCCGTGGATCCAGGTGCCGCTCGACCGCCTCCACGAGGGCCCGGTCGGCGGCAAAGACGTCATATCCGACCAGGGGCGGAGCCTGGTTGGTCACGGTGTGGGTGCTGGCTGCCATACGGATACGGTAAGGATGTGCACCAGGCAAAAGAAACACCTGAACGGCCTCCCTCGGGCCGCTTCCACCGCGCTCGCGCGCTGTACAGGAACGTGTCGAAGCGCAGGACCGCCTGGCTGCTGCTCAAGGACACCGTCAACTCCTGCATGGAGTACCGGATCCTGGGGCTGGCGGCCGAGTCCGCCTTCTTCACGCTCCTGTCCGTGCCGCCCCTGCTGCTCAGCCTGATCGGGCTGCTCGGTTACGTGGACGACTGGACCGGCGCGCACTCGATCGCGAGCCTGGAGTCCAACATCCTGGAGGCGTCCCGCACGGTCCTGACCGACAAGGGTGTGCACCAGATCGCCGAGCCGATCCTCCACGACGTGATGAAGGGCGGCCGCCCCGACGTCATCTCCATCGGCTTCCTGTTCGCCCTGTGGTCGGGCTCGCGCGCGGTGAACGTCTTCGTCGACACCATCACCGTGATGTACGGCCTCGACGGCACCCGCGGGATCGTGAAGACCAGGATGATGTCGTTCCTGCTCTTCGTCGTGGCGCTGCTCATCGGCTCGATCGCCCTGCCGCTGATGGTCGCGGGTCCGGACGCGGTGGTGCAGATCGTGCCGTGGTCGGCGACGCTCGTGCAGGTGCTGTACTGGCCCGTCGTCATCGTGCTCTCGGTCGTCTTCCTCACCACGCTCTACCACGTCTCCGTGCCGGTGCGCTCGCCCTGGGTCGAGGACGTGCCGGGGGCCCTCGTCGCCCTCGCCATGTGGGTCCTCGGCAGCTTCCTGCTCCGGATCTACCTGACCAGCACGGTCGAGGGCCCGACGATCTACGGTTCGCTGGCCGCGCCCGTCGCCGTCCTCCTCTGGATCGGCGTGTCCGCGTTCGCGGTGCTGGTCGGCGCCGCGGTCAACGCGGCGATCGACCGGGTCTGGCCGGCCGCCGCCACGGCCGCGGCCCGCGCCGCGAACGAGCGGCTGCGCCACGAGCAGGCCGCCGAGTACGTGGCCCGCGCGGCCGCCTCCCTCGCCACCGACCCCGACCCCGACGACCCGGACATGCCCTCCGAGTTCCCCGAGCGCTGGTCGCGCTTCCTGCCCCCGGAGGACGTGACGTCCCGGCTCCGCGGCCATGTGAAGAGCACGCACCACCCGCACAGGAACCACGACGGCGAGGACGGCCCCCCGGCCGGGTGACGTCGCCCTCGGCCGACCGGCTTCGCCGGCCGCGCGGCTTCGCGCCGTCCGTCCGTCTTCGTCCTCGGCCGAGTGGCTTCGCCTCCGGCTGACCGGCTTTGTCCTCGGCCGAGTGGCTTCGCGCCGGCCGTCCGTCTTCGCCCCCGGCCGACAGGCTTCGCCTCCGGCCGACTGGCTTTTTCCTCGGCTGACCGGCTTTTTGCTCGGCCGAGCGGCTTCGCGCCGTCCGACTGGCTTCGCGCCGTCCGAACGGCTTCGCCCCTTGCCGGCCGGCCGGCCCTGCTCGCCGTGTCCGCCGGTGACCCACTGGCCTGCCTGCCCGCCGCCCCGCGGCCCGGGTTCTCGGCCCCGCTCCCCGCCGCCGCCGAGCCCGCGGCCCCGCTCCCCGCCGCGCCGCCGAGCCCGCTCCCCGGCCCGCCGACGCGGGCTCCCGGTGTCCTCAGGCCTTCCACACCCCGGCCGCCGCGGCCTCCCGGGCGAAGTCCGTGAAGTCGCGCGGCTCGCGGCCCAGGACCTGCCGCACACCGTCCGACAGATGGGCGTTGCGGCCGTCGAGGAGGCTCCCGAAGAGCCCGACGAGGAACTCGGCCTCCTCGGACGGCACCCCGAAACCGGCCAGAACGTCCCCGTACTCCCGAGCCGTCACCGGCACATAGGCCAGTTCACCGCCGGTCGCCCCGGCGATCTCCGCCACCGCGTCGCGGAAGGTCAGCAGCCGCGGCCCCGAGACCTCGAGATCCCGGCCCACGTACCGGCCGCCCGCCGTCAGCACGGCCACCACGACGTCCGCGATGTCCCGCACGTCGATGAACGGCTCGCGCACCTCGCCGGCCGGGAACACCAGCTCGCCGTGACGCAGCCCGTCCACCAGCGGGCCCTCGCTGAAGTTCTGCGCGAACCAGGCGGCCCGGACGACCGTCCAGTCCGCGCCCGACTTCCTGAGCGCCTCCTCGGCCGGGCGGGCCTGTTCCTCGCCCCGCGACGACAGCAGCACCAGCCGCCGCACGCCGAGCCCGACCGCCTCCCTCGCCAGGGCGCCGACCGCCCCGGCCGCGGCGGGCGAGCCGATGTCGGCGGGGTGGGCGAGATACGCCGCGTCGGCGCCGCGCAGGACGTCCGCCCACGTCGACCGGTCCGTCCAGTCGAAACCCCGGGCGCGGGAGACCGCCCGCACCCTGAACCCGGCCGCCCGCGCGGCCTCCGCCACCCGGCGGCCGGTGCGCCCCGAGGCCCCCGTCACCACCACCGTCATGTCCCGCACGCTCCTGATGTCCTGATCATGTGCCGTGTGGTCCGTCATGCCGCCAGTCAAGTGCCACCCGCGCCGGGGTCCCATCGCTGAAGGGCTCATTCCCATAAGAGGACGTCCACGACGGCCCGGCGGGGCCGTCTACGCTGACGCCATGGACGCACTCTCCGGCCTGCTGGAGGGCCCCCGGGCACGCGGCGCCTTCATGATCCGGGCGACCTTCGACCCGCCCTGGTGCGTGCGCGTCGAGGACCGCGCCCCCCTCACGGTCATGCTCGTGGTCCGCGGCCGGGCCTGGGTCACGCCCGGCGAGGGGGAACCGGTCCTGCTGCGCGCCGGCGACCTCGCCATCGCCCGCGGCCCGGACCCGTACACCTGCGCGGACGACCCCGGGACCGCGCCGCAGGCGGTGATCCTCCCTGGCGGGGAGTGCGCCTACCCCGACGGACGCTCGCTCCGGGGCCACTGGGACCTCGGTGTGCGCAGCTGGGGCGACCGCCCCGACGGTTCCACGGTGCTGCTGATCGGGACGTACATGATGCGGGGCGAGATCGGCGGCAGACTGCTCGACGCGCTGCCGCCGCTGCTCTCCCTCACCCAGGACGTGTGGCACTGCCCGCTCACGCCGATCCTCGCCGAGGAGATGGCGCGCGACGAGCCCGGCCAGGAGGTCGTTCTCGACCGGCTGCTCGACCTGCTGACGATCGCCGCGCTGCGCGCCTGGTTCTCCCGTCCGCAGGCGGCGGCCCCGGCCTGGTACCGGGCGCTCGCGGACCCCGTCGTCGGACGGGTGCTGCGCCTCCTCCAGGACGACCCGGCGCACCCCTGGACGGTGGCGGAGCTCGCCGTGAAGGCCGGGGTCTCGCGGGCCGCGCTGACCCGGCGCTTCGGTGAACTCGTGGGCGAGCCCCCGATGACGTACCTCACCGGCCGGCGCCTCGCCCTGGCCGCCGACCGGCTGCGCGACACGGACGACACCCTCGGATCGATCGCCCGCCGGGTCGGGTACGGCAGCGCGTTCGCCCTGTCCAGCGCCTTCAAACGGGTGTACGGGATCAGCCCGCAGGAGCACCGGACCCGGGCGGCGTAGCGTGGCGTCCGGGTGCGTGGAGCGTGCGTCCCGGTTGCCCGGCGCGGTCGTGTGGAGCCGCGCGGTCTCCACGCCCGCCGAGGCCGTACGGCCCGTGCTCCCGGACGGCTGCATGGACCTGCTGTGGACCGAGGGCCGGCTGCTGGTCGCCGGCCCCGACACCCGCGCGTACGTTCCCGGCGGCGCGCCCGCCGACTGGGCGGGGGTCCGTTTCTTCCCCGGCACGGCGCCGGCCCTCCTCGGCGTCCCCGCGGACGAACTCCGTGACCTGCGGGTGGACCTGGCCGATCTGTGGCCCGCCGCCGAGGTACGGCGCCTGGCCGCGCGGATCGACGCGGCGGCCGACCCCGTCACGGCGCTCGAAGAGGTCGCACTGGACCGGGCGGCGGGCACCGGGCCCCCCGATCCGCTGCCGCGGGAGATCGTGGCCGCCCTCGGGGCCGGGCGGCCGGCGGCGGTCACGGCCGTCCGACTGGGCCTGAGCACACGTCAGTTGCATCGTCGCTGCCTGGCGGCCTTCGGCTACGGACCCAGAACGCTGACCCGGATTTTGAGGCTGCAACGGGCCCTCGCCCTCGCACGGGACGGCGTCCCCTTCGCGGAGGTCGCCGGCCGGTCCGGCTTCGCCGACCAGCCCCATCTGGCCCGGGACGTCAAGGAGTTCGCGGGCATGCCGCTGGGCGAACTGCTCGCCCGCTCCTGAGATCCCCCGACCCGAGGGGCCGCCGCCGGGTGCCGGGCTACTTCCCGGGCAGGTGCGCGAACAGGTCCACGCCGTTGCCGTCCGGGTCGTGCACGACCGCGTACCGCATGCCCCAGACGGCGTCCCACGGCTTGAGTTCGCCGTGGTGTCCGGCGCCCACCAGATCCTCGTACAGGGAGTCCACCTCCGCCGGACTGTCGCAACGGAAGGCGAGCGACGCCCGGCCGCCTCCGGCCGCTCCCGGCCGCCACCCCGGGTGGAACGACCGGATCGTCTCCTCGGTGTCGATCGCCAGCCGGAGACCGCCGGGCAGCCCGGCCTCGACATGCGGCTGGTCCTCGGCCCCCTCGGGGAAGACGAGACCGAGACGGCGGTAGAAGGCGAGCGTGGCGGCCATGTCGGAGGCGACCAGGCCGATCACATCGAATCGTGGAGTCATGAGGTCACGGTAGGCGGCCGGCCGGGGAGAGGTCTTGAACGAATCGGACGTCCGGGAACGCCGGGCGGCGGCGGAATAGGGTCACCACCATGGCCAACCGCGTGCTCGTCCACACCCGCACCACCGCCTACCGGCACGACTCCATACCGGCCGCCGTGGCCGCCGTACGCTCCCTCGGCGACACACACGGGTTCGATGTCGTCGCCACCGAGGACCCCGGCCGCTTCGAGGGGTCCCTCGACGCGTACGCCGCCGTGGTCTTCCTCTCCACCAGCGGCGACGTGCTGACACCGGAGGGCCGGATCCGGCTCGCGGCGTACGTCGAGGACGGCGGCGGCTTCGTCGGTGTGCACGCGGCCGCCTGCACCGAGTACGACTGGCCGTACTACGGCGAACTGCTCGGCGCGCGCTTCGACCGGCACCCCGACCTCCAGCCGGGCCGCGCCCTCGTCGCGGACCGCACGCATCCGGCGACCCGACACCTCCCGCCGGTCTGGGAGTTCACCGACGAGTGGTACGACTTCCGCCCCGGGCCGGACAGTTCGGCACGCGTGCTCGTGCGCGCCGACGAATCCTCCTACGAGGGAGGCGGCATGGGCGACGACCACCCGCTGGTGTGGTGCCGCGAGCAGGGCGCGGGCCGCTCCTTCTACACCGCGCTCGGCCACACCGCGCAGGCCTACGAGGACCCGGACTTCCGTGCGCACCTGCTCGGCGGCATCACCTGGGCCGCCCGCGGCCCGGCCGCTTCGGGCCACTGAGGTCCCGTCGTCCGGCCGCCCGCGCACGCTTCGGATGCCCTCCCCGTGTGCGCCGTTGCTGCGCACCCAGGCCGAGGTGAGCCGGCTCAGCAGCCCCCTGCTCGGCGGGCCCTCCTTCGGCATCGTCGTCGACGGCGACCTGGTCCCCCGCGATCCGCTGGAGGGCGCCGCACCCGGCGTCGACCTGCTCCTCGGCTGGACCAGTGAGGAGTACCGGCTGTGGCTGGTCCCCGGCGGCCTGCTGGAACGCGTCGACCGCCTCGGTCCGGTCGCCGTCGCCGGTGCCATGGCCCGCTGCCGCTGCGGCCACGAGGTGCCGCGCGGCTACCGCGCGATCCATCCGGCGGCGAGCACCGGCGAGCTGGTCGGCCAGATGGTCACCGACCACCTGCTGAGGGTCCCGCTGCACCGGCTCGCGGACGCCCGCCGCGGGAGGACTCCCTCACCGGACCGCGCCGTGCCGTGCCGTGCGGATGTCACCGGCCTGAGGCCAGCGACTCCCTGATCCCCGTGATCGCCGCGGGGCCCACCCGGCAGCAGCCGCCGATCAGCCGGGCCCCGCCCCGCCGCCAGCCGACCACCTGTCCGGCGCCGAACGTCGAGCGCCCGCTCCACGCACGGGCCCGCGCGTCCCACACCTCACCGCTGTTCGGATAGACCACCACCGGCTTGCCGGTCACCCGCGCCGCGATCCCGACCGCGGCGTCCACGTCCTCGGGCGCGCAGCAGTTCACACCGACCGCGATGACCTCGTCCGCATCGGCGGCCAGGGCGAAGGCCTCCTCCAGGGGCTGCCCGGCCCGGGTGCGGTCACCGGCGACGCTGTACGACAGCCACGCCGGCACACCGAGCCCCCGCACCGCCCGCAGCAGCGCCCGCGCCTCGTCGGTGTCCGGCACGGTCTCCAGGGCCAGCACGTCGGGCGCGGCGGCGGCCAGCACCTCCAGGCGCGGGCGGTGGAAGCGCTCCAGTTCGGCCACGCTCAGCCCGTACCGGCCCCGGTACTCCGAACCGTCCGCGAGCATCGCCCCGTACGGGCCGGCCGACGCCGCCACCCACAGGGGCCGCGTGACGCCCCCGGCCCGCGCGCGACGGGCCGCCTCGCGCGCCGATCCGACGCTGAGGCGCAGCAGCCCGGCCGCCCGGCCGTACGGGATGCCGCGTCTCGCGAAGCCCTCGAAGGTGGCCTGGTAACTGGAGGTGATGGCCACGTCCGCGCCCGCCTCGAAGTAGGCGAGATGCGCCTCGGTGATCGCCTCGGGCCGTTCGGCGAGCAGCCGCGCCGACCACAGCTCGTCGCTCAGATCGTGTCCGGCGGCCTCCAGCTGGTTGGACATCCCGCCGTCCAGGACGACCGTTCCCGACGCGAGGGCGTCGGCGAGTGCGCGGGGTCGGTCACCGGGGGAGGCGTCAGTGCTCATGTCACGACGCTAGTCGACAAGGGGAACGGCGCCCGCCCGTGTCCGGTGCGCGAACGCACTCCTCACGACCTGCGACGACCTGCGACGACCTGCGACGACCTGCGACGACCTGCGACGACCTGCGACGGCATGCGACGGCATGCGACGAAGTGCGGTGGCATGTGACGAAAGGCGACGGCGTGAGCCGCGGTGTGCGACGCACCCGGAACCGACCCGCCCCCGCGCCTCCCCGCCGCCACCGGCCGGCCCCCGCCCCGGCGTCCGGCTCCCGCTTCGTGCCCCGCCGGCCCCGTTGACCTCGCCGTACCGCACCTCTACCTTTTCGGCGTTCCCACGGCACAGAGAGGAAGTCCGCCGATGCCGCCCCTTCCCCTTTCACCGCCGTCGTTCCGCGCACTCCCCGAGGACCGCGCCCTCAGCCCCTACACCGGCCTCACCCGCGCCCACTGGGAGGCGGCCGCCGACTCCCTGCTCGCGGCGGTCGCCCCGTACGCCACCGCGGACGGCGCGCTCTACCATCTGCCCGCGGACCGCACGAGCTGGTCCGGCAGGCTCTCCGACGGGCTGGAGGGATACGCCCGCACGCTGCTCCTGGCGGCCTTCCGCGGCGACGAGAAGGTGCTGGAACGCTACGCGGACGGCCTCGCCGCCGGCACGGACGGTGTCTGGCCCCGGGTCCGGGACCGCGGCCAGCCCCTCGTCGAGGCCGCGTCCGTCGCCCTGGCCCTGCGGCTGACCCGTCCCCTGTTGTGGGACCGGCTCGACGACGCCGTACGGCAGCGCGCGGCGGGGTGGCTCGGCGACGCGCTGACCGCCGAACCCTGGCCCTGCAACTGGGAGTTGTTCCCGGTGACGGTGGGCGGCTTCCTGGCCGAGATCGGTCATGAGCCGGAGGCCTCGCGGGCCGCGGTCGACCGCGGCCTGGACCGGATCGAGCAGTGGTACCTCGGCGACGGCTGGTACAGCGACGGTCCCGGCCGCGCCTTCGACTACTACAACGGCTGGGCGATGCACCTGTATCCGGTGCTGCACGCCCGGCTGGCCGGCGACGAGCGGCTGCTCGGCCTGTACGGCGGCCGGCTCGCACGTCATCTGGAGGACTACGCACGGCTGTTCGGCGCCGACGGTGCCCCCGTGCACCAGGGCCGCTCCCTGACCTACCGGTTCGCGACCGCCGCGCCGCTGTGGCTGGGCGCCCTGACGGGGCGTACTCCGCTGGCCCCGGGACAGACCCGTCGCCTCGCGTCCGGTGCCCTGCGCCACTTCCTCGACCGCGGCGCGGTCGACGACCGGGGGCTGCTCACCCTCGGCTGGCACGGCCCCGACGAGTCGGTCCTCCAGGGCTATTCGGGTCCGGCGTCCCCGTACTGGGCGAGCAAGGGGTTCCTCGGCCTGCTCCTCCCGTCCGACCACGAGGTGTGGACGGCACACGAGGAGCCCGGCCCGACGGACCGCGCCGACGCGGTGACAGCCGTGGGTCCGCCCAACTGGCTGCTCCAGACGACCGCTTCGGACGGCCTGGTCCGCCTCCACAACCACGGCAGCGAGGACGTCCGCTGGGACCCGTACTACACGCGGCTCGCCTACTCGACGGTGACGCGCCCCTCGGCGCCGGCCCGCGACGCCGACTCGACCGCCGACGGCGTTCCGGCCGGCGACGACGCCCCGGCCCATGACAGCGCCCCGACCGGCGACGACGCCCCGACCGGCAACGACGCCCCGACCCGCGACAGCGCCTCGGCCGGCCACAGCGCGTCCTGCGACAACAGTGTGATCGTCGGCGGTGACCCGAGCCGTACGCGGATCGAACCACTGGGCGTGGGGGACGGCTGGGCGGCGTCCCGGCACTCGAACGGGGACGGCGTCCGGGTCACGAGCCTCGTCCTCGCACATGGCGCGGTCGAGGTGCGGGCGCACCTGGTGGCGGGAGCGGCTCCCGGAACGCCGGTGCGCGTGACGGGCTGGCCGCACGGTCCCGCGGCGCGGTCCGAACTCCATTCCCTGCACGGCCTGTCGGAGGGGGCCGGCGTGGCAGGAGCGGACGCGACCCTCTTCGTCGCCCTCGCCCGGCTCACCGCCGAACCGGAGCCCCGCCCCCTCGCCGAGCTGGTGTCGGTGACGGTGTCGGTGACGGTGGAAGGGGCGCACGACGTCCGGGTGAGCTGGGCGTCCGGTCCGTCGGCGCGGTTCCGCTTCAGCGCCGTGGACGGGGGCTCCACGGTGCCGTCGTGGGCGGTGGAGCCCCTGTGACCGCCCGTTCGCGCCGGCGGACACGGTTCGGTCGGCGCCGAAGGGTCGTGCCGCTAGCGTGGGGAACATGAACGCCGACCAGAGGCATCCGTCCCGTCCGCCGGACCCTCGCACCGGGGACCCGGCGCACCCCGCCGCGGCGGTCCGGCGCACCGCCTCCCGGCCGACCCCCTTCGCCGCACTCCACGGCACCGGTTCCCCGCTGCTCCTGCCCAACGCCTGGGACCACGCCTCGGCGGCCCTCCTCGCGGGCGGGGGCTTCGCGGCGATCGGGACGACGAGTCTCGGTGTGGCCGCCTCCGCCGGGCTGCCGGACGGTGCCGGGGCGACCCGGGAACTGACGGTGCGCCTGGCCCGGCAGCTCGCCGCCGGCCCGTACCTGGTGTCCGTGGACGCGGAGGACGGCTTCGCCCAGGACCCCGACGAGGTGGCCGCGCTGGCGCGCGAACTGGCCGCCGCGGGCGCTGCCGGTGTCAACCTGGAGGACGGGCTCGGTCCCGCCGAGGCGCACGCGGCGAAGATCGCGGCGGTCAAGGCCGCGGTACCGGACCTCTTCGTCAACGCCCGCACCGACACCCACTGGCTCGGCGACGGTACGGACGATCGGGACACGCTCCACCGGCTCGACCTCTACCAACAGGCGGGCGCCGACTGTGTGTTCGTCCCGGGCCTGACCGATCCCACCCGGATCTCCGCCCTCGTGAAGAGCCTCGACGTGCCGCTCAACATCCTCTACTCGCCCTCCGGGCCACCCGTCGCGCACCTCGCCGACCTCGGTGTGCGCAGGGTCAGTCTCGGTTCGTTCCTCTACCGGCGGGCGCTGGGCGCGGTCCTGGACGCGGTGGGGGACATCCGCGCCGGCCGGCCCGCCGGGGGCACGGCACCGGCGTACGACGCGGTGCAGGCGCTCAGTCGGAGATCCTCCCGACCGACAGGCCCCGGGTACCCTCGGCGGCCCCGGTGAACAGGGCCGTGAGCCGGTCCGCGAACGTGACCGGATGCTCGATGACGCCGAGGTGACCGCCGGGGAACTCGGCGAAGTCGCCACCGCTGAGGTCGGCGAGCAAGGCAGTCGTGCGGTAGGGGAGTTGGCCCCGTGAGTCGTGGCCGGCGCCGAGGGTGAGCCGGGCGGAGAGGCTCTTCAGCGCCGGCAGGTCCGGGGTGTGGGTGGTGAAGGGCCGCAGCACGTGGGTGAGGAAGACGCCCATCGGGGTGTCCGGGTCCACCTCCGGCACCGAGGCGGGCGGTCCGTCCCACGTCCCGCCCACGAGTCCGGCCTGGAGGCGGGCCATCGCGGCACCGAGGCCCCGCGCGCGGCCGATCTCGTCCACCTCGTCGATCATCGCCCGCTGCCGCGCGGCGTCGGGCAGCACGGCCAGGCTGGGCGGCTCGTGCGCGACCACGTGCCGCAGCCGCCGCGGATGGCGGGCCAGCAGGTCCAGGGCGACGATGCCGCCGGAGCTGCTGCCGAAGACGTACGCGCTCTCGTCGTCGGGGAGCAGCGAGTCGAGGAGGCGGTGGGCGCCGTCGCTCCAGGCCTCGACGCGCTGTTCGCCGACCGGGCCGTCGAGGGGGCCGAGGGACAGCCCGAGCGGGTCGGACGTCACCACGGTGAACCGTTCGGCGAGGCGTGCGGTGGCGCCCTCCAGCCCCATGGGGTGACCGGCCCCACCCGGAAGGATCAGCAGCACGGGTCCGCTGCCGCGTACGTCGTGATGGGATCGGCGATCAGGCATGGAAGTCGTCCTCCGTGGCCGGTGCGTGGGTGCCGTGTGCGGGCTGTCGGGTGCCCGCTCCGACGGGGTCCGCACGTCCCGGGGTGCGAACGGTGCCTGCCACGGCACCCGTGCCCGCGCACACCGCGGGCGGTCCGCACGCGCGGCGGAGTCGGACGGCGGGCGTGGCGACCGCCCGAGCCCGAACTCACCGACACCGTAAGGCTGTCGAGCGGTGCTCCGCACGGCTTTTTCGCCGCGGCGAGAGCGGGCGGGCGGGTCGCGGCCGGCCGGGTACCGGCCGACGACCGACTCCGTGGAGGATCCGGGTTTCGCCAAATATGCACAGCCGTGTGGGGAGTGGGAGGCTGGTGTGGTGGTGGAACAGTTGCCCGAGGGGCTTGTCACGCCGGTTCTGGTCGTCGACGCGGACGTGCTGGACCGGAACATCGCACGGATGGCCCAGGCGGCCAGGACCGGTGGGTTCGCCCTCCGGCCGCACGCCAAGAGTCACAAGTGCGCGGAGATCGCGGGCCGTCAACTGCGGGCAGGGGCAAGCGGTCTGTCGGTGGCGACCCTGAGTGAGGCGGAGGTCCTCGCGGCGGCCGGTGTCGACGACCTCTTCGTCGCGTGTCCGCTCTGGCTCGACGCGGGCAGGGCGCGGCGGCTGCACCGGCTGGCCGACAAGGTCGCGTTGCGGGTCGGGGCGGACTCGGTGCAGGCGGTGCGGCGGCTCGCGGACGCGGTGCGGGGCAGCGACCGCCGGGTGGAGGTGCTCGTGGAGGTGGACTGCGGGGCCCGCCGTACGGGGGTGCGGGCCGCCGACGCGGGCCGGGTGGCCGAGGCCGGCGCCGACGCCGGTCTGCGTGTGGTGGGTGCGTTCACCTTCCCCGCGCACGGGTACGACCATGATCCCGGGGCCCGCGAACGGGCGGCCCGCGACGAGGAACAGGCGCTCGCGGAGGCCGCGGAGTCCCTGCGGGAGCGGGGCCTCGACGCCCAGGTCCTCAGCGGCGGCTCCACCCCGACGGCCGGCCGTCACCGGGCCGGCCCGGTCGGTGAACTCCGCCCCGGTGTCTATGTGTTCAACGACGCGCAGCAACTGGCCATCGGCACCTGCACGGCCGACGACCTGGCCCTGTGCGTCGCCACGACCGTCATCAGCAGACCGGCCCGGGACCGTTTCGTCCTGGACGCGGGCAGCAAGGTCCTCGGTGCCGACCGCTCGCCGTGGGTGACGGGGCACGGCCACCTGCCGCGGTACCCGGACGCCACGGTCACCGCCCTCTGGGAGCACCACGCGATGGTCCGCCTCCCCGAGGGCGCCCCCGCCCCCGCCCTCGGCTCGGTCCTCGCACTCGTCCCCAACCACGTCTGCACCCCGGTGAACCTCGCGGACGAACTGCTGATCGCCCGCGGCGGAGTGGAACTGGACCGGTGGCGGGTGGCCGCGCGCGGGGCCAACACCTGAAGTCCGGCCGCCGGTCCCCGGACGCTCCCGCGGTCGGCCGGGCCCGTCCGTCGGCCGCCCCGTCCGTCGGTCTGTCCGCCCGTCGGTCAGTCCGCCGCGGCCGCCTGAGTCCTCGCGCGCCCGTCGACCGCACGCCCGGCCGGCTCCTCGGGCGGCCCGCGATCCCCTCGGCGGGGGCTCCGGGGCCGCCGTTCGCGGGGACCCGCTGAGGCCGGCTCCGTCCGGGGATGTGGAGCCCCTGTCCGACCGTCCCGGCGCGACCCGGCAGGGGTCAGCCATCCGTCTCCGTGAGGTGGAAGGTGAACTCCGAGGGAACGGCGCGCAGTTGGTAGCGCGGTAGTACACCGGGGCCGCAGGACTGGGAGCCGATGCCGTGCTGGCCGTGGTCGAGGTTGACCCACACCGTGTCGCCCGCCGACAGGTCCGTCAGGTGACCGGCGGCGTCGAGCTGCTCCGACGTCCAGCGGCGCGCCGTGAACCAGAACTCCGGCTCACCGTCGACCCGCAGTCCGCCGATCTCCGCCCAGCGGACGTCGGCGCGGGCGCCGTTCTCCTGCGGACGGACGTACGGCGTCTGGAGCTCGTCGACCGTCGACTCCCAACGGGCGACGCGCGAAGCCGACTTGGTGTCCGGATAGCCCTCTCCGGGGCCGCCGCCGAACCACCTCACCCGGTCGGCCGTGCCCGCGAGCCCCAGCCGGACCCCGAGCCGGGGCAGCGGCAGCGTCCAGTCGCCCTCCGGAGCCACGGACACGGTCAGCCGCAGCCGGGTCCCGTCCGACGTCCACCGGTACACCGTGCGCAGGGCCGACTCCGCCGCCGCGGGCGCCACCCGGGTCCGTACCGTCAGCGCGTCGTCGTCCCGCTCCACCGCCTCCAGGCGGTGCCGCATCCGGTGCAGGCCCAGCTTCCGCCAGAGCGGGCCGAGGCGTGGATCCGTCTGCCAGGCGGCACCGTCGTCGTTGTCGGTCGGCGCCCGCCACACGTCCAGACGCAGACCGGTGACCGCGACCCCGCCGACCGAACGCAGGGCACCCGTACGGGCGTCGAACGCGGCGGGACCCAGAGTGATCAGGTCGTCGCCGTGAACCGGTCGCTCACCGGCGGTCATGGTGATCGGTGCGCGCGCGGCGACCGGGATCTGGGTCCAGGCCACCTCGTGGCCCTTCGGCGCCCACGCCGTGTCCGCGGCCAGCAGCGCCCGTACCGTCCACCCCGTCTCGGCGCCCCCGGTGCCGCCGACGGGCCGCTCGGGCAGTTTCACCACGGCCGACTCGTCCGGCGCCAGGGCGGGTACCGCGAGCGAGCCCGCCCCGACGGTCTCGCCGTCGACCTGGAACGACCACACGAAGGCCAGCGCGGAGAGGTCCGCGAAGTCGTGGGCGTTGGTGACCCGTACCGTCCCGTCGGTGCCGTGGCCGTCGATGCGGACCGGCTCGACCACCTTCTTGTACTCGGCCAGGCCGGGCGAGGGCGTCCGGTCCGGGAAGAGCAGCCCGTCGCAGACGAAGTTCCCGTCGTGCAGCTCCTCGCCGAAGTCACCGCCGTACGCGAACCCGTACCGCTGGTCCTGGACGCCGTGGTCGATCCACTCCCAGACGAAGCCGCCCTGGAGGCGGTCGTGGGCGGTGAACAGGTCCTGGTAGTCGGCCATCCCGCCGGGGCCGTTGCCCATCGCGTGCCCGTACTCGCAGAGCAGGAAGGGAAGTTCACGCCGTCTGCGCGGGCCGCCGTCCAGGCCCCGGCCGATCCGCTCGACCTCGTCGTGGGCGGTGTACATCCGTGAATACACGTCGGTGTCACGGCAGTCGTGGTCGCCCTCGTAGTGGATGGGCCGCGAGGGGTCCCGGTCGCGGATCCACTTCGCCATCGCGGTGAGTCCGCGCCCGGTACCGGCCTCGTTGCCGAGCGACCAGACGACGACGCAGGGGTGGTTCTTGTCCCGCTCGACCATGCGGGCCGCGCGGTCGAGCAGGGCCGGGGTCCAGCGGTCGTCGTCGGCCGGGTTGCCGCGCCAGCCCTGCGCGACGAAGCCGTGGGTCTCCAGGTCGCACTCGTCGATCACCCACAGGCCCAACTCGTCGCACAGGTCGAGGAAGGCGGGGTGCGGCGGGTAGTGCGAGGTGCGGACGGCGTTGACGTTGTGCCGCTTCATGAGCAGCACGTCCGCGCGCATGGTCTCCGGGTCCAGGGCCCGGCCCCGCTCCGGATGCCATTCGTGCCGGTTGACGCCCTTGAAGAGGACCGCCCTGCCGTTGACCCTGATCAGGCCGTCCTCCAGGGCCACCGTGCGGAAGCCGATCCGCAGGGTGACGCGCTCGCCGGCGGTCGCCAGCACCCCGTCGTACAACCGTGGTGTCTCGGCGGTCCACGGCTCGACCGGTACCGTCGCGGACTCGCCCGTCGCGGCGTCGATGCCGAGGGCGGGCACGGTGACCCGTCCGTCCACGTCGGAGTCGACGCGCAGCGTCCCGGCGCCCGTGGCGTGGTCGTACGAGGCGTGCACGAAGAAGTCGAGCACTCCGTCCGCCGGACGGTGCAGCAGGGTGACGTCACGGAAGATGCCGGGCAGCCACCACTGGTCCTGGTCCTCCAGGTACGAGCCCGCCGACCACTGGTGGACGCGGACGGCCAGCACGTTGCCCGTGGGTTTCAGGAGATGGCCCACCGCGAGTTCGTGGGGCAGCCGCGAGCCCTTGAACTCCCCGACGTCGGTGCCGTTCAGCCAGACCCGGGCGCAGGACTCGACCCCGTCGAAGCGCAGCACGGCCCCGCCGTCGGCGGGCCACCCGGGCGGCAGGTCGAAGGTGCGCAGATGGTCACCGGTCGGGTTCTCGGTCGGCACACGCGGCGGGTCGACCGGGAACGGGTAGCGGTGGTTGGTGTAGATCGGCGCGCCGTGTCCCTGGAGCACCCAGTGACCGGGCACGGACACCCGGGCCCAGTCGCCGGCGTCGTGGCCCGGCGCCGCGAAGGAGTCGTCCTGCGCGTCGGCGGTGGGGGACAGCCGGAAGCACCAACTGCCGTTCAAAGAAAGAGACATGGCGTCCGAGGACGTGTACCGGGCACGCGGCGGGAGTGTTTCGCCGCCGGGTGAGAGGTCCTCGACGTAGTCGACGGCGGACGGAGGATTCACGGGGCCTTGGACGGCCGGGAGCCTGGGCGGGGTGCGCGAGGACATGACTCTCCTGGTTCAGCCCCGGACGCCGGTCCGCGCGGGCTCCCGCACCGGTCGGTGCCGAGGAGCGGACGCACACGGACACCAGGGGCGCGACGAGTGGGACGGTGCGGCGGGAGCCTCCTTTCGGGCGTCATGACAGCGGTGCGGTACGGCCTTCCACAGGGGTGGAACCCACGGTGACCGGCCGCACGGTGACCGGCTCGGCGGGGAGGGGCTCGGCGGGGACGGAACGGCGCCCGGCGGTCGCGCCGTTCACGGGTCTGAGCCCCGCCGCGTCGAGGGCGCCTTCCAGGGCGAAGGTGGCGGCGCCCAGGCAGACCGGGTCGCCGGGAACGGGGGAGAGGACGATCTCGGTGGCGGCCAGCGGCCGTTGCAGCGCGTGCCGGGCGACGGCGTCGCGTACGTCGCGCAGCAGCGGTTCGCCGAGCGCGGCGGCGACCCAGCTGCTGAGCACCACGACCTCCGGGTTCAGCAGGTTGACGAGGGCCGCGATGCCCGCGCCGAGGTAGCGGGCGGTGTCCCGGACGACCTCGACGGCCACCGGATCGCCGGCGGCCGCGCCGCGCGCGAGCGCCTCGATCGTGGCGGTCTGGTCCCCGGGGCGCAGCAGCGGACTGTCCGGGCCGGACTCCCGCAGATTGAGCATGATGCCGGGCGCTCCGACGTACGTCTCCACGCAGCCGTGGTTGCCGCAGTGGCAGGGCCGTCCGTTCAGGACCAGTGTCGTATGGCCCCACTCGCCCGCGCTGTTGCTGACCCCGCGGTGCAGCCCGCCGCCGAGCGCGAGTCCCGCGCCGACCCCGGTGCCGAGATTGACCACGACCGCGTCCCCGCGTCCCCGTGCCGCGCCGAACCACAACTCGGCGACCGTGCAGGCGCGCAGGGGGTTGTCGAGGTGGATCGGGTGGGGGAGGCGCTCGGCGAGCAGGTCGAGCAGCGGTACGTCGTGCCAGTCCCAGTTCGGGGCGTACTCGGCGATCCCGGTGTCACGGTCGACCTGACCCGGCACGCTCACCCCGACGCCGAGGACGCGCGCGGCCCCGCCGCCGGCCCGGGCCACCACCGCTTCCACGGCGGAGGCGACCCGCTCGACGACCTGCTCCGGGCGGCTCTCGCCGGGCCGCATGTCCTCGGCGGCGCGGGCGAGGACGTTCAGCGCGAGGTCGAACAGCTCCACCCGGACGTAGGTCTCCGCGATGTCGACGCCGATCAGCGCGCCCCCCGACGCGTCGACCGCCAGCAGACCCCGCGGGCGGCCCCCCGCGGAGTCCTCGAACCCGACCTCGGTCAGCATCCCGAGGTCGAGCAACTCACCGACGAGCGTGGCGACCGTGGCCAGACTGAGGCCGGTGGCCGTCGCCAACTCCTGGCGGGAGACGGGGGACTTGGCGATGATCTGGCGCAGTACCTCGTAGCGGTTCGCGGTGCGGATGTCGCGTGACGTGCGCTTCAGGGGTCGTGCCACCTCGGTCCTCCGAACCACGAGCGGACTCCCGGACGGCTCGTCGCCGATCCGTGACGCGCGGTGCGGACCGGAGCCCCGGACGGAGTGCGTGGGCCCCGGCGCGGCGCAAGGCTACGGCCGGGCCGGGACGTTCGGCAAGGGGTTAGGAAAGGGGGTGGAGGAAGTCCGACACGAAGGCGTTGGCGAACTTGCCCGCCGGGTCCGTCGTACGGGCGAGCTCCCGGAAGTCGTCCAGTCGCGGATAGCGCCCGCGCAGCGCGTCCGGCGGCACGGTGAACACCTTGCCCCAGTGCGGCCGCGGATCGAACGGCTCCAGAACCGCCTCGACCCGCCCCACCACCGGCAGCACGGCCTCGGTGTCGTCGACCCAGGTGAAGTGCAGGGCCACGGTGTCCCGTCCGTGGGCGGGGCTCAGCCACTGCCGGTCGGCGGCGACCGTCCGCACCTCGCAGATCTGCAGCAGCGGAGCGACACTCCCGCGGATCGCGCCGAGCGCGCGCAGCGCGTCCGCCGCGTACGGGCGTGGCAGCAGGTACTCGGACTGCAGCTCGGACCCGCTGCTGGGGGTGAACTCCGCCCGGAAGTGCGGCAGTCGCTCGTGCCACGGGCCCGGGACACCGAACTGCCGGGTGCAGTTCCCGGCGGGCATCCCCGGGACCGGGTGCATGGCCTCGGTGGCGGGCGTGCCCCACGGGAAGTCCGCCTGCGGCTGGTCGGTGCGCCGTTTGAGCCACGCCTGCCTGAAGCCCGGCCGTCCCCAGTCGGTGAACAGACTCACGCTGTACGCGGCCGCCGCCACCGTCTCGAAGTCCGGCCCGTCCTCGGGGAGTTCGGTGAACACGTACTGGCTCACCTCGAAGTCCGGCTCCAGGTCGAGGGTGAGCGCGGTGACGACACCGAGCGCGCCGAGAGAGGTCACCGCCCCGTCGAAGCCGGCGTCCTCGCGGCCGATCGTCCGGGTCGAACCGTCGGCCGTGATCAGCTCCACCTCGCGGACCGCGGAGGCGAGCGAACCGTTGCGGACGCCGGAGCCGTGCGTGCCGGTCGCCACGGACCCCGCGACGGAGATGTGCGGCAGCGACGCCATGTTGTGGAGGGCGAGCCCGTGCTCGTGGACCCGGCGTGCCAGCTCCGCGTACCGGACGCCGCCCGCGACCCGGACCGTACGGGCCGTCGTGTCGACGTCCACGACCGGGGGCAGCGCGGACAGGGAGAGCAGGACGCCGTCCCGGCCGGGGTCGGCGATCTCGTTGAAGGAGTGCCCGCTGCCCAGCACCCGCACCCGGGCGCTCTTCGCGACCAGGGCGGCGAGCGCGTCGAGCGACCGTGGCCGGTGCAGTTCCTCGGCGGTGTACGTGATGTTGCCGGCCCAGTTGGTCAGGGGCTTGGTCATCCCTGTCGTCCCTCCCCGGGAAGTCGCGGTCGGTGGCCCTGCGGTGCGCGGTGGCCACGGCTGAAAACTACCTGGTCGCCCCGGGCGTCCCAGCGGCCCGTCCATTGACCCTCTCACGCGGCGGCGCCTAACGTAGAGAACGCTTTCTCCCGAGGTCACCGAGCCGGAAGGCCGACTCCTTGTCCGAGCGTCCCGTCGCGATGTTCGCCATGACCGCGGAGAACGTGCCGCGGATCTTCCCGCCCGGGGTACTGGCCCGGCTGCGGGACCTGGTCGACATCGATCCCGCCCTGGTCGCCGAGGACTTCACCCGGCCCGCCGTCCGTGAGGCGCTGGCCCGGACCGAGATCCTGATCAGCGGCTGGGGCTGCCCGCCGCTGGACGCTGCCGTGCTGGAGGCGGCGCCGAAGCTGCGTGCGGTGCTGCACGCCGCGGGCTCCGTGAAGGGTTTCGTGACGCCCGCGGTGTGGGAGCGGGGGCTCGTCGTGTCGTCGGCCGCAGGGGCCAACGCGCTGCCCGTCGCCGAGTACACGCTCGCCATGATCCTGCTCGCGGGCAAGGACGTCCTCACGCACCGGGACCGTCTGCGCGCCGAACGGGCCTTCCCGCACCAGGGCGTCCTTTTGGGCATCGGCAACTTCGGACGCCGGGTCGGTGTCATCGGGGCCTCGCGCACCGGGCGTCGTCTCATCGAACTGCTGCGGCCCTTCGATCTGCGGGTGGGTCTGGCCGACCCGTACGTGGACGAGGCCGGCGCCGCCGCGCTCGGGGTCACGCTGCTGCCGCTCGACGCCCTGCTCGGCGGCAGCGACGTCGTCAGCGTGCACGCACCGCAGACCGCCGAGACACGGCATCTGATCGGACGCCGCGAGCTCGCCCTGATGCCCGACGGATCGGTGCTCGTCAACACCGCGCGCGGCTCGCTCGTCGACCACGACGCGCTCGTCGAAGAGCTGCGGCCGGGGCGGCTCGGGGCGATTCTCGACGTGACCGAGCCCGAGCCGCTCCCGGCGCACTCCCCGCTGTACGACCTGCCGAACGCCTTCGTCACCCCGCACCTCGCGGGCTCCCAGGGCAACGAACTCGCCCGGCTCGGCCTGGTGGTCGTCGGGGAGGCCGAGCGACTCGCCGCGGGCCGGGTGCCGGAGTTCCCCGTGGACGAACGGGAGCTCGGCCGGATGGCGTGACGGGACGCGGGGCAGCGGCGGGATGTTCCCGGCGGCCGCCGGAAGCGCTTCACAGGACGGCGACGGATTTCGTCGAAAATGACACCTTGATCGACCTATTCAGTCGACAGCTGGTCTCGCGTCTGCGCTATCGGTAGCATCCGGCTCATGGCCCGTGATCCGCTCCCCGAGACCGACCTCACCCGTCACCGCCGTCTGCGCGAGCAGGGTTCCCTGGACAGGGACGACCTCGACGCCATCCTGGACGCGGGATTCGTCTGCCATCTGGGAGTGGTCGTCGAGGACCGGCCGTTGGTCGTGCCGACGGTCTACGGACGGGACGAGGAGTCGCTGTACGTGCACGGGTCGGTCGCCGGCCGGAGCCTGGCGGCGGAGTCGCCGGTCTGCGTGACCGTCACGCACGTCGACGGGCTCGTCCTGGCGCGGTCCGTGTTCGAGCACGGGGTGAACTACCGGAGCGCCATGATCCACGGCGTCCCGCGGAAGGTGACCGACCCGGCGGAGAAGACGGAAGGGCTGCGCCGCCTCACCGAGCACGCCACGCCGGGCCAGTGGGCCTACGCCCGCCGCCCCAGCCGCAGGGAACTGGCCGCGACCACCCTCCTTGCGCTCTCCCTCGAAGAGGCCTCCGTGAAGATCCGTACGGGCGCCCCGGACGACGGGGACGGCCCGGACGCGGCGCTCGGACTCTGGGCCGGGACGCTGCCGCTCACCGCGGTCTGGGGCGCACCCGACCCCGACCCCCTGCTGCAGCCCGGGCTGGCCCCGCCCGCGCACATCGCGCGACGCGAGGGGACCCGGCACGGCTGACGCACAGGCAGGGGCATACCGTGAGGAGTCGAGCCACGGGGCTCGGCACGAGCCGGGAGCGAGGAGAACGGGATGGACGGCAGCCGCACCGCGCTGGTCGAGGATCTGATGGAGCGCTTCCCGCACGTACCACGGGAAGCGGTCTTCAAGGAGGACCTGCTCCGCGGCGGTGTGGCCTTCGATGCCTCGGCGCTGAGCGACACCACCAACGAGGCGACGGGTGACGTCAAGCCGAAGTCGTACTTCATCTTCTCCTTCGACCACGGCACCCTGCCCGAGCTGGGCGAGGCGGCCCTGAGGCGCCCCCCGGAGGAGATCATCCTCACCGGCGGCCCGTACGACCTGCGGCGGACGGTCGTGTCCGTGCGCGTCAACCTCGCCTCGCCGTACCGGGTGGCCGCCGACGAGGACGGCGTGCTCGGGCTCTACCTCGACGGGAAGCGGATCTCCGACGTCGGCGTGCCGCCGATGCCCGAGTACTACCGGCACACCCTCTCCAGCGGGAAGTCCGTGATGGAGGTGGCTCCCACCATCCAGTGGGGCTACCTGATCTACCTCACCGTCTTCCGCGTCTGCCAGTACTTCGGCGCCAAGGAGGAGTGCCAGTACTGCGACATCAACCACAACTGGCGCCAGCACAAGGCGGCCGGACGGCCGTACACCGGCGTGAAGGACGTGGACGAGGTCCTGGAGGCGCTGGAGATCATCGACCGGTACGACACCGCCAAGGCGTCCACCGCGTACACCCTCACCGGCGGCGCCATCACCTCGAAGGTCGCGGGCCGTGACGAGGCCGACTTCTACGGGCACTACGCCAAGGCCATCGAGGAGCGCTTCCCGGGGCGTTGGATCGGCAAGGTCGTCGCGCAGGCGCTGCCCCGCGACGACGTACAGCGGTTCAAGGACTACGGGGTGCAGATCTACCACCCCAACTACGAGGTGTGGGACCGCCGTCTCTTCGAGCTCTACTGCCCCGGCAAAGAGCGCTACGTCGGCCGCGACGAGTGGCACCGGCGGATCCTCGACTCGGCGGAGATCTTCGGCGCGCGCAACGTCATCCCCAACTTCGTGGCGGGCGTGGAGATGGCCGAACCGTTCGGCTTCACCACGGTCGACGAGGCCATCGCCTCGACCACCGAGGGACTGCGCTTCTTCATGTCGCACGGCATCACACCCCGCTTCACCACCTGGTGCCCGGAGCCGACGACCCCGCTCGGCAAGGCCAACCCGCAAGGTGCGCCGCTGGAGTACCACATCCGCCTCCTGGAGGCGTACCGCTCCACGATGGACGACTTCGGGCTCTCCTCCCCGCCCGGATACGGCCCGCCCGGCCCCGGCAACGCGGTCTTCTCGGTCAGCTCCTTCATGGACAGCCTCCCGGCGCTGGAACCCGCGGTGGCGGACGTGAGCGGGCCGCCGGCTTCGTGACCGCCGGCTGACCGAGACGTCCGGGCCTCCCTTCCGTACTCCTACGGAAGGGAGGCCTTCCGTCGTGGCGGGAGAGGCGCCACGAGAGGCGCCGCAACCGCTTGCCCCATCAATGAATGCCTCGCTTGTCAGTTGTGTGGGAACCGTGAAAGGCTCGGGCCCCGTCGTTGAGATGGTTACCAACTCTCCAGTACGGAAGATGAGTTGGAATTTGCGTTCTTTGACGTAGCACATGGAAGCAGTTGATGCAGGAGCCCCCCATGCCCGACCTGCCGACCCCCCAGGACGCCGCCGAGGCCGCACTGCTCTCGGAGTGCTGGGACGCGGTCCTGTCGTACGCCGATCTGTGCACGTCGGGTTCGGCCGCGGCCACGCAACTGGCGACCGAGGCCTTCACGCACGGCATCACCGAACTGCGCGCCGCCACCGCGGCGTCGAAGACCACCGGCACCGGGCGCAGGGCGCTCAGGCTGCCCCGCATCCCCCTGATGCTGACCTCGGTCCGGGTCGCGGCCGCCGCCTGGGAGGCGGGCGGTCTGGGCCACCGGCTCGACCCCGACCTGCGTCTGTGGCTCAACTCCGAGAAGGCCGGGCGCTACACCGGGCCGCCGCTGCACCGCCCCATCGCGCTGCGCGGCCTTCAGGACATGCAGGAGCCGGACGCGGCTCTGCTCTGGCTGGCCGAGGTCGAGTCGCTGCCGCTGCCCGCCGTGGCCCGGCGGCTCGGCCTGGACCCGGCGGCCGTCACCACCGAACTCACCCAGGTGCGGGCGCTGTTCCGGGACCGTTGCCATCGCAATCACCTCGACACGCCGATGGACGCCGACTGCCGCAGCTACGCACGGCTCCTCGACGCGGTCACCCGCTCGTCCGGCGCCGAGACCCCCGGAGACCTCTCGCGGCACCTCGCGCGCTGCGTGCGGTGCGCGGAGGCGGCCGCCTGTCTGCGGCTGCACGAAGGGGGACTGCCCGCGGCGATCTCCGGCGGCGTGATCGGCTGGGGCGGCCTCGCGTATCTGGAACGGCGCCGCCGTGCCGCGGAGGCGGGGCTGACCGGCGGCCGGACGGACGCGGCCGTGGACACCGGCCTGGCCGAGGGCAGGCCGGTCCGGCCCCGGATCGGCCGGACCGGGATCCTGGTGGCGGCCCTCGTCGTGTCGGCACTGGCACTCGCGGTCTCCTTGATGCCCTTCGGCGGCTCCCACGACGGTGGTGCGCCCGCGAGCGACGCGCCGGGCGAGCGACAGCCGGTGGCGGAGCCCGTGCCACCCTCGCCGGCGGCCGTGTCCGATCCGCCCGCCACCGCCACCGCGGCTTCGACGACCCGGCCGGAGGTCGGTTCCGATCCCGAGGCCCAGGGAGAGTCGTCCGAGCCCGCGAACAAGTCGGACCCACCGGCGGACGTCACCAAGAGCGCGCCGGCGTCCTGCGAGGTGAAGTACGAGATCGTCAACGAGTGGCCCGACGGCTTCCAGGCCACCGTCACCGTCACCTCGGCACGGGCCCTCAGCGGCTGGCGGCTCGGCTGGACCTTCGACGACGGCCAGCGCGTCGGCCAGATGTGGGACGCCGCCTTCGCCCAGCACGGCGCCGGGGTCACCGCCACCGCCGCCGACTACAACAAGTCCGTCGCCGCGAAGGGCACCGTCGCCTTCGGCTTCCTCGGTTCGTGGAGCGGCACCAACTCGGCCCCGCGCGACTTCACTCTGAACGACGACAGGTGCGACGACGGCAGTTGAGTCCGTGGTGGGTGGGGGCAAAGGGGTTGGCCGGGGAGGGCGGAAGGGCTCGCCCCGGCCGCGTGGGCGGGTGCGCCGGCCCGGTCCCCCGAGGGAGCGGAAAACCGGTGGCGCCGAATACGGGCCCTCTATATGGTGAAGATCGCTTCACGCGGTGGCCGTCGGCCGCCGTCACCGGCTGAGCGTTGAAGGAGGTGTGACCGATGGCTGTCACTGAGATGGGCGTTGCCCGCATCCAGAAGTTCATCAAGTCCACTTCCGTGGCCGCCGGCTGACCTTCCACCTTCTTCGCGCCACAGTGCGCGCGCCGGGGCCACCCTTGTGAAGGGTTTCCCTTGACTTCCTCCGTTTTTCCTGCGGCACACGCTCTCCAGTCGTACGGCTGGGACGACGCCTGGGCGGATGAGTTCGCCCCGTACGTGGCCGAAGGGCTGCTGGCCGGCCGGGTCGTCCGCGTCGACCGCGGTCAGTGCGACGTGGTCACCGCCGACGGTGTCCTGCGCGCGGACACCGCGTTCGTGACCCCGCACGATCCGCTGCGGGTCGTGTGCACCGGCGACTGGGTCGCCGTCGAACCCGCGGGCACCCCGCGCTACGTCCGCACGTATCTGCCGCGCCGCACCGCCTTCGTGCGCTCCACCTCCTCCAAGCGGTCCGAAGGACAGATCCTGGCGGCCAACGTCGACTTCGCCGTCGTCGCCGTGTCGCTCGCCGTGGAACTCGAACTCGGCCGTATCGAACGCTTCCTCGCGCTGGCCTGGGAGTCCGGCGCGCAACCGGTCGTCGTCCTCACCAAGGCCGACCTGGTGCCGGACCCCGTCACACTCGGTCACCTCGTACAGGACGTGGAGACCACCGCGCCGGGGGTCGCCGTACTCCCGGTGAGCGCCGCCACCGGGGACGGGCTCGACGTGCTGGCCGCCGTCCTGTCCGGAGGCACGACCGTGCTCCTCGGACAGTCCGGCGCGGGCAAGTCGACCCTCGCCAACGCGCTGATCGGCGAGGACGTGATGGATGTGCGGGCCGCGCGTGACGTGGACGGCAAGGGCCGCCACACCACGACCACCCGCAACCTCCTCGCCCTCCCCGGCGGCGGCGTCCTCATCGACACGCCCGGACTGCGCGGCGTCGGCCTCTGGGACGCCGAGTCCGGGGTCGGGCAGGTCTTCTCGGAGATCGAGGAATTCGCCGCGGGCTGTCGTTTCCACGACTGCGCGCACGTCGCGGAGCCCGGCTGCGCCGTGCTCACCGCCGTCGAGTCCGGTGCCCTGCCCGAACGGCGCCTCGACAGCTACCGCAAGCTCCTGCGAGAGAACCAGCGCATCGTCGCGAAGACCGACGCGCGGCTGCGGGCGGAGATCCGCCGGGACTGGAAGCGGAAGGGGGCGGAGGGGAAGGCGGCCATGGAGGCCAAACGGGGACGTTGACACTGGGTCTGGGCAGGGGGTGGGGGGCCGGCCCCCCCCGGCTCCGGCAATGGGGTGCGGCCCCCTGGACCCCCGCCAAGGGGCTGCGCCCCCCGGACCCCCGCCAAGGGGTTGCGCCCCCTGGATTCCCGCCTTCGCCCGAAAGGCTCGTCCTCAATCGCCGGACGGGCTTGAAATGCGCGGGCCTGGCGTCGGTTTCTTGGTGTGGGCTCGTACGCCGGGCGCGTCCTGGATTCCCGCCTGCGCCCGAAGGGCTCGTCCTCAATCGCCGGACGGGCTTGAAATGCGCGGGCCTGGCGTCGGTTTCTTGGTGTGGGCTCGTACGCCGGGCGCGTCCTGGATTCCCGCCATCGCCCGAAGGGCTCGTCCTCAATCGCCGGACGGGCTGAAGTGTGTGAGCGCGGCGTCGGTTTCTTGGTGTGGGCTCGTACGCCGGGCCCGTCCGGGACCCCCAGGTCAGGGGACTGTGTCCGCTAACGCCGGACAGGCTGAAGTGGGTGAGCCTGGCGGCGGTCTCCCGGCGTGCGCCCAGCCTGTCCGAAACCATGTAGCGCACGCCCGCACGCCCGCACGCCCGCACGCCCGCACGCCCGGGCCCATCGGGAACGATCCGGCGCAGGCCCGCATCCCCAGCCCGTCCGGCGCTTGAGGACGAGGCCCTTGGGGCCGATGCGGGGGTCCGGGGGCGGCGGTCCCCGGGAACGGGTAGCAGCGTCAGGTCCGATTCCCGCCAGCCCCGGCGGCAGCCGCCCCGCACACTGGGACTCGTGATCGATGAAGAGACCAGGTACGAGGCCGTGCGGAGCAGGGACGCCCGGTTCGACGGGGAGTTCTTCTTCGCCGTGGAGACGACGGGGATCTACTGCCGGCCGAGCTGCCCGGCGGTGACGCCGAAGCAGCGGAACGTGCGCTACTACACCACCGCGGCCGCCGCCCAGGGCTCAGGCTTCCGGGCCTGTCGCAGGTGCCGCCCGGATGCCGTGCCCGGCTCCGCGGAGTGGAACGTGCGCGCCGACGTCGTGGGTCGCGCCATGCGGCTGATCGGTGACGGTGTGGTGGACCGCGAAGGCGTCGGCGGCCTCGCCGCACGACTCGGGTACAGCACCCGCCAGGTGCAGCGGCAGCTCACCGCCGAGGTCGGCGCGGGCCCCGTCGCACTGGCCCGTGCCCAGCGGGCCCACACGGCGCGGGTCCTGTTGCAGACCACCGGGCTGCCCGTCACGGAGATCGCGTTCGCGGCCGGGTTCGCCAGCGTGCGGCAGTTCAACGACACGATCCGCGCGGTGTACGCCTCGACACCCAGCGCACTGCGCGCCGCGGCCTCGCGCGAAGGGCCCGGCGCCAGGCGCGCGGACGCCCCGGCCGCCGGGATCCCGCTGCGCCTCGCCCACCGGGGTCCGTACCGGTCGACGGCCGTCTTCGATCTCCTCGCCCAGGAGGCGGTCGCGGGGGTGGAGGACATGAGCGGACCCCGCGGCCGCCGCACCTACCGGCGCACCCTCCGCCTTCCGTACGGCACCGGGGTCGTCGCGGTGAACGAGTGTCCCGACGGGCAGGCCTCCCAGCCGGGCGGCTGGCTCGACACCCGGCTCCACCTCACCGACCTGCGCGATCTGACCACCGCCGTCCAGCGGTTGCGGCGGCTGTTCGATCTCGACGCCGATCCGTACGCGGTGGACGAGCGGCTGGGAGCCGATCCGCGGCTGGCGGCCTCGGTCGCCGCGCGACCCGGTCTGCGGTCACCGGGCGCCGCGGACCCGGACGAGCTGGCCGTGCGCGCCCTGGTGGGCCGGCCGGCCGCGGAGCGCCTGGTGCGCCGATACGGGAAGGTACTGGACGCCGCGCACGAGTCGCTCACCCATGTGTTCCCGGAGCCGGCCGTCCTCGCGGAGGCCGAGCCGGACGGCCCCCTCGGTACGCTCACCGCCGCCCTCGCCGACGGCACGCTGCGGCTCGACGCCGGTGCCGATCGCGACGCGGCGCAGGCGGCCATGCTCGC
This sequence comes from Streptomyces fagopyri, assembly GCF_009498275.1. Lineage (NCBI taxonomy): Bacteria > Bacillati > Actinomycetota > Actinomycetes > Kitasatosporales > Streptomycetaceae > Streptomyces > Streptomyces fagopyri. Next base: position 2,454,119 of record NZ_CP045643.1, on the reverse strand, counting down.
GCTGCCCGGTCTGGACGCGCACACGGTCGCCGCCATTCGGACCCGCGCCCTCGGCGATCCCGACGTGGCACCACCCGGCGAGGACGTCCCGGAGGTCTGGCGCCCGTGGCGTTCGTACGGGGTGCGACACCTCCGGGCGGAGGACGAGGAGGCGGTGGCACGGGGCGAGGGCCGCCGCGAGGTCGGTCCTCCGGACCCCGGCCGCGAATCCGCCGCGGGTGGACACGGACCAGCTCCTCGCTGAAGTGGGGGCCCAAGTCGTGCGGACCGGTGCGGAGTTCGGCCGCACGGCGGACGTCGACGCCACGGAGCTTGCACGGCCGGAGACCGACCACGCCGTCGACGACGAGGGCGACCTCGGGGTTCTTCCGCAGATTGCGCCACTTCTCGGTGGTGCCCCTCGCGTGTCCGCCGATCAGGATCGTCCCGTCGTCCCGGGGGAAGAAGCCGGCGGGGTTCGCCGGCCGCCGGCCGTGGGCGTCGACGGTGGCCGGCCGCCCGGGCCGCCGCGACGTCGGGTACGCGCGTTCGGCCTCGACGAATCGGGTCGTGGCGGCAGGCAAACACGTCGGCGCCGTGCACGCGCCGGGCCCCGGACCCTGGTCCCCGCAGGAGAACGGGCCGCCTCCGCGGGCCAATGTCCCTGCAACGGAGTGCGGCTGACGGTGTGACATACCGTTGGGGGCGCGGTCGACCGGGGAAGCCATGCCGCATGACCCGCGTGATCATGGTCCGGCACCTGGTCGCCGCCCTGGCGACCGTCCTGACGCTCGCCACGCCGTGCGCGAGAGCCGACACGGGGCCCGGCGCCGGCCCTGGGGGCGCCCCCGCCACCGGCCCGCACTGGACCGGCACCTGGGAGGCAGCCCCCTCCGGCACCACCCGGCCCCGGCCCGGCGCCTCGATCCGCAACGTCGTGCACACGAGCGTCGGCGGCGAAGCGGTCCGCGTCCGGATCTCCAACCGGCTGGGCACCGCGCCCCTGCGACTCGGGGCCGTCACGGTCGCGTTGCAGGAACCCGGCGAGCCCGCGGAACCGGACGCCGTCCCGGGATCGATGCGGACGGTGACCTTCGCCGGCGCGGCGTCGGTGGTCGTCCCGCCGGGCACGGACCTGCTCGGCGACCCCGTGCGGCTGCGGATCCCCGCCGACGCCAACCTGCTGGTCTCCGTCCACACCCCGGCCGACTCGGGCCCGGCGACGTACCACCGTTCGGCCCACCAGACCAACTTCCTCGCCCGCGACGGTGACCGGACCGCGGACGAGCGCGGTACGCGGTACACCGCCGACCTCGGCAACTGGTTCTACGTGACCGGTGTCGACGTTCTGGGCACCCACGCCAGGGGCAGCGTGGTCACGCTCGGCGACTCCATCACCGACGGGACCGGTTCGACCCCCGACACCAACCACCGCTGGCCCGACCGGCTCGCCGCCCGGCTGCGCGATCTCCCGGCGTACCGCCGGCTCGGTGTCCTCAACGCGGGCATCTCCGGAAACCGGCTCCTGCTCGCGGGCAGCGGTCCCAGCGCCCTGGACCGGCTCGACGCCGACGTGTTCTCCCGCGCCGGGGTACGGGCGGTGATCGTGATGGAGGGCATCAACGACATCAAGGGCACGCCGGAGCAGCGGGACCCCCGCGCGCTGGAAGACGCGTACCGCCGGATCGTGACGCGCGCCCACGCCCTCGGAATTCGGGTCGTCGGCGCCACGATCACGCCGTACGGCGGCCATCCCGCGTGGACCGAGGCGCGCGAGGCCGTCCGGCAGGAGGTCAACGCCTTCCTGCGCGAGGGCGGTCTCTTCGACGCGGTGGCGGACTTCGACGCCGCCGTCCGCGACCCGGCCGACCCGTACCGCATCAGCCCCGCCTACGACCCCGGCGACCACCTCCACTTCAACGACGCGGGCATGCGGGCGATGGCCGACACGGTGGATCTGAGAACGCTGGCTCCCTAGGAGAGGGCGGGGGGGCTGGGGAGGTCGGGGGAGGTCTGGGCAGGTTCGCGGCGGCCCGGGGTGGGGCCGGGGAGATCCGGGGCCGGTCCAGGGGGACCCGGGGAGGCCCAGAAAGGAAGGGCCGGGGGCCGGGGGCCGGGGAGGTTCCGGCGGGTCCTACGTGTCAGCCCCAGACCACCGTGCCCAGCCACGCGCCCGCGATCAGCAGACAGGCGAACAGCTCCGTCAGCACGCTCCAGCCGCCGCAGCGCATCAGGGTCCGCACCGTCGACCAGGCCCCCTCGTGCCCGCCCGCGGCCAGCCGCTCGTGGAGGTAGATCCCGCCGAGGAAACCCGGCACCGCGCCGATCACCGGCAGCAGACAGAAGCCGAGCAGCGCCCCGGTCCCCGCGTACAGCCCCGTACGCGGGGTGGCGCCGCCCTCCCGGAGCCGCCGGGGAGGCAGCGCCCAGCGGATCGCCTGGGCCAGCAGCAGGACCAGGGTCGCGCCCACGAGCACGCCCCAGGCCAGTGCCTGCGTGGCGCTCAGCGCCCACCACAGGACCGCGGCCCAGACGAGCCACGACCCCGGCACACCGGGCACCAGCACTCCGCACACGCCGAGCGCGATCACCACGCCGACCAGCAGGAGTTCCCACGCTCCCATCTGTCAAGGGTGCCGGAGCGGACGGGAGGGCGCAGGTCAGCCCCGGGCCACCCAGCCCTTCTCGTAGGCGTGCCAGCCCAGCTGGAGCCGGGTCGTCACGTCGGTCAGCTCCATCAGCCGCTTCACCCGGCGCTGCACGGTCCTCAGGCCCAGGTCGAGCTGTTTGGCCACGCTCGCGTCGGTCAGCCCGGCCAGCAGCAGCGAGAGGATCTCCAGATCGGTGCCGTCCGGGCCGTCCGGGCCCTGTTCGACGAAGCCCCGGCTGCCGAGCCGCAGCGGCAGCGCGTCCCGCCACACCGACTCGAACAGGCCCGACAGCAGCTCCAGCAGCCCGCTGGCGTGCACGACCAGTGCGGCGGGCTGGGCGGTGTGGGCGGTGAGGGGCACCATCGCGAGGGTCCGGTCGGCGATCACCAGTTTGGTCGGCACCTTGTCCATCACCCGGACCTGTTCCTCGCGGCCGAGCGCGGCGGACAGCTCCGTGACGCCGGTGGGCTGGTCGAGTACGGCGCGTTCGAGGACCACCCGGTAGCGGACACCGCGCCCGGCCGCCTGTTCCTCCGCTTCGTTGTCCGCCCCGGAGACCGCGATCGGGGTCCCGGTGACCAGTGCGCACACCTCCTCGCTCGCGCCGAGCTGGAGCTGCAGGAACCGCTGGGCGACCGCCGCCGCGCCGATCACCACCTCGACCAGGTCGTGCGCGGCGGGTTCGGTGGCCTGGGTCCGGTACTCCTCGGCGAGCAGCGCGGCCGCCAGCTCCGCCTTGTCCAGCTCGTGCCGTTGCTGGGTGAGCAGCGCACCGAGGGCGACCCCCGGTGGCGCCGCGACCCAGCGTCCCGGCCGCGCCGACGACTGGGCCGCGAGACCGTGCCGTTCGAGCCGGCGCAGGGCGCGTTCGGTGTCGTACTCGCCGAGCGTGAGCCGGCGCGCGAGATCGGGCACGTCCGCGGCGCCCACGGACACCAGCGCCCGGTACGCCGACTCGTGCGTCTCGTCCAGACCTATCGCTCCCAGCATGCGGCGACGCCCTCCCCAGATTCCGTTCCGGCCGGGCCGTGGCGGAAACCGGCCACGGCGCAAACCCGCCTCGGCACATCATCGCCGCAGCACCCGCAACTCTGCCAAGCTCACGTCACCGGGGCAGCGGCCACCGCCGGCGGAGGCCCGCCGGGAATCTCGGGGGAGTCCCGGGAAAGTCCTGGCGGGATCTCACGGACGTCCCAGGGAAGCAGGTCACGCTGAGGGGTGAACCGGCCTATCTGGAAAACGTGTTGGGCGGGTCCGACCGTGGCACGGGACCGCGGGGCGCGTGAGGCCCGGTCGTCCAGGCGCCGCCGGGCGGTTCTCCCGTGGGGGGTGGGACCGTCCGGCGGTTTCTCCCGAACCTCCTTTGCCCGTCGTGTTGTTCGACATTTCGGAGGCGGGACGCCCGGCGGACCGGTCCGGGTGGCCGGATTTCCGGATGCCCCGTTTTCAACCGGCTCCCGCGGTGACAATTAGGGGCATGAGCCAGCAGGGGGAGAGCCGCACCGGTCACGAGGACGATTGGTGGGGGCAGTTGTACGACGACTCCACCCAGGACACCGGGGCGGTCGCCGCGCCGGACTCCCTCGACGACCGGTTCGCGTCGGCCGCGGGGACGGTCGGGGCGGAGTCGGTCGGGGCGGAGTCGGCCGGGGCGGGTCCCGCCGCCCGGTCGCAGCCGCCGGAGTGCGACGCACCGGCACCACCGGGGGAACCACCCGCTCCGCCGGAACGGCGCGGCGGTGGCGCCGGGCCCTGGCACGGCGCCTCACGCCGCGGCGTGGCTCCCGAGCCTCCCGCGACCCCGCCGCGCCGGGACGAACCCCTATGGGGGCGGGCCCCCTGGGAACCTCCGGCCGACCCGCCGGCTCCTTTCACCCCGCCCGCTCCCGCCGGTCCGTGGACACCCGCGCCCACGGATTCGTCCGAGCCCGCCGCTCCGCCGAGGTCCGCCGCTCCACCGACCTCCGCCGGATGGTCGGCGCCGGCCGCTCCGCCCGCGTCGGCCGGGCCGTGGGCGGGTGCGGGTTCGTCGGCGCCGGCGGGTCCGTCCGTGCCCGCGGGGCCGCCCGCCGCCTCCGACCGGCCGGGGCCCGGCGGTCCGTCCGTGCCCGCCGATCCGCCCGTGCCCGCCCCTCCGCCGACGTTCACCCAGCCGCCGGGGTCCGCCGCTCCACGGACCTCCGCCGGGCTGCCGGCGCCCGGCGCCCCGCCGGCGTCCCCCGGCCCGTGGGCAGGCACCGATGCGTCGGCGCCCGCCGGTCCGTGGGCGGATGCCGGGCCTTCGGCGCCGACCGGTCCGTCCGTGCCCGTCGGTCCGTCCGGGCCAGGGGGTCCGTCCGTGGCCGCCGGCCCACCGGCGCCGGTCGGCCCGTCCACACCGGGGAGTGCGCCCGCGCCCGCCGGTCCTCCCGCGCCCGCCGCCGACCCGCCCAGGCCCGCCGCTCCACCGACCGCTGAGGGATCGCCGGCACCCGCCCGGCCGTCACCCGCCGGTACCGCCGGCTCCTCCGCGCCCGCCCCCGCGGCCCTCCCGCCCGGTCCGACGCCTCCGGGGTTCCGAGCCGAGCCTCCGTGGGGTTCGGCGTCCCCGCCCGCACCCGCGTCGCCCGCACCCGGGTCGACCGGGACTGCCGCGCCCGGGACTGCCGCCGTGCCGCCGTGGCCCCCCGGGGTCCCTCTGGACACCCGGGCCACGCTTCCGCCGCCCACCGCCTCCCCGGGCGGCGCACGGCCCGACCCATGGGCCCCGCACGCCCCGGCCCTCCCCACCGCCCCTTCCCAGGGGCCCCCGGCCCTCCCCGCGGCCCCATCCCGCGGGACCCCGCCCGCCGGTCCGCCGCCCACCCGTCCCGACCTGCCCGTCCTCGCGCCGTACGAGTCCCTGCCCGCCGCTCCGGGAGAACGGCCCTCCGTGGCCCACGTGGGCTCGGGCCCGCCCACCTACGACGCCGAACCCACCACGCTTCCGCCCGCCGACCCGGACGGCCTCGACGACCTGGTCTCCGACACCGTGCTGGACGGCGCGCGCTACGGGACCAGCACGCTGCGGGCGGTCTCCGTGCGCGGGGACTCCGCGCGCTACCGGGGAGAGCCGCGCCGTGACGCCCTGCTGACCGCCCGCTTCGGTACCGCGGAGGAGGCGCTGGTGCTGGTGGCGATGGCGACCGGGGCCCGCGCCACCCCCGGCGCGCACCGGGCGGCCGCCGAGGCCTGCCGGTGGATCGGGCGTGCCGTCGGCCGCAGTCACGCACGGCTGGCCGAGGACATCCGGGCCGCCCGGCGCGGGGATCTGAAGTCGGGGCTGCACCGGCTCACCGACCGCAGTCTCGGCAAGCTGCGCGCGAGCGCGGCCGAGCAGGGTGTCGAGCCCGAGGACTACACCGCGAGCCTGCGCTGCCTGCTGCTCACCGCGGACCCCGAGTGCCGTACGCGCGTGTTCTTCGGTGTCGGCGACGGCGGGCTGTTCCGGCTGCGGGACGGCGAGTGGCAGGACATAGAGCCACGGGTGGGCGATGCCACCGGGGAGCCTGTGGTCGGCTTCGGGTCGCTGCCCCACGAGACCCCCGAGGGCGACCGGCTCACCATGGACCTGGGCATCACGACGCCCCCGAGCCCGTACGAGCCCGCCCCCGCGCCGCCGCGCGCCCCCTTCCGCTTCCGCGCCTCCGTCGCCCGGCCGGGTGACACGCTCCTGCTGTGCACGGGCGGCCTCGCCGATCCCCTGCGCGGCGAACCGGGTCTCTGCGAGCACCTGACGACCCGCTGGTCCACGGGTGGCCCGCCGGGACTGGCCGCGTTCCTGGCCGACACCCAGGTGAGGGTCAAGGGCTACGCGGACGACCGGACGGCGGCGGCCGTTTGGGAGGCGTAACCGCGTTCCCTGTGAATTCATGGACCCCAGAGGACGGACTCAAGGGTTCCAGGACCACTAAGGGGTGCGTGCAGCATGGCCAAGCAGAACGTCGCCGAACAGTTCGTCGACATCCTCGCCCGCGCGGGGGTCAAGCGCCTGTACGGCGTCGTCGGCGACAGCCTGAACCCGGTCGTCGACGCGATCCGGCGCAATTCCGCGATCGACTGGATCCATGTCCGGCACGAGGAGACCGCCGCCTTCGCCGCGGGCGCGGAGGCCCAGATCACGGGCAGCCTCACCGCCTGCGCGGGCTCCTGCGGCCCCGGCAACCTGCATCTCATCAACGGTCTGTACGACGCCCACCGTTCCATGGCCCCGGTCCTCGCCCTCGCCTCGCAGATCCCCTCCAGCGAGATCGGCCTCGGTTACTTCCAGGAGACCCACCCCGACCGGCTCTTCACCGAGTGCAGCCATTACAGCGAGCTGATCTCCCACCCGAAGCAGATGCCCCGGCTGCTGCAGACGGCCATCCAGCACGCGATCGGCCAGTCGGGCGTCAGCGTCGTCTCCCTGCCCGGCGACATCGCCGCCGCGCCCGCCCCGGAGAAGACCGTCGAGACCGCCCTCGTCACCTCCCGGCCGAGTGTCCGCCCCGGCGACACCGAGATCGACAAGCTCGTCGCGCTCATCGACGAGGCCGACCGGGTCACCCTCTTCTGCGGCAGCGGGACGGCGGGGGCGCACGCCGAGGTCATGGAGTTCGCGGAGAAGATCAAGTCGCCGGTGGGACACGCGCTGCGCGGGAAGGAGTGGATTCAGTACGACAACCCGTTCGACGTCGGCATGAGCGGTCTGCTCGGCTACGGCGCGGCCTACGAGGCCACGCACGAGTGCGACCTGCTCATCCTGCTCGGCACCGACTTCCCCTACAACGCCTTCCTCCCCGACGACGTGAAGATCGCCCAGGTCGACGTCCGTCCCGAACACCTGGGCCGGCGCTCGAAGCTGGACCTGGCGGTCTGGGGCGACGTCAAGGAGACCCTGCGCTGTCTCATCCCGCGGGTGCGGTCCAAGGGGGACCGCCGCTTCCTGGACAAGATGCTGAGGAAGCACGCGGGCGCGCTGGAAGGTGTGGTGAAGGCGTACACCCGCAAGGTCGAGAAGCACGTTCCGATCCACCCCGAGTACGTGGCCTCGGTGGTGGACGAACTCGCCGACGAGGACGCGGTGTTCACCGTCGACACCGGGATGTGCAACGTCTGGGCGGCACGCTACATCTCGCCCAACGGCCGCCGCCGCATCATCGGTTCGTTCTCGCACGGCTCGATGGCGAACGCGCTGCCGATGGCGATCGGCGCCCAGTTCAGCGACCTCGGACGCCAGGTCGTGTCGATGTCGGGCGACGGCGGTTTCTCCATGCTCATGGGCGACTTCCTCACCCTCGTCCAGTACGACCTGCCGGTGAAGGTCGTCCTCTTCAACAACTCCTCCCTGGGCATGGTCGAGTTGGAGATGCTGGTCGCCGGACTCCCGTCGTACGGGACCACCAACAAGAACCCCGACTTCGCGGCCGTGGCCCGGGCCTGCGGCGCCTACGGCATCCGCGTCGAGAAGCCCCGGCAACTGGCCGGCGCTCTGAAGGAGGCCTTCAAACACAAGGGCCCCGCCCTCGTCGACATCGTCACGGACCCCAACGCCCTGTCCATCCCGCCGAAGATCAGCGCGGACATGGTGACCGGGTTCGCACTGTCCGCGTCGAAGATCGTCCTCGACGGCGGGGTCGGCCGCATGCTCCAGATGGCCCGCTCGAACATCAGGAACGTGCCGAGGCCGTAGGGCGGTCCGGAAAGCCCCGCCGCCCGCTCTAAGGACGTGCGGGGCGTCGCGGGGCGGGCGGGGCCTCCGCGGCACGGTCGGTGCCGTCGCCGGACCGTGTGCCCCGTCGAGTACGGCCGGAGGCGCAGCCGAGGGTCGGTAGATGGGCCGAGCGCCCGCACTCGGCACGCCACCGCGCACCGGCGGCTCCGGGTGGTGCGCCGTCGTCGGACGCGCCGCCGGCGCAAGCCGTCCGCGCTCCGGTTCATCTCCCCCTCGCGCCCCGCGGGAGGCGGTACGCGGAGGGAATGCGCGGCGCCGGGGGTGGCCGGATCCAGGGTGCCCCGGGCCCGCTCCGAGGCGCGCAGGACGTTCGGGTACGGAGGACAGGGCGCCGCACCCGAGGCGGCGGGCCGTCCGCCCCGTGGCCGATTCCCGCCCGCCCACCAGGGCTTTCCCGCCGGCGCCGGGACGGCCGCGAAGGGCTCGTGGGCGGCCCGGAGCGCGGGCTCCACAGGTCATCGGCCCCGGGCGTGCGCGCCGTCGCCACTCCATCGACGGCGTCCGGACCGGGCCTCGCGCCGGCCGGCCGGAGCGCCCCGGTACGGGTGCGCCTCCCCGGACGGAAGCAGGTCCCCGGAGCGGGGGCGGACGGGGCGCGCGGGCACCGGCCCGTCACGCCGCCGCGCCCGCGCTCCCGCATGGCACAGGGTTGACGAATCGACATGACTGCCGCCTCGCGTAGGAGGGCATGGATTCCCGTGAACATGTTCGATCACGAGGGGAATCGGCATCGGCATGCAGGCGGGGGTCATGAGAAGGCAGGTACGAGGGCGCGGTCCCGTGGCGATCGGGGCCTCCACGGCAAAGGCGATGATGGAGGAGACGTCCGGCAGTACGGCGGATCAACCCGCCACCGCGCAGCTCAGGCGCAGGCTGGCGAGGGCGGACCTGCGGGCGGTGCCCGAGGCCCGCAGAGCGCTGAGGGAACTCTTACGGCACTGGGGGAGGCCGGGAAAGTCCGAGATAGCCGAGCTGCTGACCAGCGAGCTCGTCACCAACGCCCTCATCCACACCGATCACGACGCGATCCTGACGGCCACGGTCCGCCCCTCCGGACTCCGCGTGGAGGTACGGGACTTCGTGGGACGCAGGCCCAGACCGCGGGTACCGGACGCCGACGACGGTACGCACGGCCGGGGACTCGTCCTCGTACAGTCCCTCGCGGACGCGTGGGGTGTCCGGGCCCACGGGGTGGGCAAGTCGGTCTGGTTCGAACTGGACGGCGGCGCGGTGTAGTCACCGCGCCGCCGTAATTCCTGTCCGGACGGAATTCCCGTCCGGGTGTCACCCAGGGCGGGGCCGACTCCCCGTCCGGGCGTCGTTCGTGTCCCGGCGTCGTTCGTGTCCGGGTCCGGCCGGATCCCGGCCGGACCACCCGGACTTCACCGGGGACCTGTCCGACGGCCTGTCAGCCGAACTGCTGCTCCAGGTCCTTGAGCTTGCGCTCCAGGGAGTCGAGCCGCGGCAGGGCCATGGTGTCGTCCTCCGTGGTGAGGTCGACGGTTATCGGGTCAGCGCTCTTGCGGACGGGCTGAAGGGAGGGCCGCGAACGTACGGGCAGGGGATCCGACGCCGATAGAGCAGGCTCCGTAGAGGCCTGAGCGGGAGCGCGCTCCACGGTCGTCTCCAGCTGCGCCCGTGCGCTCGCGCGGCCCGGCAGACCGCGGTGACCACGGCTGAGCGCCTTCAGGTGCGCCCGCTCGACCCGCTCCTCGTTGCGGCGGCGCAGACGCGTCTGCTCCTTCTGGCGCTTGTCCTCACGCACCTCGTCCACGGCCTCGTCCAGCGTACGGACGTTCTCCAGGAGCATCAGCGACCAGGCGCTGTACGTCTCGCGGGGTGCGCGCAGCCAGCGGACGATCCGGATCTGCGGCAGCGGACGCGGGACCAGGCCCTGCTCGCGCAGCGCGGCACGGCGGGTCTGCTTCAGCGCCCGGTCGAACAGGACGGCGGCCGACAGGGACATGCCCGCGAAGAACTGGGGAGCGCCCGAGTGGTCCACGCCCCGCGGCGCGTGCACCCAGTTGAACCAGGCCGCGGCACCGGCGAAGGTCCACACGAGTATGCGGGAACCGAGCGCCGCGTCACCGTGGCTGGCCTCGCGCACGGCGAGTACGGAGCAGAACATGGCCGCGCCGTCCAGGCCGAACGGGACGAGGTACTCCCAGCCGTCGGTCAGCCCGAGGTTCTGCTGGCCGAAGCCGACCAGACCGTGGAAGGACAGCGCGGCGGCAACCGCGGCACAGCAGAACAGCAGCACGTAGGAGGCCGTGCCGTAGACGGCCTCCTTGCGCCGGCGGCGCTCCTCGCTGCGCTCCCATGATTCCTCGTTACCGCTGCCCGCGCCGCCCCCGGACCGCTTGCCGCGCGCGAGCACCGCCACCGCCGCCAGCAGTCCCAGGAGCAAAACGGCGCCCGGAAGCAGCCAATTCAGCGATATGTCGGTCAGTCTCATCTGGGGTCCCTTGCATTGGGATAGGGCGTAACGCCCGCCATATTGGCCCAAGCCCGTCGCCCCTCAAGGGGTTTCGCGGCAAGAGGCCGCCAAGGGAGTGCCAAGGGATGCGCAGGGCGACATTCTGCTCGAACTGCCGCGCGAGGGACGGGAGCTGAGTGCGAATAAGATTACCCGTACGGATGGTTCAACGGAAAGTTCCTGCGACGAGTGAGGAAGTTGTGAAGCATCTGTAACCCTAGGGGTGTCTCAGTCGCAGTTGATCTTAGGGCATCCGGAACCATGCCTCTGCCGCGGGGTCCTCAACTGGCGAGGTCGGCCGTCAACTTGGCGGCGCGCTCGGCGTCGCGGACGCGCGGGCAGGTGGGGCAGGCGTCGTCGGGGCGCAGCGTGTAGAAGAAGCAGCAGCTCGCGCGGTCGCGGGTGGTCAGGGTTTCGCCGTCCGGGCCGGCCAGCTCACGGAACGCGGCGGACCCGACGTAGGGCCGGGTCGTCCCCGGCAGCAGGAGTTCCAGTTCGCGCAGCGCGCGCTCCTCCTCGCCGAGCAGGCCGGCGACGTACCAGAGGCCCTCGACGATCTCGTCGGTGGCCATGCCCCACAGGGCGCGGCCGCGGCGACGCATGCGGGGGCCGAAGCCGCCGAGGACCGGCTCCAGGTGCTCGGCCACCGCGGCCCGCACCTCGGCCCGCAGGGCCTCCTCGTCCGGTACGACGCGGGCGCCGGGCAGGCCGGCCGCCGGGTCGCCCGGCAGGCAGGCGAACCCGGTGGTCCGCACGGCCATCCGGCCGAGGGTGCGCTGGAATGTGACGTGCTCCACGGGGAACCGGGGCACGCGGCGCTCCAGGAACCACGGGACGGTGATCAGGAGGCAGGCGGGCCAGGCGTACCGGTGCAGGCCGAACGTGGCGACGACGTCCGGACGTGCCCGCTCTCCATAGTCCCGGACGATCTGCGCCTCGTCCCAGGCGAGAAAGGCGTCTAGCTCCGGACCGCCCGCCGCGAGCCGGGCCGCGCCGGCCCAGCCGACGCCCTCGGGGGCGGCCTCGCCCGGTTCGAGCTCGGTGACGCTCAGGTCAGGAAGGACCTCGGTCAGCCGGGTGTAGGCACCCGTGACCGCCGAGAGTGCCGGGCGGGCGTCCGGGCGGGCCGGGACGCCTGCGGCCAGGGCGGGAGCGGACATCCGGTGACCACCGCTTCACGATCGTTGACAGGTAAGGCTTACCTTACCCATATTTCCGGATGTTTGAACTGGGGCCGTGTGCGCCTATGGTGCTTGACGGACAGGTGACAACCACCCCATTGACCCCAAGTACCACCAAGCCCGGAGGAGGCCCCCGTGGAGCAGGCCGGTTCGCTGGGCACGCACGGCTCCACCGGGCACGGTGCCCCGGACACGCGCACGCCGGCCGCCCGGGTGCCCGCCCAGTCGCGGATGCCGGAACGGCGCCGGGAGCGGGAGTGGGACGTCGCCGCGGGCACCTCCACGGCCGGTGCCGCGGCCCGCGGTGAGCACACCCACAGCGAGGTGCCCCTCCCGTCTCCTCCCGTCCGCCCTCCCGCGGAGAACCGGCCGTCCCGCACGGAGACCGCGCGTCCGGTGGTCCAGCGCGCCTCGGTCCGCGGGCAGATCCTCGACGCCCTGCGCACCGCCCTCGTCCAGGGGGACCTCGCCCCCGGCGAGGTCTACTCGGCGCCCGTGCTCGGTGAGCGGTTCGGCGTGTCCGCCACGCCGGTCCGGGAGGCGATGCAGCAACTGGCGCTGGAGGGCGCCGTCGAGGTCGTGCCGAACAGGGGCTTCCGGGTCGTCCGGCGCGGGACGCGCGAGCTGGCCGAACTCGCCGAGATCCGCGCGCTCATCGAGGTCCCGGTGATGCTGCGTCTCGCGCGCACGGTGACCGCCGCGCGCTGGGCCGAGCTGCGCCCGCTCGCCGAGGCCACGGTGCGGGCCGCGTCCACCGGGTGCCGCGCCACGTACGCCGAGTGCGACCGTGCCTTCCACCGTGCCGTCCTCGGCCTCGCGGGCAACGACCAGCTCGTACAGATCGCCGAGGACCTGCACCGCCGCGCCCAGTGGCCGCTGGTCGGCGGCCCCGTCTCCCGGGGCCGCGCGGACCTGGTGGCCGACGCCGCCGAGCACACCGCCCTTCTGGAGGCCCTGATCGTCCAGGACCTCCCGGTCGTGCAGTCCCTCGTACGGGAGCACTTCGCGGGCGCCTGACGGCTGCCCCGCGATCCCTGGCGGGCGGACGGGGCTGGTCCCTGATCCCCGGCGGGCGCGCGACGCGGTTCCGTGTACTCCCGCGGGCGAGCGACTCCGTGTACGCCTGCGGGCGCGCGACGACAGCGACGGCACCCACCGTCCCGCCGGATCCCCGAACACGCCCCCTACGGGCACGGCCCCCGCCTCGCGACACAGTGGCCTGCGGCCCCCTCGCCGGGCGACGCACCGGACCCGACGCCGGGCACCGGTCCATCGGGGAGCGCGGACGGCCCTTGGTACGTGCTGCCACAGGGGGGACGTCGCCTGTCGCGGCATCGGTGTCCGGGTGTCCGGGTGTCCGGGTCCACTGTCCGTAGGGCGGGCGTTCCCGGCCGGCCGGTATGTGGCGTTCCCGCCCTGGACGTAACGGCTTCGTACGGGCCCGGTCGCGAGACCCGTCGACGGGAACCCGCACGACCCGGTCCGCGTGCCCACCGGTACACGGCGCGAGCCGACCGAAACCGGGGGAGACACCGATGCCCGACCCGTCCTGGCAGGCGATGCGGCAGGCCGAGCAGGCCCAGCGGATCCATCGGAACCACGTACGCCGGCATCTCGACGCGCACCACATGGCGCGCGCCCGTCACACCGGCGTGCCGCACCGGTACCGCCCCGTGTCCCACGGCTCCGTCCGGGGCGGCGTTCTGGGCGGCGTCCTGCTCCTCCTCGTGGTCGTGGCCGCGGTCCTCTACGCGGCCCACGACCCCGAACTCCGCACCACCGTCGAGACGTTCGCCCGCGACATGCTGTCGAAGGTGCAGAGCGGCCGGCCGGAGCACTGACGGCATGCCGCGGCAGGTGACGGCGTCCGGCGGTGACGGGGAGCGGCCCGCGCCCCGTGTCGGCCACGGTGTCAGGCGGTGGCGGCGGGCGGGGTCAACTGCCGCGCCAGCCAGGTCGGTACACCCCCGAGGAGCCGGAACAGCCGTCCCGCCTCCGCCCGCAGCCGGGACGCCTCGGGCTCGGTCTCGGCGTCCGCGAGGGACGCCAGCGCCGGAGCCGTCCCCACCAGATATCCCAACTCCTCGCGAATCCTGAGAGATTCCCCGAATCCGTGCCGGGCCTCCGCCAACTCACCCTCCCGCAGGGCTAGTCCGGCCAGGTGCCGCCAGGTGAACGACAGCAGCAGCGGGTCGCCCAGGGCGGAGGCGCCCGCGTGGGCGCGCCGGTAGGCGGCGCGGGCGGACTGCGGGGACTGCGCGAGGTTCTCCGCCAGCAGCCCGCGCCGGAAGTCCAGGAGCGCGCGGCCCGGCGCCCCGGGCGCGATCAGGGCGGCGGCCCGGCCGAGCGCGGCCCGCGCCTCGTCCGCCCGGTCCCGTACCCCGAGCAGGGTGGCCGCGTAGGCGAGCTGTCCGCGCTCACAGGCGGCGGCGCCCCGTTCGTCGTCGCTGCGGGCCACCGCCTCGGCCGTGCGGAGCGCGTCCTCGGCCTCCGCCCAGCCCTGCTCGGTGTACAGGCACCGCTCGACGAGGAGCGAGGCCCGCTGCAGCGAGGCCTGGGCCGTCAGGGGCTCGATCAGCGCGGCCGCGTCGACCCAGCAGGCGCGCGAGCGCAGCCGCCATACCGCGGTCTGGAGTGGATCGTCCCCTGCGTTCGTTCCGGAACCAGACATGGCGGAATGCGCCACGTTGCCCTCCCCGAGCACGCCATTGAGCTGTTGAGTGGTGGCATCTCAGCACGGATCAAGGCACCCGGCCAAGGGGCTGGGTGAAGGATTTCACAAAGTCGTGCGACAGGGGCGCCACTTGGTGACACGCCCCACACCGCCCCGTGACCTCAACTCATGCGCAGGGCCAGGAAGAAGTCGAGCTTGTCCTCCAGGCGCGAGAGGTCACGGCCCGTCAACTGCTCGATACGCCCCACCCGGTAGCGCAGTGTGTTGACGTGCAGGTGGAGACGGGCGGCGCAGCGTGTCCAGGAGCCGTCGCAGTCGAGGAAGGCCTCCAGGGTGGGGATCAGTTCGGCGCGGTGACGGCGGTCGTAGTCGCGCAGCGGGTCCAGGAGCCGGGCGGTGAAGGCCCGGCGCACGTCGTCCGGTACGAAGGGCAGCAGCAGGACGTGGGAGGCCAGTTCCTGGTGTCCGGCCGCGCACACCCGGCCGGGGCGTGCGGCGGCGACCCGGCGGGCGTGCCGGGCCTCCTCCAGGGCGCCGCGCAGCCCCTCCGCCGAGTGCACCGCGGCGCTGACGCCCAGGGTGAGCCGCCCGTCGTCGTCCAGGCCCGCCGACAGCGGATCGCGGACGGCCGCCAGGAGCGCGTCCGCGAGCAGTCCGGTCTCCGAACCGTCGTGCTCCGAGGAGACCGCCGGAAGGGGGACGAGCGCGATCGCCTCGCCGTCCGTGTGGGCGACGGCGATGCGGTCCGCGTGCTCGGGGCCGGTCGTCAGCGGGTCGACGAGCATCTCCTCCAGGAGCGACTGCGCGACCGGTCCGCCGTCCATCCCGCCGCCGTCCCATTCGACGCGGGCCACCACCACCTGCCAGTGCGGGGCCGCTCCGAGTCCGGGCAGCAGGACCGGTGCGGCGACCCGCAGCCGGGCGGCGATCTCCGCGGGCGCGGCGCCCGACTGCACCAGTTCGAGCACCTCCTGCGCGAGACGCCGCCGTACCGTGCGTGCCGCGTCCCGGCGGTCCCGTTCGACGGCGATCAGCTGGGTGACACCCTGGAGCAGGTCGAGGCGTTCCGCCGGCCAGTCCGCGGCGTCCGCCTCGACCGCGAGCAGCCAGTCGGAGAGCACCGTCTCCCGCACGTCGCGCCCCGCGCCCGCGGAGCGTCCGGACGGCCGGACCGGGAACAGGGAGTACGCCGTCGTGCCCACCACGACCCGGTGCGGTCCGCGCCGTCCGGTGCGCACGGCCGTGAGGTGCTCGGCGGCCAGCCGGGCGCACACGTCGGCGGGCAGCGCGGCCCCCGCGAGCTTCGAGCCGGCGACGGGCCGCCCGGTGGGCGACAGCACCCAGGCCCGCAGGTCCAGGTCGGATCCGAGCAGGTCGAGCACCACGTCGGGTCCGCCGCCCGCCGGACCGGACGTCATCATCCGCCGGTGGCGGTCCACCACCGCCGCCAGGTCCCCGGCGCGCTCGCCCGAGACCTGCCGTACGACGTGCTCGGTGATCGTCGCGAAGGCCACCGACTCGTTCACGGCGAACAGCGGCATCCGGTGCCGGGCGCAGGCCAGGACCAGGTCCTGGGGGATGTCGCCGAGCTCCGCCTCGCCCGCGGCGAGGGCCGCGACCCCGGCGCCCGCGAGGATGCGTACGAAGGCCTCGGAGTCCGCGGCGCCGTGCCGCCAGGCCAGACCGGTGAGGACCAGTTCGCCGCCCGAGAGATAGCGGCTGGGGTCCTTGAGGTCGGTGGTCATCACACCGCGTACGGTGCGGTCGAGCTCGCCCTCGCCGCCGAGCAGCCGCAGGCCCAGCGCGTCGGTGTCCAGCAGTGCGCGCAGCCGCATTCTCGTCGCCGCCGTTCTTGTCTCGAAATCTACGATGGAACTGAAGGTGGGCACGGGGCGGACGCGCCCGTGAGCCGTATTCCCAGGTCCCGGCATGTGCTGGGTGTTTCACTGGGAAACCGGAGAGGTTACTGACGCCTCTCGTTCATATGAATCTACAAGATGAGTGCCCTGGCCAGCCAACTCCTTCATGGTTTCGGTGACTGACCCCGGTGGAGCACAGCGCTGTGTACTGGCCTCGATCCGCGTGAACAACTCATGGACGAGCCGGGGCCGCCGCACACGATCTGGCTTGATCGACACGACCTTCGACGAAGAAGAAGAGAGCCACTCATGGACTTCCTTCGCCCCGCCGGCTGGGAGGAGGCGCTCGCCGCGAAGGCCGAGCACCCCACCGCTGTGCCGATCGCGGGGGGCACCGATGTGATGGTCGAGATCAACTTCGACCACCGCCGGCCCGAGTACCTCCTCGACCTGAACCGCGTCGGCGAGCTGAGCGAGTGGGAGGTCGGTGAGGAGAGCGTGCGTCTGGGCGCCTCCGTCCCGTACACCCAGATCATGGAGAACCTGCGCGGCGAGCTGCCCGGCCTGGCCCTGGCCTCGCACACCGTGGCCTCCCCGCAGATCCGCAACCGCGGCGGCGTCGGCGGAAACCTCGGCACCGCGTCCCCGGCCGGTGACGCACACCCGGCCCTGCTCGCGGCGGGCGCCGAGGTCGAGGCCGAGTCGGTACGCGGCTCCCGGCTGATCCCGATCGACGCGTTCTACACCGGGGTGAAGCGCAACGCGCTCGCCCCCGACGAACTGATCAGGGCCGTCCACATCAAGAAGGCCGAC
This sequence comes from Streptomyces fagopyri, assembly GCF_009498275.1. Taxonomy (NCBI): domain Bacteria; kingdom Bacillati; phylum Actinomycetota; class Actinomycetes; order Kitasatosporales; family Streptomycetaceae; genus Streptomyces; species Streptomyces fagopyri. The sequence continues at coordinate 2,436,755 of NZ_CP045643.1, read as the reverse complement.
GGCCCGCAGCAGTACTCCAAGGTCGGCACCCGCAACGCGATGGTGATCGCGGTGTGCGCCTTCGGTCTGGCCCTGCACCCCGCGACCCGCACCGTGCGCACCGGCATCGGCTCCGCGGCGCCGACCCCGGTCCGCGCCAGGACCGCCGAGGAGTTCCTGAACGCGGCCCTCGACGAGGGCGGCTTCTGGGACAACGGCCGGATCATCACCCCGTCGGTCGCCAAGCAGTTCGCGGACCTGTGCTCCGCCGCCTGCAACCCGATCGACGACGTCCGGGGCACGGCGAGCTACCGCCGCCACGCGGTCGGCGTGATGGCCCGCCGCACCCTGACCTGGACCTGGGAGTCGTACCGCGGCACCGCCGGCACGGAGGGAGTCGCGTAATGCGCGTCAATTTCACGGTCAACGGCCGTCCCCAGGAAGCCGACGACGTGTGGGAGGGTGAGTCCCTGCTCTACGTGCTGCGGGAGCGGCTGGGCCTGCCCGGCTCCAAGAACGCCTGCGAGCAGGGCGAGTGCGGTTCCTGCACCGTCCGCCTGGACGGTGTGCCGGTGTGCTCGTGCCTGGTGGCGGCCGGTCAGGCCGAGGGCCGCGAGGTCGTCACCGTCGAGGGGCTCGCCCAGTACGCCCAGCAGCGTTCCCGCGCGGCGGCCCCGTGCGGGACGTCGCTGGACGAGGCCCGGCGGTGGGGCGCCCGGGGCCATGACTCGCAGACCGGCGAGGGCACCGAACTCTCCCCGATCCAGCAGGCGTTCATCGACGCCGGCGCCGTCCAGTGCGGCTTCTGCACCCCGGGTCTGCTGGTCGCGGCCGACGAGATGCTGGAGCACAACCCGACCCCGACCGACGCGGACATCCGCGAGGCACTCTCCGGCAACCTCTGCCGCTGCACCGGATACGAGAAGATCATGGACGCGGTCCGCCTCGCGGCCGCCCGGCAGTCCGAGGCGGTCTGACCATGGGAACCACCGGCACACCTACCAAGATCACCCAGGGTACCGAGTCCAAGGGCGGCATCGGCGAGTCCACGCTCCGCCCGGACGGCACCCTCAAGGTCACCGGCGAGTTCGCGTACTCCTCCGACATGTGGCACGAGGACATGCTCTGGGGCCAGATCCTGCGCTCGACCGTCGCCCACGCCGAGATCGTGTCCCTCGACACCTCCGAGGCCCTCGCCCAGCCCGGCGTCTACGCGGTCCTCACCTACGACGACCTGCCCACCGCCGTGAAGACCTACGGCCTGGAGATCCAGGACACCCCGGTCCTCGCGCACGGCAAGGTCCGCCACCACGGCGAGCCCGTCGCGATCGTCGCCGCCGACCACCCCGAGACCGCGCGGCGCGCCGCCGCCAGGATCAAGGTGGAGTACAAGGAGCTGCCCGTCATCACGGACGAGGCGTCCGCGACCGCGCCCGACGCGATCCTCGTCCACGAGAATCGCGACGACCACCACATCGGCCACGTCCCGCACCCCAACATCGTGCACCGGCAGCCGATCGTCCGCGGCGACGTCGAAGAGGCCGCGAAGAAGGCCGACTTCGTCGTCAAGGGCGAGTACACCTTCGGTATGCAGGACCAGGCGTTCCTCGGCCCCGAGTCCGGTCTCGCCGTGCCCTGCGAGGACGGCGGCGTCGAGCTGTACATCGCCACCCAGTGGCTGCACTCGGACCTCAAGCAGATCGCCCCCGTCCTCGGCCTGCCCGAGGACAAGGTCCGCATGACGCTCTCCGGCGTCGGCGGCGCCTTCGGCGGCCGCGAGGACCTGTCGATGCAGATCCACGCCTGCCTGCTGGCCCTGCGCACCGGCAAGCCCGTCAAGATCGTCTACAACCGCTTCGAGTCCTTCTTCGGCCACGTCCACCGCCACCCCGCGAAGCTGTACTACGAGCACGGGGCGACCAAGGACGGCAAGCTCACGCACATGAGGGCCCGTATCGTGCTGGACGGCGGCGCCTACGCGTCCGCCTCCCCGGCGGTCGTCGGCAACGCCTCCTCACTGAGCGTCGGCCCGTACGTCGTCGAGGACGTCGACATCGAGGCCATCGCGCTCTACACCAACAACCCGCCCTGCGGAGCCATGCGCGGCTTCGGCGCCGTCCAGGCGTGCTTCGCGTACGAGGCGCAGATGGACAAGCTCGCGGACGCGGTCGGCATGGACCGGGTCGCCTTCCGGCAGCTCAACGCGATGGAGCAGGGCACCCTGCTGCCGACCGGACAGCCGGTCGACTCACCGGCCCCGGTCGCCGAACTGCTGCGCCGCGTCAAGGCGATGCCGCTGCCGCCGGAGCGCCAGTGGGAGAGCTCCGAGGGGGCCGACGTACGCCAGCTGCCGGGCGGACTGTCCAACACCACGCACGGCGAGGGCGTCGTTCGCGGTGTCGGCTACGCCGTCGGCATCAAGAACGTCGGCTTCTCCGAGGGCTTCGACGACTACTCGACCGCCAGGGTCCGCGTGGAGGTGGTGGGCGGCGAGCCGGTCGCGACCGTGCACACCGCGATGGCGGAGGTCGGCCAGGGCGGTGTCACCGTCCACGCGCAGATCGCCCGCACCGAGCTCGGCGTCGCGCAGGTGACCATCCACCCCGCCGACACCCAGGTGGGCAGCGCCGGTTCGACGTCCGCGTCGCGTCAGACGTACGTCACCGGCGGCGCCGTCCGGAACTCCTGCGAGCTGGTGCGCGAGAAGGTCCTGGAGAGGGGCCGCCGCAAGTTCGGCACGTACCACCCGGCATGGGCGACGGCCGAGCTTCTGCTGGAGGGCGGCAAGGTCGTCACCGACGCCGGCGAGGTGCTCGCCGGCCTGGCGGACGTGCTGGAGGACGAGGCCGTCGAGGTCGAGGCCGAATGGCGGCACCGTCCGACGGAACCCTTCGACCTGCGCACCGGACAGGGCTTCGGCCACGTCCAGTACTCGTTCGCCGCGCACCGCGCCGTCGTCGAGGTCGACACCGAACTCGGCCTGGTCAAGGTCATCGAACTGGCCTGTGCCCAGGACGTCGGCAAGGCGCTCAACCCGCTGTCGGTGGTCGGCCAGATCCAGGGCGGCACCGTCCAAGGCCTCGGCATCGCGGTGATGGAGGAGATCATCGTCGACCCCGTCACCGCGAAGGTCCGCAACCCCTCCTTCACGGACTACCTGATCCCCACGATCCTCGACACGCCGACCATCCCGGTCGACGTGCTCGAACTCGCCGACGACCACGCCCCGTACGGGCTCCGTGGCATCGGCGAGGCCCCCACCCTGTCGTCCACCCCGGCCGTCCTCGCGGCGATCCGGAACGCGACAGGGCTGGAGCTCAACCGGACGCCGGTACGGCCCGAACACCTCACCGGCAAGTAACCCCCAGGGGCCGGGCGGGACTTGTTCCGCCTGCGACCCCTTCGTTCGTCTCGGGCCGTCCCCCGGGTCGTGCACCTTCCCAAATCCCGCAACCGCAACGGCGGTTCACCTCGGTCGCCTCCGGCGACCGACGCGGGTGCCCCTGTGAACCTTGGGAGTTGGCACCATGACCCACCAGTCAGTGGAACCCAGGACCGTCGCCGACGACGCGGGTGCGGGTAGCCGCGTCCCGGCCGGACGGTCCTGGCTCGACCGGTACTTCCACATCACCCGGCGGGGATCCACCGTCGCGCGCGAGGTGCGCGGCGGCGTCACCACCTTCATGGCGATGGCGTACATCCTGCTCCTCAACCCCCTGATCCTGTCCGGCAAGGACGCGGCCGGGAACACGCTCGGCCAGCAGGCACTGATCACCGCGACCGCGTTCGCCGCCGCTTTCAGCACGCTCCTGATGGGCTTCGTCGGCAAGGTGCCGCTCGCCCTGGCGGCCGGACTCTCCGTCTCCGGAGTGCTCTCCTCCCAGGTCGCCCCGCAGATGACCTGGCCGCAGGCCATGGGCATGTGCGTGATGTACGGCGTCGTCATCATGCTGCTCGTCGTCACCGGCCTGCGCGAGATGATCATGAACGCGATACCGCTCGCGCTGAAACACGCGATCACCATGGGCATCGGCCTGTTCATCGCGCTGATCGGCTTCTACAAGGCCGGCTTCGTGCACCAGGGCAAGGCCACCCCGGTCACCCTCGGGGCGAGTGGTGAACTCGCCGGCTGGCCGGTGCTGCTCTTCGCGGCGACCCTGCTCGCCATCTTCATGCTCCAGGCGCGGGGCGTCCCCGGTGCCATCCTGATCGGCATCGTCGGCGGCACCGTACTGGCCGTGGTCCTCAACACCCTCGGCGTCATCGCCCCCGGGCAGTGGGCGAGCGGCGCCCCCGAACTGCACGGCGGCGCCGTCTCGATGCCGGACTTCTCGCTCTTCGGCCAGGTCGAGTTCGGTGGCTGGGGCGACGTGGGCGCGATGACGGTCGGCATGATCGTCTTCACCCTCGTCCTCGCCGGGTTCTTCGACGCGATGGCCACCATCATCGGCGTCGGCACGGAAGCCGGACTGGCCGACGCGAAGGGCCGGATGCCGGGCCTGTCCAAGGCACTGTTCGTCGACGGCGCCGGCGGAGCGGTCGGCGGGGTCGCCGGCGCCTCCGGCCAGACCGTCTTCGTCGAGTCCGCGACCGGGGTCGGCGAGGGGGCCCGTACCGGCCTCTCCTCCGTCGTCACCGGCCTGTTCTTCGCCGCCTGCCTCTTCTTCACGCCGCTGACCGCCATCGTCCCCGGCGAGGTCGCGGCGGCGGCACTGGTCGTCATCGGCGCCATGATGATGATGAACGCCCGCCACGTCGACTGGGCCGACCGCGCCACGGCGATCCCGGTCTTCCTCACCGTCGTGATCATGCCGTTCACCTACTCCATCACCGCGGGCGTCGCGGCCGGAGTCCTCTCGTACGTCGCCATCAAAGTCGCCCAGGGCAAGGCCCGGGAGATCGGGGCGTTCATGTGGGGCCTGACGGCGGTCTTCCTCGTCTTCTACGCCCTCCACCCCATCGAGAGCTGGATGGGCGTCCACTGAGGGCCGTCCCGTGATCCCCGGCGGGCCCACGACGACGGCACGGCACCCCGCCGCGTCGTCGGGGCCGCCCGGACACACCCGGTACGAGGACGCCCCTCCGCCTCGCGACGCACCGCGTCCGACGCCGCGCGCCGATCCACCGGGAATCACGGGACAGCCCTCGGCGCCGCGGCGCCGGACGCCCGCCGCGAGGCCCCCCGCAACCGCTGCCGAAGGAGACCGAGACATGCTGGACATCGCCGAGGAGCTGTACCGGTGGGTCGGGCAGGGACGTGACTTCGCCGTCGCCACCGTGGTGGCCGTCGGCGGCAGCGCACCCCGCAGGCCCGGCGCCGCGCTCGCCGTCGACACCGACGGCACGGCGATCGGCTCGGTGTCCGGCGGCTGCGTGGAGGGCGCGGTCTACGAACTGTGCCGACAGGCGCTCCAGGACGGTGAGACCGTCCTGGAGCGCTTCGGATACAGCGACGAGGACGCCTTCGCCGTCGGCCTGACGTGCGGCGGCGTGATCGACATCCTCGTCACCCCGGTACGGGCGGGCGGCCCGGACCGGGCGGTGGCCGCAGCCGCGCTGGCGGCCGCCACCGGGGGAGAAGCCGCGGCCCTCGCGCGGATCGTGAACGGTCCCGCGGAACTGCTGGGGCGCGCGCTGCTCGTCCGCCCCGACGGTTCGTACGAGGGCGGCCTCGGCGCCCACCCGGAACTCGACCGGGCCGTGGTCGCCGAGGCGGGCGCCTTCCTCGACGCGGGCCGCACCGGGACCCTGGAGATCGGTGAGCAGGGCTCTCGTTGCGGAGCACCGCTCACGGTTCTGGTCGAGTCCTCGGTGCCGCCGCCCCGGATGATCGTCTTCGGCGCGATCGACTTCGCGGCGGCGCTGGTCCGCATCGGCAAGTTCCTCGGCTACCACGTGACGGTCTGCGACGCCCGCCCGGTCTTCGCGACCACCGGCCGCTTCCCCGACGCCGACGAGATCGTCGTGGACTGGCCGCACAGATACCTGGAGCGCGCCCAGGTCGACGCGCGCACCGTGCTGTGCGTGCTCACCCACGACGCCAAGTTCGACGTGCCCCTGCTCCGGCTCGCACTGCGCCTGCCGGTCGCGTACGTCGGCGCGATGGGGTCCCGGCGGACCCATCTGGACCGCAACGAGCGGCTGCGCGAGGTCGGAGTCACGGAGCTGGAGCTCGCCCGCCTCCGGTCTCCCATCGGCCTGGACCTGGGCGCCCGCACCCCCGAGGAGACGGCCCTGTCCATCGCCTCGGAGATCGTGGCCCGCAGGCGCGGCGGCAGCGGCGTCTCCCTCACCGGCGCGCACACGCCGATCCACCACGACACGACGCCCGCTGTGGTCCGCCGGATCGGGTCCTTCGCCTGACCGGGGCCCTCGACCCACAGGGTGGTTCGCCTTACCGGGCAGGTGACCCGGAGGTCACGGCGAGGACGGCCCCGGGGCACGCTCCGCCAGGGGCTCCCGCAGCAGTCCGTCCACGGCCCGGCCGAACATCCACCTCCCCGCCCACGCCAGCGGCCGGTCGCAGAACCCGGGCAGCCAGCGCACCCGCAGATCCTCCCGCCACAGCACCAGCGAGCCCCCGCCGGCCGCGCGACGCACCTCGATCTCGGCCCACCCCGTGACGAACGTGCCGTGCTTGACCAGCCGGCACCGCCCCGGGTCCCCTCCCCGGGGCGGCCGCCAGGTCACGACCTCCATCGGGTCGTCGAACGCCACCGGCCCGATCCCCGACCGGGCGACGAACACCGTGCCCTCGGACGTCGGCGGCGGGGTGACCACGCTGACCCGGGTCAGCGGTACGACCCGCGCGTGCCGGGGCCACTCGGTGAGGCGGCGCCAGGTCTCGGCGGGGGGAGTCGGGGACAGGCGTTCCAGCAGGAAGAGGACCACCGGCCGATCGTAGGCGGCCGGCCGCCGGACGAACTTCCCGCGCAACCGGACGAAAGGGCGCGCCACGGACCTACCATTCCCCATTGAGCGGCCAACCGCACTGTCTACAGGGGGAGTTGACGGGCATGCCATTGAAGGCCTACGGCGTACTGATCACCCGGGCGGTCGACGTCCGGCGTGAGGGCTCCACCGGCACTCCGCACTACCAGATCCACCTGGCGGACGATCAGGGAACGCACTACCGGGCGGCGGTCAACGTGCGGTCCCAGGAGGAGCCCTCCGAGCTGCTCTACCTGGTCGCCGACGACCTCCGGCATCCGGTCACCGCGCACCTGGAGGGTCTGCCGTCCGGCTGGAACACACTGCCGCCGGGGCCGGACGGCCCGAACCTCGACTTCGTGCGCGGCAACCTCTTCGACCCGGCGGCGATGCGTTCGCTGCCCCCGGACGCACAGGGGCCCGACAACGACCTGGCCGACCTGCTCGACCACTACGTCCGGCGCGCGGTGGCCGACCCGGCCGCCCGGATGTACGTCTTCGGCGAGCGCTTCGGACCCGAGGCCGCCGTCCGCGACAAGGTCTTCGGCTTCCTGCCCGGCAACGGCGTCCACGACATCCATATGAACCAGGGCAACAGCGCGCGGTTCCAGGGCGACGACGGCGTCTGGCAGGACGGCGGGCTGCTCCTCCACTTCCCGGCGCAGTCCCGGTGGGTCGGCATCTTCCTCGCCTTCCAGAGCCAGGCCTGGCACACCGACGACATCACCGGGCACACCCTCCCCGTGGACGGCTCCCGCCCCGATCCGGAGGGCCGGCCGGTGCGCATCGTGGCGGCCCTGGTCAACCCGCGGGGCCCGGCCCCCGAGTCCGAGACCGTCACGCTCCTCAACGCCTCGCCCGATCCCCTCGACCTGACCGGCTGGCGCCTCGCCGACCGGCTCGACCACGGCTGCGCGGTGCCGCCGGGGCCGCTCGCCCCCGGCGCCTGCCTGGTGGTGCCCCTCACGGACGGCGTCCAGCTGGGCAACCAGGGTGGCCGGATCACCCTGCTCGACGCGCACGGCCTGAAGGCCGACGGTGTCTCCTACACGGCCGGGCAGGCCGGGCGCGAGGGATGGACCGTCGTCTTCTGACACGCCGCTCCGGTGCGCGGACCGTCCCGTGCGTCCCGGCTCCCGTGCGCCCTGAGGTCCGGTCCGTCCTCTTGTCCGGTCTGTCCTCAGGCCCGGTCCGTCCTCAGGTCTGGTCCGTCCTCAGGTCTGGTCCGTCCTGCGGTCTCGCCCGCCTTCAGGTCCGGTCCGTCCTGTGGCCGCGTTCCTCCAGCGCTCCCGTTCCGGTCTCGCGGGGCGCCTTGTCGGCCCGGCGTGCCGGTTGCCGGCCGCTCCCGGTGCACGGGCGGGTACGGGCGGGTACGGGCGGGACCGGGCGCGGTCAGGGCCGGTAGACCGTGCCGGGCTTCGGCTTCCCGGGTGCCAGCAGCTGCGGCACGGTCACGAACACGTACCCCCGCTCCTTGAGCGCGTCGATGATCCCGGGCACCGCGGGCACGGTGCCCGGGTAGAGGTCGTGCAGCAGGATGATCCCGTCCCGGCTCGACTGCTTCAGGACGCGCTCCTTTATCACCTTGGGGTCGTACGTCTTGTAGTCCTTGGCGGTCACGCTCCACAGCACCTCGGAGAGACCCATCTCACGGCAGATCTTCTGCACGGTGTCGTCGGTCCGGCCCTGCGGCGGCCGCATGAGGGTGGGACGGCGCCCGGTGAGCTTCTCTATCGCGTCGTTCGGGCGTCGCAGCTCCGCGCGTATCTCGTCGGGCCCGATCTGCGTCAGGATCTTGTGGTCCCAGGTGTGACTGGCGACCTCGTGCCCCTCGGCGGCCATCCGCCGGACCAGCTCCGGGTACTTCTCGATGTGCCGCTTGCCGAGCAGGAAGAAGGTGGCCGGGACCTTCTTCTCCTTGAGGATGTCCAGCAGCTGGGCCGAGTGCTCGCTCGGCCCGGCGTCGAAGGTCAGCGCGATGCACTTGGCCTCACGGCAGTCCACGGTACCGAACCGTCCGGCGGCCTCGGCGCCGGACGCGGTCTGCGCGCGGACGGCCGCCGGCGCGGTGGTGTGGACGGTGGTGCACCCGGTCAGCGGCAGTGCGAGTGCGGCGGCCGTCACGACGGCGGCCATCGGACGGAACCCGGGCCGCGGTCTTCTCATCTTCCTGCTCAGAAATGGCATGCCGCGACTATACAGGTGGTGTATACACGACATTTATAGCGGCCCCTGGCAACCGCGGCCGCCGCTGTCCCCGCCGTCGTCCGAGAAGCCGCGACGAGCGCAGCACCCGGACGCGTGGCTCCCCGGCGGCCCCGACGGGGCGCGGGCTCCGCTCACGGGGCGCCCGCCGCCGGCGCGGCGGTTGACGCCGCGCCGACCGGACCGGCCGGTGGACGTGCCGGGGGCCCGGCCGCCGGCAGCTGGGTGGCGGCCAGTTCGCGGTAGAGCGTGTCCTCCACGACCAGGGAGTCGTGGGTGCCCACGGCGCGGACCAGGCCGTGTTCCAGGACCACGATCTGGTCGGCGTCGGTGACCGTGGACAGCCGGTGGGCGATCACCAGCACCGTGCACCGGCCCGCCGCGCGTGCGACCAGCTCGCCCAGGGCCTGTTCGTTGCGGGCGTCGAGCTGGGCCGTCGCCTCGTCGAGCAGCAGCACCCGGGGGCGGCGCAGCAGGGCGCGGGCGATGGCGAGGCGCTGGCGCTCACCGCCCGAGAGGGTCACACCGCGCGAGCCGACGGGTGTCTCCAGACCCTGGGGCAGGCGGGCGACCAGAGCGTCGAGACGGGTCAGGGACAGTACCTCCACCAGTTGCCGCGGGGTCGCCGAGGGCGCCGCGTACACCAGGTTCTCGCGGAGCGTGCCGGCCATGACGGGGGAGTCCTGCTCGACGTACGCGATCCGGCGCCGCACCTCGGCGCGCGACAGCGTGGAGATGTCGTCGCCGCCGATCCTGATGGTGCCCGCGGTCGGTTCGTAGAAGCGCTGGAGGAGCGAGAAAAGGGTGGTCTTGCCGGCTCCCGACAGTCCGACGAGCGCGGTCCGGGTGCCACCGGGGACGGTAAAGCCGACACCACGCAGGGCGGGCGCGCGGCCCGGGTAGGTGAACTCGACCCCGCTCAACTCGACGGCGGGCGGGGCGGCGTGGTCGGGGACGGAGGCGGACGCCACCTCGATGTCGTCCTCGGCGGGCAGACCGTACACCTCCTGGATCCTGCCCACCGCGCCCAGACCCTGCTGGAGTTGGGCGGCCCCGCCGACCAGTTGCGAGACCGGGCTCGCCAGGAAGAACACGTACAGCAGGAAGGCGATCAGTTCGGAGACCGACATCGTGCCGTTCGCGACGAAGGTGCCGCCGACGCCCAGGACGACCAGGAACGCCGTCTGGATGGCGGCGCCGCCGACCATGGCGACGAGGGCGCCGTAGCGGGCGCCGACCAGCCCGGCCGCGTACGCCTCCTCGACCGCGTCCTCGGCGGCGCGCGTCTCGCGGCCCTCGGCGCCGTTCGCCTTGACCGTGCGGGCCGCGCCGAGGGTGCGGTCGAGGACGGCGCCGACCGCGCCGACGGATGCCTGGGAGCGGGCCACGGCGGCCTTGATCCGGGGCAGTACGACGGTGATGACGACGGCGACCAGGGTCAGCACCAGCAGGGTCACGGCGAGCAGGCGCACATCGAGCGTCGCCATCATGAACAGCGCCCCGGCGAAGGTCAGTACACCGTTGACCGTCATGATCAGGCCCTCGGTGGCGGCGCTCTTGAGCAGGGTGCTGTCGGAGGTGACGCGGGAGATGAGGTCGCCCGGGGCCCGCCGGTCCAGTTCGGACACCCGCAGCCTGATCAGCCGGTGCACGAGACCGCGTCGTACCTGCCGGACCACCCGCTCCGAAGTCCGTTGCTGGAGCCACGCGTTGAGGCCGGTGAGCAGGGCGCCCGCGACCAGGAGCGCGGCGAGCAGCGCGACCGGCGCGGTGACGCTGCCGCCGCCGTCCAGCCGGTCGAGGACGGTCTGCGCGAACTTCGGCTGCGCGAGCCCCGACGCCCCGGCCAGCAGGGTGAGGAACAGGGAGAGCAGCAGCACGCGCCAGTGCGGTCTCGCATGCCCGACGAGAGCGGACAGCGAGCCCGGGGGAGCGGCGGGCAGGTCGTCGGCGGTCACGGGACACGCACCTCGCCGCCGGCGTCGTCGACGCCGCCGGTGCACCCGGAGGAGCCGGTGCCCCGGTCGGCCCCGGTGACCCCGGTGGACGCGGCCGCCCCGGCCGCCAGCGCTTCGAGGCGGTCCGCGGCGGATTCGCCGCCGCCCGCCGCCCGGAAGGACTTCCCGACGGCCTCGGCCGCCTCGCGGTGGCCCCGCGCCGGATCGAGCACGGCCTCGACGGCGGCGCCGATCCTCGCCGCGTCGGCGCGCCCGAACCGCAGCCGTACACCGGCGCCCGCGTCCACGACCTGGCCGGCCACGATCGGCTGGTCGTCCCGGATAGGCGCCACGACCAACGGGACACCGTGCCACAGCGCCTCGCACACGGTGTTGTGCCCGGCATGGCAGACGACCGCGTCGAGTCGTTCCAGCAGCTGGAGTTGAGGAACGTGCGGGCGGACGAGGAGGTGGTCGGGGAGCCGGCCCCCGACGAGTCCGCCGGGATCGACGAGGACGGCCCGCACTCGGCCGGCCATGGCGCCCAGTGCCTGTGCGGCCGCGTTCAGGAAGCGGGCGCCGGCGTCGTTGTTCGCGGTGCCGAGACTCACCAGGACGGTGGGCAGCGCCGAGGCGTCCAGCCACTCCCAGGGAAAGTCGTCGGCGGCCGTCGGCCGGGCGGCGACGGAGGGGCCCACCAGCCATACCCGGTCCGGGAGTTCGACCGGCCCGAGCAGCGCGCGGGTGGTGTACGCGAGCACGCCGTACGGCGAGAACCGCGGGTCCGCCCCGCCCGCGGTACCGATCCTGGAGCGCAGTTCCGCGAGCAACTCGTCCAGCCACGCGGCCACTTTGGGCATGGCGGCCAGCGGGTCGACCAGTTCGGCGGAGGTGGTGGCCGACGTCGCCCAGGTCCGCCCGAGCGACTCGGCGACCAGCGCGCCCGCCACCGCCTGCTGGTCGCAGACGACGACGTCCGGGTCGTACGCCCCGATCGCCGAACGTACGCCGGGGGCCATGGCGTCGGCCAGCGGGACGAGGAAGTTCTCCCAGAGGAAACGGAAGGCGGCCGGTCCCTTCAGTCCGGCCGGCCGGGGCGGCAGGTCGCCGGGGAGCGCGCACGGGTGGACGACGGCGCCGGCGCCCGCGAGGCTCCGGACCAGTTCCGGGTGGCCCGCCCAGGCGATGTCGTGGCCGCGGGCCGCGAGCACCGCCGCGGTGCCGACAGCCGGGTTCACGTGCCCGACCAGCGGCGGCACCACGAACAGGAAGCGGCCCATCTAGCGGGCCTCCCGCAGCGCGTGCGCCTCCGGGCGCAGCAGCCAGTCACGGACGAGGACGTACGTCTCCTCGGTGGCCTCCACCAGCACCGAGTGACCCCGGTCGGGCAGGACGACCGTACGGCAGTCGGCGAGCGAGGCCTCCAGCATCCCGGTCTGCGCGCTGAGTTCGGACGCGCCGCCGAAGACGGCGAGGACCGGGCAGCGGATCGCGGACAGATCCTCGTCGAGGAGGGCGCTGAGCGGGATCTCCCGGGCGAGCGCGGTCTCGTCGAGCACCCTGCCCGCCGCGCGGAACGGCCGGGCGTTACGCTCGCCCGGGTTCTCCCGCAGCCACGCGGTGACCTCCCGGACGACCTGGCCGCCCTGCTCCCCGACAAGCCCCTCGTACATGTTCTTCGCCCAGGCGCGGGCCGGTGGTTCTGCCTCGATCGCGACGACGCCGGTGACCCGTCCGGGATGCGCGGCGGCCATGGCGTAGGCGACGGCGCCGCCGAAGGAGTTGCCGACCAGCCGCACCGGGCCCTCGACCGCCAGCGCGTCGAGCAGTTCGTCGAGGTCGCGGACGAAATCCTCCATCCGGTAACCGGTCGGCGGCCGGGAGGTCCTGCCGTGCCCGCGCAGGTCGTACATGACGACGTCCATGCCCTCGTCGGCGAGCCGCGGCGCGAGGCTGAAGTAGTAGCTGGCGAGGCTGTCGATGAGCAGGCCGTGGATGAGCACCACGACCGGACGCGGGACGTCGGGGTCGTGCCCCAGCCGCTGGACGTGGACGTCGATGCCGTTCACCCGGAGCGTCGCCACGGTCAGCGCACCTCCGCGACGGCGAGCGTGTCCACCACATGGCCGACGAGATCACCGACGGTCAGCTCGATGATCTCCTCCAGACCGCGGTCGGCGATGAACGCGGCGAAGTTGACGCGCTCGCCGTAGAACTCCCGCAGTTGGGCGGAGAGGGTGACGAGGTCGATGCTCTCCACCTCCAGGTCGTCGTGGAAGGACGTCTCCAGGGTGATCTCGAAGTCGTCGAGCCCGTACTCCTCCAGCACGACGCGCAGGATGGCCGAGATGTCCGCGAGGACGGTCGCCGTGTCCGGCGCCGGGCCCTTCGCCGACCGCGGATCCGTGCGGGGGCCTTCGAGTTCAGTGGTCATCTTCGCTCTCCTGATCGTTGACGGCCGTCCAGGCCACGACGTACTCGGTGCCGGGTCCCGCGGACGGCTGGGGGGCGGTCAGCGCGCAGTGCCGTACGCGGTGGTCCTCGCCCGCGGCGCGGACGGTCAGGCGGGTGTCGTCCGCCGCGGTGACCTCGAACTGCTTCGGCTCGCCGCCCAGTCCGGTGCCGCGCGCCTTCGCGACGGCCTCCTTGGCGGCCCAGAAGCGGGTGAACCAGAGACGCTCGGCAGCGGCAGCGGCAGCGGCAGCGGCAGCGGCAGCGGCAGCGGCACCGGCGTCGGCGTCGGGATCGGCACCGGCCTCGGGACCGGCACCGGGATCGGCAGCACCGCGTTCGTGCTCGGGCTCGGCGGTGGGCGCCGGTTCGTGTGCGGGTTCGCGCGCGCCGTCGGTTCCGGCCTCGCGGACGAGGGTCCCGAGCAGTTCGCGCTCGCGGGCGGTGAGGGCGACGGCGAGGGTGGCGGGCGGACGGTCGGTCACTTCCTCGATGTCGATCCCGCAGGGCCCGTCGGTCCTGGCCATCGCCACGGCGGTCGTCCCCCGGTGGGCGATCGACACGTGCAGCGCGGGCAGCCTCCTGCCGTAGCCGCCGGTCACGCGGGGGCGGCCGGTCGGCTCGTTGCCCACCCTTATCTCGGACGGGTAGAGGGGGCCCGCGCCCCGTTCCCACAGCAGGTGGCGCACCGCGTCCTTGACGGCGATCCTGCCGAGCAGCCACTGCCGGCGGCCGCGCGGCGTGTGGGCCGCGTACTGCTCGCGCTCCTCGCCCGCCAGGATGTTCCGCATGATCAGCTCGCGGGTGGCCAGATCGGGCCACTCCTCGTGGAGCAGGGCCCAGCCGCCGGGCCGCATCCGCGACAGCGTGTACCGCTCGGGCTCCCGGTCCACCGCGCGGATCCACGGGTTGCTGTCGAACCGGCGGTCCTGCCAGCCGCTGAACTCGGCCCACACCCTGCCCCGATGGACCAGCTGCATATCGGCTTCGAGGGCGCTGTCGGTGACGGACGTGATCCGGATCAGGCACTCCAGCCGCTCACCGGGGGCGGGATGCGGGCCGTGGAAGCGGATCTCCTTCATGCCCACCGGGAACACCGTGGTGCGCACCGGCAGTCGGGACATGATCCAGTAGCCGAGAAGCTGTCCGACGTTGTCCAGCAGGGCGCCGGGCGCGGGCGGTGTGACGAGCACCCCGCGTACGTGCCGGTCGCCGACCGCCGTCAGTTCGCTCAGGCCCTGGAAGAGGGGACCGTGGAACATCCAGCGGCGTGAGTAGAGTTCCGCGGCGGTGAGTCCGGGCCTCTCCTCCTCGGCGGCCGGAAAGGTCCAGGGCCGGCCGGGCGCCGACTCGGCCCGCTCCGGCGCCAGTTCGACGACGGCCTGGGCGTAGGGGCCGAACGAGGCGGCCACCCGGTCCGGGCCCTCGGGCACGATCCGTACGGGGATGTCGACCGCCGGGACGGCCGTGACCCACTGGTGCAGCCGCACGTCGTGGACGGCGACGGCCCGGCGGCCGGGGGCGGCCCGCTCGGCGTGCTCCATGAGATGGGCGATCACGGTGGTGCCCGGGACCACCGGCCATCTGTCGGCCGGGTCGGCCTGTGCGGGCTGTCTGAAGAAGCAGTGGTCGAGGAGGTAGGGCATGGTGTCGACGGAGACACGCAGAGTCGCTTCGAGCGGCCGGAGTCCCGGGAGCGGACTGTTCGTACGAGGGACGGGCGCGCCGGTGTCCGGGGAGGCCGGCGGGGACCCGCGGCGCGCCGTACGGGCGGCCGTCACCACGTCCGAGGCGAGGGCCGTCGCGTCCCGCAGCAGCGCCGCCAACTCGGCTCCGAACGGGCCCTGTTCGTCCAGCGCGCCCGGTTCCGCGGGCGCCGCGGCCGGGGTGCGGTGCCGGGTCAGCGCGGCGGCCACCCGGTCGCGGGTCGCCGCGTCCAGGGAGACGTTCGCACCGCCGAGGTCCAGCCGGACCGGCCGTGCCGCCCGGCGAACGGGGCGGGCCGCGGCGGCGGCGGTCCCCGGCGGCCCGGCGAGCAGCGGAGCGAGGTCCGGCGCCGCCCCTTCCGCCCACAACGCGCTCGCCACTCGGTGGAGTTGGGGAAGGCCCGAGCGGTGCGGGGAGTGCGCGGGGACCACCAGGTGGTCGCGTCCGTGCAGGGTGTCACCGATGAGGGAGCCGAGCTGTCCGGCCCCGAGCTGGACGAAGGCGCGGAAACCCGCCGCGTACATCGTGTCCACCAGCGGCCGGAAGCGGACCGGTTCGAGCAGATGCCGGACGAACAGCTCGCGGATCGCGCCCGGTTCGTCCGGGTACGGGGTGACGGTCGTCGCCGACCAGAGCGGGAGCGCGGCCGGGCGCAGGGTGTAGGCCTCGGACGCCTTCCTGATCGGGTCGAGATAGGGCTCCAGCATCGGGGTGTGGAACCCGGAGCGGAACGGCAGGATCTGCGAGACCACCGCCCGGGAGCGGAACACGCCGACGAGCGCCGCGACGGCGGGCTCCGGGCCGCAGATCATCGACTGGTTGGGGGCGTTGTCGTGCGAGAGGACCACGTCCGTACGGCCGGCCAGCTCCGTGAGCACCTGTCCGGCGGGGGCGCCGATCGCGGCGAACGCCAGCCCGGGCACGCTCAGCGCGTCCGGGTCGAAGTCGGCGAGGAAGGCGTCGACCTCGTCGGGCGGGTGGATCCCGGCGACGGCCATCGCGGTCCACTCGCCCAGGCTGTGCCCGGCCAGGGCGTCCGGGACCACACCGAGCCGGCGCAGCGCCGCGTCCAGGAGCCGCCCGAGCTCGAAGACCCCGGTGCCCTGCCGGCCCACGTGCCCCACGGTCGCGTCGGTGACGGCCGTGGACCAGGGGAGTCCGAAGTGACGCGAGATGTCACCGGAGTTGGGCGCGAACTCGGCCTCCAGACCGGGGAAGACGAACGCGAGCCGGCCGCCGCCCGGTCCCAGCAGCGGCCTCGGCACGAACCACACGTCGTTGCGGCCCCGCCACGCCCTGCCCCTGGCGACCGCCTTGCGGGCCAGCGCCAGCCGTTTCGCGGTGGGCGCGACCACGGCGAGCCGTACCGGATCGGTGGCGGGCGCGGTGGCCCGCTCGTCGAGACCCGCGGCGAGCAGCGCGGAGTCGGAGCGGTCGAGCAGCGCGGCCATCGCCGCGGGCGTCGGCGCGGTGAGCCGCAGCACCCGCTCCGGCTCATGGACCTCGTACGCCGTGACCGTCCCTCGGGCCGCCGCCTGTTCGAGCACCACGTGCGCGTTGATGCCGCCGAAGCCGAAGGCGTTGACGGCGGCCCGGCGCACCGGCTGCCGGTCGTCGGTGTGCCAGGGACGGGCGGTGCCGATGGGGGCGAACCGCGTGCGGGCCAGGGCCGGATGCGGTTCGTCGCAGTGCAGGGTCGGCGGCAGCACCCCGTGGTGGACGGCGAGCGCGGCCTTGATCAGTCCGGCGATGCCCGCGGCGGGCATGGTGTGCCCGATCATCGACTTCACCGAGCCGATGACGGCGGGGCTACGGGTGGGCGTACCGCCGGGCGGCCCCCCGGACGTACCGCCGCGCCGGTCATCCGGGGGGCCGGCGGACCGGCCGCCGGAGGTCCCCGCGTGGCGTGGCCCGGCACCGGCCGGTGCCGGGCCGGGCCCCTCACCGGCTGCTCCCGGTCCGGACCCCTCACCGGCCGGCCGCCTGTCGGGCCACTCGTCCGCCGGCGGTCCGAACACCTCGGCGAGGGTGGCGAGTTCGGTGCCGTCGCCGGCCGGGGTGGCCGTGCCGTGTGCCTCCAGGAGGCCGATCGAGCCGGGTGCCGCCGGGTCGAGCCCGGCGGCCTGCCAGGCCTGGCGGACCGCGCGCACCTGACCGCCCGAGTCGGGCGCCATCAGGCTGGTGGTCCGTCCGTCGGAGGCGACGCCGGTGCCGGTGATCACCGCGTAGACCCGGTCGCCGTCCCGCTCGGCGTCGGCGAGCCGCTTGAGGACGACCACCCCGGTGCCCTCCCCGATCAGCACCCCGTCCGCGTCCTTGTGGAAGGGCCGGATGCGCTCGCTGGGCGAGAGCGCGCCGAGCTGGCTGAAGACGCTCCAGAAGGTGATGTCGTGGCAGTGGTGCACCCCGCCGGCCAGCATCACGTCGCAGCGTCCGCTGCCGAGTTCACGCACCGCGTGGTCGACGGCGATGAGCGAGGACGCGCAGGCCGCGTCCACGGTGTAGGCGGGACCACGCAGGTCGAGCCGGCCTGCCAGCCTGGACGCGGCGAGGTTGGGCACCAGCCCGATGGACGATTCCGGTGCCTCCGGACCGAGCCGGTCGGTGAACGCCGCCCGAACCGACTCCAGTTGGGCGCTGTCGAGATCGGGCAGCAGCTCGCCCAGGGTCCGTACCAGCTGGCCGGCGGTCCGTACCCGCTGGTCGAGCCGGACCAGACCGGGGGTGAGGTAGCCGCCGCGGCCGAGCACCACGCCGACCCGGTGCCGGTCGGCGGGCAGCCGGTCCGCGCCGCCCGCGTCGGCGAGCGCCTGCGCGGCCACCCGCAGCGCGATGAGCTGGTCGGGCTCGGTGGCGGGGACCGCGGCCGGCATGATCCCGAACTCGGTGACGTCCAGCTCCGCCAGTTCGTCCACGAAGCCGCCGCGTCGGCAGTAGACGCGGTCCGCGCGGGGTTCCGCGCCGGGCGCGTAGTACTCGTCGGCGTCCCAGCGCCCCGGGGGTACGTCGGTGATCGCGTCGACGCCGGAGACGAGGTTGTGCCAGTACGCGGCGAGGTCGGGGGCGCCGGGGAAGAGGACCGCCATGCCGACGATGGCGACGGGCTCGGCGCGCGTGTCGGGCACGCCGGTCACCAGCCCGAGGCGGTGTAGACGACGGCGGTGTCGGCCGCGGGGCCCCACGCCAGCTCGCGCAGCAGGCAGGCTGCGCCCTCCTCGGGGTCGATGAGGTGGACGCCCCGCCCCGCGTAGTGCCGCATCAGCTCGGGGGTGACCATCCCGTGGTGGCCGTCGCCGGTCGGAGCCCAGGGGCCCCAGTGGACGGTCAGCCCCCGGCGGCCCGTGCGGGACGCCGCCCAGCGGGCGCCGAGGGACTCCAGGGCGTCGTTGGCGGCGGCGTAGTCGCTCTGACCCCGGTTGCCGAGGGTCGCCGCGATGCTGCCGAACAGCACGGCGAACCGCGGACCGTCGGGCAACTCGCCGATCGCGTCCAGCAGTTCGTGCGCGCCGTCGACCTTCGTACGGAACACCCGGTCGTAGGACGCCGGGCTCTTCTCCGCGATCAGCTTGTCCTCGATCACACCGGCCGCGTACACGACACCGTCGAGTCGGCCGTGTTCGGCGTGGATCTCCTTCACCGCCCGGCGCACGGCGTCGCCGTCCAGCGCGTCCACGGCGCGGTAGCGCACCTCCGAGCCGAGCGCTGTCAGCGTGCGCAGGGTGGAGCGGACCTCGCGTTCCGCCTGGATCCGGCCGATCGCCCGCTCGATCTCGGCGGGGACGCGCAGACCACCCGCGATCAGCGCGGAGCGCAGGTCGCCCGTGCTGTGCGCGGCGGCGACCGCGGGGTCCTCCTCGTCCTCGGTCAGGGCGGTGCGGCCGAACAGCTCGATCCGGCAGCGGCTCGCGGCGGCCAGGGTCGCGGCGAACCTGGCGGTGATGCCCCGGGCGCCGCCCACCAGCAGGACGACCGACGTGGTGTCCAGGCCGAGCGCGGCGGCCTCGGCCGCACCGTCCCCGGCCGGGCCCGCGCCCGTGCTCCCGAGCAGGCCGAGGCCCTCCTCGGTCATACGCAGTCCGCGCCGGGTTCCGGGTGTGCGCAGCACGACCGGTTCGCGGTCGGGGGCGGTGAGTTCGGCGACGAGATCGGCGGCGAGGTCCTCGGGCCCGGTACCGGGGGTGTGCTCGACGACCCGTGCCACGGTGTCGGGGTACTCGCGGGCGATGGAGCGGAAGAAGCCGCGCAGCCCCGGCGCGGCACCGGAGGCCAGGACCCAGCGCGGGCCGCCGGCGAGCGCCTGCCGGTACGCGGGGTAGACGTCCGGCAGGGCGGGCGGGAAGTCCGGGGCGACGAGGTGGAGGAGACCGTCGAACTCCTCATCGGCTGGGGGCTCTTCGGTGGTCACCGCGTGGGCGCCGTGCGCGGTCAGCCGCGCGGTCAGCGCCTCGGCGACCGGTCCGCGGCCGAGCAGCAGAAATCTTCGGCCCACCAACTGGTCTGTGGTGGTGTCCGGTTGCGCGGGCGCGAGGTCGAACTCCCGCATCACGAGCCGCCTGGGCGCCACCACGACGGGTTCGGCGGGGGCCGGTCCACTGTCCGTGGCACCGGTCCCGGCCGCCTCGCCCAGCCCGCCCGCCAGCAGCGCGGTGATGGCGGCGGCGGTACGGGCCTTGGCCAGTTCCTCGATGCCGGTGTCGGTGTCGCCTGTGGTGGTGAGTCCGAGTCGGGTGGCGAGTTCTCCGGCTATCTCGGCTCTTTTGATGGAGTCGACGCTGAGGTCGGCTTCGAGGTCGAGGTCGGGTTCGATCATGTCGACGGGGTAGCCGGTGCGCTCACCGATCACTTCGAGTACGAGGGCGAGGACGGTCTCCGGGGTCGGGGTGGTGTCCACCGCGGCGTCGGCGGAGGTCCGGGCGGGCCCGGCGGTTCGTGTCGCGCTCGCCTGTTCCACGAGCGCGGTGATGGCGGCGGCGGTACGGGCCTTGGCCAGTTCCTCGATGCCGGTGTCGGTGTCGCCTGCGGTGGTGAGTCCGAGTCGGGTGGCGAGTTCTCCGGCTATCTCGGCTCTCTTGATGGAGTCGACGCTGAGGTCGGCTTCGAGGTCGAGGTCGGGTTCGATCATGTCGACGGGATAGCCGGTGCGCTCACCGATGACCTCCAGCACCACGGACAGCACCGAGCCGCCCGCCGCCTCGGCGCGCGGAGGGACGGTGACGGCGGGCAGCGCCGTCACCGTGACAGGGACGTCGGCGTACGTCACCGGGGCGGAGGCGCCCGCGTACGCGACGGGGGAGGGGGGCCGTACCCCCGGGTCGGCGCCCAGATACCCGAGCATCACGTCCCGCTGCGCCGCGATCATCTCCCGGCTGGTCCGCAGGAACTCGCTGATCAGGGCCTCGGAGCCGGTCGGGGACGCCGGTCCGTGCGAGGTGTCGCCGCTGGTCATCAGGGCCTCCGGGACGCGCTCGGCGGGGTGGAGTGCGGCGGTGGGGATCACACCGTCCGCCGTACGGAGCAGATGGCCGTCCACGGTCCAGGCGGCGCGCCGGTGACGCGTGGCGCGGGTGGCGTCGCGCGCGTCCCGGTCCTGGAAGAGCCACCCGGTCCTGACGTCCACCCCGGCGACGGCCAGTCGGGCGAGCGCGGCCAGGAAGCCGGTGAGGCCGGTGCGGTGGCCGTCCTCCAGGGCGACCGTGCGATGCGGCCGGTCGCCGAGCACCGCGCCGACCAGCCGGGTCAGCACCGAACCGGGGCCTGCCTCGACGAAGACCCGGGCGCCGGCCTCGTACATGGCCTCGATCTGGTCGGCGAACCGGACCGGCGCGCCGATCTGGGCCGCCAGTTCGGCCCGGACCGCCCCGGGTGAGAGCGGGTAGCGCTCGGCCGTACGGTTCGACCAGACCGGGAAGTCGGGCTCACGCAGGGGGACTTCGGCGAGGGACTCGGCGAACCGTTCGCCGGCCGCCGCGACCAGCGGGCTGTGGAACGCGCAGGCCACCGGGATGCGCTGGGCGCTCAGTCCCCGGGCCCGCAACCGCTCCACGGCACCGAGCACGTCCTCGGTCGGACCCGAGATCACCGTCTGGCGGGGGGAGTTGCGGTTCGCCGTCACCACCGACCCGTCGAGGCCCGCCTCCGCCAGGGCCGTCGCGACCTCCGGTTCGGACGCGGTGACGGCGGCCATGGTTCCGGGGTCGCCGCCGCCCGTGGCGCCCAGGATGGCGGCGGCCCGGTCACGGCTGGCCCGCAACAGGGCCCCGGGCGTCAGGACACCCGCCGCGGCCAGCGCGGCCAGCTCTCCGTAACTGTGCCCCGCGGCCATCGCCGGGCGTATCCCGGCCCTGCCGAGGAGCTGGAAGGCGGCGAGAGAGGTGAGGCCGAGCGCGGGCTGCGCGAGGGTCGTGTCGGTGATCCGTTCCCGCTGCTCCTTGCGGCTCGCCTCGTCGAAGGGAGCGGGCGGGAAGAGCACACGGGCCGTCGTCTCGTCGAGCCGCAGATGACGCTGCAACTCGGGGAAAGTCACGAACAGTTCCGCGAACATCCCGGGCCGCTGGCTGCCCTGCCCGGGGAAGAGAACCGCGACGGCCGCGGCACCCGGTACGGGGCCGGGCGCGCCGTCGGCCGGACCGGACCGGTCCATGGTGGCCGGCGGGGCCCCGGCGGCGTCCGGGGCACCGGAGGGCCGGCCGGCCTCGGCGGCGGAGAAGGACGGGCGGTTCCCGGGGTCGGCGGCGGCCCGGTCTTCCTCCGGGTCTGCGGTGAACAGGCCTCCCGCTGGCGCGTGTTCGCCCGCCGCCGCCCGCCCGAGCAGGTCCCTCAGCTCGTCGGTGGAGGCGGCGACCAGCGCGATGTGTACGGGGAGGCCGCGAGGCGCGGCGGCCTCGGCCCGCCGGGACGCGGCGAGGGCGAAGTCCCGCAGCCGCCAGGGCTCGTAGGGTCCGGGATCCGCCTCGACCAGGGTGAGCAGCTCGGCGGCGGCACGCTCGGCGGACGCCCGGTCCGCGCCACGGAAGGTGAACAGCTCGGCGGGCCACTGCTGGGCGGCGCTGGCCGGCGGTGGCCCGTCCTCGTGGGCCCGCAGTACGACGTGGAAGTTGGTGCCGCCGAAGCCGAAGGCGCTCACACCGGCGACGCGTTCCGCCGGGGCGGTGGCCCAGGGCCGGGCCTCGGTGTGGAAGGCGAACGGGCTGCTGCCCGCGTCCCAGGCCGGGTTCGGCTCGGTGAGGTGCAGGGTCGGCGGTCGTACGCCGGTGTGCAGGGCCAGCGAGGTCTTGATGAGCCCGGCCAGCCCGGCGGCGCACTTGGTGTGACCGATCTGCGACTTCACCGACCCCAGCGCGCAACTCCCGGGCTCGGCACCGGCCTCCTCGAACACCCGCGTCAGCGCGCCGAGTTCGGTGCGGTCGCCGACGACGGTCCCGGTGCCGTGCGCCTCGACGAGTCCGACCTCGGCGGGCGAGACACCCGCGTTGCGGTACGCCCGGGTCAGCGCGTTGTACTGGCCCTCGGGCCGGGGAGCGGTCAGTCCCAGCGCCCGGCCGTCACTCGCGCTGCCGACTCCCTTGATGACCGCGTACACCCGGTCCCCGTCGCGCTCGGCGTCCGCGAGGCGTTTGAGGACGACACAGCCGACGCCCTCGCCGAGCGCGATGCCGTCGGCGGCGCTGTCGAAGGGCGCCGAACGGCCGGACGGCGACAGGGCGTGGGCGGAAGCGAAGAGCAGGTAGTCGTTGATGCCGTTGTGCAGATCCGCGCCCCCGCACAGCACCAGGTCGCTCGTCCCGCCGGTCAGTTCCTTGCACGCCACATCGACCGCGGTGAGCGAGGACGCGCACGCCGCGTCCACGGTGTAGTTGGCGCCGCCGAGGTCGAGCCGGTTCGCGATCCGGCCCGCGATGACGTTGGCGAGGACGCCGGGGAAGGAGTCCTCGGTCAGACGCGGCAACTGCGCGTCCAGGGCGGGCGGCAGGGCGCCGAGATAGGAAGGCAGCACGGACCGCAGGGTCATGGCGTTGGACAGGTCGCTGCCCGCCTCCGCGCCGAACACGACCGAGGCGCGGGAACGGTCGAAGGGCCTGCTCCCGTAACCGGCGTCCTCCAGGGCCCGGCGCGCGGCGTCGAGGGCCAGCAGCTGCACGGGCTCGATGGCGGGCAGCGAGGCCGGCGGAATCCCGTACCGCAGGGGCTCGAAGGGTATTTCGGGGAGGAACCCGCCCCACCGGGACGGGGTCCGCTCGCCGGTTCCGGAGCCGTCGGCGGCGTGGTAGAGGCCGGCGTCCCACCGGGTCGCGGGCACCTCGGTGACGGCGTCCTCGCCCGCCAGCACATTGGCCCAGAAGGTGGCGAGGTCGGGGGCACCGGGGAACATGCAGGCCATACCGACGACGGCGATGTCCAGCGGCTCGGGGGAGGGGGCGGTGGCGGGTTCGGCAAGGCCGAGAGCGGTCCGCCGGTCGGCCAGGAAGGCGGCCGCCCCGGTGGTGACCGAGGCGTGCAGAGCGGCGACGGTGGTGACGGCCGAGCGCAGCACGGCCACTTCACCGGCCATGAACATGCCCTCGGCGAGCTGTCTCTCCTCACCCACCTCGCGCAGTGCGCCCCCGGCCCGCTCGATCCCCTTGCTGGCCAGCCGCAGCCGGCCCACGTTGAGCCGTTCCAGCTGTTCCCAGGCCTCGCGGCCGGGCACGGCACGGGCGGCCAGGTCCTCCTTGACGGCGGCGAACTCGTCGGTGAACGGGCTGCGCACACAACGGGTGGCGTGCCCCGGGGCGGTCTCCAGCAGGTCCGTGCGCTCGGCGGCGATCACCTGACGCTGGAACAGGGGCAGCACGGCGCCCGCGCCCACCGCCTCCTCGGTGAACAGGTAGGCCGTGCCCATCAGTACGCCGACGGCGGCACCCCGGGTGCTCAGCGGCGCGGCGAGTGCGGTGACCATCGCGGCCGACCGTTCGTCGTGCACCCCGCCCGCGAACAGCAGCTGCAGTTCGGCCGCCGTGCCGTTCCTCGCACTCGCCAGGAAGTCGCCGAGCACGCCGAGTTGCGCCTCCCACAGCGGGAAGCTGTTGCGCGGCCCCACGTGTCCGCCGCACTCGGCGCCCTCGAAGACGAACTTGCGCGCGCCCGCCTCCAGGAACTGCTTCAGCAGGCCCGGGGACGGCACGTGCAGGAAGGTGGAGATGCCCGCCTCCTCCAGCACGGCGGCCTGTGCGGGGCGGCCGCCCGCGATGATCGCGTGGGAGGGGCGGATCTCCCGCACGACGGCGAGCTGGGCGGCCTTGATCTCCTCGTCCGCGAAACCCAGGACGCCGACGCCCCAGGCGGCGTTCCCGAGCGCGTCCCTGGTCCGCTCCAGGACGGCGCGGGTCTGCCCGGCGCCGGAGAGCGCGAGAGCGACGAAGGGGAGCGCGCCGTGCGCGGCGACCTCGGCGGCGAACGCGGCCTGGTCGCTGACCCTGGTCATCGGCCCCTGCGCGACCGGCAGTTCGGTCCCGAGCGCACGGCTGCCCGCACTGCCGGCGCCGAGCGCGGGACCGGCGTCCTTCAGGGCTTCGAGGACGGTGTCCCGTACGCCACGCACGGCCGCGCGGACGGTGCCCCAGCGTTCCTGGAAGCGGACCGCGAGGAAACCGTCCTGGCCGATCTCGGGGGCCGGGGCGCCGTCCGGGGCTCCCCGGCGGCGTACGACGCGGCGGCCCGCCTCCAGGGTGGTCTCGGAGCCGTCGAGCCCGGCGAGCAGGGCCCGGGTCCCTGCGGGCAGCTCCGCCTCGGCCTCGCTGAGCAGGGCGAGTTGGGTGTCCAGGACGACCCCGGCGCCGCCACCCGCCACGACGGCCGCCGCGGTGTGAGGTCCGGCGCCGCCCCAGGCCCAGACCGGCAGGTCGAACGTCTCGTCGGCGAGCAGCTGCTGCACCAGGACGAAGGTGCTCAGTTCGCCCACGGGGCCGCCTGCCTCGTGGCCCCGGGCGATCAGCCCGTGAGCGCCGGCGGCGGCGGCCCGTAACGCCTGTTCGTGGCCCGTCACCTCGACGAGCGTGCGACGGCCCGGGAAGTCCGCGGGGGTGCAGGAGGCGTCGTCCGTCAACAGGACGGTGTGCGCACCGGCGGGGAGTTCCCGTGCCGGAAAGGCATCGTTGTCCCGGAGCCGTACGCCGAAACCGGCGGGCGACCATTCCCCGGCGAGCGCGAGTTCCCCGGCCGCGCGGCGCCCGCCGGAGGTGAGGTCCAGCACGCCCAGGCCTCCGGCGCGGACGGCGGCGGCGGTGACCCGCGCAGACGGGACGGCGAACGGGTTCACGGCGATGACGATGTCGTCGACAGCAAGCGGGCCGGAGGTATCGATATTCGGTACAGGCACGCGAACGCTCCAATATCACACGGGAGTGAGGAATGGTGGGGGAGAGCGGAGAGCGCTTGCGCCTCACAACAGGCCGCGGCCGATGTGAGGCACGTTCATGCTTATTGCGCATCCGGGTGAAAGTCAAACTCTCAAGGAGGCAGGTCTTACCGGACGTAACACTGCTGACACGGCTGCTTCGGATTCCCGTGCGGACAGGCAACACCCGCTTTGTTCCTGGGCAGTTGAGCGGTTGGTCGACCGCTGTTCGGATGCCGGTCGCTCGCCGGGTCGGCCTGCGGAAATGGCTCCTGACGAAAAGTCAAAGCGGAGCGTACGAGGGCGCGCGCGGAAACGTATTGTTTCCCTCGATGTAAATTGAATCCTTCAACGGTCGTGCGTCGCATAATCGGAATTCGCGCCGGGCAAAAGGGTGGGATTCGTCACTTGGGTGTGAATAGCCGCGATTCGTACTGGCCGGTAGGTTGGCTTGTTCGGTCCGGTCCGCGGCCCTGTGGATCATGTTCTTTCGGCAGCCTGCGCCGGCCGTCCCGCCGCGAGCGCTCGCGGCGGGATTCGGCAGCCGCCGCGGGAGCGGTGGCCGGAGGGGCGGACGGGACGTTGCGCGCCGGGTCCGGCGGCGGCTGCCCGTACCGCAGGCCGGGTGGACCGGCGGACACGCACGCGTCCACCGCGGTCCGCACCCGTGGGACCAGCGCGCCCCCTGCCGGCCAGGAGCGCCCCGGCCCCGATCCCGCCCGGCTGCCCGACGCCGTCCGCCCGACCGGACACGGGCGCCCTGATCGCCGTTTCCCAGGGCCGCTTCTGGCTCGTTCCGCCGGGATCCGGGCCTGGACGGGGTCCGCGGCCGCCTCGAAGAACGGCGCGAACTCGTTGCCGCCGGGCGTGCGGGGGACGGGGTTTCCGGTCATCGGCGGCGGCGCCGACGACACCACGCCCGGGCGGCACCCTCGCGTCATGGCCGGCGCCCACGTGAACCGGCGTCAGGACGGGGAGAACCCGTCGCCGGCTGACCGGGCGGGACCCACCGCCGGACGTGTCGAACATCCGGCCGGCCCCCGTCGGCGTCGATCCCTGGTTCCCTCGCCGAGCCGAGCCGAGCCGAGCAGGCCGGGCCGAGCCGAACGGGCCGGGCCCGACCGGTTCGGTGCCGAGCGCCCCGAGCGGCGGCCGTCTAGGGCAGGTGCGCGCCGGTGAATGCGTCGCCGCAGCTCACAGGGTTCCTACCGAAGATGACAACGGTGACCGGTGCAGCCTTTGCCGAATGCCCGGCCGTGCGTTTCACTTCGATCGAGGCACTCGACGCACAGGGGGAACACCTACAGCATGAGCGATCACGGTCATGACCACGGATCCGGGCACGCGCAGCGGCACGAGCACGGTTCAGGGAGTCATGGCGGCCACTCGCACGGGGTGTCGGCGGACGCCGACCGCCGCTGGCTGGCGATCGCGCTCACTCTCATCACCGCGTTCATGGCGGTCGAGGTCGTGGTCGGTGTCCTCGCCGGTTCGCTGGCCCTCATCTCCGACGCCGCGCACATGCTCACCGACGCCGCGTCCATCGTGCTCTCCCTGATCGCCATGCGGCTCGCCGCACGCCCGGCCCGCGGCGGCTTCACGTACGGACTCAAGCGCGCGGAGATCCTCTCGGCCCAGGCGAACGGTCTGACGCTGCTGCTGCTCGGCGCCTGGCTGGCGTACGAGTCGGTGCGCCGACTCGTCCACCCGCCCGCGGTCGAGGGCGGCCTGATGCTCGTCACGGCCCTCGTCGGCATCGCCGTGAACGTGGCCGCCACCTGGTGCATCTCCCAGGCCAACCGCTCCTCGCTCAACGTCGAGGGCGCCTACCAGCACATCCTGAACGACCTGTTCGCCTTCGTCGGCACCGCGGTCGCCGCGCTGGTGATCGTCCTGACCGGCTTCACCCGCGCCGACCCGATCGCCACGCTGATGGTGGTGGCCCTGATGGCGAAGGCCGGGTACGGGCTACTGCGCGAGTCCGGCCGCATCTTCCTGGAGGCCGCGCCCGCGAATGTCGACCCGGACGCGCTCGGCGACCGGCTCGTCGCCCTGCCGGCCGTCGTCGAGGTGCACGATCTGCACGTCTGGCAGATCACGTCCGGCCAGGCCGCGTTGTCCGCGCACGTCCTGGTCGAGCCCGCCGGGGACTGCCACGCCGTCCGCCGGGACCTGGAGGAACTCCTGCGCCACGGCTACGGCATCACGCACACCACGCTCCAGGTCGACCACGCCTCGGAGCAGGTGCTTCAGGTGACGCTCCCCGGGGACCGCAAGCTCCTCGACGACCCGGGACACTGCGAGGACGCCCACGGTCCGGTCCACCGGGACGAACCGCACGAACACTGAGCCGGCGGGCACGGCCTCAGGGTCAGACCGAGGCGCGATCGGCCCGTGCGCGACCGGTCTGCGGGTGTTGGTCACGCGTGTGGCCGACCTGTGGGTGCTCGCCATGTGTGGGCTGGGACGGTGTGTGAGGGGCGGGCTCGGGACGATCCGACGTGTGGGGCGCGGACGTGTGTGGCACCGACGTGTGGGTGTGAGGTGCGGACGTGTGTGGCACCGACGTGTGGGGCGCGGACATGTGGGCCACCGACATGTGGAGCGCCGATGTGTGATGCGCCAGTGCCAGATGCGGATCGGCCTCGCCGGGAGCGGTCGCCGGGTCGGCGTGCACCAGGGCGGCGTCGAGCCTCGGCACCGCGTGCAGCAGCGCGTGCTCGCACGCGACCGCGACCGTGTGCGCCGCGCGCACGGACATGTCCCCGTCGACGACGACGGCGACCTCGGCGCGCAGCCGGTGACCGATCCAGCGCAACCGCAGTTCGCTCACCTCGCGTACCCCGCCGACCGTCAGCAGCGCCGTCTCCGCGGAGTCGACGAGGGCCGGGTCGACGGCGTCCATGACCCGCCGGAAGACCTCGCGGGCGGCGTCCCGCAGCACGAGCAGGATGGCCGCGGTGATCAGCAGTCCGACGATCGGGTCCGCCGACCGCCAGCCGAGCGCCGCGCCACCGGCACCGAGCAGGACGGCGAGGGAGGTGAACCCGTCCGTACGGGCGTGCAGGCCGTCGGCGACCAGGGCGGCCGAGCCGATCTCCCGGCCGACACGGATGCGGTAGCGGGCCACCCATTCGTTGCCGATGAATCCGGCGACGGCCGCGGCGGCCACCACCGGGACGTGCCGGACGTCCCGCGGGTCGAGCAGGCGGTCGACGGCGGCCCAGGCGGCGAAGGCCGCGGATGCGGTGATCGTCAGCAGGATGGCGATGCCGGCCAGGTCCTCGGCCCGCCCGTAGCCGTAGGTGAAGCGGCGGTTGGCGGCGCGCCGGCCCAGGACGAAGGCGATGCCGAGCGGGACGGCGGTGAGCGCGTCCGCCGCGTTGTGCACGGTGTCGCCCAGCAGCGCGACCGACCCGGAGAACACCACGATCACCGCCTGGACGAGCGCCGTCGCGCCGAGCGCGGCCAGCGAGACCCACAGGGCCCGCATGCCCCGCGCGGAGGACTCCAGCGCCACGTCCACCTTGTCGGCCGCCTCGTGCGAGTGCGGCGTCAGCAGATGCCGCAGCCGGTGCCCGAGCCGCCGCCGATGGCCGGCCGTCGGCGCTGAGGCGGCGCCGTGACTGTGCCCGTGACTGTGCCCGTGCCCGCGCTCATGCTCGGGCTCGTGGCTGTGCGGGTGTGCGTGACCGTGTGTGTGGTGGTGGCTCACATGGATCCCCTTTCCGGGCCGCCCGGTACGCGGGAGGGAAGCCGGCGCCGTGGCGGTGGACACGATGCCGCCCATCGTTCCATTATGTGCATATGAGCGCACGCATGCATCTGTCACCTGCCAGTGATGCGCACCCGCGCAGACCGGGCGAGGAGCAGTTCGCCCTGGCCGCCGAACTGCTCGCCCTGCTGGGTGACCGCACCCGCCTGATGCTGCTGCACGCCCTCGCCGAGGGCGAGGCCGACGTCACCACGCTCACCGAGACCTGCGGGGCCGCCCGCCCGGCCGTCAGCCAGCACCTGGCCCGGCTCCGCCTCGCGGGCCTCGTGACCACCCGCAAGGAGGGCCGCCGGGTCGTCTACGCCCTGCGCGACGGCCACCTGCGCCGGGTGGTGGACGAGGCCCTCAACCTGGCCGACCACAGGATCAGTGACCGTCCCGCGCACGAATGACGCGGCCGAGGGGGAGGAGGCGACGGGCGCGCGCCGCTTCCTCCGGGACTCGGTGGGCCGCCACCGACGCCTTGTCGAAGGGAGATGGCCGAGTCCATGGGCACCGAGGTGACACGGAGCGAGCTGGTACTGGACGGCGGGCGCAGACTGCGCGTCCACGACACCGGCGGGGCCGGATCGGATCGCCTGGTCGTCCTCTGGCACCACGGCACGCCCAACATCGGAGCGCCGCCCGAGCCCCTCTTCGCGGCCTCCGAACGGCTGGGCATCCGCTGGGTGTCGTACGACCGTCCCGGCTACGGCGGATCGACCCCGGTGCCGGGCCGGAACGCGGCGTCGGCCGCCGCCGACGTCACCCGGGTCGCGGACGTGCTCGGGATCGGCCGTTTCGCGCTCATGGGCCACTCGGGCGGCGGAACGCACGCTCTGGCGTGTGCGGCGCTGCTGCCGGGTCGGGTGCTCGGCACGGTGAGCGTGGCGGGGCCGGCCCCCTTCGGCGCTGAGGGACTGGACTGGTTCGCGGGCATGAACGAGTCCGGTCGGGCATCGCTGACCGCTGCCGTCGCGGGCCGCGAGGAGAAGGAGCGCCACGAGGCGCGAGCGACGTACGACCCCGCCATGTTCACCGCCGCCGACCACGCGGCCCTCGCCGGTGAGTGGTCCTGGTTCCACGATGTCGTCGGCCCCGCCGTCGAAGCGGGCCCGGGCGGACTGATCGACGACGACCTGGCCTACGTCGCCGCGTGGGGATGCGATCCGCGGTCGATCACGGGTCCCGTGCTCCTGCTGCACGGCGGCCGGGACAGGGTCGTCCCCTGCTCCCACAGCCAGTGGCTCGCGAGCCGGTGCCCCCGCTCGGAACTCGCCCTCCACCCGGCCGACGGCCACATCTCCGTCCTGCGTCACGCCGCCGCCGCACTGGAATGGCTGGTGCGCAACGAGAAGGGCTGACCGGAGGGAGGGGCTGATGCCGTGGTCGTACGCCGGACAGATGGACCCGGAC
The DNA here is from genome assembly GCF_009498275.1 of Streptomyces fagopyri. Lineage (NCBI taxonomy): Bacteria > Bacillati > Actinomycetota > Actinomycetes > Kitasatosporales > Streptomycetaceae > Streptomyces > Streptomyces fagopyri. The sequence continues at coordinate 2,406,004 of NZ_CP045643.1, read as the reverse complement.
GGCCCGTGGTTCCGGGTGCCGCTCGACATCCAGCGCGAGGTCCGGCCGACCGAGGAGTACGAGCCGGCCCGCTCGCTGGTCGACACGTCGCTTCCCGAGGACGACCTGTTCGCCGGCGTCACCGCCGCCGTCATGGCCAGGGACATCGCCGTCGACAGCACCGCCGTCATCGCCACCGACACCACAGCCGACATCGCCGTCCGACGCTGTCCGACCTCGTCGGCTGATTCCAACGGCCGGTCGGAGATCCTGAGTCGGCGAGTGCGGTCGCGGTGACGCACCGGTGGCACCACCGGCCTTCAGCCCTCCGGGTTCCCGGGGTCCTCGCACTCGATGATCAGAGGCACCTTGTTCGACCGGGTCACCGTCGGCTCGCGGACCTCCACCCCTATGAGGGTGCGGACCGAGTCGTCCCCGTAGTAGGTGGAGAAGTCCACGGTCTTCGATCGGGTCGTGAGGTCGGAGTCGGCGAACGTCAGTGTCTGCCAGCGCGTGTCGGTCACCGAGCCGCGCTCCGTCACCCATCGATACGAGACCTGGGCCGGTGTCCGGTCGACGGTGAACGTCGCGGTGACGGTGGGGGACTTGGCGCTGCCCGGCGGGCAGGAACCCTTGAAGTAGCCGTACGTACCGGTCACGATGACCTTAACCGTGGCGGGCCCGGCCGGCGTCCGGCTCTTCTCCGCGTCGCCTCCCGAGAACTTGTAGGTCAGTGCGCCGCCGGCGAGCAGCAGGGTCACAGCGCCCACTCCCAGGACCTTGGCGGTGCGCCGGCGGCGCCGCGGAGGTGCCGGAGACACCGGTCCGCCCACGACGGCGGTCGTCGCCCGGCTTCCGGCCGCGTACGAGGTCCTGTCGGTCACGTGGGCGGCGGCGCCCGCGCGGATGGACCGCAGCATCGGGTGGACCTGTTCGGCGGTCAGGCGTTCGGCCGGATCCTTCCGCAACAGCCCCTCGATGACGGGTCCCAGAGGGCCCGCCCGGCGGGCCGGGGGCAGTTCGTCGTCGACGATGGCGCGGAGGGTGATCAGCGGGGTCGTCTGCCGGAACGGGGAATGTCCCTCGACCGCGGCGTAGAGCAGAATGCCGAGCGACCACAGGTCCGACGCGGGACCGGGCTGTCCGCCCAGCGCGCGTTCGGGCGCGAGGAACTCCGCCGATCCGACCATCTCGCCGGTCATCGTGAGCGCGGACGTGCCTTCGACCGTGGCGATGCCGAAATCCGTGAGCACCACTCGGCCGTCGTGCGCCAGCAGGACGTTGGCCGGCTTGACGTCGCGGTGCAGCACCCCGGCGGCATGGGCGGCACGCAACGCGGCCAGTACGTCGGCGGCCACATGGGCCGCGTGCCGCGGAGTGAGCGCACCCTCGGATCCGAGCAGGTCCGCCATCGACGAACCGCGGACCAGTTCCATGACGATCCACGGACGGCCGCCGTCCTTGGCCACGTCGTAGACGGTCACCACGTTGTGATGGGAGATCCGCGCGGCCGCCCACGCCTCACGCTCCAGCCGGGCGTTCAGCCTTTCGACGTGTGCCGCGGTGAGTTCGGAAGGAGCCCTGACTTCCTTGACGGCCACCTCGCGATGCAGCACTTCGTCGTAGGCACGCCAGACCGTTCCCATGCCGCCCATGCCGAGAGACGACAGCAATCGGTAGCGGCCGGAAACGACGCGGCCCTGCCCCGTGGGCATGGCGCCCTGATCGAGCATGGGGGCGACCACTCTCCCTGTCTTTCGCGCTCAGTGTCCCCGGACGGAGGGACGGGCCAGGCGAAACACTCGCGGTCACCAGTCGCCCAATTCGTCCGATGATCGGGTTCGGCCTCGGGCGAATATATCCGCCGCCATGGTCAAGACGGCTTCTCCGCAACCGGGTTGGCGTGCGGATTCCATATCTCCGGCGCGCTCGTTCTGTTGGCCTCCGCCCGGCCGGGAACAGCCAGGCGATCCGAACCCGGCCCGGCACGCAGACAGGGAACCCGAGCCGCGTCGGCCTCGTTCGCGGCGGAGCCGGCCTCCGCCCCGGGTCGGCTCCTCGGCGCGCATCGTGAGGGCCACGCCCCCACGGGTCACGCGCGACCGGCCGCCGCGTGCATACGGCACTCCCACAGGACGGGTTGGCCCCGGCGTTCTATCGAGGTCCCGCACGATGTGATGGGTTGGAATCGTTCGCCGCGACGGCGGCATACGGTCACCGACCTCGCGCGTGAGGAGGGTGACCGGCAAGACAGGAACCCGTCGTGGAGACGTACGCGACCGCACCGCGTACCGCCCTCCCCGTCCAAGTCCCGCCGTCCGGACCCTCTTTCGGCCGCCCTCACCTCGCACGGAGCTCATCCATGACGTCCTCGAACGACCCGCTCGGACCGGTCGCGCTCGCCTATGCGGCCGTAAGTCACGCCTTGTGCGCGGCAGATCGTCGCCACAGGCATTCGGACGGTTCCGTGGTGGCGGTCTCGGGCTCCCCGGTCGCTTCCCTGAACGCCGTCATCAGCCCGAACCTGGATCCCGACCCCGAAGTCATCGGGGCCCTCGCCGGCAGCGAGGCACTGCGGGGGCTCGCCTGGAGCATCCAGGTACGCGGCCTGCCGGGACAGCGCGTCACGGACGTGGCGACGCGCAACGGACTGACCCACGTCACCAGACTGCCGTTGATGATCAGGCGGCCCGACGCGGGAGCACCGCCGCCGGTCACCGGTTCGCTGCGGGTGCGCCCGGTCGGCGGTGACGAACTCGGCCTGTACGCCCGGACCATGGCCGACGGCTTCGGCGTGCCCCATGAGACGTTCGAGCTGTTCACCGACCCCGGTCTGGCCAGCACGGAAGGATTCACCTTCTACCTGGCGGAGGACGACAGCGGGCCCGTCGGAACCGGGATGGCCGCGGTCCAGGGCGAGCTGCTGGGTATCTTCAACATCGCCGTGCTGCCCCAGCATCGGCGGCGAGGCCACGGGCGGGCCGTCACGACGGAGATCGTCCGCGCCCACCACGCCGCCGGCGCCACGACCGCCTACCTCTACGCCAGCACGATGGGCGAGCCCGTCTACGCCTCGGCGGACTTCCGCACCGAAGAGGTCCTCACCGTCTTCAGGGCTCCGGCATAGCGGCTGCCACGGCGACCGGCCGCGCGAACGGGGCTCCCGCCACGTTCGCGTTCAGTTCCTGCCGCCCGCCCTGCCGTGGTCCCTGACGTAAGCGGCCGGTGTCGCTCCGTAGAACGATTTGAAGTGCCTGATGAAGTGGCTCGCGTCTGCGAAATGCCAGCGTGCGGCGATTTCGGACACCTTGGCCGCGCCGTCCATCCGTATCAGTTCGTCGTGCGCCCTTTGCAGGCGCCGATGGCGGGTGAAGGCCATGAGGGAGTCATTCGATTCCGAGAAGGACCGGTGGAGTGTGCGAACGGACACTCCGATCGTCCTGGCGATCATGGCGGGGGACAGGTCATGTCTGTCGAGATTTCGCTCGATGACGTTCTTCGCGGCTTTCACCGTGGCGTTCGGATGGTCCTCCGGTCCGGACTCGGAGCGGTGGGAGAGCATTCCGGCGAACAGGCCGGCGCACGCATCCAGTGCGAGATTCTGCGTGTGCGGCGAACCGTCCAGGTCGCTGCTGCTTTTTTCGATCGCTTGCAGGAAGTTCATCAGAAACCGAACTTCCGGGGCCGAGACGTCCGACATGTACGCCTGGTCGAGTGCCCCGGGTGACCCATTGCGTGAGAGCACCAGATGGCGCGGTATCGTCACGACGCGTACACGGGTGCCTTGCGCGCAGGTGAAGTTCCAGGAGGCCTTCGTGTCGCGAATGCAGATCCGGCCCGGTGTGACGGTGTGGGAGACTTTCTTGCTCGTGAAGACGATCCGGCCTGAAGTCACCAGGTCGGCCACCATCGGATCCTCGTCGAGATCGCTTCCCGAAACTCCCGTCAAGGAATCGCAGTACACCTTGACGGACAGCAGACGCTTGAAGAGATGGCCGTTCGCCGCGAATCTGAAACCGTGGTGCGCGAACTGGTGAGGGATGGCAAGGCGGGTGAGATGTGAGAACGGGCCGCCTTCCCACTCCTGGAAGACATGCCGGCGACGATCCTGAATCTGTCGATTCGTGAGATTCATGAAGGTCTTGAAATCAGTGGCGCGGTCTCGATCCTGCGGCTGCGGCGATCCCGCGACGCCTTCCCGTTTCTGGTCGATCATGTGCGTTTCTTTTCGACGCCCTGACGGACGGATGGTGGGTGCGCGGAGCGGTCGACGGACGGCCGGCCTGCGGGGTGGTGACATCGTTGTCGCGCTCGCACTTTAGGTGCTCGGCTGAAGCCTGTCGACAATGATCAAGAGGTTTTGGCACGGAGGTCCGACCGGGTGGCACGCGTACACGATCTCGGCGTCCACCGTGACCGAGGGAGCACGGCCTTTCACCGCCATGGGCGCAGTCGGCCGGGACACCGGCGAGGAGCGGCGGTCCGTTCGCGTTCTGCAGGACACGCGGCTGGGAACCCGAACGGCGTCCACGCGTGGATCTCGGACCGCGGGAGGAAACGGGGCAGCCCCGCCTCTCGTCGAGGCGGGGCTGCTCGCGGCCGCGGGTGTCATCCGCGTGCGGAGGACGGGTGGCGGTGGCAGGCGTTCTGTGAGGACGGCGCGATGCGGCTTCCGTGAACGCGATGTCCCTTTCGCGAAGGGGAGTTGCGCCGATCGTCCAACGGACCGTCAGGTGGTAACGAGGGCGGGCAGGATGCGCAGCGCGTTGCCGCGGTTGATGCTGCTGCGGTCCTGTGCGTCGAGAGCGGGGTCGTTGTCCAGTGCGGGCGCCGTCGTTCCGGTGACGACGCCGGCGGGGGTGGGCGGCCAGTCGCTTCCGTAGAGGATCTGCGAGGAGCCGGCCTGGGCCAGGAGGGTGGGCGTGGCCGACGGCGACATCGGGCCGGCCGTGTCGTAGAAGAAGCGGTGCACGTAGTCGCGGACGCGGGAGGGGTCCACACCGGGCGTGAGCTGGTGGCTGAAGGCTTCCACGCGGCTCGCGATGTAGGGGAGGTACCCGCCCCCGTGGGGAAGGATGAAGGTGAGGCGCGGGAACCGGTCCAGGGTGCCGTTGATGATGAGGCTGAGGGCCGCGCGGGTGGTGTCCATGAGGAAGTCGCACAGGTAGGGCGGTACCCCCTGGGGGGCGCTGGGGGAGGGCACTTCCATGGGGTGCGTACTGATCACGGCGGAGCGTTCGTCGAGCTCGGCCATCAGGGGGTCCAGCTCGGGGCTGCCGAGATACAGGCCGTCCACGCTGGTACGGGCACTGACTCCGACCGCGCCGAGCTCGTCCATTCCGTAGCCGACGGACCAGCGGGACAGTTCGGCGTCGTCGAGGAAGACGGGAGTGAAGAAGGCGAAGCGGTCCGGACGCCTGCCGCTCAGAGCGCCGGCGGCGTCGAGCGCGACACGGGCGCTCTCCTTGCGCGTCTCGGTCTCCTTGATGCGGCCCAGCATGGCGACGGTGAGCACGCTGGTGCCGATGCCTGCCCCGTCCATCAGATCCAGGGCGGCGGTCTCGTCCCACCGGGTCCACGGCGGCAGGCTGTCGCGGCTGGCGATTCCACGGCTTTCGGCCCACCGCACCCATTCGGGCGCGGTGTAGTGATGGTGGACGTCCAGCCGCTCCCGGCGGCTGTCGGGGCTGCTGTCTGCCGTCTGGCAGCAGTCGGCCGAGGCATGGAGTCCGACGGTGTCGACAGACTGGGGCACGGGTAGCTCCTGAAGGCTTGGGGCGGGGCACGGCCAGCCGGGTGAGGTGGGTCAGTGGCTGAGGACGGCCTGCAGAACACGCGTCAGTTCTTGTTCCGGGCTGTCGGGAATGCTTCCTGTCCGCCAGGCGACGAAGCCGTCGGGGCGGACCAGGACGGCGCCCGCGGCGGTGGTGCCGTGGACTGCGGCCCAGTCGGCCGTGCCGGTGTCGAGATCGAAACCGGGGCCGGGGCCGATGCTGTACGGGGTGACCGGGACGCCGGCGTGGTCCGCCGCCGCGCGGGCGGCCGCGGACCAGGGGCCTTCGGCCGACCCGGACAGCAGCACGAAGGACTGCTCGTACAGGTCGATGGTGGACACGGCGATGCCCTCGCGCGTGACCGGCATGTGGGGTGCGCGAGTGCCCGGCGCGGCCCGCAGTTCCAGGAGATCCGGGATGACGGGAACGTCGGGGTCGGCGTCGGCCACCGCCGTGGACACGTACCGGTAGCCGAGGGCCGTGGTCATCAGATCGGTACCCTGACCGGCCCTCCGTGCCGGACTGTAGCCCGGGTGCTGCTCCCGTGCCGCCTGCACGATGGCCCGGGCGCTGGTGGCCAGGGCGACCGGCCGCCGCTCGCTCTCGTAGGTGTCGAGCAGTTTCTCGCCCGCCCAGCCGCGGAGTACCGCGGCCACCTTCCAGGCCAGGTTGTGGGCGTCCTGGATGCCGGTGTTCGAGCCGAAGGCGCCCGTGGGGGGCATCTCGTGGGCGGAATCGCCGACGAGGAAGACCCGTCCGTCCTGGTACCGATCGGCCACCCGGTCCGCGGCGTGCCACGGGGCCCGGCCGGTCACCTCGACATCGAGGTCGTGCACACCGGCCGCCGCCCGAATGTGGTCGGCGATACGGACATCGGTGAAGTGTTCGAGCTCCTGGCCCCGCTCGGGGAACCACGGCACGTGGAAGACCCAGTGCTCCTCGTTGTCGACGGGCAGCAGTACCCCTTCGCCGTCGTCGCCGTTCAGATAACAGACCAGGAAACGCTGGTCCCCCGCCACCTCGCGCAGCATCTTGCTGCGGAAGGTGACGCTCACGTTGTGGAACAGGTCGCCCTGCCCGCTCTGGCCGATGCCCAGGCGTTCACGCACGGGGCTGCGGGGGCCGTCCGCCGCCAGGAGATAGGCCGCGCGCACCGAGGAGGTCTCGCCGCTCTCCCGGTCCCGCAGTTCGCAGCTCACCCCCTCCTCGTCCTGTGCGAACGACACCAGTTCCGTACCGAAGCGCACATCTCCGCCGAGGGCACGGGCGTGCTTGAGCAGGACGGGTTCCAGGTCGTTCTGGCTGCACGCGCACCTTTGGGCGGAGCACATGTCAGCCTCCGGGGGGCGCCCGGTGATCCGGGCGGACAGCCACCGGCTCCGACCACCGAAGAGTCGGTCGGTCTGCATGATTCCGTGGTTGCCCGCCAGAGTGGCCGCCGCTTCCCTGATATCCGGTTCCAGGCCCGCGGTACGGAACAACTCCATCGTCCGCATGTTGTTCCCCCGGCCGCGAGGGTGTTCCGACGTGGCCGCACGGCGCTCGACCACCCGGTGGTCGATTCCCCGGCGTCCTAGAAAGACCGATGCGGACAGCCCTACGAGGGATCCGCCCACGATCAGTACCGGAACACTGCCTCCGTCACGCTTCTCCACGATCCATCCTCCTCGTCACACCCTGAACAACTGCGGCGGCAGACAAGCTGTCCCCCGTCGCCGCGGCGCACAATCCCGCCTTCCTCCACACAGGTCACTCGGTGGCGGCCCAGGGCGACTTCGGTCCGACGCCCGAATTGGCGGCCGGGTGAATGTCGTTTTGTCATCTCGGTCCTCGTCAATACATGCACTGTTCCGGTAGATCCGCCACTGCTACGGCAGGAATCAGAAGGGCCGACGATGACCCAGCTTGAGCAGGAGATTCAGGACCCGACGAGCCTCGCCGTAGCGGCGGCGTCCCGCGGTTGCCCCGTGTACCGGGCCGACCCGTACCCCGTCTACCGGCAACTGCGCGAGACCGCTCCCGTAAGCCGTCTGACGCCCCCGCACGGCGTGGAGACATACCTGATCACCCGGTACGAGGACGCGAAAGCCGCTCTGGCGGACCCGCGTATCAGTAAAGACATGTACGCGGCCATCGACGCTTACCACACCATCTTCGGCGACTCCTCCATCGCCTTGGACGACAACATGCTCTTCTCCGACCCTCCCAAGCACACCCGTCTGCGCCGGATCGTGAACCGGGCCTTCACTCCCCGCCGTATCGAAGTCCTGCGGCCGCGCATTCAGGAGATCACCGACACGCTGCTGGACAACTGCGCGGCCGACGAGGTGGTCGATCTTCTGCCCGCATTCGCCTTCCCTCTCCCGCTCAAGGTGATCTGCGAACTCATCGGCGTGCCCGAAGAGGAAAGGGACGATGTCCAGGAGTGGTGCAGCGTCGTGGCGCGCACAGGATTCAGCAAGGGCGACAAGGACCGTCTGGCGGACGCTGAGAGCACCCTGCACCGCTATTTCCAGGAACTCATCGCGCGCAAAAGAAAGAACGCGTCGGACGACCTGCTCAGCGATCTCATTCGCACCCAGGACGAGCAGGGTTCCCTGACCGACGGCGAACTGGTCTCCACGCTCTGGATCCTGCTGTTCGCCGGGCACAAGACGACCGCGTACCTGATCGGCAACGCCGTCTACAATCTGCTCACCCACCGTGATCAGCTCCAGCGGATCACCACCTCGCCCGAACTCCTCCCGAACGCCATCGAAGAAATCATCCGCTTCGACGGATCGGTCGAGAACGCGACGTTCCGGCACGCTCTCGAGGACATCACCATCGCGGGAACGCTGATCCCCAAGGGTTCCCTGGTGCAGATCGCGATCACGTCGGCCAACCGCGACCCCGAACGCTTCGAGGCGCCCGATGACTTCGATGTGACGCGACAGGGAGTGCAGAGCAACCACCTCGGGTTCGGCACGGGACCGCACTACTGCCTCGGTGCGCCGCTCGCGAGAATGGAAATGCAGCTCGCCTTGACCAGCCTCTTCGACCGCTTCCCGCGGATCGACCTGGCCGAGAGCCCGAAGGAGACCGAATGGCTCACCGTGCCGTTCCCTGCCTTCCGCGGCCTGAAGCGACTGCCCGTCACGCTGAACGCCCACTGAGGCCGGACCCGCGGTGCCGTGGGGGCCGGCCAGGGTGCCGGCCCCTGTCCCGAGTCCCTCCGCCCGCCGGCGTGAGGACCGCGGCGGACCGCGTCCACCCCGGCCTCACGCCGGCGCGCGTACCCCGGTGACGGTGAGGCGGCGGAGGTGCCCCGCCGTCGGCCACGGCCGTGTCGGACAGCAGCGTGCCGGAGTCGGGTTGCCCGACTCCCGACTGGCGCCGCACGGCGGGTGAGGCCGGACCCGTCTTGCGGCCGACGAGGCGGTGGGCTGGTCGGCGAGCAGGCCGCGCACAGGCTGACATGGCGCTGTGGTGCGTGCGGGCCGGCTGCTCAGAGCCAGTCCTTCCGCTTGAAGATGATGTACAGACTGGTGCATACGCCTGCCATGAGGACTACGGCGAAGGGGTAGCCGAGTGCCCAGTGCAACTCCGGCATGCGCTCGAAGTTCATGCCGTAGATCGTGCCGACCAGGGTCGGGGCGAAGAGGATGGCCGCCCAGGACGAGATCTTCTTGATCTCCTCGTTCTGTTCGAAGCCGGCCTCGGCCAGGGCGCGCATCTCGGCGTTCTGCTGCTGGGTGACCAGGGTCGCGTTGACGGTGAGGATGTCGGCGAGGGCCTGGCGGAAGCCGTCGACGCGTTCGCTGGTGTGGGTGACGTGGTCGGCGACGTCGCGGAGGTAGCGCTGGAGTTCCTCGTCGGTGCCGTACTTGGCGAAGCCGGCCATCAGCGCGTGCAGCATGCCCACCAGCGGACGGGTGGCCCGCTGGAACTCGACCATCTCGCGCGAGAGTTCGTAGATGCGGCGGGAGACCGCGGGGTCGCCGCGGAAGACCTCGGTCTCGATCTCGTCGATGTCGTTCTGGACGCCGGAGACGACGGGCACGTACCCGTCGACGACGGAGTCGAGGATCGCGTAGAGGACCGCCTCCGGGCCGAGCTTCAGCAGCTCCGTGGTGTCCTCCATCCGGCGGCGTACCGCGGAGAGGTCGGGCGCCGCGCCGTGCCGGACCGTGATCAGGAAGTCGGGGCCCACGAACACGTGCAGCTCGCCGAAGTCGACCTCCTCCAGCGCGTCCAGATAGCGCGCGGCGCGCAGCACGACGAAGAGCGTTTCGCCGTAGCGCTCCAGCTTCGGACGCTGGTGCGCCTCCATGGCGTCCTCGACGGCGAGCGGGTGCAGGTCGAACTCGGCCGCCAGGGAGAGGAGTTCGGCCTCCGTGGGGCGGGCCAGGCCGATCCACGCCATGCCGTCCGGCTGGTCGCGCAGTTCCCGGAAGGTGTCGGCGAGGGACGCGGGCGTCGAGACGCGTACGCCGTCGCGGTACAGGGCCGCCTGTACGACGCTCCCGGTGTCGGCGGCTTCCGCCGAGGGCGGGTCGGTGAGGGGCGCGGGGGATGCGGCGGGGGGCTCGGCCGGCGGGGTGAGGGTGCGCCGCCAGACGGACTTCTTGCCGTTCCTGGCGGCCGGGCGGGGGCGTCGCTCGGACATCGCGTCTGCCTCCCATGTCGGTCCGTACGTGTGTGTGATCACCGAGCAGGATATACGGGTCAAATGTTACGGGGAGGGGGCGGGCGTACCGCCCAGGCACAGGTTCGCCGGGAATCGCGGACAGAAGGTGACCGCAAGCCCCGTCATCATGCGGGGCATGACGAGGACGAGCGGCACGACGGCGGGCTCCCCGGAGGCGCGCGGCGCCCAGACGTACGGCGTCGAGGCGCACGGCGGCGGTACGCACGACGGCGGTACGCCCGCGAAGGTGCGGGCGCCCGCGGACACCGAGGTGCCCGCCGCGCCGACCGAGGCGCGGGAGCGGACGACGGTGCGGACGAAGGCGCGAGCGTCGGAGCGGACGACGGCGCGCGCGAGCAACGTCTTTGCCGCGGCCCCCGTGCTCGGCCCCCGTGCCCTCAACCGCGCGACTCTGGAGCGCCAGCACCTGCTGCGCCGGTCCGCCGCTCTCACCGCCACCCGGGCCGTCGGCCACCTCGTCGGTCTCCAGGCGCAGAACGTGAAACCGCCGTACTACGCCCTCGCCGCACGCCTCGAAGGGTTTCGTCCCGAGGATCTGTCGGAGGCCATGGCGGACCGTGCCGTCGTCCGCATCGTCACCCTGCGCTCCACCCTCCACACGCACACCGCCGACGACGCGCTCTCGCTGCGTCCGCTCGTACAGGCCGCCCGGAACCGGGAACTCAACGCCTTCCGCAAAGGGCTCGTCGGCGTCGACCTGGAGCGGCTCGCCCTGATCAGCCGCGAGCTGGTGGAGACCGAGCCGCGCACCATGGGGCAACTGCGGGAGGCGCTGCTCGCCCGGTGGCCGGACGCCGACCCGTTCGCGCTCTCGGTCGCCGCGCGCTGCGGGCTGCCGCTCGTCCAGGTCACCCCGCGCGGACTGTGGGGCCGCAGCGGTCAGGTCGTGCTGACCACGGCCGAGCACTGGCTCGGCCGCCCCGCCGAGCCCACGCCCGCTCCCGACGCGACCGTGCTGCGCTATCTGGCCGCCTATGGGCCCGCCTCGGTCAAGGACATGCAGACCTGGGCGGGGCTGACCCGGCTCCGGGAGGCGTTCGAGCGGCTGCGGCCGCGGCTGGTCACGTTCCGCGACGAGAAGGGGGTCGAGCTCTTCGACCTTCCGGACGCGCCCCGACCCGAAGCGGACACCCCGGCCCCGCCGCGCTTCCTGCCCGAGTTCGACAACCTGCTCCTCGCGCACGCCGACCGTTCCCGGCTGGTGCCCGCCGGCCTCAAGGGGCGTACGTGGGCGGGCAACCAGGCGTACCGCGCCCTGCTCGTCGACGGATTCCTGGCGGGGGTGTGGCGGCAGGACGGGAACGTCCTCACCATCGAGCCCTTCGGCGCGCTCACGAAGGCGCGGAGGGGCGAGGTGGTGGGGGAGGCGGAGCGGATGCTCTCGGTGATGTCGGGGGACGGGGCGTACGACATCCGGTTCGGGACCGTCATCGAGTAGGGCGGTCCCGCCCGCGCGCCCGCCTGGACGGCCCCGCCCGTCACGTGCCCGCGCCGTGCCCGTGAGCCGTGCCCGTGAGCCGTGCCCGGGCTGCCGGACGGGGAGCGTTGGACGGGGAGCGTTGGACAGGGGGCGTTGCGGGCCGCTCGTGGAGGCCCGCAACGCCCCCTGGTCTGTGCCTGAGCGATGCTCAGGAGTGGTGTGGTGACTACGAGTTGAGCTGCGTCTTCACCAGGTTCGAGAAGGTCGTCAGGCGGGTGTACACGCCGGGGTACCCGGCCTCCGCGCAGCCGTTGCCCCAGGACGTGATGCCGGCCAGCACACCGCCGATGAGCAGCGGGCCGCCGCTGTCGCCCTGGCAGGTGTCCGTGCCGCCGTTGGTGTAACCGGCGCACACCATGTCGGAGGCCAGGTAGTCGGAGCCGTACGAACTCCGGCAGCCGGCGTCCGAGACGAGCGGGACGGTGGCGGTGCGCAGTTGGTCGGAGGAGCCGCCGTTCTCCGAGGTGGTGCCCCAGCCGACGATGCGGGCGGTGGTGCCGGCCGCGTACACGCCGGTGCTGGTGGCGGCGACGTACGACGCCGGGGTGTACGGCATCGACGTCGACAGGGTCAGCACGGCCACGTCGTCGCCGTTGGTGGCGTCCGTGTAGCCGGGGTCGACCCAGATCCTGCTGACCTTGCTGACGGTGCCGTTCGTACCGGTGAGGTACGTTCTTCCGCCGACGACACGGACACTGCTCGTCGTCTCGCCGGTCATGCAGTGGGCGGCGGTGACGACCTTGTTCGCCGCGACCAGGGTGCCGCCGCAGAACTGGTTCTGCGAGGCGTCCGTGATCTGCATCATGAACGGGTACGCGGTCGTGGTGGTCGTCGTGCCGCCGACGATCGGCCGGGGGGCCGCTACGGCGCCCGGTGCGCACAGCAGAGCGGTCGCGGCGGCGGCAGCGGCCGCCGTACAGAGAGCCGCTGCCTTCGTGGCGCGGTCGAGGCCGAACATGGATCTCCTCAGAGGTTGCCGGTGGGGGGACGCACGGGTGTGGGGGGTTGGACACGGCGCCGGTGGGCGGACGCCGTGTGCCCGAGCGAGCGGCACGACGCTCACGCTAGAAGCGCGAGCGTTCCGCTTCCAAGGGGGGAACTCCCTAGCGGAGTCGGAGGAGGGAAAACCCTTGGCCGCACGGACCGGGGTTTAGCGTAAGGTCCGGCCCCGGTCGGCGGCCCGCGCCGCCCTGCACGGTGTCACCCGCATCCACCGGACGGCCCGATCGGCCTCGCACCGCGGGCGGTTGACGGAGCGTCGGGAACGGCGTGGGGCGACGCCCCGGAGGCCCCGACGGCTGTAGCGCCACCCCGTACTTTGACGCTCCGGTTCACCCGTTCCGGTGCCGTGCCGCCAGCCGGACGATGTCCACCCGCGAGCGGATCCCCAGTTTCCGGTACACCCGGGTGAGCGTGGCCTCCACGGTCTTCACGCTGATGAACAGGCGCGCCGCTATCTCTCGGTTGGTGGCGCCCTCCATGACGAGCGCCGCGACCTGACGCTCCGTCGCCGCGAGGCCGTCGAGCGCCGCGGGCGCCGGCGCGGCCGGCGCCGGCCCGGTGACGGCCGCCGTCGCGGTCGCCGCCGCCGTCTCCACCCGGCGCAGCCAGGGCAGCGCGCGGCACCGGCGGAACAGGCGGGTCGCCTCGTCGTACGAGGTCGGGCCCGGTACGGGGGTCGCCCCTGTCCGAGTGAGGCCGAGAGCCTGGGGAAGGGTCCGCACCTCGGCCAGGGCGTACGCGGCGCGGGCCTCCTCCAGTCCGTAGCCCAGCTTGCCGAGCCGGTCCTGCGCCGCCGTCAGCTGCCTTACGGCGGGGCCGTGTTCGCCCCTCGCCGCCCGGACCAGTGCCTCGGCCCGGTCGAGCACCGCCAGCACGCTCTCGCGGCCGAGCCGCAGCGCGCGCGCCCGGGTGGCGTCGATGACGTCCTGCGCCTCGACCGGCTCACCGATCCGCACCAGCGCCTCCGCGAGGTCGCCGTGCCAGCGGCCCCGGGCGGGGTCGGTGATCCCGAGCCGCTCCTCCAGCTCCCGTACGCGTCGCAGGGAGCGGACCACGGCCACCGAGTCCCCGGCGACCAGCTGGGCGTGGCCGAGGGCGCCGAGGGCGCGCGAGAGATAGACCAGGTCGCCGTCCTCCTCGGCGCGGTCCACGGCCTCCCGCGCGAGGGCGAGTGCCCGGTCCACGTCACCGCCCGCCGCCTCCGCGAGGGAGGTGAACATGGCGGTCGCCGCCTCGCCTATCCCCGTGTCCCGGGCCAGCCGCAGGCTCTCCCGGGCCAGGTCCAGAGCCCGCCCGCAGTGCCCGGAACGCAGTTCGGTCTCGGCCAGCCCGCGCAGGAAGTGCAGCTCGCTCTCGACCATGCCGCGCCGCCGCACCTCGCGCAGCAGCGCCGTGATCGTGGTCCGCGCCTCGGCGAGCTGGTCGCCCATGATCAGCCAGCGGAAGCGGACGGCGCCGGCGCCGTTGTGGTCGCACGCCACCCGGGGGTCCTGCGGCTCGCGCAGTGCCCGCTGGATGGTCGCGGGTGCGCCCGGGTGACCCATCAGGGTCTCCATCTGCGCCTGGAATCCGAGCGCGAGGAGTTCGGTGGGCCGGTCCCCGGCGCGGGCGGCGAGCTGCGCGGCGATGGCGGCCTCCTCGCGGCCCTTGGTCATCTCGCCCTCGACCAGCAGGGCCCGCCAGGCGAGCTGGTAGCGCACGAGCGCGAGCAGCCGCGGGTCGTCACCCGCGTCCGCGAGCGCCTGTGGGAAGACGGCGTCGACCTCGGCCATGGCCTGCCCCGCCGCGTCGATGACGACCATCCAGGCCCGTACGCGGTCCGCCGGCGCGGTGACCCGGCGCAGCGCGTCACGCGCGATGTCCCGGGCGAGGTCCGACTCCCCGGCGGTCAGCGCGTCCTCGGCCGCCTGCAACCGCCGCTCGTCCGGGCCTGGTTCGGCGTCCACGGGCGTGTGCCGGGCGGCGAGCAGGCCGAGCCCGGCGGCGACCGACGGCGCGCCCCGGTCCCGGGCCGCGGCCGCCGCCTCCCCGAGCCGCGCGGCGACCTGCGGATCGGTGCCGGTCGTGGCGAGGGCGAGGTGCCGGGCCCGCTCGATCGGGTCGGAGGCCGCCGTGGAGAGCGCGACGTGCGCGGCGCGGCGTTCGGCGGCGCCGGCCTCCGCGTACAGGGCGGCGGAGATGAGGGGGTGCGCGAAACGGATGCCGGGTGTCTCGCGCTCGGTCGCCAGCAGTCCGAGGGAGGCCGCGTGCGCGGTCTCCGCCTCGGCGTCCTTGCGTCCGGCCGCGTGCAGCAGCGCCACCGTGGGGCGGGCTCCCGCACTCGCGACGAGCAGGGTGCGGCGGGCCTCGGCGGACAGCATCTCCAGACGGCTGAGGACGAGCGCGCGCAACGAGGTCGGTACGGGCAGCGGTTCACCCGGGCTCGGCCGGGTCGGGCTCTCGGCGAGCGCGCGGCCGAGCTCCAGGGCGAAGAGCGGATTGCCGCCGCTGGTGCGGTGGATGTCCCGGACGGTGGAACGCGACAGCCCGGTGTGCCCGCGGTGGCCGAGGAGTTCGGCGGTCTGGGCCCGGGAGAGCGGATTGAGCCGCACGGCCAGGGTGTTCGACGGGGACGCGCGTAGATAGCGGTCGTGCTGTTGGTCCGGCGGGTCGGTGTCGGTACGGACGGCGCACAGCATCCGTACGGGCATCTCGCCGAGCCGGCGGGCGGCGAAGCCGAGCAGTTCGGCGCTGGCCGGGTCCAGCCACTGCAGGTCGTCGGCGACGATCAGGACGGGCCCCCGCGCGGCCAGCGCCCGGAGCACGGAGAGGACCGCGAGGCGCAGGGCGAGTCCGTCCCGTTGCAGGGTCGACTCCCCGCGGCCGGTGAGGGCCGACTCCAGGGCGGTGCGCTGCGGCGCGGGGAGCCGGTCGGAGACCGTGTCCACCACCAGGCCGAGCAGGTCGGTCAGCGCGAGGAAGGGCAGATGCGATTCGGACTCGGTCGCCGAGCAGCGCAACACGGTGTGCGCCGATTCGGCGCTTTCCGCGGCCAGCGCCCGCAGGACGGTCGACTTTCCTATTCCGGCGGGGCCGTGCACCAGCAGGCTGCCGCCGCCGGAGAGCTGTTCGCGTGCCGCCGCGAAGAGCTCCTCCCGGCCGATGACCAGGTCGGGGCGGGGCCTCGCAGGTTCCTTGAAGTCCCCTCGCACGGTCGCCGCTCCCCTCGCATGTCGTGTCCGGGCCAATGTTAGGCAATAACTCTTTGAATTTCGGACTCTCGGGGTGGTGAGGGAAATAACAGGGTCTATGCATAGGGTATTTCAGGGCGCTCCCGACTGAATGGAAAGTCCCGGACGGTCGTCGTCCGGAGCGTCGCGGCCCGGACGGCGGCCCCTCCTACGGCAGCACTCCGGCACGCCGTGCCGCGATCACCGCCTCCCCTCGCGTGTGGGCGCCGAGCTTGCGCATCGCCGACCGCAGGTATCCCTTGACCGTCTCAGGGCGCAGCCCCAGCCGCTGTGCCGCGCCCCCGTTGGTGGCCCCGGCCGCGACACAGGCCAGGACGTCCACCTCGCGCGGGGCGAGCCCGACCCGCGGCCCGCCGTGCTCGGGTGCCGCCGCGCCGGCCAGCCGCCCGCACACGTCGAGGAGTTCGGTCCGCAGTGCCGGGTCGGCGATCCGCGGCGCCAGCGCCCGTAGCGCCCCGTGCGCCTCCCGCACCTGTTCCCACGCGGCGCTTCCCGCCACCGGCTCCCGCGCCACCGCCAGCAGGCCCCGCGCCTCGTCCCGTACGACCAGCGCCTGCTCCACGTCCCGGGCCGCCGCCACCGCCGCGCCGAGCGTGCGGTCACCGAGGGGCTGCGCCGTCCGCAGGGCGCCGTACAGCACTCCGCGGACCCGGCGGCGTACGACCACGGGCACCGCCAGCACCGAGCACAGTCCCTCGGTGGCGACCGCCACGTCGTACTCGTGGCTGATCTGCCGCGAGGCCGAGTAGTCCGTCACCGCGCAGGGGCGCGCGAGGGCAACCGCCTTGCCGCCCAGACCGTTGCCCGAGGACACCGCGAGCGCGCTGAGCGCGGCCGTCGCGGTGCCGCTGAGTTCGCTGATGCGCACCCGCGCGCGCCCGGGCTCGACCAGGCCGCCGAACGCGACCGGCAGTCCCGTGGCGCGCCGCAGCCGTACCAGCGCGGCGCGCATCTCCACCGCGTCCGCCGCTTCCGCTGCCATCCGTTCGCCCCCTCGTCGCGGCGCACCCCCCGTTCGGGGGTAGTGAGACCTCCCTTACGGAATACACGATGTTAGGCGGAGGTCCGGCAACGAGGAGGACACATGACGGTGACGACGGACGCGACGGAGCGATTCCGTGCCGCGCGGGACTTCCTGCTGGAGCACCGGGAGGACTACGCGACGGCGTACCAGGGCTTCGACTGGCCGCGTCCGGACTCCTTCAACTGGGCACTCGACTGGTTCGACGTCATCGCGCGGGACAACGACCGCACCGCCCTGCACATCGTCGAGGAGGACGGCGCACGCGCCGAGTTCTCGTTCGCCGCGCTGTCCGAGCGCTCCGACCGGGTGGCCAACTGGCTGCGCGCGCGGGGCGTGCGCGCCGAGGACCGGATCCTCGTCATGCTCGGCAACCAGGTCGAGCTGTGGGAGACGGCGCTCGCCGCGATGAAGCTGCGAGCCGTCGTCATCCCGGCGACCACCCTGCTCGGGCCGGCCGATCTGCGCGACCGCGTCGAGCGCGGCCGGGTCCGGCACGTGATCGCGCGCGCCGAGGACACCGCGAAGTTCGACGAGGTGCCCGGCCGGCACACCCGGATCGCGGTCGGCGGCGACCGGCCCGGTTGGCAGTCGTACGAGGAGGCGTACGCGGCCGACGCGGCGTTCGAGCCGGACGGGGTGACCCACTCGGACGACCCGCTGATGCTCTACTTCACCTCCGGCACCACCGCCCGCCCCAAACTCGTCGAGCACACGCACGCCTCCTACCCGATCGGCCATCTGGCGACCATGTACTGGATCGGGCTCAAGCCCGGCGACGTGCACCTGAACATCTCCTCGCCGGGCTGGGCCAAGCACGCCTGGTCCAACCTCTTCGCACCGTGGAACGCGGAGGCCACGGTCTTCATCCACAACTACACGCGCTTCGACGCGGGACGGCTGCTCGCGGAGATGGACCGGGCCGGGGTGACCACCTTCTGCGCCCCGCCCACCGTGTGGCGCATGCTCATCCAGGCCGATCTGACGCAGCTGCCGACGCCACCGCGCGAGGCCGTCGCCGCGGGCGAGCCGCTCAACCCCGAGGTCATCGAACAGGTGCGGCGCGCCTGGGGCGTCACGATCCGGGACGGCTTCGGGCAGACCGAGACGGCCGTCCAGGTCTCCAACAGCCCCGGCCAGCGGCTCAAGACGGGCTCCATGGGGCGGCCCAGCCCCGGCTTCCGGGTGGAACTCCTCGACCCGGTCTCCGGCGCGCCGGGCGTGGACGAGGGGGAGATCGCGCTCGACCTGTCGGGCAGGCCGGTGGGTCTGATGACCGGCTACCACGGCGACCCCGACCGCACCGCGGAGGCGATGGCGGGCGGCTACTACCGGACGGGCGACATCGGCGCGCGTGACGCCGACGGATACATCACGTACGTGGGCCGGTCCGACGACGTCTTCAAGGCCTCCGACTACAAGATCTCGCCCTTCGAGCTGGAGAGCGCGCTGCTGGAGCACGAGGCGGTGGCGGAGGCGGCCGTCGTCCCGGCCCCCGACGCGCTGCGGCTCGCAGTCCCGAAGGCGTACGTCGTCCTCGCGGCGGGCCACGAACCCGGCCCGGACGTCGCCAAGGTGCTCTTCGAGCACTCACGCACGGTCCTCGCGCCCTACAAGCGCATCCGCCGCCTGGAGTTCGGCGAGCTGCCCAAGACGGTGTCGGGCAAGATCCGCCGGATCGAGCTGCGCGAGGCCACGGCCACGGGCTCGGACGCCGAGTACCGCGAGGAGGACTTCCGGTGACCGAACTCTCCTACACGCACGGCACGAGCCCGACCGCACTGCTCGGCGACACGATCGGGGCCAACCTGGACCGGACGGTGGCGGCCTGGCCCGACCGGGAGGCGCTCGTCGACGTGGAGTCCGGGCGGCGCTGGACGTACGCCGAATTCGCCGCCGACGTAGATGAGTTGGCGTCCGCGCTGCTCGCCTCCGGCATCGCCAAGGGCGACCGGGTCGGCATCTGGGCGGTCAACTGCCCGGAGTGGGTGCTCGTCCAGTACGCGACCGCCCGCGTCGGCGCGGTCATGGTGAACATCAACCCCGCCTACCGCACCCATGAGGTCGAGTACGTCCTGCGGCAGGCCGGCATAACCCTGCTCGTCGCCTCCCTCCGTCACAGGACCAGCGACTACCGGGCGATGGTCGAACAAGTGCGGCGCAACTGCCCGCGGTTGCGGGAGACCGTCTACATCGGCGACCCGAGCTGGGACGCGCTGACCGGTCGCGGCACCGCCGAGTCACGCGCGCAGCTGCGGACCCGCGGGAGCGAACTGTCCTGCGACGACCCGATCAACATCCAGTACACCTCGGGGACCACGGGCTTCCCCAAGGGAGCCACCCTCTCCCACCACAACATCCTCAACAACGGCTATTTCGTGGGCGAGTCGCTCGCCTACAGCGAGCAGGACCGGGTCTGCGTACCGGTGCCCTTCTACCACTGCTTCGGCATGGTGATGGGGAACCTCGCGGCGACCTCGCACGGCGCGTGCATCGTCGTCCCGGCCCCCTCCTTCGATCCCGCGGCGACACTGCGCGCGGTCCAGGACGAGCACTGCACCTCGCTGTACGGCGTCCCGACCATGTTCATCGCGGAGTTGAACCTCCCCGACTTCGCGACGTACGACCTGTCCTCGCTGCGCACCGGCATCATGGCGGGCTCGCCGTGCCCGGTCGAGGTGATGAAACGGGTGGTCGCCGAGATGCACATGGCGGAGGTCTCCATCTGCTACGGCATGACCGAGACCTCGCCGGTCTCCCTGCAGACCCGCCGCGACGACGACCTGGAGCACCGCACCGGCACCGTCGGCCGGGTGCTCCCGCACCTGGAGGTCAAGGTCGTCGACCCGGTGGACGGTGTGACCCGTCCCCGCGGAACCGCGGGCGAACTGTGCACCCGGGGCTACAGCGTGATGCTGGGCTACTGGAACGAGCCCGAGAAGACCGCGGAGGCCGTCGACCCGGGGCGCTGGATGCACACCGGGGATCTCGCCGTGATGCGCGAGGACGGTTACGTCGAGATCGTCGGCCGCATCAAGGACATGATCATCCGGGGTGGCGAGAACATCTATCCGCGGGAGATCGAGGAGTTCCTCTACGCGCATCCGAAGATCGCCGACGTCCAGGTGGTCGGGGTGCCCCACGAGCGGTACGGCGAGGAGGTGCTCGCCTGTGTCATCGCCCGCGACCCGGCGGACCCGCCGACACTGGCGGAACTGCGCGCCTTCTGCGAGGACCGGCTGGCCCACTACAAGATCCCCAGTCGCCTGCGGGTCCTGGAGGCCTTCCCGATGACGGTGTCCGGCAAGGTACGGAAGATCGAACTCCGCGAGACGTACGCCGACCGGGACTGAGCGGGTGCTCCGGCCTTCCGCGCGGGTGCCGACAGGAGACGGGGCACGGGAGACGGCGGGACACGGGACACGGGACACGGGACACGTTGAGAACGGCATGACCCGGGCATGACCTCATGACCCGGCATGCCCCCGGCGGCACCGCTCGCCGGTCAGGCCCCGGTGGCGGTGAGTTCGTCCGCGGGGGCGTTGACCGGCTGCGGGGTACCCGTGAGGTCGAGGATGAAGAGGGGGACGCCGAGCAGGTCGGCGCGGGAGCGCGCGTCCTCCGAGTAGCCGGCCAGCGAGAAGTAGACGCACCGGGTGGACTCGCTCATCGCCGTCAGCCACAGGCACTCCACGTCTCGCAGCGAGGCGGGACGGACCGTCGGGTCCACCTGGGCGACGACACCCCGGGCCGCGAGCCCGATTCCGGACGGGGGCCGCTGGTCGGCCCGGCGGATGTCGCGGTAGCCGAGCCACCGCAGATACAGCGCGGCGGCCGTCACCGCGTCCCGCGCGGTGCGGATGGTGACCGGCCGGAACGCCGGGCGGGGCGTCGGCGCGGTGGAGGGAGCCCGGGCCTGGCCGGGGGCGAGGGGGGCTTCCGGGGTGGCGGGCGCTCCGGCGTCCGGGGGCGGGGTGCCGGCGTGGTGAGCGTCGTCCGGAGCCGGGCCGCCGGCGGAGGGACCTCCGGCGGCCCGCGCCGGTACGCCGCCCGCACCCGGTGCGGGCGGCGTCTCCGCGGCCCGCGGGGGCGTCGCCCCGGCCGCGTGCGGGGCGGAGGCCTCGGCGGTGCGTGGGGCGGCGGCCCCGGTCGTGTGCGGTGAGCGCGCGGGGGTCTCGTCCAGGTCGGTGTCCGGCGCGGCCCCGGCGAGCGGCGCGGTCTCGGTGAGCGCCGGTCGCCGTGCGCCTCCCGGCCGTGCCCCGCGTACCGGAATCCGCAGCACGGTCCCGCAGGCGCAGCCCAGTTCCGGATGGGGCCATTCGTCCTCGCGGCCGCAGGCGTCGCAGGGCACCGTCACCCAGTCGTCGTCCCAGACGCGATGGGTCACGGGTACGGGATCCGCGAGGCGGTCGAGCGGGGGAGTGACGGGGGCGCCGCACACGCACGGGTACGACGACGCGGCGAAGAGATGCTCGCGGCGGCAGGCCGGACACCGCACCGGCACGCTCTCGGCCATGGCCCACTCCAGGACGTCACATCGGGACAGCGCGTCCATCGTCCTCCAGGGAGGGGGCCGCCGACAGCGAAACGCCCCGACAGCTTCAAGCCTTCCGCCGGACCTTCCCCGGATCTTCTCCCGGAGGGTCCCCGCCCGGTGGCCGCCCTTGACGCGTTCTGGCACGCCACCTACATTGCTTCCAGATAGTAGAAGTTAGTTTCCGTAATACGGAATATCGTGAAGTCGGTATGCGGAACGGAACGCGAAGTCATCCACGGACCACCTACGGAATCACCAGCTCTCCGCGGGGCGCGACGGAGCGCGAATCCGACAGCCGAAGCAGGAGTACTCCATGGCTCGTATGACCGCTGCCCGCGCGGCAGTCGAGATCCTCAAGCGCGAGGGCGTCAGCAACGCGTTCGGCGTCCCGGGTGCGGCGATCAACCCCTTCTACGCGGCCCTGCTGGCGGCCGGCGGGATCAGCCACACGCTCGCCCGGCACGTCGAGGGCGCCTCGCACATGGCGGAGGGCTACACCCGGACCCGCCCGGGCAACATCGGGGTGTGCGTCGGTACGTCCGGACCGGCCGGCACGGACATGATCACCGGGCTCTACTCCGCCCTCGGCGACTCGATCCCGATCCTGTGCGTCACGGGCCAGGCCCCGACCGCCGTGATCCACAAAGAGGACTTCCAGGCCGTCGACATCGCCTCGATCGCGGGGCCCGTCACCAAGATGGCCGTCACCGTCCTGGAGGCCGCACAGGTCCCCGGCGTCTTCCAGCAGGCCTTCCACCTCATGCGCTCGGGCCGTCCGGGCCCGGTCCTCATCGACCTGCCCGTCGACGTCCAGCAGACGGAGATCGAGTTCGACCCCGAGACGTACGGGCCGCTGCGGGCGTACCGGCCCACCGCCACCCGCGCGCAGATCGAGAAGGCGCTCACCCTCCTGGGCGAGTCCGAGCGCCCGCTGATCGTCGCCGGCGGCGGTGTCATCAACGCGGACGCCTCACAACTTCTCGTGCGGTTCGCGGAGTTGACGGGCATTCCGGTCGTCCCGACGCTCATGGGCTGGGGTGTCCTGCCCGACGACCACGAGTTGAACGCCGGCATGGTCGGCCTGCAGACCTCGCACCGCTACGGCAACGCGACCTTCCTGGAGTCCGACTTCGTCCTCGGCATCGGCAACCGGTGGGCCAACCGCCACACCGGCAGGCTGGACGTCTACACGGCGGGCCGCACGTTCGTCCACGTCGACATCGAGCCCACCCAGATCGGCAGGATCTTCGCACCGGACTACGGGATCGCCTCCGACGCGAAGGCCGCGCTGGAGCTGTTCGTCGAGGTGGCAGGGGAGTTGAAGACCGCGGGGCGCCTGCCCGACCGGTCCGCGTGGGCCGCCGCCGCGCAGGAGCGCCGGGCCACCCTCCAGCGCCGTACGCACTTCGACGACATCCCCATCAAGCCGCAGCGCGTCTACGAGGAGATGAACAAGGCCTTCGGACCGGAGACCCGGTACGTCTCGACCATCGGCCTCTCACAGATCGCAGGCGCCCAGATGCTGCACGTCTACCGGCCCCGGCACTGGATCAACTGCGGCCAGGCGGGCCCGCTGGGCTGGACCGTTCCGGCCGCGCTCGGCGTCGCCACGGCCGACCCGGAGGCCCCCGTGGTCGCCCTCTCCGGCGACTACGACTTCCAGTTCATGATCGAGGAACTGGCCGTCGGCGCCCAGCACCGGATTCCGTACGTCCATGTCCTGGTGAACAACTCCTACCTGGGCCTCATCCGGCAGGCGCAGCGGGCGTTCGACATCGACTTCCAGGTCAAGCTGGAGTTCGAGAACATCAACTCGCCCGAACTCGGCGTCTACGGAGTGGACCACGTCAAGGTCGTCGAGGGCCTCGGCTGCAAGGCGATCCGGGTCACCGACCCGGCCGACCTGGGCGCCGCCTTCGAACAGGCCAAGAAGCTCGCAGCGGAGTTCCGGGTGCCCGTGGTCGTCGAGGTGATCCTGGAGCGGGTCACGAACATCTCCATGTCGACGACGAACGACATCGGCAACGTCGTGGAGTTCGAGGAGATCGCGACCGAACCGGCCCACGCGCCGACCTCGATCAGGACGCTGAAGGTCTGACCCCCGCAGCGTCGTCCGGCGCCCGCGCGCACCGTACGGCCCCGCCTTCCGTGTCCGGAGGCGGGGCCGTCGCCGTAGCGACCCCCGAAGGACGAACTCGGCTTCTTGCGCGGGATGTTCGGACGGGTCTGAGGGGTCGGGCCGGCCAGACAGGCCAAGCGGGTCGGACGGACCAGGCGGATCGGACGGATCAGGTCGATCAGGTCGATCAGCCGGATCCCGGGTCCGAGCCGCCGCCGCCGTCGGTGTAGCCGCCGCCGCACCCGCCGCCCCAGGAATGCGGCAGCAACCCCTTGTCGGCCGTGCCGCCGCGCCCCACCAGTCCCGCGTCCACGGCGAAGCGCGGCTCCAGGAGGGTGAGGGCCGCGGCGCCGTGGAGCGCGACCGCGAGGAGCACGTCGTGCCGCGAGAGACCCTCCCTGCCGGTGGGCAGCGGCCGTTCGGCCCGTGTCCGCCTGAGCAGGCGCCGGGCGGCGAGCGTGGGGCCGGGAGGAAAGGTCCGCAACGTGCCTGCTTCGGACAGCTCGGTCCGCAACTGCGCGAGCGACTGTCGTACACGGGTGCGCCGCAGCAACTCGACCATGCCCGCGGGGCGGTAGAGGGACGCGTGCACCGCCCGCTCCAGCGGGTGCGCCGACCGCTCCGGCGGATGTCCCGTGGGTGCGGGCGCCCGTGAGGTCCGCATCGTGCCCGGCCGGCCGGCTTCGACCGCGCCCCGCAGACGCAGGGCGAGCACCGCGACCGTCACGGCGGCGCGGGGTCCGACACGCACCAGGGCGACGGCATACGGATCCGGTTCCTCCGACATGCCGTCGCCCATGGCCGCCCCCCGTTCCACTCCCGCCATGAGGCCCGCCGCCCCCGTGCCGGCGGGCCTCATGTGCCGAGAATGTGCCCTCGTAAGGGGTGGAGTGAAGCCCCCGGAGCGTTGTTCAGAGCTTGATTTGAGGGTTCCGTAGGTGACGTACGTCCGGTGGCGTATCCGGGGGGTGCGCGGAGCCGGCCGTCATTCGGACGGGTGCTCCGACAGCCCCGGCCAGTCGTCCGGGCCGCCGCCCTGCCAGTCGATGATGTCGCTCTTCTCGACCTCGGTCTCGTCCAGGTCCGCCCGCCGCAGGATCTCGACGACGTCGTCGAGGTGATAGGCGATACCGAGCGTCTCGTCCCCGGTGGTGACCCGCCGCGACCCGTCCAGCCCCGGGGCGTGCACAACGATCTGTGGATAGTCCATGCCCCAAGGCTGCTGCCGGCGGGGCGGACACGCACGCCGACGCACCCGGGAGCGCCGGACACGGGCGAGGGTGAAGGTCCCGTACCGGGTGCTCCCTGGCGGGTCGGGCGTGAGGTGGTGGCCGTCCGACGGCGCGAGGCTGGGCGTGACAGCGCGGTCGCGCCGCCGGACGGAGCTTCGGCCCCACCGCCGTCCGGGGGTCGTGGAGAGGGAGGCCGCTCCCGGAGGGTGGGGTGGGGTGGGACCGCGGCGGACGCGACGGGTCCGGGGCGTCCTTCCCTCAGGTCGGGAAGGGGCTCCGGAACCTCGACCACCGCACTGGCTCGCGTACCGCCGCGGTCCCGGTTCTGCCCGGACAGCGCTGGATCACCCCTCATCCGGGTCCAACGCCGCCTCGGGCGGCTGGAGCAGAGGCTCGGTCCTCGCGTGCGGCGCGGACCGCCTCCGTCACACGGCCGCCGTAGGACGGGGCGGCCGGGTGGAAGTGGGCGAGGTTCTTCTCGCCGACGTGGACCCGTGTGGGCCGTTCGCCGCGTGGAGCACGGGTGCGCGGTCCATGGACGTCCATGGGTCCGGTGAAGCGGGTTCCGGACGGTGCCACCGCCTGGGCGCGACAGGACAGGTGTCGGCGGCGGTACCGCCCGGAAGTCTCAGAGCCGCGCGCCGGAGAGCCGCTCGACGGCCCGCAGCAGGGCCGAGTGGTCCAGGCCGCCGTCCCCCTGCGCGCGCAGCGAGGCCACCAGTTGGGCGACCACGGAGCCGACCGGCAGCGCGGCGCCCACGGTGCGGGCGGCGTCGGTGACGATGCCCATGTCCTTGTGGTGCAGGTCGACACGGAAGCCCGGCTTGAAGTCGCGGCCGAGGAAGTTGTCCTTCTTGCGCGTCAGCACGGTCGAGCCGGCCAGGCCGCCGTTCAGCACGTCGAGCGCGGCCCTCAGGTCCACGCCCGACTTCTCCAGGAACACCACGGCCTCCGCGCACGCCTGGATGTTCACGGCGACGATCAGCTGGTTGGCGGCCTTCACGGTCTGGCCCGAGCCGTGCGGACCGCACAGCACGATGGTCCGGCCGAGCGCCTCGAAGAGCGGCTCGGCCGCGTCGAAGTCGCTCTGCTCCCCGCCGACCATGATGGACAGCACGGCCTCGACGGCGCCGGCCTCACCACCGGACACCGGGGCGTCGAGGACGCGGATCCCCTTCGCGGCGGCGGCCTTCGCGAGGTCCACGGAGGTCCGCGGGGTGATGGACGACATGTCGACGAGCAGCGCTCCGGACCGCGCGTTCTCCAGGATGCCGTCGGGCCCGTACGCGATGGCCTCGACCTGCGGGGAGGCGGGCACCATCGTGATCACCACGTCGGCGTCGCGTACGGCCTCGGCGATCGACCCCGCCGCCGTGCCGCCGGCCGCCGCCAGCCGCTCCAGCTTGTCCTCCTCCAGGGTGAACCCGGTGACGTCGTACCCGGCCTTGATCAGGTTCTCCGACATGGGGGAGCCCATGATGCCGAGCCCGATCCACGCGACCTTCGGGAGTTTGCTCATGAGGGTGCCTTTCTGGCTTCTCTGCTACGTCGGTGGGGTGCCGCTCAGCGGGCGGCCCGGGCTTCGGCGGGCAGCCAGTCGAAGGCCTCGGCGCTCGGGCGGTCGCCCGGCTTGTACTCCAGGCCGACCCAGCCGTCGTAACCGGCCTCGCGCAGTTGCCCGATGAGCTCCTCCAGCGGGAGCGTGCCGGTGCCCGGCGCGCCGCGGCCGGGGTTGTCGGCGATCTGCACATGGCCGGTCTTCCCGGCGTGCGCGGAGATCACCTGCGGCAGGTCCTCGCCGTTCATGGACAGGTGGTAGAGGTCCATGAGGAACCTGGCGTTGCCGAGGCCGGTCGCCTCGTTGACCCTGTCGACGACGGCTACGCCGGCCGCGGCGCTCACCAGTGGATAGTCCGGTGACTCGGGCCTGTTGAGTGTCTCGATCAGCAGGACCGCGCCGATCCGGTCGGCCGCCCGCGCAGCCAGGACCAGGTTCTCCAGCGCGAGCGCGTCCTGCTCGGCCGGGTCCACGCCCTCGACGCGGTTGCCGTACAGGGCGTTGAGCGCCCCGCAGCCCAGCGACCGCGCGAAGTCCGCCGCCACCTCGATGTTGGCGCGGAACCTCTCCGACTCCTCGCCGGGGATCGACAGCGCGCCCCGGTCGGGACCGGGCAGCCGCCCGGCGTAGAGGTTGAGGCCCGTCAGCCGGACGCCCGCGTCCTCGATCGCCCGCTTCAGGGCGGCGAGTTCGCCGGGTGCGGGGGTGGGGGAGTCGACCCAGGGCCACCACAGTTCGACCGCGGTGAAGCCGGCCGCCGCGGCGGCCGCGGGGCGCTCCAGGAGCGGGAGTTCCGTGAAGAGGATCGACAGGTTGACGTTGAAGCGCTGCTCCGCGGCTGTGCTCGATGCGAAACCGGTCATGGACTCGGCGCCCCCTTCCGTATCGACAGGTTCGGCCGGTGCCCGCCCCGGCCCACTTAATTCCGTATTGCGGAAGTTCATTTCTGCTTAATGGAAGATTGCCGTCGAGGTTCCGGGGTTGTCAAGAGGGGGCTGCCGGAAAATCGACGCCGAGCAGTAGGTTGAGCGGGTGCGATTGAGAGTGGAGTTCACGACCGAGCCCTTCGACCTGGACGAGGCACCCCCGCACGCGCTGGTCGCCCGCGAGGTCATCGAGGCGGCCGCGCTGGACGCCGTGGACGTCGGCCCGTTCGGCAACACCGCGGAGGGCGGGGCCGATGCCGTGCTCGACGCGGTCGACGCGCTGCTGCGCAAGGCTCTGGCCGCGGGTGCCACGCGGGTCTCGTTGCAGGTGAACGTCGTCGGGGAGGGCGGCAAGTGACCGGTACCGGGGGCGATCCCTTCGTCGCGGCGGTCAAGCCGCTGGTCGACGCCATGGGCGGCGAGATGCTGGCGCCGGGCGAGGCCGGACCCGACGACGTCGTGCTCTCCTGGGAGGGCGCGGACGTGGTCGCCGTACGCCTGCCGCAACTGGCCGACTCGCTCGATCACATCCTGGCGGCCCTGGAGCGCAAGCAGGGCAAGCCCCTGGCCGAACTCGACCGCAGGGCCAAGCAGGAGGTCGTACGGGTACTGGAGGCGCGCGGGGCCTTCTCGGTGCGGCACGGGGTGGAGACCGTGGCGAGCGCCCTCGGGGTGAGCCGCTTCACCGTCTACAACTACCTGAACCGCGAGAAGCAGGTCTGAGGGGAGCCCGGGAGGGAGCCCCGTAGGCCCGAGGGGGCGGACGGCCCCGGCGGAAGCCGGCGCCCGGCCCGTGCGGACGTGCAGGTCAGGGGGCTCCTCGGGCCCTTCTCTCCCGGTCCGTCGGGCCACCCTGGGAGCGCCGTCGTCCGGATCACCCGGACGGCGGTTTTTGTTACCCGGATTTTTCAACAAAGTGTTGACGTGGTGTTTTCGAGGGCGTTAGCTGTCCGCAGCCCGTCCAGCACAAGGCCACGGAGGCATCCCGTGACGTCGAGTACGACACCCGGTGGTCTCGCCCGGTTCAATGCCCTGGAGGAGCGGACGGCCCACGCGGCACTCGTCGAGGTGTGTGCCTCGGCGGCCTGGGCGCGCGGCCTGCTCGCCCGGCGACCGTACGCCACCCCCGACGCCCTCCTCGCCGCGAGTGACGCCGTCATGGCCAAACTCTCCGCGGCGGACCTGGCGGAGGCGATGGCGGGGCACCCGCCGATCGGGCGGCCGGAACCGGGTGACCCGACCTCCTCCCGGGAGCAGCGCGGCATGGCGGGGGCCCCGGAGGAACTCAGGGCGCGGATGCTCGAACTGAACCTGGCCTACCAGGAGAAGTTCGGCCACGTCTTCCTCATCCGCGCCACCGGCCGGACCGGCGAGCAGATGCGCGACGCGGTCGAGGAACGCCTCGGCAACGCACCGGAGCAGGAGTACGAGATCGTCCGCGCCGAACTGACGGCGATCAACCGCATCCGCCTCGGCCGGCTCCTGGAGGAAGAAGAGGTATGAGTACCGACACCACCGCTTCCGTGTCCACGCACGTCCTGGACACCAGCGCCGGCCGCCCCGCCGGGGGCGTCGCCGTACGGCTGGCGGCCCGCGCCGGCCGCGACGCCGGCTGGCGCCCGCTCGGCGGCTCCGCGACCGACGCGGACGGCCGGTGCAAGGACCTGCCGGCGCCGCCGGAAGGCACGACCCACGTACGGCTCGACTTCGAGGTCGAGGCGTACTTCGAGAAGAAGCAAGCCGATGCGCAGCAGGACGCCCCCGCGAACCGGGACAGCGGCACGAGCGGAGTGTTCTTCCCCGAGGTGGCGATCACCTTCGCCGTGACGCCGGGCGAGCATTACCACGTACCGCTGCTGCTCAACCCGTTCGGCTACTCCGTTTACCGAGGGAGCTAGCAGACACATGACGGACAACTCCCGACCCGCGCGCCCTGTGGTCCTGGGGCAGAACCAGTACGGCAAGGCCGAGAACCGGGTCGTCAGGATCACGCGCGAGGGCGACACCCATCACATCAAGGACCTCAACGTGTCCGTGGCGCTGAGCGGCGACATGGAAGAGGTCCACTACTCCGGCTCGAACGCCAACGTCCTGCCGACGGACACCACCAAGAACACGGTGTACGCCTTCGCCAAGGAACACGGCATCGAGTCCGCCGAGCAGTTCGGCATCCATCTCGCCCGGCACTTCGTGACCAGCCAGGAGCCGATCCGCACGGCGCGCGTCCGGATCGAGGAGTACGCCTGGGAGCGCATCGGGGCCCGGGACGACGGCTCCGGGCCGACCGGCGCCGGTGAGGCCCAGCACTCCTTCGTGCGCAAGGGCCAGGAGACCCGCGTCACCCAGATCACCTTCGACGGTGACACCTGGGAGGTCGTCTCGGGGCTGAAGGACCTCGTCGTGCTGAACTCGACGAACTCCGAGTTCTGGGGCTTCGTCAAGGACAAGTACACGACGCTGCCCGAGGCGTACGACCGCATCCTGGCGACCCAGGTCGCCGCCCGCTGGCGCTTCAACTGGAGTGGTGACGAGCGGAGGACGCCCGACTGGGAGAAGTCCTACGACCAGGTCAGGAAGCATCTGCTCCAGGCCTTCGCGGAGACGTACTCGCTGTCGCTGCAGCAGACCCTTTACCAGATGGGCGCGCGCATCATCGACAACCGGAGCGAGATCGACGAGGTCCGCTTCTCCCTCCCGAACAAGCACCACTTCCTGGTGGACCTGAAGCCGTTCGGGCTGGAGAACGACAACGAGGTCTACTACGCGGCCGACCGTCCCTACGGGCTGATCGAGGCCACCGTCCTGCGTGACGGCTGCGAGCCGCGCATCCCCGTGGACCTCACCAACCTCTGACCTCCGCCGGTGCCCCCGGCCGAACCGGGGCACCCCTCTCCATCGGCACCCGTGGCGCAGGCGGCCGCGGCACTCAAACCTCCTGGGGTCCTGCCGTGCCCTCTCCACAGAGCGAAAAGGACGCATCATGGCAGCAGTCCAGCGCATCGTCATCGAGAACTGCGCGATCGCGACCGTCGACGCCGACGACACCGAGTACGCCACCGGACACGTCGTCGTCGCCGGCGACCGCATCGAGTCCCTCGGCGCGGGCAGGGCCCCCGAGGGGCTGGAGAACGTGGTCCGCCGCATCGACGGCACCGGCCACCTGGCCACACCCGGCCTGGTCAACACCCACCACCACTTCTACCAGTGGATCACCCGCGGGCTGGCCACCGACCACAACCTCTTCGACTGGCTCGTCGCGCTGTACCCGACCTGGGCGCGCATCGACGAGCAGATGGTGTACGCCGCCGCGCAGGGTTCCCTCGCGATGATGGCCCGCGGCGGTGTCACCACCGCCATGGACCACCACTACGTCTTCCCGAAGGGCACCGGAGACCTGTCCGGCGCGATCATCCGGGCCGCCCGCGAGACGGGTGTCCGCTTCACCCTGGCCCGCGGCTCCATGGACCGCAGCGAGAAGGACGGCGGCCTGCCCCCGGACTTCGCCGTGGAGACCCTCGACGGCGCCCTCGCGGCCACCGAGGCGACCGTCGACGAGCACCACGACGCGTCCTTCGGCGCCATGACGCAGATCGCCGTCGCCCCCTGCTCGCCGTTCTCCGTCTCCACCGAACTCCTCACGCAGGGCGCGGAGTTGGCCCGGCGTAAGGGCGTACGACTGCACACGCACGGTTCCGAGACCGTCGAGGAGGAGCAGTTCTGCAAGGAACTGTTCGGGATGGGGCCGACCGACTACTTCGAGTCCACGGGCTGGCTCGGCGAGGACGTGTGGATGGCCCACTGCGTCCACATGAACGACTCCGACATCGCCGCCTTCGCCCGCACCGGGACGGGTGTCGCCCACTGTCCCTCCTCCAACGCCCGTCTGGCGGCCGGGATCGCACGCGTCCCCGACATGCTCGCGGCCGGCGTCCCGGTCGGCCTCGGCGTCGACGGCACCGCCTCCAACGAGTCCGGCGAACTCCACACCGAGCTGCGCAACGCCCTCCTCGTCAACCGGCTCGGCGCCCACCGGGAAGCCGCCCTGAACGCCCGGCAGGCGCTGCGGCTCGGCACCTTCGGCGGTGCCCAGGTCCTCGGCAGGGCGGCGGAGATCGGCTCCCTGGAACCGGGCAAGCTCGCCGACCTCGTGCTGTGGAAACTGGACACCCTCGCGCACGCCTCGATCGCCGACCCGGTGACCGCGCTGGTCCTCGGCGCGGCGGCCCCGGTCACCCTCTCCCTCGTAGGCGGCCTCCCGGTCGTCGAGAACAGCCGGCTGCTGCACGTCGACGAGGACGCCGTCGCCCGCTCCACGCGGGCGCAGGCACAGCGCCTCGCGAGGATCACCGCGCGGGCCTGAGCAGCCGAGGATCTCCGGCCGAGGGGGACGGCCCTCGGCCGGAGGCCACGGACCCGAGCGGGGTCCGTGGCGGCCGTCTCCGGTGGGCGCGCCCAGACGTGCGCGCCCACCGGAGCGGTCCCCGTCACCGGACGCCCTGCCGCCCGACGGTCTCCGCCGTCCGGACGGGCTCTCCCCGTGACGTCCGTCGTCCCGGTCCCGCACGACCGCGCACCACCTCCCTGACACCCGCGTCGGAGCCGACGCGCAACCGACCGGAGGAGCCGCCGTGACCGCCCCATCGACCTCCAGCAACGAGGCAATACCGCACAACGAGTCGAAGCACCCGGTCGACGAGAAACTCCCGCCGCTGAGAATGGCCGCCGGCGGTCTCCAGCACGTCGCCGCCATGTACGCGGGAGTCGTCGCCCCACCTCTGATCGTCGGCGCCGCCGCAGGACTCTCCGGCGGCGAACTGACCTTCCTCACCGGCGCGTGTCTCTTCACCGCGGGCCTCGCCACCTTCCTCCAGACGCTCGGCCTCTGGAAGATCGGCGCCCGGCTGCCGTTCGTCAACGGGGTCACCTTCGCCGGTGTCGCCCCCATGACCGCGATCGTCGCCTCCACCAAGGACAAGAGCGACGCGCTGCCCGTCATCTTCGGCGCGGTCGTCGTCGCGGGCGTCCTCGGCTTCGTCGCCGCTCCCTTCTTCAGCAAGGCGGTCCGCTTCTTCCCGCCCGTCGTCACCGGGTCCGTCATCACCCTCATCGGCGTCTCACTGCTGCCGGTCGCCTTCGGCTGGGCGCAGGGCCCCGACCCGGCGGCGCACGACTACGGGTCTCCGACCTTTCTGGGCCTCGCCGCCACGACGCTCGTGATCGTGCTGCTGCTGCGCCGCCTCACCCGCGGCTTCGTCAAGCAGATCGCCGTGCTGCTCGGCCTGGTCGCCGGCACAGTCGTCGCGATCCCTCTCGGCGTCACGGACTTCGCTCCCGTCGCCGACGCGGACGTGGTGGGCTTCCCGACCCCGTTCCACTTCGGCGCCCCGCAGTTCCAGCTCGCCGCGATCCTCTCGCTGTGCGTGGTCATGGTGGTCTCGATGACCGAATCGACCGCGGACATGCTGGCGTTGGGCGAGATCGTCGAGCGGCCGGCCGACGAGCGGACCATCGCGGCGGGCCTGCGGGCCGACACGCTCGGCTCCGCACTCAGCCCGCTCTTCAACGGCTTCATGTGCAGCGCCTTCGCCCAGAACATCGGCCTCGTCGCGATGACCCGCGTCCGCAGCCGGTACGTGGTCGCCACCGGCGGCGGCTTCCTGGTCCTGATGGGCCTGTGCCCGACGGCGGCCTCACTCATCGCGGTCGTACCGCGTCCGGTGCTCGGCGGCGCGGGTGTGGTCCTCTTCGGTTCGGTCGCCGCCAGCGGCATCCAGACCCTCGTACGGGCCGGCCTGGACAAGGACAACAACGTCCTGATCGTGGCCGTGTCGCTGGCCGTCGGCATCATCCCGATCACCGCGCCGGACTTCTACCACGCGTTTCCGCAGACCGCGCGGATCGTCCTGGACTCGGGGATCTCGACGGGGTGCGTGACCGCCGTGCTCCTCAACCTCGTCTTCAACCACTGGGGCCGACGGCGTGACGCGGGCGAGGTCACCCACCCCATGGAGGCCGGCGAGGACCTGAGGGCCGCCCCGGCCCGCTGACCCCGCGGGTGCCGCCGCCGGCCGCCGGGACGTCCAGGCGACGCGCGCGGGGCGCGGCATCACGAGTGCCGCGCCCCGCGCCGTCGTCCGGGAGACCGTCAGCCGATGTGGTAACTGTCCCCGTACACCTTCCAGTCCAGCGGTGTGTTCAGGTTGAGGTTCCGGTTCTTGACGAACACCCGCTGCTCGGTGTCGACCCGGGTGGTGTCGGAGTGCGCCTCCTCCTGCTTCATCGCCCAGACCCGGGCGTCGAGGAAGGCGTTGAGGTAGGTCACCTCGTCGCCGCCCTGGGCCGGGGTCTTCGCCTTGGCCAGCGCCCGCTTGCGGATGTTGCTGAAGCTGGTGCTGTCCGTGCCGTCGCCGTGCATGACGATGGCGTCGTAGTAGGTGAACTGGCCGAGCACACCGATGCCGTCGGCCTTGCCCCGCTGGACCGCCGGGTTGAAGTAGACACGGTCGCGCTCGTCGTTCTGGGCCTGCTGGAACGCGGTGTCCTGGGCGGCCTTGCGCCAGTCGGCCGGGAAACCGGGGTCCAGGCCCTGGTGCGAGTCGCTGCCGTCCACGTCGCGCAGCGCGGGCAGGTACTTGGCGAGGACGTTGCCGGGCTTGCGCTGCGTGTACAGCTCGACGAGGTCGAGCATGTCACCGGTGCCGGAACAGAAGCCGATGATCCCGGCCGTGTAGCCGCGTCCGTCGCCGATGTCCTCGATGTACTTGTACTGCGCCTTCCAGTCCAGCGAGGAGTTCTCCGCGCTGGAGACCAGCTTCATGGCGATCTCCTTCTTCGCCGGGTCGTCCAGGCCGACGGCCGCGGCGCCGCTCGCGGACTGGGCCGCGAGGACCGGGACCGCCACCAGCGAGGCTCCGATCAGAGCGAGCAGAGTGCGTCGTGAGGTGTGGATGTGGGGGGTGTGCACGGTACCTCCGATGAGGGGAGTGAGACGTCCACTTACTGTTAGGAAGGTTTCCTACCAGAGATTCGACGTGACGCATACCCGTCAGGAGAAGGTGAGTTGGCGACGCTTCTCGGCCAACAACGCGCACAGGTAGGCAAATTGGGCGCTCAATCGAAGGTCTTACGGGGAAGCGGGGGCGCGTCGCGGACGGGCCCGGCGCGACCGCGGGCAGGGCGAGCGTGCCGCCAGGACTCCGGTCTCCGGTGCCGGCGGTCGTGCACACCGTCAGCATCGGCACGGCCCTGACGGGCACCGCCCCGGGCCGGACGGCGCCCGGGCCCGCGGCCGGCGCGCGGACCGGGTGCCCGGAGTGCCCTCAGACGCGCCGGGGGGACGCCAGCACGTACCGCACGCCTGTACGCGGCTCCGTGTACTCGCCGGTCTGCCAGCCCGCCTTCTCCAGGGTGGCCGCGCAGGCCCGCAGCGCCTCGGGGCCGGGCTCGTGAACGGCGACGGCCTCAGGCTGCGGTGTCGCCCGTACCCGGTAGCCGCCGTCTCCGGCGTCCACGCCCGCGGGGCGGTGCCCGGCGGCCTCCAGGGCGAGCGCGGCCGCCTGCACCAGATGCGTACGCTCCCATCCGCACGGCCGGTCCGCCGCGCCGTCCGCATGCGTCATCCGGCGCAGCTCCAGGAGCCCCGCCCAGGCGCTGCGCACCTCACGGGTACGGGAGGGGCCGCCGGCCGGGGCGTCCTCGCCGCCGATCCGCGCGGCGAACACGCCCGCCCCGCCCTCGGCGGCCGGGGCGGCGGGGGTCCGCGGCGCGGCCTCGGGGCCGTCCGGGAGTGCGTCGGGCGTCTCCCGCACGCGATGTCCGGCCGGCGTCAGGAAGTGGTCGTGCGGCGGACGCGGGTGCCGGAAGGCGAGCCCGCGGTTCACCAGCGCCGCGAGCTGGCCCTGCGTGCCCCTCAGCCGCCCGGTCGTGGGGTCGGCGGCGCCGATCACACGCCGCTGCGCGGCAGTCGGCGGTCGTGTCATGGCGCACCCCTTCCCCTTGGGCCCGGACCGGCATCGGCCCACTCGAAGACTACGAGGAGGGTCTGACATTCCAGCCGGCCACCACATGCCGCCGGTGCTCGGTGCTCAGCCGGCTCACGGTCCCGGTGGCCAGCTGGAACAGCGCGCCGGCCTCGGCCGGCAGCCCCAGCCGGCGGGCCGTCAGCACGCGCAGGAAGTGTCCGTGGGAGAAGACGGCGACGCTGCCCTGCGCCTCGGCGAGAGCCGCGTCGATCTTGGCCAGCATCCGTTCCGCGCGCGCTCCGACCTGGTCGGGGCTCTCCCCGGGGTGCTCCGTCGGGCCGGGTGCCACGCCGTCGTCGAAGAGGAACCAGTCGGGGCGGGTCCGGTGGATCTCCACGGTCGTGACCCCTTCGTACCCGCCGTAGTCCCACTCGCACAGATCCGCGTCGACCCGCGCGCCCTCGACCCCGGCCAGCCGCGCGGTCTCCCGCGCCCGCTGCATCGGGCTCACGAACGCCGTGGAGAGGTGGTACGAGGCGATCAGCGGGGCCAGCCGCCGCGCCTGCTCGCGGCCGTGCTCGGTCAGCGGGATGTCGGTCGATCCGGTGTGCCGCCCGGACAAGGACCACTCGGTCTCGCCGTGCCGCACGAGAAGGAGGTCGCCCATGCTTGTGGTTCCTCTGCTCGCCGAAGGTTCACGCGGGCCGAACGGCCCGCGCTCCGGGGCCGCCCGGCGGGCCAGGACCCCAGCTCGGTCACAGGCTACGAGCCCGGACCTCCGACTCCGCGGACGCGCACGGTGGGGCGTGGCCGTCAGGAGGGTGACGAGGTGGCGGCGAAGGTGACGAAGGCGGTCCAGTGGTCCGGGGTGAAG
Source organism: Streptomyces fagopyri (assembly GCF_009498275.1). Taxonomy (NCBI): domain Bacteria; kingdom Bacillati; phylum Actinomycetota; class Actinomycetes; order Kitasatosporales; family Streptomycetaceae; genus Streptomyces; species Streptomyces fagopyri. The sequence continues at coordinate 2,369,621 of NZ_CP045643.1, read as the reverse complement.
GCGAGGCGGGGGCCGGGGGTGTTCTTCGAGTCGCGTATGTGGACAGCGCCGGGCGTGGTCGCGACTTCGACGCAGGCGGGACCGTCGTCGGTGCTGTGGCTGCTCTTGAACCATTCCAGGGCGGAGCTGCTTGTGGTCATGTCTCCCTCAGCGCTTTCTCGATGAAGGTCAGAGACTCCCCGGGCGCAAGAGCCTGGGCTCGGATGATCCCATAGCGGAGTTCCAGGATCTGGATCTCCCTGGGGTCCGAGATCAGCCGGCTGATGAGCTGAACCTCGTTGTGCCCCACAGTGGCGCCTTCTTTGAGTCGCAGTAGATGGAAGGGACCGCCGAGGCCGGCGTTGTCCTCCCGGTCCAGTGGCATCACCTGGATCTCCACGTTCCGCAACTGCCCTACCTCCAGCAGTCGTTCGAGCTGTCGGCGCAGTACCAGTCTGCCTCCGATCGGTCGGAGCAGGCTCGCCTCGTCCTGGACGAAACTGAACGCCGGGAGCGTGTGCTCGCGATCGATGATCGTCTGACGTGCCAGGCGGGCGGCCACGCGTTGCTCCAGCTCCTCCTCGGAGAACGCGGGACGCCGTGAGCCGAACACGGTGTGCATGTACTCCTCGGTCTGCAGCAGCCCGTTGACGACCGAGTTGTCGTAGGCACAGATCTCTACCGACTCACCCTCCAGCTTCGCCAGATCCCGCACCTTCTTCGGGTACCTGGCCTCCTCCACGTCCTTCGCCAGTCCGGCGATCATTCCGGCCGCCCCGAGCGCATGGTCCGCCGCTTCGAGGAACTGCCTTCTGGGCGCCCGTCGTCCGCGCTCCACGGACGACACCTGTTCCTCGCTGTACCCGATCGCGGTGCCCAGTTCGGACTGCTTGAGCGCGGCCCGCTCGCGCCACATCTTGATGACCTTGCCCACCGTGCGCAGCACGGCCGCCGAGTCGTCGTCGTTGCCGTCGGCCGGCCGCGGCCCGTTGGCCGTGACGTCCATGTCCCCCACCCTCCACGCGGTGCGGGCCGGACAGCGCCGGAGCGCGACCGGACAGTGACTCCGCGTACCGTCGATGTCGCTGTTCAGCGTAGTGACGATCGGACACGCTGAGTGACATGAACGTGGATATTGCCGCCCCCGCGCGCGACTTCACCCTGCGGCTGTCGGCCACCCGCAGAGGCGCCCGGCTGGCCCGCCTCCTCGCGTCCGACCAACTGCACAGGTGGGGCTGGTCCTACGGTTGCGAGGGGAACCGCACCGCCTCGCCGCTACTGCCGGTACCCGCTCAGGAACCGGCCGATCCGGCTGATCGCCGCGTCCAGGTCGTCGGCGTACGGGAGGGTGAGGATGCGGAAGTGGTCGGGGCGCGGCCAGTTGAAGCCGGTGCCCTGGACGACCTGGATCTTCTCGCGCAGCAGCAGGTCCAGGACGAACCGCTCGTCGTCGTGGATCCGGTGCACCTCGGGGTCGATGCGCGGGAACGCGTACAGCGCGCCCTTCGGCTTGACGCAGGAGACGCCCGGGATCTCGTTGAGCTTCTCCCAGGCCCGGTCGCGCTGTTCGCGCAGCCTGCCGCCCGGCGCCGTCAGTTCGTGGATGGACTGGCGACCGCCGAGCGCGGCCTGGATGGCGTACTGCGCGGGCGCGTTGGCGCACAGTCGCATGGAGGCGAGCATCGTCAGGCCCTCCAGATAGCTGCGGGCGTGCTGCTTGGGACCCGTCACCACCAGCCAGCCCGACCGGAAGCCCGCCACCCGGTACGTCTTCGACAGGCCGCAGAAGGTCAGGACCACCAGGTCGGGGGCGAGCGCCGCGGCCGAGTGGTGGACCGCGTCGTCGTAGAGGATCTGGTCGTAGATCTCGTCCGCGAAGACCATCAGGCCGTGCCGGCGGGCGAGATCGAGGATGCCTTCGATGACCTCCTTCGGATAGACGGCGCCGGTGGGGTTGTTCGGGTTGATGATGACGACGGCGCGCGTCCGGTCGGTGATCTTCGACGCCATGTCGGCCAGGTCCGGGTACCAGTCGGACTGTTCGTCGCAGAGGTAGTGCACGGCCTTGCCGCCGGCGAGCGTGGTGACGGCCGTCCAGAGCGGGAAGTCCGGCGCGGGGATGAGGACTTCGTCGCCGTCCTCCACCAGGGCCTGCACGGCCATCGAGACGAGTTCGGAGACGCCGTTGCCGAGGAAGACGTCGTCCACGTCCACCTCCAGGCCGCGCTCCTGGTAGCGCTGGGCGACGGCCCGGCGGGCGGAGAGGACACCGCGCGAGTCGGTGTACCCGTGCGCCTGGGGCAGCATCCGGATCATGTCCTGGAGGATCTCCTCCGGCGCCTCGAAGCCGAAGAGCGCGGGGTTGCCGGTGTTGAGGCGCAGCACGCTGTGGCCCGCCGCCTCCAGTGCGTCGGCGTGCTCGATCACCGGGCCGCGGATCTCGTAACAGACCTCGCTGAGTTTGCTGGACTGCCGGAACTCCATGCGCTGCGCCCTCCGGTTCGTGGTGTTGCTTGGTTTTACCAAGTAGACGCTTGGAAAGTCCAACAACATGTCTAGACTGCGTCGCATGTCACCTCGCCGAAGCTACGACCAGTACTGTTCCGCGGCCCGCGCGCTCGACGCCGTCGGTGACCGCTGGACCCTCCTGATCGTCCGCGAGCTGCTCGGCGGCCCGCGCCGCTACACCGACCTGCACGCCGATCTGCCCGGCGTGAGCACGGACGTCCTCGCCTCCCGGCTCAGGGACATGGAGCGCGACGGCCTGACGACCCGGCGCCGGCTGCCGCCGCCCGGCGCCGTGTACGTCTACGAACTCACCGACCGGGGAGCGGAGTTGCTTCCGGTCCTCCAGGCGCTCGGCGAATGGGGCGCGCCCGCTCTCGGCGAGCGCGGGGCCACCGACGCCGTACGGGCGCACTGGTTCGCGCTGCCGCTGCTGCGCGGTCTGGCGGGGGAGGGTGAGGGGATGGTCGAAGTCCGGCTGGACGAGGGCGAGTTCCACGTACGGGTGGGCGTATCGGACGGCCCGGTCTACGGGGACGGACCCGCCCCTCAGGAGCCGGACGTCCGGCTGTCGCTGGACGCCGCGACCTGTACGGCGGTGAGCCGCGGGACCTCGACCGTGCTGGAGGCGGTGCGTGCGGGCCGTATCGGCGTGACGGGGGAGGGCACCCTCGCCAAGGCGTTGCGCGGGGAGTGACACCGGTGGGCCGCCCGCGCGTTCGGCGGCCGGGGTGTACTTCGCGGGGCCGGCGCGCCGTCCGCGCCGGACACTTCCAGCACGTTCGAGAACATCGCGGGCGGCGCCGCGGCGACCACAGGGTGGTAACCGCGGGCGGCTAGGGAGCTGTCACGGCCGTGGCGGGCCGCCGGGGGCCGCACGGACGCGGGGGCGTTCCGCACGCCACCCGCCGGACCGGGGGCCCGGACGAGGGTGGGCCGGGTGGGGACGGGGCCCGCCGTGCCGTGGGGGAGCACGGCGGGACCTCGCCGTCGTACGGGCGTTCACGCCGTCGTGGCGGCGTCCACGCCCTCGTGCGGCACTAGACGCCCGGGGGCACCCGGGAGGGCCGTCCCGATCCGCGGGTCAGCGTGTAGCCGCCGATGCCCGCGACGGCCGCGAGGACGCCGCCGATCGCGGTCCACACCCAGCGGTCGGACCACCAGCCGGAGGTCCAGCCGTCGTCGGGCTCGATCGACGACAGGGCGGTCTTCGACGAGCCGGAACCGGAGTCCGACTCCTTGGCACTCGTCGCGATCCCCGGCACCAGCGGCTTGCCCAGCGAGCCGTCGACCGCGGCCGAGCCGCCGATGTCCTTGGAGTCGACCTTCACCTCCGCGCCTACCGGCAGGCCCAGTTCGGCCGCCGGCAGTCCGGTGGCCGTCAGCCGGATGTAGTACGTACCCGGCAGCGGGTCGTCGGCCCAGGTCTCCGACCAGGCGCGCACGGTGCGCAGGGTGCAGGACAGCTCCACGGTGGCCGCGTCCTGCGCCGCCGTCCGCGTCTGCGCCCCGTACTGGCAGGCCTGACGCCGCCGCAGCCCGTCGTACACGTCGACCTGCCAGGTCTCGGCGGCCCCGCGCGTGGAGGCCTCCGGCAGCTTCACCGTCGCCTTCACGGTGGGCCGTTGACCGGCGTCCGCCGGGAAGGACCAGTACAGGTAGTCGCCCGCGGACCCGCTGGCGGTGGCCTGCGTGCCCTGCTCGATCTCGGTCGCCGTACGGAACGACGTACCGGCCCGGGTGGGCGCGCTGTCGTCACCCGACGGGCTCGGAGTGGGCGAGGAGTCGGCGACGGCGGGTGCCGCCGCGACCCCGAGCAGCAGCAGAGCCGTGCTCAACACACGTCCAAAACGCATCAGTTGGTCCTCCAGACCGCGATCCGCAGGCGCGAGATCCAGCCCCACAGCACACCCGCCAGGAAGCCGATGACCACGAGGGCGCCGAGCAGCCACCAGCCGCGCCCGAGGCCGAAGGAGGCCACGTCGCTCGCCTGGTCCGGTCCGTCGACGACGTCGACCGTCAGCTCCAGCGGCATGCCCGGCGTGGTCTTCACACCGCTCGCCGCCGAGAAGGAGTTGGACACCTGGAGGCACACGGTCTCGGCCGGGGCGTCCTCGTCGTCGCTCTCCGCCTTCGGATAGCGCAGACCGGTGGAGATGACGTCGGTACGGCCGTTGCCCGCCGCCTCGCCCCGGACGATCTCCCGTCCGTGCACCGTGACGGCGCGCAGCAGCACCCCGTAGTCGGGGTTGACGGTACGGTCGGCCGCGACGCTCACCGAGGCGCGCAGTTCCTTGCCCGGCTCGACGTCCACCCGGTACCAGCGGTGCTGCGCGAACTCCTCACGGTCGGTGTAGAGCCCGGACTTCAGCGCCGGGGCCTCGGTGCAGGCGGCGGCGCCCTCGACGGCGACCGGAGTCGCCACCGGATCGGCCGCGCGGTCCACCAACTGACCGACACGGTCGGTGAGTTCTTCCTTGTGCTGGACCGAGGTGTAGGTGCCCCCGGTCGCGTCCGCGATACAGCTGAGCTGGTCGCGGGTCTTGGCGTCGGGCACCAGCCCGAGGGTGTCGATGGTGAGACCGACCCCCTTGGCGGCGATCTCCCGGGCCACCTCGCAGGGGTCGAGCGGCTGGCAGGTGTCCTCGCCGTCACTGATGAGGACGATGCGCCGGGTGCCGTCGCCGCCGTCGAGGTCGGCGGCGGCCTTGAGCAGCGCCGGGCCGATCGGTGTCCAGCCGGTGGGTGTCAGGGTCGCGACGGCGGCCTTCGCCTCCGTGCGGTCCAGTGTCCCCACCGGGTACAGCTGGGCGGTGTCCTTGCAGCCCGTCTTGCGGTCGTTCCCGCGGTAGTTGGCGCCGAGGGTGCGTATGCCGAGCTGGACCTCCTCGGGGGTCGCGTCGAGCACCTCGTTGAACGCCTGCTTCGCGGCGGCCATCCGTGATCCGCCGTCGATGTCGTTCGCCCGCATCGAACCGCTGACGTCCAGCACCAGTTCGACCTTGGGGGCGGCCTGCGCCGCCGTTTCGTCGGCGACCGCTCCGGCCGGGAAGGCGATCCCGGCCGTCAGGGCGGCGAGCAGGGCGCAGACTCCCGCCGCCAGCCGTTGTCTTGTGATCATCGAGGAATCCTATTGATCAAAGGTGCCGGGCTTCAAAACGATCTTCAGGATCGACGGCCGGTGAGCGGGTTCGGAATCCGCGCCCAGATGTCCCCGGGGGTCTTCGGGGACAGCCTCATCAGGGTCAACGCCTTGGTGGGCAGGGGCTCGCCGAGCAGCACCGCGAGATCCGGCGTGCGCGGCAGGTCGTCCACCACGCCCGCCAGGTTCTCGCGCAGCACGGCCGAGGAGCCCGCCGTGGCCCCCAGAGCGCCGGCGACCAGCGAGCCGAACAGCTTCCGGCGCAGCGTGGTCTCGTCGTCCGTGACGATCCGTCCGGACATCGCGGGGGCCGCGATGCCGTGCCGGGCCAGCCGGAGCGGGCTGACGCGGATGTCCGCCAGGTCCCGGTAGACGAGCCGCACCGGTTCACCCGCGGCGTCCAGCACGACGAGGAGGTTCTGTCCGTGTGCCTCCAGGGCCACCCCCAGGTCGAGCAGGCGCAGTCCGACGGTGAGCGCGAGACGGGTGAACCGCGCCGTCCATCCCGCGGACCGGGGGAGCCCGGTGGCCGCGAGGGCGGCCACCGGGACGACGCGCTCGCCGGCACGGGCGTACAGGTCCGGGGACTCGCGCAGCACCGCCGCCAGCGCGGGGGAGTGGGCCGAGACGGCGCCAAGTGTGCGGGTCACGTGCAGCAGACCGTCCGTGCGGGCCGCGATCTCCTCCGCGAACGCCGAGAGCGTCGCCGATGTCTCGATCGAGTAGACCGAGATGTCCCGGACGGAGGACGTGAGCCGGGCGCTCAGGGCCGTCTTCACATGCGGGCCGTCCGGCAGTGCCAGGGTCCGCAGCGACATCAACGGATGGGCGGAGAAACCCTCCTGGTGGCTCCGGTCCAGTACGTGCGCCGCCTGCCAGGGGTGCACCGGGATCAGGACCCGGTCCTCGTCCCGGAGCCACTTGGGCCACTCGCCGCGCACCAGGCAGTCGTCCACGGCGACCAGCCCCAGCTCCACGACCGGCCGGTGCTCCGGGCCGTACGCGAGCTGCTCGGCCGCCGAGAACCCGGGACGGGAGCGGCAGTTGGGATGGTAAGGATGCCCGTCGACCACCTGCTGCTCCCACTCCCAGCTCGCCCCGGGTTCCCGGCCGGCCGGCCCGGGCTGCGCGCGGGACAGTGCCAACGAGGCAGCGCTGTGCGCGAGTTCGGCCGCGAAATCGATCGCGTGCGGGACCGCCAGGACCGTCATCAGATGGTCCGCACGGTCGTACGGCCGGTCGTCGAGCCGCAGTTCGGTGACGTACGCGCTGGTGGCGTACGGGTCTGCGTGCGGGCCGTGCAGCCGCCGCCCGTCGGCGAGGTGCAGCGTGAGACCCTCGCGCCCCCGCTCGCGGCGCGCGATCCACGGCATCGGCTCATGGGCCAGCGCCCGCCACAGCCGCGTCAGCACGGCGGCCCGGGCGCCGGGGAGGCCGGTCTCGTACGGCGCCGACAGGTCCGGACGAACGGCGCTCAGTTCACCGGCGAGCGCGGCTTCGGCCTCGGGCATGGGGAGACGGTGCACGGTCGGGCTCCTTGGATACGGGGACTGCGTCGCGGGCGCTCGCGCCGGCAGACATAATGATCACCAGTGCACCGTAGGGAACGAATGGATCGCGTGGACTCCATGCCGCCCAGACTGCCTCCGCTCGCCGGGAGCGACGGAGAAGGTGAAGACGCCGCCGACGCGTACGCCGCGGCGCCGCTGCTCAATTGTCTGCTGCGGGAGGTGGCGGAACCCGCCGGGGACCCCGGTACGTTCCGGCTCCGGGCCAGCGGCCGGCTGATGCGTGTACGGGGCGCACGACGGCCCACCGCCCCCGAGGTGTACGTCGACGGCACCTGGCGGCGGCTCGACCACACCGCGCTGGTCGAACTCACGGCCGAGGAACTGCGCCGGGTCACCGGGCTGTCCAACTCCGAGCTGCCCGCGGAGATGACCGACAGCCGTGACACGGTGGCCGCGCTGCTCGCCGCGCGCTCCGCCGCGACGCCGCCGGACGACCCGTACGTGCGGTCCGAGCAGTCCCTGATCACCGGGCATCCCTACCATCCGGCGCCCAAAACACGCGGGGGCGGCCCCACCGCGGGCTGGCTGCCGTACGCGCCCGAGGCGTACGCCCGCTTCCCGCTGGAACTCCTCGGCGTCCGCGAGGACGCGGTCGCCGAGGAGGGCGACACGACGCCGCTCGACGTCTTCGGACAGGCGCCGGCCGGCTACCGGCTGCTGCCGGCCCACCCCTGGCAGCTCGACCTCGTCGGCTCCCGTCCGGCGATCCGGGCCGCCTTCGCGGACGGCCGGCTGGTGCGCCTCGGCCGCACGGCCCGCCCGCTGTGGCCGACGGCCGCCGTCCGCACGCTGTACGCCGCCGAGGACGACCTCTTCGTCAAGTTCAGTCTCGACGTGCGCATCACCAACGACATCCGCCGGCTGTGGCGGCACGACCTGCTGAAGCTGCGCCGCACGGACGCGGCGACGGCAGCCGCCTTCACCGCCATGAGCGCACCGGCGGACCACCCGGCGGACCACGCCACGGACCGCCCGGGGGGCGCCTCCGCGGCCTGGCTGAGCGACCGCGGCTACCGCACCGCCGACTTCGCCTTCGAGGAGCTCGCCGTCCTCGTCCGTGACGGGCTGCGCGAGCACACCGCGCCGGGCACCACACCGCTGCTCGCGGCCGCCCTCGTGGAGGGCTTCGAGGGCAGCCCCCTCGACGGCCTCGGAGATCCGTCCGCCTGGTGGACGGCGTATCTGCGCCACGTCGTACCGCCGGTGCTGGAGGCGTTCGCGCGGCACGGAGTGGTCGTGGAGGCGCACCTGCAGAACACCCTGGTCGCCGTGGACGCCCACGGCACGCCCGTCCAGGCGCTGTTCCGGGACGCGGAGGGCGTGAAACTCCTGACGGACGTGGACCGGGCCGCCGGGTGGGAGCGGCTGGTGTACTGCCTGATCGTCAACAACGTGACCGAACTGGCGGCCCTGCTCGCGGAGCGGCACCCGGGCTGGGACCCCTGGCCCGCCGTACGGGCCGAACTGGCCGGGCACGGCCTGCCCGGGATCACGGACGCGATCACCGCCCTGCTCACCGCCCCGACCCTCCCCGGCAAGACGAACCTGCTGCTCCGCTGGACCGGCGCGGACGGCGCCGACGCCCGCTACCTGCCGCTGGCCAACCCACTGGCCCGCGCCTGACCGCCCTGTCGGTCCGCGCCTGTCGGTTCGCGCCTGTCGGCCTCCGGCGGGTGGGGACCGGGTCGTCGGACCTGCCGCCGCCCCCGGCCGCCGAGGGGCGCGGCGGGGGCGGCGGGCCCTGGACGTGGACGTCGGGGCACGGGCCGTGCGCGTCGCCTCACGTCGCCTTCGGCACCTGGTCCGGGCCGGCGTCCGATCCTCACGCCGGCCGGATCCGGCCTAGGCGGTCGTGGGAACCGGGGTGAAGGTGACGGGCAGGGCGACCGGTCCGCGCATGAGGCCGACGGGTATCCACGGGATGTCGGCCGGCGGCACCGCGGTGGCCAGGTCCGGGAAGCGGCGCAGGAGTGTCCCGATGCCGACCTCCGCCTCCAGCCGGGCCAGCGGCGCGCCGAGACAGTGGTGGATACCGTGTCCGAACGACAGGTGACGGACGTCGGGGCGGCGCACGTCGAGGACGTCCCGTTCCGCCGGAGCCATGGCCGGGTCGGCCCGTCCCACCGAGGTCAGCGCCACCACGACGGCACCTCCGCGCGGGATCCGGGCGCCGCCGAGGGTGATGTCCTCGGCCGCGTACCGCATCGGCGTGAACTCGACCGGCGGATCGAACCGCAGTAACTCCTCGACCGCGCCGGGCAGGAGCTCCGGGCGCTCGCGCAGCCGCCGTGCCTGCTCGGGGTGGCGCAACAGCGCCACCATGGCGTTGCCCAGGAGGTTCACCGTCGTGTCGTGACCGGCCACCACCAGGAGGTTCGCGGTGCCCACCAGCTCGGCCTTCGACAGCCGGCCGTCCCGCTGGTCGTACACCGCGGTGAGCGCGGACAGCAGGTCGTCACCGGGTGAGCGCTGTTTCTCGGCGACGAGTTCGGCCAGATAGCCGTTGAGGCTGACGAAGGCCTCCCGTTGTCTCTCCGAGGTCGAGCCCAGCGCCTGTGACGTCCAGGCGCGGAACGAGTCGCGGCCGTCCTGCGGCACGCCCAGCAGCTCCGAGATGACCTGGACGGGAAGCGGCCCGGTGAACGACCGGACGAGGTCGGCGGTGCCCAGCGGTGCCATCGCGTCGGCGAGGCCCTCGGCGATCTCGGCGACGCGGGGCCGCAGCGCCTCGATCCGCGGTCTGGTGAACGCGGCCGCCACCAGACCGCGCAGCCGGGTGTGGTCGGGCGGATCGGCGTTGAGCATGTTGACACCCAGACCGGATTCCGGCCGGTGAGCGGTGAATCCGACCGCTTCGAGGGCCTCGGCGGCCGGCGTCGCGTCCTTGAGGAGAGCGGGGTGGGTCAGAGCGGCCTTCGCCAGGTCGTGGTCGAGGACCACCCAGGTGTCGAGGCCGCGCAGGATCTGCACCTTGTGGATGGGACCGCGGGCACGCAGTTCCGCGTACCGGTCGTGCGCGTCGGCCTTGAAGGCGGCGTCCAGCACGGTGATGTCGTCGTGGTCGGTCGTGGTCATGTTCGTTCCTCCTGTCCGAGTGCGATGTGCGTGCCGGGGCTCGGGACCGGGTCGGGCCACGGGCGGCGGAGCCGGGTCGGTGGGGGAGCCGCCGGTGATGACCGGGACGGACGCCACGCAGGCCGCGCGGGCCGCACGAGGCCGGGCGTGCCGATGGTGGTGTCCACGAGCGGGCCGGGGTCCGCGCCCTCGACGATCACACCCGACCACTATGCGCACCTCATGCCGGACGATGGGGCCCATCCGCCAGATAGCCTGGGAAAATGCTCACAGAAGTGATCGCGAACCGCTACGTCGCGCCCTTGCACGAGGGCGGCTCGCTGCCGGGACTCGTCGAGGCCGACGACCTGGGCACGTACGTCGTGAAGTTCACCGGTTCCGCGCAGGGCCGCAAGGCGCTGGTCGCCGAGGTGATCGTCGGTGAGCTGGCGCGCGCACTCGGGCTCCGCTTCCCCGAGCTGGTCCTCGTGCACTTCGACCCCGCGGTCGCCGGGGACGAACCTCACCAGGAGGTCCAGGACCTGCTGCGGGCCAGCGCCGGCGTGAACCTCGGGATGGACTATCTGCCGGGCGCGCGGGACTTCACCCCGGAGGCCGCCAGGACCTTCGCGGTGGACCCGGTGGAGGCGGGCAGGGTGATCTGGCTGGACGCCCTGACGGTCAACGTCGACCGTACGGTGCACAGTTCGAACCTGATGATCTGGCCCACGTTCGGCATCGCACCGCCGCGCCTGTGGCTGATCGACCACGGCGCCGCCCTGGTCTTCCACCACCGCTGGGACGCCTCCGCGCCGGAGAAGGCCTACGACTTCCGGCACCACGCGCTCGGCGGCTTCGCCCCGGACACCCGGGCGGCGGACGCCGAACTCGCGCCCAAGGTGACGGAGACGCTGCTGCGGGAGGTCACGGCACAGGTGCCGGACGCCTGGCTCGCGGACGAGCCCGGTTTCGCGACCCCCGACGAGGCCCGGGACGCGTACGTGGGCTACCTCCTCGCCCGGGTGGAGGCGTCGGCGGCCTGGCTGCCCACGGACTTCCCGAGCCGCGAGCAGCTCGCCGCCGAGGACGCGGACCGGGCGGCGCGCACCGAACGCGGGCGGCCGGACTGGCTCAAGCGGGTGCCGGACCTGCACGGCAAACCGGCGGCGGAACAGGATTGGTCGGTGCACCTCGAATGACCACGATGCCCTCGGCGAACCCCCACCGCGTGCAGATCGAGTACTGCACCCAGTGCCGCTGGCTGCCGCGCGCGGCCTGGCTGGCGCAGGAGCTGCTCACCACGTTCGAGACGGAACTGGGCGAACTGTCCCTCAAGCCCGGAACCGGCGGTGTCTTCGTCGTCCGGGTCGACGACGAGGTCGTCTGGGACCGGCGTGAGCAGGGCTTCCCGGAACCCACGGCGGTCAAGCGGCTCGTACGCGACCGAGTGGCCCCGGGCAGGTCCCTGGGCCACTCGGAGAGGTGACGGCTCAGCCGGCGAGCTGCTCGTAGGCGGGCAGCGTGAGGAAGTCCGCGTAGTCCTCGTCCAGGGACACCGTCAGCAGCAGGTCGTGCGCCTGCTGCCAGTTGCCCGCGGCGAAGGACTCCTCGCCGATGTCGGCGCGGATGGCGGCCAGTTCACCGGCGGCGATCTTCCGGGCGAGTTCCGGGGTGGCGCTCTCGCCGTTCTCGAAGACGACACCCGCGTTGATCCACTGCCAGATCTGCGAGCGGGAGATCTCCGCCGTCGCCGCGTCCTCCATCAGGTTGAAGATGGCGACCGCCCCGAGGCCGCGCAGCCAGGCCTCGATGTAACGGATGCCGACCTGGACGGCGTTGACGAGACCGTCGTACGTGGGCTTGGCGTCGAGCGAGTCGACGGCGATCAGGTCACCGGCGGCGACCGACACGTCCTCGCGCAGCCTGTCCTTCTGGTTCGGCCGGTCGCCGAGGACGGCGTCGAAGGAGGCCATCGCGATCGGGACGAGGTCCGGGTGGGCCACCCACGACCCGTCGAACCCGTCGCCCGCCTCGCGGTCCTTGTCGGCCTTGACCTTCTCGAAGGCGACCTTGTTGACCTCCTCGTCGCGCCGCGACGGGATGAACGCCGCCATACCGCCGATGGCGTGCGCGCCGCGCCGGTGGCAGGTGCGGACGAGGAGTTCGGTGTAGGCGCGCATGAACGGGGCCGTCATCGTGATCGCGTTGCGGTCCGGCAGCACGAACTTCTGCCCGCCGTCACGGAAGTTCTTGACGATGGAGAAGAGATAGTCCCAGCGGCCCGCGTTCAACCCGGAGGCGTGGTCGCGGAGTTCGTAGAGGATCTCGTCCATCTCGTACGCGGCCGTGATCGTCTCGATCAGTACGGTCGCGCGGACCGTGCCCTGCGGGACGCCGACGTAGTCCTGCGCGAAGACGAAGACGTCGTTCCAGAGACGGGCCTCCAGGTGCGACTCCGTCTTCGGGAGATAGAAGTACGGGCCCTTGCCGAGGTCGATCAGCCGCTGGGCGTTGTGGAAGAAGTACAGGCCGAAGTCGACGAGCGCACCCGGTACGGGCGTACCGTCGGCGGCGACGAGGTGCCGCTCGTTCAGGTGCCAGCCGCGCGGCCGCATGACGACGGTCGCGAGCTCCTCGTCCGCCTTGAGGGCGTACGACTTGCCGGACCCCGGGTCGGTGAAGTCGATGTTCCGGGTATAAGCGTCGATCAGGTTGACCTGGCCGAGGACCACGTTCTCCCAGGTGGGCGCGGAGGCGTCCTCGAAGTCCGCGAGCCACACCCTGGCACCCGAGTTGAGGGCGTTGACGGTCATCTTGCGGTCGGTGGGGCCGGTGATCTCCACCCGGCGGTCGTTCAGGGCCGCCGGGGCCGGGGCCACCTTCCAGGAGTCGTCCGCGCGGATCGCGGCGGTCTCCGGGAGGAAGTCGAGCGTGGAGGTGCGGGCGATCTCCGCGCGGCGCCGCGCGCGGCGGGCGAGGAGCTCGTCACGCCGGGGCGTGAACAGCCGGTGCAGCTCGGCCACGAAGGCGAGGGCCGCGTCCGTGAGGACCTCTTGCTGCCGGGGCAGGGGCTCGGCGTCGACGATGGCCAGCGGGGACGGCGCTGGTGCGGACATGAGCTGTCACTTCCTTCAGCGAGCGTGGCACCGGGTGCCAGGCGACCCGGGCAGGGCACTGAGCGCCTGGAGAGCAGCACGGCGCTTCTGAACAGTGGATAGTAGTTTCCTCATGGTGGAAGTTCAATGATTTGTTGATGTCGAGATTCTCCGGGTCGAGGCACTATGGCGCCCAGTGCCACGCCGTTCACTCAAGGTGTCCCAGATCGTCCTCCGTGTCGATGTCGTACGGCTTCGCCACGTCCCCGCACTCGACGAGCGTGATCGCCGCGTCCCGCTCCGCCAGATAGGCACGTGCCCCCCGGTCACCGGTCGCACTCGCCGCGATGCCGGCCCAGTGGGCCGCGCCGAAGAGGACGGGATGGCCGCGCGTGCCGTCGTACGCCGCCGAGACCAGCGAGGTGTCGTCCCGGTACGCGGCGAGCACCCGGGCGACCGCCAGGGACCCGATGCCGGGCTGGTCGACCAGCGAGACCAGCGCCGCCCGCGCGCCCGTACCGCCGAGCGAGCCGAGCCCGGCCCGCAGCGACGAGCCCATACCCCGCTCCCACTCCGGGTTGTCGACGAGCACGCAGCCGTCGAGCCGCGCCCGCTCCCGTACGGCCGAGGCGCCCGCCCCCAGCACCACATGGACGCGCGTGCAGCCGGCCGCCCGCAGCACTCCGACCGCGTGTTCCACGAGGGGGCGCCCCCGGTGTTCGAGCAGCGCCTTGGGCCGCCCGCCGAGCCGTCGTCCCCCGCCCGCCGCGAGGAGCAGCCCGGCCACCTGGTCTTGCCTGTCCGTCATGCGTCCTGCATACCTGACCGCGCGTCGACCGCACGGTTTCGGGAGGCTGAATTTCGGTCCGCCCTGTGGCGCCCACCTCACCGGGTGGCGTTTACTGACCCGCGTCCCTCGGTGCCCGACCGGCGCCCTGGGACACGGGGACATGCGGGCGTGCGGGCGAGAAACCCGCGCACCGGGGTGTACGAGGGGGGAGAAGGCTGTGTTGCGGAGCTTGGGGCAGAGGTCAGTGACCGGCAGCGACGAGGACCCGAGAGTGGCCGAACTGCGGACCGCCGTCTCCCGGCTGCGCCGTGAACTCGCGGTGCACCCGGTGGAGTTCCCCGACCGGGGCATCGCCGAGGACGAACTCGCGGCGCTCGCCGCGATGGCCCTCAGCGGCGTCCCCGAGATCCCGCGGCTGCGCCGCTCCCTGCTGCTGATCGCGGGCGCCATCGGCTCGGTCAGCGCGCTGGCGTCGGGCCTCGCGGAGGTGCGCAGCGCGGTGGAGCTGTTCGGACGACCACCGCTGCGGTAGGCCGGGCCCACCGCGCTCGCGTGGGGCCGGACCCGGCCCTGCCGCGGTCAGGCGATCCAGCGCGGGCGCCCGGTGTCCGCGCCGGCCGCGTCCAGGCCGCCGTCCAGGGCGGCGGCGACCCGGCGTACGGCCTCGTCGAGCACTTCGGGCGCCAAGGTGTACGGGAAGCGCAGCCGGGACTCGTGGGTGCCCGGGTCCGCTCCGAAGCGGGCGCCGCCCTCGACGCGCACGCCCCGGGTGAGGGCCGCGCGGGCCAGCTGCGAGGCGATCGGACGTCCCAGGTCGATCCACAGGGACAGACCGCCCGGCGGCGACTTCCAGCGCCAGTCGGGGAGATGACGGCCGAGCGACTCGGCGAGCGCGTCCCGCTGGGCCCGCAGCCGCGGCAGCCGCTCGGACAGGACCTGGTCCGTGCGCGCCAGCAGACCGAGGCCCACCAACTGGTTCAGGACCGAACCGCCCATGTCCGCCGGCACCCGCGCGGTCGCCAGTTCCGTGATCAGCCGCGAGCCCGCGCGCACCCAGCCGAGCCGCAGCCCGCCCCAGTGCGTCTTGCTCAACGACCCCACGGTGACGATCTGTTCGCCCGTCCCCCGCGGGGCGAGCGACGCGAACGGCGCGGCCGGCGGTACATCGAGCGCGATGTCCGTCATCGTCTCGTCGATCACCAGCCAGGTACCCGTGGCGCGCGCCGACTCCATCACCGCCAGACGCTGCTCGGGCGGCATCAGACGGCCCGTCGGATTGTGGAAGTCGGGAATCAGATACGCGAGCCGGGGCGCCGCCTGCCGCAGCGCGCAGTCGATCAGCCCCGGGTCCCAGCCGTCCTCCGTGACGGGAACGGGGGTGGTGCGCAGCCCGGCGCGCCGCATGGTGTCGAGCGCGTTCGGATAGGAGGGGTTCTCGACCAGGATCCGGTCACCGGGACGCCCGAGCAGCCCCAGCGTCAGCGAGAGCGCCTGCTGCGCCCCGTTCGTGATGAGGATCTGGTCCGGCAGCGTCGGCAGCCCGCGCCGGGTGAACCGCTCGGCGACGGCGGCCCTCAACTCCGTCATCCCGTAGGGGTGATAGCCGGGTGTCGAGGCCTGCCGCGGCAGCAGTCGGGCCGCCTCGGCGAGAGCCTCCGCGAGCTGTGCCTCGGGTGCGCCGGGCGCCGCGACGGCCAGGTCGATCACCCCGTCGTCGGCCGGGAAGGAGGCCACATTGGCTGGGCGGTGGCCGTCGGGCAGTTCGGTCCACGTCCCCGCCCCTCGCCTGCTGCGCGCGAACCCGTCCTCCCGCAACAGGTCGTACGCCGCCGTCACCGTGGCGCGGCTGATCCCGAGCGCCGAGGCCAGTTCGCGCTCCGCGGGCAGCCGGACGTGCAGCGCGATCCGGCCGTGCAGGAGCAGCGTGCGGACGCCGTCGGCGAGGGCGCGGTAACCGGGGCGGCCGTCGGTGTGCGGCGCGGCGGACAGCAGCCCGGCGAGCTGCCGGCTTCCCAGCGACCTGTCCATTCCGTGGACCACTGGTCCGTTCACCATGCCAACTCCCTCGCATTGGCCCTGTGGGGCAGGCCAATCAGCGTACAGACTCGCGGGACGCGGGGGAGTCCCGGGCACAGCGCCCATGTGGAGGCGCGGGAAGGGGAGCGGAGTGATGGCGGTCGACAGCGGAGCCGTCGGGGGGCAGGGGAGCGGTGGCGGTCACCGCCCCACCGGTCACCGCCCTGCCGACCCCGGCTTCACCGACCCCGGCTTCACCGACCCCGGGTTCACCGACTCCGGGTTCACCGACTCCGGGTTCACCGACCCCGGCTTCACCGATCGCGAGGAGCGTGAGATGCAGCGCCGCGAGGAGGAGCGGATGCCGGGGGTGCCCCTCGGAGCGTGGTCGCGCGGGCTCGCCGCGGGGCGCGGGGGCCGGCCGTCACGGCACCGGTGCGACGGGTCGTGACGGCTCGGGAAGGTCCGGGCGCCGGTCGTGGCGTATGCCCGGCACGGATCCGGACGGCGGGTTTGGTCAGGCGTTCGGGCCGGAGCTGGCCAGGGCCTCCGACAGTTCGGCGGCGACCTGCTGCAACACGGGGACGATCTTCTCCGTGGCCGCTTCGGTGACCCGGCCCGCGGGGCCGGAGATCGAGATGGCGGCGGCGGTGGGGGAGTCGGGGACGGAGACGGCGAGGCAGCGCACGCCGATCTCCTGCTCGTTGTCGTCGACCGCGTAGCCGAGCCGGCGGACCTCCTCCAGCGCGGCGAGGAAACCGTCCGGAGTGGTGATCGTCTTCTCCGTCGCGGCGGGCATGCCGGTGCGGCCGAGCAGCGCGCGCACCTCGTCCGCCGGGGTGTTCGCGAGCAGCGCCTTGCCCACGCCCGTCGAGTGCGGCAGCACCCGGCGGCCCACCTCGGTGAACATGCGCATCGAGTGCTTGGAGGGCACCTGCGCCACGTAGACGATCTCGTCCCCGTCGAGCAGCGCCATGTTCGCGGTCTCGCCGGTCTCCTCGACGAGCCGCGCGAGGTAGGGGCGGGCCCAGGTGCCGAGCAGCCGGGACGCGGACTCGCCGAGCCGGATCAGCCGGGGGCCGAGCGCGTACCGGCGGTTCGGCTGCTGGCGTACGTAACCGCAGGCCACCAGCGTGCGCACCAGCCGGTGAATGGTGGGCAACGGCAGTCCACTGCTGGCGGACAGCTCGCTCAGGCCGACCTCGCCCCCGGCGTCCGCCATGCGTTCGAGCAGATCGAAGGCGCGCTCGAGGGACTGGACACCACCGCTCGGCGCGGATGACTTGGCGGAGGCGTTTTGCGCTGGGGCGTCGCTGGCGCGGGACGTCGGCACGGCGCGGTCCTTTCGAGGCTGACAGGCAGTGATGCAGCGTACCCGGGTGTCGGTTGACTCTTCGGTGGCGCGTGGCTGCGTTCTGCTTTGTGGAAGTCTATTTCCATTGTGCGGAAACATCCAGGGTGTCCGCGTCGGGAGTGGCGGCCCGCGCGCGCTCTTGACGGCGGGAGGGCGGGAGTGAAGACTCTTTCAACAGAACGTTGAATTCCGTTGCGTGGAAGTGAACAGCGGTACCGGAAGGCGACAGCGGCGGAGAGAGGGGTCCGGGTGTCCGAGGTCGGATGGGTCGAACTGATGCTGCGCTCGACGCGTGTCATCACTCCCGAGGGAACGCGTGCCGCGTCGGTCGCGGTCGCCGGGGGCAGGATCACGGCGGTGCTCCCGCACGACGCCGAGGTGCCGGCCGGCGCCCGTCTGGAGGACTTCGGCGACGACGTCCTCCTTCCCGGCCTCGTCGACACCCACGTGCATGTCAACGATCCCGGCCGCACGGAGTGGGAGGGCTTCTGGACGGCGACACGCGCCGCCGCGGCGGGCGGCATCACCACGATCGTCGACATGCCGCTGAACTCCCTCCCGCCGACGACGACGGTCGACCACCTCCGTACCAAACGGGACGTCGCGCGCTCCAAGGCGCATGTCGACGTCGGGTTCTGGGGCGGCGCCCTGCCCGACAACGTCAAGGACCTGCGCCCCCTGCACGACGCCGGTGTGTTCGGCTTCAAGGCCTTCCTGTCGCCGTCCGGCGTGGAGGAGTTCCCGGAGCTCGACCAGGACCGGCTCGCCCGGTCCCTCGCCGAGATCTCCGGGTTCGGCGGCCTGCTGATCGTCCACGCCGAGGACCCGCACCATCTGGACGCCGCCCCCCACAAGGGCGGCCGACGGTACGCCGACTTCCTCGCCTCACGCCCGCGCGACGCCGAGAACACCGCCGTCGGGAACCTCGTCGCGCAGGCCCGGCGCCTCGACGCGCGCGTCCACGTACTGCATCTGTCGTCCTCCGGTGCGCTGCCCCTGATCGCCGCGGCGAAGGCCGAGGGCGTCCGGCTCACCGTGGAGACCTGCCCGCACTACCTCACGCTCACCGCCGAGGAAGTCCCGGACGGCGCCTCCGAGTTCAAGTGCTGCCCGCCCATCCGCGAGGCCGCGAACCAGGACCTCCTGTGGCAGGCGCTGGCCGACGGCACGATCGACTGTGTCGTCACCGACCACTCGCCGTCGACGGCCGACCTGAAGACGGACGACTTCGCCACCGCGTGGGGAGGGGTCTCAGGCCTGCAACTGAGCCTGCCGGCCGTCTGGACCGAGGCCCGCAGGCGCGGCCACGACCTGGAGGACGTCGTCCGCTGGATGTCCACCCGTACGGCGCGGCTGGTCGGCCTCGACCACCGCAAGGGAGCCGTCCTGGCGGGCCACGACGCCGACTTCGCCGTCCTCGCGCCCGACGAGACGTTCACCGTCGATCCCGCCGCGCTGGAACACCGCAACCCGGTCACGGCCTACGCGGGCAAGACCCTCAGCGGGGTCGTGAAGTCGACCTGGCTGCGCGGCCGACGCGTCATGTCCGAGGGCCGGTTCACCGACCCCGCCGGTGAACTCCTCTCCCGGCACCCGTAGTTCCGTGACTCCCCAGCCGGCCACACCCGCTGTGGTCATCCGCGACCACGTGGCGTACC
This sequence comes from Streptomyces fagopyri, assembly GCF_009498275.1. Taxonomy (NCBI): domain Bacteria; kingdom Bacillati; phylum Actinomycetota; class Actinomycetes; order Kitasatosporales; family Streptomycetaceae; genus Streptomyces; species Streptomyces fagopyri. The sequence goes on along the minus strand of NZ_CP045643.1, from coordinate 2,350,457 downwards.
GGCACCGGTTGTCGTGCCGGCACCCGATGTATCCGCACCCGATGTACCGGCACCCGCACCCGCACGTGCGTCCGCACCGGCCGACTCCCGAAAGGCAGACCTGATCATCGTGACGGCGATTCCCCGCTTCACCGGCGACGCGAACCCCTACGGCGGCGGCGACCCGTACGCCGACTACCGCACCGCCGAGTTCCCGTTCGCGCGGGACACCGACCTCGCGGACCGGCGGCTCGGCGCGGGTGTCGTCGCCGCCAACGACGAGTTCTTCGCCGAACGGGAGAACCTCCTCGGGTCCGGGCGCGCCGAGTTCGACCCCGAGCACTTCGGGCACAAGGGCAAGATCATGGACGGCTGGGAGACCCGCCGCAGGCGCGGCGCCTCGGCCGACCACCCGTGGCCGACGGCCGAGGACCACGACTGGGCCCTGGTGCGGCTCGGCGCGCCCGGCGTGATCCGCGGCATCGTCGTCGACACGGCCCACTTCCGCGGCAACCACCCGCAGGCGGTGTCGGTCGAGGGCGTGTCGATGCCCGGCTCCCCGTCGCCGCGGGAACTGCTGGCGGACGAGGTGAAGTGGACGACCCTCGTCCCGCGCACGGCGGTCGGCGGCCACGCGGCGAACGGATTCGCCGTCGACGTGGAACAGCGCTTCACGCATCTGCGCGTCAACCAGCACCCCGACGGCGGCATCGCGCGCCTGCGGGTCCACGGCGAGGTCGTCCCCGACCCGGCGTGGCTCGCCGCGCTCGGCACCTTCGACGTCGTCGCCCTGGAGAACGGCGGCCTGGCCGAGGACGCCTCCGACCGCTTCTACTCGCCCGCGACCAACACCATCCAGCCGGGGCGCTCCCGCAAGATGGACGACGGCTGGGAGACGCGCCGCCGCCGTGACACCGGGCACGACTGGATCCGCTACCGGCTCGTCGCCCGGTCCGAGATCCGTGCCCTGGAGGTCGACACGGCGTACCTGAAGGGCAACAGCGCGGGCTGGGCGTCGGTGTCGGTACGGGACGGCGAGGACGGCGAGTGGAGGGAGATCGTCCCCCGTACCCGCCTCCAGCCCGACACCAACCACCGCTTCGCGCTCACCGCCCCGGCCGTGGGCACCCACGCGCGCGTGGACATCTTCCCGGACGGCGGCATCTCCCGGCTGCGGCTCTTCGGCTCACTGACGCCGGAGGGGACGGCGGATCTGGCGGCCAGGTACCAGGAGCTCGGCGGCTGAGGCAGGCCGGCCGGACGCGCAGCGGACCGGCGTTGTCGTGCCGGACGCGTCGCGGGCCGTTGTTGCGGGACGCGCCCCGCCTGCGTCAGCCGGAGGCGTCGCGGTGCGTCACGCCCGGTGCCCGCGGGCCGACGCGGCCGCGCGCGGGGCCGGCCGTGGGGCGTCAGGCCTCGTCGTTGTCGGTGCCGTGGGAGCGGCTGTCCCTGAGCTGCCGCCAGTGCGTGCGGTACAGCACGTAGTAGAGCGCGGCGACCACGGAGGCCGCCTGCAGACCCAGGCCGAGCGCCAGGAAGGAGTCCTCGGTCGTGAGGCGGTTGGTCAGGAAGTTGAAGTTCATGCCGAAGAACCCGGTCAGGAACGACAGCGGCAAGAAGATCATCGAGACGACGGTGAGTCTGTTGATCACGAGGTTCTGCTGATCGGCGACGATCGACGCGTAACTGCCGGCCGCGCGCCGGGTCGCGTCCCGCAGCGACTCGATCTCCAGCAGCACCAACTGCACCGTGTGCTCGTGCAACTGGTTCATCGCCAGCCGCTCCTCGGGGATGGCGTGGTTGGTCATCCTCCGGCGTACCAGGATCTCCTGGACGACCGAGGCGTAGGGCAGGAACACGCGGTGCAGCTGGGCGGCGCGCCGCCGCAGCAGGGCCAGCCTCTCGGCGTGCTGCGGCCGGCGTTCCTCGAACATCGCCTCCTCCAGGTCCTCGACCTCCAGGTGGGCCTCGGTGACGGCCCGGCGAAAGCTCTCCAGGACGCCTTGCAGGATCAGGAACAGCGCGGTGACCGCGTCGGTGGGCCGGTCGTGCCGCAGCCGCTCGACGAAGGTGTCGATCAGTTCGACGGGCCCGCGGTGAACCGTGATCAGGTGCTCCTCGTCCGCGTGGATCTGGACGTAGACGATCCGGTCGCCGCAGACCACGGGGACGATGCCCGCGGCCGCGCCCTCCCGGTAGTCGGCGCGCACGTGCTCCTGCCGTTCGCCGATCCACTCCCAGATCTCGGCGTCCAGTCCGAGCCGACGCGACAGGGGGTGGCCTTCGGGCGGGGGATCGTCCTCCTGGTCGATGTCCACGATCACGAAACCGGGGGCCGTGAGACGCCCGCGCGCTTCCGACAGGTCCGTCCGCACGACGACGCCCTCCGGCATCGACACCACCGATACGATCATCGTCCCTCACCGTGGATGACATGCCCGGTCACGACGCAGGACGCCTCGGCATGTGCAAACCGCACCGTCCACCGCACACTACCGCCGGAGGCGCCGCGCGCGGCCGACCCGGGAACCTGCCGTGTCCCGGGACGCGAGCGCAGGTGGCAGGTCGGCAGGGCGGTAGCGGTACTGGGGCACGTGGGAGGGCGGCGGACGGCGGGTGGGGGCGAAACCTGTAGCCCTCACGCATTCCCGCCGGTACGGTGATCGTTCCCCCGTGAGAGCCGGTGTCGTCTCCACGCCCGCGCCGCCCCGCAGGAGACCTCGCCCATGTCGACGATCGCCGCCCCCGGCGCGCTCGCGCCGCGCCGCGCGTGGCTCACCGACCTGCCCCTGCTGCTCGTGGCGGCGGTCTGGGGAGCCAGTTATCTCGCGGCCAAGGACGTCACCACCGCGCGCACGGTGATCGCCGTACTGGTGCTGCGCTTCGCCGTCGCGCTGCCGGTACTGGTCGTGGCGGGACGGCGTTCCCTGCGCGCGCTGAGCGCCGCGCAGTGGCGCGGGGGCGCGACGCTGGGCCTGATCCTGAGCGGGATCTTCCTTCTGGAGACCTACGGCGTCGTGCACACCTCGGCGACCAACGCGGGCCTCGTCATCAGTCTCACCATGATCTTCACCCCGCTCGCCGAGGCCGCCGTGACCCGTGTCCGGCCCGCCCGCCCCTTCCTCGCCGCGGCCGGGATCTCCGTACTCGGCGTGGTCCTGCTGACCCAGAGCGGCGGCTTCACCCGGCCCTCGCCGGGCGATCTGCTGATGCTGCTCGCGGCCGTCGCCCGGACCGTGCACGTACTCGTCATGTCCCGCAGCAAGGCGGTCCGGGGCGCCGGCGCGCTGCCGCTGACCACGGTGCAACTGGGCACCGCGGTGGTCGTGTTCGCGCTGCTGTCGACCGGTGCCGGCACCACGCCCTGGGGTGTGGCCGCCGACTTCGGGGCACGGGAGTGGGCCGGGCTGCTGTTCCTCGCCGTGTTCTGTACTCTTTTCGCCTTCTTCGTGCAGATGTGGGCCGTGCGCCGGACCTCGCCGTCCCGGGTCGGTCTGCTGCTCGGCACCGAGCCGCTGTGGGCCGCCGCCGCGGGCATCGCGCTGGGCGGCGAACGGCTGGGCGCGGTGGGGCTGCTGGGCGGCGCACTCGTCGTCGCCGGGACCGTGTGGGGACGCCGGGCGGCAGGTTAACTCGCGGAAAACTCATCGGACTCGGCGGGAGAAATCATCGACCTTGACATTGACATGTCATGGTCTACGCGCGTCATCCTAGGGTCATGAGATTCCCCCCACGAATCACTCGCACCGGTTCCCTGGTCGCTCTCATGTCCGCGCTGCTCATCGGCGGGAGCGGGGTCGTCCCCGCCGACGCCGCGGCGACCGCCGTAGGAAGCGTCTGCTACGGCGCACTGCCGTCGCAGGCGCACGACACGCTGGACCTGATCGCCTCTGGAGGCCCCTTCCCGTACCCGCAGGACGGGGTCGTCTTCCAGAACCGCGAGGGTGTCCTGCCCGCCCAGTCCGCCAGCTACTACCACGAGTACACCGTCATCACGCCGGGCTCCCCGACGCGTGGCGCCAAGCGCGTCGTGACCGGTAAGAAGACGCGGGAGGACTATTACACCTCGGACCACTACGTCACGTTCAAGCTGATCAACTTCGGCTGCTGATCCGAGGGTGACCCGCCGTCCCGGAGGTCCGGTCCGTGCTCGGCCGGACTCCCGGCGGGGGCGCACGGCGTGAAGGAGAGGGCGAGCGCGACGAGTGCGCCGCGCTCGGCTCTCGTGACCGTCGAGGACGCAGGCCGCCCGCGAGGCCCCACCCTCGCGGGCGGCCTGCGTCCCGTGCGCCGGGACGGGCGGCCGGGGCGAGCAGCAGGGACGAAAGTCCTCGTCTCCGCGACTTTGGTCGCAGATGGCGGGAGGGAGAGGCGCGCGGCGGATCCGACTGCGTAGATTTGTCGACCGTGACCGCTGACCGTCCGCCGCACATACCGGGAAACCTGTCCGCGCCGGGGCTGCCCGTGCCCCCGACGCTGCTCCTGCCCGGGCGGCGCTGGCTGCTGCCCTCGGCGGTGATCGCCGAACTCGACCCCGGACAGAGCACCGAGGGCGGGCGGCCCCGGCGAACCGTGCGCGACTGGATCGTCGACTTCGGATGGTTCCTGCTGGCCGTCGTCATCGGAGTGCTCGCCGCGGACACGCTGACGAGTGACCCGAACATCCCCGACGGCCTGGCCGTCGCCGACCAGTGGATCGGCGCGCTCGCCTGCGCCGCGGTCTGGCTGCGCCGGCGCTGGCCGCTGGGGCTGGCCCTGGCGATGATCCCCGTCGGAATGATCTCGAACACGGCGGGCGGCGCCGGGCTGGTCGCCCTCTTCACCCTCGCCGCGCACCGGCCGTTCCCTTACGTGGCGTGGGTCGCGGGCAGCCAGCTCGCCCTGCTCCCCGCCTACTTCTGGCTGCGCCCCGACCCCGATCTTCCCTACCTCGCCGCGGTGCTGGTCACCGCGCTGCTGACCGCCGCGGTGGTCGGCTGGGGCATGTTCGTACGGTCCAAGCGGCAGCTCATGCTGAGTCTGCGGGACCGGGCGCGGCGGGCCGAGACGGAGGCCGCGCTGCGGGCCGAGCAGGCGCAGCGACTGGCCCGTGAGGCCATCGCGCGCGAGATGCACGACGTGCTGGCCCACCGGCTGACGCTGCTGAGCGTGCATGCCGGGGCCCTCGAGTTCCGGCCGGACGCGCCCCGCGAGGAGGTCGCGCGGGCCGCCGGGGTGATCCGGGAGAGCGCGCACGAGGCGCTTCAGGACCTGCGGGAGATCATCGGCGTACTGCGGGCGGGTGACGCCGATGACGCGGGGCGGCCGCAGCCGACGCTCGCGGCCGTCGACGCGCTGGTCGCCGAGTCGCGGGAGGCGGGCATGAAGGTGGTCCTCGATCTCCTCGTCGTCGACCCCGCGGGGGTGCCGGCCTCCATCGGTCGCACCGCCTACCGCATCGCCCAGGAAGGGCTGACCAACGCCCGTAAGCACGCGCCGGGTGCGGAGGTCACCGTCCGCGTCTCGGGTGGGTTCGGGGACGGGCTGACCGTGACCGTGCGCAATCCGGCACCGTCGGGAGAGGTGCCGCACGTGCCGGGTTCCGGGCAGGGGCTGATCGGGTTGACCGAGCGTGCGGCTCTCGCGGGTGGGCGGTTGTCGCACGGGGTGGAGGGGGACGGGGGGTTCGAGGTGCGGGCGTGGTTGCCGTGGGGCGGGTGAGGGGCGGGGGCCGGGCCGGGGTCGGGCCGGGGACGTCTTGAGCGGGCTGTGCCAGGTCGTGCCGGTGCGGGGCCCCGTGCGGGGCGCGGTGCGGGCTGTGGTGGGGCGGGGCCGTGCCGGTACGTCGAGCCCGTCGCCGTTGGATCAGGCGTGGGCCGGGCACGGGAGCCGCTGCTCGATCCGGGCGTGAGCGACGGGCTGCGACGTACCGGCACGGCCCCTCGCGTGCGTCGCCGGGTGCGGGCAGCGGTGCGGGCAGCGATGCGGGTGCGCGGCGGCTGCGGGTTGTTGTCGGTACGTCGAGTTCGTCGGCGGTGGGGCGGGTGGGGGTGCGGGTGTGCGGCTGCGGGTTGTTGTCGGTGCGTCGAGTTCGTCGGCGGTGGATCAGGTGTGGGGCGGGTGGGGGAGTCGCTGTTCGATCCGGGCGTGAGCGATGGGTCGCCCCGTGCCGGCGCGGTCCCTCCCGTGCGTCGTCGGCTGCCGCTTGGTCGGGGTGCCGGCGCGTGGCTCGGTGTCAGTGGGTGCGGGGGATCACTCGGCGGCCCGCCGTTCCGTACACCCATGTCGATGTCTCGTCTATGAAGTCGGTCGGGAAGCCGGTGCGGAAGCCGGTGACCTCCTCCAGGCCGGCCACCAGCTCGGCGGGCAGGGTCAGTTCGGCGGCGCCGAGGTTGTCCATGAGCTGGGTGACGTGGCGGGCGCCCACGATGGGGTGGACGGCGGGGGAGCGGGCCATGGTCCAGGCGATGGCGACCTGGGCGGCCGAGGCGCCGAGTTCGTCGGCCGCGACCTGGACGGCCTCCGCCACGGTCCGCTCCAGTTCTCCGACCGCCTCCGGGGACAGCCGGGTCGCGGTGCCCGGCAGCACACCGCCCGGCCGGGTGTACTTGCCGGACAGGATGCCGTTCTGCAGAGGACTCCACGCGGCGACCGACATGCCGAACTCCTCTGCCATCGGAAGGAGTTCGCGCTCGGCGTCCCGGCTCAGCAGGCTGTACGGCACCTGGAGCGCGGCGAACGGTGACCAACCCCGCCACTCGGCCAGGGTGTTGGCCCGTGACACCACCCAGGCCGGCGCGTCCGAGATGCCCACGTACAGGACCTTCCCCGACCGTACGGCGTCGTCGAGGGCGCGCATCGTCTCCTCGACAGGAGTGTTCCGGTCCCAGATGTGCACCCAGTAGATGTCGATGTAGTCGGTTCCCAGCCGCCGCAGGCTCGTCTCCAGGGAGAGCGCGAGATTCTTGCGGTGGTTCCCGGCGGCGTTCGGGTCCGCGCCGTCACGGGAGATCGTGTACTTGGTGGACAGCACGAAGCGGTCGCGCCGCCCCTTCAGCAGCTCGCCCACGATCTCCTCGCTGGCCCCGCCACGGTAGTTGACGGCGGTGTCGACCACGTTGCCCCCGGCCTCCGCGTAGGCGTCGAGGATCCGGGCGCACTCCTCCTTCGGCGCGCCCACCCCGTCCTGCTCCCCGAACGTCATGTCACCGAGGAACAGTTCGGAGACGCGAAGACCGGTCCGACCCAAGAGCCGATAGCGCACGGGGAAACTCCTCCGGAAGTCGGCTGTCACATGTCACACGGTCGGCCGGCGTGCGAAGCCGGCTCCGGTCAACCGACCGTAGCCGCCCGACCAGTGCCGCGGGACGGAATCGTCACGCCCAACGCGCCCCGGCAGGAATCACTACGGTGGGCACCATGAAAGCGATCCGACTGCTGCTGGTCGACGACGATCCGCTGGTGAGGGCCGGCCTGTCCTTCATGATGGGCGGCACCGACGACATCGAGATCGTCGGCGAGGCCGCGGACGGCAGCGAGGTCGAGGCGCTCGTCGACCGCACCCGCCCCGACGTGGTCCTGATGGACATCCGGATGCCGGCGGTCGACGGCCTCACGGCCACCGAGCGGCTGCGCCACCGTCAGAACGCCCCGCAGGTCCTGGTCCTGACCACCTTCCACGCCGACGAGCAGGTCCTGCGGGCACTGCGCGCGGGCGCCGCCGGGTTCGTCCTCAAGGACACCCCGCCCGCCGACATCGTCGACGCGGTACGCCGGGTCGCGGCCGGCGACCCGGTGCTGTCACCCACCGTCACCCGCCGGCTGATGGAGCAGGTGGCCGGCGACCCCGCCGACACCCGCCGAAGCGCCGCCCGCGACCGGATCGCCGGCCTCAACGACCGCGAACGCGAGGTCGCCGTCGCCGTCGGCAGGGGTGCCTCCAACGCGGCGATCGCCGCCGAGCTGTACATGAGCGTCGCCACCGTCAAGACCCATGTCTCCCGCATCCTCGCCAAGCTCGGGCTCGACAACCGCGTCCAGATCGCCCTGCTGGCGTACGACGCCGGACTTTTCGAGGAGGACGGGCACTGAGCGCGGACGTCGCGCGTTGTTCAGGGCGACGGGAGGGCGGAGCCATGATCGACCTGGGTGAGTACGGCGCGCGGTTCATGAAAGACCCCTATCCGGTGTACGCGGAGCTGCGTGAGCGGGGTCCGGTCCACTGGGTGCGCATGCCGGCCCCCGGCGCGTACGAGTGCTGGCTCGTCGTCGGGTACGAGGAGGCGCGGGCCGCCCTCGCCGACCCGAGACTCTCCAAGGACAGCACCAAGACGGGGCTGACCTCCCTCGAGGACGAGCTGATGGGCCGCCATGTGCTCGTCACCGACCCGCCCGAGCACACCCGGCTGCGCTCACTCGTCGCGGGCGCGTTCACCATGCGCCGGGTGGCGGCGCTGCGCCCCCGCGTCCAGCGGATCACCGACGACTTGCTGGACGCGATGCTGCCCGAGGGCCGCGCGGACCTCGTGGACTCCTTCGCCTATCCACTGCCGATCACCGTCATCTGCGAGCTGCTGGGGGTGCCCGACATCGACCGGGCGGCGTTCCGCAGGATGTCGAACGAGATCGTGACACCGACGGACGGCGTCGGCGAGTTCGCCGCCGTGAAGGAACTGGCCGGATATCTGGACGAGTTGATCGAGGACAAGCGGTGCACGGCACCCGCCGGCGACCTGCTCGGCGACCTCATCCGCACCAGGGCCGAGGACGGCGACCGGCTCTCCCGCGGCGAACTGCGCGGGATGGCGTTCATCCTGCTCGTCGCGGGCCATGAGACGACGGTCAACCTCATCACGAACGGGGTGCACACCCTGCTCGCCCACCCGGGCCAACTCGCCGCGCTGCGTTCCGACATGACCCTGCTGGACGGGGCAGTGGAGGAGGTGCTCCGCTTCGAAGGACCGGTCGAGACGGCGACGTACCGCTACGCGGCGGAGCCGATGGAGATCGGCGGCCGGGCCATCGCGGTGGGCGACCCGGTGATGATCGGACTCGACGCCGCCAACCGCGACGCGGCGCACTGCCCCGACCCGCACCGCTTCGACATCCGCCGCACCCCGCGCAGCCACCTCGCCTTCGGGCACGGCGTCCACTACTGCCTGGGCGCGCCCCTGGCCAGGCTGGAGGCGCGGGTCGCGCTGCGCTCGCTGCTGGAGCGCTGCCCGGACCTCGCCCTCGACGGCCCCCCGGGCGAGCCGCTGCCCGGAATGCTGATGCGCGGCGTGCGCAGTCTGCCGGTGCGGTGGTGAGTGCACCGGTCGTGATCGGTGCGGTGGTGAGTGCGTCGGTCGTGGGTGGTGTGGTGGTGCGGATGCCCGTCGTGATCGGTGCGGTGGCGAGTCTGGGGCGTGGGGGGGGGAGTGATCCGGGCATGGCCGGTGCGGGCCGGTTCCGGCGCGGGAGCCGCGCCGGACGGTCCGGGTTCGGCGCGGTCCTGGTTCGGGACGACCCGGCTCAGTCCCGGCCCGCGGGGATCTCCGCCAGCCGCACCGGGCGGCGCTCCAGCCGCGAGAGCTCGCAGGCCTCCGCGATACGCAGCGCGTGCAGCGCCTCGCGTCCGTCGCACGGGTTGGCGCGTTCACCTCGGACGACCTCGACGAACGCGGCGAGCTCGGCCTCGTACGCGGGGCCGAAGCGCTCCAGGAATCCGGTCCACGGTTTGTCGGCGGGCGGCGGCCCGGCCGGTTCCGTGGAGGCGATCGGCGTACGGTCGTCCAGGCCGACGCCGATCTGGTCCAGGTCACCGGCCAGCTCCATGCGGACGTCGTAGCCCGCGCCGTTCATCCGCGTCGCGGTCGCCGTCGCGAGGGTGCCGTCGTCGAGCGTGAGGACGGCCGCGGCGGTGTCGATGTCCCGCGCCTCGCGGAACATGGCGGGCCCCGCGTCGGAGCCCATCGCGTACACCTCGACGACCTCGTGGCCCGTCACCCAGCGCAGCATGTCGAAGTCGTGGACCAGGCAGTCCCGGTAGAGCCCGCCCGACAGCGGCAGATAGGCGGCCGGCGGCGGCGACTGGTCGGACGTCATCGCCCGGACGGTGTGCAGCCGTCCGAGCCGCCCCGACCGCACCGCCTCCCGCGCGGCCGTGTACCCCGAGTCGAAGCGGCGCTGGAAGCCCAGCTGCAGAACCGTTCCGGCTGCCTCGACCTCGGCGAGCGCGGCCAGCGTGCCCGGCAGGTCGAGGGCGATGGGCTTCTCGCAGAACACCGGGAGCCCGGAGCGCGCCGCCCGGCCGATCAGTTCCGCGTGGGCGGAGGTGGCCGCGGTGATGACCACGGCGTCCACGCCCCAGGTGAAGATCTCGTCCACGGAGGGGGCCGCCGTGGCACCCAGACGGTCCGCGAGTTCCTGGGCCCGCGCGGGGTCCGCGTCCGTGACGATGAGGGAACCGACTTCGCGGTGGCGGTCAAGAGCGGTCGCGTGAAATGTACCGATACGACCCGTTCCGATAAGTCCGATGCGCATGGGAACAAACTGAGGGCCCACCAGGTGCTGTGTCAATGCTTTGTCCGGACAATCGAACTTCACAACTTCCCGTCAACATCTCCCGGAGCTACGCTCGGCGCGTGCCGAAACCAGATGTGGATCCGACCGTGTCGCTCCAGCTCAGCGTCGACCGCAGCAGTCCGGTCCCGCTGTACTTCCAGCTGTCCCAGCAGTTGGAGGCCGCGATCGAGCACGGAACGCTGACCCCGGGCAGCCTCCTCGGCAACGAGATCGAGCTCGCCGGACGGCTCGGCCTGTCCCGGCCGACGGTCCGTCAGGCCATTCAGTCCCTCGTCGACAAAGGGCTGCTGGTGCGGCGCAGAGGCGTCGGCACCCAGGTCGTGCACAGTCAGGTGAAACGTCCGCTGGAGCTCAGCAGCCTGTACGACGACCTGGAGGCGGCCGGGCAGCGTCCCGCGACCCGGGTGCTCGTCAACACGGTCGTGCCCGCGTCCGCCGAGGTCGCGGTCGCGCTGGGCGTGGCCGAGGGCAGTGACGTCCACCGGGTGGAGCGTCTGCGTCTCGCCCACGGGGAGCCGATGGCGTACCTCTGCAACTACCTGCCGCCCGCCCTGCTGGAGCTGGACAGTGCCCGGATGGAGGCCACCGGGCTGTACCGGCTGATGCGTGCCGCGGGCATCACCCTGCACAGTGCCCGTCAGTCCGTCGGCGCCCGCGCGGCCACCGAGGAGGAGGGTGAGCGCCTCGGCGAGCCCGCCGGGGCCCCGCTCCTCACCATGCAGCGCACCACCTTCGACGACACCGGGCGTGCCGTGGAGTTCGGCACCCACACCTACCGCGCCTCCCGCTACTCCTTCGAGTTCCAGCTCCTCGTACGTCCGTGAGTGCCGGGGACGCCCGTGCGTCCTCGTGGGGTCGTCCGCCTTTTCCGCGGGCGTCCGTCTCCGTGGCCGTGTGTCTCCGTGGCCGTGTGTCCTCGCGCGCTCCCGCACCGTCCGTGATCGTGAATCCCCGTGTCGGGGTGAATGCGTGTGTGCCGGTGAATCCGTGTATGGCCCTGAATCCGCGCATGGCGGTGGATTGTCGTGTGGCCGTGAATCCTCCTGCCGCTGTGAATGTTTGGATCTTCGCGGGGCGGTGAATTCCACCCGTGATCGGAAAGCTCCTGGTGAGGGTGTGAATCGCCGGGGGCATGACCGAATCTCAATCGTAAGAATGTTCTGACAAACCCATTGACTGGTGTGCGGACCCGGAGCTAGAACTCCCCTCAGCCGCAAAGGAGCGGCGCGAGAGAGGGTGGTCCCACCATGCGTACAGCCCGAACAGCAGCAGCGGTGATAGCTGTGATCGCGCTCGCGGCCGGGTGCAGCAGCTCCGGCGGCAAGGACTCGGAGGACAAGGCGAGTGGCAGCGGGAGCGGGAGCGGCAAGGCCGCCGGCACACCCCGCCTGAAGATCGCGATGGTGACGCACTCCGGCGAGGGCGACACCTTCTGGGACATCGTCCAGAGCGGCGCCAAGGCGGCGGCCGGCAAGGACAACGTCGACTTCCTGTACTCGAACGACAAGGAAGCCAACGGACAGGCCCAGCTCGTCCAGGCCGCGATCGACAAGAAGGTCGACGGCATCGTCGTCACCCTGGCCAAGCCCGAGGCGATGAAGGACGTTCTCGCCAAGGCGGAGGCGGCCGGCATCCCGGTCGTCACGATCAACTCCGGCGCCGAGTTCTCCAAGCAGTTCGGGGCGCTCGCGCACTTCGGCCAGGACGAATCGGTCGCGGGTGAGGCCATCGGTGACGAACTCAACAAACGCGGTCTCAAGAAGGCCGTCTGTGTCATCCACGAACAGGGCAACGTCTCCCTGGAGCAGCGCTGCGCCGGGGTGAAGAAGACCTTCGACGGATCGGTCGAGAACCTCAACGTCGACGGGACGAACGCGCCCGCCAGCCAGTCGTCCATCGAGGCGAAGCTGCAGGCGACCAAGGGCATCGACGCCGTCATCACGCTGGGCGCCCCGGTCGCCGCCGTCGCCGTCAAGGCCAAGGCCGACGCGGGCAGCAAGGCCGAGATCGACACCTTCGACCTGAACGCCGAAGTGGTCAAGCGGCTCAAGGCCAAGGAGGTCGGCTTCGCCGTCGACCAGCAGCCCTACCTCCAGGGCTACGAGGCCATCGACATGCTGTGGCTCTACAAGAACAACGGCGACGTGCTCGGCGGCGGCAAGACGGTCCTCACCGGCCCGGCCATCGTCACCGAGAAGGACGCGCCGCAGCTCGAGAAGTACACCGCGCGCGGGACCCGCTGATGGGATGCACGCTCCCCGTGTTCGATACTTGGGCGTTTGGGGCCGGCGAGAGGCCGGCCCCCGGGGCCTACGGAACGGCCCGCCGGGCCGCTCCGCGGGCCCCGGCGCACCAAGGAGCACAGCAAGAAGGGCACGGCCTCGTGGCACGGACTCGGACCTGGGTAAGCATCGCGCTCGCAGGGGCGCTGGGCGCGTCTCTCGCGGGATGCAGCAGCACCGGCGGGAAGCGGGCCGAGGATGCCCGCAAGGCGGCGTCCGCCCAGGGCAGGGCCGCGGTGGACACACCCCGGTGGACCTTCGCGATGGTCACCCATTCGGGCGATGGCGACACGTTCTGGGACATCGTGCAGAGCGGCGCCAAGCAGGCCGCCGTCAAGGACAACATCAACTTCCTGTACTCGCACAACGCCGAGGCGCAGCAGCAGGCGCAGCTCGTCGACGCCGCCGTGGACAAGCGGGTCGACGGGATCATCGTCACGCTGGCCAAGCCGGACGCGATGAAGGCGGCCGTGGCGCGCGCGGAGAAGGCCGGAATCCCCGTGATCACGGTGAACTCCGGCTCCGAGCAGTCCAAGCAGTTCGGGGCGCTCACCCACATCGGCCAGGACGAGACCATCGCCGGCGAGGCGGTCGGCGACGAGCTGAACAAGCGGGGCCGCAAGAAGGCCCTGTGCATCCTGCACGAGCAGGGCAACGTCGGTCACGAGCAGCGCTGCGCGGGCGTCAAGAAGACCTTCCACGGCACCGTGCAGGATCTCTACGTGCAGGGCACCAGCATGCCCGACGTGCAGTCCTCCATCGGCGCCAAGCTGCAGGCGGACAAGTCCATCGACTCCGTCGTCACGCTCGGCGCCCCCTACGCGGACACGGCCGTCAAGGCCAAGAAGGACGCGGGCAGCGACGCCGAGGTCGACACCTTCGACCTGAACGCGAAGGTGGCCGCGGAGCTCAAGGACGGCACGCTCGGCTTCGCCGTCGACCAGCAGCCCTACCTCCAGGGCTACGAGGCAGTGGACCTGCTCTGGCTCTACAAGTACAACGCCGATGTCCTCGGCGGCGGCAAGCCGGTACTCACCGGACCGCAGATCATCACCAAGGATCAGGCCGCCGCGCTGGAGGAGTACACGAAGCGGGGAACCCGATGACCGCCACCGCACCCGCGCCGTCGCCCGGCACCAAGGCCGACGACGAGCGCCTCGTGAAGACCTCGCCGCTGCGCAAACTCATGGGCCGGCCGGAGCTGGGCTCCGTGGTCGGCGCGATCGCGGTCTTCCTCTTCTTCGCGATCTTCGCGGACAGCTTCGTACGGGCCGCCAGCCTGAGCACGGTCCTGTACGCCTCGTCGACCATCGGCATCATGGCCGTACCGGTCGCGCTGCTGATGATCGGCGGCGAGTTCGACCTCTCCGCGGGCGTCATGGTGACCAGCTCCGCGCTGATCTCCTCGATGCTCAGCTACCAGCTGACCGCGAACGTCTGGGTCGGCGTCCTCGTCTCGCTGGTCGTCACGCTCGGGATCGGCGTCTTCAACGGCGTCATGCTGACCCGCACCGACCCGCCCAGCTTCATCATCACGCTCGGCACCTTCCTGATGCTGACCGGTATGAACCTCGGCTTCACCAAGCTGATCAGCCGCACGGTCTCCACCAAGTCGATCGCCGACATGCAGGGCTTCTCCTCGGCCAAGGACGTCTTCGCCTCGACGATCACGATCGGCGGCGTCGACTTCAAGATCACCATTCTGTGGTGGCTCGCCCTGGTCGTCGTGGCCACCTGGATCCTGCTGCGCACCCGCGTCGGCAACTGGATCTATGCCGTCGGCGGCGGCGAGATGGCCGCCCGCGCGGTCGGCGTCCCGGTCAACAAGACCAAGATCGGCCTCTACATGGGCGTCGCCTTCGGCGCCTGGGTCTCCGGTCAGCACCTGCTGTTCTCGTTCGACGTCGTGCAGTCCGGCGAGGGCGTCGGCAACGAGCTGATCTACATCATCGCGGCGGTCATCGGCGGCTGTCTGATCACCGGCGGCTACGGCTCCGCGGTCGGCGCGGCGGTCGGCGCGCTGATCTTCGGCATGGTGAGCAAGGGCATCGTGTTCGCCGAATGGAACCCGGACTGGTTCAAGTTCTTCCTCGGAGTGATGCTGCTCCTGGCGACCCTGCTCAACCACTGGGTCCGCAAGCGCGCGGAGGTGACGAAATGACGACGGACACGGAGAAGACGGAAGCGGTCCCCGCGGAGGGCACGGCACTCGTCGAGCTCGACGACGTCAGTAAGTACTACGGCAACATCCGCGCTCTCGAAGGCGTCTCGCTGGTGGTGCACGCGGGGGAGATCTCCTGCGTGCTCGGGGACAACGGTGCGGGCAAGTCCACGCTGATCAAGATCATCGCGGGGCTGCACCAGCACGACGCGGGCACGCTGCGCATCGAAGGCGAGGAGACCCGGCTGTCGTCCCCGCGCGAGGCGCTCGACCGCGGGATCGCCACGGTCTACCAGGACCTCGCCGTCGTCCCGCTGATGCCGGTGTGGCGGAACTTCTTCCTCGGCTCCGAGCCGTCGAAGGGCGCGGGCCCGTTCAAGCGCATGGACGTGGACTTCATGCGCAGGACCACCCACGCGGAGCTGCTGCGCATGGGCATCGACTTGCGCGACGTCGACCAGCCCATCGGCACGCTGTCCGGTGGTGAGCGGCAGTGTGTGGCGATCGCCCGCGCCGTGTACTTCGGCGCCAAGGTCCTCGTCCTGGACGAGCCCACCGCCGCGCTCGGTGTGAAGCAGTCCGGCGTCGTCCTCAAGTACGTCGCCGCCGCCCGGGACGCCGGTCTGGGCGTCGTCCTGATCACCCACAACCCGCACCACGCCTACCTGGTGGGCAACCGCTTCGTCCTCCTCAAGCGCGGCGCCATGTTCGGCAGCCACACCCGCGAGGAGATCACCCTCGACGAGCTCACCCGCCAGATGGCCGGCGGCAGCGAACTCGACGACCTCCGCCACGAGCTGGAACGCACGACGTAGC
The DNA here is from genome assembly GCF_009498275.1 of Streptomyces fagopyri. NCBI lineage: Bacteria > Bacillati > Actinomycetota > Actinomycetes > Kitasatosporales > Streptomycetaceae > Streptomyces > Streptomyces fagopyri. The sequence continues at coordinate 2,334,674 of NZ_CP045643.1, read as the reverse complement.
CCACCCGGCTTCCCCGGCCGGCCCTGACCCTGGGCCGGCCACAAGCCCGTCACCATCGTGAACCGGCCGGACCGGTCCCAGGACCGGGCGCGGGGAACTGCGCGCCGAGACACGGCGGGCCGGCACGGTGGCGACGGCGGGGGATGATCACGGCGCCGGCGTCGTCCCTGTGAGCGGGCCGGCTGTCCCTGCCTCTGTCCCTGCCCAGGTGCGCGGGGAACTGCGCGCCGATCCACGGCGGGCCGGCACGGTGGCGACGGCGGGGGTTGATCACTGCACGGGCGTGGGTCGCGGGACCGGCAGAACCGGTCCCACCCGGGGGCGCGGGGAACTGCGCGCCACGTCACATCGAGGGCCCACCGCGACGACACCGAAGACCGCCGGAGGCACCGCGCAAGGGCACGGCACCGGCCGCGTCACACCCCGCCACCACACGTAACCGCACGTCACCCCCACCCCTCACCCCCCAAACCTCCCCGGCGAAGCAAACCCCGGCTGGGTGAGGCAGAATCGGCCCGATGAGCACCTACCGCGACCTCGCACACCGCGGCTCCGCGCGGGCCACCGTCCTGCGGACCGTCGGGACGCGCGAGCGCCGTTCCCACCTGACGGCGCCCCGCGTCCCCACCGTCGGTATCGACATCGGCGGTACGAAGGTGATGGCGGGGGTCGTCGACGCCGACGGCAACATCCTGGAGAAGCTCCGCGCCGAGACGCCGGACAAGTCCAAGAGCCCCAAGGTCGTCGAGGACACCATCATGGAGCTGGTCCTGGACCTCTCCGACCGGCACGACGTGCACGCGGTCGGCATCGGCGCGGCGGGCTGGGTCGACGCGGAGCGCAACCGCATCCTCTTCGCCCCCCACCTCTCCTGGCGCAACGAACCGCTGCGCGACCGCCTGGCAGGCCGCCTCGCCGTACCGGTGCTCGTCGACAACGACGCCAACACCGCAGCCTGGGCGGAATGGCGCTTCGGCGCGGGCCGCGGCGAGGACAACCTCGTCATGATCACGCTCGGTACCGGCATCGGCGGCGCGCTCCTCGAGGACGGTCAGGTCAAGCGCGGCAGGTTCGGCGTCGCGGGAGAGTTCGGTCACATGCAGGTGGTCCCCGGCGGCCACCGCTGCGCGTGCGGCAACCGCGGCTGCTGGGAGCAGTACAGCTCGGGCAACGCCCTGGTCCGCGAGGCCCGCGAACTCGCCGCCGCGGACTCCCCGGTCGCGTACGGGATCATCGAACACGTCAAGGGCAACATCGCCGACATCACCGGCCCGATGATCACCGAGCTGGCCCGCGAGGGCGACGCCATGTGCATCGAGCTGCTCCAGGACATCGGTCAGTGGCTCGGCGTCGGCATCGCCAATCTGGCGGCCGCCCTCGACCCCTCCTGCTTCGTCATCGGCGGCGGCGTCAGCGCGGCCGACGACCTCCTGATCGGCCCGGCCCGCGACGCCTTCCGCCGGCACCTGACCGGCCGCGGCTACCGCCCCGAGGCCCGCATCGCCCGCGCCCAGCTCGGCCCCGAGGCCGGGATGGTCGGCGCCGCGGACCTCGCGCGCCTCGTCGCCCGCCGCTTCCGCCGCGCCAAGCGCCGCCGCGTGGAGCGCTACGAGCGGTACGAGCGCTTCACCGAGTCGCGTCGTACGACCCAGGGCACGCCGTGACCGCCTCGCTGCCGCGCCAGGCGTCACCGCCGGACGAGCCGCGGCGCCCGCCGGAGGACCCGCGCCACAAGTTCCGCCGCCGGGCCCTGACCCTGCTGATCATCGTGCTGCTCATCGGCGTCCCGGCCGGATACCTGGTGATCTCCGCCAACCAGAGCCGCGACAGCGGCAAGCAGAAGGAGGACAAGTACTCGGCGACCGGCCTCACGGCGGGCTGGCCGTCGAAGGTCCAGCGCCGCCTCTACCAGGTGGAGATCCCGCACCCGGCCGCCAAGGTCGCGTTCTACGAGACGAACAACTGGAAGACCAGCCGCCTGTACGCGCAGTTCCAGCTCACCAACGCGGGCCTGGACACCTTCCTCACCAGCCTGGGAGCCGACCGGCAGGCGCTGACGAAGGACGACATCACGATCAGCGCCCGCGACCAGAAGGTCACCGGCTGGAAGTTCTCGGTCCCCGGCCAGTGGTGGGGCCTCACCCGCAAGCAGAAGGACCCGGCGCCCACCCAGGACGTCGTGGTCAACCTGGCCAATCCCACGTACCCCATGGTGTACGTCGTCTCGCGCACGGTCCCGTAGACGAGCCGGTCCCGGGCCGTCGCCGGAACCCGTTGTCAGACCCCGCCCGTAGAGTCGAAGACAACCGATTCGACCGAGGGCGGGAGGTGACGACGTATGGGCGAGGGAGCCCCGAGGACCGATACGGCCGTGCCGGTGCGGCTCGCCGCCGTTTTCCTGCCCGCACCCCTGCCGCGTGACGGACGCGTCGCCTTCTGGGACCCGGACGGCGGACCACTGCCCGCCCCGGACGGCTCCCCGCCGGCCCCGGCCGGGAGCGGAACACCGGCCTCCCCGGGCGGCGCCGCGAGCGCGCCGTCGCCCGACCCGACCCGGCTCACGGTGGTCCGACCGCACGGTTCCGGGATCCGCCGGAGCACCGTCCCCGCCCTCACCCTGCCGATCGCCGACGCCCTGCCGCTGCTCGCCGGAGCCCGCCGCGACCGCGCCGCCCACCCCGCCACGGCCTGCTGGGGCGCGGCCGCCCTGCACGCGCTGCGCCTGATCGCGCGGGGCCGGCTGCTGCCCGGACTGACGCCCGAGGGCCTCGACGCGTGGCGCGCGGGCCCCCTGGACCCGGACGACATCGCGCACCTCCGCGCCGTGGCCGCCTCCCTCCCGTACGAGGGTCACGCCGTCCCCCTCCCCGGCAAGGGCCCGCTGCGACTGCCCGAACCGGAAGCGCTGATGCGTTCCTTCCTGGACGCCGTCGCCGACACCCTGCCGCGCACCCCCGCCGCTCCCCACATCTCGGGGAAGCCCTTCGCGGCCCGTGAACCGCAGCGGCTGCCAGCCGCCCACGACTGGGCCGCCGAGGTCGCCGCGGGCATGGACGCGGGCGTACGGATCTCGCTCCGCTTGGACCTGTCGGCGTACCAGCTCTTCGACGACGGCGAGGGAGCGCGCCGCGCGGGCGCCGCCGTCGTCCAGGTTCACAGCCTCGCCGACCCCACGCTCGTCGTCGACGCCGCGGCGCTGTGGGCGGGAGAGGCCGACACGGCCTTCGGCCCCCGCGCCCGGGTGGACGCGGCGCTCGCCGTACGCCGCGCGGCCCGCGTCTGGCCACCCCTGGACCGCCTCGGCGAACAGGACGTGCCCGACGTCCTCGCACTCTTCGAGGACGAGCTGTCCGACCTGCTCGGCGTCGCGGCGACCCGCCTCGGCGCGGCCGGTGTCGCGGTGCACTGGCCCCGGGACCTCGCGCACGACCTGAGCGCGGCCGCCGTGGTGCGCTCCGCCCCCGGATCGGCCACGGACGGCACGGGATTCTTCGAGAGCGAGGAACTCCTCCAGTTCCGCTGGCAGTTGGCGCTCGGCGGGGATCCGCTCACCGAGGCCGAGATGGACACGCTCGCCGAGGCCCACCGTCCGGTCGTCCGGCTGCGGGACCAGTGGGTGCTGGTCGACCCGGCCCTCGTCCGCAAGGCCCGCAAGCGTGAGCTGGGCCTGCTGGACCCGGTCGACGCGCTCTCCGTGGCACTCACCGGCACCGCGGAGGTCGACGGCGAGACGGTCGAGGCCGTGCCGGTCGGCACGCTCGCCGTGCTGCGCGACCGCCTGACGGCCGGGGTCACCGCCGTGGAGCCGCCACCGGGTCTCCAGGCCCGGCTGCGCGACTACCAGCTCAGGGGACTGGCCTGGCTGGACCTCATGACCTCGCTCGGCCTCGGCGGCTGCCTCGCCGACGACATGGGTCTGGGCAAGACCATCACCGTCATCGCCCTGCACCTGCGCCGGGCCCACGCCGAACCGACGCTGGTCGTCTGCCCGGCGTCGCTGCTGGGCAACTGGCAGCGGGAGATCACCCGCTTCGCCCCCGGCGTCCCCGTCCGCCGCTTCCACGGGCCCGACCGCACCCTCGACGACCTCGACGGAGGCTTCGTCCTCACCACCTACGGCACGATGCGCTCGACCGCGCCCCGGCTTGCCCAGCAGGCCTGGGGCATGGTCGTCGCGGACGAGGCGCAGCACGTCAAGAACCCCTACTCGGCGACGGCGAAGGCACTGCGGACCATCCCGTCCCCCGCGCGCGTCGCCCTGACCGGCACCCCCGTGGAGAACAACCTCTCCGAACTGTGGGCCCTCCTGGACTGGACGACCCCCGGCCTGCTCGGCCCCCTGAAGTCCTTCCGAGCCCGGCACGCCCGCGCGGTGGAGAACGGCGAGGACGAGGAGGCCGTGGCCCGTCTGGCCCGGCTGATCCGCCCCTTCCTGCTCCGGCGCAAGAAGTCCGATCCCGGGATCGTCCCCGAGCTGCCGCCCAAGACGGAGACGGACCATCCGGTACCGCTCACCCGCGAACAGGCCTCCCTCTACGAGGCGGTGGTCCGTGAGTCGATGCTCGCGATCGAGACCGCCGGGGGCATCGCCCGGCGTGGCCTGGTCCTCAAGCTGCTGACCTCCCTCAAGCAGGTGTGCAACCATCCGGCGCTGTTCCTGAAGGAGGACGCGCGGACCGCCGCCCAGGGGTCCGCCGCCCGCTCCGGGAAGCTGGCCCTGCTCGACGAACTCCTGGACACCCTGCTCGCGGAGGACGGCTCGGCACTCGTCTTCACGCAGTACGTGGGGATGGCCCGCCTGATCACCACGCACCTCGCCGCACGCGCCGTCCCGGTGGAGCTCCTGCACGGCGGCACCCCCGTCGCCGAACGCGAACACATGGTGGACCGCTTCCAGAGCGGCGCCACCCCGATCCTGGTGCTCTCCCTCAAGGCCGCCGGCACCGGTCTGAACCTCACCCGGGCCGGTCATGTCGTCCATTTCGACCGCTGGTGGAACCCGGCGGTCGAGGAGCAGGCGACCGACCGCGCTTACCGCATCGGCCAGACCCAGCCCGTCCAGGTCCACCGCCTCATCACCGAGGGCACGGTGGAGGACCGCATCGCCGAGATGCTCGAAGCGAAGCGGGCGCTGGCCGACGCGATCCTCGGCTCCGGAGAGGCCTCCCTGACCGAGCTGACCGACCGCGAGCTGTCGGACCTCGTCTCACTGCGGAGGACCGAGTGAGCGCTTCCACGGACGGGGGACACCCGGAGCCGGCCGGCCCGGACGACGGTCTCCGGCGACCCGAAGGCCCGGTCGGAACGGGTCCGGAGGGCGAGCCGGGTCCGGTGGAGGAACCGGCCACGCCGGCGGATCCGGAGGGGTCTGACGGGCCACTCGGACTTGCCGGACCGGAGGGAGCCGGCGGACCGACAGAGACCCCGGGTCCATGCGGCCCGGCGGGGGCTGCGGGGCCCGGCGGACCGACGGGACCTGCGGAGGCGGCGAGGTCGACCGGGCCTGCGGGGCCTGTGGAGGCGGCGAGGATGCCCGGACCTGCGGGATCGGCGGAGACCGCTGGAACCGACGAGCCGGAAGAGCCCCGCGCCGAAGGATCCGCACGCCCCTCGACCGAGGAGGGCGCGCGTCCCGCGGACGCGGCCCGCCGTGCCCTGCGGGCCGCGCGGGAGCGCGGAGCTGCGGCCGAGGACGAGCCGGGCCCACCGGCCGAGGCGACCCCGGTCACCCCGGGCGGCCGACCGGGCGACGCGGCCCGCCAGGCGCTGCGCCGCGCCGCCGCGAGAGGGAGCATCCCTGGTGCTGGTGCTGGTGCTGGTGCCGGTGCCGGAGCCGGAGCCGGAGTCGGAGAAGTGCCGACTGCCGAAGGCGCTCCCGGGACGGCCCCGGCGCCCGCCGCGTCGGAGGACCGTTCGGCGGTACGTCGGTCCACCGCCACGGACGCGACGGAAGCGGACGGCCAGGTCGCCCCGGCCGCGGGCGCCGCACGTCCGGGCGATGTCGCCCGCGAAGCCCTGCGCGCCGCACGCAGCGAAGCACGGCAGGCGCGGACGGACGCCGGGGGCGAGGAGGCCGAGGAGCCCCGGCGCCGGTTCGCCGACCGCACACCGCCGACCGCTTCTCCGGCCCGGCGGACGTCACGCGGACTCGACCCGGAAGCGCCGGCCCGGGACGTACGGGACGTACGGGACCTCCTCGACGGAGCGTTCGAGCTGCCCGGCGACGAGGACCCCCGGACCCGTACGACGCGAGTGCCGGGCCCCGAGGCCCCACCGCTGCCGGACGGGCGTACCGTCGCGCGCCCGGAGACGTCCGACGCCGGGACGGGGAGCCGCCGCGCCGCGCACTCGCAAGCGTCCCGAGAGGACGTCGCGACGCCTGAGCCCGCCGAGGACACGCGGACCGCCGGGTCGACCACCTGGGTCACGCGGATCGCCGGAGCGGCTGCCCGGGTCACGGAGACCGCCGGGGATACGGATTCCGCCGGGTCGGTCACCTCGGTCACGCGGACCGCCGGGGAGGCTGCCCGGGATACCGGCACCGACGGGTCGACCGCCCGGGACACGGAGTCCGGCGCGACGACCACCGCCCGGTACACGGAAGCCGGTGGGCCGGTCGCCGGGGCCACGGAGACCGCGGGGGCGGCTGCCCGGGACACGGAGTCCGGCGCGATGACCCCCGCCCGGTACACGGAAGCCGGTGGGCCGGTCGCCGGGGCCACGGACACCGCGGGGGCGGCTGCCCGGGACACGGAGTCCGGCGCGATGACCCCCGCCCGATACATGGAAGCCGGTGGTCCGGTCGGCGGGACCATGGACGCCGCCGCGACGGCTGCCCGCGATACGACGTCCGACGTGACGACCACCGCCCGGTACACGGAGTCCGGCGCGACGACCACCACCCGGTACACGGAGCCCGCTGCGACGACCACCGGAAGTACGGAGACCCCCGGGGCGGCCGCCCGGCGCGCCCGGACCGCCAGGACGGCGGAGCCCGGCGCGGGCGGTCTCGGCGTGCCGGGGGAGCGGAGCGCACCCCTGCCGGCGGCCCGGCTGCCGCGGTCCATGGGGTCCCCGGGGCGGGACGGAGAGCTGCGCCGTACGTTTCCCGCGCTCCCGGCACGGAGGCCCGACGCGGAGTCGTTCGCGCGGACGTGGTGGGGCAACGCCTGGGTGAGCGCCCTGGAGGAGGGCGCCCTCGACGTGGCGCGGCTGGCGCGTGGGCGGGCCTACGCGGCCAAGGGGCGGGTCGACGCCATCACGGTCACCCCGGGACTGGTGCTGGCGTACGTGCACGGGAGCCGTCCGCGGCCCTACCGCGTGCAGGTCGCCCTGCGGACACTGGACGACGGGGACTGGGACCGCTTCCTCGACGCGGCCGCGGATCGGCCCGGCCACATCGCGGCGCTGCTCGACAAGGAGATGCCCCGCTCGCTCGCCGACTGCGGGGTCGACCTGCTCCCCGGCCCCCGCGACCTCGCACCGCACTGCAGCTGCCCCGACTCCGGTCACCCCTGCAAACACGCGGCGGCGCTCTGCTACGAGACGGCCCGGCTGCTGGACGAGGACCCGTTCGTGCTGCTCCTGCTGCGCGGCCGAGGTGAGCGTGAACTGCTCGACGGACTCTCCCGCCGCAACGCGGCCCGCGCGGCCCGCGCCGCGCAGGAACAGGAGCCGGCGCCCCTTCCCGGCGTACGGGCCCGGGACGTCCTCGCCCGCCGTGGCCTGCCGCCCCTTCCGGCGCCCCTGCCCGCGCCCGCGCACCCCGAGCAGCCGCCGACCTACCCGGGTGCCCCGGGCGGCCCGGACCCGTTCGCGCTGGACCAGCTGGCCACGGACGCGGCGGCCCGCGCGCACGTGATGCTGACCGCCGGCCGTGACCCGGTCGCGGAGCTGACGTTCTGGCAGGACGCGGTCCGGCTCGCCGCCGCCCGCCCCGGTTCCGGGCTCACCGCGGCCACCCGCGCCCTCTACTCCTCGCTCGCCTCGGCCGCCGGCCGTACCCCCGCCGACCTGGCGCGCGCGGTCGCCGCCTGGCGTCAGGGCGGAATCGAGGGGCTGAGCGTCCTCGAAGAACCCTGGGACCCGCCCGCCGGCCGTTTCGACCGAGCCCGTCCGCTGCTGCTCGCCGCGGACCTCCCGGCCTTCCGCCCCTGGCGCAACCACCTCACGCACCCCCGCGGCCACGCCCAACTGCGGCTGGGCCACGACGGCCTCTGGTACGCGTACGAATCGGAACCCGGTCAGGACGACTGGTGGCCGCGCGGCACCCCCGACCTCGACCCCGTCGGCGCCCTCACCGGCCTCGGCGCACCCGGGGAGTTCTGACGCCGGGGCCCGACCGGGCGGCCGTACGCGCGAGGGACCGGTGCGGGCGCGGCGCGCGTCGGGATTCGACCCCGCCCGCGAGGCCGTTCCCGCGGGTGGTGGAGGCCTCGCGGGCTGAGTACTCGCCCGGGAGCGGGCGCGTGCCCGGTGCCGCTCAGGGGCGCACGCACTCCTCGATGATCGAGGCGACGTGCTGCACAGCCGGTGAGTCGCGGTGCGCTCGGCGGGCCAGGATGAGATCGATGGTCTCCGTCTCGGCGAGCGGTACGTACGTCACGCCGTCGAGCCGCAGACTCTGCACCGACCGCGGCACGAGCGCGACGCCGTGCCCCGCGGCCACGAGGACGACGAGGGTCGCGGTCTCGCCGACCTCGACGAGGGACGAGGGCCGGAAACCGGCCCGGGCGCAGGCCGACAGGACGCGGTCGTACATGGCGGACCGCGGCTGCGAGGGATGGACGACGAAGGGTTCGTCGGCCAGCGCGCTCAGCGAGATCCGCCGGTCGGCCGCCAGGGGATGGTGGGCCGGCAGCACGGCGATCAGGGGTTCGGTGCGCAAGGGCGTGATGTGCACTCCCTCGACCCCGGCCGCGCTGGTACGGGACACCGCGAGGTCGTAGGTGCCGGTGAGCAGGCCGTCCACGAGCTGCGGGGTGATCAGCTCGCCGCGCAGGTCGAGGGTGAGGTGAGGCAGCCGGGACCGTACGGTCCGGGCGACGCGGGGCAGGACGTCGTAGGTGGCCGTGCCGATGAACCCGACGGAGACACGGCCGGCGCGGCCGGTGGCGAGCTCCGCCATGTGGACGCGCGCGCGTTCGGCCTCGGTGACCAGCGTACGGGCGTACGGGGTCAGGTGCCGGCCCGCCTCGGTGAGTTCCACGTGCCGGGTGGAACGCTGGAAGAGGCTGACGCCGAGCTCGCGTTCCAGCGTCTTGATCTGCTGCGAGAGGGCCGGCTGGGCCACGTGCAGGCGGGCCGCCGCGCGCCCGAAGTGGCACTCCTCGGCGAGGGTGAGGAAATAGCGGGCCTGACGGAGTTCCATGGCCCCAGCTTATAAGGCTGCCTTATCAATCGCTCCGTACTGTGTCTTGGACGCGATGAAGAGGGCGACCTACCGTGAAGACGTGAGCGAAAGTTACGTATACGCAGCGGCAAGGACTCCCTTCGGACGGTTCTCCGGCGCTCTCGCCGGAATCCGGCCCGACGACCTCGCGGCGCTCGCCGTGAACGGGGTCCTGGCCAAGGTGCCGGAGCTCGATCCGGGCGGCATCGACGACGTCGTCTGGGGAAACGCCAACGGCGCCGGCGAGGACAACCGCAACGTCGGCCGGATGGCCGTGCTCCTGGCCGGACTGCCCACCTCGGTGCCCGCCACGACCGTCAACCGGCTGTGCGGCTCCTCCCTGGACGCGGCGATCATGGCCTCCCGTGCCATCGAGACCGGAGACGCCGACATCGTGCTCACCGGCGGTGTGGAATCCATGACCCGGGCTCCCTGGGTGCTGCCCAAGCCCGCGCGCGGCTATCCCGTCGGCGACGTGACCGCCGTGTCCACCGCTGTCGGCTGGCGGCTGGTCAACGAGCGCATGCCGAAGGAGTGGACGGTCTCGCTGGGTGAGGCCAACGAACAGCTGGCCGACCGCTTCGGCGTCCCGCGGGAGCGGCAGGACGAGTTCGCCGTCCGTTCCCACAACCTCGCCGACGCCGCCTGGACGGCCGGCTTCTACGACGACCTGGTGGTGCCGGTCGCGACCGACGGCAGGGGCGGCACCCTCGCCCGGGACGAGGGCGTCAGGCCCGGATCCACGACCGAGAAGCTCGCCGCCCTCAAGCCGTCCTTCCGCCCCGGCGGTGGGATCACGGCGGGCAACTCCTCGCCACTGAGCGACGGCGCCTCGGCCGTGCTGCTCGGCTCGGCGGCCGCCGCCACGCGTATCGGCGCCGATCCGCTCGCCCGCATAGCCGGGCGAGGGGTGTTCGCACTGGATCCGCAGATGTTCGGCTTCGCTCCCGTCGAGGCGGTGAACCGGGCCCTGAAGAGCGCCGGCATCACGTGGTCGGACGTCTCCGCGGTCGAACTCAACGAGGCGTTCGCCGTGCAGGCACTGGCATGTGTGGACGCCTGGAACATCGACCCCGCGATGGTCAACACCAAGGGCGGTGCCATCGCGCTCGGCCACCCGCTGGGAGCTTCCGGCGGCAGGCTCCTGGGCACGCTGGCGCACCGGCTGAAGGAGTCCGGCGGACGATGGGGCGTCGCGGCGATCTGCATCGGCGTGGGCCAGGCGCTCGCCGTCGTCCTGGAGAACGTCACGGAGGCCGGCCGATGACCATGCGGCTGTGCGCCCACGCCGATGAGGCCGTCGCCGGGATCGAGGACGGTTCGACGGTGCTCGTCGGCGGCTTCGGGATGGCCGGAATGCCGGTCGATCTGATCGACGCCCTCATCCGCCAGGGTGCGAAGGACCTGACCGTCGTGTCCAACAACGCGGGCAACGGCGACACCGGGCTGGCCGCGCTGCTGGCGAGGGGACGGGTCCGTAAGGTCGTCTGCTCCTTCCCCCGGCAGTCCGACTCGTACGTCTTCGACGGCCTCTACCGGGCCGGCCGGATCGAGCTCGAAGTGGTGCCGCAGGGCAACCTCGCGGAGCGGATCAGGGCGGCCGGTGCCGGTATCGGTGCCTTCTTCTGCCCCACCGGAGCCGGGACCCTGCTGGCCGAAGGCAAGGAGACCCGGGTCATCGACGGCCGTACCCACGTCCTGGAGTACCCGATCAAGGGCGATGTCGCGCTGATCGGCGCCCATCGTGCCGATCGCATGGGCAACCTCGTCTACCGCAAGACCGCCCGCAACTTCGGGCCCGTCATGGCCACCGCCGCGACCACGGTGGTCGCACAGGTCCGCGAGATCGTCGACACCGGCGTGATCGACCCCGAGGCCGTGGTGACGCCGAGCATCTATGTCGACCGCGTGGTACAGGAGTTGACCGCATGACCCCGATCCTGCGCACGGCGGACAGCGGACGCGGGCCGCTGGGCAAGTCCGAGATGGCCGCCCTGGTGGCCCGCGACATTCCGTACGGCGCGTTCGTCAACCTCGGCATCGGTCAGCCCACACTCGTCGCCGACCATCTGCCGGCCGACTCCGGGGTGGTGCTCCACACCGAGAACGGCATGCTCAACATGGGACCGGCCGCGCAGGGCGAGGAGATCGACCTCGATCTCACCAACGCGGGCAAGGTTCCCGTGACCGAACCGCCCGGGGCGGCCTACTTCCACCACGCCGACTCGTTCGCCATGATGCGCGGCGGTCACCTGGACATCTGCGTCCTGGGCGCCTTCCAGGTCGCCGGGAGCGGGGACCTCGCCAACTGGCACACCGGCGCACCCGACGCCATTCCCGCCGTCGGCGGTGCCATGGACCTCGCGATCGGTGCCAAGAAGGTCTTCGTCATGATGACGCTGTTCACGAAGGACGGCGCCCCCAAGCTGGTTCCGCGGTGCACCTACCCGCTGACCGGGCTGGGCTGCGTCGACCGCGTCTACACCGACCTGGCGGTCTTCGACATCACCCCGGCGGGCGTCACGGTGCGCGAGACCTTCGGCGTCACCGTCGACGACCTCGCGGGCCGCCTCGAACTGCCGCTCCTGCCGTCCCCGGCCTGACACCCACTCAAAAGCCGTGCGGCACAAGGCATCCGGACCTGATCGGTCTGACCCGGTGGTCTCGGCGGATCTTTCCGGCGGTCCTTCGCAGCGGGCTTTCCCAGCGGTCCCTCCGAGCGGTCGTGCCGGCCGGTGATCCGAGCCGGAGCACCCCGTCCCGGCCGGACCTCCACGACAAGGCCGCGTGCGGGGGCGGGGCGCGCAGGGCCGGAAAGGTCCCCGCGGGCACCCACCTGGAGCCCCACCCGCGCCCCCGCCGGTTCCCACTCGGTTCCGCGCCGGTACTCGGTCGGAACCCCACCTGGGTCCGCAGGTACCCGTCCGGCGCCCGCCGGCTCCCACCCGGGATCCCGGCTCTCACGCGGGTTCCCGAAGGTCCTCTCCGGCACCCACCCCGGCACCCCCACCCGCGCCCCCGCCGGTTCCCACCTGGATCGTCCCGGAACCGACCCGCCCCGACTCGTCCCGGCCCCCGTCCGACCCGTCCCCCGGCCCGCTGTCCTTCCCGAAACCGCCACCCTTTGGCGTTCCCGCCGACATGGCCTCACGCCATTCCGTGCCCGCCCGCCCGGTTCCACACTGACGTCTCCGGCAATGACGCCGGACTCACGAAAGGCCATCACGAACATGCCGGAATTCAACGACGGGACCCCAGAGACCGAACCGCCCTCCGACTCCATCGTGACCACCGAGGTCGTCGTCATAGGCTCCGGGCCGGCGGGCGCCAGCGCCGCGCTGCTGCTGGCGACCCTGGGCGTCGACGCCATCATGATCACCAAGTACCGGTGGACCGCGAACACGCCCCGCGCGCACATCACCAACCAGCGTGCCATGGAGGTCTTCCGGGACCTCGGTGTCGAGACCCAGGTCCTCGCGGACGCCACCGAGCACGGTCTGGTCGGGGACACCGTGTTCTGCACGAGCATCACCGGGGAGGAGATCGGCCGCATCCACACCTGGGGGACCCGTCCCGACCGTGAGGCCGACTACCGGCTCGCGTCGCCCTGCCTGACCGTCGACATCCCCCAGACCTACCTGGAACCGATCCTGGTACGCAACGCGACGCAGCGCGGCGCCCACACCCGGTTCTCCTCCGAGTACCTCTCCCACACCCAGGACGCCGACGGCGTCACCGTCGAGGTCCTCGACCGCCTGACCGGCGCGCGGTACAGCATTCGCGCCAAGTACCTGATCGGCGCCGACGGCGCCCGCTCGAAGGTGGCCGCCGACATCGGTCTGCCGTTCGAGGGCGCCATGGACATCGCCGGATCGATGAACATCACCTTCAAGGCGGACATCTCCCGGTACGTCTCCCACCGGCCCTCCGTCCTGTACTGGGTCGTACAGCCGGGCTCCGACGTGGGCGGCATCGGCGCGGGCCTGGTCCGCATGATCCGCCCCTGGAACGAGTGGCTGATCGTGTGGGGCTACGACATCGAGGACGAGCCCCCCGTCGTCGACGAGCGGGCGGCGGTCCAGATCGTGCGGAACCTCCTCGGCATGCCGGACCTGGACGTCGAGATCACCGGCACCAGCCTCTGGGGCAACAACGAGATGTACGCGAGCCGCCTGCACCACGGGCGGGTGTTCTGCGCCGGTGACGCCGTGCACCGGCACCCGCCGAGCAACGGCCTGGGTTCCAACACCTCGGTCCAGGACGCCTACAACCTCGCCTGGAAGCTGGCCGCCGTGCTCAGGGGCCAGGCCGCTCCGGCACTCCTGGACAGCTACACCGCCGAACGCGCCCCCGTCGCCGAACGCATCGTGAAGCGGGCCAACCGGTCCAGCCGGGAGTTCGTGGGCATCTTCGAGTCCCTCGGCCTGCTCGACGCGCGGACCGAGGCGGAGATGGCCGCCGCGATCGAGGAGCGCAAGGACAACACCCCCGCCGGCGCCGCCAAACGGGCCGCCCTCGTACGAGCCATGGATCTGAAGAACTACGAGTTCAACGCGCACGGCGTCGAACTGGGCCAGTTCTACACGTCCTCGGCGGTGCTGTCCGACGGGTCCGCACTCCCCGCGCCCACCCGGGACACGGACCTCTACTACGAGATGTCCACGGTTCCCGGCTCCCACCTGCCGCACGCCTGGGTCGGCGACAGCAGCCGCCGCCTCGCGCTGATGGACCTGGCGCCCTACACCCGGTGGACGCTGCTCACCGGCATCGCCGGCGAGGCGTGGGCACAGGCCGGCGAGAAGATCGCCCAGGAACTCGGCGTCCCGCTCGGCACGGTCGTCATCGGTCCGGGCCGCGAGGTCACCGACCTGTACTACGACTGGGCCAAGCTGCGCGAGGTCGAGGAGAGCGGAGTGCTGCTGGTGCGTCCGGACAAGCACATCGCGTGGCGTGCCGCGACCCTGCCCGACAACCCCGAGGACCAGCTGCGGCAGGCCCTCCTCTCGATCCTGGGAAGGGACTGAGCCACGATGCGTTTCCTCCACGAGACCCTGCCGCAAAGGGTGCGGTTCGCCTCCGGCGAGGCGGCGGAGAGCCTCAAGGACGAGATCGCCTCGCTGGGCGCCCGACGGGTGATGGTGATCGCCGGAGCGGGTGAGGGAGAGATCGCCGAGCGCGTCACGGACGGCCTGCCCGTCGTGCACCGCCACGATGACGTCGTGATGCACGTCCCCGTCGAGGTCGCCGAACGAGCCCGCGAGGCGGCCGCAGCGCACGACGCCGACGTCCTGGTCAGCATCGGCGGGGGCTCGACCACCGGCCTGGCCAAAGCGGTCGCGCTCACCACCGGGCTGCCGATCGTCGCCGTTCCCACCACCTACGCCGGTTCCGAGGCCACCCCCGTCTGGGGGCTGACCGAGGGCTCCGCCAAGACCACCGGCACCGACCGCAAGGTCCTGCCGCGTGCCATCGTCTACGACGCCTCACTGACGCTCACCCTGCCCGCCGGCCTGAGCGCCGCCTCCGGCCTGAACGCGGTGGCGCACTGCGTCGACTCCATGTGGGCCCCCCGGACCGACCCCGTCAACCAGGCCCTCGCCGCCGAGGGCGTGCGGGCGCTCCGCTCCGGACTGCCCATGGTCGTCGAGGCCCCCGACGCGCTGCCCGGCCGCGAGCAGGCGCTCTACGGCGCCTATCTGTCCGCCCTGGCCTTCGCGTCCGCCGGATCAGGGCTGCATCACAAGATCTGTCACGTACTGGGAGGCATGTTCAACCTCCCGCACGCCGCCACCCACGCTGTCGTCCTCCCGCACGTCCTCGCCTTCAACGGGAGCGCGGCCCCGGAAGCCGAGAACCGTCTCGCCGCGGCCTTCGGCACGGACACCGCGGGGGAGGGTCTCGCCCGGCTGCGCGACCAGCTCGACGCGCCCCGCTCGCTGCGCGACCTCGGCATGCCGTCCGACGGCATCGCCCCGGCCGCCGAAGCCGTCGTCGCCGCCGCCCCGGCCGGCAACCCGAGCCCGGTCACCCTGCCGGCGATCACCGAACTGCTCCAGGCGACCTGGGAAGGAGCCGAACCGCGATGACCCACACCCCCGCCACCACCGACGGCATGCCCGACGACCGGCAGCAGGACATAGAGGCAGAGGTCACCCGTCAAGTCCTCAGGTCCTTCGCGGACTGCACCGATCCGCGGCTGCGGCAGGTGCTCCAGTCCCTCGTCCAGCACCTGCACGCCTTCGTCCGGGACGTCCGCCTGACCGAGAAGGAGTGGGACCTGGGCATCGACTTCCTCACCCGCACCGGCCACATCACCGACGACCGGCGCCAGGAGTTCATCCTCCTGTCGGACGTCCTCGGCGTCTCGATGCAGACCGTCGCCGTCAACAACGAGGCGTACGGACGGGCCACGGAAGCCACCGTGTTCGGACCGTTCTTCGTCGAGGACAGCCCCGAGATCGAACCGGGGGGCGACATGTCCTTCGGCGCCCGTGGTGAACCGTGCTGGGTCGAGGGCACCGTGACCGACAGCGCGGGCGACCCCGTCCCCGGGGCACGCGTCGAGGTGTGGGAGGCCGACGAGGACGGCTTCTACGACACCCAGTACGACGACGACCGCACCGCCGCGCGAGCCCACCTGTTCACCGACGCCGACGGCCGCTACCGCTTCTGGGGGCTGACGCCCACCCCGTACGCCATCCCCCACGACGGGCCGGTCGGGCAGCTCCTGGCAGCCACCGGCCGGTCACCCATGCGCGCCTCGCACCTGCACTTCATGGTCAGCGCCCCCGCGCTGCGCACCCTCGTCACCCACATCTTCGTCCGCGGGGACGAACTCCTCGACAGCGACGCCGTCTTCGGTGTGAAGGAGTCGCTCGTCAAGGAGTTCCACACCCAGGGACGGGGCAGCCCGACACCCGACGGACGCGATCTCACGGACCGGGTCTGGTCCCGTGTGCGGTTCGACATCGTGCTCGCCCCCGACGGCACCTGACCGTCCTGACGGACCCTGGTGGTCCCGGGCGGGACCTGGCCGTCCTGACAGCACCCGGCCGTCCCGGACCTCATCGGGCGGAGCGCGTCGGCCGGCCACCGGCACCGTCGCGGGCGGGCGCGGCGGGCCGGCCCGTGCTCAGCCTCCGACGCGTCCACCGCGCAGGACATCGGCGGCCCCCACGCCGTGTCGCTCCTTGAACCGGTGCGAGAAATAGGAGGCCGACCCGAATCCGCAGGCCGCTCCCGCCTCGGCGACGCTCCCGGGCCATCCCGCGGCGAGCATCGAGCGGGCGCGGTCGAGGCGGCGGCCGAGGAGGTACTGCGGAAGGCTTTCACCGCCGTGGGAGAACACCCGGGACAGATGCCGTTCGCTGACCCCGATGCCCCGGGCGACGCGCGCCGCGGAAAGCCCCGGCTCCGTCAGGTGCTCGTCGATGTACGCACGGGCCGTCGCGAGATGAACGGCCGACGTGGTCGGCGGACGGCCCGACACCACGCTGCCGAGCAGTTCCAGCACGATGTCCTCGTCCACGGCCCGGGACGACTTCGGCAGTACCGCGGAATCGACCATCCGGGCCAGGGCCCGCGCCTGCGCGGCCCCCTCGTCGACGTCGAAGACCAGGGGCTGGGACAGCCGCGGCCCGCCGAGATCCCGCCAGACCGACCGGGGCACCTTCACCGCGAGTTCCTCCAGCCCCTGCGAGAAACCCCGTATGAACGGGCGGTCCGCGTCGCAGACGATCAGCTGTCCCGGGTGCAGCACCCGTACCCCGTCGTCGTGGTAGAAGAAGGCGTCCCCGGTGAGCGCGAAGTAGCACGCGATCGCGTCCGACGGCAGGTCCCGGACCACCGACCGAGTCCGTTCCACGACATGGGGGCCGCCCGCGACACGCGCCAGGTGGACGTGGGGCAGCTGGAGGTTGATCTCCGTCGCCTCCAGCGCGTCATCACGCAACGAGCGGCAGCGCACGCCGATGAGGGCTGCCGCGTTGTGCTCCTCCCACAGGGCGACCCGGTGGCCCTCCGGGAGGCCGACCGTGCTGAACAGAACAGGGCCGCTACCCATCCCGCTTGTCATCCCCCCAGGGTAACGGCGTCGCCCGCCGAAACCCGGGGCCGCGGGAACACCGGCCGGAAGCCTGACGTGGAGGACCTGCGAGGGGCCGAAAAGGTGTGGGGAGGTTTGGCGGGCTTCCCGAACCCCCGGCGTGGGAAAATGTGGGATGTGGGAACGTGAACGGGTGAGCACGACGACGCCTGAACACCTGCAATACCGCTTTGACGGGCCGGAGGACGCCCCGGTCCTCATCCTCGGCCCCTCGCTCGGCACCACCTGGCACATGTGGGACCGCCAGATCCCGGAGCTGGCGAAGAACTGGCGGATCTTCCGCTTCGACCTGCCGGGCCACGGCGGGGCCCCCGCCTATCCGGCGGGTTCGTTCGCCGAACTCGCGGGGCGGCTGCTGGCCACGCTCGACGGGCTAGGGGTGCAGCGCTTCGGCTACGCGGGCTGCGCGTTCGGCGGCGCCCTCGGGATCGAACTGGCCCTGCGCCGCCCGGAGCGGATCGCCTCCCTCGCGGTGATCGCCGCCTCACCCCGCTTCGGATCCGCCGACGAGTTCCGCCAGCGCGGGGTGATCGTGCGGACCAACGGACTCGACCCGATCGCCCGCACCTCGCCCGAACGCTGGTTCACCGCCGGATTCGCCGCGGCCCAGCCGGCCATCACCGAGTGGGCGGTGCAGATGGTGCGCACCACCGACCCCGGCTGCTACATCGCCGCCTGCGAGGCGCTCGCCGCGTTCGACGTACGGGCCGAACTGGGCCGGATCGGCGTTCCCACCCTCGTCCTCGTCGGCTCCGACGACCAGGTCACCGGGCCCGCCGAGGCCCGCACACTGGTCGCCGGGATCCCGGACGCCCGGCTCGCGGTCGTGCCCGGCGCCTCGCACCTGGTCCCCGTGGAGCAGCCCGCCGCGGTCACCGACCTGCTGGTACGGCACTTCTCCACCGCCTGGCAGCCCGCCTACGACTCGTCGACCGGCCAGGTGGCGATCCCGGCGGCCCCGGTGAAGCCGGCGCTCGCCACGCCCCCGCCCCTCGCGCCCGTCGCCGAGATCGCCCCGGCCGTCGTCGCCCAGCCCGGGATCCTGGGCAGGCCCGACCCCTACGACGCGGGGATCAAGGTCCGTCGCGAGGTGCTCGGGGACGCGCACGTGGACCGGGCGCTGGCCTCGGCGGACGCGTTCTCCGGGGACTTCCAGGAGTTCGTCACCCGTTACGCCTGGGGCGAGATCTGGGACCGGCCTGGCCTCGACCGGCGCTCGCGCAGCTGTGTCACGCTCACCGCGCTGGTCGCGGGCGGCCACCTCGACGAACTCGCCTTCCACACCCGTGCCGCCCTGCGCAACGGTCTCACCCCGGTCGAGATCAAGGAGGTGCTCCTCCAGGCCGCGGTGTACTGCGGTGTCCCGGCCGCGAACAGCGCGTTCAAGGTGGCGCAGGCGGTGATCCGGGAGGAGACCACGCCCCAGGAGTGATGATCCGGGCGGTGGAGGCACCGGGCCGCTCCGCGGGGGCAGGATGGAATCATGAAGCTCACGAAGAAGTCGCATGCCTGCATCCGTCTGGAGAAGGACGGGCGCTCGCTCGTCATCGACCCCGGCGTCTACACCGAGGAGGACGCGGCCGTCGGCGCGGACGCGATCCTGGTCACGCACGAGCACCCCGACCACTTCGACGAGGAGCGGCTGCGGGCCGGGATGGAGGCCGGCCCCGCGACCGAGATCTGGACCCTGAAATCGGTCGCGGACCGGCTCTCCGCCGCCTTCCCGGGCCGTGTGCACACCGTCGGCCACGGCGACACGTTCACCGCCGCGGGCTTCGACGTCCAGGTGCACGGTGAGCTGCACGCCGTGATCCACCCTGACATCCCGCGCATCACGAACGTCGGCTACCTCGTCGACGGCGGCCGTGTCTTCCACCCGGGCGACGCCCTCACCGTCCCCGACCGGCAGATCGACACGCTGATGCTCCCCGTGATGGCCCCGTGGAACAAGATCGCCGAGGTCATCGATTACGTCCGCGAGGTCAAGCCGCAGCGCGCGTACGACATCCACGACGCGCTCATCACGGACCTCGCGCGCCCGATCTACGACCATCAGATCGGCGCGCTGGGCGGCGCCGAGCACCTGCGGCTCGCGCCGGGGGCGTCGGCGGAGGTCTGAGCGCGGCGCGGGGCCGGGGCCGAGCGGGCCGCGGGGGCCCGTTGTCGTACCCGCCCGGTAGGTTGTCGGCCATGCGCATCGCGACCTGGAACGTGAACTCGATCACCGCCCGCCTCCCGAGGCTGCTGGCCTGGCTGGAGAGCAGTGGCACGGACGTGCTGTGCCTCCAGGAGGCCAAGGTCGCCGCCGAGCAGTTCCCGGTCGACGAGCTGCGCGAGCTGGGTTACGAGGCGGCCGTGCACGCGACCGGCCGGTGGAACGGCGTGGCGGTGCTCTCGCGCGTCGGCCTGGACGACGTCGTCAGGGGACTGCCGGGCGACCCCGGCTACGAGGGCGTCGAGGAGCCCCGGGCCGTCTCCGCGACCTGCGGCCCGGTCCGCGTCTGGTCGGTGTACGTGCCGAACGGCCGTGAGGTGGGCCACCCCCATTACGCGTACAAGCTCCAGTGGTTCGAGGCACTCAAGGCGGCGGTCGCGGGCGACGCGGCGGGCGGCAGGCCCTTCGCCGTCCTCGGGGACTACAACGTGGCGCCGACCGACGACGACGTCTGGGACATCTCCCTGTTCGACGGGGCCACGCACGTCACCCCGGCCGAGCGCGCCGCGTTGACCTCGCTGCGCGAGACGGGCCTGTCGGACGTGGTCCCGCGCCCCCTCAAGTACGACCACCCCTTCACCTACTGGGACTACCGTCAGCTCGGCTTCCCCAAGAACCGGGGCATGCGCATCGACCTGGTGTACGGCAACGAGGCGTTCTCCAAGGCGGTCGGTGACGCCTACGTCGACCGTGAGGAGCGCAAGGGCAAGGGGGCTTCGGACCACGCGCCGGTCGTGGTGGACCTCGACGTGTGACCCGCGGGCGGGGCGCGCGGGTGCCGTTCCGGGGCGCGCCTGTGGTGTGTCGGACGGCGGGAATGACACGCTGGGCGTATGAACATCCCTTTTTTGGGCACCTGGCGCAAGAAGCACGGTCTCGCCTTCGGGGTGGCCGTGTTCACCGAAGGCGACCACGATCCGGCGGGCATCGCGGAGCTCCTCGCCGAGTGCGAGCTGCTGCGCTCGCAGGCGCACCAGGCGGGCGTCGAACTCGACGACTCCGCGGGCTCCTTGGAGGCGCTGGACCAGCTGCTGCCGCGCTGGCGCGACGACGAGGAGAGCCTGCCCTGGCTCGGTAACGACGCCGGCCTCTACCTCGGTTCGGTCATCGTGCGCACCGTCTCCGGCGCCGCCTGGGAGATCTGGCCCAACGGGCAGCCGGTGGTGCGGCTGACCTCCGGCCGCGAGATCGACGTGGTCGCCTCCGGTCACACCTGGGCGTCCAGCGGGGCTCCCGAGCTGTCCCAGCTGTACGCGGAGGTGTCGGAGGACTGACCCGGCGGCCGTCGCACCCGTCCCGAACTGCCACGCCGTAAACCTGAAACTTGATAAATACGGCTAATGCCCGAAAAGTGCGTGTCGAGTATTAAGCGCCATGTTGCCCGGATAGTTTGCGGCATCTGCGACACAGCTGAGAGTGGGTAGGGCCGGGCATGGCTGTCGATCCTCTGATCGAACTGCAGGGTGTGAACAAGTACTTCGGCGAGCTGCATGTCCTGCAGGACATCGACCTCACCGTGGCCAAGGGGGAGGTGGTCGTCGTCATCGGCCCGTCGGGGTCGGGCAAGTCGACGCTGTGCCGGACGATCAACCGGCTGGAGACCGTCCAGTCGGGCTCCATCCGGCTGGAGGGCCGGCCGCTGCCGGACGAGGGCAGGGCGCTCGCCGGGCTCCGCGCCGAGGTCGGGATGGTCTTCCAGTCCTTCAACCTCTTCGCGCACAAGACGGTCCTGCAGAACGTCTCGCTGGCCCAGATCAAGGTCCGCGGCCGCAAGCGGGAGGACGCGGACCGGCGCTCGCGTGAACTCCTGGACCGGGTGGGCCTCGCCGCACAGGCCCCCAAGTACCCGGCACAGCTCTCCGGCGGCCAGCAGCAGCGCGTCGCCATCGCCCGCGCCCTCGCCATGGACCCCAAGGCACTGCTGTTCGACGAACCGACCTCGGCGCTGGACCCCGAGATGATCAACGAGGTCCTGGAGGTCATGCGGCAGCTCGCGCGCGACGGCATGACCATGGTCGTCGTCACCCACGAGATGGGCTTCGCGCGTTCCGCGGCCAACCGCGTCGTCTTCATGTCCGACGGCCGCATCGTCGAGGACCGCGCCCCCGAGGAGTTCTTCACCAACCCGCGCAGCGACCGCGCCAAGGACTTCCTCTCCAAGATCCTCAAGCACTGAGCGGGGGAGTGCACCGCATGATCCGTACCACACGTGTGCGCCTCGTCCTGGTGGCGGTCACCACGCTGCTCGCCACCCTCACCGGCTGCGGGAAGGAGGGCAGCCCGCCCACCAAGGGGCCGGCCGCGGAGAAACTGCCCACCTACGAGGTCGCGAAGGGCTTTCGGCTCCCCGACTCGCCCACCTGGCAACGGGCGTGGAAACGCGGCCACTTGAACGTCGGCGTCAAGGAGGACCAGCCGTACCTGGGCGAGAGGGACCCGGCGACCGGCGGCTACGCCGGCTTCGACATCGAGATCGCCCGGATGACGGCGGCCTCACTCGGCTTCGACCCGAAGACCGTCAACTTCAGGACCGTCGCCTCGGCCAACCGCGAAACCGCCCTGCAGAACGGCCAGATCGACTACTACGTCGGCACCTACACCATCAACGACCTGCGCAAGAAGCTCGTCGGCTTCGCGGGCCCCTACTATCTGGCCGGTCAGTCCCTGCTGGTACGCAAGGACGAGGACGACATCCGCGGACCCCAGGACCTGGCCGGCAAACGCGTCTGCTCGGCGGCCGGTTCGACGCCGTACCAGCGCATCAGGACGGACTACCCGAAAGCCACACTCGTCGCCTACGACACCTACTCGGTCTGTGTCGACAACCTGCTGACCTACCAGGTCGACGCCGTCACCACCGACGACGCGATCCTGATCGGCTACGCGGCGAAGGCCCCCGACGAACTCAAGGTCGTCGGCAGGCCGTTCTCCAAGGAGCCCTACGGCATCGGCGTCCCGCGCGGGGACAACGCCCTGCGGTACGCACTCGACGACGCGCTGGAGGCCAGGGAGAAGAACGGGGACTGGAAGAGGGCGTACGAGGCGACGCTCGGGCTCTCCGGGGTACCCGCGCCCGCCCCGCCCGCCATCGACCGCTACCGGGCGAGCTGAACGAGGCCGACGTGAACGTACTGACAGACAACTTCTCCACCTTCGCCGAGGGCTTCCTCGGCACGGTCGAACTCACCGTCTACGCCTCGGTGCTGGCCCTCGTGCTCGGCTTCCTGATGGCCTCCTTCAGGGTCGCGCCGGTCGCCTCCCTGCGGGCCCTCGGCACGGCCTGGGTGACGGTGCTGCGCAACACCCCGCTCACCCTGCTGTTCTTCGCCGTCCTGCTCGGTCTGCCGCGCTTCGGACTCGTGCTGCCCTTCCAAGTGTTCGCGGTCCTGGCGCTCGGCTGCTACACCTCGGCGTTCATCTGCGAGGCGCTGCGCGCCGGCATCAACACCGTGCCCAGGGAACAGGGCGAGGCGGCCCGCAGTCTCGGCATGACCTTCCGGCAGACGCTCTCGCTGGTCGTCCTGCCGCAGGCCTTCCGTTCGGTGATCCCACCGATCGGCTCCACCCTCATCGCGCTCGCCAAGAACTCCGCCATCGCCGGGGCGTTCAGCGTCACCGAACTGCTCGGCACCTACAAGACGCTCAGCGAGCTGGGCTACAACATCGTCTGGACCTTCGTCTGGATCGCCGTCGGCTACCTGATCATCACCCTCGCCATCAGCGCGGTCTTCAATGTTCTCGAGAAGCGCTGGGGAGTCGCCCGATGACCGCCACCGCCCACCGGTCACCCGCCCACCGGCCCGCGGCCCACGGATCCACCGCCCTTTACGACGTCCCCGGGCCCAGGACCCGTAGACGGCACCGGATGTACGGGGTCGTGTCCACCGCCCTGATCCTCGCTCTGATCGGCTGGATCCTGTATCTCCTGTTCGACACCGGCCAGTTCACCTACACCAAGTGGATGCCCTTCGAGTACAAGGGCATCCAGGAGCTTCTGCTGCGCGGGCTGGGCAACACGCTCAAGGCCTTCGCGCTGGCCGCCGTGTTCTCGCTCGCGCTGGGCGGGGTGCTCGCCACGGGACGCCTTTCCGACCACCGCCCGGTGCGCTGGATCTCCACGCTGGTCGTCGAGTTCTTCCGCGCCATGCCCGTGCTCGTGATGATCTTCTTCATCTTCGTCGCGCTCAAGGTGCAGCCGCTGCCCGCGCTGGTCGCCGGACTGACGCTCTACAACGGCTCGGTGCTCGCCGAGGTCTTCCGTTCGGGCGTCGACTCCGTCGACCGCGGCCAGCGGGAGGCCGCTTTCGCGCTCGGCATGCGCAAGACCCAGGTCATGTCCCATGTCCTCGTACCGCAGGCCGTACGGGCCATGCTGCCCGCCATCATCAGCCAGTTGGTGGTGGCCCTGAAGGACACCTCGCTCGGCTACCTCATCACCTATGAGGAGTTTCTCCACGCCGGGAAACTGATCGCGTCCAACCTCGACTACGATTTGCCGTTCATCCCCGTGGTGATGGTGATCTCGCCGATCTACATCGGGATGTGCATGCTGCTCTCCTGGTTCGCCCAGCGGGTGTCCCGGTGGGAGCGGCGCAGTCCCAAGACCGAGGCCGTGAAGGTGGCACCGGCCGAACCAGGGACGCTGCTGCCCGGTGGGGGTCGTTCCCCCACCGCCCCGAGACCGTAGGGGAGCAGCAGCTCACAGGGCCAGGCCCGGCCGGCGGCAGCCGGAGATCACTGCTCGCGCAGGGGAACCGACACGTAGGACGGGTCGTTCGCCGGCGAGGAGAAGGTCAGCTGCGCGCCGGGCGGGTTGTGCTCGATGTAGAGCGGGTCGACCGTGTCGAGGACCAGGGCGAGCCGGTGCCCTGCCGGGACGTCGTAGGCCGTGGAGTACAGGTCCAGGTCGACGCCGAACGGCTCGCCGGGTGTCCGCCCGTGGAAGGTGTACGGCGCGCTGCTGACCAGCTTGCCGAGGCCGAGCGGCCCCACGTCGTACAGATAGGCGATGAGGGTGCCGCTCTCCGCGGTCGGGGTGAGCGTGGTGTGCAGCCGGGCGGTACCGCGTACCCGCTGGGCGCTCTCGGACCGCGGTGACTGCCAGACGGCCGCCCAGCGGCGCGGCAGCAGCGGGACGAGGGCCGTCGGAGGGACCCGCGCCAGCTGGTCCAGGAGGCTGGAGAGGAAGATGATCCCGCCGTCCGCGCCCGAGTCGACGTTCGTGTGGATCGTGGTGGTGCCCGCCAGTTCGATCTTCCTCGCCGTGGCGCCGACCGACTTCCAGTCCGGGTACCCCTCGTAGCCGCCGGCCGAGCGGGCCTTGAGCTGGACCGGCTGCTCGCGGTCGATGCCGTTGTCCTCGCCCCTGAGGTAGTGGTCGAACCAGCGGCCGGTGTCCGTCCAGACGTCGTTGGGGACTCCGAACAGACCGGGCAGCTCGGCGGTGGCGTGGTCGCCGGGACGCAACTCCAGGCGTTTGGGCCCGGTCAGCTCCTCGTAGAAGCGGGCGTACTGGTTGGGCGGGAAGATCGTGTCGCCCCAGGCGTTGGCCATGAAGACGGCCGGGCCGTTCTTGTCGAGCTGGTCGACATAGGTCTCGGGGGAACGTTTCCTCCCCCAGGCGATCATCTCCTGCTCCTTCGAGAGGTCCGAGGAGAAGAAGGACCCGAGGATCCCGCGGAGTTCGGCGCTGGGGCGGCCGGTGAGGGCGCCGACGCCACCGAGCAGGGCGGTGGCCTGGGCGTGCTCGGTACGGCCCGAGTAGATCGAGTCGATGAGATCGGCCCAGCCGCTGAGCGCGGCGACCGCCTTGATCCGCTTGTCGTGTTCGGCGGCCAGCAGGCTGATCCCGGCGCCGTACGAGACGCCGGCCACGCCGATCCGGCGCGCGTCGGCGGGGGTGTTGGCGAGCGCCCAGTCGATCACCTTGGAGGTGTCGGCCACGTCGGGCGGCCCGGCCACTTCTATCTCGCCGCCGGACTGCCAGAAGCCGCGGACGTTGTAGGCGACCACCACATAGCCGGAGTCGGCGAGTCTGCGGGCCTGCGCGAGGTACTCGACCTGGGGCAGGCCCCAGCTCGTGGGCAGCACGATGAGCGGGTAGGTGCGGGTGCCGTCGGCGTCCGAGGGGGTGACGACGTTGCCCTTGAGGGCCGTGCCGCCGTCCCCGGTGATGTCGACGAAGCGGACGCCGCCCGCGGCCGCCCCGGCGGTGGGGGCGAGCCCGAGGGTGCCGCCGGTGATCAGGACCGCCGAGACGGCACCGACGGCGGTCGTGCGCAGGGCATGGCGACGGTGTCCCACGGGCCACTCCTCACTCGTGTCGATGAAAGTGACCCGACGGTAACCTCGCACGTTTACCGGAAGTAACCCGTCGGTAAGTTACGCACCGGTAAAGGTTGCGGGACAGCCCTCAGGACGCGCGGCGCGAGTTGCGGGCGCGGGCCGGCGTCGGTTCCGGTTCCGGTTCCGGGGCGGGCGTGGGCAGCGGGGTCCGGGCGGCGCGGGTCACGTCCGCGACGAGTTCGACCACATCGGGGCCGTACGCCTGCGAGTTCACCACCTTCAGGAGCAGGACGAAGGAGTTCCCGCCGTGTTTGCGCGCCAGGCGCTCGTGGTTGCGGGCGAGGTAGCGGGTCGCGGCCTGGTTGGTGATCGCGCGCTGGCCGCAGAAGAGGAACACCGGCCGCGTCCCGCGGTCCTGGCCCGCGACCAGCCGGGCCAGGATCACGTACTCGCCCTTGCCGGACTCCAGGAGGTAGCGCTCGCTGCCGATCAGGAACGCGCCGCGCTCCGGCCCCGGTTCGGCGTCGACGTTCACGTCGACGCCCGGAAGCAGGGAGTGCAGGTGCGCCGCCATCCGCCGGTTCGACGACGGGCCGCCCACGCAGAACTCGGTACGTTCCCCGAAGCCCTGCTGTGTCGCGTCGTGCGCGATGACCTGGGCGTGCGCGCCGCAGTCCTTGATCAGCGCGGACAGTTCGAGCAGCGCGAACACGTCGTGCCGCATCACCGTGAGCTCCGGGCCGCCCGCCTCCCGGTTGACCACCAGCAGCGACTCGGAGTTGTCGGGCAGCCCGAAGAACGCCTGCTTGCGCCGGAGTCTGCGCTTCCACAGGTACGTACGGGCGAGCCAGCCGAGGGCGGCACTGATGCCGGCCGCCAGCACGCCCAGGGCGATGTTGCGCACGTCGTCATTCATGGGCGCGCATGCTAGCCGCAACGCGCAACGGTGTTCGAGGGGGTCCTGACGGAACGGCGGAGGTGAAGTTACGCTGCGCGGACGGCTGTTGACTGGAGGTACGGATGCGTCGCCCTGTTGCGCGGAATCTGGCGGTCTTGGCGGTTTCGGCCGCGGTGGTCTCGATCGGTGCGGCGGCGCCCCCCGGCGCCGGGGAAGCGTCCGGGTCCGCCGGGGGCACACCGGCGAAGGTGCCGGTCGCCGTCGGCTACGGCGGCGCGGTGGCGAGCGTCGACGCCGACGCCTCCGCCGCGGGGATCGAGGTCCTCAGGAAGGGCGGCAACGCGGTGGACGCGGCCGTCGCCACGGCCGCGGCCCTCGGTGTCACCGAGCCCTACTCCTCCGGCGTGGGCGGAGGCGGCTACTTCGTCTACTACGACGCCGAGTCCCGTAGCGTGCACACGATCGACGGCCGTGAGACGGCGCCGCTCAGCGCCGACTCGGGTCTGTTCCTGGAGAACGGCAAACCGCTCGC
This sequence comes from Streptomyces fagopyri, assembly GCF_009498275.1. NCBI lineage: Bacteria > Bacillati > Actinomycetota > Actinomycetes > Kitasatosporales > Streptomycetaceae > Streptomyces > Streptomyces fagopyri. Next base: position 2,307,249 of record NZ_CP045643.1, on the reverse strand, counting down.
CTTCGCGGACGCCGTCACCAGCGGACTCGGTGTCGGTACGCCGGGCACGCCCGCGACCTGGCAGACCGCGCTGGACAGCTGGGGCAGCAGGCGACTGAGCAGCGTGCTCGAACCGGCGGAACGGATCGCGCGCCACGGCTTCAAGGTCGACGCGACCTTCCGCTCCCAGACGGAGTCCAACGAGGCCCGCTTCAGGAACTTCCCGGACACCGCGAGACTGTTCCTGCCCGGCGGCTCGCTCCCGGCCGTCGGCTCGACCTTCACCAACCCCGATCTCGCCCGCACCTACGAGGAGTTGGGGCGCAAGGGGGTCGGCGCGATCTACCACGGCGACCTCGGCAAGGACATCGTCACCACGGTGAACAAGCCCCCGGTGGGCGCCGGTTCCGGATACAACGCCCGGCCGGGGAAGCTGTCGCTCAGGGACCTCGCGGCCTACCGGGCGAAGAGGCAGGCGCCGACGGAGACCTCGTACCGCGGCCGGAAGGTCTACTCGATCGCGCCCTCCTCGTCCGGTGGCACCACGGTCGGTGAGGCCCTCAACATCCTGGAGCGGACGGACCTCTCCAAGGCGAGTGACGTGCAGTACCTGCACCACTACATCGAGGCCAGCCGGATCGCGTTCGCGGACCGGGGGCGCTGGGTCGGCGACCCCGCCTTCGAGAACGTACCCGCGAAGGAACTGCTGTCCCAGAGGTACGCCGACTCGCGCGCGTGCCTCGTCAGGAACGACGCGGTGCTGACCAGTCCGCTCGCGCCGGGCGATCCGCGCCACCCGGCGGCGTGCTCCACGGCCGGGACCGCCGCGCCGACGACGTACGAGGGTGAGAACACCACGCACCTCACGGTCGCCGACAAGTGGGGCGACGTCGTCTCCTACACACTGACCATCGAGCAGACCGGCGGAAGCGGCATCACCGTCCCGGGCCGCGGCTTCCTCCTCAACAACGAGTTGACGGACTTCTCGTTCACCCCGGCGAACCCGGCCGCGCACGACCCGAACCTGCCCGGCCCCGGCAAGCGCCCGCGTTCGTCGATCTCGCCGACGATCGTGCTGGACCGGCACGACCGGCCGGTGGTGGCGCTCGGTTCGCCGGGCGGCGCGACCATCATCACCACCGTGCTGCAGACGCTCACCGGATTCCTGGACCGCGGACTGCCGCTGGTCGACGCGATCGCCGCGCCGCGTGCCAGCCAGCGCAACGCGGCACAGACGGAGCTCGAACCGAGCCTGTACGACAGCGCGCTCAGGGCCCGGCTGGAGGCGCTCGGACACTCCTTCAAGCTCAACCCGGAGATCGGGGCGGCGACGGGCGTCCAGCGCCTGCCGAACGGCAAGTGGCTGGCCGCGGCGGAGACGGTGCGGCGCGGGGGCGGGTCGGCGATGGTGGTGCGCCCCGCGTCGTAGCGGGCCCACGGGCGGATCGCACGACCCCGTGGGGTGCGGGCGGAGGGTGAACGGCGCGGTGTCCCGCGCCGTTCACGGCGCGCTCGCACGGGCCCGGGGTCAGCGCGCCGTCAGGATGCGGGGACCCGAGTCCGTGATGGCCACCGTGTGCTCGGCGTGGGCCGCGCGGGAGCCGTCGTCCGTGCACAGGGTCCAGCCGTCCGGCGCCGCGTGGTAGCCGTCGGTGCCGCCGCCGATGAGCATGGGCTCGATGGCGAGGACCATGCCGTGGCGCAGCGGCATGCCGCGGCCGGGCCGCCCCTCGTTGGGGACGGGCGGGTCCTCGTGCATACGACGGCCCACGCCGTGGCCGCCGAAGCCGTCCGGAATGCCGTATCCCGCCGCGCGGCACACCGTGCCGACGGCGTGCGCGATGTCCCCGACGCGGTTGCCGACGACGGCCGCCGCGATGCCGGCAGCCAGGGCGCGGTCGGCGGTCTCGAGCAGACGGACGTCGGCGGCGCGCGGCCGGCCGACGATGAAGCTGATCGCCGAGTCGCCGACCCAGCCGCCCAGTTCGGCGCCGAAGTCCATGGAGACCAGGTCGCCGTCGCGCAGCCGGTAGCCGGTCGGGATGCCGTGCACGATCGCGTTGTTCACGGAGGCGCAGAGGACCGCGGGGAACGGGGTCGGCGCGAAGGAGGGGCGGTAGCCGAGGAAGGGGGAGCGGGCGCCCGCGTCGCGCAGCACCTGGTGGGCGACCTCGTCCAGCTCCAACAGGGAGACGCCCACGGCGGCCGCCTCGCGAACCGCAGTGAGCGCCCTGCCCACGACCTGTCCCGCCTCGTGCATCGCGTCGATCGATGTGTCCGTCTTGAGTTCCACCATGCCAATTACTATACCGGTATGAGAATGGGGTGGGGGTGCGCACCCCCACGGACCCCCGACGGGTGCGAACACGGCGAGCGGCCCGGCGGACTTCCTCGTGAAGCGCGTGGCGGCCGGGGCGTGGTGGAGGTCTCGGTGACCACCGGCATCTCCGCCGGTGTCTCCAGCGGTATCTCCGCCGGGATCGAGGCAGGGTGGGTGAGCGCTCGCGCCTTCTTCGCCGTGGTGGCGCCGGCGAGGGCGCTCGGGCCGTCCATGGCCGACCTCGGTCGCGGGACTCTGCGCCCGGCCCGAAAACCCCCCGTAGTCGTTCCGTAACACGGAGGGTGTTTTCTACCGGACCGGAGTACTCCAGTCGGGCGGGGAGTTGTGTGATGGCTGTGGATCAACTCGTCGGTGGGATCCGGGCGTTCGCGGGCTATCTGGACGGGTTGATGCGGCGGCTCGATCAGGAGGGCGGCTGGTGCGGGGTGTTCTGGCAGCGTGACCCCGAAGGCATGCGGGCCTGCCTGGACGGCCGGGAGGTGCCGCCCTGGGACGTGGTGGAGGCGCTCCTGCAAGACCTCTGCGCGGAGTACGGGGACGAGGCCGCCGTACGGGAGGCCCGGCGGGCCCGCTCCCTGCACGGCGCCTCGCTCGCCGCGTTCGACGCCCGGCCGGGCGGGCGTGACGCGCTCGGTGACCGTCTCGACGTGATGCTCCGCGAGCAGCGCTACGCGGCGGACCGCCGGACCGGGCTGAACCGGCTGCTGGACGAGGCCACCGTGCCGGAGGACGCCGACTCGGTCCGGCTGGACCTGGCCTGGGCCCGGGACGACCACGAACGGGCCACGGCCCGCTGCGCCGAACTCCGCCACCGTATGGAGAACCTCGACCGACGCGCCCTGCGTACCCGCGCATCGGGCGCGCCGGGTTTCTCGGGGACCGGCGGGGGCGCCGAGGGCGCACACCGGTCGGCGGGCGACGGTGGGCGCGGGGACGGTAGGGGCGAGGCATGGGCCGAGGAGACACGGGCCGAGTCCACGTGGACCGAGGGCACATGGACCGAGGGCACGCGGACCGAGGGCACGCGGACCGAGGACACATGGGGTGCGGCCACGTGGGGCGCGGCCACGGGGATGGTGCCCCGTCAGGGTGAGGCCGCTCCCGAGCGGGCGGGCCGACGCTCGCCGTTCGCGGCCCCCTCGGCGCCAACCCGGCCCGCGAGCGAGGGGCCGGGCCCGTACGACCCGTCGGGCTCCTCCGAGGGGCCGGGCCCGTACGGTCCGCGCGCCGCCTCGGAGGGGCCGCGCCCGGAAGCCTTCCCCGATACCGGCGCACCCGACGCCTCCTCCACCCCGGGCGCAGGCGCGGAAGTTCTCGACTCCGGTCGTGCCGGTGCCGGTGCCGCGGGCGACGCTCCTCACCCCGGCGGTCCCGGGACGGGCGGGGAGACGTTCGCGCCCGCCGGGCCCGGTGTGGCCAGGGGTGTCCCCGGAACCGGCGGCTCCGACGTCCGGGGTGGTGTTTCCGGGCCGGTCCGTCCCGGTGACGAGTCTTTCGGCACCGTCGAACCGGGCACGGGTGCCGCCGCGTTCGGCCCCGGCAGCCCCGGCAGCCCCGGCAGCCCCGGCAGCCCCGGCGCCCGGTCCGGCGCCCGCGGTGTCGGCCGGCGCGGGTCCCGTGAGACGGTCGCGGACGCCGGCGCCGCCATGGGCGGCGACGGCTTCGGGGCCACTCCCGCAACTTTCCCTGCGCCCCCCACTTCCGCCGCTTCCGGCACCGGGCCCGACGCCCACGCCGCCGAGGCCCGGCCGGAGGGCCCCTCCGGCGCCGTACGGCCCCACGACGGCCCCCGGACACCGGCCGAGCGGTCCACGGCCCAGGAGCCCGCCGCCACCGCCAGGCGGCGCCCCAGGCGCCGTCCCCGGGGCAGCGCGCGGTTCGCCGGGCAGATGGAAGCCGGCGCGGCCCCCGTGCCCGTCCCCGGGACACCCGCGCCCCCGTCGTCGGTCCCGGCCGCGCCGAACCGCCGTACACCCCGCGGCGCGCGTTTCGCCGGGGCAGCCGAGGAGCGGGCGGAGCCACGGCCGGAACCCCTGGACGAAGACGCCCGGCGCGCCACCGCCGAGACCGTCCGGACCCTGGTCAGGCTGCGTGCCGAGGGCCGCAGCGGCGAGGCGCACGCCACGCTCGTCGAGGCCGCGTACTGGCCCGCCGCCCGTTTCCCCCTGCTCGCCGCCGAGTTGCACGACGCGGGCCTCGACGCGGACTGGGCGACCCTGCTGTGGGAGGCGGCCTCGCTGCCCGCGGACCGGCTGGTCGCCGCGTCCGACGCGCTCGCCGCGGCCGGCCGCACCACCGACGGACAGCAGATGCTGCGCCAGGGTGTCGCCCGTCCCGCACCGGAGATCGGGACCGCCGTGCTCGGCCTCGCCGACGAGGGCCGCCGGCGGGAGATCCGGGCGCTGCTCGACGCCTACGTACGGGTCCGTACGCCCGAGGAGGCCGCCCGCAGCGCGGAGAACGACCCGGCGCGGCTCGTGCCGCTCCTGCTCGACGCCGCCCGGGGGATCTCGGAACAGCGTCACTGGGACCTGGTGCACGCCCTTCGGGTGGCCGGCTTCACCGCCTGAGTCACCCGGGCGGCCCACGCCCCGGTCAGCCTCTCACCCACAGGGGTGTGAAACGTGATCGACTCAGCGGGTTAACCCCGATGGTCTTGGCAAGGCTGTCCAGGGGGCTTACTTTCGAGCCTCTACCGCCTTTGTCTACGGGCGTAGAGGCTCTCTGACGTCCCGTCGAAGGAGCAGCTCATGGCCAACGTCGTACGTGCCGCTCTGGTCCAGGCGACCTGGACCGGCGACACCGCATCCATGGTCGCCAAGCACGAGGAGCACGCCCGCGAGGCGGCCCGGCAGGGCGCGAAGGTGATCGGCTTCCAGGAAGTCTTCAACGCCCCCTACTTCTGCCAGGTCCAGGAGCCCGAGCACTACCGCTGGGCGGAACCCGTGCCCGACGGGCCCACCGTGACCCGTATGCGGGAACTCGCCCGCGAGACGGGCATGGTCATCGTCGTGCCCGTCTTCGAGGTCGAGCAGTCCGGCTTCTACTTCAACACCGCGGCCGTGATCGACGCCGACGGCACCTTCCTCGGCAAGTACCGCAAGCACCACATCCCCCAGGTCAAGGGATTCTGGGAGAAGTACTACTTCAAACCGGGCAACCTCGGCTGGCCCGTCTTCGACACCGCGGTCGGCCGGATCGGCGTCTACATCTGCTACGACCGCCACTTCCCCGAGGGCTGGCGGCAACTCGGCCTCAACGGCGCCCAGCTCGTCTACAACCCCTCGGCCACCTCCCGCGGCCTCTCCGCCTACCTCTGGCAGCTGGAACAGCCCGCCGCGGCCGTCGCCAACGAGTACTTCATCGCCGCGATCAACCGGGTCGGACAGGAGGAGTACGGGGACAACGACTTCTATGGCACCTCGTACTTCGTCGACCCGCGCGGACAGTTCGTGGGGGAGACCGCCGGCGACAAGACCGAGGAACTCCTCGTCCGGGACCTCGACTTCGACCTGATCGAGGAGGTGCGTCAGCAGTGGGCGTTCTACCGCGACCGCCGGCCCGACGCGTACGAGGGGCTGGTGCGGCCGTGAGCGACCTGTACGCACGGCACAAGGCGGTCCTGCCCGACTGGCTCGCCCTCTACTACCAGGACCCGCTGGAGATCACCCACGGCGAGGGCCGCCACGTCTGGGACGCCGACGGCAACAAGTACCTGGACTTCTTCGGCGGCATCCTGACGACGATGACCGCGCACGCGCTGCCCGAGGTGACCAAGGCCGTCAGCGAGCAGGCCGGGCGGATCATCCACTCCTCCACGCTCTACCTCAACCGGCCGATGGTCGAACTCGCCGAACGCATCGCCCAGTTGTCCGGCATCCCGGACGCCCGGGTCTTCTTCACCACCTCCGGGACCGAGGCGAACGACACGGCCCTGCTGCTCGCCACCGCCCACCGGCGCAGCAACCAGATCCTGGCGATGCGCAACAGCTACCACGGCCGCTCGTTCAGCGCGGTCGGCATCACCGGCAACAAGGGCTGGTCGCCGACCTCGCTCTCGCCGCTGCAGACGCTGTACGTGCACGGTGGTGTCCGCACCCGCGGCCCCTACGCCGGTCTGTCCGACGCGGGGTTCATCGCGGCCTGTGTCGAGGACCTCAGGGACCTGCTCGGCCATGTCCGCGCGCCCGCGGCCCTGATCGCCGAACCCGTCCAGGGGGTGGGCGGGTTCACGATCCCGCCCGACGGCCTCTACGCGGCCTTCCGCGAGGTCCTCGACGAGCACGGCATCCTCTGGATCTCCGACGAGGTCCAGACCGGCTGGGGACGCACCGGTGAGCACTTCTGGGGCTGGCAGGCGCACGACGCCGCGGGACCGCCGGACATGCTGACCTTCGCCAAGGGCATCGGCAACGGCATGTCCATCGGCGGGGTCGTCGCCCGCGCCGAGATCATGAACTGCCTGGACTCCAACTCCATCTCGACCTTCGGCGGCTCACCGGTCACGATGGCGGCGGGGCTGGCGAACCTCTCCTACCTGCTCGAACACGACCTCCAGGGCAACGCACGGCGCGTCGGCGGTCTGCTCATCGAGCGGCTGCGGGCGATCGCCGAACAGGTCGACGGCGTACGGGAGGTCCGCGGCCGCGGGCTGATGATCGGCGTCGAACTGGTGAAGCCCGGCACCGGCGAGGCACATCCCGAGGGCGCCGCCGCCGTGCTGGAGGCGGCCCGCGAGGAAGGCCTGCTGATCGGCAAGGGCGGCGGTCACGACACCAGCGTGCTGCGCATCGCACCGCCGCTGTCCCTCACCGTCGCGGAGGCGGAGGAGGGCGCCGCGATCCTCGATCGCGCGCTGAGGTGCACCCGGTAAGAGATCCTGAGCAAGGGAACGTCGCCATGACCACCGCCTCGGACACCGCCCTGTCGGTACGCCAGGTCCTCGCCCTGGAACGGGTGCTCGCCGGAGAGCCCGAGGTGGTGGCGGGCGCGGGCCACCTCGACCGGCCCGTGCGCTGGGTGCACGTCGCCGAGGCGGCCGACGTCGGCGTGATGCTCACCGGCGGCGAAATGGTGCTCACCACGGGCGTGTTGCTGGCCGGCGACCCGGACGCGCAGGCCGAGTACATCCGTTCGCTGCACCGCGCGGAGGCCGCGGCCGTCGTCCTCGGGCTCGGCCGGGCCTTCCCCACGCCGCCGGACGTGATGCGCCGGGCCGCCGAACGGTGCGGGCTGCCCATGGTCGTACTGCACCGCCCGTTCCCCTTCGCCGAGTTGACGGAAGAGGTGCAGTGCCGGCTGGTCTCCAGCAAGTTCGCGGCCGTGAGCCTCTCCGAGTCCGTACGCACCGCGCTCACCGGCCTCATCACCTCGGGCGCCCCCATGCAGCGGTTGCTCGACGAGATCGCGGGCCACGCGGGCTGCCCCGTCGTCGTCACCAACCTCGCCCACCGGGTCCTCGCCACCGCGGGGGAGCGGTCCGCGGTGGACGACGTGCTGCGCGACTGGGAGCGCATCGCCCGGCAGGCGGGCGGCAGCGAGGGCGACGGGTGGATCCGCGCCGAACTGGGCGGCCGGGGCGAGCGCTGGGGCCGCATCGTGCTCTGCGGTCACCGCGGCGACGCGGTGACCGGGCGGCTGCTCGCCGACCGGGCCGCCGAGGCCCTGGTCCTGCACCGGATGCTCGCCGGCTCCGCGCACACCTGGGAGGAGGAGTCCGCGCAGAGCCTGCTCACCGACCTCGTGAGCGGGGTCGTACCGGCACGGCAGCTGCTCCCGCGGGCGCGCGCCGCCGGGCTGCCCGTGAACCGGCGCACCTTCGTGCCGCTCGCCGTCCGGGACGGCGACCCGGCCCGACTGGACCGTGTGCTCAAGCTGCTCGGCCTGTCCGGACTCGTCGCCGAACTGGCCGACGGGGCCACCGCCGTGCTGCTGAGCCTCGCCCGGGACCAGGACGCCGAGGCGCTGGCCGCGCACTTCGCGGCCCGGCTGCGCCACGAGACGGGCGCCCCCGCGACCGTGGCGGCCGCCGCCGCGCGCCACGCCTGGGACGACGTCCCCGGTGGCCTGCGGGAAGCCCTGCACGTCGCCGAGGCCGCCGCCGACACACCCGTCGGGCAGGAGGACCAGCCGGTGCTCGTACGGCTGCGTGACGTCCATCTGCGCGGTCTGGTGCGGCTGCTCAGGGACGACCCGCACGTCCAGTCCTTCGCCGAACGGGAGCTGGACGGCCTGCTGTGCGGGGCCGACGCGGAGTCGGAGCTGCTGCCCGTGCTGCGGACGTATCTCGCGACGGGCCGCAACAAGTCCCGTACCGCGCGGCTCCACCACGTCAGCAGGCCCGCGCTCTACCGCCGGCTGGAGGCGATAGAGGCACGCCTCGCCGTGGACCTCGACGACTTCGAACAGGCGGCCTCCGTACACATCGCGCTCCTCGCGCACGACGCACAACAACGGTGAAACACCGGATGACTCAGGTGAAACATGCGACGACGCGGGGGTGACACCGTGGAACGGCAACGCACCGCAGACGTGACACGGTGCACCTCAAAGCCGCCTGCCGGGCTTTCTAGGCTCCTCGCACACCGAGCGACCGGAGGTCCCGATGAGCAGAGTGATCCGCGCCGCCGTCTTCCAGACCGCCTGGACCGGCGACAAGGAGTCGATGATCCAGGTCCACGAGCAGGCGGCCCGCGACGCCGCCGCGCAGGGCGCACAGGTCCTGTGTTTCCAGGAGCTCTTCTACGGGCCCTATTTCTGCCAGGTCCAGGACAAGGCGTTCTACGAGTACGCCGAACAGATCCCCGAGGGTCCGATCGTCCGGCGCTTCCAGGCGCTCGCCGCGGAACTGGGCATCGTCCTCGTCCTTCCGATGTACGAGGAGGAGCAGCCCGGGGTCCTCTACAACACCGCCGCGGTGATCGACGCGGACGGCTCCTACCTGGGCAAGTACCGCAAGACCCACATCCCGCAGGTCCCGGGGTTCTGGGAGAAGTTCTACTTCCGGCCGGGCAACTCCGGCTGGCCCGTCTTCGACACCGCCGTCGGCCGGATCGGTGTGTACATCTGCTACGACCGGCACTTCCCGGAGGGCTGGCGCGCGCTGGGCCTCGCGGGTGCCGAGATCGTCTTCAACCCCTCGGCCACCTCGCGGGGTCTGTCCGGATACCTGTGGCAGCTGGAACAGCCGGCCGCGGCCGTCGCCAACGAGTACTTCGTGGGCGCGATCAACCGGGTGGGTGTCGAGGAGTACGGCGACAACGACTTCTACGGGACGAGCTACTTCGTCGACCCGGAGGCTCAGTTCGTCGGCGAGGTGGCGAGCGACAAGGAGAGCGAACTCGTCGTCCGCGAACTGGACATGGCCAGACTCCGCGAGGTGCGCGACCGGTGGCAGTTCTACCGGGACCGCGCCCCGGGGGCGTACGGGCCGCTGACGGCTCCCTGACGGACGGCCTCTGGTGGGCCCGGCCGCCGGGGGGCCGGGCCCACGGGCCTCCTTCCCATCGGGCCTTCCCGGAGGAAACAGCGTTGACCTCAGCTTCTGACAGCTTCGGAATTCCCCCAGTGCACGCACGACCGGAAGGAGAGGGAGCATGAGCCGTACCGTCATCCGCGGTGGCCTCGTCATCACCGCGTCCGACGAGATGCACGCCGACGTCCTGATCGAGGACGGCCGGGTCGTCGCGCTCGCCGCGACCGGCACCCCGACGGCCGAGTCGTGGACGGCCGAGCGGACCATCGACGCCGCCGGGAAGTACGTCATCCCGGGCGGCGTCGACGCCCACACCCACATGGAGCTGCCGTTCGGCGGCACCTTCGCCTCCGACACCTTCGAGACGGGCACCCGGGCGGCGGCCTGGGGCGGCACCACCACCATCGTCGACTTCGCGGTGCAGAGCGTCGGCCACTCGCTGCGCGAGGGCCTCGACGCGTGGAACGCCAAGGCCGACGGCCAGTGCGCCATCGACTACGCCTTCCACATGATCGTCTCGGACGTCAACCAGGACACGCTGAAGGAGATGGACCTGCTGGTCGAGGAGGGCGTCACCTCCTTCAAGCAGTTCATGGCCTACCCCGGCGTCTTCTACAGCGACGACGGCCAGATCCTGCGTGCCATGCAGCGCTCCGCCGAGAACGGCGGCCTGATCATGATGCACGCCGAGAACGGCATCGCGATCGACGTGCTCGTCGAACAGGCCCTGGCCCGGGGTGAGACCGACCCGCGCTTCCACGGAGAGGTCCGCAAGGCGCTCCTGGAGGCCGAGGCCACCCATCGGGCGATCAAGCTCGCGCAGGTCGCGGGGGCTCCGCTGTACGTCGTGCACGTCTCGGCGCAGGAGGCGGTCGCCGAGCTGGCACGGGCGCGCGACGAGGGCCTGAACGTGTTCGGCGAGACCTGCCCGCAGTACCTGTTCCTGTCCACGGACAACCTGGCCGAGCCGGACTTCGAGGGCTCGAAGTACGTGTGCAGCACCCCGCTGCGGCCCCAGGAGCACCAGGCCGCCCTCTGGCGGGGACTGCGCACCAACGACCTCCAGGTGGTGTCGACCGACCACTGCCCCTTCTGCTTCGTGGGCCAGAAGGAGCTCGGCCGCGGCGACTTCTCGAAGATCCCCAACGGCCTGCCGGGCGTCGAGAACCGCATGGACCTGCTCCACCAGGCCGTCGTCGACGGGCACCTCTCCCGCCGCCGCTGGATCGAGATCGCCTGCGCGACCCCGGCCCGGATGTTCGGTCTGTACCCGAAGAAGGGCACCATCGCGCCGGGCGCCGACGCCGACATCGTCATCTACGACCCGCACGCCGAGCAGGTCATGTCCGTCGAGACGCACCACATGAACGTCGACTACTCGGCGTACGAGGGCAAGCGGGTCACCGGACGGGTCGAGACGGTGCTGTCGCGCGGCGAAATGGTCATCACCGACCGGGAGTTCACCGGGCGGGCGGGCCACGGCGTCTACACACCCCGTTCCACCTGTCAGTACCTTCTCTGAGCGACCAGGAGTGGCGCCATGGACTTCGGACTCGTCCTGCAGACAGACCCCCCGGCCTCCCGTGTCATCGACCTGATGAAGCGGGCCGAGGCCAACGGCTTCACGTACGGCTGGACCTTCGACTCCGCCGTGCTGTGGCAGGAACCCTTCGTGATCTACAGTCAGATCCTCGCGAACACCGAGAGGTTGACCGTCGGGCCGATGGTCACCAACCCGGGCACACGTACCTGGGAGGTCACCGCCTCCACCTTCGCGACCCTCAACGACATGTACGGCAACCGCACGGTGTGCGGCATCGGCCGGGGCGACTCGGCGATGCGCGTCGCCGGACGCAAACCGAACACGCTCGCCCGGATCAGCGGTGCGATGAAGGTCATCCGGGCACTCGGCCGGGGCGAGGAGGCCGACCTCGGTGGCACGGTCGTCAAGTTCCCCTGGGTCAGGCCGGGTGCCGAACTCCCGGTGTGGATGGCCGCGTACGGTCCCAAGGCGTTGAAGATGACGGGTGAGGAGGCCGACGGCTTCATCCTCCAGCTCGCCGACCTCTATCTGACCGAGTACATGGTCAAGGCGGTGAAGACCGCGGCGGCCGAGGCCGGCCGGGACCCGTCCGAGGTCACGATCTGCGTGGCAGCGCCCGCCTACGTCACCGAGGACGACTCGCCGGAGGCGATCGCCCACGCCCGCGAACAGTGCCGCTGGTTCGGCGGCATGGTCGGCAACCACGTCGCCGACCTCGTCTCCAAGTACGGCGAGCACTCCGCCGCCGTGCCCGAGGAACTCACCGACTACATCAAGGCCCGCGAAGGGTACGACTACTCCCACCACGGACGCAGCGGCAACCCCGACACCACGTTCGTGCCCGACGAGATCGTCGACCGGTTCTGTCTGATCGGCACGGCCGAGCAGCACGTCGAGAAACTGAACGCGCTGCGCGAGCTGGGCGTGGACCAGTTCGCGCTGTACGACATGCACGACGCGCAGGAGGCCACCATCGACGCCTACGGGTCGAAGGTCATCCCGGCCGTCAACGACCGATGACCGCCTGAACAACCCCGGACACCCCGGACACTCCAGACACCCCGGACACCGCGAACAACCGCTGGAGAAGCGGCCGTCGAGGCCCCGCCCCTGTCGCGCCTCTCGCCCCGCATCTCCTCCCAGTCCCCCCTTCCCGCCGTCCCGGGAAGGGGACCAGGGCGCTCCCACCGCGCACCCCCCATGACGCCACCCGCACGGCCTTTCCCGTCACTCCTCAGTTGATTGGCCTGCCCATGACCGACACCGTCCCCACCGACAGCCCACCGACCGCCCAGGTCACGCTCCCCGACGGCCGGGTGGAGATCGCCCCCGGCGCTCCGGCACCCACCGGTCCCTACGCCAACGAGGACCTGCTGCCGGTCCCGGTCGCACGGCGGACCTGGACCACGTACAACTTCTCCGCGCTCTGGGTCGGCATGGCCCACAACACCGCGTCCTGGACCCTGGCCTCCGGGCTGATAGCCGTGGGCATGGACTGGAAACAGGCCGTGTTCACCATCGCGCTGGCCAACCTGATCGTGCTGGTCCCGATGCTGCTCACCGGGCACGCGGGGCCCAAGTACGGCATCCCCTTCCCGGTCTTCGCCCGCGCCTCCTTCGGTGTCCGCGGCGCCAACCTCCCCGCCGTCGTAAGGGCGTTGGTGGCGTGTGGATGGTTCGGCATCCAGACCTGGATCGGCGGCGAGGCGATCTACTTCCTCGCCGGGAAGCTCTTCGGGGACAGCTGGGCGAACGCCTCGCACATCGGCGGCTACGCGTGGACGATGTGGCTGTCCTTCGCGATCTTCTGGGTGCTGCAGGTCGCGATCATCTACCGGGGCATGGAGACCATCCGCCGCTTCGAGAACTGGGCGGCGCCCTTCGTGCTCGTCGGCGCCGGCGTCATGCTGTGGTGGATGAGCAGCAAGGCGGGCGGCTTCGGCCCGTTGCTCGACCAGCCCTCCAAGCTCGGCTGGGGCGGCCACTTCTGGAAGCTGTTCTGGCCCTCGCTGATGGGCATGATCGGCTTCTGGTCCACGCTGTCGCTGAACATCCCCGACTTCACCCGGTACGGCAAGAGCCAGAAGGCGCAGACCTGGGGGCAGGCGCTCGGTCTGCCCACCACGATGACGCTCTTCGCCTTCCTGTCCGTCATGGTCACCTCGGGATCGCAGGCCGTGTACGGCGAGGCGATCTGGGACCCGGTCAAGCTGGCCGCCAAGACGGACAACGTGGTCGGCATCGTCTTCGCGCTGGTCACCGTGCTGATCGCGACGCTGTCCGTGAACATCGCGGCCAACCTGGTCTCCCCGGCCTTCGACTTCTCCAACATCGCGCCCAGGAGGATCAGTTTCCGGGCCGGCGCCATGACCACCTGCGTCCTCGGTGTGCTGATCTTCCCCTGGAAGCTGTACTCCGACCCGCAGGGCTACATCTTCACCTGGCTCGGTCTGGTCGGTGGTCTGCTCGGCACGGTCGCCGGCATCCTCATCGCCGACTACTGGATCCTGCGCCGCACCCGGCTCGACCTCGCCGACCTGTACCGCACCGGCGGACGCTACTGGTACGACGGGGGCTGGAACTGGCGGGCCGTGGCCGCCTTCGTCACCGGCGGTGTCCTGGCCGTCGGCGGCGCCGACTTCCACCCGCTGATCGACGGGCGGCCCATCCCGGCGCTGTCGTCGCTCGCCGACTACGGCTGGGCCGTGGGCCTGGGCACGTCGCTGGTGCTCTACACCGGCCTGATGCTGCTGAGGGGCCGGCCGGAGGCCACCGCCTGACACCCGCTCGCGCGAGGGAGGACGGTCAGCTCTTGCGGCCGTTCTCCAGCGTGGCCACCACTTCCTTGGCGGCCTTGATGGCGCCCTTGTTGATCTCGTCGGTGCTGGGCGCCTTCTTCGTCTCGAAGTCGCTTCCGTTGTAGGTGACGGCCACCAGCGCGTTCGACACACGGGCGATCACCACACCCTCGCGGGTCTGCTGCTTGTCCTCGGTGGTGAGGTTCACGACGGAGTAGCCCGCGTCGCCGAGGCCGGGCACCGCGCCCCCGCCGCTCTTCTTCGCCACCCGCTCCTCGTAGGACTTCTGCGCCGCAGCGTCCGAGGCCATGATCTCGTAGGACACGTCGAGCCACCGGTAGTCGAACCCCTTGAGCGCGTTCCAGGAGCAGGTACGACGCACGGACCTGTCGGTCGAGGCGATCTCCTGGCCGGCCGTCTTGGTGCCCGGGACCAGGGACGTGATCGTCTTCGTCGTGACGCTGGTGCACGGCGCGGGCGCGGCCGTGTACGTCTTCACGACCGCCGTCGCCGAGGGCTGGGCGGGGCTCTGGTCGTCCTGGGCCGACCTGTGCTCGGTCCCGGTCGGGGTCGAGGGCGACGAAGACGAACCGGACGACATGACCCAGCCCGTGCAGGCGAGCACGGCGACCGGCAGCAGGCGCACGGTGAGGGCGAGCGGCAGAGGAAGAGAACGCACGGCGCACTTCTCGTGGGGGACGGTGCGGAGGAGTCCGCACTGCGGACGGGACGACAGTGTCACATGACTCCCTGTGGGGCGGAAGGGCGAACTCGCTCCGTGCCTGTGCGGTGACTGTGTCTCACGCCTGGAGGGAGGGGCTCCGTTTCGCCGTCACCAACCACACCGCCGCCCGGAGTCGCACACCCCGATCCGTCTCATAAGGGCGCAAAGTGTCCTCCAGGGTCGTGCGGGTGACCGCGTCGACCGCCCGTCCGGGCGTACGAGAGAGGATGAAGCCGACCGCGTCGGCGGCGTCCCGTCCCCACACCGTCTCGGTGCCGACCGGCGTCACGCTCACCTCGTCCCAGCCCTCCAGCACCTCGCGGATCCGAGCCGGGTCCGACAGGGAGGCCATCGCGGTCTGCGCCGCGGCGGTGTGGGCGTCCGGCGCGTCGAGAAGCCTCGCGAAGAGACTCAGGGCGCGCGACTCCTCCAGATGCGGACCGGCGGGCTGCGGACAGACGAACGCGAGCCGCCCTCCCGGACGCAGCGCCCGCGCCAGGTTCCGGAACGCGGCCGCGTGGTCGGCGAAGAACATCACCCCGCCCCGGCTGATCACCACGTCGTATCCGGCGGCCGGGAAGCGGTGGCTCTGGGCGTCGCCCCGTTGGTACGCGACGTTGGTGACGTCCTCCGCGACGGTGACGGCACGCGCCCGGTCCAGCAGAGGCGCCGAGATGTCGACACCGACCGCGTGTCCGTGCGCGGCCAGCCGCCCCGCGGTCCTGGTCGTCGCGCCGGCCCCGCAGCCGACGTCCAGCACACGGTCGCCCGCGGCGATCGCCGCACCCTCGAAGAGCGCGTCGTCGAGACCCGACACGAGGGCGTCGTAGCGGGCGTGATGGGTGGCCCAGTGGGTGCCGAGCGGCCCGTTCCACACCTGCGCCTGCACGGAGCCGGCGATCCGCGTCATGAGGTCTCCTTCGCCGCGCGCACGGGCAGCGCGCCCTCGATCCGGTCGACGGCGGCGAACGCGCCGTACGCGACGAGACGCACCAGACAGGCGTCGGTACGGTCGGGGGTGCGCCAGGCCGCCACGTCCTCGTCCGTGATCCGGTACGGGGCGAGCGCGGCCAGCAGCGCCAGGCGGGCCCCGGGGCGGCCGCGGCCGGGAAGGCCGTCCCACGCGAGCGGCGGGTGCGCGCCGTCCCAGGCACCGAGCGTCTCCCGTACGAGGGTCCGGTCGGCGGCGTCGAGAAGTCCCTCGCCCTCGCCGGCGGCGGCACGCAGCGCGGCGTAGGCGGGGCCGACGGTGGTCGTGCGCGCCCAGCCGGGGCCGGGACCCGCGTGGTCGAGGACGGTCAGACCCGCGCCGTCGAGAAGAGTGAGACCGGCACCGGGCACGGGATGCCGGCGCACCGTCCCGGCCAGGGACCGGCCGCCGAGGCTCCGTACGGCCCGGAACCGCTGAACGTTGCCCGGCAGCAACCGCTCGGTCAGCAGCGCCGACACCACACGGTTGATGAAGTGGAAGGCGAGCGCGGTGCCGATGTACGCGGGTGCGTGCGCGGCGGCGAAGGGGTACGGGACCAGTTCCGGTGCCCCGGGCGTCCGGGTCGCCCGGCCCCAGGCCAGCACCCGCGCCTGCCACTCGTCGGCGGGCGGCTCACCACGGGCCACCTTCTCCGCGAGCGCGTGGTCGCCGGTCGCGTGCAGCAGCATCCGGTGCGCGTCCACGCAGAACGGGCACCGATTGGCTTCGGACACCCCGAGCGCCGCGAGCTCCTTCCCGGTCCTGCCGCCGTCGCCCGCGATCAGCGACTCACGCATCAACGCCCAGGCGGAGGCCATGATCCCGGGCGCGGAGGACAGCACGACGAAGGTGGACGCCCGCGCGATGCCGAAGTCCCTGGCCAGCTGGGTGTAGACGGCGCGGACGGGGCCGGCGGCGGACGCGGGATCGGGCGGATCGGTGTGACGGAACGGACTGGGCACGGGGTTCTCCTATCCGGACGGGCGATGCGGTGCGCCGACGGCCACCGACACGGCAACCCTGGTCCACGGGCGGGTGCGCGGTCGTCGTACGCCCGAAGGCACTCCGGGCTACCCCACCCGGTCCGGACGCGGCCCGGCCTACTCCGCCGGGAGTAGGCCCGGCCCCCTCCACAGGTCTGACGCCACCGGCCGAACAGCCGTCTATCGTGCGGAACATGACGCTGGACCAGGCCGTGCGCCGACAGCTCGCCGACATCGCCCTCGCGATCGTCGTCGGCGCCCTCGTCCTGAGCGCGGCCGCCTTCGACAACGGCACCGCCCCCGCCGACTACGCCCTGACGGCCCTCGCGTCCGCCGCCCTCGCGGGCTACCGCCGGGCACCGCGCGGGGTCCTCGCGATCACCACGGTCACCACGACGGCGTACGTCCTGCACGCCCACCCCGGACCCCTCGCCGCGCTGCCCGTCCTGGGCGCCGTCCACACGGCCGCGCGCGCCGGCCACCGAGGCGTGGCCGCGCTCGCGAGCGCCGCGTTCCTGGCCGGGTTCCTCACGACGGGCCCCACCCGGCAGGAGATCGTCGAACGAACCCTCCTGCTGGCCGGCTGGTTCCTGTGTGCTCTGGTGACGGGCCTCGCCGACCGCAACTGGCAGGCGTATCTGCGCCAGACCGAACAGCGCGCGCTGGAGGCGGAACGCACCCGGGAGGAGGCCGCCCTGCGCCGGGCGGGCGAGGAACGGCTGCGGATCGCGCGCGAGTTGCACGACTCGCTCACGCACAGCATCTCGATCGTCAAGCTCCAGGCCGGTGTCGCCGTCCACCTGGCCCGTAAACGCGGCGAGGAGGTGCCCGCCGCGCTGCTCGCCATCCAGGCGGCGGGCGGTGAGGCGATGCGCGAACTACGGTCCACGCTGGAGGTGTTGCGCACCGACGAGCCGACCGGCACACCCGCGCTGCTCGTCGAGCGGGCCCGCGCCGCGGGCCTCGCGGTCGAGCTGTCGGTCCGCGGCGACGAGCGACCGCTGACGACGACGGTGGACCGCGCCGCCTACCGCATCGTCCAGGAGGCGCTGACCAACGCCGCGCGCCACGCGGGGCCGGCCGAGGTGACCGTCCGGCTCGACTACTCGGCGGCCGAACTCGCGATCTTCGTGGACGACGACGGCGGCGCCGACCCGTCCCGCCCGCCCGCACCCGGCATCGGCCTCACCGGGATGCGGGAACGCGTCACGGCTCTCGGCGGCACCCTGCGGGCCGCTCCACGGGCCGGGGGCGGCTTCTCCGTCCACGCCCAACTGCCCCTGGGAACAGCCGAGGACGCGTCGTGATCAGGGTCGCGCTCGTCGACGACCAGGCACTCATGCGGGCCGGATTCCGCGCCCTGCTGGACGCCGAGGACGACATCGAGGTGGTGGGCGAGGCCGCCGACGGGAAACAGGGCGTCGCCCTGGTGCGGGACCGGCGGCCCGACGTCGCCCTCGTCGACGTACAGATGCCGGTGATGTCGGGCATCGAGGCGACCCGGCGGATCGCCGCCGACCCGCACCTGTCCGCCGTGCGCGTCCTCATCCTCACCAACTACGGCCTGGACGAGTACGTCTTCGAGGCGCTGCGGGCCGGGGCGAGCGGCTTCCTGCTGAAGGACACCGAACCCGCCGACCTCCTCCAGGCCATCGAGGTCGTCGCCCACGGAGAGGCGCTGCTGTCCCCGTCCGTGACGCGCACGCTGATCGGGGAGTTCGTGGCGCGGCCCCCCGACCGTGCCACCGCGCCGGGCCTGGAGGGCCTCACCCGCCGCGAACGCGAGGTCACCGCGCTCGCCGCGCGCGGCCTCAGCAACGAGGAGATCGCCGCGCACATGGTCATCAGCCCGTTCACGGCCAAGACGCACATCAGCCGCGCCATGACCAAACTGGGCGCCCGCGACCGGGCCCAACTGGTCGTGTTCGCCTACGAGTCGGGCCTGGTGACGGCCAGAGGGGGCGCCCCGTGGCGGCGTGCGATGATCGGCGAATGACCATGCCGCACCCGAGACAGCCGTCCAGCGGACCGCTCGGCCGCGCCGTCCTCGCGGGTGCGCTGGCACTCGCCGTGAGCGGCTGCGGCTTCTTCACCGAGCCGGACCACCGGCCCGCGCCGGGCCCCTCGCCCGCCGTCGCGCTCCCCCCGGCCGGCGACTGTCCGCCGTCCGGTGTACGCGTCGACGCCGACCGTGTCGACGGTGCCATGGGGCTGCGGGCGATGACCCTCATCCTCACCAACTGTTCCGGGCGGCCGTACCGGGTGAACGGCTACCCCTCCGTCCGCGTCCTCGACGCGAAGGGCGCCCCGCTCACCGGCGTGCGCACCGTCCAGGGCACCGACCAGGTCCCCATGGCCCCGGAGGACCCCGGCGCCGAGCCGCTCACCCTGAGCCCCGGCGAGAGCGCGCGGTCGGCCCTGTACTGGCGGATGGCGGCCGAGAACGGCACGTACCTCCGCGTCGTCCCGCAGAAAGGACGGCCCGCGGTGAACGTGCGGCCCCCGGAAACCCTCGACATCGGACCGGAGAACACACTCGGCACGACGGCGTGGGCGTCACCGTCCCGACCGTGACGCCCACGACGGCTACGGCACCCGGGCCGTCCACGCGGCCGACCCGAACTTCGAGCGCGCCAGCTCCTCGGCGCGGGCCAGTTCCGCGGCCGTCACCCCACCGTCCGCCAGCCCGTAGCGGCCGCGGAAGGAGTCGATCATCCGCCCGATGACCTCCTCGCGCGCGAGCCCCGTCTGCCGACGCAGCGGATCCACCCGCTTCTTCGCACTCCCGATGCCCTTGCCGGAGAGCTTCTCCCGGCCGATGCGCAGCACTTCGAGCATCTTGTCGGCGTCGATGTCGTACGACATGGTCACGTGGTGGAGCACGGCTCCGGGGCCGCCGCCCGGACCCACCACCCGCTTCTGGGCGGCTCCCGCGATCTTCCCCTGCTCCGTCGCGATGTCGTTCAAGGGCTGGTACCAGGCCTTGATCCCCATGTCCCCGAGCGCGCCGAGCACCCAGTCGTCGAGGTAGGCGTAACTGTCCTGGAACGACAGGCCCTGGACGAGTGCCTCCGGCACCGAGAGCGAGTAGGTGATGGTGTTTCCCGGCTCCACGAACATCGCGCCGCCACCGGAGATCCGGCGCACCACCTCGATGCCGTGCCGTGCGGCGCCCTCGGGGTCGACCTCGTTGCGCAGCGACTGGAAACTGCCGATGATCACGGACGGGGCTCCCCACTCCCACACGCGCAGCGTCGGCGGGCGGCGGCCGGCGGCGACCTCCGCGGTCAGCACCTCGTCCAGGGCCATGTGCAGCGCAGGGGACTGCGGCCCCTCGTGGATCAGCTGCCAGTCGTAGTCCGTCCAGTCGGTGGCGTGCGCGAGCGCCCTGCGCACCGCGATCCCGACGCCCTCCGAGGTCAGGCCGTACATCACCGTGCCCGCGGGCAGCGCGGCCTCGACACGGGCGGCCAGGCCCGCGGCGTCGGTGTCGGCGGGAGCGCCCTCCAGCGCGTGGTTCACGGCGTCCAGCGCCTCGTCCGGTTCGAGGAAGAAATCGCCCGCCACGCGCGCGTGGCGCAGCACCCCGTCCTCGACGTCCAGGTCCACCACGACGAGCTTGCCGCCGGGGATCTTGTACTCACCGTGCACCGATCCGCCTCCGTTCGTTCCACCGACACCAACGCCGACCTGCGGTGATTGATTCCGTTCCGGCAGGGCGCGACGCGTGGCGCCCCGACCGAACGGGCGCCCTGCCGCCCGGGAGATCACGAGTGCCATAGTCGGGCCCGAAGTTGATCGCTCCGCACAGCGAGGTGACACGGCATGTTCACGACCCGACCGACACTCCAGGGCACCTTCGGCATGGTGTCCTCCACCCACTGGCTCGCCTCCCAGTCCGCCATGGCCGTCCTGGAGGACGGCGGCAACGCGTTCGACGCCGCCGTCGCCGCGGGCTTCGTCCTGCACGTCGTCGAACCGCACCTCAACGGACCCGCGGGAGAGGTCCCGATCATCCTCGCCCCGGCGGGCGGCCCGGTCCAGGTGCTCTGCGGCCAGGGCGGCGCGCCCGCCGGCGCGACGATCGCGCACTACAGGGGGCTCGGTCTGGATCTCGTACCCGGTACCGGCCCGCTCGCCGCGGCCGTCCCGGGCGCCTTCGACGCGTGGATGCTGCTCCTGCGCGACCACGGCACGAAGTCCCTCGCCGACGTCCTGAAGTACGCCATCGGATACGCCGAGGACGGGCACGCGCCCGTGGAGCGGGTCGGCGAGACGGTGGAGGCCGTCCGTGAGCTGTTCGAGACGGAGTGGACCTCGTCCGCGGAGGTGTACCTGCCGGGCGGGACGGCACCGCGCCCCGGCGAGCTCTTCCGCAATCCCGTGCTCGCCGCCACCTGGAAGCGGCTTCTCGCGGAGGTCTCCGCGGCCGGGGACAGGAAGGCCGAGATCGAGGCGGCGCGGGAGGTCTGGCGCACCGGGTTCATCGCCGACGCGCTGGTACGCCAGGCCGGACGGCCCGCCATGGACACCAGCGGCGAGCGCCACACCGGCACTCTGACGGCCGCCGATCTCGCCTCCTGGTCCGCGGCCTACGAGGCGCCGGCGACGTACGACTGGCGCGGCTGGACCCTGTGCAAGGCGGGCCCCTGGAGCCAGGGTCCCGTCCTCCTGCAGCAGCTCGCCCTGCTCCCGCCGGAGCTGCCGCCGCACGGCTCCGCCGACTACGTGCACCTGCTCGTCGAGGGCTGCAAACTCGCCATGGCCGACCGGGAGGCCTGGTACGGGGACGCCGGCGAGGTGCCGCTCGACGCGCTGCTGTCGGACGAGTACAACACGGCGCGCCGAGCCCTCGTCGGCGCCGAGGCCTCGTACGAGCTGCGCCCCGGAGCCCCCGGCGGACGCGCCCCGAGGATGAGCGGGCACGCCCGGCGGGTGGCCTCCGGGGAGCCCGGCTTCGACGCGCTGGCGGTACCCGGCGCGGGCGAACCCACCATGGCCCGGGCCGCCGCCGAACCCGAGGTGGCACCGGACGGCTCCACCCGCGGCGACACCTGCCACCTCGACGTCGTGGACCGGTGGGGCAACATGGTCGCGGCCACCCCCAGCGGCGGCTGGCTCCAGTCCAACCCGGTCGTCCCGGAACTGGGCTTCCCGCTCGGCACCCGGCTCCAGATGGCCTGGCTCGACGAGGGCCTGCCCAACTCCCTGACGCCCGGCCGCCGTCCGCGCACCACGCTGACGCCGTCCCTGGCGTTGCGTGACGGGGTGCCGGTCATGGCGTTCGGCACCCCGGGTGGCGACCAGCAGGACCAGTGGCAGACCCACTTCTTCCTGGCCGTGGCGCTGGGCGCCGAAGTACGCGGCGGACTCGACCTCCAGGGCGCGATCGACGCGCCGAACTGGCACAACGACAGCTTCCCCGGCTCCTTCCACCCGCGCGGCATGCGCCCCGGCAGCCTCACCGTCGAGTCCCGCACCGACCCCGCCGTGGTCGCGGAACTGCGCCGCCGCGGCCACGACGTCCAGGTCGCCGACGCCTGGTCGGAGGGCCGGCTGTGCGCGGTCGCCAGGGACCCGCGCACCGGGGTGCTGTCCGCCGCGGCGAATCCGCGGGGGATGCAGGGGTACGCGGTCGGACGGTGAGCCGGCTGCCGGCCCGGGCGCCCGTGGACGCGGGGCCCGGGACGGGGGCCCGGTGCCGGGACCGGGGCGAGGGTCGGGGCGCGGGCCGGGCGAGGGTCTCTACGAGGGCGGGGGCGAGGGCCGGCGCGAGGGCCGGCGCCCCGGGAATTCACGGCGATTCCACCTGAAGTGCACCGGACGGGTGGGGATTGTCAGTGCCGCGTGCTGTCATGGGGGACATGATCGGACACATCGAAACCATCGACGAGTTTCTCGCCCACCGCACGCCCGACGTCGAAAAGGCGGTCCGCCACGCGGCCGCCACCGAGATCATGCCCCGCTTCAGGCAGCTCGCCGCGCACGAGATCGACCAGAAGAGCGGCCCGCACGACCTTGTCACGGACGCCGACCGCAAGGCCGAGGAGTACCTCACCGAAGCGCTCGCCGAGCTGCTGCCCGGCTCCGTCGTGGTCGGCGAGGAGGCGGTCCACGCCGACCCCGCGACGTATCACGCGATCCAGGGCGCGGCACCGGTCTGGATCGTCGACCCGGTCGACGGCACCCGCCAGTTCGTCCGCGGCGAGTCAGGTTTCTGCACGCTCGTCGCCCTCACGCTGGGCGGCGTCGTCCACGCGTCCTGGACCTACGCACCGGCCCGTGACCAGCTCGCCGTCGCCCTCCGCGGCCGGGGCGCCCGCCTCGACGGACAGCCGCTGCGCTCCGGCTCGCCCCTGCCCGGACGCGACCTCGAGATAGCCACCTCGCACCCCGACTACACGACGGACGAGCAGAAGCGCGCCCTCCTCGGCCTGAACGCCGAGGGAGTCCGGCCGCGCCCGTGCGGTTCCGCCGGCCTGGAGTACCTGGCCGTCGCCCGCGGCGAGTTGGACGCGACGGCCTTCTCCTGGGAGGCGGCCTGGGACCACGCGGCGGGCCTGCTGCTGGTCGAGGAGGCGGGCGGCACCCACCTGACGCTGACGGGCGAACCGTTCCGTGTCACCGGCGGCAACGCGCTGCCGTTCACAGCGGCCCGGGACGAGGCGACGGCCCGCCGGGTGCGGGGGCTGCTCGCCGCCGGAGCCTGACCGGCAGCCGCGGGCGCCCCACACCGCACGACCCGTGACGGTCGCGTCCCGCGTGGCCCGTGGGGGTCAGGGGCCTTCGCCCGCGAGGTCCGTGACGGTCGCGCCTCGCGCCTCGCGTGGCTTCGGCCCCGGGCGGTCCGTGACGGTCGCCCCGTGTCGGCCGTGACGGTCGCGTCCCGCGCGGTCCCTGGGTGGTCCGTGGCCTTCGCGCCTCGCGTGGCGCGTCGCCTTCCGCCTCGCCCGGTCCGTGCCGGTCGCGTCCCGCGCGGTCCGTGGCCTCGGTCCCGGCGCGGTCCATCGCCTCGCCCCGCGTGGTCCGTGGCCCCGGCCCCGCGCGCTCCGTGAGCTGGAGGGGTTCCTGCGGGGCGACGTCATTCGGATACGACGGGACCCCAGGGCAACTCCCTTGCCCGTGTCCGACTTCTCGCAGGCACCCCCACCTTCCTGGGCGGCCGCCGAAACCGAAGCCGCCGAAACCGAAGCCGGGGCAACCGAAGCCGGGGCGGCCTTCCGCGCCGGCACTCCGCTCGCCCTCGGCCGGCCTTGCCCCCGTCGTACCCGGCGGACGCTCCTCCGCCTGTGCCCGCGCGGCCCTCGGCTGTGCACAGCGAGGAGGGTGACCGGATGACCGGTGCGGCGTGCCGAATCCCTCCGCGCGGTGAGGTGACGGAACGCGGAACGGGCGGCCCCCGAGGGCTGTAAAGGAGGTCGAGAGCCTCGGATAGTCCCAGCTCAGAGCCCATTTTCCGGCCGGATTCGGGGCTCGCGGCTCGCGCGGGGAAACCTCAGTGTTCCGTCTTCCTCCCGGGCGGAGGCAACCTCTCGTTCACGGGGCCGTCGCCGGGGGACGGCTTGCTATGGAGCGAAGTTATCTAGACAACTTTGCTCACCCGGGTGCCGCCGAGGCGGTACCCGGGGCGGAGAGGACCCAACACCGTGTCATCCCTCTCACAGGCCGCCACGTCCGGGAGCAGCATCGCGATCGGCTCCACGACGCCCCCGCCGCGCGGCACCGAACTGGCCCTGACCTGGGCGACGGACGCCCCCGACCCCAAGAACTGGATCGGCGTCTACCCCGCCGACCGGCTGCCCGCCAGCGGCAGCAGCTCTCTCGTGTGGGCGTACGTGCCCGGCACGTCCGGGCAGACCACCCTCGACACCTCCGGCCTGAGCGGCGGCCCGTACATCGTGTACCTGCTGGCCAAGGACGGCTACGGAGTCCTCGCCAGGACCGAGCCGTTCAGCTTCGCGGGCGCGCCCCTCGGCGACTTCGTCGAGCTGACGACCCCCGCCCCGCACGAGGGCGACAAGCTCTCCTTCCACTGGACGACGGGCTCACCGGACCCGAAGAACTGGATCGGGGTGTATGACGGCGACCGGCAGCCGGGCCACGGCTCCTCCCTCGCCTGGGAGTACACCCCGGCCGCCTCCGGTGACATCACCCTGGACACCTCCGGCCTGAGCGGCGGCCCGTACACCGCCTACCTGCTGGCCAAGGACGGCTACGGCATCCTCGCCGAGACCGCCGCGTTCAGCTTCGCCGTGCGCCCGGTGATCCCGCGCCCGCACGCGGTCGTGGACGCCGTCACCACCGAGCCGCAGACCGCGGGCAAGGACTTCGCGGTGAAGCTGGGCGGTCTGTGGATCAGGCCCGAGGGCAACCCCGCGGGCGGCGCGACCTTCGAACGGGTCGGTGGCGACTCGTGGCTGTCGGTGGCCGCGGACGGCACGGTCAGCGGCAGGGCCCCGCACATCGCGCCCCGCAGACCCGGCCGCCTGGTGGCCGCCGTCACCGACAGCGCAGCCGGCAGCGACACCGTGACCGTCCAGGTGCCGGTGCGCACCTCCCGGGAGCGGCTGCGGCTGAAGGTGGCCACGCTGAACCTCTGGGACGCCGGCACGCACGTCGACGGCTTCCTGGAGAAGCAGCTGCGACTGGTGCTCACCCAGGGCCTGGACGTCGTGGCGCTCCAGGAATGCGGTGACAAGGCGGCCGGGAACCTCGCGGGCGCGCTCGGCTGGCACGCGTACCAGGCCGGCGGCCTCGGCATCGTGAGCCGCCACCCGCTCGCCGACGTCGTCGCCCCGACCGCGACGCTCCCGGCCGCGGCGGCGACGCTGCAGCTGCCCGACGACCGCACCGTACGCCTGTGGACGGCCCAGTTGGACGAAGCCGGCTACGGGCCGTACACGCTGACGGCGGGCCGGACGCCCGCGCAGGTCGAGGCGGCGGAGAAGGGCACGGTCCGCTACCGGCAGGTGCAGGCGCTGGTGGCCGCCCTGCGGCCGGAACTCGCCTCCCGGACGCCCGTCGTGCTGGCGGCCGGACTCGCCTCGCCGTCCCACCACGACTGGACGAGCCGCACGGCGTCCGCGCACGGGGGAGCGGGCCGGCTCCGCTGGCCCGTCACCGAGGCACTGGAGAAGGCGGGCCTCGTCGACGCCTTCCGCGACGCCCACACGAACCCGGAGAAGGCACCCGGCATCACCTGGTCCCCCGTCAGGCCGCGCCGCGAGGGCGGTGACGGGGCCGAGCCGCAGGACCGGATCGACCAGATCCAGTACGCGGGCCGCCTCAAGGTCGTCGAGGCGCACAGCCTGTTCACCGGCTGGCCCCGGCCGGTCCCGGACACCGCCGCCAACGGCTGGCCGTCCGATCACGCGGCCGCCGTCGTCACCTTCTCCCTGCCCGCCCGCGGCTGACCGCGAACGATCCGAAGGACCTTCCTCCCATGACCGAGATAAGCCGCCGCACCTTCATCGGCACCACCGCGGCCGGAGCCGCGATAGCGGCCGGGCTCCCCGGCACGGCGCAGGCCGCGGGGCGCGGCACCGGCCACGGCAGCATCGAGGACGTCAAGCACGTCGTCGTCCTGATGCAGGAGAACCGCAGCTTCGACCACTACTTCGGCACCCTGAGCGGGGTACGGGGCTTCGGCGACCGCCAGGCCACCTCCCTCCAGGACGGCGAATCGGTGTTCCGCCAGCCCGCCACGGGCCGCAAGGAGGGCCACCTCCTGCCCTTCCGCATGGACACCACGAAGTACAACGCGCAGAACGCGGGCGGCCTCCCGCACGACTGGGACAGCGGCCACTCGGCCGTCAACGGCGGCGCCATGAACAAGTGGGTCTCCGCCAAGGGCGAGCGGACCATGGGCTACTTCACGCGGGCCGACATCCCCTACCAGTACGCGCTGGCCGACGCCTTCACCCTCTGCGACGGCTACTTCTGCTCGCTCAACGGCCCCACCGACCCCAACCGCCTCTACCTGTGGACCGGCACCGCCGGTCCCGGCGTGGACGGCACCACCGGCCCGTGGACGGACAACACACCGGTCACGGACAACCCGGTGGCGGACTGGACGACGTACGCCGAACGTCTGGAGGAGGCGGGCGTCACCTGGCGCGTCTACCACAACCCCGACGGCTCCGACGACCGTTACGGCGACTACGACGACAACGCCCTGTCGTACTTCAAGCAGTTCCACGAGTTCCCCAAGGACGACCCGCGCTACGTCAACGCGATGACGAAGTGGGACCTCACGGCGTTCGACCAGCACTGCAAGGACGGCACGCTGCCCACGGTCTCCTGGCTGGTGGCGCCCTACCTGTTCTGCGAACACCCGGACGCAAGCCCCGACTACGGCGCCCACTGGGTCGACACCGCGCTGCAGTCGCTGTTCTCCAACCCCGACGTGTGGAAGCACACCGTCTTCCTGGTCATGTACGACGAGAACGACGGCTACTTCGACCACGTCATCCCGCCGTTCCCCGAGCCCGGCACCAAGGACGAGTTCGCGAACGGCAAGCCCATCGGCCTGGGCAGCCGGGTGCCGCTGTGGGTCGTCTCGCCGTGGTCGCGCGGCGGCTGGGTCAACTCCCAGGTGTTCGACCACACTTCGGTGGTCCGCTTCCTGGAGCGCGTGACCGGTGTGCGGGAGCCCAACATCTCCGACTGGCGGCGCACCGTCTGCGGCGACCTCACCAGCGCCTTCGACTTCACCAGGCCCGACTACAGCATCCCGGCCCTGCCTGACACGGTCGCGCTGATGGCCAAGGCGGACGCCGGCGACTCGCTGCCGGCGGTCAAGGTGCCGGACCAGCAGTCCATGCCCGCGCAGGAGGAGGGTCACCGGCCGCACCGCGCCCTGCCGTACCGCCCGTGGGCCGACGTGGAGGTCGACCGGAGCACCGGCAAGGTCACCTGCGCGCTCACCAACGACGGCAGCGTCGGCTACCACTTCACCGTCCTGCCGAACACGGCCCTGCCCTTCGCCGGCACCCCCTTCACGGTTCCGCCGCGTTCGTCCCGCACCTATGTGTGGGACGGCGCCGACACAGACGGCCGCTACGACTTCTCCGTGTACGGCGCCGACGGATTCGTCCGCCGCTTCTCCGGCACCGTCGTCCGCACGGGCCAGGACGACGTGGCGGTGCCGTCGGTGACGGCGGCCCTGCGGCACTCCGGGCGCGCGGAACAGGCCTCGGTGGAACTGGAGTTGCGCAACACCGGTGGCACCGAGGCGGCGTTCACGATCACGCCGAACGACTTCGCCGGCGAGGAGCGGACGGTCTGGGTCGGGGCGGGCGACCGTACCCGCCTGACGTGGCGCACCGACGCGGGACGGTACGACTTCACGGTCACCGCGGGCACCGGCACCCGGTTCGCCCAGCGCTACGCCGGAACGGTCCACACCGTGTGAGTCACCGCCGGCCGGGACCGGGCGCCGACGACGGCCCCCGGTCCCGACCGGCGCACAGGGCGACGCCCGCCTCGCTCGGCCGCCCGCCCCGCCCCGCCCCGCTCGGCCGCCCGCCCCGCTCGGCCGCCCGCCTCGCTCGGCCGCGCGGTGTGCCGGCCCCGCGTGGTGCGGCGGTCGCGGGCCCCCGCGGCTCGCGGATTCCCACCCCGCACCGCCGGGACCGTCAGTCCTCCGGCATATCCTGGTGGTCACTGGCCGTGGGCCGACAAAGGAGTCCGAAAGTGCCGTCGATGCTCGATGCCGTCGTCGTGGGTGCGGGGCCGAACGGGCTGACGGCCGCCGTGGAACTGGCCCGGCGGGGCTTCTCCGTGGCCGTCTTCGAGGCGCGGGACACGGTGGGCGGCGGCGCCCGTACCGAAGAGCTGACCCTGCCCGGATTCCGGCACGACCCCTGCTCGGCCGCCCATCCGCTCGGCATCAACTCGCCCGCGTTCCGCGCGATGCCCCTGGAGCGCTACGGACTGGAGTGGCTGCACGCCGAACTGCCCATGGCCCACCCGTTCCCGGACGGCACGGCCGCGGTGCTCGCGCGCTCCGTCGCGGAGACGGCCGCCTCGTTCGGGCCGCGCGACGCCGGCACCTACCGCCGGCTGGTCGCCCCCTTCCTCCCCAAGTGGGACACGTTGGCACACGACTTCATGTCGCTGCCGCTGACCGCGCTGCCCCGCGACCCGGTCACCCTGGCCCGGTTCGGCCTCACCGGACTGCCACCCTCCACCTGGCTGATGCGGCGCTTTCGCGACGAGCGGGCCAAGGCCCTGTTCGCGGGGCTCGTCGCCCACGTCATCGCCCCGCTGGACGGCATCGCCACCGGCGCCGTGGGCCTGGTCTTCGCCCTGGCCGCCCACGCCCGCGGCTGGCCCGTGGCGCGCGGCGGCTCCCAGTCGATCTCCGACGCGCTCACCGCCTACCTGCGGGACCTCGGCGGCAGCGTCCACACCGACTACGAGGTCAAGCGCCTCGACGACCTGCCGCCCGCGCGCGCCTACGTCTTCGACACCTCGCCCACCGCGCTGTCCCGGATCGCGGGCTTCGGCCGGTACTACGAGAACTACCGCTACGGGGCGGCCGTCTTCAAGGTCGACTACGCGCTGGACGGGCCCGTGCCCTGGACGGCGGAGGAGGCCCGTACCGCCGGGACCGTGCAGATCGGCGCGAGCCGGGCCGAGATCGGCGCCGCTCTGCAGGCCGTCTCGCGCGAGGGCCGGGCGCCCGACGCGCCCTTCCTGATCACCGTGCAGCCCAGCGTCGCCGACCCCTCCCGGGCACCCGAGGGAAAGCAGGTGTTCTGGGCGTACGGGCACGTTCCCAACGGCTGGACAGGGGACCTCACCGACGCGATCGAGCGCCAGCTGGAGCGGTTCGCGCCCGGATTCCGCGACCGCGTACTGGCCCGCGCGACCGCCGGCCCGCGCGAACTCGCCGCGCGCAACGCCAACTACGTGGGCGGCGACATCGCGTGCGGCGCCGCCTCCGGACTGCGGCTCCTGCTGCGCCCCCGGCTGTCCCTGTCCCCGTACAACACCCCGCATCCGGCCGTGTTCATCTGTTCCTCGGCCACCCCGCCGGGTCCCGGCGTGCACGGCATGTCCGGGCACAACGCGGCGAAGGCCGTGTGGCGTCGCCTGCGACAGACCTGACCGACCGGGGCAGCGGCACGGACGGCGGCGGGCCGGCGACCGGGGGACAATGCGGTGAGGACCATCTACGAGGAGGCTGGCCCGTCATGACCGTCATCACTCTGGTGCGGGGCGACATCACCGGGCAGAGCGTCGACGCGATCGTCAACGCGGCGAACTCCTCGCTGCTCGGCGGCGGGGGAGTGGACGGGGCCATCCACCGCCGTGGAGGTCCCGCCGTCCTGGCGGACTGCCGCAGGCTCCGCGCCTCGCACTACGGCAAGGGCCTGGCCACCGGCAAGGCCGTCGCGACCACCGCGGGTGACCTGGACGCGCGATGGGTGATCCACACCGTGGGACCGGTCTACAGCGGCACCGAGGACCGATCGGACCTGCTGGCCTCGTGCTACCGCGAATCACTGCGGGTCGCCGACGAACTCGGCGCCCGCACGGTCGCGTTCCCCGCCGTCTCGGCCGGTGTGTACGGGTGGCCGATGGAGGACGCCGCCCGGGTCGCCGTGCGGACCGTACGGGACACGGAGGCGGCGGTCGAGGAGGTCAGGTTCGTGCTCTTCGACGACCGGGGGTACGAGGCGTTCGCCGCGGAGGTCGGCTGACGGCCGCGCCGGCCGCCGCGCCGCTCAGGCGGAGGCGGCGCGCAGCTCCGCCAGGGTGGCCGTGGTCAGCGGCCGGGGTGCGCTGTCGGGGTCGACGAGGACGACCGCGCAGGCCGCGGTGTGCGTGAGCGCGCTGGTGAAGCTCCCGTCGGCGAACTGGGCCAGCGGACCGCGGGGCGAGCGGCCCACGGCGACGGTGCCGGCGTGGACGTCGGCGGCATGCCGGGCCAGGGCCCGGCCCGCGGCGGCGTGGTCGCCGACGCTCGTGAGTATCTGGCCGACGGCGGGGACGCCGTGGGCCGCGAGCCGGTCGAGGTGGGCGGCGACGGCGGAGCGGGCCTGGTCGGCCGTCTCGACGTCCACGGCCTGTTCCTCGACCACGGCGGTCTGCTGGACGTGCACCACCTCCAGCGCCGTACCCGTGTCCCGGGCGAGCCGAGCCGCCGTGTCGACGATGGCGGCGGCCCTCTCGTGGGCGCCGACGGCGACGATGAGCGGCGGCCCGGCGGTGACCGCGGCACCGCCGACCGGAGTGAGCGTGGGTACGACGGACGCGCCCTCGCCGGCCGTCCGTTCGGCCCGGCGGAGCAGACCGTGGCCGCTCGCCAGGACCGGAATGGCCACGAGGAAGGTCGCGGCGCCCAGGTAGAACGGGACGCTGAGGTCGGTCGCGTCGGCGAGCTTGCCGGCGGCATAGGGGGCGAGGCCGCCGCCGATGAAGCGGAGGAAGCCGTAGGCGGAGGAGGCCACCGGCCGCTCGACGGGCGAGACGAGCATGACGGCCTGGGTGGTGAGGGTGTTGTTGATACCGATGAACGCGCCGCTGACCACGACCGCCGTGATCACCACGCCGGGCGAGTCGACGCCGGCCGCGATGACCGCCATGACGATCCCGAGGCCGAGCAGGTTGGCGTACAGCACCGGGGCGGTGCCGTACCGGGCCTGCAGACGCGGGGCGAAGAACACGCTGAAGGCGGCCACCAGCAGACCCCACCCGGTGAAGACCAGCCCGAGCTGGTGCGCGCTCAGCTTCATCGGGTACGGGGCGTAGCCCAGCATCGTGAAGAAGCCCCAGTTGTACAGCAGGGCCATGATGCCCATGGTCAGCAGGCCGCGGTGGCGCAGTGCCCTGAGGGGGGCGAGCGGCGAGGTGGGCCGCTCGGGCTTGGGCAGGGCGGGCACGAAGGCGACTGTCGCGGCGAGCGCGACGGCCATCAGGACGGCGACGCCGAAGAAGGGACCGCGCCAGCTGATGGCCCCCAGCTCGCCGCCCAGCAGCGGCCCCACGGCGATGCCGAGGCCGAGGGCGGTCTCGTACAGGATGATCGCGCCGCCGAAGCCGCCGCTCGCGGAGGCGACGATGACGGCGAGCGAGGTGGCGATGAACAGGGCGTTGCCCAGGCCCCAGCCCGCCCGGAAGCCGACGATGCCGTTGATGGAGCCGGAGGAACCCGCGAGCGCCGCGAAGACGACGATGACGGCGAGTCCCACGATCAGGGTGCGCTTGGCGCCGATGTGGCTGGAGACCCAGCCGACGAACAGCATGGCGACCGCGGTGACGATCAGATAGCTGCTGAACAGCAGGGAGACCTGGCTCGGTGAGGCGTGCAGGCCCTCGGCGAGAGCGGGCAGGATCGGGTCGACCAGACCGATGCCCATGAACGAGATGACGCAGGCGAACGCGACGGCCCAGACGGCCTTGGGCTGCTTGAAGGGGCCGGCGGCCCTTTCGTGGGATGCACTCATGCGCGGTTCTCCGTGGTGTCGCAGGGAACGGGGTCAGGAACGGGAATGGCGGTCGTCGATGACCCGGGCCAGGGCCGGCAGCGCGACCCGGACCGCCCGCTGTTCCGGTTCGGTCAGGTCCTCGATCAGCCGGTGCAGAGCGTCCGCGCGCTCGGCCCGTCGCCGGCGGAAGACGTCCAGGCCGTCGTCGGTGGCCTCCACGAGCACGCCCCGGCCGTCGCTGTGGTCGGCGGTGCGCCGGACCAGGCCCGCGCGCTCCATCCGGGTGACCAGCTGGGTCATGTTCGGCTGGGAGACGTTCTCGGCCCTGGCGAGTTCGGTGAGCCGCTGCGGTCCCTCCCGGCCGAGCCGGCTCAGTGCGGACGAGGCCGCCGTGCTCAGGCCACCGGTGACGGCGCTGCGGCGGACGTATCGGACCAGCCGCTCCACGGCGATCATCAGATCCTCGGCCGGAGTCGGTGGGTCGGTTTCCATAACCCGCTTATGCATAACCGCATTATGCATCTAGGTGTAGAGGGAAACAACATCGCGCCGCAGACGCCGGTCTCGCCGCGGGCCCTCCGGGGGCCCAGGCGTGGGCGCGGACGCGGAGGCGCAGACGTGGGCGCGGAGGGGCTGGGGCGCGGACGCAGGCGCGGGTGTGCGCGGCGCGGTGTGCGCGGCGCGGGTCCGCGCCGTCGTCGGTGCGCCGCGGGTGACGCCGGAAGGCGCCCACCGCGGCGCACCGGTCGGCTGTCAGCCGTCGATGCGGTGCTGGGTCCAGAACGAGGTCAGGTCCGTGGTCGTGGCGGCCTGGGCGGCTGCCTTGAACTCGGACGTGGTCGAGACCCCGTACCAGTGCGAAGTGGCGTAGTCCTTCAGGAGTTTGGCCATGACCGTGTCACCGAGGACGCGGCGCAGGTCGTGCAGGGCGCACTTGCCGTAGCCGTAGACGACCGTGGAGTACCGGGAGGAGTGGGCGTCCCAGTAGGCCATGGAGTTGGTGATCTTCTCCGCCGACGAGGCCCAGGAGACGCTGTTCCAGCAGCTGGTGCCGGTCTTGTTCTGCGCCAGGTCGGTGGCGTAGTCCGTGAACGCCTCGTCGAGCCACGGGCTGTTGTACTCGTCGTCACCGACGATCCCGTAGAACCACTGGTGGCCGATCTCGTGGGTGAGCGCCGTGGTGCTGACCAGGTCGAGGACGAAGCCGGGGTACTCCATGCCGCCGAACCAGTAGTTGTTGTCGATCACCGCGTCCAACTCGCCGTACGGGTACGCGCCGAAGCGTGCCGCGTGGGCGTCCACCGCGGACTTGGCGGTGGCGAGCATCGACTGGGAGTCGGAGGAGCTGATGCCCGAGACGGAGTAGATGTTGATCGCGGTGCCGGCGGGGGAGGTGCCGGAGATCTTGCTGAACGGCCCGGCGGCCCAGGCGAAGTCACGGACCTTGGAGGCCGTGGCCGTGGTGACCGTCCGGCCGCTCGATCCGGCGGTGTCGACCGAGGTGCCGGTGGCCGGGACGAGGAGGCTCGTCGGGTGGTCGAGGGTCACTTTGAAGTCGGCGGCCAGCGAGTAGAAGGACTCGCCGTTGTTGGTGTACGGGTCCAGGTGCCAGCCGGCCGCGTCCTTGACCGCCAGGACGGGCAGCGCGTTGCCGATGTTGACGAAGGCGCCGTCGGCGCCGAAGCGGTCGGCGCCGCTGGGCACGGTGATGGTCAGGTCGAAGCCGATCGTCGCGCTCTGGCCCTGCGCCAGGGGTGACGCCAGGCTGATCTGGAGGGCCGTGCAGCCGACCGAGAGGGCGCC
Organism: Streptomyces fagopyri; assembly: GCF_009498275.1. Taxonomy (NCBI): domain Bacteria; kingdom Bacillati; phylum Actinomycetota; class Actinomycetes; order Kitasatosporales; family Streptomycetaceae; genus Streptomyces; species Streptomyces fagopyri. The sequence goes on along the minus strand of NZ_CP045643.1, from coordinate 2,273,197 downwards.
CGCGGTGCCGCCGCTGACGTTGCTGACGGCGATGGGCATCGCGGAGCAGGTGCCGTGGTAGTTGTCCCACAGCCTCAGGTACACCTCGCTGAGCGCGGTGGAGGAGGCGTTGGTGAAGGTCGCGCTCTCGTGACCGGTCCAGGTGGTGCCGCTGGTGTTGCTGCTCAGGCTGACGGTGTACGCGGGCGCGGCCGGGGTCCGGGTGGAGTCCGCGGGCGGGGTGGTGGTGCCGGAGGTGGCGAGCGCGATGTCGTCGAGGACGAAGCTCGTCCTGAGACTGGAGTCCTCGGTGCCGGTGAAGGCGACGGTCACGGTCTGGCCCGCGAACGCCGAGACGTCGAAGGACTTCTGCGCGTAGCCGGTGTTCTTGTTGAGGTTCGAGTACGTCGCCAGCGTGGTGGTGCCGATCTTCGCCGTCAGCTTGTCGTACGCGGTGGACGTCGTCGTCTCGGTGGTGTCGATGTGCAGCCAGAAGGTGAGCGCGGCGGAGCTGCAGCCGGACGGGATCGTGACGCTCTGCGAAAGGGTGTCGGTGTGCGTGCTGCCCACACCGTCCAGCCAGGCGAAGGAGGTGCCGTCGTGGGCGGTCTGGCCGGCGCGGGAGGTGATCACGCTGGTCGACGACTGGGTCCAGGGCGAAGTGCCGCTCTCGAAGCCGCCGTTGGTGACCACCTGGGCAGGGGTGCAGGCGTCGGCCGAGGGGGCGGTGGGCGGCGCGGCGGCCGCCGGGGAGACGGGAAGCAGGGCGGCGGCCAGTGCGAGGACGGCGAGTGCCGCCGTCGCGAGGGCCTTGTGGGGGGTCGGTCTCACGCGAACTCCTTTGAGGCGGCCGGGATTCCGGCCTGCTCGGTGACCGCCCGCCCGGCTCGGGTGCGCCGGAGGGCAGCCGGGGGCTGCGCGCGTCGCTCGCGCGAGCGCGGGGGTGAGATGTCCGCCGCGTTCCCCTGGGGTCGGGGTGACGGCTGCCGGAAGCCTGGCAGATTTGACCAGGGCATGCCATCCGAGATGAGTAAAAGTGTTCCGAACGACGCTCGTCGGGGCCCCGAAGGGTCGTCGCACACACGAGTGCACCGTCCTGCCTGCTCGACAGGACGGTGCACCGGTGCCTCGGGTCCGGCCCGCGCCGGCGATCGCCGCCGCGGGCAGGGGACCTGAGGGGTCAGGCGAGTTGTGAGACCTGGTAGTGACTGATCCGCCAGCCCTCCCGCGTGCGCTCGACCAGTACGCCGAGCGTGACGCCGAGGGTGGGCCGGTCCGTGAAGGAGAAGTCCACCGCCAGGTAACCGAGGACGAGGTGGTCGGCGGGACGCCGGGTCTCGAGGATGCGGTACTCGGCCCGCAGCCCGAGCGGCTGGGAGTCGTAGTACGCGGCGATGCCCGGCCTTCCGACGCTGTAGGGGCGCAGTCCCTGGAAGACGGCGTCTTCGGTGAACTGGGCGGCGGCCTGCTCCGGTTCGTGGCCGTCCACGGCCGCCTTCCAGCGGTCGAGGACGTCGCGCAGGACCGCCTCACTGTCCGTCGTGCTGTTCATCAGGGTCCTTCCCTCGTCGTACGGACTCAGTGACCGGCGCTCATGCCGCCGTCGACGTGGAGGATCTCGCCGGTGACGAAGGGGGCGTTCTCCAGGTAGATGACGGCTTCGGCGATGTCGCTCTGCTCGCCCATGCGCCCGACGGGGTGCAGGGAGGCGAGGGCCTCGTGGGTCTCCACGGGGTGCATCGGGGTCTTGATGGTGCCGGGGGAGACGGCGTTGACGCGGATGTTGCGCGTGGCGTACTCGATGGCGAGCGACTTGGTGGCGGACTGGAGGCCGCCCTTCGTCAGGGAGGCGAGCACGGAGGGGACGTTCGCGTCGGCGTTGTCGACGAGGCTGGTCGTGATGTTGACGATGTGGCCGCCGCCCTGGGCGAGCATGTGCTCCACGGCGAGCTGGGTCAGGTGGAAGAAGCCCGTGAGGTTGATGCCGACCACCGTGGCGTAGTCGTCCGGCGTGTAGTCGGTGAAGGGCTTGGCGACGAAGATGCCGGCGTTGTTGACGAGGGTGTCGATGCGGCCGAAGCGTTCGATGCCGGCGGCGATGACGCGCTCGGCGGTGGCGGGGTCGGCGATGTCGCCCTGGACGGTCAGGATGCCCGCGTCGTGGGAAGGGGCGATGGTGCGCGAGGTGGCGACGACCGCGTAACCGAGCTTGCGGTACGCCTCGGCGATGCCGGCGCCGAGGCCCTGCGAGGCACCGGTGACGACTGCGACCTTCTGGTCCTGAGAGCTCATGATGACTTCTCCGAGATGTGGGGTGAGGGTTCCTCGACCGGATTCCGATGGCCAGCTGAGCTAGCCGACCGGTCGACTATTTGGACCGTAGGGTGCGCCGAGGGGGAAGTCAAAGTCCCACGAGGCCCCGGCCGGGACGGATTTCCTCCCAGTTGGTAGGCGCGGCCTCCCAGTCGAGGTCGGAGGCGAACGGTGGCGGCTCAGCGCCGGTGCGGATCGCCTTCGGGCAGCCAGGAGTCCGGGGCGCCGAGGCCCAGGTCGCCGACGTCGGCGCAGAGGGCTTCGGCGGCGGCCAGGACCGCGGGCCGGTCCTCGTTCTCGCGCCGGACCAGGGACCAGGTCCAGTGGATCCGCGGCGCCACGACGGGGCGCTGGACCAGGTCGGGCGGCAGCGGAGTGGTCTGGCCCTTGGGGGAGTTGACGACCGGAAGGCCGATGCTGCGGACGTGGTCGAAGAACGCGGGGCCGGTGATGCCCCCGTCGGAGATCCGCACCGCGCGGGCCCCCGTGTCGCGCGCCAGCAGTTCGGCGTACACGTTCCAGGACGACCAGGAGGTGGTGTCGGCGTCGAGGAGCACGGCGGTGTCCCGCGCGGCCACCTCGCTGGTGTCGTCACCGGCGGAGACGGCGTAGAGCCGGTCGGCGCCGAGGAGCCGGGCGTGCAGACCGTGCCGCTCCACGTCCTCGGTCCGCACCCAGCACACCGCGAGGTCCAGGCTGCCGGCGGCGACCCGGGCGGCCTGGGTGTGCGAGGGGGCGACCCACGCGTCGAGGTGGAGCCGGGCCACGCCGGCGGTGCGGGCGGTCAGGTCCGGCGGGAGCCAGTTGACGTAGCCGAGCCGTACCGATTCCGATCCGGAGAGCCGCTCGGCGCACCGCTGGAGGTCCTCGGCCCGCTCCAGCAGCGCGCGGGTGTGCGGGAGCAGGGCCGCGCCCGCCGGGGTCAGGGAGACCGAGCGACGGTCGCGATCGAACAATCGTACGCCCAAGTCGCGTTCGAGTGCCTTGATCTGCTGGGACAGGGAGGGGCCCGCGATCAGCAGGCGTTCGGCGGCCCGGCCGAAGTTCAGTTCCTCGGCGACGGCGACGAAATACCGCAGTTGGCGCAGCTCCACGTCCGTCATGCTACGTCGCTGCGAGGCCGCGCCTCCCAGCGGGGAGGAAGCCGGTCGTGGCGCCGTGCCGGGGCCGGACGGAGGATGGGGACAGGGAGGTCCGGGTTCCTGGAACCGCGGGCGCCCTCCACCCACGGCGTCGGGGCACCGGCCGGACGCCCCACCGAGCGGAGCGGCATCATGCGAGAGTTCCTGGTCGAGATCACCACCACGATCCCCGAGGGCACCAGCCAGGACGAGGTCGACAGCCGGCGCGCCGCCGAAGCCGTCCGAGCCGGCGAACTGGCCGCCACCGGTCATCTGGCGCGGCTGTGGCGCCCGGTCGGTGAGCTGCGCAGTCTCGGCATCTGGCGGGCCGCCGACGAGGACGAACTCCACGAGAAGGTGCTCGGCACCCTCCCGCTGCGCCCCTGGATGAACCTGAACGTCACCGCGCTAGAGTCCCACCCGAACGACCCCGGCAAGGCCGCCACCAGCTCCTGACGGCGGCCGGTACGGCGTCCAAGGGAGCGTCGACGCCGTGACGGGCCCACGCGGTGACGGGCCCACGCGGTGAAGGTGTCACGCGGTGACGGTCCCAGGCGGTGACGGCCCCCTGGGCTGTCGTGCTGCGCATCGGCTGCCCGCGCCACATGGTGGTAGTACGGTATGCCGCCCCGTAGCGGCCGGTGGGCCGGCGCGCACGCGCCGCCGACGCCCGCGGCCCGCCACCGATGTCTCTGACGTGGAGTCCGACATGACCACACCGCAGGACCTGCTGATCATCGCCATGGACGTCACCTCCGGCCGTGACATCGGGCAGGGCGACCTGTCGCTGGCCCTCGCGGGCGCCGAACTGGTCGACCTCATCGAGGCCGGGGCCCTCACCCTGGACGGTGACCGCATCGTGCCCGGCGCGTCGTGGACCCCGGACGATGCCCTGCTGGCAGAGGCGGTGTCGGCGCTCGTCCGGCAGGAGCCGTACGAGCCGGTCGAGGACTGGCTGTGGCGCCGGGGGCGTGACCTGTTCGCGGCCTACCGGGCGGCGGTCGAGGCGCAGGCGCCGGTCGCCCCGGCGCGCCGACGCTGGAATCCGCTGCGCGTCGGTCCGGCGGAACGGGTCGACTCGCCGGCCCGCCGCCACGCGGAGGACCGCTGGGCGAAGGGTGATCCCGTCCTCGTCGGGCTGGCGGCGGCCGTGGGCATCGAGCACCCGGACGGAGAGAGCGCCGCTCCCTCCGGCGAAGCGGTCGGGACCGTCCTGGACGCCGTGCACAACGCGGAGACGGAGCTCGAAGCGGTCCGCCAACGGCGCAGCATCGAGAACGCGGCCTTCGACAACATCTGGCGGGCCCCCTGACGACGAGGCGCTGTCAGGTCGAGGGGTCGGCCTGACGCCTGACGCCTGACGTCCGGCGTCTCGCACCGGCTGCCCGTCCAGGGACGCGGTGGTCGGCGGGTGGCCGCCGCCGTACTCGATGACCGCGGCGCACCCGTCCAAGACCGCGGCACCCGTCCAGCGCCGCCGGGCGTGAACGTGGACGGTCGGCGGACATGGGCAGGGCCACCCGGCGGGCACGCGTGCACGCGGCATGCCGCGTGCGGCGCGAGTGCGTGCGGCACGCGCCGCCGAGCGCCGCCGTACCGGGAGGCCGGGGCACCGCCCGTCCGCGGGCGGTGAGCGCGGTCAGACCGCGGCCACGGCCTCCCGCGACGGACGCGCGCCGAGCAGCGCCAGGCAGTTCGCCCACAGCGCGCCGAGCCGGTGCGTGTTGTTGTAGAGCTTGGCGAACAGCACCTGCCCCTCCAGCTGGGCGACCACCGCCCGCGCGGCTTCCCGGGCGTCGGGCACGGTGACCTCCCCGCGCCCGAGCGCCTCGCCGACGACCGAGGCGACCATCTCGACCTGCTCGTCGAAGATCTCCTGCAACCGGGTGCGGATGGCCTCGGTGTGGTTGCTCATCTCCAGGGTGAGGTTCCCGAACAGACAGCCCGAGACGGTCCCGCAGCTCTGCTGCCCGGCGAGCTGACCGGCCTCGGTCGCCTCGAACAGCAGGAACAGCCTGCGCAGCGGCTCCTCGCCGCCGTTCAGGATCTGCGCCCAGGCCCGCCGCTGACCGGTCCAGTGCTCGTCGATCACGGCCAGGGCGAGAGCCTCCTTCGACTCGAAGAAGTAGTAGAAACTGCCCTTGGGCACACCGGCCGCCTTGCAGATCTCGGCCACGCCCAGGGCCGAGTAGCCGCGCAGCTCGATGAGCGCTTGCGCGGTGCTGAGTATCTTCTCGCGGGCGTCGCTGGTCCGTCCCATGAGGTCAGTGTACGACCGGTCGTCTACTCCCGAGGGGCCCCCTCGGGAACGGGGCCGTCACCAGCCGGTCAGCAGCAGATGGTTCAGGAGCAGGGCGAGCACGGCCTGCGCGGCGAGCCAGGCGCGCGGCCGGGGCAGGAAGGCGCCGGCCGGGAGCAGCCACATCGCGAAGGGCAGCCAGATGCGTTCCGTCTCCGCCTTGCTCATTCCGGAGAGGTCGGCCGCGAGGAGGGCGAGCAGGGCGGCGAGCGCGAGCAGGGCGAGACGGGGTCCGGGGGCGGCCGGCCGCAGACGGCCGCGGACACCCCCGCGTACCGGCGCGGCGCCGGCCCGCCGCAGACCCGCCACCGTCGCCGGGCCCACGACCAGGACCGTGCACGCGAGGTTCGCCCACACCCAGTAGCTGTACGGTCTGACCCCGCCGACCCCCTGGTAGTAGCGCGTGACCAGCAGGCGGTACGCCTCCCACCAGTCGAAGCCGAGCAGGGTGAACACCACCGGCACCACGGCGGCTCCGGCGACGGCCCAGGGGAGGGGACGCAGCCGCCGGGAGCCGAGCAGCAGGACGGCGCCGGCGATCACCACGTACAGCACCAGCCCGTACGAGAGGTACGCGGTGAGGCCGAACAGGAGCCCGGCGACGAGTCCGGTCGTCCGCGGGCGGGGCCCGGTCACCGCGAGGGCGAGGAACGCGACGGCCCAGGTGGCGACGGCCGCGAAGTACCCGTCCGCGGAGGCGCCCACCCACACGGCGGTCGGCGCGAGGACGAGGAAGGGGGCGGCACGGCGGGCGAGGGCCTCCCCCGCCAGCGCACGCACGGTGACCAGGACCGCGACCCCGGCCGTCGAGCCGACGGTGACGCACCACACGCCCGCCCAGCCCCCACCGCCCAGACCGATCCGGTCCAGCAGCACGAAGGTGAGGGTGGCCCCGGGCGGGTGTCCGGCGATGTGCGCGGGCCAGGGGGCGGGGGACTGGCTCACGATGTGGTGGGTGAAGTCCCGCAGGGTGGCGGGGATGTCGTGGAAGCGGTCGATGACGGTGACGTACTCGTTCGTGGTCGTCAGCCGTCCCGCGAGGCCGCGCTGCCAGCCGTCGACCAGCGCGAGCGAGAACGTCCAGGCCGTCGTGGCGCCCCAGGCGACGCACAGCAGCGGACGCCAGGGCAGACGCGCGGCGAGGAGGGGGCCGTACGCCACCATGGCGACGGCGACCACGAGGGCGGCCGGGGTACCGGGGCCGACGTGCGGCTCCCACTGCGCGAACAGGGGAGGCCACCCCACGAAGAGCGAATGGTCACGGCGCTGGACGGCGGTGCCGACCAGGACGGCCGCCGTGACGAGCAGAGCGGCGGCGAGGACCGCCGACAGGTCGAGGAGAAGATCGCGGAACGGGCCGCGCGGACGGTCGGGGGAGAGATCGCGGGGACGGTCGCGGAGAAGATCGCGGTTCACACCGGCACGCTAGGCCGCGATCCTCCGGTGAGCGCCGCCGCAGGGATGGACGTCAGTGTTTCGTCATGGTTCGAAGACCCTTTTGGGGGCCTTCCGCGCCCTACGGTCGGGGCATGCCACGGCCTCCCCTCCTCCCCACCTCGCCCGCGTTCTGGCGCAGTCCCGTGCGCGGCCCCTGGTTCACCTCCGTGCTCGGCATCGTGCTGCTCGGCGGGATCACGGTGCTGTTCCTGACCGGACTCCTGTCGTACGCCGCCTACAACCCGGACCTGGCCGCGGTGAACGACCAGACCCCGGACAAGGGGCTCCTCGGCTTCTACCTCTTCTCCTGGCCGACGCACCCGTCGTGGCTCTACCGGCTCACCCAGGGCGTCCACGTCACGCTCGGGATCACCCTCGTCCCCGTCCTCCTGGCCAAACTGTGGTCGGTCGTCCCCAAGCTGTTCGCGCTGCCGCCCGCCCGGTCCCTGGCTCACGCGCTGGAGCGGATCTCGCTGCTCCTGCTGGTCGGCGGCGGGCTGTTCGAGTTCACGACGGGCGTGCTGAACATCCAGCTCGACTACCTCTTCCCCGGCTCCTTCTACCCGTTGCACTTCTACGGGGCCTGGGTGTTCATCGCCGCCTTCGTCGCGCACGCCGTACTGAAGACACCCGCGGCACTGCGCAACGTACGCCGGATGCGCGTCGCGCACGTCGACCCCGGGGACGGCGAACTCCCGCCCGAGCAGCATGAGTCGGTCTCGCCCGAGCAGGACGGGCTGGTCTCGCCGAACCCGTCCGCACCCACCGTGTCGCGACGCGGCGCCGTGGGGCTGGTGGGCGGTGGGTCGCTGCTCCTGTTCGTGACGACGGCCGGGCGCAGCTTCGACGCGCCGCTGCGGCAGACCGCGCTGCTCGCCCCGCACGGCGGCCCCGAACCGGGCTCGGGGCCCGGCGGGTTCCAGATCAACAAGACGGCCGCCTACGCCGGGATCGACAGGCGGGAGACGGACGAGGACGCCTGGCGGCTCGTCGTCGCCGGGCGCACCGGCACGGTCAGGCTGAGCCGGGCCGACCTGTTGCGGCTGCCCCTGCGCAGCTCGGCGCTGCCCATCGCCTGCGTCGAGGGCTGGTCCACCTCCGACCAGTGGTGGCGGGGTGTGCCGCTGCGGGATCTCGCCGCACTGGTCGGGTACGAGCACGGCACCGCGCCCGACGTCATGGTGGAGTCGCTCCAGCGGCACGGTGCGTTCCGCCGGGCCGCCCTGCGCGACAACCAGGTGCGCGACCCGCGTTCCCTGCTCGCCCTGTCCGTCAACGGCGAGGACCTGACCCCCGACCACGGCTACCCGGCGCGCGTCATCGTTCCCGCGGCGCCCGGCGTGCTCAACACCAAATGGGTGGCCCGGATGACGTTCGGAGACCTGTGATGAAGCGACACGTGTCCCTCGCCGGCCGGCTGCCCGCGGTCCGCCGGCCCCCTCTGGGCAGTCCGCCGCAGATCGCGCTGCTCGCCTGTTCCTTCGCGCTCGCCGGGTACGCGGGGGTGCGGCTGCTCGGAGGTGACTGGTTCGGAGTGACGGTGTGGTTCGTGGGCGCGGCGCTGCTCCACGACCTGGTGCTCGTGCCGTTGTACGCGGGCGCGGACCGGGTCCTCGCCCGGGGGCTGCGCGCGGTCGGCCGCCGGGAGTGGACGGTCCACGTCCGTGTCCCGGCGGCCCTCTCCGGTCTGCTGCTGCTGATGTGGTTCCCGCTGATCAGCGGAGAGATGGCGGACCGCTACCGGTCCGCCGCCGGCCTGGCGGGCAACGGCTTCCTGACCCGCTGGCTGGTGATCACGGCGGTGCTCTTCGGCGGTTCCGCGGTACTGCTCGCGCTGCGGCTGCGCAGGGCGACGAAGGAGCGGCCGCCGGTCGACCACTGACCGTCGGGGTGCCAGCCGGCGGGCCGCGCGTGCCGCAGCAGCGCCGGGGTGCCCAGGCGGGCCCAGAGGAAGGGTGAACCGGCGGCTCCCCGGCCGTCGGCGACCCGCACCCGCACCCGTTCGTCGACATCGACAGGCACTGTTTCGACGATCAACAGCCCTCCTGGTGACAGGAGTTGGTCCACCCGGTCGAGCAGGGCGGCCGGGTCGCCGCCGATCCCGAGGTTGCCGTCGATCAGGAGGGCGGTACCCCAGCGGCCCTCTCCGGGAACGGGGTCGAAGACCGACCGGTGCAGTGCCTGTCCGCCGAGCCGGACGGTGTGTTCGACGGCGGCCTCGCTGATGTCGATGCCCAGGGCCCGCCGCCCCTGCGCGGCGAGCGCCGCGATCAGCCGGCCGGGGCCGCAACCCACGTCGAGCACGGTCCCCTCGCAGCGTCGCAGCACCTCCAGGTCCGCGGTGTCGGCCCCGGCGCACCACCGCTCCACCTCCAGCGGCAGCAGCCAGCCGTCCGTACGGCTCAGATAGAGGGGGCCGCGACCGACGCGCAGCGCGTCGGCGTACGGATCGCTCGACCAGGGCGCGGCCTGCTCACCGGCCGCCGGCGCGGGGGAGACGCCCGCCGCGCCCCGCCGCGCGCGGCCCCGTCCGGGGTGCGCGGCGGGGCCGGGGCCTGGGTGGCGAGGGGGGCCTGTTTCGGCGTGCGGGGCGAGGCCGGGTCCGGGGTGCCCGGGCAGAGCGTGTTCGGGGCGTTGCGCGAGGCCTGGCGCGGGGTTCCTGGTGACGTCGTGTTCGGGCGGTCCTGCGGAGTCCGGTTCGGGGCGCGGGGCGAGTCCGGGTACGGGGTGCCCGGCGGGGCCGGGTTCGGGGTGGCCCGTGAAGTCAGGGTCGGGCCGTCCGGGGAGGCCGGGTTCGGGGTGGCCCGTGAAGTCAGGGTCGGGCCGTCCCGTGAGGCCGGGCTCGGGGCGCCCCGGCGTCGTGGCCGGCGCGCGACCCGTGGACGCCGCGGCCGTGCCCGGTGTTCCGCCCGTCGCCCCGCCCGCGGTCGCGGCCGTGGGCCGGCCCGAGCGGCCCGGGGCCCGGCTTCCCGCCGGGCCGGTCACGGCGGCGAGCTCGCGTGCGGCGCTCACCGCCGGGCCCCGGCTTCGACGCGGGCGAGTTCGGCGGCGAACCGTCCACGCGGTGCCGCGGCCGCGACGAGTCCGGCGTCGTACGCCGTGTCGACGTCCCGCAGGCGCGGCAGATCGCGGACCCGCAGCCCCGCGGCGGTCAGCCGCTCCCGCTGCGCGGCCCCGGTGGTGTCCGTGGACATCGGTACGCCCCGCACGAGATCCGGGTCCGGGACGGCGAGCCCGAGCGCCCAGAAACCGCCGTCCTCCGCCGGTCCGAAGTACGCGTCGCAGGCCGCGAAGTCCACGGTGAGGAGTTCGGGCGTCACCTGCGGCGTGTCCATGCCGATGAGCAGGGCGGGACCGGCGCAGCCCGCGAGGGCGGCGGCCAGACGTTCGTCCAGGCCGCCCGCGCACTGCGGTACGACGTCGACGCCGGGCGGCAGCCACGGACCCGGCGTGCCGTCGAGGACCAGCACCCGGCGCCGTGCGGGCGTCGACGCCACCGCGAGCAGGGTGTCCACGAGTGCCGCCTCGGCGAGCGACGCCGCCTGGCGGGGCGTGAACGGCGGGGTGAGCCGGGTCTTCACCCGTCCCGGCCGCGGTTCCTTGGCGATGACGAGCAGGGTGCACAGGGTGCTCACGAGGAGGTTCCTCCTGGGGACGGGGCGGGGGCGCGGGACGGGACGGGCGGCTCCGCCAGCACGCGGCGCATGTCCCGTACCGCCTGCCAGGTGCCGCGCCAGGTGCCGGTGACCTTGGAGACGCCGGTGCGCGGGAGATACGGCACGTCGTGCTCGGTGACGCGCCAGCCGGCGTCGGCGGCGCGCACGACCATCTGCAGCGGGTAGCCACTGCGCCGGTCGGTGAGACCGAGGGCGAGCAGCGGTTCGCGGCGCGCGGCCCGCAGCGGGCCCAGGTCGTGCAGGGCCAGTCCGGTACGGCGGCGGAGCATCCGGGCGAGCGCGACGTTGCCGGCCCGCGCGTGCGCGGGCCACGCGCGTCGCCCCTGCGGGCGCCGGCGCCCCAGCACCAGGTCGGCCGCGCCGTCGCGCACCTCGCGCACGAAGGGCACGAGCAGGGACGGGTCGAGGGAGGCGTCGCAGTCGCAGAAGCAGACGATGTCGGCGGTGGCCGCGGTCAGTCCGGCGTGGCAGGCGGCACCGAACCCGCGGCGCGTCTCGCGCACGACGGTCGCGCCGAGGCCACGGGCCAGTTCCGCCGAACCGTCCGTGGACCCGTTGTCCACGACCAGCGCGCGCCAGCCGGACGGAATGCGGGCGAGCACCCAGGGCAGGGCCTCGGCCTCGTTCAGGCAGGGCAGCACCACGTCGACTACGGGGTCCGCCGGGGGAGAGGTCGTCACGGCTCTCACCCTACGAACGCGAAAGGTACATACAGGGCTTCGGCTCCTTACGAAACGCGGACGTCGAGCGGGGGAGGTCCGCGCGGAGCCGGGACCGGTGGGAGGCTGAAGCCATGCATGAGCCGTACGAATCCGCAGGTACCGGACCGGCGACGGTGCGGGACGCCGCCACCGCCCCGGCCGGCGCCCCCGCCCCCGCCGGGCACGGGGGCGCGCGTGTCCTCGTCGTCGACGACGACCCCACCGTCGCCGAGGTCGTCTCCGGCTACCTCGACCGCGCGGGCTACCTCGTGGACCGTGCCGCGGACGGGCCCGCCGCGCTCGCCCGTGCCGCCGCGCACTGGCCCGACCTGGTGGTGCTGGACCTGATGCTGCCCGGGATGGACGGTCTCGAGGTGTGCCGGCGAATGCGCGGACGCGGTCCCGTGCCCGTCATCATGCTCACCGCGCGGGGCGACGAGGACGACCGGATCCTGGGCCTGGAGGTGGGCGCCGACGACTACGTCACCAAGCCGTTCAGCCCCCGGGAACTGGTGCTGCGCGTGGAGTCCGTACTGCGCCGCGCGCGCCCGGCCACCGCCGCGCACCCGTTGCACGCGGCCGGTCTCGGCCTCGACCCGGCCGCCCGCCGCGCCACCAAGGGGAGCGTCGAACTCGCGCTCACGACAAGGGAGTTCGATCTCCTCGCCTTCTTTCTCCGGCACCCGGGCCGGGTGTTCAGCCGCGAGGACCTGATGCGTGAGGTCTGGGGCTGGGACTTCGGCGACCTCTCGACGGTCACCGTGCACGTACGGCGGCTGCGCGGAAAGGTCGAGGACGATCCGGCGAGACCCAAGCTGATCCACACGGTGTGGGGTGTGGGTTACCGCTTCGACGCCACGACGTCCGGGGAGACGGTCTGACCGTGCGTGACATCCTGCTCATCGCCCTCTTCGCCTTTCTCGGCGCCGCGGGGGCCGGCCTGCTCGGCGCGGGCACGCTGTGGCTGATCCGGCGGCGCTCGCTGACGGCGTCCCTCGCCGTGGTCGCCGCGGTGGGGGTGACCGCGATGCTCGCGGGGACGCTCGCCGTGGCGTGGGCGATGTTCCTGTCCTCGCACGACCTGACCGTCGTCACGACGGTGGTGGCCATGGCGGCTGTCGTCTCGCTGGCCACCGCGCTGCTGCTGGGCCGCTGGGTCGTGGCCCGCAGCCGGGACCTGACGCTGGCCGCCCGCTCCTTCGGTGACGGCGGTGCCTTCGCGGCCCCCGACGGTCCGGCGACCGCCGAACTTGCCGCCCTGGCACGCGAGTTGGCCGCCACCAGTGTGAAACTCGCCGAGTCACGGGACCGCGAACGGGCCCTGGAGACCTCCCGCCGTGAACTCGTCGCGTGGATCTCGCACGATCTGCGCACCCCGCTCGCCGGGCTCCGCGCGATGTCGGAGGCGCTGGAGGACGGCGTCGCCGCCGACCCGAACCGCTATCTGCGGCAGATGCGTACCGAGGTCGAACGGCTCAACGACATGGTGGGCGACCTCTTCGAACTCTCCCGTATACACGCCGGGAGCCTCGCCCTGTCCCCGTCCCGCGTCTCCGTGTACGACCTGGTGGGCGACGCCCTCGCCGGGGCCGACCCGCTCGCCCGCGAGTACGGGGTGCGGCTGATCGGCGACCGCGTGGAACCGGTGCCGGTCGAGGTGGACGGCAAGGAGATGAGCCGGGTCCTGGGCAACCTCCTCGTCAACGCGATCCGGCGGACACCGGCCGACGGCACGGTGGCGATCGCCGCGGAGCGGTCGGACCAGGGGGTGGTGCTGTCCGTCACCGACGGTTGCGGAGGCATCCCCGAGGAGGATCTTCCGCGGGTCTTCGACACCGGCTGGCGCGGCAGCCACGCGCGCACTCCGCCCGCCGGGGCGGGTCTGGGCCTGGCGATCGTCCGCGGCATCGTGGAGGCCCACCAAGGACGGGCCGCCGTGCACAACGTCCCCGGCGGCTGCCGCTTCGAGGTCACCCTGCCGCTGGCCGGCCCGGCTCTGTCGGCGCGCTGACAGCGGGTATCGGCGGAGGGGTATGTCGCGGCGGCGGACAGGGAGTTGGTCTGGGCGTCCAAGCGCTACGGCGACGTCGCGTCCCTTCGTGGGCTGGCCGCCGAGAGCTACGACCGGGGCCACCACCCCGCCGGAGCCGGGCGCCGACTCGGTGCGATGATCCTCGGCGGCTCACGCGCCGACGCGCTCCGCGACCTCCGCGTACCGACTCGGGTGATCCACGGTCTGGACGACACCCTGATCGATCCCAGCGGCGGACAGCGCACCGCCGAACCGGTGCCCGGAGCGAAGCTGCTGCTGCTCCCCGACCTGGGACACGACCGCCCCCGCGAACTCTGGCACGAGATCATCGGCGCGCTGGAGGCGCACACGGGCTGACCACTCCCGAGGGTCCTTCGGCTCTCCGGTGCGGCACACGCCGACGGGACGCCGGCGAACCTGACGGAGCCGGCCGGGGGAGGGGCACGGCGGACGCAGCCGGTGTAGTGGTCGGGCGGTCGCGGCGGACGCTGTCGGCGTAGTGGTCGCGGGTCATGGCCCACGCCGTCGCCGTGGAGCCGGCGGTCATGGCGGGCGCCGTCGTCGTAGTGGTCAGGGGCCAGGGCGGGCGCCGTCGTCGTAGTGGTCCGGTGGTCGCGGTGGGCGGCGTCGCGTCACCAGTCCGGCAGTGACTCGCCCAACAGGCGCAGCAGATCGCCGGTGGCGTCCAGCGCGCCGAGCGCGGACAGGACGGCGAGTGCGAGCACCGCCACGCCGACGGAACGCAGGTTGGGCGGCGGAGCCGTCTGCAGCGCGGCGATCCGGCGGGTGACGGCGTGTTCGGAGAAGTTCAGGGCGCAGCCCGGCCGGGCCCGCTGGGCCACCAGGGCGGCCCTGGCGAGGGCGCGGGCGGTGGTGCGCCGGTCCCCGACGCTGCGCGCGGCCTCCTCGTCGGCCCAGCGCTCCACGAGGAAGGTGACGGTGGTGCGCACCGGCCCCAGTACGGGGTTGGCCGCGGCGGCCAGGGTCACGGCGGTCGACAGCAGCGAGTGCCGGTGGGCGAGATGGGCGCGCTCGTGGGCCAGCAGGACCCGTCGCTCGGCCGGTGCCAGCGCGCCGAGCATGGCGGACGTGACCAGGATCCGGCCCGGCGTCCCCGGGATCGCGAAGGCCCGCGGGGTCGAGGACGCGGCGACGACGAGTTCGCTGTCCGCCGGATGCCCCTCGCACAGTCGTTCAAGGACGCGGCGGGTCGCCCGGTGGGAGCGCAGGGCCCGTACGAGCCGGAAGGCGATCAGCCACAGGAGAGTGATCGCGGCGACGGCGATCGCCACCGGCACCGGTTCGGGCAGGCGCCGGCCCGTCTCACCGGTCTCCGCGGCCACGAGCGGCGCCTCGTTGACGAGGGTGGCCGCGAGCAGGAGCAGCGCCCAGGTGGAGGCGGCGGCGGTCAGCACGGCCGCGACGGTGAGGACGCGGGCGGCCGGCGCGGGGGAGATCCGCCGGCCCACGTGTGACGCGGCGGCCGTCAGCAGGAGCGGCAGGAACAGCGGGATGTAGACGTCGATCCTCACGGGCCGTTCCCCCCGAGGAGGTCGCGCAGGGCCTCTTCCTCCCGGGGGCTCAGTCCGGTGACGAACTGCTGGAGGGCCGCGATCGGGTCAGGCCCGCGGTCCAGTGCCTCGTGCATGGCCTCGGCGGTCAGCTCGGCCGCGTTCTTGGCGGGCCGGTACGCGCCGCGCCGGCCGTCGACGTCACGCAGCACCAGGCCCTTGTCGTGCAGGCGCTTGAGGATGGTGTGCACGGTGTTGTAGGCGAGACCGCCGTCGATGTCGCTCTGTATCTCGGCGGGGGTGAGGGCCTTGTCGGTGGCCCAGAGGGCGGCGAGGACCTCGCTCTCCAACGCGCCGGCGCTGCGCCGTTCCGCCCTCCCTTGGGGGCCTGTGCCAGCCATGTTCGCCACCTTACAGCGCGTAGGGGTGCGGACGGTGGTGAGGGCTGACGGAGTGCGCCCCCACCCTTTTCGTCGGGATCCGACCCATTTCCCTTGTCGGCTTCCGCCTTTCACCCTACGTCTTGTAGGGTGAAAACCCTACGCTCTGTAGGGTGAAAGGCGGACGATGGCCAGGACCGTGACACCGCTCGCCCCCGCCGTCCGAGGAGGCTGAGCGGCATGGCTTCCCTCCCGCCCGGCATCACCGGGGCGGCGCTGCACAGGCGCGTCCTTCCGCACACCGCGCTGACGCTCGCCGTCCTCGCCGGCGCGGTGTATCTCGCGCGGCGCCACTGGCCGGTGATCGAGACCGGGACCGACCGGCTGGCCGTCGCCGACCACGGCTGGCTCCTCGTCGCGGCCGTCGCCACCGCGGGGACCTGGGGCTGCTCGGCGCTCGCCCAGCAGGGCGCGGTGACCCGGCCGCTGCCCGCCGGGCGGCTGGTCGCCGCGCAGTTCGCCGCGTCCGCCGCCAACCACGTGCTGCCCGCGGGCCTCGGCGCGGGCGCGGTCAACCTGCGCTTCCTGACCCGGTGCGGACTGCCGGTCGCCCGGTCGGCGACCGCGCTCGGGGTGAAGGCCACGGCCGGAGCCGTCGCCCGCGCCCTCCTGATCGCCGTGCTCGCGTCGGCCTGCCCCGGCGTACTGCGCCCGCCGGACGCCCTCGTGAGCGCCGTCGTGGTCTCGGGTGCCCTCGCCGTGACCGCCCTCGTGTTCCTGCCGGGTCCGCCGCGGCGCGCGGTGCGGGCCGTCCTGGCGGACGTGCGCGCCGTGCACGCGATCCCGGTCCGCGCCGCCGCGTTGTGGGGTGGCTCGCTGGCCTTCGCCGCGCTGCACGCCACGGTGGTCGTCGCGGTCGCGCAGTCCCTCGGACTGCCGCTGTCACCGGCCCGCGTGGCGCTGGCCTACCTCGCCGCGAGCAGCGCCGCCGTGCTGCTGCCCACCCCCGGCGGAATCGGCGCGCTGGACGCGGCCCTCGGCCTGGCCCTCACCGTGACCGGAGCGCCGGGCGGCGCGGCGGCGTCGGTGGTCCTCGGCTACCGGCTCCTCACGGTGTGGCTGCCCCTGGTGCCCGGCCTGATCGTCCTGGCGGTACTGGCGCGTCGACGGGTGCTCTGAGCGATTCGGGCGGGCCGGCGGGGGCGGGCGCGCGGCGCAGTCAGGATGCTTTCAGGATCCCGCTGGCAGGGTCGGGCCCCATGACTGAGACTTCTGAGACGTCCGGGGCGTACGCGCACAGCGGTGCCGCCCCCGGCCACCGCCTGCGCTGGAACAAGGTTCCCGAGGTCACCGCGTACTTCTGGATCATCAAGGTGCTGTGCACCACGGTCGGCGAGACCGCGGCGGACCTCCTGAACGAGAAGCTGGGCATGGGCCTGACCGGCGTGTCGCTGCTGATGAGCGCGCTGCTGGCGGCTGTGCTCGTCGTCCAGTTCCGCACCAAGGCGTACAACCCCGGCGTCTACTGGCTCGCCGTGGCCCTCATCAGTGTCGTCGGCACCCTGATCAGCGACAACCTGACCGACAACCTGGGCGTCCCGCTGACCACCAGCACCGCCGTGTTCTCCGTCGCCCTCGCGATCGTCTTCGCCGTCTGGTACCGGCGTGAGCGCACGCTGTCCATCCACAGCATCGACACGGTGTCGCGTGAGGCGTACTACTGGCTGGCGGTGCTGTTCACGTTCGCGCTGGGCACGGCGGCCGGTGACCTGGTCGCCGAGAAGATGGCTCTCGGATACTGGGTATCCGCCGTCCTGTTCGGCCTCGCCATCGCCGCCGTGGCGGTCGCCCGCTTCGCGCTCGGCCTGAACGCCGTCCTGGCCTTCTGGATCGCCTACATCCTGACCCGGCCGCTCGGCGCCTCGATCGGCGACTACCTCTCGCAGCCCACCGGCGACGGCGGCCTGGGCTTCGGCACCGTGATCACCAGCGTGCTGTTCCTGGCCGTCATCCTGGCCCTGGTGGTGTTCCTCGCGACGACGCGCAAGGACGTCACCGAGTCCGAGCGGCCGCTCGGCCGTCGGGAAGCCTGACGTCCGTGCCGACGGGGTCCGCGGGGCGTCCAGGTCGTCCAGGTCGTCCAGGTCCTGCGGGTCCTGGGGGGCCCGCGGGAAGGCCGACCGCCGGCCCGCACCCGAGGGAAGGCGGACCCCGGCCCGCACCCGCGGGAGCAACGACCGCTCACCCCGCGGGCAGGCTGACCACGAACGCCGCGCCGGCGGTGTACCGGGGGTCGTGGTCCACCTCCCCGCCGGCGGAACGGGCCAGGCGCCGCGCCAGTGGCAGTCCCAGGCCCGCCCCGCCGTGTCCGTCCCCCGGATCGGCCCGCCGGCCCGGCTGGAACAGCTGTGCCACGAACGACGGCGGTACGCCGGGACCGTCGTCGGTGATCTCGACACGTACGCCGCCGGGCTCCCCATGAGCCAGGATCGCGACCCTGGTGCGCGCGTGCCGCAGCGCGTTGTCGAGCAGGGGGCTGACGATCCGCTCCAGGAGGGCGTCCGGCACCCCGGCCGACAGCCCGGCGTCCGGGGCGGTGACGACGACCTCCACCCGCTCGCGCGCACTCCCGAGACGGTCCACCAGGCGTCCCAGCACCGGTGCCACCGCGGCCGTGCCGGGCGCGGCGGACGCGCTGTCGCGGGCCTCGTCGAGCAGGGTGTCGCAGATCGTGCGCATCGACAGGGCCGCGTCGGCGATGGCCGCGTGGACGGCCAGGGTGTCCTCGGCGGAGCGCGGACGGGCCCGCCACCAGTCGAGCTCGGCGACGATGCGGGCGAGCGGATTGCGCAGCTCGTGCGAGAGCTCCCGGGTGAGCTGACGCTCGTGGCGCAGCAGCGCCCGGATGCGGTCGAGGAGCGCGTCCAGCGAACCGCCCAGCCGTGCCAGTTCGGTGGGGCGGTCCACGCCGCCGAAACGTTCCTCGGAAGTGATGGCGCTCCACTGGGTGGCCTGTTCCGTCATCGTGCGCACGGGACGCAGCGCGCGTCCCACCGCCAGCCGGGTCAGCCCGTAGGTGCAGGCGAGCATGGCGGCGTCGAGGACGAGTGAGGCGAGGAGCAGGGTGTCGGCCGAGCCGCGGTAGGGGGACAGGTCCAGCGCGGTGACGACGGCGGCGGTGCCGTCGCCGCCGGGCACCGGCTGTGAGCACAGCCGGACGGGGTCGTGCCCGGAGGCGGTCACGCAGTGCCGCCCGCCGCGCGCCGCGAGCAGGCCGGCGGCACGGGTCAGCGGGCCGGTGACGGTGGCGGACGAGGGCTTCTCGAGCAGCCGGCCGTCCGCGTAGATCCATACGTTCGTGTCGAGGAGTTCCTCACCGGGGGTCTCCAGGACCCGTACCCGCGAGGCGCTGGTGTCGACGGTCGCCGCGACGGCGGTGGCGCGGGTGCGCAGTTCGTCGTCCGCCTGGTGCTGGAGGTGATGTCGTACGACCGTGTTGAAGGCGACGGTCAGGATCACCATGAGGAGCGTCGCGGTGGTGAGCGCGACGAGCGAGAGCCGGCCGCGCAGGGTGCGCGGCCACCAGGGGGAAACGAAGTTCCTCATGACAGGCGGTGTCCGATGCCGCGCGCGGTGGTGACGGTCAGCGTGCTGCCGCCGTCCCGGAGCTTGCGGCGCAGCCGGGTCAGGTACTGGTCGAGCGTGTTGTCGCTGACCTGGGCACCGTCGGGCCAGGCCGCCCTGATCAGCTCCCGCCTGCGCACGATGTCCCCGGAGCCCGTCATCAGCGCCGCCAGCAGCCGGAACTCCGTCGGGGTGAGGGCGACCCGGGTGCCGTGGACGGTGAGACCGTGCCCGACCGGGTCGAGGGCGATGTCGCCGGTCGTGGCGGACGGGAGGGAACCGCCGCGTCTGAGCGCCGCCCGCAGCCGGGCGGCCAGCTCGGTCAGGTGGAACGGTTTGGGCAGGTAGTCGTCACCGCCGGCCGCGAAGCCGGCGAGCCGGTCCGTGAGGTGATGATGGGCGGTCAGGAAGATGACGGGCGAGAGGAAGCCGTTGGCCCGGAGCGCCTGGCACACGTCCCGTCCGTCGGCGTCGGGCAGTCCGACGTCGAGCACGGCCGCGCCGACGCCGGCCCCGGCCAGCCGCAGCGCGGTGGCGCCGTCCGGGGCGGGCAGCGCGTCGAAGCCCTCGTCGCGCAGGCCGCGCAGCAGGACGTCGCGCAGGGCGTGATCGTCCTCGACGACCAGGATCGTGTGACGCATGGTTCTCCTTCAGCCGTTTCGGGCCCGGCTCCGCCCACTTCCGTACGGGCTCCGCCCACTTCCGTACGGGCCCGGCTCGGCCCACTTCCGTACGGGCCCGGTTCCGCCCACTTTTGTAAGGGGCCGGTTCCGCCCGTGTCCGTACGGCGTCGGCCTCGCCCTCACTCGTAAGGCGCCGCAGCGGCGCCGCGCGGGTGTCCGGCGGGGTCGCGTGGGGTGTCCCGCGGTGCCGCGGGGGTGTCCGGGGAGGTCGCCCCGGGGCCAGGGCGAGTTCCGGGCCCGCGGCGTCCGACGGGCTACGCGGACACCAGCAGCGGTCGCAGCCGTGACCGCGTCAGGCGGCCCGCGAGCGGGTCGGAGACTCTGCCGAGGAATGTCGTCAGGGCCCTCGCGATCAGCGTGCCGACCAGGACGCCGGCCACCACGTCGTGCGGGTAGTGGGCGCCCACCCAGACCCGGGCGGCGGCCATCGCACAGGCCGCCACCAGGGCGACGGTGCCGAGACGCCGGGAGACGAGGAGCAGGGCGACCGCGGCCGCGGCGGCGATGACCGCGTGATTGCTGGGGAACGACCAGTCGCCCGGCGCCGGACACGCCTCCAGCGTCCGCACCCGCAGGCTCTGGCAGGGCCGGTCCTCGCGGACGAGCAGTTTGAACACCGAGTTCACCCCGTACGCCACCACGACGATCACCGGCACCACCAGCGCGATCACCGCGGCCCGCGGGCTCTGGTGCCGCGCCTGCCACCAGCCCACGAGCATCAGGACGGCGAAGACCGCGAGCCCGTACGTCGACCAGGCCCGCACCAGCGTGTCCAGCCACGACGGGGCGTCCTGGGCGAGGCCCACGACGTAGGTGTAGGAGGATCCGTCGATCGAGGACCCGTCGAACGCGAACGTCATCCCCGCACGCCCTTCTCCACGGCGGCGGCCCTGCGCGAGCGGCGCACCTCGGCGGCGAGCGGGATCAGCGACACGACGACGATCACGGCGATGATCGGCAGGAGGTACCGGTCGATGTTCGGAACGGACGAGCCCAGCGCGTACCCGGCGAGGGTGAGGCCGAGGCTCCAGACGAGACCGCCGACGACCTGCCACAGGGTGAACGTCCGGACGGGCACCTGGAGCGCTCCCGCCATCGGGTTCAGCACCGTGCGCACCACCGGTACGAAGCGGGCCAGCACGATCGCCCTCGCATGCCCGTACCGCTCCAGCAACTCCTCCGCGCGCCGCGCCCCCGCGTGCAGCCGGGGCGAGCCGTTGCGGGCCAGCAGGGCGCCGCCCGCCTTGCGCCCGATGAGATAGCCGCACTGGGCCCCGGCCAGCGCGCCGACGGCGGCGGCGACCAGGAGAGCGGGCAGCGAGAGCTTCAGACCGCCCTGGGCCGACCCCGTGCACAGCAGGCCCGCCGTGAACAGCAGTGAGTCACCGGGCAGGAAGAAGCCGATCAGCAGGCCCGTCTCCGCGAACATCACCACGCCCACACCGAGCACGCCGAAGGCGGCGAGCAGGGACTGGGCGCTGAGAACGTTCACCGCGAGCTCGGACCCCAGCCGCGATCCGAGATGTGTTCCGAACGGTGTTCCGAGCTGTGACGCTGCGAACAAAGGTGCGGCCATCGTCGCGAGCCCTCTCATACTGGACAGGGTCGGGTGTGGTCGTGACGACACCCGAATGACTACAATGTTGTAGACGGTCTACTGAACTGTAGACGATATCGGGGTGAGGATCGTTCCCATGACCAGCGCGAAGGACGAACGCCGGCCGGCGGGTGAGCTGGAGGCCTCCGTGATGGCCGCCCTCTGGGCCGCCGACGCACCCCTCACGCCCGGCGGGGTGCAGACGCGCCTCGGGGCGGGCCTGGCCCGCACGACGGTGACGACGATCCTGTCCAGGCTGCACGAGAAGGGGATCGCGGGCCGGGAACGGCAGGGCCGTGGTTTCGCCTACTTCCCGGTCCAGGACCCGCACGGCCTCACCGCGCGCCGTATGCACACCGAGCTCGACCGGGACGAGGACCGCGAGACGGCCCTGGCCCGGTTCGTCGCCCAGCTCAGCCCCGACGACGAGCGTCTCCTGCGCGGCCTGCTGGAACCGGACGGGCATCCGGCACCGGACGGACACCCGGCACCGGACGGCCCGTCGGCACTGGACGGGCATCCGGCCGTGGACGGACATCCGGCACCGGACGGACGCCCGGCGTCAGGTGGACGACCGGAACGCGGACGCGGCGAGTAGGACGAGCAACCGCAACCCGCACGCGACTACGATCGGTGGGTCATGACCGCTCTGCTGCTCATCCCGCTCCTGGTGCCCTTCGCGGTACCGGTGGCGGCGCGGCGCTGCCTCGACCGGCTCTCGCCGGTCGCCGCGCTGTGGGCGCTGACCCTCACGGTCCTCGTACTCGCGGGCTCCTCCGTGGCCGCCCTCGGCGCACTGGTCCTCACCGGTCTGCTCAAGCTGCCGTTCCTCGCGGGCCTCGGCGACCTCGTCCAGCCGCTGCGCACGCCGTCCGACCTGGTGATCCTCCCCCTGGCGACGGCCGCCACCGGTCTGCTGACCCTCGGCGCCGGAACACTCGTCCGCTCCGCCCTGCGGCAGTCACGGGCCTTCCGCGCGGCCCGCACCGAGGCCGACGGCCGCCCCGCCGCGGGTGACCTGTGCGTGATCGAGTCGCCCCACCCCGACGCGTACGCGCTGCCCGGCCGCCCCCACCGCATCGTGGTCACCACGGGAATGCTCCGCAGCCTCGGCGCCGACGAACGCGAGGTGCTCTTCGCCCACGAGCGGGCCCACAACGCCGGGGGCCACCACCGGTTCCTCGTCGTCGCCGAACTCGCGGCGCACTGCCATCCCGGGCTCCGCCCGGTCCGCGCGGTGATCGCGCTCGCCGCCGAACGCGCCGCCGACGAGGCCGCCGCCGCCGTGGTGGGGGACCGCCGGCTGACCGCGCGCGCCATCGCGCGTGCCGCCCTCGCCGCCTCCGCCGGCCGCTCCGCCCGCCCCGACTTCGCCCCGGCGGCGACCACCGGACCCGTGCCCCAGCGGGTCGCGGCCCTCCTCGCCGTTCCCCGGCGGCGCCGCCGTGCCGCGCCCTGGATCGCCCTCCTGCTGGCCGCCTGCGCGACCGTCTCGGCGGGTACGGCGGCCACCGGTGTCCTCGCCTTCCACCACGAGGTGGAGGTCGCCCAGGGCGAGGAGCCCCGCTGACCGTCCTTCCCGCGGACGCCGGTGCGCCGCGGGTGGCCGGGCACGGTGGGCGCGGCGGCCGGGGCGACGACGGGGACGACGACGGGGGAGACGGTCCGCCCGAGGCCCCGCGAGGCTGATGTCGGATTCCCGCCAGCCCCACCCCCGCGCGTGCCCGATCCTGGAGACATGCGGAACGGGATGCACACCGACACCGAGCGCTGCGTACGCGCCGTCCGGTCGAAGGACGCGCGCTTCGACGGCTGGTTCTTCACAGCGGTCCTGACCACCCGGATCTACTGCCGGCCCAGCTGCCCGGTCGTGCCGCCGAAGCCGGAGAACATGACGTTCCACCCGAGCGCGGCGGCCTGTCAGCAGGCCGGATTCCGGGCCTGCAAGCGCTGCCGCCCGGACACCAGCCCCGGTTCACCCGAATGGAATCAGCGTGCCGACCTGGTGGCCCGCGCGATGCGGCTGATCGGCGACGGAGTCGTGGACCGCGAGGGCGTCCCCGGCCTGGCCCGCCGGCTCGGCTACAGCACCCGGCAGGTGGAGCGGCAGCTGCTGGCCGAACTGGGCGCGGGGCCGCTCGCGCTCGCCAGGGCGCAGCGCGCCCAGACCGCGCGGCTGCTCATCGAGACCACCCCGCTCCCGATGACGGAGGTCGCCTTCGCGGCGGGGTTCTCCTCGATCCGTACGTTCAACGACACCGTGCGCGAGGTCTTCGCCCTCTCACCGAGCGAACTGCGCGAACGCCTCCCGAGGAAACGGGCGGCGGCCGTCGCGAGGACGAGCCGGGGAGCGGCGACGGGCGGGGTGGCCGGCCCGAAGGCGGGCGGCGGGAGCGGGGTGGGGACGACAGCGCCGGGCGTACTGTGCCTGCGCCTGCCGTTCCGCGCCCCCCTCAACCCGGACAACCTCTTCGGTCACCTCGCCGCGACGGCCGTGCCCGGAGTCGAGGAGTGGCGCGACGGCGCCTACCGGCGCACCCTGCGACTGCCCTACGGCCACGGCATCGTCGCGCTCACCCCGCACGCCGACCACATCGGATGCCGGCTCACCCTCAGCGACCCGCGTGACCTGACCGTCGCCATCAGCCGCTGCCGCCGCATGCTCGACCTGGACGCGGACCCGGTGGCCGTTGACGACCAGTTGCGCACCGACCCGTTGCTGGCCCCGCTCGTCGACAAGGCGCCGGGACGCCGGGTGCCGCGCACGGTGGACGAGGCCGAGTTCGCCGTACGCGCCGTGCTCGGCCAGCAGGTCTCCACGGCCGCCGCCCGTACCCACGCCGCCCGTCTGGTCACCGCGCACGGGGAGCCGGTCGAGGACTCCGAGGGCGGCCTCACCCATCTCTTCCCTTCCCCCGACGCGCTGGCCGCGCTGGACCCCGAGTCCCTGGCCATGCCGCGGACGCGCCGTACGACGTTCACCACGCTGGTCGGTCAACTGGCCGACGGGACACTTCACCTGGGGGTGGAGAGCGACTGGGCCGAGGCGCGGGCCCGGCTCCTCGCCCTCCCCGGCTTCGGCCCCTGGACGGTCGACGTCATCGCGATGCGCGCCCTCGGCGACCCCGACGCCTTCCTCCCCACCGATCTCGGAGTCCGGCGCGCCGCGCAGGAGTTGGGCCTGCCCTCGACCCCCGCCGCCCTCACCGCCCGCGCGGCGGCATGGCGTCCGTGGCGGGCGTACGCGGTCCAGTACCTGTGGGCGACGGACAGCCACCCGATCAACTTCCTTCCCCTTTGAGCCCGTCACGGGCCCGCACCGAGGACACGCAGTGAAACGACACACGATCACCGACAGCCCCTACGGCCCCCTCACCCTTGTCGCCGACGACGGCCTCCTGTGCGGCCTCTACATGGTCGGCCAGCGGCACCGCCCGCCCCAGGAGGACTTCGGCGAGCGGGACGACAGCCTGCTGGCCGAGCCGAAGCGTCAGCTGGCGGCCTATTTCGCGGGCGGCCTCAAGGAGTTCGACCTGCCGATGCGCCTGGCCGGCACGCCCTTCCAGCGCAGTGTCTGGGACCAACTGGTCCGCATCCCCTACGGCGAGATCCGCTCGTACGGTGAACTCGCCGACGCCCTCGGCAACCCCAAGGCCTCCCGCGCGGTGGGCCTCGCCAACGGCAGGAATCCCGTCGGCATCATCGTGCCCTGCCATCGCGTGGTCGGCGCCGACGGAAGTCTCACGGGCTACGGCGGCGGCCTGGACCGCAAGCGCCGCCTCCTGGACTTCGAGCGGGGCTCCGCCCTCTTCTGACCCGGCCGGCGGGACGCGTCACCGACGGGTCCCGCCCGTTGCGCCCACGCCCAGGGGCGTGGGGGCAGTCGCCCTGCCGGTACGGGCCGGTGTTGTGCGGCGAGCGGCAAGTTCCCGCCGCCGGGCCGCCGTTCGGCTCGGGCGGGGCGGGCGCCGTTCCAGGGACCGGTCTCGCGGAGCCGGCGCGGCAGTGCGGGCAGGGCGGTGCCGATCGGCTCCCGTACGACCTCGGCGGCACGGTCGTCGTAGGGGGTGGGCTCGGCGTCGACGACGACGAGTCGCGCGCCGTGGTCGGCGGCGACGCCCGCGAGTCCGGCGGCCGGCTGGACCCGGAGGCGGCTGCCGACGGCGATGAACACCTCACACGCCTCGGTGATGGCGGCGGCCTCGCCCAGCACCACGGGGTCGAGCCGCTCGCCGAACGGCATATGGGCAGGTGGACGCAGCGACGGCGCTGGATGGCTTAACCGCCCGTCACCCATCGGACAGCTGCGATCACACCCAACAGCACGGCGGGGCCCACCCACCACCACCCCATGATCCGTCGTACCGACGGCAGCAGCCACAGCACTGCCACCGCACCGGCAGCCCCGATGGTGAGGACGCACGAGAGAACGATGCCGGCATACGCGTCGTCGTCCCAGGGCCCGGACGGACGGATGGTCAGTGCCGTCCAGCAGAAGTACGCAGCGACAAGGGTGAGCAGGATCAGTGGAACGGCGAGGACCAGGCGCAGGCAGCCGCGGTCGTTGTCCACGTGGGAAGGGCTGGTCATCAGCGCAGTGCGTTCCTTGCCTCGTCCAGATTGTTCGTAAAGCCACGCCCGTAGGCCTGGGCGTCGCCGGTCCGCCAGTACGGGCCACCGTTGTAACGCGCGGCGAGCTCCTGATACTGGGCCGGCGTCATCTCCTCCGCGGGCACGTTGGCGAACTCGCTCTCCGCCTTGAGTTGGGCCAGGTACTCCGAGGCGATGAAGATGTTCTGCGCAGGGTCCTGGAGAGAATCCTCCACCATGCTGCGCTGCTGGTCGGTGAGGTGGTCGGGGTCGTAGCCGAGGACCTCGGCGCCGCGTCGCACCTGGATGGCAATGGGCCCCATGGACGTGTTGTCGGGATCGCCGCCGAGACGCCAGGGAAGGCTCTCGGGGGCGATCGGACTGAGTGGGGAGTCAGCCTGTTCGCGGATGGTGTCGGTGATGTCGTCCAGGATGCCCGGCTGTCCGCCGATCTCCTGCCATGCGATACCGGCGACCATGTCCGGCGGGAGCCCCGAGTTCTGTGCCGCCGCCTTGATGATGTCCTTGTTCGCCGCGATCCAGTCGGCGCGCTCCTGGGCGTTGGAGGGCGGACTCCAGTAACTGTCCTTCGCCCCGGGGAGGTTGGCGACCGCGAGGCGGATGTCGCGCAGCGTCGGGGAGACGATGTCGTTCCCGGCGATGGGGTAGTGGTCCTGCTTGGGTCCGCTGCCGGGCAGACGGGTCAGCGGATTCGTGCGCGCCTCGGCTGCCTCTCGCCGCAAGTCCGCGATCGCCGAGACGATGTCGACGCGTT
The DNA here is from genome assembly GCF_009498275.1 of Streptomyces fagopyri. Taxonomy (NCBI): domain Bacteria; kingdom Bacillati; phylum Actinomycetota; class Actinomycetes; order Kitasatosporales; family Streptomycetaceae; genus Streptomyces; species Streptomyces fagopyri. Next base: position 2,246,478 of record NZ_CP045643.1, on the reverse strand, counting down.
GAACGAAGCCCATGCGGAAGTCCGGCAGCAGGTCGTACGCCTGCTTGAGCTGGTGGACGCAGATCTCCCGTGCCTCGTGTTCTGTGGCCTTCGCCAGATGGAAATCGCCGCCGGCGGCGTCGTGCAGCCGGTTCGCGTCGTCGCGGATGTCGTCGACATCCATGGTGAGTTCGGCGAAGAAGTCCATGACGCCGGTGGTGGCCCGCATGTCCTCCCACTGGCGCATCGGCTCAGCCTCCTGGGCCTCACGGGTGATCGCCGTGCCCTTGGTGTGGATCAGGTTTGCGAGGGACTGCTCGTTCGCCTTGCCGTTGGAGTAGTGCGCCTTGGCGACCTCCAGGGCGAACGCGTAATCGCTCAGGGCGCCGGCGGCCTTGTGGTAACCCTCGGCGAGCTGCGTGAGCAGCTTGCGCGCCTCGGTGAGCCGGGCTTCGTAGTGCCGGCTGCCTTCGCTCTTCCACTGGGTGTGCTTCTCGGCTCGCTCGGCGGACGGGTCGACCGCCACGAGCATGTCGTGCAGGCGCTTGAACTCGTCCGCGTTCCGCTCGACGAGGGGCGGGTTGCAGCCCTCCAGATATTCAACGTCCTTGCGGTGGCTGATCCCGCCGCTCATCGTGCCTCCGGAGCGACGTACTGGCCGTAGCGCAACATGTCGTCGAGGAAGCGCTGTGCCGTGTCGTCGTCGATCTTCACGAAGTCGCTGCCGACTGTCCGCAGGCGGGTGGAGAGTGCCGCGAGGAGAGCGACCGCGTCGAGGTACTGGTCATCCGCGAATCCGGCGAACCGGGCCACCTGCCTGGCGACGTCCTCGTGTGTTCGAGGCTCCCGGGCCATGGTGGTGAGTTCGGCGTCGGGCCGGCCCTCCTGGAGGAAGCCCGCTATTTCGATCAGCAGATTCGCGTTGCCGTTGATCGAGTCGGTCTTGGCCACCAGACTCCCGGCGACCGGTGCGCCGGGGCCACCGCTCGCGTCGGCCGGAAGCTGGTCGATCTGCATGCCGGTCGACCCGCGCGCCAGGGCGTCGGCCTTCAACCGGGCCCACTCCTCATCGAAAGACAACTCCGTTCCCCCTCCAGCTCGTTGTCCCGAACAGCCAGTCGATCATGCCATTGGGGGGGCTTTACCGAAACCTCGTCACGTCTTTGCGGAGTGACGGCACGTCGCTCCGCCCTGACGTGCCGTATGCGGGCGAGGTCCATCGTCGCTGCCGCCTCCGCCGGTACGCGGGATACGTTGACGGAATCCCCTCGTCGGTGGAGATGCCCGCACCACTGAGGACGGCGACGAGAGGCTTGGTCGTGATGCCGAGGGCAGGGCGCCCGTCCGGCCGGTGCGAGTGGATATAAGGTGCCCCGGAGCGAGGGGTCACGGGGCCGCGAGGCCGTGATCCATGGGTCATCGGGTATGAGACCGCTGTGAATTCCTGGGGCACTTGAACGCCCCTGGGTCCCTCTACGTATGGCAGGGGGGATTTCCATGCCGGGCCTGTTACGAGGCGTAGGAGTACACACGTGAGACGGAACACGCGCAGACGCCCCACAGGGGCACGGCGTGCGACATTTGCCGCAGCCGCGCTGATATTGGGCGGAGGAGGGCTGGTAGCGGTCAATGTCTACGCGTCAGCCACCGAGAGCTGGGGCGGTGCGTCCGGGCAGCAGAACGAGACCAAGGCGGCGGGCGCCGCCACGATCGACTGTCCGGACGTGGGCAGCAAGCTCACGGAGGTGCCGGAGGCCGCGAAGGCGGAGGTCGACAAGCAACTCGCCCTCCTCGACCAGCAGATCTCCGAGGCGTACGCACGCCTCGCCTCGGCGGAGCAGGCCCAGACGCAGGACCCGAGCTTCGTGCAGAACGCGGTCCTCGGTCCGCTGAAGGAGAAGCGGGCCGCGGTCATCGACCGCATCAAGATCGGTTTCAAGAACGCGGGCGCCGAACCGCCGGCCATGCTCGACGGTGTCGCCACCTGCACCGCGGTTCCCGCCACCCCGGCCCAGAACAACGCCGGTGACCAGAACGGCGGCGGACAGCAGCAGGGCGACAACGGCGGTGGCCAGCAGCAGAACGGCAACGGCCAGCAGAACAACGGCCAGCAGGGCGGCGGCGCGGCGCCCGTCAGCGGGCCTGTCGCCGCGGACTTCGTGGACATCACGACCGTCCAGCCGAACGTGCCGCAGAAGCCGGGCAACGGCGGCGACGCCTCCACCGGTACGTTCACGACCACGTGCGGTGTGAACGCCAACAAGAAGTTCAACACCGACAACGTGATCGTCGCCCCCGGTGTCGCCAACGGCGCACACCACCTGCACGACTACGTCGGCAACCAGTCGAACGACGCGTTCGCCAGCAACGACGACCTCGCCAAGGGCGAGACGACGTGCAAGAACCAGGGCGACAAGTCCACGTACTACTGGCCGGTGCTCCGCGTGCAGGACGGCACGCAGGAGTTCGACGCCGACAGGAACGGCGGTGGCCTGGAGGGCAACGTCGGCAAGGTCCTGCAGGCGAAGGAGGCCCAGATCGAGTTCGTGGGCAGCCCGCAGAGCAAGGTCGTCGAGATGCCGACGTTCCTGCGCATCATCACCGGCGACGCGAAGGCGTTCGTCAACGGCCCCGCGAACGCCAACGCGCACTGGAGCTGCACCGGCTTCGAGGACAAGGTGCAGCTGACGGACAAGTACCCGATCTGTCCCCAGGGTGCCAGCGTGATACGGAAGTTCGCCTTCCAGAGCTGCTGGGACGGCCAGAACATCGACAGCGCCAACCACCGTACGCACGTGGCCTTCGCCGACGCGGCCGGTAACTGCGCGAACGGTTTCAAGGCGATTCCGCAGCTGTCGATGCGGCTGGTCTACGACGTTCCGCGGCCGACCCTGGAGAACGGCCAGGTGAAGAACCCGTACGCCGTCGACGGGTTCCCCGAGCAGCTGCACAAGGCCATCACCGACCACGACGACTTCATCAACGTCTTCGACGCGAAGCTGATGCGCGAGATGGTGGACTGCATCAACACCGGTCAGAAGTGCGTCGACGGTGTCGGCAACGGTGGCGGCGACAACGGCAACGGTGGCGCCGGCGGCAATGATGGCAACGGCGGAGACAACGGCAACGGCGGTGCCGGCGGTAACGGTGGCGCCGGCGGGGACAACGGCAACGGCGGTGCCGGCGGCAATGCCGGTGGCGCCGGTGGTAACGGTGGTAACGGCGGGAACGGCGGCGGCGGTTCCGGTGAGCCGTCGAAGGACGCCCCGACCCCGAGTGCCGACCCCACCTCCGGTGGTGACGGCGGCGCCGACCCCGGTACCCCCGCGGCGACGCAGCGGCCGAAGCCCCCGGCCACCACGCGCGGTTCCGAACCGGACAAGGGTGGCTCGGGCGATGACCAGGGCGGAGTCGTGCCCAAGGCGGACACGACGACCCCGGCCGCCGGGAACGACGCGCCCGCGGCGAACCAGGGCGGCGCGGCGGACACCGGGCAGACCCCGGCCACGAGCGGGGACACCCCGGCCGCGCAGGTGTCGTCACAGGCCCAGGGGCAGACCGAACCGCAGACGGTCGCGACCGGCGACCTGGCCGAGACGGGCACGACCCTGTGGCCGGCCGCGGGCGGCGGGGTGCTCGTGATCGCGGGCCTGGTGCTCCTGCGCCGGATCAGGCGCAGCGCCGTGTGACCCGGTCCTCCTGAGCGACCGACCAGGACGACGCCCGTACCCGCGGCTTCGCGGGTACGGGCGTCGTCGCGTCGCGTGCCCGTCGGCGGACCGGTCCGATCGCACCTGACGACCGGAACACCCGCCTCGGCCGCCGGTCGGTGAGCCCTGTCGGCGGCCCCGGTCACCGGCCCGCCCGCCCGCACCGCCGCCCGCGTGTCCGGTGCGACCCGGCCCGTCCGCTAGCCCACCCGGTGGCCGTTCTCCAGCTCCGCCGTTCCCGAGCCCTCGGACAGGACGTCGAGCGCGACCAGGACCCGGCGGCCGAGCGAGCCCGGCAGATGTTCGGGCAGTTCGTCGCGCGGGACCAGCCGCCACGACAGCAACTCCTCCTCCTGCAACCGGATCGCCTTGAGCTGTCCCTCGTCGAGGACTCCACCGTCGTACAGATAGGCGACCAGCGGGGGCCGTCCGGCCCCGTGCACCCAGTCGACCGCCAGCAGCCGGCCCGGTTCGATGTCGAGGCCGATCTCCTCGGCGGTCTCGCGACGGGCACCCTGGCGCGGGGTCTCCCCGTCGTCCGACTCGACGGTGCCGCCCGGAAGGGCCCACCCCTCGCGGTAGTTGGGCTCGACGAGCAGGATCCGGCCGTCCGTGTCGCGGAAGAGCGCGGCGGCACCGGCGAGGACGCGGGGCAGACCCGCGATGTACGTGGCGAAGTCCGGAGTGGTCATCCGTGAAGCGTAACCAGCCCGCGTGCCCGTCCCCCCGTACGCGGTGACCGGTTCGGCCGGGGCCGCCGTCGCCCGTTTCGGAGCCGGACGGGTACCGAAGGGGACGACACGTGGGCGGGAGGAACGGCACGGACGCCCGCCCGTCAGGAGGGGACCGCCGCCGTCCCGGCTCCGGCCTCCGCGAGCGCGACCGTGCGCGCGGCCAGTTCGCTGATCCGTACACCGTCGAAGCCGAACACCGCGCTGCGCACCGTGTCCTCCAAGGGGTCCTTCCACTGTGCGGGAACGGCCCCGGCCCCGCACAGGACCCCGGCGACCGAGCCCGCCGTCGCCCCGTTCGAGTCGGTGTCCAGGCCGCCGCGGACGGTCAGCGTGATGGTGCGGGTGAAGTCCCCGTCGCCGTACAGGAGCCCGGCCGTGAGAACGGCGGCGTTCGGGATCGTATGGATCCAGCCGAGCCCGGAGGTCTCCTCGGACACCGTGCTCAGCGTGTCCTCCCAGGTCATCCGGGTCTCGTGGAGCGTGAGCACCCGGCGCACGGTGCGGGCGAGGCGGCTGCTCGCGGGGATGACGGTCAGCGCGGTGTCGAGCGCCTGCCGCACGGTGGTCGCGGTGAAGGCGGCGGAGACCAGCGCCGCCGCCCACATGGCGCCGTACACGCCGTTGCCGGTGTGGGACAGCACGGCGTCCCTGCGGGCCAGGGAGGCCGCCCGGCGCGGCATCCCCGGACAGGTCCACCCGTAGATGTCGGCGCGGATCAGGGCGCCGATCCACTCCTGGTACGGGTTGTCGTAGGTGGCCGTGAGAAGCGGTTTGATGCCGTTGGCGAGGTTGCGGTACGCCGCCCGTTCCGCGGTGAACGTCTGCAGGTAGGGCAGCCGCAGCAGCCACAGGTCGCCGACCTGCTCGGTGCTGAAGCCGAAGCCGTGCGTCTCCAGGAGGTCGAGGCCGAGGATCGCGTAGTCGACGTCGTCGTCCCGGCAACTGCCGTGGATACGGCCGCGCACGCACTGCCGCCACTCGGGCCGCAGCGCGAACTCGTCGCCCTCGCCCTGGTCGCTGTCGGCCGGTCCGGGAAGGTAGTCGGTGAGCGGCAGGGCCGCGGTCCGGCGCAGATAGCGGTCGATGCGGTCCCGCGTCCAGTGGTCGCCCTGCTCGACCGGTTTGCCGAGCATGTTGCCCGCGATCCGGCCCAGCCAGCCCCCCAGGACGCGGTCCGAGAGCTCGGTGCCCACAGGGGTCATGGTTCCGGTCTACCCGATTCCGGCCGTCGGCGTGCGGTGTTCCGGGGGCGGGCCGGAGCATGACGGCGGGGTCGTCCTCCGGTTAAGGTCGCAGCGGCGCGACTGCCTTGACGTGTGCGAGGCCGGAAAGCAAGGGGAATGCAAGGTGGCGGACTCTGCCGAGAAGACGACACGCACGGGCGGCCGGCGTGATCCGCGGGTGCTGATCGCCGCGGACAAGTTCAAGGGCTCGCTGACCGCCGTCGAGGTCGCGGAGCGGGTGACGGCCGGACTGCGCCGGGTGGCGCCCGGCGCCGGGATCGAGGCGCTGCCCGTGGCCGACGGCGGCGACGGCACCGTGGACGCGGCGGTCGCGGCCGGTTTCGAGCGCCGGGAGGTACGGGTCGCCGGGCCCCTGGGGGACGAGGTCACGGCAGCGTTCGCGCTGCGGGGCGACACCGCGGTCGTCGAGATGGCCGAGGCCAGCGGACTGCAACGGCTGCCCGCGGGGACCTTCGCGCCGCTCACCGCGTCGACGTACGGCTCCGGGGAACTGCTGCGTGCCGCACTGGACGCCGGAGCGCGGGTCATCGTGTTCGGTGTCGGGGGCAGCGCCACGACGGACGGAGGCGCGGGGATGCTGGCCGCGCTGGGCGCGCGCTTCCTCGACGCGGACGGCGAGCGGGTGGCGCCCGGTGGCGCGGCGCTCGGCGACGTGGTGACCGCCGACCTGTCCGGTCTGGACGCCCGGCTCGCCTCGGTCGACCTCGTCCTCGCCAGCGACGTGGACAACCCGCTGACCGGTCCCAAGGGTGCCCCGGCCGTGTACGGCCCCCAGAAGGGCGCGAGCCCCGACGACGTGGTGGTCCTGGACACCGCGCTCGCCCACTTCACCACCGTCCTGGAGAAGGCGGTCGGTCCGCGGGCCGCCGAGTACGCGGCCGCGCCCGGGGCCGGAGCGGCCGGCGGCATCGGGTACGGGGCGCTCGTGGTCGGCGCGCGTTTCCGACCCGGCATCGAGGTCATGCTCGACGTGCTCGGCTTCGCCCCGGCCCTCGACCGGGCCGACCTGGTCATCACCGGTGAGGGTTCGCTCGACGAGCAGACCCTGCACGGCAAGGCCCCGGCGGGCGTCGCGGCGGCCGCACGCGCGGCGGGCAAGGAGGTCGTCGCGGTCTGCGGGCGGCTCGCCCTGCCCCCGGAAGCGCTCGGGCGGGCCGGTATCCGGCGGGCGTACCCGCTGACCGACGTCGAGCCCGACATCGCGACGTGCATCGCGGACGCGGGTCCGATCCTGGAGCGCGTCGCGGAGAACATCGGACGCGACTTCCTCCTCTGAGCGACGGCGCCCGCCGGCCTGCCGGGCGATGCCCTCGCCCGGCAGGCGGCACCCGCGCGTCCGGCCGGCGTGACGTTCTCGTCCGGGCAGCGGCATCTGCCCGGACGAGCGGTGTGACGTCGTCGTCCGGCCGTTCACAGCCCGCCCGTCCACACGTCACCCGCACCGCGGGCCGCCCCTCACCCGGCCGTCCCGCCCCCCGACAACCGGTACGCGTCCAGGGCCAGCGTCATCTCGATCAGGTCCCGGGGCCGGGCCAGCGAGCGGGACGTCAGTTGTTCCAGCCGTCGCAGCCGGTTGAAGACCGTGTTGCGGTGGCAGTACAGACGCCCCGCGGCCCGCCCGGCGGAGCCCTCGCACAGCAGCCACACGTCGAGGGTCTCCAGCAGTACCGCCCGGTCGGCCGGCTCCAGCTCCAGCAGCGCCCCGAACACGTCGCCGACCAGCCGTCCCGCCAGCTCCGGCTGGCTCACCACCAGTGCCGTCGGCATCCGCTGGTCGAGACGTACGACCTCGGTCATGTCCGGCGTACAGGTGCGCAACGCCAGCTCCGCCAGCCGCCGCGCCCGCCCCAGTTCGCCGAGACCCGCCACCACCGGACTGACACCGCCCGGCCCCGAGCACCGTCCGTGCAGCATCCGCACCACCTGGTCGAGGTCCTGGTCGGCGCCCAGCGCCACCACGCCGATCTCGCAGTCCGCCCGCATCCTCCAGATGAAGCGCAGCCCCCCGCTCTGGACGGGCCGGGGGACCGCCTCCCGTAAGTCCCGGCGCTCGGGGCGCAGGACCACCACGGCGTACGGTCCCTGCTCGGGCAGGTCGAGCCCCGCCGCGGCGCGCGCCGCGAGTCCGGGGGCCTCCTGTCCCTCCAGCAGGGCGTCGAGCAGCGCCTGCAACTGTTCGTCCGTGCGCCGCCGCAGCTCCCGCTCGGTGGACCGGTACGCCTCCGACGCGGCGACCGTCTGGGCGTCGACGGCCGACCACACCATCGTCGCCGAACGCATCAGCACCGCCAGCCGCTCGGGCTCCCGGCCCACCGGGCCCTCCATGAGCGCGTCCCACACGAGATAGCCCGCGGCGCGGTAGGCGTGCACGAGCAGTTCCAGCGGCAGCCCCTGCAGGGCCCGCCGGCGCCCCGCCTGCTCGGCGTGCTCCAGATCCCGGCGAGGCGAGTCCCGTGGCGCCGAGATCGTCTCGATGCCGATGCGCATGGCCGTCTCCGCCTCCCGCCACTGCTGGTCGTGCGGCAGCACCTGCGCGTAGACGGGCGAGTGTTCGGCGAGCTGTCGCAGGTGCTGGTCGACGAGCTCGGGCAGTCGTTCCAGCAGAGCCCCGCAGGACTCCGCGAGCAGCATCCAGTCATGACCGGTCCGCGGTCTGCGCCCTCCCATGGCCGGAGGATGCCACCGTCGCACCGCCCCGCACAGGCCCCTGACACGCAGCGTTGTGCGCGCGCACAACGGGCGGCCACGACCTCTGGGCACCCGCCGCGATTCGCCCGCCCCCCGTGGACGGACGCTCCCCGCCGGTGCTGAGGTGAGCGCCACACCGAGCCACGACAAGCACCGAGTGACGACAAGTACCGAGTGACGACAAGCACCGAGTCACGACAAGTACCGAGTCACGACGAGCACCGAGTCACGACAAGTACCGAGCAAGGACAAGGGAGGTGCCATGGGCGGTTCCGCTCTGGTCGTACGCGATCTGTCGGTCGGATACGGACCCGTGCGCGCACTGCGCCAGGTGTCGCTGGACGTTCCGGAAGGTGCCGTGGTCACGGTCCTGGGCGGCAACGGCGCGGGCAAGTCGACGCTGCTGCGGGCCGTGTGCCGGACCCTCTCCTTCCACGGAGGAGCGGTCACCGGAGGGTCCGTCAGTCTGGGCGGCCGTCCTCTCGACCGGTTGCCGCCGGACCGGGTGGTCGCCGCGGGGGTCTCCCAAGTACCGGAGGGCAGGCGTGTGTTCGCCCGGATGACGGTCGCCGACAACCTGCGGGCCGGGGCGCTCGGCGCCACCGGGGGCCGGGCCGAGCGGTCCCGGGCGCTGCGCCGCGTGCACGACCTGTTCCCCGTGCTGGCCGAGCGCGCCCAGCAGCGCGCCGGGCTGCTGTCGGGCGGCGAGCAGCAGATGCTCGCGGTCGGGCGGGCGCTCATGGGCGCCCCGAAGGTGCTCCTCCTCGACGAGCCCTCGCTCGGACTCGCCCCGCTGATGGCCGCGCGGATCGCCGACACCGTACGGGAGATCAACGCCCAGGGGACCTCCGTCCTCCTCGTCGAGCAGAACGCCGCCCTGGCCCTCCGGCTCGCCACCCACGCCTATGTCCTGGAGGTCGGCGAGGTGACCCTCTCGGGTCCCGCCGACGAGCTCGCCGCCTCCGACGAGGTGCGCCGCCGCTATCTGGGCGTGGTGGACGAGGACGCCGCGGCCGACGCGTCACGAGCCCGCGGCGCGCTGCCGGCCCTGCCGCGCTGGAAGGGGTGAGCGCACCCGTGGAGAGACCCGAAACCGCGCCGACCACACCCACAGTGCCGGGAGTTGACGAAGACTCCGCCGTACCTCCGCTCCGGATAACGGAGTTGACGGTCAGGTTCGCCGGACTGACCGCTCTGGACGCGGTGAGTCTCACCGTGCGCCCCGGCACCGTGCACGCCCTCATCGGACCCAACGGCGCCGGAAAGTCCACCTGTTTCAACGTCCTGTCCGGTGTCTACCGGCCGGCGTCGGGAAGCGTCCGCTTCGGCGAGCACGAACTGACCGGCCTGCCACCGCACCGCATCGCGGCCCTCGGTGTCGCCCGGATCTTCCAGAACCTCGCCCTGCCGCCCCGCGTCACGGTCGAGGACAGTCTGCTGCTCGGTCGGCACCGGCTGACCCGTACCGGATTCCTCGCCGCCGGGCTGCGGCTGCCCGCCGCCGCCCGCGAGGAGCGTCGGCACCGTGAACGCGTCCGTGAGATCGCCGCGTTCGTCGGTCTGGAGCGGCAGCTCGACCGGCCCGCCGGCTCGCTCCCGTACGGGCAGCAGAAGCTCGCCGAACTCGCCCGCGCCCTGTGCATGGAACCCCGGCTCCTGCTGCTGGACGAACCCGTCGCCGGCATGACCGCCGACGAGCGGCGCCGTACCGCCGAGGTCGTCGCCGGCGTCCGCGACAGCCTCGGCATCTCGATCGTGCTGGTGGAACACGACATGGGGGTGGTGATGCGGCTCGCGGACGCGGTGACCGTACTCGACTTCGGACGCCGGATCGCCGACGGCGCCCCCGCCGACGTACAGAACGATCCCGCGGTCGTCCGCGCCTACCTGGGCGAACGCCTCGACGCAGAGGAGACCGACCGATGAGCACGTTCGCCGAGCTCCTCCTCAACGGAGTCTCGCTGGGCTCCGTCTACGCCCTGATCGCCCTCGGCTTCGTCGTGATCTTCCGGGCCACCGAGGTCGTCAACTTCGCCCACGCCTCACTGCTTCTCGCGGGCGGCTACATCACCGCGTCCCTGCACGACGACATCGGCTTCTGGCCCGCGCTGCTCGTCGGCATCGCCGGCGCCGCGCTGGTCGGCGCCGCCGTGGAGTTCCTGGTGATGCGCCGCTACCGGGGCACCGACCACAGTGTCCTCGCCATCGTCACCATCGGCGTCGACATCCTGCTCACCACCGAACTGACCCGCCGCATCGGCACGAACGTACTGAGCCCCGGCGATCCCTGGGGGGACGCCGTGCTCACCATCGGGCCGGTCTCCCTCGCGCACACCCGGATCGCCGCGTTCGCCGCCGCGGCCCTGCTCATCACGGTCTTCCTGCTGGCCTTCCGCTACACATCCTGGGGCGTGGCGATGCGCGCCGCCGCCGAGAGTCCCGAGACCGCGGCCCTGATGGGCGTCCGGCTGGGCCGGGTGTCGCTCGGGGCCTGGGCGGTCGCCGGGGGACTGGCCGCCGTCGCGGCGCTGTTCCTCACCGTCTTCCCGACGCCCGGCCTGGAACGCGCCACCTCCCTCGCCGCGCTCAAGGCGTTCCCCGCGGCGATCCTCGGCGGCCTCGACTCGACGACGGGCGCGCTCGTGGGCGGCCTGCTGGTCGGCATCACCGAGTCCTTCGCCACCGGCTACCAGAGCGACCTCAGCTTCCTCGGGCGCGGTCTCGGAGACCTCGCGCCGTACCTGGTCATGGTCGCGATCCTGCTCATCCGGCCCGCCGGGCTGTTCGGTACGAAGGAGCTCGCCCGTGTCTGAGGTCCTCGCCCGCGAAGAGACGGCCGGTGAGCCGCGGCCCACGCGCCGCCGCGCCCTGCGGCTGCCGCACGGCCGCGTGTACGCCGGGGCCGGATGCGCCGTCCTGCTGCTCGGCCTGCCCTTCTACCTCGAACGCTTCTGGCTCCAGGCGGGCCTGTTCGCGATGGCCGCGGCGATCGGCGCGATCGGCATCAACCTGCTGACCGGAGCGACCGGACAGCTCTCCATGGGCCACGCCTTCTTCCTCGCGGTCGGCGCCTATGGCTACTGCGTGTTCGCCGCCGACGGGAGCGACGGACTGACGGGTCTTGGACTGCCGACCTGGCTCGCCGCCGTGCTCGCCGTCGGCGTCTCCGGAGTCGCGGGAGGTCTCTTCAGTCCCATCGCCGGCCGGCTGCGCGGCGCCTACCTCGGCATCGCCACCCTCGCCCTGATCTTCATCGGCCAGCACGTGCTGTTCAACGCGCGGGATCTCACGGGGGGCTTCAACGGCCGTGACGTACCGCCGCTGAGCCTGTTCGGCCTCACCTTCGACGACCGCGAGACCGTTGTCGCCGCCGTTCCCTTCGGCTCCGCCGAGAAGCTCTGGTACGTGGGACTCCTGCTACTGCTGGGGGGCGCGCTCTTCGCCCGCGGCGTGCTGCGCGGCCGTCCGGGCCGGGCCCTGAACGCGATCCGCGACCACCGGATCGCGGCCGGGGTGATCGGAGTCCCGGTCGCCCGGTTCCGCGCCGCGGTCTTCGTCCTCTCCTCGATGTACGCCGGTCTGGCCGGGGTGCTGCTCGCGCTGATCTTCCAGCGCACGGTGCCCGACTACTTCGGGATCACGCTCTCGCTCGACTACCTCGCCATGATCGTCATCGGCGGCCTCGGTTCGGTGGCGGGCGCGGTGGTCGGGGCGGCCTTCGTCTCCCTGCTGCCCCAGCTGCTGACCCACTACAGCGACGCCCTGCCCCTGGTCTCGGACCCGGGTACCGGCGGAATCGCACCGGGCGAGGCGGCCCGGTACCTGTACGGCGCCGCCGTCGTGGCGGCGGTGCTCTTCCTGCCCGGCGGTCTGGTCAGTGTGGCCGCCCGGCGTCGCGGCAGGCCCAACCCAGGGGAGGAAAGATGACCATGCGCATGGTACGGAGGCCGGGGGCACCCGCGGCGAAGGCGGTCGCGGGCGCGCTCGCGGTGCTGCTCGTGCTGGCCGGGTGCAGTTCCAAGGCCAAGGACGGCAAGGAGAGCGACAAGGAGGGGGCGGGTGGCGTCAAGACCGGCGTGGGTGTCTCCGGGAAGACCATCGCGCTCGGGGTGCTCACCGACATGACGGGGGTCTACGCGACTCTCGGCAAGAGCGTCACACAGGCCCAGCAGCTCTATGTGAAGCAGACCAACGCCGACGGCGGTGTGTGCGGCCACCAGCTGGCGCTCACCGTACGCGACCACGGCTACGACCCGCAGCGGGCGGTCGCCGGGTACACCGAGCTGGAGCCGAAGGTGCTCGGGTTCACGCAGTTCATCGGCTCGCCGTTCGTGGCCGCCGTCAAGCAGCGCGTGGACGGCCGGGACAAGGGTCTGGTGCTGCCCCAGGCCTGGTCGGCCCACCTGCTCGGCAGCCCGTACATCCGGGTCATCGGCTCCACGTACGACATCGAGACGATCAACGCCCTCGACTTCCTGATGAAGAAGAAGGGACTGAAGAAGGGCGACAAGGTCGGCCATGTGTACTTCGAGGGCGACTACGGCGAGAACGCCCTGGCCGGTTCGAAGTACATGGCCGAGCAGTCCGGGCTGACCGTCGTCGAGCAGAAGATCAAACCGACCGACAACGACATGACCGCCCAGGTCGCCGCCCTGAAGCAGGCCGGAGTCAAGGCGATCGTGATCAGCGCGGGTCCACGCCAGGCGGCCTCGCTCGTCGGGGTCGCGGCGGCGGGCAGGTTCGACGTGCCGATCATCGGCAACAACTCGGCCTTCGCGCCGCAGCTGCTCGCCACCCAGGCGGGCCCCGCCCTGATGAAGAACTACTACGTCGCCTCGCCGTCGCTGCCCATCGGCGCGGACACCCCGCAGGCCAAGAAGCTCGTCGAGGACTACAAGGCCGCCTATCCGAAGGACTCGCTGGACAACGGCGTGGTGGCCGGTTGGACCGCCGCGCTCGCCTTCGGTGAGGCCCTCAAGAAGGCCTGCGCCGGCAAGGACCTCACCCGGGAGGGCGTCGACAAGGCGCTGCTGACGATCAACGACTTCGACGCGGGCTTCGGGATCACCCAGGACTTCACCGACCCGAAGGCCCCCTCCTCGAAGGAGAGCGTCATCCTGCAACCGGACAAGAACGCCGTGGGCGGGATGAAGGTCGTCCAGCAGGCCGCCGCCTCGGCCGTGGCAGAGGGCTACACACCGGGCGACTGACCCGGCCCGCTCACGGCGAAGGGCCCCGAACCGGACGGTTCGGGGCCCTTCGCCGTGAGCGGGCCGTCGTACGGGGTGCTACGGCAGCTGTGCCGCGCGCGCCTCACGCCGGTTGTCGCGGAAGTTGTTCACCCTCCGGGCCGTGGCGAAGAGGGGGATCACCGCACCGAGGACCAGCTGCAGCGCGCACCCGGTCTGGAGGAGCAGCTGCCCGCCCGGGGCGTCGAAGGCCCAGGCCGCCAGCATGCCCATGCTCAGCACGATCCAGGAGAGCATCGCCACCGCGAGACGTCCCCGCGGCTTCGGGTACTCGACCCGGCTCACCATCAGCCACGCGGTCCCGATGATCGCCATGAGCGTGGCGACGAAGGGAAGCTCCAGCAGCACGATCGAGACCACGGTCAGCGCGCCGAACGGCGACGGCATGCCCTGGAACGTGCCGTCCTTGACCGTCACGCAGGAGAAGCGCGCCAGCCGCAGCACGACCGCCAGCAGCACCACGATCGCGCCGACCGCGGCCACTCTCTGGTGCGCGTCGTCCGCGACCATGCCGTAGACCAGCACGAAGTAGGCCGGAGCGAGGCCGAAGCTGATCAGGTCCGACAGGTTGTCGAGTTCCGCGCCCATGGGGGAGGAGCGCAGTTTTCTCGCCACCAGGCCGTCGAACAGGTCGAAGACCGCGGCGCAGAGCATCAGGATGACGGCCGTGGCGGCGCTGTGCCGCGCCATGCCCGACTCCTGGCTGCCGGTGAGGTGCGGGATCAGGATGCCGGTGGTGGTGAAGTACACCGCCATGAAGCCGCACGTGGCGTTGCCGAGGGTGAGGGTGTCCGCTATCGAGAGGCGAAGAGAGAGGGGCATTTCCTCCTCGTCGTCCGCCTCGTCGGCCTCCGGCACCCAGCCGGCCTGTGTCTCAGGATCAATCACGGTCAATTCGAGTCACCCCAGCCACGGTCTTCTGACCGACTTCCACATCGACCTCGACGCCCTCGGGGAGGTAGATGTCGACGCGCGAACCGAAACGGATCAGGCCGATCCGGTCACCCTGCTCGACCTTCGTGCCCCGGGGGATGTAAGGAACGATACGACGGGCGACGGCGCCGGCGATCTGGATCATCTCGATGTCGCCGAGCTCGGTGTCGAAGTGCCAGACGACACGCTCGTTGTTCTCGCTCTCCTTGTTGAACGCCGGGACGAACCCACCCGGGATGTGCTCGACCGAGGTCACCGTGCCGGAGAGCGGCGCGCGGTTGACATGGACGTTGAGCGGACTCATGAAGATCGCGACGCGGGTACGCCCGTCCTTCCACGGCATGATGCTCTGCACCACACCGTCGGCGGGCGAGATGACACGGCCCTGGGCGATCTCACGCTCGGGGTCGCGGAAGAACCACAGCATGCCCGCCGCGAGCGCGGTGGCGGGTACGGCCACGGCCTTGGCCGCGCCGGAGCGGCGCGAGCGGGCCAGACTGAGTGCTGCGGTGGCGACGGTCGGGAGAAGCCACGGCGATGCTCCGCGCGCAAGGCGTACGCCGACCAGGCTGTCGCGAGGTGCAGAGGTTTGGCTGTGGGGCATGGATGACCTTCGTAGCGGATGATGCCGCGCTGGAACGGGGGACGGCGGCTTTCCCGGGATCGTACCGGTCGTGGGCCACAACTGGGCAAGCCAGGAAGCCGAGTCGGCGGCCGAAGAGTGTTGACGGGGTGTGATCTTCTTCTCGAAGAAAACACCCCGAACCAGGACATCCAACCCTGGCTAGCCCTGAAGTCGATACTCTTCGAGCAGTCGGCGCCCGATGATCATTTTCTGGATTTCGGCGGTGCCTTCACCGATCAACAGCATCGGCGCCTCGCGGTAGAGGCGCTCGATCTCGTACTCCTTGGAGAAGCCGTACCCGCCGTGGATACGGAAGGCGTCCTCGACGACTTCCTTGCAGTATTCGGACGCGAGGTACTTCGCCATGCCCGCTTCGAGGTCGTTTCGTTCCCCGGAGTCCTTTTTGCGTGCCGCGTTCACCATCATCGCATGCGCGGCCTCGACCTTGGTGGCCATCTCGGCCAGCTTGAACTGGATGGCCTGATGCTGTGCGATCGGCTTGCCGAAAGTGTGACGCTGCTGGGCATACGAGACACCCAGTTCGAAGGCACGCTGAGCGACACCGCAGCCACGGGCCGCCACGTTGACGCGGCCGACCTCGACTCCGTCCATCATTTGGTAAAACCCTCGGCCCGTGGAGCCTCCGAGCACCCGATTGGCCGGAACGCGTAGTCCGTCCATGATGAGCTCGGTGGTGTCGACACCCTTGTAGCCCATCTTGTCGATCTTCCCCGGAATCGTGAGGCCGGGGCGGACCTCACCGAAGCCGGGCTCCTTCTCGACCAGGAACGTCGTCATCGACTTGTGCGGCGCCGTCCCCTCGGGATGGCCCTCGTCGCTGCGCACGAGCACGGCCACCAGGGTCGAGGAGCCGCCGTTCGTCAGCCACATCTTCTGGCCGTTGAGGACGTACGAGTCGCCGTCCCTGACCGCCTTGGACGAGATCGCCGACACGTCCGAGCCGAGCGCCGGCTCCGACATCGAGAACGCGCCACGGACCTCGCCCAGCGCCATCCGGGGCAGGAAGTGGTCCTTCTGCTCCTGGGTGCCGTGCTGCTTGATCATGTACGCCACGATGAAGTGCGTGTTGATGATGCCGGACACCGACATCCAGCCGCGGGCGATCTCCTCGACGCAGAGCGCGTACGTCAGGAGCGACTCGCCCAGACCCCCGTACTCCTCGGGGATCATCAGGCCGAACAGGCCCAGTTCCTTCAGGCCGTCGACGATCTGCTGCGGATACTCGTCGCGGTGCTCCAGCTCGGTGGCGACCGGGATGATCTCCTTGTCCACGAAGTCGCGGACCGTGGAGAGGATCTCCTGCTGGACGTCGGTCAGACCGGCGGTCTGGGCGAGTCGCGCCATGGCTACTTCTCCGTCTTCTTCTCCGCGGGTGCGGTCGGCTCCGGGCGGCCGGGCTGCTCGCCGCCGCGCTCCTTGATGTACGTCTCGGTGGGGACCATCACCTTGCGGCGGAACACGCAGACCACCGTGCCGTCCTGCTTGTAGCCCCTGGTCTCGACGTGGACGATCCCGCGGTCGCTCTTCGACCGGGAGGGCGTCTTGTCGAGGACGGTCGTCTCGCCGTAGATGGTGTCGCCGTGGAAGGTCGGCGCCACGTGCTTCAGCGACTCGACCTCCAGATTGGCGATCGCCTTCCCGGACACGTCGGGGACCGACATGCCGAGCAGCAGCGAGTAGATGTAGTTGCCCACGACAACGTTCCGGCCGAAGTCCGTCGTCCTCTCCGCATAGTTCGTGTCCATGTGGAGGGGGTGGTGGTTCATGGTCAGAAGGCAGAAGAGGTGGTCGTCGTACTCGGTGACCGTCTTGCCGGGCCAGTGCTTGTAGACCGCGCCGACCTCGAACTCTTCGTACGTGCGTCCGAACTGCATGGTGCTCAGGCCTCCGGGGCTTCGAACTTGCTGGTGCGCCGCATGCCGGCCGCCCGGCCCTTGCCGGAGATCACCAGTGCCATCTTGCGGCTGGCCTCGTCGATCATCTCGTCACCGAGCATCGCGGAGCCCTTCTTGCCGCCCGCCTCGGACGTGTAGTACTCGTATGCGTCGAGAATCAGCTCGGCGTGGTCGAAGTCCTCCTGGGAGGGCGAGAAGATCTCGTTGGCCGCGGCCACCTGGTCCGGGTGCAGCACCCACTTGCCGTCGAAACCGAGGGCGGCGGCGCGCCCCGCGACCTCGCGGTAGCCCTCCTGGTTGCGGATCTGCAGGTAGGGGCCGTCGATCGCCTGGAGGTCGTGCGTCCGCGCGGCCATCAGGATGCGCATCAGGATGTAGTGGTAGGCGTCCGCCGGGTATCCCGGGGGCTGCTCGCCGACGACGAGCGACTTCATGTTGATCGACGCCATGAAGTCGGCCGGGCCGAAGATGATGGTCTCCACGCGCGGCGAGGCGGCGGCGATCTCGTCGACGTTCACCAGGCCCTTCGCGTTCTCGATCTGCGCCTCGATGCCGATCTTGCCGACCTCGAAGCCCATCGTCTTCTCGATCTGCGTCAGCAGCAGGTCGAGGGCCACGACCTGCTGGGCGTCCTGGACCTTCGGCAGCATGATGCAGTCGAGGTTCTGGCCCGCGCCCTCGACGACCGTGACGACGTCGCGGTACGTCCAGTGCGTCGTCCAGTCGTTCACCCGTACGACCCGCGTCTTGCCGGTCCAGTCGCCCTCGTTGAGGAACTTCACGATGGTGTGCCGTGCGTCGGGCTTGGCCAGCGGGGCGCAGGCGTCCTCCAGGTCCAGGAAGACCTGGTCCGCGGGGAGGCCCTGGGCCTTCTCCAGGAAGCGCGGGTTCGAGCCGGGCACGGCCAGGCAGGATCGCCGCGGACGAAGGCGGTTGACGGGCGTGGTCATGCGGGGACCTCCAGGGGGTCGAGCTTGTTCGCTTTCCGGATCTCGTCGACGATACGGCCGATGATTCCCGTGATGTCGAAGTCCTTCGGGGTGAAGACCGCGGCCACTCCGGCGGCGCGCAGCTGTTCGGCGTCGGCGTTCGGGATGATCCCGCCGGCGATCACCGGGATGTCGGCCGCGCCGGCCTCGCGCAGCCGTTCCAGCACGTCCGGCACCAGTTGGGCGTGCGAGCCGGACAGGATGGACAGGCCGACGGCGTGCACGTCCTCGGCGATCGAGGCGTCCACGATCTGTTCGGGCGTCAGCCTGATGCCCTGGTAGACCACCTCGAACCCGGCGTCGCGGGCCCGTACGGCGATCTGCTCGGCACCGTTGGAGTGCCCGTCCAGACCGGGCTTGCCCACCAGGAACCGGAGCTTGCCCACACCGAGTTCCCGGGCTGTGTCCTCGACCCGCCGGCGCACCAGGGCCAGCGCGGTGCCCTCCTCGGCGGTGACCGCGACGGGCGCCGAGGAGACGCCGGTCGGTGCGCGGAACTCGCCGAAGACCTCGCGCAGGGCCCCGGACCACTCGCCGGTCGTGACCCCGGCGCGGGCGCACTCCAGGGTGGCCTCCATGAGGTTGTCGGTGCCCTTGGCCGCCTCCTTCAGCCGCTCCAGCGCCTTGCACGGGCGCGGGTGGTTGAACGGCGGTTGGTAGCGCGTGTCGCGCCACTGCTGGAGGGCGGCGACGACACGGGCCTCGACCGCCGGGTCGACCGTCTGTATCGCCGCGTCCAGATCGGCGGTGAGCGGGTTGGGCTCCGTCGACTCGTAGATGTTGACGCCGACGATCTTCTCCGCGCCGCCCTCGATCCGGGCCCGGCGTTCGGCGTGCGAGGAGACGAGCTGCGACTTGAGATAGCCCGACTCGACGGCGGCCATCGCCCCGCCCATCTCGTCGATCCGGTCCATCTCGGCGAGCGACTCCTCCACCAGGGAGGCCACCTTGGCCTCGATGACGTGCGAGCCCTCGAAGATGTCCTCGTACTCCAGCAGATCGCTCTCGTGGGCCAGCACCTGCTGGATGCGCAGCGACCACTGCTGGTCCCAGGGCCGGGGCAGGCCCAGTGCCTCGTTCCAGGCGGGAAGCTGCACGGCCCGCGCGCGTGCGTCCTTCGAGAGCGTCACGGCCAGCATCTCCAGCACGATCCGCTGGACGTTGTTCTCCGGCTGGGCCTCGGTCAGCCCGAGGGAGTTGACCTGGACGCCGTAGCGGAAGCGGCGCTGCTTGGGGTCCTGGATGCCGTACCGCTCGCGCGTGACCTCGTCCCAGATGCGGTTGAACGCGCGCATCTTGCACATCTCCTCGATGAACCGGACTCCCGCGTTCACGAAGAAGGAGATACGGGCGACGACGTCACCGAACTTCTCCGGGGGCACCTGCCCCGAGTCGCGGACGGCGTCCAGCACCGCGATGGCCGTCGACATCGCGTACGCGATCTCCTGGACCGGCGTCGCACCGGCCTCCTGGAGGTGGTACGAGCAGATGTTGATCGGGTTCCACCTGGGGATGTGGGAGACCGTGTAGGCGATCATGTCCGTCGTCAGGCGGAGCGAGGGCACCGGCGGGAACACGTGAGTGCCCCGCGAGAGGTACTCCTTCACGATGTCGTTCTGTGTCGTGCCCTGGAGCGTGGTGATGTCCACACCCTGCTCCTCGGCGACGACCTGATAGAGCGCCAGCAGCCACATGGCGGTGGCGTTGATGGTCATCGAGGTGTTCATCTGGTCCAGGGGGATGTCCTGGAACAGCCGGCGCATGTCACCGAGGTGCGAGACCGGAACCCCGACCCGGCCGACCTCGCCGCGGGCGAGGATGTGGTCGGGGTCGTAGCCGGTCTGCGTCGGCAGGTCGAACGCGACCGACAGACCGGTCTGGCCCTTGGCGAGGTTGCGCCGGTACAGCTCGTTGGACGCCTCGGCCGTGGAGTGCCCGGCGTACGTGCGCATGAGCCACGGCCGGTCCTTCTGACGCTGACGCTCTGTCATCTGGGGACCTCAGACGTTCCGGAAGCGGTTGATGGCGTCGATGTGCTGCGCGCGCTTCTCCTCGTCGCGCACACCCAGGCCCTCACGGGGCGCCAGGGTGAGCACACCGACCTTGCCCTGGTGGAGGTTGCGGTGCACGTCGTACGCGGCCTGTCCGGTCTCCTCCAGGGAGTACACCTTGGAGAGCGTCGGGTGGATCTTGCCCTTGGCGACGAGCCGGTTGGCCTCCCACGCCTCGCGGTAGTTCGCGAAGTGCGAGCCGATGATCCGCTTCAGCGACATCCACAGGTAGCGGTTGTCGTACTCGTGCATGTAGCCCGAGGTCGAGGCGCAGGTGGTGATGGTGCCGCCCTTGCGGGTGACGTAGACGCTCGCGCCGAAGGTCTCGCGGCCGGGGTGCTCGAAGACGATGTCGATGTCCTCGCCCCCGGTGAACTCGCGGATGCGCTTGCCGAAGCGCTTCCACTCCTTCGGGTCCTGGGTGGACTCGTCCTTCCAGAACCTGTAGCCCTCGGCGTTGCGGTCGATGATCGCCTCGGCGCCCATCGAGCGGCAGATGTCCGCCTTCTGCTCGCTGCTGACGACGCAGACGGGGTTGGCGCCGCCGGCGAGTGCGAACTGGGTGGCGTACGAGCCGAGCCCGCCGCTCGCGCCCCAGATGAGCACGTTGTCGCCCTGCTTCATGCCGGCGCCGTTGCGGGAGACCAGCTGCCGGTAGGCGGTGGAGTTCACCAGCCCGGGAGCGGCGGCCTCCTCCCAGCTCAGGTGGTCCGGCTTCGGCATGAGCTGGTTGGACTTGACGAGGGCGATCTCGGCGAGGCCGCCGAAGTTGGTCTCGAAGCCCCAGATGCGCTGCTCGGGGTCGAGCATCGTGTCGTTGTGGCCGTCCGAGGACTCCAGCTCGACCGAGAGGCAGTGCGCGACGACCTCGTCGCCGGGCTTCCAGGAGTTCACGCCGGGGCCGGTGCGCAGGACGACGCCCGCGAGGTCCGAACCGATGACGTGGTAGGGCAGGTCGTGGCGCTTGCTGAGGTCGCTGAGCCGGCCGTAGCGCTCCAGGAAGCTGAAGGTCGACACCGGCTCGAAGATCGAGGTCCACACGGAGTTGTAGTTGACGGAGGAGGCCATGACGGCCACCAGGGCCTCGCCCGGGCCGAGCTCCGGCACCGGCACGTCGTCCAGGTGGATCGACTTGCGGGGGTCCTTGTCGCGGGTGCTGAGCCCGGCGAACATCTCCGTCTCGTCCTTGTGCACGGTGATGGCGCGGTAGGACTCGGGGAGGGGAAGAGCGGCGAAGTCGGCGGACGTGGAGTCCGGCGACTGGATCGCGTCCAGGATTTCCTTCACGGTGTTGCCTCCGGCGATACGCGTCCGAGGGAAGACGCTGGGGCTTACGTCGGTGCTGCTGCTGAGTGAGGGGTGTGCCGTCGGTTCGGCGGAGGTGGAGCTGTGGCAGCGCTTTGTCGGCGCGGGAGGGTGCCTGTGACGCAGGCGTCCGGGCGCGCTCACCAGTGGTGTGCGGGGACAGCCGGCGTACGAGGGATCTCTGCACGCCGGCCGCCCGGACAACATCAACGTATGGCACGCCGTGTCACCTGGCAAGGCACGGAGTGCCATGAGTTGCGCTCAGGTGAAATCTTTACGTAACACGTGAGCGATGATCGATCAGATCGACCGATGATCGATCAAAACCCCTGTTCGGAGGGGGTGCGACCGGCTCTCGCACGGGAATGGAGGGCGCGGTGGGGCGGCGGCGAGGCGGCCGACGGGTGATCCGGATGTCGCGGAGAGTCACATGACGCGTGCGGAGAGTGCCGTCGAGGGGGCCGGGGTGCCACGAAGGCGAGGGAGTTTCCACGGTGCGAGCGGCCCGGTCGCCCGCCCTGGGGCTCCGCCGATCGGGTGACGGTGGCGACACCTGTGTGGGGCGCACGCGCCGCGCGGGTCGCGGGGCGCGTGCGCGAGGTCATGGACCTCGGATCACGGGAGGCGGTGGGAAGGCCCGCTTCCGCAAGGAGCGGGGAGGCCCGCTTCCGGGTGGGGGCGGGGAAGCCCGTCTCCGGAAGGGGCGGGAACCCACGGGCCCGCGCCGGGACGTCCTGCCGGACGGCGGCGCGGTCCGCGCGTCCCACCGGTTCTGCGGGTTCTCTGGCTCTGCGGGTTCTCTGTTTCTAGGGGTTCTACGGGTTCTACGGGTTCTGCTGGTTCCGCGAACCCGGCGGGCGGTCGCGCAGCGCCTGTTCGATCGTGCGCATCACCTGGTCGAGCGGGGCGTCGACCCGGGCCACGGTCACCAGGACGTCCCCCTCCGTGAAGGAGCTCGCGGGTGCCGTGCGCGGCGCGGCGTCCCGCCCGGCGCCGATCCCGGACCCGAACGTCCGGCGGACGATGGCGAAGGCGTGGTCGAGCTGGGTCTCCACGTCTCCCTGGCCGCCGGCCCGCAGCCAGCGCCGCAGGACGTGGTTGTGCGCCGTGACCACGGCGGACGCGGCGACCTCCGCGAGCAGCGGATCGTCGTTGGCGTCGTCGTCGTGGGCGTGCTCGTCGAAGTGGCCGAGGAGGTAGCGGGTGAAGAGCCGCTCGTAGCGGGCCACGGAGGCGATCTCGGCCTCCCGGAGCGTGGGCACCTCACGGGTCAGTTTGTAGCGCGAGACGGAGATCTCGGGGTGGGCCGCGTACATCTTCATGACTTCCTTGATGCCGCGGCACACCGTGTCGAGGGGATGCTCGTGCGCGGGCGCGGCGTCGAGGACCGCCTCGGCGCGGATCAAGGTGTCGTCGTGATCGGGGAAGATCGCCTCTTCCTTCGAACGGAAGTGGCGGAAGAAGGTGCGGCGGGCCACCCCGGCCCGGGCGGCGATCTCGTCGACGGTGGTCGCCTCGTACCCCTTGGTCGCGAACAGTTCCATGGCCGAGGCCGCCAGTTCCCGTCGCATCTTGAGCCGTTGCGCGGCGGCGCGACCGCCCGCGGCACTCTCCGGTGCGTCGGGCGTGGCCGGTGTACGTGAGGACCTGGCGGGCTGGGACATGACCCGAACGTACTGCATGTACGCAGGAGGACGTGCAAGTCCGGGGATCCCCCCACCCTCGACGGGCGGGGGGTTTCCGACGGGTTCGAGCAGCCCGCCCCAGTCGGCGCTGTCCGCGGACCGGTCGCCGGGACGCTCAGCGGCGGGCATATTCGCGGAAGCCGCGTCCCGTCTTGCGGCCGAGGCAGCCCGCGGCCACCAGATGCTCCAGGAGCGGCGCCGGGGCGAGGCCCGGGTCACGGAACTCCCGGTGCAGCACCTTCTCGATGGCCAGGGAGACGTCCAGGCCCACCACGTCCAGGAGCTCGAAGGGACCCATCGGGTACCCGCCGCCCAGCTTCATCGCGGCGTCGATGTCGTCGAGCGTCGCGTAGTGCTCCTGGACCATCTTGATCGCGTTGTTCAGGTACGGGAAGAGCAGCGCGTTCACGATGAATCCGGCGCGGTCGCCGCAGTCCACCGGGTGCTTGCGGATCTTCTCGCACAGCTCGCGGACCGTGCCGTGCACGTCGTCCGCGGTCAGGACGGTCCTGACCACCTCGACCAGCTTCATCGCGGGGGCAGGGTTGAAGAAGTGCATGCCGATCACGTCCTGCGGGCGCGAGGTCGCGCGGGCGCAGGCCACGACGGGCAGCGAGGAGGTGGTGGTGGCGAGGATCGCGCCGGGCTTGCAGACCTTGTCGAACACGGCGAACAGTTGCTGCTTGACGTCCAGGTCCTCGGCCACCGCCTCCAGGGCGAGATCGACGTCGGAGAAGGAGTCGTAGGAGCCCGCCGGTGTGATCAGGTCCAGGGTGCTCGCGGCGGCCTCGGCGGTCAGCCGGCCCTTGTCGACCGACCGTGCCAGCGACTTGCCGATCCGGGCCTTGGCGGCCTGCGCCTTCTCCTCGCTGCGGGCGGCCAGGACGACCTCGTACCCGGCCTTCGCGAAGACCTCGGCGATGCCGGACGCCATCGTCCCGGAGCCGGCGACGCCGACCGAGCGCACCGTACGGCCCGGTGTGCCGGGGCCGCCGGAGAGCGGCGTCAGCGCGTCCCGCACGACGCTCGGGCTGCCGGGAGCCTCGTAGGAGTAGAAGCCGCGTCCCGACTTGCGTCCGGTCAGGCCCGCCTCGCTGAGCTGCTTGAGGATGGGCGCGGGGGCGTGCAGGCGGTCGCGGGACTCGGCGTACATGGCCTCGAGGACCGTACGGGCCGTGTCGACGCCGATCAGGTCGAGCAGGGCGAGCGGGCCCATGGGCAGGCCGCAGCCGAGCTTCATCGCGGCGTCGATGTCCTCGCGTGAGGCGTACTTCGCCTCGTACATCGCGGCCGCCTGGTTCAGGTAGCCGAAGAGCAGTCCGTCGGCGACGAAGCCGGGGCGGTCGCCGACCGCGACGGGCTCCTTGCCGAGGTCGAGGGCGAGGTTGGTGACGGCGCTGACCGCCGCGGGCGCGGTCAGCACGGAGGAGACGACCTCGACGAGTTTCATCGCGGGCGCCGGGTTGAAGAAGTGCAGGCCGAGGACGCGCTCGGGGTGGGCCGAGTCGGCGGCCAGACGCGTCACGGACAGGGCGTTGGTACCGGTGGCCAGGATGGTGTCCGGGCGCACGATGTCGTCCAGCGCGCGGAAGACCTGCTGCTTGATGTCGTACGACTCCGGGGTCACCTCGATGACCAGGTCGGCGTCGGCCGCGGCGGCGAGGTCGGTGGAGGTACGGAAACGGGCGAGGACGCCCTCGCGCTCCGCCCCGGTGAGCCGCTCGCGCCGCACGGCGCGGGCGGTGGAGGCTTCGAGCGCGGTGACGGCCTGGACGGCCGCGGCCTCGCTGACGTCGATGCCGACGACGTCGCGGCCGGCCCGGGCGAGCACCTCGGCGATACCGGTGCCCATGGTGCCGAGGCCGACGACGGCGACGGTCTGGAGAGGGGACAGGGGAAGGTCGGACTGGGGAGCGGCCATCGCGGGACTCCAGATGAGGGTGACGACTGAGGAGAGGACGCACGGATGCGCCGAGGAGCGCACGGGGTGCGGAGCATTACGGGTGCTGCCGGGCTGACGAGCGCACACGCCCGGTGCCGTCCGGGCCGGGAGGCCCGCGAGGGCGTACCCGGTGAACGGTGAAGCCGACCGGCTCTGTCCCGGAGCCATGTCGTACTGCGGTGCCTGAAGCACCGAACCGACTGCTCTCACGGCGGCTGCGTCACCAGGCCGCCCTGAGGAATGCACGAGTGGGTAACTCGCTCGTCTGAGCTTAACCCGCCGGTAACGAGCACGCCAGCCCCCGAGTTCGTGATGTACGTCCCCACGCGGCGGCACCGCATCTAGTCTCGGCGGCATGGACGAGGAGTTGCGATCACTCACGGAGCGTTTACGAAACGAGGCGGGGGCCTCGCCGGCGTACGACCGACTCGTGGCGACCGAGGACCTCGACGTACTGGCGGCGGCGCTGACCGAACCGGGGCAGCCGCTGTGGGCACGGGAGCTGGCGGCCTTCCGGCTCGGGGCCGCCGGGGACGGTCGCGCCTTCGAGGCGCTCGTCCTGCTGCTCAACCACCGCGAGCCACGACGCTGCGCGTCCGCGGCCCACGCCCTCGCGCGGCTCGGTGATCCGCGCACGGCCCGTGCGGCGGCCGCGCTCGCCACCAACGAACTGCGCGTCGCCTACGCGCTGCATCCGGTTCGGCTGCTGGTCGAGCTGCGCGCCCCCGAGGCCGTACCCGCGCTGGTCACCACGTTGCGGCGCAGGCTGCGCCCGCACGATCCGCACCGCACCGTCGCCCTGGCCTGCGTGACGGGACTCGGCGCGCTGGGCGACGCCCGGGCGAGACCCGTCCTGAACGACGCGCTCGCCCATCCCGTCCTCGCCGAGGAGGCGGTGCGCGCGCTGGCGCGGCTGCCCGACTGACGCGTGCCCCCCCGCCGACCGGATGTCCTGCCCGGTGCTCGCCCACCCGAACCGCCGCCGTCCGTTCCCGCCCGCGGGTGGGGGTCGCGTCCGGGGGCGGGTCGCGAGCGGCTGACGGTCGTGGGTCGCTGGTGTTCGGTGAGGGTCGGACGGCGGGCCGCCCCCCAGCAGTGCCGCGTCGGCCGCGCTCATCGCTCGGGTGTGTGGCGGAGGGGCGTTCCGGGCGTGGTGGGTGGGGTCCGCGCGGGAGCGCCCCGAACCGGCGAAGACAACCCGCGGAGCCGCTTCCCGGAAGGACCCGCCGGGGCCGACCGGCGGCAGACCGTTTCGGACCGCGTCAGGCCACGGAATCCGCCGCGCCGGCCGCGCCGACACCGACACCGGCACCGGCGTCGGCATCGGTGCGGGTGGTGGTGGGTGCAGGCGCGGGCGCCTCGGTGAGCGTGCGGGCGTAGCGGACCTCGGGCACCTCGACACCGCCCGCCTCGAACGGCTCCTCCGTACCGTCGGGGCGGAATCCGGCGTGCTCGTAGAACCCCCGGGCCCCCGTGTTGTCCTTGAGCACCCACAGCAGCATCCGCTCGTACCCCGCGGCGGCGCAGCGCCCGGCCGACTCCCGCAGCAGCGCGCGCCCCACCCCGGTCGCCGTCCGGTCCGGGTCGACGTAGATCGCGTACAACTCGACGTCCGTGGGGGCGACTTCGCCGTCCCGGTACGGGCCGTGGCAGGCCCAGCCGATCACCTCGCCCGCCACTTCCGCGACCAGGTTCACCACCGCGGCGTCACCCCGCGCGAAGCGGCGGCGCCGGCGCGCCGCGTCCTCCCGGGTACTGAGGGCGTCGAGGTACGACCGGGGCATCAGGCCCTCGTACGCGGTCCGCCAGCCGCGGACGCGGATCTCCGACACCCGGTCGCAGTCCGCGAGGGTCATCTCCCGGACCCGGATGCCGCTCATCCGCCCAGCACCGCGAACGCCTCGATCTCCATCAGGAACTCGGGGCCGATCAGCGCGGCGACCTGGACCGCGGAGGCGGCCGGCAGGCGGTCCGCGGGCATGTGGGCGTCCCGGGCCGCGCGGATGGCGGGCATATGGGCCATGTCCGTGACGAAGTAGGTGAGTTTGACGACGTCGTCGAAGGTCGCGCCCGCGGCGGCCAGACAGCGGCGCAGGTTCTCGAAGACCTGACGGGCCTGCGCCGCCGGGTCGCCCTCGCCGACGAGCCCGCCGTCCTCGTCCAGGGCGAGCTGTCCCGAGACCGCCACGAGGCGGCCCGTGCCGAGGACGACGTGCGAATACGCGGCGGCGGGGGCGACTCCGGCGGGGGCGGGAATGCGGGTCGGTTCACTCATGCGTCCATGGTGGACCATGGGTGTGACAGCGCCCCCGACGGGCGTCCGGGTGCGCTCAGCCGCGGGGGCCGAGCAGCCCGTGCAGGGTCGCGCCCTGCGAGGTGGCGGACACCGCCCTCGTGTTCAGCGGCTCCGGGTCGGGCAGTTTCTCGCACACCGCGTCGGCCTCACCGCTGCCGTGCGGCACCTTGCCGTCGGTGAGGTACGCCGCCAGGTACTTGTCCAGGCAGGCGTTCCCGCTCAGCGTGATGCCGTGGTTGCCGCCGCCCTGTTCGACCACCAGGCTGGAGCCGAGCAGCTGGTGATGGACCGTCACGCCGCCCTGGTACGGGGTGGCCGCGTCGTCGGTCGCCTGGAAGACCAGCGTCGGTGGCAGGGCCGTGTTGGAGATGTCCACCGGTCGCAGCGCGCTCGTCGGCCAGAACGCGCACGGCGCGTTGTACCAGGCGTTGTTCCAGACCATGAAGGGTGCCTTGCCGTACGCGGCCCAGTTGTCCCTGCGCCACTGGTTCCAGTCGCGCGGCCAGGACACGTCACGGCACTGCACCGCGGTGTAGATGCTGTAGCCGTTGCCGTCCGAGGCGTCCTTGGCGCCGATCTTCTTGTACGCCGCGAGCAGCGGGGTGGTCTCCTTCTTGTTCGTGTACGCCGCGAAGGCCTCGGCGAGGCGGGGCCAGTAACCGTTGTAGTAGCCGCCCGGGATGAAGGTGTCCTCCAGCTCGGAGGCGCCCACCTTCTTGTCCGCGGGCTTCTCGGCGAGCGCCCTGCGCATCGCGTACCACTTGGCCTCGACCGCGGCCGGGTCGGTGCCGAGCCGGTAGGTGGCGTCGTGCTTGGCGACCCAGGCGAGGAAGGCCCGATGACGGTCGTTGAAGGCGTAGTCCTGCCCGATGTTGTCCTCGTACCAGACACCGGAGGGGTCGACGACGGAGTCGAGCACCAGACGGCGTACGCGCTGCGGGTAGAGCTTGGCGTAGACGGCGCCCAGGTAGGTGCCGTACGAGTAACCGAAGTAGTTGATCTTCTCGGTGCCGAGCGCGGCACGGATCGAGTCCATGTCGCGGACCGCGCTGATCGTGTCGATGTACGGCAGCAGGCTCGCGTACTTCTCGCCGCACGCCGTCGCGAAGGACCGGGCGCGGTCGAGGTTGGCCGTCTCGATGGCGGGGGTGCTGGGCACGGTGTCCGGCCGGACCGGGGCGAAGTGGCCGGGCCTGCAGTCCAGCGCGGGCCGGCTCGCGCCCACGCCACGCGGGTCGAAGCCGATGACGTCGTACTGCGCCGCCACCGCCTTGGGCAGTGTGGAGGCGACGAACCCGGCCATCGTGATCCCGCTGCCGCCGGGGCCGCCGGGGTTCACCAGGAGCGGCCCCTGGTACGTCTTCGCGGTGTGCGGGACGCGCGAGAGGGCCAGCGTGATGAGCCGGCCGTCCGGCTTCGAGTGGTCCAGCGGCACCTTCACGGACGCGCACTGGAGGGCCGGGTAGGAACTGGTCCCGCACTTCTTCCAGGTGGGCTTCGCGGCCCGGACGGTGAGGGGTGCGGTCGCGGAGCCGGCGCTCGCGTCGGCGGGGATCGACGTGATCATCCCGGCCACCACGGCGGCAGCCCCGCACAGAGCAGCTGCGCGTTTCTTCACAAGGCCTCCCAGGACGGAGGATTTTGAGCCGTGCACGCCACGGCCTTCGCCGCATCGTCCCGGGGTGGGGGCCGGGAAGAACCCGTTCTGGCGAGACTTGACCCGATTGGGTCGCGGGATGCGCTCGGATGACGTCAGAGAGGTTTCGGACGCCGCGGTCCCGGAACGCCGGCGCTCGAACGCCCGTCAGAGCAACGTGAGCTGTGTCGGCACGGCCGGTTCGGCGGCGGTCCCGGCGGCGGTCCCGACGGCGGCCGACCCGGCGGCGGCGATCCTGCGCGGCACGCCCCCGTGCGCGGGACCGATGCCGTACTCCCGGGCGAGCTCGTGGACCTGACGGGTGATCCGGCGCTGGTACCACTTGGGCGCGTACGCCCCTTCCGCGTACAGCCGCTCGTAACGGCGGACGAGATACGGGTGGTGGTGCTCCAGCCAGGCCATGAACCACTCGCGGGCGCCGGGCCGCAGGTGCAGCACCAGCGGGGTCACGGAGGTGGCCCCGGACGCCGCGATCGCCCGCACGGTGGCGCGCAGTTGAGCCGGGTGGTCGCCCAGGAAGGGAATCACCGGAGCCATCAGGACCCCGCAGCCGATGCCGTGGTCCGTCACGGTGCGCACGACGTCGAGGCGGCGCTCGGGCGCCGGGGTGCCCGGTTCCACGGTGCGCCACAGCTCGGTGTCGGTGAAGCCCACGGAGACGGAGATGCCGACGTCGGTGACGTCCGACGCCTGCTTCAGGAGGTCGAGATCGCGCAGGATCAGGGTGCCCTTCGTCAGGATCGAGAAGGGGTTCGCGTGGTCGCGCAGGGCGGCGAGGATGCCCGGCATCAGCCGGTAGCGGCCCTCGGCCCGCTGGTAGCAGTCGACGTTGGTGCCCATCGCGATGTGCTCGCCGTGCCAGCGGTGGGAGCCCAGGTGGCGGCGGAGCAGGTCCGGCGCGTTGACCTTGACCACGATCTGGGAGTCGAAGTCGAGGCCCGTGTCGAGGTCCAGATAACTGTGCGTCCTGCGCGCGAAGCAGTACACGCACGCGTGTGTGCAGCCCCGGTAGGGGTTGACCGTCCATTCGAAGGGCATGCGGGAGGCCCCCGGCACCCGGTTCACGATCGAGCGGGCCCGGATCTCGTGGAACGTGATCCCGCGGAACTCCGGGGTGTCGAACGTGCGGGTGGTCACCGCGTCCGCGCCGAACAGCACGGCGTTGCGGGCGCGGTCCCCGGCGGGGTCCGCTGTGAGGTTCTCCCAGCGCATGAGGCCTCCTCGGTAGCACTGGCCACAGAATAGAACACATGTTCCCTTGATCGTGCGACCCGGTTTCCCCGGCCACGTCGCGGCCCCCTTCCGCGCCCCCCGTCCAAGGCCCTTCAGCGCCGGGTGGGGACCCCGATTTGAGGGCGCGGCCCGCGTGGTGGTTGGGTGGCCGCACACCCCGAGTCACCAAGTGCTGGAGGAAGTGCCATGGCGCAGGTCGAGGCCACGACGGAGCGGGTCATCGCGGCGGACGCGGAGGCGGTGTTCGACGCCCTGGCCGACTACACCGGCACCCGCTCGAAGCTGCTGCCCGAGCACTTCAGCGAGTACGAGGTGCGCGAGGGCGGCGACGGCGAGGGCACCCTCGTCCACTGGAAGCTCCAGGCCACCAGCAAGCGCGTCCGCGACTGCCTGCTCGAGGTCACCGAGCCCACCGACGGCGAACTCGTCGAGAAGGACCGCAACTCCTCCATGGTCACCACCTGGCGGGTCACCCCGGCCGGCGAGGGCAAGTCGCGGGTCGTCGTCAGCACCGTCTGGAACGGCGCGGGCGGCATCGGCGGCTTCTTCGAGAAGACCTTCGCGCCCAAGGGGCTCGGCCGGATCTACGACCTGGTGCTCGAAAGGCTCGCCACCGAGACCGAGAAGTAGCCCCGAGCGGGCCTCGGCGGCCCGCGGGCCCAAGAGGCAACCCCCCAGGGCGCGTTGCCGCCCTCACCGGTTCGAGTGCATCTCCTCGCGACGCGACGGTTCGCCGTAACTCGTCGCGCTTGCTCGCAGTTGTCGCGATAAGCGGGAATTGTGCGGTGAGTGCGACGAGGGGAACGGCACGTGGGCGGGATCACTCTGGTACAGGACGAACCGGCCGCCGCACCCCCGCGGCCCGCCGATTCCGACACGACCGGCCCCACCGGCCCCGACCGGCTGGGCCCGCGCCAGGTACGGCTGGTCTTCCTCGGGCTCATGCTCGCGCTGCTGCTCGCCGCGCTGGACCAGATGATCGTCGCCACCGCGCTCCCGAAGATCGTCGGCGAACTGCACGGCCTGGACCGGATGTCCTGGGCGATCACCGCCTACCTGCTCACCTCGACCATCGGACTGCCGGTCTACGGCAAGGTCGGCGACCTCTTCGGCCGCAAGGGCGTCTTCCAGTTCGCGATCGCGTTCTTCGTGATCGGCTCGGCGCTCGCCGGACGCGCGCAGACCATGGACCAGCTGATCGCCTTCCGGGCGGTCCAGGGCGTCGGCGCGGGCGGTCTCATGATCGGCGTGCAGGCGATCATCGCCGACATCGTGCCGCCCCGTGAACGCGGCCGGTTCATGGGCCTGATCGGCGCCGCGTTCGGCCTCGCCTCGGTCGCCGGACCGCTCCTGGGCGGCTACTTCACCGACCACCTCTCCTGGCGCTGGTGCTTCTACGTCAACGTGCCCTTCGGCCTGCTCACACTGGCCGTCGTCACCGTCGTCCTGAAACTGCCGAAGCCCGTCCGCCGGGGACGCGTCGACGTCCTCGGCGTGCTGCTGCTCGCCGCCGCCTCGACCTGCCTGGTCCTGCTGACCAGTTGGGGCGGCACCGAGTACGCCTGGGGGTCCGGGGTGATCCTCGGGCTCGGCGCGGGCGCCCTCGCCGGGACGGTCCTCTTCTTCGTCGTCGAGCGCTTCGCCGCCGAACCCCTCATCCCGCCACGGCTGTTCAGGGACGGCGTCTTCAACATCACCGCGCTGGTCGGACTGGTGATCGGCGTCGCCCTCTTCGGCGCCGCCAGCTATCTCCCGACCTTCCTGCAGATGGTCGACGGGGCCAGCGCCACCGAGTCCGGACTGCTCATGCTCCCGATGATGGGCGGCATCGTCGGCGCCTCCGTCGTCTCCGGCCAGCTCATCAGCCGCACCGGCCGCTACAAGGTCTACCCCGTGCTCGGCGCCGCCCTGTCGGCGCTCGGCATGTGGCTGCTCTCCCGGCTGGAGGTCGACACACCCCGGCTGACCTACAGCGTCTGGATGGCCGTCCTCGGCGCCGGTATCGGCATGGTCATGCCCGTGCTGGTCCTCGCCGTCCAGAACTCGGTGCGCCCCGCCGACCTCGGCACCGCGACCAGCGCCAACAACTACTTCCGGCAGATCGGCGGCAGCGTCGGCGCCGCGATCTTCGGCACGCTGTTCGCCCGCCGGCTCGCGGACGCGCTCGCCGAACGCGTCCCGGCGCGCGCGGGCACCGCCGTCCCGGACCCCGAGTCCCTGACCCCGCAACTCGTCCACGCGATGCCCGCGCCCCTGCGCGACGCCTACATCGCGGCCTACGCGGACGCCATGCCGCGGATCTTCCTCTACCTCGTGCCGGTGCTCGTCCTCGGCCTGCTCATCGCCTTCTTCCTCAAGGAGAAACCGCTGGTGTCCCACAACGCCCCCGCCGCCGACACCGATCCCGTCCCCCTCACGCAGGTCCCCCCGGCCCGCACCACGCACGCCGCCGGCATCCCCGTCTGCGGCACCGTGCAGCACCCCGACGGAACCGTCGTGCCACGCGCCGCGCTCACCCTCATCGACATCTCCGGCCGGCAGATCGGGCGAGGAGCGAGCGGTGAGGACGGGCGGTACGCGCTGTCCACCCCCGGATCGGGGTCGTACGTCCTGATCGCCGCGGCCGGCGGGCACCAGCCGCAGGCCGTCTCCGTGACGATCGGCGAGCGTCCGGTGGAACTGGACGTCGTGCTCGGCGGCGCCGGCCGGCTGGCCGGGAGCGTACTGACCGCGGACGGGACTCCGGTGCGCGACGCCACGGTCACGCTGACCAACGTCCACGGCGAGGTGGTGGCCACCACCCGCAGCGGGCGCGAAGGAGGCTACGTCATCACGGAGTTGGTGGCGGGCGAGTACACCCTCGCAGGCAGCGCGCCCGCGTTCCGGCCGGCCGCGCTCCCGGTCAGCGTGCAGGCCTCCCGCGAGACCCGCCAGGACGTCGAACTCGCCGGTGGCGCCGTCCTGCGCGGCACCGTGCGGGCGGGCGGCGGACGGCCCGTGGAGGACGCGCGGGTGACCCTCCTGGACGCGGCGGGCAACGTCGTGGACACACTCACCACCGGCGCCGACGGCACCTTCCGCTTCGTCGACCTGTCCTCCGGCGAGTACACCGTCATCGCGGCCGGCTACCCGCCGGTGGCCACCGTGCTCCAGGTGGCCGGTGGGGGCCGCACGGAACGCGATCTGCAACTCGGCCACGAGGACTGACCGGTGGCACCCGCCGCCGTGGGGACGGGTGGTGCGCCGGAGCGCCCCCGGGAAAGGTCAATTCCCCTATTGCCGCACACGGCGCCGCGCCGCGGTCGTACGGTGGTGGGTGCGGCACAGATCTTGCCGAGCCGCGGGGAGAGGGGCCAGGGCCATGGAGAGCGGCACTTCGCGTCGCACCGAAGTGGGCACACCCCTCAGCCGCACCGCCGGGAACGGCGTCACGGAGTACGCCGACGCCGGACGCGTCCCGCTGGCCGTGGTCGCCGTGGACCGTGACGGCCTGGTGTCCCACTGGAGCACCGGCGCCCGACGTCTGTTCGGCGTCTCCAAGCAGGACGCTGTGGGTCACCCGGCCGTCGACCTGCTCCCCGTCTCCGGTGTGCTGCCGGAGGAGGACGAGACCGCGTCGTACGCGGCGTACGCGGCGTACGACGGGCTCGGCCCCGACCTGGAGTCCTCGCTCGACGGGCGGCTCTCCTACCCGGCGGCCGGGCGCGCCCGGCTCACGGTGCCCGGCCGGGAGCGCGAAGCGGAACGGGACCGAGACCACGAGCACGACAGCGACCGCGACCGCGACCGCGTCGACGTGTTGTGGTGGGCGTACCCGCTGGTGGGTCCGGGGCGGGAGCGGCTGCTGGTTCTGGCCGCCGACGCGGGCGCGATGCGCCACGCCGACGACCGGGTGGCCGTCGAGCGCATCGCCCCCGCCTTCGCGCTGCACACCGACTTCCCCGGCGCCGAGGAACTGGCCCGCAGACTGCCCGAGATCCTGCCCAGCATGAGTGTGGACGAAGGCGCCCGCATCGTCGCGCAGATCCTCGAACTCGGCTATCCCGTGATGGAGTTCAGCCAGAACGACCGGGTGCCCGTCACCCCCGACTGGGGGGTGCCTCGGCGGGCCGGGCGCAAGGCCCGCCGCGAGCGGGCCGCCGGGGCCGCGGCGGCCGGCCTGCCGCTCCCGCCGGACGCACAGGACGACCCGTACGCGGGGGACGAGGGCGAGGACCTCGAGTACGTCGCGGTGCGCGAACGCCTGGAGTTCCTCAACGAGGTCAGCGGACGCATCGGCACCTCCCTCGACCTGTCGCGGACCGTCCTGGAGGTGAGCCGGGCCGTCGTACCCCGCTTCACCGACGTGGCGGGCACCTATCTGCGCGAACAGGTCGTCGCCGGTGAGGGGTTCCCCGACGGGGTGCCGGACACGACCACCATGTGGCACCGCGTCGCCCTCGAGCACACGGACGAGCCGGGCCGCTGGGACGACGTCGTGCCCGTCGGCGAGGCCATGCCGTTCCCCGCGCACACCCCGTTCTTCCAGTGCATGACCACCGGCGAGCCCGTCCTCGTGCCGCGCATCAGCAAGCAGATGGGGCACATGATCGCCGCGCAGTTCGAGAAGCGCGACATCAGGCCCCTCATCACCGGCCGCTCCATGCTGGTCGTCCCCCTGAAGGCCCGCAACGTGGTGCTCGGCTTCATGGTCCTGCTGCGTCACCCGGAGCGAGTCGAGTTCAACGACATGGACCGGGTCACCGGCGCCGAACTCGCCGCCAGGGCCGGGCTAGTGCTCGACAACGCCCGTATGTACACGTACCAGGAGAGCGTCGCCGAGACCCTCCAGGACAGCATGCTGCCGCAGATAGCGCCCCGCATGGCCGGTTGTGACATCGCCACCCGCTACCTGCCCGGCACGCTCCTCGGCCGCGTCGGCGGCGACTGGTTCGACTCCGTGAAACTGCCCGGCTCCCGCACCGCCCTCGTCGTCGGCGACGTGATGGGTCACGGCCTCAACTCGGCCGCGATGATGGGCCAGTTGCGGACCGCCGTGCAGACCATGGCGGCACTCGACCTGCCGCCGGCCCAGCTCCTGCGCAACCTCGACGACCTGGCCCAGCGGCTCGGCGAGCACTATCTCGCGACGTGTCTGTACGCCGTCTACGACCCCATCGCCGGTGAGCTGCACCTCGCCAACGCGGGCCACATCCCGCCCGTCCTGGTCCGCGCCGGGGACGGCCACAGCGATCTGCTCGACCTGCCCACCGGCGCGCCCATCGGGGTCGGCGGTGTCCCCTTCGAGGCGGTGCGCGTACCGGTGGCGCCCGGCGACCGGCTCGTGATGTGCACCGACGGCCTGGTCGAGGTGCGCGGCGAGGACATCGGGGTCGGCCTCGCCACGCTCTGCGAGTCCGCCGCCCACCCGGCCGCGTCCATGGACGACGCCTGCGACACGATCATCCGGGCCCTCAACACCCGCGGCGGCCGCAAGGACGACGTGGCTCTGCTGATGGCGCGGCTCAACGGCATCGAGTCCGAGGACATCGCCGAATGGCGGCTCGCTTCCGATCCGGCCGAGGCGGGCCGGGCCCGCGCCGCCGTCCGTGAGCAGCTGCACGAGTGGGGCCTGGGACGGCTCGCCGACCCCGCCGAGCTGATGGCCGGCGAACTGGTGGCGAACGCCGTACGGCACACGCGCGGCCGCCGGGTCGAACTGCGCCTCGTGCGCGGCGACACCCTGCTGTGCGAGGTGGCCGACGACGACCACAACCTGCCCACGCTGCTCAGCGCTGGCCCCGGCGACGAGTTCGGACGCGGCCTGCGTGTCGTCAGCACGCTGGCCCGGGAATGGGGCACGAGCCGCACCGGCGCGGGCAAGACCGTGTGGTTCGAACTGACGCTGCCGCGGCGCTGACACGCACCGGGGACTTACGTGCGCACTCCCGGGGCTCGTGGGGGCGCAAGGGGCGTGCGACGGCGTACACGGATCGAAATGACCGGTGAAGGAATGCGCCGCACGCTTGTCGGCGCACTCCAGGCGCGATAGACCGATCTCGCCCGTCGTGCTCGGCGGGCGGCGGCGCTACCTGGGGAGCGGGCATGAGCGTGACGAGTCGGTACAGGGGAGCCTGGGAGGGCTTCTGGCGCGAGGCTCCCGACGAACAGGGAGCCGTCTTCTGGGATGCGGAGCCCGCCCTCACCGCGGGCGTCCATCTCGCTCTCTTCGAACCGTACGTGACGTTCCACGGACTGCCTCTCGTCGACCTGGGCTGCGGCAACGGCACCCAGACCCGTTTCCTCGCCGACCGCTTCCCGCGTGTCGTCGGCACCGACATCTCGGCCGCCGCGCTGGACCACGCCCGCCACGCCGACACCGCGGGGCAGGCGACCTACCAGCTGCTCGACGCGTCGGAGAAGAGCGAGGTGCAGCGCCTGCACGCGGAGCTCGGTGACGCCAACGTCTATATGCGGGGCGTGCTCCACCAGTGCGAACCGGAGGACCGCCAGCCGCTGGTGGACGGCATCGCCACTCTGGTGGGGGAGCGCGGACGCGTGTTCCTCGTCGAGCTCTCGGAGGCCGCCCGCCCCGTCCTGATGGAACTCGCGCAGGGTGCCGACGGCCCTCCGGCCAAGCTGGCACCCATCCTCCGGCACGGCATCGCCCCCGGCGAGGTCTCCGACGAGTCCGTTCCCGACCACCTCGGCGCGGCCGGGCTCACCGTCCTCGCGAGCGGTGAACTCCCACTCGTCACCGCGGAGTACACCGCGGTCGGCACCCGGATCGAACTGCCCTCGAAGTGGCTGGTGGCGGGTCGCACCGCAGGGTGAGCAGGGCACGGGTACGGCGTCACCGGCCGGTCGGTGACGCCGTACCCCTCTCAGTGGCCCTGGGCGAGGGGGCGGTGGCGTGAGCCGACGGCCCCGCTCAACGGCCCCGCGCCGTCGTTCGGCGGCCTCACGTCATCGTCGCGCGAGAGTCTCGGGCGACGACGTCCGCCGGCGGTGTTCGCCGACGGCAGCGTGCGGCGGCCTTGTTCAGCGGCCGGGCCAGCCGTCCATGTGACGGTGCACCGCCACGGCCGGCTGGTCCGCGGCCTTGGGCGCGTCGGCCACCGCGTCGTGCAGGACTCCGGTGACCTCGGCGGCCAGCGCGTCGACCTTCGTCTTGAGGTCCACGGCCGGGATACCGGAGCGGCTCAACTCGTCGAGCCTGCGGTGGATGTCGGCGAGCCGGTTCCTGGTCGCACTGTCCAGAGTGATCGGACGCGCGGTGGAGACCACGAACTGGTAGGCGCCGGCCAGGGTCTGGCATCCGTCGCAGTGCTGGTTCGCCGCGTCGCTGAGGTTCACGGCGTTCAGGCGCGTGTGCTGGCCCGCGAGGGTGACGATCTGGAAGGACAGGGCCACCGACCGGCAGTGCGCGTCGACCGAGCAGCCGACGGAGACCGCGTTGGCCTGGTTGCGGATGCCCGCGGAGGTCACCGTGCCGAACTGCCGCACGGTGAAGGAGTCCTTGACCTGGGTCGGATGGGCCCGGTCGGCGTGGCTGAAGGTGTGGTCCTCGGCGACGGCGGCGTTGCGTCCCATGCCGCCGGCCGCCGCCGTGGCGGCCTGGGCCGGTACGGCGGCGGCGATACCGGCCGCGCCGGCCGCGAACAGGCCTATGCGCATGGCCTTTCGGCCGAGGGACGTGCCGACGGGATTCGGCTTTCGATGGGCGTTGACGTGTGTGCTCACATGGTTCTCCTGTGGTGTCGGTGCAGTGTGCGGCCGGTCACTGGGCGGCCGGGGGCGGTTCACTGGTCACGCTCGGGCTGTCGGTCGGGGTGGGCTGATCCGTGGTCGGCGCCGCCGAGGTCGGATCGTCGGACGGCGACGGTTCGGCGGACCCCTCGGAAGGACCGGCCGGCGAACCGGCCGTGGCCGAACCCGTCGTGTTCTGGCCGCCGGTGGGCTCGGCCGGCTTCTTGGACGGGCCCGCGCTGGGCGACGCGGAGGCCCCGGCGTCCGCGCTGGGCGAGGCCGAGGCACTCGCCGAGGCGGCGCCCGAGGCACCGGGGGACGCGGCGCCGGACGGCGGGACCGCGGCGGTGCCGGACGGCGACGCCTGCGGTCCGGGTGCGGTCGCCTGCCGGGCGGGCGGCTCCGCCGTGGACACACCGGGCTGGAGGATCGGGGCGATCGGCGGCCGCTTCGGCAACGGCTCGGGCGTCACACCGGAGACCCACGCGTAGCTCAGCGTGCCCAGACCGACCAGCGCCAGCGCGCACAGCGTCACCCTCAGCCGCGGCTTGTCGTCGGTCGAGCGCTTGGCGGCACGGAAGACCCGGCCGCCCATCTTCACCGACAGGTAGACCACACCGGCCATCGGGCACAGCAGCATGAAGCAGCCGATCACCCCGATCAGACCGGCGGCGATCTGGCCGTTGACGAAGGCGTCGCCCGTGCCCACGACCTGCGCGGTGAGCGAGCGGACCATCGTGGCGACGATCCGCGGCAGGTTCCACAGCGCGTAGCCGAGTTCACCGATCAGCAGCGGCACCATCGTGAGGACCCACGTGGTGATGATGGTGCGGGAGGACTTCTTGAGCCCGACGACCTCGGCGCGGGCCGCCTTCCCGCGCCGTCCGGGCACCGTGCTGAGCAGGATCGGTTTGATCTTGCCGTAGAGATCCGGGACGCCGGCCAGGTCGCCGAGGATGTAGTAGCCGTCCAGCCGGACGGCCGGCATCAGCTGCTCCAGGATCTCGAAGTGCCCGAGATACACCGTGGCCAGGAAGAACTGCTGACCGGTGGCGAAGTACGCGCCCGTCATGGCGAGCATGAAGACGAGGTTGAAGTACACCCCGCCCAGGTCGGTGCGGAGCCGTCCGGCCCGTCCGATCCGGTAGATGTCCGTCACGTCGGTGTACATGGACGGCCAGATGAGGAAGAGCCCGCAGCCGATGCACCCCGGCCGCGCGCCTCCGTATCTGCAGGCCGAGGCGTGACCGAACTCGTGGAAGACGAGTGAGGCCACGGTGAGTCCGAACACGACGAGCATCAGCACCGGCTGGTCGAGGACCTGCAGCACGGGTTCGACCGCGCCGAAGAAGCCGAACAGCCAGACGTCCATCGCCACGGCCGCCGCCAGCATCAGCACGACCACCGTGGGGCGGTGCAGCCAGGCCAGCGAGCGGGCGATCCGGC
This sequence comes from Streptomyces fagopyri, assembly GCF_009498275.1. Taxonomy (NCBI): domain Bacteria; kingdom Bacillati; phylum Actinomycetota; class Actinomycetes; order Kitasatosporales; family Streptomycetaceae; genus Streptomyces; species Streptomyces fagopyri. The sequence continues at coordinate 2,207,068 of NZ_CP045643.1, read as the reverse complement.
CCGCCCTGCGCTCGTTGAAGATGATCCGGTGCCCCTTCAGGGCGAGGAGCAGATCGGACCGCGGCGCGGTGATCTCCTCCTCGTCCTGCCCCTCCGGCACGGTGACGCCCAGCGGGTCGAGCTTCTCCTCGACCAGATAGCGCACGTTCTCCGCGCTGAGTTCGCGCCCGTAGCGGGCGCTCACCCGGTGCGAGATGGTCTCGATGTCGTGTACGCCGTCGATCGCGGAGGCGACCAGGTACAGCAGCCGGGACAGCTGCACGACCTGGCCGTCGCCGCGGCGCGCGATGTACTTCGGGTCGGTGAAGCCCGACCCCTGGTACTCCCCGTGCAGTTTGAGCCCGGAGCTGAGTCGGGGTACCGGCAGTACCTCGACGCCGGCGCCGACAACCGGCAGCGTCCCCGTGGCGAACTGCTCGTAGGTGACCGGGATTCCTCCCGGCCCCGGCACCGGCGACCCGGTGTCGTACAGCAACGCGGGCCCGTCCCCCAGTGCCGTCATGTGTGGTCCTTCCCCCCCCAAGGGCGGACCGCGCCCGCCCCGGGCGCGGTCCGCCGAACAGCCGTTGCGCGGCGGGTGTTACTGCGAGACGTTGATCGCCTGGCTGGCGCTGGACTCGGCCACCGACCAGCTGGAGTGGTCGTTGAGCGCGGCGGACTCGTTGTGGGCGCTGATGTTGGCGACGTGCTTGGTCACGTTGGTGGTACGGCCGAAGCTGAACTTCAGGCGTCCGAGGGCCTCGCGACCGGGCAGCAGCTCGGCGGACTCGGACTGCAGCTCGTTCATGTCCATGCTCATGGGATGTCCTTTCGGGACGTGGTTCGTTGAGTGGTCGTGGTGGTGACGCGAGGACGGACGCGGGCATGGCGTCCGGTGTCGCGGAGGTGGGCGGAGACGCGGGCGGGCGTCCCGTGCCGGACTACTGCGAGACGTTGATGGCCTGGGCGGCGCTGGACGACGCGTCCGACCAACTGGAGTGGTCGTTGAGCGCGGCGGACTCGTTGTGGGCGCTGATGTTGGCGACGTGCTTGGTCACGTTGGTGGTACGGCCGAAGCTGAACTTCAGACGTCCGAGGGCCTCGCGACCGGGCAGCAGCTCGGCGGACTCGGTGTCGAGTTCACGGTTGTCCATCATGATCAATTCCCCCTCAGGGATAGACATTTCCGATCGAACGAAGGCAGGTTCCCCCCAAACTTCGTCCAATCTTGTCGGACGTGCTGTCCAACGAGATTGGACAGTAGTAGCCCCAGAGCTCGCCGCGCAAGCGGTTCGGGGAAAGACTTCTGGGGCCTGAGCGAAGCCCCACGTAGAATCGATCCCGCTTGGAAGAGTTCCGCCCGGCGGCGAGCAGGAAGTGACCATCGGTGGCCAACGCACTGCAGCAGATCATCAGAGATCGCCTCGACCGTGAGGGCTGGTCCTACGGAGAAGTGGCACGTCGGGGCGGCATCCCGCGCTCCACGGTCCATCACCTGGCGACGGCCGAGCGCGTGGTGCGCATGCCACAGCCCAGCACGCTGGAGGGGTTGTCCAAGGGGCTCGGACTGTCGTTGGACACGGTGCGCCGTGCCGCCGCGGAGGCCTGCGGCATTCACGTGTACGCGACGGACCCGGCGTCCGCCGTGGTGGACACCGGCGTCTCGGCCGATCCCGAGGTGGACCTGCTCATCGCGAGCGTCCAGCAGCTCTCCGTCGACGACCGGCGCCATGTCGCCGCGCTCGTGGAATCCCTCCTGGGCCGCGACGCCCACCGGGGCTGACCATCGGCCTGACGCCTGACGCCTGACGCCTGACGCCTGACGCCTGACGCCTGACGCCTGACGCCTGACGCCGGGCTCAGGGGGCCGGCGTCGCGTCGGGTGGTCCGGGCGTCGTCGGGGTGCCGGACCCGTCGCGGTCGGAGCGCGTCCTGGGCCGCGGTGTGCGTCGGACGCCGGCACCGCTCGGGAGCGAAGGGCTTGGACGCCTGGACGCCCGCTCCGGTTCCGCTTCCCGGGGATCCCGGTAAAAGAATCCAGAACCGCCGAAACCGGCAAGATCCACAGCTAGTCTCTCATTCTGCTCGGGGCACGTGAGCCGCACGACCCCTGTGTCACCCAGGGGGACATGTGCTGTTCGTGCACGGAGGACCCACCACCGCCGTGGTCCGGGGCAGTACCGGCGAGTCCGTCGTCCTGCTCTCCGGCGAACTGCCCGACATACTGACCGAGACCGCGCTCGCCGAACTCCTCGACCTCGCCGCCGCCGTCCTCAGTGAGCAGGAGCTGAAGCTCTTTCGCCGCTGCCTGGACGCGCTGGTGCGAGGGGAGGGCGGGACGCCGCGCCGCATCGAGCTGGACGGCGTCGTCCTGACCGTCTACGAGGACTGATCCCGACCGCGTTCACGCCTCGCACCGGACCCCGCACTCCGGGCCCCCGCCCCCGTGACCGGCGGGCGGCGCGCGCGAGGTCGCCCCGGCGCCGGGGTCCGCCGAAGCGACCCCCTCCCCGCGGCTCTCCGCGGTCGCCGTGAAACCCTGACCGCCGAACGGTCGCGAAGCGTGCGACGGGACCGGTTCGGGCGGCTATGTCCATGCATGGCGTCCTGGCCCGGCGCCGTGTCGCCGCGTAGCGTGACCCGACATGAACAAAGCCGCTGACCTGTGCGAAGAGGGTGTGTCGTGAAGATCCTCATCAGCGCCGACATGGAGGGCGCCACCGGGGTGACCTGGCCGGCCGACGTGCTGCCGGGGACACCGCAATGGGAGCGGTGCCGCTCGATGTTCACCTCGGACGTGAACGCCGCCGTACTCGGCTTCCTCGACGGTGGCGCCGACGAGGTGCTGATCAACGAGGCGCACTGGTCCATGCGGAATCTCCTGCTCGAACGACTCGACGAGAGAGCCGAGATGCTCACCGGCCGGCACAAGTCGCTGTCCATGGTGGAGGGCGTACAGCACGGCGACGTGGACGGGATCGCGTTCGTCGGCTACCACACGGGCGCCGGCATGGAGGGCGTCCTCGCCCACACCTACCTCGCGAACTCGATCACCGGGGTCTGGGTGAACGGTGTACGGGCCAGCGAGGGACTGCTCAACTCGCACGTGGTCGCCGAGTACGGCGTACCCGTCGTCCTCGTCACGGGCGACGACCTGGCCTGCGAGGACGCGCTCGGATACGCGCCGGAGGCGCTCAAGGTCGCCGTCAAGGACCATGTGTCGCGGTACGCGGCGGTGTGCCGGACACCGTCCCGGACCGCCGCCGACATCCGGGCCGCGGCCAAGGAGGCGGCGGCGCTGGCGGTACGGCACGAACCGGTGGCGGGCGGCCCGTTCACGGTGGCGCTGGAGTTCGACGCCGAGCACCTGTCGATGGCGGCCACCGTCGTACCGGGTGTGGAACGCACCGGCGAGCGGAGAGTGGCCTACACCAACGACACCATGTACGAGGCAATCCGCACCTTCAAGGCGGTCACCACGATCGTCTCGGCCGCGGTGGAGGAGCAGTATGGCTGACGAACAGGCACTGGACGAGGTCGTACGGTTCACCTCCGACCTCATCCGCATCGACACCACGAACCGGGGCGGCGGCGACTGCCAGGAGCGGCCGGCCGCCGAGTACGCCGCCGCGCTGCTCGCCGAGACAGGCGTCGAACCCGTCCTTCTGGAACGGACCAAGGGCCGTACGAACGTCGTCGCGCGCATCGAGGGCACCGACCCCTCCGCCGACGCGATGCTCGTCCACGGCCATCTCGACGTGGTGCCCGCGCAGGCCGAGGACTGGAGCGTGCACCCGTTCTCCGGGGAGATCCGAGACGGCGTCGTCTGGGGACGTGGCGCGGTCGACATGAAGAACATGGACGCGATGATCCTCGCGGTCCTGCGGGGCTGGAAGCGCCTCGGAGTGCGGCCCCGGCGCGACCTCGTGATCGCGTTCACCGCCGACGAGGAGGCGAGCGCGGAGGACGGGTCCGGGTTCCTCGCCGATCACCACCCGGAGCTCTTCGAGGGCTGCACGGAGGGCATCAGCGAGTCCGGTGCGTTCACCTTCCACGACGGCGGGGGCCGGGAGCTGTACCCGATCGGGGCGGGGGAGCGCGGCACCGGGTGGCTCAAGCTCACGGCGCGCGGGCGGGCCGGCCACGGCTCCAAGGTGAACCGGAACAACGCCGTGACCCACCTGGCCGCCGCGATCGCCAGGATCGGCGCGCACGAGTGGCCCCTCCGGCTCACACCGACCGTCCGCGCGGCCCTCGTCGAACTCGCCGCGCTGTACGGGATCGACGCGGACCTCGACGACCTCGGCGACGTGGACGAACTGCTGCGCAAGCTCGGCCCCGGCGCCGCGCTGGTCGAGGCCACCGTGCGCAACAGCGCCAACCCGACGATGCTCAGCGCCGGTTACAAGGTCAACGTGATTCCCGGAGAGGCCACCGCATACGTGGACGGCCGCCATCTCCCGGGTACCGAGGACGAGTTCCGCGCCACCCTCGACCAGCTGACGGGACCGGACGTGGAGTGGGAGTTCCACCACCGCGAGGTCGCCCTGCAGGCGCCGGTCGACTCGGTGACGTACCGCCGGATGCGGGCGGCGGTCGAGGAGTTCGCGCCCGGAGGGCACGTGGTCCCGTACTGCATGTCGGGCGGCACGGACGCCAAGCAGTTCTCGCGCCTCGGCATCACCGGCTACGGATTCGCGCCGCTGAGGCTGCCCGAGGGCTTCGACTACCAGGCGCTCTTCCACGGCGTCGACGAACGCGTTCCCGTCGAGGCACTGCACTTCGGCGTCCGCGTTCTCGACCGCTTCCTGCGTACGGCCTGAGGGGGACGGAATGCGGACACTGGCATACGGATCATGGCCCTCGCCCATCGACGCGGCGCTCGCCGCGGCACACGACGGGCACCCGGAGTTCGCCGGGTTCGTCGGCGACGAGGCCTGGTGGACCGAACCCCGGCCCGCCGAGGGCGGCCGGCGTACCCTCGTCCGGCGGCGCGCGGACGGCACACAGGAGTCGGTGCTGCCCGCCCCGTGGAACGTGCGCAGCCGCGTCATCGAGTACGGCGGACAGCCCTGGGCGGGGGAGATGCGCCCCGAGGGTCCGTTCGTGGTGTTCGTGAACTTCGCCGACCAGCGGCTGTACGCGTACGAGCCGGGTGCCGAACCCCGTCCCCTCACGCCCGTATCCCATGTCGGTGGCGGACTGCGCTGGGTCGACCCGCGGTTGCATCCCGACCGGGGCGAAGTGTGGTGCGTGATGGAGGAGTTCACCGGCGAGGGACCCACCGACGTACGACGGGTCGCAGCCGCGGTGCCGCTCGACGGGTCGGCCGCGCGGGACCGCGACGCCGTACGTGAACTCGCCGACGCACGCCACCGGTTCGTCACCGGACCACGGCTGTCGCCCGACGGCGCGCAGGCGGCCTGGCTCGCCTGGGACCACCCGCGGATGCCCTGGGACGGCACGGAACTCATCTTCGCGGACGTCGCCGAGGACGGCACCCTGCACACCCCGCGAGTGGTCGCGGGCGGCCCGGAGGAGTCGATCGCCCAGGCGGAGTGGGCCGCCGACGGCTCCCTGCTGTACGCGGGGGACCGCACCGGCTGGTGGAACCTGTACCGGCTCGGACGGGAGACACCGGTCTGCACCCGCGAGGAGGAGTTCGGCGGCCCGCTGTGGAAGATCGGGTACCGCTGGTTCGCGCCGCTTTCGAGCGGACTCGTGGCCGTCGTGCACGGACGGGGTGCCACCCGGCTCGGGATACTGGACCCGGAGACCGGCGAGGTCGTCGACGCGGCCGGCCCCTGGACCGAGTTCACGCCGACACTCGCCGTGCACGGCAGCCGCGTCCTGGGCGTCGGGGCCAGCCCGCGCAGCGCCTACGAGGTCGTCGAGCTCGACTTCCGTACCGGACGCGCCCGGGTGGTCGGTGCCGCCCACGACGACCCGGTGGACCCCGCGTACTACCCGGAGCCGCAGATCCGGACCTTCACCGGCCCCGCCGGCCGGGAGATCCACGCCCACGTCTATCCACCGCACCACCCCGACCAGGTCGCCCCCGGTGACGAACTGCCGCCCTACGTCGTCTGGGCGCACGGCGGCCCGACCGGCCGGGCCCCCCTCGTCCTCGACCTGGAGATCGCCTACTTCACCTCACGCGGCATCGGCGTCGCCGAGGTCAACTACGGCGGTTCGGCGGGACACGGCAGGGAGTACCGCAACCGGCTGCGCGAGCAGTGGGGCGTCGTCGACGTCGAGGACTGCGCGGCCGTCGCCGCCGCCCTCGCGGACGAGGGCACCGCCGACCGGCGGCGGCTCGCCATCCGCGGCGGCAGCGCGGGCGGCTGGACCTCCGCCGCGTCCCTCACGGCCACCGACGTCTACGCCTGCGGCACGATCCTCTACCCGATCCTCGACCTCACGAGCTGGGGCTCGGGTGAGACCCACGACTTCGAGTCCCAGTACCTGGAGTCGCTGATCGGTCCGCTCGCCGAGGTGCCGGGACGGTACGTGGAGCGTTCACCCGCCGAGCACGCCGACCGGATCACCGCGCCCTTCCTGCTCCTCCAGGGACTCGACGACCCCATCTGTCCGCCCGCGCAGTGCGAACGGTTCCTGTCCAGGATGGCGGGGCGCCACGTCCCGCACGCCTACATCGCCTTCGAGGGCGAGGGGCACGGATTCCGCCGTGCCGACACCATGGTGCGCGCCCTGGAGTCCGAACTCTCCCTGTACGCGCAGGTATTCGGCCTGAACCCGCCCGGCATTCCCACCCTGGAGCTCCTCAAGTGAAGTCCCTGACCCGTCCCGCCCGCCTCGCACCCGGGGCACGCGTCGCCGTCGTCTCGCCGAGCGGTCCCGTGCCCGAGGAGCGGCTGGAGGCGGGACTCGACCTGCTGCGGGGCTGGGACCTCGATCCGGTGGTGGCTCCCCATGTCCTGGACCGGCACACCGAGTTCAACTACCTCGCGGGCACCGACGCCCACCGGGCCGCCGACTTCCAGGCCGCCTGGTGCGACCCGGAGGTGTCCGCGGTGTTCTGTGCCCGCGGCGGCTACGGCGCGCAGCGCATGGTCGACCTCCTCGACTGGGACGCGATCCGCTCGGCGGGCCCCAAGGTGTTCCTCGGCTTCAGCGACATCACCACACTGCACGAGGCGTTCGCGACCCGCGCCGGGCTGGTCACCCTGCACGGACCGATGGTCGCGGCCCTCGACTTCCTGAAGAACGCGCGGACACAGGAACACCTGCGGGCGACGCTCTTCGAGCCCGAGACCGTGCGGACCCTCACGGCCGGCACGGGGGGCGCGCTGGTGCCGGGACGGGCCCGTGGTGTCACCCTCGGCGGCTGCGTCAGCCTGCTGGCCGCCGACCTCGGCACCCCGCACGCCCGTGCCTCCGCCCGGGGCGGGCTGCTGCTGATCGAGGACATCGGCGAGGAGGCCTACCGGCTGGACCGGATCCTCACCCAGCTCCTGCGCGCCGGATGGCTCGACCGGGTCGCCGGCATCGCGCTCGGCTCCTGGGTGGACTGCGGCCCGTACGAGGGAGTGCGGACCGTCTTCGCCGACCGGCTGGGGGGCCTCGGGGTGCCGGTCGTCGAACACTTCGGATTCGGCCACTGCGAAGGGGCCCTCACCGTCGCGTTCGGCGTCGGGGCGGAACTGGACGCGGACGCGGGGACGCTCACCCTGGACGAACCGGCACTCGCCTGAGGGCGCTCCCGCCGGCACCCTTCCGTCGCCCTTCGCGGGGCGGCCCCGCCGCGCCGCGGGAGCGCGCCGCTCGGGGTGGAGCCCGGCCCGGGGAGCGCGGTGGCCTCCCGGGGTGACCGGGAGATGAGGACAGGGTCTCGCCGGTCACCCGGAGGAACCTCCCACCGAGCGGACCACGGGCACGCGGCCCATGCTGGGCGCATGAGTCCGAAGACCCCCGACGCCTCCGCCACGAGCGGCGCGAAGAGCCGCGCCGGGCTGATGACACCGGGCAGAACCACCGTCATGGCGCTGGTCCTGCTCGCCATGGTCTTCGTCTTCGAGAACACCCGGAGCACGAAGATCCGGCTGCTGATCCCGGAAGTGACCACACCCCTGTGGATGGCGCTGCTGGGCACCGGGGCGATCGGCGCGCTGTGCGGGGCGTACTCCACGAGGCGACGGCCGTGAGAACGTGGAGACCACGCGGCCGCAGAGCGGCGGCGGCGTACTGTGGCCGGATGCCTGAGAACGACTCCCCCTATCTGGCCCAGGGCCCCCGCGCGGGCATACGGCACTTCGCCTACGAGGACGCCGCCGAGTTCACCGCGCGGGTCCGCGAGAGCAAGGCCCTGCACCAGCCCTGGCTCTTCCCGCCGGGGAGCCCCGACGCCTACGCGGCGTACGCGGGACGGCTCATCAAGGACCCCACGAAGGCCGGTTTCCTCGTCTGTGAACGGGACGGCGGGGCCGTCGCCGGATTCATCAACATCAACAACATCGTCGAGGGCGGCTTTCTGAGCGGGGCGCTCGGGTACGGGGCCTTCGCGCACGCCGCGGGACGCGGGCTCATGTCCGAGGGGCTCGGACTCGTGGTCCGGTACGCCTTCACGACGATGGGGCTGCACCGGCTGGAGATCAACGTCCAGCCCGGGAACGCCGCGTCGATCGCGCTCGCCCGGCGCTGCGGATTCCGGCTGGAGGGCTTCTCACCGGCCTTCATCCACATCGACGGTGCCTGGCGCGACCACGAACGCTGGGCGATCACCGCGGAGATGACTGCCACCCCGTGACCCGCCCGCGCCCGGTACGGCCGCCGCGGGCCAGCCTGTGCCCCGGGCCGGGCGTCCCGGCCGCCTTTGCGCAATCCTGACCGTATCCTGACGAGCGGAACCCCTGGTCAGGTGGGCGATGTCGCGCTTCCATGGTCGTCGTGACGACGATCCGACGTGACGTAATGACGCTGCCGTCAGCGGAGTTGGGCCCCAGCAACCCGCTGCCGCCGCTGCGGCCACTCGACGAGGCGCATCGCGTCGACGACCGGGACCGCGAGGCACTTCCCCGCGACATGGCCCGGCAGATCGGCTACGAACCCCTGCGCGACGTCCTGCCGGAGCGCGTCCGGGACGGCTACGGCAGACACCGCACGTCCCGCACGACCGACACGATCGTGATCGAGAACGACCGGCTGCGGGTCACCGTGCTGCCGTCCCGCGGGGGCCGGGTCGCCTCCCTCTTCCACAAGCCCTCGCAGCGCGAACTCCTCTACCGCAACCCGGTGTTCCAGCCCGCCTGCTTCGCGCTCAACGGCGCCTGGTTCTCCGGCGGCATCGAGTGGAACATCGGCGCGACCGGCCACACCACGCTGTCCTGCGCACCCGTCCACGCGGCCCGGGTCACGGCCCCCGACGGCGGCGAGATGCTGCGCCTGTGGGAGTGGGAACGGCTGCGCGACCTGCCCTTCCAGGTCGACCTGTGGCTGCCGGACGGGTCGGACTTCCTCCATGTCGGTGTCCGCGTCCGCAATCCGCACGAGAAGCCCGCCCCCGTGTACTGGTGGTCCAACATCGCCGTCCCCGAGCGGCGCAGGGTGCTGGTCCCGGCGGACGAGGCCTGGCACTTCGGCTACGAGCGGCGGCTGCGCCGGGTGCCGGTACCGGAGCACGAGGGCGTCGACCGCACCCGGCCGCCGCGCGCCGACCTCCCCGCCGACTACTTCTACGAACTGCCCGACGGGCAGCGCCGCTGGATCGCCGCGCTCGACGACGCGGGTGAGGGGCTCGTGCAGACGTCCACCGACGTGCTGCGCGGACGCAAGCTGTTCGTCTGGGGTTCCGGTGCGGGCGGCCGGCGCTGGCAGGAATGGCTCACCGAGCCCGGCACCGGGGGCTACTGCGAGATCCAGGCCGGGCTCGCCCGCACCCAGCTGGAGCATGTGCGGCTGGACGCGGAGAGCGAGGTGACCTGGCTGGAGTCGTACGGTCCGCTGGCGGCGGACGACGCGAGCGCGCGGACGGTCCACGGGACCGACTGGGCGGCGGCGCGGGCGGAGGTGGAGGACCGGCTGGAGCGTGCCCTGCCACGGGCCGACGTCGAGGCGGCGTACGCGGCCTGGCTCCCGCACGCCGACACGGAACCCGGCGAGGTGCTCCACGCGGGGTCCGGCTGGGGCGCCCTCGAAGTGCTGCGCGCCGGCCACAAGCCCGCGGGGACGCCGTTCGACGAGTCCACCCTCGGAGAGGCGCAGGCGCCATGGGTGGAACTGCTCAGGACCGGTGCCTTTCCCGAGCCGCGACGGGTCGGGCCGCCGGGCGAGACGCTCGTCGCCCCGCACTGGCGCGACATGCTGGAGACGGCGCCCGCCAAGCCGCTCACCGAGTACCACCTCGGTGTCGCCCAGTGGCATGCCGGTGATGTCGCGCAGGCGGTGCGCAGCTGGGAACGCGCACTCGAACTCGCGCCGTCGCTCTGGCCGTTGTTGCGCTGCCTGGCCGTCGCGGACCAGCAGGCGGGCAACCGGGAGCGGGCCGCCGACCGGTACGCCGACGCCTTCGACGACCTGTGCCGGGAACGGCGTGACGACGGTGCGGTGTGGACTGCGGCCATGGCCGCGCTCGGCCGGGAGACGCTGGCCGCCCTGCTCGGGGTGCGGCGGACGGCGGAGGCGCGGACGGTCTGGCGGCGGCTGCGGCCCGTGATCCGTGAACGGGGCCGGTTCCGGCTGATCGAGGCGGAGTTGCTGCTCGCCGAGGGGGACCGGGAGGGAGCGCGGGCGGTCTTCGACGCGGGGTTCGAGGTGGCCGATCTGCGGGAGGGGGCCGAGGCGATCGGTGTGCTGTGGGCCCGGCTGACCGACGAGGCACTGCCCGCGCGGTACGACTTCCGGATGCGGCCGCCGGTGACGGAGTGGCGCGCCGATCCGGACTGAAGTCCCCTCGTCCGCCCTCGCGGGCCGGGGGGCCGACGCGGGCCGGTCCGCCCCGCTCCCCGGCCCGCCGGGGCGGGGCCACAGGAGGGACGGGTCAACGGTCCGTCCCGCGGTCCACGTACTCGTACACGACCCCGTCCGGATGCATGGCGATCAGATTGCGGCCCGCGGGCGTCCCCACGGGCCCCGCCAGAATGTGCGCGCCGAGCTCACGGAGTACCCGGCCGGCCTCCTCGACGTCCTTGACGGCGATGGTCGCGGCCACCTTGCGCAGGACGTCGAGCTCGGCCGCCGGTCCGCTCATCAGCAGGAAGCAGCCGACCGCGGCGACCGACACGCCCCCGCGCTCGAACCGCAGGGCACGTGTGCCCGCCAGTCTCTCGTAGAAGGGGACCGAAGCCTCCAGGTCGTCGACGCAGATACGCAACGTGGTTCCCAGAATCTCCATACGGGCGAGCCTAGTTGGGGCGACCCGGGGAGGAGATCGTTTCGCGCGCATCATCGAGCGGGCGGTTCGTCCGCCGCCGAGCGGGAGGTTCACCCGTCGCCGAGGGGGAGGTCCCGTCCCCTCGGCCGGGAGGTGCACCCGTACCCTCGGCCGGGAGGGTCACCTGTCCTTGCGGCAGAGGATCTCCCCGTGCAGCACGGAGAACCAGCCGTCCTCCCGTCGTCCCCACTCGCGCCAGGCCTCCGACACGGCCCGCAGTCGCCCGGTGGTCGCGTGGCCGCCCTCGGTGGCCCGGTCCGCGTACGCCGAGGCCAGGGTGCGATCGGCCCACAGCCCGCTCCACCACTCCCGCTCGGCCTCGGTGGCGAAGGTCCAGGTGCTCGACGTCGCGGTGATGTCCGTGATGCCGGCGGCCAGCGCCCACGACCTGAGACGGCGCCCCGCCGCCGGCTCGCCCCCGTTGGCGCGGGCGACGCGCAGGTACAGGTCCTGCCAGTCGGTCATGCCCGGGACCTCGGGATACCAGGTCATGGCCGAGTAGTCCGCGTCGCGCACGGCGATGAAACCGCCCGGCTTGGTGACGCGGCGCATCTCGCGCAGCGCCTGCACCGGGTCACCCACGTGCTGCAGCACCTGGTGGGCGTGGACGACGCAGAAGGTGTCGTCCGGGAAGTCCAGCGCGTGCACGTCCGCGACCCCGAAATCCACGTTCCGCAGGCCGCGGCCGGCCGCCGTGGCACGGGCCTGGTCCAGGATCCCCGGTGCGTGGTCGACCCCGGTGACCTGTCCGTCCGGAACCAGTTCCGCCAGGTCGGCGGTGATGGTGCCGGGCCCGCAGCCGATGTCCAGGATCTTCATGTGGGGCTTGAGCGAGTCGAGCAGATAGGCCGCGGAGTTGGCGGCGGTGCGCCAGGTGTGCGAGCGCAGTACGGACTCGTGGTGGCCGTGTGTGTAGACGGCGGTCTCCCGCGGTTTCGGCATGACCGTTCCCCTTCGTCTCTTCCCGTCGGTCATGGATCACCGTACGCCCGCGTGTCGGATGGTGAGACCTGCGTCTTACGATGTGGACCGCACATCCTCAGTGGCGGCCGTGCTCCGGGAGCAGCCTCCGTACCGCGAACGCGGCGGCCGCGCCCAGGGCCGCGCCCGCGAGGACGTCGCTCGGGAAATGGGCGCCGGTGTAGACGCGGGACAGGGCCACCGCGGTGGCGAGCGGTGCCACCGCCGCGCCCCAGCCGTGCGACTCCAGTGCCACCCCCGTCGCGAAGGCGGCGGCCGACGCGGAGTGTCCCGACGGGAACGAGGTGGTGATCGGCTGGCGCTTGAGCCGGCGCGCCTGGGGGACCGGGGCGAGTGACGGGCGGGGGCGGCGCACCGTGCGTTTGCCGACGGTGTTGATCGTGGCGGAGGCGAGACTCAGCGAGGCGAGACCCCGCGCCGCGGCACGGCGTGCGTGGGGGGTGCGGGTGGCGGCGAGGGCCGCCGCGGTGGCGAACCACAGCAGGCCGTGGTTCGCGCTGTGGCTCAGTTTCGGCAGGAAGCGGTCGCCCCCTGGCCAGTGACGGGACGCGACGGCCTCGAAGAGACGGGAGTCCGCCGTCAGGAAGCGGCTCCGGAGGGGGTGAGGGCCAGGGGGACCGGTGGTGAGGTCGATGTCAGGGGTGGTGGTCATGGGGTGCGACTACCCCCGCCGGGACGTTTTCCGCCCTCACCGCCCAGCACCGCCCCCGGTCGGCCCACGTCGGCCCGGAGACGGGGTGTGTTCCCGGCGGGGGCGGGGCGCGGACCCGGGCTTCGGCGGGCGTACGGGGATCCGTGGCGGGCCCCTCCGCCGAACGCGGTGGTCCACCCCTCGGATATGGGTTTGCCGGGTGGACCCGCCTCCACGGAGAATGCCTCACCATGGGACACCTCGAAGCCGCACATCTTGAGTACTACCTTCCCGACGGGAGGGCGCTGCTCGGCGATGTGTCGTTTCGGGTGGGGGAAGGGGCCGTCGTCGCCCTGGTCGGACCCAACGGAGCGGGCAAGACCACGCTGCTGCGGCTGATCTCGGGGGAGCTGAAGCCGCACGGGGGGACCGTAACCGTCGGTGGCGGCCTGGGTGTGATGCGCCAGTTCGTGGGCTCGGTACGGGACGAGACGACCGTGCGGGACCTGCTCGTGTCCGTGGCACCGCCCCGCATCCGGCAGGCCGCGAAGGCCGTCGACGCCGCCGAGCACGATCTCATGACCGTCGACGACGAGGCCTCCCAGCTCCGCTACGCGCAGGCGCTGTCCGACTGGGCCGAGGTGCGCGGATACGAGTCCGAGACGCTCTGGGACATGTGCACCACGGCCGCGCTGGGCGTCCCGTACGAGAAGGCGCAGTGGCGTCTGGTGCGGACGCTGTCCGGCGGCGAGCAGAAGCGGCTGGTGCTCGAAGCCCTGCTGCGCGGCACCGACGAGGTACTGCTCCTCGACGAGCCGGACAACTATCTCGACGTACCGGGAAAGCGCTGGCTGGAGGAGCGGCTCAAGGAGACCCGCAAGACCGTGCTGTTCGTCTCCCACGACCGGGAGCTGCTGGCGCGCGCCGCCGAGAAGATCGTCAGCGTCGAGCCCAGCCCGGCCGGTGCCGACGCCTGGGTGCACGGCGGGGGCTTCGCGACGTACCACGAGGCCCGCCAGGAGCGCTTCGCGCGTTTCGAGGAACTGCGCAGGCGCTGGGACGAGAAGCACGCCCAGCTGAAGAAGCTCGTGCTGAATCTGCGTCAGGCCGCCTCCATCAGCCATGAGCTGGCGTCCCGCTACCAGGCCGCGCAGACCCGGCTGAGAAAGTTCGAGGAGGCCGGCCCGCCGCCGGAGCCGCCGCGCGAGCAGGACATCAGGATGCGGCTGCACGGCGGACGGACGGGTGTGCGGGCCATCACCTGCCAGGGGCTCGAACTCACCGGTCTGATGAACCCCTTCGACCTGGAGGTCTTCTACGGCGAGCGCGTCGCCGTCCTCGGGTCCAACGGCTCGGGGAAGTCGCACTTCCTGCGCCTGCTCGCGGGCGGCTCGGTCGCGCACACCGGCGCGTGGAAACTCGGCGCGCGGGTCGTCGCGGGGCACTTCGCGCAGACGCACGCCCACCCCGAACTGGAAGGCCGCACGCTCCTCGACATCCTGTGGAGCGAGCACTCCCAGGACCGGGGCGCCGCGATGTCCCGACTGCGCCGCTACGAGCTGACCGCCCAGGCCGAGCAGAAGTTCGAGAAGCTCTCCGGCGGCCAGCAGGCCCGCTTCCAGATCCTGCTGCTGGAGCTGGAGGGCTCCACCGCCCTGCTGCTGGACGAGCCGACCGACAACCTCGACCTGGAGTCGGCGGAGGCACTCCAGGAGGGCCTGGAGGCGTACGAGGGGACGGTCCTCGCGGTCACCCACGACCGCTGGTTCGCCCGCTCCTTCGACCGCTACCTGGTCTTCGGTTCCGACGGCCGGATCCGGGAGACGCCGGAGCCCGTCTGGGACGAGCGGCGCGTGGAGCGCGCCCGCTAGAGCGCACCCGGCGGCCGGGGGCGGGCGCCTCCGGCGGTTCCGGGCCGCGCGGTCGTTCCCGGTGGTCGGGGGCGTGCCACCGTGGGCCCGGGACGCCCGTGGAATGCCCGGGACCCCGGATGTTCGTAGAGTGGAGGGAGGACGGCGAGATCCATGGTTCCCTCCCGGACGCCGCTCGGGTGCCGCTCGCGGGGGTGTGTGCCCGGCGGGCACCGGGACCACGCCGCAGGACACGACGAGCGGGGTACCACCATGACCGGAGTCGACCCGGACCGGCTGGACGACCAGCAGCTGATGAGAGAGCTGGAGACGATCCACCGGACGCGCCACGACACGCTGCTCCACGGCTCGAACGACGCGCTGCGGACCCACAACGTGCGCATGGCCCAGCTGGAGGGCGAGTACCTGCGCCGTCACCCGCGCCGTCCGGTCGCCCCGGGCCGGACCCGCGAGGGAGCCCGGGACCGGGTCTTCGGAAGCGCCGTCTGAACCCTCCCGGTGGCGTCGTGACGTCCTCCGGCGCACCGGGCGGTACCAGGGACTCCGTCGTACCCATGAGTTCCGTCGTACCCAGGGTCTGTGCCGTGCTCAGGGTCGCCGTCGCCGTCGTACCCGGTCGCGACCCTGGGCAGGTGTCCGGTGGCGACCTTGGGCAGGTCTCCGCCGAACCCGGTGGCGACGTGGCCGGGACCGAACGGTCCGACACGTGGTTGCCTCGCGCGTGTTGTGGCCCCTTCGTGCCGTGCGAGGGGCCGCCGCCTCCGACGACGCACCCGCGGCCGCGCCCCGAGTCACTCGCCGTCGTGGGCACCCGCGCCGACCGGCGCGCGGTCGCTCCACGTCCCCGGCGCGGGCCCGGTCGCTCCCCTCGCAGCCGCGACCGGACCCCCGCCGCGCCGGCGCCGGCGTCGCCGAGTCCGCCCACCCCGTCCGGACCGCCCGCCTGATCCGGCGGGCACCGAGCCGGGGACCGCGGACACCGCGAGGCTCCCGGAACCGTCCGGCCCGAAGGACGGACCGCGCTTCTCGTACGTCCCGCACTCGCCGTACTCGCCGCACGAATCCGCCATGGCCGTGGGCCCTGCCCGGGTTCCCGGTCGCCGGGCACGCCGCTGCGTCAGCAGTACCCCCGGGACCGCGGCCCATGCCCGACGCGCGAGGACCAACTCGCCCGGAGCATCGGGGGTTTGCCCCGACCGCGCAGGGGCAGGCGGAATCTCAGTGCTTCGGACAGGAGGCACGTCCGTGGGAGCCGTCAGGTTCTCGCCACGGGTGTGCCTGTCCGGCGCACCCCGCGCTCCCACGGTGACCGTCCAACCCAAAGCACTTTCAAGGGAGTTGCGACGCACCATGGGAAACCGAGTGAGCGCGAAACGCCACCCGCACGACGACGCCCCCGACACCATGGAGGCGTTCCGCAGGCTTGCCGCACTCCCCGCGGGGAGTGCGCGCGACGCGCTCCGCGAGGAGATCGTCGAGGCCTGGCTGCCCATGGCGGACCGGCTCGCGGGCCGCTTCCGCAACCGTGGTGAGAACCTGGAGGACCTGCGGCAGGTGGCGGCGCTCGGCCTGGTCAAGGCCGTCGACCGGTACGACCCCGAACTCGGGAACGCCTTCGAGAGCTACGCCGTGCCGACGGTGACCGGTGAGATCAAGCGCCACTTCCGCGACCACATGTGGACCGTCCATGTCCCGCGCCGAGTCCAGGACCTGCGCAACCGCGTGCGGTTCGCCCAGCAGGAACTGTCGGGGACCGTGTCGGGACACGCGCCCACCGTCGCCGAGATCGCCGAACACGCCCGGATGACCGAAGAGGACGTCCGGGCCGGACTGGAGGCGCTGGAGAGCTTCAGCGCGCTCTCCCTCGACGCCGAACTCCGGGGCAACGACGACGGGTACTCACTCAGCGACGCCCTCGGCTCGGCCGACCCCGCCCTCGACGTGGTGATCGACCGGGAGGCCGTCAAGCCCCGCCTGCGCGCCCTGCCCGAGCGTGAACGCACCATCCTCTACATGCGGTTCTTCGGCGACATGACCCAGAGCAGCATCGCCGAGCAGCTCGGCATCTCGCAGATGCACGTCTCCCGGCTGATCAGCCGCTGCTGCGCGCGGCTGCGCAACCAGGTCCTGCGCGACGCGGCGTAATCGGTCCGCCGGTCTGCCGTCCGCCGGTCCACCGGGCGCGGCCCGCCCGCACAGGGCGATGGGGGCGACGGGGGAGGGGGCCCGGCGTACCGCGCCCCGGCGCTCGCACAGGGGGCGCGCTCCACCGTCACGAGCTCCTTGAGACGCGCCTCCTCCCGAACCGACCGGCGCCGCGCCGCTGTCACCCGCTCGGGTGCCCCCGTCCCGCGAATGGTGTCCGGCCGCGCGCGCCCCGGGGCCGGGCGGGCTGTGATGGGCTCGGGGAGCACGACGGCCGTGCCCCTTCAGACGGAGCCGTTCCGAAGGAGCCCAGCCGATGCGCCGTACCGCCCGTGTGCTGTCCGCCACCGCCCTGGCCTGTACCGCGCTGGGCGCGGCCGCCTCGGCCGCGTCCGCGGATCCGGGCGCCGAGGCCGTGCCGCGTTCCGTGCGGCCCGGGGAACTGGTCACCGTCTCCGTCACCTGCGGCGCGACGGGCGGCGCGCCGCCCGGGTACGTCGACGGCCGCTCCGCCGGTTTCGCGGGGAGCGAGGTCCGGTTGCGCCGGGTGAGCGGCGGCGCGGACACGAAGGCCGTCACCTACCGCGGCACGGTCCGGGTTCCCTCCCGTGCTCCGGCGCGCGGCGGTTCCGGCGGGCAACTCGGCGAGCGGGCCGTGGAGGGCATGTGTCCCGCCGCGCCGGGTGGCCACGCGCGAGCGTGGAAGGCCACGTACAGGGTGTCCCGCGACGCCCCTCACACCGCGCACGGCACCTCTCGGGAGGCCGCGGGTAAGGGTGCGGTCGCTGCTGGGAAGGCCCCGGCTGAGATCGCGGTCGCTGCTGGGAAGGTCCGGAGTGAGGTTCCGGTCGGTTCTGGCAAGGTCCGGAGTGAGGTTCCGGCTGTTTCCCGGAAGGCCCCGGGTGAGGATCCGGCCGGTTCTCGGAAGGTCCCGGGCGAGGTTCCCGCTGTTCCTCGGGACGCCCCTCACACCCCGCACGGCGCTGCTCGGGAGGTCCCGGGTAAGGCCGCGGTCGTTCCCCCGGAGGTCCCGAGCGAGGTGCCGGCCGTCTCTCGGGAGGTCCCGCGTGAGACCTCGGCCGTCCCTCGGGAGGTCGGGAGTGAGGCCCCGGTCGCCGCACGGGAGGTCGGGAGTGAGGCTCCGGTGGTTCCCCGGGACGTCCCGGGTGAGGCCCCCGTCGTTCCCCGGGAGGCTCCGCGCGACGTTCCGGCTGCTTCGGGGAGCACCGCCGGCGAGGGTGTTCCCGGGGGTGTTTCTCCGGGGGCGGGGGGCTCGGGCAGTGCTCCGGTCACCCCCGGGGAGGTGGCTCGTCCAGGCGCGCCGGGCGCACCTCCGGAAGCCCCACGTGACGTCCCGGTGGTTCCCGGGAGCGCCGCGGACGAGGGTGCCCAGGACCAGCCCGCGGGTGTCGCGGGCGACAGCGCACCGGTCGTTCCCGAGGACGCGGCCCGTGAGGGCGTCCAGGACGTTCCTCCCGGAACGGCCGGCGACAGTGTCCCGGTCGCTCCGGTCGCTCCGGTCGCTCCGGTCGTCCCGGAGAGCGCGGCCCGCGGGGACGCCCGGGACGTCCCCGGCGGCGCGGGCCGCGACAACGCCCCCGGAACCCACCAGGCCGCCCCGCACGACAACGCCGCGGACTCCCCGAACGGCGCGGGGCGCGACACCTCTGAGGGCGGCGGTCGCGACGGTGAGGGTGACACGGCGGACCGCCCCTCGGGCGCCCAGCACGGGGTGCAGGCCGGTGAGGGCGGTGCCTTCACCGAGTCCGTCCCGGCCCTGATCCTCGGAGCCCTGCTCATCGCGGGCGCCCTGGGCGCGGCCGCCCACCGTCTGTTCCGCGAACGCCTGTTCGCCGGCCGCTGACGGTGTGACGGGCGCGACCCGGCCGGCGCCCATCGCGGGACCGGTCCGTGGGTACGGAGTCACCGAAGAGGATCACCCGGAGCGACGCGGCGGAGCGTACGGGCGGCGGAGCGTACGGCAGGTGCGGCGGAGACAGGGCACGGCATCACGGACTGCGCGGAGGCACGGATGCGGCGGACGGTACCGGAAGGGCATGGTCCGGTCCGCTACGGCCCGCCACTCCCCGATCAGGGCCTCCCGGTGCTGCCGGAACTGCGCGCCGTCCTGGCCGCCGCCGCGGACCACACCGGGGCGGAACCCCCCGGAGGCGGGCCCGCGCTCCTCGACGCCGCCCGCGGCTACTGGAACCGGCGTGGCCTGGCCGCCGAACGCGACCGGGTGGCCGCCGCCCCCGGCGCCCCCGCGCTGCTCCTCGCCCTGACCGGCGCGCTCGGGGGTGACGTCCTGGTGCCGAGGCCGTGCGCCGCCTGGTGGGCGCCACAGGTGCGGTTGCTGGGCCGATCCGTGTTCCACGTGGCGACGCCCGCGGAGTGCGGGGGCCTGCCGGACCCGTACGCGCTGCTGGAGACGGTCCGCAGGGTCCGTGCCGAGGGAGGTGATCCACGGCTGCTCGTCCTCTCCGTCGCCGACGACCCCACAGCCACCGTGGCGCCGCCCGAGGTGGTCCACGAGACCGTCGAGGCCGCTGTCGCCGAGGGACTGCACGTGGTCAGTGACGAGACCTGGCGCGACACCCTGCACCGGCCGCACGACACCGTGCTGCTCAGCCCCGCGGAGATGCTCCCCGACGAGGTCACCGTCATCGCCGACCTCTCCGGTGCCTTCCTGCCCCAGGGCTGGCCCGCCGCCGTGGCGCGCTTCCCGCTCACCGACGCGGGCGTCCTGCTGCGCGCCCGCGTCCTCGACGTACTCACCGTGCTCGGCGCGCGGGTCGCCCGACCGGTCGCCGCGGCGGCCTCGTACGCGCTCGGCGAGCCGGACGCGGTCACCGAAAGGCTCACGGCGGCCGTACGCCTGCACGCGCGCGTCGCCGACGCCGCGCACCGCGTGGTGACCGGCGCGGGCGCCCTCGCACGGCCGCCACGGGCCGGCCGGCATCTGTACGCGGACCTCGGCCCGCTGCGCGCCGGGCTCGCCGCCCGTGGTGTCGGCGACGCGCAGGAACTGGAGGACTTCCTCACCGCCCGGCTCGGCATGCCCGCGCCGGGCGGCCACCGCTTCGGGGACGACCTCGGGGCGCTGCGGGTGCGGCTGGGGACGGGACCACTGTGCGGCGCGAGCGACGAGGAGCGGGGGGAATGCCTCAGTTCACCCTCGCCGCTGGAACTGCCACACGTGCAACGTGCGTTGACCCTTTTGGGGTCGGCCTTCGACGATCTCCGCGACGACGCTCAGCGATGGGAGCCTCTTCGATGACGCAGCAGTCCCGGTCGACCACGAGCACCGACGCCGGCGCACCGGACACCGGCGCACCGGACACCGACGAGCCGGCGTCCTCCCCGGCTCCGGCGGCGCGTTCCTCGCCCGCCGCCCCACCCGTCGTACCGGCCCCGCCTGTTGTACCGCCGCCACCTCTCGTACCGGCCCCACCCGTCGTACCGCGCCTTCCCGTCGTCCCGCTCGCCGAGCCCAGACCGCTCGGCGAGCGGCGTGTGTGGCCGCGATCGTTCGTCGACCGGCTGACCGCGCCGCTGCCGGGACTGCGGGCCTTCGCGCGGTTCGCCCGCGAGGGCGCGCTGCGGCCCCGCCCCGAGGGGCTCGCCGACATCCCCGCACTGCCGTTCGCACCGGGTCCGCTGCCCCGGGTGGGTACGCGCACGGTCGCCGTCTCCTGGGCGGGGCACGCGAGTTGGGTGATCCACATAGGCGGGCTCACCGTCCTCACCGACCCGGTCTGGTCCCGCAGGATCCTCGGCACCCCGGCCCGGATCACACCCGTCGGCGTGGCCTGGAGCGCGCTGCCGCGTATCGACGCGGTCGTCATCAGCCACAACCACTACGACCATCTGGACGCTCCGACCCTGGGCCGTCTCCCGCGCCACACGCCGGTGTTCGTGCCCGCCGGACTCGGGCGCTGGTTCCGGCGCCGCCGGTTCACCCGTGTCACCGAGCTGGACTGGTGGGAGGCCGCCGAACTCGACGGCGTGCGCCTCGACTTCGTTCCCGCCCACCACTGGTCCAAGCGCGGTCTCACCGACACCTGCCGGACGCTGTGGGGCGGTTGGGTCCTGACGGAGTCCGGGGGACAACGGGTGTACTTCGCGGGGGACACGGGGTACGGGCACTGGTTCGAGCGCATCGGCCGGCGGTATCCGGGCATCGACCTCGCCCTGCTGCCCATCGGCGCGTACGACCCCCGGTGGTGGCTCAGCGACGTCCACTGCGACCCGGAGGAGGCCGTCCGGGCCGCCGTCGACCTCGGCGCCCGCCGGATGGCACCCATGCACTGGGGGACGTTCGTGCTCTCGGCGGAGCCGGTCCTGGAACCCCTGACCAGGGTGCGGGCTGCCTGGGAGCGGGCGGGACTCGAACGGGCGGACCTGTGGGATCTGCCGGTGGGGGGTTCCCGGGTGCTCGGGTGAGAACGCCCTGGGCGACAGCGGCGGGA
The DNA here is from genome assembly GCF_009498275.1 of Streptomyces fagopyri. NCBI lineage: Bacteria > Bacillati > Actinomycetota > Actinomycetes > Kitasatosporales > Streptomycetaceae > Streptomyces > Streptomyces fagopyri. The sequence goes on along the minus strand of NZ_CP045643.1, from coordinate 2,185,600 downwards.
TGGCGACACCCCGGCGAAAGCGAAAGCGAAAGCGAGAGTGTGAGTGTGAGGGAGGGCGGGGAGGGCGAGGGAGGGGTGGGGTCGCGGGGAGTGCGGGACGTACGGGAAGGGTGAGGGCGGGGAAGGGGGGAGTGCGGGCGTGGTCGTTCGGGGGCGGGCCGTCAGCGGTTGCCCGGGTCGCCCGCGGGGTTCTCCGTGCCCCTCCCGGGACGCTCACGCGGCTCGGTCCCGCGCACGCGGCGCCACAGGCCCGGCGCCAGGCCGAGAGCCACCGTCAGGACGACCGCGGCCACCACTCCCTCCCAGGGCCGGTCGAAGAGGGAACCGCCCAGTATGCCGATGACCTGGTAGGTGGCCGCCCAGGCCAGGCACGCGGGTACGTCGCCGCGGGCGAACGTGCGCAGCGGCATCTTCGCCAGCAGACAGGCCAGCATCACCGGTATGCGGCCGGCCGGGACCAGCCGGGACAGCACGAGGACGGTGGCGCCGTGATCGTTCAGTTTCTCCTGGGCCTGGGCGAGACGGTCCTCGGGGGCGCGGACCCGGATCGCCTCCAGCCAGCGCGAGCCGTTTCTCGATCTCATGCCCCGCCGGCCGAGCCAGTACAGCGCCACGTCGCCGAGGAACGCGGCGAGGGAGGCCACCACGAACACCAGCAGCAGCGCGAACGGCGCCGTCTGGTGGAAGGCCACCACCGCCGCCGAACTCACCAGCGCGCCCGTCGGCACCACCGGCACCAGCGCGCCGATCAGCACCAGCAGGAACAGCGACGGATAACCGATCGCCTGCTGCGTGCTCTCCGGCGTGACAGCCGCACCCGTGGCGGCCAGGAACACCGTCACGGAGGCGTTCCGCGCGGACAGGAACAGCGCCGGGGCGGTGCCCACGGCGGACAGCGGTGTCACCGCGCGACCTCCGGCCGCACGCTCTGACCGTGGTCGAGCCGGTGCACCGCCACCTCGGGCGCGGACTCGGCGGCCAGGCGCACGAACTCATCACCCGGCGCATGGAATTCATGGGGGCGCACACCGTCCATGCCGATCGGCCAGTACGTGCCGTAGTGCACCGGCACGGCGCTGCGCGGCATCAGACGGGCCAGCGCCTGCGCCGCCCGCCCCGCGTCCAGATGCCCCTCGCCGAGGAAGGGCCCCCAGCCACCGACCGGCAGCAGGGCCACATCGACCGGCCCGACCTCCTCGGCCATGGAGTCGAACAGCCCGGTGTCCCCGGCGAAATACGTCCGCGCCTCGCCCTCGACCACGAAACCCAGCGCGGGCGAGCGGTGCGGTCCGACCGGCAGCCGTCGCCCGTCGTGCCGCGCCGACACGACACGTACCACCAGGTCACCGACGTCGATCCGGTCCCCGGGCGACACCTCGGTGAACCGCAGACGGTCCAGCCTGCGCAGCGTGGGCACCGCGCGCCCCGCCCCCTCGGGGACCAGCACCAGCGTCCCCGGCGCGAGCCGCTGAAGTGAGGGCGCGTGCAGATGATCGGCGTGCAGATGCGAGACGAGCGCCACATCAGCGACCGCCGCCTCGGGAGGGGGCGGCGCCCCGCGCCTGCGTCGTAGATGCGCGAGCCGGCGCGCGAAGAGCGGATCCGTCAGGACGCGTGTACCGGAGTCCTCCAGCGTGCAGGTGGCGTGCCCCCACCAGGTGATCTCCACCGGCACTTCTTTGCCTCCTTCGTGCGACTCCCCCCGAGCCTACGGGCAGGAGTAGGGTCGGCGGCGAAACCCGGAGGTGAGGGGGACGCCATGGGAAACGCGCGCAGTGCCTCCGCCGTGCCGGCCACGGTGCGCGTCACGGCCATCGCGAGCCTGACGCCCCTGGAGGAGCTCGAGGCGGACCCCTTCCTCGTGGACTCCCGCGGCCAGCACGCGATGTGCGCCCGCTGGGCCGCCGAGCACGGCTACGTCGTCACCCGGGAGCTTCTCGTCCGTGGACTGCGGCCGGACCACCGCACCCTGTGGGCCGACGTCGAGGCGGGCCTCGTCGACCTGTTCGTCGCGCCGAGCCACCGTGTCCTGGAGCGCGCCCTCGCCTCCGTCGACGAGTTCACCGCCGAATGCGCCCGCCGGGGCGTCCGGATCGAGACGGTCGGCAGCGCGGAACCCTCCTACGACGCCCAGATGAAGGCCCGGGTCCACCGCCGTCTGTCGATGCCGACCGCCGGGTACGACGGCCGCTGACCGGCGACCACGGCCGGACCGGGACCACGAGGACGGGCACATCCGGCCCTTCCCGCCCGTTGTGACAGGGTGGGAGCAGGCCTCGCGGACCGGGCGGGCCCGGGACGTGAGGTGGACAGGGCGTGGGTGGCGGACGGTGGCGACGGGTCCTCAGCGGGGTCTGGCGGAGCATCGCGGTGTGGGCCGTGTCCACGGCCACGATGCTGGTGCTGGCCGGCGCGCTGCCCGACTTCCAGCTGCAGTCGGACAACGGGGACAGCGCCACCCGCGTCGCCGTCACGGCGGCGGTCGGCGCGGGCGTCTTCGGTCTGCTGTCGTCGCTGGTGTGGCCGCTGCTCGTGCGGGCCCTGCTGCTCGTGCCCGCGCTGATACTCGGTCTGCTCGTCTTCTTCCTGAACGGGTCGCTGCTGCTGCTGGCCCTGCGCGTCAACCCCTCCGGACAGAGCGAGGCCGCGCCGGAGACCGCCGTGGTCGTCGCCGCCGTGATGTCCGCGGTCGCCTCCGCCACCGGGGGAGCCCTCGCCGTCCGGGACGACGACGCCTACCGGCGCAGGCTCTACCGGCTCGCGGCCCGCGGCCGGGGCCGGGGCCGGTCCGACAGTGACCGCGGCCCCTCGTTCCCCGGCGTCGTCTTCCTCCAGCTCGACGGTGTGGGCCACGACGTACTGGAGGAGGCGACCGGCAAGGGACTCATGCCGACCGTCGCGCGGTGGCTCGCCACCACCCACCGGGTCACCCCCTGGCGCACCGACTGGTCGAGCCAGACCGGCGCCAGCCAGCTCGGCATCCTGCACGGCAGCAACCACGACATCCCGGCCTTCAGGTGGTACGAGAAGGAGAGCCACGAGGTCATGGTCTGCAACCGGCCCAGCAGCGCCGCCGAACTCCAGCGCCGGGCCATCGGACACACCGGCGACGGAGGACTGCTCACCGTCGACGGGGCGAGCCGCGGCAACCTCTTCAGCGGCGGCGCCGACGAGCTGGCCCTCGTGCTCTCCATGGCCGCGCGCAGAGGCAGGGAGAACCGTTCCCGCTCGGGCTACTTCGCGTACTTCAGCGACCCCGCCAACGCGGTCCGTACGGCGATGTCCTTCGTCGCCGAGGTGTTCCGGGAGATCGGCCAGTCCACCCGCGCCCGTCTGCGGAAGCGGCGCCCGCGGGTCGGGCGCGGCGGCCTTTACCCCTTCGTCCGCGCCTTCGCGACCGTCGTCGAGCGGGACGTCGTCGTCGCCGCGGTGATCGGCGACATGCTCGCCGGGCGCAACGCGGTGTACGCGGACCTGGTGGCGTACGACGAGGTGGCGCACCACTCCGGGCCGCGCGGCCGGGACACGGAGAAGGTCCTGGAGCGCCTCGACCGCTCGCTCGCGCTGATCGAGAAGGTCGCCGAACACGCCCCCCGGCCCTACCGGATCGTCGTCCTGTCGGACCACGGGCAGAGCCCCGGCGAGACCTTCCTGACCCGCTACGGCCTCACCCTCGGCAATCTGGTCCGGGCCGGCTGCGGACTGCCCGTACCGCGCCGGGCACGCAGGACGCACAGCGGCGCCGAGGCGCGGGCGGCGGTCCGGGCCGCGCTGCGCCGGCCGGTCGAGGAGAGCGGCGAGCGGCACAGCCCCCCGCGCCGCTCCGAGCCCGTCGTCCTGGCGTCCGGAAACCTCGGTCTCGTCTCCTTCCCGGACGTGCCGCACCGGATGAGCCGCGAGGAGATCGACCGCCGCCACCCCGCGCTGCTGTCCACGCTCGCCAACCACCCCGGCGTCGGCTTCCTGCTGGTGCGCAGCGAGGAGCACGGCGGTCTGGTGATCGGCGCGCACGGCGCGGAGGCGCCCGTCGACGCGCTCGACGACGAACACCCCGGCCCGCTCGCCGACTTCGGCCCCGGCGCGGCCGACGCCGTACGGCGCACGCACACGTTCCCGCACGCCGCCGACATCATGGTCAACTCCTGGTACGACCCGGAGGAGGGCGAGGTGCTCGCCTTCGAGGAGCAGATCGGCTCGCACGGCGGTCTCGGCGGCGCCCAGGGACGTCCGTTCCTGATGTCGCCGCTCGCCCTGTCCGAGCCGGCCGGCGACGGCGGTGACCTGGTGGGCGCCGAGCGCGTGCACCGCGTCCTGCGCGGCTGGCTGCGCGAGTGCGACGGCCCCCAAGTGCCGTTGCCGATGGCCCGGAGCGAGCGCGCCGCCTGAAAATGGGCTGCGGTGAACGGACTCGCGCGCACACACTGGCCGTTCCGGACACCGCGCAGCCGCGCGCTCCACTCGAACACCCGCCAGGAGTCCGTGCGTGCACGCAGCCGTCACCGTCACCCCCGCCCGCCTCCCGGAGCTGCTGCTCGGTCTCGCGACCGTGCGGCCCGTCTTCATCTGGGGCGCTCCCGGCATCGGAAAGTCCTCTCTGGTGCGGGAGTTCGCCGAGTCGCTGGGACTGGAGTGCGTGAGCCTGCTCGGCACCCAGCTCGCGCCCGAGGACCTCATCGGCGTCCCGCAGATCCGTGACGGACGTTCCGTCTTCTGCCCGCCGGAGGCGATCGCCCGCGACGAGCCGTACTGCCTGTTCCTGGACGAGCTGAACGCGGCGACGCCCGACGTCCAGAAGGCCTTCTACTCGCTGATCCTGGACCGCCGCATCGGCACCTACGAGCTGCCCGCCGGGTCGATCGTCATCGGAGCGGGCAACCGCGCGACCGACAACGCGCTCGCCCGCCCGATCGCCTCCGCGCTCGTCAACCGCCTCGCCCATGTGCACCTGGAGGCCTCGCCGAAGGACTGGCTGGTCTGGGCGGCGGGCAACGGCATCCACCCCTGGGTCCTGGACCACCTCACCGACCGGCCCGACCACCTGTGGTCCAAGCCGCCCAAGACGGAGGAGCCCTTCTCCACGCCCCGTTCCTGGCACATGCTCTCCGACGCGCTGCACTCCTTCGGTCCCGCCCTCGACGAGGCCACCCTGGGCGTGATCGCGCACGGCACGCTGACGCCCGCGCACGCGGTCGCCTTCCGCGGCTACGTCAAGATCGTGCGCAGCCGGTTCGGCATCGAGGCCGTCCTCAAGGGCGACGCCCGCTGGCCGCACCGCCCCGAGGACCGCGACCTGCTCTACTACCTCGCCGAGTCCTTCCGCGGACGTCTGGTCAAGGAGCTGCCCGTGAGCAAGGACCACCTCTCGGCGGCCGGACAGCAGACCGCGTTCCGCGCCAAGTCGCTGCTCGTGCAGCTCGCCGAGATCTCGGTGGAGGTGGCGCAGAGCGTCATCTCCCCGGACGCCGACGGCAATCCCGTCCTGCCCGCGTGGTTCCTGGTCGAGGCCGCCCGGGACATGCCCCGACTGGTGGAGGCCCGCCGGTGAGCCGCGCGCGCCGCCGGGACCAGCCCAAGAAGGACCCGGCCGGGGAGGCGTTCGCGGAGGGCATGCGACTGGTCCGGGCCAACCGCGCGCTCGCCGCCATCGGGTTCAGCACCTGCCGCCGGGAGGACTGCGACGCGTCGCCCCGCGAGGGCCTCGTCCGGGTCGACTCCGGCGGCGTACTGCATGTCCACCCCACCCGCCGGGCCGAACCCGCCGAGTGGGCCTGGGCGGTCGCGCACGGCGTCATCCACCTCGGCTTCGGCCACGTCCCCGCGGCGACCGGCCCGCGCGAGCAGCCCGACCGGCACGACCTCGCCGCCCGCTGCGCCGTGGTCAACCGCTTCCTGCTCGGCTTCCCGGTCGGCAGCACCCCCGAGGACCTGCCGCCGTCCTATCCCGGCGGCGACGAGGAGCAGCTCGCCGCCCGCTGGCGCCGCGACGGGATCCCGGCCGCGTACGACCGCTGCGGTACGGCCGGCGCGGACCCGGACCAGCTGCTGGTGCCCTGGAACACCTGGAAGGGCGGCACCGCGCCGGACTGGCAGCTCGCCTTCGCGCACGCCCTGACGCGCACCGTGGCCACGGCGCTGGACGTGGCCGGCGGCCGCCGTTCCTCCATGCGCGGCGGACCCACCCGGCTACAGCCCTGGGAGCGCGCGCTGAGCTGGTTCGTCTCCTCCTACCCGCTGCTCGGCGGCATCGCGGCCGGCATCACCCTGGTCGCCGACGCCGAACTGGCGCGCGCCCACGACATCTCCGTCGCGGCGGTCGACGCGGAGTCGGGCGAGATCTACGTCAACCCGCTGCGCGAACTCGACGACGAGGAATGGCGGTTCGTCCTCGCCCACGAGATGCTGCACGCCGCCCTGCGCCACGGCGACCGGTGCGGCACCCGCGACCCGTACCTCTTCAACGTCGCCTGCGACTACGTCGTCAACGGATGGCTGTGCGCGATGCAGGTCGGCACGATGCCCGACGGGCTGCTGTACGACGCCGAGTTGACGGACCTGTCGGCGGAGGAGGTCTACGACCGGATCGCGACCGACCTGCGCCGGATGCGCCGCCTGTCCACCCTGCGTGGCAAGGGCGCGGGTGACATTCTCGGCGGACCGATCGGCTCCCCGCGCGACTACGTCGACCTCGACGAGCTGTACCGCCGGGGACTTGCCCGCGGCCTCGACCTGCACCAGCACCAGGAACGCGGCTTCCTGCCGGGCGGTCTGGTGGAGGAGATCCGCGCGCTCAGCCACCCGCCGCTGCCCTGGGACGCCCGACTGGCCCGCTGGTTCGACGAGTTCGTGCCGCGCCCCGAGCCCGTACGGACGTACGCGCGTCCGGCGCGACGGCAGGCCTCGACCCCCGACATCCCGCGCGCCGGACGGTACTTCCCGCCCGAGGAGATCGCCCGCTGCACCTTCGGCGTCGTCCTCGACACCTCCGGCTCCATGGACCGCACCCTGCTCGGCAAGGCGCTGGGCGCGATCGCCTCGTACGCCGAGGCCCGTGACGTACCCGCCGCGCGCGTCGTGTTCTGCGACGCCGCGCCGCACGACGCCGGCTATCTGCCGGTCACCGAGATCGCCGGCCGGGTCCGGGTGCGCGGACGCGGCGGTACGGTGCTCCAGCCCGGCATCGACCTGCTGCACCGCGCGGACGACTTCCCGCCGGGAGCACCGGTGCTGGTCATCACGGACGGCTGGTGCGACGTCCTGCGTGTGCGGCGCGAGCACGCGTATCTGATTCCGGACGGCGCGCGGCTCCCGTTCACGGCGCGGGGGCCGGTCTTCCGCGTGCGGTGAGCCGTCATTGTGGGTGAGCGGCCCGCGGGTGTGATCGGATGGTGCGCACGGACCCGGAACACGGGACCCACCGCCCCATCGAAGGGAATCATCGTGGCAACCACGCGCACCGCGCACACCGTGTGGGAAGGCAACCTGCTCGAGGGCAGCGGCGTCGTCACCTTCGACTCCTCCGGCATCGGCGAGCAGCCGGTGACGTGGGCGTCGCGGGCGCAGGACGCCAACGGAAAGACCAGCCCCGAGGAGTTGATCGCCGCCGCCCACTCCAGCTGCTTCTCGATGGCGCTGTCGCACGCCCTCGCGGGCGCGGGCACCCCGCCCACCAAGCTGATCACCAACGCCGACGTCACGTTCCAGCCCGGTGAGGGCATCACCGGCATCCACCTCACCGTGGAGGGCGCGGTACCGGGCCTCGACAACGACGGCTTCGTGGCCGCGGCCGAGGACGCCAAGAAGAACTGCCCGGTCAGCGCGGCCCTGACGGGTACGACGATCACCCTGACCGCCAAGCTGGCCTGACACCCCGTACGCCACGGTGCCGCGGTCCCCAGAGGGCCGCGGCACCGTTGTGTACGGACCCGCCGGAGAAGTACGCCCCATTGACAAGACGGCACTCAAGTTTTGTGCTGGAGTCCGGGCAGCACCCCGGCGGAAGGGGACGGACATGGCACGTGCGGTCGGGATCGACCTCGGTACGACGAACTCGGTGGTGGCCGTACTGGAGGGCGGCGACCCCACCGTCGTCACCAACGCGGAGGGCGCGCGCACCACTCCCTCCGTGGTGGCCTTCGCCAAGAACGGCGAAGTGCTCGTCGGTGAGGTCGCCAAGCGGCAGGCCGTGACGAACGTGGAGCGCACCGCCCGCTCGGTCAAGCGGTACATGGGCGCCGCGGACTGGCGCTTCCCGGAGCACGGTTCCGTCGACGGCACCCGCTACCGCGCACAGGAGCTGTCGGCGCGCGTGCTGCAGAAACTGAAGCGGGACGCGGAGGCGTATCTCGGCGAGGACGTCACGGACGCCGTGATCACCGTGCCCGCCCACTTCGACGACGCCCAGCGCCAGGCCACCAAGGAGGCGGGCGAGATCGCGGGACTGAGGGTCCTGCGGATCATCAACGAGCCGACGGCCGCTGCCCTCGCGTACGGGCTCGACCGCGGCGAGGAACAGACCGTCCTCGTCTTCGACCTGGGCGGCGGCACCTTCGACGTCTCGCTCCTGGAGATCGGCGACGGCGTCATCGAGGTCAAGGCCACCAACGGCGACACCCGGCTCGGCGGGGACGACTGGGACCAGCGGATCGTCGAACATCTCGCCCAGCGCTTCAAGGCCTCCCACGGCATCGATCTGGGCCGCGACAAGATGGCGTTGCAACGTCTGCGCGAGGGCGCCGAGAAGGCCAAGATCGAACTCTCCAGCTCCTCCGAGACCACCGTCAACCTGCCCTACATCACCGCCTCCGCCGAGGGACCCCTGCACCTGGAGGAGAAACTGACGCGCGCTCAGTTCCAGGAGCTGACCGCCGATCTGCTCGACCGCTGCAAGTCGCCCTTCCACCGGGCGGTCAAGGACGCGGGGGTGCGGCTCGCCGCGATCGACCACGTCATCCTGGTCGGCGGCTCGACCCGGATGCCGGCGGTGACGGACCTCGTCCGCGAACTCACCGGCAAGGACCCGCACAAGGGCGTCAACCCGGACGAGGTGGTGGCGCTCGGAGCGGCTCTCCAGGCGGGCGTCATCCGGGGTGACGTCAAGGACGTCCTGCTCCTCGACGTCACCCCGCTCTCGCTCGGCATCGAGACGAAGGGCGGCATCATGACCCGGCTCATCGAGCGCAACACGACGATCCCGACGCGCCGTTCGGAGATCTTCACGACGGCGGCCGACAACCAGCCGTCGGTCGGCATCCAGGTCTACCAGGGTGAGCGGGAGATCGCCGCGTACAACAAGAAGCTCGGGGTCTTCGACCTGACCGGGCTGCCGCCCTCGCCGCGCGGGGTCCCGCAGATCGAGGTCGCCTTCGACATCGACGCCAACGGGATCATGCACGTCTCCGCGAAGGATCTGGCCACCGGCCGCGAGCAGAAGATGACGGTCACCGGCGGCTCCGCGCTGCCCAAGGACGCCATCGACCGGATGATGCGCGAGGCCGAGGAGTACGCCGACGAGGACCGCGCGCGCCGCGAGGCCGCGGAGACCCGCAACCAGGCCGAGCAACTCGTGTACCAGACGGAGAAGTTCCTGCGCGAGAACGACGAGCGCGTACCGTCCGACACCAGGCCGGAGGTCGAGTCCGCGATCGCCGACCTCAAGCGGCTCCTGGTGGACTCGGCCGACGACACGACCGCGCTGCGGGCCGGCGTCGAGCACCTGGCCTCGGTGAGTCAGCGGATGGGCCAGGCGATGTACGCGCGGGCCGAGCGGACACCCCACGACGAACCGGCCGACGAGCACGCCCCGGCCGAGGAGGACGGTGTGGTGGACGCCGAGATCGTGGACGACGACAGGGAGGCGAGGGGCGGCGCGGCCTAGCCGAATCGTTCTGTGCGGCCGGAGTCGGGACTGAGACTGAGACTGGGACTGGGACTGGGGCCGGGGTGCGGGACCGCGGCTCCGGCGCGCCCCGCCTCACCGGGAACCCGTGGATGCGGGGCGCCCCGCCTCACCGGGAACCCGTGGATGCGGGGCGCCCCGCCTCACCGGGAACCCGTCGGTGCGGGACTTCCTCCTGCGGGACCTCCGTCAGTAGGAGTCCCGCAGTTCCCGCAGGATCTCCTTCGTACGGGGGACGGAGGCGGCCTGGGCCGACATGTGGTCCAGGACCTCCAGATGCGTCGCCACCTCACGCCGCGAGTCGAGGTAGACGGCGCCGGTCAGATACTCGCTGTAGACCATGTCCGGCAGTTCCGGCTCGGCGAAGCGGAACAGGGCGAAGGACGTGTACGTCCCCGGATGCGGCCCGCTCGCGTACTCGGCGACCTGGAGCGAGATGTCGTCACTCTCCAACTCCCGCAGCAGCCGGTCGATCTGGTTGCGCATCACCTCGCCGCGGATGCTCACGGGCCGCCGCAGCGCGGTCTCGTCCATGATCACCCAGAGGTGGGGCCGGTTCTCCCGCCCCAGCAGCAGCTGCTGCCGGGTCATGCGCAGCGTGACATGCCGCTCGATGGCCTCCGGACCCGTCTGCCCGACCGTCCCCGCCTCCAGGACGGCCCGCGCGTACTCCTCGGTCTGCAACAGCCCGGGCACGAAGTGCGGCTCGTACGACCGGATCATCCGGGCGGCGCCCTCCAGACTGACATGCATGCTGAACCAGTCCGGCAGCACGTCGTGGAACCGCTGCCACCACCCCGGCCGGTTCGCCTCCTCGGCCAGCGCGACGAAGGCCGCGACCTCTTGGTCGGCCACTCCGTACGTCGTCAGCAGCACCTGGAGGTAAGGGATCTTGAGGGCGACCTCGGCCATCTCCATGCGCCGCACGGTCGCCGGAGCCACCCGCAGGACGCGTGCGGCCTCCTCGCGCCGCAGACCGGTCGCCTCCCGCAACTCCTGCAGCCGCCGCCCGAGCACCACTTGCCCCACGGTGGGCGCAGCCCGTCGCTCACTCACGCCAGGCCCTCCCCACGCGCCGAAGCCCCCCGAGCAGTCTGTCATGCGACCCCTGGACCTTCACGGGGCCGACAGGACGGAACAGACTCAAACGGATCATTGACCGTTCGTCAAGACACGAGTGACTGGAGGTACTTGACCGTCGACGGGTCGGCGGGCAGGAACGTCTCGATGGCCAGCTCGGCGACCGTCACGTCCATCGGCGTGTTGAAGGTGGAGATGGACGACACGAACGACAGGATCCGCCCGTCGTGCTCGATCCGCATCGGCAGCGCGAAGTACGGCACCGGCTCGGCGGCCGCCCCGTCGGCCGGCTCCGGATCCGCGGGCGGGACCGGGTAGGCGGCCACCTCCTCGTACAGCGCGCGCAGCGGCTCGGAACGGTGCAGGGCGATCCGGCGCTCCATCTGCGCGAGCAGGTGAGTACGCCATTCCCGCAGATTGCGGATGCGCGGGGCCAGGCCCTGGGGGTGCAGCGTGAGCCGCATGGCGTTGAGCGGCGGCGTGAGCAGCGACTCCGGGACGCCGTCCAGGAACATGGCGATGCCCCGGTTCGCGGCGAGCACGGTGTACGTGGCGTCGACGACCAGCGCCGGGTAGGGCTCGTACGCCTGGATGAGCCGCTCCACGCCCTGCCGCACCGCGTCCATGGCGGAGTCGTCGAGGGGGGTCTCCGGGTAGCGCGGGGCGTAGCCGGCGGCCAGCAGCAGCACGTTGCGTTCGCGTACCGGTACGTCGAGGTGCTCGGCCAGCCGGAGCACCATCTCCTCGCTCGGACGGGAGCGGCCCGTCTCGATGAAGCTGATGTGCCGGGCGGAGGAGTCGGCGCGCAGCGCCAGCTCCAGCTGGCTGACCCGGCGTTGCTCCCGCCAGTCGCGCAGGAGTGGACCGACTCCCGCCCCGGCGTGGGGGATCGGGGGCGTGCTGGAACCGGGCGTGACCATGGACATGCGCCGACCGTAGCGGAGGCGAGGGGCGTGCGGGACGTCTTGAACGGGGGCGACGTGGGGGCCGGGCGTTCCTTCGCCGCCGCAGCCCCTACCCGACCCGTCCTTGGGGGCTGCCGCGCCCAGACCCCCGCGTCGGCCTGGACGGCCTCGTCCTCAAGCGCCGGACGGGCTGGAGATGCGGGCCCGCGCTGAAAGGTGCCGGTCCGCGCCGGATGGTGTCGGGCGGGCTGGAGATGTCGGCTCGCGCTGGACGGTTCCGGACCGGCTGGGGTGCGGGCCCGCGCGGGAATGCCGGCGGGGGGCATGTCTTTCAGCCCGTCCGGCGTTTGAGGACGAGCCCCTCGGGCGGTCGGGGGTCCAGGGGGCGGAGGCCCTTGGCGGGGGCTGGGGGCGGAGCCCTCAGGTACGGGACGGGCAGGGGCGGCGGGGGCGAGGAAACCGGGTGACAAGACCGGACGCGAGGAATGTGACACGCTGAGAAACACCCCACCGGTACCGAAGGAGCAACGCCATGCCCGTCGAACCCCTGCCGCAGAAGGAGATCGAGGCGCGCCTGCCGGCCCTGCCCGGCTGGTCGCTCGACGGCGACCACCTCACCCGCTCCTACCGCCTCGCCTCACACTCCGCCGCCACCGCGATGGTCGTGCACATCTCCCAGGTGCAGGAGGAACTCGACCACCACTCCGATCTCACACTCGGCTACGACACGATCACCCTCACCGTGAACACCCACAGCGTCGGCGGAGCCGTGACCGACCTGGACTTCGCGCTCGCCCGCAGGGTGGAGAACCTCGCCCCGGGCCACGGCGCCGTCTGACCGGCATGCTGGACTACGAGAAGGAAGCCGCCGTCTACGACGCCGGCCGCGGCGGCGAACCCCGCGCCGAGGCGGCCGCCAAGGCGGTGCTCGGCCTCGTCCCCGAGGACGCGCGCGACCTGCTCGACACGGCCTGCGGCACCGGAACGGTCACCCGCCGACTCGCCACCGCACGCCCCCGGCTGCGGGTGACAGGCGTGGACGCCGCACACAGCATGACCCGGATGGCCGCGGCACGGCTCCGGGGCCGCGTGGTGCGCGCCGACAGCCGCCGACTGCCCTTCGCCGACGCCTCGTTCGACGCCGTCACCAGCGTGTGGCTGCTCCACCTGGCCGACAACGCATCGGACGTCCGGGACATCGTCGCCGAGTGCGCACGGGTGCTGCGCCCCGACGGGGTGTACGTCACCACCGTCGACAAGGCCGCCGCGCACGACGTGGGCAGCGACATCGACGCCGTCCTCGCCCCGCGACCGCGTCGGTCCGCCCGGGACGCGGCGGACCGGGTGACGTCGTACGGAGGCGAGTTCGGCCTCGTCCCCGCCGGCCGTGGCCGGTTCCGAGGCCATGGACAGGGCCGCAGCCCCCGCAGCACCGCGGCGGACCTGCGGCGCGGCTGGTTCACCCGGCTGGCGCCCGGCGATCCGCTGACGGAACACTTCGTCACACTGCTCGAAGCGCTGCCCGACCAGGACGTCCCGCGCCCCGAACCCCGTTTCGAGCTGCGCGCGTTCAGGAAGTCGCCGGCCGGACGAACTCCATGACCCAGTTGGTCGCCCAGGTCGTCTCCCCGTCCACGGAGAAGGCCTGTTCCCAGCGGGCCGTGGTCGCGGAGATCCCCGACCACACGAACCGCACCCGCACGTCCTTCCCGTCGTGTGTGTCGTCGCCGTGGAACACCCCGCGTCCGTCGTTCCCGAACGCCCCCGTCATCGGCGGGAACAGTCTCCCGCCGCGGCTGGAGGCCCAGTTCAGCGACCACTCCCGCGCCACCGGGTCGAACAGCCGCAGCGTGAGCCCCTTCCAGCCCTGACCCGGCACCGCCAACTCGTCGATGTTCGCGGCCCCGTCGAAAAGGCTCCAGCAGCGGCTCGTCGCCGGGAACTCCTCCCAGCCGCTGCCCTCGTCGAGGAAGTCCTTGAGGCGCCGGTGGTGGACCTCCCAGTCGCCGTGCAGGAAGTCGAAGTCGTGCGGGCCGCTCATGAACGGTCTCCCGTCGTGCCCTCGGGAAGGGAGTCGGCGAGGTAGGAGGCGAGATCGGGGACCTCCGGCGCGAGCAAGTGCCGTACCCAGGCGTCCCGTTCGTGCAGGATCGGCGGCAGCTCCCAGACGCAGCCGATCCAGGGCATCGCGAGCGTCCCGAAGTGGGTGGGGTCCCGGTCCGGACAGCCCAGCACGGGCTGGCCCGCCGCCGCGCCCCGGAAGTGCAGGACGTTGTCCCACACCCAGCTGTACGCGTTGAGGTAGGCGCCGTCGTCGCCGCCCCGGTGCAGGACGACGAACGTCGCCGGCGGGGTGCCGTCCGGCTCCGGCAGCAGTGCCGGCAGCAGCGCGTACGCCGCCCTCTCGACCTCGGGCGCGATGCCCGCGGGGTCGGCGGTGACGTGATAGCGCTTGATCCACCGCCCCGCCACCTCGATGGGCGGCGGGACGGTCAGCAGCTTCTCCGCGAAGCCCGTGGGAGCCTCGGCGTCCGCGGGGGCCGACCGGGCGGCGGACGCCGAGGCCGCGGCGGAAGCCGACGCGTTGGACGCGGTCGTGGCGGTCGTGGCCGTCTTCGCGGTCGAACGGGTCGTGGGATGCGTGGAGTTCGCCGTACCGGTGGAGGTCACCGGACGCGCGGGGGTCGTCGAGGTCATGGGCAGGACGGTAGAGCCGCTCCCCTGACATCCTGTGTCAGTGAAGTCCAGCCGCCTGGTGTCCATTCTTCTGCTGTTGCAGACACGCGACCGGATGACGGCCGCCCAGCTCGCCGGGGAACTGGAGGTCTCGGTGCGCACCGTGTACCGGGACGTGGAGTCGCTGCACGCGGCCGGTGTGCCGCTCTACGGGGACGCGGGCCACGCGGGCGGCTACCGGCTCCTGGACGGCTACCGCACCCGCCTCACCGGACTCACCGCCGGCGAGGCCGAGGCCCTGTTCCTCGCGGGCGTGCCCGGCCCCGCCGCCGAACTCGGACTCGGCCGACTCCTCGCCGCGGCGCAGCTGAAGGTCCGGGCCGCTCTCCCGCGTGAACTGCGGTTCCACGCCGACCGGATCAGCGACCGCTTCCACCTCGACGCGCCGGGCTGGTACGCGGACGCCGACGACACCCCGTACCTCCCGGCCGTCGCGGACGCCGTCTGGAACGGCCGGGTGCTGAGCGTCCTGTACCGGCGATGGCGTGAACCCACCGACGTACGGCGCCGCCTGGAGCCGTACGGCCTGGTTCTGAAGGCGGGCCGCTGGTACGTGGTGGCGGGACCGGGGCCACGTACCTTCCGCGTCGACCAGATCCTCCGGCTCGACCCGTGTGATGAGGAGTTCACGCGTCCCGACGGCTTCGACCTGGCCGCGTACTGGACGACGTACCAACAGGACTTCCACGACCGTCTGCACCGGGGTGAGGCGGTGATCCGGGTCGCGCCGGGGACCCGGCTCACCGGCGCGGCGGGCGACGTTCTGGCGGGCGGCGGTGTGGAGGAGCCGGACGGCTGGACCCGGGTCACCGTCCCGATCGAGTCCGTCGACCGCGCCCATGACGAGTTCCTCGCCCACGGAGCGGGGATCGAGGTGCTGGAGCCCGCCGGACTGCGGGACCGGATCGCACGGACGGTGACCGCGCTCGCCCGCCTGTACGCGTAGAGCCCGCTTGCGCGGGTGGGCGTGCTGGCTCCGCCCTCTGGTCGTCTCCGCCACCGTAGAACCCGCGACCGCTGATCCGCCGGGGGTCAGGCCTCCTGGGCCAGCCCCCGGCGGATCGCGGTCTCCACCGCCGAGTAGTCGCCGTCCGCCCGCTCCAACTCGTTGGGGACCGCCGGGTACAGCGGGGGCTGCGCCATGAGGCGCGGGCGCGTGCCGTGGTGCGGCTGCGCCGCGTGCACCAGGAACGGGTGACAGAGGTACACGTCCCCGGGGCGGCCGGTGGCCAGCGTGAGCGGGCGGTGCGCGGACGCCCCGGCCACCTTCGGACCGAGTTCGAGGAACGAGGCACCCGTCTCGCCGTGCGGCGCCAGCACCGGGGGTACGTCGAGGTGCGAGCCCACCCTGATACGGGTCGGGGCGTCGTCCTCGGTCACTTCGCTGAACAGGAAGAGCATCAGCAGCGCCCGGCCCTGTGAGGAGAGGTTGGAGTGGTACAGCGACCGGCCGTCGGGGAGATAGCTCCCCTCGATGTGCCAGCCCGCGTCGTCCGGCTCGTCCGGGTGCGGGAACCGCAGCGGGAAGCTGCCCAGCGCGTACCGCGGCTGCCAGCGCCGCTCGCCGACCAGCAGGTCGAAGGCCCGGTGCAGCGCGGGGGAGTTGGCCGCCGCGGCGAACGGGCCCTGCTCCATGCTGCTCACCCAGCGCACGGGTTCCTCCCAGGTGCCGGGGTCGTCCGGGTCGTATCCCGTCTCCCTCCACAGCAGCCGCGCGGCGTCCTCGGCGACGCGCGGCGGGAAGGCGCCCTCGATCCGCACGAACCCGTCCTCGATGAACCGTTCCACCGTCTCGTCGTCCATGGGGTCATGGTCGGGGACCGCCCGTCCCGGGCGCACCGGGTTTTCCGACCACCGGTTTTGCTGTTCGCGCAACGCTGTTGGCCGATTCCGGGAGCCGTGCAGCACGCTGTGCACGAACCCGGACGAGAGGCCGACCACCATGGCGCACGATCACGACCACGAGAACACCCACCGGCAGGACCACGGGACGACTCCCCGGCACGCCCACGACCACACCCACATGGACTTCGCCGACATGATCCCCATGCTGGAGCAGGAGGCGGAGCTGTTCAGCCCGCTGTACGCCGAGGCGGCGGCCTGGCTGCGGGAGCGGCGTCCCGATCCCGGACTGATAGTGGACGCGGGCAGTGGCCCCGGCGTCATCTCCTGTCTCCTCGCGGACGCCTTCCCCGCGGCGAGGGTCGTCGCCGTGGACGAGGTGGAACCCCTGCTGGAGCGGGCCCGCGCCCGGGCCGGCCGGCTCGGCGTCGGTGACCGGTTCGGCACGGTGCGGGCCGACCTCGCCGACGGACTGGGGGATGTGGAGTACCCGGCCGACCTGCTGTGGGCCAGCAGGTCCCTGCATCATGTCGGGGATCAGGGCGCCGCACTCGCCGGGTTCGCGCGCGCCCTCGCGCCCGGCGGCACCCTCGCGCTCCTGGAGGGCGGTCTGCCCCCGCGCTACCTCCCGCGCGACCTCGGCATCGGCCGTCCCGGGCTCCAGTCCAGGATCGACGCGGTCCACGACGAGTGGTTCTACCGGATGCGGGCCGAACTGCCCGGCGCGGTCGCGGAGGCCGAGGACTGGCCCGCTCTGCTGACGTCGGCCGGTCTGCGTCACACGGAGACCCGCACCTTCCTCGTCGATCTTCCCGCCCCGCTGTCGGACGAGGCCCGGGGCTTCGTGGTCACGGCCCTGACGCGCCTGCGCGATTCCCTCACCGGAGGGCTCGACCCGGACGACGTCGCCACCCTCGGCCGGCTCCTCGACCCGGAGGACAAGGCGAGCGTGCACCATCGCACGGACGTGTTCGTACTGACGGCGCACACGGTCCATGTCGCGGTGAAACCGGAGTGACCCCGGCAGGCGCCGCAGGCGCCCGGCCGCACGGGGCACCGGTGTCCGGGGCGGTCGGGCGGCGGCCCGACGACCACTGCGGAGTCCGGCCGTCCCGCTCGCCGTGCCGGCACGGTCGTCCTTGACTTCGAGAGCGCTTCAAGTGGTGTACTCCCGCTGTCGATCGGATGCTTACGGGGGTACTCATGAACGACTCGCCTGTCGCGCTCATCACCGGTGGTGGCAGCGGCATCGGTGCCGCGGTCGCGCGACAACTGCTGGACACGGGGCACCGGGTGACGGTCACGGGGCGGGGCGCGGAGCGACTGCGTGCCTTCGCCGGGGAACTCGGCGATCCCGAGGGACTGTTGACGGTGGTGGGCAACGCGGCCGAGTACGACGAGGTGCGGGCGGCGGTCGAGGCGACGCTCAAGGAGTTCGGCCGCCTGGACACCGTGGTCGCCAACGCCGGTTTCGCCACGCACGACTCGGTGGCCGGGGGTGATCCGGCCGGCTGGACCGAGATGGTGCTGACCAATGTGCTCGGTCCGGCGCTGCTGATCAGGGCCTCGATCGACGCCCTGAAGGAGACGAGGGGCCGGATCGTGCTGGTCGGGAGTGTGGCGGGCCACGTCCACACGCCGGGCAACATCTACGGGGCCACCAAGTGGGCCGTGACCGGGCTCGCCGAGAACGCTCGCCGGGAGGTGACCGAGTTCGGTGTCGGCGTGACCCTGATCTCGCCCGGCCGGGTGGAGACACCGTTCTGGGACAGCAACGGGAGTCTGCCGCCCGGCGACCTCCTGACGGCCGATCAGCTCGCCGAATCGATCGTCTGGGCGATCGGCCGGCCGGCGGGTGTCGATGTGAACACCGTGGTCGTACGGCCGATCGGTCAGCCCAACTGACCGACGGTAGAGGCCTCTTCAGGGTGCGGACCGGTGATCCGCGCGCATCCGACGGGTGGGCGCCGCACCGGCCCACGACACCCGCGCCCACCCGTCGAGCCTGCGGGGGACCTCAGTTGTTCTGCAGGAACTGCTGTGCCAGGGAGTCTCCGAGCGACACGGCCGCCGTGTGACTCTCGATGGGTGACACCTGCGAGTTCTTGAACAGGATGTAGGTCACTCCGGAGTCGGCGCCGCCGGTCTCCGGGTCGGGATCGATACCGAGGGCCTTGGCCGTGGCGTACGAGGCCTCACCGATGATCTGTGTCGGTCCGGTGTCGCCCACGACGGCGTACTCGACCTTGTTGTTGTAGATCACCGCGACGACCCCGCCGCCCTTGATCCCGTAACTGGTGTACTTCCAGATGCTGCTGGTGCTGGGCACCACGACGTACGGCAGCGACTCGGCCCGCAGCGGCTTGCCGTCGGACTGGTGGAAGGCGGTGTCGTCCTGGAACCAGGGGTCGGCGTCGCCGTTGCACTGGGTGGTGACCTGGCCGTCGCAGTCGATGTCCATGTCGGCCTTCCAGAACACGGCGCCGTTCTTGCCGCACACCGGGACGGTGGCCGAGGTCTCGTCGTCCGTCTTGTACTTCCCGCTCGATATCTGCGAACAGGACGTCACCTTGGCGAGCAGCGAGGCCGCGCTGACCGAGCCCTCCTGGGCGGACGCGGGGGTTCTGGCACCGGACGGCGCGGCGGTGGCCGGGAGCGCGGCGGTGGCGAGGAGCGCGGCACCGGCGACGGCCGCGAGGGTCAGTGTTCGAGAGCGCATGTGTGGGGGACCCCTCTGTTAGGAAAGTTTCCTTACCGGGTTGCCGTACAAGGTGGCCCCGTTTACATGACCCCGTCAAGACCTTCGGCGGGGTTGGTCCGGTCCAGGAATCCGGCCGGGGTGCGTTCCGGGGGCTGACGCCGGTTCAGGGGGTCGGAGAACCGCCGGCCCGGACGCGCGGGGCGCGTCCGGGCCGGCGGATGGGTCGGGGCTGGTCAGCCCACGTCGAAGGTGGCCGGGTCGGGACCCAGGCGACGGTCCTCGTTCAGCGCGCTGATCGCCGCGATGTCCTCGGCGTCGAGGGAGAAGTCGAACACGTCGATGTTCTCCGCGATCCGGGCCGGGGTCACGGACTTGGGGATGACGACGGTGCCCAGCTGGAGGTGCCAGCGGAGCACGATCTGCGCCGGGGTGCGGCCGTGCTTCTGGGCGATGGCCACGATGGCGGGGACCTCCAGCAGGCCCTTGCCCTGGCCGAGCGGGGACCAGGCCTCGGTGGCGATGCCCTGCTCCGCGTGGAACTCGCGCGCCGCGCGCTGCTGGAGGTGCGGGTGCAGCTCGATCTGGTTGACGGCCGGGATGACGGACGTCGCCTCGATCAGCTTCTCCAGGTGTTCCGGAAGGAAGTTGGAGGTGCCGATGGCCTTGGCCCGGCCGTCGGCGTAGATCTTCTCGAAGGCCTTGTACGTGTCGACGTACTGATCCCGGGACGGCAGCGGCCAGTGGATCAGATACAGGTCCACGTATTCCAGGCCGAGCTTCTCCAGGGAGGCGTCGAACGCGCGGAGCGTCGCGTCGTACCCCTGGTCGCCGTTCCAGAGCTTGGTGGTGACGAAGAGGTCCTCACGGGCGATGCCGGAGGAGGCGACCGCCTTGCCGGTGCCCTCCTCGTTGCCGTAGATCGCCGCCGTGTCGATGCTGCGGTATCCGTTCCGCAGCGCCGTGGCGACGGCTCGCTCCGCCTCGTCGTCCGGGACCTGCCAGACGCCGAAGCCCAGCTGTGGCATCTCGACACCGTTGTTCAGGATGATCGGGGGGACCTTGCTCACGAGCTTTCGATCCTTCAGTCGTCGGGTGATGGGTACCCCCATCGTCAACGATCACCGGCCTCGATGCATTCCTGACCGGCTGATTCCCGGTGGATTGACGGCGGGGCCGGGAGAATGGCCGGAAATGGGCCCGCCGGAGCCGGAGCCGGAGCCGGAGCCGGAGCCGGAGCCGGAGCCGGAGCCGGTGGCAGTGGTGGAGGTGGCGGTGCCGTCGTCGACACGGGCGGGGTCGGGGTCGGCAGTCCGCTCCGGGTCGGAGACCGGGGGTCGCCCGCGTCGGGAGCGGGGCGGGACGGCCGGGTCTCCCTATGCCTGGTACAACGCCTCGACCTCCGTCGAGTACGCCTTCTCGATCGCCTTCCGCTTCAGCTTCAGCGAAGGCGTCAGCAACCCGTGTTCCTCGGTGAACTGGTGGGCCAGTATCCGGAAGGTGCGGATCGACTCGGCCTGCGAGACGAGGGTGTTCGCCGCCACCACCGCGCGCCGCACCTCGGTCTCCAGGTCCGGGTCGTGGACCAGGTCGCCGGTGGACAGCGGGGGCTTGCCCCGCATCTGGAGCCAGTGCTCGACGGCCTCCGCGTCGAGGGTGACGAGCGCCGCGATGTACGGCCGGTCGTTGCCGACGACGATGCACTGCGCGACCAGCGGATGATCGCGCACCCGCTCCTCCAGGACACCCGGCGAGACGCTCTTGCCGCCGGAGGTCACCAGGATCTCCTTCTTGCGCCCGGTGATGGTGAGGTAGCCGTCCTCGTCGAGGGAGCCCAGGTCACCGGTGGCGAGCCAGCCGTCGTGCAGGGTGGCGTCGGTGGCCTTGGGGTCGTTGAGGTACCCCTGGAAGACGTTCCCGCCGTTGAGCCAGATCTCCCCGTCCTCCGCGATGTGCACGGTGGTGCCGGGGATCGCCTGGCCGACGGTGCCGAACCGGGTGCGCTCGGGCGGGTTGGCGGTGGCGGCCGCGGTGGACTCGGTGAGCCCGTACCCCTCGTACACGACGACACCCGCGCCCGCGAAGAACAGCCCGAGCCGCCGGTCCATCGCCGAACCGCCCGACATCGCGTGTCTGACCCGGCCGCCCATCGCGGCCCGCACCTTGGAGTACACGACCTTGTCGAAGAACTGGTGCTGCACCCGCAGGGCCGCCGAGGGTCCCGGGCCGATGCCCCAGGCCTTCTCCTCGACCGCGTCCGCGTAGCGCACGGCGACCTCGACGGCCTTCTCGAACGGTCCTGACCTGCCCTCTTTCTCGGCCTTGCGGCGGGCGGCGTTGAAGACCTTCTCGAAGATGTACGGCACCGCGAGGAAGAACGTCGGCCGGAACGCGGCCAGGTCCGGCAGCAGGGCCGCCGCGTTGAGCTGCGGCTGATGACCGAACTTGACCTTCCCGCGGACCGCCGCGACCTGCACCATCCGTCCGAAGACGTGCGCGAGCGGCAGGAACAGCAGGGTGGCGGCCTCGTCCCCGCGCCGCGAGTGGAAGACCGGCTCCCAGCGTTCGATGACCGTGTCCGCCTCGAACATGAAGTTGGCGTGCGAGATGACACAGCCCTTGGGACGCCCGGTGGTGCCCGAGGTGTAGATGATCGTCGCGATGGAATCCGGCGTGACCGCGCGCCGGTGCCGGTGCACCACCTCGTCGTCGAGGTGCGCGCCCGCTTCGTAGAGCTCCTGCACGGCGCCGGCGTCGAGCTGCCACAGCTTGTGCAGCTGCGGCAGCCGGTCCACGACGGTGGCGACGGTCATCGCGTGGTCCTCGTGCTCCACCATCACCGCCGACACCTGGGCGTCGTGCAGCATCCAGAAGACCTGCTCGGCGGAGGAGGTCGGGTAGATGGGCACCACATGCGCGCCGATCGTCCACAACGCGAAGTCGAAGAGTGTCCACTCGTAGCGCGTGGGGCACATGATCGCGATCCGGTCGCCGAACCGGATGCCGTGGGCGAGCAGCCCCTTGGCCAGGGCGAGGACCTCGTCACGGAACTCGGCCGACGTCACGTCGCGCCACTGTCCCTGCTCGTCCTTGCGGCCGAGCGCGATGTGCAGCGGATCCTCCCGGGCATGGTCGAACACGACGTCGGCCAGGCCGCCCACCGGCGGCGCCGACGCCAACGGAGAGTTGGTGAACTCGCGCAATCCCGCTCCTAGTGGCGCTCCGCACAGCGCCGTGAAAGCTACCCCACCGGAAAGCCGGACGGGAGGGGCGCCGGAGCGGGGCGCACGCGGCGTCCGCACAGGTCAGTCACGGAAATGCCCGCACATGGGGAAGGGACGGACAGAATCCCTTACGGCTCCGTAGGTTTCGATCCCGTAATCTCCACGGAATCTGTACGACCCGACAGTGCCCGGCGACAGTGCGCCGGGTGCCGGATTCGCCCGACTCGCGCACCGCGTCGTGCGACCGCGTGTCCGGCGACGGAGACCCCGGCACCGTGCGGAATGCCGGCGACGCCGAGCGGGCATCCCCGAGGGTGCCTACCCCTGGAACTCCGTCAGGTCGATCCCGAAGATCCGCAGGTCGTACCCGTGGGCAGGGTCCTGCGCGGTGCCCTCGGGCCGCATGTCGAGCTTGCCCAGTACGTTCGTGGAGGCGGTGTCCCCGGTCCGGCACACGGCGACGACCCGGTCGAGCCCCCGGTCCTGCAGGGCGAACTCCAGCGCACCGTGGGCCGCCTCCGACGCGTACCCCTGCCCCCAGAACGCCCGCCCGAGCCGCCAGCCGATCGCCACCTCGCCCGCGATCCCGGGCGGGGTGTCGGCCAGGTACAGACCGACCGCTCCGGCCAGCTCCCCGGAGCCCAGGAGTTCGACGGCGAAGATCCCGAAGCCCTCCTCGTCCCACTCCTCCTCCCACGCCTCGATGTCCTCGGCGGTCTCCTCCAGGGAGCGGGTCGTGCCGTCGCCGATCCACCGCATCACCTCGGGGTCGGCGTGGATCTCGGACAGGGGGACAAGGTCGTCGTCCAGCCAGCGGCGCAGGAGAAGACGGGGGGTGTGGATCTCGCTCATGGCCCCCATCCTGCCGATGCGCGGGCGTGAGGGCGAATGACGGCGAATGACGGGGGACGACGGTGGAGTCAGCCCGGTGCCGGCAGCGGGCGGCCCCGGGGCCCCGGCTGTCCCCGGTGCAGCCGGTCACCACCGCCCAGGATCGCCGCCGCCAGCGCGTCCGCCGCCTCCTGCGCGGACGCCTGACGCTTCCCGTGCACCAGGACGAAGTCGACCTCGCCGAGCTCCGGCAGGCCCGCCCGTTCCGGGACCGGGACCAGACCGGGCGGTACGAGCCCCCGGGAGTGGGCCATCACACCGAGGCCCGCGCGGGCCGCCGCGACCAGGGCGTTCAGGCTGCCGCTGGTGCAGGCGATGCGCCAGGACCGGCCCTGGCGCTCCAGCGCCTCCAGGGCCAGGGCGCGGGTGATGCCCGGGGGCGGGTAGACGATCAGTGGGACCGGGCGGTCGGGGTCCAGGCGCAGGCGTTCCGCGCCGATCCAGACCAGGCGGTCGTGCCGGACCAGCTCGCCGCGCGGATCCTCGGGCCGCCGCTTGGCCAGCACCAGGTCGAGTCGGCCCGCCGCGAGCTGCTCGTGCAGCGTGCCCGACAGCTCGACCGTCAGCTCCAGATCCACTTCGGGATGGTCGTAGCGGAAACCCTCCAGGATCTCCGGCAGCCGGGTCAGCACGAAGTCCTCCGAGGCGCCGAAGCGGAGGCGGCCGCGCAGCCGGTTGCCCGTGAAGAACGCGGTCGCCTGTTCGTGCACCTCCAGGATGCGGCGCGCGAAGCCCAGCATCGCCTCGCCGTCCACGGTGAGCTCCACGGAGTGCGTGTCACGCGAGAACAGCTGCCGTCCGGCGGCGTCCTCCAGCCGGCGCACGTGCTGGCTGACCGTCGACTGGCGCAGCCCCAGCCGCCTGGCGGCCTGGGTGAAGCTCAGGGTTTGGGCCACCGCGAGGAAGGTACGCAGCTGGGACGGGTCGTACATGCCTTCAGGCTATCGCGGATCATGATGTCAGTCAGAGCCGTATGACGGATTCCCGATCACGGAGACGGGGAGGACGATGGAGAGGGCACGACCCGCCTCGGCGGACGATCTACGACAAGCGAGCAGTGGAGCACCGTGAAACGCCTGCAGTGGCCGAGTTGGATGCCGATCGACCCCTACATCCTGCTGCTGCTCGGGACGGTGGGCCTCGCGGCTCTCCTCCCGGCACGGGACGTGGGCGCCGATGTCGCCTCGGGCGCGTCGACGGCGGCGATCGCCTTCCTCTTCTTCCTGTACGGCGCCCGGCTCTCCACCCGGGAGGCACTGGACGGGCTCAGGCACTGGCGGCTCCACGTCACGGTGCTGGCCTGCACCTTCGTCGTCTTCCCGCTGCTCGGCCTCGCCGCCCGCGGACTCGAACCGGTGTTCCTGACGCACGACCTCTACACCGGCCTGCTCTTCCTGACGCTCGTCCCCTCGACGATCCAGTCGTCGATCGCCTTCACCTCCATCGCCCGCGGCAACGTGCCCGCCGCGATCTGCGCCGGATCGTTCTCCTCCCTCGCGGGCATCGTCGTCACTCCGCTGCTCGCGGCGGTGCTGCTAGGCAGCAGCGGCGGTGGGTTCTCCGCGGACTCACTGGTCAAGATCGTGCTGCAACTGCTGGTGCCGTTCCTCGCCGGACAACTGCTGCGGCGCTGGATCGGCGGATTCATCACACGGCACAAGAAGGTCCTCGGGTACGTCGACCGCGGCTCGATCCTGCTGGTCGTCTACACCGCGTTCAGCGAGGGCATGGTGCAGGGCATCTGGCACCAGGTCAGCGTGGTCCGGCTGGCCGGGCTGCTGCTCGTCGAGGCCCTGCTGCTCGCGGTGATGCTGGCGCTGACCTGGTACGGCGGGAAGGCGCTGGGGTTCGGCCGGGGCGACCGGATCGCGATCCAGTTCGCCGGGTCGAAGAAGTCCCTCGCCTCCGGGCTCCCGATGGCCAGCGTGCTGTTCGGCGCGCACGCCTCGCTCGCCGTGCTGCCGCTGATGCTCTTCCACCAGATGCAGCTGATGGTGTGCGCGGTGATCGCCAAACGCCGTGCCCGCGATCCCGAGGCGATCGAGGCAGCCGGGGACGCCGGGGACGCCCCGGCGGGACGGCCCGCCACGGATCGGACCCCGGGCGCCGGCCCGCGAACCGCGGTCGGTACGGCGCGACGTTCCGACTGAGCGCCATCCGTGCGATCCGGGCCCGGCCGTGTCCCGTCGTGCCCGGCCGCGGGTGCCGGACCCGGCTGCACCCGGCTGCACCCGGCTGCACCCGGCTGCACCCGGCCGTATCCGCCGGGACCGGTATGTACGGCCGTGCACGCGCCGCCGGCCTCCCCGTCGTGCGGGGGAGGGCGGCGAGCGGGACGCCGTGTACGGACCTGGGCCCCGTCGTCGTCGTGGTGCGGGCGGGGCGTCAGCGGCCGCCCCGCACATCGTCCATGGGCAGATACAGAACGGTGTCCCGGGTCACCTTCCGGCTCGGCGCGACGGACAGTTCCGCGTCGCTCAACGCCCGGTCGTATACCCGGACCTCGTCGATCGCGCCGGTGAAGTAGGCCCGGCTGTCCATTCGTTGCCCCACATGCACTCCGAACGGCGAGTTGAGGCTGACCGATCCGGGCACGTCCGCGGTGCTCACCGACGTACCGTCCACGAAGACCGTGAGCAGCCCGGCGCCCCGGTCGCGGCGCAGCACGAGATGGTGCCACCGGCCGTCGTTGCGGGCGCCCGGCACGCGTACCGACGCGGTGGCCGGGGCCGTCGCGCCGTCGCGGGTGGTGATCAGCGCGGTGATCCGGTCGGACGCGGGCTCGGCGCGCATCCACACCTGCGGCTGCGTCGTGCCGATCCCGCCCATCCACAGCAGCGGCTGCTCCCCGGTCGTGGCCGTGTAGCGGAACCACAGGGACGCCGTGAAGTCCTTGCTGCCGAGCGGCAGGCGGTCCTGGTACGGCAGGCGTACGGCGTCGTCGGCGCCGTCGAACTCCAGGGCGCCGCCCAGGACGCCCTCCGTCCCGTGGGCGCCGCCGAGCACCGCGGCCCGTGCGGTGTGCGGGGCGAGGTCGGCCGTCGTCGGGTCCGGTCCGCGGCGCGGCGTGAGCCGGCTCTCGGTGAATCGGGCGAAGCGGATCTCGTCGCGCGCGTCGACGGCGCCGCCCTCGTACAGCAGGCCCACGGTGCCGCCGTCGATCCGGGCCAGGTCCGAGTAGCCGGACCAGTCCGTGGTGACGACGGTGCCGCGGTCCATGCTGTCCCAGGTGCGGCCGCCGTCGTAGGAGGAGCGGATCATCATGGTCCTGCGCCGGTCGGGATCGCCGGGACAGGCCAGCAGGATCCGGTCGTCCAGGCGCAGGACGGAGCCCTGGACCTGGGGTGCGTACAGGTCCGGGAGGTCGCGGAAGGGGGCGGTGAAGGTGTCGCCGCCGTCACGGCTGACGGTCTGGGTCCGATGGCCGAGATCGGTGCCGTCCTGCTCGCGCCCGCTGACCAGGACGGCGCCGTCGGCGCGCTGGGTGAGCGTCAGCTCGGACGGCTTCTGCCGGAAGGTGCCGTCGGCGGCGACCGGCCAGGAGTCGGTCGCGCCGATCCTCCAGTGGTCGCCGCCGTCGTCGCTGGTGATGAGCGCGGCGTTGTTGGCGGTGACCCGACTGCCGTCCCAGGTCTCGGTGTTGACGCCGAAGACGAGGCGTCCGGTGTGCCGGCCGCGGGTCAGCTGGATGCCGTGCACGGGCCCGGTGGCGTACCAGGAGTTCCAGTCCGGCGGGAGGATCTCGTCGCTCAGGTCCCGTGGCGCGGACCAGGTGAGACCGTCGTCGTCGCTGTACTGCAGATGTGGGGTGCGATCGCAGGGGACGTCGCAACCGCGGCCGTCCGTACGGCCCGTGTTGTACGTCTCCGCCAGCACCACGCGGCCGGTCTCGCGGTCCACGACGGGTGCCGGATTGCCGTGCGTGTCGCCCGCGCCCTCGTTCACGACCTGGAGCGGGCCCCAACTGCGGCCGCCGTCCGCCGACCGTTTGACGACGATGTCCACGTCGCCCGCGTCGCCGCAGTCGTGGACCCGTCCCTCGGCGAACGCCAGCAGCGTGCCCCTCGGGGTCCGTACGACGGCCGGGATGCGGAAGCACGCGTAGCCGGGATCCTGGGAAGCCCTGAAGAGGACCTGTTGTTCGAACTCGGGCGGCGCGGAACCCGGTTGGGCTCCGGCCGGGCCGGGCAGCGCGATCAGCGCGGCCGCGGTGAGGGCGGCCGTGAGAACGGCCGCCGCGGTGGATCTCAGACGTGCGCGGAGGCTTGACGGCATGGTGCGACCTGCCCTTCATGCGTCTGGGCGACCCGGATGATTCCGGAGATCGGACATCCGACATCCGACGTCCGATGTGGGGGCCACAGACGCTACTTGGGCCCTCAGGCACCCCACAAGGACCATGTACCGGTCGTGTTCACGCCAGATTTATGGGGCTCGTCCCGTACGGTCCGCCGGCTGCCCGCCGTACGGTCCGGGCGTGCGGGCGTGCGAGGCGGGCCGCACCGCGGACCCCCGCGACGTGGGCCGAACGGGATCAGTTCACGGGTTCGTTGATCCGGATTTCCGGTACGGACGGCCAGGGACGGCTAACGTTCCGTCATGACCGCACCCGAAACCGCACCCCGTCTCGCCCTCGATCCCGCGCGCACCGCCCTGGTGCTCGTGGATCTGATGGACCGTATCGTCGGGCTGCCCGTGGAACCCCGCGACGGCACCGCAGTCCTCTCGGCCGCCGAGGAGCTGGCGACCGTCTTCCGCAAGGCGGGCGCGCTCGTCGTCCTGGTCCGGGTCGAACGGCCGGGGGTGGCCGAACAGCCGCCCGGCAGCGGCCTGGTCGCCGGACTCGCCGCGCGGGGCGACCTGGAGATCGTCAAGCGGTCGATCGGCGGATTCCAGGGCACCGGCCTCGACGCGCGGCTGCGGGAACACGGCGTCTCCACGCTGGTGTTCGGCGGGATCGCCACCAATCTGGGGGTCGAGTCCACCGCCCGCGCCGCCGGAGACCTCGGCTACGACCTGGTCTTCGCCGAGGACGCGATGGCCGCCCTCACCGCCGCCGAGCACGAGGCCTCCGTCCGCCTCGACTTCCCCCGGCTGGGCACCGTCGTCACCGTCGGGCAGGTGGGCTTCGGCGCCGGGTGAGTGAGGGGCGCGGACCCCGGCACCACGCGTACCGGCCGGGCCCCGCCGTGGCGGACCGGGCCCGGACAGGACACAGCGGGACCCCTTCGGCGCAGGGGGCGCTCCCCGCCGGTCGGGGCCCCGCCGCCGTGTCGCGGGGAGCCGGTCAGCCCTGGGCGGCCGCGGCCCGCAGGGCGATGCGGTGCTCGCCCGCGTACACGTTCATGGAGGCGCCGCGCAGGAAGCCGACCAGCGTCAGGCCCGACTCGGCGGCGAGGTCCACGGCCAGGGACGACGGGGCCGAGACCGCCGCCAGCACCGGGATGCCCGCCATGACGGCCTTCTGCGCCAGCTCGAACGAGGCCCGCCCCGACACCAGCAGGACGGTCCGGGAGAGCGGCAGCCCGCCGTCCTGCAGAGCACGCCCGACCAGCTTGTCGACCGCGTTGTGCCGGCCCACGTCCTCGCGTACGTCGAGGAGCTCGCCGTCCTCGGTGAACAGCGCAGCGGCGTGCAGACCCCCGGTCCGGTCGAAGACCCGCTGCGCCGCACGCAGCCGGTCGGGGAGGACGGCGAGGAGTGCGGGCTCCAGCCGGACCGGGGGAGCGTCGTCACCGTCGTCGATGGTCCAGCGCGCCGTCGTACGGACCGCGTCCAGGCTCGCCTTGCCGCACAGACCGCAGGACGACGTCGTGTAGACGTTGCGTTCGAGGGTGATGTCGGGCATGACGACGCCGGGCGCCGTCCGTACGTCCACGACGTTGTACGTGTTCGAGCCGTCCACCGTCGCTCCCGCGCAGTAGACGATGCTCTGCAGTTCGTCCGCCCTGCCGAGGACCCCCTCGCTGACCAGGAAGCCCGCCGCGAGCGCGAAGTCGTCGCCCGGGGTGCGCATGGTGATGGCGAGTGCCTTGCCGTTGAGGCGGATCTCCAGGGGTTCCTCGGCGACCAGCGTGTCGGGGCGGGTGCTCTCGGCCCCGTCCCGGATGCGGATCACCTTGCGTCGTTCCGTGACTCGTCCCATGTCCTGATCAGTCCCGGTTCTGTACGTGCTGGTAGCCGAAACGGCCCTTGATGCAGAGATTGCCGTGGGTCACCGGGTTGTCGTGCGGAGAGGTGACCTTGACGATCTCATTGTCCTGCACGTGCAGCGTGAGGTTGCAGCCCACACCGCAGTAGGCGCACACCGTGGTCGTCGCCGTCTGCGCCGACTCGTCCCACGTACCCGCCTCCCGCATGTCGAACTCGGACCTGAAGGAGAGCGCGCCCGTCGGGCACACCTCGATGCAGTTCCCGCAGTACACGCAGGCCGAGTCGGTCAGCGGGGCATCGTGCTCCACGGCGATCCGGGCGTCGAAACCGCGTCCGGAGACCGAGATCGCGAAGGAGTTCTGCCACTGGCCGCCACAGGCGTCCACGCACTTGTAGCAGAGGATGCACTTACCGTAGTCGCGCACGTACAGGGTGTTGTCGATCCGGGGTTCCTCGTCGACGCGGGCGGCATCGGGGCCGAACCGGTCCGGCTCGGCCCCGTACTCCTCGATCCACTCCGCCACCCGCGGAGTGGTCGAGAGATCCACCGAGGAGGCGAGCAGTTCGAGGACGATCCGGCGGCTGTGGCGGGCGCGCTCCGTGTCCGTCCGCACCCGCATCCCCTCCTCCGCCTCGCGCGAGCAGGCCGCAACGAGGGTGCGGGCGCCCTCGACCTCGACGACACAGACCCGGCAGGCGTTCTTCGGGGTGAGCGTGTCGCCCTGGCACAGGGTGGGGACGTCCTTGCCCGCGGAACGGCAGGCGTCGAGCACGGTCGACCCCTCCGGCGCGCGCACCGGTTCACCGTCAAGGGTGAATTCGAGCAGCCGGCGGGGAGTCCCGAGCGGTATCGCGGTCATTCGTAGGCCCCCAGACGATCGATCGCGGATTCCACGGCGTTCCACGCGGTCTGCCCCAGACCGCAGATCGAGGCGTCCCGCATCGCGCGGCCGACCCCCCTGAGCAGGGCGACGTCGTCCGCCGCTGCGGCGCCGGTGCGCTCGGCGATCCGGTGCAGCGCCTCCTCCTGGCGCACCGTCCCGACCCGGCAGGGCACACACTGCCCGCACGACTCGTCGCGGAAGAACGCGGCGATCCGCAGCAGCAGGCGGGGGAGGGGGACGGTGCCGTCGAAGGCCATGACCACGCCCGAGCCGAGGGTCGTGCCCGCCTCCCGGGTGCCCTCGAAGGTGAGCGGGACGTCCAGTTCGTCGGGCCGTACGAAGCCGCCCGCAGCGCCGCCGAGCAGCACCGCCCGCAGTCCCTCCCGCACGCCCGCCAGCTCCAGCAGCTCGCCCAGCGCCGCGCCGAAGGGCAGCTCGTAGACGCCGGGTCGTGCCACGCTCCCCGACACGCAGTACAGCTTCGGGCCGGTGGAGCCCGGGGTGCCGATCGCCGCGTACGCCTGAGCCCCCATGGTCAGGACCGGCAGGACGTTCACCAGCGTCTCGACGTTGTTCTCGGCGGTGGGTCCGCCGAACAGGCCCCTCTCCACCGGGAAGGGCGGCTTGGAACGCGGCTCCCCCCGGTACCCCTCGATCGAGTTGAACAGGGCGGTCTCCTCACCGCAGATGTAGGCGCCGGCGCCGCGCCGGATCTCGATGTCGAAGGCGTACCCCTGCCCGAGGACGTCGTCGCCGAGCAGCCCCCGCGCACGCGCCTGGCCGATGGCGTGCTCCATGCGGCGCAGGGCGCGCGGGTACTCGCCCCGCAGGTACAGATAGCCCCGGTGCGCGCCGATCGCGTATCCGGCGACCGTCATCGCCTCGACGAGCGCGTACGGGTCGCCCTCCATGACCACCCGGTCCTTGAAGGTGCCCGGCTCGGACTCGTCGGCGTTGCACACCAGGTAGTGGGGGGTCTCGGGCCGGGACGCCGTGGCCTGCCACTTGCGGCCGGTGGGGAACGCGGCGCCGCCCCGCCCGACCAGACCCGAGTCGGTCACCTCGCGGACGACTCCGGCCGGCCCGAGCGCGAAGGCCCGCCGCAGCGCGGTGTACCCGCCGTGCGCCCGGTAGTCATCCAGGTCGGCGGGATCGACCACGCCGACGCGGCCCAGCAGTACGAGGGAGGGGTCGCCGGCCTGCGGGAGGGCCCGCGCCGCGGGCGGCTCCCCGGCCGCCGAACCGGGCGCGCCGGCCGCCAGCACGGCCCGCTCGACGGTGGCGGGCGCCGCCACGGCCGTCCGCACCGGATCGCCCGCCCTGACCGCGAGCGCGGCCGGGGCCCGCTCGCACAGACCGAGGCAGGGGCCGCGCTCCACGCTCACCCCGCTGCCGGGGCCGAGCCGGGACTCGACCCCCTCGCACAGCTCCGGGGCCCCGGCCACCATGCACGCGAGGTCCGTGCAGACGTGGAGCACGGTCGCCGGGCGAGGCTTCACCGAGAACATCGCGTAGAAGGTCGCGACGCCGTACGCCTCCGCCGGCGGTACGGTCAGCCGCCGGCACAGATAGGTGAGCGCACCCTCGCTGATCCAGCCGATCCGGTCGTTGACGGCGTGCAGCCCCGGCAGCAGCAGGTCCCGGCGCGCGCGGGCCTCGCGGCCACCGCGGGCCCACCTGAGGTCTGCGTCGGACCGGTCGGCGCCCTCCCACGATGACTCCGGAGGGCCGAGCAGCGCGTCGACGGCCGCCCGCTCCTCGTCCGACGGCTTGCTGTCACCGAAGTGCAGATCCATGTCCCGCCTCAGCTCCCCACGGTCGCGACCGGCAGTCTGTCGATCCGGATCGCCGACGCCTTGAACTCGGCGGTCCCCGCGATCGGACAGTTCGCCTCGATCGTCAGCCGGTTGGTGTCCACGTCGTCCGGGAAGTGCATCGTCATGAACGCGAGTCCGGGGCGCAGCGCGGTGTCGATCCACACGGGCGCCCGTACGGAGCCGCGGCGCGAGGAGACCTGGACCTCCTCGCCCACCACGACGCCGTAGCGCTCCGCGTCCTCCGGGCACAGCTCGACGTACTCGCCGCGCCGCAGCGGGGAGGCGAAACCGCCGCTCTGCACACCGGTGTTGTAGGAGTCGAGGCGCCGCCCGGTGGTGAGACGGATCGGGTACGTCTCGTCCGTGAGGTCCACCGGCGGGTCGTGCCGGACGAGCCCGAAGGGTGCGCGCCGGCCGCGTTCGGCGGGGTCGTCGGCCCACAACCGGCCGTGCAGATAGGTCGGTTCGAGTCGATGAGGGTCCGGGCAGGGCCACTGGATGCCCTGCTCCTCCTCCAGACGCGCGTACGTCATTCCGTAGTGGTCCGGGGAGAGCGAGCGCAGTTCGTCCCAGACGGCCTCGGAACCGGTGTACTTCCACTCGTGCCCGAGGCGCGCGGCGAGGTCCCGGAGGATGTCGATGTCCTCGCGGGCCTCGCCGGGCGGGGTCACCGCCGCGCGCACCCGCTGGACACGCCGCTCGCTGTTGGTGGTGGTGCCCTCGGTCTCCGCCCATCCGGCGGTCGCGGGCAGCACCACGTCGGCGAGTTCGGCCGTCCTGGTGAGGAAGATGTCCTGGACGACGAGGAAGTCGAGGGCGCCGAGCCGCCGGACCGCCTGCTCGCTGTCGGCCTCCGACTGCGCCGGGTTCTCCCCGATGCAGTACACCGCCTTGAGCGTGCCCTCCTCCATCGCCTCGAACATCTCCGTCAGGTTCAGTCCGTAGTGCGGCTCGATGACGGTGTCCCAGGCGGACTCGAACTTCGTCCGCGCGTCCGGGTCGAGGATGTCCTGGAAGCCGGGGAGCCGGTTGGGGATGGCGCCCATGTCGCCACCGCCCTGCACGTTGTTCTGGCCGCGCAGCGGCTGCAGCCCGGAGCCGTGGCGGCCCACGTGGCCGGTCAGCAGGGACAGATTGATCAGCGCGCGCACGTTGTCGGTGCCGTTGTGGTGTTCGGTGATGCCGAGCGTCCAGCACAGCTGGGCGCGTTCGGCGCGGGCGTACGCGTGGGCCAACTCCCTTATGGCGGAGGCCGGTACGCCGGTCACCTTCTCCGCGAGGGAGAGCGTCCAGGGTTCGACGAGCCGTCGGTACTCCTCGAACCCGGTGGTCGCCCGCCGGATGAAGGCGTGGTTGGCGAGGCCCGCGCGGATGATCTCGCGGCCGATCGCGTGTGCCATCGGGATGTCGGTGCCGACGTTCAGCCCGAGCCAGCCCTCCGCCCACTCGGCCGTCGAGGTGCGGCGCGGGTCGACCGCGTACATCCGGGCGCCGTTCCTGATCCCCCTCAGCACGTGCTGGAAGAAGATGGGGTGCGCGAAGCGGGCGTTGGAGCCCCACATCACCACGAGGTCGGTCTCCTCGACCTCCGCGTACGAGGAGGTCCCGCCGCCCGAGCCGAAGGCCGCCGAGAGACCGGCGACGCTCGGGGCGTGACACGTGCGGTTGCAGGAGTCGACGTTGTTGGTGCCCATGACGACCCGCGCGAACTTCTGGGCCACGTAGTTCATCTCGTTGGTCGCGCGGGCGCAGGAGAACAGGCCGAACGCCCCGCGGGCCGCGCGCAGCCCGGCCGCCGTGCGGCTCAGGGCCTCGTCCCAGGTGGCCGGCCGGAAGGGCTCGTCACGGCTGTCCCGCACCAGCGGACGCGTGAGCCGTCGGTAGATCTTCGGGTCGCGTTTCCTCATGCGGCGGTCCTCGCTGCGAGCAGATCCGAAAGGGCGTGCACGGTACGGAGGGTGGGGACCGGGACACCGGTGATCTCCGCCAGCTCGACGACGGCCGCGAGCAGGACGTCGAGTTCGAGCGGCTTGCCGCGTTCCAGGTCCTGAAGGGTGGAGGTGCGGTGGTCGCCGACGCGTTCGGCGCCGGCCAGCCGGCGTTCGATGGAGACGCCGACCTCGCAGCCGAGGGTCTCGGCGACGGCGAGCGTCTCGGCCATCATGATCTCGATGACCTTGCGGGTGCCGCCGTGCAGGCACATCTGCCGCATGGTCGCGCGGGACAGCGCGCTGATGGGGTTGAAGGAGATGTTGCCCAGCAGCTTCAGCCAGATGTCGTTGCGCAGGTCCCGTTCGACGGGGCACTTGAGCCCGCCCGCCCGCATCGCCTCGCTGAACGTCCGGCAGCGAGTGGAGAGCGAGCGGTCGGGCTCGCCGATGGAGAACCGGGTGCCTTCCAGGTGGCGGACGATGCCCGGTCCTTCCAGTTCCGTCGCCGCGTACACCACGCATCCGACGGCCCGTTCGGGCGCGAGCACCGCGCTGACGGTGCCGTCGGGGTCCACGCTCTCCAGACGGTGGCCGTCGTGCGGGCCGCCGTGCCGGTGGAAGTACCACCAGGGGATGCCGTTCTGGGCGGCGATCACCACCGTGTTCCGGTGCAGCAGGGGCTCGATCAGCGGCCCGCACGCCGCGTACGAGTTGGCCTTCAGGCCGAGGAAGACGTAGTCCGCCGGCCCGACCTCGGCCGGGTCGTCGGTGGCGTGGGCGCGCGCGGTGAAGTCGCCGCGCGGACTGTGTACCTGGACTCCGTGCCGCCTCATGGCCGCCAGATGCGGTCCACGGGCGATGAGGTGTACATCGGCGCCTGCGCGGTGCAGCGCGGCCCCGACATAGGCGCCGATCGCACCGGCGCCGAGAACGGCGACTTTCACTGTGGCTCGCTCCGTTCGGTCGAGGGTACCGAGGAACTGCCGAACTCTGTCGACGAAATATTGTCTACAGTATGGAGGTTGAGGCGGCAAGGCTTCGCGCAGGACCCGGGGCGGCCCCGACCTCGTGGACGAGGGTCCCCGGTCCGGCGACCTGCTGGTGGACGCCTCGGACGCCCCGCCGGTGTCCTGAGTCCTTGATCCGTCGTTGATCAACGCATGGGACGTCCTGGGCCGAAGCCGGCCGAGCTGGTGCTGTCGGATCACGAGCGGCAGGTGCTCGGTGCGTGGGTGCGAGGCCAATCGACGCCGCAGGCCCTCGTGTTGAGAGCACGGATCGTGTTGA
This sequence comes from Streptomyces fagopyri, assembly GCF_009498275.1. Taxonomy (NCBI): domain Bacteria; kingdom Bacillati; phylum Actinomycetota; class Actinomycetes; order Kitasatosporales; family Streptomycetaceae; genus Streptomyces; species Streptomyces fagopyri. The sequence goes on along the minus strand of NZ_CP045643.1, from coordinate 2,150,257 downwards.
CCTGCGCCGGGGTCGAGCCTGACGGGCTGCCCCGGTCGGCCGTTCGGTAGCCGTTGCCACCGGGGTGACCACGGAGACGGTCTCCCAGTGGCGGGGCCGGTTCCTGAAGGGCCGGTTGGATGGCCTGGGCGACGCACCCCGTCCGGGCCGGGAGCGGACGGTCACCGATGAGCGGGTCGCCGAGTCGGTCCGGATGACGCTGGAGGCGAAGCCGAGGAATGCCACGCACTGGTCGACTCGCTCGATGGCCCGCGGGTGGGCCTCTCGCAGTCGACGGTCTGATTGCCGGAGCCGCCGGACGTACCCTGCCGGCTGGACCGGTCCCAGCCGGTGCTGCCGATGATGCCGGGCGTCCCGGAACGGACGAGCCACGACTACGTGCGTGCGGGCACCACCACCCTGTTCGCCGCCCTGGACGCGGCCACCGGCAAGGTCATCGGGTCGCTCCACCGGCGCCACCGCGCGGCAGAGTTCAAGAAGTTCCCCGCCGAGCTGGACCGCGAAGTCCCGGCCTGCCTGGACGTGCACCCGATCTGTGACAACTGTGAGGATCAAGCTGTGCCGCAGGGGGCCTGAGCCTGACCCGTGTGACAACTGGCCGCAGCTGCCTTGGAGTAGAACTGTCGGCCCCTGCCTCCTGCGGTGCGTACTGTCGACGGATCAAGGACTCAGGACATCAGTCCCAGTCCTGCAGCTGCTGGAGCAGCCTGGCGTCGCCCTCCAGCCGCACCGCGTCCGCCGGGACGCGCATGTACATCAGCAGGGCCAGCTCGCTCGCCGTGCCGTGGAGGGCGGCGGTGGGCTTGCTGTCGGCGGCCTCCGCCGGGGTGAGGCGGGTGAAGCGGGAGCCGACGGCGTCCAGCGTCTGGCGCCAGGAGCGGCCCTCGACCGTGTGGTAGTCCATGGTGGCGGGCTCCCCCGGCCACGGAGTCGTGACGGTGCAGACGGTGGCGAGGAACTCCTCGGCAGCGTCGAGCGCCTCGGTCGTCGGCAACTCCTGCGGGGCGCCGGAGGCCAGCTGGGCGTCGTAGGTGTGAATCATCGACTCCGGGACACGGCGGCGGGCCACGGCGGCCACCGTGTGCGGCGAGGCCAGCGGCTCCCACCAGGCCCAGCAGGCCCGGTCCGGGCCGGCCTCGCGCAGGGCGGCCAGCAGCTGCTCCGTCGAGTCGGCCAGCCAGGCCACCAGAGCCTCGCGCTCCCCGGGCGCCGCCAGCCCGTCCTTGCTCGGCCGCTCGTCGCCCGGCGCGGTGTTCAGCACGATGTGGGCCCAGAAGCGGTCCCCCTCGCTGAGGTGGTTCGCCAGGTCGTACAGCTTCCATCCCGGGCAGGACGGGACGTCGGCGTCGAGGCTCGGGGCGGCGGTGATCGCGGCGCGGAACGCGGCGGACCGCTCGTCGATCATCTGCAGCAGGGTGGGGAAATCGAGATTCTCAGTCACGCGGGATCTTGTATCACCCGGCCGGATGCTCACGCACCCGATTAAGTCACGCCCCCAGTGTCCTGAGTCCTTGATCCGACAGCACCAGCTCGGCCGGCTTCGGCCCAGGACGTCCCATGCATTGATCAACGACGGATCAAGGACTCAGGACACTAGAATGGGGACCGATACATAAGCCTTCCCGGTGCGGACCGCACCGCCGGAAGGCTTTTTTCATGCCCGGATCCGGCCCGTCCCGGCCGTCCGGCCCGCCGTGGCACAGAGGGCCCGCCCCGAAGGCGGTCACCCGCCGAGCGGCCTGAACGCCCGTACACCGTCCGCCGGTTGCGGTTTCCCCACCCCCGAAAGAGGAGTTCCACGTCATGAGCGCACGAACGAACCCAGCGGCGGCCGAGGGTACTTGGCGGCTCGGCGACCTGACCGTCAACCGTGTCGGACTCGGCGCGATGCGACTGACCGGTACCGCGCCCTTCGACCGTGGCGTGCCGCGTGACCGGGAGCGGTCGATCGGCCTGCTCCGCCGGGCGGTCGAGCTCGGCGTGAACCACATCGACACCGCCGCGTTCTACTTCTCGGCGACGCGCTCCGCCAACGAGCTGATCAACCGGGCGTTGGCGCCCTACCCGGAGGACCTGGTCATCGCCACCAAGGTCTGGCCGGGCCGCGACTCCTCGGGCGCCTGGTGGTGGGCCACGCCGGCGCAGCTGCGCGGCCAGGTCGAGGAGAACCTGCGCCAGCTCGGCCGCGATCACCTGGACGTGGTGAACCTGCGGATACCGCCGAGCCGGCGAACCGGCTCGATCGCCGAGCACTTCGGCGCGCTGGCCGAACTGCGCGACGCAGGGCTCGTCCGCCACCTCGGTGTCTCCCACGTCACGTCCGGGCAACTGGCCGAGGCCCGGGCCATCGCCCCTGTCGTGTGCGTGCAGAACCCTTTCGGGATCGGTTCACCGGGGGAGGACAGGGCCCTCCTGCGGCTGTGCGGTGAACTCGGCCTCGCCTTCGTCCCGTTCTTCGCGATCGCCGGTTCCGGACGGGAGGCGGGTCCGGCCGCTCGTGACAGCGAGACGGTGTGCGCCGTCGCCCGCGCGCACGGCGTGCCGGTCGCGCGGGTCCGGCTGGCCTGGACCCTGCGGCAGGGACCGCACGTACTGGCGATCCCGGGCACCGGCGACCCGGACCACCTCGCGCAGAACATGACGGCGGCCACGTTGCGCCTCTCGGACGAGGAGTCGGCACGCCTCAGCTCACTGGGAGGGTGACACGCCGAGGCCCCACAGGGTCCGGCGGGCCGGTTCGACATCGCGTACGGCGCGTACGGTGCCTACGGCGTCCAGGGCGCGTACGGCGTGCAGGGCGCGCAGGGCGTGCAGGGCGTGCATCGTACGTATGTGGTGACGGGCGTGGTGACGGGCCGCCGGGAGGGCAGGTCCCGCCACGGCGGAGCCGGCCCCGGCCGGGGGCGGGGCGCTGCGCGGCGCGGGCAGCGAAGGGCGCCGGGCCAGGGCGCTGTGAAGGTCCGCTTCCCACCCCGGGACGGGCGGGGCGCTGTGACGGTCCGGTTCCGGCCGCCGCGGGCTCCCGGCCGACCGTTCGTCGCACCACGGATACCGTTCACCGCATACGGTCGACGAGTTGACGCCGTACGGCTTCCCAACCGGACAACCGCTTCCTATCGTCCGGGATCATGAGTCCCCCTGTCGCGCCACCCGGCTGGAGCCGCTGGCTCGTCCCGCCCGCCGCCCTGTCGGTCCACCTCTCCATCGGCCAGGCCTATGCCTGGAGCGTCTTCAAGCCACCGCTCGAATCCGCGCTCGGCCTCAGCGGCACCCAGAGCGCGCTGCCGTTCCAGCTCGGCATCGTCATGCTCGGGCTGTCCGCCGCGTTCGGCGGCACCCTGGTGGAGCGCAACGGGCCGCGCTGGGCGATGACCGTCGCCCTGGTCTGCTTCTCCACCGGCTTCCTGATCGCCTCGCTCGGCGCCGCCACCGAGCAGTACTGGCTGATCGTGTTCGGCTACGGCTTCGTCGGCGGCATAGGCCTGGGCATCGGCTACATCTCGCCCGTCTCGACGCTGATCAAATGGTTCCCGGACCGGCCGGGCATGGCCACCGGCATCGCGATCATGGGCTTCGGCGGCGGCGCGCTGATCGCCTCGCCGTGGTCCGCGCAGATGCTGAAGTCCTTCGGTTCCGACTCCTCCGGCATCGCCCTCGCCTTCCTGGTGCACGGTCTGTCGTACGCCGTCTTCATGACGCTCGGCGTGCTGCTGGTGCGGGTGCCGCGCAGCGAGAAGCCCGTCGTCGAGGCCCGCCCCGGACCCCTCGACGGGGTGCAGGTCTCGGCGAAGAACGCCGTGCGCACGCCGCAGTTCTGGTGCCTGTGGCTCGTGCTGTGCATGAACGTGACCGCGGGCATCGGCATCCTGGAGAAGGCCGCCCCGATGATCACCGACTTCTTCGCGGACACCTCCACCCCGGTGTCGGTCTCCGCCGCCGCGGGCTTCGTCGCGCTGCTCTCCGCCGCGAACATGGCGGGCCGCATCGGCTGGTCCTCCACGTCCGACCTGATCGGGCGCAAGAACATCTACCGCGTCTACCTCGGCGTCGGCGCGGTGATGTACCTGCTGATCTCGCAGTTCGGGGACTCCTCCAAGCCCCTGTTCATCATCTGCGCGCTGGTGATCCTCTCCTTCTACGGCGGTGGCTTCGCGACCGTCCCCGCCTATCTGAAGGATCTCTTCGGCACCTACCAGGTCGGCGCGATCCACGGTCGGCTGCTCACCGCCTGGTCCACCGCCGGTGTTCTCGGACCACTGATCGTCAACTGGATCGCGGACCGGCAGAAGGACGCGGGCAAGCACGGCGCCGCGCTCTACGACACGTCGTTCCTGATCATGATCGGGCTGCTGGTCGTCGGCTTCGTCGCCAACGAACTGATCCGCCCGGTCCACGTCCGCCACCACATCCCCGCACCGAGGGAGGCCACCGATGACGACTCCGTCCAGCCCCAGCGCTCCGCCTGACCGGCGGCCCCTGATCGCCTTCTCCTGGCTCTGGGTGGGGGCACCCCTCTGCTACGGCCTGTACGAGCTCGTCCTCAAGGTCAAACAGCTGTTCACGGGGTGAGGGCCGGGCATCCGTGCGGACCCTGCGCGCGCGTCCGAGGGTCTGACAGAAGCCGACAAGCCTGGCGCCGCTTTCCTGTGGCATCACCTGACGTCGTACCCATGGGTCACTGATCAGACTGGAGGATCTCGCTACCCAAGGCAACGAGGGAGACCCCCCATGAACGGCTCACGCATCGCGGCCGTCGGCCACTACCAGCCCGCCAAGGTCCTCACCAACGAGGACCTGGCGGGCCTGGTCGACACCAGTGACGAGTGGATCAAGAGCCGGGTGGGCATCCGTACGCGCCACATCGCCGGACCCGACGAACCCGTCGACGAGCTGGCCGGGCACGCCGCCGCCAAGGCGCTCGCGGCCGCCGGGATGACCCCGGGCGACATCGACCTCGTGCTGGTCGCCACCTCGACGGCCGTCGACCGCTCCCCGAACATGGCCGCCCGGGTCGCGCACCGCCTCGGCATCCCGTCTCCCGCGGCGATGGACGTCAACGTGGTCTGCGCGGGCTTCACCCACGCGCTCGCCACGGCCGACCACGCCGTGCGCGCGGGGGCGGCGACCCGGGCCCTGGTCATCGGCGCGGACAAGATGTCGGACGTCGCGGACTGGACCGACCGGACGACCTGCGTCCTGGTCGGGGACGGCGCGGGGGCCGCCGTGGTCGAGGCCGCGGCGCCGGGCGACGAACCGGGGATCGGCCCGGTGCTGTGGGGCTCGGTGCCCGAGATGGGGAACGCCGTACGCATCGAGGGCACCCCGGCGCGGTTCGCGCAGGAGGGACAGAGTGTCTACCGCTGGGCGACCACCCGGCTCCCGGCGATCGCGCGCCAGGCCTGCGAACGGGCCGGACTGACCCCCGAGGAGCTCGCCGGCGTCGTCCTGCACCAGGCGAACCTGCGCATCATCGAGCCCCTCGCGCAGAAGATCGGCGCCGTGAACGCGGTGGTCGCGCGCGACGTCGTGGACTCCGGGAACACCTCCGCCGCCAGCATCCCGCTCGCCCTCTCGAAGCTCGTCGAACGCGGTGAGCTCGGCACCGGCGACCCCGTACTGCTCTTCGGCTTCGGCGGCAACCTGTCCTACGCGGGTCAGGTCATCCGCTGTCCCTGAACGCCGTGACCTGCGGCGGAGGGCCGATGTGACGCGCGCTACCACCTCACCCCCTGGTTTTTGCGCGGCGTAGACTGTAGACGAAAGACAATTGATACTGGCTTTCCGAAGAATCTGGCTCACCGGTGGCCGCGGCATCCGGCGACGGAGACGTTCCGGTGACGCGGACGTTCAGGCGACGAGGACGTTTCCCGGACGGAGGCGTCTGTGGGACGGCGACGTTCCGGCCGCTGTGTCCACCGCTGCCCAGGAGGGGGACCGCGATGTTGTCGACAGGACTGCCGCAGGGGGCGGTGCCCAGGCTCGAGCGGCCCGGCCCGCTGCGTGACCGTGTCTACGAGGCGCTGCTCGAACTCATCACGACACGCGCCCTCCAGCCGGGCCAGCACCTGGTCGAGAGTGAACTCGCCGGGCACCTCGGTGTCTCCCGGCAGCCCGTACGCGAGGCGCTGCAGCGGCTGAACACCGAGGGGTGGGTCGATCTGCGGCCCGCCCAGGGCGCGTTCGTGCACGAGCCGACGGAGGAGGAGGCCGATCAACTCCTCACGGTCCGCACGCTCCTGGAGGCCGAGGCCGCCCGGCTCGCCGCCGCCAACGCGGGCTCCGCCGGCATCACCGCCCTGGAGGAGCTGTGCGCCGAGGGCGAGCGCGCGGTCGCCGCCGACGACGTGGACGGCGCGGTCGCGATCAACGCCCGTTTCCACACGAAGGTCATGGAGCTGGCCGGGAACACCGTCCTCGCGGAACTGGCCGCCCAGGTCGACCGGCGGGTGCGCTGGTACTACACGCCGGTCGCCCGGCAGCGTGGCGGACAGTCCTGGATCGAGCACCGCGACCTCATCGCGGCCATCGCCGACCGCGACGAACCCCGCGCCACCCAGGTCATGCGCGAACACACCGAGCACACGCGCAAGACGTACCACGAGCGCGAGAAGTAGCCCGCCCACCGGTACCGGCCCGGAGCCCGCCCACCGGCCGCCCGCCCACCGGTACCGGCCCGGAGCCCGCCCACCGGCCGCCCGGACCCCGGTACCGGCCCGGAACGCCGCCCCCCCGGGACACCTGTGCGTCCCGTACGCCCCGTGCTTTGTCCTCTCAGTGGAGAAAGTTGACGGCAATCTCTGCGCTACTTCTTCCCACTCCCGGCAGCCGCTGCTACGTTCCCCTCGAAAGCAAGCCACGGCGATGTGGCCAAATCCCGTTGGACACAGGCCGATCGAGGCGGGGAGGGGCTCGTGAGACGTATGACGGCTCGACCCGCGAACGCGCACCAGGCGCGACTGCTGCGCCTGTTGCGAGACGGCGGCCCCAACTCCCGTGCCCAACTGGGTGATCAGGTCGACCTCTCTCGGTCGAAGCTGGCCGTCGAGGTGGAACGGCTCCTGGAGACCGGGCTCGTCGTCGCCGACGGACTCGCCGCGTCCCGCGGCGGCCGCCGCTCCCACAACATCCGGCTCGCCCCGGCGCTGCGCTTCCTCGGCGTCGACATCGGGGCGACCTCGATCGACGTGGCGGTCACCAACGCCGAACTGGAGGTGCTCGGGCACCTCAACCAGCCCATGGACGTCCGTGAGGGCCCGGTCGCCGTGTTCGAGCAGGTACTCGCCATGGCGGCCAAACTGAGGTCCTCCGGACTCGCGGAGGGATTCGACGGCGCCGGGATCGGCGTCCCGGGTCCGGTCCGCTTCCCGGAGGGCGTCCCGGTGGCCCCGCCGATCATGCCGGGCTGGGACGGGTTCCCGGTCCGCGAGGCGCTCAGCCAGGATCTCGGCTGCCCCGTGATGGTCGACAACGACGTGAACCTGATGGCGATGGGGGAGCAGCACGCGGGCGTCGCACGCTCCGTGGGCGACTTCCTCTGCGTCAAGATCGGCACCGGTATCGGCTGCGGCATCGTCGTCGGCGGAGAGGTCTACCGCGGGACGACGGGCAGCGCGGGCGACATCGGGCACATCCAGGCGGTGCCGGACGGCCGCCCGTGCGCCTGCGGGAACCGCGGCTGCCTGGAGGCCCACTTCAGCGGCGCCGCACTCGCCCGGGACGCCACGGACGCCGCCCAGCAGGGACTCTCGGTGGAACTCGCCGCCCGGCTGGAGGCGGCCGGCACGCTCACCGCCGTCGATGTCGCCGCGGCGGCCGCGGCCGGCGACGCCACCGCCCTCGACCTGATCCGTGAGGGCGGCAACCGCACCGGCCAGGTCATCGCCGCTCTCGTCAGCTTCTTCAATCCGGGCCTGGTGGTGATCGGCGGTGGGGTGACAGGCCTCGGCCACACCCTGCTCGCCGCGATCCGAACCCAGGTCTACCGCCAGTCGCTGCCACTCGCCACGGGCAATCTGCCCATCGTCCTGGGGGAGTTGGGCCCCACCGCCGGAGTCATCGGCGCGGCCCGCCTCATCAGCGATCACCTCTTCTCGCCCGCGTAGCCGCACCCGCAGCCGTACTTGAGCGCACCCGCACCACCCGCAAGCGCACCCGCACCTGAGTGAACCCGCACCACCCGCAAGCGCACCCGCACCCGTAAGCGCACCACAGCCGTACCCGAGACCGCATCCGCACCCGCGCCACGTGTTCCGCCGTCGCCGCTCCACTCCACTCCGCCCCGCTCTCCGCGCTGCTCCGCCCTGCCCTGAAACCGGCCCGCACGCCCGCCAAGGGGAACCGCCATGGCACCAGAACCACCGCTGCTCACCATGTCCGGCATCACCAAGTCCTTCCCCGGCGTCCGCGCCCTCGACGGCGTCGACCTGGACGTACAGGTCGGCGAGGTCCACTGTCTGCTCGGCCAGAACGGGGCCGGGAAGTCCACCCTCATCAAGGTGCTGTCCGGCGCGCACCAGCCCGACGACGGCACGATCGGCTGGCGCGGCGAGCCCGTGGCGCTCCGCTCCCCGATCGCGGCCATGCGCCTCGGCATCGCCACCATCTACCAGGAACTCGACCTGGTGGAGGGCCTGTCGGTGGCCGAGAACGTCCACCTCGGACACGAACCCACCTCGGCCGGATTCGTCGTCCGGGGAAAGGCGGCGCGCGCGTCCACGGCCGCTCTCCTCGAACGGCTCGGACACCCCGAGATCGATCCGGCCCGGCTCGTCGGCGAACTCTCCGCCGCGCAGCGGCAGATCGTCTCCATGGCACGGGCGCTCTCCCACGAGGTACGCCTCATCGTCATGGACGAGCCGTCCGCGGCGCTGGACCCCGACGAGGTCGACAACCTCTTCCGTATCGTCGCCGGCCTCACCGCGGACGGCGTCGCCGTCGTCTACATCTCGCACCGGCTGGAGGAGATCCGCCGCATCGGCGACCGCGTGACCGTGCTCAAGGACGGCCGGGCGGTGGCGGTCGGACTGCCCGCGAAGTCCACGCCGACCCGCGAGGTCGTCGCACTGATGACGGGACGCAACGTCGAATACGTCTTCCCGGACCGGCCCACGCGGCAGCCCACGGCAGAACCCGTGCTGCGGGTCCGGGGACTCGCCCGCGCGGGCGAGTTCGCGCCGCTGGACCTCGACGTGCGCCCCGGCGAGATCGTCGGCCTGGCCGGGCTCGTCGGCTCCGGACGCTCCGAGATCCTGGAGACGATCTACGGCGCGCGCAGGCCGACCGGCGGCCAGGTCCACGTGGACGGAAGGCCGTTGCGGCCCGGCAGCGTCCGCGCCGCCGTCCGCGCCGGACTCGGGCTCGCCCCCGAGGAGCGCAAGGCACAGGCCCTGCTGATGCTGGAGTCCGTCACCCGCAACGTCTCCGTGTCCTCCATGTCCCGCTTCGCCCGCGGGGGCTGGATCGACCGGGGAGCGGAACGGGGAGCGGCGCGTGCGGCGACCCGTGAACTGTCGCTGCGCCCCGACAACCCCTCGGCCCCGGTCCGCACCCTGTCCGGCGGCAACCAGCAGAAGGCGGTCCTGGCGCGCTGGCTGCTGCGCGGCTGCCGGGTGCTGCTCCTCGACGAGCCGACCCGCGGTGTCGACGTCGGCGCGCGTGCCGAGCTGTACGCGGTCGTCCGCCGTCTCGCCGACGAGGGCCTGGCCGTCCTGCTGGTGTCGAGCGAGGTGCCCGAGGTGCTGGGGCTCGCCGACCGTGTGCTGGTGCTGCGCGAGGGCCGGGTCGTGCACACCGCCCCCGCCGGGGAGCTCGACGAACACCGTGTACTCGACCTCGTCATGGAAGGAAGTCCGGCATCATGACGCAGCCCGTGTCCCCGCCCCGGGGCAGCACCGGCAAGGTGCCACCGATGGGTGAACTCCCCGCCTGGCGCACGCTCGGCGCCCGCGCCGACGTGCGCACCCTCTCTCTCCTCGGCGTGCTCGTCGCCCTGATCGTCATCGGCGGCATCACCAAGCCCGACGAGTTCCTCGACACCCGTAACCTCCAACTCGTCCTCACCCAGGCCTCGGTGATCGGCGTGGTCACCGTCGGCATGACCTTCGTGATCACCTCGGGCGGCATCGACCTGTCGGTCGGCGCGATCGTCGCGCTCTCCTCGGTGTGGGCGACCACGGTGGCCACCCAGGAGTACGGCTTCGCGGGCATCCTCTTCACCGCGGTGCTGGTCGGTGTGGGCTGCGGCCTGGTCAACGGTCTGCTCATCGCGTACGGCGGCATGGTGCCGTTCATCGCGACCCTCGCCATGCTCGCCTCGGCCCGCGGTCTCGCGCTCCAGATCACCGACGGCAGGACCCAGATCGTCAGCGTCGACGCGATCCTGAATCTCGGCGAACGCGACTCGTACGTACTGGGCGTTCCCCCGCTGGTGCTGGTCTTCGCCGTCGTCACGGTCATCGGCTGGCTGATCCTCAACCGCACCACCTTCGGCCGCCGCACGGTCGCCGTCGGCGGCAACGCGGAGGCCGCCCGGCTCGCCGGCATCGACGTACGACGTCAGCGGCTGTACCTCTACCTGCTCTCCGGACTGTGCTGCGGCATAGCGGCCTTCCTGCTGATCATCCTGTCGGGCTCGGGCCAGAACACCAACGGCAACCTGTACGAACTCGACGCCATCGCGGCCGCGATCATCGGCGGCACGCTGCTGAGCGGCGGCCGCGGCACCATCACCGGCTCCGTGCTCGGCGTACTGATCTTCACCACGATCACCAACATCTTCGCGCTGAACAACCTGCAGAGCGACGTCCAGCAGATCGCCAAGGGCGCGATCATCGTCGCCGCGGTCCTGGTCCAGCGGCGCACCGCAAGCACGACCTGACACGGGAAGGGTTCACCGCCATGCCAGCACCCACGCACGTCACCAGCCGCCGAGGACTGCTCCTCGGGACCGCCGCCGTCTCGGCCGGCGCCCTCCTGACCGGCTGCACCAGCAACGACACCAAGGACGAGAAGCCGGCCTCGAACGACCGGCCGGCCGCCGACGACAAGCCCGGCAAGCACGTCACCATCGGCTTCGCGGGCCCGCAGGCCGACCACGGCTGGCTCAACGCGATCAACGACAACGCGAAGAACCGCGCGAAGAAGTACGCGGACGTGACCCTGGAGATCACCGAGGGCTCCAACGACACCGCCGCGCAGATCGGCCAGATCGAGACACTGATCAACAAGAAGGTCGACGTCCTGGTGGTGCTGCCCGCCGACGGCAAGGCGCTCACCCAGGTCGGACTCAAGGCGATGCGCGCCGGCATTCCCGTCGTCAACCTCGACCGGATCTTCAACTCCCCCCAGGCGTACCGCTGCTGGATCGGCGGCGACAACTACGGCATGGGCCTGAGCGCCGGTCACTACATCGGCGAGCAGCTCAAGGACAAACAGGGTGCCCGGGTCATCGAACTCGCCGGGCTCGACAACCTGGAGCTGACCAAGCAGCGGACCCAGGGCTTCGACGCGGCCCTGAAGAACTACCCGAACATCAAGAAGGTCGCCCGCCAGGCCGCCGAGTTCACCGTCGAGTCCGGTCAGGCCAAGATGTCCCAACTCCTCCAGGCACAGCCCAAGTTCGACGCCCTGTGGAACCACGACGACGATCAGGGTGTGGGCGCGCTGCGCGCGATCGACCAGGCCGGCCGCAGCGACTTCCTGATGGTGGGCGGCGCGGGCGCGCTCTCCGCCTTCCAGGCCATCGAGGCCGGCAACAGCGTCCTGAAGGCCACCGTCCTGTACCCGCCGACCATGGCTGCGTCCGCGATCGACCTGGCCCGAGCGCTCGGTCAGGGCAAGGGGGTGGGCGGCCTCGCCGAGTTCGAGATCCCGGCCTCGCTCACCCTCTACTCCGCCGTCGTCGACAAGGACAACGTCGGTCAGTACATGTCCACCGGCTTCAAGTGATCCGCCGCGCCCACATCCCCCACAGCGTCACGACGAGGAGGACATCCGTATGGGAGAGCCGCACCAGCGCGAGCAGGCCGGGGCGGAGGCGGCCCGAGTGGATCAGGCCGGGGCGGCGGCACCCGCGGGGGACGTCGCCGTGAGCGAGGCGGCGGCCGAGAGGGAGGCCGCACCGGGGGAGACCCCGGTGCGGGGGACGGCGGCCACGAGCACCCCGGTACGGGGGTCCGGGGTGCGGGAGGCCGACAAGCCGGTGCTCGGCGTGGGCATGGTCGGGTACGCGTTCATGGGCGCCGCCCACTCCCAGGGCTGGCGCACCGTGGGCCGCGTCTTCGACCTGCCGCGCCGCCCGGTCCTCGCCGCCGTCTGCGGCCGTGACGCGGAAGGCGTCCGCGCCATGGCCGACCGGCACGGCTGGGCGGCGGCCGAGACCGACTGGCGTGCGCTGATCGCCCGTGACGACGTCGACCTCGTCGACATCTGCACCCCCGGCGACAGCCACGCCGAGATCGCGCTCGCCGCCCTCGCCGCCGGCAAGCACGTGCTGTGCGAGAAGCCGCTCGCCAACACCGTCGAGGAGGCGGAAGCGATGACGGCGGCCGCCGAAGCAGCCGCCGCCCGCGGCCAGGTGGCCATGGTCGGCTTCAACTACCGTCGGCTGCCCGCGACCTCGCTGGCCCGGACCATGGTCGGCGAAGGGCGACTGGGCACCCTGCGGCACGTACGGGTGACGTACCTCCAGGACTGGCTGGTGGACCCGGAGTTCCCGCTCACCTGGCGACTGCGCAGAGAACGTGCGGGGTCCGGCGCGCTCGGCGACCTCGGGGCGCACATCATCGACCTCGCCCAGTACCTGGCGGGCGAACCGGTCATCGGGGTCTCCGCGCTCACCGAGACCTTCGTACGGCAGCGGCCGCTCCCCGCCGCCGCGTCGAGCGGTCTGTCAACCGTGTCCGACCGGGCCGGCCTCGGCATCGTGACCGTCGACGACGCCGCCCTCTTCACCGGCCGCTTCGCCTCCGGCGCCCTCGCCTCCTTCGAGGCGTCCCGGTTCGCGACCGGACGCAAGAACGCCCTGCGCATCGAACTCAACGGCGAGCGCGGCTCGTTGGCCTTCGACCTGGAACGGCTCAACGAACTCTCGTACCACGACCACACCGAGCCCGGCACCCACGCCGGCTTCCGCCGCATCCTCGTCACCGAACCCGACCACCCCTACCTGGACGCGTGGTGGCCGCCGGGCCACGGCCTCGGCTACGAACACACCTTCACCCACCAGGCCCACGACCTGGTGCGAGCGGTGGCGGCCGGCCGGCGGCCCGTGCCGTCCTTCGCGGACGGCCTACAGGTACAGCGCGTCCTCGCGGCGGTCGAGGAGAGCGCCGAGAAGAACTCCGTCTACACCCCCGTGGCCGTCACACCCGTGACTGCCGCCTCCCCAGCGGTTCGAGGAGACCTCTAGCCATGCCGCGCACCTTCACACTCTTCACCGGCCAGTGGGCCGACCTGCCGCTCGAAGAGGTCTGCCGGCTCGCCCGGGACTTCGGCTACGACGGACTCGAACTCGCCTGCTGGGGCGACCACTTCGAGGTCGACAAGGCGCTCGCCGACCCCACCTACATCGAGTCCCGGCACGCACTCCTCGACAAGTACGGCCTGAAGTGCTGGGCGATCTCCAACCACCTGGTCGGCCAGGCCGTCTGCGACGCCATCATCGACGAACGCCACCGGGCCATCCTGCCCGCCCGCATCTGGGGCGACGGCGAACCCGAAGGCGTACGGCGACGGGCCGCCGCCGAGATCGCCGACACCGCGCGGGCCGCCGCGGCCCTCGGGGTCGACACCGTCATCGGCTTCACGGGCTCGGCCATCTGGCACCTGGTCGCCATGTTCCCGCCCGCACCCGAATCGATGATCGCACGCGGCTACGAGGACTTCGCGACACGCTGGAACCCGATCCTGGACGTCTTCGACGCGCAGGGCGTCCGGTTCGCGCACGAGGTCCACCCCAGCGAGATCGCCTACGACTACTGGACCACCCACGAGGCCCTGAAGGCGGTCGGCCACCGGCCCGCGTTCGGGCTGAACTTCGACCCCTCGCACTTCGTGTGGCAGGACCTCGACCCGGTCGGTTTCCTCTACGACTTCCGCGACCGCATCTACCACGTCGACTGCAAGGAGGCCCGCAAGCGGCTCGACGGACGCAACGGCCGCCTCGGATCGCACCTGCCCTGGGGGGACCCGCGCCGCGGCTGGGACTTCGTCTCCGCGGGCCACGGCGACGTGCCCTGGGAGGACGTCTTCCGCATGCTGCGCTCCATCGACTACTCGGGTCCCGTCTCGGTCGAGTGGGAGGACGCCGGAATGGACCGGCTCCAGGGCGCACCCGAGGCCCTGACCCGCCTCAGGGCGTACGACTTCGAGCCGCCGTCGGCCTCCTTCGACGCGGCGTTCGGCGGCAACGACTAGCCCCGCGGCGGGCGGCGTCCGTCCCAGCCGGCGAACGCCGCCCACCGCGGCCCGGCCGCGGCACACGGTTCACACGCACACCCAGGACGGCATGGAGTACCTCGACCCGATGGCCTCCCGCGCCTTCGCGGTCGCCGACCACCAGATCGCCCACGTCTACGTGCGCCGGCCCGAGGACCTGGACGCCACCAGGGCCGCGCTCGCCGGCCTGGCCGGCATCGAGCGGCTCCTCGACGACGAGGGCAAGAAGGCCCACCACCTCGACCATCCCCGCTCCGGCGAACTCGTCGCCGTCGCCGAACCGGACGCCTGGTTCACGTACTACTACTGGCTCGACGACGCCCGCGCCCCCGACTTCGCGCGGCTCGTCGAGATCCACCGCAAACCCGGCTACGACCCGGCCGAACCGTTCACGGACCCCCTCGACGCCTACGTGAAGGTGAAGGCCGCCACGGCGCCGGCCCGCAAGAAGCTGGGACTGCGCTACCGCATGGCGGTCGTGCCCCTCGACCCCTCGGCTCTTCGCGGCAGCCACGGCCGCCTTCCCGCGAGCGACGACGAAGGTCCGCTCCTCATCTGCTCCACCCCCGCACCAAAACCGGCCGCATCGCGGCCACCGAAGTGAAATCCCTGCTGCTCGGCCTGGCCGGTCTCGCGTGACGCGGCCCGGCGAGCGACTACGGACAGTGAAACACGCGCCACTGACAACGCATCCCGCCGCGCATCCCGCCGCGCGCCTCGCCGCGCGCCTCGCCGCGCGTCCGCCGCGCCTCCCCGCACCTGTCCGGCACGCCCCCGGCCCGCGCCCTGGCAGCACATGCTCCGGCACCCGGCACCGCTGAACACCGACCCGAAAGAGGGAAACCGTGACCGCGTTCAACGACGAACCCGCAGTCGGCGACGCCCTGCGTCGCACGCTCGGACTCAACCGCCGCCGCTTCCTCAGCACCTGCACCGCCGCCGCGACCGCGGCGATCGCCGCCCCCGTCCTCGGCGCGTCCCCCGCCCTCGCCCACGACCGGGGCAGAGGCCACGACCACGGCCACGGCCACGGCGGTGACGTCCTCGTGCCCGCGAACCGGCGCGGCATCATCCTCTACACCGTCCGTGACGCGACGGGCCGTGACCCGCTCTCCACCGACCTGCCCTCCGGCTTCCGCGAGGTCTTCAAGCAGCTCTCGCGCTACGGCTACCGGCAGGTGGAGTTCGCCGGGTACGGCCAGCACGCCAACGCCCCCGGCGGGGCGAACCTGGAGTCCGTGGAGGGCGCCAGGCTGTTGCGCTCCTGGCTCGACGACTACGGGCTGCGGGCCCAGGGCAACCACGGATTCATACCGTCGTCCTGGCCGCTGACCACACCCGACCTGGACACCTTCAAGAAACACCTGGAGATCGCCAACATCCTCGGCATGGCTCACGTGGGTACCGGCGGCGACCCCACCGGCAGCGCCTACCGGGCCGACTGGGACGTCGCCGCGGACAAGTGGAACGCGCTCGGCGGGATCGCCCGCCGCGCCGGTCTCAAGCTGTACACCCACAACCACGACGCGGCGTACGGCTTCCTGCTCGACGGGGGGCCGCTGGACGACCAGGGCCGGCCGACCCGCGGTTCGGGCATCCGCAAACTGGAGTACTTCCTGAAGGTCACCGACCCGAAGGTGGTCTGGCTGGAGATGGACATCTTCTGGGCGCACGTGGCCCAGTACAAGTTCCGCACGTACACCGCCCACGACGGGTCCACCCGGGAGAAGGTCTTCGACCCCGCGGGGCTCGTCGTCCGCAACAACAAGCGCTACCCGCTCTTCCACGCCAAGGACGGCGTCGTCAACACCACGAACGGCATGGGGTACGACATGGTGCCCTTCGGCACCGGCGTCATCGACTACACCACGTTCTTCTCCCGTGTCGGCGACCGGAGTTACCACAACCCGATGGTCGAGCAGGACAACGCCCCGAGTGCCACGGACCCCGGGCAGTCACTGCGGCACGCGAAGATCGGCCACGACCGTCTCGCCGCCCTCCGCGAGAGGCGGCACTAGACCCGCTGCGCCACGTCAGGCGGCCCTCCCCACACGCGCCACGTGGGGAGGGCCGCCTGATGTCCGTACGACCACGCGAGTACCGCTCGGTGCGGTCCCGTTGTGTCAGCCGGCCGGCTGCGGGGTCCCGCTCACCCCGCCGTCGCGTCCCGGCTGTTTCAGCAGCAGCGCGATCGCCGCCGCCGCCATCGAGATGCCGCCGGCCAGCGCGTACGCGCCGTCGTAGCCCCAGGCGGCGACCACCATCGAGCCGAGTCCGCCGCCGAACAGACCGCTGACCAGCTTGCCGCTGTACACCAGGCCGTAGTTGGTGGCGTTGTAGTTCTCGCCGAAGTAGTCCGGGGTCAGAGCCGCGAACATCGGGTAGAACGCACCGCCGCCGAACCCGGAGAGGAAGGCGAAGAACAGGAAGAGCCACTCGCTCCTGACGTTCCCGGCCCAGATCACGCCGAACTGCGCGAGCCCCAGGACGACGATGACGAACACCAGGGTCGGCTTGCGGCCCCAGGTGTCGGACAGCCAGCCCACCACGGCGCGGCCGATGCCGTTGATGACGGCCATGATGCCCATCGAGGACGCCGCCACCAGAGGACCGAAGCCCACCTCCTTGGCGAAGTCGACCTGGAAGGAGATCCCGAAGATGGACACACCCGCGGTCATCACCAGAGTGATCCACATCAGGGGGAGCACGCCCGTCCTGACCGCCTCCTTCGGTGTGTACTGCTTCACCGCGGGAGGGTTCTTGGCGAGGCTCGCCGCGGTCTTGGTGTCGCCGCCGTGGGTCAGCGGGTCGATGTCCGCCGGCCACCAGTTCTTCGGCGGGTCCTTGAAGAAGAACGCGCAGGACAGCACGACGATCATCACGTAGCACCCGATGAGGTCGAGCACGCGATGGTAGTTCCCGGTGTCGAAGGCGTAGTTGAAGATGAAGATGAAGGGCAGCGAGCCGTAGGCGAATCCGCCGTTGACGAAGCCCGTCCTGGCGCCACGCCGTTCGGGGAACCACTTGCCGACCATGTTGATGCACGTCGCGTACACCAGGCCCGAGCCGATGCCGCCGATGACACCGAAGCCCAGGATGGCCAGCAGCACGTTGCTCAGGTGCGACAGGGCGAGGAAGCCGAGCACGCACATGAACGCGCCGGTGTACATGGCCCTGCGGGCGGTGAGAATGCCCTTCTCCCGCATCCAGCCCGCCGGGAAGGCTATGCCGGCCTGGAAGAAGACCCAGACGCTCAGGATCCAGAAGGTGTTGCTCTGCGTCCAGCCGTGCGCGTGGGACAGGGTGTCCTCCGCCGAGCCGTACGCGTACTCGAAGACGCTGATGGCCATCATGGCGATCCACGGCAGGTACACCATGAACTTGCGTGAGTGGCCCAGGATGTCCCGGTCCGTCTCGCCGATCCGGTAGACCCGGCCCCGGGAGTCGGTGACTTCGCGGTACGAGCGGTTCGGGGCGCCGGTTTCGGCCGACGCGCCCTCGGTGGCGATGGGGTCCGCCGTCATGTCACGCCATCTCCTCGCCGAGCGGTTGCGGGTTGGGGACGATGCTCCGGGCCTTGGGGGTGCCCGGTGATTTCAGGAACAGCGCCAGTACGGCGGAGGCCAGGCCGATGGAGCCCGCGAGCACGAAGGCGCCGTGGTAGTCCCACGCGCCGACGACGACCGCGCCCATGCCGGAGCCCACCAGGCCCGAGATCAGCTTCGAGCTGTAGACCATCCCGTAGTTGGAGGCGTTGTTGTTCTCGCCGAAGTAGTCCGCCGTCATGGCCGCGAAGAGCGGGAAGATCGCGCCGCCGCCGAAGCCGGAGACCATGGAGCAGAACAGGAAGAACGGCATGCTGCCCATCTGGCCCGAGACCAGCACGCCGAACTGCGCGGAGCCCAGCACCAGACAGACGATGATCAGCGTGTTGCGGCGCCCGAAGCGGTCGGAGATCCAGCCGATCACCCCACGGCCGGTGCCGTTGACGATGGCCTTCAGGGACATCGCGGTGGCCACGATCCCGCCCGCGAACCCCATGTCCTTGCCGAACGGCACCTGGAAGGCGATGCCGAAGATGTTGATCCCCGCGGTGCACAGCAGACAGAACCACATCATCCACAGGACGGGTGTGCGGGCGGCCTCCTTCGGGGTGTACTGCTTCACCGCCGGCGGGTTCTTCTCCAGCGCCCGCCGGATCCTGGGGTCGGACGACACCTTCAGCGGGTCCACGTGCGGCGGCCACCAGCCCTTGGGCGGGTCCTTGAAGAACCAGCCCGCGAACGCGACCACGGAGCAGCAGACCAGGCCCACCATCACCAGGACGGTCCGGTAGTTGCCCAGGTCCATGTACGAGGTGAACAGGAAGACGAAGGGCACCGAGCCGTAGGCGAAACCGCCGTTGACCAGGCCGGTCTTGCCGCCCTTGCGTTCCGGGAACCACTTGCCGACCATGTTCACGCAGGTCGCGTAGACAAGGCCGGCGCCGATGCCGCTGAACATCCCGAAGCCGAGGTACGCGACGATCACGTGCGGTGCGAACGCCAGCGAGATGTAGCCCAGCACCGTGCCCAGCGCGCCGAGCATCATGGCGTACCGCGCGGGCAGCCGTCCGCTCTCCCGCAGTTGGCCGGCGGGGAAGGCCACGGCCGCCTGGAAGAAGATCCAGACGCCCATCAGCCAGAAGATGTGCCCACTGCTCCACAGGTGGGCGTCGTGCAGGGTGTCCTCGGCGGAGGTGAACGCGTACTCCGAGGAACTGATGCCCAGCATCCCCATCCAGGGGAAGAGGACCATGGTCCAGCGTGGTCGCCCCATGATGTCCCGGTCGGTCTCACCGATGCGGTACAGGCGGCCGTTGCGATCCGTCACCTCCCTGTAGGGGACGGATGTCGATAGGTCGGTGGTCGTCATGTCGGTTCAGCACCCCTTGCGTCGAAAGATCTGGCCAGCGCCCCCTGTCCAAATGCCTTTCGTGTGCGCACGGGTCCTGGGGGCGGCCGACGCGCACCGTCGGCCGCTCCCGCCCTGGGTCACCTCATGAACCGCCCCCCAACAGGCCTGCCGCGCGCGCCCAGCGGTACTTGGCGCCCAGGACCGCCACCGGCGTCTCGGTCGTGTACGGGTACGCCACGACCCCCCGCTCGTACAGGTACTGGCAGGCCTCCTCGACCTCGACGTCGCCCGCGAGCGACGCCACCACCGGCTTCTCGACGCCCCGTTCCCGGAACTCGGCCACCACGCGCGCGGTGAGCTCGGCGAAGACCATGGGAGGGGTGACGATGGTGTGCCAGTAGCCGAGGACCAGGGCGTGGACGCGCGGATCCTCCAGGCCCAGCCGGATCGTCGCCTCGTACGTCGACGGCGGCTCGCCGCCCGTGATGTCGACCGGGTTGCCCGCGGCTCCGAAGGGCGGGATGAACGCCCTGAAGGACGCGTCCAGGTCCGGCGGGATCTCCATCAGGGTCAGGCCGTTGTCCGTCACGGCGTCGGAGAGGAGGACGCCGCTGCCGCCCGCGCCCGTGATGATCACCACGTTGTCGCCCTGGGGGGTGGGCAGCACCGGCAGTCCGCGCGCGTACTCCAGCATGTCGCGCAGCCCGGGAGCCCTGATGACGCCGGCCTGCTTCAGGATGTCCTCGTACACGGCGTCGTCGCCCGCGAGCGCGCCCGTGTGCGAACCGGCGGCCTTCGCCCCGGCGGCGGTGCGGCCCGCCTTCAGGACCACGACCGGCTTCCTGGGGACCGTCGCCCGAGCGGCCTCCACGAAGGCGCGGCCGTCCTTGAGGTCCTCCAGGTGCATCGCGATGCACTCGGTGTGCGGGTCCTCGCCGAACCAGGTCAGCAGGTCGTCCTCGTCCAGGTCCGACTTGTTGCCGAGCCCGACGATCGCGGAGACGCCCGTCCTCGTGGTGCGCGCGAAACCCAGGATGGCCATGCCGATGCCGCCGGACTGCGAGGTCAGCGCGACACCGCCCTTGACGTCGTACGGCGTGCAGAACGTGGCGCAGAGGTCCTGCCACGTCGAGTAGTAGCCGTAGATGTTCGGCCCGAGCAGCCGGACGCCGTGCCGCTCGGCGATGGCCACGATCTCGTCCTGGAGCGCCTGTTCACCGGTCTCCGCGAACCCGGAGGGGATCAGCACGGCGTTGGGGACACCCTTGCGTCCCACCTCCTCCAGGGCCGCGGCCACGAACTTGGCGGGGATCGCGAAGACCGCCACGTCCACCTCACCGGGAACGTCCGTGACACTCTTGTACGCCTTGCGGCCCAGGATGTCATCGGCCTTGGGGTTCACGGGGTGGATCTCGCCGGCGAAGCCGCCGTCCACGAGGTTGCGCATCACCGAGTTCCCGATCTTGCCCTGCTCGTTGGACGCGCCGATCACCGCCACCGAGGAGGGCTGCATCAGCCGGCGCATCGAGGTGAGGATCTCCGCGCGGGTGTACTTGCGGCGCTCTTTGGGGAGCGACTCGGCGAGGATCACCCGGATGTCCGCGGCGACGGCGCCCTCCGGGGTGGCGATCACCGGGTTGAGGTCGACCTCGGCTATCTCCGGGAAGTCCGAGACGAGTTCGGAGACGCGGCGGATCTGCTCGGCGATCGCCCACCGGTCCACCGGCGGCGCGCCACGCACCCCGCGCAGGATCTCGGCCGCCCGGATGGAGTCCAGCATGGACAGCGCCTCGTCGGCGCTCAGGGGGGCGAGCCGGAAGGTGACGTCCTTGAGGACCTCGACCAGTACACCGCCGAGCCCGAAGGCCACCACCTTGCCGAAGGTCGGGTCGGTCACCGCGCCGACGATGACCTCCTGCCCCTGGGGGAGCAGTTCCTGTACCTGGACGCCCTCGACGCGGGCCTGGGGGTCGTAGGCCTTCGCGTTCTCGACGATCCGGTGGAAGGCGGCGCGCACGTCCGCCGCGCCCTCGACGCCGACGACGACACCGCCGGCATCCGTCTTGTGCAGGATGTCCGGGGACACGATCTTCATCACGACGGGCCCGCCGAAGCGCGCCGCGTACGCCACCGCCTCGTCGACGTCCCTCGCCAGTTCCTCGCCCGGTACGGCGATCCCGTACGCGTCGGCGATCACCTTGCCCTCCGGCGCGGTGAGCGCGGCGCGACCCCCGGCGCGCACGGAGTCGAGGAGCGTGCGCACCCGCAGCAGCCGGTCTTCGGCCATCACTCAGATCACTCCGTTCGACTTGAGCAGGCGCAGTTCCTCGTCGCCGAGGCCGAGCTCGCCGATGTAGACCTCTTCGTTGTGCTCGCCGAGCAGGGGCGAACTGGTGACGTCCACGGGGGAGTCGGAGAGCTTCAGCGGACTGCCGACCGTCATGAACTCGCCGCGCTCGGGGTGCGGCACCGTCACGACCATCTCGTTGGCGACCAGGGACTCGTCCTCGACGATCTCCTTGGTGGACAGGATCGGGCCGCACGGGATGTTGTGGGCGTTGAGCCGCTCCAGCACCTCCCACTTGGGGAGGGTGGCCGACCACTCCTCGATGAGCTGGAACATCTTGGTGAGCTGGGGCAGCCGGGCCTCGGGGGTGGCCCACTCGGGGTCGTCGGCGAGTTCCGGCCGGCCGATCAGCTCGGTGATCGGCTTCCATCCGACCGGCTGCACGATGACGTACACGTAGTCGTTGGGGCCGCCCGGCGCGCACTTGACCGCCCAGCCCGGTTGGCCGCCGCCGGACGCGTTGCCGGACCGGGGCACCTCGTCACCGAAGTCCTCGTTGGGATACTCGGCCAACGGGCCGTGCGCCAGGCGCTGCTGGTCCCTGAGCTTGACCCGGCACAGATTGAGCACCGCGTGCTGCATCGCCACGTTCACGCGCTGCCCGCGCCCGGTGCTCTCCCGCTGGAACAGGGCGGCGAGGATGCCCGCCACCGCGTGGACACCTGTGCCCGAGTCGCCGATCTGCGCGCCCGTGGCCAGGGGCGGCCCGTCCTCGAAGCCGGTGGTGGCCATCGACCCCCCCATGGCCTGCGCGACGACCTCGTACGCCTTGAAGTTGGTGTACGGGCCGTCCCCGAAGCCCTTGATGGACGCGTAGACGATGCGCGGGTTGATCTCCTGGATGCGGTCCCAGGTGAAGCCCATGCGGTCGACGGCGCCCGGTCCGAAGTTCTCGACCATGACGTCGGAGCGCCGGATCAGTTCGGTCAGGATCTCCTTGCCGCGTTCGGTCTTGGTGTTGAGGGTGATGCTGCGCTTGTTGCAGTTGAGCATCGTGAAGTAGAGGGAGTCGACGTCCGGGAGGTCACGCAGCTGTTTGCGCGTGATGTCACCGGTCGGCGCCTCCAGCTTGACGACGTCCGCGCCCAGCCAGGCGAGCAGCTGGGTGGCGGAGGGGCCGGACTGGACGTGTGTCATGTCGAGGACGCGGACGCCTTCGAGAGCCTTGGCCGGCGTACCCGTGGTGGGGGGCGCCGCGGTCGTGGGGGTCGTCGGTGTCATCGGGGGCACCTCACTTGTACATCGTCTGGTTCATGGTTCCGGGGGCGTACGCGTCCGGGTCGACCCAGACGTTGATGAGCGACGGCTTGCCCGACTCGCGGGCCCGCCGCAGCGCCGGGGCGATGTCGGCGGGGTCGCGGACCTCCTCGCCGTAACCCCCCAGCATCTGGGCGAACTTGTCGTAGTGGACGTCGCCGAGGGTGTTGCCGACCCGCTCGCGCTCCACGCCGTACTTCTGGGCCTGGCCGTAACGGATCTGGTTCATCGAGGAGTTGTTGCCGACGATGCCGACGAAGGGCAGGTCGTAGCGGACGAGGGTCTCGAAGTCCCAGCCGGTGAGCGAGAAGGCGCCGTCGCCGAAGAGGGCCACGACCTCCTTGTCGGGGCGGGCCTTCTTCGCGGCGAGGACGAAGGGGATGCCCACGCCGAGCGTGCCGAGCGGACCCGGGTCCATCCAGTGGCCCGGCGACTTGGGCTGCACCACCTGCCCGGAGAAGGTGACGATGTCGCCGCCGTCCCCGATGTAGATGGAGTCCTCGGTGAGGAAGTCGTTGATCTCGCTCACCAGGCGGTACGGATGGATGGGCGAGGCGTCCGACCTGAGACTGGGCAGCCGCTTGTCGAGTGCCGTCTGTTCGGCGGCCCGCAGTTCGTCGAGCCACTCCTTGCGCCTCGAAGCGCCCCCGTTGACGCGCCCGGAGGCGGCGTCGGTCACCGACTTCAGGACCAGCCCCGCGTCCCCGACGATCCCCAGGTCGATGTCACGGTTCTTGCCGACGGTCCGGTAGTCGAGGTCGATCTGCACGACGGTCGCGTCGGGGGAGAGCCGTTTGCCGTAGCCCATACGGAAGTCGAAGGGCGTACCCACGATCACGATCACGTCGGCGTTCGAGAACGCGTACCGGCGGGAGAGCTGGAAGTGGTGCGGGTCCCCGGGCGGCAGGGTGCCGCGACCGGCGCCGTTCATGTACGCCGGGATGTTGAGGGTGCGTACGAGGTCGATGGCGGCCTCGGTGCCCCGGGTCGTCCACACCTGGCTGCCCAGCAGGATCGCGGGCTTCTCGGCGTGCACGAGCAGATCGGCGAGCTTCTCTATGGCCTCGGGGTCACCGGCCGAGCGGGTCGAGGCCCGGTACCGGCCGGCGGCGGGTATCCGGGCCCTGTCGAGCGGCACCTTGGCGTCCAGCACGTCGCGCGGGATCTCCAGGAAGGACGGCCCGGGGGCGCCGTGGTAGCACTCGCGGAACGCCATCGACACCATGTCGGCGGCGCGTGCCGTGTCCGGGACGGTCGCGGCGAACTTGGTGATCGGCGTCATCATGTCGACGTGCGGCAGGTCCTGGAGGGACCCCATCTTGTGCTGGGTGTGCGCTCCCTGGCCGCCGATCAGCAGCATCGGGGACTCGGCGCGGAAGGCGTTCGCGACGCCCGTCACGGCGTCGGTGGTGCCGGGGCCGGCCGTGACGACCGCGCATCCGGGCTTGCCGGTGATCCGCGCGTAGCCGTCGGCGGCGTGGGCGGCGACCTGCTCGTGCCGTACGTCGACGACCTCTATGCCTTCGTCGACACAGCCGTCGTAGATGTCGATGATGTGGCCGCCGCACAAGGTGTAGACGACCTCCACGCCTTCCGCTCTGAGTGCCTTGGCGACCAGGTGCCCACCGGAGATGAGGGTCGAGTTGGTGTCGCTGCTGCCGTCGGGCATGGCGAAGTCCTGTCCCTTCGTAGGGGGTTGGAACGCTCTCGCGGTACATTGCATACAGTCGACGAATACTGTATGAAACTTGTTATCCCGCATCCGGTGGGTGGTGTCCAGGGGGCGTGCGGCACTTTTAGACAGGAGTCGAGGTATGGACCTGTACGAGCACCAGGCAAGGGAACTCTTCGAAGAACACGGCATCTTGGTGCCGAGGGCCGAGGTCACCGACTCGCCCAAGGAGGCCCGTGGGATCGCGCGCAGGCTCGGCGGCCGGGCGGTCGTCAAGGCCCAGGTGAAGACGGGCGGCCGGGGCAAGGCCGGCGGTGTGAAGCTGGCCGCGGATCCCGCCGCGGCCGAACTGACGGCCCGCCAGATCCTGGGCATGGACATCAAGGGCCACACCGTCCGCAAGGTGATGCTCGCCCAACCCGTCGACATCGAGGACGAGTTCTACGTCAGCTACGTCCTCGACCGCGCGGCGGGGCACTTCCTCGCCATCGCCTCGGCCGAGGGCGGCATGGACATCGAGGAGGTGGCCGCGAGCCGGCCGGACGCCGTCGCGCGCATCCCGGTCGACCCCGCCGAAGGCGTCACCTCCGCCAAGGCCGCCGAGATCGCCGAGGCCGCGGGCCTTCCCCCGCAGACCGTCGACGTCCTGGTACGACTGTGGGAGGTACTGACCCGGGAGGACGCGCTGCTCGTCGAGGTGAACCCCCTCGTGCGCACCGCCCAGGGACGGATTCTCGCCCTGGACGGCAAGGTCACCCTCGACGACAACGCCCGCTTCCGGCAGGAACGCTGGGGGGAGAAGGACGCCCCGCACGACGACCCCCTGGAGGCGGCCGCCGCGGCCAGGGGCCTGAACTACGTCAAGCTGGACGGCGAGGTCGGCGTCATCGGCAACGGCGCGGGCCTGGTCATGTCGACCCTCGACGTGGTCGCCGGCTGCGGCGCCCGCCCCGCCAACTTCCTCGACATCGGCGGCGGCGCCTCCGCCCGGATCATGGCCGACGGCCTCTCCGTGGTCCTCTCCGACCCGGCGGTGAAATCGGTCCTCGTGAACGTCTTCGGCGGCATCACCGCCTGCGACGCCGTCGCCGAAGGCATCGTGCAGGCCCTGGAGAGCGTCCGGTTGACCAAGCCGCTCGTGGTCCGCCTCGACGGCAACAACGCCGTACGCGGCCGGGCCGTCCTCGACGACCGCGCGCACCCCCTGGTCCACCAGGCCACCACCATGGACGGCGCCGCCCGCCGCGCCGCCCGACTCGCCACCGCCGACTGAAGGAGTGGGACATGGCCGTCTTCCTCAGCAAGGAGAGCAAGGTCCTCGTCCAGGGCATGACCGGCGGCGAGGGCATGAAGCACACCCGGCGGATGCTCGCCGCCGGCACGGACGTGGTCGGCGGCGTCAACCCGCGCAAGGCGGGCCGCAGCGTCGACTTCGACGTCCCCCGAAGCACCGACGGGCAGGGCGGCACTCCCGTCACCGTGCCGGTCTTCGGGTCGGTACGCGAGGGGATGGCGGCGACCGGCGCCGACGTCACCGTCGTCTTCGTGCCGCCCGCGTTCGCGAAGGCCGCCGTACTGGAGGCCGCCGACGCAGGGATCGCGCTCGCCGTCGTCATCACCGAGGGCATCCCGGTCCACGACGCCGTCGCCTTCCACGCGTACGCCGCCGCGAAGGGCACCCGCGTCATCGGCCCCAACTGCCCCGGCCTGATCAGCCCCGGCCAGTCGAACGCGGGCATCATCCCCGCCGACATCACCAAGCCCGGACGCATCGGACTCGTCTCCAAGTCGGGCACGCTGACCTACCAACTCATGTACGAGCTGCGCGACATCGGCTTCTCGACCTGCGTCGGCATCGGCGGCGACCCCGTCGTCGGCACCACACACATCGACTGTCTGGCCGCCTTCCAGGACGACCCCGACACCGACCTCGTCGTCCTCATCGGGGAGATCGGCGGCGACGCGGAGGAACGGGCCGCCGCCTACATCCGCGACCACGTCACCAAACCGGTCGTCGGCTACATCGCCGGGTTCACCGCGCCCGAGGGCAAGACGATGGGACACGCCGGCGCGATCGTCTCCGGCTCGTCCGGCACCGCGCACGCGAAGAAGGCGGCCCTGGAAGCCGCCGGGGTACCGGTCGGCGGCACCCCCACCGAGACGGCCCGGCTGGTGCTGGCCCGGCTGGAGGCGGAGCGTGTCGCCACCGGCGGGTGAGGTGAGACGTCACTCATAGTCGAGGCGCGGTGACTGTCACAAACGGACCCGCCTCAGTACCTTCCTCGTACGGACGCGACCACCCTCCCGCGTACGCACCCCGGTCACCCTCTTCCGTACGGACACGGCCACCGCCGTCCTCCGTACGGACACGACCACTTCTCGTGCGGGCCGACGGACCATGCAGGTCCGGCACGAGCCAGGCACCTCCCGCCCCCGACTGTGCACCGAGAGCGGAGACATCCCCATGCCATCCACCACCGACACCACCCTGGTCCTGAAGTCCGGGACGTCCTGGACCGACGCCTGGCAGCGCTGCCTCGCCGTCGCGCCGGAGGCGTTCCAGGAGGACCGGGTCCTCAACCTGTGGGGCACCTCCTGGCGGGCCGACGGCCGGGCACTGCCCGCCACCAGCCCCGTCGACGGAAGCCCGATCGCGGGCCCGCCCCGCCTCGACGGCGCCACCGCCCAGCAGGCCGTACGCGCCTCACTCGACCGGCACCGGGCCTGGCGCCACGTCCCCCTTCCCGAGCGCCGCGCCCGCGTCGCCGCAACCCTCGACGCGCTCACCGAGCACCGTGAACTGCTCGCCCTCCTCCTGGTCTGGGAGATCGGCAAGCCCTGGCGCCTCGCGCAGGCCGACGTGGACCGGGCGATCGACGGCGTGCGCTGGTACGTCGACGGCATCGAGCCCATGGTCGAGGGCCGGACCCCGCTGGACGGCCCGGTGTCCAACATCGCCAGCTGGAACTACCCGATGAGCGTCCTCGTCCACGCCATGCTGGTCCAGGCGCTGGCGGGCAACGCGGTCATCGCCAAGGCCCCCACCGACGGCGGCGTCGCCTGCCTCACGCTGGCCTGCGCGCTCGCCGCGCGCGAAGGGGTCCCCGTCACCCTCGTCAGCGGCAGCGGCGGCGAGCTCTCGGAGGCGCTCGTGCGCGCACCCGAGATCGGCTGCGTCTCCTTCGTCGGCGGCCGCGACACCGGCGCCGCGGTGGCCACCGCCGTCGCCGACCTCGGCAAGCGCCACATCCTCGAACAGGAAGGCCTCAACACCTGGGGAATCTGGGAGTACACGGACTGGGACGCACTGACGGCCGTCGTCCCGAAACTCTTCGACTACGGGAAGCAGCGCTGCACCGCCTACCCGCGCTTCGTCGTCCAGCGCGCCCTGTTCGACGAGTTCCTCGCCGCCTACCTCCCGGCCGTCCGCACCCTGCGGATCGGCCACCCGCTCGCGGTCGAGAACCCCGACGACCCCTTTCCCGCACTGGACTTCGGACCCGTCATCAACGCGGCCAAGGCCAAGGATCTGGACGACCAGGTCGCCGAGGCCATCAGCCGCGGCGCCGTCCCGCTGCACCGCGGCAGACTGTCCGACACACGGTTCCTGCCCGGCCAGGACACCTCGGCGTACGTCCAGCCCGTCACGCTGCTCAACCCGCCGCCGTCCTCACCGCTGCACCACGCGGAGCCCTTCGGTCCCGTCGACACCATCGTCCTGGTCGACACCGAGGCGGAACTGCTCGCCGCGATGAACGCGTCGAACGGAGCGCTGGTGGCCACCCTGTCCACGGACGACGAGACGACGTACACCCGACTGGCGCCGCAGATCCGCGCGTTCAAACTCGGCCGTGGCAAGCCGCGTTCGCGGGGCGACCGCGACGAACTGTTCGGCGGACTGGGCGCGTCCTGGCGCGGGGCCTTCGTGGGCGGCGAACTGCTCGTCCGCGCCGTCACACGGGGGCCGGCGGAGGAACGGCTGCCGGGCAACTTCCCCGAGTACCAGCTCGCTCCGTGACCCACGGACAGCGACTCTCCGCGTGACGGGGGAGTGGGCGGGCCGGCGTCCGGCGACCGCCGGAGGCGAGCCCGTCCACTCCCCGGCACGTCCGCCGGCACCCGGGTGATGATCCCGTCCGCGGGGGACGACGGCCCGCACCGGCCGGGTGATCTCACACGGATCGCGTCCGATCTCCGCGCGGCGCGCGTCCCGTACCCGGCCGCGCTCGGTGCTCACTTCCACTCCGCCGCCGATCATCAGGGCGGCTGACCGTCCCTTCCGGCCACGCTCCTGCCGCGACCGGCGAGCAGCCCCTTGGCCCCGCGTGTCCTCCGGTCGGGGGTGCTCGTCCAGGCGCGTCGAGACGAGACGTGCGGACTTCTGGTGACTTTCCCGTCACCCGAGGTCACCGCGAGGATCGCCCCGCGTCCTGCCCCACCCAGCCGCTCCCAGGGCCCGGATACGCAGGTGAAAGGCACCCTGAAACCTTGGTATTGTTGTCCATGTCGCCGCGGGGAACACCCCCGGCCAGGCGACAGACACCTGGTCCGGGTGGCGGAATGGCAGACGCGCTAGCTTGAGGTGCTAGTGCCCTTTATCGGGCGTGGGGGTTCAAGTCCCCCCTCGGACACCAGCTCAGACCCCACTTCGTGTGGGGTTTTCTGCGTTCCGGGCCGGTGGACGCGCCCGCGGGGGAGCCGCGGGCGGTGGTCTCACCGGGTGCCGGCCGCGGTGCAGAGCCGGCGTTGCTCCTGGAGTTCGGTGGTGTCGGCGTCCGGCAGCGTGAGTGCCTGGTCGAAGTCCTGGAGGGCCAGGTCGGGGCGGTCGCCGGCCAGATGGGCGATGCCGCGGTTGAGCAGGATGTCGGGGTCGTCACCGACGGCCTCGAGCGCGGCGGTCAGGTCCGCGACCGCCAGCTCCGGGCGTGACTGCCGGAAGTGCACCACGGCGCGGTTGATCAGTGCGGCCGGGTAGCGCCGGTCCCTTTCGAGCGCTCCGTCGAAAGCGGCCAGAGCGCCGTCGAATCGTTCCCGTTGCAGCAGGACCGTGCCCTTCAGGCAGAGCAGTTGGAGTTCGCCCGGGTGGAGCGTCAGTCCGGTGGCCGTGTCGGTCTCGGCCGCGTCGAGATCGCCGGTCTCCAGCAGCAGTTCCGCGCGAGCGATCCGGCTGTCGAGGTCGCGCGGCTCCATCTCGAGCACGAGGGTGAAGTCCGCGAGCGCCCCTGTGTGGTCTCCGACCTGCGCGCGGGCGGTGCCACGGTTGTAGTGCAGCTCGGGGAACGGAGGCGCGAGTCGCACCGCACGGTCGTAGTCGGCCAGGGCGGCGTCGAAGTCGCCGCGGTCGCGCGAGATCCTGGCCCGCTCCGAGAGGTAGTCGGTGTAGTAGGGGTCCATGTCGACGAGTCGGGAGTAGTCGGCGTGGGCTTCGTCCGGCCGGCCGAGCGCCACCAGCAACCGGGCCCGGTTGTAGAGCAGTTGGGAGCGGTGCAGGCTCCACTGATCGTCATCGAGTCGCTCGTCGAGCCGGGTGATGCACGACTCCACGAGTGCCAGGGCGCGGTGCGGGTTGCCGCGGTGCATTTCCACGAGCGCCAGGCCGTTGTCGTGGAAGACGCTGTATGTCAGCCGTTCGGCCGGGTCCGGGAGGATGCCCGCGATGGCGACGGCGTTGTGCTGCCACTGGACGGCCAGTTCGTGGTCGCGAGGTTTCAGGAACCGGGTGTGGAGCATCGCGAGGGCGTAGCTGGTCATCATGTGGATCTTGGGGTCGGTGAAGCGGCGCAGCAGGCTCCGGTACAGCTCCGTCGACTGTTCCAGGCGTCCGATGGGGATGCAGGCCGCGGCCGCTTCGCGGGTGAACTCCCAGTAGTCGTGTTCGTGCGAGCCCGGGTCGGTCAGGCCTCGGCCGCGCAGGCCGAGGTCGACCACGGCGGCGGAGAACCCGGTGGCCACGGCGTGGCGCTGGGCCGCGAGAAGGGCGGTCCGTCCCGCCCCGGCGGGGTCGCTGCCGTGCTCGCGGTGGTGCGCGATGGCGCCCATGCGGATGCCCCAGGTGGCCGTCCGTTCGAGGGAGTCGGCACGCCGGTCGTGGAGGCGGGCGCGGGTCTGCGGGTCGGTCTGCTGGTACCCGTGGAGAGCGCGGGGGTCGTCGTCCGTGCAGTCGCCGTCCACATAGACCGCGGCCCATCCGTGAGGGGTCCGGTCCTCGACCGGATGCTCGGCGGTGCGCGGAGCGGACAGGAGGGGCACGTCGGTCAGGGCGTCCTGGAGTTCGCCGGAGAGCGTGCCGCCGGACACCGAGACCACCACACGCAGCCGGCGTGGGTCCGCCCGGCGCAGCAGCAGGGCGATCAGTTCCTGGGTGGTGGCCTCGGCGGCGTCCGCTTCCTCGAAGACGATCTCGAAGGCCGTCTCGCTGTGGATGCGCCGGGCGAATTCCAGCAGGAAGCCGACGACGCCCTGGCTCATGCACCGGACCCAGCCGGCACCGAAGAAGCGGGTGCGTTCCTCGTAGGGGGCTTCGTCGGCCAGGGTGCGCGGAGGCGGTCCGATGAGGTGGGCCATCTCGGGCATTCCGTACAGGAGTGCCACGCGATGGTCCTCGACAAGGTCCGGCCAGCGCCGGTAGGCCTCGGGCAGAACCGCTCGCAGCACCGTGTCCACGCCGGTGTAGGGACCGCGCAGCCGCTGGTGGCAGCGGACCACGAGGGCCTTGCCGGTGTGGGCCGTGATGGTGCGCAGGCGGTCGTCGCGCCTGTCTCCGACGATCCGCAGATGGCCCGTCATGAGAGTTCAACCTCCGGTGAAGAGGACGTGAGGGAGTGGGCGGAATTCTTGTTCCGGCGTTTCCTGCGGGACAGCACGACGAGTGCGGCGATCTGGGCCACGTTCATGCACAGGGACAGGACGGCGTCCCAAAAGGCGGCGTCCACGCCGCCGGAGCCGAGGGCGCGTCCGGCGATCCTGGCGTAGTTGACCGTCACGGGGATGCTGACGAAGACGGTGATTCCGGCGAACGCGCAATATCCCAGGGCGATGAAAGGCCCGTAGAATGTGCCGACCCGGCGGTCACGAGGCGTCCATTTCTCCTCGTCCACGATACGGTCCGGACGATTCGTTCGACGCCATACACGATTCTTGAGCAGGGTCATACCCGCGTCGTGAAGGTCGTAGCAGTTCCAGGCGGTGGCCGCCACATAATAGAGATCGGTTCGCAGATAGAGCTGGAGCTGCCACAGCATGCGCACCGCGACCGTGAATGCCAGACCGAGGCAGAGCCGGCCGGTCAACGAGAAAGATCCGCCCGGATTCCGGGTCAGATCGGCGACGAGGCCGAGCACCGAGAACACGACGCCGTCGCAGACCATGCCCGCGAAGAACGGAAGATAGCGTTTCGCCCGGGGAACACTGAGCAGCCCGTTGATCTGGGTTTCGGCGACGATGTACGTCAGGCGGTTGCTCACGCTCAGGCGTGTGGGCAGCCCGAGCCGGCGGCCGGCGAGGATGTGGAAGCCCTCGTGCAGCAGCAGGAGCGGCACCTGGCCGAGGGTGATGACCAGTTGGACCGCGAGCAGGGAGTGCGTGAAGAAGATCTGCCCGGGATGGGGTGCCAGGTCCGGCCGCGCGATCGCCGCCCACGTCCAGCCGCCGACCAGGGCGCCGTACAGCGCCCAGGCAGGCGGAGAGAACGCGGCTCGGCCGAGGCCGCGCAGTCGGACCTCCGGCGCGGGGGCGGCCGGCTGTGCCCGGTCCGCCTCGCTGACGAAACCGAGGTCGCGCAAGGTGGTCACGAAGTCCTGGAGGTCGGCCTCCTCCTCGAAAGTCGCTTCGTACCAGTCGGCGGCGGCACCGAGTGTCATTCCCCGCATGAGCTGTTGCAGCAATTCAGCGCCGTCGGCCGGGAAAACCGCGTAGGAACCGGTGTCCAGGCGGCCGACCACCACCTCGTCGCCTTCGGGAACGAAACTCAGTTCATGGAATACGAGGCCGTCACCGGCCACAGAACCCTCCTCCGACGGGATTACGGATAAAAGACCCGGGTGCGCCGGCAGGCGGCGCACCCGAGCGTGGTGGAGCGAAGTGATCAGGCCTGCACGGAGTACGGGCACTGACAGGCGGCCGACGTCAGGCGTACGTCGCCGGTGCGGCGCACCGCAATCTTCTTGGAGCCGGCCTTCTTACGCATGGCGACAGTCGACTTCATGACGGTCCTTTCTCGACGGTTTGCGCACCGACCGGCGGTCGGCGGCAATCAAAGATCTTCCAGCCGGACCGCCGGAGCAAGGTTCGATCGCGCCAATCAGATCACCCGGGACGTTCGGGCCGAGGTCAGGATGCGCGGGAAAGCGTTTTCGCTCTCCGCGTCACCGGCGATGCCGCTGTTCGCTGCTGATTCCGTCGCAAGGGGGCGTTCGACATCGTTGCCGAGCCGCACCGGGAACCTGTTTTCCCACTTGAGGTCACTGGAAGGGCAGGTGCGGAAACAGAACTCCACCGATCGTGCGACAGAAAACGGAGTGCGTTCCGCCGGATTCCGCTTTTTTCGAGCTCCGCTTTTCCCTGGCCTGGGGAGGGCAATGTAATCGTCAAGTTATCGCCCGGTCACCCTCTGTGCATGGTTTCTCCGGCCCTCTGTATCTGAGGAAGGACAACGCATTCCGAATATCGGACACGTCGACCGGACGGCAGGGGTCACCGCCAGTCGTGCCGCCGGTTCTTCCGCTTCGGCCGGAGGTGCGGGGCCGGTCCCGCCGCCTTGCCCGTATCCCGCCGGTCCCGCACCGTTCCTGGGCATGCCCCTGTCAGTTGACCGCTTTCGGGTTCCCGTCGTCGTCCGGGGGCGCGGATGAGGACAGCGGCGAGGAACCGGGCGTGCTGCACCTTCGCCGTTCGTGTCCGTCCGGGAGTGCGCGGGACGGGCTCGCCGGTCGTGCCCGATGTCCCGAGACGCCCAGTCCACGCACGCCCGAGCGCCCTGGCGGAGCCGGCCGTGCCCCTCGCCCCCGGTCGCTCCCGGCGCCGTGAGCGCCGGAGCGGTCGAGGGCGGCTCCCGGTCGAACCGGCGTGGCCGATACGAGTCGACGGAGGCGATATCAAACCCTCGCGGACCTGCCCGGTCTGACGGATCGTCCGTGTGGCGGCACGGGAAGCCTCGGGGAGGCCGTGGTGGCGGTCCCGTCGATGTCCAGGGACGCGCCGGGCGGCCCTCAGGACCCGGAACGGTCCTCTTCCTCCAGTACGGTCACCAGGCCGCCCCCTTCAAGGGGCTCGCCGCACCGGGCGCAGACCACGCGGGTCTCCACGTCGGCGCCGCACGTGTGCAGGAACCGCGGTGCGGGTGGCGGGTTCCGCAGATGCCGAAGGCCCCATTCCCGCAGACCGATCAGCACCGGTTCCAGTGCCTGCCCCGCGGCCGTCAGGTGGTACTCGAAGCGCGGAGGGCGGTCCTGGTACCGGCGGCGCTCCAGGATCCCCGCGGCCTCCAGGGACCTCAGTCGCTTGGTGAGAACGTCCCGCGGCGCTCCGGTGTTGGCGCGGATGTCGGCGTAGCGCCGGACTCCCATGAACACCTCGCGCAGCACCAGGAGCGACCAGCGCTCTCCTACGAGATCGAGGGTGCCGGCTATGGGACAGGCGCGTGGCCGGACGTCGGACATGCCGTGATCCTAGTTGGTTTGTTTTGCGAACTCACTGCGCATAGCATCGACGTTGTCCCCATGGCAGGTCCGGAGGCATTCGATGAACCACAAGCGCGCCGGAACCGACTCGCTCCTCGTGACGATCTTCGTCTTTCCCGGGGTCAGACTGCTGGATGTGACCGGCCCGATCGAGGTGTTCACCTCGGCGAACGACTTCGGCGGCCACTACCGGCTGAACATGGTCTCGGCCGACGGGAACGAGGTGACGACCGCGGCGGGGACCCGGCTCGGCGTCGACATGGCGGTGGCGGACGCGCGGGAGACCAGTGACGTCCTGGTGATTCCCGGCGGGCCGGACTGGGACCGGTTGATCAAGGACGACGCGCTGCTGGACCTCGTACGGGGGCTCGACGCGAACTCGCGCTGCACGGCCTCCGTCTGCACCGGGGCCTTCCTGCTGGCCGCCGCCGGTCTTCTGGACGGCCGGAGCGCCGCCACCCACTGGCGCCACTCACGGCAGTTGGCCCTGCGCTTTCCCGCCGTCCAGGTCAAGCCGGACGCGATCTTCGTGCGCGACGGCAAGGTGATGACCTCGGCCGGAGTCACCGCGGGCATCGACCTCTCGCTGGCGCTCGTGGAAGAGCACTACGGAGCCGAAGTGGCCCGCGCGGTGGCCAAGGACCTGGTGGTCTTCATGCAACGGCCCGGCGGACAGTCCCAGTTCAGCGTTCGCGCCCGCGCCGCACACACGCGCCAGGACATGCTCCGCCGGGTCCTGGACGCCGTCGCGGAGGACCCCGCCGCCAACCACACGCTGTCCGCGATGGCGCGCAGGGCCGGCGTCAGCTCCCGCCACGTGGCCCGGCTCTTCTGCGAGGAGTTGAGCATGACACCGGCCCGGTACGTGGAACAGGTCCGGCTGGAAGCGGCGCAGGTGATGCTGGAGTGCGGCGACGACCCCATGGCCGTGATCGCCCGCCGTACGGGGTTCGGCTCGCCCGAGTCGCTGCGCAGAGCGTTCGTACGGAATCTCAAGGTGACTCCGGGGGTGTTCAGGGCGCGGTTCCACACCACCGGGGTGGCGGACGCCGAGGCGCCCGAGGGGGCGCGGGTCGAGGGCTGAGCCGGCGGCACCCGGAGCGGTACGCGCCCGGAACCGTGAGCGGTCCGGCCGTCTCCGCACCGTGAGCGCCCCGGGTGTCACGGAGCGCTGAGCGGACCTCGCGGCGCCTGGCCGGTCCTCGTGGCGGGCGGGCCGAGGCGCGGCCGGCGACCCGCCGAGCGGTCGAATCCCGCAACGGGCCGTCGAGGTGGGCCCGTCGCACCTCTCGCCGGCCGCCGCACCACGGCACTCCTGTGACGCCACCGCCCGCCGGACCCGCTGTCCCGGCCGGACTCGCTGTCCCGGCCGGGCGTCCGCGGGCCTCAGGCGAAGGCCCGCCGTACGAGGTCACGCTGTTCGGCGGCGTGACGGTGGGCGGACCCGACCGCCGGCGCGGAGGCCGCGGGTCGGCTCACACACCCCACGGGGGCGGTGACCAGAGCGGCGACACGCGGCGCGACGAAGGTCCACGCACCCTGATTGGCCGCCTCCTCCTGAACCCAGCGCACGTCGACGCCGGACGGATACCGGGACAGTTCCGCCCTCAACTCGTCGGCCGGGAAGGGGTACAGCTGCTCCAGCCGCACGATGGCGGTGCCGTCCTCACCCGAGTCGCGCCGATGCGCGTCCAGGTCGTAGAAGACCTTTCCCGAACACAGCAGTACCCGTTCCGTCCGGGCGGGCTCGCGCCCGGTGTCCGGGACGACCGGAAGGAAGGAGCCTTCGGTGAACTCCTCCAGGCTGGAGGTCGCGGCCTTCGAACGCAGCATGGACTTGGGGGTGAAGACCACCAGTGGCCCGCGCCGCGCGTCGAGGCCCTGTTCCCTGAGCAGGTGGAAGTAGTTGGCGGGCAGGGAGGGGTTGGCGACGGTCAGGTTGTCGTCGGCGCACAGTTGCAGGAAGCGTTCCATGCGGGCGGAGGAGTGGTCGGGCCCCTGTCCCTCCAAGCCGTGCGGGAGCAGCAGCGTGACGCTCGACCGCTGCCCCCACTTCTGCTCCGAGGAGGAGATGTACTCGTCGACGACCGTCTGGGCGCCGTTGGCGAAGTCGCCGAACTGCGCCTCCCACAGCACCAGGGCATCGGGCCGGGCCAGCGAGTAGCCGTATTCGAAGGCGAGCACGGCGAGTTCGGACAGGAGGGAGTCGTACGGCGTGAAGCGCGCCGCTTCCGCGCCGAGCGAGTTCAAGGGCGTGTGCTGCCGCCCCGTACGACGGTCGGTGAGGACGGCGTGGCGCTGGCCGAAGGTGCCCCGGCGGGAGTCCTGCCCGGACAGCCGGACCGGCACTCCGTCCAGGAGCAGCGATCCGACCGCGAGCGCCTCCGCGGTGGCCCAGTCGACGTTCCCGCCGTCGAACATCGCGGCCCGCCGCTCGAGTTGGGGCAGCACGCGCGGGTGCGGGGTGAAGTCACGCGGCAGGTCGATCTGGGTGCCCAGGATGTGCCGCAACGTCATCTCGGCGATGGCTGTCCCGGCCCGGCGGACCGGGGGGTCCACGTCTTCGGGGGCCGGAGACGACGCACGGCCGGGTGAAGACGCTCCCGCCGTCTCGGTGAAGGCCCGCTGGAGCTGGTCGCGGTAGCCCTGCCGGGCGCTCTCGGCCTCCTGCTCGCTGATCACGCCGGTGCTGTGCAGCGACTCCGCGTACAGCTTCCGCACGGACGGCCTCGCGGCGATGCGGTCGTACATGGCCGGCTGCGTGATGGAGGGATCGTCGACCTCGCTGTGCCCGTGACGCCGGTAGCAGACCAGATCCACGACGACGTCCTTGTGGAACGCCTGACGGTACTCGAAGGCCAACTGCGCCACCCTGGCGACCGCTTCGGGATCGTCGCCGTTGACATGGAAGATGGGGGCCTCGACGGTCCGCGCGACATCGGTCGCGTACGTACTCGACCGGCCGACGGCGGGAGCGGTGGTGAACCCCAGCTGGTTGTTG
The DNA here is from genome assembly GCF_009498275.1 of Streptomyces fagopyri. NCBI lineage: Bacteria > Bacillati > Actinomycetota > Actinomycetes > Kitasatosporales > Streptomycetaceae > Streptomyces > Streptomyces fagopyri. The sequence goes on along the minus strand of NZ_CP045643.1, from coordinate 2,112,971 downwards.
ATGACCAGGTGGACGGTCCCGCCGGTGGCGTAGCCCGGCAGCTGCGACATGTTCAGCGTTTCCGCGACCACTCCCTGGCCCGCGAGGGCGGCGTCACCGTGGACCACCACGGGCAGTACGGAGAACGGTCCGTGGCCCTCCTCCGCGAGATCCTGCCGCCCCCGGACGACCCCCTGGGTCACGGGCCCCACGATCTCCAGGTGCGAGGGGTTCGCCACCACGGAGACCGCGATCGCGTGACCGTCCGGGGTGTGGAACGTACCGGCGGCGCCGAGGTGGTACTTCACGTCGCCGGAGCCCTGCACGGACCGGACGTCGACCGCGTCCTCGAACTCGTCGAAGATCTGGGCGTAGGGCTTGCCCACGATGTTGGCGAGCACGTTCAGCCGGCCGCGGTGCGCCATCCCGATGACCACCTCGCGCATGTCCAGCCGCGCGGCGCGTTCGAGCACCGTGTCCAGCAGGACGATCGCGGACTCCCCGCCCTCCAGCGAATACCGCTTCTGCCCCACGTACTTGGTGTGCAGGAACGTCTCGAACGCCTCGGCGGATCCCAGCCGGTACAGAATCCGCAGCTGCTCGGCGCGTCCCGGCCCCGGCGGCGGAACCTCGACGCGCCGCTGGATCCAGAGCCGTTCCTGCTGGTCCTGGATGTGCATGTACTCGATGCCCATGGGGCCGCAGTACGCGTCACGAAGCGTCTGCCGGACGTCGCGGAGCGTCATGTGCTGGTTCCCCGCGAAACCGTCGACAGGGAATTCACGGGCGATGTCCGCGTCGTCGAGGCCGTGCCCCGACGGTTCCAGGTCGGGGTGGCCGGCGGACGGCCCGGCGGACAGGGGGTTGGTGGCGGCCGCGAGGTGTCCGCGGACGCGGTACGAGTGGATCAGTGCCGCGACGCGGACCGCCTTGACCACGAGGTCGGCGTCCGTCTCCGGCACCGTCGCCTGGTGCACAGCCGCTCCGGCACGGGCGGGTAGGACCTCCGACGCCGTCGTGGACGCCCGGAAGAAGTCCCGCCAGACCCGCTCGACGGAGTCGGGATCACGGAGATACCGCTCTCTGAATTCGTCGACGAGCCATTCGTTGATACCGAATTCCGCCTGGTGCGGGATGGAGAGAGCACTGCCTGATTGTGATGCCACGGCGTAGAACGCCTTCTTTCCACATACGGAGACCGTCGCGGGCGGCGTGGCCAGCCGACCACGCCGCCGTTGGGGCCGAGGTGGTCCGCGGCGATGAGGACCGTCGACCTCGTGCGCTGTCATCGAGGCTACGAGGGCTCCGCGGCGCGAGGGGATACGTGAGGGTGCCAGGACAGCGGCAGATCAGGACGTGTCCCCGCGCGGGTCCCCGGCATGTCCCGATGTGAGGGTCCGGTGTCCACCGGCACGGCCATGGCCGCCGCCCCGAACCGCGTTACCCGTCGGACATCCGTGTTCACCCGGACCTGGGAGGGACCAGTATGACCCCGAACGAGTACACCGGCGGCGTCGCCCCGGAACTGATCGTCATTCCCTGCGGAGCGCGCAAACTGGGCCATCGCGCCAGGGCGGCGGACATGTACATCGGCTCCTACCACCGCGCGTGCCGGAGGGCCGCCGAAGCGCTCCGCCCGGATCGGCTCGTGATCCTCTCGGCCCGCTACGGACTGCTCGACCTCGACGACGAGATCGACCCCTACGACACGCCGCACGGTGCCGCCGACGCGGTGACCGCCCGCCTGCTTGCGGACCAGGCGGCGGAACGCGGCATCACGGATCTCGACCCCGTGGTGGTGCTGGGCGGTGCCCGTCACGTCACTCTCGCCAGGACCGTGTGGCCGCACGCCCTGACCCCGCTGAGCGGAACGCGCGGCATGGGCGAGCAGGTGGCGCGACTCGCGGCGATGGCACGCTCGGCGCCCTGACGGATTCCGCGGGACGGATACGGCGGGACGAGACCGCGGGGCGGGTGGGGCGGACGGGCACGGCAGCGTGGTTCCGCGGCGTGGGTACGACGGGACGCGTACGGCGGTGCGGGTTCGGCGGGATGGATTCCGCGGGATGGACCGGACTCCGCGGGATGGACGGATTCCGCGACACGGGTTCCGTATGACGGGAGCCGTCATGGCGCGGGCTCGGGTGGCAGCGTTCGCCAGGCGTCCTGATGTGAGGGTGTTGTGGCGCTCGCTGCTGTGCGGTGGGGACGAGCGCCGGCCGTAGCCTCGTGAGGCCAACGGGCCGACGGACTTGGCCGCGACCCGCGTTCTGTTGGGCCGGGGCCCCGGTCGGCCGGTTCACGACGGTGATTCCCGAGTCGAGGAAAGAGGCGTTCCGCGCCGTGACACCCCATCCCAGCAGTGCCCGAACCGTCCCGACCGAGGACGAGGGGGCCCCGGGAGTCCCCCTTCCTGCCAGGCAGCGGCTGCCCGCGGCGAACGTGACAAGCCGGCCGCCGTTCGGCCCCAGTTGGTTCGCGGCCGTGATGGGCACCGGCATCGTCGCGAACGCGGTGGTCACCCTGCCCCGGAGCATCCCCGGGCTGCGGACCGCCGCCACGGTGGTCTGGGCGGGGGCCGCCCTGCTGCTCGTCGTACTGGCGGTCGGCTACGTACGGCAGCGGGCGCTGCGGGTGCATGTCGCCGATCCGACGCAGGCCCAGTTCTTCGGCGCGCCGGCCGTGGCCTTCCTCACGGTGGGCGCCGGGGCACTGCAGCTCGGCCGGCCTGTGATCGGTGAACGGGCCGCGCTGAACGTGGACTTGGCACTGTGGTCGATCGGTACCGTGCTCGGCCTCGCGACGGCCGCCACGGTCCCGTACCTGATGGTCACCCGGCACCGGTTCGCACCGGACGCGGCGTTCGGGGGCTGGCTGATGCCGGTGGTACCGCCGCTGGTCTCCGCCACGACGGGCGCGCTGCTCGTCCCGCACATGCCCGCCGGACAGCTGCGGCTGGACCTGGTGCTGGGCTGCTACGCGATGTTCGGGCTCGGACTGGTGGCCGCGCTGCTGGTGCTGGCCATGGTCTACAGCCGCCTGGTGCACCATGACGCGCCGACCGGTGCGATGGTGCCGACGGTGTGGATCGGACTGGGCGCGCTGGGGCAGATCGTGACGGGACTGGCCGCGCTGGCCACGGCGGCCCCGGGCGCGCTGCCCACGCCGTACGTGCACGGCACGGCGGTCCTCGCGCTGCTGGCCGGAGTCGGGGTGTGGGGCTTCGCCATGTTGTGGCTGGCGCTCGCCACGGCGCTGACCGTAAGGGAGTTCAGGGCGGGGCTCCCCTTCGCGCCCACTTGGTGGTCCTTCATCTTCCCCCTCGGCGCCTGCGTCACCGGCACCGCGGTCCTCGCGTCCCGCACCGGCTCGCAGGTGTTCGTCTGGACCGCGGTCGCCCTCTACGTACTGCTCGTCGCCGCCTGGATCGTGGTGGCCTACCGCTCGCTGCGGCACGCCGCCGCGCATACGGGCGCGCCGCGGGGCCGGGTGTAGGCCGGCGCCTCGGGCGGTGCCGTCGGCATCGCGCGTGGGCGGACCGGCTCGCGAGCGGATCCGTCAGTCGCTCAGGATCCTGCGCTTCTGGTCGGCGAACTCGCCTTCGGTGAGAACGCCTTGGGCCTTGAGTTCGCCGAGTCGCTTCAGTTGGTCGATCTTGTCGTTCATGTCGTCGGTCAGCGGGGCCGACGGAGGGAGCGGGGGAGTGTCGACCAGGGAGGGGGGAGGCGGGGCCTGTTGGGCCCAGCGGCCCTGCTGGCGGCGTGAGACACGGTTCGACACGGCCGTCGCCGTGCCCGCCACCACGGCTGTGCGGGCCACTCCGCGGAGGAGACCTGGCATGGCGGTTTCCTTTCTCGCGGGAGCCGTCGGGGATCGACGGCTCCGTCTGCCGGCGCGCGGCTCGGCGCGGGACACGTCCGTGCGACGCGTCCATAAGACACGTTCATTGGACCACCGCGGGAATTCCCGCGCACTTCCGTACCGGGCTTCCGTACCGGGCTTCCGTACCGCACTTCCGTACCGGGCTTCCGTACCGGGATTCCCATCGTGCGTCGGTGGCTCGTACGGGGCGTGAAGGGCGACGTTCTGCCGGTCGGTGATTCTCATGGCAAGCTGAAATGTGGCCACCGGCCGGTGACAGGTCGGTGGCGAGGCCTATGCGGGAGGAGCTCGAAATGGCCACGACCGGAATGCACCAGCACGACACCGGAAACCGCAGCGAAAGCCACGGTGGAGGAATCTGGGTGTCCAGCTGGACCGCCTTCGCCGCAGTCATGATGATCTTCGGCGGAGCGATGGCGATATTCCAGGGGATCGCCGCCATCGTCAAGACCGACGTCTTCGTCGTCACCCGCAACTACGCCTACACCTTCGACATGACGGGCTGGGGCTGGATCCACCTCGTCCTCGGTGTCCTGGTCGTCCTCGCCGGTGTCGCCCTGTTCCGCGGGGCGATGTGGGCCCGCGTCACCGGAATCGTGCTGGCCGGCCTGTCGATGATCGCCAACTTCGTCTGGCTGCCGTACTACCCGGTCTGGGCCATCGTGCTGATCGCCGTGGACGCCTTCGTCATCTGGGCGCTGTGCATCGGGGCCCGGGACAGCCGGGACGCCACGGACACCGGGACGCCCGCATCCCGTAGGTGACCGGCCCGACCGGCCACGCGTACCGCGCCGGAGACGGGACCGCCGAACGGCCCGACGACCCCTTGGAGGGACGTTGGGCCGTTCGGCTCGGTCAGGCGGCCCCGACCGGCTGACCGGCGACGCGGCACCGGGACGTGCCGGACCACCGGTGCTTTCGTTGCAGGCGCGGTTCGGCGTGGCCCACCGCGGTGTCCCGCGGATTCGCGGATGCCGCCGGCGGTCCACGGACGACAGCGTTCAGCATCGGTACCCACAAGGAGAGACGCGTGGAGAACAGCGGCAGTGACGGTCGCCCGCCTTTTGCCCACCAGCTCCTCAAGGGGCAGAAGGCGCTGGTGACGGGCGCCAATTCCGGTATCGGCAAGGCCACGGCGATCGGCCTGGGACGGGTCGGCGCCGACGTGGTGGTGAACTACGTGGCCGGGCGGGACGCCGCGGAGGAGGTGGTGCGCGAGATCGAGTCCTTCGGCGTCCGCGCCTACGCGCACGAGGCGGACGTGTCGCGGGAGGACGAGGTCGCCGACATGGTGTCGCGCATGGTCGGGGAATTCGGGACCATCGACGTCATGGTCGCGAACGCCGGACTCCAGCGCGATGCCGCCCTCGTGGACATGACCCTGGAACAGTGGCAGAAGGTGCTGGACGTCAATCTGACCGGACAGTTCCTCTGCGCCCGTGAGGCGGCCAAGGAGTTCATGCGCCGGGGCGTCGTCCCGGAGGTGTCCCGCTCGGCCGGGAAGATCGTCTGCATGAGCTCGGTCCACCAGATCATTCCCTGGTCGGGCCATGTGAACTACGCCTCCTCCAAGGGCGGAGTCCAGATGCTCATGGGGACGCTCGCGCAGGAGCTGGCCCCGTACCGGATCCGGGTCAACGCCGTTGCCCCGGGAGCGATCCGCACCCCCATCAACCGCAGCGCCTGGGACACCCCCGAGGCCGAGGCCGACCTGCTCCGGCTCATTCCGTACCGCCGCGTCGGGGACCCGGAGGACATCGCCAACGTGGTGGCGGCGCTGGCCTCCGACCTCTTCGACTACGTCGTCGGTACCACGATCTACGTGGACGGCGGGATGACCCTGTTCCCCGGGTTCGCCACGGGTGGCTGACCCCGTCGGCGGCGGCGCTCCGCCCCTGGTACGGAGGCCGCCGATCGTCGTGGTGCTGGGGGTGTCGGGTTCCGGGAAGTCCACCGTCGGCAGGGCGCTCGCGGGGGAGTTGCGCGTGCCGTTCGTCGAGGGCGACGACGCCCATCCCGCCGCGAACATCGCCAAGATGGCCGCCGGCCACCCGCTGGACGACACCGACCGCGAGCCCTGGCTGCGGACCCTCGCCGCGCGTGTCCGCCGGTCGGCCGAGGCCGGGGAGGGGCTCGTCCTCGCCTGTTCGGCGCTCAAGCGCGCGTACCGCGACGAACTGCGGGCGGCCGCGGGCCTCGGGCACGGGCTCTGGTGCCTCTACCTCGCTCTGGACCGGGACACCGCACGGGACCGCGTGGCCCGGCGCACCGGTCACTTCATGCCCGCCCGGCTGGTCGACTCCCAGTTCGAGGCGCTGGAGCCGCTGGAACCGGACGAGTCGGGCCTGACCGTCGACGCCACCACCGCTCTTCCGGTGAACCTCGCTGTGGTGCGGGCGGCCGTCGAGCACCTCGCGGACCGAACGGCCGGCTGATCCGACTCGTTCGACCGGCCCGTTCGACCGATCCGGCTGACCGATCCGGATGACGGGTCAGGTCAAGGGTCTCCACGACCGGCTGACGGGGCTGCCGCTCGTCAGGGCCCAGGTGATGTCACCGCGGGTCGATTCCGGGCCGAACCCGGGCCGAACCCGGTCGATTCCGGGTCGATTCCAGGCCGGACTCGGTACGCGCCCGGTTCCGGCCCGGTCCGGCGCCGTGGAGGAGGGCCGCGCGGCCGCTAAGCCCTCGCAGGCCGCACAATGTCGGTCGCGTCCAGCGCGGCCAGGACGGCCGGCATCGGGATCCGCCCGGAGGCCACCATCTGCGCGCCGCCGCGACGCAGGGCGGCGGCGAAGGGCGCGGCCCACAGGTTCTCGTAGACCAGGATTCCGGCGGAGTTGCCCGGTTCCAGGGCGTGGCCCGCCTCCTCGATGTCGTCCTCGTCCAGCAGACCGGAGGACACGCCCTCGAAGACGGCGAGGTCCAGCGCCCCGTCACCGGTGAGATCGGCGATCTCCAAGCCGGTCACCGACCCGTCGTCCTCTTTTCTGACGAACATCAGATCGAGGATCCGGATGAGGCCGCGGTCCACCAGGTCGACCAGCAGCGGAAATCCCTCGCCGGTCATGCGGCTGCCGGGGAACTCGACGACCACGTAGTCGATCGGCCCCATTTCGATGAAGTCATCGCGCACGGACTCGCTCACGGCGTCACCCCTGGATGGTCATGGAGTCCCCCGGAATTCCCGCTGTTCCCGCATGCCATTCCAACATCGGACGGAACCGGTCGCACCTCGGTGCGGCGTTCACCCGCCGGACCCGTCCGGGTCGCCGGATCGGGGCCGCGGGGCTCTCGTGGATCCATGACCAGCAGCGCGCCTCCGCCCGATCCGGGCCGGCATCCCGTTCCGCCCGGCGGCGAGTCACGGCTCTCGGCGGGGGAGCGCACCGAACTGGACGAACTACGGCACCGGGTCGCCGCTCTCGAGGGCGCCGGGCCGGCGGGGGCCGCGCGGCACCACTGGCTGCGGTCGACGGGCTCGGTGCTGCTGATCCTCCTCGCCTCGCTGCTGTCGCTGCTGTCCGTCGTCGCGGTCTGGGCGGACAGCATCGTGCGGGACACGGACCGCTACGTCGCCACGGTCGGCCCGCTGGCACGGAATCCCGCGGTGCAGAAGGCGGTCACCAACCGGGTCACGACCGTGGTCCTGGACCAGATCGACGTGGAGAAGCTGGTCAAGGACCTGGAGCGGGCGGCTTCGCAGAAGGGGGCCCCGGACGCGGCGGCCAAGCTGCTCGGCGGTCTGACCGGCCCGATCACGGGTGGCCTGAAGAGCCTGGTCGGCGACACCGTGGAGCGGGTGGTCTCCAGCAGGGTCTTCGACACCGTCTGGGTGGACGCGAACCGCAGGGCCCACTCCGCCCTGGACAAGGCACTGACGGGCGAGTCCGGAGGCGCGGTGTCCGTCGAGAACGGCCAGGTCGCCATCGACGTGGCACCCCTCGTGAAGGAGGTGAAGGACCGGCTGGTCAGCGCCGGTCTGGGGCCGGCCGCACTGATCCCGGCCGTGCACACGGACTTCGTGGTGTTCGCGTCGAAGGACATCGGCAGGGTCAGGACGTATCTGAGGGTGCTGGAGATCATCGGCAACTGGCTGCCGGTCGTCGCCGTGCTGATCGCCGCCCTGGGCGTGTACCTGGCCGTCAACCGCCGCCGGGCCCTGATCGGGGCCGCCCTCGGGGTGCTCGCCGCCATGGTGGTGCTCGGCGTCGCGCTCACCGTGATGCGGGCGATCTACCTCGACCATCTGCCCGTGGGGGCGTCGCGAGCCGCCGCCGCTGCCGTGTTCGACGCGCTGGTCAGGTTCCTGCGGGCCGGCGTACGGGCGGTCGGCGCGCTCGCGCTGGTGACGGCCGCCGGTGCCTTCCTCGTCGGCCCGTCCCCCGTCGCCGTCCGCGTGCGCACCGGATGCGGCAGGGGAATCGGGGCCGTGCGCGACGTCGCCGTGTCCGCCGGGCTCCCGCTGGGCGCGGTCGGCCGGTTCGTGCACCGTTTCAAGCGGTGGATCGGCGTCGTGATCCTGGCGGTCGCCGCGATCGTCCTGTTCACCTGGAGCTACCCGACCACGGCGGTCGTGGTGTGGACGCTGGTGATCGTGCTGGTCGCCTTCGCGATCCGCGAGTTCCTCGACACCGGTCCCGGTTCCGCCCGGTCCGCCGCACCTTCGGCCACTCCATCGGCCTGACGCCGCGTTCGAGCCGCTCGCGCGTTCGAGCCCCGCGGGCGTCGCGCCCACGACGCGTTCGAGTGGACGTTCGGTGATCCGCGACCGGTTCGCGCGCCGGCGCTCGACCGGGCCCCACGACCCGCACGGCATCCCGCTCGCGCCCCCGGTCACGACGGCGCACTCGACGACGCCGCCCCCACCTCCGCGGGCCCCGGGGGCGCGCCGGCGCACCGCCCGACAGGTCGCTCCCGCGCCGACGCGGTGGTCACAGGGCCCGGCAACTCGGCGTGCCGGACTCCGGCAGCTGTCGGATGGTGGGGACATGCGGACGTCCGACGAGCTCAGCGAGGCCGAATTCCGGTCGCTCCACCGACACCTGCGCGCCGTGGCCCCCGGCGCCTCCACACCCCGGGGCGCCCTGGACATGATCACAGAGGAGCAGGTGCTGGCGGCGGTCGCCGAGGTGCGGTCGGGGCGTACGGTCTCGCTCGCCGCCCCCGTGGAGACCCGTACCGAACCCGACGACGCCGATCCGGCCGAGCATCTGCTCACCGCTCCACCCGACGGCAAACCGGCGCCGAGCGGCCTGGACTTCGCGCGCGACCGCATCTCCATGAACGTCCACGGCGATGTGGACAGTCACCTCGACGCGCTGTGCCACGTCATCTACGACGGCACCCTGCACGGCGGCATACCGGCGACGGACGCGCTGTCGCCGGACGGATCGAGCGCCCTCTCCGTCGAGCTGGCCCGCGACGGCATCGTCGGACGCGGTGTCCTCCTGGACATCCCCCGGCTGTACGGCCTCTCCTGGCTCGAACCAGGAGCGAACGTGACCTGCGACGACCTCATCGCCGCCGAGTCACGGCAGGGGATACGGGTGCGCCGGGGAGACATCGTCCTCGTACGGGTGGGGCACCGCAGGCGCCGCGAAGAACTGGGCCCTTGGGACGTGGCCCGCGCCCGTGCCGGTCTGCACCCGACGGCCCTGGAGTTCCTGGCCTCGCGGCAGGTGGCCGTCCTCGGCAGCGACGGCAACAACGACACGGCCCCGAGCGCGGTACAGGGGGTCGCGTTCCCCGTGCATGTGCTCGCCGTCCACGCGATGGGGCTGCAACTTCTCGACTATCTCCGGTTCGAGGACCTCGCGCCGATCTGCGCGCGGGAGGGCCGCTGGACGTTCCTGTGCGTGATCGCGCCCCTCAGGCTGCCCGAGGCGACCGGCTCACCCGTCAACCCGCTGGCGATCCTGTGACGGGGCGACCCGCTCGGACCGCAGCGCCTGCCCCGTTCGGACGCCCGGCCCGCGCAGGCCGGCGCCCGGCCCGCGGAAGCCGGCGCTCGGCGCGCTGATGCCCGCGCCCGGCCGGAGGGTGCTGAAGCCCGGCGCGCGGAGGCTTCAGGACCGGCCCGCACCCGCGTGTCCGCCCCGGCATTCGCCGCGCGCTCCTCACCCGTACGGCGCAACGGCGCTCGCGCCGCGGGCCCGCCGGGCGCGGCGGGCGGCACCCTGGTGGCGCGGTCGCGCCGTCGGGCGTGGGGGGCAGGCCCGACCCGGGGAGCAGGATGCGCGCAGGCAGAGGATCCGGCCCGTCGACGGGTGACGGGGAGAGCGGCCGGCGCGGACGGCCGGCGGATCTCGGGCTCCGGCTGCGGCGGCTGCGGCAGACCGCCGAGACGCGGTTCCCGGTGATCATCCGTCTCACCTCCCATCTGATCGCGGTCAACCTGCTCGACTCCGCGACGCGGTTGGCGGCCCAGGCCTTCCTGACCGCCGTCCCGTTGCTCTTCATGGTCGCCGCGTTCGCCCCGCAGTCGGTGCGCGAACAGATCCTCGTCTCCCTGGAGGACGTCCTCGGCATCAACGGCGTCGCCGACCAGCAGCTGAAGAAGGTGTTCGACGCCGACCCCGGAAGCCTGCGGCAGAGCACCGGTGTGGTCAGCGGACTGATGGTCCTGATCTCCGCCACCGCGTGCAGCCGCGCCATGCAGCGGCTGTGCCAGCGGGCCTGGCGGATGCCGGGCGCGGGCACCCGGATCGCCGCCTGGAGGTGGCCCGTGTGGATCGCGGCCTGGCTGGCCATGCTCATCCTGCAGGGACCCCTGCGGGGCGGATTCGGCGTGGGGATCTGGCTCGGGCTGCCGCTGCTGCTGGTCACCGAGGTGGGCATGTGGTGGTGGACCCAGCGCCTGCTGCTGGCCGCACGCGTCCCCTGGGCCCCGCTGCTGCCCGGCGCGCTCCTCACCGGCGCCGCCGTCACCGCGCTGACGCTGACCGCCAAGCTGTACGTCCCCGCGGCGCTCAACCGCAGCCTGGACAAGTACGGGTCGCTGGGCGCCGTCTTCACGCTGCTGTCGTGGCTGATCTCGCTCTGCGTCGTCGTGGCCGTCGGTATCACCGCGGGGGCGGTCGTCGCCCGGGAACCCGCCGTGTCCCGGCGGCTCGGCTCACCCGACTAGCCCAACTCGCCGAGACCATCACCCAGGGATACCTTGGTCGTCGAGGAAGTCGTCGAGGAAGTCGTCGAGGAAGTCGTCGAGGAAGTCGTCGAGGAAGTCGCGGAAGAAGGCCTCGGGGATTTCTTCGGTTTCTTCGAGTCGTACGAGTTCTCCGCGGAACGTCGGGTACTTCCCCCCTCTCGAACCGCCCGGCAGGACCGGACCATGTTCCGAGGACGGTGGCCGGTATGACCGATACGCATTACGACGTCATTGTCGTCGGAACCGGCGCGGGTGGAGGCACCCTCGCCCATCGACTGGCGCCCACCGGGAAAAGAATCCTCCTTCTCGAAAAGGGCGGCTATCTTCCTCGTGAACGCGACAACTGGGATTCCACCGCGGTCTTCGTCAAAGGAAAATATCGGGCTCCGGAGTTCTGGTTCGACAAACACGGGGACCGGTTCCCGCCCGAGGTCAACTACTACGTGGGAGGCAACACCAAGTTCTACGGCGCCGCTCTCTTCCGGCTGCGCCCCGAGGACTTCGGTGAACTCCGCCATCACGACGGTGTCTCGCCCGCCTGGCCACTGCGCTACGACGACCTGGAGCCGTACTACACCCAGGCCGAACACCTCTACCGCGTGCACGGCCGGCACGGCGAGGACCCCACCGAGGGCCCGGCCGGCGCCCAGTACGCGTATCCGCCCGTCCAGCACGAGCCGCGGATCCAGCAGCTCAGCGACGACCTGGAGAAGCAGGGACTGCACCCCTTCCACCTCCCCGTCGGGGTCGACCTCACCCAGGACGACCGGGGCGGGGCCGCACACGGCAGCGCCTGCATCCGCTGCGACCGGGTCGACGGCTTTCCCTGCCTGCTCGGCGCGAAGTCCGACGCGCAGGTCATCTGCGTCGACCCCGCCCTCGCCCACGCCAACGTCGAGATGGTCACCCACGCGGACGTGCGGCGCCTCGGCACCACCCCGGACGGCCGGAGCGTCACCCGGGTCGTCGTGACGCTGGGCGACGGCTCCACCGCGGAGTTCAGCGCCGACATCGTGGTCGTCGCCTGCGGGGCCGTCAACTCGGCCGCCCTGCTGCTGCGTTCGGCCGACGACCGGCACCCACGAGGCCTGGCCAACAGCTCCGACGTGGTCGGCCGGTACTACATGCGGCACAACAACCTTGCCCTGATGGCGATTTCCAGGGAACCGAACGACACCACGTTCCAGAAGACCCTGGCACTGAACGACTGGTACCTGGGATCCGACGACTGGGACCACCCCTTGGGCGGCATCCAGATGCTAGGCAAGTCCGACTCCGCGCAGATCCACGGCGAAGCGCCCCGCTGGGCCGGTGCCGTCACCCCCGACCTGCCGTTCGAGGTGATCGCCCGTCACGCCGTCGACTTCTGGCTGTGCGGAGAGGACCTGCCCGTCGCGGACAACCGGGTCACCCTGGACCGGGACGGCGGCATCCACCTCGCCCTCGACGAGAAGAACAACATCGCCGGACTCCAGCGGCTGCGGCACAGGCTCCAGGGCATGCTCGGCCACCTGGGCATGCACGAGCACCAGTTGCTGTCACACAGCATCTACCTGCACAAGGGCATGCCCATCGGCGCCACCGCGCACCAGGCGGGCACCGTGCGCTTCGGCACCGACCCCCGCGCCTCCGCCCTCGACGTGCACTGCAAGGCCCACGACCTCGACAACCTCTACGTCGTCGACACGAGCTTCTTCCCGAGCATCGGGGCGGTCAATCCCTCACTGACCGCCATCGCCAACGCCCTGCGCGTCGGCGACCACATCGCGGAGCGACTGCGGTGAACTCCCTTCCCACGGCCGACAGCGGGACCCGGCACCGTACGCCGCGGGAACGAGCGGCACTCGGCAAGGACGCCCGCTCCCGCGCACCCCGCTCCAGCCACGCCGAGTTCGCGCCGACGGCGAGGCGGCCGGACCCGGTGGACGTCATCGAGGCCCAGTCGGCGACGAGGGTGCCCGAGCTCGTACCGATCCGCTACGGCAGGATGACCGAGTCGCCGTTCCGCTTCTACCGAGGCGCGGCCGCCGTCATGGCCGGGGACCTCGCCGGCACCCCGCGGACCGGCATCAGGACACAACTGTGCGGCGACGCACACCTGCTGAACTTCCGGCTGCTCGCGTCGCCCGAGCGGCGCCTGATGTTCGACATCAACGACTTCGACGAGACACTGCCCGGCCCCTGGGAATGGGACGTCAAACGGCTCGCCGCCAGCTTCGTCGTCGTGGGCCGGGCCAACGGTTTCAGCACCGCGGAACGGGCCGGCGTCGTACGGGCGACCGTACGGTCCTACCGCGAGTGGATGCGGCACTTCGCCGAGATGGGCAATCTCCCCGTGTGGTACGCCCAGTTCGACGAGAACTGGGTGTGGACGCACTTCATCCAGGACGTGGACGCGCGGGCCCGCGACCGCTGGACACGGTCGGTGCGCAAGGCGCGCACCCGCGACAGCCTCCAGGCCTTCGGGAAACTCACCCACCTCGTCGACGGGAAGGCCCGCATCGCCGCCGGCCCGCCCCTGATCACGCCGTTCGCGGACCTGCTCGCCGACGTGGAACGCGGCGTGCTGGAGAAGCAGATCCGCCGGATGATCGAACGGTACGGCCAGAGCCTCCAGCCGGACCGGCGGTTCCTGCTGGAGCAGTACCGCCTCGTCGACATGGCCCGCAAGGTGGTGGGCGTCGGCAGCGTGGGCACCCGCTGCTGGATCGTGCTCCTGCTCGGCCGCGACGACAAGGATCCGCTGCTCCTCCAGGCCAAGGAGGCGGGCGAGTCCGTCCTCGCGCCCTTCGTGGGCAGCGGCGGCCACCGGACACAGGGCGAGCGAGTGATCTCCGGCCACCGGCTGATGCAGGCCACGAGTGACATCTTCCTGGGCTGGGAACGGGCCGACGGTATCGACGGGCGTCGACGGGACTTCTACATACGGCAGTTGCGTGACTGGAAGGGCATCGCCGAGCCCGGGACGATGGTGCCGACCGGGATGCGCGCCTTCGGCGAACTCTGCGGTGCCACGCTGGCCCGCGCGCACGCGAGATCGGGCGACCGGATCGCCATCGCCGCCTACCTGGGCGCGGGCGACGTCTTCGACCGGGCACTCGTGGCGTTCGCCGAGCGCTACGCCGACCAGAACGAGAGGGACCACCAGGCACTCGTGGACGCCGTCCGTACGGGGCGGGTGACGGCCGAAACGGCCTGAGAACGGAGACCGGCATGGACCGATACCCGCCCATCGCCGACCACGGTCTGATCGGGGACCTCCAGACCGCGGCGCTGGTGTCCTCCCACGGCGTGATCGACTGGTTCGCGGCGCCGCGCTTCGACTCGCCCAGTGTCTTCGCGGCCCTCCTGGACCACGACGACGGTGGTCACTTCCTGCTCGCCCCCCAGAGCCCCGGGGGAACCTGGAAACAGCTCTACTACCCGGACAGCGCCGTCGTGGTGACCCGCTTCATGTCAGCCGACGGGGTCGGCGAGATCATCGACCACATGCCCGTCCGGCCCGGCCCGGCGCCGACCGACCGGCACAGCATCGTCCGGGTCGTGCGCGCCGTGCGCGGCACCGTGCGCTTCGCCCTCGAATGCCGGCCGCGGTTCGACTACGCGCGGCTCCGCCACGAACTCGACCTGACCGCCGACCGGGCGACCTTCCGCGCCCCCGGCGTGAGCGCCCACCTGCAGGCCACCATGCCGCTCGAACGGGACGGCCACGACGTCCGGGGCGGCGTCACCCTCAGCGACGGAGAGACGGCGGCCGTGGTGTTCAGCATGTGCGCGCCGGGCGGCGAGGCGCCACCACCCCCCACCGACGAGGGGGTCACCGAAGGGCTGTGGGAGACCGTCGACTTCTGGCAGAAGTGGGTACGCACCTCGCGCTACCGCGGCCGCTGGACGGAGATGGTGCACCGCTCCGCGATCACCCTCAAGCTCCTCACGTACGCCCCCACGGGCGCGCCGGTCGCCGCCGCCACCATGGGACTCCCCGAACAGGTCGGCGGAGAGCGCAACTGGGACTACCGGTACACCTGGGTGCGGGACGGCTCCCTCTCGGTGCGGGCCCTGCTCGACCTCGGCTTCGTGGAGGAGGCCACCCGCTTCACCCGCTGGCTCGGCGACCGCCTGGAAGCCCGGGAGGGCCCGGACGGCGAACCCCTCCAGATCATGTACCGGGTCGACGGAGACCCCCGGCTGACGGAGGAGATCCTGCGGCACTTCGAGGGCTACCGGGGTTCCTTCCCGGTCCGGGCAGGCAACGCGGCCTCGGACCAACTGCAGCTCGACATCTACGGCGAGGCCATGTACGCGCTGTCCGAGAGCCGCTCCGTCGGCGAACAGGCCGGCTATCACGGCTGGAAGAGCCTGGCCCGCACCCTGGACTGGCTGGCCGACTCGTGGGACCGGCCCGACGAGGGCATCTGGGAGACCCGCGGCGGGCGCAAGGACTTCACCTACAGCCGGGTGATGTGCTGGGCCGCCTTCGACCGCGGCCTGAAGCTGGCGGCCGAGTTCAGCAGGCCGGCCGACACCGCGCGCTGGACCCGGGCCCGGGACGAGATCCTCGAACAGGTCATGGTGCGCGGCTGGAACGAGCGGGAGCAGGCCCTGGTCCAGCACTACGGCGGCGACGTCCTGGACGCCTCACTGCTGCTGGCCCCCCGCGTCGGATTCCTGGCCCCCAGGAGCCCCGCCTGGCTCAACACGCTCGACGCCATGGACCGCGTCCTCGTCTCCGACAGCCTCGTCCACCGCTACGACCCCGAGGCGTCCCCCGACGGACTGCGCGGCCGCGAGGGGACGTTCAGCCTGTGCACGTTCCTGTACGTCGACGCCCTCGCCCGCGCGGGACGCCTCCCCCAGGCCCGCTACGCCTTCGAGAAGATGCAGACGTACGCGAACCACGTCGGCCTGTTCGCCGAGGAGATCGGCCCCAGCGGGGAGCAGCTCGGCAACTTCCCGCAGGCCTTCACCCACCTCTCGCTCATCATGGCCGCGACGACGCTGGACGAGGCGCTCGACGCCCTCCACCTCCGCCGCTGAACGGCCGGACACGCCGCGGTCCCCGGGCCGCGGCGACACCGTCGTGATCGGCGTTGTCAGTGGTCGCCAGTAGGTTCGTTCGTGTCCCCGCCGTTGTGGCGCGGGCGTCCCCTGGCGCAGAGGAGATGGTGAGTTGTCGGACTGGGAGAGGTCGAGCACGGCCCGGGTGACAGCACCCGTGCGGCCGCGCAAGCTCGCCAAGGTTCCGTTCGTCGAGCTGGCCGACGGACGCCTGCAGGGTGTGGTGTCCAGTGGCTCCGACATCGAGCGGGTCTATGTCTCGTCGGTCGCGGCGGGCACGTACACATTCGCCTGCAGCACCAACAACAACCGGCCCTGCGGCGGGGCCCGCGGCGGATTCTGCAACCACATCAAGGCCCTGATCAACGAGGCGGTGCTGCAGTACGGACCCGAGCGCGTCGCCCGCTGCCTCAGGGCCGAGAGCGCGGACGGGGAACCGAGCGCGCAGAGCATCACCGACGGCATGAGCGCCACCCGTCCCGCGCAGGGGGACACCAAAGCCGCCGCTCCCGTCTTCAGCCGGTTCCTGCGCCACCTCGCCTATCTGGAACTCGCCCCGACCACCGCGCCGTTGCCGGAGATGCAGTGGTTCCCGCCGACCAGGGCGGTGGCGTGATGCGCGCCGACCTGCTCGCCGGGACCGTCCCCGGGCTCGACGAGGTCCTGACGGCCGTCGACGCCTTCGACCGGGCGCTCGTCGGCGGTCTGCTGCGACCCCAGTCCGCCCAGGCCGCCGGCCTGACGGAGCTCGCGGACGCCGTCGCGGGAACGCCACTGGCCGCCAGGGCCGCCGAGGCGGCCGGGAAGGCGGCGGCCGGAGCCGCGAGCGAGGACGACCTCGTCGCCCTCGCAGCCGCCCGCGCCGCCCTGCTCGGCTCCGTCCACGACGCGCTCGTGAGCCGCCTGGACGAGGCGACAGGCCGTGACCGTGTCCAGGAGACGCCGCCACCGCCCGCCGACCCGCGGCCCGCGAACCTGCTCGCCGCCGCCCGCTCCTGGCTGTCCGACCTGGCGCGCTGCGGGTGGCGGGGCATCGACCACGAAGTGGTGTCCGGGGTGGCGCCCGCCGTCTCCGCGATGCTTCCGGACCCGGCGCTGCGCCGCCTGGCGACGCTCCTCGACGGCTTCGCCGCCGAACTCGCCGCGTCCTGCCCGGGCGCGTCCCTGGACCGTGTCCCGGTACGCCGCTGGGGCGACCTGTGGTCACGCGCGATGCTGCTGACGGTGCCCGGCGCGGCGGGGTCGCCCGCGACCGGCACGGCCACCGGCCGTCTGCTGCCCCTCGGCGTCGACGTGCAGGAACACGCGACCGCCGTGCAGGCCCAGGTGCACGCGGTGTTCGAGCCCGCGGACGGCACCGCGCCCCGGCTGGTGCGGGCCGCGGTGTCGGTGCCGAAGCCGGACACGGTCGTCGGAGCGGGTCTGTGGCAGCTGCTCCGCCCGCACATGTCGCTGCTGGCGGCCGTCAGCGAGGGCCGCGCGATGGACCTCGCCGACATGCCGGTGACCGCCGAGGGCGACCTGCTGTGGAGCGACGAGCGCGCACGTCCGGGGGAACCCGCCGACGCGTTCGCCACCGCCCGGGTCGTCCTGCCCACCGCGACCGACGCGGCGACCGCACCCCTGGACCGGCATCCGACGCGCGTCGCCGCCCCCGTTTTCCTGGAGGGCTACACGGTGCGGAAGGCCGACGACACGCTGACGTTCACCGTCGCCGGACACACCCTCGCCGTCGACACCGACCGCGTACCCGCCGCCGGGCCGCTCACCCCCGAGGCGGTCGCGGCGTCCGGGGCGTGCATCGGACTGCTGCGCTGGGACGCCGGAGCGTTCGGTGTCCAGCCGCTGGCCGTCGAGACGACGGTCCGGAAGAAGGCCGTCGCCATCCACGCCGGGGGATGGGCCGGAGGCACCACGGACAAGGCGGGGGTCCGGGCCGAGAAGGCCGCCACCGACGCCGTGGCCGTGCTGCGGGAGCGCGCGGGAAGGCTGCTGCGGAAATGACCGATCACACGGCCGATCACACGGCCGGGCACGAGAGCGGGCACAAGGCTGGGCACTTGACCGGGCACGCGACGGATCGGACGCCCGCATCGGAGACGGCCGACGGCGCCGCGCCCGGAGCGGACCCCGACGACAACCGCCGTCAGGTTCTGTACTGGCGGCTCCTCGCCCGGCTCTTCGACCACGAGGAGCAGGCCGCGCTCGAATCCGCGAGCCTCGCCGTCGTCGAGGACATCGGGCTGCCGTCCGGGCTGCTGGACCCGCAGACCTCCGTCGACTCGATCGTGCAGCGCCACCCGGCACTGGCGGCCGAGTTCGACGGCCTGATGACGCCCGGGGCCGGGGCCGGGGCCGCGGCCCGTTCCGATTCTGGTTCCGATGCCGGTTCTGATTCGCACGGCCGGGACGGGGACGCCGACGGGGGTGGGGACGCCGCCGAGAGTGGCGGCCGCGACCGGCCCGCCGAAGTGCGCCGGGCCGCGCTCGTGTCGAAGGTGCTGCTGAACGTCTTCGCCTCCGGCTCCGGCACCGTCACCGCGGGGCAGCTGGCGCGCTGGCAGTCGGACGCGGGCTGGCTGGAGCGGGCGCTCGGCTGCAAGCCGGGTGACCTGCGCGGCGGACGCGCGGCAGGCGGTGCCGGGACGGCCGCGGGCGGGCCCGGAGTCAGCCCGACCGGGACCGGCGGCCACGGTACGACACCCGACCTCAGCCGGCTGATCCCGGCGATCGGCCCGGAACTGGGCGCCATCGAGGCCGACCTCGTCAAGCGGATGCGCCTGCGCGAGGTACTGGCGGACCCCGCGCTCGCCGCCCGGCTCACCCCGAGCATGTCGCTCATCGAGCAGTTGCTGCGGGACAAGGACAACCTCTCGGGCGTGGCCCTGGCCAACGCCAAGGCCCTGATCCGCCGCTTCGTCGAGGAGGTCGCCCAAGTACTGCGCACCCAGGTCGAGAAGACCTCGGTCGGCGCCCTCGACCGCTCCGTGCCGCCCAAGCGGGTGTTCCGCAACCTCGACCTCGACCGCACCATCTGGAAGAACCTCACCAACTGGAGCCCGGAGGAGGAGCGGTTGTACGTCGACCGCCTCTACTACCGGCACACCGCACGCAGGACGACCCCTCAGCGGCTGATCGTCGTCGTCGACCAGTCGGGTTCGATGGTCGACTCGATGGTGAACTGCACCATCCTGGCGTCGATCTTCGCCGGGCTGCCGAAGGTCGACGTCCACCTGATCGCGTACGACACCCAGGCGCTCGACCTCACACCGTGGGTGCACGACCCCTTCGAGACCCTGCTGCGCACCAACCTCGGGGGCGGTACCGACGGCACGGCCGCCATGACCCTCGCGCAGCCGAAGATCGCCGAGCCGCGCAACACCGTCGTGGTGTGGATCTCCGACTTCTACGAATGGCGGACCGACGAGCTGTTCGCGAGCATGGCCGCCGTGCATCGCTCGGGCGCCAGGTTCATCCCGGTCGGGTCCGTGACCAGCTCCGGGCGCGGCAGCGTCAACCCGTGGTTCCGGGAGCGCTTCAAGGATCTCGGTACACCCGTGCTCTCCGGCCACATCCGCAAACTCGTCCACGAACTCAAGACGTTCCTCGCCTAGTGCCGCGGCACGGGCCACCTGCCCAGCAGACCTTGAGAAAGGCCCTCACATGTCCGAGCTGTTGCGCGCCCCCGCGGAGATCAAGTACGCCGAGGAACTCGACTGGCTGGAGTCCGTCGACGACAACCCGAAACCGTTCTCGTGGCGGCTGTCCCCGAAGATGGTCCGCCTGTTCGTCCTCGGCTCGGAGCGTTCCGACGGCCTGGACCGGGAGATCTCCCCGAAGTGGTTCGGCGACCGCAGCTTCGTCGAGCGCTCGATCGTCACGCTGGCCTCCGACCGCGGACTGCTCCTCATCGGCGACCCCGGCACCGGAAAGAGCTGGCTGGCGGAACTGCTGTCCGCCGCGATATGCCGTAGCTCCACCCTGGTCGTACAGGGAACGGCCGGTACCACCGAGGACCACATCAAGTACTCCTGGAACGTGTCCATGGTCATCGCCAAGGGCCAGTCACGGGAGTCGATGATCCCCTCACCGATCATGACCGCGATGGAGACCGGCGCGATCGGCCGCTTCGAGGAACTCACCCGCTCCACCAGCGACGTCCAGGACGCGTTGATCTCCATCCTGTCCGAGAAGTACATCTCGGTTCCCGAACTCGACAGCGACGGCATCGTCTTCGCCAAGCCCGGCTTCTCGATCATCGCCACCGCCAACAGCCGCGACCGGGGCGTCAACGACCTGTCCTCGGCCCTCAAACGCCGCTTCAACTTCGTCCGCATCCCGGTGGTGACCAACAAGAAGAGCGAGGCGGAGATCGTGCGCTTCCGCACCGAGGAACTGCTGCGCCGCCACCGGATCGAACTGGACGTACCGCCCACGCTGCTCGACGTGCTGCTGCAGAGCTTCGCCGACCTGCGCGCCTCCGCGGCCGCGGCCGGCAGCGACGACGAGAAGCTGGAGTCCGCGCTGTCCACCGCCGAACAGATCGGCGTGCTCGAGGACGCCATCCTGCACGGCAACTTCTTCGGCGAACGCTCCCTGACCGCCCACACCCTGGCCTCCTCGCTCGTCGGGTCACTGGCCCGGCGCGAGCCCGAGGACCTGGCCATCCTCAACAAGTACCTGCACGGCGTCGTCGAGCCGCGCAGCAGGGAAGAGGGCGGTTCCTGGCCGGAGTTCCTGGAGGGCGGCCGCGAAGCGATCGCCACCCTGTCATGACCGGCACCACCGAGGGGACCTTCGCGGCCCTGCGCACACAACTGCGGGAGGCCGCCGCGACGTTCGCCGACGGCCCCGGCGCCCTGGAGGGCATCCTCCTCGGCCTCGTCGACGACGTCGACCGCGCGGTGCGCGAACCGCTGGAGATCTTCCCCGTCTGCCACCACTCACCGGCCTCGGCGATCGCGATGGCGCGCCGCCTGCGGGAGAAGCAGCCGAAGGTCGTGTACCTGGAGCTGTGCGAGGACATGGCGCCGCTCCTGACCGAACTGCGCAACTGCCGGCTCCCCGTGGCGGTCCAGGCGTTCGCGACCGAGACCGACGGCTTCCCGGCCGAGTGGTCCCCGCTCTCCGTGGTCGCCCCGATCACCGAGGCCTCCGCCGAGTACCAGGCGATCGCCTACGCCCTGGACACCCCGGGCGTCGAACTGGTCCTCGTCGACCGCTCCTCCGACCACGTCTTCCAGTGGGACGAGCGCGGGACCCGGGACGCGGAGCCGGCCGAGACGGACGCACCACCCGCCGAGGAGGCCGCGCTGCACGGCGACGCGGTCGGCGTCGAACTGGGAGACCTGCGCCCGCGCTTCGCCGAACTGGAGGAACACCTGCTGCGCCACGGCAGGGTGCGGCACTGGTCGGAGTGGTGGCACCAGTACGTCGAAATGCCGCTCGGCGACAGCGATCACGACACCTACCGCCAGGTCATGCTCCTGATCGGCAGCCTCTTCCGACGACTCGCCCCGGGTGATTCCCACCGGGTCCGCGTCGACGAGGACCGCGAGCGCCACATGTGGACGAGGATGCGCGAACACCTCGCCGCGACCGGCACCGACCCCGCGGACTGTCTGTACGTCTGCGGCGCGTTCCACGCGGCCAGCCGGGTCGAGGAGTTCGGGGTCCACGGCACCGACACCTTCGAGATCGGCCCGCGCACCGCCACCAAGTGGCAGCACGGCCTGATCCCGTCCAGTCACGCGGCGATCGAGGCGCATTTCGGCCTCGCCACGGGATCGGTGTCGATCGCGGCGACGCTCTGGGCGAAGAACGTCGGGCGCACCCGTGTCCGTCCGTACCGGCTGGCCGGACAGTCCGGCGCGGGCGGACCGCGGGCCAGGAAGACGGTGGCGGCGACGGCTCCCGTACCGGAGCTCCCGGCCGCGGACAGACTGACCGGCTTCCTGGGCCGGCCACCCGTCCTGGACCGGCTGGACGAGGCCGAGCTGCTCGGCTGGTCGGTGGAGGTCGTACGCGCCGCGCGCCGCAACGGCTACCTCGCCTCCACCGCCGACGCCATCGCCGTGTTCGAGACGTCGATCCTGCTGGCGGGGATGCGCGACCGGGCCAAGCCGACGCCGTACGACTTCCAGGACGCGGCCGTCACCTGCATCGAGAAGGACACCGTGCCGGGCCGCCGGGACGTACGCCACATCGTGGCGATCATGATGGGCGGCGACCGGATCGGCCAGGTCGGCTACGACGCGCTGCCGCCCCTGGCCCGCGACGTGCACGACCGTCTCGCCCCCCTGAACCTGAGACTCCAGCAGCGCGGTGTGCAGCGGGCGTTGCTGGACATGACGGGACGGCCCGAGCTGGAGCGGTGCTCCGACGTGCTGTGGATGCTGCGCCGTCTGCTGCCGCAGGGTGCCGCACGGCCGATCATGGGCGAGCGCAAACTGGGGGAGCGATCGATCCAGGAGTCGTGGGACCTGGCGCTCGGTACCCACCAGCGGGCGCTCATCGAGCTCGGGTACGAGGGTGTCAGCATCGAGCAGGTCCTCGAACAGCGGCTGCGCCGCACGGCGTACGCTCCGCGGGCCACCACGGCGACCGTCCTGGAGGCCGTCGAGGACGCGACGCTGTATCTGCGCGGCCGCCGCCTCCCCGACGAGCTGGGCACCCACGCCCTGGAAGTGCTCTCCGCCGAGCGCGGCGTGGACGGGGCGCCGGAGGTGCTGCGCCGGGTACGGCGGCTGCTGGCGTACTACCGCACCGGCGAGCCCGTGCTGCCGCCGTGGATCGAGTCGTTCGTCAAGGCGGGATACGCGCACTACTGCACGCTGCTGCCGACGGCGTTCACCGACGAGGACGCCACCGTGCGGCAGGTGGCGGCGATGCTGGGCTTCCTGTTCAGCATGGAGGGCCTGGCGCTGTCGCTGAGCTGCGACCGGACCCAGCTGGAACTGGCGGTCGCCCAGTCGCACCCGCGAGATCCGTCCAGGACGGCGCTGTTGTGGGCGGCCCGGACGCAGCTGGGGCACCTCTCGCGCGCGGACCTGCGCGCGCGGTGCGACGAACTGCTCGGCAATCCCCTGGTGGTGCCCGCGTATCCGCGCTACCTCAGCGGCTTCGTGCACGCCCTGGAGCCCGTCCCGGGCCTCACCGACTTCGTCGTGGAAGCGGTGTCGAACGCGTTCGGACGGCTGCCGGACCCGGTGCTCCTGCCATGGCTGCCGACCCTGATCACCACCCTGCGCTCGGGCGGCGCGGAACTGGCCCCGCTGCTGATCCGTGAGGTCGGGCGGATCTTCCCCGGGCGGCTCGCGGAGCTGGACGCGTGGGTGCCGCCGTGGCAGGCACAGCCGCAGGCCGATGCCGAGGCCGGGCGTACGGCACGGCGCGCGGGCGCGGGCGGCGGCGCCCATGCCCTGCTCGTCACCCACCCCGCCACCTGCGACGCGTTGGCGAACCTGCTGGGCTGCGAGGGGACGTGGCGCACGGCCGCCCCCGGTCCCTCGGGCGCCGCACTGGCCGCACGTCATCCGGACACGGCGGTGGCGCTGGAGGCCCTGCTGGCGAGCGGCTGACGCGAGGGCGCGAGGGGAGACGGACCAGAGGGGACGGAGGGGCGGGTCGGCCGACCGGGACGCCTCTCCGTCGATGGCGCGCGGTCCCGGGACGTCGAGGGTCCCCGCCGTGCGGGCGCGGGCACCCTCGACGTGTTCGGCCCGGAGGACGGCCGTGTTCAGGGTGTCGGGATGCCCGCGGGCCGCGCCGGGCGGCCGAGCCGGACCGGCACACCGGGGGAGTACAGCACGCTCACCGGTTCCCCCTGGGGCGCGGCTACACCGGCGGCTTCGAGGAGGTTCTCCTCGCAGGCGAGCAGCCGGGCGCGGTGCAGGGGCCAGCCGGGGTGGTCGTTGGGCAGGTATCCGGTCCTGCCGAAGAAGGCGTTGTGCATGCCCCAGCGGGCGGTCAGGAAGTGCTCCAGCCCGGTGGGTTCGCCGATCGGTGCGCCCCTGCGCAGGACGATCCGGCTGTGCGCGCCGCGCGGTCCCGGCCAGCGCCGTGAGCTGGTGTAGGTGATGACGTCGTCCTCGGCACGGACGTCCATACGGGACCACGTGTACGGAAGCCGGAAGGCGGCCCGTCCCATCAGCACGGGCACCAGCCGGGCGGCGTCCATCGACCGGAAGACCACGCCGCGCCGCCCGTGCGCGTCCACCGAGTACAGGCGCACGTTCGTCTCCGGGAACGTCCCCAGGTAGGGCACGCCGGGGGAGTGGAGCCAGCCGACGCGGTGCATCCGGAAGGCGACCAGGCCGACGTAGGTGACTCCGTCGAGCACGTCGGGGACGGTTCCCTCGGGCAGCAGACCGGCGACGGCGTCAGGGGCGACCGCCCAGTGGACGAACGCGAGGTCGAGCCACTGCTGGGTGAGCAGCGGTCTCGGCAGGGCCCTGGGCGCGTGCGGGGTGACGGGCTCCGGCGGCTGCGGCGTGGTCGGCACGTGGCCAGCATCCCAGACGGGCGCGGACCCGGGCGGGCGCGGACCCGGGCGGGCGCGGACCCGGGCGGGGCCGACGGGAACGGCGTACGGCCGCGCGTACCGCACCAGTGCCTCGGTGGGCCCGGACACCGGGTGGTGCCGGCGGGCGGACGGGCCTGCCGGCGGCGGTGCCGGGCGTCAGGGCGCCGAGTCCTTCTTGGTGGTCGCTGCCGCGTAGGCCTGGGACGGGGTCATGGCGACGCCGTCGAGGCTGACCGTCCTGTACGTGCTCACCTTGGCGCAGGACTTCGACTCGTTCGCGGTCTGGGAGTGGGCGTCGGCCTTGGCGGCCTTGGCGTCGGCCGGAGCGCCCGAGGTCGCGGAGCCGCCGGGGAAGGTGGTGCCGCTGGTCCAGTCCGTACCGATCACCAGGGTCACGCCGCCGCCGCCCTGCTGGAGGTGGGCGGAGGAGAGTCCCAGCGTGCGGGCGACGGTCTGGGCCTCCGCCTTCTTTCCGGTGCCGTAGGTGAGTGTGGTCGTGGCCGCGCCGCCGGGGGCGTTGCCGGTGGTCGTACCGGAGTTGTAGCCGTGGTCGATCAGCGCGCCGGCGACGGCGGAGGCTCGGCCGGCGATGCCCGTGCCGTTCTCCACCGTCACCGCGATCCGGGCGGCGGGTACCGGGGAGGCCGTGGCGGTCGCGGTGGCCGCGGCGGACGTCTTGCCGGAGGTGCCCGTCAGCGACTGGTCGTCCGCGATGGTGGCGAACAGGCTCCGGGCGGCCGGGGCGGCCACGACCCGGTCGCTGTTGTTGGGGTCGGGCGCCGTCTGCATGGTGGCGAACGTGATGCGCTCGGCCGGGACCTTGTCCAGGTCGGTGGCGAGCCCGACCAGCTTCTTGACGCTGCCGAGGCCGGTGTCCACGGTGAGCGCCTTGGAGGCGGCGTCGGCCAGCTTGTAGACGGCCGCGGGGTTGGTGAGGGTGCCGGCGCTCTTGAACTTGCGGATCATGGAGCTGAGGAAGATGTGCTGGGCGTAGGTGCGCCCCAGGTCGCTGCCGTCGCCGAAGCCGTGTCGTGAGCGGACGAACTCCAGCGCGGCGACACCCTTGAGGGTGTGCGTGCCCTTGGCGAGCTTCAGGTGCGAGTACGTGTCGTAGACGTTGGAGTCGACACACGCGGACACCCCGCCCACCGCGTCCGACATCTTCACCACGCCGGAGAAGTCGAGCTGGACGAAGTGGTCGATGGGGATGCCGGTGAGCTGGTGCACGGTGGCCACCTGACACGCCGGACCGTACTGAAGAGCGCTGTTGACCATGCCGGAGTAGCCGCCGGTCGACGTACCCGTCGCGCTGTTCTTGCAGGCGGGGACGCTGGTCACGGTGTCACGGGGGATGCTCATCACCGTGGCGTTGGACCGGTCGGCGGAGATGTGCAGCACCATCTCCACGTCGGCGTTGCCGCTCCCCGACTGCACGCCCGTCTGCGAGCAGCCGCCGCCGAGTTTGCAGTCGCTCGCGCTGGTGCGGCCGTCGCTGCCCATCACCAGGATGTTGATCGGCGTGCGGCCGAAGGAGTCCGCCTTCTCCTTGCCCGCGCTGTCGCTCGCCGTGCCGTCGGTCAGCGGGACGCTGTGGAGGTTGCCGTTCAGGTGCTCGTAGAACCACCATCCGGCGCCCGCGGTGACCATGAGCAGCAGCGACAGGGATATCGCGGCCGTCCGCAGGATCCGTCTGCCCTTTCCGGCGGCACGGGCGCGGCGCCGTGACGTGCCCCGGCGCGCGCGGCCGCGCGCCCCGGCCCCGGCAGGTGTCGCGGAGCGCGAGTCGGCCCGGCCACCCGTCCGCGGTGCGGCGGAGTCCTCTTCCGCGCGCTGCCGTGGCACCGCCGGCGCGCGGCGGCGCGTGGCCCGGCCGACGGGGCCGTCCCCTGGGTCAGTCATCTCGCACTCCCACGAAACGGTCGGGCCGCTCAGGCCTCGGTGCTGTGGCGAAGGGGGATTCCCACCTTGCTTGCGTGGTTGCGCAATATAGCAATCGCATATGACAACTCTCGGGGCGACCGGCTTCTCCACCGTGAACGGCGGCGCTCCACCCCCCTCGGCCGCCGATACAAGCACTGATTCCTGTGGGCGGGCCGGGAGGGGTGGAGCGGTGGGGCGGTTCGCGGCGGAGAGGCGGAGAGGCCGGGAGGCCGGCGCCGGGTGCCGGGGCGACGGGGCGGCGCCGGCCGGTTCTAGAACGGTTCCGGAAGGGGCTCGGGGACGGACAGGGACACCCGGCCCGCCCCGCCGCCGACCCGCTCGACGAGTCCGGCGTACGCGGCGATCATGCGGGTGCGGCTGAACCGTTCGCGGCTGAGGGCGAGGGCCGGGGCGAACTCGGCACCGCGCTCCACCGCCTCACACCAGGCCCGCGCCACCGCCTCGGCGTCGAGCGGGGTGAGGAAGCCGTGCCCGGCGACGATCGAGGCGCAGTCGCCGACGTCGGTGGCGACCGGGACGGCGCCGCACATCATGCCCTCGATGAGCGACAGCGGGGCCGCCTCGCCGCTGGAGGAGGTGAGGGACACCACGTCGGCGGCGGCGTAGACGATCTCCATGTCGTCGCGTACGCCGAGCAGCGATACGCGGTCGGTGAGCGAGGCCTCGTCGCCGAAGGCGGTGGCCATGTCCTCGCGCAGAGCGGCGTTGGCCCGCGTCATCCCGGCGCCGCACATCAGGACCTGGCCTTCGGGGCGGCGGCGCAGCCAGGCGCGGGCCGCCCGCAGGAAGAGCGGCACGTTCTTCATCTCCGCGTAGCGGGCCGCGAAGACGATCACGGGCGCGTCCGCCGGTATCCCCAGCGACGCCCGCAGCAGCGCGCGCCTGAAGGGGTCGGGGCGGAACCGCAGCAGGTCCACACCGTTCGGGATCACGTGCAGCAGCTCCGCGGGGATCCCGGCGGCGGCGTACGCCGCTCGGGTCGACTCGGCACAGCAGATCGCGGCGGCGATCCGGCCGTCGGCGACCGCGGTCCTCAGTTCGTCCAGGGCCGCTCCCTGGTTCTCGGGATCGGAGCGGTGCAGGCACACCACGACGGGCCGTCGGGGCAGGCCCGCCTGGTTGAGCAGGCCGAGCGGCTGCTCCTTGAGCGACAGGATGACGTCCGCGCCCGCCATGGCCCGGGCGGCGGCGGCCAGCTCCGGTCCGGTGAAGGCGTTCGCGGCGTCGGACGCCCCGTGACCGCGGCCCAGGGAGGTGACCGGAACGCCGGCCCCGGTGAGGGACCGGAAGCAGACGTCGTCCTCCATCCGCTGCCGGGTCGCCTCCCGATACATCTCGCCATTCAGGCTCAGCACCGAGTGGCGCTGACCACCCTCATGGAGCCCCATCACGACATCGCTGTGCACGATCCGGGCCCCGCCCGAAAAGAATCCCTCATAGATCGACAGCACACGCAGTTCGTCCATCACGCGCACCTCACGGCCCGTCTCGCAGAAAGGGAGGAAACCATTTCAACCCCTGTGATCTGCGGGTTAGCCGCTATGGACACAAGAGAAACTTGCGCGCCCGTGAACTCGTCGTTTCAAATTCGGACACGTTCGGTTACGTCGCACCGCAGGGCCGGACGAGAGGGAAAAGGGCGGGAGGTGCGGAAGGGCGCGGCCTCCCCACACACACTCGATGGCAAAGAACAGGCCAGTGTTTTCGTGGCCCGGAAACGCGTGGCGAGGGCGCGGAAGGTGGCGAGGGTGCCGAGGGTGCGGGTGCCGCTCAGTGCTCCGTGACGTTGGCGGTGAGCAGGCGCAGGAGGTGTTCGGCCGTGGCGTCCTGCTCCGGGGTCAGGCCCATGGCGTCGCCGATGGCGAGGGGAACCGTGTCCGCGCGCTCCCGCAGGCGGGTCCCGGTCTCGGTGAGGCGGATGGCCACGGACCGTTAGTCCTCCGCGCGGCGCTCACGGCGGAGCAGAGGCCCGCTGTCCGGTCGCCATCGAGCAGAACTACGCCGTCGCCCGCTGGGTCGTCACCGAAGGTGCCGAGCACGGCTTCGACGCGTCGCGTGTCGCGGTGGCCGGTGACTCGGTCGGCGTCAACATGACCGCGGCGCTCACCCTTGATGGCCAAGGAGCGCGACGATGTCCCGCTCGTCCAGCAGGTGCTCTTCTACCCGGTCACCGACGCGAACTTCGGCACCGGCTCCTACCACCAGTTCGCCACCGGCTGCTTCCTGCGCCGCGACGGCATGCGGTGGTTCTGGGACCAGTACACGACCGACCCGAGCGAGCGCGCCCGGATCACCGCGTCCCCGCTGCGCGCCACCACCGAGCAACTCACCGGTCTGCCCCCGGCGCTCGTCATCACCGGTGAGGCCGACGTCCTGCGCGACGAGGGCGAGGCTTACGCCAACAAGCTCCGGGAGGCCGGCGTCGCCGTCACCGCCGTCCGCTACCAGGGCATCATCCACGACTTCGTGATGCTCGACGCCCTGCGTGGCACGCATGCCGCCGAAGCCGCCGTCGGCCAGGCGATCAGCACCCTGCGGGCCGCCCTCGGTACGGCCTGACGTGGGGGAGTCGGCCGTCCGTCCCTTGCCGTAGGTGCTCAGGCGGTGGGATGGCCGTCGGTCTGGAACAGTCGCGAGAGCAGGCCGTCGAGGGTGGCCCGCTCGGCGTCGCTCAGTGCGCCGAGGGCCTGGTGGGTGGCGTGCATTCCGTCGCGGACGCGAACCACGACGGCGGCGCCCTCCTCCGAGAGGACGACGTTCTTCACGCGGCGGTCGGTGGGGCTGGCCTCGCGGTGGACGAGACCGCGTGCCTCCAGTCGGTCGATGATCCCGGTGATGTTCGACGCGTCGCAGCGGAGCGTGTCCGCGAGGGACCGCATGGGGACGGGACCCTGACGCAGCACGTTGAGGGCCTTGGCCTGGCTGTAGGTCAGACCGTGCGCGGCGGCGGCGGTGGTGAGATCCGCGTAGAGGCTGACCATGGACGCCCAGAGGGTGTCGAGCAGTACGGCATGGGAGACGCCGGGGTGCCCGCCGTCCGGTACCTCGGCGGAGCGGCTCGTTCCAGGTGTCACGGACATGGGCCCAGCGTAACCCGAAACTTGACTACCTCAACCTTCGGTGCTTTCCTCTCTCCGGTTACTTGAAGACCTCAACCTTCAAGAGCATGCAGTTTTCCGGGCTCCTAAGGAAAGAACACCG
Organism: Streptomyces fagopyri; assembly: GCF_009498275.1. Lineage (NCBI taxonomy): Bacteria > Bacillati > Actinomycetota > Actinomycetes > Kitasatosporales > Streptomycetaceae > Streptomyces > Streptomyces fagopyri. Next base: position 2,083,236 of record NZ_CP045643.1, on the reverse strand, counting down.
TGACACCCTCCGATCGCGGGGCGCAGACACGCCCCGCAGGCGATCTCTCGCTCGTCCTGGTCCTCGGCCTCGCGGCCATGATCGTCTCGATGATGCAGACCCTCGTCGTACCGATCCTGAGCATCATCCAGAGCGACCTCGGCACCAGTACCGCGAACGTCAGCTGGGTCACCACCGCGACCCTGCTGTCCGCCGCGGTCTTCACCCCGCTGCTCGGCCGCTTCGGCGACATGCACGGCAAGAAGCCCACGCTGATCGGGGTTCTGCTGCTGATGATCGCCGGATCGGTGCTGGCCGCGACCACCACGTCACTGCTGTGGCTGATCGTCGGCCGGGTGCTCCAGGGCGCGGCGACCGCGATCTTCCCGCTCGCCCTCTCGGTGCTGCGCGAGGAGATGCCGCCGGCGAAACTGCACGGCGCGATGGCGATGGTCAGCGGAACGCTCGCCGTCGGCAGCGGGTTCGCCCTGGTGGCGGCCGGACTGCTCACCCGCGGCGCGGATCCCGACTACCACCGGGTGTTCTGGCTCGCCGTGGCCCTCGCCGCCGTGGCCCTCGTCGGCGTCCTCGTACGTGTTCCCGCCTCGCGCTCGACGACCGGTGGCCGTACCGACTGGCTCGGCGCGGTGACGCTCGCCGCGCTGCTCGTCCTGCTCCTGCTGCCGATCTCGCAGGGCCACGAGTGGGGCTGGGGCTCCGTGCGCACCTTGGGTCTGTTCGTCGCCGCCGTGGTCATGGCGGCCGTCTGGGTGTTCGTGGAGCGGAGCGTCCGCGGGCCGATGGTGGACATGCGGATGTTCGTCCACCGTCCGGTGCTCTTCACGAACCTCGCCGGTCTGTTCCTCGGGTTCGCGATGTTCTCGCAGTTCATCGGCGTGGCCTATCTGGTGCAGATGCCGAAGGAGCTGACCGGGTACGGATTCGGCGCCTCGGTCCTGCGCGCCTCGGTCGAGTACCTGCTGCCCACCACGGTCGTCTCGCTGCTCGCCGCGCAGCTCGGCGGGATCCTGGTCGGGCGGATCGGGGCGCGGTTCACCCTGGTCGTCGGCGCGGTGTTCGGCGTCGCCGGATTCGCGTGGCTGACCCTCGCGCACGGCAGCTCCGCCTCGATCATCCTCGCGGGCCTGCTGATCGGTGTGGCCGTCAGCTTCGGGTACGCGGCCATGCCCGCCCTCATCGTGGCGAGCGTTCCGCACCACCAGACCGGCATCGCCAACGGGCTCAACTCCATCTCCCGTTCCGTCGGCAGTGCGATCGCCAGCGCGGTGATCACCTCGCTGCTGGCGTCCAGGACGATCGCGCACCTGCCGGCCGGAGTGCCCGCGCTGCCCGCCGAGAGCCAGTTCACCCTGAGCTTCGCGATCGCCGGTGTCGCGTTCGTGATGATCGTGGCGGTCGCGCTGGTCGGTCTGACCCGGGGTGCCACGCCCGCGTACGCGGCGGCCGGCGAGAGCGCCTCCCCGGCGGAAGCGATGACCGGACCGGCCGCCGGTGGGGTCGCCGAACTCGCGGGGGACAGGGCGGAGGAGAAGGCGGCCGCCGCGACGGCCTGACCACCAGGGTCCTCCCCGCGTTCGCGGCGGTCCGGGGGGACCGGGAACGGCCGGGAACGCCTCGCGCCGCCCGTCGGCGGGCGCGAGACGTTCCCGGCCGTCGCTGTGTGCGGACAGGTACGGAGAGGTGCGGCCGGGTTCGGCTTGCCCTTGGAAACCGATCGGTTTACGCTGACCTCAGTTGGTAAACCGATCGGTTTCTCATTGTGGGGAGTTCTCATGACATCCATCGAAGGTTCGGTCGCTCTGGTCACCGGCGGCAGCCGGGGCATCGGCAGGGCGCTCGTCCAGGGCCTCTACGAGCGCGGCGCCAAGAAGGTGTACGCCACCGCACGCGACCCGCGGACCGTCACGCACCCCGACGCGGTGCCGCTGGCCCTGGAGGTGACCGATCCCGCGTCCGTGGCCGCGGCCGCCGAGCAGGCGCAGGACGTCACGCTCCTGATCAACAACGCCGGTGCCTCCGTGAACGCGAACTTCCTGGAGTCCCCCGTCGAGGACGTCCGCCGCGAGTTCGAGACGAACTTCTACGGACCCCTCCTCGTCACCCGCGCCTTCGTCCCGGTCATCGAGCGCAACGGCGGCGGCCACATCCTCAACGTCCACTCGGTGCTGTCCTGGATCGGTGTCCTCGGCTCCTACAGCGCCTCCAAGGCCGCCTTCTGGTCGCAGACCAACTCCCTGCGCCTGGACCTGAAGCCGCGCGGCATCGAGGTCACCGGACTCCATGTCGGCTACGTCGACACGGACATGGCCGCGCACGTCGACGCGCCGAAGTCGTCCCCGGACGCCGTCGCCGCGCAGGCCCTCGACGGCATCGCGTCCGGCGCCTTCGAGGTCCTGGCCGACGACCTCACCCGGCAGGTCAAGGTCCAGCTCTCCGAGGACATCGCCGTGATGTACCCGCAGCTGACGGCCTAGGCCGGCGGACGCGCCCCGGGCGCACGAGACCCGGGCGGGTCGCGCCCCGTGCGGCGCGACCCGAGCGCGCGCGACCGGGGCGGACACGGGCCCGGGGGGCCACGGGCCCGGACCGTCGCTCAGACCGGACGGACACGGCCCGGACGGAGATGGCCCGGGGAGGACGTGACCCGGACGGACATGGCCCGGGCCGTCGCTCAGACCGGCAGCAGGCGGCCGATGAGGTCGCCGAGCTGCCGGGCGTTGCGGCACTCGTGCATCTCGACGAGTCCGGCGTACTCGGGCGCGGCGGAGTCGCCGGTGCCCCACTGGGACCGGGGTTCGGGGTTCAGCCAGTAGACGCGCCGGGCCCGTTCGCACAGGTCCCGTACGGCCGGCAGGTTCGGGTCGCCCATGTTCGTACGGGCGTCACCGAGGACGAAGACCGTCGAGCGCGAGCCCGCCGCGTCGGCGTAGCGCTCGGTGAACTCTCCGAACGCGACACCGTAGTCACTGCTGTCGTGCCAGCCGGTCAGCGTGGCCTCCGCCCGGATCCGGGCGCCCAGCCCCGCCGGATCGGCCGCACCGCGCACCAGCAGCCCGGTCACCTCGTCGACGCGGTTGACGAAGGCGAACACCCGTACCTTGCTGAACTGGTCGTGCAGCGCCTGCACCAGCAGCATCGTGAAGTCCGAGAAGCCCGACACCGACCCCGACACGTCGCACAGCAGCACCAGTTCGGGCCGGACGGGCCGTCGCCGGCGCAGCACGGGCCGCATCGGCACCCCACCCGTCGACAACGACGCGCGCAAGGTCCGCCGCAGGTCGATGGTGCCCCGGGCGGCACGGCGGCGGCGGGCGGCGAGCCGGGTGGCCAGCTTGCGCGCGAGAGGCTGAACCACCCCGCGCAGCTCCGCGAGCCGGTCCCGGCCCGCGAACAGGAAGTCCACCCGGTCGACCGTCGGGGCCACCGCCCTCCGGGCGATCTCGTCCCGGCCGCGCCGCTCGGCGACCCGGCGCCGCGCCTCCGTGGCGACCAGGGCCCGGAAGGTCTCGATGCGCCGCCGGATCTCGTCCTCCAGCAGCCGGTCGGTGAACCCCGCTGCACCGTTCCGTGCCCGGACGTCGTCCCGGGCGCGCGCCAGCAGGGTCTGCGGCCGCAGCCGGTCGAGCGTCTGGTACGAGGACCAGCCGTCCGACCCCGGCGAGGAGCCGTATCCGCCGAAGCCGTCCACCGCCTCCACCGCCAACCGGGCCAGCAGCGCGGTGTCGTCGCCGGCGAGCGCGGCCGCGAGCCGGTCCCGCAGCTCCGCCCGGTCGGCGGCGGGCGCGCCGGCGCCCGCCGCGCCCGTTTCCGGCACCCCGGCCAGCCGCGGGAAGTACAGGTCGAAGGCCGGATCGAAGACCCGGCGCTGTGCCGTACTGTGCAGCAACGCGGCGGCGAGTCCCTCGCGCAGCCGTTCCCGGTCGGTGAGGCCGAGCGCCTCCATGGCGTGGGCGGCGTCCACCGTCTCACCGGTGCCGATCCGTACGCCGTGCGAGCGCAGCGCGCCGACGAGTTCCGTCAGCCGTCGCGTCACTCCGGCCGGCGCGTTCACATGGCGTCCAGATCGAGCTTGGCGGCCGCCTTGAGCACATCGTCCTGGTGCTTGAGGAGGACACCGAGGCTGTCGCGTACGACCGACTCGTCGAGGGTGCCGGCGCCGAGCGCGAGCAGGGTGCGCGCCCAGTCGATGGTCTCGGCGACCGACGGGACCTTCCGCAGATCCATCTCGCGCAGCGCGCCGACCACCCGGACCACCGACCGGGTCAGCGCCTCGTCCAGGCCCGGCACCTTCAGCCGTACGATCCGGCGCTCCAACTCCTCCTCGGGGAAGCCGATGTGGAGGAAGAGGCAGCGGCGGCGCAGCGCCTCGGACAGTTCACGGCTCGCGTTCGAGGTGAGCACCACGAAGGGCCGGCTGGTCGCGGTGATCGTGCCCAACTCGGGGACGGTGACCTGGAAGTCGCTGAGCACCTCGAGCAGCAGGCCCTCCACCTCGACGTCGGCCTTGTCGGTCTCGTCGATCAGCAGCACCTTGGGGCCGTCGCCGCGGATGGCGGTCAACAGCGGCCGGGGCAAGAGGAATTCCTCGCTGAAGATGTCCGTGCGGGCCTCGTCCCACGTCTCGTCGCGGCCGGCGCTGATCCGCAGCAGCTGCTTGGCGTGGTTCCACTCGTACAGCGCCCGGGACTCGTCGACCCCTTCGTAGCACTGCAACCGGATCAGCCGGGCCCCGGCCACCTCGGCGACGGCCTTGGCGAGTTCCGTCTTGCCGACCCCGGCGGGGCCCTCCACCAGCAGCGGTTTGCCGAGCCGGTCGGCCAGGAAGACGGTGGTCGCGACCGCGGGCGACGCCAGATAGCCGGTCTCGGCGAGGCGCGCGGAGACGTCGTCGACGGATGTGAACAGCAACGGGGCCTCCAGCGCGGTGCGGGTGAGGGCGGGCGGGCGCACTCTGTGAACGTCACTATCCAAGCGCTTGTTCAGTGACCTGTCACGAGTGCCCCGTCGCATGTGACGACGCCCACTCACGTGCGGTAGACCGATCGGTTTCCCCGTGGCGTTCCCGCGCGGTAACCTTCCCGTATGGCCACTACAGACAAGGCGTCCACGAGGGACCGGCTGCTGGACGCCGCGGCCGACCTCTTCTACAGTCAGGGCGTCTCCGTGGGCATCGAGGCCCTGTGCAGGACGGCCGGCGTCTCGAAGCGGTCGATGTACCAGCTCTTCGCCGGCAAGGACGAGGTCCTGGCGGCGAGTCTCGAACGCCGGATCCCGCTCTACGAGGAGCAGCTCTCGCCCGCTTCGGCGGCCGACGCGACGCCCCGCGAGCGCGTCCTGCGCGTCTTCGAGCGCGTGGAGTACTTCTCCACGCGCCCCGAGTACCGCGGCTGCCCCTTCCTGGCCGCGCTGGTCGAGCTGAAGGACCCCGAGCACCCGGCGAGCGTGGTGGCAGGCACCGCCAAGGACCGTCTCGAGGAGATGTTCCGGGCCGAGGCCGAGCTGGGGGGCGCACGCGACGCGGGGCTCCTCGCCCGGCAGCTGATGCTGGTCTTCGACGGCGCGAGCGCCCGCGCCGGGTCCCGGATCGAGACGCTGGACGACGGACTGGCGACGACGACCGTCACCCTGCTTCTGGACGCGGCGGGCGTCGCCTGACCCCGGCGGCGGGGTGCCCACGGGGGCGGTTCCGGTGTCACCGGCGGCGCTCCGGCGGGTGCGCGGCCCCGGACGACCGTCACGGTGATCACCGTGACGACGACGCCGGGTCGCGAGGCGCGGTCCGGCGGGCGTCCCGGGGGAGCGCGCCCCGCCCCGCACCGGCAAGGGGGCCACGGGCCGGAGGGGCTTCCCCGGATGCGACGGTGACGGTGGGTCAGACGACGCCGTCGGCCCGCAGGGCGGCGATGTCGGCCGAAGCGTGACCGAGCGCGGTGAGGATGTCCTCGGTGTGCTCGCCGAGGGCGGGTACGGCGTCCATGCGGGGGTCGACTCCGGCGAGGTCCACGGGCGGCAGGAGCGCGGGCACCACGGCTCCGGGCACCCGCACGTCGCGCCAGCGGCCCCGTTCACGGAGGACCGGATGGGCGAGGAACTCCTCGACGTCGTTGACGCCGGCGTTGGCGATGCCCGCCGCGTCCAGCAGTTCGCGCACCTCCTGACCGTCCAGCGCGCGGAACCGCTCGGCCACGATCGCGTCGAGCGCGTCGCGATGGGTCACCCGGTCCGGACCGGTGGCGAAGCGCGGGTCCTGGACGAGGTCCGGCCGCTCCAGGAACCGCTCGCACAGCGCGACCCATTCGCGCTCGTTCTGGATGGAGAGCAGCACGTCCTTGCCGTCCGCCGTCGGGTACGTGCCGTAGGGGGCGATGGTGGCGTGCCGGGTGCCGATCCGCGGCGGCTGGGTGCCGCCGTGGCGCGTGTACAGGGCGGGCTGGCTCATCCACTCGGCCAGCGCCTCGAAGAGCGACACCTCCACGGCGCGGGCGACGCCCTGGGTGGCGCGGGTGAACAGGGCGGTGAGGACGCCCGAGTAGGCGTACATGCCCGCGGCGATGTCGGCGACCGACACCCCGGCCCGGGCGGCGCCGTGCTCGTTGCCCGTCAGGGAGACCAGGCCCGTCTGGCACTGCACGAGCAGGTCGTACGCCTTGCGGTCGGCCCACGGCCCGTCGGAGCCGTAACCGGTGATGGCGCACGGGATCAGCGACGGGTGCCGTTCCTTCAGCGACGCGGCGTCGAGGCCGAGCCGGGCGGCCGCTCCGGGGGCCAGGTTCTGTACGAACACGTCGGCGCCGGCCAGCAGTTGCTCCAGGATGTGGCGTCCCCTCGCCGACTTCAGGTCCAGGGTCAGTGACTCCTTGGAGCGGTTGAGCCAGACGAAGTAGCTGGACTCGCCGTGCACGGTGGTGTCGTAACGGCGGGCGAAGTCGCCCTCTCCCGGACGTTCCACCTTGATCACCCGAGCGCCGAGGTCGGCGAGTTGACGGGTCGCGAAGGGCGCCGCCACCGCCTGCTCGACGCTGACGACGGTGATGCCGGCGAGGGGAAGCTCGGTCATCGGACGGACCTCCGGAGAGCTGGCCGGGAGAACATGGCGACGCGGGTCATGCTGCCATCATGGGCACGCTCGCGGTGTCCGCGGTGACCGGGCCGTGGTGACTGCCGTGTCCGCGGTGACCGGCCCGGACTGTACGCGGACGCGGCCCCCCCACAGGTCCGGGTCGCCGCCCGCCCGGGTATCCCGGACAGGGTGTGGTAGGCCGGTGCCGGGGAGTCCAATACTCGGGGCATGGACGGAAAACGACAGCTCGGCGAGTTCCTGCGGGCACGCCGCTCCCAGGTGCGGCCCGAGGATCTCGACCTGGTGACCTACGGCGACCGACGCCGTGTGCCCGGGCTGCGGCGCGAGGAACTGGCCCAGCTGGCGGGTGTCAGCCAGTCGTACTACGCGCGGCTGGAGCAGGGGCAGTCCAACGCCTCCCCGGAGGTCCTGGAGGCGATCGCGCAGGCACTGCGACTCGGCGAGGCCGAACGCCGGCACCTGCTCGAACTGGCCGCGGGCGCGCGTCGCCGGACCCGCGCACGCCGGCCGGAGCCGGAACGGGTGTCACCGGCCCTCGCGCGGCTGACGGCCGCGCTGGACGACGTACCCGTGGTGGTGCTGGGGCGGCGCGGTGATGTCCTGGCCTGGAACCGCGCCGGGCACGCGCTGTACGCCGGTCACCTCGACCCGGAGGGACCGGAACGGCCGGGGGAGCGGCCGAACATGGCGCGCCTGGTGTTCCTCGACGAGCACACCCGTGATCTCTACGTGGACTGGCCGGCCAAGGCCAGAGCCGTGGTGGGTGCCCTGCGGCTGGCGTCCGGCCGGTTTCCCGACGACCCGGCCCTCGCCTCACTCGTCGGTGAACTGACTCTCGGCAGCGAGGAGTTCGCCTCCATGTGGGCGGACCACCGGGTCAAGACGAGTGAAGCGACCGGCTACGGGATGCGGCATCCGCTGGTGGGTGCCATGGATGTCACGCAGCAGACGCTGCACGCCGAGGACGGCCTGACCGTCGTCATCGCGACCACCGAGGCGCACTCACCGTCACGGGCCGCCATGACGCTCCTCGTGCACAGCGCCGGCGCCGACCGGCAGGGCGTGCGACCGGCCAGGTCCCCGGGGCGCGCCCCCGCCTAGCACGAGCCTCCCCTCCCCTCGGCACCCCCGGACGCCCGCGGTTCCCGGCGTCCGGCAACCCGGCAGTCCGGCAGTCCGGCAGTCCGGCCGTCCGGACACATCCGGAGAATCCGTCCGCCCCGCACCGCGCACGCGATGCCGTGCGCCCGAAAACCCTTGTGAAGGAAACAGAAGGACATGAGAAACAAACTGGCCGTACTCGCCTGTGCCGTCACCCTCGCCGCGACGACCGCGGTCACGGCCTTCACCGAGATCTCCGCCACGGCGGCGACGGGACCGGCCGTGACAAGGCCGGTCGCGACGCCCCGTATCGCCGCGCACTTCGACCTCGCCCGGGGACAGATGCCGGAGAACATCGCGCTGGAGCCCGACGGCACGGCCGACGTCACGTTCGCGGCCGCCCGTCAGGTGGCCGCCGTCAGCCCGGCCGGCGCGATCCGCGTCCTGGCCACCCTGCCGGCACCGGCCGACGGCGGCGTCCACACCCCGGCCCTCGGCTTCGCCCTGACCACGGGCATCGTCCGGGCCCACGACGGCACGCTGTACTTCCTCTACGCCAGCGGCACCCCGGACCTGACCGGCGTGTGGCGGCTGCGTCCGGGCGGCACCCCGCACCGCATCGCGGCACTCCGCGCCGACGGCCTGCCCAACGGACTGGTGCTGGACGAGCGCCACCACAGGCTCTACGCCGCCGACTCCGTACGGGGAGAGATCCTCACCGTGCCGACCACGGGCGGTGACCCCACCACCTGGTCCGCCGCTCCCGAACTCGCCGCGACCGGATTCCTCGGCGTCAACGGCCTGAAGATCCACCGCGGCGCGCTGTGGGCCACCAACCTCGACGGGGGCACCGTGCTGCGCATCCCGTTCGGACCCGGGGGCCGGCCCGGACCGGTCCGCACCACGGCGACGGGTCTGACCGGCATCGACGACTTCGCCTTCACCGGCCGCGGCGACGAGATCCTGGCCGCGCTCGACGGGCCCGGCACGGTCGTGCGGATCCGGCGCGACGGCACCTCCTCGACCGTGCTCACCGCGGCGGACGGACTGCAGAACCCGACCTCGGTCGCGCTGCGCCGCGGCACCCTCTACGTCCTCAGCGCCGCGTACACGACGGCCACCGACCCCAACCTCCTGCTCGCCCCCGTACCGGGCCGGGTGACGGGCGCGGGGAACACGCCCGGCGACCACCGATGACAGGCGCGGGGCGCCGGGCCGGCTGTTCCGGCCCCGGCGCCCCGGCCGCGCAGGTCCGCACCCGTACGCGGTGCTCGTGATCACCCGTACACGGTGCCAGGGACCTCGGGGGTCCTCCGGGTGCTCGTGTCCGCGTGCCTTCCCGAGCCCGCTCAGGCCGGCTGCGGGGTCAGGCGGTGCAGGCCCCTGCGGTCGTAGTAGCGCGTCATCGCGAGCCCGAAGAGCAGGGCGACCGCCGTGCCGACCGCGATCATGAGCCAGGCGCGGGCGAGACCGGCGTCGGCGCGCGCGTCGAAGAAGAGGATGGAGCGGACGCCACCGCCGAGCTGGCGCATCGGTTCGAAGACGCTCAGGAAACGGTAGAAGCCCGGGACGGCCTGCAGCGGGACGGTCGATCCGGACGAGGGGAGGCCGAGCACGATGAACACGAACATGGACACGAGCTGGCCGATCCCCCCGAAGGCCGCGTTGATGGCCTGGACGCCCAGGCCGACCGCGACGTTCGCGCAGTAGGAGTAGATCCACAGCAGTGGCAGGTGGGAGGCGTCCATGCCGAGGATCGCGATGGCGGCGACCATCACCAGCGTGGTGGTCAGCACGGAGATGCCCGCGGTCATGCCCATCTTCAGCAGCAGCGTCTGGGTACGGCTGATCGGCACGGTGGGGCGGCGGGTGTGCCAGGGGCCGATCTCGGTGTCGGCGTAACCGAGCGCGGTGTCCACGCCGTTGTTGATGACGTTCGCTCCCAGGAACCCGGCCAGGACCAGCAGCAGCGTGTAGTAGAAGGCGGTCAGGCCCAGGCCGCTGTGCTCACCGATGGGGTGGCCGACCTCGGTGGTGACCGTCACCGGGTCGGCCAGCAGCAGACGGGTCGTGGAGTCGGCGTCCGCGGCCGCGGGGGAGGCCGTGAGCCGCTTGCCGACGGTGAGCGAGGCCTGCTGGGCGGTCTGCTGGGCGATCCGGCTCGCCAGTGAGGAGCCGAGGCTGCCCAGACCCGGGTTGGTGAGGACCGTCAGTTTCGGCCGGGCCGTCGCGTCCGAGGTGGTGAGCGCGGTGACGGAGGCCGTGAAGTCGGCGGGGACGACCAGCGCGCCGAAGATCTTTCCGGCGGTGAGTCTGTCCTGGAGCTGGGCGCGGGTGAGCCGTTGCCAGCGGGCCTTGCCTGAGGTGTCGGCGACGATCGCGCGGGTGAGCTGTGCTCCCAGGTTCGTCGTCTGTCCGGGCATCGGTCTGCCCTGGTCGGTGTCGACGATACCGATGGGCAGGTCGCGCAGGGCGCCGTTCGGATTGAGGATGCCGCCCATGTAGAGGAGGGCCAGCAGCAGTGAGAGCAGCCCGCTCAGCACGGTCGGCAGCAGCCACAGCCTGGGGCGCCGCAGGAGGGCCGCCGCACCGGCCGGGGCAGGGGCGTGGTCGGGAGCGGGCGTGCCGTCGGCGGCCATGGTCCTCCGTGGTTGGGGGTCGGGCGCGGGCGGGACGGGGCGGGCGGGACGCGCCCGCCAGGCCAGGATGCGGGGTGCGGCGCCACCGTGTTCAGCGACTCGCCGGGTGCGGGACCGGGGCGAGCGGAGGGCGCCCGCGCCCCGGCGGTCGTATCCGCGGTCGTCGTACCGGTCGTACCGGTCGTATCCGCGGTCGTCGTCGTACTCGTCGTACTCGTCGTACTCGTCGTACTCGTCGTGCGAGCGCGCCATCACGCGGCCCGCGGACGACCATCCCCATGGCCGATCGCCGCCCCTGTCACCCCCCACCCCCTTGGACACCGTGACCGTCCTGGGTACGGTTCCCGCACCATCCCACCCCTCCCCGGAGCCGAGACATGACAGACCGTGCCGACCAGACCATCGCCGCGCTGCGCGGCGGACACGACTACCTGACCTCCGTGGTGCACGGGCTCGCCACCGCCGACCTCACCCGGCGCTCGGGCGCGTCGGAGTGGGACGTGTCCCAGGTCCTCAGCCACCTGGGCAGCGGCGCGGAGATCGGCCGCGCGACCCTGGAGGGCGCGCTGAACGGCACCGGACCGCGGGACGGCGATTTCAACAAGTCCGTGTGGGCGCGCTGGGACGCGATGTCCCCGGCCGAGCGCGCCGAGGGATTCGTGCACGCCGACGAGCGGCTCGTACGCGCTTACGAGGCGCTGGACGCGCGGGCCCGTGAGGAACTCCGCGTGGACCTCGGCTTCATGCCGGCACCCGTGGACGTCGCGACGCTGGCGGGCCTGCGGCTCAGCGAGTTCACCCACCACACCTGGGACGTCGAGGTCGCCTTCGACCCGACGGCGGTGCTGCTGCCGGTGGCGACCGAGCCGCTCCTCACCCAGGCCGGCCTCCTCATAGGGTTCCTCGGCAAGGCGGACGCCCTGGGCGGCCGCCACGCCCGTATCGCCGTGCGGACGGTCTCTCCGACGCGTTCGTTCGGGCTCGACCTGGGTGACTCGGTCGCGCTCGTCGACGAGCCCGCCGAGCCCGACGCCGTACTGAGCGCCCCGGCCGAGTGGTGGCTGCGTCTCGTCTCCGGCCGCCACGCCCCCGCCCACACCCCGGCCGAGGTGAACCTGAAGGGGGACGCCCTCACGCTGGACGACCTGCGACGCGTCTTTCCCGGCTTCTGACCCGCGAGGCCGTCCGGGGGAGGCTTCGCGCGCTTCCGGGCCGTGGCGCGGGCGGGTGCGCCGTGTCACGGCCCTGCAGCCGGTCCCCGGGGCCGTCGCTCACGGTCCTGCCGGGCCGCCCGCCGCACGTGAACCGTCATGGGGGGCCTCTGGGGGCGGCAGCAAGTCGTGCAGCTGCTCGTACCGCTGCGCGCAGGCCGTTCGGGCGATGGCCTGCGAGACGGCGTCGGCCAGCGGGCGCGAGGACTCGCTCAGCAGCGTGCGCGCCTTGTCCGTGAGCGCCACCTCGATACCCCGTTTGTCCCCGCACGCCGAGCGCCGCGTGATCAGGCCCGCGTGCTGCAGACAGGCCACCTGATAGGTCAGCCGTGTCTTGGGGCGGCCCAGCAGTTCGGCGATCTGTGTCATGCGCAGGCTGGAGCCGGGCTGGTCGGCCAGCAGGCACAGCACCAGGAACTCGTCGTGCGAGACACCGAGGGCGTCCTTGACGTGAGCGCGCAACTGCTGCTCGATCGCCCCGGCCGCCGCCAACAGCCGCATCCAGGACCGCAGTTCGCTCGGCAGCAGGCCGTCGTCGGCCGCCTGCTCGTGTTCGGGCAGGTCAGCGGGGGCGAGGAAGTCGGCCATGGTGTCACAGTCTACCGGTTGTCCAAATTTGAAGAACGGGCTAGCCTGTGATCGTCCAAATTTGGATGACTCCTGGTTGTCCCACGGCCCGTGCGCCACCTCTCATCGTTAACCGTCTGGAGAACTCTCATGACCGTCGCCGTCGAAACCGGCCTGTGGCAGCTCGACCCCGCCCGCACCAGCGTCGTCATCCGGCACAAGACGATGTGGGGACTGGTGACGGTGAAGGGCGTCTTCGCCGCTGTCGCCGGGGAGGGCGAGGTGCGGTCCGACGGGACCGCCCACGGCACCGTCACCCTGGACGTGGCGTCCCTCGACACCAAGAACGGCAAGCGGGACAAGCACCTGCGCTCGGCCGACCTCTTCGACGCGGAACGGCACCCCACGATCACCTTCGCGGTGGACGACGCGGTGGTCGCCCAGGACGACACCGTCGCGGTGACCGGGCAGTTGACCGTGCGCGGCGTCACCAGGCCGCAGCCCGTCGTCGCCCGTGTCACCGCGGCGAGTGCCGAAGACGTCACCCTCGTCGCGGAGTTCACCGTGGACCGCGACCAGTTCGACATGGGCTGGAACCAGATGGGCATGCTCCGCGGCCTGACCACTGTCGTCAGCACCCTCGTCTTCACCCGCGTCAAGGGCTGAGCCGGCGGATCACCGCCCGCCGTCCGTGCGGCGGCGGGCAGTGGCCGTCCCGGGTCCGCGTTCTGCCGGGCAGGCGGACGACGGCGTCCGGCGAGAGAGTCTGACGAGCCGTCAGACCAGTTGCGTCGCCTCACGGAAGACCGGATGGGCGCCCAGTCGGCGGACGTAGTCCCGCAGACGGCCGTACGGGGAGAGCGCGTCCTCCGCGCCGAGGCGCGTGAGGGCCACCCACAGGTCGACGTCCGCGGCCGTCAACTCGCCACCCAGCACATGTGTCCGCGCGGCGAGCCGCTGATCCAGCGAACCGAGCGCGGCCGACCGTGCCGTCGGCGGGGCGTCCGGGGTGAGGCCGCGGTCCAGGAAGGCGCGGAACGTGTCGATGTCCGCGGCGAGGGACGGCGGATGCAGCCGGGGGAGCCCGGCGGCGTCGCGGCAGCCCGGAAGTTCACCGAGGTCGCGCAGGATGTCGGGGGTGTGGTTGCTGACGATGCGTCCGCTCCAGCGGTCGCACAGTGCCGGCGCGGTGAGCGGACCGTCGTAGTGGTGCCAGGTGGCCTCGTACGCCGCCCGCAGCGCGACGCGGGCGTCCGGTGTCCCGGAGGGCCCCGTCAGCAGCGTGGTGGTGACCGAGTCACGCAGTCCCAGCAGCCCGAGGGTGATCGAGACGCGCAGCGAGCGCGGACAGCCCTCGGAGAGGTACAGCTGATAGCGGTGCGGCGCGGGATAGAAGCCGCCGGCCGGACCGACACCGATGCGGCTGCGGATGCGGTGTCCACGCGAGGGTGCGGCGGCCCGGGGGGACGCGGCGGCGACCGCCCCCGTGGCGGGTGAGGCCGGGGCGCGGCGGGTGGAGGCGGGGGCGGCCGGACTGAGCGAGGCTGTCTCGGGCATGACTCTCCAGGGGGACGACGAAGCCCTGCCACCCGGGGCGGCAGCGGCGGGACGGGGTGACTGCGCTGACGTACCGTCCGGACCGCGGACCAGGGCGTGTCACGAAAGCCGCGGATGCCTCACGACTCCTGGTGCGCCCTCTCCCCGCACCGGGCGGAACCCCGGTCACGTCCGGTACACGGACTTCCGTCCGGCACGCCGAGAGCACGCACCGGACTCCGCGAGGCCCGCCCTCCGGGCGGCCGACGGGACTCTCCCCACCCGCCTAGCAGGCGCTGGAGACCCGCTGCAGATCGATGTGCAGGCGCCTGGTGAGACCGCTCGTGCCCTTTCCGGTCATTCCTGTCGCTCCCGTGTCCGGGGCTCGCGAGAGGCGAGACCACGCTTGCCCCACCGCTCCGGCGGGACCCGGTCGTCACCCGGGGCACCCCGTCGCGGTGGAAGGGTTGCCTGTCAGCGGGCCGGGGCCGATCAACCGCGACGCACGGAGGGAACCGGGCGAAGGGCGCTGACAATCGTGACCGTCCCCGTCAGTCTCGGTCCGCTCCGTGGGCTCGTCAAGAAGGCACCCGCGCGGTCTCACCACGTGGTCGTCCGGGCTTCCGAGCGTCGACACCCGTTCCTGGCCGTGCCTGACCCACGCCGGATCGGACCGGAGCAACTCCGGTGAGCACGAGGCCCCATGGGCCGGAACGGTGACGGTGACCGCGATGCACGCGGGCCAGGGGAAGACCGCCTCCCGCTCCCGTGGCCGAGCCGAGGCCGGCCGGGCCGCTGGATCGTCTCGGCGATCGTGCTGGCCCTGGTCGCCCAGATCGTCCACGGCCTGGCGACCCACCCGTTCTTCGAGTGGGACAGGTTCCAGTACTGGTTCCCGCGTCCCGACCGGCAGGCGTTCGCCGGCTCCCCGGCCACCGCCGCCGAGACGATCAACGACTTCGTGCAGGCCGACGCCTCCGACGGCTTCATCCTCGTCCCGCACATCACCCCCGGCGGCCTCGACGCCTTCGCCGACACCGTGGTCCCGCTGCTCCAGGAGCGCGGTGTGTTCCGTACGGAGTACGAGGGCACCACCCTCCACGACCACCTGGGCCTCGCCCACCCCGACACCGCGGGCACCCGGGGACGGCCGGGTCCGCCGGTGATCAGCTGACGTCGAGGTAGTCCCGGAGGGCCTCGGAGCGTGAGGGGTGACGCAGCTTGGACATCGTCTTGGACTCGATCTGGCGGATGCGCTCGCGTGTCACCCCGTACACCTGCCCTATCTCCTCCAGCGTGCGGGACTGGCCGTCCATGAGGCCGTAGCGCAGCGAGATGATTCCGGCCTCACGCGCGGTCATGTTCGCCAGGACGGCCTGGATGGCGTCCTTGAGGAGCAGGAAGGTGACCATGTCCGCCGGCGAGATGGTCTCGCTGTCCTCCAGTACGTCACCCAGTTCGGTACCGCCCTCCTCGCCGAGGGGGGTGTGGAGGGAGACCGGCTCCTTGGTGTAGTTCTCGATCTCGGTGATCTTCTCCACGGGCACGTCCAGCTTCCTCGCGAGTTCCTCCTGGGTCGGATCGGCCCCCGTGTCCTGGATGAACTCCCTGCGGACCTTGGCCATCCTGTTGATGACCTCGACCATGTGGACCGGAATGCGGATGGTCCGGCTCTGGTCCGCCAGAGCACGTGAGATCGCCTGCCGGATCCACCAGGTCGCGTAGGTCGAGAACTTGAACCCCCTGGCGTAGTCGAACTTCTCCACCGCGCGGATGAGACCCGTGTTGCCCTCCTGCACCAGGTCCAGGAAGAGCATCCCGCGCCTGCTGTAACGCTTGGCGATGGAGACGACCAGACGCAGGTTCGCCTCCACGAGATGGGACTTCGCCCGGTGCCCGTCAGCGGCCAGGATCTCCAGCTCCCGCCGGAACCCCGGGTCGATGCCCGGCTCCTCCAGGAGCCTGCGCTCGGCGAACAGGCCCGCCTCGATGCGCTTCGCCAGGTCCACCTCCTGCGCGGCGCCGAGCAGGGGGACCCGGGCGATCTGCTTGAGGTAGTCACGTACCTGATCGACCGAGGCACCGGAGGAGGTGAGCCGGGGACCGGGGGCGTCGTCGTCCTCCTCCGTGTGCGCCACGGGCCGGGGCGGCTCCTCGTCCCACGCCTGGGAGTCCGTCTCCATGGCCCTCAACTCCTGTCCGGAAGCGGTCGGAGGAACTGCCCGGCGCGGGGCTGCGGCTGGGCCGTCACCCGTTCGGGATGGCCGCGGCGATCACGCCGCCGAGGCGACCGCCTTCGGGGCCCGTGTCGACTGGCCCGTGCAGGAGGGCGAGCAGGTGGCGCACGTCGTCGTGGTGCAGACCGTGGCCGGCTCGCCGAGGACAGGGAGCGTCGTGGCGGGCCGACCGGAATTCCCGTACCCCGGTCCGACGTGATGGAGCGTCCCGGAGTGCCGGAGGACGATCGCGCGCTGCGCGAGGAGGTCCGGGCGTACCCCGAAGGTCGTGGACAGGACGTCGGCGAGGGACTTGCCCTTGAAGTGTACGTCGGGGGCGTCGCGGTTGTACTGCGCTCCGTGACAGACCCGGCACGCCGCGCGGCGCCCGGCGGATCGCGCCGGGCGGCGGCCCGCACGGCGGGCACGCGTCCTTCCGGAGTGACGCCGTCGGTGGACGCGAGGAGCGCGCGCGGGCGGTGAACGCGACGCGTGCACCCGAGGAGTGGACCCGTGTGGCGGACGCGAGGAGTGCACGCGTGCGGTGGACGCGCCCCGATGCGTGCGGGGGCGCCGGCGGCCCGGTCCGGCGGTACGAAGGTCCGGCCCGGTACGCAACTCGGGAGAGTGCGGGGCCGGGTGCGGCCCTGTTCGGAGCCGTGGGCCCACAAGTGGGGGACGGCCTCCGGCGCGTTCGCCCTCACGGGAGTGATCCTCCGGCGACGCCGGTCCCGTGGGACGGCTCTCCGCCGTACCGCTCGCGTACCTGTCGTGTGGGACGGCTCACCGCGCTACCGGTAGCGCGGGGACGGCCCCCGGCCGTCCGTCCCGGTCCTTCCGCTCAGCCGACCTCGGCGAGCTCGCGGACGCTCCGCGGACGCTCCGGCGTGTGCTGGTGACGGTGGCGGCACAGCCACACGATGTCGCGGCCGAACGACCAGACCAGCAGCCCGAGCGCCAGCAGCACCGCGGCCGTGTCCCCCTCCCGGGGCAGGATTCCGGCCCCGGCGACCAGCAGCACGATGCCCTGAAGGGCCGCCACGGTCTTGCGGGCCATGCTGTGCGGCAGTGCCGCGTTCAGCCAGGGGAGGACCCGGGCGGCGGCCACGAACACGTACCGCATGGTGCCGATCAGCAGCACCCAGGGGCCGAGCGACATCGAGACGTACACGCTGAGCACGAGGATCAGGAAGGCGTCGACCTCCATGTCGAAACGGGCGCCGAGGGCGGTCGAGGTGCCGGTGCGGCGCGCGACCTTGCCGTCGACCCCGTCGAGGATCAGGGCGACCGCCGTGAGACCGACGAGCAGGGAGACCGGGGGCGAGCTCTGGAAGGAGTCCGCGACCAGCGCGGTGACGCCGCCGACCAGGATCGCGCGGCCGAGGGTCACCCGATTGGCCGGTCCGAAGGAGCGGGGGCGTGAGCGGCGCAGGGCGCGGGTCAGGACCGCCCAGGTGGCGATCGCGAAGGCCAGGCCGGTCAGCCAGCCCGCGGGCCCCATCCCGATCGCCGTGCCCAGCAGAGCCAGCACCAGGAGCTGCACACCCGCTCCCACCGTGGTCTCCTGAGCCAGGAGCCTCGCGTCGTACGTGTTGTTCAGGGCCACCGCACATCCTCCGGCCATATGACAGAGTCGATCAACGCCGCGTACTGAGCGCGGCTTGTCACCGCTCCGTACGTGAAGATCTGCTCGATCGTTCAGGGGGACGCTCATGGAACTCACAGCTCGCGCCTTCTGGCTGGGCTCGCCCGGCCACGGCGAGATACGCGAGGTGGCCCTGCCGGCGCCCGCGAAGGACGAGGTGCTGGTGCGCACGCTCTACTCCGGAGTCAGCCGGGGCACCGAGTCCCTCGTCTTCCGCGGCGGCGTGCCGGAAAGTCAGCATGCTTCGATGCGTGCACCGTTCCAGGACGGCGATTTCCCCGCACCGGTGAAATACGGCTATCTGAGCGTCGGCCAGGTGGAGGAGGGCCCGGCGGGCCTGCTGGGCAGGACCGTGTTCTGCCTGTATCCGCACCAGACCCGCTACGTCGTCCCGGCGAGCGCCGTGACGGTCGTACCGGACTCGGTGCCGGCGGCCCGTGCCGTTCTCGCCGGGACCGTGGAGACCGCGGTGAACGCCCTGTGGGACGCGGCTCCGCTGGTCGGCGACCGGATCGCGGTGGTGGGCGGCGGCATGGTCGGCTGCTCCGTCGCCGCGCTCCTGGCCCGCTTCCCGGGCGTACGGGTCCAGCTCGTCGACGCCGATCCCCAGCGCGCCGGCATCGCCCGCGCCCTGGGCGTCGACTTCGCGCTGCCCGCGGAGGCCGCCGACGAGTGCGACCTCGTCGTGCACGCCAGCGCCACCGAGGCCGGACTCACCCGGGCACTGGAACTCCTCGCCCGCGAGGGGACCGTCCTGGAGATGAGCTGGTACGGCGACCGGCGGGTCAGCCTCCCGCTGGGAGAGGCCTTCCACTCCCGGCGCCTGGTCGTACGCAGCAGCCAGGTGGGTTCCGTTTCGCCGGCTGCCCGGCCCGGCCGCACGTACGCGGACCGGCTCGCGCTCGCCCTCGAACTGCTCGCCGAGCCCGCCTTCGACGCTCTCGTCACCGGAGAGTGCGACTTCACGGAACTGCCCGGCGTGATGGCGAAACTCGCCTCCGGATCGATACCCGGGTTGTGCCATCGCGTCGTCTACGACGGGGTCTGAGCACCGGGCGACCGGCCTGACCTCAGAAGACTGCGAAGAAAGGGGAACAGGCAGCTGAACAAGGAGAACGGGGCAGCCGTACTACACGGCATGGTCCCGGCAGGGGATCAGACGTGCCGCACCTGGAGGGTCGTCCGTTGTTCAGCATCACCGTCCGCGATCACCTGATGATCGCCCACAGCTTCCGTGGCGAGGTCTTCGGGCCCGCGCAGCGCCTGCACGGAGCGACGTTCCTGGTGGACGCCACGTTTCGGCGCGCCGAACTGGACGACGACAACATCGTCGTCGACATCGGTCTGGCCACCCAGGAACTCGGCGCCGTCGTGAGCGTGTTGAACTACCGCAACCTCGACAACGAGCCGGACTTCAAGAACACGAACACCTCGACGGAGTTCCTGGCCAAGGTCGTCGCCGACCGCCTCGCCGAGCGCGTGCACGCCGGGGCACTGGGCGAAGGCGCCCACGGGCTCTCGGGCATCACGGTCACCCTGCACGAATCACACATCGCGTGGGCGAGTTACGAGCGTGCCCTGTGACCGACACGACCATCGGCCCGCCGGCCGCGAACAGCGACCGGTCGTCCCTGAACTACGTGCCCGTCCAGCACACCGCTCTCAAGAATGCGGCGATCATCCCCATGTCCCTGCGCTCCGTGCACTTCGTGATGCCGGGCGGCGTCGACGACGCGTCCGCGCCCAGCGGCGGCAACGCCTACGACCGGCGGCTGTGCCTGGACCTCCCCGGCTTCGGCTGGCAGGTCCACCGGCACGCCGTCCCGGGTGACTGGCCGCGGCCCGCGGCCGCCGCCCGTACCGAACTCGCGCGCACCCTGGCCGAGTTGGAGGACGACACGGTCGTCCTCCTCGACGGCATCGTCGCCTGCGGTGTCCCCGAGATCATCGTCCCCGAGGCCGAACGGCTGCGTCTCGTCGTCCTGGTGCACCTGCCGCTCGGCGACGAGACCGGACTCGCGCCGGCCGTGGCCGCGGAGCTGGACGCGAAGGAACGCACCACCCTGCGGGCCGTGCCCGCCGTCGTCGCCACCAGCGAATGGGCGGTGCGCCGGCTCGTCGCCCACCACGGACTCGCCCCCGACCGTGTGCATGTCGCCGCCCCCGGCGCCGACATCGCCCCGCTGGCCTCCGGCACCGACGGCGTCTCGCGGCTGCTGTGCGTCGCCGCCGTCACCCCGCGCAAGGGCCAGCACCGGCTGATCGAGGCCCTCGCCACCGTCACCGACCTGCCCTGGAGCTGCGTCTGCGTCGGCGGACTCACCCAGGACCCGGCGTACGTCGCCCAACTGCGCGGTCTGATCGAGAAGTACGGCCTCGGCGACCGGCTGCACCTCGCCGGACCGCAGGCGGGCGCGGAACTCGACGCCAGCTACGCCGCGGCCGACCTCATGGTCCTCACCTCGTACGCCGAGACGTACGGCATGGCCGTCACCGAGGCGCTCGCCCGGGGCATTCCGGTGCTGGCGACGGATGTCGGCGGCCTGCCCGAAGCGGTCGGCCGCGCGCCCGACGGCGGGGTGCCCGGCATCCTCGTCCCCCCGGAGAACCCGGCCGCCCTGGCCGTGGAACTGCGCGGCTGGTTCGGCGAGGCCGATGTGCGCCGCCGGCTGAAGGCGGCCGCCCGCGGCCGGCGCGCCGCACTCGACGGCTGGGCCGCCACGGCCCGCAGCCTGGCGGGCGTGCTGGCACGGCTTCCGCAGGAACCCCGGAGGGCGGCATGAAAACGACGGCGACCGGTGCGGACGCTCCCCGGCAGGGGGCGCCGCGTACCGCCGGGACCGATACCGCGGGCGCGAGCGTGAAGCAGGTCGTTCCCGGGGCGGGCCCCACCCCGGGCGGTTCCGGCGCACCGGGACGGCGCGCGGACACGCCCGACGACGACATGCCCCGTTACGCCCCCCAGTGGCTCCAGTTGCGGGAGGGCGCCGACGCCGCGGCACGCGCGGCCGACCTGCTCGACCCGCTGCGCATCCGGCTGGCCAACCTGCCCCGGCGCGGCGGCGACCTGGTGATTCACGACCTCGGCTGCGGCACCGGCTCCATGGGCCGCTGGCTGGCCCCGCGTCTCGACGGTGCCCAGCACTGGGTCCTGCACGACCGGGACCCGTATCTGCTGCACTTCGCGACGGTGGGCTCGCCCAGCGCGGCCGCCGACGGCAGCCGGGTCACGGTCACCACGCAGCGCGGCGACATCAGCCGGCTGACCGCCGACGCGCTGACCGGGGCCTCGCTGGTGACGGCCTCCGCCCTGCTGGACGTGCTGACCCGCGAGGAGATCGGCCGGCTCGCGGAGGCCTGCGCGGACGCCGGGGTCCCGGCCCTGCTGACGCTCTCCGTCGCGGGCCGTGTCGAGTTCACCCCCGGCGACCCGCTGGACGCCGAGTTCGCCGAGGCCTTCAACGCCCACCAGCGGCGCGGGGACCTGCTCGGCCCGGACGCGATCACGGCGGCCTGCGAGGCCTTCGACCAGCACGGCGCGACCGTCCGGGTGCATCCGAGTCCCTGGCGGCTCGGGCCCGCCGAGGCCGCGCTCACCGAGGAGTGGCTGCGCGGCTGGGTCGGTGCGGCCGTCGAGCAGCGGCCCGAGCTGGCGGAGCGTGCGGAATCGTACCTGCGGGACCGTCTGGCGGCCTGCGCCGCGGGCGAGTTGCGTGTGGTCGTGCACCACAGCGACGTACTGGCGCTGCCGTCGCCGCGGCCGACGGGCGGTGCGAAGTGAGCGCGGGGGTGGAAACGGTCGGCGTGGACGCCGGCACGGTTCCCGCCGTCGGCAGGCGTGTCGTCCTGCGCATCCGCGGCGCGGCCGCCCGAGCCGTCGCGCTCCCGTCCGCGGCGGGCGACATGACACCGGCCGGCCACGCGCCCGAGCGGGCCGAACCGGCGCCGACCGCCGACGGCCGGCGCCCGGCGGGCGCCCTGCGCGCGCTGCTCGACTCCCGCGGCCTGCGCACCCACTTCGGCACCGTCGCCGGCGCCGCCATCCTCGGCGTACTGCTGTGGCGGCTCGGCACCGGAGTCTTCCTGGACGGGCTGCGCAGGATCGACGCCACCACCCTGCTGGCCGGGGTCGGACTGGGGCTGCTCACCACGGTGTTCAGCGCCTGGCGCTGGTGCCTGGTGGCCCGCGGACTGCGGATCCGGCTGCCGCTGGCCAGCGCCGTCGCCGACTACTACCGCGCGCTGTTCCTGAACGCGGCGCTGCCCGGTGGTGTCCTCGGTGACGTGCACCGCGCGGTACGGCACGGCCAGAGCGCGGGCGACATCGGGCGCGGTGTGCGCGCGGTGGTCCTCGAACGGACCGCCGGACAGGCGGTCCTGGTCGCCGTGGGGGCCGTGGTCCTGCTCACGCAGCCGTCACCGGTCCTCACGGACGCCCGCCGGCTGGCCCTCGTCCTGGCGATGGTGTCGGTGTGCTCGGTCGTGACGGTGGGCGTGGTCCGCAGGGCGAGGCCGACCGCTCCTTCCCGCCGGTACGGAGCCGTCCGCGCCGCCCTCACCGAGGCGCGCGGAGCGCTGCTGGCCCGCGGGAACTGGCCGGGTGTGCTCATCTCGTCGGTCGTGGTGCTGGCCGGACACCTGGCCATGTTCCTGATCGCCGCCCGCGTCGCCGGATGCACCGCGTCCGCGGCCGAGTTGCTGCCGCTGGCACTGCTGGCCCTGCTCGCCATGGGCCTGCCGCTCAACGTCGGCGGCTGGGGTCCCAGGGAAGGCGTCATGGCCTGGGCGTTCGGTGCGGCCGGCCTGGGCGCCGGCATGGGTCTGAGTGTCGCCGTGATCTACGGGGTGCTCAGCTTCGCCGCCGCCCTGCCCGGCGTCGTGGTCCTGTTCGTCCGCTGGTTCGCGGCGCTGCGACGCCCGCGGGAGGAGAACGCAGGAGGGCAGGATCAATGCCGGGATTCAGCGACCGCCGAGGGGCCCGTCCCCGCCGGGGGCGGCGTCTTCTCCGTCAGCAGCGAGAAGTACGCGCCGAAGGCCTCGGTCAGCCCCGCCAGGAGCTCCCTGCCCTTCTCCGCGGAGGCCCTCGAAGGACGGCCGATGACGCCGGACTCGGTATAGCCGGACATACCGAGGGTGAGCAGATGACGCCGGTCGTCCGCGACGAAGTCGGAGGTCTCGTGACCGGGCCGGAGCAATTCCGGGTGAGTGTGCAGAAGAATGGAGGTCTCGATTTCTCCCGCGTGCATATCGGTGAGCAACGAGGTCTCCACACCTGCCCGTTCGAGCGCGGCCTCCCAGTCCTCCGCGGCAGGGAAAAGCGCCATACGCGTACCACTGCCCGCGGATTCCTGGACGACATTGCCCAGCACGTAATTCCCGCCGTGTCCGTTGACCACTACCAGGGTGTCCACACCCGAGCGGCGGAGCGATTCGGCTATGTCCCGCACCACCGCGTACAGCGTGACGGCGGAAATGCTGACGGTCCCCGGCCACGCGGCGTGCTCGTGCGAGCAGGAGATCGTCAACGGAGGAAGGAGATGGACCGGATGGGCGGCGGCGATCTCATGCGCGACGGCGCACGCGACCAGCGTGTCCGTCGCCAACGGAAGGAACGCCCCGTGCTGTTCGAAGCTTCCCACGGGAAGCACCGCGACCTCACGGGTGACACCGGCCCCCCGCTCGCGCACATCCTCGGTGGTGTCCGCCGGCAACAGACCGGACACCGTCGAGCGCGTTCCCGAACCACTCATGTTTCACGGCCTTTCGACTCTTCTTTCGACTCTGCTTAGGAACCAGATCATGACAGATAACTTCGCAGTACTTGCCGGGACCGCGCGCCGCTCTGGTGTCGAACGAGTCGTGATTGCCCCTCTGCCCACCGTGTACGGCAATTTCCAGGCGGTCGGCTACCTTGACCACGACCGGGGCGAGGAGCAAGTGGTCCTGGTCCACGGGGATGTCGGTGATCTCGCCGACGCCGGAGGGGACGCGACGAAGGAAGGCGTCCTCACCCGGCTCCATTCGGAGTGCCTCACCGGCGACGCCTTCGGCTCCACGCACTGCGAGTGCGGCGACCAACTCGCCGCGGCGCTGCGCGCCATCGTCGCGGAGGGCCGCGGCATCCTCGTCTACCTCCGCGGGCACGAGGGCCGCGGTATCGGTCTGCTCGCCAAGCTGCAGGCGATGAAGCTCCAGTCGGAGGGCCTCGACACCGTGGAGGCCAACGTCGCCCTCGGTCTGCCGGTCGACGCCCGCGACTACCGGGTGGCCGCGGACATCCTGCACGACCTCGGCGTACGGTCGGTGCGTCTACTCTCGAACAACCCGCGCAAACGTGAGTCGCTGCAGCGCAACGGCATCAGGGTCGCCGAACAGGTCCCGCTGCTGATACCGCCGTGCGAGGAGAACCTCGGGTACCTGCTCACCAAGCGGGAGCGCCTCGACCACTTCCTCCCGCACCTGGACGGCGGCGACTGGGCGAAGGCGATCTTTTGCGGAACGGCGCAGGCGGCTATCACTGAGGAATGACAGAAGACGACGCCGGACCGCTCTACCTGTCCCGAGAGCAGGTCGTGGAACTGCTCGACACCGACACGGCGATCGCCTCGCAGCGCGCGGCGTTCACCGCGCTCGGTGACGGCACCGCCGAGCTTCCCGGCAAGATCATGCACCCCAGCCGCTTCGACGACAGTGTGGTCTTCGCCTACCTGGCGCGGCTGTCCGCGGACACCGGGGCCGTCGCCAAGTTCGGCAGCGTCAACCCGGGCAACGCGGCGGCCGGGCTGCCGACCGTCCACGCCGTGATCAACGCGCTCGATCCGGTGACCGGTGGGCTCGCCGCGGTCATGGACGGCACGGCGGTCACCACCCTGCGCACCGCCGCCGCCGGCGCCGTCGCCTTCGACGCGCTGGCCACCGCGGACAGCGCGGAGCTCGGCCTGCTGGGCTCCGGCACCCAGGCGCTGGCCCACGCGCGGGCCGTCGCCCGGGTACGCGAACTGCGGTCCGTACGGGTGTGGAGCCCGCATCCCGGCCGGCGTGCGCGGGCGGCCCAGCGGCTCGCCGCCGAACTCGGAGTCGCCGTCGAGGCGGTGGGCACCGCCGAGGAGGCGGTCGCCGGAGCGTCGATGGTCGCGGCCTGCACGCTCAGCACGACGCCCGTCGTGCGGGGCGAGTGGCTGGCGCCGGGATGCACGGTGATCAGCGTGGGATCGTTCGAGCCGACTCGCAGCGAGGTCGACGCCGAGACGGTCCGGCGGGCCGCGGCGGTGGTCGTCGACGACCCGGTGACGGCCGCGGAGCACGCCGGACCGGTGGTCGAGGCGCTGGCCCGGGGCACCCTCGCACCGGACGACCTGATCCCGCTCGGCGGCGTCCTCACCGGCGGTCGCAGGGCCCGCACCGGCCCCGACGACATCGTCCTCCACATCAGCGTCGGGCTCGGCATCCAGGACGCCGCGGCGGCCTGGGCCGTGATCGACGCGGCCCGCGCCCGGCGGGCACGGCGGTGAACGGGACCGCTGAGGTCGTCGTCATCGGAGGCGGCGTCATCGGCACGAGCATCGCCTACCACCTGGCCCGCGCGGGCGTACGGGACGTCGTGCTGGTCGAGCGCGGCGAACTGGCCTCCGGCTCCACAGCGCGGGCCGCGGGCGGCGTCCGGGCGCAGTTCTCCGACGAACTCAACATCCGGCTGGGCGCGCGCAGCCTGGAGGCATTCGCCCGCTTCGCGGAGGAACCCGGCCAGGACATCGGCCTGCACCGGGTCGGCTACCTGTTCCTCCTCTCCACTCCCGAGGAGGTCGCGGCCTTCGAGGACGGGGTGCGGCTGCAGAACACGCTCGGAGTGCCCAGCCGTCTGATCGGCCCGGCCGAGGCACGGCGGCTGTCCCCGCTCATCACGACAGACGGTCTGCTGGCCGCCGCCTTCTCCCCGGACGACGGGCACTGCACCCCCGAGTCCGTGGTCCAGGGATACGCGGCCGGAGCCCGCCGGCACGGCGCGACCCTGCTGCGGCACTGCGAGGTCACCGGCATCGAGACCCGCGGGGACACCATCACCGCGGTGGTCACCACGGGCGGCCGGATCACCACCGGCGCGGTCGTCTGCGCGGCCGGCGCCTGGTCGCGGGCCGTCGGCGCGATGGCCGGGGTGGACCTCCCGGTGCAGCCGCTGCGCCGGCAGATCGCCGTCACCGAACCCGTCCCCGGCCTGCCGCCCGGCCTCCCGATGACCATCGACTTCACCACCAGCCTGTACTTCCACGCCGAGGGCCCGGGGCTCCTCGTCGGCATGTCCGACCCCGACGAGACCCCCGGGTTCGCGACCGGGACGCACGATCGCTGGATACCCCGGCTGGCGGAGGCCATGCGGCGGCGGGCGCCCGCCCTGCTCGACCTGCGCCGCACGGGCGGCTGGGCGGGCCTCTACGAGGTCACGCCGGACCACAACGCGCTGATCGGCGAGGCGCGTTCGTGCGCGCGCTTCCTGTACGCGACCGGGTTCTCGGGCCACGGTTTCCTCCAGGGACCGGCGGTCGGCGAGGTGGTCCGGGATCTGTACCTGGGCCGCGTACCCTTCCTCGACAGCAGCCCCCTGAGCGTCGAGCGCTTCGCCGCCGACGCCCCGCGCCCGGAGGTCAACCTCGTATGACCGAGCTCCACTTGTGGCTGCGCCACGAGACCCGTACGACCGAACGGCGCACGCCCGTCGTGCCCTCGGACGCCGCACGGCTCGTCGACGCCGGCGTGACACTCACGGTCGAGGACTCGCCGCAGCGGGTCCACTCGATCGAGGCGTACGAGCAGGCGGGGTGCCGTGTCGCCGAGGCGGGCTCCTGGGTCTCCGCGCCGCCGGAGACGGTGGTCGTCGGCCTCAAGGAACTCCCGGACGAACCGGCCGGACTGACCCACCGGCACATCTTCTTCGGCCACGCCTACAAGCGGCAGCCGGGAGCCGAACCGCTGCTGCGGAGGTTCCTCGCCGGTGGCGGCGCCCTGCTCGATCTGGAGTACCTGGTCGACGACGAGGGACGCAGGCTCGCCGCCTTCGGCTACTGGGCCGGATACCTGGGGGCGGCGCTCGCGGTGCTCCACCACCGGGGCGCCCTGAAGGTCCCGTTGCACCCCACGTCGAAGGGGGAACTGGACGCGGAACTCGGCGCCAGTGCAGGGGAGTTGTCGGCTCTGGTGATCGGTGCCCTCGGCCGCAGCGGCCGGGGCGCCCGAGCGGCGCTGGGCGTGGCCGGGGCGGAGCCGACCTGCTGGGATCTCGCCGAGACCCGTGATCTGGACCGAGCCGCCCTGCTGGAGCACGAGTTGACGGTGAACACCGTGCTCACGACCCGGCCGATCCCGCCCTTCCTCACGGACAAGGACCTCGACGAACCCGGCCGCCGGCTGCGCACGCTGTGCGACGTGACCTGCGACGTCGGATCGCCGCTCAACGTGCTGCCGGTCTACGACACCACCACGGACTGGACGCGCCCCGTACGCCGCCTGCGGGAGCGTCCCGCCCTGGACCTGATCGCCATCGACAACCTGCCGTCCCTGCTGCCCCTGGAGGCGAGTGCCGACTTCTCGGCGGCGCTGCTGCCGCGGCTCCTGGAGTTCGGCGTCGGCGGACCCTGGGGCCGCTGCCTCGACCGGTTCCACCAAGCGTGCCGTGAACTCGGCCTGGACGAGGGAGAGTTCCGTGACGTCTGAGGCCACGGCCGCGAGCGGCACCGTCCACTGGATCGGCGCGGGTCTGTCCACCGGCAGCGGTCTGGCCGCGGTCTGTGACGTCGCCGACCGTGTACATCTGTGGCACCGCACCGAGGAGCGCGCGGCACGGAGCCTGGAGGCACTGGGCCTGACCGGTCGCGCCGATCCCCGGGCCCACACGCTGCCCGCGCTCACCGCCGCGCTCGCCCCCGGAGACGTCGTGGTCTCCATGCTGCCCGCGCCGGAACACGCCCCCCTGCTCGCCGCCTGCGTCGGGAGCGGCGCCCACTTCGCGTGCTCCAGCTATGTGTCGGACGCGGTGCTCGAACAGGTGCCCGCGGCCACGGCGGCCGGCGCGGTGGTGCTGACCGAGTGCGGGCTCGACCCGGGCATCGACCACCTCTTCGCCCACAGCCTGATCGCGCGGGCCCGCCGGGAGATCGGGGACGACGCGGCCGCCTCGTACCGCCTCACGTCGTACTGCGGGGGCATCCCGGCGGTGCCCAACGACTTCAGGTACCGCTTCAGCTGGGCGCCGGCGGGTGTGCTGGGCGCCCTGCGCTCGCCGGCCCGATACATCGAGGACGGTGCCCGGACCACGGTCGCGCGCCCCTGGGAGGCGACCCGCCCCCATGTCGTCGACGGCGAGACCTTCGAGGTCTACCCCAACCGCGACAGCGTGCCCTTCCTCCGGCAGTACGGTCTCCCCGACGCCTGGACGCCGGAGACCTTCGTCCGGGGCACCCTCCGCCTCGACGGCTGGCTGCGTGCCTGGGACGCCGTCTTCGCCGAGCTGAAAGCGGGCGACGACGAGCGGATCGGGGCCCTCGCCCGGCACCTCGCGGCGGCCCACCCGACGACGGACACGGACCGCGACCGCGTCGTCCTCGTGGTGTCCCTCGAGGTACGCGGCGAAGCGGGCGCCGGTTGGTCGGGCCGATACCTCCTCGACCTCGAAGGCACCGCCGACGAGAGCGCCATGGCGCGCTGCGTCTCCCGCACACTCGCCCTCGGCGTCCGCCACATCCTCGACGGTTCGCTCCCGCCCGGCCTGTGCCGCGCCGCGGGAACGGCGCCGCGGTCCGAACAGTGGCTGGACGAACTCGCCCGGGACGGAATGGAGTTCGGCCTGCGGACCGGGTGAGCCGGGTCAGTCCTGCACGGCCTCGTGCACGAGCCGTTTCAGCTCGGGGAAGTGCGCGTGCGACCCCGTCGGGCGGACCTGGGTGAAGAACTGCACGGTCAGGTCCCGGCGCGGGTCGACCCAGAAGGTCGTACCGGCGACCCCGCTCCACCCGAACGCGCCCTCGCTGGAGGGGTACCGGGTGACCGCCGGGTCCACCACGACGGAGACGCCGAGACCGAAGCCCAGGCCCGCGTTGCCGGGTTCACGGTGCAGGGGGCTGCCGAAGGCGCGGCGGTCGACGCCCCCCGGCAACTGGTTGGACGCCATCGTGTCCACGGTCTCGGGCCTCAGCAGCCGGACGCCGTCGAGTTCGCCGCGGCGGCGGAGCATCTCCATGAAGCGGTGGTAGTCGTGGGCGGTGGCCACCATGCCGCCGCTCCCGGACAGGAAGCGCGGACGGCCGTGCAGCGGAAGCCCGGCGATCGGGGCGATCCGGCCCTCGGAGTCCTCACCGTAGAGCTCGGCGAGCCGCCCCGACTGCTCGTCGGTGACACAGAACCCGGCGTCCGTCATCCCGAGCGGGCGGAGGATCCGCTCGGCGAGGAAGACGTCGAGGTCCTGGCCGGACACGACCTCGACGAGGCGGCCCAGGACGTTGGTGGAGACCGAGTAGTTCCACTCGGTGCCCGGCTCGAACTGGAGCGGCAGACCGGCGTACACCTCGCAGGTTCCCGCCAGATCCGCGCCCGGCGCCACCGACGACTCCAGACCGGCGTCGCGGTAGAGGGCGTCGACCGGATGGGAGTGGTAGAAACCGAACGTCAGACCGGAGGTGTGGGTCAGCAGGTGCCGGATCGTGAGGGGCCGACCGGCCGGACGGGTCCGCGTGCCGGCCCCCGATCCGCCGACGTACACCCGCGGTTCGGCGAAGGCCGGCAGGAAACGGGCGATCGGGTCGTCCAGTCGGAAGCGCCCCTCCTCCAGCAGCATCAGAGCGGCCACCGAGGTGACGGGCTTCGTCATGGAGTAGATCCGCCACAGCGTGTCGGTCTCCACCGGGAGCCCGGCCGCGCGGTCGCGCCATCCGTGCGTCGCGAGGTGCGCGACCGTGCCGTGCCGGGACACGGCCACCAGACAACCGGGCAGCCGGTGGTCGTCGACCAGGTGGGCGAGGTACTGGTCCAACCGGGCCAGCGCCTTCGGGTCGAGGCCGACCTCATGCGGCTCGACGTCCTGTCGCAGGTGTCCCATCGCTCTCCTCCGCACTGCGGCTCGTGGACCGCCTCGTGTTCATCGTCTCGTACGGAGTTCCCCCGGCTGCTCCGGGGCAGGCCTGCCCGCGGGTCGCGGAGCGGTCGCGTCCCGGCAGGCGCAGGGCGAGCGGCAGCGCGGTCAGGGCCACGGCCGCCAGAACCGTCAGCGCGGGACCCGTCCCGACTTCGCCCCGGAAGGGCATCAGCACGGCCACCGCGGCGATTCCCAGCGTGGGCCCGACATTCATGGCCGTCTGCTGGAGACCGCCCGCCACCCCCGCCGACTCCA
Source organism: Streptomyces fagopyri (assembly GCF_009498275.1). Taxonomy (NCBI): domain Bacteria; kingdom Bacillati; phylum Actinomycetota; class Actinomycetes; order Kitasatosporales; family Streptomycetaceae; genus Streptomyces; species Streptomyces fagopyri. The sequence goes on along the minus strand of NZ_CP045643.1, from coordinate 2,052,867 downwards.
CGCGGACGTGCCGTACGACGACCGTCGTCGCGGTGACCATCACCGCCGCGAAGCCGGCGCCCAGCAGGAGGAATCCGGTGCCGATGAGCACCGCCGTGGACTCCCGGCCGAGCCGCGACAGCAGCAGGACCCCCGCCACGAGGACGCACAACGCGATCAGGACCGTCCGGCGCGCCCCGAGGCGCCGCATGAGGACGGCCGACGCGGGCGCGCCCAGCACCATCATGACGGGCGCGGGCAGGGCCCGCAGACCGGTCTCCAACGGGTCGAGGTCCAGTACGTCCTGAAGGAAGCAACTGGCCGCGAACGAGCCGCCGGTGTCCGTGACGGTCCCCGAGCCGTCCGGCGAACACCAACAGGCAGGCCACCGCGATGAGATAGCCGGTGCTGGTCCACTGGACCCGCACGAGGGAGGCGCCGAGATCCCGGCGCAGAGCGGGCTGAGCGACCGTCAGTACGGTGCCGTCCAGGGCGACGATCGCGGCCCCGAGGACGCTTCCCGCGAGGGTGAGGCGGCGGCCGGCCGCCGGGCCGGGCTGCTTCATGACTCCTCCGGTCCGAGGTGCGCGTCCAACGCGGCGCGCAACAGAGGTACGAAGTCGGCCGCACCGGTGGCGAGTCGGAGGCTGCCCCAGCCCCACAGCTGGGCGATGCCGTGCAGGTTCGCCCACAACGCCCCGGCGGTGACCCGCGCCTCGGTCCCGGGTCTCGCCCGGCCGACGAGATCGGTCAGCACCCCGAACAGCGGCAGACTCGTCTCGCGCAGCCCCAGCCGGCCGCTCTCCAGGAGGTCATGACGGAACATCAGCTCGTACATGCCCGGACGCGACCGCGCGAAGTCCAGGTAGACCAGCCCGAGCGCGGTGAGCTGCGAACGAGGGCTCGCACCGCCGTCGCCCAGGGCCTCGGCCACCCGGGCCGCGAGGTCGGTGAAGCCCCGGTGCGCGATGGCCGACAGCAGTTCCAGATGGGTCGGGAAGTGGCGGCGCGGGGCCCCGTGCGAGACCCCCGCCCTGCGGGCGATCTCCCGCAGGGTCAGCGCCTGTGCCCCCTCCTCGGCCACCAGGTCGACGCCGGCATCGATCAGCCGGGCCTTGAGTCCCGTCTCCCGTTCGTTCACGCACATGGTCTACCAGTTGGTAGTAGACACTGTCTACGGACTCGTGCGGACGGTGTCCGTCTCCGGGCGGCCCGGGAATGACGATCCGCGCCGGAGGGTTGATCCCCGTATGACTCAGGACGCGAAGCAGGACGCACTGCTCAGGCTGCTCTCCGAGTACAAGGGCGGGGTGCTCACCACCCTCAAGAGGGACGGACGGCCCCAGCTGTCGAACGTCGTCCATGCCTACAGTCCCGACGAGAACGTCGTCCGGGTCTCCCTCACGGACGACCGCGCCAAGACGCGGAACCTGCGCCGGGATCCGCGGGCCTCGTACCACGTGACCAGCGACGACCGTTGGGCGTACACGGTGGCCGAGGGCACCGCCGAGCTCACGCCCGTGGCCGGGGACCCGCACGACGAGACCGTCGAGGAGCTCGTGCGGCTCTACCGCGACCTGATGGGCGAGCACCCCGACTGGGACGACTACCGGGCCGCCATGGTCCGCGACCGGCGGCTCGTGCTGCGGCTGCACGTGGAGCACGCGTACGGCGTCCCCCGCGAACGCTGACGACCGCGGTCCGGGTCCGCGCCGGGCTCCCGGGCGTCCCCGCCCGTTCGTGTCACGGGCGCGGGCGGGGGCTCCGCGCATCCCGGCCGCCCCTGAATCCGGCCGGGGTGCGCGGAGCGACTCCCTGGGGCCGCGCCGTCGCGTCGCGCGCCGCTTCGGCCGGTGTTCCCGCCGTGGCCTCGCGCTCGGCCCCGCCCGATGTTCTTGCTGTCCGACGTGGGCTGTCAACCAAATCCAGGGGTGGCGTTCACCCGGATACGCCCAAGTCCCCGGCGGTGAGGGGCTGTCGGGGACGTGGACGACCGGGGGAGCGTCAGGCCGTCACGGTCTCCCGCCGCGACGCGTCGCGGGGAACCCGCTCGCCCAGCCGCTCCGTCGGGACCGTGTGCGTCTCGCGCGCGGTGAGCGCCGCGAGCACCGGCGGCACGCACAGCGCCGCGGTGAACAGTGCCACCGACGACCAGCCGTCGCCGTCCGGCCCGGCGATCCGCGTGGCGAAGGTGACCGCGAACCCGTCGACCGCGAAGCCGATCTGTGTACCGATCGCCATGCCGGACAGCCGGACGCGGGTGGGGAACATCTCGCCGTAGATGGACGGCCAGATCCCGTTCGCGGCGCTGTGGACCACCCCGAAGGCGAGGATGCCGAAGAGGAGGACCAGGGGGTAGGAGCCCGTGGAGACGGCCCACAGGCAGGCGGACATCAGACCGGCGCTGCCCGTGGCCCCGATCAGGTAGACCGGGCGACGGCCGATCCGGTCGGAGAGCGCGGCCCAGGCCGGGATCGCGGCGAGCGCGACGACGTTCGCCAGCGCGCCCACCCACAGCATCCGGGTGCGTGAGAGACCCACCGAGTCGCTCGTGCCGTACGCCAGTGCCCACACCGTGAAGATCGCGCCGACCGACGCGATCAGGGCGCCCGCGACGACCCGCAGGACGTCCGCCCAGTGCTGCGTGCGGAACAGCATGGCGAGCGGGAACGAGGCGACGCCCTCGGAGTCGGCCTGCCGGGTGAAGGCCGGGGTCTCCTGGAGGGTGCGGCGGACGACGTACCCGACGGCTGCCACCGCGACACTCAGCCAGAACGGGACGCGCCAGCCCCAGGAGAGCAATCGGTCCTCGGGCAGCGCGGCGACCGGCAGGAAGACCAGGGTCGCGAGCAGTTGTCCGCCCCGGGTGCCGCTGAGGGTGAAGCCGGTGAAGAAGCCCCGGCGCCCCGGCGGCGCGTGTTCGAGCGCCATCGAGCCGGCACTGGCCTGCTCTCCGGCCGCCGGAAAATAACCCACTGGATAGTTAGTAGCGGGGCTATGGATGCTGCGCCGACGATTCCCGGGTGTCAAGAGGTCGCGCCGAAGGACCTCCCCTGCCGCGGCCGGGCTCCTCAGTCCGCCGCGCGGTCCGCCGTCAGATAGGCGATGACCATGTCGCCGAGCATGGCCCGGTAGCGATCCCGCTGGTCGGGGGCGGTCAGGTCGCGGCCGAACAGGGCGCCGAAAGTGTGCCGGTTGGCGACCCGGAAGAAACAGAACGAGCTGATCATCGCGTGCAGGTCGACGGCGTCGACGTCGGCCGTGAACAGGCCCGACGCGCGGCCGGTGGCCAGGATCCGGCCGATCACCTCCAGGGCGGGCGAACCGATCTTGCCCAGTTCCTCGGACGCGGCGATGTGTTCGGCCCCGTGGATGTTCTCGATGCTGACCAGCCGGATGAAGTCGGGATGCGCCTCATGGTGGTCGAAGGTCAGCTCGGCGAGCCGGCGGATGGCCGCCACCGGGTCCAAGTGCTCGACGTCCAACTCCTGTTCGGCCTGCCGGATCACCGAGTACGCGCGCTCCAGCACGGTCGTGAACAGCTGCTCCTTGCCGCCGAAGTAGTAGTAGATCATCCGCTTGGTGGTCCGGGTGCGGGCGGCGATCTCGTCGACCCGTGCCCCCGTGTACCCGGCGCGCGCGAACTCCTGGGTGGCCACGTCGAGGATCTCGGCCCGCGTGCGGGCGGCGTCACGGATGCGCCCGTTGGGACGTGCCGGTTCTTCGACGCTGGTCATCGGGTTCCTTCGGGCGAGAGGGTCGTGCCCGCGATTGTAGAAGGAGGGCGCCCGGCGCTGACGTCCCGGAGTCGCTCCAGGGCGGCCGGCCCTTCCCATCGGACGGACCGCTCGCTATGACTGATGAACCAGTTCGTACATCACGAGTCCTCATCCGGTCGCCGACCAGTCACCGGGACGGTCGCCACGCCCGTACCCGCGGAGGCGCTCCGTGCCCCGGACCTCGTACCTCGTCGGCCTCGTCGGCCTCGTCGGCTCCGGCATCGGCCCCTCGCTCAGCCCCGCGCTGCATCAGCGGGAGGCCGACCGGCAGGGGCTGCGGCACCTGTACCGCCTGATCGACATCGACACGCTCGGCGTCCGCCCGGAGGCGGTCGGCGACCTCGTCCGCGCGGCCGGGGACCTCGGCTTCGACGGACTCGACATCAATCTACTTCTGGCGGCATACCAGGAACTCGGCGTCCTCTACGACCGTGACGAGTGGGGAGAGTTCCGGCACTGCTGCACGGGGACCGTGGGCCGCGTCTTCTTCGAACTCGTCCAGCGCGACGGCGGCTACCGCGGCTACGGCGCCCGGAACGCTCCGGTGCGCCTCGCGGCGCAAGCCGCCGCGCGCGGCCCGGGGCGCTGACACGGCCCGCGCGCCAGGTCACCGCCGCGCGGGGCCCTACCCGACCGATGTTACCGGCGAGTTGACATTGAAACACCAAAGACCACCGCTATCATCACACCACCTGCGGAACACCTCCTGCGGAGCTACCGTCGGCCGACAACAGCGGCCTCCGGGCAACCGAAGCAGCGCATCCACGAACGACGACAGGGGCAGAGGGCTCTCCCAACCGGAGTCCTCGGTTCGTCCGACACGGTGGTGACGGCGGTCGAGCGGTCCTTTCTTCACGAAGGTCTCCCCACCGACTTCTGAGAGAGACCGCATGGCGAGAGACCGCTTCACTCCCGATTTCGACCCCGGCGGCGGGGACACGCTCCTCAGCTCGGCGCGCCAGGACATCTCCGTCGGCCGCTGGCAGAGCCTGCGTGACCTGTTGAGGGCCACCGGCCCCGCGTGGCCCGTGCGCGGCCACCGGATGCGGCTGCTGGCGGCGGCCTGTGTGGACAACTCCTCGGTCGAGTCCTGGCTCGCCGCCGAACCGCGCGGCGGCGACGCCCTGGTACTGCGGGCCGCGACCGAGGTCGCCAGGGCGTTCCACCTCGCCGGCGCGGCGGGCGGGGGTGCCCCGGTGGAACGCCGTCGCGTCGACCAGGCGGTGATGGCCTGCCTCCAGGGCGCCGAGGCCTACCCGGACGACCCCACACCCTGGATCTGCCTCATCTCCGTCGCCCGGCTCTATCCCGCCGGGGTCCGCCGTCAGGAACTCGGGCGCTGGTGGGACGAGTTGCACGCCCGCGATCCGTACAGCGTGGAGGGGCACCTCCAGGTGCTGCGCTACTACTCGGCGCGCTGGCACGGGTCGCACGGCCTCATGTACGACTTCGCCCGGGACGCGGCGGGTGTCGCCCCGGCGGGCTCGGCGCTGCCGGTCCTCCTGCAGGTCGCACGGGTGGAGGAGTACCGCGCCGCCTCGGAGGAGGCGAACGGCCGGCGGGACACGCCCGCCGGGTTCGACCGGCACTGGGACCACGACGAAGCCGTCGGCGACGTGCGGCGGAGCTGGCAGCGCTGGCTCACCGCACGCTCCGAGGAGCCACCCGCTCCCGAGGAGGTGCGTCACTTCAACTACCTTGCGCACGCCGCCTGTTACGCCGGCCTCCCGGACCTGGCGGGTCCGCTCTTCCGGATGGTCGGGCCGCGCGCCAGCCGCTCGCCCTGGTCCTGCACCGGCGATCCGGAGAAGGAGTTCGTGAAGTGGCGCAAGCGGTCGTCGCGCGGCGCCTGAGCCACTTCACACGCCCCGGGCCGCCGTGGGCGACGCGGCCGGGGACCGGCGGGGAACTACAGGTCGAACTCGTGCGGCGGCAGGTCGAGCGCGAAGCACGCCTCCCGCACCACGGCCTGCTCGGTCTTGTCGAAGTCGCCGTCGGCGCCGCCGATCACGATGCCGATCTGGATGACGGCACGAGCCTCGGCGGGCTTCTTCTTCGCCTTGGCGACCTCCTGGAGGACGCTGACCTTGCCGAAGGCGAAGTCGGCGGTCAGCTTGTTCAGGTTGTCGTCGAAGCGGCGGCGCAGGTCGTCGGCGTCGAAGTTCTGCAACACCTCGTTCGTGGCGATGAGCTGGGCGACGCGCTGCCGCTCGGACGGATCGACCGACCCGTCCGCCGCGGCGACGAGCGCGCACATGGCCATGCTCGCGTCGCGGAAGGCACCGCTCTTGAGATCGTTCTTCTTCGCCACGAGCTGGGTCTGCATCGTCGACGCGGACTCCTTGACGCGGTCCCACAGGGCCATGAGAACTCCATACGTCGGGAGAGGCCCGGTCCGCCCGTGGGCGGACCGGAGACCTCCTCGGTTTCTACAGCAACGTAGAAACTAGCGGACCGGCGCAGAAGTTCCGGTGGCGTTCCACTCGGCGATCACCGGATGTCCGTGTTCGGTGGACAGCCGGCTGACGGTGCCCGTCGAGAGCTGGAACAGCCGTCCGGCGTCCGCCGGGAGCCCGAGCCGACGGGCCGTCAGCACCCGCAGGAAGTGCGCGTGGGCCACCAGGACCACGTCACCGGGGTGGTTCTGGAGCGCCGCGTCCACGCGGGACAGGACCCGGTCGGCGCGTTCGCCCACCTCCTGCGGCGACTCGCCGGGGTGCCCGTCGGGACCGGGCGGCACCCCGTCCTCCCACAGGACCCAGTCGGGCCGGGTGCGGTGGATGGATCGGGTGGTGATCCCCTCGTAGCTCCCGTAGTCCCATTCGTGCAGGTCGGGGTCGCTCACCAGTCCCGTCAGGCCCGCGAGTTCCGCGGTCCGTACCGCCCGGTCGAGGGGGCTGGTGAACACCTGCGCGAAGGACTGCCCGGCGAAGAACGGGGCGAGGGACTTGGCCTGTTCCTCGCCGTGCCGGGTGAGCGGCAGATCGGTCCAACTGGTGTGCCGGCCGGTCAGGGTCCACTCGGTCTCGCCGTGACGGACCAGTATGAGGTCGCCCATGGCGCGGCCTACTCCGCGGACTCGACGGCGTGGCCGCCGAACTGGTTGCGCAGTGCGGCGATCATCTTCATCTGGGGTGAGTCGTCCTGGCGGGAGGCGAAGCGGGCGAAGAGGGACGCGGTGATGGCGGGGAGGGGTACGGCGTTGTCGATGGCGGCTTCGACGGTCCAGCGGCCTTCGCCGGAGTCGTCCGCGTAGCCGCGGAGTTTGTCGAGGTGCTCGTCGTCGTCGAGGGCGTTGACGGCCAGGTCGAGCAGCCAGGACCGGATGACGGTGCCTTCCTGCCAGGAGCGGAAGACCTCGCGGACGTCGGTGACGGAGTGGACCTTCTCCAGGAGTTCCCAGCCCTCGGCGTAGGCCTGCATCATGGCGTACTCGATGCCGTTGTGGACCATCTTGGAGAAGTGGCCGGCGCCGACCTTGCCGGCGTGGACGAAGCCGGCGTCGCCCTCGGGCTTGAGGGCGTCGAAGACGGGCTGGACCCTGGCGACGTTCTCGGTGTCGCCGCCGACCATGAGGGCGTAGCCGTTCTGCAGGCCCCAGACGCCGCCGGAGACGCCGGCGTCGACGAAGCCGATGCCCTTGGCGGCGAGTTCTTCGGCGTGCTTCTCGTCGTCGGTCCAGCGGGAGTTGCCGCCGTCGACGACGGTGTCGCCGGGCTCCAGCAGGTCGCCGAGCTGGTCGACGGTGGACTGGGTCGCGGCGCCGGCCGGCACCATCACCCACACCACACGGGGGGCTTCGAGCGCGCCGACGAGTTCTTCGAGGCTGTGGACATCGGCGAGTTCCGGGTTGCGGTCGTATCCGATGACGGTGTGGCCTGCGCGGCGGATCCGCTCGCGCATGTTGCCGCCCATCTTGCCGAGGCCGACGAGCCCCAGTTGCATCGCGGTCATGTCGTTCACTTCTTCCGGAGAGAGCGGTACGCGGCCACGAGGGCGGCGGTGGAGGGGTCGAGGCCGGGTACGTCGGTGCCTTCGGTGAGGGCGGGTTCGACGCGTTTGGCGAGGACCTTGCCGAGTTCGACGCCCCATTGGTCGAAGGAGTCGATGTTCCAGACGGCGCCCTGGACGAAGACTTTGTGTTCGTAGAGGGCGATGAGCTGGCCCAGGACGGAGGGGGTCAGTTCGCGGGCGAGGATCGTGGTGGTGGGGTGGTTGCCCTGGAACGTCTTGTGGGCGACCAGGTGTTCGGGGACGCCTTCGGCGCGGACCTCGTCGGGTGTCTTGCCGAAGGCCAGGGCCTGGGTCTGTGCGAAGAAGTTCGCCATCAGCAGGTCGTGCTGGGCGGCCAGGCCCGTCTCGAGTTCGTCGACGGGGTTGGCGAAGCCGATGAAGTCGGCCGGGATCAGCTTGGTGCCCTGGTGGATGAGCTGGTAGTAGGCGTGCTGTCCGTTGGTGCCGGGGGTACCCCACACCACCGGTCCGGTCTGCCAGTCCACCGGCCGGCCCTGCCGGTCCACCGATTTGCCGTTGGACTCCATGTCGAGTTGCTGGAGATAGGCGGTGAACCTGCTGAGGTAGTGCGAGTAGGGCAGCACGGCGTGGGACTGCGCGTCGTGGAAGTTGCCGTACCAGATGCCCAGCAGGCCCAGCAGCAGGGGCGCGTTGGCTTCCGCGGGCGCGGTGCGGAAGTGTTCGTCGACGAGGTGGAAGCCGTCCAGCATCTCCCGGAACCGGTCCGGGCCGATCGCGATCATCAGGGACAGGCCGATCGCCGAGTCGAAGGAGTAGCGTCCGCCGACCCAGTCCCAGAACTCGAACATGTTGTCGGTGTCGATGCCGAAGTCGGCGACCTTCCCGGCGTTCGTGGACAGGGCCACGAAGTGCCGGGCGACCGCCTCGGGGCCGGCCTTCAGACCGGCCAGCAGCCAGGTCCGCGCGGAGGTGGCGTTGGTGATCGTCTCGATGGTGGTGAACGTCTTCGACGCGATGATGAACAGGGTCTCGGCCGGGTCGAGGTCACGGACGGCCTCGTGGAGGTCGGCGCCGTCCACGTTCGACACGAACCGCACCGTCAGACCGCGGTCGGTGAAGGACCGCAGCGCGTCGTACGCCATCGCGGGACCCAGATCGGAACCGCCGATCCCGATGTTCACCACGTTCTTGATCCGCCGGCCGGTGTGACCGGTCCACTCGCCCGACCGCACCCGCTCGGCGAAAGCGGCCATCCGGTCCAGGACCGCGTGCACCCCCGGGACCACGTTCTGCCCGTCGACCTCGACCACCGCGTCCCGCGGCGCACGCAACACCGTGTGCAGGACCGCACGGTCCTCGGTCACATTGATCTTCTCACCCCGGAACATCGCGTCCCGCAACCCGAACACATCCGTGGCCACCGCAAGCTCCTGGAGCAGGGCGAGAGTCTCGTCCGTGATCAGGTGCTTGGAGTAGTCGATCCGCAGATCGCCGACCCGCACGACATAGCGCTCGGCGCGGCCGGGGTCCGTGGCGAACAGCTCACGCAGCCGCGTGTGGAGCATGCCGTCCGCGCGGTGGTCCTCCAGGGCCGCCCATTGCGGACGCCGGGTGAGCTTGGGGGAGTCAGGCATGACGGGCGGTCTCCTTGGTGCCCTCGCCCCGCAGGGCGACGGCGTACATCTCGTCGGCGTCGAGGCGGCGCAGTTCCTCGGCGATCAGTTCGGAGGTGCTGCGCACCTTCAGGGCGAGGGTGCGCGAGGGCTGTCCGGGCAGCGTCAGCGTGGCGAGCGGGCCCTCGGGGCGGTCGATGACGATCTCCCCGCCCGCCGTGCCGAGCCGTACGGCGGTGACCACGGGACCGGCGGTGACCACGCGGTCGACCGGGACGCCGAGCCGGGCGCCCAGCCAGCGCGCCAGCAGCTCGGCGCTCGGGTTGTCGGCCTCGCTCTCGACGGCGGCCGAGGTCACCTTCGTACGGGCCTGGTCGAGCGCGGCGGCCAGCATCGAACGCCACGGGGTCAGCCGTGTCCAGGCCAGGTCGGTGTCGCCCGGCGCGTAGGAGGAGACCCGGGCGTCCAGGGCCGCGAGCGGGGCCTCGACGGCGTACATGTCGGTGATGCGGCGCTGCGCGAGAGCGCCCAGCGGGTCCTTGGCGGGCACGGCGGGCGCGTTCACCGGCCACCAGACGACGACGGGCGCGTCGGGCAGCAGCAGCGGCAGTACCACGGAGTCGGCGTGGTCGGACACCTCGCCGTAGGTCCGCAGCACGACCGTCTCACCGGTGCCGGCGTCGGCGCCCACCCGGATCTCGGCGTCGAGGTGCGAGTTGGTGCGGTCGCGCGGGCTGCGGGCGTGCCGCTTGATGACGACCAGGGTGCGCGAGGGGTGCTCGCGCGAGGCCTCCTCGGCGGCCTTGATCGAGTCGTAGGCGTTCTCCTCGTCCGTGACGATGACCATCGTCAGGACCATGCCCACGGCGGGGGTGCCGATGGCCCGGCGCCCCTGCACGAGCGCCTTGTTGATCTTGCTTGCCGTGGTGTCGGTCAGGTCGATCTTCATGGCCTGCGCCAGCTCCGTCCGTCTCGTGCGAGCATCTCGTCGGCTTCCTTCGGACCCCAGCTGCCCGAGGGGTACTGCGCGGGCTTGCCGTGCGTCTCCCAGTGCTCCTCGATGGGGTCGAGGATCTTCCAGGACTCTTCCACCTCCTGATGACGGGGGAAGAGATTGGCGTCGCCGAGCAGGACATCCAGGATCAGCCGTTCGTACGCCTCCGGGCTGGACTCGGTGAACGACTCGCCGTAGGCGAAGTCCATCGAGACGTCCCGGATCTCCATGGAGGTACCCGGCACCTTCGAACCGAAGCGGACCGTCATGCCCTCGTCGGGCTGGACACGGATGACGATCGCGTTCTGTCCCAGTTCCTCGGTGGCCGTCGAGTCGAAGGGCGAGTGGGGCGCACGCTGGAAGACCACCGCGATCTCGGTCACCCGCCGGCCCAGACGCTTGCCGGTCCTCAGGTAGAAGGGGACGCCCGCCCAGCGGCGGTTGTCGATCTCCACCTTGACGGCCGCGTAGGTGTCCGTCGTCGACCCGGGGTCGATGCCGTCCTCCTGCAGATAACCGCGTACCCGCTCGCCGCCCTGCCAGGCCGCCGCGTACTGCCCGCGCACGGTGTGCTCGCCCAGGTTCTCCGGGAGCCTGACCGACTTCAGGACCTTCAGCTTCTCCGTCAGGAGCGACTCGACGTCGAAGGCGATGGGCTCCTCCATCGCGGTCAGCGCCATCAGCTGGAGCAGATGGTTCTGGATGACGTCACGGGCCGACCCGATGCCGTCGTAGTAGCCGGCCCGGCCGCCGATGCCGATGTCCTCGGCCATGGTGATCTGTACGTGGTCGACGTACGACCGGTTCCAGATCGGCTCGTACATCTGATTGGCGAAGCGGAGCGCCAGGATGTTCTGGACGGTCTCCTTACCGAGGTAGTGGTCGATGCGGAACACCTGCTCCGGGTCGAACACCTCGTGCACGATCGCGTTCAGCTCCCGCGCGCTGGCCAGGTCGTGGCCGAACGGCTTTTCGATGATCGCGCGCCGCCAGGACCCCTCCGGGGCGTCCGCCAGCCCGTGCTTCTTCAGCTGCTGGACGACCTTGGGGAAGAACTTCGGCGGGACCGACAGGTAGAAGGCGTAGTTGCCGCTGGTGCCCCGGGAGGCGTCCAGCTCCTGCACGGCCTCGCGCAGCTGCTTGAACGCGGTGTCGTCGTCGAAGTCGCCCGGGATGAACCGCATGCCCTCGGCGAGCTGCTGCCAGACCTCCTCGCGGAACTCCGTCCGCGCGTGCTCACGCACCGAGTCGTGGACGACCTGGGCGAAGTCCTGGTCCTCCCACTCGCGCCGGGCGAACCCGAGGAGCGAGAAACCCGGCGGCAGCAGACCCCGGTTGGCGAGGTCGTACACGGCCGGCATCAGCTTCTTGCGGGACAGGTCGCCGGTGACACCGAAGATGACGAGACCGGAGGGGCCCGCGATCCGCGGCAGACGGCGGTCGCGGGGGTCGCGCAGCGGGTTGTCCCAGTCGTCGGGGTCCTCCGGGTCCGCCGGGCCGTGCTCGGGCGTGGTCCCCGCCGCGGCCTTCACAGCGCGCGGTTCCACGGCCTGGTCACCGGATCCCTGCGGCGCGGCGGCCGCATCCTGCGGGGCACCGTCGGGAAGCGCTTCACTCTCGGTCATTCCCCCTCGACTCCCTTGCCGTTCAGCGAGACCTTCACCGCGTCGAGCAGATCGCCCCACGCGGCCTCGAACTTGGAGACACCCTCGTCCTCCAGCTGCTTGACGACCTCGTCGTACGAGATCCCGAGCCGCTCGACGGCCGCGAGGTCGGCGCGGGCCTGGGCGTAGCCACCGGTCACCGCGTCACCGTGGATGTCACCGTGGTCGGCGGTGGCGTCGAGCGTCGCCTCCGGCATGGTGTTGACCGTGCCCGGCGCGACCAGCTCGTCGACGTAGAGTGTGTCCTTGTACGCCGGGTCCTTGACGCCCGTCGAGGCCCACAGGGGGCGCTGCTTGTTGGCGCCCGCCGTGGCGAGGGCGGTCCAGCGGGCCGCGCCGAAGACGTCCTCGTAGGCCTCGTACGCGAGACGCGCGTTGGCCAGCGCCGCCCTGCCCTTGAGGGCCAGCGCCTCGTCCGTGCCGACCTTCGCCAGCCGCTTGTCGATCTCGCTGTCGACGCGGGAGACGAAGAAGGAGGCGACGGAGTGGACGCCGGCGAGGTCGACGCCGGCCTCCCGGGCCTTCTCCAGCCCGGCCAGGTAGGCGTCCATGACCGCGCGGTAGCGCTCCAGCGAGAAGATCAGGGTGACGTTGACGCTGATGCCGAGGCCGACGACCTCGGTGATCGCCGGGAGACCCGCCTCGGTCGCCGGGATCTTGATCATCACGTTCGGGCGGTCCACCAGCCAGGCCAGCTGCTTGGCCTCGGCGACGGTCGCGGTGGTGTGGTGGGCCAGGCGCGGGTCGACCTCGATCGAGACCCGGCCGTCACGGCCGCCGGTCGCGTCGTACACCGGGCGCAGGATGTCGGCGGCGGCGCGGACGTCGGCCGTGGTCATCATCCGGACGGCCTCGTCGACCGTCACGCCGCGCACGGCGAGCTCGGCCAGCTGCTCCTCGTAGCCCGCTCCGGAGCCGATGGCGGCCTGGAAGATGGAGGGGTTGGTGGTGACGCCCACCACGTGCTTGGTCGCGACGAGTTCGGCGAGGTTGCCGGACGCGATGCGCTTGCGGGAGAGGTCGTCGAGCCAGATGGAGACGCCTTCGTCGGAGAGGCGCTTCAGGATTACCGCGGTCGCGGCTGCTTCGGTCACAGTGATCATCTTCCTTGGTGCGATCGGATCAACCGCGGGCGGCGGCGAGGGATTCCCGCGCGGCGGCGGCGACGTTCTCGGCGGTGAAGCCGAACTCGGCGAACAGGGTCCTGGCGTCGGCGGAGGCACCGAAGTGCTCCAGCGAGACAATGCGTCCGTGGTCACCGACGTACCGGTACCAGGTCAGGCCGATGCCCGCCTCGACCGCCACGCGGGCCTTCACGGACGGCGGAAGCACGCTCTGCCGGTACTCGGCGGGCTGCTCCTCGAACCACTCGACGGACGGCATCGACACCACCCGGGTGCCGACCCCCTCGGCCTCCAGCAGCTCGCGCGCCTCCACCGCGAGGTGCACCTCGGAGCCGGTGGCCACGAGCACCACGTCCGGCGTCCCGGTGGACGCCTCACGCAGCACGTAACCACCCTTCGCAGCTTCGGAGTTGACCTCGTAGGTGGGCACGCCCTGACGGGTCAGCGCCAGCCCGTGCGGGGCCGGGTTCGTGGAGTGCCGGCGGAGGATCTCGGCCCAGGCGACCGTCGTCTCGTTGGCGTCGGCCGGGCGCACGATGTTCAGACCGGGGATGGCGCGCAGCGAGGCGAGGTGCTCGACCGGCTGGTGGGTGGGGCCGTCCTCGCCGAGCCCGATCGAGTCGTGGGTCCAGACGTAGGTGACGGGGAGCTGCATCAGCGCGGAGAGCCGGACGGCGTTGCGCATGTAGTCGGAGAAGACCAGGAAGGTGCCGCCGTAGATGCGGGTGTTGCCGTGCAGCGCGATGCCGTTCATCTCCGCGGCCATCGAGTGCTCACGGATACCGAAGTGGACGGTACGGCCGTACGGGTCGGCCTCCGGCAGCGGATTGCCCTCCGGCAGGAAGGAGGAGGTCTTGTCGATGGTGGTGTTGTTGGAGCCCGCCAGGTCGGCCGAACCGCCCCACAGCTCGGGGAGCACACCACCGAGCGCCTGCAGCACCTTGCCCGAGGCGGCACGGGTCGCGACGGAGGTGCCGGGCTCGAACACCGGCAGCGCGGCCTCCCAGCCCTCGGGCAGCTGGCCGGCGACGACGCGGTCGAAGAGCTTCGCGCGCTCGGGCTGTGCGGCCCGCCACTCCGCGATCCGCTTGTCCCAGACGGCGTGCGCCTCGGCGCCCCGGTCGAGGGCGGTCCGCGCGTGCGCCAGCACGTCGGCGTCGACCTGGAAGGACTGCTCGGGGTCGAAGCCCAGCAGCCGCTTGGTGGCGGCGATCTCGTCGGCGCCGAGCGCGGAGCCGTGGGACGCCTCGGTGTTCCGCGCGTTCGGGGCCGGCCAGGCGATGATCGTGCGCATCGCGATGATCGAGGGGCGCCCGGTCTCGTCCCGCGCCGCCCGCAGGGCCGTGTGCAGGGCGTGGACGTCGACGTCCCCGTCCGCGGTGGGCTCGATCCGCTGCACGTGCCAGCCGTACGCCTCGTAGCGCCCGAGGACGTCCTCGGAGAAGGCCGTCGCGGTGTCGCCCTCGATGGAGATGTGGTTGTCGTCGTAGAGGAAGACGAGGTTGCCGAGCCTCTGGTGGCCCGCGAGCGAGGAGGCCTCGGCGGAGATGCCCTCCTCCAGGTCGCCGTCCGAGACGATCGCCCAGATGGTGTGGTCGAAGGGAGACTCGCCCTGAGGGGCCCGGGGGTCGAACAGACCGCGCTCGTAGCGGGCGGCCATCGCCATGCCCACGGCGTTGGCGACACCCTGACCGAGCGGACCGGTCGTCGTCTCGACACCCGCGGTGTGACCGTACTCGGGATGGCCCGGCGTCTTCGAGCCGTGCGTGCGGAACGCCTTGAGGTCGTCGAGGCTCAGTTCGTAGCCGGACAGGAAGAGCTGGGTGTAAAGGGTCAGCGAGGTGTGACCGGGGGAGAGGACGAAGCGGTCACGGCCGGTCCACTCCGGGTCGGCGGGGTCGTGCCGCATCACCTTCTGAAAGATCGTGTATGCGGCCGGGGCCAGGCTCATGGCGGTGCCGGGGTGGCCGTTCCCGACCTCCTGCACGGCGTCCGCCGCCAGAAGACGAGCGGTGTCGACGGCACGCCGGTCGAGTTCGGTCCACTGGAGGCCGTCGGGGGAACGGTCCGGTGTCTGGCTGCTCTGCTGCGTGCTCATCTTCAAGAAGTCCTCGTGGGAAGCGTCTCAACTGCTCGGACGCGTTCAAACTTAAAAGTCTGACTTTTGCCGGGAAAGGTGCCCCTGTGTCAGCCTTCGGTGAAAGTGGGACACGCAGTGCCGCACCGAGCCGACGCGAGAGAGACATGACGGACAGAACCACCCAAGGCGGTGCCGGGGGCGAAGAGGCCCAGGACGGGATCAGGACCTTCCCCTTCCCCACCGACCTGAGCCTCTCCGGCGTCGGCATGCAGGTCGGCGCGATGGGGACGGGTCACACCTGGCATGTGGACGCCCCCCTGGAGCGCGTGCACCGCATCGACTTCCACGTCGTGATGCTGTTCCACGAGGGGCCGGTCCGGCACATGATCGACTTCGCGGAGTACGAGGTCGGCGCGGGCGACATCCTGTGGATCCGGCCCGGTCAGGTCCACCGCTTCTCCCGTACCGACCGCTACCGCGGCACCGTCCTGACCATGCAGCCCGGCTTCCTGCCGCGGGCGACCGTCGAGGCGACCGGCCTCTACCGCTACGACCTGCCCCCCACGCTGCGTCCCGACCCCGAGCGGCTCGCCGCCCTGGAGCACGCGCTGGCCCAGCTGGAGCGCGAGTACGTCGACACGACCACCCTGCCGCTCAGCCTGCACACCGCGGTGCTGCGGCACTCCCTCACCGCCTTCCTGCTCCGCCTCTCCCACCTGGCCGCCAGCTCCGCCGAGGCCGACCGGGAGCGCGCCGACACCACCTTCACCCGCTTCCGGGACGCGGTCGAGAAGGACTTCGCCACCAACCACAGCGTCAGCGCCTACGCCGACACCCTCGGCTACTCCCGGCGCACCCTGGTGCGCGCGGTGCGGGCCGCCACCGGACAGACCCCGAAGGGCTTCATCGACAAGCGGGTGGTCCTGGAGGCCAAGCGGCTGCTCGCGCACACCGAGATGCCCATCGGCCGCATCGGCGTCGCCGTGGGCTTCCCGGACTCGGCGAACTTCTCGAAGTTCTTCCACCAGCACACGGGGACGACCCCGGTGGTGTTCCGGGCGGAGCTGAACTGACCGAGGGGGCGGGCCGCGCGGCCCACCCCCTCGGTCAGTCACCGCACGCGGCGCGTTCCTCCGGTCAGTGGCCGAAGTCGAACCAGTTGACGTTCACGAAGTCGGCGGGCTGTCCGCTGGTGAAGGTCAGATAGACGTCGTGGGTGCCCGTGACGCCGGTGATGTTGGCCGGGACCGTCCGCCAGCTCTGCCAGCCCCCGGTGTTGCCCACCGCGAAGCTGCCGACGGGCGTGCTCGTACGGCTGTCCAGGCGCACCTCGACCAGGCCGCTGACGCCGGCCGCCGCGCCGCTCGCGACCCTGGCGTAGAACTGACCGGCCGCCGAGGAGCCGAAGTTGACGCCCTTGTAGAGCGCCCAGTCACCGTTCGCCACCGAGCCGATGTCCTGTCCGCCGCCGGTGTCCGTGGTGGTCTCGGCGACGGTGCCGGACTGACTGTCGTAGGACTCGGCCTGGATGGCGCTGTAGGCGTCGCGGTTGCCGGTCGGCGGCGGCGTGGTACCGCTCCCATTCGCCTGCAGCACCTGGACGTAGTCCACCACCAGCGGGTGGCCCGGCACGGTTCCCGAGTCGGGGCCACCGCCGAACGCGCCCGGGAAGCCGCCGCCCATCGCCACGTTCAGGATGACGAAGTAACCGTGGTTCGTGGCGTTCGCCCAGGTCGTCGCGTCCACCTGGTTCGCCCTCACCGTGTGGAAGTTGACGCCGTCGAGGTAGAAACGGATCTCCTCGGGGCTGGTCGACCTGTCCCACTCCATCGCGTACGTGTGGAAGCCGGCCTGGCAGGTCGTGCCGGCGCAGGGGGTGTTGCCGCCGATGCCGCTCGTCTCGTTGCACGGGCCGCCCGGGTTGGTGCCGCAGTGCATCGTGGCCCACTCGGTGTTGAGGCCCTGGACGTTCTCCATGATGTCCAGCTCGCCGACGCTCGGCCAGTTCTGGTAGTTGCCGCGGTAGGGCGCGCCCAGCGCCCAGAAGGCGGGCCAGTAGCCCTTGGCGGCGGCGCCGGTCACGTTCGGCATCTGGAGCCGCGACTCCACGCGCAGTTTGCCTCCGGCGGGGGGCTGGAAGTCGGTGCGCTTCGTCTCGATACGTCCCGAGGTCCAGTTGCCGGCGGCGTCGCGGCGCGGGGTGATCTGCAGGTTGCCGCTGCCGTCCAGGGCGACGTTGTTGGTGCTGGAGGTCATCGTCTCGACCTCGCCGGTACCCCAGTTGGCGGCGCCACCGGGATAGCTGGTCCCGGTGTCGTACTGCCAGTTGGAGGTGTTGACGCCGGTCCCCGCCGCTCCGTTGAAGTCGTCGACGAAGACCTGGGACCAGCCGGAGGGGGGAGTGGGCGCGGACGCGTTCGCGGGAAGGGTGGCGGCCGCGGCGGCGGCCGCCACCAGGCTCAGGGTGCCGATGACGGCCACCAGGGTGCGCCGCAGGGGGCCGCGTCCTACGAGGGTGCCGGAGGGTTCACGCATGGGTGCCTCTCAGGTACGGGGGTGGGGGTGCGCGGGTTGTGCCGACGCATTCTGAGAGCGCTCTCAGAGTGCGTCGGCCAATGTGCTCCCCGCCACTCGTACCGTCAAGAGGTTGAACCGATAAACTCCTTGCGCCACAAGGGAGTTCAGGCTCTGAAGGGGGAATTGTCAGGCATGCCTCAGAGGGCGCTCCCGGCCTTCCGGTCCGACCAGGACAGGTTCCAGCCGTTGAGGCCGTTGAGGCCGTTGGACGGATCGACGGTCCGTTCGCCCGAGTTCCGCACGACCATCACGTCGCCGGGCATCGAACTGGCGTAGAACGCGT
The DNA here is from genome assembly GCF_009498275.1 of Streptomyces fagopyri. Lineage (NCBI taxonomy): Bacteria > Bacillati > Actinomycetota > Actinomycetes > Kitasatosporales > Streptomycetaceae > Streptomyces > Streptomyces fagopyri. The sequence continues at coordinate 2,034,799 of NZ_CP045643.1, read as the reverse complement.
AGCCCGGCGCGGAGGTGTCGTTCGCGCCCTTGGCGTCGTGCAGGCCGACGCAGCCGTGGCTGGTGTTCGTGGTGCCGAAGACCGCCGGCGAGGCCCAGTAGTTGCCGTGGACGAAGGTGCCGGAAGTGGTCAGGCGCTGCGCGTGCGGGACGTCCGCGATGTCGTACTCGTCGCCCAGCCCGACGGTCGAGGACTCCATCCGGGTCTGCTCGAACCGCTCGCTGATCACCATGATCCCGCCCCAGGTGGTGTGGTCGGCGTCCCCGCCGCTCACCGGATAGGTGGCGCGCGTGGAGCCGTCACGTTCGACCGTCATGGTCTTCTTCGCCAGGTCGACCGTGCTCACCTGACGGCGGCCTACGCGGAAGGCGACGTCCTTCGACTGCGTGCCGTACACACCGGCCGCGCCCTCGACGTCCCTGAGGCGCAGACCGAGCGTGATCGTCGTCCCCGCGGCCCAGTACTCCTCGGGCCGGAAGCCGAGACGGGTGTCGCTGAACCAGTGGCCGACCACCTCGACGGGGGCTGTGCCGTCACCGTGATCGCCTTCTCGACGGCGGCCCGGTCCTCGACCGGCTCGGTGAAGTCGAGCGACACGGGCATTCCGATGTCCGGGGCCGGGGTGGGTCGGTGCCGCCGCCCTCACCTGTACGGGGCCGGTGTCACTGTCCCGCGTTCGCGGCCGGGCGCGTGCCCCTATCGCCTCCGCGCCCGGCGTGTGCCCGTATCGCGGTTCCGCGCGCCGGGTTCCGTGTGTGCCGGTGCGGCCGTTTCGCGCGCCGGGGTTCCGCGCGCCGGTGTGGTGGTCCTACGAGCCCGGACCGGGCCGTGGCGGTACGGCCGCCCTCGCCCCCGCGCGGACCGGCGGCTCCGGCCGCGGCTGCCATCCCAGTGCCCGCGAGATCCCGCGCGCCGCCAGCCGGACCGCCGGGACCAGCGCCGGTACCTGCCCGTCCTGCCAGGGCACCACGACCGACACCGCCGCGACCACGGCCCCGCCCGACCGGCGCACCGGAGCGGCCACCGACACGGCGTCCTCGGTGACCTGACGGCTGCTCACCGCCACGCCGGTACGGCGCACCTCGGCGAGTTCCCGGCGCAGCCGTACCCCGTCACTGATCGTGTGCGGTGTGAACGCGGCCAGCGGACCGCGGCAGTAGGCCGCCTGGAACGCGGGATCGCCGTGGGCGAGCAGCGCCAGGCCGACGCCCGTCGCGTGCAGCGGCCAGCGGGCGCCGACCTGGATGCGGACGCCCACCGCTGAGCGTCCGGAGAGCCACTCGATGTAGACGACCTCGGCGCCGTCGCGCACCGCCATCTGCACGTTCTCGTGCGTGGCCTCGTACAGGTCCTCCAGGTACGGCAGCGCGGCCTGTCGCAGCGCGAGGCCGCGGGGAGCCAGCGCCGCGAGCTCCCACAGGCGCAGCCCCACGTGGTAGGCGCCGTCCTCGTCCCGCTCCAGCGCGCCCCACTCGGTGAGCGCGCCCACCAGCCGGTGCGCGGTGGTGAGGGTGAGCCCGGCCCGGCGGCTGATGTCCGTGAGACACAGCGCCGGGTGCTCGTGGTCGAAGGCGGCGAGCACGGCGAGCAGCCGGCCGGGCGCCGAGAGCGGTTTTCCGCGCGCGGTCCGGCCGCCGCGGTCCGTCGCCGGGGAGCGAGCGGGGTGGCCCGCCGGCCCGGGGACGGAGGGCCGGAGCGGATCGCCTGTCACATGGGGACCCGCGTCACCGGTCGTACGTAGGCCCGTGTCGTCGGTCACATGCGGACCTGCCTCGTCGGTCACCCGTGGACTCGCGTCACCGGTCGTACGTGGGCCCGCGTCGTCGGTCACCCGTGGCTCCGCCCGTCGCTCACCCGTGGCCCCGCGTCGTCGGTGGCACGCTGCCGGCCTGCGATGACGGGCTCCCTGGGACAGGCCCCGGGCGGGGGCGCTTCGTACGTACGGGGCACAGCATGCCGCGCGGCCGGGGCGGCAACAACCGTGGACGCGGACAACGGCCGAATCCGGCCCGGGACCACGGTCGTCCCTCGTCCGGCGGCGGACCGAAGCGGCGGACCGGACGGTGCGCCGAGCGCGCGCCGTCGACGCGATCGTGCCGGCCACGGCCCGGCCCGGGCCCTGACCGAGTGCCATCGGCGACGTCGTGACCACCGGGTCCGACAGGGGCGGCAGGGGCGACCCCCGCGGCCCACCGGGACCGACACCGGTGGGAAGTCCGTCCCGGTGGGCGCCGCGCCTCCCCTCCCTCGGCGGCTCACCCCAGCCGCCCCCACTGATCGTCGCCCACCCCGAACGCGGGCATGGTGCCCCTAGCGGCCGCGCACCACATCGACGAAGACCGGGTTCGTGCAGAACCAGGTGTCGACCCAGGGGTCCCCGTCCCCGGGCACGTGCGGAATCGGGCCGTTCGGGTCGACCGAGGCGCCCAGGTACCCCGCGCCGTGGCGGTTGCCGTCGCTGCCGCGCAGCCGGAGGTAGAAGGACTCGTCACCGGCGACCAGCGGGACCCGCAGGGCGTACGTCCCCTTCCGGCCGCCCACGTCCACCGTCCGCACCCCTCTGGTGTCCGGCGCCCGCCAGTCGTCCCGGTCGGCCACCGGGCCGCGCACCGCGCCGCGGATGACGTCGACGTGGGCCGGCTTCGGCAGGATGCCGTGGGGGTTGGGGCGCGAGGCGGTGGTCACGGTGACCGTCAGGGTCAGTTTCTCGCCCGCGCGGGCGCGCAGCCGGCCGCCCGTCGTCACACCGCGCCCGTGGTCGGCGTCCCGCTTCAGCCGGACGTCGAGGCCGTCCAGCAGATGCCCGTGGTCGAGCCAGACCCGGCCCGCGCGCAGGCCGGCCATCACGGCACGGTGGCCGTTGCGGGTCACGCCCACGTGGGTGCGGCTGAACTGGCCGGGCCAGAAGTCGCCGCCCGGCTGCGGGGTGCCGGTGTCGTGCCCTCTCGTCACCCCAGTTGGTGGCCGCCGCGGTCGCGGCGCCGATCGGAGCCGTGGCCCGCAGGAAACCGCGTCCGCCGGCCCCGGCCCGCTCGGCCTCGGCCCGCTCGGTCCGTGTACGGGCATGCGAAGTGCGCACGTCTGCTCCATCGGGAGGAAGGTGGGGTACGAGTGGGGTCAGCGCGGGCGCAGCGTCCAGGACCAGCGGTGGGTGCCGGCCCGGACGAGATGGCCGGGAGAGGTGTCGGGCCCGCAGGAGGCCGTGCCGAGGCCGCGGTGGGCGGCGTCGAGGCGGACCACGCAGCCGGGCCGCGCGACCAGCTCGTCGTGGTGGGCGGCGGCGGCCAGGTCCTCGTCGCGGTACCGGGTCACGGACACCTGACGTGGCTCGTCCAGCGCGACCGTGAACCCCGTCCCGTCCGGCGCCGAGAGGGTGAAGCGGCGCACACCGTGCCGTCCGCCGCTCTCCTGCGGTCGCAGATACGGCGTGAACAGCTCGTCCACGGGCAGTGAGTGATGGCCCACGGGCGCGCCCGTGCTGCGGTCCGGATAGGACTCCCAGGGGCCCTGCCCGTACCACTGGAGGACATCGAGCCCGGCGACCGTCTCGAAGACGGAGCCGACGCGTGGCACGTCGGTGAGACCTTGCGGCAGGTCGGCCGTCTCCTCGATCCGTATCCCGCCCCCGACGCGGGTGAACACCTGCTCGTGGCGCACGGCTCCGGCGAGCGTCGTGTACTCGGCGATCACCGTGACACCCGTGTTCCCGCGCCGCACGTCGAGCAGCGTGCGCCGGGTGGCGTCCAGGCCCCACGCCCGCCAGCGTGCCGCCATGCCGCCCAGCTCGTCGTTGTCGGTCGGTGTCCGCCACAGCGAGAGCACGGGGGCCGCGGTGAGCAGCGGATGGACGAGCAGACCGTCCTCGTCGACCTCGACGGGCGGCCCCGGCGCAGTGGCCGTGGCCGACACCGTGCGGGAGGCCGCCCGCAACCGCACCTGCGGCACGCACACCTCGGTGCCCCGCGGTGCCCACGCCTCCTCGTCCGCCGTCGTCACCCGCAGTGTCAGCCAGGCCTCGCCGCCCTCCTCCGGCAGGGTGAACGGCATCGGCACCACGGCCGACCCACCCGCCGGTACGCGGGGCAGTTCGGCCGGCGCGGTCCGGGTGCCGCCGTCCGCGAGGGACAGCCGCCACTCGGCGGCGAGCCGGTCGAGCCCGCGGAAGTGCTGGTGGTTGGTCACCCGCAGCTCACCGCCGGTGTACGCGAGGCGTACCGGTGCGGCGATCTCCCGGTGCTCGAACATCACCGGCTTGGGTGTGCGGTCGGGGAAGACCACTCCGTCGGCCACGAAGGCGCCGTCGTGGATCGTCTCGCCGAAGTCGCCGCCGTAGGCCCAGCGATGGCCCGGGGTGGTGACGCCGTGGTCGTACAGCCCGGCGCCACCGCGCCCGGCCGGTCTTCCGTCGTTCACGCGTTGAAGGATGCCGTGGTCCCAGAACTCCCAGATGAAACCGCCCTGAAGCCCCGGCGTGGACTCGATGGCCTCCCAGTGGTCGGCGAGCGTGCCGTTGCTGTTGCCCATGGCGTGCGAGTACTCGCACTGGATGAGCGGCTTGGTCTGCCGACCGGACAAGGCGTGCGCGACGCAGTCCTCCAGCGGCGCGTACATGGGACAGGCGATGTCGGACGCGACCGTCGGATCGGCCCAGTCGAGCTTGGCCGCACCCTCGTACTGGAGGGGGCGGGTGGGGTCGTGGCGGCGGACCCAGCCCGCGGCGGCGTCGTGGTTGGCGCCGTAGTCGGACTCGTTTCCCAGCGACCAGACGATGACGCAGGGGTGGTTCTTGTCGCGCAGCACCATCCGGGAGACGCGGTCCACGAAGGCGCCGAGGTAGCGCGGGTCGTCGGCGATCTCGTGGGCGTGGTCGTGCGCCTCGATGTTGGCCTCGTCGATCACGTAGAAGCCGAGTTCGTCGGCGAGGTCCAGCAGGGAGGGGTCGTTGGGGTAGTGGGCGGTGCGGATCGCGTTGAAGCCGAAGCGTTTCAGGGTGACGAGGTCCGCGCGCATGTCCTCGTACGACACCGTGCGGCCTGTCAGGGGATGGAAGTCGTGCCGGTTGACGCCCCTGATGTAGACGCGCTCACCGTTGAGGAGGAGGTCCCGGCCGCGGATCTCGACCTCGCGGAAGCCGACGCGGTGGTGCGAGGTGTCGGCGACCGAGCCGTCGGCGCGGTGCAGCCGTACGGTCAGGGGGTGGAGCGCGGGCGTCTCCGCGGTCCAGGGGCGCGCGTCGGCGACGACCGTGCCGAGGCGGGCCTCGCCGAGGAAGTCGGAGACCCGCCCGTCCTTCTCCTTGAACCGTTCGAACTCCTGGTCCTGGGTCAGGAGTCGCCCGTCCAGCTCACCGGTGACGTACCAGCCGGCGGGCAGCGCGCCCCCCGCGTCCCGGACCTGGCAGTCGACGCGCAGCGTGCCGTCGCACCGCGTCCGTACGGTCACGTCGGCCAGCCGCAGCGGATCGGTCGCGTACAGCAGGACCGGGCGGGTGATCCCGGCGTGCCACCACTGGTCCTGGTCCTCCAGGTGCGAGGCGTCCGACCACTTGACGACGGTGAGCCGCAACACCGCGCGCCCGCCGGGGCGTACGACGCCCGAGAGGTCGAACTCGGCCGCGAGGTGGGAGTCCTTGGAGACGCCGACCGGCCGCCCGTCCACGTGGACCAGCAGCACGCTTCCGGCGGCGCCGACCTGGAGCACGATCCGGCGGCCGGCCCATGCGGCGGGGACGTCCACCTCGCGCTCGTACACCCCGGTGGGATTGGCGGCGGGGGAGTCGGGCGGGAACTCGCCCCAGGGCATCGCGAAGTTGGTGTACTGAGGCAGGTCGTCGGTGCCCTGCACGGTCCAGGCGCCCGGGACCGGCTGGGAGGACCAGACGCCCTGGACCGGGGCGTCCGGCGCGGGCAGCAGCTGGAATCGCCAGTCGCCGTCCAGCGGGAGGGCTCCCGTCCGGCGGTCCAGCGCGTTCATCGGCAACCGCCCCCAGGAGGTCACCTCGGGTGACTCCCAGGGGCGGAGCGCGCGGAGCGGGTCGCTCATCAGCGGATGGCCCCCTTGCCCAGGTCCGCGATGATCTGCCGGGCGCCGATCGCGAAGACGATCAGCAGGGGGACGAGGGCGAGGAGTGCGCCGGTCATGACCATTCCGTAGTCGGTGGTGCCGTGGACACCGTTGAGCTGGGACAGCGCGACCTGGAGGGTCACGTTGTCGGGGTTGGTGAGGGCGATCAGGGGCCAGGCGTAGTCGTTCCACTGGCCCATGAAGGTGAAGATGCCGAGGAAGGCGAGGCCGGGCCGGACGACCGGGAGCGCCACGTGCCAGTACTGGCGCAGGAAGCCCGCGCCGTCGAGCTTCGAGGCGTCGATCAGCTCGTCGTGGATGGCGCTCCTCATGTACTGACGCATCCAGAAGATGCCGAACGCGTTGGCCGCCGCGGGGACGATGAGCGCGGTCATCGAGCCGATCCAGCCCAGCTTCGCCATGATGACGAACTGCGGGATGGCCTGGAGCTGGGCGGGGACCATGAAGATGGCCATCATCAGCGCGAACAGCACCCGGCGGCCGGGGAAGTCGAACTTGGCGAAGACGAACGCGGCCAGCGAGTCGAAGAACAGGACCAGGACGGTCACCGAACACGCCACCAGCAGCGAGTTGAACATCGACCCGAAGAAGTCGACGTTGTCGAAGAGGTGGCGGGCGTTCTCCAGGAAGTGCGAGCCGGGCAGCAGCTTCGGCGGGTAGGAGAAGATCTCGGTCGACGAGTGCGTCGACATGATCACGGCCCAGTAGAACGGCAGGACCGAGAGCAGCAGACCGGCGATCAGGACGAGATGGAGGCCGATGCCCCTGCGCCGTGAACCCTTGAGGGATGCCATGGTCGGGGGCCTCCTAGTCTTCGCCCCGGCGCTGCACCAGCCGCCAGTTGATGATCGAGAAGATGATGACGACGAGGAAGATGCCCCAGGCCACGGCGGCGCCGTAGCCGAAGTCGTTGTTGTCGAAGGTCTGCTGGAAGAAGTAGAGGACCATGGTCTGGCCCGAGTGGCCCGGACCTCCCGCGAACGACGAGTTGTTGTCCGTGGTCTGGAGCAGCACCTGGGGCTCGGAGAACGTCTGCAGACCGGTGACCGTCGAGATGACGAGCACGAAGAGGAGCACCGGTCGCATCAGCGGCAGCGTGATCCGGAAGAAGGTCTGCACGGGGCCGGCGCCGTCCATCCGTGACGCCTCGTACAGTTCGCCGGGAATCGTCTGGAGCCCGGCGAGGAAGATGATCGCGTTGTACCCGGTCCACTGCCAGGTCATCAGCGTCGCGACGGCGACCTTGATGCCCCAGGGGGTGTTCAGCCACGCCACCTGATCCAGCCCGACGGCCTGCAACAGGGCGTTGACCAGGCCGAAGTTGGTGGAGAAGACCGAACCGAAGATGATCGCGACCGCCACGATCGAGGTGACGTTCGGCAGGAAGTAGGCGAAGCGGTAGACGTTCTTGAAGCGCACCGCGGAGTTGAGCAGCACGGCCGTGACCATCGACAGGAAGATCATCGGGAAGGTGGCCAGCGCCCAGATGACGAGCGTGTTCCCGATCGAGCTCCAGAACTGACTGTCCGTCAGCAGATAGCGGTACTGGGACAGTCCGGCGAACTCCATCGGCCCGAGCCCGTCCCAGCGGTGGAACGAGAGATAGAGGGAGAAGCCGACCGGGATCAGGCCGAAGGCGAGGAAGAGCAGGTAGAAGGGGGAGATCGCGGCGTAGAGCCGCCAGTGACCGAGGACGCCCTTCCCGGGACGGGCGGGGAGCGGCCGGGTGACCGTGGGCGGGGTGGTCGTCTCCAGCGCGGGGGCGGTGGCCATCAGTGGCTCACCCCCAGGTGGTCCGCGATGCGCCGGCACTTGCTCATGGCGTCCCTCCAGGCCTTCTCCGGGTTCTTGCCGAGGACGTAGAAGTTGCGCATCTCGTCGTTGATCGGCGTGCTGAGCGCGACGTCGTACGGGCTGTTGAAGGCGACCGGGATCTCCCGCGCCGCCGGGCCGAAGACGTCCATGGTTATCTGGTCACCGAAGAACGGATCGGGTTCGCGCAACTGCCTCATGGCGTACGAGGCGGGGGTCGAGGGGAACAGGACGGAGTCGACGAACCCCTGGGCCTGGTTGCCGGCGTCGAGCATCCAGGTGATCATCTCGAAGGCCTTCTCCGGTTCCCGGCACGCCTTCGTGATCGCCAGGAACGAGCCCCCGATGTTGGACGGTCCGCCGGGACAGTTCGCGACCCGCCATTTCCCCTTGGTCCTCGGCACGTTGAGCTTGATGTCGCCGGCCGCCCAGGAGGCGTTGAGCTGGCTGGGCAGCAGACCCCGCTCGGTGGCGGAGGTGTTGTCCGGCGTCCCGTTGACGATCTTCGAGACCAGACCGCGGTGGGTGGCCTCGACGGCACGGTCCCAGGCCGTGCGCACGTGCTCCTGGTCACCGATGAAGTGCCGGTCCCTGTCGACGAACCGCTTGGTCGACTGGTTGACCGAGATGCTGAGGACGCTCAGCGCGTCGGTCAGGATGAAGGAGCCCGGGACGCGCTTCCTGAGCTGCTCGCCGGCCGCGAAGAACTGGTCCCAGGTGGCCAGTTCCCGGGAGACGTCGGCCGGTTCGTAGGGTAGTCCTGCCTTCTCGAAGACGGCCGGCTGGTAGTAGTGGGCGACCGGGCCGCAGTCGATGGGGAAGCCCACCATCGAGCCGTCCTCGGCGATGGCCTGATCCCATTTCCAGCCCAGGTACCGGTCCTTGAGCCTGTCGGCGCCCAGCGTCCGCAGGTCCACGAACTGGTCGGAGTTGGGCAGGTACGAGGCCATGTCCTCGCCCTTGAGGCCGGCGATGTCCGGTATGTGGGCGCGCCCGGTCAGGGTCGTCAGCAGCTTCGAGCGGTAGTAGCCGCCGATCTGGATGGCCTGGAGGTCCACCGCGCCGGCGTAGCGGGCCCCGGCGTCCTGGACGACCTTCGGGCTCAGCCCGCCGCTCCAGTACCAGAGCACCATGTCCCGTCCGGTCGAGCCGGTCGGGACGCCGCAGCCGGTCGTCAGGCCGCCGAGCGACGTGGCGGCCGCTCCGGCCAGGCCCGCGCGGAGCAGGCCCCTTCGTGAGAGCCGCACTGCTCCCACCGCCTTTCGGATCTTTTCGGTCTTCGTGTACGAGGGGTCGAACAATGGGGAGGAGAGGTCGGGCAAGGGGTCGTACGGGATGTCGCGTGGGGGGTCATCGGGGGGTGCTCGGCCGGCGTGTGGTGTCGGGAGGAGCCACCGGTGCGTGGTGGACGGGCGGGCCGGGGTCCGCCGGGACGCGGTCGGCCAGGAAGCCGTACGTACGGCGCAGACCGGGATCCCGCAGCGACCGCCACCAGCGGTGGATGCCGTACCAGCCGGGCGCGGCGAGGGCGCCGCCGTGCCGCCGCACCGAGAGTCCGGCGGCCAGTACCGCGAAGCGCAGCCGTTCCTCCAGCGGCCAGCCGCCGAGCGAGGCGGCGACGAAGCTCGCGCCGAAGACGTCCCCGGCCCCCGTCGCGTCCAGGACTTCGATGTCGAGGGCCGGGACGTCCGCGTACTCGCCCGTCGTCTGGTCGACCGCCAGCGCGCCGTCGCCGCCGCGGGTCACCACGGCGACCGGTACCAGTTCGGCCAGTTCACCGAGCGCCGCGACCGCGCTCCCGGTGCGTGTGTACGCCATCGCCTCGGCCTCGTTCGGGAGGAAGGCGTGGCACAGGGAGAGCTGGTCCAGCAGGTCGCGCGACCACCGCTGGGTGGGGTCCCAGCCGACGTCCGCGTAGATCCGGGTGCCGTGGGCGGCCGCCTTGTCGAGCCAGGCGCGGGGCTCGGCCTCGAGGTGCACGAGGGCGGTGCGCGCGGCCGGCGGGTCGCCCATCAACTCGTCCTGAGAGTACGGCGGTTCCTGGCCGTGGGTGACCAGCGCCCGGTCGTCGCCGTGGGCCAGCGAGACGGTGACCGGGGTGTGCCAGCCGTCCGCGGTGCGGGACAGGGAGAGGTCGACGCCCTCCTGTCCGGCGAGCACCTCGCGGCAGTACGCCCCGTGGTGGTCGTCGCCGAAGACCGTGGCCAGGGAGGTGCGCAGACCGTAACGGGACGCCGCCACGGCCAGGTTGGCGATGCCGCCCGGGCTCACGCCCATGCCCTCGGTCCAGATCTCCTCGCCGGGGGTCGGCGGCTTCCCCAGTCCGGTCAGGACGAGGTCGTAGAAGAGCAGCCCGGTCAGCAGGACATCGGGCCGTTCGTCACCCACAAGCACATCCTCTCGTCAAAAGTCTGCAAGCGGTGACCAGGATCGTGCGCGCATCGCGTCAATTTGGCAAGAGTCGAGCAGAACTGAGCATGGAAATGATTGAAGATGACGAGTACTGTTCACAGGGTGCTGGCAGAGCGACGACATCAACTCATCCTGCGGGCCCTGCGCTCCGGCGGGCCCGCGGCCGTGACCGATCTCTCCGAACAGCTGGGCGTGAGCCCGGCCACGGTCCGCCGTGACCTGCTGAGACTCGAGGAGGAAGGCCTGCTCACGCGGGTGCACGGCGGCGCGGTCGTCGACGAGGGCGACCAGCCCTTCGCCGAGGTCGCCGAGGTCCGGGTGGCCGAGAAGGACGCCATCGCGGCGCGCGCCGCGTCGATGGTCCAGGACGGCCAGTCCGTCCTGCTGGACATCGGCACCACCGCGTACCGGCTGGCCCGGCAGCTCCACGACCGCCGCATCACCGTGATCACCAGCAACCTGGTGGTCTACGAGGAACTCGTGGACGACGAGAACATAGAGCTGGTCCTGCTCGGCGGCATGGTCCGCCGCGAGTACCGCTCCCTGGTCGGCTTCCTCACCGAGGACAACCTGCGGCAACTGCACGCCGACTGGCTCTTCCTCGGCACCAGCGGGGTACGTCCGGGCGGACAGGTCATGGACACCACCGTGGTCGAGGTACCGGTCAAGCGCGCCATGATCCAGGCCGGTGACAAGGTCGTCCTGCTCGCCGACCGCGCGAAGTTCCCGGGTACGGGAATGGCGCGGGTCTGCGGGCCCGAGGAGCTGGACGTGGTGGTGACGAACGGTCCGCCGGACCCGGCGACGCGGTCCTCGTTGGAAGAAGCGGGCGTGCAAGTGGTCGTGACGGGAAAGGCGGAGACGGCGTGAAGCTGACGATTCTGGGTGGCGGCGGGTTCCGGGTGCCGCTCGTGTACGGGGCACTCCTCGGGGACCGCGCCGAGGGCCGCGTCACCCGTGTCGTCCTGCACGACGTGGACGCGGGGCGGCTGACAGCCGTCGCCCGCGTCCTGGGCGAGCAGGCCGCGGGGGACCCCGACGCTCCCGAGGTGTCCTTCACCACCGATCTCGACGACGCCCTGCGCGGCGCCGACTTCGTCTTCTCGGCGATCCGGGTCGGCGGCCTGGAAGGCCGGGCGGCGGACGAGCGGGTCGCCCTCGACGAGGGTGTCCTCGGCCAGGAGACGGTCGGCGCCGGCGGCATCGCGTACGGCCTGCGCACCGTACCGGTCGCCGTCGACATCGCCCGCCGGGTGGCCCGGATCGCCCCCGACGCCTGGGTCATCAACTTCACCAACCCGGCCGGTCTGGTCACCGAGGCCATGTCCCGCCACCTCGGCGACCGCGTGATCGGCATCTGCGACTCGCCCGTCGGCCTCGGCCGCCGGATCGCCACCGTCCTCGGCGCGAACCCCCGCGAGGCCTTCATCGACTACGTCGGACTCAACCACCTCGGCTGGGTACGCGGGCTGCGCGTCGAGGGCAGGGACGAGCTGCCGCGACTGCTCGCCGACCCCGGACTGCTCGGCTCCTTCGAGGAGGGCAAGCTCTTCGGCGCCGACTGGCTCCAGTCGCTGGGCGCCGTCCCGAACGAGTACCTGCACTACTACTACTTCAACCGGGAGACCGTCCGCGCCTACCAGCGGGCGGAGAAGACGCGCGGCGCGTTCCTGCGCGACCAGCAGGGCCGGTTCTACGAGGAGATGAAACGGCCGGACACCGCCGCGCTCACCGCATGGGACCGCACCCGCGCCGAACGCGAGGCCACCTACATGGCCGAGAACCGGGACGCGGCCGGCGCGGGTGAGCGCGCCGCCGACGACCTCTCCGGCGGGTACGAGAAGGTGGCGCTCGCGCTGATGCGGGCCATCGCCCGCGACGAGCGGACCACCCTGATCCTGAACGTCCGCAACCGCGGCACCCTCGCGGTGCTCGACACGGACGCGGTCATCGAGGTGCCCTGCCTCGTCGACGCCAACGGCGCGCACCCCGTCTCGGTCGCCCCGCTGCCCGATCACGCCACCGGACTGGTCTGCTCGGTCAAGGCGGTCGAACGCGAGGTGCTGTCCGCGGCCGGGTCCGGCTCCCGCTCGACCGCCGTCAAGGCCTTCGCCCTGCACCCGCTGGTGGACTCGGTGAACGTGGCCCGGCGACTGGTCGACGGATACACCTCGGTCCACCCCGGCCTGGCGTACCTCAAGTAGCGCTTTCCGTCCGCTTGGAGACTTCTCATGCACGACGAACGCCGCCGGATCGAGGAGCGCGTCCAGCGCGTCCACGACCAGCGCATCAAGCCCGCCGTCCACGCCGCCTCCGTACCTTTCGAGGTCGAGGCCTGGCAGGCGCCCGGTGAACCGGTGCCCTTCGAGGAGGCCGCCGCGGCGCCGTACGAGCCCTTCGCGATGGGCACCCCCTGGGGGCCGCCGTGGGGCACCACCTGGTTCCGGATGCGCGGGACCGTCCCGGAGGACTGGGCGGGCAGACGCGTCGAGGCCGTCTTCGACCTGGGCTTCGTGGGGGACTGGCCCGGCAACCAGGCGGAGGCGCTGGTCCACCTCCCCGACGGAGTGCCGCTGAAGGCGGTCAACCCGCAGAACCAGTACGTGCCGATCGCCCGTCCGGCGGCGGGCGGGGAACACGTCGACTACCTCGTCGAGGCGGCCTCCAACCCGGACATCCTGGCGAACGACTTCGCGGGCCCGACCCCGCTCGGGGACCGGCTGACAGCCGGCTCCGCACCGCTCTACACCTTCAGGCGCGCGGACATCGCCGTCCTCGACGAGGACGTCTGGCACCTCGACCTCGACGTCCAGGTGCTGCGCGAGCTGATGCTGGAGCTCGGCGAGGCCGACCCGCGCCGCCACGAGATCATGATCGCGCTCGACCGGGCGCTGGACGCGCTGGACCTGGACGACGTCTCCGGGACCGCCGGCGCGGCACGCGCCGTACTGGCGCCCACGCTGGCCAGGCCCGCGCACGCCAGCGCCCACACCCTCTCCGCCGTGGGCCACGCGCACATCGACTCCGCCTGGCTCTGGCCGATCCGCGAGACCAAGCGCAAGACCGCCCGCACCTTCTCGAACGTGACCGCGCTCGCCGAGGAGTACCGGGAACTGGTCTTCGCCTGCTCACAGGCCCAGCAGTACGAGTGGGTCCGCGACAACCACCCGCACGTGTGGGAGCGCATCAAGAAGGCGGTCGCCGACGGGAACTGGGCGCCGGTCGGCGGCATGTGGGTCGAGGCCGACGGCAACCTGCCCGGCGGCGAGGCGCTGGCCCGCCAACTCGTCCACGGCAAGCGGTTCTTCATCGAGCACTTCGGCGTCGAGACCAGGGGCGTGTGGCTGCCGGACTCCTTCGGCTACAACGCGGCCTTCCCGCAGCTCGCCAAACTCGCGGGCAACGACTGGTTCCTGACCCAGAAGCTCTCCTGGAACCAGACCAACAAGCTGCCCCACCACAGCTTCTGGTGGGAAGGCCTCGACGGCACCCGCATCTTCACGCACTTCCCGCCCGTCGACACCTACAACGTGGAGTTCTCCGGCCAGGAGATGGCGCACGCCGTCCGCAACTACCAAGACAAGGGCCACGGTTCGACGTCCCTTGCCCCCTTCGGTCATGGCGACGGCGGTGGCGGCCCCACCCGCGAGATGATGGAGCGGGCCCGCCGGCTGGCGAACCTGGAGGGTTCGGCGAAGGTACGCGTCGAGCACCCGGACGCCTTCTTCGCCACCGCGCGCGAGGAGATCCCGGCGGACCAGGTCTGGTCGGGCGAGCTCTACCTGGAACTGCACCGCGCCACCTACACCTCGCAGGCCCGCACAAAACAGGGCAACCGGCGCAGCGAACACCTGCTGCGCGAGGCCGAGTTGTGGGCGACCACGGCCGCGCTGCGGGCTCCGGCGTACTCCTACCCGTACGAGGAGCTCGACCGGCTCTGGAAGACGGTCCTGCTCCACCAGTTCCATGACATCCTGCCCGGCTCCTCCATCGCCTGGGTGCACCGCGAGGCCGAGGCGGAGTACGCGAGGGTGGCGCGGGAACTGGAGGCGATCACACAGGAGGCCGTGACCGCGCTGGGCGACGGAGGGGCCCGTGTGTTCAACGCCGGCCCGGTCGACCGCGCCGAGGTGGTGCGTACCCCCGCGGGCGTCCCGGCGTACGCCGAGGTCCCGGCGAACGGGAGCGCGCCGCTCGGCACGGACGGGCCCGCGCGTCCGGTGACCGTCGACGGCCGTGTCCTCGACAACGGTCTGGTCCGCGTCGAACTGGCCGAGGACGGCACCCTCGCCTCCGTACGGGACCTGGTGGCCGACCGCGAGGTCCTCGCCGGCAAGGGGAACCTCCTGCGCCTGCACAGCGACCTCCCGAACCACTGGGACGCCTGGGACATCGACAAGCACTACCGCAACCGCTACACCGACCTCCTCGACACCGAGTCCGTGACCGTCGTCGAGGACGGACCGCTGCTGGGCGCCGTGCGGGTGGAACGCGCCTTCGGCAAGGGCTCGCGGATCGTGCAGACGATCACCGTGCGGGCGGGCAGCCGCCGGATCGACGTCGAGACCGAGATCGACTGGCACGAGGCCGAGAAGATCCTCAAGGCCGCCTTCCCGGTGGACCTCCGGGCCGCGCACTCCTCCGCGGAGATCCAGTTCGGCCACGTCCAGCGCCCCACCCACACCAACACCAGCTGGGAGTCGGCGCGTTTCGAGGTCTACGGCCACCGCTGGGTGCACATCGGCGAGCCCGGCTACGGCGTCGCCGTCATCAACGACTCGACGTACGGCCACGACGTCTCGCGCACGGTCCGCGAGGACGGCGGTACGACGACCACCGTCCGGCTCTCGCTGGTGCGCGCCCCGCGGGTACCCGATCCCGACGCCGACCAGGGCAGGCACCGCTTCACCTACGCGCTGCTGCCGGGAGCGAGCATCGAGGACGCGGTCGCGGAGGGGTACGCGCTCAATCTGCCGCTGCGCGTGGCCGATTCGGCCGGCTGCGCGGTGCCCGTCGTCTCCGTCGACGGTGACGGTGTGACGGTCGAGGCGGTCAAGCTCGCCGACGACACCTCGGGTGACGTCGTCGTACGCCTCTACGAGTCACGCGGCGGCCGGGCCACCGGCACCCTGCGGACGGGCTTCCCGCTCGCGGGGGCGCGGGTGACCGACCTGCTGGAACGCCCGCTGAGCGAGGCGGACACGGACGGGGACGCGGTGGCGGTGTCCCTGCGGCCGTTCGAGGTGCGGACGCTGCGGCTGGCCGTGCGGAGGGACTGACCGTCCGGGGGTACGGGGTCCGAGCGTGTGTGTGGGGGTACCCGGCCGGGTGACGGCCGGGTACCCCCACACGGCGGAGGTGTCAGCCGGTGAACCCGGCGGTGATGGAGGTGAACTGCCAGGTGCTCTGGCTGATGCCGGAGCAGTTGCTCACCACGCCGCCTCCGGGGCAGGACCGGTCGCGGTTGACCGCCCAGTAGGCGAGCCGGGCGATGTGGTGCGAGTTCGCCCAGTCACGGATCGACGTCCAGATGGCCGGTGTCGTCGTCTCCTGCTGGTCCGACAGACCGTTCATGCCGGAGATGCCGATGTGGGAGTACGTGGTGGCGTCGTCCCAGCCGAAGGTCGACTTCAGCTTGGCCTTCAGCCCCTCGGTGGCGTTGACGGTGTTGCCGTACATGTCGGAGCCGCCGCCGAAGTCGAACGGCATGATGGTGAAGACGTCGATGTTGGCGTTCAGCGACTGCGCCTGTTCGATGAGCCGGTTGCCGTAGTACGTCGGACCGGTCGTCGAGGTGCCGAAGGTGACGATCGTCCGCAGACCGGGGTTGTTCGCCTTGACGGTCTTCAGCGCGGTCAGGATCTTCGCCTGGACGGCCTCGTTCTCGAACTCGTCCGTGTTCTCGATGTCCATGTCGATGGCCTTGAGGCCGTAGGCGTCGATCACCTTCTGCAGCGCGCCGGTGAGCGCGCTCGCCGAGGAGCAGTTGGCGCCGAGCTTGCTTCCCTGCCAGCCGCCGAACGAGGGCACGATGTCCCCGCCCGCGGAGCGGATCTGGTTGATGGCCGTCTGGTCGACGCCGCCGGTCAGCGGCCGGCTGCCGTCCCATGTCGGGTTGCAGCCACCGGAGTCGAGCACGAACGCCATGGTGAACCACTTGACGCCGGTCGCGCTCATCACCGTGGCCGGGTTCGGCGGGTCGCCCCAGCCCTCGAAGAGGTAGGGCGCGGCCTGCTTGAAGCCGGCGCCACCGCCCCCGCCCGCGCTCGTGGTCACGCTCACGGAGTTGGAGGCGGCGGAGGTGTTCCCGGCCGCGTCCCGTGCCTTCACCGTGAAGGTGTACGCCGTGCTCGGCGACAGCCCGCTGACCGTCGCGCTGGTGCCGGAGACGCTGAGCACCTGGTTGGAACCGCTGTAGACGTCGTACGCGCTGACGCCGACGTTGTCGCTCGACGCGCCCCACGACAGCGACACGCTCGAAGAGGTCTTGCTGGTCGATGTCAGGTTCGTCGGTGTGGTCGGCGCCTGGGTGTCGGAGCCGCCTCCGCCGCCGCCCGGACCGTCGAGGCTGATGTCGTCGGCGTAGTAGGTGCCCTGCGCGTACCAGCCGTGGACATAGATCTTGGCACTGGTCTGCGAGGCGCCCGTGGTGAAGGACACGGACAGTTGGCTGTACGCCGACGGGGACGTGGTCCAGGTCGAGGCACCGCCGTCCACACCGAGGTAGACATAGCTGCCGCGCACCCAGCCCGAGAGGCTGTACGTGGTGTTGGGCTGTACCGAGACGGTCTGGCTGCACTGGGCGTTGTCACTCGAACTCACCGCGCCCGCGAGGGCCTTGGAGCCTCCGTGCACGGGACTGGAGACGACCGAGTCGAGGTTCCCGGTGCAGGACCAGGGGGAGAGGCCGCCCGACTCGAAGCCGGGGTTGGAGAGGATGTTGGCCGCCTGGGCCGTGGTGGGGAGGGCGACCGCCCCGGCCAGGGCCAGGGCGGCGGTGCCGAGCAGAGCGAAGAAGCGACGTCTGGAACGTCCGAGGTCGGTGATGCGCACGCGATCTCCCTGAAGAAATGGGGGTGTTCGGGAGTGCTGAGAGGTGCGCAACCAAGTTGGTATGGACCAATCGCGCTGTCAAGACGCTGAGCGAGAACTGGTCCGGACCGATGGGCCGACCGGTGCCGCGGAGGGAGCGGGGAGACGGGACGAGGGGAGCCGGGGGGACTGGAGAAACGGGACGAGGAGAGCTGGGGGACTGGAGAAGAGGGGCGGCGCGGAGGGCGCAGGGGAGTGAGGGGAGCGTGAAGGGGTGGACCGGCGTGACAGGCGTGCCGGGTACGGCGGTCGTCAGGCGGGAGCGACGGCGGCGCTGCTCGCCCCCGCGGACGCGGCGGCCGACGCGGGTGCCGCGGCCGGTGCCGTGCTGACCTCCGCCGCCGGGGCCGGGACCGCCGGAAGCGTGGGCGTGAGGGCGGGCGCGGGAGCGTCGGTACGCTGCTGCGGCAGCGACACCGGGCGCACCGGGCGGGGCCCCGCCACCACGGTGTAGTCCGGTGCGAGCGCCGACGGCACCAGCTCGCCCGTCTCCTCACCGAGAGCCAACTGCACCGCTGCCCACGGGGCGTTGACACCGCACTGGGCCAACTGGTGCAGGCCGCCCGCCGGACGGGTGTTGACGTCCATCAGTACCGGCTCGTCGCCGAACATACGGAACTGGATGTTCGTCAGATAGTGCAGCCCGAACGCCTCCGCGATCAGCCGCGCCGGCTCGATCCACGAGGGGTGGAGCGTGAAGCCCCGGCGACGCCCGTTCTTGGTGCGCCCCACCGCCATGCGGACCCGGCCGTCCGGCCCGGTCAGACAGTCCACGGACACCTCGGGCTCCGCCAGGCGCGGCATGACCAGCCAGTCGACGGGCTCGTCGGCCTGCCGCATCGCCTCCACCACCAGGTCGAGCGGCACGTACGGGCTCGGGAAGCCGTTGAGGTGCATCATCGAGAAGGGGGTCCGCGTCAGGACGCGGAAGCCCACCCCGCCCGCGCCCGCCGCCGGCTTGAAGCAGGTTTGGTGACCGTCGGCCTCCAGCGCCTCGACCGCCGCCACCAGGTCCTCCGGGGTACGCACCCGCCACCACGGGGGCACCGGTACGCCCACGGCCTGTACCGCCTGGTACGCGGTCGCCTTGTCCTGGAAGACGGCCACGGCCTCGACGGACGGCGCCAGCAGCGCCGTACCGGCCGCGGCGAAATCCGCGCGGTGCGCCACGATCGCCTGCTGGTGCAGGACCGGCACGAACACGTCGACGGAGTGCCGCGCGCACTGGTCGAGCGCGTACTCGACATAGGCGGCGGGGGAGAGACCGTCCGGCTCCATGGCCGCGGTGTCCGCCGCCGCCAGCACGGGGGAGTCGGGATCACCGTGCGTGGCATGGATCTCGACCCCGCGGCGCTGCGGATTACTTCGCAGCTGGTCCATGAAGAACACGTTCTCCGCGTACGTGCGGTTGAGCCAGACGCGTACGCGAGAGGCCATGCAGGCCGCCTTTCAGGGTTCCCGGGCACGGCGGAGCAGGCCGTGCCCGGCCATGGGGGAGGGAGGAACACCGAGCCGCCGTACGCCAAGCAAGGTTCCTGGCGGCGGTGTTGGGGCGATCATAAGGGGAGCGGGACCGCAGTGGTGCTACGGGCCTGTTACGGATTTCCCGGGACGCGGCACCGAGCACCCCGGGCCGGAACCGGACCCCGCCGCGCGCGGTCCGTTCTTGTCCCGCGAGGGTGAATGTGTTCTTGTGTTTCCAGTCCTTTTCTCGGAGGTGGCGAGGGTGCGGTCGACGGCCGGCGGACACGGGAACCTGCTGGCCATCAGCGACCTGCACATCGGGTATCCGGAGAACCGCGCCCTGGTCGAGCGGATGCGCCCTTCGACGGACGACGACTGGCTCCTGGTGGCCGGTGACGTCTCGGAGACCGTGGCCGACATCCGCTGGGCCCTGGAAACACTCGCCGGACGCTTCCGCAAGGTCGTCTGGGTGCCGGGCAACCACGAGCTGTGGACCCATCCGAAGGACACCGTGACGCTGCGCGGTGTGGAGCGCTACGAGCATCTCGTGACCCTCTGCCGGGAGCTGGGCGTCACGACCCCCGAGGACCCCTACCCGGTCTGGGACGGGCCGGGCGGCCCCGTCGTCGTCGCACCGCTCTTCCTCCTCTACGACTACTCGTTCCTGCCGCCGGGCTGCGCGACCAAGGACGAGGGCATGGCGTACGCGGAGAAGACCGGGGTGATCTGCACCGACGAGTACACACTGCACCCCGACCCCTATCCGAGCCGCGAGGCATGGTGCCGGGCCCGGGTCGCCGGGACGGAGCGCCGGCTCGCCGAGCTGCCCGAGGACCTGCCCACGGTGCTGGTCAACCACTACCCGCTGGACCGCCATCCGACCGACGTCCTGCGCTATCCCGAGTTCGCGATGTGGTGCGGCACCGGGCTGACCGCCGACTGGCACCGCCGGTTCCGCGTCGAGGTCATGGTCTACGGTCATCTCCACATCCCGCGGACCACCCACCTCGAAGGAGTCCGCTTCGAAGAGGTCTCGGTGGGATACCCCCGTGAGTGGCGCCCCCGCCCGGGTCCGCCGGGAACACTGCGCCGCATACTGCCGATGGAGGTCGCAACCGGTGATCGAGGAGCTGCTCCCGGACTCGGTCGTGAGCGTGGAGGCGCTCGGTGACGACGCGGCCGAGGGAGTGCGGCTGTATCCCGAGGAAGAGGTGCTCGCGGCGTCGTTCGTACACAAACGGCGCAGTGAGTTCGCCGCCGTGCGCGGCTGTGCCCGGCAGGCCATGGAGAAACTCGGGGTGGCGCCGCGCGCCATCGCCCGCGGGGACAGCGGAGAGCCGGTCTGGCCGGCGGGGCTGATCGGCAGCATGACCCACTGTGAGGGCTACCGCGCCGCGTCCCTCGCCCGCTCCGGGGACCTGGCCTCCCTCGGCATCGACGCCGAACCGCACGAGGAGCTTCCCGAGGACGTCATCGTCTCGGTGGCGCTGCCCACGGAGAACGAACGCCTGCGCCGGCTGGCGGAGCGGGATCCGTCCGTGCACTGGGACCGGCTGCTCTTCAGCGCCAAGGAGTCGGTCTACAAGGCGTGGTTCCCCCTCATGGCGCAGTGGCTGGACTTCCTGGAGGCGGACATCGACCTCTTCGAGGACGGCGGCCCGGTGCCGCACGGCGCCGGAGCGGGGGCCTTCGCGCCCAGGAGGTCCACGGCGGGGCCCGCGACGAGAGTGCCCGCCGTGACCAGGGGGCCGGTGGCCAGAGGTCCGCTGACAGACGACTCCGTGTCCAGGGGCTCGGTGACCGGGGACTCCGCGACCGGGGGTTCCCTGGCGGGTCCCGTCACCGGCGGGTCCGCGCGCTCCGGCGGATTCCGGGCCGCGCTCCTGGTACCGGGACCGGTGGTCGGCGGGCGCCGGATCCAGTCCTTCGACGGACGGTGGACCGTCCGGCAGGGCCTGCTGGCCACGGCCGTCACCGTGCCCGGCGGGCACGGCGCGGCCTAGAAGCAGGGGCCGGCCTTCCGACGCCCGGGTCCCTTCGCGGCCGGGTTCCCCACGGCGGGCGCCCACGGCCGGGACCGCCCCGCAAGCTGGGACCGCACGCGCGGCCGGGACCGCCGGCCCCGTGGTCCCCCAGCGGGTCGCGACGCGGTGCCCGTGCCGGAACTCGGCGCGCGGCGCGGGGCCTCAGGGCAGCCGTCCGCCGGGCTCCGGGCACCAGCGGTGCAGCAGCCGGAAGAACTCCTCCTCGTTGCCCGCGAGTCCGGCAGCCGCCAGCGCCCGCTCCGCCTCCGCGAGCGCGGACGGCGCCACCACAGGCGGCCGGTGCGCCTCCGGCGTACCGTCGAAGGCGGCTCTCACGGTCTGGAGGAGACGCAGATAGGCCTGCACGGCGGCGCGTTCGTGGTCGGTCAGTACGGCGGTCTGCATCGGACGGCTCTCCCCGGGTCGGCTGGTCGTGAGCGGTGCGTGGCACTACGTGACCCCAGCTTGCCGTCCACCACTGACAATGCCGTTTCGATGTGCGGGGGTTCGCCCGCTTAGCGGAGGCGAAACCTCACGGAAATCCCGCGTGGGACAGGAGCCCTAGGCTGGGAGGAGGAGCCGGAGGCCGCCCGCTCGGCGGCCCGGAACAGGAGGTGAGCCCGTGGCCGACGTACCGCCTCGGCGTCCGAGGCGCAACCTGCGACTGCGTTCGGTGGGCGGCGCGGAACTGCGCCTGCAGCATCGCGTCGTGCACGGCTACCGGCGTGCGTACCGCGTGGCGGGCGAGGGCCCCGCGCTGGTCCTCATCCACGGCATCGGCGACTCCTCCGCGACCTGGGCCGACCTGATCCCGGACCTCGCCCGCACCCACACGGTGATCGCGCCCGACCTGCTGGGCCACGGGGCCTCCGACAAGCCGCGTGCCGACTACTCGGTGGCCGCGTACGCCAACGGGGTTCGCGACCTGCTGACCACGCTCGACATCGAGTCCGCCACCCTGGTCGGTCACTCGCTCGGCGGAGGCGTCGCGATGCAGTTCGCCTATCAGTTCCCCGACCGTACGGAACGGCTGATCCTGGTCAGCGCCGGTGGCGTCGGCGGCGAGGTCAACCCGGTGCTGCGGGCCGTCTCGCTGCCGGGCGCCGACCTCTTGCTGTCCACACTGCGGCTGCCCGGCATGAGAATCCAAGTGAGTCTGTTCTTACGCCTGATGAAGCTCCTCGACACCGACCTGGGCCAGGACGCGCCGGAACTGCTGAACCTCGTGGACGCCCTGCCCGACGCGACCTCCCGCAGCGCGTTCATCCGGACCCTGCGC
This sequence comes from Streptomyces fagopyri, assembly GCF_009498275.1. Taxonomy (NCBI): domain Bacteria; kingdom Bacillati; phylum Actinomycetota; class Actinomycetes; order Kitasatosporales; family Streptomycetaceae; genus Streptomyces; species Streptomyces fagopyri. The sequence goes on along the minus strand of NZ_CP045643.1, from coordinate 2,012,632 downwards.
GCCGTGGTCGACTGGCGCGGCCAGTCGGTCACCATGCTCGACCGCTGTTATCTGACCGAGGGAATGCCCACGATGCTGCTGTGGGGCGACCGGGACAGCGTGGTGCCGGTGCGGCACGCGTACGGGGCGCACCGGGCGATGCCCGGCAGTCGGCTGGAGATCTTCGAGGGTGCGGGCCACTTTCCGTTCCACAGTGACCCGGCGCGCTTCCTCGACCTCGTCGAGGAGTTCACCAGCACGACCAGTCCGGCCGACTGGAGCCGCGAGCACTGGCGGGAACTGCTGCGCGCCGGGCGCCCCGGTACGACGGTGGGGCAGCCGGACACCGCGCACAACCGGGCCGTGGAACGGGACCTGCGGGAGGCGAGCGAACGCAGCGCGACCTGACCGCCCGCCGCTGACGCCCGCCCCTGACGCCCGCCGCTCCGGGCCGGCGCACGCCGTCGCGGAGCGGCGCCTGCTTCCGGGCGCGTCAGCTTCGGACAGGGCCGCTCGCTCTCTTACCGGGCGACGCCACCACCCGTTCGGCCGAGTCCGGCCCCGTCGGATCGCAACCGGAACGGTCCCCTCGGATCCAAGCGTCCCGGCGCGCCCGTCCCGGCGCGCCCGTCCTGGCGTGGACCGTCCCGGCGCGGCCCGGCCGCAGCGGGACCGGACCGATCCCGCCCGGTCGGGACCAGCTGCCGGGTCCTGTCCGGGTGGGACCGGTCGTCGTGGTCGCGCCCGGACGGGATCGGCCGTCGTGGTCCCGTACCGGTGGGACCGGGGCGGGCCGCACGGATCGTGGTCCCGTACCGGCCGGGCCGGGTCCGGTCCCGCGGGGGCCACGACCGCGTCGGGCGCGCGGATCCGTCCGGCGGGTCAGCCCGCCGTCGGCGTCACCGCGGGCTCCGGCGCGCTGAACACCACGGCGCGTTCGTCGGCCGTGAGCGGCGGCTCGGTGAGCGGAGGACGCCGCGGACCGCGCAGCACCGCGAGGAGCATCTCGGGTCTCACGAGGGCGGTCAGCGGCGCGGAGAGGGTGATCACGGAGAGGAGGGCCCGCGCGACCGGCGGACTTCCGGCCGCGGTACGCGTCAGCCGTGCCATGTAACGGCCGAACAGTTTCCGCGCGACGCCGGGCTGCTCACCGATCGCCTCGGGGTAGCGGATGTCCGTTCCGGTGGCCAGTTCCCAGGCGACCGCCACCGGGAGGGCCACCGCACGCTGCGCCCGCCGCGCGAGCCCGGGTGCCGAGATCCCGTACTCGGCGACCTGCCCGCGCAGCGCCACCGCACCCTGGGCGGCCACCGACATGCCGTGTCCGTAGACGGGGTTGTACGTGGCGACGGAGTCGCCGAGCGCGACGAACCCCTCGGGCCAGTCCCGTACCTTCTCGAAATGGTGCCGCCGGTTGATCGTGCTGCGGGTCAGCACCACGTCCGTGAGCGGCCGCGCGTGCGCGATCAACTCGCCCACCACGGGGTGCCGGACGCCGCGGGCGAACAGCTCGAACTCCTCGGCGGAGGCGGTCGGCTGTCCGCCGCGGGTGCCGGAGAGCGTCACCAGCCAGCGTTCGCCCTCCAGGGGCACGACGATCGCGGACCGCGCGGGCTCGGGCCGCGCCGGGTCGGGCTGCACACTCACCACCGGGAAGTCGCCGGTGCCGGCCGGCGCCAGGAACACCCGGCTGGCGAAGGCGAGTCCGGAATCGATCTCCTCCATCGGCGCCTGCGGAACGCCCAGCGCGTCGAGCCACGCGGTGGACCGGGATCCCCGTCCCGAGGCATCCACCACCAGATCGGCCTCCAGGACGCGCTCGGTGCCGTCCGACGTCCGCACCCGCACTCCGCTCACGCGGGAGGCGTCACCCAGCAGTCCGAGCAGCTCCGTGCCGTCCAGGACCGTCACCCGCTCCGTGCGCGCGACCTGTTCACGCAGCACCGAGTCGAGCAGATCGCGGCTGCACGAGATCATGAACTCCGTCTCGGGCCAGCGCCGCAGCCAGCCCCGCGCCGACAGGGTGACCAGTCCGGTCGGCAGCGGTACCCGGCGGGCGCCCGCGGCCAGCCAGGCGGCGGTGACACCGGGGAGCAGTTCCTCCACGGCGCGGGCACCGCCGGACCACAGCGGGTGGGCGTGACGGGCCTGGGGCAGGCCCTTGCGCGGTTCGGGCCCGGCGGGCAGGACGTCACGCTCGACGACGATGACGTCGGCGTACGTGTGGAGGGCCGCGGCGGCCAGCAGGCCGGCCGCCCCGGCACCGATGACCACGGCCCGACCGGAGGCCGGGGTGTGGTCGTCCGTTGCCGCGGCCCGGGGGGCGCTAGCGGGATTGCTCATGGAAGTCGCTCTCTGACCTGGCCGCGGCGCGCCCTCGGGCGGCCGCGACGACGGGTGACTGACGCAGGGCCATCGACATCCGCACGAGGTCGCGCGGACCGTCGGTGTAGGCGTACGCGGACCCGCGCCCGGCGGGGGCGGTGGCCGCCTCCGCCGCGCTGATGACCCGGCCCTCCGGGTCGGCCGCCCTGGCCCGTACCGCCGCCGTCACCATCGCCGCGTCGGCCTCGGCCTGTGCCTGGACGGGCTCGGAGCCCGCCGCCACGGCCGCGTCGTAGGCGAGGGCGCGCGCCGCGGAGTCGAAGTAGGGGTACAGGCTGAGCATGCCGTCGTGGATGTCGGACTCCCGCTGGGTGACCTGGAGTTCGGCGGGGGACCACCAGGAGATCCGCACGGCGCGGTCGTCGTGGGCCGAGACCGACCTCAGTTCGTGCCACAGCGGCCCGAGCCGGCGGTACGTCGACCAGGTGCACCAGCTGTCCCCGATGCGGCGGCAGGCCAGCGGGAGCAGGAAGCCGACCGCGCTGACCTGCGCTCCGACCGAGGCCAGCACGGGTGCCACGTCGGTGCTCAGACCGTCCAGGTCGGTGCCGTTCCAGCGGGCGCCCACGGCGATGAACTTGAGTGCCGCGTAGGGGACGTTGAAGAGGAAGCCGAACGCGATCGTCCGCAGCCCGGCGCGCAGCAGGCCGCTCACCTCGCGGGCCCAGCGCCAGCACATGACGTTCATCGCGACGCCCGCGACGGTCAGCGAGGCGAGGTAGAGCACGATCATCTCGCGGATGAAAGGGGTGTTGGCGTAGTGGGTGTCGAAGTCCCGAAGCCGTTCCTCGTGGCAGTCCCCGAGCACGTACAGCACCACCAGCGCCGCGCTCACCACGCCGTAGCCGGCGATCCAGCGACGCGAGAGCCGGCGGGTCGCCTCGGCGGGGCCGCCGCGCCAGTTGATGATCAGCACCAGGCAGGAGGCGCTGAAGGCGGTCAGCAGGCAGTAGACCAGGGGCGCCGAGACGTTGGGGATCCCCGTGAGGTCGTTGACCTGGCCGATGGTCGGCGGTGCCGCGAAGAGGAAGACCAGGCAGGCCAGGGCCAGCAGGACGCCCACGGACCTCAGGAGCGGGTCGCGCCAGCCGCGGACCAGGGTGGGCGCCTTCGCGGCGAGGGCGACGCCCATGGCGACCGCCGGGACGTAGTAGCTGGATCCGTCCATTCCTGGAGAGTGCCCTCAGCCCTTCGGCCCACGACAGCCGAGGGACGTCTCGATCCGGCCGGCCAGACCGTCCCGGCTCACCGGTCCGCGCAGCGACGAACCAGCAAGCCACGTACGGCACTTGCTGGCGAGCAGCAGGCCGAAGCTCTCGGCCTCCTTCTCGTCGGCGAGGTCGAACCGGGTGCGTGCGGCGACCTTGAGGACGGTCGCCTGAAGGTCCGCGTCGTGGCTGAGCAGACGGGCGGCCACGGCCGCGCCCTCGACATGGTGGCCGCTGTGCCCGGCCGTCATGTGCCACAGTTCGTGGCCGAGGATCACCAACTGATGGTCAGGAGCGGTGCGTTCCTCGATGACGACCAGGTCCTGCTCGGCCATGTCGAGCCACAGCCCGCTGGCGGTACCGGGCGGGAACACGGCCGTACGGAACTGGACGGGGCGGCCGCGGCGTCTGCTCATGGCGTCGCACAGGGCGGCGTACAGGGTTGCGGGTTCAGCCGGCGCCGGGAGCGAGAGTTCAGCGACCAGCTCGCCGCACAGACGGCGCATGTCCTTTCCGATGCCCACGGTTCTCCCCCGGATCATGACTCGGGCCGCTTGACGCTTTCCAAGAGCATGTCCAGCCATTCGGCGACCTTGTCGCGGTGCTGGTCGGTGGGCAACTGCGCGGCCCGCCAGGCGATGCCGCGGACGCCGTGGTCCTGCAGCAGTCTCTCCAGGGGGTCCTCGGTGGCCGCGGCCGCGGCCACCTCGCGCTCGCGGTCGGCGAGCTGTTGCAGCAACTCCTGCTCGGAGCGCTGGAGGGCACCCACCAGCGCCTCGGAGTCCTCGGCCGTCAGGAATCCCGCGTGCACCCGGAAGAAGCGCTGGATGGCGTCGCAGTGCTCCATCGTGGGGCGCCGGTCGCCGTTGATGAGAGCGCCCGCCTGCTGGCGCGACATGCCCGCGCCGTCGGCGATCTCCTGCTGGGTGTATCTGCGCCCGTTGGGCTTGAGCCGGGTGCGGCGCAGCAGGTCGAGACGCTGCAGGAAGCGGGCCTGCAGATCGGGCTCGCCCGCGGGGCGGCCACCGAGAAGCGCCCGCACCACGGGTTCCGGGACGCCGGACTCCGCCGAGAGGCGCCGTATGTCGAAAACCTCGCTGTGCCGCACACCGAGCCGGTCGGCGAGCGCGGTGACCCGGGCCACGACGGCCGGCAGCAGAACCGTCGCCGTGGCGCCCGGAACTTCGAAGCCATCCGTCACCGACAGATCTCCTACGTCTCTCTCAGGTCTCTCACATGATGCTCAGGACCCCCGGAGACTAGTCGCTCGCTCGAACTCACATCCAGGTCTCGCCACAACTGTGGCGCGAATCAGCCGTCAACAAGCGCCAAATGCCACGATAGTTGACACGACTGAGCTTCGGGCAGCAGGATCGGGGCGCCGCGTGAAGGCCGCATAGGCAAGAGGGGTGACCTCCCGATGGCGTACCAGGCAGGAAGGCAGCGGTCCCAGCCGCGACCTGTCCCCGAGAGCCCCGAGGCTCAGGCGTATCTCCAGGACTACGCCGCACTCCTCGATGCCGTGTCGTTCCCCTCCGTCGTCTTCGACCACCGCTGGGACGTCGTCCTGTCCAACGCCGCGTTCGAGACACTTTTCGGCGGAGTCGGCCCGCATCCGACGGCGATGCCCGGCGACAACTTCCTCCGGTTCGTCCTGTTCCACCCGGACGCGGCCACCGTCCTCGGCGACCACGAGGCCAGCTGGTGCCTGCCGATGCTGGCGCACTTCGCCGCCGCCGTGGAGCGTGACGGGCAGGACCGGGGGTTGCAGTCGGTCCGCCGGGACATCGCCCAGGACCCGATCATGGAGGCGGCCTACCGGCACGGCCTGCCGCACTGGATCCGCGCGGTCGGGCAGGACGCCGTCCAGCACGACGGCGCGGTACGGCCGTTGATCCACCCCGACCCCCGCTGGGGGCGCACGCACTGCCGGATCGTCGACGAGACCCCCAAGAACCTCCAGGACATGGGCTACACGCGGATGACCCTGGTCCTGCGCGAGACGCGCCGCGGTACTCCGCCGCCACGCGGGATCACCCGGACGCGCCTCGGCGGCACCCACCTCAGGGTCGTCTGACGCCCGGTGCCGGGCCCTCGGTCGAGGGTCCGGCACCGGGCGGGTCCGGCTAGCCGGCGAACTCCCGCATCCAGGCCTCGACCTCGGCGGCCGAGCGCGGCAGCCCGCCCGACAGGTTCTCGTAGCCGTCGGCGGTGACCAGCAGGTCGTCCTCGATCCGGACCCCGATGCCGCGCCACTCCTCGGGCACGGTCAGGTCGTCCGCCTGGAAGTAGAGGCCCGGCTCCACGGTCAGCACCATGCCCGGCTCCAGCAACCCGTCGACGTAGTCCTCGTTGCGGGCCTGAGCGCAGTCGTGCACGTCGAGGCCGAGCATGTGACCGGTGCCCGCCATGGTGAAACGGCGCTGCAGGCCCAGCTCGTAGGCGCGCTCGGCCGGCCCCTCGACCAGGCCCCAGGCCACCAGCCGTTCGGTCATCGACCGCTGGGCCGCCTCATGGAAGTCGCGGTACCCGGCGCCCGGCTTCACCGCGGCCATCCCGGCCTCCTGGGCCTCGTACACCGCGTCGTAGACCTTCCGCTGGAGCGGGCTGAACGTGCCGCTGATCGGGAGGGTGCGGGTGACGTCGGCGGTGTACAGGGTGCGGGTCTCCACGCCCGCGTCGAGCAGGAGCAGTTCACCTGGACGGACCGGACCGTCGTTGTCCGTCCAGTGCATGATCGTGGCGTGCTCGCCCGCGGCGCAGATGGAGCCGTAGCCGACGTCGTTGCCCTCGACCCGGGCGCGGCGGAAGAAGGTGCCCTCGATCCAGCGCTCCGAAGTGGCCACCGCCTGGGACAACTCCCTGACGACGTCGGTGAACCCGCGCACCGTTGAGTCCACGGCCCGGCGCATCTCGCCGATCTCCCAGGCGTCCTTGACCAGCCGCAGACCGGACAGCGCCTCCTCCAGTCCCTCGTCCCGCTCGGTGGCCCGCTCGTCGGGCGTGCCGAGCGTTGCGTCCAGCGCGGGGTCGTGACCGCGTATCGCGCGGGTCGGCGCGGAGGTGTCCCGCAGAAGTCCGGGCAGCGCGCGGATGTCCCGGCAGGCGAGGCCGAGTTCGCGTTCCGACTCGGCGAGGGAGCTGCGGCGGCCCGTCCACAGCTCGGCGGTCATGCCGGTCCAGAACGTGTCGGTGTCCCGGCCGTCACGGGGGAGCCGGTAGCAGTACGCGTCGTGACCGCCCTCGGGCCGGGGTTCGAGGACCAGGGCGCAGTCCCGGGACCGGTCGCCCGTCAGATGGACGTAGCCGGTGTACGGGCGGAACGGGTAATGGCTGTCGTTCGAGCGGATCCTGAGGCTTCCGGAGGGGATGACGAGCCGCTCGCCGGGGAAGAGCGCGCTCAGAGCGGCACGGCGGCGCGCCGCGTACGGCGCCTGCTCGACCAGCTGTACGTCGCGCCGCTCGGTGTCCGCCCAGCCCGAGCGCATCAGGGCGGACAGTTCCTCGGAGATCTCTCGGTACAGACCGTTCTTCCGGGCCTTGGCCACGGTGGGCACCTCTTCTGTCGGTCGGTCCGGGCGGGACTCAGCACTGTTCCCACCCGTAGAAGCATGTGACATAGTACTGACGTGAGCAAGCGACTGACCTGCGATGTCGTGGTGGTCGGAGCCGGAATGGTGGGCTCGGCCTGCGCCCTTTACGCGGCTCGGGCGGGCCTCGACGTGACGCTCGTGGACCGCGGTCCCGTGGCCGGCGGCACCACCGGGGCCGGCGAGGGCAATCTGCTCGTCTCCGACAAGGAGCCCGGTCCCGAGCTCGACCTCGCGCTGCTGTCGGGGCGCCTGTGGTCCGGCCTCGGGGAAGAACTGGGCACGGTCGTCGAGTACGAGGCCAAGGGCGGCGTCGTGGTGGCCTCGACGCCCGACGGACTGACCGCGCTGGAGACGTTCGCGGCGGGGCAGCGGAAGGCCGGCGTCTCGGCCGTACCGGTCGCGGCGGACCGGCTCCACGACCTGGAACCGCACCTGGCGCCCGGCCTGGCGGGTGCCGTGCACTATCCGCAGGACACCCAAGTGATGCCGGCGCTGGCCGCCGCCCATCTGGCGCGCGCCTCGGGCGCCCGGCTGCTCACCGGCCGGACCGTGACCGAAGTGCTGCGCGCGGCGGACGGATCGGTCCGGGGCGCGCGGACCGACCGGGGGGACCTGCACGCGCCGGTGGTGGTGAACGCCGCGGGGACCTGGGGTTCCGCGGTGGCCGCGCTCGCGGGCGTACGGCTGCCCGTGCTGCCCCGGCGCGGCTTCGTGCTGGTGACGGAGCCGCTGCCGCTGCGGGTGCGGCACAAGGTGTACGCCGCGGACTACGTCGCCGACGTGGCCAGCGACTCGGCGGCGCTGCAGACCTCGCCGGTCGTGGAGGGGACGGCGGCGGGCCCGGTGCTGATCGGCGCGAGCCGCGAACGGGTGGGCTTCGACCGCTCCTTCTCGCTGCCGGCCGTACGGGCGCTGGCGGCGGGGGCGATCCGGCTCTTCCCGTTCCTGGCGGACGTCCGCGCCCTGCGCGCGTACCTGGGATTCCGCCCGTACATGCCCGACCACCTGCCGGCGATCGGCCCCGATCCGCGGGTGCCAGGACTTTTTCACGCCTGCGGGCACGAGGGAGCGGGAATCGGTCTCGCCGCCGGCACCGGACATCTGATCGCCCAGGTGCTCGCCGGCGTGACGCCCGACCTGGACCTCACGCCGTTCCGCCCCGACCGCTTCCCGCCGGAGGCCGTGTGAACCCCCTGGAGCCGGCGGGCGCCGAGCCCGGGCCCGCTTTCACCGTCACCCTGGACGGGCGCGCGATCACCGCGCTGCCGGGGCAGACCGTCGCCGCCGCACTGTGGACGGCGGGGGTCATCTCGTGGCGCACCACCCGGGGTTCGGGGCGGCCGCGCGGAGTCCTGTGCGGCATCGGCGTCTGCTTCGAGTGCCTGGTGACCGTCAACGACCGCCCCAACCAACGGGCCTGCCTGGTGCCGGTGCGACCGGGCGACGCCATCCGCACGCAGGAGGGGACCGGACATGACGGCTGCTGAGCGGGCACGTCTCGCGGTGATCGGCGCGGGTCCGGCGGGCCTGGCCGCCGCCCTGGCCGCGGCGGGACGCGGGGTCCGGGTCACCCTGATCGACTCGGCCCCCCGGGCGGGCGGACAGTTCTACCGGCAGTCCGCGGCCGGGCTGCGGGCGCGGCGCCCGCGGGTCCCGCACCATGGGTGGCGGACCTGGGAACGGCTGTCGCGAGCGCTCGCCGACCAGGTGGAGGCGGGCACGATCACACATCTGACGGACCATCATGTATGGCTCGTGGAGCGCCAAGAGCGCCAAGAGCGCCAAGAGCGCCAAGAGCGCGTGGAGCGCGTGGAGGTTTTCGAAGGCTCCGGGGCGGCGGCGCACCCGTCCACGAGCGCCGGCGGGTTCGTCGTGCACGCGCTCACAGGTCCTTTCCAGGAGGAACCCGGCACCGTTCGCGCCGACGCGGTGCTCCTGGCCACCGGCGGCTACGAGAAGGTGCTGCCCTTCCCGGGCTGGACCCTTCCCGGCGTCATCGCCGCGGGGGGTGCGCAGGCCATGCTCAAGGGGTCGCTCGTCGTGCCGGGCCGCACCGCTGTCGTGGCCGGCACCGGCCCGCTGCTGCTGCCCGTGGCGACCGGGCTCGCCGCGGCCGGGGTCGAGGTCGCCGCGCTCGTCGAGTCGGCCGACCCGCGCGCGTTCCTGCGCCATGCCGGGGCGCTGGCCGCACAGCCGGGCAAGGTCGCCGAGGGCGCCGGGTACGCGGCGCGGCTCCTGCGGCACCGCATCCGCCTGCGCACGCGGCACACCGTCGTCGAGGCGCACGGCGAGGACCGGCTCGTCGCCGTGACCGTCGCCGCGCTCGACCCCGACGGGCGCGTCAGGCCCGGCTCCGAGCGGCGCATCCCGTGCGACACGCTCGCGGTCGGACACGGCATGCTGCCGCACACAGACCTGGCCGACTCGCTCGGCTGCCGCGTCGAGGGCCTGCGAGTCCCCGTCGACGAGGAGCAGCGGACCGACGTGCCGGGCGTGTGGGCCGCCGGCGAGACCACCGGCGTCGGCGGTGCGGCTCTGTCGCTGGCCGAGGGCCACATCGCGGGACACTCGATCGCCGCGCGTCTGCACGGCACGGAGCCCGACCCGCGCGAGTGGTCCGCGGCCACCGGATCCCGTACGCGGCTGCGGGCGTTCTCCGCCGCGCTCGACACCGTCTACGCGCCACCCGCCCGCTGGACGGAGCGGGTCACCGACGACACGGTCGTCTGCCGCTGCGAGGAGGTCACCGCGGGGTCGGTCCGGGCGGCCGTCGACGAGCTGGGCGCGGGCGACGTACGCACCGTGAAGCTGCTCACCCGCGCGGGGATGGGCTGGTGCCAGGGCCGGATGTGCGAGCCCGCGGTCGCCGGACTCGCCGGTTGCGAACAGGTCCCCGTGCGAAGGCTGTTGGCGCGCCCCGTCCCCCTCGGGGTGCTCGCCGGGACGGAGGCGACGACGGACGGCTGAGCGCCACCCCGGCCGCGCTCCGCGGCACCGTCCCGCAGCACCTCACGCCGCCGCACGGCAGCCGACAGTCAGCCTCAGCAGTCAAATCAGCAGTCGAGTCAGCAGTCAGGCTCAGCAGTGAGCCGTCAGCCGTCAGCCATTCAGTAAAATGTCACACCCCATTGAGAGGGAACCGCTGATGACCATCACCGAGAACCGTCCCTGGCACGGCGTCCTCGTCGCCACCGCGCTCCCGCTGAACGACGACCTGTCCGTCAACCACGACCGGTACGCCGCGCACTGCGCCTGGCTCGTCGAGAACGGCTGCGACGGAGTCGTCCCCAACGGCTCGCTCGGCGAGTACCAGGTGCTCACGCCGGAGGAGCGCGCGCGGGTCGTCGAGACGGCCGTGTCGGCGGTCGGCGGTTCCCGGGTGATGCCCGGCGTCGCCGCCTACGGCTCCGCGGAGGCCCGCCGCTGGGCCGAACAGGCCCGGGACGCGGGCTGCGAATCCGTGATGCTGCTGCCGCCCAACGCCTACCGCGCCGACGAGCGTTCCGTCCTCGCCCACTACGCGGCGGTCGCCGAGGCCGGCCTTCCGGTCGTCGCGTACAACAACCCGATCGACACCAAGGTCGACCTGGTGCCCGAACTCCTCGCGAAGTTGCACGCGGAAGGGTTCGTCCACGCCGTCAAGGAGTTCTCCGGCGATGTCCGGCGCGCTTACCGGATCGCCGAACTCGCCCCGGAACTCGACCTGCTGGTCGGTGCGGACGACGTCCTCCTGGAACTCGCCGTGGCGGGCGCCAAGGGCTGGGTGGCCGGGTACCCGAACGCGCTGCCCGCCGCCGGCGTCGAGCTCTACCGCGCCGCCGTCGCGGGTGACCTCGACTCGGCCGGCCGGCTCTACCGGCAGCTGCACCCGCTGCTGCGCTGGGACTCCCGGGTCGAGTTCGTGCAGGCCATCAAGCTGTCCATGGACATCGTCGGCCGGCCCGGCGGCCCGGTGCGGCCGCCGCGTGTTCCGCTGCTGCCGGAGCAGGAGGCCGCCGTGCGCGCGGCCACCGAGAAGGCCGTCGCGGCCGGCCTCGCCTGAACCGCCCTCACCCGACCGCCCTCGATCACCAGGAGTCAAGGACCCCATGCGCAGCAAACTCGTCCTGCACGCCGTCGACTCGCACACCGAGGGAATGCCCACCCGGGTGATCACCGGCGGCATCGGTACCGTCCCCGGCGCGACGATGAACGAGCGGCGGCTGTACTTCCGCGAACACCGCGACGACATCAGGCAGTTGCTGATGAACGAGCCGCGCGGACACGCGGCGATGAGCGGCGCCGTCCTCCAGCCCTCCACCCGCCCGGACTGCGACTACGGGGTGCTCTACATCGAGGTGTCGGGCTACCTCCCGATGTGCGGGCACGGGACGATCGGCGTCGCCACCGTCCTGGTGGAGACCGGCATGGTCGAGGTCGTCGAACCCGTCACCACGATCCGGCTCGACACCCCGGCCGGCCCGGTCGTCGCCGAGGTCGAGGTCGAGGACGGTGCCGCCCGCGCGGTCACCCTCAGGAACGTGCCGTCCTTCTCGGCCGGGCTCGACCGCGAGGCCACCCTGGCGGACGGCCGGACGGTGGGCTACGACCTCGCGTACGGCGGCAACTTCTACGCGATCCTGCCGCTGGAGCGGCTCGGGCTGCCCTTCGACCGGTCCCGCCAGGACGACATCCTCAAGGCGGCCCTGTCGCTCATGGAGGCCATCAACGCCGAGGACGAACCCGTCCACCCGGAGGACCCGACCATCCGGGGCTGCCACCACGTCCACCTGTACGCGCCCGGCGCCACCGCGCGGCACTCGCGGCACGCGATGGCGATCCACCCCGGCTGGTTCGACCGTTCGCCCTGCGGCACCGGCACCAGCGCGCGCATGGCGCAGCTGCACGCACGCGGTGAACTCCCGCTGCACACCGAGTTCGTGAACGAGTCCTTCATCGGGACGCGGTTCACGGGGCGGCTGCTCGGCACCACCGAGGTCGCCGGCGTCCCCGCCGTGCTGCCCAGCTTCACCGGCCGCGCGTGGATCACCGGCACCGCCCAGTACCTGCTGGACCCCTCGGACCCCTTCCCGGCCGGATTCATCCTGTAGCACCGCGGGAGATACTGGTGGCACGTGACATTGCACAAGCCCGTGCGAGCAGCCCGGCGCACCGGCCCGTACGAGGAGACACCCCATGCCCGCCCAGCGCAGCAGCGCACCCTCCGCCGCTCCCGCCGCCCTGCCCACGCTCGGCGGCAAGAAGAGCAGCTACCGCGAGCGCGTGGCCGACGCCCTGCGGGCCGCGCTGATCGCCGGTGAACTGCGGGCCGGCGAGGTCTACTCCGCGCCGACGCTCGCCGCCCGCTTCGGCGTCTCGGCGACGCCCGTGCGCGAGGCCATGCTCGACCTCGCCAAGGAAGGCCTCGTCGACACGGTGCCCAACAAGGGGTTCCGGGTCACCGCGGTCTCCGAGAAGCAGCTGGACGAGTACACGCACATCCGCTCACTCATCGAGATCCCCACCACGGTGCGACTGGCCACCACCGCCGACCCGGTGTCCCTGGAGGCCCTGCGGCCGGCCGCCCGGGAGATCGTGACCGCGGCGGCGGCCGGTGACCTGATCGCGTACGTCGAGGCGGACATCCGTTTCCACCTCGGCCTGCTCGCCCTCGCGGGCAACGCGCATCTGGTGGAGGTGGTCGGCGACCTGCGCAAGCGTTCGCGTCTCTACGGGCTCAACGCCCTCGTCGAGGCGGGCCGTCTCCAGGACTCCGCGGAGGAGCACCTCGAACTCCTCGACGCGCTCCTGGACCGGGACGGGGAGGCCGTGCGCAGGGTCATGACCCGGCATCTGGGCCATGTCCGGGGCCTGTGGGCGGCCGGATCGTCGATGGCCTGATTACGCAAGTCGTTTGCATTTCTTGCGGTATTCTTGCGCTCATGACACGACGACTTGCTCAGGTGGCGAAAAAGGTCGGGGTCAGCGAGGCCACGGTCAGCCGGGTGCTCAACGGCAAGCCCGGCGTCTCCGACTCCACCCGGCAGGCGGTGCTCTCCGCGCTCGACGTGCTCGGCTACGAGAGGCCCACCCAACTGCGCGGTGAGCGCGCGCGGCTGGTGGGCCTCGTCCTGCCCGAGCTGCAGAACCCGATCTTCCCGGCGTTCGCCGAGGTGATCGGCGGAGCGCTGGCGCAACTGGGGCTGACCCCGGTGCTCTGCACCCAGACCAAGGGCGGGGTCTCCGAGGCGGACTACGTGGATCTGCTGCTCCAGCAGCAGGTCTCCGGTGTGGTGTTCGCGGGTGGTCTGTACGCGCAGGCCGACGCGCCGCACGACCACTACCGGCAGCTCGCGGAGCGCCACATCCCGGTGGTGCTGGTCAACGCCGCCATCGGGCACCTGGGCTTCCCGGGCGTCTCGTGCGACGACGCGGTGGCCGTCGAACAGGCATGGCGGCATCTCGTCTCGCTCGGCCACGAGCGGATCGGCCTGGTGCTCGGCCCCGCCGACCACATTCCTTCCGGCCGGAAACTGGCGGCGGTGCGGACCCTCGCGCCCGAGCTGCCGGACGAGCACATCGGCCGGGCCATGTTCTCCATCGAGGGCGGTCAGGCGGCGGCCTCCCGGCTCATCGACCGAGGGGTCACGGGCTTCATCTGCGCGAGTGACCCGCTCGCTCTCGGTGTGGTACGGGCCGCCCGCCGCAAGGGACTTGACGTGCCGTCACAGGTGTCGGTCGTCGGGTACGACGACTCCGCGCTGATGAACTGCACCGAGCCGCCGCTGACCACCGTGCGTCAGCCCATCGAGGCCATGGGCCGGGCGGCCGTCGAACTGCTGAACGCCCAGATCGGCGGAAGCAGTGTGACACCCGAAGAGCTGCTGTTCGAACCCGAGTTGGTGGTGCGGGGGTCGACCGCGCAAGCACCCCGCCGCTGAGATCCGGCGGACCGCGCGAGCACCCTGTCGTCGGCATCCGTCCGGCCCTGCAAGCGCCCCGCCGCTGAGATCCATTCCTCTGTCAAATAATTACAGATTCTGCGTGACATCTTGCGCACCCCTGTCGGCGGTGCTTGAGTGTGCGGCGCCCACCGCTCCTGCCCAAGGCGCCCAACCGCTCCTGCCCAAAGGGGTCCACCGATGAGAAGTCCCGGGTTCCGCCGTACCTTCGTCGTACTCACGGCGTCCGCCTTCGCGCTCACCGCCACCGCCTGCGGTTCGAGTGACGACGGTTCCGCGGGTGGCAAGACCCGCATCACGGTCAACTGCATGCCGCCGAAGAGCGCCAAGGTCGACCGCTCGTTCTTCGAGGCCGACATCAAGGCGTTCGAGAAGCAGAATCCGGACATCGACGTCGTCGCGCACGACGCGTTCCCCTGCCAGGACCCCAAGACCTTCGACGCCAAACTGGCGGGCGGTCAGATGGAGGACGTCTTCTACACGTACTTCACCGACGCCAAGCACGTCGTCGGCATCAACCAGGCCGCCGACATCTCGAGTTACGTCAAGGACCTCAAGAGCTACGGCACCATCCAGCAGCAGCTGCGCGACATCTACACCGTCGACGGCAAGATCTACGGCGTCCCGCGCACCGGCTACTCGATGGGCCTGATCTACAACAAGAAGCTCTTCCAGCAGGCCGGCCTCGACCCCGAGAAGCCCCCGGCCACGTGGGAGGAGCTGCGCGCGGACGCCAAGAAGATAGCCGCGCTCGGCAAGGGCACCGTCGGGTACGCCGACTACAGCGCCCAGAACCAGGGCGGCTGGCACTTCACGGCCGAGCTCTACTCGCAGGGCGGAGACGTCGTCGGCCCGGACGGCAAGAAGGCCACGATCGACACCCCCGAGGGCAAGGCCGTCCTGCAGAACCTCAAGGACATGCGCTGGAGCGACAACTCCATGGGCAGCAAGCAGCTGCTGGTCATCAACGACGTCCAGCAGATGATGGGCTCAGGGAAGCTCGGCATGTACCTCTCCGCGCCCGACAACATCCCGATCCTCGTCAAGGAGAAGGGCGGCAACTACAACGACCTCGCCCTCGCGCCCATGCCCGGCGGCAAGGGAACGCTCATCGGCGGCGACGGCTACATGTTCAACAAGAAGGACTCCCCGGCCCAGATCAAGGCCGGCCTCAAGTGGCTCGAGCACATGTTCCTGACGCCCGGCAAGGGCTTCCTCGGCGACTACGCCCGGGCCAAGCAGAACAACGCCCCGGTCGGCCTGCCCGAGCCGCGGCTGTTCACCGGCGCCGCGGACGCCAAGGACCAGGAGGTCAAGAAGGCCAACGCGAACGTGCCGGTGGACAACTACCAGGCCTTCCTCGACGGCAACCAGAGCCTGCAGATGAAGATCGAGCCGCCGCAGGCCCAGCAGATCTACTCCGTCCTCGACGGCACGGTGTCCGCGGTCCTCACCAAGAAGGACGCCGACATCGACCAGCTCCTCAAGGACGCCTCCGGCAAGATCGACTCCATCCTGGCCCGAGGCTGACACCGTTCATGAAGACCGCATCGAAGCCCCCCGCGACGTTCCCTCCGGCCGCCGTCGGCGTGCCGGAGGGGACGCGGTCGGCCGGGCGCCGGCCCGGGGGACCGTGGCGCCGGCGCCTGGCCGACCAGTCCCGCGCCTACGCCTTCCTGATCGGCGGCGTGCTCTGCTTCGCACTGTTCTCCTGGTACCCGGCGATCCGCGCGGTCGTGATCGCCTTCCAGAAGTACACGCCGGGCAGCGGCGGCGAGTGGGCCGGCACCGCCAACTTCACCCGGGTCTTCCACGACCCGGAGTTCACCGCCGCGTGGCGCAACACCCTCACCTTCACGCTCATCGCCCTGCTCATCGGCTTCGCCGTCCCCTTCGTGATGGCCCTCGTCCTCAACGAACTGCGGCACGCCAAGGCCTTCTTCCGCGTCGTGGTCTACCTGCCGGTGATGATCCCGCCGGTGGTCAGCGCCCTGCTGTGGAAGTGGTTCTACGATCCCGGAGCGGGCCTCGCCAACGAGGCGCTGCGCTTCCTGCACCTGCCGACCTCGAACTGGTCCAACGGCGCCGACACCGCGCTCGTCTCGCTCGTCATCGTGGCCACCTGGGCCAACCTCGGCGGCACCGTCCTCATCTACCTCGCGGCGCTCCAGAGCATCCCCGGCGAGTTGTACGAGGCGGCCGAGCTGGACGGCGCCAGTCTCCTGCAGCGCATCCGGCACGTGACGATCCCGCAGACCCGCTTCATCATCCTCATGCTGATGCTGCTCCAGATCATCGCCACCATGCAGGTCTTCACGGAACCGTTCGTGATCACCGGCGGCGGCCCCGAGGACAAGACCGTCACGGTGCTCTACCTGATCTACAAGTACGCCTTCCTCTACAACGACTTCGGCGGAGCCTGCGCGTTGAGCGTCATGCTGCTCGTCCTGCTCAGCGCCTTCTCGGCCCTGTACCTGCGGTTCACCCGCTCGGAAGGGGAGGACGCGTGAGCACCCGGACCCTGGTCTCCCCGCTCGCCCTGGCCCGCCCGCGTGGCAAGGCCGTCTACTGGACGGTCTTCAGCGGCGTCGTCCTGCTCTTCGCGCTGGCCTTCCTCTTCCCCGTCTACTGGATGGTCACCGGCGCGATGAAGTCGCCGGACGAGGTGACCCGCACGCCGCCGACGCTCGTGCCCGATCACTGGCACCTGTCCGGCTACACCGACGCGTGGGACCTGATGGACCTGCCCACGCACCTGTGGAACACCGTGGTCCAGGCGGCCGGCGCCTGGATCCTCCAGCTGGTCTTCTGCACCGCCGCCGCGTACGCCCTGTCCAAACTGAAGCCGGCCTTCGGCAAGGTGATCCTCGGCGGCATCCTCGCCACCCTGATGGTCCCCGCACAGGCGCTGGTGGTCCCCAAGTACCTGACCGTCGCGGACCTGCCCCTCATCCACACCAGCCTGCTGAACTCACCGCTCGGCATCTGGCTGCCGGCCGTCGCGAACGCCTTCAACCTCTACCTGCTCAAACGCTTCTTCGACCAGATCCCGCGCGACGTCCTGGAGGCCGCCGAGATCGACGGCGCCGGGAAACTGCGCACCCTGTGGTCGATCGTGCTGCCGATGTCCCGGCCCGTCCTCGGAGTCGTGTCGATCTTCGCCCTGGTCGCCGTCTGGCAGGACTTCCTGTGGCCGCTGATGGTGTTCTCCGACACCGACAAACAGCCCATCAGCGTGGCGCTCGTCCAGCTGTCGCAGAACATCCAACTGACCGTGCTCATCGCCGCGATGGTGATCGCGAGCATCCCCATGGTCGTGATGTTCCTGGTGTTCCAGCGGCACATCATCGCCGGGATCAGCGCGGGCAGCACCAAGGGCTGACGCCTGTACGTGACCTCCTCGAACGAAAGGCAACGCACCGTGGGACAGCCCCGCCCTGCCCGAAATCAGTCCGCGTGGTGGCGTTCCGCCGTCATCTACCAGGTGTACGTCCGCAGCTTCGCGGACGGCGACGGCGACGGCACCGGCGACCTCGCGGGCGTCCGCGCCAGACTGCCCTATCTCGCCGAACTCGGGGTGGACGCCCTGTGGTTCAACCCCTGGTACCGCTCACCCATGGCCGACGGCGGCTACGACGTCGCGGACTACCGCTCCATCGACCCGGCCTTCGGGACGCTCGCCGAGGCGGAGAAGCTCATCGCCGAGGCCCGGGAACTGGGCATCCGCACCCTCGTCGACATCGTGCCGAACCACGTGTCCGACCAGCACCCCTGGTTCCAGGCGGCCCTCGCGGGCGGTCCGGAGCGCGAGCTGTTCCACTTCCGCCCCGGACGCGGGGAGCACGGCGAACTCCCGCCCAACGACTGGCCGTCCCAGTTCGCCGGCTCCGCCGAACCGGTGTGGACCCGGCTGCCCGACGGCGACTGGTACCTCCACCTCT
Organism: Streptomyces fagopyri; assembly: GCF_009498275.1. Taxonomy (NCBI): domain Bacteria; kingdom Bacillati; phylum Actinomycetota; class Actinomycetes; order Kitasatosporales; family Streptomycetaceae; genus Streptomyces; species Streptomyces fagopyri. The sequence goes on along the minus strand of NZ_CP045643.1, from coordinate 1,994,585 downwards.
TCACCCCCGAGCAGCCGGACCTCAACTGGGAGCACCCGGCCGTCCGCCAGGAGCACGAGGAGATCCTGCGCTTCTGGTTCGAACGCGGGGTGGCGGGCGTCCGCATCGACTCGGCCGCCCTGCTGGCCAAGGACCCCGACCTGCCCGACTACGTCGAGGGCCGCGACCCGAACCCGTACGTCGACCGTGACGAACTCCATGACATCTACCGCTCGTGGAGGTCGGTCGCCGACGCCTACGACGGCATCTTCGTCGGCGAGGTCTGGCTCCCCGACACCGAGCGCTTCGCCCGCTATCTGCGCCCCGACGAGCTGCACACCGCCTTCAACTTCTCGTTCCTGTCCTGCCCCTGGGACGCGGGTCGGCTGCGCACCTCCATCGACGAGACCCTCGCCGAGCACGCGCCCGTCGGAGCGCCCGCCACCTGGGTGCTCTGCAACCACGACGTGACGCGCACGGTCACCCGCTACGGTCGCACGGACACCGGCTTCGACTTCACGGCGAAGGCCTTCGGCACCCCCACCGATCCGGCCCTCGGCACCCGCAGGGCCCGCGCCGCCGCGCTGCTCTCACTCGCCCTGCCCGGTTCCGTCTATGTCTACCAGGGCGAGGAACTCGGGCTTCCCGAAGTGGAGTTGCCTCTCGAAAGCATCCAGGACCCGATGCACTTCCGCTCCGGCGGCACGGACCCGGGCCGGGACGGCTGCCGGGTCCCGCTGCCCTGGGAGGCACAGGCCCCGTACGCCGGGTTCGGTGGCGACCCCTGGCTGCCCCAGCCGGCCGGCTGGGCCGACCACGCCGCCGACCGCCAGTCCGAGGACCCCACCTCGATGCTGAGCCTCTACCGCGCCGCGCTCCGCGTCCGGCGTACCGAACCGGGCTTCGGTGACGGTCCGCTCAGCTGGCTGCCCGCTCCCGAGGGCGTCCTCGCCTTCGCCCGCACCGACGGTCTGCTCTGCGTCGTCAACCTGGCCGAGGAGCCGGTCGAGCTTCCGGAGCACATCGAACTCGTGCTCAGCAGCGCCCCGTTGGACGTCGACGGATTCCTCCCACCGGACACGGCGGTGTGGCTGCGCGCCTGAGACCGCCGAACCGAACACCGCTGTCCCCGCACCCCCACCTCGAAGGGATCAGCACATGCACAGCAGCAGAACGCTCGGACGCGTGCCCTTGGCGTGCGCCGCTGCCGCCGCCCTCGCCGCGGGCATGCTCGGCGCCACGACAGCCCACGCCGCCGTGGCCGTGGCGGGCGCGAGCCTCCCCTTCACCTCGGTCGAGGCCGAGTCGGCCACGACCACCGGCACGAAGACCGGCCCCGACTACACGCAGGGCACGCTCGCCTCGGAAGCCTCCGGCCGGCAGGCCGTACGTCTGTCGGCGGGGCAGCGCGTCGAGTTCACCGTCCCGCGCGCGGCCAACGCGGTGAACGTCTCCTACAGCGTCCCCGACGGCCAGTCGGGCACCCTCGACGTGTACGTGAACGGCACCAAGATCTCCAGGACGCTCGCCGTGACCTCGAAGTACTCCTACGTGGACACGTCCTGGATCGCGGGAGCCAAGCAGCACCACTTCTTCGACGACGCCCGGCTCCTGCTCGGCCAGAACGTCCAGGCGGGCGACAGGATCGCCTTCCAGGCCACCTCCACCCAGGTCACCGTCGACGTCGCGGACTTCGAGCAGGTCGCCGCCGCGGGCCGCCCGGCGGGCTCGGTGTCCGTCACCGACAAGGGGGCTGACCCCAGCGGCCAGGGCGACTCCACGCAGGCCTTCCGCGCCGCGATCTCCGCCGCCCAGGGCGGTGTCGTGTGGATCCCGCCGGGCGACTACCGGGTGACGTCCTCGCTCAGCGGCGTCCAGAACGTCACGCTCCAGGGCGCCGGAGGCTGGTACTCCGTCGTCCACGCGTCCCGTTTCATCGACCAGGGCAGCTCCTCCGGCGGCGTCCACCTCAAGGACTTCGCGGTCCTCGGAGAGGTCACCGAACGCGTCGACTCCAACCCGGACAACTTCGTCAACGGATCGCTCGGACCCGGGAGTTCGGTCTCCGGGATGTGGATCCAGCACCTCAAGGTCGGCCTGTGGCTGACCGGCAACAACGACAACCTCGTGGTCGAGAACAACCGCGTCCTCGACACCACCGCCGACGGGCTCAACCTCAACGGCAACGCGCACGGCGTCCGCGTCAGCAACAACTTCCTGCGCAACCAGGGAGACGACTCGCTCGCCATGTGGTCGCTGAACGGCGCGGACAGCAACTCCAGCTTCGAGAGCAACACCATCTCGCAGCCGAACCTCGCCAACGGCATCGCGATCTACGGCGGCACGGACATCAGCGTCAGGAACAACCTGGTCTCCGACACCGACGCGCTGGGCAGCGGCATCGCCGTCTCCAACCAGAAGTTCCTCGACCCCTTCTCCCCGCTGGCCGGCACGATCACCGTCGACGGCAACACGCTCGTGCGGACCGGGGCGATCAACCCCAACTGGAACCACCCGATGGGTGCCCTGCGGGTCGACTCGTACGACAGCGCGATCAACGCGACCGTCAACATCACCAACACGACCATCATCGACAGCCCGTACAGTGCCTTCGAGTTCGTCTCCGGCGGCGGCCGTGGCTTCCCCACGTCCAACATCAACGTGACCGGGGCGACCGTGAAGAACACCGGGACGGTCGTCGTCCAGGCCGAGACACCGGGCTCGGCGAGGTTCAGCAACGTCCAGGCCACCGGCGTCGGGGCGGCGGGCATCTACAACTGCCCCTATCCGACCGGCTCGGGCACCTTCACGGTCGGCGACGGCGGCGGCAACTCCGGCTGGAGCAGCACCTGGTCGGACTGCTCGGCCTGGCCGCGGCCCGGCCAGGGCAACCCGCCCCCGGACCAGAACGCCAACCTGGCCAAGGGCCGCCCGGCCACGGCCAGCGGCTCCCAGGACGTCTACACACCGGGCAGGGCCGTCGACGGCGACGCGAACAGTTACTGGGAGTCCACCAACAACGCCTTCCCCCAGTCCTTCACCGTGGACCTCGGCTCCACGCAGGCGGTCCGCCGGGTCGTCCTCAAGCTGCCGCCGTCCTCGGCCTGGGGCGCGCGCACCGAGACCCTCTCCGTGCTGGGCAGCACCGACGGGTCCGGCTTCTCCACCGTGGTCGGTTCGCAGGGCTACCGGTTCGACCCGGCGACCGGCAACACCGTGACGATCGCGCTGCCGGCCGGCACGGGCCTGCGCCATCTGCGGCTCTCCGTCACCGCCAACAGCGCCTGGCCGGCCGCCCAGTTCAGTGAAGTGGAGGCATATCTGTCCTCCTGACCGCCTCCCCGCGCTTCGCCGCCTGGATCTGCTCGTAGACCTGGGTCCGTAACTCGGCGAAGCGCGGGGCCACCCGGGTGTGCAGCTGGTCCCGCTCCTCGGGCAGGTCGACCTTCAGCTGCTCCCGTACGACGGTGGGGGACGCCGAGAGGATCAGGACCCGCTCGCCGAGATAGACGGCCTCGTCGATGTCGTGGGTCACGAACAGGATGGTCATCCCGCGCTGCCGCCACAGCCGGCGCACCAGGTCCTCCAGGTCGGCGCGGGTCTGCGCGTCGACCGCCGCGAACGGCTCGTCCATCAGCAGGATCTCGGGCTCGTAGGCCAGCGCCCGTGCGATCGCGACCCGCTGCTGCATCCCGCCGGACAGCTGCCACGGATAGGCGCCCGCGGCGTCCGACAGACCGACGGACGCCAGCGCGTCGGCGACCAGCTCGCGCCGCCGGGGCCTGCTCAGTTTCTTCTGCTTCAGGGGCAGTTCGACATTGTCGCCGACCCGCATCCAGGGGAAGAGGCTGCGCCCGTACTCCTGGAACACGAACGCCATGCCGGGCGGCGGCCCGCTGACCGGACGCCCGGCGAGCCGTACCTCGCCCGCCGTCGGTGCGAGCAGGCCGCCCACGCACTTGAGCAGCGTGGTCTTGCCGCAGCCCGACGGGCCCACCAGGCAGACGAGTTCACCCGTGTCCACCGTGAAGGTGAGGTCGCGGACCGCCTCCACCCGGCGCCCCGACCCCTCATAGACCTTCCGCAGGCCGGTGACGACCAAAGACGCTTGCATGGACCGCCCTTTCGCGAGCGTCACGGGGCCCGCCGGGAGGAGTCCCGGAGGCCGTGGTACCAGCCGAGCACCCGGCGCTCCACCAACTGGAAGAGGACCGACAGGAGAAGACCGAGCAGGCCGAGGACGAGGATCCCGGTCCACATGTCGGGGATCGCGAAGCCGCGCTGGAACTGCACGATGGTGAAGCCGAGTCCGTTGCTGGCCGCGAACATCTCGCTGATGACCATCAGGATGATCCCGATGGACAGTGCCTGGCGCAGGCCCGCGAAGATCTGCGGGCTCGCCGCCCGCAGGACCACGTGCCGCAGCCGGGCGGCGCCCGTGACGCCGTACGAACGCGCGGTCTCGGCCATGACGGAATCGACGGCCCGCACCCCCTCGACGGTGTTGAGCAGGACCGGCCACAGGCAGCCGCTCGCGATCACGACGATCTTCATCGTGTCGCCGATGCCCGCGAACAGCATGATGACCGGCACGAGGACGGGCGGCGGCACCGCGCGCAGGAACTCCAGGACCGGCTCGCAGAACGCCCGCACCCGGCGGTACGAGCCGATGACGGTACCCAGCGCCACGCCCGCCACGGCCGCCGAGACGTAACCCGCCAGCAGGCGCAGCACGCTGGGCAGGACGTCCGTACGCAGCCGTTCACCGGTCCAGACGTCGGGGAAGGTCCTGAGGATCGTACGCAGCGGCGGCCAGTAGACCGCGGTGCTGTCGTCGGACGCGAACCACCAGGCGGCCACGAGCAGTGCCGGCAGCGCGACCACGAACAGCGGGCGCAGCAGGACGGTCCCCCGGCCTGCGGGCCTCGCGCGGGCGGGCGGGGCGCTCTCGCCGGCCTTCGGCCCGGTGCGGCCCGAGCGGACACCCTTCACACCGCCACCTCCCCGCGCACCGACTGGTGCCAGGCCAGCGCCCGTCGCTCCACCGCGCGGGCTCCCAGGTTGATCAGCAGTCCGAGCAGGCCGGTGACGACCACCAGCGCGTACAGGTCCGGGACGGCCTGGGAGGACTGCGCGACCGCGATCCGCGCGCCCAACCCCGGTGCACCGATGACGAGTTCGGCCGTCACGGCGAGGATGAGGGCGACCGCGGCGGCCAGCCTGACACCCGTCATGACGTAGGGCAGCGCGGTGGGCCACAGGACGTGCCGGGTGCGCGCCCAGGCGCCGAGGCCGTACGAGCGTGCCGTCTCCTCCGCCACCGGGTCGACGTCGCGCACCCCGTACAGGACCTGGACGAGGACCTGCCAGAAGGAGGCGTACACGACGAGGAGGAGGACGGAGCGCAGTTCGGTGCCGTACAGCAGCACGGCGAGGGGGATCAGCGCGACGGAGGGGATCGGGCGCAGGAACTCGATCGTGGAGGCCGTGGCGTCGCGCAGATACGGCACGACCGAGAGGACCAGCCCGACGACGACACCCCCGACGACCGCCGCGACCAGCCCCAGCGCCCAGCCGGTCAGGGTGTCACCGAGGGCGGTCCAGAAAGCGCCGTCGGTGGCCTCCTGCCCGAGGGCGTCGGCGATGCGGCTGGTCGGCGGGAAGTAGGCCTCCTTGACGAGGCCGAGCCGCGGCGCCACCTCGCCCAGGGCGAGGAAGACCGCGAGGCCGGCCGTACCGAGTGCCGCGTTCGCACCCCTCACGGCAGCAGTTCGTCGAGGTCGGGAGCCGACTTGAAGAGCCCGTCCTGCTCGCCCAGCATCTCCAGCGCCTCGATCGACGCGCGGTTCGGCTCGGCCGGCCACTTCGGGAGGGTCACCTTCGCGAGGACCGCCGCGGGGATCTTCGTGTACGAGGTGACGATGGAGCGGACCTCGTCGGGGTGGGCGTCGGCGTAGGCGAGGGACTCCGCGGTGGCCTCCTGGAACCTCTTCACCACATCGGGGTTCTTCTGCTCGTACTGGGTGGACGTGAAGTACATGGCGACGGTGAGGTCCTTGGCGACATCGACCAGGGACGAGGCGATCTCCGTGCCGCCCTGGCTCCTGACGGTGGCGAGCGCGGGCTCGACCACCATCGCCGCGTCGATCCGGCCGCCGTCCAGGGCGGCGGGCATCTGGTCGAAGGCCAGCTCGACGAACTTCACCTTGGAGGGATCGCCGCCCGCCTTGCGCACCGACTCGCGCACGGCGGTCTCGTTGATGTTCTTGAGCGTGTTGACGGCGACCTTCTTGCCCTCCAGGTCCTTCGCCGACGTGAGGGCGCTGCCCTTCTTCACCGTGATGGCTCCGAAGTCCTTGCCCGCCAGGCCTGTTGAGGCGACGCCGTTGGCCACCGCCTTCACCGGCACGTTCTGGCTCCGAGCGATCATCAGCGAGGTCATGTTGGAGAAGCCGAACTGGAACTGGCCGCTGACGACGCCCGGGACGATCGCGGCGCCGCCCTGCGCGGTCGTCATGGAGAGCTTCAGACCGCGCTTGCCGTAGAAGCCCTTCTTCTGGCCCAGGTACAGCGGCGCGACATCGACGATGGGGATGATCCCGACCTTGACCGTGGTGGTGCCGCCGGACGACGTGCCCTTGTCCGACGTTCCGGAGTCGTCGGACGAGCCACAGGCCGACGCGGCGACCAGGAAGGTTCCGACCGCGAGACCGGCGAGCAGACGACGCATGGCTCCTCCTGTGCAGACGACGGTGTTCCGACAGGCTGTGCGCACACCGCACAGTGGTGCTCAGCGGAAGGTAGAACTCCCGTACGGCGGGGTCAATGGCTATGGCTGACAATATTGTTGACAGTTACCGAAGCGTGCCCGCGCGGCGCGTGCGCCGGACGGTTACAGGTCGAGTACGAGCCGCTTCCCCCGGCACCGGGAGACACAGATGAGCATGGACTCGCCCGCCGCCCGCTCCGCGTCGGTGAGCACCGTGTCCCGGTGGTCCGGGATCCCTTCGAGGACATCCGTCTCGCAGGTGCCGCAGGTGCCCTCGGCGCAGGAGAAGAGCACCTCGACGCCGGCACCGCGTACGGTGTCGAGCACGGAGGCGTCCGCGGGGACGGTCAGCGTGCGGCCACTGCGCGCGAGCACGACCTCGAACTCGCCCTCCGCGGAGTGTTCCCGGGTCTTCGGACGGAAGCGTTCGACGTGCAGCGACCCGGCTGGGCACCGCTCCTCCATCGCGTCCAGCAGCGGGCCGGGACCGCAGCAGTAGACGAGCGTGCCCTCGGGGATTCCGCGGAGCACGGAGTCGAGGTCCAGCGGCCCGCTCTCGTCCTGGGGAGCGATCGTCACCCGGTCCCCGTACCGGCTCAACTCCGCCACGAACGCCATGGACTCGCGGGTCCGTCCGCCGTACAGCAGTGTCCACCGCGCGCCCGCCGCCTGCGCCGCGGCGAGCATCGGCAGGATCGGGGTGATGCCGATGCCGCCCGCGACGAACCGGTATCGGGGAGCGGGGGTGAGGGCGAAGTGCTGGCGCGGGCCGCGGACACGGATCCTGTCGCCCGCACCCACCCGCTCGTGCAGGTACGAGGACCCGCCGCGGCCGTGTGGCTCCCGGAGCACCGCGATCCGCCACGCTCGGCGGTCCGCCGGGTCGCCGCACAGCGAGTACTGCCGCTCCCGTCCCGGACCGAGCACGACGTCGATGTGGGCGCCCGGCCGCCAGTGGGGGAGTTCCTCGCCGAGCGGGTGGCGCAGCGTGAGGGCGACCACTCCCTCGGCAACGAACTCACGTTGCGCGACGACGAGTTGGGCTTCGCGGACGGTCATCCCCGGACTCCCCACGGCACGTGTCCTTCGGGGTGGGAGAGCAGCCACTCCCACATCTCGACCGGATCCTGGGAGGCGTGCTCGGCCCCGCAGTGGCAGGTGCCGTGCAGGACGTCGGTGCCCGGGAGCCAGTCGACGCGGTAGACCTCGCGGTGCGTGAGGCGGGGTGCCCGCGTCACCGGACCCTCTCCGTCGGCTTGTCGCCCTCCTCGGCCAGCCGGGCGAGGATACGGCGGGCCGCGAGTCCGCCGGTGTCGATGTTGATGCTCAGTTCCTGGTACCCGCCGCGTTCGGTGCCCAGCGTCCGCTGCAGCAGGTTGAGCGCGTCGACGTCCTGCATCACCACGGTGTGGTTGAAGTCCCGCATGACCGCGCTGACTTCCTCGTCCTCGCGGGCGAAGTCCCGTGACACCGCCCAGAAGTCGTAGACGTGGCCGTCACCGGAGGGAGTGATGGCGTACGTGATCTCGGTGTGGAAGGCGTCCGGATCGCGGCCGTCCGCCCCGGGGAGCACGCCGACCGGCGCGACGCGGCTGTGCAGCAGGTACAGGCACGGCGCGTGGTACTCGATGTCCTGCCAGCGGGTGATCCGGCCCTCGATGCCGGTCGAGCGCGCGTAGAACGGCGGGCACTCGGCGTCGTCCATGTGCCGGCTGACCCGCACGATGCCGGCGCCCTCGTCGACCTCCGTGGCGATCGGCGTCTCGGCGACCTCGGGAGTGCCGATGTACCCGCCGTGCAGATAGGTCTCGTGGGAGAGGTCGAGGAGATTGTCGACGAGCAGCCCGTAGTCGGCGTCGATGGGTTCCATGCCCGAGACCGTGGTCCAGTCCGGAGAGTCCATGTGCCGGGCCCGCGGGACGGTCGTCGGGTCGGCGAGCGCCGGGTCGCCGACCCACACCCAGACGAACGAGTCCTGCTCGACCACCGGGTACGCGGCGACCCGGGCCGTACGCGGTACGCGTTTCTGCCCCGGCACGTGCACACAGCTGCCCGTGGTGTCGTACGTGAACCCGTGATACCCGCACACGATCCGGTCACCGTCGAGCCGGCTCGCGGAGAGCGGGAACCTGCGGTGCACACAGCGGTCGGCCAGGACGACCGCCGTCCCGTCGTCCTCGGTCCGGTAGAGCACGAGAGGTTCCCCCAGAACCGTCCGGCCGAGCAGCTCGCGCCCCACCTCGTGGGTGAAGGCGGCGACGTACCACTGGTTCCTGGCGAAGGCGGTGGTGTGAGGCATGGGGGCGGCTCCCGTCTCTCTGCGTGGCGACATCGTCCGCAGTGGCTTCGCGAGGCCGCAACGGCACTTCCGTCTCACGGAAGCGTCTTCCGAAGTTCACTGGTGGGAGGGCGAGTTGGCGTGCGCGGCAACGGTTCGGGCATCGACGCCGAGTTGATGTCCGCAGTCACTGATACGGCGACGGCGTCGAGGGCCGGGGCACCCGCCAGGTCCAGGTGGCCATGCGGCGGGCGATGATCTCGCCCGCCGAGACTTTGACGTCCCGCGCGAGGCCCCCCGCGGTGGCCGTCGGCCGACAACGGGCTCAGGCGAGCGGTACCGGAGGTTCGGCGATCCGGGAGGCGTCGCCGCCGCGGACCCGGTCTCGGGCGCCGGCGCTGGCTTCGTGAGGAACGCCGAGGGGGACGGCGCTGACCTGGCTCAGCCGCGTGTACTGCTCGGGGGTGAGCCGTACGTCGAGGGCGCCGAGGTAGTCGTCGAGCTGGCGGGTGTTGCGCGGCCCGATGATCGGGACGAAGGACGTCGTGGCACGGGCGGCGCGTTCGCGGATCCAGGCGACGGAGACCTGCGCGGGGGTGGCGCCGGTCTCCTCCGCGACGGCCAGGACCGTGTCGACGACGGCCGTCTTCCGCTCGTCGGACTCGGTGTGCACCAGGGTCTTCAGGTCGCTGAGTCTGCCCTCGGCGCTGCCGCGGTACTTGCCCGTGAGCAGACCGCCTCCGAGGGGGGACCACAGGGCGGCACCCAGGCCGAGGCCTTCGGCCATGGGCAGCAGCTCGCGGTCCGGCGTGCGCTCCACGAGGCTGTACTCGACCTGGATGCCCGCGACGGGTGCCCAGTTCTTGAGCTCGGCGAGGGTGGCGGCTCGGGAGACGCGCCAGGCGGGGAAGTTCGACAGCGCGGCGTAGAGGATCTTCCCGGACCTCACGAGGTCGTCGAGACCACGCAGGATCTCTTCCATGGGCGTCAGGTCGTCGGGGAAGTGCACCCAGTACAGGTCGATGTAGTCGGTGCCGAGCCGCTTCAGGCTGGCTTCGACCGAGTGGATCATGTTCTTGCGGCTGTTGCCGGTCTTGGAGACATCGGCCTGTGGTGTCGAGGCGTTCGTGAACTTGTCGGCCACGACGAAGTGGTCCCGGTCCGCGGCGATGAACCGGCCCAGGAGCTCTTCCGACTCGCCGAACTGGTAGTTGTCGGCGGTGTCGATGAAATTGCCGCCGGCCTCGGCGAATCGGTCGAACATGCGGCGGGACTCGTCCGGGTCGGCACCGGCACCCCAGGAGGTGCCGAAGTTGCCGGTGCCCAGGGCGTATTCGGAGACGCGGAGCCCGGTCCGGTGTCCGAAGGTCGTGTAACGCATGAGGTCTCCTTGGTGAGGGTGGTGAGGGTGGTGAGGTTCGCTTCGGGTGTCGGTGGTCGGTGGTCGTGAGGAGCTGATCGGTCGTGCGGGCTCCAGGGGTGCGTTCCTGCTTCGCCCTGGGTGTGAGCGCGTGCCGCTAGCCGATCGCGGTGGTTCCGGGTCGGCGGCGAGGGGTGATGCCCAGGGCCGCGAAGGCGCTGACCGCGGCGATGCACGCCGATATCCACCAGGCCCGGGAGTAGGTGTGGGCCGGGTCCGCGGCTCCGGCCGCCGCGAGAATGACGACCAGGGCGCTGACGCCGAGCACGGTGCCGACCTGGCCGGCCATGGTGACGATCGCGCTACCGGTGGCCGACCGGTCCGGCGGGAGGCCGGCGGTGGCCGAGGAGATCATCGTGGGGAGCGCGAGTCCGACGCCCACGCCGACGACCAGCCAGCCGGGCAGGATGTCGGCGGCGTAGTCGAGGGAGTGGTCGGCCCTGAGGGCGATCCAGGCGGTGCCGAGGGCGACCAGTGCCGATCCGAGGGCGGCGACGACGCCGACCGGCACCCGCCGGGCGAGACGCCGGCCCAGCGCGGAGGCGACGAAGACCATGGCCGGACCGGGGGACACGCCCAGGCCGGTTTCGATGGCCGACCAATGCCACACCTGTTGCAACCACAGGGTGACGCCGAGCAGTTCGACCGCGAAGGCGACGTAGAAGAGCAGGGTGGCGATGTTGGCCCAGGCGAAGACGGGCTCACGCAGGAGGTTCAGGTCGACGACGGGGACGGGGTGCCGGGCCGAGCGCGCCAGGCACAGGAGCAGGGACGCCGCGGCGATGGCGAAACTGCCGAGCGTGGCCCCGGAGGCCCACCCCCATTCGGATCCCTGTACGAGGCCCAGCGCGAGCGTCCCGATCGCCACGACCAACAGCGCTCCGCCCAGCAGGTCGGGCAGGCGGGTGTCGGTGTCGTGACGTCCGCCCGGCAGCAGGCGCGCGGCCATGACCAGTGCCGCGACGCCGATCGGCAGATTCAGCAGGAAGATCCACTGCCAGGCCGCCTGGACGAGCAGTCCGCCGACCACGGGGCCGGCCGCCGCGGCCAGGGAGCCGCTGGCCGCCCAGATCTGGATGTATCGCGTGATCTTCGCGGGCGGTGCCGTGGTCAGTACGAGACCCAGGCTCGCCGGGGTGAGCACGGCCGCGCCGGCCGCCTGCAGAAAGCGGAACGCCACCAGGACCCACAGGTCGCCGCTGAGAGCCGCGCCCAGGCTGGCCACCGTGAACACGGCGAGGCCCAGCAGGAAGCCGGCCTTCCTGCCGTAGCGGTCGGCCAGCCGGCCGGCCGGGACCAGGAGCGCGGCGTACACGATCGCGTAGCCGTTGAGGATCCAGCTCAACCTGGGCAGTGAGGTCTCGCCTATGCCCTGTCCGATGGGGGTCAGGGCGACGTTGACGACGAAGGCGTCCAGCGCGGAGAGGAAGACGGAGGTGGCCAGGACCGCGAGGACGAGGCCCGGATGCGGCGCGCGGGGTCGCCGGCGCTCGGACGTGGGGAGGCGTGTCGTGCCGTCGCTGACGACGGCGTCCACAGGGGATGGGGGCATGAGTGTTTCTCCAGAGCGGGGCATGGATGCGCCGGGCGACGGAGCTGCGCTCGTGGTCCTTGGCGCGGAGAGGGCCTGCCGCAGAGGCATGGTCTGCGGTGGGTGCGGGCGGAAAGGGGAGACGACCCCTTAAGTACACCGATCGGTTTACTTATGGCCTCGACCGTAACAGGCGGATCCGGTTAAGTAAAACGATCGGTATCCTCAAGGCATGAGCATCACACCACCCCAGCCACGCCGACGGCGCGGGCGCGGAGCCAGGGAGCGGATCCTCAAGGCAGCCACCGAGCTCTTCACCGCTCACGGGATCAACGCCACCGGCATGGAACAGCTGGCCACCGCGGCCAACGTCTCCAAGCGCACCCTGTACACGCACTTCGCCGGCAAGGACGACCTGGTCCACGCCTACTTGAGCTGTGTCGAAGACGATCTGCTGCCTCCCGGCGGATCCGCTCCGGAGGCCTATCCGGACCCGCGCGGACAGCTGCTCGCCATCTTCGAGTGGGAGCCGAACAGCTCGGGCGAGCCGCTGCGCGGCTGTCCCTTCCTGAATGCCGCCGTGGAGATCCCCGACCCCGCGCATCCGGTCCACCGGCTCGCCGCCGCCTACAAGGCGGAGTTCGCCGACAGACTCGCCTCTCTGGCGCGCCAGGCCGGCGCCCGCGATCCGGTCGAACTCGGCGAGCAGATCGCGCTCCTCTACGACGGTGCCGCGGCGCGGAGCGTCGCCTTGAACAGCACCGCCGCCGGAGCGACCGGACGCTCCATCGCCGCCAAGCTCATCGACGCGGCCGTCACGCCCGTCCCCGCGTCGGCGGACAGCGAACGCTGATCGATCCGGTTGATCCGGTCGCCCCGGTCGCCCCGGTCGCCCCGGTTGACCCGATCAACCGGGTTGATCCGGTTGATCGTTCGCTCCGCCTCCTCGCGAAGGCGGGGGCCGCGGGGGTGAAGGCGGTCGGTCGCCCGCCCCTGTCACCGGGGTGTCGGCGCGGACCTGGTTCCGCGGCTCCGGAATGGTGTGCCCCTGATGGTCCTCGACGGCTTCTCGGCCGCGATGCTGTTCGGGCTTCCCGTGCGGGGTCAGGGCGGGGTCAGGGCGGGGTCATGGCGGGGTCATGGCGGTTTCGGAGCGGTTCCAGGGCGGATCGGCGGGGGCTCAATCCGTCAGTGCGGCCGCCGTGAGTGTGAGGTGCTGGACCAGGACCGCGGCCGCGGTGTCGGCGTCGCGGGCCAGCGCGGCTTCCTCCAGCTGACGGTGCTCGCCGACGCCGTCCCGGCCGGGGGCGCGTTGCGCCGACCACCGGCGGGCCAGTTCGCTCGCGGTCCACATCCGGTCGAAGGTCTCCAGCAGGACAGGATTGCCGCAGCCCTCCAGCAGGGTGCGGTGGAAGACCCGGTGGGCTTCGGACCACGCGCCGCTGTAGTGCTCGCCCTCCTCCGGTACGTACGCGGGGGTGCGGGTCAGACGGTGGTGCGCGGCTCGTACGCGGGCCTCCCAGTCGACGTCGCCGCGTTCGACGGACATGCGCAGGACGACCGGTTCGATGGTCCGGCGGGCTTCCGCGATCTCCTGCCAGCGGCGGTCGGAGAAGGCCGGGACGGCGAAGCCGCGGTTGGGCAGCCGGTCGGCGAGGCCCTCGCCGACCACCCGTACGAGCGCCTCGCGCACCACCGCCAGGCTCACGCCCTGTTCCTTGGCGAGATCCTGCGGCTTGAGGGCGTCACCGGGGGCGTGGTCGCCGCGCATGATCGCGTCCCGCAGGTGTGCGTAGACCTGCTCGGAGAGCATCTGCTTCCCCGGCGGGGTCGGGGTGTCGGTCGTCTGGGCCATGTCGTCATCGTAGACGATGGGTCGAATAATCGATTATTATTGCTATAGTCGATTCGGCGATGAGGGGCGGCGACGACCGGGCGTCACCCGACGCGCAGGCCGTCCGCCGTCCGCATGGCCACCGCATCACCACCGCGGCGCTTGAGCCGGCCCGGTGGCTCCGAGGTCACCACGAACCCCCTCGTCGGAGAGACCGGCCGACGCCTCACAGGTCGCCGGCCGGTCTCGCCACTCACGGAACAGGAACGACGCGATGAGCGTGAACGACCACTTCGCCCGCCTCCCCGAGGCGGCCACCTTCACCGTCACCAGCACCACCGTCACCGACGGCGCCGCCTGGCCGGTCGAGCAGTTCTCCGGCATCTTCGGCGTCCCCGGCGGCAAGGACGTCTCCCCGCAGCTGTCCTGGAGCGGCGCCCCGGACGGCACCGAGAGCTACGCCGTCACCGTCTACGACCCCGACGCCCCGACCGGGTCCGGGTTCTGGCACTGGGCGGTCGCCGACATCCCCGCCGCCGTCACCGAACTGTCCGAAGGCGCCGGTGACGACACCGGCTCGGGGCTGCCCGAGGGCGCCTTCCAACTGCCCAACGACGCCCGTGCCGCCCGCTTCATCGGCGCCGCCCCGCCGGCCGGGCACGGCCCGCACCGCTACTTCGTCGTGGTGCACGCCCTCGGCGTCGCGTCCGTCGGTGTTTCGGCCGACACCACCCCGGCCGTCCTCGGCTTCACCATGGCCGGCCACATCCTCGGCCGCGCCGTTCTCATGGTCACCGCCGAAACCCCGGCCTGACGAACCCCATGTCCACACTGATCGACACCACGCAGATGTATCTGCGCACCGTCCTGGAGCTCGAGGAAGAAGGCGTGGTCCCCCTGCGCGCCCGCATCGTCGAGCGGCTGAACCAGAGCGGTCCCACCGTCAGCCAGACCGTCTCCCGCATGGAGCGTGACGGTCTGCTGCGCGTCGCCGGCGATCGGCACCTGGAGCTGACCCGGGAGGGCCGGCGGATCGCGACGCGCGTCCTGCGCAAGCACCGGCTGTCCGAGTGCCTGCTCGTCGACGTGATCGGGCTGGACTGGGAGCAGGTCCACGCCGAGGCCTGCCGCTGGGAGCACGTGATGGGTGAGGCCGTCGAACGCCGGATCCTGCACCTCCTGCGGCATCCGACGAAGTCGCCCTACGGCAACCCGATCCCGGGCCTGGAAGAGCTCGGTGAGGTGAGTCGGGCGGACTCGCCCGGAGGTGAGGACACGGTGAGCCTCGGTGACCTTCGGCCCGGCCCGGACGGTGCGGGCGCGGTGGTCCGGCGCATCGGAGAGCTGATCCAGACCGACCACCGGCTGATGCACGACCTGCGGCAGGCCGGGGTGCGGCCCGGAGCGGTCGTGAGCGTGACACCGTCGCCTGGCGGTGTGATGGTGACCGGCGGTGGAAGAGCCGTCGTGCTCCCGACACGGGCCGCCGCCCACATCTTCGTGGTCGAGCGCTGAACCCGGCCGTGCGCGACCCGTTGCCGTAGCCCGTGCGGTCGGTGGGTCGGTGGGTCGGTGGGTCGTTGGGTCGTTGGGTGGCGGCGGGACGGGACCATCCCCGTTCGGGCGGCGCCGTCTCGCGGCGGGACCATCCCTCCTCGGACCGGGTTGGTCCCGGCGGCTCATCGACGCCTCCCAACTGGGTTGGAGAGAAAGCCCGTTCACAGCGGACCTCACCGAATCGCCGCCCGGCCGAGGCGAACGGGTCCGGCCGGGATCAGGCGGGGTGGGGGGCGCGGCGGGTCCGGGGGCGCGGGCGGATCAGGTGGGGCGATGCCCGCGCACGCCTGTCGGCGGTGCCGTGGGCTGTCCGTCGGTGCTCGTGGTACTCACCGTGCGGCGTCGGAGCCGCGCCGGCCGAGCTTCCCCAGCACCTCGGCGATGTTGGCCCGGTACGTCCGCAGTGCCCGCAGGCCTGCGGTGTAGCGGTCGTGGTGCCGTGCGATGTCCGCGGCCTGCTCCCGCGCCTGGACGGTGTGCCAGATTTCGGCCGTGTGCAGGCGCCGCTTGCACGTGACGTCCGCGACGGCGGTGTCCCGCTCCCGCCGCGTATGCCGGGTGTTGCCGTCACTGCCGCGCTGCCAGGAACGGTCGGTGAACGCCGCGACGGGGTCGGGGTAACGGGTGAATCCTCGGTCCGCCACACAGCGCGACCACGCGTTCCACGCCGCGCGGAGACGCGGGTCGCGCCCGGCCGCCTTGTCGACCTCCATCACCCGGGTACTCGCGTAGAGCCAGTCCCGTGTGAGGTCGACGCCGCGCATCAGCCACCGGTTCGCCCGGGTCCTGCATGCGGGCAGGTCCGCATACTCGGCGTTGGTCATCCGGCGGCCCTTCGGCTGGGCGGCCAAGGGCTTCGCCGGGTCCCAGCCGTAACCCCAGCGGCGCGCGGCGGTGAGATCGAGGGCGCCGTAGTCGGTGGTGACCGCGGTCGCGACGATGGGGTCGCTGGGGTAGCGCGGGTCGAGCGGGAAGCCCGGATGGCCCCGCTCGGCCATGCACTGCCGGACCAGCAACGCCGATGCCCGCTGCGACCGTTGATAGTCCTGCGCCGTGTGGTCGTAGCGGTCGGCGGGGAGGGGCCCGAGGCCCGCCGCCGTGCGGATGATCTCCGGGGGTTCCGCACCGGAGGCGCAGACCGCCGCCAGCAGTGCCGCCCCCACCACGGCACCCAGCCGCTGTCCCCGCCTCGTCATGCGAAGGGATGCTAACGGGCGGGCGCGGGACGGCCGGCCGTGGCCCCCGGTGACTCATCGACGCGCGCCGGGACCACGGGCGGCAGAGAACTCGGCGGGCCAGAGGTCGGCCTGCCGCGGTCCGGCCTGACCTGGGCCGAGGAGACCGAGGTGACAGCCGGACAGGGGCGGATGGTCGTCCCGTGTGGTGATTCGCCCCCGCACCCAGTCTGTCTGACGGATCGCCAGATCAATTGAGTCCCGAACTCCCGGCGACCGTCATGAACTTGGGGTCTCAGTAACCGAACTGCGAATCGTGGCAGCGCATTTGGTACCTCAGCCCCTGAACTCCGGCCCCTGAACTCCGGCCCCTGAACTCCGGCCCCTGAACTCCGGCCCCCGAACTCCGGCCCCCGAATCCCGGCCCCTGGACGCGGCTCAGGAGGTGATGACCGTCTTGCGTGGAGTGAGGCGAGTCGCGCCCGCACCCGGGACGAGGCGAGTCGCACGATCGGGGCGCGCCGTCGGACGGCCGGGGTCGCACCGTCGCACGGCGGGGCGTGACTCCTGGGAATCACCGTCCTCCAGGTGCTCCACACCGCGCCGCACCGGTCCCGGCCGACGGGTTCACGCCATCTCGGCAAGTGGGGCCACCGGTCGGGACCGGCGCCCTATCGTTGGCCGATGCGCGCTAACCCCATTGACCGTCCGGCGGATCTCGACGTGGTCCGCGAGTCCTACGACCGGGTGGCTGACAACTACGTCCACATGGTGCTGACGACCGGATTCGGTGACATCCGTAGCCACCCCTGGCTCAAGGCGTCGATCGACGCCTTCGCCGACACGGTGAGTGGACTGGGACCTGTCCTCGACGTCGGCTGCGGGCCCGGAACGGTGACCGCCTACCTCGCCGAACGCGGGCTCGACGTGTCCGGAGTCGATCTCTCCTCCCGCATGATCGAGAACGCGCGCCGCCTTTATCCGAAATGCCGTTTCAGCGTCGCCTCCGCCACCGACCTCGACCTCGAAGAAGCGTCTCTCGGAGGTGTGCTCGGGTGGTGGTCACTGTTCAATCTTCCCCGTGATGTTCTTCCCCAGGTACTCGCCATGTTCGCGCGTGCTCTGAAGCCGGGCGGCCATTTCATCACCGCGACCCACGTCGGCGACGAGGACTTGGTGCGCACCGAGGCCTACGGAGGAGTGTCCGTTCGCTGGACCACTCACAAATGGCGGCCGGAACAACTCGTGGACCTGATCGAGCGGGCCGGACTGCGCCCGGTCGCCGAACTCCGGCTCCCGGCCGACGAACTGACCGGGCCGGGCCTGGTCATCATGGCCGAACGCCCCGCCTGAGGACCGGGTGGGGCCCGCATCCGACGACCGGGTGGGGCCCACACCCTGAACGCGGGCGAACCGGACCGGCCGGCCACCCGTCGGTGCCGCGAAGACCGGCCACCCATCGGTGCCGGTCAAGACCGGTCGAGAGCCTCCAGGATTTCCGTCCTGGAGGCTCTTCGCATGCCGGGTTCCGATCGAAAAGACGTCGGCGCGCACCCCCGGCGGGCGGGTACGACCCTGCTCATCACGATCGACCGCCCACGAGCACGCAATTCCGTCAACGCCGAGGTCGCCGCCCTGCTGGCGAGCGCCCTGGACGAACTGGAGGCGGACCCGGAACTCCGGGCCGGCGTGCTGACCGGGGCCGAGGGCGACTTCAGCGCCGGCATGGACCTGAAGGCGGCCCTGCGGGGCGAGTCCCCCGACATCCCGGGGCGCGGATTCGGCGGTGTGACCGAGGCCGACCGGACGAAGCCGCTGATCGCCGCCGTGGAGGGCTGGGCCATGGGCGGCGGCTTCGAACTGGCCCTCGCCTGCGACCTGATCGTCACCGCCGAGGACGCGCACTTCGGTCTGCCGGAGGTCAAGCGGGGACTGATCGCCGCGGGTGGCGGAGCCATCCGGCTGCCCCGGCGCATCCCGTACCACCTCGCGATGGAGATGCTGCTGACCGGCGAGCCGGTGAGCGGCGACCGGGCCGGTGAACTGGGTCTCGCCAACCGGGTCGTCCCCGCGGGCCAGGCCCTGCCGGAAGCCCTCCTGCTCGCCGAACGGCTGGCGGCGAACACCCCGCTGGCGCTGGCCGCCGTGAAGGCGGTCGCACGGGCCGCGGACGGCGCGGCCGAGGCCGACGCCTTCGCCGCGCAGCGGACGGTGATGAGCGAACTGATGGCCACGGCCGATGTCCGGGAGGGCATGACCGCCTTCGCCGAGCGCCGGGCCCCGCGGTGGACGGGGAAGTGACATGCGGACATGGGGATCGAGGACGGCGACCCGTAGCGGTACGGGCCGGCGGTCAGCCCCCGCCGGTCGTGGCGGTCGCGGTGCGGTAGAACTCCGCCGCGGTGACGGAGGCGGGGACGCCGAGTTCGGCTGCGACCGCGGTGATCGCCGCGTCGCCGACGCCGAGATCGGCCTGGCCGTCGGTGGTGAAACACGGGGCGATGAACGTCTCGTAGTGGGCTCGGACCTCGTCCTCGGTGTGTCCGCCGAGGAACGTCCGCATGTGCCGCACCGTGGTGTCGGGGTCCTCGTGGATCACCCGCAGCGCGCGCCGGTGGGCTTGTACGACGGCCTGGACCGCGGGGTCGTCCGGGTCCGTGCGGGTGGGATCGACGGCCACGCCCACGGTGGGGATCCGGAAGCGGTCGCCGATCCACGCCAGTACCCGCCAGCCGTGCTCGGCTGCCACGGCCTCCGGGGCCATGGTGCTGCCGACCAGCGCGGCGTCGATCTCACCGGCCCGCAGCCGGCGCAGGTCCATGCCGTAGTCGCCGGGAGACCGGACGATGGTGCGCACGTCACGGTCCGGGTCGAGGCCGGCCCCTCGCAGCACGATCCGGGTGAAGCACCCGGGTGCGGTGTGCGGGGCGTGGACCGCCAGTCGCCGGCCGGCCAGGTCGGCGAGCGAGGTCAGGCCGGGGCGGGCGAGGAACCAGAACAGGGGGCGGTCGGTGTTGACGGTGAGCGCGACCCAGGGGATGCCGTCGGTCAGCCGGGACAGGAGTGCCCGGCCGAGTCCGATGGTGGCGCCTCGGCGCAGCCGCTCCTCGTCCCAGGCGCAGCCGTCGCGCAGCGATACGTGGACGCCCTCGTCGGCGTAGAAGTCCTGCTGGTCGGCGATGTGGGCGACCAGTTCCTCGTGCAGGCCCCGTCCCACATAGGCGAGATCGATCGTATGCATGAAGGCCCTTCCTCGGTCGTGCCACCGGAATGCGCCCGCGCCTGTCGCGGGCCCCTCGGTCCGTGGTGCCGGGAGGTGGTCCGGCCGACTCCGTTCCGGCCGGCGTCCGGAGCCGGCACGGGCGCCATGACCCTCGTACGCCGGGGACACCGAGGCGTCGAGGCGTCGAGGCGTCAGTCCATGGCCATCCCGCCGTTGACCGCGGCCGTGGTGCCGGTCATGAAGGAGTTGTCCTCACCGGCGTAGAAGGCGATCGCCTGGGCGACGTCGGCGGGGTGGGCCAGGCGGCCCAGGGGAGTGGCGGCGACCTGACGCTGCTTGTACGCGTCGTCGAACACGTCCGTCATACGGGCCATGCGGGTGTCCTCCACCGGGCCGGGCGCGACCACGTTGACCGTGATGCCCCGCGGGCCCAGTTCCTCGGCGAGGTACCGGGCGAACTGCTCCAGTGCGGCCTTGGCCGTGCCCAGGGCGATCATGCCCTGCCGGGGCCGGCGGCTGAGGCCGGTGCCGAGGTAGATGACGCGTCCCCAGCCCTGTTCGCTCATGTGGGGCAGGACGGCTTTGGTGACGGCGAACGCGGCGTGCATCTCGGCGTCGAGCTTGCCGCCCAGCTCTTCCCACGTCATGTCCTGGAAGGGCTTGACCGCGTACGGGATCAGCGCGTTGTGCACGAGCACGTCGACGCCGCCCCATGCCGCCCGGACCCGCTCGACCATGTCCTCGACGGCCGACACCTCGCGTACGTCGGCCTGTACGGCCATGGCCCGGCCGCCGGCGGCCTCGATGCCCGCCACGACCTCCTCGGCCGCCGGGCCGCTGCGGAGGTAGTTGACCACCACGCGCGTTCCCCGCGAGGCCAGCAGTCGCGCGGTGGCCGCGCCGATTCCGCTGCTGGCCCCGGTGACCAGTGCCACCCTGCCGGCCGCCCCGGTCATGGGCCCACCTGCTTCTCCGCGTCGCGGGCGGTGGGGATGACCGCCCGGGGGCGTACCTCGTCGCCGCCGGGGTGTGCCAGGGGTCGTGCTCCGTCGCCGCCGGGGCCGGCTGGGCGGATCGCCCCGTGGAGCACCGTGTCGACCGTCGCGCGCAGCAGATCGGCCGCGGTCCGGTCCAGTTCGCGCGGCAGTCGTGAGGTGAGCAGCCGCTCCAGGGCGCCGCGCGTGATCTCACCGAGCAGCTCGGGCGGCGCCGGCATCAGCCCTTGCCGGTGGCCGTCCCGGTACAGCTCGTCGAGCCGTCGGTAGACCACCGCGTCGACACGTTGCTCCACGTACTGACGGAGCATCACATCTCCCCGACCGGCGGCGAGTCGGGCCGCACCGAGCTGTTCGAGCGCATCGCCGGCCGCGATCAGGAAGCGTTCCGCCCGCACATCGAACGGTTGCCCCTCCGACTCCTCGGCGGCCGCCACCAGCGCGGCCTCCACCGCCGCGAACCGCCGATCGAGCACCGCGGTCAGCAGGCTGCGTTTGTCCGGGAAGTGGCGGTAGATCGTCTTCTTGCTCATCCCGAGCTCACGGGCGAGGTCGTCCATGTTCGCCGGGTTCGGCCGCGTGAAATCCGACGCGAGGAAGAGGCGGCCGGCCGCCCGCACGATCGCATCGGCGCGCTGCCTGTCAGCTTCGGAAACTTTTGAAACTGGCTGAGTTTCCATGGTTCCATGCTGGATCTTCACCCGGACGCTGTCAAGGCGCGCGGACCAGGGGTGATTCAGCTCGCCCGCCACCCCGTCCAGCGGGCGACGAGTACCTCCACCACCTCGCCCGCCGGGGGCCGGCCGGTGTACTGCAGTGCGTACTTCTCCGTGAGCAGCTCCGTGTAGCGGGCCGCGTCCGCGGACCGGTCGGCGGGCGGCAGGACGCGGGCCCGGCCGTCGGCGCGGGTCCACCAGAGCCGGTCCCAGTCCTCCTGGTAGTGGTCGGCGAGGAGGGAGACGGCGGGGTTGGCGAGGATGTTGGAGAGCCGTTTGAGGTGGGTCGACCGCTTGGGCTTGTGGTCGACGGCCATGGCCACCGTGTCCCCGGTCACCACGAAGACCACCGGCACCAGGTGCGGGCGGCCGCCGGTGTCGGTGGTGGCCAGGCGGGCGACCCGGGACGCCGCGAACCGTTCGCGCGCCTCGGACGCGGTCAGGGCGGGCATCAGCGGAAGCGGGCGGCGACCTCGGCGAACTGGTCCAGGTGCGCGAGGGCGGCCGGTTCGGGATCGGACGGCAGATAGAACAGCACGCGTTCCACGCCCAGTTGCGCGTAGCCCTCGACCGCCTCGGGGGTGGCGGGAACACCGTAGACCGTCACCGGGACCGCGCGGCCGGCCAGGGCCCGCACCTCCTCGATCTGCGGTGCCAGCACCTCGGGCGGCACGCTGTTGGCGAGCCAGGCGTCGCCGAGTTCGGCGACCCGGGGGAAGGCGCCCTTGCCGCCGCCGACGAAAAGGGGCGGGTGCGGCTTCTGGACCGGCTTGGGCCAGGCGTAGACGGGGTCGAAGTCGACGAACTCTCCGTGGAACTCGGCCTTCTCCTTGGTCCACAGTTCGAGGATGGCGCGCAGCCGCTCGTCGACCAGCTTGCCCCGGGTGGCCGGGTCGGTGCCGTGGTTGGCCATCTCCTCGCGGTTCCAGCCGACGCCGACACCGAAGGCGGCCCGGCCGTCGGAGATGAGGTCGAGCGAGGCGACCTCCTTGGCGGTGTGGAAGGGGTCGCGCTGCGAGACCAGGGCGATGCCGGTGCCGAGCAGCAGCCGTTCG
This sequence comes from Streptomyces fagopyri, assembly GCF_009498275.1. Lineage (NCBI taxonomy): Bacteria > Bacillati > Actinomycetota > Actinomycetes > Kitasatosporales > Streptomycetaceae > Streptomyces > Streptomyces fagopyri. The sequence goes on along the minus strand of NZ_CP045643.1, from coordinate 1,972,053 downwards.
GTGACGGTGGCCGCGGCGGTCAGCGCCACGAAGGGGTCGAGCGTGCGGTAGTAGATGTCGGGCAGTTCCCCGCCCTGCGGGTAGGGGGAGCGGCGGTCCACCGGGATGTGGCTGTGCTCGGCGATGAACAGCGAGTCGAACCCGTGTTCTTCGATGGCCCGCCCGAGGGGGGCCGGCCGGGTGCTCAGATCGGTGATGAAGGTGGAGATCCCGAATTTCACGCGGCTCCTTCGTCGCTGGTGTCCGCTGGTGTCGCTGGTAGCCGGTGGATCCCGGCCCGGCCCGGTCGTACCGTCCGGGCCCGGATGCAGCCGGTGGCGCGGGCTGCCGCTCATTGTCGGCACGGGTGACGGGTGGGAACGGTGTGGCGCGCCGGTCCGTGCGCCGACCGGGCGTGGCCGTCGGCCGACGCGCACGGGGACTTCCGTGGGCAGCTGTCGCGGGAATGCCGGCGGGGCGCCTGTCGTTGTCACCCATGTGGTGGTGAAGGGAACTGTGTCCCCGGGCCTCACCTTCATGCCCATGAGGACGATCGTCCGGCTGAAGCCTCATGGAGCCCTCGCCTCGGAGGCGACCGCCCTTCACGACCACGCTCATCCGTTCGCCGCCGGCGGCGTACGCGCTCCGCTCCCGCCGGGGTACGGCGGACTCGCGCGTGACGCGGGCGGTGCGCGATCGCTCGTACGGACGGTGTCACCGCCTCGGTGACTCAGCCGGGGTTCTGGGTCCCCTTGTCCGTGGAGCGGCGGTACTCGGCGTTGATGCGCTGAGCTTCCTCGAGCTGGTCCTCAAGAATGATGATGCGGCACGCGGCCTCGACCGGGGTGCCCTTGTCCACGAGTTCGCGGGCGCGCGCGGCGATCCGCAGCTGGTAGCGCGAGTACCGCCGGTGTCCGCCCTCCGAGCGGAGCGGAGTGATCAGCCGGGCTTCGCCGATGGCTCGGAGGAAGCCGGGGGTCGTGCCGAGCATCTCGGCGGCCCGGCCCATCGTGTACGCGGGGTAGTCGTCGTCGTCCAGACGGCCACTGAGCGGAGTATCTGCTGTCATTTCACCTCGTTGAGCAACGCGTCGAGGGGCCCCGGTGCCGTACGGCACCAGGGCCCCGAAGGAAATTCAACACCATCCGTCGGCGTTACTGCTGCGCCGACCTTCTGTTTCCGCTGTCCGGCCCCGGGGAGGGGCGGGAGTGCGGGGATCGAGGATGCGTAACCGGGGACCACCTTCCGTTCCGGGGTCGTGCGGTACCCGGCCGGATCCTGCTTGGGCCGGGCGATCCTGATGGTGTCCGTTCCTCCGTTCTTCCTCCGCATCCGCCATGCGTGGTTTCGGTGCTCCGACGGCCCATCGAGCTACGGGCCGTCCGCGTGGCGGTCATGTCTACATGAGAAACCTTAGCCACGCTGCCGACCAATGTCTACTCTGACAAACATAGATTTTGGTTTCGGCGTGTCGCAGGTAATTTGTGGTTCGCAGGTCGCCAGGACCGGGTTCGCGTCCGCGCGGACGGTGACGCCCATAGAATCGGCTTCCATGTCGAACCCTGACGAGCTGCTCGTTGACATCTCCGCCATGGTGGAGTCCGGGCAAAGCAATCAGATGTCGCTGACCGTGGTCGTCGGCGGAGCCGTCATCACCGGTCGGCTGGCTCCCGAAGCCGTCTGGCGGGAGCGTGTCTCGGAGGTCCTGAAGGACTCCGACCGTCTCGGCCCGTTCTCCGACGTCTTCACCGCGGGACGGGCGGAGGGCCGCCCGGACCGCGGCGAGCCGCCCACGCATCTGCACTTCCACCTCGCCCGGATCCTGCAGGGCAACGTCGGAATCCCCGAGACGGGCGGCATGTACCGCGTCGCGATCAAGGACGTCAGCGCCTGGACCGTGGGCGACTTCAGCTACTTCGACCGGTGAGACGCCGCGTCGGCGGAGCGTCCCCGACCGGCGGGTGGACGCAGCCCGGACGCGGACGTACGACGAGGGCCCGGCCGACATGTGTCGGCCGGGCCCTCGTCGTACGTCACGGCGGCGGTTCCCGTGGGGCGCTCCGCCAGTCGTTCCCGCCAGTCGCTCCCGTCGGGCGCTCCCGTCGGGCGCTCCCGTCGGGCGCTTCCGTCAGAAGCCGCCGTCGGTCCGCGCGGAACGTGGAGTCCTCACGTCCGTCACGTCCTGACGTTCCTCACGGCCCCACGTCCTTCAGGTCCTCGGAGGCTCAGAGTCCCTGCGGGGCCGGGCTGCCGAGCAGTGCCGACGCGTTCTGCAGCGGCGTGAGGACACGGGTGGGCTGTACGGTCCCCTGGGCGGTCTGACCGGCCAGGCCGCCCTGGCAGGTGAAGCCGAGTCGGGTCATGGCCCGGGTGACCTCCCCGCTGGTGAAGTCGCGGCGGTCCTGACGGGTGATGACCTCGCCCACCTGCTTGACGGGGTAGTGGCGACGACCGATCAGGACGGACTCGCCGGTGATCGGTTCGGGCTTGACGCCCTTCATCGAGGCCAGCACCCCGGTCTTGGAGAGGTCGAAGGGGAACCGGGCGATGACGCAGCGCATGATGCCTCACAGGGGGACTGGAAAGTATGGGAAGTGGATCCGAACGGGGCGAGACGGATCAACGGGCGACGGTGAGCGCCCCCGGGGCGCGGTCGGCCGGGAAGGCGCCGAGGACGTCCCGCACCCGGATCCGGTCCGTGTAGGCGGGACTCTCGCGGACGGCGGTGAGCTGGGCCCGGGTGAGCGCGCCCGTGCACTGCTCGTCCTCGTCGCACAGGAGCAGGTACCCGACACGGGCGCCGGCCATGACGGACAGGGCGACCTCGACGGTCATGTCGTCGCGGACCCGCGGTCCGGATACGTCCATGGCGTCGACCGGGGCGGTGGCGGCGGTGTCCGCCGGGCGTCGCCGCGTCCGAGGCGTCGTCGGTGTCAAGGCCGGTGCCGGTGTCAAAGGGTGCCTCCTGTGAAGTGGGGTGAGCTGTCCCGTCGTCTGTTCCGAACGGCAGCCCTCAGGCCGCGGAGTCGAGGGACGACGGCCGCTGTGCCGTGCGACGCGCCGCCTCGCCGGTGGGCCGTCCCTGACCGGCGCCGCCACGCCGTCCCCGGGACGAGCCGGAGCCCCTGGAGGAGGAGCCGCGGGACGAGGAGGAGTTCCGGGAAGCGGAGGAGGAACCGCGGCGGGCGCGCTCCACGACCGGCGCGGTGATGACCACCGGTACGCCCGACGGGGCCTGGGCGCCGGTGATACGGCTCAACTCCTCCTCACCCGAACGGACTTGGGTGGTCCGCGGGGTGATGCCGGCCGCGGCCATCAGCCGGGTCATGTCGCGGCGCTGCTGGGGAGTCACCAGGGTGACGACGCTGCCGGACTCGCCGGCGCGCGCGGTGCGGCCGCCCCGGTGCAGATAGTCCTTGGGGTCGGTCGGCGGATCGACGTTCACGACCAGGTCGAGGTTGTCGACGTGGATCCCGCGGGCCGCGACGTTGGTCGCCACCAGGACCGACACGTGCCCGGTCTTGAACCGGGCCAGGGTCCGGGTGCGCTGCGGCTGGGACTTGCCCCCGTGCAGGGCCGCGGCGCGGACGCCGTTCTGGAGCAGGTGCTCGGTCAACCGGTCCACGGCGTGCTTGGTGTCGAGGAACATGATCACCCGGCCCTCGCGAGCCGCGATCTCGGTGGTCGTCCGCTGCTTGTCCGCGCCGTGCACATGGAGCACGTGGTGCTCCATGGTGGTGACCGCTCCCGCGGACGGGTCGACGGAGTGGACCACGGGGTCGGTGAGATAGCGGCGGACCAGCAGGTCGACGTTGCGGTCCAGGGTCGCGGAGAACAGCATCCGCTGGCCCTCGGGGCGTACCTGGTCGAGCAGCGCGGTGACCTGCGGCATGAAGCCCATGTCGGTCATCTGGTCGGCTTCGTCCAGGACGGTGATGCCGACCTGGTCGAGGCGGCATTCACCGCGGTCGATGAGGTCCTTGAGGCGTCCCGGCGTGGCGACGACGACCTCCGCCCCACCGCGCAGCGCGCCTGCCTGCCTGCCGATCGACATCCCGCCGACCACGGTGGCCAGTCGCAGCCTGACGGCGCGGGCGTACGGGGTGAGCGCGTCGGTGACCTGCTGCGCGAGTTCGCGGGTCGGCACGAGGACGAGGGCCAGCGGCTGCCGCGGCTCGGCGCGCCGGCCGGCCGTACGGGCCAGCAGGGCGAGGCCGAAGGCGAGGGTCTTGCCCGAACCGGTGCGACCGCGGCCGAGCACGTCACGGCCGGCGAGCGAGTTCGGCAGGGTGGCCGCCTGGATCGGGAACGGTACGGTCACGCCTTCGTGCCCGAGTGCCTCCAACAGCGAGGCGGGCATGGCGAGATCGGCGAACGCCTCGACGGCGGGCAACGCGGGGGTGATCGTCGCCGGCGGCGCGAACTCGCCCTGCTGCGCGCTCTGTCGGCGTCCCTGGCCCTCGGAGCGCCGCGGTCCGCCGGAGCGGCTGTTCGGCGAGGATCCGAAGCGGCTGCCGCCCCTCGCGGAGCCGGAACCTCCGGTGCGGGTACGGGAGTAGCGATCGTTCGTGCGCGTGCGGTTCATGCGGAACCTTCCTTGATGCGGCGCGTATCAAGGAATTCCCGCAGCGAATGACAGCGCAGAGAATCGCAAGAACGAGCCGGGAGAGTGCGGAGCCGATGCGGATCCGCGGGGGAATGCTCACAGGGAACGGCGCTCGGAAAAACGGCGCGGTTCCGGTGGTGGCCCGGGAACTCCGTGGGTGGGGTGGAAATCCGTACCCGGAGTGTGGGGCGGAGCATTCCCGTGGGGTGGGGAGGTGAATCCTCTACGTCGGGCCGCGGGTGAGAACGCCGCGGTCCGGCGGAGGGACCGTGCCCGAAAACGCCGCGAGCCGGGGCCCGCACCCCATGGTGCGGGCCCCAGCTGCGAAGTACGTGACGGCGTCAGGCGGGAACGATGTTCTCGGCCGTCGGGCCCTTCTGGCCCTGGGCGATGTCGAAGGACACCTTCTGGCCCTCGGACAGCTCGCGGAAGCCCTGGGCGGCGATGTTGGAGTAGTGGGCGAAGACGTCGGCGCCGCCGCCGTCCTGCTCGATGAAGCCGAAGCCCTTTTCAGCGTTGAACCACTTCACGGTGCCGGTGGCCATGTAGATCTCCTTCGGGGCGGTGTTCGAAGTGCGCGGTGCGCGGACTCCGCGTCGCCGTGATGATCACCCCGCCGGAACAATGAATCCGGAGATAAAAAGGAGCTCCACCGGCATGGAAAGTCGGTGAGGGCACTCGCAAGTTTTAGGGAACCACAACTGCAACTGACATCGACAGTAGCACGGTGCGATCGATCATGTGCGCTGGATAACTGTGCTCCGCCTGTCGGGCGAGGAATCTTCATTGTGCGTCCTATTCATTTCTCACTTCGCGGTCACAGATATTGTGAGCCGGGCGGTGTCCCCGGTCATGACCTCACGGGGAGGCAGGGCCCGGCCCCGGGCGCGGGTGACTACGGTCCGACGTGGATGTAGGGAGCCCACAGGCTGGGGTTCTCCCGGACCCCTTCCACGTTCTCGCGGATCTCGCGCACCGCCTCGTGCAGTGCGTGGGCCGTGTGCCCGGGAAAGGGATGGGAGGCGTCGAAGGCCGCGTAGAAGCGGTCGGCCACCATCGGGGAGGTGTCGTCGGCGACCGCCCACAGGGTGCCGACGACATGGGTGAACCCGGTCATGTGGAACGCCCCGGTGATGTGCAGTGCCTCGTCGGCGAACTCCCTGCGCCCGCTGGTGGTCTCGCACGCGGACAGGTAGGCCAGTTCCGCGTCCGGGAGCCGGAGCCGGGCGATGTCGGAGAGGGTGAGCGGAGCCGTCACGTGGTCGTGCAGCACGAGGTGACCGGACGCCGCGCCGGAGAGCGCGCCGACGGCGTGACACGCGAAGTGCGCCCACGGGTGGCGGGGGAGCGCCTCCAGCACGGACCGCCGTACCGCGTCCTCGGCCAGGAGCAGGCGGGCGCCCGGTCGCCGGGCCAGCAGCGTCGCCTCCTGCCGTACGCCCTCCAGCGGTGGGGATCCGGAGTCCGGCGCCTCGGCGACGGCGACGACCAGCGGGGCGGTGGGCTCGGGCCCGTCCGGAGCCGCACGTCCGGCCTCGCGCCGCCGGGCGTGCACGAGACTGCTGACGGTCGGGGCGTACGAGCAGACGGCGCGGTCGAGCAGACTGTCCCCGCCGTCCTCGGGCCGGCCGGCCGCGTGCAGTGGCAGCGCGGTGAGCGGGCCCGTGGGGACCCACCACAGGCGGCCGGGTTCCCCCGTGGAGCCCTCCCCGGGCCATCCCCAGGTGGCGAGCGCGTCCAGGACGGGTCCGGCCACGGCGGTCCACAGCCATCCGAGCGTCTGCCGGACCTCGGTCTGCGCGTCCCGCTGTCCGGACAGCGGCAGGGCGTGGTCGCCCGTCGCCCGGATCGCGGCGAGGAAGGCCTCCGCCCGCCGTTCGGCGTCCGCGTGACACAGCCCCTCCAGTCGCAGGGACCGCACGCGCCCTCGGTGCAGGACGAGCGCGTCGCAGCGCAGCGGGCTGACGTTGACGACGACGACCGGGCCCGTGTCGCCGATCCCGGCGAGCATCTCGTCCGTACGGGGGAGTCTCAGGAAGTCCTCGCAGCCCGGCACCCGCCGGACGGTCTCCACGAGCCGTTCCCAACGCCCGGCCAGGGCGTTCCGGTCCTCACCCGTCAACGGGTCCTCCGCCGTGGGCTCGTGCGTCCCGCCCGGCTCCGACGAGGTGTAGACGGCAGCCTCGGGCCGGTCGAGCTGGGTGAGCAACCGGTCCCATTCGGCGGCGAGTTCAACCGGTATCCGGCGCAGCTGCTCCGAGGTCTCCGCGCGGGCGTCGAGCGCCTGCCCGAGCAGTACGCCGCGACCCTGCTCAAGGAGGCGCAGGGCCAACCCGGCACCGGCCGTGTCCGTCTGGGCCGGTGCCGTCTCGGCCGGTCCCGTCCGGGCCGGTCCCGCATCCGCCGACTCCGCCTCGGCCGCGTCCGCCCCCGCTGGTTCCGTGGCGGGCGGCCGTGCGTCGGCGAGATCCAGCGCGCAGGCGGCGGCGTCGCAGGCGAGACCCGCGAAGTCTCCCAACTGGCGTGCGCGGTCCATGCGTCCGACGCGGTACGAGGCCGTACGCGGCAGCAGCTCGACCGCGAGCCGGTACGGTTCCATCGCCGCGGCCCGGCCGTACGCCGGTGAACTCCCGTCGCCGTCAAGGACACTCAGTGCCCACAGGCGCGCACAGGCCACCCGGACGCTCACGTCCATGGCCGGATCGCGCGCGGCCCGCCGGTACAGCGCGACCGCCGCCTCCCTGGCCCGCGCGTCGCCCTCGGCCACCGCCTTCGCGGCCAGGGCCGAACCGTGGTGGAGCAGGGCGAGTCCGCGCAGCACATGACCCTCGGGGGTGGCGGCGTACGCCTCACCGGTGGCCCGGATCCACGCGCGCAGGGCCCGTCGTTCGCGCCGCGGCGGCCGACGACGGGCCCCGGCGCCGAGATCCTCGGCCGTCCCGGCGGCACCCGGGCCCGCGGCGCCGGCGGCACGGCGGCCGGTGGCGCCGACGAGTTCCAGGCGGCGCACGGCCGCCAGTACCGCGTTGCGCTGCACGAGGTTGGGATGTCCCGCCGGGGTGGCGGCGACCGCGCGCCGGGCGGCACGGGCGGCCTCGCGCAGGTCGGCGGGGTCCGAACGGGCCGTGTGACGGTCGGTCAGGACCAGGGCGAGGTTCGACAGGAACCGCGGATACAACCGGTGACGCCGGGAGACTCCGGCGAGCACCTCCCGTGCCAGTGCCGCGGCTTCGTCGAGCGCCTCGGGGGCGCCGTCGGGGGACCAGTGGTGATGATGGCGGAGGGCCTCGGCGAGGCTGGAGCGAGCCCACAGCCCCTCGTCCGTACCCGGTTCGGTGCAGGCCACCGCCTCCCGGAAGCTGCTCAGGGCCTCGGCGAGCGCGCTGGAATCACCGTGCAGCCGGAAGAGGTTGAGCAGTGCGTCGCCCAGGCTGTTGAGACGGTTGGAGCGCAACACGCCCCGGGACGGCGTCGAGACCAGGGCCGTCCTGACGGCGTCCACGGAGGCGCCCAGGTCCCGTGCGTCATGGGTGCGCAGCCATCGCAGCCGCAGCGCGCCGGACAGGTTCGCCCAGTACGAGGGCGTGGCGACGGTGACCTCCGCTCCGTAGGCGGCCAGCGCCTCACGGAACAGGGTGATGGCCCCGTCCAGGTCCGTCGGCTCCCCGAACCGCTCGTAGCGCGACCAGAGCACCATCCCGATGCCGTTCATGGCCGCGCTGCGCAGGTCGATGTTCTCCGCTCTCGTCAGCAGCGCGTCGAAGAGCACCAGGGCGCGTTCGAGATCGGAGAGGCGGCCGGCCCGCTCGTAGCGGGCGAGGGCTTCCTCGGCGCCTCCCAGTACGGCCAGCAGCTGCTCGTACCCGGGCGTGCCGAACAGGTCGTACGGGGTGGCCATCAGTGAGCGGGCCGGCCGGAGGATCCCGGAGCATCGTCGTCGTCGGGCCGCTCCCGGATGCGTCGGGCCATCGTCTCGCCCATCGGGCCGTTCCGCTCGAACCACACGGCGGCCTCCTCACCGCGCCCGAGCGAGAGCAGCGTCAGGGCGAGGTTGGCCGTGGCGTCCTGATGGCCGCTCTCCGCCGCCGGGGTGAGTACTTCGACGGCCTCCTCCAGGCGTCCGTCGATCCGTAACCTGACGCCGTACTGGTTCAGGGCCTGAGGGGACCCGGTCTCGGCCGCCCGGCGCAGCTCGGCCTGCGACGGCATCGCGCGGAAGGTGAACCGCCCTGCGACCGGTCCGCCCTGACCCGCCTCGCGTGTTCGTGCGCGTCGACGCCAGAACATCGGCATCACCCCCCGTGATCGTCGGTGAGCGCCCAGTATCCTCGCAACTCGGTTGTCGCGCAGGGAGGTTGACCGGATGAATGACGCAGGCACCGGGGACGGGAACGGTGGGTCCACGGCGATGTACTCCGACGTCTGCGCCCGGCTGGACGAGATCCGGGGCGTCGTACCCAACGACAGGCGACCGGAGTTGGAGGAGATACTCGCGGCGCTGCGGGGGAGCGGTGATCCGTCCGGCCCGCGGACGGAGCTGCACCGGCTGCTGCGCCTCAGCGGGGTGGCGGCCGGTCTGCGGGCCTTCCGGGGTGCGGGGATCGGCGGTCTTCCGGCGGCCGTCGAGGGACACCCGGTGGTGGAGGCGTACGTCTGTCCGCGCGGGCGGTGCGACCGGCGGAGCCCGGCCCGCAACCAACCGGTGCCGCCCGTCTGCGGGTTGTACGGCGAACCGCTGTGCCGTCGCGGGGTCTCGTGAACGCCGTCCTCGCCGAGCTCGGGAAGAGCCTCGCCGCGCGCTGGCTCACCCACCTGGTGCCCTCGGGCTTGTTGTTCCTGGCGGTCGCCGGGGCCGGACGGCTGCTCGGGCAGGCGCACTGGTACGACGTCGGACGGGTCACCCGGGCGCTCGACGAGCTGGCCGGGCACCCGGCGAGCCGGTCGACCGGCGGGGTGGTGCTGGCGGTCTCCGCGACGGTGGTCGCGTCGGCCGGACTGGGTCTCGCCGCACAGGCCCTGGGCGGTGTGGTGGAGCGGTGCTGGACGGGGGACTGGCAGGGGCCCGCGCGGATGCCGGGCCGCCGGCTGACCGAGCGCAGGCGGCGGAAGTGGCGGGCGGCCGAGGACGCCTACGCGCGGGTGGAGGCGCGGGCCGTCGAGCTGGGGGCGCCGCTCGGCCCCGTCATCACCGCCGATCTGGCGCGGCTCGCGGCGGCCCGCAACCGGATCTCCCTGGAGGAGCCCGTCCGCCCCTGCTGGATCGGTGACCGGGTGCGCGCCCTAGACCGGCGGATCCACCGGGCGTACCGGCTCGACCTGGACTCGGCCTGGTCTCGGCTCTGGCTCGTCCTGTCCGGCGACACCCGCGCCGAACTGCGCGGCGCCCGGGACGTCTATGACGCGGCCGTCCGGCTGACCGCCTGGAGCCTGCCCTACCTGCTGGTCGCCGTCCTGTGGTGGCCGGCCGCGCTGATCGCGCTGGGCGTCGCGGCCGTGGGCCTGCGCCGGGGACGGTCCGCCATGGACGCGTTCGCCGAGCTGGTGGAGTCCGCGGTCGACCTGCACGGCCGCGAACTGGCCCTCGCGCTGGGTGTGCCCTGCCCGGACCGGCTGGACCGGGAAGCCGGTGCGGAGATCACCGCCATCCTGCGCAAGGGCGTCTGACTTCGCGGGCGGGGGCGGCAGGCCGGGGGCGCCGCTGTTCGCGTGGCGGACGCCTTTCGGTCACACGGGCGCCACGGGGTCTTCCCCGGCATTCGTTCCTCTTGGAACACTCCCTGCGCGCAGGTCTCATCCAACGCACCACGTCAGGACAAGAGGTCACCCAGTCATGCCTCAAGTGAACCGACGTCGATTCCTCCAACTCGCCGGTGGCACCGCGGCGTTCACCGCGCTGTCGGACTCCGTCGAGCGTGCCGCCGCACTGCCCGCGCACCACGCGTCCGGCACGATCGACGACGTGGAGCACATCGTCGTGCTGATGCAGGAGAACCGGTCCTTCGACCACTACTTCGGTTCGCTGAGAGGTGTCCGGGGCTTCGGGGACCCCCATCCGGTCACCCAGCCGAACGGCAAGCCGGTCTGGTACCAGTCGGACGGCACCAAGGACGTCCTTCCCTTCCGGCCCGAGGCCGACGACCTGGGCCTGCAGTTCATCCAGGACCTGCCGCACGGCTGGAGCGACGGTCACGCCGCCTTCAACCAGGGCAGGTACGACAAGTGGGTGCCGGCCAAGTCCTCGACGACGATGGCGTACCTGACGCGTGAGGACATCCCGTTCCACTACGCGCTCGCCGACGCGTTCACCATCTGCGACGCGTACCACTGCTCGTTCATCGGCTCCACCGACCCCAACCGCTACTACATGTGGACGGGTTACACGGGCAACGACGGCAAGGGCGGCGGCCCGGTCCTCGGCAACGACGAGGCGGGGTACGACTGGACGACGTACCCGGAGCGGCTGGAAGCGGCCGGGGTGTCGTGGAAGATCTACCAGGACGTCGGTGACGGCCTCGACGCGAACGGTTCCTGGGGCTGGATCCCGGACGCCTATCGCGGCAACTACGGCGACAACTCGCTGCTGTACTTCAACCAGTACCGCGACGCCGAGCCGGGTGACCCGCTCTACGACAAGGCGCGCACCGGCACCGACGCCCGCAAGGGCGAGGGCTTCTTCGACCGGCTCAAGGCGGACGTGAAGGGCGGGAAGCTGCCCCGGATCTCCTGGGTCGTGGCACCCGAGGCGTTCACCGAGCACCCCAACTGGCCCGCCAACTACGGTGCCTGGTACATCGCGCAGGTGCTGGACGCGCTGACCTCCGACCCGAAGGTGTGGGCGAGGACGGCGCTGTTCGTCACGTACGACGAGAACGACGGCTTCTTCGACCACCTGGTGCCGCCGTTCCCGCCGCAGTCGGCCGCGCAGGGCAGGTCGACGGTCGACGTGGGCCCGGACCTGCACCAGGGCGACGCCGGTCACGCGGCCGGCCCCTACGGGCTGGGCCAGCGGGTGCCGATGCTGGTCGTCTCGCCGTGGAGCAAGGGCGGTTTCGTCTGTTCCGAGACGTTCGACCACACGTCGATCATCCGGTTCATGGAGCGTCGCTTCGGAGTGCACGAGCCCAACATCTCGCCCTGGCGCCGTGCGATCAGCGGTGACCTCACGGCCGCGTTCGACTTCTCCCGCAAGGACGCCGGGCCGGTCGCCCTCCCGGACACCGACGGCTATCTGCCGCCTGACCACGACCGGCACCCCGACTACGTGCCGACCCCGCCCGCCCACCCCGTGCTGCCCAGGCAGGAGCGTGGATCGCGGCCGGCCCGACCTCTCAAGTACGCGCCCCTGGTGGACGGTTCGGCGGACCCGGCGGCGGGGAGGTTCACCCTCACCTTCGGCTCCGGTGCCAAGGCCGGTGCCGCCTTCCTCGTCACCTCCGGCAACCGCACCGACGGCCCCTGGACGTACACCGCCGAGGCAGGGAAGACGGTGTCGGACACCTGGAACTCGGCGTACTCGAACGGCTCGTACGACCTGACGGTGCACGGTCCCAACGGCTTCCTGCGCGTCTTCAAGGGCCCCGGCAAGGCCGCGGGACCCGAGGTCACCGCGCGTCACGTCGGAGAGGACGTGGAGCTGACCTTCACCAACAAGGGCGCGGGCACGGCCGATCTGCGGCTCACCGACGCCTACGGAGGACGGCCCCGTTCGTTCAAGGTGCGGCCGGGAGCGACGTTGCGGCACCGGGTGGACCTGCGGGCGAGCCACCGCTGGTACGACCTGACCGTCGAATCCGCCACCCGCTCGGGCTTCTCGCGGCGGTTTGCCGGACATGTCGAGAACGGCCGTCCGGGTGTGAGCGACCCCGCGATCGTCACCGGCTGATGGCTGCCGGGACAGGGGACAATTTCGGGCCGATGCGGGGTAGTGTGCCCCGGTGACCACGCATTCGAACACTCCTGCAGGCTGGTACCCGGATCCGCACGGGGCGTCCCAGACGCTCCGGTACTGGGACGGCTCACAGTGGACCGAGCACACGAATGCGGACCAGCAGGCCCCGGCCGGACAGCAGGTTCCGCAGCAGGCACAGCAGCCGTACGGACAGCCGGCGGCGGCCCCCGACCCGCGCGTGCAGAAGCAGGTGCACCAGCAGGCCGGGGTCGCGCCCAGCGGTGCCGGAGGCGGCACCCTGTTCACCGAGCCGGTCCTGGTGGTGAACCAGAAGGCCAAGCTGATCGAGCTGACCAACGAGTACAAGGTCATGGACCAGCAGGGCAACCTGCTCGGCGCGGTCGTCGAGGTCGGTCAGAGCGGCCTGAAGAAGGCGCTGCGCTTCGTCTCCAGCATCGACCAGTACATGACGCACAAGCTGGAGATCCGTGACGCCCACGGGCAGCCGGTGCTGCGGCTCACGCGTCCCGCGAAGTTCATCAAGTCGCGGGTGGTCGTCGAGCGTGCGGACGGGCAGCCCGTCGGCGAGATCGTCCAGCAGAACATGATCGGGAAGATCAACTTCGCGATCAACGTCAACGGCCAGCAGGTCGGCGCCATCAAGGCCGAGAACTGGCGTGCGTGGAACTTCGCCATCGTCGACCACAGCGGCAACGAGGTCGCCCGGATCACCAAGACCTGGGAAGGTCTCGCCAAGACGATGTTCACCACCGCGGACAACTACGTCCTGCAGATCCACTACCAGCTCCCCGAGCCGCTGCTCAGCCTCGTCATCGCGACGGCGCTGACCGTGGACACCGCGCTCAAGCAGGACTCCCGCGGGCTCGGCTGAGCCGACACGCACGCGAACGAGGAAGGGCGGCCACGGATCTCTCCGTGGCCGCCCTTCCTCGTCCGCCCGGCTCTCACAGGGGCGTCAGATGCCCCGGGTTCGTCAGGTGCCCCGGGTTCGGCTGGTTCGGGATCAGCGAGGGTGCGTACTTGGCGGCCTCGGCCTCCAGTGCCAGTACCGCGGCGACCGGGTGCTCGTCGTCCTCGAAGGGCTCGGGTGCGACGGCGGGCACGGGCTCCGGCGCCGAACGCGACAGCGTCACCACTCCCCAGGACGCCACTGCCGCACCGATCGCCGCGAGCAGCAGCCCCGCCGGGCCGCCCTGGAGCCGCTCCCCGAGCAGGGAGAGGCCGATGGCCGCGGCGGCGACCGGATTGGCGAGCGTCACGACGGCCAGCGGAGCGCCGAGTCCACCCCGGTAGGCGGTCTGCGACAGGAGCAGTCCGGCGGTCGCGAAGGCCGCCACGAGCAGCGCCACCACGACGACCTGGACGCTGAGGACCGGTCCGGACCGGTCCGTCACGGCCACCGTCACCGTCTGGGTGAGGGCCGAGGCGACACCCGAGGCGAAGCCGGAGGCGGTCGCGTGCCGCAGCCCCGGCCGGGTGCCGGGCCGCGACAGGGCGCCGATCGCCATCGAGGTGGCCGCGGCCACGGCCAGCGCCTGCGGCACGCTCAGCACGTGATCGGGCGCGGGTCCGGACGCCGTGACCAGCAGGGCGGACAGCCCGACCAGGGTGAGCGCGGTACCGCGCCACTCGACCGCGCTGACCCGCCGTCCGGCCACCCGTGCGCCGAGCGGCACCGCGGCCACCAGCGTGAGCGCGCCGAGCGGCTGCACCAGCGTGAGTGTCCCGTATTTCAGCGCGGCCACGTGCAGCAGCGCCGCGGACGCGTTGAGCGCGACCGACCACCACCACGCGGCGTTGCCGAGCATGGTCAGGACACCGGGTTCGGTGGTCCGGGAGGCGAGCCGTTCCTGGGCCACGGCCGCGGCGGCGTAGGCGACGGCCGAGAACAAGGACAGCACGACGGCGGCGAGAGTGGCGTTCATCGTCCTGCCCCCACGAGGTCCGGTACGGATTCCTTGATGTCTGCCGAGACGGCGCGCTCCTGCGCGCGCCCGGCCGTCGTCTCGGTCCGGTGCGGAAGGTGGATCACGGCCAGGGCGACACCGAGCAGCGCGGCGGCGGCGACGGAGTCGAGCCAGTAGTGGTTCGCGGTGCCGACGATCACCAGCAGGGTGACCAGCGGGTGCAGCAGCCACAGCCAGCGCCAGCGGGAGCGGGTCGCGGCGATCAGGCCGATCGCCACCATCAGCGCCCAGCCGAAGTGCAGTGAGGGCATCGCGGCGAACTGGTTCGCCATCTCGTCGGCGGCCGGGTGCGCTCCGTACACCGTGGGCCCGTACACCTGTCCGGTGTCCACCAGGCCCGCGACGGCGAGCAGCCGGGGCGGTGCGAGCGGGAAGGTGAGGTGCAGCACCAGGGCGGCGGCGGTGATCACGGCCAGGACCCGGCGCGCCCACACGTAGTGGACGGGGCGCCGCAGGTACATCCAGACCAGGAAGGCCGCCGTGGCCGGGAAGTGGACGGTCGCGTAGTAGGCGTTCGCCACGTGGACCAGGGTGTCGCTGTGCAGCAGCACGCCCTGTACGGCGCTCTCGCCCGGCAGGTGCAGGGTCCGTTCCCAGTCCCAGACGTGGCCGGCGTTGCGGAAGGCCTCCGCCGTGTGTCCGGTGGCCAGTTGCCGGCCGACCTTGTAGACGACGAAGAGCCCTGTGACGAGCAGGAGTTCACGGACGAGCGGCGGCCGCGCGACGGTGTCGCGCCGCGACGGTCGCCGTACGGCCGCGATGGGCTCCGGTTCTGCAGGCTCGGTTCGGGAATCCATCCCCCGGCCCCTTTGCTGACGTTCTTGTGTGCGGTGGTGTGCGGTGAGCCCAGGACAGGAGCCACTCGGCGTCTGTTCGACAGTGGGGTGGATCCTGTCCAAGGCTCATCGATACGACAGTGTACCGATACGTCAGTGTACCGATACCAATGCGTTCCGGTACACTGGCGTATCGATTAGACTCTGTGAAACGGACCACCCGCACGAGCGAGGAGAACCCCCATGACGTCGCAGGCCGCGGAGGGACCGGAGTCGGTCGTCGCCTCGCGCCGCTCCAAGATCACGCCCGAGCGTGAGCAGGAGTTCTACGACGCCGTGCTCGAACAGATCCGTACGTGCGGATACGACTCGTTCACCATGGAGGGCGTGGCCGCGAGCACACGGTGCAGCAAGTCCACGCTGTACCGGCAGTGGAAGACGAAGCCCCAGTTCGTGGCCGCCGCGCTGCGCGCCAACCAGTGCCCGCGGTTCTCGGGGATCGACACCGGCTCGCTCGTCGGTGATCTGCGCGCGATGGCGCGGGCCGCCGGTGACTGGTCGAGCCGCGACACCCAGTTGCTCCAGGCGCTCGGCCACGCCGTGCTCCAGGACAAGGAACTGCAGGAGGCCCTGCGCGAGGCGCTCATCGAGCCCGAGATCGGCGCGGTCAAGGAGATCATCGCCCGCGGGGTCGCACGGGGCGAGGTACCCGCCGACCACCCGGCGCTGGAGTTCATCCCGGCGCAGCTGTTCGGTGTGGTGCGGGTGCGTCCGGTCCTCGAGGGCGAGTACGCGGACGCGGCGTACGTCACACAGTTCGTGGAGGCCGTGGTGATTCCGGCACTGGGCCTGACCTGAGACCCAGGTCGCCGTCCGCGGGATGACCGGACGTCGGCCTGCTCGCGCCGCACCGTGGGGACGGGGGCGGCGCGCACCCCCCGGCCGGGTGGGGTTCCTCTTGAGCGGAGGGGCACCCCACCCGGCCGATCTGTGTCCGGGGGCGGCCGCGGGCGGCGCGGGCGCCGCGGTCAGGCGTTCTGTCCGGCGCCGCCCGCTCCGGACGCCACCTTGATGCCCTTGGTGATGTCGTCGATGACGGACTGCTGGGGACCCTTGGAGCCGGCGTCGACGCCGAAGCGGACGACGACGAGCGACTTGGGGTCGGTGGGGGCGGGGAGGACGAGCGATTCGACGTAGCCGTCGTCGCCCTTGCTGGTGACAACCTTCCAGCGGACGAGATACCCCTTCTCACCGGCCACGGTGACGGCCCTGGAGGCGAGCTCCGTGTGCGAGGTGATCTTGCCGTAGCCCTTGCCGTAGGACTCCTGGGCGTTCTTGGAGATGTCCTCCTTGGCCGCCGCCTCCGCCGTGGTGGACTTGATGCCCTGGTAGCGGGCGGGCGCCGAGTACGCGCCGCCGCGCTGACACTTCTGCGTGGTGTCGCCGGGGCACTTGTAGGTGTCCTTGGTCGACAGCACCGCGCTCGCCATGCCGCTCTGGCCGGTCCAGTCGGCGGGCACCGGAAGGCTGATGCCGCTGGACACGTCCGTGGCGTACCCGTCCTCGGTCTGCGGCACCCCCGACGGACCGGGCTCGGGGGTCTGTCCCCCGGAGCCGCCGCCGGAGCCGCCTGATCCGCCCGAGCCGCCGCCGGAGCCGCCCTCCGGCCCGCCCGCGCCGCCGTTCCGGCCGCCGCCGAATCCGCCCTGGCCGTTCTGCCCGCCGGGCCGCTGGGCGCCGGCGTCGCTCCCGCCGTTCCCGTCGTTCTTGGTGAGGGCGTACACACCACCCCCGATGCCCGCGAGGACCGCGATCGCGGCGACGACGGCCACGCCGGTGCGCAGCCCGCGCCGCCGCGGCCCGGGAGGAAGGACCGGATACGGCCCGGCGGCCGGCGGCTGTCCCGGGGGACCCCACGCGGCACCGGACCCGAGCGGGCGGGTCTGCTCCGTCCATGCACTGCCGTCCCACCAGCGTTCGGTGGCGGGACTGTCACTTGTCTGCCCGGGGTCGGGATACCAGCCGGGGGGAGTCACCTGGGTCATGGACCCCACCGTATGAGCCCCGGGTGAAAGGCGGATGAGAGGGCATCCGCCGCACCGTCCGCGGAGACCGCGACCCGCGCCCGGGACGCGTCGGCGCGCACCGTCGTCGTCCTTGCCTCGCCATCGCCTCGTACGGCCTCCCGCGCGTCGGGCCGGCCACCCGCGCCCGGCCAACTCGCCGCGTCCGTAAGGAGTTTCACTCGACACCGTACCGAGCCCGAGAACGGGAGAGCCGACGGCTGCCGGCCTCCCACGGCCTTCCCGCCCCCGCCCCGCACCGTGTCGCGTCGCCTTCGAGTGAGCACGGTCACCCGTCCCGGCAACAGGTGCCCCGACCCACCTCCGCATCGGCTCGGAGGCGGCTAGGCTCGATTCCTGTACGTCGTCCGTGCGGCCTGGGGAGGTAGCGGTATGACGCAGGCGCGGCCGGAACCGGCGGCCTCGGCGTCCCTCTGGGAGCGCGAGACGGAGATCGCGGACGTCGCACGGGCCGTCGAGGCGCTGCGTGCGGACGCCTCGTCCACGGGCAGTCTGCTGGTGTTCGGCGGGGAGGCGGGCATCGGCAAGACCGCGCTGCTCGCCGAGGTCCGCAGGGCGGCCGAGACCAGGGGCTGCACGGTGTGGTCGGCCCGCGGCGGCGAGACCGTCACCTCCGTCCCCTTCAACGTCATACGGCAGCTCCTCCAGCCGGCCATCGTGTCCCTGATGCCGGAGGAGGCCCGCGAATACCTGGGCGACTGGTACGACATCGCCGGCCCCGCTCTCGGTATCGCCGAACCGGGCGACCGCCAGGCCGACCCGCAGGGCGTGTGCGACGGACTGGTCGCGGCCGTGCGACGGCTGGCCAAGCGCGAGTGGCCGCTCGTCCTCATGGTCGACGACGCGCAGTGGGCCGACCAGGAGACCCTGCGCTGGCTGGCCGCGTTCGCCGAGCGCCTCGACGACCTGCCCGTCCTCGTCGTGGTCGCCCGCCGCCCCGGCGAGGCCACCGGCGAGCGGGCCCGTCACCTCGACGCCGTCGCCGCCGCGGCCCGCCCGATCGTCACCCTCAGCGCGCTGACCCCCGACGCCACCGCGGGACTGACCCGCGCCACCCTCGGCGAGCACGCGGACGCTCCGTTCTGCCGCGAGGTGTGGGCGGTCACCGGCGGCAACCCCTACGAGACCGTCGAACTCCTCGCCAAGGTGCAGGACACCGATCTGGAACCGGTCGAGGCGTCGGCCGCCGAACTGCGCGCCCTGAACCGCTCGGCGCGCGGCCGCGGACTCGTCGCCCGCCTCGAAGGGCTCGGTATCGACGCCACCCGCTTCGCCTGGGCTGCCGCGATACTCGGCACGGGCATCTCCCTCGACCTCGCCGCCCAGCTCGCGGGAATGCCACTCGACGAGGCCGAGCGCTGCGCCGAACTGCTCGGCGCGGCCCGCATCCTCACCGACGCCGAACCGACGAGTCGCCAACTGGCGGGTGGTGAGCTGGAGTTCGTGCACCCTCTGATCGCCAGCGCCGTCTACCGGTCGATCCCCGACGCGCTGCGCACCGCGATGCACGGCCAGGCCGCCTGGGCGGTCACCGAGTCGGGCCGCGGCGCCGCGGCCGCCTCCCGCCACCTCCTCGAAGTGCACCCGGACGACGACCCCGAGCTCGTCGAGCAGATGCGCGAGGCGGCCCGCGAACACCTCGCCGTCGGCGCGCCCGACGCGGCCCGGCGCTGTCTGGAGCGCGCGCTCAGAGAGCCTCCGCTCCCCGACGTCCACGCGCGCGTGCTCTACGAACTGGGCTGTGCCACCTTCCTGACCGCGCCCGCCGTCACGATCGGCCATCTGCGCGCCGCGCTCGAACGGGCAGGCCTCACGGGCGATCTGCGGGTGGACGCCGTCTTCCGCCTCTCCCAGGCACTGGTCCACAACAACCAACTGGACGAGGCCGTGCGCACCGTCGACGCGGAGGCCGCCCGACTCGACCCCGGCCCCGCCCGGATGCGGCTGCAGGCCGTGCACTACATGTGGGAGGGCATCCACGCGGGCGAGGACCACGTGCCGGGACGCTCGCGGGGGCTCGCCGAACTCGCGGCGACCTGCGCCGGACGCGACAACTCCGAGCGGGCCCTGCTCATACTGCGCGGCTTCGACGCGATGACCCGGGGCGAGAACGCCGAGGAGGTCGTTGAACTCTGCGACCGGTCCCTCGTCAACGGCCGCCTGGCACCCGGACTCGGCTGGACCGACAGCGAGTGGGGCGTCGAACTCCTGATGATGCTGGGCAGTTCGTACGCCTACGCCGACCGGCTGGACCGGGCGGAGAGCCTCTTCTCGGAGGCACTGCGCTCGTACACGACCGCCGGCTGGAGCGGTGGCCATCTCTCCCTGGCCCACGCCTTCGTCGGTCTCGCCCACCGCAGGCGGGGCCGGCTGAGGGACGCCGAGACCACGTTGCGCGAGTCCCTGCGCATCGCCGAGCGGGTCGGACGCGGGCTGCCCCTGTACTGGTCGGCGACCTGCGGACTCGTCGACACACTGCTCGCCCGCGGTGACGTCGGGGAAGCCTGGGCGATCGCCGAGCAGTACGGCTTCGCACCGCCGTACCCGACCACCATCGTGCTGCCCGACACCCGCTCCGTACGCGGCCGGCTGCTGATCGCCGTCGGCCGGGTCAAGGACGGCGTCAACGAACTGGAAGCCGCCGAAAAGGCCTCCGCGGTACGGGGCCACCACAACACGGTGATGGCGCCCTGGTCGATCGACCTCGCCCGCGCGCTCGCGTCGGAGGACCCGGTGCGCGCCGCCGCTCTGGCCGTCGACGCCCGGAGCCGCGCCGAGCGTTTCGGCACGGACACCGCCATCGGTGAGGCACTGCGCTGTGCGGCGGCCCTCGAGTCGGGCCAGCGCGCGGTGCGCCTCGCGGCGCAGGCCGTCGCCTATCTGGAGGCCTCGCCCTGCCAGTACGAACACGCGGCGGCCCGTGTCGAGTACGGCATCGCGGCACGCTCGGCCTCGGAGCTCAACAAGGGCCTGACGCTGGCGCGTTCGTGCGGGGCCGACGGACTGGTCGCCAAGGCGGAGGAGGTCCTGGCGACGGGTCGCGGACTGCGGTAGCCGGCCGCCGAGCGGGGATCACTCAGGCGTCCTCCGGGTCGTCGCCGCATCGGGTTCACCGGGTTCACCGCCTTCATCGCTGTCGGGCGCACCGGGCCCATCGAGTTCGTCGAGGACCCGCTGGGCCACGGCGAACGCCGAATTGGCCGCCGGGACACCGCAGTACACGGCTGTCTGGAGCAGCACCGCCCCGATCTGTTCGGGGGTCAGGCCGTTGCGGCGCGCCGCCCGGACGTGCATCGCCAGCTCGTCGAGGTGGCCGTGTGCCACCAGCGCCGTCAGTGTGACCAGGCTGCGTTCGCGGCGGGACAGCGTCGGGTCCGTCCAGATCTCTCCCCACGCATAGCGCGAGATGAAGTCCTGGAAGCGGGCGGTGAACGGGGTCTGCCGGGCCTGTGCGCGGTCCACGTGCGCGTCGCCGAGAACCTCGCGGCGTACCGCCGTGCCGCGTGCCGGGTATCCCTCGAAGTGCCCCCGCAGTGCGGTGAGTACGGCCTCGGGACGCTCCGCGGGCGCCAGGTGTGAGGCACCCGCGATCTCGGTGAGCGAGGCGCCGGGCACCGCGTCCGCGATCTCCCGCAGATGCGCGGGCGGTGTCGCGGGGTCCTCACGGCCGGCGACCAGGAGGGTCGGCGCGGTGATCGACGTCAGCCGGTCGCGCAGGTCGAAGGCGGCGAGCGCGTCACAGCAGGCGGCGTACGCGTCCGGGTCCGCGGTCCGGTGGTCCTCGATGAGCCGCGGAACACTGAAACCGGGCGTGAACCAGCGGGAGTTCGCGTTCTCAGCGAGTGCGGTCAGTCCCTCTTCGCGCACGGTGCGAGCGCGCTCCTCCCAGGGCTTGGAGCCGTTGAAGTGGGCCGAGGAGCAGATGACGGCGAGAGCGGCCACCCGGTCGGGGTGGTGCACGGCGAGGTGCAGACCGACCGCGCCGCCGAGTGAGACGCCCGCGTAGGCGAACCGGTCGACGCCGAGCGCGTCCGCGAGGGTGAGGACCAGTGCGGCGAGGTCGGCGACGGTCGCGCCGGGCCCGATCAGGTCCGCGGGGGACCTTCCGTGCCCCGGCAGGTCCCAGCGCACCACCCGGTGGGTGACGGCCAGCTCGGGCGCGACCTCGTCCCACAGAGCGGTCGACGTGCCGAGAGAGGAGCCGAGAAGGAGTGGGGGAGCGGTGGCGGCCCCTTCGGCGCGGTAGTACGGCAGCCTGCCTTCGGGATGGGTCTTCAACGTCGCTCCAGGGCACGGTCGGTGAGGGCTCCGGCGGAGCCCGTGCAGCGGGCCGGGTCGGTGAGGTCTGCCAGGTCGACGTCCTTGAGCGCCGGCTCCTCGTCCAGTACGTCCACGAGGGGTCGGCCCTCGGTGACGGCCCGTTCGGCGGCCCGGGCCAGCAGATCCCTGGCGCGGGCCCGTCCGAGCACGGGGGCGAGCTCGACGGCCAGCCGCTCGGAGACGATCAACCCATGGTTGAGGCCCAGGTGTTCACGCATGGCGTCCGCGTTCACCCTTAGTCCCTCTGTCAGTTCGGCCGCGTTGCGGGCGGCACCGCCGACCAGCCGCAGCAGCTCACGCAACGGCTCCCACTCGGCGTGCCAGGCACCGGCCGGCCGTTCGTCCTCGGCGGCCATCGACGCGTACAGGGTGGCGGCGAGCCCCGGTGCGCGCCGGGCGGCGGCCGCGATCAGTGTGGCCGCCACCGGGTTGGCCTTGTGCGGCATGGCGGACGACCCGCCGCCGCTTCCCTCGGCGACCTCGGCGATCTCGGTACGGGAGAGGGTGAGCACGTCGGCCGCGGTCTTGCCGAGGGCTCCGGCCGTCAGGGCCAGCGCGCCGGCGAGGTCACCGATCGGGGTGCGAAGGGTGTGCCACGGCAACACCGGTTCCACGAGCCCGAGTTCCCGGGCGTACGAGGAGACGAGGGCCTGCGGGTCGTCGGCACCGAACGAGGCGAACGCGGCCAAAGTGCCTGCCGCGCCGCCCAGTTGGGCAGGGAGACGCAGGGCGGCCAGCCGGTCCCGGGCGTCCAGGACCAGCGCGCGCCACCCCGCCACCTTCAGTCCGAAGGTCGTCGGGACCGCGTGCTGCGTCAGCGTCCGCCCCGGCAGCACCGTGTCCCGGTGGGTGGCGGCGAGAACCCGTAGCGCCCGTGCCGTGCGTTCGAGGTCTTCGAGGACCGGCCGCAGCGTGCGCCGGGCCACCAGCATCATCGCGGTGTCCATGATGTCCTGGCTGGTCGCGCCGCGGTGGACGTAGGGGCCGTACTCGCCGCCCACGGCCGCTGTCAGATCGGCGACCAGTGGGATCACCGGGTTGCCGCCGTGCCGGGCGCGCAGTGCGATCGACGTGGTGTCGAGGTCCGTGGCGGTGACCGCGGACAGGGCCGACGCGGCGGCGGCCGGCGCCAGGGAGAGTCCGGCCCAGGCCCGCGTCAGCGCCGTCTCCGCGTCGATCAGCGCCTGTAGGAACGCCCGGTCCGAGGTCGAGGCCGACGCGGGGGAGCCGGCCCATCCGGGGGCGAGCAGACCGGCGTCGATGCCGTCGGGGTCACCCCGGTCGCCGGACGCGCCGGACACGCCACGATCGTGCCGGTCGCCGGGAGCATCGGGAGCATCGGGAGCATCAGGAGCACCGGGAGCACCGGGAGCACCGGGGTCGCCGGGATCGACGGGATCGACGGAGCCTGCGGGATCGGCGGGGTCGGCAGGTGTCACTGGAACTCCAGGAAGACCGTTTCGCCTTCGCCCTGAAGACGGATGTCGAAACGGTACGTGCGGTCCGGCGCGCCGGCCGCGATCAGCGTGGCGCGCCGGTCCGCCGGGAGCGAGTCGAGCAGCGCGTCCGCGCCGTCGGCGAGATACGCGCGGGTGAAGAGGTGGTGCGTCAGACCGCGCGCGAACACGCACACGCTGAGGTACGGCAGCCCGGCGTTGCCCGGCGGCAGCGTACGCAGGGTCCAGTGCCCGTCCGCGTCCGTACCGGCCCGCCCGAAGCCCGTGAAGTCGACGCCGTTGCGGCCGAGGAATCCGCCCGTCGAGGGGTCGCGGCGCATCGAGCCGGGGGCGCCGGTCAGCGAGCCGTCGGGCGCCGCCTGCCAGAAGTCCAGGAGGGCGTCGGGTACCGGTCTGCCCGCGCCGTCGAAGACGTACCCGTGCACGGTGATCGTGTCGGGGTGCCCCGGGGGCGCCACCTGCTCGCCGCCGGGGAAGGGCAGGGCGTGGCCGTAGAAGGGGCCGATGGTGTGGGACGGGGTGGGGAGCAACCGCTCGGTCATGCTCAACGGCCTTCCTCGATCCAGGTGGCGGAGGGACCGTCGAGGACGATGTCCCATGCGTAGCCGAGCGAGAACCCGGGCTGGGAGAGAGCGTGGTCGTAGGCGGCGACCAGCCGGTTGCGGGCCGACCCGTCCGTCACGGACCGCAGGATCGGGTCGTACGGGAAGAGCGGGTCGCCGGGGAAGTACATCTGCGTCACCAGGCGCTGGGTGAACGCGGTGCCGAAGACGGAGAAGTGGATGTGCGCGGGCCGCCACGCGTTGGTGTGGTTGCCCCACGGGTACGGTCCCGGTCTGACCGTCGTGAACCGGTACCGCCCCTGATCATCCGTCAGGGTCCTTCCCACGCCGGTGAAGTGGGGGTCGAGCGGCGCCGGGTGCTGTTCGCGCAGGTGCGCGTAGCGGCCGGCGGCGTTGGCCTGCCAGATCTCGACGAGCTGGCCGCGCACGGGCCGCCCGTCGCGGTCCAGCAGCCGGCCGGAGACGGTCACGCGCTCGCCGACCGGCTCGCCCCGGTGCTGCCGGGTCAGGTCGTTGTCGATCTCGGTGATGTCGGTGACGCCGAAGACCGGACCCGACAGCTCGACCGTCTCCGGGTCGCCTCCCTCGACCGCGACGAGCGGCTGCCGGGGGTGGCGGAGCAGGGAGCCACGGTACGGGGCGTAGTCGCGGGCCGGATGGTGGCGGACCGGAGCGCCGGCGGCGACGGCCTTGTCGTACGCGTCCTGCCGGTCCTTGATCTCGGCGTCGATGTCCGACTGGGTGAGAGCCATGCGGGGGCTTCCTCTCGTGCGAGGCCGGCGGCGACGTCCTGGCGGACTCCGGCACACAGGGCGGCGACGCCGGTGCCGGAGTCCTTGCGGACGGGTCGACGGGGCCCGGCGTGTCCGGTGAGGCGGGTGGTGGACGGGCCGGAGGCATCGGGCGGGGTGCGGTCGGCGTGGACGACGCGGCCGTACCTCAAGACAACTCCCGCGGGATGAGCAGTCCGGCGCCGGTTCTGGCGGCGACCTCCCGGGCGGTGACGCCGGGCGCCGTCTCCACCAGTGCGAGACCGTCACCGGTGATGTCGAGGACGGCGAGGTCGGTGATGACCCGGTCGACACAGGCCTTGCCGGTGAGGGGCAGCGCGCACTCCTGAAGGATCTTCGGCGAGCCGTCCTTCGCGGTGTGGGTCATCACCACGATCACCGTCCGGGCCCCGTGCACCAGGTCCATCGCGCCGCCGATGCCCGTGATCATCTTTCCCGGGACGGCCCAGTTCGCCAGGTCACCCCCTGCCGAGACCTGCATGGCGCCCAGCACGGCTACATCGATGTGCCCGCCGCGGATCATCGAGAACGACAGCGCCGAATCGAAGTAGGAGGCGCCGGGCAGGACCGTCACGGTCTCCTTCCCCGCGTTGATCAGATCCGGATCGACCTGGTCCTCGGTCGGGTAGGGGCCGGTGCCCAGGATCCCGTTCTCCGACTCCAGGATCACCTCCACCCCCGCGGGAAGATGGTTGGGGATCAGCGTCGGCAGTCCGATCCCCAGGTTCACGTACTGCCCGTCGCGCAGTTCGAGCGCCGCACGGGCCGCCATCTCCTGTCGGCTCCACGCCATCACGCACCCCCCGATCCACCGGCCGCGGGCGGGGAGACCGTCCGGTTCTCGATCATCTTCGCGCCGGCCTGCCGCGGAGTGAGGGCGACGACGCGCTGCACGAAGACGCCGGGCAGATGCACGGCGTCCGGATCGATCTCCCCCGGCTCGACCAGTTCCTCGACCTCGGCGACCGTCACCCGCCCGGCCGTCGCGGCCAGCGGGTTGAAGTTGCGGGCGGACTTGTTGAACACCAGGTTCCCGTGCCGGTCGCCCTTCGCGGCCCGCACCAGGGCGAAATCCGTGCGGATCCCGCGCTCCAGCACGTACTCGGCCCCGTCGAAGACACGGACCTCCTTCGGCGGGGAGGCCACCGCCACCCCGCCCCGGCCGTCGTAGCGCCACGGCAGTCCGCCGTCGGCGACCTGTGTACCCACCCCCGCCGGAGTGAAGAACGCCGGGATCCCCGCGCCGCCCGCGCGCAGCCGCTCCGCGAGCGTCCCCTGCGGGATCAGCTCCACCTCCAGCTCCCCGGCCAGGTACTGCCGGGCGAACTCCTTGTTCGCCCCGATGTAGGAACCCGTCACCCGCGCGATCCGCCCGGCCGCCAGGAGCACCGCGAGGCCCGACTCCATCGCCCCGCAGTTGTTGGAGACCACCCCCAGACCGGAGGACCCGCGCTCGTACAGGGCCTGGATCAGCACGTTCGGTACGCCGCTCAGCCCGAACCCGCCCACCGCGAGCGTCGCGCCGTCCGGCACGTCGGCCACCGCCTGAGCGGCCGTGGCGACCACCTTGTCCATCCGTGGAGCCCCCTCTCTCCCGAGCGTCCCGTGCCGTCATCGAACAGGACGCAAATAGTCAGGGCACTGAGTATTTTCTCAAGACTTCGTTCACGCTGCCATCCGGCCGTCCTGTCGTCAAGAGTCCTCGCAAGCAGTCGATTGGGGTTCGATCCGGGCGGGAGACAGGCCGGGATGCGGGCGATATCGTTCAGTACACATACCAAAAAATGCTGGGCATACGACCGTGCCGCCGACCTCTGGAGCGCATATGGCCGCGGTGGACCTCTCCACCCACCCCGGGCACCTGGCCCGGCGGTTGCAGCAGGCGCACTACCTGCTGTGGAACACGATGGTCTCCGAGGAGATCACCTCGCCGCAGTTCGCGGTCCTGAACGCGCTCGTCGCGGAGCCGGGGCTGGACCAGCGCACGGTGGGGGAGCGGGTGGGCCTGGACCGCTCCACCATCGCCGAGGTCATCAGCCGGCTCGGCCGCCGGGGCCTGCTCGACAAGGTGCGCGACCCGCAGGACGGCCGACGCTCCCTGCTGCGCCTCACGGAGGACGGGACACGCACCCACCGCAAGCTGACCGTGCGTACGGCACGGATGAACCAGATCTTCCTGGCTCCGCTCTCCGCCGAGGAGCAGACCGTGTTCCTCGACCTCATCCGGCGGGTGTCGGACGCCGCGGAGGGGCTGCGCAACCCGGCGGAATCCCTGCCGGCCCCGCGATAGGCCGCGCCGGACGCCGCCCGGCGGGAAGGGACGGCCCCGTCCGGGCGAACGACCGGGCAAAGGCCGGGCGAACGACCGGGCATGACCCGGCATGACCTCGCGTGGTCTGGCCGGTCGAGGCGCCCTGGCGGTGGGAACGGCGGGTCCTTGCGCCGGGACCCGACGGGCGACCCTTCCGTGGCGGCTACAGGCGGCCCTCCGGTCCCGGCGCGGGCGCGCCCGCGCCGGGACCGACGAGCGCTCCGCGGTGGGGGTGGGGGTGGGCGAGGACGCGGCCCGGTCGCGGGGGCGCCGCGCTCACGCCTGGGCGAAGACCACCCACACCTGGCCGCTCGCGAAGTTCATCGGGGCGCCGTCGTTCGTCGTGAACTCCGTGCCGTCCGTCGCGGCCGGCCGCTTCCACTCGGCGTCGAAGACCCTGCCGTCGCGCAGCACCTTCGCGGTGCCCGAGCCGACCGTCTGTGTGAAGGGCGTGTTGTTGCCGAGGACGTCGTGGTACTTCGACTTGACCAGCTTCACGTACTGCACGACGACGGTCGCGGGAGCCACCCTCTTGCCGTCCGTCGTGACCGTCGGCGTCCCGTCCATCGACACCAGCCAGCGGTGTGCGCTCGCCGACCAGGAGAAGGTGAAGCGGGCGGCCGGGAAACGCACCGTCCGGGACGTCAGCGGGCTGCCTCCCGCGGGGGCCGCGCCGAAGCGGAACCCGGTGGTGAGGGCGGCGGCGCCCGGGGCCGACCGCAACAGCCGGGCGGGCCGCAGATAGAGATTGTGCGGGGCGGGCTTGGCGGTGCCGCGGTAGTAGGCGGCCGCGTTCTGCTCGGGCGGTGCCGGCCGCAGCGGTGCCTTGTCGATGACCGACAGCAGTTTGTGCTGCGCGCCCGAGAAGGCCAGCGTCGGCTCGTCGAACTGGCGCAACAGCTCCAGGTCGGACTCGCGTGCGCTGCGCACCGGTCCGATCGCCTTGGGGAACCGGGTCGCGTAGATCGCCATCAGCCGGCTCAGGCCGCCCTCGACCTGCTCCGCGTACACGATGTCAGCCGCGTCGAGGCCCGTCTGGGGGCGGGCCGGCCCCACGTTGTCGATCTTCACGGCGAGGAGGGAGCCGACGCTGTCGGCACTGGCGTGACCAGGACCCGGCGCGGGCGTCCGGCTCTGGCCGGGAGTCCGGGCGCCTCCGTCGGCGGACGCGTCGCCGCCCGACCCGCAGCCCGTCGCCAGGGAGCCCATCGCCGCGACCGTCAGCAGCGCCGCTGCCATCGCGCCGCGCCGCGTCGACACCTTCCGTCGTATGCCCACCGTGTCACCCCGTCCCGTGCCACCAATTGTATGTTCGTAGGTTCATCGGTGCTCATACCCGTTCGTTTTGCGGACGTGCGTGGTGAGCGGGCCGATCGGCGCACGGATCGATCCGCCGCGGACCCGAGGGCGAGGGCCCGCCCGGGGGATCGGCGAACGGGACCCGCGGACGCGACCGGCGAACGAGACCCGCGGACGCGACCGGCGCCCGCGACCGGCGGGCGGGACCGGACGAGGGCCGGGCCGCACAAGACGACGGCCGGGCGGGACCGAGCCGGACGGACCCGGCGGGAAACCCGGTGCGCGGTCGTCAGCCCGGCGGCCCGAGGATCTCCGCGAGGTCGTACCCCACGGGCTCGTCCAGTTGGCCGTACGTGCAGCTCTCGGCGGTCCGGTCCGGGCGCCAGCGGCGGAAGCGGGCGGTGTGGCGGAACCGTACGCCGTTCTCCATGTGGTCGTACGCCACCTCCGCCACCCGCTCCGGCCGCAGCGGCACCCAGGAGAGATCCTTCTTCGCCGACCATCTGCTGGGCGCGCCCGGCAACCGGGCGGACTCGTGCGCCGACTCCTGCGACCACGCGGCCCAGGGATGCCGCTCGGCGTCCTCCATGCGCAGCGGTTCCAGCTCGGTCACCAGCTCGGCCCGCCGCTTCATGGGGAAGGCGGCGCTCACTCCGACGTGCTGGAGGGTGCCCGTGTCGTCGTACAGCCCGAGCAGCAGGGATCCGACGATCGGACCGCTCTTGTGGAAGCGGTACCCCGCCACGACGACGTCCGCGGTGCGCTCGTGCTTGATCTTGAACATGGCCCGTTCGTCCTGCCGGTACAGCAGGTCGAGCGGCTTGGCGATCACTCCGTCGAGCCCGGCGCCCTCGTACTGCTCGAACCACCGCTCCGCCACCTCCCGGTCGGTGGTCGCCGGTGCCAGATGGACCGGGGCCGTCGTCCCGGACAGCGCCGCCGTCAGCAGGGCGCGCCGGTCGACGAGCCCCAGGTCGAGCAGGGACTCGTCGGCCAGCGCGAGCAGATCGAAGGCCACGAAGGAGGCGGGGGTCCTCTCCGCCAGCGTCCGTACCCGCGAGGCCGCCGGGTGGATGCGCTCGGTGAGCGCGTCGAAGTCGAGCCGGCCGTCCCTGGCGATCACGATCTCGCCGTCCATCACACAGCGCTCCGGCAGCCGCTCGCGCAGCGCCTCCACCAGCTCGGGGAAGTACCTGGTCAGCGTCTTGCCGGTGCGGCTGCCGAGCTCGACCTCGGCTCCGTCGCGGAACACGATCGCGCGAAACCCGTCCCACTTGGCCTCGTAGTGCATGTCCGGCGGGATCTTCGCCACGGACTTGGCGAGCATCGGCTTCACGGGCGGCATCACCGGTAGATCCATGGTCCGATTCTCCGGCGGCACGGAGCGGTTCGCCCGGTGTGCGGGGCAGGCGGGCTGCGCCTACCGTGGCCCGCATGGGCGAAGCGGTGGAACTCGAGGCAGCCGGCAGGATCGTACGTCTGTCCAGCCCGGACAAGATCTTCTTCCCGGAGCGCGGCTTCACGAAGCTGGATCTCGCCCAGTACTACCTCGCCGTCGGCGACGGCATCCTGCGCGCCCTGCGCAACCGCCCCACCACTCTGGAGCGCTACCCGGACGGAGTCGAGGGGGAGAACTTCTTCCAGAAACGGGCGCCCAAGAACATGCCCGACTGGATCCCGACCGCCCACATCACCTTCCCCAGCGGACGCAGTGCCGACGAGATGTGCCCCACCGAGGTGGCGGCCGTGCTCTGGGCCGCGCAGTTCGGCACGCTCACCTTCCACCCGTGGCCGGTGCGCCGCGACGACGTCGACCGCCCCGACGAACTCCGTATCGACCTCGACCCGCAGCCCGGCACGGACTACGAGGACGCGGTGCGCGCGGCCCACGAACTGCGCGAGGTTCTCCACGAGTACGGCGACCTGCGCGGCTGGCCCAAGACCTCCGGCGGCCGCGGCCTGCACGTCTTCGTGCCGATCGCGCCGCGCTGGACCTTCACCCAGGTGCGCCGCGCCGCCATCGCCGCCGGGCGTGAACTGGAGCGCCGGATGCCCGAGCGGGTGACCACGGCCTGGTGGAAGGAGGAGCGCGGCGAAAAGATCTTCGTCGACTACAACCAGACGGCCCGGGACCGCACCATCGCGTCCGCCTATTCCGTACGTCCCCGTCCGCACGCCCCCGTCTCCGCGCCGCTGCGCTGGGAGGAGGTGCCCGAGGCCCGCCCCCGGGACTTCGACCTGGCGACCATGCCGAAGCGCTTCGCCGAACTCGGCGATGTGCACGCGGACATGGACGACCACGCCTTCTCCCTGGAAGCGCTGCTGGAACTGGCGGCCCGCGACGAGCACGACCACGGTCTCGGGGATCTGCCCTATCCGCCCGAGTACCCGAAGATGCCGGGCGAGCCGAAGCGGGTGCAGCCGAGCCGGGCCAAGCGCGCCGAAGGCGAGGCGTAGACCGGCGGTTCGACGGTGCGGGTGACGGGCGGCCGGTCGTTCCCGCCGGGCGGGGGTGCCGCCCCGGGCGCCGGGAGCGCTCTCATCGGGCGGTTCCCGGGGCTATCCTGATCGGCAACCGCCGAGGAGGAGCCCTGAGGTGACCGAGACAGTGTCGCGCCCCACACTGGAGGCCGTGGCCGCGAGGGCGGGGGTCTCCCGGGCCACCGCGTCGCGCGTGGTCAACGGCGGCGACGGAGTGCGCGAACCACTCGTCGAACGGGTCCGGCAGGCCGTCGAGGAACTCGGTTACGTTCCCAACCAGGCCGCCCGCAGCCTGGTCACCCGGCGCCACGACGCGGTCGCCGTCGTCATAGCCGAACCGGAGACGAGGGTCTTCGCCGACCCCTTCTTCGGTCTCCAACTGCGAGGTATCAGCAAGGAGTTGACGGCGCACGACTCTCAGCTCGTCCTGCTGCTGACGGAGGGCCGCGACGACCACGCGCGCGTGGGCCGCTACCTCGCGGGCGGACACGTCGACGGCGCGCTCGTCTTCTCGCTGCACCTCGACGACCCGCTGCCCGAACTGATCCACGGCGCGGGCGTGCCGACCGTGTTCGGCGGACGGCCCGGCTGGGGCGACGGCACCCGCGACACCGCGGCCCCGGTGTACGTCGACAGTGACAACCGGGGCGGTGCCCGCGCGGCCGTACGCCACCTGGTCGCGCTGGGGCGCACGCGCGTCGCGCACATCACCGGCGCCCTCGACCAGACCTCCGCGGTCGACCGGCTCGACGGGTTCCGGGACGTCATGGCCGACGCCGATCCGCGGCTCGTGGTCGAGGGTGACTTCACCCCGGCGGGCGGCGAGCGCGCGATGCGCGAACTGCTGGACCGCTGCCCCGACGTCGACGCGGTGTTCGCCGCGAACGACCTGTCCGCCGCGGGAGCCCTGCGGGTGCTGCGCGAGCGGGGGCGGCGGGTGCCGGACGACGTCGCGGTGATCGGGTTCGACGACATGCTGCCGGTGGCGGAACAGACGGATCCGCCGCTCACCACGGTCCGTCAGGACATAGAGGAGATGGGGCGGTTGATGGCCCGTCTGCTCCTGCGCGATCTCGACCGGCGGACGGCGAAGGAGCGCGCGGTGCGCGGCCCCTCCGATGTGGTCCTGCCGACGACGTTGGTACGGCGGGCTTCCGCGTAGCCGGACGGGGCGGCGCGGCGCGCCGCCGGAGTCGGAGTCGGCACCATGCGGCGGGGCCGCGCGACGACGGGAGCGACCGCCGGCCGGTCCGGCGGTGACCGGAGCGACGGGCCGGCCACCGCCGGACCGGCCGGCCAGGGTCAGGAGGACCGCCGCCGGTCCGCCCGGCCGGGGACTGGACGACCGCGCCGGCACGGCCGCCGCGGACGGGTGCGCAGGGGGCCCCGACGGGTCGGCCGGCCCCTGGGCGGGGTCGGCCGGCCCGGGTGTGCCCGGCATCGCCGCGGCCGGGATCAGCTCGGCCGCGGGGCGCTCTTGATCACCGCGAAGCGCGCACCGTACGGGTCGGCGAGCTTGGCCATACGGCCGACGCCCTCCAGATCCGTGGCGGGCATACGGACCGTGCCGCCCAGCTCCTGTGCCCTGGCGACCGTCGCGTCCGTGTCGGTCACCGCGAAGTACGGCAGCCAGTACGCACCGGACGCGGCCTCGGTCGGGTCGTCGGCCAGCGGGACGACGCCGCCGAACATGTCCGTCTCCTCGGCCCCGGCCGGGTTGACACAGGTGTACGTGCCGCCGGGGAACGGCGCGGCCGAGGTCTCCCAGCCGAACACGGAGTTGTAGAACGCGGCGGCCGAGGCGATGTCCGGGGTGTAGAGCTCGACCCAGCACAGCGAACCGGGGTCGCCCGCCACGTCGACGCCCTTGGTCCTGGCCGGCTGCCAGAGGCCGAAGGGCACGCCCGCCCGGTCGGTGAGAATCGCCATGTGGCCCTCGCCCATGACATCCATGGGCGG
Source organism: Streptomyces fagopyri (assembly GCF_009498275.1). Taxonomy (NCBI): domain Bacteria; kingdom Bacillati; phylum Actinomycetota; class Actinomycetes; order Kitasatosporales; family Streptomycetaceae; genus Streptomyces; species Streptomyces fagopyri. Next base: position 1,939,551 of record NZ_CP045643.1, on the reverse strand, counting down.
GAAGACCGCGGTGCCCCCGGCCTGCTCGGCGGCCTTGGTGGTGGCCTCCGCGTCGGGGGTCTGGAAGTACACCGTCCAGGAGGGCGGGCCCTGTTCGGCGGTGCTCTGCATGCCGCCCGCGACGGTCTTCCCCGCGAGCTGGAAGAAGCCGTAGCCGCCGGCGTCGGGCCCCGCCGACTGGAACTGCCAGTCGAAGAGGCCTCCGTAGAAGGAGGTGGCGCCCTCGATGTCGGGTGTGCCGATATCGAGCCAGTTCGGAGCGCCGGAAACAAAGCGGGTGGTGAGCATGAATGCCCTCCTTTGAGGGGTCCCGTTGTCTGCTCCGCCGAGTCTTGCACCGCCCACTGACAATCGCTGTGGGGACGCGGGTCCCGGCGCGGGCCGTGCCACGAACGACCGCACCGGTCACCAGGGGTGACCGGGAATGTTTGTTTTGTTTGCGCGGCGCCCGCGCGCCGCCGTGCTCCCGTGCGGTCGGCGGGAGCATCATCAGGGCCGCCGGAGCGATCGGAACGTGGCGTTGATCCGGCGTTGATCGAACGTTTTTCGACGCGGGGCACGCTCTACGGCATGCACACCGACACCATCATCCCGGCCGACTCCGACTGGCAGGAGCAGGCGCTGTGCGCGCAGACCGGGGCAGAGTTCTTCTTTCCCGAGCCGGGCAGCTCGGTGCGTGAGGCGAAGCGCATCTGCGGCATGTGCGCGATGCGCCCGGCCTGCCTCGAATACGCGCTGAACAACGACGAGCGGTTCGGCGTCTGGGGTGGTCTCTCCGAGAAGGAGCGGCTCAGCCTCCGGCGCGCGGACCGCCACTGACCGGGCGCCCTCCCACACGGACGGCTCCGCATCACACCGACACCACTCTCCCCACCCGCGATCCGGCGAACCGGCACCGGCACCCACGGCCTCCCCGTGGCCGGTGCCCCCGATCGGCGCGCTTCGATTTGGCGCGGCGGCCCGACAAACGATGTGCCGGCGCGGCCGGAGTGCGGTTAGGATCCGCTGGCGCGCCCGGGTGTCGAGCAGAGGCAGACTCGCCGTTTTGGCAAAACGGATACGCCGGTTCGAATCCGGCCGCCCGGGCTGCGTCCGGACCGTCCGGCCGGGGGAACGGGGCCCTGTAGAGCAGAGGCAGACTCGCCGCCCTATCAAGGCGGATACGCCGGTTCGAATCCGGCCGGGGCCACGACAGCGTGCACGCGGGGCGGGAACACATGGGCGAGGGCGGCGTCACACCGGACGAGCTGGCGGCATTCCACCGTACGGTCGGCAGGCTGCGGGACCTGCCCGTCGACGACCCGGTACGGCTGCGGGCGGAACAGGTCGCCGCGTCCTTCGCGCGCGACGGGCGGCTGCGCAGACGCAAGGCGCGCGGCGCCGAGGTGTCCACCGCCGACGCGGCGGTGATGGCCGCGACCGCGACGGGCGCGCTCGACCGGCGGGAGGACGCGCCGCTCGCGCACCCCGGAGACGGCGCCACGACGGGTGGCGTCTTCGTGAAGTCCCGTACCTGCTACGTCTGCAAGACGCCCTACCGGCAGGTCGACGTCTTCTACCACCGGCTCTGTCCGGACTGCGCCGCCGACAACACCGCCCGGCGCGCGCTCGCCACGGACCTGGGCGGGCGGCACGTGCTGCTCACCGGAGGCCGGGTCAAGATCGGTTTCCAGCTGGCCCTGATGATGCTGCGCGACGGCGCCGAACTCCTGGTCACCAGCCGCTTCCCGCACGACACCGTGCGCCGCTTCCGCGCAGAGCCGGGCAGCGGGACATGGCTGGACCGGCTGACGGTGCTGGCGGTGGACCTGCGTGATCCGCGTCAAGTGCTGGGACTGTGCGAGCAGTTGCGACAGGAGGGCGAGCCGCTCGACATCCTGGTGAACAACGCCGCGCAGACCGTGCGACGGCCCGTCGAGTCGTACGCCCTGCTGGCCGCGGGGGAGCGCGCCGGACTGCCCGAAGGCGCCCGGCAGGCACCGGGTTTCACCCCGATGCGGGCGTTGGGCAGCGGCCGTGCGGCACTGCCCGCCGCGCTGCGGGAGGCCGACGAGGCCGGACTGCTGCCCGACCCGTCTCCGGAGAACTCCTGGTCGGCGCGGCTGGGCGGCCTCGACCCGGCCGAGGTGCTGGAGACCCAGTTGGTCAACGCGCTGGCCCCGGCGCTGCTCTGCGACCGCCTGCTGCCCCTGCTGCTGGCCTCACCCCATCCTCGTCGTTACGTCGTGAACGTGACGGCCGTGGAGGGTCGCTTCGCGGTACGCAACAAGATGGCGGGCCACCCGCACACCAACATGGCCAAGGCCGCCCTGAACATGCTCACCCGGACCAGTGCGGCCGAACTGGCGGACAGGGGCGTGCACATGTGCGCGGTCGACACCGGCTGGATCACCGACGAGAACCCCGCTCCGAAGAAGGAACGGATGGCGGGCGCGGGGTTCCGCACCCCGCTGGACGTGGTGGACGGGGCGGCCCGGGTGTACGACCCCATCGTGCGGGGCGAGGCGGGCGCGCCGGTGTCCGGGGTGTTCCTCAAGGACTACCAGGAGGCGGAGTGGTGAGCGGTACCGGGGCGGAAAGGGCGGCAGCGGAGCCCCACGCGACGGCGCACCCGAAGCGGCGTCCGGAGCCGGGGAGCGTGCCGGAGTTCGCGGGCGTGCCGTCCGTCGTGCCGCGTCCCACGGCCGAACTCGAGCCGCTGCTCTCCTGGTTGCGCGGGGGCCGTCCGGCGGGGGAACGGCTGGACTTCACGGCGGGTACGGCGCTGCCCGACGGGCGCCTCGACCTGTGCAAACAGGGGATCGGCGCGCGAGGCGCGGCGTTGATCGCGAAGGCGCTCTCCGAGGGCGCCTCCCCCGTACGGCATCTGCTGCTCGGCACCGACGGGCTCGGCGACGAGGGTGCCGTCGCGGCGGCGGGCGGCGGCGCGGACGTCGAGACGCTGTATCTCGGCTGCAACGGGATCACCGCCGGCGGGGCCTGCCGGATCGCCGATCAACTGCGCGCCTCTCCACGGGTCGTCACCGGCGTATGGCTCAAGCGCAATCCGCTCGGCAGCGGGGGAGGGCGCGCGGCCGCCGAACTCGTCGAGGCCGCGCGGTCGCTGCGCACCCTGGACCTCGTGCAGACCGGGCTCGACGCGGTGGGCGCGGTCGTTGTCGCCGACGCGCTCCTCACCGCGGCGGACAACGGCCGCCGCGTCGAGCGGCTGTTCGTGGGCGGCAATCCGCTGGGTGCGGCGGGCGCCGAACCGCTGGCCGAACTGATCGTCGCCGGTGCGGTCGACGAACTCTACGTATCGGCCGCGCGGTTGGGGGACTCGGGTGCGCTGCGGCTGGCCGCGGCGCTGGAGCGGGCGCCGTACGGACGGCTCACGCGCCTGTCCGTCGCGAGCAACGGCATCGGGGCCGGGGCCGCCGCCCGGCTGGTGGTGGCGGCGACCACGGCCGGGGTGACCCTGCTCGATCTGGGCCGGGTTCGCGCGGCCGCGGTGCTCGGCGCGGCCGACAACCATGTCGACCTCGCCGCGGCCGGTGCCGTCGCGGACGTGCTGGCGGGCGCCGAACACCGTCTCGCGCACCTCGTCCTCACCCACACCGGGATGCGCAGCCGTGAGGCCCACCGCCTCCTCGACACCGCGCCGCGCGCCACCACCGCGACCCGCTTCGTGCTGGGCGGCGGCATCGCCACCAGCGTGAAGCGGCGGCTGGCGGCGCTGAGCGCGCACGTCCCCGCCCCGGCGGTGCCGGCGGACGTCGCCGCGGTACGCAGCGTCCACCGCACGGCGCCTCCCGAGACGGCGGCGGGAAGTTAGACCCGGCGGGGCGGAGGAGCGGGGCCAAGGCCTGGCGGGGCGAGGAGTACTGCCGGCGCCCGGCGGTGCGGACGAGCGGGACCAGTGCCTGCCGGCGGCGGGAAGCCGGAGGCCGGCACCGGGAGGCCGGCACCGTACGGCCAGAACCCGGAGGCTGGGGGCACCGCTGACGTTTGCCCGGTGTCGGCCACCGGACTAGGCGCCGGCCACCGGAACACGTGGTCGGGTCAAGACCCCGTGGTCGGGCACCGGGCCGCGCGGCGGGCACCGGGCCATGCGGCGGCCACCGGAACGCGCGGGGAGGCCCAGACCCGGTGGCGGGCACTGGGACACGCCGCGGGCATGGGACGCCTCGGCGAGGTCCGGGCGGCGGGTGGGGCGTCGCGCGGCAGGCATCGGGTGTCGCGGAGGCGCCGGGGTGTCAGCGGGGCGGGACCGCCGCGGGGGCGCGGGGTGGGGCGCCGCGCGGCAAGCACCTGGCGTGGCCGGGACGCCCGGGTGTCAGCGTCGCATGGCCGTGAACATCTCCGTCCAGAAACGCTGTTGCTGTGCCGACGCCCCCACCAGATACGTCGCCCGCAGCTTCGGCGGCAGCAGGGGGACCAGCCGTGCCACCACTGCCCGGTGCTTCTTCAGCTGGGACAGCTCCGCGTTGGCGAGGATCTGGTGGACGACGTCACTGTCGTCGGTGCCCTCGTCGGAGTGATGGGCCGCGTTCCGCAGCCGGGCCTCCCAGGCGTCGGCCTCGCGGGCGAGCTCGCGCAGACCCGTCACCGGGCGTCCGCGCAGCCGGTCGACGAGCGCCGTCAGTGAGACGGGAGCGTACTCGCCGTCGCCGAGGTAGACCGTCGCCATCTCCAGTTCGAGCCCGTGCCGGTGCAGCTTGATGAGCCGCTCCAGCGTGCGCTTGGTGATCCAGGCACGACCCTCGTCGTCGATGTCGTTCTTCCACCACTCCAGGACGGTCTCGGCGTCCGATCCGTACCGCGCGAGCAGCCACTCGTTCGCCGGGATGTCCTGCGGCTCGACCGTCAGCGAGGCCGTGAACCGGCTGGCCTGCGCGATGTTGTTCCGGGCGACCAGGAGCTTGCGGCCCAGGTGGTACGGCGGATTCTGGACGGCGATCTGCGCGCGCAGGTTCTCGATCCGGCGCCCCGCCAGCGACCACTCCTGGGTGATCTCCATCAGCTTGGCGAACGCGGCCTTGTCCTTGGGCCGGTTGTACTCGTCCCAGATGATCGCCTTCGGCTCGGGACCCGTGAAGTTCGCCGCGAGCAGGTTGTCCAGGGTGCCGTCCGCCGACGGGATCGGGGCGCACAGGTCCTCGACGTTGGTCACCGGCAGCGAGAAGTACAGCGGCTCCCTGCCGAGCCCCTCGCGGACCGTCTGCCGTACGAGCTCGGTCTTTCCGCAGCCGGGCGGCCCCTGCAGCAGGACGGTCCAGCGATTGCGCAGGGCCGCCCTGACGACCTGGCGGACCGGGTCCGGGATCGTCGCGGGATTGGGCACACCGAGCTCGTCCGCGATCCGGTTCAGGATCTCCGTGGTGCGGTTCTGCCCGGGCCGGCCGTCGGGGCGGGGCTCGACGAGACGCAGCCGCTCTCCGCCCACCAGGGGCAGGGCCCACCGCAGCGGGAAGCCCTCCCGGGCGTTGGCCAGGATGTGGTCGAGGGTGCGCGGTGAGAGCAGCTCGCGCAGCGCGGGGGACAGGGAGGCCCACAGCGAGAAGACCGGTGTCAGGTCCCATTCCCGGTACACGGCGGACAGATGGCGGCGCCACGAGGTGTCCTTCGCCGTGACGCGCAGGGTGACCATGCGGTCGAGGAGCGCGAGGTCACCGCGCCGCGCCGAGGTCTCGGCCAGCGACTCGTTGTCGGTGAGGAAGACGCCGACACAGCCGAGGGCGCGGAGATCGTGCTCGCCGAGCGTCCAGTCGCAGGCGATCTGCATCAGCTGGGACTGGACCGTGTCACCGGCCTGCAGTGAGTCGTCGATGAGCAGGACGAAGGGGGTGCCCGGCTTGAGCTGGCTCATCACGAGCTGGCGCAGCACTAGTTCACCGCTCAGGGCGTCCCGTACCGGCGCGTTGACCAGCAGGTCGTCCGGGGTGAGGTTGGCCGCGGGCACGTACACCAGGGTGGTGTCGGGGTGGGCGCGCGCCACGTGCGAGAAGAACGTGGCCGTCTTGCCGATACCGTGCTCGCCGAAGATCTGGCCCGTCTGCCCCATGGCGATCAGGGCGTCGATGAACGCCTCCAGACGGGAGGGTACGGGTGTGCCGCGACCGGTGCGGCCGGGGTCCGTTGCGGTGGTCATCGGTGCTGCTCCTGTACTGAGGCGCGTCGGTGCGAGCCGGTGGTCACACGGTGGCAGTCCATGGCCGGGCTGTGGGTCTCGGGCCAGTCGCTGCCGCCCTCGGTGATCAGCCAGATCCACCGGTCGGGCTCGGCGGGGGTGATCGGCGGGGCGCAGCCGTCGGTGAGCACCACCACGGCGTCCGGACGCACCTCGCAGCGGCGGCCGTTCACCTCGGTGCGCCCCTCGACGTAGTCGGCGACGGCCTGGAAGTCCGTGCCGCCCCCGCCGAGGACGCGGCCACCCGGCTCGAAGGGCATCACCTCGGCGTCGAAGGACAGCCAGTGCGCCTCGACCCCGTCGATTTGCCCCACCAGGCCGGTGAGCCAGTCGATCACCCGGTCCGGCATGGAGCCGGAGGTGTCGTAGGCGATGACGAGCACCTTGTCCCGTACCGGACCGCGCCGCGAGAGCATCGGCTCCTGGCCGAGCGCCGCGAGCAGCGCGCCGCGCTTCTTGGGGTACACCAGCCGCTCGCCGTCGCGGAGTTTCGAACCCAGCACGTCGACCAGCCAGCGCTGCCACCAGTCGACCGTCCGCGTCCGGACGGTCTCGCCGCGCAGCGCTCCGGCACCGAGCCGCCCCCAGATCCGCGCGGTCCGTGCCGAGGCGTCCTCCGTACGGCCCATCAGGTCGAGCAGCTCCCGCTCGGCGCCCGCGTGGCCGCGGCGGGCCGCGAGCAGGGCGTTGAGCAGCGCCGAGGAGGAGACCTCGTCGACGGTCCCCTGATCGGCGGGCACCTCGGTCGTCAGACGGACGCACATCCGCGGGGCGGCTACCGGAGGGTGGCGCATCCGCTTCAGCTCGCCGTACACCGTCATGTCCGTCTCGGTGAACTCGTCGTAGCCGACCGGCTCCAGCCCCTGGGCGAGCAGGTCCTGCCGGTACGCCGTGTGGATCAGGCGCGGGTCGACGCCCGTGGGGCGCCCGTCCAGCAGGGGCAGGGATTCCCGGCGCAGCCGCGCCAGCGCCACGTGGTTGATCGACACCTCGGTGGCCATCTCGAAGACCGGGTCGGCGCGCAGCTCCGGGTCGGCGAACAGGTGTCGTTGCACCAGATGCCGCGCCTCGTGGAACAGCACGAACTTCACGCCGTCCAGGCCGAGTCGTACGAAGAAGTCCGGGTTGTAGAGCAGCAGGCAGGTGCCGTCGCCCGAAGCCACCACGGCCGCCGTGTCCACCGCGGTCGTGGCGAGTTGGTGGTGGCACTTCGCGTACAGCCAGGACGCCACCGCCGACTCGGTCAGGCCGAAGTCGAGCAGCGCGGCCTCCTTGAGCCGTCGTGCCCGCTCGACCACTTCCGGGCCGGCCGGCCGGTACCGGCCGAGCGCCCTGCGGTCCGCCAGATCGACGACGGGCCGCCGCCCCCGCTCCCTGTACGCCATGTCCCGCCCCCGTGTCCGTGCTTCCCCGTCACCTCCTTGGTACCAGGCCCCACCGACATCGGGCGAAGGCATTACGCTCGATGCCAAGGGCGGGGCCGTAGCGCAGAGGCAGGCGCGATTGGTCTCCCAAACCAGAGCACGCTGGTTCGAATCCAGCCGCCTCGCCCCCCTCGCGCCGTCGCGCGGTTCAGGCGACGGCCCCGGCGGTCGCGAGCAGTTCGGGAACCGTGCCGTAGTACGTGCCGACCAGCTGGGCGAGTACGGCCCAGGCGTCCTCGCGGTCGCCCAGATGCTCCCGCACCAGCGGCCGCAGTGCGTCCTCGGCCTCCCGGACGCGGGCCGGGAACATCGTCCGGCCCAGCGACAGCACCCGCAGTACCCGGTCCGCGGGGTTCCACGTGGTCGCGTACCGCGCGGGACCGTCGACGACACCCGACTGCCGGACCCGGTGGGTGAACTTCGCGTGCGAGCCGAAGCGTTCGCGAAGCGCGGGCGGACAGTCGGGGCGCACGGCCAGCGCCCAGCGCGCGTAACCGGGCAGCGCCCGCTCCTGGTCGGCCAGCGCTACCGCCTCCCAGCCGGGGCGTCCCACCACCATGGAAGCGGCCTTCCGCGCCGGGTCCATGGACCGGCAGGCCCGCAGCGCGCCGACGAGCCCGAACCGGCTGAAGTGCTCGGGCACCGGTGGTTCCGGCTCCCGGCGCACCGACTCGGCCAGCGGTACGGCCCTTCTGCGGCCGGGACCGTGCGGTATCCCGCGTACGATCGCGCGGCGCATCGCGTCGTCCGCCGAGAGATGCCGCCACACCAGGGCGTTGAGCTCCGGATCGTCCTCCTCCAGAACCCACAGCAGAACGGAGGACGGCACGGGCGTGCGCGTCCACCAGGAGTACACCGCGCGCCGGGCGTCGAGGGCCTCCTCGGACTCTCCCGACTCCCCGTCGGGTGGCGGAGGCCGCAGACCGATCCGCCGCCGCATCCGCTCGGCGTCCGCGTCCCCGAGCAGGCCCAGCAGGAACGCGGTCGCCCGTTCCGACGTGGTGGTGTCTCGCATGGCCGCATGATGCCGCAGCCGGGTGCGGGTGCGCACCGGAAAATCGGTCGGCCGCGCGGTCGCGGGCGGACAGGGTCCCCGTGGGGACCGCGCTCCCGGGCAGTGCGCCGGGAGCCCGTTGAGCCTCATCCGTCACCGTCGAAGGGGCCGGGAGCACGACGCCGCCACCCGGTGGCCGGCGCGGCGGGGAGCAACGCTGGACCAGGTGACGGCGTACGAGCGGGGTGGCAGGTCCGGGGCCGTCGGCCCCGGCGGTGCGACGGGCGGGGGTGTCAGCCGGCGGCGCGCGCGGCCATCCGCGCCTTGCGTGCCGCGAGCTTCTCGTCGAACTTCGAGGCCTCCGCGTCCAGGCCGCCCATGAAGAAGCCGAGCTCCTCCTGGGCCTGCAGGCCCTCCGGGCCGAGGCCGTCCATCTCCAGGACCTTGAGGTGGCGCAGCACCGGCTGCATCACGTCGTCGTGGTGGATGCGCATGTTGTAGACCTCGCCGATGGCCATCTGGGCGGCGGCGCGCTCGAAGCCGGGCATGCCGTGTCCGGGCATCCGGAAGTTGACGACGACGTCGCGGACGGCCGACATGGTCAGGTCGGGGGCCAGTTCGAACGCGGCCTTGAGCAGGTTCCGGTAGAAGACCATGTGCAGGTTCTCGTCGGTCGCGATGCGCGCCAGCATCCGGTCGCAGACCGGGTCGCCCGACTGGTGACCGGTGTTGCGGTGCGAGACGCGGGTCGCGAGCTCCTGGAAGGCGACGTACGCGACCGTGTGCAGCATCGAGTGACGGTTGTCCGACTCGAAGCCCTCGTTCATGTGCGCCATACGGAACGCCTCGAGCTTGTCGGGGTCGACGGCGCGCGAGGCGAGCAGGTAGTCGCGCATGACGATGCCGTGCCGGCCCTCCTCGGCGGTCCAGCGGTGCACCCAGGTGCCCCAGGCGCCGTCACGGCCGAAGAGCGCGGCGATCTCGTGGTGGTAGCTGGGCAGGTTGTCCTCGGTGAGGAGGTTGACGACCAGCGCGATCCGGCCGATCTCCGTGACCTTCGACTGCTCCTTGCCCCAGGCCTCGCCGTCCTCGAACAGGCCGGGGAAGTTGCGCGCGTCGCTCCACGGCACGTACTCGTGGGGCATCCAGTCCTTGGCCACCTTGAGGTGACGGTTGAGCTCGGTTTCGACCACTTCCTCCAGCGCGTACAGCAGCCGAGCGTCGGTCCAGGCCGCGGACGGGCTGCCGAGGTGGGGAGAAGTAATCGTCACGGGTGCTCCAGGGGGACGTGGAAGTACTGAGCGATTTGGAGAGTCGGTGCGTCGCCGCGCGGGTCACCGGGTGCACCGGGTGACCCGGCCGAGCTGCTGAAACGACTGGCCGAGCTGCTGAAACGGATGACCGGCCGAGCTGTTTAAACGGATGACTGGACGAACGGCTGAGCGGGGACGCAACCTACGGCATCGTAGGCTACGTTTCCGTAGGTTACGAAACCGTAGGTTAAGTTCGCTGTAAAGAGTGCCTGATCAGCGGGGTTCGGCAGGCGGTACAGCGGCCCTCGGGGCTCGCTCCGGAGTCCCGTCGACCCGCTCCCGCCGCACAGGTCCCGGAGCCGAACGGGTGGGTCGTTCACTCGTTCAGGTGTACAACTCCCGGAGTCTCACCGAGAGACAGGTCACGCAGCCCTCGAGCTTCTCGAACTCGCCGATGTCCACGACGACCGGCTCGTGACCGAGGCCCGCGAGCAGCTCCGCGGTCTTCGGCGCGCTCGCCGCCATCAGCACCTTCTCGCCGCCCAGCAGGACGACATGGGCCCCGGACTCCTCCGGCACCGGCAGGAAGCGCGGGAACAGCGACGGCGTGTCCACCAGCGGCTCATGGCCGATCACCGTCCCGTCGGGCAGCGCCGTGACCGCCGACTTCAGGTGCAGCACCTTGCTCACGGGCACGGGAACGACCCGCGCCCCGAGCGGTTCCAGGGCCGCGCGCAGCTGCTGGACCCCGGCGGCGTTGGTGCGTCCGCCGCGGCCCACGTAGACCGTGTCGCCGACCTTGAGGACGTCGCCGCCGTCCAGGGTGCCGGGCTCCCAGATCCAGTTCACCGAGCAGCCCAGCCGGGCCACGGCCTCCTCCACCCCGGCCGTCTCGCCGCGCCGGGACTCGGCGCCGGGGCGGGAGATCAGCGCGACGTTGCGGAAGACGACGACGGCGTCCTCCACGAACACCGAGTCGGGGCAGTCGTCGGCCGGATCCACCTCGACGGTGTCCCAGCCGTGCGTGCGCAGGGCCCGCGCGTACGCCTCCCACTGCTCCATCGCCAGGTCGACGTCCACCTTCTCGCGCTCGATGTGCGTCACGAGCCCCTCGGCGAGACGGGGGCTGGGTCTGCGGATGAGTGCTTTCTGGCTGGGCACGTGCGGTCTCCGAATCGGCAGGGTGCGTCGGCGCACATCATGCAGCGCCGTTCGCGCGCGCAACACCCCCCGCCGGACGCGACGCGGTTCCGGCCCGACGACAGGAGGCCGCCGGCCGGCCCCGGGAACTCCGGGACCGGCGCCGGGCGGCCCCGCGTTCCGACCGACGTTAGCCAGCCCCGCGGGTCCCCGCTATGCGGGATACCCGACAGCTTCCGGCGTGGTTTCTTTCAGTTCTCCTCCTTCCAGCACCAGCCAGCGTGTGATTCCGATCGACTCCAGGAACGGCATGTCGTGGCCGGCGACGATCAGCGCGCCCTCGTACGAGTCCAGGGCCGTGGTGAGCTGCCGGACGCTCGCCATGTCGAGGTTGTTCGTCGGCTCGTCGAGCATCAGGAGCTGCGGCGCGGGATCGGCCAGCATCAGTGCCGCCAGCGCCGCCCGGAAGCGTTCGCCGCCGGAGAGGGTCGCGGCCCGCTGATCGGCCCGTGCCCCCTTGAAGAGGAAGCGGGCCAGCCGCGCCCGGATCCGGTTGTTGGTGGCGTCCGGCGCGAAGCGGGCCACGTTCTCGGCCACCGTCAGCCCGTCGTCGAGGACGTCGAGCCGCTGGGGCAGGAAACGTGTCGGCACATGGGTCCTGGCCTCACCGGACACCGCGGCCAGCTCCCCGGCGATCGTCCGCAGCAGCGTGGTCTTGCCCGCGCCGTTGCGCCCGATCAGCGCGATCCGCTCGGGTCCGCGCAGATCGAACATGCCCGCCACCCGCGCGCCGTACCTCAGCTCCAGGTTCTCCAGCGTGAGGACGGCGCGGCCGGGCGGCACCGCGGTGTACGGCAGGTCGACGCGGATCTCGTCGTCGTCCCGGACCGCCTCCACCGCGTCGTCGAACCGTTCCTTCGCCTCGGCGAGCCGCTCCTCGTGCATGATGCGGTGCTTGCCCGCCGATTCCTGGGCGGCCCGTTTGCGCGCCCCCATGACGATCTTCGGCTCCCGCTTCTGGTCGTTCATCTTCTGCCCGTACCGCTTGCGGCGGGCCAGCTTGACCTGCGCGTCGACCAGCTCGCGCTTCTGCTTGCGCAGATCGGCCCCGGCGACGCGCACCATGCGCTCGGCCGCCTCCTGCTCTTCGGCGAGCGCCTCCTCGTACGCGGAGAAGTTGCCCCCGAACCAGGTGACCTCGCCGGCGCGCAGATCGGCGACATTGTCGACCAGGTCGAGCAGCTCACGGTCGTGGCTGACCACGACCATGACCCCGGACCAGGCCTCGACGGCCGCGTACAGCCGGCGGCGCGCGTACAGGTCGAGGTTGTTGGTGGGTTCGTCCAGCAGCAGTACGTCGGGCCGCCGCAGCAGGAGCGCGGCCAGCCGGAGCAGCACCGACTCGCCGCCCGACACCTCGCCGATGGTGCGGTCCAGCTCGACGTGGCCGAGACCGAGTTCGCCGAGCATCGCGAGCGCGCGCTCCTCGACGTCCCAGTCGTCGCCGACGGCCTCGAAGTGTTCCGCGGCCGCGTCGCCCGCCTCGATGGCGTGCAGCGCGGCGCGGGTGGCGGCGACACCGAGTGCCTCGTCGACCCGGAGGCCGGTGTCGAGGGTGACGTTCTGCGGGAGGTACCCGACCTCGCCGGCGACGCGCACCGTGCCGTCGGCCGGGGTGAGTTCTCCCGCGATCAGCTTCAACAGGGTCGTCTTACCCGATCCGTTGACGCCTACGAGACCGGTCCTGCCGGGACCGAAGGCGATCCGGAGGTCGTCGAAGACGGTGCTGCCGTCGGGCCAGGCGAAGGAGAGTGAGGTACAGGTGATGGATGCGGACATGGGGCCTCGCGGTCGCTCGATGGGGTCAAGGGCAACGCGTGTGAGACACCGCTGAGCGACGGCGGACCGGAGAGAAGAGGTGGGAGTCCCGTGACAGAAGGGCGGCTCACGCACCGAGGTCGCACGCCACGCACGGGCCGGCCGGAAACGGCGGGTCGTGTGGAGCGGTGTCATCCGACCTCAGTAGAGCAACGTCCTTCTCCGTTCGACGGCAACAGAACCGCTGTACACCGTAGGAACGGGTACAAGGCGTGTCAACGCATTAACGGGGCCGGCCCCGTCCCCGTGCCGGCCCCGCCCGCCCTCCGAAGGAGCCCCCGTGCCCAACGGCCCGCTGTCGCTGCCCGCCCGGCTCTACCTGCTGTCCTGGGACACCACGCGGCTCAAGGTCACCGGCGAGACCCATCTCCACCATCTGGTCCGCGCCGGCGCGCTCACGGAGCTGGCCCAGCGCGGACTGCTCGCCGATGTGGACGGCATCGCCACGCCGGTGGACATCGACGCCCGCACGGGTGATCTCGCCCTCGACGGACTCCTGGAACTCGTCGAGGAGTCCCGGCCGCGGAAGTGGAAGACCTGGGTGACCCTCCGGGCGCGCGTCACCGTCGACGCGGTCCGCGCGCAGCTCGCCGCCGAGGGATATCTGCGGGCCGGCAAGAAAAGGGTGCTGGGGCTTTTCCCGTCCGTGGACTACCGGCTGGAGCGGGTGGAGGCGGTGGAGGCGCTGCGGGAGGAGGCACGGGCGGTCCTGCGGGGACCCCTGTCCGTCACGGAGGTCTCCGACCGGGACGCGGCCCTCGTCGCGCTTGCCGCCGCGGCCGAGCTGCGCACCCTCGTACCGGGCAAGGACCGCAAGCTGTACAAGGAGCGTATCGAGGAGCTCACCGAGCGCAGCGGAGCCGCGGCCCCGGCGCTGAAGAAGGTCATCCAGGAAGTGCGTACGGCGATGATCGTGGCGGCCACCGCGGCCTCGACCGCGGGAGCGGCGACGGGCGGCTGACCGGGGTGGGAGCCGGCCCGTGGTGCCGTGGAACGTACACACGGCGCGGCGCGCCGCCAGGTGTCGCGGGGCTCGCGCCGCCGGGTTCGCGCGGCCGGGGTTCGCGTCGTCGGGGCCGTCGACCCGCGGACGCCCATGTCGTTCGTGGCGGGCACCCGGGCCCGCTCCGTCCCCGCTCGCACCGGCTCGGCGCACCGCCCGCCGAGGGGCCGGGCCGCGCACGGCTCCGCAGGCGCGTGCCTGCCCGCGGGGCACCGTCCTAGCAGGTGCCCCGCAGGAGCTCCGCCAGGTCGTGGTCCAGGTCGACCTGGAGGTGTTCGTTCCCGACCGGCACCAGCTCGGTCGTGCGCCGCAGGAAGTGCCGCATCTCGCCTGAGCGCACATGCACCACGGCGGTGCCCTCGGGGGCGTGGAACTCCAGGACGGTGCGGTCGTATCCGTACGGCCGCACCCGGACGTCGCCGTAGCCCACGGCGTCCTCCATGCCGGAGACGAGCAGTTCGCGCGCGAACGTCCAGCACACCTCCACGCCCTCCAGCGTGGCCGGGGCCGGGAAGGTCATACGGACGGCGAAGGGGTCGCTCCGGTCGTAGTGGAGCGTTGCGGGAATGCTCGGCATCCGCGGCGCGGCGGCGACGAGACGGGCCTCTACGGGCTGCTCGATGACGGTGGACAACGCCTTGCTCCCTTGTGACGGCTGGACGAACTTCGGGCGGATGAGGCCAGGCATCTGTTGAGACGAACGAACGAGCCGTTCAGTGCACCTGTGACCCGAGTGACATCTGTCACCGAGCCCTTCCTCGCGGTGGCCCGCGGCGGACCGTGATGATCCATTTCCAGTCCCCCGCGTGCCCGCGATACCGGTGAGGACACCAACAGGCGTCACGGGGTTCCCGCCGAGGACATCTGGACGGCGCCGGGCGAGTGGGCTAGCTTCGCCCGCCATGAGGGGCTTGGGGAAGTCGAGACGCAAGAGTCGGGCGAGTCGGACGGTCACCGTGGGACTGTGCGCGGCCGCGTTCGCCGCAGCGCTGACGGCGGCGGCGCCCGCGCAGGCGCACGAAGCGCAGGCGCACGGAACGCGGGCGCACGGAACGCGGGCGCACGGAAGCGGGAAGGCCGTCGTCCACTGGGAACTCAAGGCCGGCGGTACGGACGCGCGGTTCCGCGGGCTGTCCGCCGTCGGCCGGAACACCGCCTGGGTGGCCGGATCGAAGGGCACCGTGCTGCGCACCACGGACGGCGGCGCGCACTGGCACGACGTCTCGCCGCCCGGCGCGGCCGGACTGGAGTTCCGTGACATCGAGGCGTTCGACGCCCGGCGCGCCGTGGCCCTGACCATCGGAGAGGGGGAGGCCTCCCGGGTCTTCCGCACCGACGACGGCGGCGCCACCTGGACCGAGTCCTTCCGCAACACCGATCCGAAGGCCTTCTACGACTGCCTCACCTTCTTCGACCGGCGTCACGGCCTGGCGATGAGCGACCCCGTGGACGGCAGGTTCCGCATCCTGTCCACGAGCGACGGAGGGCGTTCCTGGACGGTGCTGCCCGGTGACGGCATGCCCGCCGCGCAGGACGGCGAGGCGGGATTCGCGGCGAGCGGGCAGTGCCTCGTGAGCGCGGGACCGCGGGACGTGTGGCTGGCCACCGGCGGGGGCGCCCACACGCGCGTGCTGCACTCCGGCGACCGGGGACTGACCTGGAAGGCGGCCGACACTCCGATCCCGGCCGGCGACCCGGCACGCGGTGTCTTCGCCCTCGCCTTCCGCGACCGCGCCCACGGCCTCGCGGTCGGCGGCGACTACCGCGCCGACCAGACGTCCCCCCGGTCGGCGGCCGTCAGCGGCGACGGCGGCCGCACCTGGACCCCGGCCGGCCGCCCGCCGCCCGCCTACCGCTCCGGAGTCGCCTGGCTCCCGCACAGCCGCGCCTCCGCCCTCGCGGTCGGCCCGACCGGCACCGACCTCACGACCGACGGCGGCCGTACCTGGCGGACCCTGGACACCGGCTCGTACGACACCGTGGACTGCACCGCCGACCTGGGCTGCTGGGCCGCCGGTGAGAAGGGCCGGGTGGCACGCCTGGAGCGCTGACCCCGTGGCCGTGCGAGGAGCGACGGGTCCCGGCCGGCAGGCCCGGGGCGACCGCGGCCCGTCTCGCCCGCCGGACGGCCCCGTAGGCTCGTCGGCACCATGAAGACCGTACGTAATCCCGCGGGTTGGCCCGCGACGCAGGAGCAGGCCCGCGCCGCGCAGGACGAGCTGCGCGGGCGGGTGGTGCTCGACGAGCCGGGTCCGCCGCCCGGCACCGGCACGGTGACGGGGGTCGACGTGGCCTACGACGACGAGCGGGACCTCGTCGTGGCCGCCGCCGTCGTGCTCGACGCGGTGTCCCTCCAGGTCGTCGCCGAGGCCACCGCCGTCGGACAGGTGTCCTTCCCGTACGTCCCCGGGCTGCTCGCCTTCCGTGAGATCCCGACGGTGCTGGCCGCGCTCGACGCGCTGCCGTGCCCGCCGGGCCTCGTCGTCTGTGACGGTTACGGCCTCGCCCACCCGCGCCGCTTCGGCCTCGCCAGTCACCTCGGCGTGCTCACCGGGCTCCCCACGATCGGGGTCGCCAAGAACCCGTTCACCTTCGCGTACCAGGAGCCCGGCGCCCCGCGCGGCAGTACGTCACCCCTGCTCGCCGCCGCCGACGTCGACGCCGCGCACGAGGACGCGCACGAGGACGCGGACGAGGACGCGGACGAGGTGGGACGGGCGCTGCGCACCCGGGACGGCGTCAAACCGGTGTTCGTGTCGGTCGGCCACCGGGTGAGCCTCGACAACGCGTGCGCGCACACGCTGGCGCTCACCCCCGAGTTCCGCCTGCCGGAGACCACCCGGCGTGCGGACTCCCTGTGCCGGCGCGCCCTTCGGGAGACAACGCCCTGACAGGCCGGCGCCGTTGACGCGTACGCGTTCTGAGTACTTGTACGGATGTGCCGGCGGCCGGGGTATCGGCAGGCTGTGCCGTATGCCGACGCACCGATCCCCGAAGCCCGCCGCCCGCCGAGCGCACCCCGGCCCCGCCCAGCCCGTCGAGCGTGCCGTGACGGCCGCGCTGGTCCTCTCCGTCGTCGCCGGGGTCGGCTGGGTGGGCGGAATGATCTACACGGTGCTGGAGTGGCCGCTGTAGGCACCCCGGGCTGCTCCGGGCTGCTCCGGGCAGCCCCGGGCAGGCTCGGACCGCGCGGACCGCGCGGACCGCGCGGACCGCGCGGGCCGCCGGGCAGCCCTTCGTGACGGCCCGCGAGGTCGGCGCCCATGACGGTCCGTCACGACGCGGCTCGGCGGACGTCCGCCGGGCGGGCCCGTGACGGGGAGGGGACCTGTGGACGGACGGGGGCGGTTCCGAGGGCCGGGAGGGACCCGGGCGCACGCGGCAGGGGAAGCGGCGGGGAAGGCCCGCGCGCCGGGCGCGGGCCGGGGCCCCGTCGGCCGCTACCGGATGGCCGCGACCCGGAAGGTGATCCCCGCCGCGCGGAGCCGTGCGATGAGCGCGTCGCCCATCGCCACCGCCGTCGTGACCTGACCCGCCGTCCGCGGCAGGTCGTCGAAGGCGAGCGACAGCGCGGACTCGGCGAACATCTTGGCGGTCTCGTCGTAGCCGGGGTCGCCGCCCGCGACCTCGGTGAACACCCGCTTCCCGCCGCCCTCGCCCACGAACCGCACGGAGAACCAGCTCCTGGCCCGGCGTTCGGCGCTCGGTCCCTCGCCCGGCTTGATCCGGTCGGACAGCCAGCGCCGCGCGGGCGGCAGCTGGGCCGCCGCGAACACCGCGCCGACGGCGGCGACCCCGCCCACCGCGATCGGCAGCCGCTGCACGGCCGCGTAGTGGCGGTAGCGGAAGTCGGGCCCGTACCGCCCGAGTTCCCGCGCCGAACGGCGCACGATCTGCGGATCGATCGTGGGCAGCGGAAGCGCCCAGGCGCCGACCTCCTTGGCGTACCGGGGAGCGCCCACCGGCGCGGACGCACGCCGTTCCAACAGCCGCGGCTCGTGCCGCCCGCGGTCCCGCGCCGCGGTCAGGATCTGCCGGCCGCGCGCGAACTGGGTGAGCGCGGAGGCGAACGTTCCGCCCGAGAACATCGCCTGCGTACGTACGAAACCGTCGACCCTCAGCGGTACGCCCTCGGGCAGCTGCCGCACCGTGAAGTACGCTCCCAAATCGTGCGGGATCGAGTCGAAACCGCAGGCGTGCACGAGCCGGGCCCCGGTCTCCCGGGCGCGCGCGTCGTGCCGGACGTACATCAGGTCCACGAACTCGGGTTCACCGGTGAGGTCCAGATAGTCGGTGCCCGCGTCGGCGCAGGCGGCGACCAGCTCCTCGCCGTGCACGATGTACGGTCCGACCGTGGTGGCCACCACGCGCGCGCGGTGGGCCAGTTCACGCAGCGACGCCGGCTCGGAGGTGTCCGCCCGGATGACGTCGGGGGCACCGGCGAGCCCTTCGCGCAGCCGCTCCAGCTTCTTCCGGTCGCGCCCCGCGATCGCCCAGCGCAGCCCCTCGGGCGCGTGCGCGGCGAGGTACTCCGCGGTGAGCGCCCCGACGAAGCCCGTGGCCCCGAAGAGCACGATGTCGTACGCGCGATCCGTCTCTTTTGCCCTGCTCATGACACTCCCACTCTCGACCGCTCCCGAGCGGTGCCCCCGCTGCCCTGCGCGAAGCGCCGTTGTCGGTGGCTGAGGCTAGCGTGAGGTACGAGCAGCCGGACGACGAGGTCGCAAGAAGAGGCCGGAGGTGACCGTGGCCGTGCCGCGGAAGGTGCCGAGCCGGTGCGCGCGGGCGCGCCGGTCCGCCCGTCCGCTGCCGCGCGCGGCCGGGCCCGCCCGTGTCCCGCCGAGTGTCCCGGGCGCCCCCGTGTCCGGCCCGCTCGGATCCGGCCGGACACGGACACCCCCGATACCCCTGCCGGGGGCCGATGCCGAGGCCGTTCGGCGCGGACCTCGGTACGCGGCCCGCTGACCCGTTCGCGGCCGGGGCGCTTCGACGGGGAACGGACGGTCTCTCCGTAATTCCCTCGCAGGGATTTAACTAAGCGCTTGCTCGCCAGGTCTTGCCCGGCGTGGAACACGTTCTTAACATCTCTGATGTCACATCAGTGGTGTCACAGTGCTGGGGGCTTGATGGCAGGGGCAGGGACGACGACGCACGGCCCGCTGACCGGAGTGCGCGTGGTCGAGCTGGCGGGCATCGGGCCCGGACCGTTCGCCGCCATGCTGCTCGCCGACCTCGGCGCGGACGTCGTCCGCGTGGACCGGCCCGGCGGCCCGGGGCTCGGGATCGATCCGGAGTACGACGTCACCAACCGCAACAAGCGGTCGGTCGTCATCGACCTGAAGTCCGAGGACGGTCCGGCCCGCGTCCTCGACCTGGCCGAGCGCGCGGACGTCCTCGTCGAGGGCTTCCGCCCCGGTGTGGCCGAGCGCCTCGGCGTCGGCCCCGGCGCCTGTCACGCGCGCAACCCCCGCCTCGTCTACGGACGCATGACCGGCTGGGGCCAGGAGGGCCCGCTCGCCGAGCGCGCCGGGCACGACATCGCCTACATCGCCCCGACCGGCGTCCTCGGCATGACCGGCGGTCCTGACGTGCCCCCGACGGTCCCCGCGAACCTCGTCGGGGACTACGCGGGCGGCTCGCTCTACCTCGTCGTCGGTGTGCTCGCCGCGCTCCACCACGCCCGCGCGACCGGCGCCGGACAGGTCGTGGACGCGGCGATCGTCGACGGCACCGCGCACCTCGCCTCGATGATCCACGGCATGGTCGCCGCCGGCGCCTGGCAGGACCGGCGCGGCGCCAACCTCCTCGATGGCGGCTGCCCGTACTACGGGACGTACGAGACGTCCGACGGGAAGTACATGGCGGTGGGCGCCCTCGAAGCCCGGTTCTACGACGAGTTCGTGCGGCTGCTCGGCATCGAGGAGCACGCGGGCGCCCGCACGGACGTGGCCCGCTGGGACGCGCTGCGCGCGACGGTCGCCGCGCGCTTCAGGACCCGTACCCGGGAGGAGTGGACCGCGGTCTTCGACGGCTCCGACGCGTGTGTGGCCCCCGTCCTGTCGCTGCGGGAGGCTCCCGCGCACCCCCACCTCGCCGCCCGCGGCACCTTCACCGACCACGGCGGCATCACCCAGCCCGCCCCCGCGCCCCGCTTCTCCGTGACCCGCACGTCCGTCCGTTCCGGCCCCGCCCGGCCCGGCACGGGCGCGGCCGGCGTCGCCCGCGACTGGGACGTGCCCCACCTGGCCGAGGACGACCGGGCGAAGGACGGCGGCTGATGGAGCCCTCCCGCCCGCCCGGCCCGGCGCGCGACCTCCGGCAGGCCGTCACCGAGGCCGCCGCCCCGATCGAGGAGGGCGAGGCCGCCGTCCCGGCCGTGTGCCGGGCGCCGGTCTCCCCGCGCGGGCCCGGCCGCCGGGTACGCGAGCGTGTCGAGGCACTCCGGGAGACCGGGGCCGACATGCTCGACGTCATCCCGATCGGGGTCCGGGACCGGACCGGCCGGCCGAGACCGTCAAGAGCCGACTCCAGGAGGGGACCCGCATGAAGCGGCAGATCTTCGGCACCGAGCACGACGCGTTCCGCGAGACCGTACGCACCTTTCTCGCCAAGGAGGTGACGCCGTACTACGAACAGTGGGAGAAGGACGGCATCGTCTCGCGCGAGGCCTGGCGGGCGGCCGGGACGCAGGGGCTGCTCGGACTCGCCGTACCGGAGGAGTACGGAGGCGGCGGCAACCCCGACTTCCGCTACAGCGCCGTCCTCGCCGAGGAGTTCACGCGCGCGGGAGCCTCGGGGCTCGCCCTCGGCCTGCACAACGACATCATCGGGCCGTATCTGACCGGTCTGGGCACCGACGAGCAGCGGCGGCGCTGGCTGCCCGGCTTCTGCGACGGCTCGCTGATCACCGCGATCGCCATGACCGAGCCCGGCGCCGGATCCGACCTCCAGGGCATCAGGACCCACGCCGAGGACCGGGGCGACCACTGGCTGCTCAACGGCTCCAAGACCTTCATCTCCAACGGGATCCTGGCCGACCTCGTGATCGTCGTCGCCCGGACGACCCCCGAAGGCGGCGCCCACGGCCTGTCTCTGCTGGTCGTCGAGCGCGGCATGGAAGGCTTCGAGCGTGGCCGCAATCTCGACAAGATCGGACAGAAGGCGCAGGACACGGCCGAGCTGTTCTTCCACGACGTCCGCGTCCCCAGGGAGAACCTGCTCGGTGAGCTCAACGGCGCCTTCGTGCACCTCATGACGAACCTCGCGCAGGAGCGCATGGGCATCGCCGTCGCCGGGATCGCCGCCGCCGAACACCTGCTGGACATCACCACGCGGTACGTCAAGGAGCGCGAGGCCTTCGGACGGCCGCTGTCCAAGCTCCAGCACATCCGCTTCGAGATAGCCGAGATGGCGACCGAGTGCGCCGTCACCCGGACGTTCCTCGACCGCTGCATCGTCGACCACTCGAACGGGGAACTCGACGCCGTGCACGCCTCGATGGCCAAGTGGTGGGCCACCGAACTGCAGAAGCGTGTCGCCGACCGCTGCCTGCAACTGCACGGCGGCTACGGCTACATGACGGAGTACCCCGTCGCCCGGGCCTTCACCGACGGCCGCATCCAGACCATCTACGGCGGGACCACCGAGATCATGAAGGAGATCATCGGGCGCTCCCTGCTCGGCTGACCCTCCGCACCCTCCCCGAAAGGCTCAACGTGACCACCGAAGCGTACGTGTACGACGCGATCCGCACCCCGCGCGGCCGCGGCAAGGCGAACGGCGCCCTGCACGGCACCAAGCCCATCGACCTGGTCGTCGGGCTCATCCACGAGATCCAGCGCCGCCTCCCGGGCCTCGACCCGGCCGCGATCGACGACATCGTGCTCGGCGTCGTGGGCCCCGTGGGCGACCAGGGTTCCGACATCGCCCGTATCTCCGCGATCGCCGCCGGACTGCCCGACACCGTCGCCGGCGTCCAGGAGAACCGCTTCTGCGCCTCGGGTCTGGAAGCCGTCAACCTGGCCGCGATGAAGGTCCGCTCCGGCTGGGAGGACCTGGTGCTCGCGGGCGGCGTCGAGTCGATGTCGCGGGTGCCGATGGCCTCGGACGGCGGCGCCTGGTTCGCCGACCCGATGACCAACATCGCCACCAACTTCGTGCCCCAGGGCATCGGCGCCGACCTCATCGCCACCATCGAGGGCTTCTCACGCCGGGACGTCGACGAGTACGCGGCCCTGTCCCAGGAGCGCGCCGCCGCCGCATGGAAGGACGGCCGCTTCGAGAAGTCCGTCGTCCCCGTGACGGACCGCAGCGGGCTCGTCGTCCTCGACCACGACGAGCACATGCGCCCCGGTACCACCGCCGACTCGCTCGGCAAACTGAAGGCGTCGTTCGCGGACATCGGCGAGCTCGGCGGCTTCGACGCCGTGGCCCTGCAGAAGTACCACTGGGTCGAGCGGATCGACCACGTCCACCACGCGGGCAACTCCTCCGGCATCGTCGACGGCGCCTCCCTCGTCGCCATCGGCTCGAAGGAGGTCGGCGAGCGTCACGGCCTCACCCCGCGCGCCCGGATCGTCGCCGCGGCCGTCTCCGGCTCCGAGCCCACCATCATGCTCACCGGCCCCGCGCCCGCCACCCGCAAGGCGCTCGCCAAGGCCGGGCTGACCATCGACGACATCGACCTCGTCGAGATCAACGAGGCCTTCGCCGCGGTCGTCCTGCGCTTCGTGAAGGACATGGGCCTCTCCCTGGACAAGGTGAACGTCAACGGCGGGGCGATCGCGCTCGGCCACCCGCTCGGCGCCACCGGCGCGATGATCCTCGGCAGCCTCGTCGACGAACTGGAGCGCCAGGACAAGCGCTACGGCCTCGCCACCCTGTGCGTGGGCGGCGGCATGGGCATCGCCACCATCGTCGAGCGCGTCTGACCTTTCCCACGGATCAACGGACCCACGCATCTAACGGAGCACCCCTGATGAGCACTGAGCCCACCACCATCCGCTGGGAACAGGACGAGACCGGTGTCGTCACCCTCGTCCTCGACGACCCCAACCAGTCCGCCAACACGATGAACGAGGCGTTCCGCGCCTCCCTCGCCGCGGTCACCGACCGGCTCGAAGCCGAGAAGGACTCGATCCGGGGCGTCATCCTCACCTCCGCCAAGAAGACCTTCTTCGCGGGCGGCGACCTGCGCGACCTGATCCGGGTCACGCCCGAGACGGCCCAGGACCTCTTCGACGGCGGCCTCGCCATCAAGCGCAACCTGCGCCGCATCGAGACCCTCGGCAAGCCGGTCGTCGCCGCGATCAACGGCGCGGCCCTCGGCGGCGGGTTCGAGCTCGCCCTCGCCTGCCACCACCGGGTCGCCCTCGACACCTCCGGCACCAAGATCGGCTGCCCCGAGGTCACGCTCGGCCTGCTCCCCGGAGGCGGCGGAGTCGTCCGCACCGTACGCCTGCTGGGCATCGCCGACGCCCTGCTGAAGGTCCTCCTCCAGGGCACGCAGTACAACGCGACGCGCGCCCGGGACAACGGCCTCGTCCACGAGGTGGCCGCCACCCCGGAGGAACTGCTGGCCAAGGCCCGCGCGTTCATCGACGCCAACCCCGAGTCGCGGCAGCCCTGGGACAAGCCCGGCTACCGCATCCCCGGCGGCACCCCGTCGAACCCGAAGTTCGCGGCCAACCTGCCCGCCTTCCCGGCCAACCTGCGCAAGCAGACCAACGGCGCGCCCTACCCGGCCCCGCGCAACATCATGGCGGCGGCCGTCGAGGGCTCCCAGGTGGACTTCGAGACGGCCCAGGCCATCGAGGCCCGCTACTTCGTCGAGCTGGCCGCGGGCCAGACCTCGAAGAACATGATCCAGGCGTTCTTCTTCGACCTCCAGGCCGTCAACTCCGGCGCCAACCGACCGCAGGGCATCGAGCCGCGTCCGGTCCGCAAGGTCGCCGTCCTGGGCGCCGGGATGATGGGCGCGGGCATCGCCTACTCGTGTGCGCGGGCGGGCATCGACGTCGTCCTCAAGGACGTGTCCGCGGACGCGGCGGCCAAGGGCCGGGCCTACTCCGAGAAGCTCTGCGCCAAGGCCGTGTCCCGGGGCCGCACCACCCAGGAGCAGGCCGACGCGCTCCTCGCCCGGATCACCCCCACCGCCGACCCGAACGACCTGGCCGGCTGCGACGCCGTGATCGAGGCCGTCTTCGAGGACACCTCGCTCAAGCACAAGGTGTTCCAGGAGATCCAGAACATCGTCGAGCCCGACGCGCTGCTCTGCTCCAACACCTCGACCCTGCCGATCACCGTGCTCGCCGAGGGCGTGGAGCGGCAGGACGACTTCATCGGACTGCACTTCTTCTCGCCCGTCGACAAGATGCCGCTCGTCGAGATCATCAAGGGCGAGCGGACCGGCGACGAGACACTGGCGCGCGCCTTCGACCTCGTCCGCCAGATCAAGAAGACCCCGATCGTCGTCAACGACTCGCGCGGCTTCTTCACCTCCCGTGTCATCGGCCACTTCATCAACGAGGGCGTCGCGATGGTCGGCGAGGGCATCGAGCCCGCCTCCGTCGAACAGGCCGCCGCCCAGGCGGGCTACCCCGCCAAGGTCCTGTCCTTGATGGACGAGCTGACGCTCACTCTGCCGCGCAAGATCCGCAAGGAGTCGAAGCAGGCCGTCGAGGAGGCGGGCGGCACCTGGCAGACGCACCCGGCGGAGGCGGTCATCGACCGCATGGTCGACGAGTTCGGCCGCCCCGGCCGCAGCGGCGGCGGCGGCTTCTACGAGTACGGCGAGGACGGCAAGCGCGGCAGGCTCTGGCCGGGACTGCGCGAGCACTACACCAAGCCCGGGTACGAGATCCCGTTCCGGGACATGCAGGAGCGCATGCTCTTCTCCGAGGCGCTGGACACCGTCCGCCTGGTGGAGGAGGGCGTGCTGACCTCCGTCGCGGACGCCAACATCGGGTCCGTCCTCGGCATCGGTTTCCCGGGCTGGACGGGCGGCGTCCTGCAGTACATCAACGGCTACGAGGGCGGCCTGCCCGGATTCGTGGCCCGCGCGCGGGAACTCGCCGAGCGCTACGGGGAGCGGTTCACCCCGCCCGCGCTGCTCGTCGACAAGGCGGCGAAGGGCGAGCGTTTCAGCGACAGGAAGGGCGCGGCGTCGTCCGCCGGAAGGTGACCCGCCGCTGAGCGGTACGCCGCTCCAGCTCCGCGGGGCGGGGACCGGACGCCGACCGGCGAACCGGCCCCGCCCCCGGCGATGCCCCCCGTGCGTGCAGGGGCGGTCCGGCGCGCCCGCCAGGCGTGAAACCCGCCGTCCCGGCGCAGGCGCCGACCCGCCGTGCCGGCCGCCGGGCCGTGGTTGCGGCAGAGGGGCCGACTCGCTGTTCGGGCC
The DNA here is from genome assembly GCF_009498275.1 of Streptomyces fagopyri. Classification (NCBI taxonomy): domain Bacteria; kingdom Bacillati; phylum Actinomycetota; class Actinomycetes; order Kitasatosporales; family Streptomycetaceae; genus Streptomyces; species Streptomyces fagopyri. The sequence continues at coordinate 1,914,292 of NZ_CP045643.1, read as the reverse complement.
GCCGGGCCGTGGTTCCGGCCCGAGTTGCCGACCCGCAGCCTCGGTCGACGTGTCGCCCACCCGACTGAGGGGCTGACCGCCCCCCCGGTCGGCGGGTCGCCCTCCCGGCCGAGTTGCCGACCCGCAGCCTCGCTCGACGTGTCGCCCACCCGACTGAGGGGCTGACCCGCCCCCCGGTCGACGTGTCACCCTCCCGCCCGGGCGGCCGACCCGCCGCCCCGCCCGTCAGGTCATGCTTCCGTCCGGGGACCGACCCGCCGCCCCGGCCGGCTCAGGACTCCTCCAGCCACTCCCGCAGCTCCCGCTTGAGGGAACGCTGGAACGTGGTCAGCAGCGCCTGCACCACCAGCGGCTGCATGTGCGCCGACAGCGATCTGACCGCCGCCGCGGACTCGTGCCGGCCCACGGCCTCCCGCAGCAGCGTGGACAGTTCGTGCGCCACGGCACGCGAGTGCTCCAGCAGGACACCCTGCGCCGCCAGGATCGTCCCGTGCGCCAGCGGTACGTCGAGGAGCTGGACGCCGAGCCCCAGCAGCCCGGGATCGACCCGGAAGGACTCCCCGGCCCGCTCGACGACGTTCATCGCGACGAGCCGCTCCAGATGCTCCTCCTCCAGTGGCCGGCCCGCCCGCCGCTCCAGCTCCTCGCGCGTCACCTCCTCCGCCGCGTCCGGTGCCCAGGAGGCCACCACCGCACGGTGGAGGGCGAGATCGCGGGCGCTCAGGTCGGACGGCAGCTGCCGCAGATGGCGTTCGATGGCGGCCAGGGTCATGCCCTGGCGCTGCAACTCCTCGATGAGCGCGAGCCGGGCCAGGTGTTCCTGGCTGTAGTGCCCCACCCGGCGGGGGCCGATCACGGGCGGCGGCAGCAGACCCCTGGTGCTGTAGAAGCGGACCGTACGGACCGTGACGCCCGCGCGCGCGGCCAGCTCGTCGACCGTGAGCGCCGGCCCCTCGGTGTCCGTCGTCATGGCAGGTCCTCGCCCCTTCGGAGGTGCAGCGATCAGGTGCAACAGTATTGCTGTCTCACCGGTGTTGTGAAAGCGTCCTGAGCGGTTCCCGCCCGACACGCTCCGTGGAACCACCGGCACGCTCCGTACGTTCATCCGTCGTCCCGGCAGGACGGCCGGGATGTGCGATGCCGAGCCGATGGCGCCAGGAGGCGGTCATGACCACGATCCTGCGACTCCCCGGGGACCCCGCCCAACTCACCCTCCCCGCCCTGCTGTTGCGCAACGCCGAGGACCACGGGGATCTCCCGGCCCTGTCCTGGCGCACCGACGCCGCTGCCGGCTGGACCACGCTGACCTGGAGCGAGGTGCGCCGGGAGACGGCCGTCCTGGCCGCCGGGTACGCGGCACTGGGCGTCGAGCGCGGCGAGCACGTCCTGATGATGATGACCAACCGGCCCGAGCACTGGCTCAGCGACCTCGCCCTGACGCACCTGGGCGCCGTCCCGGTCACCGTCCACGGCACCGCGGCGCCCGAGCAGGTCGCCCACATCGCGCGGCACAGCCGCTCACGCCTCGCGATCGTAGAGGGCGCCCGCGAACTCGGCCTTTGGGAGCCATCGCTGGCGGACCCCGGTATCCGCCTGGAGCGCCTCGTGGTGACCGAGGCGGCGCAGGCGGGACCGCATCGGACGTACGAATCCCTCAAGAGACACGGATTCCCCGGGTCGTTGGCGAATCTGGGCGTCCTGGAGAAGAACGGCGGGGTGCTGGAGAAGAGGAGTCTGCCGAGGGCGGGCACCCAGGAGCGGACGGATCTCTTCGAGAAGGCCTGGCGCGAGACCCGTGCCACGGACACCCTGACCGTCGTCTACACCTCGGGCACCACCGGGGAGCCCCGAGGCGTACGTGTCACCCACCGCAACGTCCTCCTGAACGCCCACGCGCTGAACCGGCTGGTCGAGCTCCCGGACCACGTCGAGCATCTCTGCTACCTCCCCTTCGCGCACATCGCCGAGCGCATGCTCGGCATCTACCTGCCGGTGTTCCGCGCCTCGCACGTGTACCTGTGCCCCGATCCGGCGCGGGTGGGGGCCGACGCCCGGGAGCTGCGTCCGGCACAGTTCTTCGGCGTGCCGCGGGTGTGGGAGAAGCTCGCCGCCGCCGTACGGACCGCGCTGGCGGCGCTCCCGGCACAGCGGCGCGCGGCCGTGGACGCGGCCAGGGAGACGGCCCACGCGCACGTGGCGTGCCGCGAACGGGGCGAGAAGCCGTCCGCCGGGCTGGAGGCGGCGTACCGGACGGCGAAGGAGCGGGTGCTCGACCCGATCCTCGCCCTCGCCGGATTCGACCGCCTGGTGTGGACGGCGAGCGCCTCCGCACCGATGCCCCCGGACGTGGCGGACTTCTGGGCGGGCTTCGGACTGGTGATCATGGATGCCTGGGGGCTGACCGAGACCATGGGTGTCGCCACGACCAACAGCCCGGCGGCCTTCCGCCGCGACTCGGTCGGCAGACCCCTGGACGGCCTGGAGCTGCGCACCGCCGGGGACGGCGAGATCCTGGTGCGCGGCGCGACCGTCTTCGACGGCTATCTGCGCGCCGACGGCACGGTCGAGGACGCCCGCGACGCTGAGGGCTGGTTCGCCACCGGCGACATCGGGCGGATCGACGAGGACGGCTTCCTCCGCCTGACCGGCCGCAAGAAGGAGATGATCGTGACCTCGACGGGCAAGAACGTCTCGCCCGCGCACGTGGAGAACACGCTCAAGGAACACCCCGCCGTCGACCAGGCCTACGTCCACGGCGACGGCCGGCCGTACCTGGTGGCCCTGCTCGTCCCGGACCCCGCCGCGGCGGGGGATGCCGCGGACCTGGCGGAGGCCCTCGCGCACGCCGTGGCGCAGGCGAACACACGGCTGAGCCGCACCGAGCAGATTCGGCGCTACCGCGTGCTCGACGGGGAATGGGGTCCCGTGACGGGCGAACTCACACCCTCGCTGAAGCTGCGCCGCACGGTGGTGCAGGAGCGCTACGGGGACGTAATAGAGGAGCTGTACACCTCCTGACCTGCGGTGATGTCGCTGTTGATCAACATGTGAGATGTCACGCGATGTGAGCTGTGCCATCGCGTACCCGGGGACTCGTGGGGAAGGTGGCTCCTTGGTCCGTGCCGCGACAGGGGAGGTACGGGCCGCGACATGTCCGGACCCGCGTGCACAGTGCGCCGGGCGCACCAGAGAGTGGATCCACCCGTGAGCAAGGACGCCGTAGACACGGCCAAGGCCACCGCATCCCGCACCGACGCGTCCCGCCGGCCCGCGGACGCGGGCGACGCCGGATACAGCAAGGACCTCAAGGCCCGCCACGTCAACATGATCGCCATCGGAGGCGCGATCGGCACCGGACTCTTCCTCGGTGCCGGCGGCCGCCTCCACGACGCGGGCCCCGCACTGGCGATCGCGTACCTCGTCTGCGGAACCTTCGCCTTCTTCGTGGTGCGCGCCCTCGGCGAGCTGGTGCTCTACCGGCCCTCCTCCGGGTCCTTCGTCTCGTACGCACGCGAGTTCCTCGGCGAGAAGGGCGCCTACGTCGCCGGGTGGATGTACTTCCTCAACTGGTCGACGACCGGCATCGCCGACATCACCGCGATCGCGCTCTACACGCACTACTGGAGCTTCTTCACCGACATCCCGCAGTGGGTGCTGGCCCTGATCGCCCTCGCGGTGGTCCTGGCCGTCAACCTGATCTCGGTGAAGATCTTCGGCGAGATGGAGTTCTGGTTCGCGATCGTCAAGGTCGCCACCCTGGTCTCCTTCATGCTGGTCGGCATCTTCCTGCTGGCCACCCAGCACCACGTGGACGGCCAGAAGCCCGGCCTGAGCGTCATCACGGACCACGGCGGCCTCCTCCCGCACGGTCTGATGCCGGTCGTCCTCGTGATGCAGGGCGTGATCTTCGCCTACGCGGCCCTGGAACTGGTGGGTGTGGCGGCGGGCGAGACCGCCGAGCCCGAGAAGGTCGTCCCGCGCGCGGTGAACTCGATCATGTGGCGCGTCGGTCTCTTCTACGTCGGCTCGGTCGTCCTGCTCGCGCTGCTGCTCCCCGGCTCGGTCTACTCGGCCGACGAGAGCCCCTTCGTCACGGTCCTGTCGAAGATCGGTGTCTCCGGAGCCGGCGACGTCATGAACCTGGTCGTGCTCACCGCGGCGATGTCCTCGCTGAACTCCGGCCTCTACTCCACCGGCCGCATCCTGCGTTCCATGGCCACGGCGGGCTCCGCACCCAGGTTCACCGCGCGGATGAACCGCAGTCAGGTGCCCTACGGCGGCATCCTGCTCACCTGCGCGGTGTGCGTGCTCGGTGTCGGCCTGAACTACCTGATGCCGGACCAGGCCTTCGAGATCGTCCTGAACGTGGCCTCCCTGGGCATCATCAGCACCTGGGTGATCATCATGATCTGCCACCTGGTCTTCGTCCGCCGTGCCAGGGCGGGCCTGCTCACCCGTCCGTCCTTCCGCCTGTCCGGCAGCCCCGTCACGGAGACCGTGACGATCCTCTTCCTGCTGGCCGTGCTCGCCCTGATGTGGAACGACCCGGAGGTCGGCCGCAAGACCCTGCTGCTCATCCCGGTGATCGCGATCCTGCTGACCGGCGGCTGGTTCGCGGTCCGTCGCCGCGTCACGAGGACCGCGGAGGAGGAGCTGAAGAGCCTGACCAGGTAGCGGCCGACCGCCGTTGGGCGGCCGTCCCTGGAGCGTTGTCAGAGTCGGCCCCTACGGTGGCGTCATGTCGGAGATCACATATGTCCGGGGTGACGCCACCGTTCCGTCGGCGCGGGGTGTCAAGCTGATCGCCCATGTCTGCAACGACATCGGGGGCCGGGGAAAGGGTTTCGTGCAGGCGCTCTCCCGCCGCCGGCCGGAGCCGGAGAAGGCCTACCGCGCCTGGCACCGCGACCGCGCGCACAACGACTTCGGTCTGGGCGCGGCCCGGTTCGTCCAGGTCGAGCCATATCTGTGGGTCGCGAACCTGATAGGCCAGCGGGGCATCCGGACGGGCGGCAAGGGGGTCCCCGTCCGGTACGAGGCGATCGACAGGGCGCTCGGGCGGCTCGCGGACCGGGCGGTCGAGCTCGACGCGTCCGTCCACATGCCCCGCATCGGGTGCGGCCTGGCGGGCGGCACCTGGTCGCGTGTGGAGCCCCTCGTGACCGGGCGGCTGGTGGCACGGGGGATCGCTGTGACGGTGTACGACCACGACGGGTGACGGCCGGACGGGACGGCCGTGGAGCCCGGCCGGTGTCGATTTCGGCCAACTGTGCCGCACGCGGGCTTGGTTCGTACGCGCGAGCGGGTACATCACGGTCATGGATCGCGTCCCGTACCCGATCGGCCCGCTCGACCCGAAGGTTCGGGATCTGCTTCTCGCGTTGCCGCTGTTCGCCCTCGTCTGTCTGCTCGTCGCCCGTGTCCGGCCCCGGGTGGACCGGCTGCTCGCGGCGCGCGACGACGCGAGCAGCGGCACCGGGGAGCGGTCCGAGGCCGTACGCGCCCGCGCCGAGCGTGAACGCGCCCTGACCGAGGCGCTGCTCGCCGAGGCCCGTCACGACGCCGTCCGGATTCCGTCGCGCGCCCAGGAGCCGGCTGCCGTCGTGACCGCCCCGGCCCGGGAGGACGGTCAGCGCGACCACGACACCGCCCCGGTCGGGGACCGCGCCCGTATCGACGCCGAGCGCGCGGCCGCCGAGATCGAACTGCGTATATCGGTCTCCGAGTTGGCCTCGAACCTGGTGAGCCGCATGGTGGGGGAGGGGCCCGGCGCCCCCGTGGAACAGGTCGGCTGAATCCCTTCGTCGCCGCGCCGGCCCGGTCGTCCGGCCCGCCGCGTTCCTGCCCGCGGTCGCTCGTGCCCGTCGGGTTGCACGACCTGGAACGGCCGGCCGCTCCTTCCCGGGAAGGAGCGGCCGGCCCGCCGCCCCCCGCCCCGGGAGGGACGGGCGACAGCACAGGAAGCGCGCCGGGCCCCGGCGGCCCGCCGGGGCCGCGCGCTCAGCCGGAGTGGACGGAGTCGGTCGCGGCGATCTTCTTCCACGACCTGGGCCGCGCGGGAATGCCCTGCGCGGTCCGCGCCCCCGAGAGCGAGGCGTCCCGCGCCGCGGGCCCGGCCGGCTTCGAGGGCTGGAACAGCCAGGTGTCGAAGAGAGCGGCGAGCGACCGGCCGGACACCGTCTCCGCGTACTCGCGGAAGTCCTGGACCGAGGCGTTCCCGTACGGGTGCTGCTTCGGCCACCCCTTCAGCACGGTGAAGAACGCGTCGTCCCCGATCTCGTCGCGCAGCGCCTGGATCGCCAGCGCCCCACGGTCGTAGACGGCGGCGTCGAACTGGTGGTCAGGACCGGGGTCACCGGGCTTCACCGTCCAGAACGCGTCGTCCGCCGGGTGCGACGCGTACGTGTAGTCCGCGAGTTCCTGCGTCGTCCCCTCACCCTCGTGCTCGGACCAGAGCCACTGCGCGTACCGCGCGAAGCCCTCGTTGATCCAGATGTCCTTCCACCCGGCCGGCGACACGTCATCGCCGTACCACTGGTGCGCCAACTCATGCACGACCACGGAGGTGTTGGAGCCATTGGCGAACTGCCGGGGGCTGTAGTAGACGCGTGTCTGGGTCTCCAGCGCGTACCCGGTGGTGGTGTTCGGGACGTAACCCCCCACCGAACTGAACGGGTACGGGCCGAAGTAGCCGGTCAGCCAGTCGACGATCTCCCCGGTCCGCTCCACGCTCGCCCGTGCGGCCCCGTCGTTGTCGCCGAGGTCCCTGCTGTACGCGTTGACGACCGGGACGCCGTCGGACGTCTTCCCGGTGGTGATGTCGAACCTGCCGATCGCGAGCGTCGTCAGATAGGTCGCCTGCGGCTTGTTCGAGCGCCAGTTGTAGCGGGTCCAGCCGCGCTGCGAACTCGTCGACTGGAGCGTGCCGTTGGAGATGGCCTGGGTGCCGTCCGGCACCGAGACCGAGACGTCGTAGGTCGCCTTGTCGCTGGGGTGGTCGTTGCTCGGGTACCACCACCAGGCCGACTCGGGCTCGTCGGCCGCGACGGCGCCGTCCGGAGTACGGTGCCAGGTCGAGAAGCCGTACGCGCTCTTCGTGGAGGGAACGCCGCTGTAGCGGACCACCACCGTGACGGGCGTGCCCTTGGGCAGCGGGGCCGCCGGCGTGATCTCCAGCTCGTGCTGGCCCGAGGTGGTGAACGAGGCCTTCGCGCCGTTGACCCGTACCTCGCTCACATCGAGGAGGAAGTCCAGGTCGAAGCGTGAGAGGTCCTGTGTGGTGGTGGCCAGGAGGGTCGCCGTGCCCTCCAGTTGGTCGTTCGTCGGCCGGTAGGTGAGCCGGAGGTCGTAGTGCGAGACGTCGTACCCGCCGTTGCCGTAGGCCGGGTAGTAGGGGTCGCCGATGCCCGGCGCCCCGGGGGTGTAGTCGGCCGCCGATGCCGGGATCGCCAGCAGCAGGGAGGCGGCGAGCGCGCCCGGGGCGATGAGTCTGCGGTGCACGTCAAGCTCCAAGTCGTGGGGGCACATGGTCTGTTCGGAGCCTATTGAGTCCCTGTGACCCCGGCCGTGTCCATGGCCACCCCTGTCACACGATCGCCATTCGGCCGACACCGTTCGCGGGGACGCCGCACCCGCCCCGTCCGTACCGGGCCTTCCTCCGCGGACCGTCCAAGTGCCCCCTTTTGCACAGGAGTTGACCGGGGTACCGTCCGCGCATGCCGATAGCAGCGCGCCGCAGGCGCTTCACGACCTGGAGATCGCTGGCGACGGTGGCCACGGCCGCCCTGATGGCCGCCTTCCTCACCCCCGCCGCCGCGCACGCCACCGCCGTGCGGGAGAGCACCCCGGTCTACTCCTACGACAACGCCGTCCGCGAATCCGTCTGGGTGGACACCGGCCTCGACGGCGACGGCGACGGCAGGAACGACCGCGTCGCCGTCGACATCGTGCGGCCCCGGGAACCCGCCCAGCAGGGCCGCAAGGTCCCCGTGATCATGGACGCCAGCCCGTACTACTCCTGCTGCGGACGTGGCAACGAGAGCCAGCTCAAGACGTACGACGCGCACGGCGACGTCGTCCAGATGCCGCTCTTCTACGACAACTACTTCGTTCCCCGCGGCTACGCCTTCGTCGGCGTCGACCTGGCCGGAACCAATCGCTCCGACGGCTGTGTGGACGTCGGGGGCCGCTCCGACATCCAGTCCGCGAAGGCGGTCGTCGACTGGCTGAACGGCCGGGCCCGGGCCTACACCACCCGGACCGGCGCGGACCGGGCCAGAGCGACCTGGACCAACGGCCGCACCGGCATGATCGGCAAGAGCTGGGACGGCACCATCGCCAACGGGGTCGCCGCCACCGGCGTCAAGGGCCTCGAGACCATCGTGCCGATCAGCGCCATCTCCTCCTGGTACGACTACTACTTCGCCCAGGGCGCCCCGCTCTACGACTCGGGGCCGGACTGGCTCTCCGACTACGTCGACAGCCCCGACGCGCGGGCCAGGTGCGCCGCCGTGCAGCAGAAGATCGTCGCGGGAGCCCCGCGCACGGGCGACCGGACACCGTTCTGGACCGAGCGCGACTACGTGAAGGACGCCGGCAAGGTCAGGGCCAGCGTCTTCCTCGTGCACGGCATGCAGGACCTCAACGTCCGCACCAAGAACTTCGGTCAGTGGTGGAGCGCCCTCGCCAAGAACGGTGTCGAGCGCAAGATCTGGCTCTCCCAGACCGGTCACGTCGACCCCTTCGACTTCCGCCGTGCCGCCTTCGTCGACACCCTGCACCGCTGGTTCGACCACGAACTGCTCGGCTACGACAACGGCATCGACCGCGCGCCCATGGCCGACATCGAGCGCCACCCCGACCAGTGGGTCACCACCTCCGTCTGGCCGCCCCGCTCCACCCGGACGGCCATCCTGCGCCCCGGCAGCGGCACCCGGCCGGGCGTCGGAACCCTCGGACTGCGCAAGGGCGCCGGAACGGAGACGTTCACCGACGACCCGCGACTGAGCGAGACCGACTGGGCCGCCCACATCGACTCGTCCACCAGCGAGAAGGCCGGGTTCGTCACCAAGCCGCTCACCCGGGACCTGCGGCTGTCCGGCTCCTCCGAGGTGACGGTCACCGCCACGCCGACCACCTCCACCGCCCACCTCAGCGCGGTCCTCGTCGACCTCGGCCCCGACACCATCCGCGACTACGCCGCCGGCGGCGAGGGCATCACCACCCTCACCGACCGCACCTGCTGGGGATCCAGCACCACCGGCGACAGCTCCTGCTACAAGGTCACCCGGGCCGCGACGACCGACGTCGACGCCACCGTCCTCAGCCGGGGCTGGGCCGACCTCGGCACGTACGCCTCGGCGGGCAGGGGAGTACCGCTCACCCCCGGCAAGGCCTACACGATCACGCTCGACCTGGCCGCCACCGACCACGTCGTGCCGGCGGGCCACCGGCTCGCGCTCGTCGTCGCGGGCACCGACCGGGATCTCATCGACCCGCCGTCGAGCACCCCGACCCTGACGCTCGACCTCTCCCGTACGTCGGCCCGGGTCCCGGTGGTCGGCGGCGCCGAGGCCTTCGGCAGGGCGACCGCGGGGACCGGCACGGCCACGAGTCCGCCCGTCCACGACGGCGTACGCGATCCGCGCACGGTCCAGCGGATCCCGGGCGACCGCCACTGACGGCGTCCCGCACGCGCGCCGGAGCCGTGTCGGTCACCCACCGGCACGGCCCCGGCCGCACCCGGCACCGGGCATTGCCCGCAACGACGGCCGGCGGTCGCGCGCCCGCGCGAGGGCGGTTCAGCACGCCGGGGCCGGGTCCTCGCCCCCGGCGAGGGCGGCCGCCTCCCGCGCGCATCCCCAGGCCACCGTGACCCCCGCGCCGCCATGGCCGTAGTGATGCACCACGACCCGCCCGTCGGCGCGCACCTCGCGCTCCAGCCGCACCGGGGTGCGCACCGGCCGCAGCCCCACCAGATGACCGAGGACACGCGCCCCCGCGATCTCGGGGCGCAGGGCGGTGCACCGCTCGACGATCCGCGCGGCCGCCGCCGGATCGGGCGTGAGCGACCAGTCGTCCTCCTCGGTGGTCCCGCCGAGCACCAGCCGGTCCGGCTGCGGGAAGACGTATGTGCTGGTCCCGGCGATCGCGTCGCTCGCGACGATCCAGGAGTCGAGGCCGGGGTTCTCCGTGATCACGAGCTGTCCGCGCACGGGCCGTACGGCCGGATCCGGGACCAGTGCGCGCGCCCCCAGCCCCGCGCAGTTGACGACGACCGGCGCCGTCACCCGGGCGAGGTCGGTAACCGTGCGGCTCTCGACGGTCCCGCCCGCGGCCGTGAACCTCTCGCGCAGCCACCGCAGATGCACCGGCATGTCGATCAGCGGGAGCCGCGCGCGCAGCCCGACCCCCGCGTACTCCTCGGCCGTGGCCGCCCGCAGCCCCGGTACCCTGGCCGCCCACGGGCCCTGCTCGTCCAGCCGCGACCCGGCCAGTACGCCGTCGACCATGCGTACACCCGTCGTTCCGGGCCGCTCCGCCAACTCCTCGTACACGGAGAGTGATCGGAGAGCCCATTCGCCGGCGAGGGCCTCGGGTTCGATGCGGTACGGCCACCACAGCGCGCCGGCGACCGCCGAGGTGGCCCGCTCGGCGGGCTCCCGCGTCCACACCCGCACCCGCCGGCCGCGTTCGGCGAGGACGACGGCCGTCGTCAGTCCGATGACACCGCTGCCGACCACGATCACGTCGTCGCTCCGTGTGTTCTCCACGCGGGGACGCTAGCGGACGGGTCGTGCCGTGCTCACCTCACTCCCTGCCCGGGGACCCGCACGGCACGCGTCCGAACGTGAACGCGATGGACGCACGGCACCGCGACGGACCTGCGGCGAGCTGCCGGACGCACGGCGCCGGGAGCGGGAGACCCGCGACGGCGGGAGCGGGAGCGGGAGCGGGACGGGCGAGGGCGAGGGTGGCGGGCGCGCCCGCGCGGGGCGAGGGCGCCGGGAGCACGGAGCCCGGGGTGGCGGGCCCGCGAGGGCGCGAGCGGGGCGGTGCGGAGCCCGGGGTGGCGGGCCCGCGAGGGCGGGAGCGGGGCGGGTGCGGAGGCAGGGGCGCGGAGACGCGTGGCGGTGAGCGCGGCCCACCCGTGCGTGCGGGCCGGTGGCGGAGAGAAATCCGGGGTCCTGGCCCGGCCGGCCGGGCCGTTAGGATCGGCCTCCTGATGACTGCCACTCTCGTCGCCAAGAACCTCGCCGCCGGACACGGCGACCGCTCGCTCTTCACCGGGCTCGACCTCGTCGTCGCGCCCGGCGATGTGATCGGGCTCGTCGGTGCCAACGGCGCGGGCAAGTCCACGCTGCTGCGGCTGCTCGCCGGGCTGCTCACCCCCGAGCATGGGGAGCTGCGGCTCTCCCCGCCCTCCGCGGCGGTCGGGCACCTGCCGCAGGAGCCGGAGCGCCGGGACGGCGAGACCGTACGGGCGTTCCTCGCGCGACGCACCGGCGTCGCCGAGGCCCAGCGGGTGATGGACGAGGCGACGCAGGGGCTCGTCGACGGCACGCCGGGCGCGGACGACGCCTACGCGGAGAGCCTGGAGCGGTGGCTCGGCCTCGGCGGCGCCGACCTCGACGAACGGGCGGAGGAGGTCACCGACTCCCTCGGACTCGCAGTCGACCTGGACCAGCCGATGACGGGCCTGTCCGGCGGGCAGGCCGCCCGCGCGGGTCTGGCCTCGCTGCTGCTGTCCCGCTACGACGTCTTCCTGCTCGACGAGCCCACCAACGACCTCGACCTGGACGGACTGGAGCGGCTCGAACGGTTCGTCTCCGGCCTGCGCGCGGGCACCGTCGTCGTCAGCCACGACCGCGAGTTCCTCACCCGCACGGTCACCAAGGTGCTCGAACTCGACCTCGCGCAGCAGCAGATCACGCTGTACGGCGGTGGCTACGAGGCGTACCTGGAGGAGCGTGACACCGCCCGCCGGCACGCCCGCGAGGACTACGACGAGTACGCGGACAAGCGGTCCGCCCTCGAAGGACGCGCCCAGATGCAGCGCTCCTGGATGGACAAGGGCGTGAAGAACGCCCGCCGGAAGGCGAACAACGACAACGACAAGATCGGCCGCAAGTTCCGCAGCGAGGCCAGCGAGAAGCAGGCCGCCAAAGCCCGGCAGACCCAGCGCATGATCGAACGGCTCGACGTCGTCGACGAGCCGCGCAAGGAGTGGGAGCTGCGGATGGAGATCGCGGCCGCGCCGCGCTCCGGAGCGGTCGTCGCCACCCTGCGGGACGCCGAGGTACGGCGCGGCGACTTCACCTTCGGACCCGCCACCCTCCAGATCGACTGGGCGGACCGGGTGGCCGTCACGGGCGCCAACGGCGCGGGCAAATCGACCCTGCTCGGCGCCCTGCTCGGCCGCGTCCCGCTGGACGCCGGGCACGCCACGCTCGGCTCCGGCGTGATCGTCGGCGAGGTCGACCAGGCCCGCAAGCTCTTCCACGGCCCGGAGTCCCTGCTCGACGCGTTCTGTGCGGCCGTCCCCGACACCGAACCGGCCGAAGTCCGCACCCTGCTGGCCAAGTTCGGCCTGAAGGCGGAGCACGTGCTGCGCCCCGCCACGAGCCTGTCCCCGGGCGAGCGCACCCGGTCGGCGCTGGCCCTGCTCCAGGGCCGCGGGGTCAACCTCCTCGTCCTCGACGAGCCGACCAACCACCTCGACCTGCCCGCGATCGAACAGCTGGAGTCGGCCCTCGACACGTACGAGGGCACGCTGCTGCTGGTGACCCACGACCGCCGGATGCTCGACGCCGTCCGCACCACGCGCCGCCTGGAAGTGGCGGCGGGCAAGGTGACGGAGCGCTGATCCAGGGCGTGGCCGGCCGCCGCGCCGTCGTGGGGGTCCATGGCGTGACCCGCGACGTCGAACCCCTGATCGCCGTGGTGGTCACCGGACGGGAGACGCACGCGCCCGCCGTCCCCGTCCGGTGCCCTCGCCGTGGTGCCGCGGGTCGAGCGAGAGGGTGCCCGAGGCCTTCGCGCCGCTCAGGCACCGCCGCCCGGGTCACGAACCCGCCGATGGTGTCGCGCTCGTAGGAGATCCAGTACGGCTGGGAAACCGGCGAAACCGTCCCGACGGCACGCGCGCGCAACCGCGCACCCGCACGCCCGCGGAGAAGGCGGGCGCCGGACATGACCCAAGAGGTCTCGGAACACGACCCGCGAGGTCTCGGACCCTTGCTCCCGGCGGCTTCCCGGGTAGGGCCACGCCGGCCGACCACGCGGTCACTTCAGGAGCGTGGTCGCGGTGCCCCGCCCCTTCCGGGGCCCGGGGCACCGCGACCGGTCACCGCTCAGCCGCGGGTCAGCGACGGCCCTTCTTCGGGTCCACCAGCCCGGCGCGCCGCAGCGCGTCGGCCATCGCGCTGTTGGCCGGCGGCGGAGCGGCCTGCCGCGAACCACCACCACCGCCACCGCCGGCCCCGCCCCGCGGCTGACGCTGCTGCTGGCGCTGCTGCGGAGGCCGTCCGCCCCGCTGCGGACGCTCGCCCCCGCCCTGCTGGTCCGACGCGGCCGCCTCGTCGTCGAGGCGCAGCGTCAACGAGATCCGCTTGCGCGGGATGTCGATGTCGAGCACCTTCACCTTGACGATGTCACCCGGCTTCGCGACGTCCCGCGGATCCTTCACGAACGTCCTGGACATCGCCGAGACGTGCACCAGACCGTCCTGGTGGACGCCGATGTCCACGAAGGCGCCGAAGGCGGCCACATTCGTGACGACCCCTTCGAGCACCATGCCGGACACCAGGTCGGAGATCTTCTCGACACCCTCCTTGAAGGTGGCCGTCTTGAACGCGGGCCGCGGGTCACGGCCCGGCTTCTCCAGCTCCTTCAGGATGTCCGAGACGGTCGGCAGACCGAACGTCTCGTCCACGAAGTCGGCCGGCCTGAGCGAGCGCAGCACACCGGTGTTGCCGATCAGGGTCGCGACCCCGCTGTCCGCCGACTTCACCATCCGCCGCACCACGGGGTACGCCTCGGGGTGCACGCTGGACGCGTCCAGCGGGTCGTCCCCGTCCCGGATCCGCAGGAAGCCCGCGCACTGCTCGTACGCCTTCGGGCCGAGCCGGGCCACGTTCTTGAGGGACGTACGGGAGCGGAAGGGGCCGTTGGCGTCGCGGTGCGCCACGATGTTCTCGGCGAGTCCGGAGGTGATGCCGGAGACCCGGGAGAGCAGCGGGGCGGAGGCCGTGTTCACGTCCACGCCCACGCCGTTCACGCAGTCCTCCACGACCGCGTCCAGGGAGCGGGAGAGCTTCACCTCGGACAGGTCGTGCTGGTACTGCCCGACACCGATGGACTTCGGGTCGATCTTCACCAGCTCGGCCAGCGGGTCCTGGAGCCGGCGCGCGATGGAGACGGCGCCGCGCAGCGACACGTCCATGTCGGGCAGCTCCTGCGAGGCGAACGCGGACGCGGAGTACACCGACGCCCCGGCCTCGGAGACCATCACCTTGGTGAGCCCCAGCTCGGGGTGCTTGGTGATCAGCTCACCGGCGAGCTTGTCGGTCTCGCGGGACGCCGTGCCGTTGCCGATCGCGATCAGGTCGACCGTGTGCTCCTTGGCGAGGCGGGCGAGCTTGGCGACGGCCTCGTCCCACTTGTTCGCCGGCACATGGGGGTGGATGACGTCCGTGGCGACGACCTTGCCGGTCGCGTCGACCACGGCGACCTTCACGCCGGTGCGGAATCCGGGGTCCAGCCCCAGCGTCGCGCGCGTGCCGGCCGGAGCGGCCAGCAGCAGGTCCCGCAGGTTCGCCGCGAAGACGTCGACCGCCTCGTCCTCGGCGGCGGTGCGCAGCCGCAGCCGCAGGTCGATGCCGAGGTGCACGAGCAGGCGGGTCCGCCAGGCCCAGCGGACCGTGTCCTTCAGCCACTTGTCGGCGGGACGGCCGCGGTCGGCGATCCCGAAACGGTGGGCGACGATCCCCTCGTACGACGAAGGGGCCGACGGGGACTCGGCGGGCTCCTCGGGCTCCAGGACGAGGTCGAGGACCTCCTCCTTCTCGCCGCGCAGCATGGCGAGGACGCGGTGCGAGGGCAGCTCCTTGAAGGGCTCGGCGAAGTCGAAGTAGTCGGCGAACTTGGCGCCCGCCTCCTCCTTCCCGTCCCGCACCTTGGCCGCCAGGCGTCCACGCACCCACATGCGCTCCCGCAGCTCGCCGATCAGGTCGGCGTCCTCCGAGAACCGCTCGGTGAGGATCGAGCGGGCGCCGTCGAGCGCCGCCTGCGGGTCGGCGACGCCCTTGTCCGCGTCGACGAAGGCCGTCGCCGCGGCGACGGGGTCGACCGACGGGTCGTCGAGCAGGCCCACGGCCAGCGGCTCCAGACCCGCCTCGCGCGCGATCTGCGCCTTCGTGCGCCGCTTCGGCTTGAACGGCAGATAGATGTCCTCCAGGCGCGCCTTGGTCTCCGCGCCCCGGATCCGGGCCTCGACCTCCTCGGTGAGCTTGCCCTGCTCGCGCACCGATTCGAGGATCGCCGTGCGCCGGTCCTCCAGCTCCCGCAGATAGCGCAGCCGCTCCTCGAGGGTGCGCAGCTGCGCATCGTCGAGCATCTCGGTCGCTTCCTTGCGGTAGCGGGCGATGAAGGGCACCGTCGAACCGCCGTCGAGCAAGTCGACGGCGGACTTGACCTGCCGTTCCCGTACGCCGAGCTCCTCGGCGATCCTGCTTTCGATGGACCCTACGAGGGGTGTCGTCACGATCCCGTACCGCCTTCTCCACTGAGGTTGCGCGGCAATTGTGGCAGGTGACACCGACATCGGGGGGTCAGGGCGCCGATCGGCGGTGTCAGCCCTTGCCGGTCATGCCCTCGGGGAACGCTCCGGCCGCGAGCGCCGTCATCAGCAGTCCCTTCGCGAGCTCGCTGAGCCGCTCCACGCCCGCGGCGCCCAGATGTTCGTACGGGGCGCGGTCCAGCTGATCCGTCCGGGCCTCGACGTCCTGGCGCAACGCGACGCCGGCCTGCGTCAACTCGCCCTCCGCGTCCAGCAGTCCGCGCTCGCGCAGCCGCTCCACCGCCGCCTCCCAGTCGGTACGCGACCAGCCGCGGGTGCCCAGTGCCCACTTCGGAGCCATGCCCTTGCCGGTCGCGGTGTGGCTCACCAGGGCCTCGACCGGATCGAGTTCCGCCGCGAGCAGCACCGTGAGGTGACCGTCGCCGCGGTGCTCGCGCAGCAGCGTGGCGCCGTGCCAGAGCGCGAGGTGCGGCGCGTCGGGAACGGGCAGGTCCGCGTGCGCCGCGTAGAGCGGACGCGCGGTCCTGGTGCAGGCCTCGGCCGCGCGCAGTGCCAGCTCGGCCGCCTCGGCCAGCTCCTTGGAGGCGAGCACGTCCTCGCCGAGCAGTCGGCGCAGCGTCGCGTCGACGGCGCGCGAGCGTGCCGCGAGAACGGTCTCGGGGGAGGCCTTCTCCCACACCTCGGGCACGTGCCGGGCCACCAGTTCGTGGCGGAAGTTGTAGAAGGTCGCGGTCACCGTGCCCGGGCCCACCGGCCCCATGGCCGCGGCCCGCACCGCGAAGTACGCGCCCCGGCTGTCGTCGATGCCGACCGCGGCGAGCTCACGGCCGAGGTCCGGCGAGAAGTAGTGGGTCGAGTGCAGCGGATTGAGGACGTTGTGGCAGCGCCGTCCGGCGCGCTCGGGCAGAGGAGTGGTCATGACCGCAGGTTACCGACTGGTCAGTACGCGGGGAACGGGTGGGCGCGGGGACTTGTGCGACCGTGGCAGGAAAGGTGGGATGCCCGTCCTTGCGGCCGTCGCCGGCCCCGCCGAGAATCGAGGACATGCGAACCGTCCTGGTCGTCCTCTTCGACGCGGTGCAGAGCCTCGACGTCACGGGTCCCACGGAGGTCTTCGCGGGCGCCGAGACCTGCCGCGCCGGCTCGTACCGCGTCCGCACCGCCTCCCTGGACGGCGCGCCGGTCCGCACCTCCAGCGGGCTGACCCTCGTCCCCGACGGCACCCTCGCCGAGGCGCCCGCCCCGCACACCCTGCTGGTCCCGGGCGGGCGGGGCACCCGGCGCCCCGACCCACGCCTCACCGGCT
Organism: Streptomyces fagopyri; assembly: GCF_009498275.1. Taxonomy (NCBI): domain Bacteria; kingdom Bacillati; phylum Actinomycetota; class Actinomycetes; order Kitasatosporales; family Streptomycetaceae; genus Streptomyces; species Streptomyces fagopyri. The sequence continues at coordinate 1,897,187 of NZ_CP045643.1, read as the reverse complement.
GGCTGCGGGAGCACGGACCCCGCGCCGACCGTCTGGTCTCCGTCTGCACCGGCGCCCTCCTGCTCGCCCGGGCGGGCCTGCTCGACGGCCGCCGCGCGACCACCCACTGGGCGTACTGCGACCGGCTCGCCCGCGACCACCCGGCCGTCCGGGTCGACCCCGACCCCATCTACGTGCGCGACGGCCGGGTGTCCACCTCCGCGGGCGTCACCTCCGGAATCGACCTCTCCCTCGCGCTCGTCGAGGACGACCTCGGCCGCGAGGCCGCCCTCACCGTCGCCCGCCATCTGGTCGTGTTCCTGCGGCGTCCGGGCAACCAGGCCCAGTTCAGCGCACAGCTCGCCGCGCAGACGGCCCGTCGCGAACCCCTGCGCGAGGTCCAGCAGTGGATCACCGAACGCCCCGGTGAGGACCTCCGCGTCGAGGCGCTCGCCGCCCGGGCCCGGCTCTCGCCCCGGCACTTCGCGCGCGCCTTCCAGTCCGAGACGGGCGTCACGCCGGGCCGGTACGTCGACCGGGTCCGCCTCGAACACGCCCGGCGCCTGCTGGAGGACACCCCGGACGGCGTCGCGGAGATATCCCGGGCCTGCGGCTACGGCACGCCGGAGGCCATGCGCCGCGCCTTCCTCCGGGCGCTCGGCGCGGCCCCGGCCGAGTACCGGCGCCGCTTCCGCCCCGCACCCACGCACTGAACCGGGAAGGGACCCCGATGCAGATCGCCATCGTCCTCTACGACCGCTTCACCGCCCTGGACGCGGTGGGCCCCTACGAGACCCTCGGCCGGCTGCCCGGCGCCGAGACCGTCTTCGTCGCCGAGCGCACCGGCCCGGTCCGCAACGAGACCGGCAACCTGGCCCTCATCGCCGACCGTGCCCTGGACCAGGTGCCGGACCCGGACATCGTGGTGGTCCCCGGCGGCCCGGGGCAGACCCCGCAGATGGACAACCGGGTCCTCCTGGACTGGCTGCGGGCCGCAGACGCCACGAGCGCCTGGACCACCTCCGTGTGCACCGGCTCGCTGCTCCTGGCCGCGGCCGGACTGCTCGACGGCCGCCGGGCCACCTCGCACTGGCTGGCCCTCGACACCCTCAAGGGGTTCGGCGCCGAGCCGACGGGGGAGCGGGTGGTCTTCGACGGGAAGTACGTGACGGCGGCCGGCGTCTCCTCCGGCATCGACATGGGGCTCCACCTGCTCGGCCGGATCGCGGGCGACGAACACGCCCAGGCCGTGCAGCTGCTGACGGAGTACGACCCGCAGCCGCCCTACGACGCGGGGTCCCCGCGGAAGGCGCCCGCGCACCTGGTGGCGGAGCTGCGCGCGAAGAGCCGGTTCATCCTGGGGTGACCTGTCCATCCCGCGGTGGCCGGTTCTTCGCCAGGTGGTCGGTGCATCGTCAGGTGGTCGGGCCGGAACCCGGCGTGGACCAGGTGAACCGTGGCGGGCGGCGCTCCAGGAACGCGGCGACGCCCTCCGCGGTGTCGCCGCTGCCGCGCGCCTGCTCCGTCCAGTGGGCGTCCCGGTCGGTCCGTCCGTTCGCGAACTCCTTGGCGGCGGCCTGCGTCAGCAGCGACCGTGCCGCCAGTACCAGGGTGAACTCCGCGACCCGCTTGTCGAGTTCGTCCCCCGGCAGCACCTCGTCCACCAGGCCCGTGCGCAGCGCGCGGCCGGCGTCGATCAACTCACCCGAGAACAGGAGGTACTTGGCGGTCGCCGGTCCCACGAGCGACACCAGGCGCCGGGTGGCGGACGCCGGGTAGACGATTCCCAGCTTCGCCGGGGTCACCCCGAACAGCGCGCCGGACTCCGCGAACCGCAGATCGCAGGCCGCGGCGAGCTGTGAACCGCCGCCCACGCAGTACCCGCGGACGGCCGCGAGCGTCGGCTTGGGGAAGGCGGCGAGCGCGTCCTCGGCCCGCACGGCGAGACCCTGTGCCTCGTCCGAGGAGCCCCGCAGGGTCGAGATGTCGGCCCCCGCGCAGAAGGTCCCGCCCTCCCCGGTGAGCACCAGCGCGCGGACGGCCGGATCGGCGGCCAGCCGGTCGAGCAGGGGCGGCAGCGCCCGCCACATCCCGGCCGTCATGGCGTTGCGCTTGGCGGGGTGATGGATGACGACGGTGGCGATGCCGTCGGCGACGCTGTGCAGCAGCTGCGGCTCCATACGCCGGATGCTATCCGCACCCTCCGACGCGTGATCGGCGCGGGCGGGAGCGTCCTGGGCCGCCGGGCTCCCGCGGACACCCGGATGCGGAGGGAGACCCCGACGGCAAACCCGTACAACCCGAATAGTTCTCGAAACAGACACAACCTCGGCAGGAGCGGTCGTCAGGTCGACCGTGTCGTACGTCGACGATCAGAAAACGTCGATAGTCGCTGACTTCTGTTCAGTCATCGGGTCCGGACCAGCGCGTTCCCACACTCGACGTGTGGTGACAATCGAGCGCAAGGGTGGCGACCGGACGATGGAGAACCACGGGCGGGGGTTCGACTCCCGTCCCGAAGGGGGCGGGGACGTGGCTCCCGATCGGAGACCGCCGGGTCCGCTGCCGTACGAGGGGGTGTGGCGGTTCACCGCTCCCGCCGTCGACGCCTCGGTGCCGCAGGCCCGGCACGCCGTCCGTGACCTGCTCTCCCGGCAACGGGTGCCCGCCTCGGACGACTTGGTCCAGGGGCTCCTGCTGATCGTCTCCGAACTGGTCACGAACGCCGTCCGACACGCGGCACTGCTGTCCCCGACGCTCGCCGTCGAGGTGGCCGTCGGTGCCGAGTGGGTGCGCGTCTCCGTGGAGGACAACCATCCCTACCGCCCGACGGCCCTGGAGGCGGACCACGGCCAGACCGGCGGGCGCGGACTGCTGCTGGTGCGTGAGGTCACCAGGGAGTCGGGCGGGGTGTGCGACGTCGAGCACACGGCGAGCGGCGGCAAGGTGATCTGGGCCGCCCTGCCGCTCACGCCGAGCGTCGTCTAGATCCTGCCGGGAAGCGGCCCAGCGGGTCCGTCACCAGCCGGCGGACGGGCCCGTCAGCTCCCTGACCGCCGGACGGGCCGCGTCCAGCACGGTCATGAACCACGACGAGAAGGGGTCCTTCTCGTGCCGCTCGGAGAGTTCGGCGGCGGTCACGAAGGCCGTGTCGCCGACCTCCTCCGCGTCGGGCCGCAGCGACGCCTGGACCATCCCGACGAAGAGGTGGTTGTACTCCTGCTCCACCAGGCCCGACTCCGGGTCCGGGTGGTTGTAGCGGACCGTGCCCGCCTCCGCGAGCAGCGAGGGGGAGACCCCGAGCTCCTCGTACGTCCGGCGGGCGGCGGCCGCGAAGGGGGCCTCACCGGGGTAGGGGTGGCCGCAGCAGGTGTTGGACCACACCCCGGGGGAGTGGTACTTGCCCAGGGCGCGCTGCTGGAGCAGCAGCCGTCCGCGCTCGTCGAAGAGGAAGACGGAGAAGGCCCGGTGCAGCTGCCCGGGCGGCTGATGGGCGGCGAGCTTCTCCGCCGTGCCGATGGTGTTGCCGTCCTCGTCGACCAGTTCGAGCAAGATCGCTTCAACGGTGCCGTTCGACGAACTGTGCGTCGCGGTGGCAGGTGTGATCGGCATACCCATCCTTCGCATCGGTCTTCGAGCCCCAAGTCTGCCGTACGAAACCGGCACTCCCGGCACTTCGCGGCTCCCCGCATGTCCCGCTCCGGACTCCCGGGGCGGGACACGCGGCCGGTCGGCGTCAGGCGCCGGACGTGGCCGGACACCTGATCGTGCCCGGTGCCGCCGACGAGGAATCGTCCAGGACGGGGGCCGACAGATGTTCGGCCTCACACCCCCGCCCGGTTCCCGTCGAGCACAGCCTCCAGGTGGGCCCGGATGCGATGCCGCTGGAGCCGCTCCGGTCAGGTGCCGTCGGCCACCGGGCGCAGCACATGGCCGACGTAGCCGTACTCCGCCCCGTGCGCGCGGCGCAGGGCGATCTCCGCCCGGGTGTCCGCGACGGCCCCGGCCATACCGGGCCGGGTGAGGTCGGCAGCCTCCGCGTGGGCGCCGAGCGGCTCGTAGTACTCGTCCCAGTCGGAGTCCGGCAGGAGCACTGTGCCGAGCACCTCGTACCCCGCGTCGCGTGCGGCGCGGGTGTCCTCCGCGGTCGTGCGCAGCAGTTCCCGCCAGAAGGCGCGGGCCGGGCCGGACGGCATCCCGACCGTCCACGAGCAGTGCGTGAGCACCAGCGTGCCGCCGGGGGCGAGCAGCCGCCGCCAGTCGCGCAGGGCGGTGTCGAATCCGATCAGATAGGCCGAGCCCTCGGCCCAGACGAGATCGAACGAACCGTCCGCACAGGGGAGTCGCCCCATGTCCGCGCGCACGGCGTGGACGGACGCGGAGAGGGAGCGGGCCGCGGCGGCCTTCCGCAGTTCGTCGAGGAACGGTTCGTGCAGGTCGACGGCCGTCACCCGCGCCCCGGCCTCCGCCGCGAGCAGCAGTGCGGACCGGCCGGGCCCGCAGCCCAGGTCGAGCACGCGCGGGCGGTCCGGCAGCGGACCGGCTAGCGAGAGCAGGTGCCGGGTGGTGGCGTCGGAGCCGGGGGCCTGCCGCGGCAGGCCGTGATGCAGGGCGAAGAAGGCCTCGTGGGAGGCGTCGTGGTCGGACAGCATGAGCAGCCTTCGGATGCGGGGCCCGGGCCGCCGCGCACGCCGTACGGCGTGGGTCAGCCGTGGACCCGGAGGACGGGGACACACCTGTCGCCGCGCACGGCGGCGTCGCACGTGACAGTCATCGACCCATCTCCTCCCAGGACGGCCGCCACGCTAGCACCGGGCGGCACGGCCCCGCACGCCTGTTTTCCCGGCCCGGCCCGGTCCAGCCTGGCCCGGTCCAGCCCGGCCCGGCCCGGCCGGACTGCCGTCCCGCTCCCGGCTCTCCCGTCCCGCCCCCGGGTCTCGCGCCGCGTCCCCCCGAGGTCTCCCGCCCCGCGCGCCCGTTCAGTGGCAGAGCCTCGCCTCGTGCCGTGCGTGACCGCTCGGCTCCAGCTGGAAGGTGCAGTGCTCCAGGTCGAAGTGGTGGCCGAGACAGCCCCGGAGGTCGAGGAGCACCTTCTCGTGCCGCCCGGCGTCCAGCACGTCCGTGGCGACGACCACATGGGCGGAGAGGACCGGCAGGCCGGACGTGATGGTCCAGGCGTGCAGGTCGTGGACGTCCTCGACGCCGGGCAGCGCCACGATGTGGGCGCGCACCTCCGCCATGTCGACATGCCGGGGCGCCGCCTCCAGGAGCACGTTCAGCGTCTCCCGCAGCAGCCCGCAGGTGCGCGGCACGATCATGAGGCCGATGAGGATCGAGGCGATCGGGTCCGCGGCCTGCCGGCCGGTGACCATGATCACCGCGGCGGAGACGACGACGGCCACCGAACCCAGCGCGTCCGCCGTCACCTCCAGGAAGGCGCCGCGCACGTTCAGGCTGTCCCGGCGGCCGCGCATCAGCAGCGCGAGCGAGACCGTGTTCGCGGCCAGGCCGACCAGACCGACGACGACGGTGGGGCCGCCCGCGGTCCCGGCGGGCGTCACCAGGCGCTGGACCGCCTCGTACAGGACGTAGCCCCCGACGCCGAGCAGCAGCAGACAGTTGGCGAGCGCGGCGAGGATCTCGGCCCGCGCGTAGCCGAAGGTGCGGTTCCCGCCGGCCGGGCGGTTGGCGAAGTGGATCGCGAGCAGGGCCATGCCGAGGCCCAGCGCGTCCGTCGCCATGTGCGCCGCGTCCGCGACGAGCGCGAGCGAGTCGGCCAGGACGCCGCCGGTGATCTCGAACGCCGTCACGGCCAGCGTGATCGACAGCGCCACCCGCAGTCTCCCGCGGTACGCGGCCGCCGCCGTGCCGGTCGGGGGTCCGCCGTGCGCGTGCCCGTGTCCGTGGTCATGCCCGGTCCCCATGGAAGCCGCCTCCCCTCCGCTGCCCGGAAGCACAGTGAACTACGGGCGGGGGTAGCGGACCAGGGCCGCATTGAACACCGTTGTCATCTGCTCTGACCTGCGCAAACCAGGCGCAGGTCAGAGCAGGCAAAGATCGTTAACCCTGTGTCGGGGGGTGATGAAGTCGCCATCCCTCCCACGCCGACGCGACCATCTCGCGCACCCCGCGCCGCGCGCCCCAGTCCAGCTCCCGGGCGGCCAGCCCTGCCGAGGCGACCGCGCGCGGGGCGTCACCGGGACGGCGCGGCTCGACGACCGGCTCCCGGGTGTCACCGCTGACCTCGGCGATGAGCGTGAGCAGTTCACGTACCGAGACGCCCTCGCCCCGGCCGATGTTCACGGTCAGGTCGCCCGTCGCGTCACCCGCCAGCCGGCGTGCCGCCGCCAGGTGCGCCTCGGCGAGGTCGGCGACATGGATGTAGTCCCGGACGCAGGTGCCGTCCGGCGTCGGATAGTCGCCACCGAAGATCCGCGGGGCCTCGCCACGGGTGAGACGGTCGAAGACCATCGGGATCACGTTGAACACCCCGGTGTCGGCGAGCTCCGGGCCGGCCGCGCCCGCCACGTTGAAGTAGCGCAGACACACCGTCGCGATTCCGTGCGCCCGGCCCGCCGCCCGCACCAGCCACTCCCCGGCGAGCTTCGTCTCGCCGTACGGGCTCATCGGCGCGCACGGGGTGTCCTCCGTGATGAGGTCCACGTCCGGATTGCCGTAGACGGCCGCGGACGAGGAGAAGAGGAACCGCCGCACGCCCGCCCCGGCCACCGCCTCCAGAAGCGTCGCGAGACCGCCCACGTTCTCCTGGTAGTAGCGGGTGGGCTGCTCCACGGACTCACCGACCTGCTTGCGCGCCGCGAGATGCACCACACCCGTCACCGCGTGCTCCGCGAGAACCCGCTTGAGCAGGTCTCCGTCCAGGGACGAACCCTGTACCAGCGGGATGCTCTCCGGGAGGCGCCGCGCCACCCCGGCGGAGAGGTCGTCCAGGGCGACGACGCGCTCACCGGCCTCCGTCATCGCCCGCGCCACGTGTGCCCCGATGTATCCGGCCCCGCCTGTGATCAGCCATGTCATGGACGACCACCCTATGCCGGGCCCGGTCCCGCGCCCGTCCTGCCGTGTTCCGGACCGGTGCGCCGTTTCTCGTACGTTATGCCGCCGATGGTCCGGTCTGGGGCCGCGGTTTGTCGCGCGGACCCCGGATCACCGATGATGATCGCGGCCGGGGGGTCGCGCAGACCAGGTTGATCGGACCGTGAACGGGTGGTGAACACCCGCTTCCCATCATCCGATAGCCTCTGCCGACATGCCGCCCAGCGGCCGCAGGCGCAGTCCGCGCCCTCACCGCCCGCCCTCGGGGCGGACGGACGGGAGGGCGAGGAAAGGGCCCGGCCGGGCCGTCCCACCACGCACATGCCGGCGCGAGGCCGCCCGGCACTCAGGGAGTGAGTTCGCTGTCGACCGCCATCCTCACCGGCCAGCCGGTCCCCGGATCGTCGCTCGAGGGCGATCTGCGGTCGCTCGGGTTCGACGTACGGTCCGCCGCCGAAGCCGGTGACGCCGAGACCCTGCTGGCCGCCGTACCGGCGGGTGAGCGGGTCGCCGTCGTCGACGCCCGCTTCGTCGGCCACCCGCACGCCCTGCGCCTCGGCCTCACGGACCCCCGGTTCCCGGCCTCCGCGGTGCCCGGCGCCGTGTCGGTGCAGCCCGAGGCCCGCCGGGCGCTGACCCGCGCGATGGCCCGCGAGAGCTCCGAGTCCGGCGGCCTGGCCGTCGCGACCGACAATCTCGCGGGGCGTCTCACCGCGGCCCTCGACGCGGACGGCGTCGCCGTGTACCGCCCGGAACTGGGCTCTCTGGTGGCCGCCGTCCCCACCGACCCGCAGGAGCGCAACGAGCGCCGGCAGGCCGTCTCCGCCGTGGACGACGAGGCCGTCCGGCTGCGCGGCGCCGTGAAGGCACGCGACGGCTTCTTCACCACGTACTGCATCAGCCCGTACTCCCGCTACATCGCCCGCTGGTGCGCCCGTCGCGGCCTGACCCCGAACCAGGTCACCACCGCCTCACTGCTGACCGCGCTGATCGCCGCGGGCTGCGCCGCCACCGGCACCCGCGCCGGGTTCGTCGCCGCCGGCCTGCTGCTCCTGTTCTCCTTCGTCCTGGACTGCACCGACGGGCAGCTGGCCCGCTACTCCCTGCAGTACTCGACACTCGGCGCCTGGCTGGACGCGACCTTCGACCGTGCCAAGGAGTACGCCTACTACGCGGGCCTCGCGCTCGGCGCCGCCCGCGGCGGCGACGACGTGTGGGCGCTCGCCCTGGGCGCGATGATCCTCCAGACCTGCCGGCACGTCGTCGACTTCTCCTTCAACGAGGCGAACCACGACGCCACCGCCAACACCAGCCCCACCGCGGCCCTCTCCGGCAAGCTCGACAGCGTCGGCTGGACGGTCTGGGTGCGCCGGATGATAGTCCTGCCCATCGGCGAACGATGGGCGATGATCGCCGTTCTCACGGCGCTGACCACACCCCGGATCACCTTCTACGCGCTCCTCGTCGGCTGCGCCTTCGCCGCGACGTACACCACGGCGGGCCGGGTGCTGCGCTCGCTGACCCGCAAGGCCCGGCGCACGGACCGGGCGGCGCAGGCGCTGGCCGACCTCACCGACAGCGGACCGCTCGCCGGACTGCTGGTCCGCCTCGCGCGTGGCACCGCCCGGCACACGGCGCCCGTCAGCGCGCTCGTCGGCGGCTTCCTCGTGGTCGCCTCGGCCGTGCTGTGGGGCTCCGGCTGGCAGACCGTCCTGTTCGCCGTCGTCTACACGCTCATGTCCGCCATAGCCGTCGTCAGCCCGCTCAAGGGCGCCCTCGACTGGCTGGTCCCCCCGGTCTTCCGCGCCGCCGAGTACCTCACCGTTCTGGTACTGGCAGCCAAAGCCGACGTGAACGGAGCACTTCCCGCGGCTTTCGGCCTGGTGGCCGCGGTCGCCTACCATCACTACGACACGGTGTACCGCATCCGCGGCAACGCGGGCGCGCCGCCGCGGTGGCTGGTGCGGGCGACCGGCGGCCACGAGGGCAGGACGCTGCTGGTCACCGTCCTGGCCGCGGTGCTCACCGCCGCACAGTTCGAGGTCGCGCTCACGGTGCTCGCCGTGGCCGTGGCCGTGCTGGTGCTCTTCGAGAGCATCCACTTCTGGGTGACCGCTCATTTGGGCGGTGCGCCCGCCGTACACGATGAAGGAGAACCCGCATGATCGGCCTCGTGCTGGCGGCCGGCGCCGGACGGCGTCTGCGCCCCTACACCGACAGCCTCCCCAAGGCTCTCGTGCCGGTTGGTCCCGCGGGCATAGAGGACAGCATCACGGTCCTGGACCTGACCCTCGGCAACTTCGCCGAGATCGGCCTGACCGAGGTCGGCATCATCGTCGGCTACCGCAAGGAAGCCGTCTACGACCGCAAGGCGGCCCTGGAGGAGAAGTACGGCCTCAGGATCACGCTCATCGACAACGACAAGGCCGAGGAGTGGAACAACGCCTACTCCCTGTGGTGCGGCCGTGACGCTCTCACGGACGGTGTGATCCTCGCCAACGGCGACACCGTGCACCCGGTCTCCGTCGAGAGGACGCTGCTCGCCGCCCGTGGCGAGGGCAAGCGGATCATCCTCGCCCTCGACACGGTCAAGAAGCTCGCCGACGAGGAGATGAAGGTCGTCGTGGACCCCGACAAGGGGGTCCGGAAGATCACCAAGCTCATGGATCCCTCGGAGGCCACCGGCGAGTACATCGGCGTCACCCTCATCGAGGGCGAGGCCGCGGCCGACCTGGCCGACGCCCTGAAGACGGTGTGGGAGACGGACCCGCAGCAGTTCTACGAGCACGGCTACCAGGAGCTCGTGAACCGCGGCTTCCGGATCGACGTGGCACCGATCGGCGACATCAAGTGGGTCGAGATCGACAACCACGACGACCTCGCCAAGGGACGTGAGATCGCGTGCCAGTACTGACGAGGCTCATCCCCTCGCCGGTCGTCGTCGACATCCGTCGAGGTGCCCTGGACGACCTGGCGAGCGTGCTCTCCGACGAGCGGATCTCCCACTCGGGCAAGCTCGCCGTCGCCGTCAGCAACGGCTCCGGCGCGCGGCTGCGCGAGCGGCTCGCCCCCGCGCTGCCCGGCGCCACCTGGTACGAGGTCGGCGGCGGCACCCTCGACGACGCGGTCCGGCTGGCCGGCGACATAAGGGCAGGGCACTACGACGCGGTCGTGGGCCTGGGCGGCGGCAAGATCATCGACTGCGCGAAGTTCGCCGCGGCGCGGGTCGGGCTGTCGCTGGTCGCCGTCCCGACGAACCTCGCGCACGACGGCCTGTGCTCCCCGGTCGCGACGCTCGACAACGACGCAGGCCGCGGCTCCTACGGCGTGCCGAACCCGATCGCCGTGGTCATCGACCTCGACGTGATCCACGAGGCCCCCGTGCGCTTCGTCCGGGCCGGCATCGGTGACGCCGTGTCCAACATCTCCGCGATCGCGGACTGGGAGCTGGCCAACCGCGTCAACGGCGAGAAGATCGACGGCCTGGCCGCCGCGATGGCACGGCAGGCCGGCGAGGCCGTGCTGCGCCACCCCGGCGGCATCGGGGACACCGGCTTCCTCCAGGTGCTCGCCGAGGCGCTGGTCCTCAGCGGTATCGCCATGTCGGTCTCGGGCGACTCACGGCCCTCGTCGGGCGCCTGCCACGAGATCAACCACGCCTTCGACCTGCTCTTCCCCAAGCGCGCCGCGAGCCACGGCGAGCAGTGCGGACTGGGGGCGGCCTTCGCGATGTACCTGCGGGGGGCGCACGAGGAGTCGGTGCACATGGCCGAGGTGCTGCACCGCCACGGGCTGCCGGTGCTGCCCGAGGAGATCGGCTTCACGGTGGACGAGTTCGTCCAGGTCGTGGAGTTCGCCCCGCAGACCCGGCCAGGCCGCTACACGATCCTCGAACACCTCGACCTGAAAACCCACCAGATCAAGGACATCTACTCCGACTATGCCAAGGCCATCAGTAGCTGAACTCCGCCCCGTCGTTCATCCCGCAGGGGTGAAGGACCGGCGCAGCGGTGAGCACTGGGCGGGACGCCTGTACATGCGAGAGATCTCGCTGCGCTGCGACCGCTACCTGGTGAACACCAGGATCACGCCCAACCAGCTCACGTACCTGATGACCGTCTGCGGTGTGCTCGCGGCCCCGGCCCTGCTGGTGCCGGGGATCGCGGGCGCCGTGCTCGGCGTGGTCGCGGTCCAGCTGTACCTGCTGCTGGACTGCGTCGACGGCGAGATCGCGCGGTGGAAGAAGCAGTACTCGCTCGGCGGGGTCTACCTGGACCGCGTCGGCGCCTATCTGACCGACGCGGCCGTCCTCGTCGGCCTCGGGCTGCGCGCCGCCGACCTGTGGGGCGCCGGGCGCGTCGACTGGCTGTGGGCCTTCCTCGGCACCCTGGCCGCCCTCGGCGCGATCCTGGTCAAGGCCGAGACCGACCTCGTCGGTGTGGCCCGCCACCAGGGCGGACTGCCGCCGGTCAAGGAGGCGGCGTCCGAGCCCCGCTCCTCCGGCATGGCCCTCGCGCGCCGGGCCGCGGGCGCGCTCAAGTTCCACCGGCTGATCCTCGGCATCGAGGCGTCGCTGCTGATCCTGGTCCTCGCGATCGCCGACCAGGCCAGGGGCGACCTGTTCTTCACCCGGCTCGGCACCGCCGTGCTCGCGGGCATCGCGCTCGTGCAGACCCTGCTGCACCTCGTGTCCATCCTCGCCTCCAGCAGGCTGAAGTGAGCGCGGCGATGAAGGTCGGCGCGGTGATCATCACCATGGGCAACCGCCCCGACGAGCTCCGGGCCCTGCTGGACTCCGTGGCCAAGCAGGACGGTGACCGGGTCGAGGTGGTCGTGGTCGGCAACGGCTCGCCCGTCCCGGACGTCCCGGAGGGCGTACGCACCGTCGAGCTGCCCGAGAACCTCGGCATACCCGGCGGCCGCAACGTCGGCATCGAGGCCTTCGGACCCGGCGGCGCCGACGTCGACATCCTGCTCTTCCTCGACGACGACGGGCTCCTCGCCACCCACGACACCGCCGAGCTGTGCCGCCGCGCCTTCACCGCCGACCCGGCGCTCGGCATCGTCAGCTTCCGTATCGCCGACCCGGAGACCGGCGAGACCCAGCGCCGTCACGTGCCGCGGCTGCGGGCCTCCGACCCGATGCGTTCCTCCCGCGTCACCACCTTCCTCGGCGGCGCCAACGCCGTCCGTACGAAGGTCTTCGGTCAGGTCGGCGGGCTCCCGGACGAGTTCTTCTACGCCCATGAGGAAACCGACCTGGCCTGGCGGGCGCTCGACGCGGGCTGGATGATCGACTACCGGTCCGACATGGTGCTGAACCACCCGACGACAGCGCCTTCGCGGCACGCGGTCTACCACCGCATGGTGGCCCGCAACCGCGTCTGGCTCGCCCGCCGAAACCTTCCCGCGCCGCTCGTCCCCGTCTATCTGGGCGTGTGGATGCTCCTGACGCTGGCCCGCCGCCCCTCCGGACCGGCGCTGAAGGCCTGGTTCGGCGGTTTCAAGGAGGGCTGGACCAGCTCGTGCGGCCGGAGGCGTCCCATGAAGTGGCGTACGGTGTGGCGGCTGACCAGACTGGGCCGTCCTCCCGTCATCTGACAAGCTCGTTCCTGTGAGCGTGTGGTCCCGACCCCGGTTCCGTGCCCACTGCCCCGCCCGACCCGGCCGTGCGCATCCGAAGACGAAAGTTTCCCCTTGTGAGTGACACAACGCAGGACGGCGCGGTCGCGGTGAGCGACCGCCCGTCGCCCGATGACGGGCTCTCCGCCGCCGAGCTGGCCGGAAAGTACGGGCTCGCGGTCAGCGGCGCCCGGCCCGGCCTCGTCGAGTACGTGCGTCAGCTGTGGGGGCGGCGCCACTTCATCCTCGCGTTCTCGCAGGCCAAGCTCACCGCCCAGTACAGCCAGGCCAAGCTCGGCCAGCTGTGGCAGGTGGCGACGCCGCTGCTGAACGCGGCCGTGTACTACTTCATCTTCGGCCTGATCCTGAAGGCCAGCCGGGGCATGTCGCACGACACGTACATCCCCTTCCTGGTGACCGGCGTCTTCGTCTTCACCTTCACCCAGAGTTCGATAATGGCCGGCGTCCGGGCGATCTCGGGCAACCTCGGGCTGGTACGCGCGCTGCACTTCCCGCGCGCCTCACTGCCCATCTCCTTCGCGCTCCAGCAGCTCCAGCAGCTGCTGTTCTCGATGCTCGTGCTGTTCGTCGTGGCGATCGCCTTCGGCAGCTACCCGGGTCTGTCCTGGCTGCTGATCGTGCCCGTGCTGGTGCTGCAGTTCCTGTTCAACACCGGCCTCGCGCTCATCGTGGCCAGGCTGGGCGCGAAGACCCCCGACCTCGCCCAGCTGATGCCGTTCATCCTGCGCACCTGGATGTACACCTCGGGCGTCATGTTCTCCATCAGCAACATGCTCGTGGGCCGCCCCGAGTGGGTCATCCGCGTGCTCCAGGTGAACCCGGCCGCGGTCTACATGGACCTGATGCGCTACGCGCTCATCGACGGCTACGGAGCCTCCCACCTGCCGCCGCACGTGTGGGCGATCGCCACCTTCTGGGCCGTGCTCGTCGCCGTCGGCGGTTTCGTGTACTTCTGGAAGGCGGAAGAGAGGTACGGCCGTGGCTGACCAGGTGTCCCACATCCCCACCGTCATCGCGGACGAGCTCCACATCGTCTACCGCGTGAACGGCGCCAAGACCGGCAAGGGCAGCGCCACCGCCGCGCTCAGCCGCATCATCAAGCGCGGCGAGGAACGGGGCGTGCGCAAGGTGCACGCCGTCAAGGGCGTCACCTTCACCGCCTACCGCGGTGAGGCGATCGGCCTGATCGGCTCCAACGGCTCCGGCAAGTCCACGCTTCTGCGGGCCATCGCCGGACTGCTGCCCGCCGAGAGGGGCAAGGTCTACACCGACGGCCAGCCCTCGCTGCTCGGCGTGAACGCCGCCCTGATGAACGACCTGACGGGCGAGCGGAACGTCATCCTGGGCGGCCTCGCGATGGGCATGTCCCGTGAGCAGATCAAGGAGCGCTACCAGGAGATCGTCGACTTCTCGGGCATCAACGAGAAGGGCGACTTCATCACGCTGCCGATGCGGACGTACTCCTCCGGCATGGCGGCGCGGCTGCGGTTCTCGATCGCGGCGGCCAAGGACCACGACGTGCTGATGATCGACGAGGCGCTGGCCACCGGCGACCGCTCCTTCCAGAAGCGCTCCGAGCAGCGGATCCGCGAGCTGCGCAAGAGCGCGGGCAGCGTCTTCCTGGTCAGCCACAACAACAAGTCGATCCGCGACACCTGCGACCGTGTGCTGTGGCTGGAGCGCGGCGAGCTGCGCATGGACGGGCCGACCGAAGAGGTCCTCAAGGAGTACGAGAAGTTCACGGGCAAATGACCCCACGCGCCCAGGGCCCCGCCGGAACGGTTCGGCGGGGCCCTGCGTCTGCGAAGGAAAAGCCAACTCCTGCTGTCCTTAGGAATCTTGACGCCAATCGGTGTGTTGTTGTGATGTGCAGGACACCCCGACGGACCGTGCAGCGTTGTACAACGTAAGCTGTACCGGTGCTGAATCGCGGCAAGTGGGGCGATATTGCGCGACGCCCGGTACCCGCGCGCTGCGCGGACCTCCGGGCGGCGTGTCCGAAATGGGCAGTATTGGGTCGGCAGTGTAGAACGGGAGATGTGACGGCAATGGCTACGGAAACTCTCCAGCTCCGCGATGCGTGTGCCGTCCCCGCGCCGGGCGGCGAGCGGTGACCGAAGCCCGTACGGCCCACACCGGAGATCCGGAGCGCGGCACCCTCGACAAGGCCGCGGACGAGAACTTCCCCGTCGCGCCCTTCTTCCTGCCCAGGGCCTGGCGCGACGACCTGATGGCGGTCTACGGTTTCGCGCGCCTCGTGGACGACATCGGGGACGGGGATCTGGCCCCCGGCGGCACGGACGCCCGGCTGCTCGGCGTGTCGCCCGAGGAGGCCGAGGACCGTCTCGTCCTCCTTGACGCCCTCGAGGCGGACCTCCACCGGGTGTTCGACGCGACCCCGCTCCACCCGCTGCTGCGCCGCCTCCAGCCCACGGTCCGCCGCGCCGGCCTCACCCACGAGCCCTTCCTGGGCCTGATCGGGGCCAACCGTCAGGACCAGCTCGTCACCCGGTACGAGACGTGGGACGACCTGCTGGCCTACTGCGAGCTGTCCGCCAACCCGGTGGGCCGCCTGGTCCTCTCGGTCACCGGCACCTCGACGCCCGAGCGGATCCGCCGCTCGGACGCGGTGTGCACGGCGCTGCAGATCGTCGAGCACCTCCAGGACGTGGCCGAGGACCTGGGCCGCGACCGTGTCTACCTGCCCGCCGAGGACATGAAGCGCTTCCATGTCCAGGAGGCGGACCTCGCCACGGCCACAGCAGGCGCATCGGCGCGCGCGCTGGTTGCATACGAAGCAGAACGCGCGCTCCACCTCCTGAATGAAGGCACCCCCCTCGTGGGTAGCGTCCACGGCAGGCTGAAGCTGCTGCTCGCGGGGTTCGTTGCGGGGGGAAGGGCGGCGATCCGTGCGATCGCCGCCGCTGAATACGACGTACTTCCCGGCCCGCCCAAGCCCGGCAAGCTCCAGTTGCTGCGCGAGGTGGGAGTGACTCTGCGAGGAAAGGGGTGATCCGGACCGTGGAGTCGGAACAACACGTGTCCGCACCGGTACTCGCCGCTTACAGCTACTGCGAGGCAGTGACCGGTCAGCAGGCGCGTAACTTCGCGTACGGCATCCGACTTCTCCCGACGCCCAAGCGTCGTGCGATGTCGGCGCTCTACGCGTTCTCACGGCGTGTCGACGACATCGGCGACGGCACGCTGGCACCGGATGTGAAGGCGGCCCGTCTCCAGGACACCAGGGCGCTGCTCACCCGGGTCCGCGAGGGCCGGGTCGACGAGGACGACACCGACCCGGTCGCGGTCGCCCTCAGTCACACCGCGGCGTACTTCCCGGTGCCGCTCGGCGGCCTCGACGAGCTCATCGACGGCGTCCTGATGGACGTGCGCGGTGAGACGTACGAGACCTGGGACGACCTGAAGGTGTACTGCCGGTGTGTGGCCGGGGCGATCGGGCGGCTGTCGCTCGGCGTGTTCGGTACGGAACCGGGGGCGCGCGGCGCCGAACGCGCGCCGGAGTATGCCGACACGCTCGGGCTCGCGCTCCAGCTCACCAACATCCTGCGCGACGTGCGTGAGGACGCGGGCGACGGGCGCACCTATCTGCCGGCCGACGACCTCGCGAAGTTCGGCTGCTCGGCCGGGTTCGACGGGCCGACGCCGCCGGAGGGCTCCGACTTCGCGGGCCTGGTGCACTTCGAGGTGAGACGGGCCCGCACCCTCTTCGCCGAGGGCTACCGGCTGCTGCCCATGCTGGACCGGCGCAGCGGCGCCTGTGTCGCCGCCATGGCCGGCATCTACCGGCGGCTGCTCGACCGCATCGAGCGGGAGCCGGAGGCCGTGCTGCGCGGCCGCGTCTCGCTGCCGGGCCGGGAGAAGGCGTACGTCGCCGTGCGCGGTCTGTCCGGCCTGGACGCGCGGCACGTGTCCCGCCGCACCGTCAGGAGGCGCACCTGATGGACAATCCGGTCCAAGGTGATTCCATCGGAGGAAAGCGGCACGCAACCCTCCGGTGGTCCCCGGCGTCCCTGACTGCGACGGCCGGTCGTACACCGTTCGAGCACCGCGGCGGGCCGAGGGGGGAGAGCGCACGATGAGCGAGGCCACGCAGCCGGGGGAGCCGGGCGCGGACGGTCGGGCCGGCTCGGACCGCCCCGGGACGCCCGCCACCACGGCCGGCCCCGGGACATCCGCCGTCGTGGTCGGCGGCGGGCTCGCCGGGATCACGGCCGCGCTCGCGCTCGCCGACGCCGGGGTGCGTGTGACGCTGCTCGAAGGCAGGCCGCGACTGGGCGGGCTGGCCTTCTCCTTCCAGCGTGGCGAACTCACCGTGGACAACGGCCAGCACGTGTATCTGCGCTGCTGCACCGCCTACCGGTGGTTCCTCGACCGTGTCGGCGGGACCTCGCTCGCGCCGGTGCAGGATCGTCTCGACGTGCCCGTTCTCGACGCGGAGGGTCCCGAGGGGAGACGGCTCGGCAGAATCGGCCGCACCGCGCTGCCGGTGCCGCTGCATCTCGCGCGCAGCCTCGCGACCTATCAGCATCTGTCGCTCACCGAGCGCGCCAAGGTCGGCCGTGCCGCTCTGGCGCTCAAGGCGCTCGACCTCGACGATCCGGCGCTCGACGACCAGAACTTCGGCAGCTGGCTCGCCGAACACGGTCAGTCGGAGCGTGCCGTCGAGGCACTGTGGGACCTGGTGGGGGTCGCCACCCTCAACGCGGTGGCCGGCGACTCGTCGCTCGGGCTCGCCGCGATGGTGTTCAAGACGGGTCTGCTGTCCGACCCGGGCGCGGCCGACATCGGCTGGGCGCGCGTCCCGCTGGGCGAACTGCACGACACACTCGCCCGCAAGGCGCTCGACTCCGCGGGCGTCCGTACCGAGGTCCGTACACGAGTCACCTCCATCTCCCACGACGAGAACGGGCGTTGGAGCGTTCAGGTTCCCGGCGAGACACTCGACGCGGACACCGTCGTGCTCGCCGTACCCCAGCGCGAGGCGCACGATCTGCTGCCGGCGGGCGCGCTGGACGCCCCGGAGCGGCTCCTGGAGATCGGCACCGCGCCGATCCTCAACGTCCACGTGGTCTACGACCGCAAGGTGCTCACCCGCCCGTTCTTCGCGGCGCTCGGCTCCCCGGTGCAGTGGGTCTTCGACCGCACCGAGGCCTCCGGACTGCGGGAGGGGCAGTACCTGGCCCTGTCCCAGTCGGTCGCGCAGCACGAGATCGACGAGCCCGTCGCCGTCCTGCGAGAGCGCTATCTGCCGGAGCTGGAGCGGCTGCTGCCCGCTGCCCGAGAGGCCGCGGTGAAGGACTTCTTCGTGACCCGGGAGCGCCACGCGACGTTCGCCCCCGCCCCTGGCGTCGGACGGCTGCGGCCCGGTGCCCGCACCAAGGCTCCCGGCCTGTATCTGGCCGGTGCGTGGACCGCCACCGGGTGGCCCGCGACCATGGAGAGCGCGGTCCGTAGCGGTGTCGGCGCGGCGGGAGCCGCACTGGGCGCCCTGGGCCGGCCCCGCGATCACCTCCTCGCGTTCGAGGAGACGGCCCGCACGCTCCCGGGGGACACCCTCCGGACGTCCGGCCGGACACCGGCGGGAACCGGCGCTTCACGGCGAGGTGGACCCAGGTGAGGGTCGAGCAGCGCGCGGTGGACCCCCGCACCCCCGGTACCGCAACAAGAGGAGAGACTGTGCCCACTGTGCCCCCGGCCGAATCGGCTGCCGACGCGGTGGACGTGACCGCGCTCCTGGAGCGCGGCCGGACCCTGGCCACACCGGTGCTGAAGGCGGCCGTAGACCGCCTGGCGTCGCCCATGGACACCGTCGCGGCCTACCACTTCGGCTGGATCGACGCCGCGGGCAACCCCGCGGACGGTGACGGTGGCAAGGCCGTGCGCCCCGCGTTGGCCGTCCTGTCCGCGCAGGCCGCCGGCGCCGCCCCGGAGGTCGGAGTGCCCGGCGCGGTCGCGGTGGAGCTGGTGCACAACTTCTCGCTGCTGCACGACGACCTGATGGACGGCGACGAACAGCGCCGCCACCGCGACACCGTCTGGAAGGTGCACGGCCCCGCCCAGGCGATCCTGGTCGGCGACGCCCTGTTCGCGCTGGCCAACGAGATCCTCCTGGAACTCGGCACCGCCGAGGCCGGCCGCGCCACCCGCCGCCTCACCACCGCCACCCGTGCCCTCATCGACGGCCAGGCGCAGGACATCTCCTACGAACACCGCGACCGGGTCAGCGTCGAGGAGTGCCTGGAGATGGAGGGCAACAAGACGGGCGCCCTGCTCGCCTGCGCGTGCTCGATCGGCGCGGTCCTCGGCGGCGCGGACGACCGCACCGCCGACACGCTGGAGAGGTACGGCTACCACCTCGGCCTTGCCTTCCAGGCCGTCGACGACCTCCTCGGCATCTGGGGCGACCCGGAGGCCACCGGCAAGCAGACCTGGAGCGATCTGCGCCAGCGCAAGAAGTCCCTGCCGGTCGTGGCGGCGCTCGCCGCGGGCGGCCCCGCCTCGGAACGGCTCGGCCGGCTGCTCGCCGAGGACGCCAAGGCCAGCGACTTCGAGAACTTCTCCGAGCAGGAGTTCGCGGCCCGCGCCGCGCTCATCGAGGAGGCGGGCGGCCGGGAGTGGACCGCCCAGGAGGCACGCCGTCAGCACGCCGTCGCCATCGAGGCCCTGAACGCCGTCGAGATGTCCGACCAGGTACGGGCCCAGCTCGTGGCGCTCGCCGACTTCGTCGTCGTACGAAAGAGATGATCACTATCGGTCGAATAAACCTCGCGTAGTCGCCGGCCGGTGTCTCCCCGGGTTCCCCGTCTCGTACGGGAACAGGGGACCCCATGGGAGCGACGCACCGGCCGACGGCGGACCCACAGCAGAGACGTACCACTGCACGAAGGGGAAGCCATGACAGCGACGACCGACGGAAGTACCGGGGCACTGCCGCCCCGCGCTGCCGCGGCCAGCGAAATCCCGACAGAGACGACTCCCGTGGCGGCCGGGACAGTCGAGACCCGAGACGTCGCCAAGTACGCCATACAGCGTGCCACCGACCACCTGCTCTCGCGGCAGGACGCCGAAGGCTGGTGGAAGGGCGACCTCGACACGAACGTCACGATGGACGCCGAGGATCTGCTCCTGCGTCAGTTCCTGGGAATCCTCGACGAGACGACCGCCCGCGCCGCCGGTCTGTTCATCCGCGGCGAGCAGCGCGAGGACGGCGCCTGGGCCACCTTCTACGACGGTCCGGGCGACCTCTCCGCCACCGTCGAGGCGTACGTCGCCCTGCGGCTGGCCGGGGACGCCCCCGACGCGCCGCACATGACGAAGGCCGCCGCCTGGGTGCGTGAGCGGGGCGGCATCGCCTCGGCCCGCGTCTTCACCCGGATCTGGCTCGCCCTGTTCGGCTGGTGGAAGTGGGACGACCTCCCCGAACTCCCGCCGGAACTCATCTACTTCCCGAAGTGGATGCCGCTCAACATCTACGACTTCGGATGCTGGGCGCGGCAGACGATCGTGCCGCTCACCATCGTCTCGGCGAAGCGGCCGGTGCGGCCCGCGCCGTTCCCGCTGGACGAGCTGCACACCGACCCGGACAATCCCAGCCCGGTCAGACCCACGGCTCCCGTGGCGAGTTGGAGCGGCGTCTTCCAGCGGCTGGACAAGGCGCTGCACCAGTACCGCCGGGTCGCACCGCAGCCGCTGCGCCGGGCCGCCATGAACGCGGCGGCGCGCTGGATCATCGAACGGCAGGAGAACGACGGCTGCTGGGGCGGCATCCAGCCGCCCGCGGTGTACTCCGTCATCGCGCTCCACCTGCTCGGCTACGACCTCGACCACCCGGTGATGCGTGCCGGACTGGAGTCACTGAACCGCTTCACGGTCTGGCGCGAGGACGGGGCCCGGATGATCGAGGCCTGCCAGTCGCCCGTCTGGGACACCTGCCTGGCGGCCATCGCGCTCGCCGACGCGGGCCTGCCCGCCGACCATCCGCAACTGGTCAAGGCCGCGGACTGGATGCTCGGCGAGGAGATCGTCAGACCCGGCGACTGGGCGGTGAAACGGCCTCATCTCCCGCCGGGCGGCTGGGCGTTCGAGTTCCACAACGACAACTATCCCGACATCGACGACACCGCCGAGGTGGTCCTCGCGCTGCGCCGAGTGCGCCATCCCGACCCGGAACGCGTCGAGAAGGCGATCGGGCGCGGGGTGCGCTGGAACCTCGGCATGCAGTCGAAGGACGGCGGCTGGGGCGCGTTCGACGTCGACAACACCAGTCCCTTCCCCAACCGGCTGCCGTTCTGCGACTTCGGGGAGGTGATCGACCCCCCGTCCGCGGACGTCACCGCGCACGTGGTGGAGATGCTCGCGGTGGAGGGCCTCGCGCACGACCCCCGTACCCGCCGGGGCATCGCGTGGCTGCTCGCCGAACAGGAGCCGAACGGCTCGTGGTTCGGGCGCTGGGGCGTCAACTACATCTACGGCACGGGATCGGTGGTGCCCGCGCTGACGGCCGCCGGCCTGCCCGGCTCGCACCCGGCGATCCGCCGGGCGGTCGGCTGGCTGGAGACCGTCCAGAACGAGGACGGCGGCTGGGGCGAGGACCTGCGCTCCTACGACGACGCAGCCGAGTGGAGCGGCCGGGGCGCCTCGACCGCCTCACAGACCGGGTGGGCGCTGCTCGCGCTGCTCGCGGCCGGGGAGCGCGAGTCCAAGGCCGTGGAGCGTGGTGTCGCCTGGCTCGCGGAGACCCAGCTGCCCGACGGCTCCTGGGACGAGCCGTACTTCACGGGTACCGGGTTCCCGTGGGACTTCTCGATCAACTACCACCTCTACCGCCAGGTCTTCCCGCTCACCGCGCTCGGCCGCTATGTCAACGGCGAGCCGTTCGCCGAGGTGGAGGGGGGTTGATGAGCACGAAGCCCGAACCGGCACCGCTGCTGATCGCCTGCGCGCTCGGCATCGAGCACCTCGCCCTGCGCAGCGGCGACCGGAGCGGTTTCGACGGGCCCCTCACCGTCCTGCGCACCGGCATGGGCCCCAGGGCCGCGGAGCTCTCGCTCGACCGGGCCCTCGCCGGCCCGGCGCTGCGCGAGGCGGCCGTCCTGGCCACGGGCTTCTGCGCGGGGCTCGCCCCGGGTATGCACCCCGGCGACCTGGTGGTCGCCGAGGAGACCCGGGACACGCGCGGCAGCACTCCGTGCGTGGGCACCGAGCTGCTCGTCAAGGAACTGGTGCGCGCCGTGCCCGGGCGCACCGTCCATACGGGGCCGCTCACCGGCTCCGATCACGTCGTCCGCGGTCACGAACGGTCGGACCTGTTCGCGACCGGCGCCATCGCGGTCGACATGGAGTCCGCGGCCACGCTGCACAGCGCCGTCCGTGCCGGTCCCCGTCCGGTTGCGGCCGTCCGGGTGGTCGTGGACGCTCCAGAACATGAACTCGTCCGTATCGGCACGGTGCGCGGTGGAATATCAGCTTTCCGTGTTCTTCGTGCCATCCTTCCCGCTTTTTTTGAATGGCACCGTTCTTTGCTGCTCCCTCGGAGGTGAGCCAGATGGCCATGCCGCTTCGGCAGTCCATGAAGGTCGCTGCGTACCTGTTTGAACAGAAGCTCAGGAAGCGGGACAAGTTCGCGCTGATCGTCGAGTTGGAACCGCTCTTCGCGTGCAACCTCAAATGCGAGGGCTGCGGCAAGATCCAGCACCCGGCAGGGGTGCTCAAGCAGCGTATGCCGGTGGCCCAGGCCGTGGGCGCCGTGCTGGAGTCCGGTGCGCCGATGGTGTCCATCGCGGGCGGCGAGCCGCTGATGCACCCGCAGATCGACGAGATCGTGCGGCAGTTGGTGGCCAAGAAGAAGTTCGTCTTCCTGTGCACCAACGCGTTGTTGCTGCGCAAGAAGATGGACAAGTTCAAGCCCTCGCCGTACTTCGCGTGGGCCGTGCACATCGACGGACTGCGCGAGCGTCATGACGAGTCGGTGGCCAAGGAAGGCGTCTTCGACGAGGCGGTCGAGGCCATCAAGGAGGCCAAGCGGCGCGGCTTCCGCGTCACCACCAACTCGACCTTCTTCAACACCGACACCCCGCAGACCATCATCGAGGTGCTCAACTTCCTCAATGACGACCTGAAGGTGGACGAGATGATGCTCTCGCCCGCCTACGCCTACGAGAAGGCTCCCGACCAGGAGCACTTCCTCGGTGTGCAGCAGACCCGGGAGCTGTTCAAGAAGGCCTTCGCGGGCGGCAACCGGCGCCGCTGGCGCCTCAACCAGAGCCCGCTCTTCCTGGACTTCCTGGAGGGCAAGGTCGACTTCCCGTGCACCGCGTGGGCGATCCCCAGCTACTCGCTCTTCGGCTGGCAGAAGCCCTGCTACCTGATGAGCGACGGGTACGTCCAGACGTACCGGCAGCTCCTGGAGGACACCGACTGGGACTCCTACGGCCGGGGCAAGGACGACCGGTGCGCGAACTGCATGGCGCACTGCGGCTACGAGCCGACGGCCGTCCTCGCCACCATGGGCTCCCTCAAGGAGTCCCTGCGCGCCGCCCGCGAGACGTTCACGGAAAGCCGCGGGTGACGTCATGACCGCCGTTTCCCTGGGCCTTCCCGAGGTGCCGGTCCGACCGATCGCGGAGCGCCGGGTGTCACGGCGGATCCAGGTCGGACCGGTGGCGGTCGGGGGAGGAGCACCCGTCTCGGTGCAGTCGATGACGACGACGCGTACGTCGGACGTCGGCGCCACCCTGCAGCAGATCGCGGAACTCACCGCGTCCGGCTGCCAGATCGTCCGGGTCGCCTGTCCCACACAGGACGACGCGGACGCCCTCGCCACGATCGCCCGCAAGTCGCAGATCCCGGTGATCGCCGACATCCACTTCCAGCCGAAGTACGTCTTCGCCGCCATCGACGCGGGCTGCGCGGCGGTGCGGGTCAACCCGGGCAACATCAAGCAGTTCGACGACAAGGTGAAGGAGATCGCGCGCGCCGCCTCCCAGGCGGGCACTCCCATCCGGATCGGCGTCAACGCGGGCTCGCTCGACCGGCGCCTGCTCCAGAAGTACGGCAGGGCGACGCCGGAGGCGCTCGTCGAGTCGGCGCTGTGGGAGGCGTCCCTCTTCGAGGAGCACGGGTTCCGGGACATCAAGATCTCGGTCAAGCACAACGACCCGGTCGTCATGGTCAACGCCTACCGGCAGCTGGCGGCGGCCTGCGACTACCCGCTGCATCTGGGCGTCACGGAGGCCGGGCCGGCGTTCCAGGGGACCATCAAGTCGGCGGTCGCCTTCGGGGCGTTGCTCTCCGAGGGCATCGGGGACACCATCCGGGTCTCCCTGAGCGCGCCGCCCGCCGAGGAGTGCAAGGTCGGTATCCAGATCCTGGAGTCCCTGGGCCTGCGGCAGCGGCGCCTGGAGATCGTCTCGTGCCCGTCCTGCGGGCGCGCCCAGGTGGACGTCTACAAGCTGGCCGACGAGGTCACGGCCGGTCTGGAGGGGATGGAGGTCCCGTTGCGCGTCGCGGTCATGGGCTGCGTCGTCAACGGCCCCGGAGAGGCGCGGGAGGCTGACCTGGGGGTCGCCTCCGGCAACGGCAAGGGGCAGATCTTCGTCAAGGGCGAGGTCGTCAAGACCGTGCCCGAGTCGAAGATCGTCGAGACCCTCATCGAGGAGGCGATGAAGATCGCCGAGCAGATGGAGAACGACGGCGTCGGGTCCGGGGAACCGGCCGTCACCGTGAGTTGATCACCACGGATCGAGAGGGGGCCCGAGCGTGACGATTCTGGAGAAGATCCGGGGACCACGCGACCTGAAGGCGCTGTCCGAGGCGGAGGTCGGTGAACTGGCCGATGAGATCCGGGAGTTCCTGGTGCACGCGGTCGCCAGGACCGGTGGACATCTCGGGCCCAATCTGGGGGTGGTGGAACTCTCCATCGCCCTCCACAGGGTCTTCGAGTCACCCGTCGACCGCATCCTGTGGGACACCGGTCACCAGAGCTATGTGCACAAGCTGCTGACGGGACGTCAGGACTTCTCCAAGCTGCGCGGCAAGGGCGGCCTGTCCGGCTACCCCTCGCGCGAGGAGTCCGAGCACGACATCATCGAGAACAGCCACGCCTCGACGGCGCTCGGCTGGGCGGACGGCCTCGCCAAGGCCCGCCAGGTGCAGGGCGAGAAGGGCCATGTCGTCGCGGTCATCGGCGACGGCGCGCTGACGGGCGGAATGGCGTGGGAGGCGCTGAACAACATCGCCGCCGCGAAGGACCGACCGCTGATCATCGTCGTCAACGACAACGAACGCTCGTACGCGCCGACCATCGGCGGCCTCGCCAACCACCTCGCGACCCTGCGGACGACCGACAGCTACGAGAGGGTGCTGGCCTGGGGCAAGGACGTACTGCTGCGCACCCCCGTCGTCGGGCCCACCCTCTACGAGTCCCTGCACGGCGCCAAGAAGGGCTTCAAGGACGCCTTCGCACCGCAGGGCATGTTCGAGGACCTCGGCCTCAAGTACGTCGGGCCGATCGACGGGCACGACACGGGAGCCGTGGAGTCGGCGCTGCGGCGCGCGAAGCGTTTCCACGGGCCTGTGCTGGTCCACTGTCTGACGGAGAAGGGCCGCGGTTACGAACCGGCGCTCGCCCACGACGAGGACCGTTTCCACACGGTGGGCGTGATGGACCCCCTCACCTGCGAGCCGCTCGCGCCCTCCAACGGGCCCTCCTGGACCTCTGTGTTCGGCGACGAGATCGTCCGGATCGGGGAGGAACGCGAGGACGTCGTGGCGATAACGGCGGCCATGCTGCACCCGGTGGGACTCGGTGGGTTCGCCGAGCGGTTCCCCGACCGCGTGTGGGACGTCGGGATCGCCGAGCAGCACGCCACGGTCTCCGCGGCCGGACTCGCCACGGGCGGCCTGCACCCGGTCGTCGCCGTCTACGCCACCTTCCTCAACCGGGCCTTCGACCAGCTCCTGATGGACGTCGCGCTGCACCGCTGCGGCGTCACCTTCGTACTGGACCGGGCCGGTGTCACCGGCGTCGACGGCGCCTCGCACAACGGCATGTGGGACCTGTCCGTCCTCCAGGTCGTGCCGGGCCTCAGGATCGCGGCGCCGCGTGACGCCGACCAGCTCCGCGCCCAGCTGCGGGAGGCGGTCGCCGTCGACGACGCGCCGACGCTCATCCGGTTCCCGAAGGAGTCGGTGGGCCCGGCGATCCCGGCGACCGACCGGGTCGGCGGCCTCGACGTCCTGCACCGGTCGGCGGCGACCCCGCGGGTCCTCCTGGTGGCCGTCGGCGTCATGGCGCCGGTCTGCCTCCAGGCCGCCGAACTGCTGGCGGCCCGGGGGATCGGCTGCACCGTCGTCGACCCGCGCTGGGTCAAACCCGTCGACCCGGCGCTGCCGGGCCTCGCGGCCGAGCACCGGCTCGTGGCGGTCGTCGAGGACAACAGCCGGGCGGGCGGCGTCGGCGCGGCCGTCGCACTGGCCCTCGGGGACGCGGAAGTGGACGTACCCGTAAGGAGGTTCGGGATTCCGGAGCAGTTCCTCGCGCACGCCAAGCGCGCGGAGGTGCTGGCCGACATCGGGCTCACGCCCGTCGAGATCGCCGGGCGGATCGGGGCCGCCCTGGCAGTCAAGGACGAGTTGTCCAAGGAGAAACAGGAATGACCACCCCTTCCGGGAAACGGGAGTTCGACCTCGGCGCGCTGCTGGCCGAGCGCGGGGCCGAGCGCTACGAGCTGCACACCAAGTACCTGAACCACCAGCTCCCGCGCATGCTGCACACCATCGGCTTCGACAAGGTGTACGAGCGGGCCGAGGGCGCGCACTTCTGGGACGCGGACGGCAACGACTACCTGGACATGCTCGCCGGGTTCGGGGTGATGGGCCTGGGCCGCCATCACCCCGTCGTCCGCCAGGCGCTGCACGACGTCCTGGACGCCTCGCTCGCCGACCTCACCCGCTTCGACTGCCAGCCGCTGCCGGGACTGCTGGCGGAGAAGCTGCTCACCCACAGCCCGCACCTGGACCGGGTGTTCTTCGCCAACAGCGGTACGGAGGCCGTCGAGACCGCCCTGAAGTTCGCCCGGTACGTCACCGGCAGACCCAGGATCCTCTACTGCTCCCACGCCTTCCACGGGCTGACCACCGGGTCGCTGTCCGTGAACGGCGAGGACGGGTTCCGGGACGGGTTCGCCCCGCTGCTGCCCGACACGGCCGTCGAGCTCGGCGACCTCGACGCGCTGGACCGCGAGCTGAAGCGGGGCGACGTCGCCGGACTCATCGTCGAGCCCATCCAGGGCAAGGGCGTGCACGAGGCCCCGCCCGGCTATCTGCGCGCCGCCCAGGAGTTGCTGCACCGGCACAAGGCGCTGCTCATCGCGGACGAGGTGCAGACGGGTCTGGGGCGGACCGGTGACTTCTACGCGTACCAGCACGAGGACGGCGTGGAACCCGACCTGGTGTGCGTGGCCAAGGCGCTGTCCGGCGGCTATGTGCCGGTCGGCGCCACCCTCGGCAAGGACTGGATCTTCAAGAAGGTCTACTCGTCGATGGACCGGGTCCTCGTCCACTCGGCGAGCTTCGGGGCGAACGCGCAGGCCATGGCGGCCGGGCTCGCCGTGCTCTCGGTGATGGAGAACGAGCAGATCGTGGCGAACGCGCGGGCCACGGGGGAGCAGCTGAAGAGCCGGCTCGCGGCGCTCGTCGACACGTACGAGCTGCTCAGTGACGTCCGCGGCCGGGGGCTGATGATCGGCATCGAGTTCGGGCGGCCCAGGTCGCTCAAGCTGCGCAGCCGCTGGACCATGCTGCAGGCCGCGCGCAAGGGGCTCTTCGCGCAGATGGTCGTCGTCCCGCTGCTGCAGCGGCACCGCATCCTCACCCAGGTCTCCGGGGACCACCTGGAGGTGATCAAACTGATCCCGCCGCTGATCGTGGGTGAGCGGGACGTGGACCGGTTCATGGAGGCCTTCGTCGCCGTGATGGACGACGCGCACAGCGGCGGCGGCCTGATGTGGGACTTCGGGAAGACGCTGGTCAAACAGGCGGTCGCCAACCGCTAGACCAGGTCCGTCCCCGTCCTGTCGGGCACCGCCCGCCCGACAGGACGGGGACGGACGCGCCCGGACCGCGTGCCGCGACGGGGCAGGGCGAGGATGCGTGGGGCGGTCGGCCGCCCCATCGGGTGCCGCCATCGCCCTTTTGCCTGTGAGGCAATAAATTTGCCCGAGAGGCAAAGATACGGCTCAATGGAGTGCATGAGCCCCATCGAGCCGGAGGCGGCGGACACGCCGCCCGAGCCCGGGACAGCCGACCTGCTGCCCGTCGTCGCGCCGCAACTGCGTGAACTGCGCCGGAGCGCCTCACTGACCCTGGAGGCCGCGGCCCGTGCCGCCGGACTCTCGGCCGCCCACCTGTCCCGGCTGGAGACGGGACAGCGCCAGCCCTCGCTCCCGATGCTGCTCGCCCTGGCCCGCATCTACGGTACGACGGTCTCGGAGCTGCTGGGCGAGAGGGTCGCCGAACGTGACGCGATCGTCCGGGCCGCGGACATGGAGCCGACCGCGGCGGGCGGCTGGACCTACTGGCAGGCCGGCTCCCCGGGCCGCGGGATGCAGGCACTGCGGGTGCACGTCCCGTACGGCTCCCAGGGCGACATCGTGCGCGTCCATCCCGGCGAGGAGTGGCTGCACGTCCTCCAGGGGCGGCTGCGGCTGCGGCTCGGGGACACCACGCAGATCCTCGCGCCCGGGGACAGCGCGCACTTCGACTCGCTGACCCCGCACCGCATAGCCGCCGCCGATCAGGCGGGGGCCGATCTCCTCTTCGTACACACCCTGCTGCAGAGCCCCGCCGCCGCGCTGTGCCTCGGCCCGGCGACGGCGCACCCGACCCTGGGAGAGATGTCATGACGGAGCCCACCGAGCCCACGGAGTCCGGCCCCCGGCGGTCCATGGAGGACAAGTTCCCCCGTGCGCTGTGGGTGCGGCTGATCATCTACGTCGCTGTCGGCCACCTCTTCGCGGCCTTCATCTACCTGCTGTTCACGCTGGGGGCGCAGAACCAGTAGAACCAGTAGAACCGGGGGTCTGGGACCGTACGTACAGCCGTACAGCCGTACAGCCGTACAGCCGTACAGCCGCGCGGTGCGTGGACGTCAGTCGAGGAGCCTGTCGCGCAGCCGGTCCCGCAGCTCGGGGGTGAGGCGCAGGGCCTGCTCCAGGTAGCTGTCGACACCGCCCCAGGTCTCCTCGATCGTCTCGAAGGCCGCCGTCAGATATTCGGCCCGCGCGTCGAACAACGGGCTGAGCAGCTCCATGACCTCGGGGGAGCGGGCCGCGTCGGAGGTGCCGTTGCGCTGCACCTTGTAGCGGCGGTGCCGTGCGTTCGACTCCAGGTAGTCGGTGACGATGGCGTCGCGCTCGACGCCCACGGCGAGCAGCGTCACGGCTATGGACAGGCCCGCGCGGTCCTTGCCCGCGGCGCAGTGCATCAGCGCGGGCACGCTGTCCTCGGCCAGGGCGTGCAGCACCTGGGAGTGCTCGGCCGTCCGCTCGGTGATGATCGAGCGGTACGAACCGATCATCCGGTCCGCCGCCCGGCCGCCGCCGAGGTGGGCACGGAGCTGGTCGAGCTCGCCGTCGCGGACCATCTTCCAGAACTCGCTGCCGTCGGCCGGGTCGGTGAGCGGAAGGTTCACGTTCCGTACACCGGGCAGCTCGACGTCAGGGCCCTCCAGTTTCTGGTCCGAGGCGTTGCGGAAGTCGAAGATGGTGTGCAGGCCGAGGGAGGAGAGGAACGCGGCGTCCTCCGCCGTCGCGTGCGCGAGGTGACCGCTTCGGAACAGCCGTCCGGACCGCACCCGCCGGCCGTCCACGGTGGGCAGGCCGCCCACGTCTCGGAAGTTGCGCACTCCGGCCAGCTCGGGCTCGGTCGACGGGACCTGCTGCGTCACGGGGGCTCCTCCCATAGGGCCGTCGGCACCGCTCGTCGTCGCTCGCCGACGGGAATCGCCTCTCGACGATACGACATCGGTTCCGGGGGCCATGAGTTGTCCACAGGCGCCGCCGCACCTGCCGGGACGCGGTCGACGGAGCGGCGGGACGCAGAGGGCGCACGCGCGCCCGGCGGCCCGTGGCACCGCTCTGGGATCCAGACCGGTCGATCGCCCTGTTTTGACACAGATGACTGTTATGTGCGATTTAGTGCATTTGGTAGAACTAGCTCCGGAATATGGCCTCATGGGATGACGTGCGTGAGCAGCGTCATACACGTGACGATGTGTTGCGACGCTCCTTCCCCGGCGTGCCCGTGCGGCCGCGTGGATCGCCGGGCCGGCGGCGCCTCCGCGCACGGAGGGTGACGGGCAATCAGGACATCGATCAAGAAAGAGGCACGTAGGGGGGTCGCGCACAGTTGTCGGCACGCTCGTCCCTCGCCTACGTTCGCCCTCAATCCGGACGGACGCCCAATCCTGCCGCCGCCCGGAATCCGCACTCACCCGTACACGGCAGGAGCGGGGGACCCACAGGTATCGCGCCTGTTCCGGTCTCCGGAACGGCTAGGGGTACAGCCGCGCCGCCGCGCGGCCGGACATCTCCAGTCCGCACCCGACAGCTCACCTCGCAGGCGCCGGAGAGGAAATGAGCCATGCCCGCGAAGGGTAAACACCGTCGCCCCAAGTTCCTGCGTCTGCCCCGTTCGATCGCCGTGGCCGGCACCGGTGGTGCCGCGCTCGCCCTGCCGTTGATGGGGGCCGTCTGCGCCCACGCCGCGGCCCCGGCGGCCGCGGTCCCGGCCGTCGTGCAGAAGGTCACCACGGTTTCCGTGTCCGCGGGAGGCGCCGCGGAGAAGGCCGCGCCGAAGACCTACGTCGTGAAGGCCGGTGACACGCTCGCGAAGATCGCCGACCGGCAGCACGTCAGCGGCGGCTGGAAGAAGCTCTACGCCGACAACCGCGCGGTCGTCGGCGCCGATCCGACGGTGATCCGTCCCGGTCTGAAGCTGACGATCGGGGGACAGGGCGCCACGCCGTCGTCGGCGTCCGCCGCCACCCCGACCTCCGTGCGGCCCGCCGTCGCGGCGGCCTCCGCGACCAGGACCGCCGCGGCGACCGCGGCCAAGGCCGCCGACGCGGGGTACACCCTGCCGGTCGAGGGGGCCACCATCGGCACCGGCTACAAGGTGCCCGGCAGCATGTGGTCCAGCGGCTACCACACCGGTGTGGACTTCGTGGTCCCGACCGGCACCACGGTCAGGTCCGTCGCCGCGGGCACCGTCGTCTCGGCCGGCTGGGGCGGCGCGTACGGCAACCAGGTCGTCGTCCAGCACGCCGACGGCCGGTACTCGCAGTACGCCCACATGTCCGCGCTCACCGTCTCCGCGGGGCAGGCCGTGACCGAGGGGCAGCAGGTCGGTCTCTCCGGCGCGACCGGCAACGTCACCGGTCCGCACCTGCACTTCGAGATCCGCACGACGCCTGACTACGGCTCGGACCTGGACCCGGTCGCGTACCTGCGCGCGCACGGTGTCGTCGTCGCCTGACACACCCCCATGCGTCCGACGGGCCGGACCCCTTGAGGCAAGGGGTCCGGCCCGCGGCGTGTCGGCTGTTCAACCACGCCTGGGGAAGCCCTATTCCGGATTTCGGCCATTCTTTATGAGTGGCTTATATCACCACCCGTCAACCCATTCCTACGGTCGCGTAGCTCACATCCCAAGGTGAATCATGGCTCGACGTGGCAGACGATTCGAAGAGTGACAACAGAGCGGTGATCGGGTCGTACGTGGCGGTGGGGGACAGCTTCACCGAAGGCGTCGGCGACCCCGGCCCCGAAGGAGCCCTCGTCGGTTGGGCGGACCGTTTCGCGGTACTGCTCGCGGACCGGCAGCCGGAGGGCGACTTCACCTACACCAACCTCGCCGTGCGCGGGAAGCTGCTCGACCAGGTCGTCGACGACCAGCTCCGGCGGGCCAAGGAACTCGCCCCGGACCTGGTCTCCTTCTGTGCGGGCGGCAACGACATCATCCGTCCCGGCACCGACCCCGACGAGGTCGCGGAGCGTTTCGAGCGCGCGGTCGCCGACCTCACCTCCGCCGTGGGCACCGTCATGGTGACGACCGGCTTCGACACCCGTGGCGTCCCGGTGCTGAAGCACCTGCGCGGCAAGATCGCCACGTACAACGGGCACGTGCGGGCCATCGCGGACCGGTACGGCTGTCCGGTCCTCGACCTGTGGTCCCTGAAGACGGTCCAGGACCGGCGCGCGTGGGACGGCGACCGGCTGCACCTGTCGCCGGAGGGTCACACCCGGGTCGCGCTGCGGGCCGGCCAGGTCCTCGGCCTCGACGTACCGGCGGACCCGGACCAGCCGTGGCCGCCCCTGCCGCCCCGGGGCACGTTCGAGGTGCGCCGGGACGACATCCACTGGGCGCGCGAGTATCTCGTGCCGTGGATCGGACGGCGGCTGCGCGGGGAGTCCTCGGGCGACCACGTGGCGGCCAAGGGCAGCCTGTCGCCGGACGACATCAAGATGCGGATCGGGACCGTCGCCTGAGCCGCGGGACATCGGTGGGCGGCCGCCGGGCGGGACCGCGGGGCGCACGCGGGCCCTGACGGCGGCGGTGCGCCGGGGCACGCGCCTCAGCGCACCGCCGCGGTCAGGGCCGCCCGCTCGAGTCCCAACTCGCGCGCGAGCGCGTCGTCCACCCACTCCTGGGCCCGCGCGCGCGACACCGCGGCCGCGTAGGCGGTCATCTGCACCGCCAGCCCGTCGAGCAGCGCCGTCAGCCGCAGCGCGGCTCCCGCGGGATCCGGGCACCGGAACTCGCCGCCGGCCACTCCCTCGGCGATCACCTCGGTGATCGCGGCCTTCCACTGGCTGTCGAGATCGCGGGTGACCTCCCGCAGCGCGGGCTCGCGCAGGGCCGCGCCCCAGCCCTCGATCCACAGCCGCCAGCCCTTGGCCTGGCCGGTCGGCGCGTACCAGCGGACGGCCGAGCGCAGCCGTCGCAGCGCGGACGTACGGCGGCCGAGCAGCTTGCGCAGATGGGCGAGGTCGTCCTCGGCGGCATGGGTGAACGCGGCCGCGACCAGCTTCTCCTTGCTGGAGAAGTGGTACAGCACCAACGCGTTGCTCACCCCGAGCGACGAGGCGACGTCGGCGATCCGTACCGCCGCCACACCCCGTGCCTCGATCTGCCCGATGGCAGCCCGCAGCAATTCCTGACGCCGCTCCGCCACGCTCAACCGCACCCTCGCCACGCGGCAACCCTAGTGCCTCGCCCGGGTCGGGCGACGGACCGACGGGCGATCCGGACACGGCAAGTCCTCCTCGCCCGCCGCGAACTCCCGCGTCACGTACGTGACTTGGGCGACGGGGGTGGGAGCGTGAGGGGTGGGTGGTGGCCCGGCGTGGATGCCCGGCGCGGGAGTGCGGGTCCGATGTCCGGCGCGGCGGCCCGGTTCCGGGTCAGCGGTACCACCCGAACCGTTCCGCGATCACCGGCAGCCGGTCGGCGACGATGGCGTGCGCGGCGGCCCGCGGTGTCGTCCCGTCGGCCTCCGCGCGGGCCAGCATCCGGTCGATGAGACCGCGCATGGAGCGCCGGGTGTGGGCGAACGCCTCATCGGCGTCCGCGCCGATGTCGCCGAAGAGCGTCCACCACCACCAGGCGTTCGTACCGGAGTTGACGACGACGTCCGGCAGTACCAGGACACCGCGCGCGGCGAGCAGGTCCTCCGCCTCGGCCAGGACGGGCATGTTGGCCGCCTCCACGATCCAACGGGCCGTGATCCGCGCCTGGTTCGTGGTGTCGATCGCGTACGAGACCGCGGCCGGCACCAGGACGTCCGCGTCGGCCGACAGCCAGGCGTCGGCCGGGAGTTCGCGGTCCGCCGGGCGCAGCGCCGCGCGGTCCACCGTCCCGTAGGCGTCCCTCGCCGCGAGCAGCGCGTCGACGTCGAGTCCGTCCCGGTTCTCGATCGTGCCCTTGATGTCGGCGACGGCCACGACGGTGAGACCGGCGCGCGCCAGGAACCGCGCCGTGGCTCCGCCCATGGTGCCCAGGCCCTGTACGGCGACGCGCGTGCCCGGGTGGGAGACGCCGGCGCGGTCCAGGGCCGCGAGCACCGACTCGGCGACACCGCAGCCGCCGACCAGTTCGTCGAGCCCGATCCCGTCCACCTCGACCGCGAAGGCGTCCGCGAGACGGCTCCGCGCGCTCTTCTCGTCGTCGAGCAGCGGGTACACGGCCTGGATGGAGGAGACGAGCCCCGCCTCGGTGGCGGCCCGGTCGACCAGGTCCTGGCTGAGCCCGAGATCCTCGCCCGTGGTCCAGAAGTTCTCGATGTACGGGCGCATGGCCCGGAGATAGCGCACCAGGAGGCCGTACGCCGCGGGGTCCTGCGGATCGCAGTCGATACCGCCCTTCGCGCCGCCCAGCGGGATGTAGCGGCCCTCGGGGTTGTAGTGCAGGGCTTCCTTCATCGTCATGCCCCGGGCCAGCCCGGCGACCTCGTCCAGGGTGCAGCCCTCACGCATCCGCAGTCCGCCGCTGGAGACACCCCGGACCAGACGGTCGACCACGAGGAAGCCCGGGCGGCCGGTGACGTGATCGGTCCAGGTGAGTGTGATCAGGGGCGCGGTCGAAGGCGCGGTCATGGGTTCTCCTCGGGGACGGCGATCGGGGTGGGGCCGGAGGCACGCGGTACCCCGGCGGGAGCGCGGGCCGGTTCGTCGACGAGCGCGCCGTCCGCGGGGGTCCGGAGGCCGCCCGGCCCGGGTAGGGACGCCCGGCCCGAGTAGGGACGGTCGGTTCGGTTCGGGACGGTCGGCCCGAGTAGGGACGGTCGGTTCGGTTCGGTTCGGTCGGTTCGGGACGGTCGGGACCGGCCCGGACCGAGCGGAACGACGAGGGCGGTCGGCGGCGACCGGAGATCGCTCCCGGCCGGCTCGGCGCCCACGGTGACGATCACCTCGCGACCCGCCAGCCACTTCTGCACCGACTCAGTGTGCGGCCAGACCCGGGGCGGGCGGGGTGCCGCTCGGGAACGGCCCCCTTCGGCGAGTACGTCCGCGTCGACCGTTCCTCCCGGCGCGGACGGATCGGCGCGCACGCCTCCACCGGACCCTTTACTGAATAGTGAGTCAGTACCGGAAGGTCGCTCGGGCCGTGTCCATTCACTGGACGGAGCAGCGGCGGGCGGCGGGCGGCGGGGAGCGGGTGCGGTGGTGAGGGGGGCGGGTGCAGTGGTGAGGGGGGCGGGCGGGCGCGGGCGGGGCCGCGGTGATGGCGCGGATGTTCGCGCGGCCGGCCTGAGCGTCGCCGACCGGTTCGTCACGGCGTGGGGCCGTTCGTCCCCGGTGCCGGGCCGGGTGTGTCCGCGTACCCGGGAATTCCGCTCCCCGCCGCGGAAGAAGAGAGGGCCCCGCGGGGTTGCGAGATACGGGCCGTGGGCCCCTTTGGCGCGTTCGCCCGACAGTGCGCTCGGCGGGCGTCCGTGCTCGCGGTGTGCGTACCGGGGACACCGCGCCGTGACACCGCCGACCCGGCGCTGTCAGAGGGGCCGACCATAATGGGAGGCCTGACCGACTCCATTGGAGGTACCGTGACCGGTTTCCGTACGTTGAGCTCCGGGCTCCGCGCGCTGCAGCCCGCCGCCTTCGGCGCGGAGCCGGGCGGTGAGCGCATGGAGCGCATCCGCAGATCGCCGAACTTCGCGGACGGGGTCTTCCAGAACCCGGTCAGCGCCCGGACCCGCCCCGACGGCTCCATGATCGAGTTCGCGAAGGTCTTCTTCCGCAAGGAGGAGCGCGTCCGCCGCGCCCCCGCGGGCACGGTGCCGGTGCACCCCACGACGCTCGCCGACCTCGCCCGGCCCGCGGCGAGCGGGCTGCGGCTCACCTGGATGGGACACTCCAGCGTGCTGGCGGAGATCGACGGGCACCGGGTGCTGTTCGACCCGGTCTGGGGCGAGCGCTGTTCTCCCTTCAACTTCGCCGGCCCCAAGCGGCTGCACCCGGTGCCCCTGCCGCTGGCCGCGCTGGGCCCGGTCGACGTCGTCGTGATCTCGCACGACCACTACGACCACCTGGACCTGCCCACCATCAAGGCCCTCGCCGACACGGACACGGTGTTCGCGGTGCCGCTCGGTGTCGGCGCCCACCTGGAGCACTGGGGCGTCTCCCCGGACCGCCTGCGCGAGCTGGACTGGAACGAGTCCACCAAGGTCGGCGGCATCTCCCTCACCGCCACGCCCGCCCGGCACTTCTGCGGGCGGGGTCTGCGCAACACCCAGCACACGCTGTGGGCCTCCTGGGCGGTGGCGGGCGACGAGCACCGGATCTACCACAGCGGTGACACCGGCTATTTCGAGGGTTTCAAGGACATCGGCGCCGAGCACGGCCCGTTCGACGCCACGATGATCCAGATCGGCGCGTACAGCGAGTTCTGGCCCGAGATCCACATGACGCCCGAGGAGGGCATGCGCGCCCACCTGGACCTCCAGGGCGGCCGGCCCGCCGGTGTGATGATGCCGATCCACTGGGCCACGTTCAACCTGGCGACGCACCCGTGGGTGGAGCCCGGCGAGGGGACCATAGCGGCCGCGCACACGGTCGGCGCGCGCATCGCGCTGCCGCACCCGGGCGAGCCCTTCGAGCCCACCTCCGAGGCCGTCCCGTCCGCGCCCTGGTGGCGCGGTGTGGCCGTGCCGCCCGAGGGTGGCTGGCCCGCGGTCGGGAGGACCGCCGCCGCCCCGGCTCCCGGTACGACGGCCTCCGGTGGCGCGGCTTCCGGTGGCGCGGGCTCCGACACGCCGGGTGACGCCGGGGGCGGAGCCGCGGAGGGCACCGGAGAGCCGGAGACGGTGCCGGCGGGCTGAATCTCCTGAAAGCACCACCTGCGGCGAGGGCCGGGGAGCGCGAAGCTCCCCGGCCCTCGCCGTCTTTTCGTGACCACTTCTGACCAGCCCTGATCGGAACGGGGTCGGCAGGGAACACGTGTCCGACGCCGATATCGGTCTGCCGTGCGAGACCTCATACCAGAGCGGGACGCTGCCCGGGGGACTTTGTCAACTGCCCACCGCACCTGTCGCGTTGCCGACTACTGTCAGTTGCCGTCGGGCGACGCAGGGCCGTTTTTTCGGCACTCTCGACCGGCACCGCGATGGCGCACGCCCGAGTCGCGCAGACCCGCGGGAGCCCGAGTGCCCCCGACGCCCAGTACGAGGACGCAGATGTCTCACCTTCGCGCACCGGCCGCCCGCGCAGACCGCCGTGAGGGCGGGCGGCACGGACGGCCGGTCGCCCGCGCCGCCCCCACGCAGCCCGAGACCCACCTCCGGCCCCAGCTGCTGCGGATGGCGGTCCTGCCGCCCACCGCGGTGGCCCTCAGCGCGTGCGCGGCCGTCCTTTTCACCGTGCGCTCCACCGGCGCCCGCCCGGGCGCGGTTCTCTGGGCGGTCCTCGCCGGCGCCTTCGGGGTGGCCCTCGCGGGCATCCTGATCGCCGCCGTGGCCGCCGACCGGGCCGCCCGGTCCGTCAGCGACCGCCTCGGGGCGATACGCCGTACCAGCGCCCGTACGGAGGCGGACCTGCGCGCCGTCGTCGAGGGCCTGCGCCGCGGTGAGACGCCGTCCCCGCGCGCGCCGAGCCGTCGGCCCGTCCCGGACGCCGACGACTTCGAGCTGCTCGCCGCCGACCTCTCCCGGGCGCACGACGGCGCGGTCACCGCCGTCGTACAGGCCGCGCAGCTCTCCAGCCGGGCCGGCAGCGAGCAGAAGGTCGAGGTCTTCGTCAATCTGGCACGACGGCTTCAGTCCCTCGTGCACCGCGAGATCTCGATCCTCGACGAGCTGGAGAACGAGATCGAGGACCCCGACCTGCTCAAGGGGCTCTTCCACGTCGACCACCTCGCCACCCGCATCCGACGGCACGCGGAGAACCTCGCCGTCCTCGGCGGCGCCGTCTCCCGCCGCCAGTGGAGCAACCCCGTCTCCATGACCGAGGTGCTGCGGTCGGCGATCGCCGAGGTCGAACAGTACTCGCGGGTCAAACTGGTGCCTCCGATCGACGGCACCCTGCGCGGGCACGCCGTCGCCGACGTCATCCACCTGCTGGCCGAACTGGTCGAGAACGCGACGGTGTTCTCCGCCCCGCACACCCAGGTGCTGCTGCGCGTCAACCTGGTCACCTCCGGGCTCGCGGTCGAGGTCGAGGACCGGGGCCTGGGCATGCCGCCGGGCGAGCAGGACAAGATGAACGCGCTGCTCACCGACCCCGATCAGGTGAACGTCGCGAGCCTTCTCCAGGACGGCCGGATCGGCCTCTTCGTGGTGTCGCAGCTCGCTCGGCGACACGGCATCCACGTCCGGCTCCAGGGCAACATCTACGGCGGTGTCCAGGCCGTACTCGTGGTGCCGCAGGAGCTGCTGGGCACCGGGCCGGGCGCCCCGGGGCTCCTCGCGCAGGGGCAGCACGGGGAGACGGCGGGCGGCGCTCTGCCTCCCACGGGACCACCGGCCGGAGGAGCCCTCCCGCTGCCGCCCGGGGGCGCGACGGCGGCCCCCGTGCCGCGCCAGTCACGCCGGGACCGGGCGGAGCCCGCCGCGCCGCGACGTGACGGCGCGGGCGGCGGCGGGCCGGCGCCGCTCCCGGTGCGCGGTGCCCGCGCCGAACGGCCCAATCCGGCGGAGGCCGTGCCCGGCATCCGCCCCGACGACCGGCACATCGTGGCGGAGAACGCGGAGAGGCCACCCACCCCGCGCAACGGCGTGGTCCGGGGCACCATGGCGAGGCCCCAACTGCCGCGCCGGCGCGCTCAGGAGCACATCGCGCCCCAGCTGCGCGACGGGCCCCTGCCCCGCCAGGACTCGGAGCACGTCGCCGGTCACGACCCCGGTCTGATGGCGGCGTTCCAGCGCGGGATCGGACTGGCGGAGTCCCAGCGGACCGAGGTCCCCGCCGACCGGCCGCACCCGGACCCCGGAGACCTGGACGCGCTGCCACCCCTGCGGGTGATCCGCGTCGACCAGCCGTCCCCGCGCTCGCCCCATCTGCAAGGCCACCTGGACGTACCGCCTCTCGGCGCCGTCCGAACGGCCGGCGACTCCCCGGGCACGACGCGCGCAGCCGACCCCCACACCGCGCACGCGTCCGACCCGCACGCGCCCGCCCCGCCCGACGCGCAGGGGACGCGTGACACCGCCCCCCCGCCCGGACACGACCTCACGGCCCGGCACGACGGGAGCGCACCGGCCGGATGACCAGCCTCCTGAGCACGCCCACCCCCACCTGCGCTCCCGCAGACCTTCGTACCCCAAGGAGTCGATCCACCATGGCGAGCGACGTGCCGACCGGCCATGCATCCGATCTCGACTGGCTGATGAGCGGCCTCGTGCAGCGCGTGCCGCACACCACCAGCGCGGTACTCCTCTCCTGCGACGGGCTCGTCAAGTCCGTCCACGGCCTCGACCCGGACAGCGCCGACCACATGGCGGCCCTGGCCTCCGGCCTGTACTCACTCGGCCGCAGCGCGGGCATCCGCTTCGGCGACGGCGGCGACGTGCGACAGGTCGTCGTCGAACTCGACTCGA
Source organism: Streptomyces fagopyri (assembly GCF_009498275.1). Taxonomy (NCBI): domain Bacteria; kingdom Bacillati; phylum Actinomycetota; class Actinomycetes; order Kitasatosporales; family Streptomycetaceae; genus Streptomyces; species Streptomyces fagopyri. Next base: position 1,857,901 of record NZ_CP045643.1, on the reverse strand, counting down.
CCCTGCTGTTCGTCTCCACCGCGGGCTCCGGTACCTGTCTCGCGGTGCTCGCCGGACGCGAGGCCGACGCGGCGGTGCTCGGCTACGAGATGGCCATGCTCGTCAAGAGCGTCCGCCCGTATCTGATGACCGCGCCCAGGCAGGCCGCCGTCGGCCCCACGGCGATGAGGCCTTGAGGGTGGCCGCGGCCGGCGACGGGCCCTGGCTCGACGACGCGGCCGGGCGGCTGGTGCGTCCCTACACGGTCAGCAACGGCCGGACCCGTCCGACCACCGCGCTCGACCTGTTGTCGCAGGTCATGGTCACGGGGGCCACCCCCCTCGGCTACCTCGGCCCCGAGCACACCCAGGCTCTCGAACTGTGCCGCGCGCCCGTCTCGGTCGCGGAGATCGCCGCCCAGCTCAAGCTGCCGGCGGCGGTCACCAAGGTGCTGCTGTCCGACCTCGTCGACTGCGGGGCGCTGACCACGAAACCCCCCGAGTTCCACCACAACCCCACTGACCGGTCTCTTCTGGAGGCAGTGCTCGATGGACTACGACGACAGCTCTGACCCCTTCCCCACCGCGCTGAAGATCCTGGTGGCGGGAGGATTCGGGGTCGGCAAGACGACCTTCGTCGGCGCGGTGAGCGAGATCGCGCCGCTCAGCACGGAGGAGCTGCTCACCACGGTCAGCGCCGCGACCGACAATCTCGACGGCGTCGAGAACAAGGTCGAGACCACGGTGGCGATGGACTTCGGCCGCATCACCCTCGACCCGGAACACGTGCTGTACCTCTTCGGCACACCCGGGCAGGAGCGGTTCTGGTTCATGTGGGACGAGCTGTCCGAGGGCGCGCTCGGCGCCGTGATCCTCGCCGACACCCGCCGGCTGGAGGACTGTTTCGCGGCCGTCGACTTCTTCGAGCAGCGCGGTCTCGGTTTCATCGTCGCCGTCAACGAGTTCGACGGTGCCTTCCGCTACGACCCCGCCGAGGTGCGGGCGGCCATCGATCTCGACCCCGGGATCCCCATCGTGCGCTGCGACGCCCGGATCTCCAGTTCGGGCGTGCAGACCCTGCTCACCCTGGTGCGCCATCTCCTCGCCCACGCACCGGCGCACGCCCCCACTCATGGAGCCCACAGGTGACGTACTGACGTACGAGCAAGCCCTCGGCGGAGGAGCCCGCACATGCCCCATGTCCCCGACCACGGAGCCCGCACATGACACCCGGCCCCCACCACGGAGTCCGTCCATGAGCTACGACCCACCGCGCCCGGCCGGCCGGCTGCTGCTGACCCCGGAGGACAAGGACGCCCCCGCCCGGGTCCGGCGACTGCGCCGGCTCGGCCTGGGGGAGCACACGGAGCCCGCCTTCGACGCCTTCGCGGACCGGCTCGCCGACGTCGCCGCGGTGCCGTACTCGATGGTCAACTTCATCGACGAGAACCGGCAGTTCTTCGCGGGCCTGCACACCCCGGACGGGAACGTCTCCGCCACCCGGCCGGTCCCGGCCTCCGCGGACGGCACCCACCACGGTGTCAGCCGCTACATGACCCGCGACTACGGGTTCTGCCCCCATGTCGTGGTCCGCCGCAGGGCGCTGGTGCTGGAGGACGTCTGCGACTACCCGCGCTTCGCGGGCAACCCGGTCGTCGACGAGATCGGGGTCCGGTCCTACCTCGGCGCCCCGCTCATCGACCGCACGGGCATCGCCCTCGGCACCGTCTGCGTCGTCGACCTCGAACCGCGCCCGTGGGGCAGAGCGGGCCTGGAGACCATCAAGACGATGGCGGCGGAACTGGTCGAGCAGCTCGGACAGCGGGAGGGCGGCGCCGGGTTCTGAGGCCATCCGGCGCCGGCGGCTCCCGCGCGGCCTTGCGCACCTGGTGGGAGCGGCGGGGCCTGGTCGCGGTGGTGGGGTCAGTTGGGCGGGTGGATGAGTGCGCCGGAGTCGACGTCGTCGACGTATCGGGCCGCGAGGTCGGCGTAGTACGCGTCGGACGGGTTGCCTTCCGAGAGGTCGGCGGCCTTGACGGTCGAGGATGTGGCGGTGCCGTCGGTGGAGACCGCTGCGGCGAAGTCGATGAGCTGCCCGGGGCAATTGTCGAGCAGGTGGGCGTTGACCTGCTCGCGGGCGGGCTCGTGGGCCGCGGTGCCGGGGTGTGCGGCGGTGAACGGCGCGACGGTGGCGAGACAGACGGTGATGTCGGAGTTCTGGGTGATCGGCTGCTGGTCGACGTAGATCTGGCTGTCGTCGGTGGAGTACGAGCTCAACTGGCTGTCGAGGGAGGCCAGTCCGCTCTCCACGTCGGTGACGCAGGTGTCGGCGCTGCTGGTGCAGTTCAACAGGTCGGCGGCGCCGGCGGAGACCAGGACGGTGCGCACGTTGCCTTGAGCCAGCACGCTGCGGTCCTGGACGTGTGGATCCTTCCCCGGGCACGGGCGGTCCCCCGGTGGGTCCGCGCCGCTGTGCATTCTGGAGTTCGGTATGTGCGTGGTCCATCGCCAATGGATCGTCAGGCTCCGAGCCGTAGCCCGTTTTTGGCTCATGTGGCTGGAGATGCGCCCCGTGGTGAGTGATTCCTTTGTTCTCCTCAGGAAGACTCTTTACGCTCCATTTCTGCTTCGGGGCCGGATCCACGCGCGGCCAGGTTGCGGGCCGCGCACGGCTCCGGAGGCCGCGTACAGGACTTTTTCTCAGAGACGCATGTCCGAGCTGTCCGCCGGGAGGGGTTGACCCCGCCCCCGCGGAGGAACGCTGTGCCCGAGCCACCCGACACGGCCCGGAAGGCACCCCATGACCGATCTGCGTCTCGGCGTTCTCGGCTTCGGCCTGCGCGGGCCCCTCGCGCTCACCGCTCACCGCCCCGGCCGGGGCTCGCGCGTGACCGTCCTCGCCGAACACGACCCGCTGCTGCGGGAGGCCGCCGCCGCCCGTATCCCCGGCGTCCGGACCGTCGACGACCACCGCGAGGTCGTCCACGACCCCGATGTCGACGCGGTGCTCGTCCTCACCCCGGACCACACCCACGCCGACCTGGCATGCGAGGCACTGCGCGCCGGAAAGCCCGTCTTCGTCGAGAAGCCCCTGGACATCACCATCGAGCGCTGCGACGCCGTGCTGCGCACCGCGTTCGAGACGGGCACCCGCCTCTACGTCGGCCACAACATGCGCCACATGCCGGTGATCCGTCTGATGCGCGACCTCGTCCGGGGCGGCGCCGTCGGGACCGTCAAGACCGTGTGGGTCCGGCACTTCGTCGGCTTCGGCGGCGACTGGTACTTCAAGGACTGGCACGCCGAACGCCGCTTCACCACCGGCCTGTTGCTCCAGAAGGGCGCCCACGACATCGACGTACTGCACTGGTTGGCCGGCGGCTGCACACGGCAGGTGCAGGCGCTCGGAGACCTGATGGTGTACGGGGACAACCCGCATCGGCGGGCGCCGGGCGAGCCCAGGACGGACGACTGGTACACCGAGAACGGCCACTGGCCCCCGCACACCCAGCGGGCACTCAACCCGGTCATCGACGTCGAGGACGTCTCGCTGGTCAACCTGCGCCTGGACAACGGCGTACTGGCGGCCTACCAGCAGTGCCACTTCACCCCCGACTACTGGCGCAACTACACGGCGATCGGCGACGCGGGCCGGCTGGAGAACTTCGGGGACGGGCCCGGCGCCGTGGTGAAGGTCTGGAACGGCCACCGCTCGGGCTACCGGGCCCGGCCCGACGCCGAGTATCCGGTGCCGGAGACCGGCGAGGACGCCGGACACGGTGGCGCCGACCCGCTGCTGATCGACGAGTTCCTCCGGTTCGTGCGCGAAGGAGGACGGACCGACACCTCCCCGGTCGCCGCGCGCATGGCGGTGGCCGCCGGATTCCGGGCCACGGAGTCACTGCGGGACGGGGGCACCGCGCGCGAGGTGCCCGCCGCCGACCCCGAACTGCTCGCCTACTTCGAACGGGGGCAGACACCGGGGAAGGCGTAGGGGCCAGGGAATCCGCTGTGTGAAGGAAAGCTGCGGCCGCGTTTAAGAAAACCTCGATGGACCGGGACTACGGTCGTACGGCAGATTCCTCAGGGAATACACCCCTCTCCCCGGTACGGGCCTCTTCGGCGTGCCCTGCCCCGGGGCCTCACCCACAGGAGCCGTTGCGTGAAGGCGCTGGTCAAGGAGAAGGCGGAGCCCGGGCTCTGGCTCGTGGACGTACCGGAGCCGGAGATCGGCCACGGCGACGTACTGATCAAGGTCCTCAGGACCGGGATCTGCGGCACCGACCTGCACATCCGCAACTGGGACGGCTGGGCGCAGCAGGCCATCAGCACGCCGCTCGTGCTCGGCCACGAGTTCGTCGGCGAGGTCGTCGCGACCGGCCGGGACGTCGTCGACATCAACGCCGGCGACCGCGTCAGCGGCGAAGGCCACCTGGTGTGCGGCAAGTGCCGCAACTGCCTGGCCGGACGCCGCCACCTCTGCCGTGCCACGGTCGGTCTCGGCGTCGGCCGCGACGGCGCGTTCGCCGAGTACGTCGCCCTGCCCGCCACCAACGTGTGGGTGCACCGGGTCCCCGTCGACCTCGACGTCGCCGCGATCTTCGACCCGTTCGGCAACGCCGTGCACACGGCGCTCTCCTTCCCGCTGGTCGGCGAGGACGTACTGATCACCGGCGCCGGACCGATCGGCCTGATGGCCGCCGCGGTGGCCCGGCACGCGGGCGCGCGCAACGTCGTCGTCACCGACGTCAGCGAGGAGCGTCTCGAACTCGCGCGCAAGATAGGGGCGAGTCTCGCCCTGAACGTGTCGACCGCGACGATCGCCGACGGCCAGCGCGAGCTGGGGCTGCGGGAGGGCTTCGACATCGGCCTGGAGATGTCCGGCCGCCCCGAGGCGATGCGCGACATGATCGCCAACATGACACACGGCGGCCGGATCGCCATGCTCGGCCTGCCCGCGCAGGAGTTCCCGGTCGACTGGTCCCGGATCGTCACCTCCATGATCACGATCAAGGGCATCTACGGCCGGGAGATGTTCGAGACCTGGTACGCGATGTCGGTGCTCCTCGAAGGCGGCCTCGACCTCGCTCCAGTGATCACCGGCCGCTACGGCTTCCGCGACCACGAGGCCGCGTTCGCCGACGCGGCCGCCGGCCGCGGCGGCAAGGTCATTCTGGACTGGACCCTCTAAGGAACTGATGATGTTCGATTCCGTACGCGACGATCTGCGCACCACCCTCGACGAGATCCGCGCCGCCGGGCTGCACAAGCCCGAGCGCGTCATCGGCACCCCGCAGTCCGCGACCGTGAGCGTCACCTCCGGCGGCCGTCCCGGCGAGGTCCTCAACTTCTGCGCGAACAACTACCTCGGCCTCGCCGACCACCCCGAGGTCGTCGCCGCCGCCCACGAGGCCCTCGACCGCTGGGGCTACGGCATGGCGTCCGTACGCTTCATCTGCGGCACCCAGGAGGTGCACAAGGAGCTGGAGGCGCGGTTGTCCGCGTTCCTCGGCCAGGAGGACACGATCCTCTACTCCTCCTGCTTCGACGCCAACGGAGGCGTCTTCGAGACCCTGCTCGGCGCCGAGGACGCGGTGATCTCCGACGCCCTCAACCACGCCTCGATCATCGACGGCATCCGCCTGTCCAAGGCGCGCCGCTTCCGGTACGCCAACCGTGACATGGCCGACCTGGAGGCGCAGCTCAAGGAGGCGTCGGACGCCCGGCGCCGGCTGATCGTCACGGACGGCGTCTTCTCGATGGACGGCTATGTCGCTCCCCTGAAGGAGATCTGCGACCTCGCCGACCGCTACGACGCGATGGTCATGGTCGACGACTCGCACGCCGTCGGCTTCGTCGGCCCCGGCGGCCGGGGCACCCCCGAGCTGCACGGCGTCATGGACCGTGTCGACATCATCACCGGCACCCTCGGCAAGGCACTCGGCGGCGCGTCCGGCGGCTACGTCGCCGCCCGCGCCGAGATCGTCGCCCTGCTGCGCCAGCGCTCGCGCCCCTACCTCTTCTCCAACACACTCGCCCCCGTGATCGCTGCGGCCTCCCTGAAGGTCCTCGACCTCCTGGAGTCGGCGGGCGACCTGCGCGAGAGGCTCGCCGAGAACACCGCGCTGTTCCGCTCCCGGATGACGGCCGAGGGCTTCGACATCCTCCCTGGCGACCACGCGATCGCCCCGGTCATGATCGGTGACGCCTCCGTCGCCGGGCGCATGGCGGAACTGCTCCTGGAGCGTGGCGTGTACGTGATCGGCTTCTCGTACCCGGTCGTTCCGCAGGGCAAGGCCCGTATCCGTGTACAGCTGTCCGCCGCGCACTCGACGGACGACGTGAACCGCGCGGTGGACGCGTTCGTGGCGGCGCGGGCGGAGCTCGACGGCTGAAAGTCGCGTGTGACCTGAGAGAATCGGTCGCATGATCGAAGCGCGGCGGCTCCACATCCTCCGTGCGGTGGCCGACCACCGCACGGTGACGGCGGCGGCCGCCGCGCTCTATCTCACGCCCTCGGCGGTCTCCCAGCAGCTGACCGCCCTGGAGCAGGAGACCGGGCACCGGCTCGTCGAGCGGGGCGCGAAGGGCGTACGGCTGACTCCCGCCGGTGAGATCCTGCTCGGCCACACCCACGCGGTGCTGGCCCAGCTGGAACGGGCGGAGGCCGAGCTGGCGGCCTACAGCTCGGGTTCCGCGGGCACGGTCACCGTCGCCGCCTTCGCGACCGGCATCGGCCTCGTGGTGGCACCCGCCCTCGTCCGCCTCGCCGTCACCGCGCCCGGTATCCACGTCCGGGTGCAGGACGCCGAGGGCGACGCCAGCCTGCCGATGGTGCTCGACCGGCAGGTCGACATCGCGGTCGCCGTCGAGTACCGGGGCGCCCCGGCCGCGGACGACCCGCGGCTGACCCACGTGCCCCTGTACGCCGAGCCGTTCGACGCGGTGGTCCCGGTCACCCACCGCCTGTCCGACGCCGAGGAGGTGCCGCTCGCCGAGCTGGCCAAGGACCCCTGGATCGGCCAGTACCCCGGCAATCCCTGCCATGACGTGGTGGTCCTGGCCTGCGAGAACGCGGGATTCGAGCCGCGCCTCGAACACTCCTCGGACGACTTCCGCGCCGTCGTCGCCCTCGCCTCCGCCGACGCGGGCGTCGCGCTGGTGCCCCGCTCGGCCCTGATCGGCATGGATCTCACGGGCGTGGTCGTACGCCCCGTCGACGGAGTCGCGCCCACCCGCCGGGTCTTCGCCGCCGTACGGCGTGGCGCCGAGGGGCATCCGCTGATCCGCCCGGTGCTGGACGCGCTGGCGCGGGCCGCGACCGTGGAGTGACGTTCCCTGAGGTCACTGGTTCCCGGCGTCCTTTGACGTCCTTTGACGTTCCCTGACGTTCCCTGACGTTCCCGGCGTCCCCTGACGCCCCTTGTCCCCAGGGCTACCGCTACGGCTACCGCTCCTGGTCCCGCTGTCGGTCCGGCGTTCTTCCTGTTTCGTATCTGGGATAACATCCCGAATATGGGAATCGAGGTGCGGGACGCCGTCGACGTACGCCTGGGGGTCCGGCTCGGCGAGCTGCGGGCCGAAAGGGGGTGGTCGCTGGCGGAACTCGCGGAACACAGCGGGGTCAGCCGGTCCACCCTGTCCCGGGCCGAGCGCGCCGAGATCAGCCCCACGGCCTCGCTCCTGAACCGCCTGTGCGCCGTGTACGGGCGGACCATGTCGCAGCTGCTCAGTGAGGTCGAGACGGAACCCGCCGGGCTGGTGCGGGCGGCCGACCAGTCGGTCTGGAGGGACGACGCCTCCGGCTTCGTACGGCGGTCGGTGTCCCCGCCGCACACCGGGCTGCGCGGCGAACTCGTCGAGGGACGGCTCGCGGCCGGTGCCGACATCGCCTACGACCGGCCTCCCGTGCCCGGACTGGAGCAGCACATCTGGGTGCTCGACGGGGCGCTGGAGGTGACGGCGCGGGACGTCGGGCACCACCTCGGCGCCGGTGACTGTCTCCGGCTGCGGGTGTGGGGCCCGACCCGCTTCCGCTGCCCGGGCCCGCAGGACGTGCGGTACGCGCTGGTGGTGGTGGGCCCGTGACCGCGGTCTCCCGACTGAGCGCGGCCGAAGTCCTCGCCCACGCTGAGGAGTTGGCCGGCCTTCTGGCCGACACCGTGGACGGCGGGGCCTCGGTCGGCTTCCTCGCGCCGCTCGACCGCGCGTCGGCCGCGGCCTGGTGGGAGGGGCGTGCGGCCGGGGTGTCGGCCGGCCACCTCGCGGTGTGGGTGGCTCGCGGCGCGGACCGCGTGCTCGGCACGATCGGCCTGGCCTTTGCGGACAAACCCAACAGCCGCCACCGTGCCGAGCTGGTGAAACTGATGGTGCACCCGGACGGAAGGGGGAGAGGAGTCGGCCGCGCACTGCTGACCACCGCCGAGCGCGCGGCAGCCGAGGCCGGGGTCACCCTCCTGCACCTGGACACGGAGACGGGCAGCCCCGCCGAGACCCTGTACCTGTCCGCGGGCTGGACCCCTCTCGGGGCGATACCCGACTACGCGACGACTCCCACGGGAGTGCTGCGCCCGACGACGATCTTCTACAAGCGGGTGGGAGCCGCCGCCGCGGCTCCGTGAGATACCGCGCCGGCCCCTCCCGGACCAGGGCGGGCCGACCCTCGCCGGCCGTCCCTCCGATCGCGCAGGTCCGCGTCAGTCGGTTCAGGTCCGCGTGAGCCGGGAGAGGTCGGCCCAGGTCAGCGCCGGTGTGTCGGTGCCATTGGCTACCGTGCCTCCCATGTCGCCGAACGCCGAAGACGTACGCCGGATCGCCCTGTCCCTGCCGGACACCACGGAGAAGACCGCGTGGAGCATGCCCACCTTCCGGGTCGCGGGGAAGATGTTCGCCACCCTGCCCGAGGAGGAGACCTCCATCGCCGTGCGCTGCCCCAAGGAGGAGCGCGACGAACTCGCCCTGGCCGAGCCCCGGAAGTTCTGGATCGCCGACCACGAGGCGGGCTTCGCCTGGGTCCGGGTCCGGCTCGCGGCCCTGGAGGACGACGCCGAACTCCGTGACATCCTCGCCGACTCCTGGCGGCAGGCCGCTCCGCCCCGACTGCTCGACTCCCACCCGGCGTTGGGGCTCCCCGCGGACCAGTGAAAATCCCTCGGTCGCGAAGTGCGCCCGCGTGACATGATCCGGGTGCCGGAGCGGCGGCAGGGACGCCCGGTTCGCGGGGGGAGCCGCGGGGCGACGGCAGGCGAGGGGCACGGGCGGGATGCAGGGGACGTCACCAAGCGGTGAGCCGTCGCGGTCCGGATCGCCGGCCGGCGAGAACGCGGACAACGGGGACAACGGGGACAACGGGGAGAACGCGGAGAACGCGAAGGATCCGGTGCGGGGCGACAGCCGGGGGACGCGCCGGAGACCCGCCGGCGAAGGTCCCCGACCCGGGCCGACCGGCCACGAGGAACCGACGGGCCACGGCATGGCGACGGCCGCCGGGACACCGATGAGCGACGGCGCACCGATGGGCCACGGGATGCCCGATGCCCACGGCACACGGATGGGCCACGAGATGCCGCCGGGCCGCGAGATACCCATGAACCACGAGATACCCATGAACCACGAGATGTCCATGGGCCACGAGATGCCGCTGGGCCATGGGATACCCATGGAGCACGAGGCTCCGAACCGCGGGGACCTCACCATCGGGGGGTCGATGACGCGGGACCGGGCGGCGGGGAGTCCCGCGGCCGAGGCGTGTGCCGGGGTGGTGTGCGCGGACGGTGCGGTGCCATCGGACGGACGCGCGTCGGCCCCCGCGACCGGCTCGCTGGGCCTGGGACCCACCGGGGATTTGGGCGCCGACGACTTCCCGGGCGCGCAGGACCGGGACGTCGACCCGCTCGTGCCTCCGGGTTCGCCCCCGGCGAAGATCCCCGGTGGCAACCGTCCCGCCGCCGCGGCCGGCCTCGCGCCGGTCTGGTCCCGGGACTTCGCGCTGTTCTTCGTCGCGCGCGCCCTCGCCCGGCTCGGCGACACGATGCTCCCGGTGGCACTCGCCGCCGGACTGCTCCAGCACGGTTACGGGGCGGGAGCCATCGGCCTCGCGATGGCCGCGTCCGCCGCCCCGTTCGCCGGGCTGGTGATCTTCGGCGGCGTCATCGCCGACCGGTTCAGCACGCGCAAGCTGATGATCGGGGCCGACCTCGTACGCCTGGTCACCCAGGCCCTCGCCGCGGGGCTCTTCTTCACCGGCCATGTGCTCCTCTGGCAGATCTGCGCGATCGGCGCGGTCAACGGCGCGGCCGGAGCCGTCTTCCAGCCGGGCGTCGCCAGCACGGTGCCGCGCCTGGCGGCCGACGTGCAGGGGGCGAACGGTGCGATCCGGATCGCGGAGTCCTCCGCGCAGCTCGCGGGCCCCGCCCTCGCCGGACTGCTGGTCGCGTTCTCCTCGGCCGGCGGGGTCTTCGCGGCGCACGCGGCGACGTACGCGCTGAGCGCCCTGTGCCTGCTCCTGCTCCGCCTCCCCCCGGCCGCGCCCGGGAGCCGTCCGCACGGTGGCAGCTTCCGAGCCGATCTCGTCGTGGGCTGGCGGGAGTTCAGGGCGAGGACCTGGCTGTGGGCGGTCATCGTCATCTGGTGCGTGTACATGCTCTTCATCTCGGGTCCCACCGTCCCGCTGGTGGCCACGGAGGTGGTCCAGCGGTACGGCGCGGGGGCCTACGGTCTGGTCAACTCGGCGCTCGGCGCCGGAACCGTCATCGGCGGCCTGCTGGCCCTGCGGCTGCGCCCCCGCCGCATGCTGCGGGCCGGCTCGATCGCCCTGTTCGCCTTCGCGTGCTTCCCCGCGTCCGTCGGCGCGCGCCTCGGAGTCCCGGCCATGTCGGCCGGAGCGGTCATCGCGGGTGCGGGCATGTCGTTCTGGGGCGTGATGTGGGCGACCAGCGTGCAGACCCAGGTCGCCCCCGACGTCCTCAACCGCATCCACGCCTACGACGTCGCGGGGTCCCTGGCGATGATGCCCTTCGGTCAGGCGCTGGCGGGGCCCGCCGCGTCGGTCCTCGGCGCCGACAACGTCCTCCTCGTGGCCGGAGTGATGACCCTGTTCGTCTGCACGTCCCTGCTCCTGGTGCCCGCCGTCCGCGACCTGCCGCGCGTCGACCGGGCGGTACCGCCGACGCGTACGGCCCCGGCAGCACGCCGCCCGGCGCGACCCGGCCCCCCTGACCCCTGACCACTGACAAAGCCTCACCGGCCACGTGCCCCCGGGAGTGCCCGTGACCCCGGGTCGCTCTCGTCCCGGACCGGAACGGACCGGAACGGACCGGAACGGGCCGGACCGGATCAGCCCGGGACGCCGGGAAAGCGTGGCCCAGGTCGCCGACGCCGCGGTCAGGCGTCCCCCGGAGCCCGCAGGAAACCGCCGATCCGCTCCCGCAGGGACCCCGCGTCGAGGCCGTGCGCGGTCAGGTGCTCGTCGGTGGTTCCGTACTTGCGCAGCTCGCGGCGGCCGACGCCGAGGCCGAGCACGCGGTGGGGTACGTCGGCGAGCGCGTCGCCCGCGGCGGCCGTGGACGTGCCCGCCAGGCAGGGCTCGACGAGGACGACGCCGGTGCCCGCGGCCTCCGTGGCGCGGCGCAGCGCCGCCGCGTCGAACGGCCGGACGGTGGTGGCGTACAGCACGGTGACATCGAGCGTCTCCGTCGCGTCGAGCACCGCGTCGAGCATCGGCCCGACGGCGACGACCACGCCGCCGCGCCCCTCGCGGACCGTGTGCGTCCGTACCCCGTCGACCGCGCGGCCCCGCGCGTTGGACTGCGTCGACAGCCGCACGTACACCTTGTCGTCGCCGGCGGCGACCGCGTGCCGCAGCAGGGTCTCGGCCTCGTCGGGGTGCCCCGGGACGTGTACGGTCCAGCCGTCCAGGGTGTCGAGCAGTGCCACGTCGCCGGGTGCCATGTGGGTGAAGCCCCCGGCGGGCCAGTCGAAGGACGCGGCGGCGCTGACCAGTACCGCACCCACGTCCTGATGACCGAGGTCGAGCTTCACCTGTTCGAAGGGACGCTCGACGAGGAAACTGGCGAAGGTGTGCAGGACGGGCCGCAGTCCGGTGAGCGCCAGGCCCGCGCCCGCTCCGACGAGGAGCTGTTCACGGATGCCGACGTTGATCACCCGCTCCGGATGCCTGGCCATGGCCTCCGCGAAGCCGTCCTTGCCGATCTCGGCCAGTACGACCGCGACCCGCGGGTCCTCGTCGAGGAGCCGGGAGACGACGGGGGCGAAACGGTCACGCATGGTGTCCATGGGGGTGGTCCTTTCGACGGCGTGCGGGATGAACCAACGACGACGGTCCCCGTGGCGACGGGCGGGTGGCGAGGGGACCGGCGGGTGGCGGGACGGGTGGTGACGGCTCCGGTGCGCGCGGGACGGCGGCTCAGGCGGCCTTCGGCTCGACCCGGGCGACGACGACGTGCGGCCGCCCCGGATGAGGCGCGGTGAAGGCGGCGTACAGCGCCTCGTGGTCGCGGCCGTCGACGGACAGGGCGGACCATCCCGCTGCCTCGAACCGGGCGGCGATACCACCGGGCCTGCCGTGACTGGCCGAGGAGTTGTCGATCACGACGGTGTGCAGCCGGTCGAGCCCGGCGGGCCCGGCGTACGCGATCGCCTCGTGATTGCTGCCCTCGTCCAGCTCCGCGTCGCCGGTCAGCACCCAGACACGCGGCTCGTCGAGCCCCCGCGCGCGCAGACCCAGTGCGGTGCCGACGGCGATCGGCAGTCCGTGTCCGAGCGATCCGCTGCCGATCTCGGCGCCCGGGACCAGCACCCGGTCGGGGTGGTGCCCGAGAGGCGAGTCGTAGGAGCCGAAACCCGGCAGCCACTCGACGGGCAGGAAGCCCTTGGCCGCGAGCACCGCGTAGTACGCCATCGGCCCGTGTCCCTTGGAGAGCAGGAACCGGTCCCGCCCCGGATCGTCCAGCCGCCCGGGAGTGACCCGCAGCACCCGGTCGTAGAGCACCCACAGCGCGTCCAGCGTGGAGGTCGCCGCCGGTCCGTGCTTCTCGTCGCCGGTCATCAGCCCCATCAGGCGGGGCAGATCCCGGTGGCCCCGATGGCGTTCCGTCGTGATCGTCATGGTGACGATCGTGCAACCTCGACCAAGGTTCAGGTCAAGCGCGGGCCGGAGGTTCCGCCGGCCCCGAGGAAAGGGGTGCGCGACCATGGGTGTGAGTGCGGTATTGTTTCGGTGCGCGTTCGGCCACGGGGAAACCCCAGGTCAGACGGGCAACGGGACGTGGCGCAGCTTGGTAGCGCACTTGACTGGGGGTCAAGGGGTCGCAGGTTCAAATCCTGTCGTCCCGACTTTTGAAGTCGTAGCTCGGAGGCCGCCTTCTCAGCGATGAGAAGGCGGCCTCCGAGCTTTTTGGCGTCCACTCCGGGCACCGGTTGACGAAAGCGACAGAGGTTCCTTTCCGGATATCACCCCTTGATACGGGACAGGGGGCTGATTGCGGAAGGAATCCTGTCCGGCCGGAGGGTGGATGAGGTAACTGACCGGCCGTCAATGTTCGCAAGTGCTCCCCATATTGACGGTCCGTCATGACTTGGGGCGATGATACGATCGCCGCACTTGCCGAGCGGGCTACGGGCACAAAACGACTTTTCCGGCCAGCAGTGCGGCCCGGGCGGTAATCCCTGCGCAGCGGGCTCCGGGCCCGCCGTGCTGACGGGAATTCAGTAGCTGGCTGTCAGTCGCTTGAAGAGAGTCTTATGACGCAATACATACAGGACCCGGCTCTCTGGGCTCTTATCGCTGGGACTCCGCTTGCAGCTGCCGCCATTATTCGTGGACAGCGGGCGGCGCGTAGTTTAAAGCAGGAGAATCAAGGACTCAGAGATCACTACGCTGAGCTCGAGAATCAGTATTCCGCCTCGGTGAAGAAGGCCCAGGAGCAAGCCGAGGAAGCAACACGAACGGCGCTCAAGTCGGCGATGCGCACTCTTCAGGGTCTCGCCGCCGAACAGCAGCTCGCCATTTCGAAACTGCAGACGAAGTACGGCGAGTCGCTCATTCTCCAGGATCTCCTGGAAATCGACCACATGAACTCGCAGTTCGGCCGGCGTGCTCAGTCCATCGCCGTTCTCTGTGAAGGCTGGTTGGGACGGCAGCGCGATATCGCCTCCGTCTACGACGTGGTCCGCAGCGCGCAGGGAAGGATCCGTCACTTCCAGCGGGTCGAGATTCTCTCGCAAGTCGATTTCGCGGTCACCAGCCGGGCCGTCGAACCGGTGGCACTGGCGCTCGCCGAACTACTCGACAACGCCACCAGTTATTCCGCGCCGGAATCCACGGTCGAGATCAATGTCCGCGCCGTGCCCAAGGGTATCTGCATCGTCGTCGACGACGCCGGCGTCGGCATGAACGAGGAGGAGAAGACCAGGGCGGCGAAACTCCTGTCGAGTGAGCGGGCCTCGGGTGTCTCCGGACTCGGCAATCCTCCGCAGTTCGGTTTCGCGGTGATCGGTGTGCTCTGCGAGCGCTACGGCTTCACGGTCTCCGTCGACTCCACCTCGCCCTACGGGGGCGTGCGGGCCGTCGTGCTGCTGCCGGACGAGCTGCTCACCAGCATGCCGGAACCAAAGGAGCGGGCGCAGACCGTGAGCACTGTTCCCTCACTGAACCCGAGCGGTCCCGACCCCGTCGCGGCCGCGTCCACGACCGCCGACGGACTGCCCAAACGCCGCCGCAGGCGGGCGATGGCCATCGTGCCGCAGAGTTCCGACACCGCGAGCGCGCCGGTCCGCTCCGAGGAGGAGACCGCCTCGATCATGGGCGCCTTCCAGCGCGGCACCCAGACCGGCCGAGCCGCGCCCCCGGACCCCGCGAGCCGGACGAGCAACGCACATGAGGCAAGCAGCGAAGGGCATGAGGTTTCGTGAACAACGATCTGTCATGGATGCTTGACGGCGTCCTGGAGATTCCCGGCGCTCTGCACGCGGTCCTGGTCTCCGCCGACGGGCTCCTGATGGCCTCCTCCAAGGGGGTCGGCAGGGACCACGCGGACACCGTCGCCGCGGCGATGAGCGGTGTGCAGTCGTTGAGCCGCTCGATCGGGTTCTTCTGCGACGGGACCGACCTGAAGTGGCGCCAGACGCTGGTCGAGTTCGACGGCGGCTGGGTCTTCCTGATCTCCGCCGGTGAGGGCGCCTACCTCGCGGTCTCGGCCTCCACCGACATCGACATGGCGGACATCACCTTCCGTATGCAGCAGTTGGTCGGACAGCTGGGCAAGGCGCTGACGACCCCGCCGCGCGAGAACATCGGCGCACGCCCGTGACCGACTCCGACAGGCAGGAGCCCGAGGCCGCGGAGTTAGTGCGGCCGTACGTCATCACCAACGGCCGGGATCTCCCCGAGGGCGACCAGTTCTCGCTGATCACCCTGGTCACGGCCGCCGCCGACCACCCCCAGCGGCGGACCCGGCTCTCTCCCGAGGAACAGAGCCTGCTGGAGATGTGCTCCGGCGGATACCTCTCGGTCGCCGAGATCGCCGGACACATGCACCTGCCCATGGGCGTGGTGAAGATCCTTCTCAACGCCCTTGCCGAGGGCGGTTACCTCATCACCCGTGCGCCGGTGGCGCGCGCCCGCCTGGTCGACGAGCAGATACTTCAGGAGGTGCTGGATGGTCTCCGGGCCCGTTTTGGATGAGAACGCGTACGTCCGCGGCGGAGCGGCACAGACCGCCGTGAAGATCCTGATCGTCGGGCACTTCGCGGTCGGCAAGACCACCTTCGTCGGGACGATGTCCGAGATTCCTCCGCTGTCCACGGAGGAGACGATGACGCAGGCCGCCGAGGAGATCGACGACCTCAAGGGCGTCCGCGGCAAGACCACCACCACGGTCGCCATGGACTTCGGGCGCCTGACCATCAGCGATCACGTCGTGCTGTACCTGTTCGGTACCCCGGGACAGCAGCGGTTCGTGCAGATGTGGGAGGACATGGCGCGCGGCGCGCTCGGCGCGCTGGTGCTCGTCGACCCCGAGCGGCTGGCGGACTCCTTCGCCGTCATCGACCTGATCGAGCAGTACGGACTGGCCTACGCCATCGCCGTGAACCGCTTCGACGGTACGCCGATGCGTGAGGAGCACGCCCTGCGTGAGGCGCTGGATCTGCTGCCCGACACTCCCGTCGTCACCTGCGACGCGCGTGACGAGAATTCATCAGCCAGCGCTCTGATCACACTCGTTCACTATTTGCAGGACCGTGCCCGCTAGGAGCAACAATGAACACTGATTCCACCGTTCCCGTGCCGCCACCCGGGTGCCCGGCGCACGCCACGGGTGAGCCGGTGCCGCTGCACGGGCCGGAATTCGCGGCCGATCCGCAGGCTTATTACGAGTACATGCGTCACTACGGGCCGACCGCACCGGTCGAACTCGCCCCGGGGGTCGAGGCGACCCTGGTCACGGATTACTCGGCGGCCCTCCAACTGCTCCAGAACGCGGGCTCCTTCCGGAAGGACTCGCGCCGCTGGCGGGACTTCAACGACGGCGTGATCAGTCCGGACAGCCCGGTCCTTCCGCTTCTCGTGTACCGGCCCAACTGCATGTTCAGTGACGGCGCCGAACACATGCGGCTGCGGCAGGCCGTCACGGACAGCTTCGCGCGCGTCGATTCGCACTGGCTGAGCCAGAGCGCCGAGCGGGTCTCGAACTACCTCATCGCACAGTTCAGTGCGCGCGGTTCGGCCGATCTCCTCAACGACTACGCCAAGCTGTTGCCGCTCTTCGTGTTCAACGAACTCTTCGGCTGCCCCGCCGAGATCGGTGACCGCGTTCTCTTCGGCATATCCGGAATCTTCGACGGTGTGAACGCCGAGAAGGCCAACGAGGTGCTGTCCCAGGCGGTGGGCGAACTGGTGGCCCTCAAGCGGTCGCGCCCCGGCGACGACGTCACCTCGTGGCTGATGGAGCATCAGGCCAACCTGACCAACGAGGAGATGGCGCACCAGCTCGTCCTCCTCCTGGGCGCGGGCGCCGAACCGCTGCGCAACCTCATCTCGAACACCCTGCACCTGCTGCTCACCGAGGACCGTTACGCGGCGGGCGGGTTGATCGAGGAGGCGATCGACACCACGCTGTGGAAGAACCCGCCCATGGCCAACTACGCCCCGCACTACCCGGCGGCCGACATGGAGTTCGCCGGACAGAAGCTGGCGGCCGGTGATCTGGTCCTGGTCAGCTTCGCGGCGGCCAACACCGACCCGGCGCTCGCGGCGTCCCGCCACGCCTCCAGCAACCGGTCCCACCTCGCGTGGAGCGCCGGACCGCACGCCTGCCCGGCGAAGGACCCCGCCCGGCTCATCACCGTGGCGGCCATCGAGAACCTCTTCAACCGGCTGCCCGATGTCGAACTGGCGGTCCCCGAGGACAGTTTGACCTGGCGCCCCGGCCCCTTCAACCGGGCCCTTGCCGCGCTGCCGGCCCGTTTCCACCCGGTACGGACGGTGCGTCAGCCGGACGCGCAGCAGCAGCCGCCGCAGGCCGCGGCGCGCGGTGAGCAGGGTGGCGCGCCGGGCCGGCAGGACCGCGGCGGACTGTGGAGTTCGTTCCTTTCCTGGTGGAAGGTGTGAGCGACTCCTGATCGAGGGCGTGAGCTACGCAACATCCGGCAACATCCAGGCACAGCATGAACTTTCAACCGTGGGGGTAGGGAAGAGCGCGGCATCCGTGTTGTACACAAGTTAAAGGAGGTGTCGTGGAGCCCTCGTCCACCGACGCCACTTCAGCTCAGCACCCCGCAGCAGCCCACCGCCCCCGACCGGCCCCGCGGAGCAGTTCCCACCCCCGCCGGGCCATACGCATCACACCGCACAGGCCGGAAGGCGAGATACCCGCCCGCACAGGCGGGTATCTTTTTGCCCTCTCCCCGGAGCCCCGCCACCGCCGGGCTCCCGTCCCGCCCCACCCGTGGCGCGCGAACTCCGCGACGCTCCGGGAGGGTTGCCGGTGATCTCCTCCCGTCTCAACGGTGAAAAGATCGTGGCGGCCCAGCCCCTGGGCACCTTGGTGTCCGACCAGTTACTCCGGCTGTGCCGAGCCGTGGGGCTGCGCCGGTCCGACTCCGAGGTCTACGCGCGTGTCCTGACGGACTGTCTGGGAAGCGGAGCGGAACGGTCGTTGGACCAGCCGCCGCCCCACCCGAGCTTCCTGTCCGACGACCACACGCCGGTCGAGTACTCCCTCGCCCTGGTCCCCGACGCACCCCCGACGCTGCGGGTGCTGCTGGAACCGGGGTACGCGGCCGGGACGCTGGCACAACAGGGCCGTACCGGACTGCGTGTGGTCCGTGCCATGGCGGAGCGATGGGGCTTCTCCACCGGCCGGCTCGACGGACTGGAGGACCTGTTCTTCCCTCCGGACCCCCAGGGCCCACTGGCACTGTGGATCGCTCTGGAACTGCTTCCCGGCGGAGTGCCCAAGGTCAAGATCTATCTCAACCCCGCGGCGTCCGGGGCGGAGCGGGCCGCCGAGACCGTGCGCGAAGCCCTGGACAGACTCGGCCACCGCCAGGCGTTCGACGCACTGCCCCCGGCCGACGGCTATCCCTTCCTCGCCCTCGACCTCGGTGACTGGGAGACACCCCGGGTGAAGGTCTACGTCACCCATCGCGACGCGTCGGCCGCCGACGTCGGCTCGCTGCCCCGCACCGAGCCCGGCCCCGGTCGGGAGACCGTCGAGGAGTTCTTCCGGGTCGCGGCGGGCCTGGAGGGAGCGGACCCGCACTCCGGCACGGGGCGGTCCGTCCGGCTGGCGGGACGGCCCGTGCTCTCCTGCCACTCCTTCACGGATACGGCGAGCGGTCTGCCGAGCGGCTTCACCCTCCACGTACCCGTCCGGGACTACGTCCGGCACGACGGGGAGGCGCTCGCCCGTGCCACGGCCGTGCTGCGCCGCCACGGCATGGACCCGGCCGCACTCGACCGGTCGCTGGCAACCGTCAGCTCGCGACCCCTGCACGACGGCGTCGGCCTCATCGCGTACCTGGCGCTGGTCCACGAGCGGAACCGGCCGCCACGCGTCACCGCGTACATCTCCGCGGAGGCGTACGCGGTGCGTCCGCCGCTGCCCGCCCGGCCGCGTCACCAGCCGTTCTCCTCCCCCCGCGCGGCGCGTACCGAGCCGCGCGAAACCCTCCACTCAGTAGGACACGGAAAGGCAGGAGCAGAAATCAGGATGGAGCCGTACCGGATCAAAGTCGTCGAACCCATTCCGCTCACTACGCCTCAGCAGCGCAAGGCGGCCGTGGAGCGGGTGCACTACAACCTCTTCGACCTGCGCGCCGACGAGGTGACCATCGACCTGCTGAGCGACTCGGGCACGGGCGCCCTGTCCTCGGCGCAGCTCGCCGTGGGCATGGCCGGTGACGAGTCCTACGCGGGCTCGCGTTCCTTCTACCGCTTCCGGGAAACGGTGTCGGAACTGACCGGCTACACCCACATATTGCCGGCCCACCAGGGGCGTGCCGCGGAACGCATCCTCTTCTCCAACCTGCTCGAACCCGGCGACACCGTCCTGTCCAACACACACTTCGACACCACCCGCGCCAACGTGGAGCTGAACGGCTGCGTGGCCCGCGACCTGCCGTGCCCCGAGGCCCGGAACCTGGACAGCCGGGAGCCGTTCAAGGGGAACATCGATCTGCGGGCCCTGGAACAGGCGCTGGGCGAATCGACGGACTCGCGGGTCGCCGCGGTGGTCATGACGATCACCAACAACGGCGGTGGCGGTCAGCCCGTCTCCATGGAGAACCTGCGGAAGGCGTCCGAGCTGTGCCGCCGGCACTCCGTCCCGCTGATCCTGGACGCGGCCCGGTTCGCCGAGAACGCCTGGCTCGTCACCCGGCACGAGGAGGCCTACCGCAACCACACCCCCCGGCAGGTCGCGGAGGAAGCGTTTCGCCTGGCCGACGGCTGTGTGATGAGCGCCAAGAAGGACGGCATCGTCCACATCGGTGGCTTCATCGGGCTGAACGACCCGGAGCTCGCCCAGAAGTGCGAACTCCTCCTGATCGCCACCGAGGGGTTCCCCACCTACGGCGGCCTCGCCGGCCGTGACCTCGACATGATGGCCCAGGGTCTGCAGGAGGTGACCGAACCCGCCTATCTCGCCGAGCGGGCGGAGAGCGCCGACCATCTCGCCCAACGCGTCCGCGCCGCCGGCGTCGACATCCTGGAACCGCCCGGTCTGCACGCGCTGTACCTCAACGCGGGGCGGCTGCTGCCCCACATACCGCCCCACCAGTACCCCGGACACGCCCTGGCCTGCCGGCTCTATCTGGAGGGCGGCATCCGCTCGGCCGAACTCGGCTCGCTCTACCTCGGAGAGGAGGACGAGGACGGGAACCCGGTCAAGAGCCCGCCGTACGAGCTGGTCAGGCTGGCGCTGCCGCGTCGCGTGTACACCCGCAGCCACTACGACCACGTCGGCAGGACCCTGGAACGGATCGCCAAGACCGCGGAGTCCGTGCGCGGTTACCGCATCGTGGAGCAGTCCCCGATCCTGCGGCACTTCCGCGCCAAGCTCCAGCCGGTGACCGGCTAGCACCGCGGCGGGGCGGCGTCCGACGGGTCCCGCGCGGGCCGACGGACGCCCCCCGCCGGTGGACGGCGGGCGGGTGGTGGGGGAGTGGCCGCGGTGGTGCACCGCCGCGGCCACTCCCGCGCCCCCGAGGACGCGGGGGACGACGGTACCGTTCCGCACGGTCGGCACCTTGAGGGGGACCGGGCTCCCCCTCCCCGACGGAAACCCGGATGCGGGTGCCGGACGGGCACCCCTAGGCTGCGCTCGCGGGGAGCGCCACGCGCCGTATCGACCGTCAGCGGATCGGAGACACCCGGGAATGACCAGTCGACTGTTCGCGATCTGCTTCAACGCGACCCGGCCGCGGGACCTGGCGCGGTTCTGGTCCGGCGTCCTGGGCCGGGAGCTGACCCACGGTCCGGACGGCGATGTCGCGCTCCTGCCCCCGGACTCCGCCGGGTTCCGCATCCGCTTCCTGCCGGGCCAGGAGCCGAAGGCCGGCCGGAACCGGGCGCACTTCGACCTCACGAGCGCCTCCCACGAGGATCAGCGGCGGACGGTGGCCAGGGCGCTCGAACTCGGTGGGAGACACATCGATGTGGGCCAACTCCCGGAAGACGGCCATGTGGTGCTCGCCGATCCGGACGGCAACGAGTTCTGTGTGATCGAGCCCGGCAACAAGTTCCTCGCCGGCACCGGCTTCATCGGAGCGCTGGCCTGCGACGGTACGGAGGAGGTCGGTCGCTTCTGGAGCGAGGCGCTGCGGTGGCCGCTGGTCTGGGACCAGGACCAGGAGACCGCGATCCAGTCGCCGGACGGCGGCACGAAGATCACCTGGGGTGGTCCTCCGGTGGCGCCGAAGACGGGCACGAACAGGCTCCACTTCGAGCTGTCGCTCCCCGCCGACGCCGACTGGGAGGCGGAGACGGACCGTCTGATCTCACTCGGTGCGAAGCGCACCGGCATCGGCCCGGGCGACAGCGGCCGGGAACTGATGCTCGACCCCGACGGCAACGAGTTCTTCGTGCGAAGGCCCCGGTAGCGGTTCTTCCGACGGGTGGGCCGTCGCCGGGTGGGTGGTGAGTCCGGGTGGACTGTCGCCGGGCGCGCGGTGGCTCCGGCCGGCCCGGACCGACCCGGCCGAAGAACACCGGCGCCGAACCCGGCCGAGGCCGCCGGCGGCTTTGGCCGAGACGCTCCCGGCGGGTTCAGGACAGGCGGCCCACGTGGGCCAGGGCCTGCTTGAGGAGCGCGCCGTGACCGCCCGGCATCTCGTCGAGGACGACGGACGTCGACGCCTCCTCCGGGCTGAACCAGACCAGGTCGAGGGCATCCTGCCGGGGACGGCAGTCACCGGTGACCGGGACGATGTAGGCCAGCGACACCGCGTGCTGGCGCGGGTCGTGGAACGGCGTGATCCCCTGCGTCGGGAAGTACTCGGCGACGGTGAAGGGCTGCAGCGAGGTGGGGATGCGGGGCAGTGCCACCGGTCCGAGGTCCTTCTCCAGATGACGCAGCAGGGCGTCGCGCACCCGCTCGTGGTGCAGCACGCGGCCGGAGACGAGGGTGCGGCTGACCGTTCCGTCCGGCCCGATGCGCAGCAGCAGCCCGATGCTGGTGACTTCGCCGTTGTCGTCGACGCGCACCGGAACGGCCTCGACGTACAGGATCGGCATACGGGCCCGCGCCATCTCGAGCTCGTCGCTGGTCAGCCAGCCGGGCGTGGTCTCGGTCATGTCAGACATTGGCTGATCATACTTTCAACCCCTTCGGATTTGGGTGCTCCGCCCGACGCGACACGGGGAACGATGTCTCCTCCGTGGAGCGGTCGTCCGTACCGTCGCGAGGGCTTGTCCCGGGTGAATGCATGAATCACCATGGCGCGTGATGAGTAATGAATTGAACCAGGATCTCGTGGTCGGCCTGGACGCGGGAGGCACTCGTACCCGCGCCGTACTGGCGTCCGCCGCGACCGGAGGCACCCTGGGCGAGGCCGCGGCGGGACCGGGCAACGCCCTGACGGTTCCGCTGCCGCAGCTCACCGACCATCTCGCCGAGGCCATCGGGCGGTCGGTTCCGGAGCGGGCACGCGGCAGGGTCGTGGCCGTGGTCGGAGGCTTCGCGGGTGCCGCGGGTGCCGGTGGTTCCGCGGACTTCGCGGACTTCGCCGACAGGGACCCGGGGCGGCTGAACGCCCTCGCGGCCCTGACCGAGGCGCTGCGGCGGCTGGGCATCGCGGCGCGGACGGTCGGTGTGAGCAGCGACATCGAGGCGGCCTTCGCCTCCGCGCCGGGAGCGCCCGCCGACGGACTGGCCCTGGTCGCCGGCACCGGAGCGGGCGCGACCCGTATCGTCGGTCGCCGCTGCGCGACCACGGTGGACGGTGACGGCTGGCTGCTCGGTGACGAGGGCAGCGGGTTCTGGATCGGACGCGGAGCGGTGCGCGCGGCCCTGCGCATGGCGGACGGGCGCGGCGGCCCCACGACGCTGGCCCGGGCGGTCGGCCTGGCCCTGGGGCTTCCCCCCGATCTCCTGGAGGGGGCCGAAGGGGTCGCAGGGGCTGAGCGGGCCGCCGAGGTCGGAGAGGTCGGAGAGGCCGGAAAGGCCGGCGGAGCCGTGGGGGTCGGGCGGCCCGAGGGCGTCGCCGCACGGTGGTCCGGGGCGCGGCGCGAGGCCTACCGCATGCGGCTGCTGCCCACCGTGATGGCACAGCCACCGGTCGCACTCGCCCGGCTCGCTCCGCTGGTGGCCGAGGCGGCTCGCGACAAGGACCCGGTCGCGGAGGCGATCCTGCGCGAGGCGGTGGACCATCTGGCGGCGGCTGTCCGCGCGTTGGGTCCCCGCCCGGGTGAACGGATCGTCGTCACGGGCGGGTTGCTCGGCCCCGACGGTCCGCTGACATCACCACTGACCCGGCGGCTGGAGGACATGGGGCTGACGGTCGACCGGGTGGCGGACGGCTGCCGGGGCGCGGTGGCCCTGGCCCGGCTCGGCCACGCCGGCCCGCGACACCCTGCCGGGACCGCCTGACCGCCCGCCCCCCCGACCGTCTTTCCGACGGACCGCGCGCGGCCCCGGCAGGGACACGCGGGCCGGACGCCCGCGGACGCGCGGCGCCGGAGAGCTCAGCGGGTGCGGCGGGACGTGACCGCGTGCTGTCCGGCGATGTGACCGGTCAACGTCAGCGAAGCACTGGCCCGTGTGTACGACAGCTGCGCGACCCGTACGTACAGGCAGTCGATGAGCACCAGCACGGAGTGGCGGGCACCGATGCTGCCGGTGCGGAAGCTGGTCTCGGACGAGGCGGAGATCAGTCGGACGTCCGCGGCGCGGGCGAGCGGCGAGCGCGGGTCCGCGGTGATCGCCACGGTGGTCGCGCCGCGCTCGCCGGCGAGTTCGAAGGGCTCGATGGTCTCGCGGGTCGACCCGGAGTGCGAGATGCCGATGGCGACGTCGGCCGGGGTGAGCAGGGCCGCGGAGGTGGCCGCGGCGTGCACCTCGTTCCAGCCGCGCACCGCGCAGCCGATGCGGAAGAGACGGACCTCGGTCTCCAGTGCCACCGCGCCGCTTCCGCCGACGCCGTACACGTCGACACGGCGGGCGCGCGCCACCGCCTGGGCCGCGCGCTCCAGCGCGTCGAGGTCGATCCGGTCGATGGTCTGCTGGACCGCGCGCAGGTCCGCGCTGCCGACCACGGCGACGACCCGTTCGAGGTCGTCGTCGGGGGAGATGTCCGAGCCGATCTCGGCGGTGCCCCAGTCCGAGACCTCGCCGCGGCCGCGCTCCCTGGCCAGCGCGATCAGCAGGTGCTGGTAGGAGTCGAGCCCGACGGCCCGGCAGAACCGGGTGACGGTCGCCTGCGAGGTGCCGGTACGGCGGCCCAGTTCGGCGGCCGAGCAGTGGGTGACGGCGGCCGGGTCCTCGAGGATCAGCTCGCCGACCTTTCGCAACGAGCCGGTCAGTCGCGGCAGTTCGGTGCGGATCAGTGCGGTGACATCCGTCGGGGGCAGTCCGTTGCCGGCGCCGGTCCGTTCCATGCTCTACCCGATCTCCTCGGCTCTGCGTACGTCCCGGCACCTTCGGGACGCTTCGGGCCGTGAATGTATCAGCCATCATCCGGTCGACGGCTTGAATCGCTGGACCGAGGGGGCTCGAGAGGAGGTAGGGTTCATTCATTCATGGGTGATGGATGGAAGTGGTGGTTCGATCCACCGGTGAGGAGTGCCACGTGTCCGCAGGGTCCGTCAGCGCCGACAGCTTCGCGCGCGAGAGCCGTGCCGTCCTCGACGGCATCACCGCGTCCGCCCGCGACGACGTGCGGCGTGCCGCCGGACTGATCGCGGACTGCGTACGCGCGGACGGCGTCGTCCAGGCGTTCGGCACCGGGCACTCCCAGGCCCTCGTGCTCGAAATCGCGGGCCGCGCCGGGGGATTGGTGCCGACCAACCGGTTGAGCATCGCCGATCTGGTGCTGTACGGCGGGGAGCGGCCCGAGGTCCTCGCCGACCCGCTCCTGGAGCGCGAGTCCGGTGTCGCCGCCCGGATCTACGCCCTCGTGGAGCCGCGGCCCGAGGACCTCTTCGTCATCGTCTCCAACTCGGGCGTGAACAACGTGGTCGTGGAGATGGCCCTGCACGCCAAGGAGCGGGGGCACCGCGTCCTGGCCGTCACCTCGCTGGCCCACACCCGGGCGGTGCCGGCCTCGCACCCGAGCGGACGGAAGCTGGCCGACGTCGCCGACGTGGTCCTGGACAACGCCGCGCCGCGGGGCGACGCGCTGCTCGAACTCCCGGGCGGTGGCGCCGTCTGCGCGCTGTCCACGCTGACCGGGGTGATGCTCGTGCAGATGGCCGTCGCGGAGTCCGCCGCGCTTCTGCTCGCCGCCGGTGTCAGGCCACCGGTCTACGTGTCGGCGAACGTCCCCGGGGGCTTCGAGGGCAACCTCGTGCTGGAGGAACGCTACGCGGGACGCATCCGCCGCACCGCGAGCTGAGTCGCGCCGCCGCATTCCGCGTCCCGCACCCGAACGGGCCCCTCGGCAGGGGGAATTCGCATCAGTAGGGAAGGATTCGCCCCGAAGGTGTCCGCCGGTCGATCTCCATCTTGACCTCGCGGCCGGAGGTGGGGCGGCGGACGGTACGAATGCGGATCTGGCGGTTCATTGCGCCTCCTTGGACTCGTACGACCGGCTTCCGCGCCGCCCGGCTCGGGCGCCGCGGAGTCATCTGCCCCAGCCCTGGAGGAACAGGCGCGTGCCTCAGGGTCACCGCCGGGAAAGAGGGTCTCTCCCGGCCGGCACGGCCCGGTGCGTCGCCGTGCTCTTCGGAGTTACCCCGTTCCGCGTTCGCATATTCCGTCGTCATGCCTCCGGCGAACTCGGTTGCCACGGCCCGCTGGTCGCGGGGACCCGGGCAGCGCGCTCCGGCACGACCCGAAGGCAGCGAAGGAATCGGCGGACGGACGGGTGTGAGGGCAGACGGGGGGAAGGGGAGGACGGTGGAAGGGGTGGACTGGTGAAC
Organism: Streptomyces fagopyri; assembly: GCF_009498275.1. Taxonomy (NCBI): domain Bacteria; kingdom Bacillati; phylum Actinomycetota; class Actinomycetes; order Kitasatosporales; family Streptomycetaceae; genus Streptomyces; species Streptomyces fagopyri. The sequence continues at coordinate 1,831,825 of NZ_CP045643.1, read as the reverse complement.
GAAGACGCCGCCGGGCGTACTTCGCTCTCGGCCGGCTGATCCACGCGGGTGCGCGTCCGTCCTGGACGGCAGGTCCGTCGCGGTGGATCCGCCGACTCCGGGCCTCCGCGACCGGTTTCGCGGACTCGGACCGGCCGGGGCCCGGTTCACGGGCTCCCACGGCTGGGTCGCGGCCGGTGAGGTGCACGGTTACGGGCACACCCGGAGCGCTGACGCGTCGCTCGTCGGGCGGGCCGACCGTGACGACCTCCATCGTGGCGGTGCCGGCCGGTCCGGCCGTGCGCCGCCCCTCGCGTCCATCCTCCGCCCGTCCGGGCCGCGCCGCCATCCGGGCCGGGGGCGCCCCCGCCGAGGGTTAACCCTCGAATGCTCCGGTCATGCATGACATGGCTGCGTCAAGCTGCCATCCTTCCTCCACCTGCCGGACGGGCCCCCACGGCCTGCGCAGGGGCCCCGCACCGCACTGCTCAGCTCGTCCCGGGCAGCACATCCCGTCTGCCCGGGCTGTCACCGGTCGTCCCCGCGGCCGCAGCAGTAGGAGTACGAGTGAGACGAATTCCCCGTCAGGCGGCCGCAGCCGGAGCACTCGCGGCCACCGCCGCGTTGCTGGCCGTCGGCATACAGACGGTTCCGGCGGTCGCCAAGGCCGCCGCCCCCCACCCCAGCCCGTTGCGCAGCGGAGGGCTGGAGGCGAAGCTCACCCCCGCCCAGCACGCGGCCCTGCTGAAGAGCGCGGCGCAGCGGACCACGGCGACCGCCGGCACCCTCGGCCTCGGGGCCAAGGAGAAGCTGGTCGTCAGGGACGTCGTCAAGGACCAGGACGGCACGGTGCACACCCGTTACGAGCGCACCTACGCCGGGCTGCCGGTGCTGGGCGGTGACGTGGTCGTGCACACCCCGCCGGCCTCGCTGGCCGCCGGCACGGTCAGCAGCACCTTCAACAACAAGCGCGTCATCAAGGTCGCCTCGACCGCCGCGACCTTCAGCAAGTCGGCCGCCGCCGGCAAGGCACTGAAGGCCGCCAGGTCCCTGGCCGCCGAGAAGGCCACCACCGACAGCGCGCGCAAGGTGATCTGGGCCGGCAACGGCACCCCGAAGCTTGCCTGGGAGACCGTGATCGGGGGACTCCAGGACGACGGCACCCCGAGCCAGTTGCACGTCATCACCGACGCCACCACCGGCAACGAGCTCTACCGCTACCAGGCCGTCAAGACCGGTACCGGCAACACCCAGTACAGCGGCACCGTCACCCTGAACACCAACCTGTCCGGGTCGACCTACCAGCTGTACGACACCACGCGCGGTGGCCACAAGACGTACAGCCTCAACAACGGCACGTCGGGCACGGGCACGCTGATGACCGACGCCGACGACACGTGGGGCACCGGTTCGGGGTCCAACACCCAGACCGCCGGCGCCGACGCCGCCTACGGCGCCCAGATGACCTGGGACTTCTACAAGAACACGTTCGGCCGCAGCGGCATCAAGAACGACGGCGTCGCCGCCTACTCGCGCGTCCACTACAGCACGGCGTACGTCAACGCCTTCTGGGACGACAGCTGCTTCTGCATGACGTACGGCGACGGCTCGGGCAGCACCCACGCGCTCACCTCGCTGGACGTGGCCGGCCACGAGATGAGCCACGGTGTCACCTCCAACACCGCGGGCCTCAACTACACCGGCGAGTCCGGCGGCCTCAACGAGGCGACCTCCGACATCTTCGGAACCGGCGTCGAGTTCTACGCCAACAACGCCTCCGACCCCGGTGACTACCTCATCGGCGAGAAGATCAACATCAACGGCGACGGCACGCCGCTGCGTTACATGGACAAGCCGAGCAAGGACGGCGGTTCCGCGGACAGTTGGTACTCCGGTGTCGGCAACCTGGACGTGCACTACTCCTCGGGTCCGGCGAACCACATGTTCTACCTGCTCTCGGAGGGCAGCGGCACCAAGGTGATCAACGGTGTCACCTACAACAGCACCACGTCCGACGGTGTCGCCGTCGCGGGCATCGGCCGGGCCGCCGCGCTGCAGATCTGGTACAAGGCGCTGACGACGTACATGACGTCCAGCACCAACTACGCCGGGGCCCGTACCGCCGCGCTCAACGCCGCGACCGCGCTGTACGGCGCCAACTCCACCCAGTACGCGGGGGTGGCGAACGCCTTCGCGGGCATCGCCGTCGGCGGACACGTCACCCCGCCGTCGAACGGTGTGACCGTCACCAACCCGGGCAGTCAGTCCTCCACCGTCGGCACCGCGGTGAGCCTGCAGGTCTCCGCGAGCAGCACCAACAGCGGTTCGCTGAGCTACGCCGCGACCGGTCTGCCCACCGGCCTGTCGATCAACAGCTCCACCGGCGCGATCACCGGGACACCGACCACGGCCGGCACCTACAGCACCACTGTCACGGTCACGGACAGCACCGGCGCGACCGGCTCGGCGTCCTTCACCTGGACGGTGTCCTCGGGCGGCGGGGGCACCTGCTCCTCGGCGCAGCTGCTCGGCAACCCGGGCTTCGAGTCGGGCAACACCACCTGGACCGCCTCCAGCGGCGTCATCACGAACGACACCGGTGAGGCCGCGCACGCCGGTTCCTACAAGGCCTGGCTCGACGGCTACGGCTCCACCCACACCGACACCCTCTCCCAGTCGGTGACGATCCCCGCCGGCTGCAAGGCCTCCTTCACCTTCTACCTGCACATCGACACCGCGGAGACCACCACCAGCACCGCCTACGACAAGCTGACGGTCACCGCCGGATCGACGACCCTGGCGTCGTACTCGAACCTCAACAAGGCCACCGGGTACGCGCAGAAGACCTTCGACCTGTCCTCGTTCGCCGGCTCCACCGTCACGCTGAAGTTCAGCGGCGTGGAGGACTCCTCGCTCCAGACCAGCTTCGTCGTCGACGACACCGCCGTCACGACCAGCTGACCGGCACCGTCCGACCGATCCGGCACCAGCGCTGACGTGGGCCACCCCTCCGGGTGGCCCACGTTCGTGCACCCGCCCCGCGTTCCCCGCCGGGGCGCGGGAGGGTCGCGGGTTCCGCGGGCCCGTGCTTTCCAAGGCACGGGCGGCGGGCTATAGTCAAAAACTAGCGGTGCTAATTAATGGTTGATCTCGTCGTCCCGGTGTCCGTCAGGAGTCCTGTCGTGCGTCCTGTCCACTTCGCGGCGGCCCGCCGCACCCCCCTCGGCAAACTGCGCGGCGCCCTGTCCGGGGTACGGCCCGACGACCTCGCCGCGACCGTGATCCGCGGTCTGCTCGCCGACGTGCCCGCGCTCGATCCGGCCCGGATCGACGACGTGTACTGGGGTGCCGCCAACCAGGCGGGCGAGGACAACCGCAACGTCGCCCGCATGGCCGTTCTCCTCGCCGGCCTGCCCGAGACCGTGCCCGGCGCGACCGTCAACCGGCTGTGCGCCTCGGGCCTCGAAGCCGTCACCACGGCGGCCCGCGCCATCGCCGCCGGCGAGGCCGACATCGTGCTCGCGGGCGGCTCCGAGTCCATGAGCCGGGCCCCCTTCGTCCTGCCCCGCCCCGACGAGGCACTGCCGCACCGCATCGAGACCGTCGACACCCGGCTCGGCTGGCGGCTGGTCAACCCGGCGATGAGGGAACTGCACGGACTCCTGTCGATGGGGGAGACCGCCGAGGAGGTCGCCTCCCGGTACGGGATCTCCCGCGAGCGCCAGGACGCGTTCGCGCTGCGCAGCCACCAACGTGCCGCGGACGCCCGCAAGAACGGCCACTTCGACGGTGAACTGCTCCCCGTCGAACGTCCCGACGGCGTGCTCGTCGACACCGACGAATGCGTACGCGAGGACACCTCGCTGGAGAAGCTGTCCCGCCTCAAGCCGGTCTTCCGCACGGGCGGCACGGTCACCGCGGGCAACGCGTCGCCCATGAACGACGGAGCGGCCGGACTGCTCCTGGTCGGCGAAGAGGCACTGAACGATCTCGGCCTCGAGTCACTGGGCCGGTATGTCGCCGGCGCCTCGGCGGGCGTCGACCCGGACGTCATGGGCATCGGGCCGGTCCCCGCCACGAACAAGGCCCTGGCCCGGGTCGGCTGGAGCGTCGGCGACCTCGACGAGGCCGAGTTCAACGAGGCGTTCGCGGCCCAGGCCCTCGCCTGCGTGGACCGGCTCGGCATCGACCCGGAGCGGGTGAACCCCACCGGCGGCGCCATCGCGCTCGGCCACCCCCTCGGATGCTCCGGCGCCCGGATCCTCACCACCCTGCTGCACCGGATGCGCCGCACCGGCTCCGGGCGCGGCCTGGCCACGATGTGCGTCGGAGTCGGCCAGGGCAGCGCGATCCTGGTCGAGCGGTCCTGACCCCGTCCGTACGAGCGCCCGCCGCCCCCGGCACCGTGACCGGGGGTGACCCGGCCCGCGCGGTGATCACCTGACGGGACGCTCCTTACGGGGACGAGATGCGTGGGCATAGCATCGGTCCCCGCATGAACACGATGACGCTCTGGCACATATCCGGCTGGGAATTCGCCGCCCTCGCCGCCGCGGCACTGCTCGTCGGCTTCTCGAAGACCGCCGTCAGCGGAGCCAACACGGTCAGCCTGGCGATCTTCGCCGCCGTGCTGCCCGCCCGCGCCTCGACCGGCGTGCTGCTCCCCCTCCTCATCGTCGGGGACGTGCTGGCCGTACTGACCTACCGGCGGCACGCCCACTGGCCCACGCTGTGGCGGCTGTTCCCGGCGGTCGCCGCCGGGGTCGTCCTCGGCACGCTGTTCCTGGTGTGGGCAGACGACGGGATGGTAAGGACCTCGATCGGCGCGATCCTGCTGCTGATGGCGGCGGTGACGCTCTGGCGCCGCCGGGCCGCCACGCGGGAGGACGATCCGGAGGCGGTCGTGACCCGGTCCGGCCGGATCAAGGCACGCTCCTACGGCGTGCTCGGCGGGTTCACCACGATGGTCGCCAACGCGGGCGGCCCCGTGATGTCGATGTACCTGCTGTCCGCGGGCTTCCGCAAACTCGGCTTCCTCGGCACCTCGGCCTTCTTCTTCCTGATCGTCAACACGTCCAAGGTGCCCTTCAGCGTGGGCCTCGGACTCATCGACGGACACTCCCTGCTCCTCGACGCGGCGCTCGCGGTCTTCGTCGTACCCGGCGCGTTCCTCGGCAGGTGGGCCGTGCACCGCATCAACCAGCTGCTCTTCGAACGGCTCGTGATCGCGGCGACGGTGGTGGGCGGGGTGCAGCTGCTGCTGCGCTGACCACCTCTCGTAGGCTCGACGCCATGTCCCCCCACGTCCTGGTCCTCGGCGGCACCACCGAGGCACGCCGGCTCGCCGCCGAACTGGCGGGCCGCCCCGGCGTGCGGGTGACCACGTCCCTCGCGGGGCGCGTGTCCAGGCCGGGCGCGCTCGCTGGGGACGTACGCGTCGGCGGGTTCGGCGGCGCGGACGGGCTGGCCCGGTGGCTGCGCGAGCAGCGGGTGGACGCCGTCGTCGACGCCACGCACCCCTTCGCCACCGGCATCACCGAGAACGCCGCCCGGGCCGCCGCCGCCACCGGAGTTCCGGCGGTCGTCCTGCGCCGCCCCGGCTGGCGGCCCGGCCCCGACGACCGGTGGCACTTCGCCACCTCCCTCACCGAGGCCGCCGCGCTCCTCCCGCCGCTGGGCAGGCGGGTCTTCCTCACCACCGGGCGCCTCGGTCTCGGGGCCTTCGCGCATCTCGCCGGACTCCATTTCCTCGCCCGGTCGGTGGAGGCGCCGGAGCCGCCGCTGCCACCGGACACCGAGGTGCTCCTCGCCCGCGGCCCGTTCACGGTGGACGGCGAACGGACCCTGCTGCGCGCACACCGCGTCGACGTCCTGGTGACGAAGGACAGCGGGGGCGAGGCGACGGCCGCCAAGCTCACCGCCGCTCGCGCACTGGGCCTGCCCGTGGTCGTCGTGCGACGGCCGCCGCTCCCGGACGGCGTGGCCGCGGTACCGGATGTGGTGTCGGCCCTGGCCCGCCTGGACTTCGGCGTCCTCTGACGCGGGGCGCGGACCGACTCGACGACCTGAGCGGGCGCGCGGCCCACTACCAGGGGCGCGGACCCCGGGTGCGTACGCGACGAGCCGCTCGGCGACATGTGACGGAGGACCTGCCCGGGGGCGCGTACGGGACGACTCGTCCGACGACATGCCCCGCCGGGCGGTCTGTGGGTGCGGCACGCCCCGCGCGACGGTCTCCGCGCGGTGGTAGCGCGTACGGGGCGATTCCGCGCGGCGCTACCCACGAGCCGGGCGTCTCGGTCCGGCGGCACGTACGTGCGGGACGCCCCGCCCGCGGCACGGACCTGTCGTGCGTGCCTGGCCGTACGGGCCCGCGGCACGGGCCCGCGGTACGGGAGCTGTCGTGCCTGCCTGCCGTACGGGCCGGGCGTGCGCGGCCTTTCCTCGGACGCCCGCGCTTGCCCGCGCGGCGGCGCGGCGGCGCGGCGGAGGCGTGCCCTACCCCCGCGGCCGCCTGCGCAGCAGATACGTGTCCATGATCCAGCCCTTGCGCTCGCGCGCCTCGGCCCGCAGCCGTTCGATCCGGGGCGCCGCCTCCGCTATCGGGCCGGAGGCGAGGATCTCGTCGGGTGTGCCGATGTACGCGCCCCAGTAGATGTCGATGTCCTCGTCGGCGTACCGGCGGAAGGCCTGGTGGGCGTCGAGCATGACGACCACGTCGTCGACACCTTCGGGAAAGGCCTCCGCCAGACGCCTGCCCGTCGTGATCTGGACGGGCCCGGCCACCCGGTTGAGCCCCGTGCGGTGCCGGGCGACGAGCGCGGAGACGCTGCTGATGCCGGGCACGACGTCGTACGTGAACGCCACCGCGCCCCGGTCCAGGATCTCCTCCAGGATCCCGAGCGTGCTGTCGTACAACGCGGGATCGCCCCAGACCAGGAACGCGCCGCTCTCGTCCTCGCCCAGCTCCTCGGCGATGAGCCGCTGGTAGATGTCCGCGCGGGCGCTGCGCCAGTCCCCGACGGCGGGGGAGTAGGCGGCGCCGTCGGCGGCCCGGTCACGGTCCGGGTCGCGTGCCTCCACCAGGCGGTACGCCCCGTCGGACAGATGGGCGTCGAGGATGTCACGGCGCAGCTGGACGAGGTCCGACTTCGCCTCGCCCTTGCCCAGGACGAAGAACACGTCCGTGCTCCGCAGCGCCTTGACCGCCTGGAGGGTGAGCTGGTCGGGGTCGCCCGCGCCGATGCCGATGACATGAATCTTTCGCACCCCCCGAGTCTGCCGCACGCCACCGTCCGGGGACGCACCGCGTCCGCCCGGGGTCCGCGCACCGGCCGGACCGAGACGCCGGACGGTTCCTCAGCGGGTGCTCCCGCGCAGCCGGGGCGCCCAGTCCCCGGCACTGACCGCGGCACCGTCACTCTCCACGACGGAAGCCAGCTCCCTTGCCCACGAGGCGAGTTCGACGAGATCGAGCTCATGGGGACGGGCTCGGCCGGTCGCACCGGACCGCCACTCGTCGACGGCTTTGGCCCCGCGCCGCAGCAGCCGGGCACCGCCCGTCGCGTTGCCGCGGGCCGCGTGCGTGAGGCCCACCGCGAGCTGGGCCAGGCCCCGCCAGAGCGTGCGCTCGTCCTCGGGGCCCGCCTTCCAGGCGTCCTCGAAGACCTCGTGCGCGTGGAAGGGCCGCCCCGCGTCCAGCAGCGCCTGCGCCTCGGTCACCGTGCTCCCGGGATCACGCACGACGCCCTCCGGCTGACGTTCGACGCCGTCGGCGCCGTACGGCAGAGGGCGGCCCAGCCCGTCCCGTGGCCGGGCGTTGCGCGCCCTGCCCTCGGTGTCCCGATCCCGCCCGGTGTTCCGCCGATTTCCGGATGTCCCGCTCATACCCCGATTGTCGCTCGCTCCGTGCCCTCTTCGGAGCAGCCCCCGCTGTGGGGTAAAGTTCTGTTCGCACGATCCTGCGGGGCATCGCGGGGGAAACGCATCGGGACGTGGCGCAGCTTGGTAGCGCACTTGACTGGGGGTCAAGGGGTCGCAGGTTCAAATCCTGTCGTCCCGACGGTGCGAAGGGTCTTCACGGGCGACAGCCTGTGAGGGCCCTTTTTCATGCGTCCGGGACGAGGGGAGCCGGTGAGTTCCCGTTCCGCGAGAGCCTCGGGCGGCGGGACGCTTCGAGCGTGGTCGAAAGAAGTTCCCTGTCCGGAGCCGGACTTGCAAGGTTGCCCTGCGGGACCGGCGGGACGCGCGGCCCCGTCCGGTGAGCACACCGGGACTCCACCACGGGGAAGGACAGCATGACCATGAGGATGAGGACCAGGGCGTCGGTCACGGCGGGTGTCGGGGCGTTCGCCGCCGGACTGCTGCTGACCGGCGCGGCCGGGGCGCAGGCCGCGGCGGCGGGACTGCCGTACGCCGTCACACCCTACGTGAACGTCAATGTACGCTCCGGCCCGTCGAGCCAGACCGGTATCACCGGGCACGTCACCGCGGGGGACCCGCGCGGTGCGTCCTGCTGGACCCACGGCGAGACCATCCGCGACAACGGCTATGTCAACGACGTGTGGGTGCGGCTGGCCGAAGGCTATGTGAGTGCCGTGTACCTCAAGGGCGACCAGTACGGCGGCCTGCCCGCGTCGGCCACCTGCTGACCGGACGCGGGGCCCGGCTCCGTCCGGAGCCGGGCCCCGCGCCATGCCGGACCGGGTCACGGCTCCCCGTCCCGGCCCGCCGACCCCCATCCGACCGACCCCGGTCCGCCCCCACACCGTTCCGAGCCGCTGCCGCTGCCGCTGCCGCTGCCGCTGCCGCTGCCGCTGCCTCGGCATTCGCATTCGCTGGACGCACGCCACGCTCCAGGATCTTCCGGGCCCGGGTGACGGGCCCTACCTGGACGTTCGCGGACGGCCCCCTCCCCGCCGCCACCTGAGAGCCGGCCGGCACGGACGCACGCGGCCGGGCCGGCGTGCCGCGCCCCCGCGGGCATCGTGCGCACCCCTGGGCGCTCACGCGGGGCGCACATCTGCCTCGGCCGCGCGTCCGCCGGCCGACTCCGCCGGCCCTGCGCCTTGATCCGGCCGGTGTCCACACCCGCGCCGGCGCCCGGCCTCTTCCCCCCCGGCGCACCTCCCCGACGTCAGGTGTCCGCGCGTACCGCCGGAACACCACCGGCGACGCGCCCACCGAACCCCTGCGTGGGGCCGGGCCGTTGCGTGGGAGGGTGTCGTGGGTGTTCATGTGCGCCGGGGCGACACTTCGGAGAGGCTCCCGCTCGCGAGCGGCTCAAGGTGCCTGAGGATCTCTCACCGGGTAGAGATCGCACCTGGGCCACGGGTTGGGAGTCGCGGATCAGAATGATGGTGGGATGCCACAGGGCGCGAGCCCTGCGAGCGAGGGCTCCGGCCTGCCGGAGCACGGTGGTGGTGCTCCGGGGGTCCCCGGCGACCGCACCGGACCGGACGCTCGGTCGGCACACCTCGGACATTCCTCCCCGGCCGGCGGACGGGGCACGCGCGTCGCACGCGGCCCCGCTCCCCATGGCGCGCACGGCCCCGCCCGGAGCCTCTGGCGTGTCCCCGCTCCTCGTGTCGCGCACCGGCCGGCCCGCGATGCCGTCCGGCCGCTCGCCACCCGCGTCGCGTGCCCACGACAACCTGCGCCATACGACCCGGAGTGCCCCAATGATCACACCCCCGCGCGCGGTGCGCGATCGCATCCTCTCCCTGTCGCCCACGGAACTGCCCTCCTACGTATCCGACTTGGCGGCACTGCGCGCCCACGCCGCGTCCGTCAGAGCCGCTCTGCCCGACCGCGTCGAGATGTACTACGCGGTCCAGGCCAACGGGGAACCGGAGATCCTGGCCGAACTCGGCCCGTACGTCGACGGTTACAAGGTCTCCTCCGGAGTCGAACTGGACCACGTCGCCGAGTCGGGCGTGGACCGCCCGCGGGACTTCGGCGGCACGGAGAAGACCCCGACGGAGCTGGCGGACGCGCTGGAGCGGGGCGTGACCCGCTTCCACGTCGAGAGCGAGTACGAGCTGTACATGCTGGCCGGGCTGGCCCAGCGGCACGCTCCGGGCCGTCGGGTCGCGGTGCTGCCGCGGTTCGACCTCCCGGTGCCCGGCGGCCTTCTCACGGAGGACGGCGGCGCGTGCGCCACCACCTCCGGCCTGGACCCCGCCCGGGCCGACATCATCGTCGGGCTGCTCACCGACGGCAGCTATCCGAGCCTCGAACTGCGCGGTGTCCACGCGCACTTGGCGAACGGCGTGCACGCCGGGGAACACCTGGCGCTGGCCGAGTCCGTCGTCGCCTGGACCGTGGAACTGGCCGCCCGGAACGGACTTCGGCTCGCCGAGGTGGACATCGGGGGCGGCATGGCGGTGGACTACGACCGCCCGGAACGCCGCTTCGACTGGGACGCCTACGGCAAGGGTCTCGCCCGACTCGCCGCAGCCCACCCGGAGTTGACGCTGCGGATCGAGCCCGGCCGTGCGCTGACCGCGTACTGCGGCTGGTACGCGAGCGAGGTGCTGGACGTCGAGCACGGTTCCAGCGAGGACTTCGCCGTCATCCGCGGCGGCGCCGTCCACCTGCGCACCCCCGCCACCGGGCGGCACGATCAGCCCTGGTCCGTTCTCGAAGTGGAGCCGTGGCCGTATTCCTGGCCGCGGCCCGTGGTGCGCCGGGAGCGCGCCACCCTCACCGGCCAGCTGAACACGTCGCAGGACGTCCTGGTCCGCGGCGTCCGGGCGCAGGGCCTGCGAGCCGGTGACCGGGTGGTGTTCTCCCTCGCGGGCGCCTACATCTCGCCTGCCCCGCACCGGGCCCACGACCGCTATCCGGAGCCCCGCTTCCACTTCCTGGACGCGGGCGCGGACGGCGACCGGTCGCGATGACCGCGCGAGGGAACACCAGGAGTTGCCGTCCGGAGCGAGGCGGCGCATCCTCGGACACGCCTGGCAGGATCGTGTGCCGGACCAGGAGAGTGGCATGACCGTCGAACCGACCGACCGCAAGACCGACCTCGGGACCGATGCCCGGGCCGACCTCAGGGCCGGCTTCGGGACTGACCCCGGAACCGGCCTCGAGGCGGACTTCAGGGCCATGGGGGCCGGCTTCGGGGCCGGTGTCACCGATGCCGTGCCCGCGGCCGGGGAGAGCCCGGCCCAGACGTTCACCGAGGCCTACGATCCCCTCCCGGCAAGGGAGTTCGGCGTCCCGGCCCCCTTCCCGCGGGCCCGCTTCGACCTCGTACGGGAGCAGGTATGAGCGCCATGGACACCCCGCTCGACTTCTCGTACGAGACCCGGCCGGGCCGGGTCGTCTTCCGGCCCGGCGCCGCCGTGTCCGCGACCCCCGGCGAGGTCGCCCGGCTCGGTCTGCACAGGGTGCTGGTGGTCTGCGGCGGCCGGGGCGAGACCGCCGCCCGGGCGGTCGCCGACGCGCTGGGCGGTCAGTGCGCGGGGGTGCACGCCGAGGCCCGGATGCACGTACCCGCCGAGGTCGCCACCCGAGCGGTCGAGGTGGCCCGCGAGATACGCGCCGACGGCTGTGTGGCGGTCGGCGGCGGCTCGGCGATCGGCCTCGGCAAGGCGATCGCGCTGCGCACCGGACTGCCGCTGATCGCCGTGCCGTCCACCTACTCGGGCTCCGAGATGACCCCGGTGTGGGGCCTGACCGAGGACGGCGCCAAGCGCACCGGCCGTGACCTCGCCGTCCAGCCCCGAAGCGTCGTCTACGACCCCGAGCTCACCCTCGGACTTCCCGTCCCCCTCTCTGTGACCAGCGGTTTCAACGCCCTCGCGCACGCCGTCGAAGCGCTGTACGCGCCGGACACCTCGCCTCTCGTCCAGCTCATGGCCGAGGAGGGAGTCCGGGCGATGACAGGTGTCCTGCCGACCGTGGCCGCCGCCCCCGGGGACCTCGACGCGCGGAGCCGCGCCCTGTACGCGGCGTGGCTGTGCGGTGCCTGCCTCGGCGCCACCACCATGGGCCTGCACCACAAGCTGTGCCATGTCCTCGGCGGCACCTTCGACCTGCCGCACGCCGAGACGCACACCGTCGTCCTGCCCTACGTCCTCGCCTACAACGCGTCCGCCGCGCCCCGGGCGATCGCCACCCTGTCCCGGGCGCTCGGTACGGACGACGTCCCACGCGCCCTGCGGGAACTCGCGCGAGGCCTGGGCGCGCCGCACACTCTCGCCGAACTCGGCCTGAAAGAAGCCGACTTGGCGGTGGCCGCGGCACAGGCCGCCGGCCAGGCGTACCCGAACCCGCGCGAGGTCACCCCGCACGGCGTGCTGGGCCTGCTGACGGCGGCGTACGAGGGCTGGGAACCACGCGTCGGCTCCTGAGGCCTGAGGCCTGAGGCGCGGCGCGAGAGTCCCGCCCGCGTCGCGACGCCCGGCACGGCCGCCGGGTGGACGAGGGGTGGACGACGGGACGTGCGCGACACGCTCCAGGAGGCATCGCTCCGCCCGCGACCCCACGACCCCACGACCCCACGACTCCACGTCGACGCACGCGCCCCGCCCACCGCCTTGTCCGGGCCTCGCGCGCCTTCTCGCACAGGCCCCGCGCGCCTCCTCGCGCGGTCCGGGCGCCCCCTGCCCGGGACGCACGCGCGGGCCGGGCTATCCTTGCGCCGAACCGGACACGGGGTGCCCCGCACGAGGGCTGAGATCACACCCGTCGAACCTGAACCAGTTAGGACTGGCGGAGGGATGTCTCATGTCGTTGCCGTATGCCCGTGGTGAAGTGGCCGTCGGAGGTCCGCAGGGCGTTTTCGACGGGCGGATGCCCGAGGCCCCGGGGGACCTGCGCGTCGAGGCGCGCGGCATCGCCCCGGTGCCGGAGGACCACCGTTACGGCGGCCCCGGCCGCCTGTTCACCGTGTGGTTCGCCCCCAATCTGACGATGACCGGGGTCTTCACCGGCACCGTCGGCGTCGCGCTCGGTCTGGACTTCTCCACCGCGCTGACCGCCGTCGTGCTGGGCACCCTGCTGGGCGCGGTGCCGACGGCGTACCTCGGCACCTGGGGCAGTCAGACCGGCGCCGGTCAACTGCCGCTCGCCCGGCTCGCGTTCGGACGGGCCGTGCTGGTGCCGGGCGCGCTGCAGTGGCTGTCCTCGATCGCCTGGGACGCGCTGATCGGTCTGTTCGGCGGGGACGCGCTGGCCCAGCTCTGCGGCTGGCCGTTCTGGCTGGGCGTGCTCGTCATGATGGGTGCCCAGGGAGCGCTCGGCGCCCTCGGGTACGAGGTGATCCACCGGCTGCAGACCGTGATGACCTTCGCCCTCGCCGCCGCCTTCGCCGCGCTGACGGTGAAGCTCCTGAACGGCACCCACCCCGCTGCCGCCGCCTCCGCGCACGGTGCCGACCGCGCCGGGGCGTTCGTCCTGACCTGCACCATCGCCCTCAGCCTGGCGCTCTCCTGGGCCCCTTACGCCAGCGACTTCAGCCGCTATCTGCCGCGCACGGCATCCCGGCCGCGCATGTTCTGGTGCACGCTCGCCGGAATCAGCGTGTCCTTCGTGGCCGTCCAGGCGCTCGGCCTGTGGGGCGCCTCCGTCTTCACCGACCAGACCGCCCGCGGCGTCGACACCCTGCTCGGCGGCGGTGTCCTCGGCGCGTTCGGACTGCTCGCCGTGGCCCTGGCCGCGCTGAGCAGCAACGCCATGAACGACTACAGCGGGTCGCTCGCCCTGCAGACCATGGGCGTACGCCTGCCGCGCCCGGCCGCCGCCGCGCTGGCGGCCGTCCTCGGCTTCCCGCTCGTGCTGTGGATGCACGCCGCCGACACCACGACCCGGTTCCAGAACGTGCTGCTGCTCGTCGGTTACTGGATTCCCGGGTTCGTGGCGATCGTCGCCGTCGACTGGCTCGTCCGGGCCAGGGCGCGCGTCGGCGCGCCGGTCGACCTGTCCGCCGAGAGCGCCCGTCCGCAGCCGTGGTGGCCCGCGCTGGTGGCGTTCGTCGGCGCCTTCGCGGCGGCGGTCCCGTTCATGAGCACCAGCCTGTACGTCGGTCCGGTCGCCCGGGCCCTGCACGGAGCGGACCTCGCCTACGGGGTGGCGTTCCTCGCGGCCCTCGTGGTGTACGCCCCACTGCGGCTGCGCCGCTGACGACGTCCGCCACCGGGCACGGCGCCACGGGCCCTGTCGCCGTGCGTAGGCGCTCACCCGTCTCGTCCCGCCGTTCTCGCGTCATCCGCCTCGTCCCATCCGTCTCGTCCCGTACGGAGCGAACCCGCCATGTCCTCGAACACTCCCGCCGTCCCGCCCCGCGTCCTGACCGTCGCCGGATCGGACTCGGGCGGCGGCGCCGGCATCCAGGCCGACCTGAAGACCATGCTGGCGCTCGGCGCGCACGGGATGAGCGTGCTGACCGCGGTCACCGCGCAGAACTCGCTCGGCGTGCAGGGAGCCTGGGAGCTTCCGGCGGAGGCGGTGCGCGCGCAGTTCCGCAGCGTCGTGGACGACATCGGGGTGCAGGCGGTGAAGACCGGCATGCTCGGCTCATCGCTGCTCGTCGAGACCGTCGCCGAGCTGCTGTCGGACGTCGCCGCGCCCGTGGTGGTGGATCCGGTGAGCGTCTCCAAGCACGGTGACCGGCTGCTGGCCGACGACGCGCTGGACGCCGTACGGACCGCGCTGCTGCCGGTCGCGACGGTGGCGACGCCGAACCTCGACGAGACCGCCGAACTCACCGGGATCGAGGTGACGGGGGAGCGGGACATGCGCCGGGCCGCGGAACGGCTGCTGTCCTACGGCCCCCGCTGGGTCCTCGTGAAGGGCGGCCATCTGCCCGGCGAGGCCGTCGACCTGCTGACCGACGGCACCGAACAGCTCTGGCTGCGGGCGCCGCGCCACGACAACCGGCACACCCACGGCACCGGCTGCACCCTGGCCTCGGCCATCGCGGTGGAGCTGGCGCGGGGGAGCGCGGTGCCGGAGGCGGTGCGGCGGGCGAAGGAGTACGTCACGGGTGCGATCGCGGCGGGCTTCCCGCTCGGCTCCGGACTCGGACCGGTGGACCACGGGTGGCGCTGGCGGGCGGGGCGCTGAACCCCCCCCTCGGGGGCCGGGGTCCCACCCGGTCGGGGTCTCCGCCGATCCGGGGTCCCAGTCGGTCCGGGGCCCTACCCGATTCAGGGCTCATGCGGTCCGTTGCCGTCCGGGGCCGGGGCGCCACGAGTCCGTGGTCGTACGGAGCCCGTGGCCACGGAGCCTGTGGCCACGGAGTCCGTGGTCCTATCGGGTTCCCACGGTGCGCAGTGTCGCCAGGACCAGTGCGCGGGCGACGGCCACCGTCTCCGCGAGGGACACGTGCTCGTCGGGGCCGTGGGCCAGACGGACGTCCCCGGGACCGTACTGGAGGGTCGGGATGCCCGCCCCGGCGTAGAGCCGCAGGTCGCTCCCGTAGGGGGCGCCCCGCTCCCGGGCCGCGGGCGCTCCGGTGACGTCGGCGTGCGCGCTGCCGACCGTCTCGCGCAGTGGATGGCCGGCCGGGAGCCGGCCGCTGGCGAACTGGCCACCGGGCCACGAGACGACCGCGGGATGTCCGCGCAACCACGGATCGGCCGCGCACGCCCGCGCCACACAGCGTTCGAACGCGGCGCGTGCCTCGGCCGGGTCCTCGCCGAGCCGCAGCCCGAGCCGTCCGTCGGCGACCAGCAGCCCCGGCACGCTGCTGGCCCAGTCCCCGGCCTGGAGCATCCCGACGGAGACGGTGTACGGGAAGGGGTATTCGGCCATCAGGGGATCAGGCGTCTCGCTGCGGACGGCCTCCAGCCGGGCCAGCGCGGCGGCGATCGGCGCGTAGGCGTCGATGGCGCTCACCCCGGCGTCACGGGTGCCGGCGTGCGTGGACCGGCCCGGCACGGTGATACGGAAGGTCAGGGCGCCGGCGTTCGCGGTGACCAGCGTGCCGCCGGTCGGCTCGCTGATGACGCAGGCGTCGCCGGTGTGGCCACGGCGCAGGGTCCCGAAGGCCCCGATCCCGCCGTCCTCCTCGCCGACCACGAAGTGGCCCGCGACGCTGCCGCGCAGCCGTACCCCGCACGCCCGGATCGCGGCGAGCGCCGCGACGTTGGCGACGACACCGGCCTTCATGTCACAGGCGCCCCGGCCGTGCACGACGTCCCCGCGGACACTCGGTACGAACGGGGCGCCCGCCCACTGCGCGAGGTCGCCGGGCGGCACGACGTCCACATGACCCTGGAGGATCATCGTCGGACCGTCCTCGTCGCCGGGCAGCGTCGCGACGAGCCCCCACGCCTCGTCGCGCGGCACCTCCATGCCGGGGAAGCCGGGCTCGGCGCGCAGCGCGGGCAGATCCATCGACCAGAGGTCGATGTCCAGGCCCGACCGGCCGAGGTCCCGCGCCAGACGGTGCTGCAGCTCGGACTCGGCCGCGCTTCCCGTCACGCTCGGCACGGCCAGGGTGTCGAGCAGCATCGTGGCGACGGCCGTCTCGTCGACGGCCTCCAGGGCGGCGGATTCCTCGGCACTGAGCACTGCGCGCATGCCACACGCTCCTTTCGCGGGTGGATGACGAGGGGGGCGTGAGGATGCTACGAACAGCCCCGGTACGCAAACAATCGCCGTTCGTTTCCTTCTGGGATCGATTTCTTGTGAAGAATGTCCCTGCGTGGTGATTTCTTGCGCGGAGAAAGGGTGTGCGGCATGGCCATGGACGCCATCGACGAGGCCATCGTGCAGTGCGTGCTGCGCGACGCGCGCAGTACCTACGCGGAGATCGGCCGCGCCGCCGGGCTCTCGGCGCCCGCGGCGAAGCGGCGCCTGGACCGACTGGTGGCCGACGGCACGGTCCGCGGTTTCACCGCGCTCGTCGACACCCAGGCGCTGGGCTGGCGGACCGAGGCCTTCGCCGAGGTGTACTGCAAGGGCAACCCGACCCCCGCGGAACTGCGGCGCGACCTGGAGGCCGTACCCGAGGTGGTCGAGGCCTACACGGTCTCCGGGGCCGCGGACGCGATCGTGCACCTGATGGCCCTGGACATCCCGCACCTGGAACGCGCCATCCAGCGGGTGCGCGAGGCCAGGGTCATCGAGCGGACGGAGAGCGTGATCGTGCTGTCCGGGCTGATCAACCGGCCGCGCGTCTGACCGGCGGTGCCGGGCCGCCCGGCACGGTCGCGCATTAAATCGAACACGTGATTGAATTCGGCGCATGGCGTACCCACACTCCTCCGACGGGCCGGCGACGGCGCGCGGTGAACGAACGAGACATCGGGCCGGGATGCAGGCCGGGGCCGGAGAGGCGAGGCTGGAATCATGTCCGAACCGCTGCCAGTGATCGTGTCCCCGCCGGCGCCGACGGGTGGCCGCCGGGTCCGTGTGCACGGAGAGAGCCTCGGGTTGGCCTACAACCTGGACGACCTGTCCGAGTTCCTGCGGCGTGCGGGGCTCGACGTCGACCCGCTGACCATCGCGGTGTCCCCGCTCATCGACTGGCGGGGGATCGGCCCGGAGTACTGGGGGCCCGAGACCGGGAGGTGAGGGCGGCCGGAGGGGCGCGGCTCCCTCTCCGGCCGGAGCGTGACCGGCGCGCCCGTTCGGTACGAATGTGTGATGCCGCGTCAAGTGTGCTTGTGCGCGGGTGAGTTGGGGAGAGCGTCGCGACCGCCTTCGAGGGGGCGGCGTGGCGCACATCACCCTTGAGGGGTGCGGAAGGTGAAGCGCGCCTTCGGGTCTTCATGGCATGCTCACATCCAGTTACTCGCTGGTAACTTCTTGCCGCCCCCACCCCCTCAGGACTGATCTTGCGTATCCGCAAGCGGCCCTTGCGTGCCGTCATGCCCGCGCTCGCCGCATCCGCCCTCCTCCTCGCCACCGGCTGCTCCGCGGGCTCCGGCCCGCGCGCCTCCTCCGCCCCCGGACGTGTCCCGGAGGCCACGGCCTCCACCGCCGAGTCCGCGCACGGCGGCGGCCCCCTCGCCGTCGCCGCCGGACCCGCGGCCACCTCGACGGCGGTCGCGCGGCCCGGTACGGCCGGCGGCGAGGCCCACAAGTCCGCGCTCACGGTGACGTCGTACGACAGCCGTACCCGACGCGCCGTCATATCCCCAGCGCACAAGGGGAATCCGTCCGCGTCGCCCGCTCCAGGAGGGACGCCGGCGCCGGGCCGTACCGCCGTCGGTGACGTCATCGCCAGCGCCCCCGCGCCCGGCGCTCCCGACGGACTGCTCGCCGAGGTCACCGAGGTGATCGGCGAGAAGCCCGACGGCACCGAGGTCCGGACCGCGCCGACGACGCTGGACGCGCTGCTCGGCGACGGTGAGGCGAAGGGCACCGTCCCCGTCGATCCCGCCTCCTTCGACGTCGAGCGGCTGCTGCCCGGCGTCAAGGTCTCCTGGGCGCGGACCGGAGACGTGCACGCGGGCCCCGAGGGCGCGAAGGTCCCCCTCGGCAGCCTGCGGGTCGACGTCGCCACGCAGGTCGCCACGGCCGAGGGCGCGCCGGCCTCCGCGGCGGCGACCCTGTCCGGCTTCGTCCAGGTCAAGCCCGAGGTCGACTTCTCCTACGGCGGCAGGTCCACCGCGGCGGGCCCCGGAACCGCCCACCTCGGTGTCCTCGGCGACTGGACCTCGCGGTGGGCGCTCAAGGGACGCGCCGCCGCCTCCGCCCAGCCCGTCCGGCTGCCGTTCGCGAAGCTGCACGCCGACCCCGTCCTCCAGGTGGGCCCGGTCCCCGTCGTCGTGAACCTCGACCTGACCTGCTACTTCCAGATCAGCGGCGACGGCAGGGTCACCGTCGACATCGAGCAGGACCTCAAGGGCGACTTCGACGCGGGCGGTACCTACGACGCGGCCACGGGCTGGACCCCGGTCGACGAGTCGCACATGGCGAGCACCCCGGTGCGCGCCCGGGTCACGACCGACGGAGGGGTGAAGGCCGCCCTCGGCGCACAGGCCACGGTCGGTCTGTACGGAGCCGTGGGCGTCACCGCCGACCTGGCTCCCTATCTGCGCGGCGAGGCCGCGGGCACCGTCGACGTCACCTCCCCGTCCCACTCCGGCACGAAGGCCGACGTCGGGACGACGGGTACCTGGAGTGTCTACGGCGGGCTCGATCTGAGCGGGACCCTGCGGATCCAGCTGTCCGTCTTCGGCACCCCGGTCCTCCAGCGGGGTATTCCGCTGGGCACGCTGCACCGGGAGTGGAGGCTCGCCGGCAGCCCGGTGTGACAACCGCTGTCTCGGTGGCCCGCCGTCTCGGTGGCCCGTGACCGGTGGCGCGTGGCCGGTGGTCCGTGGCCTGCGGGGCACGGGGGCGGGTGGTGCGTGGCCTGCGGGGCACGGGGGCGGTGGTGCGTGGGACCCGGGGCGGCGGTCCGTGGGTGGTGGTCCGTGCGCCCGGGCGACGAATCGCCGGCCGCCGCGCGCCGCGGCCGGCCCGGACGTACCGCCCCGCCGACCGTCGCGTGTGCGGGGCCGCCCCCGCACGTGCGGTAGGGTTTACCTGCACGATCACGCGGGATCACCGCGGGTGAACAGCATCGGGACGTGGCGCAGCTTGGTAGCGCACTTGACTGGGGGTCAAGGGGTCGCAGGTTCAAATCCTGTCGTCCCGACGGTGCGAAGGGTCTTCACGGACGATGGTCCGTGAGGGCCCTTCTTCGTGTACGCGGGCCCTCCCCGGGAGTCGGACGAAGCGGCGTGTCGCGCGTCGCACCGCTCGGTAGGCTGCCGGGCATGCGGATCTCGGTCTCCTCGGACATGGACGAACCCGTTGCCCGTTCCCTGGTCGCGGAGCTGCGCGGCCGAGGCCACGAGGTCACGACGCACGGGGCACTGCACCCCGGCCGGGACCCGCGATGGGCGGTGTGCTCGGAGGCGGCCGCCCGCGAGGTGGCCGAGGGGACCGCGGACCAGGCGGTCGTGTGCTGCTGGACCGGCACGGGCGCGTCGATCGCCGCGAACAAGGTGGCGGGCGTCCGGGCAGCCCTGTGCACGGACGCGTACACGGCGGACGGCGCACGCCGTTGGAACGACGCGAACGTACTGGCGCTGAGCCTGCGCCTGACATCCGGACCGTTGCTCAAGGAGATCCTCGACGCCTGGTTCGCCGCCTCGGCCGGCGAGGACGCCGACGACCGGGAGAACGTGGCGCACATCCGACGGCTCGACCTCGGCGGAACGGGTCCCTGACCCACCCGGCCGAACCCCCGGACACACGGGAGGCGGGGCGGCCCGCAATCCCCTCCGCCCCGCCCTCCCGAGGGTCCCGGGCCCTCGCGAGTGTCGCGGGCCCTCGCGGGTATCGCGGATCCCCGCCGTCGTCAGCGCCGGTCCAGCAGCGTCGCGAGCACCTCCCGCAGCGTCGCGCCGGGATCGGCCACCGGGCCCTCGGACCGCCAGGCGACGAACCCGTCGGGGCGGACCAGCACCGCACCGTCCGCGGTGACGCCGTGCACCTGGGCCCAGTCCGTGCCGTCCGCGGGGGACAGCTCCGCGCCGGGTCCGCCGCCGATCCGGTACGAGTCGAGGGGCACCGACAGCCGCGCCGCGACGTCCTTCGCCGCCGCGTGCCAGCCGGCGCCGCCGTCCGCCGAGCTCAGGAGCACCAGGGACCGCTCGTACAGGTCGAGGGTGGAGATCCGGTCGCCGGAACGCTCCAGCCACATGTGCGGTGACCGGCTGCCCGGCTCGCCCTTCAGCCGCATCCCGTCCGGCACGATCGGCAGCGTCGGATCGGCGCCCAGGACCGCGCCGCGCGGATAGCGGTAGCTCAGCGCCACGTTGAGGATGCCGCGGCCGGGACCGCCTTGACCGCCCGAACCGTTCGGGCCGCCTGAACCATTCGGACGGCCGGGACCGTTCGGGCGGCCGGAACCGCTCGGACGGCCGGGATCCCCGGGATCCCCGGGACCGCCGGGACCCCCGGGACCGCCGGCCCCAGGGGCGGGCGTGTATCCGGGGTGGCTGTGCTCGACCGAACGTGACGAGGCGCGCGCGCTCGTCGCCTCCGCGACCGGACGGCGCTCCGCGTCGTAGGACTCCAGCAGCCCGCGGCCCGCCCAGCCGCCCAGAACCGCGGCCAGCTTCCAGGCGAGGTTGTGCGCGTCCTGGATACCGGTGTTGGAGCCGAACGCCCCGGTGGGGGACATCTCGTGGGCCGAGTCACCCGCGAGGAGCACCCGTCCGTCCAGGTACCGCTCGGCGACCCGTTCGGCCGCGTGCCAGGCGGCCCGGCCGGTGATCTCCACGTCGAGACCCCGTACGCCGGTGGCCCGCCGGATGTGCTCCGCGCACCGCTCGTCGGTGAACTCCTCCAGCGTCTCCCCGCGTTCGGGATGCCAGGGAGCGTGGAACACCCAGTGCTCCTTGTTGTCGACCGGCAGCAGCGCCCCGTCGGCCTCCGGGCCGTTCAGGTAGCAGACGATGAAGCGCCGGTCGCCGACGGCGTCCGCGAGGCGCCGGGAGGTGAAGGTGACGCTCACGTTGTGGAACAGGTCGCCCGGGCCGCTCTGCCCGATGCCGAGCTGCTCGCGGACGGGGCTGCGCGGGCCGTCCGCGGCCACGAGATAGTCGGCCCTGACCGTGCTGTGCTCGCCCGTCGCACGGCTCTTGAGCCGCGCGGTCACCCCCTCGGCGTCCTGCTCGAACGACAGCAGTTCCGTGGAGTACCGCAGATCTCCGCCCAGCTCCCGGGCGCACTCCAGCAGCACCGGCTCCAGGTCGTTCTGGCTGCACAGACACCACTTGCCCGGGCTGAAACGCGCCAGCCCGCCGCCGGGGTCGATGTCCTTGAGCAGCCATTCGCCCGCTTCGCCCACCAGGGTCGGTGCCTGCAGGATGCCGTGGTTCTCCGCCAGGACGGACGCGGCCCGCTCGATGCGCCGCTGCACCCCGGCCACCCTGAACAGCTCCATCGTACGAACGTTGTTGCCGCGCCCGCGCGGATGGATCGACGTACCCGAGTGACGCTCGACGAGCAGGTGCGGAACACCGAGGCGCCCGAGGAACAGCGAGGTGGACAGGCCCACCAGTGAGCCGCCGACGACGAGGACCGGCGTCCGGTGACCGACCTCGCCGGCCTCTTTCCATGGGTTCATTGATTGCCTCCAGCGTCACCCGCGAGGTGAGTCAGGAATGGGATGCAGGTTCCATGCCCTTTGAGGACCTGATCGCGCGCCCGGGGCACCCGGATGACACGCAGTTCACTCGTCCGCCCCGTGGGGCTCGCGCGTATCGGACGTCCCGTCAACGATCGGCTCATGGCGACCCCGGCCTTTCGGTCACGGCGGTCGTTCCCGACCTTCCGTGAAGAATGAGGAGAGGTGTGCCGGATGACCAGCTCGGGACGTATCTCGCAATCGGCGTTCGACGGTTCCAGGCTGCGGGTGATCCTGCTGCTCGATCTGTACGAAGGAGCCCAGCAGGAGTTCCTCGACGCCTACGAACACATGTGCAACCAGGTCGCGTCCGTCCCCGGTCACATCAGCGACCAGCTCTGCCAGTCGATCGAGAACCCCTCGCAGTGGCTCATCACCAGTGAGTGGGAGAGCGCCCCGCCCTTCCTCGCCTGGGTGAACAGCGAGGAACACGTCGAGACCGTCAGGCCGATGCACAGCTGCGTCCGGGACACCCGGTCGATGCGCTACAGCGTCCTGCGGGAGACCCACCCCAACCAGCAGCAGGCGGCGCCCAAGGCCGCCAAGGCCGTCAAGGCGGCCCAGCAGGTGCAGGCCCGCGTGGGCGAGGGGGTGGCTCGCCACGCCCTCACCTTCACCGTCAAGCCGGGCTCGGAGTCGAAGGTCGCCGAGATCCTGGCCGGGTACGAGGCGCCCCAGGCCCGGGTCGACGACACCACGCGCCTGCGCCGCACCTCGCTCTTCATGCACGGCAACCGCGTCGTGCGAGCGGTCGAGGTGGAGGGCGACCTCCTCGTGGCCCTGCGTCACGTGGCACGCCAGCCCGGGGTACGGGCGGTCGAGGAGGCCATCAACCCGTACCTGGAGCAGGACCGGAACCTGGGCGACGAGGACTCGGCACGGGTCTTCTTCACCCGCGCGGCCCTGCCGGCCGTGCACCACGTGGTGGCGGACCGGCCGGAACCCGCCGGCCTGCGCCGGCACGCGCTGTACTACCCGGCCAAGCGCGGCCAGGGGATGGAGCTCGCCCGGCTGCTCTCCCATCAGGACGAGGCCGCGGCCGCCGACCCCAACGGGACGGTCTACGGGAGCACCGTCTTCCAGCGCGACGACATCGTGGTGCGCCTGATCGACATCACGGGCGAAGTCGACGCCGACCCCCTCGCGTCGCTCGGCATCGAGGGCGCCGGCAAGGCCGGAGAGCTCGAGCGGCTGCTCGACGGTCCCGCGATCGGCGTCGAGGGCTCCCTGGAGACGGAACGCAACGCCAACCGTCTCCTGTCGCACGCCGACATGATGCCCGTCACCGACCGCACCGCGGCGCACTCCTGACGGACGGCCGCGGTCCCCAGGCCCGCGGCCGCCCCACCGCACGCCACTTCCACAGTCGGAGGTATCAAGAATGATCCAGAAGCATCCACGCATCGTGGACCTGAGCGAGACGGAACCCAACCGCAGGCGCGGAGGCGACATCCGGGCCATGCTCACCCCCGCCACCGCGGGTTCCACCAGTGGGTTCATGGGCCTGGCCATCATCCAGCCCGGTGAGCGCATCGGCGAGCACTACCACCCGTACTCCGAGGAGTTCGTGTACGTCGTCGCCGGCGCGCTCGAGGTGGACCTGGACGGCGAGGCGCACGCGCTCCGGCCGGACCAGGGACTCCTGATCCCGATCAACATGCGCCACCGCTTCCGCAACGTCGGTGACACCGAGGCCCGCATGGTCTTCCACCTGGGCCCGCTCGCGCCCCGCCCGAGCCTCGGTCACGTCGACACGGAGGTGACCGACGGCCACGGGCCCACGCCTGAGTTCGTCGCCGCCGGGACGGACCTGTCCGCGCCTGACCACGGACGGCCGTCCGAGCGAAGTGGGGCCATAAAGTGACCCGGCGGGTGGCCGTCACCGGTATCGGTGTGGTCGCTCCGGGCGGCACCGGAGCGACGGCGTTCTGGGACCTCCTCGCCAACGGCCGTACCGCGACCCGCGGCATCACGCTGTTCGACCCGGCGGGCCTGCGCTCGCGCATAGCCGCCGAATGCGACTTCGACCCCCTCGCCCACGGTCTCGACCCGGAGCTGAGCCGGCACGCGGACCGGTACATCCAGTTCGCCGCGGTCGCGGCCGACGAGGCCGTACGCGACTCGGGACTCGACACCGACAGGGAGGACCCCTGGCGTGTCGGTGTCTCGCTCGGCAGCGCCGTCGGCGGTACCACCCGCCTGGAACACGACTACGTCAAGGTCAGCGCGGGCGGTCGACGGTGGGACGTGGACCACCGCGAGGCCGATCCACAACTGCACCTGGCGTTCTCGCCCAGCACGCTCGCCTCGGTGGTCGCCGAGCGGTTCGGCGCACAGGGCCCGGTGCAGACCGTCTCCACCGGCTGCACCTCCGGACTCGACGCCGTCGGCTACGCCTTCCACACGATCGAGGAGGGCAGGGCGGACGTCTGCATCGCCGGGGCGTCCGACTCACCCATATCCCCGATCACCATGGCCTGCTTCGACGCCATCAAGGCGACGTCGCCCGACAACGACGACCCGGAACACGCCTCCCGGCCCTTCGACGCCCATCGCAACGGCTTCGTCATGGGCGAGGGCGCGGCGGTACTCGTCCTGGAGGAGTACGAGCACGCCCGGGCCCGCGGGGCGCACATCTACTGCGAGATCGGCGGCTACGCCACCTACGGCAACGCCTACCACATGACCGGTCTGACCAGCGAGGGCCGCGAGATGGCCCGGGCGATCGACACCACGCTCGACCAGGCGCGACTCGATCCGACACTGATCGACTACGTCAACGCCCACGGCTCGGGCACCCGGCAGAACGACCGCCACGAGACCGCCGCGGTCAAGCGGTCGCTGGGCGCCCACGCGTACAAGACGCCCATGAGCTCCATCAAGTCCATGGTGGGGCACTCGCTGGGCGCGATCGGCGCGATCGAGGTCGTCGCCTGCGTCCTCGCCCTGAAGCACCAGGTCGTGCCGCCCACCGCGAACTACGAAACTCCCGACCCCGAGTGCGACCTGGACTACGTTCCGCGCACCGCACGCCCCCGGAAGCTGAACAACGTGCTCTCCGTGGGCAGCGGATTCGGCGGTTTCCAGTCCGCGGTGCTCCTGACCGGGCCGGGTGGGAGGAACCCATGACCAGTCTGCGCACCCAGCGCCCCCGGCACGCGGCCATCACCGGAATCGGTGTGATCGCGCCCAACGGAATGCGAGCCGACGCGTACTGGAAGTCCATCAGGGAGGGGGTCGGCGTTCTGGACCGGATCACCCGCGAGGGATGCGAGCACCTGCCGCTCCGCATCGCGGGCGAGGTCCGTTCCTTCGACGCCGCCTCCCTCATCGAGGAGCGCTTCCTCGTCCAGACGGACCGCTTCAGTCACTTCGCCATGGCCGCGACCGTCCTCGCCCTGGACGACGCCGGCCTCGGCCACGGGGACCCCGCGGAGCCGTACAACATCGGCGTGGTCACCGCGGCCGGCTCCGGAGGCGGCGAGTTCGGACAGCGGGAACTCCAGAAACTGTGGGGCCAGGGATCCCGGTACGTCGGCCCGTACCAGTCCATCGCCTGGTTCTACGCCGCCAGCACCGGCCAGATCTCCATCCGGGGCGGCTTCAAGGGGCCGTGCGGAGTGGTCGCGAGCGACGAGGCGGGCGGCCTGGACTCCGTCGCGCACGCCGCCCGCGGGGTACGGCGCGGCACCGGCACGGTTCTCGCCGGGTCCGCCGAGGCCCCCCTCGCCCCGTACTCGATGGTGTGCCAGCTCGGCTACCCCGAGATCAGCACCGTCGACGACCCCGAGCGCGCCTACCGGCCCTTCACCGAGGGGGCCTGCGGGTTCGCGCCCGCGGAGGGCGGCGCGATGCTCGTCGTGGAGGAGGCGGACCGTGCCCGCGACCGCGGTGCCGCGATCCGGGCCACCGTGGCAGGACACGGCGCCACCTTCACCGGGGCCTCCCGCTGGGAGCGGTCCCGGGAGGGACTCGCCCAGGCCATCCGGGTCGCCCTCGACGAGGCGGGCTGCGCCCCGCAGGAGATCGACGTCGTGTTCGCCGACGCCCTGGGCGTACCGGAGGCGGACCGCGCCGAAGCCCTGGCCATCGCCGACGCCCTGGGGGCGCACGGCACCCGGGTGCCCGTCACGGCGCCCAAGACCGGGATCGGGCGTGCCTACTGCGCGGCACCCGTGCTGGACACCGCGGCCGCGGTGCTCGCCATGGAGAACGGCCAGGTGCCCCCCACCCCCAACGTGTTCGACATCTGCCACGACCTCGACCTGGTGATGTCCAGCGCTCGCCCCGCCGAGCTGAACACGGCCCTGGTCCTCAGCCGGGGACTCATGGGATCCAACGCGGCGCTGGTCGTGCGCCGCGGCGGCGACTCCGCCCGATAGGACCGGGCGGGAAGGAGAACACAGATGATCATCGAAGTGACCGTCGACGAACTGGCCAAGCTGATGAAGAAGGCCGCCGGGGTCACCGTCGACCCCCAGCAGCTGCACCACGCGTCGGACTCCCCGTTCGGCACCCTCGGCCTCGACTCGCTGGGCCTGCTCGGCATCGTCGGCGAGCTGGAGAACCGGTACAGCAAGCCGCTGCCGCCCGACGCGGAGCGTTGCAAGACGCCCCGCGAGTTCCTCGACCTCGTCAACAGCACCCTCAAGACTGGAGCCTGAAGTGGCAGGACACACCGAGAACAGCATCACCATCGACGCCCCTCTCGATCTGGTCTGGGACATGACCAACGACATCGAGAACTGGCCTCAGCTGTTCAGCGAGTACGCGTCCCTGGAGGTGCTGTCCCGTGACGGCGACACCACGAGCTTCCGCCTGACCATGCACCCGGACGAGAACGGGAAGGTCTGGAGCTGGGTGTCGGAGCGGACCGTGGACCGCGTCGCGCGGACCGTACGGGCCCGCCGCGTCGAGACCGGCCCCTTCGCCCACATGGACATCCGGTGGGAGTACAAGGAGACCCCGGACGGCACCCACATGCACTGGGTGCAGGACTTCGCGATGAAGCCCGAGGCCCCGGTCGACGACGCCTGGATGACGGACAACATCAACCGCAACTCCCGCGTCCAGATGGCCCTGATCCGGGACCGCATCGAGCAGGTCGCCCGCGACCGCCGCAACGCGCCCGCCGTACCGGGCTGATCACCGGACCACCAGGAAGGACCCCCGATGCATCACGCCCTGATCGTCGCCAGGATGGCGCCCGACTCGGCACCCGCGATCGCCGACGTGTTCGCCGCCTCCGACCGCGGTGAACTGCCGCACCTGATCGGCGTCAACAGGCGCAGCCTCTTCCAGTTCGGTGACGTGTACATGCACCTCATCGAGTCCGACAAGGACCCCGCGCCCGCCATCGCGAAGGTGGTCGGGCACCCGGAGTTCCGCAGCGTCAGCGAGGAACTGTCGGCGTACGTCAGCGCGTACGACCCGCAGACGTGGCGCAGCCCCAAGGACGCCATGGCGCGCTGCTTCTACCGCTGGGAGCGCGCCGCCGCCTCCTGACCGGGCGCCGGGACACAACCCGAGGCCGCCGGATCCGCGTTCGCGGAGCCGGCGGCCTCGGGTTTGCGGGGCCGGCCGGTTCGGGGCCGGCCCGGGGCGCCTCGACGGGTCAGGCCGGGACGGTGCACTCGAACGCGTGGAGATACGCGTTGACCGGGCGGACCTCGCCGATGACCAGGCCGGCGGCCGTCAGCCGGTCGGCCATGCTCCGCCGGGTGTGCTTCGCGCCGCCGACGTTGAGGAGCAGCAGCAGGTCCATGGAGGTCGTGAACTTCATCGACGGGGTGTCGTCCACGAGGTTCTCGATGACGACGACACGGGCACCGGGCCGCGCCGCCTTCCGGACGTTCGCCAGCGCCCGACGGGTGCTGTCGTCGTCCCACTCCAGGATGTTCTTGATGATGTACACGTCCGCCTGGACCGGGATGTCCTCGCGGCAGTCACCGGGCACGATGCGCACCCGGTCGGCCAGCGAACCGCCCTCGCGCAGGCGCGCGTCGGCGTTCTCCACCACGCCCGGCAGGTCGAGCAGGGTGCCGTGCATCCCGGGGTGCTTCTCCAGCAGGCTGGCCACGACCTGGCCCTGACCGCCTCCGATGTCGGCGACCGAGGACACCCCGCCGAGGTCGAGCAGGGCCGCGACGTCCCGCGCCGACTGCTCGCTGGACGTCGTCATGGCCCGGTTGAAGACGTAGGCGGACTCGGGCGCCTCCTCGTTGAGGTACTCGAAGAACTCCCTTTCGTACACGTCCTCGAAGACGTTGCGGCCGGAGCGCACCGCCTCGTCGAGCTTGGGCCAGACGTTCCACGTCCAGGGCTCGGTGCACCACAGGGCGATGTAGCGCAGGCTGTGCGGATCGTCCTCGCGCAGCAGCCGGGACATCTCCGTGTGGGCGAAGGCGCCGTCCGGTTGCTCCACGAAGACGCCCTGGCAGGACAGGGCGCGCAGCAGCCGGCGCAGGGTCTGCGGCTGGGTCTTGACCGCCGCCGCCAGATCCTCGACGCTCATCGGCGTCTCTTCCAGGGCGTCGGCCACGCCCAGGCGGGCGGCGGCGCGTACGGCCGCGGCGCACGCCGCTCCGAAGACGAGTTCCCTCAGCCGCATGGGCGGCGGGGGAGCCTGTTCGGCAGTCGTCATCTGGTGCCTCGCTTCTTCTGTCGTGCCGGGTGAGGGGTGGGGGAGTGAGGGTCGGTCAGCACTTGCCGGCGGGCTCGGAGACCTGGCAGAGGTTGTGGCGGAAGACGTTGCCCGTGCCGGCGGCGTCCCGGTCGGCCAGGTCGGCCGGGCCGTTGCCCAGCACCAGGTTGTCGCGGATCTCGTCGCCGCGGTTGGCGGCGCCGACGAAGCTCTTGAACAGCACGATGCCGCCCGACATGGGGGAGGTGCCCACGTTGTCCAGGACCTTGTTCCCCGTCACGAGGGTGTCCTCGGTGCCGGTGAGGACGATGCCCGAGCCCTGCAGGGTGGGCAGCCGGGGCGTCTTGGGGCAGGACCTGTTGTTGGCGTGGACGTAGTTCCCGCTCACGGTCAGTGCCCCGGCGTGCGGCTTGTTCTCGTCGCCCACGACGAACACGGCGGCGCAGTTGCCGGTCGCCTCGTTGTGGTCGACGGTGAGGTTGCGCAGACGGCGCACGGTGACACCGATCCGGTTGCCGATCAGCCGGTTGTGACTGATGACCGTCCCCCGGGTGTCCCGGGCGCCCTCCTCGGTGGCGACCGTGTTGGCGACGAACAGGCCGGCGTCGCCGTTGCCCCGGGCGGTGTTGTGCCGGAACACCGCGCGGACGGACTTCTCGGCGGCGATCCCCCACTGGCCGTTGTCCTCGGCGCTCACACCATGGACGGTCAGCCGGTCGGTGCCCGACGCCCACAGGCCCTGCTTGGCGAAACCTCTGAGGGTCAGCGCGCGCACGGTGACGCCGGTGAGGGGAGCGCTGTCCGTCCCGGTCACGCAGATGCCGTTGCCGGCCTTGGCGCAGGTGCCGCGGGCCGGGGCAGGGCCCGGCTCGATGACGGTACGGCCGGCGCCGGAGCCCCGTACCGTGAGGTCCGGCACGGCGACGCGGACGCTCTCGTGGTAGGTGCCGGGGGAGATGAGGACGGTGTCCCCCGCAAGCGCGGCGTCCACGGCCTTCTGGATGGACTCACCGGGGCTCACTCGATGCACCACGCGGTGGTCGGCCGACGGGGCGGCACCCAGCCCCGACGCCATGACGGCCGCGGTGCACGCGAGGTAGGCCATCTGTCGTTTGGTCATGGGCCGAAGCTATGAGCGGGGGTTCCGGCCCGCCACCGCTGATCACCCAGGTGGGCAGCCCTTGTCGCCCTTGGGTGTGCGCCGGTGTGTCGGTCGGCCGCGCGGAGGCTCTGAGGGGGTATCAGGACGGCGGAAGAGCCGTGCCGGGCACACGGCGTTCGGCACGTGGGAGCCGTCGTACGACGCTTGCCGGACGATGTCCGTCGTACGACGCCCGCCGGACGGCGTTCGCCCCATGACGTCCGGCTCACGGTGTCCGACACACGGTGTCCGACGCACGGCGTCCCGTCCGGGATCACCGGGATCACCGGGACGCGGGAACACGGCCGCCCCGGCCGGAGGATCCGGCCGGGGCGGCGCAGTCGTGGCCCGTCGGGGCCCGACGGTGTGTCAGGCGAGGGTCGCGAGCGACTCGTTCCAGGTGGTGGACGGACGCATGACCTTCGCGGCCTTGGCGGGGTCGGGCTGGTAGTAGCCACCGATGTCCACGGGCTTGCCCTGGACGGCGAGCAGTTCGTCGACGATCGTCCGCTCCTGCGCGGTGAGCGTCTCGGCGAGCGGCGCGAACGCCTTGGCGAGATCGGCGTCGTCGGTCTGTGCGGCCAGCTCCTGCGCCCAGTAGAGGCCCAGGTAGAAGTGGCTGCCGCGGTTGTCGATGCCGCCGACGCGACGGGTCGGCGACTTGTCCTCGTTGAGGAAGGTCGCCGTCGCGCGGTCGAGGGTGTCGGCGAGCACCTGGGCGCGGGCGTTGCCCGTGGTGGTGGCGAGGTGCTCGAAGCTGGCCGCGAGCGCGAAGAACTCGCCCAGGCTGTCCCAGCGCAGGTAGTCCTCCTTGACCAGCTGCTGGACGTGCTTCGGGGCGGAGCCGCCCGCGCCCGTCTCGAAGAGGCCGCCGCCCGCCATCAGCGGGACGACCGACAGCATCTTGGCGCTGGTGCCCAGCTCCAGGATCGGGAAGAGGTCGGTGAGGTAGTCGCGCAGCACGTTGCCGGTGACGGAGATGGTGTTCTCGCCGCGGCGGATGCGCTCCACGGACAGCTTGGTCGCCTCGACGGGGGACAGGACGCGGATGTCCAGGCCCTCGGTGTCGTGCTCCGGCAGGTACCGCTCGACCTTCTCGATGAGGACGGCGTCGTGCGCGCGGGTCTCGTCCAGCCAGAACACGGCCGGGTCGCCGGTGGCGCGGGCGCGGGTGACGGCCAGCTTCACCCAGTCCTTGATCGGGGCGTCCTTGGTCTGGCAGGCGCGGAAGATGTCGCCGGCGGAGACCGTCTGCTCCAGGACGACGTTGCCGGCCTGGTCGAGGAGGCGGACCGTACCGGTGGTCGGCACCTCGAAGGTCTTGTCGTGGCTGCCGTACTCCTCGGCCTTCTGCGCCATCAGACCGACGTTCGGCACCGAGCCCATGGTGGACGGGTCGAAGGCGCCGTTGGCGCGGCAGTCGTCGATGACGACCTGGTAGACGCCGGAGTAGCTGCTGTCCGGCAGGACCGCGAGGGTGTCGGCCTCCTGGCCGTCCGGGCCCCACATGTGGCCGGAGGTGCGGATCATGGCCGGCATCGAGGCGTCGACGATGACGTCGGACGGCACGTGCAGGTTGGTGATGCCCTTGTTGGAGTCGACCATCGCGAGCTCCGGGCCCTCGGCGAGCTCGGCGTCGAAGGAGGCCTTGATCTCGGCGCCCTCGGGCAGGGACTCCAGGCCCTTGTAGATGCCGCCGAGACCGTCGTTCGGGGTCAGGCCGGCGGCGGCGAACGTCTCGCCGTACCGCGCGAACGTCTTCGGGAAGAAGGCGCGCACCACGTGACCGAAGACGATCGGGTCGGAGACCTTCATCATCGTGGCCTTGAGGTGCACCGAGAACAGCACGCCCTCGGCCTTGGCGCGGGCGATCTGCTCGGTGAGGAACTCACGCAGCGGCGCGACGTGCATGACGGACGCGTCCACGACCTCGCCCGCGAGGACGGGCACGGACTCGCGCAGCACCGTGGTGGAGCCGTCGTCGCCGACCAGCTCGATCTTCAGCGCGCCGGCCTCGGTGATCACCGCGGACTTCTCGGTGGAGCGGAAGTCGTCGACGCCCATGGTGGCGACGTTCGTCTTCGAGTCGGACGTCCACTTGCCCATGCGGTGCGGGTGCGTCTTGGCGTAGTTCTTGACCGAGGCGGGGGCGCGGCGGTCGGAGTTGCCCTCGCGCAGCACCGGGTTCACGGCGGAACCCTTGACCTTGTCGTAACGGGCGCGGATGTCGCGCTCCTCGTCCGACTTCGGGTCGTCCGGGTAGGCCGGCAGCGCGTAGCCCTGCGCCTGCAGCTCGGCGACCGCGGCCTTGAGCTGCGGGATGGACGCCGAGACGTTCGGCAGCTTGATGATGTTGGCCCCGGGCGTCTTCGCCAGGTCGCCGAGCTCGGCGAGGGCGTCGGGGACGCGCCGGCTCTCCTCCAGGAACTCGGGGAAGAGCGCGAGGATGCGCCCGGCCAGCGAGATGTCACGGGTCTCCACAGTGACACCCGCCTGCGCGGCGTACGCCTGGACCACCGGCAGGAACGAATACGTCGCCAGGGCCGGGGCCTCGTCAGTGTGGGTGTAGATGATGGTCGAGTCAGTCACCGGGTGCTCCGCTCCACGTCTGCAACATTGCTCGACATCAAGATATCTCGTGAGCGACCCCGACTCGACAGGGGTCCGCATCCGACCGTGGCCGACCACGGGCGACCGCGGACGATCGGGCCGGCCCGGGAGCGCGATTCGGTGCCCACGGGTTCCGGTGTCACGGGGCCCGGTGCCCCAAGGGATACCGGTGCCCCGAGGGATCCAGGCGTCCACCGTGATCCCGGCGTCCACCGGGATCTCGCACTCCACGGGGACCCCGGCCGTACGGTTCGAAGGCACCCCGACCCGAGAACCCGCCGGCCGAACCGTCCCGACCGGAGGGTGGCCCGAGGCCGACCGGGGGGTGGCCCGTGCCGACCGGGGGTGGCCCGAGCCGGCCGGAGGACCCCCGGTCGGCTCGGGCCATCGGACGGTCACCCTCGGGCCCGGTCCCGTCCCGCGCCCGTGTGTCCGGCCGGCGGCCCCGCTCCGCGCCCGTACGCGCGGCCGTCGGCCGGGACCACGTCGACGCGACCGGCCGCCGGCACCACCGATGCCGTACGCCGTGGCGCCCGCGGCTCCTCGCATGCGTCTCCCCGGGAGGTGCTGGAGGATCGCGCCCGTCAGCGTCACGGGACTAGAGCCGCGCCGGCCCGTCCACCCGGCTCCGGCTCTGCGACGACGCCTCCCGCTGGTGCGGTATGCCCGACTCCAGGAGCTCCGCGCCACCGGGCTGGAGGGCGACGGTGCGGGCGGGCGACGGGATGCGGATGCCCTCGTCGCGGTAGCGCTTGTGCAGGCGCTTGATGAACTCGTGCTTGATCCGGTACTGGTCGCTGAACTCGCCGACGCCGAGGATCACGGTCAGTCCGATGCGGGAGTCGCCGAAGGTGTGGAAGCGGACCGCGGGCTCGTGGTCCGGGACGGCGCCGGTGATTCCGGTCATCACCTCGGTGACGACCTCGTTGGTGACGCGCTCGACGTGCTCCAGGTCGCTGTCGTACCCGACGCCGACCTGCACGGTCAGCGTCATCCGCTGCTCGGGCCGGGTGAAGTTGGTCATGTTGGTGCCCGACAGCTGGGCGTTGGGGATGATGACCAGGTTGTTGGAGAGCTGACGGACCGTGGTGTTGCGCCAGTTGATGTCGACGACGTACCCCTCCTCGCCGCTGCTCAGCCGGATGTAGTCACCCGGCTGGATCGTCTTCGAGGCGAGGATGTGCACGCCCGCGAAGAGGTTCGCGAGCGTGTCCTGGAGCGCCAGGGCGACGGCGAGTCCGCCCACGCCCAGAGCGGTGAGCAGGGGCGCTATGGAGATGCCCAGGGTCTGCAGGACGACCAGGAAGCCGATCGCCAGCACCACGACCCGGGTGATGTTCACGAAGATGGTGGCCGATCCGGCGACGCCCGAGCGGGACTGGGTCACCGAGCGGACCAGTCCGGCGATCAGCCGGGCCGCGGTGACCGTCGAGACCAGGATGAGCAGCACGGTCAGCGAGCGGTTGACCGTACGGCCGACCGGCGCGGCCAGCGGCAGCACCGCGGCGGCCGACGCGACCCCGCCGGCGATCGCCGCCCAGGGCACCAGAGCCCGCAACGCGTCCACGACGACGTCGTCGCCGCTCCAGCGGGTGCGCTCGGCGTGCTTGCCCAGCCATCGCAGCAGTATCCGCAACAGGAATGCCGCCAGCAGCCCGGCGGCCAGGGCTATTCCGGCGATCATCAGGTCGTCCAGAGTGACCGAACGCTTCATCGACGACCTCCTCGGAGACCGGGACCGGGGTGAGGGCCCGCGGGCCGTATGCGCTGTGTCGTCACTTGCCACCTGCTCGAATCCGGGAACGCGCGATCACGCCCCGACGGCGGTTCGGCGTCCGGGGCGACCGCTCATCCTGCCGTACCCGGGGGTAGGTCCGTCACGGGGTCCACGCACCCGGGCGACGGCCGTCCTTCCGTCACCGGGCCCCCGCGCGGCGGCTCTTGACGCAACCGGACGTCCTCGCGCGGTCCTCGCCGGCTTCACGTCCCGCTGAACGAACCGTGCCGCCCGGCTCCCGACGCGAAGCGGGCGGCGCCCTCCATGCTGTCGGCCAACACGCCCATGCCGTGCCGTAGTTCACCACGCATGGCGGTCTTCTCCACCAGGCCCTCCTGGTCGAGGACCGAGGCGCGGTCGCTGCGCAGGCAGGACTGGGGGAAGTCGGCGATCCCGGCGGCCAGTTCCTCGGCGGCGGCACGGGAGCCGCCGGTCGGTACGAGGCGGTTGGCGAGCCCCATCTCGTACGCCTCGGAGGCGGGGACCGGGCGGCCGGTGAGGATCATGTCCAGCGCGCGGCTGGTGCCGATGAGGCGGGGCAGGCGCACGGTGCCGCCGTCGATGAGCGGAACACCCCAGCGGCGACAGAACACACCGAAGACCGCGTCCTCCTCCGCGACCCGCAGATCGCACCAGAGCGCCAGTTCCAGACCCCCGGCCACGGCATGCCCCGCGACCGCCGCGATCACCGGCTTGGACAGCCGCATCCGGGTCGGGCCCATCGGCCCGTCACCGTCCTCGGCCACCCGGTTGCCGTCCTCGGTACCGATCGCCTTGAGGTCCGCGCCCGCGCAGAACGTGCCGCCCTCGCCCCAGAGCACTGCCACCCGGGCCGTGTCGTCGGCTTCGAACTCCCGGAACGCGTCGGCGAGTTCGACGGCCGTCGGGCCGTCCACCGCGTTGCGTGCGGCGGGGCGGGAAAGAACGACCGTGGTGACGTACCCCTGGCGTTCGGTCCGGACCGGCATGCCGCTGACCCCTTCTCCCGGCTGACGTGCGTCTTCTCCCGACTGACGTACGTCCGAGGCTACTCCGTGCCGTTCGCGTGCCGTCCGGGGACCGCTCAGATCACCTTCAGACGCACCAGCGCCCCCAGGGTCAGTGCTCCGGGCAGCAACGGCAGCCACACGGTGATGATCCGGAACGCCAGGACGACCGCCGTGGCCACCGCCACCGGACCGCCCGCCGCCACCAGCGCGACGACGAGCGCCGCCTCCACCGAGCCGATCCCGCCCGGGGTGGGAACCACCGCCACCGCGGCGGTCGCGGCCAGGTACGCCAGCGCCATGTGCAGCGGCGGCACCGGCAGGTTCATCGCCTGTCCCACCGCGGTCAGACCGGCGGCCTGCAGCAGCGGGAAGGCGAGCGAGCCGCCCCACAGCGCACACGCGCGCGCCGGACGGGAGTGCACCGAGCGCGCCTCCCCGAGCGCGGTGCGCAGGAACGACAGCACCGCCACGCGCACCCGTCGTACGCACAGCAGCACCGTCACCGCGACGCACAGCAGCGCGCCCGCGCCGAGCAGCAGGGGGCCCGTAGTCCCGTCCGGGAGAAGGCCTCCGAGCCGCAGCGCTCCGGGGAACGCGACGAGCAGGCCGGCCAGCAGGGCCAGGCGGGCGACCGACTCGGCGAGCATGTACAGCGCGAGCGCCGCGGAGGAGCGGGCGAGCGGAACACCGCACACCGTCATGAAACGCAGATTGACCGCGCCGGCGCCCAGCCCCGTCGGCAGCAGGTGATTGGCGGCACCCGCCGCGAACTGGGTGGCGAGCAGCCGGCGCGCGGGCAGCCGCTCCACGACCGCGCCCTGCCGGGTGACGGCCGCGGCGACCCAGGTCAGACAGGTCGCGACGACCGCCGCGAGCAGCCACGGCCACTCGGCGGCCCGCAGATGGCCGAAGCCCTCCACGAGCACGGAGCGGTGGCGCACGCCGACCACCAGCACGAGGGCGAGCGGGATCAGGCACAGGACCGACCGGAGGGGGAGGCGCCGGGAGAGTCCCTTGAGGGGGCTCCGCGGGGGCGTCTGGGGAAAACGGACCGCTGTCACACTCGGAGAGGTTTTCCACACCGCACCAACGGGAGGTTGCGGGCGCTGGTCCGGCGGCTGACACGCCGGGCAAGGTGCGGGAGGAGGCGGGGTCGTCGTGGATTCCGTCATGGATGCCGTCATGAGTTCCCTGGGTCGTTCCTTCGTGCGCGTGGACTTCTTCCGCAAGACATTGACCTCAACGAAGCTTGAGGTCCTACGGTCACTTCCATGAGCATGGAGACCACAGCCTGGACACAGCTGCACAGCGTGATGAACGCGCAGCAGGAGAGCCGCCCCTTCGCCCGCGCCACCCTGCGCCGCATCGCGGCCTTCGCCCGCCCGCACCGCCGCCGTATCGGCCAGTTCGTCGTACTGAGCGTGATCACCGCGCTGCTGGCCGTCGCGACGCCGGTGCTCGCGGGGCGCGTCGTGGACGCCATCGTGTCCGGCGGCGACGAGGGCACCGTCGTCCGCCTTGCCGTGCTCATCGCGCTCATCGCGTTCGCCGAGGCGGGGCTCGGGATTCTCAGCCGCTGGCTGTCGGCGACGCTGGGCGAGGGACTCATCCTGGATCTGCGGGCGGCTGTGTTCGATCATGTACAGCGCATGCCGGTCGCGTTCTTCACACGTACCCGTACGGGCGCGCTCGTCAGTCGACTCAACAACGACGTGATCGGCGCCCAGCGCGCCTTCAGCAACACCCTCTCCGGAGTGGTCGGCAACATCGTCACCCTGCTGCTCACCCTCGCCGTCATGCTGACCCTGTCCTGGCAGATCACGCTGCTCGCACTGGTGCTGCTGCCGGTGTTCGTGGTGCCCGCGCGGCGCATGGGCGGCCGGATGGCCAGGATGCAGCGTGAGGCCGCGCATCTGAACGCGGCCATGGGCACCCGGATGACCGAGCGGTTCTCCGCACCCGGAGCCACCCTCGTCAAGCTCTTCGGACGGCCCGAGGACGAGTCCGCCGAGTTCGCGGCGCGCGCCGCGCGGGTCCGGGACATCGGGGTGCGTACGGCGATGGCGCAGTCGGCGTTCATCACGGCCCTGACGATGGTCTCCGCCCTGGCGCTGGCCCTCGTGTACGGGCTCGGCGGCTGGTACGCGCTGCGCGGCACCCTGGAACCGGGCGCCGTCGTCTCGCTCGCGCTGCTGCTGACCCGGCTGTACGCGCCCCTCACCTCGCTCGCCGGGGCGCGTGTCGAAGTCATGAGCGCCCTGGTGAGCTTCGAACGGGTCTTCGAGGTGCTCGACCTCAAGCCGCTCATCGAGGAGAAGCCGGACGCCCGGGAGGTCCCGGACGGTCCCGCCTCCGTGGAGTTCGACGACGTCACCTTCGCCTACCCGGCCGCGGACAAGGTCTCCCTCGCCTCCCTGGAGGAGGTCGCCGCCCTCGACACCCGGGCCGGCGCGGAGGTCCTGCGCGGCGTCTCCTTCCGCGCCGAACCCGGTCAGACCGTCGCGCTCGTCGGCTCCTCCGGAGCGGGCAAGTCGACCATCGCCCAACTGCTGCCGCGGCTCTACGACACCGACGGGGGCACCGTGCGCATCGGCGGCGTCGACGTCCGCGACCTGAGCGCCGCCTCGATGCGCCGGACCCTCGGCATGGTCACCCAGGACGGCCACCTCTTCCACGACTCGGTACGCGACAACCTGCTGCTGGCCCGCCCCGCCGCGACGGAGCAGGAACTGTGGGACGTACTGCGGCGCGCCCGTCTGGAGGAGCTGGTGCGCTCCCTGCCCGACGGCCTCGACACCGTGGTCGGCGAGCGCGGCTACCGGCTCTCCGGCGGCGAACGCCAGCGGATGACCATCGCCCGGCTGCTGCTCGCCCGCCAGCGCGTCGTCATCCTCGACGAGGCCACCGCGCACCTGGACAACACCTCGGAGGCGGCGGTGCAGGAAGCGCTCGCCGAGGCACTGGCCGGGCGCACGGCCCTGGTGATCGCCCACCGGCTGTCCACGGTGCGCGCCGCCGACGTGATCCTGGTCGTCGAGGCGGGACGGATCGTGGAGCGCGGCACCCACGAGGAGCTGCTGGCGGCGGAGGGGCGGTACGCGGAGCTGTACCGGACCCAGTTCGACGAGCCGCGGCCCGAAAGCGCCCACGAGCGGAGCCTCGGGCTGATGATGGACTGAAGCACCAGCGGTGCGGCCGGTGGCCCACCGTCCCCGCGCGGACACCCGTCGCGTTCCCGGCCGCACCGGCGCGAAAGCCACACCGCAGGACAATGGTGGAGCACTCGGGACCGTCGCTTCGACGTAAGGGGAATCCTCATGGGTCAGATCGGATCGATCGGCCTGATTCTGCATCCCAGGCGCAATCCGGGGCCGGTCATCGAATCCGTCGTGGACTGGGCCCGTACGAACCGGACCGAGGTGCTGGGGCTGCCGGACGAGGTGGGGCGCATCGCGTGCAGCGCCGTGGCCGTGTCGGCCGAAGCACTGGTGGCCAAGGCCGGTCTGATCGTGAGTCTCGGCGGTGACGGAACCATGCTCCGCGCCATGCGGCTGCTCTCCGGCTCCGCCACCCCGGTGCTCGGCGTCAATCTGGGCCGGCTGGGATTCCTCGCCGAGATCGACGTCGAGGACCTGGCACCGGCTCTCGACCGCATCGACAGCGGCCGCTTCACCACCGAGGCCCGCATGGCCGTACGGACCCGCCTGCCGGACGGGCGCGACTTCCGGGCCTTCAACGACATCGCGGTCGTACGGGTGCCGGGCCACGGTATGGCCGCCATCTCCATCAGCCTCCAGGGGGACGAGTTCATCCGTTACGCCGCCGACGCGCTCGTGGTCGCCACGTCGACCGGATCGACGGCGTACAGCTTCGCCGCGGGCGGCCCGATCCTCTCGCCCAGGGTGGAGGCCATCCTCGTCGTACCGGCCAGCGCGCACTCCTCGTTCGACAGGGCGCTGGTCCTGCCGGCGGACGAGGACGTCACGCTCGAACTGCTGCCGACGACAGGGCGGTTGGCGGTCGAGGTCGACGGCGAGGTGGTCGGATACCTCGACGCGGGCGACCGGATCACCGTGGCGGCCTGCCCCGCGGCCGCTCAGGTGGTGCGTCTCGGCGGCACCACGTTCTACCAGCGGGCGCGCAGGAAGCTCGGCATCAGGGGAAGCATCGAAGCGGGCCGCCCCCATCCCGACGACCACGCCGATTTCGGACTCCACGCCGATATCCCGGAGCGGTGACGCACCGGGACGTCGTGGCGTGCCGTGCCGGTGTACGCGGCCGTGCGGATCTGGCTCCCGGGCCGCCGGGCGGCGCGGTCCCCGGGGATCAGGCTTCCGGGCCGCCCGGCGGCGCGGTCCCCGCGGCGCCGCGGACCGAGGGTCCGGCCGGCCGGGCTCTCCGGCCCTCGTCGCCGTCGGGAGCGCCGGCAACCGGCGGCGCAGACCGCTGTCGGGGGCGGCGCCGGACCGGTGCCGGGCCGGCGCGGGGGGCCGGTGTCAGGCCGTCCGGCCCGCCCCGGTGAGCGCCGCCCTCTCCCGCGCGGCGCGCACGGCCGCCGACAGCGAGGCGATGTCGTAGGCGCCGTGATGACGGCGGCCGTTGACGAAGAACGTCGGCGTACCGGAAACGCCGCTGAGATCGGCGGACTCCAGATCCGCCGCGATGTGGGAGGAACCCGCACCGGCCCGCAGGTCGGCGCGGAAGCGGTCGATGTCGAGGCCGATCGCCTCGCCGTAGTGGAGCAGGTCCTTGGGCAGCAGGTCCCCCTGGTGTTCCAGCAGCAGGTCGTGCATCTCCCAGTAGCCGTCCTGGAGCGCCGCGGCCTCGGCCGCCTCGGCGGCCAGCTGCGCGTTGGGGTGCACGTCGTGCAGCGGCAGATGCCGCCATACGTACCGTACGTCCCCGAAGTCGGCGAGCAGCTCGCGCACCACGGGCTCGGCCAGCCCGCAGTACGGGCACTCGAAATCCCCGTACTCGACCAGCGTCACGGGCGCGTCCAGCGGGCCGCGTACATGGTCGCGCCGCACGTCGACGGAGTCGCTGAGATCCACGATGCTCTGGCCCGTACCGAGCAGGGCCCGCGAGCGCGCACGCTTCGGCAGGGCCCCGATCACCCGGGTGACCAGCCAGGTGACGAGGAACGAGCAGGCCACCGCGGCCAGGATCCCGACCTTCGCCTGCGCCAGTTCGTCACCGTCGAAAGCGAGGGTCGCGATGAGCAGCGAGACGGTGAACCCGACCCCGGCCAGCGTGCCGCCCGCGGTGACGGCGCCCCAGCCGGCCGGCGGCTTGAGGCGTCCGCGGCTGACGCGTGTGGTCAGGAGGGCGGCCCCGATGATGCCGAGCGGTTTGCCGAGGACGTAGCCGAAGAGGATGCCGAGCGTGATCGGCGAGGTGAAGGCGTGGGCCAGCTCGTCGCCGCTGACCGTGATGCCGGCGTTGGCGAGGGCGAACAGCGGCACGATCACATAGCTCGTCCAGGGGTGGAACATCCGCTGGAGCCGCTCGTTGGGGGAGAGTGTCGAGGCCAGCCCTTTGCGCACCGTGCGCTCCAGTTCCGGCGTCGGCTGCTCGCGGAAGCGCCTGAACAGCCTGCTCGCGTGTTCCAGGTCGCTGCGTTCGGCCGGCCGGGCGTAGGTCAGCAGGCCCATCGCGAGCCCCGTCACGACCGGGTCCACCCCCGACTTCAGGAGCGCCACCCAGATGGCCACGCCCAGCACCGCGTACAGGGCCGGGATCCGCATCCCCAGGGTGCGTCGCACCAGCAGGAGGACGGCGAACAGGCCCAGCGCCGTCAGCAGCGCGGGTACCGAGACGGCCTTGCTGTAGGCGAAGGCGATGACGGCCAGGGCCACGAAGTCGTCCACGACGGAGACGCTGAGGATGAAGACCCGCAGACTGCCGGGCAGCCGCGTACCGAAGATGGCGAGCATGCCCAGCGCGAAGGCCGTGTCCGTCGACATGGCGGTGCCCCACCCCTGCGCGGAGGCGTGGCCCGCGTTGACGGCCAGGTAGACCGCGACGGGCACGGCCATGCCGCTGAGCCCCGCCAGCACCGGCAGCGTGACCCGCCGGCGCTCCCGTAGTTCGCCCATGTCGAACTCGCGGCGGGCCTCCAGGCCCACGACGAAGAAGAACAGCGTCATCAGGCCGCTGTTCACCCACTCGCGCAGGCCGAGGGCGACCTCACCCGATCCGACGCGGACCGACAGCCCGGTGTGCCAGAAGGACGCGTACGAGCCGGGTCCGATGTTGGCCCAGGCGAGCGCCAGGAGCGCCGCGGTGAGCAGTACGGCCGCGCTGCCGGTCTCGGTCCGCAGGAAGTCCCGCAGCGGACCGTGGGCGGTCTTGCCGCACTCGGTCTGCCCCGACAGGAAGGAGCTCTCAGGTGGCTCAGGTGGCACAGTCACTCCGCGATTCTCGCTCCGCACGCCGACACGCACCCGGCGAAGCGATGGCAGGGCGCCTCCGCGCCCCGCCGCGTTCCCCGGTGCATCCCTGGTAACTCCACGGGGACGGTTCCTCTTCCTGCCGGGGTGCGGCGAGGGCGCCTTTCGGGTGTCTCCGGGGGACGGTCCGGTGCGTTCCGGGTGCCTCGGAGGGACGGCGCGGACGCGTTGCCGGGGTCGCGCGGGCGTGTGCCGGACGCCTTCCCGGTGTTTCCCGGGCGGCCGTCGCCCTTACGAGGATGTGTGGTGCCGGGGCTGTCCTGTCTGCGCCGTGCGTCCTGTCGGTCCTGTCCGCCCTGCCCGGCCGGTCCGCTCGGTCCGCTCGGCCCACTCGGTCGTTTCCGTCCGCTTCGCTCGTTCCGTCCGCTCCGTCCGCGAAGGGCCTGTCGTGCGGTGGGCGGTCGATCCCTCGGGGGAGTGTCCTCGGTGGGACGGCGTCCGCCGCGCAGGGCCGAGGCGAGCGCGGAGACCAGTGCCATGCCCGCGGCCACGCCGAAAACGGGCAGGGCGAGCAGTCCGAGGAAGGAGACCGCGACGACGATCAGGCCGGCCGTGGAGAACGCACGGGCGCCGAACCGGTCCGACAGGCAACCGGACAGACGGCCCGCGACCAGGAAGCCCAGGGTCAGCGGCAGCATAGATGCCGGCCCACAACGGGGTGTCCTCGAACGCGTAACCGTGCAGGGGCGGCCAGACGCCCTGAAGGCAGATGATGAACATGAACTGCAGCCCGCCGCGTGCGATCGCGGCCGGCAGCGCAACGACAGGTGAAACAGGGCCTGTTGTGTCCCGGGACCGATAAGCCCGTTTGCCGGAGGGTCGGTTGGCCAGGACGGTCGCCGTACGGTCCCGCTGCTCACGGCCGGAGATTATCGCGTGCCCAAATCCGGCCGGGCGGCTACCGTGAAGGCGTCCAGGTGCGAAGGCAACGGCTACTTCTCCTGTCAAGAGGGAGACGCGGGTTCGAATCCCGTCATCGGCTGGGGCCGGTGTCGTCTAGCGGCCGAAGACACCGACGTCGCCGTCGCCGACCTCGATCTCCGGACATTCGGACAGGGGCCGCCCGCCACGGGGGAGTCGCGGGCGGCCCTGCCGTGTCCGGCCCGCCTCGCATCGGCTTTCCGGCGGTGAACCGTCCCCGCCCCGGTCCGAGAGGCCACGCGCAGAGCGCGCCAGTCGGCAGCATGTGTCCGTGAGGGGGCGCGCGTCCGATTCGCGGTCGGGAGAAGGCGCTCCTTTTCGGTCCGAAGAGGTGCTTCGTCCCGCGGTCCGAGAGTTTGCGGGAGTCCCGTCCCCTTGCCACCATGGGATGAGGGCAGTAGCTGCCGGTGGGGTGCATCCTGGCGAATCTGCCCGGATCTCGAGGCCGTCAGCCTGGAGTGGAGCTCACCGTGTCTCTGAAGAACGTTCTGCCCGCCCACATCGGATTCGGCTCGGCCCCCATGGGAAACATGTTCCGTGCCGTACCCGACGAAGAGGCCCTCGCGACGATGAACGCCGCCTGGGACGAAGGAATCCGCTACTACGACACGGCGCCGCTCTACGGTGCGGGCCTCGCCGAGATCCGCGTGGGCGAACTGCTGTCGCGGAAACCCAGGGACGAATTCGTCCTGTCCACGAAAGTGGGCCGCGTCATCCTCGACGAGCTGGAGACGGGGAACCGTGACCTCGGCGAGAAGGGCGATCTGTTCGCGAACGGGCGCAAGAACAAGATCGTCCACGAGTGGACCGCGGAGGCCACCGAGCGTTCCGTCGAGGGCAGCCTGAAACGCCTGGGCGTCGACCGGATCGACATCCTCTGGGTGCACGACATCGCGCAGGACTTCCACGGTGACCTGTGGGTGAGCAAATTCGAGGAAGCGCGTACCGGAGCGTTCCGGGTGCTGTCCCGGCTGCGCGACGAAGGTGTCATCAAGGCCTGGGGCCTCGGGGTCAACCGCACCGAGCCCGTCGAGATGACATTGGCCCTGGACGAGCCCCGGCCGGACGGGTTCCTGCTCGCCGGCCGGTACTCCCTCCTCGACCACGAACACGCGCTGCAGCGACTGCTCCCGATGGCCGCGGAACAGGGCGTCGACATGGTGGTCGGCGGTCCCTACAGCTCCGGAATCCTGGCCGGTGGAACCCACTTCGAGTACGTGGAAGCGCCACCGGACATCGTCGACCGGGTGAAGCGCATCAAGGCACTCGCCGACCGGTACGGAGTCGGCGTCAAAGCGGCCGCCCTGCAGTTCTCCCTGGCGCACCCCGCCAGCGCCGCCGTCATTCCCGGCGCGACGAAACCGAGCCGCATCGCGGAGGACCTGGCCGCTCTGCGGGAGCAGGTTCCCGTCGACTTCTGGCGAGAGCTGCGCGAGGCGGATCTGGTGAGCCCGAAG
Organism: Streptomyces fagopyri; assembly: GCF_009498275.1. Classification (NCBI taxonomy): domain Bacteria; kingdom Bacillati; phylum Actinomycetota; class Actinomycetes; order Kitasatosporales; family Streptomycetaceae; genus Streptomyces; species Streptomyces fagopyri. Next base: position 1,787,712 of record NZ_CP045643.1, on the reverse strand, counting down.
GCTCCTCTGCCCGGCGGAGTGTGAGTCGCATCCGCCGGCCTGCGCGCCGGAACGGCCCCTCGGGCTGACGCACGGAGGAAGATCATGGCATCAACATCGGTGAGCCGGGTCGTACCGGCCTCCCCGGAGCGCGTCTGGGAACTGATCGGCGGGTTCGACTCGCTGCCGGACTGGCTGCCCTACATCCCCTCGAGCGTGTCGGAGGAGGGCGGGCGTGTCAGAAGGCTCGCCAATCCGGACGGAGACGCGATCGTCGAGCGGTTGATCGAGTTCGACGAGGTGGAGCGGCACTACAGTTACGCGATCGTCCAAGCTCCCTTCCCGGTTGTCGGATACCTGGCGACGCTGCGCGTGTACAGCGTCGAGGGCGATCCGTCGAGTGCCGAGGTGCAGTGGTCGGGGCGCTTCACTCCCGAGGGAGCCACCGACGCCGAGACCGTCGAGCTCTTCACGGGCATCTTCAGCGACGGCCTGGAAGCGCTGAACACGGCACTGAGCTGAGGACGACACCACACCTGGCGTGGCGTCGCGGGGTCAGTGGCCGCGGAACGCCTCCTCCAGCCACCACGCCCCGCGGTCACGCACCACCTTGGCGTCGACGAGCAGGGGCGCGGACCGTGGCCCGGCGACCCAGTCCTCGACGGCCTTCAGGTCGGCGGGCGTGCGTACGGTCACCGCCTCGAAGCCGTGGCCGCGCGCCACCGCGGCGATGTCCGTCGGGGGGAACTCGACCGTGTCGAGCGGATGTCCGGCGGGTCCGAAGTGGTGCACCTCCGCCCCGTAGGCGTCGTCGTTGTAGACGACGACCACCATCGGCAGCCCGAGCCGGCGCACCGTGTCGAACTCGGCCGCGCCCATCAGCGCGCCCCCGTCGCCCAGCGCGGCCACGGGAAGCCGGTCGGGCCGCGCCAGCGCCGCGCCGATCGTGGTCGCCAGGCCGAGACCGACGGACTGGAACGCCTGCGTGAAGCAGAAGCCGTAATGGTCCGGAACCGACAGGTACATGCTCGGGTAGCCCATGAAGTTGCCGGAGTCGACGCCGACGACACGCTCGTCGGGCAGGATGTCGTCGAGCGCGATGCTGAGGGTCCGCGGGTCGATCCGCTCGCGGCCACCGGTGTCCTCGTACGGCACGTCGCGCCAGCGCACGCGGGCGGCGACGGCCGCGGCGAGGTCGGCGGTCCGGTAGCCCCGCCGGGGCGCGCCCGCCGTCTCCAGCGCGCGTCGCGCGGTGAGTTCCACGTCACCGGTGACGCCGAGACTCACGTCCCGGTGCACCCCCAGCGCCGACGCGTCGTCGTCGACCTGCACGACCGTGGTCCGGGGACCGATCAGCCGGCCGTGCCGCGTCGTCCACATGTTCAGCGCGCAGCCCCAGCCCACGATGACGTCCGCTCCCTGGATCAGCTCGGCCGCCAGGGGCGAGGAGAATCCTCCGGACACGTCGAGGGACCACGGGTCGCCGTGGAAGAGGCCGCGCGCGACGGCCGACGTCGCGAGCAGCGCGCCGTAGCGCTCGGCGAGCGCCGCGAGGGCGTCGCGGCAGCCGGGCGGGCGCGCTCCCCGGCCCGCGACGAAGACCGGCCGGCGGGCTCCTTCGAGCGCCCGGGTCAGAGCCGTCACGTCGGCGGCGGACGGCTCGACGGCGGCCGGGGCGATCGGCGGCGCGGTCACGGGCGGGGGACCCTCGGGCACGTCCAGGAGCTGCACCGGCAAGGGGACGTTGAGCAGGACGGTGCGTCGTTCGTGCAGGGCTCGGCGCACCGCGTCGCCGGCCTGCCCGGCCGCGTCCCGGGCCGAGGTGATCCGCGCCGTGACCGCGCCCACGGCATGCGCCAACGCGTCCTGGTCGACGTGGAAGTTGGACGTCGGCTCGGTCACCTCGGCCGCCAGCACGATCAGTGGCGTACGGCTCTTCGCCGCCTCGGCGATCCCCGTGACCGCGTTCGTCAGGCCGCATCCCTGATGCACGGTCAGCGCGGCCACGGTGCCGCTCATCCTCGCGTAGGCGTCGGCCATCGTCGCCGCGCCGCCCTCGTGGCGTGCGGCGACGAACCGGGAGCCGGCCGCCACCATGGCGTTGGTCAGGTGGAAGTTGCCCGATCCGACCACGCCGAAGACATGGCCGACCCCGGCCGCCGTCAGGGCGCGTCCGACGGCTTCCGCGACCTTCATGAGCGCTCGACCAGGGCGAGGACCCGCGCCGGCGCACCGGACCCCGTCACGATGGGCAGCGGTCCCGCGACGACGACGGATCCGGTGGCCGGCAGTGCGGCCAGGTTCCGCAACTGGGTCAGGCCGTACTTGTCGCTGCCCATGAGGTAGGAGTGGCACGGGAAGGCCGGGTCGAAGCCGTGGGCGCGTCCCGCGTCGGTGCCCACCGTCTCGACGCCGAGACCGATCACCGGCGACTCCTGCGCGACCCACCGCGCGCATTCCGGGGACAGGCCCGGGGTGTGCGGGCCGTTCTCGTCCGCGTTGAGGAAGGCTTCCTGCGACTGCGACCGGGCGTCCCAGCCGGTGCGCAGCAACAGCCAACCGCCGTCGGGCAGCGGCCCGTTATCGGCCTCCCAGGCCTTCACATGCTCCACCTCGACGAGGAAGCCGGGGTCCCGCTCCGCTTCGGCGGTGAAGTCCAGCACGGCCGCCGGCGCGATCAGCCGACGGACCGGCACCGACGCCACGTCGGCGAGTTCCCTCCCGGTGACCCAGTGGTTCGGCGCGTCGAAGTGTGTGCCGGTGTGCTCACCACTGCGGAAGTTGTTCCAGTACCAGGCCGGGCCCCGGTCGTCGTACCTGCTGATCTCCTGGAGCTCGAACCCCGCCGTCTGACCGAACTCGGGCGGCAGTTGGATCACCGGCGTGGACGACGACAGCGGGGAGGTGAGGTCGACGATCTCGATCGACCCACCCCGCAACCCGGACAACAGCGCGGCGAGGACGGACGGCTCGGACATGAGGCCTCCTGGTAAGGCGGTGAACCTGTCGACTTCATCCGTACCACCGGGGGCACCCGGACACGCGGACCCGAACCGACGGCGCCGGGCGCGGAGACGAAGCACTGCCGCACCGGGCCGGGCGACGGCCGCCCGGTTCCACGTCCGGGCTGCGGACCGGTACGCCGGCTCGCCGGTCGCCTCAGCCGCCGTGGGACCGACCGCCGGTGCCGCCCTCCCGCACCCCCGGATGCTTCCGCCATCGGTTGCGCGTAGAGAAACGCTGCCCGCGCCTTCGAGTCGTTGTAGGGTGGAGAAACCGCCCTTGACCTGCAAAAACGCAGGCAGGGAGCCTAGTTCCAGGAGTGCCTTCATGCAGCGCACCATGTTCAAGTCCAAGATCCACCGTGCCACGGTCACCCAGGCCGACCTGCACTACGTCGGGTCCGTGACCATCGACGCCGATCTGCTCGACGCCGCGGATCTGCTGCCCGGTGAGCTCGTGCACATCGTCGACATCACCAACGGCGCGCGTCTGGAGACGTACGTCATCGAGGGCGAGCGCGGCTCCGGTGTGGTCGGGATCAACGGTGCGGCGGCACATCTCGTGCATCCCGGTGATCTGGTGATCATCATCAGTTACGCTCAGGTCTCCGACGCCGAGGCGCGGGCACTGCGGCCGCGGGTCGTGCACGTGGACCGCGACAACCGCATCGTGGGCCTGGGCGCCGACCCGTCCGAGCCGGTGCCGGGCTCGGACCAGGAGCGCAGCCCCCAGGCGGTCACCGCCTGAGCCCCGGCCGAGGAAGTCCGGGGGCGTCCGAGGCCGTCGGTCCGACCGACGGGCCCGCGGGCAGGGGTCGAGGAACCCGGACCCGAGGAGTACCCATGAGCGACATCGAGATCCGCGACGACCGGCCGGCCGGCCGTCTGGAGGCCCTCGCCGGGGACGAGGTGGTGGGCCACATCGAGTACTTCGTCCTCGAAGCCCCCGCACGCGCCCTCGTCCCCGTGCACACCCTCGTGGAACCCGCGCACGAGGGAAAGGGCATCGCGGGCTCCCTCGCCCGTGAGCTGTACGGCATCGCCGCCCGCGAGGGCATCGTGGTCGCGCCGCTGTGCCCGTACGTCGTGAAGTGGGCGGCACGTCACCCCGAGGAGGCTCCGGCGGCCGCCCAGGAACTGCTGGACGCGGCGGTGGTGTGGCTCAAGGCGCACCCCGGACGCTTCTGATGCCGCGTGTGCCTGTGACGCCGCTGGTGACTCCGGTACCGGCCACGGGCGGTGTGCTCGCCCTGCTGCACACCTCGCCCGTGCACGTTCCGGTGTTCGACGCGCTGCGCGACGAGGACCATCCGGACCTGGAACTGCGCCACACGGTGGACGAGGAGCTGTTGGCCCGGGCCCGTGCCGAGGGCCCGGACGCGGTCGCGGGCGAGGTGCGGGCGGCGCTCGGCCGGGCCGTCGCGGACGGGGCCGACGCCGTGCTGTGCACGTGCTCGACCATCGGCGGCATCGCCGAGCGCGCGGAGGCCGGTGTGCCCGTGCTGCGGGTGGACCGCCCGATGGCCGCCGCCGCGGTGGCGACCGGTCCGCGTGTCGTCGTGGTGGCGGCGCTGGAGAGCACCCTGGCGCCGACCCTCGCCCTCGTCGAGGACGAGGCCCGCGCCGCCGGCCGGCCCGTGACGGTCAGTGCCCTGCTCGCCGACGGCGCGTGGGCCCGCTTCGAGGCGGGTGACCGGGACGGCTTCGCCGCCGCGGTCGCGGCGGCCGCGGACTCGGTCACCGGCGCCGACGCGATCGTCCTCGCCCAGGCCTCCATGGCACCGGCGCAGGGGCTGACCACGACCTCGGTTCCGGTCCTGTCGAGTCCCCGGCCCGGACTCGCGGCCGGGGCGGCCGCGGCACGCCTCGCAACCCGCGCTCGGACCCGCCCAGCCCGCACGCTCCGGTAGCCGACCCGCGCGCGGAAGCAGCCGGTCCGCACGTAGAACACGTAGAACACGTAGAACGTGGAAGCAGTCGGTCCGTGACACGGGGCCGGCCCGTCCGCGCGTCCGACCGCCCGGCCCGCATCCCTCGCGCGACGGGGTGAGTGGGCGTGCGGGGGCCGGGTACGCGTGGGACAAGTCCAGAGCCGACGTACCGACAGGTACGTACCGACTGGCACGTACCGACTGGCTGGAGGACACGATGACGCATCCGTATCCCGAACCGGTGAAGCCGGGTCCCACTCCCGGGCCGGGGCCCGGCCGCCCGCAGCCCTTCCCGGACCCGAACCCCTTCCCCGACCCGGCACCCGACCCGGCGCCCGACCCGGGTCCCGGTCCCACCCCGGAACCCGCTCCGCGGCCGTCCCCGGTTCCGCCGCCACCGGGACCCGAGCCGGTACCGCCGGGGCCCGAGCCGGTGCCGCAGCCCGAACCGGGACCGCCCCTGTCGTGATCAGCCCGGCGGACGGTGATCCGACGGGTGGGGACACGGGTGGGGACACCCGGCGATCCGCATGACGAGGCCGTCACACCCCCGAACCCGGGGTGTGACGGCCTCGGTGATGCGGACGCCTACGCCTCGACCTCCGAGCGGTCGTCACCCCACAGCGTGTGGAACGAGCCCTCCCGGTCCGTACGCCGGTAGGTGTGCGCCCCGAAGAAGTCGCGCTGTCCCTGGGTCAGCGCGGCGGGCAGCCGTTCGGCGCGCAGCGCGTCGTAGTAGGCGAGGGCCGCAGAGAAACCGGGCGTCGGCACACCCTGGCGGGTGGCGGCCACCAGCACCTCGCGCCAGTCGTCCTGGGCCGCCGCGATCTCCTGCGCGAACGTGTCGTCGGACAGCAGGCTCGGCAGGTCCGGCCGGGTGTCGTACGCGGCACGGATGCGGTCCAGGAACGCCGCCCGGATGATGCAGCCGCCGCGCCAGATGGAGGCGACCGCGCCGAGGTCGATGTTCCAGTCGTACTCGTCGCTGCCCGCGGTGATCTCGTGGAAGCCCTGCGTGTACGACACGATCTTCGAGGCGTACAGCGCCTGTTCGACCCGGTCGGCGAACGCGGCGGCGTCGACCTCGTCGAGCTGCTGCGCCGTGGGGCCCGCGAGCCCGCGCGAGGCCGCCCGCAGATCGGCGTGGCCGGACAGCGAGCGCGCGAAGACCGCCTCCGCGATGCCGGAGACCGGGACGCCCAGGTCGAGCGCGATCTGCACGGTCCAGCGGCCCGTGCCCTTCTGCTCGGCGCGGTCCTCGACCACGTCCACGAACGGCTTGCCCGTCGCCGCGTCCACGTGCGACAGGACCTCCGCCGTGATCTCGATCAGGTAGGAGTCGAGCCGGCCGGTGTTCCAGGTGCGGAAGATGTCGGCGATCTGCGAGGGGGAGTACCCGGCGACGTCGCGCAGCAGCTGGTAGGCCTCGCCGATCAGCTGCATGTCGGCGTACTCGATGCCGTTGTGGACCATCTTCACGAAGTGTCCGGCGCCGTCGGGGCCGACGTGCGTCACGCAGGGGGCGCCGTCCGCGGCCTTCGCGGAGATCTTCTCCAGCATGGGACCGAGCGACTCGTACGACTCCGGTGAGCCGCCGGGCATGATGCTCGGCCCGTTCAGCGCGCCCTCCTCGCCGCCGGAGACGCCGGTACCGACGAAGTGGATGCCCTGTCCGCGCAGCTCGCGCTCACGTCGCCGGGTGTCCGCGAAGTGCGCGTTCCCGCCGTCGATGATCATGTCGCCGGGCTCCAGGAGCGGGGCGAACTCCTGGATCACCGCGTCGGTCGGCTCACCGGCCTTCACCATGATCACCAGACGTCGCGGCCGCTCCAGCGCCGCCACGAACTCCTTCGCCGTCTCCGCGGCCACGAAGCTGCCCTCGTGGCCGAACTCCTCCACCAGCGCGTTCGTCTTGGCCACGGTGCGGTTGTGCACGGCGACCGTGTAGCCGTTGCGTGCGAAGTTGCGGGCGAGGTTGCGCCCCATGACCGCGAGACCCGTGACGCCGATCTGGGCTGAAGTGCTCATACGGTTGGCTCCTAAAAGGTCCTGTAAGAGGTCCTGTATTCGGTAGTGCCGGTCGTGCTCGTCAGTATCGCCTCTGGCCGTCTTCGCCTCTGGCCATCCTGACGCGTCGGGGATGTGTACGCAGAACAACCCCCCGGTACCTCAGCCGTCGACGCGGTGAGACGGGGGAGATCCCCACACGAGAGATATCACCCGCTGTTTCCGAACGCCGCGCACGCCGCTCTGCCGCGAGTGGCGGTCTCGCGGAGGAGGGCGTCCACGGGCCTTCGGCCCACCCCGTCACCGGACGCCTCCCGGACCTTGGCCCCCGGTCGTCGGAGACCTCCCGGGGCCTTCGGCCGCCCGCCGGGCCGCCCGATCCCGGCCCGTCGGCCACCGGCCGGCCCCCCGGTCGCAGCACGGCCGATTGCCGTCTTGTCCTGGCCTGTTCGCAGCGTTTACTTTTGCCGCTCCTGACGCATGTCGAGGGGGCTCCCACATGGCCGTACGCGGCCGGCACCGCCGGTATCAGCCGAACAGGATCAACCGCGCCTCACTCACCGTCACGGCGGGCGGCGCGGGAATGGCTCTCCCGCTCATCGCCACCGGCGTGGCGCACGCGGCCGACGTGGACACCTGGAACAAGGTCGCCGCCTGCGAGTCCAGCGGCGACTGGAGCATCAACACCGGCAACGGCTACTACGGGGGACTGCAGTTCACCCAGTCCACCTGGGAGGCGTACGGCGGCCAGGCGTACGCGCACCGCGCGGATCAGGCCACCGAGGACCAGCAGATCGCCATCGCCGAGAAGGTGCTGAAGGGGCAGGGGCCCGGGGCCTGGCCGGTCTGCTCGGTGCGCGCGGGCCTCACGCGCGGCGGCGGCACCCCCGCCGTCGACCCGTCCGGCGGTTCCTCGCGGACGGCCACGGCGAGCACCTCACCGCAGACGGTCAAGCGTTCGGTCCGTGACGTGCGGCCGCAGACCACGCCCCAGTCGCACGCGGGCACGGCCGAGATGTACACCGTGGTCCACGGCGACACGCTCTCCGGCATCGCGGGCTCCCGGCACGTCGAGGGCGGATGGCAGCGGCTGTACGACGCGAACCGCGCGACCGTCGGCTCCGACCCGGACCTGATCCTCCCCGGCCAGCGACTCGACCTGCGCGGCACGTCGCAGGCGCCCGCACACAACCGGACCGCGCCCGCGCCCGCGAAGAAGCCCGCGGCGGACAAGCGCACCCCGCACAGAGAGACCCCGCACAAGGCAACCCCGGAGCGCTCCACCAAGAAGCACACGCTGGTCGCCCCCGTGAACGCCGCGACAGGGACGCAGTACCACGCCGCCGGCGCGTCCTGGTCGAAGGGCTACCACACGGGCGTCGACTTCCCGGTGCCCACCGGCACTTCGGTGAAGGCGGTCGCCGCGGGCCATGTGGTCAGCGCCGGCTGGGGAGGCTCGTTCGGCTACCAGGTGGTCATCCGGCACGCCGACGGCCGCTACACGCAGTACGGCCATCTCTCGGCGATCTCCGTGAAGGACGGCCAGAGCGTGGGAGAGGGGCAGCGGATCGGCCGCTCCGGGTCCACGGGCAACAGCACGGGCCCGCATCTGCACTTCGAGGTGCGGACGGGGCCCGGCTTCGGTACGGACGTCGACCCGCTGGCCTATCTGCGGGCGGGCGGCGTCAGGATCTGACACGGGTGCGCCGGGGCTCCGAGAGTGGCGTCGTCGGTAGGTACGGCGCGTACAGGGGGCCGAAACAAGCCAGTTCGCCGGAGGACGCGTCCCGCGGTGACGCGTCGTCCGGGGACGGCGCCGTCACCGACGTCGGTACACGGGGTACGAGGACGTCCTCGCCGTGCCCCGCGGCGATCGCGGTCCCACGGAGCCCGGCGGCGCCCTCGCGGGCCGGAGGGACGGGCTGGTCGGGAAGAACCGCGAGCAGCAGCAACTCCTCGACGGGACCGGGTGTCGTGGCCACCGCGCGGGCCGTGCCGTCGTCCGGACCGGAACCGGAGCAGGGCCCCGTGTCCTCGGCCGGCCCGGCCGTGGCGTCCTCGGCGGGCCGCCCGGTGCTGCCGATCTGCTCCGTGGTGAGGAGGATCAGGCCGCCCGCGGCGACGATCCCGCAGGCCAGCGCGAGCACGGTGCCCGTCTCGCCGTAGCGGAACGTCTCACCGAACATCGTGATGCCGACGGCCGCGGCGACGACGGGGTTCACGACCGTCAGCGTGGCCAGCGGCGCGGCGAGGCCGCCGCCGCGGTAGGCGGCCTGCGACAGCAGCATCCCGGCCGTCGCGAAGGCGCCGATGAGGGCGAGGCTCGGCAGGTCGGCGAGCGAGACGTGGTGCGCCCAGTCCACCGCGACCGTCTTGGTGAACACCGAGGACATGCTGAACGCCGTGCCGGACCCCACCGCGAGCAGCACGCTGCGCACGGCCGGGTTCCGGTGCGCCGCGCGGCCCGCCACCATGAACGCCACCACCGCGCCGCCGGCCACCACGGCCAGCGCGGTGCGCTGGGTGGTGCTCAGGGACTGCGCGTCGGCCGAGCCGACCAGCGCGAGCAGCACCGCGAGACCCACCGTGGCCATGATCGCGCCCCGCCAGGCGGTCGCCCCGGCCCGGCGGCCGACGAAGACCGCCGCCATGGGCAGGGCGAACACGATGGTCAGCGCGCCCAGCGGCTGCACCAGGCTCAGGGGCCCGTAGGCGAGTGCCACCACGTGCAGTACGCCGCCGAGGCCGGTCAGGGCGACGGCCGCCCACCAGCCGGGACGACGCAGCGGGGCGTACGTCTGGTCGGGAGAGGTCAGCGCTACCTGCTCCTGCACGATCGCGCCGCCCGCGTACGCAACGGCGGAGACGAACGAGAGCAGGACGGACAGCGCGAGCGCGCTCATGAGTCCCTCCTCGGCGTGCGGCGTGGGCGCGGTGCCCGGTGCGGCGAACGGTCGGCCTTCATGGTGACTACGATCCCTCGTTCGGCCCTTCACGTCGTCGTACCTGAGCAGGCAATGAGTACTACTGCCGATGGAGTACGACACGCGCCTTGTCCTCCCCTGGGTGGGCGACACGAGGGGGAACCCCGCCGGTGGAATCCCCTAGGGGGCTTGGTACTACTGCTGTTCGTGGACCTCGATCCCGATCTCGCGGCGCTCGACGCGCTCGGCGGCTTCTTCGTACTACGCACCGGCGTGCCGCCGCGCGGGCCGCTGCCGACCCTCGCGCGCGCGTACGCGGCGCCGGAAGTCGATCATCCCGGGGAGGTTTACGGAGATCCGATGATTTTCCGTGTGCGGAAGGTCGCGGAGGGTCTGCGGGCCCCGGAGCCCCGGATCGCGGTGTCGGTGGCGCAGCAGGCGCTGGCCGCCCGTCTCTGGTCGGTCGCGCTGGGCGCCGCCGCGTTCTACGGGCAGTTGCCCGACCTCGATCCGGAACTGCTGCGCTGGGACCCGGACGGCAGCGCCCCGGACGACCTGTGGCTGTCCGAGGTGCGCGCCCTGCCCGTGAGCGCGATCGGGACGGTCGTGCGGGAGGGTCATCTCGACCCGCTGGAGGCCGCCCTGCGGTCCCGGTACCGTGTCTCGCGGGGCCTGCTGCGAGGAAACGCGGGCTCGGCCCTGGCGGGCGCCTGGCGGCAGTTGGACCGCTGGGCCCGCACGCACGGCCGCCCGGACGTGGCCGAGCGGGCCCGCGTCCTGGCCGTCGGCCTCCTCGCGGGGCCCGGTCTGGCCGGCACCCTCGCCCCCGGCACGCTCCGCCGCCGCAGCTGCTGCCTCTACTACCGCCTTCCCGGCGGCGGTCTCTGCGGCGACTGCTGCTTCGACCGCCCGCCGGACCCGACCGCCGGCCGCCGGGGAACAACGTCCCGTTCCTGAGGACCGTGGTCTTCCGCGGGCGCTCCTTGTGGGTGACCATGAGGGAAACCGACCGGAACGACGGGGGGTTCTGTGTGCGAGTGGGACTGCTGACCCGGGAGTATCCGCCCGACGTGTACGGCGGCGCGGGCGTCCATGTCGAGTTCCTCGCCCGGGAGTTGCGGGCCCTCACGGAACTGGACGTGCACTGCTGGGGCGAGGGCGCCGCGAGCGGCGTCGTGCGCCACCGGCCCTGGTCCTCGCTCGACGGCGCCAACGACGCCCTGCGCACCTTCTCGGTCGACCTCGCGATCGCGGCCGCCCTCGAAGGCCGCGAACTCGTCCACTCGCACACCTGGTACGCGAACCTCGCCGGTCACTTCGGCAAGCTGCTGCACGGCATCCCGCACGTCATGACCGCCCACTCCCTGGAGCCGCTGCGCCCCTGGAAGGCGGAGCAACTGGGCGGTGGTTACGCCCTCTCCAGCTGGGCCGAGCGCACCGCCATCGAGTCCGCCGACGCCGTCATCGCCGTCTCCGGCGCCATGCGCGAGGACATCCTGGCCTGCTATCCGGCCCTGGACCCGGCGAAGGTGCGGGTCGTGCACAACGGCATCGACACCTCCCTCTACCGGCCCGATCACGGCACGGACGTCCTCGACCGCGTCGGCGTCGACACGGGCCGCCCCTACGTGCTGTTCGTCGGCCGCATCACCCGGCAGAAGGGCGTGCCCCAACTCCTGCGCGCGGTGCGGGACATCGACCCCGCGGTGCAGGTGGTGCTGTGCGCCGGCGCCCCCGACACCCCGGAGATCGGCCGGGAGTTCCGTGATCTCTTCCAGGAGCTGAGCGGTGTCCGTGAGGGAGTGCACTGGATCCCGCAGATGCTGCCGCGTCCGGATGTCATCCAACTCCTCACCCACGCGGCCGTGTTCGTCTGTCCCTCGGTCTACGAGCCGCTCGGCATCGTCAACCTGGAGGCGATGGCCTGCGGAACGGCCGTGGTCGCGTCCCGGGTCGGCGGTATCCCCGAGGTCGTCGAGGACGGGGTGACGGGCGTACTGGTGACGGTCGACGAGGACTTCGAGGCCGCTCTGGCGCGCGCCCTCGACTCGGTTCTCGCCGATCCTCCGGCCGCCCGGCGGATGGGCGAGGCCGGACAGGAGCGCGCGGTGCGGGAGTTCGGCTGGGACGCGGTGGCGCGAAGGACCGTCCAGTTGTACGAGGAAGTCCTCAAAGCGGGGTAACCATCTCAGAGGCGTACTTCGGCAACAGGGCCCTGTCCGGAAACCGGGCGCGGCCCGAGCGGGCGTAGAGGGGCGGCGGCATGCGGCGATCGGGACACCCCCTGGGCGAGTGGAGCCGGGACCTGGGGGAGGGGCCTTCCGTACTGGGAATCGTACTGGCGGGGGGAGAGGGCAAGCGTCTGATGCCCCTCACCGCGGACCGCGCGAAACCCGCGGTCACCTTCGGCGGTACCTACCGCCTCGTGGACTTCGTGCTCTCCAATCTCGTCAACGCGGACATCCTGCGCATCTGCGTCCTGACGCAGTACAAGTCGCACTCGCTGGACCGGCACGTGACGACGACCTGGCGGATGTCGAGCCTGCTCGGCAACTACGTCACGCCGGTCCCCGCGCAGCAGCGGCTCGGCCCGCGCTGGTACCTGGGCAGCGCGGACGCGATCCTGCAGTCCCTCAACCTCGTGTACGACGAACGGCCCGACTACATCGCGGTGTTCGGCGCGGACCACGTCTACCGGATGGACCCGCGGCAGATGCTCGCCCAGCACATCGAGAGCGGCGCGGGGGTGACGGTGGCCGGGATACGGGTGCCACGCGCCGAGTCCTCGTCGTTCGGTGTCATCACCCCCGGATCCGACGGCCAGACGGTGCGGGGCTTCCTGGAGAAGCCCGCCGACCCGCCGGGACTGCCGGACGACCCGGGGTGCGTCTTCGCCTCGATGGGCAACTACATCTTCACCACCAAGGCCTTGGTGGAGGCGCTCCAGCGGGATGCCGAGGACGAGCACTCGGTGCACGACATGGGCGGGTCGATCCTGCCGATGCTCACCGAGCGCGGCGAGGCGCGGCTCTACGACTTCAGCGAGAACCACGTGCCGGGGGAGACCACCCGGGACCAGGGGTACTGGCGCGACGTCGGGACGCTCGACGCGTACTACGACGCCCACATGGACCTCATCGCCGAACGCCCGGCCTTCAACCTCTACAACCGCCGGTGGCCCGTCTACACCCACTCCGGTCAGCTCTCCCCGGCGCGGTTCAGCGCCGGGGGCATCGCGAGCGAGTCGATCGTCAGCGCGGGCTGTCTGATCCGGGGGCAGGTCTCGCGGTCGGTGCTCTCGCCGGGGGTCCTCGTCGATCCGGGCGCCGTCGTCCAGGGCTCGGTCCTGCACGACAACGTCCGCATAGGTCGTGGCGCGGTGGTGCGCGGCGCGGTCCTCGACAAGAACGTCGAGGTGCCCCCGGGCGCGACGATCGGCGTCAATCCCGAGCGGGACGCGGAGCTCTACACGGTCTCCGGGAGCGGGGTGATCGCGCTCGGGAAGGGCCGGCTCGTGTCGTAGGCCGGGCCGCCGCACCCCGCCGCACCCCGACGCGAACCGGACGACCCCGACGCGAACCGGACGACCCCGATGACCCGGACGACCCCGACGACCACCCGGGCCGGACCGGGCCGGGCCGGCCGGGCGAGGCGCGGGGACGTCCGGAAATCCGACGGATTCTCGTACGGCCGTACGGTTTTGACCGCCCGTACGGCCGTGCGCGGCGAGCGCTTCGCATGGGCGTGCGGATGGCTTCCCCGCCGCCGCGCGCTCTCTCCGTGCCACGCGTTCACTCTCGGCGCTGAGCCGTCCGGCTTGGGTTCTGAGGGGCCTCCGGGGCCCCTGGGCCCGAACTGAACTCAAGTGCCCCTTGTGTCCGACCCCACTTTCAGGGGCCGGGCTTAATCTGCTGTTAACTGTGCGTAGCTTGATCGTACTTGACCGTAATCGCCTCTCGGGGTTTGACTGCTTGCTCAACCGTCGTCGACGCGAGAGCAATCCCTTGACTTCCGATCTCCTGGCACCACTCGACCTGGCGTTCTGGAACATCGAGTCCGACCAGCACCCGATGCACCTCGGTGCCCTCGGTGTCTTCACGGCGCATTCGCCCACCGCGGGAGCGCACGCCGCGGACCTGCTCGCGGCCCGCGCGGCCGGGGTCCCCGGGCTGCGCATGCGGATCCGCGACGTCTGGCAGCCTCTCGTCTATCCGCCGACCTTCGGAAGCGCGACCCGGGAACCCGCGCCCCACTTCGACCCGCTCGACCACGTCCGGCTGCACGCGCCGGCCACGGACTTCCACACGGCGGCGGGACGGCTCATGGAGCGCCCGCTGATGCGCGGCCGGCCGCCCTGGGAGGCACACGTCCTGCCCGGCGAGGACGGCACCTCGTTCGCCGTCTTCTTCAAGTTCCACCACGCCCTGGCCGACGGACTGCGGGCGCTGATGCTCGCCGCGGCCCTCATGGACCCGGTGGACATGCCGGAACCCCGTCCGCGGCCCGCGGAGCCGCCACGGGCCCTCTTCCCGGACGTCCGCAAGCTGCCGGGCCTTGTCCGCGGCACCCTCTCCGACGTGGGCAGGGCCCTGGACATCGGCACCTCGGTCGCCCGCGCCACCCTCGGCGTCCGCTCCTCACCCGCGCTGACCTCGCGGCCCACCGGCACCCGCCGCATCGCGGGCGTGTCCCTGGACCTGGACGACGTGCACCGCGTGCGCAAGAGCGTCGGCGGCACCGTCAACGACGTCCTGATCGCTGTCGTGGCGGGCGCCCTGCGCACCTGGCTCGACGAACGCGGCGACGGCAGCGAGGGCGTGGCGCCCCGCGCCCTGATCCCCGTCTCCCGGCGCCGCCCGCGCACCGCGCACCCACAGGGCAACCGGCTCTCCGGCTACCTGATACGGCTTCCGGTCGACGACCCGGACCCGGTCGGCAGGCTCCGCGCGGTCCGTACGGCCATGGACCGCAACAAGGACGCGGGCCCCAACCGGGGAGCGGGTGCCGTGGCGCTGCTCGCCGACCACGTGCCGCCGCTCGGCCACCGGCTCGGCGGCCCCGTCGTGGGCCAGGCGGCCCGGTTGCTCTTCGACATCCTGGTCACCAGCGTGCCGCTGCCCAGCCTCGGCCTGAAGCTCGGCGGCTGCCCGCTCGCCGAGGTCTATCCGCTCGCGCCGCTGGCCCGCGGCCAGGCACTGGCGGTGGCGGTCTCGACGTTCCGCGGACGGGTCCACTACGGGCTCGTCGCCGACGCGGAGGCCGTGCCGGACCTGCACCGGCTGGCCCGCGCGCTGACCGAGGAGGTGGAGACGCTGATCATCGCCTGCGGCTCCTGAGCGGCCGGTGATCACCGCGGGTTTGGCGCCTTGCCCCCTTGCTCCGTAAAATTCCGCCTTCGAAGGCGAACGCGGTACGAGCGCGGCGCGAAACCCCAGGAAGCGGCAACGGCGATGACGGTGACAGAGGACGGCCAGGCGGCTCTCGCCGTGGACACGGCAGAGGACGACCGGGCGGCTTCCGCCGTCGACGCGGCGGCGGAGGCGTACGGCCCCGGCATCGACCCGGAGCGGCTGGCCGTCTGCCTCGGCGTGCTCGACGAGCTCGACAGGATCGACGTCGACCACCCCGACGCCATCGCCGTGCGCCGCGCCACCGCGGGCGTCTACCGCACGGTGAAGCAGCGCCGCCGCCAGGACCGCAGGGCCGCCAAGACCGCCCACGACAAGGCTGTCACCGAGTCCACCGCGACCGGTTCCGCCCAGCGGATCGACGACGAGACCGAGGGCATCCTGCCCTCGTCCGTCACCGGGGCCGGCGAGATCGCGGGGATACTCCAGCGCCCGCGCTCCTGCTACATCTGCAAGAAGCGGTACGTCGAGGTCGACTACTTCTACCACCAGCTCTGCCAGGACTGCGCGGCCGAGAACCGCGCCCGCCGCGACGCCCGCACCGACCTCACCGGCAAGCGCGCGCTGCTCACCGGCGGCCGCGCCAAGATCGGCATGTACATCGCGCTGCGGCTGTTGCGTGACGGTGCCCACACCACCATCACCACACGGTTCCCGAACGACGCGATCCGGCGCTTCAAGGCCATGCCCGACAGCGACGAGTGGATCGGGCGGCTGAAGATCGTCGGCATAGACCTGCGCGACCCGGCCCAGGTCGTCGCGCTCGCCGACTCCGTCGCCGCCGCGGGCCCCCTCGACATCCTGATCAACAACGCGGCCCAGACGGTACGCCGCTCGCCCCAGGCCTACGGTGAGCTGCTCGCCGCCGAGTCCGGGCCGCTGCCCGCCGGTGAACTGCCGCCCGCCGAGGTGATCGGCACCTTCGGCTCCGGCGCGGTGGCCGCGCTCCCGGTCCCCGGCGGCGGCGCGCTGAGCGCGCAGGACGTCACGGACCTCGCGCTGGTGTCCGGATCCGCGTCCCTGGAGCGGATCGCGGCCGGAACGGCCATCGACGCCGGCGGGCTCGTGCCCGACCTGCACGACACCAACAGCTGGATCCAGGCCGTCGAGGAGGTCACGCCGGTCGAGCTGCTGGAGGTCCAGCTCTGCAACTCCACCGCGCCGTTCATCCTGATCAGCCGTCTGCGCGCCGCGATGGCGGCCGCGCGGGCCGGGCGGACGTACATCGTGAACGTCTCCGCGATGGAGGGCGTCTTCAACCGCGGCTACAAGGGCGCCGGCCACCCGCACACGAACATGGCCAAGGCCGCTCTGAACATGCTCACGCGCACCAGCGCCCAGGAGATGTTCGAGAAGGACCGCATCCTGATGACGGCCGTCGACACCGGCTGGATCACCGACGAGCGTCCGCACCCCGACAAGATGCGCCTCGCCGACGCGGGTTTCCACGCCCCCCTCGACCTGGTCGACGGCGCGGCCCGTGTGTACGACCCGATCGTGCGCGGCGAGCAGGGCGAGGACCTCTACGGGGTCTTCATGAAGGACTACGCGCCCGGCAAGTGGTAGTCCGGCCCGCGTACGGGCCACGGGTGTGCGTGCGCCGTGGCTGAAGCCGCCCCGGACCGTTCCCGTCGAAGGGATCGACGGCCACCTCCGACGCCTTCCGGCCGACGGATCCGGGGGAGGCGCCGCCGCGACGACGGGGCCAGGGGCGGCGCGGCCCGTGGTGAGCGGCGAGGGCGCGAGGGCTGACGCCGGCGTCGTCCCGCCGCGTCGGCCGGATCGCCGCCGCGCACACGGGGTCACCGTCCGCCGTCCGGCGCGCGGGCGCGCAGACGGTCGTGCGGGGCGTGGCCGGCCCCGTGCGCGGCCCGCACCCGGGTCCCTCCGTCGACCAGCAGATCGGCGCCGGTGATCCACTCGGCGGCGTCGGAGGCCAGCCACACCACCGCTCGCGCGACGTCCTCGGGCCGGCCGATCCGGCCCAGCGGGAGTCCGGCGCCGAGTTCGTCCTCGGCGTCCTCCCAGACGAAGCGGGCCATCTCGGTGCGGACCAGTCCGGGGGAGACGGAGTTGACCCGGACCCTCGGGGCCAGTTCGCCCGCGAGCTGCCGGGTGAGGTGCAGCAGGGCCGCCTTGCTGGTGCCGTACGCGCCCACGTGCGGCCCCACGTGGTCCGCGCCCTCCGTGCACACGTTCACGATCGCGCCGCCGTGCTCGCCCATCCAGCCGTGCCAGGCGTACTGCGCCAACCGCAGCGCGGCCTCGACGTTGACGGTGAACGCCGCACCCCAGCGGTCCGGGTCGACGTCCATGAGCGGGCCGTACGGCTGGTTGGTCGCCGCGTTGTTCACCACGAGGTCGATGCGCCCGAACTCGCGCAGCGTCAGCTCGGTCACGGCTCGCAGATGCGCCGGATCGGCGACCGACCCCGCGAGCGCGACCCCGCCGAGCCGCTCGGCCGCCCGGCCCACCGAGGCCGCGTCCCGCGCGGTCACACACACCCGTGCGCCCGCCCGGGAGAGCTCCTCGGCGACGGCCAGCCCGATCCCGCGCGAGGCTCCGGTGACGATGGCGGTCCTGCCCCGCAGCCCGTTGGGTGACGTCATCCGCGTACCGTCTCATGACGGACCGTCAGTCGACAGCCCCGAGCCGGGAGTTCTGCGCCGCCACCAGTTCCACCACCGTGCGCCAGTCCTCCAGCACCCCGGCGTGGAGTCCGGCCGCCCGGCCCGCGTCGCAGGCCTGACGCAGGCTCAGCGCGTCGTCGGCGTCGTACGGGTCCTGCCGGCCGGCGGAGTGGAGGCGTCCCAGACGGGAGACGCGGTGGCCGAGCAGCGGCCCCACCAGGTGCGGCGGCAACTGGGCGTGCGCGGTGGCGTCGCCGGGGCGCAGCAGCCGGCCGATGCCGTGGACCAGGCCCGCCACCTGAAGTTCCTTGTCGGCCGGATGGCTCCGGCGCAGCAGGGCGGCGGTCTGCAGCGCGTGGTCGTGCACATCGACCGGTCCGCCGCCGCCGTCCGCGGCGTGCCGGGTGCCCCGGCCGGCGTGCAGCAGATCCATCAGCTCTTCGACGCTGCGCAGCTCCATGCGTCGGTCCTTCCGCGAGAAAAGCCGTTGCCGGGCGCCAGCACAGCATGGCCGGCTTGCGAACCGGCCAACGGCACCTGAACTGCGCGCCGTGTTCAGCGGTGGCCGTGCGGGTGGTCATGGGCCCCGTGGCCCGGCCGCTCCTCGGCCTCCGGTGACCCGCCCATCGCCCGCAGCATCGTGGGGCCGCCGGTGCGCAGGAAGCGCCACACCAGCGCCGCCGCGAGCAGCAGGAAGGCGATGTTGAGCCAGGTCGTGTAGTCCCAGGAGACGCCCTCCATGGGAATACGGGCGTCGGCCTGGTCGGGGACGAGCCCGAGACCGCTGAAGAGGATCTCCACGACATACCCGGCGACCACCATGGCCCCGTAGAAGGTGACCAGCAGGAATGCCGTCATCCGGGGGCCGTAGTACTTCCGGTAGATGTTCAGGATCGGCAGGATCAGCAGGTCGGCGAAGATGAACGCGACCACGCCCCCGAAGCTGATGCCGCCCTTCCACAGCACGACGGCCAGCGGCACGTTCCCGATCGAGCACACGAAGGAGGCGATCGCCACGACCGGCCCGATCAGGGGCCCGACCAGTTTGGCCGCGAGCGGATGACCGTCCAGGAAGAAGGAGCGCCAGAAGGAGTCGGGCACCCAGGCGGCGATGGCACCCGCGATCAGCAGCCCGCCCACCAGGTCGCGCAGGATCGCCGCCCACTCCATGACGAACACATGTGCGACCGAAGTGAAGCCGGAGCCCGAGAACAGGCGGCGTCCGAACGAGCCCTCTCCCCGCGCCGTCATGTCCATCGCCGCGTGACCCTCCATCGATCCGGCGAGCCCCCGCTCGGCCTGCTCCCGGGCCTGGCTCAGCAGCCGCTCGCGCAGGAGGATCCGGAAGAGCACGGCCAGCACCACGATCATGACCGGCCCGCCGACGAACTCGGCGACGGTGAACTGCCAGCCCATCAACAGGGCGAGGATCACGCCGAGTTCGACCACGAGATTGGTGGAGGCGATCTCGAACGCCATCGCCGCGGTGAAGTTCGCGCCCTTGCGGAACAGTGAGCGGGCGAGCGCCACGGCCGCGTACGAGCAGGACGAGGACGCCACGCCGAGCCCGGCGGCCAGTGCGAGCGTCCGCGGCCGGTCGTCACCGAGCAGCCGCGCGACCGTCGCGCGCCGCACCACCGCCTGGACCACGGCGGACAGGGCGAATCCCAGGATCAGTGCCCAGGTGATCTCCCAGGTCATCGACCCGGCGATGGACAGCGCGTGCAGGATCGCGTGCATCGGCTTGGCTCTCTCCCAGTGGGCGGCTTCCGGGGGTGTCCGCGCGACTGTACCCCCTGGGGGTATGAATCGCGGAGTATTTCCGGGGGTCGGCGGGGTGTGGGGCTGAAGCTGCGGATTCGCTCCGGGGTGGCGGTGCGTGTGATTGCTACGCCGAACGGGTGACGTGAACGGTGGATACGTCCCTAAATAGGCGCAGATCAGAGCTCGGGGAACGCCGATCGACGCGAGACGGTTACCTCTTGTTTCCAGCCCCATAGAGCGGGCACCCGCTCATTTGGTTACCCTGTACCGACGGACAGCCTGAAGGGGTCCCACCCACACCCATGGTCCGTCCCGGGACAGCCGGTCACCACGGCCTGATCTCACACGAGTTACCGGCGCCACCGCGTCCCTAACTGCCTTCGACTCAGACCCGAGCGGGCGTCAGGCGGCCGGAAACAGACTGGCCCCTGTACGTCCCGAGGGTGACCCGACACATAAGGAGTGCGCGGTGACACCGGAGAAGACGAATAGCGATCAGCGCCCCAAGGAACGCACGGAGCGTGTGGGCCGCCGGCCCGAGAAGAAGCTGGGAAGCCTCGACGTGTGGGCCAGGTCCGCGCCGATCCGCCTCGCGGGTTACGAGGACGACCTCGCCGAGCCCCACATCCTGCCCAGCGTGGACTGACCGACCCGGCGCGAAACCCCTCGCGACAGCTGACGGCATGGGCGTGCCAGACTCACGTCCATGCTGATCAGAGAAGCCGCGGCCGACGACTGGCCGCGGATCTGGCCCTTCTGGCACCGGATCGTCGCCGCGGGCGAGACCTACACCTGGGACCCCGACACCCCGGCCGACGCGGCCCGGGACCTGTGGATGGCGCCGGGAAAGCGCGTGTACGTCGCCGAGGACGCGGGCACGGTCGTCGGCTCGGCCTTCGTCACCCCGAACTACGGCGGTCCCGCCGACCGTATCGCCAACGCCGGATTCATGGTCGACCCCGACCACGCGGGACGCGGCATCGGCCGCGCGCTCGCCGGGCACGTCCTCACCGCCGCCAGGGCCGACGGCTACCGGGGCATGGTCTTCAACGCCGTCGTCGAGACCAACCCCGCCGTCACGCTGTGGACCTCTCTCGGATTCACCGTCCTGGCCACCGTGCCGGACGCCTACGAGCACCCCCGGCACGGGCGGGTCGGACTGCACATCATGTACCGCGCGCTCTGACGAGCGGGCGCCGGCGGCCGTGTCCGCCCCTTCCCGCCGGGCGACCGGTCCGGCCCGGCCTCAGTCCAGCGGCGCCGTCCGCCTCCAGGGCCGCAGCTCTTCCAACTGCCCCGCGAGTTCGAGCAGTTCCAGCTCGGAACCGGGCCGTCCGACCAACTGCACGGCGCACGGGGCGCCGCCCGGCAGGGTCCCGAACGGCACCGCCATCGCGGGCCACCCGGTGAGGTTCCAGGGCGGGGTCAGCGGCGAGTAGTTCGTGTTGGCCAGCAGGTTCCGCAGCCACCCCCGCTCGTGCCAGGCCACGGCGGCCGGGCCCCGCCGGGCCAGCGCGGGGGTCAGCAGCACGTCGTGCTCCTCGAAGAACGGCGCCAGACGCGCGCGCAGCTGCTCGCGGCGCTCACCCGTGCGTACCCCGGCCACGAGACGGCGCCCCACGGCGGCGTGCGCGCGCGTGCGGCGGGTGAGCCGACGCGGGTCGAGGTCGGCGGCGTCGACCGCGGTCCCCGCCGTCCAGTGCGCGAGCGAGGTGGTGCCCAGCCAGAGCGGGTACGGAGGGTCGGAGGGCCGGACCTCGTGCCCCGCTCCGGCCAGCAGCCCGGCCGCCTCCCGGGCCGCCGCCGCGTACACGCGGCCGACGGTCACGCCGGCCAGGGGGCTGCGCAGGGAGACCGCCACCCTCCGGACGAGGTTTCCGGAGGGCCGTACCGCCTCGGTGTCCGCCAGGACCGCCAGCATCAGCCGGGCGTCCGCCACGGTGGTCGCGAGCGGCCCGTTCTCCGACATGCCGAACCAGTCACCGTGGCCGATGCCGGCGGGGACCGTGCCGTGGCCGGGCTTCAGCCCGACCAGGCCGCAGTTGGCCGCCGGGATGCGCAACGACCCCATCCCGTCATTGCCCAGCGCGAGGGGCACCATCCCGGCGGCGACGGCGGCCGCGCTGCCGCCCGAGGAACCGCCCGCCGTGCGCGAGGTGTCCCACGGGTTGCGGGCGATGCCGAACACGCTGTCCGAGGTGCCGAAGACGCAGAGCTCGGGCACGTTCGTCAGACCCACCACCACGGCGCCCGCCGCGCGCAGCCGCGCCACGGTGACGTGGTCCTCCTCGGCGGCGGTGTCCGGGGTCGCGGCGGAGCCCTGCCGGCAGGACTCGCCGCGTACCGGCAGATTGTCCTTGACCGCCACGGGCACGCCCGCGAGGGGGAGTCCGGCCAGGTCCGGACGCGCGGCGAGCGCGTCGGCCTCCGCGAGGGCCGCTTCGGACCGTACGACCCGGAAGGCGCCGACACGGGCGTCGAGGCGCTCGACGCGGGCGAGGTGCTCGGCCACCACCTCGCGAGGGGTGATCCGCTTCTCGCGGACGGCCGCGGCGATCTCGGTGGCGGTCCGGCCGGCCCAACTGGTCACGGGTTCTCCTCGGGGGCAGGGAACTACTGGCGAGTACGAGAAGCACTGTGCCGGGACGCGGGGCCTCGCGTCGAGGGCCGCCGCGCCGGGACATTCACCCCGGCTCTCCTGGGCTTTTCGCCGGGAGGTCGTCCGGCGGTCCGGACGCACTGCCAGGTCATCCGACGACTCCCGCAACTTTTCTCCTTTCAGGCCTCGTTGACAGTCATCGGAACCCGTCTCATCATCAGACATCCGATGAATTGGAGCCGCTCATGAGTACGTATCCAAGACGTCAGGTTCTGGGAGCCACCGCGGCCGTCGCCGCCGCGACGGCTCTTCCGCTCACCGCCGCGACCGGGGCGCGGGCCGCCGAACCCGCCGAAGGGCGGGCGCCGCAGTGGGTTCCCGTCCCCGACCCGCTCCCCGTACCGCTCGACGCACACTTCGACAACGACGGCGTCGACCGCGCGGACGCCACCGGCGGCGACTTCGACGGTTCGGGCTACACCTTCCCCGGCGAGGAACTCCCCGAGGGCCCGGTCGAGGTGGACGGCATCCCTTTCCTCTTCCCGTCCTCCGCGGCGGGCGCCAGGAACAACGTGGTCGCCCTCGGCCAGCGCGTCGACCTTCCCCGGGGCCGCTATCTCTCGGCCCTGTTCCTCACGGCGTGCAGCTACGGCGACGCCTCCGGCACGGCCACCGTGCACTACGCCGACGGTTCGACGACGACCGCCGGACTCGGCGGCGCGGACTGGTACGCGACGGGCGGCTCGCTGTCCGTCCCGTACCGCTACCGGCCGGACGGCGGCAAGGACGAGCACGGCGTCGGGATCGGTACGGCCGAGGTCTGGATCGACCCGCGGCGCGAGGCGGTCGCCCTCACCCTGCCGACCACCCGGCCGGCCAAGGAGAACCAGGCCTCGCTGCACGTCTTCGCCCTCTCCCTCCAACCGGTCGCCCAGGGACGCGCGCTGGCCCTGCGGGACGCGCGCTCCACCTTCTCGCTGCTGGAGTCGACCGGCGCGCAGAGCGTGGAGGCCACCGTCGTCAACGCGGGAACCGTGGCCGTCCTCGCGGGCGACCGGGTGAGGGTCGGCGTCGAGGTGCCCGGGGCCCGCACCGTCGAGCCCGCGCGGGTGACCCGCCTCGACCCCGGCGAGCAGGCGCGGGTCCGCGTCGGCATCCGCAACCGCGTGGGCACGGCACCCGGCACCGCGCGCGAGGGAACGGTGGTCGTCGAAGGCGGTGGCCGGCAGGCGGCCGCCGCCCGCCGCACCCTGACCCTCGGGGTGCCCGACTACCGCCCCACCGAGGAGTCCCTCGCCGGCCACCAGGCCCCGTACTGGTTCCACCGCGCCAAGTTCGGCATCTTCATCCACTGGGGCGTCTACTCGGTGCCCGCCTGGTCACCGGTGGGCGAACAGTACGCCGAGTGGTACTGGAGCAACCTCCAGAACCCGGACAACGCGGTGTACGCCTACCACCGGGAGAAGTACGGGGAGGACTTCGCCTACGACGACTTCATCCCCATGTTCACGGCCCACCGGTTCGATCCGCGCGCCTGGGTGGAGTTGTTCCGGGACGCCGGCGCCCAGTACCACGTCCTCACCTCGAAACACCACGAGGGATTCGCCCTGTGGGACACGCGGGTGTCCGACCGCAGCGCCGTGAAGGCGGGTCCGCGACGCGACCTGGTCCGCGAACTCTTCGACGCCTCACGCAGGTTCACGCCCGAACTGCACCGCGGCCTGTACTTCTCCATGCCCGAGTGGTTCAACCCCGACAACCCCTGGTCGGGCCACGCCCCGCGCAATCCGTACACCCAGGAACCCGTCCCGTACACCGGATACACCGCGGGCAAGGACTATGTGAGGGACTATCAGGCCGCGCAGATGGTGGAGCTGATCCACGGCTACGACCCGTCCGTCATCTGGTGCGACATCGGTGGCGCCAACGACAGCCTGAACGTGCTCGCCGAATACTTCAACCACGGCAAGAACCGGCCGAAGCCCTACGAGGTGGCCGTCAACAACCGTGCGGGCATCGGCTTCCACGACTTCACGACCCCCGAGTACACGACGTACGAGAACACCGTCGTCGCCAAGTGGGAGTCCAGCCGGGGCCTCGACCCGTTCAGCTACGGCTACAACCGGGCGACGCCCGACGCGGCGTACATGACCGCCGAGGAGGTGGTCCGCAGCCTGGTCGACATCGTCTCCAAGAACGGCAACCTCCTGCTCGACATCGGGCCGCGCGCCGACGGCACCATCCCGGAGATCATGCAGACCCGGCTGCGCGAGACCGGACGGTGGCTGAAGGTCAACGGCGAGGCGATCTACGACACGACGTACTGGTCGCGGATGGCGCAGCTCGGTGAGGACCTGCGGTTCACCGTGCGGCAGAACGAGGCCTTCTACATCCACTCGCTGACCGCGCCCGGCGCCACACTCACCGTCGAGGCGCCGGTGCCGGTCCGCGGCGGCGACCGGGTGACCCTGCTGGGCCACGACCGGCCGCTCAACTGGACGGTGCGTAAGGGTGCGTTGGTCATCGACGTGCCGGAGGCGGCCCGCAGGTCCGGCCGGTACGTCTGGGTGTTCAAGGTGGAGTGGCGCGACTGACGCCCGTGCGATCACGGACATCGTGACCACGGTCGTGGTGCGCGGACGGGTCCCGCGGCGCGGGGTGGGTCCGGCCCAGGGCGGCGCCGCGGCCGTGACTTCCACGGCGCCGCACGCGCACGGTTCGCGCGCTGCCGCCGCCGACGACGCGCGCGGACCCCGGACCGGGCGCGAGCCGGCCCCGGGACTCCGGGACCCCCCGGGACTCCGGACTCCGGACTCCGGACCCCGGAACCCGGAACCCCGGAACCCCGGAGGACCGGAACCCCGGAGGACCGGACCCCGGAGGACCGGAGGGCGGTCACCCGGCCGACCCGGGCCTGCGGGAACATCCCCCGGTAGGCCGCCGGCCTGACCGGGCGGTACCGCTGATGGCCGGTACCGCCGCGCTCGGGGCGGGCGAGCCGGCAGGGCGCCGGCATCGAGGAGGGCCGGAGCCCTTCCTCCACGAGCGGCGTCCCGACCGACGCGGCCTACCGTCGGCCGGTGGCCCCGCCGACGGACCTACGGTCCGCAGATGGCCCGATCGTCCGGCCTCACCTCAGGTGCCGGGTGAAGAACCGGGCCGCAGCCTCCCCGGCGGACTCCGGGACGCCGGCGTGGCCGCCCATGTTGGCGTTCAGGGTCTTCTCCTTGGAGCCGAAGGCGTCGAACAGGTCCAGGGCCGACTGCCGGTCGTTCCCCTCGTCGTCCCACTGCAGCAGGACGTGCAGGGGGACGGTGACCTGCCGGGCCTCCTCGAACATGACGCGGGGTACGAAACTCCCGGCGAACAGGACGGCGGCCGAGATGCGCGGCTCGACCACCGCCAGCCGCGTCCCGATGGAGATCACTCCGCCCGAGTACCCGACCGGGCCACCGATCTCGGGCAACGACAGGACGGCGTCCAGGGTGTCCCGCCATTCCGGGACCGCCTTCTCGACCAGCGGGAGGACGAGGGCGTCGATGATCTCGTCGCCGACCGGCTCGCCGGCCTTCATCGCCCGGTGCAGGTCGGCGCGGGCCTGTTCGAGGGCGGGCCAGCGGGGCCGGTCACCGCTCCCGGGGAGCTCGACGGTGACCGAGGCGAAGCCGTCCGCGGCCGAGTGCCGGGCTCGGGCCGCCAGTCGGGGGTGCATCCTCCGTAGTCCGCCGGGGTGGCCGAGCAGGATCAGCGGCGCCGGCGCGGACGAGGACGGGGGCGTCCACAGGACGCCGGGGATCTCGCCGAGGGTGAATTCGCGTTCGAGGACGCCGTCGTCGAAACGCTGTTCCGAAGTGAATCGCATGGTCGTGCCTTTCGGGAGTGCGCGTGATCGGCGCTCCCGGACGACCTATCGCCCGACCGTGACCCCGGAGGGGAGCACCCATGTCGATACTGTGTCCACGGGTACCACCTCCTCGTTCTCTCGCACGGCCTACGGAAAAGTAGCAGGGGCCGCCGCGGGCCGCCAACGGGTTTTTTCTGCGGAAGGCCGGTCGCCGGAGGGCACGGAGTCATTCGTCCGACGGCGTTCCGGCGGGCCTGGGTGAATCCCGGTGAAACCGCCGGGTGCCGACCGGCCGTACTCGTCCTCGTCGGCAACCGCCGTACCGACGCGTCCGGAGGCCGTGCCCCCTGTGTCAGAGGCCGGCGGCCGGTCCCGTGCTCTCGCGCCCGATCAGCCGCGGCACCGGCACCTGGACCGTGCGCGCCGGGCCGCCGTCCAGCAGCGCGGTCAGTTCCCGCGCGGCCGTGCGCCCGAACTCCAGGGTGTCGCGGGAGAGCGCGGACAGCCACGGTCTGACCATGCGGCACAGCGCCGAGTCCTCCCAGGCCACGACGGACACGTCACGCGGTACCAGGAAGCCCAGTTCGGTCGCGGCGGCGACCCCGGCGACGGCCATCACGTCGTTGTCGTACACCAGCGCGGTCGGCGGCGCGCCGCTCTCCAGCACCCGGCGGGTGACGGCAGCACCCTCGGAGTCCGAGTAGTCCGTGGTCAGTGACCGCACCTCGGACAGACCCCGGCGCTCCGCCTCCGCACGCAGGGTGCGGATGCGCCGCTCGGTGTGGGCGAGCCCCGGCAGGCCCGCGATGTGCGCGATCCGGCGGTGCCCGAGCGCGTACAACTCGCCCACCACCGTGGCCATCGCACCCGCGTCGTCCGCCCAGACGGTGGACATCCCGGGGTGCCCCGCGTCCGGCACACCGCCGATCACCACCGCGGGCAGGCCCAGTTCCTCCAGCAGGTCGGGACGTGGATCGTCGGTCCGCGGATCGACGACCAGGACCCCGTCCACGCGGTGCTCGGCCCACCAGCGCCGGTAGACCGCGCACTCGTCGCCCACGTCCTCCACCACCTGGAAGAGCAGCCCGAGGTGCCGCTCGGCCAGCACCTCCTGGATGCCGGAGATCAGTTGCAGGAAGAACGAGTCCACGCCCAGGGTGTCGGCGGGGCGGGCCACGACCAGCCCCACCGTGGCCGCGCCCTCGCCGGACAGCGCGCGGGCCGCCGTGCTCGGCCGCCAGCCCAGCTGTTCGGCGACCCGGCGCACCCGGTCACGGGTGATCTCGGAGACCCCGGGCCGGTCGTTGAGAGCGAAGGAGACCGCGCTCTCCGAGACCCCCGCGCGCCGCGCTATGTCCTTCATCGTCGGCCGGCGCGCGGGTGACCGCTTGGCTGGCAACCTTGCTCCCCGTTCTGCTGGGACTGTGCACTAATGCGCTTGAGTTGAGTCAATCTAAAGCGCATTAGTGATCCGTCGCAAGAGGCCGACCATACGTCTCTGACCAGCCATGTTCCCTCACTAAAGAGTTTAGCTGGGTCAAATCCATTGACTGCTCGGGCGAGTTGCATGCAAGGTCTGCCCCGGCACCGTTCTCCCCCCACCGCAGAGGAGCCCCATCCGTGCGCATCTCCCGCAGAGTTCTCGCCGCCGCCGCTGCCGTCGCCGTCGTCCTGCCGCTGAGTGCCTGCGGCTCCGGGAACGACGGCGGTGGCTCGACGGACGCCTCGGGCAAGGTCGAGGGCGACATCACCTTCCAGACCTGGAACCTGAGGGCCAACTTCAAGGAGTACTTCGAGGGCGTGATCGCGGACTTCGAGAAGAAGTACCCGGACACCCATGTGAAGTGGGTCGACCAGCCCGCGGAGGGCTACGCCGACAAGATCAGCGCGGACGCGGCCGGCGGTACCCTGCCCGACGTCGTCAACGTCTCCCCGGACCTGGTCGCCCCGCTCGCCAAGGCGGGCCTCGCGCTGGACCTCGACAAGTCGGCCGCCCAGTACAGGAAGGAGTACCTGGACGGTGCCTGGGCCGGCCACCAGGTACCCGGCATGACCGGGACCTACGCCTTCCCGTGGTACCTCAACACCGGGCCGCTCTTCTACAACAAGTCGCTGTTCGAGAAGGCCGGACTCGACGCGTCCAAGCCGCCGACGACCTACGACGACCTGTTCGCCGACGCGCTGCGGCTGGCCCAGAAGACCGACGGCAAGGTGGCCACGCTCGCCAACGTGCCCACCGTCGAGGACTTCGGGCGTTACGGCGTCGAGCTGATGAACAAGGAAGGCACCTCCTTCGCCTTCAACGACGCCAAGGGCATAGAGCTCCTGACCAAGTACAAGGAGTTGTACGACGCCAAGGCGCTCGACCCGCAGGCGCTCACCGCGACCCCGGAGTCGTCCGGCAAGAAGTTCCTCACCGGCGCCGTCGCCATGAACCCGGGCAGCGCCCTGGACCTCGGCAACTTCAAGAAGCAGGCGCCGAGCCTCTACCGGAACATCGGCATCACGGACCAGATCACCAGCACCGGCAAGGTGAACATGTACGTCATGGGCGTCATGGTCAACTCGCGCACCAAGCACACCCCGGCGTCGGTCGCCTTCGCGCACTTCGTCACCGACGCGCAGAACCAGATGTCGTTCGCCAAGAAGGTGGCGATCTTCCCGAGCACCGCGGGCTCACTCGACGACCCGTACTTCACCAAGGAGGACGGGAGCGACGAGACACGGGTGCGGATCGCCGCCGCCAAGTCCCTGAAGAACGCGGTCAATTACACGCCGGTCCTCTTCAGCGAGCAGATGAAGACCGCGCTGCGCAACGAGGTCGCCAAGGCGCTCCAGGGCAAGGAGAGCCCCAAGACGGCCCTTGACAACGCTGTCAAGGCCTGCGACCGGCTGCTCCAGCAGCAGGGCTGATCCGGCATGGCGAGTTCCTCGACCGTATCCGGCGACGTGCGGCGCGGCGCGCGGACGCCCAGCGCGGCCCCCCGGGTCCGACGCCGGCTTCCGGCCGGCCCCTGGCTGTTCGCCGCACCGGGACTGCTGATCACGGGTGTCTTCATCCTCTATCCGTTCGTCTCGACGGTGGTCAACTCCTTCACCGACCGCCGCACCCTGATCCCCGGCACGTTCGTGGGCCTCGCCAACTACCGGGAGCTGCTGCACGACGACATGTTCTGGATCGGGCTGCGCAACAGCACGCTGTACGTCGTCGGGGTGGTCCCCGCGCTCGTCCTGCTGCCGTTGCTGCTCGCCCTGCTGGTGCAGAAGAACATCCCCGGCATCACCTTCTTCCGGTCCGCCTTCTACACGCCGGTCGTCGCCTCCATCGTCGTGGTCGGCCTGATCTGGGTGTGGCTGCTGGACGAACGCGGCCTGGTGAACTCGCTGCTGGAGACGGTCGGCGTCGGCAGGGCCGGCTTCCTCAGCGACCAGTGGCTGCTCCTGCTGAGCGCCATGGCCGTCACGGTCTGGAAGGGCCTCGGCTACTACATGATCATTTATCTGGCCGCGCTCGCCAACGTACCGCGCGAGCTGCACGAGGCGGCGTCGGTCGACGGCGCGGGGGCGGTACGCCGCTTCCTCACCGTCACCGTGCCCGCCGTCCGCTCCACCATGGTGCTGGTCGGCGCGCTCTCCTCGGTCGCCGCCTTCAAGGTGTTCTCCGAGGTGTACCTGATGGCGGGCCCGGACGGCGGACCGGCGGGCGAGGACACCACCCTCGTCATGCTGGTCCAGCGCACCGGCACCGGACTGACCGGCCGGGTGGGCTACGCCTCCGCCCTCTCCGTCGTCGTCTTCGTCGTCACCGTCGCGCTGATGCTGCTTGTGCTGCGGGCCGACCGGAAGGAGGACGCGTGACCGTGCTGGAGAAGGTACGACCCGCCGGCGCTCCGGCACCGGAGCGCCGGCCCCGCCCCCGCGTCACCGACGAGCACGGCCGTCGCGTCCGGGTGTGGGAACTCGTCCTGCGGTACCTGCTGCTGCTCGCCGTCCTCGCCCTGACCGTCGGCCCGTTCCTGTGGCAGCTGTCCACCTCGCTCAAGGGGCCGAGCGAGGACATCTTCCAGTCGCCGCCTGCGCTCCTGCCCGGCCACCCGACACTGCACAACTACCAGCGGGTCGCCGACACCATCCCCGTCTGGGACTACGCGGTGAACTCGCTCAAGGTCGCGGGCGCCAACGTCGTGACGAACTGTGCCGGCTCGGCCCTCGCCGGCTACGCCCTGGCCCGGCTGCGCTACCGCGGCCGCAAGGCGGCGACGCTCGTCTTCATCCTCGCGATGCTGGTCCCCGTGGAGGGCATCATCATCGCCCAGTTCACCACCATGCGTGAACTCGGCCTGAACAACACGCTCATCGGCGTCGTCCTGCCCGGCTGCGTCGGCGCGATGAACGTCCTGCTGATGCGCAACGCCTTCCTCAACCTCCCCTACGAGATCGAGGAGGCGGCCTACATCGACGGCGCGAACGTCTGGCAGCGGTTCCTGCGGATCGCGCTGCCGTCGGTGAAGGGCACCCTCGCCGTCGTCGCGATCTTCGCCTTCATGGGCGCCTGGGACGACTTCCTGTGGCCCCTCATCGTGCTCAGCGATCCCTCCAAGTTCACCCTGACCATCGGACTCAACTACCTGCACGGCACGTTCGCCAACGACGAGCGGCTCGTCGCCGCGGGCACGATCATCGCCGTGGCCCCCCTGATCGCGCTCTTCGCCTGTCTCCAGCGGTACTTCTTCCGCGGTGTGGGCGAGGGCGCCGTCAAGGGCTGAACCCGTCCGTCCTTCGATCTCGCAAGGATCCCGCATGTCCTCTGCCGTGCGCTTCGGCGTCAACTACACCCCGAGCGAAGGGTGGTTCCACCACTGGCTCGACTTCGACCTCGACTCCGTCCGCGCCGACCTCGACTCGATCGCCGCGCTCGGCCTCGACCACATCCGGGTCTTCCCGCTGTGGCCCTACTTCCAGCCCAACCGCACCCTGATCCGGCCGCGCGCCGTCGAACAGCTCGTGGCGCTCGCCGACGCCGCCGCCGAACGCGGGCTCGACGTCAACGTCGACGGACTGCAGGGGCACCTGTCGAGCTTCGACTTCCTGCCCGCGTGGACGCAGACCTGGCACCGGCGGAACATCTTCACCGACCCGCGGGTGGTCGAGGCGGAGGCGGAGTACCTGCGCACCCTGGCCGCCGCCCTCGCCGACCGGCCGAACTTCCTCGGCATGACGATCGGCAACGAGGTCAACCAGTTCGCCGCCGGGCCGCATCCCGACCCGGACCGCATCACGCCCGAGCAGGCCGGAGCGTGGCTGACCCGCCTGCTCGCGGCCTGCGAGGAGGGCGCTCCGGGCAAGCCGCACCTGCACGCCTCCTACGACGCCGCCTGGTACCAGGACGACCAGCCGTTCACGCCCGAGCACTCGGCCCGGCTCGGTGCCCTCACCGCCGTCCACTCCTGGGTGTTCAACGGCACGGCCCAACGGCACGGACGCCGGGGCGTCGCCACCGAGCACCACGCCGCCTACCTGGTCGAGCTGTCCAAGGCCTGGGCCGACGACCCGGGCCGCCCGGTGTGGCTCCAGGAGGTCGGCGCGCCCGCCCCGCTGATCGAGGCCGAGCACGCGGCCGCCTTCACCGAGGCGACCGTCACGAACGCACTCGACTGCCCCGACCTGTGGGGCATCACCTGGTGGTGCTCGCACGACGTCAGCCGCGACCTGGCCGACTTCCCCGAACTCGAATACGGCCTCGGCCTGTTGACCAACGACCGGCGGCCCAAGCCGGCCGCGCGGACCATCGCCCGGATCGCCGGCGAGGGACGGACACACCGGCCGTCCGCGCGCACGACCGCGCTCGTCGTCGACACCGCTCACGGCCGATCCGTCTGCGCCCCCGGCGGCCCGGTCTTCGAGGCCTTCGCCCGGCTGACCGCCGACGGCGCCCGTCCCACCACCGTTCTCGCGAGCCGCGCCGACGACAAGGACCACCTCGCGGCCCGTGGCATCACCGAAGTCGTCACACCCGATCAGGTCACCGAGTAGCCCGTCCCCACCCGTCCCCACGACGACACGGAGCACACAGTGAACCTCAGCAGACGCGCCCTTCTGCTCGCCGCGGGCGCCGCGGCGCTCACCCCCGCACTGCCCGGCGTCCCCGGGCGCGCGGCCGCCGCCGGGCGCGACCTCCAGCCGTACGTCTCCTACTGGTACCCGGACTCGCTGCCCCCGGGCACCCCCGGCGCCGGCATCACCTGGCGCAGTCTGAAGACATGGAGCGCCGCCGGCGACACGGACCTGGCGTTCAACGCGGCCTCCGTGCCGCTCGCCGCGCGCTTCACCCCGACCCCCGCGAACACCACCGCCCGCGCCGGCCA
Source organism: Streptomyces fagopyri (assembly GCF_009498275.1). Lineage (NCBI taxonomy): Bacteria > Bacillati > Actinomycetota > Actinomycetes > Kitasatosporales > Streptomycetaceae > Streptomyces > Streptomyces fagopyri. The sequence goes on along the minus strand of NZ_CP045643.1, from coordinate 1,755,259 downwards.
GGCCCGTGTCCAGTCCCTCGTCTCCTTCGGCCCGACGTCGGGCAACCCCGCCCAGGGCGCGGCCGACGCCGACTACTACGCCCTCACCCACTGGGCCTACCTCGACGAACTGGTCTTCTGGGGAGGCTCGTCCGGCGAGGGACTGATCCTCGCGCCGAACGCCCCGATCGTGGACGCGGCCCACCGGCACGGCGTGCCCGTCCTCGGCAACGTCTTCCTGCCACCCGTCGCCTACGGCGGCCGTATCCAGTGGACCCGCGACCTGGTGCAGAAGGACGCCACCGGGCACTATCCGCTCGCGGCCCAACTGGTCGCGGTGGCGGCCGCCCACGGCTTCGACGGCTGGTTCGTCAACGCCGAGACCAGCGGCGGCGACACCGCGCTCGCCACCGCCGTGCTCGGCTTCCTGGAGGAGCTCAAGGCGCTCGGCGCCGCCGAGGGACAGCGCGTCACCTGGTACGACGCGATGACCGTGACCGGCTCCGTCGGCTGGCAGGGAGCCCTCAACAACCAGAACAAGACGTTCTTCCAGGCCGCCGACTCCCTCTTCGTCGACTTCCGCTGGTCGTCGAGCAGTCTGGCCTCCTCCGCCACGACCGCCCGGCAACTCGGCCGCAGTCCGTACGAGTTGTGGGCGGGCGTCGACGTCGAGGCCAACGGCACCAACGCGTCCGTCAACTGGGACGCCATCGTGCCCGCCGACAAGGCGCACGTGACCTCGGTCGGCTTCTACCGGCCCGAGTGGACCCGCAACCACCTGCCCGCGGGCCGCACCCCCGGCGACTTCCACCACGCCGACGACCTGTTCTGGACCGGCTCCTCCCTCGACCCCTCCCAGCCGGCCACGAGCGCCGGCTGGCGTGCCCCGGCACTCTCCGTCGCCGACCGCTCCACCGTCGGCTCGCTGCCGTTCGCGAGCGCCTTCAACACCGGCCACGGCCTCAGGTGGTACGAGGAGGGGGAGGTGACGTCGGACACCGCGTGGAACCACCTGGGTCTCCAGGACCGGCTGCCCTCCCGCCGCTGGGTGGTGCGCACCGCCGGCCACCGCCCCACCGTCGCCTTCGACTTCGCCGACGCCTGGCGGGGCGGCAGCAGCCTCCTGGTCACCGGCGCCCTCGACGCGCCGACGACGCTGGACCTGTACGCGACCCGGCTGCCGCTCGGCGCGGACACCGTGGTCGAGCTGACCCACCGCACGGACGCGGGCAGCACCTCTCTGGAGCTGGCCGTCGCCACCGCGGAGCCGGGCGCCGCGGGCGGAGCACCCCCGTACACCTACATCTCCGTACCCACCACCGGGGGCGACGGCTGGCAGACGTCCACCGTGCGGCTGACCGGACTGTCGGGCACCGTGCACGCGCTCGGCGTCCGGCTGGCCGCGAGCACCGGTCCCGTGAGCTGGCGGCTGGGCGGGCTCGCGGTGCGGGACACCACGGTGACCCCCGACGCCCCCACCGACCTGCGCGTCACCGACGCAGACGGCGGCAACCTGCGCTTCGCCTGGCAGGGCGCCACCGGCGACGTACGCCACTACGAGCTCCACCGGACGCTGCCCGACGGCACCCGTCGCTTCCTCGGCGGCACCTGCCAGACCGCGTTCTACGCGGGCGGTCTCACCGCCGAGCAGGGCGAGGCCGCCGCAGGATTCGAACTGCGCGCGGTGGGGGAGCTGTTCACCGTCTCGACCCCGGCCACGACCACCCACACCTGGTGACCCGCACCCCTCACCCCACGGAGCTCTCCCATGCATGACGACCGCACCCTGGTCGAAGCCCGCCTCAAGCGAGTCCTCGACGAGCGCATCCGACCCGCCGTGTACCCCGAGTCCGTACCGCTGGAAGTGGCGGTGTGGCACGCGCCGGGCGAGCCGGTCCCGGTCGCCGAGGGGCTCGCGGCCGTGCCGGAGACGATCGAGGTGGGCGCGCGCTGGGGCGCTCCGTGGGGCACCAGCTGGTTCCGGGTCACCGGGACCGTCCCCGAGGCCTGGGCCGGCCGGACCGTCGAGGCCGTCCTCGACCTCGGATTCGACGAGAACATGCCCGGATTCCAGTGCGAGGGGCTCGTCTACCGTCCCGACGGCACCCCGGTGAAGGGCCTCAACCCGCGTAACCAGTGGGTGCGCGTCGCCGCGCCGGCCGAGGGCGGTGAGGAGGTCCGGCTGCACATCGAGGCCGCCTCCAACCCGGTGATCCTCGACTACCACCCCTTCCGGCCCACCCACCTCGGCGACAAGGACACGGCGGGCGGCGAGCCGCAGTACACGCTCACCCGGATGGACCTCGCGGTCCTCGACGAGACGGTGTGGGAGCTGGTGCTCGACCTGGAGGTGCTCGGCGAACTGATGGCCGAGCTGCCGGTGGAGTCCGCGCGGCGCTGGGACATCCTGCGCGCGGTGGAACGGGCGCTGGACGCCGTCGACCTCCAGGACGTGGGCGGCACCGCCGCCGCGGCCCGCTCCCGGCTGGCGGGCGTGCTCGCGGAACCCGCCGTGCCCTCCGCGCACCGGATCAGCGCCGTCGGGCACGCGCACATCGACTCGGCCTGGCTGTGGCCGCTGCGCGAGACGGTCCGCAAGGTGGCGCGCACGACCTCCAACATGACCGCGCTCATCGAGGACGAACCCGACTTCGTCTTCGCCATGTCCCAGGCCCAGCAGTGGGCCTGGGTGAAGGAGCACCGCCCCGAGGTGTGGGCGCGGGTGAAGAAGGCCGTCGCGGACGGCCGGTTCGTCCCGGCCGGAGGCATGTGGGTCGAGTCGGACACCAACATGCCCGGTTCGGAGGCGATGGCCCGTCAGTTCGTGCACGGCAAGAGGTTCTTCCTCGACGAGTTCGGCATCGAGAACGACGAGGCCTGGCTGCCCGACACCTTCGGCTTCGCCGCCGGACTCCCGCAGATCATCAAGGCCGCGGGCTCCAAGTGGCTGCTCACGCAGAAGATCTCCTGGTCACAGACCAACAAGTTCCCGCACCACACCTTCCGTTGGGAGGGCATCGACGGCACCCGCATCTTCACCCACTTCCCGCCCGTCGACACCTACAACTGCTCCATGCGGGGCAGCGAGATCGCCCACGCGGCCAGGAACTTCAAGGACAAGGGCGTCGCCCGGCACTCCCTCGCGCCCACCGGCTGGGGCGACGGGGGCGGCGGCACCACCCGCGAGATGGTCGCCAAGGCGGCCCGGCTCAAGAACCTCGAAGGCTCCGCCACCGTGGTGTGGGAGACCCCCGCGGAGTTCTTCGCGAAGGCCGAGGCCGAACACCCCGAAGCGCCCGTCTGGGTCGGCGAGCTGTACCTCGAACTGCACCGCGCGACCCTCACCAGCCAGGCGAGGACCAAGCAGGGCAACCGACGCAGCGAGCACCTGCTGCGCGAGGCCGAACTGTGGGCGGCGACCGCGGCGGTGCGGACCGGGTTCCGCTACCCGTACGAGGAGCTGGACCGCGTCTGGAAGACGGTGCTGCTCCACCAGTTCCACGACATCCTGCCCGGCTCGTCCATCGCCTGGGTGCACCGGGAGGCCCGGCGGACCTACGAGCGGGTCGCCGCGGAACTCGACGGCATCATCGGCGCGGCACAGCGCGCGCTGGCCGGTGAAGGGACCACCCGGCTCGTGTTCAACTCCGCCCCGCACACCCGCGACGGGGTCCCGGCGGGCGCGGCCCGCCCGGCAGCCGACCCCGGCGAGGTCTCGCTCACCCCGCGGGCGGACGGCGGACACGTCCTCGACAACGGTCTGCTGCGGGTGGAGATCGACGCCGGGGGACTGGTCGTCTCGGCGTACGACATCGAGGCCGGCCGCGAGACGGTCGCACCGGACCGGGCCGCGAACCTGCTCCAGATCCACCCCGACTTCCCGAACATGTGGGACGCCTGGGACGTCGACGAGTTCTACCGCAACACGGTCACCGACCTGGTCGACGCCGACGAGGTCGGACCGGGCGACGACGGCGTCTCGGTCCGGGTCGTCCGGTCCTTCGGCGCGTCGCGGGTCACCCAGGTGCTGTCGCTGGCGCCCGGGGAGCGGCGGCTCGGCATCGACACCGAGGTGGACTGGCACGAGACCGAGAAGTTCCTGAAGCTCGCCTTCCCGCTCGACGTGCACGCCGAACGGTACGCGTCCGAGACCCAGTTCGGGCACTTCCACCGGCCCACCCACACCAACACCTCATGGGAGGCGGCCAAGTTCGAGGCGTGCAACCACCGGTTCGTGCACGTCGAGGAACCGGGCTGGGGGGTGGCGATCGTCAACGACTCCACGTACGGACACGACGTGACCCGGACCGTGCGCGACAGCGACTCCGGTACGACCACCACCGTGCGGGTGTCCCTGCTGCGCGCCCCGCGCTTCCCGGACCCGGAGACGGACCAGGGCGTCCACCGCTTCCGGCACGCACTGGTGCCCGGTGCCGCGATCGGGGACGCGGTGCGCGAGGGATGGCGGATCAACCTGCCCGAGCGGCATCTGACGGGGGCGCGCGAGGTCGTGCCGCTGGTGGGCGTCGAGCAGGACGCGGTCGTGGTGACCGCGGTCAAGCTCGCCGACGACGGCAGCGGTGACGTGGTCGTTCGCTTCCACGAGTCCCGCGGCGGCCGGACCCGGGCCACGCTCACCGCCGGCTTCGCGACCGAGGCCGTCACGGTGACCGATCTGCTGGAGCGGCCCCTCGCGGACGCCGCGCCGCCGGAGCACGACGGCGACCGGATCACCCTGTCGCTGCGCCCCTTCGAGCTGGTGACGTTGCGGCTGAAGCGGGCCTGAGCACCGTACGGGCCGCGGACCCGGCTACTGCGTGAGCTGGGTCCGCAGCCACTGTTCCACCTCGCCCACGTGCGCGGCGGCGGCCGCTCTGGCCGCCTCCGGGTCGTGGGCCAGCAGCGCGCGGTGGATCGCGGCGTGTTCGCGGCGGGTGCGCTCGAAGGCGCCCTCCTCCTGGTAGCCGCGCCAGACCCGGGCGCGGAAGGTGCGCGAGGACAGCCCCTCCAGGATGGCCGCCATGGTCTCGTTGCCCGCCGCGGCCGCGATCTCCCGGTGGAAGGCCAGGTCGTGGGCGAGGATCTCCTCCGGGTCGTCGGTCGCGTTCATCGCCGCGAGGTGTTTCTCCACCTCGGCGAGCTGGTCGGGGGTGATCCGCGCGGCGGCCAGTGCCGTCGCCGTCGACTCCAGGATCCGGCGCACCTCCAGCAGTTCCACCAGCCGCGGCCCGCGCGAGAGGTCGGCCACCACACCGAAGGTCTCCAGGAGGTCCCCGGCCTCCAGTCGCGTGACGTAGATGCCGGAGCCGTGCCTGGCCTCCAGGACCCCGAGGACCGTGAGCGCGCGGATCGCCTCGCGCATCGAGCTGCGGGACATGCCCAGCTGGGCGGCGAGATCGCGCTCCGTCGGCAGCCGCTGTCCGGGCTCGAGGCGGCCCTCTTTGATCATCTCCTTGATCCGCTCGATGGCGCGCTGGGTCACGGTGCCCTTCTGGGGGGCGCCCTCCGTCCCGTGGGACAGGGTCTCGTCCACGCCGCTTCCTCCTGTTGCCGGGTGCGCCGCAGTCTAACCACCGATGTGGTCGGACCACTACGGCCGGAAACCGGGAAAAGTTGGCTCCGCAGGGTGTTGCGGACCCAAAGTGGTCTGATAAATATTCGTCCCGGCTGGAAGAGGGACTCCGGCCACGCGTCCTGCTCGATCTCGCTCAATGAGGAGCCGTCAGATGGCCGGCAGAACAGTGCGGAACAGGCGAATCCCGTCGCGGGCAGTGAGTGCGGCGGCTGTGGTCGCCTGCGCGACCCTCGTGCTCGCGGCGTGCGGCAGCACCAAGGACGACGTCGCCTCCGGCGGCGGGGGAGGCGACGGCAGTGGCAAGGTCGGAGTGATCCTGCCCCTGCTGACCTCGCCGTTCTGGCAGTCCTACAACGACTACGTACCCAAGATGGCGAAGTCCGAGGGCGTCGACGCCCTCAAGACCGTCAACTCCAACAGCGATCCGTCCCAGCAGATCACCGACATCAACAACCAGCTCAACCAGGGCGTGAAGGGGCTCGTGGTGGCCCCGCTGGACAGCGCCGCGATCGTCGCCGGTCTCGACCAGGCCGACCGCAAGGGCGTCCCCGTGGTCGCCGTCGACGTGGCCCCCGACAAGGGGAAGGTCGCCATGGTCGTCCGCGCCGACAACGTCGCGTACGGCGAGAAGGCCTGCGAGTACCTGGGCAAGCAGATCGGTTCGGGCAAGGTCGTGCAGATCATGGGCGACCTGGCCTCGGTCAACGGCCGTGACCGCTCCGAGGCGTTCCGCTCCTGCGTGAAGAAGAACTACCCGAAGCTCAAGGTCCTGGAGATCCCCGCCAAGTGGGAGTCCGACACCGCGGCCTCCAAGCTGGACACGCTGCTGAACGCCAACCCCGACATCAAGGGCATCTACATGCAGGCGGGCGGTGTCTACCTCGCGCCCACACTGCAGACCCTGAAGTCGAAGGGGATGCTGAAGAAGGCGGGTCAGGCCGGCCACATCGCGATCGTCTCGAACGACGGCATCCCGCAGGAGTTCGACGCCATCCGCAAGGGCGAGATCGACGCCACCGTCTCCCAGCCCGCCGACGCCTACGCCAAGTACGGCATGTACTACATCAAGGCGGCCATGCAGGGCAAGACGTTCAAGACCGGACCGACCGACCACGACTCCAAGATCGTCGAGCTGCCCGGCGGCATCCTGGAGGACCAGCTGCCCGCGCCGCTGGTCACCAAGGACAACGTCGACGACCCCGAGCTCTGGGGCAACACGGTCAAATGAGTACACCACTGGTGGAGGCGCGCGGGGTCGCCAAGCGGTACGGCCCCACCGTCGCCCTCCAAGACGGCCGGCTCACCGTCCTGCCGGGCGAGTCCCATGCCCTCGTAGGGCGCAACGGCGCGGGCAAGTCCACCCTCGTCACGATCCTCACCGGTCTGCAGGCCCCCGACGAGGGCACGGTCAGCTTCGACGGCGAACCCGCGCCCCCGCTCACCGACCGCGACGCCTGGCGCCGCAAGGTGGCCTGCGTCTACCAGAAACCCACCGTCGTACCGGAGTTGACGGTCGCGGAGAACCTCTTCATCAACCGGCAGCCGACCGGACGCGGCGGACTGATCAGCTGGCGCAGACTGCGGTCCGAGGCGGCCGACGTCCTGGCCACCTGGGACGTACGGGTCGATCCGGAGGCCCGCACCGCCGACCTCAAGGTCGAGGACCGTCAAATGGTCGAGATCGCACGGGCGTTGAGCTTCGGCGCCCGGTTCATCGTCCTCGACGAACCCACGGCCCAGCTCGACAACCGGGAGATCGAACGGCTCTTCACCCGGATGCGCGCGCTCCAGGAGTCCGGCGTCACCTTCCTGTTCATCTCGCACCACCTCCAGGAGGTGTACGAGGTGTGCCAGACGGTCACCGTGCTGCGCGACGCCCGCTGGATCACCACCGCGCCGGTCGCCGAACTTCCGCGTCCGGCGCTGGTGGAGGCCATGGCCGGCGAGGCGATCGCCGAACGGGCGGCCGTCCGGGACACCGCGCCCGACGACGCGCCCGTCGTACTGCGCACCGAGGGGCTCACCTCGGACGCGTACGACGCCATCGACCTCACCGTCCGCCGGGGCGAGGTCGTCGGGCTCGCCGGGTCCAGCGCGAGCGGCAAGATCGAGCTGGCCGAGTCGCTCGCCGGCCTGTACCGGCCGACGGGCGGGACGGCCCGACTCGACGGGGAGCGACTCCCGTTCGGCGACGTGCAGGCCGCGCTCAGGGCAGGCGTCGGCTGCGTGCCGCGCGACCGGCACGAGCAGGGACTCGTCTCCGGCATGACCATCGGCGACAACGCCACCATGAGCGTCCTGAACCGGCTCGGCCGTTACGGCTTCATCGCCACCGACCGCAGACGCGAGTTCGCCGACGAACTGATCGACCGCCTCGACATCCACGCCGAAGGGCCCGACCAGCCCGTCTCCGACCTGTCCGGCGGCAACGCGCAGAAGGTCGTGATGGCCCGCGCCCTCGCCTCCGACCCGCGGCTGCTCATCCTCATCAACCCCACCGCGGGCGTCGACGTGAAGTCCAAGGAGTCGCTGCTGTCCCGTGTGGACAGCGCCCGCGACGACGGCACCGCCGTGCTCGTGGTCTCCGACGAACTCGACGACCTGCGCCGCTGCGACCGCGTCCTCGTCCTCTTCCACGGCCGTGTCGTCGCCGAGCACCCGGCCGGCTGGCACGACCACGAGCTGATCGCCTCCATCGAAGGAGTGGACCATGGCTACGGCATCTCCCCGGGGGGTCAACCCCGGACCCCCGGCCGAGGAGAGCGAGGCCCCGGTGGCTGAGACGAAGGCCCCGCCGTTCGCCGCCGCACGACTGGGCGACGGGCGTGCCACCAAGACCGTACTGCTCCGACGCGCACGCGAACTCGCGCTCGTTCCCGCCCTGTTGCTGCTCATGGTGCTGGGCGCGATCGTCAACGACTCCTTCCTCACCGAGCGGAACCTCATCTCCATCCTCGGTGCCTCCGCGGCCCTCGCGATGGTCGTCCTCGCCGAGTCGCTCATCCTGATCACCGGCAAGATCGACCTGTCGCTGGAGTCGGTCGTCGGAATCGCGCCCGCCGTCGGCGCGCTGCTGGTCCTGCCCGCCGCCCAGTCCGGCTGGGGCACGGAATGGCCGGCCGGGATCGCCCTCCTGGGGGTCCTCGTGGTGGGCGGCGTCATCGGGGCCTTCAACGGCGTCCTCGTGGTGAAGCTGAAGCTCAACGCCTTCATCGTCACCCTCGCGATGCTGATCGTCCTGCGCGGCCTGCTGGTCGGCGCGACCAAGGGCAAGACGCTGTTCGGCATGCCCGACGCGTTCTTCTCCCTGGCCACCTCCACCTTCCTGCGCGTTCCGCTCTCCGTGTGGCTGGCCGCCGTCGCCTTCGGCGTCGCCGGGCTGATCCTCAAGTACCACCGGATCGGCCGCGCCCTGTACGCGATCGGCGGCAACACGGACGCCGCCCGCGCGGCCGGCATCCGTGTCGACCGGGTACTGCTCGGGGTGTCGGTCGTCGCGGGCGTCCTCGCCTCGGTCGGCGGGATCATGCAGACCGGTTACGTCGGCGCGATCAGCGCCAACCAGGGCAACAACATGATCTTCACGGTGATGGCGGCCGCGGTCATCGGCGGCATCAGCCTCGACGGCGGCAGGGGCACCATGTTCGGCGCCCTCACCGGCGTCCTGCTGCTGGGCGTCGTCCAGAACCTGCTCACCCTCGCGCAGGTGCCGTCCTTCTGGATCCAGGCGATCTACGGCGGAATCATCCTGGTCGCCCTGATGATCGCCCGTGTGACCACCGGACGTGCCCAGGACTGACCGCCCCTTCGCTCTCGTACGGACCCCTCCGTACCCCCTGTCCCGGACCGAAAGGCCTCCCGTGTCCCCAACTGCCGCTCGCATCACCGCGGTCGACACCTACGACGTCCGTTTCCCCACCTCGCGCGAGCTCGACGGCTCGGACGCGATGAACCCGGACCCCGACTACTCGGCTGCCTACGTCGTGCTGCGCGGCGACACGGCCGACTGTCCCGAGGGGCACGGATTCACCTTCACCATCGGACGGGGCAACGACGTCCAGGTCGCGGCGATCGAGGCGCTGCGCGGACATGTGGTGGGACGGTCCGTCGAGGAGCTGTGCGCCGATCCGGGCTCCCTCGCCCGGGACTTGATCGGTGACAGCCAACTGCGCTGGCTGGGGCCCGAGAAGGGCGTGATGCACATGGCGATCGGGGCCGTCGTCAACGCCGTGTGGGACCTGGCCGCCAAGCGCGCCGGCAAGCCGCTGTGGCAACTGCTCGCCGACGCCGAACCGGAGTGGCTGGTACGCCAGGTCGACTTCCGCTACCTCACCGACGCCCTCACCCCGGACGAGGCGCTGGAGCTGCTGCGGCGCGGCAGACAGGGAGCCGCCGAGCGCGCCACGGCCCTCCGGGAGAACGGGTTCCCCGCCTACACCACCTCGCCCGGCTGGCTCGGCTACAGCGACGAGAAGCTCACCCGGCTGGCCGCCGAGGCGGTCACCGACGGCTTCACCCAGATCAAGCTGAAGGTCGGTGCCGACCTGACGGACGACGTACGGCGCTGCCGGGTCGCCCGCTCTGTCGTCGGCCCCGGCATCCGCATCGCGATCGACGCCAACCAGCGCTGGAACGTGGACGAGGCCATCGACTGGACCAGGGCCCTCGCCGAGTTCGACCCGTACTGGATCGAGGAGCCCACCAGTCCCGACGACGTCCTCGGGCACGCCGCCGTCCGCAAGGCGGTCGCCCCCGTCAAGGTCGCCACCGGCGAACACGTCCACAACCGCATCGTCTTCAAGCAGCTCCTCCAGGCCGGCGCCATCGACATCCTGCAGATCGACGCGGCCCGGGTCGCCGGCGTCAACGAGAACCTCGCCATCCTGCTGCTCGCGGCCAAGTTCGGGGTGCCCGTCTGCCCGCACGCCGGTGGTGTGGGACTGTGCGAACTCGTCCAGCACCTCTCGATGTTCGACTTCGTCGCGCTCTCCGGCACCACCGACGACCGGGTCATCGAATACGTCGACCATCTGCACGACCACTTCCTCGACCCGGTGGTGATCCGGCAGGGTCACTACACGGCACCCACCGCGCCGGGCTTCTCCGCCACCATGCGTCCGGAGTCCATCGCGGAGTTCACCTACCCCGGCGGCACCTTCTGGGCCGCCGACCTCGCACGGCAGGAATCCGACACTCAGAAGGGGGAAGCGGCGTGACCGCGGACTTCGAAGGTCTCAAGGCGCTGGTGACCGGAGGCGCGTCCGGCATCGGCCGCGCCACCGCCGAGCTGCTCGCGGCCCGCGGCGCCCAGGTCGCCGTCCTCGACCTCGACCTCTCGGGGGTCGAGAAGCCGCTGCTCGGCCACCGCGCCGACGTCACCGACGACGTGTCCGTCCGGGCGGCGGTGGCCGCGGCGGTCGCCGACCTCGGGGGACTCGACGTCCTGGTCAACAACGCGGGGATCGGCGCGCAGGGCACCGTCGAGGACAACGAGGACGCCGAGTGGCACCGGGTCCTGGACGTCAACGTCCTCGGCATGGTGCGGACGGCCCGCGCGGCCCTGCCGCATCTGCGGAAGTCGGCGCACGCGGCGATCGTGAACACCTGCTCCATCGCCGCCACCGCCGGACTGCCGCAGCGTGCCGTGTACTCCGCGTCGAAGGGTGCCGTCCTCTCCCTCACCCTCGCGATGGCCGCCGACCACGTCCGCGAGGGCATCCGGGTGAACTGCGTGAACCCCGGTACGGCCGACACGCCGTGGGTCGGCCGGCTCCTCGACGCCGCCGACGACCCGGCCGCCGAGCGCGCCGCCCTGGAGGCCCGCCAGCCCTCCGGACGTCTCGTCTCGGCCGCCGAGGTCGCGGGCGCCATCGCCTACTTGGCCAGCCCGCTGTCCGGCGCCACCACCGGCACCGCGCTCGCCGTCGACGGCGGCATGCAGGGCCTGCGGCTGCGACCGGAGGGCCGATGAGAACCCTCGGGAGAAGCGGCGTCGAGGTCAGCGCCCTGTCCTTCGGCGCCGCGGGCATCGGCAACCTGTTCACGCCGGTGAGCGACGAGCAGGCGCACGAGGCCGTGGACGCGGCCTGGGACGGCGGCATCCGCTCCTTCGACACCGCGGCGCACTACGGCCTCGGCCTCTCCGAACGGCGACTCGGGGCGGCCCTGCGCGAGCGGCCGCGTCACGCGTACACCCTCTCCACCAAGGTGGGCCGCCTCCTGGAGCCCACCGGCACGGGCGGAGACGACCTGGCGAACGGCTTCGCGGTGCCCGCCACGCACCGCCGGGTCTGGGACTTCAGCGCCGACGGAGTACGACGCGCCCTGGAGACCGGCCTCGAACGGCTCGGCCTCGACCGCGTGGACGTCGTCTACCTCCACGACCCCGACGACCACGCCGAACAGGCCTTCCACGAGGGCTACCCGGCGCTGGAGAAGCTCCGTTCGGAAGGCGTGGTGGGCGCGATCGGCGCGGGCATGAACCAGGCCGGGATGCTCACCCGCTTCGTCCGCGAGACGGACGTCGACGTCGTACTCTGCGCCGGACGCTACACCCTGCTCGACCACCGGGCGCTGACCGAACTGCTGCCCGCGGCCCTGGAACGCGGTACCTCGGTCGTCATCGGGGGCGCCTTCAACTCGGGCCTGCTGGCCGACCCGCGGCCGGGAGCGACGTACGACTACGCGGCCGTGCCGGGGGAGACCCTGGAGCGGGCCCTGCGGCTCAAGGACGTCGCACAACGGCACGGCACCACCCTGCGCGCCGCCGCGCTCGCCTTCCCCGCCGCCCACCCGGCCGTCGTGAGCGTACTCGTCGGCGCCCGCTCGGCACACGAAGTCCTCGACTGTGTGCAGCAGTTCGCCACACCGGTGCCCGCCGCGTTCTGGCGGGAACTGCGGGAGACGGGACTGCTGCCCGAGGAAGCCCCCGTACCCGTACAGGACCCGTCATGAGAATCGCCCTGCACACCAAGGTGCGCGCCGACCGCGTCGACGCCTACGAGGCCGCCCACCGGAAGGTCCCCGCGGAACTCACCGCGGCCATCCGGGCGGCCGGAGCCACCTCCTGGACGATCTGGCGCAGCGGCACCGACCTGTTCCACGTCCTGGAGTGCGAGGACTACGGCCGGCTGCTCGCCGAACTGGAGGGACTGCCGGTCAACATCGCCTGGCAGGCGCGGATGGCCGAACTCCTCGACGTCGTGCACGACTACTCCGACGAGGGCGCCGCGGCGGGGCTGCCGGTCGTGTGGGAGCTGCCGTGAGGGTGGACGCGCACCACCACGTGTGGGACCTCTCCGTCCGGGACCAGGACTGGATCACCGGCCCCGGACTCCGGCCGCTGCGCAGGAACTTCACGGTCGGCGACCTCCGGCCCGAGGCGGCCGCCGCCGGGATCGGACGGACGGTCCTGGTCCAGACCGTCACCGTGGCCGAGGAGACCCCCGAATTCCTCGGCCTCGCCCGGGAGAACGAGCTGATCGGCGGAGTGGTCGGCTGGACCGACCTGACCCGGCCGGACGTCGCCGACGAGCTGGCCCGGCTGCGGGAACTGCCGGGCGGCCGGTACCTCAAGGGCATCCGTCACCAGGTGCAGGGCGAGCCGGAACCCGACTGGCTGCTGCGGCCGGACGTGCGGCGCGGGCTGGCGGCCGTGGCCGAGGCCGGCCTGGTCTACGACCTGGTCGTGCTGCCCCACCAACTGCCCGGCTGTGTCCGCGCCGCTCTGGACCACCCCGGACTCACCTTCGTCCTCGACCACTTGGGGAAGCCGCCGATCGCCGACGGCGGCCTGGAACCATGGGCGGGTCAGGTGCGGGCGCTGGCCGCGCTGCCCAACACGGTCGGCAAGCTCTCCGGCCTGGTCACCGAGGCCGACCTCGCGCGGTGGACGGTCGACGACCTGCGCCCGTACGCCGAGACCGCCCTGGCGGCCTTCGGCCCCGGCCGTCTGATGTTCGGCTCGGACTGGCCGGTGTGCACGCTGGCCGCCTCGTACGCCCAAGTGGTCGCGGTGAGCGCCGAGTTGACCGATGTGCTCGACGAAGGGGAGCGTGCCGACGTGTTCGGGGGTACGGCCCTGCGCGTCTACCGGCTCTGACCGCCCCGCTCCAGCCGCGTCGGCGGCAGGAACTCCCGCACATGGGTCCGGTGCCAGCACGCGCCCGTCTCCCGCAGCTCGCGCCAGGTCGTGTAGCGGTACCGGTACAGGCGGGCCCGGACGTAGCGGGGCGGCGCGCCCGCCGGGAACGGGGAACGGCGCAGCAGCCGCAAGGTGTCGGGGTCGTTCTCCAGCAGCCGTTCGACCAGACCGGTGAACCAGGGACCGGCGTAGGCGGGGGAGAGCGCCGCGAACCACATCATCCAGTCCAGCCGCAGATGGTACGGCGCGAACTGGCGCGGCCAGTGGCCCGGATCGCCGGGCTTGCCCCTGAACTCGTACTCCCGCCAGTCCGAGTCCGCGCGCGGCACGTCGTCCGAGGTGCCCTCGACGACCACCTCGTGGCGCACCCGGCTGACGCTGCCGAACGCGCCGTAGGTGTTGACCAGGCGCAACGGGTCGAAGGAGCGGTTCATGACCTGGCGCCGGGAGACCATGTTGCGGGCGGGGCGGTAGCCGAGGACCAGCAGGCCGGCGGCGACGGAGAGGACCACGATCTCGTACCAGAGGGGCGGCCCCGGCATCCGTGGGGGAGCGGCCGGGAACTCGACGGCGCTCAGGGCCAGCACGATCGTGATCCAGTTCAGCCAGGAGAAGTTGCCCGACAGCACCAGCCAGAGCTGGGTCAGCACCATCAGTGACGCGGCGGCCGTCGCGACCGGCTGCGGGGTGAACAGCAGTACGGGGACGACGAGCTGGGTGACATGGTTCGCGGCCACCTCCACCCGGTGCACGGGCTTGGGGAGGTGGTGGAAGAACCAGCTCAGCGGTCCAGGCATCGGCTGGGTCTCGTGGTGGTAGTCCAGGCACGTCAGCTTCCGCCAGCAGGCGTCGCCGCGCATCTTGATCAGACCGGCGCCGAACTCCACCCGGAACAGCACCCAGCGCAGCAGGAAGAGGACCACGACCGGGGGAGCGACCTCGTCGTTGCCGAGGAAGACGGCGAGGAAGCCGACCTCCAGGAGCAGCGACTCCCAGCCGAACGCGTACCAGGTCTGGCCGACGTTGACGATCGACAGGTACAGCACCCACGGGACGAGCCACAGCACCATGCCGCCCCAGAGCGGGAGGTGCCGGTCGAGACCCGCGACCAAGGCCGCGGACACCGCGCAGCCCGACCAGGACCAGACCGCGAAGAAGCGGTCCGAGTAGTACAGGTGGAACACGCTCGGGGAGTGGCGGAACGGCACCCGCGCCACGTAGCGGGGCACGGGCAGCATCCCGCGCTCCCCGATCAGCGCGCGGAACTGCCGCGCCGCGCCGAGGAACGCGACGAGATACACCACGGCCAGCGCCCGCTGGAAGACCAGCCGGCTCAGCCAGTAGTCGGGGACGGTGAACCACTCCACGGCGAGTCGCTCCTCTCCCCTCCATTGTGACGCTGGGTGATCGTCTGCGCTTGCGTGAGCCGAGCGGGCGACGCAGACAATGGTCATCGACCTGTCCGGGATGAATGGGAGAACGCGGTGCGCATACCCACCCGAACCTTCGTCACGGCCTGCGCGGTCTCGGCGGCCCTCCTCGTCGCCGGGTGCGGCGGCAACGGCGACGGGAACGACGAGAACACGGCGTCCGACGCCTCCGACGGCGAGATCCTCCTCCAGCCGCTCGCCGCCCGGGGGCCCGACCCCTTCACGGAGTCGACGGTCACCGCCACCGCCGTCTCCCCGCCGCGCGTCACCCGAACGCCCCAATCGACGGCGGGGAACTCCCCGGCATCCGGTGACACCACGACCACGGCGCACCCGGCGCGTTTCCCGGGCGGTACACCGGGTCTGTACGGCGGCACCCGGTCGGCCGGCAGTTGCGACACCGGCCGGCAGGCCGGACTGCTGGCCGCCGACCCCCGCAGGACACAGGCCTTCGCACGGGCCGCGGGTATCGCACGGACCGCCGTCCCGGAGTTCGTGCGCGGGCTGACGTCGGTCGTCCTGCGCGCCGACACCCGGGTCACCGACCACGGCTACCGGGACGGCCGGGTGACCGGATTCCAGTCCGTGCTGCAGACGGGCACCGCCGTCCTCGTCGACGACCGGGGCGCGCCCCGGCTCCGCTGCGCCGGCGGCACCCCGCTGAACCCGCCGGTCGTCCCCCGCGGGGCCGCGGCCACCCGGGGACAGTCCTGGTCCTCCTTCCGGCCCGGCGAGGTCATCGAGGTGACGCCCGCGCCCGCGGCACTCGGCAGCGTCACGATCATCGACCTCGACGGCAGCACCTGGATCGAGCGGCGGCTCGGCGACGACGGGCACCGCGACGTCGTCGTCCGGCCGCCCGAGGCCGGCGCGCCCGCCATCGGGCCGTCCGGTGACGCGCCGACCGGTCCGCGGGTCCCGCCGTCCGCCTCCGGCCCCTCGGACCCCGGCGACCCGCCGAGCGGGGCGGGCCGCTCGCCCGGGGACCCCGAGGCCGACTGCGTGACGCCGACCGTGACCGTCCCGCCCGGCCCGACCGGGAGCGCCCCGGACGAGGTCCCGCCCGCGCAGACTCCGGTGGCCGCGCCCCCGGACTGCCCCACGGCCACCGTCACCGCGTCGCCGCCCCCGACCGCGGGCGAGTCCCCCGCGGTCCCGCCGGACGAGGGCACCGTCCCCGGGCCCGGCGAATCGGACGGGGAGACCGGCCCCGACACCCTCCCGGACCTCCCCGGCCTGCCCGACGGCGGTGGTCCGATGCCCGGCGAGTCACCCGGCGGGGGCACCGTGTTCGACGCCCCGACCGACGTCTTCGACAGCTGAGCGGACGGGAAGCCGCCAGGACGGCGGACCCCGGTCCCTCTCCGCGGAGGGCCCGGAAGCGGGCTCTCCAGAAGTCGAATAATCCGGCAAATCCTGACAAGGTGGCCCCATGGTTGATCGGGGAGCTAGCGCCCTGCCTCTCCCGGACGACTGGCCCGCCCACCCGGATCCGATCCTGGCGCTCAACCGCATGGGCAGCTTCGACTGGGACCTGGACAACGGCCTGTTCCACATGGACGCCCAGGCCCACGAGATCTTCGACCTGCGCCCCGGCGAGTTCGACGGGTCCCCCGAGGGCCTGTCGGCCCGGATACCCCCGGCGGAGGGCATACGCCTCGACACCGTGGTGTCCCAGGCCATCAAGGACGGCAGCGAGAACTACGGCGCCTACTTCCGCGTCCGCCGCCGTGACGGCTCCCTGCGCTGGACACACACCCAGGGCTGCATCCGGCGCGACGGGACCGGCAGGCCGCGCCGGATCATCGGCATCGTGCGCGACGCCACGCAGGAACTCAGCGAGGGCGCGGCGCGCCACGAACTCGCCGCCCAGGACGAGGCCCGCCGCCAGCAGACCAACGTCGTGCAGATCACCACCGCGGCGCTGGCCCACGCCCGTACCGTCCAGGACGTCATCGACATCCTCAAGGACACGCACGGCCTCACCCATCTGGGGGCGACGAGCATGGTGATGGGGCTGGTCGAGGCAGGCCGCATCCGGCTCGTCGCCGAGGGCCCCGCGGGCAGTTTCGTACCCGGCACCCTGATCACCCGGATCGACGAGCAGTACCCGATGAGCGAGGTCGTGCGCACCCTCGCTCCGCGTTTCATCGAGTCACCCGAGGACTTCGCCGAGTCGTACCCGCTGCTGTGGCCGCACATCACCGACCTGGAGATCACCTCGGCCGCCTACCTGCCGCTGATCGCGCAGGCCCGCCCCATCGGCTCCCTCGGTCTCCTCTACAACGACCGGTACGGCTTCTCCGCCGAGGAGCGCAACGTCCTCGTCGCCCTCGGCAGCAGCATCGCCCAGAGCCTGCAGCGGGCCATGTTCTACGAGCAGGAGAAGGACCTCGCCCAGGGACTCCAGCAGGCCATGCTGCCGCGCTGCATCCCCAGCGTGCCCGGCGCCGACACGGCCGTCCGCTACCGCTCCGCCTCCCTCGGCCGGGACGTCGGCGGCGACTGGTACGACCTGATCCCGCTGCCGGGCGGCCGGGTCGGCGCCGTCATCGGCGACGTCCAGGGCCACGACACGCACGCGGCGGCCGTCATGGGCCAGTTGCGCATCGTGCTGCGCGCCTACGCCGCCGAGGGACACACCCCCGCCACCGTGATGGCCCGCGCCTCCGTCTTCCTGCACGAACTCGACACCGAACGCTTCGCGACCTGCCTGTACGCGGAGGCCGACCTGTCGACCGGAGTCGTCCAGCTGGTGCGGGCCGGCCACATCGACCCGCTGGTCCGGCGGACCGACGGGACCTGCCGCCGGCTGTCCCTCGAAGGAGGCCTGCCGCTCGGTCTGTCCGCCCTGTTCGGACGCCTCGAATACCCGGTCGAGACGGTCGAACTCGATCCGGGTCAGACCCTGATGCTGTGCACCGACGGCCTCGTGGAGCAGCCCGGCGTCGACCTCGACGACGGGATGCACACCCTGATGGAGCTGATCCGGTCGGGACCCGAGGACGTGCACGATCTCGCCGACCGGCTCATCGACGTGGCCGAGGAACGCGGCGGCGAGGACGACGTGGCCCTGCTGCTCCTGCGCCGCCGCGGTCCCGGCCCCCGGCAGTCCGGTGGCCGGCTCCAGCAGCACGTCGCGCCCGGCGACTCCGAGGCCCTGACCGAGGCGCGCCGCATGATCCGGGCGGCGGTCCGCGCCTGGGGCGCCGCCGAACGCGCCGACGAGATCGAACTCGTCGCCGACGAACTGATCACCAACGCCCTCATGCACACCGAGGGCCCCGCGATCGTCACCCTGAGGGTCCTCAGCGGACCCGACCGCAGGCTCCGCGTGGAGGTCGAGGACTCCTCCAGCGCGCTGCCGCGCCGCCGGGAGGCGGGCGTGTCCGGTGTCTCCGGCCGGGGTCTGCTGCTCGTCGACCGGCTCGCCGACGTCTGGGGCGTGGAGGCCCGGGGCGGCGGCAAGTGCGTGTGGTGCGAGTTCCTGGTCCCGGGGCGGGAGTGATCTACGGGACGGGACGAGACTGGTCTACGGGGCGGGGCGGGGCGGGGCGGTCCGGCTCGGTGCCGTCCTGTGCGGTGTGCGGCCGGTGGTCCGGGTGGTGGTGTCGGTGCCGGGTGGCACTCTGGACGCATGCCGGAACTGCCAGAGGTCGAGGCGCTCAAGGACTTCCTGGCCGACCATCTCGTCGGCCGCGAGGTCGTGCGCGTCCTGCCCGTCGCCATCAGTGTCCTGAAGACCTACGACCCGCCCGTCACCGCCTTCGAGGGTCGTGAGGTCACCGCCGTGCGCCGGCGGGGCAAGTTCCTCGACATCGAGGCCGACGGACTGCACTTCGTGACGCACCTGGCCCGCGCGGGCTGGCTGCAGTGGCGGGACCCGTTGCCCGACGGCCCGCCCAGACCGGGCAAGGGCCCACTGGCGCTGCGTGTCGCCCTGGAGAACGGGGAGGGCTTCGACCTCACCGAGGCGGGCACCCAGAAGAGACTCGCGGTCCACGTGGTCCGGGACCCGCAGGAGATCCCGGGCGTGGCGCGCCTGGGCCCCGACCCACTCGCGGCCGACTTCGACGAGGCACGGTTCGCGGGGCTGATCGAGGGGGAGCGGCGCCGCCTCAAGGGAGCCCTCCGGGACCAGAGCCTGATCGCGGGCGTGGGGAACGCGTACAGCGACGAGATCCTGCACGCCGCCAGGATGTCCCCCTTCAAGCTCGCCTCCTCGCTGACGCCCGAGGAGACCGGCCGCCTGTACGAGGCGCTGCGTGGCACGCTCACCGAGGCGGTGGAGCGCTCCCGCGGGCTGGCCGCGGGCCGTCTCAAGAGGGAGAAGAAGAGCGGGCTGCGGGTGCACGGCAGGACGGGCGAGCCCTGTCCGGTGTGCGGCGACACCATCCGCGAGGTGTCCTTCAGCGATTCCTCGCTGCAGTACTGCCCGACCTGTCAGACGGGCGGCAGGCCGCTGGCCGACCGCCGGATGTCCCGCCTGCTCAAGTAGCGTCCGCTCAGGGCGACTTGACCGTCACCAGGTGCTTGCCGTCCGCTGTGCGCACCTCGAACCGGCTGATGTCCTGGGCGGTCATCGAGGCGCCGCCCGTCATGCTGGTGGGGGCCCCTTCGCGCTCGGGCACCATCCAGCTCGTGACCGTCTGCTCCGACCCGTCCTTGCCGACGGCGACGAGCTGGCAGGGCCGCGGGCCCCCGGAGTCCTTGACCTCGACGTCGACCTCGCTGCCCCAGACCCGGTCCTGGGTCGTGACCCGGGCCCAGACGCCGGTGTCCGCGTCGGTCGCGGCGGCCTGGTTGGACGCGGAGTCACCGGACGCCGAGCCGTGCGACGTCACCATCGCGATCGTGGGTCCGCCGGCCGCGAGGACCACGGCGGCGGCCACCGCGTACAGCCAGCGCCGGTGGCCGGCCCGGCGGCGGCCCGCCACCTCGCCGAGCAGCGTGTCCAGCAGCCGGGGGCCGGGTGCCGCGAACGGGTGCACGGAGCGCGGTGTGGCCCGCCGGTACAGCATCATCTGCCGTGCGGCGGGTCGGAACTCACTCACGTGCGCCGCGCACTGGGGGCACTCCATGAGGTGATCCTCGAAGCGGAAGGCATCCGCCTCGTCCAGCACGCCGAGCGCGTAGGCGCCGACGTCACGATGCCGTTCCAGGGACCTCATACCGAATACCGAATCCTCGTGGCGATCGAGCGGGGTGGGGGTGGTGTTGCTGTTGCCCACCGGTACGGACCAGACCGCCGAATCACTCAAGCTCGTCCGGAATCGCGGCGAAGACGTTCGGAGCGGGCGCGCCCGCGGATTGGTGCGCGCCCGGAAAAGTTGCCGGGCACGCATCCGCGGGACGGCTGCCCGGAGATCGTAGGAAGGTTTCTCGCAGGAGGGAGGGGCTGTTCGAAGGGTGCGTCAGGAAGATCGGAGGGAGGGTGCGGTCCGAGGAGGTCGGATGGTGCGGTCGGAAGGGAGCGAGGGTTCGGAGGGATCGAACGGTGCCGCCGGAAGAGAGACACCGGAGGGTCCGGTCGGTAGAGGGAAGAAGTCGGAGGGCACGGTCGGAAGAGGGGGGTCGGAGGGTGTGGTCAGAAGAGATGGATCGCCAGGTGCCCCAGCGGCAGGCCCAGCTGCCAGGCCGGTGTCCACACCTTGGGGCCGTCGTCCTCGCCGGGGATCGGACCTCCGCCGGGTACGGCGTCCAGGTCGGGGGCGAGCAGTTCGGTCTCCTCCAGCCAGCGCCAGGCCGCCGCGGCCAGTTCCAGGTCCGGGGCGGGCCCGCCGCACTCGGCCGTCTCGGCCCTGAGCCGGGCCATGTGCTCGCGCACCCAGTCCTGCCACGGCTGGTCGTAGGCGGTCAGCGAGAGCCAGGTCTCCAGTTGGGAGACGACCCGGATGCCCGAGAGCTCGCCGTCGCTGTCGGAGAGAAAGATGGTCAGGGCCAGGGCGTCACGCCCGGCGCGGAACTCGAAGGACGTGGGCGGCATCAGGTCGCCGGTCCGCAACAACTCGTCGGCGATGTACTCGGCGTACAACCAGGCCATGGGGACGGTGAGTTCCCCACCGCCGGTGCCGTCCGTGCTCTCTTGACCTCTGTGCAGCATCCCTTCCTGCCTTCCTCCGGTGCGTGCGCGTCGCCCGACCCGGGCTCTCGGTCGGAACACGGATGAGGACAAGCGGAATACTCAACCATGGTCCTTGGCAGGCACTTTGCGGAGGCTTGACCCGGGACTCGGTTTCACCGCAGGTCGGCCGCGTATCCCGGAAGAACCCGGCGCAGGGCGCGCAACGCGTAGTAGGCCCGCGACTTCACGGTACCGGGCGGAATTCCGAGCGCGGCGGCGGCCTCCGCCACACTCGCCCCCTGGAAGTACACCTGCACCAGGACTTCACGGTGCTCGGGAGTGAGAGTCTTCACAGCCTCCCGCACATCGAGCGTCGCCGCCGACCTTTCGGCGTGATCGGCGCACACCCGCGCGTTGTCCAGCACCGCGTCACCCACCTCGGGGGGCCGAGCCTGACGGGCCCGCCGCGCGTCGATCGCGAGCCGTCGTCCCACGGTGAGCAGCCAGGGGCGTACGGAGGCGAAGTCGTCGGCGCGCAGCGCCTCGGGGTGCTGCCAGGCCCGTACGAACGTCTCCTGGAGCAGATCCTCGGCGCGCTGCCGGTCGCCGTCGGACAGGCGCAGCAACAGAGCGAAGAGGGGCCGTCCGTGCTCGCGCTGGAGCGCGAGCAACTCGTGCTCGGCGGTCGTCTTGGTGGTGGTTCCGGCCGTCATGGCCTGTATGCCAGCGGTTGTCGCCCCACTCGGACAGGGGCGGGGCACGGGTCTGCGGTGGGCGGTCGATGCAGTCGGTGAACGGCGCGGCGAACGGTTCAGCGGGCCCCTCGCACGACCTGCTCCGCGCGCGCCCCTCCCGCCAACGGGCGTGTCGGCGACGGGCGGACGGGCCGTCGGCCTCGCGGCTCCCCAGATTTCCGGGCCGCCTTCCGTCGAGGCGGGCCGCCCGCGGACGGGACCGACGACGGGCGCGCGGCCCCGACCCGCTAGGGGACGACGGTGACCGGCCAGCGTCCGGCCTTCACCAGCCGGATCGCCACCGATCCGACGATGCGGTGCCCCGCCTGCTCGGAGGCGCCGACCACCACGGCGTCCGCGGTGAGTTCGTCCGCCGCCTTCACCAGGCCGTTGTACGGGTCGCCGCGGAAGGTGTGGAACTCCCAGCGCACCGCGAATATGTCCTTGACCCGTCCGGCGGCCTCACGGATCTGCGCGATGAGGTCCTCGGCGATCCGGTCCGTCGTCTCCGCGACCGGTGCCCCGAAGGCCGCTCCCGCGGCCATGACGGGCTGGATGTAGACGACGGCGAGCAGCGCGTGCTGCCGTCTGGCCAGACCGCCCGCGTACGCCGCCGCGCGCAGCGAGGAGTCGGAGCCGTCCACGCCGACGACGATGACCTTGGGACCGTCCGTGCCACGCTCGAACCGGTGCGAGGGTTGCTGTTCCGCCACATCGCCGAGGCTATCGGAAGCCGCAGGTCGGGGAGGCGGATGGGGCGTGTGGAAACCAGGGGGACGGCGTGTCGGCCGCACCGGCGCGGGGGCACGGTGCGCGCGCCGGTGCCGGGCCGGCTGCCGGACGGCGTCCGTTCCGCACCGGCGTAACGGGGTTCACGGGACGGCGTACCCGGGCCGGCGTACCGGTGTGTCCCGCGCCCGACTCGCGGGGCGAGGGGCGAGGGGCGTACGCCCCGGGCGGCGCCCGCGCGCCGAACACGCCGCAGGACCGGCAGCGCGCCGCCCGACCGGCACCGGGCAGCCCGAACGGCGTCGTGACGTACGACCGGCGTCGTGACGTAAGACGGACGCCGTTGCTCATGGCCGGCAGGGCGCCGCCCGACCGGCGTCGTGACTCACGACCGACACGGCGCCGCAAGACCGGCATCGGCCGTACGACAGTGGCCGGGCCCGACGACAGCCGCCGGGCCCTACGACGGGCACCGTGCCGATCGACGGGCACCCTGCCGCCCGGCAAGGCGAGGCCGCCCGGCAAGGCGAGGCCGCCCGGCAAGGCGAGGCCGCTCGACGGGCGGGCCTGCCCGTCGCTTCCTAGAGTCGGAACCATGAGTGCCACCGTCGAGGCCCGCGGACCGAAGGGCGCCAAAGGTCCCGTACGGCCGTCCCGGGACGGTTTCCTCAGCAGGGTGCCCGACGGCTACGGGGCCTTCTTCGGTGTCCTGAGCGCGCTCTGTGTCGTGCTGGCCTTCATCGAGCCGCTGCGCCGTCTGCTGCGCCCCGTGGTGGACTTCCTCGACCAGGTGATCGTCCCGGTCAGCGCGAACCTCGCGTACGCGGCCTTCCTCTTCCTGCTCGCCGCCGCGACCGCCGCCCGTAAGAAGGTCGCCTGGTGGCTGGTCGTCGTCTACCTCGGCCTGTTGGTCCTGTCCGACGTCGTCGGCCTCGCGATGGGTCTCTACGCCGCGTCGCTGCCGTCCTTCGCGGTCTGCGGCGTCGCCCTGGTGCTCCTGGTCGTGGCGCGCCGCGAGTTCTACGCGGACTCGCGGCGCGGCGCCGTGTGGCGGGCGCTGGCCGTCCTGGTCGCCGGGCTCGTCGCGGCGATCCTGCTCGGCTGGGGCCTGGTCGAGCTGTTCCCCGGCACCCTGCCGCGCGGCGACCGGCTGACGTGGGCGGCCGGCCGGGTGTGCGGAGGACTGGTCTCCGCCGACTCGTTCGGCGGACGCCCACCCCATCCGGTCTACTTCTTCCTCGGCCTCTTCGGGGCCGTCGCCCTGCTCAACGCCGCCGCCACCCTCTTCCGCTCCCAGCGCCTTGAGGCGGCCCTGCACGGTGACGAGGAGTCCCGGATCCGCTCGCTGCTGCGGGCCTACGGCGCCGACGACTCCCTCGGCTACTTCGCCACCCGCCGTGACAAGGCCGTCGTCTTCTCGCCCAGTGGCAAAGCCGCCGTCACCTACCGGGTCGAGGCCGGGGTCTGCCTCGCCAGCGGCGACCCGGTCGGCGACCGCGAGGCCTGGCCGCACGCCATCGACGCCTGGCTGGACCTGGCCCGCCGCTACGCCTGGGTGCCCGCCGTCATGGGCGCCTCCGAGGACGGCGCCAAGGCCTTCGTGCGGGCCGGGCTCGGGGCGCTGGAACTCGGTGACGAGGCGATCCTGCACGTCGCCGGCTTCGACCTGGACGGCCGTGACATGCGGGCCACCCGTCAGGCCGTCAACCGTGTGCGCCGCACCGGGGCCACCTGCCGGGTACGCCGCCATTCCACCCTCACCGACGCGGAGATGGAGGAAGTCGTCGACCGGGCCGACGCCTGGCGCGACACCGAGACGGAGCGGGGCTTCTCGATGGCCCTGGACCGGCTCGGCGACCCCGCGGACGGAGACTGCCTCCTCGTCGAGGCGATGGACCGTGACGGCAGACTCCTGGCGCTGCTCTCCTTCGTGCCCTGGGGCGGCGACGGCATCTCGCTCGACCTGATGCGTCGTGACCGCGGAGCCCCCAACGGCGTCATGGAGTACATGGTCGCCGAGATGTGCGCGGTGGCCGGGAAGTTCGGCGTACGCCGTGTCTCGCTCAACTTCGCGGTGTTCCGGTCGGTCTTCGAGGAGGGCGCCCGTGTCGGTGCCGGGCCGGTGCTGCGGCTGTGGCGCAAGCTGCTGCTGTTCTTCTCCCGGTGGTGGCAGCTGGAGGCGCTGTACCGGTCCAACGCCAAGTACCACCCGGAGTGGTACCCCCGTTTCCTCTGCTACGGGGACGCGGGCTCCCTCGCCCGTATCGGCATGGCGTCCGGCATCGCCGAGGGCTTCGTCTCCGTGCCGTCCCTGCGCACACTGTGGGGCAAGGGACGTACGAAGGCCGAGACCGCGCCCGTGGTCACCGGGGCCCCGCCCGCACCGCGGGCCCCGGGACCCGGCGGAGGGGAGACGGCCGAGGCCCCCGATCCGACGGCCGGCCTGCCCGAACAGGTCCGCGTCCGGCACCGCACGCTCGAACGGCTCCGCGCGGCGGGCGTCGACCCTTACCCGGTGGGCACCGCGCCGCGGACCCACACCCTCGCCGAGGTCCGCGCGGGAGTGCCGGTGACCGTGGCCGGGCGGGTCGTCCTCGTACGGGACTTCGGCGGCCTGGTCTTCGCCGTCCTGCGCGACTGGTCCGGCGACCTGCAGATCGCCCTCACCCGCTCCGGATCAGGACCCGCCCTCGACCGGTTCCGCGCGGACGTCGACATCGGCGACCACCTCACCGCCGACGGCGTCTCCGGGGCCAGCGACAGGGGTACCCTCACCGTCTTCGTGACCGACTGGCGGCTCACCGGCAAGTGCCTGCGCCCGCTGCCCGACAAGCACCGGGGCCTGACCGACCCGGAGGCGAAGGTGCGCCGCCGCCATGTCGACCTGGTGTCGAGCCCCGAGGCGCGTCAGGTCGTCCGGGTCCGCTCCACCGCCGTGCAGGCGCTGCGCCAGGGGCTGCTGGACCGCGGCTACCTGGAGGTCGAGACGCCGATGCTCCAGCGGGTCCACGGCGGCGCCAACGCCCGCCCGTTCACGACCCACATCAACGCCTACGACCTGGACCTCTATCTCCGCATCGCCCCCGAGCTGTACCTCAAGCGGCTGTGCGTCGGCGGCCTGGAGAAGGTCTTCGAGATGGGCCGCACCTTCCGCAACGAGGGCGTCTCCCACAAGCACAACCCCGAGTTCACGATGCTGGAGGCGTATCAGGCGTTCGCCGACTACGACGTCATGCTCGACCTCGCCCGTGAGCTGATCCAGGGCGCGGCGATCGCCGCGTTCGGGGCGGCCGTCGCCCGCAGGGACGGCACCGAGCACGACATCTCCGGCCCGTGGCCCGTCAGAACGGTGTACGGCGCCCTCGGTGAGGCACTGGGGGAGGAGGTCGGCGCCGACACCCCGCTGAAGGCGCTGCACGGGCTGTGCGACCGCGCGGGCGTGCCGTACCGGGCGGACGACGGCCGCGGCGACGTCGTACTGGAGATGTACGAACGGCTGGTGGAGGCGAAGACCCGACTGCCCACGTTCTACAAGGACTTCCCGACCGACGTCTCCCCGCTCACCCGACAGCACCGCACCGACCCGCGCCTCGCCGAACGGTGGGACCTCGTCGCCTTCGGTACCGAACTGGGCACCGCCTACTCCGAGTTGACCGATCCGGTGGAGCAGCGCCGTCGGCTGACGGCGCAGTCGCTGTTGGCCGCCGGGGGTGATCCCGAGGCGATGGAGCTCGACGAGGACTTCCTCGACGCGCTCGAGTACGCCATGCCGCCCACCGGCGGGCTCGGCATCGGCGTCGACCGGACGGTCATGTTCCTCACCGGTCTCACGATCCGCGAGACCCTGCCCTTCCCTCTGGTGCGTCGTCGCTGAACTGGTCCCATCGGGTGCTTTAGCGGGTCCGCGCCGGTGTTGCTCAGCCGGCCCCCCCGCTCGTTGGGCGACTGATGGGTCATGGACATGGACCAGTTGCTCACACGACGCCGGGCATTGATCGCCGGCGCCGCCGTCCTGGGGACGGCGGGGGCGACGGGCACGGCCCGCGTCCTCACCGCGGAACCGGCCGGGAGCCAGGTGCGCCCGCCGGCCGGGGGCCCGCGGGCCCGCGCGGCCCTCAAGTCGTCCGCCCACCGTCTGCCGCCCATGACCGAGGACGGCCGGCCGAGGAGCCGACCCCTGCGTCCCTCCGTCCGGCGCGAGCCCCTCCTGCACGTGTCCGGACGCGGCCGTACCATGGTGCTGACCTTCGACGACGGCCCCGATCCGCGGTACACGCCGAGCATCCTGAAGACCCTGCGCGAGTACGACGTGCGGGCGATGTTCTTCGTCTGCGGGAAGATGGCCGCGGCCGGCAAGAACCTGCTGGCTGAGATGGCCGACGACGGGCACGTCGTCGGCAACCACACCTGGACGCACCCCTTGCTGACGGAGCTCCGGCGCCCGCAGATCCGCTCCGAGATCGAGCGCACCTGTGACGTCATCGAGGACGCGTACGGCGCGCGGCCCCTGTGGTTCCGCGCGCCCTACGGTGCCTGGAACCGGGCGGTCTTCCAGATCGGCGCCGACCTGGGCATGGAGCCGGTGGCGTGGACGGTCGACTCCCTCGACTGGACCACCCCGGGCACCGGCACCATCGTCCGCCGGGTGGAGCACGGCGCCGCCCCTGGCGTCATCGTGCTCTCCCACGACGCGGGCGGCGACCGCTCCCAGACCGTTCGGGCGCTGCGCGACTACCTGCCCCAACTGCTGGACCGGGGCTACCACTTCACCGTGCCGCGACGGCGCTACGCCTGATCCCGGCGCCGTCGGCCCGCTGTCCGGCGACCGCCGACCGACGGAACGGGTCGGTCCGGGTCAGTCCGGGTCAGGCCGGGTCAGGCCGAGATGCGGGGCCGGCGGCGGACCGGCCGGAGCCCCGCGTTCGGCGTCGGTCCTGCGGTGAACTCCGTTCGCGGCGCGGGTGGTTCGGCCCGGCCGGGGTTCACGGGCGGTACCGGAAAGCGTCGGGAGGACTTCCGCGCCGCGTTCAGCGGACG
This sequence comes from Streptomyces fagopyri, assembly GCF_009498275.1. NCBI lineage: Bacteria > Bacillati > Actinomycetota > Actinomycetes > Kitasatosporales > Streptomycetaceae > Streptomyces > Streptomyces fagopyri. The sequence continues at coordinate 1,727,568 of NZ_CP045643.1, read as the reverse complement.
CCGGCGAGACGCGCGAACACGACGACGTTGCCGTCGTAGCCGTACTCCTGGGAGAACCCTCCCCCGCAGGTGATGACGCGCAATTCCGGCGTGCCCCTGCTGCCGTACACGCGGTCGCCGGGGAAGGCGTTCTTCTGGAACACCTGGATGTCGTAGACCTCGAATGTCGCGGTCTTCCCGTCCTTGCGCAGGACCTCTACCCGGTTTCCCTTCTTGAGGGCCCCGAGTCCGTAGAAGACGGCGGGGCCCCGCGCGTTGTCCACATGGCCCACGACGACGGCGGTGCCCTTCTCGCCGGGCGAGACCGCGCCGGTGAACCACCCCGCGAGGTTCGGGTCGTCGGGCGGAGGCGCGCCGACCCAGCCGTCCGTGTCGAGACCGACCGGCACGACCGGTGCGTCGACCCGGATCGCCGGGATCCGCACCCGGTCCACCACGGAGTACGGCAAGGGGGAGGGCGCCTTCGCGAGGCCGTCCGCGGGGGTCCGGTCGTCCGCCGCCGCTGCCGGCGCGGGCTGCGGAGGGCCCACGTCGAACTCGCCGGAACCATTGCGGATCAGTGCGAGGCCGGTCAGCAGAACAAGCGCCATCACGCCCCAGGGGACCCGCTTCCTCTGCCGCTCCTCCTTTTCGGCCCATGCGGACGAAGACATTCGCCATCTCCTCTCGACACGGCCGTCACCGCGTCCGTCGCGCATTTGAGAAAGCTAAGTGGAGCATGCCCGGGAGCTGACGGGGCACGGGCAGGTGGACGGGGGAGCGCCATGGTGGTGCGCCATCCGGGTTGCCGAGTGCAGGATATTTCTGGCAGTCCGTGACCTGCGGCAATATCTGATTATGTGTAAGTCATTCGGCGTGTCTTCTCACCGGGACGGACCATTCTCGAAATGCGGCCCCCCGCACGGCATCTGAGGGTCTGACGGGGAGGCGCTTTCTCGCCGATCGACCGGGGACGGGTCCCGGGGCGCCTTCCGCGGAGGATCACATGCGTACCATCCGTGCTCTGGCGGTCTCAGCCGCCGCGGTCGCCGCGCTGGGGTTCGCCGCCCCCGCGGCCATGGCCTGGAGCGAAGCGGGTCACGCCGAACGGGGAGCCGGTGAACGCCTCGCCGAGAGCGGGCGAGCCTACGACGACGCGGACCCGGGCGACCACGGACGCTTCGATGACGACGGCCCCTGGGACGACGAGGGCGCGGAGGACGACTGGGGCAGGGGGAACGGCGTGAGCCGGCGGGACGAAGGGCCGAGGAACGTCAGGGCCAGGCCCGGTGTCGTCGTCCAGGGCGGCCCGTTGACCGTCGCGGTCGACGGCGACTCGTGCCGCGCGGGCGGCGGCACGGTCTCGTCACGGGCGTTCGGCACCACCCGGCTGCGACGCGCGGGCGGTGGCACGGCCACGGCGCGGGTCTTCGTCGACCGGGGCGTGCGACCGGGGTCGTACGACATCACCGCCCGCTGCGACGACCGGACCCTGACCCGGCCGGCCGCCTTCACCGTCATCGGCGGGGTCAGCGGTGGTCTCGGTGGCGCTGCCTCCACCGGAGCGACGCCCACCGACATCGCCATCGGCAGCGGGCTGGTGGCCGCCGCCGTCCTCGGCGGCGCGGTGCTGTGGCTGCGCCGAAGGCCCGGGCGGCGGATCTGACGAGGCGCGCGGGACCGGGGGACCGGTGACGTGACGCGGAGGAACCCCGTGGGCCGCACGGGGGACTTCGCGCGCGGCCGGGGGACGGGTGCACCAGGTGGCCCGTCCCCCGGCCGCGCGGTCGCTATCGGGACTTCCCGTGCGGTCCCGTCACCCCGGAAGGTGGGGGAACAGTGTCAGGAACGGCTCGGCCGAGGCCGCGATGCCCCGGCTGTAGGGCGCGTCGAAGTCCCAGATCAGGAAGAGCAGGAAGGCGATCAGGGCCGAGAAGAGCCCGGCCAGGATCAGTTCCCGCCGGGTGCGCCGGATCTGCAGCGCGAAGACCATCCCGATCGTGACGACGGCACCGGTGATCAGCCCGAACCACACCACGCCCGGCATGGTCGCCCCGGTCGACTCCGCCCGTGAGTTGCGCGCGGTGTCGGCCGCGGTCACCTGGTCGACGAGCGGCTGGTAGGCCTGGGCCTCGAAGTCCGTCTTCGGCTGGTAGTCGGTGACGTCCGCGCGGATGCGGTCGAAGAGCCGGCCGCCCTCGGCGGTCACCCGCCCGTGGTCCGCCATGGTCTTCCACTCGGTGGTGACGACCTGCTTGACGTACGCGTCCACGTCCCCGCGGATGCGGTCCCGTACGTCCGGCGGGTAGACCCGGACCCGCTCCGAGATCTCGTGCAGGGCCTGGGCCTCGGTCTGTACATGATCCTGGGCGGCGCTGCGCGCCTCCCAGACGCCGGCGATGGCCAGCCCCAGGACGATGGCGTAGACCACGCCGATCATCATGGTCATGTACTCGATCACGTCCGGGGTCTCGGACGGATCCTCGTCCTCGGGGGCGCGCCGGTTGCGCAGCAGCGCCACGACGAGGACCACGAGGCACGCGGCCGCCATCGCGAGGACGAGAACAAGCCAATCCGACAAAGTTGTCTCCAAGGGTCAGCGCGGGCGCAGCGCCGCGACGGCGAGCACCGCGGGCACGGTGACGAGCAGGGTGAGCGAGACCAGGGACGGTCCGCTGCGGACCGCGTGCTTGTGCGCCGGGGCGCGGTACACCGGGTAGCTCACCGGGGTGGGCGACGGCTGAGGACGGGCCCTGTGCGTCGGTGTGGGCGTCGGAGGGGGCGGTGGTGGTGGCGCGGGCCTCGGCGCCGGTGCCACGGCGACGGGCCGGGGAGCCGGCGGAGGGGGTGGCGGGGGCGGTGGTGGTGGGGTCGGCCTGGGTCTGGGTGGTGGAGGCGGCGGTGGCGGCGGCGGTGGAGGTGGTTTCGGGGTGGGTGTCGGCGTGGGCGTCGGCGTGGGTGTCGGCGTGGGCGGTGCGGGGCTGACGGTGCAGAGCCCGTCGCCGGCGACCGCCACGGCCTCCGTGCCGTCCGGGCCGACGGAGGCGTACGCGCAGGCGTCCGCGACCGCGGACGAGACCGGCGCACCGCCGAGGATCCAGGTCAGCGTCAGCAGCGCCAGTACCCGTATGACGAGGGCGGACGGGGTCCGCTGTGGTGCATGCACGACCGAGATCATGAGGCGTGCCGCCCCCACGCGCGCGCGAGTGGTGGGGTATTGCCCCGAACGGAGGACTTGTGGACCGGGGCGGTTTGACGGTCGCGCGGGAGCGGGCGGCCGGACGGGCGCAGGTGTGCGAGAGCAAGGGAACGGATGTGCCGCGGACAGCCGTCCGGGTTCCGGCTGCGGGCGCTGTCACAGCGTTCCGAAAGTTTTTTGTGGGCCGGTTGAACACAACCGCCACTCCCGCCCGTACCTAGGGCCATGCGCGGCGCTGCAGGGCGCTGCAACCCTTATGCGAACAGTGGGAGTTACCCAATGAAGACCTCCTGGCGGAGCGCCTCCCTCGTAGCGACAGCTGCGGCCGTGCTGGCGCTCACGACGGCGTGCGGTCAGGATTCGGGCACCCAGTCGACGGGCAGCCAGAACGTCGGCGCCGCCGCGGCCGCCAATGGATACGGCCAGGCCAGCAGCACCGCGACCCCGAACGGCTACGGCGCCGACCAGCAGGGCGCGGCGGCCCAGGCGGAGTCCGCCGGGCAGCTCGCCGTCGCGGAGAGCACGACGCTCGGCAAGGTGCTGACCGACAGCGCCGGATTCACCCTGTACCGCTTCGAGAAGGACACCGCCGAGCCGCCGAAGTCGAACTGTGACGGCGACTGCGCGAAGGCCTGGCCCGCCGTTCCCGCCGACGGCGCCACGGCCGCCACCGGGGTGGACAAGGCCCTGCTCGGCGAGGTCACCCGCAAGGACGGCACCAAGCAGCTGACCATCGGCGGCTGGCCCATGTACCGGTTCGCGAAGGACACGAAGGCCGGCGACACCAACGGCCAGGGCGTCGGCGGCATTTGGTACGCGTCCGCCCCCGACGGCAAGAAGGCCACGCTGGCCGCCCTGCCGGGCCTGTCGACCCGCAAGGACCCCAAGCTCGGCGAGATCGTCGTCGACAAGAACGGCATGACGGTCTACCGCTTCATGAAGGACCAGGCCTGGCCGGTCTCCAAGTCCGCCTGTGTCGGCGCCTGCCTGGAGAAGTGGCCCGCCGTCGCTCCGGTCAAGGCCGCCGACACCAAGGGCGTCCAGAAGAAGGGCCTGATGGGCTTCACCCGCCCCGACGGCGCCAAGCAGATGACCGTCAACTGCTGGCCCATCTACACCTTCTCCGGTGACACGAAGGCCGGGGACACCAACGGTCAGGGCGTGGGCGGCACGTGGTACGCCGTCGCCCCCGACGGAAAGCCGGTCGGCGCGCAGAAGTAGAGGATCACCTCCCCAGGGTTGGTCGTCTCGTCCGCAGAGCAACGGAACGCGGAAGGGAGAGTGGATCAGAACTGGCAAGAGTGTCGGACGAACAGAGCACAGCGCGCGACCCCGGTCCGCCCCCTCCGCACCGCACGGAGGGGGCGGACCTTTCGCCGTGCGCGCCCGCACCGGCCGGAGGCCCCGGGACCGGAGAATTTTCCACACCGGGGATACCCGTCACCGGGAACGGCATGGCGACGCTTCGTGACTCCCGGGAACTTTTTGGAATGCTTCGCATCGATTTCGCGGTGACACCCGACGGCGTGTCCGAAGGCCCCGCACAGCGGCAGATTCGGCACATGCCGTAGGCAGTGCCGGTGAACGGACGGTCAATTTCCGTTTTGACTCGCCCGTTTGGCGGGCGATCAGTAGCCTCAGCTCGAACACCGGATCGCCTACGCCGTCGACTACGCCTTGGAGAGATAGATGGAGCGTCCCGCCTGGGCCCCACGCAGCATTGACATCTCGGTGCCGAGCGTGTCCCGTATCTATGACTACTACCTGGGCGGTTCGCACAACTTCGAGGTCGACCGGGAAGCCGCCCGCAAGGCGATGGAGTTCATGCCCGGACTGCCCAAGGTCATGCAGGCGAACCGGGCGTTCATGCGCCGCGCCGTGCGCTTCGCGGCGGACGAGGGCATCTCGCAGTTCCTCGACATCGGCTCCGGCATCCCGACCTTCGGCAACGTCCACGAGGTCGCCCGGGCGGCCCGTCCCGGTGCGCACGTCGTGTACGTCGACCACGATCCGGTCGCCGTCGCGCACAGCGAGGCCGTCCTGCGGGACGTCGAGGACACGGACGTGGTCGCGGCCGATCTGCTCAAGCCCCAGGAGATCCTGGCGAGCGCCGAGGTGCAGCGGCTGATCGACCTGAACCGGCCGGTCGCCCTGCTGCTCGTTGCCATACTTCACTTCGTGGAGGACGCGGACGACCCGTACGCTGCGGTGGCCGAACTGCGTGACGCGCTCGCGCCGGGCAGCCTGCTCGTGGTCACGCACGCCGCGTACGAGGGAATCCCGCTCCCGGCGGAGCGGGCCGAGGGCGCGGTCGACGTGTACAAGGACATCCGCAACCCGCTGATCATGCGCTCGCGCGAGGAGATCGCGCGGTTCTTCGAGGGGTACGACATGGTGGAACCCGGACTGGTGCCGATGCCGATGTGGCGGCCCGACACCGCGCCCGAGGACGAGGATCCCTATTCCTTCTCCGGGTTCGCGGGCGTGGGGCGCACGGCGTGATCGCGGAGCCGGACGGGCCGGAGGACAGACTCCGCAGGTTCGCGACGATCTGGAGCCGGGCGGTCTTCCCGGTCACCTCGACCTCGCTGACCCGGCCTGAGTTCGAGCAGCAACTCGTACCGCTGGCAAGGCGGTTGAGCGAGGCACTGCGAGCCAGGACCTTCCAGGCGACCGAGGGGCACGCGGTCGGCGCCGCGATCGTCTCCGCGCACTGCACCGATCCGGAGGCACTGAGCCGCACCCTCGACTGCGTGGACGCCTATCTGGTGCTCTACTGCGGCGAGGACGGACCGCAGGAGGCCCTGCGCACCCGCTCGGCCCGCCTGCAGCACGCCATGGCCGCCGGATTCGCGCAGGCCCTGCGGGAGCGGACGCTCAGCGAACAGGAGGCCATCTACCAGGCCGCGTTGAACGCGCGCAGCACGGTGGCCGAGGCACTGCACGCCAGTGAGGCCCGCTTCCGCGCGGTCTTCGAGGGCGCGGCCATAGGCATCGCCATCGCCGACCTCGAAGGCAACATCCTGCAGGCCAACGGAGCCCTGCTGCGGATGTTCGGCGGCTCCGAGCAGACGATGCGCGGCCGCCGGGTCCCCGAGTGGACACACCCCGACGACGCGCCCCAAGTCTGGAAGCTCTACGAGGAGTTGGTCAGCGGCGAGCGGGAGCACTACCACGTCGAAAAGGCCTTCTACCGGCCCGACGGCACCGCCCTGTGGACCAATCTGACGGTGTCCCTGCTGCGCGACCCGGACGGTGAACCCCAGTACCAGCTCGCCCTCATGGAGGACACCACCGAGCGCCGGCTGCTCAATCTGCGGCTGCGCTACGAGGCCACGCACGACGCGCTCACCGGACTGCCCAACCGGACCCTCTTCTTCGAGCGGCTGGAGAAGGCGCTGTCCGCGGGCGACAACCAGCGGTTCGGGCTGTGCTATCTCGACCTCGACGGCTTCAAGACCATCAACGACAGCCTTGGGCACGCCGCGGGGGACCGGCTGCTCGTGGAGGTCGCCGACCGGCTGCAGTCCTGCGCGACCGCGCCCGGTGAGATGGTCGCCCGGCTGGGCGGCGACGAGTTCGTGGCCCTCACCATCGGCCCCGACACCGAGCGCGAGGTCGACGAACTCGCCGGGCGCATCATGAACGCCCTGGTCACCCCGATCAGCATCGACGGCCGCGAACTGGCCGTGCGCGGGAGCATCGGCATCGTCGAGGGACCGGCGGGCGAACGCGGCCCGGCGGAGGTGCTGCGCAGCGCCGACATCACGATGTACCGGGCCAAGTCCGCGGGCGGCAACCGCTTCGAGCTCGCCGACCCCGAGGCCGACGCGCGCGCCATCACCCGGCACGGGCTCACCACGGCGCTCCCGGCGGCCCTCGACCGGGGCGAGTTCTTCATCGAGTACCAGCCGCTGGTGCACCTCGGCGACGGCAGCGTGCACGGCGCGGAGGCGCTGGTGCGCTGGCTGCACCCACAGCACGGCGTACTCGGACCCGACCAGTTCATCCCGCTCGCCGAGCACACCGGACTGATCGTGCCGCTCGGCCGCTGGGTCCTGGAGCAGTCGGTCCGGCAGGCCCGCCAGTGGCAGGAACGACGTGCCGGGGCCGGCCCCCTGCGGATCAACGTCAACCTGTCGCCGTGCCAGTTGACCCATCCGGGTCTCGTCCAGGACACCGTGGACATCCTGGAGCGCGAGGGCCTCGACGCCGCCGCGCTGTGCCTGGAGGTCACCGAGTCCGCGCTGATCGGCGCCGACGACGACCTCCTCAAGCCGCTGCGCCGACTCGCCGAGATGGGCGTGGACATCGCCCTCGACGACTTCGGCACCGGCTACTCGAACCTCGCCAACCTGCGCCGGCTGCCCGTGAGCATCCTCAAGCTGGACCGCTCGTTCACCCAGGGCATGCAGCAGTTCCCGGCGGACCCCGTCGACCTCAAGATCGTCGAGGGAATCGTCTCGCTCGCCCACAGCCTCGACCTCGCGGTCACCGTCGAGGGCGTCGAGACGGGCGCCCAGGCGGAACAGTTGCGGATACTGGGCTGCGACACCGCCCAGGGCTGGTACTACGCCCGGCCGGGCCCGCCGGAGCGCCTGCACGAACTGGCCCTGGTCGACGCCACCGGCTGAGGCTTCGCGCGCCCGGTGGTCTCCTGGACAGGAGACCACCGGGCGGTCCGGAGCGGGTGACGAGGCACCGGGCAGGAGCGGGAGGCAGGGGCATGGCGGACGAGGGGCCGATCGTCGGCCGGGAGACGGAGCTCTCCGCGCTGTCCGGGCTGGCCGAGTCACCCGACGGACGGGCCCTGCTGCTGCGGGGCGAGGCGGGCGTCGGCAAGAGCGTCCTGCTGGACGCCGCCGCGGCACGGTCCCTCGCCCTCGGACACCGGGTCGTCCGCACGGCCGGCGTGGAGGCGGAGTCGGAGCTGCCGTTCGCGGGCCTGCACCAGATCCTGCATCCGCTGCTCCCGCAGGCCGCCGGCCTCGACCGGGTCACCCGCGCGGCCTTCGACACCGTCTTCGGGCGTACGGCGGGCGAGGCGCCCTCGGTGATGGCGCTCGGCGTCGCCGTACTCGACCTGCTGGCACTGGTGTCCGGCGACAGGCCGCTGCTCGTGGTCGTCGACGACGCCCACTGGTTCGACCCGCAGAGCGCCGAGGTGGGCCGGTTCATCGCCCGCCGGCTGTCGGCGCACGCCGTTCGGATGGCCATCGGGGTACGGGCCGACGTCGCCTCGGCCTGGGACGCGGCGGGGCTCCCCGAACTGACGGTCCCGGCCCTGGACGCGCACGCGGCCGCCCTGCTCCTCGACGCGCACGCCCCGGACCTCGCCGACGGCGCCCGCCACCAGATCCTCGAGCAGGCCCGCGGCAACCCGCTCGCCCTGCTGGAACTCCCGCGCGCGCTGCGCGAGGGCTCGGCCCCCGGCACCGGGCCCGGCGAGCTGCCCCTGTCCCGGCGCCTCGAACAGCTCTACGGCGACCGGATCAGGACGCTCGCCGCCGCCGAGCGCACCGAGCTGCTGCGAGGCGCCCTCGACGGCACCGGCGCGGCACCGTCACCGGCCGACCGGGCCCGCTACCGGCTCGGCGACGTCGACGGCGCGCTGGCCGCCGGACTGCTCACCGTGGACGCGGCCACCGGCGACCCCGTCTTCCGCCATCCGCTGGTCCGCTCGGCACTGCTCCAGTCCGCCACCCCGAACGAGCGGCGCGCCGCGCACGCGGAACTGGCCCGGCTGCACCACGCCGACGTCGAACGCCACGCCGCCCACCTCGCGGCCGCCACCGTCGACCCCGACGAGGCCGTCGCCGCCGTCCTGGAGCGCGCCGCCCGCTCGGCCACGGCCCGCGGCGCGGCGGCGTCCGCCGTCGCGCTGCTGACCCGCGCCGCCGAACTGAGCCCCGGCTCCGCGGCGCGCTCCCGCCGCCTCGGCGACGCGGCCTACGTGGCGGCGCAGTCCGCGCTCCTCGACCAGGCGCAGGAACTGCGGGAGGTCTCCGACCGGCTGGCCGGCGCCCACCAGTCGCCCACCGCGGTGATCACCTCGGCGTACGCGGCGCTGTACCGGGACGGCGACGTCAACTCCGCGCACCGCCGGGTCGCCGCGGCGCTCGGGTCCCTGCCCCCGGACAGTGACCCGGAGACCCGAACCCGGCTGCTCAACCTGCTGCTCGCCATCAGCCTGTTCGCCGCCGATCCGGCCCTCTGGACGGTCACCGACGCCCTGGTGGACGCTGCCCCGGTCACCCCGGCCACCTCGCTCTACCGCGACGCGTTCGGCGATGTCGCCCGGCGCGGGGCGGGTGCACGCGAGCGGGTCCAGGACGCGTTCGCCCGGCTCGGCGAGGAACAGCCGTGGGACGTCATGCGGCTCGGGGTCGCGGCCTACCACCTCGACGCGCTGGGCGACCAGCGCCTGCTGGTGCGCCGGGTCGCCGACCGGGAGGTGGGCAGCGGAGCCGTCACCAACGCGATGACCCTGCTGCAACTGGTCATGCTCGACCAGATCGACAGCGGCGAATGGGACGACGCCGAGCGCACCGGCGGACGCGGCCTGGACCTCACCGCCGCCCACGGCTACGCGCTCTTCGCGCACCAGTACCACGGCTTCCTCGGACTGATCGCCGCCTGGCGGGGCGACACCGAACGCGCCACCGCTGCGCTGAACCGCCTGGACCGCTGGGCCCGGCCGCGCGGTGTCGGCCACCTCACCCAGCTCGCCGAGGCCATCGGCGCCGCCGCGCACCTCACCGCGGGCGACTTCGAAGGGGCGTACGCCTATGCCGGGGGCCTCACCGCGCCCGGCACGTTCGCGCCCTGCTCGCAGCAGGCCCTGCGCACCCTGCTGGACCTGGTGGAGTCGGCCGTCCACACCGGCCGCGCCGAACAGGCCCGGGCGCACGCCGAGGCGGCCCGGGACCAGGGACTTCCCGCGATCTCACCGCGCCTCGGCTTCCTCACCGCCGCCGCCCTGGCGATGACCGCCGACGACACGCAGGCGCGGGCCGCGTACGAGCGGGCGGTGGCCCACCCCGCCGGGGCGGAGTTCCCCTTCGAGCTGGCCAGGGTGCGGCTGGCCCAGGGCATGTGGCTGCGCCGGGCCCGGGAGAGGGCGGCCGCCCGGACCGTTCTCGAACAGGCCGCCGAGGTCTTCGACCGGCTCGGCGCGGTGCCCTGGGCCCGGCGGGCCCGGGCCGAACTGCGCGCCGCCGGCGCCGCCACGCCGCAGAGCGCGCACGGCGCGGCCTCGGCGCTCACCGCGCAGGAGCGGCAGATCGCCGAACTCGCCGCGAGCGGACTGAGCAACAAGGAGATCGGCGCCCGGCTCTTCCTGTCGCCCCGCACGGTCGGAGCGCACCTCTACCGGGTGTTCCCCAAGCTCGGCATCTCCTCCCGGGCCTCACTGCGGGACGCGCTGGCGGGGAACTCCACCGAGGCCGGATGAGTCCCCGCCGGGACGCTCGCCCCCGGGCCCCACAACCGCATGCCGGTCACCGCGGTCACCGGCGTGTCGTCGTGTCGGTGGGTGGTCGTGGTGGTGGGTGTGTCGTTGTGTCGGCCGTCGACCGTGGTCGCCGGTGGGTCGCCGTGTCGGCCGTCCACCGTGGTCGCCGGTGGCTCGCCGTGGCGGCCGGTCGCCGTGGCGGTGGGCCGGTGACCCCGGGCGTCAGTCGGTCACCAGAGTCATTCGACCGATGCGGTACCCGTGACCGCCCGGCGATGGTGGACCCGTCGCCCCGCCCCCGGAGGCGGCCCCGAGGAGTCCAGGAGAAGGCCATGCCCGACTCGCGCACCCCCGTCGTCCTCATCCACGGCCTCTGGCTGCACGCCACCTCGTGGCAGCCCTGGGCCGACCTGGCCGACGAGCACGGCTACGCGCCGCTGGCCCCCGGCTGGCCCGGCGAGGCCGCCACCGTCGCCGAGGCCCGGCGGCACCCCGAGGCCGTCGCGGGACTCGGCATCGACGAGGTCACCGAGCACTACGCCGGAATCATCCGTGCCCTGGAGCGCCCGCCGGTGCTCGTCGGACACTCCTTCGGCGGCCTGATCGCGCAGAAGCTGCTCGGCGCGGGCCTCGGCCGGGCCGCGATCGCCATCGACCCCGCCCAGATCAAGGGCGTCAAGGCGCTGCCCCCGGCGCAGCTGCGCGCGGGCTTCCCCGTCCTGGGCAACCCCGCGAACCGGCGCCGCGCGGTCTCCCTGACCGCCGCGCAGTTCCGCTACGGCTTCGGCAACGCGCTGGAGCGGACCGAGTCGGACGAACTGTACGAGCGCCACACCATTCCCTCGCCCGGACGGCCGCTGTTCCAGGCCGCGTTCGCCAACTTCGCCCGGCACTCCCCGGCGGCGGTGGCCACCGGCAACGCGGACCGCGGCCCGCTGCTGCTGATCTCCGGCCAGGCCGACCACACCGTTCCCGACGTGGTGACCCGCTCCGCGTACAAGCTCTACGGCGACTCACCGGCGGTCACCGAGCTCAAGCAGTTCCCCGACCGCGGCCACTCCCTCGTCGTCGACCACGGCTGGCGCACGGTGGCCGACCACGCGCTGCGGTGGCTGGCCTGTCAGGGGATCCCGGGCCGGGGCACCTCCCGCACCTGACCGAACCCGAACCGGCCGCCAGCGGCCTCCCCCTCCACCCCTCCACACAAGACCCCCAGCCACCCGCACCACATCCGACGCCCTTCGAACCGGGCGCCGCACAAAAGGAGTTGAGAAGAATGAGCACGGAACTTCAGGGCCGGACCGCCATCGTCACCGGTGCCAGCAAGGGCATCGGACTGGCCATCGCCCAGGCGCTGGCCGGAGCGGGCGCGACGGTCGTCGCCGGGTCCCGTACCACGACGGAGGAACTGGACACGCTGGTCAAGGAGGGACCGGTCACCTGGGTCCCGGTCGACCTCGCCGAACCGGGCGCCGCCGAACACCTGGTCGCTGCGGCCGGCGGACGCGTCGACATCCTCGTCAACAACGTGGGCGCCGCCCCCGCCCGCACCGGCGGTTTCCTCTCGGTGACCGACGAGGACTGGCGGCGCACCGTCGACCTGAACCTGCTGACCGCCGTACGGGTGACCCGGGCCGCCCTGCCGGTGATGCTGGCCGCCGGCGACGGTTCCGTGGTGACGGTCGCGTCGGTCAACGCCACCCTGCCCGATCCCCTGGTGATCGACTACAGCGCGGGCAAGGCCGCGTTGGTCGCCTTCTCCAAGGCGCTGTCGAAGGAGGTCGGCCCGAAGGGCATCCGGGTCAACACCGTCAGCCCGGGTCCGGTGGAGACCGAGCTGTGGCTCGGCGGCGGAGGAGTGGCCGAGACCGTCTCGGCCGCCGCCGGGATCACCCCGGACGACGTGGTCGCGCAGGTGTCCGGCGCCACCGTCACGGGCCGCTTCTCCCAGCCGTCCGAGGTCGCCGAACTGGTCCTCTTCCTGGCCGGTGACCGCGCCCGCAACATCACCGGCAGCGACCTGGTGATCGACGGCGGTTTCATCCCCACCCGGTGATCCTCGTCCCCACGCGGTGATCTTCATCGGCACCCGGTGATCTCCGCGCCCCCGTGGTGACCGGACCGGTTCAGCGCTCCAGCAGCATCCGCTGGAGCTCCCGGGCGGCCCGCGGCGGCGCGACGTCACTGCGGTGCGCGAGCGCGATCGTCCGGTGCAGTCCGGGCGGGGCCAGCGGGGTGACCCGCAGGCCCCGCCCGGACCGCGTCGCGACCATGCGCGGGACGACGGCCAGTCCCAGGCCCGAGCGGACGAAACCCAGTACGGCGTCCATCTCGCCGCCCTCCACCGCGAAGTCCGGCTCGAAGCCCTCGGCACGGCACGCGGCCACCGTCAGTTCCCGCAGGTCGTAGCCGTGCCGGAACATGACCATGCGCGCGCCCTCCAGGTCGGGGACGCGGACCGTACGGCCCCCACCGGGCGCGGGTGACTCCGGCGAGGACACCACCACCAGATCCTCGCGCAGCAGTTCCACCGTGGTCAGCGCCGGGGACGGAGTCGGCAGCGGGAGCACGACCAGGGCGAGGTCGAGCGCGCCGCGGGCGAGCTCCCGGACGAGGTCGTGGGAGCCGCCCTCCTCGATCAGTAGCCGGATGCCGGGATACCGGTCGTGGAAGGCGCGCAGCACATCGGGCAGCAGGCCGGTGCACACGCTCGGGGTGGCGCCGAGGCGGACCCGGCCGCTGCGCAACTGGGCCAGCTCCTGCACCTCCTGCCGAGCGGTGTCCGCGTCGGCGAGGATGCGGCGGGCCAGCGGCAGCAGTGCCTCGCCCGCGTCGGTCAGCGTGATGTTGCCGCGCGCCCGCAGGAAGAGATCCGCCCCCAACTCCCTCTCCAGCGACTTGATCTGCTGGGACAGGGACGGCTGGGCGACATGCACCAGCTCGGCGGCCCGGGTGAAGTGCCGGGTCTCGGCGACCGCCACGAAGTACTGGAGCTGCTGGAACTGCATCCCCTCATGATAGGTCGCCCCTATCGAAACGAGCCATTCCATGTCTTGGACCGATCGGCCCTCCGCGGCCTACCGTGCTGAGCCATGGCACTGGCAACGCGGACGGACCGACGACCGTCCATCACCCGCACCGTGTGGGACAGCTCGCTCGGGAAGAAGACCGTGATGGCGGTGAGCGGCCTGATCATGCTGCTCTACCTGGTCGTCCACATGCTCGGCAACCTGAAGATCTTCTTCGGCGCGGGCGATTTCAACCACTACGCGCACTGGCTGCGCACCATTGGTGAACCGTTCCTGCACTACGAGTGGGCCCTGTGGATCATCCGCGTGGTCCTGGTCCTCGCCGTCGTCGCGCACGCCACCGCCGCCTACCAGCTGAGCCGCCGCGACATCCGGGCGCGCCCCAGCCGGTACGTCCACACGAAGCCCCGGTCGAGCTACGCCACGCGCACCATGCGCTGGGGCGGGATCATCCTCGGCCTCTTCATCGTCTGGCACCTCCTCGACCTGACGACCGGCACCGTGCACTCCGGTGGCTTCCAGTCCGGACACCCGTACCAGAACGTCGTCGACACCTTCTCGACCTGGTACGGCGACGTGATCTACATCGTCGCCATGCTCGCGCTCGGCCTGCACATCCGGCACGGCTTCTGGAGCGCGGCTCAGACCCTGGGCGCCGGCAGCCACACCCGCGACCGCGCCCTCAAGACCATCGCCAACGTCCTCGCGCTGGTGCTGACCGCGGGCTTCATCGCCGTACCCGTGGCCGTGATGACCGGAGTGGTGAGCTGAACATGACCGCATCGTCCGCATACACCGACTACGCGACCGGTGAGCCGGTCGCCGACGACAAGGCTCCGCGAGGACCGATCAACGAGCGCTGGGACACCCGCCGCTTCGAGGCCAAGCTGGTCAACCCCGCCAACCGCCGCAAGCACCGGGTGATCGTCGTGGGCACCGGCCTCGCGGGCGGCTCCGCCGGCGCCACCCTCGCCGAACAGGGCTACCACGTCGTCCAGTTCTGCTACCAGGACTCACCCCGCCGGGCCCACTCGATCGCCGCCCAGGGCGGCATCAACGCGGCCAAGAACTACCGCAACGACGGCGACTCCGTCCACCGGCTGTTCTACGACACCGTCAAGGGCGGGGACTTCAGGGCCCGGGAGTCCAACGTCCGCCGGCTCGCGCAGATCTCCGTCGAGATCATCGACCAGTGCGTCGCCCAGGGCGTCCCCTTCGCCCGTGAGTACGGCGGCCTGCTCGACACCCGCTCCTTCGGCGGCGTCCAGGTCTCCCGCACCTTCTACGCCCGCGGCCAGACGGGCCAGCAACTGCTGCTCGGCGCCTACCAGGCGCTGTCCCGCCAGATCGCCGCGGGCACCGTCGAGATGCACCCGCGCACCGAGATGCTCGACCTGATCGTGGTGGACGGCAGAGCGCGCGGAATCGTCGCCCGCGACCTGGTCACGGGCCGCGTCGACACGTACTACGCGGACGCGGTCGTCCTGGCCAGCGGCGGCTACGGCAACGTCTTCTACCTCTCGACGAACGCCATGAACTCCAACGCCACCGCGATCTGGCGGGCCCACCGGCGCGGCGCCTACTTCGCCAACCCCTGCTTCACCCAGATCCACCCCACCTGCATCCCGCGCACCGGCGACCACCAGTCCAAACTGACGCTGATGAGCGAGTCGCTCCGCAACGACGGCCGCATCTGGGTCCCGAAGGCCGCCGGCGACACCCGCCCGCCGAACGAGATCCCCGAGGACGAGCGCGACTACTACCTGGAGCGCATCTACCCGTCCTTCGGCAACCTGGTGCCCCGCGACATCGCCTCCCGCGCCGCGAAGAACGTGTGCGACGAGGGCAGGGGAGTGGGCCCCGGCGGACAGGGCGTCTACCTGGACTTCGCCGACGCCATCGGACGCATGGGCAAGGCGAAGGTCGAGGAGAAGTACGGCAACCTCTTCGACATGTACGCCCGGATCACCGCCGAGGACCCGTACACCGTCCCGATGCGGATCTACCCGGCCGTGCACTACACGATGGGCGGACTCTGGGTCGACTACGACCTCCAGACCACCGTCCCCGGCCTGTTCGCGATCGGCGAGGCCAACTTCTCCGACCACGGGGCCAACCGCCTCGGCGCCTCGGCCCTGATGCAGGGCCTCGCCGACGGCTACTTCGTCCTGCCGGCCACGATCAACGACTACCTCGCCCGAAACCCGCACCACGAGGAGGTCACCGACGAACACCCCGCCGTCCAGGAGGTGATGGCGGAGACCGAGGACCGGCTGCGGCTGCTCCTCGCCGTCGACGGCGACCGCACCCCCGACTCCTTCCACCGCGAGGTCGGTGAACTCATGTGGGAGTTCTGCGGTATGGCCCGCACCGAGACGGGACTGCGCAAGGCACTGGAGCGGATCCCCCAGATCCGCGAGGAGTTCTGGCGGCGGATCAAGGTCCCCGGCACCGGCGAGGAGTTCAACCAGTCGCTGGAGAAGGCCAATCGCGTCGTCGACTACCTGGAGCTCGCCGAGCTCATGTGCCTCGACGCGCTGCACCGGGCGGAGTCCTGCGGCGGCCACTTCCGCGAGGAGTCCCAGACCCCGGACGGCGAGGCGGAACGCCGGGACGAGGAGTTCTCGTACGCGGCCGCCTGGGAGTTCACCGACACCGGCGCCGCACCCGTCCTGCACAAGGAAGACCTCGTCTTCGAGTACGTACACCCCACCCAGCGGAGCTACGCATGAAGCTCACCCTGCGCGTCTGGCGCCAGAAGAACGCCGACGCCGACGGAGCGATGTCCACGTACGAAGTGGACGACATCTCGGCCGACATGTCCTTCCTGGAGATGCTCGACACCCTCAACGAGGAGCTCATCCTCAAGGGGGAGGACCCGGTCGCCTTCGACCACGACTGCCGCGAGGGCATCTGCGGCGCGTGCTCGCTCGTCATCAACGGTGACGCCCACGGCCCCGAACGCACGACGTCCTGCCAGCTGCACATGCGTTCCTTCCGGGACGGCGACACGATCGACGTCGAACCGTGGCGCGCCGCCGCCTTCCCCGTCGTCAAGGACCTGGTGGTCGACCGGTCGGCCTTCGACCGGATCATCCAGGCCGGCGGCTACATCACCGCCCCGACCGGTGCCGCCCCCGAGGCGCACGCCACGCCCGTGCCGAAGCCGGACGCCGACCTCGCCTTCGAGCACGCCGAGTGCATCGGCTGCGGGGCGTGCGTGGCGGCCTGCCCGAACGGCGCGGCGATGCTGTTCACCTCCGCGAAGATCAACCACCTGAACGTGCTGCCGCAGGGGGCGCCCGAGCGCGAGACCCGGGTGCTCGACATGGTGGCCCAGATGGACGAGGAGGGCTTCGGCGGGTGCACCCTCGCCGGGGAGTGCGCCACCGCCTGCCCGAAGGGCATCCCGCTGGTCTCCATCACCAGCATGAACAAGGAGTGGCTGCGGGCCACGCGCAAGGCCGGACGACGCTGACGCCGGGGTCACTTGTTCACGGAGCGTTCGCCGGACAGGTGCGGACGGGCGGGGCCGGGAGTGGTGCTCATCCCCGGCCCCGTCTCGCACACGGGGGCAGCCCCTGGCATTCAACATCCCCACATCCCGGCTCCTGGCACAGGTCACGCGCACGCCAACCGGTATCGGAAGAACAGGAGCGCGCGGACCGCACCGACACGGCCCGCCGCCGCACCGCCGAACCGGCCCGTGACCAGGAGAGTGCCATGACCGGCGTTTCCACCCTCGACAGCCCCCCGCAGCCGCTGGCCCCCACCCGCTACACCGTCTCCCTCGCCCGCTCCGAGGAGGACGTCCGGGCCGCCCAGCGGCTGCGCCACGACGTCTTCGCGGGAGAGATGGGCGCCCTGCTGACCACTCCGCAGCCGGGCCTCGACATCGACTCCTTCGACGCCTACTGCGACCACCTGCTGGTCCGCGACACGCTGACCGACCAGGTCGTCGGCACCTACCGGCTGCTGCCGCCGGACCGGGCCGCGGTCGCCGGCCGGCTCTACTCGGAGAGCGAGTTCGACCTCCGCCCGCTCGACGCGATCCGCCCCGGGCTCGTCGAGGTCGGCCGCTCCTGCGTACACCCCGACCACCGCGACGGCGCGGTCATCGGCCTCATCTGGGCCGGCATAGCGCGGTACATGGTCGACGGCGGCCACGAATGGCTCGCGGGCTGCTGCTCGATCCCGCTCGCCGACGGCGGCGCGCTCGCGGCGGGCACCTGGGACCGGGTGCGGGCCAAGTACCTGGCGCCCGAGGAGTACCGGGTGTCGCCACGGCTGCCCTGGTCCGCCGAGGGCGTCGCCCGCCCGTCGCGCACCGAGCTGCCCCCGCTGCTGCGCGGCTATCTCCGGCTCGGCGCCTGGGTCTGCGCCGAACCCGCGCACGACCCGGACTTCGGGGTCGCCGACCTGTACGTGCTGCTGTCGATGCGGCGGGTCGACCCGCGCTATCTGCGGCACTTCCTCTCGCTCGTACCGGCCTGATGGCGCTCACCGACGCCGGGGTACGGAGCGTCTGGCTGCCCAGCGCGCCCTGCACCCCGGGGGCCTGCGTGGAACGCACGGGATCCGTCGCGGCCGTACCGCGGGCCGTGCTGCGGCTCACCGCGGTCGTCGTCCTGCTCGTCGTCGGCGTCGCGCTCTGCCCGGTCGGCGGACGGATCCCGTCCCGGGCGGTGCGGACCTGGGCCCGCGGTGTCGCGCGCGCGGCGGGCGTCCGGGTCCGGATCACCGGCGCCGCCGCACCCGGCGGCGGTCTGCTGATGGTCGCCAACCACATCTCGTGGCTCGACATCCCCCTGCTCGCGGCCGTCCGGCCGGCCAGGATGCTCGCCAAGTCGGAGATCCGGCGGTGGCCGGTCGCGGGTCCACTGGCCGCGCGCGGCGGTGTCCTGTTCATCGAACGCGACCGGCTGCGCGCCCTGCCGGGCACGGTCGCGCACATCGCCGGGCTGCTGCGCGAGGGTGCCGCCGTCGTGGCGTTCCCCGAGGGCAGCACCTGGTGCGGCAGGGCGCAGGGGCACTTCCGGCGGGCCGTCTTCCAGGCGGCGCTGGACGCCGGCGTGCCGGTCCAGCCGGTGCGTCTGCACTACCGGTTCGCGCGGGGGGCGGCGAGCACCGCGCCCGCCTTCGTCGGGGACGACTCCCTGCTCGCCTCGCTGTGGCGGGTAGTCTCGGCGCGCGGGCTGGTCGCGGAGGTCGAGGTGCGGCCCGTGCTCGCGCCGGGCAGCCATACCGACCGACGAGACCTGGCGCGCGCCGCGCAGGGAGGCCCGCATCCCCGGGACGGCCTCGCGTCGACGGCCGCCCATCTCTGATGAACCGTCACCGGCCGGACGTACGTCGCGCCGGCGGCCCGGGGCGTACGACCCGGCCGGACCGGCCGTCGCCACCACGGGCGGCGGCCGGACCGTTCGCGTACGGCCGGACCGCCGTCGTCGCCGGGACCTCGCACACGGCGGGGCCGTCGCCTACGGCCGGACTCTCGCGTGCGCCTTGACCCTCGCCTACGGCCGGACCCTCGCGGCGAGCGCGCGGGCCAGATAGGGGGCCGTCGTGCTTCCCGCCGCCCTCGCGACCTCGGCCGGTGGTCCCACCGCCACGATCCGGCCGCCGGCGTCCCCGCCGCCCGGCCCCAGGTCGATCACCCAGTCCGCGCCCGCGACCACCGCCATGGTGTGCTCGACGACCACGACGGTGTGGCCCGCGTCGACCAGTCCGTGCAACTGGCGCATCAGCACCTCGACATCGGCCGGATGCAGCCCGGCCGTCGGTTCGTCGAGGAGGTAGAGCGTGTGCCCGCGGCGGATGCGCTGCAACTCGCCGGCCAGCTTGATGCGCTGGGCCTCGCCGCCGGACAGCTCCGTCGCGGGCTGGCCGAGGCGCAGATAGCCGAGGCCCACGTCGAGGAGCGTGCTGAGGCTGCGGACCGCGGCCGGGGTGTCCCCGAAGAACTCCGCCGCGGTCTCCACCGTCATGTCCAGCACCTGCGCGATGTTCCTTCCCCGATGGGTCACTTCGAGGGTCTCGGGGTTGTAGCGGGCCCCGCCGCAGTCCGGGCACGGCGTGTACGTGCTCGGCAGGAAGAGCAGTTCGACACTCACGAACCCCTCGCCCTGACAGGTCTCGCAACGACCGCCGGCGACGTTGAACGAGAAGCGCCCGACACCGTAGTCCCGCCGGCGTGCCGCCCCGGTCCCGGCGAACACCTTGCGTACGACGTCGAAGAGGCCCGTGTAGGTGGCCAGGTTGGAGCGCGGGGTGCGCCCGATGGGACGCTGGTCGACGGAGACGAGCCGGCCGACCCCCTCCAGCTCCTCCGTCACCTCGCCGATGAGTGTGGACTTGCCGGAACCGGACACGCCCGTGACGGCGGTGAACACGCCGAGCGGGATCTCGGCGGTCGCTCCCCGCAGATTGTGCCGGTGCACCGGACCGACCTTCAACTGTCCGCGCGGGGAACGGACTTCACGTGACGGCGCGGGCGATCGGTCGAAGAGGAAGCGGGCCGTGGCCGACGCCTCGACCCCGGCGAGCTCCGCCACCGGACCGCTGTGCAGCACCCGGCCGCCGTGCTCGCCCGCCCGCGGACCGACGTCGACGAGCCAGTCCGCGGCACGTACGACGTCGAGGTGGTGCTCCACGACGAACACCGAGTTGCCCGCCGACCTGAGCCGGTCCAGGACCGTGAGCAGGGCCTCGGTGTCGGCCGGGTGCAGACCGGCGGACGGCTCGTCGAGCACGTAGACGACACCGAACAGTCCGGACCTCAACTGCGTGGCCAGCCGCAGCCGTTGCAGCTCCCCCGTGGAGAGGGTGGGGGTGGCGCGGTCGAGGCTGAGGTATCCGAGGCCGAGTTCGACGACGGGGGCGATACGCGCCCCGAGGTCGTCCGTGAGTACCCGGGCCGTCTCCCCGTCCGGGCGCAGCGTCGTCGCCAGCTCGGTCAAGGGCAGCGCGGCGAGCTCCGCGATCGTCCGCCCGGCGAAGGTCACCGCCAGCGCCTCGGGACGCAGTCGGCCGCCGCCGCACACCGGACACGGGGCGCTGCTGAGGAACCGCTCGGCCCTGGCCCGCAACGGCGCGCTCTTCGAATCCGAGAAGGTCTTCATGACATAGCGCCGTGCGCTCATGTACGTGCCCTGGTACGGGCGTTGGATACGATCCGCGTCCCGCACCGGGTGCACGGTGACGACCGGCTGCTCGTCCGTGAACAGGATCCACTCCCGCTCTCCGGCGGGCAGTTCGCGCCAGGGACGGTCCACGTCGTGGCCCAGCGCGTCGAGCACGTCGCGCAGGTTCTTGCCCTGCCAGGCACCGGGCCACGCGGCGATCGCGCCCGCGCGGATCGACAGTGAGGGGTCCGGGACCAGCAACTCCTCGCTCGTACGGTGGACGCGGCCGAGTCCGTGGCACTCCGGGCAGGCTCCGGCCGCCGTGTTCGGCGAGAAGGCGTCCGAGTCGAGGCGTTCGGCGCCGGCCGGATGGTCGCCGGCCCGGGAGAACAGCATCCGCAGGGAGTTGGAGAGATGGGTGACCGTGCCGACGGACGAGCGTGAGGTCGGCGCCGAACGGCGCTGCTGGAGCGAGACCGCGGGCGGCAGCCCGGTGATGTCCCCGACCTTCGGCGCCCCGACCTGGTGGATCAGCCGCCGCGCGTACGGCGCGACCGACTCGAAGTAGCGCCGCTGGGCCTCCGCGTAGATCGTCCCGAACGCCAGCGAGGACTTGCCCGAGCCCGAGACACCGGTGAAGACGGCGAGGACGTCCCGCGGAATGTCGACGTCCACGCCGCGCAGATTGTGCTCACGGGCGTTCCGTACCCGGACGTAGGGGTCGTGGGGGCCGTGCGGATCGGACATCGACGGGACTCCTGGGAGGGTCTGCGACCTGGGGACGTGCGGAGTGGGGACAAACCCCACCATTCTAATGTCGCGGCAGCTGGGCCCGCCGTTCGGATCAGGGGGCGGGGTGCGGGCCGGCCGCACGTCACCGCGCCGTGGTGTCACCCGGTCCGGACGGCGGGTCCTGGGCCGGGGTGAGTCCCGCGACCCGGGCGAGCGCGCGGAAGGAATCGAGCAGAGCCCCCCGGTCGTAGGTGCTCGTCGTGACGAGCACCTCCTGCGCACCCGTCTCGTCGAGCACCGCGGCCAGCTCGTCGGCGACCCGCTCCTCGGTTCCCGCGAGCTGACCGGTGAGCCCGGACTCGTAGAGGTCGCGCTCCTTGGCGGTCATCGCCAGGGTCTCGACGCGCTCGGCGGGCGGCAGCGGCGGGAAGGTGCCGTGCGTGCGCGCGTACGCCATCGACCAGGCCTCCGGGACCAGCAGCCGGTGCGCGTCGGCCGGCGTCGCCGCGACCGCGACCGTGCCGGAGACGACGACGTACGGTTCGCGCCCCCAGTCGGACGGACGGAACGCCGTACGGTAGTGATCGATCCCGCGCCGCATCCTGTCCCGGTTCCTGAGGTCGCCGATGACCAGCGGCAGGCCCGCCCGTGCCGCGATGTCCGCGCCCTCGCCCAGGGCGAGCACGAACGCCGGCACCGTCAGCCCCTCGGCGGGGCGCGCGTGCACCCCGGTCGGGGACGTGCCGCGGAACCAGCCCAGCAACTCGTCGAGCTGGGCCGCGAAGTCGGCGGAACCGGCCGCCTCCTTGTCCCGTCCCAGTGCCCTGCGCACGCCGGCGGTGAATCCGACGGAGCGGCCGAGGCCCATGTCGATCCGGCCGGGGAAGAGGGACTCCAGAACGCCGAACTGCTCGGCCACGACCAGGGGCCGGTGATTCGGCAGCATCACTCCGCCGGTCCCGACCCGGATGGTCCGGGTGGCCGCGGCGACCGCGGCGGCCAGTACCGTCGGGGCGGACCCGGCGACGCCGGGCACGCCGTGATGCTCCGAGACCCAGAACCGGTGGTAGCCGAGCCGTTCGAGTTCCTGGGCCAGACGCACCGTGTCGCGCAGCGCCTCGGCGGCGTCGTGCCCCTCCCGGGTGCGGGAGCGGTCGAGGACGGAGAAGCGCACACCGGCCCCGGTCGGGCGGTCCTTTCGCGCGAAGGCGCGCCGCTCCCGGTCGTGCCTCACCGGCCCCGAGTGAACGGCCTCGGCTCCGGTTCCGCTCCCGTTCCTGTCGGTCGTCACCGTGCTCACTCCCCACTGCGGCTTCCATGATCCGCCCGCTGTCCGGGACGGGCAAGGCCAGGGTGATCCCCGCGACCCGGGTCGGGTCGTGCACCACCGCGGCTTCCGGTCCAACACCGTTGCGGCCGCGGTGTTTCCCGAAGTGCTACCGGCGGTAACAACACGGGTGTCGCAGCAACACCGGCGGCGTCTCCCGCACCTCACGTACCTCCTACGGAAGGCAGCCCATGGAGAACTCTGTGCCCCCCACCGCGATCAGCAGACGCCGGGCCCTGACGGCGGCGGGCGGTGTACTGGCCGGTGCCGCCCTCGCGGCCCACACGGCACCCGCCTTCGCGGCCGGGTCGTCGGACGCGGACGCGATCGTCGTCGGCGGCGGGCTCGCCGGTCTGGTCGCGACGGCCGAACTGGCCGCCGCCGGCCGCAAAGTACTGCTTCTGGACCAGGAACCCGAGACCAACCTGGGCGGACAGGCCTTCTGGTCCTTCGGCGGTCTCTTCCTGGTCGACTCCGACGAGCAGCGCCTGATGGGCATCAAGGACTCCCGGGAACTGGCGTGGCAGGACTGGCTGGGGGCCGCCGGTTTCGACCGCGGTGTCGAGGACCCGGCCGGCCAGGACCACTGGGCCCGCAAGTGGGCCGAGGCGTACGTGGACTTCGCGGCGGGGGAGAAGCGGTCCTGGCTCTACGGGCTGGGCGTGCGGTGGTTCCCGATCGTGGGGTGGGCCGAACGCGGCGGCGGCCTCGCGGACGGACACGGGAACTCGGTTCCCCGCTTCCATGTCACCTGGGGAACGGGACCCGCCGTGGTCGAGCCCTTCGAGAAGCGGGTACGGGCCGCGGTCGCGGACGGCAAGGTCACCTTCAGGTTCCGGCACCGCGTCGACGAGATCGTGCGCACCGGCGGCGCCGTGACGGGGGTCCGGGGCGCGGTCCTCGAACCGAGCAACACGGCTCGTGGCAAGGCCAGTTCGCGCACGGTGGTCGGCGACTTCGAACTCCGCGCGCCGGTCGTGATCGTCACCTCGGGAGGCATCGGCGCCAACCACGACCTCGTACGGCGGAACTGGCCGGCGCGGCTCGGCACCCCGCCCAAGTTCATGGTCACCGGTGTGCCGGCCCATGTGGACGGCCGGATGCTCGGGATCACCGAGGCGGCGGGCGGGCGCATCGTCAACCCCGACCGGATGTGGCACTACACGGAGGGTCTCAGGAACTACGACCCGATCTGGGCCAACCACGGCATCCGGATCCTGCCGGGACCGTCGTCGATGTGGTTCGACGCCACCGGCAAGCGCTTCTCCGCCCCCGACCTCCCCGGCTACGACACCCTCCACACGCTCAAGTCGATCACCGACACGGGCTACGGCTACTCCTGGTTCGTGACGACGCAGAAGATCATCGCGAAGGAGTTCGCGCTCTCCGGCTCGGAGCAGAATCCGGACCTCACCAACAAGGACGTCTGGATGCTGCTCTCGCGCATCTGGCAGACCCCGGAGCCCATCGAGAAGTTCAAGAAGAACGGGGCCGACTTCGTGGTCGCCTCCACGCTGTCCGAACTGGTCACCGGCATGAACAAGCTGACGGGGGACGGACTGATCGATCTCGCCGGCCTCAAACGGCAGATCGACGCGCGGGACCGGGAGATCGACAACCCGTACACCAAGGACGCCCAGGTCATGGGCATACGCAACGCGCTCGCCTACACCGGGGACTCGCTCAGCCGGACCGCGCCGATCCACAAGATCCTGGACCCCGGCGCCGGACCGCTGATCGCCGTACGGCTCAACATCCTCACCCGCAAGACCCTGGGCGGTCTGCAGACCGACCTCTCCGGCCGCGTCCTGGACGCCGCCGGCACGCCGATTCCCGGTCTGTACGCGGCCGGTGAGGTCGCGGGATTCGGCGGCGGGGGAGTGCACGGATACCGCTCGCTGGAAGGCACCTTCCTGGGCGGCTGCCTGTTCTCGGGGCGGCAGGCGGGACGGGCGGCGGCCGCCGCGATCTGAACCCGGCGTACGGACCGCCGACGTATGGACCGTCGGCGTACGGACCGCCCGCGCGCGGACCCTCGGCGTGCGGATCGTGCCCGAGGAGCCCTGCCCGGCGGTCCGTGCGCCGGGCAGGGCACCGGTCCGCCGATCCGCGTGCCGATCCGCGTGCCGATCCGCGTGGCGGTCCGCGTGGCGGTCCGCGTGGCGGTCCGCGTGGCGGTCCGCGCGGCGGTCCGCGTGGCGGTCCGCGTGGCGCGGTGTCCGTAAACGGGGTCGGGCGTGTTCGGGCGGGTTCCGGAGAGGGAGTGCGTGGACCGGGGGTGCAGGGGCGTGCGAGCCGGTGCGGTGCGCGGGGGCCGCGTCCGTGCGGCCGATCGGCGGAGGCTGGGCGACTAAGCGAACCGTGACCGGGAAAATGGCAGTCCCGGAGCCCTTGCCGCCGGCTCGCGCGGTCGCGGAGGCAGGAGCGGCTCCACCCCCACGAAACGCGGGAGTACGCATGCAGTACGTGAAGCTCGGTTCGACGGGCCTGGACGTGTCCCGGATCTGCCTCGGCTGCATGAGTTTCGGGGTGCCCGGCCGGGGGACCCACGAGTGGACCCTCGACGACGAGGCCTCCCGCCCGTTGATCCGCCGGGCCCTCGAAGCCGGCATCACCTTCTTCGACACGGCGAACGTCTACTCGGACGGCACCAGTGAGGAGATCGTCGGCCGTGCGCTGGCGGAGTTCGCCCGCCGCGACGAGATCGTCCTCGCCACCAAGGTCAACGGCGCGATGCACGACGGTCCCAACGCGCGCGGTCTGTCCCGCAAGGCCGTCATGACGGAGATCGACAACAGCCTGCGCAGGCTGGGCACCGACTACGTGGACCTCTATCAGATCCACCGCTTCGACCCCGCGACGCCCGTGGAGGAGACGATGGAGGCCCTTCACGACGTCGTGAAGGCGGGCAAGGCCCGTTACATCGGGGCGAGTTCGATGTACGCCTGGGAGTTCTCCAAGGCGCAGTACACGGCACGGCTGCACGGCTGGACCCGGTTCGTGTCCATGCAGAACCACTACAACCTGCTCTACCGCGAGGAGGAGCGCGAGATGCTGCCGCTCTGCGCGGACCAGGGTGTCGGCGTACTGCCTTGGAGTCCGCTCGCGCGTGGCCGTCTCACCCGCGACCGGGACGTCACCACCGAGCGCAGCCGGACCGACGAGTTCGGCAGGAAGCTCTACCAGGAGGGTGACCGGGACATCGTCGACGCGGTCGGCCGGATCGCCGCAGACCGGGGCGTCCCGCGCGCCCTGATCGCCCTCGCCTGGCTGCTGGGCCGCAGCACCGTGACCGCTCCCGTCATCGGCGCCACCAGGGCGGGCCATGTCGACGACGCGGTGGCCGCCCTCGACGTGGAACTCACCGAGAAGGAGGTCGGTGAACTGGAGTCGCCGTACACGCCCCGGGCGATCAGCGGGCACTGATCCACGGCGCCGATCCGTTCGCCGCGCCAAATCCCTCATCGGGCAAAAGCAATGCGCACATGAGCGGCTCCTGGCGGGCGGCGAATCCGGTGCCGCCGCCGCAACAGACGGCCGTGATATTGGGAGCGCTCCCAATTGGGGGCGCTCCTTGCGTGTGTCTCACCGCCGGTGGCCGGTGAAGGCCCTTCCCGCCTGCGTGTCCTCGGGAGACGAGTGCCGCGCGCGACGGCCCGGCGGAAGGCCGGGGATTTCTGTTTCCTTTTTACGGGGGCTTCTATTGACGTTTCGTCAATCTTGGTCGCGCCCGGCGGAATGGGGAAAACGAGG
The DNA here is from genome assembly GCF_009498275.1 of Streptomyces fagopyri. NCBI lineage: Bacteria > Bacillati > Actinomycetota > Actinomycetes > Kitasatosporales > Streptomycetaceae > Streptomyces > Streptomyces fagopyri. Next base: position 1,700,972 of record NZ_CP045643.1, on the reverse strand, counting down.
CCATCACTTGTTTCTGCAAGGTCCGCTGTGCAAAGGTGTGCCTTGTTGGCGTGCAGACAATATTTACTTCCTTCTGTGCGTGCACGGTGTGGCCGCCCGGCCCGCTTCCGGAGAGTCGTCGAAGCGGGTGTTCGCGGCGGCACGGTCCCCCATGGGTGGCCCCTTCGCCTGGCCGCGCGGGCTGCCTGTCCATGGGTATGGACCAATTGACGTGTTGCCTTTGGGAGGAAAGCGGACGTGAACGACCCCGCCCTGTCTCAGTCCCCGGAATCCGCTCGCTTGTTCGAGATATCGGATGAGCGACTGGCGGCCGAACTGAAGAAGAGCTCGGGGAACACGCCCGCGCAGCATCCCGTCGGAGAACTCCTCGACCGCCACTGGGAAGCGGTCTTCGGCTACGCGCGGTTGTGCACCAACGGCGTGCGTCCCGCCGGAATGCTGACGACGGCGGCATTCACCCGGCTGTTCGGCGAATCCCTGCGGCAGACCGGACCGACGGCCGCCTGGCGGCCGCAGTTGCTGGTCACCGTGCGCCGCATGACCGCCGAATGGCTCGCGGACCAGCGGCGGGAATCACTCCACCCCGAACTCCTGGCCGGCCCGGACGGCGAGGAGGGGGTCGTGGCGCGGCTCCTTCCGCCGGAGAGCATGCGACTGCTGTCCCGCGCGTTCCAGCGGCTCCCGGAGCCCGCCCGCTGCCTGCTCTGGCACGCCGAGGTCGAGGCCGAGCAACTGAGCGTGCCCGCAGCGCTGTTGGGCATCCGCGAGGACGCCGCCCTGGTCGAGCTGACCCGGGCCCGGGACCGCCTGCGCGAGGGCTGCCTGGAACTCCACCGCGAACTGGCGCCCGAGGAGGAGTGCCGCCAGTACCACCGCATGCTGGATGTGTCGCTGCGGCGCGGCGGTGACGAACTCGACCCCGATCTGCGGCGGCACATGGGTCGCTGCCGCCACTGCCGGCACACCGCCGCCCAGTTGAACCACTTCAACGGCGAACTCGCCCTGCCGCTCGCCGAGTCCGTCCTCGGCTGGGGCGCCGAGGCCTATCTCGCCTCCCGTCCCGGACGCGCCGCGATCGTGGAGGTGATGGCCGACGTGCCCGGCGACCTCGGCGTCCACCCGGCCCTCCCTCTTCCCGCCGACGCCCCCCTCCCGCCGAGCCGGCCTCCGCGCGTGCCGCCGAGCGGTCAGTCGCCCGCCCACTCCCGCCCGGCGGCACACAAGGCGCCCCGGCGCTCGCCGGGCCGCCGCAACATCGCGCTGGCCGCACTGACCGCGAGCGGTCTGATCCTGGTCCCGCTGGCCCTGTGGGCGGCCCAGGGCTCGGACGGCGCCCCCGAGGGCGCCGGGCCTTCCGGCAGGCCGAGTTCGGGCCCCGTCAAGGCACCCGGAGCGAAACCGTCCTGGATAGGGGACGCGGCGAACGGCACCGTGCGCGGCCGGTTGCGCAACCTCAAGACCGGACTGTGTGTCGGCATCGTGGGCGGGAAACTCGTGAAGGGCGCGGAGACGGCGCTCACATCGTGCTCCTCGGACGCGGCGCAGGAATGGTCGTATGAGGCGGACGGGGTGCTGCGTGACGTCGCCGACCCGGGCCTGTGTCTCGACTCCCACCTCGGCTACTCGGTCCAACTGGCGCCCTGTACCGCCGAGTCGGGAGCGGCCGGCAAGAACGTGCGCTATGACTTCACCCTTCAGGGAGAGCTGGTGCCCCGCGGCAATCAGGACCTCGCCCTCACTCCCGCCGCCACCAACGGCGCGGGAGCCCTGGTCCTCAAACTCCGCAAGGACCAGGCCGTCCAGCACTGGACCCTGGACACCTCGTCGCCCTCGCTCCAGATGGCGGCGGTGAACTGGGACGCCGACGGCGCGACCACCGGGTCCCCGACCCGGGAACCCTCCGGATCCCCGCGACCGGGTTCGCCGAACGGTACGTCCGGGGCGTCGCCCGAACCCACGGCCGGGCCGTCGACGTCCGCCCCGGGTCCCACGCCCTCCTGCTCTCCGTACGACTGCTCGTCGGCGGGCGGCCAGTACGGCACTCCGGACTACGGCGACGGCGGCTCATGGGGGAACGGCGGGTACGGGTACGGCGGGTACGGCGGCGGTCACGGCTACGGATCCGGAGGCGGCGGCCACCGCTGACGCCGTCCGCTGCGGCCCCACCGCCGGGGACCACACCGCCCGGGGCCGGCACCGGGCGCGGACCGCCCGCGCCGAGAGGTCACCCCGCGGTGGGCGACCCCCCGGTGGCCGGCGCGGAGGCGGCCGTGCCCAGGAACTCCGCCCAGCCGCCGAGGGGCGACCGCCCGGGTTCGAGCGTGCGCAGCTTGCGCAGCACCGCGGGGTCCTGGGCCTCCAGCCACTCCACGAGCTGGCGGAACGAGACCAGGCGCACCTCGTCGTGCCCCGCTATCCGCTCGACGGCCTGCTCGACCGCGTCCATGTATATGCCCCCGTTCCACCGCTCGAAGTGGTTGCCTATGAAGAACGGGGCCCGGTTGCTCTCGTAGGCCCGCTGGAATCCGGCGAGGTAGCTGTCGCGGGCCTGTGTGCGCCAGGCGTCGTACTGGGAACGGTCGCCGAGCGGGTTGGCGTTCGACTGGTTGGCCATCAGGTTGTAGTCCATGGACAGGACCTGGAAGGTGTGGCCGGGGAACGGGATGGACTGCAGCGGGAAGTCCCAGACGCGGCCGTTGTGGACCTTGCCCGGCCACATCTGGAGGCCGCCGGGAGAGCTGGCGTCGTACTTCCATCCGAGGGCGGCGGCCGTCGGCAGCAGATTGGACTGGCCCTCCAGACACGGGGTGCGGCCACCGATCAGCTCCTTGTCGTAGTCGAAGGGGAGCGGTTCGAGATCGGTGAAGCCGGTGTTGGTCTTCCACTCGGTGACGAACTTCTTCGCCTGGTCGATCTCGCTGCGCCACTCGGCGGGGGACCAGCGGCGCACTCCGTCCGCGCCGCAGAAGTGACCGTTGAAGTGGGTGCCGATCTCGTGTCCCTCCAGCCAGGCGCCCCGGATCTGCTGGAGCGTCGCGTGGATGTGCCGGTCGGAGAGGTAGCCGATCGCGGAGGCGCCGACCGGGTGCTGCGGAGGGCTGTAGAGGTGCTTCTTCGACTCGGGCAGCGTGTAGATGCCGCTGAGGAAGAACGTCATCGACGCGCCGTGGTCGGCGGCGACCTTGCGGAACCGCGAGAACAGCTGGTTGCTGAGTTCGCCCGCGCCGTCCCAGGAGAACACCACGAACTGCGGCGGACGCTCGCCGGGCTTCAGCCGCTCGGCCTTCGGCTGCTTGGGCTGGGCCCCGGTGTCGGCGGTGGAACCGTCGCCGATGAGCCGGGGCCGCGGGGTCGCGTCCCGCACCTCCCCCTTGCCGTCGCCGCCCACGGACCAGTCGTTCGCCGAGCAGGCGGAGAGCGCGCCGAGCGCTCCCGCCGCGGCCGTCGCGGTCAGCAGACGCCTGCGTGAGATGCCGGTCATGGTGAACCCCCGATGTCCTCGATGCCGCTCCCGCGCCGCGCCGGAGCCTCCGTTGCTGTGACGCGCCGCTCGGTGGAGGGTGCGTCAAACGGTGTGATGCGGGGATGCCGGGGAAAGGTCGCCCGCGGCGGCACGTGTTGCCGTTCCGTGACAAACCCCGCCGGTCCGCGGGGCGGACGGCGGGGCGGGGGCGGACGGGGACGGACGGGGACGGACGGGACGGACGGCGGGGAGCGGCCGGGAGCCGCCGGGAGCGGTGAGGCGGCCGGGAGAGGTGGCGCGGCCGGGAGAGGTGGCGCGGCCGGGAGCGGTGAGGCGGGCGGGATCAGGCGCCGGTACCCGCCCGGACGACCGTCAGGGAGACCGAGGAGGAATTCCCCGACACCGGGACCTTGCCGCCCTTCCAGGTCGCCTTGAGCGGGTCCCGCTCGTCGGGCGGCGTGACGACCAGCGACGCCGGGGTGGCCGTGTGCGCCCCGCTGATCTCCGGGTTCGAGAAGGTCAGACCGGCCCACGCGCTCTGTCCGGGGGCCAGTGCGACCGTACCCGGCGATCCGGGGGAGCGCTTCGGGTCGGGGCCGAGCTGCTTGCCGGAGGCGTCGACGAAGGCCGCCCCGGGGTAGCCGCGCAGGGTGCAGGTGCGGTGGGAGGTGTTGGTGAGGACGACGGGGAAGTTCTCCTGGCCCGCTCCCGGGTCGTTGGCGCCGACCGTCGCGCGCAGCTCGGAGGTGTGGCAGCGGGTGGTCGCCGTACCGCTTCCCGTCGAGGCCGTGGCGGAGGCGGAGCCCGACACCGGTGTCGAGGTCCTGCCGTCGCCGGCCGACGCGGTACCGGTGCCCGAGGAGCCGTCCGGGGTCGTGTCGCCGGAGGCCGGCCGGGCCGTGCCGGGGAGTCTCTGCGGGGTGCCGCCCGTGCCGTTGTCGGTGCCGCAGGCCGAGAGCGTGCCCAGCAGCGCGATACCCGCGACCACCGCCGCCCAGTGCGCGCGGGAGGACGTACGGCGTACGGGAACCTCGTCGCCGTGCCGGAAGGTCGCCATGTCAACACTCCTTCGAATTCACCGCACGCCGTGACCCGTGCGTACGGCGCTCTGTGCTCCGTCACCAGTGTCCGATGCGCGCCGGCCGGAGAAAGTTCGCGGGTCCGGCACACGTTCTCGTCAGGTGCCTACCCGTACCGACCCGAGCACACGGTCGGTGGCGTCGCTGTCGCCCTTCTGGCGGATCTGTACGTAGAGCCGCGGCTGTGCGGCGCCGCCCGCGGGCGTGAGCCCGGCCTCCGTGAGCGAGCCGTGAGCGCCGGGGCAGTCGCTCCAGGTCCTCACCGGGCCGTGCCAGTGCGCGCCGGCGTAGCTGCGGCTGCCGTCGTAGTGGCAGCCGGTGTGGGCGAGCGAGGCGACCTCGGCCCGTACGTCACCGTGCTCGCTCAGGCCGACGAACACCCCGTCGACACCCGAGCGCAGGTCCTGCCACGCGGCCAGGTCGTCCGCGACCGCCAGCCCCGGCTCGTGCGCGTCCGGCAGACCCACGGTCCGCGGGTTCCACCCGGAGTCGCGCAACTGGCGGGCCCAGCCGCGCGGCACCTCGACGGTGAGCCGTCCCGAGGCGTCCGAGACCCGCACGGACCCGCCGGAGGAGTGCCGGGTCACCAGCGCGGCGGTCACGCCGCCGGCTGCGACCACGACCGCGAGGGCCACCGCGGCGACCACGGTCCGTCGACGGCGCCGGGTCGTACGGGCCGCCGAGGCCGGCGTCACCTCGGCCAGCCGCTCCAGCTCCTCGGCCAGGTCCAGGGCCGTGGGCCAGCGCCGCTCCCGGTCCGGTTCCATGGCACGCAGCAGCGCCCGCTGGACACCCGGGGCCAGGCCGGTACGGAGCCGGTCGGGGCGTACGACCTTGCCGGGCGGCCCGGGGACCGTGCCCGTGACCAGGTGGTAGCCGAGGGCTCCCAGGCTGTACACGTCGGCCCGCGCGTCGATCCCGGACCCGGGCCGGGACTGCTCCGGAGGGGTGTAGCCCGCGGAACCCGCGGCCATCGTCAGCCCGGAGGCGTGCGCCAGGCTCTTGGCCAGACCGAGGTCCGCCAGCAGCACGCGGTCGCCCGCGCCGGGTGCCGTGCGCAGCAGTACGTTGGACGGCTTGATGTCGCGGTGCACGATCCCGGCCTTGTGCAGCGCGGCCGCGCCGCGGGCCGCGAGAGCGGTCAGCCGCAGGGCCTCGGGCACCGGGAGGGATCCACCGCCGACCCGGTCCTCGAGGGTGCCCCCGTCCGCGTACTCCATGACGAAGTAGGGCCTGCCGTCAGGGAGCTCGCCGATGTCGTAGACCTGGACGACCCGGTTCGAGTCGGCCTTGCGCAGCAGCCGGGCCTCGGAGAGGAAACGCTCCCGGACGTCCAGGTGGTCGGCCCAGTTCTCGGACAGCACCTTCACGGCGACGACCGCGTCCAGCACCTCGTCGTGGGCGAGCCAGACCACGCCGAAGCCGCCGGCGCCCAGGCGCCGGTCCAGACGGTAGCGGCCGATCCGCTGCGGAGGGTGCATGCGACTATCATGCCTGGCCTCTGATCGACACCGAGGGGAGCACCCAGTGCAGGACGCGGCGGGAACCGAAGAGCTCGCGCTGCGGGCGGCCGCGGGCGATCCGGGCGCCCTGGATCTGCTGCTCCAGCGACTGGGGCCGGAGGTCATGCGGCGCTGCGCACGTTTCCTGCCGTGCCGCGAGGACGCCGAGGAGGCGGCCCAGGACGTCCTCCTCCAGGTGGCCCGGAAGATCGACGGGTTCGAGGGCCGCAGCCGCTTCAGCACCTGGCTGTACACGGTCGTCGCCAACTGCTCCCGCCAGAAGTACCGCGAGCTGAAACGGCGGGCCGCCGAGCAGCCGGACGTCATCGACGCCTCGCAACACGTCGACCCCCGCACCACGAGCGTCATCGCCGGCTCCCGCATCGACCTCCTGGAGGCGCTGGAACGGCTGGAGCGCGAACACCCGCACCTCGTGGCGCCGTTGGTCTACCGGGACATCTGCCAGCTGGAGTACGCCGAGGTCGCGGAGCGGGTCGGTATTCCGCTCGGCACGCTCAAGTCCCGTCTGCACGAGGCCCGTAAGCAGGTCAGGCCCTGGCTGGCCGACGCCTCCTGACGCGACGGCGCTCGTACGGTGGCGCCAACACCCCTTTCGGGGAAGGGAGTCGGAGCGGGGGGTGAGTCCGTCGGGGCCGGGAAGCGCGGGCGTGCTCGGAGGTTCCTCCGCCGGACGCGTTCACGGGGTTCCGCGTCCCCGGGCGCACCGGGAGCAGCGGGCCTTCGGGGGCGGGCCCTTTAGGGTGGTCGGCGTGACGCAGAAGAACAGCAGACCGCTCGCCGTGTTCGACCTCGACGGTACCCTCGCGGACAGCGGGCACCGGCAGCGGTTCCTGGAGCGCACCCCGCGCGACTGGGACGCGTTCTTCGCGGCCGCGCCGCAGGACCCGCCCCTGGCGGAGGGCGTGGCCCTGGCCACGGAGAGCGCGCGCGAGTGCGACGTGGTCTACCTGACCGGCCGTCCCGAGCGCTGCCGCCGTGACACCGTCGCGTGGCTGGCCGCCCAGGGGCTGCCCGAGGGGCCGGTCTGGATGCGGCGCGACGACGACCGCAGGCCCGCCCGCCGTACCAAGTCGGAGACCCTCCGCCGACTCGCCCGCGACCGTGAGATCCGGGTGCTCGTGGACGACGACGAACTCGTCTGCGACGAGGCGGAGCGGGCCGGGTTCACGGTCGTACGGGCACGCTGGGCGACCGCGTCGGCGACCCTGAAGGACGCGCAGGGCCGCGAGGGGCGGACCTGACCCGCGCGGTGCGGCTCGTCCGGCCGGGACGCACCCCGACCTGAGCCGCCTGCCGGGCTCGGACCTGGCCAGGCGGGCCAGGCAGGTCAGGCCAAGCCGGGCGGACAGAGCACTCAGACGGGCGGGTCAGGGAGGCAGGCAGCGCGGGACGGGTGGCATGGTGCCGAACCGGCCGGTGTGCCACTGGCAGGTGTGTGACGGCCCGGCCCGGACGGCCCGGCCTGCACCGGACGGCCCGGCCCGGCCCAGTAGGGACGGCCCGGACCGCACCGGAGCGGTCCGCGCTCTCGTGGCGGCCCGACGCGCAGCTCGGCGAGGACGTGGCATGTGGCCCCGCGTCGGGGCCACATGCCGGGCCGTCCGGCGCCCGGTCGCGTCAGGCGTCGTCCTCCAGACGGAAGCCGACCTTCAGACCCACCTGATAGTGCTCGACCTCGCCGTCCACGATCTGCCCCCTGACCTGGGTGATCTCGAACCAGTCCAGGTTGCGCAGGGTCTGCGAGGCGCGGGCGATCCCGTTGCGGACGGCCTGGTCGATCCCCTCGGGGGAGGTGCCGACGATCTCGGTGACCCGGTACGTGTGGTCGGTCATGCGGGTGCTCCTCTCCGCCGTGGCGGGTGTGCCACGCGTCATTCCACGGTGCCTCACGGCGCCGCCGTACGCGAGATGGCCGCGGTCCGGTGGCCGGTCGCCCTTGACGGGTCTGATTGGTCCATACCAAAATCAGAACACCCGTACGAGCGCTGCGCTCGTCCCCCACGCCGGGTTCCCATTCCGCTGTCCGCAAGACAGAACAGGACCCTTCTTCGTGACGCGTCGTCTGCTCGCCCTCGCCTGTGTGACCGCCTCCCTGCTGACCGCCTGCGGAGCTCTGCCGGGGGAGGGCGGCGGACGTCACACCGTGACCGTGTGGCTGATGAAGGACAGCGCGTCCGAGGATTTCCTCAAGCGGTTCACCGAGGACTTCGAACGCACCCACCGGGGCATCGCCCTGGACATCCGCATCCAGCAGTGGACCGGGATCGTCCAGAAGGTCCAGGGAGCGCTGGAGCGCGAGCGAGGCGACGGCCCGGACGTCATCGAGGTGGGCAACACCCAGGTGGCGCAGTACGTGGACCGGGGCGGCCTGAGCGACCTGACGCTGGAGTCGGTGCGCGACTGGGGCATGGACGACTGGCTCCCGGGGCTCGCCCAGCCCGGCCGGTTCAGCACCCGCCAGTACGGCGTCCCGTGGTACGCGGCGAATCGCGTCGTCATCTACCGCAAGGACCTCTTCGACCAGGCCGGGATCAAGAAGCCGCCGAAGACCCGCGACGAGTGGATCGAGGACACGAGGCGGCTCGACTCGGCCGGGAACCAGGGGATCTATCTGGCCGGGCAGGACTGGTACACCTTCGCCGGGTTCGTCTGGGACGAGGGCGGCGAACTCGCGACGGAGTCCGCCGGGAGCTGGCGGGGCTCCCTGCGGACGCCCGCGGCCCTGCGCGCCATGGACTTCTACCGGCGGCTCCAGGCGCTCGGCTCCGGACCCGCCGACGCCGACGAGGAACACCCGCCGCAGGCCGGGGTGTTCGCCGGCGGTCGGGTCGCTCAGATCGTGGCCGTACCGGGGCTGGCCCAGGCCGTCGTGGAGCAGAACCCGGCGCTCGGGAAGAAACTCGGGTTCTTCCCCGTCCCCGGCAGGACGGCCGCCGAGCCCGGCGCCGTCTTCACCGGCGGCTCCGACCTCGTGGTGCCCAAGAACACCGACGACAGAAGGGCGGCCACGGCCGTCGTCTCGGCCCTCGTCGGCGCCAAGTGGCAGACCCGGCTGGCCCGGACGATGAACTACGTGCCCAACAAGACCACTCTCGCGGGCGCGGTGGCCGGCGAGGAGGGTGCCGCGGCCATGGCGGTGGGCGCCGCGCACGGCCGGGCGACCCCCGCCTCGCCCCGGTGGGCGGCCGTCGAGGCCGACAACCCGATCAAGTCCTACATGACCAAGGTCCTGACCGGGGCCGACCCCGGGACCGAGGCGGAGCGCGCCTCCCGGCTGATCACGGAACGGCTGGCGGAGACCGGGGGATGAGTCCTTGGCCCGCGGTCCGCGGCGGGCGTCACCGCAGGAAGCCCGCGTAGTTGTGCTGCTCGATCTGGCTGCTGATCTGCTTCACGGTCTCCAGGCCCACGCTCACGATGATCAGGATGCTCGTACCGGTGAGCTGGTTGGCGCCGCCGAAGCTCGCGAACGCCACGGTGGGGACCAGGGCGATCAGGCCCAGATACAGGGCGCCCGGCCAGGTGAGCCGGTTGAGGACGTAACCCAGGTACTCGGCCGTGGGCCGGCCGGCCCGCAGGCCCGGGATGAACCCGCCGCTCTGTTTGATGTTCCCGGCCACTTCCTCCGGGTTGAACGTGATCGCCACATAGAAGAACGCGAAGAACACGATCAGCAGGAAGTACGCGATGACGTAATACGGATGGTTTCCGCGGACGAAATTCTGGGTGACCCAGGTGGCCCACGCGGCGTGCGAGTTGGAGAACTGTGCGATCAGCGCGGGGATATAGAGGAGCGAGGAGGCGAAGATGACCGGGACCACACCGGCCTGGTTGACCTTCAATGGGATGTAGGTCGCCGTTCCGCCGTACGACTTACGGCCGATCATCCGTTTCGCGTACTGCACAGGAATGCGGCGCTGTGCCTGTTCCACGAAGACGACCAGGGCCACCATCGCGAACCCGACGAGAATGACGACGCCGAAGCCGAACCAGCCGTCGGCGATCTGGCCCTCCTCTTTGACAGTCCACAGCGCGCCGGGGAACGTGGAGGCGATGGAGATGAAGATGAGCATCGACATTCCGTTGCCGACACCGCGTTCTGTGATCATCTCTCCGAGCCACATCACACAGGCCGTCCCCGCGGTGATCGTCAGCACCATCACCACCGTGGTGAGGACCGAACCGTCAGGGACGATGCCCGCCGCCGTCGGGCAACTGGGGAACAGCGCGCCGCTGCGGGCGGTCGCGACCAGGCCCGTGCCCTGGAGCACGGCGAGGGCCACCGTCAGATAGCGGGTGTACTGGGTGATCTTCCCCTGCCCGGCGGCGCCCTCCTTCTTCAGCGCCTCCAGCCTCGGGATGACCACCGTCAGCAGCTGAAGAATGATGCTCGACGTGATGTACGGCAGAATGCCCAGCGCGAACACGGTGATCTGGAGCAGGGCCCCGCCGCTGAACAGGTTGACCAGGCCCAGCAGACCGCCGTTCTTCGTCGCCGCGTCCACACACGTCTGCACGTTCCGGTAACTCACGCCGGGGAGCGGGACATGCGAACCGACGCGGTACAGCACGATGATGCCGAGCGTGAACAGCAGTTTCTTACGCAGGTCCGGGGTTCTGAAGACCTTGGTGAATGCGCTCAGCAAGGGTTCCTCCTTCGCCCCCGCGCCAGCACGCCAGAGGTGAACAGAAGCAGATGTTCCGAGCCCGGGAACACGCTCGGGAACGCAACGCGAAGCAATCCTTCGCGACGTAGGGAAATTCAAGCCCCATCATCGAATGCGGCATCCCGGTCGGCAACCGGAAAGACCCCGGCGGACACCGCCGGCAGCGGGGCTGTTCACCGGGCCGGCGTATCCCGGGCGTCATTCGGTGAGCACGATCGGGCGCGCGGAAAAGCCACGCCGGTAGCCGGTAGCCGGTAGCCGGTGCCGGTGCCGGTGCCGGTGCCGGTGCAGGTGCCGGTGGTCGGCAGCCGGACGCGGACTCCGGGCCGTACACGCGCAACGGGCGCCGGCGGTGTGCTGCGCCGGCGCCCGTTGCCCGATGGTGCCCGGGTTCACCGCCCGGGCGGTCTGTCACACCACGTGCGACCTCACCTGACCACGCTCAACGACAGCGCGAAACGGCCCTCGCGGTCCGTCCACCAATGGGCCAGGTCGAGCCCCGCGGCGGCGAGTTCGCGCCGCACCCCCTCCTCGCGGAACTTCGCCGAGATCTCGGTGCGCAGGTCCTCACCGTCGGCGAAGTCGACGGCGAGGTCGAGGGCGGGGATCTTCACGGTCTGCTCGGTGCGCGAACGCAGCCGCATCTCGATCCACTCGTGCTCGGCGTCCCAGAGGGCCACATGGGTGAACGCGTCCGGATCGAAGTCGGCGCCGAGTTCACGGTTGACGACGGTCAGGACGTTCTTGTTGAACTCGGCCGTCACTCCGGCCGCGTCGTCGTACGCGGCGACGAGCACCGACTCGTCCTTGACCAGGTCCGTGCCCAGCAGCAGCGTGTCGCCGGGGGAGAGCAGGGCCCGTACGGAGGCCAGGAACGCGGCGCGTTCGCTCGGCAGCAGATTGCCGATGGTGCCGCCGAGGAACGCCACCAGACGCGGTCCGGGTGTGCCCGGGAGCGCGAGACCGCCGGTGAAGTCGGCGATCAGCGCGTGCACACCGAGGTCCGGGCGTTCGGCGATCAGCGCGTGTCCGGCCTGCGTCAGCGCGCTCTCGCTGACGTCGACCGGCACGTACGTGTGCAGCCCGGGCAGCGCGTCGAGCAGATGACGGGTCTTCTCGGACGAGCCCGAGCCGAGTTCGACGAGGGTGCGCGCACCGGTCACCCGGGCGATCTCCCCGGCCCGGGCGGCCAGGATCTCGCGTTCGGCCCGGGTGGGGTAGTACTCGGGCAGTTCGGTGATCTTGTCGAAGAGCTCGCTGCCGTGCGCGTCGTAGAACCACTTCGGCGGCAGCGTCTTGGGCGTGTGGGACAGGCCGTGCAGGACGTCGGCGCGCAGCGCGGCCTCGGTGGCGTCCTCGGGCAGGGTGCGGGTGAGAAGGAACGGACTCACGTGCTGGGCTCCTTCGGACGTGCGGATGCCATGGGGTGGTGGGGGGCGTCGTGGGCGGGCACGCCTTGGCGGTCGTGCGGGTCCTTGAGGGGGGTGAGCAGGACGTCGGTGCGGGTCGCCACGAGCAGCGTGCGGTCCGGCACCTCCTGCCACCGTGGGTCGTCGTCGTACGGCTCGGAGGCCACGACGGTGCCGTCACCGGGTGCGGCGAGGTACCAGAGGGTGTCGCCCCAGGCCGTCGCGGTGATCGTGGCGCCGTCGGTGAGCAGCAGGTTGAGCCGGGAACCCGGGGCGGCCTCGGCGACCTCCAGGACCGTGTCGGCCAGCGCCCGGCTCGTGTCGTCCCCGGTGCGCAGCCGCTGCAAGGCCAGCGCCCAGACGAGCGCCGAGTCGCAGCGGGCCTCCAGCGACAGCAACTCCGCGGCGGGCAGGCCGCGGGCCAGCGGGGCGAGGGAGTGGGGCCAGCCGAGAACGGCGCCGTTGTGGCTGAACAGCCAGGTGCCCGCGGCGAACGGTGCCGCCGCGGCCTCGCCGTCCGCTCCCGCCCGGGTGGCGTCCCGTACGGCGCCGAGCAGCGCCCCGGTCCGTACGACACGGACCAGGTCCGCGAAGGACTGGTCGCCCCAGATGGGTCCGGCGCGCCGGTACCGCGCGGGCACCGGATCGCCTTCGGCGTACCAGCCGATCCCGAAACCATCGGCGTTGACCGTCCCGTACCGCTGCCGGCGGGGCGCCCACGACTGCCGGAACAGACTGTGCGGCGGTTCCGTCAGCAGCGCGCCGATCGGCGTCTGGGGACCCAGGTACGCCAGATGACGGCACATCAGGCGTTCCCGTCGCGGGCGGTGCGGAACCCGGAGAAGATCTGCCGCCGGATCGGGTAGTCCCAGTTGCGGAAGGTGCCCCGGCAGGCGACCTTGTCCACGGCGAACGAGCCGCCGCGCAGTACCTTGTGCTCCGGCCCGAAGAAGACCTCCGAGTACTCCTTGTACGGGAAGGCGGCGAAACCGGGATAGGGCGCCAGGTCGCTCGACGTCCACTCCCACACGTCGCCGATCAACTGCCGTACGCCGAGCGGGGACTCGCCCGCCGGATAGCTGCCGGCCGGGGCCGGTCGCAGATGGCGCTGGCCGAGGTTGGCGTGCTCGGGGGTGGGGTCCGCGTCGCCCCAGGGGTAGCGGGTGGAGCGGCCGGAGGCCGGGTCGTGGCGGGCCGCCTTCTCCCACTCGGCCTCGGTGGGCAGCCGGCGTCCGGCCCAGCGGGCGTAGGCGTCGGCCTCGTACCAGCACACGTGCAGAACCGGCTCGTCCGGCGGTACGGGCTCGGTGACGCCGAAGCGGCGCCGCAGCCACTGTCCGCCCTCCCGGCTCCAGAACAGCGGCGCCTCGATGCCATGGGTCCGGATGTGGGTCCAGCCCTCCGGGCTCCACCAGCGCTCGGTGGCGTAGCCGCCGTCCTCGATGAAGGCCCGGTAGGCGGAGTTGGTCACCGGAGTGGTGTCGATGAAGAACGCCGGGACCTCGCGCCGGTGCGCGGGCCGCTCGTTGTCCAGTGCCCACGGCTCGGTGGACGTGCCCATCGTGAACGGGCCGCCCGGGACGAGCACTTCGGCCGGTCCCGTGAACGGCGGGGCGGGGTCGGGGTCCGGCGCGGTGAGGGCGGCCGGTCCCCTGCGGAGCTGATGGGTGATCAGCATCGTCTCGTCGTGCTGCTGTTCGTGCTGCGCGATCATGCCGAACGCGAAACCCGCCTCGGTCAGCGGAGTGCCGCGGAAGGCGGTGCCCTCCAGGACGTCCAGTGCGCGCCCGCGCACCTCTGCGGCGTACCGCCGGGCCTCCGCGGGCGGAAGCAGCGGCAGTGAGGGCCGCTCGGCGCGCGGATGCTCGAACGCGTCGTACAGCCCGTCTATCTCGGGCCGCATGGCGTCACGCCCCGCGACCGCGCGCAGCAGCCACAGCTCCTCCTGGTTGCCTATGTGCGCGAGGTCCCAGACCAGCGGGGACATCAACGGCGAGTGCTGCGCGGTCAGCTCGGGCTCCTCCACACAGGACGTGAGGAGCGCGGTGCGGTCACGGGCCGTGGTCAGTGCGTCGAGCGCGCGCTCCCTGAGCGACTCGGGGTCCGTGGGTGATGTGGGGGCGGTCATGTGCGGATGTCCTTCCCGTGGGACCGGTCCTGGGAGCGGTCTTCGGACCGGTCTGCGGACAGGTCGTGGGACCGGTCGTGGAGCGAACCGTGGAATTGGCTGTGGAACTGGCTGAGCAGGTCGTCGGCGGGGCAGCGCCCCCGGGCCACGTAGCGGTCCGTGAACCGCGCGACGGCCTCCCGCACCTCCGTGGTGGCACCGAGACGGGGCAGCGCCTCGGCGGCGGCCGCGAAACAGGTCACGGCGGCCTCGCGCAGCTCGGGGTCGGTCAGGCCGTGCCGGGCGGCGTCGATCCACAGCGGATTGCACGGAGCCGGCAGACCTTCCGCCCGCTCCGCGAGGGGCTTGACGGTCCGGTAGGCGATCTCCGCCGCCTCCGGGTCGTCGAACAGTGCCGCCGTCACCGCGAGCGGCACGATCCACCCGTCCTCGCCCGGCTGCGCGTCGATCATGCGCAGTTCCAGATGCCCGCGGGGGCGCACCGGCGGGAACAGGGTCGTGAGGTGATAGTCCAGATCCGCCCGGTTCGGCGGGGTGCCGGACCGGGTCCACTCCCGGAAGGTCAGCCCCTCGGGCACCTCCCAGGGGCCTTCCGGCGCCCGGACGCACATCACCGGTGCGTCCAGGACGTGCCGGGCCCAGGCGGCGCGCGGATCGCCGTCCAGCGCGGGCGCGGCGGACCGGCCCGGGTCCATGGCCGTCCACAGGGACTGCCGCGTGGAACGCCAGCCGGTGTGGCGGCCCTGGGCGAGCGGGGAGTGCGCGAACGCGGCCACTAGGACCGCGCCCAGCTGGTTCGCCAGCCACCAGCGGCGCCCGTGGCCGAGCGGGCCGGGCTCCTCGTACCCGGCGTCCAGGCACACCTGGACCGAGGCGGAGGAACACATCATCGCCCGGCCCTCGGGGCCCGTGCGGTCCAGGTAGCGCTCCATGGCGTCGTAGCGCGGCTCACGGAGGTAGCGGTTCGGGGGGTTCCAGGGTTCGTGGCCGAGGCCGCTGAGGCCGAGGCCCGCCTCGCGCAGTACCGCGCGTACCGCGTCGAGATCGGCGGACACGGACCCGATGCACTCCATCAGGGAGCCGGCGGGTGCGGAGCTGAGCTCCAGCTGGCCGCCGGGTTCGACGGTGAGCGCCGAACGCAGGGTCAGGGTCCGCAGAGCGGCGTAGGCCGCTTCGAGCTGTTCAGGTGTTGCGGGGAGCCGCGGCGGCCGCAGCTCGTGGACGAGCCATTCCACTTCGACACCGAGGGTGCGGGGTGGTCCGGTCTTGAAGCAGATGCCTCGGACCAGCGCTTCCACCTCGGCCTCGGTGACGGCGGAGCGTCGCTCCGTACAGTCACTCACCGAATCGGACATGTAGGGATCCTCCTGAGATTCCACCATGCCGCCGGCCCGGCGTCTGTGGTGCCGGACCGGCATTGCTCGTCCCACCCAAGACCCTCTCGCCGGTTCGCACAAGGGTGCAAATCGACGTGCCCGGGATCCAGGGGCACTCTCGACGCGGCCCACACGCCACTCCGCGCGGAGCCGCGAAATTCTGTTGCGCCGCACGACCAGCATCGCTCACGATGCGTCCGTGGGCACGACGGGGGAGATCGCGCGGGGCGTTCGCATGGCGTGTACGGGGGTCGCGCCATGAGCGCACGCCTGCGCGCGATCGCGCGGCAGACCGAGGACGCCGTTGCGGCGGGTTCGTACCGCGGTCCGCACGGACGGGTGGTGCCCATCGCCGCGGCGGTCGAGGCCGCCAAGGCCGGGACGCGGATGTACGGGCCGGGTCCGGTCGGGCTGCCCGCCGGCGGCCCCGCGGCACCGGCCGCGGGCTTCGCGCGCACGTCGTTCGAGGTCACGGGCGAGAGCAGCACGCGGGCCGCGAGACGGCTGACGGGCGAGCGGGCCGAGGGCCCGCCGGGCCCCGTCGCCGTGCTGAACTTCGCCTCGGCGCGCAACCCCGGCGGTGGCTACCTCAGGGGCGCGCAGGCCCAGGAGGAGGATCTGTGTCGGGCGTCGGCGCTCTACACCTGTCTGCTGCGGGCCGGTGAGTTCTACGACCACCACCGCGCCCACCGGGACCCGTTCTACACCGACCGGGTCATCCACTCGCCGGCCGTGCCCGTCTTCCGTGACGGCCGGGGTGAGCTGCTCGACGAGCCGTACACCGCCGGCTTCCTGACCGCCGCGGCCCCGAACGCCGGAGTCGTGCTGCGCACGGCCCCCGAGCGCGCGGACGAGCTGCCGCGCGCCCTCGCCGTCCGGGCCGAGCGGGTCCTGGAGACCGCCGCGGTCCAGGGGTACCGGCGCCTGGTCCTGGGCGCCTGGGGCTGCGGCGTCTTCCGCAACGACCCGGCGCAGGTCGCCGCGGCGTTCCGCGGCCTGCTGGTCGGGGGCCGCTTCGAGGGGTACTTCGACCAGGTGGTGTTCGGGGTCCTGGACCGTACCCCGCGCGCGGCGACCCGAGCCGCATTCGAACGGGCGTTCTCGTCGGTGGCGGACGGACATCCGGACACCGACGCCCCGCCGATCGGGTGAGGGAGACCGCGTGACCCGCCGGCCGCGCGGTCCGCGCGGCCGCGCGGTCCCCGGCGCGTCCTTCTCCGGAGCGGAAGTCGGGAGAGTTCCCACGGCTCCCCGGACTCCCGGGGCCGAGATGCCCCGCCCCTCCGGTGCCCGGGCGCTCAGCGCCAGCCGTAGCGCTCCCGCAGGCGGTGCACCACCAGGTTGAACCGCATCCGGTCCAGCGCGCACGCCTCGCGCCGCATGCCGTCCTCGTGCAGCCGCAGGACCCGGTCCACGGCCACCCACGAGTCCCGGCCCGTCCGGTCCCACGGACCGCTGCCTATCGGTACCCACTCCCGGTCGCCGTCGTGTCGCTTGCTCGACAACTGGACGGCGAGCAGGGTGCCCCCGTCCTCGCGCGCGACGACGAGCACCGGACGGTCCTTGCCCCGTCCGTCGTTCTCCTCGAAGGGCACCCAGGTCCAGACGATCTCGCCGGGATCGGGGTCGCCGTCGTGCGCGGGCGAGTACTCCGTCCGCACCCGGCCCACCTCGCGGGGCTCGGCCTCCGTGGTGGCCGAGGGGCCGTAGCGGCCGGGGACATGCTCGTCGGTTTCATCGGTAAAGGCGTTCACGCGGGCCACGTTAGAACCCGCGCGACCGCGGCTCGTCGACGGGGCCCCACGGGACGGACCCGACGACGCACACACGCCCCCGCACGGCACGCGCGTGGCCCCGGGCGGAGCGGCCATTGGCCCTGAGCGGAGCAGCCATTGGCCCCGCGCGGCACGCACATGGCCCCGCGCTGAGCCGACTTCGGGCGTACGGGAGCCAACTCCCGTACGCCACCCTCGTACGCCCGAAGCCTCAGCGGGTCACTTGCCGTCCCCCTCCACCTGCACCTTCTCCGCGCGCGGCGGCACGACTCCGTTGACCGCCGCGCCGTTGCCCGCGGTGGCCCCGTCCTGGTTCATCGACGAGAGCAACTGCCGGGCCAGACCCAGGCCCGTACCGCCCATGGTGAGCGCCTTGGCGAACATGTCCGACATGCCGTCGGCGCCGTTGAGCAGCACCATGTGGTCGACGTTGCCGAACGCGCTCGCACCCGCCTGGACGATCTCCGGCCAGTTCTCGGCGAGTTGCTGGGCGACCACCGCCTCCTGGTTCTCCGCGAGGGCCGCGGCCCTCGCCTTGATGGTCTCCGCCTCCGCGAGACCCTGCGCACGGGTCGCCTCGGCGGTCGCGAGGCCCTTGGCCTGGGCCGCGGCGGCCTCGGCCTCACCGGTGGCCCTGGTCGCCATGGCGGCCGCGGCACCCCGCGCCTTCGTCGCCTCCGCCTCGGCGTTCGCGGCGGTCTTCACCCTGTTCGCCTCGGCCGCCGCCGCGAGTTCGGTCTCCTTGGCCTTGGCCTGCGCTGCGGAGATCCGCGCGTCGCGTTCCGCCTCGGCCCGCGCACGGGTCTCGTACGCCTGGGCGTCCGCCGGCTTGCGGACGTCCGCCTGGAGCTGCTGCTCACGACGGAGGGCATCGAGCTCGGCGATCCGGGTCTCCTGTACGACGACGTCCTGCCGGGCCGCGGCGTCGGCGAGCGGACCGGCCTGCCGCGCCTTCGCCGCCGCCTTGTCACGCTCGGCCTGGTAACCGGCCTGGAGGATCTCGCTGTCCCGGGTCGCCTCCGACATCCGGGCCGCGGCCTTCTGTTCGGCCTCGGTGGCGAGACGGTTCGCCTCCGCCTGCGCGATCCGCGCGTCCCGCTGTACGGCGGCGGCGTGCGGCATCGCGAGGTTCTTGATGTAACCGGTCGGGTCCTCGATCTCGTGGATCTGCAGCGAGTCGACGATCAGACCCAGCTTCTCCATCTCGGTACCGCACGCGGCCCGCGTCTGACCGGTCAGCTTGTCCCGGTCGCGGATCATGTCCTCGACGGTCAACCCACCGACGATGGACCGCAGATGACCGGCGAAGACGTTGTGCACCCGCTCCGACATCATCTTCTGCTGGTCGAGGAACCGCCGACCCGCGTTGGCGATCGACACGAAGTCGTCGCCCACCTTGAAGATGACCACGCCCCGCACCTTCAGCGGAATGCCCTGCGTGGTCACGCAATCGACGTGCAGCTCGGTCTCGTTGAGGTCCAGCGAGATCTTCCGCACCGCCTGCACACCCGGTATCACCAGCGTGCCGCGCCCCGTCACGATACGGAATCCCATGCCCTCTTCGAGGCCCTCGGTCCGATGCTTCGAACCGGAGATGATCAGAGCCTCGTTGGGCTCCGCGACCCGCCACATGAGCTTGAAGACCACGATCACGAAGATCAGTGCGAGGACAACAGTCCCCGCCACGACGCCGACAACCATCGGCATACGCCCCCTTTTGATGGTGCCCTATCGGCACCGAACGAAGGGAGTGTGCTCCTGTGCGGGACCAGGGTGAAGACGCTGACGGTTCCTTGTTGCAATCTTGACGCACACCGCTCTCACCTGGGACGGAGTGCGCACTGACGAGCCGTCAACTGTCATACGCGGCCGAGACGTACACCGTGCGTGGCGCCAGGTACTCGACGACCATCACCACGGTGCCGCGCTCGATCCGCTCCCGCGCGACGGCGGGGTAGGCGAGGAAGTGCTCGGCGCCGCCGCGCACGCGGACGATCACCTCACCGACCAGCCCGGGGCCGACCGTCCCGGTCACCCGCCCCATCAACCCGACCATCGACGCATCGTCCATGACCCCAGCGTACGGCGCGAAGTCGGCTACACAGCAGGGGAATCCGCCGCCGCCTCGTGCGGCGGCCAGCGTTCGTGCCAGCGCTGGTCGTCCTCCAGCTGGGAGGCCAGCGCTACCAGCAACGGCTCGCTGTGCGCCGGGCCGAGGAGCTGGGCACCGACCGGCAGCCCCTCACCGACGAAACCGGCGGGCACGTTCACACCCGGCCAGCCCAGGATGTTCCACGGCCAGGCGTACGGGCAGGCGGCGATCATGGCCCGATCGGTGTCCAGCCCGCTCATGTTCGCCATCGAACCGACGCGCGGCGGGGGAGCGGCCGTGGTGGGCGCCAGCAGGACGTCGTACGTGTCGAAGAGCGCGCCGATCCGGCGGTGCAGGGTCGCCTCGGCACGCCGGGCCACCCGCAGGGGCGCGCCGGCGAGGAGCCGGCCGAGGCGGGCGGCTTCCAGGGTGCGCGGGTCGAGGAGGTGCGGGTGCGGCGCGTCGCGTACCCGTTCGGCGATACCCGCCGTCGCGCGGGGGACGAACGTGAGCCCGATCCGCCCGTAGCGCGGCTCCGCCTCCTCCACCGTGTGGCCCAGTGCCGCGATCCGCTCCGCGAGCGCCACCACCTTCGCCCGGACGACCGGGTCGAGCCGGGCGGGCACCGCGGTGAACGGCGGCTTCAGCGACAGTGCGATCCGCAGCCGGCCGGGCTCGCGGCCCACCGCGTCGGACACCCGCAGGACGGGCGGGCGGTGCAGGTCGCCGTCGTGGTTGCCGCTCGCCGCGTCCAGGAGCAGCGCCGCGTCCGTCACCGAGCGGGCGAGGGTGCCGTTGACCGTGATGCCCTGGAAGGACTCCGGGCGCGGCCAGGTGGAGATCCGGCCGCGCTGCGGCTTGATCCCGATCAGATGGGTCCAGGAGGCCGGGATACGCACGGAGCCCGCGCCGTCCGAGCCCAGCGCCGCCGGGACCAGACCCGCCGCGACCGCCGCCGCGGAGCCGCCGGAGGAGCCACCGGGGGTGTGGTCGGCGTGCCAGGGATTGCGGGTGGCGCCGAAGGCCGGGCCCTCCGTGAACGGCCACTGGCCGAGTTCGCAGGTGTTGGTCTTGCCGATGACGATCGCCCCGGCCGCGCGCAGCCGGCGTACCGCCTCCCCGTCGCGGGCCTCGGGCGGGAAGACCCCCCGGCAGCCGAACGCGGTCGGTTCCCCGGCCACGTCCATGTCGTCCTTCACCGCCACCGGCACCCCCAGCAGCGGCCTGCGGTGTCCCGCCGCGAGTTCCCGGTCCGCCGCGTCCGCCTCGGCGAGCGCCGCCTCGGCGCGCACCAGACGGAAGGCGTTCAGGGACGGCTGGGTCGCCTCGATCCGGGCCAGCGCCCGTTCGACCAGTTCACGCGAGCTCACCTCGCCCGCGGCGAGGGCGCGGGCACACTCCGCCAGACCTGCGGCACGGTCGTCAGCCATACGGGACACCTCCGAAGGCGCATCGTCCACCGCACGGTAACCGCCCGAGGCGGTATCCCGCACGAGGGACGGAAGTTCCTTCGTGCAAGCGGGTGTTCCTGGCGCGGGGGCCGGGTGGTTCACCCGGCGCCGAGGGGCGTGCGGGGCTTCTGCAAGGATGCGGGGCGTCATGGTGCAGATACCGAATCAGCCCGTCCCGCCGTCGCCCGCACAACGCCCGGTGCCGACGAGCGCCGATGTGGCCCGCCTGGCGGGCGTCTCCCGGGCCACCGTCTCGTACGTACTGAACAACACCAGCGCCGTCCGGATCAGCGAGCCCACGCGCCGCCGCGTCCACGAGGCGGCCAAGGATCTCGGGTACGTTCCGCACGCGGCGGCCCGCAGCCTGCGCGCGGGACACAGCCGGATGGTCCTGATGCCCGCCCCGGCCGTGCCCGTGGGCCCGCTCTACAGCCGGTTCTTCAGCGAGCTGCAGGGGGCGCTGGGCCGTCTGGACTACACCGTCGTCCAGTACGGCAGTGCCGGACTGCACGGCGACGAGGCCGCCCGCGCCTGGGCGGAGCTGCGGCCGGTCGCCGTGCTGGTGCCCGGCAGCGGTCTCGGCCCGCAGGGCGTGGCCGTCCTCAAGCGCTCCGGGGCCCGGGCGGTGGTGACGCTGGGCCCCGAGCGGGTCGAGGGCGCGCACGCGCTCCTCATGGACCACGACCGGGTCGGCCACAGCGCGGGGGTCCATCTGGCGGCCCGCGGCCGGCGCCGCGTCGGTGTGGTGGTGCCCGAGGAACCCGGCCTGGAGATCTTCTCCAGGCCCCGTCTCGAAGGTGTACGCCGGGCCCTGGGCGGCACCGGCGCCACGACGACCGAGTTGCCGCTCGCGTACGAGGAGGAGGCCGCGGCCCGGCTCGCGGCCCGCTGGCGGGAGCTCGGCCTCGACGGTGTGTTCGCCTACAACGACGAGTACGCCATGCTGCTGATGAGGGCGCTCCAGGACGCGGGCATCGCCGTGCCGGAGGAGACGGCCGTCGTCGGCGCGGACGACCTGATGCTCGGGCGGCTGCTGCGGCCCCGGCTCAGCACCGTTCACATCGAGCTGCCGTCCGGTCGGGACCTCGCGGAGCTGGTCGACCGCGCGGTGCGCGAACCCGGCGCGGGGCCCGAGACCCACGAGGTGCTGGGAGCGCGGGTCGTGCACCGCGACTCGAGCTGAGAGAGGCTGGAGCTGGTCGCCGCGCGAAGCCGCGGAGCGGACGCGGCCGGTGTGGACGCGGCCGGTGTGGACCCGGCCGGTGTGGACCGGCCCGCCGTCGAGCGGCCCGGACCGGAGCCGACCGGCCCGACCGGCGCATCCGGGACGAGCCGGCCGCGCGCT
The DNA here is from genome assembly GCF_009498275.1 of Streptomyces fagopyri. Taxonomy (NCBI): domain Bacteria; kingdom Bacillati; phylum Actinomycetota; class Actinomycetes; order Kitasatosporales; family Streptomycetaceae; genus Streptomyces; species Streptomyces fagopyri. The sequence continues at coordinate 1,678,664 of NZ_CP045643.1, read as the reverse complement.
TCGCGGCCGACGGCGACCGGCGGCTGTACCTGGGTCCCGTCACGGCCAAGTCCGTGCCGTCGCTGCGCAGTCGTGTCCCTGAGCCGATGCGCCACGGACGGCTCCTCCTCGTCGGGGACGCCGCCCACATCGTGCCGCCGACCGGCGCCGAGGGGGCTCAACCTCGCGGTCTCCGGCGTACGGGTCCCGGCCCGCGGTCTCATCGAGCCGCGCCGCGGCGGGTCCACCAACTCCCGGACCACTACGCACAGTTGTTTCTCGACCGGGTCCGGCGGCCCACCCGCTTCTCGTGCGGCACGACTAGGATGTTGCACGCTCAACCAGATGGGGACGTCTTCGGCCACCGGATCCAGCTCGCCCGGCTCCGCAGGCTCACGACACGCCGCCCGGCGGCCGCGGAACCGGCCGCGCACCACACGGGACTGCCGCCCGGACGGTGAGCCCCGCGTACTGATCAGCGAACGATCGGAGCCCCGACATGCCGCTGCTCGACCCCAGGACCTGGCAGTCCCGCACTCTGGCGGGCGGTGAGCACGCCGTCACCGAGCCCGCCACCGGTGAGAAGCTCGCCACCGTCACCCTCGCCGCCGCCGAGGACGTCACGACGGCCGCGCGGGAGGCCCACGCGGCCCAGGCCGCGTGGGCCGGCACACCGCACTTCGTCCGCGCCGCGGTCCTGCGCAGGGCCGGCGACCTGTTCGCCACGCACGCGGACGAACTGCGCGAGTGGATCGTGCGGGAGTCCGGATCCATTCCCGGCAAGGCCGACTTCGAGCTGCACGTCGCGGCCCAGGAGTGCTACGAGGCCGCCGCCCTCGCCTCCCGCCCCACGGGCCAGATCCTGCCCTCGGAGGCGCCGCGCCTGTCGTACACCCGGCGGGTCCCGGTCGGCGTCGTGGGCGTGATCGCCCCCTTCAACGCCCCGCTCATCCTCTCCATCCGTTCGGTGGCGCCGGCGCTCGCGCTCGGCAACGCGGTGGTGCTGAAGCCCGACCCGCGCACCGCGGTCTGCGGAGGCCTCGCGCTCGCGGCCGTCCTCGCCGAGGCGGGCCTGCCCGAAGGACTGCTGCACGTCCTGCCCGGCGGCGCCGGGACGGGCCGGGCACTGGTGGCCGACCCGCTGGTCCCGGTGATCTCGTTCACCGGCTCGACGGCCGCCGGACGGGCGGTGGGTGAGGCGGCCGGCCGGCTCCTCAAGCGCGCACATCTGGAACTGGGCGGCAACTCGGCCCTCGTCGTGCTGGAGGACGCCGACATCGACGCGGTCATCTCGACGGCGGCCTGGGGCTCGTTCTTCCACCAGGGCCAGATCTGTATGACCACAGGCCGGCACCTCGTCCACGCCTCCCTGTACGAGGAGTACGTCGAACGGCTCGCCGCCAAGGCCGACTCGCTCGCCGTGGGCGACCCCCACCGCGAGCGGGTGCATCTCGGGCCGGTCATCGACAGCGCCCAACTCGCCAAGATCCAGGGGCTGGTGGAGGCCAGCACGGCGCGCGGGGCGAAGCTGGCGGCGGGCGGCACGCACGAGAGGCTGTTCTACCGGCCGACCGTGCTCGCCGGAGTCGACGACACCACGCCCGCGTACGCCGAGGAGGTCTTCGGCCCGGTCGCGCCGGTACGGTCCTTCGCGGACGCCGACGAGGCCGTGGCCCTCGCCTCGGCCGGCCCGTACGGCCTCTCGCTGGGCATCGTCACCCGGGACACCGCGCGCGGCCTGGACCTGGCCGAACGCATCCCGACCGGGATCGCCCACATCAACGACCAGACGGTCAACGACGAGGCGGTCGCCCCGTTCGGCGGCACGGGCGCCTCCGGCACCGGCGCGCGCTTCGGCGGCGAGGCCAACCTGGAGGCCTTCACCGAGGTGCGCTGGACGACCGTACGGGGCGACGTGGCACCGTACCCGTTCTGACCCGCACGCGGGCCCCGGCCGGAACGGCACCGGCCGGGGCCCGCGGTTGGTTCCCCGAGGTCACTCGCCCTGCTGCGCCTGCTGCGCCTGCTGCTCCGCGATCGACTTGCGGACCTCGTCCATGTCCAGCTTCCGGGCCTGTCCGATGACGTCCTCCAGGGCGGCCTCGGGCAGCGCGCCGGGCTGGGAGAAGATCGCGACCTGGTCGCGGACGATCATCAGCGTCGGGATCGACTGGATCTCGAAGGCCGCTGCCAGCTCCGGCTGGGCCTCGGTGTCCACCTTGGCGAAGACCAGGTCGGGGTTGGCCTCGGCGGCCTTCTCGTAGACCGGGGCGAACTGGCGGCACGGCCCGCACCACGAGGCCCAGAAGTCGATCAGGACGAACTCGTTGTCCGTGACCGTCTGGTCGAAGTTCTCCTTGGTCAGCTCCGTCGTCCTGCTCATGGCGTGACTACCTCTTCCTGCTCTCGGGCCTCGGGGTGAAGCCGGTGTGCACAACACCGCCCCCCGGCGGCGTATTCCGCGCGCGTACCCGTGTGGCCACGGCGCACACCAACAACCAGACTGTGCCCATGACGGAAACGGAATCCATCGCCTACGACGTAGTGGTGCTCGGCGCCGGTCCCGTGGGGGAGAACGTCGCCGACCGCGCCCGTGCGGCCGGCCTCTCCACCGCGATCGTGGAGAACGAGCTGGTCGGAGGCGAGTGCTCGTACTGGGCCTGCATGCCCAGCAAGGCCCTCCTGCGCCCGGCCATCGCCCGCGCGGACGCCCGCCGCGTGCCCGGCCTGAGCGCGGCCGTGCAGGGGCCGCTCGACGCCGCCGCGGTGCTCGCCCACCGCGACTACTACACCTCCAACTGGAAGGACGACGGACAGGTCGACTGGCTGAACGGCATCGCGGCCGATCTCTACCGCGGGCACGGGCGTCTCGCCGGGCCGCGCCGGGTGAGCGTCGAGGGCCCGGACGGTGCGGTGCGGTTCCTCACCGCGCGGCACGCGGTCGCCGTGTGTACCGGCACCCGCGCGCTGCTGCCGCACCTGCCCGGACTCGCCGAGGTCAAGCCCTGGACCAGCCGTGAGGCCACCAGCGCCCACGAGGTCCCGGACCGGCTCATCGTGGTCGGCGGCGGTGTGGTCGCCGTCGAGATGGCCACGGCCTGGCAGGCGCTCGGTTCCCGGGTCACCGTCCTGGTCCGCGGCCACGCGCTGCTGCCCAGGATGGAACCGTTCGCCGGTGAGCTGGTCGCCGACGCGCTCAAGGAGTCGGGCGCCGACGTCCGTACCGGCACCTCGGTGACCGGGGTGACGCGCGAGGGGTCGACGGTGGTTGCCCTGACGGACACCGGCGACCGTATCGAGGCGGACGAGATCCTCTTCGCCACCGGCCGGGTGCCCCACACCGAGGACATCGGCCTCGACACGGTGGGCCTGGAACCGGGCTCGTGGCTCGACGTCGACGACAGTCTGCGGGTGACCGGCAGCGAGTGGCTGTACGCCGTCGGCGACGTCAACCACCGCGCGCTCCTCACCCACCAGGGCAAGTACCAGGCGCGGATCGCGGGTGCCGCCATCGCCGCCCGCGCCGCCGGAGTGCCGCTCCTGGAGACCGACCCCTGGGGCGCGCACGCCGCGACCGCCGACCACGCGGCCGTCCCCCAGGTCGTCTTCACCGACCCGGAGGCCGCGGCCGTGGGCCTCTCCCTCGCCGAGGCCGAGAGCGCGGGCCTGCCGGTCCGCGCCGTCGACGTCGACATGTCCTCCGTGGCGGGCGCGGGTCTGTACGCCGACGGCTACCGCGGCAAGGCCCGCATGGTCGTCGACACCGACCGCGAGATCGTGGTCGGCCTCACCCTCGTCGGACCCGGTGTGGGCGAACTCATCCACTCGGCGACGGTCGCGGTCGCCGGCGAGGTCCCGGTCAGCCGCCTGTGGCACGCCGTGCCCTCCTACCCGACGGTGAGCGAGGTGTGGCTGCGGCTGCTGGAGGCGTACCGGGACGCGTGACCGGGGCCGCCACGCCGGTGGCCCCCGCGTCACGCCGGGGCCACCGGCTCAGTTCCAGGTACTCCTCGCTCCACAGGTCCTCGTCCCCGTCCGGGAGCAGCACCCGGTCCGGGCGCAGGGCCCGCAGCGCGCCCTCGTCGTGGGTGACCATGACGATCGCGCCCGGACAGGTGTCCACCGCCGCCAGCACCTCGGCGCGGGAGGCCGGGTCCAGGTTGTTGGTGGGCTCGTCGAGCAGCAGGACGTTGGCGCCGGAGTGGACCAGCCCCGCCAGGGCGAGCCGGGTCTTCTCGCCGCCGGACAGGACGCCGACGCGTTTGTCCGCGTCGTCACCGGTGAACAGGAACGCGCCGAGCACGCTCCGCACCTGCCCGTCGGTGAGGTGCGGGGCGGCCGCGGCCAGATGACCGCGGACCGTGTCCGCGGGGCCGAGCGTGTCGTGCTCCTGCGCGAAGTAGCCGATCCGCAGCCCGTGACCGCGGACCACGCGGCCGCCGTCCGGGGTCTCCCGCCCGGCGAGCAGCCGCAGCAGGGTCGTCTTGCCCGCGCCGTTGGGGCCGAGGACCACCAGCCGGCTGCCCCGGTCGACGGCCAGGTCGACGCCGTCCAGGACGCGGTGGCCGCCGTACGACTTCGTGAGGGCGACCGCACCGAGCGGCGTCCGCCCGCAGGGGGCGGGTTCGGGCAGCCGGATCCGGGCGACCTTGTCCCGTCGCCGGACCGGTGCGAGCTCGGCCAGCAGGCGGTCGGCGCGCCGGGCCATGTTCTTCGCCGCCACCGCCGTCGCGACGTTCGCGCGCATCCGGTCCGCCTGGGCGTTCAGCGCCGCGGCCTTGCGCTCGGCGCCGGCCCGCTCCCGCGCCCGGCGCCGCTCCTCGGAATCCCGCTGGGCCAGGTAGGTGTGCCAGCCCGTGTTGTGGACGTCGAGCGTGGCCCGGTGCGGGTCCAGGTGGAAGACGCGGTTGACGACGGCGGCCAGCAGCGAGGTGTCGTGACTGATCAGGACGAGACCTTCCCGCTGGTTCGCCAGGAAGGAGCGCAGCCAGCCGACCGAGTCCGCGTCCAGGTGGTTCGTCGGCTCGTCCAGGAGCAGTGTGCCGTGGTCCGCGAAGAGGACGCGGGCCAGCTCGGCCCGGCGGCGCTGCCCACCGGACAGGACGCCGAGCGGCTGGTCCAGCACCCGGGTCGGCAGCCCGAGGCCCGCGGCGACCCGGGCCGCCTCCGCCTCGGCCGCGTAGCCTCCGCGCGCCTGGAACTCCGCCTCGGCGCGCGCACAGGCGTCCATCGCGCGCTCGGTCCCGTCGGCCATCGCGGCCTCCGCCGTGCGCAGGGCGCGGACGGCACGGTCCAGGCCGCGCGCCGACAGGATCCGGTCGGTGACCGTGACCTCGGGGTCGGCCGCCCGGGGGTCCTGGGCGAGGTGACGGGGTCGCCCGGTGACCGCGACGGACCCGGCCTCGGGGCGTACCCGTCCCGCGAGGGTGTTCAGAAGGGTGGTCTTGCCCGCGCCGTTGCGGCCGACCAGGCCGATGCGGTCGCCGGGGGAGACGTGGAAGGAGAGGTCGGACAGCAGCAGTCGTGCGCCGACACGCACGTCGACACCGCGCACGGTGATCATGGGAAACACTCCGGGAATCAATCGGCAGAAGGACACACCTGTGGCGTGGAAGCGGGTCCTTGAGCTAACAGATCCGGGGCGTGGACATGTGGTCAGGCTAGCCGGGGCGTTCGGGCCGGCGCCTTTGAATTTCCGGGCGGGGGAGGGAGTTTCGACCGGCGTCGGGGGGGGTGGACCCGAGCGGCGGCCCGACGGGAGACGGGCTCAGGAGCGGACCCCCGTGGACCTCGGCCCCCGCGGACCGCAGCCCGTGACGGCGCACCCCGGCGCCTCAGTCCGGCAGCGCGAAGCCCAGCGCCGCCGCCGCCTCGGCCGGGGTCGGCTGGGTCCAGCGTTCGGCCATCGCCTGGTTCGAGGAGAGCGAGCGCACCTCCGCGCGGTCGAGGTACAGCACACCGTCCAGATGGTCCGTCTCGTGCTGCACGATCCGCGCGGGCCAGCCCGTGAACACCTCGTCGACCGTACGGCCCAGCTCGTCCAGCGCGGTCAGCCGCACCTCGGCGTGCCGGGCCACCACGGCCTGCCAGCCCGGCACGCTCAGACACCCCTCGAAGAACGCCGCCCGGCCCGCGCCGACCCCCTCGTACTCCGGATTCACCAGCACCCGGAACGGCTGCGGCACCCGTCCGCGCACCACCCGTACTTCCTCGGACACCGGCGCCGGATCCTCGATGACCGCGAGCCGCAGCGGCACGCCGACCTGGGGCGCCGCGAGGCCGACCCCCGGCGCCGCGTGCATGGTCGCGCGCAGCGCGGCGACGAATCGGCTCAGCAGCCCCGGATCCAGCTGACCGTCGAACCGTTCGGCGGGGCGGCGCAGCACCGGGTTCCCCGCCGCGACGATGGGCAACGGGCCTTCCCGGTCGAGCAGTTCACCGACCAGGTCGTTCAGCGGGCGGGCGGCGCGGTCACGTTCGGATGCCATCGCGCCAGCATGCCAAGAGGACGCGCCACGTGCGAGTCGGCGCCCCCCGCACCCCACCGATCCGGCTCTGTGACCCACACCACATCACCGGCCGGGAACTCGACGCCCTCCGGTCCCGACTTCTGGACCACCGCCGGCCGGAAGCCCAACTCCCCGGCCCACGGCCCGAGTCCGTCCCCAGGCCCACCGGAGATACCCACCGATGCCCACCGCTCCCACGATCACGACGGACGACACCCCGCGCCCCGTCGCCCCGACCTCCTCCCGAAAAGCCCCCCTGCGCCCCCTGATACTGCGCCTGCACTTCTACGCCGGAGTGCTCGTCGCCCCGTTCCTCCTGGTCGCCGCCGTGACCGGCCTGCTCTACGCCGCCTCGTTCCAGGCCGAGAAGATCGTGTACGCGCACGAGCTGACCGTCCCGGTCGGAGACCGCGAACTGCCGCTCTCCGAACAGGTGGCGGCCGCCCGCAAGGCCCACCCTCGGGGCACGGTCTCCGCCGTACGTCCCTCGCCCGCGGCGGACGCGACGACGAGGGTGCTGCTCTCCGGCGTGCCGGGCGTCGACCCGGACCACACCCTCGCGGTGTTCGTCGACCCGTACACCGCCGAGGTGCGCGGAGCCCTCGAACAGTACGGGTCCACCGGCGCGCTCCCACTGCGCACCTGGATCGACGGGCTCCACGCCAACCTCCAACTCGGCGAGACCGGACGTCTGTACAGCGAACTCGCGGCCAGTTGGCTGTGGGTGATCTCGGGCGGCGGCCTCGTGCTGTGGTTCGGACGCAGGCGCGCCCGGCGCAGGACACGGGGCACGACAGGACGCCGCCGCACGCTGGGCCTGCACGGCACGGTCGGCGTCTGGGCGGCCGCCGGGTTCTTCTTCCTCTCCGCGACCGGACTGACCTGGTCGACGTACGCCGGCGCGAACATCGATGAACTGAGGACCTCCCTCGGGCAGTCGACGCCCTCCGTGTCGGCGGCGGTCGGCGGCGAGCACGCGGGCCACGGCGGCACGGAGTCCGCAGGAGGCGCCCAGGCCGGCCCCGGCGACGTCGACGGGATCCTGCGGGCCGCCCGTTCCGAGGGCCTCGGAGACCCCGTCGAGATCGTCCCGCCCGCCGACGCCGCCTCCGCGTACGTGGTGCGGCAGATCCAGCGGAGCTGGCCCGAGAAGCAGGACGCGGTCGCGGTGGACCCGGCCACCGGCGAGGTCACCGACGTACTGCGGTTCGCCGACCACCCGGTGCTCGCCAAGCTGACCCGCTGGGGCATCGACGCCCACACCGGTGTCCTCTTCGGCCTCGCCAACCAGATCGCCCTGATGGCGCTCGCGCTCTGCCTGATCCTGCTGATCGTGTGGGGCTACCGCATGTGGTGGCAGCGCGGTCGCGCCTCCGCGTTCGGCCGGCCCGTCCCGCGCGGTGCCTGGCAGCAGGTGCCGCCCACGGTCCTCGTCCCGCTGATGGCGGCCGTCGCCGTCCTCGGCTACTTCGTCCCCCTGCTCGGCATCCCGCTCGTGGCGTTCGTCGCCGTCGACGTCCTGCTCGGCGAGATCGCCCACCGGCGGGGCCGGGGCACGCCCGTGGCCAGGTAGCGTGATCGTGGACGCGAACGCCGGAGGGAGACGGACATGGCGCAGCGCAACCGCGAGGTCCCGGACCGGCCTTCCAGACGTCGCGGGCAGGGCGAACTGGAGGGCCAGGTCCTCGGCGCGCTGCGCGAGGCGGACGCCCCGGTGACCGCCGCCTGGGTGCAGGAGAGCCTCGGCGGCGACCTCGCCTACACGACCGTCGTCACCATCCTGACCCGGCTGCTCGCCAAGGACGCGGTGGCCCGTGAACGGCGGGGCCGCTCCTTCGTGTGGCGCCCCACCGCCGACGTCGCGAGTCTCGCCGCGCTCAAGATGCGCCGGCTCCTCGACGGCGAGAGCGACCGGGAGGCGGTCCTCGCCAGCTTCGTCACCGCGCTGCCGCCGGACGACGAACAGGTGCTGCGCACGCTCCTGGAGTCGGCGCACGCGACCGACGCGGCAGGAGTGGCCGGCGATACGGAAGACTGACGTCTCATGGGGGTCTTCGTCTTTCTGCCGCTGGTCCTGCCGCTCAGCGCCTGGCCGGTCGCACGCCTCGCCGAACTGCATCTGCACCCGCGCACGGCCACCCGCCTGCTGACGGCCTTCGCCACCGTCATGGCCGTGTGCAGCACGCTCTGCCTGGCCCTGCTGATGGTCGTCGGAACCGCGCAACTGCCCGGCAACCCGCTGCCGGACGGCTGGTCGGACCCCGAGGTGCGCGCGGCCGTGCCGTACGACGAGATCGCGGGCAAGGCGGCGATCCCGGCCCTGGTGCTCGTCCTCGCGGTCTGCGCGCGGACCCTGTGGCGGCACCACCGGATCGCCCGCGGCGCCCGCCGGGCCCTCACCGGACTGCCCGCCCCGTCGGTGGTCGTGCTCCCCGAGGAGAAGCCCTACGCCTACGCCCTGCCCGGCAGACCTCGTGACCGGGTCGTGGTCACCACCGGCCTGCTGCGGGGCCTGGTCCCGCCCGAGCGCCGCGCCCTCTTCGCGCACGAGCGGGCCCACCTGACCGCCCGCCACCACCGGTATCTGCTCGCCGTACGACTCGCGGCACGCGCCAACCCCTTCCTGGGCCCGCTGCGTACGGCCGTCACCTACACCACGGAGCGCTGGGCGGACGAGGACGCGGCACGGTCGGTGGGAAGCCGCACGGTGGTGGCGCGGGCGATCGGCAAGGCCGCCCTGCTGTCCGGCGCGGACGCGACGCCCGCTTCCGTCGGCACCTCGGGATTTCCGGGGTTCGCGGCGTTCCCGCGGTCCCCGGGGTTTCCGTCCGCGGGTCCCGTGCCGCGCAGGGTCGCCGCCCTGCTGGGTCCCGCGCCCGTGGCCCGCAGCTGGCCGTCGGTGTTCACCTCGGTGGGGCTGGCCGCCTGGGGCGCCGCGGTCGGCACGCTGGTCTCCGCGATGTCCTCCGCGAACTCGGCGGTGACCATGTTCCTGATCCTGTACGCGGCCACGCCTCTCTGACGGTTGTCCCGTGATCCCCGGTGGATCGGCGCGCGGCGTCGGAAGCGGTGCGTCGCGAGGCGGAGGGGCGTCCTCGTGCCGGGTCTGTCCGGGCGACCCCGACGACACGGCGAGGTGCCGCAGCCGTCGTCGTGCGCCCGCCGGGGACTACGGGACAGCCCTCGGGCACGCCGTGCCGGCTCCTACATCCGTGTAGAAACAATGCGGTGGTCAGGGAACCCGTCCGCGAACGGAATCGTTCTCCAGGACACACACCCGACGCGAAGGAGCGCTTCCGTGTCCGCCAGACCGACGGACCCCCCGGGGCACAGTCCCGGACCATCCCGCCCGATCTCTCCTGATCGCGGCACACGGCGGGGTGGTGTTCGATGAGTGCCGTACCGGGCCTCCTGGCCGTCCTCGTCCTGACCGCCGGCACCGGCTATTTCGTCGCCCAGGAATTCGCGTACGTGGCCGCCGACCGCCTGGCGCTGGCACGGGAGGCGGCGGCGGGCGACGAGCGGGCCACCCGCGCCCTGAAGGTGCTGGAGCGGCTGTCGTTCATGCTCTCGGGCGCCCAGCTCGGCATCACCGTGACCGGCCTGGTCGTGGGCTTCCTCGCCGAGCCGTCCGTATCGGCCCTGCTCACGCCCCTCCTGCGGGGTTCCGGCCTCCCGGACGCCGCGGTCACCGGCATCTCGGTCGTCCTCGCCTTCGTCCTGGCGACCGTGCTGCAGATGGTGCTCGGCGAACTGGCACCCAAGAACCTCGCCCTGGCCGTCCCGGAGCGCCTCGCGAAGTCCCTGGCGAACTCGACGCTCACCTATCTCAGGATCGTCGGCCCGGTCGTACGCCTCTTCGACGGCGCGGCCGGCGGACTGCTGCGCAAGGTCGGCGTCGAGCCCGTGGAGGAACTGCGCCACGGCGCGACCCTCGAAGAGCTCGGTCATCTCATCGGTGAGTCCCACGAGCACGGACGACTGCCCCGGGAGACCGCGGACCTCCTCGACCGCACGCTGGAGTTCTCCGACCGCATCCTCGACGAGGTCATGGTGCCGCGCGCCGACGTCGTCTTCGTCCGCGGGGACGCGACAGCCGCGGAGGCCGTCCTCCTGGTCGCCGAGCACGGACACTCGAACCACCCCGTCCTGGGCGACCACCCGGACGACATCACCGCGGTCATCGGCGTACGTGAACTGATGCGGCTGCCGGCCGGCCGGCTCGCGCGGACGACGGCGGGCGCGCTCGGCAGGCGACCGCTGCTGCTCCCGGACACACTGCCGTTGCCGGACGCGGTGACGCAGATGCGCGCGCACGACGACGAGTTCGCCGTCGTCCTCGACGAACACGGCGGTGTGGCGGGCGTCGTCACCTACGAGGACATCGCCGAGGAGCTCGTCGGAGACATCGCGGACGAGACGGACACCGTCAGGGAGATCGCGGTCGCCGACGGCGCGGGCTGGCTCGTGGACGCGGGCCGGCGGCTGGACGAGGTGGCCGAGGCCACCGGCCTCGACCTGCCCGAGGAGGACGACTACGACACCGTGGCGGGCCTCGTCGTGGACCGGCTGGGCCGCTTTCCGGCGGTGGGGGACCGGGTGACGGTCGAGCTGTCCGACGGGCGCCGCGTCTCGGTCGACGTACAGGCCCTCGACCGGCATGTTCCGGAGCGGGTGCGCCTGGAGCGACTGCCGGTCACGGACCGTGAGAAGGAGCGGGCATGACCATCGGGACGGCTCTCTTGGTCACCGTCCTGCTGCTGATCGGCAGCGGGTTCTTCGTGGCCGCCGAATTCGCGCTGGTCGCCGCCAGGCGCCACCGGCTGGAACAGGCCGCGGCGGCCGGACGGCGCGGGGCCGCGGCGGCGCTCGCGGGTACGCGTGAACTGTCGTTGATGCTCGCGGGCGCCCAACTCGGCATCACCGTGTGCACCCTGGGCCTGGGCTCGGTCTCCAAGCCCGCGATCTCACACGAACTGGACCCGATGCTGCACCGGTTGGGCCTGCCCGCCGGGGTGAGCTACGGCGTGTCCTTCGCGCTCGCGATGTTCGTGGTGGTCTTCCTGCACATGGTGCTGGGTGAGATGGCCCCCAAGTCCTGGGCCATCGCGCACCCCGAGCGCTCCGCGATGCTGCTCGCACCGCCCTTCCGGGCGGTGATCCGGATGGTCCGCCCGCTGATCGTGGTGCTCAACAGGATGAGCAACGCGCTGGTGCGGCTCTGCGGGGTCACCCCGCGCGACGAACTGACCTCGGTCCACAACCGCGAGCAACTCACCCAGCTCGTCCAGGAGTCGGAGCGGATCGGCCTGATCAGCAGGAAGGACTCCGTACTGCTCACCCGGTCCCTGACCGAACCGCAGCAGCCGGTCGGCGAGTTCCAGACGCCGGCCGACCGCATCGCCTCGGTGCCCGCGGACGCCTCCGTCGACGCGGTGCTCGCCGTCGCGACGGACAGCGACCGCACCCGGCTGCTCGTCCGGGACGGCGACACCGTCCTGGGCTCGGTGCATGCCCGCGACGCCTTGGTCGCCCGCGCCCGGGGCCGCGCCGCGACAGCCCGCGAACTGGCCCGCCCCGTACCGGAACTGGCTCCGCACGACACGGTCGCCCACGCCGTCGAACAGCTCCGTCTGCGACGCGCCTCACTCGCGGTCGTACGCGACGCGTCGGGCACCCTGACCGGCCTGGTCAGTCTGGACGACGTGCTGGGGCGGTTGATGGAGCCGAGGGCGGTGTGACGGGTGTGGCCGTGACGGATCGACCGGGTGGCGCGAGGGTGACTGTGACCGCGGTGGTGCGACGAGGGCCGGGGCTCCCCGGCGCCGAGTGCCGTGACGGGACCGGTAGCCCGTGGCGCGGAGGCCGGACACCACGACGTGGGCCCGGACACCACGACGTGGGCCCGGACATCACCACGCGGGCCGGACACCACCGTGTCCGGCCCGCGTGCTGAGGCACCGGCCTTTTCCCCCGGCAGCCGGAGGGCCGCTCCCGCGAGCAACTCCGGGAGCGTCCCGTGGCCAGGTGCTCCGCGCGGAGAGGGGCCCCCGGCGCCGGGTTCACCCAGCCGGTGATCAGACCTGCTCGAAGTCGCCCGCGAGGGCCGAGGCGATCCGCAGATGCGACTCGGCCTCGTCCTGGCGCCCCTGGCGCTGGAGCGTGCGTCCCAGCATCAGCCGGGCGTAGTGCTCCACCGGGTCGATTTCCACGAGCGTGCGCAACTCCGTCTCGGCGCGGCGCAGTTGGGCGGAGTGGTAGTACGCACGTGCCAGCAGCAGCCGGGGACCGACCTGCTCCGGCACCTCCTCCACCAGCCCGGCCAGGACCCGCGCCGCCCCGGCGTAGTCCCTGGCGTCGAAGAACATCCGCGCCCGCTCCCAGCGCTCCGCGGCCGTCCCGTGGTCGTAGTACTCCATGTCCACTGCTGACCTCCTTCGAGCGCCTCAACGGAGCGGATTGGTTGAATATTCCACGAATGCGGGTGGGGGGAGGTCCTCCGTGCGTCCGATACCCGTGTCCCCGCCGGAGCCGGAGCCGGAGCCGGAGCCGGAGCCGGACCCGGACCCGGTGGCCTAACGCCCGCGCTGCGCTTCCGCGAGCTCGGCGTCGGCCCGTTCCGTGACGAGGGTCAGCACCCGGCCCGCGGTCGCCAGATCCTCGGCCGGGATGCCGGCGTAGAGCCTGGCCGCGATCTCGCTCCCCTTGGTGCGGATGCGCTCGAACAGCTCGCCGCCGTGCTCGGTCAGCGCCACCTGACCGGCGGCGGGCTCGGCCAGCAGTCCGAGAGCCGTCATCTCGTCGACGGTCCCGCGGGCCGCCGCTTCCTCGATCTTCAGTGCCTCCGTCAAGCGGGCCACGAGCTGGGCACGCGTGACGGTTCCACCCGCGTCCGAGACGGCGCGCAGGGCCACTGACTGGTTGAAGGTGGTCCCGGTGCGGGCCAGCACGGTCTCCAGAACCGCGCGGCTCGCGTAGTGGGCCAGGCCTATGACCTGCCCGTTGACCGGGGGAGTGGTGACGGTCATGACTACTCCTCGTCAGAACGTTGCTGATCGGAATGTCTCTGGGCGGTGGGTGCCTGATCGGAAGGCGTGTGGCGGGAACCCGTCGGGCCGGCGTCGGAGCCGGCGGATCAATCGGCGCGGGGGCCGAGCGATACGCCGAGCAGGGCCGCCAGCTCGCCGCTGAACGCGCGCGTGCGCTCGCCGTCGAGCCCACCCAGGGGATCGAGCAGCTGATCGAGCAGCCCGTGGACCACCCCGATCGCGCGGCGGGCGACCGCCTGCCCGTCCTGTGTGAGCGACAGCCGGACGGCCCGGGGATCGGCCGGATCGCGCGTGCGGTCGACGATGCCGGCCATCTCCAGGGCGCGGGCCAGTTTCGAGACGTAGAGCGGTTCGAGTCCGGTGTGGTCGGCGAGCTGCCGCTGGCTCGGCCGCAGCCCGGCGTGGTGCATCCCGTACAGCGACGCGACCAGCGAGTACTGGGCGTGGGTCAGACCCAGCGGCGCGACCGCCCGGTCGACGGCCACCCGCCACTTCATCGACAGGCGCCAGACGAGGAAACCGGGGGTCGCGTGCTCGAATTCCGAACTCATGCAGAAAACCGTACATGGCTACTATGTACATGGCTACTGTTTTCGGGGAGATCGGACCGACGCCGTAGTCCGCTCCGCCCGTAGTCCGCTCCGCCCGTGGTCCCGGGACCGTCCGGGCGCCCGCGTCGGTTCTGAGCCACGCCCCCGTCCCGCCGGGGGGACGATGACCTGACGGACGGTCCTCGACGGGGCTAGGTTGTGCGCCATGAGCAATCTTGATCGCGACGCAGTTCCCGCCCTGTGCGGTGGCCGCGGGTTCGTGGTGGCCGAGCCGGTGCGTGAACTCCTCAGTCCCCGCCGGGTCAAGCTCGGCGAGTCCACCGAAGTCAGGCGCCTGCTGCCCAACCTTGGCCGCCGCATGATCGGCGCGTGGTGCTTCGTCGATCACTACGGTCCCGACGACATCGCCGACGAGCCGGGCATGCAGGTCCCGCCGCACCCGCACATGGGACTGCAGACCGTCAGCTGGCTGCACGAGGGCGAGGTGCTGCACCGCGACTCCACGGGCAGCCTGCAGACGATCCGCCCGCGGGAACTGGGCCTCATGACCTCCGGCCGCGCCATCAGCCACTCCGAGGAGAGCCCCGAGTCGCACGCCCGCTTCCTGCATGGAGCGCAGCTGTGGGTCGCCCTCCCGGACAGCCACCGGCACACGGACCCGCACTTCGAGCACCACGCCGAGCTGCCCCTCGTCACGGCACCCGGCGTCAAGGCCACGCTCATCCTGGGCACCGTCGACGGCACGACCTCGCCCGGCACGACGTACAGCCCCATCGTCGGTGCCGACCTGGCCCTGACGAGCGGCGCCGACGTACGCCTGCCGCTGGAGCCCGACTTCGAGTACGCCGTGCTGTCCATGTCGGGCGAGGCCCACGTCGACGGCGTACCGGTGCTGCCGGGCTCGATGCTCTACCTCGGCTGCGGTCGCACCGAACTGCCCCTGCGCGCCGCGTCGGACGCGTCCCTCATGCTCCTCGGCGGCGAGCCGTTCGAGGAGGAGCTGATCATGTGGTGGAACTTCATCGGGCGGTCCGGCGAGGACATCGCACAAGCACGTTCGGACTGGATGTCCGGGTCGAGGTTCGGCGAGGTGAAGGGCTACGACGGTGGTCCGCTGGCCGCTCCCGAACTGCCGCCGGGGCCGCTGAAGCCCCGAGGGCGAGTGCGCTGACCCGCGTGGACAACCGGAACGTGTGGGCTCGGAGTCCTTCCGGCCACCCCGCTCGCCCCGGCATCGCGCGCACGGTGTCGCGGTAGCGGCCGACGACAGCCGAGGCCGGTGTCGGGGGTGCCGTCGTGTCGTCGTCGAGGACGGCCGGCCCGCGTGATCGGGGCGCCTGTCCGCACGGGCCCGGGGTACCCGGCTCCTGTACGGATCTGAGCGGCCAACGGCAAGGGGAGTGAAGGCACAGTGGCAGTCAAGGCCATGGGCTGGGCGCACTCGTTCGCGGTGTCGGGAGGCGTGCGGACCGGACGGCAGTGGACACGCGACCATCTCAGGTCCCTGCCATGGTCCGCCGAAGAGCCCGACACGGCGGACGCGGTCGTCCTCTGCGTGTCCGAACTGCTCACCAACGCCCACGTCCACGCCCGCAGCGACGCCCACCTCGTCCTCACCTGGGACGGTGACTGCCTGCATGTGAGCGTCCACGACGAGGACCCCACCCTGCCCCGCCCCCGCGACCCGGAGGCCGGTGCGACGTCCGGACGGGGAATGGGCATAGTGAGCACCCTGGCGGACGACTGGAGCATGAAGTGCCAGCGGCACGGCAAGACCGTGACCGCGTGCTTCCGCCCGGCCGCCGCCCACCGGGAGAACGCCCCCGGCAACCCGTGACGGGCGCGGGCGCTCCCGCGTCGGACGGCGGAATGCGGTGAGGCGTACTCATCCCCTCGCGGCCCCGGTCGCGCACGCCGTCGTCACGGGCATCCAGAAGGGCGGCGGTCCCACGGCGTGTGCGGCCCGCCGGACACTCCCGGTCCGGCCTCCGGCCGATCCGGACTTCCTGGGCGCTCGAACAACTCCTCACCGAACGGGGCCTGATCGACCCGAAGATGATGGACGGCATCATCACCACCTACGAGGCCGGCGTGAGCCCGCTCAACGGGGCCAAGGTCGTCGCGAAGGCGTGGACCGACCCGGAGTAGCGGCGGCGGCTGCTCGACGACGGCACCGCCGCTACTCCGGGGAACTGGGCTTCTCGGGGCAGCAGGGAGAGCACATCGTCGTCGTGGAGAACACCGCGACCACCTACAACGTGGTGGTCTGCACGCTGTGTTCGTGCTACCCGTGGCCGGTGCTCGGCCTGCCGCCGAGCCGGTACAAAGACCCCGCGTACCGCGCGAGGATCGTCCGGGAGCCGCGTACGGTGCTTGCCGAGATGGGACTCGACCTCCCCGACGACGTGCGGATCACCGTACGTGATTCCACGAGCGAGGTGCGCTGGCTGGTACTGCCCCAACGCCCGCCCGGCACCGAGCGCTTGTCCGAGGAGGAACTCGTGCCGCTGGTGACGAGGGACGCGATGGTGGGCGTGGCGAAGGTCGACGGCCCGTGAGCGCGCCGCTGGGCGTCGAGGGCCCGGGCGCACCGCCCCGCTCCAGCGGCGAGTTGGTGTTCGGCGAGCCGTGGGAGAGCCGCGCCTTCGGCATGGCCGTCAGCCTGTACGAAGCGGGCGCGTTCACCTGGCCGCGGTTCCGGGCCGCGCTGATCGCCCGGATCGCCGCCTGGGAGGACGCGTCGACGGGCGAGGAACGCTACGACTACCACCTCCTCTGGCTGGAGGCTCTGGAGGACGTGCTCGTCGACCTGCGCGCCGTGTCCGCCGACGAGGTCACCGTACGCGTCGCGGCCCTGGCGCGACGCCCCGAGGGCCACGACCACCGTCGCGATCAGGACCGTCCAGCCACCTCTTGGGAGACGGAGGGGGAGCCGGGCGCGGGGGCCGGACCTGACCGGAACGGCGACCGCTTCGCCGGCCGGGCCGGGCACCACCTGCCCGTGGACGAGGCGAAGGACCGGGCCTAGAAATTTCCTTAGGGTGTCCCGGCCTGCCCATGAGGACCACCGTGTCGCCTCGCATACTGCGTTGAGCCGATTTAATTTAGCGCGCAACGACCTGTTCATGGGCACCTGAGGTTTCATGTGCCTCCATGATCGAGGAGCATGGTGGATCTGACCATTCCGCGAAACGAGAAGGCGCCCCACGTCCTTCACCCTCCCGCGAACGACCGGCAGGTCGGTCATGAGGTTCCGTCCCCCCTCGCTCCCCTCGCGAGAAGGCCGGTCCTCGCCGTCGCCGGAACCGTCGTCGTCGTTCTCCTGCTGGTGAGCGACAGATTCGGCTTCTTCAGCGACGAGTTGTACTTCATCGCCGCCGGAAAGCGTCCCGCCTGGGGATACGTCGACCAGCCACCCCTCGTGCCCCTGCTGGCCCAGGGAATCGAATACCTCACCAACGGTTCGCTGGTGGCCCTGCGTCTGCTGCCGGCTCTTGCCGCCGGCGGGGGAGTGGTGGTGTCGGCGCTCGCGGCACGGGAGCTGGGCGGCCGACGGACCGCCCAGGTCCTCGCCGCCGTCGTCTACGCGGTGACTCCGGCCACCCTGATGACCGGCCACGTCCTCGCGACCGGCGGTCTCGACATCAACCTGGCCGCCTGCACGGCCTGGCTGCTCATCCGGTGGATCCGGCTGCGGGACGACCGCGTGTTCCTGGCGATCGCCCTCGTCACCGCCGTGGAGCTGCAGGTCAAGTTCGTCAGCGCGAGCTTCTGGGTCGTCTTCGTCCTCTGCGCCCTGGTCTTCGGGCCCAGGGGCATCGTGCGGCGCCCCAAGTTCTGGATCGGCGCGGGCATCGTGGCCGCCGCGGCCGTCCCCGGCCTCGTGTGGCAGGCACAACACGGCTGGCCCCAGGTCGACATGACCAAGGTGATCGCCAAGGAGGTCGAGGACGCCGGAGCAGGCGGCTTCGGTTTCATCGCCGCCGTCCTGTCCATCTGCGGCATCGCGGGATCGATCTTCCTCGTGCACGGCATGGTGAAACTGATCGGACGGTCGGCCCGCCGCGACTACCGCGTCCTCGGCTGGAGCGTTCTGGGCATCGCGCTCACCTACGCGCTCACCGACGGCCGCGCGTACTACCTCGCCGGTTACCTGGTCATTCCCCTGGCCGCAGCGGCGGTCGACTTCGCGGGGAAGACGTCCCGTCGCCCGTGGAAGTGGATCGCCGTTCCCGTCTCCCTCCTCTCCCTCGCGCTCGTACCGGTCATGCTTCCGATGTATCCCGACTCCGCGCTGAAGCGGATGCCGGACGGCCTGTCGAAGGACATGGTCGGGTGGCCGGAGATGGCGGACACCGTGGCCGGCATCTACAGCTCCCTGCCCGGCAGCACCCGCGAGAACACGGCTGTCGTCACCGACGGCTACCAACAGGCCAGCGCCCTGGACCGCTACGGTCCCGCTCGTCACCTTCCCCCGGCGTACAGCGGTCATCGGGGCTACTGGTACTTCGGACGCCCGGCGGACAGCGTGACGAGCGTCATCTACGTCGGCGCGGACAAGCCGTACCTGGACGGGTTCTTCGAGAGCGTCCGCAGGGTCGGTACGGTCGACAACCACCTGCACGTGCCCAACCTGAACCGGGGGCAGGCCATTTGGCTGTGCCGGGGCCCGCGGCACCCCTGGCCGCAGCTCTGGCCGCGCTTCTACCACCTCACCGCGGTCACCCTGCGAGGAGAAGACGTCCCGGCGAAGTGAACTCCCCGCACGTCGGCGGGTGTTGTCATCCGTGCCGTCCCATGTCCCGAACGGGTGACGTGGGACGGCACGGACATGCCGCCCCCGCGGCCGGCGTCCCGGTGCCGGGTCTCGACACCGGGTAGCCGCCCGCGCGGCCTGACGCCGACGCTCACGCCGACCGCGGACACGGCCCCGCCCGTCACCGCTTCGGCCGTCGAACCCATCCGCCCGCCCCGGATGTGTCAGGGCGCGAAAATGGGCTATGCGGAATATATGGTTCGTATGGGTTGTGCGGTGATGGCCGAGAGGGCCGGGCCCGCCACCCTCGTCGAGCGCATGGCCACGGCGGAGCGGACCGGCTTCGGCCGCGCCGTCATCTCCGACCGATCCTGCGCCCGGCCGGAGAGGCCGGGGCCACGCGCCTCACGCGTGGAGCGTGCTCGACGCCGCCCGGAAGAAGAGCGAGGACACTGTGAACGACACATCGACATCGGCCGGCCAGGCCGCCACCCCCGACCTGGTACAGGTCGTCCTGGGATCCTGTTCCGTCGAGGACGCCGACACCGTGCTCCGGACCCTGGGTGCGCGGTTGACGCCCGAAGGCGGACACGACGAGCCGCATCACGACACGGGGGTCCGCGTGGACACCTGGACAGCGGCCTTCGCTGTCCCGCACGGCGCCGTACTCTCCCCGGACGTCTCCCTGGCCGGGACCGTTCTCGTGGACCTTCAGGGTGGCCCGGTGGCCGTCGGTCATATGTGCGAGGCGCTCGCTTCTGCGTTCGACGTACAGATCGCCGGGTCGGTGTCCGGAGACCAGGAGATCGACATGCAGGTGACGCTCACGAACGCCTGACGGCTCGACGCCTGACGGCCGGACGCGGTGGCCGGCCTCAGCGCCGCAGGTGGCGGTCGTAGTAGGCGCCGATGATCCGGTGGTACTCCGCGTCGCGGAGGTGTTTGTCCTCGTTGAATCCGGGAGCGCCCTCGATCTGTTCCCGCGTGAGCCCGATGTAGATCTTCTGGCCGTCCGTGTCCATACCCCGGATTACTCCGGCGGGGAGCAGGCACAGTTTTCCGAAGAGCCATGTACTGGTGTTCACCACGAGGTACGCGGCTTCGGTGCCTTCAATGAATTCGGCGTCCTCGAAATGCTTCTCGACCTTACCGACGCTCCCGTCCGTCGCTTCGACCTTGAAGCCGTCCAGGCTTGTACCGGCCGTGTATCCGGCATTCTCAGGGTATTCCCAGACCGTCGCGCTCATGACGAGTTCCATCCCTTCGTCGGCAGGTGAAGAGGGCCGCGGAGGGCGGAATGCGCGCCGCTCGCCCACCGCCCCCATTGCGGATGCCCGACCGCCACGACCCCAAACTGCACCGCGCGGGAGAGTGACTGGTCGCGATCTCATCGGGGAGGGCTCGGGCGGAGTCGCGGCCGACCGCCGGATTCGGTGGGTGTGGGGACCGGTCCCGGGGGCACTCGCCTTTTCGAGGGTCCGGAAGATCCAGAAGCGCAAAGGCTGTTGAATTTCGGATCGTTGTCGAAATATGAAGGGGTTTTTCATGTCTGACAATGTGTGGGGATACCGCGAGACGTCCGGCCGTCTTGAAGGCGCCGTCCTGACGGGTTACAAGGTCGAGGCCGTGGACGGTTCCATCGGCAAGGTCGACAAGCACTCGGACGAGGTCGACTCCTCCTACCTCGTGGTCGACACCGGCCCGTGGATCTTCGGCAAGGAAGTTCTTCTGCCGGCGGGCACGGTCAACCGCGTCGACGTGGACGACCAGAAGATCTACGTCGACCAGACCAAGGAGCAGATCAAGAACGCTCCCGAGTTCGACAGGCAGAAGCACCTGGGCGACGCCGACTACCACCGGCAGCTGGGTGGCTATTACGGCGGCCCGCAGGGCTTCTGACGGGGCGGCGCCGCGACGTTTTCGGGGCGGGGGCGACAACCGGGACGGTTGTCGCCCCCGCCCTCGCGCGTGGTGGACGGTTGTCCACCCGGCCCGGCCTTTCCTCATCGGTCCGATATGTGCTGGTCGCACGTTCCCCCATCGCCTCCGACACCCTCCGCACCCCGGCCCGGGTCATCGCCCTCTTCGGCATCCGCTGAGCGAAGAAGGCGAAGAAGGCGAAGAAGGCGAAGAAGACGGAGTGGCCGAGAGGCCGACACCCGGAGTGGCCGAGTAGCCGCACCGCACCTCCACCGGGCCGTCCGCCCACGAGGACGCTGTCGGTACCCGGACCTGCAGTCGGACGCATGGCACTCTCACGCGAAGAACGCGAAGCCTTCCTGGCCCAGCCGCGTGTCGCCGCGCTGGGCGTCACGGCCGGCCACGACAGGCCGCTCGGGCGGCTCCCGGGATTGTCGGCGGCGGGCGCCGAGTGGCCGCCCCGATGGCCCGCGTCCATGGCGGGGTCCTGCGAGGAGGGTGCCGTGGAAGGCCGACGGAGCTGCTGTTCGCGGGCCCGCGGAGTGACGTGGTGTGGTCCGGGCGCCGGTCACGGCAACGGCACCCTGTTCGACGCACTCCGTCGAGTCGGCCGTCAGCGTCGCCCCTGACGGCGTCCCGCAGGGGATCCCGGTGCGCATCAGGTGGTCTTACCGTGTGCGGACAGGGCAGCTGTAGTGAAAAGCCCCTGATACCGCCGTAGGACGTGCCGTGTCCCTGCCTCGTGAACGACGAACTCAGCCGTGCCCGCCGGAGGGTGAGCGGGCCGCGACCGTTGCGCGTCTCAGAGCGGAGAACGCGCGGCTCCACCAGGCCCTCGACTCCCACGCGGTCGTCGACCAGGCCATCGGCGTCCTTATCGCTCTCCACAGGCTCTCGGCCGGCAGCGGGTGGGAGATCCTGCGCGAGGTGTCGCGGCACAGTGACATCACGGTGCGGGAGGTCGCCGACCTCGTCATCGGCTGGCCCCAGGGCCACCCGATGCCCGCCCCGGTCCGTGACGAACTGGATGACGCCCTGCGCAGACGACGGCGCGACTCCGGTGCCACGCCCGAGCACGGGTGCCCGTGAACTGATCACCGACGTCCCCGCCCGCCCTTGGACCGCGACCCCCTCAGGGCCGCCGTGTCCGCTGTCTCGGAGCAGACCGGACACAGGCACGCGCAAGAGGCTCGTGGTGGGATTCCGCCGACGGGCGCACCGGAGGTGACGGTCTTCACGGGTTGTGGCTCACGGCCCTTCGAGCGAGGCGTGCGTGTCGCCCTCCGTCCGCCCCACGACCGTCCGTTAGGCTCGCGCGGCCACGACAGGTTCCGATCTTCTCGGGGAGGGCAGGGCGGCGAGGATCAACCGCGAACGCCTCGTCAGGACGCTGACGTTCTGGCTGCGTCCCGCATTCGCCCTGCGGGTCGTCAACCGCTTCCAGAAGATCGCCGGGTTCGACCGCTCGATGGCGCTGGCATCCAGCGCGCTGACGACATTGGTCCCGCTCTCCCTCCTCGTGGGCGCCGTCCTGAGCAACTTCGTCCACTACGACGCCGCGGAGCGCATCATCAAGCGCTACGGGCTCACCGGGGCCGGCGCCACCGCGGTCGACTCCCTCTTCTCCCCCGCCGAAGGCGCGGGTGTGAGCGTGGGCGTCTTCGGAGTGGTGTTCCTGACGATTTCCGTCCTGAGCTTCGCGCGCGCCTCGCAGCGACTCTTCGAACAGGCGTGGGAACTGAAGCCCCTCGGCGTGCGCACCACGCGCAAGGGCCTGTGGTGGATCCTCACCCTCGGTGGCTACGCGGTGGTCAACGGACTGCTCTCCGCGGTCGATGGCGGGGGCGGGACCCGCCTGGCGGCCGCGGTGGGACAGGCACTGGTGACCGCCGCGTTCCTCGTGTGGAGCGGCTGGATCCTGTCGGCGAAGCGGATCGACCCTCCGGACCTGCTTCCCTTCGGCATCACCGCGGCCGTCCTGACGGCGGCCTGTTCGGCCGGCGCGAGGATCTACCTGCCGCGTCTGTTCAACTCCTACGCCTCCCGCTACGGAGTGGTCGGTGCCGTCTTCGCGATGATCTCGGCCATCTTCGCGGTCATGCTCGTCACCGTCGCGTCGGCGGCACTCGGACGAGAGGTACGCGACGAACTCGGCCGCATTCGTCAGGGCCACCGTCCGTCCGACCACGAGGTACGGCGGCAATGGGACAGCGTGGTCGAGCAGACCCGGTCGCGATGGCGCACAGCCAGGGAGCAGGTCTCCCCTCGTCGGACCAGGGACTCGGACCACTGACCAGCGGGACCGGCCACTCCGGGCGTCCCCGTCAGGAGACCGGAGACGGGAGACGGGAGAACGGAGAGAGTCGGGGCCTGCGCCGGCCTCACCCGGTGCCTCTGTACCTGCGGGTCAGCAGCTTGCCGAGTTCCCACACCAGCAAGAGCGCGACAGCGGTCAGCAGCGCCCACCCGAACTGACCGGCGTCGATCGAGGTCGTCCCCAGGATGCGGCGGAATCCGTCGAGTTGGGTCACCAGCACCGAGAGCACCAGCTGGGCCAGGGCCACCCAGTTCATCTGCCTGCTGTCGAACGTGGACGGCGTCAGGACGGATTCGGTCTCGCTGCGGCACTCGAACGCGGCCACGACGAGACAGAGCGCGAAAGCGGTGAACGCGACCGACCGGCCTGTCTCGACACTGCCGAAGCGGGCCTGGCCGAGCTTGATCAGCCCGAGCAGACCACAGGTGATGGCCAGCCCGCCGAGCCCGACCGTGACGAGCACGGGCCGGGTGAGTACCGACTCCCCGCGCGGACGCGGCCTGCGGCGCATGAGCCCCGGGTTCTCCCGGTCGAAGCCCAGTGCGAAGCCGAAGGAGGCGTTGACCACGAAGTGGATCCACAGCACCTGCGGCGGGGTGAAGGGCTCACCCGCCGCGATGTCCAGGACCGTGGCGCCGAGAAACGTCAGGACGAAGGTGACCAGCAGGAGCAGGACGAACCGGATGTACTTGGTGAGGTTGTCGTAGATCGTCCGGCCCTGTTCCACGGCGTAGACGATGGTGGCGAAGTTGTCGTCGGAGAGGATCATGCGGCCGGCGGTCTTCGCCACGTCCGTGCCGCTGCCCATCGCGATGCCGATGTCCGCGGCCTTGATGGCGGGCGCGTCGTTGACGCCGTCCCCGGTCATCGCCACGACGTCGCCCCTCTTCTTGAGCGTGTCGGCGAGCAGCACCTTGTGCTCCGGGGCGACCCGCCCCACCACGCCGATGGCGTCGATGCGGGCCAGCCGTTCCCGCTCGCTCATGGCGGCGAAGTCCGCGCCGAGCACCGCCTCGCCGGGGATGCCGATCTGGCGGGCGATCGCCGCCCCGGTGGTCACGTCGTCGCCCGTCACCAGGCGGACCCGGATGTGTGCCGCCCGGGCGTCCGCCACGGCGGCTTTCGACTCCTTGCGGGGCGGATCGACCATGGCGACGAGAGCGGTCATCCGCAACTCGGTGACGTACGCGAGCAGATCGCCGTCGGGATCGAAGCCCGCCGGATCGAGGTCCCGGGTGGCCGCGGCCATCACCCGGCGGCCCTCGCCGCCCATCCGCTCGGTCTCCGCCTCGGCGCGGCCCAGCAGTTCGGCGTCCCAGGGGACGGTCCCGCCTGCCGCGAGCGCGGTGGTGGCCCGTGCCATGACCGCCGGTGCGGCGCCTTTGACGAAACAGCGCACGACCGGCAGGCCGGAGGCGCCGACGGCCGAATGGAAGGTGGCCATGAGCTTGTAGCCCGGGTCGAACGGCAGGGTCGCGACACGGGGGAGACCGTCCCTGGTGGCGTCCGTGTCCAGACCCGCCTTGTGGGCCAGCACCAGCAGCGCGCCCTCGGTGGGATCGCCCACCACCTCCCCGTCGACCAGCTTCGCGTCGCTGGCCACGACGAACGGCAGGATGGCCTCCTCGATGCCCGCGGCGGACCCCGCGGCATGATGGACCTTCCCCGCCAGTCCGTAGCCCGTGCCGGAGACGGTGTACTTGTCGGTGGGACTGAGCACCTCGACGGCGGTCATCTGGTTCATCGTGAGGGTGCCGGTCTTGTCCGAGTTGATCGCCGAGGTGAACGCGAGGGTCTCGACCGACGGCAAGTCCTTCACGATGGCGTTCCGTTTCGCCAGGTTGAGGCTTCCGACGGAGAGGATCGCCTGCGTCACCGTCGGCAACGCCTCCGGAATGGCGGCGACGGCCAGGGAGACCGCACTGACGAACAGCAGGTCCCAGGCCTGGTCCCGGCCGCGCCCCAGGGCGAACATCACGACCATGGTGAGCCCCGCCGCCGCCGTGATCCACAGCGTCAGACGGTCCAGTTCCCTGGCGAGCGGCGGTACCTCCCTCTCGGTGGCGGACAGCATTCCGGAGATCTTGCCCAGCTCGGTGTCCGCGCCGATGGCGGTCACCACCAGCACACCGCTGCCATGAGTGACCGGGGTGTTCATGAACGACGTGTTGGTCCGGTCGCCCGGCGGCAACTGCCGCCCGCCCGGCAGTGTGCCGGCGTCCTTCGCGGCGGGCACACTCTCGCCGGTGAGTGCCGACTCGTCGATCTGCAGGGCGCTGGCCTCGATGATGCGTCCGTCCGCCGGCACCTGGTCCCCGGCGGAGACGAGCACGATGTCGCCGACAACGAGTTGCTCGGCGGGGATCTCGGCCTCCGAACCGTCCCTGCGGACCCGGGCCGTGGCGCGCATCATCGATGTGAGCGCGTTCATCGCGCTCTCGGCCTTGCCCTCCTGACGCAGGCCCACGACGGCGTTCAGCACGGTCAGCACGAGGAGCAGGACCGCGGTGGTCCACTCCCTGATGCACAGCGAGACCGCCCCGGCGACCACCAGGACGATCTGCATGTTGCTGCGGTACTGGGCGAGGAACCGGCGCCAGACCGGGACCCGTTCCTCCTCAGGCAGTGCGTTGGGGCCGTACGCGGTGCGGAGTTCGGCGGCCCGCGCCGCGCTGAACCCGACCGCCGGATCGACACCGAGGGCCGTCACGACCTCCTCGGGGGAACACGCGTACCAGCAGCGGTCCCGCGCGGCCCGGCCGTCCTCCCCCACGGAATCCGGATGCACCGTCATCGCCCTGCCTCCGTTCCTGGCCCGTCGTCCCGCACCGTCCGCCGGTCTGCGGGCCCAGGGCGTGCCGTGGAACTCCCGCCTGCCTCACGACGCCCGGCACGGCCTCCGGACGGACGGCGCGACGTTCGCGACACGCCCTAACGGCGCTTGTCCTTCGGCGCCGACGCATGCCGTGCGGCGTACGGATCGGGCGGCAGACCCGGGGGAGCCTCCCGCTCCAGCTTCCGCTTGGCCGCGAGCAGTTCCTTCCGCGCCGCGTCCCCCACCTCCGGGTACCGGGGGTCGATGTCCATCAGGGTGTGCACGAGGACCGCCGCCGTACAGATCCGCGCGAACCACTTCCGGTCCGCCGGCACCACGTACCAGGGCGCCCACTTCGTACTCGTGGCCGACAGCATCTCGGAGAACGCGTGCTGGTAGTCGTCCCAGTACTGCCGCTCCCGGACATCGGCGGCGGAGAACTTCCAGTTCTTCTCCGGCAGGTCGAGACGCTTCATGAAGCGGGTGCGCTGCTCCTCCTTCGACAGGTTCAGGAAGATCTTCACCACCTTGAACCCGTTGTCCGTCAGATACCGCTCCCAGTCGTTGATCTCCCGGTACCGCCGCTCCCACACGCCCGGTCCGTCGGGCAGCCTCTGCCGCGTGAGGATCTCCGGGTGCACACGTACGACGAGGACCTCCTCGTAGTGCGAGCGGTTGAAGATGGCGATCTCACCGCGTTCGGGGAGCCGCCGGGCGTAACGCCACAGGTAGTCGTGGTCCAGTTCCTCGGCGGAGGGCACCTTGAAGCTGCTGACGCGCACACCCTGAGGATTGACGCCGCTCATCACATGACGGATCGTTCCGTCCTTGCCCCCGGCATCGAGCGCCTGGAGGCACAGCAGCACGCCGTAGGAGTCCTGGGCGGCCAGTCGTCCCTGGTACTCGGCCAGCAGATCCACCCCGGTCCGCAGCAGTCCGACTCCGTCCCGCTTCTTCAGACCGGCCTTGAAGCGCGGGTCGAAGTCCCTGCCCAGCCTGACCTTCGACCCCGGGGGCACCCGCAGCGGCTCGATGAGATCCGCGATGCGTTCGGCTCTCCTGTCCGGCATGACCCATCCTCTCCGCGGTGTCGGGACCGGGCGACGCCTCCCTCTCGCGACACGCTCATTCTCGGGTCGAAGGGACAAGATCGCCCCCTGGAGCAAGTCCCGGCGACCGGTCGGGACGTCGCTTTCCGCCGTCGCCCTCCGCCGTCGCCCTCCGCTGTCGCCCCCACCGTCGCGACCGCCGACGGAGACCCCGTTCCCCGGGGTCCGCCGCCCGCGTGCGGAGGTTCTTGACCGGAGCCACCCGCCGCCGGAGCTCGTGGGGCGTCGCGGCCGGGTGCATGGTGGATTACATGACCCACGGGCTCCCTCGTCCCGGACCGCGGCCGTTGTGGCAGCGACGGTATGCACTGCTCGTGATACCGCTGGGACTCATCGTGGTGATCAGCGTCGCGGACCTGCTGGCTCCCCAGGACATCCACCTGGGGCCCCTGCTCGTCATCGCACCCGCGGTCACCTGCTCCTTCGCGGGTCCCCGGCTGACCGCTCTGACGGGCGCCCTGGCCGTGGCCGCCCAGGCACTCATCGGCGCGGGTGAGGAATTCACCAGGAACAACGCGGTGCAGCTGGTGTCCCTCGCCCTGCTCACCTGCCTGACCGTGTTCTTCAGCCTGCTGCGTGAGCGGAAGGGCCGGCAGCTGGAGCAGGTGCGGTCGGTGTCCGAGGCCGCGCAGCGGGTACTGCTGTGGCCGCTCCCGGACCGGATCGGTCCACTGAGGACGGCGTCGCTGTACCTGGCCGCCGAGGAGGAGGCCCAGATCGGCGGTGACCTGTACGCGGCGATCCGCGACGACGACGGAGCCCGCCTGATGATCGGTGACGTACGGGGCAAGGGGCTGAACGCCATCGGCGAGGCCGCTCTGCTGCTCGGGGCCTTCCGCGAGGCCGTCCACCTGCACACCACCCTGCCGGCCCTGGCCGCTTCCCTGGACCGCAGCGTCAGCCGCCACCTGGCCGACCTGACTCCCGACAGCGAGACCGGCGAGAGCTTCATCACCGCGCTGCTCGTGGAGATCCCCGACCGGGAGGGCGTCGTCCGGATGACCAGCTGCGGCCACCCGGCCCCTCTCCTGCTCAGGCCGCGGAACACCGTCATCGTGCCGGACCTGCACCCGGCGCCGCCGTTCGGCATCGGTACGGGTGAGGCGACCCCCGACGACTACACCGTCGACGAGGCGCCGTTCACGTCGGGCGACACCCTCCTCCTGTACACCGACGGCGTCGTCGAAGCCCGCAATTCCGCCGGCGACTTCTACCCCTTCGCCCAGCGCGTCGCGCAGTGGTCCGACAGCCGTCCCGAGGCCCTTCTCCACCGTGTCAGGCGCGACCTGCTCGTCCACGCGGGCGGACACCTCGGCGACGATGCCGCCCTCGTCGCGATCCACCACGCGCCGACCCGCGACGGCCGCCGTCCAAGGGCCACTACGGCACGGTGAGCGAGCCCGCGGGCCGGACCGCGCGGAAGGCGACCGGCTTGGGCTGAGGCACGCGTGGACGCGCTGCGGGAATCGCCGGATGACCGTGGGGTGACGGCAACGGCGCCCGTCCGGCGGCCCCTTCACGGCCGCCGCGCGGATCCGCGACGGCGAGCGCCGCTCCGCCGGTGTGCCTCTCGGCGCGGTCCGGTTCCTGGGAACCGACTCCCCGTCATCCCGCCGTACGCGCGGACGCCGACCGGTGAGTCACGGGGAGCCGCGTCGAGGAGCACTCCCGCGCGTGGCTGTCGCCGCGGTACGGAACGGTGGCATGCGGTGGCCGTGATCCACTTTCGGGTGATGGGTGGGGGTGGGGTGGGGTGGCGTGTGGTGGCGGTTTGGGGGTGGGGGTCGGTGTGGGTGGGGGGTGTGGGTGGGTGGGGGCGTCAACTTTGTGGGTTCATGGTTTGAATGGACGTTACATGTGAGTGTTACGGCGATATGGATGGTCCGTAACGTGGCTCCGGGTTTCGCCTGTATCGGGTGGTGGTGGGGGCATGGTGTGGGTGTCGGTCCGTCAGGGGCCGGCCGTATCACTCGCACACGCAGCCTTGTTCCGTGCGGCTTGCTTGTCCAGGTCGTGGGGGGTGGGGGTGCCGGCATCATGTAGGGGGACTTCATGTCCGCATCTGTGTCTGTCCGTCGTTTCGCGGCTGCCGCGTTGTCCGTCGCGGCGGTGACGGGGGCGTCGGCGCTGCCGGCTTCCGCGGCCGATCACGCTCCCCGTCCTCGTGCGGCGGTGCAGATCACGCACGTGCACTACGACTCCCCGGACCGTCACCGCCGTTCCGATTTGAACGAGGAGTGGGTGGACATCACCAACACCACTCGTCGTGCGGTGGATCTGGACCGTTGGACGCTTTCGGACCGTGACGGGCGTACGTACACGTTCCGTCACTACCGTCTGGGTGGCCGTGCCACGGTCCGGGTCCACACCGGTGTCGGCCGTGACACCTTCCGTGACCTGTACCAGGACCGTCGTTCCTCGGTGTGGGACAAGCGCGCGGACACCGCGACCCTGCGCAACGACCACCGTCGCCTCGTCGACACCGTCACCTGGGGCGGCCACCACGGCGGCGGCCACGGCGGCGGTCACGGCGGCGGCCACGGCGGCGGTCACCGCTGACCCCATCCCTGACCGGGTGACCCGCACACCCCCACCCCACCCGACGGCGCGCCACCGGCCCACCCGGCCCCGGCGCGCCGCCGGCGTGTTCCGGGACGCGTCCACAGCGCGGCGCTCAACTCCCGTTCCGCGAAGCCGATCAGCCGCGGGTCCGAAGACAACTCCACCCAGGCGGCAGAGGTCCCTTCCCCGCTCGACGCGAGTGGGTGCGGCACCCGTGGACCGCGGTTGTGGCTCGTGCGCGTGGTGGTGGTCCGTGCGAGTGGTGGATCTCCCGGTGGGGTCGTAGCGTCGTGGGAGGAGGCATCCTCCGTGTGGGACGGCAGCCGGTCGTCGTCCGCCGTGCAGGCGGGGCCCGGCGGGCGGGCCGTTCCGGACGCGGGGGCCAGTGAGTCCAAGGAGAACACGGCGGGAGCGGACATGCGAAAACTCACCGTCAGGGCGGCCGTCACGTTCTGTGCCGCGGTGTCGCTGGCCACGGTCATGGGAACGGCGGACGCCGCTCCGGTGGCGTCGCCGCGGTCCGCGCACACCATCGCGCAGGAGTCGACGCGGCCCGCGGTGCCGACGCAGCCCGTCATCGTCGACTGCTTCGGGCGCCCTCAGGTGGAGCCCGGCGCGTTCGTGCTCGCCTGCGGTGACGGCAACAGCCGTCTCACCTCGCTGCGGTGGTCGCGCTGGGACGCCGGTTCCGCGGTGGCCACGGGCGTCAACGTGGTCAACGACTGCAAGCCGTACTGCGCGGCGGGGACCTTCCGCAAATATCCCGTGACCGTGCGCCTCGACCGCCCGCAGACGTGGAAGAAGGACCCCCAGGCCGCCCAGTACACCCGGCTGAGGCTCGTCTACACCGACAGCAGGCCCGCCGGATACGGTCAGAGCGTCGCCTACCCCCTGTGGAACTGAGGGCCGCGACCGCGCCGTCGGCCCCGGCTTCCGCCCGCCGGTGCGACGACCGGCCGGCGGGCGGAGTGCGTCAGGCGGACCGCAGCAGCTCGCGCAGCCCGGCGACGTCGAGGATGTGGGCCCGGGTCGGGAACACGTTGTCGAGCAGCACCCGATGGGTCTCGGGATCCGGGTCGGCGACGCCGTCCGCCAGCACGACGACGCGGTAGTCGCGGTCGGCGGCGTCGATGAGCGTGGACAGGACGACGCCGCTGGTGCTGATCCCGGTGAGGACCAGGGTGTCGATACCGCGGTCGCTCAACTGCTGGTGGAGATCGGTCGTCGAGCCCGAGCCGAAGCGGATCTTGCGGACGACGATGTCACCGTCCTGCGGCGTGAGCCGCTCGTCGATCCGGGTCGCGGAGTCCTCGTGGTGCAGCATCTTCGCCGCGGCGACGGCCGTGAACGCCTTGTTGGTCTCGGGAACCCGTGTCCAGTCGTCCTCGGTGAAGGCCACGCGGACGTAACCGATGGTCCCGCCCGCGGCGCGGACGTCGGCGATGGCACCCCTGACCCGCTCGACGAGCGCGTCGGAGTCGGGGGCGAGGGGGACGATCCCGTTCTGGAAGTCCATCGCCAGCAGGGCGGTCCGCCCGGGGACGATGGTGTGCAGGGTGGTGGTGCTCACGCGGGGTGCTCCTCAGTGGGGTTCTCAGAGTCGCCGACGTGGCCGGAGGTGTCCGGACGTCGGGCTGTGGTGCGGTACATCAGGCGACGGTCGAGGACGGTCAGCAGGAGGACCGCCAGACCTGCCGCGACCAGGACGAGGCCGAGGCTGTGCAGACCGTGGTCGCTCGCCCCGTCCCGGAAGACGATGCCGCCGATCACGGCGGAGGTGATGGTCCCGAGGTATCCGAAGGTCCGGAACAGCCCGGAAGCGGTGCCGATCTGTTCGGGCGGCGCCGCGAGGTAGAGCGCGGTCTGGTTCCCGACCGTGGTGGTCGCGGACGTGACGCCGAAGACGAGGGAGACCAGCACGATCGCGATCGCCGGACTGCGCGAGGTGAGCAGTACGACGCCGGCGGAGCCGAGCAGCATGGTCGCCGCGGAGACGATCAGCGGACCGCGCACCAGGTTGCGGCGGGCGAGCGGGCGCGCGAGCAGCGCGGAGACGGCGCCCATCGGCAGGAGCAACAGGCCCGACTCCACGGTGGAGATGCCGTGCGCGGCCTCCATCCACTGGGTCATCCCGTACATCACGGAGTAGACGCCGAGCAGGGTGAGCGCCTGCCGCAGGTAGGTACGGGCGAGGGCGCCGTTGGCGGCGAGGCCGCGGAAGTCGAAGAACGGCGCCGTCTTCCGCAGCTCCCACACGACCGTGGGCGCGCCGGTCAGGACGAGGACGGCGAGCGCGGCCCATCGGACGCCGGGAAGGCCCGTCACGAAGACGACCAGTGCGCTCATCGACACGGCGAAGCCGAGGATGCCGGGCAGATCGATCCGGGCGGCGACCTCGCGAAAGCCGGTGTTCCCGCGGCCGGGCGCGGGGTCCTTGGGCAGCCCTCGCACGGCCATCAGCATCGCGATCGCGGTGACCGGGATGTTGATCAGGAACGCCCAGCGCCAGCCCGCGGAGCCCACCAGCAGTCCGCCGATCGGCGGACCGACGGCGACGGTGGCCATGCCCGCGATCGCGATGCCCCCGAGCACGGCGCCCGGCGGGGCGTCCGCTCCGGCCTCCTGGGCGCGGCGCCGGATCAGCACCATGGCGCAGGGGAAGGCGGCCGAGGTGCCGATGCCGATCAGTACGCGGGCCACGGTCAGTGTCGCCAGGTTCCGGCCGAGACCGCCGACCAGGCCGCCGAGCAGCACCAGCACGATGCCGGACAGGAAGATCCGGCGCGGCCCGAGCACTTCGGCCAGTCTGCCCGCGGTGGGCTGCGCGACGGCGCTGGCCAGGTACAGGGAGGAGACCAGTACGGCGGTACTGCCCACCGGGACGTGCAGATCGGTCGCCATGGGCACCAGGGCGGTCGCGATGACGGAGCTGTTGATCGGATTGAGGGCGGCGCCGACGTACAGCGGCGCTGTGAACGTCCGTGCGAACGGCTTGTCCGGGAGGCCGGGCGACGCGGTGCGGGTCTCGGCGGGCGAGGCCCTCATGCGCCGCCGTCGCTCAGGTCGGCCGCCGCGAGACGTTCCAGCAGGCCGATGGCCTTCGCCACGTCCTCGCGCTCCTCCAGGGGGACGACCTGTTCGATGGCCCGCGCCAGGAAGGAGGCGCGTCCCGTGAGCAGCTTGTCGACCAGTTCGGTCGCCGACGGGGTGGCGGTCATCAGCTTCTTGCGGCCGTCCCGCGGATCAGGGGTGCCGTGAATGAGGCCGGCGGCCTTGAGGACCGCCAGGCTCTGCGCGATGGACTGCGCGCTGACGTGTTCGAGCGAGGCGAGCCGGGCCGCGGTGACCGGGCCCTCCCGCACCACGCTCAACAGCACGGCCAGCTGCGTGGCGGTCAGGCCGGTCGCGTGCTGTCCCGACTCCACGCGCAGGCGAGCGCGCAGCCGCTTCATCGCGTCGTTGAGGCGCTGCGCGTTCACGGCGGATTCCTGCGGTCCGGACTTCGAGGTCATGGCGCCAGCCTAAAACTCGACAAGCTACTTTGCCAAGTTACTTGTCTAATTTAGGCGCGTGCGGGCGCGTGGTGACCCGCGTCCGGTGACCCCTGACCCCCAGGAGGCGACTCTCCAGTCGTTGGCGCTCGCCCCGACCGGGGAGCACGCGTCCGTGACCGGCGGGCGTGGTCAGGGGCGCCCGGACGGTCCGACCATGGCCGCCGGATCGACGATGCGGTCGAATTCGGCCGCGCTGACATAGCCACTGGCCACGGCGGCTTCGCGCAGGGTCGTGCCCTCGTCGTCGGCCTTGTGGGCGATCGCGGAGGCCTTGTCGTAGCCGATCTCCGGTGACAGGGCGGTGACCAGCATCAGGGAACGGTCGACGTAGCCGGTGATCTGCTCACCGTGGAGTTCGGCGCCCTCGACGCAGTACTCGCGCAGCTTCTGGCAGGCGTCGGCGAGGATCGTGGCCGCGTGCAGGAAGTTGTTGATGATCACCGGGCGCATCGCGTTGAGCTCGAAGTTGCCCTGGGAACCGGCGAAGGCGATCGCGGAGTCCTCCGACAGGACCTGGATGCAGACCATCACCATGGCCTCGCACTGGGTCGGGTTGACCTTGCCGGGCATGATCGAGCTTCCGGGCTCGTTGGCCGGAAGAACCAGTTCGCCCAGCCCGCAGCGGGGCCCGGAGGCCAGCCACCGGATGTCGTTCGCGATCTTCATCAGGGGCACCGCCAGGGCCCGCAGGCCCGCCGACGCGTTGACCATGGCGTCCAGGCCGCCCTGCGCGGCGAACTTGTTCGGCGCGGTGACGAACGGGTACCCGGTCGCCTCCGCGATCTCGTGAGCGATCTCTTCGGCGAAGCCCTCCGGCGCGTTCAGGCCGGTGCCCACCGCCGTTCCGCCGGCGGCGAGTTCGAACAGACCCTGGGTGGACGCGGTCGCCACGGCCATGGCCTGCTTGAGCTGGTGGGCGTAGCCCGACCACTCCTGCCCGACGGTCAGCGGGACCGCGTCCTCCAGATGGGTACGGCCGATCTTCACCACGTCCTGCCATCGCTCGGCCTTGGCCTCGATGGAGCGGTGCAGTGCCTGCACCGCCGGCAGCAGGTGTTCGTGGACCTCCTTGACGGCGGCGATGTGCATCGCGGTGGGGAAGGTGTCGTTGGAGGACTGCCCCATGTTCACATGGTCGTTGGGGTGCACCGGGGTCTTGCTCCCCAGCCGGCCGCCGGTCAGCTGGACGGCACGGTTGCCGATCACCTCGTTGGTGTTCATGTTGGACTGCGTGCCCGAGCCGGTCTGCCAGACGTAGAGCGGGAAGTTCTCGTCCAGCGCCCCGCTGATCACCTCGTCGCTGACCCGCTCGATCAGGTCCGCCATCCAGCCCGGCAGGCGCCCGGCGCGTCCGTTGACGATCGCGGCGGCCTTCTTGACGTGGCCGTACGCGTGGTAGACCGCCTTGGGCATGCGGTCGTCACCGATCGAGAAATGGATCAGCGACCGCTGGGTCTGCGCACCCCAGTACCGGTCCGCGGGTACGTCGACGGTGCCCATGGAGTCGGTCTCCTGCCGTGTCCCGGCCGCCGACAGGCCGATCGGCAGGTCCAGCACCGTCGGCACGGGTTCCCCGTCCGCGCCGGTCACGCCGCGCCGCCGTCGGAGTACGTCGGCTGCCACATGGCGTCCTGAACCGCCTGCACCACGTTGTCGATCTTCGCGGTGGCGACGCCTTCCGCCTGGGCGGCACGCACCACGGCGACAGCGGTGGTGGCGGTGGAGGCCCGCAGGTTCTCGACCTCGGGCAGCAGCGAAGCGCCCGGGGCGCTCACGTCCACCTGGCCGGCGACCGCCTCGGCGGCCGCGATCAGCATGCCCGGAGTCACCGTGCCGGCGCCGGACACGATGGTGCCCAGCCCCAGCCCGGGGTACACGAGCGCGTTGTTGGCCTGGCCGAAGTGGTAGTTCACGCCCTCGTACCGCATCGGTCCGAACGGCAGCCCGGTCGCGACCAGCGCCCTGCCGTCCGTCCACGCGATGACGTCCTGCGGCTCGGCCTCGATCTTCGAGGTGGGGTTGGAGATCGGCAGGATGATCGGCCGCTCGACCCCCCGCGCCATGGTCCTGACGATCTCCTCGGTGAACGCGCCGTGCGCGGTCGAGGTCCCCAGCAGGATGGTCGGAGCCGCGTGGCCGACCGTGTCCAGCAGCGAGATCGCTCCTCCACCGCCCCATCCGCCGACGTCCTCGGGCCTGCGGGCATAGGGCTTCTGGAAGTCGCGGAGGTCGGTCATGTCACTGGTCAACAGCCCCTGTTTGTCCACCAGCCAGATCCGGGAGGTGGCCTCCTCCGCCGTGGCGCCGTCGCGCACCATCGCCGCGTGGATCTGGTCGGCGATGCCCACGCCCGCGGTTCCGGCGCCGAACACCACGAGCTTCTGGCTCCGCATCGGCACGCCGGTCACCTTCACCGCCGACAGCACGGAGGCCAGGGTGATCGCCCCGGTTCCCTGCAGATCGTCGTTGAAGACGCGGTACCGGTGACCGTAGGTCTCCAGGATCCGGCGGGCGTTGCCCGGTCCGAAGTCCTCGAAGTGCAGCAGCGCGTTCGGGAACATCGTGGACGCGGTCGCCAGGTACTTCTCGATGAACGCGTCGTACGCGGCGCCGCGGACCCGCGCGTGCCGGTTGCCCAGGTACAGCGGGTCGTTGAGCAGGACCTCGTTGTCGGTTCCGACATCCAGTGACACCGGGATCACCCGGCGCGGGTCGATCCCCGCGGCCGCCGTGTAGATGGCGAGCTTGCCGATCGCGATCTCGATGCCGCCCA
This sequence comes from Streptomyces fagopyri, assembly GCF_009498275.1. Lineage (NCBI taxonomy): Bacteria > Bacillati > Actinomycetota > Actinomycetes > Kitasatosporales > Streptomycetaceae > Streptomyces > Streptomyces fagopyri. The sequence continues at coordinate 1,642,770 of NZ_CP045643.1, read as the reverse complement.
CGCCCCAGTCGCCGATGCCCAGGATCTCCTCGGCGTCCGTGCACACCAGCAGTTCGACGTCCTCGGACCTGAGCCCCAGGGTGCCGAAAGCCGCCTCGATGTCGTCCGGCGCGTCGATCGACAGGAAGATGCCCCGCGGGCTGCGGAACTCCTCGGAGTACTGCTCGATGGCGTCACCGACGGTCGGGTCGTAGACGACCGGGAGCAGTTCGGCGAGGTGGTCGGCGAGCACCCGGTAGTAGAGGGTCTCGTTGCGGTCGTGCAACTGTTCCAGGAACACATACTTGGCCAAGTCGTCGCGCTGGCCCTGTAGTTGCCGGTACGCCCGCTGGGCCTGCTGTCCCAACGTCAGTACGTTGGAGGGCAGTCGGCCGGTCAGCCCGTACTCGTCCCGTTCGGACGCGCTGAACGCGACACCGTGATTGCTCATCGGGTCCTGAAGGACGCCCGGTGTCGCCGGCGTCCGGACCGCATGCGTGGTGCTCATCCCATTCCCCTAGCCATGGCTGGTTCACGAACCGTCGGAGGCCGAACGCCCGGGTCACGCCGAACGTGTCGCGCTCGCGTCGAGCGTGCCGTGCCGATGCCGTACGTCGCGGCCGATGCCGTACGTCGCGGTCGTGTCGGGCGCGCGGTCACGCCGGACCTCACGGTCACACCGGACGTCGCGCTCGCGCGGGCGGCACGCTCTCGGCGCACACCTCACGACCCGTCGCACGTCACGTGCGGAGGGCGATGAGCGGCGCGTCCAGGGCCTCGCTCATGACTTCAGGCTACGCCCGGCCACCGTTCACGACATCTGCGACGCGGGTATCCCGCGGCGGGGCCGAGCCGTCGCGCACGGCGGCTGACCTGCGGATACGTGATCCGTGCCGGTTCCCGTACCGGCGTGGAACGGCTCGCGCCGGGCAACGCCGCGCATGCCACGCCCTCCCGGGCGGTGGCGCACACACGATCCCTGTGGGCCGGGTACCACCCGCGCGACGGCGGGGACGGCCGTCGCCGCCCCCGCCGCTGCCGTCGGTGTGCGGGTCAGCGCGTGGTGAGCATGCCCGCGCGGAGCTTGGTGAGGGTGCGGGTGAGAAGGCGGGAGACGTGCATCTGGGAGACGCCGAGGTGCTCGCCGATCTGCGCCTGGGTCAGTTCGTCGACGAACCGCATGTGGATGATGCGCCGTTCACGGTCGTCGAGTTCGGCGATCAGGGGGGCCAGGGCGTTGAAGTCCTCGACGAGTTCGAGGGCGCTGTCGTCGGCGCCGATGAAGTCGGCCAGTACGGCCTCTCCCTCGTCGCCGGAGCCGAGGGCGGCGTCGAGGGAGGAGGAGGTGTACCCGTTGGAGGCGAGGCGGGCCTCGTCGACCTCCTGCTCGCTGAGGCACATCAGCTGGGAGAGTTCCTTGACGGTGGGGGTACGGCCCAGCCGGCAGCTCAGTTCCTCGGTGGCCCTGGCGAGCTGGATGCGGGCTTCCTGCAGACGCCGGGGCACGTGAACGGCCCAGCTGGTGTCGCGGAAGAAGCGCTTGATCTCGCCGACGATGTACGGGACGGCGAAGGAGGTGAACTCGACCTCGCGGGTGAGTTCGAACCGGTCGATCGCCTTGATGAGCCCGATCGTGCCGACCTGGACGATGTCCTCCATCTCGTCCTGGTCGCGGCTGCGGAACCGCGCGGCCGCGAAGCGGACGAGGGAGACGTTCATCTCGATGAGCGTGTTGCGCGCGTACTGGTACTCGGGCGTGCCCTCTTCCAGGACGCCGAGTCGGTCGAAGAACAGCCGGGACAACTGCCGGGCGTCCCTGGGGGCGACGCGTGACGGGTCGGCGATCTCCGGCAGCACGGTCGGCCGTGCCTCCGTCGTCTCGGTCACTGTCATGCCAGGCCCCTCCCATGTGATCCGGCCCCCGTGCCGCCGGCCTGATGCGGGCCGACAACCGTTCGCGTACCCGCCATGGGGAAATGCATGCCGGCCGATTCGACAGCGAGCCCGAGACCCCGCGAGGGCCGGCGCCGGGCGGGGACCGACCGTGACGGACACCGGCCCGGCGCTGCTCCCGGGCGGGGGCCCGCGAGCAGGCCTCAGGCTGCGGGATGTGGTCCGACGGCCTGCCGGTAGGCCACATGCCCGCCCAGCGCACCGCTCATGGCGACCGCCGCGAGCCCGCCCAGCGACCACAGCCGGCCCTTCGCCGAGTGACCGCGCAGTCGCGCCGCCAGGGAAGCGGTGTAGCAGGCCACGGCCGCGACGTTCGAGACCGCGTGGACCAGTCCGACCCGGGCCTGCTCGGGCGGCAGGTCCGCCCAGTCGGCCCAGCCGGCGACCGCCGCCGGGGCGGCTCCGGCCAGACCGACGGCCGTGAGGGTGGTGGGCGCGCTCCGCCCCGCCGGCGCGATGTCCAGTACGGCGGCCGACAGCCAGCAGCCGATCGGTACCTGGACCAGGACGGGATGCACGGGATGGCCCAGTGGCCTGCCGCGCAGCAGATCGCGTGCCTCGCCCAGCGGGAGCGAGCGGATTCCCCGCTGGAGAAGCCGGATCGCCGGATCCGCGGCCCCCGACCGTTCGATGCGGTCCAGGGCCGTCAGCCACCATGCCGACGCGGTGTCCAGGACCGACGGCGTCCAGGAACGGGTGGAGGTGTCGAGGACGTGAGTGTTCATGCACAACGACTACCCGGCAGCCCGTCGCCGTCCCGCCGTCGCCGCGACTGCACCCGAACGGTCCGCCTCCCGACGGGGAGTCGTGATGCGTCCACGGCCCCGGTCACGTCGCTCCGCGGGGACGAAGCCGGCCGGATCGTCACCGCGCCGCCGGACGGCCGCCTCACCGAGCGCGTGAGGCAGCGCGAGCACCTCGACGTCCATCCGCTGACCACCTGCGCGGAAGGGCGGCATGAGTGGCCCGGAGCGGGGCACTCGGACGTTGCACGACAGGGATCCAGTGGCCGTCGATCGGGTGGCCGACCGGATTTCACCTGTCCCGGGTTACGCAGCGGGCGGGAAGAGGGTGCTGTGAGCCCGGCGAGACACGGGTCCGCACGCATCGAAGAGACGTGAAGATCGGAATCGAAATGATTGTCCTTGGCGCCATTCTGCTCGTCATCGGCCTGCTGGTCGGTGTGTCACTGCTGACGACCGTGGGCGGTGTGCTCGTCGTGGTCGGCGCGGTCCTGTGGATCCTGGGTGCGAGCGGCCGCACGGTCGGCGGCCGCAAACACTACTTCTAGAACGGCACTTCGGGACCCGCGCGTCGCGCGGGCGCGGCGGCGCGAACGCCCTGCCGGGGACGGTCCCCGGCGGGCGCGCCGCGGACCGAGCCGAAGGCCCGTCCTGCCCACCGGCATTCCCTTTGTACGGCCCCGGGGCCCGCGGAGAAGCACCTTCCGCCGGCCCCGTCGGCATGCCCGGCGCGGGCCCCGGACGGACAGACCCGCAGGTTCCGGACATACCCACCGGTTCCGGCCGGGGCACGGTCGCACGACAGCGCTCCAGGGACGCGAGAAGCCGTACGTACGCGAGACGCGGCACGCCGTACGCGCGACGCGAGACGCGAGACGCCGGACCGTGTCATCGTGCCGTCGGACGGGAAGTGGGGGCCGGACGAAGGGTCTTCGTCCGGCCCCCACTGTCGGGGTGGTGTCGCGGGGTCAGGCGCGGCGCCGGCCCTGGTAGTAGGTGCCGACCTGCTCGTGGTACCCGGTGTCGCCGATGTGCTTGTCCTTGTCGAACTCGGGGGAGTCCTTGATCTGGTCCTTGGTGAGGGCGACGTAGATCTTCTGTTCGGCCTGGTCGATCGTGGTCACGGTGCCGGCGGGCAGCAGGACGTGCTTGCCGAAGATCCATACGCCGGTGTCGACGACGAGGTACGAGGAGTGCACGTCGTCGGAGTGCTTGTCGACCTTGCCGATACTTCCGTCGGTGGCTTCGACCTTGTAGCCGATCAGGTCGGTGCCCGGGGCGTGGCCGGTGGTCGGCTGGTAGCCCCAGATGTTGTCGCTCATAAAACGGCTCCTTCTTCGATACTTTTCGCTTCCCCGCGTTCAGGAATTGCGGGGCTGTGCAGGCGCCATCGAATTCGGTGACGTTTTCCCGGGACGGCGGGTGCCCTGTGTCCCGGGTGCTACACATCGAATGTTCCGGGAGACCGGAGGTGGCGTGGCCGATGTTTTCCCTGTGGAAACTTTCCGGGTTTGGGGGCCGGGTATCGGGTGAGACGGAGGGTGCAACGATTTCCGAATACGACAGGGTGTGAGTGGTTGTGGCTGCGGACGAGAAGGCTCAGGCCAAGGGCGAGCAGGCCAAGGGCAAGGTCAAGAAGGTCGTCGGTGGCGCGGTGGGCAACGAGTCCCTGCGGGCCGAGGGCCGTGCCGAGGAGTCCAAGGGTGACCTGCGGGAGGCCAAGGAGAAGGCCAAGGACGCCGTCAAGCCCAAGTAGCACCACGGCAGGCCCACGCGAGGTCGATGTGTCCGATCCCGGCAGCCCGATTTCCCTTCGGACTGCCGGGATCCGTGCTGTTCCCGGACCCCCACCCCCGGAAGCGGCGAAGAAAGCACAGCCCTTGCGGACGATTTCGCGCCATGGTCCCGAGTTCCGGATCTGTCGTCAGGACCCTGGTGGGCGCAGGTGTTCCCGCCGAGTCGTCGAACCGGCGGGAACGCGGTGGGAACCCCGCGGATCTCGCCGCGGCCGGCGGACCCGGCGTGCCGGAAGGTGTGGTGTGGCGCAGCCTGGATACGCGGGCGACGACGCACGCAGCCGTCCCGGAGGTCACACGTCATGGACAGTCAGGACAACGAGGAAGTCATGGGCGACGAGGTCTACCAGCCCGACGGCCCCGAGGGGCGCGACGACGAGGGCATCCTCGACCCGGAGGACTCGCTCGACGACCGCGGCGCGGACCCGTACGACGAAGGCTGGTCACCGCCCGAGCGCCCGCTCGGGGTGGAGCACCTGGGCACGACCGCGCGGGAGCAGCGGGAGGGCGAGAGCCTGGACCAGCGACTGTCGGAGGAACTGGCGGACCCGGCTCTGGCGGAACCGGAGACCGACGACGGTCTCGGTGACCTCCCGGACGGTGAGGGTGAACCGCTGGACGACGAGGTGGGCCAAGACCGCGCGGGCCGTCTCGTGGCACTGGACGAGGGGGCCCACGAGGACGCCGAGAAGGACATGTTCGCCGAGGACGTCGGCATCGACGGCGGCGCCGCCTCGGCGGAGGAAGCGGCCGTCCACCGGATCCGGGACGACGGCCCCGACGGTCTCTGAGGCGTTCCGGTGTGCGGGCGCCGGCGTGACCGTACGCGCCGGTCCACGAGGCATCAGCTGTACGCAGAGGCCAGGAAGAAGGGCGTCGAGGGGCGCTCCACGATGAACAAGCGGCGGCCGCGCGACGCGCTGGGCCGCTGAGCACCGGCCCCTTCCGGCCCATGGGCCGGCGGATCACCCCGGCGCGGGCGCCGGTGCGGTGTTCCGACGCCCGTCCGCGTCCTCCTGGGCCGTGATCCACTTTCGGGTGATGGGTGGGGGTGGGGTGGGGTGGCGTGTGGTGGCGGTTTGGGGGTGGGGGTCGGTGTGGGTGGGGGGTGTGGGTGGGTGGGGGCGTCAACTTTGTGGGTTCATGGTTTGAATGGACGTTACATGTGAGTGTTACGGCGATATGGATGGTCCGTAACGTGGCTCCGGGTTTCGCCTGTATCGGGTGGTGGTGGGGGCATGGTGTGGGTGTCGGTCCGTCAGGGGCCGGCCGTATCACTCGCACACGCAGCCTTGTTCCGTGCGGCTTGCTTGTCCAGGTCGTGGGGGGTGGGGGTGCCGGCATCATGTAGGGGGACTTCATGTCCGCATCTGTGTCTGTCCGTCGTTTCGCGGCTGCCGCGTTGTCCGTCGCGGCGGTGACGGGGGCGTCGGCGCTGCCGGCTTCCGCGGCCGATCACGCTCCCCGTCCTCGTGCGGCGGTGCAGATCACGCACGTGCACTACGACTCCCCGGACCGTCACCGCCGTTCCGATTTGAACGAGGAGTGGGTGGACATCACCAACACCACTCGTCGTGCGGTGGATCTGGACCGTTGGACGCTTTCGGACCGTGACGGGCGTACGTACACGTTCCGTCACTACCGTCTGGGTGGCCGTGCCACGGTCCGGGTCCACACCGGTGTCGGCCGTGACACCTTCCGTGACCTGTACCAGGACCGTCGTTCCTCGGTGTGGGACAAGCGCGCGGACACCGCGACCCTGCGCAACGACCACCGTCGCCTCGTCGACACCGTCACCTGGGGCGGCCACCACGGCGGCGGCCACGGCGGCGGTCACGGCGGCGGTCACGGCGGCGGTCACGGCGGCGGTCACCGCTGACCCCATCCCTGACCGGGTGACCCGCACACCCCCACCCCACCCGACGGCGCGCCACCGGCCCACCCGGCCCCGGCGCGCCGCCGGCGTGTGTTCCCCGCCCCGATGCGCGCGGTACAGCCGGGGCGGATTCTCCTTCGCCGATGGCGATGGCGATGGCGATGGTGATGGCGTCGGCGATGGCGATGGCGTCGGCGCCCCGTGGAACCGCGACTCCCACGCATAACGCCGTGTGGGCCGTCGCGGGCCGGGGACTTCAACCAAAGCCGTATCAGGCGCCCTTGGTCCTGACCACGTGGTCGTTGCTGACGTGGGTGGGCGTGTCCGTGATACCTTCGGCGCCGCCGTACGCGTCCGCGAACCGAGGAGGTGAGACCGATCAACGCTGTGACAGGTCGGGCCTCCCTCTCCCGTATGGCCTAGGGAGTTGCCCGCAAGAGGCATCCCGAAAGGCCCGGAACACCATGCGCTTCACCTCTCGGACGTCGTTCGACGGCGTCCTCGAACAGCTCTTCACCCTCGATGAGATCCCCGGCGTGCTGTGGACGCCGGAAGGTGCCGTCGGCACACGTCCGCTCGTCCTGATGGGACACGGCGGCGGGCAGCACAAGAAGACCCCCGACCTCCTGGCCCTCGCGCGCCGCATCGTGGCCGAGTGCGGATTCTCGGCCGTGGCGGTCGACGTGCCCGGCCACGGAGACCGGCCGGTGGACGAGGAGTACGACCGGATCGCGACCCGGAACCAGGCTCGCGTGGCCGCCGGAGAGGAGTTGGCTCCGCTGATCGCCGGCTTCCAGGCGCTCGTGGCTCGCCGGACCGTCCCGGAATGGCGAGCGGTCCTCGACGCGGTCCAGCGGCTCGAACACGTCGGTCCGGGTCCGGTGGGCTACTGGGGGGTCTCACTGGGGTGCGGACTCGGCGTTCCGTTCGTCGCCGCCGAACCCCGGGTCCGCGCGGCGGTCCTGGGGCTCGGCGGGGCGTCGGCGTCGGCCGAGGACGCCGCCCGCGTCACGGTGCCGGTGCAGTTCCTGGTGCAGTGGGACGACGAGCGAGTGCCGCGGGCCCAAAGCCTGGCCCTGTTCGACGCGTTGGCGTCGGCCGAGAAGACGCTCCACGCCAACGTCGGCAGGCACGGCGAGGTCCCGGCCTTCGAACTGGACAGCACCCTGGGGTTCTTCGCGCGGCATCTCGCCTGACACCCGGCGCCGGACGACCCGTTCGCCCCGGCCCGTCCGCCGTGTCGCGGCGGGCGGGAGCAGGCGCGGCGACGGCGCCGCATCCTGCCCCTGTCGCCGTTGGGACATGTCGCATCCGTGACAGCTGAGAGCAGTGACATGTCCCGCGACACCAGCGGATTCTGTCGAACAGCGCATGACCTCAAGCTGTATGAAAGGTGCTTGACTGATGGCATGGATGCGCCTATCGGCGGCTGTATCGACCGTACTGGTGGCAACGATCGGGGGTGTGTCGCCCGTCTCCGCCGGGACGAGCGCGGAGGGAACGCCGCGCATCACCGCCCATGACAAGGTGGTCTCCGCCACCGTGCGGCTGCTGACCGGCGACCGGGTGACCGTGACCACGCTGCCCGGCGGACGCCACACCGCGTCGGTGCAGCCCGCGCCGGGGCGCGAGGGCATCGCCTTCCGGACGCTGGAGGGCAACGACAAGGCGCTCACCGTGCTGCCGTCCGACGCCGAGGCGCTGGTGACCGCGGGCACCCTGGACCGTCGGCTCTTCGACGTGACGGCCCTGGTGGCCGAGGGCTACGACGAGGCGCACACCTCCGCCCTCCCCCTGATCGTCTCCTCCAAGCCGTCGGCGACCGGGGCCAGGAGCACCGCTCGGGCGACACAGGCCGCCGGGAACACCGCCGACCGGCTGGCCGCGCTCAACACGTCCGCGACGCCCGTCCGTGACCTGACCAGCATCGACGCGCGGTCGCTGCGGGTGGCCGACGACGACCTGGGCACGTTCTGGAAGACGCTGAACACCGGCCCGGCACCGGACGCCGCCCGCGCCGCCGTCACCCCGAGGGTCTCGCTCGACGGCAAGGTCAAAGCCGTACTGGACCGCAGCACCGCGCAGATCAACGCCCCCGTCGCCTGGAAGGCGGGCTACGAGGGGCAGGGCGTCAAGGTCGCCATCCTCGACACCGGCGTCGACGCGAACCACCCCGACCTGGCCGGACGCGTGGCGCAGGCCAAGGACTTCTCCGGCAGCGCGAGCACGAACGACGCCTTCGGCCACGGCACGCACGTCGCCTCGATCGTCGGCGGCACGGGCGCCGCGTCCGGCGGGACCCGGCGCGGGGTGGCGCCCCGCGCCGACCTGCTCATCGGCAAGGTGCTGGGCGACGACGGCTACGGCAGCGAGTCGTCCGTCATCGACGGCATGGAGTGGGCCGCCTCGCAGCACGCCAAGGTCGTCAACATGAGCCTCGGTTCGGGCACCCCCACCGACGGCACCGACTCCATGAGCGAGGCCGTCAACTCCCTCACCGCGTCGACCGGCACGCTCTTCGTCGTCGCCGCGGGCAACGAGGGTCCCGGCATGGCCACCGTCAGTTCGCCCGGCGCGGCCGACGCGGCGCTGACCGTCGGCGCCGTCGACCGCGACGACTCCCTCGCCTCCTTCTCCAGCCGCGGCCCGCGGCTGGTCGACGCGGCGGTCAAGCCCGACGTGACCGCCCCCGGTGTCGGCATCGTCGCCGCCCGCGCCTCCGGCACCACGATGGGCACCCCCGTCGACGCCAACTACACCGCCGCGTCCGGCACTTCGATGGCCACCCCGCATGTCGCCGGAGCCGTCGCGCTGCTGGCCCAGCAACACCCCGGCTGGGGGGCGCAGCAGCTCAAGGACGCCCTGATCAGCACCGCGCACGAGGTGCCCGGCACCAAGGTGACCGAGCAGGGCGGCGGTCGCATCGACCTGGCCACCGCCATGGGCGCGGTCACGGCCACCGGTTCCGTCACCCTCCCGCCGGTCCAGGTCGGTGGCGCCAAGAAGGTGCAGCAGGCGGCCACCGTCCGCTACACCAACACCGGTGACCACGCGGTCACGCTCACCCTGGCCGTCTCCCTCGCCACCAACACGGGGCGCGCGCTCCCGGACGGCGTGGTCGGCGTCGGCAGCGGCAAGGCGCAGCTGGCGCCGGGCGCCACGGCCGAGGTGCCGCTGAGCCTCGACGGCGCCAAGGCCACTCGCGGCCAGTACTACGGATACGTCACCGCCACCTCCGCCGACGGCTCCGTGCTCACCCACACCACCGTCGCCCTGAACGCGCACGGCCCGCTGCACAAGCTCACCGTGGTCGCCCGCGACCGCGACGGCAAGGTCATGGAGGGCGCCGCCCCGACGATCTGGGGTGCCGACGGCTTCGTGAACTACACGAGCCTCGAACCGGCCGTCGCCGAAGTGGAAGAGGGCACCTACCAGGTCAGCTTCAACACGATCGACAAGGCGGCCGACGGCGAGGAACTGCGTGAGGTCGTCAACCCGGAGGTGAAGGTCACCAAGGACATGTCGGTGACACTCAACGCCGCCGACACCGTCCAGGTGCAGATCCGCACGCCCCGCCCCGCCGAACAGCGCGGGGTGCTCAGCTACCAGACGTACCGGAAGATCGACGGCAACGGCCTGATCCAGGGCGTGATGTACTTCGACGTCGCCCAGCGGATCTACGTCAGCCCCACGGCGCGCGTCACCGACGGCGACTTCGAGTTCGCCTCGCGCTGGCAGATGGTGGCCCCGCAGCTGCGGGCAGCGGTCCCCGGCACGTCGCTCGGCTTCACCCCGTACTACGTGGACGCCTCCCCGGCCTTCGGCGACAAGGGAGCCCGGCTGACCGCCGTGGACGCCGGCGCGGGCACGGCCGCCGACCTCCGCGCCGCCCACGTGCGCGGCAAACTGGCCGTCGTACGCTGGCACTTCTCCGACGACCGGGCGCTCGCGCGGGCGGCGGCGGACGCCGGGGCCAAGGCGCTGATGCTGGTCATGGAGGACGGCTACTACCCCTGGACGCGGTGGAGCCCCACCGGAGACCGGATGGCCCTGACCACCATGCGCGCGGGCGCGGCGGAAGGCACCGCGCTGCTCAAGCGCGCCAAGGCGAGATCCACCACGGTGGAGTTCACCGGCACGGTCCGCAGCCCGTACCTCTACGACGTGATGCAGGTGTCCAAGGGCTCCGTCCCCAAGCCGCTGGTGTACACCGTCTCCGAGCGCGAGAGCGCCGTGGTCCGGAGCACCTACACCCGCACGGGTGCCACGTCCTGGGCGGGCGAGCAGCGATTCGGGTGGCGGCCCTACCAGGACACCGCCTGGAACCAGTACACCCGCTACGTCCCGACCGGCCAGGAGCGCGTCGAGTACGTGACCGGCGGCGACACCCTGTGGCGGCAGACCGTCCGCCACAACGTGGTCGGTGACCCGGACATGCCGCTCATGGCCGGCATGAGTGATGTGCCGCGTACCTACCGGCCCGGCGAGAGCGTCTCGCAGCGGTGGTTCGGAGCGGTGGTCCGCCCGTCCATCCCGCGTGGCGCGGCCTGGCAGTCGGTGCGCAACGGCGACACCCTGTCCGTGTTCGTCCCGGAGTTCACGGACTCCGCGGCGGGCCACTGGGCCTTCGGTGAGGTCCCCAGCGGCGGCGTCGGCAGTGGCGTCCGAGCCGGCTCCCCGTCGGCCGCGGCGGACGACCTGCCCGACACGGCCACGGCGCTGCTGTACCGGAACGGGAAGCAGATCGCCGCGTCCGACAACGGCGCGTGGGGTGACATCGAGGTTCCCGCGGGCGACGCCGCGTACCGCCTGGACCTGGCCACCGCCCGCACGTCCGGCGACTGGGACTTCGCCACCGGCACACGCACGTCGTGGACGTTCCGTTCGGACACCGCGGCCCGGCCGGCCATGCTGCCGTTGCTCCAGGTCGACTACGCCGTCCCCGTCGACGCCCGGAACGCGGTGAGCCGGGAGCGCAGGCACCACCTGGGTCTGACCGTCCGTATGCAGGACGGCATGACGGCACCGCGTGGCGTGACGCTGAAGGTCGAGACGTCGTACGACGGCGGGCGGACCTGGACCGCCGCGTCCACGGCCCGCGAGGGCAGCGGCTTCAGCGCCACCGTGGAGCGGCCGGCCCGGGTGCACGGCGACGCGTACGTGACACTGCGCGTCACCGCCAGGGACGCGGCCGGCGACACCGTCCAGCAGACGGTGGACCGCGCCTACCTGCACCCCGGCACACGGTGACGGTGACCGTGGATCGTCACGCGTGACGACGGGGTGGGTGCCGGGGGAGTCGTCCCCGGCACCCACCCCGTCTCAGTGGGACACCTCCCGGTCCGCCCGGCCCGGTTCCGGGTGGGCGCCGGTGAGCTCCGGCTCCAGGCCACCGGTCAACGCGGCGTGTCCGCGGCCGGAGTCGACACGCCACGCCTCGAAGGCCCACGCCGTCAGGGCGACCACCGCGAGCCCCAGCAGCCAGCCGCCCACCACGTCACTGAACCAGTGCACGCCGAGCGCGACGCGGGTGAAGCCGACACCGAGCACCGACACGACGGCGAGGCACCAGCCCAGCGGCCGCCAGGCGCGCGGGACCAGGGGGAGCAGGACGAGCAGCAGCACCGCGAACGAGGTGGTGGCCGTCATCGCGTGCCCGGACGGGAACGAGAACCCCGGGGCGTGCGCCACCGGATCCTCCAAAGACGGTCTGGCCCGCTCGACCACCGTCTTGACGAGCAGCCCGATCAGTCCGCCGGCCACGGCCGTCACCGCGGACCAGGAAGCCAGCCGCCACGCCCTGCGGTACACGAGCCAGATCGTGAGCAGGGCGACGACCGTACGCAGGGTGACGGGATCCCACACCCGGTCGGAGAGGAAGCGCAGCGTGCTCGTCCAGGCGGGGTGTTCCAGCGCCGTCTCGTGCAGCCGCCGCGCGGTGCCCGCGTCCAGCCGGCGGAGGGGCCCCCAGTGGCCCTCCAGGAGTACGAGCAGCAGCCCGAAGGGCACGGCGGCGACCGCGGCGACGGCGGCCGACCCGAACAGCCGGACACCGAACCTGCGGTCGGCAGCCCGGCGCTGCCGGTCACGCAGGCGCAGGGCAACGGTTCGCACCGGCATTCACACTCCAGGGTCGGGGTGGATCGGACCGGGCCGCAGGGCCCGTGAGGCCTCCAGTTGCGCGGCGAACGCCAGTCCGAGGAACAGGGCGATGGAGGTCAGATAGGCCCAGAGCAGCAGCGACATGAACGCGCTGAGCGGGCCGTAGATCGTGTCGAAGGACCCGCTCACCCCGAGGTACAGGCTCAGCAGCCAGGTCAGCAGCGTCCACAGCACGAGGTAGACGGTGGCGCCGAAGGCCAGCCAGGTGTATCCGGGCTGCCGCCTGCGGGGAGAACGGCGGAAGATCGCGCTGGCCGAGATGAGCGCGAGCAGGAAACCGACCGGCCAGCGGATGATCTCCCACGCGGTTCGGGCGGCGCCGTCCAGCCCGTACACCGTCACCGCCGCGGAGGCCAGGTCGCCTCCGGCGACCATGACGACGAACCCCAGTCCCAGCGGGATCCCGGCGCCGAGCGCCATCACCAGTCCGCGCAGGTACTTGCGGTGGAAGGGGCGGTCCCGCTCGTTGCCGTAGATCCGGTTGGCGCCGCGCTCGATCTGGCACATCGCCGTCGTGACGTTGACCAGGGAGAAGAGCAGACCGAACCAGAGGGCGACCTGCGCGCCGTCGCCCGCCGTGTGCCGGCTGCGCCGCAACGCGTCGTCGACCACCTCGGCGCTGGGGCCCGCGGCGATCCGGTGGATCGTCAGCTCGGCGAATCTGCCGATGTCCTCCGAGTGCAGGGCGGTGGAGAGTCCGACGAACGCGATGGCGAGCGGGATCACGGCCAGCACGGTCTGCAGGGCGAGCGCCCGGGAGTGGCTGAAGCCGTCGGCGTAGCGGAACCGGACGAACGAGTCGCGCAGCAGTGGCCAGCGGCCGTAACGGCGCAGTGACGCCAGCGCCTCGTCCGCCGACAGTTCCTCGCCGGCCATGTCACGGGTCTCGGGGACCCTGGTGGCGGTGCCCATTCACTTCTCCCGGGACGGCAGCAGCACGGTCAGGGCGCCGGGCCTGACCTCGGCGGTGAGCCTGCGCCCGGGACCGACCGGGTCGCCGTCGAGTTCGCGCGACTGCGGGGAGTCGAAGACGAGTTCGGCACGCCGGAAGGTGAAGAACTCGACCGGTACGCCGGTCCGGTCCCCGTCCCGGGTGGCGAGGGTGTCCAGGGTGGTGGCCCGGGGTGCCCGGGACCGGCCGCGCAGCAGCGTTCCCACCGCGCGCAGCCAGCCGCCGGGCCCCCGCGGGTCGAGGACCAGCAGGTCGAGACGTCCGTCGTCGGGACGGGCGGACGGCAGGAGCGTCAACCCGCCCTGGACGGTGCCGACATTGGCGACCAGGACCATGCGGGCGGTACGGCGGACGGCGGGCGCGCCGTCGAGTCGGATGGTCAGACCCATGCGCGGGGTGCGCAGCGTGCTGATGCCCGCCAGCAGATACGCGGGCCAGCCCACGGCCGACTTGGCGCGCTCGTCCGTGTGCTCGATCATCGCGGCGTCCAGTCCGGCCCCGGACATCGCGGCGAAGTGGGTGGCGGGGAGGTCGTCGCCCTCGATGCGCCCTAGGTCCAGTGGGTGCGACGTACCGCGCAGCGCGGCCTCCAGGGCCTCGGCGGGGGAGAGCGGCAGACCGAGGTTGCGGGCCAGCAGATTGCCGGTGCCGCACGGTACGACGGCCAGCGGGACCCCGCTGCCGGCCAGGGCGTCGGCCACCGTCCGGACGGTTCCGTCCCCGCCGCAGACGACGACGAGCGTCGCGCCGTCACGGATCGCGCGGGCCGTCTGTCCGCTGCCCGGGTCGTCGCGGGTGGTCTCGACGAACACCGGCGCCCGATGGCCGTTGTGGTCCAGGACCCGTCGCAGGGACACCCGGGTGGCTTCGTCGGTCACCGTGGGATTGAAGATCACGATGGTGGTGCCGTGGTGCGGCTCGGCGCGGGTGCCGTCGGCGACGGGCAGCGAACCGGCCGGGGGCGGCGCGGTCACGGACTTGTCGACCAGCAGGGCGCGCCCGACGATCAGCAGGGACAGGCAGCCGTTGACGATGCCGCCCACGACGTCCGTGGGGTGGTGCATGCCGCGGTAGAGACGGGCGACGCCCACCAGCAACGGTATGAGGAGCAGCAGCACTCCCACGGCTCTGCGCCAGGGACCGCGGCCGCGTGAGAGCACCACCACGGCGACGCCCGCGTACAGGGCGGTGGCGGCGCCGGTGTGGCCGGAGGTGTAACTGGACGTGGGCGGGGACGCGTCCAGGCGGTCCACGTCCGGACGGTCGCGGTCCACCGACAGGGTGATGACCAGGAAGACCAGTGCCTGGGAGGAGACGGCGACGGCGAGGAAGACCGCCTGCCGCCACATCGGCAGCCGGGGCAGCAGGACCAGCACCAGACAGGCCGCCAGGGTGAGCGTGATGACCGTCAGGGTGTTGCCGGCCTCGGAGCCGATGAAGGACAGGGTGGTGAGTGTGCCGGTGCGGCCCCGTTCGAAGGCCTCGTCGACGTGGTCCTCGACCGTCAGGGGCCACCGGTCACGCGCGGGGCCGGTGATCAGGAGTCCGAGTCCCACCAGCAGCCCGGCCTGACACGCCGTCAGCGCGGCGATCCGCGCGGCGGTCCGCCCGACGCCCCGGGGCAGGGCGACCCCCTTGCCTGAGCCGGCCCCCGCCGATGGGGCACGGGAGAGTCCGGCAGGTCTTTCCGGCACGGCGGTCGGCATCGGGGCTCCCACGGATCGGCGCCGTTCGGCGGCGTTCGGCCGGGGGCGGCTCCCCCGGTTAACGCCGTCTGCCCCGGCAGCCGCCGTGCAGACCTCCCGGACGCGGAATCGTCCGCCGGACCGTGACGCCGGGTGCCGGTCGTGACCCCCGTGTACGTGTGGGGCGGCCGCGGCCGCGGCCCCGTGCACGCGGGGGCGTCCGGGCCGTCGTAGCCGTCGTAGCCGTCGTCGTCGTCGCCGTCGGTCCTGTCCGGGAACGGCGCCGCTCGCGGTCGGGGGCCGTTCCGTGTCGCCGGTCCGAGGGACGGGAGACAAATGGATTCCGGGCGCATGGCTGGGTACCGGCAGGGCACCCGGAGCTTCGGAGGTCGATAACCATGGTTCCCCTGCTCCTTGTTCTTCTGCTCGCTCTGGTCCTGTTCGGTGCCGGCTTCGCCTTGAAGGCCCTGTGGATCGTCGCCGTGGTCGTGCTAGCCGTCTGGCTGCTCGGTTTCGTCATGCGATCCGCCGGAACCGGTGGCGGTCGTGGCCGCTGGTACCGCTGGTAGAGAGCGCCAGTTCCCACCCGGTGGTGGTGCGGGGCGGCCCCGGACGATCAGGTCCGGGGCCGCCCCGCGTTCGTGTGCCTCTTGCGTGAAGATGCCGGTGTCGGTGCGCGGATGCTGCCCGGCGGGGCAGGAGGACCGTGTGGCCGGGAGGTCCGCCGTGCGCGCGGGGAACCGCGTACCTCCAACCCGTCGGGCTTCCCGGACACGTCCGCACGTGGGGCGCGCCCTCCCTCGACGGCCGTCGCCCGGGGACCGGTTGGTGGTGGACCCCGCGCTCGTGTCAGCCCGCGGGCGGCGTCAGGGTCCGGTGCAGCGCGGCGAGACCGT
Source organism: Streptomyces fagopyri (assembly GCF_009498275.1). Classification (NCBI taxonomy): domain Bacteria; kingdom Bacillati; phylum Actinomycetota; class Actinomycetes; order Kitasatosporales; family Streptomycetaceae; genus Streptomyces; species Streptomyces fagopyri. Next base: position 1,626,728 of record NZ_CP045643.1, on the reverse strand, counting down.
CCGTGTAGATGCCCTGGAACAGGGCGATGGCCTCGTCGTCGCCGATGCCGTCCGGTGTGAAGGCGCCGGACCACTCCACGCGGGCCCTGTCCTGCCGGGAGGTCTCGTGCACCGTGAGGGTGGAGAGGTAGCCGGTGACGGGGAAGGGCGCCTGGAGGATGGAGTAGCTGTAGGTCCTGGCCTTGTGGTCGAAGGCTTCGAGGCGCTCGACGATCACGCCGCCTTCCTCGTTCGTGAGACGCCGGACGCGTCCGCCTTCGCCGAGTTCGCTGGTGGGGATGTACGGCAGCCAGTCGGGCAGTGAGCCGAAGCCGCCGATGAGCCGCCAGACGCGGTCGGGCGAGGCGGGGACGTCGAGGGACGCGGTGGTCGTGGCCACGGGATTCTCCATTTGGCTCGGGGTGAACGGGTCAGGCGGCGGCGGGCACGGGAGCGTCCTGTGCCACCAGCCGCTCCGCGCGCAGATCCGCCCAGAACCCGGCGGGGATCCTCTCGGTGAGAGCGGCGACGTCCTCCGCGATGCGACCGGGCCTGGTGGCTCCGGGGATCGCGGCCGTCGTCGCCGGATGGGCGAGGGAGAACTGCAGCGCGGCGGACTTGACCCCCACCCCGTGCCGCTCGGCCAGCGCCTTGATGCGCTCCACCTTGTCGATGATGTGGGCGGGCGCCTTCTGGTACTCGAAGTGCGTGCCTCCGGCGAGGATTCCCGAGCTGTACGGGCCGCCGACCACGATGTCGACGTCCTGGGCAGCGGCGGCGGGCAGCAGACGCTGCAGGGCACGCTCGTGGTCGAGCAGGGTGTAACGGCCGGCGAGGAGGAAGGCGTCGGGCTTCGGTTCGTCCAGGTCGAGGGTGATCTCCAGGGGCTCCACCCGGTTGACACCCAGCCCCCACGCCTTGATGACGCCCTCTTCGCGCAGCCTCTGCAGAACGCGGAAGGCGCCGGTGCGCGCGCTCTCGTAGACGGCCGTCCACTCGTCTCCGTAGAAGTCCTGCGCGACGTCGTGCACCCACACGATGTCGAGACGGTCCGTCCGCAGGCGCTTGAGGCTGTCCTCTATGGAGCGGAGGGTGGCGTCGGCGGAGTAGTCGTTGACCATCTTGTTCGGACGGCCGTGTTCGAAGAGGCCGCCCTTCTCGCCGAGGTCACGGGCGGACGGATCCTCGGCCTCGTCCAGGATGACCCGGCCGACCTTGGTGCTCAGCACGAACGCGTCACGGGGGTGGTGGGCCAGTGCGTCGCCGAGCCGGATCTCGGAGAGGCCGGCGCCGTAGAAGGGTGCCGTGTCGAAGTAGCGGATGCCCTGGTCCCAGGCGGCCTCGACGGTGGCCGCCGCCTCCTCCTCCGGGATGGCGCGGAACATGTTGCCGAGCGGTGCGGTGCCGAAGCCGAGCGAGCCGGGCAGCAGGGACTTGATGCTCATGGAAGATCCTCAGGGGTGGAGATCGGGGCGGATTCGTCAGGGAACGGGCGATCCGCCGGTCTTACGTGTTCGAGGCTAGGATCTGTACATGAGACTGTCCAAGACTTGCTTGGACATAGTTGAGTCCTTTGAGGTCCTACATGCTTGACCTGCGACAACTCCGCTATTTCGTCGCCGTCGCCGAGGCCGAACACGTCGGTCGAGCCGCCGAACGGCTGCACATCTCCCAGTCACCCCTCAGCAGGCAGATCGCCCAGCTGGAGAAGAACCTGGGACTCACCCTCTTCGAACGCAGCCAGCAGCGCATCCGGCTGACCTCCGACGGCCGGGTCTTCCTGACCGAGGCGCGGGCCCTGCTGCGCCACGCCGACCGGCTGGAGAACCTCGGCCGACGGCTCGGCCGCGGGGAGGAGGGCGGCCTGTGCATCGGATACGTGGCCGACGCGATGCATACGGGCATCCTGCCCTCCGCCCTGCGCACCCTGCGCGACCGGCGGCCGGGCATTCACGTCGCGCTGTACGACCAGGAGTCGGGCGAGCAGTTCGAGGGACTGCGGCAGCGCAGCCTGGACATCGCGCTGGTACGCACCCCACCGCCCGAGGACGACCCGGACCTCAACTCGGCGCCGTTGCTGCGGGATCCGCTGCTGCTCGTACTGCCCGCCGGACATCCCCTCGCGGAGCGGCGGGAGTTGACGCCGGAAGCCCTCGACGGGCAGCCGTGGATCGTGGTGGGCGATGCCCCGGACCCGGCCTGGCGCGACACGTTCGTCGCGTCGTGCGTCGCCTCCGGCTTCACGCCCGACATCCGCCTCGACGCGGCCGATCCCCTCACCGCGCTGGGCCTGGTCGCCTCCGGCCTCGGCCTGGCGCTCATCCAGAGGAGCATGGTGCGCGGCACGTCGGACGGCGTCGCGATCCGTGAACTGCCCTGGGACGGGGGGTCCGTTCGGCTGTGGGCGGCGTGGCACCGGATCGATCTCCGGCCCGTGGTGGCCGAGTTCCGCGAAACGGTCCTCGCGGGACGGGACGCCGTGTGAGCGTGGGGCGCACGAGGGAGGGTCCCTCCGGGGGTGACCGAGGGTGACCGGGGGTGCTTGGGGTGTTCGGGGGCTTGAGGGTGTTGGGAGTGTCCGGGGTGCCCGGAGGCTTGGGGTGCTGGAAGTGCCCGGGATGTTCGGAGGTGCCCCCCATCTGACCTACGACGCCACACACCCCAACACCCCGGGCAGCCTCAAATCTCCAAGCACTGCCGGATGGCGGGTGCGGGCGGGTGTCGGACGGGCCGGCCAGGGGGCCGTGCCGGGGTGTGGCAGGGCCCCCTGGTGTGGGACCCGGCCCAGGAAGGCCGTGCCGGGATGTGGCGCGGCCCCTGGTGTGGGACCCGGCCCAGGAGTCAGCGGTCCTTGGAGAGGGCGTGGAGTTCGCCCAGGAGACTGCCCTCGGCGGCCACGAGATCCTCGAAGCGTCCTTGTTCGCGGATGCGGCCCTGGTCGAGCACGACGACCCGGTCGGCCATCCGCACGTCGTCGAGCCGGTGCGTGACCACGATCGTGATGCGGTCCGGGGCCATCTCGCGCAGCTCGCGGAAGATCGTGTGCTCGCCCCGCGCGTCCATCTCGCTGGTCGGCTCGTCCAGGACGAGAACGGCCGGCCCCCGGTACATCGCCCGCGCACAGGCCGGCCGCTGCCACTGGCCGCCGGACAGCTCGTGCCCGCCCCACACGGACCGGGCCAGCAGGGTGTCGAGCCGGCCGGGGAGTCCGTGCAGGGTGTCGTCCATGCCGACCCGGTTCGCGACCGCCCAGATCCGGTCGTCGCCGTCCTCGCGCGGCTGGCCGAGGGTGATGTTCTCCCGGGCGGCCAGCGGCCAGCGCCCGGTCCGCTGCGGCACGAGGCCGACGTGCCGCCACACCGATTCCGCGTCCGCGGTGGCCAGATCGGTGTCGTCCCACCGGACAGCGCCCTCGCCGGCCGTGGTCAGGCCGGTGAGCAGCCTGATCAGGGTGGACTTGCCGGCGCCGTTCTCGCCGACCAGGGCGACGACCTCACCGCGGTCGAGGGTGAGATCGACCGGGTGCAGGGCCGGTGCGTCCTTCGAGGGGTAGGTGTATCCGGCGCCTTCGAACCGGATCTGCCTCGGTGCCTCGACCCGCGTCGCGCCGCGGGCCGTCACCGTGGACCTGACCTCGTCGACGAAGGTGTAGTAGTCGTTCAGGTAGAGGCCGTGATGGAACATCACCGCGCCGTACCGCACGATCGAGTTGAGCGCGCGCCCCGCCGTCCGGGAGGCCACGACCGCCGTGCCCGCGAGCGCCGCGGACATCGCTCCGGCCAGTACCAGAGCGGCCGGCGACGCCCACATGCCGAGGGTGAACACCCCCGCCAGTGAGGCGGCCAGCAGAGTCACGAGCAGGTACGGACGGGCGCCTTCGAGCTCGCGGCCCTCGACCCGGTCGCACATCGTCCGGTACCAGAAGTGCAGATACGGGCGCATCGTGTTGGCGCGCAACTCGTCGGCGAGATCCGCGGTGGTCAGCCACCAGCGCATCATGCCGCGCACGGTGCGGGCGGAGAGCGTGCGGTCGTGGACGCGGTAGTCGATGCGCGCCGCGATCACCCCGCCCATCCCGCGCGGGATCACGGACAGCAGCAGCACGCCCAGGAGCAGCGGATGCAGCGAGGTGAGGACGGTCGCCGCGGAGGCCAGTTGGACGAGTCCGTTGGTGAGGGTCTTCGCGTCGTCGGCGAGGTCGACGGCCCGCAGTGACCCGATCTCCGCCGCCTGGCTGCGGTCGCTGAATCCCTCGGTGTCGTAGGCGAAGAGGTCGGCGCGCATGTGGAGGTCGACCAGGGTGAGATCGGCCGCCGAGGCGATCTTCGGGTTGAGTCGCCGGGTCGCCCAGTCGGCGATGATCCACATGGCAGCGCCGCCGGCCATCGCCACGATCGCGACGGCCAGGGCCGGCCACGCGTGGGTCAGCCCGTCGCGGGGGTCGGAGGCGGCCAGCCGTGGCAGGGCCCGGGCGACGGCGCCGAGCATCACGGCCGTCGCCACGCCGGACAGCAGCTGGCATCCGACGATCGTGGCCGCCATGCGCCGGTCCACGGACCAGGCCAGCCGGGCCGTCTGCGCGAGTGCCCGCGGGATTCGGCGGGCCATGTCCATCAGCGTGGCGTCGTCCATGGCGCGCCTGTGTCTGCGTCCGTTGTAGTCGAGTTCGGGCGGTGCGGCCGGCTGCGGGGCCCCGTCGCGTGCCGCGGGGAGCGACACCGTCCTGCCGAGGCCGCCGGCGATCTCCACGACGGGGGTGGCCTTCTCGCCGCGGGGCGCCGTCATGCGAACACCCCCGTCATGAGCCGGTCCAGGGTGCGCCGTCCGCGCGCGGTGACCTCGTGATCGCCGAGCGCGGGGCCCCGGGCGAGACAGCCCACCGCGTCGAGAGCGGCCAGCGCGCTGAGCGCGTACCGCTCCTCGGGTACCAGGCCGCGGCCGTATCCCTGGAAGCACGCGGCCCGCAGGTCGGGCCGGTCCGCCCAGATCCCGCAGCTCATCGGTACGAAGTCCCGCACCGCCGGGGCGAACCGGGCCCGCTCGAAACCGATCCAGGCGGCCTGCTCCGTGGACCGGGACCACAGCAGGTTCCGGGGCCCGGCGGCACCGTGGATGAACGCGAGCGGCAGGGGCGGAAGGACGCGCAGCCGCTCGGTCAGACCACGCACGTACCCGTGCTCCGCGGACGTGATCCGGTCGCCGGCCTGCCGCAGCAGCGGACCGGCGCCGTCGGCCACGGCGCGCAGGGCCTGCTCGGCCTCCGTACGCCGGGGCCCGGACAGGTCGCCGGCCGCGTGCAGCCGGGCCAGCAGGACCCCGCCCTGGCGGTGCGCCCGGACCTCCTTGGCGGGGGAGAGGGCCGCCTGCCGGAGCGGGCGGCCCGGGACGGTGGTCAGCAGCAGGGCCAGGTGCTCGGCGTTCGAGGCGCGCAGCTGGGGTGCGCGGCCGGCTCCGAGGGCCGGGACCGCGTGCCGCAGCGCGAGGGTCTCCCTCTCGTACGCCAGGGGCCGGGGCGAGACCTTCAGATGGAACCGGGCGCCGTCGGGGCGGTGGAGAACCCAGACACGGGGGTTCCCGTGGGGGGGTCCGACGGGGGTGGGGGGTGTCGGCCGTGACGGAGACCCGTACGCCGAGTTCCTGGCCGGCCCAGGTGAGCAGGGCCGGTGCGGGCATGGTCGAGTCGGTCACGCACCCCACCTCGACGACGGTCGTGACGCGGAGACGAACAGAGCGCGGCGCGCGTCGACCGGGCGCCGGAGCGCGGCCGGGGAGATGGTCCGGGTGGGAGGGTTTTCGAACACGGGCCGGAGGGCGGCGAGGACGAGTACGGGATTCACGGGATTCTCCTTGGTCGGGGAAGCGGTCGAAGCAACTCGGACAACTGCACTGATCACAGGACCGATACGGGGTGCGCGGAGCGAATGATCGGGCGGAAGTTCGATTCGTGGCGGTGTGGGCAAGTGCTGTCGGCCTGATCGTCCGGCGTCGGCCCGTTCGATTCACTCGTCAAGGCGACGGTGATGGCGATGTGGCCCGAACGGGGGATTGCGCGGGGCGTCGACCGCATCGGTCTCCTCGGGTACGGCGTGTGCGGGGACCGCGACGGCACTCTCGTGCACACCACTGACAGTCAGCGGGGGAGGGGGCCGCGATCCGGCCGGCCGGGGCGGGCGCCGCGACGGCGGCCGGCCGGGGCCGCCCCACGTCCTGGCCTGGGCCGGGGGCGGACGATAAGGATTCTTCAACCGTGGTGCGGGATCCCGTGGTGGAGCGGCGGCGAGGACGGCTCGAACTGTGCCTGTCCGGGACTCGGTCCCCTTCCCCTTGCCGAGGACGTCCCGAGGGCATACGTGCGACGCCGGCCTCCCCTCGGTGGCGGTCTCGGTGAACCGTCACATCAGGGAGGCCGGCGTCGGGGCATGCCGTGTCAGGAGGCCGGGACCTCGTCCACGAACCTCGTTCCCGCGGTGCGGTACGCGGCCACCTTCGCGGCCACCTGGGCCGGGGTGAGGACCTGGTCCTTGACGTGCAACACGTAGTCGACCTGCTCGTCGTAGGCGCGTGCTGTGGTCGAGGTCTGTCCTGCGAGGTCGATCAGCCACTGGTTGAAGTTGATCGACATCGGGCGCTCGGGCAGGTACTGGGCGTCGTGGGTGCCGAAGAGCTGCCCGTCGATGTAGTACTTGATGCTGCTGTTGTCGATGGTGAGCACCAGGTCGTGCCATCCGGCGTAGCTCTGACGGCCCTCGGTGTGCTGGTTGACGGCCTGCCAGGGGTCGGGGTTGTACGTCTCCCAGGACGTGGTGTACAGGATGTTGCCGCTCTCGCCCCAGCCGCCGTTGGGCAGGTACTCGAAGTCGTACTCGGAGTAGTCGTCGGCCATCGGGGCCTTGAGGTCGTTGATGGTGAAGAAGGTCTGCACGAGGTGGTCGCCGTCCGGCCCCGACTTGGGGGTGTCGGAGAACTTCACCCGGGCCGCGTAGGTGCCGTTCTTGAACTTCGTGCTCCTGGAGACGACTTCGGTCTGCCTGGTGGACTCGGCGGTGCCCGCGGTTGAGGTCTCCAGGTTCATCACCGTGTTGCCGGAAGCGGTGGGGAAGGTGACCTTGGAAGGGTCCCAGCCGGCGCCCGGGACCCCGGGACCGCCGGAGTTGGAGCGGATGTTCCAGCCGTGGGCGGCGATGGCGGGGTCGGTGTACGACGCGTAGTTGAAGTCGTCGAACAGGCTCTGGCCTCCGCCGGGCGGGTCGGTCGGGTCCGTGGGGTCGGTGGGATCCGTGGGGTCGTTGCCGTCGGGTGCCGTGCCCCACACGGTGGTGCCGGCGAGCTGCGCGGTGACCTTGTTCCAGTCCGCGTACGAGGTCTGGGAGGGGTTGAAGGAGTAGTCGTCCGCCTGGTTCAGGGTCTGCCAGTTGGACTGGTAGAAGCGGAGTTGCATGTCGCTGGTGTCGGCGCCCGCCGCCAGTGATCCGGCCCCCGAGGTGAAGCCGACCTCCAGGTAGCGGTCCGCGGTGGCGGTGGGGTGGGCCAGTACGCCGAACGTGCCCGTGATGTTGGCACACCCCTTGACCGCCCAGGAACAGGCGAATCGGTAGGAGGCGCTCGCCGAGTCCGCCTTGAAGTAGTAGCGGATCTTCACCTGGCTCAACTGGACGGTGGAGGAACCGGTGTTGCGTACCTTGAACCAGGGCTCGCTCTGATCGGCGGTGGCCCCGGCGGCGCTGGTGCGGTACTGAACGGCGACACCGTCGGCCGCGGCGGAGGCGGTCACGGTCATGGGGAGGGCGGCCAGGACGGTACTGCCCAGCAGTGCCGACAGCGCCAGGGCCACACGGCCGCGGCCGGCGGGGGGACGGGTTCTCATCTGGGGGTTCCTTTCAGGGGGGACTCCCGCTGCGCGCGGGAGGGCCGGGGGGAGGGCAGCCGTCGGGGGCGCCAGGATGAGGAGCGTGCGGTGAGTCCGGCGTGCGGCGATGTGGTGCCGGGCGGGGTGAGCGTGCGGTACTTCGCGATTCGCCTCCGGGGGACCTGACGACGGACGGCACATCGTGGTTGACCAGTTGACCATCCGGGTTTACCAGTTGGTGTCGGTTGAAGGTGGCATAGACCAATGCGTGCGTCAACCCCCTTATCCTGTACGGGATTTGGGGAGCGAACGAGTGGCCGGGAGACCCACTCCGTTGTTTCCTGGCGCTCCCAAACCATTTACCAGCAGACCAGTTATGGTCAGGGCCATACCAGTTCCCCGTCCCGACGACGATCGAGAGTCCCGCATGGAGATCGACCCGGCCGCCTCCCGTGCGCTGCTGAAGCGTGAGAAGGTGCGCGACGCCGTCCTCGAACTGATCGAGGAGCGCCGTCCGGGTGACGCGATTCCCTCCGAGCGCGCCCTGTGCGCCGAACTCGGCGTATCCAGGCCCACGTTGCGGGCGGCGGTGGACCAACTGGTCCTCGCCGGACTGCTCGTGCGCGAGCACGGTCGCGGCATGTTCGTGGCGGGCGAGAAGATCACGCAGGAACTGGTCCCGGACCGCAGGACCTTCAGCCTTCCCCAGGCCGCGGGCACCTGGACCAGCCGACTCCTCGAATTCAGCACGCAGCGGGCCGGTGCGCGGGTGGGCCGCAAGCTGCGCATCTCGCCCGCGGCGGAGATCCGCTACGTGGCACGTCTGCGGCTGGTCGACGGTTCCCCGATGGCCATCGAGTACCTCCACGTCCCGGCGGACCTGGCGCCGGACCTCACCCGGCACGAACTGGAGAACGGCGATCTGTACCAGCACCTCGAAGACCGCCACGGAGTCCAGGTCAGTGAGGCGGTGCAGGCGATCGAGCCCACGGTGGTGACCCGCGGCGAGGCGGACCTGCTCGACGTGCCGGAGCTGTCACCGGCTCTCCTCTTCGAGCGTCTCACCTCGGACACCCGCAACCGGCCGGTGGAGTACGTGCACTCGATCTACCGGGGCGACCGGTACCGCATCGTCTCCCGGCTGGCGCTCGGTCCGCGCGCCGAACACCCCTCCCCGCCCGACGGTCATCACCCCGGCATCCCGCCGGGGGACTTCATGCCGGGCGGGCCCGTCACGTTCTCCACCCGGGGTGTGGTGCAGGGCGACCTGTGACGGCCGGCGGTTCTTCGTGCGGGGTGGGTCTCACCCGGTGGAAGGAGATCACCTCTCCGGCGTCCGCGCCCTGGACCCTGCGCAGCAGCGATCCGCCGATCCGCTCGGCCTGGCGTTTGGTCAGCTCGGCCTTCGGGCCGCTGAACAGACGGTCCACGGTGTCCGTCCACAGGGCCAGCCAGCGCGCGAAGTGTTCGGCCTCCAAAGGGGCGAGCCGGTGCAGTCGCACATGAACCAGCAGGGCGTTGCGGCGGTAGAGGCCCGCCCTGAAGAGGACCGTCTCCCAGAAGTCGCACATCACCGGCAGGTGGGCGGCCAGATCCATGCGGGCGACGTCGGTGAACACCGGCCCGATCAACGGGTCCGTGAAAGCCCGCCGGTAGAACTCGTCGACCAGGGCGGACACGTCGTCGCGGTCCGAGAGGTCATGATCGGGAGCCATGGGTACAGCCTTTCCAGGACGCGGGCGGCGCGGTACGCGACCCCATCCTAGCAAAACTGGTATCCAAGATGCATATTTTCTCTCGGCCCCCGTCGTCACGCCCTCCGGGACGGCGGAGGGCGTGAACGCCTCGTTCACGAACGGGACGAGCCGGTGACCGGCGTCCAGACCCGCTCGGCGTAGTCGAGGAAGTTCGTACCGAGGATCTTCTCGATGCGACGCGAACCGTATCCGCGGGCCTCCAGCAGACGGATCAGTTCCCGGAACTGGTTCACACCGCGCAGGTCGATGACGAAGGGCAGGGTGTCGGCGCGCTCGCCGGCCGCGCCGACACCGGCCTCGCGGCGCAGGGCGACGTGCTCGGCGAGGTGGGCGCGGTAGGCGTCGAGGTCGTCGATCGAGGTGACCGTTCCGTCGGTGCCGATGCCCACGTGGTCCTCACCGCACACGTTCACGGCGTGCGCGATGTGGTCGACGACGTCCTCCGCGCGGGCGTGCCCGGACAGCGAGAGGAACGGCATGAAGTAGATGCCCACGAATCCACCGCGGGAGGCGACCAGACGCAGCTCCTCGTCGGTCTTGTTGCGGGGCAGGTCGGCGAGGGCGCGGCAGCCCGTGTGGTTGACGGAGACGGGCTGCCGGGAGTACGCGGCGGCGTCCAGGCAGGTGCGCTCCCCGCTGTGGGAGAGGTCGACCATGACGTGCCGCTCGTTCAGCGCGTCGACGACACGGTGCCCGAAGTCGCTCAGGCCCCGGTTCTCCGGTGCCATCGAACCGTCGCCGATGTGATTGGCCTGGTTGTAGGTGAGTTGGACGACGCGCACCCCGAGGTCGGCGAAGGTCGCGATCCGCCCGGTGTCGTCACCCACGGCCACCGCGTTCTGGAAGCCGTAGATGACGCCGATCCTGCCCTCGGCGCGGGCGCGGCGGATGTCGGCGGCGGTGAGGACCTTGGTGAGGTCGGCGGAGTGGTCCCGGACGAGCGCGTCCCACACGGCGATCTCGTGGAGGGTGTGCTCGTACGGAGGGAGATCGCCCATCGTGTAGCCGAGCGTGATGTTGACCGCGGTCAGGCCCGAGGCGTGGGCATCCGCCAAGGTCTTTTTGTCGATGGTGAGTTGCTCGCTGGACGGGTTCAGCTGGGCGGCGGCGTCCACCGAGGCGGGGGCGTTGGGGTTGTCCAGCTGCCCGAGCGCGTTGATGATCATCGGAGTGTCGGTCATCGGGATCCCTCGGGGTCGGTGCGCCCGAACTCGGTGCGCTCGAAGCGGCGTCCACGCTTGACGGTGAGTGTGATGCTCCGCAGATTTCCCACATCGTCCAGCGGATTCTCGTCCAGGACCGCGAAGTTGGCGAGCTTGCCCGCCTCGACGCTGCCCATGACGTCCTCGGCGCCCGCGCTCCGGGCGCCCACGAGCGTCGCCGAGTGGAGTACCTGGCCGGCCGGGATGCCGCAGCGGCGGACGAGGAAGTCGAGCTCCTCGTAGAGAGCGGGAAAGGGGGCCCCTGGGTCGGTCTCGTAGTCCGTGCCGGTGGAGATCGCGACGCCCGACCGGTGGGCCTGGGCGGTGAGGGCCGCGGCGAGCTCCACGTCGGCCCGCGCGCGGGCCGCGGACTCGGGAGTGTCACCGGCCAGGAGATCGCTCAGCCACATCCCGGCGGTCGCGTCCAGGACCGTACCGCGTTCCCTCATGCGCGCGAAGAGCGCGGCCAGCCGGGGGTCGTCCCCCGAGGTGAACCGGGCGTGATCGACGGGCGGCTTGTCGCGGTAGCTGATGAGCCGGTCCTCGACCGCCTCGAAGGGCAGCAGGGTGACGTGCGAGAGGCTGTCGGCGCCGGCCGCGACGAGGTCGCCGGGTGTCGCCGGGAAGACCGTCGCGTGGGCCCAGACGTGGATGCCCTGGCGGTGCGCCTCGGCGGTGATGGCGGCGACCGTGTCACGGTCCAGGTCCGCGTAGATCTTGATGGCGGACGCGTGGGTGCCGCGCGCCATCGCCACGGCCAGCGGAAGGTCCGTGTCCGCGGTGACGGCCTGCATCCACGGCACCTCGCCGGGGGTCGCGCCCCGGGTGACCTGGTGGGTGCGCGGATCGTCGAAGAATCCCGGCCCTGCCATCAGGGCGGCGTACCGGATGTCCGGGCCGGGGATCTCGCCGACCAGGGTGGCTCTGGCGAGATCGCCCACGTGGCGCAGGTCGTCGGCCATGTCACGGACGGCCGTGACGCCGCCGAAGGCGAGCCGGCGCAGCACCGCCTCGGCGGCCGGCCGGTCGGGCGGGGTGGCGAGGTGCTGGTGGGAGTCGATCAGTCCTGGTACGACGAAGCGTCCGTCGAGGTCGTGGACCTCGGCGTCGGCGGGCAGGTCGGCACCGATCGCGCGGTCGTCGCCGACGGCGCGGATGACCGGGCCGTCGATGACGATCGTCGTCGAGGGCCGGAGGGGGCCGCCGGTGCCGTCGAACAGAGTGGCACCGCGATAGACCGCGACCGTGCCCGGCGCCGCGGGGGCGTAGGGGGTCGGTGCGCCCGCGTTGTCGTCCGCCATCTTCACCTCTCGGCAGGACTGTTACGCTCAGCGCAACAGTCGTATCGTCACTGGAAACATCCGGCACTGTACCCCCGCTCCGCCCGCCTTCCGCAAGGACCCCGGGCCGGCGGAGATCCGCCGCCACGCCGGGACCCGATGCCACAAGGAGTGCTCCCATGCCCGAAGCCCCCCGTACGGCGGTGGACAAGGCACTGGACCTGGTCGAGGCCGTGGCCCGCTCGCCCCGGCCGCCGCGCCTCACCGACCTGGCCGAGGCCGTGGACCTGCACCGGGCGACCGCGTACCGGATCCTGCTGGATCTCGTCCGGCGCGGCTGGGTGCTGCGCGCCGGCGACCGCTACCTCCCCGGCACGGCGGTCCTCCAGCTGTCCGCCGCCGCCGCGCGCCATTCCCTCGTCGCCCTGGCCCGGCCGGTACTGCTCGGACTTTCCGGGGCCACGGAGATGATGGTCAACCTCCAGGTCCTCGAGGAGGACCGCTCCCGGGTGATCGACGTCGTACGGCCCGAGCGCCTCGGCATGATCACGCGCCTGCTCGGCGAGGCGCTGCCCGTCCACCGGTTCGCGGGCCCCCTGGCCCTGGTCGCCGCGCTCGAACCGGACGCGCGCGGACCCTATCTCCGCCCGGCCGAGGAGGCGGGGCACCCCCTCAGCGGGCCTGGAGGGCTGGTGGCGGAGATCGAACGCACCCGGCGGTCCGGGTTCGCCGTCGAGCACGGCCGCAACGAGAAGCCGGTCGCCTCGCTGAGCCGCGCGGTGGTCGTGGACCAGGGGACCCCTCTGTGCGCCCTCACCGTGGTGGGTCTCGACGCGGAGATCGACACGGCGCGGCTCCTCCTTCTCAAACAGCGGCTGCGTGAGGCCGCCGAGGAACTGGGGCGCCTGCTGTCCTCGACCGGGGCCGTGACCGCCGCGACGGAGGTACCGGCATGACCGGGGTCCTCGTCCTCGACCGGTCCCGGACCCGCGCCGCCCTCGACCCCCCACGCGTCATGGAGGCGGTCGCGACCGCACTCGTCGCCATCGGCCGGGGAGAGGTGTCGGCGCCGCCCAGAATCGCCGCGCGCACCGCGAGCGGACTGCTGGGCGCCATGCCCGGACACGTTCCGGGGCTCGGCCTCGCGGCCAAGCTCGTCTCCGTGTTCGGCGATCCCGACCGCCCCGGCCGCAGCGCGCACCGCGGGATGGTGGCCCTCTTCGACGCCGACGACGGCCGGCCGCTGGCCCTCATGGACGCCGAGTCCCTCACCGGCATCCGGACGGCCGCCGCCGCCACCTGGAGCGCCCGCGCCCTGGCCGCGGCCGAACCGGCCGGACCGGCGACCGTGATCGGCACCGGCGCCCAGGCCCGCGCCCAGGTCGCCCTGCTCGCGGCGCTCGACCCGACCGCGCCCGTCGTCGTGGTGGGCCGTGACCCGCTCCGCGCCCGGCTCACCGCCGACCTGCATCCCGAGGGAAGGACGGCCACGGGTGTCGAGGCGGCGGTCCGCGCGGCGGGCGTCGTCTTCTGCTGCACCGGTGCGACCCGGCCCGTGGTGCGCCGTGACTGGCTCGCGGCCGGCACCCACATCAGCTCGGTCGGCGGTTCGCACGGTCCAGAGCTGGACACCGGCACCCTGCGGGACGCGGCGCTCTTCGCCGAGTGGGAGGGCGCGGCCACGGCCGAACCCCCGGCCGGAGCCCACGAGTTGCAGGATCTGCCCGCGGGGCGGACGGTCACCCTGCTCGGCCGCGTGCTGTCCGGGGACCACCCCGGACGGCGGACCGCGGAGGAGCTGACCGTGTTCAAGTCGACCGGGCACGCCGCCCTGGACGTGGCCGCCGCGCATGTCGTCCACGCCGTCGCCTCGGCCGCCGGGTGGGGGACGAGGGTCGACCTCTGACGACGACGTGGACCGTCCTTCTGGACCGTCCGGACACCGTGGCGGGGCCGCGGCGCCCGCACCCGTACGCCCCCGCTCACCCGGTCGGTGAGCGCCCCCGCTCACCCGGTCGGTGAGCCGCCCGGTCCGAGGGGAGCCTCACGCCGGATCGCCGCCAGCAGCGTCGCCACCAGGCCCCGCGCCCACTCGCTGGACGCGGGCTGCGCACTGAAGATCGCGCGGTAGTACAGCGGGCCGAGGAGCGTGTCGATGGCCCTGCCCACGCTCGGGACCTCGCCGCCGCGCGTCTGCTCCCGCTCGATGATCGCGCCGAGCTGTGCGTGCCGGTCGGCCGAGCAGGCGCACCCGCCTTCCGGACCCGAGCCGATGGCCGCGCGCATGAGGGCGAGGACGTCGGGGTCGGCGAGGTCGGTGGCCACGTCGCCCATCCACCGCTCCAGGTCACCCGACAGGGAACCGGTGTCCGGAACCACCACGTCGCCGCTGAACCGGCTGGTGGCCACATCGTTCAGCAACTGCGCCACCGAACCCCAGCGCCGGTACACGGTGGTCGCGTGCACGCCGGCGCGCGCCGCGATGACGGGGATGGTCAGCGCCTCGACCGGCTCTTCGGTGACCAGTTCCTCGACCGCGTGGTGAACGGCCGCTCGCACCTTCGCGGAGCGGCCGCCGGGACGGGCATGAGCTGTTGCTTCGGTCATACGGAAATTATCGCACTCATCGCTGCGTTAGGGCTACGGTAGTTAACGCAACGATCACTGCATTCGGAGAGGGCGCCGCATGTCTGACGCACCCACGCGCTACAAGAACACCCCGGCAACCCCGGTCATGCCCGAGCCGCCGGGCAGCCGTGCGCGACGGGGGCTGAGCCGCCCGGTGGCCTTCGCCTCCATCGCGGCCGTCTTCATCCTGTTCATGGCCGCGTCGAGCGCGCCGTCCCCGCTCTACGTCATCTACCAGCACGAATGGAGCTTCTCGGCCACCACGCTCACCGGCGTGTTCGCCGTGTACGTGGCCGGCATGATCGCCGCGCTCCTGGTGCTCGGGGCCCTGTCCGACCACATCGGCCGCCGGCCCGTCCTGGCCGCCGCCATCGCCCTCGAAGCCGTGGCGATGGTCCTGTTCATCGTCGCCGGCGACGTCTCGATACTTCTGACCGCCCGATTGGTGCAGGGCATCGCCACGGGTGCGGCCATGACGACGCTCGGCGCGACACTCGTCGATCTCAACCCGCCCCACGCACCGCATCGCGCCGGTGTCATCACCGGAGCGGCCCCGACCTTCGGACTCGGCCTGGGTGCGCTGGGCTGCGGCTTCCTCGCGGAGTACGGGCCGCACCCGACCCGGCTGGTCTACGCGCTGCTGCTCGCGGGAGTGGTCCTCGCCGGTCTGCTCGTCGCCCTGCTGCCCGAGACGGCACAGCGCCGGCCGGGTGCCGCGCGGTCGCTGCGGCCGCGTCTGGGTGTCGCTCCGCGACTGCGCTCCGACCTGATCGCCCTCGTACCGATCCTGGTGGCGAGCTGGGCCCTCGGCGGGCTGTACCTGGCGCTCGGTCCGTCCGTGGCGGCCAATCTGTTCGGTCTGTCCAGCCATGTCATCGGCGGCCTCGTGGTCACCCTGCTCTGCGGACCCGCCTCGGTCACCGTCTTCCTGCTGCGCGGCTGGCCCACCGAGCGGACCCTCGCCCTGGCGGCGGGCCTGCTGCTCGTCGGGACGGCGGTCGGTCTGACCGGGGTGCAGGAGCACTCGCTCACGATGGCCGCCGTCGGCACCGCCATCGCCGGAGTCGGCTTCGGCGGCTCGGCCCTGGCCAGCTTCGGCACGCTGGCCAGGATCGCCGAACCGGCCGAGCGGGGCGAGCTGTTCGCGGTCGCGTTCGTCATCTCGTACCTGGCCTTCAGCATCCCCGCCGTGGTCGCCGGGTTCGCCACCACGAACGTGGGCCTGCACGAGACCTCGGTCGTCTACAGCGCGGCCGTCATCGCCTTCAGCGCCCTCGCGCTCGTCGCCCAGTGGCTGCGCACCGCCCGCGCCAGGAACACCGACCGCCGCGACCGGATCGCCGGAGTCGAGGACTGGTGACAACGGCCCCGCACCGGCCCGTGAATTCCGCGCGCCGGTGCGGGACGGTATGCCTTTCTCCGACTTTCCCCGCCTTTCCGCACCTTTCCCGAGGTCGGCCGGGACCGCCGGATCACCCCGGGAATCGCCTGATATGACGACGTGTCGGATAGCCGCGCCATCGTGGATTCCGGTAGCCCGCGGGACGTCGACTCGGCTGCGGGAAAGCTCATTTCAGACATGGGGTGGTTTAGTTCCGGCACCGGGGGCGACAGGTTCCCCGGGATGGCGGGCGTGATGGTCCGCCGCAAAGTCGCTGTTTCCGAAAGCTCTTGAAAACTTGGCCGGTACATTACAGATTACTCGTCTGCGGGACATGGAGATCACGTCTCATGGGGGCAGGAGTGATCTTGCTGTGAAGCGATGCCGCAGCGAACGGTTACCGAGTTCTTCGAGAGGGCGGAAATGAGAAACCTGTCATCACCCGGAGTACGTCAGCCGGCTCCCGGACGCCTGAAGCGGAAGGCGTCCTGGTTCGGGGTGCTGTTCGGCGCCACCGTCCTGACCGTCGCGCTCCCCTCGGCGGTGGCCCAGGCGGAGAACCTGCCGAATCTTCCCCAGAACGCCGGCGGGTACGAGGCGTCGTTCTCGCCCGCGTACGACTACGACGGCGACGGCTGCTACCCGGTCGCCGCCATCGCTCCCGACGGGACGCTCAATCCCGGTCTGAACACCACCGGTGCCGTCAACGGCAGTTGCCGTGACCAGTCCGACCTCGACCGGACGCAGACCTACGCGCGCTCGAAGTGCAACAACGGGTGGTGTGCCGTCGTGTACGCCAGCTACTTCGAGAAGGACCAGGCGGTGGCCGGCAGCGGCCTCGGAGGACACCGCCACGACTTCGAGCACGTGATCTCCTGGATCAACCAGGCGTCCAACCAGGTGGAGTACGTCTCGACCACGCAGCACTCCAGCCAGAAGACGTACGCGCGTTCCGAGGTCCGGTTCGACGGTTCGCACCCCAAGATCGTGTACCACAAGGACGGCCTGGGCACGCACTTCTTCCGGCTCGCCAACAACAACGACGAGCCTCCGGAGAACCATTACCACAACTGGCGTCAGCCTCCCATCGTGGACTGGAACGGCTGGCCCACCATCGAACTGCGCGACCGGCTGATGAACGCGGACTTCGGGTCGGCCACCATCAAGACCACGGACAAGGACGACCGTTTCCGCAATCTCCTGAACGCCTCCAAGCCCGCCGGGATCCCGTTCGACCCGTGGAACTGACACCGGGAGCGGAACACCTCCTCGGGTGCTCGGACCGTGCCGGGACACGGCACGTCGGCGGAGCACCCGGCAGAGCACCGGGGAGATGTCGAGCAGCGCTCGCGGAGCCCGTATGACGCGACGGGACCCGCGGCCGGCAGCCTCGGGGTGACGGCCCGAACGGTCACTGACCACGGCCGTCACCGACCATGGCCGCCGCCGTGACCGCCCACGCCGGCCGGACGCCGTGGAGCCTGACCCGAACCAGGGCCGGGCTCCACGGCGCGGTGCTGTCCGGTGACCGGATCCGGGGCGCGGTCATGGGGGCGCGGCACGGGGCTCGGATCCGGTGGACGGCACCCGAGCGGCCGAGGGCGCCGTCCTCATGGGCGCCGGCGGCACCGACAGCGCCGGCGGCGCGGACCGAGTCGCCGGCAGCGGTGGCGAGCTTCTCGAGAAGGGCCGGAGAGCCGGTTGGCCGCCGGCCCGGCACCTTCCTAGGCTGACAGAGCGTCAAACGCGTCATGCGCGGTGCCGGGTGGGTGCGCGGTGCCGCCGTGGAGCGCTGCCGGGGCGCTCGTCCGGGGTGCCCCCGCGTGTCTTGTCCTGCCGGGGGGAGCCGGGATGCGGGATCGGATGGGCCGATGGCCGTTGGTGGGGCGCGGGCCGGAAATCGACGCCTTCGCCGTGGCTCTGACCGAGCCGGAGTGCCGGGGGTTCGTGGTGGGCGGTCCGGCCGGGGTGGGGAAGTCCCGGCTGGCGGAGGAGTGCCTGGACCGGGCCGCGGCGGCGGGATTCCGGGTGGGGCGGGCCACCGCGAGCGCCGCGGCGGGCGCGGTGCCGCTGGGAGCGATCGCCCATCTGCTGCCGGCCGGGGTGGACCTGTCCGACCCGGTGGCCGGGTTCGCCGCCGTCGTGCGAGGGCTGGCCGCCGGGCCGGGACAGCGACGGTGGGTGCTGCTGGTCGACGACCTGCACCTGCTGGACGCGGCTTCGGCGGTGCTGTTGCGGCAGCTGATGGACGCCGGCGCGATCCTGCTGATCGGCACCGTCCGCGCCGGCGAGCCGCACGGCAAGGCGGTCGCGGCGCTGCGCGGCGGGGACGAGGTCTCCCGGGTCGACCTGACCGTACTCACCGCGGAGCAGACCGAGGCACTGCTGCCGGCCGTGCTCGGGGGACCGGTCGACCGGCGCACTGTGCACGAACTGTCGCTCGCGAGCGGCGGCAACGTGCTGTACCTGCGTGAACTGGTCCTCGGTGCGCTGACCGCCGGTGACCTGACCGAGGACGGGGAGATCTGGCACCTGCGCGAGGGGCGGCTGCCGGGCACCGCGCGGCTGACCGAGGTGATCGGCGCCCGGCTGGCCGCCGCCTCCGCGGGCCGGCCCGTCCTGGAACTGCTGGCGCTGTGCGAGCCGTTGCCGCCGGCCGATGCCGAGGCCCTCGCTCCGCCCCGGGTGCTGGCAGCCCTGGAAGAGGCGGGACTGATCCGCGTCGTCCAGGACCGGCGGCGCGTCACCGTGACGCTGGCCCACCCCCTGTACGGCGAAGTGCTGCGGGCCGCACTGCCGGTACTGCGCCGCCGGACCCTGTTACTGGACCAGGCCGCACGCGTCGAGGCCCGTGGCGCCCGCCGGCGCGGCGATCTGCTGCGCGTCGCCACCTGGCGGCTGGCCGCCACCGGCACCGCCGACCCCGCCCTGCTCGTGCAGGCCGCCGTGCTGGCCCGCCACGCCCACGACTACCACCAGACCGTCGCACTTCTGACCGCCCTGCCGGAGAAGCACCACACCACCACCACCGGCCTGACGCTCGGCAACGCCTTCTTCGAGACGGGCCGCTGGGACGAGGCCGAGGCGGCGCTCGCACAGGCCGACGCCCGTGCCGTCGACACACGGGAGAAACTGGCGGTCACCTTGGTCCGGACGACGAATCTGCTGTGGAGCAACGCCCCGCTCACCGAGGCACTCGCGGTCAACGACGCCACCCTGGCCGGGATCACCGCCCCCGCGGACCGCCGCAAACTGGAGATCAACGAGGGCTTCATGCGGATCGCCGCCGGCGGCCCGGTTCGGGGGCTGGCCCTCCTGGAGGACCTGGAGACCGACGTGGGCGACGCCGCCGACGTCAACGTCTGGCTGCGAGGCGCCTGGATGAAGCCGTTCGGCCTGGCGCTGGTGGGCCGCACCGGCGAGGCCGCGGCCTGGGCGGAACGCGCCCACGCGGGACACCGGCGGGTCGACGAGCACGCCCTGGTGTCGCATCCCGCCGTTCAGCGCATCCCGCTCGTCCTCGCCCTCGGTGAAGCCGGCCGCCTGGCCGAAGCCCTCCGGGAGGGGGAGCGCGCCTACGCCGAACTGGTGGCCGCCGATTCCGTGGTGCGGGTCTGGATGGCGGTGTTCCTCGGCCGCGTCGAGTGGCTGGCCGGGCATCCCGTCACCGCCCGCGGCTGGTGGGCCGAGGCCGCCGCCCTGGCCCGCGGGATCGACCACGTCATGGCGCTGCGCCCGGTGCTCGGCGGGCTCGCCGCCTGCGCCGCCGTACTGGGGGACCTGGAGGCGGCCGAGACCACGCTCGCGGAGTACCGCGGCCTGCCACCACTGGCACCGGGCCTGCTGTCCGCCGGCGAGGAACACCTGGGCGAGGCATGGCTGCTGGCGACCCGCGGACACCTGGGGGAGGCACGGGCCCTGCTGACCGCCGCCGCGGGCACCGCCCGCGGCACCGGTCATCTCACCGGGGAGGCGCTGCTGCTGACCGACGTGGCCCGTCTCGGCGGAGCCAAGGACGCGGCGGACAGGCTGGCCGAACTCGCCCACAGGTGCGACGGGGCGCTCGCCCCGGCCCGGGCCCGGCTGGCGGCGGCGCTCGCCGACGACGACCCGGGCCGGCTCCTCCAGGCCGCGGACGCGTGCCAGGCGGTCGGCGCGGACCTGCTCGCCGCCGAGGCGGCCACGGCCGCCTCGGCCGCCTGGCGCCGGGCTCACGCGTCCCGCCGTGCCTCGGCGGTCGCCCACCGGGCCGGCGCGGCCCTGGCCCGCTGCGAGGGCGCCCGCACACCGCTGCTGACCATCGGCCAGGCCACGGAGCCGCTCACCGCCCGCGAACACGAGATCGCGCTGCTCGCCTCGGCCGGCAACGCCAGCAAGGACATCGCCGAGATCCTGGCCCTGTCGGTGCGCACCGTCGACAACCACCTCCAGCGCGCCTACGCCAAACTCGGCGTCACCACCCGACGCGAACTGGCCCGGACCTTCAGGACGGTGCCCCCGGGAGCGTCCCCGCATCACGCGCGCCGTCCGTCGTAGCCCACGCATCCACCGGGCCGGGCGACGGTGCGGCCGCCGGGCCGTGGCCACCCCTTCCCGTCGGGCGGCCGGCGCGGGTACGGCACCTCGTCGCGTCGCCGGATCGCCCGGGTGCGCCGGATGCCCCCCGGGTACGCCCTGTGCGCGCGAGATCCTCCGTACGAGCGAGATCCTCAGCCGGGCGACCCACCGCACCGGACACCGCCCGCCGATCCGGCGCGAGGGGGTGGACACGGCGATGGTCGTTGCCCTTCCCCGGCGGCGCGGGCCCGATCTGCCCGCGGGGGACCGGACGGGCGGCGACGGGCGACCGGGACGACAGGTGCCCGGGACGACGGGCGACCGGCGCGACAGGCGACCGGGACAACGGGCGACCGGGACAACGGGCGACCGGGACAACGGGCGACCGGTACGACAGGCGGCGGTCCTCGCGACAGGCGCCGGTCCTGCACGAACGGTGCCGGTCCTCCGGGGCCGGACGCGCGCGGTCAGGACGGTACGGGCGCGCCCTTGAGCCGTGCGGCGACCGTCCGCAGCAGCTGATCGGAGAGCTCGGGATCGGCGACCGCCCGCGACATCAGCAGCGCGCCGACCATCGCACTCAGCGTGAGCATGGCGTCCGCCCGCGCCTCGTCGGAGTCCTCGCCGTCCTCCGTCCCGCTGATGAGCTCCAGATAGCTGCGCACCTGCTTCTCGTACGCCTCCTTCATCTCGGCCTCGCCGCGGCCCGCCGCGGCACCGAGCGTCACCACCGCGCAGCCCGTCCCCGGGGCGTCGCGGTGGCGGGCGCTGAGGTAGGAGTCGATCAGTCCGGTACGGGGCTCTTCGCGGTTGCGGCGAGCGGCCCGCGCCATCTTGGTCTCCCCGTCGACCAGGGCGAGGGCGGCGGCCTGACGCATCAGGTCCTCACGCGAAGAGAAGTGCTTGTAGAACCCGCCGTGGGTCAGACCGGCCTCGTTCATCAGCTCGGCGACCCCCGGGCGGGTCAGCCCCTCCTCGCGGATGCGGCGGGCGGCGATCTTCAGGACCCGGTCACGCGACTCCGCCTTGGCTGCCTGGGAGTGACCCATTGCACGACCTCCCGGTCTACGACGGCAAGCTGCACCGATCAATTGTGGATGACGGACATCATATCCCCTGCGCGGACCGGCCTGCCGGGCCGCCGGGCCGGCCGCGGCCGGGCGAGGGTCACCGCGCGCGCTCCCAGACGAGGACGCCCGTGCGGCGGGCGCCCCAGATCAGGGCGGGCTCGGGCAGCGAGAGCGTGAGTCGGTCGCCGTCCCGGCCGGCGACCCTGGCCAGGGTGGTGCCCACCCAGTTGGGGAACAGGCTCAGCTCGACGTGGTGGAGCACGAGGTCGTCCTCGGGAATCTCGTAGGTCCCGGCATAGGCCAGGTAGCCGCCGGCCGCCGCGGTCAGCTCCTCGGGCAGTCCCTGCTCCAGGCGCCCGTGCCGGAAAAGGGGCCGCCGCGGACGCATGATCTGGGCCGACATGTGACCGCCGGGTGTGTAGGTGATGAGGCCCTGGGGCCGCGGGCCGAAGGGCTCGACGACCTCGCCGTCCTCCACGGCGGTGGCCCGGTACGACACCAGGCGCCAGGCGCCGACGAGGTCCTTGCGCAGTTCATCGGGGTTCATGGGGCTCCCAACCGGTTCTCGGTTCCCGACGGTCCCCGCCGCCCTCGTACGGGGTGGCGGGGAGGTCCGGTGCGGTGAAATGTGGATGATGGACATCATACAGACCGTCTCTGGTGCGGGGTAGCTCACCTTGACATTCAGGATGACGCTGGCCATCCTGAATGAGGATGATGCAAGTCATCCAGACTAGAGTGGGACACACCGAGAAGGGCGCACCATGACGGACATCTACGACCCCACCCGCACCGCGGTTCTGCTGGTCGACCCCTACAACGACTTCCTGTCGGAGGGCGGCAAGATCTGGCCCGCCGTCCAGCAGGTGGCCACCGACGTCGGTCTGCTGGACAACCTGCGCGCCGTCATCGCCGCCGGCCGCCGGGCGGAGCTGCGGATCGCCTTCGTCCCCCACCGCCGCTGGCAGGAGGGCGACTACGAGGGCTGGGACCACCCCAACCCCACCCAGCGACTCGTGGGGGAGCGCCACAGCTTCGCCCGGGGCACCTGGGGCGGCGAGTTCCACCCGGATCTCCAGCCCGCCGACGGTGACGTGATCGCGCAGGAGCACTGGGCGCAGAGCGGTTTCGCCAACACCGACCTGGACTTCCAGCTCAAGCAGCACGGCGTCACCCATGTGATCCTCGTCGGCCTGCTCGCCAACACGTGCATCGAGTCCACCGGCCGGTACGCGATGGAGCTCGGCTACCACGTGACCCTCGTCCGCGACGCCACCGCCGCGTTCAAGCCCGAGATGATGCACGCCGCCCACGAACTCAACGGACCCACCTACGCCCACAGCATCACCACCGCCGCGGAACTCCTGCGGACACTGGAGAACGGAGACCACTGAGATGACACTGACCGGACACCTGCTGATCGGTTCGTCGGACGTCCCGGCATCCGCCGGCACGATGAAGGCACTCGACCCCACGACGGGGCAGTACGTCGGACCGGAGTTCGCGTTCGGCGGCCCGGCCGAGGTCGACCGTGCCGCGCGCCTGGCCGACGAGGCCTTCGACAGCTACAACCGCACCGGACCGAAGGAACGCGCCGCGTTCCTCGACCTGATCGCGGACCGGCTGGACGGGGTCGACCGGGAACTGGCCGAGCGGGCGGCCCTGGAGACCGGCCTGCCCGTGGCGCAACTCCAGGGCGAGACGGCGAAGGCCGCGTCCCAGTTCCGGCAGTTCGCCGACGTGGTGCGCGCGGGCCGCTTCCGCGACGCCGCCGTCGACCCGGCCCAGCCCGAGCGGCAGCCGCGGCCGCGGATGGACCACCGGCTGCAGAAGATCGCCATCGGCCCGGTCGCCGTCTTCGGCGCGAGCAACTTCCCCATCTCGTACTCCGTCGCCGGCGGCGACACCGCCTCCGCGCTGGCGGCGGGCGCCCCGGTCGTCCTCAAGGCCCACAACGCGCACCCGGGTGCCTCGGAGCTCCAGGCGCGCGCCATCCGCGCCGCGGTCATCGACTCGGGGCTGCACGAGGGCGTGTTCTCCATGGTGCGGGGCGCGGGCAACGAGATCGGTGAGGCGCTGGTGGACCACCCGCTGATCAAAGCGGTGACCTTCACCGGCTCCGAGCGCGGTGGCATGGCGCTGTACCGGCGGGCTCAGTCGCGTCCGGACCCGATCCCGGTCTTCGCCGAGATGACCAGCGTCAACCCCACCTTCGTGCTGCCGGCGGCGCTCGCGGCGCGCGGCGCCGAGACCGGCGACGGGTTCGCCGAACGCATGCTCGTCAACGTCGGCCAGGCCTGCCTGAAACCCGCCGTCCTCCTCGCCGTCGACGGACCGGGCTACGCCGAGATGCGCGAGGCGGCCGCGGCACGGGTGAACGCCATGGGCGCGCGCACCATGCTGACCCCGGGCATCCACGACGCCTACGACCAGGGCGTGCGGCGACTGGGCGAGTCGGGTGCCGAGACCCTCACCGAGGGCCTGGAGCCCCAGGGTCCCTGGGAGGGGCGCTCGCGACTGCTGGAGGTCGACGGGGAGCGGTTCCTGGCGGATCCCGGCCTGGCCGAGGAGGTCTTCGGACCGGCGGCGCTGCTGGTGCGTCTGACCGACATGGCCCAACTCCTCGCGGTGGCCCGGACCTTCCGCGGCCAGTTGTCGGCGACGATGCACCTCGACGAGGCCGACCACGGTGACGCGGCACGACTGCTGCCGATCCTGGAACGGCGTACCGGCCGGATCGTGGTGAACGCGTTCGCCCACCCGCAGGAGGTCGGACACGCGACCATCCACGGTGGCCCCTTCCCGGCCACCACCGACAGCCGCTTCACCTCGGTCGGTATGACGTCCATCGACCGTTTCCTGAGGCCCGTCACCTATCAGGGCTTCCCCGACGCGCTGCTGCCGGACGCGCTGGCCGCGGACAACCCCCTGGGCCTGTGGCGCCTGGTCGACGGCCACCTCACCCAGGACTGACGCCCCCTGCCGTGCCGGTTGCTCCGCGGGCGACCGGCCGCAATGGGGCGCCACTCGACGACGGCGTCCGGGTCACGGGGACGTGGGCGCCCCGCCGCGTGCCCTTGCCTCCGGCGGCGGTTCCGCGGCCGGCGCCGCCCGCCCGGCGAGGACCGCGCCCGCCGAGGGCCGGCTCTCGCTCTCGCGCGCGGATCGCCTCGACGGCCACCCGGGCGGTGTCCACCGGCGGTTCCGCGTCCCCGTGCGATCCGTACGCCGACAGCGGCACGCGTACGTGGCGACTCCCCCGGTCACTGGTTCCGGCCCGGGGTCGGCGACGTGCTCCGGGTCCTGCCGTGAGGCCCTCGGTGCGGCGGGCGGCGGGCGGGGCCAGGTGCCGTGCGGATCCGGCACGTGGCCCCGCCCGCCGATCCGTCCCGTCCCGTCCCGTGCCGTCGACCCGGTCCCCGGCGCCGGGGTGAGCGACCTGGCGGTGTCCGACCCCGGCGGGCGCGCCCGACCTGGAGGTGTCCGACCCCGGCCGGTATGCCCGACCCGGAGGGGCCCGTGGTCCCCCAGAAGCCGTTGTCCTCCCCGTTCCGGGGTCCGGAGTGGTCGGTACGGACCCCCGGGCCGGTCCGAAGTGGGGCAGGACAGCGGCTTCTTCGCCGACGCGGCGCCCCCGCACGGGTCATGGGCCGCATTTCGCGTATGTCCGGCGCCTTCTGGGCACGCCGGACCGCTGTTCCGTACGCCAATCGGATTTCTGATGTCGAATCTACCGCGTGTCGAATACGGCAGATAAAGGGATTATCGGTAATTTCAACCACAGATCGGCTGCTTGGCCGACGTCTCAGAGATAGGGAAGAGTGACATGACCACGCGCAACATTGCCGTGACTGCCGCCGTTGCGGCCGCTACGGCCCTCGTCGCCACGGGCGTCACCTACGCCTCGGCCACTGCAGCCCCCACGGCTACGCCCACCGTCAACCAGATCGCCCCCTCGGGCGGCGACAACGGGCAGTCGAAGGGCACGGAAGGGAACAACCAGTCGAAGGGCAACGAAGGAGGAGGCGGCGGCGACCGTGGTGGCCGTCGTCACTACGAGGGCCGGATCGACTTCAACGAGCGTTCCTACTCCGCCCGCTCCTGGGGCTGCATCACCGTCGTGAGCGGTCTCGGCTCCAGGAGCTTCAACGTCCGTAACGACAGCCACCGGACCGTCGAGGTCTTCCGTGGCGCGACCTGCGACAACGGTTCGCCGATCGCCACGGTCGGCCCGTGGAGCTCCAGCAACGGTGTCGTGCCCTTCCGCGTCCACGGTGGCGTGAAGGTCAAGGACGGCGTCGTGGGCAGCTTCCGCGTCGTCGAGGACCACCACTTCGGCGGTGGCGACCGTGACCGCGGCGACGACCGCGGTGGCAACGGCGGCGGCGGCCGCGGCGGCGACCGCGGTGGCAACGGCGGCGGCGACCGCGGTGGCGACGATGGCGGCGACCGCGGTGGTGACGGCGGCGGCGACTACCGCGACTAGTCCTCTCGGACGGCGTCCGCACCGCATGGAGAACCCGGCCCGCTGCAATCGGGCCGGGTTCTCCGGCGTCTCCACCCGGGCGCCGGTGACCGCCGGAGGACGCATCGGGGATCGGTGGCGACGCGCGGCGTTGAGGACGGCCACACAGGAGAAGTCTCCGCCGATACGGGCCTGGGGTGCGGCGGCGAGATACGGGGTCGCGATCTCCGGATTCCTGACCGGTTCGGGAACCGCGCGCCCGTACGCGTCAGTGGGCCGGCCCGCTCGGCAACCCGGCTGCCCGCGAACGAAGTTCGCCGTGGGTGCGGGGGAGCGCGGCGGCCCGGACCAGGGCGGGTTGCAGTGCCGCGAGCAACAGGCACGCGAGCGCCATCACGCCCCACAGGCCCGCCGGCCCGGCGTGTTCGAGCAGTTGCGTCCCCACCAAGGGGGCGGCGACACCCGCGATGCCCCAACTGGTGCCGTAGACCGCCAGGTAGCGCCCCTTTCCGCCGGGCGGCGCCAGGCCCGCCACCACCGCGTGGGCGCGGCCGACGAGGAGCAGGTCACCCACGCTCCACACCACGGTCGAGGCCAGATGGGCGAGCAGGCCGTGGGCGAATCCGTACCCGGCGAGGCCCACCGCCAGCAGCAGGTGGCCGACGGCGAAGGCGACGGGCGCGGAGAGGGTGGACAGCCGCCTCCACCGCGTCAGCGGTTGCCCCGCGGCGATGGTGAGTGCGGAGGCGGTGAACAACAGGCCCGCGTCGGCGGGGCTCAGCCCTTCGTGGTCCAGGGCGAGCGGGAGCGTGAGCATGATCTGGAGGTAGACCGCGGCGAACAGCGTCCCGGCCGCGAGCATGCGGAGCAACGCGCGATCGCGCCACGGGGCGACGGAGGGCGCACGGGCGGCGGTCACCGTCGCGACGCGGCGGTCCGCGGGGAGGCACAGGCGCACGATGAGGGCACAGAGCAGACATGTGAAGGCGTCGACGACGAACAGTTGGCGCAGGTCCCAGCGGCCCAGGCCCGCTGCCAGAAGTCCCGCGCCCATGCCCGCCGCGGCCAGTGCCGCGTTCAGCAGGCCGTAGGCGCGGACCTGCTCGTCCGGCGCCACGACGTCGGCGATCATCGCCTGGCTCGGTGGTTCGTAGATCTCGAAGACGAGGCCCAGCAGCACGGCCCAGCAGGCGGCCGCCGCCAGGCTGCCGGCCGTGGCAAGTCCCAGTTGCGCCACCGCGCACCCGGTCAGGCCCAGCACGATCGTGCGGCGTCGGCCGATCCGGTCGGCCAGTCGCCCGCCGGCCAGCCGGGACGGGATCGTGGCGACACCGAAGGCGGCGCTCACCCACCCGGCGACGGCGGCGCCGGCCCCGAACCTCGTCGTGATGAGCACGGTGAGGAAGGACAGGGAGAACGCCCCCAGCCGGTTCACCGCGCGCGCCACGACCAGCAGTCGCACCGTTCGCGGCAACCGCGTTCCGCCCCGCACCAGATCCCACCCCGCCGCCGTAACCGACGAATCGACTATCGTCGGTGATGACATGGACGCTAGAAGGGAAGGAGTGACCAGTCAAGTGATGTTCGATGGTCACGTGGCGACGCTGCTGGATGTGGCCGTCTCACTCGTGAACGTTCTGACCGACGGCGCCCGCCAGGGCCGTCCCTACACCGCCCCGCAGGGCGACCGGCTCCCGCGGGCCGTCCACGACGCGCTACCGCCCGCTTCCGACCGCGTCGCGGTCGAGCCGGAGCACGCGATCCACCTCGCACGGACGGCCCGGCGGATGCGAGCGGTGTTCGACGCCGTCGACAGCGGCCGCACCGACCGGGCGGCCGAACTCGTGAACGGCCTGCTGCGCACCACCGGGGCCCGCCCCCAACTCGACCGCGTCGACGGCGAGCCCTGGCAGGTTCACTTCCACGGCGCGGACGACAGCCTCTCCGTGGGGTGGAGCGCCGGATGCGCCACCGCCCTCGCCCTCGCCCTCGGCAGCGACCTCGCCGGACGTCTCGGGGTCTGCACGGCACCGCGGTGTGACCGCGTCTACGTCGACAACTCCCGTAACGCCGTACGCCACTTCTGCTCGGACGCGTGCCGCGGCCGCGTCAAGGCGGCGGCCTTCCGCTCCCGGAAGGCCGCGCGGGGCTGAGACCTCCAGAAGGCGGGGCCGGGTCCGTCAGGGAGTCCAGGCCGGACGGCGTACCCCGGCAGCGCGTCGGCGTACGCCGCCTTCCCGCGAGGCCTCTACCGGCGCGGGGACCGGCTGAACGATCCTCAAGTCCTGGCACCGTCACGGCTGTCCAAGGACTGCCTCGTCAGGGCCGCCGCCCTGCCCGACGGTCCCCTCCGCCAAGTGGCCACCCTCTACGAGGGACTTGAGATGCCCGGTCTCCTGTCGCTCGTCGACGGCGAAGGAGCGGTGTTCCTGCTCCGTTCGGCGATCTTCAACTTCTGTGCCAGGGAACCGGGTTGGCCGTGCACTCGAAGGGGCGGGCCGTCCACCTGCCCGGCCGCGCCCTGTCCGGGGCGCCGTCAGGAGCCGGTGAGGACGACGAGTTGCCGGGTCGCCCGGGTCATCGCGACATAGCGGTCCACCGCTCCTCCCACCCCCTCGCCGAACGCCGCCGGGTCGACCAGCACCACCAGGTCGAACTCGAGTCCCTTCGCCAGCTCCGGAGTCAGCGACCGGACGCGGGGTGTCGCCCGGAACGCGGGATCGCCGATGACGCAGGCGATGCCCTCGGCATGCGCGTCGAGCCAGGCGCCGAGGACCGAGTCCAGATCCTCGACCGGTCCGTGCACGACGGGCAGGCCACTGCTGCGGACGGACGTCGGCACGTTGGCGTCCGGGAGCACGGCGCGCACGACCGGCTCGGCTTCCGCCATGACCTCCTCCGGCGTCCGGTAGTTGACGCCCAGGGTGGCCACGTCGATCCGGTCGAACCCGACCCGTTCGAGCCGTTCCCGCCACGACTCGGTGAACCCGCGTCTGGCCTGGGCCCGGTCCCCGACGATCGTGAAGCTCCGGGACGGGCAGCGGAGCAGCAGCATCCGCCACTCCGCGTCGGTCAGTTCCTGAGCCTCGTCCACGACGATGTGCGCGAACGGGCCCGCGAGGGGGTCCGGTTCGGTGCCGGGCGGTGCGGTCTCGTCGATCAGGGTGTCCTGGAGGTCGCGTCCGTGCAGCATCCCCAACGCGCCCTCGCTCTCGTCGATCACGACGTTCTGCAGCAGGCTGTCGATGACGTCGGCCCTGCGCGCGCGTTCGGCGGCGACGGACGCCTCGTGGCGGCGCTCGCGCAGGGACGCCTCCGGGTCGCCGAGCCGCTGCCGCGCCGCGTCCAGGAGCGGCAGGTCGGACACGGTCCAGTCCTGGGCGGGCGCGCGCCGCAGCTTCCGTACGTCCTCGGGGCCGAGCCAGGGAGCGCACATCCGGAGATAGGCGGGTACCGACCACAGGTCACCGACGACATCGGCCGCTTCGAGCAGCGGCCACGCGCGGTCGAGCGCCCCCACCAGCTCCTCGTCGTGCAGCAGAGCCCTCCGGAGCAGTCCGGTCGGGACCTCGGCGTCGTGCCTGTCCGTCAGGATCGTCAGCAGTTCCTCCCGGATCAGGTCCCGCGCCTCGTTGTGCGGAGTGCCGGGGCCCGGTGCCTCGAAGGCCTCGGCCCAGTCGTCGGCGCTCAGCCGGACGTCGGACCAGGGGGTGGTCACCGTCATCCCGTGGGCGGGCGGCGTCTCGTAGAACGCGACGGCCGTCTCGATCGCCTTCACCATGTCCGCCGACGACTTCAGCAGCGCCGCCTCCGGGTCCGCCTCGGCCTTCGCCCCGGCACCCTCGGCGACGAGGTCGCGCAGCGTGCAGGTCCGCACGCCCTCCTCTCCGAGGCTGGGGAGGACGTCGGCGACGTAGGCCAGGTAGGGCTGGTGCGGACCGACGAACAGCACCCCGCCGCGACGGTGACCGAGGCGGGGGTCGGAGTGGAGGAGGTAGGCGGAACGGTGCAGGGCGACGACGGTCTTCCCCGTACCGGGACCGCCGTCCACGACGAGGGCGCCCCGGGAACCCGCCCGGATGATGGCGTCCTGGTCGGCCTGGATGGTGGCGAGCACGTCCCGCATCCGGGGCGACCGGTCGCTGCCCAGGCCGGCGATGAAGGCGGACTGGTCGTCGAGGGCGGCATGCCGTTCGAGCCCGTCCGCGGTGAACACCTCGTCCCAGTAGTCGCTGATCCGCTCACGGGTCCAGCGGTACCTGCGGCGGCTCGCCAGTCCCATCGGACGGGCGTGGGTCGCCGCGAAGAACGGCTCGGCCGCGGGGGAGCGCCAGTCCACCAGCAGACGACGGCCCGCGTCGTCGGTGAGACCGAGCCGTCCGATGTACAGACGTTCTGCGTCGTCCGCGCCGACGACGTGTCCGAGGCACAGGTCCAGACCGAAACGGCGCAGCGCGCGCAGACGGCCGGTCAGCCGGTGGATCTCCATGTCCCGTTCCATCGCCTCCCGGCCGATACCTCCGGGTGCCCTGCGCTGGGCGTCGAGCCGGTCGGACAGATCGGAGATCGTCCGATCGAGGCTCTCCGCGAGGGCCGCGAAGTGCCGCTCGTCGTCGGCGATCAGCGCCGGGTCGGCCTTGAGGGAGAGGTGGTCGGGAAGGTCGAACGCGCTGGTGGCCGGGGAAGCCATCGCCGTCAGCTCCGATCCGAGGTCGCGCCCGCGGAGTCCGACGGCGCGCACACCCGCGCTTTGGCCGCTACGACGGCGAGCGCCCGCGGCCGTGACCCGCGTGCGCCTCGCGCCGCCGGTCCGGCACCCTCATGAGGCCCATAATCTGACGAAAAACCATGCACCTGATGAATCTCCCATTTCCGCAGCTTCCGGCTTCGGTCGGCGATTCTGCGTCATGAAGGGAACCTTGCCGCAAGCCCCCCGGTGCGCTATATCTTGAGAGTGGCAAGGGACGAGGATTCTCCCTTGCCTTTTCGTTTGTCGCGTACGGGCGGGCCCCTCACGAGAGGGTGACGTGCCACGTCGTACGGCGGTCTCGGCGGCCCCCGGCGGCGGCGAGGAAAAGTGTCCGGGCGGCGGGAGCCCCGCGTCCCGGGCCGCCGTCACCACCACCGCACCGCCACCTCGCGTACCACCGCACCGCCACCTCGCCTCCCGGTGTGGCACTCCGTCATCTCGTCGCTTCCCGTGGTGCCGCGTCACCTGTTCCGTTTCCCGTGGCGCCCCGTCACCTCCGCCGCATCCGGTGGCACCCGTCGCCTCTCCCGGTTGGCGTGGCGCCCCGTCAGCTCCCCTTTCGTGGGCGCCGCCGTCCCCCGCCGAAGGCCGTGAGGCGGGTGACCGGGACCCGGCCCGCCGGTTCGTGGCGTGTCGGCAAGGCCGGGTCGGGGGGTGTCCGAGGGGGGCCGAAGGGCCTCGGCCCGGTCCGATGCGGCGTCAAGTGCGTCCGTTCGAGGCGGCCTTGGATGTTCGGTGAGTCCGCTCTGAGCTGCGGAAACGGGGGTCGTACCCCCAATTGGCCGCCTTCTGCTGCGTCTCCGGCGTGCCTGATATTACATATAAAGAGATTATCGGTTCATTCAGCCACATATTGGCTGTTTGGTCGACGACTCAGAGATAGGGATGAGCCTCATGATCACGCGCAAAATTGCCATGACTGCCGGCGCAGCGGCCGCCGCGGCCCTCGTCGCCACGGGCGTCACGTACGCCTCGGCCCCCGAGGTCCCCTCGGCCGCCGCGGCCACCCCCACCGTCAACCAGGCCGCTCCCACGGGCGGTGACAGCGGGCAGGCGAAGGGCAACGGAGCCGCCGCGGGTGGCGGGGCCAACGGAGCTGTCGCCGGCAACGGCGGCGACAACGGCGGCCGTGGCGGCGACAACGGCGGCCGCGACGGTGGCGGCAACGGTGGCGACAACGGCGGCCGCGGCGGCGACAACGGCGGCCGCGGTGGCGACGACGGTGGCCGTGGCGGCGACGACGGTGGCCGCGACGGTGGCGGTCGCGGCGGCGACGACGACGGTGGCCGCGACGGTGGCGGTCGCGGTGGCCGCGGCTACGAAGGGCGGATCGACTTCAACGAGCGGTCCTACTCCGCCCAGAGCTGGGGCTGCATCACCGTGGTGAGCGGCCTCGGTTCGCGCAGCTTCAACGTCCGCAACGACAGCCGCCGGACCGTCGAGGTCTTCCGCGGCGCGACCTGCGACAACGGTTCGCCCGTCGCCACGGTCGGCCCGTGGAGCACCACCAACGGCGTCGTGTCCCACTACGTCCACGGTGGCGTGAAGGTCCGCGACGGCGTCGTGGGGAGCTTCCGGGTCGTCCGGGACCGCCACGGCTGGTAAACAGCACCACCCGCACATCACGGAGGACCCGGCCCGCTGCAATAGTGCCGGGTCCTCCGGCATGGCCGGTGCGAACACCGACCGCCGCCCCGGGCCCGGCCGTTGAGGCGGCGGACACGCTCGTGGATGCTGGCGGGATGGACGAGGCGAGCACATTCATGCGGGGACAGCTCCGGGCACTGCGACCCCCTGTGCGCGCCGATGTCCTGCGCGTCCTGGACCGCGTGGTCCGCGATCTGCCCGCCCGCTGGCGGCGTCGCAGGGGAGTGCCCCGGCTCATGGTGTTCCTCGACGGCCCGGCGACCGTACGCGTGGAGACGATCACCTTCGGGGAACTGTCCCGGCACGGATACCTCGACGAGTTCAGCCGCTGGGCCGCCACCGTCCCCGCGGCACGGGCCGAGGACCACGGGTGTGCCGCCCTGGTGTACGGGGACCGCATCCACGCGAGGATCAACCGGATCGGGCCCATCGGCTCGGCCTGGCACCTGCCGGACACCCGCGTCCACGTCCGCGTCGCGCACCGGGATCTGCGCGTGAGCCCCACCTTCTCGCTCCCCTTCGAGGTCGAGGGCCGGCTGATCCCGCGGCTCGTGTTCCCCGCGTGGGTGGGCGACACCCTCGCCCACGCACGGCGGATGTGACCGGACCGGAGGTCATGCGGCGGCGTCCTGGCAGGGGACGGGCCCGGTGATGAGCAGCCTTCGGTACCGCTCGGTGTGCGCGGCCAGTTCGGCGTCGCCGACGCCGCGCGCGTCGTGGAGGACGAGCGGCCGGGCGAAGGCCATGCCCATGCGGTGAGCGGTCTGCTCCAGCGGCCGCAGGAGTTCGGCCATGGTGAAGCGGTGGAACGCGCCGGGCCGGTAGGCGTCCGCGACCCCGCCGGTCGACGTGACGACCAGGAGCGTCCTGCCGGTGAGCAGCCCTCCGGTGTCGTAGGCGAAGCCGCGGGTCATGACCTCGTCCAGCCACTGCTTGAGGAAGCCGGGCACGGAGTACCAGTGCAAGGGGAACTGCAGCACGATCACCTCGTTCTCGCTGACCAGACGCTGTTCGGCGGGGATGTCGAGGCGCCGGTCGGGAGACGCGGCGTACAGGTCGTGCAGCGTGACGTGGGTCAGGCCGCGGGCGGCGCCGGCCATGACCCGGTTGATCCGCGACCGGGCGAGGTCGGGGTGGCCGAGCAGGACGAGGGTGCGGGGGGACGGGTCGGTCATGGTGTTCTCTCTCGGTTCGGTGCTTCGTCGGGTTGTCGCGCCGGGGCGCTTAGCCTGGGGTGGGATCGTCGTGGAGAGGCTGGAGCCGATGCCGCAGCAGGACGCGAAGCGCCGGGTCGCGATCTTGGCCTTCGAGGGCGTCACGTTGATCGACGTGGCGGGCCCCGCGGACGTCTTCAGCCATGCGGGCCGGTACGGGCCGGGCTACGAGGTGAGCGTGGTGTCGCCGGACGGCACGGACGTACGGACCTCGACCGGGCTGACGCTGCACGCCGAGGCCGCCGCCGCGGACGTCGGTCCCGCGCACACCGTGCTGGTGCCCGGGGCGTACGGGATGGTGGACCACCCCTTCGACGCCGGCCTGGTGGAAGCGGTCCGGCGGCTGACGGCCGGGGCGGAGCGGATCGCGTCGGTGTGCACGGGGGCGTTCCTGCTGGCCGAGGTGGGGCTGCTCGACGGACGCAGGGCCACGACGCACTGGCGGCAGGCGAAGGAGTTCGCACGCCGTTACGAGCGGGTCGCGGTGGAGCCGGACGCGCTCTATGTGCGCGACGGCGCCATCCTGACCTCGGCGGGAGTCAGCTCCGGCATCGACCTGGCCCTCGCGCTGGTGGAGGACGACCACGGTCCGCGGGTGGCACACGACGTGGCCGAGGCCATGGTGGTGTTCATGCGGCGCCCCGGCGGGCTGTCGCAGTTCTCGGCACCGTCGCGTCACCACGTCGCCCGCGACCACCCCCTGCGCGCGCTGCTGGACGCGATCGCGGCCGATCCGGGTCGCGACCACAGCGTCCCGGCCATGGCCGCCATGGCGTCGGTCAGTGTCCGGCAGCTGACGCGTCTGTTCCATGACGAGATCGGGACGACCCCGGCCCGCTACGTCGAGATGGTCCGCCTGGAGACCGCCCAGGCGCATCTCCAGGCCGGCCACACCGTCGCGGTGGCGGCGGCCCGGAGCGGGTTCGGCAGCGCCGAGACCCTCCGCCGCGTGTTCACCAGCCGCCTCGGCATTTCCCCCGCCGCCTACCGCGATCACCTCGGCGTCCCCTGACCGGCGTCCGGGCCACCCACCGGCAGCCCGCCGGCCTGCGGGTTCCCGCCGCCCCCCGACCGCGGGCAGGAATCCCTCGACGAGGTTCCCGGCGACGTACGGCATGACGTGTCTTCCTGGCTCACTGCCCCTGGCTCCCTGTCCCGATCCGCGTCGTCCGTGTGATCCGGCGGCACGTCCGAGCCTGCCCGCCGCACGCCTCCCGGTGAACGGATCTTTCTGCCGGGAGCTCCACACATTCGGCCGGGGACAGCTCTTGGGACCCGGTTCCCACCTGTGGGAGTCCAACACTCCGGGTGGAAAGGAATGTGCCGCTCACACATGGCCTGCCTTTCCGAATGCGCTTGGTTTTCCGGTGTCGTGTCACACGTATGTCCTCGTGACGTGGACATCGAATTGTTCTCGTACGGTGCACACGGAATGTCGCGGCCAGGACCGGAACACACCATCAGGAATCGAGAGAAGCGCAGTGACGGCGAACGTAGAGACAGTCCGAGGTCCGGTTCCCGCGGAGGACATGGGAACGGTCTTGATGCACGAGCACGTCTTCGTCGCCACGGAGGAGGTCCGGCAGAGTCTTCCGCAGACGTGGGACGAGGACCGACGGGTGGCGGACGCGATCGAGGGGCTGCGGACGCCGGCGGCCACGGGCGTGGACACGATCGTCGACCCCACGGTGATCGGGCTGGGGCGGAACATCGCCCGGGTGGCCCGTGTCAATGCCGAGGTCGACATCGATATCGTCGCGGCGACCGGGATCTGCACATTCAGGGACGTTCCCTGTTCCTTCCAGTACGTCGGTCCGGGAACCCTTCTCGGCGGTGCCGATCCCATGGCCGACCCCTTCGTCAGGGAAATCACCGAGGGCATCGCGGGTACGGAGATCAAGGCAGCGTTCCTGAAGTGCGCGATCGAGGACGAACTGACACCCGGTGTGGAGCGGGTGATGACGGCGGTCGCCGAAGCGCACAAACGCACGGGCGCGCCCATCACGGTCCACACCAGCGCTCCGCACCGTACGGGCCTCGTGGCACAGGAGGTGTTCCGGCGTGAGGGGGTCGACCTGGGAGCCGTGGTGATCGGGCACAGCGGGGACACCTCGGACCTGGACTACCCGCACGCACTGATCGACAACGGTTCGTACGTGGGCATGGACCGGTTCGGGCTGGACGTGCTGCTGCCGAACGACGAGCGGGTCGCCACGGTCGCCGGGCTCGCGCAGGAGGGCTTCGCGGACCGGATGGTGCTGGCGCACGACGCGTCGTGCCACATCGACTGGTTCCCGCCGGGTGCGCGCGAACAGCTCGCGCCGAACAGGCGCCACACGTACATCCACGAGGCGGTTCTTCCTGCCCTGTGACAGGCCGGGGTGACGGAGAGTCAGATCGCCACCATGCTCGTCGACAACCCGCGCCGCTACTTCACCCCGAGGCGCGCGAACTGACCGCGCTCGCGGCCGAGCAGCTCCTGGACCGTGCGGGTGGTGCGCGCGGAGTGGTCCATACGTCCCGCCGCCAGGCCGGGCGTCCACGAGAACACCGTACGCATGCGGCCGGCCTCCGGGGCCGAGACGCTCGGCCCCGACCACCTGGAGCGAAGGACCGAACTCCTCGTCGCGCTCGGGCTCTGCCGGGCCCTGGGCGCGTCCGGTCTCCGGCGCCCCACGTGAAGCCGGGGCGTCGCCCCGGGGTCGTCAGGCGGCCGGCAGCGACTGTTCGGCCCAGATGGTCTTGCCGCCGTCCTCGTACCGGGTGCCCCAGTGCCGGGTCATGGAAGCGACCAGGAACAGTCCCCGTCCGCCCTCGTCCTGCAATCGGGCGTGGCGCAGGTGCGGCGCGGTGTCGGCGTCGTCGCTGACCTCCACCGTCAGTGTGCGGTCGAGGATGAGACGCAGCCGGATGGCTCCCTCCGCGTGCCGGACCACATTGGTGGCGAGCTCGCTGACGACCAGGTCGGTGACGAACACGTGGTCCTCCAGGCCCCATTGCGCCAGCCTGTCGCGTGTCGCCCGCCGGGCCTCGCGGACCGAGACCGGCTCGGGCGGGAAGGTCCAGGTCGCCACGTGGTCCGGTGCCAGGCACCGGGTCCGGGCCACCAGCAGCGCGGCCCCGTCCTCCGGGGCCCTCCCGCGCAGCACCTTGCACGCGGCCGTGTCGCAGATCTCCGTGGGGTCCGCCGAGGCGTCGGCCACCACCTCGCGCAGCTGGTTGGCCCGCTCGTCCGCCTCGGCCGGATAGCGGTCCGCGCTGCCGTCCGAGTAGAGGGACAGCAGGCTGCCGGCCGACAGTTCGGTGGTGTGGAGCTCGTAGGGCACACCACGGCCCAGCGGCGCGCCGCGCGGTACGTCGAGTCCGCTGACCACGCCCTGGGGGCTGGTGACCAGGGGACTTTCATGGCCCGCCGAGGCCGCCGCGCACCGGCGGGAGATCGGGTCGTACGTGAGATACACGCACGAGGCGGTGAACGGGGGCCGCGCGTGCTGCAGGGCCAGCGGGTCGGAGTCCTGCTCGCGGGCGAGCCGCTGGGCCACGTCGTCGAGATGGACCAGCAACTCGTCGGGCGGCAGGTCCATGGCGGCCAGGGTGGAGACCGCGGTGCGCAGGCGCCCCATCACGACGGAGGCCAGCAGATCCTCGCCGGGCACGAATCCGATGACCAGGCCGATCCGGCAGCTGGAGAGGCGCAGGACGTCGAACCAGTGCGCGCCGTAACGTCCCGGCATGTAGCAGTGGGACGACTCCACCGCCGCCGTCAGGGGCGCGGTCCGCGGGAGCAGACTGCGCTGAAGGGTGGTCGCGACCGTGTGTTCACGGGTGAAGCGGCGGGCGTTGTCGACGCAGAGGGCGGTGCGGGCGGCGAGCTGTGTCGCCATCGACAGGTCCTCCTCGTCGAAGGGTTCGGGATGGGAACCGGCCCGGTAGAAGCTGGCCAGGCCGAGCACGAGCCCGTGCACCGTCAACGGGGTCACGATGAGCGAGTGGACGCCGGCCCGGCGGATGAACTCCGCGCGCAGCCGGTCGTTGGCCAGCCACTGGCGGGCCGAGACGACCGATGCGACCAGCCGCGGCCGGAGGTCGGCCAGTGCCTGGGTGTACGGCGTGGGGACCGCGAAGTGGCTGGTGCCGCCGATCGGGTAGGCGCCGTACTGCCCTTCGCGGGCCTTGAATCCGGCGCGTCTCATGGGCGGTTGGTCGGTGACCGGGCCGACGGGCGCGTCGCCCGCGAACACCGACTCCAGCAGATCGACGGCGGTCGCGTCCGCGAAGGAGGGGACCGCGATCTCGGTGAGTTCCTGCGCGGTGCGCACCGCGTCCAGGGAGGAACCGATCCTGGCGCGGGCGACGCTCAGGAGATCCAGTTCCTCCTGCCGCCGGACCTGGTCCGTGACGTCGTGGATCATGGAGGCGGCTCCGATGGGCCGGCCGCGCTCCTGCAGCGGATATCCGGTGACGGCGTAGTCGTGCCGGTTCCCCGGATCGGCCGGCGGGTACGTCGACACCGGGCGGTCGAACACCGGGCAGGCTCCGGCCATCACCTCGCGGATGATCGGCGACAGGGGGAGATGGGAGTCAAGGTCCGGGAGGCCGGCCCCGATCACCCGGCTCGCGGGCAGACCCCGCATGGCCAGCACGGCCGGATTGGCCCGGAGGACACGAAGGTCCGTGTCGTAGACCTCCAGCCCGGCCCTGGCCTGCTCGAACAAGGCCTTCTCGAAGCCTTCCGCTCCGTTCGACGCGGTGATGCCGGCATCCGCGTGGTCGTGTCGTTGTCCACGAGGCATGATCAACCCCATCTCTCACCGACAAGCCCAGTAAACCCATGTCTGCACCCGCGCCGCCACCGAGAGCGCCGCCCCGCGCGCGGCGGCGCTCTGAGGACGGCACCGCGCGGCGTCGCCGCCAGGACATGCCGGACCAGGCCATGGCCGTGTCGCGGCCGGGCCCCGGGGGAGAGCGATCAGCGTCCGTGGACGCGTACGAGCGGGTACCGGACGCGGGTCGTGCCGATGACGGCCGCCCTCAGGCCCGTACCGAACCGCGGCGGCGCGATGACGGTCGGGTGCGATCACGGTCGGGTGCGATCACGGCCAGGCGTCATCACGGTCCGGCGTCATCACAGTCCGGCCGGGAAGGCCGGCGGCGCGGGCTACGACGCCGGGCCGGAACGGGGGGTGGCGTCAGGAGTGTCACCGAGGTCAGGAGTGTCACCGAGGTCGTGAGGGTCATGAGGGTCATGAAGGTCACGGAGACTGCGGAGATATGTCAGACCGGGGTGGCCGGAGAGCCGGGTCTCGCCCACGACGGCGAATCCCGAGTGGGCCAGTACGGCCTGTGACGCCGCGTTGTCGAGGGTGGTCGCGGCCCGCAGGACGCTCAGCCCGTAGCCGCGGGCGGCAACTCCGCACAGCTCCCGCACGGCGCGGGTGGCCAGTCCCCGGCCCGCGGCGCGTTCCGCGATCCGGTACCCGAGATCGGCGCCCCCGTCCGCCACATCCACGAGATTGACCCGCCCCAGCACCTCGCCTCCGGCGCCGACCAGCACGTGGAAGAAACAGTCACCGGTCTCCTGCTCGGCGAGCAGGGCACGGTGCCGCTCGTCGAACCGGGTGAAGTAGTCATCGCCCCGATCGGGGATCGACGCGGCGAAGTAGGCCCGGTTCTCGAGCTCGAAGGCGAGCAGCGCGGGCGCGTGGTCCGGACGGAGCAACTGCATCTCGGGCATGGACAGGAATGGTAGACACACCGGCCGCAGTCCGGCCTGGAACCTTCCGTTCGGATCACGGAGGGCCTTCGTGCGAGGAAAGACCTTTACGTGAACGGGGTCGCGTGATCGGCTTCGACACTCATGGAGGGACGGCCCCGGTGAGGGGTCGTGGCGGAGGGGGAGAGCGCGATCGTGCGCACCGTCGAGGAGAAGTCGCAGGCGTGCCCGGAGTGCGGAGCCGTGATCCGCGCGGACAGCAGGTTCGTCGTCTGGTGCGGCGCCTGCGAGTGGAACGTGGATCCGGAAGGGCCGGAGCGGGACCGGGAGCGGGAGCGGGACAGGTTGGACCGGGCGCGTCGTGCCCTGGCGCGACGGCACGGCGAGAGGCTGCTGACGGAGGTGACGGAGGTGACGGAGGTGACGGCCGGCGGC
This sequence comes from Streptomyces fagopyri, assembly GCF_009498275.1. Lineage (NCBI taxonomy): Bacteria > Bacillati > Actinomycetota > Actinomycetes > Kitasatosporales > Streptomycetaceae > Streptomyces > Streptomyces fagopyri. The sequence goes on along the minus strand of NZ_CP045643.1, from coordinate 1,586,804 downwards.
AGCCCGCGGGCCCGGCGCGACCCGGCCTCACTGCTCGCCTTCGTGATCGCCCTCGCCGTCCACGGTGTCACCCTGGGCCTGGCCCTCGGCGGGACCGGTGCTGCTCCGTGAGGACGCGCCCGAGTTGTACGCGCTGGTCGACGAGGTCGCGGCGGTCGTGGGCACCCGCGGGGTCGACCAGGTCGTGGTCGACGCGTGCGTCAACGCGAGCGTCCTGGCACACGGTGTGCGCGGACGGAGACTGCTGACACTGGGTCTGCCTCTGTGGGAGATCCTCACGCCGCAGCAGCGGGTCGCCCTGCTGGGCCACGAACTCGCGCACTACAGCAACGGCGACACCCGCCATGGCCTGGTGGTGTCGACGGCGTACCGCTCACTGACCACCTGGCACTACTACTTCGTTCCGATCCCCCGTCCGTCCGCCGTCGAAATGGTCACCAACCTGCTCTACGTCGTGCCGCGTCTGCTTCTCCACGGCATGCTGACGGTGCTCGACCATCTGACACTGCGGGCCGCCCAACGAGCCGAGTACCTGGCCGACCGCGGGGCCGCCCGTGCCGCGTCCACGGAGGCGGCCGTGGGACTGATGGACCGGATCCTGGTGACCGAGTCGGCCGAGGTCACCCTGCGCCGCGAGGCCAACCGGGCCTCCCTCACCGGACCGCACGGCGCCCGAGCGGCCGAGGGCGGGGCGGAGGAGATCTGGGAGCGGCTCAGGGCCTACATGGCGTCGATCCCCGAGGACGAGTACGAGCGGCAGCGGCGCGTCGGCGCCCGGCGCGGGCACAGCGTCGACGCGACGCACCCGCCGACCCACCTCAGGCGTACGTGTCTCCTGGCCGGTCCGTCCGCACCGGCCGCGGTGGTGACGGGCGAGGACAGGGAACGGCGGATCGCCGCCGAACTCGCGGGAGCACGCGCCACGGTGGCCCGCCGCATCGTCCGCGACGGCTTCCGCGCCTGAGGGCTGTCCCGTGCTCCCCGGCGGCCGCGGCGAGAGCCACGGCCCCTCGCCGCGCTGCCGGGCCGACCGGACACACCCGGTACGAGGAGGGTTCGCCGCTTCGCGACATGCCGCGTCCGACGTCGCGCGCTGATCCACCGGGGTCACGGGACAGCCCTCGGGCGATCTCGTCCGGACCGTGAAGAGCCGCCCACCAGGCCGGCCCGCGAGGCCCACCGTCCGCCCGTACGAGTCGCTGTCGGTCCGGAAGACCAGCGGCACCCGATACCCGTGACCGAACCGGCGGATGCCGAACCGTGCGGTGCGCGGGTCCCGCTCCTCGCCGACGACGGGCGCGGCCGGGACCGGCCCGTGCGGCGCCGCCTCGCCGTACCGTTTTGCCACCACAACTCCAGTTCGGGCGAACGGAGCCGGAAGTGCTCCGCCGGGCCGCGCACGGCGTCGGCGCTCCGGCCGCCGGAGGTCACCCCGGCCGGAAACAGTGCCCCGCTGACCCGTCTCGACCGCCGCGGAGGTCGCCCGAGGTCGCCGAGGTCGCGGGCAGGGCCGCGCCGCTACCCGATCCCGCGAGCGGGGTGGGCTCCGCCGGGAGGACGGTACCCCGGCCGGGCGGGGAGGGCTGATGCGACGTGGACCTTGGCTCCGATCAGGGATGTCGAACGAACGAGGCGCGTGACTCGGTGCACGAGGACAACGTCGCCGACGCCCGTGGCGACGCTGCCGAACCCTGCCCCGGCGTCCGCGCCCTGTCAAGGTTTCGGGCAGATGACGATCACGGTTTCTATTAAATTAGGAATTAATATTGACAAGGTTTCGGCCTCACGCCAAAGTCGTCGCCGTGACGCCGGGGCCCACGGTCCGGTGCGGCCCGCGTCACGCCCCTACTGCTTCCCAACCCACGGGAGTGGCACGTGACTTCGCAAGCACCCGCACCGAGGCCCGGACTCCGGCGCCTCACCCGCCGTAGTGTCGCCACCGCCGCCATGGTGGTCGCCGCGGCGACCACGGCACCCACCGCCTCCGCCTCGACCTCCGCGTCCGCCCCGCAGGACCACGGTGCGGACCACGGCGCGTCCGCCTCGTACGACAGTGGACTCGCCCCGACCCCCTACATGGGCTGGAACACCTACTACGGCCTGGGCGCGCCCACCGAGAAGGAGGTCCGCTCCGTCGCCGACAAGCTGGTCAGCAGCGGTCTGCGGGACAGCGGTTACGACATCGTCTGGCTCGACGGCGGCTGGCAGGCCGACAATCCGCGTGACGCGCGGGGCCGGTTGGTCGCCAACCCCGAGCGATTCCCCTCCGGCATCCCCGCCCTCGTCTCGTACCTGCACCAGCGGGGCCTGCGCGCGGGCATCTACACCGACGCCGGCACGTACGACGGCGGGAAGAGCTGCGGCCTGGGCAGCCGAGGCCACTACGACGACGACGCACGGCAGTTCGCCGGGTGGAAGATCGACGCCATCAAGGTCGACTTCCTCTGCGGCATCGGCGCGAAGCTCGATCCGGGCCCCGCGTACAAGGAACTCAGCGACGCGGTCGCGAAGTCCGGCCGCCCGATGCTGCTGAACCTGTGCAACCCGCTCACCGACGACTGGGGCCTGCCGCACACCCCCGAGCAGGACGCCCACAACACCTTCGCCTACGCCCCGGCCATCGCCGACTCCTGGCGCACCGGCACGGACATCGCCTGGGGCACACCGACCCCGGGGGAGTGGCCCAACATCCTGCGCAACATGGACGCCAACGCCTGGCACCCCGAGGCACAGGGCCCCGGTCACTGGAACGACCCCGACTACCTCATCCCCATGCGCCCGATGTCCGACGGCACACCGGAGCTGACCGAGGAGGAGTCCACCAGCCAGTTCGTGATGTGGGCCGAGATGGCCTCCCCGCTGGTCCTCGGCTCCGACCCCCGCACCCTGAACTCCTCGATGCTGGCCACCCTCCGCAACCCGGAGATCATCGGTGTCGACCAGGACCGCCTGGGCGTCCAGGGCGTGCGGGTCGCCTCCGACGACACCGGCGACGTGTACAGCAAGGTCCTCTCGGGCCGCGGACAGCGGGCGGTCGTCCTGCTCAACCGCTCCGACGAGCCGGCCCAGCGCACCGTACGCTTCGCCGACACCGCCCTCGGCGGTCCCGTCGCCGTGCGCGATCTGCGCGCCCGCGCCGACCGCGGCGTCCACACCGACTCGTACACGGTCGAAGTGCCCGCCCACGGAACCGCGTTCCTCAAGCTCACCGGCGCGGACGCGCTGCCCGGCACCGGCCTGGGGGAGCGGACCACCTCCGACCCCGCGGTCGCGCGCTCCGGCGACACCGTGCACACCTTCCTGCGCGGGCCCCACGGCACGCTGGTCCAGCACACGGACACCGGAAGCGGCACGCCGCGCACCCGGGACCTCGGCGGACCGGTGAAGGGCGGCATCCTCGGCCAGCCCGCGGTGCACGCCTCCGCCGACGGCCGTATCGACGTCTTCGTGCGCGGCGCCGACTCCCGTGCCTACCGGCGCGTCTACGCGGGCGGCCACTGGGGCGACTGGCAGGGCCTGGGCGGACGACTCGTGGACGCGCCGTCGGTGGCGTTCACCGATCCCGGGCACTGGACGCTCGTCGCCCGTGACGGCGAAGGCCGGATCGTGCAGCGGGGCCCGTCCACCGGCTGGACCTCGCTCGGCACCCCCGACGACCGGGTGACGTACGGCAGGCCGTCCGCGGCGGTCGACTCCACCGGCCGGGTGCACGTCGCCGTACGGACCGCGTCGGACGACATCTGGACCCTCTCCCGGGACACCTCGGGCCAGTGGTCGCAGTGGAGCGCGCTCGGCGGCACGGTCAGCGGCAGCCCCACCCTCGTCACCGTCGGCGACCAGGTGCTCCTGTACGCGCGGGCCGGTGACTACACCCTCTGGCAGCAGCGGTACGAGGCGGGCTCCTGGCAGGGCTGGTCGAAGCGGCAGGAGTTCCCCAGCGCCGCGTTCGACGGAGCGCTCGGAGCCGCCGCCGGTGCGAACGGATCGGTCGACGCGGTCTACCGCGGAGTCGACGGCACCGTGCACCGCACCGCGTTCAAGTAGATCATCCAACCGTCCTGACCTGGCAGGAGCCTTCCATGACCCACTCACAGACCAGCCGCCGACGCTTCATCGCCGGAGCCGGCGCGGCCGGAACCGCGGCATTGCTCAGCGGTTGCGTGACCTCCACCTCGTCCTCGTCCAAGACCTCCTCCAAGGGCCCGGTCTCCCTGCAGTCGAACCTCTCCGCGCCGCAGGCCAAGGCCGCGATGCAGGACCTGGTCGCCGCCTACAAGAAGAAGGGCGCCGTCGACCTCAACACGGTCGCCGCCGAGACGTTCCGGACCCAGCTGCCGACGTACCTCACCTCCGCCAACCCGCCGGACGTCTACACCTGGTACCCCGGCTCGGTCGCGGACGCCTACGCCCGCAAGAACCTCCTGCTCGGACTCGACGAGGTCTGGACCTCGCCCGACCTGCAGCGCTACTCCAAGGCCCTGCACACGCTGTGCACCTCAAGCAGCGGCAAGAAGGTCTTCGTGCCGACCACCTACTACTGGTGGGGCATGTTCTACCGCAAGTCCAACTTCGCGAAGTGGGGCGTGACTCCGCCCACCGACTGGGACGGCTTCCTCGACCTGTGCGACAAGCTCAAGTCCAAGGGCGTCGCACCGATCGGTCTCGGCGCGGGCGGCAACACCGCCTGGGTCGCCTCCGCCTGGTTCGACTACCTCGACATCCGTATCAACGGCGCCCAGTACCACCGCGAACTCCTCGCCGGCAAGCACCGCTTCGACGACCCCGAGGTCCACAAGGTCTTCGACCGCTGGAAGGAGGTCCTTCCGTTCTTCGACCCCAGCGGCACCGCCGTCGCCTTCCAGGACGCCACCACCGCCCTGCTCAACGGCCGTTCGGCAATGATGCTGATCGGCACGTTCTTCGCCGACGCGGCACCGAAGGACGCCCTGGACGACATCGACTTCTTCCGCTTCCCCGTCATCGACCCCAAGGTCCCGCTCGCCGAAGAGGCGCCCACCGACGGATACTTCGCCAGCGCACGCTCCGGCCACCGCGACCAGGTCTTCGACCTGCTGCGGTTCCTGGCCGGCGCCGAGGCCCAGGAGATCTACCTCAAGGGCTCCTCGGGCACCGCGCTTCCGTGCCACCCCGACGCCAAGGACACCGGCACCCCGCTGGTGGTCAAGGGCCGCAAGCACGTCGCGGAGGCCGCCGAGATCACCCAGTTCTTCAACCGAGACTCCAGCGACGCCCTCCAGCCCACCGCGGACGCCGCCCTGACCAAGTTCATCGCCAAGCCCAAGGAGATCAACAGCATCCTGACGGACTGGCAGCGCGACGCCCAGAAGATCTGGGGAGCGTGACGTGGCCGTCCTCACCACGGCCGCCCGCAAGACGACCCCGGTCCCGACGCCGCCCCGCGGCCGAAGGGCCGGGGGCCCGCGACGCACCCCTCCGCTGGTCCTGGCGTTCGTCCTCGTCCCGCTGCTCGCCGAGGCCGTCTGGGTCTTCTGGCCGGCGCTCCAGGGCTTCTACCTGGCGCTCACCAGCTGGGACGGGGTCTCCGCCCCACGCTTCGTCGGCCTCGCCAACTTCCGGGAGATGCTGCACGACGACATCTTCCGCACCGCCGCCCTCGACACCGTGCTGTGGCTGGTCCTGTTCGGCGGACTGTCCGCGCTGCTCGGCCTCGCCACCGCCCTGCTGCTCCAGCAGGAACGCCGCGGCGTCGGCTTCTACCGCGCGGCCCTGTTCCTGCCGGTGGTGTTCTCCCTGGTCGCCACCGCCCTCGTCTGGCAGGCGATCTACCAGCCCGACGGCGTCCTCAACCAACTCCTCCAGGCGGTCGGCCTCGGCAGCCTGCGACACGCCTGGCTCGCCGACCAGGACACCGCCCTGTACGCCGTCATCGTGCCCGCCCTGTGGCGCCAGATCGGCTACGTCATGGTGCTGTACCTGGCCGGCCTCAAGGGCATCGACCCCGCCCTGTACGAAGCCGCCAAGGTCGACGGCGCCGGACGCTGGCAGTCGTTCCGCCATGTGACGCTGCCCCAGCTGCGCGGTGTCAACGCGGTCGTCCTGTCCGTCATCGTCATCGACTCGCTGCGCTCCTTCGACGTGGTGTGGTCCCTCACCCGCGGCGGCCCCTACCACTCCTCGGAACTCCTGAGCACCTACATGTACTCCACCGCCTTCCAGTCCCTGCGGCTCGGCTACGGCTCGGCCCTGGCCGTCGTCATCTTCCTGCTGGCCTTCGGGGTCATCGCCTCCTACCTCGTACGCGCCTTCCGGGAGGCGGACTGATGACGACTCGGCAGACCTCCGCCGCCGCCCTGCGCCGACGCCGCCTGTCCACGGCCGGATTCCACGCCGGCGCCGGCGCCCTGTCCCTGTTGTGGCTGCTGCCGATCGCCCTGGTACTCGTCACCAGCCTGCGGTCCTTCGACGACATCGCCGCGCACGGGCTGGGCAGTTGGCCCCGGTCCTTCACCCTCGGCAACTTCCGGCAGGCCTGGGTCGACGGCGGCCAGCAGCGCGCCCTCGTCAACAGCCTGCTCGTGACGGTCCCCTGCGTCCTGGTGACCCTCGCACTGGCCGCGATGGCCGCGTTCGGGCTCAGCCGCTACGAGATGCCCCTGCGCCGCACGCTGCTCCTGCTCATGCTCGGCGGCAACCTGCTGCCCCCGCAGATCCTGCTGATCCCGGTCTCCAAACTCAGCGAACTCATGGGCGTGTACGACACCCTGCCCGCGCTGATCGGCGTGCAGATCGGCTTCGGCGTCGGCTTTTACGTCTTCGTGCTGCACGGCTTCATGCGGTCCATCCCCGTCGAGATCCAGCAGGCGGCGGTCGTCGACGGCGCCGGGCCCTGGCAGATCTTCTGGCGGATCATCCTGCCCCTCACCCGGCCCGCCCTCGCCGCGCTCAGCGCCCTGTCCTTCACCTGGATCTTCAACGACCTGCTGTGGGCGATCACCGTCCTGCGCACCGACACCAAGATGCCCATCACCGCGGCCCTCATCGGACTTCAGGGACAGTACGTGTCCATGTGGAACGTGATCGCGGCCGGCTCCGTCATCGCCGCCGCCCCGACGGTGGCCGTGTTCCTCCGTTTCCAGCGCCACTTCGTGGCCGGACTCAACCTCGGAGCAGTGAAGTGACGCCGTACGACCGCTGGACCCTGCGCACCGAGAACACCAGCTACACCGTGCGGCTCTCGCCGGACGGCCCCTGGGCCGAACTGGACGCGTGGGGCCCGCACGGGGCCGAGGACGGACCCTCGGCCCTCGACTGGTCGCACCGCACCCACTTCATCACCCCCGCCGACGCGGCCCCCGCCGAGTACCTGCCGCACGGGCAGCGGCCGTTCACCGGTGCCGACCTGATCGCCGGCCGCCCCGGACGGGAACGCGGCGTCCGGTGGGAGTTCACCGGAGCACAGGAGGGCCCCGGCACGCTCCGGCTCACCTTCACCGACGACCTCATCGGCCTGCGCACCACCCTCTGCTACGCCGTCGTACCGGGCACCGACGTCCTGCACCGCTGGACCGAACTCACCTGCACCGGCACGGAGGAGCTGCGCCTGGAGCGTTTCGACTCCGGCGCCGTCAACGTACCGGTCACCTCCGGCGCCCGGCTCACGTACCTCACCGGACAGTGGTCGCAGGAGTTCCAGCACACCCGACTCGCCCTCACCCGGGGCACCTTCACCATGGGCAGCACCCAGGGCACCCCCGGACACGCCTACGCGCCCTGGCTCGCCGTCCAGGACCTCGCCGCGGACGACGCGCCCGCCTACGGCCTCGCCCTGGAATGGGCCGGCAACTGGCACATCACCGCGGAGGCCGAACCCGGCGGCGCCGTCCGGATCCGCGCCGGACGCGTACCGCACGAGGGCGCCGTCCTCCTCGCCCCCGGCGCCACACTCACCACGCCCCGCCTCGCCTGCGCGTTCAGCGCGGACGGACTCGACGGCCTCTCCCGCGTCTGGCACCGCTACGAGCGCCACCTCACCGGAGAGCGGCTGCACCGTCCCCGCAAGGTCCTCTACAACTCCTGGGAGGCGACCGGCTTCGATGTCGACGCGGCCGGACAGCTCGAACTCGCCAAGTCCGCGGCCGACATGGGCGTGGAGCTGTTCGTCGTGGACGACGGCTGGTTCACCGGCCGCGCGGACGACACCGCGGGCCTCGGCGACTGGTACCCCGATCCGGCCGCCTTCCCGGACGGCTTCGACCGGTTCGTCGAGGACGTCCGCGCGCTCGGCATGGACTTCGGCCTGTGGATCGAACCCGAGGCGGTCAGCCCCGGCAGCAGGCTGCTGGCCGAACACCCGGACTGGGCCTACCGGATCGACGGCCGTCCCTCCCGACTGGTGCGCAACCAACTGCTGTTGGACCTCGGCCGCGAGGACGTGCAGGACTTCGTCCTCGCCACCCTGGACCGACTGCTCACCGAGCACCGGATCGACTACCTCAAGTGGGACATGAACCGGCCGCCCACCGAACGCGGCCGGCCCGGCCCCGTCCCCGCCGAACGCCTCGACCTCGACGCCGCACACGTCCACGGATACCTGCGCGTCCTCGACCACCTGCGCACCGCCCACCCCCATGTGACGGTCGAGGGCTGCGCGGGCGGCGGCGGCCGCGTCGACCACACCACCCTCGCCCGCACCGACGTCGTCTGGCCCAGCGACAACACCGCGCCCCTGGACCGGCTCGCCATCCAGTACGGCTTCCTGCACGCCCACGCCCCGCACGTGATGAGCTCCTGGGTCACCGACGCCCCCGGAATCTTCGACCCCCGCCCGCGCAGCCTCGCCTTCCGCTTCGTCACCGCGATGTGCGGCGTCCTCGGCATCGGCGCCGACCTGCGCACCTGGTCCCCGCGGCAACGCACCGAGGCCGCCGGGTGGATCGCCCGCTACAAGGACGTACGCGACGTGATCCACCACGGCGAGGCCCGCCTCCTCGGCAGCCCGGACGACGCCACCTGCGGAGTCCAGTACGACGGCGCGGACGGCCGGACCGTCGTCGCCGCCCTGAACACCGGACGCCTGGACGGCGCCCCCCTGGTACCGGGCCGCCCCGCCCGACTGCGCCCGCGCGGCCTCGATCCGGACGCCCGCTACCGCGACGAGGTCTCCGGCACGACCTACGGCGGCGCGCACCTCCTGCACTACGGGCTGCCGTTCGCCTGGTCCGCCGATCACGACGCCGAACTGGTCGTGCTGAGCCGCCATCCGGCCCGGCGACCGGCGTAGGTTCGACCCACCCCGCCCCATGGGCACGCATCCCGTGCCCGATCCCGAAGGAGCCGTAACCCACGATGGACCAGCCCGCACGAGGCGGCGGTGCCCGCTTCACCGGCCGCACGGCCGTGGTCACCGGGGCCGCCTCCGGCATCGGAGCCGCCACCGCCGCCCGCCTCGCCCAGGAGGGAGCCGCCGTCGTGCTCGCCGACATCGACGAGGAGCGGGGCCGCGCCGAGGCGGAACGGATCACCGAAGAGGGCGGCCGGGCCCGCTTCGTACGCACGGACGTCGCCGACGAGGACGACTGGCGCCGCGTCGTCGACGCCGCCCACTCCTTCGGACCGGTCGACCTCCTGGTCAGCAACGCCTACACCGTCGACGTCCGGCCCGCGCACGAACTCTCCCTCGCCTCCTGGCGCCGCCAGCTCGACGTCAACCTCACCGCCGGCTTCCTCGGGGTCCGCGCCGTCCTGCCCGACCTGCGCGACCGCGGCGGCGCGGTCGTCCTCACCTCGTCCGTCCACGCCCACAAGGGCATCCCCGGACATCCCGCCTACGCCGCGTCCAAGGGCGCTCTGCTCTCCCTGTGCGGACAACTCGCCGTCGAGTACGGGCCCGAGGTCCGGGTCAACGCCGTCCTGCCGGGACCGATCCTCACGGCCGCCTGGGACCGCGTGCCGCCCGAGGAGCGTGAACGCAGCGTCGCCGAGACGGCGGCCCGCCGCTTCGGCACCCCCGCGGAAGTGGCCGCGGCCATCGCGTTCCTCGGCTCCGACGAGGCCTCGTACATCACCGGGTCGCACCTGCTCGTCGACGGCGGCTGGAGCGTCCTGAAGGCCTCCGCATGACCGAGCCCCGACCACCGAAAGGCTGTACGACATGACGCCTTACGCCCGCCGCGGCGTGCACGGTCAGACCGTGGAGTTCCTCGCCCGCCGCATCCTCGGGGGCGAGATCCCCGAGGGGGCCACGCTCGACCTCGTGGCGCTGCAGCGTGAGCTGGACGTCAGCCTCACCGCGCTGCGCGAGTCCCTCAAGGTCCTCGCCGCGAAAGGCATGGTCGACGCCCGCCAGAAACGCGGCACGTTCGTGCGCTCCCGCTCCGACTGGAACCTCCTCGACGCCGACGTGCTGCGCTGGCAGATCCAGGGCGCCGGCTCCGCCGAGGCCGACCTCGGCCTGCTGCGCAACCTCGCCGAGGTACGCGCCATCGTCGAACCGGCCGCGGTCCGGCTGGCCGCCGAGCGCCGTACCGACGCCGACCTCGCCGCCCTGGAGGACGCCCTGACGGCGATGGGGGAGGACGGCACCGGCGCCGCCCACGCCGTCGAGTCCGACCTCGCCTTCCACCGCGCCCTGCTCGCCGCGACCCACAACGAACTCCTGGAACGCATGGAGGTGGTGATCGAGTCGGGCCTCGCCCACCGCGACAGCATCGTGCACAGCGCCCCGCACAGCGAGGACCCCGTACCCGCCCACCGCGCCGTCCTGGACGCCGTACGCGACCGGGACCCGCGGGCCGCCGAGGCGGCCATGCGCGCCCTGCTCGACCAGGCCGGCCGCGACCTGGACCGGATCGGCGAACCCGAAGACCCGAAAGGCACCGGTGGCCGGTGAAGATCACACGCGTCGAAACCTTCCTCGTACCGCCGCGCTGGCTGTTCTGCCGCGTGGAGACCGACGAGGGCGTGACCGGCTGGGGCGAACCCGTCGTCGAGGGCCGCGCCGAACTGGTGAGGACCGCCGTCGACGTCCTCGCCGAATACCTCCTCGGCCAGGACCCGCTCCGTATCCAGGACCACTGGCAGGTCCTCACCAAGGGCGGCTTCTACCGGGGCGGCCCGGTCCTGTCCAGCGCCGTCGCCGGACTCGACCAGGCACTGTGGGACATCGCGGGCAAGACCTACGGCGCCCCCGTGCACGCCCTGCTCGGCGGCCCCGTGCGCGACCGGGTCCGGGTCTACGCCTGGGTCGGCGGCGACGAACCCGCCGAACTCACCGACCAGATCGGCGAGCAGGTGGAGGCCGGATTCACCGCCGTGAAGATGAACGGCGCCGGACGGGTCGGGCCGGCCGCCACCATGGCCGAGACCGCGGCGGTCGTCGCCCGCGTGGCCGCGGCCCGCGACGTCCTCGGACCCGACCGGGACGTCGCCGTCGACTTCCACGGCCGCTTCACCGCCGCCAACGCCCGCCGCGTCCTGAACGAACTCGCCCCCCTGCACCCCCTGTTCGTCGAGGAACCGGTCCTCCCCGAGCAGAACCACCTGCTCGCCGGGCTCGTCGGCGCCAGCCCGGTACCGCTGGCCACCGGCGAACGCCTCTACTCCCGCGCCGAGTTCCTCGCGCCGCTCACCGCCGGCATCGCCGTCGCCCAGCCCGACCTCTCCCACGCCGGAGGCATCTCCGAGGTCCACCGCATCGCCTCCCTCGCCGAGACCTACGGCGCCCACCTCGCCCCGCACTGCCCCCTCGGCCCGATCGCCCTCGCCGCCAGCCTCCAAGTCGCGTTCGCCACACCGAACTTCCTCATCCAGGAACAGAGCAGGGGCATCCACTACAACAAGGACGCCGACCTGCTCTCCTACGTCGTCGACCCCGAGCCCTTCCGGTTCGTCGACGGGCACGCGTCACGCGGCACCGCGCCGGGCCTCGGCGTCAGCGTCGACGAGGCCGCCGTACGCGCCGCCGACCGTGCCGGGCACGCCTGGCGCAACCCCGTGTGGCGGCACCCCGACGGCTCCTTCGCGGAGTGGTGAGCATGCCGCTGGACATCGTCACCGACCCGCTCCACGGCGGCCGTTGGACCTCCCTCGCGACCCCCGGCCGCGAGTGGCTCTGGCACCGCCCCGACCCCGCGCGCCAACAGACCGTTCCCGGATCGGCGTTCGTCGACGCGGGCGGCCTGGAGGAATGTGTCCCCACCGTCCGCGGGACCCCGGACCACGGAGACGTCTGGTCCCGGCCCTGGACCCGGGAGGGTGCCGTCGAGGCCGTACGCGGTGCGGACTTCACCCTCCGCCGTACGATCCGGGCCACGGCCGACGGGGCCGAGGCCGACTACGTCCTCACCGCCGAGCCGGGATTCCGCTTCGTCTGGGCCGCGCACGCCCTGCTCGACCTGTCGGCCGCCGCCACCCTCCACCTGCCGGAAGGGGCGCCCACCCGGTTGTTCCCGGAGGCCGCCGCGCTCGTCGACTGCCCCTGGCCGGCCGGCGCACCCTGGATCACCGGCGCGTGGCCGTCCCCGTGCGGAGTCCCCCTGCACCGGCTCGGCCCCGACGACGGCACCGCCGTCGGGGCCGTCGTCGACGCCCGGCGGGCCTGCGTCCACGACGGCCCCGACCGCCTCGGCCTGGCCCTGCACGCCGAGGAGCAGCCGGTGTCGGTCGCCCTGTGGCGCAACCTCGGCGGCTTCCCCCAGCACGCCCCCTACCGCAGCATCGGCGTCGAACCGATGCTCGGCCGTGTCTTCGACCTCGCCGAGGCAGGACCCGACGACGCCGCCCGCGTCCCCGGCTCCGGCGAGGTGCGCTGGCGCCTCACCCTCAGCACCGTCTGCCGCTGCCCCTGAACACCGCTGTCCAGAAGGAGAGTTCCCTGCCGTGGATCTGCAAGCCGCCCTGGCCGCCCGTCGACTGCTCGCCATCGTCCGCGGAGGCGACGCGGACGCCGCGCTGCGCACGGTACTGGCCCTCGCCGAGGAGGGCGTCGGCCTCATAGAGGTGTCCCTGAGCGGAGCGGACGCCCTCACCGTCATCGAGCGGGCCCGGCACGCGCTCGGGCCCGACGCGCTCCTGGGCGCCGGGACGGTCCTGACCGCCGACGACGCCCGCGCCGCACACCGTGCGGGAGCCGGCTTCGTGGTGACACCCGGACTCGGCGACGGCGTCGGCGCGGCCCGGGACCTGGGCCTGCCGGTCCTCGCCGGGGTGCTGACCCCCACCGACGTCATCGCCGCCCGCGCGCTCGGCGCCGAGGCCCTGAAACTCTTCCCCGCCGCGCCCTTCGGCGGCGCCGACTACCTCAGGGCACTGCGCGGCCCCTTCCCCGACGCGCCGTTCGTCCCCGTCGGCGGGATCGACGAGGCCGCCGCCCACGCCTGTCTCACCGCCGGGGCCACGGCCGTCGGTGTCGGCTCGCCCCTGGTCGGCGACGCCGCGGACGGAGGCAGCCTCGCCGCGCTCCGCGACCGGGCCCGCGCCTTCCGCGTCGTGGCGGAGGAGGCCGGACGATGAACACCCCCGCGCTCGTCACCCGCCCCGACCGCCTGGAACTCGGCGAGGGCATCCGCTGGACGGGCGAGGAGGTCGTCCTCGTCGACCTCCTCGCCGGTCGCCTCCTCAGGGCGCCGAAGGACCCGGCCGGCCCCCTGGAGCCTCTGGCCCGACTCCCGTTCCCCGTAGGCGCGGTGGCCCCGGTGGCCGGGCACCCCGGCACCTGGATCGCCGCCGCGGACACCGGCGTCTGCCTGCTGGCGCCCGGCGGCGCGACCACCTGGCTGGCCCGGCCCGAGGACGGCGCGGCGGTCCGCACGCGCATGAACGACGCGGTCGCCGACCCCTCCGGCCGCTTCTGGGCGGGCAGCATGGGCTACGACGCCGACGAGAACGCCGGTTCGCTCTACCGGGTCGACCACGACGGCACCGTGGTCCGGGTCCTGGAGGGCATCACCATCGCGAACGGCCCCGCCTTCACCGCCGACGGCACGGTCATGTACCTCGCGGACAGCGCCAGGGGAGTGATCCGGCGCCACCCGGTCGACCCGGACACCGGCGTCCTCGGGACGGCCGAGGTCTTCGCCACGGTGGACGACGGCAGCCCCGACGGCATGACCGTCGACGCCGAGGGAGCCCTGTGGGTTGCCGTGTGGGGGACCGGTACCGTGCGCCGTCACCTCGCGGACGGCACGCCCGACCGCGTCCTGCGACTGCCCGCGAGCCAACCCGCCGGGGTGTGCCTGGAGCACGACGTCCTGCACGTCACCACCGCCCGGGTCGGGCTCACCGATCCGCGTCCCGAGGACGGCGCGGTCTTCTCCGTCCGTGTGGACGTGCCCGGCCCGCCGACGCCCGCGTTCCGCCTCCACGACGCCGCGCTCCCGCCGGTGTTGCCGGCCGGGGGACCCGCGTGACCGCGCCGTGGCGTCCCGCCCCCGGCCCCGTCGTGTGCGTCGGGGAGACCATGGCGGCCCTGGCTCCGGACCCGGTCGGTCCGCTGGAGGACGCCGAGCACCTGCGCCTGACGGTGGCGGGAGCCGAGTCCAACGTCGCGATGTACCTGGCCGACCACGGCATACCGGTGGCCTGGCTCTCCGCCCTGGGCGACGACGCGCCCGGCCGGCGCGTCCGGGCCTGCGTCGCCGCCGCGGGCGTCGACGTCACGCATGTCCGCACCGACCCCGACCGCCCCACCGGTCTGCTCCTCAAGTCCCCTCACCCGGACGGAACCCGCGTCCACTACTACCGTTCCGGGTCAGCGGCCTCCGCCCTCGGCCCCGGTCTGCTGGACACCCCACCCGTACGCGCAGCGTCCCTCCTGCACGTCAGCGGGATCACCCCGGCGCTGTCCCCGTCCTGCCGGGAACTGGTGAGCCGCGCGCTGGGCACCGCGCCCGCCGAACGGCCGTACGCCGTCAGCTTCGACGTCAACCACCGCCCCGCCCTGTGGCGCGACGACACGGCGGCCACCGTCCTGCGGGACCTGGCCGACCGTGCGGACGTCGTCTTCGTCGGTCTGGACGAGGCCCAGAACCTGTGGGGCGCCGACCTCACGGCCGACGGCGTACGGGAGTTGCTGCCGCGTCCGCGGATCGTCGTCGTCAAGGACGGCGCCGAATCCGCCACCGCCGCGGTCCTGGAAGGAGACGTCGTCGTGGTGCCGGCGCTGCGCACGCGGGTGGTCGAACCCGTCGGCGCGGGTGACGCCTTCGCCGCGGGATTCCTGGCCGGTCTGCTCCGCGGGGAGACCCTGGCGCGCGCCCTGCGCCTCGGCCACATCACGGCCGTCTCCGCCCTCGGGGTGACGGGCGACCACGGCTCGCTGCCCGACGCCGGGTCCGTACGCCGGCTCCTCGCGTTGTCCGCCGAGGAGTGGGCGCGGGTGGCGCGCGAGGAGGGATCGTCCGCCGGGGAGGAATCGTCCGGCCGGTGAGGGGAAGTGAGGGCTTCCCCGGGCCACAGGCGCGCTTGCGCCAAGGGGCGTCGAGGCGCGGTGTGACGGTGTCGGGGTGACGTGCGACGGCGTCAGGCGGCGACGAGATGGTGCGTGGTGCCGCTGCTGCTGGGAACCCACGCCGCCGGCAGGGCCGCGGCGAGGGTGTGCTGCGCGCGCCAGCCGGTGCAGTGCCCTGGAGCCAGCAGCTTCGGGGCCAGCGCGGTGAGCGCGGCGACCGTGGGGCCGATGACGGGTTCGAAGGCGGGCCCGCTCAGGTGAAGACCGCCGAGCAGGGCGTGCACCGTGGCGACGCCGGTGAGCCGTCGCGCGTGGCGCACGATGTTGACGGCACCGGCGTGTCCGCACCCGGTGAGCACGACCAGTCCCTGTCCCCTGAGGTGCACCACCAGCGCCTGGTCGTCGATGACGAGGGGGTCGTGACGCCAGTGCTCGTCCCGCCACGCCTGGTGGGAGACGGGCATGCCGTGCTCGAAACCGGTGGTGCGGTCGACCTCACCGGTGATCAGCACGCTCCCGTCGACGAGCAGGGAGGGGTGGCGCCGCTCGATGACCTCGAACCCCTCGGCGTCGAGGGCCGTCTTGCTGAGGGTGGGCATCTCGAAGACGTTCTGCGGCGTCATGACACGGCGCGGGGTCCACACGGCGGGGTGCACGACCATCGGCATCCGGCCGCTGCCCAGCTCGGCCGCCAGACCGCTCAGGCCACCGGCGTGGTCGAAGTGGCCGTGGCTCAGGACGACGCCCTGCAGAGCGGTCAGATCGACGCCGAGGCGCCTCGCGTTGTCCACCATCCCGTCGGGTGAGAGACCCGCGTCGAACAGCAGGGTCGTGTCACGTTCCGCGCGCCGAACGGTCACCAGGGCGGAGAAGCCGTGCTCGGCCAGCAGACCGACGGACGTCCGGCCGGACACGAACTGTCCGGCGGGAACGGTCGCGGGCCCGAAACCGGCTCTGCCCGTCCGGCTGTCACCGACCAGCAGCGCGTCGTAGGTGTTGTCCATCAGGACCGTGATCCTGATCTCGTCGACGGGAGCGAGGGCGATCGGGTCGGTCGCGGTGCCGGGCGCGGGACGCGGGGCGGTGCGCGCGGCATCGGGCACGGAGGCGTGAGTGGAATCGCACATGGCTGTCCGATCGTGGGTTCCGCGGCGTACGGTTTTTTCGCACCGCGCGCGGAGCGAAGGCTGACCAGGCGTCAGACACAGTCTCAGGTAATTCGGTTGACCGGACAGTCAGTGCGTCAGCCGGCCGAACCGGCCGAACCGGCCGAACCGGCCGAACCGACCGACCGGCCGAACCGACCAGCCGACCGAACCAGCCGACTCCCGGATTGCTGGTCGGGCCAAGCAGCCAACCGGGCGGTCCATCAGTCCGGCAGTCGGTCGGCCGGGACCGGTGTGGGCGGGACGGCGATCTCGACGGTTCCGGTGGAGACGTCGTAGACGAGCCCGGACACCAGGAAGTCGGGCCTGCGGATCTCCTGCCGGATGAGGTCGGTGTCCACCCGGACCGAACCGTACGGGTCGCTCACCGACTTGGCGGCGAGTTCGCTCTCCGGGATCTCGAAGTACTCGGCGAGGAGTTCGGGAAAGGAGGCCAGGTCGGTCATGCCGCAGTCGGTGTGATGCAGCAGGACGAGGTTCCAGTCGCCGCTCACCTTGCCGTCCGGGTTCGCCGCGCCGACCTTGCCGAGCATGTTCATGGTGCGCAGGGTCGCGGGGGTGATACGGCCGCCCACGTTGCGGATCACCGCCGCTTCGCCCAGTCCGAGTCCGAGAATCCGCGTGGGATCCACCCGGGGGTCGACGCAGCCGACGACCATCATGTTGCCCGTGGGGTTGATGGTGAGACCCGGTCGCGTGCGGAACTCCGCCGCGACGAAGTCCCCGTTGCGCCGGACCAGTTCGTCCGTGTCGGTCATGACAGCTCCTGTCGGCATGTGGCGTGCAAAGAGGGGTGAGCGGTGGCGCCGGCGCCTGCCCGCCCCTGTGATGTCGAGCGGGCGGCCGCGGTCCGGCGTTCCGCCCGGACTACGGCTCGACGACGGTCTCGACGCGGCCGGTCTCCACGTCGTAGACAAGGCCGGAGACCCGTACGCCTTCGAGCCGGGACTCCGCTCGCAGGGCGGCGACGTCGTGGGCGACGGCCGCGCGCGCGTCGCCGACCGCCTGGGCGGGCAGGCCGGCCGCGTCGGTCCCGAAGTAGTCGGCGAGCAGCTCCGGCTGGTCCGCCAGCAGGCCGATCCCGCACTGGGTGTGGTGCAGCACGACGAGCTCCCAGCCGGGGCCGAGGTCCGCCCCGGCGGCCTGGGTCACCTTGCGGAGCATGACCAGCTCCATCAGTGTGCGCGGGGTGACCCGGCCGCCCACGTTGCGGATGGCGGCGATCTCCCCCTGCTCCGCGCCGAGGACGGCCGCGGGGTCCACACGCGGGTCCACACAGCCGATGACGATGGTCTTGAGGGCGGGCATCATCCGCAGGCCCTCGGTGAAGCCGTTCTTCGCGAACTCGGCGTTACGGTCGGTAAGGGTTTCGACGACACCCATGATGCGCACCTGTTCCTAGTCAGTACATTTTCTGGACTCAGTCAGGTGTACTGTAGCAACGTGAGTCCAGAATCGATACCAAGTCCCCGGGAATGTTCGATGAGCGACGCGCTGGAGGTGCTCGGCGACCGTTACTCGCTGCCGGTGCTGCGCGAACTGCTCTACGGTTTCCACCGCTTCTCCGACCTGGCCCGACTCACCGGCGCGCCGCGGACCCTGCTGACCGGCCGGCTGCGCAGGCTGGAGGAGGCCGGAGTCATCGTGCGGCGCCAGTACTCGGAGCGCCCCGTGCGCCACGAGTACCACCTGACGGAAGCGGGCGCGGACCTGATTCCCGTGATCCTCACGCTCAAGGAATGGGGGGAGCGGCACACGGGTCATGCCGAACCCAAGGCCGTTTTCCGGCACACCTGCGGAGCGGTGCTGCATCCGGTGACCACCTGCGGTGAGTGTCATGAGGAGATCCGGCCGGGCGGGTTCGAGGTCGCCGGGGGCACGCATCCTCCGGTGATGCGTGGATAGGCCCCTTGGAGGCTGGGTGGCAGGGGCTCCGGAGTCGAGGGTGTGCGCGGATGTCCCCCTTCGCGTTGCGGTGAATTAGGTTGCCTTACCTAAGTAACTGACTCGGACCTCTTCAGCCTCTTCAGTCACCTTGGAGAACTCGCATGCGTTTCCACAGCGCCCGCGTCACGCGGCCGACCCCCGCCGAACGTGTGCAGTCGATCCTGTACGCGGCCCAGTCCATGACCGTGGTGAGCGACGGGAGCCACACCGAGGTGAACCGTCTCGACGGCGCCGGCGCGTTGGGCCGCCTCCACCTCCACGCTCCGGCGGAAGGCGGTCCCGCCGAGCCCGGCGCGCGCGTCCCGGTCCGGCTCGAGTTCACCGACATCGCGCCCACGGCCGTACGCGACCGGTTGCGTGCCCGTGTCACCCTCACCGGGCTGCTCGCGGCTCCCTACGGCGACGAGTCGTCCCGAAGTGCCTGCATGGAGTTCGGGCAGGCGGTCATCGAGGACGGCGGGGGCCGACGGTTCGTCACGTTGGACGAACTCCAGGCCGTCGGCCCTGACCCGATGGCCACGAGCGAGGCGGGCATGCTGACTCACCTCGTGGACAGCCACGAGGAACTCGTCCCGCTGCTCCTGCGGCTCGTGCGGCCACAGCCGGTGCGGGGCGTGATCCGTGCGGTTCCCCTGGCCGTGGACCGTTACGGCGTGACCCTGCGCCTGGAGTACCCCACCACGCACCGCGACGTCCGGCTGCCGTTCGCCACGCCTGTCGACGACATCGACCAGGCCGGCCCCCGGATCCGTGGCCTCCTGGCCACGGCCCGACGCGCCTCCCACCCCAGCCGCCTCTTCGCCTGACCGGGGGCCGGCGGGGGCCGTTCTCCCGGCAACCCGCCGATCCCCGCCGGGACATGGGCGTCGTAGCCGCCTTGGTAGGGTGCGCCGATGTCAACGATCAGGCAGGTCCAAGTCACCTTCGACTGCGCGGAACCCGAGCGTCTCGCCCGCTTCTGGTGCGAGGTGCTGGGATACGTCGCACCACCGCCGCCGGAGGAATTCGCCACGTGGGACGACTTCAACCGCTCCCAGTCTCCCGAGGACCGAGACTCGTGGTTCGCCTGCAGTGATCCCTCAGGTGTGGGCCCGCGCCTGTACTTTCAGCGCGTGCCCGAGGGCAAGGTCGTCAAGAACCGGGTGCATCTCGACGTGAGGGCCGGCACCGGGCTGGTGGGCGAGGAGCGCCTGGCCACGCTCGAGGCCGAATGCGTACGACTGGTCCAGCTCGGCGCGGCACGTGTGCGGGTACTGCTGGCCGATGGGGACAACGAGTCGTGCATCGTGATGCAGGACATCGAGGGCAACGAGTTCTGTCTCGACTGAGTGTCCCGCGGGACGGCGGGGTCGCCCATCGGGCGATGCCGGACATCCCGGCGTGCGCGCGCCCGTGAGCCACCCCGCCGGTTCCCCGGCACTCATGTCAGTGGTGCCCTCTACGGTTCGGGAAGTGGGACCGGCGGGACAGGCCGTGGGTCCGTCCTGGGGAGGGGTCTGCCATGGCTGCCGGGTCCGCGGTGCCGACGACGTATCTGGAGCTTTCACAGGACAGCGACGGTGCGCACAAGTTCTACGAAGTGGGCGTCGACGGCCCGGTGGTGACCGTGCGGTACGGGCGGATCGGTGGCGCGGGGCAGACCCAGACGACGTCGTTCGCCACGCCGGAGAAGGCGCGGTCCGCCGCCGCGAAGAAGGTCGGGGAGAAGGTCCGCAAGGGTTATGCCCCGGCCGTCGCCGGGCAGCGCGCCCCGCGCGCGGTGACCCGGCGTCAGGTCGCCTCGGCGCCGTCCACCGCACGCGCGGTGGCCCCCGTGCTGTGGCGGTTCCGCACCGGCTCCTCGGCGTTCGGCATTCATGTCGACGACGACCGCTGCTGGGTCGGCAACCAGGCGGGCGACGTCTACACCCTGGACCACGAAGGCGGCGTCCTCGCCCACTTCAGCCTGCCGGACGGCGTGAAGTGCCTGGTGGCCGACGACTTCTGGATCTACGCGGGCTGCGACGACGGCAGCGTCTACGACCTGTCCTCGAAGGTGCCGTTCGCGGCGTACGACGTCGCGGCGGACGTGGACATCTTCTGGCTGGACATCCACGAGGGCGTACTGAACGTCTCGGACCGCGGCGGCCGGCTCACCGTCATCGATCACGAGGACGAGCATCAGTGGGCCCGACGCAGCCAGGGCGAACACGCCTGGATGGTCCGTGCCGACGACCGGGCCGTGTACCACGGTCACCAGCGGGGCGTCACCGCCTACGCACCGGACGGCGGCGGCGAGTTGTGGCACACGACCACACGCGGCGGCGTCCTGTTCGGCTGGCAGGAGCACGACGCCGTGTACGCGGGAACCGCGCACCGTGTGGTCCAGCGGCTGTCGAAGGAGACGGGCACGATCGAGGCCACCTACACCTGCGACAACGCGGTCTACTCGTGCGCGACCTCGCCGGGCGGACGGTTCGTCTTCGCCGGTGACGCGTCGTCGTCCGTCTACTGCTTCGACCGGGACGGGACCCGCCTGTGGAAGCTCGGCACCGGCGGTGGCTCGGCGCTGTCGATGCAGTACCGCGACGAGCGCCTGTACCTGGTGACCACGGACGGCTCGCTGGTCTGCCTGGACGCGAGCGAGGCGGCGGTCGCCGCGGCACAGCGGGGGACGGTGCCGGTGGCGCGGGACGTCAAGCTCGCCGCGGCCCTGCCGGCCCGCGCTCCGGTCACGGCCGTGGACGCGGTGACCACCGTGGCGCGAGCCCCGGGCGGGGCGATCGTCGTCGAGTGTGTACGGACGAACGGCCGGCTGCGCGTACAGGTGGTGTCCGAGGGCTACGACACGTCCTGGAACGTCCAGTTCCCGCGGACCATACGGCAGCCCGGCGCGCGCTACGTCGTGGACGCCCTGCACCCGGCGGCCGGCGGCTTCTACCGTGTCCGCGGCGACATCCGGCGACTGCTGTGACCGGGGCCCGTCGAGCGCCTCGCGCGACCCGGCGTTGTCAGTGGTGACTGGAATCCTGGGACGTATGGACAGGGACGAGGAGTTGCTGCGCGGCCGGGTCTACGGCGCGGACCACGACGATCCCCGGCGGGGTCCACAGCCGGGACATGTCTACGGCGAGCTGGTCGGCGGTCCGCTGGACGGCCTGCTGCTCGACATCACCGGCTGGACACCGGACGAGACCGGCACCGGCGTCGCCCTCGAGACGGAACTGGGGCGGTTCGGTGCCGGCGGCCGGGCGATGTACGACCCGCGCCCGGGCGGCGGGGCCTGCTGGGACTGGTCGGGTGACACCCCCTGACCGCGATCGCGGTCCTCCCCGGGCCGAGAGGTGTCCCCGACCGCGCGGGCACGCCCCCGGGTGAGTAGGACGGGCCGCGGCCGGGGCGGCCCGCGAGCGGGGCGGGCCGCGAGGATCGCCTGTTAGGGTGAAGGGCAGCGAAGGGGAGTAGTCCCGAGAACCGCTGGTCGACACACTGGGCACCCGAGGGAGCCCCGGCCACCGGGCCACCGCACACAGTGCGGGGCGGACGAGACCTTCGGCCAGGCATGACCGGACCCGCATTTCCGTGCGGGTCGCCCCGTCGTGCCGGGCCGAGTGGTTCCTCCCGTCGCCCCGTGGGTGCCGTACGAGCCGTCGGCCCGGCCCCAGCAGAAAGCAAGGGAATGACCTTCGACCCCCTGGCGCTCATCACCGCCTTCGGGCTGATCTTCCTCGCAGAGCTCCCCGACAAGACCATGTTCGCCTCACTGGCCATGGGCACCCGGATGCGGCCCCTGTACGTGTGGTTCGGCACCTCCACCGCCTTCATCGTGCACGTGGCCATCGCCGTCGGCGCAGGCAGCCTGCTCGGCATGCTTCCCGGCATGGCCGTCAAGCTCGTCTCCGCCGCCTTGTTCGCGTTCGGCGCCTTCGTCCTGCTGCGCGGGGGAGACGACGAGGACGAGGACGGCGGCCCGAAGACCGTGACCGGCTTCTGGCCCGTCTACACCACGGCCTTCATGGCCGTCTTCATCAGCGAATGGGGCGACCTCACCCAGATCACCACGGCCAACCTCGCCGCCACCAACGGCTGGCTGCCCACCGCCATCGGCTCGGCCCTGGCCCTGATGTCGGTCTCCGCGCTCGCCCTGCTGGTGGGCCGTTTCATCGCCCAGCGCGTTCCCCTGAAGAACGTCCAGCGCGTCGGCGCCCTGTGCATGGGCGGACTCGCCGTCTGGACCCTGGTCGAAGCCTTCACCGGCTGAGACACCCGCGCCGTCACGGGACACCGGCCGTGGTCCGGTCGGCCGGTCGTCCGTCGCGGTGGTGCGGAAGGGGGTGCCGCCGGAACTCGGTCCGGGCTTCACCACCCGACCGGCCTCGCGACCGGTCCCACCCGGCCGACCGGACCCGGCCGACCGGCCCCGACCGGTCGGCGGCGACCTCACGGAGGCCGGTCGACGCCGACGGCGACCCGGCCCCCACCTCTGACCGGGAAAGGGGCCGGCGGGGAGCGGCGGCGGACGCCGGGACACGCGCGCCGTCGGAGAGCGGCGGAATTCCCTCCGCGCCCGGACGGCCCGTTCCCCGGGACGTCGGTGGGCTCCCGCACCGCCGCCGCCGTACGGGCCCGCGATCCCGGTGGGCGGAACGCGGAGACCCGCCCGGACCTGGCGATACCGTGGTCGTCGGCCGCGAGGAGACCTGACGTCGCGCTTTCGTGCCGGGCACAGGCATACTCGGGGCCCTGCGGGCGCATCGGCGCCCGCTGGCAGCAGGAGGTGGGCGATGGTGTCGTCGTCGGTGTCGGGGGAACCCCGAAAAGTCACGATCCATGACGTCGCCCGGTCCGCCGGGGTGTCCCGGCAGACCGTGTCGAGGGCACTGAACGACAAGGACGAGATCGACGGCTCCACCAAACAGCGCGTCCTCGACGCCGCCCGCGCGCTCGGATACCGGCCGTCCCGGTTCGCCCGCGGTCTGGTCCGCCAGGACACCACCACCATCGGGCTGGTCATACCCGACCTGCTGAACCCCTTCTTCACGGAGGTCGCGGCGGCCGCGCTGGAGGCGGCCCGGGCGCGCGGCTGGCACGTGGTCGTGTACGACACCGCGGACCGGGCCGAAGAGGAACGCGGCACCCTCCAGGTGATCAGCTCGCAGGTGGACGCGGTCGTCGGATACTTCAGCTGCCCCGAGGACGAACTCCAGCTGTTCACCCGTGGCATGCCGGTCGTGCTCATCGGCCGTGAACACCACACCGCGCGGTTCAGCTCGATCCGGATCGACGGTGAGGAGGGCGTCCACGCGGCGGTCGCGCACCTGGTGGCCGCGGGGCACACGCGGATCGGCATGCTCGACCACCACGGTCGCGTCGACCCCAGCATCCGGCGCGAATGGTTCACGACCGCCGCGGTGTCGCACGGGATCGACGCCGACGTGGTGGTCGGCGCGGACCAGTCGGCCGACGGCGGCGGAGCGGCGCTCAGGGCCCTGCTCTACGCCCATCCCGACGTCACCGCGGTCTTCACCTTCAACGACATCATCGCGATCGGCGTCCTGCGCGAGGCGCGTCGGCTCGGCAGGAGCGTCCCGCAGGATCTGGCCGTGATCGGCTTCGACGGCCTGCAGTTGGGCGCGCTCGTCGAGCCCCCGCTCGCCAGCGTCGCCCTGGACACGCGCAAGCTCGGCGCACTCGCCATCGAGCAGGTCGCACGGCTGCTGACCGGCGCGGACCCGCTCGCGGAGGACGATCTCGTCGTCCGTGCCGAGCTGCGGCTGGCCGGGTCCGCGTAACCTGCCGGACTCGTGCACGACTCGAAAGTCTTGACACTCGAACGCGCCGGAGCGCACACTTCCGATCACTTCACCACGTTCCCGTGAGCGCTCCCGTGAACGTTCACGGGAACGCTCACGGGAAGTGCTCCAAGGTTGCTGAGTTCCACCACGGCGCCCGGCGTCCGAGCCGAGACACCGTGATGTCCCGCCATTCCAACCAGAAGGCTTCACGCCTGAGGTGTCAACGTCGACCCGCCTAGCGCCGTCGCTAGTCGTTCTCTGGAACGGAAGATATGAGCAACACAGTCACGCGTATCAGCCTCGCCGCCGTCGCTGCGGCAGCCAGCGTCGCCGTACTCGCCGGGTGCTCGTCGCCCGCTCCGTCGAGTGACGCGTCCGCGTCCTCCTGCGAGCCGGCGAAGGGCAAGGTCACCCTCCAGTACTGGAACACCGTTCCGGGCATGGACAAGGTCGTCGCCCTGTGGAACAAGAAGAACCCTGACATCCAGGTTCAGATGAAGAACATCTCCAACGACCAGTACGGCACCATCGGCAACGCCCTCAAGGCGGGCAAGGCGCCGGAGCTCGCCCAGGTCGGTTACGACGAACTGCCCTTCCTGCGCACCCAGAACGCCTTCGTGGACGCCTCGGCCTGTTCGGCGGCCACCGCGGCCAAGTCGAAGTTCGTGCCGTGGACCTGGTCCCAGTCCAGCTTCGGCGGAACCGGCGTCTTCGCCTTCCCGCAGGACACCGGCCCGATGGCGCTCTACGTGCGCAGCGACATCTTCAAGAAGCACGGTCTGGACATCCCCAAGACCTGGGACGACTACGCGGCGGACGCGCGGAAGCTGCACAAGGACGACCCCGGACTCAGCATCACGTTCTTCGACCCGAACAACGCCGAGGCGTTCAACGGGCTGCTCTGGCAGAACAGCGCCGAGATGTACAAGTACTCCGGCGACAAGTGGCACGTCTCGGTCGCGTCCGACCAGAGCAAGCAGGTCGCCGACTACTGGCAGAAGATGATCGACGCCAAGCTCGTGCGCACCGACCTGGCCCACGGTTCGACCCAGATGTACACCGCGTACCAGAAGAACCAGATCGCCAGCTACGTCGGCGCCGCCTGGGGCTACAGCATGTTCCGCGACAACCTGCCCGACCAGGCCGGCAAGTGGTCCATCGTCCCGATGCCGACCTGGGGTTCGAGCGCCGCGTCCGGTGACTGGGGCGGTTCCACCGTCGCGTTCATGAAGGGCAACAAGCACCTGTACGAGTCGGTCAAGTTCAACTCCTGGCTGAACACCGACCCGGAGGCGCTCGCGCTGGAGAACAAGCTGGGCGGCCTCTACCCGGCGGCGACCGCCGGTTCGGAGCTTCCCGCGCTCTCGCAGGGTGTTCCGTACTACAACAACGAGAAGATCTTCGACGTCTTCGCGGACTCGTCCAAGAACATCGACACCAACTTCTCCTGGGGCCCCACCCAGAAGACGGTGAACCTGTCGCTTCAGGACGCGATGGCCAAGGCGACGGCGGGCAGCGGCACGCTCAGTGACGCGCTCTCGGCGGCCCAGGCGACCGCGCTGAAGTCGATGAAGGACCAGGCGATCCCGGCGACCGCGGGCAAGTGACCACGGCATGACTGACATCGCACCGCGCGCGACCCGCGTCGTGACGTCCACGGGGGGCCGCCGCCGTCACCGCGGCGGCGGCCCCCGGGCCGGCACCATCGTCGCGTTCGTGACCCCGTTCTTCCTCCCGTTCGTCCTCTTCTACCTGGTCCCCGTCGGCTACGCGATCTGGCAGAGCTTCCTCGTCGTGCGCCGTACCGGAGGCCAGTACGGCACGTCGTACACGACCTTCGGAGGCTTCGAGCAGTACACGAAGGTGTTCCAGAACGACGAGTTCTGGTCCAGCATCGGACGCATCGGACTGTTCGGGGTCGTCCAGGTCCCGGTCATGCTGTTCGTCGCGCTGGTCATGGCGCTGCTGCTCGACACCCCGTTGCTGAAGCTCAAGGCGTTCTTCCGCATCACGGCGTTCATGCCGTACGCCGTGCCCGGTGTCATCGCGGCGATCATGTGGTCCTACCTGTACTCGCCGCAGATCAGCCCCCTGGTCGACGGGCTGAAGAGCGTCGGGCTCCACCCCGACTTCCTCGGTCCTGGCGCCGTGCTGTGGTCGGCGGCGAACGTCTCCACCTGGCTGTGGACCGGCTACAACATGCTGATCATGTTCTCGGCGCTGCAGTCGATCCCGCAGGAGCTGTACGAAGCCGCCAAGCTCGACGGCGCGAGCAACTGGACGATCGCGTGGCAGATCAAGGTCCCGATCATCGCCCCTTCGATCATCCTCACCACGGTGTTCTCGATCATCGGCACCCTGCAGCTCTACGCGGAGCCGGCCGTGCTGCGGCAGATCTCCTCGAACATCTCCAGCACGTACACACCGAACATGCTCGCGTATGCGGTGGCCTCCGGAAACAACTACCAGCAGGCAGCAGCGATCTCCGTGGTCATCGCCGTCATCACCTTCGTCCTGAGCTTCGGTTTCATGCGACTGACCTCGAAGAAGGCCGGACTGTGAGCAACCAGAACCTGATCCGCGAAAGCCGCGCCAGCCGCACCGCCGTCATGGCGCTGATGCTCCTCCTGGCGATCTACTTCCTGCTGCCGGTCTACTTCCTCATCGTCGCGGCGACGAAGCCGCAGAGCGACCTCGCCTCCACCAACGGTCTCGCGTTCTCGCACTTCGACCTGTTCAGCAACCTGAGCACGCTGTTCAGCCGCAGCGACGGCATCTTCCTGAAGTGGGCGCTGAACAGCGTGATCTACGCGGTGCTGGGGGCCGCCGTCGGAACCCTGATCTCCGCGCTGTGCGGCTACGCGCTCGCCAAGTTCACGTTCCGGGGCCGCGAGTTCCTGTTCTCCGTCATCCTCGGCGGCGTCCTCGTACCCACCACCGCGCTCGCGCTCCCGCTCTTCCTGCTGTTCTCCGCGACCGGGATCGTCAACACGTACTTCGCGGTCTTCCTGCCCAGCATCGTCAGCCCGTTCGGCGTCTACCTCGCCCGCATCTTCGCCTCCGCCGCCGTACCCGAGGAGATCCTCGAATCGGCGCGGCTGGACGGGGCCGGTGAGTTCCGCACCTTCTTCTCGGTGGCGATCAGGCTGATGGCGCCCTCGCTGGTGACCATCTTCCTGTTCCAGTTCGTCGCGATCTGGAACAACTTCTTCCTCCCGATGGTGATGCTGCAGAAGGAGTCGCTCTTCCCGATCACACTCGGCCTCTTCGAGTGGAACGGCCAGACCGCCCGCGCCCCTCTCCTGCAGGAATCCGTGATCACCGGCTCACTGGTCTCGATCGTGCCCGTGATCATCCTCTTCCTCCTCCTCCAGCGGTTCTGGCGCACCGGACTCGCCTCCGGCGCCCTCAAGTAACCGCACCCCCCACTCGACTCCCCCCTCCGCGTCACCCGCAAAGAGAAGGTCGCTCGCGCTATGCAGAACTCCGCCGACTCTGCCGTTTTCGTGCCCCATTTCCACTGGGACCGGGAATGGTACGAGCCTTTCCAGGTGTTCCGGCACCGTCTCGTCACCGCGGTCGACACCGTGCTGGAGACGGCCGAGGCGAACCCGGACTTCCGGTTCACCGTCGACGGCCAGATGGCCGCGATCGAGGACTACCTGGAGATGCGCCCGGAGAACCGCGACCGTGTCGTGGCCCTGGTCACGAACGGGCAGCTCGCCATCGGACCGTGGCTCATCCTGCTCGACGAGTTCCTCTGCTCCGGCGAGACCATCGTGCGCAACCTGCAGATGGGCTGGGCGGCCGCGGCGGACCTCGGCGGCTCGATGCCCATCGGCTATCTGCCCGACATGTTCGGCCACGTCGCGCAGATGCCGCAGATCCTGGCCCGCGCCGGGATCGAGCACGCGGCGCTGTGGCGCGGTGTCCCCGGCTCCGTCGACGGCCACGCCTTCCGCTGGCGCGCGCCCGACGGCTCCGAGGTACGCACCGAGTTCCTCTTCGACGGCTACGACAACGGCCTCGACGTCCTCCTGGTGCCCGACCAGATCGGGCGCGCCCTCGGCGAGTACGCGGAGATGACGGCCGGGCGATGGGGCAACGACCCGCTGCTCGCGATGGCCGGCACCGACCACAACGCGCCCGACCCGCAGCTCGCGGCCTGGCTGCG
Source organism: Streptomyces fagopyri (assembly GCF_009498275.1). NCBI lineage: Bacteria > Bacillati > Actinomycetota > Actinomycetes > Kitasatosporales > Streptomycetaceae > Streptomyces > Streptomyces fagopyri. The sequence continues at coordinate 1,558,316 of NZ_CP045643.1, read as the reverse complement.
GCGCGCGTCGAGCGACGAGCGCGCCATCACCATCGCGACGCTCGACGAGTACATCCGCGAGCACGTACGCGACGAGGTCTCCGCCGTCGTCACCGGCGAGCTGCGCAGCCACGTGCGCGGCAACATCCTCCCCGGCGTGCTCTCCGTGCGGCTCGCGCTCAAGCAGCGGATGGCCGTCGCCGAACGCACCGTCGACCACGCCGAGCGGATGAACGCCCTCTGGTCCCGGCGCGACGACTCGCCCTTCCTGGCACTCGCCTGGCACAAGATCATCGAGTCGTCCGCCCACGACTCGGTCGTCGGCTCCGGCACCGACGAGACCTCCGACCAGGTCGAGGCACGTCTCGCCGAGGCCGCGCAGACCGCCCGGGCGGTCCGGGACGCCGCCCTCGCCGAGCCCGCCGCCCGGGTGCCGAGCGACGGCTACCTGGTCGCCAACCCGCTGCCCTTCCCCCGTACGGCCCTGGCCGAAGTGGATGTCGTCGCCCCGCCCGAGGGAACCGTTCTCGTCGCGACCGCCGACGACGGCTCCGCCCACCCCGTGCAGCTCGTCTCCCAGGCCCCGACCGTGCTCGCCGACGAGCGCATGGGCGCCTCGCAGCTCGAACGCGTGCTGCGCCGCATCCACCGTCGCGAGCTCTTCGGCCGTCTCATCGACCACTACGAACTCACGCCGGGGTCGCTGGTCTTCCACCTCGCCGAAGTACCGAGCAGCGGACCGTTCGACCTGCTGATCCTGCGCCGCGAGGTCGCCGCCGCGGCCGCCGCGCATCCGGGGGAGTGGCGGGTGCTGACGCTGGAGGAGGCCCGCGCGACCGCTCTGGTGCCCGTGGACGTCCCCGCCTCCGGGCTCACGAGTTTCCGGGTCGCGCCGAGCGACAGCGCCGCCGCGCGCCCGGTGGCGTTCACACCCGCGACGGCGACCACCCGCACGCTGGCCAACGGACTGGTCGAGGTCACCGTCGCCGCCGACGGCACCCTGGACGTGACCGGCGCCGACGGCACCGTGCTGTACGGAGTCGGCCGCCTCGTCGACGGCGGTGACCGCGGCGACAGCTACAACTACGCCCCTCCGGCACGGGACGTCCTCGTGTCGGAGCCGTCCGAGGTCACCACCGAACTCCTGGAGGACGGCCCACTGCGCTCCCGGATCCGGGTCACCCGGGTCTACGAGTGGCCCGCGGCGCTCTCCTCCGAGCGGGACGTACGCGACACCCGCACCGTGCCGACCCCCGTGGAGACGCTCGTGGAGGTGCGCGCGGGAGAGCCGTTCGTGCGCGTCTCGACGTCGTTCCTGAACCAGTCCGCCGACCACCGGCTGCGCTTCCATGTGCCGCTGCCCGAGCGGGCGGCCCGGTCCGCGTCCGCCGGACAGTTCGCCGTCACCGAGCGCGGGCTCACCGCCGAGGGCGGCTGGGGCGAGTACCCGATCCCGACGTTCCCCGCGAGCGGGTTCGTGTCGGCCGGCGCCGCCAACGTCCTGCTCGACCACGCCACCGAGTACGAACTCGTGGGCGACGGCTCCGAACTCGCCATCACGCTGCTGCGCGCGATCGGCTCGATCAGCGTCAACATCCATCCCCTGCGCGACGAACCCGCGGCGAGCGAGATCCCCGCACCGGGCGCGCAGGATCTCGGTGTGCGCGTCGAGAACCGATTCGCCGTCGTGCCTTCGGCGACCGGATGGCAGGGCGCGAACGCGGTCGCCCTCGCCGAGGACTTCCGCAACGACGTGCTGGTCACCCGCGGAACCGCACCCGCGAACGGCCAACTCCCGCCCGCCGCCAACGGTGTTCGGGTCGAGGGCGCGGACGTCCTCGTGTCGGGCGTCCGCCGTGTCACCGACGCCGACCGCGGCGCCGGCACGGAGGTGCGGCTGGTGGCCATGAACGACACGGGGACGGCCGTCCGCGTGACCGGCGCGTTCACCGAAGCCACCACGGTCGACCTGCTGGGCCGTCCACTGTCCACCACGCAGGCCGCGGACGGACTCGAACTCGCCCTCGGCCCGTGGGAGATCCGCACGGTCGTGGTCCGGTAGCGCGCGGAGCCCGCGTGCGAAGAGGGCGGCCGAGCCCCTATCGGCCGAGCCGGCCCACGCAGCCGGCGTTCGGATCCCCATCTGTCAGCAAGAAAGAGTTGTGACCTCGTGCCCTCCCAGAACTCCGCATACGTTTCGGACACCGCCCCCGGGCGTGGCGCGCTGCGTGCGGCGCGCTCGTGGCTGCACTCCGACGCCCCCAGCCGCTCGCTGGACGGGCACTGGCGGTTCCGGCTGTCGCCGACGGTGCCGGCGGCGGCGGACTTCGCGGCCGAAGGCTTCGACGACGGCGACTGGGACAGCATCCCGGTCCCGTCCCACTGGGTGCTCCAGGGCGACGGAGCCTACGGCCGGCCGATCTACACGAACGTGCAGTACCCGTTCCCGATCGACCCGCCCCACGTCCCGGACGAGAACCCCACGGGTGACTACCGCCGCCACTTCGACATGCCCGCCGACTGGTCGGGCGCCGAGCGCGTCGTGCTGCGCTTCGACGGCGTGGAGTCGCTCTTCCGGCTGTGGGTCAACGGCGAGGAGATAGGCGGCGCGAGCGGCAGCCGGCTCGCCCACGAATTCGACGTCACGTCGGCCGTGCGCCCGGGCGACAACGTCGTCGCCGTGCGTGTGCACCAGTGGTCCGCGGCCAGCTATCTCGAGGACCAGGACCAGTGGTGGCTGCCGGGCATCTTCCGCGACGTCACCTTGATCGCACGGCCGGCCGGCGGCATCGAGGACGTCTGGCTGCGGGCCGGGTACGAGGACGGGCAGGGCCGGATCGAGGCGGAGATCACCGCCGACGCGGCGGCGTTCCCGGTCACCCTCCGCGTCCCCGAACTCGGCGTCGAGCGCGTCTGGGCCGCGCCGGACGACGTGGTCCCGTTCGACGTCGGCGCGGTGGACCCCTGGTCGGCCGAGCGGCCCCGCCTGTACGACGTCACCGTGTCGAGCGCCGCGGAGAGCATCGCCCTGCGGGTGGGGTTCCGGACCGTCGAGATCCGCGGCGACCGGTTCCTGGTCAACGGCCGGCGCGTGGTCTTCCACGGGATGAACCGCCACGAGACCCACCCCGAGCGCGGCCGGGTCTTCGACGAGGAGCACGCCCGCGAGGACCTGGCCCGTATGAAGCGGTTCAACGTGAACGCGATCCGCACGAGCCACTACCCCCCGCATCCCCGGCTGCTCGACCTCGCCGACGAACTCGGCTTCTGGGTCGTCCTCGAATGCGACCTGGAGACGCACGGCTTCGACAAGGTCGGCTGGACCGGCAATCCGAGCGACGACCCGGCATGGCGCGAGGCCTACCTCGACCGTATGCGGCGCACCCTCGAACGGGACAAGAACCACCCCAGCGTCGTGATGTGGTCCCTCGGCAACGAAGCGGGCACCGGCGGCAACCTCGCCGCGATGGCGGCATGGGTGCACGCCCGTGACACCGGGCGACCCGTGCACTACGAGGGCGACCACACCGGCGAGTACACCGACGTCTACTCGCGGATGTACGCGTCGGTACCGGAGACCGAGCGGATCGGAAGCGACGGGTCACGTTCGCCGCTGATGAACTGCACTCCCGCGCAGAGCGCCCGGCAGCGCACCAAGCCGTTCCTGCTCTGCGAGTACGCCCACGCGATGGGCAACGGGCCCGGAGCGCTCGACCAGTACGAGGCACTGGTGCACGAGTACCCCCGGTTGCACGGCGGCTTCGTCTGGGAATGGCGCGACCACGGCATCCTGACGACCACGCCGGACGGGACGCCCTACTACGCGTACGGCGGCGACTTCGGTGAAACCGTGCACGACGGCAACTTCGTGATGGACGGCATGCTGCTCAGCGACGACGTCCCGACCCCGAGCCTGCACGAGTACAAGGCGGTCGCGCAGCCGGTCCGCCTCACCTTCGACAGCGGAGCCGGCGAGGTCGCCGTCACCAGCCTGCGGCACTCGGCCGACACGTCCGACCTGCGCTTTCGCTGGCGTGTCGAGCACGACGGGAGACTGGTGGACTCCGGGGACCTGGAGGTCCCGGTCGTCGCGGCGGGAGAGTCGGGACGTGTGCCGCTTCCACCGGTCGCGGTGGCGCACGACGCGGAGACATGGTTGACCGTCGACGCCGTCCTGGCGGCCGACACCGCCTGGGCGAGCGCCGGGCATGTGATCGCCACCGCCCAGCAGGACCGTTCGGCCCGTCGTCCCTCGCCGGGCGTCCGGTCCCGTACCGACTGGCGGGACACCGACGGAACACTGACCCTGGGCATCGCCGAATTCGTCGAGGGTTCCCTCGTACGGCTCGCCGGCCGGCCTGTGACCGGCCCGCGCCTGGAACTGTTCCGTGCCCCGACCGACAACGACGAGTCCGCGTCCGAAGAGGTCGAGGAGAGCGACGCCGCCGTCGCCGGAGTCTCCCAGGCCACCCTCTGGCGTGAGGACGGCCTCGACCGGCTGACCGTGCGGCGGATGTCCGTGGAGCGCACCGCCGACGCCCTGCGCACGCTCTCCAAGGTGTCCGCGGCGAACTCCGGATCGTGGGTGACGGTGGAGACCGTCTGGTCGATCGAGGGCGGCGAACTCGAACTGCGGGTGGAGATCGAGCCCTCGCGCGGCTGGCGGACGGTGTGGCCACGGATCGGGATCCGCTTCGACCTGCCCGACGGCACGGCCCCCGTCGACGCCGCCGAGTGGTTCGGCCTCGGACCGCTGGAGTCCTACCCCGACAGTCTGCGCGCGGCACGCACCGGGCGGTTCTCCTCCACCCTCCGCGACCTCTCCGTCGACTACGCGCGCCCCCAGGAGACCGGACACCGCTCCCAGGTGCGACAACTGACGCTGACGAGCGCCGGTGCCGAGGTGCTGCGCCTCTCGGCCGTGCCGGACACGCGCGGGCGCCGCCCCGGGTTCACCCTCGGCCGCCACACTCCGCAGCAGATCGCGCGAGCCGCACACCCCTTCGAACTGCCGGACTCGACGACGAGTCACCTGATCGTCGACGCGGCCCAGCACGGACTCGGCTCGCGCGCGTGCGGACCGGACGTGTGGCCCGAGTTCGCGCTGCGCCCCGAATCCCGCACGATCAGGCTGCGCCTCTCGGCGGGCTGACCAGGGGCGCCGGGCGAGCGCGGGGTGCGGAGCGGGGGCATCGCCGTCCTCTGCGGCTGCCGTGCCGTGCGCTGCCGTGCCGTGCGCTGCCGCGCCGTGCGCTGCCGCGCTCCGGCGGCAGCGGAAGGGCTGGCCGGGGTGGAGGCGAGCGTGTCCCACCGCCGGCCGCTCCGGCGTCGGTGTCGCTGTCGGCATCGGCATCGGCATCGGCATCGGCATCGGCGGTACGGTGGCCAGACCTCCGGTCGTGCCTGGTGAACCCGGGGTGAAGGGAAGGCGTACAACCCTTCACGCCCCGTGCGGGTCAAGGTGGTTGCCGAGCGCGCGCGAAGCGCGGCCCACCGCTGTCCAGCCCAAGGGGTTCACCTTGTCCTCTCGAAGATTCCAACGGTCCGCCGCGGCCGTGGCCGCCGCCGTCGTCGTCGCCGTGACCGGGGCGACCCCCGCGCTGTCCTACGGCGCAGAAGCCCCCGCGGGTGCCTCCGCCGCCGGTGCCGCGGGCTCCGTACGGGCCGACTTCGACGGTGACGGATACACCGATTTCGCGATCGGTGCCCCGGGCGGCACCGTGAACGGCAAGTCCGGAGCCGGGTACTTCTCCGTCGTCTACGGCATGGCCGACGGCCCCAGAGGCGTCAAGCGCCAGGTGATCAGCCAGGACCGCTACGGGATACCCGGCACGTCCGAGACGGGTGACCACTTCGGCGGCGACCTCACGGCGGCCGACCTGGACGGCGACGGCTTCACCGATCTCGTCGTCGGAGCCCCGGGCGAGGACATCGGCAGCGTGCGGGACGCCGGGCGGCACACCGTCCTGTGGGGAAGCGTGGGCGGGCTCATCGACGCCTCCGTCATCGGCGAGGGGCGGTCGGAGACCCGGGCCGGTGACTTCGACGGGGACGGACACCTCGATCTGGCGACGGCCGACCGAATGCGCTACGGGCCGTTCAGCCGGACCGGCGCGGCCGCTCGCAGCGGTCCGCTCGTCGACCTGGACGTCCGGCTCTACGCGATGGAAGCGGGCGACGTGGACGGCGACGGCAGGACGGACCTCGTCGTCAGCAGCGGTTCGTGGGACTCGGACGGCGGGACGGTTCCGCCGCCGCATCTGCAACTGTTCAGGGGCACCGCGAAGGGGCTGGTGGCGGGACCGTTCATCGCCCACCCCGACACCGTCTCCGCGGACAGCGTCGCTCTCGGCGACGTCAACGGCGACGGCCGCCAGGATGTCGTCTTCGGCCGCAGCACGGCGGCGGGCGGCGGCCTCGTGGGTGTGGTGCGGGGCACGGCGAGCGGACTCGCGTCGCGGGCCACGCTGATCGGCCAGAACACCGCCGGCGTCCCCGGGACGGGGGAGAGCGGCGACGGTTTCGGCAGCGGTGTCTCAGTGGGCGACGTCAACGGTGACGGGTTCGCGGACGTCGTCGCGGGCATCCCCGGCGAAGACCTCGCGGGCCGGACCGACGGGGGCACCTTCGCCGTCCTCAAGGGGAGCGCGGCGGGACTCACCGGGGCCGGCGCCCAGGTCTTCAGCCAGAACACGGCCGGGGTGCCCGGTACCGTCGAGAACGGCGACCGGTTCGGCAGCCGCACCACCGTCGTCGGCCGGTACGTCGCCGTCTCGGCGCCGCGGGAGAACAGCGGGTCCGGAGCGGTGTGGGTCTTCCCCACCGACACGTCGGGCGTCACCGCGACGGGCTCGGTGAGTTTCGGTCCGGGCACACTCGCCGCCCCGGTGCCCGGCGCGCTCCTCGGCTCGGCCTTCCACCACTGACGGACGCGACGAGACCTCCGGCAGTCACCCGCAACCGGCAGGAGCCTGTCCCGGGAGAAGATCCCCCCTCCCGGGAAGGGGGAGTTCCCTCGGCCCGGGACGAGGGAACGGCGGCCTGATCGCTCCGCGCCGATCAGGCCGCCTTCGTCACGTCCTCACGGGAGAGCACCGACCACAGGGAGAGCAGCCGCCGGTACTCCTCGGCGCGTGCGGTGCCGGCCGGCTCGGTCATCAGGTGCCGGATGCGGTCGTTGACCTCGTCGAGGGCGTGCGGCACCAGGCCGTCAGGCCCGGGGGAGTGCGACATGCCCACACCGTACGGGCGGGGTCTGACATCGATGCCGACACCCAGGGTCCGCTGGCCGTGGCTCGGGGCCCGACTGACGCCCTGCCGGGCTGTCCTCCGGTCGTTCCGTCCGGCCGCCGGGACCTGTTCGACCGGGACGCGTGTCCTCTCCCCGGACTACGCGGGTTCGGTCACTTGCCCGTGCCGGTGCCGCCAGGCCCGTACAGCGCGTCGTGCAGCGCAGCGGTGGCCTGGGCGACGGCCTCCTTGGCGGCCCGCGTGTCCGCCAGCGCGTTGAGCATCATGAAGTCGTGGGTGACACCTGCGTGGTGGGACGAGGTGACCGGAACCCCTGCCGAACGCAACTTGGCCGCGTACGCGTCGGCCGCGTCGAGCAGCACGTCGGAGTCGGTGATCACCAGGGCGGGCGGCAGGCCGCGCAGCTGGTCGACGGTGGCCCGCAGGGGTGAGGCCAGCGGGTTGCTCCGATCCGCCGCGCGCGGCGCGTAGGCGTCCCAGAACCACTTCATGGCCGGCCGGCTGAGCCAGCAGTTCTCGGCGAAGCGGTGGTAGGAGGCCGTGTCGAAGTCGGCGTCCGTGACGGGGTAGAGCATGACCTGCTGCCGGAAGTGCGGGCCGCCGCGCTGTTTGGCCATCAGCGTGACGGCCGCGGTCATGTCGCCGCCCACCGAGTCGCCGGCGACCGCCAGCCGGCCGCTGTCGACGCCGATCTCCCGGCCGTGGGCGGCCACCCACTGGGCGACCGTGTAGGCCTGCTCGACCGGTACCGGGAACTGGGCCTCGGGGGAGGGGGTGTAGTCGACGAAGACGACGGCGGCATGGGCACCGTCGGCCAGCTGCCGGACCAGACGTTCGTGGGTCGCGAAGTTGCCGAGGACCCATCCGCCACCATGGATGTAGACGATGCCGGGCAGGTCGCCCTCGACCCCGTTCGGCCGGACGACGTGAACGGACACGGGGCCGGTCGGGCCACCGGGCACGGTCCGTTCGGAGACCTGCGCGGGCAGCATGTCCACGGGCCCCGCCTGCAACTTGTTCAGCACCTCCCGGGCGGCGTTGTACGACATCTCGTACAGGGGCGGCCCGCCCGCCGCCGCGAGCCCGTCGAGGAAGTCCTGGTCGATCGTTTCGAGCTTCACCGGCGGTGTGCCACAGGCGACGTACTTCGCCTTCGCCGCGTCGCCCACGGCGGCCGTCAGCGACGTGCTCCGGTCGGCGGCGCGGTCGCCGCCGCAGGCGCTGAGGGCGGCACCGGCGGTGGCCAGGAGCGCGGCCAGGAGGCGGTAGCGGGTCCTGCGGGATATCGGCCGTCGTCGCGAGGCTGTCATGTGTGTGCGTTCCCAACGTGATCGTAGGTTCCCCCGGGCCAGCCTGTTCGCATCGCGGGTCACCGACCAGCCGGGTTAGGCCGCCGGAGTGTCCCGTGGCGATGGGCGCGGCGGACGCCTCAGCCGGGCGGGCCGGCCCCGGCGTCGCCCGGCCCGCCCCGACAGCCCGCGAGCGGAGGCGACCGGGCGACGCGCTCGCCCCGGGCACCGGCACGAAGGAGCGCGCGGTGCCGCGTGACGCACCGGTCCCGACCGGCCCGGACCTCACCCCCGTCGCGCTTTCCACCGGCGGGCGGACCCCGCCAACTCCACCGCACAGGAGCACACCTGACCTGATACTCCAGGGGAGGAGGTCAACGGCAGCGGTTCGGACGGGGGTTGACCCGAAGCGTCCACCACTGGTTCAGTGGCTGAGCCACTCAACGATTCGGGAACTCATCGGAGGAGGAACCGTGGAGGCGCTGCCCCGCGAGACCATCGTGGACGTCCTGGAGGGTCGCCTGCGCACGGACATACTCGACGGCCGTCATCCGGCCGGGAGTTACCTGCCACCGGAGCGCCAACTCGCCGACGGCTACGGAGTCACCCGCACCACCCTCAAGCACGCCTTCGGACGACTCGTCCAGGCCGGCCTGCTCGAAACGCGCCACGGTGTCGGGACCCGGGTACGGGACTACGCCCGGCTGGGCGGAGCGGATCTGCTGCCCATGCTGGTCCGGCACGACGCGAAGTGGGTCCGCGAGATCTTCGAAGTCCGGCGCAGCGTCGGCGCGTTGATCGCCGAGCGGGCCGCCGTGCGCGCCACTCGCGCCCAGCGGGCCGAACTTCGCGCGCTCCTGGAGGCCGTACGGGAGTGCGAGGGCGCCGACGCGGTGCAGCTCGCCGACCTCGAAGTCCACCGGGCTCTCGCCAGGGCGACCGGAAACCGCGTCTACGTCCTGCTGACGAACACGCTGTTCAACGCCTACCTGCCCATCCGTTCCCTGCTCAGGGCCCCCTTCACCGACGCCGCCGCGGCCCACGAACGGCTCTCCCCCGTCGTGGAGGCGGTACTGGCCGCGGACGCCCCGCGGGCCCACGCGGCGGCCGACGCCTACCTCGGGGACACCGAGCGCATCATGCTGGACGACCTCGCATGAGGGGCACCGTGTTCACCGAGACGATGCTCGGCACGGTCCGGCTCGACGACGACACCCGGGACCGCCGCATCCGCCTCGACCTGCGCGCCGAGACCGAAGAGGTGTTGCGCCCGCACCGCACGACCCGGGCGCGCCTGACCGGCCGGGTGCGGATCGCCGGGATCGCCGACGCGCCGTGCGAGGAGGGCGAGCTGGAGATCTCACCGCTCGCCCGGCGGCGCATCCGCTACCGGCTCACGTTCACCTCCGGCGGCCGCACCCTCGTGCTCGACGGCTGGAAGTCCGTCACGGCACGCCGCCCGGTCGCGTCGATGACCGTCCTGCCGGTCACGCTGTACGAAGGCGGCACACGGGTCGGCGAAGGCGTCCTGCGGTTCCCCCTCGCGACCGGACTGGCGCCGTTCCTCCTCAGTTTCCGCTTTCCCCGCCGCGAGGACCACGCCGAGCACTTCGCGCCGCGCTGGGACGGCACTCCGGGTCGCACCGAGGTCTGGTACACCACGCTGACCGACCCGGCGACCGGCACCGGCGTATGGCTGCACCACGAGGTGACCGCGCCCGCCGACGGCTCCGAGGCGTTCGCCCACGGCTGGGTCGCGGCGTTCCCCCGCGAGGGAGAGGTGCGACACGCCCGCTTCGGACCGGTTCCCTGGACCCGGCCGGCGAACGGGTTCGACGCCGACCAGGTCATCGCCGCCCCCGGACAACTGGCGGGCAGCGCCGACGACTTCCAATGGAAGATCAGTGAACGCCCGCAGGGAGAGAGTCTGTTCACCTTCCCGCGCTGGTCGTGGCGCCGGCCGCTGCTCCCCGCCGCCCAGATGCTGCCGGCCGCGCGGGCCACGTACGACGGCGTGTTCTCGTACGGGCAGGACGCCTTGACCCTGCGCGGCGCACCCGGCGCCTCGGCCCGTATCTACGGGCACGGCAACGCACACCGGTGGACCTGGCTCCACGCGGATCTGGGCGGCGGCGACGTCCTGGAGATCGTCGCGGCCGTGTCCACCAGGCCCGGTCTGCGACGGCTTCCTCCGCTGGTCTTCCTGCGTCTGCGCCGTGGGGACCGGACCTGGCCGCGGCGGGCGGAGCGGTCCGCGGTCGGCTGGCTCGGCCTCGGACGGTTCCGCGCCGTATTCGGGCTGCCACGCTGGACGGTGGCGGGCCGCACCCTGCTGCGCCGCATCCGCGTCGAGGTCGAACAGCCCCCCGGACGGACCCTCACCCTGGAGTACCGCGACCCGGACGGCGCCCGCGCGGTGTGCCGCAACAGCGAGTCCGCCGACGCCCGCGTCGTGCTGGAACGCTGGTGGGGCCGCTGGCGCCCGGAGGAGACCTGGGTACTGGACGGCACCGCGCACGCGGAGGCGGGCGAGCGATGACCGCCGAGGGACTCGTCGCCGCGCTCCTCGCCGACGACGGCCGGCAGGACTGGCCGGCCCGTGTGCCGCGCCGCCTCGACACGCTGCTCGCCGCACTGCCCCGGCCGGCCAGGGCCGGGGTGCACACCGCCGTCGCGGCCCTGGAGGCGTACACCCTGCTGCGCACCGGCAGGCGGCTGGCCGTCCTCGGCACCGACGAACGCGAGAGCGTGTTGCGTTCGCTCGCCGCGCACCCGCGTCTGGTGCCCCTCCTCGACGTCCTCAAGGTGCCGGTGTTGCTGGCGGCCGGCACCGAACGCACGCCGGCCCCGCAGGCACCCGTGCCCCCGCCCGAGGATCCGCCCCTCGACTGCACTCCGGCGCACGCGTGGCCCGCCCGCTCCACCGCCGACGTGGTGGTGATCGGCTCAGGGGCGGGCGGCGCCATGGCCGCGCGGACGTTCGCCCGCGCCGGGATGAGCGTCGTCGTCCTTGAGGAGGGTGAGCACCACTCGACGGCATCCTTCGGACGCCGGGCGCCGCTCGACCGCTTCGCGGAGCTGTACCGGGACGGCGGGGCCACCGCGGCACTGGGCAACCCGCCCCTGCTGCTGCCGGTCGGCCGCGCGGTCGGCGGCACCACCGTGGTCAACTCCGGTACCTGCTACCGGACTCCGCAGCATGTGCTGACGCGGTGGAGCGGTGCGTACGGATTCGGTCTCGCGGACGGCCTCGGAGCGCGTCTCCACGAGGTCGAGCGCACCCTCCGCGTCGCCACCCAACCCCTCGACGTACTCGGGAACAACGGCCTGCTGGCGCTCTCCGGCGCGGAGCGGCTCGGCTGGCGGGCCGCTCCGCTGCGGCGCAACGCCCCCGGCTGCAAGGGGTCGTGCCAATGCGTGGTCGGCTGTCCCACCGGTGCCAAGCAGAGCGTGCAGCTGTCCGTGCTGCCCGCCGCGTGCGCCGCCGGAGCCCGTATCGTCACGGGCGCCCGGGTCCGCCGCATCCTCCTCGACCCCGACGGGCCGGGAGCCCCGCGCGCGGCAGGCGTACGGGCGCGACGCCCGGACGGCAGCGAACTGGAGATCCTCACCCCACTCGTCGTGACAGCGGCCGGCGCGCTGGAGACACCGCCTCTGCTGCGCCGCTCCGGGCTCGGCGGGCACCCGAGGCTCGGCCGCAACCTCAGCGTCCACCCGGCCACCAGCGTGGCGGGACGCTTCGCCGAGCCGGTCACCGCCTGGCGGGGTGTACTGCAGAGTGCCGGAATCGAGGAGCTGCACGACCGGGGCGTCCTCATCGAGGCGACCGCGAGCCCGCCGGGCATGGGAAGTTTCGTCCTCCCCGGTCTCGGACGCGAGCTGCGGCGCGAACTGGAGGACGCGGAGCGCCTCGCGACCCTCGGTGCCATGATCGCGGACCGTCCCTCCGGGCGGGTCCAGGGCCGGAACCGTACCCTCGTCCGCTACGACCTGGACCCCCGTGACGGGGCACGGCTGATGACGGCCGTACGCGCCATGGGCCGGGTACTGTTCGCGGCCGGCGCCGAGGAGGTCCTCACCGGCGTCCCCGCCGCCCCGCGCGCCCGCTCACTGGACGAACTCGACGAACTGCTCACCCGGGTGACCGCGCGGAATCTGCACCTCTCGGCGTTCCATCCGACCGGCACGGCCGCCGCGGGCGGTGACCCGCAGCGCGCTCCCGTCGACCCCGAGGGCCGACTCCGAGGCGCCCGGGGGGTCCTCGTCGTGGACGGCTCGGTGCTGCCCGGCTGCCCCGAGGTCAATCCCCAACTGACCATCATGGCAGTGGCCCTGGCGATGTCGGAGACCTGGCTGGAGGGAGAGGGCTGACCGCTGCCGCACCATGACCGGTCGACGCGGTGCGTGGACGACGGAACCGGCGGGCGACGGCCCCGGGGGAGACCTCGCCCGAACGCGTGGCAGACGAACCGCCCGCCGGAGCCACGCACTTGACGTTTACGTGTACACGACGAAGAATGATCGCGCTCCATGCTGTGACAACGTTGTCCAGGCTTTGAGGAGGCGTTCCCGCCCATGAGATGGACCCAACGGCTGCGCGGTGCGGGGATGGCGGTGGCGACCGCCATGCTCCTCGGCAGCTCCCTGGCGGTTCCGGCGGCGCGGGCGGCTGCCCCGCCGGGCTCCGCGCTCACCGATCTGGTCAATCCGTTCATCGGAACGGAGAACGAGGGCAACACCTACCCGGGCGCCGCCGTGCCCTTCGGCATGGTGCAGTTCTCGCCGGACACCGGCCACAACACCGGCTACGACCATTCCCAGAACCACATCCGGGGCTTCTCCCTCGTCCACCTCTCGGGCGTCGGCTGCGGTCTGGGCGGCGACCTGCCCGTGCTGCCGACCACGGGGGACGTCACCGAGACGGACTACGCCCAGTACGAGGCGGAGTTCAGCCATGACAACGAGCAGGCCGGCCCCGGCTCCTACCGGGTCGGTTTGAAGACGGGCATCGAGGCCGAGCTCACCGCGACCGCCCGGACCGGTGTGCAGCGCTACACCTTCCCGGCCACGGACAAGGCCAACGTCCTGCTCAACGCGGGGCAGTCGCTGCACAGGACGGTCTCCACCAAGGTCGAGATCCTCGACAACCGCACGGTGCGCACCGCCATCACCGGCAGCGGCTTCTGCCAGGACACCAAGCCGTACACCGTCTACACGGTCACGCGCTTCGACCGTCCGTTCATCACCTCGGGCACCTGGAACGGCGACACCGTCACCGAGGGTTCGAAGGAGTCCGTGAGCACGGGACGGGGTGGCGCCTTCGTCCGCTTCGACACGACCAAGGACCGGACCGTCGAGGCGACGACCGCCCTCTCGTACGTGGACGCCCGCGGCGCCGCCCTCAACCTCCGCTCCGAAGGCGGCCGTTCGTTCGACTCCGTCCGGCGCGCGGCACACCGTGCCTGGGAGGACCGGCTCGGCGCCGTACGCGCCCAGGGCGGCGGCGACACCCTGCGCCGCACGTTCTACTCGTCGCTCTACCGGTCCTTCCTCGCACCCAACATCGGCAGTGACGCGGACGGCCGGTACACCGGCTGGGACCAGCGGATCCACCGCGCACAGGGGTTCACCTACTACCAGAACTGGTCCCTGTGGGACACCTATCGGACCCAGTCGCAGCTCCTCGCCCTGCTCGCGCCGCGTGAGGCCCGGGACATGGCGATCTCCGTCATCAAGATCGACGAGGACAGCGGCTGGCTGCCCAAGTGGGGTTACGGCACGGTCGAGACGAACATCATGACGGGCGACCCCGTCACCCCGTTCCTGACCAACGCCTACCAACAGGGCCTGCTCAAGGGGCCCGAGGGATACGCCGAGCGGGCCTACCGCGCGCTGAAGAAGAACGCCGACGGGGTACCGCCCGCCGACTCGCCCGCGGTGGGACGTGAGGCCGGCAAGGAGTACATCGCGAACGGCTTCGCGCCCTACGTCAAGGACCGCCCGCACGCGAAGCCCGGTGACTCGGACTACGACCACGGAGCCTCCGCGACCCTGGAGTACGCGCTCTCCGACGCCATGCTCGGCGCGATGGCACGGGATCTGGGCCATGAGGCCGACGCGGCGCGCTACACGGCCCGGTCCCAGAACTACCGCAAGCTCTACGACAGTTCGACCGGCTTCTTCCGCGCGAGGGACGCCTCCGGGGCCTTCGCGGGACCGGCGGACCCGGCCCTGAGCGAGGGCTTCCACGAGGGTACGGCCTGGCAGTACCAGTGGCTCGTGCCGCAGGACCTGCCCGGCATGGTCGACCTGATCGGCGGGACACAGGCGGCCAACGACCGTCTCGACTCGTTCTTCGCGTACGACCGGTTGCTGAAGGACCCGGCGAAGACCGCCCGCGAGGTGTGGGTCAACGGCCCGTACGCCTATTACAACGCGGACAAGTACAACCCGCAGAACGAGCCCGACCTCATCGCTCCGTACACCTATCTGTCGACCGGGCAGCCCTGGAAGACGACCGACGTGGTGCACGCCGCGCTGACGCTGTTCACGGACGCGCCGACCGGCATGACCGGCAACGACGACCTCGGCACGATGTCCGCGTGGAACGTGCTCTCGTCCATCGGGATCTTCCCGGTGCAGCCCGGCTACGACACCTGGGGCCTGTCGACACCCGTCTTCGAGCGGGTCGACCTGAAGCTCGACCGGCGCTACTACCCGCGCGGCGCCCTGACCGTCAGCGCGCCGGGCAGCTCGGACCACGACCGCTACATCCGGTCGGCACGGGTGGACGGTTCCTCCTACGGCCGTACGTATCTGACGACCGAGTCGCTGCGGCACGCGCGGTCGCTCTCCTTCACGGTCGGCGCCGAACCGTCCGCGTGGGGGACATCGGCCGACGCGGCCCCGCCCGCTCTGCGGCCCGCGGGGTGAGCCGGTACACGGCTCACGCCTGACGGACGGTCGCGGCATCCTCCCACGCGCTGCTCGACGGACGCGCGGGGCGGGTGCCGCGGCCGTGTCCCCCGGACCGGGAAGGGGTCCCGGCCGTGACGGGGGCGTCGGGCCGGATGCGTGCTCCGTCTGCCGCGCTGTCCCCGGACACGTTCTCCGCCATTGGTCCTGACCTGCGGCAACGCGGAGGAGTACGCCATGGGCAGTTGCCGACCGGGCCATCCGGGACTCATGCGTCGTTCACCGGGGCGTATGAGAGTCCAGGACATCCCATGTACCCACCACGAAGACATTGCTGAGGACACATGTGCCTTGACGGACACTGCGAGAGCCACGTGAACATCTTCGAGCCCGAGGCGGGAGGCGAAGGCGAGGCGAGTGGCGCGCTGGGCCGTCGTCGGCTGCTGGCCGCGGGTGTCGCGG
This sequence comes from Streptomyces fagopyri, assembly GCF_009498275.1. Taxonomy (NCBI): domain Bacteria; kingdom Bacillati; phylum Actinomycetota; class Actinomycetes; order Kitasatosporales; family Streptomycetaceae; genus Streptomyces; species Streptomyces fagopyri. The sequence continues at coordinate 1,542,420 of NZ_CP045643.1, read as the reverse complement.
GCGCCGCGGCCCTCACGCTCGCCCCGGTCTCGTTCGCGGAGGCGGCCGACGGCACGACCGCGGGCGCGCCGCCGCAGACCGGTGAGGAGACCCGTGTCATCACCGGTCTGTTGCCCACCGGTGTCGCCGACTTCGTGTACCTCCCGGTCGAGGTCCCGCGCGGCGTGCAGAAGATCGCCGTGTCGTACTCCTACGACAAGCCGGGCGTCCCGTCCGGCACGCCCGGAAACTCCTGTGACATCGGTGTCTTCGACGAGCGTGGCATCGAGCTGGGCGGCCGCGGCTTCCGCGGCTGGTCCGGCGGCTTCCGCACCTCTTTCGAGATCAGCAACAGCGAGGCGACCCCGGGTTACCTCCCCGGCCCCGTCGGCCGCGGCACCTGGCACATCGTCCTCGGCCCGTACCAGGTCGCGCCCCAGGGTCTGAACTACCGCGTCCAGGTGACCCTGACCTACGGCGAGCCCGGCCCGGCCGCCGTCAGGAACTTCCCGCCGCGGCGCGCCAAGGGCCGTGGTCGCGCCTGGTACCGGGGCGACTGCCACCTGCACACCGTGCACTCCGACGGAAAGCGCCAGCCCGCCGAGGTGGCCGCCGGCGCGCGCGCCGCGGGGCTCGACTTCATGGTCTCCACCGACCACAACACCTCGTCCTCGCACGGTGTCTGGGGCGAGTACGCCGACTCCGAACTGCTCATCGTCACCGGCGAGGAGGTCACCACCCGCAACGGCCACTGGCTGGCGCTCGGTGTGGAGCCCGGCGAGTGGATCGACTGGCGTTACCGCAACCGTGACGACGCGTTCCCGCGCTTCGCCCGCCAGGTGCGCCGCAGCGGCGGCATCGTGGTGCCCGCCCACATGTACTGCGCGTATGTCGCGAGCCAGTGGAAGTTCGGCTTCGAGGACACGGACGCCACCGAGGTGTGGACCGGCCCGTGGACGTACGACGACGAGCACGCCATCAGCACCTGGGACCAGAAGATCGGTGAGGCGGTCCGCGGCGGTGGACGCTGGGTCCCGGCGATGGGCAACAGCGACGCGCACAGCGCGCCGCAGGTCATCGGTATGCCGCACAACGTGGTCCTGGCCGACGACCTGGCCACCGACGCGATCATGGACGGTATCCGTGCCGGTCGCAGCTACATCGCGGAGACCTCCGCGGTGGAACTGACCTTCACCGCCTCCGGTGAGGCGAAGCAGGCCGGCATCGGCGAGACCCTCAAGGCGTCCGCCGACGCGCCCGTGGACATCCGACTCGACGTGAAGGGCGTGCCCAACGGCACGGTTCGTTTCATCACCGACGAGGGTCAGATGCACCAGGAGTCGGTGGGCGCCTCCGGCGAGGGCACCGTCACCTGGCGGACGACCACGTCGCTCGCCGCCTACGTCCGCGCCGAGGTCCGCCACCCCATGGCGGACGGCACGCCCGGTCAGGGCAACACCATGGGCGCCGCGCTCATGTTCGGCCCGATGGCCGCCCTCACCAACCCCGTCTTCCTGAAGAAGACCGGCCGGTGATCCCCGCCGCGGTCCGCCGTCCGCCCACCGCGGGCTGAGGGACGGCGTATCACGGCCGAGCCGTGCCCGGGGCGTCCCCCGGGCACGGCTCCTTGCCTTCGTGGCCGACTGCGGCCCGGCCGGGCCCCACCACACCGCATGTCGTGCGGGGGAGCGTGGTGGGGTGACCGGGAGAGCGTGCCGGCTCAGAACTCCTGGACGAAGTACGGCTCCACGGTCATCCAGCCGTTGGCGCGCGCGCCGTAGCGGGTGCCGTTGTCGCTCTGGGCGAGGGTGTACCAGGAGTCGACGTAGTCGGGGTCGTCGGTCCACCAGTCGTTCGGGATGGCGTCCAGCACCGCGTTCACCAAGGGGATGTAGGTGCCTTGGTCCGTGATGGTCAGCAGGGCCGTGGCGATGGCCTTGGCGAGGTCGCGGTAGTTGGTGCTGCCGTCCTCCTCCATCATGACGGCGTCGGCCAGGTTGTACTTGTAGTTGGACCAGTTGACGAGGATCTGGTTGGGCCGGTACACGGTGCCGTCGTTGTCGAGGTACGGCATGTCGACGGGGTCGACCCGTACCTGGCCGTCGTGTCCGAAGCCGGTGACGAGCGTGTAGATCTCGGCGTCGCCCTTCACCCAGGGTTCCTCGTCGTCCGAGAGCTCCACCGCGGTGATACGGCTGGTCCAGAAGCCCCCGCCGGCCGCCTGCGCCCGCTTGGACGCGTCCGCCTGCGGTTTCGCCGCCGAGGCACCGGAGGCGAGGCCGTACCGGCGGAACTGTTCGTCGAGGACGTCCAGACCGGCGGCCAGTGCCTTGGAGCCGTCGATGTCGACGACGTACACGGGGTGGGCCGGGGTGTGCCGGGCGTCGAGGGTGTGCGCCCGGCCGCGGCTGTCGTAGGCGACCACGGTGGTGGCGTCGTCGTCGGAGGTGGCCGGGGCGACCCACGGCGCGGTGCCGGAGGTCAGCGCGCCGCGCATGCTGTCGGACCCGAGGCGCAGCCGCAGCAGCGGGCCGACCTTCGCGTCGAGTCCCTTGGCGGTGGCGATGCGCCGGTCGGCCGCGGCCAGGGTGGCCTTGAGGCCGCCGCCCGCCCGTCCCGCGAGGGCGGTGACGGGAACCTCGTCGGAGGTCAGGGCGGCGTGCCGGACGCGGGTGCGCCAGGCGGAGTCGGTGAGGGAGCGGGCGATCGCGCGGGCGGCCTGGTCCTGTGTCGCGTCGACCGAGGCGGCGGTGGTGGTGGGAGCGGGGGTGGCCGCGGTCGCCTGCAGAGCGCCGGCGGTCTGGCCGGCGGACAGGGCCAGCAGGGATCCCACGAGGGCGGCGACGGTGCCGCGACGACGGGATTGACGGGGTCTCACTGGGGCGATCCTCCAGATGGCGGGGGACGGGTGGTCGCTGTCAGCGGAGCAGAGGGAGCTGATGGAGCGTGCGAAGCCGGTGAAGCAGGAAAAAAAGGGGGAGAAGCGGGTGTCTATGCGAGTAGATACCCGGCGGTAATGATGACGTGCGCATGCCTAGCCGGGCAAGGGTTGCGGAGGGCTCCGTCACATGAACAACCAGCGGACGTGGATGGGGTGTTCGTACTCGCGGGAGCCCGAACTCCGTCCCGGTGGATGACTTGTGGCGCTTTCGGATGCCGTCGCCGATCTCCCGCGAGGGCGGACGCCCACCCGTGGGTCACTTCCTTCCGCGCCCGCCGTCACGGGTGGTCCGAACCGCCCTCCGCGGCATCGTCCTCCCGCTAGGCTCAGCCCGTTCCTGCGATCGGCCTGAAGAGTGAAGTCCCGTCGTGGCAAACGGCGTTGGGGTTGTCGCTCCCGGTCCAGGAGCGCGCTGCCGCGACTCCCGCCCCCAAGGTGAGGTCCGGCGCGCCCGCACGCCCCCACCGTCCGTGCACCGACTCCACTCGCGGAGGCCCCATGACGACGCGCAGACTTGGCAAGTACCTGACATTCGCGGCCACGGCCCTCCTCCTGCTGGCCACGGCGCCCGGTGCCGTCGCCGCCACCGCGGAGCCTCCGGGCGGACCGACGGTCCCCGCCGCCGCGCCCGCGGCCGAGACATGGCAACCCCCCTTGTCCACCCGCGGGCGGTACATCGTCGACGCGGCGGGCAACCGCTTCCGGCTCAAGTCGGCCAACTGGGACGGCGCGCAGGGCTCCTGGACCGGCAGCGGCAGCACCGCCGACCCGGCCGCCCACCACGCCGGCCAGAACTCGTACGGCATCCCCCTGGGGCTGGACCGTGTCCCGCTGACCCAGCTTCTCGGCGACTTCCACCGGCTCGGCATCAACAGCATCCGGCTGCCCTTCTCCAACGAGATGATCCATGGGACGGCGCCCGTGCCGGACGCCGCCGTCACGGCCAACCCGCAACTGCGCGGCAGGACACCCCTCCAGGTCTACGACGCCGTCGTCGCCGCCCTCACCCGGGACGGGTTCGCCGTCATCCTGAACAACCACACGAACACCTCCCGCTGGTGCTGCGGCATCGACGGCAACGAACGGTGGAACAGCGGCCAGTCCACCCAGCAGTGGGCGGACGACTGGGTCTTCATGGCCCGCCGTTACGCCGGCGACCCCGGCGTGGTGGGCGCCGACCTCTACAACGAGGTACGCCGCGACGTGCTGGACGATCCCAACTGGGGTCAGGGCGACGCCCACGACTGGTACGCGGCGGCCCAACTCGCCGCGGACCGCATCCTGACCGAGGCCGATCCCGACCTCCTCATCGTCATCGAGGGGATCAACTGGACCGGCCTGCCGGTCGACGGACTGCCGCACGGCCGCCCCACCCTCACCCCGGCGCGCACGCTCTCGCACACCCTCGTCGCCGCTCACAAGCTCGTGTACTCCGCCCACTTCTACGGATACACCGGCCCCCACCACAGCGGCGCCACCGGGATCGGCGAGACCCATGACGCCCGCTACCAGGACCTCACCCGGGACCAGCTCTACCAAACCCTCGACGACGAGGCGCTGTTCGTCGCGGAGGAGGGGAACCAGCACTTCACCGCACCCGTCTGGATCAGCGAGTTCGGCATCGGAGCGGGTGAGACGGGCACCGCCGCTCGTACCTGGTTCGGCAACATCACCGACTACTTCGCCGACCATGACGTGGACTTCGCCTACTGGCCGCTCGTCGGCTGGGAGGGACACGACGACTGGTCCCTGCTGCGTTACGACACCGCCGGCAACCGGTACGGCATCCTCGACCAGGCCGACTGGCGAGGCACCGCCTGGAACCGGCTCATGACCTCCCCGACGCGCACCGGACCCGTCGCCGCGGTCCCCGGCTGGCGCATGCTCGCCACCGACCACGGCGACTACGTCCAGTCCCTCCGGGTGCGCGCCCGCGGTGACTGGGACCCGGGTGCCTACAAGGCCGCCTGCCCCGACGGCCAGCGGCTGATCGGGCTCGGCCACAGCGGCGGCCGCGGACTGTGCACCGATGCCACCGCCGGCGACCTGCGCGCGGGGGGCGACGCCCAGACGGTCGTCACCGACGAGCGCCATGTACCCGCCGGCGGCGACTGGGCCTCCGGCTACACCAAGTTCCAGTGTCCCGGCGGGAACTACCTCATCGGCTACAGCCGGCGCGGCGGCCGGACCTCGGCGGCCCTGTGCGTGCCCGCCCGCGACTCGCTGGGCGGCACCGGGCGGACGGTGTGGTTCGACCGCTCCGACAACCGGCCCGCCAACGCAGCCGGCGGGGACTTCGCCTACGGCGACTACAAGGGCCAGTGCGCCGACGACGAGTACGCGGCCGGGATCGCCTTCACCACGCGGCTGGGCGCCAACCCGGGCCCCGCCGCCCTGCTCTGCCGCACCCTGAACTGACCCACCCACCCGACAGCGCCGCACCGGCGCACCTGTGCGTGTCGCGTCGCCGGACGCCCGCACAGGTGCGCCGTGCGGAGGCCCTTCAACGCCGTGTCAGGGGGCGGAGGGGCGGCGCCTTCACGTCGGTGTCCCGGGCCGAGGGGCGCAGGCGGGGGATCGGCGCCGGAGCGTACGGCCGGCGTCGCCGAATCCCGTTGAGATGCGGCCGTGAAGCGGGAAGAGTCCATGGACATGGAGTTTCTCTGCTATCACCAGGACCGCCCCGGTTCGCTCGCGTTGCGCGGCCGGCTGCTGGAAGAGCACTGGTCCTACATGGACCGCTACGCGAAGGAGATGATCGCCCGCGGACCGACCTTCGCAGGCGACGACGACACACCCACGGGCAGTGTGCACATCGTCGATCTGCCGGATCCCGCCGCCGCCCGTGCGTTCGCCTTCGACGAGCCCGGCTACCAGGCCGGTGTGTACCGGGACGTGCTGCTGCGCCGGTGGCGCAACACGCTGGGGCGCACCATGTGGGACTTCCCCGGTGGCCGTACCGGTGGCAAGAGGTACCTGGTGCTCGGCCTCGGCGCGGAGGAGGCCGCCGATCTCGCGGTGCCGCCCGGCCGGGAGGAGCTGATCGCGTACGGGCCGCTGCTGTCCGACGACGGCACCGCCTGGCTGGGTACGGCCGCGCTGGTCCGAGCGCCGGACGCGGACGCGGCGCGCGCGGTGCTGACGGCGGACCGCTACTCCCGCGTCGAGGTCCATGACTGGCAGTTCGGCGGCCGGCCGTCATAACCGGCGGCGCACCCCGCCGTCGGTCCTGGGTAGCCCGGTCGGGTGAAGGACCGGCGGCGGAGCGGGCCGCCGCCGGACCCGTGGCACGGCGCCCGTCGGTCCGGCGGCAGGGGAACCCCGGTCTCCTTTCCGGGGTGGTGTGCCGGATGCCCCGACACCGCAGGTGGTGACGGCACGGCACGGCGTGTCGGTCGAGGACGGCGGACGGCCCGTCGCGACGGGCGATTCAAGGCACCGCCGGTCAGCGACGTGAGCCCACAACTGCCCTTATCGCAGGCCGAGTTGGGAACGCGTCAGGAGCACCCCCGGTATCGCGCGCCGGGCCGCGTGCGTCCATTCGGGTGTCTGTCGTCAGACTTCCGCGTGTCCGATATTGCAGATAAAGGGATTATCGGTACGTTCTCTCACAGATCGGCCGGTGCGGCCGACGTCTCAGAGATAGGGAAAAGCGACATGACCACGCGCAACATTGCGGTGACTGCCACCGTTGCGGCCGCTGCGGCCCTCGTCGCCACGGGCGTCACCTACGCCTCGGCCGCCGCGGCTCCTGAGGCCGCCCCCGCCGTTCAGCAGGTTGCTCCCATGGGTGGCGACAGCGGCCAGTCGAAGGGTAACGAAGGAGGAGGAGGCGGCGGCGACCGTGGTGGCCGTCGTCACTACGAGGGCCGGATCGACTTCAACGAGCGCTCGTACTCCGCTCACTCCTGGGGCTGCATCACCGTGGTCAGCGGTCTTGGTTCCCGGAGCTTCAACGTGCGCAACGACAGCCACAAGACCGTCGAGGTCTTCCGTGGCGCCACCTGTGACAACGGTTCGCCCATTGCCACGGTCGGCCCGTGGAGCACCAGCAATGGCGTCATGCCCTTCCGTGTCCACGGTGGCGTGAAGGTCAAGGACGGCGTCGTGGGCAGCTTCCGCGTCGTCGAGGACCACCACCGCGGCGGTGGCGACCGCGGTGGCGACGGTGGCGGCTACCGCGACTAGTCCTCACGGGAGCGTCCGCACCACATGGAGACTCCGGCCCGCTGCAATCGGGCCGGAGTCTCCGGCATGTGGTGGGGCTTCCGGGTCGGGCCCCGGTGCGGAGGCCTGAACCGGCGGGGAGCCCCGGGCCCGGTAACACCCGTTACGCCATACTAAGTGTTCTTCGGCCGTTCCGCGTGTCGCTCCGCCCGAACGCGGGCATCCGGACTCTCAGGGCCTTCGCCGGTCTCGACCGCATCCTCATTCGTCAGCGTGGAATCGCCGAAGAGGATGATTATTTAGCAGACCATATGCGCGTCGAAGTCTCGGGTCACGATCCGGTGCTATCACTGTCGACCCAGTGTCCATCAATCGTGAGAGTGCTATGAAACTGATCTCCAAGGTATTCAGGCAGCCGAAGAGCTCGGCCGACGAAGTGATGCTGCGGCTCCTCGAGGAAAGCGCGGAGGACGCGGGGTACTGGGCCGGCCGCATGCCGCGGGAAGCCGCCGGGCTGGTGCGGAAAGTGCGGATGTACACCCTGGCCTCGGCGGGGCTCAGCCTCACGGCGGGACTGCTGGTCTGGCCCGCGATCGCCGAATCCTCGCAGTTCGGCGCACAGGTGGTCGTCTCCGCGCTGTCGGGATTCGCCGCACTGGTGATCGTCGCTCCCCACGCCAGCGGCCTGAGCGACCGCGCCGACGAAGCCATCAAACTGTGCAGCGCCTACAGCGCCGTCTACGGCGATCTCCTGGCCGCGAAGGGCCGTCTCGATTCGGGATCCACGGCCGACTTCTCCCACGCGGCGGAAATCTTCCGGCGGTTCCAGCACATCCAGGAGCGTAAGGACGCCCTCGGGCTCCCGGCCGGGAACGGGCGATTGGCGGGCACGATCGCCCGGGTCAAGGGGACCGGGCGACCGGAACGGATCATCGCCGGCACGGTGCGGAGGGCCGAACTCCCGTTCATGCCGTACGCCCTGGAGAACAGGTCGGCGGGGGACCGGGAGGGCAGGGTGATTCCCGCCGCGATCGAGGGCGCGCCGGCGGGCGGGCGGACGGACGCTCCGGCGCCGCCCGAGCCCGACGCGTCGACACCCAATCCCAACATCCCCTCCCCGCCTCAGGTCCGCAGCCGCGGAGCGGCACTGGTGGCGAGCCTGCACAGGAGATGACTCGTGGTGTGAGACCGCTTCCACCCCCGCGGTGACCCCGCGCCGTCCTCGACCTTCCGGCGTACGGGAACCATCGCCGCGCCGCATGTCCGACCGCGTACCGAACCGCTCGCGAAGGCCCCCGTTCCCGGAACGGGGGCCTTGGTCATGGAACCACCGGTTGCCCCGCGCGGCCGCCGGGCGCAGGCGCCGGTCCGGACGTGGGGCGGGGCCGTCCGCGCCCCACGCGAAGAGCCCGGCCACCGGCACGCCGGGGCAGGCTCGTGGGCCGGCCGCTACGACCGGTCGAGCCAGAGCACGATCCCCGTCAGGTCGTGGAGCACCGCCGCCACACCCGCCCTGACGGCGGCCGAGCAGCGCCGCTCCGTGAACGAACCCGCGTCGTAGGTCGACGACATGCCGAGGCCCTCGCCCCGGAAGGACGCCCCCGACCAGTCGACGGCGGTCACGTTCGCGGTGGGCTCGGCCAACTCCGCGCCCACGACGAGGAACTGCTGCGCGAGATGGTTCGGGGTGACCATCGCGAGGGGGTCGATCAGATCGTTGCCCGCGCTGATCACGAGGTCCGGTCGCATGGCGAGGGCCCTGGTGGCGCTGGGGACGAGGTCGGAGGGACCCGAGGCGGTGATGGTGCGCAGCGAGACGTGTTCGGCTCGGGCCCAGGACCTGACCGCGGTGACGAGAGTCCGAGTGGGACGGTCGTGACCGGAAGTGAGCAGGACGACCCGGTAGTCCTTCGGCGGGTGGACGCCGTTCCAGGAACCGGGCCGTGGCGTGGTGGTCGCCTCGGGCTGGGGCCGTCGGGCGGCGTCGACGAATCCGGCGCCCAGGGCACCCACGGCGGTGGGCCTGGGGTGCGGACGTGACCAGTCGTCGCCGGCACCGCATCCGGTGACCAGCGCGGCGACCGCGGCCAGTGCGGCCAGGGCGCTGAGCGGGGGGCGCAAGGTGATCGTCCTTCGGGTGGTGGCGGGCGGTACACCCCCATCCTGCTGTGCCGGCGCGTGGGTTCCCGCCCTCGAAGGCCCCTTCCGCACGCTTGTTCTTGTGGGGTTCGCCGATGTGGCGGCGCGAGTTCACCGATGACATGGACGGTGCACGGGCAACCCGAAGGAGCACCATGTCACGACTGTTCCGCCGCGCCCTCCTCGCCCTCGCCGCAGCGGTGATCACCCTTCTGTGCGTCGGCGGCCCGGCCGCGGCGCACGGATTCAGCTCGACCGTGTACGTCCATGTCACCGAAGGGGACGGAGGCCGCCTGCGGACGGCCGTGGACGTCGAGTACGACCTCTTCGTCGTGTCCGCCGCCGACTCCGGGCACGACGATCCGCTGTTCCGTTCAGGCACCGCCGCGTTCGACGCGGGCGACTCCGCCCGGCAGGCCGAGGCGCTCGACGCCCACGCGGGCTCGGCCGTGAAGTACGTGACCGACCGGTTCTCGGTCACCTCGGGTGGGACGGCCTGCCGGGCCACGCGCACGGGTGACTTCACGATCGGCCGCCGTGAGGACGTGCCCTACGCGGGACTGGTGCTCGACTGGTCCTGCCCGGCGGAGGGCGACGACCACGTCGTACGCAGCGCACTGTTCCCGGACGGCGAGCACTACGTCCGCGACGCGAAGACGATCGTCACCTACGAGGTCGGCGACCGTTCGGGCAGCGCGGCGCTCGACGGGGAGCATCCCTCCTTCTCGATCTCGCAGTCGTGGTACGAGCGGTTCTGGGAGTTCTTCCGCCTGGGCGCGGAGCACCTGTTGACCGGCATCGACCACATCCTGTTCCTGCTGGCGCTGATCGCCGGTTCGCGGCGCCCCCGCGAAGTCGTCCTCGCCGCCACGAGTTTCACCCTGGCGCACTCGGTGACGTTCCTGCTCGCCGCCCTCGGAGTGGTGGACGTGCCTCCGGCGGTGGTGGAGCCGGTGATCGCCCTGTCCATCGCGGTGGTCGCGGGCTGGTACCTGTGGCGCGTGTGGCGGCGTGGTGTCGAAGCGGCCGACCTCGGGACAGCGGGGGAGGGCCACTTCGGCCTGGACCGCGCGGGCTGGACCCGGTTGGGTGTCGTGTTCTGCTTCGGTCTGGTGCACGGGCTGGGATTCGCGGGCGCGCTGGGCATCCACGACGCGTGGTCGTGGACGCTGCTGTGGTCGCTGCTGGTGTTCAACGTGGGTATCGAGGCCGTGCAGTTGGCCATCATCGGCCTGGCGTTCCCGGTGCTCGTCCTGATCCGCCGTCAGGCGCCGTGGGCCGGCCTGTGGACCACCGGGACGATCTCCGCGGGTGTCGCGGCGATGGGCCTGGTGTGGTTCGTGCAACGTGTGTCCGCTGTGTGAGACCAGCCCAGACATCCTGCGCTGTTCAGACAACCCGGAGATCGCATTTAACTTTTCTTTACCCGGGACCGCGAGCTTGACGATCTCCACACCATGCACATCTCCGGTGCACAGAAGGAACACAGCAATGAGATCGAACCACTCCGCGCGGACCTCCGAGCCCGCGCAGCGCCGGGTGGCCCGAGGGGCCGCCGCGGCATTCCTGGGTCTGACCGTGGCCCTCGGCTCCGGCCTGGCGGCAGCCCCGGCCGAGGCCGCCGGCACCGACGCGGTCACCGGCATCGTGCTGGGCGTCGGCGCCAACGAGTCGCAGCGCACGGTCACCTGGTACACCTCCGCCGACACCGCGCAGAAGGTCCAGATGGTCCCGACCGCGCAGCTCGCCGGTGGCGAGTTCCCGGCGAACGCGGCGACCTTCGACGCGACCGGCGCCGCGAACATCGCGACGAGCGGTGGCTTCAACCGGCACGCGACGATCACCGGCCTCAAGGAGAACACCGCCTACTCCTACCGGGTCGGCACCGAGGGAAACTGGTCCTCGGCGTACTCCTTCAAGACGCAGGACTTCGAAGGCAACTACGACTTCCTGTTCTACGGCGACCCCCAGATCGGCTCGTCCGGCGACCTCGCCAAGGACCAGGCCGGCTGGCAGGACACCCTGGACGTCTCGCTGGCCGCCAACCCGAACGCCGAACTGCTGGTGTCCGGCGGCGACCAGGTCGAGACGGCGAACACCGAGTCCAACTGGAACTCGTTCCTCGCTCCCGACAAGCTGCGCCAGTACCCGTGGGCCGCCACCATCGGCAACCATGACGTCGGCGGCAAGGCGTACGAGCAGCACTTCACCACGCCGAACACCGACCGCTCGGGGTCGTACTACTCCAACGGCAACCCGACGTCGAACACTTCGGGCGGTGACTACTGGTACATCTACAAGGATGTGCTGTTCATCGACCTCAACAGCAACAGCTACAACCCCGCCACGGGCGGCGGCGGCGACGCGGCGCACATCAACTACGTCTCCGACGTCATCAACAAGCACGGCTCCGAGGCCAAGTGGAAGGTGCTCGTCTACCACCACTCGATCTACTCGCCGGCGTCCCACGCCAAGGACGGCGACAACAAGACGCGTCGTACGGACTTCCCGACCACCTTCTCCAAGCTCGGCGTCGACCTGGTGCTCCAGGGTCACGACCACAGCTACTCCCGCAGCTACCTGATCAAGAACGGTGAGAAGGCGAACCCGGCCGAGCAGCCCGGTGCCGCCGACGTGTACCCCGGCCCCGGTGGCGTCCTCTACGTGACGGCCAACTCCGCCTCGGGCTCGAAGTACTACGACATCACCGCTCCGGACAACAGCGGCACCAGCGGCGCGGGCAACGGACCCGACCCGCTGAACCCGAAGAGCTACTGGTACAACTCGGTCCAGAACCAGGAGCACGTCCGCAGCTACGTCAAGGTCCAGGTGCGCAACGACAAGCTCGTCGTCGAGAACCTGCGCAGCGGCACGTGCGCGGCCCCGAACTCCGAGGTCGAGCACGGCCTGTCGTGCAGCAACACCACCGCCGATCAGCCGGTCGGCTCGACGGTCGACAAGGTCACCGTGCACCCGTTCCACGGAGACAAGCAGGACCTCCAGGTCAACGTGCCCAACCCGGCCCCGGGCGAGTTCGGCTGGACGATCGACGGGTACAACGGTCTGGTCGACCTCGGCACCGCCAAGGAGCAGGACGGCGACCACTTCACGGCGACCGGCAAGATCAACCCGCTTCTCGTCTCCGACAGCCGCCGTTCGCTCGCGCCCTGGTCCATCTCGGCCAACGTGAGCGAATTCCGGGACGCCGACAAGACGTTCTCAGGCTCCAACCTCGGCTGGACGCCGTTCGTCCTCGACGGCGGCGCGGGTGCCAAGGCCGGTGACCCGGTGGTCTCCGGCTACGACGACCACGGCCAGGGTCTGGCCCTCTCACGTCCGCTCGGTTCCGCCGAGCAGGGCCACCCGCGCGGCGAGGCCCGCCTCGGCGCCGACCTGGATCTGAAGATCCCGGACAGCGTCGAGAAGGGCGGCTACCGCGCCACCCTGACGATCACCGCGCTCAGCAGCTGATCCGACCCGTTCCACCGGGCGGGGTGGACACCTCACGGGTGTCCACCCCGCCCCCCTTCCAGGAGATCCCCGACATGCACCCGCCCGTATCGCGCCGTACGACCACGGTCACGGCACTCGTCCGCGCCGTCACCCTGACCCTGCTCATGGCCTGCGCGCTCGTCGGCCTGCGGGCCGACCCCGCCGCGGCGGCCGACGGCGACGTCACCTGGACGGTCAGGACGGCCGCGAACGGGTACGGCGACGACCGCTCCAGCTTCAGCTACGCGGTCAACCCCGGTGGCCGGATCAAGGACGCCATGGTCGTCGCCAACCACGGCAAGAAGCCACTCACCCTCGCCGTCTACGCCGCCGACGGGTTCACCACCGGCACGGGCCAACTCGACCTGGTGACCAAGGACAAGAAGTCGGTCGCCGTCGGCAGCTGGGTCCGGGCCGACCACGCCACCGTGGTGGTCCGCCCCGGCCGGTCCGCCGAAGTACCGTTCCAGATCGCCGTTCCCGGCAACGCCTCTCCCGGTGACTACGTGGGCGGCGTCCTCACCTCGCTGCGGCAGTCGGACGACGCGCAGGGCATCAACGTGGACCGGCGTCTCGGCATCCGGGTCAAGCTCCGCGTCAGCGGCGAACTGAAGCCCCGTCTCGCGGTCGAGGACCTGCGCGTGGACTACACCGGGACGGCCAACCCGTTCGGCACCGGCGACGCCACCGTCACGTACACGATCCACAACACCGGCAACGCCATTCTGTCGGCCCGTCAGACCGTCTTCACCACAGGGCCCTTCGGATGGTGGCGGACCGACGCGGGCACGGTCCCCGCGCCCCCGGAACTGCTGCCGGGCGAACACTGGAAGGTCAAGGTGCCCGTGCACGGGGTGACGCCGGGCATCCGGATGACGGCGACCGTGAACCTTGTCCCGCTGCTCACCGACGCCTCGGGCTCCACCACCTCGCTCAAGCCGGTCCTGGTCACGGCCGGCACCTGGACGGTTCCCTGGTCGCTGCTGCTGCTCGTCGTGCTGCTGGTCACCGCGGCGGTCGGCGGCGTCCTCCTCGTGCGCCGCGGCCGGGCGCGGCGCACGCTGCGCGAGGACGCCCGCGTCCGCGACGCCGTCGCACAGGCACTGAACTCGAAGAAGCGAGAGGTCGGGTGAACGCGTCCAGGTCCGCCCCCCCGTATCGGTCGGGGAGCGGACCTGGACGTTTCGTCATCTGCCGGGCCCGTGGCGGTGGCCGGGACGGTCACCGCGATCAGCCGGTCAACCGGTCAACCGCAGGTCAGCAGACCCACCTTCTGCTTGGCGGCCAGGACGCGATGAACGCTCTGGTCCACCTGGGCGCGGAAGGCCGCGCTCTGCGCCATCCGGGCCGTGACGGCCTTGGTCATGGCCGGAACCTGGTTCGGTTCGCCGGCCAGGACCAGATCTCCGCCCGCGGACAGGAAGTTCAGGGCGCGGTCGGCCGGTGCCACGGTCTTCACCGCCACCGCGTTCCCGAGGTCGTCCGAGACGACAACGCCCTGGAAGCCCATCGTCTTGCGCAACAGCCCCTGGATCACTGTGGAGGAGAACACGGCCCGATGTTTCGGGTCGATCTTGTTGTACGTGGCCAGAGAGATCATGACGAACGGGGCGCCCGCCTTGATGCCCGAGCTGAACGGGGTGAGGCTCGAACTCTTGGTCGTCGTCACCGTGTCCACCACATTGGCCGTGGTGTCGGTGTTGCCGCGAACGTTGCCGAGTCCCGGGAAGTGCTTCAGCGTGGCCAGCACGTTGGACTGGGCGAACCCCGCGGCGAACGCGTTGCTGTGGGGTGTCACCGCCGCGGCCGTGTGACCGTACTCGCGGTCGTACCGGCCGATCGGCGCGTTGTTCTTGCCGAGGCTCAGCGGGACGACGTCGGCGACGGGCGCGAGGTTCAGGTTCACACCGGCGGCCTTGAGCTGCTTCGCCCAAGTGGCGGCCTCGGCGCGAAGCTTCGAGGTCGACCAGCTTCCCTGCACCAGTCCGCTCGGGATGGTCGAGAACCCGGGGCCGGACAGCACCTGTACCTGGCCGCCTTCCTGGTCCGTGGACACCAGCAGGCCCACCCGGTGCTTCGACACCGTGTCGGCCTTCGCCTGGAGGCTGTCGACCAGGGTCTTGGTCGCCTTCGTACCGGCCTTGCTGCGCCCGGCGAGGAAGACCGACCCGACGTGGTACTGCCGCAGAACCTGGATCCGCTTCTGGTCGGGGGTCGAAGCGGTGATGCTGCCCATGAACAACTGGCCGACCCGCTGTGGCCCGGTCATCGCCGAGTAGACCTGGTCGACGCAACTCGCGGCCTGGCCGGCGGCTGACGCGTCCGGCGCGTGCGACGCGGCCGAAGGGTGCGAGGGATACGTCGCGCCCAGGCTCGCCGTCGCCAGTGACAGCGCCAGCAGCGGGATGGGCCACAGGAGCTTCCTGCCCCTCGAAGGGCGGGACGGCGCTCGCCGTGATCTATGGGTCGGCGCCTGCTGCGATGTCATGCGGAGCCCCTTCCGGTATGCCGGACCGCGGACACGGGCGCGCCAGTGCCCGGCCGTCGACGGCGGTCACGCGGCCGGCACGACTGAACCAGCACCACCAAACGTACATCGATCCGATCGCGTTCGCCTCTGCGGTGGTGTATCGGGCGGGTGAGGTGCGAGGACGTCCTGAGGAACCGGCCGGTGCGGAGCCCGATATGAGTGGTTTTGGTCAAGTCGGCCGGGAGGAAACGGAATTGAGTCCGTGCCCGACTCGATCGTGGGCGGCTGCCGTGATCGAGGTGGCCACGGTGGCTGTCACGGCCGTGATGACCCTGGTGACCGGGGTGGCTGTGACGGCCGCGGTGACCGTCATGGCCATGGCGGCCGTGGTGGTATCGGCGCCCGTGCCGGGTGTTCCGGGTCCCGTGGGTTTCGATGTTCCGTCTTGCCCGACTCGCCGCTCTCGGCCGTGCGAACGCGGGGCCACAACTGGGCGCGTGAGCAAGAGTTTTGGCTGAGCGTCAGATCGTCGTCCCGGTGGGGTGACCGGGGTGTGTGCGTCCGAACGGGTGCCTGCCGCGAGACTCCTGCGTGTCCGATATTCCGGATAAAGGGATTATCGGTACGTTCTCTCGCAGATCGGCTGCTTGGCCGACGTCTCAGAGATTGGGAAAGTGACATGACCACGCGCAACATTGCCGTGACTGCCGCTGTCGCGGCTGCTACGGCCCTCGTCGCCACGGGCGTCACGTACGCCTCGGCCGCCTCGGCTCCTGAGGCCGCCCCCATCGTCAAGCAGGTTGCTCCCATGGGTGGCGACAGCGGGCAGTCGAAGGGCAACGAAGGAGGCGACCGCGACCGCGGCGGCCGGGACCACTACGAGGGTCACATCGACTTCAACGAGCGTACCTACTCCGCCCAGAGCTGGGGCTGCATCACCGTCGTCAGCGGCCTCGGCTCGCGCAGCTTCAACGTCCGCAACGACAGCCACAAGACCGTCGAGGTCTTCCGCGGCGCGACCTGCGACAACGGTTCGCCCGTCGCGACGGTCGGCCCGTGGAGCTCCAGCAACGGTGTCATGCCGTTCCGTGTCCACGGTGGCGTGAAGGTCAAGAACGGCGTCGTGGGCAGCTTCCGCGTCGTCGAGGACCACCACCGCTGGTAGGGGCGACGTCGCCGCACCGTCCGCACCGCATGGAGAACCCGGCCCGCTGCAATCGGGCCGGGTTCTCCGGCTGCGGGCCTGCTGCGGACGTGGGTGAAGCGTCGAAGTGGCCACCGATGTGCTCAAGCGCCGAAGCGCCCGCCGCGGTACCGCAGTGCCGAAGCGCCCGCCGCGGTACCGCAGTGCCGAAGCGTCGAAGCGTCGAAGGGTCTGCCGGAGTTCGGGGTCGATGCCGCGTTCGAGCGGTTCGCCGTCCGGACTCCGCGTGAACCGGCCGTGGCCCGTCCTCCCCGGGGAGGACGGGCCACGCTGCGTCACCCCGGACCTACCGCCGGCGTCCCCGGCGTCCTGCCGGCGGGGTCCCATGGCGGCCGGACGCCACGCGGAGCGTGAACTGTTCCTGATTCAGGGGCCGTTGACGCCCGGGTCGGACCGTGTTACTCAAGGGTGACGCCCTATTGGACTAGACCTAGTTCGATCGGTCCGTCGTGCATCGGTCCACCCCTTCACCGCTTCGATCGCCGAAGGACCCCCCACATGATCCGTTCCAAGCTTCTCGCGACAACCGCCGCCGCGGGCATGGCCGGCATGCTCGCCCTGCTGGGCACCGGCAACGCCACGGCCGGAGTCCTCGCGGACCCGTCCGTGGCACCGGGCGGCAATTTCGACCTGTCCGTGTGGCAGCTCCAGGAGCCGGTGGGTTCGCCCGGTTCACCCACCACGATCCCGTCGTCCCGGCTCCAGGGGGCGAACGGCTTCCAGGACTCGTACTTCTACACGGACACCCGTGACGGCGCCATGACGTTCTGGGCGCCGGAGAAGGGCGTCACCACGCCGAACTCCGACTACGCCCGCTCCGAGCTGCGGGAGATGAACCGCGGCGGCAGTGCGGCGAACTGGTCGCTGAGCGGTACCCACCGGATGAGCGCGACCCTGCGCGTGGTGTCGGTGACCCAGAACGTCTGCGTCGGGCAGATCCACCTCGGCACCGGCGGCAGTTCGACCAAGCCGCTGCTGGAGCTGTACTACCGCGCGAACGGGGACATCGTCCTCGGCACGGAGAACTCGCCGTCCGGCGGCCAGACGGCACACCCGGTCGGGCATGTGCCGATCGGCAAGACGTGGAGCTACACGATCGGCGTCTCCGGCGGTCACACCATAGACCTGACGGTCAACGGCACCACCACGCACTACACCATTCCGTCGTCCTTCGACCCGTACAAGCAGTACTTCAAGGCCGGCTCGTACAACCAGTCGTCCTCGGACAGCACCACGAAGGGCGCGCGTGTCGCCTTCTACGGGCTGACCGTCTCCCACGCCTGAGCCGTCCGGGACGCACGCCGAAAGGCCGGGCGCGCCCGGTTCACGATGACGCTCGGCCGGGATGCCCGGCCGAGCGTCCTCTGTGTGCGGCGGTGTGCGCAGCCGTCACGCCCCGGCCCTGCCCGCCGAGAGGTCGCCCGACGCGCCCAGGGTCCGCCGCGAGGCGTACGACCCACCCCGCGGGGGCGCTGGTCCTGACGGTGGTCCGGGACTTCGGGGACTCCAGGGGCGGGGGAGGCGCCGGCTCGGACCCGCCGGTGCCGGGGGTCAGTCCGGTCGCGGACTGATGAGGAGCAGGGCGATGTCGTCGTTCTGCCGCGAGGGCTGCTGGGCGTGATGGACGAGCGTGTCGGCCAGGGCGTCCATGGTGTGGTGTCGGGCTTCCGAGAGCCGGACGGCGAGTTGTGCGGTCGTCTCGTCGATGTCTGCTCCTGGTGCTTCGACCAGTCCGTCGGTGTAGAGGGCGAGCACGGCGCCGGGCGGGAGCTGGATCTCGGTGGTCGGGTAGTCGGAGGTGGAGTCGATGCCGAGGAGGAGACCGGGTGACAGGCTCAGCACCTCGGTCAGTCCGTCGGGGTGGCGCAGGAGCGGCGGCGGGTGGCCGGCGGTGGCCATCCGGACGCGGTGGTGTGTCAGGTCGAGGTGGGCGTAGAGGCAGCTGGTGAAGAGCCCGGGGTCGAGGTCGGTGAGGAGGCGGTTGACGCGGGCGAGGACGTCCCCGGGGGGTGCGCCGGCGGCGGCGTGGACGGCGGTGCGGACCTGGCCCATGAGTGCGGCCGCGTCGGCGTTGTGGCCTTGGACGTCGCCGATCGTCGCGGCGACGGTGGTGGGGCCGAGGCGGATGAGGTCGTAGAAGTCGCCGCCGATGTCGATGCCGCGCGTGGAGGGCAGATAGCGGGCGGCCACGTCGAGCCCGGCGATGTCGGGCAGGGCCCGCGGCAGGAGGGCGGTCTGCAGACGGTGGACGAGGTGATGCTCGTCGTCGTAGACGCCGGCGCGGTCCAGGGCCTGCGCGAGCAGCCCGGCGGTGGAGGTGAGGATGGCGCGCTCCTCGGGCGGGAAGGGGTGGGGCCGGTCGTAGGAGAGCGTCCAGCAGCCGACCGGACGGCCGGAGGCGATCAGGGGCAGAAAGGCCCAGGCCGCCTTGTCCGTGAGCCGGAATGTCTCCGGGTAGGCCCGCCGCATCTCGTCGCGGGAGCCGAAGAAGCTCGGCACGCCCGCGGTCAGGGCCAGCGCGGGCGGGGTCGGTGGTACCGGCGCGGAGGAGGTCGGCGGGCCCGAGAGGGGGGCTCCGTCGACGCGGTCGATGGCCTCGGCGGCGTAGCCGCGATGGCCGATGACCCGCAGCCGGTCGTTCGCCGCGACGAAGAGGACCAGGCCCTGGGCGTTGAAGGCGTCCAGGAGCTGGTCCGCGGCCTGGTCGACCACGTCCTGCACGCCGACGGCTTCGGTGAGGGCGGCGGCCAGGTGCAGCAGATGGTAGAGACCGGCGGTCCGGCCCGGTGTGACGGACGCGGACGGGTGCGGCTCCGGGAACTCGCTGCCGTGGGGCGAGGGGGCCGGGGTGATGCGGATGCTGAGACCGGAGGCGTCCGGGTAGAGATGGAAGGACAGCTGCCGGTCCGGTGGGCACAGGGCGGTGAACGACGTCGGCCGGCCGCTGACCACCGCGGCACGGTAGCGGTCCTCGAAGACCAGTTTGTCGAGCCAGGGCAGTGCGTCGCACGGTCTGGCTCCCAGCAGGGCGGAACGTTCCGCCCCGACAAGGCAGGCGGCGGCGGTGGTGAGGTAGGCGATGTGTCCCGTCATGTTCAGTCCGCAGCAGCCGTCGGGGAGCCGCTCGGTGAAATCGGCCGCGGCCTGGGCCTCGGCCGCTCCGGTGGTACGGGTGGAGGACCCGGGCAGCATCCGTGGCTCAGGGCCGGGCAGGACCGGGTGCCCGCGGTCGGACGCCTGTTGCAGGAGAAGACCGAGGCGGTCGCTCCAGGTCTGGACCGCGTCGCGTTCCCGCAGGGCCAGCCGCGGGGGATGGGAGCCGGGCCACAGGAGCACCAGCCCGCCCCACGTGGTCGTGCCGGTGGCGATGGGAGCGGCGACCACCGCGAAGGGGTAGGGGAGCACGAGCGCGGCCCTCGGGTATCGGAGGGCCATCTCCTCCTGGCCGCCGATCCACACCAGGCGGCGTTCGCGGACGGCGTCCGAGACGGGGATCGGGTGGTCAAGACCCACCCGCGCCCAAGGGGCGATGATCTCTCGCGAGATCCCGCTCATCACCGACAGTCGCAGCTCGGTCTCGTTCGCGGTCAGCAGGTACACATGGCCGATGGAGGCTCCGGTCTCCAGAACGATCTGGGAGAGATAGGGGTCCAGCAGCTCCAGGCCGGATCCGGCCGCTGGGGGTATATCGCCGGAATTGTGCACATCCCCATCTTCCCTCAGAAGGATTCGGTGTCTCGGCCCGTCCACTGAGCGGCCCCGCCCCGCCCCCGCCCCGCCCCGTTCTCGGACGGGCGGGAGGCCGGCTCCAGGGCGTGAACGGCCCCGATGGCCGCGGGGCGGGCCGGGGCGGGGCCGGGCGGGCCGGGGCGGGGTCGCGCGCCGGCTTAGCGGTGGTCCGCCGGTCGGCGGCGCCGGGCGGAGACGATCCCGGACGGGCGCGGTGCGGTGCGGTGCGGTGCCGGACGGAAACGATCCCGCGCCGGTGTGCGGCGCCGGTGTGCCCGCGCGAGCCGACGTGACGTAGGTCATGGGATGACCCGTCCGATCTTGGAATGTGCGGGTGCCCGCCGCTGTTTCCGCGTTGAGGGCCCTGCCCTGTGCCGAGGGGGTGGCGGGCAATGGTGCCCGCCGGGTGACGGGAGCTGGACATGATCCAGGCCCTTTCTGCTGCTCCCCGGTTCCTGGATCGCTGTCTTCGAAGGGTTCTTCTTCGTCATGCCACTTGCCCTGCTGGCCCTGGCTGTCGTCGCGTTCGGTATCGGTACGACCGAGTTCGCCACGATGGGGCTGCTGCCCCAGATCGCCGACGGCGTCGGTGTGTCGGTGCCGCACGCCGGCAACCTCGTGTCGGCCTACGCGCTCGGTGTCGTCGTGGGTGCGCCCGTACTGACGGGCATCGGTGCGCGCGTCCCCCACAAGCGGCTGCTGCTGCTCCTGTCCGGCCTGTTCGTGGTCGGCAACCTCGCGTCCGCGTTCGCCCCCGGCTTCGGTCTTCTGTTCGCCGCGCGCTTTCTGGCGGGTCTGCCGCACGGCGCGCTCTTCGGCGTGGGCGCTGTCGTGGCCTCACGGCTGGTGGCGCCCGAACGGGCCGCGCGCGCGGTGTCGAAGATGTTCCTCGGTCTCACCGTCGCGAACATCGTCGGTGTCCCGGCCGGCACCGCCCTCGGACAGCAGTTCGGCTGGCGGTCCGCCTACGGCGCCGTCGCCGTCATCGGCCTCGTCGCGCTCGCGTCGCTGGCCAAGTTCGTTCCCCATCAGCCGCGCGGCCGGCAGGCGGGCATCGGGCACGAACTGCGGGCGATGGGCAACAGGCAGGTCGCGATCGGGCTGGCCACGGCGGTGGTCGGGTTCGGCGGATTCTTCGCCGTCTACAGCTATCTGGTGCCCATGCTGACGAACCTGACGGGCATCTCCAACTCCTCGACCACTCTGGTCCTCGCGCTCTACGGCGTCGGCATGACGCTGGGCACGCTGGTCGCGGGTCCCCTCACGGACCGCGCCCTGCGTCCCACGCTGTACGCGGGACTCGCGCTGCTCGCCGCGGCACTGGTGACGTTCTACTTCACCGTCCACAGCACCGTGCCCGCCCTGCTGACGATCACCTTCATCGGCGCGGTGGGATCCCTCATCACCACACCCGTCCAGATGCTGCTCATGGCCAAGGCGAAGGACGCTCCCACCATGGCCGCGGCCTCCAACCACTCCGCCTTCAACCTGGCCAACGCGGGCGGCGCCTGGCTCGGCGGCCTGGCCATCTCGGCGGGCTGGGGGTGGGCCTCGCCCAGTCTGGTCGGCGCGGCTCTCGCGGTGGCGGGCCTCGGCCTGGCGTTCACCGGCGGCTTCATGGACCGGGGCAGCCCCCGCTCCGTGGTGATCACCTCGTCCGGCGGGGAAGCGCCGAAGACCGCCGGACAGGGCGCGGCGGCCCGGGGCGGGGGCGAGCCTTCTCGCTCCCCGCAGCCGGCGGAGGCCCCAGGAGACCTGGACTAAGGGTGGGCCAAGAGCCGTCCCGCTGATCCCCGGCGGGCGCACGACGACGGCCACGGCACCTCGCCGCGTCGTCGGGGTCGGGGTCGCCCGAGCACACCCGGTACGAGGACGCCCCTCCGCCTCTGCTGTGCCCCGTCGAGCATCACCCCGGACACCGGGCGCAAATGGCCCTCCGAGGCTGTCCGTGCCCCGCATCGGAGTCGGCCGGCCCCGCACCCGACCAATTCCTGGCCGACAAGGCCTACACGTCCATCGCAAACCGCCGCTACCTGCGACAACGCGAAACATCGCACACCATCCCCGAACGGCTCGACCAGCGCAGACACCGCCATGCCCGCGGTTCTCACGGAGGCCGACCCGCCGGGTTCGACCGCGAGGGCTACAAGAAACGCAACACCGTCGAGCGTGCCATCAACCGCCTGAAAGGCTTCCGCACCGTCGCCACACGCTACGAGAAACGGGCCTACACCTACCTCGGCACCGTCACCCCCGCCCTCATCATCTGGCTTCGCACATGATCCGAGAAACAGAGTCGCTCCCGGCGGACGACTTGATCGCGTAGATCAGCCGGGGCAGCTGGCAGAGCCCTCCTTGACGGGTCGAAATCGAGCGGGCGCGGTTTGCGCCAGGGTCCGGGCCCGCTCGTGAGGTGGCGACTGGTTCGACCGCTCTCAGTGTCGTGTGCCGGTGGTCTTTTGCTCGCTCAGCCAGTCGGTGAAGTTCTGGGTGCCGCGGGGTCCCGCGCTGGTCGGCAGCAGGCCACCGCTGTTCATCCCGCCGGGGAGGTACAAGGGCAGGACGGGGCGTCTGCGTACGCCTCCTGCGGCGATCCGGCGCCGGGCCATGTCGACCAGCGACTCCACCCGGGGGCCGGCGATCTCGGGTGCCATGCCGTGCGGTGTCGTGACGACGAGGTCGGCGAGGGCTTCGGCCACCTCCCGGACGGCGACGGGCTGGACGCGCCCCATGGGCACCGTTGCGATCGGTCCGGGCAGGGTGTCCAGCATTTGCTCCGCGAATTCGTGGAACTGCGTGGCCCGCAGCACGGTCCACGGCACCGTTCCGCTGCGGACGATCTCCTCTTGGCGGAGTTTCCCCGCGTAATACGGGTTCTTGACCCTGTCGATCCCCACGATCGACAGCGTCACGAGATGGCGCACACCCGCCCGCTCCGCCGCGCCGATGAGATGCCGGCCCGCCCTGTCGAAGAAGTCCACGGCGACGGACTTGCGCATCGTTGTCACGTTGCTGACGTCGACGACCGCCTCGGCACCGGCCAGTGCCGCATCCAGTCCGGACCCGCTGAGCAGGTCGACACCCTGCCTGCGGGACAACACCACCGGCGCGTGCCCGCGATTCCGTAGCACTTCCACGACGTACTGTCCGGCGGTTCCCGTACCGCCGGCCACTGCGATCTTCATGACTGCTCCTGTCCCAGGTAAGCGCTGTTCAAGTACACGACAGCGCAGCCCTGTTGAATGTGACGTGACCGCTCGTGAGCGCGCTCACTACGTACCTTGTCGGAGAAGCGCCGCTGCCGGTGGTTCCTTCTTTTCCGTGCGCGCGGCCGTGGCGCTTGGGCCGATCAAGCTTGGTTATTCCGGCCTTCGTTGAGTCCGCAATACCGGGGAGGCATTGGCCAGGTCACGGGGTGCGTCCTTTCGGCCGGTGGCCTGCGTGGCAGCCGGGGCATCGCACATGTGATCACCTTGCGACGTCTGTCCGGCAGGCGTCGCGGTGCAGGGTGTCGTGTTTAGGGCTGACCCGCAGATGCGGCTGACTTGCGGCATCGCGGCTTCGGCCGGCCTGCGGAGGATGGACATGCGGGGTTCGACCGTGGCCCGCGGCGCCTCCAGAAGCTGATCGCTGTCGCCGTGCTCTGGCACCTGGTATGCGGTCCTGCACCCCCCGCTCCCGGTGGTTCGCTTGCCGCGGCTGGATCGTGGCGAAGCTTGGTGCTGTCCACTGCTTGGACCGGTTGCACCGTAGGGACTTTCGTCGGCAGGGAACTGCGCTGCGCGCGCGACGTCCTCACTGCCGGAGGGCGAGCTGATCTGTTCCACGAACAGTTCTTCGAGGTCGTTGACGTCTCCCGTGTGGGCGGCTTCAACGAACGCCGTCAAGAACGGCTGGTGGTTCGTGGCCGCGGCAGTGGATTCTTTTTCCCTGGCCAGGTTCTTGCGGGCCCGACTGACCAGTTGGCGTGCCCCGGCTGGCGACCAGCCGAGGATCGAGGCGATCTGCTCGTATGGGTAGTCGAACGCCTCCCGGAGCACGTACGCCGCGCGCTGGGCCGGTGTGAGTTTGTCCATGAGTATCAGTACGGCTGCTTCGACGGCTTCGTGGTGGACCGACGCTAGCGCGGGGTCGCTCAGGTTGTCCGCCTGGTCCAGCAGCCACAGACCGGCGGAAGCCTCCCGGCGGGCCTTGGCGGATTGCCGTACGTTGATCGCGAGTCTTGTGGCCATCGTGGTGAGGAAGGCCTGCGAGTTCTTTACCGTGGACCGGTCGTGGTTCTGCCAACGAATCCAGGCCTCCTGGAGGACGTCATCCGCTTCACCTGCGCTGCCGAGTATCCGGAGGGCGACCCCGTGCATCTGGCCACGTGCCTCGTAAAATGCCGCTTCCGCTTCACCCAGGGCTTCACAGTGCGCCGCGGACTTCGACGGCATGGTGCTCATTCCTTGCTCTTCGCTGTAGTCACTTGCTGACGCGGTCTCACGCGTGAACGGGCGTCTGTTTAGCCGTGTGCTGCGTGCTGGGCGTGCGAGTGCGGACGGCCGAGCGGAGAAGGCGACAGCGCTGTCGCGGATTCGTCCACGGCCGAGGGGGCTTCTTTCGTGCCGTCGGCACTGGCAAGCGCTTCCGCGCGCGACTCGTTCGCGACGGCGGGGGTGCGGCGGCGGCCGAGAGCGATGGCTGCCAGCCCTAGCAGACTCCACAGAATGAGGACAGCGATGTGGCCTGCCGATCCGTTGCCGTCGAAGTAGGCCGTGCTGCGCAGGAGGTTCGCGCCGGCGCCAGGCGGCAGCCACTGGCCGATGTCGTTGACTGCTTTGGGGAGCAACTCGGGTGCGGAGGTGCTGCCGGAGAACGGGTTTCCTACGAAGACCATGAGTGCGGCGCTGATCCCCAGCCCTGCGGAACCGACCAGAGTGATCAGGCCAACGGCGGTTGCGCTGATGGCAAACATCATCAGTGCCAGGGATCCCCAGGTGGCCACATGCTCGTGGGGCAGGGCCCCGAGGACGCCTTGGGCAACGAAGTAGGCGGCCAGGCTCACTGCCACGCATGCGATGGCGAGGTCGGCGATCCGACGGTACACAGGCATCCGCGCACCGGACATTGCGATGAACGCTGCGAGAAGGATGCTGCACATGGTGAGGGGGAGGAGCGCCGAGTTGAAGACCACGCCCCGTGGGTCGTCGGCAGAGGTGGGTACGACGTCCACCGTCCGGACACGGGCCTTGGGGGCTGGGGTGGCCAGGTTTTTGCCGGGAGTGGACCGGTGGGACGTGCCAGCGGCTGGCGTGGGCGATGTGCCTGCGTGGGAGCCGAGTTGCTGGCCGGCTGTGGTGAGTATCTGAGCCACGGTCGCACTTGCGGCACTGGCCTCCAGCACTGTGACGTTGCGCGCGGTGATGGCGAAGGCACCGTAGATCTCCCGGTTTTTGATCGCGGAACGTGCGGATGCCTGGTCGGGGTAGAGGTGGAAGTCGAATCCGCCCGGCCTGCTGTGTGTCAGGCCTTCGATCGCGTTCTGGCTGGCCGTGCTCGTACCGACGATGCCTACCGGCAGGTCGCGCGGTTCGATGCGTGATGCGGGCCATGCGTACGCCATCACGGCCAGCGAGATAACCAGCGGCAAGGCCACTGTGACGATGACAGTCCGGCGCAAGGAGAGCCGTCCCCTCGACAAGGATTTCATGATCTTACTCCACAAAATACGAACGATCATTTTATTTCAGTTCCAGTCTGCTGTCGCCGCGCACGCGGGTCAAGCCGAATATTCGTTTTCTTTACATCAGGGCCGGATCCGTGCTCACCACCGTGTGGGCGGCCGGTGCCTTGGCTGCGGTCGAGGTTGCTGTACGGCAGTGATGCGACCGCTGGGACACCGGACGTGACATGCCTCGTGAGGTCCGGCGATGCCTCCCCGAGGCCGGCTGTGGCGCCGCGGCTATGTCTTGCAGGTATCTGTGGCGGGTTCGGCTGTTGCACCCGGGCTTGCCGGCGGGGTTTCGTCTCGGGCTCCGGACCCTTGTGTGGACAGGGGGTGAGCTGGCCGCCGGCGCTGCTGAACGAGCAGGGCCCATCCGGCCATGCTGACCAGTCCAGGGGTGATCATCCGATAGAGGAGGTTCGCGGCCGCGGCGGCGCTGACTGGCATCCCACCGTGGTGCAGCGTGAGAACCAGAGCCGCGTCGAGAACGCCGATCCCTGCGGGCAGCAGCGGAATCGCTGACGCGGCAGTGATCCCTGCGACGTACGCGAAGAGTGCCGTGCTCAGGTCAGGCGGTGCTCCGACGGCATGGCACACCGCGAGCAGGCACAGGAAATCGCCACCCCAGTTGAAAAGGGCCAGGCCGAGGCCATGTATCCAAAACCGGGCCGAAGGAGCTATGGCGGCCAGCTCGTTGAGCAACCGGTCGGCCGACGTCTGCACGGCTGCGCTGCGGCGCGATCGGTGGAGCAGCCGCAGGAGGGCACGCGCAGGCCGCCGCAGCACCACGGGGTGGTGGACCAAGGCGAGCGCGGCGCTCGTGAGTATGCAGATCGCCCCTATCTGGATGGCGATGGAGAGGAGCTGAGAGCTGTCGCCGCTGAGGATGTGACCGGTGCCGGCCAGCAGGGCGAGCGCGATTGTGCTCAGCACACCGGTCGCGGCGTGCACGAAACCGATCTGGGGGACGCTTGCGCCCCAGGAACGCATGCGGCGTGTGCGGTAGGTGAGCGAGAGCAGGCTTCCGCCGGGCAGGGTCGCGCCCACCGCGTTACCGGCGAACACGGTGGCGACGGCCGAACCGAGCCCAACGCGTAGGCCGCCGACTTTGAGTGTGTACCGCTGCAGGCGGGCGAACATCATCATGGAAACTGTTTCACTGGCGATGGCCACCAGAAGCCACGTCATCTGGGCATGGACCAGCGAATCCGCCGCCCGGCGCGCATAGGGTGCGGCCACCACCAACTCGGCGCTCACCACCGCCACGAGGCTGCCTGCGATCACCGCACGGCGCCGCCGCAAAGGCGGCAGGTGCACGAAGCCGCTGACCCGGTGAGCCCGCTCAGACCGGCCCATCGCGTCCGGATCAGGTGCGGGGCCCGCCTCAACTTCGTAGGGCGTACTCATGGCTGGGACGGCCAGTGAGGCAGGACGGAGAATGAACCTTCCAGGTGGAGCTGGCAGCGCGTGCGCTCCGCGACGGCCAGATCCCACAGGCGTCCCAAGAAGTGGACGTCAAGGTCGGCGGCTGCGGCACGTCCTCGTTCCGAGCCCACAGAGACGAGGAATGGGTTGGCGATGCTGAGGCGCGCCAGGGGCGTGACGTCGGTGATGCCGTTGAGCGTGAGGACGGCAAGGGGCAACCGGGGGGCCCTGCTGTGAGCAATGCGGTGGCGGACCAGCCGAAGTTCCCCCGCGGATCCGGCGAGCTGGCTCCCAGGCTCTGTCCGTCGTGACCAGGAGCGGCGTCTTTCGATGCTCTCCGCTATCTGAAACCGCACCAGCCCCTCGACCGGTTTTCTGCCGTCGCGGCTGATGAGGAAGGATTCCACCAGGCGCAAGGGCAGTCGCACGGATGCCTGGCCGCGACGCCGAGTGCACAACCAGCTGTCGGCCTCTTCGCCGACGCTGTCCGGCGACTGTTGGCCGGTGCACAGGTGCTTGCCGTCGCCCGGAGGCGGGGGGAGGGGAAGAGAGGTCATGGTGGACTACCTAGGGGGAGCTTGGGCGGGGACGTGGACGGTCTGCTCAGGTTGAAGATTCGACAGTGGTCCCGGCGATCGTCAGCCGGGACGTGGCCGGGCCGCCTTCTTTGAAGCGACGGCATGTCGTGAAGCGACGGCATGTCGGCCGATCCCGCGGGCGAGGCCGGTGAGGCTGCCGAACAGCATGGTGAGGAGGACTCCGGCCAGGGCATCGGCAAGAAAGTGGTTGCCGGTCGCAACGACGACCAGGGTGGTCAGCACGGGGTAGGCGAGGCCGAGGCCCCCCACGCTCCAGTGGCGGGCGTGCCGGAAGAGGAGCCACCCAGACCACAGCGCCCATCCGACGTGGAGTGAGGGCATGGCGGCATACTCGTTGATAAGCCCCCCCAGTCCCTGCGGCGCGCTGGTCTGCCCGCTCCACCACCCCCACTGCTCGACATCCGCGACGGTGTCGTGGATGCCTGCGTGGGGAAGCAGGCGAGGCGGCGTGGTCGGGAAGCGCCAATACCCGATGAGTGCGGTCAGTGTCATGCCGGCCAGCCAGGTGCGTGCACTTCGGTAGTGCCCGGGATGCGCCCGGTACAGCCAGACCAGGACAACCGGCGTGACGATGTAGTGCAGGGTGGCGTAGAAGTACGCTGCGAGCACGGCCAGGACCGGAAGGCGATCCAGCAGCTCGTTGAGTGACTGCTCCGGAGCCAGGTGCACGACGTTCTCCCAGCGCTGGATGCTCTGCCCGTTGCGGTCCGCACGCGCATCCCAACCCCGCTGCAGCCCACGACTGGTCTCGTAGACGCCGTACACCATTCCCACCAGCAGCAATTCCGCCCACCACCGCGGCAGCGCGCGGCGTGCGATCGATGGCATTGAGGGGCGAGGAAGCAGACGTCGCACAGAAGCAGGCAGGATCACCATCGGGCATCCTCACGCCATGGCCGCGGCGTGCTGCGCGAGCCAGTTCCAGGTGAGCGAGTGGCCGACCTGTATCAGGCGGCGGGTGTCCCGGAAATCGATGAGACTGCCCACAGGGGTAACGGGGGACGGCAGCCGTACAACTGTCCCGCGGACTGTCGCGACGTCGCGCCGCTCGCGCTCATCCAGGATGTGGCCCACGGCGCGGCAGGCGGCGAGGAGAACAGCATGAGTGTGGCGGTCCGTCGGCTGCGTGATCGCTGCGGGTAGAACATAGATGGTGCTCGCGCCGAGTGCTTCCGCCTGGCGCACGGGCGTGTCCGCCGACACGCCGCCGTCGATGAGGCGGTGCTTCCCGATTCGTACCGGAGGGTAGAGGCCGGGGAAGGCGGCTGAGGCGAGCAGTGCCGAAACCGCGTCGCCCTGAGAGAGAACGACCGCAGCGCCGGTCTTTATATCCGTCGCCACGACGTGCACCGGTATGACGCCGCTCTCGAGCCGCTTGACGCCCATCCGATGCCGAAGAAACTGCCGCAGTCCCGCGTTCGAGACCGCCGCCTCCTCCCGGCCCACCAAGGCTTTGACCAGGGTCGGGACGAAAATCGGCGCGACGTGCCGGCGCTTGATGCCCAGCCACAGAGCTTCCATTCGGTCGGTTCCCTGGATGCTCGGATCGGCGGCGAACGCGACGCTGTTGAGCGCGCCTGCTGAGGACCCCACGACAAGGTCGGGTGTGATTCCCGCTTGCGTCAGCGCCCGCAACGCACCGACCTGCGACGCACACAGACTGCCACCGCCCTGCAGCACGAACGCCACGGTGTCGCGCGGTATGGACTCAGCCGGCACAGGCGAATGCGGGGTCCGGTCCACGCGGGCAGCCTGTGACGGAGCGATCGCCGATCTATCGGTGTGGAGGGTATCCATGTCGCCCCCTTCCTTCCGGGAACAATCGTTCTTTTTCGCGGTTTCATCCTGAAGCATGAGTAAGGCATACGTCAAGACGAACATTCGTTTTCCTATAGTGGCGGGCCGCGTCATGCCTGTGGGCACACCTGATCGCCTTGGAGCGCGTCGGTGGCGGCCTGTGCCTGGCGGTCATGCGGCAAGCGGGTGCAGAGCGCCGGCAGGTTCGACGGTGATGGGGCGGGGCCGGACAGGCAGCGGCCAGTTCGTTCTGTGCGCGGAAGGCTGAAGTCGGGACGGCGGCCAGGCTGCTCGATGCTTCCTCGCCTCGGCCGTCGGCATTACGCGGTCGCCGAAGGCGCGGGACGCCCGCGACTGGCGTGGCTGACTGTGTACCGACTGTCCGTCGCGTCGAGCGGGGGCGATGCATGATGCTGTCGTCGAGCGGAAAGGCATCCCGCCGAAGGATGACCCACGGTCTCCCCGACAGATGGAGGGGCCAGGCGAGGCGTGGCCGGCAGGGCGTGGAAAGAGCAGTCGTGGACGGCTACCTCGCCCGCGCCTATCGCGAGTGGCTTCACGCGGACTGACTGCTCGACGCGGGCACTGCACTCATCGACACGGTCGACCTGAAACGCTCCGGTCGGGAAGCTTCACGGGGCGGGCGTGCCGAGCGCCGCCGGTTCAGGCTGTCGCCGGATCCGGCCAGAGGGCGCGCAAGGCGTCCGGAACACCTTCCAAGGCATTGGAGTCGCCCATGGCCAGCTGAAGGATGTAGCCAGGCAGCATGCACATCAGGGTGGCGGCTACGGCTTCCGGCGGCGCTGTGGCCGTGAGACTGCCGCTTTGCTGGTGCTCCCGCACGACATCGGTCAGGGCGGAGCGCATCTGCGTCATCAAGTCATCGAACTGCGCAGCCAGAGAGGGGTTCCGTAGCGATTCGGACCATGCCAGCACGGACAGGCCGGCGATGTTCTGCTCTTCGGTCTTCGTCTTCACGATGTCGAGGACGGCGGCGATGAGGTCCCCGATCGAACTGCCGGGACGATTCCTGGCCACGCTGCTGACCATTGCGAGGACGTCGCGCATGTTCTCCTCGACGATCGCCGTGATCATCTCGTTCTTGCTGGCGAAGTGCCGGTAGACCGCGCCGGCCGAGAGGCCCGACTCTGCGAAAAGATCCTGCATGGATGTCGAATGGAATCCGTCGTGCAGGAAGCAGCGCCGGGCCGCGTCCAGGATCTGCGCACGCCGGGCGTCCATGTACTCCTGCGAGACCTTGGGCATAGATCCATCCTTGGTATAAAAAAACGAACCCTCATGTTATCTTAGCGTGCGGAAGGTGCTCCAGCCGGTTCCCATGGTTCGCAGCACACACAACGCTGACATCCGGCACCCTGAGGTGACCACGCATGGTGTTCCGCGTCGCGCGAGGCCGCGAGGTAAACCCTGAGACTCTGCGCCGCGCGCCCGATTTTCCGTCTCCGAGAGGAGCCAGCTCGTGAGCCGTCATGGAAACAATCCCCATGAGGCCGGGCAACGGCACTGCCGAATCCGATCACAACCAATGACCTCGCAACCCAGGCCAAATGGACGACACACAATTCGAGCTTGGCACCGAAGCCGAACGATGCCACCGGGAGTCAGGCCTACTGCATGACCTGCGTGCCGACGAGCGCGACGTGTCGAGCGCGTGCGGGGTCGGCACATTCGGCAGAACCTCTCAGGCATTCTGCTTCTCGTGGCGCCCGGTGTTGGCGGCACCGTCGCGCGGAAAGAAGCGGTGGTCTACGGCATTTCACGGTCCTTCACGGTCGATGAAATGAGAGCAGTTGGAGGCGGAAAGCCTTGGACGTCTACGAGGCAGTCACGAGCCGCAAGGCAACGCGCGCATTCACCGACCGGCACGTGCCCAGAGAAATGCTGGAACGCGTGCTGCTGGCCGCGGCTTGGGCGCCGTCCGGATCGAATCTCCAACCCTGGCACCTCTACGTACTGACCGGCAGGCCGCTGGCCGACCTCAAGAAGCGCGCCGGCGAACGTGTGGCCTCGGGCGAACCCTGGGACGAACCGGAGTACGAGCAATACCCGCCGACGCTGGGGTCCCCCTACCGCGAGCGCCGATCCGCTTTCGGCGAGCAGCGCTACGGCGCACTGGGCATCCCCCGCGAGGACCTCGAAGCACGACAGAGAGCTGCGTCCGCCAACTGGCAGTGCTTCGGCGCGCCCGTCGCCCTGTTCTGCTACATCGACCGAGACATGGGCCGGCCCCAGTGGTCCGACCTCGGTATGTATCTGCAGACCGTCATGCTGCTGCTCCGCGCTGAAGGACTGCACAGCTGTGCCCAGATGGCATGGGCGAAATGCCGTAGGACTGTTGCTTCCGTTCTCTCGCCCCCAGACGAACTCGTCCTCTTCTGTGGGATGTCGGTCGGCTACGAGGACGTCACGACACACTCCCCGCGTACGGGCCGTGCACCGCTCGCGGAGACGGTGACGTACGTCGGTTGAGGGGCGAGCGGGCGGCGCTGTTCCTCAGGTCCGGCGGGGCAGATCTGGGAGTGCCGACTGGCGAAGGATGGTCGGCGGGTGCCCCGAGAATCAAACGACTTGCGTAATGGGCGACAGATATTCTCGGCCTCGTCCGTTGATGCCGTCAGCGCCGGTCGTTGGCCTGCCTTCGTGCTGCCGTCCGGGAAGTCCTCGCCCACGGCCGGCGAGACCACACCTGGTCAGGAAGGTCGCTGGAGGCCGCCGCTAGCCCGCGGAAGCCGTCACGCCTATGACAAGGGCGAAGTTCCTGGCGCCCATGTCTTGAGGAAGCTCGCCCCGGAGCTCTTCGTCACCGGAACGGAACTCAAAATTCCATGTTCGCGCGGATCACGTACCTCGCGTGACTGCGCATACTGCGCACCACGCCTCGCAACAATGGTTGTCCATAGAACCAGTTGCGAGGGCTGCAGCAGCACGTGCGACGGATACACCCTGCTCTTTACCGTTGAACGAAGCCGCGTGAACGAGGCCAGTGACCTGAGATCTCCTGCACAACGCCCTCAGGCGCGGCGCACTGTCACAAATTGAGGCCCTATCAGGTCAGAAGATGTGTATCAATCGCATTTCCGTGATCCCGGCAGACGGCGAAAGCTAACTCCACCCAGCAGCACCCCGACCGCAGGGGCGCCCACTTCTGCCTACCTCCACAGCCAGCACAGAAACACAGCATGGAGTGAGTATATGGACACATGTGAGATAACAGATTCCGCAGCCGCGATGCTGGACGAAAACGGAACCGTCGTCGGATGGACTCAGGCCGCCGAAAACCTCGTCGGATACTCCCCACAGGACATCGTCGGCCGCTCCGCTGCACTTGTTGTACAACCTTCCCAAGAGGCACCCAACATGACGGCCTACGTCGAGCGTTGCCGTGACCGGGAAGGATGCACGGACACGGCAGAGGTGCGTAACCGAGACGGCCGGATTCTCAACATCAGCCGCCGGATTTCGATGCTGCGAGGGGACGATGGATCAGTCCGATGGCTCGTGTCCCTCACCGACATTGGCAGACTCACCAAAGACGTCCGGAGCGGACCAATACGAGACTCACTCCTCGCCCGAGCGTCCATCGGAATCGTAGTACGAGACCGGGACCTTCGTTGCAGGTGGGTGAACGACACAATGGAGCACCTCGACGGCATCTCCCGCGAGCGACGACTCGGGCGCGGTCCCATCGACGCGCAGCCCGGATTTGAAGCCGAAGTGGTCGAGGCCCTGATGCAGGAGGTGCTGCAGAGCGACACCACCAGAGTCCACGAGTACCGGGCATGGCTGCCCGCGAGCCCCCGCCGCGAGCGAGTGCTCGCAGTCTCGTTCTTCTGCCTCAAAAACGCTGACGGCCAGCCATCGGGACTGTGCACGATCAGCGTTGACGTTTCGGAGAGCCGGCAGGCGCGCGAGCGCCTCGCCATCTTGAGCGAGGCCAGCACCCGACTGGGCAGCACCCTGGATGTCATGCAGACCAGCCAGGAACTGGCCGACCTCGCCGTGCCCCTGCTTGCGGACTACGTTGCCGTGGACCTGGAGCAATCTGTTCCGTTCGGCGAGGGTCCGCCGGTCCGGGTCGGCTGGAGGGGTGGGCCCCTGCCTCAATTGCGACGTGCCGGCATAGCCTCGGTCCGCCGGGGGGTCCCCGAATCCCCCTGGTTGAGGGGGGACGCGGTCCCCCTGACAGGCGCCTCGCCGTTTGCCCATCTTCTGCGCACGGGAAAAGCCCACCTCGAGCCTCACCTTGATCCCGCGCCGGGTGGATGGATCGACGACGAGCCGGCCCGGGCGCAGAAGATCCACCAATACGGCATGCATTCTTTGATGGCCGTTCCCATCTGCGCGCGAGACACCCTGCTGGGCATGGCGCTGTTCGTCCGCACGAAGGACCCGGTTCCTTTTCAAGAGAGTGACTTGCTTCTGGCCGAGGAACTCGTCAGCCGCGCGGCGCTCTCGCTGGACAACGCCCGCCAGTACGCCCGCCAGCACACCGCGGCCCTCGCACTGCAGCGAAAGCTTCTTCCCCGCGCACTGTGGGGCGGCTTGGCAGTCGAAACCGCCTCACGCTACCTGCCTGCCGACATGGAACACGGAGTGGGAGGCGACTGGTTTGACGTGATCCCGCTGTCCGGTGCCCGCGTCGCCCTGGTCGTCGGCGACGTGGTCGGACACGGAATCAACGCCGCGGCAAGCATGGGCCGACTACGCACCGCCGTACGCACCCTCGCCGACATGGAACTGCCCCCCGCCGAGTTGCTCGCTCACCTCGACGACACCGTCCAGCGACTGGCCAACGAAGACACCGACACAGCGGACCAGACCCCCATCGAAGGCGCTACCTGCCTGTACACCGTCTACGACCCCGTCACCCGCCGGTGCACGATGGCAGCAGCAGGACACCCTCCGCCTGCGACCGTCGACCCGCACGGGCGAGTTACCTTTCCCGACCTTCCTCCCGGAGCCCCGCTGGGTGTCGGATTGGGAGATCCCTTCGAGTCCATCGACATGGAACTGGCCGATGGAAGTCTGCTCGCCCTCTACACCGACGGCCTGGTCGAGACACGAGACCAAGACATCGAGGAAGGCATGCGTCGGCTCGGCGCCGTCCTGGCGCAACCTCGACGATCCCTAGAAGAGCTCTGCCGCCTCGCGACCGACTCATGCCCTGGCCACCTACCATCAGACGACGCCACCCTGCTCCTTGTTCGCACTCGGTCACTCAAGCCCACATACGTCGCCTCCTGGACACTGACCAATGACCAGGCTGCCGCCCGCGGCGCCCGCGACTTGGTGGCCCGTCAACTGAACCAATGGGGACTGGAACGACTTCAGGACCCGACAAGGCTGATCGTCAGTGAATTGGTCACGAATGCTGTACGCCACAGCACCGGCGCCATCGGTCTGCGACTGATCCGACATGAACTCCTGACCTGTGAAGTATTCGACAACGACGCATTTTCCCCGCACCTACGCCGAGCCCGCACCACCGATGAGAACGGACGCGGCCTCGCCCTGGTCGCCCAGTTGTCTCGTAGGTGGGGCTACCGCCTGACGCTGGAGGGAAAGGTCGTGTGGGCCGAACAAGCCATGCCTGCTGGTCTCAGTGGGCGGTTCGCGAGTGATCGTCCGTTTCAAGGCAGAGTTGGGTGAGGTTGGCTGGTGGCGGGCGCGTCGGAAGGGTGAGCACGGCCGCCTGTCCGTCGGGCCACTTCCGCTCGTGCGGAGTCGACGTCCGGCTCTGCTCACGAGCATGCGCAGGAGGGGGGGCATTTCAAGTCCCCGGCTGCAAAGCCGACCTGGACGCCGACGGGATACCTCCGCCGGTGCGGAGCCGGCTGGTTCATGGGCATCAGCCTGCACGGCTTCGACGTGTGTCCTTCGCTCGCGTGGAGTGTGACGTACTGCCGTAAGGAGGTGCGGATTTGCGGATTGGGACTCTTCTCTTCGTGCGGCGCCGACGGGCGTCGCGGTGTTCGGCGAGCCTGTGGACGCTGACGGGTCGTCGGCCGGCGCCGGTCCGCACGTGGCCGCGGTTTCCTGGCCACCCTGGGGGTCGTGTCGGGTCCGGGTCCTTGTGTGGTGCGCGCGCCGGGTAGGGGCGCCCGGTCGACCATGCGATAGCCGGGATCCGCCGTCCGGGTACATCACCGCCCAAGGAGCCTGCCCAGGGCACTGTCCGCTGGTCGGTGCTGCGGCGCATCACCACAGCCAACCGTGCGTTCACCGACACGCACGAATTGACCACCGCAGTCCGGCGGGGCACGCCAACTCCACTACCGCTCCGGCGTGCTCGACGGCTGTCTCACCGGGACGGACCTGGTACTCGACCTCGAGTGACGGATCAGTCCAGCCAAATGACTATGGCATCGCCTGCGGCGGCTGCCGCTTGGAAGAACGGCATGAGAGCCTCGTACTGGTGGGTCACGTACTTGAGCCATTGCAGACCCTCGCCTGCGATGTTGGGATACAGGTCGGCCTGGGCCGGCTCTTCCTCGGTGACACCGCGGACCAGGGCATCGGTTGGCACCTCGCCCAGAGCGGCTGCAGCAGCATGGACTCGCTCCGGTGGAAGGTACCGGGGCGGTCCGTAGCCCCAGTCCTCAGCTCCGGGAATCTCCTCTTCGCCATGCACGATGTCTACGGGGAACTCGATCCGTCGCAGCAGAAAGCCCAGGGTGTCCCATGCTTTGTCGATGTCGAGGCAGCGCGACTGACTCGCACCACCGGTCTCGTCAGCACCGGCCTCGATCAGTTCGTGGATGAATTCCAGGGCCCAGTCCGGGTCACGGACCGCGCGATCGAGTTCGGCGGGCGTCAGGCGTACGTACTCTCCGATCATGCTTATGGACCGGATGCTAGAGGCCAGGACTGACACCCCGCGAGCAGCAGCGGCGTGCTGTCCCATGGACCGCGGCTGCGCATGACGCGACAGCACCATGGTTCAGCCCACGACATCGCGCGTTCAATCATCCTGACCGACCGACTCAATGACGGCTTCCGCCACCAACTCACGGGCTGGGACGTATAGAGGCGGTAGCCGCCTGCCAGCCGACAGCCGGAGACTCGGGTGTCCCTGCACAGCGGTCTGCCCGCCGCCTTCCTGCGCCCGGCACCCAAGAACCACGGCACGTGGCAGCAGATCGAGGGCGCCGACCTGGGAGGCCGGCGGACCGTCCTACTGGACGACACCGCTCGCAGCGGCACCAGCCTCCAGCGCAGCGCCCGCCTGTTGCGCATCGGCGGCGCGCTGGTCGGCACGGCCGCGTGCGTCCTGGACCGGGACGCGGGCGCCACCGCTCTGCTCGCCGACCACCACCTGGTCCGAAGGGACGTGGGAGACCGTCGCCCGCCGGAGCGGCCCTGCTCGCCCGCCACCCGGAGACCGCGACGGCGCTGGAAGGGCTACTCGCCGTCGGCTGACCTGGCGCAGGTGCTCACCAGAGCGCGGATAGCCGGTGCGGGCAACGCCGTGTTGGCGGCCGCGTGGTGGACCAGCTCCTCGTCGTCGAGGAGGTCCGCCAGCCGGGACGACGGAAGGTTCGGGTGGCGTGCGAACGCGGCCCGGACGGCGGGGTCGGGGTCCCGGGTGAGCCGCTCCACGACGGCCTGGGGGACCTTGGGGTCGCGGGCGGCCAGCGCCCGGACGGCGGGATCCTCGTCGTCGGCGTGGACGGCCAGTGCGTCAATGGGGAAGCGCCGGCGGGTGAGGAGGCGGTCGCGCTGATGGCCGGTGTACTCGAGGAAGCTGCGCAGGAGCAGGGCCGCCGGGGCGTCCGGGTGGTTCTGGGCCAGCAGGACGCGCACGCCCAGGTCGTCGTCGACGGCCAGCCGGGCCACCAGGTCGGCCGGCAGGGTGTGCACTCGCGCAGCGTTTCTGCGCAGCATCGGATGACCGGACAGCGCGTCCCGGCGGACGACCTTGGGGTCCGGGGGCGTCAACGGCTCGGGACGGAACAGGAAGAGCCCGTCCAAGGGGACTGCGTAGTCGATTCCGGCCCGCTCCTCCTCGCTCCACGCGGGGTGCACGGAAACCGCCAGCCGCACGCCTGGGTCGGGATCCGTGGCAAGGGCTTGCCGCTCCGCAGGATTGAGGTCCGGGTGGCGAGCGATCGCCCTGCGCACGTCCGGCACGGGATCGGCGGCGAGGGTGCGGCGCTCGACGGGGCCGAGGTCGGTGCGGCCGGCGATCTCCGCACGGATCTCCGGGTCCGGATCGGAGGCCAGGAGCCTCACCACGTCGGGCGGCAGGGTTGGGTTCCCGGCGATCATCGATCGGTCCTGCGGGCCGGCCGGCGCGGTGAGGACCGCGTCCACGACCGCCCTGCTGAGTGCCCGGTGCATCAGGATGTCGGTGCGGCCGTGACACGGTCTGTCGGGCAGGACGCTCTCGACCCACACCGGGTCCTCGTCGCGCAGATGCCGCTGAGCCCTCGACCGGACCTCGTCGTCGGGGTCCGTCAGCAGCGCGGCCCGTGTCTCGGCGGGCAGCCACGTCCACATGCCGACGCCCCAGGCGCGGACCTTCGGATCCGGGTGCGTGGGCATTGACCGGCGCAGCCCGGGCGAGAACTGCCGGTAGAGGGAACCGCCGAGGTGTTCCTGCTCGTAGCTGTTGATCATGTGCACGACGGCGTCGTCGGGCAACGGCGGCCCGTCGTACCCCGGCCCGGGTCCCTCGGCGAGGTGGGCGCGGACGAACCAGTGCGGATCATCCAGGAGCTGTGCCCGCTGGGCCGGATCGACATGGGGGTTGCGGGCGAAGAAGCTGCGGGTGCGATGGTCGGGGTGCGCGATCACGGCGTCGACGACCGCCGACGGCAGGACCCGGTCCCGGCACAACACCATCCGTACGGCGAGAGGGGCCTCGGCCAGCAGGTGCAGCAGGACCTCCAGCGGAGCAGCGGGATTCAGCGCCAGCCCGGCGAGCCGCCGGGTGGGCAGGTCGGCGTCCTGCCAGATTTCGTCAGCTGTCGGCACGCCTCGAACTCCCAAGGAAAGACCACGTGATGGGCCCCTGCCACAGGGCAGGGGCCCATCACCCTAACCGCTCACTACTGCCCCACCGGTGTGAGTGGGCGCGTTGGCGGCATTGGGTGGGTGTCAGCAGGATGGGATGCTCGGTGCCTGGTTATGGGGGTAGTTGCGGGCAGGTCCGCTGTCATGGGGTGACCAGGTGGCTGTTGTGGCGGCCTGGTCATGTGAACGGACAAGCTCGCCATCGCCTACCAGGACGCACTCCACCGCGCCGCCATCCTCATCTGGGCACACCGATGACCACGGAACAAGAACCTAGACCCGTTCCAGCGGGCGGTGAGGGGGTGGCGGGGGCTCGACCTGGATGGAATCGTCGGGGCGGACGGTCCCTCCACGGCGGACCACAGCCATGACGCCGCACTTGAACGTGAACTCGCCGGACAAGGGGTCCATGGCGAAGACCTCGCCGAGCAGCCCCTTGCGGAAGTCGTTGATCTTCGAGCATGGGTTGCGCAGTCCGGTCACCTCAAGTACCGCCTGCTCCCCGAGATGGAGCAGGGCGCCGGTAGGCAGGCCCAACAGGTCCATCCCGCGCGTGGTGATGTTTTCGCCGAGCTGACCCGCAGAGACCCTATAGCCCTTGAGTGCGAGTTCGTCGAAGAGTTCCTCGTGCATCAGGTGGACCTGGCGCAGGTTGGGCAGGTTCGGCTCGTAGGTCATGCGGAACTGGTGGCGGATCGTCTCACCCGCGTGAACGTCTCCTTCCACTCCGAGCCCCGTGAGCAGCCTGATGGAATCGCGATTGGGCTTGCTGAACGAGTACCCCTCGTTACGGCTCACTGCGGTCACCCGACCAGGCATCACGCCCTCCACCTGTCGTCGTTCTGCGGCCGGTCGATCATAGAGGCGGTGCAAGCAGCCTTGTGAGGGAAGCATGCAGTGAGCGGACCTCATCGGGCGGACGGGTCATGTCCGGCTCCTGATCGGCACCGTCCCGTTGACGAACACCAAAGAGACAGCTCCGAGCGGCCTGGGGCGAGTCGAGGGCCCGAAGCCAGAGTGCAGCCCGGGCCCTCGCCCCCGTCCACGGGCTGTAGGGGACCCGTGTGCGGTGCCGGTTCAACGACAGCCGTTGCGGGCAGACACGCCGCGCATCCTCGAAGTCCGGCCGGCAGTGGCCACCGGTATGAGGGGCTTCCTGGTGGCTGGCGCCGGACCCATGTCATCGGACTGCCGTTTCTGCAGGTGCCAGGAGCGTGTGATGCGTCCTGTTTCGCTGATCAGCCCGGAACTGTTCGGCAGCGGTCCGTTCCTGCGGCTGCGTGAGGCTGGGGGTCGCGGTGCACCCGTTCGCGGTCTTCCGGGCAATTGTCAAAAGCTGTGGATGGTCATGACCTGTTCGGCTCCTGGCGCGCCTTGATCTGGGTGATGAAGGCGGCTGTTGCGCCCGGGTTCCGGAGCACGTGCAGGGTCGCGTCACCAGCCTGATCTGTGACCGCTTTCAGGAGTAGCGGCCGACTCCGATGCCGCCATGTCCACAACCACAGCCAGAAGTCGAGCCGCTCCCGGGAGCGGCGCACGGCTCGCCAGGCACAAGGCCAGAAGGAGTAGTCGAGCAGGATGACGGTGTCTGCTCGGCGGAGGCGGACGTCGAGGACGTCGTAGGGGCCGAGATCGCCGTCCATGATCCACTGGTCCGCTTGTGCGAGCTCGCGTTGGAGGTTGGCCCACTTCTCGGGTGGAGTCGCTTCAAGGCCTGGTCCCCAGAAGTGCTTGTCGAGTTCGATGACGGGAAGACCGGTGGCGTTGCCGAGGGTGGCTGCCAGGGTTGACTTCCCTGAGCCGCCACGGCCGAGGATGACGACACGCTCCATGGTCGCCATGCTGTCAGACCGGTTGCGCCGGATCACGCACGAGCGCGTACCGGGGGCATGTCCGGAACCAGGGCGCCGCGCGTGCGGGGCGTCGGCCGGCGCCGCTGGTGCGCAGTGTCGCTGCGCAACGTGCCGGGACTGCGCAGTGTCCTGGCACCACGGCCGGCTCCGAGTGGGCGATGTCGGTGCCTACTTCTACGATCAGGTCGGGTTCGACGAGGGTGACGTTGAGGGTTTCGCGTCTACCCCAGCCGGAGGTGAACGACCAGCCCGTCCAAGGGTGTTCGCGCTGTGCTGCGGTGAGGTGTTCGGAGACTGCGGCGCCGGCGGTGCGGGGGAGGGTGGTGGTGCGGACGATGTACTGGAGTTGTCCGTGGTCGTCGTATCTGCCGAGCGGGAGGCTGCGGGGAGTGGCTGGGGGACCGGTGACGGCGCCGACGACGGCTTCGGTGGACTCGCGGACCATGTACTTCAACCAGCCTGTCTCCGCGGGCCGGTAGGGGGCATCGAGTCTTTTGAAGACGACGCCTTCGAAGCCCGCTGAGGTCCAGGTCAGCCATTCGCGCACGGTGTCGGGGTTGGTGGTCGACGGGGGCAGCGTCCACGATGCGGCCAGTCGGCGGGCGGCGAACATCGACTCGAGTGCGGCCCGGCGGCGCCGGTAGGGCCAGCCGGTGGTGTCTGTCCCGGGCAGGCGGAGCAGGTCGAACGCGATGAAGTATGCCGGCCACTCATCGGTGGCGCGGGCGGCTGTGGCACCGCGGCGCTGGAGCCGGTTCTGCAGATGAAGCGGTGTGCAAGAAGCTCGGAATCGGCCTGCGCGGCAAGCAGGCGGCGGTATGCCTGACGCGCGGTGAAACGCAGAGGTTCTCTTGCTACTGCGCTCTCAGCGCGTCACTGCCACCAATCCCACGATCACCAACCCGACTCCCAGGAATCCGAACTGCAGCCTCATGCGTTCAAGGCTCGTCCAGGGCGTCCCCCATCGCGTCCTGTAACGTGACGAAAAGGTCACGTCTGCCCAGTCCCACACCCAAATGTCCACGCTGCGACAGCCGCAGGCCACCACGATGAAAGCGCAGCCCGCGATCAGAGCGAGCACCCCCTGGAGAATCAAACCGTTCCCACCTCACCAGTATCATCACTGCCGCGGCATTGTCGCAGGTGGCGCCAGTTGACGCGCTCCGGGCAACCCACCAGGATGCGCGTCATGGTGCAGATCAGCGCGCAAGCCACCCACGGCGGCCAGGTGTTCCTACTGACCTGGGGGGTGGGCGCACTGGTCATGGGGTCGGCATTCGCCTCGAAGAAGGGGTCCGACTGGTTTCGCGAAGTGATCGTGTCCAGACTTCAGGGAAATCCCGTACAGCAGGCCCGTGCGCAGAACTTCGGTCGTCTGCGAGTGGTAGCCACTGTGCTTGCCGTTGCAGGCCTGATCGGAATCATGGCAGCCGGCGCCTCACTGACACGAGGCTAGAACGCAATCGTGCCCCGGCTGCGCTTGTCAAGAGTGCCCGGATTTCCGACACCAGCGACTGACACCAACGAGCGCGAACGGCGACGGACAACGCCGAACTTCCGCGCCCAGCCAACCGAAGCCATGCCCGGCCCGACCCGTGTCGACGACTGCTCTCCATCGACCTGATAAGGATGAGGCCGGATCTCAAACTCTGTGTCAGCGCGGGGCCGTAGCGATGGCCGCGGCCCCGCGCCTCAGCACGTGAAGGGCACACCGGGCCCTGGTCGAGTACTCACCCAAGTTCCTTCGGGACGAGGAGGCGTACCCGCGACGCTCGCTCTGAGACGCTGGGCAGATGCTGACTGAAGATGAAGCACGAGGACTCGTTTTGAAGGAGCTCGCACAGCCCGCGAGAGAGATGAACCTGGATCATGCGATCTCCAGGGTTGAAACGGTCTCTTTCGGCTGGGTCTTCTACTGGTGCGCGCGACAGGACATCGGCCGTCCCGCTGGCCGGCGTCCAACACTCGGCGGCAACGGCCCGTTCTTGGTGGATCGGGAGAACGGGCGGCTCATCCGAACCGCGACCAGCAAGCCCGTGGCCCAACAGATCACCGACTATGAGCGTCGGCTGAGGCATGAGGCTCACGCCCGGAACGCAGCAGCGAAGCACGCTGTACAGCAGTGAAGTTACAGCAACCCCAACGACCTCCGTCCCACACCGCCCCTCTGCAGCCTTGATGCCTGCCTGGACCTGTCCAAGCACGGACTGACCCTGTCGGAGGGCCACGCCCGGGACGGGCAGAAACTCTGGGGCCTGACGACGCTCGGCATCACGGCCGCAGCCGAAGCGCTCGGACGCCCGGCCGCGGAGATGGGCGGCAACGCGCGCGGCGCGGCCCGCTCGGGTGCCCCGCACGCGATGGCGGTCAACGAGACCGTCATCGCCCTCACCGGCACCCAGGCCGTCTCCACCCGGCCCATCGCACGCACCACTCCAGCCCCCGCTCCCGGAGCACCCGCAGAGAGCACGGCAGCCGCCGCGGCGTCGGCGGGCGCGGGGCGGGAGCTTCCTCAGGTTCCGGCGGGGTTCGGGTCGGTGGCGTCCTGGACGACGGAGGTCGTGCACCCCCTGCCCGGAGTGAGCCGCACCCGGCCTCGGTGCGTACGGACGCGGTCCTGCGGGCCCCGGAGACCGGCCTGCCGGTGCTCCTGGTGGAGGTCGACCGGTGCACGGAGGCCGCCCGACGTCCTGGCGGCGAAGTTCGCCCGCTACCGCGAGTTCTTCCGCGTGCAGGTGAAGGACCACACCCTCCCCGCGGGCCACCACCAGGTGCAGGGCGTCCCGCTGTGGCAGACCCACTATTCGCCGACCGGCCGGCCGGGATATCCGCCGATTCTCGTGGTGTTCGACCCCGGCACCCGACTGGGGGAGCAGGCGCTGAAGAACCGCATGAACCGCGTCCTGGACCTCACCCGGGACCACCGGACAGGCACGTACAAAGGGTTTGCCACCTACGGCAGCGAACAGCCGGACGGCTACGACGAGTACGACGACGCCCTCCCGATCCTGTTCACCACTCTCGAGCGCATCCAGCGGTCGGGCCCGCTCGCTGAGGTGTGGTGGCGCTGCGGCCACCGCCGCTGGGAAACCCTCACCGACGCCCTGGACAACCCCAGGGACCACAGAGCCTGGCGCCGCCGTGACGAGGAACGCCGCATAGCCCTGGAAGCCCGGATAGCGAAGGAGAGAGCGGAACGGACGGCCGCCGCCGACTGGTCCGCGCCCGCGCAGGAACCCGTACCCCCGCCGCCTCCCGCCTGCGACACCTGCGGCGAACCGCTCAGCGGAATGGGGCGGAACGATCAGTCCGCGCCGCCGCCGGACGGACGCACCTGCGAGGCCTGCCGCGCCATCCGTGCTGCGGGGCAGCCCACCGGACTGTTCAAAGCCCTCTTCGGCCGCCCCGACAAGTAGCCCCGGAGCGACAAAGCTTGGTAAGCCGAGCCCCGGGGCGGTCGGATCCGGGGCCCGGCTCGCGCGCCGTCCGGCGGGAGGTGGTCCGGCGCTGGCGTGTACAACCCGGCGATCGGACTTCGAGTCACGGCCCGGCCAGGCCGTCATCCG
The DNA here is from genome assembly GCF_009498275.1 of Streptomyces fagopyri. Taxonomy (NCBI): domain Bacteria; kingdom Bacillati; phylum Actinomycetota; class Actinomycetes; order Kitasatosporales; family Streptomycetaceae; genus Streptomyces; species Streptomyces fagopyri. The sequence goes on along the minus strand of NZ_CP045643.1, from coordinate 1,498,316 downwards.
GTCGCCGTGTTCACCACGGCACGACCCGTCGGACGGCTCCTCGCGGTCGGACGGCCTCTCAGCTGCCCTTGTTGGTGGGTTTCTTTGTTTCCAGCGGGAGCTTGATGGCGTCCCGCACCAGGTCGAGGAAGCGTGGGTCGCTGACAATGGTCTGGAGTTCCCTGCCGGATACCGGGGAATCGACCTCGGCTTCCGGGTCCGACTCGACACGGAATGTGACGTGATGGTGTCGGTAGGAGAACTCGATCTGGGTGTGTATGAGCGGGACCACCGGATGGTCGGTCAGGCGGACCACCATTGCCTTAATGCCATTGGACAGCGTGACGTGCTCGCAGCCGCCTCGCGTGTTGTTGATGTACTTCAGGCAGGGACCCGGGCCGGGACCGCTTCGTGAGTAGTACGTGCTGAATACGAGTGGGAAGACTTTGCCGTCTGCCGTCTCGCCCCGATAGCTCCCCGCACTGGCGTAGGACGGCCGGACCAGGCCGACGCTGTCCGGCAAGAGCTCGTCAAGGACCCTTGCCGCCTTCTGCTGGAAATCCGCGCGCTGCGTCCGCTCGCGCGCCGTGAGTCCCTCCAACTGCAGGTCTTCCAGGGGCGGAATGCCGTGGAACGGTGAGCGGTAGCCCTCCGGCCGGACCGGGCCTGACGACTCGTGCGGCACAGGTGTCCCGCTCGCCGCGGGACGGGCCGAACGGGCATCGTGCCCACCGGCGAGTGCCAACGACGCGGCCACCACCGCCCCGGCCACGCAGACACTCCCGGCCGCAATGGCGAGACGGGCCCGCGCTCTGCGCCGCCGGCCCTGCGTCACGGCGGCGGGCACCAGGTCGTGCACCGCGGGCAGCTGTGCCACCGTGCTCTCCATGGCGTCCCGGACCAGCAGGACGCTGTGACGATCTTCTTCGCTGATGTTGTCCTTCATGGCGGTTCCTCAACTCCCCGTGGCGTAGGTGTGGGCTTCGCCCAGCTGTGCGCGCAGCCGGGCCAGCGAACGAGAGCACTGACTCTTGACCGTGGACTCGCTGCACTTCAACAGCTCGGCGACGGACTCGACACTCAGGTCCTCCCAGTACCGCAGCACGACCATGGCCCGTGCGCGGGGAGGCAGTTCGGCCAGCGCCGATATCAGCGTCACGCGCAGGTCGGAGTGGTCCGAGGCGGACCGGGGGTCGGGACGTGAGTGTGCCAGCAGGTCTCTCAGCCGGCGCCGCCGCTCGGCCAGGTAGGTACGGGTCAGCACGGTCCTGGCGTAGGCCTCGACATGGTCGGCGGCGCTCGCCCGCTGCCAGTGCTGGAACAGCTTGGCCAGGGTCGTCTGCGTCAGGTCCCGTGCCGTGTCCGGGTCCCCGCACAGCAGGTACGCGGTCCGGTACAACCGTCTCTGACTCGCCTGCGCGAAGACCTCGAAGCTCTCGGGATCCTGGGATTCCCGCGGTGCTTCGGAGCCTCGGCCGTTGTCCGGCATCTGCTCTCCTTCTTGGGCCCTGTCAACGGGCTGTGTCCTGTCACCCCTCTGTAGAGCGGCGCCGCAGGCTAAAGGTTGAAAGCGAATTTCTGCCCGGCCTCCGCGCGTCGCCGTCCCTCCGCACCCCGGCCACGTCGCTGCCGGCCGTGGCACGGATGCCGTCCGGAGCGTGACCGAAGGCAGGTGGTCAGCGGGATTTTGTGGGCGATGTCCCTGACACCTCCCATGCCCCCAGGGCCCGGCTCGCGCGCCGTCCATAAGAACCCTGCTCGGGTGGGAGAGGGCCCACGCTTGCGCATGCCGCGATGACGGTGGCGGCGGAGAGCCTTACGCGCGTGCTCTGGTGGCGAAGTTCGGCACCGTCCTGGTGATCGTGGACCAGGTCGCCAACATCGGCGCGCTGCCCTGACCGTAGCCCGCGCGGCGGGCTGCCGGGTGGCCTACCTGCCCGGGCTGTCGATGCGGCGGGCCGCCGACCTGCACCCGGGCGAGGCCAAGACCGACGCCCGCGACGCGTTCGTGATCGCCGAGACCGCCCGGACCATGCCGCACACCCTGCGCGCGGTGGACCGCGACGACGAGGTACTGGCCGAGCTGACGATGCTCACCGGCTACGACAACGACCTGGCCGGCGAGGTCAACCGTGCCGCCAACCGGCTGCGCGGCCTGCTCTCCCAGATCCACCCTTCCCTTGAGCGGGTGCTCGGCCCGCGTCCGGCCTACCTTTACATCCAGGCCCTCCTGCGACGGCACGGCTCCCCGGCGAGGCTGAGGAAACTGGGCCGTGCCCGCTGCGAGGCCCTGCTCAGGGCACACGGCTCGCGCAAGGCCCAGCACCTCACCACCGAGATCTTCGACGCGCTCGCCGAGCAGATCCTCGTCGTTCCCGGCACCGAAGAATCCGCGCTGATCGTGCCCGGCCTGGCCGCCCAGCTCGCCGCCGCCCACACCCGACGCCGGGCCGCTGAGCAGGAGATCGCCGCCCTGCTGGAGGCCCTCCCTCTTTTCCGCCTCCTGACGTCTCTGCCCGGCATGGGCGTCAGGACCTGCGGTTTCAGGATGAAAGTCCTCAGTGCGGTACGTCCTTCTGCTTCGGTAGCTTCCGCAGCAGTAACCGGTAATGGTGGTCGTTGTGGTCGAAGGGCATGGGGGAACCCTGGCACAGGGCCGTCCTGGCGGCGCCGGAAGCATGCGCCTGTGACCGCGTACTACCAATGTGCGCGCCGGGCGGTCTCGTGCGGTGACCATGTCACCGTAATGGGAAGGTGTCCTGATGTTTTCCCCACATTCGTACATCCGTTGGGCAGGACCGCTCACAGTGGGCCTGATCGCTCTGGGAGTCGGACCGCCGGGCGCGACGGGCGTCGCGGCGGCCGCGCCCACTGCGCCTGTAGGCGACGACTTCAATGGCGACGGCTACCAGGACGTTGCCGTCGCCGCGAGCCACGCCACCGTCGACGGGAAGAGCGGGGCCGGCTATGTGACGGTGATGTACGGCGGTCCGCACGGCCTGTCCGCGAGCGGACGGACCGTCATCAGCCGTGCCACCAAGGGCATCCCGGGCAGCCCGGCCAAGAACGAGAACTTCGGAACGCCGTCGGCCAAGGGTGACGACAGTGAACGCGTTGGGGCGGGTATCGCGAGGCCGCATCCCGCCCTAACGACGTCACGCGAAAAATCAGGAAGTCGGGCACGATATGAACGAGATGGACCTTCTTGTCGGCGAGCTGAAGGCGGCACACGCCGATGGGAAGGACGCGATAGAACTCGCTTTGCTCGCGAGGGAGAAGCTAGGTGAAGGGTTCCGCGCGGTCCCCTTCATTGCCTCTTTCCGGCTTGCTTTTGGCATCCCACTTCCCGTGTTGACGCGGGCACAGGCATGGGAGAGGTTCGGCTTGGGGAGCGTCCACATCTCTGACGAGGAGTTCACAAGTCTCCTCTCACCATGGCTCACCCATACGTGAGGAATCCACTGACGTCGTGCCGCATGGGCGGGCAAACCGCCCATGCGGCACGACGGGCCTGTTCCAGCTGCGGCGGCGCGTAGAGCGGGTAGACGGTCGCCGAGGCGACGTTGACGGGAGTCAACAGGCCGATCTTGTCGCAAAGACACAGTGTCTCTGGCGACAGCCGAGATGCCTTTGCGTACGCCCCGGTGACCATCCACGACTCGTGGACAGGAAAGTCCAACGAATCCCTCTCCAAGCCCTTCTGCACGGCGGCCCGTGAGGCCGGCACCGAACTCGTCCAGGCCGGCGGCCAGCCCTACAAGGACTACAAGACCCGCCTGTCGATCGCGTTGCGGCTGCTGTGGCCCAAACGGCCCGAGTCACGCTCCCCGTTCTGGCGCCCGGACTGGCGCATGAGCACGGTCGCCGAAGCCTCCGTGCGCAACTGGCTCACCGCGTTCAAGGCCGTCCAGGAAGGCCAGACCCTCATCTCCCTGGGCAACGTCGACGCCACGATCTTCTGGCCCCCCCGACGAGACCCCGCCCGCCACCTACCGGGTCGGGACCGGCTTCGGCGAGGTGAAGGCCAACTTCATCAAGCCCAGCGCGTTCATCCCGGAAGGTGACGACTGATGGCCGGCCCCACCGGACGCGGCACCTCCCTGGATGCTGGCCTGAACGACCTCCTGCGCGCCCAGGTCACCCCCCGCCACCGCCTCGCCTTCTACAGCGCCAAGCACTGGCACGCCCAGCTCAGCCAGCTCACCGGCACCCGCCGCGGCTACGAAGCCCTCGACGCCGCCGGCCTCGACGTCCGGCCGGACACCCTCATCAAGTGGCTGTCGGATTCCGAGTACAACGTCCGCCGCGGCTACCGCGACCTCATCCACACCGCCTACGAGAACGTCGCCATCGCCCCCGCCGACCCCCTCCCCGACACCGTCAAGGACGGCCAGTTCGATATCAGCGGCTTCGTCAAGACCGGCGCCGACGAACGCGAACGCGGCACCCGCCGCGCCGCCCCCCTGCGCATCGACGCGAGCCGAGGGGACTGGAGCGACATCGAGGCGCTGTGGTTGGCGGGCGACCTGCGGGACGACGACTTCGAGGACCGGTTCATCGACGACGTCATCGTCGCCGACATCGGAGAAGGCACCGACGGCTGGGAATTCTCCGGCAGCTCCTACACCGTCGAGCTGTGGTGAGCAGTCAGGAGGTCGGGAATCTGGCGGCGTGGACGGACTGGGTGCCGCTGCTCAGCGCTGATCCACCACTGTCTCCGGGTGTGTACCTCGCCAGGCAGGGCGCGAACGGCCCCCTGGTGTACGTGGGAGTCGGCGCGGGAGAACGCAAGGCCGGAGGGCTGCGCGGGCGCTTGCGGCGCTACACCAGCGGTAAGGCACTGGCCTCCGGGCTCGGCGAGGCGGTGTTCGACCGGGCGTTGGCCGACCCGCAGTGGTTGCGCGAGCGTGTCGCGGAGGTGGAGTGCGGTCGGGCGACGCGAGCGACGGGGTGGGGCAAGGCAGCGCTGCTCTGGGCGGACCTCCACGTGTGCTGGTCGGTGACGAACAGCCGCGAGGATGCCGTTGCGCTGGAGAAGAGGGTGTTGGCGATTGAGGGTGTCGACTGGTGGAACCGAGCACGCTGATCGGCGTTCGCACGAGGGCGGAGGGCGAACCTTGCTTGCTGCGCGAAGCCGCGCGGTCTCAGGCCGACATCGCTGGATCAGTGGTTCCGGCAATCCTGGACCAGGTGAGGAGGACAGCGTGTCGCGCAGTTCGGAAGGCGCCGTCGTCCCAGCCGACGTGCGGGTAGAACCTGTCGAGCATGGACAGACAGGCCATCGGTGCTCCCGCCGTACGCAGAGCAGCCTGCTGAACGGTCGGGGAGAGTGACCCGAAGGAGACCCCCGGCGTTCCCGGAGCTGCAGGTGGATCCGCTTTGGTGAAGGACTGCACCAGGCCGTGCTGTTGTCCGTGCGCCGTGGAAGAGAGCACTCGCCAATACAGAGCCCCGAGGTGCGGGACGGTTTCGGAAATACACGGGTCGGCCAACATGCTGGTCGACTTGAGTCCCTTGCCGATGGCAGGCGGGCGGCGCCTGTTCTGGCGCCCCCGTGCCTCGAGCTTGTGCGCCGCACGCGACGTATCCACCGGCCGAGTGGGACGCCTGCTGCGAGCAGCGTTGACGGGCACCCGGAAACGCTAGCCGGCGCAGGGCGCCCGAGGTGCGCTCCCATGACTGCACACGGCCACCGCATGCGCCCGGCGGTACCTGTCCTGTCAGCCGGCCGAAGGACAGGCCGTCCGATGACTGCGCGCAGGTGCTGAGGCGGCGAGTCCATGGAGCGAGGGTGGCGGTGAGGCGGTTTCCCGGCAGACTGACGGCCGCGGCCACTACCGTTCCAGGGATGACCACCGTTGCTCCCAGCATCGACAAGATCCCAGCCGATCCTTCGCTGATCACTCTCGTCTACCAGCACGAACACCCCGTCCAGCCTTTTGAGTTCGAGGACACGCTGGAAGTGTGGTCGGTGACGGCGCGGATCGACGCGGACGTTCTCGCGGAGGAACTGGCCGCGTCCACGGACATGGACCAGGAAGCGCTGGACGCGGTGGAGGACGTCGCGGTGGGCCGGATGTCGTTCGTCCGGGTGCGGATGTTCGGTCCCGACCATCCCTTCGAGGCGATGGACTCCTACACCGGGGATGTGGCGGGGATCGGCGAGGTGGTCCTGGACGTGGCCGCCGGTGAGTGGAGCGAAGCCTTCGAAGCGGCGATCGAGCACCCGGTCGGTGACCTGCTCATCATGGACCGCGTCGTCCTGGAGCCGGCGTGGCGCGGGTTCGGGCTGGGCCCGGTCCTTGCGGGTTCGGCGATCTGCCGGCTTTCCGAGGGCTGTGTGGCAGTGGCCTGCGAGCCAGGCTCCGCGGACGGCCGGGAACTGGCAGGTTGGCCAGGCGCCCTGATCCCGTCCTTCTGATGCCTGATCTACCGCTCAAGCGGGGCGGCCGTCACTTCCGTGACCGCGACGGCTGGCGCTGGGACGACTTCGGCAGCCGCCGCTTCCGTGACGGCCGGCACCTGGGCGACCTCGGCGGCCGCCACCACCGTGACCACAACGGAGCGCACCACGGCGGCCACGGCGGAGCGCCCCGAACCGGCGGCCACCAGGGCCACCAGGGCCAGGGCGGCCACCAAGGCCAGGCCGGTCAGGGCCAGGCCGGTCAGGGTGGCGGTCAGCACCAGGGCGGCCAGGGGCAGAGTGGTCAGGGCGGCCACCACTGATCCCGAGTTCCGGGTGACCGTGGAACCGGTCACCCGCTCTGTTTCGCGGCGCGCAGCGGCTTGTCCGGCTTCTGCGCGCCGCTGCGCGTGATCGGCGTCCGCATGGTCCTCGCCAGTTCGACGCTCCGTCAGCCCATAGCGGCCTGGAGTGCGCGGAGGGCCCGAAGCCAGAGATCAACCCGGGCCCTCACCCCCGTCCACGGGCTGTAGGGGACCCGTGTGCGGTGCCCGTTCAACGACAGCCGCTTCAGTCAGACACGCCGCGCCGCCTCGAAGGCCGGCCGCCAGGGGCCACCGGTATGAGGAGCTTCCTCGTGGCTGACGCCGGACCTGTGTCATCAGGCTGCCGTTTCTCCAGGTGCCAGGAGCGCGTGACGAGTCCTGTTTCACTGATCAGCCCGGAACCGTTCGGCAGCGATCCGTCCCTGCGGCTGCGTGAGGCCGGGAGCCGCTGAGCACCCGTTCGCGCTCTTCCCGCCCGGGGTCTTGAACGGGAGGCTGGTGGGGTGTCGAGGAAGTCCAGGCGGCGGTGTGCGCAGTGCCGGGAGGCGCTGCCCGCGGGTGCTAGCGCTAGCCGGAGGTACTGCGATTCCGCGTGCCGCAGCCGTCATTGGCGGCGGGTGCGGCGGCCCGACGAGATCTACCGACGTGCTGTCGAGCAGAACTGTGGTGTCGTCAGGGGCGAGTTCCTACGGGGACAGGGCCGCTGCCCGGTGTGTAAGGTGCCGGTCCCGCTGCGCAAGCGGACGGATTCGGTGTACTGCTCGCCGAAGTGCCGCACCAGAGCGTGGCGCAGGCGCCGGGACACAACCGAAGGCGCGTGACGCATCCGCAGGGCCGTCGCAGTACGCGTCACCGCGTGACGGCTGGCCATCACGCTGAAGGGCCCCTGGAGCGTCCGGTGCACCCAGCGGCCTGGCTTTCGGAAACAGGCGCGACGCGTCGTGGGCTGGCGCGCCCGGTTGTGCAGCGGCACTGTGCCGGGACTGCGCAGTGTCCCGCTGCCGCGACGTGCGCAGAACGCGCCGAACGAGGAGGAGAGCACCCTCCGTTTGTGGTAACGGCACCGGTGTAGCCACACCCGATGCGCCGATGCCCAGGGGCCGGAGCCGTTCTTCGAGCTGCGGTTCGCCGAGCTGCTGTCCTGGTCGACCTTCGGCCACCGGCCCCGGCTCGCTCTCACAGGCGCAGCTCTGCCCACAACCGGACGAAGGCAGCCGTGCCGATCAACCGCAGTCTAGGCAAGCCAACGGGCGCTGTGCCGGTGGCGCCCAGGCTCGATCTCGATGTCCGGCACCAGTCCCGTTCGGAACAGACTCAGCTGACGTCGCGTCATTTGACGAGCGCGCCGCTCCTCAATGTAGGCGAGAGCGGCCACCGCCCGTCCTCGTGTATCGCTGCGGGCGAAGGAGTACACGGCAACAGACCGCCGTACCTCTTGTGGCAACGGGCGTCGCCCCTCCAGCGTGGCTGAGCGCAAGCGCTCGGAGCTGTAGCGGAGCTCGCGCTCCAGGACGGCCCTCCAGGGGCTCCCGGGACGCCAGGCTGTCTGCCCGGAGCGGGCAGCGTTGCGGCGAATGTGGTGGGCGCTTCTGGCCATGTCCCCACTCCTACCGCAGGGCGCCACCGCGACGCCATCGGTTTTGGGTGCGGATCCTCTGGAGTAAAGGCCAGCGGCCGTCGTTGAAGTGGGCAGCGGCGAGGAGGCCGCGCGTGCTTCTGCCGCTCAGCAAGAGCTCGCTTGCGATGAGCACTGAGCTTGCCATGCAGCAGATGGCCCAAGTCTTTGACGATCTTGCCGCCGGCTGCACGTCCGGCGTCGAGGTCGAACCGCGCCGTAGCGGCGCCGAGATGACCCTGCACCTCGGGATCCCCGCGCCCGGACGGCGGCTGGCGACGGCCCCGCGCGGGGGTGCGGCCGGTGGTCGTGGGCAGCCAGGTGACAGGGGTGGCGGGAATGGGTCTTGGGGCAGCAGACGGCGCCGGGTCCGAGGGGAGACGTCGAAGTCCTATCAGGCGCCGTAGAGTTCGGGCTTGGGGCTTCGTGACATCAGGGCTGCGGCTGCGTCCTTCACTGTTGTCATGCCGTCGATCACCGCGGTGACGACTTCGGTGATCGGCATCTCGACCCCGTGTTCCCGGGCCAGGTGCCGGATCGCCCGGCAGGACTTCACGCCCTCTGCGGTCTGGTTCGTCGCCCGCGCGGCCTGGCCGAGGGTCATGCCCTGCCCGAGGCGCTCGCCGAAGGTCCGGTTGCGGGACAGGGGCGATGAGGTCGCCGGCGCCGGCGAGGCCGGAGGAGGTCAGTGGGTCGGCGCCGAGCGCGGCGCCGAGCCGGGCGGTCTCTGCGAGGCCGCGGGTGATGAGCAGGGCGCGGGCGTTGTCGCCCAGGCCGAGGCCGGTCGCGAGTCCGACGGCGAGGGCGATGACGTTTTTGGTGGCGCCGCCGAGCTCGCAGCCCGTCATATCCGCCGTCGTGTACGGGCGGAAGTAGGGGGTGTGGCAGGCGGTTTGCAGCGCGGCGGCCGCGGTCTCGTCGGGGCAGGCGATGACGGATGCGGCCGGCTGCCCGCCGGCGACTTCCCCCGCGAGGTTGGGCCCGGACAGGACGGCGATCCGCTCGAACGGGATGCCCGTCACCTCATGGATCACCTCCGACATACGCAGCCCGGTGTCCGTCTCGATGCCCTTCATCAGGCTGACGACGAGCGTGTCCGGCCCGATGTATCGAGCCCAGTGGGTGAGGTTGTCCCGCAGTGTCTGCGCCGGGACAGACAGCACCAGGTACTGCGCGCCGGAGAGGGCGAACGTCGTGTCTTTTGTCGCCCGCACACGGGACGGCAGGAGGACACCGGGGAAGTAGCGGGGGTTTTGATGCCGGGTGTTGATGGCGTCGACGACTTCGTCCCGACGGGCGTGGGCCATGACGTTGTTCCCGGCGTCGGCGAAGACCTTCGCCATGGCCGTTCCCCACGATCCCGCGGAGAACACCGCGACCCGAGCCATCCGGCACACTCCTGACTTGTTGCAAGGTTCCGCCAGAACCCTACTGGTGACTGCCCGGCACTTCTCGAAACGCCGTCCGGCCTCCGTGACCCACGGGCTTCGTCGCAGGCCTCAGCGGTGGCGCCAGTGGCGGTGGACCTGGGGCGCTCGTCGTGAACGAGTCGATTGGCCCCACCTGAGCGAGGATCGCGTTGGGTGTCGGCAGCCGGTTCAACCGCCCGCGATCTTAATCGGGTCGCTGTCGTTCTGGGCTCGCTGGTACATATGTGCGATGGCAGGCGACCACTCAGGTGAGTTCCAGGCAGGGCAGTCGGGACTCATCGTGAGGGTCCCCGAGGCAGAACCTGCTGTTCGAGCGTGGCGTGACCGACTGGACCCTTCAGCCCGTGCGGGTGTTCCGGCGCATGTCACCGTCCTCTTTCCGTTTCTCGACGAGAGCCGCATCGACGACGGTGCTCGTGCTGCCATCGGAGAAGTGATCGGGCGTCACCGGCCCTTCGAGGCCCGGTTCGAGCACTGCGGGCGATTCCCGGGAATCTTGTATCTCGTTCCCGAACCGGACCTACCGCTCCGTCGGCTCACCGAGGCGATCGCGCAACGGTGGCCGGAGGCCCCGCCGTTCGGTGGGCAGTTCGACGAGGTCGTCCCGCATCTGACCATCGCCCAAGGGCAAGACGATGCCGTGCTGGAGGAAGCCGAGTCCGACGTTCGCGGCCGACTTCCCGTCACTGCCCGCGTGTCGTCGGTCGATCTGATGGTCCACGACGGAACGAGCTGGCAGCAGCGGGCGTCGTTCGCGCTCCGGTGATTCCTCTGCTGGCCGTCGGTCGGCAGAGGTGTGGCCGTCGCGGTGCCGGAGCCGGACGGGACCACTCCACGGCCGGTCGGTCCGGCACCCCCTATGTCATGGAGGACGTCGCCTTCCGCCGTTACTGACCTTTGCGGCGTGATGTCGTTGGGGGCTGACGAGGTGTGATCGTCGCGGTATGCCGGTTGTGTGAGATATCCGCAGGGTGGTGGGCTGACGCCTGAACGGCAGGCGTTTCGCGAGCGGATCCGGCTGGAGGCCGCGGAGCGATTCGCTGCGGGTGCGTCCAACGTCCAGGTCGCCAACGACTTACGGGTGAGTGTGCGCTCGGTGCAGCGCTGGCGCCGGTCCTGGCACGACACCGGCTCCGAGGGGCTGCGGTCTGCCGGTCCCGTGTCACGGCCCAAGCTGAGTGAGGCCCTGTTCGCCGTGCTCGAGCAGGAGCTGGCGAAGGGACCGGTCGCACATGGCCGGCCGGACCAGACGTGGACGCTGTCGCGGATCAGAACGCTGATCGGGCGCCGGTTCCACAAGAGCATGACACTGTCGGCGATCGCGCGGATGCCGCACCGGCATGGCTTCAGCCACCAGGTGCCGGTCCGTCGAGCGATCGAGCGTGACGAGGAGGCCGTGGCGGGCTGGGTGAAGGAGACCTGGCCGCAGGTGGAAGGTCCGTGGCGGCGCTCGATGCCTGGCTGTGCTTCGAAGACGAGGCCGGCTTCTCGATGACGCCGCCCACCGCACGGACCTGGGCCCGGCGCGGACACACGCCCGTCATCCGGGTGCGAGGGCGCTCTCAACGCCGCTTCTCCCTCGCCGCTCTGGCCTGCTACAAGCAGGGTGAACGCTCGCGGCTGATCTACCGGCCCAAACGACACGTCGATCACAAGCGGGGCGGCAGACGCAGTTTCACCTGGACCGACTACCGCGACCTGCTCATCGCCGCACACCGGCGGCTCGACGCACCCATTGTGCTCGTGTGGGACAACCTCAACGTCCACAAAGACCGCCGACTACGGGAGTTCATCGACACCCACGACTGGATCACCTGCTACTTCCTCCCGGCCTACGCACCAGACCTCAACCCCGTCGAGGGCATCTGGTCACTCCTGCGCCGCAGTAGCCAGGTCAACACCGCCTTCACCGATCCAGACGACCTCATCAGCACGCTCCGCCACGGTCTCCGCCAGATCCAATACCGCAGCAACCTCATCGACGGATGCCTCGCCGAAACCTGCCTCACCACGACGACAACGTCAGTAACACCTCACTGAGCGACGGACCTGCCGCCTCGTCACACCCCTTGATGCGGTCCGGGGCTGCCGCCGGTTTCGCGCTCAAGCGTGACCGCTACGTCTTGGAGCATCGCGCTGATAGACGCCCACAGCGGCTCGCGGAGTCCCCACTGTTCGTGGTCCCAGACGAATACCGCGCCATACGACGTGCCGGGTCGCAGGTCGATGATGAGCCCGTCTCCGCCGGGGCTCTGCGCGAACGGCAGGTACTGCGGTTGAAACCGGGGTTCGGCCTCACCGTTCTCGTCGACCGCTGGCTGTCCCTCTTCGTCGGCGACCTGCAGCCAGATCTTCCACGTCTCGACGGCCTCGTCCAGATCCACCGGAGCGAACTCGTCACCGCCCCCGGGGATCCAGAAGTCGGCGCTCACATCGGCGAGGGACCACCAATCGTGCAGGTCCGCAGGCATCGACACCTCCAACAGGGCCTCGACCACGCCTCGCCGGCTCGCGTTCGCACTTGCCCGCCGGACGAGAGACTGGCCGGCGGGCAAGTTCAGACGGGTTTTGACGCGCTCCCACAGCGTCCGCACGTCAAGATCGTTGTTTGTCATGTCCGGCAGTCTCCCAGGCCATGCCCACACGCTCTGACTCACGGATATAGATAGGCGCTGCGAACCCGCGTGTCACGCCTGTGCGTATGACCGGTTCGGCAGCAGGTTCAGAGCCAGACAGCTCCCAGAATCCGCGAACTCGCTGGTTTCGGCCTACGACTGGGAGACCGCCCCCGAAGGCTTGGCCACGCGCCGCCAGTTACGTGTGCTCGGGCTGCGGCCCGCGGGCCAGGAACCGGTCGTGCTGCGCTGCCGTCCGTGCGCGATCTGGCCCGGCCGCATCTGCACCCGGCCGACATACCTGTACCGGATCGACCAAGCACTGCCGGTCCGGCCGATGACCCTCGCGCAGGAGCGGGCCCTGGACCGGGCGATGGAGGCACGCCAGCGGTGCGGGAAGTGCGGCCGCCGCTACCACCACTGCATCCAGGCTGCCGTATTGCATTGAATGCAACACACGTCGCGCTGGGCCAAGTCGCTGAGCTGCAGTTGGTGCCCAGGCTAGCGCCGAGTCGGTGGCTGATTGGGATGCGCTGACCAGGCACCCGTTACCGACTCAACGATGATGCGTTAGATGCATCGTGAGTGCTGTCGTTGATATGCCAGGAGCCGCGCACCTGGTCCTCGCCGACGGAGTCGTGCACCTGGACCCCGAACCCGCCGTCCTGGAAGCGATGCTCGAGGGCTGGGCACTGCAACAGCGGACGCGCTTCTTGAACTGGGAGTCGACGATCCGCCCCCGGATCGCGCTGGTCCGTCGGCTGACCCGCTTCACCAACGAATACCCGTGGCAATGGGACCCCGCCGAGGTAGAGGCCTTCTTCGACCACCTCCGTACCCGGCGCCCTGGAAGGCCGCTGGCGGTGTCGACCGCACGGAACTACCAGAACGACCTACGGCTGTTCTTCGACTACATCACCGACACCCGCTACGGCTGGCCGTCCATGTGCAACGAGCGATTCGGGCGGGCACCGGTCCAGCTTCTGCACGAGTGGAACACGATCACCCACACCAGCGAGTACGAAGGAGCCGCCGAACGCCGTCCGCTCGCCTACGACGAAGTCCAGACCCTTTTCGACGCCGCCGACGGCCGTGTCGGAGAGATCCGCGCACGACGACGCAAGGGCTCGCTCGCGGCCCTTCGCGACGCCATCGTCTTGAAGACGGTCTACGCCTTCGGCCTGCGGCGCCAGGAAGCTTGCGGCCTGGATCTGTGCGACCTGCGCCGGAATCCCAGGGTCGCCGACTACGGCCGTTTCGGTGCGATCTTTGTCCGTTACGGCAAGGCCTCCAAGGGTGGACCTCCCAAGCGCCGCAGCGTTCTGACCGTCCCGGAAATGGACTGGATCGTCGGCGTTCTCGACCAGTACGTCAGCGAGGTCCGCCCCGCCTTCATGCCTGGCAAGCACCCGGCGTTCTGGATCACCGAGCGGCGCGACCGGATGTCCCTGCGACGATTGAACGAGGCCTTCGAGACGGCGCGCCAGGCCGCCGACCTGCCCCCGGAGCTGGACCTGCACTCGCTGCGGCACAGCTACGTGACCCATCTGATCGAGTTCGGTTATCCAGAGAAGTTCGTCCAGGACCAGGTCGGCCACGCCTACGCCAGCACCACGGCCATCTACAGCCACGTCTCGGATGAGTACCGAAACCGGCTGCTGCGACGCTCACTGCAAGCCCGGCACGGCGATCTATGGGGGCAGGAAACGTGATCAGGAAGATGGGCATCGACTGGCAGCTACGGATCCGGATGGCGGAGAAGGGCATGTTCCAGACCACGGAACTGGTGCCGCTGCTGGCCGAACGCGGCGTGCATCTGTCACGTGAGCAGGTCTTTCGTCTCGTGACCCAGACACCGCAACGACTGTCCATGGACACGCTCGCCGCGCTGTGCGACATCCTCGCGTGTGAGCCCAACGACCTGATCCGGGTGGAGGTCACCAACGCTGAGGTGCGCAAGACCGCCGGCGAGCAGCCTGTGTCCCGGCCGCAGGCGCGTCGCACGACGATCCGGCGCCCTGGCGCGCAATGACCGCTCCCCTCCGCCTCGGCGAGGCACATCGACAGGTCGTCGCCCACCTGGCCACCCGGCTCACAGGGGTGACCGGCGAGCAGGCCGCGGAGGCGCTGGAGCGCGGGAAGATCACAGCACGTTCCTGCGTCGGCCTTGCCCGCCACTTCCAGCAGCACCAAGACGCCCTGACGAATCCAGGCCCGACGCCTCCGCAGAATCTGGTGAGGCTCGCCCATGCTCTCGCGGCTGCCGGGCACGGCCCGGTCACCCTGTCAACATGCGCCGGCTGCGGAAAGATCTCGCGCGAGCTCACGCATCGACTCCCGGCCGGACACTGCTGTTCGAGCTGCGCCTACCGAGTGCGGCCCCCGAAGACCTGCTCAGACTGCGGCCGCCAGATGAGGATCAACGGTAACGGCCCGAACGGCCCGCTCTGCGGCACCTGCTACGGCAAGCAGGTTGCCACCGCATGCGGGCAGTGCGGGCGCGTACGCCGCGCGACCTACCGCATGCCCGACGGCAGTGTCCGCTGTCAGGGATGCCACCCACGCCCCGAGCGGACCTGCGTCGGGTGCGGAGTTCAAGCTCCAGTCCAAGCGATCTCGGCGGACGGTCCGGTCTGCCGGCGCTGCTACCGACAACCTGAGCGCCGCTGCGGCAGCTGCGGAGAAGTACGCACGGTCGACCGGCGCGGTGGCGACGACAGACCCGATCTGTGCTCCCGCTGCTATCACGCTCCGCCGGTCGCCTGCGCCTCCTGCGGCCGACTCCGGACCTGCGCGCGCAGGGTGGCGGGCAAGCCGTTCTGTCAGAGTTGCTGTCCCCGCCCCACGGGCCCATGCGCACGCTGTCTCCACGACCGTCCTGTCCATGCCTACTGGCCGATGGGCCCGGTCTGCAAGCACTGCTACACGGCAGTGCGCGCACGCCCCGGCACCTGCGCGCAGTGCGAAAAACGACGTCCACTCATCGGTTCCACCGAAGCAGGAGCCGGCATCTGCGGACCCTGCGCCGGAGTCGATCTCACCTACGCGTGCCAGCGCTGCGGCACGAGCGACAGGATCCTCCGCGAGCAGTTGTGCACACGTTGCTTCGCCACGAAACAGCTTACCGAAGCTCTCGGTGGAAAAGACGCAACGGTCCCCGCACAGCGGCAGAACTTCCACTCGGCTCTCGCCGCCGCAGGACGCCCCCGCCGAGTGGCGCACTGGCTGACCCGCGCCGGAGTACCCGCCCTCCTGTCTCAACTGGCCACCTCGGATGAAGAGATCACCCACCAACAGCTAGACGACCTCCCCAATACACCGACCACCCGCTACATCCGCGACGTCCTCGTCGTCGCCGCAGTGCTGCCGCCGCGAGACGAACGATTGGAGGCCCTGCCCCGTTGGGCGGACGCCCTCTTGGCCCAGACACCGCTCCCCCAGCGGCAGCTCGTCACCCCCTTCACCCATTGGTATCTGCTCCACCGCATCCGCCGGGCCCACCGGCACCGCCCGCTACGCGCCAGCACACAACACCAGATGCGATCGCGACTGCGCCGCGCCCTGGAGCTGCTCGACTGGCTTGACGAGCACGGCACCACTCTCGGTGAACTCACACAGCCAGAACTAGAGATGTGGCTGGAGGAAGGGTCGGTAGAACGTCGTGAGGTGCGTGCCTTCGTCACCTGGGCGCGAGGGCGGGGCCTTGCCGGCGAGCTCGTGGTTCCCCGGGCCCGCATCGCTGCACCCAGCGTCTTCATGACGGACGAGGAGCAGACCGAGCAACTGCACCGGTGTCTCGGCGACGATGCTCTGCCTCTTGATGTTCGTACGGCTGGCGCCCTGACGCTCCTCTTCGGGCTACAGCACACCAAACTGCTCGAACTCACCGTGAAGGACGTCATCGACGACAACGCAATGGTGGCACTCAATCTCGCAGGCCACCGTCTTCCTCTGCCGCCCGAAGTCGCCCAGTTGGTCCGTGCACTACGCGCCCAATGCCAGGCACGCTGGCAGCTCGATCAGACAGCCAGCACAACACCGTGGCTGTTCCCCGGCCAGGAGCCCGCCCGCCCCCTTGGAGCCGCCTACCTCAACTTGAAGCTCCGCCGACACGGCATCGCGCCCCTCGCCAGCCGCAACAATGCCCGTCGCGCACTGGCCACCGACCTGCCGGCTTCTGTCCTCGCCGACTTCACCGGCACCAGCATCAGCAACGCCACGCGCTGGACCGGATACGCCAGACGCGACTGGCTCGACTACATCGCCAGCCGCACGCAGGACCGTCCATGAAGCACGCCTCCTCGCACTGTCCGCTGGACTCAGCGCATCCCGGGCAGGCGACGCAACTCGTTGACCTTCATCATCCGGGCGAGAAGGAGGTACCCCACGGCTGTCGCCAGCGCCCCGGTAGCCAGCGCGACGGCCGTAGGCCACGTTCCACTTCCCAGGCCCGCACACGCATGCGCTGCAGCCCAGCCCAGCCCAGCAGCAGGGCCCGCAGCGCAGAACAGCTTCACATAGGTGCGGCGCAGGCCGCCGTCGTCGATGCGACCCCCAAGCCTCCTGCGCAGCAAACGCGCGGTGAGTGCGAGACCGGCCACGTAGGAGAGGGTGTAGGCGCCAGCCATGCCGACGACCGCCCACCGGGCGGGCAGGAGCACATGACACGCGGTGGCCAGGGCGATGTTCACGCCCGCGATCCAAGCCGCCATGAAGAACGGCGTGCGCGTGTCCTCGAACGCGTAGAAGCCGCGCAACAGCAGGTACTGAGCGGAGAACGGAATGAGCCCGAGCCCGAACGCCTGCAGCATGTACCCCAGCGGTCGGACCGAGTCGGCGTCCGCCGCCCCGTGGGCGAACAGCAGCGAGGAGATCTGCGGACCCAGAGCGAGGAAGAGGAACGCGGCGGGCACAATGACCACGCCACTGATCCGCAGCACCCGGGACAGGTCCGCGCGCAGATCCGGGATGCGCCCGTCAGCGACGGCCCGGCTCATACGCGGCAGCAACGCCGTTACCAGGGATACCGTCACGATCGACTGCGGCAGCATCCAGATGGTCTGCGCGTAGGTGTAGGCCGAGTAGCCGGCGCCGGCCTGTGGCAGTTCCTGGTCGGCGGCGTTGGCGTAGTTCGTGACCACCGTCAGGGCGACCTGGTTGGCCAGGACGAACATCAGCGTCCACTTTGCCGCGTGGACGCTCTTGCCCAAGCCGGTGCCCCGCCAGTCGAACCGCGGTCGGAAACGAAAACCCGCCGCTCGCGCGAACGGGATCAGCGCCAGGGCCTGCACGGCGATGCCCGACGTCGTCCCGATCCCCAGCAACTGCACCTGGTCGGCGGTGATGTCCTCCACCCGGTCGGGCACCGTCATCAGCCCTAGATAGGAGGCAAACATGCCGACCAGCACGACGTTGTTCAGCACTGGGGTCCACATCATCGCGCCGAACTTCTCGCGAGCGTTCAACACCTGCCCGTAGATGCTGAAGAGCCCGTAGAAAAAGATCTGCGGCAACAGGAACCGCGCAAACGTCACCGTCAGTTCGAACGACTCGTGACTGTCCGGGGTGTCCCGCATGTACAGGCCCACGATCTGCGGCGCCGCCCACACCGCCAGCGCCGTCCCCACACCCAGCACACAGACCACGAGCGTGACCAGACGCTGCTCGTAAGCGCGTCCGCCATCGGGCTGCGTTGCCCTGGCGCGGACCAGCTGCGGGACCAGCACGGCGTTGAGCGCGCCACCGATCAGCAGCGTGTACAGGCTCGTCGGCACAGTGTTCGCCGTGTTGTAGGTACTGGCCAGCAAGCCCGTTCCCAGCGCTGCGGCCTGCAGCACTTGGCGGATCAATCCCGTCGCCCGTGACACCACCGTGCCAACAGCCATCAACAAGGACGAACGAGCCAGCCCACCCTTGTCCTTCTTCCTCCGCGCGGCATGCCGCCCCCGATTCGCCTGCTCCTGCGGCATGGTCTGCGCCGCGGAGTTCGCCCCCTCCACCATGCCGTCAACCTATGCCCAAAGGTCTCAGGGACCCAATTCGCCCCAGCACAAATAGCAGTTCAGCGAGCCATCGCCGGGACCGCAGCCACAGGAATACGACAGCAACGGAACAGGTGCTCTGCGCCAGTACCGCTGCGCACCCTCGGCAGCTGCCTTCTCCGAACTACCAGGGGTGACCCGTACTCGGGCGACGGGGAGACGATGAGGCTCGTTGAATTTCCCCACCCGATGCTCAGAGGTTTCCCAGGCCTGCTCACACTTCTCCCCACCCGCAGCGCGTTGACCTACGAACGGATGTCACTCAGGAGGGGCCGCTCGATTACCAGCCCAGCCCGAGCTGGAACGGTCGATGCTACGGCTGCTCGGTCGCCGCCGGCAGGTTGTGCCATGCATGTCCGCAGGCGCCTTTGCAGTACCTCTCGCGGCGGCGAGTGTCCGCAACGGCGAACACGGAAACGAGGACGCGGAACGCCTTGACGTGTTCGGCGGAGGGCAGGCCCGCGAACCCGTAGCGGGGCGGGTCCATGCAGATCATGACCGAGGGGTTAGCCGTGGGCTTCACACCAGACCGCGCCACCCCCGCACGGCCGTCCGCAGCTGTAACGTGCGCCTGCATCGCATAGCCAGCGACTTCCTGTAGAACCATCTGCTGGCGTGTCGGGGCGAGGCCGGAGAACCAGCTCACACCAGCGTCCAACGTGCGGAGCCCCTGGGCGATCTCGTTGACGACCCGCTCGGTCTCGCGTCGGAGAGTGCGGCCGTCGTCGCTGCTCGGCTCAGTCATCGCTGGATGATTTCACGACGCTGTTTCCGGGCGAGGGCCGCCACCAGCACCCGACACAGCACGGGCGACCCCGGCCACCGTTGCCTCCGGCAATCAAGCAGGGAGCGAAGAGCAGCACTGGCCGATTCCACAGACCCTGTTGGGCTCGAGCCGTATCAGTCTTTGACGACGCCGCCCTGAACAGCGATGAGAAAGCCTTCGCCGAAGCCCAGAACAGCGCCCAAGAAGCTCATGAAGGCAAGGGGCACGAGGATGATCAACAAGATCAGCATGAGATTCCGCGCGAGGCGGCCACCAGCATCGTGGAGCCTGTTCCCCGCCGGGCCTTCGTCAGTCACGATCCCCTCCCCTACCCGGACTGTACAACGCGAGCTGTGTCGTGATGTTGGTCAGGAACTGCTGAGCGGCGGGTGAGCGTGGTTCGTAATTCCTTGGCCTTGGCGGCCTGCGGGGGCTTCCTTAAAGAGCGTTTTGTCCCGGCGAGGTTGTTTGGTTCGAGGTTCAGGTGTCGCGCCAGTTGGGGGTGGATTCGCGGGTGAGTCTGCGGCTTATGAGGTCGATCATCGCGACGTGGATTATGGCTTCGGAGCGGTGAGGGTGGGTTTCGTAGTCGCGGGCCAGGCGGCGGTGATGCATGAGCCGGCCGAAGGTCCGTTCGACGACCCAGTGCCGCGGAATCACCTTGAAGCCTTTGACGCCCGGCTCGCGGTGGACGACTTCGACGTCGATGCCCAGACGGGCGCCGTGGTCGATGGCTTTGGTGCGGTAGCCGGTGTCGGCCCATGCCTTGGTCACGCGAGGGTGAGCGGCGGCGATGTGGGACATCAGGTGTATGCCACCGACGTTGTCGGAGACACTCGCCGCGGTGACCCAGACGGCCAGGAGCAGGCCGAGGGTGTCAACCCCGATGTGGCGCTTGCGGCCTGCGATTTTCTTGCCGGCATCGATGCCCTGGCCGGCCGCGGGCACGTTCGCGGAGGTCTTCACACTCTGCGCGTCCAGCACGCAGGCGGTCGGCTCGCCGTCGCGACCTTCGGCTTCCCGGAGCAGGCGGCGCGGGAGAGTGTTGAGCTGGTCGAAGATGCCCTCTTTTTGCCAGGCGGCGAAGTAGCCGTAGACCGTTTCCCATGGCGGGAAGTCGTGCGGCAGGTAACGCCAGGGGATGCCGGTGCGGTCGACGTAGAGGATGGCGTCCATGATGCGGCGCAGGTCGTGCTCGGGCGGTCGGCCGATGTCCAGGCCCTTGCCTCTGCGGTCGGCCCGCCAGGTGGTGAGGGTGGGCCCGATCAGTTCCCAGCGCGCATCGGAGAGGTCGCTGGGGTACGGGCGTTGTCGCGTCATGTTTCGGTAGTACCGGCGGGCAGCCCGTCCCTGCAGGGCGCAAACAGAGCCAAGCGGGGGCGCTCTGGGATCAGACAGGAGCGAACCGACGGAAACGGGCGGACGAAGAGCGGCAGTTGCCCCATCCATCACAGGGAACGCCTTCGCCTCAGCAGCCTTCTCAACTCGTCCCGGTGAAGCGCCACCAAACAACCTCGCCGGGACAAAACGCTCTTTTAGTTCGGAGAAGGCATGAGGGTTTGGTGCGCCTCAGCGCGCCGTGCCTGACAGACATCTACGGGTTGTTCCGGCATGTACGGCATGTTGGCGACGTGGGTCCCGATCTCCGACAAGGCCCGTCAACTTCGAGCCTGAACCGTTCCGGTCCCCAGGGCGTTTATACGGGCACTGACACCGTGGAGCTGCCGCACACGAGCACACCCCTGACAGCGCCGTCCTGGCCGCACTGCGCGCACGGCGCGGACCCGGCCACCGATCCCGTCGGCTGCCGCGGCATCCACGTCGCCGGCCACACCGCGTGCCTCGCCCACCTGGGCGACGCTGATCGCGACACCTACCTGGCTGGCCTGACTCCCGGCGCCAGCATCGACCACCGGGGCACCACGTTCACCGACTCCCTCCTCAACGCCTTACTCAACCGCCTGCGTGACCCCTCAACCGACATCGCCCGCTTAGGCGAAACCCAGTTCGTGTCGGCGACCTTCGAGGGCGCCGGGTTCAGGTCAGCGACCTTCAAGGGCGACGTCGGATTCGAGGCGGCGAACTTCAAGGGCGCCGATCAGTTGGGGCCTTTGAAGTGTGCTGGGCATGTTGTGCTGTCCGGTGCGGTGTTAAGCGGCCCGGTGACCCTCTCGTTCGCTGCGCGCCGTCTGGAGTGCCGCCGGCCTCGCTGGTCATCGACAGTGGAGATCCGTCTGCGCTATGTCACGGTGGACTTCGCTCAGAACAGGCCCTGCACCACCTGCAGGAGACAATCCAGTCCGCCAGGCCCTGACAGCTGCGGCCGTCAGTCTGGGGCAAGCGGATCAAAGATGCTGCGGCGGCTCGGGCTCGGAGTTGACCTTCACTACGCGGACTACCTCAGGCAGGATGAAGTGGTACTGCAAGCGGACTTCGCTTGGGAGTGGTACGTCCGTCCTGTCGACCCGGGCTCCGCAGGCTGATCCGGCGAAGCACGTGGTCGCAGCTCAGGCGACGTTTGCCCGGGATATCACCTCGCGTAGGCGCTCGTCCTGGGCGTGCTTGTTCCACCAGATGATGTAGCGGCGGATCATGCTGCCCTGCTCTCTGAACCGCCCCGGGTTCGATGGAGAGATCGTCGGCCGGGTGCGGGGCCACACGCGTCGCCGTCAGCCTTTGCCTTTCTCCTCGCACGGCGGGTAGAAATTCCGCAGGCTGGGGGCCGGCATGGAGTCCGGGGTGGGCACAGCGCCTTGCTGGGCCCCGCTCGTGTACGGCAGGTCGGAGGCGGTCTGCTTGCCTTCGAGGCCCTTGGGACCACCGAGGCGGGCCCTCACGGAATGCTGCCCGTCTCCGTCGTACTCGTAGGCGGCGAGATCCGGGTACCGGTCGTGGTTGTAGTCGGCGACGCCTGCGGCGCGCGGTTCGCTCAGGTCGACGTGATGGTCGCTCTGTCCACGTCCGCGGGACGAGAACGGGCCGAGGCGCAGTTCGGAGACGGCTGGATCTATCGGGTCGTCGCCCCATGTCTTCCCGGTGGCGGCGATGAACAGGTCCAGCCAGCCGTCCCGGTCGAAGTCCGCCACCGCCGCCGACACGGTCACCGGGTGGTCACCCCGGTCGCCGACCAGTTGCTCGGGAGTCACCGAGGTGTCGGGTCCGTGAGTCGCGCCGAAGGTGATGCGGAGCCCGGAGTCGGTCCCGGCGCGGGGGGCGGAGGCGGGCGAGACCTCGTCGGCCGTACCGTCACCGTTCAGGTCGGCCCGCAGACCGCCCGACGAGGTCACACAGGTGCGGATCACGGGCCCCGCCTTCGGCCTCGGGGGCGGATCGCCGCGGCCGTCGCCGCAACCTGTCAGGAGCACGGCCGCAGACACCAGCATCAGTGCGCCACCGGCTCGGCCAGCCCTCTGTATCCCCGTCGCTGCCACGTAGACCCCCTCAGGATGGTGATCAAGAGTACGCCCGCGCCAACCCAGCGCCGCATCAGGCAACGTTCGCCCTGTCGACGACGGCGCGTAGGCGTCGGTCGTCGGCGTGGCGGTTTCGCCAGATGATGCAGCGCCGGATCATGCTGCCCTGTTCCTTGTGGTCGGCATGGTCCGTGCCGTCGAGAGTGAAGTAACGCAGGGCCGTGAACTGGGTCTCGATGCGGTTGAGCCACGATGAGTTCGTCCTTGGCCAGGTCGAGTGCGGCGAACAGGTGCCGCACCCCGCCGTAGCGGTTGTAGGTCGCCCGCCGCCGTCGGCGTGGCTCACGGTCGAGGTTCTTATGCTTGCCGCTGTGTTCGGCCCATTGCCGGCCTGGGTGGGGCATCAGGTTGAGCGGCTCGAACTCATCCATGCAGAAGATGACTTCGGGTTCATCGTCCTCGGGCAGGACCTCGCCGTCGGCGATCGCGTAGAGGTGTTCGACACGGGCCTTCTTGGTCGCGTAGTCGGGGTCGCGGGAGGTCTTCCAGGTCTTCAGGCGTTGAAGGAGACGCCTTCCTCACGGAGCGGAATGCGCAGGCCCTCGTGGCTGATGTCGTCGACCACCCCCTCGGCGACCAGGAAATCCGCCAGCTTGGTCAGGCCCGGACCAGGACAGCGACGCCGCCGAGAAGCTCCAACTGCTGACCTCCCTCGCCCCTGCCGGCGGGCTGCCCCCCGCGGACAGGCAGTGACACCGACGCCCGCCCCCGGTCGCAGGACGGCGAGAGCCGGCGTAGACCGTGACGTCCTGTTCGCTCCGACCCGGGCTGTGGCGGTCACCGGGAGACTCGTGGCGTGCAGGTCCGCCGCCTGTGGGGGTCCTCAGCCGCCGGCACCGCGATTCTCGCCGCGGTGTGTCCTCACCGCGTACGGCGGATCGGCTCCGGCGTCCGCCGGGCCGTGCACGTCCTGATCGGCCTCGGGGGGTGACCGGGCCGGTGGTGCGATGCGCCGGTTTGGTGTCAGAGGGCGGGTGTCGGTGACGGCTTGTCAGGCAGGGTTGTTGTCGCTGATGGGCCGTTGAGCGGGGGTGCGGTCGCTGTCGTGAGGCGGGATCGCGTCCCGTGAAGTGGTGTAGCCGGGCAGGGCCCCTCTCACGCCGGCGCGATATGGGCACCCGGAGGCCGGCGGAGCCGGTGCAAGCAGATGACCGAGGCGACGACGGTCCGCCGTTCGGAGACGTCCAGGCGAGGGTCCATTTCGACAACGTACTGCTGCAACCCCATCCACGAGTCGATGGTGCTCACCGTGACCCGGCCGAGAATCTCCGGCGCTGGGCCCCTTTCCGGATCGGTCTCCGTGAGATGCCATTCGGCGAACAGGAGACCCGGCCGTGTGAGGAGTAGTTGGCGTCCCTGTTCCGTCTGGAGGCCCAGCTGCCGGGTCTTGATGAGTCCAGAGGCACCGGCGGTGCCGACCTCCCGGTCCGCGGCGTCGGTGAAGCGGAACTCCACCGGCCCGAACTGCTCGATACCGACAAGGAACTCACCGGAAGTTTTCGTGAGGACGGAGTACGTGTCGTCGGGGTACGTGACCCAGGCGAGCGGAGTCCCCTTCACGGTGGACACGGCCAAGGCGGGGCCCGCATATCTACGCCACCGTGAACGCTTCGGCTGCCCCACCACAACGGCTTCCAGCTCGAACAGACCGGGTTCCGGCATCGGTCCTCCTTCCCCCGCCACGGCTTCCCCTCGACCGAGTACGTTCACTGTGACTGAGAACCTGCCCGACTCCCATCCCTCGGGCGGACATCGACGCCAACGGTTATGGCGCAGTCGACCTGGGGACTTACACACACTCTTCCCTGCCTGGGGCAGGTTGTTGCCCTGGGCTTGTGCCACCCGTCGTTGTACGGTCGGAAGGGCTGCGCACGGCTCGGGGCGAAGCCGTCCGTCATCCGGCCGCTCTGTTCAGCGCGGCGCGCTCACATGGCCGGTGTCACGATGCTGGTGGGTGTCCCGGTACGCACCGGACCGGGACACCCGACGGGGGGCGCGGCCTTCCCGCTCGAGCGCAAGCCCGCGCCCGCCCGCCCGACGCAGACCCCGCCAGCGTCACGGATTGGGTCATCATCCCAACGACCAGCTCCCCGCCGGAACCCCTAATTCAGGCGGGCATGGTTTCTTGAAGACCGCCGACCGAGTACCCGGCTGGCGATCAGCGAGTGAGCCGGCCGGGACGGGGGCCAACTGCGGAAGCCACCAGACTGTGAACGGTGCGCTCGCAGCCCTCGTACAGCTCACGGACCTCCGGGTTGAGAAATGTCGTACGCAAGACATTGGTGCCGACGTGGTAACAGGGGAAAGCGCCTCTGCCAGAGAATTCGCAGAAATCTCGCCGCGGCCAGGCGCGCGGGGACTACGTGCTGGAGACCGTGTACTGGGACGCTGGCACCGCCCGGCTCCTGACCCGGTTACTCAAGGGCCACGCCCGCGGACCGGTGTTCGTCACCCACCGCCGTCCGAGGCCAGGCAAGGTCGTCAGTCCCCGCGACGTCTGCCCGGACACCGGGCTGGCCAGGCTGTCATATGGGTAGACCGAGCGCTGCCTCTCTCGCCTCCGTGGTCGAACACGCCAAGTCCTCGCTCTACTTCAGCGCTCCCATCGTCGCTGATGACCCGCGCACCTTTGCTGGGGTGGACGGTTGCCGGTGACGAGGCGGTAGACAGCGAGCAGGATGAGGGAGCCCACGATAGCGGCGATCCACGTCGAGAGGTCGAAGAACCCGTCAGGCGGGCACGCCGCTTCACTTGGCGATGGTGCCCTCGAACTCGGGGAACGTCGTATCGAGGTCGTCACTGGAGCGCTGCACGGTGACAACGATCGCCTTCCCGTACCGCGTCTCCAGCTCGGCGTCCTCGGTCTTCGTCACCGTCCGGCCCATGGCAAGCCGACCCTCCAGCGGCGACGAACCGTTCTCGAAGACCGTCGACGCCGCCTCGCCGCCATCCGTCGCCCCCTCGATGATGGTCGAAAGAGAGCTGAGGTCCACCGACACCTTGCCCGCGTTCTCGACCTTCAGGGTGATCCGGAAGTCCGTCTTGCCAGGCGACGCGGACTCCAGCAAATCCTTGTTGTAGCCGGTGAACACCTTCGCGTTGACGACGCTGACCTTCAGCCCGTCAGGCCAGGTGTAGGCCGTACCGAACTTGAGGACCGTCGACTTCGAGTCCTTCCCATCGCCGCCCGTCCCGGCCGCATCCTTCGAGCAGTAGTCGATCCAGTCGGCCTGGCTCAGATTCTCGTCAGTGCAGTCAACGTTCTTCTTCTTGTCAGGCTTCGACGAGACAGCCTTGGTGGCCCCTCCAGCCTGACTGTCGCCGCCACCCCCGCCGCATGCGGTCAGAGCGGCCAGAAGCAGGGAGGCCGTAGCCGCAGTCGTGCGAACGCGCCTGATTCCCCCCAGGGTTGGGCTTGAGATGTGGCTCGCCGTTACGGGCAGGTCTCCTCGAACTTGACAGCGCCGAGCGTCACAGGCTGCCCCTTGAGAGCAGTACCGGCGGCCGGCGACTGCGCGCGCACCTTCCAGTTGCTCTCGACCAGGATCCAACGCCTCGCGTCGGAAGCGTCCTTGACCGTGAAGGACGTGCCCGGGTCGAGCGCGGCCCGCGCCGCCTTCACGGACTTCCCCGTGAAGTCCGGAATCTTCCCGCCCGCCGTGGACGGGGCCTTCACGTTCTGCGAGCAGACCTTCCAGTCACGGTCGAGGATCTGCATACGGTCCCGGCCGAGCGAGTCGTGCGACTTCAGCGAGTAGAAGCCCTGCTCCTGCGCCGCATCCTGCGCGGACTGCAGTCCCATGCCAACGAAGGTGGGCACCGCCTTACGCCCGGCCGCAGGGAGCTTGTCGTCCTTTGACGCTGACGTGGTGACGCCTGACGCCGGGGTGCTGGTGGCCTTGCCGCCTGCGGCGGTCGCGGTGACGGTGACGCGCGGAGCCGGCTTCGAAGCCGCGGTGTTCTTCTGGTCGTTGCCCGAGGAGCCGATACCGACCCCGATGAACAGGATGACCAGGGCGGCCGGGATGACGATCCGCTTCCGCGCCCACTTCGGGCCGCTGGCCGGCTGCGGCGGCACCGGAGGCGGCGGCGGTACCTGGCCCCAGGCGGGCCCGGAAGGCGGCGGCTGATTCTGCGACATGTGTCCCCCGAGGGATGATCCGTGAGGGATGAACGTAACGGTGCAGGTGAGAATTTTGTAAGAGCTGTGGAGGTGCCCGAACCGCATCGGCGACATCGCCCGGGCTGCCCTCGTCCTCAACGGCATCTCGAAATGACCACGGTTGAGAAAACCTCACTGCTTCAGTCAATTGATGCGCCGCTCGACGGTATGCCGCTGCTGTCAGCCTGTGTAATTTGGATTCACCGGCATACATTTGCCGCTGTCAGCGCCGTTGAGGGCGTCCGCTGTGTCGGGGAGCCGGTTGTCCTCCTTCTGCGCCTTGTATGCGGTGCCCGAGCGCCAGTCCGCTCCCACAACGAGTGTGACACCCGTAACGTCTGGGGATTGCGTGACCGAACTCGCGGGAATTCCCAGGACTTTGGCCAGACGCTGCGCATCGCCCTCCAGATCGGTGTGGGGATAGCGGACCATCGTTGTGTCCTGGGCAACTGCCGCAGAGGTGTCAGCTGTCGCCTTGGGGAAGCCCCTGTCGGCCAGTAGGTGGGCTACCTCGTTCGCTCGCCCCTCGACCGGGGCCAGGGTGTGGGAGCGGGTACCGTTGCGTACCAGCACGGTGATCTGGCTGTCGTCGGCAGATGGGTCGTGGGACGCCACGGTTTTGGTTGTCCTCACTTTCCCGCTCTTGCCGGTGAGTGAGATGTCCTCGCGCACGAGCCGGAACAACGTGAAGGCGTCCGGGGTGGGTTTCACCCGGACACCGGCGTACTGGTTGGGCATTGTCGTCATCGTGATGCTCCGGGTCGGCACTCTGCGCAGCTCGACGGCGAGGTCGTAGAGCCTCTTGACTGTGCCGAGGCCGTCGTCGACGGTCAGCGCCTTGGTGGCGGTCTCGGCGAGTGAGCGCAGCTTTCTCGGGTTGGTGAGTGTGGCGTTCTCGCGCAGCTGGCGGACCATCGAGTTCATGTACATGTGCTGGGCCCGGGCGCGCATCAGGTCACTGCCGTCTCCGAAGCCGTAACGGGTGCGCAGCCACTGCAGGGCCTGCTTGCCCTTGACCGGGTGGGTGCCTTTGGTGAGCTTCAGCCCTGAACCGTGACCCTGGCTGTCCCGGGAGTGGATGTCAGCGTCTACGCAGACCGGCACGCCACCGATCGCGTCCGCCATGGAGACCACACCGGAGAAGTCGATCTGCATGAAGTGGTCTATGTGGATGCCGGTGAGCTTCTCCCATGTCGCCACCGTGCAGCCGGGGCCACCGCGGCCAAGGGACTCGTTCGCCGGCGTGGGCAGAACGGTGGCCTCATAGACCTTGCCGTCGTGGGGGTCCGTGCACCGCGGGATCTGCAGCAGCGTGTCGCGGGGCATGCTGACGACCGACAGGTTGGAACGGTCGGCAGAGACATGCAACAGCATCTGCACGTCCGCGAGGGGCACTCCGTTGAAGGTGTTCCGGGCGCCGCCGAGCTTCTGGTTCTCCTTGGTGTCTCGGGCGTCCGAGCCGATCAGCAGGATGTTGAGCGGTGTCTGGCCCACCTCGTTGGCCTCGGCTTTGGCGGCCTTGTCCTTCTCGTCCCCCAGGTTCAGCGCGTCCTTCCTGATATTGCCGTTGAGGTGGCGGTAGTAGAGATAGCCGGCGCCCGCACTGCCGACTATCAGGATCGCCAGCACGGTCGCGGACCAGCGAAGGGCCCAATGCAGGCGCCGCGACCGGGAAATGCCCCGGGCGCGTTTGGACCGACCGCCCTGCGATGCACGACTGCCGGACGGGCTGCGGTGGCGACGCCTTGTCGCTGTTCCTGCCGGCGCACCGTCCGTTCCGTCTCCCCGGTCAGAGGGCTCGTAGTCGGCTGCAGGCGCGCCCGCGAGCCGGACAGGATTGCCGTCCCTGCCGTCCCTGCCGTCCCTGCTGTACGGGCTGGCGTCCCGCCCGGCTCCGCCGGGGTGGTGGCCGCGCGGTCGTGCCTGCTTCCCGCGTGCTCTCGTTCCCATCCTGTACGCCTCCTGGCCGTGCGCGGGACCGGTCCGCCCGGATCGTGCGCGTCGCACGCGGGGACCCGCCTGGTTGGCGCACCGAATGGTGTCCTGTGTGTTCTGTGCGTCTGTCGCGTCGTCGACGGTGGGGCCAGCGCTGCGCTCACCGCGGCCAACCGCTGGTCCTGGTCGAGAGCCAGTGGCAGGGCACGCAGACTCCGTCGTTCCTCGCGATCGTTTTCCGCGCACCGTGGTTCAGGAGAGTTCCGTGGGCTGAATTGGGGCCGACTGTGCTGTGGCGGTCCCGGCGGACGAGGTCGCGCGCAATCAGCTTCTGGTGCAGACCAGGGTGAGGAGAGCAGGGCGGCCTCGCGAGCAGTCCACCGTGTACGCCAGTATCTCGGCGGGCCGAGACACCAACCCTTGTACGGTGCCTCGGCCGGGCGGGTTTCGTCATGGCAGTGTCCGGGCCCAGGATTCGTCCTGGTCGGAGTCGTAGAGGAGTTTCCCCGCAGCGCCGTACCCCTTGATGCGGGGTGCAGTCGTGGCCTGCTGGTGCAGGAGGCCGGAGGCGACGAACCAGCCGTGGTCCAGTACGGCCCGGCGGGTGGCACCGCCGTAGGAGACGGACACTTTGGTCACCGAGGGTTCGACTGTTCCGATGACCGCCCAGCGGAAGGGGAGTTTCCAGCTACCCATGGAGGAGGCCGATGGCTGGAACAGTTCGGCGGCGTTGACATCGGGTACGACCGGGCCTGCGTCGGGGGAATCATCGGCACTGGTGCCGGTGCTGATACCGGAAGCCTCGCCATTCTCGATGTCGCAGACGACCCTCGTACCTGCGGGGTGCTCCCGCACACCGACGACGTGGAAGCTGCCACCGGCCGCCGAACCGCCGGAGCTCCTTGCCGCAAGGATGATCTGGTAGTCGCCGGCTTCCCCCAAGGCGTTGCGGCGGGCGGACGGCGCAACGCGCTCCGCGGTCAGGCACTTCTTCAGCCCGGCGGATGCCTGGGCGTGGGTGATCCCGTCGAGGAACTGCCCCGGGGCAAACTGCGTGGGACCGGACGACGTGGCGGCGGAGGCCTTCGGGCTGGTGTCCGAGGGCGTCCGGACCGCCGGGTGCGCGACCCGTTCCCCGTCGCCACCGACGAAGGAGTAGGCCCCCGCCGACACAGCGACCAGCGACACCAGTACGAGCGCGGCCATCGCACCATGCCGCCTTCGCTCGACCTGGCCCTGCTGCCGGATCGCCTCGTAGGGAATCGGCGAAGGCCGGATGGCGTACGCGTCCTCAGCAAGTAGCTCACGCATACGTGTCTCGAAGCCGGACGCCTCTTGGTCTTCTGACCGCTGTGTCTGAGAACCGGCCTGCCGGTCGTTGTTTGCCCTGCTCACCTGCTGCCTCCCTGTGTTCCGGACACCGTGCGGTCGGCGGCCAATCCCGGATACCTGCGCAGCTTCGCCAGCCCCTTGGACGCCTGGCTCTTGACCGTGCCGGTCGAGCAGCCGAGCACTTCGGCCACCTCCGCCTCCGACAGGTCCTCCCAGTACCGCAGCACCACCACCGCACGCTGCCGCGCGGGAAGTTGAGCCAGTCCGGCCAGCAGAGAGCCACGCTCCTCCACCCGGTCCGCGCCCTCGTCACGTCCCGCCGTGTCGGGGACCGCCGCGGTCAGCGACTCGGCCACCCGCCGCTTGCGAAACCGGTCACTGTTGCAGCTCACCAGCATCCGTCGGACGTATGCCTCCGGGTTGTCAGCGCGGGAGATCCGGCGCCATGACCGAAAAGCCTTGGCGAGTGCAGTCTGTGTGAGGTCCTCCGCATGGTGGACGTCCCCCGTCAGCAGATACGCGGTCCGCACCAGTTGCGGCCACCGTGCTCTGACGAAGTCCTGGAACCTGTCGTCTTGTTCGGCCTGCATCGACCACCCTCCCTCGACCTCCAGACCACCGGTCCGGCGAATTCGGTTGCCCGATACCCGGAGGAGATGCAGACGGGCCGTGGCAGCCGTGGAGAAGGGAAACGAAAAGGGCACAACCGGACATCGCTGAGGTACGGCCGCCGGACTCGCGTTGAGGTCTGACCCGCGGCGACGCGTAGGCCGCCACCGCCTGCAGAAGTACGCCGAGTGTCCGTCGCAGCGTTGCCTTGAATCGGCCCGGACAGACGCTACGACATAGCCGACCAACCCGCTCCGGCGACGTCCGACCTCCACCGTTCGAGCCGTGCCGGGAACTCCTCGGGGCGGGCGCGAGCCGCAGGCTGTCCAGCGCCGTCAGAAGAGCCCCGGCGAAGGGGGCATGCCGCTGTTCCCAACGGAGGCTGAGCAGCGCAGGTGACATATCCTCAGCGCACCTGCCATGCCTGCGGCCGGGGGGATACACGGCTGCGGAAGGCCCGAACCAATTGGGGATCCATGCTCATAAGATCTATAGGTGCCGTCTTCACCGGCGCCCTGGCGCTTTCCGCCTCCGCAGTCTCCGCTCCGGTCGCCCATGCGACGGAGACCGGCGTCATCATTCAGAAGCTGTCCGTGAACGGTGGCAAGCCCATCGTTCTTGGCACGTCCCAGACCGAGTCGTTCACCATCTCGGTGACTGCCTCGGACGATTCGGGGATCAGTAAGGATCTCGCATTCCTCGGGATCGACCGGGAGGTCGGCAACGACTACTGGTCGTACCACGGGACCCCGAAGTGCACCGCGGTCAACGCCACCACCTCCACCTGCACGCTCACCTTCAAGCTCGACTCCGGCTGGGGTGTGCCCCGCAACACCCTCGCCGGCAAGTGGGATGTGACCGTTCAACTGCAGTCCAAGGACGGCGACTTCTACAACAACGGCGGCGCCACCAAGCACTCGGTCCTGCGGCGCTCCACGCTCAGCGTCAACGCCGCGCCGGAGCCAGTCGCCAAGGGTAAGCCGATCACCGTCACGGGCAAGCTGGCCCGCGCCAACTGGGACAAGCGCGTCTACGCCGGTTACACCAACCAGCCTGTGAAGCTGCAGTTCCGCAAGGCGGGTACCACGACCTACAAGACCGTCAAGACGGTCAACACCAACTCGACAGGCAACCTGTCGACGAAGGTCACGGCAGCGGCTGACGGCTACTGGCGCTGGTCCTTCGCGGGCACGTCCACCACACCGGCGGTCAACGCCGCAGGCGACTACGTCGACATGCGCTGACAGCCGAACACCGCCAGGCGGGCCCGCCGGGAACAGATCTGCTACGGGCCAGGCCGCTTCCAGGCTGGCCACCTGGCGGAAGCAGCCACAATGCGCCAAGAGGTCGGGAAATGGGTGCGCACCCAAATTCCGCAGCAGAAGTCGGCGAGCGGCTTGACCCCCAGCGAGCTCACCAGCGCGACCCCGAATTCAGCCGCACAAGGACCCTGGCCAGCGTAGCCCGCACGACATAGCCGGCATCGGGAAAATCTTCGGTGAGCTTGTGGGGCTGAGGTGTTGCCGACCAGCGAGTGCCTAACACAGAATCCTACGGGTTCCGACGCATTGGACCCTGGGCGGCGGAGCGCGCCCTCCTGCCAGGGTGGTCGTGGGCGGATGAAGTGCTCGATGAACTGGCCGACGCCTTCTGAGCTTCTTGCTCGGGCGCCCTGGCCCCGGGGGTTCGACGGGACCGGACTCGGGGGCCCAAGGCGGCAGGCCGTGTACCGCCGTGCACGGCCTGCCGCGCTATGCAGCGGCAGCACCATACCTGCGTCAACGGCAACGGGAAGACGGCCACTGTGTCTTCGAGGTCCAGCGGCGGCCACGGAGCAACTCGCGCGGCGTTGTCATCGTATGAGCAGACCCGGCCCAGGAGCAGTAGCGGCGTGCGGGCGTGCGGCCCGTCACGTGGTGAGCGGCGGCGACAGTCGCCGCCGCGTCCGGCCGCAGCCGGTCCAGGCCCCGACTGCGCCCCGGCGCTCGCGGCGACTACGGCGGTTCGGACCGCACTCCTTTCGACGCGGGCCGAGCCGGCGTACCGGCCGGGGTCAGGTCTCCATCCAGGAGCCAGCGTCACCCGGTGTCTCCAAAGCGGTCCAGGTGGTCTCGTGCCCAGGTCTCGAAGGTGGTGAGGGGCAGCCCCAGATGCCGTGCGAACTCGGGACGGGCGGGCTGAGGTTCCTCGTTGATGCGGGCCTGTGCGAAGCCCATGTTGGGCATCCCGGCGGCGGTCGCCTCTTCGGCGGTCATGTCGGGTGCGGTCAGCTCGGTGCCGAGGGTCTGGGAGAGGACCGCGGCGATATCCGTCATGGTCAGGAAGTCACCGGCCAGTTCCAGCTCGATCCCCTCGAAACGCTCCGGCGCGGCGATGGCCGCGGCGGCAGCCACGCCGATGTCGTCGACGGCGATCAGGGACAGCCGGGTCGCGGGCTTCAGCAGGCTCACAAGGCCCCCCTCGACGCCACGGGGGAACATGATCTGAGCGCAGGGGCGGAAGTTCTCCATGAAGAACCCCGGCTTGATGAGCGTCCAGTGTGGGAAGCGTGCCTCACGGACTCGGTCCTGGATCCCGGCCTTGGCGGAGTAGTACGGCTCCATCCAAGCCCACCGGTCCTTGACCCAGCTGACATGCTGACCCGCACCGGAGACCGAGGTGTGCACGAACTGCGGGACTCCGGCGGCCCGCGCACCGTCGATCAAGTTGCCGGCCTGCGTGACCTCCCCTTCGAACCCGCGGCCATCCATGTCGGGCATCTGGACGGAGAAGACGGCGCGCGCTCCCGCGGCGGCCCGGCTCACGGAGCCGCGGTCGTCGAGGTCGCCGGTGACCAGCTCGGCGCCCAGTGCCTCGACGGCCTTGGCCCGGGCGGTCGAAGGGTTGCGGACCAGCGCCCGAACGGGAATCCCCGCCCTGAGCAGGGCGCGAGCGGTGGCGCCCCCTTGCTGACCGGTGGCGCCGACGACCAGAACGGGGGCGGAGGGTGTGCTCATGCTGCTCCTCGGATCACATCGGGAGGTAAACGGCGGGGTCCGCCATTTACCTCGAGTACGATACGGAGGGCCCCGCCACTTAGCAAGCACGGAGACGCCATGACAGTCCAGCGCGCGGATGCCCGGCGCAACTACGCACTGATCCTCGCCGTTGCGGAGGGGGAGGTCGCCGCGCACGGCGCCGACGCCTCCCTGGAGCAGATCGCCCGCACCGCCGGAGTCGGATCGGCCACCGTGCGCCGCCACTTCCCCAGCCGCCGGGTCCTGCTGGAGGCCGTGTTCAGCCACCGGATCGACGCACTCTGTGCCCGTGCCGTCGAGCTCGCCGACGCGGACGACCCACGGGCCGCGCTGTTGGAGTGGCTGAGCGCGCTCACCACGTACGCAACTACCGCGCGCGGGATGGCCGATGCGCTGATCCAGGACGGGACGGACGAGGCGGACCACGTCAATGCCTGCGCGGTGCGCCTCGGCGACGCGGTCGATCCACTACTGCACCGCGCCTCACGGGCCGGCGCGGTGGCCCCGGAGGTGACCACCGCCGATCTGGTCTCGCTGGTCACCGGCCTCGCACTCGCCACGGAGCGTCATCCAGACCCTGCTGCCGAAGCGAACCGACTGCTCGCCCTGGCGGTACAGGGGATCAGCCCGCAAAAGTGAGAGACCGGCGGGCCGGCGGTGTGACACGCCCTGGCACAGGGTTGCGGCGGCCCGTCGCACAACCCACGGAGCGTGCTCCAGACGATACGGCGGACCTCCCGTGCGCTCGAGTGGCCTCTTTCCGTCGCGCTGTGCGGCGAGGGCCGTCTCTGCCCCGCTCACGGCGCCAGCACTACCCTCCCGAAGACCTCTCCCGCGTCCATCTTGCGGTGGGCCAGAGCCGCCTGGTCCAGCGGCAGCACCTCGTGGACCCTCGTGCGCAGGTCCCCGAGCGCGGCATCGGCGAACTGGGACGACCGCACGGCATTCCGGTCGGAGCCGGGCACGGTGTCCGAGCTGAAGGTGGCGAACGACAGCGATCTGCGGAAGGCATCCATCAGCCGCGTGCCGAAGTCCGCCGGCGGCTGCCCACCGACCACACCCACGGCCACGTACCGCCCGTTGGAGTTCAACCTGTCCAGGAAGAGGGGAAGCTGGGGTCCCCCCACGACATCGATCACCACGTCGAAGCCCGCCGGCGCGTCCTGGCCACCCTCACCGGAGCGGTTCAGGACGTGCGTGGCGCCCAGTTCCCTCAGGCGGGCGCCTCGCTCGGCCGACGAGGTGGTGACCGCCACCGAGCCCGCGCCGTTCCTGGCTGCGAGCTGGACCGCCGTGATCCCGATGCTGCCCGCCGCACCGCGCACGAGCACCGCCTCCCCGGGTGCGAAACGGGCCCGCTCCAAGGCGAAGTGGGCGACCACGCCGGAGGCGCCGAGAGCGACCGCGTCGGTGCTGGTCAAGCCGTGGGGCAGCGGCAGCACATCATCAACCGAGGCGACGGCCTGCTCGGCATACCCACCGGACAGGCCGGTGAACGCCCATACCCGCCGACCGATCCACGAGGCGTCCACACCCTCTCCCACCGCGGTGACGCTTCCCGCGACCTCGCTGCCGAGGAGATGGCCCGCCCGGAAGCCGTAGGCAGCGAGCGTTCCCCGGCGGATCACGGCGTCCACACCGCCCACCCCGATCGCCTCCGTGGCGATCCGCACCTGCCCCGGAGCGGGAACGGGTACGGGCACATCGATGACCTCCAGACCCTCAGGGTTTCCGAACTCCCTGATGACGACGGCTTTCATCTCTGCTCCTCGGCTGTGGACGGACGGACACAACTGCTGCGACCGTGGGTGTCGAATCGGCCCCACCGTCGGGGTCACCGGCGGATTGCCCGGGCGGGGCGGCGGCACCGCCATCGGACCGTAACGGGCGCCTCCGTCCGTCTGGCTGAAGTGAGAGACGATGACTGGCCAGTTGCCTCAGACCGTGCGCTCGGATGCCCGCGACAACCGGGCCCATATCCTGGACGCCGCCCGCGCGGTGTTCGGCGAGGCGGGCCTGAGCGCACCCATGCGCGACATCGCCCGGCACGCAGACCTCGCCCCCGCCACGCTGTACCGGCATTTCCCGACCAAGCAGGCACTGATCGCGCAGACCTTCACCGAGCAGCGCCGCGCCTGTCACGCCGCCGTCCGCGACGCTCTCACGGATGCGGACCCGTGGCACGGATTCCAGAACCTGATCCAGCGGATCTGTGAACTGCACGCGCGCAGCAGGGGATTCGCCGACGCTTTCATGACGGCCTTCCCCGAGGCCATGGACTTCGCCGCCGACCGGGAGCGGACCCTGCGCGCGGTCGCCGAACTGGCCCGCCGTGCCCAGGAGGCCGGCGAGCTCCGCCCCGGCTTCGTCGTCGACGACCTGGTCCTCATGCTCACGGCCCACCAGGGCCTCCAGCACGCGCCTCTCCCGGTCCGGCTCACGGCCTCCCGCCGGTTCGCCGCCTACGTGATCGAGGCGTTCCGCGCCGCACCGGACACAGGTGCGCCCACCCCCTGCCGTCGGCACCACGCCTGCGGCACGCGCGCTCACCCACGACACTGTGAATCCGACAACCCTGCTGCCGGCGGACCTGATCGCCCGTAAGTGAGCGTTTGATTCTCTGATGTCGGGAGTCGGCTTCTTTGGGTTGGATATCAATAACCATAGCGGTCACTTCCAACCGTCGAGTGAGAGTCTGCAAATTGGTAGGGACGCATTTGCTGCGGCGGGAGTTCACTTCTGATGGATAGATTGGATGAGTTGGCATCGCTCGACCTGCGATCGCTTTCTGAACTCCTGGCTGCACACACTCCGACCATCTCTGAGCTTGGGCGTGGTCAGTGGCTTGGCGTCGTTGAGCTGATGATGATGCGCCTGACTGACGAGTGCGGCTCCCTGTCCGCGGAGTCCTGGGCTACCTGTTCGTTGGCGCTCACCTACGCTCTCGAAGCCGCGGTGGCCTCGGGCTCCATTGATGAGACCGAGAGCATAATTCGCCGCCTAAATCTCTCTGCAGCCTTGTTGCAGCGGATTCCGTCGAATTCTGTGGTTGACATCCTGAATCCGAACCATTTAATCGACCTCCTATTTCAAGAGCTCCAGATGTCCGTAGAAGAGGCTCGGGAGCGGGCTATCCATTGGCGTGCTCTCGGCATTGTCCAGATTCGACTTCTGCGGACTGTCAAGAATCTCGTTTCGCCCGCTCTGAGTCTCGCGAGAGTGGCGTCCAGAGAAGAGGTCGATGGGCGATTGAAAGCGTGGGAGGAAGTAGTTCCTTTGCTTCCGTGAGTAGCTAACCAAGAGGCCTCGCCAGTACGACTTCTGGCGGGGCTTCTTGCGTCTTGACGGTAACGTCAGCGCACTGGTTCCGCACAAAGCGGCGTGCCTGGGCGTCTGCCTTCGGAGTGAGCCGTGGCGCCAGGTTGTCCGTTCACCGCTTGAGCCAGTCGTCGGTAAACGGTGCGGACAGGACGTGTGTGGAGCGCATGCGGGTGATGGCTTTGGCGTCAGTGGGGGTTGCCGCGCGGACCGGTGGCAGCCTATCGGTGGGAGGGCGGCACGGTGTTGGGCGTGCAGGCATGCCCGGGTCCGCAGGTCGCGTTCGACCGGCTCGGGGTCATCGTGGGCGTCGCCGTAGGCGATCCCGCTCACGTGGCTCTGTTCACGAGAACGGGTTCTGGCTCAGCTTCTGTGGACCTGTTGCGGAGCGTTACTGGTGACGGCCCCGGTGGCGTGCACCGGTGAGCGATCGTGCAGGCTGGACACATGGCCAGCCGCGTTGAGAAGTACCTCGCCCATCTTGATCGACTTTCCGGAGGAAGGGAGCCCCGCTTCTTCCCTGTCGACTCGACCAAGCAGGGGCTGCGGGGCGTGACGGAGATCGTCTACGACAACCTGCCGGACGGGCTTCTCACGGCGCTCACCTATGGCTTGTCGCTGGCAGAACACCCGGACTGGCGGCACGGCTCGCCGGAACTCTGCCTCAGTGTGAACTCGACCAACGTGATCTGGGCTCATGCGGTGGGTTTCCTCGCCGAGCAGCTCCGTGGAACCTGCCCATTCAGTTACGGCAGCACGATCAACTTCGGTGAGCGCATCGTGCCCGAGTCAGAGATGACGGCATTCTGCGTGTTCGCGCCGCTGGTCCTCGACAGAGACGACTACCTGGGCATCGACGTCGGCATTTCGGGACACGAGGGCCACGACGTGATCAACATCCAAGGGATGTACCCCATCCACGAGGTCGAGCGGCAGTTCATCAACGAGCAGGGGCTTGAAACCTTCTGGAAGAGCGACTGGGAGCCCACCAACGTGCTCCGGCGCCCCGCGATCTGATCTGGGGAGGGCAGCTGGTGGACAGCATCAGGCGAGCAGGACTCGCTTGCGCAAGAGCGCGAAGCCGGCTCGGCCGAACATCTGGCGCTTGAGCATCTTGATCCGGTTGGCATGCCCTTCGACCGCGCCCGAGCTCCAGGGCAGCGTCAATCCCGCGGTGACGGCGTCGAGATCGCGGTCGATGCCGCCGGCGAGGGTGTGGAGGCTGGGCAGGTCGTCCTGCCGGACAGCGTCGAGCCAGGCTGGCAGGTGTTCACCTTGGCGCTGCGTGAGCATGACCGCGAAGGAGCGGACATGCCGGGTGAGGGCGTCGAGCTCGGGACAGTGCGTGCGGAGAGTCTTGAGCTGGAGCTGTTCGGGCTCGGTGAGGGTTTCCGGGCGGCTCAGGATCCACCCGGAGACGGTCCGGGGCGACGGTGGCCGGGCGGTCACCAGCCGCGGCGAGGTCCGATTCTTGTGCAGGTAGGCACGGACGCGCTGGTAGCTGCCCTTGTAGCCGAGCGGCACGATCTCCTCCCACAGCTTCCAGGCGTTGGTGAAACCCTCGTTCCACCGGTCGTCCAGATAGGGCTTGTAGTCATCGAGGACCGAGGGCCGGTTCTGCCACTGGTCGGTGAACAGTTCCTCCGGGACCGCAGCGTCGGCGAGCTGCTTGACGGTCCGCCAGGTCATGCCGAGCTGACGCTGGATCGAGCGACGGCTGTGCCCGGCCTCCAGCAGCGCGTGGACGGCAGCGTGCCGGGCCCGGGTGCGGTCAGCGAACCGATGCCCGGTCGGCCAGGGTGAACCGGGCGGTTCCTCTTCCGGGGCGGGCTCCGGCTCGGGTCCGTGGGCGGCCGGGACAAGGGCGCGGAGGCAGCTGCGGTGCTGGGCGACGGCCCGTTCGGCGGCTTCGCTCAGGTTGTGCCACAGGTGCCACCGGTCTGCGACCTGGATGGCCTGCGGGGCGCCGGTGGAGGCGCCTTCGGCGAAGAACGGTGCACGGTCGCGGCAGACGACTTCGATACCCGGCCGGTCGGCGAGCCAGGCCGCCAGGCTGGACGCCTCCCGGTCCGGCAGCAGGTCGATGGGACGGCGGGTTTCGATGTCGACGAGGACGGTGCCGTAGTGGCGGCCCTTGCGGGTGGCGTACTCGTCGACACCGACCACACGCGGTGCGGCCACCTCGGGATCGGGTAGAGCGTCGACCAGCCGGAGCACGGTACTGCGGCTGACGGACACCCCGAGAACGCGGGCGATGCGGGCCCCAGCCCGGCCCGCGAGGGCCAGACCGACCGCGGCCAGGGTGGAGCGCAGCCTCTCGGTCCGCTGACCGTGCCGGCGTGTCAGGCCGGGTATCTGCTCGACGAAAGCACGGCGAGTGCATCCCGGGTTCCCGCAGGCGAACCGACGGACCCTCAACTGGAGAACAACGCTTCGGCCACCGCTCGGCACATCAGCGGGAAACCGCAGGTAGGAACCATGAATCCGGTTCGACCAGACCCGACAGACTGGGCACACGGCGCCGTCCGCGATGCATTGCGCATCAACGCGCACTATCTCGATGTTGGCGTCCACCGACAGCACCGCGACGTCCGCGATCGACGGGAACAGCAACTCCTTCAGCCGGAGCGCAACGTCTTCCACGGCCCCGAACTTCAGCCCGACCGCCTTGCCCACGGATCATTTTCGGGCGACTTCACGTACGGCTCGAAGGAGCTCGGATCTCACTCATAGTGGCCGCGTCACAGAAGCTGAGCCAGAACCCGTTCTCGTGAACAAAGCCACCGCGGCGACGACAGCGCAACGGGCGTACAGGAAACCGTCGGCAGACTGCGGGAAGGGCTCGCCGTTCCGGTCCGTCATGTCGGCGACCGGAAGCGTCCCGAACTTCTCTTGGTCCATGCGGTGGAGAGCCTCGGCATGACGTTCCGCGAAGCCGACGGTGTCGGAGACGGAACGGCGGCTCAACTCCTCGGCCAGGCGCAGGCAGCTCGCCTCCGTGGCTTCGCCTTTCAGGGTGGCTATCAGTGTCCAGAAGGCGGCCCATGTCATTGTCACTGGCGCAGGATGCCAGAGCCGTCTGACATCCAGGGCTGACATCAACGCAGTCAGACGGCGGCATACGGCAGCACCCCCGAACGACTGCCGGACCAGCCGTCGGCGGTCCCCGAGGCGGGTGCGGATCGAACTCCCAAAGCGGTTGTCGCAGGACCATCCCCGCGTGCGCGGGAGTAGACACCCTCGGGCAGCCAGTAGAACTCTGCGTCGGGACCATCCCCGTACGCGCGAGGATGGTCCCGGACCCCAGAAAACGCCCTATGCGGAGCTCGACTGCTCCCCGCACCCGCGAGGATGGTCCCCCCCACGAGGCTGCTCTTCGCCTTTCCCGGGTGTCACGAGGAGGGTGCGTCGGGCGGGTTCTCGAGGTCGTGCCACTCCCGCTCCATCTGCCAGCGCCCCTCTTTGCGTAAAGGCGCAGGCAGAGCGTCGCCGCGCCTTTAGGCCGAGAGGATTTAGATCACGTGCTCTGTGGCGGACCGGCTCCCGAAGGCGGAGGTACTTTCCTCGTGGCTCTCGACGGTCACAGTAATAGTGACGACGTCCAGAGCGTCCCGAATGCGTACGCACGGGTGTGTCAATCCCGAGTCCTGCACCGTCCTCAATGCCACCTGTCTGGCCACGCTGCGGATGCGGTTTCGCGCCGGATTTGGTAACCGGCTGCTTTTCTTGGCTGGTTGTGCGGTGAAAATCTGAAGCTAAGACTTGTCCCGTAACTGATGGGCGAGCCAGGTAGGGCATGACCGGCAGCCCGGAGTCCGCGGCAGCGAAGGTGCAGTGGCAGGATGACGGCTTCGACCATCTTGAGAGGCCATCCTCGTGCCCACGCCTGCCGACTACCTCGCACTGGCGCATGCCGAGAAGGACAGCTTTGTCCTGCAGCAGCTCGCGCAACGTCCGTACCCTTTCGTCTGGCAAGCGCTGGCGGCCAATCCCCACACCCCGCCCGAAGCCCTCCAAGAACTGAGCACGTCCCGAGACAGCGTCTGGAACGACAACAAGCTTCTTCTCCTGCTGGCAGAGCACCCCGGCGCGAACCCCGTCGTTCTTCGAGCTGTCCTCGAAGCCGTTGCAGCGAAGCTCGAGGAGGGCGAACGCCCCTACGCCGCCGTACTCGCTCTCGCCGAACGGCTGGAACTCGAGGTGAGGAGGCTCGGAACCCTTCGTGGTGCCTCTGCTCGCCTACGCCACCTGCTGAACATGCGGCTGAGCGTCCGCATCTGAGTCACCCCTCTGGATCACGGGTGAGATGATCTTGATGTGGCTGGTGTGATCACGGCGTCGGAGCCGTCCTGGATAGCCCCGTTCACCGGGCTGAGCCCGCGGCAGCTCGGCAAGCTGGTGACGGTTCTGCGGCGCGAGGGTGCGGACGCGGTCCGCAAGGGCCGGCCGTGGAGCCTGCCGCTGGAGGACCGGGCACTGCTGGTTGCGGCCTACTGGCGGACAAACCTGACCATGCGCCAACTGGCCCCGCTGTTCGGGGTTTCCAAGTCGGCGGCGGACCGAATCATCGATCACCTCGGGCCGATGCTCGCTCTCCAGCCCCGCAAGCGGTTCGCGAAGGACACCGTGCTGATCGTGGACGGCACCCTGGTACCCACTCGCGATCACACCGTCGCCGAGCGGTCCAAGACATCTCATGTCTCTGGCGGGTCAAGTAGGCGCTTAGGCAGCAAGATCGGTGGGTGGTACGAAGGCACGGTCGGGGTCGAACAGCGTGCGGTGCTGTAGGCAGTGGAAGAGGCAGCCGAGCAGCTTGTTGAACAGGTTCCTGAGAGCCGCGGTATGCCGTTCTCCACCAGCACGCCGTCGGTCATAGTGGGCACGTGGAGCCTGCGTGCGCAGGGCTGCGAAGGCCCACATGTGCCCGGTTGATGCCAGTCGCTGGTTCTTGACGGTCCGGGCCACAACCACGTGGCTGCGGCCGGAAGCCCGTGTGACAGGAGCCGCACCGGCGTATGCCTTCATGGCTCTGGCATCCGCGAAGCGTTCGCGGTCGTCTCCAATCTCGGCGAGAACGCGTGCTCCAGAGAGCACCGAGAGCCCTGGGAAACTGGTGATGATCTCGGCATCCGGGTGCGCGAGGAATGCCTCTTCCGTCGCCACCGCCAACTGGGCCACGCTGACGCAGGCGGCGTCGACCTGCCGGATGAGTGCCACTGCCTGCTGTCCCAGAGCCTGTTCGACCTGCGGCAGCTGCCGCAGGGAGTCCGCGCGGAAGTTTGCCCGAAGTCGCTCGACCTCGGCTTCGATCCCACAACGTGGACGCTCACCGCGCTTGAGCAACGCGCGCAGCTGGCTACGGGTGAGCTTGGCGGCGTCGGCCGGCGTGGGTGCGGCAGTCAAGATCACGCGGGCGCGCGGCGAGTCGAGTCCGGGTTTTCCAGCGCCGTGAAAGGCAGTGAGGGCGGCTGGATAGTACTCGCGAAGGTGTGATCGAAGCCGGTTGATCATCTGTTGCCGGTCCCAGATGGCGTCCTGGTGAGCGCGGGCCAGGACGGCGACGGACTGCCCCGCTTCGCTGTCGTCGGGCAGAGGCCGGTGAGCATGCCGGTCAGTCCGGAGGATGTTGGCCAGAACCCGGGCGTCCGCTGCGTCGGACTTGGCTCGGGAGACGCTGGCGCGGTCGCGATATCGGGCTGCGGCCAATGGATTGATTGCGTAGATCTGGCGGCCGGTGGCCCGCAAGGCGGCGACGAGAAGCCCGCGGGGCGTCTCGATGGCGACCGGGATCGGTTCTGCTGCGCTGTCACGGTGCTGAGCCAGAAGTT
This sequence comes from Streptomyces fagopyri, assembly GCF_009498275.1. Classification (NCBI taxonomy): domain Bacteria; kingdom Bacillati; phylum Actinomycetota; class Actinomycetes; order Kitasatosporales; family Streptomycetaceae; genus Streptomyces; species Streptomyces fagopyri. The sequence continues at coordinate 1,455,467 of NZ_CP045643.1, read as the reverse complement.
CCATCAATGCGTGGAAGCCGGAGCTATCGTCGCTGATCCGTAGCTTTGCAACTTGGGTTCCGTCCTGGTCAACCAGGGCTATGTCGTGATGCCCTTCCGCCCAGTCAATGCCGCAGAAGATCTTGTTCAACCCCGTGCCTCCGTATGAATCTGCAGGTTGGACCTGTGCGGAGCACGCGGCGCTCTACTGAGATTGCAGGCGTGATGTCGTCCGTGTGAGACCGGTCCCGGTGAGGCATCCGTCGATGATGTGGCTGCGGTATTGGATTTGGCGGAGGCCGTGCCGTAGCCGGCGGATGAGGTCGTCGGGGTCGGTGAAGGCAGTGTTGGCCTGGGTGGTCCGGCGGAGTACTGACCAGATGCCTTCGACGGGGTTGAGGTCGGGTGCGTAAGGCGGCAGGTGGTAGGCGGTGATCCAGTCCTGTGCGTCGATGAAGGCCCTCATGCGGCGGTCTTTGTGGACGTTGAGGTTGTCCCATATGAGGACGATGGGTCCGTCGAGCTGCTGGTGGGCGGCGATGAGGAGGTCGCGGTACTCGGTCCAGGCGAAGCTCTTGCGGCCGCCGCTCTTATGGTCGGTATGCCGTTTGGGCCGGTAGATCAGGCGGGAGCGTTCGCCGGGCCGGTAGCAACACAGGGCTGCCACGGAGAAACGACGCTGGGAACGGCCCCTCACCCGGATAACCGGGGTGGATCCGTGTCTGCCCCACGTGCGTGAGGTCGGCGGCGTCATCGAGAATCCGGCCTCGTCTTCGAAGACGATCCAGGCACCGAGCGCCGCCGCGGTGGTTCCAGATGCGGCCACGCATCCTTCACCCAGCCGGCAACGGCTGCCTCGTCGCGCTCGACCGCACGACGGCCCGGAACCTGATGGCTCCAGCCATGCCGCCGCAGCATCTGGGAGACCCCGGACAACGTCATGGACTTGTGGAACCGTCGGCCGATCAGCGTCTTGATCCGATCGAGCGTCCATCGCTGGTCCGGCCAGCCGTGCGCGACCGGGCCCTTGACCAACTCCTCCTCGAGCATCGCGAAGAGCCGGTCATTCAGCTTCGGGCGGGACACCGGACCGCGGGAACGGAGCGCCTCCCGGCCGGCCTCCCGCCAGGAATGCCTCCACCGCTGAACCGACCGAACGCTGACCCGTAACTCCTTCGCGATCTCCGTACTGCCCCGCCCGTCGGCGAACGGGCCCTAACCCCGGATTTTGGACACCGGAGACACTTGGATCTTGATGGTCCAGGAGAACGGAGTCCCTGTGGGGATGAAGCACTACCCCGCCGAGTTCAAGGCGGACGCGGTCACGTTGTACAGGTCGAAGCCGGGAGCGACGATCAAGTCTGTGGCCGGTGATCTCGGGGTGAACACCGAGACGCTGCGGAACTGGATCCGGGCCGCCGACGGACGTCGTTCCGGAGCCCATTCCTCGCAGACAGCCTTCGTCCCGGCTGGTGGTGACGCCGTCGAGGCGGAGCTGGCCGCTGCCCGCAAGAGGATCCGTGAGCTGGAGGAAGAGCGCGACATCCTTCGCAAGGCGGCCCGGTATTTCGCGACGGAGACGCGCTGGTGAACCGCTGCCAGTTCGTTGAGGATCACCAGCGCCGTCACGGCGTGAAGCGGCTCTGCGACATCCTCGGCCTGGCCCGCTCCAGCTTCTACTACTGGCGCCGCACCGTGGCCGCCAGGGCGGCCCGGCAAGCCGCCGAGGCCGAGCTCGCCGCCCGGATAGACAAGATCCACCAGGACTCCGACGGCACCTACGGAGCCCCCAGAATCACCGCCGAACTCCGCGACGAAGGCGGCCCTATGGTCAACCACAAGCGCGTCGCGAGAATCATGCGGACCATCGGGATCGAGGGGGTCCGCCTGCGCCGCCGACACCGCACCACGCTCGCCGACCCGGCCACGGCGAAGGCACCGGACCTGATCCAACGTGACTTCACCGCTGCCGCGGTGAACACGAAGTACGTCGGTGACATCACGTATCTGCCGGTCAACGGCGCGAAGCCGCTCTACCTGGCCACCGTCATCGATCTCGCCTCACGCCGCCTGGCCGGGTGGGCGATTGCCGATCACATGCGAGCCGAGCTCGTTATCGACGCCCTGGCGGCCGCTGAGCAGACTCGCGGCAGTCTCGAGGGGGCGATCATGCACACGGACCACGGCTCGCAATATGCGAGTAGAGCCTTCGCTGAAATGTGCAGGTCAGCTGGGGTCCGGCGAAGCATGGGAGCGGTCGGGTCCAGCGCGGACAATGCCGCTGCCGAGAGCTTCAACGCCGCCTTCAAGAGAGCGACACTCAAGGGCCGCAAAGGCTGGCCGGACAAGCGCCAGGCCCGGCTCGACGCCTTCCGCTGGCTGACCCGATACAACACCCGCCGCCGGCACTCCCGCCTCGGCCAGCGGTCCCCGATCGCCTACGAGGACGACTTCCAACCAACAGCAACTACCCTGGCCCAAGCCGCATAGACGTGTTCAAAATCCGGGGTCAAGGCCCAACATCGCGACCGCTTCCATCCGGACCCGCTCGCGGAACGCTTGCCTCTCCGCGGTCAGACCCCCACCCTGCGGATACCTCATACCTCATACCTCATACCTCATACCTCATACCTCATACCTCATACCTCCGGCCTACCGCGACGATCACCAACCGTCAGCCCCTACGACAAGACGACTTCAAGGTCAGTAATAGAAGTGCTCAAGGCACGCCATCTCATGAGCCGTTCGTGTCTCCAGCGACCGACAGGGACCTCGGTCTGCTGGAGAGCTCATGGCTCGCGAACTGCTGAGAGGTGGCCCCTGTCGGCGGGCTGAGGACATGAAACCTGGATCCGAGCTCCTGCCGGGCAGGACCGGTCTTTGACGAGAGATCAAGGTCCCGGAACTACCGAAGGTCTCCGCCCGGCAGGGCCTGAGCGAGGCAGAGCCGGTCTGAACACAGGGATCAAAGCCTCAGAACGGCGGCAGACTTCCACCTCGCACCGGGGCCCTTGCACTGCCGTGCTCGGGCTCACCGATGAGCTATTAGAACTACCGGTACTCGACAAACCACCAGGTCGTCATCGACGCCGACACCCGCCTCGTCGTGGTGGTTGGCCGCCCCCTGCCCGGCAACCGCAACGACTGCAAGGCATGGGAGGAGTCCGGCGCGAAGGCCGCCGTCGGCACGACCATGACCATCGCCGACGGCGGCTATCCGGGCACCGGGCTCGTGATGCCCCACCGACGACGCAAGGGCAAGGAACTGCCCGGCTAGAAGCAGGCCCACAACAAGTCCCACAAGCAAGTCCGCGCCCGCGTCGAGCACGTCTTCGCCCGCATGAAAACCTGGAAGATCCTCCGCGACTGCCGCCTCAAAGGCGACGGCGTCCACCACGCCATGCTCGGCATCGCACGAATGCACAACGTCGCCCTCGCCGGATAGACCACCCGCCGCACAGCAGCCCCCCATGCCCGAAGCCACTCAGAGAACATTTACGGGACAGCCCCTTCTCCGCGCAGACACGTACCGCGACGGTGCCGGCAGCGAAGACTGGTAGGGGCCATCCCCGCATGCACGGGGAGCGGCCGAGCCCACCTGATCACCGGCGGCGCGTCGGGGCCATCCCCGCACGCGCGGAGAGCAGTTCACCGGCACCACGAACATCATCGACGAGGCGGGGCCATCCCTGCATGCGCGGGGAGCAGTTCACCGGCGCACACGACTCCCCGGTGCCCCCCGCGGGGCTGCTCCTGCGACCGCGAGGATGCTCCCACGGAGACGATGAAGCCGACGCGAGCGGGATCCGCTCCACACGTCCGCAGGGATGTCCCGACATGAGTAGCGGGGGCCTGTGGGCGCTCTGGCCCGGAGCTCTTCGTGGTCATGCGGGCTGGCCGGACCGGAGCGGGGGCGGCGTGCAGCCCCTGGCGCTTCGGGCACCCCCGCAACGTGGTCCGGTGTTGCCTCTGCGGAGCCGGACACCGTGCTGAGCGGGCTTTGCCGGTCGCCATCGGGTCCCACTGGTGCACCGGGGCCAACTGCGCGACCGGCCTCCTCCTGACCATGCCGCCTATGAGCTCAGCCTGGGCGTGGTGGCCAGCGTCTGGAACCGGACCGCGCGGGTCTGGCATGCCGGATCCTGGAGGCTGATGGCACCGACAGCTGGTGCCGACGCTACGTGTGTGCAGGAAGACCCCGGTGCGCCTCGGCGGGAGCGGAAGGCGCCAAGGAGCAGAAGATGGTGTTGCCCTACGGCACCGGACGGTAGCCGTCATAATTGGGGGTATGGCAGCCGCACCGCAGCAGTACCCGATCCCCGTGTCGTCCCCTGCAGGCGGGGCCGGTGCGTTCGAGGGCTCTGGCGGCACGGATCTGGAGTTGTACCGGGAAAAGTTTCGGCGGCGGTTGCCGGATTCGCTGGATGATCTTCAGGGGCCGACAGAGGGATGCGTGGAGCCGCCTGCCACCGTGGTCTGGTCCGGGCTGCGAGTCTTCGATCTTGCCAAGGAACGTCAGCGGATGAGTTTGTATCGCATTGTCCTGGCGGAAGGCATGCGGGGCGATCTGTCCGCTCTCCTGAACCGCGGCATCCTCCTGCACTCGTGGCCCACGCTGCGAACCCTGGTCTCGACCACCATTCGCAGCGTGTGGGAGGAACAGTTTTCGGAGCTGCGGGCGCTGGCCGAGGTGCCTCCGGCCCGGCGACCGCGTACCCGCCAGGGCCCGGCGGCAGCGTGAGACTCCCCGACCTGCACGCCCGCCTCCTGGCAGACGTCCTGGCCATCGGCTCCCCTACCCCTGGTGATCACCGGCGGCTACGCCGTTCAAGCCCACGCACTGATCACACGCCCAAGCCAGGACCTCGACGTCGCCACCGAAAACCCTGCCCCGATGGACGAGATCGTCCGCACTCTCACCGAAGGGCTCACCGAACGCGGCTGGCAGCCTCAGGTGATCGAAATCGCCCCACTGTCCGCGCGCCTCAACGTCACCGACACCCGCGCCGGAACCCAGGAGACGTGCGAGGTGGACGTCCTGAAAGAAGTATTCACCCGGCCGGCCGCCTCCTCCGCCTACGGGCCCGTGCTCGCTGAGGAAGACGTGATCGGCACCAAGGTCCGAGCACTGGCCGAACGGGGCGTGGCCCGTGACGCTTTGGACGTTTTCGCCGCCTCACGCCGATGGCCAACGACCGACCTCGAGGAATTCGGCCGCCGCCACGCCCGCGAGCGATTCGACCTGGAATCTCTCCAGACCCGGCTGACCGCTATCGCCTGGATCGATGACGCGGAACTCGAGGCATACGGCGCGACTCCCGAACTGATCGACGATCTGATGGCCTGGGCCCAGGAGTGGGCCGACGACCTCGGCCGCCGACTACTCCGCGACCAGGACCTGGATTAGACGCAGCACCCGCGTGCCGGGGCCACGCCGGCCGTGGAGTCAGTCGCCGACGCTCCACGAAGGCGCTCTCTCGACGACCCCCAGCCGCCTGTCATCGTGTCCAACCCCAGCACTGCTCTCGGGCGCTGACCCGGCCCGGCCGGTCGAAGCCCGACCATCCCCGCGTGCGCGGGGAGCAGGAATTCTGGGACCAGCGCGCGAACTGCGCGTCGGGACCATCTCCGTGCGCGGAGCCGATGGCCTGACGGCCTGGTTAATCCCCCACATCATCGGGACACCTCCGCTCGCGCGGGGATGGTCCCGGCGCCGACTACTCGGCCGCCGGAGCGGCAGGGGTGACCGAGGAGGTGCGGGAGGGGAGAGAGAAAGAAAGCGAGGGGGTGGGCTGGCGGAGAGCCGGTGCGTTCGACGTCCAGCCGCGTACGACGGTGAAAGCGGGCGCCAAAATGGGCGACCCCGAGGCCGCCCGTGGCGGCCACAAGCGCTCCCTGGCTGCGGGCGACCACGTGGAAGCAGATCCCGCCGGTGAACCGGTCCTTGGCCGCGTCGCACATACCGGTTTCGCTCGTTGCGGTCATTGCTCGGGCTCGGCCGCATCGGCGGCGGGCAAATCAAGTCGGACGGGCGGAGAGGTGAAGGTCAGATTGGTGAAGTCCCGACCTTGCACGACGGGCCCGTGCTGGGCGCCGCCGCTGACGTTGTTGGTCACCGTCCCGTCTCCGGTGCGCACCAGGCGGGCCTGCTCCTGCCAGGCCAAAAGTCCGCTCCGGAAATCCTCGTCCAACGCGGCCCGAACCGCCAGCACCGTACTCAGCGCCTGAGCCCGGCCCTGGTCTGCCGGATTTTCGGCCAGGCGCACCAGTTCGCCCTCCCCGGAACTGGATGCCGCCGGGATCCGGCCGCCGCCATCTCGGCGGACCGGACGACGCACCAGCGCGCTTAGCCCTGCCCATGCCTGCCTGCCGACCTCCCCGCCGGCCCCGCCCGCCAGTGCTGCCAGCAGTCCCACTGAAACCGGGTCCATCCCGAACCTCCTGTACCCGCGACAATTCCGCTTCCGGTCAACGAGCAACGAGCGACGGATTCTTCACCCTGTCCCGGACAGTCTCGGGCCGTCCTCCGTCAAGCTCGCACGGAGCTTCGCGGAGACCTCTTCCCCCTCCGAGTGCCCCATGTCGTGCAGAACGCGTCTTGCTTCACGCCATGCCGTACGAGCCTCTTCCGAATTCCCATATTCTTGAAGCGTGTCACCGAGATGATGCAGCGTGGCTGCGTAGTAGTACTGATCTTCGAGTTCGCGATAGAACTCTATTGCGGTACGGAAGCAAGAGATGGCCTGCTCGAAGCTTCCCGTGTGATGATACGCGTATCCCAGACTGTCAAGCGTGTGCGCCTCATAGGTGGGATCGTCTAGAGTTCGCAAAATAACAAGTGCCTGCTCGCAGTTGTAAACCGTCGCTTCATAATTCTGGAGCATCGCGTGGTACCAGCCCATCGCGTTCAGGGACCGTGCTTCTCCTGCCCGGTCGTCACAGGCTTGGTAGAGGGCGAGAGCACGTTTCCCATGCTCCAGCGCGGCTGCGTAATCTCCCCTCTTCTCGGAAAGATATCCGAGCGCATGATGAACCCGAGCCTGGCCTCGCTCGTCACCCAACTCCACAAATAGAGCCAGCGCCTTTCGGTGATTCTCAGACGCCTCATCGTAGCTCTGCAGCTGGGCCAGCGCGTTGCCCAGATTGCGATGAGTGATGGCCTGAGCCTTCTTTTCGCCGGTTCGCAGCGCGGACAGCAGCGCAACGCGCTGGATCTCCCGGTAGTCGTACCAGTGGCCGCCTCGGTGAAGGAAAGTTGTCGCTGACCACGCCAGCCATACAACCTGTTCGTCCAGATCGTTCTCTGCCGCATAGCGTGCGGCGGACAGCAAGTTGTCGTGCTCGGCCGCAAACCAGTCCTGAGCTTGTTTTCTGTCGACGAGTGAAAAACTTGAGTGCCGGTCACCTTCCTCGATCTCTATCGACTCCCTCAGAGGATCAAGGATCCGGTCACCGGAGTGGCTGATATGTAGATAGAAGTCGAGCAACCGTTGCATGGCCGGCTTCAGATCCAGCTCGTCGTCGGAGCGGGCAACTTTCACGGCATACGCCCGCAACAAGTCGTGAAGACGGTAGCGCTTGGGCGAGTACTCCTCGACGAGGTGAGCCTGGGTGAGCTCGGTGAGCAACGTGCTCACCGCGGTGGGCGGCATGTCCGCCAGAACGGCTGATGCGTGGACTCCCACGTCCGACCCCGGCGCCACACCCAGGAGCTCGAACAAGCGAGCTCCCTGGGGCGTGAGGAGGCGCGAGGACCACGAGAACACAGCCTCAACACTGAGGTCCGTCTCGTGAAGGTTCAGGGCGTCGAGACGCGTACGCTCATCCAGTAGATCCTCGGCGAGGGAGCTGATCGGGAACTGTGACAGGGCCGCGGCTCTGGCGGCCACGATACTCAGCGCGAGAGGGAGCCGGCCGCACAGCTGGATCACGTCATCGACCGCAGCTGGCTCGGAGTCGACCCGCTCGCGCCCTATGCGCTTCGCAAGGAGAGCTCTCGCATCGTTGTGAGACATCAGATTCAGGATGACGCGGTGCACCCCCTCTCTGACCACGAGACTGTCCACTCGATTACGGCTCGTTATCACCGCTAGGCACGACGGACTGGCCGGCAACAGCGGCCGTACATGCTGCGCATCGCGTGCGTTGTCAAGAACGATCAGTACGCGCCGACCGTCCACCGTGCTGCGGAACAGGGCGGCCTGGGCGGCCAGATCAAGGGGAATCCGGCCGGCTTCGACACCGAGAGCGGAGAGAAAAGCGTGCAGTGCCTGCTCGGGCTCGACCGGAGATCGTGTGTCGAATCCTCTCAGATTGATGTACAGCTGCCCGTCGGGGAAATGACGGGCTATCTGGTGCGCCCAGTGAATGGCCAACGCGGTCTTTCCGATTCCGGCTGTGCCACTGATCGCCGTGATCGCGACCACACCTGATTCGTGATGGACATCATCAAGAGCCTGCCCCAGTTCGGTCAAATCAGCAGAGCGGCCGACAAAATGACGAGTGTCCACGGGAAGCTGCCGAGGTATTGGCCATTCTGGAGGAGAGTGGTGCAGATGGATCCCGCCGTGGATAGTACGAGCCTGGACAAGAGGACCCATCACGGTTCCGGAAACCTCGTTGTGAGTACCAGTCGAGATCCCATCCGCGTGGCGTTTTCCGCTGCCCTCGTCTGGCACGAAAATCCCCTTCCTTGCTCGCAGGGCACAGAACCGGGATGATGGGCTCATCGACGGGGACGGCCGCGAACCCGCCCGACAGTGGGGCGCGCTCACTACAACTTGCCCATTGATTCCCCTCGCTGGGCGATTGCACACATGGTCTTGGCCCAAGGAAGATCACCTCGCCGCCGACGAGGAAAAGTCGCGGCATGGCGTTGAGTGACTCGGATCTCCACCGGCTCAGGAAGTACATGGCAGCACATGGCCATCCCCATGACGCACAAAGCGCATCCTATTTCTTCGACCCCAGCAGAAACAGCGGCAAGCTGCGGGAGAGTCACAGCTCTGCTGGCCCCAGCTGGAGGTCGAGGTCGAGAAGCCGGCGAAGTCCCGCGGATGGAGGCGATCCGCGCCGCGCGGCGTCTGGAGGTCCTCGCGGCACAGACCGCGTACTGGCCCGCCCGCGACGCCCGCAGGGACGCCAACCTCGTCCAGGCCGCCGCGGCGCTGGGCCTGGACGAGCGCGGGGCCCCCTACGCTGATGGCCCGCTTCGGGCGCTGAACCGCGTCACGGCGGGCAGTGAACTCCCTGCAGAAGAGAGCGAGTTGTGCCATCGTGGGATTGGTCTACTCCATCGCTCCTCCGTGGTGATGGAGCAGGCGCCCATGTACGGACGGCACTAGGGAGAAGCCATGATGCACCGCAACTTGTCCCTGCTGATCGCGGCGGGAACTGCTGCAACGACCATCGCGCTGGCCGGACCTGCCTCGGCAGCACCCGCTGGAGGAGTACTGGGACCCATCGGTTATTCCGCCGTTCCGGCGCCGGGCTGCTCGATTCTTGAAGAGGTTCAGGTGCAAACGGACGGACATGAGTGGATGAGGTGGGAGACCAACCCCACCTCCCCGTACTGCGAAGTCGATTTGGTGGACAACGGCGTCACGAAGGCCACCTGGACCATCAAGAACAACGTCCACTACACGAGCGCCTGGTATTACGACGGCCCGGGCCACTCCGAAAAGATCTGTGCGATCTCGACTATCCGTACTCGGCCCGTCTCGGGTTGCGGCCCGCTCAACTGAAGCGCACGGCCATCCAGTGGTGCTTGACCGGTGCCGTGGGCAGCACCCTGGTAGCGCTGCTCGCGGCGCGTCACCTGTCCCCATTGTCCTCCGGCCGCCAGTCGCGGTAGTCGCTGGTGCTGTGGCGGGTTCGGGCGCGTCGCCGTCCGGGATGTCGCGGTGAGGCGGTGGCCGTTCTCGACGGTCCGTAGGCCGACTACGTCGACGTGAATTCGGGCAGCTGTCGCCAAGCCCGGGCCGGATGTGAGGAGACTCGTCCCTCAAAGGTGACGAGACCTCTACGACGGGTGACACCTATGTGGGAACGCGAAGGGGCCCCCATGGAGCCGGACACCGGGCCTGGGGCCATCAAGCCGCGCCCCGACTACCCGCCAAAGACGCCGCCGTCACCTCCGCCCCCGCAGACGCTGGCGGCGTCATCCGCGCTGCCGATGCCTCAGCGGTCCGGTCGCGGAGGCCTACCGGTGATGAGGAACCGTCAAGGCGCCTCCTGGTCGCTGGAGACGCAGCCCTGGGCGCCGGGGAAGGCGTTCGCCGAGGTGACGGATCGGCTCGGCACATGGGGGCTGAAGAGGCCGGACGGCCTGGAGGCGTTGGTCCGGCATCTCGTGGCCACGGTCGTGGCCGACGGGGCCGCATGTCAGCCTCCATCTCGCCGAACAGAACGACCAGGTGCTCCTGCTGGCCTTCAGCCACCACGCCCGTCCGGCACAACCGCGGGACGATGACGTCCTAGACGCCTGCGGGAACTCGGGGCAGCGATTCGCGGGACGGAGATGACCGTCGACGGCCGCCAGGTGTGGACTGTCGTCGACCTGGAGGCGTAGGCATCCCAGGGTTACAGACAGCGCCGGGCGGGCGTCCAAGTCGCGTCAGGCGTCGTACAGCTCGGGTTTCGGGCTCCGGGACATTAGGGCTGCGGCCGCGTCCTTCACGGTTGCCGTGCCGCCGATGACCGCGGTGACGACCTCGGTGATCGGCATCTCGACACCGTGTTTCCGAGCCAGGTGCACGATGGCCCGGCAAGACTTCACGCCCTCCGCGGTCTGGTTCGTCGCCCGGGCCGATTGTCGACGGTCATCTGTCCCTTCAGCTCTGCAAACACCGTCAGAGCCATCCTTGCGAAAACCGTTGGTGCCCGGCTTGCTCCGCTGATGGACTGACGTCCTACCGTGAGTCTGCCGTGCTCTGACCGGAGTTTCGTGATGCCACCCGTCTCCGACGAGAACGGCACCGTCATAGAAGAGCGATGCCGCATGCGTCTGGTGGCAGTGCTCAGTTGGCGAGAAGGGGCGCGCCGGTGCCGGTAGTCGATCAGTGGTGAGGAGGCGAGTTCTGCGCCGATCGCGTCCGCGGCTCGTTCGTATGCCTCCGCGGTGCCCTGCCGGCGGGCCCATTTGGTGATGGGGGTGCCCAGGCCCTTTCCGTCGATGCCGAGGCCGAGGAATTCGGCGGCGTCGACGATGGTCTTTCCGAGGGCTCGTCGGACGAGGAAGGCTGAGGTTGTGCGCTGCAGGACCGGCATGCTGAAGGCGCCGGTGAAGTCGCCGAGGTGGCGTTCGGCCCACTCCAGGGGGAGGAACGGCCTCGCCCGCCCAGGGAGCCACCACCCTCACGCGACCTGTCCGACGCACCGCGTCCGACGCCGCGCGCCGATCCACCGGGGGTCACGGACAGCCCTCGGGGCCGAAACGGTGCCGGGCCCGCCACCGGCACGGAGCCTCGCGCGCCACCGCGGCGGAACCCGCCGGGACAGCCGGGACAGCCGGTGCGGGCGGCCGGGGGTACTCGATCGGACGGGGCCGGGTTGCCGTTCGGCCCTGCTTCACTAGCGTCGGCTCCATGGACTCACCGACGACGTTCGCCCTCACGGAGCACTCGCCCGCCTTGTGGCGGGTGACCTTCGACAATCCTCCGGTCAATCTCGTCGACGCGGCCATGACCAGGGAACTGGGCGCGCTGCTCACGCGTGCCGAGGAGAGCGACACGCTGGCGGTCATCGTCTTCGACAGCGCCGACCCCGACTTCTACCTGGCCCACTTCGACCTGTCCGACGAGAACGAGTCCAAGCGTGCCCTGGCCCACCCGGAGGAGATCCATCCCTGGACGAGGGTGCTCACCCGTCTCATGACCCTGCCCGTGGTCACCATCGCCTCGGTCCGGGGCAGGGCACGCGGTGCGGGCAGCGAGTTCCTCCTCGCCACCGACATCCGGTTCGCGAGCCGCGAGAAGGCGGTCATCGGCCAGTTCGAGATCGGTATGAGCGCCGTTCCGGGGGGTGGGCCCGCCACTCTTCTGCCCGGGTTGGTCGGGCGCGGCCGGACGTTCGAGATCCTCTTCGGCGGCCTCGACTACGACGGGGCGCTCGCCGAACGGTACGGATACATGAACCGGGCCTTCCCCGACGCCGAACTCGACGCCTTCGTCGATGACTTCGCGTCGCGCGTCGCCCAGTTCGACCTGCACACGATCAGGGACATCAAGCACTTCGTCAACCTCGCCACGAAGCGACCGGACAGCGAGTTGAAGGACCAGATGGACGCCTTCTGGGCCGCGACGAACCGCCCCGCCCAGCAGCATGTCGCCAAGCACCTCTTCGAAGCGGGCCTCCAGCAGCGGAGCGACCTCGAACGCGATCTCCCGCAGTGGGTGACGCGGTTCCAGTGCCGCCCCGGCGCCGACGGGGAATAGACGTTTCCTCGGTCCGGCGGATCAGCCGGACCCACCCGGGAACGGTCGGAGGCCAAGGCGCGCCGACATCGGCCACGTGCTCTCCGCGCCCCGTCGCGCGCGACGCCGGGTTCCCGGTCATCGGTGGACATCTCGACGGCGCGAGAAGTCCCCGCCGCCCGGCCCAGGCCCCTAGGGAGCCATGATGACGGTTCACGTTCCACTCCTGGTGCGACCCTCCCGGCTCCGGCGCAGGGGCGGCCTGCTCGGCGAGTGCCTGGCGGAGTTCCTGGGGATGTTCGTCCTCATCTCGTTCGGGTGCGGCGTCGCGGCCATGGCCGTGGCCGCCCTTCCCGGTTCGGGCCGTACTGCGGGAGCGACGACCATGTTCCTCGGCGCCGGCGACTGGGTCATGCCGGTGGCGGGCTGGGGACTGGCCGTCACCTTCGGCGTCTACGTGGCGGGCGGAGTCAGCGGCGCGCACCTCAATCCGGCCGTCACCCTCGCCTTCGCGCTGCGCCGCAAATTCCCCTGGGCCAAGGTCGTGCCGTACGTGGTCGCACAGGTCGTCGGCGCGTTCGCCGGTGCCGCGCTGGTGTACGCGGTCTACCACGACGCCATCAGCGCCTTGGACCAGGCGATGAAGGGGCCGAAGACCAACGGGCACACCCTCGCCACCTTCTCGATCTTCGGCACCTTTCCCGCCCAGTACTTCCACGGCGGCGTCTGGGGCCCGCTCGTCGACCAGATCGTCGGGGCGGCGTTCATGCTCGTCTTCATCATGGCGGTCATCGACATGCGCAACCCGGCCGTACGGATCTTCCTCGGACCGCTGGTGATCGGGCTCGCGGTCGCCGCCATCGGACTTTCGTACGGTGCGAACGCCGGCTACGCGATCAACCCGGCCAGGGACCTCGGCCCGCGCCTGTTCGCCTGGCTCGCGGGCTGGCGCGAGCTGGCCCTGCCGGGCACCTCGCCGGGTGCCTTCAGCGACTACTTCTGGATTCCCCTCGTCGGCCCCCTGATCGGCGGCGTGATCGGAGTCCTGGTCTACGACCTCTTCATCGGCGACGCCCTGCACCTGCGCGCACAGATGTCCAAGCCGCCGGAGGTCGGTTGCACACGTCCGGTGACGGCGACGAACGAGGAGTGACCGGCGGCGCGGACAGCCGCGGAAGCGGACCCGTGCGCGCCATCGGCGGTACGGACCGTACGGGCCGTGGCGGCTCGGTCCACGGGGGACCGTGCCCGCCCGGCCGTCAGGCGTCGGGCGCAGCGGTCTTCTCGGCCGCCTCCGCCAGACGCCGGGTGTCGAGCCGCAGGTGCCACAGGTTGCGCCGGTGCGCGGTGGTCAGTTCGGCCTCCAGCGGGGACGGCGGCACCGCGAGGACCGGGCAGACGGCATGGGTGAGGCAGTAACGGCTCACCGAGCACGAACAGAGCCGGTGCCAGCCGCTTCGCCGCCCGGCGCCGACGACCAGCAGATCGCTCTCGCGGTCGGCGCTCTCCACCAGCGCCCGGCCCGCGGTGCCACGCGCGACGAGGGCGCGCATCGGCACCCCGGGACCGGTGTCCCCGAAAGCGTCGTCGAGCGCGGTGAGCAGATTCCCCCGCGCCAGCCGTTGCCACTCGTCGAGCAGCACGTACGAGGCCGGCGTACGGCGGGCGGCGAGTTCACCGCCGGGCGGCTCCCAGGCCAGCACGGGCCACAGCTCGGCGCCCCGCCGCCGGGCCTCGTCGGCGGCCCGGCACAGAGCGGTGAGGCTGCCGAGGGAGCCGCTGACTCCCACCAGGACACGGGCGGCCGCGGGGGCGCCGGAATCAGACATGAGTCGACCGTTCTTCGCACACGTCCACGGGTCCCTCCCGCGGGCGGTCCACGAGGGACCGCGTCCCATTGCACTCCTGGGCAGGGGCGCTTCGGCACCCCACAGGCCCCTTTTTGGCGCGCTCCTGACGCCGTCCCGCCAGCCGGTCGTGGCCCGCGTCAGCATCCCGTCAGCGTCGGCACGATCACCGTCAGCGTCGCGTCATGAGGTGTCGGAGAACCGGTGGGCACGGGAATAGCTTCTGCTGTGAGCGCCGGCCTCCTCGCGTCGGAGGCGTCGAGTCGCTCACCGAACCGTCCCGGATCCTCCAGGAGGCATCCCATGCAACAACTCTCGTGCGGTGAAGACCCGGAACCCTCCGAACGATTCCCGGCCGGAGCGCTGTTCGTTCCGGTCCGGCCGGGGTCGGCAGGGTGTGCCGTCCGGCTCTTCCGTACGCCGCTCGGCGAGCGTACGGCCGTCGGCTTCACCTCGGAGCGCGGACTGACCACGACACTCGGCCCCGAGCAGGCGTGGATCAGGCTCGCCGAGCCCGCTCTGCGCACGATGGCGGAGCCGCTGGGAGTCACCACGGTCACGGTGGACCCCTCCTTCTCCGCACCGGCTCCGACCCGGACCACGCCGGTCGCCACGGAGCCCGTCCGGGCCGCCGCCCCCGCCCCGCGGGAGCGGCCCGCACCCCGTACCCGCACGAGCACATGGGATCCGCAGGCCGTCGGGGTGCTGCGGGTGACCGGCGCCGCCGCACTCGTCTCGGCTCTGGCACTGTGGATCGGTTGAGAGGGAACGCACGATGACCACTGTTCACGAATCCGCTGTCAGCACCACCGGCGGCGACCTGTCGGTGTGGCCCGCCTCGGCCACCGAGCCCCGTCAGGGAGACCTGGCCGTGGGCGGCGTCCCGCTCGCCGAGATCGCCGACCGCTTCGGCACCCCCGCCTACGTACTCGACGAGGGCGAGGTGCGGGAGCGCTGCCGTACCTACCGGCACGCCTTCCCCGACGCCGACGTCCTCTACGCGGCCAAGGCGTTCCTGTGCAGGGGCATGGCCCACTGGGTGGACGAGGAGGGCCTCGGCCTCGACGTCTGCTCCGCCGGTGAACTGGAACTCGCGGTCACCACCGGGTTCCCGCCCGAGCGGATCGTGCTGCACGGCAACGCCAAGTCCCCGCAGGACCTGGAATCCGCGCTGCGTCTGGGGGTCGGGCGCATCGTGATCGACAGTTCCTCCGAGATCGCCCGGCTGGCCGCCGCCGTCGGGCCCGGCGGACACCAGAAGGTCATGGTGCGGGTGGTGCCGGCCATCAGCGCGGGCGGCCACGAGAAGATCCGCACCGGCACCGACGACCAGAAGTTCGGCCTGTCCATGGCCGACGGGTACGCCCAGCACGCCATCAGCCGGATCCTCGACCAACCGCAGCTCGAACTCACGGGCCTGCACTGCCACTTGGGCTCTCAGATCACCAGCGTCGAGCCGTATCTGACGGCCGTGCGGCGCATGGTGGGGCTGATGGCGCGGCTGCGTGAGGAGCACGGCCTCGTCCTGCCCGAGCTCGACCTCGGCGGCGGCCACGGCATCGCCTACCGGCCGGGTGAACAGGCCCTGGACCTCACGGCCTTGGCACGCCGGGTCCGGAGCGAACTCGTCGAGGCGTGTGCGGCCGCCGGGCTGACCGTACCCCGTCTGATGATCGAGCCCGGCCGCGCCGTCGTGGGGCCGGCGGGGGTCGCCCTCTACCACGTCCTGGCCGTCAAGCGGACCGGCGACCACGTCTTCGTCGCCGTCGACGGCGGGATGAGCGACAACCCGCGGCCCGCGCTGTACGGCGTGCGGTACGCGCCTCGTCTGATCGGCCGTCACGGTGCGGCGGAGCGGGCCGCGGTGACCGTCGTGGGCCGCCACTGCGAGGCCGGTGACGTGCTCGCCACCGACGTCGAACTCCCCGCCGACGTACACCCGGGCGACCTGCTGGCCGTCCCCGTCGCGGGTGCCTACCACCTCTCCATGGCGTCCGGGTACAACATGGTCGGCCGCCCGCCGGTGGTCGCCGTGCACGGTGGCCACGCCCGCCTTCTCGTCCGCCGCGAGTCACTGGACGACATCCGCAGCCGCGACGTGGGGCTGTAGAGGCGGCGTCCTCCCCTACGGCCTCCGGGCGGGTGACGGCCCGGCCCCGCCCGGAGGCACCCCTGGCCTCGACCCCGTCGTCCACCACCGGCACACACCCGGGGAGCGGTGCGGCGGGCGACGCCGTGACGGCTGCCCGCCCTCACCCGCTCGCGCACGGGCACGGGCACCGCTCAGTCGGAGCGGTCGCGTGTGGTGGCGCGCCACTCCTGGTACACGCGCCACAGCCGCTCGGCGCGCGGGCAGCGGCCCGACTCCCGTTTGCAGACTCGGCAGTTGCCGACATGACTGACGTACACGGCCTCGGGACTGTGATGCCCCGGTTGCGGATTCGGCATGGCCCCCGGCACCCTTCGGCGTGATCTCCACGCGCGCGTTGTCGCTTCTGGTGCCGTACTTCCGGGGCGGGGACGGTTTCGGATGCGGCGGACAGGAACCAATTCCCTTGCCCCGTGGGCCGGTACGGCCAGGGAGCGTGCGGCACGGTCACGGGCACGCCCGGCGCCCGGCCGGGGGACGGCGGGTCGGATGCCCATGAAGGCACGCCCGATCGCGGAGCGGTGGTACGCCGCCGCGGACACCGGGCAGGCAAGGTAGGACCGGTCGTCCCTCACGACGGAGCGGTCCGGCGAGGGTCCGCCAGGCGCGGCCGGCGACCGGTCCTTGACGGCGCCGGCGGCGGACCGTGCCGGTGGTGGTGCGTCGCAGGCGAGTTGACCCTTCACCTGGTCAACTCGCCTGCGCTGGAACGGACATGACCGGAGCGGTGGCGGGTCGGCACGGTCACGCGCCGACACCGTTCCCCGGCGCGGCGCGTGGCGGACCCGCCACGGGCCGCGCCGGCAGGCGGCCGGTGGTTTCGCGACGGCTGGGGCCGTGGTGCGTGGTGCGGGAGGGCGTGAGTCGCCGTGCCGCCGCCCGACGGCGGGGACGGCGTGCCCGGATCCCCGGCCCGTGGTGCGTGTCAGGCGGCGATGACGGCGGCGGTGGTGCGGCCGCCGTCGACGTCGAGCACGATGCCGTGCACGAACGAGGACTCGTCGCCCGCCAGGTACACGGCGGCGTGCGCGATGGCGTCGGGAGTGCCCATCCGGCCCGCCGGGGTGCCCTTCATCATGATCGCGGAGGGGCGCTCCTCGCCTTGCGTGGGCGGCAGCACCACGCCGGGGGAGATCGCGTTCACGCGCACGCCCTGCGGTCCGAACTCCGCCGCCCAGGCCCGGGTCAGCGTCTCCACGGCTCCCTTGGTGGAGCTGTAGAGGGCGCCGACCGGAATGCCCAGACGGGCGATCCAGGAGCCCAGGTTGATGATCGCCCCGCCGCCGGCCTCCACCATCGCGGGGGCGACGGCCGCGGTCAGGAAGAACGGGGCCTTCACGTTCACGGCGTAGACCAGGTCGAAGGTCTTCTCGTCGGTGGCCGTCGTGGTGTCGCCGGGGTAGATGCCGGCGTTGTTGACGAGGACGTCGATCCGGCCGCCGAGGACCCGTGTCGCCTCCTGGGCCAGTGCCCGCGAGGCGGCGGCGCTGCCGTCCAGGTCGGCCCGTACGAAGTCGGCACGACCGCCGCGTACGCGGATTCCGTCGACGACCTCCCGGCCCCGTTCGGCGCTGCGGCCGGAGACGACGACGTGCGCGCCCTCGGCGGCGAAGGCCTCCGCGATCGCCCGCCCGATGTTGCTCGTCGCACCGGTCACCAGGGCGGTCCTACCCTCAAGACGCATCGACATGATCTACTCCGCTGCTCGGTCCTGCATCGTGAATCCGCCCGGCCGAACCGCACACGGCCGCCGGCTGGACGGGGCCCTGGACGGCCAGGGCGCGAGGTCCACTGTGCGAGGTAAAAAATGGACCCGCAAGTCCAAAATCCGGGGTCCCGATCAGGTCCCGATCAGGACCCGACGGGGTCCCCACAGGCAGGGACGGTCCCGCAGGCGCGGGGGCCCACAGACGAAGGCACGGGTCCCGTGGGCATGGGCCCCGCAGCTACGGGCCCCGCTCGCACGGAGCCCGCGCCCGCGCGAAGCCCTTCACCGAGTCACCGAGTCACCGAGTCATCGGGGCAGGGCCGGTGAACGACGAAGGACGGACCCGGGACGGGGTCACCCCCGGCCGCCGCTGCCGCAGACGGGCCGTGATCGCCTCGCCGGCCCGCTGGGCGATGTCCGCGAGCGGTTCCAGACGCTCGGAGACCGTGGTCAGGACGCACAGCGCCCCGACGGCGGCACCGCCCGCACCCAGCAGCGGCACCGCCGCGCAGCAGACCCCCTCCACGACCTCTCCGCGGTCGAAGGCCACGCCGCGTTCCCGGATGGCCGCCGCCTCGCGCGGCCAGGAGGCGGGGGCGTCCGGGCCCGGGTCCGGACGCCCGGCGGCCTGGACCTTGCCCGCCGCCGTGAACCACGGCCAGGAGGCCACGTCCAGCAGCGGCGTGAGCGCGGTGTCCTGGCCGGCCGCCCAGTCCAGCACGAGCGTCCGGCCCTCCCTCAACACGCTGACTCCCACGGTCGCCCCGGTGGCCGCGACCAGCCGCCGCACCGGTTCCCGGGCCGCCGTGCGCAGCCCCGGATACGGCTGCCACCCCTGCCCGAGGCGGAACATCCGCGGCCCCAACCGGTAGACGTCCGCCTGCCGTTCCACCGCGCCCAGTTCGGCCAGCTGCCCCAGGAGCCGGTACACCGTCGACTTCGGCAGTCCGCTCCGCGCCGCGAGACTGGTCAACCCGGCCTGGCCCGCCTGGTCCAGCACCGCCATCACCTGGAACGCGCCCTCCAGCACTCCCCGTCCGCCCTGCCACGGGGCCGGTACGCGCGACTCCGCCCGAAGCGTCTCGTACGGCCCGGGTAACTGCCCGAACCCCTGCCCGAATCCCTGTCCCATGAGCCATCCCCCCGTTGTCGCCACACGAGCACTGTGGCCAAGTACGGCGGGCTGCGGATCAGTAGCCATTACTCAACCGGCCCGCGACCCTCCCCGCGCACCGCACGCACGGCACGCGGGGCACGCCGGGCCGCCCAACCGGTCAGCGGCCGAGCACGGGGTTACTGTCGGCGGCATGGACGGTGTTCGCCGAGGGTGGCGCCAGTGTTTGCTCGGCGGGGCCGTGTTCGCGGTGTGCATGGCCGGCACCACACTGCCGACCCCTCTCTACAACCTCTACCAGCAGAAGTTCGGGTTCTCCGAGCTGATGGTCACGGTCGTGTACGCCGTGTACGCCTTCGGGGTCATCGGCGTGCTGCTGCTGGCGGGCAACGCCTCCGACGCCGTGGGCAGGCGACCGGTGCTGTTGTGGGGCCTGGGGTTCGCGGCGGCCAGTGCCGTCTGCTTCCTGTGTTCCACCGGACTGGGCTGGCTCTACGCGGGACGTCTGCTGTCCGGGCTGTCCGCCGGTCTGTTCACCGGCGCCGCCACGGCCTACGTGATCGATCTGGCACCCCGCGGCAGCGGTTCGCGGGCCACGCTCGTGGCGACGGCCGCCAACATGGGCGGGCTGGGCTGCGGTCCGCTGCTCGCCGGGCTGCTGGCGCAGTACGCCCCCTGGCCGCTGTACCTGCCCTTCGCCGTACATCTCGGTCTGGTGGCCTGCTCGGCCGCCGTCCTGCTCCGGCTGCCGGAGACCGTGGGGGAGCGGCGGCCGCCGCGCACGGTACGGCCGCAACGGCCCCGTCTGCCCGCACAGGTGCGGGCGGTCTTCGGACCGGCGGCGATCGCCGCGTTCGTGGGGTTCGCGCTGTTCGGTGTGTTCACGGCGGTCAGTCCGGCGTTCCTCGAACACTCCCTGGGTGTGCACAGCCGCGCCGTGAGCGGGCTGGTCGTCGCGCTGGCCTTCTTCGCCTCGACCGCCGGACAACTGGCCGTCGGCGTCATCGGGCCGGGGCGTTCGCTGCCGGTGGGCTGCGCCGCACTCCTCGCGGGGCTGGCACTCCTCGCGGGCGCGCTGCGGTGGGACCTGCTGGCGCTGGTGGTGCTGAGCGCGCTCGTCGGCGGTGCCGGGCAGGGGATCGCGTTCCGCGGTGCGCTGTCCGAGGTGGCCCAGGCGTCCCCCGACGACCAGCGTGCGGCGGTCATCTCCCTGCTGTTCGTGGTCGCGTACGTGGGCATCTCGCTGCCGGTGATCGGCGCGGGGGTGCTGGCGGACCGGATCGGTCTGGAGGGCGCCGGGCTGGTGTTCATCGCGTGCATGGCCGTCCTGGTCTCCGTCGCGGTCCTCTACCTGCTCCGGCGGCCGGCACCGGCCAGGACGTAGGCGCCCGGGGCCGTGGTGACGTACGACGTCAAGAAGCCTGTCGCGCACCGCAGTTGGGACGTGTCCGTGCGGACCGTGCCCGATCACCCCGTCGTGGGCGCCCGTTTTCCCGGGGTGCGCGTCCGCCAGGACCCGTCGCGGCGCCACGCGGGTGCCCCGGAAGCCGGCCCGTTCCGGCGGGGGCGGGCCCACCGGGTGGCCCGGTACGGTGACGAACCGGCGGACGCACGGCCCTGGAGCGGGCCGTCGGCCGGGCCGGTCACGTGGTGCTGTTGGGGCGGGCGAGGCCCAGGTCGTAGGCGAAGATGACCGCTTGGACCCGGTCGCGCGCGCCGATCTTCGCGAGGACCCGGCCGACGTGCGTCTTGACGGTGGACTCCGACAGGACGAGACGCGCGGCGATCTCCCCGTTGCTCCAGCCCCTGCCGATGGCCACCAGGATCTCGCGTTCACGGTCGGTGAGTGAGCGCAGCCTCGGGTCGGCGTCCGCGTCCGGTACGCCCTGACGCGGCAGGTGCTGGGCGTACGCGTCGAGCAGACGCCGGGTCAGGGCGGGGGCGATGACGGCGTCCCCCGCGGCGACGGCGCGGATGCCCGCCAGGAGCTCCTCCGGACGGGCGTCCTTGAGGAGGAAACCGCTCGCCCCGGCGCGCAGGGCCGCGTGGGCGTACTCGTCCAGGTCGAAGGTCGTCAGGACGAGAATCCGGGAGCGACCGCCCGTGGCGATGATCCGGCGGGTGGCCTCGATGCCGTCCATGCCGGGCATCCGGACGTCCATGAGGACCACGTCGGGGCGCAGTTCCGCCGCCCCGCGCACGGCCTCGGCACCGTGCGCGGCCTCTCCCACGACCTCGGTGTCGGGGACGGACTCCAGCAGCATGCGGAACCCGAAGCGCTGCAGCGGCTGGTCGTCCACGATGAGCACGGTGGTCAAGGGGTACCGCCTTCGGAGCCGGGGAGCGGGGTCAGGTCGAGGGTCGCCCGTACGGTCCATCCGGCGCCGGGCGGAGGCACCGGCCCCGCGTCCACCGTGCCGCCGTACAGCGCCGCCCGTTCGCGCATGCCGGCGAGCCCGTGCCCCTCCTCGTTCGGGGGACCGGCGGACCGCGAGCCGCCATGCGGCCCGGTGTCCTGGACCCGGATGCGCAATCGTGTGCCCTCCACACCGATCGTGAGGTGGACCCGCGTGCCGGCTCCGGCGTGCTTGAGGCTGTTGGTCAGCGCTTCCTGCACTATCCGGTAGACCGTCACCTGCACCCCGCCGTCCAGCGCGTCCGTGTCACCGGCCGTCCGGTAGGTGATCAGAGGGCCGGCGGAGCGGATACGCGCGCAGAGCGCGTCGATGTCGGCGATGCCCGGCTGCGGACTGAGCGCGGGAGCCTCGGCCTCCTCGCGCAGCACGCCGAGCATACGGCGCAGCTCACCCAGGGCCTGGCGGCCGGTGTCGCCGATGAGGAGCAGGGCCTGCTTGCCCCGTTCGGGGGTGACGTCGGAGGCGTAGACACCGGCGTCGGCGAGAGTGATCATGACGGCGAGGTTGTGGCCGACGATGTCGTGCATCTCGCGGGCCACCCGGGTGCGTTCGGTGGCCGCCGCCAGCCTGCTGCGCTGGTCCCGTTCGATCTCCAGCCGGGCCGCGCGCTCCCGCAGCCCGGCGAGCTGGGCCCGTCGGATGCGCACCGCCATCCCCACGGCGACGGCCGCGATCGCGGTGCTGAACAGGAAGAACAGCGCGTCCCAGACGGACACCACGGCGGAGACCCGCACGGCGACCAGGACCAGGCCGAGGGCCGTGACGGCACAGGCCCACGCCAGATGCCGCAGCGGTCCGTGCAACGTCAGGCTGTACAGGGCGATCAGCAGGGCCACGTCGGCGCGCAGCAGCACACCGAGCGACCACTGCAGGAGGAAGACCGCCGTGATCACCGCGAAGGCCGCGGACGGATTCCTGCGCCGCCACAGCAGCGGCAGCACCAGTCCGGCCTGCAGCGCCAGCATCCCGGCGAGGGGCGGGCGGGTGAACCTCGCGGCCAGTTCGCGGCGGCCGTCGTGCGCGTGCACCAGGTCGGCCAGACAGAACATCACGAAGACCAGGACGACCACGGACGTGTCCAGCATCCACGGACGCGCCCGGTCCGCCTGCCGCAGCCACTGTCCGGCGCGGGTCAGCCGGGCGAACAGGGGGCTCATACCGGCGGTGTCGTCGGCGGTCACGGGTGTCACCTGTCCATCGTGGGCGAGGCACGGCGGCGCGGCACCCGGATGGACCGGGCACCGCACCGACAGCGGACGATACGCGTGGAGCGCGGGCCGTCAGGCGTCGCTGCGCACCAGCCGGTAGGCGGCTCCCGCCAGCGCGAGCACGGTCCAGCCGAGGAAGACGACGAGCCCGGCGGCGGGCGCGAGGGTGGTGCTGTCGTGGGTGAGGGCGAACATCGACTCGCCCGCGTTGCTGGGCAGGTACGGGCTGATGTCGTCCTGCCAGGAACTCGGCAGCAGCGAGATCAGGCCGGGCACCAGCATCAGGGCGCCGACCAGCACCGAGATGCCGCCCGCCACCGAACGCAGCAGCGCGCCCAGAGCGGCGCCGATGACACCGACCAGGCCGAGGTAGAGGCCGGCGCCCAGCAGACTGCGCACCACACCCGGGTGCGAGAGAGTCATGGCCGCGCCCGTACCGGACACGATGCCGCTCGCGAACACGAAGGCGACGAACACGCCGACCGTGCTCACGGCGAGTGAGACCAGGCCGAAGACGGCCGACTTGGACCAGAGCACCGGCAGCCGGCGCGGGACCGCGGCCAGCGTGGAACGGATCATGCCTGTGGAGTACTCGCCCGCCGTGACGAGCACGCCCAGCACACCCAGCGCCAGCTGCGCGAAGTTCGTACCGAACAGCGACAGGCTGACGGCGGTGGAACGGGCGAAGTCCGGGTCCATGTGGTGGCCGGAATCGATTCTCGACTTGTACTGGGCCGCGGCGATGAGACCGAAGGCCACCAGGAAGACCAGCCCCAGGCCGAGCGTGATCCAGGTCGAGCGCAGGGACCACAGTTTGGCCCACTCCGAGCGCAGCACCCGGCGTCCGGTCACCCGGTAGTCGGGGCGCGTGGCGGGCGCGGGCAGGGGAGCGGAGGTCTCGGTCGCGGTGATGGTGCTCATGCGGCCCTCCCGGGGGTCTCGGCGCCGGTCGCGGTGGTGGAGCCGTGGTATTCGACGGCATCCCTGGTCAGGTCCATGAACGCCTCCTCCAGTGACACGGACTTCGCACTGAGTTCGAACAGCGCGATGCCGTGCTCGGCCGCCGTCAGTCCGATCTGGCGTGCCGTCACACCTGTCACGTGCAGTTCCTCCGAGCCCGCGTGGCCGGTGATGTCGACGCCGGGACCGGCCAGCACCTCCCGCAGCCGGGCCGGGTCGGCGGTGGCCACCTTCACGGTGTCGCCGCCCACCTCACGGATCAGGTCGTGCACGGTGGTGTCGGCCAGCAGCCGGCCCCGTCCCACGATGATCAGGTGGTCCGCCACCAGCGCGACCTCGGTCATGAGGTGCGAGGAGACGAAGACGGTGCGGCCCTCGGCGGCGAGCTCGGTGAGGAGGTTGCGGATCCAGAGCACGCCCTCGGGGTCGAGCCCGTTGACCGGCTCGTCCAGCATGACCGTCTGCGGATCACCCAGCAGCGCCGCCGCGATCCCGAGGCGCTGGCCCATGCCGAGCGAGAACGCGCCGGCCCGCTTCCTGGCCACGCTGCCGAGCCCGGCCAGCTCGATGACCTCGTCGACCCGGCGGCGCGGGATGCCGTGAGTGAGCGCGAGCGCGTGGAGGTGGTTGTACGCCGAACGGCCGGGGTGGATCGACCTGGCCTCCAGGAGCGCGCCGACCTCCTGCAAGGGGGCGGCGTGCTGGGCGTAGCGGCGGCCGCCGACCCGAACGGAGCCACCGCTCGGGGCGTCCAGTCCGACGATCAGGCGCATCGTGGTCGACTTCCCCGCGCCGTTGGGTCCCAGGAAGCCGGTGACGGTACCGGGCCGGACGACGAAGTCGAGATGGTCGACCGCCGTCTTCTCCCCGTACCGCTTGGTCAGCTGCTGCGCCTCGATCATCGCTCATCCCTCGCGTCCGGGCGCCACACCGGTTCTGGAGCGCCTCACCTGCGACGTTAGACTCCACAGCCCCCGCGAGCCGTGGTACCGGGGGGTGAACTACGGCCATCGGGTGGTACCGCGGTACCACCCGGCACGCTCCGAACGTGATCGAGGGCGGTGAGCCGGCGCCGGCCGTGGCCGGCCGGCGCCGGTGGATCGGGGCGGTGGATCGGGCCGGTGAATGAGGCCGGTGGCGCCGGCCCCGGCGCCACCGGGCACTGACGCGAGGTCAGTCCGCCGCGGTCATCCGAACTGGCCGGGCTGGTAGTCGCCCGCGGGCTGCCGGACGATGACGTTCATGCGGTTGTAGGCGTTGATCAGCGCGATCAGGGACACCAGCGCGATGAGCTGCTCCTCGTCGAAGTGCTTGGCGGCGTTCGCCCAGACCTCGTCGGACACGCCCCCGGCGGCGTCGGCGATCCGGGTGCCCTCCTCGGTCAGCTCCAGCGCGGCTCGCTCGGCGTCGGTGAAGACCGTGGCCTCCCGCCAGACCGCGACCAGGTTGAGACGGAGGGTGGACTCACCGGCGTGCGCGGCTTCCTTGGTGTGCATGTCCGTGCAGAAGCCGCACCCGTTGATCTGGCTCGCACGGAGCTTCACCAGTTCCTGCGTCGTGCGGGGCAGCGACGAGTCCGACACGACCTTGCCCGCCGAGTTGATGTGCCGCGCGAGCTTGGCCGCGAGGGGGTTGCTGTAGAAGTTCAGACGAGCGTCCATGGTGGTCTCCTCGTTGCGTCGGTCGGTACACAGCCTTGACGGACCGGCGCGGCGGGATGTGACACGGCGGCAGGGCCCTCGGATGTGACCTGCGTCTCCCGGCCGGACGCACGCAGCGGATGCGGCGGGGGCGGGGCGGTCGCAGCATGAGAGGCAGAGGTCTCGCCTCAGCGCCGAGCCGGGGGACACCTCGTGCCCTCGGCCCGATACGGCGGCTCAGGCCGCGGAGGTGTCCGATGGCTCCATCCGATGCGACGCGCGGCCCCGGCGGAACCGGGACCGGCAGGACCCCGCCGTCCGGCGCGTCCGTCCGTGAACCGCCGCACTCCCGCGGTGTCTTCCTCGGGTTCGCCCCCTGGATCGTCTTCGACGTCGTGGCGAGTCCCAGTACGTGGAAGTACGCCGCCCTGGCCGCGCTCGTCACCGCGCTGGTGCTCAACGTCCCCGAACTGCGGCACGGGACCCTCAAGATCCTGGAAGCGGCGGGTGTGGTCTTCTTCGCCGTCGTCTGTGTGCTGGGACTCGTGCTGGACCGTCAGGAACTGCTCTGGCTGGAGACCTACGCGCAGACCCTGTCCAACGGGGTGATCGCCGCCGTGGCGCTCGGGTCCCTCGCCTTCACGCCGTTCACCGAGCAGTACGCGCGCGAGTCGGTGCCCCGTGAGTACTGGGACTCGCCGGTGTTCCGGCGCACGAACCGTGTCCTGACGGCGATGTGGGGCGGGGTCTTCCTGGTCACGGCCCTGCTGGGGCTGCTCGCCCTGCGGGTGGCGTCGGGGGTGGACTGGCTCAACTGGGTCATCCCGATCGCGATGCTGGTCGCGGCGGTCCGCTTCACGAAGTGGTACCCGGAACGCGTCCGGGCGAGGGCGCGGAACCGGACCCGGACCCCGTCCCGGGAAGGTCCCGCGGGCCGAGGGGGTGACCGCGTTCCGGGAGAGGGGCCTCGCACGCTAGGGTGAGCGGCCATTCGTGCAGGTGAGGGGCAGGGGAGTCGGATGCTGGATCACTCGGAGGACAGGCTTCTGGAGGAGGCCCTCGGCGCGATCGCCGGACAGGGGCGGCTCGGCGCGAAGTTCGCGGCCAGGTTCCTCAAGCACGACGTCCACGAGATCGAACTGCGGCTGCCGCTGAGCTTCGACCTCGCCCTCGAACGCGTCCGCGGGAGCCTGGTCGAGTCCACGGGCGGCACGGACCCGTCACTGCTCCAGTCCGGGACGGACCGGGTGGCGCTGCGCGTGATGTCGGGGGCGGGCTTCGCCGCGATGAACCCGGTCGTGGTCACGGTCACCGTGACCCGGGTCGAGGAGGAGAGCACCGGGATACGGGTGCGGGCGGCGGCCAAGGAAGGCCTCATCAAGCAGCACGCGGGCGAGAAGACCGCGCGGCTCGTGGCGTCGGCGCTGGAGGACCGACGCGGGTGACCCCGGCCGGACCGGCCGCCGTCGCGCGCGCCTGAGCCCGCGTCCATGTCTGCGCCCTTGCCGGTGCCGGCGCGCGTCCGTGCCCGGGCCGGCGCGCGTCCGTGCCCGGGCCGGCGCCCGCGAAGGAGTAAAGAATCCGCATGGTCCGGTCCAAGGGGGAATCTGGTCTAGGCCAATCCATTGACATGAGCGCAACAGCATCACGAAGCTGGGGCGAACCCCCCTCTCCCCTGGAGGCACGCAGTGAGACCTCTTCGCGCATGTCTGGGCGCGGTCGCGGCCGTCGGACTCGCCGCGGCGGGCACGACCGCACTGGTCGCCGGCAGCGCTTCCGGTGCGACCTCCGCACTCGCCGACCGCTGGTACGCCGCGGCTCCCTATCTGATGCCGCTCGACAACGACCCGCCGGACGCGGCCGCCATCATGGACGCCACCGGTCTGAAGGCGTTCCAGCTCGCCTTCGTGCTCGCCCCCAACGGCGGTGGTTGCAGCCCCACATGGGGCGGCACAGCCGCGGTCTCCTCGGACACCGCCGTCCAGTCGGTCGTCAACACCATCCGTGCCAGGGGCGGCGACGTCTCCGTCTCCATCGGCGGGTACGGCGGCACGAAGCTCGGCCAGGCGTGCTCGGACCCGACCGCCACGGCGGCGGCGTACCAGCAGGTCATCACCAAGTACGGACTGCACGCCATCGACTTCGACCTGGAGGAGCCGGAGTACGAGAACACCGCGGCCATCAGGAACGAGATCGGCGCCGCCAAGATCCTCCAGCAGAACAACCCCGGCCTGTACGTCTCCGTCACCACCGCGGGCACGGCGGACGGTACCGGCTGGTTCGGCAAGCAGATGCTGCTGGAGGCCAAGTCGCAGGGGTTCACCCCGAACAACTTCTCCATCATGCCGTTCGACGGCGGGTTCAACGGCGCGGCCTCGCAGACCGGCGCGCTCACCAACTTCAACCAGATCCTGCAGTCCACCTTCGGCTGGGACCAGGCGACCGCCTACGCCCACGAGGGCTTCTCCGGGATGAACGGGCGCAGCGACACCGGCGAGTACTTCAGCCAGGCCGACTTCCAGACCGTGCTCGACTACGCCACCGGGCACCACATGGACCGCTTCACGTTCTGGTCCCTCAACCGCGACCGGCAGTGCACCCCGGCCGACAACGGCGGCCGCACCTCGGGTACTTGCTCCAGTGTCGCGCAGAACTCCTGGGACTTCGCCAGGTATTCGGTGCGGTTCGCCGGCGTGACACCGCCCACCTCGACTCCCACGCCGACTCCGACGCCCCCGGGGACGGGGTGCAAGACGGCCTGGAGCTCGACCGCCGTCTACACGGCCGGCAACGAGGTGTCGTACAACAAGCACAACTGGAAGGCCAAGTGGTGGACCCAGAACGAGACTCCGGTCGCGTCCGACTGGGGCGTCTGGCAGGACGAGGGCGCCTGCTGAGGTTCTGACGGAAACGGTGGTGCGGGGTTCCCGGAGGCAGCTCCCGGGAACCCCGCCCCGCCCCGCTGCGCGCTGCGCGCTGCGCCGTACGTCCGTCGGCGGCGGCCGTTGGTCCCCGCGTCCCCGGCCCGAGTCCGCGGCCCGCGGGACGGATCAGTCCGCCGGTCCGGGTGCCAGGTGCGCGTCCAGCCAGTCGAAGACACGCTGTTCGAACAGCGCGCGGCCCATCGGCTCGCAGTGCAGATGGGCGCCCTCGGCCTCGGTGAAGCAGACCAGCGCCTTCGGGCCCGGCAGCGCGTCGTAGAGCCGCCGCGACGCGCCGGGCCAGAGGTGCTCCCCGTCCGGGACGGTGATCAGCAGCGGGGTGGTGATCCGTCCGGCCACCGGGGTCACGTCGTACCGGGCGACCTCGGCCAGCAGGTCGTACGGCGAGTCGACCGCGTACGGCCGGGCCCGCCGGCGCCACGTCGCGGCGAGCGCCGGGTCCGCGTCCAGAGCCTCGCGCACGACGCGGTCGAACGTGTCGCGGTCCCCGGAGTCCCACAAGGCGCGCAACTCCGGGCCGAGGTGGTGCCACCAGCTCTCCGAGACGTCGACGACACCCGGATCGGCGACCGCGGCGGCGATCCGGTGCTCGAACGCGAGCGCGCGCGGAACCCAGTATCCGGCCTGGCCGACGCCGGCGAGCGCGATGCGATCGGTGTCGACGTCGGACCGCGCGGACAGGTGGTCGACGATCGGCGTGACGACCTTCTCCCAGTCCGGACGGAACGTCACCCCGTGGTCGAACAGCATGGACTGCTGACCGGGCCCGTCGAACAACAGCGCGCGGTGCCCCCGGGCCACCGCGGGTGCGCCGAGATGCGTCCAGGCGGTGCTGATCGTGCCGTCGCCGCCGTTGTTGACGATGACCGTCGGCAGCGGGTCCGGACGGTCGGCCGGGCTCACCAGGTAGCCCGGCAGCGTCCTCCCCTCGTACGGGATCGCGACCCGCTCGGCCGGAGGGTCCCATGCCCGCGCGAACCGGTCGAAGCAGTCGCGGTGCTCCCCGAACACCTCGCGCAGCCGTGTCCGAGGGTCGTCGCACGCCTCGACACCCACGAGCGCCAGGCCGAAGTATCCGGCGGCCCGCAGGAACGCGTCCCGGGCGGTGGCCGAGCGCCCACGGGCCGCGCTCCTCTCGCCCTGCTCCCGGACCCGGCGGCCGAGCGCGGCCCAGGTCCAGAACCAGGTCTCCCCACTGGCGTCCGTCACGCCGGCCGCGGTCGCCAGCACCTCGCCCACGTCCGCACCGTGCCGCCAGGCGGAGCCCAGCGCGGTGAGGATCTCGTAGTCGAACTGGTCGTTCTCGTTGAACCGGTACGCCATGGCGACTCCCGTTGCCCCGCCGTCGGACGCCCCGAGGCCCGTGACCGCACGGCTTCAGGCTACGAGTCCCCCCGTCGCCCTGCATCCGGCGACGACCGCCACCACGTGCGCGGGGCCACCGCCGGGTCGAAAATGAGCAGAGGCCCGGCCGCCGAGCCGCCACGGCGCCTGCCGAGAGGACCGTCCCCATGAGCCCCATGTGCCCCATGTGCCCCATGAGCCGCAGGAGCCGCAGGAGCGCGCCGCCATCCCCGTCCCGGGCGGACCGGGCCGCGCGGGCCGGTGCGGGCGGCGAGCGGGTATGAGGGCCGGGGCCGCCGGTTCCGCGGTCGTACGGCGGTCCGTACAGGTCACCTGCTCGGCGAGCGTCGGCTTCTACGCGTTCCTCTACGGTCTCCACCAACCCGTGGCGGCGCTGTACGCGCTGTTCACACCCATCGCGCTCGGCCTGCTGTCCAGCATTCCCGGGACCGGCCGGCGCCAGGCGTGGATCACGCTGCGGACCCTGCCGTTCGGACTGGCACTCGTCGCTCTGGGCACGGCACTGGCGCAGTCCACGGCGGCCGCCGTGGCGGGCATGCTGGTCGTCGGATTCCTGCTGGGTTTCAGCGTGGTGGCCGGACCTCGCGCGGCGGGACCCGCGCCCGGACTGCAACTCCTCTACATCCTGGCCTGCTTCCCGCCCTACGCTCCGCAGACGCTGGCCGGCCGGCTGACGGGAGCCGGCGTGGGCGTCGTCCTCCTCGCACTGTGTCAGGCGTACCTTCTACGGGGTCCGCCGGCCAGGAGCTTTCGCGCCCTGCTCGCCGACGCGCTGGAGACGGGCGCGATCGCGACGGCCGATCCGGACCGCGTCCCCGTCGCGAGGCTGCGTGAACTCAGCCAGGGGATGAGGCTGTCGCGGGTCGCGCCCGGTGAGCGCCCCGCCGGCCCGGGCCGCGGTGACCGGGCGCTGGGACAGGCGGGCGGCGCGGCCCGCCGCGTCCTGGACCAACTGGCCTCGCAGTCCGAGCTGAGCGCGTCCGAGGGAGTGCCGCCGGGCACGGACCGGACGTCCGCGGCGCTGCGGGCCCGTGTCGCGGGCACGTGCGCCGACACGGCCGCGGCCCTGCGGGCCGGCCGGCCGCCGCCGTCGGCCGAACCGCTGCGGAAGGAGATCCAGGACTTCCAGGCGGACCGGATCCGTCGCGCGGCCGACCCCGGGGAGCGGGGCGTGGACAGCCGTGTGCTGCGGCGGCAGGCCGCGGTGCTGACACTCGCGGAGTCGGCGTGGATCGCGGTGGCCGCCGTGGGCGTCGCCGCCGCCGGACACCGCGGCGCACCGCTCGCACCCCGTGAACTCTTCTGGTACGTGGATCTGTCAACGGCGCGGTTGTGGGCCCGCCGGATCGCGGGCAACGCGACGCACCGCTCGGTGTGGTTCCAGAACGCCGTACGAGTCGCGTGCGGACTCGCCGTGGCCCGGCTCGTCGCCGGCACCCTCGACCTCGCCCACGGATTCTGGGTCCTGCTGACGGTCCTCACCCTCGCGCGCACCACGGTCGGCGCGACCTGGCGCGCGGTGCGCGAGGCGGTGGCGGGCAATCTGGTGGGAGCCGTCGTGGCGGGTGCCCTGCTCATCGCCGTCGGACGGCACCTGGACGCCTGCGCCGTCCTCCTCGTACCGGGCATGTTCATCGCCTTCGCCCTGGGCCCGCGGCTCGGAGTCGCCTACGCGCAGGGGCTGTTCACCCTGGTCGTCTCCCTCGCCTTCGCCCAGATCACCCCGACCACCTGGCGGCTGTCGGAGGCACGCCTCGTCGATGTCGTCACCGGCAGCGTCATCGGCCTGCTGTGCGGGCTGCTGGCCTGGCCGGCGGGGGCACGGAAGGAGGTCCGCCGGACCATGGCGAGTCTGCTGCGCTCCTGCGGGGCGCTGGTACCCGCCACGGTCGAGGCGCTGCTCGATGCGCCGGGGGCCGACCCCTGCGCGCCCTCGACCTGGCGCACCCTGCATCACCTGCGGCTGGCGGAGGCGGCGTACGCGCAGTTCCACAGTGAGCCGCCCGCCGCCTGGGAGGAGGTGCAGGCCGACTGGCACGGGGTGCTCGTGGTGGCGTACCACACCGTGCTGGGCGCCCAGCGGCTTCCCTGTTTCGAGGTACCGCGGGCCGATGTGCCGCCGGACGCGTGCGCGTGGGCGCGCCGAACGGCGGCCGAGCTGACGACCGACGTGGACCGCATCGCCCTGCACTTCACCACGGAGAAGCGTCCCGGACCCGGCCGGCGTCCCTGCGCTCCACCGCTGCCCCGGCACCATCCGGGGCTGCCCACCCTCGTGGATCTCGAAGTGTGGCTGACGGCGATGGACCATCAACTCCGCCGCATCGAGGCTTCTCTCACGGTGAAGCCATGAAGCCACGGATCCATGAGTCTGTGACGCGATGAGTGTGGGGCGCCGTAGATCCGAGACGCGGTGGATCCGACGCCATGAGCCGTCGCGCCATGCAGCCATGCAGCCATGCAGCCGTGGCGCCGTCAGCCGTCAGCCGTCAGCCGTCAGCCGTCAGCCGTCAGCCGTCAGCCGTCAGCCGTGGCGCCGTCAGCCGTCAGCCGTCAGCCGTCAGCCGTCAGCCGTCAGCCGTGGCGCCATGGAGCCGTGGAGCTGTGGCGCCATGGAGCCGTGATGTCCTGGCGCCGCGACGGTCACCGGAGAGGCGGACCCCCGCCCGTTCCGTTCACTGGCGGCGTGGGGGCGCCGCGTTTCCCGCCGGGGATCCGGACCCCTGAGACTCGACCACGTCCACGTCGCTCGCCCGGACGAAGGCGATCCGGTGGCCGAGCTGGATCTCGTACCACTCCTCGTGGCCCCTCACGACCGGGCTCGGCGCGGCACGGAACTCCGACCTGTCGATGTGGGACCCGACGAGGCGGGCCTGCGTCGCGTACCGCTGCCCCGCGAGGAAGTGGTACGGCAGCGGCGACTCGGGCTGCTCCGGCACGCCGTCCGGGTAGGCGTCCTTCTCCGGGAGAGCACGTCCGTAGACCGGGACCTCGTCCAGGCCCGCCTTGGGAGTCACCATCCGGCCGCTCGCGCCGACGGCGGTGGGGTGGTTCCGCGAGTTCCTGAACCACGCCCGCTGCCCCTGGTACCAGATCGCCGTCCAGACGCCCTCGCGCCCGGCGACCGCGAAGGTCTGGCCCGCCGAGACCCGCGCCCCCAGGTCGTCGACGTCCTCCGTGGAGGCCTCGCCTCCCGGATGCCGGCCCGGGTCCTGGACGAGCGGGGCGTTCTCGTCCGGCTCGGTGCGGAGGCGCACCGCGCTGGAGCCGTGCGGCGCACACGGCACGCCGACCTTCGCGCAGCCCGTGAACTCCGGCTTGTGGGTGGCGTAGTCCGGCAGCACGGTCACCATGTCGCTGTCGGCCGCGGCGGTGGCACGCAGGGGTGCGCCGAGGAGGTCGAAATAGTGCCGCCAGTCCCAGAAGGGTCCCGGGTCGTCGTGCATGCCGGGAATGGAGGAGGCGGTCGGAGCCGGTACGTTGTCATGGCCGAGGATGTGCTGCCGGTCGAGCGGGATGTCGTACTTCTTCGCCAGGTAGCGCACCAGACGGGCCGAGGTCCGGTACATCTGTTCCGTGTACCAGGTGTCGGGCTGTTTGAGGAATCCCTCGTGCTCGATGCCGATCGAACGGGCGTTCACCATCTGGTTGCCGGAGTGCCAGGCCATGTCCCTGACCCTGACGTGCTGGATCACACTGCCGTTGCTGGAGCGGATCGAGTAGTGCCACGACGGCTCCTTCGGATTCTGCACGGTCCGCAGCATCGACGGCAGGTAGGCCTCCGTGTCGTGGATGACGATGTAGTCGATCTTCTGGTCCCGGGGCCGGTCGGCCAGGTCGTGGTTGCCGTAACTGCCGTCGTCCGTCCGCACGTACGGTGCGCCCAGCCAGTCGCAGGCCAGCTCCGGCGGGCATTCGACCTCCTTCGGACGGTGCGCCTTCTGCGTGTCGGTGCCGCGGAGGCGCACGCGCGGGCTGGCGGGAAGGGTGACCTGCTCACCGGCGTCGGTGGTGCGGTGCGCGCCCTGGCGGATCAGCGAGAAGACGTCGTTCGCGTACGTCGCGGCCGACGCGGCGTCACTCGTGCCCGAGAAGCGCGCCACCGCGTCCCACCACTCCTGCGGGTCGGCGCTGAGCGGCTTGCCGAGCTGTCGCTGCGCCGCGGCCAGGAGCGCCGCGCCGCCGCGCACGTTGGCGGCGGTGTCCGTCCGCAGCTGCCCCGCCGGGGCCCCGATCAGGAGGGCGGCGCGGCGCAGGTCCGCCGGCTGCTCGGAGCGGCTGCCCGGGGTGTTCCGCGCGGGGGCGCCGGACGGCCCCGCCGCGATCGCGGGCGAACCGGCCCGTCGGGTGTCCACCAGATGCATCGGACCGTAGCCGCCGGCGACACTCGGGGTGCCCGGCCGGGAGTCCCACCGCGACTGCAGGTACGAGACGCCCATGAGCACGCTCCGCGGCACGTGGTACTCGTCCGCGGCATCAGTGAAGACGTTCTGCAGCTTCCGGTCGGACGCCGGGCCGGCGCAGGCCGGGGCACCGGTCAGCAGCGGCACCAGGAGAGCGGCGGACGCGGTCATGCGGACGGTCCGGCGGCGCCCTCGTCCGGCGCTGGGGATTCGGCGGGCGGCACGTCTGTTCATCGCGGGGGGATCTCCAACCATGCTCGGCGCGGCCAGGACAAGGAGTTGCCTCGTGCACCACCCCCTGTACGTTTCCGTGCCCGACACGCGACGGCGCGGCGAGCGTCACCGGTGTGGACCAGCGGCACGGCAGAGGCCACCCGGTCGGCGGCAGATCCGTTCGATCTGATGGATGGTCAGCAAGAGACCCCCTCCGCTCGCGCGCGGGCGAGGGGAACGGGGGGTACGACGGCACGGCATGACGGGTGAGGTGACGGACTGTTATGGCGGGCCGAATGGCTGAATGGCTGACGGATCGAAGTGATCGAAGGGGTCGGCAGGCTGGCGAATTGACGGGTCGACGGGCTGACGGGTCGACGGGCTGACGAGCTGACGGGTCGACGGGCTGACGGGTCGACGGACGGACCGCCGGCTCAGTCCTGGACCGGGTCCGGGCGCCAGTCGGGGTGGCCCGGCATGGGCGGCGTGCGTGCCCCGTACAGCCACGGGGTCAGGAAAGCGCTCAGGTCCTGGCCGGCGACCCCTGACGCGAGCGCGACGAAGTCCTGGGTGCCGACGGCGCGCCCCTGATACGTCGTCACCCAGGACCGTTCGATCCGGTCGAAGGTTTGTTCACCGACCTTCTCCCGCAGGGCGTAGAGGACGAGTGCCGAACCGTCGTACCGCATCTGCTTGAACAGATGTGCGTCCGACGAGGGTTCGGCGGGCGCCCCGTCGTCATGACGCCACTGGTCGTGCCGTTCGTACGCCGTCCGCATCGCGCTCTCGAAGCCGTCCCCGCCATGGGTGCCGGAGTACAGGCGTTCGTAGAAGCGGGCGTGACCCTCACTCAGCCACAGGTCGGACCACCGCCGGACGGCGACGCTGTCGCCGGTCCACTGGTGGACCAGCTCGTGGACGAGGTTGCGCTCGGCGTCGATCCGGTCGCCCAGCAGGTCGGCTCTCGGCAGCACGGACAGGGACTGCGTCTCCAGGGCCACCGGCAGGTCGGTGTCCGCGACCAGGACGCCGTAGCGGCGGAAGGGGTACGGGCCGAGCCGCCGTTCCAGCCAGGTCAGGTGCTCGGACGTGAGCGCGCGGTACGCCTTGGTGCCGGGGACCAGGCCGTCCGGGACCACGTCCTGGAGGGGCAGCCCGTGCGGGCCCGTGCCCGCGACGAACGCGAACTTCCCGATCGCCATCTGGATCAGCTGGGCCGCGACCGGATGCTCGGAGTCGTACGTCCAGCGGACGTGTCCGTCGGGTCGCCGGACGCGCTCGACGAGCTTGCCGTTGGCCACCGCGCCGAGGCCCGGTGGGGTGGTGATATGGAAGGTGACCGGCGCTCGCAGGCTCGGGTGGTCGTTCACCGGGAAGATCATCTTGGCGCCGTCGGGCTGCGGGTAGAGCACGGTGCCGTCGGGTGTCGGCACCCAGCCGTACTCCGCGATGGCGTCGCCACGGTGCCGTTGCAGGGTCGGATCGGCGGTGTAGTCGACCCGTACGGTGAAGGCGCCGCCGTGCGGGATGGGCCGCGCCGGTGTGACGACGAGTTCGTCACCGTCGCGCACGGCGCGCGCCGGCGTGCCGTCGACGGTGACCTCGCGCAGCGCGTTGCCCGCGAAATCGAGGTCGAAGCGGGAGAGGGCCTGCGTGGCGGTGGCGTCGATGGTGGTGCTCGCGGCGAACGGTGTTCTGGGGGCCGTCCAGTCGAAGTCGAGGGTGTAGCGCCGGACCGTGTAGCCGCCGTTGCCGTCGAGCGGCATGAGCGGGTCGCCGATGCCCGGGGCGCCGGGGGAGGGGACGGTACCGGGCGAGGCGGGGGGCGCGGGCGAGGGGCCGGGGGCGTGGGTGCCGGGTCCGGCGGAGGTGGGGTGGTCCCGGGAGGGGAGGACGCCGGCCAGACAGACCGCGGCGGCGATGCCGACGGCACCGGTGAGGGTGAGGGCGACGACCGTACGGCGGGAGCGGGGGTCCCGGTGGGCGCGTGCCGGCGGTTCCACCTCCCGCGGGGGTGGTGTGAGCGGCGCGTTCACCGGAGGGACCGGCCGGTGTCGCCGCACGCACGGACCGGCGCGCACGCGGCGTGCGCCGGGTCGGGGGACGCGGGCGGGCGTGGACACGCGGCGGCCGGGCGCGGGCGTGTGGCCGCGGGCGTACACGGGCAGGCGCGGGTGCCCACCGGTCGGCTGACGGGGGTGGCACCGGGCCGGTGGATCGGTGGGGGCGCCGGCCGGTGGGCCGGCGCGGTCGTCGGCCGCTGGACACGGCCGCCGGTCCACGGACGCACATGGCTCACGGTCCCGCGTGGGACGTGGCCGGCGGCGGTCGCGATCTTCATGGCCGCACTATGACACCAAGAAGTGACAAGAGTGGCTTACCTCCTCATATCATCCGCTCGCATGGACTATCCGGGTGCCGGGTGCCGGGTGCCGGGTGCCGGGTGCCGGGTGCCGGGTGCCGGGCGTGAGGCGTCGGGCGTCGGGCGTCGGGCGTGAGGCGTGAGGGTGGCCGCGGTGGACCAAAGGGTCCGCTCGTCCGTGGAACGGCGGCGAGCTCGCGGATGAACAGCCGGCCCCGCGATCCTTCGTGCCGTGGCGCCGTGGCGCCGTGGCGCCGTGTTGCCGTGCGTCCGCGCCGTGGTGCCGTGCGCCGTCGCGACCGCCGTGTGCCGGGGCTCGCCGTGGAGCGGGTGGCGCCCCTCGGACACCGGGGCCTGCGGCGGGCGGCCGGCCGGGAGGTGAGCCGGAGGGGTGAAGTGCCGGGTCGGGCGGAGCCGCCCCGTGGGTGGCCCATGGCCGCCCGGGATCACCAGTGCTAGAAAGGTCACATGGCGAATCGTTTCGCCGGATTTGGACGGTTTTCGCTCAGGCCACTGGTCAGCAAGAGCCCGCGCAGCGTAGCCGGGCAGGTGTTGGTTCTCCAGGTGGCACTGGTCGTGCTGCTCGTGGCCTTCGGCGTCCTCGGACTCGCCCTGCAGTCGAAGCGCGACACCGACGCCGAGGCCAGACGGCGATCCCTGGCGGTCGCGGAGACCTTCGCGCACTCTCCCGGTGTCGTGGCGGCGCTCGACAGCCCCCAGCCGAGCAAGATCCTCCAGCCGCTCACCGAAGCCGCGCGCAAGGCGGCCGGTGTCGACTTCATCGTGGTCCTGAACACCAAGGGGATCCGCTACACCCACCCCTTGCCCAGCCTGATCGGGAAGCGGTTCGTGGGCAACATCGCGCCCTCGCTGGCCGGGAAGATCTACACGGAGAGCGTCAACGGCCCGCTCGGCCGTGAGGTGCAGGCCACCGTTCCGGTCAAGAACGACGACGACAAGGTGGTCGGTCTCGTCTCCGCCGGGATGAAGGTCAAGAACGTGAGCAACCAGGTGGCCCGGCAACTGCCGATCATCCTGGGCGCCGGGGCAGGCGCGCTCCTCGTGGCCACCGGCGGCACGGCGCTGGTGGGCAGACGGCTGCGACGGCAGACCCACAGCCTGGCCCCGGCGGAGATGACCCGCATGTACGACCACCACGACACGGTGCTGCACTCCGTGCGTGAGGGTGTGCTGATCATCGGCGGCGACGGGCGGCTGCTGCTGGCGAACGACGAGGCCAGACGGCTGCTGGCGCTGCCCTCGGACGCCGAGGGACAGTTCGTGTCGGAGCTGTCGAGCCTCGACGAGGAGACGGTCGAACTGCTCGTCTCGGGACGCCTGGCCACCGACGAGGTGCACTTCGCGGGGGACCGACTGCTGGCGGTCAACCAGCGTCCCACGGACCGCGGCGGTGGCCCCAAGGGCACGGTGGTGACGCTGCGGGACTCGACCGAACTCCAGGCGGTGACCGGCAGGGCGGAGACCGCGCGTGAGCGGCTCAAGCTCCTGTACGACGCGGGAGTCCGCATCGGCACCACCCTGGACGTGCTGCGCACGGCCGACGAACTGGCGAGGGTCGCGGTGCCCCGCTTCGCCGACTTCGTCACCGTGGACCTGGCCGACGCGGTGCTGCGCGGCGAGGAGCCCGCCCTCACGGCCACCGGCATGCGGCGCACGGCCGTGTGCGGGATCCGCAAGGACCACCCGCTCTACGAGAAGGGCCGGCTGATCGACTTCGTGCCCTCCACACCCCAGGCGCGCGGCTACGGCACCGGCCACTCCGAGCTGGTGACCGATCTGTCCACCGCCACGGGCTGGCACGCGCAGGACCCGGCGCGCACCAGGCGGATCATGGACTACGGCATCCACTCCCTCATCGCGGCTCCGATCCAGGCCCGCGGCGTCGTGCTGGGCATGGCCAACTTCTGGCGCTGCGAGCAGCACGAGCCCTTCGACGACGAGGAGCTGTCCCTCGCGGAGGAGCTGGTGGCCAGGGCCGCGGTCAGCATCGACAACGCCCGCCGCTACACCCGCGAACACGCCCTGGCGGTCACCCTCCAGCGCAGTCTGCTGCCGCGGGCCCTGCCCGAGCTGAGCGCGCTGGAAGTCGGCTACCGCTATCTCCCCGCCCAGTCGGGCGTCAGCGGAGACTGGTTCGACGTGATTCCGCTGCCGGGGAGCCGGGTGGCGCTGGCCGTCGGTGACGTCGTCGGTCACGGTCTGCACGCGGCCGCCACGATGGGGCGGCTGCGGACCGCGGTGCACAACTTCTCCACCCTCGATCTGCCCCCCGACGAGCTGCTGAGCCATGTGGACGACCTGGTCGGCCTCATCGACCAGGACGAGGCGGGTACGGAGAGCGCCGTGGGGGTCGTGGGCGCCACCTGCCTCTACGCGATCTACGACCCGGTGACGCGGCGCTGTGTCATGGCGAGCGCGGGTCACCTGGCCCCCGCGCTCGTTCACCCCGACGGGACCGTCACCTTCCCGGACCTGCCCGCCGGCCCCCCTCTCGGTCTCGGCGGCATGCCCTTCCTGACCACCGAGCTGGAGCTCGCGGAGGGAACCCAGCTGGTCCTGTACACCGACGGTCTCATCGAGGACCGCCGGCGCGATCTGGACGTGGGGATGGACCTGCTCGGCGCCGCCCTCGCGGGTCATCCCGACCGGACGCCCGAGGAGAGCTGCGGGGCCGTGCTGGAGGAGCTGCTGCCCGGGCGTCCCAAGGACGACGTGGCCCTGCTCATCGCCCGCACCCGGGGTCTGCCGCGCGACCGGATCGCCGACTGGGACGTGCCGCTCGACCCGGCCGCCGTCGCCGGAATGCGGGACGCCCTGTCGCAGAAGCTCGACGAGTGGGGCCTGTCCGAGCTGGGCTTCGGGATGGAGCTGGTGCTGAGCGAACTCATCACCAACGCCATCCGCTACGGCTCCGAGCCGATCCACGTACGGCTGATCCACGACCGTACGCTGATCTGCGAGGTGGCCGACGGCAGCAGCACCTCTCCGCACCTGCGGTACGCGGCGACGATGGACGAGGGCGGCCGCGGTCTGTTCCTGGTGTCGCAGGTGACCGAGCGCTGGGGCACCCGGTACACCCCCCAGGGAAAGGTGATCTGGGCCGAACAGGCGCTGCCGGCGAACCTCGGGGAACCGGCCCAGGAGCCCGCCGGGCAGGAAGACCCGGTCTAGCGTTCCTGCCCGTGGCTCCCGCAGTCCCGGTCCCGGTCGGGGGCGTCGCCGGGGATGCGGTACGCGGCCAGGGCGGCGGTGTCGTCGTCGAGGTTCCCCCCGGTGTGCGCCAGCAGGTCCTGGTGGAGGCTGTCGAGGAGTTCGCGGGGCGGGAAGCGGCACCAGGACCGGACGCGTTCCGCGAGGGGGTAGAAGTCCCCTGCGCGGTCCCGTGCCTCGGTGACCCCGTCGGTGTACAGCAGCAGCTGGTTGCCGGGGTGGAAGGGCACGACCTCCACGTGGTAGTCGTCCCCGGCCAGAACGCCGAGGTTGAGGGGGAGCGAGGGGTCGGCCGAGTCCAGCTCGGTGACGCTGTCGCGGGCGATGAGCAGCGGCGGCGGGTGGCCGCAGTTCACGATGCGGACGACGGGTTCGGCGTCGGGAATCTCGGCGAACACCGCGGTGACGAAGCGTTCCGCGCCCTCGCTGCCCGGCAGCTGAGCGGCTCTGCGGTTCATGCTCTTCTCGACCCGGCGTGCCACCCCGGCCAGATCGGGTTCGTCGTGGGCGGCCTCGCGGAAGGCGCCGAGCATCGCCGCCGCCGTCTCCACCGCGACCAGGCCCTTGCCGCGTACGTCGCCGATGAGCAGACGGACCCCGTACGCGGTGGGCACCGCCTCGTACAGATCGCCCCCGATGCGTGCCTCCGCGGCGGCGGACAGGTAGAGGGTCTCCACGCAGATCTGGCCGAGTCGGCGGGGCACCGGGCGCAGCAGCACGCGCTGCGCGGTCTCGGCGACGGAGCGCACGGTGGCGAGGGTCCGTTCCCGGCGGATCCGGTGGGCGGCCAGGATCGTGCCGAGGACACCGACCAGGGCGGTGGAGATGTACGAGGCCACGTAGTGGCGCTCCCACAGATAGCCCACCGAGCGGCCCGCGCAGCACGGGGTTCCGGCCAGGACACCCTCGAACACCACGGCGAACACCGTGACGGCGGCGACGACGGCGGGGCCGTGGGCGTAGGCGGCGACCAGCGGGAGGGCGATGAGCAGGAAGCTGACCGGCCACTGCACCGGGGTGACGGGTTCGAGCAGCAGGAGAAAGGCGACGTAGAGGGCGGGCAGCCAGCGCATCCACAGAGGCGTCGCGGGCCCCTCCAGACCTGTGGCACTCGACCGCTCGGCGCGGCGCCGTCGCGCACCGCGGGTCCCGGGCCACCTCACTGCCCGCTCCGGCGGGGGACCGGCGCCGACAGGAGCGGCCGGCGAGCCCCGGCCGGGTACGCGGAGGCGGAGTCCGGGCCCGGACGGAGGCCCTGGCGGATCCACTCAAGCGGCCTGTGCACGAGAACTCCTGGCGGGCTTGTTCAAGACAACCGCCCTGATGCGGCTCAACAGCTCGACCCGATCATGGCTCCGGCACGGGCATGTCAGGATCTTTGGGGCAATCCTACGACGCGGAGATCCCCCCGAGGGGGCCGAACCGCATACGACGGGAGGAATCGCCCCACGGTCGCGGGCCCGTCGGCCACACCGGACCGGCTCCTCCCCTCGCAGGTCCCGGCGTTTCGGCAACGCGGAAGATGCCCACCGCCCACCGCCCACCGCCCACCGCCCACCGCCCACCGCCCTCAGGGCCCCGGGCCCCGGGCCCCGTGGGCGGTCGGTCCCGTGGGCGGTCGGTCCCGGGCCCCGGGCCGCCGCCCCGGCACCGTGCGCATCGGGCGACCAGGCAGGAACATGTGGAGGTAGCGAGGATGGGAGCCATGGCTGCTGGTCGAGACGATTCGGACGCGCCGCCGTCCGCGGGACCGCGCGCCGCCTTCGACGCGTCCAACGACGCGGTGGCGGTGGTCTCCGGCACCGGCGTCGTGGTCGGCTGGACCCGGGGCGCGGAGGCGCTCCTCGGCTACTCCGGTCCCGAAGTCGTCGGCCGCTCCGCCGCCCCCCTGCTGGCGATGCCCGGGGACCCGGCCCGGGTGGCCGGCGTCGCGGACCGGTGCCGGGCGGGCGTGGGCTGGAACGGGCTGATCCCCCTGCGGCACCGCGACGGCACCCGTATCGAGGTCGACCTGCGGGTGTCCGCGTCCTTTCCGCTCGGTACGGACGAGTGCTTCCTGATCTCGGCCCGGGAACAGCGGCTCCGCTGGACGATGGGCCAGTCCGTCCTCGACAGCCTCCTGACCCGCTCACCGGTCGGCATGGCCGTGATGGACCTCGACCTGCGCTACACCTGGCTGAACGACACCCTGGAGAGCCTCGGCGGCGTCCCCCGCGACCAGCGGCTGGGCCGTCGTCCGAGCGACGTGTTGCCGGGAATGCATGCGGACACCATCGAGGCCCTGATGCGCGACGTGCTGATGACCGGGGTCCCGATCACCGACCACGAGTACGCCGGATGGAGTTGGTCCGACCCCCACCGCCAACACGCCTACTCCACCTCCTTCTTCCCCCTGGTGGACGCGGACAACTCCGTCACCGGCGTCTGCTACATGGTCCTCGACGTCACCGAACGATGGAACGCCCGCCGGCTCCTGGCGCTGATCAACGAGGCCGGAACCAGCATCGGCAGGACCCTGGACGTGCTGCGGACGGCCCAGGAACTCGCCGACTTCGCCGTTCCCCGCTTCGCGGACTTCGTCGTCGTCGATCTCCTGGAGCCCGTCCTCAGCGCCGAGGGACAGGGCACATGGCTGTCCGACGCCGGACCCGCCCTCGCCAAGCCGGTGATGCGCCGGGCCGGCATGAGCTCGGCGCGGGAGGGCTGCCCGGAGGCCGTCGCCCGGATCGGCGACAAGGTGGAGTTCGCCCCTCCGCCGCACAGCCTGGCCCTGCTCGTCAGCGGCGAACCGGTCTTCATCCCGGTCCTCGACCCCGACGGCCACCGCTGGGGCGGCGAACAGCCCGCCAGGGCCGCGCGCCTCCGCGAGTTCGGCATGCACTCCCTCATCTCCGTGCCGATGCGGGCGCGCAACACCACCCTGGGCCTCACCACGTTCGTACGGTCGCTGAACCCCGCCCCGTTCCACCAGGACGACGTGCTGCTCGCCCGGGAGTTGGTGGCGCGGGCGGCGCTGTGCGTGGACAACGCCCGGCGCTACACCCGCGAACACACGGCGGCGGTCACCCTCCAGCGCAGCCTGCTGCCCCACGCCCTGACGGGCGGGACCGCGCTGGAGGTGGCCTCGTACTATCTGCCGGCCGACGCGACCGGCGGGGTCGGCGGCGACTGGTTCGACGTGATCCCGCTGTCCGGCGCGCGGGTGGGTCTGGTCGTCGGCGACGTGGTCGGTCACGGCATCTCCGCGGCCGCGACCATGGGGCGCCTGCGCACCGCGGTCCAGACCCTCGCCGACATGGAGATGCCGCCCGACGAACTGCTGGCCCATCTCGACGACCTCGTGCTCCGGTTGAGCGAGGAGGAGACGGACGAGGGCACGGGCGAGGGGGCAGAGCACCGGGCCGTCACGACCTTTCTCGGAGCCACCTGCCTGTACGCCGTCTACGATCCGGTGACGAGGCGGTGCAGCATGGCACGAGCCGGTCACCCGCCCCCGGTCGTCGTCTCCCCCGACGGTCAGGTCCGTTTCCCTGAGCTTCCCGCCGGACCTCCGCTGGGGCTCGGCGGGATGGCGTTCGAGGCCACGGAGATCGAGATCGCCGAGAACAGCCTGCTGGGCCTCTTCACGGACGGCCTCATCGAGGGTTCCGACCAGGACATCGACCGGGGCATGGCCCGTCTCGGACAGGTGCTGTCCCGCTCCGGCACCGACCTCGGGACACTCTGCGAGACCGCGGTGCGAGAACTGGTCCCGGTGCCCCAGCCCGACGACATCGCCCTGCTCCTCGCCCGCACCCACACCCTCGACCCCGACCACGTCGTCTCGTGGGAGGTGCCCCTGGACCCGGCCGCCGTCGGAGAACTCCGCGCCCGGGCGACCCGCCAGATGACAGCCTGGGGCCTCACCGATCTGGCCATGACGACCGAACTCATCGTCAGCGAGCTGGTCACCAACGCGATCCGCTACGCCACTCCGCCCATCCGGCTGCGGCTGCTCCGCGACGCACGCCTGACCTGTGAGGTCTCCGACGCCAGCAGCACCGCCCCGAGGCTGCGGCACGCCCGCAGCACCGACGAGGGCGGCCGCGGCCTCTTCCTCGTGGCCCAACTCGCCCACCGCTGGGGCTCCCGGTACACATCCCAGGGAAAAATCATCTGGGCCGAACAGGAGATCCGGTCACATCGGTGACACCGGTGCCGGACGGGGCACTGGCGAGGAGCGGAAACGTGAGGCCGACCCCCCTGTCACCGAAGGATGTTGACCGCCCGCGCGACCACCAGGACCACGGTCACCAAGGAGATGGAGGACTGCAGCATCATCAGCATCTTGGCCCAGCGCGAGAGCGGCATCACGTCGGTCGGGCTGAAGGCCGTGGAGTTGGTGAACGACAGGTACAGGTAGTCCAGGAACGCCGGTTCCCAGTCGGGCGGCGCGGTCTCCGGGCTCTGCATCTGGACGAAGAGGAAGTCGGCGAACTGGTGATGACCGCGGGCCCGAGCCATCGGACCGCCGCGGTCCCACTCCCAGTACCACAGGGCGAACACGATGACGTTCGTGAGCCAGATCCCGCCGCCGGTCAGCAGCAGCGGCCCCGCGTCCTCGCCCTCGGTGCCGTTCACCAGGCCCGCGACCAGCCTGACCGCCGCCCAGCCGTTGGCCAGGCTGATCACGGAGATCAGGGCCAGGCCGAGCCACCGCAGCCAACGGCTCCGGGGTTCCACCCGCCGGGGGTTCGCC
Organism: Streptomyces fagopyri; assembly: GCF_009498275.1. Lineage (NCBI taxonomy): Bacteria > Bacillati > Actinomycetota > Actinomycetes > Kitasatosporales > Streptomycetaceae > Streptomyces > Streptomyces fagopyri. The sequence continues at coordinate 1,410,778 of NZ_CP045643.1, read as the reverse complement.
ACGATCAGGCCGGCCAGCAGCACCGACTCCAGGGCGGGCAGCACCCAGTACGGCTGGAGGGTGAGCCCGTGCGGCACCGACAACTGGAGGACGACCGCCACCAGGATCACCGCGGTCACCGCCCAGCGCGGCTCACCACGCGTCACCCGGCGCCAGGCAGGCGCGACCTCGCGCTCCCGGCTCTCGAGGAGCCGCTCGATCCTGGCCAGGCGGCTCTCGGCGTCGTTCGTCCCGTCGGTCATGGCGAGAATTGTCCCGGGTCGGCCGCAGCTCGAGAGGCCGGCCTGCCGACCGACGACACCTCCGCCCGGAGCCCGGTGTCGTGTTCCGCACGTCGAACACTATGAACACAACGCCAGAAGCATGGTTCTGGTGCCGTCGCGCTCCCTAGCATCGCCGCCGACGGCGCGGAGAAGCGCCGACGACGACAGGGAGCCGCCCCTTGGACAGGTCGAGAACGCCCGCACCCGCCCGCCGGACGAGCCGCCGCCGGCGTGCCGGAACACTTGTCTCACTGATGGCGGCCGTCACCGCCGCCGTCACCACCGCCCCGCCCGCACACGCGGACGCCCCGCCGCCGACAGCCGTCTCCTGCCCGGCCGGACTCGACGGCCGGGCCACCTGCTACACCGGCACGGACGCCCACGGCGCCGCCTACGCGATCGCCGTCCCCGAACACTGGAACGGCTCACTGGTCGTGCACGCCCACGGTGGCCCCGACCTCGGTGCCGGCTCGGACCCGCAGCGCAGCGTCGACGACCTGGCCCGCTGGTCGGTGATGGTGGACCAGGGATACGCCTGGGCGGGTTCGTCGTACCGCAGGGGTGGCTACGGCACCCGCATGGCCGCCGAGGACACCGAGAACGTGCGCCGCGTCTTCGTCGCCGGCTTCGGCAAACCCAGGCGTACCTACGTGCACGGTCAGTCCTGGGGCGGGAACGTCGCCGCCAAGGTCGCGGAGGTGTACGGCACCCGCGGCGGACCGTACGACGGGGCGCTGCTCACCAGCGGTGTCCTCGGCGGTGGGTCCCGGGGTTACGACTACCGCGTCGACCTCCGGGTGGTCTACCAGTACTACTGCCGCAACCTGCCCCGGCCGACCGAGCCGCAGTACCCGTTGTGGCAGGGGCTGCGCGCGGACTCCACGCTGACGGCGGCCGGGCTGCGCGCCCGGCTTCAGGAGTGCACGGGCAACGCCTCGCCGCCGCAGGAGCGCACCGCCCTCCAACAGCGCAACCTCGACGACATCCTGGCCGTCACCGGTGTCCCGGAGCGCACCCTGGAGTCGCATCTGCGGTTCTCGGTCTTCACGTTCCGGGACATCGTGCGCGACCGGCTCGGCGGCCGCAATCCGTTCACCGACCGGGGCGTGCGGTACTCGGGTTCGCACGACGACAGGGCGCTCAACGCCGGTGTCGAGCGGTTCACCGCCGATCCGACCGCGCTGCGCGACCTCTCGTACGACAGCGACCTCACCGGCAAGGTGGCGATCCCGGTGCTCACCCTGCACGCGATCGACGATCCGACGGCGTTCGTGGAGCACGAGTCGGCCTACCGGGCCACCCTCCGGGGGGCGGGGCGGGACTCCCGTCTCGTGCAGACGTTCACCCACGAGTCCGAACACAGCGAGCTGAGCGACGCCGAGTACGCCAACTCGATCACCGCGCTGGACGGTTGGGTGCGGACGGGCCGGAAACCCACACCGCGGACCATCGCGGCCTCGTGCGCCGCGTTCGACCGGACGTACGTCACGGGCTGCTTCTACGACCCGGACTTCCAGCCGGCCTCCTACGCCTCCAGGGTCCGCGCGCGGCCGGGCGGCTGGCACTGGCCCGCGATGACGGCGGCGCAGGAGAAGCGGTGGAGCAGGATCGACGGAGTCGGCATCGCGCCCTGAGCGATCCGGCCGCACGACCCCCGGCCCCGGCTTCCGGCGACTCCCCGGGGATCCTCGCCGGGCCCGGCGGTCCGGCGCGTACCGGGTTCCCCCTGCCGACACGGTCGATGCCGGTACGTCCGTTCGCACACGGCGGCCTCGGGTTCTCGATGGCGCACAGGTCACCGCGCCGGGGCCGTCAGGGCCGTCGGCCACGGCCCGCTCGATGGGCCTGCCCGGGCGGGGACCGGCGTCGTCGTACAGGCCGCGCGGCAGGGCAGGACCGCCCTTGACGAGCGAGGGCCGCCGGAGGGGAGCAGCCACGTGGACAAGCCTCCGGGGTGCGAGCACGTCCGATCGAGCCGTACGGACCATGGGCTCCGGCCCCCGGTGGGCGACCGGATCAGCGCAGTCCGGCGAACAGGTCGTTCTCGGGCACGGCCGCTCCGGTGGTGTCCTGGACACGTACGAAGGTCTCGACGCCCATCAGGTCGGTGAACTTCTCCTGGCCCATCTTGAGGAAGAAGATGTTCTCGCCCTGGCTGGCGTGCGCGGCCAGCGCGTCGAACTTCTGGCCGCCGAACGCGCCGGTGTCCACCCAGGTGGTGATCTCGTCGTCGGGGAGTCCGATCTCGGCCAGCGCGGCGGCCTCGGCGGGATCCGGCTCCTGCTCGTCCGCACCGAACTCACGCATGGCCTCCCCGAACCGCTGCATCATCGAGCGGGGCGCCGTCGTCCAGTACACCTTCGGTGTCGGCGCGGTCATCGCCAGCGCCGCCATCGTGATGCGGTGGGCCTGGATGTGGTCGGGGTGGCCGTAGAAGCCGTTCTCGTCGTAGGTGACGACCACATCGGGCTGGTAGCGACGCAGGAGTTCCGCGAGCCGGGCGGCGCCCTCCTCCACGGGTGTCTGCCAGAAGGAGCCGGGGGCCTCGTTGGCCGGCCAGCCCATCATCCCGGAGTCGGCGTAGTCCAGCATCTCCAGATGACCGACCTTCAGGACTTCGCAGCTGGCCTCGAGTTCCTGACGTCGCATCAAGGCGACGGCCGCCGGATCATGTCCGGGATCGCCCGGTTTGACACCCCCTGGTCCGTCACCGCAACCGCCGTCGGTGCATGTCACGAGGACCGTGCGAATGCCCTCCGCCGCGTACCGCGCGAGGACCCCTCCTGTTCCGGTGGCCTCGTCGTCGGGGTGGGCGTGTACGGCCATGAGAGTCAAGGGCCGGTCGTTCATGAAACAGTCCTCCTGTGTGAAAGGCCTCGGTCCGAGTCCGCGCGGGCGCACGGGCGGTCGCCCCTCGATAGTGGATGTCGGACGACCGGGCGTACCGCGGCGCCGAGGGCCCCGGATCACATCGGGACGGCCCGTCGCTTCCTGTGCTCCCTGCCCGCGTGCCGCCGGTCTCCTGGCCGGTGCAACAGTACCGACCGGTCCGGCTGTTCCCGCCGCGCACCGGAACATCCCCGGGGCCGGGCCGTCATGGGAGCGTCGGCCCGCTCCGTCGGCCGGGGACGCGGCGGGCCGCCGAGGAAACCGGGAGACCGACCGGCGCTCCGGTCGCTCGTTCAGCGGTAGTCGTCGGGGTGCGACTGCATCCACGTGTTGACCTTGTCCCGGGTGCCGGTCAGCAGGGACTTGTGCTGCTTGAGGTTGGTGTAGGAATGGTCGCCGTGCAGAGTGGTCCGCATGCGCGCGATCCACGTGATCGGGTCGCTGAAGTGGGAGGGGCCCTTCGGGCTGGCCTTCATGGAGTCGTAGAGGTCGTCGAGGTTGCCGGCGACGCGGTCGAGGAAGTACGCGCAGTTGCCCGGGGTGTCGCAGCCGTCGTTGTAGGTCGCCTGGAGCACGGCGAAGGAATCCCTGACTTCCGTCACCGGGGTCCCTGTGGTCGCGTCGGCCGCCGTCGGGGTCGGACTCGTCTCCGAGGGCGTGGTGCGGGGCGCGCCGCTTCGCGTGGCAGGGGTGGCGAGGCTGCTCCCGGCATCGGCCTTGCTGCCGTCATGCCCTGTCGAACAGGCCGTGAGCGAGCTCGTCGCGAGCAGGGCTCCAACTCCGCAGAGTATGAGTGCCGTTCCGCGCATGAGAGGTCTCCGTTGATCGTTGATCGTCTGGTTGATCACGCCTGTACCTTGTCACCGGACACGGCTTTCACGCTCGGTCTTCGGGCACTGCCGGGCCCTCGGCCGGTTGCGGGACCGTCCCGGCGTGGGTCGCACGGCCGGACGCCGGTACCAGCGCATGGACCGGTGGCGCCGGCTTCCGTTTCCCGGGACGGACGTCGAGCGACTCGTCACCCGTTGTTCGGGCACTGCCGGGCCGGCCACGAGAGGCGGGGACCCGGCGCACGGACGGTTCAGGACCCGGCCACCCACGCTCGGCCCGTGTGGACGCCGCCTTCGGCGCGGGAGGTGTTCTCGGTCGCCGTCTTGCCCTGCGTGCCGATGACGCGGAGCGGTTCGAGCCGGGTGGCACCGGCGGTACCGGGCGGAGCCATGAACCAGGGCAGCAGCTGACGGCCGTCCTCGCTGAACAGACTGTGGCAGTCCACCTCGATGACGCCCAGGGGCGTCGACTTGAATACGAAATCGAACACGTGAGCTAATAGGGAAATGGAGCAGACACCCTTCCCTCGTGACCTGGTCCGGTTCCAGGTCGACTGGAACCGCACGTACGACGCCCTCGCCGCACCCTGCCCTGTGACGTACGCCGCGCACCGGCGCCGCCTGCTGCGGCTGTCGGCCCTCCTGTGGCGGCATCCGTTCTGGTCGCGGCCGGGCGGGACGGCGGCCCGCGCGGACCTGCGCCGCGAGGCGCGCCTCCTGGAGCGGCAGTCGTGATCCGTCCCGGCCACCTGAGTCCGGCCGTCGCCCCTTGGCCGATGCTTGAGTCGGCCGTAGGACGTCTGGGCTTCTGACGTAGACTTCACTTACGGATACGTGCGGACTTTTCCATTAGGAGAGGTGGGTGGGAGCCATCATGGCCGAAAAGGTGGCCACCGGCGCCACGCTGCTGTGGGAGCCGCTGCCGGTCGAGCTGATGAACGCCGTCTTCGTCGAGCGCGGCCGTGTCCAGGAGGCTCTCGACAGTGACGTTGCCGCCACGGCCTGGCTGCGCGCGATCGCCGGCCGCCTCGGAGCCGATGCCGCGATCAAGGTCGAGCAGCTGGACGAAGACACGGTTCGTCCAGTCGCCGGGGATCTTCGGGCGTTGCGTGACGCGCTGCGCAGGCTGGCGGCGGAGGTGACCGAGGATCCGCGCCCGCCGGACACCACTCCTGGGCTGACGCGGCCGGAGGCGATCGCCACGCTGAATGCCTCGGCCCGAGCGTGGACGGAGTTGGTCTGGCCTGTCGACGGGCGACCGGCGGGTGTCTTCCGGGGCTCCGGGACGGCTGCCGAGTGCGCCTTGCGGCTCATCGCCCACCAGGCCGTGGAACTCTTCGCGGGACCCGACTGCGCCCGTCTGCGTCCGTGTCTCGCGCCGAACTGCGCGCTCTTCTTCGTCAAGAACCACGCACGACGGGAATGGTGCTCTCCGGCCTGCGGCAACAGGGTGCGTGTCGCCCGGCATTACCGGCGCCACCAGGAAGCGCAACAGAAGTAGGGGGCGCTACGCGTCCGGCCTGGCGCTCGGTGACTGCGCGCGAGGTCGCTTCGCGTCGCGCTCGGGGCGGCGCGGTGGTTCTCGAGACGCGAAGCCGCCTCCCCGGGATCGCTGTTCTCTTCAGCCTCCTCCGCTGCGACTGTTCAGGGCCGAGGGTTGATCGACGGCCCGCGCTCGCCGAGGTTCCCGGGCCGGGCCCACGGAACTCCCTCGTCCCTGAGTCGGCCCCTGGCGGGGCGCATCAGGAGCCTGCCCCGCCCGACTCCGCTCGCCGGTAGCCGACGTATGCGTGTCACCGCGAGCTTCCCGGAACCCCGGTCGCCCCGAAGCCGACGCCTCCGCCAGTGAGGTCGAGCCGGTCAGTCGGTCGGACCGTCGGTCGGTCAGCCGGACGGTGGGCTCGGGCGGTGTTTCTCCTTGAGGCGTCGATCCGGTGGGAGCGGCGCGACTGGATTCGAGAGCGCCGCGGGCCGGAGCCTCGACTGATTCGGCCCGGTCGGCGGGTGCGCCGCAGGTGTCTTCCCGGTCCACTGTCAGGGTCCTCGGGGGCTTCGGACGGTTCGCCGCGTTGCTGGTGGCGGCCCATGCGGCACCCGGTCGCCAGTCGCCGTTCCGCGGCCGTGCGCAAGAAATGGCCACGAGGTGACGGTGCGGGTTCCCGAGTCCGGCAACGCGGTGCGGAGTGGTGCGCCCGAAGCCGAACCGGCGGCGCGCGGCCGTCGCTGACGCCCAGGTCCGGGCCGCGCACGGCCCACGCCGACGCCCCGGTGCCGGCCGCACACGGCTCACGCTGACGGCTTCACACGCCCGGCGAGCCGGTACCTAATGGCAAAGAATCTACTTTCCCGTTTGACGCACGGCGAAGGGCGTGACACCATTTCTAATGGTTGAGGCAGTCGACAACCATTAGTCTTTCGTTGCGAGAGAGGAATCCTCATGTCTACGCTTCCGCAGATCGAACCCACAGGTGCCACCGGCGAGGTGGCGGAGCTGCTCGCAGAGGTGAAGAAGAACATGGGAGCCGTGCCGAACCTGGTCAAGGTCATGGCGGGCAGCCCTGCTCTTCTCAAGGGCTGGCTGGCCCTGTCCGGTGCCCTGTCCGACGGAGTGCTGGCGCCGGCGATCCGCGAGCGGCTGGCCATCGCGACAGCGGAGTTCAACAGCTGTGAGTACTGCCTGTCGGCCCACACCTACGTGGCGGCCAAGGTCGCCAAGGTCGAGGCCACCGAACTCGAAGCGGCGCGCGACGCCAAGTCGGCCGACCCTCGCGCCGCGGCCCTGCTGGCCTTGTCCGACGCGATCATTCGCGGCCACGGGAAGGTCGACCGGACGGTTCTGGCCGACGCCCGTACCGCAGGTGTCACTGACGGCGAAATCATCGAGATCGTGGGTAATCTCGCCCTCAACATCCTGACGAACTACCTCAACAATGTCGCCGACACCGACAACGAGTGGCCGCTGGTCAAGCCCCGCACCCACTCCTGAGCCCCCGGATCACCACCGCGGGCCCACGGCCGCCCGCCGGGGCGGCCCTGGCCCGGGACCCCACCGTCCATCCCCAGAGCCTGACAGTAGCCGCCCCCCACTTGCTCGTACCCGAGCTCTCGCCCGCGCACAACGGAGACCCGAACCAGGTCGCGGACCGCTCGGTGCGGCACTCCCGCGTCGCGTGGCGGATCGACGCCGGCCACCAGGCGTACCGCGGGGCACCAGAGGAGAGAGAAAGATGCAGCAGAAGAACAGGCCCTTCGAACTCTCCGAAGTCCAGATGCGCACGCGGCAACTCGCCGACGGCGTGTACGCGGTGATGTCGACGGACGTCGACGAAACCGACCACACGGCGACCAACGCCGGCTTCGTCGTCGGTGCTTCTGGAGTGCTGGTGGTCGAGTCGCTGAGCAACGGCCGACTCGCGTCCCAGGTCATCGGCGAGGTCCGCAAGGTGACCCCGCTGCCCATCCGGTTCCTGGTGAACACCAGTTTCCACGGAGACCACTGCTTCGGGAATTTCGCGTTCCCTTCGCAGACCGTTGTCCTCCAGCACGAGGCGACCAAGCGTGTGTTGGACACCCGCTTCGAGCAGGACCGCTCTTTCATGATCGGACTGCTCGGCGCGAACGCCGGCATCGAAGAGGCGGTAGCGCGCTCGGCAGACGTCACCGTCACCGGAGCGACCTCCCTCGACCTGGGAGGGAAGCACGTGGACATCGATCACATCGGCTTCGCCCAGACGGACGGCGACCTGATCGTCCGCGTCCGCGAAGACGACGTCGTCTTCGTCGGGAACATGCTCCAGGCACCGCCCCCGGCCTTCCCGTGGCTCCTGGAGGGACGGGCCGAAGAGGCGCTCGCCACTTACCGGCGTCTCTACGACATCCTCGACGAGAACACCCTGATCGTGCCGGGACACGGCCGCACCATGGGGCGCGCCGACATCCTGCACTCGGTCGGCTACATCGAGAAGCTGAACGGCCTGGCACGCGAAGCCAGGGAAAAGGGGCTGTCGGTCGAACAGGCCCGCGAGGCGCTCGCGATGGAGGAATACCGTCACTACAGCATGTATGACTTCATCCACCTCCAGGTCAACATCCCCGCGGTACTGACCGGCGAATGACCGACAGGACTGGCGGACCACCGGTGGACGGGCGGTGCTTGCCCGGCCCCGGTGATCAGGAGCAGCTGCTCACGGATGCAGAGGTGGGAGCCTTCGACGTGTCCCGCGCCGGCTCTTCCTGACTGCTTCGCCGGTCCGCGCCACCAGCACGGCTCTCCCCGGCGCGTTCCTCCGCCTCGGACGTCCCGTCGCCGCCGGTACCCCGCGCCCGCTGAAGGGCGAGTTCACCGACAACGCCGTTACGTGCCACCGGCGTTCACATCCGTCGAGGCCCGCTGGGGGTCGTCGCGGGCATCACCCCGTCCGCCCCGGCGTGTTCTGACCGCTCCCCGCCCTCGCACTCTCTTCAGCGACTGCTCGACCACCGATGTCGCCGACGCCCGCAGCGCACAAGGGGTTGCCGTCGCCGCGGGCAGCGGCAATCCCCGTCTCCAGCAGCGTCGTCGGAGACCACGGCGGCCACGCTCAGCTTCATGGCGGGCGGTTGACGAGTTCACCGAGGCCGAACCACTGCGCGCCACCGCAATGAGAGGCCGTCCATCGCGGGGCCGCGGGCGTGGGGCAGGCCGCGACACGGCAAGCGGTACGCCGCCCCACTCCGCCGGGCCACACCTGTCCCACCCCGGCGAGCGCCGTTCTCGGGACGGTCGCTTCAACCAGCGTCACAGGCAACGGCCCCGCGCCCACGCCGTGTCGTCACCCACCTCCGACGACGGCCCGCAGGCCGTCGGCCGAATCGAGTTCCTCCTGGAGCCGGATCGCCTGGACGATGCTCCCGCTCAGTGTCTTGCGGATGATCGGATCCGTGATCCCCCACATGTCCATGGCCTCGTCGGGGGAGAGCGGCTCCGAGGCCGCCTCACGGCTCACGTCCTGGGTCCCTCTCTGCTCGGGAATGTGACCGGTCTCCACCAGCATTCTGCGGTGATCGAGATTGAGGACCGTCGCCCACATCATCAGCTGTGACGGCAGTGGGAGAGTCTTTCCGTCCAGCGTCCGGCTGATGGTGGTGAGGCTCAGACCGGTCAGGGCCGCCAACTGCGCCCGGCCGCCCTGCCGCGGGCGTACGTCGTAGCCGGCCTCGGTCGCAACCGCCGTGAGATACGCGCCGGCCCGCCGTGCCTGCGCCTGCCGCCCGGACAGACTCGGAGGGGGAGGTGTAGCCCGACTCCCGTAGGTGGGATCTTCCATGCTCCGCATGTTTGGAGGGTAGCGCGCATGCATGTCACGGCATGCCGGTTGCACGCGTGCACCTTTGCAGGTCAAAGCCTAGATCGATATTCCCGCAGGCCATCCCGTTGATCTCGCCTTTGTGTGCGAATCAAAATGCCCTTGCGTCACTCTCGTCTGGGAACTTGCATATGTTGCGTGCGTGTGGGTTAGCCACATGCGCGCACGTCCCTGAGGGGGTTCCCTGACCATGCTCCGCCTCCACATGGCCAAGCTCCTGGTAAAGGCCAGGGAGTTCGGCGACGAAAGCGTCATCGACGTGGCGCAGCGTACCGGCATCAGCAGATCGACGCTTCACCGGCTCGCGGCCGGCACGAAACAACCAAGCCTGGCCACGCTCTGGACCCTGCGCGACGCCTACGGAGTCCGCCTCGACACCCTCGTGTACGACGATCCGCGCACCATGCGGTCCACCCCCGTCCGACTGGCCCGGGCAGCCACCGCCCACCTCGAGGCCACCACCATCCACCCACTCCACGATCCGGGAGCAGACCATTGATTACGGAGACACATGGCGTAACCGGCCCCCGCACCAGCAAAGTTCCGGTTCCGGGGGAACCGACGCTGATCACCCGTGCACGGCACCGCGACCCTGACGCGTTCGGCGAGCTGTACCGGCTGCACCGCGAGGTGATCGCCGCGTTCATCAGACAGCGCGTCACATCCAACGCCGCACTGGCCGAAGACCTCACCGCGGACGTCTTCGTCAAAGCATGGGACAACATCTCCACCTTCCGGTGGACCGGGACGCCCATCCGCGCCTGGCTGTGCACCATCGCCCGCAACGTGGTCGCCGACCATTTCAGAGTCGCCGCGACCCGACGTCTCACCTTCGTCGACCAGATCTCTCCCATCGGCGACGTGTGGACAACTCCCGTCAACACCGCAGAGGAAACGGTCCTGTCCACGCTGGACGTCGCCGACCTCCACGACGTCCTCTCGGGTATCACGCCACGCCAGCAAGCCGTCATCCGGCTTCGCTTCCTGGGGGAGATGTCCATCCTCGAAACCGCCCGCACCATGGGCACCACCACCGGAGCCGTCAAAACCCTCCAATGGCGCGCGCTGAACTCGTTGCGCAAAGCCTGCACGGGAGCCGCAGCATGACCACCAGCCCCGACAACCACACCGACATCGAACAGGAACTGGCCGAACGCCTCGGCCGGCTGGCCCACACCTTCATCGCCGAACTCGACGCCCAGGGCCGCCTTGTGGAAACCGGCGGTGCCCAAACCCTCCAATCCCTCAGACAGCAACACCAGAGACACCCCGCCTTCGTCCGTGCCTCCACAGCCCAGCCTTCTCCATCCTTCCCCCCCACGCCGGACCAGGCACTCACCGGCCTTCTCGAAGAACAGCCACGCCCACCCGCGCCACGCCGAGCCCCCACCGACGCCGCCGACACGCCTGCCACCGACGCGGCTTGGATCGATCGCTCGCCCGCCCCCGTGCTCCGGGGCACGAGGGTCCTGCCTCGCGCCGGCCGCCTCATGTCCGTCACCACCGGCACCGCTCCCCCGCGCGAGGCGTCGGACGGCACCCCCCAACCGTCCCCCGACGAGCAGCCGTCCACGGACTCACGGAACGGCACCAGCAGCGCGACGGCACCCCACGAACACGCTGACCGCTGGGAGAACGCCCACCGGACGGCCGCCACGGCGGACAGACTCAGAGCCGCGAACGCCCATCGCCTCGAGCTCACGCACGTCGCCTCGGACGACGAACGCGTCACCATCCACATCCGTGCCGTCACTCTCCACGACTGGGAGTACTGGCTCACCGCGATCGGCGTACCACTGGACGCCTCCACCCCACGCTGCGGACAGGCTCAGATCGCCATCGGACGGATCGACGAAGTCGACATCCACCTCACCGCACACCGCGTCCCTCACCTGCTTGAGCAAGCCGTCCAAGCCGCCGACACCCCCTACTGCCTCGGCGGCCGCTGCTACGACCTGGCCGTCGACCACAGCGACCGGCACGGGCAGACATGGCACTACCTGGGTCACCGCCAGGAAGACGAAACCCCGCTCCTGACTCTCCACGGCAGCGACGGCCCCCACTACCCCTTCCCAGCGGTCATCACCTCCAACGGCCCGCTCACGCCCACCGGGTGAACACACGGCAACCCCACGGGCGACACGGCCCGCAAGTTCGCGGCGGTCACGCGGCAGGCGGAGCCGTGCTCGACGCGCACAACCTCACCGGCCAGGGCGCGCGGTGACGTTCCGCCGACTGAGCAGGGTCCGGGTGGACGGACGACGGCGTCGCGGGTGACGCGGATCTTGCTGGGCAGGCGACCTCGGGAGTGTTCAGGCGCGAGGTCGCCGAGTCACCTTTCCGGGCAACGCGGCGTGCGGGAGTGTCTCGTGAACGGCCGGTCCGCCGACCATGGAGTTGCCGGGCGGGCGAGATGATGACCGAGCGGGAGGTCATGACCGAGCCGGTCGGTACGCCTACGTCGGACGACCGAGTGGTCGCGATGCCGGTCGACCTGGCACGGAACGAATGCCCGCGACTGACCGGTGGGGGCGGACTGCTGAAGCGGTTCTGATGCTCATGCGCGACGGGCTGAAGGGTCTCCCTGACGCCGTCGGCGCCGTACGGTCTCGAACGGTGGCCCGGACCCGCGTGCTTCCCATGTCGACCGTGTGTTCCCTCTTGGCTGTTGGTCGGACATGTCGAAAATGCGGGATGGGGAAGATATCCTCGTGCGCTACCGAGTAATGGCCGGTCACGAATTCCGCTCCGGCGAGAGGCGGTTCAAGTGCTGTTCGTGCAGGGAACTTCGGTGACTGCTGTTGTGCGCGGCAGCATCGGAGAACCGGTGATCTTACTTCCCGGAGAATCGCGTCTGGCGACGTTGGATCCAGGCTGGGCCGACGTACTCAAGGCGGCGAATGTCGTTCTGAACACGACGGAATTGCAGTGCTTGTGGAGTGCCATGCTCACCTTCAGTACACGGCGCCCCGATTCCTATGTGGTCGCGGAAAGCGGCATCCTCGCGGTCTACAGGTTCCGGTGACTTCCGGGGAGGCACCGAAAAACGCCCGTCATTCCTTCATGACGGGCTTTCTCTTTCCCCTGGAGCGGCGCCGCCCGTAGTCTCCATGACGACGGGCGGCGGCAGCGTGGTCCGGTCAGAGGCGCTCGTACAGGTAGCACTCCCGGGTGTGGTGGTGGCGGTCGTACCAGTACCGGTAGGTGTAGCGGTCCTGGTCGTAGTGCCGACGGCAGGAACGACCGCGGTCGTCGTCCCGCCAGTCGCCGCGGTAACGCCACTGGTCGTCCCGCCAGTCGCCGCGGTAACGCCACTGGTCGCCGAGCCAGTTGCCGCGATGGCGCCGGTGGTCGTCCCGGTCGAAGCCGCGGTGTCCCCGCGGATCGCCGTCGCCGCGGTACTCGCGGGGCGCGTGGTCCCGCACGGACGACGGGTTGCTCCCCGCGGCTGCCGCCGTTGTGGTGGCGGCGCCGAGAAGCGGTGCGGCGGACGCCTGCACGGCCAGCGGCGCCATTACGACGCCGACTGCCAGGAGCGCGCTCGACACTCCTTTGGCAATACTCTTCACTTAGTCTCCTTTCGGACACCAGGACCTTTTGTCCCGCTGCTCGATCTGACGGTACCTCACATTTCGCAATCGTCACGTAGGGGCTGAATCCGGCCGGTCGTGGTCGGTTCCGACGCGATGCGGTGAATGGCAGGTCAAGGGCGTGAATGCCTGCAACAGCGGAGATCGCGTCTCTCTTGTGGCGCTCGGGCGGATACATCGATCCGCTGTCACTGGAATGGAAATGAAGTGCCTGCCGGGGCCGTACTGCTCCTTGTTCATGCCCCGTGTTCCGTGGAGTGCGGTAATGGAAAAATGTGAGGTGGGCGGATGGTGCCGCTGTGAATCACCGGGTCTTTTCGCCCCGCCTTCCGTCGAGTGCGCGGGCCGATGGTGGAGGGTTCAGGGACCGCTTCGGGCCGGATGGCTCGCATCGTCGGCGTGTCAGGACGGAGCACGTCGTCCCTGCGTCGGCGCGCGGGGGTGTGCCGGGGGTGTGCGATGCCGGAGGGTCGGCAGCAGGTGTGGCCCCGGCCGGTCGGTGGCTGTTGTGGCGCGCACGCGGTTCGGCCGGCGTCCGTGGCCGGCCGGCCGGATCCTCGGGGACGGTCCGAGTCTCCGTCGAGCCGGGGGTCGGCCGGGGACCTGATGTTCCGTCAGAGACGCCTGGGTGACGAGGATTCGGGGTGACCGTCGCTTCGACCAGGCGTTTCGTCGGTCGTGCCGCGGTGTCGCCGCCTCGTGGCCTGAACAGACACGCGACTTTGAACGCATGTCGGATATGGAGGGTTTGCGTAAGGCGTTCCCTTTCCACTACCGTCCAGGTTCTCCGGACAGAACGTCCGGAGGCTCTGGACGGCGGAGTTGACGTACGCCTACGTGTTCCGTTTCTTACATCCGCTGTTCAGAGCCCCTGTGGCCGGGGCGCCCCACGCCTCGGCCACAGAGGACAGGCAACCAGTGCGAACCCAGGCACCGGAGCGAACCGGCGAGCTGCCGGCCGGTCGGACTCGTCGATGTGACCCGCGGGGAATCGACCCGCAGGGGTGACTCACGAGTCGACGGCCGCCTTCTGTGCCGCAATCACCAACACCTATGAAGGGTATCCAATGAACATCAGCCAGCTTGAGGCCGAGACCGCCGAACTGCTGCCCGGACGCGAGGCTCTGGCACGGTTCTCGTTCAACCTCACCAGGATGACGTCCATCTCGAAGAAGGTGGCCAACCTGGACGCCCACAACGAGTCCGCGGCGGTGAACCAGTTCTCGCCGCTCGCCGTCGCGCAGTCCCAGGCTTCGCAGGCCATCAGCGTCCACCAGTAGGGCGCTGAAGCTGCGGGGCGGGCATCTTCCACCCGCCCCGCAGTGCCGCGCGAGTCACCGCCGACGTCGGAGCAGCGATCGGACGTTCGGTGCCGAGGCTCTTGGCCGCCTCTCCCAGGCCCCAGGAGGGGCCGACAAAAGCCAGGTACGCGCCCAAGCGCCAGTCGCGCCGTGGAGAAGACGATGACGCCGCCCGCAGAACACAGCATCCCGCACGGCCGGAAGGAATTCCGCTCGGTCCCCGGCGATGCCCCGCCCGCCACAGCCACCGGGACCGCATGGCCGCCGGACTCGTCGACCGCCACGACACAGGTCAGGACGGCCGGCATCCCCACGTCGGTGCGCGACCCACGTGTTCCCCATCTCACCCACGGCCTGCAGACCCTCGGCGAATACCAGGGCTCCGGATTCACCGACCGCAGATACGTCGTCCGCCGAGGCGACGGCCAGGTGCTCCTGCTCTCCCGCCTGCTCTACCTCGTCGTCAGTTCCATCGACGGCACCCGCGACACGGAAACCATCTCCCACCGTGTCTGCGGCCGGTTCGGCGCGGAGGTCACCCCGGAGAACATCGCGTACCTCATCAACAAAAAACTCACCCCACTCGGAGTCACTGTCCTCCTGGGGGAGCTCGCCCAGGACTGCGACGACGCGCCCACGTCCGATCTCCTGCTGTCCCTGCGCGGTCACCGGGTGATCTTCCACGAGGCACGGGTGGCCCGTATCGCCTCGGCGCTGAGCTGGCTGCACCGGCCGCCGGTCGTGGCGCTGGCCCTCGCCGGGACCGCGGCCGTCGACATCTGGCTCTTCGCGATCCACGGCGCCATGACACCCCTGTTGCAGGTGCTGGAGCAACCGGTGTGGATGCTCGCGGTGTTCCTGCTCACCGTCGCCTCGCTCCTCTTCCACGAATTCGGTCACGCCTCCGCCTGCAGGTACAGCGGTGCCGTCCCGGGGAAGATCGGATGCGGCATCTACCTGATCTGGCCGGCCCTGTACACCGACGTCACCGACGTCTACCGC
Source organism: Streptomyces fagopyri (assembly GCF_009498275.1). Lineage (NCBI taxonomy): Bacteria > Bacillati > Actinomycetota > Actinomycetes > Kitasatosporales > Streptomycetaceae > Streptomyces > Streptomyces fagopyri. The sequence continues at coordinate 1,395,558 of NZ_CP045643.1, read as the reverse complement.
ATCAACAGGGGAGGGCGGCTGCGCACCGGCCTGGGCGGCGTCTACTTCAACGCCGTCTTCATGCTGGCTCTCGCCGCCTGCTATCTGCTCACCGGCCAGGCATTCTTCCTGGCCTCCGTCTACCTCGCACACTTCGAGATCCTGGAACAGCTGATGCCGGCCCTGCGGCTCGACGGCTACTACATCCTCGGGGACCTGGCCGGTGTCCCCGACCTGTACGGCAAGGTCAAGCCGATCCTGCGGAGCCTGCTCCCGGGACGCGCGCACGCCGAGACGGTGGGACTCAAACGCTCCGCGCGCACCATCATCGCCACCTGGGTGCTGACGATGATTCCGCTGCTGATCGCCGAGGCCGCCTACGCACTGTGGAATCTCCCGCGACTGGTCACGACCGCTTTCCGCAGCCTCGTCGACCAGTTGCTCGGAACCGTCGAGGCTTTCGGCGCGGGACATCCGGCCGCGGGCACCGTCGGCGTCATCGGTGCCCTGATGCTCGCATGCCCGATGGCCGGCGGCGCCTACCTCATCGGCAGGGTGCTGGCACGACTGGTCCGGGCGGCCCGCCACACGACCCGGGGCAAGCCCGCGCTGCGGCTCGCCCTGGGGGCCGCGAGCTGCGTCGGGACCTGCGCTCTCGCCGCCGCCTGGTGGCAGGGCATGACACCCGAGCCGCTACCCCGCTCAGCTCCGGTGGCGCCTCTTCTGCAGCCGGGAGTCCCACGGACCGGGGCCACGGAAAGCAGCCCCGCACAGCTTCCTGCCAGCAGTCCGCCCGCCGCGCCGTCCCTCGGCCCGCAACCGACCAGGCGCCCCGGCACCGTCGTTCCCGACCGCAGTCCCCACGCCGTGGTGACGCCGCCGTCGCCCACCGCCCACCCCGCGACAGCGCCGCCGCCCGCCGCCCGCACCACGCTTCCGCCCTCCTCCTCCGCCCATGTCACACCATCGGGCGCCACCTCCACGGCCACGCCCTCGGGCAGTGCGACGGCCTCGGCGTCCCCGTCCTCCGCACCGCCCTCCGTGACCGCCTCCCCGTCCACCCCCGCACCCACGTTGTCGAGCCCCAACCCGTCCTGACCCAGGCCACCGCACCATCCCAGGAGAGGTAAATGAATCACCGCAAGCCGCGCAGCAGTACCGTCGCGAAGACGGCCGTGAGCATCAGCATGGCCGCCGGCGCAGGCATCGCCATGACCACCAGTACGGCGTCGGCCGCCACCGGATTCGGCATCTCCCATGACGTCGCGACCGCCGTGGATCTGGCACACAGCCGTGCCGACCGTACCCATGTGCGTCAGTTCGAAGAGAGTTTCAGGGTCCACGAGTTCGGTCCGTCCGTCGCTGTGACGGCCAACAACCGTGCCACGGCGGAATCGGTCGGGTGCTCTCCGCACGCCCCGTGCCGCTCGATCGCACTGTCCTTCCAGATCGTCACCACCTCCGGTCGCAACGCTCGCCTTGTCAACACCACCAACATCAGCCGCGCGCTCAACGAACACTGCGCCGGCTGTGAGACGTTCGCCGGCTCCTACCAGTTCGTGGTCGCCACTCCCCGGGCCTTCACACTGAGCGGACAGGCCCGCAGTGCACTCGCCCGTCTCGACCGCCGTGCCGCGGCGCTGCAATCGTCGAACCTGTCTGTCACCCGGATCCGGCAGTACGCCGACGATCTCGCCCACGAGGTCAAGGCCGTCCTCGACCGGGAGGCGGCACGTGCTCCCCGGGGCGGCGGCAGCGACCCCTTGGCCGATTTCGACCCCACGGTGACGATGCATCGCCACGTCCGCTAGTCCATCTCGGACGCCCGGGGCCGCGAACTCCCGCCGCAGTCCCGGGCTGTTGTCCGGGCGGCGCTCCCGCCGCCCGGGAAGCCGCGACGACATCGTCCGACCTGGAGGGCCTGAAACCGTGAACAGCCCACATCCCGCCACGCTGCGTACCAGGGCCCTGGAGCTCCTCTCCGAGGGGCACGCGGCAGGAGAGGTAGCACGGCAACTGGGCGTTCCCCCCACGACCGTCTACCGCTGGCGGCGTTCGGGGACCATCCCGTCCGGCCTGGCCCGGGCCCGTACGCGAATTCAGGAACTGGAGGAAGAAGTCCTTCTGTGCCGAAGAACCATCGACGCCCTGAGTGAAGTGATGCCCCCAAAAGGCGTTACGAGGTGATCGCCCGTATGGCGGCGCAGGGATTTCCGGCCCGCAGGGTCGCCGGTCTCCTCAATGTGTCGGAGTCCGGTTTCTATGCTTGGCGTGAACGTCCCGCGTCGGCGAGGCGACTTCGACACGTGTGGCTGACCCGACTGATCCTCGACATCCACAGAGAGTCCGGGTCGGCCTTCGGATACCGTCGCATCCGGCAGGTGCTGGAGCACCGCTTCGGCATCCGTGTCAGTCACGGGACGGTCGAACTCCTCATGCACCAGGCGGGTATCCGTGGCAGGCCGGGGGGCGTCCACGAGCGGACCGGCCTTGCGCGGCACGCCGTGCCGAGCGACTGTCGGACCACCGGCGTCCTCGCCCGCCACACGCGTGAGGGCCCCCTCTCCGCCATGCCGGCCCTCGACGCGAGGTACCGTCACCTGCTCGACGGGGGCGGCCAAGCCGCCGCGGGCCCCGAACCCGATCAGCACCCGCTGAAGGGTTCTCCCACCCAGAATTCGGCGGCCGCGGAGTCGCCCGGCGCGGTACGGGGCGGGTTTCTCACACGCGCCTTCGCAGACCGGGACAAGCAGACGAGTCGTGCCTCCGATCCCGCGGCCCGCGGTCACTGTCACGACCACGCGGTGGTCGAGGAATTCCGGGAGAACACCCCTCATGCGCTCGCGGCACCGGGGACCCAGCCCGCTTTCGCCCCGCTACGCACCGAGTTGTCGGAAATCCTGGGCGGCCTGGTCCACCTGGAATACGCTCTCGGAAGGAACCCTCCCTCCTAGAAACGGCACGGACGCATGGAGCCCACCCCGCCCCTCGCCGGTGAAGCCGTTCCCCGCACGGCCACCGGCCTCCCCGGCAGACAGGCGCACCGCATGCTTCTGTACGGTGCTCTCGACGCAGCCGGCGTCGCGCTGGAGGTCGGTGACGTACAGGCGGTCTTTGACGTCGCCGAACTCGACTACATCACGGTGCAGAGCATCATCACGTGGATCACCGCGGCGGGAAGGCCACGTTTCGGCTGAGGGCTGTCCCGTGATCCCCGGTGGATCGGAGCGTCGCGTCGGACGCGGTGCGTCGCGAAGGCGGAGGGGCGTCCTCGTACCGGGTGTGTCCGGGCGACCCCGGCAACGCGGCGAGGTGCCGGGGCTGTCGTCGTGCGCCCGCCGGGGATCACGGGACAGCCCTCAGGTCCTGCCGACTGCTCGCCGTCAACCGTCCGGGTCGCCCGCGCGCCCGTCCTCTTCCGGCTGCTCCTCCTGGAGCAACGATTCTATGAGCACCGCCACATGCCGACGGTCCTTCGGAGTCAGCTTGTGCACGCTCGCGATCAGGATTTCCACTTCCGGATCCGTGGTCTCGGGCGCGTTCTCGAAGTACAGGTTGACGCCCGCGGCCTCGGCGGCAGCCCGCTGCACCGGGGCCACGGGGATACCCAGCCCCTTGGCCAGGCCTTCCAGAGTCGTCTGCTGCGGCAACTGCGCCAGTCGCACCGAGGTGGCCAGATGGTGGACCGTCGAACGGGAGATGCCACCACGGCGTGCAACATCGTTGTAGGACCAGCCGTTCTGGTCCAACTTGCGTTTGATCATTTCCTGCAGTGTGTTGGGCACCGCCGATACTTCCTGTCGGGGGGAGTAACAGGCTGCCGACGAGTCTAACGGGCCCATGACCGGGTCGCTTCGCATGGTTCTCCGTTGTCTCCGCATGATCGCGGGGTCACCAGATGCGAACGTCGTCTTTCATGTGGGCGGAAGCGTGGGCTTCGGCCAGGGCCGTCGCCCGCCCGCCGGGCGCATCCGTTCGATTCCCGGTGCCGGTCCACCTCGCGACCGCGGAGGGGCCGGCCGGTCTCCGCGGTGTCTCCGGCCGGTGGCCCCTCACACACCCTTGAAACGCTCGGGCGACGTCGACGAATCCTCACCCCGCCCGCCCGGTACGTCGCAGGCGGCGCGGACGGCGGGGGGTGCGGCGGCGCTCCCGACTCACATGTTGATCATGTGGCCCGCCAGCCCGTGGATCGCCTCCTTGACCGCCTCGCCGAGCGTCGGGTGCCCGTGCACGTTGCGAGCGACCTCATGGACGGTCAGATCCCACTGCTGAGCGAGCGTCAGTTCCGGTAGCAGTTCGGTGACTTCGGGGCCGATCAGATGGGCGCCGAGGAGTTCACCGTGCCGCGCGTCGCTGAGGATCTTCACGAAGCCCGCGGTGTCGCCCAGACCGTGCGACTTGCCGTTCGCGGTGAACGGGAACTTCGCCACCCGCACGTCGAAGCCCCTCTCGCGGGCCTGCGCCTCGGTCCACCCGAAGCTGGCGATCTGCGGCTGACAGTAGGTCGCGCGCGGGATCATGACGTAGTCGAGTTCCATGGTCTCCGCGTCGGCGATGGTCTCGGCCGCCACGATGCCCATCGCCTCGGCCGCGTGAGCGAGCATCAGCTTCGACGTCACGTCCCCGATGGCGTAGATGTGCGGGACGCTCGTGCGGCACCGTCCGTCGATGTCGATCGCCCCGCGGTCGGTGAGCCGCACACCGGTGTTCTCCAGGCCGTAGCCCTGCACGCGCGGCTGGAAGCCGATCGCCTGCATCACCTTGTCGGCCTGGAGCGTCTGCCGCTGCCCGCCCGTGGTCACCATCACCTTGACCGAGTCGCCCGAGTCGTTGATCGCCTCGACACGGGTGGAGGTCAGCACATTGATGCCGAGCCGCTTGTAGCGGCGGGTCAGCTCCGCGGAGACCTCCTCGTCCTCCAGCGGGACGATACGGTCGAGGAACTCGACGAGGGTGACCTCGACGCCGTAGTTGTGCAGGACGTAGGCGAACTCGACGCCGATGGCACCGGCGCCCGCGATGATGATGCTCTCCGGGAGGGTGTCGGACAGGATCTGCTCCTCGTACGTCACCACCCGCTCGCTGAGTGAGGTGTTCGGCAGCAGCTTCGTGGTGGCGCCGGCGGCGACGATGCAGTTGTCGAAGGTGAGGGTCTCCGTGCCGCCGTCGGTGAGGGCGACACGCAGGGTGTGGTCGTCGGCGAAGGTGCCGCGCCCCGTGTACTGGGTGATCTTGTTCTTCTTCATCAGGTAGTGGACGCCCTTCACGCGCCCGTCCGCCACCTTGCGGCTGCGGGTGAAGGCCTCCCCGTAGTCGAAGGTCACTTCCCCGTTCACCCGGATGCCGAAGGTCTTGGCCTCCTGCGTGAAGATGTGGGCCAACTCCGCGTTGCGCAACAGCGCCTTCGACGGGATGCACCCCACGTTGAGGCACACTCCGCCCCAGTACTTCTCCTCGACGACCGCCGTGCTGAGCCCGAGCTGGGCGGCCCTGATCGCCGCGACATATCCACCCGGGCCGGCGCCCAGGACCACTACGTCAAAGTGTGCGCTCATGGCGGCCAGCCTAGTACTCCGGCCCGGAATGCCGATCTTGCTGGTCGGGGGTGGCGTCGGGAAGCGCCCGGACGGGGTGGGTGACGCAGGACGGGGCCCGCCGAGCGGCCGTCGCGCCGTCCGGCCGTTCCGAAGTACGTGCCCCGGGGCGACCGTGGCCGCTCCGGTCCGCTCAACGGACTGCGACGCGACAGGGCGATGCCGCCGCAGAAGGCTGTCCACCGGTCGAGGCCGACAGGAGACCGCGGTGATCACGCGGCCGGGAGCGGCACCCAGCGGAAGACTCTGGAGGCGGATCAGATGAAAGCACAACCAGCACTGCCGGGCCGCGAACGGCCCACAGGCCGGGCGTCCGTGCTGCGGACCGCCACCGCATGGCTGAGGCGCTCGCCCCAAGCGGTCCTGCTGACGGTGACCGCCGTCCTGGCGACCGCCTTCGCCGTGACACCCGCGTACGCCGACGACCCGGGCCTGCAGTGCGCGGTGAGCGCGACGGGCCAGATCTCCGTCGAGCCGTCACCCGTGGTCTACGGACAGAACGCCGTGGTGCGGTGGGGCGCCGACGGCATCGCCTGCGGGGCCGAGGACGCGCTCGTGATCAGCGGGCCCGGATTCGACCCGAGCACCACCGACTTCCCGGTCGGGGGCGGGTCGAGGTCCGTGTTCATCGGGTCGACCGGCAGCGTCACCTGGGACGTGACCGTGGTCGACCTGTCCTCGGACACCGGATTCAACCGGCACCTGGCCTCCGTCACCGCTTCGGTGACCGGAGTGACCGTCGTCCCGGACGTGCGGGGTGACACCCAGGCGCAGGCGAGCCAGGCCATCTCGGCGGCGGGGTACGTGCTCGGCTCCGTCAGCACCGCCGTGGACTGCGACAACGTCGGCGTGGTGCGGAGCCAGAACCCCAGCGCGGGCACCTCACGGCCGCTGGGATCCACGGTCGCGATCACGATCGGCAAGAAGCCGGCTCCGCCCCGCATCTGTGAGTGAGAGGGCCCCCGGGATTCCCCGCCCGGTGCCGGAGGGGTACGGCCGGCACCGGGCGGGACTCGTGCGGGGATCGTGCGGGACTCGTGCGGGTCAGGATTCCGCCGGGGGCGTCTCCCGGGCGTCACCGAAGTCCCAGAGACAGACGACGGTCCGGTCGCCCCCGGGGGACCGCACCGGCACGTTCACCTCGGAGAGGAACGACGTGAGGTAAGGCCGGCGTCCCGCCCAACGGGCGGCGAACCAGTCTCCCGCCTCGGGACGCACCAGCAACTCCGCCAGGGACGAACTGCACAGCGCCAGCAGGTCACCCGGACGGGTGGTCACACGGGCGCAGCGCACCTGCTGGGCGGCGCCGGGCAGCCGCAGCCCGCGCTCGGCCGTTGTCCCGCCGGGCGTGAACACATTGGTCCAGACTCCGTCGCGCAACACCAGCAGCGCGCCGTCACCGATCCCGAAGGCCACGTGCTCCCGCTGCCGGCTGTCGCCCAGACGCGAAAGCAGCCCGGTGAGCGCCACCCCGATCGCGGCGTCGTCCGGCTCGCCGCCCGGCCCCTCCCCGCGCGTCACCAGCCTCATGGAGTGCGCCACCCCCTGCAGCGCGGTCCGCAGCAGCGCGGTCAGGTCGTCGTCCGAGCCGGCCGGCCGGTAGAGCTGATGGTCCAGCGTGTCTCCGTAACGGGCCACCTGCGCGGCGAGGTTGCGGCAGGAGCGGTCGGCCGCGGACTGCGACCAGCGCCCGTGCGGAACCCCCGCCGCCACCGCGCTGAGCAGGGTGGGCGTCCGCATCTCCTCGACGAACCGCAGCAGGAACGCCTCGCGCCGGTGCTCTCCCTCACTCCGGGCCCGGTCGCCGCGCACCGACGCGGCGCGCACGACGAGCGGTCCGAGGTCCGCGCCGTCGACACTGCTGTCCGACGTCGCGTCCCGGCCCAGCGGCAGCCGCCGGGGGATCGCCGGGGACAGCGCGTCCGGACCGAGCGGCGTCCCGCCGTCGGCCTCCGCCTCGGCGAGGCGTCGTTTCAGACCGTCCGCGTCGGAACGCGCGTCGTCCCGTTCCCGTGCCAGCCCGCGCACCTCACCTTCGAGCGCCCGCAACCGCTGCCGGGCCGCGTGCAGTTCCTGTTGCAGACCCGCGGGCTGCATGGCGGCGGTCGCGGACGTCTCCTGCGCCTCCTTCAACAGTGCGCGCACCCGGGACAGTTCGAGGTCCCGCCCGCGCAGCAGTTCATGCGCCGCCGTGACCTCCCGTCGCACGTCCGCCAACCGGTCCCGCGCTGTCTCCTGTTCGGGATCGGGCCCTGATGACTCGGCCAACACGGTTGGAACGGGCGCCGACGGCAGCGCGACGCGGCCCGCCCGGACAAACCGGAGGGCGAGCGCGGCGTTCCCCGTCAGCGACAGGACGAGAAGGATGATCAGCCAGGTGGTGGAGGTCATGGTCCGATGTCTCCCCGTGAAGGTGCGTCGTGTGGTGGGCCGTCCGGTCCGGCGGCCGGGTACGGCCGTCGGGCGGCCCGTCGCGCCAGCGGTATCGCGGCGAACCGGTCCAGCTCGTCCCAGAGCTGCCGGGCGGGCACGTCCGGGGCGAGTACGGCGGTGGCCGGCGCCGGCGCGCGAGCCGCACCGGGCGGAACGTCGTACCCGTCGAGCCGGATGTCGTGCAGCGCCGCCCGGAAACGACGGACGCCGAGCCCGGCCGTGGACGCGCGCGGGTCCCGCAGCGCGGGCGCGAGCACCGACGCGCACAGGACGGGCAGACCACTCGCCGCCCACAGCTCCAGGGCCCGCGCCCGCACGGGCGCGGCCCGGTCCACCGGACGCAGCAGCACACGCAGGGCGTCCTCGGCCCGCCGCGGGGACACCGCGTGGACGGGCAGGCCGCGGGTGAACGGCCCGACGGTGTGCGGCAGGGCGCCGCGCAGCCATCCGACCAGCCCGGCGAGGAAGTCGGCCCCGCCGTGTTCCGCCACGCAGGACACCAGGGCCACAGGCGGTCGGCAGGGACCCCCCACCGACCCGGCGAGCAGCGCCCGGAATCCGGCGGACAGTGGTTCCCGGCCCGCGAGTTGCCGATGTGGTGCGGCGGCCAGCACCAGATGAGCCGAATCCAGGATCTCACGGGCGTACGGAGCGAGGGCGCCCTCCGCCGGTACGGGGACGTCCGTGACCGTCACGCGGACCCCTTCGCCCGCCGGTGGCCATGGCAGGGGACTGCCCGCGAAGGCGGTCGAGAGTGTCGCCGGTACGTCAGGTCCGTCCGTCGCGTCCGTCGCGTCCGGCGTGTCCGACGCGTCCGGCGTGGAGGCGACGGCGCGGATGGTGGGTTGCGTGCCCGCCGCCGTCACGTCCTGTATACGCCGCCAGGCCCGTGCGACGGCGTCCTCGCCCGTCCACCGGGTCGCGAAGAACCGGTCCCGCCCTTGTTCCGCGCGGATCCGCAGCCAGGTGACCGTCCCGTAGCGGTCCGTCCCCGCGGCACGGGCCGCGCCCGCCGTGACGCTGTCCCGCAGGAGCCGCCGGGCCAGCCGGTCGAGACTCCGCCGATGCCCCTCCGTGATCCTCAACTCCGGCTCGATGACTGGATGGTGGGCGTGGAGAAGCGGTACGACATCGGTGGCGGCGGGTGGTTCGGGCGGCCGGATCCCGGTGAGCAGGGGGACGAGACCTGCTGCGTCGGCACCCGCGCGCAGCACGACCACGCGGAGGACCGGAACGTCCCGCCGCGCAGGGTCCCCCGCCGGAGCGCACGACGCGGCGAGGTCCGCCACCAACTGCGGGGAGAGGCCGTTCGCGCGTCCGGCGGCGCAGGCGCCGAGCAGCCGGCCCAGCGACGCGGCGTCGAGGGAGCCGCCGGGCGGCCCCGGGGCCGGGGACCGTGCGGTGGACGTGTGCGGCGCGGCATGCCGAAAGGCCATCGCTCACCGCCGGGTGGGCTCGGCCGGACGTACGACGACCCGGCCCTTGTGTTTGTTGGGCCCGTAGTTCGAACCCTTCTTGCGCCGCAACGCCGTCCACACCACCCACTGCACCTCGGGTTCGCTGGAGCCGGCGACTCCCTTCACGGTCTCCGCGATCGTGTACTCCGCGGCGAAATCACGGCGCAGATCCTCCAACGGCCGGACGATCACCTCATAGTTGGCGTCCTCGGCGAGCGGGACCAGGATCCGCGACACCCTCGTGCGCCACTGGTACCACCAACTCTCGGGAGCGGCCGGGCGTTTGTGCACCAGACCGCCCAGAACCATGTCCAGGTGGTGGGCGGCGCCCAGCCGGTTCTCCCGCGTCCACGCCCTCTTCTCGTCCAGGCCCTGACCCGCCGTGCGCAGCAGCGAGGCCAGCCTGCGTTCGTACTTGTCCCGGTGCTCCCGCCCAGCGAGGCTGCCCGGCTGGTGGTCGTGAAGGAGTGCGATGTGCAGTTCGGGGTCGAGTGCGGCCAGCCGTTCGGCCTGCGCGGCGCGCACCGCCCAGGCGGGACGGGGATCGCCGGGCGGAAGGGCGCCGATCTCGGCCGGCGGGAGGCCGAGGTGCAGGAGGAACTTGGGATCCACCGCCACGGCGGCGGCGGGCAGGTCGGCGAAGTCCAGCGGCAGCCGCTCCGCGGGGCACAGGCCGTCCGGCAGCCCGAGGACGATCACGTCGAGGTCGGAGACGTCGTCCTCCGGTACCGGGAGGCCCGCGAGGGAGGCCTTGGCCGCCGCCGTCGTACGCCACTCCACGGCCACGTCACCGGGCAGCCGCAGCAGTGCCATGTGGACGCGCCGCCAGATCAGCCGCACGCGTTCGGCGGCGTCCGGGTCACCGTCGTCCCGGCGTGCGGGCGCCGGCTGAGGGAGGTAACGGACCTGTTCGCGCCGGAGATCCGACTCCAACCGTTCCAGGACGGCCGCGAAGTCCGCTAGTGAGTCGGCCGGTACGGCCGGGGACCCGGGCGAGGAGCCGTGCGCCGACCCCGACACCGGCTGGGCTCCGGTCAACTCAGCTGCGAGGAGGGGCGGTTCTGTCGGGGCCGGCCGCTGCAAGGAAACCGACGGCTTCGCGAGGCTCGCCGGATCCAGCGGCTCCCGCACGTCCGGTGTCCCTGGTGCTTCCTCAGTCTCCGATGCCTCCGATGCCTCCGCCGTCTCCGACGTCTCCGGGATCTCCGAGGCCTCCGGCGCGTTCGCGTCTTCGGGCCCCTCGGACGCGCGGGGCGGCGAGTCGGCCACCCGTTCCTCCTGGTCCAGGGCCGGTCCGACGTCCGCTTCGGTCCCCTCGACGGAGGTGGCCCGCCCGGTCCCGTCGACTCGTTCGCCCGCGCCCGCGCCCGCGCCCTCGTGCTTGTCTCGATCCTCGTCCTCGTCCTCGGCCCGGTTCTCGTCCCTGTCGTCCCTCCCGTACGGGTCCGCTGCCTCGTGCGGTTCGAGCGTGCCGCCTCGCTCCGGACGCCCACCGTGTGCGGCCCTCGCGAGCGCCGGCACCTCGCGCAACGCCCGCCCCAGTTGCGTACGCGCGTCCTCGAAGCGTTCGACGACCTCACGCGGATCGTCCCGGTACGGAGGCAGGTGGCCGGGGACGTTCTGGAGAGCCAGCCAGCACTCGTGCAACGCGTCGAACAGCGCCTCGCCACAACGGGAGGGCGAGTCCAGTACGGCGGTGGCGGCCTCGGCGAAGGCATCGAGCCGGAGCGCGTGCGGGTGCCTCGGCCCGTGGTCGTGGGCGTCGGTCATCAGTGCCTCCCGCTGTTGGGATCCCAGTGGTGGTTCAGCTTGTTGGTGGGCGGGTCCATGCGCAGGCGCAGCACCCGGCCGGGGACCTCCTCCACCTGACGCAGCTTCTCGGCGGGCAGGTAGGGCACCAGGCCTCGGTGCACGCGCAGTTGGCCGTGCGCGTCGAGCGTGGCGTGGTGCCGGCCGTCCTGGACCGCGGGGAGATGGCCGAGGAAGACCGGCGCCCCGTCGCCGCGGTCCAGGAAGAACTCGTAGGTGAACGTGCTGTTCACGTCGGTGGGCGGCACCGAGATCGGGGCGACGCGCCCCGGCACCGGCAGGTCGTGCAGGTCGAGGGTCGGATGGAAGGACTCCGGCAGGTAACCGTCGGCGGACACGACCGCCTCGCCGGTCAGATCGGGTGACGAGGGCGGGAACACCTCCACCAGGCGTCGTACGCCGTTGTCGTCCGTGCCCGCGTTGACGCAGATACGGCCGGGCACCGAGCAGCCCGGCAGTCCGGCGTCGAAGGCGAGCCCGGGCGCCGCACCGTCCAGCGGGACCGCGGGACCGTCGACGAGCAGATGGGCGGGGCCGTTGCAGAGCAGGATGTACGGCACGAGCCGGTTGTCCATCTCGATCTGGTAGCGCACCCCGCGCCGGCTGCCGCCGGGCGGCCGCCACACCGACGGCGTGGGCTTGAACCCCTCCGCGCTCGCCGCCAGGGCCAGATCGAAGGCACCCCACTGCAAGGAGTCGCCGGACCCCAGGTAGCGGTGGATCGACAGCGTGCGGCTGAGCGCGTTCCAGCCGGTGCGGACCCCGAGCCGCCCGGAGGTGTCGAGTTCGACATAGGCGTCGCCCGCCCGCAGCAGCGGGGTGACCCGGTCCATGTGACCGCGTGGACCGAAGTCGCACGGCAGACTGGAGAACAGCCCCTGGAGCCTGATGTCCAGATCACTCAGCCGGATGGTGGCCCCGGCACGTCCGCCCTCGTCGTCGCCGTGCCCGACCTGCCCGGCGACGTTGCGCACCGAGTGGGCCCAGGCCGCGCCGAGCGAGGTGACCTGCTTGGCGTACTTCACCTCGGCCGACAACTCCGTGTTCTTGTGCCAGCCGAGACCGTCGCCGCCGTCCGCGCCCTTCTGCCGCAGCACCGCCCGGACCTCGCCCTCCAGCTGGGCCATGCGGCTCGTACGCCCCGACAGGACCACCTGGTCGAGCAGCGGCTCCGGCAGCTCCGGCAGACCCTTCGCGCGCCGCTCCTCGTTCTCCTCGTCGGACCGCCGGAACGAGCCGCGCACGAGGTCGGCGCCGAGCGAGGCCGCCCGCCGCAGCACGGGCTGCACCAGCTTCGCGAACTGCCCGCCGTCCAGCGTGATCTGACCCTGCACCGTGCCCAGCCGGTGGTTCGGCCCCGCGTTCAGGATGTCGGCCACTCGCTCAGGCTCCAGCACGGCGTCCCCCGCGCCCCTGGCACTGAGCTCACGCTTCTTGAGCTCGGCGAGCCGCCACAACAGCTCGAACCGGGTCCTGCGCTCGTCCCGTTCGGCCGGGTCGCTGATCCCGGCCCAGTCCGTGGGCAGCGCCTCCGACAGGACGGCGCGGACCTCGGGGGAGACGATCGTGTCCAGCTCGTCGGCCGCACGCTCGGCCACCGTGTCGGCGTACGCGCGCCGCGGCACGGTACCTCGCCGGCCCGCGACGTCGTGTCCGACCCCCTCGCCGTCACCCTGCTCCTCGCCGAACGGGGCGTCCCGGACGCTCAGTTCGTCCACCAGCCGGGCTTTGATCCAGTAGAGGACCTGGAGCGTGAGGAGGTCGCCGCCGAGCCGTTCGTGCCCCGTGGACCCCAGGAGTTCGGGCTCCAGCCGGTAGTCCCGGCCCGCCACGAACTCCTGGTCGTCGCCGAGCGGCGGTGTCTGGTCGACGAGGGTCAGCCGCAGCAGCGCGATGTCGGTCGTGCCGCCGCCGATGTCGATCACCAGCATGATCCGCTGCCAGGTCGGCGGCTTGTCCCCGACGCGCCGGCAGCGGGCGCGCAGCGACTCCAGGCCCGCGTTGAGGTTGTCGGTCAGGTCGCCCATCAGGAAGTACAGCCCGGCCGCGAGACCTTCGTCGAAGTCCATGACGACGCGCGGACCGCCGAGCGCCGTACGGACCAGCTTCTCCAGCTTCTCCTTGACCTCCGGCAGGATCGTCGTCGGATAGGTGACCACGACCGTCGCCATCCGGCTGATCGTCCCCAGAGCCGGGTTGTACGTGGTCTGTTCGGCGCCGTCGACCAGCAACAGGTACATGTGCTGGGCGAGATGGTCCGCGGACATGTCGGAGTCCGCCACCGGCTCCGGAGTGAGCTGCAGCGCCGCCCTCTTGATGCCGGTCAGTCCCTTGACGCCGGGCAGCCCCTCGGGTCCGTTGCCGCACAGGGCGAAGCCGCGGTCGCGGGGGTGCTCGGGCACGGCGCCGTCGGCGTACTCCACCTCGCGCAGCGCGCTGGCCGGGGCGGAGGTCAGCCGGCCCGAGTCGTCCGGGTACTCGACGGCCCTGAGCGCGTGCCGGTTCAGTGGCGGAGTGCCGATGACCTCCGCGTACCCGGTGTGCAGCCGCCGGTTGAGCCAGCGCCGAAGTTCCGGACCCGCCTGCTCACGGACGGCCTCGACACGCAGCATCAGCGCGTCGGCGACGTCGGAGTCGCTCAGCCGGGCCAGCGCCTCGGTGCCCGTCACCTCGACGTTCCTGCGCGGCAGCGCGACCGGCCCGGCGAGCAGCGCGTCCACTTCCTTGCGCCATTCCGCGGGGGCGTCGGCGGGCGGCGCGAGCAGGTCCGTCAGCAGGCCGGTCAGCGAACGGGCCTGCGCCGGATCGACCAGCTGCGCCCTGATCCGCGTCGGGTCGTGCAGGGTGGCGGTGGAGGCCGTCGTCCCGAAGTCGACCACGATGAACTCGTGCTCGTGCGTGCTGCCCGTGAGGTCGCGGAGGGTCAGGAACTCGTCGTCGTCCTCCGGCCGCGGTGCCGCCGCGGGTTCCTCGCCCGGCGGCGCGAACTCCAGCATGACGCGGCCGTGCGCGGTTCCCGCGTGTTCGACCGACGCGTAGTCGACGCTCCAGTGGACGTCCAGCCGCAACGGCTCGTCGCCCGCGGTGGCCGCGGGAGCCGACGCGGGGTGCACCAGGGCCGTCGGCAGCAGGGTGTCCTGGGACAGGGTGCGCGGCCCCTCCACGGTGATCGACGTGTACTGCTGCGGAACCCAGCAGTCGGCCAGGGCCTGCGCCAGCTGCGCCGGTACGAGGCCGCCGCTGGGGGTGATGACCTCGATGCGGGCGGGCAGGTGCACGGTCACCATGCGGCTGCCGTCGGTGCCCTCCTGCTCCAGGACGACCTCGGGCAGCACTATGCCCCCCGGGCCCGTGTAGAGGCGGAACTGCCTGCGGCCCAGCGGGACGACACCGGAGGCGGGATCGGCGTGCGGGGCGCGGAAGGAGATGGTCAGCTCGGTGCTCATGTCAGTCGTCGCTCCAGGCTCGGATCAGGATGTCGATGGGCTCTTCGACCGGCACCTCCGCGGCACCGGCGCCGTCCCCGCCGGAGTGCGGCTCCGTCCCCAGGGGCTTGCGCGGCGCGCGCACCTCGTTCTCGCGGGGCAGGTACTCCGCGGTCTTCGAGTACAGGGCGACCAGGTCCTTCTCGATCAGGGCGAGGGTGCGGCCGAGATGCTCGGTGACGAGCCGGGCCGCGGCGTCCGCGGTGTGCTGGCGCAGCTGCACCACCAGCAGCGGGTGCCGTTCGCGTTCCTCGGAGCGCTGGTCCTCCAGCCGGGGCATGCGGTGGTCCCAGGGCAGCGCGTGCGGGGCCCGCATCGGGAATCGGTTCTCCTGGTCACCGGAGGTCGGGCCGGGCACGGACGCCAGTTCCTCCACCCGTTCTCGCGCGTGCACCGGGTTGAGAGCCGTCCACAGGTGGTTCAGCTGGCTGTCGGCCCGGTGCGCGCTGCCGCGCAGCCGGGTGAACAGCTCGTTGAGCAGGCTGTCGGTGGCCGGGTCCGCCATCCACTCGCGCAGCCGCCCGAACTCGTCCTGCCAGTAGGCCGCCCAGTGGTCGAACCAGACGCGCAGCTGGTCGTGCTCCTCGCCGGTGCGACGGTCGACGAGCGCCCGGAACCTGTCGAGGAAGGTCAGTGTGACGTCGGCCGACTCCTCGCTGGCGGGTGCCTGAGCCGCGACGGCGGCGGTCCGGCCCGGCCGTGGCAGGTTCTTGATGCCACCCTGCGCGGGCGGTTCACTGCGGGGGACGAGATGGTTGCGGTCCCGCTCGGCCCGGCCCAGCAGCTCCTGCCACTCCCGCCAGTCGAAGACGTCGTCGCGCACCGAGTCCGCGATCTCCTCCCGGCGGGGCGGCCGTCCGCCGAGTTCGGCGGCGTACGAGGCGCCGTCGGCCCCGCCCACGCGCGGCGCCGGGGTGGTGAGTTGGTACAGGGTGGGCAGCATCAGGCCGAGCAGATCCCGGAACTCACCCAGCCGCAGGGCGAGTTCGCGGTACTCCTCGGGCTGCTCGCCGCCCGCGGCCCGGTGCACCTGCCGTTGCAGCAGGCTCAGTTCGCGCCACAGCTTGCGGTGCGAGCCGCGCGCCCGCTCCAGTTTCTGATCGAGTCCGTGACGGCGTACGTGATGGTCGATCAGCAGGCGCAGCCGCTGGACCCCGCCGTCGTTGTCGTAGGCGCGCAGCCGGTCCGTCCAGGGGTTGGTCTCGTCGGCCCGGCGCAACCGGTCGGCGATCTTCTCCCACCGTTTCGCGCCCGGCGGGTCGAGGTCCGCCAGCGCCTTGTGGATGCGCTCCCGGGTCTCCGAGGAGGTCTCGGTGTACGGGAGTTGGTGCGCGCGGATGGCGGCGATCGAGGAGACGGCCACGATGCCGTCCTCGCGGTGGTGCACGAACTTGTTTCCGTACACGTGCACGCCGTTGACCTCGGCCGAGTGCGACAGCAGCTGCCGCAGCGGCAACGGACCCTCCGGTACGTCCATCAGCGTGGGCGGCTTGGCGAGGTCGAAGGCGTTCGCCGCGACGAGGGCCGCGCTCGCCAGCCCCTGCGGTTCCCGGCCGTCCTCGCAGAGCATGTCCCAGAACGTCGAGGCGCCCTTCGACTCGGGGCGTACGGCACTGATGACCAGCAGGATGGTGTGCACGGACACCAGCTCGCGGCGGCTGAGGTAGGTGTCGCGGCCGAAGGAACCGGCGGCGTTGATGCCCGGGAAGTCCAGCAGCCGTACCGCGGTGTCCTGGGAGATCAGCCCGGACAGGTCCCAGTGGTCGGGCGAGACCTCGACCCGCAGTGTCACCTTCTCGACCAGCGGGAACGCCCGGCGCAGCGCCTCCGCGGCCACCACGGTGTCGGAGTTCTTCAACTGCCCCGTGTCGAAGGGCTGCACGATCCGCTTCGGCGGGATCTCGGGCGTGCGCTGGGCGGCTCCGAGGACCAGCGCCGCGCCGACCGCCTTCCGCGACACACCCACGGAGGTGCCGAGCAGATCACGCTGGCTCAGGGCCGCGTCGCGGATCCGGCACAGCTCGGTGACGGCGTCCCGGTGCGCGGCGCCGATCGCCTCGTACGCGACCGGGCCGCCGGCGGCGGGCCACAGCCGGGGGTACCACGCCTCGAAGGGCGCCCAACCCCGCGCATCGGTGACGGGGTTGTAGTCGGCGAGCGCGACTCCGGCGCCGAGGTGGGGGTGCCGTTCGTCCAGCACCCGGACGAGGTCGTCGAGAACGGCGCCCACGCACGCGGCGAGCTGCTTCTCGGTGAGGAAGGCGACGTCCGTGTTCTCGTCGGCGGTCGTCGGCCGGCCCGGTTCGCCGCGTGACAGCTCCAGCACCGTGATGTTGCCGGTGCTGGGTCCCGCCTCCACCGGCAGCAGGTCGGGCTTGCCCAACAGGGTGCCGAGGAGCAGGGACTTGCCGACGGAGTACTCGCCGACCACCCCGATGGTGACCGGTGCGTTCAGCCGTGCGTCGAGTTCCGCCGCGAGCGACTCGATCCGGTCGCGGGACTCATGGGCCTCGGGTGTGTCGGGGATGTTCTGCTCGCTGAGCATGGTCAGGGTCTGGTGGGTGAACTCGCGCAGCTCCGCGAGGCTCGGGTCCTTCTTGAAGACGGTCACGATGCTCCACGCTCCGTTGGGCTGTGAGTGGGTGCGCTGTCCCCGCGCGCGCCTTGTACGAACGGCTGGGCGCGGGCCGGTCGGTCCGGGTTGTCGGTCGCGGCGTTCGATTCGTGGCGGAGGAGGGAACCGGGGCGGGCGAAGGACGTCACCGCAGCAGGAAGAAGAGCTCGATCCGGGCCGTTCCCGAGCTGATGTCGCCACTGCTGTCGTGATCGCCGCGGATGATCTTCTCCGAGTACGGCGGGAAGAAGGCGGGCTCGGCCCGCGGCAGCAACCGGGCCACGGCGGTGGCGTACGCGTCGCTGCGCCCGCTGTCGACGGCTCCTCCCGCGCCGTGGACGGTCCCGAAGACCATGACGAAGGCCGCGGTCCGTCCCCTGAACCGCTCGATCCCGTCGGTGACCTGGTGCTCCAGATCGGCCCTCGCGGCCTTCGAGCCCGCGACCAGGGCGTCGGCGTCGGTGTGCACGGTGATCGAGCGGGTGGCCGGGTCGAGCCCGCCCGGCCGGGTTCGTGGTGCCGGCGTCGCGGTCGGCTCCGGCGAGGGCGATCGCCGTGCGCTCGGCGTCGGCGTGGGGGTGGGTGACGGGCCGCGCGCGAACGCCCCCTCGTGCGGGGTCCGTTCGCCTCCCAGCACCACCAGCACGATCACCAGCAGCACGTCCGCGAACAGCCAGCCCGCGAGATACGGCACCGTCGCGCGTCTCGACTGCCGGTTCACCGCGTTCCCTCCCGCCGCTCGTCCCCGGGATCGGGGCGCACGGGCTTGCGCAGCCGGTGTGTCGACGGGCTCTCCAGGCTGTCGGCCTGTTCGGGGGCGGGCGCGGGCGCGGGAGCGGGAGCGGACATGGGCGAAGGCGTGGGGGTGGGCGTCCGTCCGGCTCCGTGGGCGCGGGCGGGGCCGGTCGTGACGGAAGTCGCGGGCCGGGGACGGGCGTCGGAAAGGCTCGGGGCAGCGGGGAACGGGTGAGTCCCGACGCTCGGGGGCGTGGAGTCTGCGGGCCGGTGATGGGGAGTCCCGGAGCCGGAGCCGGAGCCGGGCCTCAAGCCCGGTCCATGATCGGGCTCGGGATCGTGATCGGGCTCGGGAGGGGAGTCGTGACCGCTGTCGGAGGGGGAGTCGGGGCCGGACTCGGGCCTCGGACCCGGGTCGGGCCTCGGACCCGGGTCGGGCCTCGGACCCGGGTCGAGCCTCGGATTGAGGTCGGGCCTGGGTCCCGGATCGGGCCTCGGTTCGGGGTCGGGCCTGGGTCCCGGGTCGAGCCCGGCTCCCGGGTCGGACGGCGAAGGGGAGTGGGGGACCGTGTCGGCGGAGGGCTGGGAGCCGTCCGGCGCCCGGCGCAACTGCCGTGCGGCCGCGCTCAGTTCGGCCGAGCCGTTCACGACGGCGCGTCCCGCCTCGTCGAGACCGCCGGTGACGCGGCGCAGCGCCTGCTCGAAGTCGGCCGCGGCCGCTCGGAGCAGATCCCGGATCTGCTCCTGGCCACCGCCGAGGTCGCGCTGGACCGCCCGCTGGGTCATCACGACGGTGTGCAACTGGTTGATGCGGTCGGCGAGTTCGGCCGACACCTCGCGCACCTCCTGACGCAGCGAGGCGGCCAGGGCGGCGACGGCCATGTCGTACGCCATGCCGATGCGGTCGGCCCCCTCGGCGGCCGAACCCTCCAGCGCGGTGGGGAGCGTCGTGAGTGTGCGGTCGAGCCCCCGCACGGTGGCGGTGAGCAGGCGTGTCGACTCGTCGAGGGAGGTCTGTGTCTTCTCCAGGGTGTCCCTGGCCTCGTCACGGATCCGTTCCATGGACTCGGTGGCACGGTCGGTCGCGGCGGACCCGCGCAGTTCGGCGGCGGAGGCGACCGCGTCGAAGCGGTCGGCGACGGACACGCCGGCCGCCGCGATGTGCTCGGCGGCGATCCGTCCCGCCTCGCCGACCGAGTCGCGCAGCGCGGCCACGGACGCGGCCACTCCGCTGGTCAGCACGTCCGCCCCTTGGGCGACCTGGCCCGCGGCCGTGGACGCGCCCCGGGTGGCCTCGCGTGCCTCGGAGGCTCCCGCGCGCAGGACGACGAGCGCCGAGTCGAGCGAGGTCAGGGCCGTGACGGTGCGGTCGGTGGCGCCGTCGGCCTGCGCCACGGCGCGGCGCGCGCCCTCCTGGACGTCGACGGCACGGCCGAGGAGCGTGTGCAACTCCTTCGCCGCGCCCTGCAGTTCTTCCGTGAACCGGCGTGGTGAGGTGGCCGCCGCGCGGACCGCCAAGGCCTCGGTCTGCGCGAGGGCCCCGGACAGTCGCTGCGAGAGCACCAGGCGTTCCCGCTCGTCGCGTTCCTCCCAGCGGTGGCGCAGCATGGTGGTGGTGGCCAGCGCGGCCAGCGCGAGTACCGTCCAGACCGCCATCATGTCGAAGCGGAGGAACGGCCACAGATGTCCGTCGAAGCCCTGCTGCCACAGCGTCAGGAAGGAGCCCTCGAAGCGAGCGCCGGAATCGTTCATGCGCTGGTTGGCCCAGGCCGCGGCGCCGAGTCCGAACCAGGTGATCAGCAGCGGGACGAAGACGAGCGCCGTCGGCAGCAGACCGAGCCGGCGTGCCCGGTCGCCCTTCTCGGCGGGGCCGTCGCCGAGCGCGTCGGGCCCTCCGTACGCGGTGACGAGACTGCCGCCCGCCCACACCTCGAGCCCTCTGCCACTGCTGACAGCGTCCGCCAGGTCGTGTAACGCCGCACTGTGCCGGGCGAGTCTCGGATGCGCGGCCAGATCGGCCAACTCCGCCGACAGAGAAGCCGGTTCGCGATAGGTGGGACCCGGTGTCGGAGGCTGCGCGGGCGCGCGTCCTCGCATCCGGTGCGGAACGAGTCGGAACAGCCTCACAGCACACCACCCCCCGTAAGTGGCCGGTTGTCACCGGCCCACTGTCGGCGCGTCGGTGCGGCGAGATTCGGTCAGGTGACGTATTCCGCTGACGTATTCACCTTCACCACGACCCGCCGTTCCGGTGTCCCGTTCCGGCGGGTCGCTCGGATCAGCCGGCCTCGGACAGCGGCGCGTCGTCGGCGGGCGCGGTGAGGCCCGAGGCCGACCCGGTGTGCGGCGCGGGCGGTTCGAGGGGCGCGCGCTTGGGCCTCGGCGGACGGGGGGCGCGCGGAGTGGGTACGCCCGGCAGCCCACCGGCGTCGGCCGCGGGCCAGCCGCTCTGCGCGGCGATGGCCCGCAGGATGCCCGGTTCACGGATGACGATGCCCCGGTACTTGGTGGTCACGGCCCCGGCGGCGCGGAGGCTGCGCAGAGCGCGCTGCACGCTCGCGTCCGAGATCCCGGCGAGCGCGGCCAGGTCGGTGTGGCTGAGCGGTACGTCGATCCGCAGCCCCTCGGGCACGGCCCTCGCGTAGCTGCGGACGAGATTGTCCAGGGTGCGGGCCAGCCGGACGGTGGCCGTGCCGCCGCTCGTGTCGATGCGGTGACGGGTGGCGCCGCGCAGCTTGCCCGCCACGGATCGCTGCACCACCTCGGACGCGTCCCGGCTCTCCCGCAGGAAGGAGAGGAAGACGGCGCCGGTCAGGGTGCGGGTGACGGTGGGGCGGGCGGCGATCACGGTGGCCGAGCGCGGCTGCCCGTCCAACGCCGAGACCTCGCCGACCAGTTCGCCGCGCACCCGCAGGGCGAGCAGTACCGTGCCTCCGTCCTCGACGGCACCGACGACCTTCACACAGCCGTCGGTGAGGAGCAGCACGGTGGTCTCGGGTCCGCCTTCGCGTATGAGGACGTCGCCGGTGTCGTACCGCACGACACGGCCCAGCCGCAGCAGCGCGTTTCGGTCGTCGGACGACAGGTTGGCCATGAGCGTCCCCTGTGGCCAGCGACTCAAGGGCGTCGAGTGGCTCGTGGGACTGGAATGAGTGTGGTCGCGCATACGGTCCCCCCTCGGTCGACACCGTCCGCTTCGTGCACGGACCGGCGTGCCGGTGCGAGGAACTTAGCGCACAAAAGAGTTGTCGGTGAATCAGATGGACAGAACACCCTTGAGGTCGAAAGAGTGTACGTATTCCCCTCGCGGTGTCTCGACTCGTCACGCCTTGTCCCGGCAACCGGTCACCTGACCGGTTCTTGTCCGGTTCGCTCCGCCACCATGGCCCGGCCGCCCGCGCGCCAGCCGAAGGAGCCCTATGGACATCGTGATGCTGGGACACGGCGGGGTGGGGAAGAGCAGCTACCTCTCGCTGATGTACGCGGCGATGCGCGACGGCATCCAGGGCTTCGGACTCCGTGCCCGCGAGGCGTCCCTGCGCGAGGAACTCACCTCGGCGGCCGAGGAGGTGCTGAGGGGGCGCCGTCCCGGCGGTGGGCGGCGAGAGGTCCTCGAACTGCTGCTCCACTATCAGGGGCGCGCCGTGCTGCCGGTGCGCTGGCGTGACCACCGGTACCTCGCGGGGCAGGGCGGGGAACGGCTGCTCCTCGGCCTGTCCCGCGCGGACGGGATCATGGTGTTCGCCGACGCGCCCCGACTGCTCGGTGACGAGCCGTACCGCGCCGACCTGCGCCGTATGGGCGCGCTGGTGCAGCGGGCCCTGGCCGAGCGCGACGGGCGGCTGACGCCGTTCGTGCTGGTGTTCACGAAGTGCGACCGCCTGCCGTCCGCCGGGGGTGGGCCCGTACCGCTGGACTCCCTGGTCGAACCCTTCGAGGACGTCATCGCGAAGGTCGCCGTCACCGAGAACCTGCGTGGCGCGGTCGCCCTGGTCGCCTGCGGGCACGAGCCCGCGGGCGTGACCGTTCCGGTCCTGTGGATCCTGCACCACGCGATCGTCGGGCGCGGCCTCGCCCTGCATGCCGCACTGACCCCCGGACGTGTCCTCGCGTCGGCGGACGAGGCCGCCGAGTACGAACGCTTGGAACCCCTGTTCGCCCCCGCCGAACGACTGGTGACCCTGCTGTCCCGCGTGCCCAGCTTCTGAACGGCGTCCCGGAACCCGCGGCGGCGCCCGGCGGGCGGCGCCTGCCCGGCCCGCCGCCGGGTGGCGGCTCGGCCCCCGCTTTCGGGTGACCCCACCGCCTGTCGCCCGGGACGCGTCGTACCCCGTGTCCCACCATCGCAGTCGACCGGGGCCCTGGCGCCCGTACCGTCGCCGCGGGGAGTCCGTCATGCGCGTCCCCGCCCGGCGACCGGATACGCCTCTCACTCGAACGGGCGATCCGGAGCGACGCCGGCCGGCGGGGCCCGGCGGTTCTCCGGACCGGCCGGGGCGGGGAGACCGGACAGGTCCGAGCGCCGGAGCGGAGCAGGCGACCGTGCCCTGGACGCCCTGGACGCCCTGGACGCCCTGGACGCCCCGGACGCGCCGCACGCCGGCCGTCGCGCACCGAATCCCGAACCGTGCGGACAGCCTCCCGTCACTGGAATGGACGGTCATCGCAGCCCCTCGCGAGCGGAGGGGTGGTAGCAAGAGAGCTGATGGTCGAATTGAAGGCTTTAATCCCCAAAAGGGCTTTCGGCCCTTCAGGGGATCTCATCCCTCACCTCCCCGAGGAGGCGGTCCCATGACAGCGACGACGCCGAGCACGGCCGGCGCCACGGACGCCGGTGGTGCGCCTGCCGACGAGACCCCCACGATCCACATCCTCTGGATCAACGCGGGGCTGAGCTGCGACGGAGACTCGGTCGCGCTGACGGCCGCGATGCAGCCGAGCATCGAGCAGATCGCCCTCGGCGGCCTGCCCGGCCTGCCGAAGATCGCCGTCCACTGGCCCCTCATCGACTTCGAATGCGGTCCGGTCGGCGGCGCGGACACGTTCATCGAGTGGTTCTTCAAGGGGGAGCGGGGCGAGATCGACCCGTTCGTGCTGGTGGTCGAGGGGTCCATCCCCAATGAGTCGATCAAGCCCGAGGGCTACTGGTCCGGCTTCGGGGACGACCCGGCGACCGGCCAGCCGATCACGACCAGCGAGTGGATCGACCGGCTCGCGCCCAAGGCGCTGGCCGTCGTCGCCATCGGCACCTGTGCCACCTACGGCGGCATCCACGCCATGGCGGGCAACCCGACCGGCGCGATGGGCCTGCCCGACTACCTCGGCTGGGACTGGACGTCGCACGCCGGCATCCCCATCGTCTGTGTCCCCGGCTGCCCGATCCAGCCGGACAACTTCGCCGAGACGCTGACCTACCTGCTCTACCAGGCGGCCGGCTCCGCCCCGATGATCCCCCTCGACGACAAGCTGCGCCCCGCGTGGCTGTTCGGCGCCACCGTGCACGAGGGCTGCGACCGGGCGGGCTACTACGAGCAGGGCGAGTTCGCGACCACCTACGACTCGCCCAAGTGCCTGGTGAAGCTGGGTTGCTGGGGCCCGGTCGTCAAGTGCAACGTGCCCAAGCGCGGCTGGATGAACGGCATCGGCGGGTGCCCGAACGTCGGCGGCATCTGCATCGCCTGCACCATGCCCGGGTTCCCGGACAAGTTCATGCCCTTCATGGACGAGCCCCCCGGCGCGAAGTTGTCCACCAAGGCCAGCGGCGCGTACGGCGCGGTGGTCCGCAGACTGCGGTCCCTCACGACCCAGACCGTCGACAAGGAGCCGAAGTGGCGCCACACCGGCGACAAGATCACCACCGGATACCGGCCGCCGTGGTGAACCCCCGCCCCACCTGAGACGCGGCCGCACCGACCCGGCCACCCCCTCCCGGACCACCCGCGCGAAGAAGGGCACGACACAGACGATGGCACCGAAGACGAAGGCGGCCGGCGACGGTAGCGGCCTGATGGAGATGGCCTGGGACCCGATCACCCGGATCGTGGGCAGCCTGGGCATCCACACGAAGATCGACTTCAAGCAGAAGCGGGTCGCGGAGTGCTACAGCACCTCGTCCGTCTTCCGCGGGTACAGCGTCTTCATGCGGGGCAAGGACCCCCGTGACGCGCACTTCATCACCAGCCGCATCTGCGGGATCTGCGGGGACAACCACGCCACCTGTTCGGTGTACGCGCAGAACATGGCGTACGGCGTGAAGCCCCCGCACCTCGGGGAGTGGATCATCAACCTCGGCGAGTCCGCCGAGTACATGTTCGACCACAACATCTTCCAGGAGAACCTGGTCGGGGTCGACTACTGCGAGAAGATGGTCAAGGAGACCAACCCCGGTGTCCTCGAACTCGCCGAGCGCACCGAGGCACCGCACGCCGGGGAGCACGGCTACCGCACGATCGCCGACATCATGCGCTCCCTGAACCCCCTCGAAGGGGAGTTCTACCGCGAGGCCCTCCAGGTGAGCCGCTACACCCGCGAGATGTTCTGCCTCATGGAGGGGCGCCATGTGCACCCCTCCACGCTCTACCCGGGCGGCGTCGGCACCATCGCCTCCGTACAGCTCTTCACGGACTACCTCAGCCGGCTGATGCGCTACGTGGAGTTCATGAAGCGCGTCGTCCCCCTGCACGACGACCTCTTCGACTTCTTCTACGAGGCCCTGCCCGGGTACGAGGAAGTGGGACGCCGGCGGGTACTGCTCGGCTGCTGGGGCGCGCTCAACGACCCCGAGTACTGCGACTTCACCTACGCCAACATGACCGACTGGGGCCGGCGGATGTTCGTCACGCCCGGCATCGTCGTCGACGGCAAACTCGTCACCAACGACCTCACCGAGATCAACCTCGGCATCCGCATCCTGCTGGGCAGTTCCTACTACGAGGACTGGCAGGGCCAGGAGCAGTTCGTCACCCACGACCCGCTCGGCAACCCGGTCGACCCGCGGCACCCGTGGAACCAGCACACCATCCCGGCCCCGCAGAAGCGCAACTTCGACGACAAGTACAGCTGGGTCATGTCACCCCGCTGGTTCGACGGCAAGGACCACCTGGCCCTGGACACCGGCGGCGGCCCCATCGCCCGACTGTGGTCCACCGCCCTGTCCGGCCTCGTCGACACGGGTTACGTCAAGGCCACCGGGCACAGCGTCGTCATCAACCTGCCCCGCACGATGACGAAGCCGGAGACCACCTTCGAGTGGAAGATCCCGCGCTGGAGCAACGCGCTGGAGCGCAACCGCGCCCGCACCTACTTCCAGGCCTACACCGCCGCCGTCGCGCTGCACTTCGCGGAGAAGGCCCTGGAGGAGGTCCGCGCCGGACGCACCCAGACCTGGGAGAAGTTCGAGGTGCCCGACGAGGCCGTCGGAGTCGGCTTCACCGAGGCGGTCCGCGGCGTCCTCTCCCACCACATGGTGATCCGCGACGGCAAGATCGCCAACTACCACCCGTACCCGCCCACCCCGTGGAACGCCAGCACCCGGGACACCTTCGGCACCCCCGGCCCGTACGAGGACGCCGTGCAGAACACCCCGATCTTCGAGGAGAACTCCCCGGAGAACTTCAAGGGCATCGACATCATGCGCGCCGTCCGCAGCTTCGACCCCTGCCTGCCGTGCGGCGTCCACATGTACGTGGGCGGCGGCAAGACCGTACAGAAGATGCACATGCCCACCGGACTGAGCGGACTGGGCGGATGAGCGCGGCGCGGACGGCCGGGGCGGCGAACCCGGTGAACGCGACGCAGACCGGACTGCGGATCGAGGACGTGCTCGACCGGCTCGCCGCCACCGGGGACCCGGCCGTCCGCGCGGCCGCCGAGGAACTGGTGCAGGCCCTGATGGACTTCTACGGGGCCGGACTCGCGCGGGCGCTCCAGCTGCTCTCCGTACCCGGAAACCGTCGCGCAGGCGGTGACCCGGTCGCACCGCTGCTCGGCGACGAACTGGTCGCGAGCCTCCTCGTCCTGCACGACCTGCACCCCGAGGACCGGACGACCCGGATCGCCCGCGCGCTCGACGCCGTGCGCGAACACGAGCTGGACGTCGTGGACTTCGACGAGACGACCGGAACCCTCACGCTCCGGTCCGCCGCGGCGGCGGGCACGGGCTGCGGGTGCGCCGCGAACGGGACGACGGCGAAACAGGCCGCCGAGGACGCGCTCGCCTGCTTCGCGCCCGAGGTCACGGCCGTCGAGGTGCAGTCCGCCGGCACGCCGGGGGAGCCCCCGCTGCTGCAGATCGGCCTCGGCCCGGATGGCCGGACCGCCGGCCGTCCGGCCCCGGCGAAGACCGCGTGAGCGCGCCCACCGGCGCCCGCCCGGCCACCCGCGGACCGGGCCTGCGCAGGTTCCTGACCGGACGTGAGCCGCGCCAGGAGCGGTGCGGACTGTGCGCGGTCGCGGTGGACGAGGCCCACCACCGCCACCTGGCCGACACCGAGAAGCGGGCCATCGTCTGCGCCTGCCTCCCCTGCGCCCTGCTCATGCGGCAGCCGGGCGCCGCCGCCGCGGGCCGCTTCCGCGCGGTACCGGACCGCTACCTCACCGACCCGGACCACCGTCTCGACGACGGTGCCTGGGAAGCGCTCCAGATCCCGGTCGGCGTCGCCTTCTTCTTCCGCAACGCAGCGCTCGACCGGCTGGTGGCCCTCTACCCGAGCCCGGCCGGGGCCACCGAGAGCGAACTCGACCCCGCCGTCTGGCAGACCGTCCTGGGCGGCAGCCGACTCGCCGGACTGCTCGAACCCGACGTGGAGGCGCTGCTGCTGCGCCGCGTCGACGGCCGCGTCGAGTGCGCCCTCGTACCCATCGACATCTGCTACGAACTGGTCGGCCGGATGCGCCTGTTGTGGCAGGGCTTCGACGGTGGCGCGGAGGCCCGCGCCGCCCTGGACACGTTCTTCCAGCGGGTCGGGGAACGCACCAGGAACGTGGGGGAGGAGAGCCGGCCGTGACCGAGTTCTCCTTCACCTGCACCGGCGTGCGCGCCGACCGGTTCGCCGCCGGACCGACCCTCGTCTTCCGGCTGCGCGTCACCGCCTCCGGCGACGAACCGGTGCACGCCGTCGCGCTGCGCTGCCAGATCCGCATCGAACCCGCCCGGCGCGGCTACGAGCCCGCCGAGGCCGACGCGCTCGCCGACCTCTTCGGCGAGCGCTCCCGCTGGGGCAGCACCCTCCAGCCGGTGCAGTTCGCACAGGTGTCCCTCATGGTCCCCGCCTTCACCGGGGAGACCGAGGCGGACCTCGTCGTGCCCTGCACCTACGACATGGACATCGCCGCGACCCGCTACTTCGACGCCCTCACCGACGGCGAGGTCCCGCTCCTGATGCTCTTCTCCGGCACCGCGTTCACCGGAGCGGGCGGCTTCCGCGTCGAGCCCGTCCCGTGGGACCGCGAGGCCGTCTTCCGGATGCCCGTCACCACCTGGCGGGAGATGGTCGAACAGCACTTCCCCGGCTGCGGCTGGATCCGGCTGCCCCACGACACCATGGACGCCCTGCTCGCCTTCCGCTCCCGCGGGGCGCTGCCGTCCTGGGACGCGACCGTACGGGCCCTGCTCGGCGAAGGCACCGGCACGGATCCCGGCACACCCCGGCCCGCCTCCACCCTCACCCGCATCACCGGAAGGACCGCTCCGTGAGCGTGACCGCGTTCGCCCCGGAGACCGAGGCACGTCTCGCCCTCGCCCGGCAGGTCGCCGACGCCGTCCTCTTCGAGGGCTATGTGCTCTACCCGTACCGGGCCTCCGCCGCCAAGAACCGGCTGCGCTGGCAGTTCGGCGTCCTCGTACCGCCGACCTGGGGCGCCGCGACCGAGGAACACGACTTCCAGCACACCGAATGCCTGATGGAACCCCGGGCGGACGCCACGCTCGCGGTCGAGCTGCGCTTCCTGCGCGCCCGCCGGCGTACCGTCCAGCGGGCGCGCCCCGACGGCGGCTTCGACACGGTCCCCGAACTCCGGCTCGCGGACCGCATTTTGGTTCCCTGGGACGAGGGAACCGAGGAACGCGTCGAAGCGGTCGTACGGGTCGGTGAACTCCTCGGCGACGGTGTCACCATCCCCTTCGAACGCCCCGGCGCGGAGGACACCGAACCCGTCCTCGACGAGACCGGCCGCCCGGTGGGCCGCATGATCCGCCGCTACGAGGAGATCACCGGCGCCCTGCGGCTGTCGGCCCGTGAACTCGACGGCCCCTACCGGGTGATGCGGCTGACGGCCGTCGTGGAGAACACCAGCACCTGGACACCCGCGGACGGCGCGGCCGCCGACCGGGACGCGGCGCTGCCGCGCTCCCTGGTCGCCGCCCACCTGCTCATGGGGCTGAGCGCCGGGTCGTTCCTCTCGATGACGGATCCCCCCGAGTGGGCGAAGGGCGCGGTCGCCGCCTGCCGCAACCTGCACACCTGGCCCGTACTCGCGGGCGAACCCGGCCGCGCCGACGTGGTGCTCTCCTCACCGATCATCCTGGAGGACCACCCGGCCATCGCCCCGGAGAGCCCCGGAGCCCTGTACGACGCCACCGAGATCGACGAGATCCTCGCGCTGCGCACCGCCGCCCTCACCGACGAGGAGAAGCGCGAGGCACGGGGGACCGACGAGCGGGCCGCCGCGGTGATCGACCTCGCGGACTCGATGCCGCCCGAGGTCCTGGAGCGCCTGCACGGGGCCGTCCGCAGCCTGCGCGAGGTGACCGGACCGGCCCCCGCCCCGACCCTCGCCACGGACGGCTTCCCCGACGAGTTCGGGGTACCGCGACCGGACACGCCGTGGTGGGACCCGGCGAGCGACGCCGGATTCGACCCCGGGCACGACCGGGTCGTCGTCGACGGGCACTCACTGGGCGCGGGCAGCCGGGTACTGCTGCGACCGGGCCTGCGGCGCACCGACGCCCAGGATCTGTTCCTGGCCGGGCGCGCCGCGAAGGTCGAGGCCGTGCTGCACGACGTGGACGGCGTGGTGCATCTCGCGGTGACGGTCGAGGACGACCCGGGCGCCGACATCCGACGCGAACAGGGCCGCTTCCTGTACTTCCAGCCGGACGAGGTCACCCCGATGGACGGCGACGCGTGAGCGCCGCCCCGGACCGGCCCCGCCCGGAGAGCGGCCGGGTCCTCGTCGCCGGCATCGGCAACGTCTTCCTCGGCGACGACGGCTTCGGCGTCGAGACCGCGCGCGCCCTGACCGCGCGACAACTGCCCGCCCACGTCGAGGTCGTGGACATCGGCGTACGGGGAGTCCATCTCGCCTACCAGGTGCTGGACGGCTACGACACCCTGATCCTGGTCGACGCCACCGCGCGCGGCGAGGCACCCGGCACCCTCTACGTCATCGAACACGACGGTCCCGAAGGGGACGCGCCGCCCGGCGCGGTCCTCGACGGACACCGCATGACCCCCGACACCGTGCTCGCCCTGCTGGGAACCCTCTGCGCCGGAACCGGCGGACAGCCGCCCCGGCGCACCCTGGTGCTCGGCTGCGAACCGGCCACGGTGGAGGAGGGCATGGGCCTCAGCCCGCCGGTCGCCGCCGCCGTACCGGAGGCCGTCCGGCTGATCGAGGAACTGCTGCGGGCCGACGAGCCGGGAGAGTCCGCGCCGCGGGCCACGGTCGGCGAAGCCGCGAAGGTCGGCGAAGCCGCGAAGTGAGGAGAGAGCAATGATCAAGACCCTCGTCGGCGGCGTGGCCGCGGCCGTCGTCGCCGCCGTCCTCGTGCAGTCCCTGCCCGACATCAGGCGCTACCTGAGGATGCGCAGCATGTGAGCCGGCACCCTCCCGGCCGGGTGACCGCCAGGGCGCGCCGCAGCGCGCCGCGTCGTTGCGGCGAACGGCGTACCCGGCCGGGAGGCGACGGCGCGCCGGTCCGCCGCCCCCGGACGCCTCCCCTGTAATGGGCGGCGGACGCCCCGCCACACGGGTCGCCACGGAGGTCGCCGCACGAGGCGGCCGGCCGGGTGGCGGCCGGCGCGGACCGGCCCCTGCCAGGACGGAGACCGATGCACGAGATGTCCATCGCGCTGGCCGTGATCGGCCAGGTGGAAGAAGCGGCGGAACGGGCCGGTGACGTCACGGCCGTGCGCTCGGTACGGCTCCAGGTCGGCGAACTCGCCGGTGTCGTCCCCGACTCCCTGTCCTTCTGCTTCGAACTGGCCTGCGCCGGGACCCTGCTCGAAGGCGCCGAACTGGTCACCGAGACGGTGCCCGGACGCGCCCGCTGCGCGCCCTGCGCCGACGAATGGGCCGTCGGGATGCCGCCCCTGCTGACCTGCCCGCGATGCGGTGGAGCCGGCACCGACCTGACGGCGGGCCGCGAACTGCGGATCCTCAGCGTGCAGTGGGAGGACGGACCCACGCACGCGCACCTTCGCGAACCGATCCCCGAGGAGCGCTGAACCATGTGCCGTGTGGTCGACCTTCAGCAGGCCGTACTCGCCAAGAACGACGAGAGCGCGCACACCCTGCGCGCCGAGCTGGCCGCCCGCGGCACCACCGTCGTCAACCTGCTCTCCAGTCCCGGCAGCGGGAAGACGGCCCTGCTGGAGCGCGAACTGGAGCTGGCCCGGCAGCGGTCCGTGCCGGTCGCGGCGCTCACCGCCGACCTCGCCACCGAGAACGACGCGGTGCGGCTCGCACGCTCGGGCGTCCCGGTCAAGCAGGTCCTCACCGACGGGCTGTGCCACCTGGAGGCCGACATGCTCCGCCGCCACGTCGAGGGCTGGCTGCCCGACCGCACCCGGCTGCTGTTCGTGGAGAACGTCGGCAACCTCGTCTGCCCGGCCTCCTACGACCTGGGGGAGACCCTGCGCGTCGTCCTCGCCTCCGTCACGGAGGGCGAGGACAAACCCCTCAAGTACCCCACCGCCTTCGGCCTCGCCCACCTGGTCGTCGTCACCAAGACCGACATCGCCGAGGCCGTCGAGTTCGACGAGGCGGCCTTCCGCGCGAACGTCGAACGCGTCAACCCCGGCGTCGAGGTGCTGCTGACCTCGGTGCGCCGGGACCTCGGGATCGGGACCCTGCTCGACCGGGCGCTCGCGGCCGCGGACGGCGCCACCCCGCACGCCCCCGTCATGGCCCACCGCCCGGACGCCTCCGCGCACGCCGGAGCCGCTCCCCACCACCACGAGCACCCCGACGGCACCGGCGCCATGGCGCACTTCCCGTCGTGAGCGAACCGCGGTCCCCGGCCGCGGTCCCCGGCGGGACACCGCTACGCCGCCGGGTCCTCGTACGGGGCGTGGTCCAGGGCGTCGGCTTCCGCCCGTACGTCTACACCCTCGCCACGGGCCTCGACCTGCGCGGGCACGTCACCAACACCCCTGAAGGCGTCGTCGCCGAGGTCGAGGGGACGCCCGGGGCCGTCGCCCGGTTCTGCGAGCGGATCGCGGTGCACGCGCCGCCGCTGGCCCGCGTGGAGTCCGTCGACCACCACGAGGTGCCCCGCACCGGGGACACCGCGTTCAGCATCCTCGCCTCCCGCACCGACGGCCCGGCCCGGACGCTGATCCCGCCGGACACCGCCACCTGCGCCGCGTGCCTGCGCGAACTCGCCGACCCCGACGACCGGCGCCACCGCCACCCGTTCGTCAACTGCACCCATTGCGGCCCCCGGTTCACCATCGTCACCGGCCTGCCCTACGACCGCGCCCACACCACCATGGCCGGCTTCCCGATGTGCCCCGACTGCGCGCGCGAGTACGCCGATCCCGCCGACCGTCGCTTCCACGCGCAGCCCGTCGCCTGCCCCGCCTGCGGTCCCCGGCTGCGCCTGCTCGTCCCCCGGCCGGGCGACGCCGGACCGCCGCGGCCGGACACGCGGGACGACCCGGTCGCCGAGGCCCGCCGGCTGCTGGCGGACGGCGCGGTCCTCGCGGTCAAGGGACTGGGCGGCTACCACCTGGCCTGCGACGCCACGAACCCCGACGCCGTCGCCCTGCTGCGCCGCCGGAAGGCCCGAGGGGACAAACCGTTCGCGGTCATGGCCCGCGGCCCCGACGACATCGGGCACCTCGTGCGTATCGGCGCCGAGGAGCGCGCCCTGCTCACCGGTGCCACCCGCCCCATCGTGCTGCTGCGCCGCCTCGGCGCCGCGCGCACCCCGCACGCCCCGTGGCCGGCCGCGTCCGTCGCACCCGGCAGCCCCGACCTCGGCGTGATGCTGCCGTACACCCCCCTGCACCACCTGCTTCTCGGCCTGCCCGGCGACGCCGACGGTGCCCGCCTGCTCGTCATGACCAGCGGCAACCTCTCGGGTGAACCGATCGTCACCGACGACGAGGAGGCGCTGCGGCGGCTGGCTCACCTCGCCGACGCCTGGCTCACCCACGACCGGCCGATCCATGTGCCCTGCGACGACTCGGTGCTGCGGGTGTGTGACGGGGAGCCGCTCATGGTGCGCCGCGCCCGCGGGTACGCGCCGCTGCCACTGACGCTCCCGGTGCCGGTGCGGCCGGCTCTCGCCGTCGGCGGCGACCTCAAGAACGCGCTGTGTCTCGGCGAGGGCCACCACGCCTGGCTGTCCGCCCACATCGGCGACATGGACGACCTCGCCACCCAGCGGGCCTTCGAGCGGGCCGTCGCGCAACTGGAGTCGATCACCCCGGTGCGGCCGGAGCTGCTGGCGGCCGACCGGCATCCCGGCTACCGCTCCGCCCGCTGGGCCGACCGGAACGCGGCGGGGCGGCCCGTCGTGCGGGTCCAGCACCATCACGCCCATGTGGCCGCCGCGATGGCGGAGGCGGGCCTCGACGGCAGCCGTCCGGTGCTCGGCGTGGCCTTCGACGGCACGGGGTACGGCGACGACGGAGCGGTGTGGGGCGGCGAGTTCCTGCTCGCGGACTACGACGGCTTCGTCCGGTTCGGGCACCTCGCCTACGTGCCGCTGCCCGGTGGTGACGCCGCCGTGCACCGGCCGTACCGGATGGCGCTCGCGCATCTGCGGGCGGCCGGGATCGACTGGTCCGGCGACCTGGCCTGCACGTCGGCCTGCCCACCCGACGAACGCGTCGTTCTGGCACGGCAGTTGGAGCGCGACCTGAACTGTGTCCCGACCTCCAGCATGGGCCGGCTCTTCGACGCCGTGTCCTCCCTGACCGGTGTCTGCCACCGGTCCGGGTACGAGGCCCAGGCGGCGGTCGAACTGGAGGCCGCCGCGCTGACGGCGTCCGCCGGGGACACCGGGACGTACGGGTTCGCGCTGCGGAGCGCGGAACCGGAGCGGGCGGTCCAGCCGGGCGGCGGCGCGCGGACGGACACGGTATCCCTCCCGACCGGCCCCGCGCCCGTCTCGGCGGACGGGGGAGTCGTCGTGGTCGAGCCTGCGTCTGTCTTGGCGGACGGGGGAGTCGTCGTGGCAGGCCCCGCGTCCGTCCGGGCGGAGCGGAGAACCGTCCTGAGCGCCCCGACGCCTGTGCCCGTCCGTCAGCTGTCCGTCCCCGCCGGCCCGGCGCCCGTCCTGGCGGACCCGGCACCCGTGTTCGCGGCGATCGTCGGCGATCTGCGCGCGGGCGTGGCGCCGGGTCTGGTCGCGGCCCGCTTCCACCGGGGCGTCGCCGCACTCGTCCATCGCCTCTGCGTGCTGGCACGGGAGCGGCACGGAGTGGACACGGTCGCCCTGACCGGCGGTGTCTTCGCCAACTCCCTGCTGTCCTCGGCCTGCGCCGCGGCGCTGCGCGCGGACGGCTTCACGGTCCTGCGCCACCACCTGGTGCCGCCGGGGGACGGCGGTCTGGCCCTGGGCCAGCTGGTGGTGGCCGCCCGCGCCGAGGAACGGACCCCGGCCACCGGCTGACGACCCGGCCCGGCCGGGCCCGGCGACCACGTACGACCCGCACGCCCTACAGCAAGGAGAGGCCCATGTGCCTGGCGGTACCCGGCAGAGTGCTGGACATCGAGGAACGGGACGGTACCCGGATGGCCAACGTCGATTTCGGCGGTGTGGTCAAGGAGGTGTGCCTGGAGTACCTGCCCGACCTCCAGGTCGGCGAGTACGCCATCGTCCACGTCGGATTCGCCCTCCAGCGGCTGGACGAGGAGTCGGCGAAGCAGACGCTGGAACTGTTCGCCACCCTCGGCATGCTGCAGGAGGAGTTCGGCGACCCCTGGGAAATGGCCGCGGAGGCGGGCGGAACCCTGCCGCCCGAGGGAGAGGGTGCGCGGCTGTGAAGTACATCGACGAGTTCCAGGACCCGGACCTGGCGCGCCGGCTGCTCGACGACATCCATTCCACGGTGACCAGGCCGTGGGCGCTGATGGAGGTCTGCGGCGGACAGACGCACACCATCATCCGACACGGCATCGATCAACTCCTGCCCGATCAGGTCGAGTTGATTCACGGCCCCGGCTGTCCGGTGTGCGTCACACCGCTGGAGGTGATCGACAAGGCGCTGGAGATCGCCTCCCGCCCCGGGGTGATCTTCTGTTCCTTCGGCGACATGCTCCGGGTACCCGGCACCGGACGTGACCTGTTCCAGGTGCGGGGAGCGGGCGGCGACGTGCGGGTCGTCTACTCGCCGCTGGACGCCCTGCGGATCGCCCAGCAGAACCCGGACCGGGAGGTGGTCTTCTTCGGCATCGGGTTCGAGACGACCGCGCCGCCCAACGCCATGACGGTGTACCAGGCCCGCAGACTCGGCATCAGGAACTTCAGTCTGCTGGTGTCCCACGTGCGTGTACCCCCGGCCATCGAGGCGATCATGCAGTCGCCGAGCTGCCGGGTCCAGGGCTTCCTGGCGGCGGGACACGTGTGCAGCGTGATGGGTGTGGAGGAGTACCCGGAACTCGCGGAGCGCCACCGGGTGCCGATCGTGGTGACCGGATTCGAGCCGCTGGACATCCTCGAAGGCGTACGCCGGACCGTGGCGCAGCTGGAGCGCGGCGAGCACACCGTCGACAACGCCTACCCCCGCGCCGTCCGCCCGGAGGGGAACGCGGCCGCGCGGGCCATGCTGGAGGACGTCTTCGAGGTCACCGACCGGGCGTGGCGCGGTATCGGCGTGATTCCCGACAGCGGCTGGCGGCTGTCCGCCAAGTACCGTGACCACGACGCCGAGCACCGTTTCTCGGTCGAGGGCATCCAGACCAGGGAACCGGCCGAGTGCCGCAGCGGCGAGGTCCTCCAGGGCCTGCTCAAGCCGCACGAGTGCGAGGCGTTCGGAACCCTCTGCACCCCCCGCACCCCGCTCGGGGCCACCATGGTCTCCAGCGAGGGCGCCTGCGCCGCCTACTACCTCTACCGGCGCCTGGACCTCACCCCCGCCGCCCGGGAGGCGACCCCCGTTGTCTGACACCACGAAGACCACCGACGTGCGGATGCCCGTCCTCGACCCCGCGGCCTGGACCTGCCCGGCCCCGCTGCGCGACCAGCCCCGTGTCGTCATGGGGCACGGCGGGGGCGGGGCGCTCTCCGCCGAACTCGTCCAGCACATTTTCGCGCCCGCCTTCGGCGGCGGCGTGCTCGCCCAGATGGGCGACGCCGCCGCCCTGTCGCTGGGCGGTGTCCGGATGGCCTTCTCCACCGACTCGTTCGTGGTGCGGCCGCTGTTCTTCCCCGGCGGCAGCATCGGCGATCTCGCCGTCAACGGCACCGTCAACGACCTCGCCATGAGCGGCGCCCGGGCCGCGTACCTCTCCTGCGGCTTCATCCTGGAGGAGGGCGTCGAGATGGAGACGGTCGCCCGCGTCGCCGAGGCGCTCGGTGCCGCCGCGCGCACCGCGGGCGTGGAGATCGCGACCGGGGACACCAAGGTCGTGGAGTCCGGCCACGGCGACGGGATCTACATCAACACGGCCGGGATCGGGCTCATCCCGGCGGGAGTCGACCTGCGTCCGCAGCGGGTCGTACCCGGCGACGTCGTGATGGTCAGCGGCGCGATCGGTGTGCACGGCGTGGCCGTCATGAGCGTCCGTGAGGGCCTGGAGTTCGGGGTGGAGATCGAGAGCGACTGCGCGGCGCTCGGCGGGCTGGTCGACGCCATGCTCGCGGTCACCCCGGACCTGCACGTGCTGCGCGACCCCACCAGAGGCGGCCTCGCGGCCTCCTTGAACGAGATCGCCGCCGCCTCGGGCACCGGGGTCGTCATCCGGGAGCGCGACGTCCCGGTCCCGCCCGCGGTCGCGAACGCCTGCGCCGTGCTGGGGCTCGACCCCCTGTATGTCGCCAACGAGGGCAAGTTGGTGGCCTTCGTTCCCCGCGCGCACGCCGACGCCGTGCTCGACGCGATGCGCGCCCACCCGCTGGGTGCCGGAGCGACGGTCGTCGGCGAGGTGGTGGCCGATCATCCGGGCATGGTGGTCGCCCGTACCGGGCTGGGCGGCACGCGGGTGGTCGACATGCCGATCGGGGAGCAGCTGCCGAGGATCTGCTGACGCACAGGGCGGGGCGGAGGGGCGCGGGGAGCGGGGCGCGGGGAGCGGGGAGCGGGTCATGCTCCTCCCGCCCCGTCCCGCCCCCTTGCGGTGTGTCCCGCCCGATTCCTCATTCGGCGCCGGACGCCGGGTGCGGGGTGTCCCGGACGTCGGCACGGGAGACGGCGAGGTAGGCGACGAACCCGATGATGGCGACGGTCCAGGACAGAGTCACGGGACCCAGCCCGAGTCCGAGGCCGCCGCGTGTGTGACCGAGGGCCATCCAGTCGGCGACCGAGGCGCCGAGCGGGCGGGTGATGACGTACGCCGACCAGAAGGCGGCCACCGCGCCGAGGGTGCTCCAGCGGTGCAGGACGGCCGGGACGGCGATGGCGACGGCGTACAGCACGGCTGAGCCCAGGTAACCGAGGCCGACCGTGGCGGAGAGGTCCCCGGCGGCGGTACCGAGCGCGAAGGTGGCCGACACGGTGGCCCAGTAGAAGAGTTCGCGCCTACGGGTGCGGATGCTGTGGATGGAGAGCGTGCGCTCGCTCGCGTACCAGAGGACGAAGACCGCCGCCAGCGCGAGCATGAACAACGGGGTCGAGATCGTGTACGGCACGCCGAGGCCGACGTGCAGGATGTCCGCCGCCATGGTGCCGAACACGCTGACCATGACGATCGCCGTCCAGTAGATCCAGGCGACGTAGCGGCGGGCGGTGAGCTGGAGTGCCAGCGAGGCCGCGAGGGCCAGGCCGCCGAGGCCGACCGCGGGGACGGGCCCGAGCCTCTGCGCGAGGAAGTCCGAGGCGGTCTCACCCATGCCCGTGGTCAGCACCTTGATCACCCAGAAGCAGACGGTGACTTCCGGGACCTTGCTCGCCACGTGGGTGGCGGTGGTGGTGCGACGACGGGAGGTGAGGTGCTCTGTGCTCATGCCCGCACGATGACATGGCGAAGTGCCCTGGTCACAGGGGTCTTTGCCATTGCTTTGGGGCTTCTGGTGCAGATGTTGTCAGGCGCCGTGACGAGCCTGAACGCAACCTGAACACGTCGGCGGACACCCCTGGATCCGCTGGCCGGCGAGGCGGCCCGGATGATACGAAGACCGGTCGGCCGGCCGCGCGGGATCGCGCCGCAACGCGTCCGTGCCGGCGGCGGGCTTCCCCTCCCCGGGTCGTGCACGCCGCGTGAGAACCTCCGGAACCCCGCTCGTTCTCCGCGGAAATCGGCGACGCGGAAATTGCGGGAGGCGTGAACGGGGGCGGGTGAACACCGGACACGACACGTGAATAGGGAACACGTGAATTCGGCGGCCCTTTCCTCACGCTCCAGCGTCGGGCGGCTGCCCGGTGTCACTTTAATGAATCCAGGGGTTCCGAATGACCGTTTTGGGGTAATTTTAGTCACAGTGCTTCGGACAGGAGGCACGTCCGTGGGAGCTGGTCCGCCAGATCGCGGGTGTGCCCCGTCAGCGAGTGTGCGCCCTCCCCATGGACTGCCCGTCAGTAGCCCTGAGGGAGCGGTGAGCACCATGCACACCACGGTCAGCACGAGGCATCACCCGCACGACGACGCCCCCGACACCGGCGAGGCCTTCGCGCGGCTCGCGCGGCTTGCCGACGGACCCGAGCGGGAGGCGCTGCGGGACGAGATCGTCCGGGCCTGGCTGCCCATGGCGCAGCGCGTCGCCGGCCGGTACCGGGGCAGGGGAGAGGCCGTGGAGGACCTCGTGCAGGTCGCCGCGCTCGGCCTGCTCAAGGCCGTCGACCGCTACGACCCGGCCCGGGGCAACGCCTTCGAGAGCTACGCCGTCCCGACCGTCACCGGCGAGATAAAACGACACTTCCGCGACCACATGTGGATGCTGCACGTGCCGCGCCGCGTCCAGGAAGTGCGTGCCAGGGTCCGTACGGCGCTCAAGGAGCTCTCGCAGACCACACCGGGCCGGCAGCCCACCGTCGCCGAGATCGCCGCGTGCGCGCATCTGGACGAGGACGACGTACGCCTCGGGCTCGAAGCCCTGGACTGCTTCGCCACCCTCTCGCTGGACGCCGAACTGCCCGGCGAGGACGACGGATGCGCGCTGGCCGACACGCTGGGCGAGCTGGACGCCGGATTCGACCTGGTCATCGACCGGGAGGCGGTCAAGCCCGCGCTGCGCGGCCTCCCGGAACGCGAGCGCACCATCCTCTACCTGCGCTACTTCCGCGGAATGACCCAGCTCGGCATCGCCGAGCAGCTCGGGATCTCGCAGATGCACGTCTCGCGACTGCTCAGCACCTGCTGCAGCACTCTGCGCGAGCAGCTGCTCACCGAGGCGGCGTAGGGCGCGGGTGGTGCGGGTCTGCCCGGCCGTCCGGAGGGTCGCCCCATCCGGGCGGCCGGGGGGCGGGCTCACTGCCGAACCCTCCCGGGAATGGTTGGCCAGCGGACCGCCTCTCTCCGAACTACCTGGGTGGGCTCGATCCAAACAAATTCCGGGCGACGGGTTGGGTGTGCCGCCGCCCGTTTCGGACGCGGGCCGCGTCATTTCCGGCAATCCATTCCCGTGGCGGGCGAATACCGGCCGGAGGATCATTCGTGCGGACGGAAATGTTCCCCCGCGTTCCCGAGCCGCCGGATTCCGCCCGGCCCACCCCGGCCCACGTCGGGCGACGGCGGGACACGACCTCGTCCGCACGCACCCGGTGACGCCCGTACGGGTCACCAGAACGCGCCGCCCCTCCGGGGGACCGTTGCAATGGACAGATGACGGCGCCTCCGGACGACTGCCTCGCCCGCAACGAGTGGATCTGCGGTACGTATCTGACCACCCGACGCCAGATCCTTCTCGACGCCGTCGCCCAGCACCTGCAGCTCACCGTGCTCGCCGTCCTCCTGGGACTCGTGATCGCCCTGCCGCTGGCCGTTCTCGCCCGCCGCTGGGGCTGGGCCGCCGGCCCGGTGCTCGCGGTGACCACCATCCTCTACACCGTCCCGTCACTGGCGATGTTCTCGCTGCTCCTGCCCGTGTACGGACTGTCGGCCGCACTCGTCGTCGCCGGCCTCGTCCTCTATTCGCTGACCCTTCTCGTACGGAACATCCTCGCGGGGCTTCGCGCCGTTCCCGAGGAGACCCGGCAGGCCGCGCGCGGTCTGGGATACGGGCCCGTCCGGCTGCTGCTCACCGTGGAACTGCCGCTCGCCGTGCCCGCCGCCATGGCCGGACTGCGGATCGCCACCGTGTCGGCCGTCTCACTGGTCACCGTCGGCGCGATCGTCGGGTTCGGGGGCCTCGGCAACCTCATCTACGCGGGCATGAACACCTACTTCAAGGCCCAGGTGCTCACCGCCTCCCTGCTGTGCGTCGTCATCGCCGTGGCGGCCGACCTCCTGCTGCTCGGGGTGCAGTGGCTCATCACCCCCTGGACACGCGGGGCCCGCGGATGAACACCCTGGCCGAGGCGTGGCGCTGGCTCACCGATCCCGCGCACTGGACCGGCGACGACGGTGTTTGGCACCGCCTCGCCCAGCACCTCGTCCTCACCGCCGTCTGTCTGGTCGTCAGCTGCCTGATCGCGCTGCCCGTCGCGCTCGTCCTGGGCCACCTCGGCAAGGGCGGCGCCCTCGCGGTCAACCTCTCCAACGTCGGCCGGGCCGTCCCCACCTTCGC
Source organism: Streptomyces fagopyri (assembly GCF_009498275.1). Classification (NCBI taxonomy): domain Bacteria; kingdom Bacillati; phylum Actinomycetota; class Actinomycetes; order Kitasatosporales; family Streptomycetaceae; genus Streptomyces; species Streptomyces fagopyri. The sequence continues at coordinate 1,355,395 of NZ_CP045643.1, read as the reverse complement.
CGTCCTCGTCCTCCTGCTGCTCACCCCGCTCGGCAGATACGGCGAGGGGCCCACGATCGTCGCGCTCGTGCTGTTCGCCGTCCCGCCGTTGCTCACCAACGCCTACGTCGGCATGCGGGAGGTCGACCGCGGTGTGGTGCGGGCGGCACGCGGCATGGGTATGACGGGACGTCAGATCCTGTTCCGGGTCGAACTGCCCCTGGCCCTGCCGATGGTGATGAACGGCGTGCGGATCGCCGCCGTCCAACTGGTCGCGACCGCCACCATCGCCGCGCTCGCGGGCGGTGGCGGGCTCGGCCGGATCATCACCGCGGGATTCAACCTGGCGAGCACCCCGCAGGTCGTCGCCGGTGCCGTCCTGGTCGCCGTGTTCGCGCTGATCGTGGAAGGCGTCTTCGAGACCGCCGAACGGCTCGCGCCCCGACTGGTGAGGGGCTCGCGATGAGACGCCGGGCCGTCCTCGCGGGGGTGCTCCTGCCGGCCGGGTGTGCCTCCGGCCCGTCCCTGGAGAATCGCGGCGCCGTCACCGCGCCGCCCGGTGACAGCAAGCACCTGACCATCGGCTCGGCCGGGTTCACCGAGAGCGACCTGCTGGCCCAGATGTACGCCCTGCTGCTGCGGCAGGCCGGATACAGGACCTCCATGCTCACGGTCGCCAACCGCGAACTCTACGAACCCGCCCTGGAGTCCGGTCAGATCGACGTCGTGCCCGAATACGCGGCCACCTTCGCGGACTGGCTGAACGCCAAGACGCACGGGGCCGGCGCGCCTCCGGTCGGCTCGCCCGACCTCACCGCGACCATGAGGGCGCTGCGGTCGCTCGCCACGCCCCGCGGACTCACCGTCCTCGACCCCGGCAGGGCCGTCGACCAGAACGCCTTCGCCGTGACCGGCCGGTACGCCAGGCAGCACCGGCTGAAGAACCTCAGCGACCTCGGGGCGTCCGGCCTGAAGGTGCGGCTCGCGGCGGGCGACGAGTGTGTGGAGCGGCCGTACTGCGAACCGGGTCTGAGAAAGACGTACGGCATCGACATCACCGCGGTCGACCCCAAGGGCGTCGGCACCACCCAGGCGAAGCAGGCCGTGCAGAGCGGCCGGGACCAGATGGTGCTCACCACGACGACGGACGCGACGCTGGGTGAGTTCGGGCTCGTCCTGCTCGCCGACGACAAACACCTGCAGAACGCCGACTACATCGTGCCCGTCGTCAACCGCTCGCGCGCGGGCGGCGAGGGCGTCACCAAGGCACTCGGCAGAGTCAACGACGTGCTCACCACCGCGGACCTCGCGTCCATGAACCAGCAGGTCGACAGCTGGCGACGGCTTCCGGAGGACGTGGCACGCGCCTGGCTGAAGGAGAAGGGCCTGCTGAGGTGACCGGCCCGAGTGACCGTACGCGGCCGCGGAACTCCCTTCGATCAGGGGCTCCCCGGCTCCCGGACACACCCCGGCCGGCCAGGAGGCACCCCGCGAGGGGCGCGGGGAACCGCACGCCCAGCCCCCACCCACCGGCACCCGCCCCACCCACCGGCACCCGCCCCACCCACCGGCACCCGCGCCACCCACCCGCACTGCCTCCATCCACGCGCCCGCGCTCCCATACAGACCCGCGCCCGCACCCGCGCCCGCCTCGGCCCCCCCGGAACGCACCCCCACCCCGTGGCCCCCCCGAACCCCAGCGGAGCGCCTACGCCTTGGTCACCGAGTCGAACGCCACCTGCCCCCGCGCGACCCCCCGCGCGTCCGCGTCCACCGAGCGCCGCAGCGCCTCGTGCAGCTTCGCCGGGGTCAGCACCCCGAGGAAGCGCGCGCCCTCCAGCACCGCTACCCACCCCGCGTCGTGCTGGAGCATGACACCGAACGCCTGTTTGAGCGGGGCCCCCACCGGGACCCAGGAGTTCATGCGGTGGACGTGGTCCCCGACGGACCCGCCCCCGGTCAGCTCGTCGACACCCACCCAGCCGTGCAGGTCTCCCTCGGTGTCCAGCACCACCGCCCAGCGGGCGCTCCCGGAACGCAACCGTGCCGCGGCCGTCCCGGCCGGCTCGTCCAGGCGGGCGACGGGAGGCTGTTCCAGGTCGTCGCGCTGGATCTCGGTGACCGACAACCGCTTCAGCCCGCGGTCGGCCCCGACGAAGTCGGCGACGTACTGCGTGGCCGGGGTGCCCAGCACGGCCCCCGGCGTGTCGAACTGCTCGACGCGCCCCTGCCCGTACACCGCGATGCGGTCGCCGAGCCGGACCGCCTCCTCGATGTCGTGCGTGACGAGCAGCACCGTCTTGCGCACCGACTCCTGCATCCGCAGGAACTCGTCCTGCAACTGCTCGCGGACCACCGGGTCGACGGCCCCGAAGGGCTCGTCCATCAGCAGGACCGGCGGGTCGGCCGCGAGGGCCCGCGCCACCCCGACCCGCTGGCGCTGACCGCCCGACAACTGGTCCGGATAGCGGGATCCGTACGTCTTCGGGTCCAGGCCCACGAGATCGAGCAGCTCGGCGGCGCGGGCGCGGGCCTTCGCCTTCCGCCAGCCGACCAGGGTCGGCACGGTCGCGGTGTTGTCGAGGACGGTCCGGTGCGGGAACAGTCCCACCTGCTGGATGACGTACCCGATGCGCCGGCGCAGCCGGACCGGGTCGACGGTGGCGACGTCCTCGCCCGCCACGAGGATCCGGCCCGAGGTCGGTTCGATCAGCCGGTTGACCATCATCATGGTGGTCGTCTTGCCGCAGCCCGACGGGCCGACCAGCGTCACGAGTTCACCCTCGGCGACCTCGAAGGACAGGCCGTCCACGGCCGTCGTCCCGTCCGGATACCGCTTGGTGACCTGCTCGAACCGGATCATTCCCTCACGCTAACCGCGTGGATCAGGCTCCGCTCACCAGCACCACCTCCAGGGTCCGCGGGCCGTGCACCCCCTCGACCCGGTCCAGTTCGATGTCACTGGTCGCCGAGGGGCCGGAGATCCAGGTGAGCGGGCGGCGCGGGTCGAGGCGCTCCAGGGCCTGCGGCACGGAGGAGACGACCTGGTCGGGAACGCGGACCACACAGATGTGGTGATCGGGGATCAGCGTGATGCGCCGGCGTCCCTGGTCGGGGCTTCCGTCCAGTACCAGGGTGCCGGTCTCGGCGATCGCGAGCGCGCAGCCCGTGACCACGCTCTCCACCCGGTCCAGCTCGTGGGGCGTGCTCACGGCGCGGTCGTGGACGCGGGTGGGATCGGCGGCCGACATCCACTCGGGCGGCAGACCCGGCGGGACGAGGACGTACCGCGTGCCCCGCCCGGCCAGCAGCCGCATGATCAGGTGGGGCAGCTCCTCGTCGTCGGTGCGGTGCACGATCGCCCGGTAGTCCGCCAGGTTCTCGGCGAGCAGGTCCACCGTCCCGGCGACATCGCGCGTACCGTGCTCGAGCAGGTAGTTCCGCTCGACCGCCTGCTCGTACGGCGTGTCGTCGCGCGGTACGTCGGCGATCGCGCGGCGTACCCGGCCGAGGATCACGTCTCTGCTGCTCACTTGGCCTCCGTCTCCTTGCCGCCGTCCGTGCGCCGCCACCAGTCGCGGAACGGCTCCGCGGGCAACCGGGGCAGGTCGCGGCTCGCACTCCACGCCCTGCCGGGCCCCGGCATCGACCGCGGATGGAACCGGCGTGTCCGCGACGCCAGCCGCTGTCCCGCTCCCAGGGCGCCGGGACGGCTGAACACCCAGCGGGCCGCGCGCATCGCCGCCCGCTCGGCGGCGTGCCCCTTGGCCGGTTTGAGCACCACCCTGTTGCCCTCCCGTGTCGTCGGACCACCCTCGACGACCCGCTCCCGGAGATGGACCAGGACCTCCGGGATGTCGATGGCGACCGGGCAGACCTCGTAGCAGGCACCGCAGAGCGAGGAGGCGTACGGCAGCGAGGCGTCGACCGCGCCGGCGGTGCCCCGCAGCTGGGGGCTGAGGATCGCGCCGATGGGGCCCGGGTAGACCGAGCCGTAGGCGTGGCCGCCCGCCCGCTCGTACACCGGACAGACGTTGAGACACGCCGAGCAGCGGATGCAGCGCAGCGCCTGGCGGCCGACCTCGTCCGCGAGCGTGTCGGTGCGGCCGTTGTCGATCAGGACCAGGTGGAAGGTCCGCGGACCGTCCTCGTCCGTCGTGCCCGTCCACATCGAGGTGTACGGGTTCATGCGCTCCGCCGTCGAGGAGCGGGGGAGGGTCTGGAGGAAGACCTCCAGGTCCCGCCAGGTCGGCACGATCTTCTCGATGCCGACGACGGAGATCAGCGTCTCGGGCAGGGTCAGGCACATCCGCCCGTTGCCCTCGGACTCCACCACCATCAGCGTGCCGGTCTCGGCGACCATGAAGTTGGCGCCGGAGACGCCGACCTTGGCGCGCAGGAACTTCTCGCGCAGATGCAGCCGGGCGGCCTCGGCCAGCTCGGCGGGCGTGTCGGTGAGACCCTCGGGGGCCGGGCGGCCCCATTCGCCCATCTCACGGGCGAAGATGTCACGGATCTCGCCCCGGTTGCGGTGGATCGCCGGGACGAGGATGTGCGAGGGCCGGTCCTTGCCCAACTGCACGATGAGTTCGGCGAGATCGGTCTCGTAGGCGTGGACGCCCGCGGCCTCCAGGGCTTCGTTGAGCCCGATCTCCTGCGTGGCCATCGACTTGACCTTGACGACCTCGCTCTCACCGGTCGCCCGCACCAGTTCGACGACGATCCGGTTGGCCTCGTCGGCGTCGACGGCCCAGTGCACGACACCGCCGGCCGCGGTGACGGACTCCTCCAACCGCACCAGGTAGTGGTCGAGATGACGGAGGGTGTGGTCCTTGATCTGCTTGCCTGCCTCGCGCAGGGCCGCCCAGTCGTCGAGTTCGGACACGGCGACGGCGCGCTTGGCGCGGATCGTGTGCGTGGCGTGGCGCAGATTGCCGCGCAGGATCGGGTTGTCGACCGCCTCGCGGGCGGCCTCGGGGAAGGCCGGCATGCCGACGAAGGTGCCGCTCACGCGCTCGGCTCCCCTTCCGTGTTCGCGAGGATCTCCGCGATGTGCACCGGACGCATGTCCGTGCTCAGCCGGGTCATCGTGCCACCGATGTGCATCAGACAGGAGTTGTCGGCGGCGCACAGGACGTCCGCGCCGGTCGACTCGGCGTTGCGCACCTTGTCGGCGCCCATCGCCGCCGAGACGTCGGGGTTCTTGACGGCGAACGTGCCGCCGAAGCCGCAGCACTCGTCGGCGCCGGGCAGCTCGCGCAGTTCGAGTCCCTTCACGGCCCGGAGCAGCCGGCGCGGCCGGTCGCCGAGCCCGAGGCTGCGCAGCCCGTGACAGGTGGGGTGGTAGGTGACGGTGTGCGGGTAGTAGGCGCCCACGTCCGTCACTCCGAGCACGTCCACCAGGAACTCGGTGAGTTCGTACGTCTTCGGAACGACCGGGGCGAGCGTGGCGGCGAGGGTGTCCCCGCGGCCCTCCGCCCGTGCCCGCTCGCCCATCCGCGGATACAGCTCCCGCACCATCGCGCCGCACGACCCTGAAGGCGTCACGATCGCCTCGTACGCACCGAAGACATCGGAGAAGTGCCGGGCCAGCGGCTCGGCCTCATGCCGGTATCCGGTGTTGTAGTGCGCCTGCCCGCAACAGGTCTGGGCCATCGGGAAGTCGACCTCGACACCCAGTCTGGTCAGCAGTTTCACCACGGCGCGACCGGTGTCCGGATAGAGCGTGTCGTTGACACAGGTCAGGAACAGAGCGACACGCATCGCGGCTCCTAGAGATCGATCATCGGATGAGTGCAGGGTACGCGGCGGGCGGGCGCCAGGGGAGACCCCGCTCGTGGAGTCCGGCGATCGCCTGTTCACGGACCGGCGATCCGGTTCTGCGCGGCACGCCAGGCGGCGGGGTCCCCCCGGGGCTCGTACCGCCGCAACGGCTGTGTACGGGCGAGGAGTCGCCGCATCGCCGTACGGTCGCCGACCAGCCCGTGGGCCCGTGCCTGGACGAGGACGTTGCCGAGCGCGGCGGCCTCCGCCGGGCCCGCCACCACCGGCAGTCCGCAGGCGTCGGCGGTCAGTTGGCAGAGCAGTTCGTTGCGGGTGCCGCCGCCGACGATGTGTACGACGTCGACCGGGTGGTCGGCGAGCCGCCGCGCGTCGTCGACCGCCCGGCGGTGGGCGAGCGCGAGGGAGTCGAGGATGCAGCGGGTGATCTCGGCGCGGGACCCGGGCACGGGCTGCCCCGTGGTCCGGCAGGCGTCGGCGATCCGGGCCGGCATCCGGCCGGGGGCGAGGAAGACGGCGTCACCGGCGTCCACGACCGACCGCAGCGGGGGGATCTCGGCGGCGGCCCGCAGCAGTGCGCCGAGGTCGGGGTGGTCCCACTCGCGCAGACACTCCTGGAGCAGCCACAGCCCCATGATGTTGCGCAGATAGCGCACCGTGCCGTCCAGGCCCAGCTCGTTGGTGAAGTTGGCCGCGCGGCTCGCCTCCGTGAGGACCGGCGCGGCCAGTTCCAGGCCCGCGAGGGACCAGGTGCCGGTGCAGATGTAGGCGAAGCGTTCGCCCGCGGCGGGGACGGCGGCCACCGCGGAGGCGGTGTCGTGCGAGCCGACGGTCGTCACCGGGACCGGGCCGGTCAGTCCGGTCTCCTCCAGGACCCGGGGCGTCAGGAGGCCGGCCGGGTCGCCAGGGCGGCGCAGTGGCGCGAACAGCCCCAGGTCGATGCCGAGCCGCTCCGCGAGGCCGTACGCCCACTCACCCGTCCGCGGGTCGATCAGCTGGGTGGTGGAGGCGTTGGTCAGCTCCGTGCCCGCCTCGCCCGTGAGCCAGTACGCCAGCAGGTCGGGAATGAGCAGCAGCCGCTCGGCGTGGGCGAGTTGGGGGGTCGAGCGGGCCGCGGTGAGCTGGTACAGGGTGTTGAACGGGGCGTACTGGAGCCCGGTCGCCGCGTACAGCTCGGCGGCGGGCACGGTGGCCCACACCTGCTCCGCGACACCCTCGGTACGGGCGTCGCGGTAGTGCACCGGGTTGCCGAGCAGCGCGCCGTCGGCGTCCAGCAGCCCGTAGTCCACGGCCCAGCTGTCGATGCCGACGGAGTCGACCCGCCCGGCGGCGCGCAGTCCGTCGAGCACTCCGGCGTACAGCGAGAGGATGTCCCAGCGCAGCCCCTCGGGGACCCGCACCGGCCGGTTGGGGAAGCGGTGGGCCTCGGTGAGGTCCAGGGTCCCGGGGCCGACGCGGCCGACCATGACGCGCCCGCTGGACGCGCCGAGGTCGACCGCGGCGAAGGTCTTGTGGTGCTCGCTCATCGCAGGAATGCCGCCGCGACACCGGCGTCGACCGGGACGTGCAGACCGGTGGTGTGCGTGAGGTCCCCGCCGGTCAGCGCGAACACCGCGTTCGCGACGTGCTCGGGCAGCACCTCCCGCTTGAGGATGGTGCGCTGGGCGTAGAACTCGCCGAGCTTCTCCTCCTCGATCCCGTACGTGGCCGCGCGCTGGGCGCCCCAGCCGCCCGCGAAGATGCCCGAACCGCGTACCACCCCGTCCGGGTTGACGCCGTTGACACGGATGCCGTGCTCGCCGAGCTCGGCCGCCAGCAGCCGGACCTGGTGGGCCTGGTCGGCCTTGGTCGCGGAGTAGGCGATGTTGTTCGGGCCGGCGAAGACCGAGTTCTTGGACGCGATGTAGACGATGTCGCCGCCCAGCTGCTGCCGGATCATCACCCGGGCCGCCTCGCGGGAGACCAGGAAGGAGCCGCGGGCCATGATGTCGTGCTGGAGGTCCCAGTCCTTCGCGGTGGTCTCCAGGAGCGGCTTGGAGATGGAGATGCCCGCGTTGTTGACCACCAGGTCGACGCCGCCGAAGGCGAGCACCGCCGTCCGGAACGCCTCGGCGATCTGCTCCTCGGAGGTCACGTCGACGGTGACGGCGACGGCCCTGTCGGGACCGCCCAGCGACGTGGCGACGTCGGCGGCGTTCTCCGCGTTCAGGTCGGCGACCACCACGCAGGCCCCCTCGGCGACCAGCCGCTCGGCGATGGCCTTGCCGATGCCGCTGCCCGCGCCCGTCACCAGGGCCACCCGGGTGGCGAGCGGTTTGGGCCGGGGGAGCCGCTGGAGCTTGGCCTCCTCCAGCGCCCAGTACTCGATGCGGAACTTCTCCGACTCCTCGATCGGCGCGTAAGCGGAGACGGCCTCGGCGCCCCGCATCACGTTGATCGCGTTGACGTAGAACTCGCCCGCGACCCGCGCGGTCTGCTTGTCCTTGCCGAAGGAGAACATGCCGATACCGGGGATCAGCACGATCGCCGGGTCCGCGCCGCGCATCGCGGGGGAGCCGGCGTCGGCATGCCGCTGGTAGTAGGCCGCGTACTCCTCGCGGTACGTGCCGTGCAGTTCCTCGAGCCGCGCGACCGCCTCGTCCAGGCCCGCGGTGGCCGGCAGGTCGAGGACGAGCGGCCTGACCTTCGTACGGAGGAAGTGGTCGGGGCAGGAGGTGCCGAGGGCCGCGAGGCGCGGGTGCTCGGCGCTCGCGAGGAAGTCGAGGACGACGCCGGAGTCGGTGAAGTGGCCGACCTGCGGACGGTCCTGGGAGGCCAGGGCCCGCACGTACGGCGCGAGGGCCGCCGCGCGCTCGCGGCGCTCGGACGCGGCCAGGGCCGTGTAGCCCTCGACGACCGGCCCGAAGGGCTCCGGCCTGCCGCGCGCGGTGAGGAACGCCTCGGCCGTCCTGATGATGTGCAGCGAGTTGCGCTCGCACTCCTCGGCGGTGTCGCCCCAGGCGGTGATTCCGTGGCCGCCCAGAACACAGCCGACGGCCCGCGGGTTGGCCTCCTTGACGGCCGCGATGTCCAGGCCGAGCTGGAAGCCCGGCCTGCGCCACGGCACCCAGACCACGGTGTCGCCGAAGCACTCGGCGGTCAGTTTCTCGCCGTCGGCCGCGCAGGCCAGCGCGATGCCGGAGTCGGGATGCAGGTGGTCGACGTGGGCCGCGTCCACCAGGCCGTGCATCGCCGTGTCGATGGAGGGGGCCGCGCCGCCCTTGCCGTGCAGGCAGTAGTCGAAAGCGGCGACCATCTCGTCCTCGCGCTCCACACCGGGGTACACCTCGGTCATCGCCCGCAGCCGGTCCAGCCGCAGTACGGCGAGCCCGGACTCGGTCAGCGTGCCGAGGTCGCCGCCCGACCCCTTCACCCACATCAGCTCGACGTCGCCGCCGGTCACGGGATCGGTGTCGGTGCCCTTCGCGGACGCGTTGCCGCCCGCGTAGTTGGTGTTGCGCGGGTCGGCGCCGAGCCGGTGCGAGCGGGCCAGCAGAGCGGCGGCTTCGGGATGGGGTGCCATGGTCCTGGTCCTTAAGGAGTGAGGGTGAGAGGGAGTGACACGTATGGCTGAGAGGCGGGGACGGGGCCGCGCCAGGGGCGCGGGGAACGGCGCGAGCGGCTCACCGGCGCGCGGACCGCGGCCGGCCGTGCGGGGAGGCCGCGGGCACGGCGCGCCCCGGCGCCCGAGGGCTGTCCCGTGATCCCCGGCGGGCGCACGACGACAGCCACGGCACCGCGCCGCGTTGTCGGGGTCGCCCGGACACACCCGGTACGAGGACGTCCCTCCGCCTTCGCGACGCACCGCGTCCGACGCCGCGCGCCGATCCACCGGGGATCACGGGACAGTCCTTACCGGGGCCGTCGGCGGACGCGGTAGGACACGACGCCTACGCTCCCCAGCCGGCCTGCTCCCCGCCGACCCGTTCCGCGGCGATCTTCCCCGCCCAACCGGAGCGGTGGTACGCGGCCACCGGGTCACCGTCCAGTCCGAGCTCCTCGCGGACCTCGCGCAGCAGCGGCCGTACGTCGGTGTTGTAGGCGTCCATGATCACGGCGTTGGCGGCGAGCACGTCACCCTCGCGCTGGGCGGCGGCCAGCGCGTCCCGGTCCACGAGCAGCGCCTTCGCGGTGGCCTCCTGCACGTTCATCACCGACCGGATGATCGCCGGGATCTTCGCCTCGATGTTGTGGCACTGGTCCAGCATGAACGCGACGTCCGGGGCGAAGCCGCCGCCGCGGATCACCTCGTACATGATCCGGAAGAGCTGGAAGGGGTCGGCGGCACCCACCATCAGGTCGTCGTCGGCGTAGAAGCGCGAGTTGAAGTCGAAGCCGCCGAGCTTCCGCTCCCGCAGCAGCGTGGCGACGATGAACTCGATGTTGGTGCCGGGCGCGTGGTGCCCGGTGTCGACGACGACCTGCGCCTTGGGGCCGAGCTTGAGGCAGTGCGCGTACGCGGTGCCCCAGTCCGGCACGTCCGTCGTGTAGAAGGCGGGCTCGAAGAACTTGTACTCCAGGAGCATCCGCTGGTCGTCCCCGAGCCGCTCGTAGACCTGGGCGAGGGCCTCGGCCAGCCGGTCCTGACGCTCGCGGATGTCGTCCTGGCCGGGGTAGTTGGTGCCGTCGGCGAACCAGAGCTTCAGGTCCTTCGAGCCCGTCGCGTCCATGATGTCGACGCACTCGAACAGGTGGTCGAGAGCTTTGCGGCGCACCGTCGCGTCCGGGTGGCAGACGCTGCCCAGCTTGTAGTCGTCGTCCTGGAAGGTGTTGGAGTTGATCGTGCCCAGCCGCAGTCCGCGCTCCTCGGCGTACCCGGCCAGGGCCGCGTAGTCCTCGACCCTGTCCCAGGGGATGTGCAGCGCGACGCTCGGCGCGGCACCGGTGTGGGCGTGCACCTGGGCGGCGTCGTCCAGTTTCTCCCGCGGGCTGCGCGGCACGCCGGGCTGGGCGAACACCTTGAAGCGGGTTCCCGAGTTCCCGTACGCCCACGACGGCGTCTCTACTGCCTGGGTCTTGAGTGCGGCCTTCACCGCGGCGAGCTCGGTCACTTCGGGGCTCCTGTGACTTCGGGTGTGACGTCGGGTCTGAGCGACGGCGACTTCGGTCCGGACTGCTTCGATCTGAACAGGGGTGGTCTGAAACGATTCAGATGGTTGAAGCTATGAGCACCCCGAAAAGCTGTCAACCCCCTTGGCGAAGACCGCTCTTCGTGACTCGGTTGTGACCTTTGGCTATCGAGAATTTCGGCCCGAACCCATTGACGTGACCTGGGCTACATGTCTAACGTCCCGGCAACCTAGTTGAAACCTTTCACGACGTCGTGAGGCCTCTCCGCCCGCGTCGTTGAGGAGCTCCCATGACCCACCGGTCCGACGCGGGTCCGGCCCCCGTACTGGCGCTGGAGGACATCTCCAAGTCCTTCGGCGCGGTGCGCGCCCTGCGGGACGTGTCCCTGGAACTGTTCCCCGGCGAAGTGCACGCACTCGCCGGTGAGAACGGCGCGGGCAAGTCGACCCTCATCAAGACGCTCGCCGGCGTGCACCGACCGGACGCCGGTCGGGTGCTGCTGGACGGCGAGCCCACCGTCTTCCACGGTCCCGCCGACGCCCGCGACGCGGGTATCGCGGTGATCTACCAGGAGCCCACGCTCTTCCCCGACCTGTCGATCGCCGAGAACATCTTCATGGGCCGCCAGCCCCGGCGCGCGCTCGGCCGCATCGACCACAAGGCCACCCACGCGGCGACCGCCGGCCTGATGAAGCGCCTCGGTGTCGAACTCGACCCCGAGCGCCCGGCGCGCGGACTGTCCATCGCCGACCAGCAGATCGTCGAGATCGCCAAGGCGCTCTCCTTCGACGCGCGGGTCCTGATCATGGACGAGCCGACCGCCGCCCTGACCGGCAGCGAGGTCGCCCGCCTCTTCGGCGTCGTGCGCACCCTGCGCGAGCAGGGCTCGGCCGTGCTGTTCATCTCGCACCGGCTGGAGGAGATCTTCCAGATCTGCCGACGCGTCACGACCCTGCGCGACGGCGCCCTGATATCCAGCGAGCCGCTGGAGGGCATGACGGAGGACGACCTCGTACGCCGGATGGTCGGCCGCGACCTCGACGAGCTCTACCCCAAGCAGGACGTCGAGGCGGGCGAGGTCGCCCTCAGCGTGCGCCGCCTGACCCGCGAGGGCGTCTTCACCGACGTCTCCTTCGACGTCCGGCGCGGTGAGATCGTCGGCCTCGCCGGTCTCGTCGGCGCGGGCCGTACGGAGGTGGCGCGGGCCGTCTTCGGCGTGGACCGCTGGGACGCCGGGGAGGTGGAGGTCGACGGCAGGGCGCTCACCAACGGCGCGCCCTCGGCGGCCATGTCCGCGGGTCTCGCCCTCGTCCCGGAGGACCGGCGTGCCCAAGGCCTGGTGATGGACATGTCCATCGAGCGCAACATCGGTCTGACCGGGCTGCGTACGACCGTCAGGGCGGGCCTGATGGACCGGGGCGCCGAGCGCAGCCGTTCCCTCGACTGGGCCGTCAAGCTCCAGGTCAAGTACGCCCGGCTCGCCGACACCGTGGCCACGCTCTCCGGCGGCAACCAGCAGAAGGTCGTCCTGGCCAAGTGGCTGGCCACCGGCCCGAAGGTACTGATCGTGGACGAGCCGACGCGCGGCATCGACGTGGGCACGAAGGCCGAAGTGCACCGACTGCTCAGCGAGTTGGCCGCGGACGGCGTCGCCGTCCTGATGATCTCCTCCGACCTGCCCGAGATCCTCGGCATGGCCGACCGGGTCCTCGTGATGCACGAGGGCCGGCTCACCGCCGAGATCCCGCGCTCCGAAGCCTCCGAGGAATCCGTGATGGCCGCAGCGACCGGGAGGGCCGCCGCATGACGACGACCGACACTGAGAGGGCCGCCGCATGACGGTGACCGCACCCAACCCCGCCCCCGCCGCCGAGGTCCCCCGGTCGAGCGGCACCCGGCTGGTGGACCGCGTCTTCAAGATGCGCGAACTCGCCATCCTGGTCGTCTTCCTGGTGATGATCGCCATCACCCAGATGGGCAACAGCCAGTTCCTGTCCGAACAGGGCATCAAGGACCTGCTGCTGAACGCGACCATCCTGGTACTGGTCGCCACCGGCCAGTCCCTGGTCGTGATCACCCGGAACGTCGACCTGTCCGTCGGCTCCACGCTCGGCATCAGCGCCTTCGCGGCCGGCACCTATCTGCAGGGCGGCGGGAACCCCGTCGTCGCGGTGTTCCTCGCGGTGCTGCTCGGCATCGGATGGGGACTCGTCAACGGGCTGCTGGTCAGCCTCGGCCAGGTGCCCGCGCTCGTCGTCACCCTCGGCACGCTCTACATCATCCGCGGCATCGACTCCATCTGGGTCGGCTCCCGGCAGATCACCGCCGCCGATCTCCCGGGCGGCTTCGTCGACTTCGGCTCCGGCGGCATCTCGGCGGTGCCGTACCTCGCGCTGATCGCCCTCGCCGTACTGCTGGTCACCGCCTACTACCTCAAACACTTCGGCAGCGGACGGGAGCTGTACGCGCTGGGCTCCAACCCCGAGGCCGCGCGGCTGGCCGGCATCCCGGTCCGCAAGCGCATCCTGACCGCGTACGTCGTCTGCGGCGCTCTCGCCGGTCTCGCCGGCGCCCTGTACCTCGCCCGGTTCGGCAACGTCGACTCCGGCACCAGCACCGGCTACGAACTCACCGTCGTCAGCGCCGTGGTGGTCGGCGGCGTCGTCTTCACCGGCGGCTCCGGCAGCGTCTACGGTGCCGCGCTCGGCGCCCTGCTGCTCACCTCCATCAACAGCGTGCTGCCCGCGCTCGGCGTCAGCTCCGTCTGGGTGCTCGCCATCAACGGTGTCCTGCTGATCCTCGCCATCGCGGTCGACCGGATCGTCGCGCTGCGCGTGGCCTTCGCACTGAAGAAGAGGAACGCCCGCCATGGCTGACTCGTCCCTCGCGCGCGCCGTCCGCTGGGACACGGTCGTCGGCGCCCTCCTCATCGTCCTGCTGCTGTTCTCCTTCGGCTTCGTCGACGGCTTCGGCAACGCCCTCAACCTGTCCTTCCTGATCGGCAACACCCTGCCCATCGCGCTGATCGCGCTGCCGATGACCCTGCTCGTGGTGGCCGGGGAGATCGACCTCTCGGTCGCCTCCACGGCGGGTCTGTCCGGCTCGGTGATGGGCGTCCTGTGGAACCAGGGCATGTCGATCGAGACGATCATCCCGCTGTGTCTGCTGCTCGGCGTGGTGTGCGGCCTGGTCAACGGCCTGCTGGTGACCAGGCTGGGACTGCCCTCCCTCGCCGTCACCATCGGCACGCTCGCCGCCTACCGTGGTATCGCGCAGATCGTGCTCGGCTCGGACGCGGTGACCGACTTCCCCACCCAGTACCAGGACTTCGCGGCCGGGCGCATCGGGAACACCTTCATCCCCCAGGCCTTCCTGCCCTTCCTGGTGCTCGTCGCGATCGCCGTGGTCGTCCTGCACGCCACCCCGTTCGGACGCTCGGCCTTCGCCGTCGGCGCCAACGAGGAGGCCGCGCGCTTCGCCGGCATCAGGGTCAAGCGGCAGAAGCTGATCCTGTTCGTCGCCACCGGCTTCATGGCCTCGCTGACCGGCGTCTTCTGGGCGCTGCACTACGCCAGCGCCCGCTACGACAACGCCACCGGCCTCGAACTCTCCGTCGTCGCCGCCGTCCTGCTGGGCGGCATCGACTTCGACGGCGGCAAGGGCACGCTCGGCGGCGCGATCGCGGGAGTCTTCCTGCTCGGCGCGCTGCAGAACGTGATGAGCCTCTCCAATGTCTCCGCGCAGTCGCAGATCGTCGTCACCGGCGTTCTGCTCGTCGTCTCCGTGCTCGGCCCCCGGGTCGCGCGGCAGATCTCCGTAGCGAGGGCGGGCCGCAGAGCCGCCTCGACTCCGACCTCGTAACCGCCCACCCTCGTAAAGGAACCTTCGCCATGCGCAAGTCAACGATCCGCCGCGCCTGCGTGGCGCTCGCCGCCGTCAGCTCGCTCGCCCTGGCCGCCACCGCCTGCGGCGGCACCACCAAGAAGGACGTGAAGGCCGACAGCGGTTCGAACGCCACGGCCGGCAAGGCCGACCCGAACGCGGCGACCAAGAAGGGTCTGACGGTCGGGTTCCTGCCCAAGCAGGTCAACAACCCGTACTTCACCTCCTCCGACAAGGGCGGCGAGAAGGCGCTGACGGAGCTCGGTTCCACGTACAAGGAGGTCGGCCCCAGCAGCGCCACCGACACCTCCGGCCAGGTGAGCTACGTCAACACGCTCACCCAGCAGCAGGTCGACGCGATGGCCGTGTCCGCGCAGGACCCGGGGGCGCTGTGCACCGCGCTCAAGCAGGCCATGAGCAACAAGATCAAGGTCGTCACCTACGACTCCGACACCAAGCCCGAGTGCCGCAACGCCTTCGTCTCGCAGGCCAGCGCCGAGGACCTGGGCCGTACCGAGGTGCAGCTGCTCGCCGAGCAGATCGGTTACAAGGGGGAGATCGCGATCCTGTCCGCCGCGCAGACGGCGACGAACCAGAACACCTGGATCGACTTCATGAAGGACGAGCTGAAGGACCCCAAGTACAAGGACGTCAAGCTGGTCAAGGTCGCCTACGGCAACGACGACGCCCAGCAGTCCTTCCAGCAGACCCAGGGCCTTCTCCAGGAGCACCCGAACCTCAAGGGGATCATCTCCCCGACCACGGTCGGCATCAAGGCCGCGGCCCAGTACCTGTCCGGCTCCAAGTACAAGGGCAAGGTCAAGCTGACCGGCCTCGGCACCCCCAACGACATGCGCAAGTACGTCAAGAACGGCACCGTCGACGGCTTCGAGCTGTGGGACCCGGCGAAGCTCGGTGAGCTCGCCGCCCGTACCGCCGTCGCGCTGGTGTCCGGACAGATCAGCGGCAAGGAGGGCGAGACCTTCAAGGCCGGCGACATGGGGTCCTTCACCCTCGGCAAGGACGGCGTGATCAACCTGGGCAAGCCGACCGTCTTCGACGCGAAGAACATCGACCAGTTCGACTTCTAGGTCCGGAGGGTCCTTGATGCAGCGTGTGTGCTTCCTGCTGAAGGTCCGGGCGGACCGCCTCGACGAGTACCGCGAGCGGCATGCCGCCGTGTGGCCCGAGATGCTCCAGGCGCTCTCGGACACCGGCTGGCACAACTACTCGCTGTTCCTGCGCGAGGACGGGCTGCTGGTCGGCTACGTGGAGACCGAGGACTTCACGGCCGCCCGCGCCGCCATGGAGGCCACCGGCATCAACGCCCGCTGGCAGGCGGAGATGGCGCCGTTCTTCGAATCGCTGGACGGCGCCAGACCCGACGAGGCGATGACCCCCCTCACCGAAGTCTTCCATCTCGCCTGACCAGGAGCCCCCCACATGAGACGACGCACCCTCCTGACGGCGGCGCCTTCGGGCGTCGCCACGGGTCCCGGTCCCGCCGGTACGGCGCGGGCCGCCGGCCCGGTCCCCGCCACGGGCACCGCTCTCACCGTCGACCCACCGGGCCCCGACCGGAACACGTCGGGCCCCCGGACCAGGAGGGCCGCCATCGGTGAGACGCGTGTCCCGCGGGCTGGGACGGCGTCGCTCGCGTCCCAGGAGACGCCCGGCGGCGCGGCGCCCCGGGCGCTCCGCATCACCGGATCCCGGCTGCCCGCATGAGCGCCGGTGCCCGGGGACGCGCGGGTAATGTGAAGGCCCGCCCGCCGCTTCTCGTTTACCTGGAGGTTCGTGCCTGATGGGTCAGTCGGTGGGTATCAAGGACGTCGCCCGCGCCGCTGGAGTCTCCGTGGGCACGGTCTCGAACGTGATCAACCGCCCGGACACCGTGGCCTCCGAGACCCGGGCGCGCGTCCAGTCGGCCATAGACCGGCTGGGCTACGTCCGCAGCGAGTCGGCGCGCCAGCTGCGGGCCGGGCGCAGCCGGATCATGGGCCTGCTCGTCCTCGACATGGGCAACCCCTTCTTCGTGGACGTGGCGCGCGGCGCCGAGCGGGCGGCGCGGGACGCCGGGCTCGGCGTGATGGTCTGCAACAGCGCGCAGAGCGCGAGCGAGGAGGCCGACTACCTGTCGCTCTTCGCCGAGCAGCGGGTGCGCGGGGTGCTGCTCACCCCCGCCGACGCGACGGGTCGCAACATCGAGACCTTCCGCCGCAACGGCATCCCCTTCGTCCTGGTCGACCGGGTCGCCGAGGGCACCACCGAGTGCTCGGTCTCGGTCGACGACGTGGCAGGCGGCGCGCTGGCCGTACGCCACCTCGTCGACGCCGGTCACCGCTCCATCGCGTACGTCAGCGGACCGCCGGGACTGAACCAGGTCACCGACCGGCGCACCGGCGCGCTGAACGCGCTGGCCGAGGCCGGGCTCGCGCCCACCGCGCTCAAGGAGCTGCCGACCGAGCGCCTGGACGTGGCCGCGGGCCGTGACGCCGGCGCCCGGCTCCTCGGCCTGGCCGTGCGCCCCACCGCCGTCTTCTGCGCCAACGACCTGCTCGCCCTCGGTGTCCTGCAGGCCATGTACGCCGCCGGGGTCGGCGTCCCCGACGACCTCGCGATCGTCGGCTACGACGACATCGAGTTCGCCGCCGCGGCGGCCGTCCCGCTCACCTCGGTGCGCCAGCCCGCGATGACGATGGGTGCCCTCGCCGCCGAGCTGCTGCTGGAGGAGACGGAGGCCGAGACGTCCCCGGTGCCGCACGAACACCGGCGGGTGGTGCTCCAGCCGGAGCTGGTGGTACGCCGCTCCAGCCTGTCGGCACGCTGATCCTTCCCGCCCGGTGCTGAGCGGCCGTTCAGTACGGTTTCTTGATCCCCGGGCTCGGACGGCGGGGGAGCATGTGTTCAACTGGGACGCAGCCTGGAATCCGTACGTCTGGGGAGTCCCGTTGACCGTCAGCTACCGCCAGCCCGGTGTCGTCCTCACCGACCACCGCTTCACCGTGCCCCTCGACCACGACGAACCGGCGGGGGAGAGCATCCAGCTGTTCGCCCGCGCGGTCGTCGCGAGCGAGAAGGCGCACCAGGACCTCCCCTGGCTGGTCTACCTCCAGGGCGGCCCCGGCTTCGGCGCCAACCGCTTCGTCGGCAAGCAGGCCTGGCTCGGCCGCGCGCTCAAGGAGTTCCGGGTCCTGCTGCTCGACCAGCGCGGCACCGGCCACTCGACGCCGGCCAACCGTCAGACACTCCCGATGCGCGGCGGCCCCCGGGCACAGGCGGACTACCTCACGTACTTCCGCGGCGACTCCATCGTCCGTGACTGCGAGGCCGTCCGCCCCCGGGTCACCGGTGGCGCGCCCTGGACCGTACTGGGCCAGAGCTTCGGCGGCTTCTGCGCGGTGAACTACCTCTCGACCGCCCCCGAAGGGCTGCGCGCGGCGCTGATCACCGGTGGACTTCCCGGGCTTGACGCGCACGCGGACGACGTCTACCGGGCCGCGTACCCCCGTATCGAGCGCAAAGTGGCGGCACACTACGCGCGTTACCCCCAGGACGTGGAGCGGGCCCGGCAGATCGCCGAGTACCTCGTGCGGCACGAACCGGTGCTGAACGGCGGCTACCGCCTCACCGTCGAGGCCTTCCAGTCGCTCGGCATCCTCCTCGGCGGCAGCGAGGGCAGTCACCGGCTGCACTACCTCCTGGAGGACGCCTTCGTCCGCACCCCGCAGGGGCCGGCCCTCTCCGACGCCTTCCAGGAGGAGGTGCAGGGTCTGCTCTCCTACGCGGGCCACCCGCTCTACGCGCTGGTCCACGAGGCGATCTACGGGCAGGACGACCGGCCCACCGACTGGTCGGCCGAGCGGGTGCGCGCCGAGTTCCCGCAGTTCGACGCCGCCAAGACACTCGCGGACGACGGACCGCTGCTGTTCACCGGTGAGTCCGTGCACCCCTGGACGTTCGACAACGACCCGGCGCTGCGGCCGCTGCGCGAGACCGCCGAGGAACTGGCCGCCCGCACCGACTGGCGTCCGCTGTACGACCCCGCCCGCCTCGCCGCCAACGAGGTCCCGGTGGCCGCGGCGGTCTACCACGACGACATGTACGTCGACACCGGGCACGCGCTGCGCACCGCCCGCGCCATCGGCGGTCTGCGCACCTGGGTGACCGACGAGTTCGAACACGACGGGGTTCGGGCCGGCGGTCCTCGTGTCCTGGACCGTCTGCTGGCGTTGACGCGCGACGAGGTCTGAGGTCCCCTACGGTTCTGACGGATTGTCAGAACCGAGAGGGGGCACGGATGATCGACACCTTGCGCACCGACGTCCCGGAGGGTGAGGAGCGGCTGCGCCTGGAGGTCGAGGACGGGATCGGCGTCCTCACCCTCTGCCGTCCGGCCAGGCTCAACGCGTGGAGCTGGGAGTCGACGCGTCAACTCGGCCTGCTGGCCGACCGGATCCGCTTCGACCGGTCGGTCCGGGTGGTGCTGCTGCGGGCGCAGGGCCGGGCCTTCTGCGCGGGCATCGACGTGACTGCGCCGGGCGGCGCGATCGAGGGGCGCACGGACGCGGAGCGGGCCCGCAACTACTACGAGGGAATCCGCTGGGCGCACGAGCGGTTCGCGGTCTTCGCCGGGCTGCCCCAGCCGGTGGTCGCGGCCGTCCAGGGGCACTGTCTGGGCTTCGGCTTCGAACTCGCGCTGATGGCGGACCTCAGGATCGCGGCCGACGACGCGGTGTTCGCCCTGCCGGAGGCGCGGCTCGGGGTGGCCGTCGACGCGGGCGGTGATCTGAGGATCGCCCGGGAGGCGGGGGCCGGGTGGGCGAAGTTCCTGGCCCTGACGGGGCGTTCGCTGGACGCCGCCACGGCGGAGCGGCTTCACCTGGTCCAACTCGTCGTGACCCGCGACGAACTGGACGGGGCCGCCCGTGCCGTCGCCGCCGAGATCGCGGCGAACGCGCCGCTCGCCGTGCGGGGCATCAAGCACGACATCGACACCTATGCCGACGCGGGGCTCGCGGCAGCCCTCGACCGCACCGCCGGCTCGGCGGCGCTCACCCTGGCGTCCGAGGACTCCCGCGAGGGATACGCGGCGAAGGGCGCCCGCCGCGTGCCTCGGTTCGAGGGGAAGTGACCGGCACGCTTCGATCGGTGCCGTGTGCCGTGTGCCGTGTGCGAACGGTTGCGGGCGGCGGGGTCCTGCGCGGTGGGCGGACGGTTGCGCGCGGGGTCGCGTGCGGTGGGGCGGGGGACGGGTGAGGGACGACGACGGGCTTCTCGCCGTGGCCCTCGACGACATCGCGCCCGTCGTCGGCCGTTCTGGTGATGGGCGTGACCGTCACCGACGGGAGGGTCGTCGGGATGTACATCCTGTCCGACCCCGAGGGGCTCGCGCGGCTCGACCTCTGCGCGTTCGGCGACCGACCGTCAGCCGGTGAAGGGGCCCAGGCCCAACTGGTCGCGCACCGGCACCACCGGTGCGCCGACGAGCACCCTGCGCTGCCAGTTCGCGCCGTCCACCACCAGGGTGTGGCCGGTGATGAAACGGGCGTAGGGGGAGGCCAGGAAGGTGGCGGCCCAGCCCAGTTCGCGCGGCGCGCCGACCCGCAGCGCGGGCTGGCGCGCGTCGTGCGCCCCGGTCCGGTCCAGCGCTCCCCTGATGTCCGCGGTCATGTCCTCGTGCGGCATCAGCCCGGGCACCAGCCCGTTGACCTGGATGCCGTACGGCCCCCATTCCACGGCCAGGGTCTCCACCAGGTTGCGCACCCCCGCCTTCGCCGCGGCGCTGTGCGCGTATCCCGGGCCGCCGGTCCAGGCGTACGAGGCGCCGACGTCGATGACCGAGCCGGGTGTGCCGGCGGCCAGATGACACCGCCCGAACTCGCGTGTCATCAGGAAGGTCCCGGTGAGGGTGATGTCGACGACCGCTCGCCAGGCGTTCGGCGTCATCTCCTCGGCGGGTACGGGGAAGTTGGCGGCGGCGTTGTTCACCAGGACGCCGGGCAGCGGGCTCGCGTCGAAGACCTCCGCGATGCGCTCCGCGTCCCGTACGTCGCACACCGCCGTCGTCACCCGGGTGCCGAGCCCGGCCAGCTCGTCCCGGGCGGAGCGCAGATGCTCCGCGTCGCGGCTCACCAGCAGCAGATCGGCGCCGAGGCGCGCGAACTCCGCCGCGATCGCCTTGCCCAGCCCGGTGCCGCCGCCGGTCACCAGGACCAGCGTGCCGTCGTACGTTCCGGGCGGCAGCGCGCTCGCGCCCAGCGGGGGAGGAGCGGGCAGACCGCGCGGGAGTGTGTCGTCCATGGCCGCCTCGATACCCGGTGCGGCCGAAAACCTCCAGAGCCGCGGTGCCCCTGTCCGGACCCGTCTTCCGCGGGCGCCGGGCCGCGCCGCCCGCCAGGGCCGTCCGGATCGTTCCCGGTCATGTCATCGGCCCAGTTCAGGCCCTTGTCCGCGGGTCAGTAGGCTGGGGGCATGCGGGAAGAGAGTGGGACCGGCACGGACCGGCTGCGGGAGCTGCGGGCCGACTGCGGTGAGTGCTTCGGGCTCTGCTGCGTCGCGCTGCCCTTCGCCCGTTCGGCCGACTTCGCGATCGACAAGGACGCGGGGAAGCCCTGCCCCAACCTGGCGGCCGACTCCCGGTGCGGCATCCACACGCGGTTGCGCCAGAAGGGCTTCACGGGCTGCACGGTGTACGACTGCTTCGGCGCCGGGCAGAAGGTCTCGCAGGTCACCTTCGGCGGCCAGGACTGGCGTTCCGTGCCGGGGGAGCGCGCCCGGCAGATGTTCGAGGTGTTCCCGGTCGTCCGCCAGCTCCACGAACTGCTCTGGTACCTGAACGAGGCGCTGACGCTGCCCGCGGCCGGCCCGGTGCACGCCGACGTCCGCCGCGCGCTCGTCACCACCGAACGGCTGACCCGGCTGACCGCCGGAGAACTGGGCGGGCTGGACGTCGGCGCGCACCGGCAGGAGGTCAACGTACTGCTGCTGCGGACCAGCGAACTGGTGCGGGCGGGAGCCGGACGCGGGAAGAACGGCGGGAAGAGCGGCGGGAAGAAGGACCGCCGGGGCGCCGACCTGATGGGCGCCCGTCTCAAGGGTGCCGATCTGCGGGGTGCGGACCTGCGTGGCGCCTACCTGATCGCCGCCGACCTCACGGGTGCGGATCTGCGCGGCGCGGACCTGATCGGCGCCGACCTGCGGGACACGGATCTCACGGACGCCGACCTGACCGGGGCGTTCTTCCTGACCCAGCCCCAGGTGAACGCGGCCCGGGGCGGCGCCGGCACCAGGCTGCCGCGGTCAGTCGGCCGACCGGATCACTGGACGGCCGTGCGCTGAGTCCGGTGCGGGCGCCCGCTCTTCGAGGTGCAGCCGCAGTCCTTCCGGCATCAGGGTGAGCCGCTCGGCGATCCGCAGCCGGTAGTCGGGCTCGGGGCGCAGTTCGTAGCGGCGCAGCAGCAGTCCGAGGACCAGCGTCGCCTCGTGCAGCGCGAACTGACGGCCGATGCAGGCGCGGGCGCCGGTGCCGAACGGCTTGAAGGTGTGGCCGGGCCGGGACCGTACGGCCGGTGCGTCGAAGCGGTCCGGATCGAAGGCCTCCGCGTCGGCTCCCCAGACATCCGGATCGCGGTGCAGCATCGCCGTCAGGACCAGGGTCCACGCCCCTGGGCGCATCGGGTGGACGCCGCCCAGCACGGTGTCCGCCCGGGCCTCGCGCGCGAAGGCGGGCGCCGTCGGCCAGAGCCGCAGGGACTCGTCGAGGATCCGGCGCACGTACCGCAGCTTGGCGACCTGGTCGTAGGCCGGCCGGGGCGTGTCGCCCCAGACGCGGTCCACCTCGGCCCGGGCGCGGGCCGCGATGGCGGGGTGCCGGGAGAGGTAGTGCAGGGCGAAGGAGAGCGCGCCCGAGGTCGTCTCGTGTCCCGCGACCAGGAAGGTGATGACCTGACGGCGGATGTTCTCCGGCGTCAGCCGCTCTCCGGTCTCGGGGTGGGCGGTGTCCAGCATGCGGTCGAGCAGGTCCCCTTCGCCCGCGGTTCCGCGTCGGGCCGCCACGAGCGCGTCGACCGTGCGGTTGAGGTAGGCCATGTCCGCCGCGTTGCGCCGGGTGGCGTCGCGCAGCACGACGGGCGCCAGCGGCGCGGGGAGCACGTTGAGGCGCTGCGCGTAGGTAAGGGTGCCGACCATGGCGGTCACGAAGGGATGGGGCCGGGAGCGCTCGAAGGAGCCGAAGTCGTGGCCGAAGCCGGTGCGGGCGATCGTCTCCAGCGTCAGCTTCGTCATGTCGGCGGGCACGTCGACCGCGCGTCCGGCGGCTCGCTCCCGGTCCCAGCGGTCGGTCAGCCGCTCGGCGACGGCCAGCATCATCGGGTGGTAGCCCTCCATGGCCTCGCGGCTGAAGCCGGGAGCCAGGACGTCGTGCGCCAGCTGCCAGTTCGGCTCGTGGTTGTAGGCCGTGAACAACCCGTCCCCGGCGACCGGCCTGAGGTTGGCGACCCCGAGTCCCACGTGCTTGGCGAACCTGGTCTCGTCCGCGAGTTCGGCCGCGAGTTCCGCGCCCCACACGAAGACGATCTCCTTGCCGAAGGCCCTGCGCCGGAAGATCGGCCCGAGCTGCCGCCCGAAGCGCATCGAATCCTGCAAGGGGGAGCGGATGCGGGAGCCGATCACGTCCCCGACGACCGGGATCCGGTACGGCGGATGCGGGATGCGGCGCAGCTCCGGCCAGCCCAGTTCGGCACTGCGGAACCCCTTGGGCAGTACGGACCCTGTCGTCTCCGCCATCACGCGATCTCCCTTGTGCCTGCGGCCGTTCGGCTCTGTTGTACGCGGGTTCAACAGCGGATCCCAGTCTGTTCCCGTTGCTGAACCGACGTCAAGTAAGGTGCGGGACATGGCTGCGAGACGCGGGGAAGGGGAGGAGCGCACGCGTCGTCGGCTCAGTACCGGGGAACGCAGGGAGCAGCTCCTGTCGGTGGGGGCGCGGCTGTTCTCGGAGAGTCCGTACGACGAGGTGTGGATCGAGCAGGTCGCCGAGATCGCCGGTGTGTCGCGCGGTCTCCTCTACCACTACTTCCCGACCAAACGGGACTTCTTCGCCGCGGTCGTGGAGCGCGAGAGCGAGCGCATGCTGCGCATGACGGCAGCGGCGCCGGGGGTCGCCGTGCGGGAGCAGCTCGGAGCCGGCCTGGACACCTTCCTGGCGTACGTCGAGACGCACGCCCACGGCTTCCGCGCCTTCCACCGTGCCGACGCGGCCGGTGACCGGGCGGTGCGTGCGGTCTACCGGCGGGCACTGGCCGTCCAGGAGCGGCAGATCCTGGAGGCGCTCGCCGCGGACCCGGACTTCGGCCCCGCGGCTGTGGAGCGGCCCGAACTGCGGATCGCCGTGCGCGGCTGGCTGGCCTTCACCACGGCCGTGTGTCTGGAGTGGCTGAGGGGCGCGGAGCTGACGCGCGAACAACTGCGCGACCTCTGTGCGCGGGCGCTGCTGGGCGCGATCGCCCCGTAGCCGTTGGGGGCGTCAGGGGCGCGGCGTGGTTGGCGTACACCCGGATCTTCGATAGGTTAGGCAAGGCTTACCTAATGGAGGTTGGGATGGGTGACCGAATGGGTGACCGTCATGTCTGGACGGCCGCGCCCGCCGTGGCCGAGCGCGCCCGCTCGGTGCTCGCCGCGGCCTGGTCCTGCGCGGTGACCGCCGAGGGCGGCCGGGAGGAACTCCTCGGCGCGCACAGCGTCACCGGGGACGGCAGGATCCTTCTGCGCGTGCCGGACGACAGCGCGCTGCTCGCCGCCGCCGTCTGCGCCCCCCGCGGTGAGCCGTCGGCCGTCCTGGAGTTCGCGGACGTCGCGCCCGTTCCGGTACGCCGCCGGATCCGCACCCGCCTCTGGACGGCCGGCTGGTTCACGGTCGGGGAGGGGCATCTGGAGTTCCGGGCCTCGCGGGTCGTGCTGCGCGACGCGTCCGGCGCCGTCGTCGTCGGCCTCGACGAGTTCGCCGACGCCGACCCCGATCCGCTGGCATCCGCCGAGGCCGCCCTGCTCACCCACCTCGCCGACGCGCACCCCGACGCCGTCGAGCGGCTGACCCGCCTCGTCGAGCCCGAGAGCCTGCACGGCGCGGTCCGCGTCCAGCCGCTCGCCGTCGACCGGCACGGCCTGACACTGCGCGTCGAGCGGGTACGGGGCGACGGCGATGTGCGCCTGGCCTTCCACGCGCCCGCCGACGACGTCTCCCAGCTCACCGAGCGCATGCACGTGCTGCTCACGCAGGCGAGCTCCACCGCCTGCCCCCGCGCGCTACAGCGGCAGCGCGCAGACGGCGACGGGTGACGCGAACGGCTTGCCCGCGAGCCTGAGGCCACCGCTCGCGCCGTCGACGTGGAAGACACTGACCGTGCCGGAGCGCTGATTCGCCGTGAACAGCAGCCGCTCGTCGGGCGAGAGGGCGAGCTGGCGCGGGAAGTCGCCGCCGACCGGGACGGTGTCCAGGAGCCGCAGCCGCGCGCCGTCCGCCTCGACCGCGTACCGCGTCAGGCTGTTGGCGCCGCGATTGGCCAGATAGGCGTACGCGCCGTCCGACGTCACCACGATCTGAGCCGGGTAGTTGGTCCCCGTCCCCGTACCCGTCGACTGCGCCTTCCCCGGACTGAGCCGCCCGCTCGTCCTGTCGTAGCCGCAGACGACGACCGTGTTGTCCACCTCGTTGGCGAGATAGGCGAAGCGGCCGCCGGGGTGGAAGGTGAGGTGGCGCGGGCCCGCGCCCGGACGGGTGTGCGCCTGGGAGACCTCGGCGAGTGTGCCCTCGGACGGGTCGAGCCGGTAGCTGTAGACGGTGTCGGTCCCCAGGTCGACGGCGAGGACATGGCTGCCGTCCGGTCCGGTGATGAACTGGTGCGCGTGCGGCCCCTGTTGGCCGGGGCCGGGAGCCGGGCTGGAGTGCCTGACCAGATCCGTGCGCTCGCCGAGCGCGCCCGAGGCGTCGATGGGGTGCACGGCCACACTGCCCGAGCCGTAGTTGGCGCTCAGCAGCCAGTGCCCGCTCGGATGTACGGACAGGTGGCACGGACCGGATCCTCCCGTGCCACGGGTGCCGAGCACCTTGTCGTCCGCGAGCCGTACGGCCGTCACCCCGCCCTCGGGCCGCTCGTCGACGGCGTACAGGGTGCGGTGGTCCGGGTGCACGGCGAGGTACGAGGGGTCGGCGACGCCGGTCACCGTGCCGGTGGCCGTGACGGCACCCGTGGCGGAGTCGTAGGTGGCCAGTCCGATGCCCTTCCCGCCGCCGTCGACCGACGTGTACGTGCCGAGGAACAGGGGACGGACGGTGGGGGCGGGCGAGCCGCCGGCGGAAGGCGAGCCGGCCGCGGACGGCGCACCGGCGGTCGGGGGTGACCCGACGCCGGGCGCGGTCGCGGCCCGTGCGGGCTCGGCCCGGGGCGCGGCCGGAGAGGGCAGCGCCGTCGCCGCGACGGCTCCCGCCAGCGCTCCGACGAACCGGCGCCTGCTCCAGCCGCCGCCCGCGCCGCGCGCCGGTCCTGCACCACTGCTCATGCCTGCACCTCGGGTGTCGGTTGCCTCAGCCGTGACCTCCACCATGGCGTGTGACACCCGTGCGGTGCAAAGACGGCGCGGTACGTCACACGGAGGCCGACGCGTACCGCCACCTACCAGTCACCGTCCGCGACCGGCTTGCCCGGTGCGTCCCCGAGCTGGATCACCTGCTCGGGCGAGGGCGCCTGCCAGGGCTCGTGGTCGTCGCCGAGCCACTCGCCGACGGGCCGCACCGCGCCGAGGGTGTCCGTGGGGGCCACGTCCCCGGCGTCCTGGTCGTAGTACTCGAACCAGGGCAGCCCGGCCCGGGTGTAGGCCGCGCGGTCCACCGGCGACGGCGGGGGAGCCTCACCCGTGACGCGTCGCCACTCGGGAGGTGTCACGAGGTGGACGAACACCCGGCCGGCCGGCTCACCGGCCCAGGCGCCGAGGGGCCGGTCGGAGGGGTGGATCTCCTGGCGCATCGAGCCCCCCACCCCGAGCCCCATGGCCGGCGCGCTTCTCGACCGGGCCGCGGCGGCGGGAGCGGCCATGGGGGCCGGCAGGGCGCCGGGCGCGGGGGGAGGTGACCCGTAACCGGTCAGGGTCCCTGCCGACCGGGCGGCCTCGGCCCGGCGGCGCTCCTGCTCGCGCCACTTCGCGAGCTCCGGCGCACGCAGCGGGAACGACTGCAACTGGAGGCCGCCCCACACCTCCTCGCCGGTCACCTGTCCCTCGACCGTGGCCCCCAGCCCGAGGGGCACGGCGACGAACTGGCGGACCTTTCCCTTGCCGGAGTTGATGCCGTCCAGCCAGGGCTGGCGAGGGAGCAGGACGTGGTTCTGCGGGTTCAGGGACAGCCGGGGGCTCCACGGCTCGCCCGAGATCGCGCACACCTTGCCCACCCCGACCTGCAGCGCGGCCGGTTCCGCCGAGCCCGCGAAGCTGAGCCACATGGCCTCGCGCAGGTAGACCGGCAGCATCACACCGCCGCGCGCACGCCACTCGGCGGGGACCGTGTCCGCGTAGTCCTCGACACGGCGCAGCGGGAACTCTCCGAGGCCGGGCGGCAGTCCGTGCGTCCCCGTCTCGGGCAGGCGCAGCGTCCGCATGAAGCGGATCCGCACACCCCCCGGCAGCAGCAGTGAGTTCTCCTCGATCCGTACGGTGCCCCCGGTCATCCGCGTTCCCCCTCGTCGTCGGCGCCGCGCCCACCCGTCGTGGCACGGGCCTCTCACAGAGAACGTCGCGAGGCCGTCCGACGGTTCCGGCTCCGGCGCGTCGGCATCGGGACCCGCAGACGGTTCCGTAGGCGGGTGAGGTGCGGGCGGCGCTCGCGCTGTTCACGCGCGCCGCGGTCGAGTTCCTCCATCAGACGCCGTGAACGGTGCTCCGTGTCGAGCTCGTCCAGGATGCGGTTGACCTCCGTGAGGACGGCGCCGTGCAGATGCCACTGACGGGCGTCCCGCTGGACCCCCTCCAGCAGCAGCTGGGCGAGCTTGTCGCGGGTCGCCGACGCGGTCGTCAGCTCCGCGGTGAGCCGGGTCTCCGCCGACTCGGCGTTCTGGCTCACGTCGGTGGTCACCAGGACGGCGAAACTCACCACGGCGTCGGCGACTTCGCTCAGCAGCTGCTCCATCACCGCGCCCACCTGTGGATCGAACAGGGGCTCGGGATCACGCTCCTTGGCGAGGTCGGTGAGGGTGCGCGCGAGCACCCGCAGCACCACCGTGCAGATCTCCAGCGTGTCGAGCCCGGTGCGCAGCACGATCCGGTGCAGCAGGCCCTCGCGGACACGGGGATTGAGCTTCAGGCTGTCCTCGGCCTGCCGGAGCGCCGCGTCGACCCCGACGATGTCGTGGTCCAGACGCCGCGCCTCGTGCAGCCGCGCGGTGGCGTGCTCCACGGGGGTGCGGCCCGCCGCCTCCTCCCCCATGCGCAGCATCAACTGCCGTACGCGCCGTGCCAGGTCCTCGATGGACTGGCCGGCCGCGCCCACCCACACCGGGGGAGCGAACAGCAGATTGCAGCCGAGCCCGACCACCGCGCCGATCAGCGTCTCCAGGACCCTGGCCCAGGCCGTGTCCCCGACCCGGGTGACACCGAGGACGAGCATGGCGCTGATCGCCACCTCGGGCACGAACTCGCTGACCCGGACCAGGTGGCCGACGGCCAGCGAGGCGAGGATGAGCAGCGCCAGGCTCCACCAGGTCAGCCCGACGAGCAGGCTGAAACCGATGGCGACGACGACGCCGGCCACGACGGAGTTCACGCGGCGGATGCCGGTGGTGAGGGTGGAGTAGAGCGTGACCTGCACGACGAGGAGCGCGGTGAGCGGTGCGGTGAGCGGCGCGGGCTCGGGACTGAGCCGGACCGCGATCACGTACGCGATGCTCGCCGCCGCGGCCGACCTCACCGACTGGACGACCACGGGTTCCTGGTGCCACTTCCGGAACTGTGGTCCCACCACGGCCCACACATCACGTACGTCTCGCATCCTTGGCCTTTTCCCCTTTCGTCCCTGTACCGAACGTGTTGATCGAGGACTGTAACTGTCCGCAACGAAGC
The DNA here is from genome assembly GCF_009498275.1 of Streptomyces fagopyri. NCBI lineage: Bacteria > Bacillati > Actinomycetota > Actinomycetes > Kitasatosporales > Streptomycetaceae > Streptomyces > Streptomyces fagopyri. The sequence continues at coordinate 1,326,538 of NZ_CP045643.1, read as the reverse complement.
CAAATTTGTCGTCGCCGGGCCCCTTCCCCGTTCTGCCCCGCCGACGCGCCGCCCATCGGCGCGCCGGCGTCGGGGACGCGCCTGCTCGCCGACGCCCTCGGGGCCTGAGGGGTCCGCACGGGGTGGTGATCCCCTTCACCGGGCGGAGGGGGCTTCGCCGGCGAGGGGTACGGGCCGGCGGCAGGTTCGCCGGCGGGAGGCGGCTTCGGCGTACGGAAGCGGTTTCACCGCACGTCAGCAGTGCGCCCTTCGGCGGTCAGTTTTCAGTGGTGGAGGCGGTGCGGCCACGGGACCGGTAGCCGGCCACCTTGGCGAGATTGCCGCAGCGGTCCATGGAGCACCAGCGGCGCCGGCGGGCCTGGGAGTCGTCCAGGAAGAGCAGGGAGCACGTGGGGCTCTCGCACTCCTTGATCCTTCCGAGCAGGGGGCCGCCGATCAGGAGGACCGCGTCCCGGGCCACGGTCGCCAGGGCCGCGGGGCCGGGCCGCGCGGCCGTCCAGCGCAGGACCGGCCGTGGACCGTCGTACGGCTCGGCGAGCTGAGGTGCGAGATCGGGCAGCGCCGCCGCTTCGTTCACCCGTGCGACGTCGTCCGGGTCGGGCGCTTCTTCGAGCATCGCGGCGCGTACGAGACGGTGGACGGCCTCGCGCAGCGTGCGGGCGCGGAGGAGATCGGCCTCGCTGATCCGTGCCGGGCCGCCGTCCGCTCCGGCGTGCAGGCCCGCCTCGGTGATCCAGCGGGCGAGTGCCTCGGGGTCCGGGAGCCGTTCGAACGGCGCGGTGTGCCGTTTGCCGAGCGTGGCGACGAAGTCCAGGGCGGGGCGGCCGCCGATGAAGGGGAACGCCGTCTGCGGCTCGGGGGCGGAAGCTGGGGGCATGGTCCGATTCTAACGCCTTGACACCTGTTCATAAGGTGTCGCACAGTGACACCACTTCAACCGGTGTCACTGTGCGGGTCGGCCTTGCGTGCGGTGTTCCGGTACGTCCCCCGAGGGAGCAGGTGCGGTATGCGTGCGGTGCGGATCGACGAGTTCGGCGGGCCCGAGGTGCTGGTCCCGGTGGAGGTGCCGGACCCGGTCGCCGGCCCCGGACAGGTGCTGGTGCGGATCGCGGCGGCGGGGGTGAACCGCGCGGACGCGCTCGTGCGGGCCGGGGTGTACCACCGGGCCGGCCGGCCCCCGCTGATCCCGGGCGTCGAGGCGTCCGGCGTCGTGGAGGCCGTGGGGGAGGGGGTGACCGGGGTCCGGGCCGGGCAGCGGGTCATGGCCCTGGACGGGGTGAACGCGCCTGGTTTCTATGCCGAGTTGGCTGTCGTGCCGGCCGAGCGTGTGACCGTGCTCCCGGAGGGCGTCGAGCTGACGCAGGCCGCCACCCTGCCCGTGGCGTGGCTGTCCGCCTGGTACTGCCTGCTCAGGCTGGCGAAGGTGACCGAGGGCGACACCGTACTGGTGAAGGCCGCGGCGAGCGGGGTGGGCAGCGCGGCCGTGCAGATCGCGGCGGGCGCCGGCGCCCGGGTCATCGCGTCGGCGGGTTCGGCGGAGAAGACCGCCTGGGCGGCCGGGTTCGGTGCGCGGGACACCCTCGACACCTCCGCGCACCCCGACGACGCCGAGGTCGACGAGGTGCTGCGGCTGACCGGGGGCCGCGGTGCGGACATCGTCCTCGACACCGTCGGCGGCCCCGCCTTCGCCCGGAGTCTGCGCGAGGTCGGCCACGGCGGACGGGTGGTCGCCCTCGCCAACGTGGCCCTGGAGCCGAGCGTCGTCGACACCCGTGACTTCTACCCGAAGAACGCGTCCGTCCTCGGGTTCCAGCTCACCAACCTGCAGATCCACGGCTACGACCCGCGCGCGGACCTGCGGGAACTCGCCGAGCGGGTCGCGGCCGGCCGGTACCGGGTGCCGGTCGAGGCGGTGTTCCCGCTGGAGCGGGCACGCGCCGCGCACGAGCGCCTGGAACGCAGGGAGCACCGCGGCAAGATCGTGCTCGCCGTTCAGGACGGCGCGTGACCCCCGGCGGGCGCTGGGTCCCGTACGGGCACTCCCGCGCGGGAGTGCCCGTCCCGGACGGACCCGACCGTGCGGGGGTGGCCGTCCCGCGCCCACCCGGCCGTGGCGGCGGTCGTCACGGACGGGGGCGCGCGGGGCGGTGAACGGGTCGGGCGCGGAGGCGGATCAGTCCCGGTGCGGCGGCGGGCGGCGTCCACCCGGGGTCGACGCCGCCCGCCCCGGTGCTACGCGGATTCCGGTGGCCGGCTGCGGAGCCCGTCGGCGACGAGGTCGAGGATCCGGGCGGCCCGTTCCTGGCTGCCGGGCCCCGGGGGGATCCGCCACAGCACGCTGAGCTGGAGGAGTACGTCCTCCGGGTCGGTGCCCGGCTTCAGCGAGCCCTCGGCGGCGCCGGCGTCGAGGAGGGCGGTGATCGCGCCGAGGAAGGGTCCGTAGTGCTCGTCGTCGAGGCCGCCGTTGGTCGCCGCGTGGATGACCTCGGCCACGCCGTACTTGAGCTGGCCGTACCGGGCGACCTCCTCGAACCAGCCGCGCAGGGCCGTGAGCGGCGGGAGCGAGCCGGCCAGGGTGTGGGCGAGGTCGATGAGCTTCTGGATCTCCTGGTCGTAGAGCTCGACGACGAGGGCTTCCCGGGTCGGGAAGTGCCGGTACAGGGTTCCGACGCCGACCCCGGCCTGCTTGGCGATGGACGTCATGGAGGCGCTGGTGGAGGCCGAGAACGCCTCGGTGGCGGCGGCCAGGATGCGCGCCCGGTTGCTGCGGGCGTCGGAACGCGTCGGCTTCGGTGGCAGCGAGTTCACGGGTGTCGGTGGTCCGTTCAGTGCGGATTGCGAAACGGAAGGGCTTCCGGTACGTTCGAAGCCGTAACGGAGGGGCTTCCGTTTCATTTTCCCACACCCACCTGACGAAGCGGAGAACGGCCATGGCCGAAGTGGTTCTGGTGACCGGTGGCAGCGGCTACATCGCGGGCTGGTGCATCGCGGAGCTGCTGCGCGGCGGCTACGAAGTGCGGACCACCGTGCGGGACGAGGGGAAGAAGCAGGCCGTCGTCGACGCCGTGTCGACCGTCGTCGACCCCGCCGGCCGGCTGGGCTTCGCCGTCGCGGACCTCACGGCGGACGACGGCTGGGACGCCGCGGTCAAGGGTGTCGACCGCGTACTGCACGTCGCCTCCCCGCTCGGCGGCGCCGACCCCCGTGATCCGGACGCGCTCATCGCCCCGGCCCGCGACGGCGCGCTGCGCGTACTGCGTGCCGCGACCAGGGCCGGGGTCGGGCGCGTCGTGATGACCTCGGCGGCGAACGCCGCGAGCCCGTCGTCGTACGCGACGGAGGGCGTGACCGACGAGACGCTGTGGACCGACCCGGACGATCCCACGCTGATCCCCTACCGCCGCTCGAAGACGCTCGCCGAGCGGGCCGCGTGGGACTTCATGGACAGCCACCCGGGACGCACCGAACTGACCACCGTGCTGCCCGGCGCCGTGTTCGGCCCCATCCTCACGACGGCCACCCTCGGTTCCGTCGGAATCGTCGGGCGCATGATCTCCGGTGCCATGTCCGGCATCCCGCGGATCGGGCTGGAGATCGTGGACGTCCGTGATCTCGTCGACGTGCACCTCCGGGCGATGACGTCGCCGGACGCCGCGGGCCAACGCTTCCTCGCCACCGGCGAGTTCACCTGGATGACGGAGATGGCCCGCATCCTGCGGGACGGCCTCGGCGCGGACGGCCGCCGGGTCTCCACCCGGCAGGTCCCGGACTTCGCGGTCCGGCTCGCGGCCCGGTTCCGGGACCCGTCGCTGCGTGAGATCACGCCGGCCCTCGGCCGCCGCAACCGGCACAGCACGGACAAGGCGCGGCGGGTTCTCGGCTGGCGGCCCCGGCCGGCCGGCGAGACCGTACTGGACTGCGCCAGAAGCCTCATCGAGCACGGCGCCGTCCAGCACGTCTGAGCACCGGTGCCGGTGCCGGTCGCGCCGCGCGGCGGAGGTGACGGCGGAGCGGATGACGGCGGAGCGGGTGACGCCCGTCGTGCGGCGTGCGCGCGATTCCCGCCGCGTGGTGAGGCGGGAGGCCGGCCCGTGATCCCCCCGGGGGGCCGGCGCTCGGTGTCGGACGCCGTGCGTCGTACGCCGGAGGGTCGTACGGCGGAGGGCCGTCCTCGTGCCCGGTGTGTCCGGTCGGTCCGACCGCGCGGCGGGGTGCCGTGGCCCTCGTCGCCCGGCCGCCGGGAATCATGGGACCGTCCTCAGTCCGGCCCGGGAGCCGGTCCCTCGTCGGTGAGGCGGTCGTAGATCCAGCCGCAGGCCCGGCCCTCGTCGGCGAACCGTTCGAAGACCTCGCGCCGTCTCCGCTCGTGGACGCCCACCAGCCATTCCCCGTCACGTTCTTCGAGGAAGTACCGGTCCGCGGCCCGATGTTCGCCGGGGCAGTCCGGGATCTCGTAGTACGCGGAGGGGACCCCGGCCGCCCGGAGGGCCCGGCACAGCTCGAACCGGTCCATGGCGTCGGTCCTTCCTCGGGGCCGAAGCCGGACCCGGATGTGACCGGGTCCGGCTTCGGCGGGTTCCCGCGCGGACGCGGGGGACTACTTGACGATTCGCCGCAGGGTGCCGTTGCGTACGAGGTCCGCCACCGTGGTACGCGGGATGCTCGGACAGAACTGACTTGACGTCACATACTGGATGCCGAGGCCCGACTGCTCGAACCCGGGGGCGGTCCTGCCCGCGCACACCACGACGTCCTTGGTCACCTTGTACACGTGGTAGTCGTACGGGTAGCGCGGGTCCATGGTGTTGAGGCTCGACGGCGGGATCGAACGCTTGCCGTACCTGGTGCCCGCCGGGGCGAGGAACCGGCCCGCCTCGCTGCCGAACCGGTCCAGCTTCTGGCCCGCGTGGAGCATGAGGGGAGCGGCCACCACGGTCTGGTTCCTGTGCGTGTAGCCGTCGTCCGGCGGGTAACGCCAGTCGCCCTGACCGGAGTCGGCGGTGGGGTCCCACCACCGGTTCAGGAACGTCACGGCGGTGAGGCCGCCGAGCCGGTCGTACCTGTGGAGGATGCGGCCCAGCTTTCCGTACATCGGCAGCCGCTTGGGGCCCAGCCGCCAGTCACCGCAGAAGAAGTACGGGCGCAGCGCCGGCGCGATAGGGGCGGGCATCAGGCCCCTGCACACCTGCGGCTGGACGAGCCCGCCGAATGCGACCCTCGACAGCGCGGGCGAAACCGCCGCTGCCGGAACCGGCTTGACGGGCCAGGCGTGCGCGGCAGCACCTGAAACGCCGCCGTCCCTGTCCGCGGGGGCCGCGGACGATGTGACGGAGGCGCCCAGCACCAGGGAGCCGGTCAGGCCTCCCACCGCCGCCAGGCTCGCACACCAATGTGACGATCTCACCAAACCTCCTGCGGGAACGTGTGTCCGGACATGCCGCCGCGTGCCCTGGGAGGGCGACGTGGGGCGACCGGAATGTCGGGACTTACACAAGCCAAAGGGGTCCGACCGAGCGAGCGGACGTGCCGGAACGCGTCCGAACGGGTCCCGGCTTCATACCGTTGCTTCATCCGCGCCACCCCGTCCGGCCCTGCGAACCGGCACAGGAGCGGGAATTCATGACCCGAGCCACGCCGGACGGGCGGGGGTGGAGGCGGAACGACACGGTTCGGCGGGACGGGGCAGGACAGAGCGGGACGGTGCCGCGGGACGAGTGGGGAGACGGTCCGGGAACGGCGTCCCAGCACACCGCCACCGGATGGACGCTTCGTTCGGTGGGGCCGCCCCGGTCGACGGAATGGGCCCCCGACCCATCGGCCCCCTGCGCCTCGGGACACGTCGCCGGGCCCCGGAAGGACCGGGCCGTTCCCGCCCGCCGGCGGCGGACACCCTCGGTCTCGTACTTTTGACGCATTGTGAGCGCCGTCCGTGCCCCTCACTGTGATCTGCCATGGACAACGGATCCCAGGGGCGGCATACCCGTCTGATCGAACTGGTCGTGCCCGGCATCGGCCCGGTGGACCGTACGGAGGCACTTGAGCCGCCGTCCGTCCGCCGGATCAGTGGGGACGAGGGCGCCGGCTGGTACGCGGCGGTGGAGCCGGACGAGTCCGAGCCTCCGGTCGAGCGGCAGGTGTACGACTGGAACCGGCTGACGATCGGCGGCGCGGGGCGGGCGATGTGGCTGTGTCTGCTGCCCTTTCTGCTGATCAACCTGGTGACCTGGATGCAGCCAGGACTGCCCCCGCGCAACAGACTGTCGGGCGCGCTGTACGACTTCGGGGCCCGGCTCCTCGGACTGTCGCTGACGGTGATGCTGGTGGGCGTGTTCGGACAGGCGGCCATGGACCAGGTCGTATGGCAGTGCGGGGCGGCCGCGCGGTCCCCCTGCGGTGCGCGGAACCCCCTCGTCGAGGCCGCGCGCGACATGGGCACGGGGCTGGGTCTGACCCTCGCCGCCGTCGTGCCGCTGCTCGTCGGAGCGGTGATGGCGTTCAGTGCTCGGGACGCCAAGAAGGAGTACCGACCGGTCCTGAAAACGGTGGAGTTCGAGGCTCAGCGGCGTTTCGAGGACGAGGACAGGCTGCGGGCGCGGGAGCCCGGCACCGTGCGGCGGCCGCTCGAGGCGCGGGGCTTTTGGGAGTACAACTGGCGGGCCGAGGGCCTTGCCGCGCAGCATCTGTGCACCGGACTGCTCACGGTCGCGATGCTGCTGATCGTTCCCTCGTTCCAGTACGACATGCGCCACGGTGGCACGACGGTGGGGCTGGTGCTCTTCGTCCTCATCCTGGTGCCGGCGGCACTGGTCGTCGCCGACGGCCCCTGGTTCCGGCAGGTGGCGTGGCACAAACGGTGGCCGCTCGACCACCAGCGTACGACCGTCGCCGTATGTCTCACGGTGACGGCCTGCGCCATGCTCTACGGCGCCCTGCCCGACCGGGACTGGCGCGCCGCGCGCGGCGAGTCCTGGATGCTGCCGGGCATGGGCGAGGAGGCCAACGACGTGGTCATCGCCCAGGGGCTCGGGGTGCTGCTGATGATCGTCGCCTGTCTCGTGATGTGCTTCAGAGACCTCGACCGCGCCAAGAAGATGTCCCTGTACGGGCTGCTCGGGCCCGTCGTCGCGGTGCTGGCCTGCTTCATCGGGTGGCTCTACACGGCGGCGTTCTCCTTGTGGGCACAGGGCTGGCTCACTCCGGACGGACACCCGTACGCCACCCAACTCCCCAGAGCGGTACGGGTGATCGCCGCGGCCTTCCCGCTGGTGGTGGCGCTGGGCGGGCTCGCGGCCGGGGCCAACGCCCTGTGGAAGGTGTGGAAGCGCAGGCAGCAGGCCACCTCCGCGCACCCCTGGGAGGAGGACGAAGACAGGAAACACCGACGCGAGATCAGCTGGACGGAGATCGCGGGGCGTGACGGCCTGGACTGGTACGACCAGGGCCTCGCCGCGCTGGCCTCCCTGATCGTGGCCCTGGTCCTCACCCTCTACCTGGCCAACTGGGCGGGCGACGGCACCTTGCAGACGAACGTCCACCGGACCACGGCCGACGTGCTCAAGCAGCTGACCACCTTCGGCGCCCTCACCCTGGTCGCGCTCGTGGCGGTGGCGCTGATCACCGTACGGGCCGTCGTGCTGCGTCCCGAGACACGCCGCAACACGGGCATCGCCTGGGCCTTCGGCGTGTTCTGGCCGCGTGCCGCGCACCCTTTCGCGCCGGCGGCGTGGACGGTACGCACCGTGCCCGAGCTGGTGCACCGCGTCGAGCATCTGCTCGACTCCGACCGCCGCACCCGGATCCTGCTGCACGCGCAGTCGATGGGGTCGGTGATAGCCGTGGCCGCGTTGTGGCAGATCCGGGCCGAACTGCGCCCGCGTATCGCCCTGTTGACCACCGGGAGTCCGATCCGCGCGGTGTTCGGACGCCATTACCCCGGCTATGTCACGGTCGAGTCCCTCGCCGGCCTGGTCCACGGCGACGACCCCACACGTCTGCTCGTCAGGTGGGTCAACATCCACCGCGAGACGGACCTGCTGGCCGGTCCGATCGGCATCCCCGGTGTGGACGAGAAATGGGACGACGGGGTGGACCCGATGGACCCCGACGCCGAGCGGTCGCACGCCCGTACCCGCGCCCAGCCCGTCTTCTGGCCACTGGAACGGCACAACGGATACCGCCGCGATCCCAGGATCACGGAGGTCCGCAGCACCCTGCTCCGCACCCTCGCGGAGTCCGGCCCTCCGCCCTCCCCCGCCCCGGTACTTCCGCCGCCGCGCCGCCCCGCCCCCGGCCAGGCCCCCGCGCCCGGTTCGCCGGACGGCGGGGCGAGCGGGTGACGGAGCGCGTGGCCGCGACCACGCCGTACGGCCCGGCCGGTCGGTCAGCGCGCCCGCGCCTCCCACACCCGGGCGGGGACGACGAGCGGGCCGCCGGTGACCGGGTCGGGGACGACGACGCAGGAGAGACCGAAGACGTCCTGGACCAGATCGGCGGTGACGACCTCGTCCGGCGGACCCTGGGCGACGACGCGGCCCGCCTTCATGGCGACGAGGTGATCGGCGTAACGGGCGGCCTGGTTGAGGTCGTGGAGGACGGCGACGACGGTGCGGCCGCGTTCGTGGTTGAGGCGGCGGACGAGGTCCAGGACCTCCACCTGGTGCGCGATGTCCAGGTACGTCGTCGGCTCGTCTAGGAGCAGCAGTTCCGTGTCCTGGGCCAGCGCCAGGGCGATCCACACCCGCTGCCGCTGACCGCCGGACAACTCGTCCACCGGCCGGTCGGCGAGGTCGGCCGTGTCGGTGCGCCTCGGGGGCGCGACGACGGAGGACACGAGGGTGGAGGCCGTGACGGCGGAGGCCGCGCCGGTGAATTGGTCGCGTCCGACGCCCGGGAATTGGCGCCCACCACCGAGGCGTCAGGTACGTAGGGTCGGGATCATGACAGCAGCAGCCCCCACCACGATGAACATCTGTGTCTTCCTCTCCGCCGCGGACCTCGACGAGCGCTACACCCGGCCGGCCCGCGAACTGGCCGAGCTGCTCGGCGAGGGCGGTCACACCCTGGTGTGGGGCGGATCGGACACGGGTCTGATGAAGGTCGTCGCCGACGGGGTGCGGGAGACCGGAGGGCGGCTGGTGGGGGTCTCGGTCGACTTTCTGCGCGAGTGGGCCAGGCGGGACGCCGACGAGATGGTGTTCGCCGAGGATCTCGCCGCGCGCAAGGCGCTGCTGCTCGCCCGCGCGGACGCGGTGGTCGTACTGGCGGGCGGCCTGGGCACGCTGGACGAGGTGACCGAGGTGCTGGAGCTGAGGAAGCACGGCCTGCACGACAAGCCCGTGGTCCTCTTGAACACGGCCGGGTTCTACGACGGTCTGGCACTCCAGCTCCGCCGGATGGAGGAGGAGGGGTTCCTGCCGGTGCCCCTGAGCGGGTTGTTCGTCCTCGCCGACACGGCCGCCGACGCCTTCGCCCACCTGGAGGAATCCGTCGTCGGCCCGAGATGAGCCGGCCACCGCGGGAACGCCGGCGGCCGTGACCTCCACGACCGGGCCGCGGCAGGTCACGCCATGCCATGCACGCCATGCCACGCACGTCCTGCCCTGGCGATACCGGGCCACGCCATGCCATGCACGCCATGCCACGCACGTCCTGCCCTGGCGATACCGGGCCACGCCATGCCACGCACGCCACGCCCCGGCGGGTCACGGCGGCGTGGCATGGCGGCGCACCGCGGCAGCGCTAGGGCATCACCCCGCACAGGACGTCCAGCGCGCCCTTCCACGCGCTGTCCGAGGGAGCCGCGTAATTCACCACGAGAGCGTCCTGCCGGGGGAGTCGCCGCCCGGACTCCGGCGTCTCGTGGCGGAACTCCGCGAGCCCGCTGACCGCGAGGCCCCGCCGCGCCGCCTCCCGGGTCACCGAGAGCTCTGTCCCGAGGGGGAGTTCGAGGACCGCCTGCAGCCCGGCGGCCATACCCCTCACGTGGATGTGGGGGGCCCTGTGGGCCAGGGCCGTGACCAGCTGCTCGCGGCGGCGCCGGTAGTGCAGGCGCATCGAGCGCACATGGCGGTCGTACGCGCCCGACGTCAGGAACTCCGCCAGCGTCAGCTGTTCGAGCGCGCTCGACATGTAGTCGCCGTACCCCTTGGCCGCGACGATCTCCGGGACCAGTTCCGCCGGCAGGACCATCCAGCCCAGCCGTACACCGGGCGCCAGTGACTTGCTCACCGAGCCGAAGTACACCACCCGGTCGGGGCCGAGGCCCTGGAGGGCGCCCACCGGCTGACGGTCGTACCTGAACTCCCCGTCGTAGTCGTCCTCCAGGATCAGGCCGCCCGTGCGCCGCGCCCACTCGACGGCCGCCGTGCGCCGGTCCGGGCGCAGCGCGACCCCGGTCGGGTACTGGTGGGCGGGTGTCATCAGTACCGCGCCGATGCCCTCCAGCCGCTCCAGGTCGTCGGTGCGCGCACCGTGTTCGTCGACGTGGACGGACGGAGTGCGCAGGCCGGCGTCGGTCAACAGGTCGCGGTAGAGATCGAGTCCGTACGACTCCACGGCCACCGCCCGCACCCGCCGTGACCTGAGCGCCCGTGCCATCAGCGCGAGCCCGTGGTGGAAGCCGGAGCAGACCACGATCCGCTCCGGCTCGGCGTACACCCCGCGGGCCCGCGCCAGATAGTCCGCGAGGGCGGTGCGCAGGCGGATCTGGCCGAGGGCGTCGCCGTAGCCGAAGGCGGCGTGCGGTGCCGCGGTCAGGGCGCGGCGGGCGGCGGCGAGCCACTGCGTGCGGGGGAAGTTCGCGAGGTCCGGTGAGCCCGGCCGCAGGCCGTACGTCGGTCGTTCGGGGGCCGTCCGGGCGCGGGGAGCGGGCTCGGCCCGGCCCGGCTCGGCCCGCTCCGCCACCAGGGTCCCGGAGCCCTGCCGGGCGGTGAGCCAGCCCTCCGCGACGAGTTCGGTGTAGGAGTCGGTGACGGTGTTGCGGGAGACGCCGAGATCGGCGGCGAGCGAGCGGGACGGAGGCAGCCGGGTGCCGGGTGCCAGTCGCCCCGTACGGACGGCGTCCCGGAGCGCGTGCGTGAGCCCGGCGCGCAGCCCGGGACCGCGCAGTTCCAGATGGAGGTCGGCGCCCGGTCCTGAGGGCGGGTCGGCCTCTGGATTGGTCTGGGAATCTGTCACAGAAATGGACCCTACGTCAGTGCCACTGGATGCGTAGCGTTGCCGTCATGAACACGAACGAAGCACACGAGAACCATGCCGACCCGTACGAAATCGACGAATCGGGCCATCCGGGCGAGAGTGGCCGTCTTCCCGAGCACGCGCCCCGCCTCGACTGGGCGGAACTCGCGCCGGAGGCCTTCAAGGCCATGGTCCGCCTGGACACGGCGGCGAAGCGAGGGCTCGCGCCCGTCCTGCTGAACCTGGTCAAGATCCGCGCCTCCCAGATCAACCACTGCGCCTTCTGCCTGGACATGCACAGCAAGGACGCGCTCGCGGCGGGCGAGTCGGCGCAGCGGATCCTCCAGCTCGACGCCTGGCGGGAGTCGAGGCACTTCTACACGGCCAAGGAGGTCGCGGCGATCGAGCTGACCGAGGCGATCACCGTGCTCACGGACGGTTTCGTGCCGGACGAGGTGTACGCGAGGGCGGCCGCGGAGTTCGACGAGAGCGAACTGGCCCGTCTCATCGTCGCGATCACGACGATCAACGCCTGGAACCGCTTCGGGGTGTCCACCCGCCTGGTCCCCGGTCACTACACACCCGCCTCCTGACCGCACGCCTCACGCGAAGGAGATCACGGTGAGTACCGTTCCCCCTCCCGCGCGCCGGCTGCCGCCGGCCCGTGCCGTCGACGAGTTCGTGCTCGCCACCGTCCTGCTGTTCCTCGCGGTGACGGCCGTACGGTGGCTGCGCGATCCGGGCTCCGCACTCTGCGTCGCCGGGTCCGGCGCCGCGATCACCGTCATCGGCGCCTTCAGCGGGACCGTCCTCACCGTGCTCGTCCTCACCCCGGCGGGCAGGCGCAGCGGGGGACACATGAATCCCGCCGTGACGGTCTCGCTGTGGTTGATGGGCGCTTTCCCGGGACGCGACGTCCTGCCCTACGTGCTGGCCCAACTCGCGGGTTCCGCGGCGGGGACGGGGCTGGCGCGGCTGGCGTGGGGACGCCCGGTCACCCTCCCGCCGGTCGACTACGCGGCGATCGGGCCCGCGCCCGCATGGCAGCCCTCGGCCGTCTTTCTCGCCGAGGCGGGAAGCATGGCGGCCATCGTCCTCGTCGTCGGGTTCCTGCTGGCGCGGACCCGCCTCGCCCACCTGCTGCCGTACGCCGTCGGACTGTCCGTCGCGCTGGTGATCACCCTGCTCGGCACCCGCAGCGGGGGCTCGGTCAACCCGGCCCGTCAGTTCGGGCCCGCCCTGCTCGCCGGGCGGACCGAGGACCTGTGGATCTATCTGGTGGCGCCGGTCCTGGGAGCCGCGCTCGGCGCCTGGCTCGACCGTGTCGTCGGACGACGGCGCCCGCGTCCGGCAGGCGCGACGCGGACGGCGGCGGGGAGCGCCGGCCCGCCGTGCGGGGAGGACACCCTCGCCGTGAAGGGGCGGGCAGCCCCCCGCGTGCCCGCCCGGACGGCAGCTCCCACCCCTTCCGTACACCATGGAAACGCGTCCGAACGAAAGGACTGATCTGACCATGAACATCCTGGTTGCCGGTGCGACCGGCGCGGTGGGCCGACTCCTCGTCCCCCTGCTGCTGAGAGAAGGACATCGGGTCACGGGAGTCTCCCGTACCGCCGAAGGGGCCGAGCGCGTACGACGGCAGGGCGCGTCGGCCGTGCGGGCGGACGCGTTCGACAGGGACGGGCTGCGGCGGGTCATGGCCGCGGCCGCTCCGGACGCGGTGATCCACCAGCTCACCGCCCTGTCCGACGCCGACGGGGAGGCGACCGACCGGCTGCGCCGTGAGGGCACACGCAATCTCGTGGACGCGGCCAGGTCCGCCGGCGTGGAACGGATCGTCGCCCAGTCGATCTCCTGGGCGTACGTGCCGGGGGAGAGCCCCGCGGACGAGACCGAACCGCTGGATCTCGGAGCGTCCGGGCCGCGAGGAGCGATGGTGGAGGGCATCCGGGCACTGGAGGAGACCGTGGCCGAGATGGAGACCGGCGTGGCACTGCGGTACGGCATCCTGTACGGCCCGGGCACCTGGTACGCGCCGGGCGGAGCCGTGGCCGCGGCGCTGGCCGGTGACCCGGGCGCGCGTCTTCTCGCCAACCTCGAGGCGGATCGCTCGGTCACCTCGTTCGTGCACGTCGCCGACGCCGCGAGGGCCACCGTCGCCGCCCTCGACTGGCCGTCCGGGCCCGTCAACATCGTGGACGACGAACCGGCGGAGGGCCGTCAGTGGCTGCCCGTCCTGGCCGCCGCCCTCGGCGTGCCCGCACCCGAGGCACGGACAGGACGGCAGGGCGGGGCCAGGGGCGCGTCCAACCAACGGGCCCGCTCCCGGGGTTGGGAACCCGAGTACACGACGTGGCGGTACGGCTTCGCCGCACAGGGCGTCTGACGGGCGTCCGGCGCCCGCCGTACCAGCCGGCCTCGGGCCGACGTCCACCCGGCCCGATCCGCGCGGTCGCCGGCCGGAGCGTCCCGTGACATCGTCCGCCGTCGGTCCGGGACCGGGCGGGGGCTGCGGCCACTCCTGGGCGAGCAGGGCCAGTCCGGATGAGCGCCGGCACCCGCTCCCGCCGCATCGCATGCCCCCGTCGGCCCATCGCCACAGGTCCGCGTCCCCCGGCGGCCGGGTGTCCCGAGCCGCGAGCCGGGTTCACGGTCACACCGGACAGTAAAGCGGGGCGGCCCCACTCGCGGCAGAGCCGGGCGGGCTCGACTTCGACGGCGACCCGGCTTGTCCTGTTCCCCGGTGACGCCGGTGCGCGGCGGTGCGCGGCGGTGCGCGGCGGTGCGCGGCGGTGCGCGGCGGTGCGGTTCCGGGATCGGCGTCCGGGGCCGCGGACGGGTCCCGGTACGGTTCATCCCGTGAACGTGGGCATGGACGTGGGCATGGACGTGGACGGGTGGGAGTCGGGGCACCGGGCCGCGTACGGCTGCGGGGCATGGGAACGGGCCTGTCATCAGGGCGGTCTGTTGGTCGCCTGGTACGAGGAGCAGGAGCGCGGCTTCGGTGTTCCGGCACCCGGGCGGTTCCACGCGCGGTCCGGTCCGCGTGCCAAGTGGCCGTGGGGAAGCGGACCGCACACGGTGGCCCTGGTGTTGTGGCGGACCGCCCGCGACGCCGGGATCCTGGTCGACGAGGTCCTCCTGGCCGACACCTTGCCCTACTGCGACCCCGCGGCCGTCCCCTTGGCGGCAGGCCCCCTGCCCGAAGCCGCCCGGAAGGGCGGCATCGGCGTCGGCAGCGCCGCGTCCGTGGCCGGGATCAGACACGTACTGCGGAACCACGTCGAGGCCGAACTTCCCCGACCCCGCCCGGCCGAGGCGCGGTTGACGCTCGGCTACCGTGTCCGTGAAGTGCTGGCGACGCCCGACTGGGAGCGTGGCGACTGGCCGGCGACCCTCGTCCTCGCTCGTCAGGCCATGGGGAGGGCGGACGACCGGCGGGAGCGGGGGACATGGCAGCCCACCGCCCGGGAACGGTCCACCTGGACGCGCCTCGGCCTGGACCGGAAACGGGTCGGCGAACGCGCCACCCCGGAAGACCGGGTGCCGGGCTGGCCGGCACGGGCCGCGCGACTGGCCGACCTAGCGGACGTCCTGTCCACCGACGCCGACACGCTGCCGCGTGACAGCCAGGAAGACCCGGGGCCGCTGGCGCAGGTACTCCTGGCCGCGGCCCACGCGTGCGACGGGCTGCGGACGAGCGCGCGGGAGGTCGGCCGGCTGTGGGCGGCCGAGCCGCACCCGCCCGCGGACCCGGATTCCTGGGAACTGGCCCACGTTCCGGGCGCGTTGCGGGCCCGGACCGAGGAGACCGACGACCTGCTGCGGGCGGTCGACGTCTTCCTGTGGAGCCTGACGTACAACTGACCGGCAGGAGCACACCGCGACGGGCCGCCCCCACGATCGCGCCTCGTACCACGATCGGCACCCGGCACGCGTCCCTGGTGCCGGTCACCCGTCCCTGGTACCGGTCACCCGGCAGCCGGTTCCGGTCAGCCGTCCCCGGTTCCGGTCACCCGTCCCAGTACCGGTCACCCGTCCCCGTCCCACGGACGCCGGAAGCGCGCGTCGTCGTGACGTTCCGGCGTCCGGTCGCCGACGGGCCCGTGGAACGGGGCGGAACGGAATGGAACGCCGGGAAAGGAGACGAGTTCGACCTTTCCTGGGAGACATGGCGTGGGTATCTCGCGAAGAAGGCTACTGACGACGACCGGAGCGGGCGTGGTGGCGGCAGCCATCGACGCGGGCGGTTTCCGCGCCGCCGCCGAAGCCGCGACGGCGACGGGCACCGGCCGGTCGGCCGCCACGGCGGCGGCCTCCGCATCGGACGCGCCGGTGGCCACCACGTGGGACCGGACGGTGCAGCGGGCGAGTTACGCCCAGGGCGCGGGCTATCAGCGGCTCGTCGCCGGGCCGGGCGAGCCGCACACCATACGTACGGACCTCTGGTCCCGCTTCGGCCCTCCGACGATGGCACTGGCGGCGTTCGCGCAGATGACCGACCTGCACATCGTGGACGACCAGTCACCGGCCCGCCTCGAGTTCATGGACCGCTACGCCGACGCCGGCGCCCCGCACTACGCCTCGTATCCCACCGATTCGGCCTACCGGGGTCACGAGTTCCTGTCGACGCAGGTCGTCGACGCGATGTGCCAGGCCGTCGCCGGCATCGGCAAGGGCCCGCGGAGCAAGAAACCGCTGCAGTTCACCATCGTCACCGGTGACGCGATCGACAACTGCCAGCACAACGAGAACCGCTGGTACATCGACCTGCTCGACGGCGGCCAGACCATCGTCCCGGACTCCGGCCGCATCGGCCTGGACCAGAGCTTCGCCGGCGGGTCCCTGACCGGCGGCGGTACCGCGGACAACCACTACTACTACCCGTCGGTGCCCCCGCAGCAGGTGCCGGGCAACCGGTACACCGGCACGTCGGGGCTCGGATTCCCCTATGTGCCGGGCCTGCTGGACGCGAGCGGCGCGGTGGGCGCGGCCCGCCGTCCGTTCGTCTCCCACGGTCTCGGCATGCCCTGGTACGCGGCGTACGGCAACCACGACGGACTGTGGCAGGGCAACGAGCCCATCGACAACAACCTCGTGGACGTCCAGGGCATGACGGTCGGTTCCTCCAAGACCACCGGCACCTCCGCCGACCTGCCGGACGACTACGGCGACCTCGGCACCTTCGGCAAGCTGATGGTCGCCTGGGACCTGGAGGGAACCAGGGTCGTCGCCGACCCCAACCGGCGGCTGGTCACCCGCAAGGCGTTCATCCAGGACCACTTCAACACCGCCGGCCTGCCGGTCGGTCACGGATTCCAGGGCGTCGGGATCGACAAGGCCTACTACGCGATCCCGTCCGGCTCCGGCGACCTCGTCCGCTACATCACCCTCGACTCCACCAACACCAACACCGACGGCTTCGGCTCCGGGGCCGCGGGCGGGTCGATCGACACCGACCAGCTCAACTGGCTGGAGCAGCAGCTCAGGGCCAACAGTTCGCGCTACATCGACACCGGCAACCGCGTCGTCACGCAGAGCGGTGTGCAGGACAAGATGTACGTCCTCTTCTGCCACCACACGCTCAACACCATGGACAACCTCGACGACGGCATCTTCGGCGGCATCTTCGGGGACCGGCACACCGGCGACGAACTCAAGGCGCTGCTGCTGCGCTACCCGAACGTGATCGCCATGGTCAACGGACACACGCACGCGAACAAGATCGTCCCCCATCCGGCGCCGGCCTCCAGCCCGATCTCCGGTGGCTTCTGGGAGATCTCCACGGCCTCCCACATCGACTGGCCGATCCAGAGCCGCATCATCGAGATCATGGCGAGCCCCGACGCGCAGAACGCGGGCGAGTTCGGCTCGTCCGCCGGGCCCGCCACCCTCTCGATCTTCACCACCATGGTCGACCCCGCCGCGCCCCTCTCCTTCGGGGGCGACACCAGCACCCCCGCACAACTCGCCTCCCTCGCAAGGGAACTGGCCACCAACGACCCGCAAGAGGTGAGCCACGGCATCACCAACCGCATGGGTGTCAGCCAGGACCGCAACACCCAACTGCTCCTGCCGGCCCCCTTCCCGCTGCACGCGCCACTCCCGTTCGGCTCCCCGATCGCCACGGCCCGCAACAAGGACGGGCGGCTGGAGCTGTTCGGCACGGACGCGCAGGGCAATCTGTGGAACACCAGCCAGCAGACCGTCGGCGGCAGCCTCCAGTCCTGGACGAAGCTCGCCACCGGTCCGGGGTGGCGGTGCGTCACCGCCGTCAGTCACCAGGACGGCCGGGTCGAGGTGTTCGCCATCGACCAGAACGGCTTCGTGAACCGTCGTGCGCAGACCGGCGTGGGCAGCGGCACCTACACGGCGCCCCAGCTGTTCGACTCCGCCTTCACCTCGGTGACCGCAGTCCAGGACCAGTGGGGCGGCATGCAGGTCTACGCGACCCGCAACGACAACACCATCCGCCACCGTTGGCAGGACTTCCTCAACGACGACACCCCCTCGAACGGCTGGTTCACCCCCTGGACCCAGCTCGGCGGCACCGCGATCCAGCTCGCCGTCGAGACCGGCTCCGACGGGCGCGCCGTGCTGGTCGCCATCAAGGAGGACGGCCTCCTCATCCAGCGCAAGATGAACGTCGCCAACGCGCAGACGGAGAGCGAGTGGGGCGGGGTGCTGCCGGTCGACGGCATCCTCGACTCCATCGACATGGCCCGCAACCTCGACGGACGCCTGGCGATCTTCGGCACCAATCCGGACGGGATGCTCTGGCGCCGCTTCGAGACCGCCCCCGCCGCCGGCACCTGGCAGTCCTGGGCCCAGATATCGACCCAGTACGGCGGCACCGCGCTGCGGATGCGCCACGTCGCCGCCGAGCGCAACGGGGCCGGGAAGATCGAGCTGTTCGCCGTGGACGACACGGGCACGCTCTACCACTGCGCTCAGACCGACCCCAGCAGCACCACCTGGTCGGCCTGGGAGTCCTGCCAGTTCCAGCTGCGTCCCACGCACAGCATCATCGGGCTGTGACCGGCCCGGTGACACCTGAACCCTCCCGCTCCGCCGCCTGAACACAGGTGCCGGCCCCGTCGCCCAGTGGCGGGGCCGGCACCTGCGCGGGCTCCCGCCACCCCCGCAACCCATCCCGTACCGGCCCCCGGAACCCGTCTCGGTCACCGGGGTGCGGGACGGGCGAACGACGACTTCGCAGCACGTCACACCCCCACACCGAAGGAATCGACATGGCAGTCTCCCGTCGCAGGATCCTGACGGCCGCCGGAGTGGCCGTGGTGGCCGCGGCCATCGACGTCGGCGGTCTGCGCGCCGTGGCCCGCGCCGCGTCGCCGTCTCCCGGCACCGGCGCCGCGTCCGGACTCACCACGTTGGACCGGACCGTGCGGGTCGGTCCCGACCTGGGCATGGGATACCACGGTGTGGTCGCCGCTCCCGGCGAACCGCACCTCGTCCGCGACGACCTCACCCCCGCCACCGATCCGCAGGTCACCCGGTCGCTGATCGCCTTCGCCCAGATGTCCGACCTGCACATCGTCGACGACCAGTCGCCGCTGCGCGTCGAGTGCCTGGACCGGCTCGCGGACTACGGACCCCCGCACTACAACTCGTACCCGGCCGAATCGGCGTACCGCGCGCACGAGTTCCTCTCGACGCAGACGACCGACGCGATGTGCCGGGCCGTCCGGCAGGTCGTGCGCGGTCCGCGCACGAGCGCACCGCTCGCCTTCACCGTCGTCACGGGCGACGCGGTCGACAACTGCCAGTACAACGAGTCCCGGTGGTACATCGACCTGCTCGACGGCAATGCGGTGCGCCCGGACTCCGGTGACCTCACGAAGGACGAGAGCGTGTCGGGCGGCCAGTTCGGGACGGAGACCCACTACTGGCATCCGGAGGCACGTCAGACCCCGCCCGACACCAACGCCCTGCACGGATTCCCCGTCGTGGGCGGCCTGCTGACGGCCGCCCGCAGACCGTTCACGGCGACCGGACTGGGCATGCCCTGGTACGCCGCCTACGGCAACCACGACGCGCTCGTGCAGGGCAACGTCCCGATCGACGCCCTTCCCTTCGACCCGCTCAAGGCCATCGCCACCGGCTCCACCAAACTGACCGAGGTCGAGGGAGTCCCGGACGTCTTCGACAACACCGCGTCGTACTACCTGGACCTGCTGAAGGACGTACTGACCGGCGAGTTCACCCTCCGGACCGCGCGGGTGACGGCGGATCCGTCCCGACGGCTGCTCACGCGCGGCGACTTCATCGCCGAGCACTTCGACACCACCGGTACGCCTCGCGGGCACGGCTTCACCTCCGGCAGCGACAAGGGCTACTACGCGATCCCCTCGGGGCCGGACGACGTGTTCCAGTTCCTGGTGCTGGACACGACCAACGCCGACGGCGGTGCCGACGGCGCCATCGACAAGGACCAGTGGAACTGGCTGAACGCCCAGCTCAAGGCGAACAGTTCGCGCTACGAACTCGAGGGCTCCGGCGGCGCCGGGGCCAGGACGGTCGTTGACCAGCCGGGCGTGACCGACAGACTCGTCGTCATCTGCTGCCATCACACGCTCGACTCCATGGACAACACGGACAGCGGGTCCCCGTACGGTGGCACGGAACTCCGCGACCTGCTGCTGCGCTTCCCGAACGTGATCCTGATGGTCGACGGCCACACCCACACCAACAACGTCTCGGCCCACAAGCCGTCCTGGGCGTCCGCCCTCGGCAACGGCTTCTGGGAGGTGAACACGGCCTCGCACATCGACTGGCCCATCCAGAGCCGGATCTTCGAGATCGCCGAGGGCGGCGGCATCCTGTCCGTCTTCACCACCATGGTCGACTCAGACGCACCCCTCTCGTGCGACGGGGACACCAGCACCCCCGGCATGCTGGCCTCGCTGGGACGCGAGCTGGCCGCCAACGACCTCCAGGCGGTGGCGGCCGGTATCGACAGGCGCCGGGGAACGGCCGGCGCCCGCAACACCCAACTGCTCCTGCCCACGCCGTTCCCCCTGCCCGCCGGCCGCGGCACGCCGCTTCCGGGCGCCGGCTGGCCGGTGGTCCAGCAGGGGGCGAGCGGTGAACGGGTCAGGACCGCGCAGTACTTGCTCAACGCCCGGGGCGTCACGCTGAGCGTGGACGGTTCCTTCGGTTCGGCCACCGGCGGCGCCGTGCGGACCTTCCAGACCAGCCGCGGCCTGTCCAGCGACGGGGTCGTGGGACCCGCGACCTGGCGGGCCCTCGCCGTCGTCGTGCAGCAGGGCGGCGGCGGGCCCGCCGTGACGGCGTTGCAGCGTCAGCTCAACGCCCACGGGGGCGCGTTGAGCGTGGACGGTTCCTTCGGTCCGGCCACCGGCGGCGCGGTGCGGTCCTTCCAGTCCGCCCACGGCCTGCCGGCCGACGGGGTCGTCGCGTCCACGACCTGGCAGACGCTGACGGGGCTGTGAGGCGGACCCGCCACACGTCCGCCGGCCGGCCGACGCCGACCCACCGGCGCGGCGACCCGCGCAGGCGGCACCACGCGGGTGGTCGACGGGAGTGATGCGGTACCACCGGCGGCGCCCACGGGTTCTTCACCCGTGACCGGGCCGCCGCCCCTCCCGTTGCACGGGTCGACGTTCCCTACGACGGGCGGGCCGGCGCTCCGTTCAACGGGAGGGGCGGCGGCCCGTACGGCGGTTCCGGCCGCCCCATCGACCCGGGGCGCGCGGTCGGTCGGACGGCAGCCGGGAGCACACGTCAGGCGGGCCAGTACGAGCACCGCACCCCGGTGTGCACGGTGTGCCGCAGGTGTTCACCGATCACCGGATCGGCCACCGTGATCCGGTCCAGCGCGCGGCGGACGGCCTTGCTCACCGCGACCCGCGAGCGTTCCTCGCCCTCGGGGAACCGCCGGGCGCGTCCGCCCAATCCCGTGGCGCCCGCCAACTGCCCCACCAGCCAGTCGTGTTCGGCCTGAGCCGCGGCGGCGCGCTCGGGGTCGTCGGCCGCCTTGGACTCGTCCAGTTCGAGGCGCAGCCGGACCAGACGACCGCGGTACTCCCGCGTCGCCACCCGGTCCAGTGTCCGCTGCCCGGACAGGGCCGTGTCCTTGACGGCCCCGTCGAGCGCGGTCAGCCCCGCCACGAGGTCGACGGCCCGGATCTCCTGCCGCGGGTTGGCGATCAGGACCACCAGATGGAACATCCCCACGCTGTGGTCCACCAGGACACTGCGCCCGCCGACCCCGATCCGCCACTTCCGGCCCAGCCGGGTGCAGAACGCGGCGGCCTGCCCCTGGCCGCCCTCGCCCCGCTCGTCCGCGCCGCCGGGTGCTGCGGTCCTCGGTGGCGGCGCGGCGGCCCCCTGGGCGGCCACGGCCATCTCCTGCCGGACGGCGTCGGCCTCGTCCGGCCGGCCCGCCCGGACGAGGGCGACGGCGAGCCGTTCCCAGGAGGCCGTGGCCGCGGGCCAGTGCGCGAGGGCGAGATTCTGCCGTACCGCGTCCCGCAGATGGGTCACGGCCCGGTCGACGTCGCCCATGGTCAGCGCGGCGACCCCCAGCGCGTGATGGGCCGAGCCGAAACAGGCGACGGCGAGGCTGCCCACGATCGGCAGATGACCGTACGGACCCAGCAGTTCGTAGACGCGCGCCGCCGTGGCGGCGTCGTCGAGGAGATACGCGGCCTCCGCGACACCGTGCATCGTCACCATCCAGCTGCTCGACCGGGGCAGGTCGCCGAGGTCGTGGCCGCACAGCGTCGCCAGCGCGCTGACGGCCTTCCGCCGGTCCCCGGCCGTCACCGCGGCCACCGCCAGCGCGGCCAGGGCGTGATCGTCCACGGCGCTCAGGGTGGGGGAGTTGACCACTTCGCTGAGCAGTGGCACGAGTTCGAGGACCCGGCCCTGGTACCAGCGGATGGTCACCAGCTGTGCGGCCTGCCAGACCGTCGCGTTGACGTCACCCGCGGCGATCCCGCGCTCGGTACAGGCCCTGGCCAGGGCCTCGGCTTCGTCGAGGCGGCCCGCGCGGACGGCCAGCATGACCTCCATCGCGCTCACGACGAAGCCCACCGCGAGATGGTCCCGCTCGGCCAGCAGGCCGCGCAGCTCCGACAGACAGCGTTCCGCGTGGGGGTCGCCGTCCAGGAACATGTCGACCGTCTGCCACAGCAGGCCCATCAGCAGATCGCTGCGACGGGAGGTACGGAAGCTCTCCGCGACCAGTTCGGCGGCCAGTTCGCGGCGCAGCGCGCCGTGCTCCGGGCCGATCAGGCAGTGATGCGCCAGGCTCAGGGCCTCGGCACGCGCCATCGGGTTCTGCCGGTCCCTCGCCTGGTCGAGCAGCGCCAGTACCGCCGTGGTGTCGCCGGCGCGGTAGCCGCCCTCACCGGCGAGCCGGATCCGCAGCCGCAGCGCCAGCGAGGACTGGGGGTCCAGCAGCCCCAGGGCCCGGCGTATCCGCGACTCCAGGAGCACCGAGCCGGCGACCGTACGGTGCTCGTGCACCCACAGACCGCCGAAGCCGAGGGCGGCCACCGCCATCGCCCGTTCCTCGCCCGCCGACTCGGCGAGCCGGAAGGCACGTTCGAAGCGGTCCCGGCCGGTGCGCAGATCGCCGTCGTCGACGACGGCACGAGTGCCCTCGTCGAGCAGTGTCTGAAGGTCACCGGACCGGCGGGCGTCCGGCCCGGTCGGACCGGGCGCGTCCCGAACGGGCGCATCCACATCGTTCACGGCTGTCTTTCTCTCCTGGGTGCGCTCGACAACGCCAGGTGAAGCCGGCCGGACCGCCGCATCGGTGGTGATCGATGGCCTTGCCACAGGCGGGGGACGGCCAGTGAGCCTATCGCAGAGGCCGCGGCGGGGGAACAGCCGCAAGCCGCACGGCAGATGGACACCGTATGAGGTGCGGGGCGGCCGGAACCCGCGCCGGACGGCGGGGGAACACGGAGGTGCGGGGCACCCGGAACCCGTGCCGGACGGCGGGGGAACACGGAGGTACCGGGCGGCCGGGACGGCCCCGGAGTTCGCGGAGCCACGGAGCGCCGGCCGGGCGGCCGGAGCGTCGGCCGGGCCGTCGTCGACCCGAGGACGAGGCCGGTCCCGGCGTACGCCTTCACGCGCGCACGGCGGGACCCGGCGAGGACGGGGTCACCCGCCGGACGTACCTCCCGGCGGGTTCCACGGACAGGACCGGGTCAGGCGTCCGCGAGGGCGGTTCCCAGCGGCGTGCGCTCGTAGAGCACCTGGTGACCGTAGCGGCGTGAGGTGAGCAGACCCGCGTCACGGAGCACCGACAGATGGGACGAGACGGACGACAGGGCGAGCCCGTGCCGGTGGGCGAGGGCGCTGGTCGTCGCCGGTTCGCCGAGAGCGCCGAGGATGGCGGCCCGGTTGGCGCCCAGCAGCCGCACGAGGGCGTCGGAACCGGACCGCGGGGCCAGCCACAGGCCGCCGATGCCGCGTGCCGGATAGACGACGGTGCCCTGCCAGGGCGGGTCGAAGCCCGCCGCCACGTCCGGCCACACGAAGACACTGGGCGCGAGGACCAGGCCGTCGCCGCCGAGGTCCCGGTCGTGCTCCGTCCGCCTGTGCAGCGTCAGGGTGCCGTTCGCCCAGCTCAGCGAGGGATGGAGGTCGGCGAAGAGCCCGGTCAGCCCGCCGTCCGCGAGCCGGCGCGCCCGGAAGGCGATGTCGGCCTCCAGCACGGCACGCAGCCGGGGCCAGTACGGGGCGACCAGAGTGTGCCAGACCCGCTCGCAGAGATCCGCCAACTCCCGCACGGCGCGAGCCGGATCGGCGAGCATGGCGCGTCCCCGCGAGCTGTCCGCCGCGCCCGGGGTGTCGGCGAGGGAGCGAGCCAGGTCGTCACGTGCGGGGCCGACGTCGGTGGCACGCAGGCGGGCCAGGTCCTGCTCGATGGAGGTCAGCGGGCCGTCCGGTGGTGGGCAGAGGAAGTCCGGGGTGTGACCGGCGTGCGGCATCAGCAGCCACAGCGGCGTGAGGTCGAGTTCACGCGCCGCCGCCTCCGTCTGCCGCAGCCAAGGCAGGTGATAGCCCTGCAGCCGTGCCAGCTTGAGGGTGCGGACCGCGCCCTGGGTCTCCCACAGCGGTGATATCCCGAACCGGCAGCGCAGCAGGTCGTCCGGCCCGAAGCGCATGTGGACAGGCACCGGCGCACCTCCTCTCGCAAGGGACTTTCGGTCAGAGCCGAAACACTACGGGCGGCGGCCCCGGGTCGCCAGGCTGCGGTCCATGACGATCGAAGCCGACACCGGCGCTGCCCCCGGCGCCGACCCCGCCCCTGTTGCCGCATCCCCGTCCGGGGGCTACCGGTCCGTCTTCGCCGTACGGGAGTTCCGGGCCGTCTTCGCGGCGCACGTCCTGTCGCTGCAGGGCACGGTCGTGGCCCAGATCGCGCTGGCGGTGCTGGTGTTCCGGCTCACCTCCTCGCCGCTGCTGTCGGCACTCACCTTCGCGCTCGGCTTCGTGCCGTACGCCCTCAGCGGGACACTGCTGGCCGGGATCGCGGACCGATTCCCGCCCCGCCGGGTGCTGGTGGTCTGTGACCTGCTGTGCGCGGCGTGCGCCGCCGGGATGGTGCTGCCCGGGACACCGATCGCCGTCCTGCTCGTCCTGCGCGGCCTGATGGCGGCGGTCGGACCGGTCTTCACGGGGACGCGGGCGGCCAGCCTGGCCGACATCCTCCCCGGCGACGCCTTCGTGCTCGGGCGCTCCTTGATCCGCATCGTGGCGCAGGGGGCGCAGGTCGTCGGATTCGGGGTCGGCGGGCTGCTGCTGATCGTCGTGCCGCCGCGCGGCGCGCTGCTGCTCACCGCGGCCGCCTTCCTCGGTTCCGCGCTGCTGCTGCGCCTGGGCACCCGGCGGCGCCCCGCACGCGGTGCCCGGGACCGTGCGAGCGGTGGTGGCACGGGCCGGCTGCTGGCGGACCGCCGGGTGCGCTCGCTCCTGCTGCTCGCGTGGGTGCCGTCGTTCTTCGCCGTCGTCCCCGAGGCGCTGGCGGCGCCGTACGCGGACTCGGCCGGCGCGGGGACGACGGGACTCGGTCTCTTCATGGCGGCGATGCCGGTCGGCATGATCCTCGGGGAGTTCCTGGCGGGCGGGTACCTGAGCCCGGCGGCCCGCGGCCGGATCGCCGTTCCACTGGCGGCCTGCACCCTGCTGCCCTACGCCGTCTTCCTGCTGCGACCCGCGCTGCCCTGGTCCCTCGCCGCGATGTTCGTGGCCGGCCTCACCTGCGCCTACATCCTGGGCGTGGACCAGTGGTTCATCGACGCCGTGCCGGAGGAGATGCGGGGGCGGGCGATGACCGTGCAGTCGGCGGGTCTGATGACGATCCAGGGCGCGGGGATGGTGGCGGCCGGCGCCGCCGCGGAGTTCGTGCCCGTCCATCTGGTGAACGGCTGGTCCTGCGTGATCGGCACCCTGTGCGTCCTCGCGGTGCTGCGGACCGTACGGGGGAAGAGGACGGCCCGGTGAACGATCGGCCTCAGCCGTGAGGGTCGGGACACGCGGCGGCCGACTGCGTCATCGTCCATCCGCCCCCGAGCACCTGGACGCTCCTGTCCTCGACGGAGCGTTGTGCCGTGGGGGGAGGGGCCGAAGGGGTGGCGGCTCCCGTCGCGTCCGTGGCCGGCACGGCACCCGGGAGAGTCACGTGAGCCATCGTGCACGCCAACTGCCGCATGGCGAGGTGGCTGAGGGCAGGGACATCGTCGGGGAGCCGGATGGTGAGCGTCCTGCCCTCGTCGACCGTCACGTCCGGCGCGTCCGTCAGGCGGGGCAGTTTCGTGGCGGCTGTCACGGCCTCGCTGGGCGTCGGTCCGTCGAACAGCAGACGTACGACGGCCCCGAGGTCCCCCGGGTCGTGGACCTCGCGCACATAGGGCGTCGGATCACCGTCGCGCAGGAAATACAGGGGGATCGCGGCCGGCACCGGCGGCGTCGCGTCGGAAGAGGACATGCCGCTCGCCGGTACGCCGGCCTGGATGACGTCGGACGGCGGGACCCCGCACGCCGCCAGCGTGAGCGCGGCCGTGAGCCCGACCAGCAGCGCCGGTACGCGCGAGCCCTTCACCGGGCGTCCCCGGTGGCCTCGTCGGCGGATGCCGAGGAGTCACGGCGCAGGGGCAGTTCGACCGTGAACACCGATCCGCCCTCCGGCCGGTTCGCCGCGCTGACGCGCCCTCCGTGCAGGGACACGTTCTCCGCCGTGATGGCCAGGCCCAGTCCGCTGCTGTCGCTCCGGGTCCGTGCGGTGCTCGCCTTGTAGAAGCGTTCGAAGATGTGCGGCATGGCTTCCTCGGCGATCCCCGGTCCGGCGTCCGTCACCTCGATGACGGCCCACGCCACGTCCGCCCGCTCCTCCCGCACCCCCATGGTCAGCCGTACCGGCGGCGCCCCGTGCCGCAGCGCGTTGCCGACCAGGTTGGCCATCACGACGTCGAGTCGGCGCGGATCCACGCGCGCCCTGAGCACGCCGGGCCGCGGCAGGTGGGTCTCCACCCGCCCCTGCCACCCGCGGGAGGCGAGGGTGCGCCGGACGGACTCGGCCAGGTCGACCTCGTCCAGGTTGAGCCGGACGGCGCCCGCGTCGAAACGGGAGATCTCCATCAGGTCTTCCACCAGCCCGCTGAGCCGACTGGTTCCCTCGCTGACGAGCCGCAGCGCGTCGCCGGTCTCCCGGTCCAGGTGCGGGGCGTTCTCGTCCAGCACGTCGGTGACCGCCGACATCGCCGCCAGCGGGGTCCGCAGTTCGTGGGAGACGTCCGCGGCGAAGCGGCGCGCGCGAGCCTCCAGGCGGCGCAACTCGGCCACCGACCGCTCCAGGGCGGCCGCCGTGTCGTTGAAGGACCGTGAGAGGTCGGCGAGTTCGTCGGAACCGTTGACGGCCAGCCGGATGTCGAGGTGCCCCTCCGCCATCCGGCGCGTCGCCCCGCGCAACGCGCGCACCGGACGCAGTACGCCGCTCGCGGCCAGCAGCGCCAGGACGACGGCGAGGCACAGCGCGACCAGGGTGGCGCGCTCGATGCCGCTGACCATCGCCCGGACGTAGGCCTCTTCGGTGTTCTGCGGCACCACCAGGTACATCGCGAGCCCCGAGAGCCTGTCGTCCGTGCGCTCGCCGGAGTTGTACGTGACCGGCATTCCGACGACGAGATAGGGATGTCCGCCGGCGTTCACCCGCTGGAACACCGCGGCGCGGCGGGTTCCCACGGACCGGCGCAGCTCCGGGCTCAGCCTGTCGGAGATGTCACCGCTGGTGAAGGCGCGCAGACCGCCGTACGTGGCCATGACCTGCCAGCCCTGCGACTGGTTGGCGCGGAGCACCTGCTTCACGGCCCCCTCCAGGTCCGACTGGCCCGGCGGCAGCGGGGTGTAGACGGCCACGGCGTCGACGCTGGTACGGAACTGCCGGATGACGGAGTCCTGGCTCTGCTGCAGCACCCCCGTGCGCGCCTCCCGGAAGGCGAGCGTGCCGGTGCTCAGGGCACTGACCACGGCCACCAGGGCGAAGGCCACCACCAGGCGCGGGCGCAGGCCGCGCAGGGGGAGCGGGGTCTTGGCCAGGGCCGCCCGGAGGAACCGCCCCGGCCCGCGGCCCTCCCCGGCCGCGCCGGCCCCGCGTTCCCGTTCGGCCTCGCGTTCCCCGTCGGTGTTCCGTTCCCGTTCGGCCCCGCGTTCCCGTTCGGTCTTCCGGTCCCACCCGGTTCTCGCGCCGGTCATGAGGCACCGAAGCGGTATCCGAAGCCACGTACGGTCTGGATGTAGCGGGGATCGCCGCCCAGCTCACCGAGCTTGCCGCGCAATCGCTTGACGCAGGCGTCCACCAGCCGTATGTCGCCGTGGTAGCTGTGCTCCCAGACCGCTTCCAGCAACTGCTGGCGGCTGAACACCTGGCCGGGCGAGGCCGACAGGGTCAGCAGCAGCCGGAGCTCGGAGGGGGCGAGCGCGACGCGTTCACCCCGGTGCGACACCAGGAGTCCGGCGCGGTCGATGACCAGCTCGCCGTGCGACTCGGCCCTGGGCCGGACGGCGTCGGAGACCGACGCGTCCTGTCTGCGCAGTACGGCCCGTATCCGGGCGTCGAGCACCCGGGCCCGCACGGGCTTGACCACGTAGTCGTCCGCGCCGGCCTCCAGCCCCACGACCACGTCGATGTCGTCCCCCTTGGCGGTCACCATGATGATCGGCACCTGGTCGCGGTCCCTGATCCGGCGGCACACGTCGAGGCCGGACATGCCGGGCAGCATGAGGTCGAGAACGACGACGTCCGGGTGGAAGGGGCGGAGGTGTTCCAGGCCCTCTTCACCCGTTCCGGCGGCGAAGACGTCATGCCCCTGATGTCGTAGCGCCAGCTGGACGGCCTTACGGACATCTGGGTCGTCTTCGACAAGTAGGACTCGCGGCACTTCGACAGTATGCACGGATCGTGTTCGGTGACTGTTCGAGAGGAGGGCTCTCCCGGGAGCTGTTACAGAAGGGTCACAACGGAACGGGACACGCGGGTGGGCCGGGTCCGCGCGCCGTCGGGCGGGCGCCCGTGGAATCCGGCGGCCGAGGGGGCCTGCCTCCGGCGGTCCGGTTCCGAGGGGGTCGGAGTCCCCCCAGGGTGGCGGCAAACGCCTCGTTATTCTTTCGTTATTGTCCGAACCAATGGCGATCATCTGGGATGACCAGTCTCGGCTGCCATGCACTCGGCACCAGAGCGGGAATCCGCACCACCCACCGCCGCCGACGCCGTTGTCCCCCATCCAAGCGGCGGCGGCCGTCGACACGGTTCCTCCCACCACCGGGGCCGTCCGCGCCGCCGGGGCCGGCGCTGTCTGGTCGGCGCGCTGGTGGCCGCCGGCCTGCTCGGCTCCGCGACGTTCCTCCTGGACGGCGGACGGAGCGACGCGTCGGACGACGCGTCGAGCGGCGGACCGCGGCCACGGAACACGGCGGGCGTCACGCCCACCCCGACGTCGCCTCCGAGTCCGCCTCCGAGTCCGTCTCCGAGCCCGACACCGAGTCCGACCCCGACGAAGATCGAGGTCCCCTCGACGGGCACCGGCACGTTCGTCGCCGCGCACGCCACCGGCGCGAAGGTCGGCCATGGTCAGCGTCTGCTCCGCTATGTGGTGGAGGTCGAGGGCGGCATCGACCTCTCGCCGGCCCGGGCGGCGAACGAGATCGCCGGCATCCTCGCCGCGCCCCGGGGCTGGACCCACGACGAAGCCCACGCGTTTCAGCTGGTGAGCGCGGCGCAACCGCACGACCTCACGGTGAGGATCGCGACGCCGGGGACGGCGGACGCCCTCTGCTGGGCGGGCATCCACCAGGACACCGGCGGCGAGTACAACTGCGAGACCCCCGGCGGGGTGGTGGTGAACCTCAAGCGCTGGGTCAGGGGGTCGCCCACGTTCGACGGTCCGATCCACGACTACCGGGCGCTGATCGTCAACCACGAGATGGGCCACTTCCTGGGCTACACGCACATGACCTGCGCGGGCCCCGGGCGGCCGGCCCCCGTCATGATGCAACAGATCAAGGGCCTGCACGGATGTGTCGCCAACGCCTGGCCGTACGACGGGAACGGTCACTTCGTCTCCGGGCCGCACGTGCCGTGAACGTCACCCCCGGTCCTCCCCACCCGACCTGGAGATCGTGGACGGTGCGTCCTGCTCGCGTCCGGTCGTGGCGGACCAGCTGGCGAGCAGCCTCAGGGCGTCCTCGGCGGCGCTCCCGGGCGCCGGGCTGTAGACGACCACGCTCAGGCCACTCTCGTCCGGCAGGCTCATGGTCTCCTGATCCAACTCCAGGTCACCGACGAGCGGATGGCTGAGGCGTTTGGTGCTGTCGCGGAAGACATGCACGTCGTGGGATCCCCACAGCACCCGGAACGTGTCGCTGCGGGTGGACAGTTCACCGATCAGGTGGGTCAGCTCACGGTCGTGGGGTTTCCTCCCCGCCTCGACACGCAGCGCGCCCACGGCGAAGCGGGCCATGCGCTCCCAGTCGGTGTAGAACCGCCTGGCCGCGGGGTTGAGGAACGCGAACCGGGCGACGTTGCCTCCGCAGGACCGGTCGGCGTACATCTCCGAATACAGGGCCCTGCCGAGCGAGTTGGCGGTCAGCGTGTCGAGGCGGTTGTTCATCACGTACGCCGGCAGGTCCGGCATGCCCTCGACGATCCGCGCCACGGCCGGCCGCACCGTCGGCCGGACCGCCCGCTGCCGCGTCCGGGCCCCGGGCGCCGGTGCGGCGGCGCGGGCGAGGTCGTACAGGTACATGCGCTCGGTGTCGTCGAGCCGCAGGGCGTGGGCGAGGGCGTCCAGCACGCCGTCGGAGACACCGCGGAGGTTGCCGCGCTCCAGACGCGTGTAGTACTCGACGCTCACCCCGGCGAGCGTGGCGATCTCGCCCCGGCGCAGTCCGGGCACCCGCCGCTGACCGTACGTCGGCAGACCCGCCTGCTCGGGGGTGATCCTGTCGCGTCGGGAGCGGAGGAATGCGCTGACTGCGTCCCGGTTGTCCATGAGGACAGGGTAGGCAGGCCGCGCGCCCGATGGGGGTCCCTGCCGGTACCCCTCACAGCGAGGACTCCCACGGCGCGGCCGTCTCCCGTTGCATGGTGCCTGCCCCGATCGGCTCGGGGTTCGAGCACCTGGACAAGACCGAGGAGAACACGAGATGAGCACCCAGAACGAGACGGTCCCGGAAAGCCGCGCGGACGTCGTGCGAGGCCTGTACGACGCGCTGGGCAAGGGCGACATACCGGGTGTCCTGGCCAGGCTCGCCCCCGAGGTGATCGTCGACGAGCCGGACCGGCTCCCCTACGGCGGCGTGCACCGGGGCCGGGAGGTGTTCGTGCGGTCGGTCCTGGGCGCGATGACGGGGTACGCCGACGTGGCCATCACCGCCGCCGAGGTCTTCGAGGGCCCGACCGGCGTCGTCGGAACCCTGACCGGACGGCTCACGGCCCACACCACCGGTGAGGAGTTCCCGCTGACCATGGTCGAGATCCACCAGGTCGAGGAGGGCCAGGTGCGCAGGATCGACGTCTACACCAAGAACCCGGACGAACTCGCCGCGTTCTACGCACGCGCAGAGGCGGGCACCCGCTGACGCCGGCACGGCTGCGAACCGGCCGAGAGATCTCCCGGAGTGTCCGGCCGAGTCGCCTCTCGGAATGTGCGGCCGACGGGTCTCACGGAGAGTGCGGCCGAGGGGTCTCACGGAGAGTCGGTCGAGGAGCCTCACGGCAGCACGAGCGACTCGGCCCCGACCTGGCCGTCGTCCCGACGGCCAGGTCCGCTCACCGGGGCCCCTCGACCACCCGACGATCGACGCGCTGCTCGCGAGCCTCGACCGTGCCGACGCCGACGCCGACGCCGACGACTC
The DNA here is from genome assembly GCF_009498275.1 of Streptomyces fagopyri. Taxonomy (NCBI): domain Bacteria; kingdom Bacillati; phylum Actinomycetota; class Actinomycetes; order Kitasatosporales; family Streptomycetaceae; genus Streptomyces; species Streptomyces fagopyri. The sequence goes on along the minus strand of NZ_CP045643.1, from coordinate 1,294,948 downwards.
GGTTGTTCTCCGCCGCGCGGGCCGAGCAGACCGGTGTCGTCAACGCCGTCGTCCCGGCCGATGAACTCCTCGCCACGGCGCGGGACTCGGCTCGATCGTCCGCACCGGTGACGCCCCCCCCACGTCCCTACGGAGCGACCCGGTCGGACGTCGGCCAGACGTAGGGCAGGTCGTCGGGAACATCAGGGAAGAACGGGGTGTAGATCTCCGGCGCCTTGCGCACCAGCGCCGACCGGTGGCTGCGGTGAAAGGCGGGGTCTCCCAGCCAGGGTGGCAGCTCGCCGTCCTCGGCCAGCCGCTCCTGCGCACGTACGGGGGCGCCGGGACGGTACCGGCCGAAATCTCCCGCGAGCTTGGCGGCACAGGTGTCGGCGCGCCCTTCCGTCACCCAGACGGCGCACACGTCCAGGCCGTACCGGACCAGAGCCTCCTCGTAGCCGATCCACATGCGTACCGCGGGATGGTGCCGCCATCCGTAGCCCGGGACGGTCAGACCGCGCAGCACCTGGAGGGCCTCGACCCGCTGCTTGCCGAGTCGTGCCTGGTCCAGGACCTCGGCGGATCGCGTGAAGTCGGCGTACGGGAGGAAGGTCTGCACACAAAATGCCTACCGCGGCCCGTCCGTCCTCAGACCACCGTTCGGGTGCGACCGCTCGCGATGCCGGGCACCGGGGTGAGGGAGCGGGCCGGGCGGGCACCGCCGCACATCACGCATCGCACCCGGTCCCACCCGTCCGGCGCGGGGCCGGACGGGTGAGGACGGGGGTGAGAACCGGGGTGGGGGACCCTCGCGACAGATCCCCAGGAGGCCGTCGCCGGGTGCCCGCCGGGTGAGGGCGACCGTGTCCGGCGGCCGGAGGGGGCGGCGCCCCCTCGTGGGCCGCCGGCGCCCTGCTACGCCGCGTCGCGCCCCCGTTCGCGGTACTGGCGGATGATGTCCGCGTACCGGTGCCCGCTGCCCTTCACGGTGCGCTTCTGCGTCTTGTAGTCGACGTGCACCAGTCCGAAGCGCTTGTCGTAGCCGTAGGCCCACTCGAAGTTGTCGAGGAGGGACCAGGCGAAGTAGCCCGCGAGGGGCACGCCCTTGGCGGCCGCGGACGCGCAGGCGGCTAGGTGGCGCTCCAGGTAGTCCGTGCGCTCCGGGTCGTCGATCGTCCCGTCGGGGCGGACGACGTCGGGGTAGGCGGAACCGTTCTCCGTGACGTACAGCTTGCGGGCGCCGTAGTCGTCCGTCAGACGGTGCAGGAGGCGCTCGATCCCCGCGGCCTCGACCTCCCAGTCCATGGCGGTACGGGGTACTCCTGGACGGCGCAGCGCGCGGACGTGGGGGATCGGTCCGGTGGGGTCGTCGGTGACGCTGGAGGGGAAGTAGTAGTTGAGGCCCAGCCAGTCCAGCGGTTCGGCCATCGTCTCCAGGTCGCCGGGCTGTTCGGGGAGTTCGACTCCGTACAACTCGCGCATGTCCGCGGGGAAGCCGCGGCCGTGCACCGGGTCGAGCCACCAGCGGTTGGTGTGCCCGTCGAGGCGGTGGGCCGCCGCCACGTCCTCGGGGCGGTCGCTGGCGGCTTCCACGCTGGCGAGGTTGTTCACGATGCCGACCTGGGCGTCCGGGACCGCCGCGCGGATCGCCTGGGTGGCCAGGCCGTGCCCGAGCAGGAGGTGGTACGACGCGGGGACCGCGGCCGCGATGTCCGCCAGACCGGGGGCCATCCGCCCTTCCAGGTGACCGATCCAGGCCGAGCACAGCGGCTCGTTGAGGGTGGTCCAGTGCTTGACGCGGTCACCGAGGCGCTCCGCGACGACCGCCGCGTACGAGGCGAAGTGCAGGGCCGTCTCACGGGCCGGCCAGCCGCCACGGTCCTGGAGCACCTGGGGGAGGTCCCAGTGGTAGAGGGTGACCGACGGGGTGATGCCGGCCTCCAGCAGGCCGTCGATCAGGGAGTCGTAGAAGTCGAGGCCCTTCGTGTTGACCGGGCCGTCACCGCCCGGTACGACACGCGGCCAGGCGACGGACAACCGGTAGGCGTTGGTGCCGAGTCGGCGCATCAGCGCGATGTCCTCGCGCCAGCGGTGGTAGTGGTCGCAGGCGAGGTCCCCGTCGTCGCCGTTGTCGATCTTGCCGGGGGTGTGCGAGAAGGTGTCCCAGATGGAGGGGGAGCGGCCGTCCTCGGTGACGGCGCCCTCGATCTGGTAGGCCGACGTGGCCGTGCCCCACAGGAAGCCCTCGGGAAGTGCGGCAAGGTCGATGGTCACGGAAGTCCCTTCAGGGGTGGTGGAGTTGATCACTTGACGGCTCCGGCCGTCAGCCCGGCGACGAGGTAGCGCTGGAGCAGCAGGAACCCGGCGACCACCGGGACGCTGACCACGAGCGACGCGGCCATGATCTGGTTCCAGTACACGTTGTTGAGCGTGGAGTAGCCCTGGAGCCCGACGGCGAGTGTGCGCGTGGTGTCGTTGGTCATCACCGACGCGAACAGCACCTCGCCCCAGGCGGTCATGAAGGCGTAGACGGCGACCGCGACGATGCCGGGGATCGCGGCCGGCACGACGACCCGGAACAGCGCGCCCAGCGGGCCGCAGCCGTCCACCAGCGCGGCCTCGTCGAGGTCGCGCGGCACCGAGTCGAAGTACCCGATCAGCATCCAGATCGAGAACGGCAGCGAGAAGGTGAGGTAGGTCAGGATCAGCCCCCCGCGGGAGCCGAACAGGGCGATACCCGTCGCGTTGCCGATGTTGACGTAGATGAGGAACAGCGGGAGCAGGAAGAGGATGCCGGGGAACATCTGCGTGGACAGCACGGTGACCGTGAAGGTCCGCTTGCCCCGGAACTCGTAACGGCTGACGGCGTACGCCGCGAAGACCGCGATCACCACCGAACAGACCGTCGCCGCCCCGGCCACGATCAGCGAGTTGACGAAGTACCGCGCCAGCGGGACCGTCGACCAGATGTCGATGTACGGGCGGATGGTCAGACCGCTCGGCACCCAGCGGAACTTGCCCGAGACGTCCGCGAGCGGCTTCAGGGAGCTGGAGACCATCACGTAGACCGGCACCAGGACGAAGCCGGTGAGCAGCGTCAGGAAGATCCGCCTGGACCAGAGGAAGGAGTTCGGCGGAGCCATCGGCGAGCGGTGTGCCTGCGAGGTGCTAGACATCGGCGGTCTTCCTTCCCCGGGAGGTCAGCAGCAGGTAGGCGCCCGTGACCACGAGCAGGAAGAGCAGCAGCAGGACCGACATGGCGGACCCGGTGCCGAAGTTCCAGGTGACGAAGGACGCCTGGTAGATGTGGACCGAGATGAGGTCCGCGGCCTCCGGGGCGGTCCGGCCGAACAGGACGAACGGTGTGTTGAAGTCGTTGAACGTCCATAGGAACAGCACCAGGATCAGGACCTGGTTGACCGGCCGCAGCGACGGCAGGGTGATGCGGCGCAGCTGCTGCCACAGGCCCGCGCCGTCGAGGGCGGCCGCCTCGTACAGCTCGCCGGGGATGTTCTGCAGGCCCGCCATGATGATCAGGAAGGCGAACGGCCAGCCCTTCCACACGGAGACGACGAGCAGCGCGTAGAAGCTGTTGTCGCCGATGAGCCAGAAGGACGGCTTGTCGGTGAGGTGAAGCTGGTCGTGCAGCACGTGGTTCACCAGGCCGTTGTCGTGCTGGAACATGAACACCCAGGTGATGACCGCCGCGTACACCGGAAGGGCGTACGGGACGAGGAACAGCGCGCGCAGCAGGCCGCGCCCGCGGAAGGTGTCCTGCATGTAGATCGCGGCCGCGGTGCCGATCAGCCAGCACAGGCCGACCGAGAGCAGGGTGAAGCCGACCGTGACCAGGAACGAGTGGAGCAGCGCCTTGCCCACGGGCGCGCTGAAGTCCACCGAGACCTTGTAGTTGTCGAAGCCGGACCAGGGCGCGGTGCCCCAGTCGCGGATGTAGAACTGGGTGAGCTCCTTGAAGCTCATCACGATGCCGATCACCATCGGCACCAGGTGGACCAGGAGTTCGAGGAGCAGGGCGGGCAGAAGCAGCAGGTACGGCAGTCCGATGCGGCGGATCCGCCCGGTGCGGCGCGGGCCGCGCGCCGCACCGGGGGAGTCCTTGCGCACCGTCCGCTCGCCGGAGTCGGCGGAGGCGGCGGTCGTGGTGGTCATGGAGGTGTCCGCACTCACTTCTTCGGCATCTGCTGCTGGGCCTTCTCGAGCTCGGCCTTCACCGAGTCCGTGGTGACCGGGTGTCCCGCGGCGGCGGCCGCGAACAGCTCCTTCACGGCGGTTCCGACCGCCGTTTCGAACTGGGACTCGTCGGCGACCTGCGGAAGCGCGGCGGCGCTCTGGGCCAGGGTGTCCTTGAGGACCGCGTTCGAGGGGGTGTTGAAGGCGGCGTCGCCCTGCGCGGTCTTGACCGGCGGGATCGAGCTGTACGCCGTGTTGAGGATCTTCTGCTCCGCGTCGCTCGTCATGAACTTCACGAACTTGGCGGCGCCGTCGAGGTTCTTGGAGTTCTTGAAGACGGCGAGGTTGATGCCCGCGACCATCGAGTTGACGTTCGCGCCCGTGCCGGGGGTACCGGACTGCACGGGGACCGGCGCGATGCCGTAAGCGTCCTCGCTCATGCCCTGCGACTTGAGGTTGGCGGACGCGGACTGCCACAGCAGCATGGCGTTCTTGCCCTTGGCGAAGTCGCTGACGGACTGGTTCTGCGCGTACTCGGCGTTGCCCGGCGCGATGATCTTGTCCTTGGCCATCAGGCCGACGTACTGCTGGACCGCCGCGACCACGCCGTCGTTGGTGAAGTCGGCCTTGCCGTCGGCGGTGAAGAAGTCGGCCCCGTGCTGCTTGGCGAAGACGAAGACGTGGTGGATGTTCTCCGACACGTTCGAGCCCTCGGCGCCCAGGCCCCACTTGCCGCCCTTGGACAGCTTCTTGCCGTCGGCGACCAGTTCGTCCCAGGTGGCCGGCGGCTTCGCGATGCCGGCGTCGGCGAACGACTTCTTGTTGTAGTACAGCGCGTACGCCATCGAGTACAGCGGCACCGCCGCCGGGTCCTTGCCCTCGGCCCCCGTCGAGCCGAGCGCCGAGTCGACGAAGCGGTCCCGGCCGCCGATCTTGGCGAAGTTCTTCGCGTCCCACGGCAGCAGCGCACCGGTGGCCTGCAGGGAGGCGCTCCAGGTGTTGCCGATGTTGAGAACGTCCGGGCCCTGCCCGGAGGTGGTCGCGGTGAGGATCCGGTTCAGCAGGTCGGACCAGGGCACGACCTCCACCTTGACCTTGATCCCGCTCTGCTTCTCGAACTTGTCGAGCTCGGGCTGGAGGACCTTCTTGTCGATCTCGATGCTGGCGCCCTGGTTGGAAGCCCAGTACGTGAGCGTTTTCGGCGAGTCGTTTGACCCGCCGTTCGACGAGCCGCCGCCACAGGCGGTCGCGGCGGTCAGCAGGGAGATGGTGACCGCACCGGCGGCCGCGGCTCGGATTCTGCGCATGGCTGCGTATGTCCCTTTCCCGGAGGGAGCCACGAGGAGTGAGTCCGTTCACTTCCCGAACGATCCTCATGGCTTAATTTAGGACGTGAGTTAAGACCCGGAAGAAAGTCGCGTCAAGGGATCGCGCAGCTGTATCTTGCAGGTCGGGCAGGCCGGAAGGGATTCACATGGCGGGGCGCAACGGTCGGACAGTGCGTGACCTGCGGCGGGGCAATCGCACCGCCGTACTGCAACGTTTGTATTTCGACGGCCCGATGAGCCGCTACGAACTGGGCCCGGCCACCGGACTGAGTTCCGGTTCCATCAGCAACGTGGTCGCCGAACTCGTCGCCGACGGGCTGGTGGAGGAGGCCGGCAGCGTCGAATCCGACGGCGGACGGCCGCGTACCCTGCTGCGTGTCGCGCCCGGCAGCGGCCACATGATCGGCGTCGACGTCGGCGAGACCCGGGTCCGCGTCGAGCTCTTCGACCTCACCCTCACCGAACTCGCCCGTACCGAGAAGCCGTTGGAGCGCCAGGGGTTCGAGGTCGACCGGCCGTCACAGCGACGGGAGTACGACGTCGATGTCATCGTCCGGCACATCCGCGACGGCATCGCCGAGGTGCTCGCCGAGGCGCGGATCGACCCGGAGCAGCTCCTCGGCGTCGGCATCGGCGTCCCCGGCATCGTGGCCCGCACACCCGAGCGCGGCGCGGTGGTGCACGGCCAGACGATCGGCTGGGACGCCGTCCCGCTGGAGTCGCTGCTCCGCTCGACCTGCCAACTCCCCGCCACCGTCCCGTACTTCGCTGACAACGGCGCCCGTACCCTGGGCCAGGCCGAGATGTGGTTCGGCGCCGGGCGCGGCGCGCGCAACGCGGTCGTCGTCCTCTTCGGCTCCGGCGTCGGCGCCTGTCTGGTCACGGAGGACGTGGAGAACGGCCGGTCCGTCGAGTGGGGACACCTGACCGTACGGGTCAGGGGGCGCCGCTGCCGTTGCGGCTCGCTCGGCTGTCTGGAGGCCTACGCCGGCGCGGAGGCGCTGCTCGACCGCTGGCGCGAGGAGGGCGGACGGCCGCCGGAGGGCACCGACGAGGAGACCGCGCTCACGGCGATGCTCGCCGCCGCCTACCCCGACGGGGACGCCGAGCACGACCCGGTGGCGCTCGCCGTCCTGGAGGAGACCGCCGAGTACCTGGGCGCGGGCCTGTCCGACCTGATCAACCTGTTCCAGCCCGAGCGCATCCTCATCGGCGGGTGGGCCGGACTCCAGCTCGGCACCCGCTTCCTGCCCGCCGTACGCCGGTACGCCACCTCGTACGCCCTGCGCTACCCCGCCCAACGCGTCTCCATCGACCTCGGCCGGCTCGGACCGGACGCGGTGACCGTCGGTGCCGCGATCCTTCCGCTGGCCGACTTCTTCGCCCGGGGCGGACGGCGCGCCGAGCCGGTGAACGAAGGACCCTCCCCGGCCTGGCGCACGGCCCTGGAGGAGCGGGCGCCGCACTGACCCAGGGCGTGGGCGCCGCACTGACGCACCCGCGTGGGCGCGGCGCCGCGATGTACCCGGCATGGGCGTCGCGCGGAGGTCCTCGGTCCACGGATGTTTCGGCCGACCGGTTGCCCTGGCCGCCCGGTCGCTTCAGCAGACCGGTCGCTTCAGCAGACCGGTGATTCCGCGCGGCCCCCGTTCGGGCGGGCCGGTACCCGGGCCGACCCGCGCCGCGGCGGATCAGGGCCCGGGCCGGCCCGAGGTCAGGTCAGGCGAACGCGTCCACCCCGGTCAGCTCCGCGGACAGTGCCCACAGCCGGGCCGCCTGCTCGGGGTCGATCGCGTACTCCCGTACGCCGGTCCGCTCGCCGTCCACGGGGGTGACCTCGGCGACGTCGCAGTCCTCGCAGTACACCCCGCCGAGACCGGCGAGTTGCGGCGAGGTCGCGGCCCACACCTGGGTCGCGGCGCCCTGGGCGGGAGACTTGAAGGCGTCGGGGTTCAGCGGCACGCCGTTCTCGTCGATCCACCCGCGCTCCATCATCTCCTCCTTGGGGAGGTGACGCTGGAGCGGTGTGAGGATGCCGCCGGGGTGCAGGGCGAAGGCGCGCACACCGGAGTCCCGGCCGAGCCGGTCGAGCTGGACGGCGAACAGGACGTTCGCGGTCTTCGCCTGCCCGTACGCCCCCCACTTGTCGTAGCCGTCGCGCCAGTGCACGTCGTCCCAGCGGATGCCCGAGTTGTGGTGGCCGGTCGAGGACACGGAGACGACCCGCGCACCCCCGGGCGCGATCGCGGGCCAGAGCCGGTTGACGAGCGCGAAGTGGCCGAGGTGGTTCGTGGCGAACTGGGCTTCCCAGCCGGGCCCGACCCGGGTCTCCGGGCAGGCCATGATCCCGGCGTTGTCGATCATGAAGTCGATGGTCCGGCCCGAGGCGAGGAACCGCTCGGCGAAGGCGCGGACGCTGTCGAGGTCGCCGAGGTCGAGCTCGTCCACCTCGACACCGTCGATGCCCGCCACCGCTTCCCGGGCGACGTCGGGACGCCGCGCGGGGACGACGACGTGGGCGCCGGCCCCGGTGAGCGCGCGTGTCGTCTCCAGGCCGAGCCCCGAGTACCCGCCGGTGACGATCGCGAGCTTCCCGGAGAGGTCGATGCCCTGGAGGACGTCGTCGGCGGTGCTGCGGGCACCGAACCCCGAGCCGATCTTGTGCTGTGCAGTGCTCATGCGACGACGTTACGGATTGGAGAGCACTCGAAGTCAAGCGCGCGCTGTCGCCCCGCGGCAGGAGAAAGGCCCCGACCGGACGGGGGAATCGCGGTCGGGGCCGTCTGTGGTGGGCACGGATGGCGGTCGCCTCTCGGCGGGGGGCTCCACAGGGCATCAGCCGAACGATCGTCCCTGTGGGCTACAGGTGAGGCCCGGGGACACTGTCCCATCCATACCCACGGTTGGTTCAACGGGGAACTACCGGCCGGTGTTCCCCCGGGACCAGGGTGGCAGCGGTGATGTGGGTCACCCCGAACGGGAGATTGCGGGGACCGGTGCGGCCGTTCGACGGGGGCCCGGGGGAGCCGCCCGGCGACGTGTCCGAGGGCCGCGGGGCCCCGCCGTCAGAGTCCCTTCGCGCCGGACGGAGGCGTCCGGTCCCGCGTCCAGGCCAGCAGTTCGTCCGCGGTCCAGGTGGTGATCACCCGTTCGGCGGGCACCCCGCACTCCTCGGCCCGCGCGCAGCCGAGGATCTGCCAGTCGAGCTGACCGGGGGCGTGCGCGTCGGTGTCCACGGAGAACAGCGCGCCCGCGTCGAGCGCCCGGCGCAACAGTGGGCGCGGCGGGTCGAGCCGCTCCGGTCGGCTGTTGATCTCCACGGCCGTTCCGGATTCGGCGCAGGCCGCGAAGACGGCGTCCGCGTCGAACTCCGACTCGGGCCGTCGGCGCCCGGTGAGCAGACGGCCCGTGCAGTGCCCCAGCACGTCCGCGAGCGGGTCGCGCACAGCGGCGATCATGCGACGGGTCATCGACCGGGCGTCCATGCGCAGTTTGGAGTGCACCGACACCACCACCACGTCCAGCCGGTCCAGCAGCTCGGGCTCCTGGTCCAGCGACCCGTCGTCGAGGATGTCGCACTCGATGCCTGTGAGCAGCCGGAACGGAGCCCACCGCCGGTTGAGTTCCGCGACCACCGCCAGTTGTTCGCGCAGGCGCCCGGGGGACAGACCCCGCGCCACGGTGAGCCGCGGCGAGTGGTCCGTGAGCACCGCCCACTCGTGCCCGAGCCGGGCCGCGGTCCGGCCCATCGCCTCGATCGGACTGCCGCCGTCCGACCAGTCGGAATGCAGGTGGCAGTCGCCGCGCAGCAGTGCCCGCAGCGCTTCGCCCCCCTCGGCGAGCGGTTCCCCGGCCGTCCGTTCCAGTCCTTCCAGATAGCCGGGCACCCGGCCGTCGAGCGCCTCCCGTACGACCTGTGCCGTCTTCGGCCCGATGCCCTTCAGTGACTCCAGGGTCCCGTCGGCGGCGCGTCGCCCGACCTCGTCACCCGGGAGCCCGGCCAGCAGGGATCCGGCGGTGCGGAAGGCCCGTACGCGATAGGTGGGGGCCTGGGACCGTTCCAGCAGGAACGCGATGCGGTCCAGGGCCTCGACGGGATCCATCGGCGCCACCTTTCACCAGCTCCGCGGGCCCTTCCAGCCTGGCCCGGCCGCCGTGCGCCCGCACGGCGGGGCGGCTCACCCGGCTGGACGCGCGCCCCCGCCCACGTGCGCGAATCGATCTACGCTCTATTCATGACCGAAATCGCGAGCCCCCACATCTCCCAACCACGGATCCTGGTGCTCGGGGTACAGCCGGGCACGCCGCCGTTCCGGATCATGGAGATCGACGGCGAGGTGGTCTGCGAGGCGAGGGCCATCACCGACGTACTCGTGACGGCCGCCGCCTACGGGATCACCGTCCACGATCTGGACGATCCGGACGTGGTGCGCTGGGTGGGCGGCGACAAGTTCACGTGGCTGCCGCGTCACTGACGGTGGCGGCGCCGCGCGGCCAGGGGCACGGGCGGCGGCACCGGTGTGCCGACGCCGGGTGAGGGTGTGAGGGAGCGGTGTGACGGACACCCGGGGAGGCGGGACATGTACGGGGGGTCCGGTCGGGATGTCAGCCCCGACCGGACCCCCCGTCCCCCCGTCCCCCGAGGCGGAATCTCAGCTCACGGACCACTTCTGGTTGGCGCCGCCCGAGCACGTCCAGATCTGCAGCCGGGTGCCGTTGGCCGAGTTGTTGCCCGTCACGTCCAGACACTTGTTGGCCTGCGGGTTCACGATGTCGTGGGCCGCGCTGACGGCCCACTTCTGGTTGGGCCCGCCGGTGCAGTCCCACAACTGGAGGGTCGAGCCGTCCGCCGTGCCGTTTCCGGTGACGTCCAGGCACTTGCCCAGCGCCCGGATCGTGCCGTCGGAGGAGACCGTCCAGCGCTGGGCCGTGGTGCCGTTGCAGTCGTAGAGCTGTACGGGTGTGCCGTTGGCCGCGCTCGCCCCGGCCACGTCCACGCACTTGCCGGCGAGACCGGTGATCGGGCCGCCGGTGGAACCGGAACTGTCGCTGGTCGTCACCTTCACCTCGTCCACCACCAACTGCTGCGGGAAGGAGGTGGAGCCGTCGGGGTCGCCCGGCCAGTAGCCGCCGACCGCGAGGTTGAGGATCATGAAGAACGGCTTGTTGAACACCCAGGTCCGGCCGCCCAGATCGGCGGGCGTGCGCCGCTGGTAGACCGTGCCGTCCACCGACCAGCTGATCGAGTCGGGGGCCCAGTCGATGGCGAAGGTGTGGAAGGCGTCGGCGAAGGCCTGGCCGCCCGGCAGGGTGTAGCCGGCGCCGATGCCCCCGGATCCCGAGTACCCGGGCCCGTGGATGGTGCCGTGCACGGTCGAGGGTTCGAAGCCGACGTTCTCCATGATGTCGATCTCGCCCGAGTCGGGCCAGTTGACCGGTGTGCCGAGCATCCAGAAGGCGGGCCACATGCCCTGCCCGCGCGGGATCTTCATCCGCGCCTCGACATGGCCGTAGGTGCCGGTGAACTTGCCGGAGGTGTTCATCCGGGCCGAGGTGTACTCGCAACGCCCGTACCAGCACTGGTAGTTGCCCGGGTTCTCGCGGCGGGCCGTGATCACCAGGTTGCCCTGGCCGTCCAGCTTCGCGTTGTTGTTGCCGGACGTGTAGTACTGCCGCTCGTGGTTGTTGACGTTGTCCCCGGTCTCGACCTGCCACTTCGAGGAGTCGACGGCGGCACCGGCGGGGCCGTCGAACGTGTCGGAGAAGGTGGTGACGGCCGCGACCGCCGTCGGTGGATCCGCCTGGGCGGGAACGACGGCGGCCGCGGTGACGAGTGCTGCGGACAGCACTGCCAAGAGGCATCTGCGGAGCAGGCGTGGGGAGTTCAAGACTCTCCCTTCCGTACGGCACTCCTGGGGAGGAGGGTGCCGACTGAGGTGGGGGGTGCGTGCTTCGCCTCTTGATTTAAGGAGTGAGGTAAGGGGGTGTCAATACTTTGGTCCGGACCAGAACGTAGGGGGTGCTCAGGCCTCCTCGGTGCCGCGCCGGTCGCGGAAGCGGCGGCGCGGATGCACCGCCCGGCCCATCCGGCGTCCCAGCAGCAGATATCCCAGCAGCGCGCCACTGGTGTTGAGGATGACGTCGTCGATGTCGAAGGCACGTCCGGTGATGAACGCTCCCTGGGCGAGCTCCACCAGCAGCATCACCGCGGCGGTGAGCACCACCACCCGCAGAATGCCGCGGGTCCTCGGGACCAGGACCGGCAGCAGTACACCGAACGGCACACCGAGCAGGATGTTCCCGCCGATCTGCTTCACGGCGTCGCGCAGCGCCGGCTGGTCGAGATAGGCGCGCAGCGAGCGGCCGGGATGCAGATTGGTGTGGATCAACGCCTTGGAGGCCGGGGACGGTTCCAGCGTCAGCCGGGCCAGCACGACGGCGAACCCCACCATGGCCACGAAGGCGAGCAGCATGACCAGCAGCCGGACCAGCAGCGGGAGCGACCTGCGCCGCTCCTTCGCCGCCACCTCGCGCTTGGCCTTCGCCGGTGACTTCGTCCTGTCCCGGGCGGAGGACTTCGCCTTGTCCACGGACGCCTTCCTGAGCCTGCTCCGTGCCGGTGTCTTTCGCTCGTCCTTAGGCTGGGCCGCCGTCCGGCGACCGGATTTCGCGGCACGTGTGCCCAACGCCGTGCGGATCACTCGATCCTCCTGGTTTCAACATCTCTCTGGCTGAAGGCGGATACCCGCATTGCCGTGCACCACTCACGTGTCAGGTGCCGTAGGTGACGGTCACGTCGGTGAAGCCGAGCGAACGCAGCAGGCCGTCGAGCATGCTCGTGGTGTTCTTCTCGGCTCGTGCGGTCAGGTGGCTGTCCTTCGCGGCGTCGCCGATGTGCTTCGCCGCGAGTTTCTGCACCGACCGCTCGCTGTTCGGGTTGTCGGAGAAGATGTCGCCGAGCCGGTCCAGTAGACCGCGCTGCTTGGACACGGCGTACGAACGGTCGGGGTCGAGCGCGGGCTTGCCGAGGACCGCGTGGGGCAGCCGCAGGGTCGCCGAGGTGCGGTCGGAGTTGACCGTCACGTCGCTCTTGGCGAGCGTGCCGAGGTCGACATACGCGTCGACCGTACCGGCGCCCACGTACAGGGTGCGTGTCCCCCGGATCGCGTCGGGCAGGTACTTCGCGTCCTTCTCCAGGTCCACCACCACCTGGAAGTTGCCGGAGGCGGCGTCGTAGCGGCTCATGTCCTGGATCGACTGCAGGAGCGCGGGCCCGGAGCGGTCGTGCGTCTCCGTGCCGAACAGATCGCGCAGCCCGGGGAGAACGGCCAGCCGCAGCCCGGCGAACAGCACCACGAGGACCAGTACCACGGCGGTGATCACCTTGGCCCACACGGGCATGCGCTTGATGGACGTCGTCATGTCGACGGCCCTCCTTCCTGCTCCCCGGATGCCCGCCAATCCCGTTGGTAGACACGTTCGTTGGTGAACGGGTGTCAGTTCGGAGGGCAGGGGTGTCCGCGACGGCGCGGGGGGTGGGGCGGGGGCGTGTCGCCGGCCCCGGGACGTGCGGTGCGCGACGCGCGGCACGGCCGTGGGCGGGGTACGCCGTGTCCACCAGGCGCACCCCGCCCGTCCGGCTGCACACGGTGGGCCCCGGACGCGCGCGACCGGCGCCGGACCGCGCGCGTGCCGCAGCGGCCCTACACGCGCCGGTCGCCCGACGGGCGCGACCACCAGACGCCTTCCCCGCGGGTGAGCCCCGGCAGCCGCAGTTCGATGTCCCGCACCCGCCGGGCCGGCAGCTCACCCGTGACCAGCCAGGAGGTGTGTCCCCCGGTGGTCTCCCGGAACTCGGCTGCCAGGGAAGCGAGTTGCGCGGTCACCGGTGCCAGCGCGTCGAGCGGGACCTCCACCTCGAAGGTGTGGCAGGGCTCGTACACGTGCGTCCCTGCCCGCTCCAGGGCGCGCCGCAGCACGATGGGGGTGAGGCCCCGGAAGTCGGCGGCCGTGCTGAGCGGCGCGACGAATCCGGAGCGGGTTAGTGTGACCCGGTAGTCCGTGACCGGCCGGTCGTGCGTTCCGGTGAGCAGGGTGGTGTGGACGGTGTCCTCGATCGCCTGGTGGAACGCGCGGGGGAGGGCGCCGAGTTCGGTCTCGTAGGTGAAGACTCCGCCCGAACCGAGCGGTCCCGGTCCCACGCGCAGGCCCACGGTCGCCCAGAACCCGAGGTGGCCGTGCCGCCGGATCTCCTCGTACGCCTCCCCGGTGCCGGCCGGCCGCTCCAGGAGCCGCACCCTGCTCGGCTCGAACGCCGCCTCGATGCCGAAGTCCTGGGCGAGTGTGGCCGCGAGGACCTCCAGCTGGACCTCGCCGTAGAGGAGCAGAGAGGTGGCGCCCGACGGGGCCGGGCGGGCCCGCAGCAACGGGTCCTGGTCGGCCAGGGCGAGCAGCGCCGAGCGCAGCGGGGCCGCCTGGTGCGGGTCCTTCGCCCGCACCACCGTCTCCAGCGTCGGTGCGGCGAACTGCGCCGCGCGGTCCGGGACTTCACCGAGCCGGTCGCCGACGCGGACACCGCTCACGCCTCGGAGCGCGGCAATGTCGCCCGCGGTGAGGGCAACCGCGCCGGGCCGCCCGACGACCTCCAGTTCACGTGCGCGGCCGGGCACCGGGCAGGTGCGGCCGTCGGCATCGCGCCGCATGAACGTCAGGTTCTGACGAGCCGTCACCCGGCCCTCGTACAGGCGCAGATACGCGGTGCGTTCGCCGCCGGGACCGGGCCGCACGGCGAAGACCGTGCCGCGTGGCCGCCCGGAGCCGGGAACCGCCGGCCGCGGCACCGTCCGGACCAGTGCCTCGACGAGTTCGGGCACACCCTGACCGCCCAGGGCGGACCCGAAGAGGACCGGATGGAGGGAGCCGTCCGCGGTGCGCGCGGTGAGGGCGGCGTCCAGCACGTCCGGGGTCGGCGCGGGACCGTCCACGACCCGGGCGAGCACGCCGGTGTCCACCTCCGCGAGTGTGCCGATCGCCGTTTCGTCCAGCGGACGCGGTAGGACACGGGCGTGGGGGCCGCCGATGTCCCGCACGCGGGTGAGCGGGACGACGTACGGGGTGAGACGGCGCCGGACGTCGTCGAGGAGCTCCTCCTCCCGCGCCCCCGGCCGGTCGATCTTGTTGACGAACACGAGCGTGGGCAGCCGGAGCCGCCGCAGGGTCCTCATGAGCACGCGGGTTTGTGCCTGGACGCCCTCCACGGCGGAGAGCAGCAGCACGGCGCCGTCCAGGACCTCCAGGGCCCGCTCGACCTCGGCGATGAAGTCGGAGTGCCCAGGGGTGTCGATCAGGTTGATCTGGACGTCGCCCGCGGTGAAGGCGGCGACGGCCGAGCGGATGGTGATCCCGCGCCGGCGCTCGATCTCGCCGTCGTCGGTGCGGGTGTCGCCCGCGTCGACGCTGCCGAGCCGGTCGAGGGCGCCGCCGTCGAACAGCAGTCGCTCGGTGAGGCTGGTCTTACCCGCGTCGACGTGGGCCAGGATGCCGATGTTCAGGGTGTGCATGCGTGGTCGAGTCCTCGGGAGGGGTCGTCAGACAGAGGGGCTGAGACGTTCCGAGGACTCGGCGCATGTCGTTCTCCCGAGGGTGAGAGGCGTGGGCGGTGCCATCATGGCGTGCGGCCGGTGACCGTACGCAACCGAATTTCTCCCGGTGGGGCACCTGCCCGGGGCCCAGTACGATGAAGCACGCATCCCGGGTCGATCATGCCGGCCGGCGGCGCATCCGGTTCGATCTTGCGAGGAGCGGTCGTGCGTGACATCGCCGTGTTCAGCGGTAGTGCCCATCCCGAGCTGGCGGCAGAGGTCTGCGCGCATCTGGGCGTGCCCCTCAGCCCGACCCGGGTCAGCCGGTTCGCCAACGACTGCCTGGAGGTGCAGCTCCAGGCCAACTGCCGTGAGCGTGACGTGTTCCTCGTGCAGCCGCTCGTCACCCCGGTGCAGGAGCACCTGGTGGAGCTGCTGATGATGTGCGACGCGGCCAGGGGAGCGTCCGCCGGGCGGATCACGGTGGTCATGCCGCATTACTCGTACGCGCGTTCGGACAAGAAGGACATGCCGCGTATCTCCATGGGCGGCCGGCTGGTGGCCGACCTGCTGGTGGCGGCCGGGGCGAGCCGGGTGCTGGCGATGACGCTGCACTCCCCGCAGGTCCACGGGTTCTTCTCGGTGCCGGTCGACCATCTGCACGCGCTGCGCGAACTGGCCGCGCACTTCCGCGGGCACGACCTGTCCCGTACGACGGTGGTGTCGCCCGATCTGGGCAACGCCAAGGAGGCGGCGGCCTTCGCGCGGCTGATCGGCGCCCAGGTGGCGGCGGGCGCCAAGCAGCGGTTCGCCGACGACCGGGTGAGCATCAGCTCCGTCATCGGTGAGATCACCGGACGCGATGTCATCGTGCTCGACGACGAGATCGCCAAGGGCAGCACCGTACTCGAACTGCTCGAACGGCTCAGGGAGTTGGGGCCGCGGTCGATCCGGGTCGCCTGTACGCACGGCCTGTTCGCGGCGGGTGCGCTCAAGCGGCTCAGCGAGCAGGAGGACGTCCTGGAGATCGTGTGCACCAACACCGTGCCCGTGCCGCGTGAGGAGCACACCGAGAAGCTGCGCATCCTGTCCATCGCGCCGGCCCTCGCGGAGGCCGTGCGGCGCATTCACAACGGCGAGTCCGTCAGCGCCCTGTTCGACGCGCCCCAGAGCGAATAGGCAGGAAGGGACCGGGGCTTCCCCGCTTGCGCGCGGGCGGCGAGAGTGTCGCCCGCGGTGCCGCGGGGGTCGCCGGTGTCCGCGGACGGGGGAGGTGTCACATGGCTGCCGCGGCGGGTCGTTCCCCCTGTCGCGTCGCGTCCTCCTCTCCGCCCGGTGCGGCGCACTCGGCGAGGCATCGGGAGCGAGAGAGCGCGAAGACCCCGTAGAACACGAGGGCGGCCCCCAGGAGCGCCGGCACGAGCCACAGTCCCAGCCGCGGTGACTCCGCGTAGAGCGTTCCCCCGAGACAGAAGCCGACGGCGGCGTCACCCAGTGTGAGCGCGGGCTGTGACGCGATGAGCGGTCCTCCCTGCATGGCGTACCCCAGCAGGAAGATGGACGACGAGCCGGCGACGGCGAAGCCGTAGGTCTGCCAGGCGAGGAGGAATCCGGCCGCCCCCTCTCGCGACAGGACTTCCATGGCGGACTTCACCAGCGCGGCCGTGAGCGCGTTGCCGATGGCGGCCGCGGCGGCCAGGCAGGCCGCGCGTGCGGGGCCGTGGGGGCGCCGCAGACCGGTCAGTACGAGCACGGCCCCCACGGTGACGACGACGGCGAGGGCGGGCATCCACCACATCCCCGGTACCTGGGACCGCCCGCCGGACGGCGCGGCCGCGAAGAGGCCGACCGCCAGTCCCACGAAGATGCAGGCCACAGCCGCCCACGTCTTGCGGGACACGCGGACCCTGAAGACGATGCCGCCGATCATGAGTGCCAGTGGAAGTTCGAGGACGAAGACCGGTTGCACCGCGGCCATCGATCCGGACCTCAGAGCCAGGGCCTGGAAGAGCGCGGCGAAGACCACTCCGAGGATCCCCACCAGCCAGGCCGGATTGTGCAGCAGGTCCCGGACGAGGAGGAGCCCCTGTGCCCGGGTGTCGGGTACGTTCAGCACCGCTCGGCGTTGCAGCACCGTCCCCAGTGCGTTGCCGGCGGCGGCCAGTACGGCAAAGAAGATCGCCAGAGCCATTCGATCGCACCGCTTCTGCGTCGCGCGCTGTCATCACCGGACAGCGCTCTGCCTCACTGCTGTTCCAGGAACCTTCCGCGACGGTCCGCCGATGCCACCGCGCGTGTGCGCGGACGGCACTCGACCGCATCCGCACCGTGCGATGTCGGGGTGCGACGACGCGTCGCCCGCGGGTGTTCAATCGGTGATGACCAGAACACCGTACATTTCCGGAGAATTCCCTACCGTGAGGACGGCAGGACGGCAGGCCGGCAAGGGGCGTGCGAGCGTGGCCGGCGCGGTGGCGAACACACGCAGGGTCCACGGCGCCCCCCGCCACCGGCTTCTGGCCGGCCGCCCCCGCTCACGCGTGCCCCCGCTCACGCGCGCTCCCGCTCACGCGCGCTCCCGCTCACGCGCGCTCCCGCTCACGCGCGCTCCCGCTCACGCGCGCTCCCGCTCACGCGCGCTCCCGCTCACGCGCGCTCCCGCTCACGCGCGCTCCCGCTCACGCAGCGCCGGACCCGGCAGATCCGGGCCGTGGCACTTTCCGGAACGGGACCCCGGTCAAGACCGCTTGCGGCGCGGGGCCGGCGGGGCAGTCGTCATCAGGTGCCCGACGCCGTCTCCGGCCGCTCCAGCGCCTCGTCGAGCGAGGCCCAGGGCGGCAGGAGACGGTCCAGGCCGGTCACGCTCAGCATGCGCAGGGTGAGCGGACGGTCGCAGACCAGGTGCAGCCGTCCGCCCCGGGCGAGGACCCGGCTCCTGGCCCTGTACAGCAGGCGCAGCCCCGAGCAGTCGAAGAACTCCACGGGCCGCAGGTCGATGACGACCCGCGGCTCAGGCCGACCGGTGGCCGAATCCAGGTACGGGGTGATGGCCAGGGCGGTGAGGATGTCGATCTCCCCGTGAAGCTCCAGCACGGTGTGGCCCCGGTCCCGGTGGACGCGCAGATGCCGGTGCGGCGGCGCGGGGGCGTGGGTCACGACGACATCGCCTCCAACCGGCCGCTGAACCGCTCCTGATGACGGGGGACGGTCCACAACTCCGGCCCCCGCTCTGCAAGTTACCCTCGTTGGAGTGAATTTCAGCATGTTCGATTGACATATGTCTTCGATTTGAGCGACGAGTTCTCCGGGTTGTCCGCCCGGTCGTCCGCCCGGCGTGCGCCCCGGAGTGCGGGTGACCGCGCCGGCCCGGAGGGAGCGCGGGACAGGGCACGGGCGAGGTGATCGCGCCCGTGCCCTGTCCCGCGTCAGCCGGGACGTCAGTCGGCCAGCAGCACCAGCTTGCCCACGGTCCGGCCGGTCTCCCCGAGCGTGTGCGCCTCGGCGGCGTCGGCCAGCGGGAACGCGCCGGCGATCGTCGGGCGCAGCAGGCCCTTGTCGACGAGATCCGCGACCGCCCGCATGCCCGCGTGGTCGGCCTCCACCAGCATCCGCGCCGCCCGCACACCCAGCCGCGCGGCCTCCTCGTACAACTCCTCCGGGCCGACCGGCAGGATCGACACCACGATCCCGCCCTCGCGCAGCACACGCAGTGACTTGAAGGTGTTGTCGTCGCCGATCGTGTCGAGGACCACGTCGACGTCCCGGACGGCCTCGGTGAAGTCGGTCTCCCGGTAGTCGATCAGCTCGTCCGCGCCCAGTTTGCGCAGGAATTCGTGCTTGCCCGCGCTCGCGGTACCGATCACATACGCGCCCCGCGCCTTGGCGATCTGCACGGCCACATGTCCGACCCCGCCGGCGGCCGCGTGGATCAGCACGCGCTGACCGGGCCGTACGTCGGCCGTGTCGACGAGCGCCTGCCAGGCGGTGAGCGAGACCAGCGGCAGTGCGCCGGCCTCCGTGTGGTCGATACCGGCGGGCTTGCGCGCGAAGGAACGCGCGGGAGCGGTCACGTACTCGGCGTGCGAGCCGTGTCCGAACGGGTAGGGCAGCATGCCGAAGACCTCGTCGCCCGGCGCGTGGACGGTCACGCCGATACCGACGGCCTCCACCACACCGGACACGTCCCAGCCCAGGACGAAGGGCGGTCGCCCGAGGAACAGGCCGGTCGCCCGGTGCTTCCAGTCGGTCGGGTTGACCCCGGCCGCCCGTACCCGCACCAGCACCTCGCTGGGCCCGGGGGCCGGGCGCTCCACCTCCACTTCCTTGAGGACCTCGGGTCCGCCGAGAACGTCCTGACTGATCGCGCGCATCGTGTTCTTAGTGCTCATGCCTCACAGCCTGCCGGGGCCGGACGCTCCATGAAATGGCACGATTGCCAATCTCCGATAGGATCGTGCCATGCGGCATGTGGAGAGAGTGGTCGTCCTGGCGCTCGACGGCGTCTACCCCTTCGAGCTCGGTATCCCCAGCCGGATCCTCGGTGCGGCGGACGGCCGGTACGAGGTGCTGACCTGCACCGTCGACGGCGGTCCGGTGCGCAGCAACGCGGACTTCTCGATCACCGTCGAGCACGGTCCCGAGGTGCTGCGTACGGCGGACACGGTGGTGATCCCGGCCATCACACCGTCGAGCGTCACCGAGGAGCTGCCCGCCGAGGTCGCCGCCGCGCTCGCGCTCATCCGGCCGGGCGCCCGTCTCGTCTCCATCTGCACCGGTGCCTTCGTGCTGGCGGCGGCCGGACTCCTGGAGGGGCGGCGGGCCACCACGCACTGGCAGCTCGCCGACCAGTTCCGCCGTACGTACCCCGAGGTGGACCTGGATCCGGACGTCCTCTTCGTGGACGACGGCACGATCCTCACGTCCGCGGGTGCCGCCTCCGGCGTCGACATCTGCCTGCACATCCTGCGCAAGGACCACGGCAGCGAGCTGGCCAACAGTGTGGCCCGGCGCTGTGTGGTGCCGCCGTGGCGCGACGGCGGTCAGGCCCAGTACATCGAGCAGCCCGTTCCCGACCCGGTGGCGACCAGTACGGCCGCGACCCGTGTGTGGGCACTGGCCCGGCTGGGTGACCCGCTGACCCTGGCCGACCTCGCCGGTCACGCCCGGATGAGCCTGCGGACCTTCGCCCGGCGCTTCCAGGGCGAGGTGGGGCTCAGTCCGGGCCGCTGGCTCATCCAGCAGCGTGTCACCCGGGCCCGCCACCTGCTGGAGTCCAGCGAGCTCTCGGTCGACCAGATCGCCGGCGAGGTCGGCTTCGCGACCGGCACCTCCCTGCGCCAGCACCTGCACGCGGCGATCGGTGTCTCGCCGCAGGCCTACCGGCGTACGTTCCACGCGACCCGCTGACCTGACCGCCGGCCCTCGGCCGCACGAACCGCACGGGCGCCGCGCGGTCCGGGCCTCGGAGGGCCGGTTCATGCATCCCGGCGCTCTTTCCCGCCGGGTGTCCCTCTCCGTCGTGCCTCCGGCGGTGCGCGGTGCGCCGTGCGGGGTGCCGTCCGGCGGTGCGCGGTGCCGTCCGGCCGTCCGCCGTGGCAGCGGTCCGGGCGATGCGGGTCGTCACCTGAGGCGAGGCGTTCGTGGAGGCCGCCGCGTGTCCGCCCGGTCCCGTTCGTGAACTCCCGCACGCCCGCGTTCGATCGGGCGTGCGAGCCGCCGCCCTCTCCCCCCGCGAGAGCCCCGAACCGGTCCCGTTCCTCGGGGCTCGCGCGGCACGTCCAACGCAAATCTGGATGACGTACATCATACATCCGTGTCTCCCGCGGGAGCTTCCCGCGGTCTCCGGTTGACTTTCGGGACGACTGGCGTCATGTTGATTTCTGGATGTTTCGCATCATCCAGAATGGAATGGAGCCCGCGTCGCCCGCCGCGCGTACCGCCCGCCGGGGTGTTCCGGACCGCGTGCCGCGACGGAGCGCTTCCTCGGCCCCGGCCGAGGTCCGCCCGTCGGTGATCGCGACTTCGCCCGTCACCGCAGTGAATCCCGCACATGAGGACCGACCCCATGACCAGTGCAGCCACCCGCCCGGATGTGAAGCGGGGGACCATCCCCGTCTTCGCCACGGCGACCGCCGTCACCGTCTCCAACATCTACTTCACCCAGCCGCTCCTCGACGAGATCGCCCGGGGCTTCCACGCGTCGCCCTCGACTGCCGCACTGGTGGCCACGACAGGGCAGATCGGCTACGCGCTGGGCATCATCGCCATCGTGCCGCTCGCCGACGGCGTACGGCTTCGCCGCCTGTCGGCCCTTCTGCTGGTCGTCACCACCGCGGCTCTCCTCGCCGGCGCCGCCGCGCCCTCGATCGCCCTGCTGAGCATGGCCACCCTCGTGCTCTCCGCCAGCACCGTGCTCCCGCAGGTCATCATGCCGACCATCGTCTCCATGGCGACCCCGGGCAACGCCGGCCGGGTCCTCGGGGCCGTGGGAACCGGCCTGACGATGGGAGCCCTGCTCTCGCGCACAGCCGCCGGCCTCATCGCCGAGGCCACCGGAACGTGGCGGGCCGGCTTCGCCGTCGCCGCCGTGGCCACCGGCGCCCTGCTCCTGGTCCTCCCGCGCTACATGCCCGCCGACCCGCCGGCCCCGGCCGCCGAGCGGCAGAGCTATCTCCGCCTGCTGGCCTCGCTCCCCGGGCTGATCACCGAGCACGCGCCCCTGCGCCTTTCGGCCGCGCTGGGAGCGACGGTCTTCGCGGCCTTCTCCGCCTTCTGGTCGTCACTCGCCTTCCACCTCACCGAGGCCCCGATCGCGCTGGGGCCCGCGCTGATCGGCCTCTTCGGCCTGTTCAGCGTCCCCGGAGCACTGGCCGCCCGCTATTCGGGGCGGCTCACCGACCGTTGGGGCGCGCGCAGGGTCAATGCGCTGGCTCTCACCTCGACACTGCTCGCCTTCGCCCTGTTCGGGGTCGCCGGGCAGTCGCTGATCGCCCTCGCCGTCGGCTGCAACCTGCTCGGCTACGGGACCACCAGCGGTCAGATCGCCAACCAGGCACGTATCTTCGCCGCGCGGCCCGCGATCAGGGCCCGACTCAACACCGTCTACATCTTCGCGGTGTTCGCCGGCGGCGCCGTCGGATCCGCTGTCGCCGGGGTGATGTTCTCCGCGTTCGGGTGGACCGGTGTCGTGGGCAGCGGACTGGGCTTCGTGCTGCTCGCGGGAATCGTCCTCGTCCGGCAGGCCCCGCACGTCCGCGACGGCGCCGACACCACGGCCGTGACCGCTGGTGCCGTCCGGTAGCAGACGGAGTGCGGCATGTGCGACGTCCGCCGAATCGGAACCAGGACCCGCCGACGAGGCGGAGCCCGCCGTGCGTGACGGGATGCCCCGACACCGAGTGTCCTCGCCGTGCCGACGGAACGCCGACGCGCTCGGACGTCATCAACCAGCGGACATGGCAGCCGAGTTGGGAATGAATACGGGGCGGTCGCATGTTGACCACCGCCGACCGGCTCTCCTACCCAGGGAAGAAGGCAGGCCCGTGACGTCCTCGCCGACCACCATGCGCGCTGTCCAGCTCTCCGCCCCCGGCCCCGTGGACAACCTGCGGCTGACCACGCTCCCGCTCCCGCCCCGGAGGGACGGCTGGGTACGCATCCGCGTCGAGGCTTTCGGCCTCAACCGCTCGGAACTGAAGCTTCGGCTGGGCCTGGGGGCGGGCGTCAGTTTTCCCCGGGTGCCGGGTATCGAGGCCGTCGGCACCGTCGACGCGGCTGGGGACGGAAGTGGTCTGGCCGTGGGGCAGAAGGCCGTCGCGATGATGGGAGACATGGGGCGCACCTACGACGGCGGCTATGCCGAGTACACATCCGTGCCGCTGTCGCAGGTCATCCCCGTCGACACCGACCTGCCCTGGGAGTTGCTGGGCGCCCTGCCGGAGATGGTGCAGACCGCGTACGGCTCTCTCACCGTCGGTCTGGACCTGAAGCCCGGCCAGTCCGTGCTGATCCGCGGCGGCACCTCCTCGGTGGGCCTGGCAGCCGCGGCGCTGGCGACCTGGCGTGGCGCCACGGTGCTGTCCACCACCCGGCGGGCCGACCGCCTGGCCCTGCTGAAGCAGCACGGTGTCGACCATCCGCTCCTGGACACCGGTGAGACAGCGCCCGCGGTACGCGCGTTGTATCCGGACGGTGTCGACGCCGCCCTCGACCTCGTCGGCACCCCGACCCTGCCCGACACCCTGCGCGCGGTGCGCGTGCACGGCACCGCCTGCTTCGGCGGCAGCCTCTCCAACCAGTGGACGGTGCGGGACTTCTCCCCGAACGAGTACCTGCCGAGGGGAGTGCGTCTGGCGGGCTACTTCGGCGACGCCGCCGACCTGCCTCGGGACGCCTTCCAGGAGATCCTCGACGCGGTCGCGGCCGGCCGCCTGACCTTCCCCGTGGACCGCGTCTACGACGGCCTGGAGTCGGTGCGACAGGCCCACGACGACATGGAACACGACCGCGCCACCGGCAAGCTCGTCGTCCGAGTCCGCCATCGGGCCCGTACGAAGGATTGATCCGAAGCGGCCGGCGACCTCACCGAAACCCCCGCCCGGGCAGGGCCCTGGCATCACGGCCGCCAGGGGGCAGGATCATTACTGCTGCCGCGCCGCCCAGTCGGCGAAACGTGTCGTGCCGATGCGCGCGTCGGGGCCGGGGAGCAGGGTGGTCTCCCGCAACCGGGCGCCGAAGTAGGGAGACGTGGGGTCCGCCACGACCGTCCGGGGGTCGTTCCCGGCGGTGAGGCGCTCGCTGATCAGCTCGTCCAGCTGGAACGTGTCGGGACCGGCCACCTCTACCACGCCGTTGACCGGTGTGCCGACGGCGCCGGCGCCCACGGTGGCGGCGACGTCGTCGGAGTGGACGGGCTGGATCCCGACCGGGGCGAGGCGCACGGTGTCGCCCCGGGTGGCCGAGTCCGCGATGCCCTTCATGAACTCGAAGAACTGCGTGGCGTGAACGATGGAGTAGGGGATCCCGGACGCCTTGATCAGCTCCTCCTGCACCTGCTTGGCGCGGAAGTAGCCGCTCTCCTGAAGACGGTCCGTGCCGACCACGGACAGCGCGACATGGTGGGCCACTCCGGCCTCCTTCCCGGCCCTCAGGAGGTTCCTCGTCGAGGTACGGAAGAACTCCATGACGTCGTCGTCCGCGAACGAGGGGGAGTTGGAGACGTCCACGACCACCTGGGCTCCCCGCAGGACCTCGGCCACGCCCTCACCCGTCAGCGTGTTCACACCGGTGTTGGGGGAGGCCGGGACCGCCTCGTGGCCGTGTTCGGCGAGCTTGCGCACCACCTTCGATCCGATGAGCCCGGTTCCGCCGATGACTACAACCTTCATGATGGGGTCCTCTCGGACAGGTGCCACCGTGTGGCGCGCCGTGGCCACCGGCGTGATCCGCCCGGGCACGGGCCCGTCCGCACGGACCGGCAGTGTCTTTACCGACAAAGACAGGGCAGAGGCGGTCCGTGTGACACCGCGCCCGTAGTGCTTCCTCCGAGGAGCGAACCCGGCACGGTGTGGCAGCGCACGACGTGCCGCGGCCGCACGGACGTACGGCCGCACGGACCCGGACACGGCAGGACCCTGCCGCATGTCACAGATCCGCGGCCCACCCGGTCATCACGGGCAAACAGTCATGGGAACCGGAGACGTGGTCTCTCGTGTCCGGCGGACGATGTGCCGCCCATGGCTTCGTGGATGATCTACGGAGGTGCGTCACAGTGTCGGACAAGGACTCGGTGCACGGTCACGACCACGGGCACGGCGGGCACGGCCACGGGGCGGGCGAGGACGGGCCGGGGTGGACGCGGGCGGCGAAGATGCTGCAGGACGCGTCGCCGATCACCGTCCCCGAGGGTGCCTCGGCGATGACGATCCACGTCGAATGGGAGCCCGGCGACCCGGGAACGCCTCCGCACCGTCACTCGGGCCCGGCGTTCGGTTACGTCGTCGAGGGGGCGGTCCGCTTCGAGCTCGAAGGCGAGCCCGAGCGCGTGATCGAGGCCGGCGGTACGTTCTGGGAGCCGGGCGGCGACGCCGTCCACTACCAGGACGGCAACGCGCTGGCCGACGCGCGCACGCGCTTCGTGGTGACCATGCTGTGCGCGCCGGGCAGGCCCATGCTCGAACTGGTGGACGAGAAGGAACTCGCCCAGCGCGCCCACCTGCGCGCCCCGCGGCCCACTGCCTGACATCGAGCCCCGCTCGTAGGGGCCGGACGCGGGTCGCCGGCACCGAGGCGGCGCGACGGAGGGGCCGTCGTCCTCGATCGCGAGGGGACCGGTCCGCGATGGTCCGGCTCCTCCGGCGTCGGGACCCCTGCTTTTCACCGGTTGTTCCCGTGAAGGTGCGAACGGCACGGGGAGCGGTCCTTCAGTCGCCCGTAGGGGCAACTTCCGCCATGTGGAGTCTTATTCACTCAGTGATGCCACGTAGGGTTCGAGTTTGGCGGGATTCATGACCCACATGAGGCGTTCGATGCCGCGTTGCGAGGCGTCGACGGAGAGCAGGGCCATCGGGTGTCCCTGGGAGGAGATGAGGGCGGCGGGGGTGCCGTTGCTCTCGACCCGGCGGATGTCGGTTCCGGGCCAGAAGCGTGGGGCGAAGGCGGCGAGGTATTTGGAGACGTGGGGGCGGCCGACGACGGGAATCCGGGATGCCCCGCGGATGCCGCCGCCGTCGGCGTAGCTGACCACGTCGGCGCTGAGTACGTCTTCGAGTGCGGTCAGGCTGCCTGTCTGTGCGGCGGCGAGGAAGACTTCCAGCAGTCTGCGGTGGGCGGTGGGGGTGACGGGTTCCCTGCGTTCCGCGGCGAGGTGTTTGCGGGCGCGGCTGACCAGTTGGCGGGTGTTGGTCTCGCTGGTCTCCAGGATGTCCGCGATCTGTCCGTAGGGGTAGGCGAAGGCTTCGCGCAGGACGTAGGCGGCGCGTTCCACCGGGTTGAGTTTCTCCAGGAGGAAGAGGACGGCCATGTCGAGTGCCTCGGCCCGTTCGGCGCCGAGTTGTGGGTCGAGGCTGGTGTCGACGGGTTCGGGCAGCCAGGGTCCGATGTAGGTCTCCCGTCGTACTCGGGCGGACTGGGCGAGGTTGATGGCCAGGCGGGCGGTGACGGTGGCGAGGAACGCGGCGGGTTCGTGGATGTCGGTGCGGTCCGTCTTCTGCCAGCGCAGCCAGGCCTCCTGCACGATGTCCTCGGCTTCGGTGGCGCTGCCGAGGACCCGGTAGGCGATACCGAACAGCTGGGGACGGGCCGCGACGAAATCCCTCGTCGCCTGATCGAGGGAGCCTGCGTCATCCCCGGTGTACATGGCGTCCTCCAAGTTCACGAGCGCTACATCGCAAATATTGTCACGGACAAAAATTGTCCGAGTAAGGGGGGTGGAGTTGACCGGCCCCGACGGCGCGACCCGGAGGTCACCCACCTCGGCGGCCCCGTGCCGTCCCCGTCTCGTCGGCCGCGCCACGCCCTGTGCAGGGAGGGCGCGGGTGGGACGTCCGTGATCCGGGACGGGGGATCCAGGGCTCACGGTCACACCGGCCGAAAGGGTGCCGTCCGCCACGGCTCGGCCGGCTGGACGGCGGGCGGGCCGGACGCCGGCCCGGGTCCGGTCCCGGGGCCGGCGGCAGGTCGTCACCGTCCCGAGCGACCCGGAGCACGGAGCTCTGCGGGCTGCCGTCGGGGCTCACGGCGGACGGCACCGCGGGATTCACGTCGTCAAGGAGTCCGCGGGCGGCATCGTTCAACGTGATCGTCACGCCCGCGACGCCGCCCAGGTCGCCCGGGCGGCGTCGCCCCGCATGTCGCCCGCCGCCGCGCACGCGGTCCCCGCCGGCGAGATCTCTCCCGTATCCCTCGGTGTGACGGGGGTGGTCAGTCGGTGGTGTCTTCCCAGTGGTGGGTGGCGGTGGTGGCGGTGACGGCGTCGGCGTAGACGAGGGTGACGCGGTGGTTGTACTGGATGGTGTACATCTTCCTGGCGCCGGTGACGACGGTTCCGGAGGTGAAGTAGTCGTCGGTGGCGGTGGGGGGCCGGGTGGCGACGTAGGCCTGGCCGGCGGGGATGGTGTACATGCTCAACGGGGCCTGGGTGGAGGCGCCGAGTCCGGCGGGGTATTCGGAGGCGTCGGGGTAGCTGGATCCGTAGAGGGCCACGGGTGTGGTGGTCGCGGTCTTGATGATCTTCACGCCGTAGGCGCACCTGGTGTTCTTGCCGCCGGGGTTGTGGAACCAGGCTTCGGCTCCGCTGTACCAGATGGCGGTCCAGTCTCCCCGGACGTCGGCGACGACGAACTGCTGTCCGGTCTGGGCGGTGCCGCCCCAGTCGTTGATGCGGTCGGTGCCGGGGCCGGTGGGGTGGATGGCCTGGTCGGCGAAGAGGGGCGCGTCGGGGGCGGGTGCCGTGTGCAGGGGGAGGAAGTTCGACGCCTGTTGGGTGTCGGTGCAGGTGGGGGTGGCGCCGGTGGGGTCGTCGGCGGGGCAGATGGTGACGGTCTGGAGGTTGTCGGCGAAGGATGGGTCGATGGTGACGACCGAGCCGGTGGTGGGGGTGGTGTGCGGTCCGGTGGCGGGGTGGCCGAGCAGGCGCATGAAGTGGTCCCAGTCCCAGCCGTTGCCGGGGTCCCAGTGCATGCCGGAGACGAGGGAGGAGTTGGGTCCGGCAACGTTGTCGTGGCCCAGGACGTGCTGGCGGTCCAGGGGTATGGCGTAGCGGGCGGCGAGGTATTTCACGAGGTCGGCGGTGGCTTCGTACTGGGCTTCGGTGTACCAGGTGGCGCCGTGTGCGGCGTATCCCTCGTGTTCGATGCCGATGGAGTGGAGGTTGGTGGAGTAGTTGCCCGCGTGGAAGGCGATGTTCTTGGTGGGGACCATCTGGGTTATCGCGCCGTCCGAGGAGCGCATCACGTAGTGGGTGGAGACGGAGTTCTTGGGGTCGGCGAGGGTGTTGACGCCGGCGTCGTAGGTGGTCTCGAGGTCGTGGATGACGATGGTGTCGATGCGGATGCCGTTGGTGGGCCGGTCGGAGACCTGGCCGCCGGCCGCGGAGCCGGGTACGAACGTGCAGTCCAGGGACGCGGGGCACTCGGTCGCGGTGGTGGCTGACGTCTTGAGGTGCAGTCGGTCGATCTGTGTGGTGGCCGGACGCAGTGAGGGCGCGGCGTTCAGGCGGACCCGCCGGCCGGTCTCCGTCACGCCGGTGGCACCGTCGTGGATGGTGGCGAAGACGCGGTTGGCGAAGCGGGCGGCTGCCTGTTTCTGGGGGGACTGGCTGTAGCGGGCCACGGCGCCGTACCACTGGGCGGCGTCGGTGGGTGTGCTGCCGGTCAGTTCGCGTTGGTAGGAGGCGAGGAGTGCGGCGCCGCCGCGGATGTTGGCGGTGGGGTCGTCGCGCAGGATGTGTGTGGGCAGGCCGGTGAGTTGCGCGGCGGTTTTGAGGGTGTGCAGGGCGGGTTTCGCGGTGAGGGTGTCGAGGTCGGCGCGTCCGGTGGCGCCGGCGTCGCCGCCGGCCATCATGGCGGGGGTGACGTCGGTGAGGTGCATGGGGCCGAAGCCGCCGTCGGTGCTGGGCAGTTGGCCGTGCGACTGCCACCCTGATTCCTGGTAGGCGAGGCCGAGCAGGACGCTGACGGGTATGTGGTACTCGGCGGCGGCGGAGGTGAAGTCCCGTTGGCGGGAGGCGTCGGCCGTGTCACCCGGGGTGCCGGCCAGTGCGGTGAACGGCAGGGTGGCCAGGCCGCCCGCGGCCAGCGTGCCGGCCGCGATCACGGCCGAGAGCCGCAGTCGGTTCTTCCTCTTGTGCAAGATGTCGATCCTCACGGAAAACGATATGAATGGTCGTCAAGTAGGTCACGGCCAGGCGTTCGAGCGGGGCGACGGATGCCACCGGCTCGAAGCGCCGGCGACTGTATGACCGGCCCGCCGGGCCGGATGTGACAGCGCAGG
The DNA here is from genome assembly GCF_009498275.1 of Streptomyces fagopyri. Taxonomy (NCBI): domain Bacteria; kingdom Bacillati; phylum Actinomycetota; class Actinomycetes; order Kitasatosporales; family Streptomycetaceae; genus Streptomyces; species Streptomyces fagopyri. The sequence goes on along the minus strand of NZ_CP045643.1, from coordinate 1,265,880 downwards.
CCGACCGCGCTGGAGGTCACCTGGTCATGGGTGACGCCTTCCCGGCCGCTCCGCCGTCGGGGGCCGACGCGATTCTCTGAGCAGGGGGAGCGGGGTGCGCCCGTCCGTCTCTCGGTCCACTCGTCCCTCCGCCTGTCCCTCCGTCCGTCCCTCCGTCCGCCGGGAGCGAAGGCCGGGGCCCCGACCGTCGTCACGGGCATCAAGTCGGGTCATGCCGTCCTGCGCGACCTTCGGCTCGACCAGGTGGCCGGCCGGCCCCTCACCGGGTGATCGGTCGGCGTCCGGGGCGGACCGGCCCGCCTCGACCCGCCTCGACCCGCCTCGACCCGCCTCGACCCATCGGATCCCCCTCTGAATCGACCGACGCCCGGGCCGGCGCGGCCGGTTGGCGGCGGAACCCTCAGGTGGCCGGCGGAACGGTCAGTCGGTCGGTGCCGGGAGTGGGCACGGGACGTGCGGTGAGCGCTTCCAGCCGCTTGATCCTCTTTCGGACGACGTACAGGGGGATGACCCCGAGGAATCCGAAGGACATGTCGATGACCGTCCACCAGAAGGGAATTCCGCGGAGCGGCCCGCAGATCAGCGCGAGCGGGACGATGCCGGCGCAGGCGATCATGCCGAACTCGACGACCCAGACGTTGCGGACGGGGTCCCGGTACGGCCCGTAGAAGGCCACCGCGATCATGAGGTGGGCGAAGGCCAGCCAGTCCGTGCCGTACAGGAGGAACGGGTACTCGGCGTCCGCGGTGTCGAGGCCGCGGCGTACGCGCTCGATCCATTCCATCAGGGCGGGCAGGTGCTCGGGCACGGAGAGAGACCGCAACAGGTCCTCTGTCCAGCGCAGTTCGTGCACCAGGGGGAAGGCCGTGGCGCCGCTGAGCACCAGACAGATGATGAAGAAGACCAGCCATGCGCGAATGCCCTTCACCAGGGCGGCTCTGTCGCTCATGGCAGCAGCGTACGCCCCGACTTGAACATGTTCAAAACTAAGTCGCGTGCGCGAACGTGAGATCCGGGATCGCCGCGCCGGGGGTGCCGCCAACGGCGTCCTCGGGACGTCGCCGGGCGAGACTCCACGCTGAGCAATGTGACGGCTGTCACAAATCCGCTTGCCGTCCAGTCATTCAGGTAGACGGAGAAAATCAGTCAGCCCGATGTACAACCGCAATTTGGACCGACCGCCGCGCCACCCCTGGTGCCGCGAGAACCCCAGGACGGGAGGCGAGACACCATGTTGCTCGAGACCGACACCCGCATCTGTCGAGGTGCGTACGTGACTGTTTCTTCTTCACCGGAGAATCCACCGGATTCCGACGGGTCCCGCTCCGACGCGGGGAATTCCGTCAACGACCTGGGCGCCGAGGTGTGGACCCCGCCGCCTCCGCTCGAAATGTGGCTGGTTGGTCTAGAGACGCGCACCACGGAGGGTCCGCCTGTCTGGCGGTACTACGTCGTGGACCACGCCCTCGATCCCGGTCAGGCGTCTCACACGGCACTTCAGCGCGCCGACAGTGCCGCGGAGAAGGCCACTTGGGGACGGCCCGGCGGCGTCGGTCGGATCGGGCGCGTCGAAGTCCGGCGGATACTCCAGGACGTACTGGGGAACGTCACGCTCGCACGTCGCTCCTGACCACGTCCGGATCGGCTTTTCCGGCGAGGACGTGCTGTCGGCGGAGGGAACCAGGAATCCACGCGGAGTCCTGGCGGAGTCCTGATATTCGGTGGCGCTCGACCCTGTGCCTGCCGATGGCCCGATCCGTGGCACCGATGTCCTTCACGCGCCGGGACGGCGCCGACGCCGGCGCGCATCATGGGAAGCGGGTCGAACCGGGCCGTCGCGGGGGAGCGGGGGTTTCCGGATCGGCTGTCCCACGAGAAGGGTCGGCACGGGCGGCACGATCGCGGGAGTCAATCCGCGAGGTCGATGCCCGACAGGCGCGAGTTCCCGTCCCGCGGGACTTCCCTGGCGCAGGACGGCGGTGGCTTCACGGCCGGACCTGGAACGGTCCAGGTTCACGGCCGGACCTGGAACAGTCCGCCGGTCCCCGGCACCTCCCGTGTGCCGAACGGCCCGCGGACCACGAGGAGTCCGCCGCGGCGAAGGGCTCCGGGCGCGGAGACGGGAGGTCGGGGCCGGGGGACACCACTCGTCACCGGGTGCTGGGCGCGGCGGCCGGGCTCGTGCTGCGGAAGCGGTCCCGGTAGGTTCCGGGGCTCACGCCGAACTGGCCGCGGAAGGCCCGCCGCATGGTCTCCTCCGTCCGGAACCCACTGCGCCGCGCGACCGTGTCGAGCGGCTCGTCCCCGCCTTCGAGGAGCGCTTGCGCCGCCTCCAGACGGATGCGCTTGACGTACTCACCCGCCGTGGTGCCGACCTCCGAACGGAACAGCCGGGTCAGGTGCCGCGAGCTCAATGCCGCTCTGTCCGCGAGTGCCTGCAGACTGTGGTCGCCCCGGGGGTCGGCGGCCACCCGGTCCAGGACGTCACGCAACGGCGCGTTCTGGGGGCGACGGGACTGCTGACGCACGCTGAACTGCGACTGTCCGCCGGGCCGGGCCATGAAGACCACGAGTTGCTTGGCGGCCGCCCGGGCGACATCCGGACCCAGGTCGGACTCGACGAGCGACAGGGTCAGATCGATGCCGGCGGTGATCCCGGCGGAGGTGATGAATCTGCCGTCCCTGACGAAGATCGCCTCTGAGTCCACCCGGACGCGGGGATAGCGGGCGGCGAGGTCCGCGGCGAGTTTCCAGTGGGTGGCGGCCCGGCGGCCGTCCAGGAGCCCGGTTTCGGCCAAGGGGAACGTGCCGGCGCAGACGGCCGCGACGGTGGTGGCGCCGGACGTCCCGGCGAGCCGCGTGATGCCCTCGACGAGCGGTGGGTCGGCGACCGCCTCCCACCAGCGGGGACCTCCGGGGACGACCAGCGTGTCGACGCCGGCGTCGACGTCGTCGAGCGCCATGTCCGGTACGAGCCGGAGCCCGGCGGTGGTGCGCACCGGCTGCCCGTCGAGGGAGGCGGTGGTCAGCCGGTAGTCGCCGCCGTACTCGTTGGCCGCGGCGTACACGTCCAGGGGCCCGGTGACGTCGAGCGACTGCACACCGTCGAACATCAGCACGAGGATGCGGTGGCGCGCCGCGCTCCCGGCGGTCCCTGTCCCCGTGGATCGATCACGGGACGGTCCGGGGGGAACCGTCTGTCCTGTTCCCCCGTGCGTCTGTGCTCCCGTTCCCGCGGGTGGGCGTACGGCCTGCGGCGAGCGGGGGGTGGGGTCGGCGCGGCGGCCCGCACGCGCCGAGGCCGGTGTTCGGGGCGTTCCCGGTTCACGTACCCGGGACGGCGTGGGGCCGGGGGTCCGCCGAAGGGCGATCATGGCGGCGTCGTCGCCCAGGGGGCCGCTGATGTGCTGGGAGAGGTCGCCCTGGACGTACCGGAGGAGCTGTTCGGGGTCGGTGCCCGTCCAGGAGGCGACTCGTTCCTTCAGGGGGTAGAAGATGCCCGCCCCGTCGCGGGCTTCGGTGATGCCGTCGGTGTAGAGCATCAGGACGTCCTCGGCGGTGAAGGGGAAGGTGTCCTGGTGGTGGTCGCGGGCGGAGAGGCTCCCCAGACCCAGGGGCGGGCTGCAGCGCCGGGGCTTCAGGAGGGTCACGCGGCCTTCGCGCGAGAGCAGCGGCGCGGGATGACCGCAGCTGACCGCGTGGACGACCCGTTGGTCGTCGGGGATCTCCAGCAGCAGAGCGGTGACGAAGCGTTCACCGGCCTCGTGGTCGGATTCGTGGACCTCCTCCAGGTGGCTGCGCATGCTGGCCTCCAGGTGGGCGGCCACTTCGGGGAGGGTGGGGTAGCAGCGTGCGGCCTCCCTGAAGGCGCCGAGCGCCGCCGCCACCTCGTGTATGCCCTGCAGTCCCTTGCCGCGGACGTCACCGATCAGGATCCGCGTGGCACCAGGGACACGGGCGGCCCCGTACAGGTCGCTGCCGACCGTGGCATGCGCGTCGGAGGCTTGATACGTGACCGCGACACGCAGCGGACCGAGGCGGCCGGGAAGGGGACGCAGAACGACCCCTTGAGCGATTTCCGAGACGGCGCGCAGGGTGTCCATCTCCACGCGGTGACGCTGTCGCAGGGTGCAGAAGACGATGACGACCGCACAGATGACGAGCATGGCGACGGAATGCGAGGCGGTGGCGAACGGCAGCCGGGGGCAGCCGAGGCCGAGGCCGATTCTGGCCGCGCCCGACACGAGGACGACTCCGGCGGTGAGCGCGGGGCCGGCCGATGTCGCCGCCGCCGCCGAGACACCGGCGAGCAGGGTCGCCCACCCCATGGGCGGGACGAAATCCCCTTCGAGGACGATGGCGCCCACCAGTACCAGGAGTACGGCGGCCGGCCGCAGCCGTGACCGGGGGGAGGTGTGGCGGACACCGGTCCGACCGGCGCCGGGGCCGGCGTTCGACCGGGAGGTCATAGCGGGGTCGGGGAGGGTCGGAGAGGTGATCACGCACTGTTCCTTACGGAGTCGGGGACCACTGCCCGGCTTGTCGGGCGCGGAGGGCGACCGAACGGGCTGGTGCGCTCCGGGCGAAGTCACAGCCTGCGTCTTTCCAGATATGACCGCTTATGTCTTTAATTTGTGACATCGGTATCGACAGGCCGGATCTCGCCCTGCGGCTTCGGGTCCCGGCTCTACGGCTTCGGGCCCCACGGCTTCGGGCCCCACGACGTCGGGCCACGACGTCGGGCCACGACGTCGGGCCATGACGTCGGGCCATGACGTCGGGCCATGGCGTCGGGCCATGGCGTCGGGCTATGGCGTCGGGCCATGACGCGGGACTACGACCGCGGACCACGACCGCGGGCCGCGACTCCGGGGACGGCTACGGGTCGCGACCACGTACTACGGACCGTGGTGACCGCTCCCCGCCTGGCCGGCTCCCGCGTCACCGCGGGGAGTGGCCTCCGAGATCGCCGGCCCGTGAACGGCGTCGGTGGTGGCCGAACCCCCACGCGGTGGAGACGTGGTCAGGGGAGAGGGGTGAGGGGTGAGGGGCGCGGTGGCCTGTGGGCGGGCTGTCACCGGCTCATGTGCAGGGTCACCAGCAACTGCCACACCTGGTGGGCGACTTCCTCCGGGGTGCCCTCCAGCAGGCCGTGCAGCCAGTCCGCGAGCACCCCGGCGAAGGTGGCGGCGACCGCGGAGGCGACGAGGGCGGCGTCCGGGGCGCCCGCGAGGGTCCGTTCGGTCAGACTGCGGGCGCGCAGGTCCCGGTGCAGCACATGACCGAGCGGGCCGCCTCCGCCGGGGCTCAGGAGCGCGCGGTAGAGGCCGGTGTGCGGCGCGAGGCCGGTGAAGAACGAAAGGAGCGCCGGCGGCGCCGACACCGGGTCGGGCCGCCCGCGCCACGCGTGCAGCGCGTCCACGGCCTCGCGTACGACATCGGCGCAGGCGTCGACCGCGAGCGCCTCCAGGTCGGCGTAGTGGACGTAGAACGTGGCCCGGCCCACCCCGGCGCGGCGCACCAGCGCGGCGACGCCGACCTCCTCCAGCGGGCGCTCCGCGCACTCCGCGAGAAGCGCCCGGCGCAGCCGCTCCCGGGTGCGGGCCGCCCGGGGGTCCTCCCGTGTCACCGGGCGGCGAGGACGGCGGCCAGGGCGAGGGCGCCGGGCAGTGCCTGCGCGAAGAGGATGCGCCGGTTCGCGGTGACCGCTCCGTACACCCCGGCGACGACGACGCACACCAGGAAGAAGACCCGCACGCGGAAGCCGGTCGGATCGTCGGCGAACAGTCCCCACACCAGACCCGCGGCGAGGAAGCCGTTGTAGAGCCCCTGGTTGGCGGCCATCGGCGCGGTCGCCCGCGCCATCTCCGTATCGAAACCGTGCAGCCCCCGCCCCGGCTTCTTCTCCCACAGGAACATCTCCATCACCAGGATGTACACGTGCAGCGCGGCCACCAGACCCACCAGCACGTTCGCGACCGTCTGCATCGTCGGCAAGCTCCCTCGTGTGATCACAACTCCTGGACAGGCGTCCACTATAGCTGGACATCTGTCCAGGAAGTCTAGGTGGACTTCTGGTTGCCCCGTGCGCCCCCTGGGTAGGGCGATGCAGCGGTTTCCTTTGCCGGAGGGGGAGTTCAGGTGTCGGGCAGCCTCGCGCCAGGCGGATGGAGCGGCAGTGAGCGGGGAATGTGGGCCGCCTTCCGGAGGGGTGAGTGGTACGCGGACGGGGGCGAGGTACGGGCGACGGTCGTCCGCAGGCTGCTCCTCGCGCCACCACCCGCCGAACCGGGCCACCTCCCCCGGCTGCGGCTCAGGGACGTACGGATCAGCGGGCGGCTCGACCTCGCGGAAGCCGTCGTCGCCGGGACCCTGCGGCTGCGCAACTGCCGCTTCGAGCAGGTTCCCTGCCTCGACGGTGCGGCACTGGGCGCCCTCGAACTGCGGGACTGCCGGCTGCCCGGACTCTCCGGGGTCGGCGTCACGATCGGCGGGAAGTGCGAGATCACCGGGTGCCGGGTGGAGGGTCCCACGGATCTGTACGGCGCCTCGATCGGCGGCACCCTGCACCTGGAGCACAGCCGTCTGACCGGGCACGGTGAGCGCCGCGGCGAACGCGCCCTGCAACTCCTGTGCGCCACGATCGGCGGCGACATCCAGGCCGGTGCGGGCTTCCACGTCAACGGCTGCACCGACCTGCGGGACACCTCCGTACGCGGCAGCGTCGTCCTCACGGGCGCCCGGCTGCGCAACCCTACGGGCACGGCGCTCAAGGCCAACAGGCTGCACATAGGTGGGAACCTGAGCTGCCGGGGCGGGCTCGTCGCCGAGGGCACCGTCGACCTGTGCGACGCCCGGGTGGGCGGTGGTGCCCTCTTCGAGGACGCCTCGCTCTCAGCCGAGCACGGGCCGGCGCTGCGCGCCCACGGCATAGACGTAGGGGCCGAGTTCAACCTCTGCGACGGGTTCACCGCGCTCGGCAGGCTCTCCATGAGCAGCATCACGGTGCGCAGCCGGTTCTGCTTCAAGGACGGTCTCATCGACACCCCCGCCGGACAGCCCGCGCTCATCAGCCGGCGCTCCACCGCCTCCGAACTCGACCTGCGCTTCAGGGAACCCGTCAAAGGAGTGGTGTCCCTCAGCCACACCCGCGTCACCGTGCTGAACGCCACCCCGGAAGCCTGGCCCGGGGCGCTGCGCATGGACGGCATGGTCTACGACAGCCTGCTGCCCGAACTCCCGGCCCGGCAGCGGCTCCCGCTGCTCGCCCGCGACCCCGAGGGGTTCACCCCGCAGCCCTACGAACAACTGGCGGCCACCTACCGGCAGCACGGCCACGACCGCGACGCCCGTACGGTGCTGCTCACTCAGCAGCGCAGGCTGCGTGGCACGCTGCCGTGGCCGGGACAGGTGTGGAGCGGCTTCCAGGACCTCACCGTAGGCTACGGGTACCGGCCGATGCGCGCCGTGTGGTGGCTGTGCGCGATCATGCTCAGCGGGATCGCGCTCTTCACGCGCTGGCCTCCGCAGGCGGTCGACCCGGGCAAGCCACCCCACTTCCAGGCGGCCATCTACACCTTCGACCTGGTGCTGCCGCTCGTCGACTTCGGGCAGGAGCAGGCGTTCAGTCCACGGGGCGGGCTGCAGTGGGCGGCCGTGGTCCTCGTCTGCCTGGGCTGGCTGCTCGCGACGACGGCCGCCGCGGGCGCCAACCGTGTGCTCCGCAGGACCTGACACGCGCCGGTGTCTCCTGCCGGAGAGTGATCGAATACGCGCCGGTATGCGGCTCTCGGTTGATCCTTTTGATCTAGAACCCGATAAGCTCCCCTGGAACAAGGCGAGTTGAGACGGACACACTCGATCGTCCCGTGCCGCGCGTGCGACGCGTACGGCGCCCGCACACCCCCTGTGTTCGCGCGTGCTGGTTTTGAAGGATGCAGATGGAACTCGCCACTTCGCCCCCGGCGGCGCGGGCACCCGTCGCCTGGTACAGCTGGTGGCTGATGCCGGTCGCGCTGGGAGCCGGAACCGTCGCCACCGCGGTCGCCGGACCCGACCAGGTCCAGATCCCCGCGGCCTTCGCCGGTACGGCGGCCACCGCGGCCGGTGCGATCTGCGTACGGCTGCTCCTGCGCACCCGCTCCCAACTGCTGCGGACCGCACACGACATCGGCGGCGCGCGGGACGAGCAGGCCCAGCAGTGGCAGCAGCACGTGGCGGGCCTGGAACGGAAGTTCGCAGCCGAACGCGCCGTCCTGGACGCCCAACTCGCCGGGCAGGCGGACACGTTCGAGGCTCGACTCGCCGAACAGAAGGGCACGTTCGAGGCCCGGCTCGCTGAACAGGCGCTGACCCACGACGCGCGGGTCGCCGAGCAGGCCGAGGCCCACGAGACCGGGATCGCGGCACGGACCCAGGTCTGGCAGGAGCGGCTCGCGGTGCAGCTGGCGGTCGTCGGCAGGCTCGGTGACACGTATCTCCCCGGCGCCCTCGAACGCCTGCGGGCCGGGGAGGCCATCGACGACATCCTGCCGGAGGTGGCGCGGGAGACGGACGCGAGCCCCGAACTCCGCGCCGAACTGCGGAAGATCCTGCGTACCGCGCTGATCGGCGTCGAGACGGAGTTCGACCGCTCCACCTCGGCCGAGCAGGCCGTGATCAGCATCGGCAGCCGTATGCATGTGCTGACCGGCAAGTTGCGCGGCCGGCTGCACGAGATGCAGGGCGAGCACGGCCGGCTGCCCGCGGTGGCCCGGAGCCTGATGGAGCTGGACCAGGAGATCGGCCCCGCCGACCGTCTCGCCGCCAGTATCGGTGTGCTCGGCGGCTCGGACCGGCCCGGACGTCAGTGGCAGGAGCCGCAGCGGCTGCTCAGCGTCGTACGGGGCGGCATCGGCCGCATCAAGGACTTCGACCGCGTCCAGGTCCGTCATCTGCCCGAACTCGGGGTCGACGGTGCTCTGGTCGACCACCTCACGCTGATCTTCGCCCATCTCCTGGACAACGCGGCACGCTACTCGCCGCCCACCGAAGCGGTGGTCGTCTCCGGCCGGGAGGTACCCAACGGGGTCGGCGTCGAGATCCAGGACGCGGGCAAGGGGCTGAGCGAGGAGAAGAAGCGGGAGGCCGCGCGCACCCTCGCGGGCACCGAGGCCGGCGCGGGTCTCGGCGGCATCTCGGAGGACGCGAACCTCGGCCTGCGCGTGGTGGGCACGCTGGCACGCCGCTACGGCATCCGGGTCACCTTCGCCGACTCGCCCTGGCTCGGCACCTCGGTGGTGGTCGTCGTACCGCACAAGTACTTCAGTCCGCTGCCCGCGACCGTCACCGATCCCGCCCCGCCCGCCGCGATCCCGGGCGCGGCGGGGCCGGACACCACTCCCGGCGGACTTCCCCGGCGCCGCGGCAGGCGGACCGGAGCGTCGGAGCCCCGCCCCGATGGCGCGCCCGGCCCCGATGGCGCGCCCCGCACCGACGCGGCACCTCGCCCCGATGCCGCGCCCCGAACCGAGGAGTCCGTGGCCGTCGTACCCCCCGACGCGTCCTTCGCCGGTCTCGCCGCCTTCGCCGCGGCCGGACGGGAGAGCGCACCGGCGCACGGGACGGCCGCGGGACGTGAGTCCGACGAACACCGCACCGAAGAGAGCGACTAGTTCACATGACGCAACAGGGAACCGACGTGAGCTGGGCGCTTCGCGACCTCACGGAGAGCATCAAGGAGATCCGCTTCGCCCTCGTGGCTTCGAGCGACGGCAAGGCGATCACCTCCTACGGTGCCGACGACCCCGACGACGTGGACCGGTTCGCCGCCGTGGTCGCGGGTCTGCAGGCGCTGGCCCAGCCGGTGGCGGAGCAGTTCCCCCGCTACGCCGGGGGGCTGCGGCTGGCGATGATCGAGGTCGACGGCGGTCATCTGTTCGTGGTGCGCGCCGGGGTGGAGACCTACCTCGGGGTGCTGGCCAGGGAAGGCCTCGACCAGGGCCTTCTCGGTCACCAGATGAGGGATCTGGCCCGCAGGATGGGCGAACTCCTGGGCACCGAGCCACGGTTGGAGGAGCACTCTGGATGAGTGCGCCCCGCCGGCCCACGGACCCGTCCGGCCTTGAGCGTTACTACGTCCTCACCGGCGGACGCAGTGGGCCGGGCGGCGGTCCGGCGGCGGGCCTCGACGTCGCGACCCTCATCGTCTCCCGCGGCGTACCCGACCCGGGCATGCAGCACGAGCACGAGGAGATCCTCCGGCGTTGCCGTGAGCCGCTTTCGGTGGCCGAACTCGGCGCCCACCTCCGACTTCCCTTCAACATTCTCGCGGTGCTCCTGGCCGATCTGCTGGACGCGGACCGCGTCGAGGCCCGCCATCCCCTACCGGCGCCGGACACCGGTCGCGGGCCCGGCCGCGCGCTCCTCGAGGAGGTACTCCGTGGACTCCAAAGGCTTTGACCGTCCCGGCCGGGGGCCGGACCGCGGCCCCCGCTCGGTGAAGGTGATGATCGCCGGCGGCTTCGGTACCGGCAAGACCACCCTGGTGGCTTCGGTCAGCGACATCAAACCGCTGACCACCGAGGAGTCGCTGACCGAGGCCGGCGCCGGCCTCGACGACCTGATCGGTGTGACCGGCAAGACGCGGACCACCGTCAGCATGGACTTCGGCAAGATCTCCCTCAACGACGAACTGGTGCTGTACCTGTTCGGGACACCGGGCCAGGAGCGGTTCTGGTTCCTGTGGAACGGCCTGTTCAAGGGCGCCCTCGGGGCGGTCGTCCTGGTGGACACCCGGCGGCTGGCCTCCAGCTTCCGGGCCATCGAGGAGATGGAACGGCAGGACGTGCCCTTCGTGATCGCGCTGAACGTCTTCCCGGACTCGCCGCGGCATCCGGTCGAGGAGATCCGCGACGCCCTCGACCTTCCGGCGCACACCCCGATCGTCGCCTGCGACGCCCGAGACCGGATCTCCAGCCGTGACGTCCTCATCGCGCTCGTACGCCACTTGCAGGAACGCTCCGCCGCCGCTCGGGAGACGCGATGAACGACCGGCTCGCGCACGGTCCCGGTGCTCCCCGCGGCTGCCCGGTCGCACACGGCGAAGCGCATGGCGAAGCGCATGGCGAGGGACGCGGCGATGCGAACGACGGCACGATCGGTGGCGCGATCGCCGGCGTCCCCGACCTCGTGGGCCATGACACACCGGTCCGCCCGGACGATGACGCACCGGTCCGCCCGGACGGCGGCGACCCCGGCCGCGCGGACGGCGGGGCGGCGGACGGCGGCGGTCCGACCCGGTTGTACGGACCGGGGTCGGCGACCGATCCGTACGGGATCTACGCCCGGCTGCGCGCGGAGTACGGGGCGGTGGCCCCGGTTGTCCTGGAGGGCGACGTTCCCGCCTGGCTCGTCCTCGGCTACCGGGAGAACCGGCGGGTGCTCGACAACGCGCATCAGTTCAGCCGGGACGCCCGTGTCTGGCGGGACCGGAAGGAAGGCCGTGTCGACGACACGTCACCGCTGATCCCGATGCTGGGCTGGCGGCCCGACTGCGTGTCCCAGGACGGCGCGCCGCACCGCAGGCTGCGCGGCGCGGTCACCGACAACCTGCGGGCCCTCGCGGGACGTGGCATCCGGCGTCACGTCGCGCACTTCGCCCACCGGCAGATCGACGCGTTCGCCGGCAGGGGCAGCGCCGACCTGGTGAGCGAGTTCGCCGAGTATCTGCCGATGCTCGTCCTGACCCGGATGTTCGGACTTCCGGCGGCCGAGGGGCGCAACCTCGCCGTCTCCTGCGCCCAGGTGATCAAGGGCGGCGAGGACGCCCTCGCCCACAACGACCTGATCATGCGTATCCTCGCGGATCTCGCCGAGCGCAAACGCGCCGAGCCCGGCGCCGACTTCACGACCGGGCTGATCGCGCACGAGGCGGGTCTCGACGCGGACGAGATCCTCAGCCATCTGCGTCTGGTACTGATCACCGCGCACACCACCACCAGCAATCTGCTGGCCCGCGTGCTCCAACTGGTCCTGACCGACACCTCGCGGCTCGCCGGGCTGGTCGGCGGGGAACTCGACGTCTCCGCCGTCGTCGAGGAGGTGCTGTGGAACACCCCGCCGCTCGCCGTCCTGCCGGGGCGCTTCGCCGCCGTGGACCTCGAACTCGCCGGCCGGCGCATCAAGGAGGGCGACCTGCTGGTGCTCGCCCTCGGCGCGGCCAACCTGGACCCGGAGATCCGGCCCGACGCAGGTGTCTCGGTGCGGGGCAACCAGTCGCACCTGGCGTTCAGCGGCGGCGCGCACGAGTGCCCCGGACAGGGCATCGGCCAGGCCATCATCGGGACGGCCGTCGACGTCCTGCTGCACCGGTTGCCGGGCCTGCGGCTGGCCGTTCCGGCCGGGGAGCTGACCTCGACGGCGTCCACGTGGGAGGCCCGACTGGACCGGCTGCCGGTCGAGTTCGCGGCGCGGACCGAGGAGGAATGACGGCCGGGTCCCCGGCCGGCACGGGTGTACCGCTGGGACGGGTGTCCCGCTGGGACGGGAGTCCCGCCCGGCCGGTCGTCGGGACCGGCTGGACGTAGGGACCGGCCAGGCTCGCGGGCCCGGCCGGGCAATTGCTCCGGCGGACTGGTGACCCGGCCGGGCAGTCGACCCGGCGGGTTGGTGACCCGGCCGGGTCTTCGGCGCGGACGGCAGGGGTTCGCCGGGGTGTCACACCACCAGGAGGTCGTCCAGCGATCCCTTGCCGGCCAGTTCGGCCGTCACGGCCGGGCCGTCCTTCGCGGCGGCGTACCGTCCCGAGGTCAGCGCCCATTCGTAGTTCCCGCTGATCCAGTGCTGGATGGCCTCCACGCCCATCCGCACCCGGACCCGCTGCTCGGCGTCGAGGCCGAGCTCTTCGCACATCCGCGGGACGCGCGCCTCCAGTGCCAGGTACTCGTCGAGACGGTCCCTGGTCATCCGGTAGGCCTCCGCCGTGGCCTCTTCCCAGGTGCTGCCGCGCTGCCGGTGCAGCACGGCGATCAGGTTGTGGCCGTCGCCCCGGCGCCTCTCGCGTTCGAAGGAGTGGATGTCGTTCATGAACCCGATGGTGTCCGCGGCCAGGTCCCGCATCCGGACCATCAGTTCGTGCGCCTGGACCTGCGGCGGCACCTCGAAGCCGCGACTGCGTTCACCCGCGTCGATGCTGTGGTGGATGCCCACCGTGCGGCGGCGGAACTCCGCGTACTCCGCGAGGCCCAGCGTCCCCGCGAGGCCCCGGGCCGCCAGGTCCACCTCCTCCGTGTGCGCGACCAGGAACCGTCCCCACGAAGCGGCGAAGCGGGTCCGCCACGCCAGGGACATGCCGTGCGAGAGATGGGTCCAGACCTCGGCCCAGGCGACGGTGATCGGGCAGACCACGCGGGGCGCGGTGCCCGCCGGACGCAGCGGGGTGGCGATCAGCTCCCGGGCGACCTCCGCTATGCGGTCCGCGCGGTCCGGACTCGCGGTGTCGAACTGGTCGTCGAAGAGGAAGGCCAGCGAGAACCAGTTCATCAGGACGACCAGGTCGTCGGCGGAGGCGTGCGGGTAGGTCCGGGCCGCCGCCTCGGGAAGGTCCCAGGAGCGGTACTCCTCGAACCCGGCCCGGGAGCGCACGAGACCGCGCTCCCACACCCAGCGCAGATGGTGTTCCCGGGCTGACTCCAGGTGTGCGCTGACCGGGGTCCTGAAGGGGAGGTCGAACCTGACGTCCTGTGGCATCGGCGCCCTTTCTCGAGACGATTCACAGGCCCCCGCCCCTGCGAACGGGCGATCGGAGTCGATGCCCGGCAGCCCGAACTACGCGCGCCACCAACAGAGTTGACGACCTGTGCATGTCTCGGAACTGCCCAGAGCCTAAACGATCTTTGGTGTGACCTAGTCACCGTGCCCCGCCACCGTGCCCCGCCACCGCGTCCCGCCACCGCCTCCCGGCCGCCGTGCCCCGCCACCGTGCCCCCTCACCGTGATCCCGGCGCCGCGATCTCGTCACCGCGGCCTCGTGCGAGCCCTCACCGCCGCGGCCCGCCGCCGTCAGGCGCCCGGTGCCTCGTGGACGCGCTCACCCCCCACGTAGGTCAGCGCGACCCCGGTCGCGCCGATCTCCTCGGGCGCCCCGGCGTACGGGTCGCGGTCCAGCACCACGAGATCCGCCAGCGCCCCCACCCGTACGCTCCCGGTGTCGTCGAGATGGTTGGCGTACGCGGAGCCCGCGGTGTACGCGGTGAACGCGGCCGTCAGTCCGAGGCGTTCGGCCGGCAGGAACACCGGCCCCGTGCCGTCCGGGGCCACCCGGTTGACCGCGACATGGATGCCCTGGAGCGGGTCGGGACTGCTGACCGGCCAGTCGCTGCCCGCCGCGAGCCGGGCCCCGGACCGCAGCAGCGAGCCGAACGGGTACTGCCGGGCGGCTCGTTCGGCCCCGAGGAAGGGAATCGTCAGCTCGTCCATCTGCGGTTCGTGCGCGGCCCACAGGGGCTGGATGTTGGCCGTGGCGCCGACGCGCGCGAAGCGGGGTACGTCGTCGGGGTGCACGACCTGGAGGTGGGCCAGGTGCGGACGCGTGTCGCTCGGACCGTTCGCCTTCCGTGCCGCCTCGACCGCGTCCAGGGCGTCCCGTACGGCCCGGTCGCCCAGCGCGTGGAAGTGGCACTGGAAGCCGAGAGCGTCCAACTCGGCCACGTACGCAGGGAGTCGGGCCGGATCGATGAAACGGGTGCCACGATTGGCGGTGACGCAGCCGCACGTGTCGAGATAGGGGTCCAGCAAGGCGGCGCTGCCGTTCTCGGCGACGCCGTCCAGCATCAGTTTGACGCTGGTGGCGCGGAACCGACCGTGGCTCAACGCGGCCCGCCGCGCAACGAGTTCGGGAATCTGCTCGGCCCCGCGCTCCCGGTCCCACCACAGCGCGCCGACGACCCGCGCGGTGAGCGAGCCCTCGCGGGCCGCTGCCAGATACGCGTCCGAGGGGTCCTCCATTCCCACGAAGGAGCCGACGAGCGCGTCCTGCCACGCGGTGACGCCGAGCGCGTGCAGGTGCCGCTGGGCGCGCAGCAGCGCGGCGAGCCGGTCGGCCGGGGTGGCCGGGGGAGCGAGCCGGCCGACGTACCGCATGGCCCCCTCCTGGAGCATCCCGGTGGGTTCGCCCGAGACGTCCCGTTCGAAGCGTCCGTCGGCCGGGTCGGGAGTGTCGCGTGTGACACCCGCCAGTTCCAGGGCGCGGCTGTTGGCCCAGGCGCCGTGGTGGTCCCGGTTCGGCAGGTACACCGGCCGGTCGGGCACGACCGCGTCCAGCACCTCCTTCGTCGGCGTACCGCCCTCGAACGCCTCCATGGACCAGCCGCCGCCGGTGATCCACTCCCGGTCGGGGTGCGCGTCGGCGTAGGCCCGGACGGCGCGCACGGTCTCCTCTGCGGTGCGCGCGCCCGTCAGGTCGCACCGGGCGAGTTCCAGCCCCGCCGGGACCGGGTGGAGGTGCGCGTCCTGGAAGCCGGGCAGGAGCAGCCGTCCCGCGAGGTCGACGGCCTCGGTGCGGGGGCCGGTCAGATCCCGTGCCGCGGCCCCGACGGCGGTGATCCGGTCGCCGGTGACGGCGACCGGGGTGACGGTGGGGCCCTCGGGGGTGAGGACCGGTCCACCGGTGAACAGGAGGTCAGCGTGCATGTGTCCGTTCCTTGGTCGGGTGTCGGCAGTGCGGGGGAGGGGTCAGCGGAGTGCGGCCGGCACGGGGGCGGAGTCCGCGTCGGTAACGCGGCCGGTGCGGAAGTACGGGGATCTGCGCACCCACTTGGCCCAGGCGGCCGCCACGAATCCCGAGACGATCATCAGGGTGGGCACGAGGAGCAGGAACCACCCGTTGTCCGCGCTGACTTCGAGATGGTCGGTGGAGGTGTAGAAGGACCAGGCGAGATATCCACCGAGGCCGAGCAGGGCCGCGGCGCTCAGGGAGGGGAGCACCACGGCCCGTGTCCCCGTCCGCCAGTCCTCGCGCAGCAGGCCGCGGAAGCGCGCCGCGGCCGCCAGGGCGGTGAGCGCGTAGGACAGGGCGACGACGATCCCGACCGCGTTCACCGTCGCCATGATCATGTCGGCGAGCCGGGGGATGACCAGGGCGAGGGCCGCCACCGCCGCCGCCAGCGCGCCGATCAGCAGGGTCCCGGCCGCCGGAGTCCCGTACCGGGAGCTGACCTTGGACCACACCGGACCCAGCGTGCGGTCCCGGCTCATCGCGAACATCCCGCGGGCCGTCGGGATCACGCCCGCCTGAAGCGAGGCGACGGCCGAGAACATCAGCGCCACCAGTGGCAGCGCCGCGAGCGGCATGGAGGCGAGACGGTCACCGAAGAACGCCAGCCCCTGGGCGCCATGCCCGACCAACTCGTCCTCGGACAGGACGCGTTGGAAGGCGACCGAGCCCAGGAGGAACAGTCCGAGCATCGTGAGGAGGGTGATGGTCCCGGCCCGTGAGGCGTCCTTGGGGTCACGTACCTCCTCGTTCACGGTGAACGCCGCCTCGAACCCCCAGTAGCAGAACACCGACAGCAGCATGCCCTGCGCCACGGCCGTGGCCGAGGGGATCTGGAACGGGTCGAACCAGCTCAGCCGGAAGGCGTGCGGACCGGTGACGATGCCGTATCCGCAGAAGCCCAGCAGGACGACGTACTCGAAGACCAGCAGCCCGCTCTGCAACCGGGCGGCGGTTCTGACCCCGGTGACCGCCGTGAGGGTGACGGCGACCAGGACCACGACGCCCACCGCGGTCGTCTGGGCGGTGGAGCCCGGGTCCAGCGCGAACCCGGCCACCTCGTGCACGCCCGCCTCGCCCGCGAGCTGGATCACGGCCGAGCCGGTCACGGCGGTGGTGTAGGCCAGAAAGGCCACGGTGGCAACGATGTTCACCCAGCCGACCAGGAAACCCAACCAAGGAGTGAGTGAACGGCCCACCCACACATAGCCGTTGCCCGCGTTCGGCTCCACCCGGTTCAGGCGGGTGTAGGCGCCCGCGATCCCCAGGACCGGGAGGAAGGCCAGCAGCATGATGGCGGGCAGATGCAGACCGACCACGCCCGCCGTCACCCCCAGCCCGATGCCGATGCTGGTGGTCGCCGCCGTACTGGACGCCGCGATCGCGACGCCGTCCACCACACCGAGGGACTTGCGCAGGGACGGGGGATCCGCACCGTACGGCTTCTGCGTCATGGCTGCTCCGATCGCACCCGGGGCCTGATTCCGGCCCGATGACCGGAAATGAAACTGCTCGGAGCCTTAACAGGTCAACGCCGTTGACATAAGGTGCCCGCACCGGAGGGAGAGCCCATGGCCGAACGAGTCGTCCCACCCGCCGCCCGGCGGCGCAGACGCCCCACCAAGACGGGTGTCGTCCTCTCGGAGGAGCTCATCGTCGAGACGGCGCTGCGGCTGCTCAAGGAGCACGGCGCCGACGCCCTCACCGTCCGCCGCCTCGGCCTCGCCCTGGGCGCCGACCCCACCGCGCTGTACCGGTACTTCCGCGACACCGACGACCTGCTGCTCGCCATCGCCGACGAACTCATCGGCCGTACGCTGCGCACCTGGCGTCCCACCGGGGACTGGCGGGCCGACCTGCGCGACCTCGGCCTGCGGATGCACTCCGGATCGCTCGCCCATCCGCAGGCCGCGGTGCTCAGCACGTACCGCGTCACGGGCCGGGTCCACGAGATCGCCGCGGTGGAGACGATCCTCGGTGTGCTGCGCGGCGCCGGTTTTCCCGACGCCGAGGCCGTACGGATCTACCACGCCTTCGTCGACCAGTCGCTGGCCTTCGCTGCCCTCGACGCGGCGAGCGTGGCCCTTCCCCGGGCCGCTCGCGAGGCGGAGGCGGGGGTGTGGCGGGCGACGTACGCGCGACTGTCCCCCGACACGCACCCGCACATCGCGGCGACGGCGCGTCACCTGGTGGCGGACATGCGGCGCAGCGCCTACCCCGAGGCGCTCGACCTGCTGCTGACCGCGGCGGCGGCCCGGCTGGACGAGATCCGGCGGCCCCCGCGGACGTAGCGGACCCGACGGACGTCGACGTGGACGGGGCCGGAGGGACCCCGGCCCCGTCCCACCGCCGGATGCTCCCTCGTCATCCCACGGGCCTGCCCTTCCCCACCGCCCTCAGGAGGCCGACCGCACATGACCCCGCCCGCCCGCACCTTGAAGCAGCGCACGCAGGACACGCTCCACCGGCTGGAACACGACGTCGACGTCTGGGTGTCCACGGCGGATCTCGAGGGGGCGGCGCCCTACCTGATCCCGCTGTCCTACCTCTGGGACGGCACGACGGTGCTACTGGCCACGCCCGGCGCCAGTCCGACGGGCCGCAACCTGCGCGCGACCGGCACGGTACGGCTGGCCTTCGGGCCCACCCGCGACGTGGTCGTCGTCGACGGCGTCGCCGAGACGCTGGAACCAGCCGGTCTGCCGGCCGGTGTCGGCGACGCCTTCGCCGAGCGGACCGGGTTCGACCCGCGCCGTCTCACGACCGCCTACCTCTACTTCCGGGTCACCCCGCGACGGGTGCAGGCCTGGCGCGAGGCCGACGAGATCGCCGGCCGTGACCTCATGCGGGACGGCGAGTGGCTCGTGGACGACTGATTCCGTGGGACGGGGTATCCGGGAGGCGCGGGGCAGCGACGACCCAGGCGGCCGCGCCCCCGATCCCCTACGGAGGAAGCATGGCACTGGTCATGGCAGGCGTGGTGGTGCTGGACTGCGCCGAGCCCGAGAAGCTCGCCGCGTTCTACCGGGAACTCCTCGACGGCGAGGAGACGGACACGAGCGCGAACCGCATCGACATCAGGGGCGCGGACGGGACCCGGATGGGGTTCCGCAGGGACCTCACGGCGACGCCGCCGAGCTGGCCGCGCCCCGAGAACTCCCTCCAGGCCCACCTGGACTTCCAGGTGACGGACCTGGACGAGGCGGAACGCCGGATCATCGGTCTCGGCGGCCGCCCCATCGAGACCAAGGACGCCGCGGGACCCTTCGAGGAGCGGGGCTACGCCGACCCGGCGGGGCACTCGTTCACCCTGTGCCGTACGCCCACCATGGCGCCGAAGCTGGGCTGAACCCGCCGTCGCCCCCGGCCCCGCGGACACGGTCGTCAGCTCCCGCCACCCCGGATTCCCTTGCTCTTGCCCTTGCCGGGGGACGGCCAGACCCCTGTCGAACGTTCGACGGCCTTCGCGCCCGTGCGGTCCGCCGCGCTGCGGGCGACGGCGAACAGCGCGCCCTGGAGGGCCGCGGCGAGCAGCACCTCACCCCAGCCGCGGTCCTTGTCCAGCGCGTCGGGCGCGTCCTCCTCGTGACGCACCGCCTTCCACGCCGCCTCGAAGGCCAGCCCGGCCAGGGCTCCGCTCGCCCAGCCCAGCGCGAATCCCAGCGGCTTGTAGGCGAGAGGGAGTTTGAGTTTCTTCCGCTTCTTGGGCATGTGGGTCTCCTCCTGTGGTCCGAGACGACGGTGCCACCGAATCCGGACGTCTGGAAGAGGGCGGCACGGTCCGCCGAAGTGTGAGCCGCGCGGGCCTGGGCAACCGGACGGGGTGAATCGGACATCGCAGGACCGGTCGGACCGGCCGAAGCCGTCGGCGCAATCCACGGAACCGAGGGAGCCGGCGCGGTCGGAGCCGTCACCGAAGCCGAAGGGTCAGGACCACGGGACGCGTCTGACCGTGCTCGTGGCCCTCGGAGCGAACCTCCTGATCGCCGTGGCCAAGGCGGTCGGCGGACTGTTCACGGGCTCTCCCGCGCTGCTCTCCGAGGCGGCGCACTCCGTGGCCGACAGCCTGAACGAGGTCTTCCTCCTCGCCGCCCTGCGCCGCAGCCGCCGGCCCGCGGACAGCCGGCACCCGTTCGGCTACGGCAAGGAGAGGTTCTTCTGGTCGCTGCTCGCCGCCGTCGGCATTTTCGTGATGGGCGGCTGTTTCTCGTTCTTCCAGGGCTTCGAGGCGCTGAAGAACGGCGGCGAGGAGTCGTCGAGCGGCTATGTGGCGGGGCTGGCGGTCCTGGTCGTCGCCCTGCTCGCCGAGGGCGCGTCCCTGTTCCGCGCGCTCCACCAGGTGCGTGGGCAGGGCGGCGCCGGAAGGCTGCGCGACCCCGCTCTGCGCACGGTGGTCGCCGAGGACGGCACCGCCGTGCTGGGCGTGACATTCGCGATCACCGGCATGGCACTGCACATGATCACCGGGCAGATCGTCTGGGAGGCCTCCGCGTCCTTCGCCATCGGAGCGCTTCTGGTGGGCGTCGCCTTCTGGCTGGGCCGCGACGCGCGCGAGCAGCTCATCGGCCGCGCCGCCGACCCCGAATCGAGCGGCCGGATACGCGCCCTGCTGGAGGCGCAGCCCGAGATCGACAGTGTGGAGGCGCTGCTCACCATGGAGATCGGCCTCGACTCGACCCTGGTCGCCGCGCGGATCGACCTCGTACCGGGTCTGGACAGCGAGGAGGTCGAGGAGGTCGCCGTCCGCATCAAACGCTCCGTCGCGCACACCGTGCCCGAGGCCGACCAGATCTTCCTCGACGTGACCGACGCGGCGGCGGCACGGTCCGCGTCGCGCGGGGACGGGTACGCCGAAGGCCCCGACGCGAGAGGGGAACGCGGCGGGGCCTGACTCTGGGCTGCCCGGAGGGCGACGGCTCCTGCGCGGCATGTCCGCGGGATCTCGGCGGCTGCCCCGGGCCCCCTTCGAGGACCTCGGCGCGCACAGCGCCGGGATCCCCCGGTCGGGCGCGGCCGGGACCCCGGTCACGCGCCGTGCGTCGCCGCCCGCGCGTCCGGGCCGCTCAGTCCGTCGGCTCCAGCACGAAGATCAGTCCGTCGGCTCCAGCACGAAGAGGGGGATCTCGCGGTCCGTCTTCTTCTGGTAGTCGGCGTACGAGGGGTACGCCGCGACCGCGCGCTCCCACCACTGGTCCTTCTCCGCGCCGGTGACCTCACGCGCCCGCAGGTCCCGGCGCCGGGCGCCGTCCTGGAGCTCGACGTGCGGATCGGACTTCACGTTGTAGTACCAGACCGGATGCTTGGGGGCTCCGCCGAGCGAGGCGACCGCCGCGTAACGGCCGTCGTGCTCGACGCGCATCAGCGGGGTCTTGCGGATCTTGCCGCTCTTGGCACCGCGGGTCGTGAGAATGATGACCGGCAGTCCCGTGTCCTGAAGCGTGGTCCCCTCGGTGCCACCGGAGCTCTCGTACAGCTCCACCTGTTCGCGCACCCACTGCGTCGGGCTGGGTTCGTACTCACCCTCAAGAGGCATGACTTCCGTCCCATCTCGCGTCGTACTGGTCCTGTCTCGGCATGATTCAACACCAGTGCGGACGTGATTCATCCGCATCATGACCCCGCGGGTAATCGCGGACGCGGGACACGTGCGGGACGGTGGGGACGTTCCCGGACGAAGACCACGCGGAGGCGGCCCCCATGCCGGCAGTGACCACACACGTTCCGACGACCCGTGCCGTGACCGAGGAGCTGCTGCGCCGGATCGGCTCCGGCCTCCCCGAACGGATCGCCGAGCTCTACGCCGAACGGATCGACTGGCAGCTCGACTGGCCGCGGGACGAGCACGGGCGCGCCGCGACCCCGTGGATCCGTCCGCGGTCCACCCGTGCCGACGCGGCCGACCACTTCCGTGAGCTGGGAGCGCACCACCTGCCCGGAGCAGCGGACACCACGGTCGAACGGATCCTCGTCGACGGTGCGGAGGCCGTGGTCCTCGGAGAGATCCGGCAGACGGCGCGGGTGACAGGGCGCCCCTACCGGGCCCGGTTCGCCCTGCACCTGACGGTCGAGGACGGTCTCGTCGTACGGCATCACGTGTACGAGGACAGCCTCGCGGTGGCCCGCGCCTTCGCACCCCGCGCCGACGCCCGGCCGGGCGCGCCGGGCGGTCCGGGCGCGCCGGGCGGTCCGGCGGCACCTCGTCGCGACCGGTGACGTCGGCCGCCGACGCGGCGGATACGCGCGGCGCGTCGCGGTGGAGCGGAGCAGGACGAAGGGTCACCGTCGACCCAGGCGGGCAGGCGACCAGGCGAGGCAGCGAGGCAGGCAGCCGAGGCAGCAAGGCCGGCCGCTGCGAGTCCGCGTGGTCACGGCGACGCCGCGAGCATCCGCACCGCGAGCACCATGATCACGGTGCTGGACGCGAGCGCCGTCACCAGCCGACCCCGGTGACCCGTCAGGACCCGCCCCAGCAGCGCGCCGCCCCCGGCGATCAGCAGTTGCCAGCTCGCGGACGCGACGAACGCGGCGAGCACGAACACCCCCTGCTCCAGCGGCCGTACCGCCTCGGACGTACGGCTGCCGAGGACCAGCGCGGCGAAGTAGACGATGGTGGTGGGGTTCAGGAGGGTGATGCCCAGCAGGGTCAGATACGCCCGCGCCGGGTGCGCCGGATCCTTGGTGGAGCGGGCGGTGAGCCGCCGCTCGCGGTACTGGCGCAGCGCGGTGACGGCGCCGCGTACCGCCAGGGCGGCCAGGACCAGCCCGGACGCCACGCGCAACGGCACCAGCACCGGCTGGAGCGCGGCGGCGAGGGCGGCACCCCCGAGCGCGGCGACCAGGGCGTACACCCCGTCGGCGGTCGCGATGCCCAGGGCGGCGGACCCGCCGATCCGCAGTGACGTACGAGCGGTGAGGGACACTAGATAGGTCGCGACCGCTCCGACGGGGATGGCGATGCCATAGCCCGCGAGCAGCCCCGCGACGAGCGCGGCGGTCACGATCGGGGAAGCGTAGGCCTCCGCGGTCGGCCGGGCTGCTGCTGGACCCGCACCGGACGAGTGGCGGCGGAGGTCGGCGGCAGGAAGGCTTCGAACATGGACATGCGCAGATCCTCGGGCCTCGGCGGCGGCCCGTGCAACCGAATTACGAGGGTCGTTTCCGGGGTCGCCAGGGACATCGCCGAGCCACGTGCGACGGGCGTCCAGCATGGCCGGTGCGGGCGGTTCGAGCCATGGGCACCGCGGTGCGCCGCCCCGCCGGCCCACCGGAGCCCGGCCGGCGCCCCGCCGGGCGACGGCGTTCGGCCAGACCGCCCGACCGGCGCATCTGGCCGAACTTCGAGTGGCTCTGTAGATGCCTGGGGCATCTAATGAGAGCGGCAAGATCGGTAAGAGGGAACCATCGCATGCGAGGTCACTCATGACAGAATCCGTTGCCTTCCCCCAGGACCGCACGTGTCCTTACCACCCGCCCACCGCCTACGACCCCTTGCGCGAGGCGCGCCCCCTGTCGCGGGTCTCCCTGTACGACGGCCGCAGCGTGTGGGTGGTCACCGGCCACCGCACCGCCCGTGATCTCCTCACCGACCCACGGCTGTCGTCCGACCGCACCCGTCCGGCGTTCCCGATGCCGACGGAGCGGTTCGCCTCCGCCCGCGACCGCCGGGTGGCACTCCTGGGGCTCGACGACCCCGCGCACCACACCCAGCGCCGCATGCTGGTCCCCAGCTTCACCCTCAAGCGGATCGGGTCCCTGCGCCCGCGCATCCAGGAGACCGTGGACCGGCTGCTCGACGCGATGGAGGAGAAGGGCCCGCCCGCCGAGCTGGTCGGCGACTTCGCGCTGCCCGTGCCGT
Source organism: Streptomyces fagopyri (assembly GCF_009498275.1). Taxonomy (NCBI): domain Bacteria; kingdom Bacillati; phylum Actinomycetota; class Actinomycetes; order Kitasatosporales; family Streptomycetaceae; genus Streptomyces; species Streptomyces fagopyri. The sequence continues at coordinate 1,242,274 of NZ_CP045643.1, read as the reverse complement.
CGATGGTGATCTGCGCACTGCTCGGCGTCCCCTACGCCGATCACGAGTTCTTCGAGGAGCAGTCCCGCAGGCTGCTGCGCGGCCCCGCCGCCGCGGACACCCAGGACGCCCGTGATCAACTGGACGCCTACTTCGGGTCGCTCATCGACCACAAGCAGAAGCAACCGGGCGACGGGCTCCTCGACGAGCTCATCCAGGACCGGCTGCGCGAGGGCGCGGTGGACCGCGAGGAGCTGATCAGCCTGGCGACGATCCTGCTGGTCGCCGGCCACGAGACCACCGCGAACATGATCTCGCTCGGCACGTTCACCCTGCTCAGGCACCCGGAGCAACTGGCGGAGCTGCGCACGGAGCCGACGCTCGTCCCCGCCGCCGTCGAGGAGCTGCTGCGCTTCCTCTCCATCGCCGACGGGCTGCTGCGGGTCGCCACCGAGGACATCGAGGTGGCCGGGGCGACGATCCGCGCCGACGACGGAGTCGTCTTCTCGACCTCCGTCATCAACCGTGACGAGCACACCTTCCCGGAGCCGGACGCCCTGGACTGGCACCGTTCGGCCCGTCACCACGTCGCGTTCGGCTTCGGCATCCACCAGTGCCTCGGCCAGAACCTCGCGCGTGCCGAGATGGAGATCGCCCTGCTGTCGCTGTTCGACCGGCTGCCCGGACTACGGCTGGACGCCCCCGCGGATGACATTCCCTTCAAACCCGGCGACACGATCCAGGGGATGCTGGAACTCCCCGTGACCTGGTAAGAGGCTGACAGGCATGACCATCGACATCGCCATCGACAAGGACGTCTGCATCGGCGCGGGACAGTGCGCGCTGACCGCACCGAGCGTCTTCACGCAGGACGACGACGGATTCAGCGAGGTGCTCCCCGGCCGCGCGGACGGCGACGGTGACCCACTGGTCCGGGAGGCCGCGCGGGCCTGCCCGGTGGGCGCCATCACCGTCACCGAGAGCGGAGGACACCTCTCGCGGACCTGAGGACACCGGCCGCGGACCCGAGAAAACCTGCCGTGGGCCCCGGAACCTGGGCTCCGGAACACCCGGAACACCCTCCCGTGGACCCGAGGACACCGTCCTCGGGTCCGTCCGTCGGGGCTTCGGGGCTTCGGGGCTTCGGGACTTCCGGGCTTCGCGACTTCCCGGCTTCGGGGCCTGCCCCGAACCGGTCGCCTCGGCTTCCCGCCGGTCAGGACGCCGTCGGGTCCGTCTCCGCGCAACCGGCGCGGCGGCCGGCCGAGATGAGCGTCGAGACCGCCGCTGCCGCGTGCCCGGCGGCCCGCGCCTCACGGGTGATGCCCGCGGTGACCATGGCTCCCTCGGCGAGCAGATACACCTGGTCGGTGAGGGAGCCCGGCAGCCCCGCGGCTGTCACCAGGCCGTCCAGATAGTCCCTGAACGCCTGTTTGTGGGCGCGGACCTGGACGCTCACGCGCGGTGAGGTGGCGCCGAGTTCGCCGTAGGAGTTGATCCAGGCGCACCCGTGGAAGTCCGGTTCCTCGAACCACAGCCGGAGCCAGTCGAACACGGCCAGGATCCGTCGCTCGGGCTCCTCGTGCCGGTCGACGTGCTCGGCCAGCCGGCCCCGCCAGCGGAGGTCGCGCCGCTCCAGGTAGGCCTCGACCAGCAGCTCCTTCGCGGGGAAGAGCTGGTAGAGCCGCTTGAGGGAGACACCTGAGGCGCCCCGGACGTCGTCCATCCCGACGGTCTGGATGCCGCGCGCGTAGAACAGCTCCTCCGCGGCGTCCAGCGCCTGTTCCCGGGCCTGTGCGAGGGCTTGTCCGTGCGCGCTCGTGATGTCCATGGGCAGGGGGCTCCTTGACGCGAGAACCAACGTTCTCTAGGTTAGCAGCCAGTCTGGAGAACGCACGTTCTCCCTCTCGTCGTACCGCGCGTCCGCAAAGGAAGCCGCCCATGTCCGCACGCCCGCCCCTGCCGCCCTTCACCCGTGAGACCGCCCTCCAGAAGGTCCGGGCCGCCGAGGACGCCTGGAACACCCGCGATCCCCACAAGGTCTCGCTCGCGTACTCCGAGGACTCGGTCTGGCGCAACCGCGACACGTTCGTCACCGGCCGCGCCGCGATCGTCGAACTGCTCACCGCGAAGTGGGAGCGCGAGCGGGAGTACGCCCTGCGCAAGGACCTCTGGTCCTTCGACGGCAACCGCATCGCCGTCCGCTTCCAGTACGAGTCCCGCGACGCGGACGGCCGGTGGTGGCGCTCGTACGGCAACGAACTCTGGGAGTTCGACGGCCAGGGGCTGATGACCCGCCGCGAGGCGAGCATCGACGACGTGCCCATCGAGGAGAAGGACCGCCGGCTCTTCGGCCCGCGCTCCGACGCCGAACGCGGGGCGTCCCTCCCGCTGCGGTAGGGCCGCGACCGCGAGGGGGTCCGGCGGCTCCGGTGGGCACCGCGGCTCCGGCCAGGAGAACACGGAACGGCCTCCCGGGATCGGGGGGGGGTGGCGCCGGGTTCCCGGGACGGAGCCGGGTTCCCGGGACGGCGCCGGGTTCCAGGGGCGGCCCCTTTAGGGTTCCGGGGTGACCGGAGACAGCGGGAAGACCCCCGCCGCCAAGCCCTTCCTCTACGTCGTCGTCTGCGCGGCGGGCATCGCGCAGGACGTCGGCAGGCTGATCGCCGCCGCGCGGGAGCGGGGCTGGGAGGCCGGCGTCATCGCCACCCCGCAGGGACTCGGGTTCCTCGACACGGCGGCGGTCGAGGCGCGGACCGGCCGTCCGATCAGGTCCGCGTGGCGGGCCCCGGGCGACCCGCGCCCCTTTCCGGCCCCCGACGCGGTGGCCGTCGCCCCGGCCACCTTCAACACCGTGAACAAGTGGGCCGCCGGCACAGCGGACACCCTCGCCCTGGGCACCCTGTGCGAGGCGTACGGTCTCGGCGTCCCGATCGCCGTCCTGCCCTGTGTGAGCGACGCGCTGGCGGCCCACCCCGCGTACGGCGCGAGCCTCGACCGGCTCCGCGGCATGGGCGTCCGGTTCGGGGACCGGTACTCGGGGGAGCCGGACGCGGACGGACGGCGCCCGGAGTTCCGCTGGGAGCGGGTGCTGGACCTGCTCGCCCCCCGCGCCTGACGGCGGACGGTACGGCGGCGGGACGGCGGGCGGGTCCGCCGCCTAAGGCCTGCGGAAGACCGTGATCGAGTGGCCGACGTCGTCGACGGGCGTACTGCCGTCCAGCAGCGCCGCCAGACGGCCGTCCGCCTTCGCGACCGAGGAGTCCGAGACGGCGAGCAGGCCGTGCACCTCGCCCGGCGGAGCCTTGCGCGGATCGGCCGCCTCGATCCCGTAGGCGGAGGGCACCCCGCTGCCCTTGTAGACGAGCCAGACCCGTTCGCCCGGATACCGCTCGGACAGGCGGTCGGCGAGCCGTCCCAGGTCCTGCCCCCAGTCGACGTTCGAGTCGTGCAGCCGCAGACGGGTCATCGACGGTCCGCCGAACGCCTCGTTCGAGTACGGCAGGTAGTACGGGAACGCGCGCAAGGAACTGACCGCGACGAACAACACCGCCGCCGCCGCGGTGAGACGGGCCGGGCGGGGACGCAGCGCGACGACCCCGGCCGCCGCGACCGCCAGGAACACCGGCACGAACAGGGCGTACCGGACGCCCAGATCGCGCGAGCCCGTCATGGCCACGGCGAGCAGCACGGCCGGCGGGAGGAGGACGTAGGGGGCGGCGGCGCGCAGCCGGGGCACGCCGAGCATCGTGGCCGCGCCGGTCAGCCAGAGCGCGAGCGCGCCGAGCGGCGTCTTCACCAGCAGCGCGGCCGGCAGGTAGTACCAGAGCGAACCGCGGTAGACCCTGCCGAAGAGGAAACCGCTCCACGTCGCGTTCTCGAAGCCGAACTGAACGCGCATCCCGTCGCGGTACGGCCGGGGGAGGGGCAGCCAGTGCAGGGCGAGTCCGCGCAGACCGTGCACGGCCGGCACGTCCGCGGGCGTGGCCCAGCGCAGTCGCGGGTCGACGACGAGGTACGTCGCCCACACCACGGTGAGGGCGAGCAACGCCATGCCGACCGCCACGCCCGCGGCCACGCCCACGGCGACGAGCCGCCGCCGGGCGATCGGGCCGGAGCCGGAGCCGGAGGCGCGGCGGGCGTGGGAGCGGGAGAGGACCGCCAGGAGCAGCAGCGCCGGGACCGCGGGCAGGGTGCTCATCTTGGTGGCGAGCGCCGCGCCGAGTGCCACCGCGGCGAGCGCGAGGTGCGGTGACGGCCGCCCGTGCCGCGCCCTCCACACCAGCCACGCCGACGTCAGCACGAATCCGGCCGCCGGTACGTCGAGGGTGGCCAGCGAGCCGTTCGCGATCACGTCGGGGGAGAGCGTGTACAGAGCGAGCGCCACCAACCCGCCGACCGGACCGGCGAGTTCACAGGCGAACGCGAGAACGACCAGGCCGAACAGCAGCGTCAGCACGATGACCGGCAGCCGCGCCCAGAACATCACCCGCCAGGGATCGTTGCCCGACTCGTACAGCAACCGCCGTCCGAGCGCCGTCTGATCGTCGGTGGCGTGGGCATCGAGGTGGGGGTGGGCGAACACCAGCCCGGCGCCGATGATCAGTTTGCCCAGCGGCGGGTGCTCGGGGTTGTAGCGCAGGCTGTGCTCCCGCGTGTAGACCACCGCCGTGCCCACGTACACCGGCTCGTCGATCGTCGGTGTCTGGCGTACGGCGGCCGTGACCATCGCCACCGCCATCTGTGCCAGCAGGGCGGCCACGGCGAGCGCGAGCAGCCACCGCCGGTGCCGCCGCAGTCGTGCGAACCGTCGCGGCGGCTCGGTGGTGCTCGTCGGCAGGCGGCTTTCCCGCCTGTCCGCCATGGAGGTCGACATGCCTCTTGATACGTCCGCCCGGTGGCCTGCCGCTCATCCGACACGGCCCGGTTTCCGCGCGTGCGCGCCTCGCGGACCATCCGGCCGTGGCGCGGCGCGGCCGGACGGCCCGCTCAGTGGCCGAGCTCGGCCCGCAGTTCCGTCTGGAGCAGGGCGCCGTGGGCGCGCACGAGCTCGTCGCACAGATCCCAGATCCGCTCGACGGGCAGCGCGGCGGCGGTCGCGGGGTCGGCCATGGCGGCGTGCCGGATGTGGCGCGGATCGTGGTCGGTGGCGGCCCGTACGACCAGGTCGTTGACGGCGACATAGGCGCCGTTGAGGGCCGCGCACTGCGGCGGGAGCGAGCCGACGCGGGTCGGCTGGACGCCCAGCGCGTCGACCAGGCAGGGAACTTCGACCACGGAGTCGGCCGGCAGGTTGTCGATCAGGCCGCGGTTGGGGACGTTCCCGTAGATCGTGCGCGGCGTGCCGGTGAGGGCGCTGTGGATGATCTGCGGGGCGTACTCCAGTGTGCCCTCGACCGGCAGCGGCGCGTCCCTGGCCAGGGCGTCGCGCGTCTGCTCGTAGCTCGCCGTGTTCTCCTCGATGATCTCCAGATAGGCGCCCACCGGCAGCCTGAGACGCTCGATCTCGCTGTCGTGGTGCAGATACCAAGGCACGTACTCCGAGGAGTGCTCGCTGGTCTCGGTGGGGTAGTGGCCGAGCCTGCGGTACATGTCGACGCGGACCCGTCGCAACAGGCCGGGATCCCCGGCGATCGCCTCGTCCAGCAGCGGGTGGAGGTCCTGGCCGGCGCGTTCGAAGCGCAGCACCCAGGACTGGTGGTTGACCCCGGCCGCCAGATAGGACACGTCCTCGAAGGGCACGCCGACCAGTGCGGCGAGGTCGTGCATCGTCCAGTGCACCGAGTGGCACAGGCCCGTCACGCGCAGGTCCGGGGCGATACGGCTGAGATGGAGGACGTTCATCGCCATGGGGTTGGTGCAGTTCAGCAGCAGCGCGTCCGGGCACAGTTCGGCCCTGTCCTCGGCCAGCGCGCGCAGGACCGGGAAGGTGCGCAGGGCGCGGAAGATGCCTCCGATGCCGAGCGTGTCGCCGATGGCCTGGCGCAGACCGTGGCGGGGCCGGGATCTCGAAGTCGACCCGCGTGGCGGCGCGGGCCACGTCCTCCGTGGGCTGCGCCGCCGTACGGTCGTGACCGTGTGGGGGGAGCGCGCCGCGGGCCGCGGCGCGTGCCGGTGGCGCCGTGATCGCCGCGGACCCGCCGGGCACCGGCCCGGCGTCCGTGGCGAACCGTCCACGCCGGCCGAGGGCACGCGGCCCGGACGGGGGAGCGGCCACCACGTCAGGATGCGCGGCGCCGGCCACCACCGCGTCGAGAATCCGCACGGCCGTCACCCCTTCAGACCGCTCGACGTGAGCGACTGCACGAACGTCTTCTGCGCCAGCAGGAACGCCACCAGGACCGGCAGGACGGTGATCACGTTCCCCGCCGTCACCGCCGACCACCGGGTGTGGTGCTGCCCCTGGAAGGTGGTCAGCCCCAGCTGGAGCGTGTACCGCGTGTCGTGGTTGAGCGCGATCAGCGGCCATGACAGGGCGTTCCAGGTCGACAGGAACGTCAGCACCGCGACGGTGGCCAGCGCGGGCCGGGCCAGCGGCAGCACGATCGAGAAGAGGACCCGCAGCCGCGAACACCCGTCGATCCAGGCGGCTCCTCCATCTCCCGCGGCAGCGAGAGGAAGAACTGCCGGAACAGGAAGACCGCGAACGGGGTCACCAGCGACGGCACGATCAGCGCGCCGAGCGTGTCGATCAGACCCAGCTCCTTCATCACCAGGAAGGTGGGGATCATGGTGAGCTGGAACGGGATCACCATGGTCGCCGGCATCAGCCCGAGCAGCAGCCGCGACCCGGCGAACCGCATCCGCGCGAACGCGTAGCCGCCCAGCGCCCCGAACAGCAGATTCGATCCCACCGCGACCGAGGCGACCAGGAGGGAGTTGGCGAGCCAGCGCGGGAACAGCGCGTTGCCGAGCACATAGCGGTACCCGCCGAGGTCGATCCCCTTCGGCCACAGCGCGGGCGGGAACCGGTTGATCTCCGCGTTGGTCATGAAGGAGCTGAGCACCAGCCACACCAGCGGCAGCGCGAAGCACAGGGGCAGCGGCGCCAGCAGCAGATGCCAGCCGCTCATCTTTCGCGTCCTCATCGGACGACTCCTTCCGTACTGCTCCGGCGCCGGCGTACGACCCGCAGCGCCGCGCCCACCACCATCAGGGCCGCCGCCAGTACGTACGCCGCCGCGGCCCCGTACCCGGCCGTGAACGTCTGGAAGGCCTGCTGCCAGACGAAGTAGACGACGACCGTGGTCGAGCCGAGGGGCCCGCCCTTGGTCGTCACATAGATCAGGTCGAAGACCTGGAGCGCCGTGATCACCTGCCACAGGAACAGGAACAGGAACAGGAACAGGAACAGGAACAGGAACAGGAACACCGTGACCGGTGTGAGGGTCGGCAGCACGATGTGACGCAGGATCAGCGCGCGGCCCGCCCCGTCGATGCGCGCCGCCTCGACGAGTTCGGGCGGCACGTCCTGGAGCGCGGCGAGGTGGACGACCACGCAGAAACCGACGCCCAGCGGGCGTCCTGGGCGGGCCGCATCATCCAGCGCACGAACTCGACGGCCGCCCGCGAACGGGCCGGGCCGTTGTCGAACACCGTCCAGGTGTCCGGGCCCGAGATGGTGACCGGCCGTCCGCTGTAGGTCGGCAGCGGCACGACGTCGTAGTCGACCCCGGCGCCGATGATGTCCGGGAGCTGCCAGGGGCCGGTCCCCACCATGGCCGTCCGGCCGGCCATGAAGACCTGGTACATCTGCTCGCCGCCGGGCTTCGGGTCGACGTACACGCTCTTGTCACGGTGCAGCCGGGCGAGGGTCTCCAGGGCCCGTACGCCCTGTCGGCGAAGCCGATGTGCTTGCCGTCGGCGGCCACCACGTCACCGCCCAGGTCCCAGACCATCGGCCACAGCCGCCACACCGTGTCCTCGTCGCCGGTCCCGGGCCAGCCCGTACCGAAGACACCGCGGCCGGGCGTGGTCAGTCTCCTCGCCGTGTCGGTGAACTAGTCCCAGGTCCAGCCGGGCCGCGGGAAGGGCACCCCGGCCTGCCGGAACAGCTTCCTGTTGTAGACCACGGCCAGGGAGTCGAGCAGCGCCGGGGCGGCCCGCACCCTGCCGTTGACGGTGATCCCCTCCCGCACCGGGGCCCAGAGGGAGCGCCACGGGGTGGGGCCCGCGTGCAGCGCGGACGTCAGATCGACGACGCGGGGACTGCGCGCGATGCTGGCCAGGTCCGAGCCGAAGATGTAGGCGACGTCCGGACAGGAGCCCGAGGCCGGCGCGGCCGTCACCTTCTGGAGCATCGCGTCGGACAGGACACCACCGCCCGCGCTGTCGACACGGATACGCGGATGGGTGCGGTTGAACTCGGCGACGAGCGACTCCACGGCCTTCCTGCCCGTGTCGCTCCGCCCGTGCCACAACTCGACGGTCACGGTGCCGTCGGCCCCGACGCCGTCGGAGGCGCCGGCACCACAGGCGGCGAGGAACGGGGCGGCGGCCGCGCCGGCGAGCAGCGCGCGACGTGCGATCGAGGAGGTCAGCACGGCCCCCGTCAACGCGTCCGGCGAACGTAGTCCGCGCTGCCCGGGGTCGAGACGTCCACGTCCCGGCGCACGATGCTCAGCCTTTTCCCGTACCGTGCGCGGGCCTTGCGCAGCCCGCTGTCGGTGTACTCGATGACGACGACCCGGTCGTGGAACGCGTTCGCGTACGTGCCGCACTCGTCGTACTCGCCGCACTCCTCCGCCACCGCGAAGTCGAGGCCGGTCCGTGCCCTCAGCCCGGCCAGCTCCGCGGTGTTCTTCTGCCCGATGGCGAGGTGGCGGGCGTGCGCGCGGGCGGAGAGCAGCGTGATGAACGCGGTGGCGTCGTCGGCGCCCAGCAGATGGCGGGAGCGGGTGTAGCTGTCGTAGTTGTCCGGCTCCACCGCGTCGAAACCCTTGTCGGCGCAGCCGTCGATCCACCGGCCGACCCGCGCGGCCACCCGTTCGCGCTTGTCCGGGGTACCGATGTCGAGCAGTGCCTCGTCCCAGTCGCGGTCGACGACCACCTCGCCGTGCGCGTCCCGCAGCAGCAGGTCGGCGGGCCAGTCCCGTTCCTCGCCCGGCTGGACCTGGAAGGCGTTGACGTAGCAGATGTTGTACAGGCCGGGCGCGGGCGTCGCCGTACGGTCGCGGCTGACGATGCCGACACCCGACGGCGGCCGGTAGGCGCCGCCGATCTGGTAGTCGAATCCCGCGTGGAGCGGGGGGAGCCGCACGGTCCGTGGGCTCGGACCCGGGGACCCGTGCCTGTGCTGGGTGCTCTTCGCCGGTGCGGAAGCACAGCTCACCAGTGTCACGAGCGCCACCAGGGCGGTGGCCGCCCCCGGACCGGCGGCGCGGAGAACACGTTTGACGGGCATGTCCGCTCCATCAATCGCGAGTACGACCCCGCCTCGGACGCTCCCGCGATCCTGGCGACTTTGGCCGGACTTGAACCGTGTCCGTTACCGGCTGGGCGTACCTCTGGGTGCCCGGCTGCACGCCTCGGCACGCCAGGATCAAAGCGCTTCGACGCCGTCCGCGTCAAGGCCACGCCTGCGCGGGAGGCCGCCACCGGCGCTCGACGTCCTCCTGCGGACCCGCCCCGGGCCCTACTGTCAGGACATGAACGGAGACCGTATCGAACTGGCCGTCCACGACCACGGGGGCGACGGCCCGCCGCTGCTCCTGCTGCATGGAGCCGGCCGCACGCTGGCCGACTGGGCCGCCGTCGCCCCGCTCCTGACCTCCCGTCACCGGGTGCTCGCCGTCGACCTGCGCGGACACGGTCTCTCGCCCTCCGGGACCTGGAGCCTGCCCCGGGTGATCGAGGACATCGAAGGGGTCCTAAAGGAGTACGGTCTCCCCGGCGCGCTCCCGGTCGGACACTCGCTCGGCGGGATGGTCGCGGTGCGGTACGCGCTGGACCATCCACGGGTCACGCCCGGCGCGGCGAACCTGGACGGATACGGCTGGGGCCGCCCCGACCAGTACGTGGACCTCGACCCGGCGCAGGTCGCCGAACGGCTCGTCCAGGTACGGAAGTCGGCGACGGCGGCACTGCCCGGGCTCCCGCTGCCGGTCGACGGCCTGCAGACACTGCTCGCCCAGCAGCGCGCCCTGTCCGGACAACTCGGCGTCCCCTACGAACTGTTGGAGGCGGCACTGCTGCGTTCGGTGGGCCACGCCCCGGACGGGCGGCTGGAGTTGAGGCCACGGCGTGAGCACGCGCTGGAGATGCTGGCGGAGATCGACTCGCTCGACCTGTTCGCCCTCTTCGCGCGGATGGACCGCCCGCTGCTGCTCGGGCGCGCGCTGCGCCCCGTACCCCCGGTCCCGGGCAAGGAGTGGTTCGACGACCTGATGACGGCCTACGGGAAGGGGCTCACCAGGGATCTCGCCGCACTGGCCGAGCAGCGGGCCCAGGTGCGCGTCGTCGGGATCGACGGCACGCACGCGATGCTCCTCGAGAACCCCGGCGCGGTCGCGGACGCGATCCTCGCCTTCGCCGCCGAAGCGCTCACCGGATCGCCCTCGGCCCCTCTCCGGTACGCGCTGCCCGAACCGGGGGAGTGAGGTCAGTGGGGGGACACGGCGGAGAACTCGTCGCCGCACGGGCCGGCGCCCTCGCTCTCCGGCAGGGCGACCGGCTCGCCGCTCATCGTCAGGGTGCGGTAGTGGCCGCCGACGCGGGCCGTGGACCGCCCGACGTAGTGGCCGATGAAGCAGCGGCGGAAGCGGTCGGCACTGCGGTTGGGACCCGATCCGTGCACCAGACTGCCGTTGAAGAACAGCACGTCACCCGGCGCCATGTCGACCGGCACGGCCGCCAGACCGGGCGGCGGCGGCACGTACTCGCGCACGAAGGACAGCTCCTCGTCCGCCTCCTGGGGGCAGAAGAGTTCCATCCGGTGGGTGCCCGGCACGACCTCCAGACCGCCGTTGCCCCGGTCGATCGTGTCGCAGGCGATCCAGGCGGCCACGCAGGTGCCCGGCTCCACCCGCAGATAGAAGTTGTCCTGGTGCAGCGCCTGGCCTCGGGCACCGGGCGGTTTGAAGTAGAACATGCTCTGCGCGGCCAGGACCTCCTCGCCCAGCAGGACTTCGAGGATCTCCCGCAGCCGGGGATCGAGCAGCCTGCGCCGGGACAGCGCGTTGACGCGGTGCGGATGCATCACCCGGGGGTGCCCGTGCAGGGGGTCGGCCGGGTCGCCGGTCCGCGTCGGGCGGGGCTCGAAGTGCCCCGGCACCGGCCCGGCGGCGTGCAGCGCCGCGAACTCCGCGCACAACTCGTCGATCTCGGCGCCGGTGAACAGCCCGCGGACCACCACGAAGCCGTTCTCCGTGAACTCGTGCTCCCACGCGCGCGGGCGCCGCCCGCTCCTGTCCGTGACCGTCATCCGACCGTCCCTTCCGCTCGGGGTGCGAGGTGCCCCACGCTAGGCCGACGACCCCTCCGGGAGGATGCCCGTGCGTGCCGACGCCCTGCCCGAGCCTGCTGTCCCGTCCCCGCCGCCGGGCCTGGTGACCATCGGGCGCTACGACCAGCGACCGGGCTACCGCGTCCACCGCCCGCACGGCAGCGACAGCCGGCTGTTCACCTGGACCACGGCCGGACGCGGGAGCCTTCGGCAGGGCGCGACCGGGACGACGGCCGGCGCGGGCGACCTGGTCGTCCTGGGACCCGGCGTACCGCACCGCTACGGCGTCCAACCGGGCGCGGACCACTGGGCGTTCTGGTGGACCCACTGCCGGGCCAGGCCGTCCTGGGACCGGTGGCTGCGGCCGTACGCCCTCGGCGACGGGGTGTACGCCGTGCGCTCCGCGCGGAGCCGGGAACGCATCGCTTCGGCGTTCCGGCGGATGCTCGCCGACGCCCGCTGGACGGGGGACGGAGAGCCGCCCGACGGCGCCGAACCCGGCGCGGGCGTGGTCGCGGTCGCGCACGGCGCCGCGGCCAGGGAACTGGCCCTGTGCTCCCTGGAGGAGATCGTGCTGCTCGCCACCGCCCGGGCGGAGCGCGGCCGGCCCGGGACGGACGCCCGGGTGCTGCGGGCGGAGGCGCTGATCGCCGCCGACCCGGGCGCCGCGCACACCGTCCGCTCGCTGGCCGCGGCGGTCGCGCTCTCGCCGTCGCGGTTCGCCCACCTCTTCACCGAGCAGCTCGGCCGCTCCCCGATGCGGGCGCTGCGCGAGGCCCGGCTGCTGCACGCGGCGCGCCTCCTGGAGGCCACCGGGCTCCCGGTGGAACGGGTGGCCGCGGCCTCCGGATTCACCAGCGCCCCGCACTTCCACCGGGCCTTCCGGCAGCACTACGGGACCCCTCCGGGCGGCTACCGCCGCGCCGTCCGCTGAGCGCGGTCCCGATGCTCCCGGGCGCGCGCGACGACGGCGACGACAGCCGCGGCACTTCGCGGCGTCGCCGGACCGCCCCCACAGGCGGAGTACGAGGACGACCCCGCACCGTGCGCCGACGCCTCCGGATCCACCGGGGATCGCGGGGCAGTCCCGGGCCTGCGCCGGGCGCCGATCCACCGGGGTCGCGTGACAGCCCTCGGCCGGTGCCCGCTCCTTCCCGCGTCGGGCGGTCGGCACGGCGCTCCGCCGCGTTGCCGGGCCACCCGGGTACGCGGGGTACGCGGGGTACGCGGGAGATCCGCGGCCTCGCGAGGCGCCTGGCCGGGCACCGCCCGCTGATCCGGTGCGCACGGTCGGACGCGACCCGGTGCGCACGGTCGGACGCGACCCGGTGCCGGGAGCGGTGACGACCGGCCCGTCGCGACGCGAGGCACGTTCTCCCACTGCCTCAGGAGCGTCGGAGGTACTCCCGCTCGCCACACCGGGCACCGCTCCCTGACGGGCCTGCGGCCTAGGGGTGGTGCGGCGGAGGCGGCGGCAAGGTCGTGACGTCCGGGGCCGACTCCGGCCAGACCAGCAGTACCGGACAGGGCGCGTGGTCGACGACGAACCGCCCCGCCGGGCCCAGACTGTGCGGGCCCAGGCGGGCCCGGTCGCCGTCGCGGGCGAGCACGAGCAGGTCGGCGCCGTCGGCGGCGGCGACCACCTGGCGTTCGGCGCGGCCGGCGCGCTCCAGACGTTCGCAGGGCCGGCCGAGCCGCTCGGCCGCCGCGTCGAGCAGCTGTACGGCCGAGGAGGCGCCGAGGCCCTCCAGCAGCACTTCGGGATCGCGCTCCCGGTGCCCCCGGCCGAGCAGTCCGGCGAAGGCGCCGTGCGCCAGCCCGGCCACCCCCGGCTCGCTGACGTGCAGCAGAACGACCTCCGTCGCGCGCGGCGCGTGCTCGCGCACCGCGTCCACACACGCCGGCCAGGTCCCTTCGACGAGCCAGACGATCACCCGCATGGGCAGCGTCCTCCGTTCAGCCTCCGATGACGTGGAGCGAGGTCCACAGTGCCAGTACGGCGGGGACCAGCGCGGCCGGCACGGCGATCAGGCCGAGCCGGGTGAACTCCTTGAGGTCGACGCCGTGTTCGTGTTCGTGGACGATACGCCGCCACAGCAGGGTCGCCAGGGAACCGGCGTAGGTGAGGTTGGGTCCGATGTTGACGCCGAGCAGCACCGCCAGTACCGCGCCGGAACCGGACGTGGCGGCGAGCGGCAGCAGCACCAGGACCGCGGGCAGGTTGTTGATCAGATTGGCCAGGACGGCGGCGAGCGCGGCGATCCCGAGCAGCGCGGGCAGCCCGCTGCCGTCCGGCAGGATCCGGCCCAGGGCGTCGGAGAGTCCGTTGTCGACCACCGCCCGCACGACGACGCCCAGGGCGAGGACGAAGGCCAGGAAGGCCGGAGCGGTGGCCCGGACGACGGTCAGCACGGTGGCGCGCCCGCGCACCATCGCCCGGACGGCGAGCACCAGCGCCCCGGCCGCCGCCGACCACGCCGGATCGATCCCGACCGCGGAGGCGACGACGAACCCGGCCAGGGTGCATCCCACCGTGACCAGCGCGAAGAGCGGAAGCTCCGGCGGCGCGTCGAGGGTGGGCTGCGGAGCGGCGGCCGCCAGGTCGCGGGCGAAGAAACGCCGGAAGACGACGTACTCGGCGCCGATCGCGACCAGCCACGGAAGGACCATCAGCGCGGCGAACCGGGTGAAGCTCAGTCCGCTCGCGGTGAAGGCCAGCAGGTTGGTGAGGTTGGAGACCGGGAGCAGCAGCGAGGCCGTGTTCGACAGATGGGTGCAGGCGTACACGTGCGGTTTGGGGCGGGCGCCCATCCGGGCCGCGGTGGCGAAGACGACGGGCGTGAGCAGCACGATGGTGGCGTCGAGGCTGAGCACCGCGGTGATCGCGGAGGCGAGCGCGAAGACCGCGGTGAGCAGACGCCGGGGCCGGCCCGCCGCCCAGCGCGCCATCCAGGCGCCGCACGCGTGGAAGAGCCCCTCGTCGTCACAGAACCGGGCGAGGACCAGTACGGCCGCCAGGAAGCCGATCACGGGACCCAGGTGCGCGGCCTCCTCGCGGGCATGCCCCCAGGAGATCGCGCCGGTGGCCATCACCAGCAGGGCGGCGGGCACCGCGACGACCGCCTCGGGCCAGCCGAACGGCCGCACCACCGCGCAGACGAGCACGGCGGCGAGCAGCACGACGGACAGTGTTTCGGCGAGCGGGGTGTTCAGGGTTCGGTCCTCCAGGGCACGATCGGGTGCCCGTCCATCACATCAGATGCCGCACCACCTGCCCCGACGGGACGCGGTCAGACCTCCGTGAGCGCGTCGGACATCTGACGGCGGATCGGACCCGGGGCCGGTCAGACCTCGGGGAGCAGGCTCAGCTCCGCCCGGATCGCCTCTCCGTCGGGCGTGTGCCGGCTGCTCCGCCGCCGGGTGAGCCGGGCGACGAGGAACAGCCCACCGCCGGGTGAGCCGGGCGACGAGGAACAGCCCGCGGCCGCCCTCGTCGAAGGTCCCGGCCCGGCGCGGACCCGGCGCGGCGCAGGGCGACGGGCGTGGGCGGTGCCCCGGCGGGGGTTCGCGTCCATGCTCCGGGGCGTCCAGCAGTGAACACGCGTCCGGGGTCTCAGCCCCGTGCGCGGGCGGCGCGCCACCCACTCCGCACTCGGCCCGGCCGGGGGCGTATCGGCGCGACGCGTTCCGGCCGATGTGGCATCCGGGACGGAAGTGGGTGTCCGCCCCTTGACGGCCGCAAGTGTCATCCCGTCAGAATCTGTTTGTTCACGATCAGTTGTGATGAGTTATGGGCCCTTGATGAGGGAGAGCTGCCTTGACGGTCACTCGGAGATCGGTATTGATCGCAGGAACCGCCGCACCCACGGCCGGAGCGTTCGTGGGCGCCGCGGACGCCCGGGCGGCCTCGTCCGGGCACGCGACGGGCCGCAGCACCGTCGAACTCCACGACGGCTGGCGCTTCGCCCTGGTCGACCCGGGCGGGATCACCGACCCGACCGGGGCGTACGACGGCGCGGCACAGCCCGGCTACGACGACGCGGGCTGGCGTGAGGTGGCCGTCCCGCACGACTGGAGCATCGAGCAGACGCCCACCACGGAGCACGGCACCACCAGCGGCACCGGCTTCTTCCCCGGCGGCCTCGGCTGGTACCGCATTGCCTTCACCCTGCCGCCCGCCGTCGCCGGCAAGCGGATCTCGGTGGAGTTCGACGGCGTCTACATGGACTCGTACGTCCACTGCAACGGCACCGAGGCCGGCCATCACCCCTACGGATACACGGGGTTCGCCTTCGACCTCACCGACCTGGTGCACACCGACGGCACGACCGCCAACGTCATCGCGGTCAAGGTCCAGAACCGACTCCCCAGCAGCCGCTGGTACTCGGGCAGCGGCATCTACCGCGAGGCCCGTCTCGTGATCACCGAACCGGTGCACGTCGAGCGCTGGGGCACCTACGTCACCACGCCCGACGTCAGCGCGCGGCGCGCGGTCGTCCGGGCCCGGACGACCGTGGTCAACCGGACCGGTGCCGCGGCCGAGGTCCAGGTGATCTCGCGGATCGTCGACCCCGACGGCCGGACGGCGGCCCGCACGTCCACCACCGCCACGGTCGGCGACCGTGCCGAAGAGGCCCACGAACTCACGGTCGAGCACCCGAAGTTGTGGGACTTCGCGACCCCCGGTCACCGTTACACGCTGGAGACCGAGCTACGTGTCGGCGGCAGAGCCGTCGACACGTGCCGCACGTCATTCGGCATCCGCTCGTTCCGCTTCGACCCGGACGAGGGATTCCATCTCAACGGCACCCACGCCAAGATCAAGGGCGTCGACCTCCACCACGACCAGGGCGCCCTCGGCGCGGCGATCAGCGTCGACGCCGTGCGCCGGCAGATGACCGTCATGAAGTCGATGGGCGTCAACGCCTTCCGCACCTCCCACAACCCGCCCTCCCCACAGATGATCCAGGTCTGTGAGGAACTGGGCATCGTGATGATGGTGGAGGCCTTCGACTGCTGGCGGACCGGCAAGACGCGGTACGACTACGGCCGCTTCTTCGACGAGTGGTGCGAGAAGGACGCCACCGAGATGGTCCTCGCGGCCCGCAACTCGCCCGCGGTGGTCCTGTGGTCGATCGGCAACGAGGTACCCGACTCCACCTCGACCGCCGGACTGGCCATGGCCGACCGCGTCATCGGCGCCATCAGGGCCGCCGACGACACCCGCCCGCTGGTCATCGGCTCCGACAAGTACCGCCGCCCGCCCGCCAAGGGGTCCGCGGCCGACCTCATGCTCGCCAAACTGGACGGGCTCGGCCTCAACTACAACACCGCGCAGTCGGTGGACGCGCTGCACGCCGCCTACCCCCACCTCTTCCTCTTCGAGTCGGAGTCGTCCTCCGAGACCTCCTCCCGCGGCACCTACCAGGAGCCGGGACACCTCAACACCGGCGAGAACCACACGCCGGGCCGGCGCGCGACCTCCTCGTACGACAACAACCTCGCCTCCTGGACCATGAGCGGCGAGTACGGCCACAAGAAGGACCGGGACCGCAAGTGGTTCGCGGGCCAGTTCCTCTGGTCGGGGATCGACTACATCGGCGAACCCACGCCCTACGACGTCTTCCCGGTCAAGGCGTCCTTCTTCGGCGCGGTCGACACGGCGGGCTTCCCCAAGGACATGTACCACCTCTTCCGGAGCCAGTGGGTGAGCGAACCCATGGTCCATCTGGTGCCCATGACCTGGAACCACGGGACGGGCGACACGGTCGAGGTGTGGGCGTACGCGAACGTCGACACCGTAGAGCTCTTCCTCAACGGAAAGTCCCTGGGCACGCGGAAGTTCGACACGAAGAGGACCGTCGACGGCCGCACCTATCTGGAGACCACCGAGGCGACCGGCGACGACAAGACGTTCACCTCGGGCCCCTACCCGGGCAGCTACACCAGCCCGAACGGCAGCGCGGGGAAACTCCACCTGACCTGGAACGTGCCTTATGCGCCGGGTGAGTTGAAGGCGGTCGCCCGCCGTGACGGCCGGGCCGTCGCCACCGACGTGCTGCGCACCGCGGGAGCGCCGCACCGGATCCGCCTCACCGCGGACCGCGATTCAACGCCCGCGGACGGCCGTTCCCTGGTGTTCGTGACCGCGGAGGTCGTCGACGCCCGGGGTGTGGTCGTGCCCGACGCCCAGCACCTGATCGCGTTCGACGCGCACGGCGGCTCGCTCGCCGGTCTCGACAACGGCCAGGAGGAGAGCGCCGAGCGCTATCAGGCGAGCACCCGGACGGCCTTCCACGGCAAGGCCCTCGCGATCGTCCGCAGCGGCACACACCCGGGAACGCTGCGGGTGACGGCCCGCTCCGAAGGGCTGCGGAGCGCCACCGTCTCCGTGGCGGCCACCACGGCGCGCACGAGGGCGACCACTGCGGCCGCCCGGTTCGAACCGGACCCCGGACCCGGCGCCCCCGCCCACCCGTTCGCGGACGCCGGCTACTCGGGGCGCCCGGACTCCCTGCCGGCCGCCATGCTCGACGGCGACGCGGCGACCGGCTGGTCCAACGCCTTCTACAAGTCGGCCACGGCCCTGCTGCCCGCCTTCAGCGGGGCCCGCCCCGAGGACTGGGTCTCGGTCACCTGGGCACGTCCTCGGGCCGTCGACCGCGTCGAGGTCTCCTTCACCGTCGACGCGACGCACGCCCTGCCCGCCTCGGCCGAGGTCTCGGTGTGGGACGGCGAGCGCTACGTGCCGGTGAAGGGAACGGCCGTCGACTGGGCCACCGTGTCCGACCTCCCGACCGTGATCACCTTCGACCGGGCCCGCGGGTCACGGCTGCGGATCCTCCTGACCAGCGGACACCCCGGAGCCGCCGACGGCGCGCTGCGCATCAGCCGGCTGGAGGTCCCGGCCGTCTGACCGCCCGCGATGCTCGTGCTCGGTCAGCGTGTGGAGTTCGGCCGGGCCGAGCGGACGGTGGACCTCGACGTACTCGCCGTGCGGCAGGCGTGTGATCACGCCGGTCGCACGGCCGTGCGCCACCAGCTCGCGGTCCCGCTCCCGCAGCCCCAGACAGAGGCGGCGCGTCACCACGAAGGCGAGGACCGGGACGACGAACAGGCAGACCCGCACGGCCCAGGTCACGCTGTTGATGGACAGATGCAGACGGGTCGCCACGATGTCGTTGCCACCGCCCGCCAGCAGGATCAGGTACAGGCTGATCCACGCCGCCCCGATCGCCGTACGCACCGGCCGGTTGCGCGGACGGTCCAGGAGATGGTGCTCACGCCGGTCCCCCGTGAACCGGGCCTCCACGAACGGGTAGACGCCGATGGCGACCAGGAGCAGCGGGAAGACCACGACGGGGACGAGCACACCGAGCACCAGCGTGTGCCCCGCGACATCGACCTCCCAGCCCGGCATGACACGGACCAGGCCCTCGGCGAAGCCCAGGTACCAGTCGGGCTGGGCGCCCGTCGACACCTGGTCGGCGCGGTAGGGGCCGTATGCCCAGACCGGGTTGACGCTCGCGACCGCCGCGACCAGCGTGATCACGCCGGACACCAGGAAGAGGAAACCCCCCGCCTTCGCCAGGTACACCGGCAGGAACGGCGTCCCCACCACGTTGCGTTCGGTCCTTCCCGGTCCCGCGAACTGGGTGTGCTTGTGGTACACGACGAGGATCAGATGCGCGACGACGAGCGCCGCCATGATCCCCGGGATCAGCAGAACGTGCAGCGCGTAGAAGCGGGACACGATGTCGTGGCCGGGGAACTCCCCGCCGAACAGGAAGAACGACAGATACGTGCCGACGACCGGCACCGACAGCAGCGCGCCGTCCACGAACCGCAGCCCCGTGCCGGACAGCAGGTCGTCCGGCAGCGAGTAGCCGAACAGGCCCTCGAACATGCCGAGGAGCAGGAGTGTCCAGCCGAACACCCAGTTCAGCTCACGGGGTTTGCGGAAGGACCCCGTGAAGAAGTGCCGCATCATGTGCGTCAGCATCGCCGCCAGGAAGATCAGCGCGGCCCAGTGGTGGATCTGCCGGATCAGCAGCCCGCCGCGCACGTCGAAACTGATGTCGAGGGTGGACGCGTACGCCTCCGACATGCGGATGCCGTTCAGCGGGACGTAACCGCCGTGGTAGGTCACCTCGTTCATGGAGGGATGGAAGAACAGCGTCAGGTACACGCCGGTGAGGACCAGCACCACGAAGCTGTACAGGCAGATCTCGCCGAGCAGGAAGGACCAGTGGTCCGGGAAGACCTTGCGCAGATACCGCCTGCCGAGGGTGTGGAGGCCGACACGGCCGTCGAACCAGTCGGCGAGGCGCTCGCCCGAGGACGCCCTCCCCGACGCGCTCCCGGTGTCCGTCATGCGTGCTCCTCCTCGGTCGCCTCGGTCGCCTCGGTCGCCTCGGTGTTCTCGGTGTCGTCCCGCCGTACGCGCGCGAGCTTCTCGGGGTTGGTGACGATGTAGACGTCGGACACCCGCTCACCGTCCGGAGTGAGGTCCATGACCATGACCGCGTACGGTGACTCACCCGCGAAGAGCACCGCGGAGTCGTCGCCGTTGACCCGCCGGTAGCGGATGTCGAGGCCACTGCCGCGCCGCGCCGCGTAACCGGCGAACAGCCGGGCCGCCCTGTCCCGGCCGCGCACCGGCCGCAGCCCCGCCGACGCCTTGCCGCCGCCGTCCGTCCAGACGGTCACGTCCGGCGCGAGGATCTCCATCAGCGCCGCGATGTCACCGCCGAGCGCGGCCTCCACGAAGCGCTCGGTCGCCTGGCGGCGGACACGGGGATGGGCCCGGTAGAGCGGCCGGCGGGCGTGCACGTGCTCCCGCGCCCGGTGCGCGAGCTGGCGCACCGCCGCCGGACTGCGGTCGATGACCTCCGCGATCTCGGTGTGCGCGTAGCCGAACACCTCGTTGAGGACGAAGACCGCCCGCTCCAGCGGGGTGAGCGACTCCAGGACCACCAGCATCGCCAGCGACACCGACTCGGTGCGCAGCGTGCGGTCGGCCGAGTCGTCGGGGGCCGCTTCGTCGAGCAGCGGCTCCGGCAGCCAGGGCCCCACATACGTCTCCCGGCGCCGGGTGATCGCGGCACGGCGCGCGAGCGCGTGGTTCACACCGATCCGTACGAGGTAGGCGCGCGGGTTGGTGATCGCGTCCAGCGGCGCCCGCCGGGCACGACCCGTCCACGACAGCCAGGTCTCCTGGAGGACGTCCTCGGTGTCGGCGACGCTGCCGAGAATGTTGTAGACGATCGCGAAGAGCAGCTCGCGATGGTCGACGAACACCTGCGTGGCGCTCTCGGTCCTCTCGGACATGCCATTCCTCCCTGGGTGCGCTCACCACTGCGAGCCCCAAGGACGGTCCGAATGTGACATGCGGAGACCGAAAAGTGACGTACGTCTCACGGTGTCACGCGGTCCCGGCGCCCCGCCCTCTTGAACGCGAAGTCGATGCCCCCGGGCACCACTCGGCATCCAACTCCCCTACTAGGAGGAAGACATCGTGTTCAAGAAATGGCACGGCAACCCCTGGGCGATCCTCATCACGCTCTCCCTGGGCTTCTTCATGACCCTGCTGGACCTGACCATCGTCAACATCGCGATCCCCGACATGGGACGGGACCTCGACGCCTCACTGGACGAGATCCTCTGGGTCGTCAACGCCTACACGCTCGCGCTGGCCGTGCTGCTCATCACCGCGGGCCGCCTCGGTGACCTGCGCGGCAAACGCGCCCTCTTCCTCGCCGGCGTCGCCCTGTTCACCCTCGCCAGCCTCGCCTGCGGCCTCGCACGGGACCCGGCCCAGCTGATCGCGTTCCGTGCGGTCCAGGGCCTGGGCGCCGCGTTGCTCATGCCGCAGACCCTGTCGATCATCGCCGAGGTGTTCCCGGCCGACCGGCGCGGCGCCGCGATGGGTGTCTGGGGCGGGGTCGCGGGGGTCTCCGGCGCGCTCGGCCCGATCATCGGCGGCGCGCTGATCACGCACCTGGACTGGCGCTGGATCTTCTTCGTGAACCTGCCGCTGGGGGCGCTGGTGACGGTGCTCGCCGTCGCGATCATCCCGGCCTCACGCCGCACGGTTCGCCACCGCTTCGACACCCCCGGCGTCCTGCTCGCCTCAAGTGCCCTGTTCTGCCTGGCCTTCGGGCTGACGGAGGGGCAGCGTTACGACTGGAACGGCTGGATCCTGTCCCTGTTCGGTGCCGCGGCGCTGCTCTTCGCCGGGTTCCTCGGCCATGAGCGCGGCCGGCAGGGCGACGATCCGCTCGTCCCGTTCTCGCTCTTCAGGGACCGCAACTTCACCCTCATCAACTTCGTGGGCGTCACGGTGTCCTTCGGCGTGATCGGGATGTTCCTGCCGCTGACGATCTACCTGCAGTCCGTGCTGGGCTTCAGCGCCCTCAAGTCCGGGCTCGTCCTGCTGCCGCTCGCGCTCGGCTCGTTCGTGACGGCGGGGCCGGCCGGAGTGCTCGCGGACAAGGTCGGCGGCAAGTTCATCCTGATGACCGGGCTGCTGGCCTGGTCCGCGGCCCTGGTGTGGATCGTGGCCGCGGTGGACGTGGGGTCGAGCTGGACGGCGGTCGCCCTCCCGCTCCTGCTCGCGGGCCTGGGAGCAGGCTTCACCTTCGCGCCGATGGCCACCGAGGTCATGCGCAACGTGCCCACGAAGCTCTCCGGAGCCGCGTCCGGCCTCAACAACGCACTCCGGCAGGTCGGTTCGGTGCTCGCGGGTGCCGTCGTCGGCGCGGTGCTCCAGGCCCGGCTGGCGGCCTCGCTGGCGGAGCAGGCCCGGGAGCGCGCCGGCGGGCTGCCCGTCGCGTACCGCGACGGTTTCGTCGGCGCCTTCTCCAGGGGGGAGGCCGACGTGGACGCCGGGCGGTCGGCACGGGTGCCGGACGGTGTCCCGCGCGACGTCGCCGACCGCATGCGTGAACTGGGCGGCCAGGTCTTCGGTCACGGCTTCGTGGACGCGATGGGCCCCGCGGTCCTGGTCGCCGCCGCCGTTCTGCTGGCCGGCGCGCTCGCCTGTCTCGCCGTACGCCGCCACCGCGGCCCGTCGGCCAACCCGCACGCCCTGCCCGTGTACGAACCCGAACTGGAGGAAGCGGCCTCATGACCACCGACACCATCGACCTCACCGTCATGTACGCGGCCCACGACGCGTTCCGGCGCGACCTGGGGCGCCTCGCCGGGGCCGCGGCGGACGGCACCGCGTCCTCTCCCCAGGTCCGCGCGGGGTGGGACAACTTCAAGCACCAGCTGCACATCCACCACACGGCCGAGGACAGCGACCTGTGGCCGCGCGTGGAGCGCGGGGCGGCGGGGCGGCCCAGGGACGTGGCCCTGCTGGCCGCGATGGAGGCGGAACACGCCGGCCTGGCCGCCCTGCTGGCGGCCGTCGACACCGCACTGCGGGACCGGTCGGCCGAACTCCTGTCGTGTGTCGGCGCGTTGGCGGCGGCCCTCGACGACCACCTCACCCACGAGGAGGACAGCGCCCTGCCGCTCGTCCAGGAGGTACTGACACCGGCGGACTGGGGCGCCTTCACCGGGCGGATCCGCGAGGCGCAGGGCCTGCGCGGGGCCGCGCTCTTCGTGCCGTGGATCGTCGACGGCGCTCCCGCCGCCGACCGGACCCGGTTCCTCGGCGCGCTGCCACCGCCCGTGCGGGTCCTCAACCGGCTGTTCTGGGAGGCGGGTTACCGCAGACGCGGGCTGTGGCGGGCCTGAACCCGGAGGGCGATCGGACGGGGCTCCGGCTCCGTCCGGCCGCCCGGGGCCGCCGGCCGAGGGCGGAGGGATCGGGGCCGGCGGCCGGTTTCGCGCGGGAGAGCCGCCGTCCTGCGCGGGGCCTCCGAGAAGGGCCGGGTTCCAGTCGACCACCGGGTTCACTGCGCCGGGAGCGTGCGACGGGCTCCGGAGTGAGCGCGGGGTTCACACGGGGCGCGTCGAATTTCGAAAGCCGGTGCGAGTGAACCGAGTTGCCCAGGCAATTGACCATCTTTCAAAAGCGCGGATGTCGCTGGGCGCCTTGTTGGTCATGAGTGTGTTGTGCGAGGGTGAACTTACTGCGCGTGGTCAATGGCCGGGTGTGAAATCCGTGTTCGTCATTTCGGACCGCCGGTGAGATCCGAAGATTCCGGAACAGGGTCTTCGCCGAACTTCCCGCCCGCTGTTCTCCTGGCGCGTCGCTCAAAAGGAACGCATCAGGCAGGGCTGCTTTTCGTCGGCCCGAAATGGCCTGTGTGCCACCTCGCACCGTGGAAGGAACCCGCTCCGTGCCCACCCCCCACCCCCCTCGTCCCGCCTATCCTCCCGGCGGCGCTCTCGGTGAATGCGACGAGAGTCTCGCCGCCCGGCTGAGAGGCCGACCGGAGGGCGGGGCCACGCGGTCCGTCGCCCTGCTGATGGCGCGGCACTGGCAGTCGACGTACGACTACTCGGTCATCTGCCTCGCCTCTTCGTCGCACGTCGCCCCGATGATCGCCGCGACCTCCTTCCACTACGCGCTCGACTGCCTGGCGCGCGGCGAGTCCGGGGCGGCCCTGCGGCCCCGGCTCCTCGTGACGGTGCGGGACACCGTCAAGGAATGGTCCGCGGAGGACCGGATATCCGGTGTTCTGCCGGACTTGGGGAAACCCGCCGGTGGCCGCGGTATGCGGGTGGCGGGATCCATGACGGCCGAAAACCGGAAGCTCGCCGAGCGTTCCTTCCACGCGCTGACGGGCTCCGCCCAGTGTCTGCTGTGGCACACCGAGGTCGAGGCCGATCCCATATCCGTACCGGCCGGTCTGTCGGGCATGGACATCGGGACCGCGACGGCCGCTCTGGAGCGGGCCCGGGAGCAATTCCGCCAGGGTTGTGTGCGCGCCCATCGGGAACTCGCGCCGAGTGAGGAATGCACCTTCCGCAACCGGCTGCTGGATGCCCCCACGCGTCGGGGCGGCGCACTGTTGCCGGAAGACCACCAGCACCTCGCGGGCTGCGCCCACTGCCGACACGCGGATGAGCAACTCAGTTACTGCGAAAGTGAGTTGGGTGTCCTGTTGGCCGAAGCTGTGCTCGGCTGGGGCGCGCGCCGCTATCTCGACTCCCGCACGGGGGGCGCGCGGCCAGGTGTCCGCCCCCTGGGTGGGCCGGCCTTCGGCGGCAGAAGTCCCGGCGTTCCCGGGGTTCCCGGTGGTTCCGGGGTTCCCGGCGGCCCCCGCGGTGGCGCGGACGGTCACGGAGATCCGGGCGGTGAAGGAGGTCCCGCGACGGGCGGGCGTCCCGGGAGCGGTGGACGCCATCGGCTGCTGGCGGGGATTCCCGTGCCGGGCCGCCGGATCCCGGCCGGACAGACACGTTCCAAGGCCCTGCTCACGGGGGCGGGCACCGTCTCGGCCCTGGTGCTGGTGACCGTGCTCGGCGCGAGCCCGTGGTCCTCCGACGGCGGCGGTGCCGACCCGACCGCCTCCACGGGCGTCGGCAGCAGCCACACCGTTCCGGCCGCCCCGGGTTCCTCGCCCCCGACGACGGCGGGACTGCCCACCGGTACCGAGCGGACGCGGCTGCGCAACCTCGCCGCCGGCCTGTGCCTCGACATCCGGGGCGGCAGGGCGACGTCCGGCGCGGAGACCGAGCTGGCGGCGTGTTCCTCCGCCCGGACCCAGCGGTGGTCGTACGAGGACGACGGGCTGCTGCGCAGTGCCGCCGACCCCGGGATGTGCCTGGACTCCGGGGCGGTCGACGGTGTCGTCGCGCTGAGCCGCTGCGTCGGTCCGCGGGACGCGCACGGTGACGACGTCCGCTACGACCTCACTGTGCGGGGCGAGTTGCTGCCTCGCGCACGCGGCGGCCTCGCGGTCGCGCCCGGTTCCACCGACCCGGACGCCGATGTCGTCGTCAAGGACCGGAGCGCTACGGACGCGCAGCGCTGGCGGACCGACTCCTCGCCGGCCGCCCCCCGGTCGCTGTCGATCGCGGGCACGGCGGGGACGGCAGGTACGGCAGGTACGGCGAGCACGGCGGCGCGTCCCGTCACCGAACCGGCGTCCGCCGGCGACACGACGGGCGGACAGCGGGGCCGACAGCCGGGCGACTCGTCCGGCGAGCAGCGGGCGGCCGGACCCGACGCCCCGGGGGCGACCTCGCCGGACGCACCTGGGGAACCCCGCTGGGGCGCCGACGACCGGACGAACTCCGATGCCGTGACCCCACCGCCCGCGCGACTTCCCACGGTGGCGGCCGAGCCGGTCCTCTGACGGTCGCGGTCCCCCGGCGGGCACGAGCCGCCGGGGGGCCGCGACCCACCGCAAGGCGAGGGGCCGGTTCGGCCTACGTGCTCGCCCCGCCCGGCTCGGTCGGCCCGGCCGGCATCATGGGCCCACATGTCGTCGTCGGGTCGCCCGAGGCGCTGGGCCCACCCGGCTGGACGGACCCGTCCGACGTGCTCGGCCCGCCCGCCATGGTGGCCCCCACCTGAGGTGCTGGGCCCGCGCGAGGTGATCGCCCGTCGGGGAGAACCGGCCCGTCGGGCGGGCGGTGTCTCGGGAACGGGTCGCGTCGCGACGGCGGGCCAGGTCGCGGGAACGGGCCGCGTCGTGAGGACGGGTCGGGTCGCGGGAACGGTCCGAGCCGCGTGCGGCGCCGCGTCGTGGGAATGGCCCGGGTCGCGTGCGGCGCCGCGTCGTGGGAACGGTCCGGGCCGCCTACGACACCACGTCCCGGGGCGGCTTGCCCGCCACGAAGTCGGCGGCGTTCTGGACCGCGGCCAGCGCGATCCGTACCAGGGTCTCGCGCGTGACGCCCGCGACGTGCGGCGAGAGCACCACGTTCGGGGCCTTGAGCAACCGCAGGGCCGCCGTGGGCGGTTCGGGGTCGAAGACGTCGAGACCCGCGCCGGCCAGGGCACCCGCGTCGAGCGCGTCCGCGAGGGCGTCCTGGTCGATCAGGGCGCCCCGCGAGGTGTTGACGACGAACGCGGTGGGCTTCAGGAGCGCGAGGCGTTCGGCGTTCAGCAGATGACGGGTCGTATCGGTGAGCGGCGCGTGCAGCGTGACGTAGTCCGATATCCGCAGCAGGTCGTCGAGTTCGACATGGCGGGCGCCACCCAGCCGGGCCTCCGCCTCCGCGCCGACGGACTGCGGACCGGCGTACACGATCGACATGTCGAACGCGACCGCGCGGCGGGCGACCTCCTCGCCGATGTGACCGAGCCCGACGATGCCGAGGGTCTTGCCGGACAGCTCGGTGATGGACCGTTGCAGCCTCGGCAGCGCCCAGTCGGCGTCGACCAGCGCGGTGTGCGCCGGGATCAACTGCTTCGCGAGGGCGAGCATGAGGGCGAAGGTCTGCTCGGCCACGTTCTGCTTCTCGGCGCCGCTGGAGCCGATGTTGCACACCGGTACCCCCTTGGCGCGTGCGGCGTCCAGGTCCACGTAGTCGAAGCCGTGGCTGGCGCACTGCACCAGTTCGAGGTCCGGCGCGGCGGCGAGATGCTCGGCGGTCACGGGGGCGAGGCCGGTGATGACGACGTGGGCCTCGCGCAGCGCGCCGGGGTCCTCGTCGGTCGTCTCGACGACGGTGACCCGGGCCTCTCCGGGGAACACGCCGGCGAGCGCGGCTCCGGCGGCGCGACCGCCCACATGCGCCGAGACCACGGCGAGTACGTTCTTCACAGTGTTTCCTCGATCAGGTCGTCGGCGCCGAGACCGGCGGGGCGAGAGTGTCCGGACAGGGCGAGGGTGAGGTCGAACTCCGCGAGCAGACAGCGGATCACGTGCTCGACACCCGCCTGCCCGTCGAGACCGAGCCCGTAGGCGTACGGCCGTCCGACGAGGACGGCCCGCGCGCCGAGGGCGAGCGCCTTGAAGATGTCGTCACCGGTGCGGATGCCGCTGTCGAACAGGACGGTCAGCCGGTCACCGACCGCCTCGACCACCCGGGGCAGCGCGTCCGCGGCCCCCACCGAACCCGCCACCTGCCGGCCACCGTGGTTGGAGACCACCACGCCGTCCATTCCCGCGTCGGCCGCGCGCCGGGCGTCGTCGGGGTGCAGGATGCCCTTGAGGACGATGGGACCGTCCCAGTTCTCCCGCAGGAAGGCCAGGTCCGGCCAGGTCTTCGCGGGGTCGGCGAACATCCCCACGAAGTGCATCACCGCCGCGTTCGGGTCCTCGTGCACCGGCTTGGCGAGGCCCGCCTGGAACGCCGGGTCGGAGAAGTGGTTCGCGGTGCCGACGCCGTGCAGGAACGGCAGATACGCCTGGTCGAGGTCGCGCGGACGCCAGGCCAGCAACGGAGTGTCCAGCGTGACGAACAGGGCCGTGTATCCGGCGGCCTTCGCCCGGTCCAGGAAGCTCCGGGTGACCTCGCGGTCCTTCGCCCAGTACAGCTGGAACCAGCGCTCCGCGTCGCCCATCGTCTCGGCGACCTGTTCCATCGGCGTACTGGACGCCGACGACAGGATGTACGGGACACCCTGTGCGGCGGCGGCCCGCGCGGCGGCGGACTCCGCGTCCGGATGCATGATCGAGAGCACGCCCACCGGCGCGAGCGCCAGCGGCGCGGGCAGCGCGCGCCCCAGCACCTCGACGGACAGGTCGCGTTCGTGCACGTCCCGCAGCATGCGCGGCACGATCCGGCGGCGGTCGAGGGCCGCCCGGTTCGCCCGCGCGGTGCTGCCGTTGCCCGCGCTGCCCGCCACATAGCCGACCGGACCGGGGCCGAGCCGCTGCTCGGTGAGCTCCTCCAGCCGGGTCAGATCGGTGGGCAGCCGCGGCACGGCGCCCGTCATTCCGTTCAGATAGATCTCGTACTGGAAATCGGCCCAGTGCTTCGCCATCCGTACGTCCCGCCTCTCGTCCCTGAGATCGCGCTGTACGCCGTCGATCCTGGCGAGTGTGACAAGGCCCGTCCACCATGGTGCGCACATCGCGCGGCTGAGATCATCACCAGGTGACAAAGAGGCCCGTGGACGTCAGGGAACGTGTCCGGCAGGAGATGGTCGCCGACCCGCGTGTCGTGGAGGCGGTCGTCGCCGCCGTGCACGAACAGGTCCCGGCCTACGCCGCCCTCGACGACAGCCGGCTGCCGGAAGTACGGGCCATCGCGGCCTGGGGGCTGGAGCGGCTGCTCCACCTGTGGGCCACCGACGCCGGCCTCGGACCGTCGGACCTGCGGCGCTTCCGGGGCATCGCGGCGGCCCGCGCGGCCGACGGGCGCCCCGTGCGGGCGGTGCTGCGCGCCTACCGGGTCGCGGCGACGGTCCTCACCGACGAGATCGCCGCCCGCGCGCCAGGGCTGACCGCGACGGACGCCCTGGCGCTCACCAGGATGCTGCTGACCGCGCTCGACACCCTCTCCGAGGAGATGGCCACCGCGTACGCCGCCACCAGCGAGGACCTCACCGCGGACCGTGACCGGGCGCTGCGACTGCTCCTGGACGACCTGATCGCGGGGCGGCACGCCACGGCGGGCGCGCTGACCGACCGCGCGGCCCGGCTGGGCGTCCAGCTCCCCGGCCCCGCGTGCCTGCTGGTGGCGGAGCCGGCGGGCCCGGACCGCCCCGACATGACCCACGACGTGGTGACGGCCCTGCTGGACGCGCTCGGCACCACCGGCGCCCCCGACGTCACCTCGCCGACGACCGTACGGGGTCACCGCGCCGTCCTGCTGCTGCCCGCCGCTGCCGCCGCGAGGGCCGGGACGGCGCTGCGCGCACTGGACCTGCGCGGCTGCGCGATCACGGCGGAGAGCCCGGACCGGATCGCCGTCGCCCACCGGCTGGCGGCCGACGCCCTCGACACGGCACCCGGCCACGCCTACCGGGGAGGCCGCCTCCTCACCGACGCCGACGCCCATGTCCTCGCGCTGCTCGGCGGCCACCCGGCCGCGCCCCCCGACACCATCGCCCGCCTGGTGCTCGGGCCGCTCACCGATCCGGGGCAGGGACACCTGCTGGCGGCGCTCACCGCGTACCTCGACACGGGTTCGGCGAACGCCGCCGCACGCGAACTCCATCTCCACGCCCAGTCCCTGCGCTACCGCCTGCGCCGCATCCGCGAACTGACGGACCGCGACCCGCGCGACGCCTGGCAACGGCTCACCCTGGACATCGCCCGCACGATCAGGCCCTGAGCCGGGTCCCGCCGCTCAGACCCGTCAGCCCGGTAGCTGAGGTGAACCGCCCCCCGGCCGGGTCCCCTGGACCGGGTCACCGACGCGGGCCGCGGCCCGGACCGGTGCGCCGTCCGCTCCCGGCAGGCGCAGCGGAAACAGGAAGACCTCGACCGGCCGGCCCGCCGCCTGCGCCTCGGCGAGCCGGTCGAGTCCGGTCAGGTTCTCGGCGATGACCCCACCCGCGCCGCACAGCACACGGTGCGCGGGCAGCTCCGCCCCGCCCGTGGGGTCCACGCTCAGGGCGTCGACGGCCACGGTGCGCACGCCCGCGGTGACGAGGGCCTGGGCGGACTCCGGCGTGAGCCAGGGGTGCGCCGCGTAGTGGTCCGTGCCCCAGTGCGCCGACCACCCGGTGGCCAGCAGCAGGATCCCGGCCGGTCCCGGCCCGAGGAGACCGAGCGCCGGCGCGAGGTGGTCCGGGGTGATCGGCTCGCGTGCCGCCAGACCCCGGACGTCGGCCACCACGGCCGCACCCGCGAACCGTTCCAGCGGCAGATCGTCCAGCGCGGGCCACGACTCGTCCACGTGGTACGGCGCGTCCACGTGCGTCCCCGACTGCGAACCCATGTGCAGCCGCAGGACGTTGACACCGTGCTCGGCGACCGTCAGCGCCCTGGTCACCTCGACCCGCGGGTCACCGGGATAGACGGGCATCCCGGTGACCACGGGCACGGACAGATCGATCCAGGAGTCCATCAGCTGCCCTCGGCGGCGAGGACCGGCGTCGAGCCGTCCGGCCGTGAGCCGTCCGTCTCCGCGCCGGGCCCGGTGATGGCCGGGACCGGGACGTCGACCGTACGGGCCAGTCGCGCGCCCCGCGGCCCGTACACGGCCCGGGGCTCGGGGAAGACCCGCAGCAGCGTCAGGAACAGCACCGCGGCGACGGCCAGCGACAGCGGCAGACTGATGTCGACGCCGCCCGCCAGGTCGCCCAGCGGTCCGACGAACTGCCCCGGGATGTCGGTGAACAGCACACCGATCACCGCGGCCACCCACCACGACGTCATGCCCCGCCAGTTCCACCCGTGGGAGAACCAGTAACGGCCGCCGCGCTGGCGGCGGTTGAAGACCTGCAACGCGTCGGGGTCGTACCAGCCGCGCCGGGTGTAGAAGCCCAGCATCATCACGACCATCCACGGGGTGGTGCAGGTGATGATCATCGTGGCGAACGTGGAGATGGACTGGACGAGGTTCAGACCGAAGCGGCCGATGAAGATGAAGGCGATGGACAGCACCCCCACCACCAGGGTCGCCTGGACCCGCGACAGCCGCGGGAACACCGACGAGAAGTCGAGCCCGGTCCCGTACAGCGAGGTCGTGCCCGTCGACATGCCGCCGATCAGCGCGAGCAGACACACCGGCAGGAAGAACCAGCTCGGGGAGATGGCCAGCAGCCCGCCGACGAAGTCGGGGGCGCCCGGGTCGACGTACTTCGGAGCCTTCGTCGCGATGATGCTCGCGGTGGCGAGGCCGAAGACGAACGGCAGCAGGGTCGCGATCTGCGACAGGAACGCGGCGCCGACGACCCTGCGGCGCGGCGCGTCGGCCGGGATGTAACGCGCCCAGTCGCCGAGGAACGCGCCGAAGGACACCGGGTTCGACAGCACGATCAGCGCCGAACCGATGAAGGACGGCCAGAACAGCGACTGGGTGGCCGCGTCCGCCGAGGCGGTGAAGACGCCCGCGTACGAGGGGTCGAAGTCACCGGCGAAGGCGACCGCGCCGAGCAGGAAGAGCACCGTCGCCGAGGTCACCGCGATCTTGTTGACGAAGAGCATGAACCGGAAGCCGTAGACGCACACGGCGAGCACCAGCCCGGCGAACAGCGCGTACGCGACGACGTACGACAGATTGCTGCGCTCCAGGCCGAAGAGCCGGTGCGCGCCGCCGACCAGGGCGTCGCCGGAGCTCCACACCGAGATCGAGAAGAAGGCGATGGCGGTGAGCAAGGAGAGGAAGGAGCCGACCACACGGCCGTGCACCCCGAGGTGCGCGGACGAGGCTACGGCGTTGTTCGTGCCGTTGACCGGGCCGAACACCGCCATCGGGCAGAGGATCAGCGCGCCCACCACCACGCCGAGGAGCGTGGCCGCGAGCCCCTGCCAGAAGGAGAGTCCGAAGAGGATGGGGAAGGCCCCGAGGACACAGGTGGAGAAGGTGTTCGCGCCGCCGAAGGCGACCCGGAACAGGTCGAGCGGGGACGCGCTGCGGTCCGCGTCGGGGATCCGTTCGACACCGTAGGTCTCGACCTCGGTGAGGGACGGAGAGGCGGACGGAGAGGCGGTCGGAGAGTTGTCGGACAAGAGTGCTCCTGCGAAGTACCTGTACCCGGACGGGCGGAGGAGCGCGTGGTGGCGCCGGGGGAGGGATGGCCGGTTGTCGCCGCTGGGGTGTGCGGCGTGAGCGGAGGCCGTCCTCGTGGGGTGTGCCGACGTTAAGGTGTCGCGGAACACGGACACCAGAGGACGGATCATCCACCTTCCGGGCCGCCGCGGGACGATTCCTCCACAGTGGTGAGCGGTCCGTCGCTACGGCGTCACCCCCCGTTCACTCCTCCCGCTCCTGAGGGCTCCCTTCCTGTGCCGCTTCGGTGCCGGCGGCCGCGGCGTCCCTGGGGCCGGCGTCCGGTCCCTGGGCCCGGACCCGCTCGACGTGTTCGAGCGAGTCGCGCAGTTCCGTCAGCCAGTCGTCGGTGTGGCGCTGGACGAGGCGGACGCACCAGGCGAGCGCGTCGCTGCGGCTGCGGGCCACGCCGCCCGCGATGAGGGTGTCGAGCACCTGGCGCTCGGGCTGGCGCAGCCGGGTCATGACGGGTGCGGCGACGTGGGTGAACAGCGCGCTTTCGCCCCCGCACTCCACGCCCCAGGACACCTTCCTGCGGAAGCGGTGCTCCGCCTCGCGCGCGACCGCGACCCGGTCGTCGCGGGTGCGCTCACGGAACTCCTGGACACGTGCTTTGACGGCCGCCTCCCGCTCGGCGCCGGAGGCGCCCTCGGCGAGCCTTGGCTCCGGGACGCGGCCGACGACGGTGATCTCCTCGCGGTCGACGGTCACGTCGGTCAGGCTCTCGAAGAGATCGTCGGGAAGGCGGCCGGCGAACCAGCCGCGCACCTGCTCGCGTTGCTCTGCGGTAATCATGTAATGACGATTACTCCGGCGTGATGGATGCGCAAGGGATGCGGGGCGGTGTCCGCCGTGGGCTGAAGAGGGCGGGGCGGGGCCCTGCGGAGCGCTGAGCGGAATGTTTCAGGCCTATTGCGGAGCCGGGTGAATCCGGCCAGGAAGGTGCCCCGGGCGATCAACGGCCGTGCCGTTGTGGGGCTCGAACGTTCGAGCTTCGTTACTTCGCGCCAGTGATTCAATACTCAAAGTTACCGAAACGTGTGGGGTCGATGTGTGTTTCCGGTGTGGACTCGGCAGACTCGCGCTCGCCGCACCGACACACACCGAGCCGGTGCCGCATTCAACCGAGCGGAAGGATGCACACAATGCCGAACACCGCGCGCTGGGCAGCGACTCTCACCCTCGCGGCCACCGCCGTCTGCGGGCCCCTCGGAGGGTCCGCCCTCGCCACCCCGGCCCACGCCCCCGCCCTCGCCCCCGCCGGGCTGTACGCCCCCTCGGCCCTGGTGCTCACCACGGGGCACGGACAGAGCGCCGACACCGCCACACCGGAACGCGCGGTCACGCTGAACTGCGCGCCGACCGCCTCCGGCACCCATCCCGCCGCCGTCCAGGCCTGCGCCGAACTCCGGGGAGCCGGAGGCGACTTCGACGCCCTGTCGGTCAGAGGCGGCGCCTTGTGCACGAAGCAGTTCGATCCCGTGGTCGTGACGGTCGCGGGTGTCTGGCAGGGCAAGCGGGTCGCGTACGAACGGACCTTCGCGAACGAGTGCGTGAAGAACTCCTACGGGACGACCGTCTTCACGTTCTGAGAGACCGGGATCGCGCGCTTTTCGTGAGCATCGATCGGGGCGCGTAGCTGGGGAGTGCGAGCCCCGTCGCGGAGCGCAGCGCGATCTCGCACCGAGGGTCGGCCGGGCGGAGTGGGGCCTCCGGTCGGCCCTCGGCATGTTCCGGGTCCGCCCGGAAGGACTCAAGTCGGCTTTCCCGTACGGTACTCGGTCCACGGAGGCGGCACTTCGGGTGGTGGAAGCCGCGCGGACGGCGCCCCGGCCCTGAGCGGTGGATGAGGCCGCCCCGCGCACCGGGTCCGGCCGGCGCCGCCCGCGCGGGAGGCGCCGCGCGGAGCAGTGGGGTCACCGGTACGAGTCTTCGGGGATGCCGGGTCCGGCCCGATACCGTAGCCCTGGATCATGAGTGTTCTGGGTGAGACGGACCGACGGCTGTTCCGGCGTGTGGCGGCGACGCGGCTGCCCGGCGCGGATCCGGCGCTGAGACGCCTGAGCCACTGCGCCGACCACGGACGGCTGTGGCTCGGCGCGGCGGCCGGCCTCGCGCTCGCGGGCGGTGTCACCGGACGGCGGGCGGCGCTGCGGGGTCTGGGCTCGCTCGCGCTGGCCTCGCTGAGCGTCAACACCGTGGCCAAGTGGAGCACCCGCAGGCCCCGCCCGCTGCTGGACCTCGTCCCGCCGATCAGGCGCCTGACCCGCCAGCCGCACACCACCTCCTTCCCCTCCGGGCACTCCGCCTCGGCCGCGGCCTTCGCCACCGCGGTCGCGCTGGAGTCGGCCGGACACGGCGCGCTGGTCGCGCCCTTCGCCGCGGCGGTCGCCTTCTCGCGGGTGTACGTGGGGGTGCACTACCCCGGTGACGTGCTGGCCGGCGTGGCGATCGGAGTCGGGGCGGCCGCCCTCACCACCCGCTGGTGGCCACCGCGTCCCGCGCTCCCGGAGCCCGAACGTCCCTCGGTGTCCGCCCCGGCGCTGCCCCGCGGCACGGGACTCGTGGTCCTCGTCAACCGCGGGGCGGGGCCGGCCGATCCCGGGAAGTCGTCGCCGGTCGAGCGGCTCCGCGAGCTGCTGCCCGCCGCCGAACTGATCGAGCGCGGCCCGGACGACGACTTCGCCGCGCTGCTCGACCGTGCGGTCACGAGAGCCACGGAGTCGGGCGGCGCGCTCGGGGTGTGCGGGGGTGACGGCAGTGTCAACGCCGCCGCACGGGTGGCCGCCGAACGCGGGCTGGCGCTGGCCGTGTTCCCCGGCGGCACTCTCAACCACTTCGCCCAGGACGTGGGCGTACCAGGCTTCGAGGACACCGCCGGCGCGGTCGGCCGCGGTGAGGCGGTGAGGGTGGACCTGGGCGTGGCGAGGCCGGGAGCCGGTCGCGAGGTACGGTTCCTCAACACCTTCAGCATCGGCCTGTACCCCGAAC
This sequence comes from Streptomyces fagopyri, assembly GCF_009498275.1. Lineage (NCBI taxonomy): Bacteria > Bacillati > Actinomycetota > Actinomycetes > Kitasatosporales > Streptomycetaceae > Streptomyces > Streptomyces fagopyri. The sequence continues at coordinate 1,207,341 of NZ_CP045643.1, read as the reverse complement.
TCGTCCGGATCCGCGAGGGCTTGGAGGATCACTGGGGCAAGCGGACCGCCGCGGCCATCGCCCTGGTACGGGTCCTGCGCACCGCGACCCCCGTCGAACTGCGCGTCAACGGCCGTGACCGACGTCTGTGGCTGCTCTTCGCGGGCAACGGGCGCTATGAGCCGGAGGGTTTCGCGCCGGTCTTCCGGCCCCGCCTGGACGACGGACTCCTCGATCTGCGACTGATCGACGGTGCCCACCGCCTCGCCCGCACCCGGCTGGTGGTCTCCGCCCTCGCTGGCACCCTCGGGCGCTCGCGTGTGTACCGCGCCGAGGCGGTGCCCCGGGTCGGGCTGGAGGGGCTCGGTGGCACGCGGACGCTCGCGTACGACGGTGAAGTCATCCCCGCCCCAACGGGGTTGAGGCTGGAGAAGGAGCGGCACGCGCTCGTCGTGTACCGGCCCGCGGCGGAGCGGATCACGAACGCCGGGCAGAGCGGGCGGGCCGTCCCGGCCGGCGGCCGGCGGAACGGGAGGAGGGGCCGCCGTCCCCCTGCGGACGGCGGCCCCTCGGTTCCGGGGTGATCACACGGGTCCTACATGTGGACGGCGCGCACGGCGTCCGGGTCCTGCCGCTGGGCGCCGGGGCGGTAGAGCAGGAAGGCGATGACCGCGCCCGCGGCGAAGAAGCCCGCCGACCACCAGAAGGCGGTGGTGTAGCTCTCGATCGTCGACTGCGCCCTGACCAGCTTGTCCGTGGCGTCCTTGCCGGCCAGGTAGCTGGTCGCGGCGCTCGCGGCGAGCGTGTTCAGCAGCGCGGTACCGATCGAACCGCCCACCTGCTGCATCGTGTTGACCGTCGCGGAGGCGACACCCGCGTCCTCGGCCGCGATCCCGCTGGTGGCCAGCGACATGGCGGGCGGCATCACGATGCCGAGGCCCGAGCCGATCAGGAGCAGCTGGGGCAGCACGGCGGTGGAGAAGTCCGAGCCGACCCCGATGCCGGTCAGCCAGGCCATTCCGGCGACGGCGATGGCGAAGCCCGCCGGGATGATGATCTTCGGGCCGATGCGGGGCACCAGGACGGTGGTGGACACCTGAGCCATGATCATCAGGGCCGCCATCATCGGCAGGAAGGCGACACCGGTCCTGGTCGGGCTGAAGCCCAGGTTCAGCTGGAGGTAGTAGGTGAGGAAGAGGAAGACACCGAACATGCCCGCACCGGTGATCAGCACGGTGACGAAGGAGGCGGCGCGGTCGCGGTCGAGCAGGACGCGCATCGGCAGCAGGGGGTGCTCCGCGCGGGTCTGCCACCGGGCGAAAGCGCTGAGCAGGACGCCACCGGCGGCCAGGAAGCCCCAGGTGAGCGGCGAACTCCAGTCGTGTGTCTCGGCGTTGGAGAATCCGTAGACCAGGGCGAAGAGGCCGGAGGAGACGAGCAGCGTCCCCGGCAGGTCGAGCCTGGAGTTCGCGGCGTCCCGGTGAGCGCTCAGCAGGACCCAGCCGCCGGCGAAGGCGACGAGCGCGAAGACGAGGTTGACGAACAGCGTCCAGCGCCAGTCGAGCGCGTCGGTCAGCACACCGCCGAGCAGCAGACCGACCGCGCCACCGGCACCGGCGATCGCGCCGTAGACGCTGAAGGCCTTGGCGCGTTCCTTCGCGTCGGTGAACGTCGTGTTCAGCAGGGAGAGCGCGGCGGGGGCGAGCAGTGCGCCGAACACACCCTGGAGGGCGCGCGCGGTGACCAGCATGCCGAAGCTGGTGGAGGTGCCGCCGAGCACGGAGGCGCCGGCGAATCCGGCGACGCCGATCAGGAAGGCGGGCTTGCGCCCGAAGAGGTCGGCGATGCGTCCGCCGAGCAGCAGCAGGGACGCGAAGGCCAGTGAGTACGCCGTGACGATCCACTGCCGGTTGCCGTCGGAGAAGCCGAGGCCCGCCTGTGCGGACGGCAGGGCGATGTTCACGATGGTGGCGTCGAGGACCACCATCAGCTGCGCGATGCCGATGATCGCGAGGATCCACCACCGCCTCGGCGACGGCGCGGACGGTGAGTCCACGGAACCCTTGCGGGCACCTTCGGTCAGGGTCTGGGACATGGGAGAACCACTCCAGGGAAAGTCGTTCGGGGTGACGGAGACATAAACGAAACTGTTTCGTACACATCGACGGTAAGGCACCGTCTGCGAAACGGCAACGTTTCGCTATGGGTGTCGGGTGAGGTACCCGTCACACCGTGAGTCCCGGGGTGGGATCCGTGTATGCCTTGACCGGCATATAACCGAAGCGGCATATTGAAACGCATGCCCGACGTCACTCCCTGGACCGCCCTCGCCGACGCGCACCGCCGCGCGATCGTCGGTCTGCTGCGGGAAGGCCCGCGCCCCGTCGGAGAGATCGTGGCGGCCTGCGGACTGAGCCAGCCGAGCACCTCGAAGCACCTGCGGGTGCTGCGGGACGCGGGCCTGGTCCGGGTCAGCCAGGACGCGCAGCGCCGCGTCTACGCGCTGGATCCGGCCCCGATCGCCGCGCTCGACGCCTGGCTCGCCCCCTACCGCACGCTGTGGAACGACAGCCTCGACAGGCTCGGACGCCGTCTGGACGAGGCGGCCGGGGAGTCGTCGGACGAGCCCGAAACCCCCTCCACGAAGGACTGAGCCACCATGTCGGCCGAACGCACCGCCCTCACCGGCACGTACCTCACCCTCGACGACGGCCGCCCCGCCGTCCGCTTCAGCCGTACCTACGACCACCCGATCGCCCGCGTCTGGCAGTTCGTGACCGACCCGGAGGAACTGGCCGGCTGGTTCCCGTCCCGCGCGGAGATCGAGCTGCGCCCCGGTGGCACCATCAGGTTCAGCGGCGACCCGAACACCTCCGACTCCACGGGCCGCGTCCTCGCCGTCGACCCGCCCCGGCACCTCTCCTTCGACTGGGGCGGTGACGAGCTGCGCTTCGACCTGGAAGCCCTCGACGAGAAGCGCACGCACCTGACGCTCACCGACGTGCTGGCCGCCGAGGACACCGCCGCCCGCAACGGCGCAGGCTGGGAGGTGTGCCTCGCCGCCCTCGACACGAAGGCCCGCGGTGGACACTCCCCGGGTCCGCACGCCGGTGCCGGAGCGCCCTGGCCGGAGATCTACCGCGCCTACCTCGACGCCGGTGTCCCCTCCGGCGCCCGGGTACCGGGGATCGACTGACCCCTCACGCCAACTGCCGCCGCACCAGCTCGTGCAGCCGCCCGTCCCTGTCCGCGAGCAGCCGCGCCGGAGGCCCCTGCTCGGCGACCCGGCCGTCCTCCATCACGATCACACGGTCCGCGTCCATGACCGTGGACAGCCGGTGCGCGATCACGACCCGGGTGGCGTTGAGCGCGCGGGTGCTCTCGATGACCGTGCGCTGGGTCTCGTTGTCCAGGGCGCTGGTGGCCTCGTCGAAGAAGAGGATGCGCGGGCGGCGGATCAGCGCCTGGGCGATCATCAGGCGCTGTCGCTGGCCGCCCGAGACCGCGCCGCTGCCGGAGACGATCGTGTGCAGCCCCATCGGCATCCGCCTGATGTCCTCGGCCAGGCCCGCCATCTCGGCCGCCGCCATCGCCTCCTCGGGCGTGTACGGCTCGGTGCCGCAGATGCAGTCGAGGACGGAACCGGTGAACGGCTGCGCGTGCTGGAGCACGACACCGCACTGACGGCGTACGGCGGACCGGTCGAGGGCCGCCAGGTCCTGACCGTCGTACAGCACACTGCCCGAGACCGGCTTGTCGAAGCCGATCAGCAGCCTCAGCAGAGTGGACTTGCCGCAGCCGCTGGGCCCGACGATCGCCACGAACTCACCCGCCCGGATGTCGAACGACACGTCGTCGAGGACGAGCGGGCCGTCCTCGGCGTACCGGAAGGAGAGCCCCCGGGCCTCGACGGACCCGGACAGCACGCCGGGGCGCGTGCTCGCCACCCGGACCTCCGGGGTGGCGTCGAGCACCGGCCTGATCTCCTCGAACATCGGCAGCGCGGCCGCCGCCGAGACGAAGGCGCCGGTCAGCTGGGTGACCGAGGTCAGCAGCATGGTCACCGAGGTGTTGAAGGTGAGGAAGTCCGCCGCCGACAGCGAACCGCTCGCCGGGCCGGCCAGCAGCATGAACATCAGCAGGGAGCAGAGCGGCAGATAGACCGCTCCGAGCACCGTGGTGAGGTTCTTGATGCGACCGACCTTCCGCTGGAGTTCACGGCTGCGCGCGAACTCGCCCGCCCAGGCGGCGTACGCGTAGTTCTCCGCCGCCGCGACCCGCAGTTTGGGCAGTCCGCGCAGGGTCTGGAACGCCTGGTTGTTCAGCTTGTTGCCGAGCACGACCAGCCGGCGCTGCCATCGCACCTGCCACAGGCCGAGCCCCAGGAACACGGCGGCGATGACGACGAGCATGACGACCGCGGCCAGCGCCATGGGCACGCTGTACCAGAGCAGCAGCCCCAGGTTCATCGCGCCGACCGTGCCGGCCTGCGCGAGCGTGGGGCCGACGCCCGCGAGGAGGCGGCGGATCGCGCTGATGCCCATGGCCGCACTGGCCAGTTCACCGGTCGAGCGGGACGTGAAGAACGTCGTCGGCAGCCGCAACAGCCGGTCCCACACCGCCGGTTGGAGCGTCGCCTCGATCCTGCCCTCCATGCGCAGCAGGGTGAGGTTCTGCAGCAGCATGAACGCCGCCGACACCACGCTGGTGATCATGATCGCCAGGCAGACCTGAACGATGAGTCCGTGCTGGGCCTTCGGCACGTACTCGCCGAGCACCTTGCCGGTGGCGATCGGAACCAGGGCGCCGATCGCGACGGTGACGAGAGCGCTGACCGCGAGGTTGCGCAGATCGCCGCCCGTGCCCTGGAGGCAGAACCGCGCCAGTCGCAACGGGCTCAGCCGGCGCTCGGGCAGCGGCCGGTAGAACATCACCGCCCGCGCCTCGAACTCGGCCGCGTTGGCCTTCTCGACCGGTGTCTCCCGCCCGGACGACGGCTGTACGGCCACGTAGCCGCCGCGCCGCCACAGCAGTGCCACCGGGCTGCCCGACACCGCACGCCGGCCCACCAGCGGACCGATGTCGTCCCGCCACCAGTGCCCGTCCAGGCGCACCGCGCGGCTGCGGACGCGGGAGGCCAGCGCGATCCGCTCCACCGGGTCGAGCCGGTCGCTCTCCGTGCCGCTCTGCGCCGGCTCGGCGAGCGCGATCCCGGACGCGCGGGCGACCAGCGCGCAGGCCGCGTAGGTGGCGTCGGTGTCGGCCGGCGTAGGACGCTTCGAGGGAGTGCCGATGGACGCCAGCAGGGTCCGGTCGGCCTGGGCGCGGACGGCCTCGCCCGCCTTGATGCCCGCCGCCGTCCGGTCCTCGTGCCGGGCCTCCAACTGCTCGATCCAGCGGTCCAGTGTGGCCAGCAGCCGGTACTGCTGGTCGACCATGCCCTGCCAGACACCCGAGTCCATCAGCAGGTCCGCCGCCGCCTCCGCCCCGTACAGCGAGCCGTACTGCACGCTTCCCGGCGGAACCTGCATCCAGAAGACGTCGTCGTCGGTGAGCGCGGCCGCGTTCTCCGTGGCCGTGGGAGCCTGGAAGAGGATGGAGAGGCTGCGGCCGACGCCGAGGGCGAGTGCGTACTCCAGCGGGCTCGAAGTCGGCGGCACGTGCTGGGGGTTGCCGTACTCGTCGTAGGACCAGGTCTCGGTGGGCACCGGCTGGTACAGCTCGCGCAGCACGATCCGGCGCACCGCGCAGTCCCGCAACGGGCGTCCCACCAGGGTGTGCTGGGGACCCGCGACCGGGCCGAGCAGCAGTGAGCCCGCTTCGAGGCGGCCGAGGTGGTGCCAGTGGCCCTGCTGGGCGGCGTCCACCGCGAACAGGTCGAGCGCACCCGCGGCGACCAGCCACAGCACCTGCGGCCCTTCCAGTTCGAGGCGGTTGAGTCCGGCGCAGTCGACCGGTGTACCCATGGTGCCGAGCGCGCCGAGGACGACGTCGCCCTCGTGAACCGTCGTCATCTCATCGCTCCCTGACCAGCTCGGCGTACGGACCGCCGGCCGCCACCAGGGCGTCGTGCCGCCCGCGTTCCACGATCGTGCCGTGCTGGAGCACCACGATCTCGTCGCTGTCGCGCACGGTGCTGAGCCGGTGCGCGATCACCACGCAGGCGCAGCCGCGCTTGCGCAGGTTGTCGATGACGGTCTGCTCGGTCTCGGCGTCCAGCGCGCTGGTCACCTCGTCGAGGACCAGGATGCTGGGCCTGCGCACCAACGCCCGCGCGATCTCCAGCCGTTGGCGCTGGCCACCGGAGAAGTTGCGGCCGTCCTGCTCGACCCGGCTGTGGATGCCACCGGGACGGCGCACCACGACGTCGTACAGGGCCGCGTCCTGCAACGCCGTGACGACGGCGTCGTCCGGGATCGACGGGTCCCACAGCGCCACGTTGTCGCGGACCGTGCCCTCGAAGAGGAAGACGTCCTGGTCGACGAAGGAGACGGAGGCCGCGAGCGCGCCGCGCGGGATGTCCTCGAGGCGCTGTCCGTCGATGCGGATCGTGCCCTCCCAAGGGGTGTACAGGCCCGAGATCAGCCGGGAGACCGTCGACTTGCCGCTGCCCGAGCCGCCCACCAGCGCCACCTGCCGGCCCGGACCCACGGTCAGGGAGAAGCCCGTGAGCAGCGGTTTGTCGAGCGGGCTGTAGCCGAACGTGATGTTCTCCAGCTCGACATGGCCGTGCAGCCTGCGGGTGGAGTCGCCGGTGCCCGAGCGGGCGTAGAGCGGGTCGGCCTGGAAGTTCTCGACGTCCTTGAGGCGTGCCACGTCGGCGGCGAAGTCCTGGATGCGGCCCGCCACGCCGTTGAGCCGGGTGAGCGGCGCGGTGAAGCGGGTGACGAGCGCCTGGAAGGCCACGAGCAGACCGATCGAGATGTGCCCCTCCATCGCCCGCAGGCCGCCGATCCACAGGATCAGCGCGCTGTTGAGGGTGGCGAGCGTCGGCGCGACCACCCCCAGCCAGGCGCTCGGCACACCGAGGCGCTGCTGTTCCTCCAGGGTGGTGGCGTGCTGCCCGGCCCACTTGCGGAAGTACCCGTCCTCGCCACCGGTCGCCTTCATGGTCTCGATCAACTGGAGCCCGGTGTAAGCGGTGTTGGTGAGCCGGGCGCTGTCCGCGCGCAGTTTCGCCGTACGCGTGGCGCGCAGCCGGATCACCACCCGCATCGCGACCACGTTGAGCAGCGCGACACCGATACCGACGGCCGTGAGCTGCGGATCGTAGGTGTAGAGCAGGACGGCGTAGAGGACCACGACGATCGCGTCCACGCCCGCCGCCGCGAGGTCGCGGGCCAGGGTCTCGGCCACCGCGTCGTTGGACTGCAGCCGCTGCACCAGGTCGGCCGGGCTGCGCTGGGAGAAGAAGGTGACCGGCAGCCGCAGCAGATGGCGCAGGAAGCGTGCGCTGCTGAGCGTCGAGGAGATGATCCGGCCGTGCAGCAGGTTCGCCTGCTGGAGCCAGGTCAGCAGGACGGTCAGCGCGACGCAGGCTCCCATCGACGCGAAGAGCACGCCGAGCAGCGACGTCTGACCGCCGATCAGGTAGGTGTCGATGTACGTCCTGCTGAGAGCGGGCACCGCGGCGCCGACCGCGACCAGCAGCAGGCTGGCCAGTACGGCCGCGGGCATCGTGCCCGACGTCCCGCGCAGCCGGGCAGGCATGGCACCGAGGACCCCGGGCCGGCGGCCGCCCGCACGGAAGTCGGGGCCCGGTTCCATGACCAGCACCACGCCGGTGAAGCTGGTGTCGAAGTCCTCCATCGGCACGAAACGGCGGCCCTTGCCAGGGTCGTTGATGTGCACCCCGCGCCGTCCGAAACGGCGGCCCATGCCGTCGTAGACGACGTAGTGGTTGAACTCCCAGAACAGGATCGCGGGCGCCCGGACCTCGGCGAGTGCGGCCGTGTCCATCTGCATGCCCTTGGCCGTGAGGCCGTAACCGCGCGCCGCTTTCAGGAGGTTGCTGGCGCGCGAGCCGTCCCGGGAGACGCCGCAGGCGATGCGGAGTTCCTCCAGCGGGATGTACCGGCCGTGGTGGCCGAGCACCATGGCGAGGGAGGCCGCGCCGCACTCCACGGCCTCCATCTGGAGCACCGTCGGTGTGCGGACGGTCTTGCGTGTGCTTCTGGGGACCGTGCGCTTCGGCGGCGCGGCGCGACGTCTGCCGCGGGTGTCCTGGGCGGTGGTCACGGCAGCAGCCAATCGACGGGACGCTGATCGGCCAGGCGGATCGAACCCGTGGCCAGGGTCATGGAGGTCAGCGGGTACGCAGGACCGTCCGCCGAGGACCACTTGAGGCCGCTCTTCGTGTGGGACGAACGGTCGAGGGAGACCAGGACGGCCACCGGCCTGCCCTTCTTGGTGAACTGCTCGCCGAGCTGGCCGTCGCCGAGGTAGGAAGTGATCTGCTGCTGGGTCTGCACACTCCGGCCGACCGACTTCACCCGGCCGCGCAGCACCCCGTACCGCTGGGTCGGCACCGACTGGACGGTGAGGTCGACGGCCGCGTCCGCGGGGATGGTGGAGGCGCTCTCGGCGGGCACGTACACCGTCGCGTAGAGCGGGTCGCCGGCGTGCGCGACCTTCTCCACCGCGGCGATGTTCGCGCCGGTGGAGATGATGGCCCCGATGGTGGCGGCGAGCGCGGTGACGCGGCCCGCGGCGACGGTACGGACGACGGACGTCGCGCCTCGCGCGGTACGGACCCTCAGCACCGGGGCGTCGGCGGCGAGCCGTTCGCCCTCCTCGGCGAGGACCGCGGTGACCTGGCCGGCGACGGGACTCTGCAGGACGTAACTGCCCTGCGCGTGCGTGAGGACGGCGGGGGCGCCGACCGTCGAGGCCACCGTGCCCGTCACGGCCCAGACCGAGGCGGCCGCCATGACGACCACTGTCACGGACAGGACGAGCCAGCCCTGGGGGCGGGCGAAGCGCACCGGCAGGTCGAGCTCTTCGGTCGACTGCAGCTTGGCGAGGGCCTGTTGGCGGAACTGCACGGGACTTCCCTCACCTGTCGGAGAGATCTACGGCATCCGAGAGCCCCGGAACCGGGGGAGTGGTTCCGGGACTCAGCGGGATGAGGCGCGGTCAGAGACCGGCGACCAGGCCGGTGACCGGCGCGGTGTTCAGGCCGGTCACACCCTCGACGGTGCCGACGGCCGTGCCCACGATGCCGGAAACCGGGGCAACGCCGTCGACCAGGCCGGTGACGGTGCCGACGGCGTTCAGCGACAGGCCGCCGGAGACGTTGTCGAGGTCCGCGTCCGAGATCTCGGCGGTGGCAACCTGGGGGGTGGAGTTCATGGGGGAACTTCCCTTCGTATGGATATTCATAAGGGGGGAGCGGCCCCCTCTGGGAACAGATGACGGCCGCCACCGCGGGGGTGCGAGCCCCGTTTCCGGGAGCCGTGCGGCTCCCGTCTCCGGAAGCGTGCGGCTCCCGTCTCCGGAAGCGTGCCGCGACCTCCGCGGTGCACGGATCAAAGCACGGTCGCGGCGCACGCATCCAATCAACCAGGGCTCTCACCTGGGAACTTGAGCGGGGCTTCGGCTCAACCGTGCAGGCGTGCGCACGTCTTTGCGGCCACTTCTTCACATGCTGCACGGCATTGTTTCGGCGCCACCCTTGCCGCTCGGGTGACCCAAGGGAAAATCCCTTCCCGGCGGCGCGTGGGGGCGTACGACTGTGCAGATCCCTCGCGCGCCGTGACGCGGCTGCGCATTCGATGTGCAGATTCGCTGAAGCCAGGATTCCGGTCCGGTTCGTCGACGGAGTGTCACAGGATCGTCACGGATGGTGGTGTTCAGCCCAGCAGGGCGTAGACCGTGCTCGCGCGCGCCGCGACGTCCCGGGAGCCGTCGGCGGTCATCGTGATGTCGGCGAAGGCCATGCGGCGGCCGAGCCTGGTGAGGACCGCCTCGACCAGCACGTCCGCGTCCGTGACCGCGCGTTGGAAGCTGGTGGACTGCTGGACGGTCGTCATCGGGACGAAGGCGCCGCGCGCCGCCGACACCGCGATCACGGTCGCCGTGTCGGCGGCGGCCATCAGGGCCTGCCCCGACAGCGAACCGCCGTCGCGGGCGAGCCGGGCGGACCAGGGCAGTCGCAGCACCGCGCGGCCCTCTCCCAACTCCGTCACCGACAGGCCCAGCTCCAGTACCCAGGGAGCGAAGTGAGCGGAGAGGATCTTGTCGGCATCGGCAAGGTTCAGTGTCATACGGGGCATTGTTCCCCGGCGGCCGGAGGAACGACGCGGTCACCTCGTCATCCATGCCTTTCGCCGGGCTGACTCCTGCCTTTCTTAGGAGGAGTTGAACAACCCCCGCGACTCACACGTATCAACAGGCATCCAGGCGCCCCCCAGTCAGTCGCCGGACGGTGGCATCGACCCCGTCCCCAGGAGGTCAAGAGTTGAGTCACAAAAGGATTCCCAAGCGCAAGGCCGCCATCGCCGCGGGAAGCGTCGCGGCGCTCGGAGCGGCGGCGCTCCTGCTGCCCAACGCCAACGCCTCGCAGACCGACGCGAAGGACGCCGCTCCCAAGACGCTGAAGGCCGCGGACGCCTCGGACCTCGCCTCGCTCCTCGCCACCCAGCTCGGTGAGGCCTACGGAGGCGCGTACTACGACGCCGCCAAGCAGCAGGTCGTCGTCAACGTCGTCGGTGACAACAACAACGTGGTGGACGCGGTCAAGAAGGCCGGCGCCGTTCCCCGCAGCGTCGACAACAGCCTCGCCGCGCTCAAGTCCGCCGCCCGGACGCTGAGGACCGACGCCACCATCCCCGGCACCGCCTGGTCCGTCGACCCCAGGACCAACGAACTCCGGGTCATCGCCGACAGTACAGTCACAGGTGCGAACTGGAACAAGCTGACGTCGACCGTCGACTCGCTGGGTTCCGGCATGGCCACCGTGAAGAAGTCCGCGGGCACCTTCAAGACGTTCGTGGACGGCGGCGACGCCATCTTCGGCGGCGGAGCCCGCTGTTCGCTGGGGTTCAACGTCACCGCGAGCGACGGCAGTCCCGCGTTCCTGACCGCGGGGCACTGCGGAGTCGCGGCCAAGCAGTGGTCGGACGCGCAGGACGGTGCCCCGATCGCCACCGTCGACCAGGCCACCTTCCCCGGTGACGGCGACTTCTCGCTCGTCAAGTACGACGACCCGAACACACAGGCCAACAGTGTGGTCAACGTCGGCAACGGTCAGACCGTCGCCATCAACCAGGCCGCCGACGCGGCCGTGGGCCAGCAGGTCTTCCGGATGGGCAGCACCACCGGACTCAACGACGGCAACGTCACCGGACTCGACGCCACGGTGAACTATCCCGAGGGCACGGTCACCGGACTCATCCAGACCGACGTGTGCGCCGAGCCCGGCGACAGCGGCGGTTCGCTCTTCACCCAGGACGGCAGCGCGATAGGCCTGACATCGGGCGGCAGCGGCGACTGCACGGTCGGCGGCGAGACGTTCTTCCAGCCGGTGACGACCGCGCTCACGGCGACCGGCGCGACGCTCGGGACGGGTGACGGCGCGGGTGCCGGCGGCGCGGGCGACGCGAGCGCCACGGCCGGCGCCGAGCCCAGCGACCCCGCGGCGAGCGACCCGGCGGCCGGTGACCAGTCGGGCGCGGGCGACCAGTCGGGGGCCGGCGGTGACCAGTCGGGTGCCGCGGGCGCCGACCAGTCCGGCACCGGCGCGGACGACGGTTCCGGAATGGTGAGCTCCAACGGGTGACACCTCTGAGCTGACGCAGAGCCACTGACCCGGCCGTGGAGCATCCGTCCCGGCCGGAGGTGGGAGGTCCGGCCCTCCGGCGGGAGGGCCGGACCGCACCGCGTCCCCGGCCAGGCCGCCCGGTCGGCGGGTGCCGTGTGGCGCCCGGCCGGTGTGCACGGCGTGACGCCGACCCGGTTCGCGCCGCGTGCCGCCGGCGCGGTGTGTGCCGCGTGCCGTCGGCGCGGTGGTGTGCCGCGTGACGCCGATTCGGTGTGCGTCACGTGACGTCGGGCCGGTGTCCGCCGCGTGACATCTCCGGGACCGGCACACCGTCACGCGTGCGCGCGTGCCCGCAGCAGGAGCAGCGCCACGTCGTCGAGCCGGGCCTGCGTCAGCGCCCCGCTCTGCCGCACCAGGCTGTCGGCCAGCTCGTCGAGCGGCTGCTCGGGGGCCTCGCCGAGGCGCCGCCCGAGGTCGGCCAGGGCGTCCTCGATGTCCACACCGGGGGACTCGATCAGCCCGTCGGTGTAGAGGACGAGAAGCGAACCGGGCAGCAGGGGGACCTCGGTCGTCTGGTACGTGGCGTCCGCGTCGATCCCGAGCAGCGGCCCACCGGCCAGGTCGAGCACCCGCACGCGTCCGTCCGGCCGCCGCAGCAGCGGGGGCGGATGACCCGCGCGCGCCATGACCGCGACCTCGCGCTCGGGGTCCATGCGCAGATAGAGGCAGCTCGCGAAAAGGTCGGTGCCCAGGTCGATCAGCAGCCGGTTGGTGCTGCGCATCACCTCCTCCGGCGGCTGGCCGACGGTGGTGTACGCGCGGACGGCGGTCCGTACCTGACCCATCAGGGCCGCCGCGGTCACGTTGTGGCCCTGGACGTCGCCGATGACCGCCGAGGCCAGACCGTGCGAGGGCACCAGGTCGTAGAAGTCGCCGCCGATCTCCATGCCCTGGGTGGCCGGCAGATAGCGTGCGGCCGCCTCGACGGAGGGCAGCGACGGCAGGGTGTGCGGCAGCAGCGCGGCCTGCAGACCGTGCGCCAGCTGGAGTTTGGTGTCGTAGAGCAGCGCCCGTTCCAGCGCCTGCGCGACGAGCCCGCTCAGACTCGTCAGCACCGCCCGCTCGTCGGTCGGGAAGGCGTGCGGCTCCGCGTAGGCGAGGACGCAGGTGCCCAGCGGACGTCCGGATGCGATCAGCGGCAGGTACGCCCACGCGGCCATCCCGTCGGACGTCGCCTCCCGGGACGGATACAGGCGCTCCACCTCCGCGCGTGAGTCGAAGAAGGCCGGCACCCCGGTGTTCAGGGCGTGGGTGCAGGGGGACCGCGCGCTCAGCGGCAGCCCGTCGAGGTGTTCCGCGGTGTGCGTGTCCGGGTACCCGCGGTGGCCGAGTACGTGCAGCCGGCCGGCCCGTGAACCGAGAAGGATCAGGGCCCTGCTGCCGACGGCGGGCGCGATCTCGTCCGCGACCAGCTGCACCACGTCCTGCACGCCCGCCGCCTGGGTGAGCGCGCCGGCGAGGCTCAGTACATGGGAGATGGTCACCAGGCGGGGCGCGTCCTCGCGCTGCGACCCCGAGCGGTTCATCTGTGCGACCGCCCTGGCCGGGGAGATGCGCACGCTCAGCCCGGTCGTACTGGGATAGAAGCGGAACGACAGCCAGTCGCAGGGCGGCCGCAGCGCGACGAACGACGTGACGTGCTGGCTGATCAGCGCGGCGCGGTAACGGTCCTCGTAGACGGGATCGTTGAGCCAGGGCACCGACGCCCACAGCTGGGTGCCCAGGAGAGCGCTGACGGGCATGCCGAGCATCTCGGCCGTCGCGGGGTTGGCGTAACTGACCCGACCGTACAGATCCAGCGCGCACAGCCCGTACGGCAGCCGCGCCACCATCCGCGCCGCCTCGACGCTGCCGAGCGTGCCGGGGGCCGGTGTGGGGGACGGCGCGATCAGATCGGGTTCCGGGCGGACCGTACGGTGCTCCGCCGCCGCCCGCTCCAGGCGCAGCGCGAGCCGGTCGCAGGCCGCGACGAGGTGGTCGCGCTCCCGTTCGGCGAGTTCCAGGGGGTGAGAGCCGGGCCATGTCACGAAGACGGCCCCGTACGTGGTCCGCGAGGTCGCCACCGGCAGGGCGGCGAGCGCGAAGGGATACGGCAGGACCATGGCGATCCGGGGAAAGCGGCGGGCCATCTCCTCCCCGCCGCTGACCCAGACCAGCCGCCGTTCGCGCACCGCCACGGCCACCGGGATGGGAGCGTTGAGCCCCACCCGTTCCCAGGGTGCCGCGAACGCGCGGGGCATACCGGCCATCACCGCCATCTCCAGCACGGGTTCGCCGCTCGCCAGCAGGTACACCGCACCCGAGTGGGCGTGCACCTCGTCCACCAGCGAGGCCAGCGTCAGCGAGAGCAGCGGCCGCCCGACCCGGGTGGGAGGGCCGGCCGGTGCCTGTACGGATCCCCGCCAGTCGGACACGCCGACCACCTCCTCGCAGGGCCGCGCCATGGCTACCGGGGCCAGGTCGTGTCCGGCCCTTTCCGCCGGGCGGCCGGCGCCCGGCACGCACCCTCGCCGCGTGGCCGGATCACCCGTATACACGGCGTACGCGGTGTATACGGCGTACACGTCGCGGACGGGTGACCCTTCGCGCTTGCGACGCACCGCGCCGAGCGGCCTCCGCCGGTCCGGCACGCAGGGTCGGACATGATCTAAGGCTCCCCCTTGGCGGCTCCCGCCGCACGGCGAGCGCCACGCGCGGCATCCCGTACGGCTTCCGGGCTCCACCGCAGGCCCGCCGGTGCCGGAACGGTCACAGGGGCTGCGCGGGGGCTCCGGAAGCGCTGTAATGACGGACGTGGTCAGTGAGCGCGCTGCGGAACGCGGAACGCGGACGTTGCGTGCCGAAATCTCCCTGAAGACCCCCACGCCGGACCTCGATCCGCGCGAACGGCTCCGTCGCGTGCTCGAACAGGCGCTCGTTTTCGCCGGGGCGACCGTCGTCGCGGTGTACTCGCCGACGAAGAAGGGCGGCGAACTGCACCTGGCCGAGTCCGCGGGCGTGCCCAGGACGCTCTACGGGCTGCGCGACAGCTATGTCCTCACCGGCAGTTCCCCCACGGTGGACGCGCACCGTACGGGCCGTCCGCTGTGGCTCGGCCCGGAGGAGATCGGCCGTTGTGCCGAAGCCCGTCGGCTGCCGTCCCAGGATTTCTGGCTGGCCGTGCTGCCGCTGAAGGGCGCCGGATGCCTGGTCGCGGTCAGCGAGCACCCCGGCGGCTTCGACACCGAGGACAGGGAGTGTCTGGCCCTCGTCGCCGAGGCCGCCGTCTGCCCGGCGCCCGGCTCGGGGACGGCCCCCGGTGCCCTGGCCGCCAGCGCCTTCGACCTCGCCATGGACACCGGGCACGTCGAGGTCGACGACGAGATGCTGGAGCTGTTCGGCCTGGATCCGGCCGAGTTCGACGGCAAGGTCGAGACGCTGCTGGCCCTCACCGTCCCCGAGGACCTGCCGACACTGATGTCCGTGGTCGAGGCGGACCACATGTCCATCGGGGAACGCGAGCTGGAGTTCCGCATCACCCAGCCCTCCGGCCGACCGAAGTGGCTGCGGCTGCGCGGCCGCATGGTGCCGGGAGGAGACGGCCGCCCGGCCCGCCTGGTCGGCACGGTCGCCGACGCCTCGAAGCTCCGTTCCGGCGTCAGCGACGTGGCCCGCGTACAGCGGCTGGCCGCGGCCCTCGCCACCGCGGGCACCGTCCGGGACGTGGGGCGGGCCGTCGTGGCCGCGCTGCGACGGCCCCTGCGGGCCGACCGGATCGCCCTCGCCGAGGTGGAGGGCGACCGCCTCGTCGTCACCGTCCTCGATCCGCCCGAACCGTCCGCCTGGCCGGAACTGTGGCGCTCCGAATGGCGTTCGGAGTGGCCCGACGCGCCCGTACGCGCCATGCCGACACTCGCGGCGGCCCTCAGTGAGGGACGCCCGGCCGTCTGGCCCGCCGGATCCCCGCTGGAACCCGCGCTCGCCGACGTCGGCCCCGGCGGCCTCGCCATCCTGCCGCTGCCCGCCGGCGGACACATGGCCGGCGCCTGTCTGATCGGCTGGGACGCCCCGCACGACTTCGGCCCCGACGAGCGCGCCCTGCTCACCGCGTCCGCGGGCCTCGCGGGCCAGGCACTCACCCGCGCCCGCTCCTTCGACGCCGAACACGAACTGGTCACCACGCTCCAGCGCTCCCTGCTGCCCCGCCGGCTGCCCAGGCTCCCCGGCGCGGTCGCCGTCGCCCGCTACCTGCCCACCACGGCGGGCCTGGAGGTCGGCGGCGACTGGTACGACGTGATCCCGCTGCCCGAGAACCACGTCGCCCTCGTCATCGGCGACGTCCAGGGCCACAACGCCCAGGCCGCGACCCTCATGGGCCAGATGCGCACGGCCCTTCGCGCCTATGCCGTCGAGGGCCACCCGCCCGACGTCGTCGTCTCGCGCGCCAACCGGCTCCTCATGGACCTGGAGACCGACCTCTTCGTCACCTGCTGCTATGTCGACCTCGACATGGAGGAGGGCTCCGCGTGGTGCGTACGCGCCGGGCACCATCCGCCGGTGCTGCGTCACCCGGACGGCAGCACCGAGGTCCCCGACTCCGACGGCGGACCTCCGCTCGGCGTCGTCACCCAGGCCGAGTTCCCGATGACCCCGCTCCGGCTGCGGCTCGGCACGGTCGTCGCCCTGACCACGGACGGGCTCGTCGAGTCCGCCGAGGTCGACATCGAGGACGGACTGAACAGGCTGGCCGGTGAGCTGGCCGCGGCCGACCCCGCGCATCTCGGGATGGTCGCAGACAGACTGCTCACGGGCGCCAACCGCAGCGACGACGTCGCTCTCCTCCTGATGCGCTACGACGGCATGTCGCTGCGCCCGCTGCGGGAGAGCTGGACGATCTGGCGTGTCCCCGAGGCGGTCCGGCACGCACGCCGGTTCACCCGGCGCACGCTGCGGTCCTGGGGCGTGACCGACGAGAGCATGGACACCGCGCTCCTCGTCGTCTCCGAACTCGTCACCAACGCCCTCGTCCACACCGGCGGCCAGGTCAGACTCGATCTCACCCTCATCAACCGGCTCCTGCGCATCGCCGTCGCCGACTCCTCACCCCGTACGCCCATCAAGCCCACCAGCATCGGCTGGGAGGCCACCGGCGGCCGCGGCATCCTCCTGGTCGAGGCCATGTCGGCGGCCTGGGGGAGCCTGCCGGTCAGCGGCGGCAAGCAGGTGTGGAGCGAGGTGCTCCTGGACTGAGGAGCCGTGGCGGACCGAGGCGGCCAGGGCCGAACGGCCGTCCGGGCACGGTTCGGCGCGGGGTCCGGACCATAGGGTGGGCGCCGTGCGTCTGCTGCTGATGTCCGACACCCATCTCCCCTCACGGGCCAGGGAACTGCCCCCGCCGCTGATGGCCGAACTCCCGCTGGCCGACGTCGTCGTGCACGCGGGTGACTGGGTCGACACCGCCACCCTCGACCTGCTGGAGGAACGGGCGCGCAGGCTCGTCGCGGTCCACGGCAACAACGACGGCCCGGAGTTGCGCGGCCGTCTCCCCGAGGTCGCCCGTGCGGAGCTGGACGGTCTGCGCCTCGGCGTCGTGCACGAGACCGGCCCGGCCCAGGGCCGCGAACGGCGCTGCGCCGAGCGCTTCCCCGACCTCGACGTCCTGGTCTTCGGCCACAGTCACATCCCCTGGGACACCACCACCGGCACCGGTCTGCGTCTGCTGAACCCGGGCTCCCCGACGGACCGCCGACGCCGGCCGCACTGCACGTACATGACCGCGACCGTGGCCGAGGGCCGGCTCACCGACCTGACGCTCCACCGGCTGCCACCCCGGACGGCGAACCGAGCGGACGGCGGCGGCTGACGGGTTGGGGCGGGCCGGAACCGGGCGGTGCAGGGCGGTGCAGGCAGGACAGGACGGGGCAGGAGCGGCGCACTCAGGGTGCGGCCGCCTCTCTTCCCGCCGGCGTCCCTCCCGGCGCTCCTCCTGGTGTTCCTCCCACCGGACCGACGCGTCTCGGATGAATCGCCCCGCCCGTCGCCGTCAGGGGTGCCCCGCTGCCACCCCAGCGCAGGGCGACGATCTCCGCGGCGACGGAGACGGCCACCTCCTCGGGTGTCCGCGCCCCGAGATCGAGACCGACCGGCGAGCGGAGCCGGGACAGCTCGTCCTCCGGCACACCGGCCTCGACGAGCCGCTTCGTCCGGTCGTCGTGCGTACGGCGGCTGCCCATCGCGCCGATGTACGCGGCCGGTCGGCGCAGCGCCTCCTCCAGCAGGGGAACGTCGAACTTCGGATCGTGGGTGAGGACGCAGATCACCGTGCGCGCGTCGGTCGTCGTGTCGCGCAGATAGCGGTGCGGCCAGTCGACGACGACCTCCACGCCGGCCGGGAACCGCTTGGCCGTCGCGAAGACGGGCCGGGCGTCGCACACCGTGACCTGGTAGCCCAGGAAGTCCCCGACGCGGGCCACCGCCGCCGCGTAGTCGATCGCTCCGAAGACGAGCATGCGCGGCGGCGGGGCGAAGGACTGGAGGAAGACGGTCACGGCGTCCTCACGGCGCTCGCCGTGCGGTCCGTAGTGCCGCTGAACGGTGGCGCCCTGGGCCAGTTCGCCGCGGGCGTCCGCGGTGACGGCCGCGTCCAGGCCGGTCGAGCCCAGCGAACCGGCCACCTCGTCCGGCCACACGGCGAGAGCGGCGCCCAGCGGCGCGGGACCCGCCAGCACCGTCGCCACGGTCACCGCGCGCCCGGCGGCCACCGACTCGGCCACCGCGCCGAAGGAGGGGTCCTCGCGGGCCGTCACCCTGCGCAGCAGCAGGCTGATCTCACCCCCGCAGGTGAGACCCACGGCGAACGCGTCCTCGTCGCTGTAGCCGAAGGTCTCCAGACGGGCCTCGCCGGTCGCCACCACCTCCCGGGCCAGCTCGAAGACGGCCCCCTCGACACAGCCGCCCGACACACTGCCCACCACCTCGTCGCCCGGCCCCACGGCCATCGCCGCTCCCGGGTCGCGGGGCGCGCTCCGGCTGACCGCGACCACCGTGGCGAGCCCGAAGGGGGAGCCCGCCGCGTACCACCGGTTCAGCGCCGGGAGGATCTCACGCATCGCTCGCTCCGCTCACCGCGCACCCGCTCACCGCGCACTCGCTCACCGCGCACTCGCTCATCGAGGACCGTGGCCCCTTCGAGGGCCCGTTTCTCCTCAAGGGTCCGCTCCCGCCCGCACCACCGCCAGCCGTTGCGGTGCGACCGGGCGGCGCCGGGCATTGGTTGAGCGTTAATCCGTTGCCGCCGGGCCAGGCCGGCTGCTGCACTACGAGGGACACATCCGCCGGGATCGAGGAGCAGCGATGCGCACACCGTTCATGTCCGCCCAGGAAGGAATCACTCCCACTTCGAAGGACATGACACCCGGTGCACATGCTCAACCTCGGAATCCTGGCGCACGTAGACGCCGGTAAGACAAGCCTGACCGAGCGCCTGCTGCACGCGGTCGGGGTCATCGACGAGATCGGCAGCGTCGACGACGGAAGCACCCAGACCGATTCCCTCGCGCTCGAACGGCAGCGCGGTATCACCATCAAGTCCGCCGTCGTCTCCTTCGCGATCGACGACGACGTCACGGTCAATCTGATCGACACCCCCGGTCACCCCGACTTCATCGCCGAGGTGGAGCGGGTGCTCGCCGTGCTCGACGGCGCGGTGCTCGTGGTCTCGGCCGTGGAGGGCGTACAGGCGCAGACCCGGGTGCTGATGCGGACGTTGCGGCGGCTGCGGATTCCCACCCTCGTCTTCGTGAACAAGATCGACCGTGGTGGCGCGCGGTACGAGCCCCTTCTGGAGAACATCGCCGCGCGGCTCACTCCGGCGATCGTCCCGATGGGGGAGGTGACCGGACCGGGCACCCGGGACGCGCGTTTCGTCCGGTTCGGCGCCGACCGGCTCCGCGCGTCACGGTCGGACCTGCTCGCCGAGCACGACGACGCGCTCATGGCCGCGTACGTCGAGGGCCGCGTGTCCCACGACCGGTTCCATGACGCCCTGGTACGCCAGACCGGACAGACGCTGGCGCACCCGGTGTTCTTCGGCTCGGCCATGACGGGCGCGGGTGTCGACGAGCTGATCGCGGGGATCAGGGAGCTGCTGCCGACGGCCGGAGGAGCGGCCGACGGCCCGGTCTCGGGCACGGTCTTCAAGGTGGAGCGCGGGCCGGCCGGGGAGAAGATCGCCTACGTCCGGCTGTTCTCCGGGACTCTGCGGACCCGCGACCGACTGTGCCTGCGCGACGGCGAGGAGGCGAAGGTCACCGCGATCAGCGTGTTCGACAGCGGCGCGGCGGTGCCGGAACCGGCCGTGACCGCGGGGCGGATCGGCAAGCTCCGGGGCCTGGACGACATCCGCGTCGGCGACACCGTCGGCGTACCGCGGAAGACCTCGGACGACGAGCTCCATTTCTCACCCCCGACCCTCGAGACCGTCGTCGTCCCCCGTCGTCCGGCCGACAGGGGCGCGCTCCACCTCGCGCTCACCCGACTGGCCGAACAGGACCCCCTGATCAACCTGCGCCAGGACGAACTGCGGGGGCAGGTGTCCGTGTCGCTCTACGGCGAGGTGCAGAAGGAGGTCGTCCAGGCGACGCTGGCCGACGAGTTCGGCATCGAGGTCCTGTTCCGGGAGACCACGCCACTGTGCGTCGAACGCCCGGTCGGCAGCGGCACGGCGGTCGAGTTCAACGGAAAGGACCCCAACCCCTTCCTCGCGACGGTCGGACTGCGCATCGATCCGGCGCCGGCAGGCTCCGGCGTGGAGTTCCGTATGGAGGTCGAACTCGGAGCGATGCCGTACGCGTTCTTCAAGGCGGTCGAGGACACCGTGCGGGAGACCCTGACCCAGGGGATCCACGGCTGGCAGGTCACCGACTGCACGGTCACGATGACCCACTCCGGCTACTCGCCCCGGCAGAGCCACGCCCATCAGGGCTTCGACAAGAGCATGTCCAGTACGGGGGCCGACTTCCGGGGCCTGACCCCGCTGGTGGTGATGGACGCGCTGCGAGCGGCGGGCAGCCGGGTGTACGAGCCGATGCACCGGTTCCGGCTGGAGGCTCCGGCCGACACGCTGGCGGCGGTGCTCCCGTTGCTGGTGCGGCAGCACGCCGTGCCGGGGACCACCGAGATGCGCGGGCCCGTGTACGTGCTGGAGGGCAGCATCCCGGTCGCCCGGGTCCACGAGCTGCAGCAGCGGCTGCCGGGCCTGACCCGCGGTGAGGGCGAGCTGGAATGCGCCTTCGACCACTACGCGCCGGTCTCCCGGGGCGCGGTCCCGGACCGGCCGCGGACCGATCTCAACCCGCTCGACCGGAAGGAGTACCTGCTGAACGTGACACGAAGGGTCGGCCCGTGACGCGCGGGTCCGGCGAGTGACACGACGGGCACCTGACAGGACCGTGCGCGACGGGACGCCGTCGGACACGGGCGGAGCCTGACCCGACTCCGTGCGCCGGAACACCGCCGGACGCGAGGTGCGCCGGAACGCCGCCGGACGCGAGGTGCGCCGGAACGCCGCCGGACGCGAGGGGCGCTGACGCGACGCCGCCCGCCGACGCGACGGGCGCGTGACGCGACCGCGGGGGACACGGCGGACGGGCGCACGGAGTTGAGACTTACTCATGAGTCAGATGTATTGACCCCTTCGCCGGCGGCGGCGATTGTTGTGGACATGGCGAAGTTGCGTGCGCGTCTGCTCGGCGTCCTCGTACTCCTCACCGGCTTCCTCGCGGCGGCGGGCGCGCGACCCGCCGCCGCGGACGGGCTTCCCGACTCCCTGTGGTTCGACGCGCCCGCCGCCGCCACCCTCACGGTCGACGGCGGACGTTTCACCGACGGGCTCGGGCGTGAGGTCGTCCTGCGCGGCTACAACGTCTCCGGCGAGACGAAGCTGGAGGAGAACGGCGGACTCCCCTTCGCCTCGGTCGCCGACGCCAGGAAGTCGGCGAGGGCCCTGCGTGCCCTCGGCGGCGGCAACTCCGTGCGCTTCCTGTTCTCCTGGGCCCACGCCGAACCCGTACGCGGACAGGTCGACACCGCCTACCTCGACGCGGCCACCGACCAGATGCGCGCCTTCCTGGACGCCGGGATCCGCGTGTACCCCGACTTCCACCAGGACCTCTACTCCCGTCACCTCTTCGGCGAGGGCAGTTGGTACACCGGCGACGGCGCTCCCGAGTGGGCCGTGGACGCGGGGAACTACCCGGGTGAGTCCTGCGGGATCTGTCTCTTCTGGGGTCAGAACATCACCCAGAACGGGGCGGTGACACAGGCGCAGTACGACTTCTGGCACAACGCCCACGGCCTCCAGGACGCCTTCCTGGCCATGGCCCAGGCCACCCTGGCCCATGTGCGACAGCACCTCACCACCGCCGAGTTCGCGGGCGTCGTCGGCTTCGACCCGTTCAACGAGCCGTACGCGGGCAGCTACGACCCAGGGCGGACGAGCCGCGTCTGGGAACGTGACCTGCTCTGGCCGTTCTACGTGCGGTTCCGGGCCCGCATGGACGCCGCCGGCTGGCAGGACAAGCCCGCCTTCGTCGAACCGAACCTCTTCTGGAACGCGAACATCGACTCCCAGAAGCAGGAGGGCGGCCTGCTGGACGCGGGCACTCAGGGACCGCGGTACGTGTTCAACACCCACTTCTACGACCAGAAGGCGATCTCCGGCATCCTGATGTGGGGCAAGGCGGGGGACGGCCAGTACGCCACCGACTTCTCCACGGTGCGCGACCGTGCCGCGGCGGCGGGAACGACGGCGATCGTCAGCGAGTTCGGCCACCCGCTGTCGGGCCTGGTCGCCGACAAGGCCCCGACGGTCCTCAAGGCGATGTACCAGGCTCTGGACTCCCGTCTGCCGGGGGCCGGCTGGTGGTCCCGGCCGACGGCCTCCGGGCCGGTCCTCTCCGGCACCCAGTGGCAGTGGGACCTCTACAGCGGCCGCCATCACGAGCTGATGAACGGCAACGCGAGCAAGGTCCGCACCTCCGGTGACGCCTGGAACGACGAGGATCTGTCCGCCGTACGCCTCGACGACTCCGGCACGGCCGTCCTGCGCCAGGACGGCCGCCTCCTGGACCGTCTCTACCCGAGCGCGACCGCGGGCACCACCCTCGCCTTCACCTACGAGGACCGCTCCCGGGACGGCTCCACCACCCTGACCTGGAACCCGGTCCCGTCCACCCTGCCCCATGTCTCCCAGCTCGTGGGACCGGGCCAGTACGGCCTGCTGGTCTGGCGCTCGGACGGCGGCGCCGCCCCCACGGAACTCCATCTCCCGGCCTCCTTCGCCACCTCGGCCACGACGGTGGTGTCCGACCTCGGTACCGCGTACTCCCCGCCCGCCTACGGCACGGGCACGCCGATCGCCGTGGCCCCGGAGCCGGGCGGCACCGGCGCCCGCCGACTGCTGCTCACCGCGCCGGGCGCGGGGACCCCGCACTACGCGCTGGTCACGAACGGGGCGACGGCACCGTCCGCCGCCCTGCTGAGCGCGGCCCGCTCCGAACTGGCCTCATGGGCCGCCACGGCGGCCGGTCGGCCGACCGGCTGATGGCGCCGGCGGGCTTGTCACCCGTCGCCTGTCGCCCTTGGTCCGTCACCCAGGAAAGGTGACCATCTGTGACGCCCCATATCTGCCCGTAAATGCGGTTATTCCATGATCGACCTATGCTGAGGTCGGAAAAGCTCGGGCAGTCGACGGCCGGTTCCGAGCCGGCGGGAAGCGGGCGTCCATGACGGAGCGGTTCAACAGGCTGGGCCTGGTCGGTGAAATGGCCGCCGAATTCGTCGGCACCATGGTGCTGATCCTCTTCGGCTGCGCCGTGGTGGCGCAGGTCGCAGCCGGCGGCGCGCTCACGACCCCGCCGGGCGGCCTCGGCGACCACGACAGCATCTCCTGGGCGTGGGGCATCGGCGTCACCATGGGCGTCTACGTAGCGGCCCGTCTCAGCGGCGCCCATCTCAACCCCGCGGTGACGGTGACACTCGCGACGTTCAAGGGATTCCCCTGGCGCAAGGTGGCGCCGTACGCGCTCGCCCAGACGGCCGGCGCCTTCGTGGCGGCCCTGCTCGTGCGCTGGAACTACACCGAGGCACTGGCGAAGGCCGACCCCGGCCACACCATCAAGACGCAGACGGTGTTCTCCACGCTGCCCGCCAACGGCAACCCGAACCTGCCGGTCCACGAGTGGGGCGCGTTCCGCGACCAGGTCATCGGCACGGCCCTGCTGCTGCTCCTGATCCTGGCCATCACGGACATGCTCAACACACCCCCCGGCGCCAACCTGGGTGCCTTCATCACCGGTCTGGTCGTCGTCGGCATCGGTATGGCCTGGGGCACCAACGCGGGCTACGCCATCAACCCCGCGCGCGACTTCGGTCCCCGCCTGGCCAGCTTCCTCACCGGGTATCGGGGCGCGTGGCGGGACCAGTACGGAAACCTCTACTTCTGGGTGCCGATCGTCGGCCCGCTGGTCGGCGGTCTGCTCGGCGGGGCGCTGTACAAGGGCGTCGTCGGCCGGTTCCTGCCCTCCGCGGAGCCGGAGCCTCCCGGCCGTGTCCCGGCCTCCGAGGCGGGCTGACACCTCTGTCGAAGGCGGCACTCCATGGCTGATTTCGTCGGCGCGGTGGACCAGGGGACGACCAGCACCCGGTTCATGATCTTCGATCACGCGGGCAACGAGGTGGCGAAGCACCAGCTGGAGCACACCCAGATCCTTCCGCGCTCCGGCTGGGTCGAGCACGATCCGGTGGAGATCTGGGAGCGCACCGACGCGGTGATGGAGAACGCGCTGCGGCACGGGAACCTGTCCGCGGCCGACCTGGCGGCGATCGGCATCACCAACCAGCGCGAGACCACCGTCGTCTGGGACCCGCGCAACGGCCGTCCCTATTACAACGCGATCGTCTGGCAGGACACCCGCACCGACTCCATCGCCGCGGCCCTCGAACGCTCGGGCCGCGGCGACGTCATCCGCCGCAAGGCCGGTCTGCCGCCGGCGACGTACTTCTCCGGCGGCAAGATCCAGTGGATCCTGGAGAACGTGGACGGCGTCCGCGAGGCGGCGGAGAAGGGACACGCCGTCTTCGGCAACACGGACTGCTGGGTCCTGTGGAACCTCACCGGCGGCCCGCGGGGAGGCGTCCACGCCACCGACGTCACCAACGCCTGCCGCACCATGCTGATGGACCTGGAGACCCTCGACTGGGACGACGAACTGCTGGGCTTCTTCGGCGTCCCGCGGCGGATGCTGCCCACCATCAACGCCTCGTCCCACCCGGAGGCGTACGGGGTGACACGCGCCGACGGGCCCCTGCGGGCCTCGGTCCCGGTCACCGGGGTGCTCGGCGACCAGCAGGCGGCCACCGTCGGACAGGTCTGCTACGCGCCGGGCGAGGCCAAGAACACCTACGGCACCGGCAACTTCCTCGTCCTCAACACCGGTACGGAACCGGTCCGTTCGCAACACGGCCTGCTCACCACCGTGGCCTACCGGTTCGGCGACAGCCCGGCGGTCTACGCCCTGGAGGGCTCCATCGCGGTGACCGGGTCGGCGGTGCAGTGGCTGCGCGACCAGATGAAGATCATCAAGAACGCGGCCGGGAGCGAGACGCTGGCCCGTACGGTCGAGGACAACGGAGGCGTGTACTTCGTCCCCGCGTTCTCGGGACTGTTCGCCCCGTACTGGCGCTCCGACGCCCGCGGCGCGATCGTCGGCCTCGCCCGGTACAACGACAGCGGACACCTGGCCCGGGCCACCCTGGAAGCCATCTGCTACCAGAGCCGTGACGTCGTCGAGGCCATGGAACAGGACTCCGGAGTCCATCTCGACGTGCTCAAGGTCGACGGCGGTGTGACCGCCAACGACCTGTGCATGCAGATCCAGGCCGACGTCCTCGGCGTACCGGTCAGCCGGCCGGTCGTCGCCGAGACCACCGCCCTCGGCGCGGCCTACGCGGCGGGCCTGGCCGCCGGGGTCTGGCATGACACCGACGAACTGCGCACCCACTGGAACGAGTCCAGGCGCTGGGAGCCCCAGTGGTCCGAGGACCGGCGCGAGGAGGGGTACGCGGGATGGAAGAAGGCGGTGCGGCGGACGCTCGACTGGACCGCGGTCGAATAGACCCGCCCCGGCCACGCATCCGCACGCTCCCACGGCACCCGCGCCCCCTCCTGTCAGCGCGCGCTGACCGAGGTGAGCGTCACCAGGGCCAGGACGACGGCGCCGAGGAGGAACGCGGTGCACAGCCGGCGCCGCAGCGCGCGGTACGCCGCCTCGTACTCGGCCCGCAGTTCCCGGCCGCGAAGCGCCGTCCGCTCCCAGGAACGGCGCGAGAGCGCCAGGTGGTCACGCGCGTAGACCTGCTCCACCTCCTCCCGCTGGGTGTCCGTCAGCCAGGGCAGTGACCGGGCGAAGCGAGCCGCCTCCGTCCGCCCCTCGGCACGTGTGGCCTCGATCAGCAGATGGCCTTCCAGTTCGCTGATGAGGACCCGCGGATCGATCGGGCGGTCGTCCATGGCCGTCATCGCGGTCGCCTCGGCGCCGCCTCCAACTGCGGGCGCGCGGCGCCGACCTCCGGATGGTGGAGGTCGAAGGCCGGGGATTCGCTGCGGATCCGCGGCAGCGTGCGGAAGTTGTGGCGCGGCGGCGGACAGGACGTGGCCCACTCCAGTGAACGGCCGTATCCCCACGGGTCGTCCACCTCGACCTTCTTGCCGTACTTGGCGGTCTTCCAGATGTTGTAGAAGAACGGCAGGAGGGAACTGCCCAGCAGGAAGGAGAAGATGGTCGACACCGTGTTGAGGGTGGTCAGTCCCTCCACGGCCAGGTAGTCGGGGATGCGGCGCTGCATGCCGTTCGCGCCCAGCCAGTGCTGGACCAGGAACGTGCCGTGGAAGCCCACGAAAAGCGTCCAGAAGGTGATCTTGCCGAGCCGCTCGTCGAGCATCTTGCCCGTCATCTTCGGCCACCAGAAGTGGAAGCCGGAGAACATCGCGAACACGACCGTACCGAAGATCACGTAGTGGAAGTGCGCCACCACGAAGTAGCTGTCCGAGACGGGGAAGTCCATCGGCGGCGACGCGAGCATCACTCCGGTCAGACCGCCGAAGACGAAGGTGATGAGGAAGCCGGTGGCCCAGAGCATCGGTGTCTCGAAGGAGAGCGAGCCCTGCCACATCGTTCCGATCCAGTTGAAGAACTTCACGCCGGTCGGTACGGCGATGAGGAACGTCATGAAGGAGAAGAACGGGAGCAGCACGCCTCCGGTGACGTACATGTGGTGCGCCCAGACGGTCACGGACAGGCCCGCGATCGAGATGGTCGCGCCGATCAGGCCCATGTATCCGAACATCGGCTTGCGCGAGAAGACCGGGATGACCTCGGAGATGATCCCGAAGAACGGCAGGGCGATGATGTACACCTCCGGATGCCCGAAGAACCAGAAGAGGTGCTGCCACAGCAGCGCTCCGCCGTTCGACGCGTCGAAGACATGGGCGCCGAACTTGCGGTCCGCCTCCAGGGCGAACAGGGCCGCCGCCAGGACGGGGAAGGCGAGCAGCACCAGGACACCGGTGAGCAGCACGTTCCAGACGAAGATGGGCATCCGGAACATCGTCATGCCGGGTGCGCGCATGCAGATGATGGTGGTGATGAAGTTGACCGCGCCGAGGATCGTGCCGAAGCCGGAGAAGGCCAGACCCATGATCCACATGTCGGCGCCCGCGCCCGGCGAATGGACCGCGTCCGAGAGCGGCGCGTAGGCGAACCAGCCGAAGTCGGCCGCACCCTGCGGGGTCAGGAAGCCGCCCACGGCGATCAGCGAGCCGAAGAGGTACAGCCAGTACGCGAACATGTTCAGCCGCGGGAACGCCACGTCCGGCGCGCCGATCTGCAGCGGCATGATCCAGTTCGCGAAGCCGGCGAACAGCGGCGTCGCGAACATCAGCAGCATGACCGTGCCGTGCATCGTGAACGCCTGGTTGAACTCCTCGTTCGACATGATCTGCAGTCCCGGCCGGGCCAGCTCGGCGCGCATCAGCAGCGCCATGACGCCGCCGACGCAGAAGAAGCCGAACGCCGTGACCAGATACAGCGTGCCGATCGTCTTGTGGTCCGTGGTGGTCAGCCACTTCACCGCGGCCG
Source organism: Streptomyces fagopyri (assembly GCF_009498275.1). NCBI lineage: Bacteria > Bacillati > Actinomycetota > Actinomycetes > Kitasatosporales > Streptomycetaceae > Streptomyces > Streptomyces fagopyri. The sequence goes on along the minus strand of NZ_CP045643.1, from coordinate 1,179,366 downwards.
CTCCGGGACGAGGCGCCGGCCCGGGAACGGCTGCGGGCGGCGGCGTGACAGTAGTGCTCTCCATGCCCCGCCTGTGTCCGGCGCCGGCGCCGGCGTCACACTGGAGGCAAGCGACGAGCGTCACACCGGAGGTGGTGACGTTCGCAGGACTGCCGGACAGATACGGAACATGAGCAACGACGAGACCTTCGCCGCTGCCTATCGCGAGCACTACTGGGCGGTCAGCCGCTACGTGGCGAGGCGACTGGACGGCCGGAGCGGTGATGTGGAGGAGGTGGTGGCGGAGGTCTTCACCGTCGCCTGGCGGCGCCGGTCCGACCTTCCGCCCTTCCCGCTCCCCTGGCTGTACGGGGTGGCACGCCACTGTCTGGCCAACGCCGTACGCGGCTACGGGCGGCGCCGCAGACTCCTCGACCGGCTCGGCAACGACGAGAGCGCGCACGGCAGACAGGTGGTCGAGAGCCCCGACTCAGGGTCGCCGGGCGACTGGGTGCACGAGGCACTGGTCCGGCTCTCACCGGCGGACCAGGAAATACTGCGCCTCACGGCCTGGGAGGAACTCGGCGTCGACGAGGTCGCCGTCGCCCTCGGCTGCGGCACCCGCGCCGCGGCGATGCGCCTGCACCGCGCCCGCCGCCGACTCAGAGCCGAGATCGACCGTCCGCACCTCACCGCGGTCCCCGCCACCGCGACGCCCCGCCACGACATCCCGAAGGAGCACGGCCATGGCTGACGAGCTCGACCTCCTGCGCCGCGCCAACCCGGTACCGCCCGGCGACGGCCGCTTCCACGACCGGCCGCTCGACCAGCACGCCGAGCGCCGCCTCAACCAGCTGCTGCACAGCGGACGCCCGCGCCGGCTGCGCCGCTGGGTCCTGAGTGTCGGGACCGCTGCCGCCGCCGGCGTGGTCGCCCTGACGCTCCTGCTGTCGGGGCCGGCCGCCACCCCCGCGGTGGCCGCGCCCCGCCCCCTGATGATCGAGTCCGGCTCCGCTCCCGTGCCGCTGGACCGGATCGCCGAACGGGCGGCGGCCGACGGTTCCCTGCGGCTGCGCCAGGGCACCCACGTCCAGACCTGGAGCCTGGCCATGACGGCCGGCACCGGCGCCCGGCGGGCGGTGACGCTGCCCGAGGAACGGGTGATGCGGTGGCACGCGGACGGCAGCGCCACGGAACTCGTCGTGGCCACCGACCCGCGCCACCCGGGGGGACCCGTCATCACCGACGCCGACCCCGTCCCGCGCATCGTCGAGGACGGCCACGTCCTCAGCAGGCGGACCTACCCGCCCAGCTGGAGCGATGCCCCGCCCCGGGCCACCCCGCCGCACGACATCGGGCGGCTGCGCGCCTACCTCGACGAACTCAACCGGACCGAACCGCTGGGCACGCCCGAACTCCTCGACGCCGTCAGCGAGCTGCTGGGCAACTGGACGCTCGGTTCACGCGAGAACGCCACGCTGGTCCGCCTCCTGGCCGAGGCCAAGGGCCTGCGGCCGGCCGGCGCGGTCACCGACCGTCTGCGCCGCCCGGGACAGGCGTACGTGTACGACGACACCGCGCACGGCCTGCGCCGGATGCTGATCCTGGACCCGGCGACCGGCGCCGTACTCGGCCTGGAGGACACCGTCACGAGGGGCGCCGCCGAGGTCGGCGTCCGGGCCGGGGACGTGATGTCGTACAGCGCGTGGATGCGCTGAGCGCCTCACCTCCGACACCCGGTCGGCGTGCGGCGCCGGTGGCAGCCCGCTCGGGCGGCGGTCCTCGCCGGTGGCAGCCGGCTCCGGCGGCGGTCCGCTCCGGTGGCACCGCGAGCGTCGTCGGGCCGGCGCCGCCGTCGGCGGGTGCGATCAGCCGCTCCGCTCGCCCGTCGTGGGCGCCGCCGTCGGGTCGGTCCCGCCGCACAGGCCCACCGGGAGACCCTCGACTCGGACGGACTGCGGCACTGGCGGTTCAAGGTGCTCCTGATGCTGCGCAGGTCGGGCCCGCCGCACGCGGCGAGCCCGTCACACCTCGCCGACCTGCTCGGTCTGACCCGCGGCGTCGTCGGCGCGGCTCGCCCCGCTGGAGGACGCGGGACTGATCAACCGTACGCACGAGACGGCCGACCGCCGGCGGATGGAGGTACGGCTCACCGAGGCCGGATACGCCGCGTGCGAACAGCACGCGGTGCCGGAGGAAGCGGGTGAGAACGCGCTGCTCGCAGTGCTGACCGCAGCAGAGAAGCGGACACTCGCAGACCTGCTGCGGAAACTGGTCGTGGCCGCGGAGTCCGGCGCGACCGTCCCATAGCCACCTTGGCCGAGAAGGTCCAGGTCAGACGGGAGGACACCTGGACCTTCGGCCAGTTCCTCCCTACTCGTCCCATGCCTGCAGCAGCGTGTGCTCGACGATCTTGCCGTCCCGCAGGGACATCATCGAGCTGGCCAGTACCCGCACGCCGTCCGGGTAGAGGCAGGACTCGGTGAAGGCGACGTGGTCGCCCTGGACGACACACTGTTCGAGCTTGTGGATCATGTCCCGGCTGTAGACGTCGTTCAGCATGTCGGCGATCTCGCCACGACCGTGTTTCACCATCGGGTGACTCGGCTGCGTGTTGCGGTCGACGATCCGTATCTCCGCGTCGTCCGCGTACAGCGCCAGCATGTCCGCCGCGTCGTGTCCTTCGATTCCGCGGCGCAGCGCTTCGGTGTCGAAGGCGGGGCCTGCCATGGTGCCCATATATGACCTCCTCGGAAGGCCGCGGCCCGGTGAGGAGCGGGCCGCGAGGGGCCTCTCCTCCGAGACTCCTCCGCCGCACAGCCCACGGCAAGCCCAGCCCTCACGATGAGCCTCTCGGGTGAGCGGCGCGGTCCGGCCGTGACCGGGCGGGGTCCGGCGCCGTTGCTGAAGGCATGATCTCAACACGACGTATGGTCGCCGCCGTCGGTCTCGCCGTCGGTGTCACGGGCCTGGCCGCGCCGATGGCCTCCGCGGCCGCCCCCGAGGCCCCGGACGCGGGACGGCTGAACCCGATCACCCAGCTCGACTCGCTCGCGACGAGCGGCCTCCCTGCCGAGCACCGCGAGGACATCCCGCGGATCTCCAACCAGCTGGCCGGGCTCAACCACCTCAACGACCTGGGCCAGCTGCACCAGCTCACCGACATGGCCGCCCCCGTCACCGGGTTGCTCCCGGGCATCGAGGCCTGAACCTCCCGCCGAGCCCCGTACCCCCCTGCCCCCGGCACACGTGCCAGGGGCAGGTTCGTGTCCGCGCCGCCCGCCCCGCCCGCCGCGGTTCGCCCGGTGAAGAGGCCTGCGCCCCGCGGGCGCCCCGGCCGCGACGGCGCGGAACCTCAGCCCGCCGTGGCGAGGAACTGCGTGGCGGCCAGCTCGGCGTAGAGCGGATCTCCCGCCACCAGCTCCCGGTGGGTTCCCACCGCGCGCACCCGGCCCGCGTCCATGACGACGATGCGGTCGGCCGTCGTGACGGTGGACAGCCGGTGCGCGACGACGAGGACCGTCGTCGTCCGCGCGACATCGGTGACCGTGTCCCGCAGCGCGGCCTCGTTCACGGCGTCGAGCTGGGAGGTCGCCTCGTCGAGGAGCAGCAGACGCGGGCGGCGCAGCAGGGCGCGGCCGATCGCGACCCGCTGGCGTTCACCGCCCGACAGCTTGGTGCCGCGATGCCCCACCAGCGTGTCGAGACCCCGCGGCAGCCGGGCCACCAGCCCGTCCAGGCGTGTCGTCCTCACCACCCGGGCCAGCTCCGCCTCGTCGGCCTCCGGGTTGCCCAGCAGCAGATTGTCCCGCAGGGAACCCGACAGGACCGGAGCGTCCTGCTCCACGTAGCCGATGGCGGACCTGAGCTGCGCCAGGTTCCAGTCCTCCAGCGGACGGCCGTCCACCGTGATCACGCCGGCCTCGGGGTCGTAGAACCGCTCGATGAGGGAGAACACGGTGGTCTTGCCCGCGCCGGACGGGCCGACGAAGGCCGTCATGCCGCGCGCCGGTACGGTGAACGTCACGCCGTGATGGACGTACTGCAGATCGTCGGCGTACCGGAAGCGGACGTCGTCGAAGGCGAGGGAGGCGGGCGCCGAGCCGGGCGTCGGCAGCGGTGCGGGGAGCGCGGCCGGCTCCGCGGGCAGCCGCAGCGCCTCCTGGATCCGGGCGAGCGCCGCGGCACCGGTCTGGTACTGCGTGATCGCGCCGACGACCTGCTGGATCGGCGACATGAGGTAGAAGACGTACAGAAGGAAGGCGACCAGGGTGCCGACACCGATGGCGCCGGTCGCCACCCGCGCGCCGCCCACCGCGAGCACCGTGATGAAGGCGATCTGCATCGCGAGCCCCGCCGTGTTCCCCGCCGCCGCCGACCACTTGGCGGCCCGCACGCTCTGCCGCCAGGACTCCTCCGCCGCCGCGTGGATGGTCCGCTCCTCGCGGTGCTCGGCCCCGGACGCCTTGATCGTGCGCAGCGCCCCGAGGATCCGCTCCAGCGCGGCGCCCATCACGCCGACGGCGTCCTGCGCCTGCTTGCTGGCCCGGTTGATGCGCGGCACGATCAGGCCGAGCACCGTTCCCGCGCACAGGATCACCCCGAGGGTGACACCGAGCAGCACCACGTCGACGAGCCCCATCATCACCACCGTCGCGACGAGCGTGAGACCGCCGGTGCCGATGCCGACGAGCGAGTCGGTGGTGACCTCGCGCAGCAGGGTCGTGTCGGAGGTGATGCGGGCCATCAGGTCGCCCGGCTCACTGCGGTCCACGGCCGGTATGCGCAGCCGCAGCAGATAGGACGACAGGGCACGCCGGGCGCCGAGCACCACCGACTCGGCGGTGCGCCGCAGCACGTACGAACCCAGAGCGCCGACCGCCGCGTTGGTCACCACGAGCGCCGCCATGCCGAGCAACGCCCGCCCGATGGGCCGGTCGTGCGACAGGTCGTCGATGAGCCCGCGCGCCACCAGCGGCAGCAGCAGACCCGTCCCACCGGTCGTCAGGGCCAGCAGGGCACCCGCGAACAGCGCCCACCGATGCGGGCGTACGTATCCGAGGAGCAGCCGCCAGGCGGGTGGTTCGGCTTGCGTCCCTGCGATGGTCACGGCGCTCCTTGCGGGAAGGGATCGGGAAGGGGTGAGGATGCCTCAGGCTACGTCGGCGCCGGCACCGTACGGGCACCGGTCGCCCGCCTGTACAAGGTGGATCGGCCACGCATCGACGCCGGGCCGGAGGGAGCCTCGGCCCGGCGGGCGGGCAGCCGTCGGGCAGCCGGAACAGGGCGTCCGCCGGGCCCTGTCCGGCGTCCCTCGTGACGCTTCCCGTGGAGCGGGGGCCGGCGGCCCGGCACCCGGCGGCCGAGGTGACCGAGGACCAGCCGACCTGCTACCGGCCGGTCACACCGTAGGGTCGGTCGACGAACGTCGATCTACGAAAGGGTTCACCACCATGGCGCAGGAAGTACGTGGCGTGATCGCCCCGGGCAAGAACGAACCGGTGCGCGTGGAGACCATCGTCGTGCCTGACCCGGGGCCGGGAGAGGCCGTGGTCAAGATCCAGGCGTGCGGGGTCTGCCACACCGACCTGCACTACAAGCAGGGCGGCATCAACGACGACTTCCCGTTCCTGCTCGGCCACGAGGCCGCGGGCGTCGTGGAGTCGGTCGGCGACGGGGTCACGGACGTCGCCCCGGGCGACTTCGTCATCCTCAACTGGCGGGCCGTGTGCGGGCAGTGCCGGGCGTGTCTGCGCGGGCGGCCCTGGTACTGCTTCAACACCCACAACGCGAAGCAGAAGATGACGCTCACGGACGGCACCGAGCTGTCCCCGGCCCTGGGCATCGGCGCCTTCGCCGAGAAGACCCTGGTCGCCGCCGGACAGTGCACCAAGGTCGACCCGGCCGTCTCCCCGGCGGTCGCCGGGCTCCTCGGCTGCGGTGTGATGGCGGGGATCGGCGCCGCCATCAACACCGGCAACGTCGGCCGGGGCGACTCCGTGGCCGTCATCGGCTGCGGAGGCGTCGGCGACGCGGCGATCGCGGGCGCCCGGCTGGCCGGCGCCGCGAAGATCATCGCCGTCGACATCGACGACCGGAAGCTGGCCACCGCCTCGAAGCTCGGCGCGACGCACACCGTCAACTCCACCTCGACCGACCCCGTCGCCGCGATCCAGGAGCTGACCGGAGGCTTCGGCGCCGACGTCGTCATCGACGCGGTCGGGCGCCCGGAGACGTACCAGCAGGCGTTCTACGCCCGCGACCTCGCGGGCACGGTGGTCCTGGTCGGCGTCCCGACCCCGGAGATGAAGCTGGAGCTGCCGCTCCTCGACGTCTTCGGACGCGGCGGAGCCCTCAAGTCGTCCTGGTACGGCGACTGCCTGCCGTCCCGCGACTTCCCGATGCTGATCGACCTGCACCTCCAGGGACGACTGGACCTGGGGGCGTTCGTGAGCGAGACGATCGCCCTGGACGAGATCGAGCCCGCCTTCGAGCGGATGCACCACGGTGACGTACTGCGCTCGGTGGTGATGTTCTGATGACCGCGCGCATCGAACACCTCGTCACCTCGGGGACCTTCTCGCTCGACGGCGGAACCTGGGACGTCGACAACAACGTGTGGATCGTCGGGGACGACCACGAGGCGATCGTCATCGACGCCGCGCACGACGCCGACGCGATCGCCGAGGCGGTGGGCGACCGGCGGCTGCTCGCCATCGTGTGCACCCACGCCCACAACGACCACATCGACGCCGCGCCCGCCCTCGCCGAGCGCACCGGCGCCACGATCTGGCTCCACCCCGACGATCTGCCGCTGTGGAAGCAGACCCATCCCGACCGGCTGCCCGACGCCTGGCTGCAGGACGGACAGGTGATCGAGGCGGCCGGCGCCGATCTGACCGTCCTGCACACGCCCGGCCACGCCCCGGGCGCGGTCTGCCTCTACGACGCGGGGCTGGGCACCGTGTTCACCGGGGACACCCTCTTCCAGGGCGGTCCGGGAGCCACCGGTCGCTCCTACTCGCACTTCCCGACGATCGTCGCGTCGATCCGCGAGCGTCTGCTCGGTCTGCCGGACGACACCGTCGTGCGCACCGGGCACGGCGACCCGACCACGATCGGCGCCGAGGCGCCGCACCTGGAGGAGTGGATCGCGCGCGGCCACTGAGCCGGCGCGCCGGGACGGGGCGGAACAGGCACCCGTGACCCGGCATCCGGGAAACGTGACCTGACACCCCGGATACCTGACAGAAGATGTCCGGCTTCCACGTCACGCTCGTAGCGACCCCTCGATGAGGACACCACAGGGGCACTGCGAGAACGTACGAACGCGAGAACGTACGGAACATGGAGGTCGGACATGTCAGGACCGCTGAAGGGCAAGGTCGCACTGGTCGCGGGGGCCACCCGGGGAGCGGGACGGGGGATCGCCGCGGAACTCGGCGCGGCCGGTGCCACCGTCTACGTGACCGGGCGCAGCACCCGCGGACGGCGCTCGGAGTACGACCGCCCCGAGACGATCGAGGACACCGCGGAACTGGTGGACGCGGCGGGCGGCGTCGGTGTCGCCGTGCCCACCGACCACCTCGACCCCGCTCAGGTCGAGGCGCTGGTCGCACGCGTCGACGACGAACAGGGCCGGCTCGATGTCCTGGTCAACGACATCTGGGGCGGCGAGAAACTCTTCGAGTGGGACGCCCCGGTCTGGGAGCACGACCTCGACAACGGACTGCGGCTGCTCCGGCTCGCCGTCGAGACGCACGCCGTCACCAGCCACCACGCGCTTCCCCTGCTGCTGCGCCACCCCGGCGGCCTCGTCGTCGAGATGACCGACGGCACCGCGGAGTACAACCAGGACACCTACCGCGTCTCCTTCTTCTACGACCTCGCCAAGGCGTCGGTCCTGCGCATGGCGTTCGCGCTGGGACACGAACTGGGCCCGCGCGGAGCCACCGCGGTCGCGCTCACCCCGGGATGGCTGCGCTCCGAGATCATGCTGGAGGCCTTCGGGGTCACCGAGGAGAACTGGCGCGACGCTACGGAGCGTGTGCCGCGCTTCGGGATCTCCGAGACCCCCGGCTACGTCGGCCGCGCCGTGGCCGCGCTGGCCGCCGACCCGGACGTCGCGCGCTGGAACGGGCAGTCCCTCTCCAGCGGCCAGCTGGCGCGGGTGTACGGATTCACCGACCACGACGGCAGCCGCCCGGACGCCTGGCGCTACATGACCGAGGTCCAGGACGCGGACGGACCGGCGGGCGGCACGGACGGGACGGACGCGGGCGGCGACGGCGGCGGACCCGACGCCCAGGCGGTCATCGAGACCTATCGCTGACACTCCCGCCTCGGCCGGCCGGGCCGCTCCGCGCGCCGTACGCCCGACAGCCGTACGCCCGACAAGGTGTCGCAGGAACGCGGACTTGGGCGCACGCTGTCTGTCCCCGTGTCGATCACGGCAGTACCTTCGCTGCCATGACTGCGACGACCGCCACGAGGCGCTTCGAAGGACACGGGGTTGTGATCACGGGTGCGGCCCGCGGCATCGGGGCGGCCACCGCCCGCCGGTTCGCCGACGAGGGCGCCCACGTGCTGCTCACCGACGTGGACCTGCCCGAGGCGGAGAAGACGGCCGCGTCGATCCGTGAACTCGGCGGGCGGGCCGAGGCGTACGTCTGCGACGTGGGGGACCGCGCGTCGGTCGACCGGGCCGTCGAGCATGCGGTCCACGCTCTGGGCTCGCTGGACGTCCTGGTCAACAACGCCTACGGATGCACCCCCGACGAGCCGCTCTTCGAGGACGAGCCGGATGAGGTGTGGGCCCACGACCTCGACCTCACGCTGACCGGCGCGTACCGGTGCTCCCGCGCGGCGCTGCCGCACCTGGTGGCCTCCGGCCGTGGCGCGATCGTCCACATCGGCTCCGTGAACGGCATCCAGGACTTCGGCAACCACGCCTACAGCGCCGCCAAGGCGGGTCTCATCTCCCTGACCCGTACGCTCGCCGGTCACGCCGCGCCCCGGGGGGTGCGTGTCAACCTGGTCGCGCCGGGCACGGTCCGCACCACGGCGTGGGAAGGGCGGGAGGACGACCTCGCCATGGCCACGGAGCTCTACCCGCTGGGGCGGGTCGGAGAACCGGACGACATCGCGGCCGCCGTAGCCTTCCTCGCTTCCCGTGACGCGTCCTGGATCACCGGGACCACGCTGTGCGTGGACGGCGGGCTGCTGGCGGTCAACTCCGGTTTCCGTGCCGCGGTACGGCGCGGTGAGGAGGGGCGCGAGTAGCGGCCGGACCGCGTGGAAGCGGTGACCATCTGGTGCGGCTGGTGCGGCTGGTGCGGCTGGTGCGGCTGGTGCGTCGGGCGTCCCGGGTGACCGCACGTCGCTCTCGACCGCCGGTCGCGCCGCGTCCATCCCGAGTGTCCCGGGTGGTCAAGGGGTCTTGTGCCCCCAGCGCGGGCCCACCTGCTCCCACGCGCGGGCCCACTCGTCGTAGCGGCGCCGGTCGAGCCGCCACCGGGCGAGGCGGCCGGCGGCGAACACCAGGCTGCCGAAGGCGATCGCTGCGCCCGTACCGAGGGCTCCCGCCTCGGCGGACGCCGTGCCCGGATCGGGAGGCCGGGTGGTGAGCCGCCCCTTCTGGTCGAGCCAGACCACGATCTTCGACCCGGCCGGGTGCCCGGAGTTCACCAGGGTCCGGCCCGTGTGGCGGGCGCCGTCCGGCCCCGTCCAGCGGACCGTCGCGCGAACACCGTCGTAGACCGGGCCGTCCCCGGTCGGCAGTGTCCGGGCCGTGTTGTCGACGAGGACGGCCGGGACCGGATGGCGTTCGTGCCGCAGCCGGGCGAAGGACGCGTCGGCGGTGTGGGCCGCCACCAGACCGACGAGGGCGCCTCCCACCAGGATGACCGTCCAGACGACCAGTACGATCCAGGCCTCCACGACATCGTCGTGCCGGCGCAGCGGATTGCTCCGCCACCGCCAGCACCACCGCTTCGTACGCCGTGTCCTGTGCATCGCCGCACCTCCTCGTCGTGCCTACGGCCAGGTGGCGCCCGGTGAACGAGGGGCGGCGGGGCCGACCGGACGGATCACGGGACCGTCCGGCCCTCGTTCGCACGCGGGGGCCGTTCCGTCCTGGCCGGGAGGGGCTGCGTAGGGCCCGCCCGTCCGGGAACGGGGACCGATCGGCCCGTGCGCAGCGCGGGCGCGAGGGGCCGGTGAAGGGATGTCAGGGCCGAGGCGCCTGGGCGGGAAGGGCCCCACCCGCTTCTCGCGGGTCCTGATTGTGCGGTGCACGGCCGCAGGCCGCTTCTCCGCGTCCTTCCCGGGTCCTTCCCGTCCACTCCAGGACAGCACGTGCGGCACGGAACCGCCAGGGCCGATCGGCCCCGCCGGCCGCCCCGTGACCTGGCCGACCCCTCGTGAGCAGCGACGGGACCGTCCGTCCGCCGAAGATTCCCGCCCGGGACGGCCGGAGCGCCGGCCGGTCGGAGGGGCGGACCGGCGGGGGTGCCCCGGCGGTCCCGGAGGTCAGTCGTCGTCCCGCGTCCCGGCGCCCTCCTCGTGCGGGTGTGCCGCGACGAGGGCCTCCACCATGTCGACGGCGCTGCCCTCGTGGTCGCTGCCGGCCGTTCCGCTGCCCTGCTGGACGTTGGCGGCCCGGTCCACCTCGAGGATCGAGTCGGCGTGCGAGTTGTCCAGCACGGTGATGAGGCTGTCGCCCGCGACCGCCGGTGCCGCCCCGGCACCCAGCAGGGCAAGCGTCAGTACGGCGGCCGTGCGCAGACGCGGCGACGGCGCCGGCCGCGGTGTCACGCGCGCACGCCCTGGGGCTCCGGCCGCAGACGGGCGATGTTGCGCTCCAGCAGCCGGGTGGCGGTCGCGACACCGACACCGTTCGTCGTGTCCACCACCGGGAGCCGGCCGTCCGCCGCCCTGAGGTCGGCGAGTGCGGAGTGCATCGCCTGGTGGGCCGCGAACAGGCACGGCGTGCTGTAGATGGCGACGTCCACGCCGAGTTCGGACAGCTCGCCCAGGGAGAGCCGGGGCGACTTGCCGCCCGCGATCTGGTTGAACAGCAGGGGCTTGTCACCGACCACCTCGCGGATCCGCCGGATCCATTCCACGCTGCGCACCCCGTCGACGAGCACCACGTCCGCGCCGGTCGCGGCGAGCGTCTCGGCCCGGTGCAGGATGTCGTTCTCGTCGGTCGCGTCCGTACGGGCCACCACGACCATGTCCTGCCGGGTCGCCAGCACCATCTCCAGCTTGGCGAGGTACTCGGACAGCGGCAGCACCTGCTTGCCGTCGGCGTGCCCGCACCGGCGCGGCCGCTTCTGGTCCTCCAGGATCACCCCCGACGCCCCGATCCGCTCCAGCCCCTCCACCACATGACAGGCGACCTCGGGATCGACGTACCCGTCGTCGATGTCCACCAGCAGGTGGTGCCGCGGGAACGCGCCCCGCAGTCGCTGGACGAACGCCACCATGTCCGGCCAGGCGATGAATCCGATGTCCGGCAGCCCGTAGTACGAGGCCGCGAAGCCGAAGCCGGAGACGAACATCCCGTCGTAGTGCTCGGCCGCGATCGACGCCGAGTACATGTCGTACACACCGATCAGCGGAGTGGTCTCCGGGCCGGCGATCTGTTCCCTCAGCTTCTTCCCGTAGGTCAACGTCCGGTTCCTTCCTCGGGGCTCGACAGGGCGGGCGGAAGGGCGGCCGTGGCGACACGACAGCCCTTTGCCAAGACAAAAGGATCTCTATGTCGATACGGAACTCTCCCCTTGGGCGGGCTTTGCTCACCCCTATGGCGCAAACGGTTCACCGGAGAAACGTCACGCGTCCCCCCGTCCGGGCCTCCGGGCCCGCCCGCGTCCCATTCATCCGCGCGCAAGCCGTGCGTCACCCCTCGCTCAACTGCGGCTGAGAGGTTCACGGCATCGACAAAGTTGGCTATACAACTTAGGGAGAGCGTGATGACCACGTCACCGTCCGTCAAGGGAACGTCCGCCGGGGAACCGTCCGTGGAGGACATGCCGCTCATGTGGCTGCGGGACAACTGCGCCTGCGCCCGGTGCCGGGACCCGCGCAACGGGCAGAAGCTGTTCCAGATCACCGAGCTGCCCGCCGGCCTCGCGCTCGGCGCGGTCCGCCGGACCGCCGACGGGGTCGAGGTCGACTGGGCACCCGACGGTCACCGGTCGGAGTACTCCACGCGGTGGCTCACGGCCAACCGGCCCGGTAGGGGCACCGACGCCGACGGCGGGCCCGGGGACCGGCGCGGCGAGACGGGCAAGACACTGTGGACCGCCGCCGACCTGGACGGCCGGCTGCCCGAGGCGGACTGGACGGACTACCTGGGCGACCCGGTCGTCAAGGCGCGCGTACTGGACTCGGTCCTCGGACTCGGCTTCGCCCTGCTGCGCGACGTCCCGTGCCGTCCGGGCCAGGTGCTCGACGTGGCGCAGACCTTCGGCTACGTCCGCGAGACCAACTACGGGCGGCTGTTCGACGTTCGGGTCGAACCGGACCCCAACAACCTGGCCTTCACCGGCGCGCGCATCACCCCGCACACCGACAACCCCTACCGCGACCCGGTGCCCACCCTCCAACTGCTGCACTGCCTGGCCAACTCGGCGAGCGGCGGTGACTCCGGTCTGGTGGACGGATTCCAGGCCGCCGCGCTGCTGCGCGCCGAGGACCCGGAGGCCTTCGCGGTGCTGACCCGCACACCGGTGCCGTTCCGCTTCGCCGACGCCCGCACCGTACTGGAGGCCGAACGGCCGCTGATCGACGTGGACGGCCGCGGCCGGATCCGCGAGGTGCGCTTCAACAACCGCTCGATGTCCACGCTGCGGCTGCCCGCCGACGAACTGGAGGCGTTCTACCGGGCCTACCGGAAATTCGCCGGGATCACCCTGCGCCCCGAGCTCCAGCTGGACTTCCGGCTCGCGCCCGGCGACTGCCTGATCTTCGACAATGTCCGGCTGCTGCACGCCCGTACGGCCTTCGAGGAGAGCGGCGCCCGCCACCTGCAAGGCGCCTACGCCGACATCGACGCGCTGGCCGGCACCCTGGCCGTACTGCGCCGCGAACGGGACGTGGCGGGCGCGGAGTTCCTCGACGGACTGTCCGAACTCTTCGCGGGCGAGGGCGCGGGCGCCTACCTGGGCGAGCCGGTGACGATGGCGCAGCACATGCTGCAGGCCGCGGCGCGGGCCCAGGAGGCGGGGGCGCCCGACGCCCTGGTGGCGGCCGCGTTGCTGCACGACGTCGGCCACTTCCACGGCCCGGTCACCGGCGAGGATCTGATGGCCGGCACCGACAACCGGCACAGCCACACCGGGGCGGACCGGCTGGCCGACTGGTTCGGCCCCGAGGTCACCGAGCCGATCCGGTTGCACGTGGCCGCGAAGCGGTACCTGTGCGCGGTCGAGCCCGAGTACTTCGACCTGCTCACCGAGGCCTCCGTGTACACGCTTCAGGTACAGGGTGGTCCGATGTCCGCACCCGAGGTCGCCGACTACGAGGCGAATCCGTACGCGGCGGACGGGGTCGCGGTGCGCCGCTGGGACGACGAGGGCAAGGACCCCGAGGCGTCGGCGCCCGACTTCGCGCACTTCCGGCCGCTGCTCGCGGCACTGCTGCGGACCGCCTGATCAGGCAGTCCGCGGCGGAGGGTGCCGGCCCGGCGGGTGCGCGGTCAGGTGTCGCCGGCCGGGCGGCGGGCCAGTGAGCCGGAGGCTGCCGAACTGTGGACGGTGAAGGCCACGGTGTCCGGCAGGTACCGGTCATCGGACCATTCGATCGGAGTGCCCGCCGGATCCGTGCTGCACCGCCGCTCGCGCAGCAGGGGGTCGCCCGGCCGGCAGCCGAGCAGCCGGGCGTCCTCCGCGTCGGCCGGGCACAGGTCGATGGTGTGCTGGGCGTCCGCGAACAGCACGCCCCGCTCCTCCAGGGCCACGGTGTACGACACGGTGTCCGGCGGCAGTCCGGCGACCAGGTCACCGACGGCCGGCGGGAAGACGGTGCGCTCCACCATCGCGGGCCGACCCGACAGCGTACGAAGCCGCCGTACGTGGTGGACCTCGGCACCTTCGGGCAGGCGCAGTTGTACGCACTCGGTCGCGTCGGCCGGCCGGGTCGCCGAGGCGATCATCAGGCCGCCGGGTTCCTCGCCCATCGAGCGTGCCCAGCGGGTGAAACTGAGCAGTTCGCCGAAGCTCTGCGGCCGGGGCGTCCCGATCACGACCCGCCGGGTCCCGCGCCGCGAGGCGACCAGGCCCTCGGCGCGCAGCAGGGCCATCGCCTGGCGGACCGTACCCCGGGAGACGCCGTACCGTTCGGCGAGTTCGCCCTCGGCGGGCAGCCGCCCGCCGGAGCCGTATCGGCCCTCACCGATCTCCCGGCCCAGGTCCGCCGCCACCTTCCGGTACAGCGCCTGGTCCTTCGTCGCGCGTTTCCCGGTCCCGGCCGCGGCGTCCGTCACCGTGTGTCTCTCCGTCCTGCCCTGCCGCGGCCCTCGACCGGGCGGCGGGTGTTGCTCCGACCAGGGAGCCTAGCCGGACGCCCGGCCGGCTCCGTCCTGCGCACGGCCTGACTCCGCCCTCACCCGCCCCTGCCGTGACGTCTCCGTCGGGCACCGGGCCGGTATGCCTTCGGGGCGCGGGGCAACGCAGGCCGCCGGACCGGCCGACCCGTGGGAGTGCCGCGCCGGTCCCGGCCGCGAGCCGCAGCGGGCGGTCAGACGAGTCCGGTGACGGTGACGCTGACTCGCGCGGGCTTCGCGTCCCGGGGCAGCGCCGAGGTCAGACACGCCTCGACGGCCGCCCGGGTGGCCCTGGCCACGTCGAGCGCACGGGTGTGGCTCAGGGCGACGATCCGCACCTCGACGTTCCAGAGGTCCGCGCCGTCGCCGCCCCGGGTGATCCGCACCCCGGCGGGCCGCCCGGCCGGGGCGACGGCGCCGCGGAGCAGCTGGGCCACCCCGGGTCGCAGGTAGGCCACCCCGGCGACGTCCTCCACCGCCTTCGCGACGTCCTCGGTGAGCGCCGTGAGTGCCGTGAGTGCCGTGTGCGCGGCGTGCTGCGTCATCGGGCACGGCCTTCCTCTGTGTCGGCGGGCGCGTCGGTCAGGTCGGTGACGCGGATGTCGATGCGCGCCGTGTCGAGCCCGAGCCGTCCGGACGCGGCCTCCCGCACCCGGCACCGGACCTCCTCGGCCAGCTCCGGCAGCCCGGCCGTGAGCGGGGCGTGGATTTCGAGATGTACGTCGACCTGTCCCGGCGGGTTCATCGGATTCATCGGGTTCAGCGGATCTGCCGGTTCCGTGAGATCGGTCGGACCGGTCGGATGAGATCGGGGAGATCCCGCAGGTCCGGCTGTTGCGCTCCGTCCGGTTGTCCCGGCGCCGGATGCGGGAGATCGGTCAGGTCGGGGAGATCGGAGGGATCCGTCAGATCCGGGAGACCGGGGCGGGTCCTGCTCTCCCGGGTGCCCCGCTCCGTTCTGTTGTCCCCGCGGGTCCGTGACCGTCGGGGCCGGGGCGATCCGGCAGGAGCCGGCGCGGACGCCCGCGACGGTCTCGGCGGCCGTCCGGAGCGTCCGGGCCGCGACCGCCTCCATGATCCACAGGTTCTCGGCGGGCTCGCCGAGCGGCAGCGGGCGTCCGGGGCGCAGTTCGAGGCGGACGACGTCCATGACCCGCCGGGCCAGCGGGGCGGCGTCGTAGGACTCGGCGCCGGGCGACTCCTCACGCAGCCGGCGCACCGCCGATTCCAGGTCCTCCAGTTCCTGTACGGCCGGACGGCAGTACCGGCACTCCCGCAGGTGCGGGTCGGTCGCTCCGGCGCTCTCCCAGGTCTCCCAGACCTGGGACAGGAACCGGCCGCAGGGCAGCGGTTCGTCGTCCGGGTCGGAGGGCCGCGGGAGGTCGGGCGGGTCGGTGTGCGTGGTCATCGCCAGGCCTCCATGACTTGGGTGAGACGGCGTCGTGCGCGGAAGACGCGGGCGCGGACGGCTTCCTGGCTGATGCCTACCGTCTCCGCGATGAACTCGTACGACCGTCCGTCCCATTCCCTCAGCACCCAGCAGGCACGCTGTTCGGCCGAGAGCGTGGACAGGGCCGCCCGCAGATCCCGTACCGCCGCGCGGGACTCGGCGATCCTGGCGGGCGAGACGGTGTGTTCCGGCGCGGGAGTCTCCCCGACCGCGTCCAGGGGCGCGAGCGGTCTGCGGGCCCGCAGCACGTTCAGGCACCGGTTGGTGACGATGCGGTAGATCCAGGTGCCGAAGGCGGACCTCCCGTGGAACTCGGGCAGTTTGCGCCAGGCGCTGATGAACGCCTCCTGCACCGCGTCCTCGGCCTCCGGCCGGCTGCCCAGCAGTCCGGTGGCGACCCGGACCAGTGCCGGGGCGTGACGGACGACGAGCGCGGCGAACGCCTCCTCGTCCCCCTCGGCCGCCCGCACGGCGAGCAGGCCGTCATCGACACCGCGTACGGCATCGACGCCGCGCCCGTCATCGACACCGCGTACGGCATCGATCCCGCGTACGGCATCGCCGTCGTGTCCGGCATCGGTGTCGCGCCGGCCGGCGGCGAGTTCGTCCTGTGCCGCCTCCGGCGCGGTCGGTCTGCGAGACCCCGGCACTCGGTGGCTCCCTTCCTTCGGTTCCGCCCGTTGGACACCGGCGGCCTGTGTCTTGTTACGCGGTAGAGGGAACGGCGGATGCGGTGATCGCTTCCCGGGTTTCGCGGGCACACGGAGAAGAGACACGAGGCGGTCGTACGGACAAAGCAAGGAAAAAGATCGTGAATCCGCGTCACGGATCCGGGGAGAGGGGGTCTGACGAAGCGAGACCCGTTCACGGGGCCCCGGAAACGAGGCCCGAAGAGAGGACTTCCCATGACCACGCACCCCGCTACGGAGGCCAGGCCCGCCACCGAGACCGTGACCGGCCGGTTCGGTACGAAGCCGCCGCAGGGCACGACCGCGCTCGCGGGCGGCGCCACGGGTGCCGGCGAGCCGGCCGCCACCCGGGGACGCACCTCGATCGCCGACGTGGTCGTGGTCAAGATCGCGGGCAGGGCCGCACGGGAGATCCCCGGCGTGTACGACATGGGCGGCGGGCTGTCGCGCACCATCGGCGCGGTCCGCGACCGGGTGCCCGGCGGACGCCCGAACGTGGGCCGCGGGGTCAAGGTCGAGGTGGGGGAGCGGCAGACCGCGATCGACCTGGACCTGGTCGTCGAATACGGGGTACCCATCACCGATGTGGCCCGCGACGTACGGGAGAACGTCATCTCCGCGGTGGAGCGAGTCACCGGCCTGGAAGTGGTCGAGGTCAACGTGACCGTCAACGACGTGCACCTGCCCGACGACGACACCGAGGACGTGCCCGCCGGCTCCCGGGTGGAGTGACCGGCCGTACGGGGCGAGTGGGCGCGTACCGGCGGACGGCCGGGTGAGAGGTGGAGAAGGATGAGTGCAGCGTTCGCGGGAATGATCGCGGGCATGGCCCTGGCGTTCGCCGGCTACTTCGGCGGCTTCGGGGCGTTCCTGCTGGTGGCCGCCCTGGGCGCGGTCGGCTACGCCGTAGGCCGCTGGATCGAGGGTGGCGGCCGGGCCCAGGATCTCCGGGACCTGTACGGCCGGGGCCGTCGATGACCGTCCCCTCCGCGCGTCGGGGTACGACCACCGTCTCGGACAAGGCCGTGCGCAGGATCGCGGAGCGCGCCGCGAGCGAGGCGCTGCCCGGCCGGCCCGCGGCCGCCCCGCATGTCTCGGCGGCCGTCCACGGACGGCGGGCGGACGTGTCGCTCGGGGTGGCCCTGCCCTATCCACTGCCCGTGGCCGAGACCGCCCGACGGGTCCGGCGACACGTGGCTGAGCGCACGCGGGAGCTGACCGGCCTCGACGTGTCCCTCCGGCGGATCAGCGTCGACACCCTGACCGGCCCGCCCGGCCCGCCCGGCCCACCTGGCCCACCTGGCGCGCCCGGCGCGCCCGGCCCGCCCGGCGCGCAGGCGCGGGCCGGAGCCGTGTCCCGGACGGTGCCGCTCTCCGAGGGCCACGCCCGCCGGGTCCCGCACCGTCGCTGGTCGCAGCGCCGTGCCCCGACGGCCGCCGTCACGCTCGCGGGCGCCGTGACCTGCGGCGCGGTGGCCTTCGACATGATCAAGGCCCGCGCCGCGCACCGCCCGGCCGCCGCATGGCGCACCGCGACGCTGGACTGGCTGTCCGGGCACGGCCCGGGCGACACCCCCGTCGTCCTCGTCGGTGCCGGCCTGGCCCTGTTCGGCCTGTGGCTGACCGTGCTCACCGTCACCCCCGGTCGGCGCCGGCTGCTCACGCTCTCCTCGCCCGGGACAGGACTGGACGCGGCCGCGGACCGCTCGGCCGTCGCGGCCTCGGTCCGCGACGCGGTCGCCGAAGTCGCCGGCGTCGGTCCGGCGCGCGTACGCGTGCGGCGTCGCCGTGTGGTCGTACGGGCCGGACTCGCGTTCGGCGACCGGGCCACCGCGCACGCCGACGTCACCGCCGCGACCCGCCGGGTTCTCGCGGGCTGGCGGCCGCGCCGCGCCCCACGGGTGAGGATCATGGTGCGCACGGAGCCGGTGTGGCAGCCGACGCTGCCGAAGACCGAGGAGCCGCCGCGGCCCGACCCGGTGGCGACGGCATACACCCTCGGAGAGGAGGACGAAGGCTGATGGAACGGCCCCGCTCGGCGGTCAACCGGATCGCGCTGGCGGCCGTCGGCGTGAGCACCCTGCTCGCCGGCGTCCTGCTCGTCGCGACCGACGGATCGGTCGCCGCCCACCTGCCCACGTGGTGGCCCGCGGTACGGCCCGACGGGGCGCTGCTCGACCGGGCCGCCCTGTCCGGCCCGCGTGCGCCGACGTGGTGGAGCGTCGGTGTCATGACCGGCTCGGCCGCCGCGAGTTGTCTGCTCGCGCTCTGGTGCGTCAGCCAGTTCCGTGACGGCACCCGCGCCCGGCTGCCCCTGCCCGTGCCGGACGGCGCGCTGCGCACCCGGGCACTCGCGGACGTCCTGAACAGCCGGACGGCCGCGGTCTCAGGCATCGCCCGCTCCCACACCCGGGTGCGGTCGGCCCGCCGCGGACAACTCCACGTCCGGCTGCGCGTCCGGCTGCGGCCGGACGCCACCCCGGCCACCGTACTGACCGCCGTCGACGCCCTGATGGCGGAGGCCGAGGCGGCCGTGACCCCGTACCGTCTCGTCACCCGGGTGCACTTCAGCGCCCACGCGCACCGGAGCCCTCATGTCCGTTGACCCCCGTACGGACGGCCTCGCCGACGCCGGGCCCCTCCGGGCGCCGCGCCCGGCCGCGCTGCGTCCGCCCGCCGCCTGGTGGCCTGCGCTGCGCCGCACGCCGCTGTCGATGTGGAACGACGACGTGTCCGACTGGGCGGCGGCGCTCACCTACTACGCGATCCTGACCGTGCTGCCCGCCCTGCTGGTCATGGTGATCGCGTTCGGTCTCATCAGCCCGGACACCGCCGAGCAGTTCACCGAGCACGTCACCTCCCACGCGCCCGCGCAGTCCGGGGCCGAACTGCACGGTGTCCTGGCCGGGACCCTGCGCGAACGGTCGGCCGCCTGGACCCTGCTGGTCACGGGCTTCGCGAGCGCGCTGTGGTCGGCCATCAGTTATCTCGCCGTGTTCCGCCGTGCCCTGCACCGCATGCACCGGGTGAAGGACTCGCGTTCCGCCTGGCGTACGGCGCACCGCATCGTGCTGACCGCCCTCACACTGCTCGGCCTGCTGGTGGTCAGCGCTCTCCTCCTCCTGCTGACCGGACCCGTCGCCGAGGCGCTCGGGCACGCGTTCGGACTCGACACCACCGCGGCCCTGGCGTGGAACCTGCTGCGCTGGCCGATGCTGCTGTGTCTCGTCGTGCTCCTGGTGGTCGTCGTCTTCCACGCGGGCCCCGCTCCCGCCCGCCGCCGCGCCCTCAGCCTGCCCGGGGGAGTCCTGGCCGCCGCTCTGTGGCTCACGGTCTCCGCGGGCTTCGCCCTGTACGCCTCGGCGCTGAGCAACTACAGCAGGCTGTACGGGTCACTGGCCGGAGCCGTGGTCTTCCTCGTGTGGCTGTGGCTGTCCAACCTCTCCCTGCTCGCCGGGGCGCAGTTCACCGCCGAACTCGCCAAGGCGGCCCCAGAGAGCGCCCGCTGACAATATGTGACTTTCGTGTGTAGATATCGTTGTATCCGTGTGACCGTACGCCATGACTCCAGTCCGCAGCAGCTGGTCCTCGCCGCTCTCCTCGGCGCCTACTGGCTGGACTCGCCACCGCACTACCACGGCCGGCACATGCCCCGCGCCGACGCGCCTCGGTCCGTTTCGAGGACGGAGACGACGGGACCGCCACGACAGGATCGCGACGGCCCGCGCACGGCGAGCCCTGGCCGTTAGCCGTCAGCCGACACCTGTCAGCCGACACCTGTCAGCCGACACCCGGGCCCGGAGAGTCGTTTCCTCGGAGAGCGAGGGTGAACCACGTCGTCTTGCCCTCGTCGGTGGGCCGTACGCCCCAGTCGTCGGCGAGGGCGCGTACCAGGATCAGGCCCCGGCCCGACTCCGCGTCCTCGGCCGCCAGGCGCGGCTGGGGAAGATGCGGGTTGTGGTCGCTGACCTCGACGGTGAGATCGGTCGCGCTCCGGCACACGTGCAGGCGGATGGGGCCCTGGGCGTGCTGCACCGCGTTCGTCAGCACCTCGGAGAGCAGCAGCCGGGCGTCGTCCGCCGGGCCGGTGCAGTCCCAGGAGGTGAGGGCCTTGCTGAGGAAGGCCCGGCCCTCGGGCACGGACTCGGGGAGGGCGGGCAAGCCGGTAGTGACAGCTGCCAGGGGTGCGTCGGGGAGCCGGGCCAGCAGCAGGGTGACGTCGTCGTTGTGGCTCTCGGGGTCCGGCAGGAGAGCGGTCAGGACGTGATCGGCCGCCTGCTCCAGGTCGGGGGTGGTGGTGAACAGCCGGCTCAACGTGGCGGTGAGCTTCGTGAGCTGGTCCTCGATGTCACTGCCGGGGGTTTCGATCAGCCCGTCGGTGTAGAGCACGAGCGTCGCGCCGGGTGGGATGACCACGCTGGACTGCTGGTAGAGGACACCTCCGACCCCGAGCGGCGCGTTCACGGGCACCGGGAGCGCGCGGGCGCCGTCGCCGGGGGTGGCGACGAGGGTGGGCAGGTGACCGGCCGAGCAGATCGTCACCTCGCCCGCGTCCGAGGCGATCACCAGATAGCAGCAGGTGACGAGCTGGTCCGGGACGTCCAGGTCGGTGACACAGGCGTCGAGGGCCTGCATGAGCTGACGTGGCTGCATACCGGTCTTGGCCAGGGCGTGGGCGGCGGAGCGCAACTGCCCCATGACGGCCGCCGCTTCCAGCCCGCGTCCCATCACGTCGCCGATCAGGACCCCGACCCGGCCGGCCCCCAGGGGGACGAGGTCGAACCAGTCACCGCCCACGCCCGCCCCCTGGGTCGCGGGCCGGTAGCGGCTGGCGGTGGAGAGGCCGGGAATCGCCGGCGGGGTGCCCATCAGGCTGCGCTGCAGGGTCAGCGCGATGTGCCGCTGCTGCTCGTAGAGGGCGGTCAGCTCGGCCTCGGCACGCTTGCGGTCGCTGATGTCCCGGACGATCGCGCACGCGCCGACGACCGTGCCGTCCGCCGTCCGGGTCGGCCACAGGGTGATGTCGACGTCCAGCAGCTCACCGGAGCGGGTGAGCCTCAGCGTCTCGAAGTGCTCGACCTTCTCCCCGCTGCTGAGCCGGTCCATCAGGGCGTCGATCTCGTCCCGGTGCTCGGACGGAGCGAGCACGGACACGTGCCGGCCCATCACCTCCGCCGGGACGTAGCCGTACAGCCGTTGCGCGGCGGCGTTCCAGTACGTGATCTCGCCGTCGAGGGTCTTGGCGAGGATCGCGTCCTGGGAGGACTCCACGAGCCCGGCCAGCTCATTGATGCGTTCTTCGGCGGCTTTTCGGTCGCTGACGTCGCGGACGGCGGCGGAGAGGAGGAGTCCGTCGGTGGTTTCGAGGGGGGAGAGGCTGATTTCGACGGGGAATTCTGTGCCGTCTTTGCGGAGGCCGTTGAGTTCGAGTCCGGCGCCCATGGGGCGTACTTGGCGGTTGTTGGCGTAGTTGTCGCGGTGTTGGGTGTGGTGGGTGTGGAAGCGGGCGGGGACGAGGATTTCGACGGGGTGTCCGAGGAGTTCTTCGCGTCGGTAGCCGAAGAGGGATTCGGTTTGTGCGTTGACGAGTCTGATGGTGCCGGTGTCGTCGACGATGACCATGGCGTCGGGTGCGGCTTCCAGGAGTGCTCGGAATCGTTCTTCGGCGGCTTTTCGGTCGCTGACGTCGCGGACGGCGGCGGAGAGGAGGAGTCCGTCGGTGGTTTCGAGGGGGGAGAGGCTGATTTCGACGGGGAATTCTGTGCCGTCTTTGCGGAGGCCGTTGAGTTCGAGTCCGGCGCCCATGGGGCGTACTTGGCGGTTGTTGGCGTAGTTGTCGCGGTGTTGGGTGTGGTGGGTGTGGAAGCGGGCGGGGACGAGGATTTCGACGGGGTGTCCGAGGAGTTCTTCGCGTCGGTAGCCGAAGAGGGATTCGGTTTGTGCGTTGACGAGTCTGATGGTGCCGGTGTCGTCGACGATGACCATGGCGTCGGGTGCGGCTTCCAGGAGTGCTCGGAATCGTTCTTCGGCGGCTTTTCGGTCGCTGACGTCGCGGACGGCGGCGGAGAGGAGGAGTCCGTCGGTGGTTTCGAGGGGGGAGAGGCTGATTTCGACGGGGAATTCTGTGCCGTCTTTGCGGAGGCCGTTGAGTTCGAGTCCGGCGCCCATGGGGCGTACTTGGCGGTTGTTGGCGTAGTTGTCGCGGTGTTGGGTGTGGTGGGTGTGGAAGCGGGCGGGGACGAGGATTTCGACGGGGTGTCCGAGGAGTTCTTCGCGTCGGTAGCCGAAGAGGGATTCGGTTTGTGCGTTGACGAGTCTGATGGTGCCGGTGTCGTCGACGATGACCATGGCGTCGGGTGCGGCTTCCAGCAGTGCTCGGAACCGTTCTTCGGCATCCGTGGGCTCTGTTTTGCCGAGTAAGGTCCCGCACCGGCACGGTTCCTCGAACGCTGCGCCGGCGGGTCGAGTTGAATGCGATCCGACGAAGTCGCCCATGTCCGCCCCAGGTGTCCTGTTCGCTCTGAATCGGGCCATCTCAGCGGAATGGGTGGTACTCCACGCCGCCATGTCGGTTACTGGTTTCACAACGGCCGAATCTGTCCGGCGGCGTTACGTCCGCTGATCGTCTGCCACCGCAGTCGTCTCGCAGTCGAGGCGGTGGTGCCGACCGGCCCGCGCGTGTGGGCACCCCGCCGTGGTCCGGTCCGTGTGACCGAGGGCGCGGGCCCGGTCCGTGAGTCCGCGCAGGTCCCGCCGCCGGGCGGGTGTCCCGCCGGGTTCGGGGCGGGTGGTGGACGGGTGTTCGGGATGTCACTGAGTTGGCCGTGTGGGTGGAGTGACGGTTGTTACTCACTTTCGGGTGATGGATGGGGTGGCGCGAGGGGTGGCGCTCAAGGCAATTCCCCCTGTTTTAGGCTTATTTGAGACCACTGTGCCGATATCGGGAGATACATGCACATTACAGTCGAGGGTCATGGTCGTGTTGTCGCTCGGTAATGCCGTGCGGGTGGCGGGCCCGGGTGGCGTGGTCGGGCGGGAGAGTGTGGTTCTCGGCCAGCGGGCCGGGGCCCAAACTCGCGGATCCTCCTGTGCGGTCCGCCTGTTCCCTCTAGGGGGCGTTCGTGTCTGTTTCGCAGTCTGTGATGGTTCGTCGTGCTGCTGCGGCCGCGGTGGCTGCCGGTGTGGTGGTGGGTGTCGCGGCGCTGCCGGCGTCGGCGGACCAGGGGCGGTTCCCGTTTCGCGCGCAGGTGGAGATCAGCCGGGTGCAGTACGACTCTCCGGGCTGGGACTCGGGGAGCAACGCCTCGCTGAACAAGGAGTGGGTGGAGGTGACGAACACGGGCCGTTCGGGCGTGAACCTGGACGGGTGGACGCTGTCGGGTCGTGACGGCCGTGCGTACGAGTTCCACCTGCGTCTGGGTGGCGGTGCGACGGTGCGGGTGCACACGGGAGTCGGGCTTGACGCCGGCCGGGACGTCTACCAGGACCGCCGCTACTACGCGTGGGACAACCGCGCCGACACCGCGACGCTCCGCAACGACCGTCTCCGTGTGATCGACACGGTGACGTGGGGCCGCCTGCCCATCGGTCGCGGCCACGTGCTCCCGGGCCGTCACCACGGCCGCGGCCACGTGTACCCCGGTGTCCACAACGGCCGTGGGCACGTGCTCCCGGGCCGCCACCACGGTCGCGGTCACGACCTGCCGATCGGTCACATCGGTCGCGGTCACGAGCTGCCCATCGGTCACATCGGTCGCGGCAACGACCTGCCGATCGGTCACATCGGTCGCGGCAACGACCTGCCCATCGGCCACGTGGGCCGCGGTAACGACCTGCCCATCGGCCACGTGGGCCGCGGTAACGACCTGCCCATCGGTCACGTCGGCCGCGGTGACGGGCTGCCCGGCGGTCACCTCGGTCGTGGCAACGGGCTGCTCGGCGGCCACGAGGGCAACGGCGGTCGCGGCCTGGGCCGTGGCTGACATCACCGGCCGGCGGGCGCGGTAGCCGGCCCGTCCGCCCGCTTCCTGAGGGCGTGCCACCGACCATCGGTCGGTGGCACGCCCCTTTTGCGTTCCCTGAACATCAATGAAACACATGCAATCGGGCAATTGCGACTCTTGATCCATGTCGGTCGTGGGGTGCGGCGGAAACCGGGTTCGCCTCGGCCCGGCGGACCGAGGCATACTTCATCGACGACTGGAGCGGGTCCGCTCCTGTGGCCCCCAGGTTCATCGCCGCACCGGGAGGGGCAGTCGATTCCGACGGTCAATGTCACCGTTTCGTCGCAGCCCGATCCGCCGCGCAACTCAAGTGCGCCGACGCGTGTCTAGCAGACGGAAACCGAAGGAATCACCAGGAAAAGCATGCAGAGGGAAGGGCCCGCCATGGGGGACGTACGCAGACGGGGCGCCGTCGCGCTGGGGATCACCGGACTTGTCGCACCGCTGGCGCTCGCGCTGGGCACGGCGCCCGCGCAGGCCGCGAGCTGCACGACACAGACCGGGCCGTACCAGAAGCAGGTCGAGAAGTTTCTCGGCCGCCCGGTCGACGGCAGGCAGTCCGCCGCCGACTGCAAGGCGACCCAGGCCTTCCAGACGAAGCACGGCATCACCCCGAACGCGGGGTACGCGGGATCCGTCACCTGGGGCGTGATGGACCTCATGAACAAGCAGAAGGCCGTCGGCACCAAGCCGAACAAGGACGGCAAGTGCCCGGTCAACAAGGGCCGCATCGCCTGCGTCAACCTCACTCTCCAGCTCAGCTGGATCCAGGACGGCAGCAGGCTCGTCTACGGCCCGGTGCCGGTCCGCACGGGGCGCGACGGCTACGAGACCCGCACCGGTCTGAAGAAGATCTACTGGCGTGACATCGACCACGTGTCGAGCATCTACAACGTGTCGATGCCGTACAGCCAGTTCTTCGACGGCGGCCAGGCCTTCCACTCGGTCGGCCTGTCCATGTGGAACCCGCCCGGCTCGCACGGCTGCGTCAACATGACCTCGACCGCCGCCAAGAAGTACTGGTCGCTCCTGAAGAACGGCGACGACGTCTACGTGTACGGCCGCAAGCCGGGCACCTGACCGGACCGCGAGCCGGGCACGCGGCCGTGCCCGGCCCGCCGGGGACCGGACCTCACGCCCCGGGCGCGTCGCCGAAGTCCGGGATGTCCATCCGGACGCCGCCCTGCCGCGCGGACTCGTGCGCGACGATGCCCGGCAGGGTGTAGCGGGCGGCGACCCACGCGTTCACCGACGGCAGCGTCCGTGTGTTGACCGCGGTGACGAAGTCGTCCGCCAGGAAATGATGGCTGCCCTCGTGGCCGTTGTGGAGCCGGTCGAAGGCACGGGGCAGCCGCGCCCGGTCGTGGACGGGCGCCGATCCGGACGTGAACGCGGCCCGCAACGCCGGCGCGATGTGCTGGAGCGACGGATCGTCGGGCGCCAGTGTCGGCTTCGGCTCCAGCAGTTCGGTGATGTCCGTCACGCCCTTCTTGTCCTGCCAGAAGCTCACCGTGGCGAGCTGCTCCATGCTGGCGTCGGTGCCGAAGAACCGGAAACGAGACTCCCGGATGTGTGAGGGATAACCGACCCGCCGGAACTCGTTCGTACGGAACGAGCCGCCGCCCGCCACCTCGAACAACGCGGTCGCGTTGGAGAAGTCGTTGCCGAACTGGCTGACCTCCTTGTCGAAGACACCGTCGCCGCGCTCGTCGCGCACCCCGATGGCGGACACGCTCACCGCGTGCGTCCGCCAGGCGCCGAGCACCCCGCCCACCGAGTGCGTCGGGTAGAGGAGCGGGGGATAGCTGGCGGTCGCCTTCCAGTTCTCGCCACCGCTGTACCGGTACGCGTCGTAGAACCCGAGGTCCATGTCGTGGACGTAGTCGCCCTCCGCGTAGAACAGCCGTCCGAAGGCACCCTCGGCGATCTGGTTGCGGGCGTGCACGGTCGCCGGGTTGTACTGGCTGGTCTCGCCCATCATGTACGTCAGCCCGGTGGCCCGTACGGCGTCGATGATCGCCGCGATCTCCTGCGTGGTGACCGCCATCGGCACCGCCGAGTACACGTGCTTGCCGGCGTTCAGCGCCCGCAGGACCAGCGGGCCGTGCGTCCAGCGCTGGGTGAAGACCGCGACCGCGTCCACGGCCCGCGACTCCAGCATCGCCTCGTAGGAGGGGAAGGTGCCGGACAGTCCTTCGGCGGCGGCCAGCCGCTCGGCCCGCTCGGGCAGGAGATCGGTGACATGGACCTCGTGGACGCCCGGGTGGGCGAGGAACAATGTGGCGAACCGGCGGGAGAACTGCCCGGCGCCGACGATGCCGAGGGAGAACGTCATGGATGCGTGTCCTTCACTGGTCGAGAGTCGGGTCGATCCGGCCGTCGGTCCTGCCCGGCCCGCTCATGGGCGCGTGGACCGTGCCCCGGCAGCCGCGCCCGGCGGCGGACACGACGGGAGGCTGAAGGCGACGGTCATCAGGACACTCCCTCGGCTGTGGTTCGTTCTTCGATCACTTACTTTTGAGGCGGAAGAATCCGTTCGTCAAGGGTGGTGAACGGGCGGTGGCCATCGAGGTCCTCGCGCACGGACCGCTGTCGCGCGGCGAGATCGCGCGCCGGCCGAACCTCTCGGCGGGCAGCCTCACCCGGCTGACCAAACCCCTGATCGAGTCGGGCCTGCTGGTCGAGGCCACCGAGGCGGGGGAGAGTGCCGAGGTGCGCCAGGGGCGTCCCTCGCAGCCCCTGGACATCGTCGCCGAATCCCGTGCGTTCATCGGATTCAAGATCACCGAGGACAGGGTCCACGGTGTCGTCACGACCCCGCGCGGTGACATCGTGGCGCGTCACGACCGCCCGCTCACCACCCATGATCCGGCCGAAGTCGCCGCTGTCCCGCGGCAGATGACCGAGGTGTCGGCCGCCGCTGGATGGTGAACCCGCAGGGCCCGCTCACCCCCGAGGGGGAGCGCGGCAGCGCCGTGTCGCTGCTCACCATCCCCAGCATCCGTTACCAGGTCAGGGCGGCCACCGGGCAGGACGCGACGTACGAGGAGATCCTGGCCCGCGCCGCCGCCGGCGACCCCGTGTCGGCCCGCGTCGTCGACGAGGCGGCCCGCGCGCTCGGCGTCCTCGTCGCACAGATCGCCGACTTCGCCATGCCCCAGAAGATCCTGCTCGCCGGGGAGGGGGTCGGCCTGGTCGACGTGGCGGGCCGGGTCGTCGGGGAGACCGTCCTCGCCCACCGGCATCCGCTGGCCGGTTCCGTCGACCTGGAGACGAAGGTGTCCGACTTCCACGACTGGGCGCGCGGAGCGGCCGTGTCGGCGATCCAGGTGCTCGTGCTCGGGTCGGCCGACGCATGAGTGATCAGGTTCACGGTCCGTAATGTCGCGAGGTGCACCTTTACTCACATCGCCTTCACTACGGGCCCCGTATGCTTCACAGCATGTCCACCACTCCTGAAAGCGACTCCGTGCGCTCTGCCACCGATGTCAACGAGGAGATCCGGGCCCTTTGGTTCCGTGCCGGTGGGACGCTCAGCGGGGAGGAGCGGCGGGAGTACCAGCGGCTCGTCCTGGAGTGGGCGGAGGCCGCCCCTCCGTCGCCCACACGGGTGGCGTGAACCCGCTCGGCCACCCCGCGCACCGGTGACGAACGGGGGGACCCGGGTCCCGGGCCCCCCGCCACTCCCGCTCAGCCCCAACTCTGCGAGTACTGACGCCGATAGCGATTGCGGTCCTGTTCCGTACGGATGTACCGCGTGGCGACCAGCGCGATGATGCTTCCCGCGATGACCAGGAGCCCGGGGCCGATGTTCGCGGGGTCGGTCAGCCGGTCGAGGAGCCTCACGGAGTCGCCGGAACCCACCGCCTGGACCGAGCCCGGAGCGGCGGACCCCGGGGCGACCGCGGTTCCCCGCGAGGCAGCCGGCGCGGGAGGGTTCTGAGCGGCGGAACCGGACGCTCCCTGCCCCTGGGTGCCCGGTCCGGTCAGTTTCACGGCGAGCGCCGTCATCGCCTTGGTGATCGGCTGGAAGAACGTCGTACCGCCCGTGGTGCAGTCCCCGTTGCCGCCCGACGTCACGCCCAGCGCGATGCCCTCGGAGAACAACGGCCCACCGCTGTCGCCCGGTTCGGCGCACACATCGGTCTCGATCAGACCGGTCACCGTGCCCTCGGGGTAGTTGACCGTCGCGTCGAGACCCTTCACCCGCCCGTCGTGGAGCCCACTCGTGCTGCCGCTGCGAAAGACACGCTGCCCGACGGCCGCGTCCGCGGCCCCGAGGATCTGAACCCCTTTGCCGCCCCCGATCGCGACGACGTTGTTGCCGGTGTCGTTCTCGCCGTTGTTGTACTGGATGAGCGAGAAGTCGTTGCCCGGGAAAGCCGTGGTGATCGTCTGTCCCAGCTGCTTGGTGCCCTGGTTGTCCGCGAACCAGACGGAACCGGCGGGCCCGCAGTGTCCCGCCGTCAGGATGAACTCGTTCTTCCCGTTGGTCACGTTGAAGCCCGCCGAGCAGCGCCCGCCGGTCGAGAACATCGGCTGCGCTGCGTTCAGCCGCGTGGTGAAGGTGCCCTGGGTGCGCTCCATGCGGACCGAACTCCCCATGCTCTGGCCGAGTTTCGTCATCCGGGACCAGTCGGGGGCGGAGACCGTGCTGTCGGCCTGCACCACCACCTCGTTGTTGACGTAGTCCATCGCCCAGGCGGTGCCGGACACCCGTGGCGCCGACTTGAGCGCCTGCGCCACCGACTTCAGCTCCTGCATGCTGTGCCGCACGACCTTGGGACGGGCACCGGCTCTCTCCACCTCCGCCGCCGTGGCCGAGTCCGTCACCGCGACCACAGGACGCCCGTCGGCGGCGATCCAACTGCCCGCCGTACGCGAGGTGCCGAGACGTGACACCAGGCCGGCGCCCTTGTCCGCGGCGAGCCGCGCGGCACTCTCCGGTGCACGCGACGAGGCGGACGGCTCACTCGCCATGGCGTGCGTCACCATCAGCCCACCGCAGAGGAGCCCGCCGACGGCCGCACATCGCGCCCCCCGTCGGACGATCCGTCGTCGTGCGTGCCTCATCCATGGGCTCCCGAAGCCGTTCGGCGCGGTGTCACCACCGCCGGGTCCCCGGTCGTGGGCCCTCCTCCCATACGTGCGTGCGCGCCGCCGCGTTCACCGGCGGCCCGGTCTCCGGTTCAGGTCGTGTGTCCCGCACCGTCCACCATGGCGACCCCGGCAGTTCGCCGACCGTCCCGGACACCTCGTCATGGCCTCTGCGCGGCGGGAGTCCAACGGTCACCACCGCCCCGGGGGAGCCTGCCCACCACCTGTCATCATGGGCCCATGCGCGTGCTGATGCCGGTCCCCGACCATGACGCCGACGTCACCGAAGTGGCCGTACCCTGGCGGATCCTCACCGAGGCCGGGCACGAGGTCGTGTTCGCCACCGAGCGGGCGTCCACCAGGCCGGCGGCCGACCCGCGGCTGCTCATGGGGGTCCTCCTCGGACAGCTGGGCGCCGCGGAGGAGCCCCGGAGCTTCTACCGACAGCTCACCGAGGCACCGGAGTTCACATCGACCGTGTCCTGGGAGGACGTGACCGTCGAGGACTTCGACGGTCTGCTCCTGCCCGGCGGACACGCGCCCGGCATGCGGCAGTACCTCGGCTCCGCCGCGCTCCAGCGACAGGTCGCCCGCTTCTGGGCCCTGGGGCGGCCCGTCGGAGCGATCTGCCACGGAGTCCTCGTGCTCGCCCGCGCCCGCGACCTGGACACGGGCCGCAGCGTCCTGGCCGGCCGGCGTACGACGTGCCTGCCCAAGTACATGGAACGCACCGCCTACTTCACCACCGCCTGGCGTCTCGGCCGCTACTACCGCACCTATCCCGCCTACGTCGAGGACGAGGTCAAGGCGGCCCTCGCCGACCCCGGTGCCCAGTTCTCCCGCGGCCCCCGCACCCTCACCCGCCGTGGCACCGCCACCGACGACAGCCACGCGTTCGTCGTCGAGGACGGTCCCTACATCTCGGCCCGGTGGCCGGGCGACGCCTACCTGTTCGGCCGCCGCTACCTCGCCCTCCTGGACAGCGCCACCTGACACTGCCGCACACCCCGTGATCACCGCCGGGCGCGCGCCGCACACGCCGGGGAGCCCGGCGGGGAGCGCACCGGACGCGCCCACACCGCCGGCGGCACGGTGGGACGCGGACTACACGCCCGTGCGGGCGGCCACCGCCTCAGGGGTCAGATAGGTGTCGGTGTGCTCGAAGTCCCGCAGAGTTCCCTTGCGCCCGGCGAGGAAGCCCGTGCGGACGAAGTCGTCGCCCGCGACCGCGTTCAGGAACCAGTTGGCGCTCGTACGGAACCTGGCCACACCCGTGCGCAGCGCGTACAGGTGGTACCCACGGGCCACGACCTGCGCGGGCACGCCCTTGAGGTCGATACCGAGAGGCTTCGACACCGCGTCGTGTCCACCGAGATCGACCACCAGGCCGAGATCCTTGTGCCGGTAGGACGTGGTCGGCCGTCCGTGCAGCAGGGCCGCCAGGTTCTTCGCCGCGTGCCGTCCCTGACGTGCGGCGTGCTGCGCGGTGGGGACACAGTACGAGCCGTCGCCCCTGGCGAGGTCGGGCACCGCGGCCGCGTCGCCCAGCGCGAACACCCCGTCCATGCCCGGCACCTTGAAGTCCGGCGCGGCCAGGATCCGGCCGCGTACGGTCTCGGCGCCCAGCGAGTCGACCAGCGGGCACGCGGCGACACCGGCCGTCCACACCAGCGTCCGCGACGGCAGCACCCGGCCGTCCGTCAGGGTGACCTCGTCCTCGGTGACCGAGGCCACGGACGTCTTCAGCGAGATCCGCACCCCGCGCTCGGTGAGCATGCGCAGCGCGCTGGCCCCGAGCCTGTCGCCGAGCTCCGGCAGCAACTTGGGGGCCACGTCGAGCAGATGCCACTGGATGAGGCCGGGATCGAGTCGCGGGTGGTAGCGCTTGGACGCGGCGGTCGTCAGGCGCTGCAGGCAGGCCGCGGTCTCGGTGCCCGCGTACCCGCCGCCCACCACCACGAACTGGAGCCGCGCCGCCCGCTCGGCCTCGTCCGACGTGGCCGCCGCCAGGTCGAGTTGGGCGATCACGTGGTCGCGCAGGTACACGGCCTGGGCGAGCGTCTTCATGCCGCGCGCCTCGTCGAGCAGGCCGGGGATGTCGAACGTGCGGGTCACACTGCCCGGCGTCAGGACCAGGTAGTCGTAGGACAAGTCGGCGAGTTCGCCGGTGATCTTACGGACGACGCACACCTTGGACCCGGGATCCACGCCGGCCACCGTCCCGGGCACCAGCTCCGTGCGGCGCAGGATCCGGCGCAGCGAGGGTGCCACGGACTGCGGGGTGACGACCCCTGAGGCGACCTGTGGCAGCAGCGGCAGGTAGAGCTGGTAGTCGGTGGGGCTGACCAGGGTGATCCGGGCGGCGCCGGGTGCGAGCGCGCGCTCCAGGCCCCGGGCGCACTCGACTCCGGCGAAGCCGCCGCCGACGATCACGATGTTCGGTGCGTCCATCCGTGATGCCTCTCTCCGTGTGCCGACACCGTGGTCCGCCCGCGAGCCAAGGCTCACACGGGTTGTCCCGGCCTGCCACCGCAGGGCGGTGGCGAGGACGTCGACCACGGAATTCTCTACCGATCAGTAATTTCGTCTTCCCCTTTCGTCCATCCTTAGGCACGATCATCGGTCGCGCGGTGATGACCGAGGCACGCTCACCGCTCCGACGTGAAAAGGGGACGAGTATGACTGGACATGGTGTGGGCCGCCGGATCGGCGCGCTCTCGGCGGTCGTCGCGCTGGGCATCGGAGGGACCGTCACCGTCGCGGGGACCGCCGCCGCGGCTCCGGCCCGGACGGCGGTGGCCGCGACGCGGGTGGCCGACGTCGACTACGCCACCTGGCAGCAGGACGTCCGGGCCGTGCTCGACCAGGCGGTGCCCTACGTCCAGCAGCGCACCGCGAACGCGTCCGGGCAGAAGCTGGCCCTCGTCCTCGACATCGACAACACCGCGCTGGAGACGGACTTCCACCCCTGGTACCAGCTGCCCACGCCGGCCGTCGCGCCGTCGCTCGACCTCGCCCGCTACGCGCGCTCCCGCGGTGTCGACGTCTTCTTCATCAGCGCGCGTCCGGGCATCATCGCCGCCGAGACGAAGTGGAACCTGACGTCCGTCGGCTATCCGGTCTCCGGCCTCTACACGCGTGACCTGCCCGACCTGTTCGACGAGGTCAGCGCCTACAAGACGGGCAAGCGGGCCCAGATCGAGTCCCTCGGCTACACCATCATCGCCAATGTCGGCAACAACGACTCGGACCTCGTCGGGGGGCACGCCGAGCGCACCTTCAAGCTGCCCGACTACGACGGACAGCTGTCCTGAGCTCGGATTGCCTAGACTCCCGGCATGGACGAGACAAGGCTCGACACGCTCCGTTCGGGCAAGTTCCTTCTCATCACGAGCTACCGGAAGAACGGCACGGGCGTCCCGACGCCCGTGTGGGTGGTCCGGGACGGTGACGCGCTCGGCGCCTGGACCGTCGCGGACTCCTGGAAGGTGAAACGGATCCGCAACCGGCCGGACGTTCTCGTGGGTCCCTGCGACGTACGCGGCAACCCGACCGGTGACCAGGTTCCCGCCACGGCGGAGATCCTCGACCAGACCGCGACGGCGCGCTACCGCGGTCTGATCGCGCGCAAGTACGGCGTCCTCGGCCGTCTCACCCTCTTCGGCAGCCGGCTGCGCCGCGGCCGGGAGGGCACGGTGGGACTACGCATCTCGCTGACCCCGTGAGGGTCGGACGGGGGCCCGGCACCGGCCGGACCCCCGTCCGACGCCCCCGAGCCGGTGCGCCGCCGATTACGGCGCGGCGACGGGTCCGGGGTCCCCGACGGCTACACCGCCGAGCCCGCCTCGACCGTCGTCGCCTCGGTGACGTCCGGCGCGGGCACCTACGACGGCAGGCTCCAGCGGTTCCACGGCAGCGGCGACCTCGGGGGCGGAGGCCAGTCCGAGGACCAGGACCCGATCTTCGACCTCGCGGACGGTGCCGTTCTCAAGAACGTCGTCATCGGGGCCCCGGCCGCCGACGGCATCCACTGCGCGGGCAGTTGCACACTGCGGAACATGTGGTGGGAGGACGTCGGTGAGGACGCGGCCACCTTCAAGGGCACGTCGTCCTCCGCCACGTACACCGTGACCGGTGGCGGCGCGAAGGCGGCCTCGGACAAGGTGTTGCAGTTCAACGGCGCGGGGGAGCTGACCGTGACGGGCTTTCAGGTGTCGAACTCCGGCAAGCTGGTGCGCAGTTGCGGCAACTGCTCCACGCAGTACACGCGCACGGTCGTCGTCGGTGACGTGGACGTGACGGCTGACCGGAACGGGGGGCCGGACGGACCGGTTCCGCACGACGGTGCGTTCGGCCGCCCGGGGCACGGAGTGTCAGTTCCGGCTCCGGTACGGCCCGTCGACGAGCTGGAACACGGGCTGGCTGCGTACCGGGTCCTGCGCGGTGGTGAGTTGGACCCGGTCTCCGCTGTGCACGTCGGTGGCCAGTCCCGTGACCCTGCCCCGGACGGTGAAGCCCTCGGCCATCTCGACGAGGGAGACGTTCCGTGCGGCCGGGGTGTTGCGGTGGATGACGGTCGCGTGACGGACGACACCGGTTCCGGTGCTCGCCTCCGTCCGCAGGTCGCTGCCCGCGCAGACGGGACACAGGAGGCGCTGGTACATCGCGCTGCCGCACCAGCGGCAGCGCTGGAACAGAAGGGCGTCCGAGGCCGGATTCGCGTTCACCACGAGGTCGGTGGCGAGGTCCACGGCGTCCGGGTCGCCGCGATCGGGTTCCGTGCCGAGCACGTCCGTCGAGGGTCGGGGACCCGGATGAAGGGCGATTCCTGGGTGGTGCACGATGTCATCTCCCTGCGCTCGGCCGGAGTCGAAGGTGCCCGGATCGCCGCGCACGAGCCACAGGGTATGGCACTCAGTGCCACTCGTAAAGGCACTCGGTACCCTCGGGTGGCCGAGCGGTGCTTCCCGGTTGCGCCCGCGCCTGGTCGGCCCGCGCCCGACCCGGTCGGCCGCGGCCGACCGGTCCCGGTCGATCGGGACCGTACGGGCGGTCTTGTAGGGGCCGTTCCGCCCGGGCCCGTTCCGCCCGGGCGGTCCCGGTCCGGGCGCTCTGTTCGGCGGATCCGGTCCGGTCCGGTCCGGGCCGTCCCGTGCGGCTCGGTCAGTCGTGCCCGAGCGTGGACTCGATCTCCCGCACCACGCGCCACATGGGGGTCCCGCGCCGGGAGATGACGACGACCACGTCCTCCTCCCGCTCCTCGGCCGCAGCGGCCGGAGCGCCGGGGGGAGCGTCACCGAACATCGCCTGGACGAAGCCGAGGGCGTGGTCGACGGCGGTGTCCGCGTCGCCCTGCCCGGCCGAACGCAGCCACGAGCGCAGGGCGTTGTTGTGCGCGGCGACCACGGCGGCGGCGATCACATCGGCCCGCAGGCTGCCGTCGGGGCGGCCTCCGAAGCGTCCGCGCAGATACTCCGCGAGGGCACGTTCGTAGCGCCAGACCACCGACAGCTCGTAGGCGCGCAGGCCGGGCACCTTCTTGGTGAGACGGTAGCGCTGTACGGAGAAGGTCGGGTTCTCTGCGTACATGCGCAGCACGAGCCGGGCCGCGTCGCAGACCCGTCGCACCGGCTCGTCCTCGGCGGTGCCGTCGGCGAGGAAGGCGGTCATGTCGGCCAGGCAGCGCTCGTGGTCCGGGAAGACCACGTCCTCCTTCGACGGGAAGTAACGGAAGAAGGACCGCCGGCCGACCCCGGCGAGGGCCACGATGTCGTCGACGGTGGTCTGCTCGTAGCCGCGTTCGGGGAACAGCCGGAAAGCCGCCGCGACCAGCGCGTCCCGCATGGGGGGCTTCGCCGGCGTCGTGTCGGCGGTGTCGCTGCGCCGGGGTCCCTCGCTCATGAACGGGAACCTAGCATCGCGCGGAGGGGATGGCACTCGGTGCGCACGGTTGAGGGAACCGAGTGCCGTCAGTCGTGGAGGAAGGAGGACGTGCGTGCTCCGGACTTGAGGGCACACCCGTGGCACGCCCGTCGTCGGCGCGCCCGGGTACGGGCCTGGGTGGAGGGTGCCGGCGCGTCAGCGGTGCGCGGGAATGACTTATTCCTGATGCGGACGAAATGTGATCGCATGTGAAGTCGCCGTGCTGTCAACGAAGTTGACAGGCCCCATGGGGTGATCGACTATGTGGTCGAGCTGTGACCCATGTGACCAATGGGTCCAGTGATTCTTCGACCACTCATCCCCGGTGCGGCCCCCGGCTGCCGTGTGCCGCCCCGCGCCGACGACCGGGGCATGGATCACCGAGATGGGATCTGCATGTCCATAGCGAGACGTGTCACCCTCCGCTGCCTGCTGGGGACGGGCGCGGCGGTCCTCGCCCTCACGGGGGCCGCGCCCGGCGCCTGGGCCTCCGGAACCCCCGGCGGCGACGGCTGGGACAACGGCGGCGGCTACAAGCCCGGACAGGGCGCCGGTACGGTGACCGAGGCCGATCGCTGCGAGTTCTCCCTCGACGGGACGAGCTTCCACGACTGGGTCCGCGTCGACGACCAGAACCTGAAGCCCACCGACGACGGCAAGGTGCACATCAAGGTCCGCGCGGCGGGCGGTGCCGGTTCGTGCACCGCGTCCCTCGCCGCGTACCGCACGCACGGTGCCACCTTCAGGACCTCCGGCGAGCAGGTCTTCCACGACTTCGACTCCGTGCGGGTCAAGCCGGGTGAGACCGACTCCCTGGACATCGCGGTGCCGGACCTCGGCTGCTTCGCGCAGATCGACCTGTACCGCGGTGCCGTGAAGTTCGACGGCAAGTTCGACGCCGTCGACGGCTTCGAACACGGCGACCTGCCCAAGGGGCCGGACCGCGCGGTCATCAAGGACAAGCTGATCATGGCGTGGAACGGTGGCGGCAAGGACTGCACCGCGCAGCCGCCGAGCACGCCCGGGACGACGCCTCCGGCCACCACGCGGCCCGCCTCGACCCCGCCCGCCTCGACGCCGCCTGCGGAGACCCCCGGCAGCCCGACCCCGTCGACGCCCGCGGAGTCGACCCCGCCGCAGACGCCGGGCACGCCGTCGGCGTCCGAGTCGACCACGCCGCCGGGTCCCACGCCGAACGGCGGCGGGTCCACCCCGCCCGGGGATCTCGCGGAGACCGGTGGCGGCAACACGCTGCCGATCGCCGCCGGCGCCGCCGCTCTCCTCGCGGCCGGCGGAGCGATCACCGTGGTCACCCGTCGTCGGCGCTCGGCGCGCACGACGTCCTGACCCGCGCGCAGGGTGCGCACCGCACCCTGGCCCGGGGCGCGCACCGCGTTCCGGTTCGGGCGCGGGGCGCGGACCGCATCGCGACGCCCCGTGTCATCGCGTCGCGTTGACAGGACGACGGGCCCCGCTCCTCACCGAGTACGTGAGGAGCGGGGCCCGTCGTCCTGTGTCCGGGTGTCGCGCGCCCGGCACCCGCGCCCGCGTGGCTCAGGCCTCCACCGCCATGTGCCGGTCGGGGGCGTCGGCCGTGGCCGCCTTGTCGCCGCCGCCCGCGGCGGCGCGGACGGCCGGGATGGCGGCGGCGATCACCGCCGCGACCACCGCGACTCCGCCGCCGATGATCAGGCTGGTGCGGAAGCCGTCGTCGGAGGCGAAGGTGTGACCGCCCAGCGTGGTGGTCATCTGGGCGAGGACGACTCCGATCACGGCCGCGCCGACGGACGTGCCGAGGGAGCGCATGAGGGTGTTGAAGCCGTTGGCGGCGGCGGTCTCGGAGAGCGGCACCGAGCTCATGATCAGGGCGGGCATCGCTCCGTAGGCGAGGCCCACACCGCTGTTGACCACGATGCCGACGAGCATCAGGCCCCAGGCGGTACCCATCAGGGTCAGGGCCAGGCCGTAGCCGGCGGCGATGACCAGTACGCCGGAGATCAGTGTGAACTTCGGTCCGCGGGCGTCGGTGAGCTTTCCGCCGAGCGGGGACACGAACATCATCATGATGCCGCCGGGCGCCATCCACAGACCGGCCGCGAGCATCGACTGCCCCAGGCCGTAGCCGGTGGCCTCGGGGAACTGCAGCAACTGCGGCAGGACCAGCATGCTGGCGTACATCGCGCAGCCGACGAAGACCGAGGCGATGTTGGTGAGCAGCACCCGCGGTCGTGCGGTGGTGCGCAGGTCGACCAGGGGGTCGCGGGTGCGCAGCTCCCAGGCTCCCCAGCCGAGCAGAACGACGACGGCGCTGGTGAACAGTCCGATGGTGGTGGCCGAACCCCAGCCCCAGTCGGCCCCCTTGGAGACCGCGAGCAGCAGGCAGACGAGTCCGGCGCCGAGGCCGAGCGCGCCGGGCAGGTCGAAGCGCTGGCCCTTGGCGCCGGCGGGGATGTCGGGGATCAGGAACCAGACGAGTGTCGCCACCACCGCGGCCATGACGGCGGCACCCCAGAAGAGCACCCGCCAGTTCGCGTACTGGGCGACAGCCGCGGCGATGGGAAGTCCGAGGCCGCCGCCGATGCCCATGGAGGCGCTGACCAGCGCGATGGAGGAGCTCAGCTTCTCCGTGGGGACCACGTCACGCAGCAGGGCGATGCCGAGCGGGACCATGCCCATGCCCATGCCCTGGAGACCCCGCCCGACGATCATGGGGACCACCGAGGAGGACAGCGCGCACACCACCGAGCCGACGATCAGCGGTACCGAGCAGGCGAGGAGCATCCTGCGCTTGCCCAGGAGGTCGCCCAGGCGCCCGGAGACCGGGACGAAGACGGCGGCCACCAGGAGGGTCGCGGTGATCACCCAGGCCGCGTTCGACGAGGTGGTGTCCAAGAGCTGCGGCAACTCCGCGATCAGCGGCGTCACCAGGGTCTGCATGATCGCTGCCGTGATGCCTGCGAAGGCCAGCGTGGCGACCACGCCGCCCGAGCGGCTCGATGCCTGGGTGGCATCCATAGAGGGGCTCCTCGTACTTGTCTGCGGTACCTGTATGCGGAGGGACGATATGCATCGTACACGGAGCGTGTATTGCACACATTGAATGTAAGCTGCATATCTCGCCGGGGGTGGGCGCGGCGAGAGTTCGGCACGCCGGGCGAGGGTGAGGGCCGCCGGGAGTCGATGCGAGCCGGCGAGGGGGACCGATGGGACAGGAAGGCGGCGGCCGCATGGGCAGGCCCACGTCGAGGGTCTGGACCGAGTGATGGCCGCGTGGTCGGACGACGACATCGCCGGGTTCGCCGCCTGCCTACGACGTTTCAACACCGACATCGAACGGCTGGGCGGCCGGCCCTGGCCCCGCCCCTGACGCCGTGCCGGACCCGTCGGGAGTCACCGCACCCGACGGCGGCCATGTGATGACAAAAGCATCTCGCCCTCCGATGAATGGCCTATTCCGTGCATACGTGGATATGACATCGGCACGCGAGGGTCGGTGAACACCGCGGGGGGGCGGACATGGATGTGGACGACGCGGTGGTACGAGCGCTCGGCACGGTGGCGAACTGGTTCCTCCTGGCCTTCGCCGCCCTGATCGCGCTCGGGGTCGTACGCAATGTGTCGGCGCTCGTGCATCGCGTGCGTGCCCGGGGCCGGGTCCTGCCGCTCATCCTGCTGCCCGAGCACCCCGTCGAGGAAGGCGAAACCGCGGCGCCGAGCGCGCACCTGACCGCCCATCTCGCCGCCCACCTGACCGAGCACCAGAGGGACAGCATCCTCGCTCCCGGTAGCCCGTCCGCCGCCACGGCCGTCAGCCGGCCCCAGACCTCCACGCCCGCGCAGGGCTGGGTCGAGTCCCTGATCCGTGTCGCCCTCGCCAGTCCCCCCGGGTACGCCGTCCACCTCCATGAACTGGAACCCCACGGTGCCGTCCGCCGCGTGTCCGTGCGCATCCTGCGGGTGCCGAAGAACCGCATCGTCGCCGCCCGCGTCGTCGCCGAGGAGGACGAGGAGAGCCTCGTCGAGAAGGTCGCCGTCTACTGCATCGTGCAGGTCCGCAACCAGCCGGAGATGCTGCGCAGGATTCCGCGCTGGGAGCGCTGGGGGGAGGACGAACGGGCCTTCACCCACTACCGCAAGGGCGTTCACGAGCAGCGTGTGCACGCGCAGGCGCGAGCCGACGACGCGAGTGCGGGCGTCGACTACGGCACCGCGCTGCTGTCCTACAGTCAGGCCGTCAAGTTCGCGCCGGGAAATCTGCTCATCCGGCACGGTGAGGCGGCGCTCATCGAGCTGATGCACGCCCACCATCCGGGCAACTACCAACGGGCGATCGCCACTTACCAGCGGTGTACCGAGCTGTGGCCGGAACACATAGAGACCGCGTACCGCATGGCCATCGCGTACTCCCGCGCGGCCCGGCCCCTCTTGCGCGCCCGCGACCTCCCGCCCGAGCGGATGACACAACTCGAGGGAATGGCCCGCCTGGCGCGGGAACACCTCGCCGACATCTGCGCGCGACTGCGCCTGCGTTCCCTGCTGCGCCGCTGGCTGCGCAACTGTGTTCCCGGCGGCCGGTCCAACAGCGGTGAGCGCCGCTACTGGGGCTCGTGGCTGATGCCCCTGCCCCTTCCCGCGCGGCGGTCCCAGCGTCGTACGTTCCTGGGCGCGATCCGTATCGCCCTGGCCGCGCACGATCTCACCCAGCTGCATCTCAACGGCCGGCACGGCCGTACGAGTGTGGCGGCCGACCGGCAACAGGGCTTGGTGGCCCTGGCGTTCGACCGCGTGGCCCGGGAAGTGCTCGTCGGCACCCGGGTCCCGGCGCGTGGCACCGGTGTCCGCCGTCTGCTCTTCCACGACCACACCACGACGGGCTCCGCCCACGACGCCCACACCCACAGCACCATCACCCATCCCCGGGCGACCTCGCAGCACTGGGGGCCGGTCCGCAAGGGGTCGACCGGCTGGATGACCCACTACAACGCGGCCTGTTTCCTCGCGCTCGCGATGACGCTGCCCGACGAGTGCCTACCGGCGGGGTACTCGCGCGTCCACTGGCAGCAGGACTGCAACCGGTCCGCCCTCAACCAGCTCGACCGCAGCCTGCGGACGCCCGACAGCACGCTGACGGGAGACTGGATCGCCCACGATCCCGATCTCGACCTGCTGTGGTCCACCGAATCCGGCGCCGCCTGGGCGGAGTTCATGAACATCGACATCCCCACCGCGTCGCCGTCGCCACCGCCGTTGCCGGCGCCCGCCCCGCCCCCACCCGACGGCCGCCCGCGTGTCCCAGGCCATTGACCGCCGTCACCGCACCGGGCGCGGCCGGTGCGGCCACGGCTGCCG
Source organism: Streptomyces fagopyri (assembly GCF_009498275.1). NCBI lineage: Bacteria > Bacillati > Actinomycetota > Actinomycetes > Kitasatosporales > Streptomycetaceae > Streptomyces > Streptomyces fagopyri. Next base: position 1,138,326 of record NZ_CP045643.1, on the reverse strand, counting down.
GCCGGCGTCCCTGCCGGGATCCGCTCGACGGCGGTCGTCGGACGCCCGGCCCCGCCTTCCGGGACGTACGGACGCCGCGACCGCCGTCGGGACACCGGCGCGGACCGGTGCCCCGACGGCGGTCGGCTGCCCGACGGACGCGGACGCCACGGACCCCGGCCGCTTTCGGCGAGGAACTCGCGCTCGGACGCGTTCCGCGGACCCGGCGTCGCTCAGCCGGCCTTCGAGCGGCGCGACCGGCTGAACCGGCGCATGAGCGGAGCCTCGACCGTGGAGTAGAGCACCCACGACAGCAGCACCGTGACGGCGGCGGTGCCGAACAGCATGGCGAAGCCCGCCGTGCTGGAGTACATGTGCTGCGTGCCGAGCGTCTTGCGCAGCGTGGACAGCGCCGTGTAGTGCAACAGGTAGAAGGCGAAGGAGATCTCGCCGAGCCGGACCATCGCGCGATTGCGGAACAGGGTGAAGCGCCCCTCGATGTCCGCGGTCGCCGTGGCCGCGATCAGCAGCACGATCGGCAGGATCATCGTGGCGCGCTGTCCGTAGAGGTAGGGCACGTGGAAGGTCAGCCAGTATCCGCCGGCCAGCAGCAGGCTCGACCAGACCATGCCGATGTTGCGCCAGCGCCCGTGCCGCACCGCGAGCGCCACCAGGATGCCGAGGGCGAAGTCGGCCATCCGGACCGGGGGCAGCACGTAGGCGAACCAGTACTGCGAGACCGAGAGGACCTGGCCGCTGGGCACCGGCGGGGTCTTCGGGAACAGGGCGTACGCCAGCGCGGGGGTGGCCACCACCGCGGCGATCGCCCCGGCGATCCAGTACTTGAGGCGACGGGGGTCGATACGCCGGAACACGTGCAGCAGCAGCGGGAAGCACAGATAGAAGACGGCTTCCACCGCCAGCGACCAACTCGGCGAGTCCACGCTGAAGTTGGTGAAGTAGCTGGGCACCCACACCTGCACCATGAAGAGGTTGGCGACGGCGACGCGGGTGGAGGTGTAGGAACCGGCGAACAGCAGCATGGCGAGGGCCCAGGCGACCACGTAGATCGGGTAGATCTTGACGAACCGGCGCCGCCAGAACGCCGTCGTGGTGTCACTGTCCCGCGCCGACCAGGTCAGTACGAACCCGCTGAGCACGAAGAAGAACGCCACTCCGAGGCCGCCGGACTGCCCGAACCAGTCGGCCAGACGGTACTCGGTGCGGTCGTCGGCCAGCAGCCGCAGTGGGGGTATCGGAAGGAAGGCGTGGTGGGCGAACACGGCGAGCGCGGCGGGGAACCGCAGGCCGGTGAGGGACGGCAGACGTGCGGGGCGGGGGCGTCTCGGCTCGGCGGCCGCGCCGCTCTCACCGGCCGGCGCGGGGCCGGTCAGAACTTGATCAGTGGCCATGGGATCTCCGTTGTCGGGCCGTTCTCGGGGAGTCCTGCGGTGTCCGGTCCCGCGCGAGGGGGAGGGGACCGGGTCTGTGCGGCGCACGGTGGAGGGGCTCGGCCGGTCGGGTCGTGCGTGTCGTCGCGCGGTGGCCGAGTCCGTCCGTCACCTCGCGCCACCGCGTTTCTCCGGTGGGGAGTTACACCGTTTTTTGTACAGTCGCGTGCTAGGGCCTGTGTGATGTCGTGATCATTCTTGGGTTTTGTCCTGTTCGAGGGGTGGAATCCGATAGGACAGTGGTCGTGACACGTAGGCAACTCACCAATGCCCAGTGGAAGTTCATCGAGCCGTACCTGCCGATCGGTAGGTACGGCCCGTACCCGGAGCGGTTGCGGGAGCAGTTCGAGGGTGTGATCTGGCGGTTTCGGTCCAGTGGTCAGTGGCGGGAGATGCCTGCCGAGTTCGGGCCGTGGGCGACCGTCTACGGACGCTTCCGTGTCTGGCGGGACGCCGCTGTGTTCACCGACCTGCTGGAAGGCCTGATCGCCGAGGGTGCGCGTATGGGAAGAACGGACTTGTCGCTGGTCAGCGTGGATTCCACCACGGTCCGCGCCCACCACGATGCCGCAGGGCTGCGCGTCAGCAAGCACCTCATGGAGGCTCTGGAAGAAGCCGCGCAGGAGCAAGAGGCAGCCCGGCAAAAAGGGGTGGCCCGGAGGAACAGGACGGACACACAGAGCGCCGGCGCGTCCGACGCAGACACAAGCTCCGCCTGAGGGAAGCCTTGCTCGGCAGATCCCGGGGCGGCCTGACCAGCAAGATTCACCTTGCCGCGGATCGCAGGTGCCGTCCGCTCGCACTGGTCCTGACCGTCGGACAGGCCGGGGACAGTCCGCAGTTCGTCCCCGTCCTCGCGAAGGTGAGAATCCGTCTGCCCGCCGGCCGTCCCCGCACCAAGCCCGGCGCGGTCGCCGCGGACAAGGCCTACTCGTCGCATGGCAACCGCGCCTACCTGCGCAAACGTGGAATCAAGGCAGTCATCCCGGAAAAACGGGACCAGGCCGCCAACCGCAAGAAGAAGGGCACACGAGGCGGTCGGCCCGTCAGCCACGACGCCGACCTCTACAAGGAACGCAACACCGTCGAACGCCTGATCAACAAGCTGAAGGCCTGGCGCGGCATCGCCACCCGCTACGACAAGACCCCGGACAGCTACCTCGCCGGCCTCCACCTCCGCGCCGCAATGATCTGGATCGATGACCTGATCAAGACCACATGATCACGACATCACACAGGCCCTAGTGGCGTACTCAAGAGCCGGGAGTGGACCGGGCGTGCCCGAGTGGCGTCGCGCTCGACCCGCCCCGCCGGCCGGTCGCGCGTCGGATCCCCATGTGCCGGTGACACGGCCACCGCCCCGTGCGTCGGTGGACGCACGGGGCGGTGGCCGTGTCACCGGTGACGGACGGGCGCGTGAACCGTCACCTGTCCGCCGCGCGGACGCCCTCCCGCGCGGAGTCGTTCGCCGCCGGCCCCCGGTGGGCCGACGTCACCGTGACCCGGTGCGGGAGCGCTGAGGTTCAGTAGCGGACGTCGCTCTGGACGAGCGGCGGGTACACGGTGGAGGTGTGACCGTCGACGGTGGTGCCCGCGAACTGAAGCATCGACCGCAGGGCGCCGTGCATCGGTGCCGGATAGTCCAGGTCGGGAGCCGACACCTCGTCCAGCCGGCGGAGCTGTTCGGGGGTGAGGGTCACCTCCAGGCCGGCGAGGTTGTTCTCCAGATGCTCGACACGCCGGGCGCCCAGAATGGGTACGACGGTGCCCTCGCGGGCCCGCAGCCAGGCCAGCGACACCGCCGCCGAAGTGGTGCCGAGCTCGTCGGCGACCGCGGCCACCGCGTCGATGACGAGGTACTCGTCCTCGCCGGGGCCGCCGACGAAGGCCGTGCGCGCGGAGTCGGTGACCTGGGTGTCCCGCCGGTACTTGCCGGACAGGAAGCCGTTCTTGAGCGGGCTCCACGGCACCAGCGCCATGCCCTGGTCGAGTGCGAGCGGCGCCAGTTCACCCTCGACGGTGCGGGCCAGCAGCGAGTACTCGACCTGCAAGGCGATCAGCGGGCTCCAGCCCTTCAGCAGCGCCGTCGTCTGGGCCTGGGCGGTGACCCAGGCAGGGGTGTTGGAGAAGCCGATGTAGCGGATCTTGCCGGCGGTCACCAGGTCGTCGAGGGTGCGCAGCGTCTCCTCGATCGGGGTGTGCCGGTCCCAGTTGTGCAGCCAGTACAGGTCGAGATGGTCGGTGCGCAGCCGGCGAAGGCTCTCGTCGAGCTGGGCGATGATCGACCCGCGGCCCGCGCCGCCCCCGTTGGGATCGCCGGGGAAGAGGTTGGTGAAGAACTTCGACGCCAGCACGACGCGCTCGCGCTGTCCGGGGCGCGCGGCGAGGAAGTCGCCGAGGATCTTCTCCGAGTGGCCGTTGGTGTAGAAGTTCGCCGTGTCGATGAAGTTCCCGCCGCGGTCGAGATAGGCCGCGAGGATCCTCTCGGACTCCTCGACGCCGCATCCGGCGCCCCCGGGATCCTCTCCGAAGGTCATCGCGCCGAGGGCGAACGGGCTGACCCGCAGCCCGGACCGGCCGAGGGTGACGTAGTGGTCGAGTGGCATGACGGTGCTCCTGTGGGTGTCGCGAGGGATGCGTAACCGCTCGTCACCATCGAAACGCGAGCGGCGGGGTCCGGAGTAGGCCGATCCGCGCGGGTGCTTGCACGATCCTCTTCGCTTCACTTCGCCTGGCCTGGCCGCGCCCGATCGGACCGGCCCGGCGGCATGCCGGAGGCCCCCGTGACGGGTACGCGCCACCACGGCCCGCCGGGCGGGGTCCTTTTCCTCAGCTGCCGCTGAGGATCGTGCGCGGCAGCGACGCGCCGCGGTGTTCGTTGCACTCGGCCGGTGCCGTGTCACCGGCGGCGGGCCACGCCTGGTGGGACTGGAGCGCGACGCTCACCAGGGTCAGGAGCAGATGGATGTCGGCGTCGACATCGAGCCGTATGGTCACCCAGCGTGAACCGGGGACCATCCGGACCGCCGTGGCGCCCCTGAGGTGATCCTCGTAGCGGCGGATGGCCCGGGCCGTCAGATGCAGATCGGCCTCGTGATCGGAGTGGAAGTGCACGATCTCGTCCCGGGCCGAGCGCAGTGCCCGCCCCGTGCCGCAGCTGGGCCGGGCCTCCGAGAGGTCCGGCCAGGCCGCCAGTTGCGTCATGGCACGCAAGGCCAACGTCATGCCCCCATCATGACCAGCTCACCGTCCGGCCACCAGGACTTGGGAGCGCCGTAACTGAGTCGTGGTTCGCGCGTAACGGGGCATATCGGGGCAGAGTGCCTGGGGTGGTCGGGGCTGACGGGAGGAGTGTCCCCCGGGTCCGCCGAAGGAACGGTCGGGTTCACCGGAGGTGGAGTGTCACGCCATCCAGAAGAACACCGCGGTCATCCGCTTGTCCTCGATGGTGGTGCCCGCGTAACCGGTGGCGCTGTGCATCAGGTTGGCGTTGTAGAGCAGCAGCCGGTTGTGGCGATGCGGCACCCGGACGTCCTCGACGAACGAGTCCGGCGGTACGAAGCGCGTCCCCAGCGCCTCGACGAGGTTGTTGTGCGGCGCCGCCACCACGTTGCCGCCGAGACGGCCGCCGGGCAGGTTCTGCCGGTAGAAACTCGTCCCGCAGTCCTTGGGCACCGCCGGGTTGAGATACAGCACCGCGGCGTACCGGCACAGGGCCCGGGAGTCGGTGTGCGGGCGCGGCTCGCCCTCGTCCTTGCCGACCACCTGGACGCAGTTGTGGTTGAGGGTGGCCCCGGAGGCCGTCGCCTGCTGCCACAGCTCCCGCGCTCCGGTGGCCTTCTTCACCAGCCTCTCCACACGGGCGAGTTCGTCCGGTTCGAGTCCGGGCATCGTCCGCAGACCCGGCCAGCTCTCCGAGGTGTACGGGTGACCCTTGACCCAGTCGTCCTTGGCGAGGCAGCGGGCGCGGACGGCTTCCACGTCGGGGAGGACGTCGTCGAGGACCCAGTAGTCCCGGTCGCGGGTCGGTTTCCGATAAGGGAGAACAGGGAGGGCGGGAGTCCGTGGGGGGTGTGGGGACATGCGGCAGACCATAGTGTCGGCGCCGGTCACCACTCGCCAAGGAATTGGTCAACAATCTGTCAACTTCCCTTGGTCGCAGGGGTGTCGGGCGGCTCCGGCGAGAGGGGCGGCGGCGCCCGCGTCACACCGGTGGCTCCGTCAGGGACTGCTCGGCCCAGATGATCTTGCCGTCGGGGGTGTAGCGCGTGCCCCACCGCTGGGTGAACTGGGAGATCAGGAACAGTCCGCGGCCGCCCTCGTCGGTCGTCTTCGGATGGCGCAGATGCGGAGCGGTGGCACCCGCGTCGGAGACCTCGCAGATCAGGGCGTCCTCGGAGATCAGACGCAGCCGGACCGGACCCGGAGCGTGCCGGATGGCGTTGGTGACGAGCTCGCTCACCACCAGCTCGGTGGTGAAGGCCAGCGACTCCAGACCCCACACCCTGAGCTGCTCGGTGGAGGCCCTGCGGGCCTCGGCGACCATCGCCGGATCGCCGGGCAGGTCCCAGGTCGCGACCTGCTCGGTCCCCAGCCGGCGGGTGCGCGCCATCAGCAGCGCCACGTCGTCGTAGGGGCGGGTCGGCACAAGATCGTCCACGATGGTCCGGCACAGCGTGTCGAGCGATCCCCGGTATCCCTCCAGCGCGCGCCGCAGACGCTCCCGGCCCGCTTCCGGGTCCCGGCCGGTGCGGGGCGTGGCGATGAGCCCGTCCGTGTGAAGACCGAGCAGGCTGCCCTCCGCCAGGGTGAACTCGGCTGATTCGAAAGGCAGTCCGCCCACACCCAGCGCGGGACCGCGAGGCAGGTCGGCGAACGAGACCGTGCCGTCGGGGGTGACGATCGCGGGTGCCGGATGTCCCGCGCCCGCCATGGTGCACCGCCCGCTCACCGGGTCGTACACGGCGTAGAGACAGCTGGCGCCGACGGCCTGCATACCGCTGGTGAGCGTGTCCGCCCCGCTGCCCTCCTCCCGGGCGGCCCGGCTGACCAGGTCGTCCAGATGCGCGAGCACCTCCTCGGGCGGCAGGTCCAGATCGGCGAGCGTCTGTACGGCGGCCCGCAGCCGTCCCATGGCGGCGGCACCGTCGATGCCGTGACCGGTCACCTCGCCCACGACCAGGGCCACCCGGGCCCCGGACAGCGGAATCACGTCGAACCAGTCACCGGCCAGCCCCGTCAGCTCGTCCGCGGGCCGGTAGCAGGCGGAGACCTCCACGGCGTTCTGCTCGGGGAAGCGGTGCGGCAGCAGATTGCGCTGCAGGACGAGTGCGGCGTCGCGTTCGCGGGTGTAGCGGCGGGCGTTGTCGACGCACAGGGCGGCCCGGCCCACGAACTCCTCCGCCAGCGTCAGGTCCTCCTCGTCGAAGGGATCATGGCGCCGGCGCCGGAAGAACGTGGTGATGCCCAGCGTGACGCCCCGTGCCCGGATGGGCACGATCATGACGCTGCTCAGCCCGAGATCGAAGAAGTGGGCGGCCTGTCTCCCCTCGCCGGCGGTGGCCCACTCCTCGGCGGTCGGATCGAGCCGCTGCTCGCGCCACGACCGTCCCTCCGCCAGGCACCTGATCGGGGGAGAGCCCGTCTGGTACGTGGCGACCGCGCCGACGGGCACGGTGGTTTCGGGCACCCCGGCCCGGGTCGACTGCTGGCCCGCGCGCCGCAGCGGTACGGCGTCGGTGTCGTCCGGCGGGCCGGCGGCCGGTTCGGCTCCCTTGAGCACGGAATCCAGCAGGTCCACGGTGGCGAAGTCGGCCAGGCCCGGCACGGCCACGTCGGCCAGTTCCTGAGCGGTCCGCAGGACGTCGAGACTGCGGCCGATGTGCTCCCCGGCCCGGTCCAGCAGCGCCAGCCGCCGACGGGCACGGTAGCGCTCGGTGACGTCGACGACCGTGTAGTACACGCCGATCGGATGGCCGTGGTCGTCGTCGAGCCGGACGAAGGACAAGGAGTGCGCGGTCTCGCGATGGGGCGCGGACCGTACGCGGCCCACGTGCTCGAACCCGACCACCGGCTCACCGCTCCGCAGCACCTGGCGCATCCTCGCCTCCAGGACCTCGGCGTCGAGCCCAGGCTGCACATCGGCGAGTCTGCGCCCGAGCCGTCGCTGCGGCGGACCGCCCCCGAACTGCTCCAGGGCGGTGTTCGACCACACGAACCGCAGCTCGGTGTCCACGATCGCGATGCCCACCGGCGATCCCGCGTTCATGCGCTCCAGCACGGACCGGCTCATGTCCCAGCCGGGGCCGTCGCCGAGGTCGGAGAGCAGTACCACCCAGCGCGTCGGCGTGCCGTCCTCGCGCACCGGGACGGCCCGCACCATCATCCGGACCGCGTGGCCGTCCCGGTGCCGCACGGACAGCAGCCCGGCCCAGCCGCCGACGCCGCGGCACCGCTCGGCGCGCTCCGTGACCCTGGCCGCGTCGTCCGGGAGCAACAGGTCCACGACGTGATGGCCCACCACCTCGGCGGCCCGGTGTCCCAGCAGCCGCTCGGCGTCCGCCGTCCAGCCGGTCACGGTCAAATGGGCGTCGAGCAGAAGTGGCGCGGCGTCCGCCACGTCGAAGCGCCGACGGGTCGACGCCTCTCGTTCCTCGCTCACAGTCACGGTGACCCTCTCCGCTCCCCGAAGGTGGTCCTACCCCGTATGTACCCATTCTTCACGTTGTCCGACCGGGCCACGGCGACCGCCCCGGCGGCAGCACCCTCCGGGGGGCGGTCACCGGGAGACCGCCGGTGGTCCGGCGGAGGCGCCCACGGCTGAACCTCCGGGGCGGCCGTCGCGTATCACTCCACGGGGATGGCGTGAGCTCGCGCGTACGGAGGGAGAGCAGAGTGTCGACACCGCCCGAACCGGGGCAGCCAGCGGGGCGACGGGCCATCGAGCCCACCCATGTGCAGCGGCGCCGCCGGACCGAGGCACTGGCGGAGCTCATCGAGGAGGTGCGCCGGCAGCAGTACGGATCCGATCCGGACGGCGACTACGAGACGGTCGCCGTGCCCGCCACCTCGGCGAAGGCCCTTTCGCCGGCCGCCGGGGAGGAGACGGAGGAACTGCCGCCCGTACCGGGGGGCGAGCCCTCCGTACCGGGAGGCGAGGACTACACCCGCGACGCCGGACCCGCGGGCGTCGCCCCAGGACCCGCGGGCGCCGCGTCCGGGCCCGCTCGTCGGAACGGCCGCGCTCGTCGGAACGGCCGCGCACCCGTCCTCTTACGCGGGAGCGGGGCCAGGTCCCCGTGGAGAGGGCCGACCGGGCCGGGACGGCGGCCCACGCACGGACAGGACCACGCACCCGGACGCGGCCACGCCGACGGTGCCGGCCGGCGCCGGGCCGCCATCGCGCTCGGCGTGATCGCGGCGGCCCTGGCCGGTTTCGCCCTCGCCCTCCTGGTGCCAGGCGACCAGGACGGCCGCGCACGGGCCGGACAGCCCGGAACCGGCCCCGCCGTGACAGCCGCCGCCCCGGCGCCGCCGGGACCCGCCGACCCGGACGGCGCGGGCACCCTCCGCGAGGGGGACAGCGGCCCGGAAGTGACCGCACTGCAACGACGGCTGCTGCGCGTCCCGGACGTGTACGCGGGCGGCTCCACCGACGGCGGCTACGACGCCACGCTCACCGCGGCCGTCGCCCGCTTCCAGCTCTGGTACGGCGTCCGGGGTGACGAGACCGGCGTCTACGGCGACGACACGCGCGCCGCCCTGGAATCGCGTACGACTCCGTAGACCGCCGCAGCGCCACGTGGACTCCGCGATGGCCCGCCCGGGGCGCGCGTCGCGTCCCGGGCGGCGGACGGCCTTCGGGGTTCCGCGTCAGGCGGGCAGCGCGGCGAGCCAGTCGATCAGGATGCGGTTGACGTCTTCGGGCCGCTCCTGCTGGATCCAGTGGCCGCAGTCCTCCAGGATGTGGGACGAGACCAGGCCGGGCAGGGTCATGGGGAACGCCGCGATCGCGTCGGCCAGCCAGGTCGTGGACGCGTCGAGGGCGCCACCGATGAACAGCGAGGGCTGCGTGACGGGCGCGCCGTCATGGCCGGCCAGATCCTCCCAGTCGCGGTCCATGTTCCGGTAGCGGTTGAGCGCGCCGCTCGTCCCGGTCCGCTCGAACTCCTGCGCGTAGACGTCGAGGGTGGACGCGTCGAGCCAGTGGGGGAGAGGTCCGGTGGGAAACCGTTCGCGCAGGGTTTTGCCGGGGCTGACGAAGTGCGGGTCCGGTGCGCCGGCGGAGGGCATGGTGTCGCCGGACAGCGCCGCGTAGAAGCCCCCGAGCCAGCCGCGGACGTCGGGCTCGATCTCGGCCTCGGCCCGGCCGGGCCGCTGGAAGTAGGAGACGTAGAACTCGTCGGGGCCGCCCATCCGGGCGAAGACGTCACTGGGGCGCGGGCCGCCGCGCGGGGTGTAGGGCACGCTGAGCAGCCCGACCGCGCGGAACACGTCGGGCCGGACCAGCGCGGAGGTGGCGGCGACGGTCGATCCCCAGTCGTGCCCGACGACGGTCGCGGACCGCTCACCGAGGGCGTGCACCACGGCGGCGCAGTCCTCCACCAGCTCCAGGATCCGGTACGCGGCCACGCCGTCCGGCCCGGAGGAGCGGCCGTAACCGCGGACGTCGAGGGCGACCGCCCGGTATCCGGCCGCGGCGAGCGCCGTCAGCTGGTGCCGCCAGGAGTACCAGGACTCTGGAAACCCGTGCACCAGCAGGACCAACGGACCGGTTCCCTGCTCCACCAGATGGGTCCGGCCGGCCGGCGAGGACACCAGACGGTGGGTGCGGTCTGCTGCGGACGACTTCGGCACGGATCCTCCCAGGACACTACGGCTGCGGTGAAGGCGACGAGCGGGCCCGCGGGAGACCCGCTCTCCCCGTGTCGCCGCCATGAGTGATCGTGCGGCGAGTGGCAGGACCCGGCCCAGTCCTGTTGCCGGTCCGGCAAAACCGGGCTGTCGCCGCGGCCTTCGAACGCTCCGGTGCCGCCGGCCGCTCGCAGCAGGTGGGACGAGCGGCGTGGGCGTCATCCGGACGGCCGGGCGTCCTCCAGGTCCAGGAGCCGCCGCTTGCGCTCCAGACCCGCGGCGTACCCGGCGAGCGCGCCGCCGGCGCCGATCACGCGATGGCAGGGGCGCACGACGAGCACGGGGTTCGCGCCGATGGCGGTGCCCACGGCGCGCACGGCCGCGCGTGACGCCCCGATCCGTGAGGCGATCTCGCCGTAGCTGACCGTCGTGCCGTACGGGACGCTGTCGACGGCCTTCCACACCCGCCGCTGGAAATCGGTGCCCGCCCCGCCGGCGTACTCGACGGCGAAGTCGGTCAGCCCGCCCTCGAAGTAGGAGTTCAGCTGTGCGGCGATGTCCGCGAACGCGCCGTCGTCCCGTGTCCAGCCGTCCCGTACGACGGCGCCGGACTTCTGGCCGGGCATGGAGAGCGACACGAGCGCCGTGCCGCCCCGGGCGGTCGCCGACTCCTCGCCCACGAGAAGCAGCTCGCCCAAGGGGCTGTCGATGGTCGTCCAGACCGTCATCGGAGATGTCCTTTCACGCGTGGTCCAAGCGGTGCGAGCACCGCTTCACCTGCCATGTTGCCGTGTTCCGCGCACGACGTCCGGCGGGATTCGGACACCTAAGGGCCGTCCCGTGATCCCCGGCGGGCGCACGACGACGGCCACGGCACCCCGCCGCGTCGTCGGATTCGCCCGGACACACCCGGTACGAGGACGCCCCTCCGCCTCGCGACGCACCGCGTCCGACGCCGCGCGCCGATCCACCGGGATGACGGGACAGCCCTCAGCCGCGGGCTGCCGTCATCTCCCGCGCCCTCCGGAGGGGCGGCATCCGCCGGCGTCCTCGTCCCCCGGCGCGATGTTCGCCGGGCCGACACCGTTCCCGCGGTCCCCGCTCATCCGTTTCCGCACCTTCCGGAAGAGACTTGACGCAGGGACCGGAGACCTCCGGAACGAAGGGTCGATCGCATGCATCTCCCCTACCAGCGCGGCCGGTTGCACGATCTCCCGGACGATCCCGCCGCGTACGACACCGTTCTCGCCGCCGTCACCGAGGAGGCGCCGGCCCGCCTCACCCCGGACGGCAACCTCGAACACCCCACGGCCGTCACCGACATCGGCGACACGTCGCTCGGCGTCACCTCGCTGCTGGCGCTCGCCTGGCAGCGCACCGGGGACCCGCGCCTGCCGGAGGCCGTCCGGCGCGGTCTCGCCTTCCATCTCCGCGAGCGCGTCTTCACCCGCGACAATCCCGGATACCCCAACCTGAGGATCCGTGACTCCGGGCTGCCGTACGCCCGTTACGTGCTGGAGGAGGGCGCCCACCCCGTGGGCGACTGGCCGAGTACCGTGTGGGCGCTGCTCCAGGCGGTCAACGTGCTGGATCTGGCCGAAGGACTCGTCGACGACGTACCCCGCGGCGAACTGCGGGACGTGGCCCACGGGTACTGGCGCCGGCTGACCGAGGCGACCTTCTTCAACCCGCAGGAGGCCGGCAACCAGGCCATCGGCTGCGTCGTCGGCGGCCTGATGCTCGCCCGTCATCTCCCGCTGGCGGAAGGGGAGTCGGTCCGGTCGCACGCGATGCGTCTCTACAGCGACGAGATCCGCGCCCGGCGCGTCCGCGACCGGGGAGCCCTGCTGCCCCCGGAGCACGGCGGAGCCTACGACAACAACTACGGACCGATCTCCCTGTCCTTCCTCGCCCAGGCCCACCGGGTCAGCGGAGAGCCGGTCTTCGCCGAGGACGGTGACGCGCTCGCCCGCTACCTCGACGCACGGCTGACGACGGGCGGGTTCGACCTCGGCGGTCCGCGCTACAGCGAACAGCACTGCGGTTTCGAGGCCGTTCTCGGCCTGCGCCGCTTCGGCGGCCGGATCGGCGCCGACCTCGGCCGCTACTGGGGCGACACCCGCTGGGGACGGCACGCGACCGGCCCGGACGGCGCCGTGGACGGGCACTTCGCCTCATGCTGGTCTGGCAGATCCAGGACACGGCCCGCTGGCACCGCACGCCCAGGACGGCACCGGTACGCCGTCAACTGCGCACGGGCACCGTCTCGGTGGCGTTCGACGACCGGATGACGCCGTCCCTGGTCGAAGCGGCGGGCACCTATCTGCTGCCCGCCGCCGTGAACCGCCGGCACGGCTTCGGGCCGGTCCTCGACGGTTTCCTGCTGAGCCGCCCGATGGGCGAGGTGCGGGTGCGCGACCTGGAGAGCGACGGGCTGACGGCCAAGCTCGTCAGCAAGCCCGTCGTCACCCGCGACCACGTCCTGCGCCACGTCAGATCCCTGTACGTCACGGACGGCGCCGGCCTGTGGACCACGGTGGCCGTCGAACGCCTGGACGGGGACCCGTATCTGCTCGCCGGAATGCCGTACGCCGCCGACGACGGCGACCGGGTCCGCAGGGTCGCGTCGGCGGAGGTGGCGTCCGCCGGCACCCTTCGGCTGACGCACCCGCGTACCGGGGGAGCCGACCGCTTCGACGCCCGCGCCCGGACCACCCAGGAGGAGACGGCCTTCGCCCTGGCCGCCGACCCCCGGGGCTACGGCAACCCCGACGAGGGCTGGCACCACCTGGTCGCCTCCACGGCGTTCGAGGCCGGTCCGGTTCCCGGCGCCCCGGAGGACCTGCATGTCTTCGCCGTGCGCTACGGATCCCCGGGCCCCTTCGCTCCCGTCGTGGAGCGCGCGCCCGAAGGGCTGACGATCCGCACCGAGGCGTTCACCGCACTGATCGGGAATCCGGCGGGCGATGCGCGAGGGGTGCCCGAGACACGGATCCGGAGGCGGTGACCCCGGCGCCCACGACCAGATCGGCACGGGCCCGCACGGCGGCGACCAGGTCGGCGTTGCGCTGGTCCGTGCCCAGCACCCAGGCCACCGCCGCGTCGTGGTCCTTGCCGAACTCCTCGTGGCGGGCGACGAGACGGCGTACGCGTTCGGTCTCGTCGAGTTCGCAGAACCAGACCTCGTCCAGCCGCGACCGTACGCGCTCCCACACCGGGTCGCGCAGGAGGAGGTAGTTGCCCTCGGTGATGATCAGGCGGGCGGTGCGGGGGACCGGGACGGCGCCCGCGACCGGCTGCTCCAGGGTCCGTTCGAAGGCCGGCGCGTAGACGATGTCGTCGCTCTCCTCCTCGTCGCGCAGCCGGCGCAACAGCGCCGCGTACCCCGCCGCGTCGAAGGTGTCGGGAGCGCCCTTGCGGTCCCGGCGGCCCAGCCGTTCCAACTCGGCGTCCGCGAGATGGAACCCGTCCATCGGCACGTGCGCGGCCCAGCCGGAACCGCCGCCGTTCAGCTCCCGGACCAGCCGCTCGGCCAGCGTCGTCTTGCCCGCTCCGGGACTTCCGGCGATGCCGAGGACCGCCCGCCGGCCCGGCCGGACGAGGGACGCGGCCCGCTCCAGAAGGTCGTCGAAGGTCATGAGCGGCCCCCGGGGCGCACGATCGCCTTACCGGCGTCGAGATCGACGGTCGTACGGTGCGCGGGCGCCCCGTCCTCCTCGTCGTCCCGTATCACCAGGGCCGACCGTCGTTCCTTGAGCTCGTGCTGTTTGCCCGGGGAAAGACTCGCGTGCAGTTGCTCGAAGCCGGTGGCGGATATCTGCCCCTGCCGCGCGCTGTTGCGCCAGGGCAGCAGGCCGGCCCGTCCGGCCCGCAGCAGCGCCTGGTCGGCGAAGGCCGCGAGGGTCAGGACAAGGACGAGTCCCGGCAAGGTCATGAAGACGGCGAATCCCATGCCTCCAGTATCGGGCGCGGACACGGGAACCGGCCGATCCTGCTTCTGCCGGACCTGGGACGAACCGTGCCGAACCGGGGCAACCCGGGCGACGGGTGCGGCCGGCCGGAGCCGGCCGGCCGCACCCCGGCACGTCAGTCGCGGGCGACGTCCGGTGCGATGTCCTCGTACCGCTCACCGGGGGTGGCCGACGGCGCCGAGGCGCGCCGGGTCGCCTTGGACGACTTGCCGCAGAACGCGGATTCCAGGGTGCCCGCCATGGTGGTCAGCACGGCGGCGTTGTTCGAGGTGTTGGCGAGCGAGGTGACGCTGCGCTTGCCGTCCTTGGAGGCGAACGCGTACGTGTAGTAGCCCTGCACGGTGCCCGTGTGCCCGTACACGGAGACCCCGCAGGACAGGTCGCGGCGGCGCAGACCGAGGCCGTAGCCCTGGGTGCTGCTGACGGTGGTCCACTGCTGCATCTGAGCGAGTTGCGCGGCGGACATCAGCTGTCCGGTCATCAGGGCGGAGAAGAACGTGTTGAGGTCCCGGGTGCTGGAGATGATCGCGCCCGCGCTCTGCGCCCAGGACACCGTCTGCGCGGTGGAGTCGACGAGGGCCGCACCGGCCGCGTCGGGGGTGAGATAGCCGTTCGCGTGGGTGCCGGCGATGGCGGTGCCGGGGTGCACGTAGGAGGTGTCGGTCAGACCGAGGGGTCCGAAGACGCGGTTCTGGTACTCCGTGGCCACCGGGTTCCCGGTGAGCTTCTCGATGAGCATGCCCGCGACCACGAAGTTGGTGTTGGAGTACGAGTAGGCCGCCCCCGGCGCGTTGGTGAGCGCGTGCTTGAGGGACAGGTCTACCAGGTCCTGGTAGCTGAAGACCTTGTCGCGGACGGACTCGAAGCCGGGGACCGTCTGCGCGAACATGTCGTTGGTGTAGTCGTAGAGTCCGCTGCGGTGACTCATCACATGGCGCACGGTGATCCTGTCGTCGGGCAGCAGCCCGGGCAGATACGTGTTCACCGGGGTGTCCAGGTTCAGCTTTCCCTCGTCGACCAGCTGGAGCAGGACCACGGCGGAGAAGCTCTTGGTGACGCTGCCGACGCGGAACCGGTCGGCCGTGGTGATGGCCCGCCCGGTGGCCCGGTCGGCGACCCCCTCGGACAGCTGGTGGACGGTGCCCGCGTCGTCGACCCGCACCATCGCGCCCGGCGCCCCCTGGGCCAGCGCCGACCGCAGCACACTCCGCAGTCCGGCGTCGTCGGGCGCGCCGAGCCCCGCCGCCGCGACGCTCGCGACCCGTCCGGAACCCGGCGCCCCGGAGGCCGCCTGCGCGGGGACCGCGACGAGGGACAGCAGTACCGCGCCCAGCGCCGTACCCGTGCCCACCGATCCTGAGACCATCTGATTCTTCTCCCGACTCTCTCCACCGGGTTCGTCCGCGGTGCGGACGTCCGGCGCGAACCGTGCCGCGGACGCGGCGTCGACACCCTCTCTACGCGCCGGACCGGCCCGCGGGTTGCATGGCACGGAGGGGAATCCGAAGGTGCGTCAGAAAGAGGGCGGTCAGGCGCCGAAGAGCTGGGTCCAGTACGTGCCCGCGTCGCCGCCGCCCGCGAAGCCGACGCCTATGTGGGTGAAGCCGGGCCCGAGGATGTTGGCCCGGTGCCCGGGGCTGTCCATCCATCCTCGGACGACCTCGGCCGGGGAACGCTGGCCGCAGGCGATGTTCTCGCCGATCGTCCGGCGCGTGGAGCCCGCCGCGGCGGCCCGGTCCCAGGGCCGGCCGCCCTCGGGAGAGGTGTGGGAGTAGAAGGCGCGGGCCACCATGTCGTCGCTGTGCGCCTGGGCCGCGCCGGTGAGCGGCGTGTCGGGGAGGAGCGGCGGCAGGCCCTCGCCGGCCCGCTCGGCGTTGGTCAGGGCGATCACCTCGCGCGACGTCCGCGCCAGACCCTCGGTGCTGAACGGCCGCGCCCACAGAGCCGTCCAGTACAGGTCTCCGGAACGGGGGTCGGCGACGTACGCGAGGCCCGTCTGCGTGTACGCGCCGTCGTACAGGGTGGCGCGGGAGCGCTCGCCGGTGAGGCAGTACTCGACGAACTCGCCGGGTGTGCGCGGGCCGGAGACGAGGTGCTCGCCCACGGTGAGATACGCGTATCCCGCGGCCGTGACGCGCTGGTGGACCGAGGTCCCGTCCGCGCTCCGGGAAGCGAGGAGCCCGCGGGCCGCCATGTCGGAGGCGTGCGCCCGCGCCGCGGCCGCGAGCCGCGCGTCGAGCGACACGGGCGGTGAACCGGCCGCGGCGCGCACGGAGTTCACCAGCTCCAGGAAGCCGTCCGGGTCGGGTGCCGCGACCGCGGGGGCGTCGTCCTCGGTGACGTCGACGCCGAAGTCCCGGGCGATGCCGGCCAGGCCCTCCGCGTATCCCTGGCCCAGGGCCCGCAGCTTCCACTCCGTGCCGCGCCGGTAGATCTCGGCGAGCAGCAGTACGGTCTCCCGCCGCGGGCGGGGGGGAGTGAAGCGGGCCAGGGCGCGCCCGCCGGGGCCGGTGACGAGCAGGGTGGGAGCGGGCAGCCGGCCCAGTGGTGTGCCGGGGTCGGCGGGAGTGACGAGCACGGTGACCCGGCTCGCTCCGGAACGCAGGCCCGGCGGGTCGACCGTGAGGCTCTCACCGGTGAGCCGGGCGCCGGGCACCGCGAGCTGGTTGTAGAAGACGAAGTCGGCGTCGCCGCGCACCTTGCCGGTGTCGTCGGTGATGAGCGCCGACACGTCGAAGGGACCCGGCACCCGGATCGTCAGGGTGCCGGCCGGCAGGGGCACGTTGCCCCCGGGAACCAGTTCGCTCATCGTGCCCCCGTCGACGTGGCGATCGCCGCGGACCTCCGGCGCGGGCGTCCACGCCCTCGGGCCGCCCGTCCCGTCAACGTCCGGTGCGCGCGGGAGGGTTCCCGGATTCGTCGGCGTCGAGCAGCTCCGGGCGGCGCAACGAGCGCAGGGCCAGCAGGAGTACGCCGATGTCGTCCAGGTAGATCGGGTCGGGCAGCAGGTCGGTCGGCAGCAGCAGATAGGCGACGGCGCCCCAGAAGACCCAGCGGGAGCCGGTGGGGAGTCCGGCACGCCGCAGATCGCGTCGCGCCCGTACGAGCCGGGTCAGGAGCACGATCGCCACCGCGAGCGCGACGGCACCCAGGACCGCGACGACGACGATCACTGTCCATGCCGTGGAATCCATGGGTCCGTCCAGAGGTCTCGGCGGGAAGTTCCGTTTCTCCCTGTCGTCTTCCCGTCCACGGCGTTCGTACCGCCCCCGGTTCCGCCATGTGCGGGTCGGCTGCCTCTACGCGCCGTCCGGTGCGCTCCCGGGCAGGTCAAGGCGGCAGAGGACGAAGTCGTCGAAGGCATGCCGGCCCGGCCGGTCGCCGACGCTGCGGATGGCGGCGCGGATGTCGCGCAGTTGATCCGTCGTCATCTGCAGGGGCGGTTCGTCGGGCTGGTAGGTGGTACGCACGGGATAGTCCTGGCCCGGTCGCCGGGTCATCTCGATGTGACAGCCCAGCACATGGGTGACCGGCCGGTCGGCGCAGAAACCGATCAGGCGGTCGACGGTGCGGGTGAAGGCCGCCCAGTCCTCGATGTAGAGCCGGCCGGGGTAGACGGTGTCGCCGGTGAGGAGGAAACCGGTCCAGGGGTCGAAGTACGTCACCGAGGCCGCGTGGTGCCCGGGGGTGGCCAGACACTCCAGGACCCGGCCGCCGAGGTCGACGCGGGCGACGCCGTCCGGGTCCCGGTCGAACCCGAAGAACGCCCACGCCTCGTCGAGGGCCGCGCCCACCACCCGGGTGCCGGGGCGGTCATCGAACTGCCCGTCCCCCGCGACGTGGTCGCCGTGCGGGTGGGTGTGCAGCACCAGCAGTTCGTAGTCGTCCCGGGGAGCACGCGTGGCCGACCGGTCCCGCATCAGCGCGTCCACCACCCGCCGCAGGGGAGAGTGCGCGGGCGAGGCCGTGGCACCCGTGTCGATGAGCACGGCCCGCGCCTCGCCGAACAGCAGGAGCAGGAAGGGCGCCTCGTGGTCGACGGCCATGTTCTGCCGCAGGATCACCGTGTCCGCGTCGTAGGCGTGCACCTGGAGGTCCGGGTCCGTGTTGTGCTTGGCCGACGGCGATCCGTGGATCCACCGGACATCGAGAGCCGGTGCCGCGGCGGTCCGTCTTGCCGCGCCGGTCTCCACGGCCCTGGGCCTCTGTGCGTCCACGACGTCTCCCGGTGGTCGTCGCCCCGGTGCCGTCGCCCGGACCCGGGGTCTCAGTTCCGCGTGGCGCCGCTGTCCGTGAGCGCCTGGGTGACGGCTCGGACGCTGCGGGCGATATGACTGAGCTGCAGAACTTCGGCAGCGTACATCTTGATGGTGTGCTCGATCACCGACTCGTGCAGGCCGAGGGCGGGCAGCTCGGAGCGGGCGGTCTGCAGGGCCGTACGGGCGACGCGTATCTCGTGCTGCACCTGGATCTGCGCGTGGCGGGCGAGCAGGACGGGGTGCTTCATCAGGGTCGGATAGCTCGCGTAGCGGGCCGGCACCAGATCGCGCAGCCACTTGATGGCCGACCGCTCCCAGTCGAAGCTGCCGGGGGTCTTGACCTGGCACGGCCAGTCCGAGGTGATCGGTGAATACGTCAGGGCCATGTTCATCGCTTCCGGGTTACGTCGGCGGCAAGGGTGGTCAACGGTTCTGGGGCGGCCCCGGTCCAGGGGAAGGCCGGGGCCGCCACCGCGGACCCCGTTCGCACGGAGCCCGTCCGATCACCCGGAGCCCGTTGCGGGTAGGAGCGGACGGCCCCGGATGGTCGTGGGACGCGACCCGGAGGCCTCCTGGTCGCGATCCGCGAGCAGTATTTATATATACCGGCAGTTACGCAAGGACATGAAAAAATTCATGCGCGATATGGTGCGATAGATCCCGTGATGCCGCGGTGAGGGGTGGTACGGGGGAGGTGCCGGCGTCCGGGGAGGTGTGGGGACGGGGACGGACGGGCTCGGGCCGACCGCGGGGGTCGCGGTGCCCGCGGCCGGTCCTTCGGGGGGAGCGGGTGCTGTTCGCGGTCGGTCCTCCGGGAGGAACGGGCGCTGTTCCGCGTCAGTCCTTCAGGAAGAACTGGTGCTGTTCGGCGATCTGCTCGTACTCCTCCAGGCGGGCCTGTGTCCGCTCCGGATCGGCGTCGGTCATGGCCTGGAGCAGCGCGGCCGACATCACCACGGGCGCGGCGTAGGAGTCGAAGACGAGCCGGGAACCGGTGCCGACGGTGAAGGTGACGTCGGCCTCGTCGGCCAGCGGTCCGAGCGCCAGGTCGGTGATCAGGGCCACCTTCAGCCCGGCGCTGCGCGCGACCCGCACGGCGGTGAGCGTCTCCTGCGCGTGCCGAGGCATACCGAACGCCAGCAGCCAGGTGCCGCCCGCCTCGCGCGACTGGAGCAGTGCGTCGTACGCGACGCTGCCGCCGCGGGTCACCACCCGTACGTCGGGGTGGATGCGACGCGCCGCGTAGGCGAAGTACTCGGCCAGCGACACCGAGATGCGCAGTCCGAGAACCGTCAGCGGTGTCGACTGCGAGAGCGCGCGGCCGAGTTCGATGACCTGGTCCGGGTCGGCGAAGTCGCGCCGCAGGTTCTCCAGGTTCTCCATCTCCACGTCCACCGCCGCCTGCAGCTCGTTGCCGCGGTCCTCGGCGGGCGCGCTCGGGGTGCTGCCCAGTGTCTTGAGCGCGATGGCCTGGAGCTTCTCGCGCAACGCGGGGTAACCGCTGAAACCGACCGCCGCGGCGAAGCGGGTCACGGACGGCTGGCTCACCCCGACGCGCTCCGCGAGATCGGTGATCGACAGGAAGGCGGCCTCGGTGATGTGCTCGATCAGGTACTGGGCGATGCGGCGCTGCCCGGGCGAGAGGCGAGGCCCGTCGAACAGTTCCCGGAGCTGGGACGTGGGCGCCGCGCCCGCCTCCGGAGCCGATTTTCCCGACGTGATCGCGGACGCCTGCGCGCGCGCCTGCTGCGGCGATGGCACCGATGTGCCTCCTTCGTGTCCCACGAGAACTCAACATAGCTCACGGACCGTGCTCGCCCGGGCGGGGATGACCACGCGCAGTAGCTCACCGCACGCGGGGAGAGGCGCGGCACGGTTCACGAACCGGGCGGTCGGTACCGTCCGGCCGGGGATCGCGGACCGCCGCGGCGGCCTCGCCACACGGGGATCGTACGTGGCCGTGAACTCGGCCTGGGTCGCGCGAAGTTGACGATCGGCCATGGACGCCGCGCGACGGAGGAGTTGAGGATGGGAATCCCCGTCCGTAGGAGTTGTTCACATGCGTAGACGACGCCTGCCGGCCGGCGGTGCCGCGCTCGCGGCTGCCGCCTCGCTCCGCCCCGACGACGCCCGCGCAGGCCGCTCCCGCTGCGGTACCGCCGAGGCTCGGGGACGCGCCGCCGCTGCCTTCGAGGAGCGAGGCCATCGCGGTCCTGGGGCGCGTGGCCGACCTCTGGATCGCCGCGCACCCGGACCCCGGCGACAACGGCTGGGCCAACGCCACCTTCTTCGGCTGACCGCCCGCCCTCCACCGCAGGGCCGGCGACGCGCCACCTCGCGTACGCCCGGTCCTGGGCGGAGAGCGGCACGCGCCTTCCTGCTGGCGGGCACCGAACTGGCCCGGCTCACCACGGGCTGACCGCGGGCGCACCGCCCCGGGGCGGCACCCCGGGGCGGCGCGTCCGGGACCGGCGGGCGCACCGGCGACGACCCGGCGCGTCGGCGAGGGCCGTCGAGGGGCCGGGGTGCCGCCGCTGTCCCCGGGGGATGACAGACTGATCACATGGACGAGCGTGAATTCGGCAGGTCAGGTCAGAAGGCGTCGGTCATCGGTCTCGGCACGTGGCAGCTCGGCGCCGACTGGGGCGATGTGAGCGAGGCGGACGCCAGGGCGGTGCTGGAGACGGCGGCGGAGTCCGGGGTGACCTTCTTCGACACCGCGGACGTGTACGGCGACGGACGCAGCGAGCAGACGATCGCGTCCTTCGTGAGCGGCCGTCCCGATCTGCATGTGATGGTCGCGACGAAGATGGGCCGCCGGGTCGAGCAGATCCCGCAGAACTACGTCCTCGACAACTTCCGCGCGTGGAACGACCGCTCCCGGCGCAATCTCGGCGTGGACCGCGTCGACCTGGTGCAGCTGCACTGTCCGCCGACCCCCGTCTACTCGTCGGACGAGGTGTTCGACGCGCTGGACACCCTGGTCGAGGAGGACCGGATCGCCGCGTACGGGGTGAGCGTCGAGACCTGCGACGAGGCACTGACGGCGATCGCCCGTCCGAACGTGGCGAGCGTCCAGATCATCCTCAACCCGTTCCGCATGAAGCCCCTGCGGCAGGTTCTTCCCGCGGCCCGGGAAGCGGGCGTCGGCATCATCGTCCGGGTTCCGCTGGCCTCCGGTCTGCTCTCCGGCAAGTACACCAAGGACACGGTGTTCGCGGCTGACGACCACCGTACGTACAACCGCCACGGTGAGGCCTTCGACCAGGGCGAGACGTTCTCCGGCGTCGACTTCGTGACCGGTGTGGAGGCGGCGGCCGAGTTCTCCGCCCTCGCTCCGGAAGGCTGCACCCCGGCCCAGCTGGCGCTGCGCTGGATCATCCAGCAGCCCGGCGTCACCACGGTGATCCCGGGAGCGCGTTCACCCGAACAGGCGCACGCCAACGCGGAAGCCGCGAAGCTCCCGCCGGTGTCGCGGGAGACGCTGGACGCGATCGACGAGCTCTACGACCGCCGGATCAAGGAGCAGGTGGAGGGCCGCTGGTAGCGGGCGGCCACAGCCCCGACCGGGACGCCGATCGTCACCTCGCGCAACGAGGGCGGCGGTCGGCGTCCGGCGTGTCCGGGAACGGGCGCGATGCGTACGGCAGGAAGCCCGTCAGTGGGCGTCCCGACCGGGTCCCCCGCCGCGGAGCGCGTCGAGCTGCCGGTCGTGCGCCCGGCTGAGCAGCACGACGGAGAGCGTGGCCCCGATCAGCGCGCAGAACATGTCCCACTGGGTGTCCCACACGTCGCCCTGGGTGGCCAGGAAGGCGTCCGCCGAGTGGCCGCCGATCACCGCGGCCGCCCACTCGAACAACTCGAAGAGCGCGCTGAAGGCCAGACACGCGCACACGGTCAGCGGCGCGAGCCAGCGGCTGCCGCGCAGCGGTGAGGTGCGGTTCAGCACCTCCCGCACCAGGACAGCGGGCACGAACCCCTGCATGAGGTGACCGAACCGGTCGTACGGATTGCGGGAGAGCCCGAGCTGGTCCCGTACCCAGTCGCCGACCGGTACCTCCGCGTACGTGTAGTGGCCTCCGACGGCGAGGACCAGCGCGTGCGCCGCCAGCAGACAGCACAGCAGGTCCGTGAGCGGGAAACGGCGCCGGAACAGCACCGCGAGGGGCAGCCCGAGCAGCACCCACACGGTCTCCAGCAGCCAGGTGGTCCGGTCGTGCGGGTTCCAGGCGGAGACGGCCAGGCCCGCGAGGACGAGCGCGACGAGCGCCGCCGGCAGGACCCGTCGCCCGGCACCGTGCCGCGGCAGACCCTCGGACGCCGGGCGGCGGGAGAGCGAGGAGGGGCGAAGTCCGTTCATGGGTGGGCTCCTTGGTCCGGGTCGACCCATCGTGCTGGAGCGGGGGAGCGAGGGCATGAGTACGCCTACTCAACCGGGGCGGGAGAACGAGGTCCCCCCGGACGCGCCCCGGACACCACCCCGGACGAGCTCCGGCCCGTCGTTCTCGTCCCGCTGCTTTCGTCCCGTCGTTCTCGTTCCGTCGTTCTCGTCCGGTCGACCGTTCGCGAGTGCGACCGTACGGCGCGGCGGCGGTCGCGAGAATCACGAACATGTTCGTCACGTACTTGTTCGCAACGAACATGTTCGTTACCTTGGAGAGGTGACAGCGCACCCCGCACCCCGCCCCAGCCGTCGAGAGCGACCGGCGAAACCGGCCCTGACCAGAGAAGGAATCGTCGAGACCGCCGTCGCTCTGATGCGCGCCGAGGGCCTTCGACGGGTCACCATGCGCCGCCTGGCACAGGAGCTCGACACCGGCCCGGCCTCGCTCTACGTCTACGTGCGCAACACCGCGGAACTGCACGCGGCCGTGCTCGACGAGCTCCTCGGCGCCGTCGACCTCGGCCCGGCCCGCGTGGACGGCGACTGGCGCGACCGGCTCGTCCAGGTGCTGACCTCCTACACGGCCGTCCTGTTCGAGCACCCGGGCCTGGCGCGCTCGGCCCTGGTGTCCCGCCCGTTCGGCGACCGCTACCTGGACCTGCTGGACGCACTGCTCTCCCTGATGAGCGAGGGCGGCATCCCCCGGGAGCGAGCGGCCTGGGCGGTGGATCTGCTGCTGCAGTTCGCCACCGCGACGGCCGCCGAACACGCTCCCGGCGAGAAGGACCCCGCCGACGCCGAGGGTGAATGGGCCGCTCTCGCCACCGCACTGCACGGCGCCTCGGGCGAACGGCATCCGCACGTCACCGCCGCCGGCGCCGAACTGCTCTCGGGGCCGGGTGAGGCCCGTATGCACTGGGGCTTCCAGGTGCTGATCAGCGGAATCCTGCACACCCCGAGGCACGGGACGTCCGACACGTCCCGGCCGACCCTCCCGAAGGAGTAGCGACATGTCGATCCATCACCCCATCGCCGTTGTGGGCGCCGGTCTCGGCGGCCTCACCCTGGCCCGCGTGCTGCACCGGAGCGGCATCGAGGCCGCGGTCTTCGACCTCGACGCCTCGCCCACCGCCCGCGCGCAGGGCGGCATGCTGGACATGCACGAGGAATCCGGACAGGCCGCGCTGCGTGCCGCCGGCCTCCACGACGCCTTCCGTGAACTCATCCACGCCGGCGGCGAGGCCATGCGCATCCTCGACAAGGCGGCCGTCGTCCACATGGAGAACGACGGCGAGGGCGGAGGCCGGCCCGAGGTCAAGCGAGGCGCGCTGCGCGACCTCCTGCTCGGCTCACTGCCCCCGGGCACCGTCCGCTGGGGCGCCAGGGTCACCGCCGTACGGACCCTGGACGACGGCCGGCACGAGGTGACACTCGCCGACGGGGAGACGTTCACCGCCGATGTACTGATCGGCGCGGACGGCGCCTGGTCGAAGGTGCGCCCACTGGTCTCGGACGCCACCCCGGTCTACTCGGGCCTCTCCTTCGTCGAGGCGCACCTCGACGACGCCGACACCCGGCACCCGGCGGGCGCCGCCCTCGTCGGCCAAGGCCTGATGTTCGCCCTCGGCGACGGCAAGGGCTTCCTCGCCCACCGTGATCCCGACGGCTCGCTGCACGTGTACGCCGCCCTGCGGACGCCCGCCGACTGGGCCACCTCCGGCCCCGTCGACTTCACGGCGACGGCGGCGGCGAAGGCGGCCCTGCTGGAGCACTTCCCCGACTGGGACGAGCGGCTGCGCGGGCTGGTCGCCGACGCGGACGGAGAGCTGGTGCCCCGGCCCGTCCACGCGCTGCCGGTCGGCCACCGCTGGGACCGTACGCCGGGCGTCACCCTGCTCGGCGACGCCGCGCACCTGATGTCCCCCTTCGCCGGCGAGGGCGCCAACCTCGCCATGCTCGACGGCGCCGAACTCGCGACGGCCATCGCCGCCCACCGGGGCGACGTCGAGAAGGCGCTGAAGGTGTACGAGGAGGCGCTCTTCGTCCGCAGCGGGGCGGCGGCGGCCGAGTCCGCGGACAACCTCGACCTCTGCTTCCGGCCGGACGCGCCGCGCCCCCTCGTCGACCGCATGACGCACTACCTCGTCCAGGACCAGCCGGGCCGGCCGGGGACCGCGTCCTGATCCGCGCCGCCGCCGTAACCGGTGCCGTCTCCGGCGCCGGCTCGGGTCACTCCCGCGGTGCCGCGCCCCGAAGTGCCGTGATGCAGACGCCGATCGCCTGCTGGAGCTCCTCCAGGCGCTGCACCATGTCGTCCTCGTAGATGTCGTCGGCGTCGTCGAAGGTCAGCTCCTCGAAGACCTTCGTGGCCCGCTGCAGACTGCTGTAGAACTTCGTACGGCGTTCCTGGACCCGCAGTTCGGGATCCGCCTCGACGGTCTCGACGACCAGGCCCTTCATCGTGTCGTAGGCCTCGGCCGCCCACTCGCCCGTGCCCTCGCCCTCGTCCAGCTCGTCGAGGAGCGACAGATGGCGCTCGGCCTCCGAGCGGAGCTCGGCCGGGGCGTCGAGGGTCTGCCCCGCCGGTGTCCTGATCTGCCCCTTCTCGGCGATCTGGCGGACGTAGCCGATCCGGTCGGCCGCCCTGGTCTCGGTGGCCACCGCCTTCTTCAACTCGTCGGTGCGCGCGATGTCGCGAGCCAACTCGGCCTGGAGCGCCGGGTCTTCCTTCACCCGGTCCAGGAGCGCGGTCCGGGCCGCCTGCGCCGTTGACGGGTCGGCGAGGATCGCGGCCCGCAGCGCGGTGGGATTCTCGGCCACCTCCAGCGCCTTGGTGGGGCGGATGCCCTCGGCCTGCGCCGCCTCGGCGATGGCGCTTCCCCGTTCGGAGGACGCGCTGGAGCGTGCGGAATAGTACGTCAACCACGCGTCCACGCCCGGCAGTTCGATCTCCTCGCCCGGGACGAGAACCTCGAAGTGCGGGACGAGACCGTCGTCCGCGGCCTTGTCCCACGCCTTGTAGTAGCGCATGACCCGCTCGGGTGAGCAGGCGGCCAGCCCGGCGAACTCCTTCGCGGACACCTTGGGGGTCTCACCGGCGGACTGCCCGCCGGGACGCACACTGCGCGCCACCTTCAGGGCGAAGGCCCAGCCGCCGGTGCGCGCGTAGGCCCCGAAGTCGCGCGCGTCACGGGAGACGGCGTCCTGTGCGTCAGGTGAAACGGCGACGGCGTCCCGAGCGTCCTGCATGTCGTGCGTGTTCTGCACGTCGTGCGAAAGGGCGTCCCGCGTGTCGGGGCGTGCGGCGGATTCTGCGGTGGGGACGAAGGATGCGGTCACCGGGAACTCTCCAAGGTAAGTGCGGAGTTAAGATCACAGAGAATGAAGCTTTGGCCGTAGGTTTGGCCGGATCAAGCAGACACACAAGCAACAACGGAATCAAGTAAGCCTGAAACGACGCGATGTGACGCTGTTCACCCCGATGTGGCGCAAAGTGATGAATTCCTTACAGTCATCACACGTAGGGGAGGGGGCAGTGCATCGTGAGACCGGCGGGAGGATCCATCGTGCGACCGTTCACCCTCAACTACGCCTTGCCCACAGGGCACTCGGCCGCTGTACCCCCGTACCACTTCGACGTGTCCCTGCAACTGAACGTGCTGCCGGACGGCCGGCCGGCCGTCAGCGACCGCGCTCTCCTGATGGCGACCGGTACGACGACATCCACCGCCGGTTCCCAGACGCACTTCGACGACTGACGGCCACCCAGCCCGATGACGGTACTGATTCTCACGGCGGAGCAGGACGTCACCGCCGACATGGTCGTGGCCAGGCTGCACGAACAGGGCGTGCCCATGGTGCGCCTGGACCCCGCCGACGTGCCGGGCAGGGCCGTCCTGTCCGCGGACTACGCGCACGGCGACTTCGACGGTTACCTCTCGGTCAACGGCCATGTGCTCAGCATGGGCGGCCTGCGGTCCGTGTGGGTGCGCCGTCCGGGGGAGCCCGCGGCGCACGCTCCGGAGCCCTCGCCCTGGCTGACCGCGGAGACCCGGCAGGCGTTGTTCGGGATGCTCTACTCCGCCCCGACCCGCTGGATGAACCACCCGCGCCGGGCCGAGCAGGCCCGGCACAAGCCCTGGCAGCTGAGGGTGGCGCACAGCAGCGGGTTCGCGGTGCCGCCGACCGTCATCACGACCGCGCCGCGGGTGGCGCAGCAGTTCGTCGAGGAGTACCGGCAGGTGGTGGTCAAGTCCGCCTCCGGGCCACCGCCCGGCGAACCTCCGGTGGCGCTGCCCACCACCCTGATCGGCCCCGACGCGGACTTCTCCGGTGTGGCGGCCGGACCCGCGCTGCTTCAGCAGTACATTCCCAAGCGCGCGGACATCCGGCTCACCTGCATAGGGGACCGTCTCTTCGGTGCGCGTAAGACCGCCGTGGCGGGCCAGGTCGACGGACGCTTCGGTGAGACCGGGCACGCCTGGGAGCCCGTCGCGGTACCGGGGCGCATCGCCCGTTCGGTCCAGGAGTACACGGCCTTCACCGAACTCGCCTACGCGGCCTTCGACTTCGCCGAGGACGAGGAAGGAGTGTGGTGGTTCCTGGAAGGCAACCAGGGCGGGCAGTTCGGCTTCATCGAGCTGGAGACCGGCCAGCCCATCTCCGATGCGGTCGCCCTGTGGCTCTCCCGGCGAAGACCGGCCGACCGCCGCTGACCACGGGCGCCCCACACCCGCGTGCCGGGTGAGGGCGGCACGGGACCGGGCGGCGGACCGGAGGGGGATCAGGCGACGGACCGGACGGAGGATCCGGCGACGGACCGGACCGGGGGCCGGGCGTACGACGGGGCACGGACCCGGCGGGCCGGCCGTGGCCGTCCGGGATCATCCCGACGTGTACGTGAACGTCCGCAGGAACGTGTCCAGTGCCCGCCGGTTGGCGGCCGAGTCCCAGTCGTCCGCCGGGGTCGTCCACCGCAGGGAGAACCCGCGCGTGTCGCCGACGAGGAAGCCGCGCCCGAACGTGTGCTCACGGACCCCGTCCGACGTGGAGAGCCACTCCATGTCCGCGCCCCGGTAGCCGCGATAGTCGACGGAACGGATGCCACCCACCCGGGCGTAGTCGATGGAGTCGTCCCGCAGAGAGGTGTCGACCTCGGTCCAGACCGCGACGGGGTCGGAGGCCAGCCGGGTGCTGTAGGTGACGGTCAGGGTGCGCGGGTCGCCGCTCGCGCCGAGCAGGACACGGTAGGACAGGTCGTCGGACCGCTCGGTCCGCAGGGGCGCCCAGCCCTGGGGGAGGTCGACGCCGAAGCCCTGGGGCGCGGTGAACCGGAAGAAGCCGGCCGGCGGATCCTCCCGGGCGGTGCGGGACGGGGAAGGGGAGAGGGAGGCGGACGGGGACGAGGAGCGGGACGCCGGGGACGAGGGGGTTTCCCGGGGGTCCGTGCCGCCGGCGGTGGCGGCGGGGGAGGCCGTCGGCCGGCCGGGGGCGGAAGGGGAGGGCGCGGGGCCCGACGCGGACGTGTCGCGCTCGGACAGGCCGCCCGCGGCGGCGAGACCGGCGAAGCAGACGACCGTCACGGCCAGTGCCCCGGCCAGCAACACCGGCCGGCTGACGGATCGTCCGCCGCGCGTCCGCCCGGGACCCGGCGCGGCGAGGCCGGACTCCTCGAACAGCGGCGGCGTCCCGGCCGGTTCCATGTCGTCGAGCTCCGTCCTGAGGATGCGGGTGAGCGCCTCCCGTACGACCGACTCGGGCACCCGCTCCACCGGATCCCGGCGCAGGAGCCCCTGGATGGCCGGACCGAGCGGCCCGGCGTTCAGCGGAGCCCGGACGGGCAGCCGCTCCACGGCACGGAACGTCGCCTCGAGACTGCCCCGGTCCCGGATGACCGGACGGCCCTCGACCAACTCGTACATGAGCGCGCCCAGCGCCCACAGATCGGTGGCCGGTCCGCCGCCCTCACCGCGGACCTGTTCGGGGGAGGCGTACGAGGGCGCCGTGACGCGGGGCGAGCCGGCGGCTCCCATCAGCCCGAACCCGCCCACCGAGATCCCGCCGAACTCCTCCACCCACACCTGACCGGGACTCAGGTCGCCGTGCGTGAAACCCTCCTGATGCGCGGCGCCCAGGACATCGAGCAGATCGAGCCCGATGCGGGCCGTCCTGACGTGGTCGACGGGGCCGTGCCCGAGGAGTGCGGTCAGAGGGACGCCCGCCTGCCGCGCGGTGACCGTCCACAGGAAATCGTCGTCCTCGACGACGTCGACGACGACGGCCACCCGCCCGGGGCAGATCAGACCCAGCGCCTCGGACTCGCGGGTGATCCGCACGGCGGTGCGCAGCCCGGCCTCCTCGCGCAGATGGTCGGGGCGCCGGGACCGCGTCAGGGTCACGAGCCGCCGGGACTCGACGTCCTGGCCGTTCCAGCCGTCGCGTCCCTCCTCCTGGTGGACGACCTCCAGGAGCCGGTATCTTCCCGCGACCGGCTCGTCCGTGGAGACTTGCACCTTGATCATGGCCATCCCTCACTGCACACCGGGCACTCACCTTTCCCGTTGGTACGGCGGGTGTGACGGTGGGTGTTCAACGGCGGACGGTTCCGGGGTCCTGTTTTTCCTGAATTTCTTTCATGTAGCGCACATGTACGAACAGTTCGGGCGCGCCCTCCCGCGAGCGCGCCCTCCCGCGGGGCCGCCGAGCCCCCGTCCGGCCCCCGGCGGCCGTTCAGCTCGCCGTGTCCTTGCCGATGTACGACGCGGCGAAAGTGGCCGCCGCGGCGGGGGATTCCAGGATCCGCCGCAGCCGGGCGCGCGCGGAACCGGCCCGGAAGGGATCGCCTGAGGACGGTCCGTGCAGCAACTCGGCCAGCCACTGCGAGAATTCCTGGTACTCCCAGACCCGCCGCAGACAGGCCGCCGAGTAGTCGCGCAGCCCGCGGTCGTCCCCCGTGCCGCGGTACGCGACGAGGGCGTCCGCCAGCAGCAGGGCGTCGTGCAGGGCGAGGTTCATGCCCTTCGCGGCGATCGGCGCCACGAGGTGGGCGGAGTCGCCCGCCAGGAACAGCCGTCCGTACGTCATCGGTTCCACGACGTAGCTGTGCATGTCGAGCACGCGCTTCTCGATCAGCCGCCCCTCGGTCAGCGCCGGTGCCCCGGCCACCGCCAGCCGGGCGTGCAGCTCCGACCACACGCGGTCGTGCGACCAGCGCTCCGGATCCTCACCCGGTGCCACCTCCAGGTAGTAGCGGGTGACCTCCGGACCGCGGGCCATATGAGCGGCGAACCCCCGGGGGTGGACGCCGAAGACGACGCAGTCGCTGGACGGCGGCGCCTCGGCCAGCAGCGCCAGCCAGCCGACACCGTAGTCGTGACGGGCGACGGTGCCCCGACCGGGCGTCACACAGGAGCGGGTCACTCCGCGAGCTCCGTCGCAGCCGGCCACGAACTCGCAGTCGACACGCCGCCGGTCGCCCGTGGCCGGATCCGTGTACAGCACCGAGGGCCGGTCGCCGTCGAGACCGTGCAGGGCCACGTCCCGTACCCCGAAACGGATGTCGCCGCCCCGCACGTCGGCGTACTCGCGCACCAGATCGGTCACCAGCAGCGGCTGCGGATAGACGAAGTGCCGCTCCCCGGTCAGCTCGGCGTACCGGAAGCGATGACGTGCGCCGTCGACGCGGAACTCGCACGCGCTGTGCGCCTGCGCCCGCTCCACAAGCCGGTCCGCGAGCCCCCGCTCGCGCAGCGCCCGTACCGCCCACTCCTCGATGAACCCGGCGCGGGGCCGCCGCTCGACGAACGCCCGGCTCTCGGTCTCCAGGACCACACAGCCGACGCCCGCCGCCCGCAGGACGTTCGCGACGGTGAGTCCGGCGGGCCCCGCGCCGATGACGACGACCGGGACCCGCCGCGCCGGCGCCGAGGCGGGGGAGGGCTTGATCATCCGTGCATTATGTCGGTGGCCGGACAATCTCCGGCAGACCCTGCGCGGTCCCCGGCAGGGTCTGCACAACCCCCTGACACTTCCTTCGCCGACGCGCCGCGGCCTCCGGCGCCGCTCAGGAGCGGGCCACGAAGTCCCAGCTCCCGTGCGGCACCGCGTACACGGCGAACCCCGGCTCCGCGCGCCTGAACACCGCCCCGCCCGGAGCCGCCACGGCCGCACGGCTCGCCGCCGGTACGTGGACCTCCGCCGTCGCCCCGACCGGCACCCGCACCGACAGCCGGACCGTCCCGTCGACGACGGACCAGGCGGCCGCGGCCTCACCCCGCACCGTGTGCACCGAGGTACGGGCCCAGTCGACGCCGGTCCGGCCGTCCGGACGGACGGTGAAGGTGCGGTAGCCGGCGTCGCCGGGGCGCAGGCCCGCCACGTTCTCGTAGAGCCACTGCACCACGGTGCCCAGGAAGTAGTGGTCCCGGGAGCGCGAGTCGAGCGGCCAGGCCTCCCACATGGTGTCGGCGCCGTGGTCGAACCAGTAGCCCCAACCCGGGTACGTGCGCTGGGTGGCGAGCGCGTGTGCCACCTCCGGATGCCCCTGAGCGGAGAGCTCGCGCAACAGCACACTCGTGCCCAGCGCACCGGTGTCGAGATGGTTCCCGCGCCGCTCGATGTCGGCCAGGAGCGAGTCGACCACCGTCGCCCGGGCGCCGGGCGGCACGAGACCGAACGCCAGCGGGAGGCAGTTGCTGGTCTGCCGGTAGTCGGGGTCCTTCGCCGTGCGGTAGTGGCCGTCCGCGCCGAGGAAGGCCGCGTTGAACGCCTCCTTGAGCGCGTCGGCCGTACTCCGGTAGCGGGTCGCCACCCCGGAGTCGCCCAGCAGGTCGGCCAGTTCCGCCGTGCCGGTGAGCGCGCGGTGCAGATACGCGGTCGCGGTCAGTCTGGTGTCCTCGGGCGGCACTCCGCCGTAGCCCGGCGGCAGCCAGTCGCCCAGGGCGGTCACCGCCAGCCCGTCCCGGAGCCGGGCGATCTCCCAGTCCAGGTACCGCACGAGCGGTGCCCAGTGGTCGCGGGCCGTGCGCTCGTCCCCGTAGACGCGGTACATCTCCCGCAGCAGAAAGGGGTAGACCGTCGTCCACTCCGGGGCCGGTGCCAGCTCGTGGTAGCCCCAGCCGCCGCTCGGCACGATCACCGGCAGCTGCCCCTCGGCGTTCTGACTGTCCTTCAGGTCGCCCAGCCACTTCGTCAGGAAGCGGTGCATCCCGAACGCGTAGGTCCACACGGGCGCGCCCAGCTGGGCGTCTCCCGTCCAGCCGTTCTTCTCGTACACCGGAGTGTCCGTCGGTATGCCGTGCAGGTTGTTCAGGACCGTACGGCGCATCGCCCGCTCCAACTGCTCGTAGAACGGCTCGGAGCAGGAGAAGGTACCCGTCGTCGCCACCCGGGTGTGCACCACCCGGCCGAGCACCTGCGAGGGCTCGGGCTCCGACGGCAGCCCGCTGACCTGGACGTAGCGGAAACCCTTGTACGAGAACGAGGGCTCCCACACCTCCTCCGCGCCGCCGCCCGCGCACACGTACTCGTCGGTCTGGCAGCGTCCGGGCACCAGATCGTTGCGGGCGAGCACACTGCCGTCGGGGTTCAGTCGCTCACCGTGCGCGAGACGGACGGTCGTCCCGGCGGGCGCGCGCACGGTCAGCCGCGTCCAGCCCGCGAGCGTCCGGCCCATGTCGACGACGTACACACCCTCGCTCAACTCGGCGACGCCGACCGGGCGCAGGGTCTCGGCGACCTCGATGGGGTCGTGCCCCTGCGCGCGCAGGGTCCCCTTGGGCGCCGCCTGCCGCTCGGCCGGCTGCCAGCCCCGGTCGTCGAAGCCGGTGCGCGTCCAGTGCGCGGGTGCCTTGCGGGCGTCGTAGGTCTCGCCCGCGTACAGCGAGTTGGAGAGGGTGGGACCATCGGTGATCCGCCACTGCCCGTCCGAGGCGACGACGGTGCGCGAGCCGTCCGGGTGGTCGATCTCCAACTGTGCCAGCAGCCGCGGCTCACCGTGCCAGGGCGGCCGGTTCCAGTTCCAGGCGTTGGGCGTGGTCAGCCCGAAGAAGCCCCGGCCGAGGGTGACTCCGATCGCGTTGGCGCCGCGCCGCACCTGGTCCGTGACGTCGTGCACCGCGTACAGCACCGTCTCGTCGTAGTCGGTGAATCCGGGGTCGAGCACCTGGCGGCCGACGCGGGCACCGTTGATCTCGGCGTCGTAGTAGGCGAGTCCGCTGATGTGGAGCCGGGCGCGCGTCACCGCCTTGCGTACGGTGAACTCGCGGCGCAGCAGGGGAGCGGGCTGTTCGGGGGCGCTGAGGGACACCCCCGTACCCCAGGGGCCCTGTCCGTAGGGAGCGAGCACGACGGCCGGGGCCCAGTCGCCGTCGTCGAATCCGGGCTGCTGCCAGCCTGTCCGCTCGTCCCTGACACAGCGCCAGTTCTCACCCGTGACGAGTTCGACCGTAGCGCCGGCGACGGTCTCCACGAGGAGGCGCAGGAGAAGGCCGCCCGGATTGACCGACACGTTGCCGCGGTTGGTCGCGACGGCGGCGACCACGATCCTGCCCGCGCCCGCTCCCCGGACCTGCTCGGTGACGTCGGCGACATGTCCGGTGCGCCAGGCGTCCGTCTGCTCGGGCTGGTGGAGGACCTGCCGGCCGTCGAGGTACAGCGTGAAGTCGTCGTCGGCCGTGGCGACCAGTGTCGCCCGGCGCACCTGCGTCCCCGCGGGAAGTGCGGTCGCGGCGCGGAACCAGCAGGGCCCGGTGGGTGCCCCGTCGGCGGTCGAGCCCGGCGACCAGATCCACGAGGCGCCCGTGAGGCCGGGCGGCTCGGGCGCTGCGGAGCCACCGATCCAGAACCCCTCCCAGCCGTCCTTCGGCAACGTTGTCTCCCACCAGCGCGGCGCGCTCCACGCGGACGGGCGGCCCTTGCCGTCCCAGACCCTGACCTGCCAGTGGTAGCGGGTACGCGGTCGCAGGGCGGGTCCCGCGTAGGCGATGCCGACGGTGCGGTCCGACGCGACGCGGCCGGAGTTCCAGACGAGGCGGCGTCCGGTGCGCAGGTCCTTCTCGGTGAGCGCCACCCGCACCTGGTAGGCGGACTGCCGGGCACCTCTGCCCGGGGCGGTCAACTCCCAGGTGAGTCTCGGGTGTTCGACCTCGGTGCCGAGCAGTGTCTCGGCGTACTCGACGGTCGTCCGCCCGATGTGCAGCCCGTCCCCACGCGGGGTGTTCGGGCCCGGACCGGGCGACGCGGACGCGGTGACGGCGCCGCCGGGACCGAGTGCGGCGGAAGCTCCCGCGACGGAGCCCGCGGAGCTGCGGAGGAAGACGCGGCGGTTCCAATCCCTGGCCATGTGTCGCCCTTCATGATTGAAACGTTTCATTCCTGTGTCAACGATCCTACGCAGCACGCCACTTGGGCCTCAAGGGTCCTGCACGCGCCTCATGGACAGGCGGCCGTGCGCCGGGGAAGGATGGTGAATGCACCGAGTGTCGCCCCCGCCCGCCACGACCAGTCACGGTCCGCCGCGAACTGTCGTCACCCGCCGGACCGACGGCCACCGTCCGTCACGTCACCGCTACTTGTCACCACCTGTCACCACCTGTCACCACCGGTCGTCGTCCGTCGTCGTCCGTCGTCCTTCCGAGCCGCCCCGGAGGCCCGCGTATGAGTGCCCGTCCGCTGCCCGTCAGCACCCCCGCCGCACAGGGCGTGGACGCCGCCGGCGTCCACGCGTTCCTCGACGCGGTCGACGCCTCGCCGGACATCGAACCGCACAGCCTGATGGTCCTGCGCCACGGACATGTGATCGCCTCCGGCTGGTGGGCGCCGTACACACCCGACCGTCTCCACCTGCTGTACTCGCTCAGCAAGAGCTTCACGTCCACGGCCGCCGGATTCGCCGTGGCGGAAGGACTGGTGCGCCTCGACGACCCCGTGATCTCGTACTTCCCCGAGTTCGAGGCCGAGATCACCGATCCGCGCAGCCGCTCCATGCTCGTCCGGCACGTGGCGTCCATGGCCAGCGGTCACCTCGGTGAGACCTTCGAGGCGGCCGCCCGCGTCGACCGCGAGGAGATCGTGCGGGGATTCCTCCTCGTGCCGCCGGACCGCGAGCCGGGAACCGTCTTCGCCTACAACCAGCCCGCCACGTACACGCTCGCGTCGATCGTCCAGAAGGTGACCGGCCAGTCGCTGACCGAGTACCTGAGGCCCCGCCTGCTGGACCCGCTGGGCATCGGCGAGACCGCCTGGCTCCAGCGTCCGCCGGGTCGCGACCTCGGCTTCAGCGGTCTGCACGCGACGACGGACGCGATCGCCCGGCTCGGCCAGTTCTACCTCCAGGACGGTGTCTGGGACGGCGAACGTCTGCTGCCCTCCTGGTGGATCGAGCAGGCCACGCGCGAACACATCCCGACCGCGGACGGTACGGCCGCGGGTGACCGCTCCGACTGGGAGCGGGGATACGGGTTCCAGTTCTGGATGGGCCGGCACGGCTATCGCGGTGACGGCGCCTTCGGGCAGTTCTGCTTGGTGCTTCCCGAACAGGACGCGGTGATCGCGACGACGGCGGCGACCGAGGACATGCAGGGCCTGCTGGACCTGGTGTGGCGGCACCTCCTCCCGGCGTTCGGTTCCGCGCCGCTCCCGGGCACGGAGGACGAGGAGCTGCGACGCCGGCTGGCGGGACTGGCCCTGCCGCCGGTCGAGGCGAGCGCCGTGCCGCCGGCCGCGGGTGACGCCTGGGCCGGCGCCGTGTTCGCCCCTCGGGACGGTGTCTGCGCGGAGCAGCGGACCCTGACGGGCGTCGAGGTGATGGCCCCGAAGGACGGTGACGGCTGGAGGGTGTCGCTCACGGAGGGCGACCAGCGGCACGAACTGCGGCTCGCCCCCGCGGAGTGGACGGTCGAGGACGGACCGATCCCCATGGCGGCGAGCGGAGGATGGACGGACCCGGACACCCTCCGCTTCGACGTGGTGTTCCTGGAGACCCCGCACCGCCTGACCGTGAGCTGCGCGCTGCCGGACGGCACGTTCGGCGTGCGCTGGCACACGACTCCGCTGCACCGCGGCCCACTGCGCTCACTGCGGGCACCCGGGCGGGAACGGGAACTGGCGTGACCGCGACAGCCGGGGCATCGGCGAACTCGCCGACCCCTGTGAGCTGCTGTAACGTGAAACCACCCGCCGCCGCGTCCGCCAGCGGCCTGTCGAGGTGCGAGGGCGCACCCGCACCCCGCCGCTGACCGGCGCACACCACAGAGGCGATGCCCGCCTGTCCGGTCCGCGTTTGATACGCGTCGGGTTCGCGGGCCTCCCATGACCACCTGCGGACAGAGAGCCTCGAGATCGCTCCGACTCTCCAAGGCAGGGATCCAGATGACCACCTATCGAGTCGCTCAAGTGGAGTCCGCCGGCGGTCCGTTCGAGATCGCCGAGCGAGAGGCGACTCCGCCGGGCCCCGGCCATGTGCGGGTCACCGTCGACGCCTGCGGGGTGTGCCACAGCGACACCTTCTTCGTGAACGCCGGGGTTCCGGGCGTGACGTTCCCCTTGGTCCCCGGGCACGAGATCGCCGGACGCGTCGAGGAACTCGGCGAGGGGACGCCGGGCCGCGGCTGGGAGGTCGGCGACCGGGTGGCGATCGGCTGGTTCGGCGGCGCCTGCGGGTACTGCACGCCCTGCCGGGAAGGCGACTTCGTCGTCTGCGAGAACCTGAAGGTTCCCGGGTGGGCGTACGAGGGCGGATACGCGGAGTCGGTCGTCGTTCCGGTGGACACCCTGGCCCGGATCCCCGACGCGATGGCGGCGACCGACGCGGCCCCGCTGGCCTGCGCGGGCGTGACCGTGTTCAACGGACTGCGGCGCAGCTCGGCGCGGCCGGGCGACCTGGTGGCCGTTCTCGGGGTCGGCGGACTCGGTCACCTGGCGGTGCAGTACGCGGTCGCGATGGGCTGCGAGACGGTGGCCATCGCCCGCGGTGGGGGCAAGGCGGACTTCGCCAAGCGGCTCGGCGCCCACCACTATGTCGACAGCACGGCCGACACCCCGGTCGCCGAGGCGCTGCGGTCGCTCGGCGGCGCACAGGTCGTCCTGGCCACCGCTTCGAACTCCGAGGCGATCACGGCGACCGTGGACGGACTGCGCCATCGCGGGGAACTGGTCGTCATCGGCCTGGACGCCACACCGCTGGGGATCAGCCCGAGCCGGCTGATCACGAGCGCGAAGATCGTGCGTGGACATCCGAGCGGCACGTCCCAGGACACGCAGGACACCATGGCGTTCAGCGCCCTGCACGGCATCCGCCCGATGACGGAGGTCGTGCCGCTGGACCAGACCGACGAGGCGTACCGCAAGATGCTCGCCGGCTCCGCGCGGTTCCGCATGGTGCTCAGCAACGAGTGACGCAGGGCGAGGGGTTACCTGCCCGGTTACCTCGATCAAGCAGGGAAGTTCGCTGCGTTCACGCCTCTCACATCGTTCCTCACGTTGCGTAACGACTCGGGTGTAAGGGGCGAGGACTCGGGGGAAGGTGGGCGCGTCGTGTGTCGTCACCCGAGGGCGTCGGTCGGCGCTGAGCGGGGTTGCCCCACATTGGCCTGCTCCCCGCACCCGCGGGGATGTTCCCGACGTGTGGACGGAGTCCTGCGCCGCTCCGGCATGGTGATCTCCATCCGTGAGGGGTTCACCGTCAGCTACGCGCCGGCCGGCGGCGACGTCGCCGGACTCCTGCGCGCGGCCCGCCGCATCCTCACCCAACTCCTCGACGGGCAGCACGTGTTCCTCGCCGAACTTCCGCAGGCCGACGCGTCCGTCCCGCCCCTGCCCACCAACAACCGCGGCTGACCGGCGCCGCGGGACGCCGGGCCGCACCCCTTCGGGCCGGCCGGCACCCGACCTGCCGCCGCTACCGCCGTCACGTCCCCGTCAGCAGGGAGAGGTCGACTGCGTTGGCCAGCGCCTGCATGCCGGCCTCGTTGGGGTGGATGTGGTCGCCGGAGTCGTAGGCCGGGTTGAGGGCGGCGGGGTCGGCCGGGTCGGCGGCGGCCTTGGCGAAGTCCACCACGCCGTCGAAGGCCCCGCTGGTGCGGATCCACTGGTTGGCCGCCTGGCGGATCGCCTCCGCGGAGTCGCTGTAGTAGCCGTTGCCCTTGTCGGGCAGCATGGTGCCGCCGATGATCCGGACTCCCGCGGCGTGCGCCTGCCGGATCAGGTCGCGGTAGCCGTCGATCAGGTCCTGCGCGGTCAGTGGCGCGCCGCCGGGACCGGCGTTGTTGCCGATGTCGTTGATGCCCTCCAAGAGGATCACGTCCCGGACTCCTGGCTGGCCGAGCGCGTCATGGGCGAAGCGCTTGCGGGCGCTGACGCCCTGCCAGATGTTGGGGACGTCCGTCAGGACGCGGTTGCCGCCGATACCGGCGTCCACGACGCCCATCGGGCTGGTGGCGGCCAACCGCCGGGCCAGGTCGTCCGGCCAGCGGCGGTAGGCCCCCGCCGGGGTGTTGTAACCGTCGGTTATCGAGTCGCCGAAGGCCACCACGGTGCCGCGGGCGTGCGTCGGGACGACGTCGATCCCGGACAGGTAGTACCAGGAGGTTCTCGCCGCGACGTAGGACGCGTCGGAGGTCTCGGTGGTGTGGTCGCCCGGCGTCGACAGGTAGCTGGTGTCGAAGGCGTCGGAGTGCCAGGTGGCGGAACTGGTCGCATGGGGCAGGTAGATGCTGATCAGGACACTCTGGTCGGCCTTGACGTGCATGGCCACCGGGTCGCTGACCACTTCCCCGCCGGTGGGGACGGTCACGGACCGCCGGTGATCGAAGGTGACCGGGAGCAGGGACCGGGCGACCGCCGTGGCCCGGTCGGCCTGCGCGCCGATGGTGACGTGTGCCACCGACAGCGGGATCGTGCCGCGCAGGTTGGACAGGTGGATGCGCAGTGCGTCGCCGTCGACGGTGGAGTGGGCGACCATCCGTATGGTCTGGTCGTTGAAGTTCGGTCCGCCGACCGTCATGCTCGGCGACCAGGCCGCGACCCGCCGGTCCTGAGGCGCCTGGGCGTGCGAGGCGGTGGACGCGGTTGCCGGGGAGTCGGCCGTGCGGCCTACGGCGAGTTGCGCGCCGGCGAGCAGTGCGACGACCGCGGCGGGTGCCGTCAGCACGGTGAGCAGTTTACGTCTGGGTGCGGCAAGCATGGGTGTTTCCTTTCTCCCGGCGCATGGCCGGCCCGGTGGCGGTGAGTTGCCTGTGACCGCGGTCAGTCGAGGGTGAAGCCGTCCACCAGGAGGTAGTCGCCGCCGGCCTTGGTGAGAGTCAGCGTGTGCGTGCCGGCCGGCAGGTTCGAGACCGTGTACACGCTCTGCTGGGCGTGCCGTTGCGGGGTGTTCGCGCTGACGGTCTCCTTGGAGTGGCCGTCCAGCGTGACGGCGATGTCGCCTTCGTCGGAGTTCGTCTCGGTGAGGAAGCTGATCCCGGTGCCGGTGAAGGTGATCGTGGCGGCGGCGCCGTCGTGCTGCGCGTAGTGCACGCCGTTGTCGAGGTCGCCGTAGCTGCGGGAACCGCTGGAGGACCAGCTGCCGGTGTACGAGATCCGCAGGTCGTCGTCGTCGACGGTGCGGCCGGGGAGGGTGCCGGGGCCGGCGGCGTCGATGATGGCCCTGGCCGCCGGCGGCCAGTTCCCGTCCGTCACCACGGTGGCCTGCTCGAACGTGATGTCGGTGCCGCTGTTGTTGTAGGAGGCGGTGTCGCTGTAGTTGTCGTGGATCGAGTCGTCGTGGATGCTCGGCGTCCACAGGTTCGTCCAGAGCGACCCGTTGGCGAAACGCACGACGTTGTCGTGGGTGTTCCACATCGAGCTGCCCTCGTCGTGGTAGATCATGTTGCAGCCGTCGATGCACTCCGACAGCACGTTCCCGGCGAATTCCGAGGGTGCGGACTGGCCGCCGAGGGTGTAGATCGGACCGCCGTCGAAGAGCGCGCCCATCACGCTGTGCACGTGGTTGCCGAGGATCTTGTTGCCGCCGGCGTACGTGGTGCCGTGCAGACAGGGGTCGGGCAGACCTTGCTTGGCCTGCAAGGTGCAGTTCGACGCCCATCCCCAGCCCCAGCCGATGGACATGCCGGAGTACGGGGTGTAGCCAACGTCGTTGTGGGAGACGGTCGTCGCCCTGCTGTGGCCGACCCAGACGCCGACCGCGTCCTGGTACTCCTGGCCGGGGAACCGCACGGTGTTGCCCGAGACCGTGTTGCCGCTCGTCATCAGGGCGGCGTCGGTCTGGTAGTAGTCGTCCACCTCGCCGACCAAGACACCGCTGCCGGAGGTGTCGGTGACGGAGCTGTCCTCGATCGTGGAGTCCTGTGTCTGGTCGGCCAGGTCGATGCCGCTGGTCCCGGTGTGCTGGACCACGTCGCCGGAGAAGGAGATCCGTTTGCCCCGGTGCACCTGGACCGCCGCGGGGATCCGGATCGGGGTGCGGGTCGCCGGGTCCCAGAGCACCCCGGCCTGGTTGTCCACGTAGCCCTCGGCGGACGGGGCGTTCCATGTGGTGTAGGCGAAGGTCAGCCCGGAGAAGACGATGTCGTGCACGGGTGCCACGACGTCGGGGATCACGGTGAATCCGTCGACGAGCAGGTAGGAGCCGCCGGTCTTGACCAGGCGCAGGGTGTGCTTGCCCTTCGGCAGTCCGGTGACGGAGACCATGACCTGCTGGGCCAGCCGCTCCGGCCCGTCGCCGGACACCGTCGAGACCTTCTTCCCGTCGATGTACGCGTCCGCGGTGCCCTCGTCGGAGTTGGTCTCCGACAGCACCTGGATCCCGGCGCCGGTGAAGGTGTAGCTGACCGCGTCGCCGTTGCCGGCGGTGTAGTGCACGTCCGCGTTCAGGTCGCCGAGGTGCCGGCCCCCGGAGTAGCCCCAGTTGCCGGTGTAGGTCGCCCGCCAGTCGGTGTCGTTGACCGGGGCCAGGTGTCCCGGGGTTCCCGAGGCGTCGACGAGTTCGGGCGCCACCGGCAGTTCGACGTCCGCCGTCGCCAGGTTCTCGCCCGCGCGCGGCACGTAGTAGAGGTGCCCGGCGCCCTCGTCGAGATAGAACTGGCCGGGTGTGCCGAGGAGTTGGTAGGCGTTCTCCAGCCAGGTGATGCCGTCCATCGACGGCAGTCCGGCGCCGTTGAAGGGGAAGCTCGGGTTGGGCACCGCGTTGTGGTTGTTGTTCCAGCAACCGGGATCGACGGTGAGGTCCGAGCCGCCGTGCGCGGAGCGGGTGATGGACGCCAGCGGGCAACGCATCTGCTTCCAGCCGCTGTTGTGCACGACCTCGGCCTGCGCGGGGTTCGTCCACGCGGTGTACGAGGCGTCAGCGGTGGTGAAGCCGGTGGCGGTCACGGAGAACCCCGACGGGTTCCGCGTCCCGCGGGCGCGGTCGGCGCGCTTCCCGTCGACGAACAACTCCCGACTGGTGATGCCTGCGGGAACCTTGGCCCGGTAGATGTTCTTCGCCGCGTCGACGCGCGCGAAGCCGGTGATCCGGGTCGCGCCGCTGAGCACCGGCGTCTGCCCGGCGGCCGCCCGGTACACCACCGGGTGGCCGGGCCGGCCGGAGTTCTGGACGCCCAGCCGGAAGGGAGCGGTGAGCCGGTAGGTCCCGCCGTCCAGTTCGACCACGACGTCGCCGGGGGCCTGCGGGACAAGAGATCTCGCACGGTCGCGAGCGGTCTCGAGACTGCACGGATTCCGGTCACTGCACGCCGAACCGCGCCCGTCCGGCGCGACATGCAGAGTGTCCGCCGCGTGGGCGGACGCGTCGGCGGCGACGGCTTCGGGCGGGCCGCCGGTGAAACCCAGACAGGCCACGGCGGCAGCAAGGCACGCGGCGACAATGGTGCGCATAGTCGATCTCCCACAGGACGAGCGAAGGCTC
This sequence comes from Streptomyces fagopyri, assembly GCF_009498275.1. Classification (NCBI taxonomy): domain Bacteria; kingdom Bacillati; phylum Actinomycetota; class Actinomycetes; order Kitasatosporales; family Streptomycetaceae; genus Streptomyces; species Streptomyces fagopyri. The sequence continues at coordinate 1,096,528 of NZ_CP045643.1, read as the reverse complement.
AGACATCCGATGAATGTACGGAACCATGGCGCCAAGTCCTAGACCTGGGACGGAGTTTGTATGATGACATCCGACCTGTCTGGGAGTGAGTGCGGCAACGCGGCGGTGTTGACCGGCTCCGACGACTTCTCCGCTCCGAGCGCCTGTGCGCTCGGGGGCAGCCCGAAGGCACTGACATCGATGTGCGGTGTCGCTGTCAGTGCCTTCGGGGGTTCAGGGAGCTGGGGCGAACGGGAGGGGTTCCCCTTGGTGTCGTACGCCCGCCCGCGGTGCGCGGGTCTCGACGCGATCAGGCCTTGCGGGCCCGGATCTCCTCCGTGAGACGGGGCACGACCTCGAACAGGTCGCCGACCACGCCGTAGTCGGCCAGGTCGAAGATCGGTGCCTCGGCGTCCTTGTTGATCGCCACGATCGTCTTCGAGGTCTGCATGCCGGCCCGGTGCTGGATCGCGCCCGAGACACCCGCCGCGACGTACAGCTGCGGCGACACGCTCTTGCCCGTCTGGCCGATCTGGTGCGCGTGCGGATACCAGCCGGAGTCGACGGCCGCGCGGGACGCGCCCACCGCCGCGCCGAGCGAATCGGCCAGGGCTTCGATGATCCGGAAGTTCTCCGCGCCGTTGACACCGCGGCCGCCGGCGACGACGGTCTCCGCCTCCGTCAGCTCCGGGCGTCCCGTCGACTCGCGCCGGGTCCGCGAGGTGATCCTGGTGCCCGTCGCCCGGTCCGCGAAGTCCACCGCCAGCTCCTCGACCGTGCCGGCGGCCGGGGCGGCCTCCACCGGGGCCGAGTTGGGCTTGACGGTGATGACCGCGACGTCCCGGGTCACGCGCGAGCGGGTGGTGAAGGCCGCGGCGAACGCCGACTGCGTGGTGACCGGGCCGTCGGGGCCCGCCTCGACGTCGACGGCGTCGGTGATCAGGCCGGCGCCGACGCGCAGCGCCAGGCGGGCGGCGATCTCCTTGGACTCGGCCGAAGACGGCAGGAGGACCACGGCCGGGGAGAGGGCGGCGCAGGCGGCCTGCAACGCGTCGACCTTGGGGGCCACCAGGTAGTCGGAGTACTCGGGGGCGTCGTGCGCGAGGATCCTGACCGCGCCGTGGTCACCCAGGATCTCGGCGGCGGCCTGTGCGCCGGCGCCGAGATGCACGGCGACCGGCTCGCCCAGGCGGCGGGCGAGTGTGAGCAGTTCGAGGGTGGGTTTGCGCACTGCTCCGTCGACGTGGTCGACGTACACGAGGATGTGGGTCATGGACGTGTCTCCTGCGGATGAAGAAGAAGGACGTGGACGGGTGGGTGTCGGCCGGGCTCAGATGTACTTCTGGGCCGCCAGGAACTCCGCGAGCTGCTTGCCGCCCTCGCCCTCGTCCTGGACGATCGTGCCCGCGGTCCGGGCCGGGCGCTCGGCCACCGCCTCCACCGCGGTCCAGGCGCCCTTGAGGCCCACCTCGTCGGGGTCGATGCCGAGGTCCGACAGGTCCAGGGAGTCCACCGGCTTCTTCTTGGCCGCCATGATGCCCTTGAACGACGGGTAACGGGCCTCACCCGACTGGTCGGTCACCGACACGACCGCCGGCAGGGACGCCTGAAGCCGCTCGGACGCCGCGTCGCTGTCCCGGCGGCCCGTGACCTGACCGCCGGCCACCGAGACCTCGGACAGCAGGGTGGCCTGCGGGACGGCCAGGCGCTCCGCCAGCAGCGCGGGCAGGACCCCCATGGCGCCGTCCGTGGAGGCCATGCCGCAGACGACGAGGTCGTAGCCGATGTGCTCGATGGCCTTGGCGAGCACGAGCGAGGTGCCCAGCGCGTCCGTGCCGTGCAGGTTGTCGTCCTCCACGTGGACGGCGCGGTCGGCGCCCATGGACAGTGCCTTGCGCAGCGCCTCCCTGGCGTCCTCGGGACCCACCGTCAGTACGGTGATCTCCGCGTCGTCCGACTCGTCGGCGATCCGGAGGGCCTGCTCGACCGCGTACTCGTCGAGTTCCGAGAGAAGTCCGTCGACGTCTTCGCGGGCGACCGTCGAGTCGTCGGCGAAGTGCCGGTCGCCTGTCGCGTCGGGCACGTATTTCACGCAGACGGTGATCCTCAGGGTCATGACTGTTCTTCCTTCTGCTCGTGCGTTGTCGTGCGTTGTCGTGCGATTCGTTCGTCGTGCCGGGGTGCGCGCCCCGGCGATCCGTTCCCGGAAGCGGGAGGGGGCGCGTGCCTCAGGCGTCGGCGCCCGGCGGGACGGCGCCCGGTTCGGTGAGCGGCAGGCCGAGATGCGCGCGCTCGGTGACCCAGCGGGTCGGCCGGTAGCGGGGGTCACCGGTGCTGCGGTGGAGCCCTTCCTGGAGGGCGAGCAGGCGCCGGGCCCCGATCCGGTCGCCCCAGGCCAACGGGCCGACCGGGTAGCCGAGTCCCGCCGTGACGGCTAGGTCGATGTCGCCGGGGGCCGCGAGGGAACGCTCCGCGACGGAGGCCGCCACCGAGATGATCGACGCCAGCACCCGCTGGGCGACCGACCCCGCCGTGTCGCGCACGACGGACACCGGAACGGCCTCTGCACCGCCGGCCGCCCGTGCCAGCACCGCGCGCGCGTCGCGCACCGCGGTCCCGTCGGACGCCGGGGTCATGGCCAGCACCCGGCGACGGACGGTGAGGGACAGGGGGTCGACGCCCAGGGTGCGCTCGGCCGGCAGGCCGCCCTCGGCGATCGCGGAGGCGACGGTCGTTCCCCAGACCGGGCACAGCACGAGAGCCTGCTCCGAGGGCGCGGATGCCCTTTCGAGGGCCGCCCCCGACTCGCTGAGCACCGTGCGCAGTGTGTCGCCGTCCCGGCCCTCGCCGGCGACCCACACCGGCCGGCCCGGATCACCGGTGACGGGTTGTTCCGGCAGGTCGGCGGGGGCCGGGATGCCGGGGCCGTACGCGTAGAAGCCGCGCCCGGTCTTGCGGCCGTGCAGGCCCGCCGCCACCCGGTTGGGAGCGAGGTAGGAGGGGCGCAGCCGGTCGGAGTGCCGGAAGCCCTGCCAGATGGAGTCGGTCACCGCGGCGGTCACGTCCAGGCCGGTGAGGTCCATCAGCTCGAAGGGGCCCATGCGCAGTCCGAGTACGTCGCGGGCGATGCGGTCGATGCCCGTCGTGTCGCTGACGGACTCCTCCAGCAGGGCGAACGCCTCGGTGATCAGGCCGCGGCCGACGTGGTTGATCAGGAAGCCGGGGGTGTCCGAGGCGACTACCGCGGCGTGTCCGGTGGCCCGGACCAGTTCGACGAGGGTCCGGGGGATCTCGGGGCGGGTCAGCGCGCCCGGAATGACCTCGACGATCTTCATCAGCGGTACGGGATTGAAGAAGTGCAGGCCGCAGAGGCGGGACGGATCAAGGAGTCCCGACGCGATCTGTGTCACCGGCAGCGAGGACGTGTTGGTCGCGAAGACCGTGCCCGCGGGCAGGATGTCCTCCAGCTGCCGGAACAGTTCCGTCTTGGTGGCCAGGTCCTCGCGGACCGCTTCGACGACCAGTCCCACGTCGTCGCCCGGCGCGGCCGGCGAGCCCACCGACAGCAGCCGTGCCGAAGCGGCTCCGGCGGCCTCGTCGGTCATCCGCTGCTTCTGGGCGGCGCGTTCGAGCATGCGCTGGACGAAGACGACGGCCTCGCCGACGGCCTCCTGCCGTACATCGGCGAGTTCGACGGTGTGGCCGGCGACCGCCGCCCACTGGGCGATGCCGCGGCCCATGGCTCCGGCGCCGACAATCCTGATGCGCATGTGGATCTCGCCTCCCTCTCGGTTCTCGGATCTCCGCTCCCGCTCCGGTGGCGCGGGAGCCGGATCCGTTGTGCTGACCTGGCCGCTCCGGTCCGCGGCCGCCGGCGGAACGCCGGCACTCCCTGCCTCCCGCGCCGGGGACCCGTTGCCACCCTGCGTATCGCGGCCCGGGCGCGGTGACCACCCACCGCCGACGTACCCCCGCGGGGCCCTGTCGGCCCGACCTCTCCACTCCGGGGAGACCGAACGCGCGAACCGGCCGCCGTCCGAGGCGGACGGACGTGTCCGCCGGTGTGGCACGCCGGAACGCCCGTCCCCTGACGTGAGGCGGGAGCTGCGCGGATCGGTTCGGCGGACGGTCTTACGCTGCCAGCCGTAATCCATTATTGTCCAATACTAAATGGCACACGCTTTAAGACGTTCATTCGATGAATGACCGGGATTCCTCCCGGAGTCGGAACAGTGGGAACCACCATGGAACTGCGCCGCCTGGTCGCCTTCGTAGCCGTCGCCGAAGAACTGCACTTCGGCCGTGCCGCCAAGCGGCTCCAGATGGCCCAGCCACCGCTGAGCCAGCAGATCCGGCAGTTGGAGAAGGAGCTGGGGGTCCAGCTCTTCGAGCGCAGTACCCGCTCGGTCAGGCTCACCAGTGCCGGCCAGTCCTACCTGGAGCCGGTGCGTACCGTGCTCAAGGACCTCGACCTGGCCACCCGGGCCGCCAGGGCCGCCGGGCTGGGCCAGTACGGGCGTGTGACCGTGGGCTTCGCCGGCGCTTCCAGCCATGAGAGCCTGCCCCGGCTGACCCGGGCCGTCAGGGCCGTCCACCCCGGCATCGAGCTGGTCCTGAAGGGCCAGACCTACGCCAACGCGGCCCTGGCGGGCGTCGCGGAGGGCTCTCTGGACCTCGGTTTCGTCCGGCTCTCGGCCACTCCCGCGGGTGTGACACTGCGGGTCATCGGGGAGGAGGAGATGATCTGCGCGCTGCCCTCCTACCACCCCCTGGCCCAGCGCGATCGCATCCCGATCGCCGCCCTGGGCGAGGAGCCCTTCGTGAGTTTCCCCGCCAACGCCGGGTCCAGCCTGCGCGACGCCACGTTCCAGGTCTGCGGCACGGCCGGGTTCACGCCGCGGGTGGTCCAGGAGGCTCCGGACTCCCACACCATCCTGGCGCTGGTGGCCGCCGGAGTCGGGGTGACGCTGACCCTGACGTCCTGCCTGCACGTCCAGCAGACCGGCCTGGTGTACCGCCCGCTGGCCGGGCCGCCCATCCGGCTCCAGGCGGCGCTGGCCTGGCGTACGGACAATCCCTCGGCCGCGCTGCACTCGGTCCTCGCCGTGGCCGAGGAGGCGCTGCCGACCCCCACCCTGAGCACCTAGACGATTTCCGTCCGAGTCCGGCGTGAATCAGATATTGGATCTTCCTGGTGCCGGAGTGCGAGGCTCGGTGGGAACGGTTCCGCCGTAGAACTTCCCCCACCAGGGAAAGGCAGTCGCATGTCCGAACAAGCCGATGTCGTCATCTGCGAGCCGCTGCGCACACCGATCGGCCGCTTCGGCGGCGCGCTCGCGGACCAGCGTCCGGCCGGTCTCGCGGCGCTCCTCATCGCCGAGATCGTCGGCCGCACCGGGATCGATCCCGAGCGGATCGACGAGGTGATCCTCGGCCACGCCTACCCGACCTCCGACGCCCCCGCGATCGGGCGGGTCGCCGCCCTCGACGCGGGGCTGCCCGACTCGGTCACCGGCGTCCAGGTCGACCGCCGTTGCGGATCGGGCCTCCAGGCCGTCCTCGACGCCGCCATGCAGATCCGCAGCGGCTTCAGCGATGTCGTCGTCGCGGGCGGGGTGGACGTCATGAGCGCGGCCCCCTTCTACACCCACGACGTCAGGTGGGGCGTCAGGACGCCGAGTCTCGAACTCCACGACTCCCTGGCGCGTGGCCGGGCCACCGCCGGCGGCGTCAACCACCCCGTTCCCGGGGGCATGATCGAGACCGCGGAGAACCTCCGCCGCACCTACTCCATCTCCCGCGAGAACCAGGACACCCTCGCCGTGCGCTCCCAGCAGCGCACCGCTGCCGCCATGGCGGCCGGGCTGTTCAAGGACGAGATCGTCCCCGTCACGGTGCGCACCCGCAAGGGCGAGGTCACCGTGGCGGAGGACGAACACCCCCGCCCCGGCACGACGGCGGAGCAACTGGCCGCACTCCGGCCGATCATGGGCAGGTCCGACCCGGAGGCGACCGTCACCGCGGGCAACGCCAGCGGTCAGAACGACGCGGCGGCCGCCTGCCTGGTGACCACCCGTGCCACGGCCGAGCGCCTGGGCCTGACCCCGCTGGTGCGACTGGTGTCCTTCGCCCGCGCCGGGGTGCCCGCCGAGACCATGGGGATCGGCCCGGTGCCGGCCACCCGGAAGGCCCTGGACAGGGCCGGGCTCACGCTCACCGACATGGGCCTGATCGAGCTCAACGAGGCCTTCGCCGCCCAGGTACTGGCCTGCACACGGGTGCTGGGTCTGACCGACGCCGACCACGAGCGGATCAACGTCAACGGCTCCGGCATCTCCCTCGGCCACCCCGTCGGGGCGACCGGCGCCCGGATCCTGGCCACCCTGGTGCGCGAGATGCACCGCAGGGGGACCCGCTACGGCCTGGAGACGATGTGCATCGGCGGAGGCCAGGGCCTGGCCGCGGTGTTCGAACGCATCACCGGCTGACGTCCCGCCGGACCCCAGGGCACAGATCGGCCGATGGCCAGCCGTCATCCAACCAGGAACTGAACCAAGGAAATCGGAGTCCATCGTGACACTGACCGCCAACGGCATACCGGAGATCGCGAAGCTGGCCGGCCGCGATCTCGGACACTCCGAGTGGAGGGAAGTCACTCAGGAGCTCATCGACGCCTTCGCGGCGGTCTCCGGCGACGGCCAGTGGATCCACACCGACGTCGAGCGCGCGGCCGCGGGCCCGTTCGGGCGCACCATCGCGCACGGCTACATGGTGCTCAGCTGGGGCATCCCGATGGTGGCGGAACTCCTCCAGGTCACCGGCGTGGGCATGGCCCTCAACTACGGTGTGAACAAGGTGCGTTTCCCCGCGCCCGTGCCGGTCGGCAGCAAGATCCGCCTGCGCGCCGAGATCACCGAGGTGCGCGAGGTGAGCCGGGGCGGCGTCCAGGTGCACCGCGCCTTCACCTTCGAACTCGAAGGATCCGACAAGCCCGCCTGCGTCGCGGAGTCCCTCACGCACTACTACCCGTAAAGAGAGCCATCCCCGAAGAAAAACGGCCTTGGCGGCCGGGCACCCTCGATCTCTCCGGCCGCCAAGGCCGTTCTCATGACTGCGGCGGGTGACGTCCGACGCCCGGCGGCGTGGCACGGCCCGAGAGGCCGGGGGGGCCGGGGGCGCCGGGGAGGTACGAAGCGTCCACGAGGGACGGTACGGGCCGCAGACGGGCGAGGACCTCGGAAAGGTGGGTGTGTCGTGCCGGGGGTGGCACGAGGGCGAGGTGGGCGAGGCAGTCGAGGTCGTAACGCAGTGCGGCGAGGCCGGGTCCGGTCAGTTCGACGGCGCCGGAACGGCGGTGGGCCTCGCGGGAGCCGATTCCGTAGACGGGACCGAGCGCGTGTCCGGGGCGCGCGGTGAGGAGCGTGGTGCCCTCGTCGTCCGCGTCGGGTAGGAAAGCCCGGTCGTGGGCCCCGGCCTCGGTCAGGGCCCGGCCGAGGAGCGCGGGTTCGATCAGCGGCAGGTCGGCGGGGAGCGCGGCGACACCGCACCCGGGGTGGCCGGCACGGGCGGCCAGTTCGCCCTGGCGCAGGGCCTCGTTGAGACCCGGGCCGGTCCCGAGGACATGTCCGACACCGAGGCCGGCGACGGGTTCGAGGTCCTGGATCCGGTCGACGACGACGATCACCGTGGCCACGCCAGGCGTGTGCTGCGCGGCGGCCACGGTGTCGCGGAACAGGGCGCTCGCGACCCGCTGCCGGTCACGCGAGTCGAGTGCGAGGCGGCTCTTCGCCAGGCGGAGGTCCTTCTGCGGGACGACAACGGCCCAACGCACCTCACGGCGCGCACGGTTGTCGCGGTGTCCGCCCCTGTCGGCGGGGTGGTGGGCCCGGCCGTGCGCGCCCCCGGCCGCGCGGCCGGGCCGGCCAGTGGTCATCGTACGAATCCGACACTCAGCGGCACGACCCGGTGTACCTCCGTGTCGAACCTGCGGGCCGCTTCGGCGCGTTCCGCGCTGACCTGGCCGTAGGTCGTCGAGCGCTGCCGGGCCGGCCGGCCGGCGGCTGCGGCGAGGGCCTCGATGTCCGCGATGGTCTTCATCGACCCGTTCGTCGAGCCCGCCATCCGGCTGATGGTCTCCTCCATCAGCGTCCCGCCCAGGTCGTTGGCGCCCCCGCGCAGCATCTGTTCGCACTGGTCGGGCGACAGCTTGACCCACGAGCACTCGATGTTGTCGATGTACCCGTGCATCAGCAGGCGCGCGAGGGCGTGGACGGCCCGGTTGTCCCGGTGGGTGGGGCCCGGCCGGGCGATCCCGGCGAGGTAGATCGGGGAGGAGTGGTGCACGAACGGCAGCGGTACGAACTCGGTGAACCCGCCCGTCTCCCGCTGGATGTCGACCAGAGTCCGCAGGTGCCCGACCCAGTGCCGGGGCTCGTCGACGTGTCCGTACATCATGGTCGCGGTCGTGGGGATCCCCAGTCCGTGCGCGGTCTTCACCACCCGGATCCACTCCGCCGCGGGGAGCTTGCCCTTGGTCAGGATCCAGCGGATCTCGTCGTCGAGGATCTCCGCCGCGGTGCCCGGCACGGAATCCAGCCCCGCCTCGCGCGCGCCGGCCAGCCACTCGGAGACGGAGATCCCCATCCGGGACGCGCCGCTGATGATCTCCATCGGGGAGAACGCGTGCAGGTGCATGTCGGGGCAGCGTTCCTTGACGGCGCGGGCGAGGTCGTGGTGGACGCTGCTGGGCAGGGCGGGATCGATGCCGCCCTGCATGCACACCTCGGTCGCGCCCACGGCCCAGGCCTGTTCGACGCGGTCGCCGACCTCGCCCAGCGACAGCCGGTAGGCATCCGCGTCGGTCTCCCGCTGCGCGAACGCGCAGAACCGGCAGCCGACGTAGCAGACGTTGCTGAAGTTGACGTTCCGGTTCACCACGTAGGTGACGGTGTCCCCGACCGCGGACCGGCGGACCTGGTCCGCGATCCGGCACATCGCGTCGAGCCCGGGACCGTCCGCATACGCCAGCGCCAACGCCTGCGCGTCCGTGAGGCCCGCAGGGTCCCGCTCGGCCGCCCGCAGGGCGTCGGCGACGTCGCTGTCGAGGCGCTCCGGCGCACCCGCACGGACCCCGGTGGGGAGGTTGTGGACCTGGTCGGCCAGGACCTGCCAGTCGCCGAACGCGTTGTCGAAGTCGCCGCGCGCGGTGGTGAGGCGGCCCTCCCGGTCGATCGCGGTGTGCAGGTCGGTACGCCCGGACGAGACGGCCGCGGCGGCTTCCTGCCACGGCCTGCCCACCGGCAGCACGTCGGCGGCAAGCCCGGTGTCCGGGTCGGCGAGTGCCCGCAGGTGCGGCTGGACGCGGGCGTCCGCCCACGGGCTGCCCGCGCGGATGTACTCCGGCTGGGCGGCGAGGCGTTCGCGCAGTTCGAATCCGGCCCCGGAGGTCAGTTCCGCGAGGCGCTCCAACTGCGGCCAGGGCCGTTCGGGGTTGACGTGATCGGGTGTCAGGGGCGACACGCCGCCCCAGTCGTCGACGCCGGCCGCGAGCAGGAGCCGCAGTTCGTTCGGGTCGGACAGGTTCGGCGGGGCCTGGATCCGCATCTTCGGCCCCAGCAGGATCCTCGCGACCGCGATCGCCGCGAGGTACTCCTCCAGGTCCGCGTCCGGCACCGACTTCATCGCCGTGTCCGGCTTGGCCCGGAAGTTCTGCACGATCACTTCCTGGACCGCCCCGTACTGCCGGGCGATGCGGCGGATCTCCAGGATCGACTCGACCCGGTCCTCGGCGCTCTCACCGATACCGATCAGGATCCCCGTCGTGAAGGGGATACTGCTGCGGGAGGCGTCCTCGATGGTCCGCAGCCGCACCGCGGGGTCCTTGTCCGGGGAGCCGTAGTGGCAGCCCCCCGGCTCCGACCACAGCGACCGTGCCGTCGACTCCAGCATCAGGCCCATCGACCCCGCGACGGGCTTCAGTCGCTGCAGTTCCGTCCAGCTCATCACCCCGGGGTTCAGGTGCGGGATCAGGCCGGTCTCCTCCAGCACCAGGATCGCCATCGCCCGCACGTACGCGAGGGTGTCCTCGTAGCCGTGCGCGTCCAGCCACTCCCGGGCGGCCTTCCAGCGGTCCTCCGGCCGGTCCCCGAGCGTGAACAGGGCCTCCTTGCAGCCCAGTCGGGCACCCTCGCGGGCGATGTCCAGGACCTGCCCGGGCGTGAGATAGGCCTCCTCGACCCGGCCCGGGGTGGTCGCGAAGGTGCAGTAGTGGCACCGGTCCCGGCACAGCCGGGTGAGCGGTACGAACACCTTCTTGCTGTAGGTGACGATGCCGGGCCGCCCCGCGTCGAGGAGACCCGCGGAGCGCACGGACCCGGCGACCTCGCACAGCGAGGCCAGGTCGTCGCCGCGCGCCCCGAGCAGGGCCGCCGCCTCCCGGCGGTCGATGTTCTTGCCCGCCCTGGCCCTGGCCAGTGCACGGCGTACGGGTGCGGAAGTCACCGCGGTCTCCTCACATGGACGCTCAGGCATGGTCAGTTGCCGCGCAGGCCCATGGACCGCGCGATGAAGTTCAGCTGCACCGACGGCGGGCCGGCCACGACCCGCGCGATGATTCCGTCCGAGTGGTGCATCGGCAGGGTGTGGTCGCGGACATAGCCGTACGCGCCCTGCAGCTGGACCGCCAGTGCCGATGCCTCGGCGTATATCTGCCCGCACAGGAACTTCGCCATCGTGCTCTCCGTCTCGCACGGCAGGCCCGCGTCGAAGAACGCCGCCGACCGCTGCACCGCGCAGCGCGCCGCGTCCTTGCGGACGAACATCTCCGCGAGCGGCAGCGTCACACCCTGGTACGAGGAGATCGTCTTCCCGAACTGCTCGCGCTCGTTGGCGTACTCGACCGTCATGTCCAGGACCTGTCCGACACTGCCCAGGAACCCCGAGCTGATCATGATCCGCTCCAGGACCAGCCGCTCCTTGAGGATCTGCCAGCCCTGGCCGGGCTCGCCCAGCAGGGCCTCGTCGGGGACCAGGACGTCGTGGAGGAACACCTCGTAGATCCCGCTGATGTTGCGGCCCAGGGCCGGCATCCGGCGGATCTCCACACCCGGGTGGTCCGAGGGGACCAGGAACACGGCGAGGTCATCCCGCTTGCGGCCGCTGTCGCCGGTCTTCGCGAACAGCTCCATCACCGTGCCCGGGATCCCCGCGCCCTCGCAGTACGTCTTCTGCCCGTTCAGCAGCCAGCCGCCCTCGACGCGCTCCGCGGTCGTCGCCACGCTCGCCGCGTCCGAGCCGACGTCCGGCTCCGAGACCGCGATGGAGAACCGGCCGTCGCCGCGCAGCACGGGCTCGGCGTACTTCTCCTGCTGTTCGACGGTGCCCCAGCGGATCAGGTCGCGGATCCCGCTGATGTTCAGGTTCAGCAGCGCGACCAGGTCCGAACTGGCCCGCCCGACCTCCTCACACAGCGCGATCAGCAGGCCGGCCATGCCGTCGAGGGGCTCGTCGTCCGCGACGATGTCGTACCAGCCCAGCTTCGCGATCTCGCGGTAGAGGTGCTCGGGGTAGGAGCCCTCCTCGTCCCAGATCCGCACGTCACGCTGGGGAGCGTGCCGTGCGATCACCGCGCGGGCCGTGGCCCGCAACTGCTCCTGGTCCTCGGACTCGATGAAGGGGTTCGCACTCATGGTTGTCGCCTTTCCGGAGGGGATCGGGCGGCCGGTGGATCGGGTGGTCCGAACGGTGCGGTCGCCGCGGGGGAATCAGGTGGTGAGAGCCGTCCGAAGGGTCTGGACAAGATCCGACGGCGCGGCCGCGAACTGCTCGGCGAGGTGCCGGGCCCGGTGGCCGAGGTCCGCGGCCCCGGCCACGTCGACCAGGCCCAGCCGGGCCAGGTCGTCCCCGGTGAAACGTTCATCTGCCACCAGCAGCCGGAACGCCGCGGCGGGACCGACAGCGGCTCGCAGGCGGCGGACCGTCTGGTCCGGGGGCAGGAAGCCCAGCCGGAGCTCCGGGAAGCGGAACATCGCGCCCGGAGCCGCCAGAGTGACCACGGCGGCGGCGGCCAGGGCCCATCCACCGCCCACGGCCGGGCCCTGTACGGCGGCGACCGAGGCGGGGAACGCCTCGACGAGGTCGCACGCCTCCTCGATCAGTTGCCGGCGCAGGCCCGGCCGGCCCATCGCGGTGCCGTCGTCCGACCGCACGTCGGCACCCGCGCAGAAGGCCGGGCCCTCGGCCTTCAGCAGCAGGACGCCGACTCCCTGTTCGCGGGCGCCCTTGAGCGCCGCGACCAGTTGCTGGAGCAGAGGGATGTTCATGGCGTTGCGCGCGTCGGGGCGGTTCAGCGTCACCGTCGCGACGCCGCCCCCGGTCTCCGACAGGCACAGCGGTGTCTCGTCCGTGACGGCGTTCATATGAGCTCCGGGAGGACTTCGGTGGTGAGCAGGTCCACGGCTTCCGCCGGGTCGGGACCGACGGGGGCTCCGACGTATGCCTCGGTGAAGCCGGCCCCGCGGGCGTACTCGAGGAGTTCGGCGAGCGACGCGATGCAGTCGCCAGGGGTTCCCGAGATGACGAGCTGGTCGGCCACGTGCTGGGGCAGGAGTTCGGCCGCGGCGGCGATGCCCCGGCCGGTGTGGACGGCCTCGCGGGTCGCCGCGTAGTCGGACTGTTCGAAGCCGACCTGCTGCAGACTCTCGTGCGGCTGCTGGGAGACGATCAGGGCGGCCTGCCGGCGGGCGGCGGCGTTGGCGCGGTCGCGGTCCGCCGAGACGGACACGTTCACCCCGTATATACGGGTCAGCTCCGGGCGGTCGCTGCGCTCCCGGCCGGCGTCGAGGCGGTCGAGGTTGCTGACCGCGTCGAACTGGCCGCTGCGGAAGGCCGCGAGGCTGTGTGACGGGAAGTTGCTCGCGCAGATCACACCGTCGGCCAACTCGCCCGCCATCTCAAGAATCTTGGGACCCGTGCCGGCCACGATCACCCGGACCGCGGGGTCGTCCACCCAGTCGAGGGACGCCCGGCCCTCCGCACGCAGGCCCAGGTCCGCGCAGGTGAGGGGGTAGTCGCCCATGCGGACGCTCTCACCCCGCCAGAGCGCGCGGCAGAACCTGATGAGTTCGGCGACGCGGCCGACGGGCTGCTGCCGCTCCATCAGAGCGCTCACCAGTCCACCGCCGGTGCCGATCCCCATGCTCACCTGGCGGCCGGCCGGCATGAACTCGGCCAACGTGGCCATCGTGGAAGCCTGTTCCAGGGGGTTTCGCCCGAACGGGAACGTCACCGCCGTGCCGACACCCGCACCGGTCCTGGCCGCGATCGCCCCCAGGACGGCGCCCACTCCTCGCGACTGCATCTGGTCGGTGACCCAGATCGTCTCGAAGGTCCGAGCGGCGACCTCGGCGACCTCGACCATGCTCGGTCCACCTGCCCAGGCGTGTAGCTGAATGCCCTTGATCATCGACTCTCGATTCACGATGGTGAACAGTGTCCACGGCAATGAAAAAATGGGAATGGCGAATCCATTCCGGCCGGGGCTTGGACGTCCGCCGGCCGGTCACGGCGGGGCCGTATGCGCGACCGCATGCGGCCCCGCCGGAAAATCAGCGATGAGCCGCCATGTACTCGGGTTCGGTGAGGTACGTGCTCACGATTTCCTCGATCAGCGGGCCCTCGGCCTCACTGCGTTCCTTCAGCCCGATCCACCGCGGATCCGCCCTGAAGGCATCCCAGAACTCAACCGCCGCGTTCACATCCTCGAACGCACACAGGTAGTAGATCCGCCGTCGGTCGTCGACGACGTGCCAGAAACCCCTGAGATCGAGACCGAATTCCCTGAAGAGGTCGAGGGTCTCGTCGGCGAAGCGCCGGTGCAGGTCCTCGGTCCGGTCCGGCAGCGCGGTGTACTCGCGCAGTTCGAGGATCATGCCGGGATCCCGGAGACCGAGACGCCCGAACGGGTCTTGTAGCGCCGGTTGATGTTGATGAGGACGGCGGTGAGCGGCTCCAGCTGACGGGCAAGCCGCAGGACCCCGCCGTCGATGCCGGGGCGGCCGGTGATCGTCGCGGCGAGGGCGGCGACCTTCTCCTTGGCGTCCCTGTCGTCACCGACCACCAGGACGTCCTCGTGCCCGAGGGGACCCTCGGCCTCCCACAGGGAGACGGCGGACAGGTGGTGGAAGGCGCCGACGACCACGGCGTCGGGCACGAGCCTCTGCGTCTGCTCGGCGGCGCTGCCGTCCTCGACGTCCAGGCCGTACGCACCGCGCTTGTCGAAGCCGAGCGGGTTGACGCAGCTGATTACCAGCTTCCCCGCCAGCACCGGCGCGAGCGCCGCGACCAGCTCCTCGTGGCCGTCCCACGGCACGACGATCAGGACCGCGTCGGCCGCCTCGACGGCCCCCTTGTTGTCGAGGCCGAGCACGTCGACGGCCGAGCCGACACGCGCACGGATCTCGGCCGCGGCCTCCTCGGCGCGCCCGGCCGAGCGCGACCCGATGACGACCTTGTGGCCGGCGCGGGCGAAGTGCAGGGCCAGGCCCTTGCCCTGTGGTCCGGTACCTCCCACAACGGCGATGGTGTGGCTGTCCATGGTTCGTGCTCCTCAAGAAGTGCCCGCGACCGGCGGTGCGGGTTCACAGGACCGGCGGTGCGGGCGCCGGTCCTGTGGGTCTGATGGGGTCAGCCGGCAGATCGCTCCGGGCCGGCCTCCGGGTAGTCGGCCGGTACCCGGCCGCCGCTGCGCACCGTGATGGCACGCGCGGCGGTGACCAGGTAAGGGGCCAACTCGTCGATGTCCTGCGGCGTGAGATCCGTTCCCATGCCGAGCAGGCTGATCACGAGGCAGGGCTGCCCGTCACGGTCGAAGACGGGGAAACCCATGACATTCAGCTCGGGGGCGTACTCCCCGAAGACGACTCCGAAACCGCGGGAGCGCACTTCCTCGCGGCGCGCGTCGTCGTCCGCGGCCGGCACGACGTCATGCCACGCGTCCGTCAGCCGGCTGAGCAGCGGCGCGTCCCGGTCGAACCGGGAGCCGATCTCGATGGTGATCTTGATGTCCTTGCGGCTCTCGATCTTCGCGATCGCGGTGAAGTGCCCGTCGGGCATCGGCGAGATCGCGAGGCACGCCAGCTCGGTCCGCTCGGCCAGCCGCTCCATGAACGGCCGCGCCTCGGCGACCGGGGTGGTCCTGGTGACCGCTGCCACGCCGTACTCGACGAGCAGCGGTCCCAGGTTGTAACGCCGGGTGTCGGAGTCGTACTCGATGAGACCTTCGCTGACCATCGTCCGGATCAGGTTCGACGCCGTGCTCTTGGCCAGCCCGCACGATTTGGCGAGTTCGGTGACCGTCGCCCCGTCGACATGCCGGACCAGGTGGTCGAGTACCCGTACCGTGCGCGACACCGCCGGCACGAGAACCTCGGCTGCCTGCTCGGCATCGTCGTGGACGACCCCGTCGCCGGACTCGGAAGGCTCCTTCGCCACGTCTCCTGCTTTCCGGTCAGGGAAGCCTCAGTGCTTGGCTGAGTCCCCTACCAACTCGACAAAGTGGAACAGCGTACCGTCGGGGTCCGCCGCAAAGAGGATCTTCCATCCGTTCACCCCGTCGGGGGCCATGACGGTCTGCGGGGTGTGCAGGAACTTGACGCCCGCGACGCTCAGGCGGTCGTACTCGCCCTGGATGTCGTCCGTGAGGATCGAGAAGCGGCACAGGCCGGGGTTGACGGTGTCGGCGATGGACCGCTCGCGGGTCACCGGCACGTCGCGCCACTCGATGATGTCGAGCATCGCCTCGTCGGGCGAGTTGTTCAGGCGCATGTGCGCGAAGCGCAGTTTGCTGCCCTCCTCGATCATGAACGCCCGCGCGAGGTTGGCGTCTTCGAGCTCCTTGTCCTGCACGACCTCGAAGCCCACGAGCCGGTAGAACTCGATGGTGCGGTCCATGTCGGTGACGTTGAGACCGACATGCCAGAATCTACGCATAGGTGGTCCCTCTCGTGATGTGTGTCTGTACGTGACGTGTGTGCGTACGTTGATGTGTGTCTGTAGGTGCCGTCCGGGTACGGACGCCGCCGGGGCGCCCTCTCGGGCGGCAGTGCCGCCGGAGCGGGCCGGTCAGTGCGGGGCCGGAGCGAGGGCGCGCCGCAGGAGCTTCCCGGTCTCCGTCCTCGGCAGCGAGGAGACCACCTCGAACTCACGGGGTCTGGCGTGCGGCCCGACCGTGGCGGCCACCAGGTCGCACAGCTCCGAGCGGAGCGCCTCCCCGACCTCGCCGCCGGTCTCGCCGCCGGTGATCCGCAGGAAGACCTTCACCCGCTGACCGATCTTGTCGTCCGGGATGCCGACCGCGACGGCCTCGGCCACCAACGGGTGGTTCACCAGGGCGTCCTCGATCTCCGAGGGGCCGATCCGGTAGCCGCGGCTCTTGATGACGTCGTCCGCGCGGCCCAGGTACTCCAGGCGCTGTCCATGAGCACGCCTGGCCAGGTCGTTGGTCCGGTGCCATTCGCCGGCCGGAGGTACCGGGCCCTCCGTCTTCGCATCCCAGATCCCCAGCAGCGCGACCGGGTCGGGAAGCCGCAGGGCGATCTCGCCGACCTCACCGTGGGCGACCTCCCGGCCGTCCTCGCCGAGCAGCGCGATGGTGTGGCCCGGGTAGGGGGCGCCCATCGTGTCGTCGTCGACGGAGCCCAGCACCGCCGAGTCACCGATGAGACCGTTCGCCTCGGTCTGGCCGTACGCCTTGTTCACGGCCTGCGACAGGTGCAGCCGGGACCACGCCATCTCCGAACGTCCCGCCGCCTCGCCGCCGGTGACGACGGCACGCAGCCTGCGCTCCGGCGCCCGGCCGTTCGCCTGCAACAGGCGCAGGACGGAGGGCGGCAGGAAGGCGGTCGTGACGCCGCACCGCGCGAACAGCTCCAGCGTGGCATCGGCATCGAAACGCGTCTGCCGCTGCGCGACGACCGGGACGCCGAACGACCACGGGACGAGGAGCCCCAGCATGAGGCCACCGATCCACCCCCAGTCGGCCGTCCCGTAGTAGACGTCCCCGGGCTGGAACAACTCGAAGGCGTAGTCCACTCCGGCATGGCCGAGCAGCACCTGGTGGCCGTGCAGGATGCCCTTGGGCGGACCGCTGGTGCCCGAGGTGTACATCAGCAGGGCGGGGTGCGTCGGACCGGCCGGCCAGGGTGCGTCGGAGTGGTCGTCGACCTTCCGCCCGGCGATCCCCTTCCCCTCGGAACCGTCGACCGTCAGCACCGCACGGCCCTCGATGTCGCAGCCCGTCGAGCGCAGCCGTTCAAGGCCCAGCCCGTCGGTGACGAGCACCTTCGCCCCTGAGTCGCTCAGGCGGTGCGAGACCGAGCCGCCGGCCATGAGCCGCGGGATCGGCAGCAGCACCGCCCCGGCGGCCAGCACTCCGAAGACCACCTCCGCCGCGGCCGGCGAAGGGTCGAGGTAGAGCGCGACCCGGTCGCCCGGATCGACGCCCTGCGCCCGCAGTACGTCACCGATCCGCAGCGCGGCCTCCTGGACCTCGCCGAACGTGATCTCGCCGACTTCCTGCGGTCCGGCCGTGAGCACGGCCACCGCGTCCGGATCCTGCGCGAAGAGCGCGTCCTGGACGATCGAGTAGTCCGCGGCGGGTGACCACCGGGCGAGGCCCCGCAGCTCGCGCAGTCGGGCGACGACCGGGACGTCGGCGCCCTGCGGCGCTAGTCCAGACGTACCCATACGCTCTTCTCCTTCGTGAAGCTCTCGATCGCGCTGCGACCGAGGTCACTGCCGTAGCCGCTGTGGCGGAACCCGCGGTACGGCGAGGCCGGGTTGAGCACGCCCCAGCTGTTGATCCACACGTTCCCGGCGTCCAGCGTCCCGGCGAAGCGCAGGGCCCGGCCGACGTCCCGGGTGAACACGCCGGCCGCGAGGCCGTAGATCGTGTCGTTCGCCAGCTCGATCGCCTGCTCCTCGCCCTCGAACGGCAGCACACCGAGGACGGGACCGAAGATCTCCTCGCGGGCGATCCGCATGTCCGGGGCCACGTCCGCGAACAGCGCCGGCTGGTAGAAGAAGCCCGGACCGTCTGCCGGAGCCTCGGTGCTGCCCGCCAGCAGACGAGCGCCCTCCGCGGCACCCGACACCACATAGGAGTGAACCGAGTCGCGCTGCGCCGCGTTGACCAGCGGGCCGATCTCCGTCTCGGGGTCGAGCGGGTCGCCGACCCGGGCCGCGTCGACCCGTGCCTTGACCAGCTCCACGACCTCGTCGTAGATCGGACGCTCGACCAGGAGCCGGCTGGGCGCGGTGCAGGTCTCACCCTGGTTGCCGTACATGGCCGCGAAGACCACGTCGGCGACCGCCTTCGGGGACGCGTCCGCGAACGCGACCAGCGCCGACTTCCCGCCCAGCTCCAGGGAGGTGGTGATCAGCCGGTCCGCCGCCATCCGGCCGATCTCCTGGCCGATCTCGGTCGAACCGGTGAAAGTGATCTTGCCGACGCCCGGGTGCTGGACCAGTGCGTTGCCCGCCACCGAGCCGCGGCCCGGCAGGACGTTCACGACACCGGGGGGGATGCCGGCCTCCAGGGCCAGCTCACCCAGCGCCACCGGCACGAGCGGCGCGAGCTGCGCCGGCTTCAGGACGATGGAGTTGCCCATGGCCAGCGCCGGCGCGATCTTCCAGATCGACTGCACGGCGGGGAAGTTCCACGGGGTGATCGCACCGACCACACCGATCGGCTCGCGCACCGTGTAGTTCAGGAAGCGGCCGGGGGCGGGGGTCGTCCGTCCCTCGATCTTGGTCACCAGGCCGGCGAAGTACTCGACGGTCTCGACCATGACCGGCAGGTCGATCTTCGCGGACTCGCGGATCGGCTTTCCCATGTCGCGGCTCTGCAGCTCGGCGAGCTGCTCCTTGTTCGCTTCGATGAGCGCCGCGTAGCGCAGCATCAGGCGGGTGCGCTGCGAGGGGCGCATCCGCTGCCAGGCCTTGGCGCCGGCTCGCGCGGCCTCGACGGCGCGGGCGACGTCGTCCACGGTCGCCTCGGCGACCTTCGCTATGACGCTGCCGTCGGCGGGGTTGACGGTCTCGAACGTGGCTCCGTTCGAGGCGTCCGTGAGCTGGTCACCGAGGACCAGCGGAACACTGGAGGTCAGTGCACGCATGATCGGCTCTCTTTCGTTCGGGCCTCAGGGGAGGCGGTGCGCGGTCGGCAGGACCGCCTCGGCGAGGGCCTGCAGCTCCTCCATCGCGGAGTCGAGCGTGGCGTGCTCGAACGAGGTGTCGCAGATGAAGTGCGTGACACCGAGGTCGCCGTACGCCTCGATCGTCTCGGCGTTGTAGGGCGCCGTGCGCAGCGGGCGCGCGGTGAGCGTGATCTCGCTCATGTCACGGCCGGCCTCCGCCACGTACGACTTCAGCGTGGCGAGGTAGCCGGCGTAGTCCTCCGGGCCCACGGCCAGCGGGTGCCAGCCGTCACCGATCGCGGCGATACGGCGCAGCGACGCCTCGCTGTAGCCGGCGAACCAGACCGGGATCGTGCCCCGCACGGGCTTGGGGAACATCATGAAGTCGTGCAGGTTGTAGAAGTCGCCGTCCCAGGAGACCTCGTCCTCGGTCCACATCTGGCGCATGGCCTTGACCATCTCGGTCACCCGGCGCCCGCGGTCCTTGAAGGGCGCTCCCAGCGCCTCGAACTGCTCCTTCATCCAGCCGACGCCGATGGCGACGGACAGCCGGCCCTTGGACAGGACGTCGATGCTCACGAGCGTCTTCGACGTCTGCACCAGCGGGCGCCACGGCAGGATCAGGCAGGACGTGCCCAGCTCGACGGTCTCCGTCGCGGCCGCGGCCCAGGTCAGCGCCGTGAGGCAGTCCAGGTAGGGGGTTTCGGGCGCCCAGAGGAACTTGCCGTCGGCGGTGTACGGGTAGGCCGTCTCCACCTTCGTGGGCAGGGCCACGTGGTCAGTCATCCACAGCGAGTCGAAGCCGATCTTCTCCGCGTAGCGGGAGACCTCGCTGATCGCGTCCGGTCCGGCCCAGGGACCGGCACCGGGGATCCTGATACCAACCTTCATGTGATGCTCCCGTCTCAGGACGTTGTGTGTTCAGCGGACGACGCGCGCGGCCAGCAGCCGTGCGATGTCTTGGTCGTTGTGTCCGAGCTCCTTGAGAAGCTCGGCGGTGTGCTCGCCCAGGGCGGTCGGCGGACGCTCCACACGGCCCGGAGTGTCCGACAGCTTGATCGGCAGGCCCGGCACCCGGACCTCGCCGAGTGCCTCGCTCTCCAAGCCGACGACCATCTCGAGCGCGCGGATCTGGGGGTGATCCACGGCCTCGTCGTACGCGAGGACCGGGGCGCAGATGATGTTCTGGTCGGTGAGCAGGGTGACGATGTCGTCCCGGTCGCGCTCGGCGAACCAGGGAGCGAGCACCACGTCGAGTTCCTCGCGGTGGGCCAGCCGGCTCGCCGCGTTCGTGAACCGCTCGTCGTCGAGCAGGTGCTCGGCGCCGGCCGCCTTCACGAACCGCTCGAAGTGCCGGTCGTTGAAGGCGACGATGTGGACGGCCCCGCCGTCGCGTGTCGCGTACGCGTTGTACGGCGCGTAGAAGTTGCTCGCGTTGCCGACGCGCGGTGCCACGTAGTCGGCCAGCATGTACTGGCCCAGCCACGGTGACTGAAGGTGGAACAGCGAGGCCACCAGCGACACCGAGCCGTTCTGGCCGGCTCCGGTCTTCTGCCTGGCGAAGAGTGAGACCAGGGCCGCGACGGCGACAAGGTATCCGGCCGAACTGTCGGCGACCGGCGGACCGGCCTTGATGCCGCGGCCGTCGGGGTCCCCGGTGCCCTGGATCATGCCGGTGAGGGCCTGGGCGACGGGATCCAGCGCGGGCCGGCCGGCCGACGGGCCGCTGTCACCGTAGCCGCTCACGTTCAGGCAGATCAGGTGGGGGTGGCGCTCGCGGAGCTCCTCGGCGGTCAGGCCGAACTTGGCGCGCACCGTGGGCAGCATGTTCTCGATCAGCACGTCGGCGCCGGCGCACAGCTCGTGGAAGAGCTCCCGGCCCTCCTCCGTGCGCAGATCGAGTGCGATCGCCCGCTTGTTCCGGTTGACCCCGGCGTAGACACCGCTCATACCGTCCCGGCCGGGGCCGAACGTACGGGACTCGTCCCCTGCGATGGGCTCCACCTTGACCACGTCGGCACCGAAGTCAGCCAGGATCGACGCGCCCAGCGGGCCCGCAACCATCGTTGCGGCGTCGATCACCCGCGTTCCTGCCAGAGCCCGCACCTGCTGAGTCATCTTTGACCACCCGTGTTCATTATCTCGAACTCGCGCCAGCATTTGGAACGACCATAGGTAGGGTGTTCGTCGACGTCAAGACTCGCCTGGGGACTTCCTGGGAAGGCCCTTTCGTCCCGGGGCCCTGGCGCCGGGACGTCGACGACCGGACCGAAGGACCGGCGCACAGGCCTGACACATCGCCAGATCGCTTCACCTGAAGGCAACTTGGAGGCGAATTGCTCGCGCATGACCGGAGAGTGACGAGACCCCGGCCGAGCCCGGAGGGGCCGCGAAGAGACCTCGGCCAACGGGAGTCGATCAAGGAATCCGCCGCTCATCGGGAGTTTCGCTCGCATGTCCAGCCGCACCGGCGACGGCGTGTACAGTGCTGCCGATCACCCACACCCTCGGGAATTTGCCCGGTCTGCCGCATTTGCCCAGCCGTGCGGGAGATCCTTCGACGCCCCGAAGCTCCCGGGTTTCCAGCGCCCCGCACGGTCGGCGGCCGGCCCGCCGGGCCACCCACATCCGCACAGCGGACATGTGGCGCATCCACGCCATCGGCATCATTCCGGCCGGGCCGCGACAGGACGTCCTTGCGACGACACCCCCGTCCTGGACACACCTCCGCCGGGCCCGCCCGGATGCGCCGGCGGGCGGACCGCCTACAGGGCACAGCCACCTTTGAGGAAGGCGTTCATGCACACGATCGATCTCGCCTACGTGGGGCGCGGTCCCCACGAGGAGCTGGTCACCTACATCGCGGACCAGCAGGACTTCTACGCCGACGCCGGTGTCCACGTCGCCCTGCGGGACGGCTCGATCTGGGATCCGGAGCGGCTGCGCCGCGGCGCCGTCATCGGCCTGGGCCGGACACTGCTGTCCCGGCTGGTCGGCGGCATCCCATGGGTCGCGCTCAATGTGAACACCCAGCAGCCCCAGTTCTGGTTCCTCGCCCGGCCCGGCCTGGACTCGCTGGCCGACCTGGCCGGGAAGCGTCTGGCCGTGCATCCGCGCCACACCGGGCCCGGCTGCTTCACCCGCATCATGCTGCGCCAGGCCGGACTGGACCCGGACCGCGATGTCGAGACCATCGTCCGTGCACCCGGCGACTACGGCATGGACCTGCGCAGGCTTCGCGAGGGCACGATCGACGCCGCGGTGGTGGGCGACACCCTGGTGCCCGAAGCCGTGGCCGCCGAGAACGGCTGGCGGGTGCTGGCCTTCGCCGGTGACCTCTTCCAGATCCCGACGGTCGGTGTGTCCGTCGACCCGACCTACACCGATCCGGAGGACCCCGCGGTCCAGGCCGTCGTGCTGGCCCACCGGCGCGCGCTAGGGGTGATCCGGGACGAGCCCGACACCACGGTCAGGTATCTCCAGGCCTTCCTCAACGGACACACGGAAGAGGAAGTCCGGGCGCACTACGAGAGGTTCATCGCCCCGTCGTTCGGCATCGACGGTCAGGCGGACCTCGCCACCGCCGAGACGGCCGTCAAAGCGGTCGCCGCCGAACTGGGCGTGCCCGCCACGTTCACCGCGGCCGATTTCTATCGCACCCGACCCACCACGGCTTAGGCCGCGGTGTCTTTTCGCACATCAGAGAAAGGCTGGCTTGTGAAAGAGTTCCTGATCGAGGTCACCACCAACATTCCCGACGGAACCGAGACGGCCGAGGTCGACCGCCGTCGCGCCGCGGAGGCCGCCCGGGCCGTCGAGTTGATCGCCTCCGGCCACCTGGTCCGGATCTGGCGTCCGGTGGGTGAGATGCGCAGCATCGCCCTGTGGCGGGCCAACGACGAGGCCGAGTTGCGTGACAGGATCCTGAGCACCTTGCCGCTGTGGTCCTGGATGACGTCCGTCGTCACCCCTCTTGAGTCGCACCCGAGCGACCCCGGCAAGGCGGACACCACCGTCTGACTTTTTTCCTCCGTGCACCTGCCCGACTGCGGTCGGAGCGGTCGGCGGGTGTGCGGGGCAGTGCGTGCCCACGGAGGGAGACCGGGGTTCCCAGTGCCGCCTGCCGCCTGCCGCCTGCCGCCTGCCGCCAGGTACGGCCGGCGGCCGGCCTGCTTCACAAGCCCATTCAGAGCAGGGGTCAGTTGAGGTGGGGGCGAGGCGTCCACCCCACATCCTGGGGCTGCTCGCACCGGCGGATGTCGACGACTTGAGCGATCGTCTCAGGAATGCCGACCATGCACAGGGCGTTCTCGGTCAGGTGCCACGGTTCAGGGTCCGTTCGGTAGGGGGAGTCGGCCCAGTCCTGTGAGTCCGGATTCCGGGCGAACGCGCGGCCGCCGTCCCACGGCCCCGTCAGCGCAGCGTGTCCGCCCAGTTCGCGGGCACGCGTCCCGCGGGGCCCGGCGTGGGCTGGTCCAGGGGGTGGCATTCGGGGGCGACGAGATCGGGGCCCGTCTCGTACATCTCGTTCGTCTCGAAGTTCCAGAACCACGTCTCGCCGGGCTCGTAACTGCGGATGACGGGATGTCCGGTGCTCTGCGCGTGGGCGGTGGCGTGCTTCGACGGTGAGTCGTCGCAGCAGCCGATGTGACCGCACTGCGCGCACCGCCGCAGATGGAACCACCAGCCGTCGACAGCGTCGCAGTCACCGCACCCCGCGCCGCTCGGCGGGACGGACGGGTCGATTCCGGCGGGCAGGGTCATGACGCCTCCTCGGGCGTTTCGGTGTCCGCCGCGGTCAGCGGCAGACGGACCTGGAAACGGGTGTCACCGGGGACGGACTGCACCGACAGGCTCCCGTGGTGTTTGTTGGCGACGATCCGCCAGGAGATGTCCAGTCCGAGCCCCGTGCCCTCACCCACCGGTTTGGTGGTGAAGAACGGATCGAAGATGCGGTCGCGGATCTCGGCCGGCACCCCGGGGCCGGTGTCCCGGAACTCGACGAGCAGTTGGTCGTGGTCGTGCGCGGTCCGCACGGTCAGCCTGCCCTCGCCCTCCATCGCCGAGGCGGCGTTGTCGATGAGGTTCGTCCACACCTGGTTCAACTCGCCCGGATAGGCGGGGATCCGCGGCGCCGTGCGGTCGTAGTCCTTGGTCACCTTGATGCCCGAGCCCATCTTCCCGGCGAGCATCATCAGTGTGCTGTCCAGGAGTTCGTGCACATCGACGACCTGGTACGGCGCGCGGTCGATCTGGGAGTACTGCTTGGCCGCGTCCACCAGGTGCGAGATACGGGTCGTGGACTCCTCGATCTCGGTCATGAGGAGCTCGGTCTCCACGGTGTAGTTCAACCACCGGATCGCGCCTTCGAGGGTGTCCTCGTCCACCGTCGCCGCGACCTGGTCCAGCCAGTCCGTGTCGAGTCCCGCCTGCACGAACGTCGGCGCGAGCTGCCAGCCCCCGGCGATGCCGTGGTCCTCCAGCCAGTCACCGAGCGAATCCTCCCGGTCGGAGGCCTCGAGCGGACTCAACGGCGTTGCCTTCGCCACCCGTTCGGCGGTGCGCTCCTGGATCTCGATGAGCGTCTCCAGGGTGTCGCGGGCGTACGGGCCCGAGGCGATGGCGCCGAGCTTGTGCCGCATGTGGGCCACTCGGTCCCGAAGGGTGGAAGTGGCCCGTACCGCCGCCGCGGCCGGATTGTTGAGCTCGTGCGTCAGCCCGGCCGACAGCGAGCCGAGCGCGAGCAGCCGCTCGCGCTGGCCGATGGTCCGCTGCGTGTTCTGGCTGCCGAAGAAGAGCCCTTCGAGCAGATGGACGGCCATCGGGAACCAGTCCCGCAGGACCGCGGCGAAGGTCGCGGCGGGCAGGACGAAGAAGCGGGAGGGCACGGTGACCCTCATCGACCCCTTGTAGAACGTCTGGTCCGGTCCGTTCAGATAGGCCTGCATGGCCCCCGCGTACACCCCGCGCTGGGAGCTGCGGCTGATCTCCACGTCGTCGGCGCCGACCCGGCGCGACATCACGACGGTGCCTTCCAGCAGCACGTAGAAACAGGTGGCCTCGTCACCCTCGGTGTAGACCGGACCGGCGTCGAACTGCTCCACCCGGCCTTCGCGGCACAGTCGCTCCAACTGGTCCTGGTCCAGCTTCTCGAACAGGAACAGGGTGCCGAGCTCGCTCTTGTCGCAGGGCAACGGCCGCGGGCTCACGACTGCTCCAGATAACGGTGGACGAGCATGACGGCCATGGCTCCTTCTCCGACCGCGGAAGCGACCCGCTTCGCGGACTCGGCACGCGCGTCCCCGGCCACGAACACACCGGGCACATTGGTCTCCAGGTGATACGGCGGCCGGTCCAGCTCCCAGCCCTTGGGCGGCTGCCCGTCGACGGTCATGTCGGGCCCCGCCATGATGAATCCGCGTGTGTCCCTCAGCACCGTACCCTCCAGCCAGCCGGTGAGGGGGGCCGCGCCGATGAACACGAACATCCACTGGGCGTCGACGAGTTCGGTGTGCCCGCTCGTCACGTCCCGCAGGGTGAGCTGCTCCAGATGGTCCGTGCCGTGCGCGGCCTCGACGACCGTGCCGGTGCGCACCGAGATGTTGGGGGCCTCCTCGATCTGCTGGACCAGGTAGTGCGACATCGACGCGGTCAGCGAGGAGCCCCGGACGAGCAGGGTGACCGACTTGGCCCCACGCGACAGGTACATGGCGGCCTGTCCGGCCGAGTTGGCCCCGCCCACGATGTACACGTCCTGGCCCTGGCAGGAGGCCGCCTCGGTCAGCGCCGAGCCGTAGAAGACCCCGCAGCCCGTGAGGTCCGCCAGTCCCGGGGCCTCCAGCTGCCGGTACGAGACGCCGGTCGCCAGGATCACCGCGTGCGCGGCGATCGCGGAGCCGTCGGAGAAGCGGATGACGCGTGAGGCGCCGGTGACCTCCAGACCCGTCACCTCCCGCGCGGTCAGGATCTCGGCGCCGAACTTCGCCGCCTGCCGGCGCGCCCGCCCGGTCAGCTGGGAGCCGGACACCCCGTCGGGGAAGCCGAGATAGTTCTCGATGCGCGAGCTCTGCCCCGCCTGGCCGCCGGTCGCAGACCGCTCCACGAGCACCGTCCGCAGCCCCTCGGACGCGCCGTACACGGCGGCCCCCAGGCCGGCCGGACCACCGCCGATGACGACCAGGTCGTAGAACTCCTCGGTGGGGGTCGTGGCCAGCCCGACCTGGGCCGCGAGGTCCGGGTCGGCCGGCTCGACGAGCGGCGTGCCGTCCGGCGTGATCACCAGCGGCAGCCGTTCCCCGTCCTGACCGGCCGCGGAGAGCAGCCGCCGCCCCTCCGGCGTGTCCGACGAGTACCAGCGGTACGGCACCTGGTTGCGGGCCAGGAACTCGCGTACGTCCGAGGAGCGCGCCGACCACCGGTGCCCGACCACCTTGCAGGTCGGCACGGGCCGGAAGTCGCTGGCCCGCCAGGCGTCCAGCAGATCGTCCAGCACCGGATAGAGCTTCTCCTCCGGTGGGTCCCAGGGCTTGAGGAGGTAGTGGTCCAGATCGATCACGTTGATCGCGTCGATCGCCGCGTTCGTGTCCGCGTACGCGGTCAGCAGCACCCGGCGCGCGCCCGGGTAGACGTCGAGCGCCTGCTCCAGGAACTCGATGCCGTTCATCTGCGGCATCCGGTAGTCGGCCACGATCACCGCCACCTGGTCACCGCGCAGCTTCAGCTCCCGCAGCGCCTCCAGGGCGGTGTCCCCGGACTCCGCGCGCACGATCCGGTGCGACTCGCCGTAGCGGCGCCTGAGGTCGCGCGCCACGGCACGCGACACTCCCGGATCGTCATCCACGGTCAGAATGACGGTCCGCGCTGTACCGGCGGCCTGTGCCATACGTCTCCCACCCCGAGCAGGTCGATGCCGTCCCGGCCGCGCACACCGTTCGGCGCCGGTCGGCCGGTCCACGCTCAATCGTATGTATGAACGGTCGCCTTCGCTCTGCAACCGCCTCACGCGGGCTCGACGGGGCCCTTCGGCGGTGGCAGCAGCGACTCGCGGACCTTGGGGAGGACGGTCCTGACGTAGTCCTCGACGGCCGAGTCCAGACCGATGTCGTGCTGGGCGCGCTCGGACAGGTACCAACGGTGTTCGAGCAGCTCGTGATAGATCTCCGCGGGGTCCATGGAACCGCGCAGCTCGGGTGGTACGGCGCGGACGGTGGGCCGGAAGACGTCGCGCACCCAGCGGTGGGCGAGGACCTCGGGGCGCGCCGCCTGGTCGTACCCGTCTCCGGTGCGGGCCGGCGAGCTCGCGGAAGGGCCGCCGGGGGCGTAGTCGTCCTGGGTGGCCATCCAGCTCTCCAGGTCGTTCAGCAGCCGGCGCGCCTGGTTCTCCTCGGCGTCGAGCCCGGTCAGCCGCAGCAGCTGGCGCTGGTGGTGGCCCGCGTCGACGACCTTGGGGACGAAGGTGACCGTGTCGCCGTTCGAGGAGTGCGCGATCTGCATCTCGGCGACGTCGAAACCGAGGTCGTTGAGGCGCCGGATGCGGCGCTCGATGTAGTGGTGCTTGCCCGCCGGGTACACGGAGGTACGGGTCAGTTCCTCCCACAGGCTCCGGTGGCGCGCGCAGATCTCCCTGCCGAACTCGATCGGGTCGACGGAGGGGTGCAGCGCTCCGGCCGCCTCCAGGTCCAGCAGCTCGCCGCTGATGTTGACGCGGGCGAGATCGAGGTCGTACTCCCGCTGCCCGTCGCTCAGCCGGGGGTGCAGTTCGCCGGTCTCGGCGTCCACCAGATAGGCCGCGTACGCTCCGGCGTCACGGCGGAAGAGCGTGTTGGACAGCGAGCAGTCGCCCCACGCGAACCCGGCCAGATGCAGCCGCACCAGGAGCACCGCCAGCGCGTCCATCAGCCGGTGCATGGTCGCGGGCCGCATGGTCGTCTCGAACATCGACCGGTAGGGCATCGAGCCGCCCAGGTGCCGGGTGATGAGGACGGACTCCAGTGGCCCGCCGTCGGCGTCGGTGCGCCCGGTGACCACGGCGAGCGGGTCCACCGCGGGGATGGACAGCCGGTCCAGGCCGCGCAGCATCTCGTACTCGCGCAGGGCGGGCCGCTCCGCGAGCTCCTTGACCGCCACCACCTCGCTGCCGGCGCGCGCGTAACGGACCACGTGCCGCGAGATGCCGCGCGGCAGCGGGACCAGGTGGTGCTCGGGCCATTCCTCCAGCGGCAGGTGCCAGGGCAGTTCGAGCAGGAGCGCGGGATGCTCCGGGTTGGTGGCGCTGATCTGCAAGGCCATCGGCGGGCTGCCCTTACTCTGGAGTCGAACGGGTACCTGCTTCCAGCATCTACGAATGATCGCCGAGGCGGAAGACGCGCCGGGCGTTGCCGGCGAGGAACAAGTCGGTGGTCTCCTCGTCGAGGCCCAGCTCGCCGAGGTGCTCCAGTGCCCGACTCGGCGTGATCATGGGGTAGTTGCTGCCGAAGAGGACCTTCCGGCGTCCTCGGCCGCGGAGATAGCCGACCAGTTCCGGCGGATAGCGGCGCGCGGTGTAGGCACTGGTGTCGATGTACACGTTGGCGTGCTTGTCGGCGACCGCGATCATCTCGGTGGTCCACGGATAGCCGATGTGCCCGCAGACGACGGTGAGTTCGGGGAAGTCCAGCGCGACCTGGTCGATGTAC
This sequence comes from Streptomyces fagopyri, assembly GCF_009498275.1. Classification (NCBI taxonomy): domain Bacteria; kingdom Bacillati; phylum Actinomycetota; class Actinomycetes; order Kitasatosporales; family Streptomycetaceae; genus Streptomyces; species Streptomyces fagopyri. The sequence goes on along the minus strand of NZ_CP045643.1, from coordinate 1,067,682 downwards.
GGGATGGGCCGGCCGGTCTCCGAGGGGCGCAGCGGCCCGGTGTGCCCGACCTGGGTGCAGAACGGGACGCCGAGCTCGACGCAGGCCGCGTACAGCGGGTAGTAGAGCCGGTCGGTGGGCGGCAGCTGCCACAGCCACGGCACGATCCGCAGGGCCACGAAGCCCAGCTCCTCGACGGCCCGGCGCAGCTCGCGCACGGCCGTGACCGGCTTCGCCAGATCCACCCCCGCGACCCCGCGCAGCCGTCCGCGGGACCCGGCGACGAAGCCGGCGACCTCGTCGTTGCTCACGAGGGGACCCTCCGGCCCGTACCAGGCCGCGGCCAGCCCGATCTCGACGTCGGCCGCGGCCAGCGCCGCGACCGTGACCTCGACGGGAAGGGGTTCCCGCAGGCGTTCCATGCCCGTCCAGCGGCGGAGCGACTCGAACATCTCGTGGTTGGCGTGGCGGACGGTCGGGTGCTGCATCCACGCGTCGACGACTGGCATGATCCCGTGTCCTCCCTGAGGCCGGGGCCGGGCGTCCGCCCACCCCGAACCCAGGACCCTAGAGGGTGGCCCGCCGCACGGCTACCTCGAAACGGCGTCGACCAGGGCCCCGAGCGCTGCGGCGAGACGCGCGAGCCCCGGGCCGGCCGGGCCGCCGGGCTCGCTCATGTACGTGTCCCGCCGGATCTCCACCATCAGGGACGTGACCCGTGGATCCGCGCCGTGGAAGCGCAGCGGCACGTAGGCGCCGGAGAACGGACTGTCGATCCCCACACCGCCGACACCCTCGAACGCCTTCCGCGCGTGCTCCACCAGCCCGACGGGTGTGTGGAAGGCGTCGGTGCCCAGGCAGACCGGCGGCCGAGGTCCCCCACCGTGCAGTTCGTACGGCAGCCGGGCGGTCGGATACGAGTGGACGTCGATCACCACGGCCCGTCCGGTGACGGCCAGCCGGTCGGCCACGGCGGCGGTCATCGCCTGGGCGTACGGGTGGAAGTAGCGCCCGATCAGCGGTTCCGGGTCGGCGTCGGCGGGGCGCAGCGGGGCGCCGTGTGTCGTGCGGGTGTAGACCGCGCCCATGCCGACGGCACGCATCTCCTCCCGCTCGTCGGGAAAACGCTCGGGATCGACCACCAGACGCGACAGACGGTTGACGAACCGCCACGGAGTGACGCCGGCGGCGCGCGAGGCCTGCTCGGCGAGCTCAGCGGTGTGCGCGTCCGTGATGTGGTCCAGCTCGCTCTCCAGCGCCGGCCCGTCGAGCGTGATGCCGGCCCGCACCGGCACCGGTATGCGCCGCGAGGAGTGCGGGACGTGCAGGACGACGGGGGAGTCGCGGGCGCCGGGCAGCAGCTCGAAGGAGCCGGGGCGCACGGGCGAGGGCTCCGAAGGCGCCGCGTTCGCGGAGCCGGGACGCGTGGACACGGACTTCGCGGAGGCGGGGCCCGGGGAGGCGGGGTTCTCGGTCACCCCTGATTCCTACCGCGGCCGGCGGGAACCTCGTCTCAGCGCAGACCGCCGCCTCCGTGGCGCGCGTAGTGCTCGATCAGGGCCGCCCGCGTCGTCTCGAGCCGGTGGGCCAGGATCGCCGCGATGGTCCGGGTCAGGGACAGCTCCAGCGCCGGATCCCGCGCGCACAGTCCGAGCACCTCCCCGGCGTCGAACTCGTAGGCGCGCACCGGACTGAACGCCTCGGCGCCGAAGTCCCAGTGGTGCGGTGGGAACAGCCAGGACCAGCCGAGCAGATCACCCGGTCCGAGCGTGGCCACGGAGATGCGCCGTTCCCCGACGACCTGCTGGTACAGCGAGACGGTTCCCGAGCGGACCACCCAGAACCGGTCCGCGGTTCCCCCCGCCTCGAAGATCTTTCCGTCCGCGGGGAAGGAGACCTCCCGGGCGACGGTCATCAGCCGGTCGCGGTGTTCGGCGGAGAGGGCGGGCAGCAGCCGCAGAGCAGTGGGCATCGGGGACCTCCATCGCACCGCCGCGGGACCACGCGGGCTCGGCGGCGCTGTCGTGCCGGTGGTGTGCCGTCACCCTCCATTGGAGCCGGATCCGCCGGATTCGTCTCGTCGGGGGAATCCGGCGACCGGCGGACGGCACCGTGACGCCCGGACCAGGGGCCGTCCCGCGGGCCGTGCGACCGCTTCCCGCGAGCTCAGGGCAGCGGCTGCTCGGCCCAGATCACCTTGCCGGCGGGCGTATAGCGCGTACCCCAGCGCTCGGCGACCTGGGCCACCAGGAACAGGCCCCGTCCGCCCTCGTCCGTGCCGGCCGCGTAGCGCAGCCGGGGCGAGGTGCTGCTGCCGTCGAAGACCTCGCAGATCAGACTGTGGTCGCGCAGCACGCGGACCTGGATGGGGCCACTCCCGTAACGGATCGCGTTGGTGACCAGCTCGCTGAGGATCAGCTCCGTGCTGAAGGCCAGCTCGTCGAGTCCCCACTCCGCGAGCTGACGGGTAACCGCGGCGCGCACCTCGCCGACGGCCACCGGATCGGAGGGAACCTCCCACTCGGCGATGTGGTCGGCGTCGAGCACCCGTGTGCCGGCGACGATCAGGGCGATGTCGTCGCCGGGCCGGGCGGGCAGCAGGGTGTCGAGCACGCCCCGGCAGATGTCGTCCGGGGAACGGCGGCCGGTCCCGGTGAGGGCGGTGCGCAGCAGTTCGAGGCCGACGTCGATGTCCCGGTCGCGGTCCTCGACGAGACCGTCCGTGTACAGCACCAGACGGCTGCCCTCCTCCAGCTTGAGCTCCGCCGTGTCGAACGGCAGGCCGCCCAGTCCCAGCGGGGGGCCGGCCGGCACATCCGGGAACTCCACGCTGCCGTCGGGCCGGACCAGCGCGGGTGGCGGATGCCCGGCCCGGGCGACGGTGCAGAGCCGGGAGGCCGGGTCGTAGATGGCGTACAGGCAGGTGGCGCCCGTGATCGCGGCGTTGCTCTCCTCCGTCGCCTCGTCCAGGTCGATGCGGGCGACCAGCTCGTCGAGGAGACCGAGAATCTCGTCGGGCGGGAGGTCCAGGGAGGAGAAGTTGTGCACGGCGGTGCGCAGCCGGCCCATCGTGGCCGCCGCGTGCAGTCCGTGGCCCACGACGTCACCCACGACCACGGCGACGCGGGCGCCGGACAGGGGCAGGACGTCGAACCAGTCGCCGCCCACCCCGGCGTGGGCCGGCAGGTAGCGGTAGGCGATCTCCAGGGCGCTCTGCTCGGGCAGGCTGCGCGGCAGCAGGCTGCGCTGGAGTGTCACGGCCATGTTGTGCTCGCGTGTGTAGCGGCGCGCGTTGTCGATGGAGACCGCGGCACGCGCGACCAGTTCCTCGGCGAGGGCGAGTTCCTCCTCGTCGAACGGCTCCGGTTTCTCGGAGCGCCAGAAGTTGACCACGCCCATCGCCAGCGGGCCCACCCGCAGCGGAACGGTGATCAGCGAGTGGATGCCGTACTCCACGACCTGGCCGGTGCGCCGGAGGTCCTGGGCGAGCCAGCCGGGGGCCTCGTCCAGCTCGGGCTCGACGACGGCCTCACCGGTCCGCAGGCTGTGGGCCTGCGGGGTGGTGGCGACGAACCGGATGTGCTCGCCCACCGGGTACAGGGGCGCGTCGTCGCGGATCCCGCTGAACGCCGTACGGCGCACGTCGGTGCCCGCTTCCGGATCGTCGCCGTTCAGCACCGAGTCGGCCAGGTCCACCGTGACGAAGTCCGCGAACCGCGGCACCGCCACCTCGGCCAGCGCCTCGGCGGTGCGGGTCACGTCCAGGCTCGTACCGATGCCCGCCCCGATGTCGTACAGCAGTTTGAGCCGCTCCCGTGCCACCTCGGCCTTGCCGGACAGCGCCCGCAGCTCGGTCGAGTCGCGCAGCGTCGCGACGCTGCCGGGCGGGCCGCCCTGGAGGTCCGTGGGCCGCTGGTTGATGGCCAGCAACCGGTCCCCGACCAGGTGCACCTCGTCCGTGACGACGCGTCCGGACGACAACAGGGCCGCGGTGTCCGGGTCGAGACCGAGTTCGAGGACATGCCGTCCCTCGGCGTCCTGGGGCAGATCCAGCAGCCGCTGCGCCTCGTCGTTGGCGAGCAGCAGCCGGCCCTCCCCGCCGGCGATGATCACTCCCTCCCGGACGGCGTGCAGCACCGCGTCGTGGTGCTCGTACATCCGGGTCATCTCGTACGGGCCGAGGCCACGGGTCTGGCGCAGCAGCCGTCTGCTCACGAGGGCCGTCCCCGCCGTGGCGAGGGCGAGGGCGGCGGCCGCGGCGGCCAGAACGAGGGGCAGCTGCCGGTTGGCGACCCCGCCCACGTTCGCCGTCGTGATGCCGGCGGACACGAGCCCCACGACCTTGCCGCCGGGTTCCTTGACGGGAACCACAGCCTGCACCAGCTGTCCGATGGTGCCGTTGACCTCCTCGACGCTGGTGCGGCCCTGCTGCGCGGGGGAGATGTCCCCGACGAACTTCTTGCCGATCCGGTCCGGCTTGGGGTGCGTGTAGCGGATCCCCGCGGCGTTCATCACGACGATGAAGTCCACACCGGACGCCTTGCGGGCGGCCTCCGCCCGCGGTTGCAGCGCCGCCGTGGGGTCGGGACCGCTCAGCGCCTCGCGGGTACCGGGCGAGTTGGCGAAGGTCTCGGCGACTGCCAGTGAGCGGTTGCGGGCCTCCTGCGAGCTGTCGTGCCGTACCTGCAGCACCAGCGCCACCACCGCGGAGACGACCAGCACCAGCACGATCACCACTTGCAGGAGGAACACCTGGCCCGCGACGCTGCGTCCGCTCAGCGCCGCCCTCAGGATCGCCGCGCGTCCGGTCCCCTCACGCGGCCCTTGGGGGCGAGGGGTCGACCGAGTCGGGGAGCGACCCAATAGTCGGACCATGTGCCCATGTCTACACTGCCCGGCGTCCTGAGGCGAGAGGCCCCGCACGGTGCGCGGGGGGCTCCGGTACGGGACGTACGGCCGCGTCCTTCGGCGCGTGTGCCGGTGGGAGCATCTGGCCGCATCATGGAGGGAAGTCATTTGCCCGCATTTGTATCTCGGGCGCGGGAGGTCACGATGCACACCCCGGACCGCTACCGGTTGAGCTTCACCCATCAGGAATCAGGTGTCGGCGTCATCACGGACGAGGTGGTCGTCGAACGCACCGCCACCCTCGGGCCGGGCGGAAACCCGGTGTACTCCGATCCCACCGGGATACTCCGCGCCGAGATCAGCTCCGCGGGAGAGGTGCGGATGCTGGCCAGCGGTGGCTACCAGTCGCCGGTGTCACCCACCGCCGAACCGCTTCCCTGAGCGGCGCTCCCGGGCCGTCCTGCCCCACACCTGCCCACACCCGCCCCGCACCGCCTCCGCCACGGGTGCGGGGCGGGTGTGGGGCGTGCCGACGTGCCGGTCCGGCGGGTGTGGGGCGCGCCGACGTGCCGGCCCGGACGCCGTCGGACGTGGGACGGATGGACAGGCGGCGGCTGGGGCGGCAGAGCAGCGGCGGGCGGTGGGTGGTGGGCGGCAGCCGCCGCCCCATGTCTATCGGCTGTCCTGGGAACTCACGCTGAAGTGCGCCCCGTCGGGGTCGCTGAGGATCGCCTCCGTGGAGCCGGCCCCCTGCTGGTGGGCCGTGCCCCCGTGGGCGCGTGCGGCGCGGGCGCAGGTCTCCACGTCGTCGACCGCGAAGTGGACCCGCCAGTGGGGCCTGATCGTGGGGTCCGGTGCCGCCCCGACCGCGCCCGAGTGGATACGGGCCACGACGTCGCCCTGGCTGCGCAGCACGACCTCGTTGTCCTCGTAGTCGACCTGGCAGGAAGCGGGGTCCGAGGAAGCCCACTGCAGGACCTCCGCGTAGAAGATCGCGGCGTCGAAGGCGTCCCGGGTGTGCAGTCGTACGAAGACCGGTGCCGCCCGGCGCCAGGCCTCCCAGCCGGCCACCAGCTGCCCCTCCCAGATACCGAAGACCGCGCCGTCCCGGTCGGCCAGCAGTGCCGCCCGCCCGGGTGGGAAGGAGATGGGGCCCACCGCGGTCGTACCGCCGCGCTCCTGGCTGCGTGACACGGTCTCGTCCGCCGAGGCCACGGCGAAGTAGGTGGTCCAGGTGGCCATCTTCGGTCCGATCCCGGACATCCCCGAGACGCCCGCGACCGGGACCCCGTTGACCCGGGCGAACCGGTACTGATCGCCCAGCGCGCCCGAATGCCACTCCCAGCCCAGTACGGCGTGGTAGAAGTCCTCGGTGGCGCGCAGATCACGTGTGGTCAGACTGACCCAGCACGGCGCGCCGAACACCGTGTGGCTGGAGACGACCCCACGGTCGAGTGTCCTGTCGCTCATCATCGCCGCACCGTCCTGACATCACTGGCCGGCTGCGGTCGGGCGGGGGTGCCCGTGGGGATGCCCGCGGCCTGCAGCTCGCCTCCGGTCTCCGCACAGCCGACAGGGGCCCTCCGGCCCGGAAGGCCTCCGGCGGCGTCAGTTCACTCGCGGATCCGCTGTCCCATCAGTAACAGCATCCCCCGGCTCGGCGTCCCGCGCACTCCAACGAGGTCACAAGCGGGCATAAAAAGACGTAAACGGACTTATCCGCGAGGCCGCTCGAAGGTCAGGAGGAGCCCCTCGACGGCGCCCGGACCTATGCGGCCCTTCACGTCCGCGGAGGTGATCGCCTTCAGCGCCCAGCCGTCCTCGGCGTGCTTGTTCAGCACCTTCTCCAGCTTGTCGCTGTCCAGCGCGTCGCCGATGAGCGACTCGCGGAAGGTGACGACCTTGTATTCGTACGTGTATGCGCTACTCATGGTGGCGAGGTTCTCCTGCGGATCGAGAGGTGTGCCGGGCCCACCCAATCACCCTTCGCCACCGCGGCACAGGGGGGAACCCACCTGTGGCGATACCTTTGTTGAAGCTTCATGGAGGGCCGGTCCCGGGGCTCGGGGGAAGACCGGCCGCGCGGAGGGGACTCATGACCAGGGCACGGAGCGACGGACGCGCGGGCGACAGCGGCGCGGGCGCGGGGGACGACCGTTTCGCGGAACTGCGGACACGCGACTTCGGCTACCTCGACGAGGGCGGCCACACCTACCTCGACCACACGGGCGCGGGGCTTCCGCCGACCTCGCTGGTCACCGCGAGCGCGGAGCGGATCACCGGCGGGGTGTTCGGCAATCCGCACTCCGAGAGCCCGGCCTCCCGCGCCTCGGGGCTGCTGCTGGCCGAGGCCCGCAGAGCCGTCCTCGCGCACTTCGACGCCGATCCCGCCGAGTACGCCGTGATCTTCACGCCCAACGCGACGGGAGCCCTTCGCCTGGTCGGGGAGGCCTATCCGTTCAGGCGCGGAAGCAGGCTCGTCATGTCGCTCGACAACCACAACTCGGTGAACGGACTGCGCGAGTACGCGCGCGCGGGCGGCGCGTCGACGGCATACGTTCCGGTGAGCGGGCCCGGTCTGCGGATCGACGAGGAACGGCTGCGCCGAGCGCTCTCCGTACGCCGCCGACGGCCCGGTCCGGCGCGCGGGCGGCGCGCGCCGGGCTCGCGCGGCCTGCTGGCCTATCCGGCGCAGAGCAACTTCACCGGGGTCCGGCATCCGCTCGAATGGATCGCGCGGGCCCAGGAGTCCGGCTACCACGTCCTGCTCGACGCGGCCGCGTTCGTCCCGGCGAGCCCGCTCGACCTCAGCAGGTTCCATCCGGACTTCACCGTGGTCAGCTGGTACAAGGTCTTCGGCCATCCCACCGGTGTCGGCAGTCTGATAGCCCGCCGGTCGGCCCTCGCCGGACTGCGCCGCCCCTGGTTCTCCGGCGGCACCGTCTTCGCGGTCAGCGCCCAGGCCCGGTGGCACGTCCTCGCGGACGACGAGGCGGCCTTCGAGGACGGCACGGTGAACTTCCTGTCCATCCCGGACGTCACCGCGGGCCTCCGCTGGATCGAGGGCCTCGGCATGGACCGGGTGCACGCCCACGTCGCCCGCCTGACCGCCCGACTGCTCGACGGGCTGCGGGCGTTGCGCCACGGCGACGGGTCCCCGATGGTCAGGATCTACGGTCCCGAACAGGCCGGGGCGGCCCGGGGCGGCACGGTCGCGCTGAACCTGCTCGGAGCCGACGGCCGGATCGTAGACGAACGGATCGTCACCCGGGACAGCGCCGCCCACGGCATCTCGCTGCGCACCGGATGCTTCTGCAACCCGGGCGCCGGCGAAGCGGCGTTCTCCCTCCGGCCGCGTCTGCTGCGTTCGGTGGCGCGCCGGCGGGTCGGTTCGCTGGAGGAGTACCTGGAACTGCTGCGACTGCCGTCGGCGGGCGCCGTGCGCATCTCGCTGGGTGTCTCCTCACAGCCCGGCGACATCGAGACGTTCCTGACGTTCGTGACCCGGACCTACCGCGACCGGATACCGGGGGTGGCCGGACTGGCGGCCCGGGCGGGCTGCTGACGGCCGACGTGCGGGGCGGGCCCACCGGTCACCGCCCCGCCCGGCTCCGCGCCACGCCCTCCCGGCACTTGCGTACCAGGATCGCCCACGCCACCGCCAGGAACAGCAGCGCGAACCCCGTCAGGACCAGCCAGCCCCGCTCCGCCGGACGACCGAACGAGTCCCCGTACGAATCCAGCAGCGGACGGCCCAGCGGTGAGGCACCCGCGCGCCACAGCGACTCCAGGCCGACCCCGCCGCCCAGCGCCTCGAACGCCCACCGGTTGGTCATCGCCCGGCTGATCGCCTCCCCGGCCCCCGTCATCCGCGGCACCGGCACGAACGCCCCCGAGAACAGCACCTGCGGGAAACAGAGCAGCGGCAGCATCAGCGTCGCCTGCGCCGGCTCCGTCACCGCCGCCGAGGCGAGCAGCCCCATGGCCAGCGCGGCGGCCGAGGCCAGCACACTCGACACGAACAGGGACCCGTACGTCGTCCACCCCGCCGCGGGCAGCCGGTCCAGCGCCCGCAGCACCACCAGCAGCAGCGCGTCCGCGACCGCGAGCAACGGCAGCGTCGTGGTCAGTTTCGACGCGAGGTACGGCCCGATCCGCAGACCGGCCAGCCACTCGCGCCGCACCACGGGCAGTTCGGCGCAGATCTGCAGAAGTCCGTACGTCAGCCCGAAGAAGAACGCGCCGAAGGCGATCCAGAACATGATCATCGCGGTCGTTCCGGGATCCGGCGCCGCGGGGTCGAACGCCCCCGCGCGGAACAGCACCGCGAACATCGCCACGATCAGCACGGGCGAACCGGCCAGGACCGCGACCGAGAGACGGTTGCGCAGGAGCAGCGCGGTACCGCGGCGGGTGAGCAGTGACCACTGCCGCACGGCGCCGACGCGCCGCGGCCTTACAGGAGACCGCGGTGGCCGCACGGGAGACGCCGGTGCGCCGCTCCGCCCGGCGCCCGGCGCGGCGGTCTCCGCGTCGTCCGCCGGGAGGGCCCGCGCGACACGCGCCCCGCCCGCCACCGCCTCGTAGACCTCCTCGACCGTGCCGACCCCGAACGCGCCGCACAGCGCGCCCGGTTCACCGGAGTACGCCACCTCGCCGCCGGGCGAGAGGAACACGACCTGGTCACCGCGGAGCAGATCGGCGAGGGTGTGCGTGGTCAGGACGACGGTGGTGCCCTCCTCCGCCAGCGCGCCCAGGGTCCGCAGCAGGTCGGCCCCGGTCACCGGGTCGAGCCCGGAGGTGGGCTCGTCGAGGAACAGCACCCGTGGCCGGGTGAGCAACTCGGCGGCGACGCACGCCCGTTTGCGCTCCCCGCCGCTCAGCGCGTGCACGGGCGTCGAGGCCCGGGCGGCGAGGCCGAGCGTCTCCAGGACCCGGTCCACACGCACGGTGACCGACTCGGCGGCCGTGCCCGTGGGCATCCGCAGCTTCGCCGCGTACACCAGCGTCCGGTGCAGCGGCAGCTCGCGGTGGATGATGTCCTCCTGCGGAACGAACCCGAACTCCGGCCCCGGCGAGCCGGGTTGGTCCCCGTCGTGCAGGACCGACCCCTCGGTGGGAGCGCGCAGCCCGGCCAGCGTCTGCAACAGGACGGTCTTGCCCGCCCCGCTGCTGCCGGCGATCACGGTGAGCCGTCCGGGAGCGAGGTCGAGGGACACGCGGTCCAGGACACGGCCCGCCCCGCGCACCCGCTGACCCACCGAACGGGCCCGCACGCGCGTGCCGTTGGGCGGGAGTGCGGGGGTTTCGGCGGACGAGCGCGGCTGTATGGGCGTCGGCATGGGTGCAGCATGCCAGGGGCGACCGGGCACGTGCGCCACCCGGGCGCCGCGAACCCCGCGGGCCGCCCCGGTCCTGGGCGAAGCATCCCAGGGGGCGGGCACGGCGACCGGCCGGCCCACGAGTCCGGTGGACCTCGATGGTGACGGCGATGCCACCGTGCGGGCACCCCGGCGGGCCCGCGTACCGCACGGACGTGTCACCTCGGCCGCCGTGTCCGTGCGGGCCCGCGTACCGCACGGACGTGTCACCTCGGCCGCCGTGTCCGTGCGGGCCCGCGTACCGCGCGGACGTGTCACCCCGGCCGCCGTGTCCGTGCCGGGCATCGGCCGGGGGAGCCGTAGCGTGGGGCACCGTAGAGCTGGAATGCCGTGACGGCCGACCCCATGGTGACGCGATGTGCTGGAGTGCGACGGCCGACCTGGCAGCCGGTGCCGGTATCGCCGCTGTCGGAGTGGCCTGTGTGACGCGCGCGCGGCGCTCCCGGGATCTTCCGCTGGCCGCGCTGCCGCTGCTGCTGGGAGCCCATCAGATCGTCGAGTCCCTGGTCTGGCACTCCGGCGGGGGTTCGGGTCCCGCCACCGTCGCCTGGGCCGCCATCGCGCTTCCGCTGCTGCCCGTGTGGGTGTCGGCGGGGGTCCTGTGCGCGGCGCCCCGGCACGCCCGTCCCCGGCTCAAGGTCCCGCTCGTGATCGGCGTGGCCACCGCCGCCGCCCTCACGTTCGCTCTTGTGACCCGTCCGGTGCGCGCCGAGATCCGCGGTCACACGCTCGGCTACGTGGTCGATCTGCCCCATCCCGGGCTGCTCGTCGGCGGCTACCTGCTCGCCACGGTCGGCTCGCTGCTGCTCTCCGGCGACCGGCTGCTCCGGCGGCTCGGGCTGCTCGTCGGCGCGGGGGCGCTGATCTGCTGGGCGCTGTGGGAGCTGGAGTTCGTCTCGACCTGGTGCGCGTTCGCCGCGCTGTGCTCGGTGGCGCTGTACGCATGGGTGCGGCGCCGCCCGCCGGACGCCCCGGACCGGGAGGCCTGACACTCCTTCCGGCGCCGCACGGCGCGACCGGAGCGGGGCGTCGCCTTCGTACGTGTGGGCTGCGCCCACCACACCGCCGTGCCCGCGCGTGGGGGCACGGCGGTGGAACCCTCGGGACCGTCGCGGTCCCGGGTGTCCCCGGGTGTCAGCGGGCGGGCTGTCGCACCACGGCGACGTCCCTCGGGGAGAGGACCACGGCGCCCCCGTCGTCGGTCCGGCCGATCAGCGCGTCCCCGGTGATCCCGGGCACCGCCACCGTCTCGTCGGTCCGGTTGACCAGGAAGAGGTAGCGGCTGCCACCGCCGCGGCGCACGATCAGCTCGACGCTCCCGCGTGCCCCGTCCGGCAGTTCACTGCCGACACCGGCGGGCGCGAGCAGTTCCGGCAGCAGGCCGGTGAGCCCGTCGGCTCCGAGCCGGGTGGACACGTACGCGGCCGAACCCTGGCCCACGGTACGGCGGGTGACCGCGGGCCGGTCGGCGTACGTGCCGCTGCGGTAGTGGGCCAGCACCTCGACCGCCGGGTCGGTGACGGTGATCCGGTCGGTCCACACCGAACCGGCCGCCCCACCGGCCACGCCGTTCACGTCGACGTCGACGGTGTCCGTGCCGAGCAGCGGACCGAACTCCTCGACGCGGATGCCGAGGAGATCGCGCAGGGCCCCCGGGTAGCCGCCGAGCCAGATGTGGTCGTTCTCGTCGACGACACCGGAGAAGTACGTCGTGATCAGGTGGCCGCCGTTCTCCACGTACCGGGTGAGCTCCTTGGCCAGCGGGGCCGGCACGACGTGCAGCACCGGCGCGATCAGGACCTGGTACCGGTCCAGTTCGGCCTGCGGGGTGACGACGTCGGCGCGGACGCCGAGGGCCAGGAGGGCGGAGTACCAGTTCAGCGCCTCCTGCCGGTAGTCGAGGAGGGAGGTCGGGTGCGAGTCCTGCTCGCTCGCCCACCAGGAGTCCCAGTCGAAGACGATGCCGACCCGGGCCGGCTCGCGCTCGGTCCCGGCGACCGGGGCCAGCGCCTCCAGGGTCCGCCCGAGGCCGGTCACCGCACGGAACACCTCGCTGTCGGCGCCGGCGTGCGGGACCATCGCCGAGTGGTACTTCTCCGCGCCGGCCGCCGACTGGCGCCACTGGAAGAAGCACACCGCGTCGGCGCCGTGCGCCACATGGACCAGCGAGTCGCGGGCGAGGTCGCCCGGCCGCTTGGCCACGTTGACGGGCTGCCAGTTGACGGCGCTGGTGGAGTGCTCCATGAGGAACCACGGACGGCCGCCGGAGATCCCGCTGACGAGGTTGGCGGAGAAGGACAGCTCGTCCCGGTCCTGGGGGCCGGGCACCACGTAGTGGTCGTTGGAGACGAAGTCGATCTCGGCGGCCCAGTCCGCGTAGTTCATGCCCTTGGTGCCCCCCATCACCATAAAGTTCGTGGTGACCGGCACCCCGGGCGTGAGCTCGCGCAGCACGTCCCGCTCCGCGCGCAGGTAGTCCTTCAGCGCGTCGGAGGAGAAGCGCTTGAAGTCCAGCTGCTGGGTGGGGTTCGGGTGGGAGGCGGCCAGCCGCGGCGGCAGGATCTGCTCCCAGTCGCTGTAGCGCTGCGACCAGAACGCCGTGCCCCAGGCGTGGTTGAGGGCGTCGAGCGTCGTGTAGCGCGCGCGCAGCCAGCCACGGAAGGCGCGGGCTGCGTCGTCGGAGTAGTCGTAGACGTTGTGGCAGCCCAGTTCGTTGGAGACGTGCCAGGCCACCAGCGCGGGGTGGTCCGCGTACCGCTCCGCCATCGTCCGCACCAGGCGCAGCGCGTGCTCGCGGAAGACCGGAGAGGTGGGACGCCAGTGCTGCCGCGCACCGGGCCACAGCGTCTCGCCGGAGGCGGTCACCGGGAGGATCTCCGGGTGCGCCGTGGTGAGCCACGGCGGCGGCGACGCGGTGGCGGTGGCCAGGTCGACGCCGATGCCGCCCGCGTGCAGCAGGTCCATGATCTCGTCGAGCCAGCCGAAGTCCCACTCGTTCTCGGCCGGCTGGACGCGCGCCCAGGAGAAGATCCCGACGGAGACGATGTTGACGCCGGCCTCACGCATCAGCCGTACGTCCTCCTCCCACACCTCGCGCGGCCACTGCTCCGGGTTGTAGTCGGCGCCGTAGGCGAGCCGGGGAGTGGGATCACCGTCCGGCCCGTGCCGCAACTGGGACAGGAGGGTGGAGATCATGGCGGTCCTTCCGATGTGCTGCACGGGGTGGCGCATGGTGCGTGGTGGGTTCCGGGGCTGCCGCCGGGCGTTCGCCGCTCAGCGGCAGCCCCCGTGTGCTTACTTCTGGACGGTGAAGCCCTGCTCGTTGCCGTACTTGATCGAGGCGTCCTGCCAGGACTTCAGACCCGCGGCCAGCTTGGTGCCGGAGATGTAGGCCTTGCCGACGGTGTCGTTGAAGATCGAGTTGGCGTACTGCTGGAAGGGCAGGTACGACCAGTCGCTGCCGACGTTCGCGGCGGAGTCGGCGAAGATCTTGTTGGCCTCCTGGCCGCCGAAGTAGTCGAACTTGATGTTCTGGAAGTCGGTGGACTGGAGTTCCGCCTTGGTCGCGGGGAACGCGCCCTCCTTGATGCGGCTCTGCACGCCGGCGCCGGAGTCGGCGTACTCGACGAACGCGTAGGCGAGCTCCTTGTTCTTGCCCAGCGCGGGCAGGGCGAGGGAACTGCCGCCGTTCTCCGCGGTCGCCTTGTCTCCCTCGGCCCACTGCGGCATCGGGGCCGCTCGCCAGTCACCGGCGGCGTTCGGCACCCCGGAGACGAAGTTGGCGGGCATCCAGGCGCCGGTGGTCAGGGTCGCGATGGTGCCGTCGCCGAGGCCCTTGTACCAGTCGTCGGTCCAGCCGTTGATGGGCGCGAGGAGCTTCTCGTCGATGAGCTTCTGCCAGGTGTCGGTGTACTTCTTGGCGCCCGCGTCCTCGAAGTTGACCGCCACCTTGGTGCCGTCGACCTTGTAGGGGCGCGAGCCGGCCTGCCACAGCATGCTGGTGGTGAAGCCCGCGTCGCCGGCGTCGTTGGCGATGTACGCCTTGGGGTCGGCCTTGTGCAGCTTGCGAGCCGCGTCGACGTACTGGTCCCAGGTGGTCGGGACGGCGATCTTGTACTTGTCGAAGACCTTCTTGTTGTAGAACATCGCCATGGGGCCGGAGTCCATCGGCAGGCCGTAGACCTTGTCACCGTCGCTCACGGCGTTCCACGGACCCGGGGTGTACTTGGCGGCGAGCTTGCCGGCGCCGTACGGGGCCAGGTCGCTGAGGCCCTTGGTGAGGGAGTACTGGCTCAGCGCGAAGTACTCGACCTGGGCGACGTCGGGGACACCCTTGCCGGCCGCGATGGCGTTCGACAGGGCGGTGTAGTGCTTGTCGCCGGACCGGTCACCGACAAGGTTGATCTTGACCTTGGGGTACTTCTTCTCGAAGTCGGCGACGACCGTCTTCAGCGTGGGCTCCCAGGCCCAGACCGTGACCGACCCGCCCTTCTTGAGGGCCGCCTGGATGTCCGTGGCGGAGACCGCCTTCTGGCCGGAGCTGCTGTCGTCGGAGCCTCCGCAGGCGGTCGCGCCGAGGGCGAGGACGGAGAGGACGGTGAAGCCGCGCAGCAGGCGGCCGGTGGTTCTACGCATGGAGGTGCTTCCACTTCTTCGTGGGCGGGACTTCTTCATGGGTGGGACACGGGGAGAGAAAGAGGTCGGGTTACGGGGTCCGGGGCAGTGCTATTCCTTGACGCTTCCGGCGGCGAGCCCGGACTGCCAGTACTTCTGCAGCAGCAGGAACGCGGCGATCAGCGGCACGATGGTGAGCAGCGAACCGGTGATCACCAGGTTGAAGATGACGTCGCCGCCGATCGTCTGGGCCTGGGAGTTCCAGGCGTCCAGGCCCAGGGTCAGGGGGTACCACTTCGGATCCTTGAGCATGATCAGCGGCAGGAAGTAGTTGTTCCAGGTCGCGACCGTGGTGAACAGCAGGACGGTCACCGTGCCGGGGGCGAGCAGGGGCAGTGCCACCTGGAAGAAGGTGCGGATCTCGCCCGCTCCGTCGATGCGGGCGGCCTCCAGCAGTTCGGTGGGGATGGCCTCGCTGGCGAAGACCCACATCAGATACAGACCGAAGGGCGACACGAGCGAGGGGACGATCACCGCCCAGGGCGTGTCGGTCAGCCCCATCTTGCTGAACATCAGGAAGGTCGGAACCGCCAGGGCGGTACCGGGGACGGCCACGGCACCGATCACCACGGCGAAGACGGCGCGCTTTCCGGGGAACCTGAACTTCGCCAGCGCGTAACCGCCCAGGATCGCCAGGAGGGTGGCGCCGCCGGCGCCGAGCACGACGTACAGCAAGGTGTTCAGCAGCCACCGGACGAAGATGCCGTCGTGGTAGGTGAACGTGTCGTGGATGTTGCTCCACAGGGCGAACTTGTGGCTGAACCACAGCCCGGACGAGTGGGCGAGTCCCTCCTGGGTCTTGGTGGCGCTGATGACCAGCCACAGCAGGGGCACCACGGTGTAGACCAGGATCAGGCCCGTGAGCACGGTCAGCAGAACGCTGCGTCTGGGGCGCCTGCTCACCTGCTTGTTCTTGCGGGAGGCGCGCAGCCTGGGCGTGGCGCTCGCGCCCGACCTGACGTGTGCGGAGGGGGAGCCGTCCGTGACGGGGCCGCTCGTGCTGCTCATCGGGTCACGCTCCCTTGCGCATGCCGCGGAGCTGCACGACATAGGCGATGACCATGGTGATCAGCCCCATGATGATGGCGACCGCCGCGGAGTAGTTGTGCTGCTGTCCGTTGAAGGACAGTGAGTATGTGTAGAAGTTCGGGGTGTAGTCCGTCGTGATGGCGTTGCGCGCCAGCGGCCGCAGGATGCTCGGCTCGTTGAACAGCTGGAAGCTGCCGATGATCGAGAAGATCGTCGCGATGACCAGGGCGCCGCGGATCGCGGGGAGCTTGATGGCCCTGATGACGCGGACCTGTCCGGCGCCGTCGATCTCCGCCGCCTCGTACAGCGACTGCGGGATCACCCGCAGAGCCGAGTAGAAGATCAGCATGTTGTAGCCGACGAACTCCCAGGTGACGATGTTGCCGATCGACGCCAGGATCAGGTTCGAGGAGAGCGGGTCGGGCAGGGTGACGTCGAAGGCGCTGTTGATGTCGCCCACCAGGCCGAACCGCGTGCCGTACATGAAGCCCCACATCAGGGTGGCGACCACGGCGGGCACCGCGTACGGCAGGAAGATCGAGATCCGGAAGAAGTCCCGGCCGTACAGGCGGCCGCTGTCCAGGGCGAGTGCCACGAACAGGGCGATGCCGAGCATGATCGGCACCTGGATCACCAGGAACAGGGAGACGCGGGCCAGGGAGTCCCAGAACTGCTGGTCCTGGAGGGCCTGCCGGTAGTTGTCGATGCCGACGAACGACGTTCCGCCGATGAGCTTGTCGCGGAAGAGGCTGAGATAGATCGAATACGCGATCGGAGCCAGGAAGACGAAGGCGAAGACCACCGCGAAGGGGCCGATGAACCCCCAGCCTGTCCAGGAGCGGCGGTCCCGTTTCCCCGGAGGCTTCTCCGGGCGCCGGGTCACGGCCGCGGGAGGTTGAAGCGTCGTCATGTCGTTCCTCGCTCGTCCATCTCGGAACCGGCGTCTCACGCCGTCGCGATGTTTGCGTAAACATCAGCCGCGCCCTGGGCCCTGGCCTGTTATGTTTACGTAAACATCTGGTGGCGGCATGTCTACACTGCGCCAATGTCGGTGGTCAAGAGTCGTCGGGGGAACGGTGACTCGGGAGCAGGGGAGACGGGTGGACACTGCGGACAGCGGGTCGACGGGCCTGGATCGGGCTCGTACCCGCACGGGGAAACGGGCGGGGCGTCGTACGCAGGGCGCGTCCATGGCGGACGTCGCGCGGCTGGCGGGTGTGTCCTCGCAGACGGTCTCCCGGGTGGCCAACGGTTACGCCGGTGTCAACGAGGAGACCCGGCGGCAGGTGCTGGCGGCGATGAAGGAACTGGGCTACCGGCCCAACAGCGCTGCCAGGGCCCTGAAGCGCGGTGAGTTCCGCACCATCGGAGTGATCACCTTCAACCTCTCCACCACCGGCAACATGCGCACCCTGGAGGCGATCGCCAACTCCGCGGCGCAGGACGGCTACGCCGTGACGCTCCTGCCCGTCGCCGTCCCCACCCAGGACGAGGTGCGGGGCGCGTTCTCCCGGCTGGGCGAGCTCGCCGTCGACGCCGTCATCGCCATCATGGAAGTGCACCTGCTCGACGCGGCGACCATCTCCCTGCCTCCCCATGTCCAGGTCGTCGTGGCCGACTCGGACGCCGGTGACCGCTACGCCGTGGTCGACACGGACCAGGCCGGGGGAGCCCGTGCCGCCGTACGGCACCTGCTCGACCTCGGCCATCGCACGGTCTGGCACCTCGCGGGTCCGGAGGAGTCGTTCGCGGCGCAGCGCCGCGCCGACGCCTGGAGCGCCGCGCTGACCGAGGAGGATCGCTTCACACCGCCGCTCGTACGGGGTGACTGGTCGGCGGAGTCCGGCTACCGCGCGGGCATGCGACTCGCGGACGAGCGGGAGTGCACGGCGGTGTTCGCGGCCAACGACCAGATGGCGCTGGGGCTCCTGCGGGCCCTGCACGAGCGTGGCCTGCGCATCCCCGAGGACGTCAGTGTCATCGGCTTCGACGACATCCCGGAGGCCGGTTCCTTCCTGCCGCCGCTGACCACGGTGCACCAGGACTTCGCCGAGGTGGGACGCCTCTGCGTGGAGGGCGTCCTGCGGCGGATGCACCTGGACGGGACGGAGCACGGCACGACGCTCGTCCCCACCGAACTGGTGGTGCGCGGCAGCACCGCACCGCCCCCCGCCGGGGAACGGCACGACGGCGACACGAGGGTGTCACTCGACGCCGGGTGAGGACGGGGTGAAGCCGGTCCCGCCTTCGCCCCGGTCCTGGTCCTGGTCCCGGTCCTCGTCCTGGTCCTCGTCCTGGCCTCGGTCCTCGTCCTCGTCCTGGTCCCGGTCCTCGTCCTCGTCCCGGTCCTCGGCCTCGGCCGAGCGGGTCACTCCTTCGGCTCAGCTGTGGATGCTCCGCCCGGGACGGTGGAGTCGACTGGGTGGACCGCCGAGGTGACCTCCGTCGAAAGGGACACACCGTGCCCATATCCGGTTCCATGGCGAGCCGTCGGCGTGGGGCCGTGGTCATCGCGTCGGCGGTGTTCTGTTCCACGGTCCTCACCGCGGCGGATCCCGCTCCGGCCGAGGCGTCGTTCCCCGCGGCACCCGTCCCGCGGCTCGACTGGAAACCCTGCCCCGAGGGACCCGGGTTCGACTGCGCGACCGCCGAGGTACCGCTGGACCACCGCGACCCCGGTCGCCGCACCATCGAGCTGGCGGTCGTCCGACACAGGGCGAGCGGCCCGGGACGCCGCGCGGGCACCCTGTTCTTCAACCCCGGCGGCCCGGGCGGCCCGGGAACGGTGCAGATGCCGCAGAACTACGAGTCCTTCCCGCGCGAGGTGCGGGAGCGGTTCGACATCGTCAGCTGGGATCCACGCGGCGTCGGCAACAGCACCGCGGTGAACTGCTTCGCGACCCAGGGGGAAGCCGCCGCCTGGAGTGTGTCCAAGCCGGTCGGTCTCCCGGTGGGCGAACAGCAGCGGAGGGACTGGATCGCCGCGTTCGACGATCTGGGCCGGCGCTGCGAGCGGCGGGACCCCGAACTCCTGCGCCATGTCTCGACCGCCGACACCGCCCAGGACCTCGACCAGCTCCGGCAGGCGGTGGGCGACCCGCAGCTGACCTACCTCGGGATCTCCTACGGCACGTTCCTCGGCGCCACCTACGCCAACCTCTTCCCCGGCAAGGTCCGGGCGATGGTGCTCGACAGCAACATCGACCCGCAGGCCTGGACGAACCACGCCTCCGACGCGGAACCCCGGCTGACACCGTTCCTGCGGCTGGGCTCGGACCTCGGCGCCGCGGCGACCCTGGACCAGTTCCTCACCCTGTGCGGGTCCGCCCCGGCGTCGGCCTGCGCCTTCTCCGCGGGCGGCGCGAGAGCGACCCGGGACAGGTTCGACGAGTTGATGCTGCGTCTGCGACAGCACCCGGTCGGGGACTGGACCTACGGCCGGACCATCGGTGACGTGGTGAGCGCCCTCTACGTCGTCCACCCCGGCTGGACGGACCTCGCGGACACGCTGCGGGACCTGTGGCAGGGGCGCGTTCCAAAGCCGGCGGCACCGGCGCCCGCTCCGCCGGTGCCGGTGCCGTACACGGGAGTGGAGCAGGCCGGTGCCATCCTCTGCTCCGACAGCCCCACTCCGCGTGACCCCGGTGTGTACCACGCGCTGGAGGAGGCCGCCGCCCTCCGCGCGGGTGACGCCGGACGTTTCTGGACCTGGGCCGCGGAACCGTGTGCCACCTGGCCGGTCGTCGCCGCGAACCGCTACCGCGGACCGTGGAACGAGCCCACGGCGCACCCTGTCCTGGTGGTCGGCACCACCTATGACCCCGCCACCCCCTACACGGGCGCACAGGCCATGGCCGAGGATCTGGCCTCCGCCCGTCTGCTCACCAACCACGGGTACGGACACACGGCCCTGCTCAACCCCAGCGAGTGCGTCAGGCGGTACGAGAGCCGCTACCTCCTCGACGGCACCCTCCCGCCCGCCGGAGCGACGTGCGAACCGGACGCACGTCCCTTCCCCGCCCTCCGACCGCGGGGCGGCATCGCCACCGGAGGCGGTGGAACGGCGCGCACCGCCTCCTGAACCGGCGCCGGGCAACCGGCCGCGCCGCGTCCCGGGCTTCACCGGCGCGACGCCGCGAGGGTGGGTCCGGGACCGCGACGCGGCGGGTGCGCACGCACGCTTGGCGCACACCGCCCACCGCGTCGAGGGCGGCGGCGGGAGGCGAGCGGTCAGGCGACGCGAGCCTCGCCGCAGGGCAACTTCGGCCGCACCTCACGACCGGGCTCGGCGAAGGGCAGGGCAGGGCAGCGCAGGGCCGGGGCGGACGCCGCGGCGGCCGGCACGGGAAGGCGCCAGTCCAGCGCACCGGCCGGACCCGCACACGGATATCAGGAAGTTGTCAGCGTGTGGGAAGCGTCTCCCACCTGCACCGTTCCCGGCCGCCGGCGCCTACCATCGGCGGGGTGTGCGCACATGTGCTGGTCGCGGAGGATGACGAGAAGCAGGCGGAGCTCATCCGCCGTTCGCTGCTGCGGGAGGGACACACCGCGACCGTGGTCCACGACGGCGGGGCCGCCCTCGAAGAGGTCCGGCGCGTCAGACCCGACCTCGTGGTCCTGGACCTGATGCTCCCGGTGATCGACGGCTTCGGGGTGTGCAGGGTGCTGCGCGGGGACGGCGACATACCGGTCCTCATGCTCACCGCCCGCTCCACCGAGGACGACGTCCTGCTCGGCCTGGAACTCGGCGCGGACGACTACATGACCAAGCCCTACAGCCCCCGCGAACTGATGGCCCGGATCCGCACGGTCCTGCGGCGCAGCGGGCGCGCGGCCACCGAACAGGACCGGGTCGTACGCGCCGCCGGCATCGCCGTGGACCCGGTACGGCACGAGGTGTACTGCGACGGCGCGCGCGTGGAGTGCACGCCGGGCGAGTACGAGATCCTGCGCGCCATGACCGCCGAACCCGAACGGGTCTTCTCCCGGAGACAGTTGCTGAACTGCACCCGCGGCAGCGACCGGGCCTCCACCGAGCGGGCCATCGACGTGCACATCATGAACCTGCGCAGGAAGATCGAACCGGATCCGCGCCGGCCCGTGCGGCTGCTGACGGTGTTCGGCGTCGGGTACAAGCTCAGCGGTGACCGCGGATGAGGTCCGGCATACCGCTGCGCAAGAGCCTGCTCGTACGCCTGATGATCACCTCGGTGCTGATCGCCCTGTGCTCGGTGGCGGCGACCGCGTGGCTCGCGGTGCAGACCACGACCCGCGCCATCCAGGAGGAGCAGAACCAGGCGCTCGCCGACGACACGGAGATCCTCCGGCAGCTCAGCGGGTACGCCGCGACGCACGCCGACTGGTCCGGTGTCGGGGGCACGCTGCGCGAGCTGTCGGGCAGAACGGGACGCCGCGTCGCGCTGACGGCGCCGGACCGTACGCCGATCGCCGACTCCGCGGCCCGCGGCACCGCCCTGCCGCAGGGGGCCGCGGCCACGGTCGACCCCCTGCACACCGACACCTACACCGAGCCCGGAGCGCAGCTCAGCGGCATCGACCCCCGCGCGGTGGGCCCCTACCGGCTGACCTCGAAGGAACGCGCGCGGCTGCGGGTCCTGGCCACGGAACGGCAGAAGTGCTTCCGGCGCAACGGCATCGTGACCACCGTCACGACGACGCCGAGCGGCCGCCCCGTCCTGATCGACGCGAACGGGGTGGACGGCAACGCGAACGTGCCGAACGAGTGCGCCGACGGACGGCTCAACACCCCCACGCGCACCGAGCAGACCGCGCTGGACGAACTGACGAGGATCGCCCGGCCGTGCCTGGACCGAGAGCACGTGGGCCCCACCGCGTTCATCGAGTTCGGTGTCACCGACCGGACCACGGAGCCGGGCTTCGCCTTCAGCAAGACGGCGCAAGGCGGTCAGGACGCGGCGCGCGAGAGCAAGGGCAAGGAGTGCGTCACCGAGGCGCGCCGCGAACAACTCGACCCCACGGTCGCCCCGGTCGCCGAACTGTTCCTCGGCACCGGCGACACGGCCGTACCGCACTTCGACATGTCACCCGCCAACAAGGCCAAGGTCGTCGCCGTCACCGGTCTCGTCCTCGCCCTCACCGTGGCCGTGACCGCGCTGGTCGCGACCCGACTCGTACGTCCGCTGCGCGCGCTGACCCAGGCCGCCCAGCAGCCGCCCGAGGCGCACGCGCGCGTACCGGTCACCACCCGGGACGAGACGGGCATCCTCGCCATGGCGTTCAACGAGCTGACCGAGCGCCGTGAACGGCTGGAGGCCCAGCGCAAGGCGATGGTCAGCGACATCGCCCATGAGCTGCGCACCCCGCTCACCAACATCCGGGGCTGGCTGGAGGTGACCCGGGACGGCATCGTCGCTCCCGACCCGGAGCTGCTCGCCTCCCTGCTGGAGGAGGCGATGCTCCTCCAGCGGGTCATCGACGACCTCCAGGACCTCGCGGCGGCCGACGCGGGCGCCCTCGCGCTGCACCCGGAGGCGGTCCGCGCCGACGAACTGGTCGAACAGGTCGCCGCGGCGCACCGGGTGGGGGCCGGGGCGGCAGGCGTCGGTCTGCTGACGACCGTGGACGGCACGCCGTGGTTCGACGCCGACCCGGTGCGGATGCGGCAGGCGCTCGGGAACCTGGTGTCCAACGCGGTACGCCACACCCCGCGGGGCGGCACGGTCACCCTCTCGGCCCGGCGGGTGGAGGGCGAGGTGGTCCTCGACGTGACCGACACCGGGAGCGGCATCGCGCCGGAGGATCTGCCCAGCGTCTTCGACCGGTTCTGGCGGGCGGAGAAGTCGCGCAGCCGGCGCACCGGCGGCAGCGGGCTCGGCCTGTCCATCGTCCGCCAGCTCGTCACCGCGCACGGGGGTACCGTCACCGTGACGAGTGAGGTCGGGAGCGGCTCGGTGTTCACCCTCCGCCTTCCCGGCAGCGTCCCGCCGGCCGACCCGGAGGACGACCGCTGACCCGCTCAGGGTGGTGCTGCGGGTACCAGGATCCGCGTTCCTGCGCACAGCAGGGATCTGGCTGCTCAGCCGTCCCGGGAGCACTGTGGTCCCATGAACACCACCAGGATGTCGGGGGCCGGAATCCGGGTCACGCCCCTGAGGGCGCTCGCGGGACGCACCTACGTCCCGCGCGGCGCACGCGGCGCGAGCACGGGCCTCGGAAGCGTGAGCATCACGAGCACGGGCCTCGGAGGCCGGAGCATCGCACGCGCGGGGATCGGAAGCCCGGAGATCGGAAGTACGAGCATCGCGAGCACGGGGATCGGAAGACGGGGAGACGGGGCGGAGGGGCGGGTCCCAGCGGTCGGGGCGGCCGGGGCGGTCAGGGCGGCCGGGGCCGAGAGTGAGGACGCCGGCGGTGCCGTCCGTGACACGGAGCCTCCGGACGCTGTCGGCGGGGAGTGCCGGGTCATCGACGGCGCACGTCGGGTGCGGCTCCGCCCCGGTGTGCCCGACGAGGTCCTCCACCGAGGACCGAGGACACACCGGAGCCGGTCTTCACCGCGGTGCTGACCGGCGAACCGCGGGGACCGGTGCCACCGGCCCGGCGTCACCGGGCTTCTCACCGGGAGCTCGGGAGCCGGGGAGCTCGGGAGCGCGGGCCTCGTACAGGGCGCCGCGGTCCCGGGCGGCATCGGGTGTCGTCGCCAGGGCCGCGGCGACGGTGATGTCGCGTGCTGCCGCCTCAGCGGAACACGTTGTCCGAGTCGTCCCAGACGGACGGCTCGTTCGGCGTGTACTCCCGCGGCAGCCGCGAGGACGTCTGGTACATGGCGTCGATCTCGGCGGCGAACCGCTGTGAGATGGCGTCCCGACGCAACTTCATCGAAGGGGTCAACAACCCGTTGGCCAGGTCGAAGGGTTCCGGAAGGACACGGAACACCCGGATGGACTCCGTGGGGGACACGGTGCTGTTGGCCGAGGCCACGGCGCGCCTGACCTCCTCGCGCAGCTCGTTCTCCTCCCTGGCGTCGCGGGGTGCCGCCGTCTCGCCCTTGGTCCACGTGCCGCGCCAGTGGGCGAGGAAATCGGGGTCCAGGGTGATGAGGGCGCCCACACAGGGCCGGTTGTCGCCCACGATCACCGCCTGGTGGATCAACGGATGGACGCGCAGACGCTCTTCCAGGGCGGCGGGAGCCACGCTCTTGCCGCCGCTCGTGATGATGATGTCCTTCTTGCGCCCGGTGATGGTGAGATACCGCTCGGTGTCGAGGCGGCCTATGTCGCCCGTCGCCAGCCAGCCGTCCTGGAACGACGCGTAGGTGGCGGGCTCGTCGTTGATGTACCCCTGGAACACCGAGGGCCCCCAGACCAGGATCTCCCCGTCGTCGGCCACCCGGATGTCCGTCCCCGGCAGCGCCTGCCCGACGGTTCCGAACTTCGCCCGGCCCACCGGCTGCGCGGTGATGCCGCCGCTCGTCTCGGTCAGCCCGTAGCCGTCGTGGACGAGGATCCCGATGCCCGCGTAGAACAGGGCGAGTTCCCGGTTGAGGGGCGAACCGCCCGACACCGCCCCGCACACCCGCCCGCCCAGGGTGGCGCGCAGCTTCCGGTAGACGGTCTTCTCGTACAGGGCGTGCTGCAGGCGCAGGTCGAAGCCGGGACCGGGCCCGGTGCCCAGCCGCTGGCGCTCGCCGGCTGCGGCGAAGTCCTTGGCGGTCTGGACGGCGCGCTCGAACAGGGCACCGCGGCCGCTCTGTTGCGCCGTCCGCACGAAGTTCTTGTAGATCTTCTCGAAGACGAACGGGACGGCGTAGAGGAAGGTGGGACGGAAGGAGAGGAGCGCCGTGGAGAGCGACTCCTCGCTCAGGTCGGGCTCGTGTCCCAGCAGGATTCCGCCCCGCAGACACAGCCCCTGGATCATCAGGCCGTACACGTGGGAGAAGGGCAGGAAGGCGAGGATGACGGGCTGTTCACCGGGCGGCGCGGCCGTGTGTCTCCAGCCCGCGAGCAGCGTGTCGACGGGGCTGGCCAGACTGCGGTGGGTCAGGGCGCAGCCCCTCGGGTTCCCCGTCGTGCCGGAGGTGTACGCGATGACCGCGGTCGAGTCGGGCAGCACGATCCGGCGGAGCGAGTCGACCGTCGTCGGCGGGATCACCCGGCCGCGCTCGGCGAGCT
Organism: Streptomyces fagopyri; assembly: GCF_009498275.1. Lineage (NCBI taxonomy): Bacteria > Bacillati > Actinomycetota > Actinomycetes > Kitasatosporales > Streptomycetaceae > Streptomyces > Streptomyces fagopyri. Next base: position 1,042,619 of record NZ_CP045643.1, on the reverse strand, counting down.
GCGACAGGGCCCCGGTGTCCAACTGCCAGACGTGGCGCAGCGCCGGGAGCGACGCGCACGCCGAGCCGACCGTCATGATGCCCTGTTCGTCCTCGACGACCACGGCGACGCAGGCCGCGTCCTGCAGGATCCACGCGACCTGCTCGTGCGACGAGGTCGGGTAGATCGGGACGAGTTCGGCGCCCACCGTCCACAGCGCGTAGCTGAGCACGGTCCACTCGTAGCGTGTGCGCGCCATGATGGCCACGCGGTTGCCCGGGCGTATCCCGGAGGCGACCAACCCCCTGGCGACGTCCAGGACCTCGTCCCACAGCTCGGCCGCGGTGATCGATACCCAGGGACCCGAAGGCCCGTCGAGACGGCGCGCCACCTGGGCGAGTGCCGGTTCACGCCGCGCCGTTTCGAAGAGACTGTCGGCGAGTCCCCCCTGCATGACGGTGCCGGCCGGTGGAGGAAGTTCGAACGCGTGCATCCCCGCTCCAGAATTCTCCTCGCCATGGCCTCACAGAGAGGCGCCTGTGCCGAGGATTCCCGAATCTAGCCCAGACCGGGGACCACTGTGCCGGAATCGGGAAGCAGTTCGGCTACCGATGCGGTTACGGTCCGCGGGCGGGCCTCCTTTGCTGGTGAGCGGAGCGTCGGACGGCCTCGGCGAAGGCTCGTCGGGGCCGCGGCGCCGCCCCGCCGGGACCGGGCCGACGGTCGCCGGGAGGGCCTCGCCCCGGGGAGACCGTCCGCGGGTCGGTCGTCGTCGGCGCGCTCTTCCGGACCACGAAGTGATCTTGCGGCTGAGGCCGGCCGGACGATTGATTTCTTACCGGAGCGACAGCTCACGACACGCTAATTTGGGGCATCCCGAAGCAGAGGAGAGCCCCGTGGGCAACGTGGTCATGTACAGCTCGGTATCGGTGGACGGCTTCATCGCGGACGAGAACGACCAGCCCGGACCGCTGTTCGACTGGTTGTCCAGCGGTGACGTCCCGTTGGACGAGAGCGGCGTGGTGAAGGTGTCGCAGACGTCCTACGACTACACCCGGCCGTACTGGGACCAGATCGGAGTGACGATCGTCGGCCGCCACGTCTTCGACATGACGGACGGCTGGGACGGGAAGCCTCCGGGCGGTATCGACCACGTGGTCGTCGTGTCGCACCGGCCGATGCCCGAGGGCTGGGACCCCGAGGCGCCGTTTCACTTCGTCGACGGCGTCGAGGCGGCCGTGGCCAGGGCGCGGGAGCTCGCGGGTGACCGCATCGTCGAGGTCGCCGCCGGCGACGTCGGTGGCCAGGTGCTCGCCGCGGGTCTGATCGACGAGGTGCGCATGGACGTCGTACCCGTCGTGTTCGGGTCCGGCAAGCGCTACTTCGGGTCGGTCCACGCGCAGCACCTGCTGGAGGATCCTGACGTCGTGATTCAGGGCAACCGGGTGCTTCATCTGCGCTGTCGGGTGCGCCGTTGACCGATCCGAGCGGGAACACCGAGAAGTCCACCGCGAACGGTGACAAGAGATCGGGCCTCGGGCCTCGGGCCGCGTTCGCGCGTCGCTGACATCAATGCGGGTCTCATGGGGTTGTCCGGACGGCCGTGTCATGGCCGGATGGAAGCCGCACATCTTCTGAGCATCGGGAGGCCATGATGATCGTCCCGTTCGGGGCCCGTGATTTTCTGGACCGCGCCACGACCGTGTACGCCGACCGGATCGGCGTCGTCGACGAGCCGGAGCAGCCGGCCGAGCCCTGGGACGGGCTGACCTACCGGCGGATCGGCGAGCTGGCGCGTGCCCAGGCCGCCGGACTCGACGCGCTCGGCGTACCGCACGGCGCGCGGGTGGCGGTGGTCTCCCCGAACAGCGCACGGCTGCTCACCGCCTTCTTCGGCGTCAGCGGTCACGGGCGCGTGCTGGTGCCGGTCAACTTCCGGCTGACCGCGGACGAGGTGAACTACATCGTCGACCACTCGGGGGCGAGCGTCGTCCTCGTCGACCCGGAACTGACGGACCGGCTGACCGGAATCCCCTGCAAGCACCGGTTCACCATGGGGGCCGCCAGTGACGCGGAGCTGTACCGGTTCGGCGCAGAACCGGCGCCCTGGCAGCCGGACGAGAACGCCACCGCGACCATCAACTACACCAGCGGCACGACGGCCCGCCCCAAGGGCGTACAGATCACCCACCGCAACATCTGGGTGAACGCGGTGACCTTCGCCCTGCACGCGGGCGTCACGGACCGGGACGTGTACCTGCACACGCTGCCCATGTTCCACGCCAACGGCTGGGGCATGCCGTTCGCGATGTCGGCACTGGGCGTACGGCAGATCGTCCTGCGCAGGGTCGACGGTGCCGAGATCCTGCGCCGGGTGGCCGAGCACGGCGTGACGGTCATGTGCGCGGCCCCCGCGGTCGTCAACGCGGTGCTCGACGCGGCCCGTTCCTGGGAGGGCGAGATCCCCGGCCGCGACCGGGTACGGATCATCGTCGCGGGCGCTCCCCCGCCCACCCGGACCGTCGCCCGCGTCGAATCCGAACTGGGCTGGGAGTTCATCCAGATCTACGGTCTCACCGAGACCTCCCCCCTGCTCACGGTCAACCGCACCCGCGCCGAGTGGGACGGCCTGGACACCCAGGCGCGCGCGGAGCACCTGGTCCGGGCCGGTGCTCCCGCGCTCGGCGTGACCCTGCGCACGGACGACGAGGGCGAGATCCTCGCGCGCTCGAACGTGGTCCTGGAGGGCTACTGGGACCAGCCCGAGGAGACCGCCCGGGCGTTGTCCGACGGCTGGTTCCACACCGGCGACGGCGGATCGGTCGGCGAGTACGGCCACCTGACCATCAGCGACCGGAAGAAGGACGTGATCATCACCGGCGGCGAGAACGTGTCGTCGATCGAGGTGGAGGACGTGCTGTTCAGCCATCCCGCGGTCGCCGAGGTCGCGGTGATCGGCGTTCCGCACGAGAAGTGGGGCGAGACGGTCAAGGCGCTGGTCGTCCTCGCACCCGGCACCGAGGTGACGCAGGACGAGCTGGTCCGGTACTGCAAGGAGCGTCTCGCCGGCTTCAAGGCGCCGACGTCCGTCGAGTTCCGGGACGAGCTGGCCCGGACGGCGACCGGCAAACTCCAGAAGTACAAACTGCGCGAGACGTACTGGGAAGGACACGGCCGAGGCGTCGGCTGACGGGCCGTTCCCCGCCGGGCGGCCGTGGCGGCATCCGGCCGAGGAGGCCAGGTGGCCAGGTGCCGTACGGCCCGGCTCCCCGGGTTCCTCAGAGCCATCCCCGGCGTGCGGCCTGCCAGGCGAGCTGCATCCGGGTGGCCGCGCCGGCGAGTTCCATCATGTGCTGGATGTGACGCTGCACGGTGCGGCGGCTCAGGCCCATCTGCGTGGCGATCGCCTTGTCGGCGACACCGGCCACGAGGAGGGACAGCAGCCGCCGGTCCGTGGCCGAGAGCTGGTCGCCCGAGCCGACCCCGTCGGTACCGGCGACCGCGCCCGAGTCGTCGACGTCCAGGGGGACGGCGTCCTCCCAGTACCGTTCGAACAGCGCGATGAGAGCGGCCAGCAGGTTGCTGTCCCGCACCAGCGCCGCGGTCGGCTCGTCGGGACTGCCCTGCGGGCCGCCGGGCACGAGCGGGCAGACCGCGATGGCACGGTCCGCGACCGCCAGACGCAGCGGCAGATGGGGAACCGCGCGCGCGACCTCCCCGGCCCGCACGCCCGCCACCACGTTGTCCACGGCGCCCGTGTCGTCGAAGAAGGCCTTCTCGTACAGGACCCGGTAGCGCACACCCCGCGCCAGCGCCTCGAACTCCGAACTGTTGCTGCCCGAGGGCATCGCCACGTACTGGGCCTTGCAGAACCAGAGCATCTCGTCCTGCACACTCGCCTGGATGTGGCGCAGATGCTGGCGCAGGGCCTCGGCCCCGATGATCACCTCGATCAGCTCGCTGGCGTCCTGCCTGCGCATCGTGTCGCGGTAGGCCTGCAACAGGCTGGTGGCCTCCGCCCTGGCGAGGTCCAACGCGTCGGCGTTCCGCTTCAGCCGCGGCATCAGCGCCACGTCGGGCGGAGTGGCATGGAAGTGGCGGGGGAGCACGTCCGTGTGGCTGGCCATGCCTTTGGCCGACAGCGCGCCGAGCGCCTGCTCGGCCTCCGCGAAGCTCAGTCCGGTGCGTTCGGCGACGTCCTGGGCCGAGGACCGGCCCGTCGTCACCAGGTGCCGGTAGACGAACTCCTCGGTCACCGAGACCCCTGCCGCCTCAAGCGACACAGCGCCCTCCCCGAGAATGACCTCCTTGACCGTTGAACACCGTACTGCATGCCGTGCGGCTCGGTGGCCGACGGTCGCCCCACACCGCGCCGGGGGCCGGATCACGCGCCGGGACGGTGTGACCGGCACGGTGTGAGGTGCGCCGGTGCGGGTCAGGCCGTGTGGAGCGTGAGCCCGTACCGGCTGAGGATCTCGTTGACCGGCTGATACCAGGTCTCACCGCCGCCGGCGCAGTTGCCCCAGCCGCCGGAGGTGACGCCCTGGGCCTGGTCGCCGCTGATGAACGAGCCGCCGGAGTCGCCGGGTTCGGCGCAGACACTGGTCTTCGTCATCTGGTGGACTGCGCCCTGGCTGTAGTTGACGGTCTCGTTCTTCGCCAGCACGGTCCCGCAGTGCCAGTGCGAAGTGGACCCCGAGCGGCAGATGGAGGCGCCGACGGGGGCCTCCGCCGAACCGCGGACGAGCTGGTCGGAGACGGTTCCCCAGCCCAGCACGACGGGCACGGTCCACCAGCCGCTGCCCACGTTGACCCAGGCGTAGTCGTTGTCGGGGAAGGACGATCCCTGGAAGTTGCCGATGTAGCTGCCGTCCCAGCCGCTGACACCGGCTCCCGGCTGCGCGCAGTGGCCGGCGGTGACGAATCCGCCGTACACCGAGAAGCCTATGGAACAACGGACGTTACCCGTGTAATAGGGGTCGCCGCCCACCGTCCCCGCGGCGAAGGTACGCGGTGCCCGCGGCGTCGTCGCGACAGTCACCGGACCGCTGCGGCGGGCCCGGTCCAGGAACGCGCGGACATCGTTGTCATCCTGGTGCGCGGCGACCACGCCCACGACGACCGAGTTGCTCTTGGCGTCCACGTGCCAACTGCCCACACCGGACGGCGCGTCGAGGGAGTCGATGCGCTTCAGGGTCGCGTCGAGCTGCCGCTCGTCGTGCCGGACGAGCGCGACCTCGGCGCCCGTCGCCTCGACGGCCTTCTGCCGTGAGCCGTCGGCGACGGCGACGGTGAGCTTCCCGGTCCCCGCCTCGAACCACGATCCGCCGTACGCGTCGCCCGCGGCACGCCTGGCCGCGCGGTCCACCGTCCGGGCCGTCGCCTCGGCCTTGAGCCGTGCGGTGGCGTCGTCCTTGGACAGGCCCAAGTCCCTTTGCATGGCGGTGATCAGAGCCGACGACGCCGGGGCTTCGGACGCGGAGGGGGACGCGTTCGCGGGGGTGTCGGAGGCCGATGCCTGGGTGCTGAGGCCGGCGGCCACGGTGGTCAGGAACAGTGCGGCGGAGAGGCCGGCGCGGAGAACTGTTGTGCGTCTCAAGGGAGTTGCCTTTCGTCGTTCCGTCATGGGGGAGTGGAGCGGAAGGGCATGCTGAGAGCGCTCTCAGAGACGTGCGACGCCGAGGTTAGCGACCGATCGCGTGAAGGTCCATACCAAAGTCCGTCATTGCGTGGACGGTTGCACCGTGGGCCGTCGCCGTCGCCGTCGCCGTCGCCGTCGCCGTCGGTCCCGGCCCCCGGGTCGGGACGGGATGGGGGTGTTACTCACTTTCGGGTGACGGGTGGGGTGGCGTGAGGGGTGGCGTTTGTGGTGGCGTCCAGTGTTTTAGCGGATTATGGCGTCAATTTCGCGATGTGGGGGATACGTGCAGAGTGCAGGCGAGGATCACGGCCTTGTTGTTGATCGGTAATGCTGTGCGGGTGGCGGACTCCGGTGGCGTGGTCGGGCGGGAGAGTGTGGCTCTCGGCCAGCGGGCCGAGGCTCAACTCGCGGATTCTTTTGTGTTGTCCGCCTGTTCCCTCTAGGGGGCGTTCGTGTCTGTTTCACGGTCTGTGATGGTTCGTCGCGCTGCTGCGGCCGCGGTGGCTGCCGGTGTGGTGGTGGGTGTCGCGGCGCTGCCGGCGTCGGCGGACCAGGGGCGGTTCCCGCATCGTGCGCAGGTGGAGATCAGCCGGGTGCAGTACGACTCTCCGGGCTGGGACTCGGGGAGCAACGCCTCGCTGAACAACGAGTGGGTGGAGGTGACGAACACGGGCCGTTCGGGCGTCAATCTGAACGGGTGGACGCTGTCGGGTCGTGACGGCCGTGCGTACGAGTTCCACCTGCGTCTGGGTGGCGGTGCGACGGTGCGGGTGCACACGGGAGTCGGGCGTGACGCGGGCCGGGACGTCTACCAGGACCGTCGCTACTACGCGTGGGACAACCGCGCCGACACCGCGACGCTCCGCAACGACCGTCATCGTGTGATCGACGCGGTGACATGGGGCCGCGGTCACGGTGGCCGGGGCCACGGCGCTCCGGGTGGTCACCACGGTCATGGTCACCAGGGTCCCGGTGGTCACAACGGTCACGGTCACCAGGGTCCGGGCGGTCACAACGGTCACGGTCACCAGGGTCCGGGCGGTCACAACGGTCACGGTCACCAGGGTCCGGGCGGTCACAACGGCCAGGGTCACCAGGCTCCGGGTGGTCACAACGGCCAGGGTCACCAGGGCCCCGGTGGTCACAACGGCCAGGGTCACCAGGGCCCCGGTGGTCACAACGGCCAGGGTCACTGAGCCCCTGGCGCGCGCGTTCGTCGCTGACGCCGTCGGAGGACGGCAAGGGGTTGAGCGCCACCCGTGCTCGGCGGGCCGGTGCGTGCGTGGGCACGCACCGGCCCTCGGCATGACCCGCGCCCTGTCCGGACCTAGCCGATGCGGGCGAACGTGATCGTGACCGGGGACTGCTCCAGGCCGGTGTTGCCGACATTGAACGCGTGGCCGGGGAAGTCCACACCGGCGATGCTGTTCCCCGTGACGGTCTGTGTCGCGGTGTTGCCGTCGCCGTTGCCGTTACCGGCGTCACCGTCCGCGGCGGCGGTCCCGGCCGGGCCGAGCAGGGCGACGGCAGCGACGGCGGGGACGGCGAGGGCGGTTCCGATGCGCATGGATGCATCCCTTCGAAGTGGTGTGCGTTGCTCGGCCACCCAACGCGATCGCCCCCGTCGTACGCCCTGATTGACCCGTCCGTCGGCGTGCCGTCCGCCACGGGCCGTGGGTAAGGGAGTTGGGCGAGCCGCCGTCGCGCCGAACGCGCTCGACCGAGTGGTGGAAGCGTCTGTTCGAGCGGGAGGAATCGCGCTCCACCGTCCGTGCCGCATCGCGCGCCGTCTTCTGATCATCCGTCAGGGAGTCGTCGACGAACGGGGTTTCGCCCATGCGGCGGACGACCCGGTCGAGGGCCTGCGCGTGGCCGCCGCCGTGGGGAACCGGCGGGCGGAGCCGGTCTCGGGCGCGTCGGCGGCCCGGTGTGCTATTCGGCCCAGGGCTGGAAGCCGGTGTCGAGCACGGCTGTGAGGGACGTGCGCAGCCGGGCCGCCTCGTCGGTGCCGAAGCTCTCCTCGAACCGCACTTGTACGGCATTCCACAGGGGGAGCGCCGCCTGCAGCCGGGAACGGCCGTCCGGTGTGATGGCGGCGACCCGGGCGCGGCGGTCGGTCGCCGACGGCTCGACGGTCACCAGGCCCTCCCGCGCGAGCGGCTTGAGGTTCGAGGCCATCGTCGTACGGTCCATGGCGATCGTGTCGGCAAGGGTGGAGATCGTCATCTCGCCGTGCGCGCCCAGCCTCTGCAGGATGCTGAACTGCGTGCCGCGGAGACCGACGGGGGCCAGGGCCCTGTCGTACGTCGCCCCCAGGTAGCGGGCAGCCTTGCGCAGCGCCAGGTTGTTGCACCGGTCGGCGCCGCTCGTCGACGTAGGGGTCATGGTCTCCTCCTGAGCTCCCCGTCCATCGTACGAGCTCATGCTCCTTTCCATGGCCGGCCCGGCGTTCCGGGGGTCCCGGGTGAGGCCGGGCCAGGGGTGCGGGCTTGCCGTTCAGCAAATGCGAGCATATGCTCCTAATGATCGGTGCGGCGTGTCTGTCCCGCCCGGTCCGTTACCGCGCCGTCCCCTTCCCAGAAAGCCCCGCCATGGAATCCCCCGTCGGAGCCGCGCCCGAGCCTGAGCGGCTGGCTTCAGCAGTGGCCGAGCCGTCCCCCCGCTCCGTCCGCCCCCGGCCGCCGGTGAGGGTCTGGCTCCAGCCGGCCGTGATCTCCCTGGTCGTCGTGGCGGCCTTCATCTCCTGCTACGTCGGCCTGCAGCGTGATCCCCAGCCCCATCGGGTGCCGATCGCCGTAGCCGCGCCTGTCCTGCCGGGAGCGATACACCAGGCCCTCGGCGACACCGTCGAGGTGCGCCCGGCCGCCGACGCCGGTGCCGCGCGCCACGCGGTGGAGGGCCACGACGTCGTCGCGGCGCTGAGCGCGGACGGCCCGCACGGGCTGCGCCTGGAGATCGCGGGGGCCGACGGTACGTCCACGACATCGGCCGTGAAGACGCTCGTGGGCGCCTACGCCCACGGCGCGGGCAAGCACGTCACCACCGAGGACGTCGTGCCTCTCGCCCACTTCGACACCAGGGGACTGGCCGGCTTCTACATGGCGTTCGGCGTGACCCTGGCCGGCTTCGTCCTCGGCTCGAACGCGCTCGGACTGGCGGGCCTTTTGCACCTGCGCCACCGGTTCTGGCTGCTGGCCGGGGCCTCCCTGGCCATCGGCACGCTCGCCGCGATCATCGCGGGCCCCACGCTGGGGGCGGTTCCCGCCCCGGTCGTTCCGCTGGTCCTGACCCTCACCCTGCTGGCCGCCGCGGCGGCCTTCACCACCAAACTGCTGGGCACCTACCTCGGTCCTGTGGGAGTCCCCGTCGCCACCCTCCTGCTCCTCACCGTCGGCAACGCCACCAGCGGTGCCACCATCGGGCCCGATCTGCTGCCCACCGCGGCCCGGGCCGTCTCCGCGCTCCTGCCCCCCGGCGCCGCCGTCCGAGCCGTCACCGATCTGAGCTATTTCGGCGGAGCGCATGCCGCGGGCCCCGTGATCACGCTCGCGCTGTGGGCCTGCGTCGCGGCGCTCCTGCTCGCTCTGCGCCCCCGTCTGAGGCGACGGCGCGCCGAAAGCGCCGCCTGACCACCGGCACGCCGGTCACGGCCGCGCCTCCCGCGCCGCACCCCGAACCCCGGGGCGACGGGCGCCCGCGCGGGAGCAGGCGGGAGCGCGGCCTTCCGGCCGACAAGCGAGGCCCCGCGGGCCTCCCTAGATTGGGGAGGAAGGGGAACCGGGCCCCCGCCCCGGACCGGCTCGCCCACTCACCCCACTCACCTACGCGCCCACTCACCTACGCGCCCGCTCACCGATTCAGCAGGAGGCCGACCGATGACCACCGACGACCTTGTCCTCATCGCCAACGCCGGTGACGTGGGCCGCACGGTCCTCGAATCGCTGCGCGCCCAGGACACGCCCGTCCGCGTACTGGTCCGCCACGACGACGATCGCGCGGCCGGGCTGCGCGCGCTCGGAGCCGAGGTCGTCGTCGGCGATCTGACCAGGCCGGAGAGCGTCGCCGCCGCGCTGCGGGGGGTCGGGAGGATGTACTTCGCGATGCCCGTGTCACCGGACCACCTGCTGGCGACGACCGTGGTGGCCACCGTGGCCCGCGACTGCGCGGAGCTGGACGTACTGGTCGGCATGTCCCAGATGACGGTGTCGCAGATGACCGCGACCAGCACCGCGGAGTCGAACCAGCAGCGGCTGCACTGGCTGGGCGAGCAGGTGCTGAACTGGTCGGGTCTGCCGGTGGTGCACATCCGCCCCACGTCGTTCCTGGACAACCCTCTCTTCACCACGCTGGCGGCACGGTCCATCCGGGAGAACGGCACCATCGCGCTGCCCTTCGGCACGGGGCGCACCTCGCCCGTCGCCGTCGACGACGTCGCCCGATCCGTCGCCGCGGTCCTTCTCGATCCGGCTCCGCACATCGGCCATGTCTACGAGCTGACCGGCCCCCGCTCGGTCGACATGACCGAGATGGCCGAGGAGTTCTCGCGAGCCCTCGGGCGTCAGGTGTCCTACGTCGACGTGCCGCTGGACCGGTGGCGGAGCGAGGTGCTCGCGCGGGCGGGCCTGCCGCCGCACACCGAGCAGCACATCGCCACCATGGCCCGGCTGCACCACGAGAACCGCTACGACCGGACCTCCGGCGACGTCGAACGTCTGACGGGGAGGCCGGCCCAGTCGGTCGAGGCGTTCGTGGCCGCGCACAAGGACATCTACCTGGGCTGACCCCGCCACGATCCGCGGGCCCGGAGCGTTCGCCGGAGGGAGCGACCCAGTGTCACGCGCTCAGCGGAGCGCACGGGACGCGGCCCTCGATCGAACAGCGAATGCGAACCGACATACGCGCATTGACTTGCACCTACGATGTAATCACCCTGGTCAGGGTTGTATCTGCCGACTGAGGGGGCGAGGCTGTGGGCGTACTGGTGGTGCAGCACCTGCGGGAGGAGGGCCCGTACGCGGTGGGCGAGGCCCTGGCCGCCGCGGGGCTGCGGATGCGGCCCTGCCGGGTGTGGGCGGGGGACCCGTTGCCCGAGAACCTGGCCGGAGTCGAGGCGCTCGTGGTGATGGGCGGCCCGATGGCCGCGTACAGCGACGCCGGCTTTCCCACCCGGACCGCCGAACTCGACCTGCTGCGCGCGGCGCTGGCCGCGGAGGTGCCGGTGCTCGGGGTGTGCCTCGGCGCGCAGCTGCTGGCGGTGGCGGCGGGCGGCACCGCCCGTACGGGGACCGGGGCACAGGTGGGCTGGGGCGAGGTGCGGACGCGTCCGGCGGCGGCCAGGGATCCGCTGTTCACGGGTACGCCCGAACGGCTGCGTGTACTCCACTGGCACGCCGACACCGTGGAACTTCCGCCCGGGACAGTGCCGTTGGCGTCCTGCGAGCGGTATCCGGCGCAGGCCTTCCGGGTAGGGGGAGCCGCCTGGGGGCTCCAGTTCCACCTGGAGGCGGACGAGGCGGCCGTGGCCGCGTTCGTGTCGGCGTTCCCGGAGGAGGCCGCCGCCGCTCCGGGGCTGCGGGAGGCCGCGCCGGTCGAACTCGCCGCACTGGCTCCGCACCGGGACCGGGTGTTCGGGAGGTTCGCGGCCCTGGTGGCCGCGCGGGCCGAACGCACCGCGACCCGGACCTTCTTCACTCCGAGGGCCGCCGCCTGGGAGACACGCTTCGCCGCCGACGGGCCGCGATACGAGGCGGCCGTCGCCCGTCTGGGACTGAGCCCGGGGCAGACGGTCCTGGACCTGGGCTGCGGCACCGGACGTGCCCTGCCGGCCCTGCGCGCGGCGGTGGGCGACAAGGGTGCGGTGCTCGGCGTGGACGTCACCTCGGCGATGCTCGTGACCGCCGCGCGCGAGGGCCGCGCCGGCCATGCCCGCCTGCTGCTCGCCGACTGTCACCGTCTGCCGCTGCCGCCCGGCGCGGTGGACGGGATCTTCACCGCCGGACTGCTCGACCACCTCCCCGACCTGACGGCCGCCCTGCGTGAATGGGCGAGGGTCACCGCGCCGGGCGGCGCGCTGCTCCTGTTCCATCCCTCCGGGCGCGCCGAACGGGCTCGCCGTCACGGCCGCCCGCTGAGCCCCGACGACCCGCTGGGCGAGCCGAACCTGCGGCCCGCGCTGGACGGCAGCGGCTGGCAGCTGGACCGGTACGAGGACGCCGCCACGCACTTCCTGGCGCGCGCCGTCCGCACCTGCTGAGGCGCCCGGACCTGCGGATCGCGTCGTCGTGTGCGAGGGCGGGAGCCGTGTATGCCTCGTGGATGAGAGCCGGAGAGGGGAGATCGGCAGGCAGCTGGGAGATCGACGGGGCCGCCGGACCGATCCGCGCGGGTGAGCGGCTTCGTACCAGGAGCGAGCGGGCCGAGGGGCCCGGACCGCGCTTCGGAGGCCACATCGCGTGATCACCCTGGTTCTGATCGGACTGCTCGGCGGATTGATCACCGCGGTGTCTCCCCGCATCCTCCCGGTGCTCCCCGTGGTGTTCCTGGCCGGGGGTCCCGCCGCCGACAGCACTCAGGCCGCCGGGCGCAGCCGCCCCGGTCGCGTCCGCGGAAGGCGGCGACAGGGCCGGCGCCCCTGACACGTCCGGGGGCGGCGACGTCCTCCTGGAGACACGGCCCGCACCCCGGGCACCGCGTAATCGCAGGCCCTACGCCGTGTTCGCCGGCCTGGTGCCGAGCTTCAGCTTCTTCACCCTGCTGGGCGTCACCATCATCTCCGCGCTGGGCCTGCCGGAGGACATCCTTCGCCACGTCGGCCTGGTGCTGCTGGTGCTCATCGGGCTCGGTCTGGTGTTCCCGGCCGTGGAGCGTGTCCTAAAGAGGCCCTTCGCGCGGGGAGGGAGAGCGGACGTCCGTGCACGCGTCCGGGGCCGCGAGCGGTGACACGCCGCCGGTCCTGCCCGTCCGGGAGTCCGACGGGCGCGGCCCGGTCCCGGTGGCGACCGGAGCCACGGAGACGGGACACACGACGATGGGGGACCTGTGACCGACGAGGCCACCCGTGCCGCACGTCTGCTGGACGCCCAGGCCAAGGCCGCCCTGCTCTTCGCCGAGATCGAGGCGAGGGGCCTGGTCGCGCCGGGCGAGGGCGAGCGAGCGGTCAGCGACCGGATCCGCGACCTGGCGAACGACCTGTTCGGTCCGACGCGCCACTGGCACAAGCGCATCGTCCGCTCCGGACCGAACACCCTCCATCCGTACCGGGAGAATCCCCCGGACCGGGTCATCGGCCCGGACGACATCGCCTTCGCGGACTTCGGCCCGATCTTCGAGGAGTGGGAGGCCGACTTCGGCCGCACCTTCGTTCTCGGCGACGACCCCGTGAAGCACCGGCTGCGGGACGACCTGCCCGAGGTCTTCGCCGCGGGGCGCCGCGCCTTCGAGGCCGACCCGGACATCACCGGCGCCCGCCTGCACGCCGAGATCGGGCGACTGGCCACCGGACGCGGCTGGGAACTCGGCGGGCGGCACGCCGGGCATCCGGTGGGCGAGTTCCCGCACGAGAAGATCGACGGCGCCGACATCGAGTCGTACATCGCCCCGGGGAACGACACCCCGCTACGGCGTCCCGACCGCGCCGGACGCGTCTGTCACTGGATCCTGGAGATCCACCTCGTCGACCGCGACCGGGGCTTCGGCGGCTTCTACGAGGAACTCCTCGACCTGGGCTGACCAGGGCCGGCGCGGGAGCCGGCGGCAGGAGAGGGCGGGGCGGGCGGGGTCGGAGGCCTGCCCCGCCCGCGGTGTTCCGCCCCGCCCGCGGTGGCCGGAACGCCGGAAGAGGACCGCCGAGTCAGAACCATCACACCGGAGTCGTCTCACCATGTGACTCTGGCATTTGACATTAGATCCTCTTATGGATGATAAAGAAGTTGCTTTGGCCATTCATATGCGCGGCGGGACCCTCGCGGCGTGAGGCCGGCGACCCGTCCGAGTGAATGAGTCCCACCGTGTCCCAGTCCATCGCTGACCAGCCCGCCGCCGACGCCGTCGGGCAGTGGCACGCGTGGCGCGCCGAGCGTCATCGGGCCCTCACCTCACCGGCCGGGAATCTCGCCCTCGTCGAGACCCGCTGGCTCCCCGCCGGTGCGGCCCCGGACGCCGAGAAGGCCCTGGACGGTCAGCCGGACACCGTGACGGTCACCACGCTGCGGCGAACGGATCTCGTCACCGGCGGGTCCGAGGACGGCCTGCGTCTCTGGGACGCGGACGCTCCCGCCATCCGCCACTTCGACCGGGTCGACACCTTCGCCCACGACCCGGCCTGGGTGCTCCACGCGACCTACACGCCGGTGTCCGGTGCCCGCCGTGTGTCCTTCGAGCACCTCAGGGACAACGGCGGCACCCGCGACCTGGTCGTCCCCGGCGACATCACCCTCACCGTCGACGGCCGCGAGTACACCCTCAGCGCCTTCGACGACGACGGCACCCTTCTGCTCGTCTTCGGCGATCCCACCAACGGGGACACCACGTACGGCGCCGGCCGCTTCCTCTTCGTACAGCGCACGCAGGACGAGCGCCGCGTCCTGCTCGACTTCAACCGCGCCTTCGTACCGCCCTGCGGGTTCTCGGACCAGTACAACTGTCCGATGCCGCCGCGGCAGAACCGCTTCCACCTGCCCGTCGAGGCGGGCGAGAAGCTCCCCGTCTTCCGCGCCGGCTTCTCCGCGCAGCACTGAACCGTCCCGCAGCCTCCCGCACCGCAGCACGAAAGCGCACCTTCACCATGAGCATCAAGAAGACCTCCCTGTACGGCACCGCGACGGCGGCCTCCCTCGCCCTGGCCCTGACCGCCTGCGGCGGCTCCGGCACGGGCGGCTCCGCCACGGGCGGCTCCTACGACAAGGGCGCCACCGTCAACATCGGCTCCCTCTACGAGCCGCAGAACCTCGACAACACCGCGGGCGGCGGCCAGGGCGTCACCGAGGCGCTCAACGGCAACGTCTACGAAGGGCTGTTCAAGCTCACCGACGACGGCAAGGTGGACAAGCTCCTCGCCCGGGACTACAAGGTCAGCGGCGACGGACTCACGTACACCTTCACCCTGCGCGACGGCGTGAAGTTCCACAGCGGCAAGGCGCTCACGAGCCAGGACGTCAAGTACAGCCTGCAGAAGGTCCTCGCGGACGACTCCCAGTCCGCCCGTAAGAGCAACCTCGAGGTCGTCAAGGACATCGCCACCCCCGACGCGCGGACCGTCAAGGTCACGCTGTCGAAGAAGTCGATCTCCTTCGTCTACAACCTCTCCTACGTCTGGATCATCAACTCCCAGGCCAAGAACCTGAAGACGACCGAGGACGGCACCGGTCCGTACAAGCTGGGCAGGTGGACCCGCGGCTCCGCCCTCGGCCTCGACCGGTACGCGGGCTACTGGGGCGACGCCGCCAGCAACCAGAAGGTCGTCTTCCACTACTACAAGGACGCCACGGCGCTCAACAACGCGCTGCTGACCAACGCCGTCGACGTCGTCACCAGCGAGCAGTCGCCGGACGCCCTGGACCAGTTCAAGAGCAACCAGAACTACAAGGTCAGCGACGGCAATTCCACCACCAAGCTGCTGCTCGCCTTCAACGACAAGGCCAAGCCCTTCACGGACGTCAAGGTGCGCCAGGCCGTGTCCTCCGCCATCGACGACAAGAAGCTGCTGGAGTCGGTCTGGGCCGGCTACGGCAAGCTCATCGGCTCGATGGTGCCGCCCACCGACCCCTGGTACGAGGACCTCACCAAGGTCAACGCCTACGACCCGGCGCACGCCAAGCAACTGCTGGCCGAAGCCGGGTACGCGAAGGGCTTCAGCTTCACCCTCGACACCCCGAACTACGACCCGCACCCCACCGCCGCCACCTTCATCAAGTCCCAGCTCGCCAAGGTCGGCATCACCGTCAAGATCAACACGATCACGCCGGACGAGTGGTACACGAAGGTCTACAAGAACCACGACTTCACGGCCACGCTCCAGGAGCACGTCAACGACCGTGACCTCGTCTGGTACGGCAACCCCGACTTCTACTGGGGCTACGACAACAAGCAGGTCACGCAGTGGGTCGAGCAGGCCGAGGAGGCCTCCACCACCGCCGATCAGACCGCACTGCTGAAGAAGGTCAACGAGAAGACCGCCCAGGACGCGGCCAGCGACTGGCTCTACCTCTACCCGCAGATCGTCGTCGCGAGCAGCAAGCTCTCGGACTACCCGCTCAACGGCCTCAACTCGCAGTTCTACGCCTACGACATCAAGAAGAAGGGCTGATGGCGCGCTACCTCCTGCGCCGACTGGCCTTCCTCGTGGTGTCGCTGGCCCTGGCGAGCGTCGTGCTGTTCGTCCTGCTGCGCCTGCTCCCGGGCGACCCCGCCAACGCGCTCACCTCGGTGGGGGCCAGCCCGGAACAGATCGCCGCGGCACGGCACTCCATCGGGTCCGACAGGCCGCTGCCCGAACAGTTCACCCACTGGCTCGGGCAGCTGGCCCACGGTGACCTCGGCACCTCCTTCGTCAGCTCGCTGCCCGTCGGACCCGAGGTCACCTCCCGGCTGGACGTCACCGTCCCGCTGACCCTCGCCGCCTTCGTGCTCGCCGTGCTCATCGCGGTGCCGGCCGGGTTCGTCGCCGCGTACAAGCGACGCACCTGGTACGGCGCGCTCCTCAGCGCGGTGTCCCAACTGGGCATAGCCATCCCGGTGTTCTGGCTCGGCATGATCCTCATCGCCGTGTTCGCGCTGAACGCGGGCTGGCTCCCGGCGGGCGGCTTCCCCCCGGACGGCTGGTCCGAGCCCGCCGAAGCGATCCGTTCCCTGGTGCTGCCCGTCGTCACCATCGCCCTGGTGATGAGCGCGTCCCTGATCCGCTACGTCCGCTCGGCCACGCTCGACGTCCTCGGCAGCGACTACCTGCGCACCGCCCGCGCCCTGGGATCGTCCTTCGGACGCGCCATGTGGCGGCACGGCCTGCGCAACAGCTCCGTGCCGGTGATCTCCGTCCTCGCCATCGAACTCGCCTCCACCCTGCTCGGCGCGGTCGTCGTGGAGTCCGTGTACGCGCTGCCGGGCCTCGGCTCGATGCTCGCCACCGGCATCGCCCAGCACGACTACCCCGTCGTCCAGGCCGTCCTGTTCGTCTCCACCCTCGCCGTCCTGCTCATCGGCTTCGCCGCCGACCTCGTCCAGCGAGTCGTCGACCCGCGACTGCGCGGACGGCTCTCCGGAGGTACCCGATGACCGCGCCCGACGTGCTCGGACCGGTGCTGTCCGCGAAGGCACCGGCCGGCGGCCGGAGACTCGGCCGTTCCGCCACGCTCGTCGTCGGCTGTGTGCTCGCCGGACTGATCGCGCTGCTCGCCGTGGTCTCCCTGTTCTGGCTGCCCTACTCCGCGGACGACACCTCCGGCGGACGGCTCGCCGGGCCCGGCGGGGGACATCTGCTGGGCACCGACAAACTCGGGCGCGACCTGTTCACCCAGGTCATGACCGGCTCACGGATCGCCGTCGAGGCCGGCCTCGGAGCGGTGCTCCTCGCCGCCGCCATCGGCGTCACCCTGGGTGTGCTCGCGGCGTTCGCGCAGGGCTGGCTCGACGACACGCTCTCCGCGTTCCTCGACATCCTGATCGCCTTTCCCACGCTGCTGCTCGCGATGCTCATCGTCGCCGCGCGCTCGGCGACCCTCGGCTCCGCGATCCTCGCGATCGGACTCGCGCAGAGCGCGGTCGTCGCCCGGCTGGTCCGCATCCTCGTCAAGCGGGTCCTGGCACAGGACTACATCACCGCCGCCCGTACCTCCGGCACCTCCTGGCCGCGTACGGTGCTCGGCCACGTCCTGCCCAACATCTGGCCCACCCTCGTCGTCAACCTCGCCCTGCAGTTCGGTCTCGCCGTGCTGGCCGAGGCCGGCCTGTCGTACCTGGGCCTGGGCGCACCGCCGCCCAACGCGTCATGGGGCCGCATGCTCCAGGAGGCACAGGCCACCTTCACCACGGCCCCCGCCGGAGCCCTCGCCCCGGGCATCCTGCTCGTCCTGCTCGTGATCGGTGTCAACCTCATCGCCGACGGTGTACGGGAGACCCTCGACCCGGCGACCCGCCGGAGGCGCACATGACCCTGCTCGACGTACGTGGCCTGACCGTGACCGCCGCGGACGGCCGGACCCTGGTCGACGACCTGTCCTTCACCGTGGCGAGCGGCGAACGGCTGGGGCTCATCGGCGAATCCGGTTCCGGCAAGTCGCTCACCACTCTGGCCGTGCTCGGCCTGCTGCCCGACGGCATGACCGCAACCGGCGGCATCGACCTCGCGGGCACCCAGATCGTGGGCGCCACCGAGAAGAGACTCACCTCCGTACGCGGCCGGGACGCCGCCGTCGTCTTCCAGGAGCCCCTCACCGCGCTCGACCCGCTGATGCGGGTGGGACGGCAGATCGCCGAACCCCTGCGCAGACACACCGGTCAGAAGGGAGCCGGCCTGCGCGACGCCGTGCGCGACGCGCTGGCACAGGTACGGCTGCCGGAACCCGAACGGATCGTCCGCGCCTTCCCGCACGAGATGTCCGGCGGACAGCGACAGCGCGTCGCCCTGGCCATGGCACTGGCGTGCGCCCCCAGACTGCTGATCGCCGACGAGCCGACCACCGCGCTGGACGTGTCCGTGCAGGCGGAGATGCTCGACCTCCTCGACACCCTCGTCCGGGAACGGGAGATGGCGGTCCTCTTCGTCAGCCACGACCTCGCCGTCGTGGCCAGGGTGACCGACCGCGCCCTGGTGATGAAGGACGGCCGGGCCGTCGAGGAGGGCCCCGTCCACACCCTCATCCGCTCGCCGCGCGAGGAGTACACCGGAGCGCTCGTGGCCAGCGCGCGCAGACTGCAGTCGGCCCTGGACCTGAGGAGCGCGCGGTGACGCCCGTACTGGAACTGAAGGACGTGGCACTGCGCCACCGGGGGAGCGCGGCCAACGTGGTCGAGGGCGTCTCGCTCACCGTCGAGGCCGGGCACAGCCTCGCCCTGGTCGGTGAGTCCGGGGCCGGCAAGACGACGCTGCTGCGCCTGCTGCTGGGTCTGTCCCGCCCCACCGCGGGCAGTGTCCGCTTCGACGGCGCCGAACTGTCCCCGCGCGACCGGGGGCAGCTGCGCCGCTTCCGGAGCAGTGCGCAGTGCGTCTTCCAGGACCCCTACTCCTCACTCGACCCACGCCGTCGCGTGGGTGCCATCGTGGCGGAGCCGCTGCGCTCCCTGGGCATCGAGACCCGGGCCGGCGCGGTACCGAAGGCGGCCGAGGCGCTCGAGCGGGTCGGCCTGCCCGCCGACGCCGCGGACCGCTACCCGCACGAGTTCTCCGGGGGACAGCGGCAGCGGATCGCCATCGCCCGCGCCACGGTGTGTCATCCGCGGGTGCTGCTGGCCGACGAACCCGTCAGCGCGCTCGACGTCACGACCCGGGTCAAGGTCGTCGACCTGCTCGCCGACCTCAAGCGGGAACAGGGACTCACGATCGTGATGGTCTCCCACGACCTGTCGGTCGTCGCGTCCCTGTGCGAGCGCACCGCCGTACTCGAACGCGGCCGCGTCGTCGAACAGGGCGACACCGGCCAGGTGCTGGGTGATCCCGCGCACCCCTACACCCGCCGTCTGCTCGACAGCGTGCCGCGACTCCCGGTCTGAACCACCCTCGGATCAGGCCGGGTTCGCCGGATCAGGCAGAATCCGTACGTCGGCGTCCGTCGGTCGTCGACCGCCGGGTGGTGCGGACAAGAGGGGGAACCGGCCGCGCCGGCCACGGCCGCAAGGTCACCCTGCCGGCCGGACGCACCGGACTACTGCTCAAGCTCGCGTGACCGCGTGACCGCGTGACCGAGTGGCCCTGCTGATCCGCGTCCTGTCGCGGCGTACCGGACCCAGGGCGTTCAGCCGTCGGCTCGCGGGGTCCCGGACCCGGCCCCGCTCAGGGTTCGCAGCCATGCGTCCGCTCGGCGTGGTGAGCGGAAGCGGATGACGTGGAGCGGCGCGAAGTGGGGATCCTGGGTGCGCCGGTCGATCTCCGACCGTCGCGCGCCGTGCTGGGACCAGGCCCACCACGCCGGGTGATCGCTCCTGAACCAGCCGGTCAGGGTCTCCACGTTGCCGCCGAAGATGCGTTCGCGCAGCAGCGTCCGACGCAGCGATCTGCGCAGGATGCGGGGCATGATCACGGATCTCGGGTAGTCGAGCCAGACCACCGTGTCGGCGTGCGTCCACAGCAGATCGCGGACTTCCGGGTAGCCGAAGGAGTCGAAGACCCATCCCGGGGTGGCCGAGATCGTGGACACCTGCTGGTGCAGGTCGGGGTTGGACGCCCACTGCGGGCCGGTGAACTTCAGGGCGTCCATCTCGTGGAAGGGCAGCTGAAGCCGCGCGGCGAGGGCCTGGGCCATGGTGGTCTTTCCGGCCCCGGTGATGCCGGCCACGAGGATGCGTTTCACCGGGGAAGGGTATCCGCCGCTTCGCGGTGCGATCACGGAGGGATGTCTCCCACGAGAGGTGGACCGGCGGATGGTCTCCGCGTGCCCGGCGGCTCGTCGGGGCCGCGGTGATGGGGGTGGCCGGCTCCGGATGCGGGAGCCGCCGACCGCCCCTAGCGTGGCAGGCGTATCCCCCCAACCAAGGAGTGATCATGGGCAAGAGTTCCATGGACAAGGCCAAGGGCAAGGCCAAGGAGATGGCGGGCAAGGCCACCGGCAACGAGCGCATGGAAGCCGAGGGCAAGACCGACCAGGCCAAGGCCAACGTCCGCGAAGCCGCGGAGAAGGCGCGTGGCAAGGCCGCAGGTGCCCGCGACTCACTCCGCGACAAGCACTGACCCGCTTCACCCCGCACGAAGGACGCCCCTCGGCCCCCGGGTCGAGGGGCGTCCCTCTGCCTTCGGGCTGCCTTCAGGAGCCCTCGCCCGTACGGGCTCGACGCCTTCGGGGCGTCGGTGTCCCTGTTCGGGCCGGGCCTTCCCGCGCCGCGCCGGCGGCAGGGTGTCACCCGAACGGCCGTGGACAGAACCCGAGGGGACCGGGGCCGGTGCCGGGACCCCCAGTGCCGGCGCCGTGGCTACACGCTGTAGCCCCCGTCCACCCCGAGCGCCTGTCCCGTGATGAATCCGGCGCGGTCCGAGGCCAGGAAAGCCACCGCCTCCGCGATGTCCGACGCCTCGCCGAAGCGGCGCAGCGGGATGTTGTGGCGGGCGATCCCCAGGGCCGCCTCGTCGAGTTCGCCGGAGGAGATCAGCCGGGCGGCCATGCCGTCGGTCAGCATGCCCGGGGCGACGCAGTTCACCCGGACCCCGTACCGGCCCTCCTCGGCCGCCAGGGCGCGGGCGACGGCCTCGACGGCTCCCTTCGTGCCGGAGGAGAGCCCGTCGCGGACCGGGAACCGACGGGTGGCCACGGTGGTGACGGCGACGATGTTGCCCCGGCTCTCCCGCAGCCGTGGCAGCGCCGGGTGGACGAGATGGAAGAACGCCAGCGCGTCCGCGTCGAGTTGGGCCCGAAACTGACGAGGCGTCACCTGGCTGAGGTGCACCATCGGGACGTGCGGGCCCGCCGCGTACACCACCGTGTGGAGGCCGCCGAAGGTGTCGGCGGCCTCGTCGACGGCCTCCGCCGTGGCCACCTCGTCGGTCAGATCGAGGGGCAGCGCGCGGACTTGACGCCCGTGCCCGCGCACCTCGGCGGCGAGCGCGTCGGCTCCGGCCCGGCTGGTGCGGTATGTGAACACCACGTCGCTGCCGCGCTCGGCGAGCGTACGGACGACGGCCGCGCCGATACCACCGGTGCCGCCCGCGACGAACGCGGTACCGGCCCTGCTGGAGAAATCCGTCATGGTCCTCACGATTCCGGGGAGTTGGGGACGGCGACCTGCCGGGCCTCGCCGGTCACCCGACTCGGCCCTCACCGTGCGGCGCCGTGCCGCGCCGTCGCATCACCTGAACACACCCCGCACGGCGGGGGAGCACCGTCGTTCGACGCACCGCGCCGGCCACCGCCCGCTGATCCCGGCGTGTCTTTGGGCAGGGTCTAGCGATCCGCGGCCGGGTTCCCCTCGACCCACTGGATCAGCAGGTTCCGTACGTAAGGATTGCCCTCCTGCGCCGCGTGCGCCAGCCGTTCGGCGCTCGCTCGCGCGGCCCGCCAGGCCACCGGGGTGTCCTCGGCGTGCGCGTCGTCGGCGGCGGCCAGCGCGTCGGCGGCCAGGCCCCTGAGTTCCTCGTCGAGATCGTCGTGCGCCGCGGCCCGGTAGGCCTCCAGACGCAGCGCCGCCAGGTCGGGGCCCCCGGGCGAGGGGGTCGTGTGCGCCGGGGGCTGGGCGTAGCCGCTGACCGCTATGACCACGCAGAAGGTCGCCACGTCCCGGCGGCTTTCCCGCTGCCCCCGTTCCACGGCGGGCGCGAGCCACGAGGCGGCCTTCCAGTGCGAGACCGAGGTGGCCGCGACCAGCGCCACGATCAGTGCCGCCACGGGAATCCAGCCGCCGAGGACGTAGCCGACCGGGCCGAGCACGAGGAAGCAGGCTCCGCTGAGCATCCATATGCGACGGCGGCCGATTCGCAGGTGTCGGGACTCCATGACGTTCAGTGTCGCAGGAGCGGGTGCGTGGCCGTGCGGCGGCGGGGGGATTCGAGGAGAGTCCGAGGGCGGGGAGGCCGGGACGGCGGTCCGCGCGTACCGGGCCGACGCCGTACGGAGTGACCCGGCCGGACGCGCCGAGGTGCCCGGCGTCTGCGCCGGCCGTCACCGGCGCGCTGCGTGAACGGGCCCGCCGAGTGAATGGCCGGAGATCGCCCTGACCTCGGGGCGCCGGGGTACATACGATGCGGTCGATCCCGGACTTCACGGCTCCTTCACATTTCCGGGTCACCCATGCGCATGGACTTGTCATGTACATGGTTCAACTGTTCACGCTTGATCCAACGCACTGGTCTGCGACGGACCCTCCCGTACGCGGGAGGAGCCGCACCCCCCAATTCGCGGCGGCACACGTTCCGTGCCGCCGCAGACGCCAACGCAATGGATGGGAGCACCATGGCTGGTGGGCTGCTTCTGGGTGGCGCGATAGCCGCCCTGTTCGCCTCCGCACTGCCCGGACATGATCCGTCGTCCGGGATCGTCGACCCTCCTCCGGACAGGATCGTCATCAAGGTCGCCACGGTGAACGGCTCCGG
Organism: Streptomyces fagopyri; assembly: GCF_009498275.1. NCBI lineage: Bacteria > Bacillati > Actinomycetota > Actinomycetes > Kitasatosporales > Streptomycetaceae > Streptomyces > Streptomyces fagopyri. Next base: position 1,019,775 of record NZ_CP045643.1, on the reverse strand, counting down.
CTGCCCGCAGGGCACCGCCGCCGTCGCGGTGTCCCCGGACAACACGGCCTTCACCGTCACCTACAGTGAGTACCTCGCCCAGGTGGGCGGCACCTCCGAGCCCACCGCGTTCCGCAAGAACTGCCAGCTCAATTTGATCGTCCACGTGCCGCAGGGCTTCACGTACGCCATCGCCAGCGCCGACTACCGCGGCTTCGCCTCGTTGCAGCGCGGCGCCAGCAGTACCGAGAAGGCCTCGTACTACTTCCAGGGCTCCTCGAACACGGCGGCCATCACGCATCCCTTCGGTGGCCCCTACGACGACAACTGGCAGGCCACCGACGTCACGGACTGGGCCCAACTGGTCTGGGCCCCCTGCGGTGTTCAGCGGAACTTCAACATCAACACCGAGCTGCGCGTCAACGCCGGCACGTCGGCGCCGGGCAGCACCAGCTTCATGACGATGGACTCCACGGACGGCGACATCAGCACCGTCTACCACCTGGCCTGGAAGGAGTGCCCCGGATCGTGACCCGGGGTCGCTGACCCGGCGACCCCGGCCCCTCGGGCCCTTGACCGGCTCCGCCGCATCGGAGCCGGCCAAGGGAACGTCGTCCGCCGTGACCCTAGGGCAGCAGCTTGTCCAGGGCGGCGGGCCCCTCCTGCGCCAGCTTGCGTTCGGCCCAGGCGAGGTTCTCCGGGGTGATGTCGCGACCCGCGGCGAGCACCACGTCCTCGGCGGTGACCTCGCCGCCGGCGCCGGTGTGGAGCAGCGCGTCGGGGGTCGCCCTCTCGTCGGACGGCACGGTCGAATCCGGTTGGCTCGTTGACATGATCTCTCCCTGTTCCACCTGACCTGTTCTCACGCTACGGGCATTCCGGGCACCCCGCGCGACGCGTCCCGTGCCGGTCCGGGACGTCCCGCCCGTGCCCGGACCGGGGCCAGGAGGAGGTCCGCGGGGCCCGGCGACCCGTTCGGACGTACAACGATGTCGGTCGACTTCGACGCGGGTGATGGTGGAGGAACCGCACTCCTGCGACTGATCGGAGCTTGTAATGCGTATTCGTCTGATGGCTGCCGCCGGGCTGGCGAGCGTGGCCCTCGCCGCCGCCGCCGGGACCGCCTCCGCCGCCGACCCCAACCCGGTCGGTGCCGCCGTGGGCAGCCCCGGTGTCCTGTCCGGCAACGTCATTCAGATCCCCGTCGACCTCGGCCTCAACCTCTGTGGCAACTCGGTCGACGTGGTGGGCCTGCTGAACCCGGCGTTCGGAAACGCCTGCGCGAACAACTGACCCGCCAGGGCCGCCGGGCAGGGTCTCCTGCCCGGCGGTGCGCGGCCCGGCGCGGGGTTCCGGCCGGCTGCCGCCCCGCTCGTTTCCCTTCCCCACGTGTTTCCCGTCCGCCGAGTGTTTCGCTCGACGGCGCGATGATCCGGGCCGTACGGACCCGGCCGACCCGCCGGACGGCCCCGTTCCGAACGTTCCGGTCCCCGTCTCGGAGCCCCGCGTGATCCCGGTCGTGGTGGGCGGTCCCTCTGCCGGACTCGTGCGTGATCCCGGTCGTGGTGAATGGTGCCCGTTCCCGACCCATCCGCGATCGCGTCGTGGTGAGCGGCCCCCGCGCCGTACCCCATGCGTGATCCGCGCGTCGCGGCGAGCGGTCCGGGGTGCCCGGTCCTCGGCCGTCCGCACCGGCCGTGGCGTCGCCCACGCGCCGCTGCCCGCCCGCCCGCCCTCGCCGCGCCCCGGCGGCGGCCGATTCCGGCCGAGGCGTGGACGACGGCTGGGCCCCGATGCCTCCTCGAACTCCCTCCGGACGAGAGTCCGTTCCGGCCCCCAAATGACTTGGCCGGCCCACCCGCCCCGCCGTCGGACCGCGTCCCTGATGAGAACGGGCGGGACCCGGGGGAGCCGCGAGCGTCTCGTCCAGGAACTGGTCCGCTGACCCGGCGGGAGCGGCGCGGGCGAAAACGCGCCGCGCCCCACCAGAGCCCCCGAGCCGGACATCTCTCCCGGAACCCGTGGGACGGTCGCGGATCCGGCCCCGCCAGGCGGCGATCTCGACACCCTCGGCGACACCGGACTCGTCGGCACCGCCGCCGGTGACGACCGGGACGCGGTCACGCGGCTCGTACGCCCGGACCGCCCGCCCGGATCACCGCGTCGGCCGGGCCCGTCCACGCCCTCGGCGCGGGCCGCCGTCGCGTGGACGCCGCGTGCCAGTTCGTACTCGGGGCCCGTACGCGGGCCCGTATGCGCGGCGGTCTGCCCACCAGCCGGCAGCACCGGCATCGGGCCCGGTCGGGAACGCACGCCTCGGCCGACCGGGTCGCGCCGTCGGTCAGCAGGTCCGCCGAGTGCCGCGCGGCGCCCCTCCCTCGTCCCCTGTGGTGCGCGCGGAGCCGTCCGCTCGCCTGAGACGTTGCCGCGCAGGGGCGTCACGACGTGCACGGTGAGGCCGCGGGGGCGGAGTGGTCCGGGCGATCCTGAGCCACGGCCCGCCCGGACGGCCTCGCGACCCTGGCGGTCGGGGCCGGAGTCAGGGCCGCTCGAACCGTCCACCGGCCGCGCTGCCGTCGAGCCGCCCGTCAGCGGCCGCCCGCTACAGGGTGTCCGGCCCCGCTCGGGAGCGCGCCGGTGCGATCAGTGCCGTGTCACCGGCGCGTACGCCACCCGGCCCGGTCGTCCTGGTGCCGGGGGATGCGGGGGCAACTGCCGTGGTCCGGAAGGTGAGTGGACGGCCAATGATTCTGCATTGGCCTGTACATGCCCAATTTGACCGGCCAGACTGTGCGCCGAAACCAGCACCCCCCACCCGAGGAGCACCCCTCATGCGCATGCCCGCCCGGCAACGTTGTCACGCCGTTCTGGCCGGTCTCGTCACCCTCGCCACGGCCGCCACCCTCTCGGTCGCGGCCACCGCTCCCGCCGCCGCCGCGGACACCTGGACGGAGGTCGGATCCGACCGTGCCGATCCGCTGACCGAGAGCCAGGGCCTCGCGTCGGTCGAGGTCCCGGCCGGCAGCCCCAACCGGTACACGGGGATCGGCACGATCCCGTTCGGTCTCACGGTTCGCGGCTGGAACCACGTGGGCGACCCCGACGCCTCGTACAACGGCTACTACGTCGAGCCGTACCAGGCGGACTCCGGCAACGCCAAGATGTTCCGGGTGCAGGCACCGGGCGGCGCCTGGTCGGAGTACGTCCACACGCTGAGCCCGGGGGAGGCGCTGAACAACTCCTTCGACACCATCTCGCCCAACGGTTCCTGGATGGTGTCGGGCGAGTGGGGCACGATGAACCGGCTGCTGGTGTTCCCGACCCCGGGCGTGAACCCCGGCACCTCCCCCTCCGCGAACCTCCCGCAGGCCTCCACCATCAACCTCGACCACGCCGTGCGTGACGTCCAGGGCTGCGACTTCGCCACGTCGACGCAGCTGTTGTGCTCCTCCGACGACCCGGAGGGCGCTCTCTTCGGCATGACCAAGCCGCTGCTGCGGATCGACCTGTCCGCGGAGCCCGGCTCCGCCGACGTGAACGGTCACGTCACGGCCCTGCGTCAGCTTCCGCTGCGCAGCTCCTGTTCGGGCAGCTTCGAGGCCGAGGGCATCGACTACGACCGGCGCACCGGTACGTTGCGCGTGATCGTCGTGTCGCCCGGCTTCTGTGTGCTCACCGACAGCAAGACCTACCGGTTCACCAAGAGCTGAGCGCACCCCGGCCACGACACGGGAGGCCGGCCGGAGCGTAGGCGTCCGACGCGGGGAGGTCTAAGGTCGGAAGCAGAACCAGAATGATTGGGGGCGGCCGGTAGTGGTGCAGGACGAGGCCGTGATCGGCTGTACCGGGGAGCTCCTCGTCGGCACGCGGGGAGCCGCCGGTCCCGGCGAGATCCTGGTGCGGGTGAGAGGCGGATCCGAGACCTTCCTCGCCTGGTCACGGGAGCCCCTCCCGAGAGGGGCGACCGTGCTTGTGATCGAATCCCGTGGATGCCGTGAGGTCGACGTCATCGAGTGGGCCGATCCGTTGGACGCGTTGGGCGGCGATCCCGCCGACGCCGGTTAAGGAGTAGAGCGATGTTCGGTTACCGCGTTCCCGCACCCGACGAGGCGATGCTGATCTCGGGCGGCAGGCGGGGACTGGGGGGCGCGCCGTTCCGCGTGGTGACGGGGCACGGCAAGTTCGTGCTCCCGGTGTTCCGCAAGACCCGTTTCCTCACCCTCTCGATGTGTGAGGCGGAGGTCACCGAGACCTGTGTGACCAAGCAGGGAATCGCGCTGCACGTCCGCGCGGTGATCGCGTTCAAGGTCGGCAACGACCACGAGAGCATCATCAACGCGGGCCAGCGGTTCCTGTCCGACCAGGACCAGATGTCGGTGCTGACCGGCCGGATCTTCGCCGGCCATCTGCGCGCCATCATCGGCTCGATGACGGTCGAGGAGATCGTCACCGAGCGGCAGAAGCTCGCCGCGGAGGTCCTGGACACGTCGAAGATCGAGATGGCCAAGATCGGTCTGATCGTGGACTCGCTGCAGATCCAGTCGATCGACGACGGCGACACCGGTTACATCGAGGCCATGTCCGCGCCGCACAAGGCAGCCATCCAGCGGCAGGCCCAGATCGCGCAGGCCCAGGCCACCCAGGCCTCGGTCGAGGCCGAGCAGGTGGCCGCGCGCAACCAGGCCGAGTACGCCCGCCAGACCGCGATAGTGAAGGCGGAGTACTCGGCCGAGGTGGACCGCGCGCAGGCCCAGGCGGCCCAGGCCGGACCGCTGGCGCAGGCCCACGCACAGCAGGAGGTGCTCGCGGCGCAGACCGAACTGGCCCAGAAGGCGGCCCAGTTGCGTCAGCAGCAGCTGGTGGCCGAGATCGTGAAGCCCGCCGAGGCGGAGGCCGAGCGGATCAAGGTGCTCGCCATCGCCGACGCGGAGCGCATGAAGATCCAGGCCGAGGCGGCGGCTTCGCACGACCGGGTGGCGCTGGACCGGATGCTGATCGACCAGCTCCCGCTGATCGTGAAGGAGGCCGCGGGCGGTCTCGCGGGCGCCAACGTCAACGTCCTGAACGGCGCGGACGGCCTCGGTGAGATCGCCGCGGGCCTGGTCGCCCAGGGTCTGACGATCCTGGACTCGGTCCGCCAGAACCTGAACGGCAACAACTCCGACGGCCGTTCCGGGAAGCCGGAGGCACTGCTGGAGCTGCCCGGGTACCTGCGGACGCCGGACAAGGGCGCCGACGGGAACGAGTCGCAGGACGGCTCGCCCTCGAAGGGCTGATCTCGAAGTGCCGCCCCGGGAACGTGACTTCGGCAGCGTGGCGTAGACGATGCGGCGCGCTGCCGGCGTCCCGCGTCGAGTGCCGTCGCTGTGGCACGGTTCCCGGGGCGCGGACCCCCGACCTCTTCGGCGTGGCTGTCGCCACGGATGACCTCGACGGGGGAGCGCCGTGCGCCGCGGGCGACGGCGCGCTTCCGCGTGGTGCGACGGAACGTCAGCTGAGCCATCCGGTCGCGCTGTTGCCCGGGGGAAGCGAGGGCGGAAGTGCCGGAGGCAGCGGTCGCGGGCTGGGGACCGAAGTGCCGGAGGGCCTCGGGAGGAGACCGCCCGACGAGGGGTCGGTGTTGAGGATCCATTCGAGTTCGCGTTGGATCCTGCGGGCCTCGTTGCGGACCTGAAGCGGTATGTCGCCGCGTTCGGAGATCAGTTGGGCGTAGATCGGTGCTTCGTGCACGGGTGGCGCTTCTCCTCGTGTCTGGTGCCGTGCCTCTACGGTAAGGCCGCGGCGACTTCACGGGAGTCATCCTCCCAGTTCGGCCAGAACCGGAAGAACTCGACCACGGAGTGGCACGTTCAGGGGGACGGCCCTCGGCCCGAACGCCGGTGACCTTCCCTGGGCTGCGACGGCCGGTCGGTTGCGCGCGAGTCGTACGGAGGTCGCTCTCGACGGCCGCATCGAGGACGCGCCGCGTCAGGCCGACCGCTTCGGCCGGGTCCGCCGGCGAACGTGCTCCGGCGTATCGCCCGAACACCCCGGTCCGTGAGCGGACTTCACGGGCCGGGGCCGCGAACCGAGCGTCCCCACGCGGAAAGTGCCTTCCCCGGTGACGGCGCGACCTCCGGACACGCCCCGTCGTCCCGGCGCGAGAAGGCACGCTCGCGTCTCCGGCCGGCCCTCCGCCACACCCCGAACGGAAACGGTGGGGCCGGCGATACCGGTGACCCCAAGTCACCGGTACGGGGCCTAGGAGCCGTTGGAGCTCGACGGGCCGAAGAACTCGATCTCCGCTATGGACACCTGCTTGGACGCGGCGGCGCCGTAGGCCGAGCGGATGATGAAGCGGACCGCGGTGACATCACCCGCGCGGAACTTGCGGCTCTGGCCGCCCGCACCCTGGTCCAGCGTGAGGAAGCGCGTGCTGGTGCTGCCGTCCGCGGTGGTCACACGAGCCTCGATGCGGTGCGGGAGCGCCGACTGGGAGAGCTGGTCCGCGCGGGTGGAGACGCCCGGCGTGATGACCAGGTCCAGCAGCCTGGTCGGCTGTGCGAAGCGGGCCTCCAGCCACTCGCCGTCCCCGGACTGCGAGACGCCCGGTCCCCACCAGGTGTTGTTGAGCTTGTCGAAGGCGAGCCCGGCTCCGTGACCGGGGAAGGAACGGGACGCCTTGTAGCTGTCGGGGCCGATCGGGGCCCGCTTCGAGAAGTGGTCCCTCACCGCCTGCACCGCCGTACCGGTGTTCATGGCGGCGACCACCACCAGGGTGAGCACGACCGCGCCGACCACCCAGTTCATGACGCGCCCGAAGCCGCGGCGCAGCCGGGGCCGGTCGCCTGCCCACGGCGGCTGCCCGTCGCGGGAGTCGAGCAGCCGCCGCCACCAGGGCAGCCGCCCCGGGGTCCGGCGCTCGCCGGCCATGGGCAGCGCGCACCGGCCGCAGAAGTGCCGGTCGGGACGGTTGGCAGTGGCACACCAGGGGCACGGCACACCCCCTTCCGCTCCGGGCTCGCCACCCGGGGCACGGACCTGCGGGCGGTTGGCGACGGGGAGGCCCGGCAGTACGGGTGCCACCGACGGCGTCACCGGCCGCTCCCGCGGATCCGCCACCGGCACCAGCAGCGACCTGGCCCGCTCGGCCGCGGTGTCCCGGGAGTCGGCGGGGGCCGTGGACGGCAGTGGCTCGGTGTCCGCGGCGGCGTCGTGCTCCGCCACGGCGCTGGGGGACGAGTCGGGAAGGGCCGGGTGGGCGCGCGGGACGTCGTCGCCGGTCCCGTCCGGACCGCCGTGGACCGGGGCCGTCGCGGCCCGCGCACCGACCGACCCGTCCGAGCCCGCGTCGCCGTGGTCCACGTTCCCGTTGTTGCTGTTGCTGTTGCTGTTGCTGTTGCCGTTGCCGTTGCGGGCGTCGGCGTCGGCGTCGGCGTCGTCCGCGTGCACGGTGTCCGGGCCGCCCCTGCCCGGCTGTCGCCCGCCGGCTCCGCCGTCCGTGTCATGGGCCGTACGCGCCGTCCCCGTACCGGCGCCCGGTACGGGGAACGCGTCCCACCCGGGCTCACCCTCGGCGGGCGCGGTGCCGTCGGCCGTCGCGCCGGAGGCTCCGGACGCGTCGGAGACCGCGGACCGTCCGCCCCGGGCAGCCGCGGCCGGTGGCGCCTCCTCGGTGGCCACGGCGACGGGGTGCCGGGTCTCCGCCGCCACCCCCGCCCGGGAACCGGCCGCGCGGGCGGCGGCCGGCGCGGCCGGACTCCCGGCCCAGTCGAGCACCGCGCCGCAGGAGTCGCAGAAGGACTGACCGGGCTCCGCCCGAGTACCGCATTCGGCACAGGCGGGGGCACGCCCGGGCTCGGTGCCTGGGGTCTGGGTGGTCATCTCTCGGAAGTCCTTTCGGCGGCGGTCACCTGGACCGTGTAGGGCATGTGCGCGGGGCGGGCGGCCGCCACGAGGCTCTCCAGCCGGTACTCGTCCGCCGGCGTCGGATCGGGCAGCCGCAGGGTGACGTGCAGCCGGGGGAGGCGGTCACCGGGGACCGGGCCGAGCGGACGGGGATCCCAGGCGGCGGCGCCGCTCTCGGTGATCTCCGGCTCGGCACCGAAGGCGAGCCGCACCGCTTCGGCCAGACCGCGACGGGTGCCGCGTACCCGGTGCAGATACGCGGCGGCGGCGACGGCCGCGCGCAGCCGGTCGTCCGGTTCCGAGCCGTCGAGCTCGGCGCCGACCCAGGTGCCGAGCCAGCGGGCGAAGTCGGCCGGCGCGAGCGCCGGGTCGAAGTAGCTGTGCAGACAGTCGAGGGCGAGCAGGATCGGCGCCACGACCTCGTCGAGGCCCGCGACGAAACGCAGCGCGAGATCGTCGTCGGCGAAGACCGCCGGGAGCATCGCGCCGATCGGCGCCGAGGACTCCAGACCGTCGACGGAGCCCCTCATGAACCGTCACCGATGACGCGCACCCGGTGGTCGAACGAGAAGACCAGGGAAGGGGCTTCGAGATCGATCCGGTCGGTCGGGTCGCCGCGCTTGCCCGTCAGCGGGTCGGCGGGGTGGAGTTGCACGGCGTCGACGAGTTCGACGCCGGGGACGCGCTGCAGCACCGCGAAGACCTCGCCCGACTGCACGGGACGTCCGAAGGGCCAGCCGGTGCCGTTCGCGCCACCGGTGAGCGGGTCGAGGTGGCGGTAGAGCGCGTCGTGCGCCTGTCGGCGGACCCGGTCGGTGTCGACCCCGCGGAAGGCGTGCACGGTGGCCACGACGGTGACGCCCTGGTAGAAGGGCGGCCCGACCGCGAGCCGGGTGCCGATCAGCCGCCGCTCGTCGAGATAGCGGGTGATGCGCTGCAACAGGGCGTCACCCGGCACGAGTTGCTCGAAGCGTAGCCGCCCGCCGGGGTCCGGAACCGCCTGCGGGACGACCAGGACACGGACCGCGTACGCGCCGTGCTCGCCCTCGTCGCCCTCCAGGCAGGTGATACGGGCGGTCTCGGGCGCGGCGCGCCGGGCGAGTTCCTCGTAGTCGCGCAGGGTCACGGCCCGCTCCTGGGCCCGCAGGGTGATCGGCGCCCGGGTCTTCGCCTCGGCGACGGTCTCGCCCTCGACGCCACCACGCGCCGCCTCCCGGTTGACGACCTCCGCGACGTACGGCACCGAGCTGCGCAGCACCTGGACGGCACCCCGGGCCACGTTGCCCGCCCGGCCGCCACCGGTGCGGTAGCGGCGGGCGCGGATCACGGCGCCTTTGGGCGCCACCGACCCGTACTGGCGCAGCGTGCCGTCGGGTTCGCGGACCGCGGGTCCGAAGGAGATCTCGCCGGTGGCCGCGTCCAGGGCGATGTGCCGGTCACCGGGGCCGGACGCGGCGAAGTGCGGGACGACCTCCCAGTCGGTCCATCCGTCACGCTCGGCCGTCTGCAGCAGGACCGGCGGGGTGTCCCCGACGACGGGGAAATGGGCGAGCCGCAGCCGCTGACCCGGCAGTCCGGTGGACTCGCCGAGCGCCTCGTCCTGGACCGTCTCGGCGTGGATCGCCGGGGCCGTGCCGCCGAGTGTGAACGCCTCCGCGGCCTGGACGGTCGGCGAGGTGGTGTAGAAGGGCTGGTCGGGCAAGGGTTCGGTGACCCGGCAGCGCAGCCAGCCCGCCTCCTGGCCGCCGGTGCGGGAGAGCGTGTGGCCGCCGGGGACGTGCAGGACGACGTCACCGGGCCGGTTCAGACCGCCGGTGCCGTCGCGGTCGACCTCGCAGGCGGTCCAGCCGTCCTCGGTCCACGCCTCCCAGACCAGCGGCGGCTGACGCGGGTCGACACCGACACCGTCGACGCGGCTGTCGAGCTCCAGGGCCACCGCGCAGTGCGGTACGGCCGTGGTGAGCCCGAAGAGCGTGCAGTCGCCGGGGCCGGGGGCCTCCGCGAAGCACAGCACGTCCTTGCCCTCCGCGAGGTCGGCCGTCCGGTCGGCGACCGGAAGCCCGCTGTGCTGCACCACGAGATGACGCAACGCGGTGGGTACGACGGTCAGTTCACGTTCGGTCGCGAAGACGACGGCCTCCTCGCTCTCCGTGCGCAGCGTCGCGGCCTCGGTGCCCACGGGCAGCACGATCGGCTCGTCGTGCGGCGCGGACAGCCAGAAGGTGACGTCGGTACGGGCGGCCGAGGGAGGGAAGAGAGTGATGCCCACGAGGTCCAGGAAGGCCAGATGGTTCTTCTCCGGGACCCGGTTGAGCCGGTAGACGATCTGGTCGGCCATGTGGGCGACCGTCTCCACGAGGGTGACGCCGGGGTCCGACACGTTGTGGTCGGTCCATTCGGGGGCGCGCTGCTGGATGTAGCGCTTGGCGTCGTCGACGAACTGCTGGAAGCGGCGGTCGTCGAGATTCGGGGAAGGCAGTGCCATCAGCGGTCGCTTTCAGGGGAGTTGCCCGAGCCCGGGGCGTCGGGATCCTCGTGGGAGGGGATGACGTAGAACGGAAAGACCAGACTGCGCGGGTTGTTGGTGCCACGGATCGAGTAGCGCACGTCGATGAAGAGCACGCCCTGGTCCGCGCCCGCCGTCACCTCGACGTCGTTGACCTCGATCCGCGGCTCCCAGCGGTCCAGGGTGGTGTACACCTCGTGCTGGATGCGCCCCGCCGTCGCCTCGTTGACCGGGGAGAACACCAGGTCGTGGATGGCGCAGCCGAACTCGGGCCGCATCGGCCGCTCGCCCGGCGCGGTGGCCAGCACCAGCCGGATGGCCTCCTCGATCTCCCGCTCCCCGCTGACCAGCGCGATACCTCCGGTGGGGCCGATGCGCATGGGGAACGCCCAGCCGGATCCGACGAACTGCTCGGCCATCAGAGGGACACCCGCCTGTTCCTGACGAACTTCTCGGCCATCACGGCAGTGGATAGGGCTTGTTGTTGACCATCACCAGGCCCTGCAGCGGGATGGTGACGGCCCGGACACCGACAGCGGCGACGGAGTTGACCTGGACGGTGCCGCCCGCGGTGAGCATCGCGGCGCCGACCGCCTTGAGGTTGAGCGCTCCCATCGCGTCGACCGTGACCGCCCCGCCCAGTGACTTCAGGTTGACCAGGCCGCGGCCTTCGATGTCGAGAAGCCCACCGCTCTTGATCGTCAGGCGCCGGCGCGCGCTCAGGGTGAGGTCCGTTCCCGCCTCGACCGACACCGACCTGCTGCCCCTGATCGTGACGGACCCCTTGCTGTCCACGGTGATCTCGGTCTTCGTGCGGTCGAGGTTGATGGTCAGCTTGTCGTTGCCGGACGCGATGCGCACACCCTGCTTGCGGGCACCGGTCTGCTGGCTGAGCAGGTCGACACGATTGCCCTTCCGGTCGGACAGGGTGTGCCGGATCGCCTGCTTCCTGATCCCGTCGTGCAGTGGAACGTCACTGACGACGGTCGGTCTGTCCTTGCCGTTGTAGAGCCCGCCGACGACGAACGGGTGATCCAGGGCGCCGCGGTCGAAGGCCACCAGCACCTCGTCACCGACGTCGTACGGGAACACCCCGCCGCCGCCCTTCCCGCCCAGCTGCACGGTGCGCGTCCAGTCGCTCTCGTACAGGTCGTCAAGCCAGGGGAACTGCAGCTTGACCCGGCCCTGTCGCAGGGGGTCCTGGACGTTCGTCACCAGGGCGTTGGCCACGCTCGGCAGCTTCGGCGTGCCGGCCGTACCGCCTCCGGAGGTCAGGCCGTACAGGGAGCGCCACTGCCGGCCGCTGACGGTCACCCAGGTGCGGTAGGGCTCGTCGTTGCCGAACTCGTGCCGTACGGAGGTGACCGTGTACTGGCCCTCGAAGGGTTTGCCGACGTCGGTGAGCGCGATCGGGACGCCGGGGCGCAGTTTGGGGTTGCCCCAGACCACGACCTCCAGCTCGGCGAAGGACGAGGTCACGTCGTCGGCCAGGGCCTCGGCGGCGAACTTCACCTCGGGCTGGCGGTCGTAGGGCGTGTCGGTCTCGACCAGTTTGGCGGGCTTGAACTTCTTCGCCGTGTCCTTCGGCGTGATGCCGATGGCGAAACCGGCGTTGGCCGTGGCGGGTGCCGTCGCGGTCAGTTTCTTCTTGGTGCCGACGTCCCAGCCGCGGGCCTCGGTCTTGGCGACCTGGTCGGCGGAGGTGACCGCGGCCCGGCAGCGCAGCACGTCCACGCCGCCCTGGAGCACGAAGGGACTCTTCTCGCCGGGAGTGCTCGTCGAGGGCGCCCCGGACGCGGGGTCCGGCCTGACGAACTGGAACCTCCCCTGCGAGTCGAGCGACATCACCATCTCGTTCTCGTCGGCGAGCCGGGCCAGGAAGTCCCAGTCGGTGACGTTGGCCTGGCTGATGAAGTCGTACACGGTCCGGGTGGACCCGACCTTGGCGCCGACCGGGATGCCGTTCAGGGCGACCAGTTTGCGGACGATGTCGGAGGCCGTCTGATTGCGGTAGGCGGCCACCCGGCGCTGGCGCATCAGACGGTGCCCCAGGTCGTATCCGCGCACCACGGTGAACGTCCCCGTGCCGTCGTAGTCGGTCTCCATCCCGGTGACCTCGCCGGTCAGCAGCGGGGAGGACGCCCCCTGGCCGTCGGCCACCGGTGCGAGGACCACCTCGGTGCCGCACTGGACACCGAGGTCGCCGAGCACCAGCCGGTCCGGGTCTCGGAAGGTGAGCCGGAACGCGCCGGGCACCCCCGCCCCGAGGTCGACCCAGCAGCCGACCAGATCGGAGGCGATCTTGTCCGGGAGCGGGCTGCCGCCCACTGTGACGTGGACGACGCTGGAGTACGAGGCCTGCACCATCAGAGACCCACCTCCTCGGCGGCCGGGAGCACGAGTTCCGTGCCGTTCGACAGGCGGGACGGGTCGTCGATGCCGTTGACCTCGGCGATCGCCCGCCAGGCGGCCGCGTTCCCGTACTCCCGCCAGGCCAGCGACTGCAGCGAGTCGCCGGCCACGACCCGGTGCACGCGCTGCGCCGTGAGCGCGCCGGACGTCGGGTTCTGGCCCTTGGTCTTGCTCGGTATCTCGTGCAGACGCACCTGGCAGGTGGCCCGGATGGGCACCCCCGTCGTGCCGAAGAGCGAGTAACTCGCCTCCACGGAGCCGACGTAGGCGGTGAAACGCGCGGTCGAGAACGACCCCCACTGGAAGACCACCCACGGCGTGGACGGCTGCTTGGCGGCGATGCTCTTCGTCGTCACCTCGCAGCAGGAGAACAGCGCCTCGACCTTCTTCAGCACCGTGTTGGCGGTCGGGTCGTCGGAGGAGTCGAGGAAGACCTCGACGGTCAGTTCCCGTGGCTCGGGACCCATGAACTCCGGGAGGGAGCCGTCGCGCACGGCCGCGGTCGGGGTGGTCTTCCACCGGGCACGCCGGCTCAGTGAGAGCGTGGAGGGGTTGAAGTCGAAGTTGAACGTCCTGATCAACGCGCCCGGTGTCGTGCTGTGTCCGATGGGCGGCTCGTGGATGGCGAGCGTGGCACGTACGAGACTCTTGCCCGCACCGCCCTTGCTGCCCTTTCCTGCCTTGCCTGCCATGTTCTTCGCCGTCCCTAGTCCCTGAAGTCCCGAGTTCCCGGCCTTCCCCGGTCCGTCCCTAGTCCGTGAAACCGTGGTGGGTGATCTCCAGGACCTCGGTGGCGACGCCCGGACTTGCCGGATCCAGGGAGGGCCCCTGCCAGCTCACCGGCAGCACGTCGATCAGCCCCCAGCGCGCGACCTCCGAACCGTCCGCGCGCAGCGCCGCGATCTGCGCGGTCGGCCGTTCGACGCCCGTGGTCACCGACGAGATCCAGGCGGCGACCTTGGAGGTGTCCGGGGTGAGCGGGCGGGTCAGACGGATGTTGGAGAAGGTCACGCGGGACGGAAGCTGCCACACGAACCCGTTGTTGCCGCCCTCCTGGCGCTGCTCGATCTCCACCTGCGACGAGAGTCCCTCGCACCCGTTGAAGTAGCCGAGGCTCTCGCCGTCGATCGTCAGGGTGAAGAAGATGGTGGATCCCGGGTCGAGATCGGTGGGCATCGGGGGTGGGCCTTTCTCGGAACGGACGTACGGAGTGGGGAGGTCAGCGGCGGGGATCGCGCAGCTTGCCGATCCGCTCGCGTTCGAGGCGGAGTTCGGTCCGCAGCAGGCGGGTGATCGGTCCGGCCAGCTTGTGCGTCAACTCGTCGATCTGACCCGGGGTCAGGGCACGGGGGTTGAAGTCGACGGGGGTGTAGGCGGGCGGGGCCTGCTCGCTCTCCCCGCTCCGGTTCCCCGAGGACGAGGGTGGGGACGGGGGCTCGCTCGCGGAGTACGCGGGCGGCGGGCCGGTCGGCGGAGGAGGCGGGGGCGGTGCCGTCGGGTTGACCACCCGCTGGACACGCGGAGTGACCGGAGGAGCGACGGGCTTCGGGGCGGGTGGCGTGGGCGCGGCCACCGAGACCCGCTGCACCGGGAGAGCCATGGGCGGGACGGCGGGAACCGGCGTGAGAGGTACGGCCGTTCGGGATGTCGGGCCCGCGGGGTTCCCGGAACTCGCCGGATGCGCCGAGGCGACCGGACCGGTCGTTCCGGCTGATCCGGTGGAGGCGGGTGAACTCGGCCCGCCGAGCGGACCGTTCGGAGGCTTCGAGCCGGTCGTCGGCCGGAGGGGCGAGGCGCCGCCGCCGCTGTGACGTGCCGTCGTGGCACCCGCACCGGTGGTGGGGTACGCCCCGGCCGACGCGGGTGCCGCGGCAGCGGGCGGCAGCGTGGGCGTGCCCGGAGCGGTGAGGCGCTGCACGACGGGGGTGTCGCTCCGGCCCGCCGGACCGGTCGCGGCCAGGGGAAGGCCGCTGCCGACGGACACGGGGAGGCCGCCGGTGGGCAGCGCGTGCGGCGGAGGGACGCGGGTCGTCGCGCGCTGAACCACCGGGGGAGCGGCGGTGGTTCCGGCGGAGGCCGGTGCCGGAACCGGTGGGGCGGTGGCTCGCGCCGGTGTGCCGTGACCGGTGCCGGCGAGCGGGAGCGACAACACGCCACCGGACGCCTCGGGTACGGCGTCGAGTCGCCGTACGACGGGGGCGCCGAGGCCGAGCCGCTGTACCGGCGTGCCGTGCGGACGGAGGCCGGCGGTGGGAGCGGCGGAGGCGGGCCGCGCCGCCGCCTGTGAAAGCGCGGGTGCCGAGGGGCGGGGTGCCGACGGCCCGGACGGTTGGGCGGAGGACCGCCCGGCAGGCGCGGGAGGGGTTGTGCCCGGTCGCGAGTTCGCGTCCAACGGGGGCACCGATGAGCCCTGTTGACCTTCCTGCGCGGAACCACCGCTGGACGTGACGGAGTTGTCGCGGACCGATCGCCGCACGGAAGGCGTGCCGAGGCGGGCCGGACCGACCGGGACGGGGGCCCCGACGGCAGGACGCGGGCCGACGGGGGCACCGGCCGCCGCGGGACGGGTAGGGCCGGGGCCGGGAGGACCCGCCGCGGGCACATGGGCGCTGGGCACCGGAGTGCCGGGAACGGACGGCGTCGGCGCACCGGCCACCGGGGACACGGCCGGGCGCGTGACGGCGGGCGGCGTCGACGACGCGGCGCGCGATGCGGCGCCGGAGGCGGGCACGGCAAGGCGTTGGACGGCGGGGGCGACGACCGCCGTCGAGCCCGCCGTCGCCGCTCCGGAACCGGGCGCGGACGCGCGACGGACGGGCGCGCCGGGGCCGTTCGGACGGCTACCGTCCACCGCGAAACCGGCCGGCGGGGGGACCGGGGCGACGGCGCCCGCTGCCGGTGAGCCGGGGAGCGTCGCACCAGGGACGGGGAGAGCCGGGGGCGCCGGCTGGACCTGCGCCGAGGCGTCACTGACCCGTGAGCGGTCCGCCGCCGCGGGGGCCTGCGTGGTGAGCCGCTGGACAGCGGGAGCGCCGGGCCCCGACGGGCCGGCGGCGGGGGTGACCGCGACGGCGGTCGCGGCCGGCAGGGAGCCGGACCGCGCGGCCTGACCGCCGCCCCCGCCCGGCTCTTGTCCGGGCACCGCGCGCCGGACCCCGGCACCGGTGGCGCCGGGCAGCCGGGCGCCCGCCGTCGAAGGCAACATCCCCGAAGCGGTGGGACGCCGGAGCGCCGGCGTGCCACCGTGAGCCGCGGCCCCGGTGGCCGGGGAGCGCTGGACGGCCGGAGCCGTCGCGGCACCACCGGGCAGCGGGGCGGTCCCGGTGATGCCGCCTCGCGGCCCCGGCGCGGCACCCCCGGACCGCTCGGCGCGCGGGGCGGACCGGCCGCCCCCCGAACCTCCGGCGCCCGAGGGCCCGTTGGCGGGGGCGGTGCGGCGCAGGGGTACAGCGGTGGTGGTCCGGCGCTGGACCGCCGTGGTCGGAGGCGCCGCGGGCAGGGCCGACGTCAACGCCCGTGCGGGGGCGAGCGCACGGACAGGCGGACGCGGCGGCACGGCCGGGGCGGACGGCTGCTCGGAGCCGTTCCGTCCGGCAGGGCGATGCCGGTCACCGTCCGTACCGGGGGTACCGGACGAGGCAGGGACCGGGGCGGTTGAGGAGACCGCGCGTTGTACCGGCAGGCCGACGCCCGGGTTCCCGAGGGCTCCGGTCCCGGCGGACGGAGTACCGGAGGAGGCTCCGCCGCCGGGCGCCGCCGATCGCGCCGCCGGGGTTCCCGTCGCGCGTACCGGCGCCGGGTGTCCCTGCTCCGGCCCCGCCACGGGCGGGTCGAGGCGTACGGCCGGTGCCGCGTCCGACGGCGGGGAGGACAGCGGCGCGCCCAGGGCGGAGCGCCGCCGTGGCTTGCCGGCGGTCGGGACGTCGGCGGGCGGTCTCGGCGGCGGGGACACCGGGGCCGGGCCGTCGACGGCCGGCGCGCCGGGCACCGTACGGCCTGTGCCTCCGGACGTACCACGCTGGACCGGCAGGCCGGGTCCCGTGGTGGCGCCGCCGTTCGAGAACCGTGGGACGGAGACGGAGGGGACGCCGGGCCCCGTGTCCGCCGGGGACCCGCCCGGCGCCGCATCCGCGGGACCCGGGCCCGCGGGGGTGACGGCCGGCCCGGAGAGCGGGGGAGCGGACGTCACCGTGGGTACCGAGGGGCCCGTCGCCGTACGGCGCGGCACGGACGGAGTCACCACGGGCAGCGCCCGCCGCTGCACCGCGGGTGCGGCCGGTGCCCTGGTGAGCCCGGTCGGTGCCGGGGGCCGGGTGGCAGCGGACGGTACGGCGGTCACCCTCGGGCCCGCCGACCCGGTCGCCGTCACCGGGAGGCTCGCGTGCCGCAGGGACGACGCGCCGAGGCGGTCGGCCGGCTCCTCGGGCGCCGCCACCGGCAGGGCGAGCGACGGGAGTTCGAGACCGGAGGCGGGCAGCGCGGGGGTGGCGAGCACGCCTCGCACCAGGCCGCCGGGCGCGCCGTCCAGCACGGCGTGCGAGAGCGTGCCGGTGAACGACGGGTTCTGCCAGGTCGTCAGCCGGCCGCCGAACCCGGAGTCGGCGACGGAGCCCCGGCCTGCGGTGGCGCGCTGGATGGGAGGCAGCGAGGGCCAGGCGGCCGCCCGTACCGGACGGTTCCCGTCTCCCCGGCCGGCATCGCCCGCCGCGGGTGCCGCACCGGTGCCCGCCCCCGGAGCCACGCGGTCACCCGGGCCGGCGGCCGGTCCCGCGGCGGACACGACGCTCGTGCCCCGGTCGCGTCCGCCGCCCCGTAGCCGATCAAAGACGCCCACTCCGCGTCACCTCTCCCCGGCGCCGCGATGCACGAGTGCCGCGATCTGTTCCGTGTAGCGGCGCCGGTCGCGGTGTTCGAGGTCCAGGATGGTCTCCAGGCTCCAGTGGAAGTGGTAGGCGATGTACGCGATCTCCTCGTGGATGCGGTCGGTCGCGTACGTCACGATTCCCCCAGGCGGCTCCCGCCGAGTTCGACCTCGAACGGCTCCTCGCAGTGCGGGCAGGTGACGGCGGCACGGGTGTGGCCCTCGGCGTTGACCTGGCGGTAGAAGTCCTGCAGGAACGCGAGGTCGGAGGCGAACATGTTCTCCACCACCCCGTCGTGCACGAGGGGCAGCGTGCCGAGCCGGGTGATGACCCGGCCGAGGAGTACGACGGACAGGTACGCCGGGTTCTCCTGGACACGCATGTCCCGCAGCGGGATCAGCTCGTCCCGCGCGGTGGCGAGCCGCATCACCCCGAGGCGGTGCACCGCGCCGGACTCGTCGACGTAACCGCGCGGCAGCTCGAACTCGAACTCTGTGCGCAGGGGTTGGGGGGCCGCGGCCGGGGCCGGAGCAGCGGTCTGCTCCGGCCCCGGCCGGGCTTCCGCCTCCGGCGCCGGTTCGGCGACGGCCGCGGCCGCCCTGGGAGCCGTACGGCGCATTACTCGATGACCAGTTCTTCGAAGGTGATCGTGACGGTCTCGGTGAGCGCGGCGGCCTCACCGGCCTTGACGGTGCTGGTGTCGATCTTGCTGCACCAGGCGTTGCGCATGTTGTACCGCTTGACCGGGTTGTTCTGATAGTCCATCACCATGATGGTGGCGTTCTTGCGGGCGGTGCTCATCTGACCGGCGACCGACTCGGTGATCCACTGGTTGAAGGCGGCCGACTGGGTCATACCGCGCACCACCGTGCAGGTGCCGGCCTTCTTCACCCCCGGCAGCTTCTTGGTGACGGGGATGCCCTGCGAGGAGACCTGCTGGTACTCGATGACGTCCTGCTCGATGCTGAGGCCGCTGACCTCCGCGAGGTACTCGACCATGACACCGTCGATCTGCAGGCCGAAATTGTGCGATGTGAGGGCGTCACCCGGCTGGAGACTCATCTGTTCTGTGTCCTTCTGAGGGTTCTGGTATGTACGGGGAGCGGGGGTCGACCGCCGGGACGGTCACGCCGGTGCGGACCGCCGGTGCGAGAACTACTCCTCCAACTCGCCGTTGCCGCTGGAGAACTGGGCCAGCCGGAAGATCACGAACTCGGCGGGCTTGACGGGCGCGATGCCGATCTCGCAGATGACCCGGCCGAGGTCGACCGACTCCGGCGGGTTGGTCTCCTCGTCGCACTTGACGTAGTACGCCTCCTCGGGCCGTGAGCCGAACAGGGCGCCGTTGCGCCACTCGTTGACCAGGAAGGCGGACACGTTGCGCCGGATCCGGGCCCACAGGGCGTGGTCGTTCGGCTCGAACACCACCCACTGGGTGCCGATCAGGATCGACTCCTCCAGGTAGTTGAAGTACCGGCGGATGTTGAGGTAGCGCCACGCCGGGTCGGAGGACATGGTGCGGGCGCCCCAGACACGGATGCCGCGGCCGGGGAAGGCACGGATGCAGTTGACGCCGATGGGGTTGAGCAGGTCCTGCTCGCCACGGGTGATCTGCAGCTCCAGGTCCACCGCTCCGCGTACGACCTCGTTGGCGGGAGCCTTGTGCACGCCGCGCTCGGAGTCGTTGCGGGCCCAGATGCCGGCGACGTGACCGCTCGGCGGGATCATCCTGGTCTGGCCGGTCGCCGGGTCGAAGGCCTTGATCCAGGGGTAGTAGAGAGCGGCGTACTTGGAGTCGTAACCGGCCGTCTCCTGACGCCACACGCGGATCTGGCGGGCGTTGAGGCCCGGCGGCGGGTCGATGACCGCGACCCGGTCGCCCATGAGCTCGCAGTGCGCGATCAGACCGAGCTGGACGGCCTTGACGGCCTCCAGGTCGATCGCGCCGCGCTGGTAGGCGGCCATCAGGTCGGGCACGGCGACCATCGAGACCTCGTCCACGGCCTCCAGGCCGCCGAAGCCGGTGCGGTCGGCCGAGTCACCGAGGTACTGCGCGGGGCCGGGGTGACCGTCCCGCTCGCCGGCCGGGACGGCCGGCGCGGAAGGCGACGGAGCGGCGAGCGCCACCGTCTGGTTGTCGGGCCGGACCAACTGCGCGGCGGGTGCGGCCTCCTGCACGGCGATGAGCCTGGAACGCTCCTTCACCTGCGTGACCACGTAGTTGCGGCCGCCCTTCTTGGCGGTCACGTCGAAGGTCTCGACGGGCTTCTCGCCGTCCTTGACGATCAGCCGGAAGCGCTCGGCGGGGCCCTCGCCCTCGGGGTCGGCGACCTCGACGCTGAGCGAACCGCCCGCGACGGCGCTGACCGTGAAGGTGCCGAGCTGCTTCGGCTCGCCGGGCGGCAGCGCGGCCTGCGCCGCGGATCCCGTCACCGCGGCCGGAGCGGACGCGTCGCCGTTCACGCCACCGGGCGTCCCGCCGACCCGGACGACATAGGCGGCGGACCCACCGTTGTTGAAGAAGCCGTAGACGGAGTGCGCGAGGTAGTACCCGTCGGTGAACTCACCGAAGGCCGCCACGTACTGCGTCCAGTTGGTCACCAGCGTCGGCTCGTTGAGCGGCCCCGCCGGGGCGAGCCCCACGAAGGCCGCCACCGAAGTGCCCACACCCTCGATCGGACGGGAGCCGCTGGCCACCTCCTCGACGTAGACGCCCGGCGACAGGTAGGACGGCATGCTCTGCTCTCCTCGGGGTACGAGATGGGACGTCATTCACCCTCACGCGCGAAGCGCGTCCCCCGAAACGTCCTGCGGTACCTGTGCGGGGGCAGTTCTGTTGCCCGCAGGGGCAACCCGACGTGCCGTCCGCGCTGTTGCCCTCATCGTTGCCCCGGAGTTCGTTCCCCCGGCCCCCTTCGTCCGGTAGGCCTTGGAGGCTGCTGCACCCGCGTTCGAGGGGAGTCCCAGTGCACGCACAGGACAAGGACACCGACCAGACCCGTGGCCGGGCGGGTGCGGCCGGCCGGGCCGCCCGGGCCGCCGCGCCGGGGCCCGCCGGCCGGCTCCAGGTGCTGCAGCGGGCCGCGGGCAACGCGGCGGTGGCCCGCGCCGTCGCGGAGCAGCGCCACGACCACGACGCGAACTGCGGCCACGGGCCCTCTGTGCAGCGCTCCGCGGTCCACGAGGTGCTGCGCTCTCCCGGCCGGCCGCTGGACGCCCCGCTGCGGGCCGAGATGGAAGGCCGTTACGGCGGGGAGGACTTCAGCGGCGTGCGCGTCCACACCGACTCGGCGGCCCGGCAGGCGGCGGCCCGGATCGGCGCGAAGGCGTTCACCTCCGGAGCCGACGTGGTCTGGGACGGTCAGGACAAGCACGTACTCGCCCATGAGCTGGACCACTACCGCCAGCAGAGCCGGGGTCCCGTGCCCGGCACCGACAACGGCTCCGGACTGATGGTGTCCGACACCGGGGACTGGGCCGAGGTCCAGGCGGAGGAGAACGCCCGGCGGGTGATGAGCGGGGCACCGCCGGTCCAGCGCGCGGTCGCCGACGGCGCGGGCGGCGACGGGCCGGGGGCGGTGTCCGGAGCGCCGGCCATCCAGCGCACGGTCTGGACGTACAACGCCAGCACCCGGACCCACGACGGCATGGGCGGGCGGCAGCCGGGCGTCTGGCAGGACGAGGGCAACCCGGCCGCCACCGCCACCTCGGCGCAGTTGGGCGTCGGGTCCGGCGCGCATCACGGTGACACGTTCGACGACACCACCGGGCGTCACTTCGGCAGCGGCAACGTCGCCTTCTCACAGCGCGGCAGCATCCCCGACACGCCACAGGCACACCAGGACGGCACCGCCTACAAGGAGCGCGAGGCCCATGTGCGCAAGGCGCTGGTGGAGACCAAGAGGCGACTGGCGACGGCCATCACCATGGTGAGTGGCAGCGCCGCGCCCAGCGGCCGGGCGCTCGACGCGCTCCGGTCGGCCTTCCCCGCCTTCCAGCGGGCCACACCGCAGGAGATCCGGCCGCTCCTGTCACACATCGCCGAAGTGCTCCGCCGGGTCCGGACCGGCCTGGACGCGGAGGGCGCGCAGATCGCGCTGGCC
This sequence comes from Streptomyces fagopyri, assembly GCF_009498275.1. Lineage (NCBI taxonomy): Bacteria > Bacillati > Actinomycetota > Actinomycetes > Kitasatosporales > Streptomycetaceae > Streptomyces > Streptomyces fagopyri. Next base: position 998,026 of record NZ_CP045643.1, on the reverse strand, counting down.
GGGGAGACCGCCTGGTACGACCTCGGTGCGCTCGGCTCCAACCAGCCCAACGTGGCCGGGTGGGTGGCCCCCACCGTCGGCGAACGCCTCAAACCGCACGACATGAAGAGCGAGGAACTGCCGACCATGGACGCGGGGCGCGAGGGCGCGATCAACCTGCGGCCCCTCGGTGAGAACGTCTGGTACATCATCCACGAGGCCACGCACCGGTTCGCCGGCACGCTCGACTACCAGTACAGCTCCTACGAGCACGAGCTCGCCGAGGACCGGGCTGATGTGGGAACGGCCGAGTCACTGGAATGGAGTCAGCGGCAACTCGCCGAGTACTCGGCGGACCGGCTGGGCAAGCGGGTCGCCCGGGACGCGGACCAGTACACCGGCCAGGATGAGTCGGCTCACCCCGCGAAGCAGCTCAACTGGTACGCCATGGGTCGCCGGGCCCTTATGAACGCCGACTCCTACGCGCAGTTCGTCTTCGTGGCGACCGGGGGGACGCTGCCCCGGCGCTGACAGCCGCTCGCGGGCCCGGCCGGCTCCCGCGAACCAGCCCATGGCCGCGGGAGGAGGGGGTCGCGCGACGGGGCCGGGCGGTGCGGCCGAGGTGCGGGCGTGACTGCCCACGAGGCCACTCTCACCTGCCTGTTCGTCCGGCGACCGTTCCCCTGTGACTGCTGACCCGCGTCGTCGTCGCGGCTAGCGTCCGGGCAGTGAGCATGTGGACCTCCCTCGAACCCGCGTCCGCGACCGTGGACCCGGGCGCCAGCACGCGCGTACGGCTGCGCCTGCGCAACACCGGTGACATCGTCGACGAGTACCGTTTCGAGCCGGTGGGTGACATCGCGCCCTGGACGACGGTGGAGCCGGGGACGCTGCGGCTGTATCCGGGGACGACGGGGACGGTGGAGCTGACGTTCGCGCCGCCCCGTACCTCCGACGCGGCGGCGGGCTCCAACGCCTACGCGGTACGGATCACGCCGACCGAGCACCCCGAGGCGACGACCGTTCCCGAGGGGAACCTCACCATCACTCCGTTCACCGAGGTGCGGGCCGAGTTGGTGCCGCCCACGGTCAAGGGGCGTTTCCGGGGGCGGCCCAGGCTGGCCGTGGACAATCTCGGCAACACGAAGCTGACGGCGTCGATCAGTGGCAGTGACAACGGGGATCATCTCTCGTACGACATTCATCCGGGCAGCGTCCAGATCGAGCCGGGGCGGGCCGCTTTCGTCAGGGCGACGTTGAAGCCGCGGCAGATCATCTGGTTCGGTTCGAAGGAGCAGCGGCCGTATTCGCTGGCGGTGCAGCGGTCCGGGGTCAAGTCGCAGTCGGTGGAGGGGACTTATGTGCAGCGCGGGTTCTTGCCGCGCTGGCTCGCCACGTTCCTGGGCGTGTTCATGGCCCTCGCGATCACCTTCGTGATGCTGTGGCTGGCGTACAAGCCACAGGTCCGCAGCGCCGCCACCGAGAAACTCCAGGAAGCGGGGATCAGTACTCTTCCCGCACCCACCCCGAGCCTCTCGGTGGCGCCGAGTCCGGATCCGGTCCAGGAGTCGGCTCCGCCCCAGGCGCAGCAGACGCCGGAGAACGGCGGGAGCGGGGGCGCGGGAGGCGGTGGTGCGGTGGCCAGTCCCAAGGCGACGAAGAAGAAGGCGACCGGGCCGCTGCCCGCGTCCGGTGTCGTACTGCGGAACGTCACGACCAAGAAGTGTGCCGACATCCCGGGTTACGACAAGGGGCAACCGACCGGTCCGGTGCGGGAGTTCGTGTGCGACGGCACCTCCCGTGACAACCAGCTCTGGGACCTCGAAGTGCGTGGGAAGGGCGGCGGGCCCGAGAAGTCGGACCTCTTCCAGATCCGCAACGTCAAGGACCAACTGTGCATGGACCTGCCCGACTACGGTGCCAAGCCGCCGCGGACGGGGGTGTTCGAGTTCCAGTGCGACGGCACGACCGCCGACAACCAGCTGTGGTGGCTGGACAGCCAGGAGAGCGGCCACTACTGGATCCGTAACTACTCCAGCAACCACCTGTGCCTGGACGTCTCCGGCTACAGCACCGGCGGCGACGACACCCCGCTGACGATCTACTTCTGCAGCAACACGGACGACCAGGAATGGGACATCGTGCACCCCACCTGACGCCACCGGCGGCCGACCTCGCTACCGCGGAGGGCAGTTCGGGCCGTCGGGAAAGGGCAGTCGGCCGCGGCCCTTCGGGGCACGCACCGTGCCCCGACGCCTGCTGACGCGAGCCCACCCATGGCCATAGCGTCGACAGGTGAGCCTATGGACTTCGCTGGAGCCTGCCTCCAGCACTGTGGATCCCGGTGGCAGTACCAAGGTGCGGCTGCGGCTGCGCAATACCGGCGACGTGGTGGACGAGTACCGTTTCGAGCCGGTGGGTGACATCGCGCCCTGGACGACGGTGGAGCCGGGGACGCTGCGGCTGTATCCGGGGACGACGGGGACGGTGGAGCTGACGTTCGCGCCGCCCCGTACCTCCGACGCGGTGGCGGGCCCCAACGCCTACGCGGTACGGATCACGCCGACCGAGCACCCCGAGGCGACGACCGTTCCCGAGGGGAACCTCACCATCACTCCGTTCACCGAGGTGCGGGCCGAGTTGGTGCCGCCCACGGTCAAGGGGCGTTTCCGGGGGCGGCCCAGGCTGGCCGTGGACAATCTCGGCAACACGAAGCTGACGGCGTCGATCAGTGGCAGTGACAACGGGGATCATCTCTCGTACGACATTCATCCGGGCAGCGTCCAGATCGAGCCGGGGCGGGCCGCTTTCGTCAGGGCGACGTTGAAGCCGCGGCAGATCATCTGGTTCGGCTCGAAGGAACAGCGGCCGTATTCGCTGGCGGTGCAGCGATCAGGGGTCAAGTCGCAGTCGGTGGAGGGGACTTATGTGCAGCGCGGGTTCTTGCCGCGCTGGCTCGCCACGTTCCTGGGCGTGTTCATGGCCCTCGCGATCACCTTCGTGATGCTGTGGCTGGCGTACAAGCCACAGGTCCGCAGCGCCGCCACCGAGAAACTCCAGGAAGCGGGCGTCAGCACGCTGCCGCCCAGCCCCTCGGCGTCCCTCCCGCTCCCGCAGCCCTCGATCCCCGCCCAGGCTCCGACCCAGGAGGCACCGGCCCCGACTCCGACCGAGAAGCCGGCCGGCGGCGGCAGCGGGAGCGACGGCGGTTCCGAGAAGAAGAAGAAGGAGACCAAGGCCCCCGAGGTGACCGCGGCGACCGCTGTCACCCGCCTGGCCGCGGACGATCCCGGCGTGCGGCACATCTGCTACCGGGCCTACGAGACGGGCGAGGGCTGGCAGAAGCCCGTCTGTGACGGCGCCATGGCGGGCACGGTGGGGCAGAGCCGCCCGATCAAGTCCCTGAACCTCGCCGTGTCCGGCACCAAGGGCGTGAACGGCAACGAGTTCGTCCACGTGAAGGAGTGGCTCAACCCCTGGACGAGCGTGGCCGACGGTGTCGACCTGTACCTCGGATCCACCAAGGCGGACGACCCGTACATGCTGGCCTTCGGCGTCAACGTGGGTGAGGGCACCATCTGCCAGAACGCGCACATCCACGACCAGGCCTGGCTCGGCCTGCAGTGCAACAAGCCGCCCTCGTACATCTTCGGCGGCACCATGGACCAGACGCTCTGGCTCGAAGCCGTCAAGTTCACCGTGTGACACGTCCGCGCCCGGCCGGTTCAGGGGGAACCGACCGGGCGGCAGGGCGCTTCGACGTGACCGTGCACGCGAACGTGGACCGGGTCGCGAACGTGGATCGGGTCGCGCGAGCGGTACCGCGGTGCCGAACTACCAGGTGCCCTCGCCCGGCACCAGCCGGCCCGCCTTGCGGTACTCGCGCCGTGCGCCCTCCAGCAGGTCGGCCGTGGTGACCTCCGCACCACGGCCCGCGGCCGTGTAGGCGGCCGTGACCACGGCGCTGCGGATCGAACCGCCCGCGAGCTCGAAGTCCCGGGCGACAGCGTGCGGGTCGATGCCGTCGGCGCGCGGCACGTGGGTCAGGGCGTGCCGCCACAGAGCCAGTCGCTGGTCCGCGTCCGGGAACGGGAAGTCCACCACCAGGTCGAGCCGGCGGGTGAACGCCTCGTCGATGTTGGCGCGCAGGTTGGTCGTCAGCAGCGCGATGCCGTCGAACGACTCCAGCCGCTGGAGCAGATAGGAACTCTCCATGTTGGCGTACCGGTCGTGCGCGTCCTTGACCTCGGACCGCTTGCCGAACACGGAGTCGGCCTCGTCGAAGAGGAGGACGGCGTCGGTGCGGTCGGCCTCGGTGAAGATGCGTTCCAGGTTCTTCTCGGTCTCGCCGACGTACTTGTCGACGATGGAGGAGAGCTGCACGACGTAGAGGTCGAGGCCGAGTTCGGCGGCGACGACCTCGGCGGACAGGGTCTTGCCGGTGCCGGAGTCACCGGCGAACAGACCGAGGACACCTCGGCCGCGACCGCCGCCCGCGCTGAGCCGCCACTCCCCGAGCACGCGGTCGCGGTGGCGGGCGCGCAGGGCCAGCTCGTGCAGTTGCAGGAGCGGTTTGTCGGGCAGGACGAGATCGTCCCAGCCGACGTCGGGACGGATCCGGCGGGCGTGCCGTTCGAGGCCCGAGGCGGACTGCTGCCGGGCGGCCAGGCGCAGATGGGCCGCGGTGAGCGTGCCGCCGTCGAACGCGGCGAGGTCGCGGGCGGCACGGGCGGCGCGCGCGATGCGGTCGCCGCCGAGCCGGTACGGCGCGACGACCGGGGCGAGGTCGAACCCTGGCGCGGGACCGATTCCGGGCGGGGAACCGATTCCGGGCGGGGGATCGAATGCCGGTGTGGGGTCGGATCCGGGCCCGGGATGCGCAAGGGGACCGGTGCCGGTGGCCCGCTCCCGTACGGACATCGTGTCGTCGGCCGGCTCCGCCGAGGGCCCGGCCGCCGGTCCGGGCTCCGCGCCGAGCGCCGTCGCCCACGCCTCCACCGCACCGGCCCGCAGCCGGGGAGCGTCCAGGACGAGGGGGTCACCGTGGTCGCACCAGTGCGGATCGTAGGGGCGGGGATCGGTGAACAGGACGGACACGTCCCGCACCGTCAGTGCCCGCATCAGCGGCGCGGGGTTCTCCGGCAGCGGTGACACGACGATCGCGCACTCCCGCAGGCGCGCCTCGCGCAGGAGTTCGGCGATCGGCTCCTGTCCGGCGCTACCGCCGGGGGTGAAGTGGAGGGACTCCCGTCCGGACCGGCGCAGGGCGGCCGCCGCGCAGGCCAGCCCGTCCCCCGTCCGGTGCTCGCGCAGGTACACGGGGAGCGGGACGCGGGTCAGCCGGTCGGCGAGCCGCAGCAGGAAGTCCTCGTCGTACGGCTCGCCCGGTACGGGAGCCCGCAGCGGGCGGACGTGGCCGCTCAGCGCCGCGTCGGGGGTCTCGTCACCCAGCAGGTGCGCGACCAGCCGGTCCGGGACGCGCAACGACCGGCTGAGGAAGGGACGTTCGGGTTCCTCGACCACGACAAGGCCCAGCGCGGAGAGCGGAGCCGAAGGGTGGAACCGGGCCCGTGCCGCGGCCTGGTGCGCGGGAAGTCCGCACAGGTCCAGGGCGAGCCCCGCGGTGGCCCGGCGGCGACCGACGTCGTCGTTGAGGTAGCCGTACAGTGGCTCGAAGGTGCGCTCGACGTCCGGCGCGAGGGCGATGAGCAGGATACGGACGTCCAGCTCGGTCAGCCGCAGGCGCCCGGCGAGCAGGTCCAGCCGGTCGCCACGCTCAGGGCCCCAGTCCTGGGACACGGAGCCCTGTCCGGCCGGCTCCAGGAGATGCCGTACCGCCTCCTCGGACAGATACAGGCCGCGCAGCGGGTCGGACGCGGTGGGGTCGGTGGCACTGCGCTGTTCGACCAGCAGCGCGACCCGCTCGCGCAACCGGGACAGTCGGGGCAGGAGCGCGTCGGCCGGCTCCCCGGGCGCCTCGGCCGGGACGGGGCCGGCGGCGACGGTCCCCGTGACGTGCGGGGTCATCCGGCCGCCCGCTCCGCGCCGTGACGACCTGGGTACTTTCCGCCGGGACGACCCGGGTTCTCTCCATCGGGACGATCCGTGATCGGGCGCTCCTCGTCCGCCGGGCTGCCGGACGGTGCCGGTGGGCCGCTCAAGTGCCTTGCCCGGTGGTGCCGTTCGGGCGACCCCTCCAGTGTGCCGTCCATGCCGCGTACGCGTACTCCGGCGCCCTCCGTGACCGGCGGCCCCGCGTCGTACTCCGGGAACGCCGGGAACGGCGCGGTCACCACCAGGTCCAGCGAAGGCTTCAGCTCGCCGCCGAGCGCGGACCAGATCTCCGCCAGGGACCGTGACTCGGTGTGCAGACCCGCGACCGTCAGCGGTACGGACAGGCCCAGCGCGCCGAGTGCGCCGGGGAGTTGCTCGGGGGGCAGTACCTCGTGGGGGAGCAGGGTGGCCAGCACCGCGGACAGCAACCGGTGTTCGTCCTGCGGTTGTTTGGTCCAGGCCGTCACCAGATAGGAGAGCCGGAACCAGCGGGGCGGCTGGCGGCGGCGCAGCACGACACCGCGCTCGTCACGCACGGCCATGGCACCGCGTTCACGGCGCCTGACGTCCTCGCGGATGTCGTACAGATAGGTGTTGATGGCGGGCGCGTTGCGCCGGGCCGCCCACTCGCGGGTCGGCGCGTCGAAGGAGACGTCGATGCCGGAACCGGCCAGGGCACCGCTGTTGAGGAGTCGCTTGAGGACCTCGTCGACCTCGTGAATCACCGTCGTGCTCCCGCCGCGCCGTACTGTGCCGAGCTGTGCTGTGCCGAGTTGTGCCGTGCCGAGTTGTGCCGTGTTGTGCTGTGCCATGTGTCCGCCGCGCACCACTATCGTCCCGTTCGACGGGCCCGGTGCGAGGGGCGGTCGGGCTCAGATGTAGCCTTCCCGTAGGGCATAGGCCACGGCATGCGCGCGATTGCGCAGATGGAGCCGGGTGGTCAGCCCGTGCATCACGTTCTTGACGGTCCGTTCGGAGTAGGAGAGCTTGCTCGCTATCTCTCCGGTGTCCATTCCCTCGGCGATGAGCCTCAGGACGTCGATCTCACGCGGTACCAGGCCGGACAGCGGAGCCCCGGGCCGCCCGGCCGCGGTCCGCTGGAGCGAGCCCACCTGAGTGATGAGGCGTCCCAACAGATCCGCGGGCAGGTCACCGTCACCTCGCGAGGCGGCGAGCACGGCCTGCACCAGACGGTGCGCGCTGGCCTCGTGGCGCCAGACGATGGCGCCGACACCGCACTCGATGACGTCCAGCAGCTCGGCCTCGCGGATCGCGCCCACCACCAGGACGGCGTGTGCCCCCTCGCTGCGCACCAGCCGGCGCAGCCGCGAGAGCGTCGTCTCGTCCGGGCTCTCGTTGACCAGGACGGCCACCGCGCCGGGGCCGGCCTCCGTACCGTCCAGGAGATCGATCACCGGGTGCTGTCCCAACTGGCTGCGGACACCTGCCTGCGAGATCGGATCGGGTGCCTGGACCACCACCGGAACGCGGTTTCCGGAGTCCGCCGCGCGGGATCCGGCCTGCCGGTGTGACACGCCTGCGTCAGTGGTCCGTAATGAACTGCGCAACCGTTTCTCCCAAATCCACGTACTGGTCGCCCTTGTGCCGTCAGTGACTGGAGGGCTTGTCCCAGACTTCTGCGCCTGGTGTGCCTCGCGCAATCGTGGAGGACCACGAGACGTACCACGAGATCGATCATGAAAAGTTCACGACAGGAGGCAGCGATGAGTGCCGAACTCGAAACGCTGCGGGAACGCCGGGAGGCCCTGGAGCTGGTGGCCGCCGAGACGGACCGTGCCCGTGCCGGGTCCGGCCGTCTGGTGCTGCTCAGAGGTGCCACCGGAACGGGGCGTACCGCCCTCCTGGAGGCCGTCGCCGGCCAGGCGGCGGCACGCGGGACCCGGGTGCTGCGCGCCCGCTGCTCGTCCGACGGGGACACCGCCGCCTTCGCTCCGGTCCGGCAACTGCTGGCGTCCGGAGCCGAGTTCGAGAGCGGGGTCGAACCCTGCCCGGACCCTGCCGACACCCCGCACCGGTGGACCCGCGCGGAACACCTGTGGGACCAACTGCGCGCGTACGCCGTGGACTCGCCCCTGCTGGTCGCCGTGGACGACGTGCACTGCGCCGACGAGTCCTCGCGCCGCTGGTTCGTCGAGGCCGCCCGCCGGATCGACCGGCTCCCCGTCCTGCTGGTGGCCACCGAGCGGAGCCAGTACGACCTCGACCCGCCCCCGGCCGGCCTGGCGCACGCGCTCTCGCCCACCCTCGTCCGCACCCACACCGTCACCCCGCTGAGCCCCGAAGCCGCCGCGCAGCTGGTGCGTTCGGAGTTCGGCACCGCCCCGCCCGGCTGGGTGGACGACTGTGTACGGGCCGGCGCGGGCAGCCCGCTGCTGTTACGCGCCCTGCTCGACGACCTCCGCGCGCGGGAGCCCGACGGCGTCCCGCGCACGACCCTGCCCGAGTCCTGCGCGGCGCTCTACCCGGGCGCGTATCCGGCCGCCGTGACCTGGTGGCTGGACAGCGCCGGACCGGCGACCGCGGGAGTGGCACGCGCCCTCGCGACACTCGACGACGACGCGCTGGAGGACGAACACCCCCGGGAGACCGCCGAACTGCTCGCCCGGATGGCGGACGCGGACCCCGCCCGGGTGCCCGGCTGGCTCACCGCCATGACCCACCTCGGTCTGCTGCGCCCCGGGCCCCGGGGACGACCGGGCTACGCCCACCCCCTCTTACGCGACGCGGTGCTGAGCGGCTGGCCCAGCACCCGACGGCAGGCCGCCCACCGTACGGCGGCCGAAGTGATGCTCCGCCGCGGCGATCGCGCCGAAACGGTCGCCGGACAGCTCCTGCGGGCATCGGCCGTCGGGGCGCCCTGGGCCGCGACCGCGCTGCTGGACGCCGCCGACCTCGCGGCGCGCGACGCCAGACCCGACGACGCCGTGGCGTTCCTGCGCCGGGTCCTCGACGAACCGCTCACACCGGCCCGCCGCACCACCGCGCTCACCGAGCTGGGCTCCCTGGAGTTCGCCGTCGCCCGCTCGTCCGGCGGGATACCGCGGCTGACCGAGGCGACCCGGCTGCCGGGCATGCCCCAGGACCGGGTACGGGCGGCGGTGGCGCTCGGCACGGTACTGGCGCGGCGCGGCAAGGCGCGCGCGGCGATGGACGTGCTGCGCGGCCTGGACGAGCAACTCGCGGACCACCCGGACCTGATCAGGCTGCTGCAGACCGCCTCCGCGCTCCTCTCGGACCACGACCAGGGAATCCGTGAGGAGGCCTACCGCTGGCTGTACGGCGCCGCCGAGAGGTCCCCGGACCTGGTCGGCACGGCCGGCCGCGCGCTTCTGGTGCGCTACGACGCGACCGCCGGTCTGGTCTCCGCCGCCACGGCCATGGAACGTATCCGCGCCCTGCTCGACGAACCGGTCGACGCCCTCGCGGAGCCCTTCCTGCTCGGTACGGCCGCCGCCGTCGCACAGTGGGCGGACGAACTGGAGGAGGCGGAGGGGCTGGTACGCCGGGGACTGGCCCGGCAGCGGCCCTCGCTGCTGCACCCGATGCACGAGGCACTGCTCAACGTACGGGCGGACATCGCCGCCGTCCGCGGGCGGTACGCGGAGCTGCTCGTCGACCCCGAGGTCCGGCGGTCCGGGGGAAGAGCCCGCCCGGGGCCCGCCAACGCGCACGCGCACGCCCTGATCGCGCTCGTCGAGACCGGCCGCACCGAGGAGGCGTCCCGGCTCGCCGACAGCTTCGATCTCCGGGACGCCCAGGACTCCTGGGAACTCAACCGGTTCCTGTACGCGCGCGGCGTGCTGCGGTCGGCGGCGGGCGATCCGGCGGGCGCCCTAGACGACTTCCTGGAGTGCGGGCGGCGGCAGACGGCGCGGGACGTGGTGAGCCCCGTCGTCACGCCCTGGCGCACCGCGGCCGCCGCGTGCCGTACCGCGCTCGGACGCCCGCAGGACGCCCTCGCCCTGGCCCGGGAGGAACTGCGGCTCGCCCAGGTCTGGGACACTCCCCGGCTGGTGGGGCGGGCCCTGTCCGGGCTCGCCACGGCCACCGGTGGCCGCCGTGGCCTCGAACTCGCCGACCGTGCCGTACGTCTGCTGCGGGACGCGCCCGCGCAGACCGAGCTGATCTCCGCGCTGATCGCGCAAGGGCGCCAGTTCGTCGCGGCGGGAGACCGCGCACGGGCCCGTGACGCCCTGCGCGAGGCGGCCGAACGCGCCGAACGGCTGGGCGCGGTGCGCCTGCGGGCGCAGGCCGAGGACGCCCTGCCGGAAGGCCGCTCCCGCGGCGCGGCGACGGCACTCACCGGCTGGGAGGCGCTGACCGGCAGCGAACGCCGGATCGCCGCGCTAGCGGCCGGCGGCCGGACCAACGCCGAGATCGCGGAGCTCCTGCACCTGGCCCGGCGTACCGTCGAGACCCATCTGACCAGTGCCTACCGCAAACTCGGCATCCGCCGCAGGGCGGAGCTGACCGCCGTGATCGAAGGGCGGGCGGCCGACCCGGGTGATCCGGCGGAGGTCCCGGGCGGCTGAGGAGGCGGGCTCGCGGTCCGCGCGCCGGACTGTTCGGACCGTGCGCCGGGTCGTACGGGTCGCCGTCGCCGTGTGCCGGGTCGTACGGGTCGTACGGGTCGCCGGGCTGTACGACCCGGGGCACGCAAAGCTGTACGGGATGCCGTCCCGGGCTGTACGGGGCGTCGTGCGCCAGGCTGTACGGGATGCCGTGTCCCGGGCTGTACGGGCGGTACAGGCCGCCGGGCGCCGGGCGGTACGGGGGCCGCCGTCGTGCGCGGGGCGGTACGGGTCGCCGCGCGCGGCGGTGCGGGTCAGGAGGGGGTGAGCCGTCCGTCCGGGTCGTGGAGCTTGCCGTGCCGGGACGGGTCCCGGAGCATGTGGCGGACCAGGGGCGCCGGTATCCGCACCACCACCGGGACGGGCAGGGTGAGGTCCCGTACGGCGACGGACGCGCCGGACCGCCCCCGTCCGCTCACCCGGGCCACCACCCGCACGTCCAGGGTGAACTGCACGAGCGCCGACTCGGACTTCGGCTTGTGCAGCGGCATGGAGCCGGATCCGTGGGCGGCCGTGTCGGCGGCTCCGCCCGTCCGGTCGGAGTGGCCGAGGAACTGGTTCATCCGGAACTCGTCCGCGTTCAGCACCCCCGCGCCACCCAGCCCCCGTACCGACTTGCCGTGCTCCGCCGCCTGTTGGTGGTCCGTGCCGGTGGGCCGGAGCGCGTCCGGGGAACTCTGCGCCACCGTCTCGAAGGTCATCTTGTCGCCGATCCCCAGGACCCGTCCGCCGCGCAGCCTGGCGTGCAACGAGGTGCGCAGATCCTGCCCGCGCACGCCGGAGGCGTGCACGACCGGCAGGTCGGCCCCGGCCGCCGTCAGCAGCGGCAGGGCGGAGATCAGCCACTCGGTGGAGACCGCCTCGCGCTGGGTGTACGCCGCCGCCTCGCCCGTCCGGCGGTAACGCTCGCCCCCGTGCGCCGCCCGCACCGTGTCGTCGATCACCCGCCGGATCTCCGGCGCCCCGCGGAACCCGTTGACCTGCGCCTCCATCGGCAGACTCACCCCGCGGGCGTGCCAGGGTCCCAGCCGGCTCGCCGCGGCGTCGTCCGGCCGCAGGAACGCCTGCCCCGCCTCGGCGCGAGGCACCGGCCGCAGCCGGGACAGCGCGTCGAGGTCGTGCGCCAGGACCCGGTGCACCAGGGACTGGCCGCCGAGCGTGGCCAGCCCCACCCGGCCCCGGGACGAGTGCAGTTCGAGGGTCGCCTCGATCGGTACGCGCATCCTGACCGAACGGGCGGAGGCCTCCGCGACCGTTTTCACACCCAGTTGGCTCCGCCCGACGGCCGCGGACCTGGTCACGTCCGAGACACCGACGCCGAGCCCGCCGGACGCGCCGACGCTCCTGAGCGGACCGCCGCCGCCCTCCGGTTTGCCCGCCCCGGCCACGACACCCTCGACCGTGCGTACGTCGCCGGTCGCGGAAGCGCGCGCCTTCTGCGCGGCGGCCGAGGTGATGTACTCCATGTCGCGACCGTCGGCCGCCCCGCCCTCGGGCGTGCCGGGCCGGGTGCGGCGTACGCGGAACACGGCCCAGTACGGCGTCCCGCGACCGCGGAACAGCTCGACGGGAACACCGCCGTCCATGGCCCCGGAGAGCAGTCCGGCGGACCCGTCCCGGTCCAGGACGCGCAGCAGCCGCTGCGTGTTGTCGTTCGGATCGGCCAGTTGCCGCCGGGGCAGCAACGCGTCCGCGAGGGCCCGGTCCCGGCGTCCGACGTCCGTCCGCAGCCGTTCGAGCAGCGGGACGAAGTCGGGCAGTTCCTCGATCATGCCGAAGCCGAGGGGCAGTTCCTGGGCCAGCCCGGGAGCGGCCGCCGCGGTCGTCCGTCCAGCCCGGTCATCGCTCCGCGACGAGCCCGCCGGCTCCGGACCGGTGCCCTCCTCGCGCGAGGCCCGCGCACCGCCGGCGGCGGTCTCCGCGGCGGCCCTGGAGCCGGACGGCCCCACCGCGGACGAGGGCTTCCGCCCGTCGGCCCCCGGCAGGCGCAGGCCCGCGGCCCGCACCTGCTCCGCGGTGAGCCAGAGCGCCGCCGCGGCGGGCAGGGTCCGCTCGCCCTTCGCCACGTACGGGCCGCCTCCCGTGACCTTGACCTCGCCGACCATGCGGACCACCAGGTCGCAGTGGATCAGGTAGAGAGGACGGCTGCGCGGTGTGTGGGCGTTGCGCTCGACGGTTCCGCCCAGCGTCGTCGCCACGGAGCCGCTCGCGCCCAGGCTCCGGCCGGCCGACACCCCCTCGCCGATCCGCCACTCGGTGCCGTTCTCCGCGCCGAGGAGACCTCCCTGCACCGTGGTCGTGGTACCGCGGCCCTCCTGTCCGGTGGCCTGGTGGCCGCCGAGGACGAACGTCTCGGTTCCCGGTCCGGTGCCCTGCGCGACCACCTCCGGGTTGACGAGGGCGAACCGCGTTCCCACCGCGCCGTCGAGTGCCGCGAGCCTGCGCGGGTGGCGCAGGTTCTTCACCACCCAGCCGGAGGAGACCGCCTGACGCAGTGCCGAGGTGATGGCCTGGGGGCTGAAGCGTTCCTCGATCGCCAGCCGCGGCGCGAGACCCTCCGTCTCCAGCGCCCGGTCCGCACCCGACTCCCGGCCGCGGACCGCGGCCCGCGACAGCAGCTGGAAGGCGAGGTCCCGGACCGGGCCGCCGTCTCCCAGGGTCTCCACCAGTGTCCAGTCCCGGACCGCGCGGCCCGCGATCGACCGGGGTGTCGTCGTGGACAGGTCGCCGATGCCGGACGCGGTGAACTGCCGCTGCGGCGCCGCCAGTCCGGCCGTACGGGTCCTGGTGCGGGCCGTCAGCCGGTCCTTCGCCGCGGTGTCCAGGGTGAACGCCGTCGGGGTGAGCAGACGTACGTCCTGCTCGGCCTGCGCCAGGGCCTCCGTGTCCGCGCTCGACGCGATGAGTTCGGCCTCGGGCGCGTCCCGGCCCGGGGCGCCGGGGGTGAGGACGCGCCGCGCGGTCCGCTCGCGGGTGGTCATGGTGACATCGACGTCGAGGCGCAGCGCGCCGCCGAAGGAACTGGTGCTCTCGCCCCCGTTGGTCAGCACGTCGGTGCGTGTCGTCGGGCCCGCCTGGTTGCGCCGGGAGCTCTGCCGGGTCCGTTCGCCGCGCAGCGACGCGGACAGCACTCCGGGCACGAGCCGGAACTGGCCCAGCGCGAGTCCACCGACGGAACGTGAACTGGAGCGCCCGCTTTGGGAGTTGCTGGTGACACCGGAGTGACTGCGCACCAGCCAGTCCTTGGTGTCCCCCAGATGTCCCGTCTCACGGAGCGCGCCGACGACCCGGATCTGCACGTCGTGCGCGTGCCACCGGCTCTTGCGCCGCAGCCGCACCCGGATGCCGGAGGAGAGCAACTGATCCTTGTTGACACGCAGGTTGGTCTCCGACAGCACGGTGATCAGCTCACGGTAGTTGCGGCGCTGGACCTCGGCCTCCTCCCGGCTCACCTTCGCCGCCGGACCGGGACCGAACGAGGGCAGACAGCCCGCGAGCCGCGGATCGGCCGCGAAGAGCCGCTCGATGCCGGACAGCAGCGGGCCGGTGTCGAGCCGGCTGATCGTGACGCTCGACCCCATGGCCCCGAAGGGCAGATGACGTCGGGTGTCCTGCCCCGTGCGCGAACTGCCGCCCTCCGCCGTGTCCCCGGACACCGCGGGGTCCCCGGCCCTCTTCCCCCTCGCGGTGTCCTCGCCGGCCGGTCCACCGTCCGTACCGGCGGGCCCCGAGAACATCGGGCCCGCTGTGACCCCGTCGGGCAGCGCGAGCCCCAACGCCTGTGCCTCGTCGGCCCGGAGGCTCACCCACACGTCCATCGAGTGGTGCGCGGTCCGCGTTCCCGCGCGCACCCTCATCGCGGGCGAGAGCGGTCCGGTGCCCTCGACCCGGAACCGTACCCGGCCGAAGTAGAGCACCTTGTCGCCCCGGATCTCGGCGCCCTGACGGCTCGTCACCGTCTGTTCGGCCACCGTGAACCGCGCCTTGCGGGCGCCGGCCGTGGGCATGACCGTCGCGCGCACCGCGGCGGCACCGCCCAGGACTCCGAACCCGGCCGCCGGGCCCGCGCCGAAAGTGCCGCCGCGCCCCTTGGCCGCCGAGTGGGACACCGTGTGCTGCGCCTGCTGGTGCGTGCGCAGCTGCGTCCCGCCGATCGCCCACGAGGGCGCCAGGCCGGTGAGGTCGGCGCGCATCCGGTAGGTGCCCGTGGCGCTGCCGTCCTTGGCGACCAGGTCCTCGCCCGTCACCCAGCCGCCCAGCAGTCGCGGCAGATCCTCCAGCACGGTCGTGGTGGAGGTGGCGTCGTGCAGCCGGGCCCGGCCGGGGGCACCCGGTGAGGTCAGGGAGGGGTGCAGCACGGAACTGACGGTGTCGAACAGCCCGCCACCGCCCGGTTCCGGCGCCGCGGTGTCGTCCAGCGCGACCGGGGCCAGGGAGTCGGCGAGCCGTACACGGTTCGCCGACGGCGCGTCCAGGGGCCGCAGCCGGCCCGGCGCCAGGGTCTCGGCCGTCACGGGTACCAGGTGTTCCGTGGGCACCCGCATCATCAGCGTCCCGCCGCCGCCGAAGGTCCGCGCGGGCTCACCCTGCCGCTTGATCCGGACGCCGTAGCGCACCCGTCTCGGTATCTCGACCGACCCCTTGTCGCTGCGCAGCACACGCGGCTCGGACACGGTCTTCTGCACCCGGGTGTCCGCGGAGGACAGGAACGGCTGCGCGTTCGCCATCACCGCACCGCCGAGCCATACGCCGGGGACCACCGGTGCCAGCCCGAACGCCATGAAGTTGACACCCTGGCCGGCCGAGCGGCCCGAGCTGTGGCTCACCGTGCCCGAGGTGTTGTGCTGGGCGTCCACCTTGACGGCGCCACCCTCGGCCACGCGCGCGGCCTGCGCCGACTGCCGGGGGCCGGCCTCGGTGCCGGGGGCGGAGGTGTCGTCGCCGTCGTGGCCGTCGGCGCGTGCCTTGCCCTTGCCCGTGGTTCCGGCGCTCTCCGCCCTGGCCAGGAGGGCGGCCATGGCCTCGGACTGTGCGGCCGCCGCGGCCCGCGCCTTCGCCGCCTCGGGGGAGACGAAGGTCTCGGGCAGGTCGGCGCCGTCCCGGGAGACGGTGACGGTGACGTCGTACCATCCCTTCCCCTCCGGCCCCTCGACGGTGAAGGAGCGCCCCTGCCCGTAGAACGTCTCGGGGCGCCCGGCCAGCTCCTCGCGGATCTCGGCCACCGTGCCGTCGGACCGTCCGACGACCGTGCCGAGGGTGGTGGAGACGAACTCGTGCCCGGTCAGCCGGTACGCCGTGGAGAGGCCAGGAGCCCGTAACTCCCGTAGATACGGGGGCAGTCCGAGGGGGACATGAGGTGCGGCGGGGGCGGTTCCGGCCGGCGGGGGTCCCGGCCGCCGCCGGCCCGTCCGGCCCGAACGCGCCGCGGTGGGGCATGGCGGACGGCCCTGCGTCCCCTCCCCGGTCTCGTCCTCCTCGCGGAGGGCCGGCAGCACCGTGGGCAGCTTGGTGGCGGCCCCGTTCTCCGGCAGTTCCTCGACCGTGGCCGGGACGGCGGGTCCGCGGCGTGCGGGGAGCCCGGTCCCGGCCACGCCCTCGACGGTGGGGGGCCGCCCGCGCAGCGCGCGCGCCGTCGCGGCGTTCCCCGCGGTCCTCTGCAGGGCCAGCAGGGCCTGGGGAGTCATACCGGGGGCCGTCGGCGCGGACAGCGGGTGCGCCACCGGGGTCTCGCCGCCGCTCCTGCCGGACGTGCCCGTACCGATCGGTCCCCGGCCGCGGTCGCCCGCCCCGCCGCTCCCGCCCGACGTCTGCCGCTGCCTACGCACAGTGAGCCGTCCCGTCGTGGGGCGGCACACCCGGCCCCATCGGATCCATCCGCTCGGGAGCGTAACCACGGCGGCGGCCGCCCAGGGAGCAAGATCACGGACTGGGCCGGATGGACGTCCGCCGACCACCGAGGCGTCGCCACCAGTACACCCGGGCTCCATGTCCGGTGTCCGCGCGGTCACTTCGACCAGGGCGGAAAGCCGTTGCCGCCCGGTGACCGCGGACCCACCGTGACGGTGTCATGGCACGAACGACCAGCCACAGGGGATCTCTCGTGCGCCGAATCCCGGTCACCGTCGCCACCCGTGCCGCGGCACTCGCGTTCCTCGCCCCGGCGGGCACGGCCACCGCCGCGCAGGCGGCGCCCGCCGAGCAGTCGTACACCGTCGTGCCGTACGAGAACGTCAACGTCCGCCGGTTGCCGACCGGGGACAGCGCGTATCCGGCCACCCCGACCTGGGACATCGGGGCCGGCTTCGTCAACGTCGTGTTCCTCCAGGGGGACGACCACGCCGGGCTGCCCGGCCCGCCCCGGTGCTGACCTCGGACGAGCGGGCCGGTACGCGCGCCCCCCGCGCGGCTCAGTCCCTGGCCGCGCGCAGCGCTGCCAGGGCCCGGTCGGCGTGGGCGCTCATCCGCAGTTCGCTGCGGACGACCTCCAGGACCGTACGGTCCCGGCCGATGACGAAGGTGACGCGCTTGGTGGGCGCAAGCGAGAAGCCGCGCTTGACGCCGAACCGCTCGCGGACCGTTCCGTCGACGTCGGACAGCAGCGGGAAGCCCAGGCTGTTGCGTCCGGCGAACTCCTGCTGCCGGTCGACGGGGTCACCGCTGATGCCCACCGGTCGCGCGCCGACGGCGGCGAACTCGGCCGCCAGATCACGGAAGTGGCACGCCTCGGCGGTGCAGCCCGCCGTGAGGGCGGCGGGGTAGAAGAACACCACCACCGGTCCGTCGCCGAGCAGTTCGGACAGCCGCCGGTCCGTACCCGTCTCGTCCGGGAGGACGAAGTCCTCCACCTTGTCGCCCACTTCGACCGTACGTGTCATGCCCGGCCCTTCCCACTCCTGGCGACGCCGCGTGCCCACAGCACCAGCGGTACCTGCAACGGAAGCCGGGCGAGGGCCGCGGCCTTGAGCGGCGCGGGACGGTGACGCCAGTCCACGGCCATCTGCACATTGGCGGGGAACACCCCGACGAAGAACGCGGCCGCGGCGAGCGCGGCGGTACGCCGTGTACGGGGCAGCGCCACCCCGGCGGCCAGCGCCAGTTCGGCGGCCCCGCTCACATACGTCCAGGTGCGGGGCGATCCCGGCAGAGCGCGCGGAATCGTCGCGTCGAACTGCTTGGGTGTCACGAAGTGACCGACCCCCGCCGTCGCCAGCAGACCGGCGAGCAACAGGGCTGAGCGTTCCGAGCGTGGCACGGTTCCTCCTCCTGAGGTCTCCGCGAGATATTACTGGACGGTAAGCGGAAGTGCGGCGGGCGGTTCCGTCTCCGTCGGGCGGGGAGAGGGGAGAAGGGGGAGGGAGGGGATGGCAGGAGCGGAGAGGAGTGGGGGGAAGGCGGCGACGTCCGGGGGCGGGGGCGTGCGGGGCTAGCGGAGGCTGCCGCTGCCGTGGGGGGCGTAGAGGTCCAGCAGCCGGGTGCGGGCCGAGCGCAGGCGGTGGGCGAGGACGTCGCCCACCCATTCGGCGACCGCCAGGCCCAGCGCGGGGTCGTCGTGGCACATGGCCCGAACGGCCGTGGCGTCGAACTCGTACGCGCGTACCGGTGTCGTCGCCTCGGCGCCCAGGTGGTAGGCGTGCGGCGCGAACAGCCAGGACCAGCCGACGAGTTCGTTGTGCCGGAGCGACTCGATGACCGCCGGCCGGCGGTCGGGCACCCGCATGTCGAGGTCGACCGTGCCGGTGCGGACGATCCAGAACCGGTCCGCCTGCCCGCCTTCCTCGAAGAGGCGGGCTCCCTGCGGGAAGGACACCTCGCGGGCGATGCGCATCAGGCGCTGCCGGTGCTCGGCGGGCAGCGCCCGCGGCATGCTGGACGTGGGGGAAGCGTTCATGCCGGCCTCCAGGACGGGCGAACGGACCTGTCGCCTCCAGCATGTGCCTCTGTCCCGTTCCGGAGGAAGGGGCTACCGGCCCCGGCGTGGGGACATTCGGTACCCGCGCTGTCAACAGGCCGCCGCGGAGGGTGACTTCGCCCGCCGGGCTGACGAAGTGCCCGTCAGGACAAGCTGGTTCGCGGTGCGCGGACGTCGTCCGGCGGCGCGTCGACGTCGTCCGGTCACGGCGGTCCCGGGAGCGCGGTCCGACCGCCCCTCGCCCTCGTCAGTGCGCGGCGCGGACGCCGTCGAGGGCGACGGTGAGGACGCGGTCGCGCTGGGCGTCGTCGAGGAAGTTCGTCGAGGTGATCCCCGCGACCATGCGCAGGAGGTCGTCGAAGTCCATGTCGGCGCGGGCCTCGCCGGCCTTCTGGGCCCGCTCGAACAGCGGGCCGCCCGCCTGGTACATCGAGTCCCGGCAGGCGAGGAAGATCTCCGACTCGTTGTTGAGCGCCTCGCGGATGGCCCGCTTGGTCACGGTGTAGTCCACGAACCGGCGCAGCCACGAGGTCAGCGCCTCCCACGGTTCCTGGGTGGCGACGTCCTGCGCCACCCGGCACAGGGCGTCCACCTCGTCCGCGTACACGCTCTCGAAGAGATGGCGGCGGGTGGGGAAGTTCCGGTACAGCGTGCCGATGCCGACCCCCGCGCGACGGGCGATGTCCTCCAGGGACGCCTCCGCGCCGTTCTCCGCGAACGCCTCACGCGCGGCGGCCAGCAGGGCGTCGTAGTTGCGCGCGGCGTCCTTGCGGTGCGGACGCTGGGACGCCACGATCCCGCTGATGGAGAGCGGCTGGGCCGTCACGAGTGCCTCCCGGCAGCGAAATGGTTGAACCGGAGGTGCTCCTCCGGTACAGTGGAGGTATACCTCCACTTTAGCAGTCGGGGCTACGTTCCCGTCGAGGCGTGCGGCCGCACGCCTCGACGACGTACCCGCGCCCCCCTGTGACCGGGCAGTGGGCCCTGTTCCGCCCGCGCCGCCCGTCCGACCTCCCTGTTCGCAGGTTTCCTGGCGGCCGCCGCACGCGGTCGCCCCGCGCTCACGGCCGCCCGTCGGCCCTCCCTGTCGCACGACCATGGCCGGCCGATCCCGGCCGCGTCCCGTTCCGAGAGGCTTTTCCATGCCCAGGAAGTCCACCCGCCTCACCTTCGCGGTCCTCGCGACCGGCGCGGGGGTGTTCTCCATGCTCCAGTCGTTGATCGCGCCGGCCCTGCCGACCGTGCAGCATGCGATGCACACCTCGCAGTCCACCGTGACCTGGGTGATGACGGCGTACCTGCTGTCCGCGTCCGTCTTCACCCCGATCCTCGGCCGGGTCGGGGACCTCGTCGGCAAGAAGCGCACCCTCGTCGCCGTCCTCGTGACCGTGACGCTCGGCTGTCTGCTCGCCGCACTCGCGCCCACCATCGGCGTACTGATCGTCGCCCGGGTCGTCCAGGGCATAGGCGGCGCGCTGTTCCCGCTGTCCTTCGGCATCATCCGGGACGAGTTCACCCCGGCCGAGGTCGGCCCGAGCATCAGCAACCTGTCCGCCGTGATCGCGGCGGGCGGTGGCGTCGGCCTGGTGGCGGCCGGGCCCATCGTGTCGGCCCTCGACTACAAGTGGCTGTTCTGGCTGCCGGTCGGAGTGGTCGCGGTGACCACCCTGATCGCGCTGCGCTGTGTCCCCGAGTCCCCCAAGCGCGCCGAGGGGCGGGTCAGCTGGCTCGGTGCCGTACTGCTCTCCGGCTGGCTGGTGGCCCTGCTGCTGCCGCTCAGCCAGGCGACCCGGTGGGGCTGGGGATCGGGCCGGGTGATCGGTCTGTTCGTCGCCGCCGTGGTGCTCTTCGCGCTGTGGCTGTACGCCGAGGCCCGCTCCGCCAGCCCGCTGATCGACCTGAAGGTCATGCGGCTCCCCGCGGTGTGGACCACCAACGCCGCCGCCCTCCTGTTCGGCGCGGGCATGTACGCGATCTGGTCCTTCCTCCCCGGCTTCGTGCAGACCCCCCGTTCCGCGGGGTACGGCTTCGGGGCCAGTGTCACCGGGGCCGGGCTGCTCATGCTCCCGATGCTGATCGCGATGTTCTGCTCGGGAGTGCTCAGCGGCCGGCTGGAGCCGGTGCTGGGCGCCAAGCGGCTGCTCACGACCGGTGCCGCGCTCGGCGCCGTGGCCTGCGGCTTCCTCGCCGCCTGGCACGATCGGCAGTGGCAGGTGGCCTTCGCCGCGGGTGTCTTCGGCCTCGGTATCGGCCTGGCCTTCGCCTCGATGGCCAACCTGATCGTCGGCAGCGTCCCCGCGGAACAGACCGGCGCCGCGACCGGTATGAACGCCAACATCCGTACCATCGGCGGATCGATCGGCGCGGCCGTGACCAGCGTCCTGGTGACGGGGCGTCTCCAGCCCTCGGGCCTGCCCTACGGCTCCGGCTACACCCACGGATTCAGCCTGCTGGCCCTGCTCTGCCTCGGCGCCGCGCTGGCCGCCCTTCTCGTGCCGGCCCGGCGGACCGGCCGTATGCCCGCCGCCCGGGCCGCCTCCGAACTGCCGGGCACGGAGAGCGAGGCCGTCGCGTCCGGCGCCCGGAACTGAGGCGGGGACCGAGGCGGACGGCCGAGGGAACCCGGGTTGCAGGGGGCGTCGTACCGGCGCCGGCCCGTAGGCCGGTGCCGTACGGCGGCCTCGCACCCGTGGGACCGGCGGCGTGCGTGCCGGTCCCGAGGGTGCGAGCCCGCCGTCACCGCCCACACGGCCGAATCGCTGTCCCGTCCGTACCGGTGGGCGGCGCCCGTCCCGCCCACCGGTACGGCCCGGCGGGTGACCCGTACCGCCGGGACGACATCCCGGCGGTAGGAGAAGCCGTTCGTCCTACGGTGCTACCGGAGCGTGACTCCAAATGGGCGGCGCCCTCACCCGACCCGGTGAGCGGCCGCACGGGCGCGTACCACCGGCGTGCGCGTGGCCGTTGTTCCGTCATGGACAGCACACACACGGCCAGGCGACGCCGTCCGGAGGAAGACCTCGCGGGCCGGCCGCACGCCGAACCGGTGGCCGGCCACCAGGCGCACACGCCGATCTACGCCCAACTGGTCGCGGAGTGGCGGGCGAAGGGCCGTACGACACCGGATCGCCGCGAGGTCTTCGAGGTGCTGTGGGCCTCTTTCGCCGCCCCCGACCCCTCGGGGAGCGAGCCGTGGCCGGCCGGCTCCCGGGCGGACCGCCGACCGGTGGGACCGCCGCCCCGGCCCTCGGACCCCCGGACGGAGCGGGTCTCGGGCGAGGAAGAGGGAGAAGCGGCCGAACAGGTGCCCGCCGTGCCCGTACCGCGTGGCCTGCCGGGCCGCTGACCCCCGCTGCCGCCGTCCGGCTCCTCAGCACTCCCGGGACGGCGCCAGGACGGCGAGAGTCCCGTTGGCCTGCTGCAGGGCCAGCTCCAGACAGGCGGCGGAATGGAGGTCCCCGGTTCCGTCCGGCGGGATGAGCCACTCCAGGAAACGCGCGGAGCGGTAGGGCGGAGGGACGGCGACCCACGATCCCTTGCCGGCGTACCGGATACCGGACCCGACCCAGCGGCTCTCGGGGTCAGGCGCCAGGAAGAAGCCCACGCGGCGGGCCGCGGTGTCCACCAGGGTGGGGCCCGGGGCGTTCAGGGGGTCGTGCCACAGGATGTCCAGGGCGAGCAGGCCGAGTTGCTCGGGCACGCTGAGGACGTCCCAGAAGCGGCCGGCCGCCATCAGCGCGGTTCCCGGCTCCTGATCCCATTCCCGCTTGCAGACCCGAGGGTCCGAGGCCGCCGCCGCGAGCCACTCGACAGCTTGCCTCCACGCTGCATCCGGCATGACCAACTCCCGCGTCATCACAGGCTGTTCGAGCATGTGTGGAGCGACACCCGGGTGCGGACCCGCACCCGGGCGCCGACCCGGCGTGTTCATGCTGGTAGATATTTCTATTCTTCGGAAGGGGTGGCGCGGTCTGGCGTTCACCGTCGGCCCGCTCGGACGTCATCCGAACGGTCCGTGGAGCACGACCGCGAGACCCAGCAGGACGGCTGTCGCGGCCCCGTGGGGGCAGGGCCCGGTGCGCGCCCATGACCCGCGGAGCGACCGTGCCCACGGCTTTCCCCGGTCAGGTGCGCGACACACGAATGCTGAGCGCGTTGGCGGCGACGACGGCTCCGATGCCGGCCCACTCCGGCCACCCCAGCCCCTGGCCGAGCACGAGCCACCCGACCAACCCGGCGAGAACAGGGTTGACGCTCATGAAGAGACCGAAGGCCGGGGCCGCCACCCGCCGCAGGGTGAACAGGTCCGCGAGGCAGGGCACCGCCGAGGACAGCACTCCGGCCGCGACGGCGTACCCGACGGCCGCCGGTGTCGGCGGATGCCGCACCACGACGGCGAGCCCGACGGGCAGGAACACCAGGGCGGAGATCGCCGCGGCGGCGGCCGGCCCGCCGGCTCCGGGGATGCGGCGCCCGACCGTACGGTTCAGCAGGATGTACGCCGCCCAGCAACAGGCCGCCAGCAGCGCCAGGCCCATCCCCAGGAAGTCGGCGGACGGCCGCGGACGCATCAGCGTGACGACGCCCGCCACCGCGACCGCCGCACAGCACACGTCCGCGCGGCGGCGCGAGGCGGTCAGCGCGATCCCCAGCGGGCCGAGGAACTCCAGGGTCACCGCGAGGCCCAGCCCGACGCGGTCGACGGCGGTGTACAACGACAGGTTCATCGTCCCGAACACCAGCGCCAGCAGCAGGACCGGCCACCACTGACGCCGGGTGAAGGTCCGCGGCCGGGGCCGGCCGACGGCGACCAGGACGATCGCGGCGACGTACTGGCGCACGGCCACCACACCGACGGGACCGAGAACGGGGAACGCCAGCGAACCGATCGCGGCGCCCGTCTGGTTGGACAGGCCGCTGCCGACCATGGTGGCCACGCCGGAGAGCCGCGTGCCCCCGGGCAGGGGGAGGGAGGGAGCCAGGGGCGTCGGGGGAGTGTGCCGGTCGGCCGCCGCCGGGTGTGCGGAGAGTGCTCGCATGCCCCGATCGTGGAACCGGACCACCCTTGCGCAAAATGCATTCGCGGGATCAACCATACGCTTGAGTCATGGATGTGGAACTGCGGCAGTTGCGCTGTCTCGTCGCGATCGTCGACGAGGGCACCTTCACCGATGCCGCCATCGCGCTCGGCGTCTCCCAGGCGGCGGTCTCCCGCACCCTGGCCTCACTCGAACGCGCCCTGGGGGTACGGCTGTTGCGGCGCACCTCGCGCGAGGTCGCGCCGACGGCGACCGGGCTGCGCGTACTGGCCCACGCCCGGCGGGTCCTGGGCGAGGTGGCCTACCTGGTCCAGGAGGCCACCACGGGCCGCGCCTCGCTGCGGATCGGGTACGCGTGGTCGGCGCTGGGCCGCCACACGCTCGCCTTCCAACGCGAGTGGGCGCGCTCGCACCCCGGCACGGAACTGCGGCTCGTCCGCGTCAACTCCCCGACCGCCGGACTCTCCGAGGGGGCCTGCGACATGGCCGTGCTGCGCAGGGCGCCGGACGACCGCCGCTTCGACACGGCCATCGTGGGACTGGAACGGCGGCTGTGCGCCATGGCCGCCGACGATCCGCTCGCCCGGCGCCGCTCGGTGCGGCTCGCCGACATCGCCGCACGCGTCCTGCTCGTCGACCGCAGGACCGGGACGACCACGACGGAACTGTTCCCCGCCGATTCCCGCCCGGCCACCAAGGAGACCCACGATGTCGACGAATGGCTCACCGCGATCTCCACGGGCCGGTGCGTGGGCATGACGGCCGAGTCGACCGCGCACCAGTACCCGCGCCCCGGAGTGGTCTACCGGCCGGTGCGCGACGCCGAACCCCTCGCCGTACGCCTCGCCTGGTGGCGCGACGACCCGCACCCCTCGACCCGGACCGCGATCGAACTGCTCTCGGAGCTGTATCGCGACGCCTGAACCCGCGGCGGGCCCGGTGAACCGCCGCACCCGCCGTCCCGGGAACCCGGCACGGACAAACAGGTTGAGAGTGCCTGGTCCGGCCGGAGATGATCCCCACCATGTTCTCCCGCAAGAACCGCCGACCGAAGTCCGCCGACCTGCTGAAGGCCTGGGAGTGTCTGGACGCCGGAGACATACCCGCCGCCCTGCGACTGGTGAAGCCGGGCGCGGAGACCCTGCCGCTCGCGGAGACGGCGCTCGTGGTCGGCCGGGCCGCCGCGATGGCCGGCTTCGACGACCTCGGGAAGGCCGCGGCGGCGCTCGCCGAGGACCCCGGGAAGGGACAGGCCCTCTACGACTTCGGGTACGCCTGCGTCGAACGCGGACTCCCCTCCCTCGCGATACCCGCCCTGCGTGACGCGCTGCGCGGAAACCCGGGCGCGCTGACGGTGATGCGCGAGCTCGTGTCCGCCTATGAGCGCGAGGGCCGGCACGGCGAGGCCGTCGAGGTGCTGACACGGCACGAGAACGACTTCGCGCCGTGGCCGGACCGCTACCTCCTCGTCTTCAACGCGATCATGGTGGGCGACCTCGCGCTGGCGAGGCGCCAGCACGCGCTGCTCCCGGACCCGGCGGACCCACGATGGGTGCCCACGCGCGACCGGCAGCGCCGGATGCTGGAGCGGGCCGCGAGCGCGGAGCCGGTGAGCCCGCTCGGTCCGACCGATCTGCGCGGATGGCAGTTCGTGATGGGCGGCACGATCCTCGGCACGCTGTCGCCGTTCGGCTTCGGCGCCGGGATGACGGGCCGGTACGCGTGGCTGCAGGACTCCTACGGCCAGTGTCTGGAGGGTCTGCTGCGGCTGAGGGCCCTGCTGGACGCCGCCGGGGCGC
The DNA here is from genome assembly GCF_009498275.1 of Streptomyces fagopyri. Classification (NCBI taxonomy): domain Bacteria; kingdom Bacillati; phylum Actinomycetota; class Actinomycetes; order Kitasatosporales; family Streptomycetaceae; genus Streptomyces; species Streptomyces fagopyri. The sequence goes on along the minus strand of NZ_CP045643.1, from coordinate 972,654 downwards.
GCCCCCGGTCGGTGTCGCTCCTGCCCGACCGCGACAGCCGGATCCTCGGTCTGGCCGCCGCCAAGGTGCTAGGCGTCCCCGCGGAGCCCTTCGCCCCCGGGCGGGAGGACACCGTCGTGGTCGCGTACGACCTGAACGGCTCGGCGCAGGCCGAAGGAGGCCCCGAGATCCTGGGGCAGCTCTTCGACCGGGCACCGGGACAGGTGCTGCACGAACACGCGAGCAACTGGACCGACGTCCCGGTGATCACCGCCGACAGCGTGACGCTGCTGCACCAGTCGGTCGTCGCGCCCTGGGGCGAGCAGCTGCGCGCGGGGGAGGACGGCGAGGTGGAGCGGGGGCCGGCCGACGACCGGCCGGCGGAACGGATCGCCGCCGAGATCGTGGGAGCCGATCCGTCGCGGGGGGAGGGCGACGGCCGAACGCCCGCCGACCCGCTCGCCGCGTTCACCGACTTCGTCGCGGCGGTCCACGGCTCCTGGCTCCGGGGCGACCGGGCACGGCTGACCTCGTCCGGCCCGGTCCCCAGCGCCAGGTTCGCCTGACCCGGAACGGACTCCGGGAGCGCCCGCGACGGTGGGAATGCGGCGAGGGGGGTCACTGTTACACCACTCGTAGCTGGCATGCGCGAGTCAAGATCCTCGCGGTGCGAGCGGAAGGAGGACCTCATGGCACGCAGCAGTGCCCGTCCCGTCGTCACGCTGAGGTCGACGGCCGGGACCGGCGTCACCTACGTGACCCGCAAGAACCGTCTCAGTGACCCCGACCGGCTCGTCCTGCGCAAGTACGACCGGGTGGCGGGGGAGCACGTCCCGTTCCGCGAGGAACGCTGAACCGACCCCGGCGCGGCCGGGTGGGCAGTGGCAAGGAGGGAACACGCGTGAGGCCCTTTATCCATCCCGAATCCAGACCGGTCGTCTTCCGTGACCGGGCCGCGGACGTCGCGTTCCTGACGCGTTCGACGGCGCGCTCGTCGCGGACGATCGAGTGGGAGGACGGCAACACCTACCCGCTGATCGATGTGGAGATCTCGTCGGCCAGTCATCCGTTCCACACGGGGAACTCGCGGGTCGTGGACACGGCGGGCCGGGTGGAGCGCTTCGAGCGCCGCTACGGCCGCGCGGCCGCGCCTCGGCACTGACCGCGGGCCCGCTTGCCGAGCAGAAGGAGAGCAGAGCTGTGAAGGTACGTAATTCCCTGCGCTCGATGAAGTCGAAGCCCGGGGCTCAGGTGGTTCGCCGGCGGGGTGTGACCTTCGTCGTCAACAAGAAGAACCCGCGCTTCAAGGCCCGCCAGGGCTGACGAGGCGCCCGGGGGTGGACAGAGAGACGGCCGGCCCGGTCCTCGCACGGCGCGAGGACCGGGCCGGCCGCTCGTCGGAAGGCCGCGGCCACCGGGAGGTGCCGAACACGCCCGCCGGTCCCCGCGGGAGCGACGCATCCACCGCAGCGACGCATCCACCGCAGCGACGCATCCACCGCAGCGACGTACTCACCGGAGCGCGCCGAGGCGGGTTGAGTAGCCGTACTCATGCCCGGCGCCCCCGGTGACGCACACCATGGATCTCACACGGCACGACGCACACCGCTGGCTGATGGACCGTCAGCTCTGGTTCCGATCAAGGAACTCGGTGCTCGCCGCGCCGAACCGGCCCCGCGTGCGCGGTGGTCGGCCCGTCGCTCTTCTCGTCATGGGGGAAACACACATGTCCAAGCGCCTGGTCGTCTCCGCGCTCGCCGGTGCCGTCGTCGTGGGCGGTGGCGCGGCCGCCACCGTCGCCCTCGTCGGAACCGCCGACGCGGCCGCACCGGCGGGAGACCCGGTGATCGGGAAGTCCGCCTCGGACCCGGTGGTCCTGGGGGACACCGGAACCGACGCCCTCACGTTCACCACGTCCGTGTCCGACGACTCGGGCATCAGGGGCGTGAAGGTGCTGGCCTGGCCGAAGAGTTCGTACCTGGCACCCAAGGCGTCCGAGATGGCGCATGTGGAGAGCGCCACCTGCGAGGCGTCCTCGGCGACCACGTCGGTGTGCACCTACCGGGCCCCCGTCGGCGGACGGAAGGACGCCGCCGGCATCCCGACCGGTACCTGGTACATGGCGGTCCTCGTCACCGCCGAGGACCACGGCACGACGTTCTCCGCGAAGGCGTCGGCCTTCACCGTCACGCGTCACGCGGGCTGAGTGTCATCCGGACCGCGTCGGTCGGGCGACAGAAGGGCGAAAACGGGCCGCCGCCACGGGCGAGTTGTGTCCCACGGCGCTACTCCGTTACAGTCGATCTTGAGCACGCCGCCGGATCTCCGGTAGCGGGCCCGGCGTCGGTGGTCCAAGGAAAGACGTCCCGCTTCCTGCGGGGAGATGCAGGTGCAAGGCCTGCCCGGCGCTCCGCACAGCCCCGCCCTCCGGTTCGGAGGGCGGGGCTCATGTGTTTTCCGACCCCGAGTGCGCGCCCCGCGCGGTGCGCGGTCGACGGCGAGGCCGTCGTTCTCGCGCCCTGACCGGTGGGTGAAGCCGAGGGGCGCCCGGCGTTCGGGATGCCCACGCGTTCCTGGCGCGCACGCCAGGGGCGGGTGTCTCGACGGTCCCGCCTCGCCCCCCGGGTGGTCACGGCCTTGAGGGCGACGGGGAAGAGGCGCTCGGAGCGGTGTCCGAGCCGTCGCCCGGCCGGCCGCGGACGCCGCCCTCGCAACGTGCGGGCAGGCGGCCCGAGTTCGCGGTGGAACCGCGGACCGATCGTGTCCGGCCGGCGTGGAACCTCGCGAGACCCATGGGGCGCTTGGGCCGGTTCGGCGCCGGTGTGGCGCCGGTGTGGCGGACAACCGCCGTGCTCCGCACGCGTGTCGGCAACATACCGGACAAAATTGTTGACAATCCTCTCGGGCTGGTTCTAGTTTCGACAGGCACTCACTCAGGGAGGGCACGATGCCGAAGGAAGCCCGTCCGGGCACCGGCGAGCAGGCCAGGAAATACGCTCTGGCACACCTGCGGCAGGCGATCCTGCTGGGTGAGATGGCGCCGGCCCAACGGCTCGTGGAGAACGAGCTGGCCGACCGGTTCGGTGTCACCCGGGCCAGCGTCCGGGCCGCACTGATCGAGCTGGAGTCCGAGGGGCTGGTCGAGCGGATCCGCAACCGCGGCTCGCGGGTGCGGGTCGTGACGGTCGAGGAAGCGGTGGCCATCACCGAATGCCGCATGGCCCTCGAAGGCCTGTGCGCGGCCAAGGCGGCCGTCACCGCCACCGAGGACCAGCTCACCGAACTGGCCGTCCTGGGAACGGCGATGTCGAAGGCGGTCGCCGACGGCGAGCCCATGGTCTACTCCGGGCTCAACCACGAACTCCACGACCGCATCCGGGAGTTCTCCGGCCAGCGGGTCGCCGTGGAGCTGCTGGAGCGGCTCAACGGACAGCTGGTGCGCCATCGTTTCCAGCTCGCCCTGAGGCCCGGACGTCCCCAGCAGTCCCTGAGCGAACACCTGGCCATGATCGAGGCGATCAGGGCCCGGGACCCGCAGGCGGCCGAAGCGGCCGTCCGCGGCCACCTCGCGGGAGTCATCGACGCACTGCGCCAATGACGTCTCGGAGGTGGGCCCACCGGCCTGTCCACCAAGGAGATGAGAGCCATGACGCACGGCAAGGCGCCCACCACGCCACGTTCGACGCTCGTCATCACCGCGCACGCCGGGGACTTCGTCTGGCGGGCCGGGGGAGCCATCGCCCTGGCCGTCTCCCGCGGGGAGAAGGTGACCATCGCGTGCCTCACCTACGGGGAGCGCGGTGAGTCCGCCCGAGCCTGGCGCGAGGGAAGGAAGTTGGCCGAGATCAAGGAGATGCGCCGTACGGAGGCCGAGGCGGCGGCCGCGGCGCTCGGCGCCGAGGTCCGCTTCCTCGACGCGGGCGACTATCCCCTGCCGGTGACCCAGGACCTGACCGACCGTCTCGTACGGATCTATCGTGAGACCCGGCCCGACGTGGTGCTGACCCATCCCCGGGACGACCCCTACAACGGCGACCACCCGGCCGCCGCGCGGATGGCGCTGGACGCGCGTGTCCTGGCCCAGGCCGGCGGCTACCCGTCCGAAGGCGAGGCCATCGGCGCCCCTCCGGTGTTCTTCTTCGAGCCGCACCAGCCGGAGATGTGCGGCTTCAGGCCGGAGGTCCTCCTCGACATCACCCCGGTGTGGGAGGCCAAGCGCGCGGCCATGGAGTGCCTGGCCACCCAACAGCACCTGTGGGAGTACTACACCGACCTGGGAAAACGGCGCGGCGTACAGCTCAGGCGCAACGCGGGTCCCCACCTCGGCCCGCCCCACGCCACCTACGGCGAGGCCTACATGCGTCCCTACCCGCAGGTCACGGAGGAACTGGCGTGAGCGGTCTGATCATCACCGATCCGCCGCGCGCGCACGCCGGGGACGTCGAGGCGCTGGCCGGCCACGGCGTGGCCACGGTGCACGAGGGCATGGGCCGGCGCGGCAGCCTCGGCCCCGGGTTCCGGCCCGTCCAACAGGACGTACGCATCGCGGGAACCGCGGTCACGGCGCTCTGCCCGCCCGGCGACAACCTCATGATCCACGCGGCGGTCGAGCAGTGCGCGCGGGGCGACATCCTGGTCGTCGCCACCACCTCGCCCTCCACCGACGGCATGTTCGGCGAACTGTTCGCCACCGCGCTCCAGTACCGCGGGGTGCGCGGACTGGTCATCGACGCCGGGGTGCGCGACACGGCCGACCTGCGCGCCATGGGCTTCCCCGTGTGGTCGACGGCGGTGTGCGCGCGGGGCACGGTCAAGGCCACGGCCGGCTCGGTGAACGTGCCCGTCGTACTGGGCGGTCAGATCGTCCGGCCCGGGGACGTGATCGTCGCCGACGACGACGGAGTGATGTGCGTACCCCGCGAGGAGTCCGGCGCTGCCGTCAGGGCGGCCGGAGCCCGCGCCGCCAAGGAGGAGGCCACCCGGACCGCCTTCGCCGAGGGCCAGTTGGGCCTGGACCGCTACGGCCTGCGCGAGACCCTCGTACGGCTGGGGGTGCGGTACCGGCCCTACGAGGAGTGCGCGGGCGCCCCCGACGTCTCCGACGGAACCGTGTCATGAGCGCGGGCGAGGAGGTGCGCTGCATGCTCATGCGCGGGGGCACCTCGAAGGGCGCCTACTTCCTGGCCGACGACCTCCCGCCCGGTCCCCGCGCACGCGACGACCTGCTGCTGCGGGTCATGGGCAGCCCCGACCCGCGCCAGATCGACGGCCTCGGCGGAGCGCACCCGGTGACCAGCAAGGTGGCCGTGATCTCCGCGTCGGCCGGCCCCGAGACGGACGTCGACTACCTGTTCCTCCAGGTCGGCGTCGACCGGCCCGAGGTGTCCGACCGGCAGAACTGCGGCAACCTGCTCGCCGGGGTCGGCCCGTTCGCCGTGGAACGCGGTCTGGTCGGGGCGGGGGACGAACGGACCTCCGTACGGATCCGCATGGTCAACTCCGGGGACCTCGCCGTCGCCACCTTCGCCACGCCAGGCGGCCGCGTCGACTACGCCGGCCCGGCGGAGATCTCCGGTGTGCCGGGGACCGCCGCCCCGGTGATGGTCGAGTTCCCGCCGGGCCCCCGTCCGCTGCTGCCCACCGGGCACGCCCGCGACCTCGTGGCCGGCACCCCGGTGACCTGCGTGGACAACGGGATGCCGACCGTACTGATCGCGGCGTCCGCCCTGCACGTCACCGGCTACGAGGAACCCGGGGACCTGGAGGAGGACCGGGCGCTCGGCGACCGGCTGCGCGCGATCCGGCTGGAGGCCGGGAAGCTGATGGGACTCGGTGACGTGGAAGGGGCCACCGTTCCCAAACTCAGCCTGCTCGCCCCACCGTCGCACGGCGGCGCCGTCATGACCCGTACCTTCATCCCGGTGCGCTGCCACCCCTCCATCGGGGTGCTCGGCGCCGCCGGCGTCGCGGCGGGCCTGCGCGTGGTGGGCGGTGTGGGAGAGGGCATCGCCCGGCTGCCCGCGCACGGGGACCTGCTGCGCATCGAGCACCCCGCGGGATTCCTGGACATCGAGGCCGACATCGGCCACCGCGCCGCCGGTGCCACTCCGGTGGCCCGGCGCACCGCTGTCGTCCGCACCGCACGAAAGATCTTCGACGGCACGGTCTACCCCCGGCCCGCCGCAGCCGCACCTCGTCCGTGAGGAGTCCTGGATGGCCCCGCCCCATGGCGACATCGCCCACCTCGGGCACGTCGAACTGCTCACCCCGGACCTGGACGCAAGTCTGCGGTTCTTCACCGACTATCTCGGCCTGACGGTCAACGGCAGCCAGGGCGCCTCGGTCTACCTGCGGACCTGGGACGACTACGAGCACCACAGCCTCGTCCTCACCGCCCACGAGACCTCGGGCCTGCGCCGCACCGCACTGCGCGCCTCCAGCCAGGAGGCCCTGCGGCGCCGGGCCGGCGAACTGGAGGTCGCGGGCCACGAGGGCCGCTGGACCGAGGACGAGCCGGGTCTCGGCCCGCTGTACGTCACCACCGACCCCGACGGTCACGAGGTCGCCCTGTACTGGGAGTCGGAGTGGTACCGGGCCCCGGACGAGCTCCGGCCGGGTCTGAAGAACCAGCCCCAGGCCAAACCGGGCCACGGAGTCGGCGTACGTCGTCTGGACCACGTCAACTACCTGGCGGCGGACGTCGCCGCCGGCGCCGACTTCCACCAGCGTCTGCTCGGGGCCCGGCCGACCGAGCAGATCCGGCTGGACGTCGGCAGGATCACCGCGAAGTGGCTGACGTACACGAACAAGTCGTACGACGTCGTCTACAGCGAGGACCGGACCGGTTCGCGCGGGCGGCTGCACCACGTCGCGTTCGCCACCGACACCCGTGAGGACATCCTGCGCGCGGCCGACCTCGCCCTGGACACCGGGGTGTTCATCGAGACCGGACCGCACAAACACGCCATCCAGCAGACGTTCTTCCTCTACGTCTACGAACCGGGCGGCAACCGTGTCGAACTGTGCAACCCGCTCACCCGGCTCGTCCTGGCTCCCGACTGGCCGCTGATCACCTGGACCGAGGCCGAGCGGGCCAAGGGACAGGCGTGGGGTCTGAAGACCATCGAGTCCTTCCACACACACGGCACACCGCCTCTCGACCAGGCGAAGGACGGCTGAGACGAGCGTGACGGGACGGGCGGGACGGGCGGGACGGGCACGCGGGGCGACCGGCCTCTCCTCGTCGACGGTGGCGGGGCTGCCGGCCCCGGCTCGCGCGCAGGCGCCAGGCTCTCAGGCGGTGTTGCGGGGGACGACCAGCCCGCAGTCGTAGGCCAGGATGACCGCCTGCACCCGGTCGCGCAGCCCGTACTTCTCCAGGATGTGGGCGACGTGCGTCTTGACGGTGGTCTCCCCCACGCCGAGTTCGCGCGCGATCTCCGCGTTGGACAGCCCCCGGGTCAGGGCGCGGAGCACGTCGAGCTCACGGCCGGTGAGGGCGTCGAGCCGCGACGGCACCTCCGGCGCCGCGGGGGCGGCGAGATGGGCGAAGCGGTCCAGCAGCCGGTGGGTGACGCGCGGCGAGAGGACGGCCTCCCCCGCGGCCACCGTGCGGATCGCGCCCACCAGGGAGTCGGCGGGACCGTCCTTCACCAGGAAGCCGCTGGCCCCGGCACGCAGGGCGTCGACGACGTGCGCGTCCAGGTCGAACGTGGTCAGGATGACGACTCGGCTGGGCGACCCCGCCCGCGCGATGAGGCGGGTGGCCTCCACACCGTCCCGGCGCGGCATCCGGATGTCCATCAGCACCACGTCGGGGCGCAGCGCCTCGGTGCTCTCGACGGCGCCGACGCCGTCGGAGGCCTCACCGACGACGCTGATGTCGGGTTCGGCCTCCAGGATGAGCCGGAATCCGGTCCGGATCATGGGCTGGTCATCGACCAGCAGGACGCGGATGGGTGTCATGCGGAGAGTGCCCTTCGTGCGGATGGGGATCGGGGGAGGGGACGGGGACGACGGCGTGCACGCAGTAGCCGCCACCGGGCCGGCCGCCGGTGTGCAGGGTGCCGCCCACGGCACCGATCCGCTCCCGCATGCCGACCAGACCGTGCCCCGTGCCCCGCGTGGGGGCGGGCGGACGCGCGGACCGGCCCTCCGGTGGCGGGCCGTCGTCGCAGAGCCGGACGGTGAGCCGCTGCCGGTCGGGCTCCCAGGCGACGCTGAGCGCGGTACGGGTGTGGCCCGCGTGCTTGAGCGTGTTGGTGAAGGCCTCCTGGACGACGCGGTACACGGCGAGCTGTGATCCGGCCGGGAGGCCGGCGGGGGTTCCCGTGCTGCTGAACTCGACATGAAGACCGGCGGCGCGCACCGAGTCGACCAGCGTGGGCAGGGCGCCGATGGTGGGCTGCGGCGGTTCCCTGTTCGGGTCGGTCTCCGCGTCCTCGTCGGTCCGCAGCACGTCGAGGAGTCGGCGCAGCTCGGTGACGGTGGCCCGGCCGGTCTCCTCGATGGTGCCGTGCAGTTCGTGGGCCTTGTGACGGTCACGGTCCTGGACCCGGTCGGCGGCGATGGTCTGCACGACCATGAGACTGACGTTGTGGGCGACGATGTCGTGCAGTTCGCGGGCGATCCGGGCCCGCTCCTCCATGACGGCGGCGCGCGCGTTCGCGGCCTGTTCGCGTTCGAGCGCCGCGGCCCGTTCCAGGGCCTGGTTCTGGATGGCGGTGCGGGCCCGGGCGAGCCGCCCCAGCGCCCACGCGGCGACCAGCAGCACGGCGTCGGTCAGCAGGGTGGTGACCCGGTGGCCGTCCGAGGCGAGGACCGCCTCGGTGACGGCCACCGCCGGGACGAACCCCGATACGACGCAGGTGGCCGTCCGCGGGGCGCACCGCACGGCGGTCAGGAAGACACCGGTGGCCACGGCCGTGTAGGTCGGCCCGATGGACATCCCGCCGTCCCCGGAGAGCGGTGGCACGTAGCGGAGGCCCTGAAGCGCGGCGGCGGCCGCGGACATCACCAGCAGCGCGGGCACCGGGAACCGGCGGTGGACGGCGAACGGCAGGGCGGACAACAGGACGAGCGGCGGCCACCCGCCGTCCGGCACGCGCAGTTCGGGCCCGTCGGGCGGTATCGCCAGGGGGAGTACGACGCACGCGGCGGTGAACAGCAGGGCCAGACCCGCGTCGATGACGGCCGGGGGCACGCGACGCCCGGCGAACGAGTCCATCAGCTCCATGGACCCCACGGTAGACGCCCGTTCGACGGGGCCGGTCTGCCCAGGGGTTGAGAGCGGACGGTCGTTCTCCTCCCTGACGGCATCGTCCGTTCGGAGGAGACGCGCCGCGTGACCGGCGGCCCGGCGGCACCGCGCCTCCTCCGAACGGCGGGGGCCGCCTCGCCGTCTCGCCCGGCCGGCGGAGCCGCGGGTTCGACGGTTCGGCCGAGGCCGTGCCCCCTCGTCGCCGATGCACTGGAGGCACCACTCAAGGACAACGGAAAAGTCGTACGAGGAGTCACAGTGCGGTCTTGGGACCAACAACCGGCGGACCCCGCCGACGGGCGGTACGCGGTGCGGCTGAGGGACGTGACCAAGCGGTTCGGACAGGGACCGACGGCCGTCCTGGCGCTGGACCGGGTCGGCGCTGACATCACGCCGGGTACGTTCACGGCGGTGATGGGACCGTCGGGCTCGGGCAAGAGCACGTTCCTGCACTGCGCGGCCGGCCTGGACCGGCCCACCTCCGGAGTGGTCCGCCTCGGCCCGCACGATCTGGCGGCGCTCGGGGAACGACGGCTGACGGAGCTGCGGCGCACCCGCGTCGGCTTCGTGTTCCAGGCCTTCAACCTCCTTCCCTCACTGACCGTCGAGCAGAACATCACGCTGCCGCTCCGGCTGGCCGGACGACAGGCGCAGGCGGACTGGTTCGACCACATCGTCTCCGCCGTCGGCCTGCGCGAACGGCTGACCCGGCTGCCGGCCCAGCTGTCCGGCGGCCAGCAGCAGCGGGTGGCGATCGCCCGCGCCCTGGTCACCCGTCCGGAGGTGACCTTCGCCGACGAGCCGACCGGGGCGCTCGACCCGGAGACCGCGCGGGACATCCTGGGGCTGCTGCGGCAGGCGGTCACCGATCTGCATCAGACGGTGGTGATGGTCACCCACGATCCGATGGCCGCCGCGCACACCGACCACGCCGTCTTCCTCAGCGGCGGGAGGATCGTCGACGGCATGGACGCGCCGAGCGCGGACCGCGTCGCCGACGTGATGTCCGGCCTGCGCAGGGCCGCCTGATGCTGCGTCTCGCCCTGCTGACGCTCAAGACCCGCAAGGGCGGCTTCGCCGGCACCTTCGTCGCCCTGCTGCTGGGCGCCGCCGTCCTCAGCGCGTGCGGGATCCTGCTGGAGTCCGGCGTACGGGCCGGTTCCTCCCCCGAGCGTTACGCCGCGGCCGACGTCGTCGTCGCGGGCCGTCAAGAAGTCGCACTGACCCTGAAGGACCTCGACGGAACGACGGTCGAGGAGTCGCAGCCGCTGCCCGAACGCGTACCGCTGCGCGCCTCGGCGGCCGCCCGGATCGCCGGAGTCGACGGAGCGCGGTCCGTGATCGCGGACCGCGGCGCCACCGTGCGGCTGGTGACCGCCGCGGGGCGGCCGGTGCCGGGGCGTCACGGCGCGGCGGTCGAGGCGCACAACTGGTCGAGTCTCGGCCTCGGAGACTTCCGGCTGACCACCGGTCACGCGCCAGGGGCTGCCGGACAGATCGTCCTGGACACGGAGACCGCCGGCCGGGCGGGTGTCCGCCCCGGGGACGAGATCCGTCTGATGAGCGCCTCGGTGCCGCGCGCCTTCGAGGTGAGCGGACTCGTCGCGCTGAAGGACGGCCGGTCACCGCGCCGGTCGGTGGTGTTCCTGGGCGACGCGGACCTGCGCCACTCGCTCCCCGGCGCCTCCGTCGAGGCCTTCGGCGTCCTCGCCTCCCCGGGCACCTCGCCGCAGCGGCTCGCCGACGCCGTCAGGTCCGCGCTCCACGACGACACCCTCGCCGTGCACACGGGCGAGGGACGCGGACGGGCGGAGTTCCTCGATGTCACCGTCAGCGGCTCCAACCTCGTCGTGCTGGCCGCCGCGGTCGGCGGCAACGTCCTGCTCGTCGCCGTCTTCGTGCTCTACGCCACGACCTCGCTGTCGATCCGGCACCGTCGCCGGGAGATCGCCCTGCTGCGCGCGATCGGCACCACACCCGGCCAGATCCGGCGCATGGTCGCCGTCGAGGCGGCCGCCACGGGCCTGGCCGCGGGTGTGCTGGGCTGTCCGGCAGGGCTGCTCCTCGTCCACCAGCTCCGCGACCGGTTCGCCGGACACGGCGTCGTGCCGCCCGACTTCGGGCTCGTCGTCAGCCCGCTGCCGTTTCTCGCGGCGGTGCTCGTGACCGTCCTGACCGCCTTGGCCGCGGTGGTGTCCGCGTCCCACCGGGCGACCCGGATCAGGCCCACGGAGGCTCTCGGCGAGGCCGCCGTGGAGACACCGGGCCTCGGCCGCGGGCGCAGGATCACCGGGTACGCGCTGCTGGTGCTGTCCGCGGGGATCTTCGTCACCGGGACGGTCCGGGACACCGACTTCTTCACCCTCGTCGGGCTCGCCGACTCCCTCGTGCTCCTGCTGGTGATCGCCGTGGCGGTCCTCGGCCCGCTGGTCGCCCGGACCGCCGTACGCCTGCTCGGCCCGCTGCTCGGCAGAACCGGTGTCACCGGCTGGCTCGCCGCCGCCAACACCCGCGCCAACGCCGGCCGGCTGGCCGGCGCGATCACTCCCCTGGTGCTCGCCGTCTCCTTCGCGTCGACCGTCGTCTTCGCGCAGACCACCGGACTCCGCGAGTCCGCCGACCAGTTGCGGGCGGGACTCCTCGCCGACCACGTCCTGACCGCGCCGGCCGGGGTGTCGCCCGAGCTGGCCCGGAAGGTGCGGGGCATGAAGGGGGTGGCGTCGGCCACCGGACTGGTGACGTCGAAGGCGGTCGCCGCGGGCAGGCTGCTCGGCGCGGACGAAGCCGTCTCGCTCGGCGTGCAGGGCGTCGATCCCCGGGCGCTCGGCACCGTCCTCGACCTGCGGCCGGAGAAGGGCGACCTCGGGGACCTGTCGCGGGACACCGTGGCGATCAGCACCACCGCGGCCTCCTGGCTGGGTCTCGGCGTCGGGGACACCGCCCGCCTCCACCTGGGTGACGGCACCCCGTTCCGGGGGAAGGTCGTCGCCGTCTACGCACGCGGGTTCGGATTCGCCGACCTGACGATGGACCACGACCTGCTGCTCGCCCACACCACGGGCAAGGCCGACCGGTCCGTGCTCGTGCGCTCGGCTCCCTCGGCGCCCGGTCTGACGCGGGCGCTGTCGGACGCGGCGGCGGCCTATCCCGGCACCGTGCTCCGGGACGGTCTCGCCGTCGACGACCAGCTGGCCGAACAGCGGGCGAACGCCTGGGTCAACTACCTGGTCGTCGGCGTGATCATCGCCTACACGGCGATCACCGTGGTGAACACCCTGGCGATGGGAACCGCCGCGCGGCGCCGCGAGTTCGCGCTGCTGCGGCTGTCCGGCACCACCCGCCGGCAGGTCGCGGGCATGATGCGACAGGAGAGCGTCGTCGTCATCGCGAGCGGGGTGGGCGTGGGAACGCTGCTGGCCGTGTTCCCGCTGGTCCTCGTCTCCCTCGCGACGAGCGGGTCGCCGCTGCCGGCCGTGCCGGGGCTCGGTTTCCTGGCGATCGCCGGTTCGACGGCCGTGCTCGCGGCCGCGGGCACGATGGTGCCCACGCGGCTGCTGCTGAGGATCAGGCCGGTCGAGGCGATCGGCGCGAGGGAGTGACGGCGGGGCGCGAAAGCGGCGCTTGACGGGAGGAGACGCACGCCGAGACGGCGACGACGGCGGGGCGGGGCGTTCGCGCCCCGCCCCGCCGTCGTCGGCCGGGGCCGGTCAGTCCTTGAGCCGGTCGATCTGGCGGATCTTGTTGGTGGCGTCCAGGGCGGCGACCTTGTAGGACTCCGCGAGCGTCGGGTAGTTGAACACCGCGTCGACCAGGTAGTCGACCGTGCCGCCGCATCCCATCACCGACTGGCCGATGTGGATCAGCTCGGTGGCCCCGGTGCCGAAGCAGTGCACGCCGAGCAGTTTGCGGTCGTCCGGGGAGACCAGCAGCTTGAGCATGCCGTGCGAGTCACCGATGATCTGGCCCCGGGCCAGTTCGCGGTAGCGGGAGACACCGACCTCGAAGGGCACGCACTCCTCCGTGAGCTGGTCCTCGGTACGTCCGATGAAGCTGATCTCCGGGATGGTGTAGATGCCGATCGGCTGGAGGTCGTGCATGGGGTGCACCGGTTCGCCGAAGGCGTGGTACGCCGCCGTGCGGCCCTGTTCCATCGACGTCGCGGCCAGCGCCGGGAAGCCGATGACGTCGCCGACGGCGTAGATGTGCGGCACCTCGGTGCGGTAGTTCTCGTCGACCTTGATCCGGCCGCGCGGGTCGGCGGACAGACCGGCCTTGTCCAGGTGGAGTTCGTCGGTGAGGCCCTGCCGGCCCGCGGAGTACATGACGGTGTCCGCGGGGATCTTCTTGCCGCTCTCCAGGACGGTGAGCGTGCCCCGCGGATGACGTTCGACCGCGGCGACCGTCTCCCCGAAGCGGAAGGTGACGGCCAGGTCCCGCAGGTGGTACTTGAGCGACTCGATGATCTCGACGTCGCAGAAGTCGAGCATCGAGGCCCGCTTCTCGACCACGGTGATCTTGCTGCCGAGGGCGGCGAACATGGAGGCGTACTCCATGCCGATCACCCCGGCCCCGACGATCACCATGGAGCGCGGCACCCGCTCCAGGTCGAGGACGTTGTCCGAGTCCATGATCGTGCGTCCGTCGAACTCGACGGAGGCGGGCCGGGCCGGGCGGGTACCGGTGGCGATCACGATGTGCTCGGCGGTCAACAGCTGTTCGTTGCCGTTCGCCTCGGTCACGGCGACGGTGTGGTCGTCCACGAAGCTGCCGGTGCCGGCGAAGAGGGAGACGTGGTTGCGGGAGAGCTGATTGCGGATGACGTCGACCTCACGGCTGACCACGTGCTGGGTGCGCGCGGTCAGGTCGGCGACGGTGATGTCCTCCTTGAGCCGGTAGCTCTGGCCGTACATGTCGCGCTGGGTGAGACCGGTGAGGTAGAGGACCGCCTCGCGCAGGGTCTTGGAGGGGATGGTCCCGGTGTGGATGGACACCCCGCCGACCATGTCGGGCCGGTCGACGACGGCGACCCGGTGGCCGAGCTTGGCCGCGGCTATGGCGGCTTTCTGCCCACCGGGGCCGGATCCTATGACAAGCATGTCGAAGTCGCGCACTCTCCGGAGTCTGTCAGGCCGAAGTCCGTCCCCGGAAGGGTGAATGGGCAACGGACCACTTCACGGGGAAAAATACGGTGGTCAACGCCTCCGGCGCCGACGGCCGATGGACCAGGTGCCGGAGGCCGACGCGGCTGACGCACGGGACGGCAGGGGCCTGGATCCACCGCTGTGGAAGCCGACGCATCGGATGCCGGAGGCCGGGATCCACCGCCGGTGGAAGCTGACGCACGGGACGCCATAGACGTACGCACCGCCGCTCGGGCCAAGTCGCGCCGGACGCCGGACGCCGGACGCCGGACGCCGGACGCCGGACGCCGGACGCCGGACGCCGGACGCCGGACGCGGGACCCCGGCCCCCGGTGCACCGCCCCGCCGTCACGTACCGGACGGCGGACGCACGTACGCACGTCGGCCGGAGGTCACCGCACCAGGCACGGACGCTTGCCGTCGAACTCCCAGTCGGGGACCAGGAAGCGCATCCCGACGGCGTCGTCCCGCGCCCCCAGCGCCTTCTCCCGGTAGAGCTCGTGGGCCGCCAGGAGCCGGTCCATGTCGACGCGGACCCCGAGCCCGGGGGCGTCCGGGACGGCGATCTCCCCGTCGACGATGCGCGGCGGCTCGACGGTGAGCCGCTCCAGCCCCTCCTGCCAGATCCAGTGCGTGTCCAGGGCGTTGTAGGCGCCCGGCGCCGCCGCTCCGCAGTGGGTCACCATGGCCAGCGAGATGTCGAAGTGGTTGTTGGAGTGGCAGCCCCAGGTCAGGCCCGTGGCGTGGCACAGCTGGGCCACCCGCACGGAACCCCGCATGGTCCAGAAGTGCGGGTCGGCGAGCGGGATGGAGACCGACTGCAGGGCCAGGGCGTGGGTCAACTGCCGCCAGTCGGTGGCGATCATGTTGGTCGCCGTGGGCAGACCCGTGGCACGGCGGAACTCGGCCAGGATCTCCCGCCCCGAGTAGCCGTCCTCGGCCCCGCAGGGGTCCTCGGCGTAGGCGAGGGTGCCGACCAGGGGCGTGCACAGCTCGACCGCCTCGCGCAGCGACCACGCGCCGTTCGGGTCGAGGGTGATCCGCGCCTCGGGGAACCGGTCCTTCAGGGCCCGTACGGCCTCGACCTCCTCGGCGCCCCGCAGGACACCGCCCTTCAGCTTGAAGTCCCGGAAGCCGTAGAGGTCGTACGCGGCCTCGGCCTGGCGGACGATCGCGCCGGGGGACAACGCCTCCTCGTGGCGGATCCGGTACCAGTCCGTGGTCGCGTCGGGTTCGCGGACGTACTCCAGGTCGGTGCGGTCGGGGTCACCCACGTAGAACAGATAGCCGAGGACCCGTACGGAGGCGCGCTGCTGCCCGTCGCCGAGCAGGGCCGCCACGGGTACGTCAAGGTGCTGCCCGAGGAGGTCGAGCAGCGCCGACTCGACGGCGGTCACGGCGTGGACGGTGGTCCGCAGGTCGAAGGTCTGGGCACCGCGTCCGCCGGCGTCCCGGTCGGCGAACCGGGCCCCGATCTCCCGCAGCACGCGCTGGTAGTCACCCACCTTCGCCCCGACGACCAGCGGCACGGCGTCCCGCAGGGTCCGGGTGATCTTCTCGCCGCCCGGTACCTCGCCGAGCCCGGTGCGGCCCTCGGAGTCGGTGAGGACGACCACGTTGCGGGTGAAGTAGGGGCCGTGCGCACCGGAGAGGTTCAGCTCCATGGAGTCCCGTCCCGCGACCGGATAGACGGAGAACGCGGTGACGGTCGGCCGGCTGATGCCCATGGTCTTCGGAGTCCTTGCGTACGGGGTGAGTGGGAGGGAGTCGGGGGAGCGCGGACGGGGCGCCCGGGGCGGTCAGACGGGCCGGGGCGCGGCTTCGGCCAGGAGCTGTCCGGCGTCGAGGATCTTCGAGAGGAGGGCGAGGTCGTCGGGGCCCGGGTCGGTGAGCGGCGCCCGGACCGGACCGACGGGCAGGCCGCGCAGCCGGGCGGCGGCCTTGACCAGCGAGACGGCATAGCCCGGCACCCGGTCGCGCAGCTCGACGAGCGGGACGTAGAAGTCCCGCAGCAACCCGGTCGTCCGCTCGTCGTCGTCCCGCAGCGCGGTGAAGAAGGCGTTCGCGATGTCCGGAGCGAAGGCGTGGACCGCGGAGGAGTAGGCGGGCACCCCCACGGTGGCGTAGGCGCGGGCCTGGATCTCGGCGGTCGAGGCGCCGTTGAAGAACAGGAAGTCGTCGGGCGCGGCGAGCGTGAGCCGCTGGAGCCGGTCGAGGTCGCTGTGGCCGTCCTTGAGACCGATGACCGTGGGGATGTCCGCGATCCGGCGCAGGCTCTCGGCGCTGAAGGCGACCTGGCCGCGCTGGTAGGCGATGAGCGGCAGGGACGTCCCCGCGGCGATCCGGCGCAGTTGCTCCACCAGACCGTCCTGCGGGGCGGCGACCAGGTAGTGCGGCATCACCAGTGCGGCGTCCGCGCCCGCCTCCTCCGCGATCCTGGCGAACCGCAGCGCCTGTGCCCAGCCGTAGCCGATGCCCGCGACCACCGGCAGCCGCCCGTCGGCGATCTCGACCGTGGCCGCGACGACCGCGCGGTACTCGTCCTCGTCCAGGGAGAAGAACTCACCGGTTCCGCAGGCGGGGAAGACCGCGCCCGGCGCGGTCGCGAGCTGGGCGGTCAGATAGGCGCGGTACGACTCCACATCGAGACCCCCGTCGTCCCGGAAGCTCGTGAGGGGGAACGACAGCACCCCGCCCGCCATGCCGTCCCGCAGCCGCCGCGCCACATCCGCGGACTCCGTGCTGAACCGTGCCATGATTCTCATCCTCATATGCAGATGACGTTTATGTATGCAGATGAAGGTTAGGTGGATGAACCATTGTGGGTCAATGGGACGGCGCGGCGGTTTTACGATGGGCCCCATGTCCGAGAGCAGAGGGGTCCGCGCCGTGAAGTCGGCGTCCCGCACGGTCGCCCTGCTGGAACTGCTCGCCGGGCGGGGCGACAGGCCCGCCCGGCTGGACGAACTCGCGACGGAACTGGACGTGCCGCGCAGCAGCATGTACCAGCTGCTGCAGACCCTCGTCGACTGCGGCTGGGTGCGTTCCGACACCACCGGATCCCTCTACGGCATCGGGATCCGCGCCCTGCTCACGGGCACCGGCTATCTCGACGGTGACGCGCATGTGCGGGTGGTGCGCCCCCTCCTCGACGAGGTTTCGGACACGCTCGGCGAGACGATCCACCTGGCGCGGCTCGACGGCCCGGACGTCGTCTATCTCGCGACCCGCGAGTCCCACGAGTACCCGCGTACCCTCAGCCGGGTCGGCCGCCGGGTCCCGGCCCACGCCGGAGCCCTCGGCAAGGCACTGCTCGCCGAACGCCCCGACGAGGAACTTCCGCTCCCCGCCGATCCGCTGGCCGCCCTGACGCAGAACACGCACCGGGACCGGGCCGCGCTGATCGCGGACCTCGCCGGGGTGCGCGAGCGCGGCCACTCCGTCGAGCGCGAGGAGACGGTGCCCGGTATCGCGGGCTTCGGCTTCGCTCTGCGCTACGACACCCCGGCCGTCGACGCCGTCAGCTGCTCGGTCCCCGTCACCCGGCTGACGGACGGGCACGAGGCCCGCATCGTCTCCGTCATGCGGGAACTGCGGGAGAGGATCGAAACCCTGGTCACCCCGGCATCGGGCGCGCCCGACTGGCGCTGACCGGGGGAGCGCCGGCACCTGGCGCCTGCGCACCTCAGACCAGGGCCTCGTCGACGTAGCACCAGCGCCATTCCTCGCCCGGCTCGAACGACCGCACGATGGGGTGACCGGCCGTGGCGGCGTGGGCCCGCGCGTGCTGGAGCGTCGAGGAGTCGCAGCACCCGACGTGCCCGCAGGTCAGGCACATCCTCAGATGCAGCCAGCTGGAGCCGACGTGCATGCACTCGTCGCAGCCGTCCGGGGTACGCGGTGTCACCGGGCGGATGTACGACAGATGCGGGTCGGGGCGTACCTCGGCCATGACGAGCCTCCGTCCTCCGCCTTCCGCGGTGCCCATCGCGCTCACGCGGCCTTCCGGACGTCCGGTACCGCCGGTTCGCCGTAGGTGACGACCAGTTCGCCGTTCCGCGCGTCGACCCGGATCGTCGATCCGTCCCGCACGTCACCGCGGATCAGGGCCCGGCCCACGAGGGTCTCGACCTCGTGCGAGATGTACCGGCGCAGCGGGCGTGCTCCGTACACGGGATCGAAGCCCTGCCGGGCGATGAGTTCGAGGGCCGCGTGGGTGAGGTCGACGGTGATCTGCCGTTCGGCCAGACGCCTGCGCAGGTCGGTGAACTGGAGCTCCACGATGCGCTCGATCTGCGGCAGGCCCAGCGGCTTGAACAGCACGATGTCGTCGATCCGGTTGAGGAACTCGGGCCGGAAGTGGCTCTGCAGCTCGCCCAGCACCAGGGCCCGCGCCTCCGGCTTGATCTCGCCGTCTGCGGTCACCCCGTCCAGCAGGTGCGCCGATCCGATGTTGGACGTCATGATCACCACGGTGTTGCGGAAGTCGACCGTACGGCCCTGCGAGTCGGTGATGCGGCCGTCGTCCAGGACCTGCAGCAGGGTGTTGAACACGTCGGCGTGGGCCTTCTCCACCTCGTCGAACAGGACCACGGAGTACGGCTTGCGGCGGACCGCCTCGGTGAGCTGGCCGCCCTCCTCGTAACCGACGTATCCGGGCGGCGCTCCGACCAGCCTGCTGACGGTGTGCCGCTCCTGGTACTCGCTCATGTCCAGGCGGACGATGTTCTCCTCGGAGTCGAAGAGCGCCGCGGCGAGCGTCTTGGCCAGTTCGGTCTTCCCGACGCCGGTGGGGCCGAGGAAGAGGAACGAGCCGATGGGCCGGCGCGGGTCACGGATGCCGGACCGGGCCCGGATGATGGCGTCGGCGACCAGCTTGACGGCCTCGTCCTGGCCGATCACCCGCTCGGTGAGGATCTCGTCGAGCCGCAGCAGCTTCTCGCGCTCGCCCTCCTGCAGCCGAGTGACCGGGATACCGGTCCAGGCCGCCACGATCTCCGCGATCTCGTCCTCGGTCACCACCTCGCGCAGCAGCCGGTTGTCGCCCTGCTTGGAGTCGAGCCGCTCCTCCTCGGACGCGAGGCGCCGTTCCAGCTCGGTGAGTCTGCCGTAACGCAGTTCGGCGGCGCGGTCGAGGTCGTAGCTGCGTTCGGCCTCCTCGGCCTCCTGCCGCACCTGCTCCAGTTCCTGCCGCAGCTCCTGCACCCGGCGGATGGCCTGGCGTTCGGCGTCCCACTGGGCGTGCATCGCGTCGGACTCGGCGCGCAGGTCGGACAGTTCGCGGCGCAGCTCCTCCAGACGCTTGGCGCTGGCCGCATCGCTCTCCTTGGCGAGCGCCGCGTCCTCGATCTCCAGCCGGGTCACCCGCCGCGTGATCCCGTCCAGCTCGGCGGGCATGGAGTCGATCTCGGTCCGCAGCCGCGCGCAGGCCTCGTCGACCAGGTCGATGGCCTTGTCGGGCAGGAACCGGTCGGTGATGTAACGGTGGCTGAGCGTGGCAGCCGCGACCAGCGCGGTGTCCTGGATCTTCACACCGTGGAAGACCTCCAGCCGCTCGCGCAGCCCGCGCAGGATGGACACGGTGTCCTCGACACTCGGTTCGTCCACCACCACCTGCTGGAAACGGCGTTCGAGCGCGGCGTCGGACTCGACGTACTTGCGGTACTCCTCCAGGGTCGTCGCCCCGATCATGTGCAGTTCGCCGCGGGCCAGCATCGGCTTGAGCATGTTCCCGGCGTCCATGGCACCCTCGGCACCACCGCCCGCGCCGACGACCGTGTGCAGTTCGTCGACGAAGAGCAGGATGCGCCCCTCGGCCGCCTTGACCTCGCTCAGTACGGCCTGCAGCCGCTCCTCGAACTCGCCGCGGTACTTGGCGCCCGCCACCAGGGAACTCATGTCGAGCGAGAAGATCGTCCGGTCGCGCAGCCCGTCGGGCACGTCACCCCGCACGATGCGCTGCGCCAGACCCTCCACGATGGCCGTCTTGCCCACGCCCGGGTCACCGATGAGCACCGGGTTGTTCTTGGTCTTGCGGCTCAGGATCTGGATCACGCGGCGGATCTCCGCGTCCCGGCCGATCACCGGGTCCATCCGGCCGCCGCGGGCCTCGGCCACCAGGTCACGGCCGTACTTCTCCAGGGCCTCGTACGACGCCTCGGGGGTCGCCGAGGTGACGCGCTGGTTGCCGCGGATACGGGTCAGCGCGGCCAGGAACGCGTCCTCGGTGACACCGAACCGCTTGAGCAGGCGTCCCGCGACCGTCCGGGAACCCTCGTCCGCCAGCGCCAGCAGGAGGTGCTCGACCGACACGTACTCGTCCTTGAGCCGCTTGGCCTCCTGCTCGGCCGAGTCCAGCACCCGGGCCAGCCGCTGCGTGACGTACACCTGACCGGGCGTGGCACCGGGCCCGGTGACCTTCGGTCTGCGCGCCAGTTCGTCCGAGAGGGCGGAGCGCAGGGCCTGGGTGTCGGCCCCCGTGCCGTCGGCCAGGCGCGCTATCAGGCCGTCGGGCTGGTCGAGGAGGGCGAGCAGCAGATGTTCACCGTCGACCTCGGTCTGGTTCAGCCGGCCGGCGATCGTCTGCGCCTCCTGCACCGCCTGCTGGGACTTCTGGGTGAGCCGGTTCATATCCACGATTCATCCCTCCTGGAGCCGGCGTTGCTGCGCCTCAGCGCGTCCTCCAGCTCACTGATCCGGTCGAGCAGATCGACCACCAGACCCAGGGACGCGTAGTTGAGGGGGAGCGCGGCCCGCAGACGTTGGATGCGGGCGAGGGCGACGGGAGCGGACGGTTCGAACCACAGCCTCCCCGACGCGTCCCGGGTGGCGTCGACGAGACCGAGGGCGACGAACCGCCGTACGAGATCCGGGTGGATACCGGAGCGGAGGGCGACGGCGTCGAGACCGAGCCGCAGGGGCGGACCGAGGGTGGCGGCGCGTACCCGGACGTTGAGGACCGGCGGAGCCGCCGGAGCGGCGGTGCGGCGGCCCGCGCCGCCGGGACGGGGGGCGCTGGTCATCGGGGCCTCCTCGGGTCGAACGCGGACGCGGCGGCCAGCTCCTCGAAGAGCTCGCGTTCGCGGGCGGTGGGCTCGGGCGGCACCATGATGCGGATCTCCGCGTAGAGGTCACCGTCCTGGCCGCGCGGGTTGGGCATGCCCTCGCCGCGCAGCCTCAGCCGGCGGCCGCTGGAGGAGTCCGGGGGGACGGTGACCTTGGCCGTGCCGCCGGGGGTGGGCACCGGCACCGTCGCGCCGAGCGCGGCCTCCCACGGCGTCACCGGGACGACCACGTGGATGTCACGCCCCTCCAGGCGGAAACGTCCATCGGGTTTGATACGGACCCGGAGGTACAGGTCGCCGGACGGGGCGTCACCGCTGCCGTGCCCGCCCTCCCCGGCCAGCCGGATGCGCTGGCCGTCCACCACGCCGCGCGGCACGGTGACGTCGTAGCCGCGCTGCCCGTGGGGGCCGCCCAGCGTGATGCCGCGCCTGCCGCCCCGGTACGCCTCCTCGACACCGAGCTGGATCTCGGCCTCCTGGTCGGCGCCTGGCACCGGGCCCCAGCCGCCGCCTCCGCCACCACGTCCGAACATCCCGCCGAACAGGTCCTCGAAGTCGACGCCCGAGCCGTCGAAGCCGGCGCCGTCCGCGCCGTGGAAGCGGACCCCGCCGCCGCCCGGCCGGCCGCCGCGGGCGCCCGCGGCGGCGGCCACCCGCTCGTCGTAGTCCTCCGGGATCTGCCGGAAGTCGTCGCCGAAGCGGTCGTAGCGCTGCCGGGTCCTGGGATCGGAGAGGACGCTGTAGGCGTCGTTGAGCTCCTTGAAGCGCTCCTCGGCACCCGGATCCTTGTTGACGTCGGGGTGGTGCTTGCGCGCCAGCGTGCGGAAGGCCTGCTGGATCTCCTCGGGACTCGCGGTGCGCGCCACCCCGAGCACGTCGTAGTAGTCGCGTGCCATCGGGCGTCACTCCTGCCGCTTGCTGACCATGACGAACGCGGGGCGCAGCTGGTTGCCGTCCGCCCCGTAGCCCGGACTCACCACCTGGGCCACGGTGTTCGGCTCGGCGCCGGGGTCGTCGACGACCCCGACCACCTCGTGTCTGGTCGGGTCGAAGGGCACCCCGGTCTCTTCGTGGCGCGGGTATCCGAGGCCACGCAGCACCTCGACCGCCTGGTCGCGAACGGTCTCGATGCCCTTGAGCACGGCGGAGGGGTCGGCGTCGGCGTGCGCCAGGGCCCGTTCCAGGTTGTCGAGGACCGGCAGCCAGGCCGCCGCGGTGCGGGCCCGTTCCTCAGCGCGCACGCGTTCCAGCTCCTTCGCGTGCCGCTTGCGCAGGTTGTCCAGATCGGCGAGTGCGCGGCGCCAGTTGTCTCTCAGCTCGTCGACCTCGGCGGCCCGGTCCTCCGGCCCGGGGGCGGCCGGAGCCGCGGGGGAGGCGGGGCTTTCGGTCCGCTGTTCCTGTTCGGGGGGCGTCACGGGCTCCTGTCCGGTGGCCATGACCGCACCTCAGTTCTTGTCGAATTCGGCGTCTATCACGTCGTCGGAACCCGTCGGGGCGCTCGTGGTGTCCTGCGCGCCGGGCGCGGCCTCCGCGGCCTGGCCCGCGCCCGCCCGGTGGGCGGCGAGGGAGGCCAGCACCTGCTGCAGCTCGGAGGTCATCGGCCGGACCTTCTCCGGCGACGCGTCCTGCTGCACGGCCTCGCGGGCGTCGGAGACGAGCATGTCCGCGCGGGCCCTCTCGTGTTCCGGCACGGCCTCGCCCAGCTCGCCGAGGCGGCGCTCGACCTGGTAGGCGACGGCGTCGAGTTCGTTGCGCGCGTCGACGGCGTCGCGCAGCGCCTGGTCCTCGCCGCGGTGCTGTTCGGCCTCCTGGACCATCCGTTCGACCTCGCCCTGGTCGAGGTTGGACCCCTCGCTGATGGTGATGCTCTGTTCCTTGCTGGTGTCCTTGTCCCGCGCGGTCACGTTCAGGATGCCGTTGGCGTCGATGTCGAAGGTGACCTCGACCTGCGGCTCGCCGCGCGGTGCCGGACGTATGTCCTTGAGCTGGAAGCGGCCCAGGACCCGGTTGTCCGCGGCGAGTTCGCGCTCGCCCTGCAGTACGACGACGTCGACGGCCTCCTGGCTGTCCTCCGCGGTGGAGAAGGTCTCGGAACGGCGGACCGGGATCGTGGTGTTGCGCTCGATGAGCTTCGTCATGACCCCGCCGCGGGTCTCCACGCCCAGCGACAGCGGCGTGACGTCGAGCAGCAGGACGTCCTTGACCTCGCCCTTGAGCACGCCCGCCTGGATCGCCGCGCCCAGCGCCACGACCTCGTCGGGGTTCACGCTCATGTTCGGGTCCTTGCCGCCGGTCAGCCGGCGGACCAGGTTCTGGACGGCCGGGATCCGCGTCGAGCCGCCCACGAGAATGACCTCGTCGATGTCGTTCTCGCTGACCTTGGCGTCGGTCATCGCCTGCTTGACCGGTTCCAGGGTCCGTTCCACCAGGTCCGCGGTGATCTGGTCGAACTTGGACCTCATGATCGTCTCGGTCAGGTGCTTGGGCCCGGAGGCGTCCGCGGTGATGAACGGCAGACTGACCTGCGTCTGGGTGACCGAACTCAGCTCGGTCTTGGCCTTCTCCGCGGCCTCGAACAGCCGTTGCAGGGCCTGCGGATCGTTGCGCAGGTCGATGCCGTTCTCCTGCTGGAAGGTGTCGGCGAGCAGGTCGACGATCCGGCGGTCGAAGTCGTCGCCGCCGAGGTGGCTGTCCCCCGCGGTCGAGCGCACTTCCACCACGCCGTCGCCGACGTCCAGAATGCTCACGTCGAAGGTGCCGCCGCCCAGGTCGAAGACGAGCACGGTCTCGTGCTGCTTCGTCTCCATCCCGTACGCCAGCGCCGCCGCCGTCGGCTCGTTGATGATGCGCAGCACCTCGAGGCCCGCGATCTTGCCGGCGTCCTTGGTCGCCTGGCGCTGCGCGTCGTTGAAGTACGCCGGCACGGTGATGACCGCTTCGGTGACCCGCTCGCCCAGCTGCTTGCCCGCGTCGTCGGCGAGCTTGCGAAGCACCTGCGCGCTGATCTCCTCGGGCGAGTACAGCTTGTCGCGCACCTTGAAGCGGGCGACCCCGCCCTCGCCCTCGACGACGTCGTACGCCACCGCCTTGGCCTCGGCGGACACCTCGTCGTAGTGCCGGCCGATGAACCGCTTGGCCGAGTAGATGGTGCCCTTGGGATTGAGGATCGCCTGGCGCCTGGCCAGCTGGCCCACCAGGCGTTCGCCCCCTTCGGCGAAGGCGACGATGGAGGGCGTCGTTCGCGAGCCCTCGGCGTTCGGTATGACAGTGGGTTCACCGCCCTCCCACACGGCGATCACCGAGTTGGTGGTGCCCAGATCGATTCCGACTGCCTTGCCCATGAGGAACTCCTTCGCCTGCCGCCCCGGAATCCGCCCCTGTCCGGTGACGGCGGTCGTGTTCAGGCCGGGTCCGCGCGCGCCGGTGGGCGCACCTGCCGCGGGCGCCCGGAGCGCACCCGCGTGGTGGCTTCCGTCCCTGCCAGACTGTTACGGGGCGCGGAGGGGCGCCTGCGCCCGGCGGGGTGAAATTCCGGCCCCGTCCTCGACCTGGCAGGACAGGTGGCACCACCTGGTACGGCAGGCGACCGAAAGGTGCAAACGGTACTATTGCGGCATGCCTGGCATGGCCGACGACGCCTCCGGTGCGGGGCACCAGCGCGTCGGACCGCGCGGCTCTCCCAGCCAGGTGCCCTCCACCGCCCCGGCGTCCTGGGGCCGTAAACAGCTGGCGAGCCTGTACGACGTGTTCGTGCTGGCCGTGACGATGCTGGACGCCCCGGGAGCGCAGGAGATCCTGCGGCTCGCCATGGACGCGGTGCCGCGCCTCACCGGCTGCCGGCCCGAGGGCTGCTACCTGCTCAGGGACGGACGTCTCGAACTCGACGCCACACCGGGCGCGACCTCCCTCGACGGCCGGGCCCCGAGAGAGCTGCCCGCGGCGATCCGGCAGCTGGGCGCGCTGGACGGGGAGGACGGCACCGTCCGGTTCCGGGAGGGCGGCTGGGGGTGGGCGGCGGGCCTGCGCGGTTCCCGCGGCCTCCTCGGTTACCTCGTCGTCAGCGCCCCCGAGCCGCCGTCCGACGACGAACGCCTCCTCCTGTACGCCCTCGCGCGGCCGACCGCCGCCGCGCTCTACAACGCCGACGCCCGCAGCCGCGACCGCGAGTACGCCCGGCAGCTGTTCCGGGCGATCGAGGAGCGGGACGCGGTCAACGAACGCCTGACCACGCTGGTCGCGGAGCTGGAGGCGCAGCACACCGTGCACGACGTCCTCGCCCGGGCCCACGACGGCGACGCGGGGGAGGACGGTATCGCCGAGGCCGTGTACGAGCTGACCGGCCTCGCCACCTGCGTCGAGGACCGCTTCGGCAACCCGCTCGCGCGGGCGGGACCCGGCGTGGACGGAGCCCATGAGAAGCCCGATCCGACGCTGCGCGAACAGCTCCTGCACCGCGCGATGCGGACCCCGGACCCGGTCCGGCACGGGGGTCGTCTCATCGGGGTGGCCCGCCACCACGGGGAGATCCTCGGCACGATCGAACTCGTCGACCCGGGGGGCGCGGCGGGCGACGCCGAGGTGTTCGCGCTCGGCCACGCGTGCACCGCGCTGGCCCTGGAGCTGGCCCACCGGCGCAGCCTGGCGGAGACCGAACTGCGCATGAGCCGGGACCTCGTGGAGGACCTGCTCAGCGGAACCGACGAGGACGGCGCGTACGCCAGGGCCGAGGCTGTCGGTCACGACCTGCACGGACCGCACCATGTCGTGGTCGCCCAGTGGCAGGCGACGGCCGCCGGAGACCGGTTCCTGGACGCCGTCGACCGGGCGGCGCGGGGCCTCGGACTGCGGTCGCTGCTCGCCCGGCGCTCGGACATGGCGGTCCTCGTCGTCCAGGGCGGGCCGCGCGACCCCGGACTGTACGGTGCCGTCGCCGGCGAGGTGGGCTCGTGGCGCGGCGCGGTGGGCGTCGGAAGCCTGTGCGAGACGACGGCCGGCCTTCCCCACTCCTACGAACAGGCCGTCAGCGCGCTGCACGTACGACGGCAGTCACAACCGCCGTACGGCACGGCGGTCTACGAGGAACTCGGCCTCTACCGCATTCTGGCCAGGGGCAACGACGCACGGGACGTCACCTTCTTCGTCCGTGAATGGCTCGGCCCGCTGCTCGACTACGACGCCACCCACGGCACGGACCTGGTGCACACCCTCACCCGGTACTTCGACCACGGCGGCAACTACGACGAGACGGCGCGGGCCCTCGCCGTCCACCGCAGCACGCTGCGGTACCGGTTGCAGCGCATCCGGGAGGTCGGCGGACGGCGGCTGGACGATGTGGACAGCCGCTTCAACCTCCAAGTGGCCACGCGGATCTGGAAGGTGAGCGGTCCGGCGGCCGAGGGGAACCCGCACTCCGGCTCGCTTCCCGGCGGGGAAGCGCGATGACGAGCCGTACGTATGGGTGAGTGCGCCGCAACACCCCTGCCGGACCGGGGAATTCGCCCGCGGTGAGGCCGCGTGCCGTACAAGTCCCGCGGAGGCGGGTCGCGATGTGCCGACCGGTGGACTCGCCCGGTCCGCTCGGCACTCCTGACGTGCCGACGGCTCCGCGCCGTGCCCGGGGCGGGAGGCGCCGGTGCCGGGCGGGCCCCGCTACTCGAACCGTGACGGATCGCCCGCCCCTCGGCGTACGATCTCGGGCTCGCCCTGCGAGAAGTCGATGACGGTGGTCGGCTCCACGCCGCAGTCACCCGAGTCGAGGACCGCGTCCACCACGTGGTCGAGCTCGTCCTTGATCTCCCAGCCCTGGGTCAGCGGTTTCTCCTGATCGGGCAGGAGCAGGGTGCTCGACAGCAGCGGCTCGCCGAGCTCGGCGAGGAGCGCCTGGGCGACGGCGTGGTCGGGAATCCGGACACCGACGGTCTTCTTCTTCGGGTGCAGCAGTCTGCGCGGTGCCTCCTTCGTCGCGGGAAGGACGAAGGTGTAACTGCCCGGGGTCGAGGCCTTGACCGCGCGGAACACCGAGTTGTCGATGTGCACGAAATGGCCCAGCTGCGCGAAGTCCTGGCACATCAGGGTGAAGTGGTGCCGGTCGTCGAGCCGGCGGATGGAGCGGATGCGATCGAGCCCTTCCCGGTTGCCCAGCTGGCACCCCAGGGCGAAGCAGGAGTCGGTCGGGTAGATGACGAGACCGCCGCCGCGGATGATCTCGGCCACCTGGCCGATGATCCGCGGCTGGGGGTTCTCCGGATGCACGTCGAAGTACTTGGCCATGAGCCGAGCTTAGATCGCCCGGCGCCCGCGCTCAGGAACCTGCCGGGAGCAGGCTGCGTTCGGTGGCGCGGTGGCGCGGTGGCGCGGTGGCGCGGTGGCGCGGTGGCGCGGTGGCGCGGTGGCGCGGTGGCGCGGTGGCGCGGTGGCACACGCGGCACACGTGTCACCGCGTACGGACTCCATCGCGTCACGGTGGCGCCGGTGGCTGACCGCTCGGCGCCCGGCACCTGTCGCCGCGGTGCGTGCGCCCCAGCAGACCCCGTGCCCGGCCCCTGTCGCCGTCATGCGTGTGTTCCAACCCCTGCGCCCGGCGCGCGTCCCGGCCGCCCGGCGGACCGTGTGACCCTCCTCGGGCTCCCCGGGCTCCCCGGGCTCCCCGGGCTCCCCGGCACGCGGGCCGGGGTGGCGCGGCCTGGCCGCCGTGCACGGTCGCCGCGTACGGCGGCGGCTCCGGTAGCCGATCGGCGTGCGGCCCTTCGCTCCGTCCGGCGTGAGCCTTCGCTCCGTCAGGTGTGAACCTGCGGGCGGGCAGGCGTGGGAACAAGCGCGGGCGCGGACCGAGTTCGGCGGCCATGCCCGGCGTCCGCGTCCGTGTCCGCGTCCGCGTCGGCATCGGTTCCGCTTCCGCTTCCGCTTCCGCGTCCGGTCCCGCTCCGCCCCCCTTCCTCGGGGCCGTCCGGCGGCGGCCGTACGGACCGTCCGGTGGAGGCCGAAAAGAGCCCTGGTCAGCGGTGAACGTCCAGCAAGCAATGGTCAGTTTCAGCCGTAACTTTGTCACCGCCATGACAAATAACCCCACGTGATGCCAGTCTGCTCACGAACGTTCACCGTTCCTTCACTCCCCCCACCTCTCGCGCGCCGCCGAGTTCGGACACACCCCCGTGTGTCGCCTCGTGCAGCGCCCCTTCCTGCTCAGCGCGTTGCCCGCCGGCCCCACCCCGCCGGCCCGCTCGCTCGGCCTCGACCACAGGCCGATCGTCGCCAGAAGGAGAAGCCCTTGTCACGGCCACGCCACTCCTCGCACCGCCGCAGATACACGGCGGTGCTGGCGCTCACCACCGCGAGCACCCTGCTCGCCGCCGGTTTCCAGGCCGGCACCGCGTCCGCGGCCCCCCATGGCAGCGGTCACGCGAAGATCGTCGCCACTCCCCGGGCCGGTGCGGCCCCGGCGAAGCTGTCTCCCGCCCAGCACGCCTCGCTGCTCAAGAGCGCGACCGCCGCGGTCGGCGACACCGCGAGGATCCTCGACCTCGGCTCCAAGGAGAAGCTGATCGTCAAGGACGTCGCGAAGGACGCCGACGGCACCACGCACACCCGCTACGAGCGCACCTACGCCGGCCTGCCGGTCCTCGGCGGCGACCTCGTCGTGCACACCAAGGCCGGCCGCAGCACCGTGTCCGAGGCCACCGAGGCCACCATCAAGGTGCCCGCCCTCACCGCCAGGGTCACGCCGGCCACCGCCGCCCGGAAGGCACTCACGGTCGCCGAGAGGGCCGACGCCACGCGCCCCGAGGTCGACGGCGCGCCCCGGCTGGTGATCTGGGCCGCCGGAGCCAAGCCGACGCTGGCCTGGGAATCGCTGGTCGAGGGCACCCAGGACGACGGCACCCCGAGCGAGCTCCACGTCATCACCGACGCCACCTCGGGCAAGGACGTCTTCCACTACGAGGGCGTGCACACCGGTACGGGCACGGGCCAGTACAGCGGGGCGGTACCGGTCGGCTCCACGCTCTCCGGCTCGACGTACCAGCTGGTCGACGGTGACCGCGCGGGCCACCGGACCTACGACCTGAACCAGGGCACCTCCGGCACCGGCACCCTGTTCACTGATGACAACGATGTCTGGGGGGACGGCAACCAGAGCAACCGCCAGACGGCCGGGGTGGACGTCGCCTTCGGCGCCGCGGCCACCTGGGACTACTACAAGGACGTCTTCGGCCGCAACGGCATCCGCAACGACGGGGTGGCCGCCTACAGCCGGGCCCACTACGGCAACGGGTACGTCAACGCCTTCTGGTCCGACACCTGCTTCTGCATGACGTACGGGGACGGCTCCGGCAACACCCACCCACTGACCGCCCTCGACGTCGCCGCGCACGAGATGAGCCACGGCGTCACCGCGGCCACCGCCAACCTCACCTACTCGGGCGAGTCGGGTGGCCTCAACGAAGCCACCTCGGACATCTTCGCCGCGGCGGTGGAGTTCCACGCGAACCTGGCCGCCGACGTCCCCGACTACCTCGTCGGCGAGAAGATCGACATCAACGGCAACGGCACCCCGCTGCGGTACATGGACAAGCCCTCCAAGGACGGTGCGTCCCGTGACTACTGGGACTCGTCGCTGGGCGGCGTCGACGTCCACTACTCCTCGGGACCGGCCAACCACTTCTTCTACCTGCTGTCGGAGGGCAGCGGCGCCAAGACCGTCAACGGGGTCTCGTACGACAGCCCGACCTATGACGGCGTGCCCGTGACGGGCATCGGCATCGGGAACGCCCAGCGGATCTGGTACCGCGCCCTCAGTACGTACATGACCTCCAGCACCAACTACGCCGGAGCCCGCGTCGCGACCCTGCAGGCCGCGGCCGACCTCTTCGGCGCCTACAGCGACACCTACCTCGCCGTGGCGGCCGCCTGGGCAGGGATCCACGTCGGCGACCGGATAGCGCTCGGCGTCAACGTCTCCCCGATCGGCGACCAGACCAGTGGCGTCGGCCAGCAGGTCTCGCTGCAGACCAGCGCGTACACCACCAACTCCGGCGCCGGTCTGACGTACGAGGCCACCGGTCTGCCGGACGGTCTGAGCATCAGCGACACCGGACTGATCTCCGGGGTGCCCACCACGACCGGAACCAGCGCCGTCACCGTCACGGTCACCGACAGCACCGGTGCGGCCGTCTCGACCGGCTTCGACTGGCGGATCGCGAACATCTACGTCAACGGGACACGCGTCGACATCCCCGACGTCGGGCCCGCGGTCGAGTCGCCGATCACCGTCACCGGCCGGGGAGGCAACGCCTCCGCCACCACCCAGGTCTATGTCAAGATCGTCCACACCTACCGGGGTGACCTGACGGTGGACCTCGTCGGCCCGAACGGCACCGTCTACTCGCTGCTGAACCACAGCGGCGGATCCGCCGACGACGTCGACCAGACCTTCACGGTGGACGCCTCCGCCCAGCCCGTCGACGGCACCTGGATCCTCAGGGTCCGGGACACCGCCGCGATCGACGTCGGCTACATCCAGCAGTGGCGGCTCACACCCTGATCCCTGCCGTCCCGTCCCCGCTGAACCGGCTCGCCCGTCCGGACCGCCTCGCGCGGACCGGGCGGGCGCGCCCGTTCACCCCGTGACGTGCTCCGTCCTGGGGGTGAGGACGAGCATGGTGACATCGTCGCGCACCGCGCCGCAGAACTGCAGGAGGTCATCCCACAGACGGGTGGTGAGTTCGGACGGGGACTCCTGCGCGAACAGGGCCAGGCGTTCGGCCAGGGGGTAGAACGCACCCGTCGCGTCCCGGCTCTCGGTCACTCCGTCGGACCCCAGGAACAGCCGGTCGCCGGGTTCGAGCAGGACCGTGCGGACCTGCGGCGGAGAGACCTTGAAGAAGCCGAGGCCGAGCGGAGCTCCGGGAGCCACGGACAGTTCGACAGCCTCTCCGCCGCGCAGCAGATACGGATGCGGGTGCCCGCACGAGGTCAGCCGCACGGTGTCCGCGGTGGCGGAGAACTCCAGCAGGAGGGCGGTGGCGAACAGCTCGGGGTGTTCGGTCTGGGCCGAGTCGATGATCAGCCTGCGGTCGAGGCGGCCCGCCGCCGAGGTCAGGTCGCGCTGGTCGAGCACCGACTCGCGGAACGCCCCGAGGAGGGAGGCGACCGTACCGACGGCCTGCAGACCGTGCCCCTGCACGTCTCCCATCACCGCCCGTACGCCGTAGGGCCCGTCGCGCACGTCGAAGAAGTCGCCGCCCACCAGCGTCTCGCGTTGCGCCGCGCGGTACAGGCCCACGCAGCGCACGGGTCCGACGGACTCGGGCAGTGGCGGCAGTACGGCGAGCTGGGCCGCCTCGGCGACCGTGCGCACCGTGACCAGGTCGGCGTCGCGACGGCTGCGCACCAGGGCAAGGACCACGCTGAGCGCCGCGATGAACACGATGGTCAGCAGGTCGGTGTTGCCCGGATGGTTGAGCTGGAACGCCGGAACGACCAGCAGGACGACGACGATGCCGCCGTAGACCGCCGTCACCAGCGGCCCGTAGGAGAGCACGGCAAGGGACGGGACGACGCCCAGCAGGAATCCGATGTCCACCGGCCGCCTGCTCGCCAGTTCCGTGGCACAGACCACCACCAGCAGAACCGGCGGCAGCACCCGCACCCAACGCGGGGGCGGTGCTCCGCGCAGCCAGCCGCGCTCGTCACCGTCCCGTCGCCGTGGGTCGCCGCCCATAGCACTCCTCCCTCCTCCACCACGCTCCTACGTCCGGGGCCCGCGCGCATCACGGTGGCGGATTTCAGGAGCCGAACGGAGAGGAGGATCCGGGCGGTGGTTGAAATTCGGAACTTCCTGCCCGGAAATCCGTACGGCGAGAAGCGTGTCGCAGCCGGAGAAGAGGACACCCGATCCAGCGAACGTGCGCGCGCACGGAAATGGGCGCTCGCACAGAACGCGGACCCGAGGAGAACGGGGACCCGCGCACACCAGCGGAAGGACTTCTTCGTGAACGAGAACCTGTGGGCCTACGCTCCGACCGCCGGGCACACCCCGGACGCCGATCTCACCGGATACCGGGTGGACGCGAGCGACGGCCACATCGGCAAGGTCGACAAGCACTCCGATGAGGTCGGTTCTCAGTACATCGTCGTCGACACCGGCATCTGGATCTTCGGCAGGGAAGTGCTGCTGCCGGCCGGGACGATCACCGCGATCAGCCACGAGGACAAGACCGTCCAGGTCTCGCGCACCAAGGACGAGATCAAGTCGTCGCCCGAGTTCGACAAGGACAAGCACCTCGGCGACCCGCACTACCGCGACCAGCTGGGCGGACACTACGGCTCCGGTCACTGACACCGTTCGCCGGCACGCACTTCTGCCACGCCGGTGCCGCCCCTCCCCGGGGGCGGCACCGGCGTCCGTGCGGTCACGGAGTGTCCCGGCAGGCCGGGCGAAGGAGTGATCCGCGCGCTCGCGCATCCGGACGGGCGGCGCGACGGGTAGACCGGTTCAGGAGAGTGCGGGGTCGCGCCGGCTGAGCCGTGCGCCCGGACACCCCGCGCCGACGGAGCCGCTCAGTGAAGGAGACTCTCATGGCCGCCACCCGCGGTGTGCCCGATGTGCTGGTGGTGGGCGCCGGTCTCGCCGGTCTGGCCTGTGCCCACGACCTGGTCCGGGCCGGATTCGGCGTCCGTGTCCTGGAGGCGTCGGACGGCGTGGGCGGGCGCGTGCGGTCGGACCGCCACGAGGGGTTCGTGCTGGACCGAGGCTTCCAGGTGTTCAACACCTCCTACCCACAGGTGCGACGCCGCCTTCCGCTGCGCGAACTGCGGCTGCGGCCCTTCACCCCCGGACTCCTCGTCCACACCGACGACGGTGTGCTGCGCTTCGGCGACCCGACCCGCAAGCCGCACCGGCTCGGCGATCTGCGCCCCGGGCGGTTCGCGGGGAGCCGGGACCTGCTCGCCCTGGGCGCCCTGTCGGCCCGCGACATGTTCGCTCCGGTCCGTTCGCGGGCCCGCGGCGACGACCGCACGACGCGCACCGCGCTGGCGGACGCAGGATTCTCCGAGGAGTTCGTCGAGCGGTTCTTCCGGCCGTTCCTCTCCGGTGTCTTCCTGGAGGACGAGCTGGAGACCTCCAGCAGGGTCTTCCACCTGGTCTGGCGCAGCATGCTGCGCGGCACCCTGTGCCTGCCGTCCGAGGGCATCGGGGCGGTGCCGCGCGTGCTCGCCGCCGGCCTGCCGCCGGAGGCCGTGAGTCTCGACACCCCGGTGGCCCGGCTCACGGACACCGGGGTCGCCCTGGCCGCCGGCGGCGAACTGCCCGCGCGGGCCGTGGTGGTGGCCACCGGACCCGGCCCGGCGACCGCACTGCTGCCGGGGCTGGACGTACCCGCGTACCGGGTGGTGACGACGTACTACCACGCCGCGGCGCACTCCCCGCTGGCCGAACCCACCCTGCTGACGGACGTGCGCAGGAGATTCCTCAACACCTGCGTCCTGAGCGAGGTGGTGCCCGGCTACGCCCCCGCCGGGCAGGCGCTGATCGCCACGTCCGTGCTGGGTGCCGACCACGCGGGCCGCGAGGACGAGGTGCGCGGCGCCCTCTCCGAGGTGTACGGGACCGACGCCGGCGCGTGGCGTCTCCTGAGCGCCCGCACCGTGCCCGACGCGCTGCCCGCCATGCCGCCACCGCACCCGCTGAGCCGCACCGCCCGGTTCGCTCCCGGCCGGTACGTGTGCGGCGACCACCGCGCCACCGGGTCCGTCCAGGGGGCACTGGCCTCGGGCGCACGGGCGGCCCGCGCGGTGGCGCGGGACCTGGCGTCGTGACCGTGCGGCAGGCCCGCGGGCCTGCCGCACGAGAAGAGCCCCGACTGGACGGGGGAGACCAGCCGGGGCCGTGTGCGGTGGCCGACGGAGGGCGGCGCCTCTCGGCGGGGGGCTCCATGGGGCTTCAGCCGGACGATCGTCCCCATGGGCTTCGGGTAGGGCCCGGGGACTCTGTCCCCTCCGCGGCCACACCCGGACCAACGGCCGGACGGCGCCGGTTGTTCCCGGGCCGTCGCCGGCACCGCTGTGAGGTGCGGACCACCCGCGGACGCGGCGTCCTCAGCCGAGGAAGTCGGCGACGAGCGTGGCGAACTCCTCGGGGCCGGCCAGACGGATGCCCAGGTCCTCGGCCTTGGCGCGCTTGGACCCGGCGTTGGCTCCCGCGACGACCAGGGTGGTCTTCTTGGAGACGCTGGAGGAGGAGCGGCCACCGGCGCGTTCGATGAGCTCGTTCATCTGGTTGCGGCTGAGCTTCTCCAGGGCGCCGGTCATGGCGCCGGTGACCACGACCGTCATCCCGGACAGTGGGCCGCCGCCCGGTCCGCCCGCCCCGTCGGCGTCCCCGTCGTCGCCGGTGGCCTCGCCCGGTTCGGTCGCGGGGGCCGGCGCGGTGGCGCCCGGTTCGGTCATGTTGACCCCGGCGGCCGTGAGTCTGTCGATGAGCGGGGCCAGTTCGGCGAGCTCGGCGACGATGGACGGGGCCTTCTCGGTGCCGATGCCCTCGACCCGCTGCAGCGTCTCGGCATCGGCGGCGCGGATCAGGTCCATGGTGGCGAAGTACCGGGCGATACGGCGGGACATGGAGCGTCCGGTGCCGCGGACACCCAGCGCGCACAACACGCGTGACAACGGCTGTCCCTTGGCCGCGGTGATCGCGGCGAGGAGGTTGTCGGTGCTGGTCTCACCCATCCGCTCCAGCCCCAGGAGCTGCTCGCGGGTGAGGGCGAACAGATCGGCGAGGTCGGCGACCAGGCCGGCTTCGACGAGCTGGACGACGCGCGTGGAGCCGAGGCCCTCGATGTCGAGCTGGTCGCGTCCGGCGGCGTAGGAGAGGGCGGCGACCAGGTGGCAGTTGCGGCCGTTCGCACAGCGCCAGCGCTGCTCACCGGTGTCGATGGCGGACCCGCAGCGCGGGCATGCCTCGGGGAAGACGATCGGCTCCTCGGCGCCGGTGCGCAGATGGGCGACCGGGGCTTCGACACGGGGGATGACGTCACCGGCGCGGTGCACCATGACGTGGTCGCCCAGGCGCAGATCGCGGCGGGTGATGTCCGCGGGATTGTGCAGCGTGGCGTAGGTGATGGTCGAACCGTCGATCTCGACCGGCTCCAGGACGGCGCGCGGGGCGATGATGCCCGTGCGGGCCACGTTCCACTCGACCCCCAGCAGCCGGGTGATCTTCTCGACCGCGGGCAGCTTGTAGGCGATGGCCCAGCGCGGGGCCCGCGAACCCGATCCGGCGGCCCGCTGATCGGCGGCCAGGTCGGCCTTGATCACGATCCCGTCGATCCCGAAGGGCAGCTCCGCTCTAAGCGCCGCGATCTCCTTGACGCGGGCCAGGACCTCCTCGGCGGTCTCGGCGATGACGCCGGGCACGGCGGTGGTGGCCGTGGTGTTGACCCCGTACACGCCGGCCAGAGCCATGAGGTCGCTGTGCGCCAGCTCGGTCAGGCGCTCCGCGAGAGCGCCGTCCGTGTCGGGCAGCGGCAGCAGGCCGTACCCGAAGAAGGTCATCGGCACGGTGTAGGCGCGGTCCTTGGCGCGCAGGGTGCCCGCCGCGGCGTTGCGCGGGTTCGCGAACGGCTGTCCGCCGTGCTGGGTGCGCACCTCGTTGGCGTACTCGAACTGGGCGGTGGACATCAGGACTTCACCGCGCACCTCCACCGTGACGGGCTCGGCGAGCCGCTGCGGCAGGCCCTCGACGGTGCCGACGGCGTGCGAGACGTCCTCCCCGGCCGTCCCGTCGCCCCGGGTGATCAGTCTCTCCAGGCGGCCGTGGGTGTAGCGGGCGGCGATCGCGAGGCCGTCCAGCTTCGGCTCCACGCTGAACCGGGTGGCGTCATGACCGGTCCGGCGGGCCAGCGACGCGGTCCACGCGGTGAACTCCTCGGCCGAGAAGACGTTGTCCAGGCTCAGCATCGCCACCGTGTGCGGGACGTCGCCCTCCACGGCGCCGCCGGCGACCTTGCCCGTCGGCGAGTCGGCGAGCACCTCCCCGGGGTGCTCCGCCTCCCACGCCGCGATGCCGCGCACCAACCGATCGTAGGCGTCGTCGTCCAGTACCGACGTGCCGCCCGTGTAGTAGGCGGCCGACGCCCGCACCGCGTCCTCGACCGCCTGCGCGTAGGCGACGGCGTCCACGATCACTGCAGCTGGTGATGTCATACCCGTCATCCTGCACGCCACCACTGACAACGCCCTGGTCCGGCCGTCGGCCCGGCCGGAAAGGCGCCGTGCCGCGCGCCCGGGAGGGGGCGCCACGAGGTCAGGAGGTGACGTCGGATTCGAGATGCCCGGCGAGTTCCTCGACGACGGCCGGGATCGCGCGGCGGAGCGCGGCGAGGTCGAGTCCCTCGTCGGCCACCACGACGAGCAGCGCGCGGCTGCCGACAGCCGTGACGATGACGTGCCCGGTGCCGCACCGGGCGCTCATCTCCCGCAGCCCGCCGGTGCCGCCCTGTTCGGCGAGACGGTGCCCCAGGGAGAGGGTCGCCGCGGCGACGGCCGCCATCGACTCGGGGTGCATCTTCTCGGCGTCGGCTGCGACCAGCAGTCCGTCCGCCGTCGCCAGGACGCTCTCGGTGACGCCCATCACGGTGTCCCGCAGGGTGGCCAGAACGCCGTGGACCGGATCTGCTGTGGCTGCACTCATGGCTTGACCTGATTCCTTTTGCGTGAAGGACCCGCTGCGGCAAGTGGTGCGGGCCGGCAGCCGATGAAGCTGCTCGAGCGGGGTACGGCGTTGCGTGCGAGGGGTGTCTCCCGGCGGCGGGGCGTGGTGCGACGAGTTCCGCGTCATGGTGTCGAGGCCGGGGCGACGGTCGTACGGGCGGTTGTTCCGCGGGTGGCTCAGCGGGCTGTCGGCGGTCCGGGGCTCTCGGACGGTTGGAGGGAGTTGGTGCCGGGGACCCGCCGGGGAAGCTCCCCGCCGCCGGGAGCCGCCATGTCCGGGAGGGTCTCGCGCGGGGGCAGGGAGCGTGGCGCGGTGCTGGGCCGTCCGGGGGCGGGGGCGCGGGTCTCGCGTTCGATGGTTCCCTCGTCCTCCAGTCGCTTCAGGTCGAGCAGGACGGGATACAGGCCGCGGCCGAGCGTGAAGGCGATGTCGCGGGAGGTGCGCCGTCCGTCCGCGGCGTCCAGGACAGCCTGAAGGCGTGCGGACCGTCCGGGTGTTGCCTCGACGGCCTCGGCGGCCGGGGTCCGTCGTACCCGGGAGCGCGCCCGTTCACCGGCCGAGCCCCGCTCGTCGGAGAGCACGGCGAGCCGGTTCGAGGATTCGCGGATGAGCCGCTCGGGGTGGACGGTCCGTCCCGACCGGACGACGGGCATCGCCTCGGACACCTCCCAACTCTCCGGTGTGGTGAGGGAGAGGGCGAAGGCCCCGTCGAACACCGCCGCGGTGCAGACGACTTCGAACTCTCCCGCGCCGATCAGCCCACGGCCGGCCAGTTCCGCGGCCGTCCGGTCGTGGTGGGGGTCGGCGGCGCAGACGGCCGCCCACGCCTCCTCCGTGACGCGCCCGGACCGCAGCAGCAGGCCCTCGACGGTGGGTGCCCCCGGGGTCTCGACGGCGACCACCAGGCCGGCGCGCAGATGGATGGCTCCACCTGGCGTGCCCGTGACCAGGACGGTGCAGTTACGTTTCTGCTCCCCCAGGGAGGCCAGCAGGGAAGAGACGTTGCGGGGGGCGGTCGGCTGTCTGGTGTTCAGCTCGGTCATGTCAGAAGAGCGTCGGCGCGCTGGGTCAGGTCTCGCAGGGCCCAGGCCACACTGGTGCGGGAGCGGTCCACCGTCGCGGTCAGCAACAGGGGGTCGCCCTGCCGCCCGACGCGTAGGACCACCTGGTGTTCCCGTTGTGTGGACACGATCACGCTCTCCACTTCGCCCTCGAAACCTGCTCTGTTGAGGCGGTCGCCGGCCAGAACGACGAGGTCGTGCGAGTCCTCGCCCGAGTGGGTGTCACCGGCCGCCGCGTAGACGAGACCCGTCACGGCGTCCACGAGCGCGGCACCGGTGACACCCGGCGCCGTGAGGAGACCGCTGAGTCCTTCTTCGAGCGTCGGCATCGGTTCCCCCCTTCACTGATCGCTCCATGCACAGTACTTTAAGAGATAACTAGCGCACCAGTGAACGAATGTGACGTTCCTTGGTCTCTTGCGCAACACAACCAGATCGAAATCTTCGGTGGTTCTGACACCCCGGAGACCAGGAAACGAGGGCACCCAGGTGAACATCGAGACCACTCTCAAGGAAGCCATGGCCATCGACGGGGCTCTCGGGGTCGCGCTGGTCGACTACGACAGCGGCATGGCCCTCGGCGTGCTCGGCGGCGGCCCCGGTCTCGACCTGGAGCTCGCCGCGGCGGGCAACACCGAGGTCGTCCGGGCCAAGCAGCGCACCCTCGCTTCCCTGAACATGCGGGACTCGATCGAGGACATCCTGATCACCCTCGGTGAGCAGTACCACCTCATCAGGCCGCTGACCGGCGCGAACGGCACCCTTTTCCTCTACCTGGCGCTCGACAGGGGCCGCAGCAACCTCGCGCTGGCCCGGCACAACCTCAAGCGCCTGGAAGCGGACCTGGACGTCTGATCCCCCCGCCGTCCTCGTCCTCCGGCACCCCGCGCGCGGACCCCTGCCGCGGAGTCCGCGGGCGGTCCGTGAGCGGGTGACCAATCCGCGGGGCGCCCGGCGACGGATGACCCACGGGCGACGGGACACCGTACCCGCCGGCGGAGCCGGGCCACAGGAAGAGGTGCGATGGACAGCCGTACGCGGAGGACGCCCGTGGGCGCGCCGGATGCCCGGCCGGCCGGGGACGACGGTCCGGCCCTGGTGCCGCTCCGGCACCGGAGCGCGGCGAGCGCGGCCGTGCTCGTCCTGCACGGAGGCAGGGCCGACAGCCTGGCACCCTCACGGCCCTGGCACGTGGCGGCGCTGCGCATGCGGCCCGTCGCCCGCGCCGTCGCCACGGCGGTGCCGGACGACGAGGTCTTCCTCGGCAGGGTCCGCTACCGCCACCGGGGATGGAACGGCTCTCGCGCCGACCCCGTGCGGGACGCCAGGCGGGCCCTGGCCGAACTCACCCGGCTCGTCGGGGAGGTGCCCGTGATCCTCGTGGGCCATTCCATGGGAGGCCGCACCGCACTGCGCGTCGCTGACGCACCGCAGGTCAGGGGAGTGGTGGCGCTCGCCCCCTGGTGTCCGGAGGGCGAACCGGTGGCCCAACTGCGGGACCGGAAGGTGATCGTGCTCCACGGCGACCGGGACCGGGTCACCGATCCGCGGGCGTCCGTCGCGTTCGTACGCCGTGCCCGGGACGCCGGTTCGGACGCCGGTGTCCTGCTGGTGAAGGCCGGCGACCACGCCATGCTCCGGCGGTACGGCACCTGGCACCGGGCCACGGGGGCGGCGGTCGCCGAACTGCTGACGCCGGGCGGACCGGCCGGACCGGCCGACGGACTGCTCGCCACGGCGTTGTCGGCGCCCGCGGGCGGTGTGCTCTGACGTGAGCCGTGAATTGCCGGCCGTGAGCGGTGAGCGGTGAGCCGTGAGCGGTGAGCCGTGAGCTTTGCGGTTTGGGTGGCGGGTCGTGAACCACGAACGGTGGATGACGACCGTGCACCGTGACGTGCCGGTCTCGGCCGGCGACGCGCGCGCGGCGACCCGCGGACCCCGACGCGTGCGCCGCGACCGGCAGGGCCGCGGCAGCCGAGATACCCGGTGATGTACGGAGTGCGGGCGACGGGGAAAACCCGGTGCCCCGACCCCGCCGGATTCCCTACACTCGCCACACATCGCGCGCCGCAAGCGGAGCCGCGAGCATCGCCGACGGCGTCACGCCGGTCCGGCGGACGGCTCCGCCGGACATCGTGGCGCGCCGTCATGAACCGAGGGGAGCCGAGCCGTGCGACACCGCATCGCTGTCGTCGTTCCCCCCGCGCGGTACGAGGTGATCCTCGTGTCCTCGTGGAACCGGTGCCGGCCGCGCGGCCCGCACCGGTCCTCCGCGACGAACTTCTGACCCCTGCCCGTCCGCCGACGGGTCGACCGGCTCCGTACGCCCCGCCGCGCGGATGCCGTCGCCCCGGCCTGCCAGGGGTCCTTGAACGGTCCGACCACGGGCCGCCTCGTCCGGCAATCGCGCCGTTCCGTTCCGGATCGTCCCGAAAGGCCGTGGCCGTGCGCACCGACCTGCACCGTCATCCCGAAAATCCACCGACCGCCGTCCGCAACCTGGGCATCCTCGCCCACGTCGACGCCGGCAAGACCACCCTCACCGAGCGGATCCTGTACGTCACCGGGACCACCCACAAGCGCGGTGAGGTCCACGACGGCACGACCGTCACCGACTTCGACCCGCAGGAGCGCGACCGTGGCATCACCATCTTCGCCGCGGCCGTCAGCTGTGACTGGGACGGGCACCGCATCAATCTGATCGACACCCCGGGACACGTCGACTTCTCCGACGAGGTGGCGCGTTCGCTGCGGGTCCTCGACGGGGCCGTCGCGGTGTTCGACGCCGTCGCCGGAGTGGAGCCGCAGAGCGAGTCGGTGTGGCGGCAGGCCGACCGGTACGGCGTGCCGAGGATCGCCTTCGTCAACAAGCTGGACCGTGCCGGCGCCGACCTCGACGCGGCCGTCGACTCGATCCGGGAGCGCCTGCATCCGGCCCCGCTGGTCGTCCAGTTGCCGATCGGTACGGAGTCCGGT
Organism: Streptomyces fagopyri; assembly: GCF_009498275.1. NCBI lineage: Bacteria > Bacillati > Actinomycetota > Actinomycetes > Kitasatosporales > Streptomycetaceae > Streptomyces > Streptomyces fagopyri. The sequence continues at coordinate 931,465 of NZ_CP045643.1, read as the reverse complement.
TTCACCGGTGTGGTGGACCTGCCGCGCATGCGGTCGCTCGTCTGGACCGACGGCCGGGACACGGCCGAGGAAGGCCCGGTGCCGGAGACTCTGCGCGCCGAGGCGGACCGCCGTCGACGGCTCCTGGAGGAGGCGGTGGCGGAACTCCACCCCGCCGCGCTGGAGGAGTTCTGCGCCGAGGGCCGCGTCTCCGCGCCGACCCTGGTCGCCGCGCTGCGCGACCTGACCCGGTCCGGTGACGGCGTCGTGGTGCTGTGCGGCTCGGCCTACCGCAATCGTGGCGTCGAACCGCTGCTGGACGCGGTCGTGGCCTATCTGCCCTCGCCGCAGGACGTGCCCCCGGTACGCGGCACCTGGGCCGGCGCGGAGCAGGAACGGGCCGCCGACCCGCAGGCGCCGTTCACGGCACTGGTGTTCAAGGTGAACGTCACGGGCACGGGGCGGCTGACGTACCTGCGCGTGTATTCGGGAACGATCGGGAAGGGAGAGACGGTGTGGGAGTCCGGCGCGCGGCGCGTCGAGCGGATCGGCCGGATCCTGAGGGTCCAGGCCGACCGTCACGCCCCGCTGGAAGGGGCGGTGGCCGGTGACATCGTCGCGGTGGTGGGGCTGAGGTCGGCCCGCGCCGGATCGACGCTGTCCGCACCCGGGGCTCCCTTGGTGCTCGAACCGCCGGCCGTCGCCGAACCCGTCGTCTCCGTGGCGGTCGAGGCCGGCGGGAACACCGACGCGGACCGCCTGGTGCAGGCGCTGGCACGCCTGGCCGAGGAGGATCCCTCGCTGGTCGTCCGTACCGACCCCGAGACCGGTCAGACGGTGCTGTCGGGGTTGGGGGAGCTGCATCTGGAGGTGGCGGTGGAGAAGATCCGGCGCGCGCACGGGCTGGACGTGCGGGTCGGCAGGCCGCGGGTGGCCTACCGGGAGACCGTCGTCCGCGGGGTGTCCGGACTGGTCCACCGGCACGTCAAACAGGACGGTGGCGCGGGCCAGTTCGCCCATGTCGTCATCGACGTGGAGCCGATGGAGGCCGGCCGGGAGACCCCCGGTGACCTCGCGGACGACGGCGCGACACGGTTCGGGTTCCGTTCGGCCGTGGTCGGCGGGCGGGTACCGCAGGAGTACGTCCGTGCGGTGGAGGCCGGTTGCCGGGACGCGCTGGCCGAGGGTCCGCTGGGCGGCAATCCGGTCACCGGGGTGCGGGTCGTCCTGACCGACGGAGCGACCCATCCGAAGGACTCCTCGGAGATGGCGTTCCGCACGGCCGGGCGGCTCGCGCTGCGGGAGGCGCTGCGGGCCTGCGCGATGGTGGTGCTGGAACCGGTGGTCGACCTCACGGTCACCGTGCCCGACGACGCCGTGGGCGGGGTGCTCGGCGACCTCGCGGCACGGCGCGGGCAGGTCTCGGGCTCCGTCACGCGTGCGGGCGCCGTGGTGATCAGTGCGGTCGTGCCGCTGGCCGAACTCTTCGGCTACGCGACGCGGTTGCGCAGCCGCACCCGGGGCCGCGGAGTCTTCACCACCCGGCCCGCGGGTTACGCCCCGGCGCCCAGCCCGGCGTCCCACGGGACACCCACGCGGTGATCCACGGGACCGGGATCCGGGTGATCGGCGGGACGCCGACCCGGTGACGTACGGGACGCCGACCCGGTGATGCGGGGCGGCGCCCGGCTGACCGGTACACGGATCCGCCCGCGGCGAAGTCGCCGGTCCGGGTACCGGTCGGCCGGCACCCGGACCGGCGGCCGTTCCACGGGTCCGGGCCGGCGCGCGGGCCGCTGACCCGTGCACCGGCCCGAACCTGTGCGGCAGTCCGGCCCGCGTCCGTCCTCGCCCCGCCCGCGTCCGCCCCGCCCGCGTCCGGGCCGCCCGTGTCCGGGCCGGTGACCCACGCACCGGCCCGGACGCCCGTATGCCGGCCCCGGCGCACCCGGACCTGTGCGGCTCACGCAGGTCCCGCCCGAACGAGGGCGGGCCCGGTGACAAACAAAATCGCCGCGGAATCCGGGCGAGCCCGCTGACAACAGGATCACCGCGGAACCGGGCGGCCCCGGTGACCGCGTGGCCGCGGAATGAGATGCGTGCCCGAACTCATGTGCATGGTCCGCCCGGACCGGGGCACCAGGAACCACAGGCCGCTCGAGGAAGCCCACCCCCCCCAGGGCGCCCCGAGCCCCCCGGCCCCGCCCGCAGTCACCCCCCGACTGCGGGCGGGGCCGTTCTGCGGGGCGCCGGCGCGTAGTCGGAGACACTCGGGAACGCGTCATGCCGGGGGTCTTTCCCGCACCGGAATTCCGGTGCGGGAAAGACCCCCGGCATGACGGGCCCGGGACGGAGCCCGGTGTGTCAGGCGACCGACGGGTCGAGCAGTCCGCTGCGCAGTCGCTTCAGGATGCGGGTGATCAGACGCGAGACGTGCATCTGCGAGATGCCGAGCTCCTCGCCGATCTGGGCCTGGGTGCGCTCCTCGACGAAACGCATGTGGATGATGCGGCGCTGACGCTCGTCGAGGCCGGCGATCAGCGGCGCCAGGGAGTTGAAGTCCTCGACCAGTTCGAGCGCGGGGTCGTCCTCGCCGATGAAGTCCGCCAGCACGCTCTCCCCGTCCGCGCCGTTGTCGGCCGTGAGCGCGGCGTCCAGGGACGAGGAGTTGTAGCCGTTGGAGGCCTTGCGGGCCTCGATGACCTCCTCCTCGGAGAGGGACATCAGCTCGGACAGCTCGCGCGTGGTCGGTGTCCGGCCCAGACGGGTCCGCAGCTCCTCGGTCGCCTTGGCCAGTTCGATGCGGGCTTCCTGCAGACGCCGGGGCACGTGGACGGCCCAGCTGGTGTCGCGGAAGAAGCGCTTGATCTCGCCGACGATGTACGGGACGGCGAAGGAGGTGAACTCGACCTCGCGGGTGAGTTCGAACCGGTCGATCGCCTTGATGAGCCCGATCGTGCCGACCTGGACGATGTCCTCCATCTCGTCCTGGTTGCGGCTGCGGAAGCGGGCCGCCGCGTACCGCACCAGCGAGAGGTTCATCTCTATGAGGGTGTTGCGCGCGTACTGGTAATCGTGGGTGCCTTCCTCCAGCACCGCCAGCCGGTCGAAGAACTGACGCGACAGGGTGCGCGCGTCCTTCGGGCTGACCTTCAGAGGCTCGTTGATGAAGGGGAGCGCCTCCCCCTCGGTCGTCACCGCATGCCGTGCCGTGCCCGTTCCCATCGCTGCCGTCACGGCTGCCATGCGGTCCACCCCAAATCGTCCGAAGGAACTGAAGACAGGGCTCGTCTGCCCTGCCTCATGCGAGTCATGCCGGCCAACACACCGAAATTCTGAAACTTGTTCGCTCCCGGGCGTGCCGAGCCGGTTCCACCACTCCTTCCCGCCGGACGGGCCTTTCGGATGCGCCCCGTTCCAGTGGACGGCGGGTGCCGGGCCGGGAGCGACAGCGCTTGCGTAAAATGGCCTTCGGGGTGATCGAGTGGACATGGAGCGGGGAGAAGACCTGGAGCTGTCCTCGCGGTCCCGGGCGGACGCCTTCGCCCACCCCGCGTTCTTCTACCGTTCCGACCGGGAGTACCTGGCCGCGGCGGTGGACTTCGTGACCGAGGGTGTGGCCGCGGGGCAGCCCGTGGCGGTGGCCGTGCCCGCGACCCGGCTGGAACCCATCAGGGCGGAACTCGGTTCCCGTGCCGACGGGGTCCGTTGGATCGACATGACCCGCGCGGGCCGCAACCCCGGCCGGATCATCCCCTCGGTCCTGCGCGCGTTCGCCGACGCCCATCCCCACCGCCGGGTGCGCATCATCGGGGAACCGGTCTGGCACGGCCGCACCGCGACCGAGTACCCCGCGTGCGTCCAGCACGAAGCCCTGATCAACACGGCGTTCGGCGGACGCGAGGCCACGATCCTGTGCCCCTACGACGCACGGGCCCTCTCCCGCGACGTGCTCGCCGACGCCCGCGCCACGCACCCCGTGGTGATCAGCGACGGCCGGTGGAGCGTCAGCCCTGCCTACGATCCCGAGCGCGCCCTCGCACGGTGCAACGAGGTGCTGCGCTGCCCGCCCGGGGCGGCGGCCGTCCGCTTCGACGCGGGGGCCCTGCCGGTCGCGCGCGACTTCGCGCTGCGCGTGGCGCGGGATCTCGGGATGGCGCGGGCCCGGCTGCAGGACCTGAACCTCGTCGTCGCGGAACTGACGACCAACAGCGTGGTGCACGGAGGCGGCTCGGGAACGTTGCGGATCTGGGCGGAGAGCGGGCAGATCGTCTGTGAGGTGCGGGACGAGGGGCGACTGGCGGATCCGCTGGCCGGCCGGCACCCGGTGCGCCCCGACCAGCTCGGCGGTCGCGGCCTCTTCCTGGTCAACTTCGTGTCGGACCTGGTCCGCGTCCACACCGGCACGGTCGGCACCACCGTACGCAGCTACGTCGCCCTGCACTGACCGCGTCCGCCCGGCGTCCGCGGCCCGTCGGCGGGCAACGGCGAGGGCCCGGACCCCTGGCACGGGTCCGGGCCCTCGCCCCGGGAAAGTGTCCGCCGGCTACCGCTGCTTCTCGCCGCTCTGCTGGGCGAGCCGCGCCGCCTGGCCCTCCGTACGCGCGGTGGCGGTCGCCAGGGTTCCGCCGGAGCTTTCGAGATGGGCGCGCACGAACCACTGGAACTGCTCCAGAGAGCGCAGTTGTCCGATGAGGAGGTCCTCGGTCACCGGATCGATCTTGCCGATCTCGGCGACGGCGGCGCGGTGCTCCTCGATGATCCCCGTGTAGACCAGGTCGAGGGCGCCGAGGTGGGCGATCGCGTCCGCCCGGCCGACGCTGTAGTCGTCCCAGGTGCGCTCGGACACCAGGACCCCCGGGGTGCCCTGGGGCACCCCGCCGAGGGCGGAGACGCGCTCGGCGGCGTCGTCGGCCATGCCCCGTACCGACTCCACCTGCGGGTCCAGCATTTCGTGCACGGCGATGAAATGCGGGCCCACGACGTTCCAGTGAATGTGCTTCAGCGTGAGGGAAAGGTCGTTGAGGGCGTGCAGCCGCGTACGGAGCAGATCGATGATCCTGCCACCGTCGCTCGTGCTGATTCCGGGGACCGTGTAGTTCGGGGTTGTGGAAGAAGCCGTCATTTCATTCTTTCTCTCGCGTCGTATTCCCTGGGGGCGTTCTCGGATGTCGCGTCGGCGGCGTGGCTACCAGCGGTACCAGCGTCCACGGCGGCCGCCGGCCGCTCCGGGACGTACCACGAAACCGAGCAGCCAGACGGCCAGCACGATGACAGCGATCCACCACAGGGCCTGGACGGCGAAGCCGGCGCCGAAAAGCAGCAGGGCGAGCAGAAGAACCACGAGCAGGGGAACCATCGATATCAACCTCCAGGGCCGCGAGTGCCCCGGTTCTTTTGGGCCACACATTCCCCCGGGCCTGCTCGCCCCGATGGCGCCGATACCGGATCACGCCCGTGACGAGCGCGAGGAGAAGGACGAGGAGGGGGGCGGGGGCGGATACGGGGGGCAGGATCAGGCGCGGGGCGCGGGGCGCGGGGCGCGGAGCACGGAGCACGGAGCACGGAGCACGGGCGGCGGTCACGACGCGGCTCCGACCGGGAGGCGGACGGGAGCGGCCGGGGCGCGTGCCATGGACGTCCGCTCTCGATGAAGCGCGGGCCGGTGCGGCGCGTACCGCCGGGGGAGCGGACCGAACGGTACGCGCGGACCCGGGTGGCGGGGCTCGACGACGGCCGTGGGAACAGCCGTTGGGACCCGTCCGGAGAGGCTGGACGTGGGTGCGGCGGCCCGTGCGGGACCGGCCCAGACGTCATTCGAACGGCTGAACGACTTTCTGGTGACTGGCTCGTTGTCCTGATCGTGAGCATCGTCGATGCGGAGATGAGGAACCGATGAGCCGACACCGCAAGGGGCGCAGGCACCGCACGGTGAACATGACGCCGCGTCCGGTCGGACGGGCCGGGGCGCCGCGTGCCGTGCCACCGGCGACGGCCGGTCGTGAGGAAGTGACGGCCGGTCCCGGGACGCCGGCGACCGGCCGCGAGACGCTGGTGGCAGGTCGTGGGGAACCGGCGGGCGGTCGTGAGGAAGCGAGGGCGGGTCGCGAGGCACCGGCGACCGGGGGCGAGGGCGTGTCCGTGGCCGCCCGTGCCCCGCTTCCGGAACAGAGCCAGGGGGACGAGGAGCAGCCCGCCGTTCTGCGAAGGGTGCGGGAGAGCGGACTGAGCCGCCATGCGGTGCGTACGTGGGAGCAGTTGGCCGTCACCGGTGTGAAGGGGTCGGGCCTGGACGAACTCTGCGCGGCCGTCGGCTTCCAGGAGGCCACCGTCCTGCGGCATCTGAAGGGGCTGGCCGACCAGGGACTCGTGGTGCGGGAGGAGTCCCTCTGGCGGGTCGCCGGTGCGGACCGGGAGCCGGGGGCGCCGGAGCGTGAAGGGGCGCCCGAACCCGTCGTCTCCTGAGGGTGCGGCAGGGCGCGCCCGGCGCAGGTGTCCCCTTCGCCGGGCGCGCCCTCGCGCGCTCGGCGCCCGAGTTGCCCGCATTCCTCCCGGGCGGCCGACGAGGGCGGCGGCGAGGTTGTGTCGGCGGGCGTCTTGGGGGCATCCGGACGTCACCAGTACTTCGGAAGAGGAGACATCATGCTCGGCATCGTCGCGGCGGTCCTGCTGTTCATCGCGTTCCTGATCAACGCCGCGGACATCTCAACGAATGACGTGTTCACGTCAACAAATGTCATGCTCATAGGCCTCGCGCTGCTCGCCCTCCACGTGGCCGGGATCGGCAGTGGCTGGGCGGCCCGTGGCCGCAGGCGCTGACCCGGGGCGGGCGGGGATACGCGAACGGGGCCGGCCCGTGGGGCCTGACGGGACCCGCGGCGGGCGACTTGCCGTGACGCGGGCCGGCACGAGATGGTTGCCGGAAGGCAACTGTTCCCGTCCTCGGAAGGAAGGTTGTGGGCACGCGGTCACGCGCCCTTGCTCGTGGACACTTCTCAGCAGCCTCCCGCCGGCCCGCGCGGTATCCATTCCGGTACGACGTGGGGCGCCGCCCCCTACCCCGTCCTGGTCGCCGACCCGTTCGGTGACGTCGTCGAAGTGAACGAGGCGGCGGCCACCCTGTTCCCGACCGCCGTTCCCGGCGCGTGGCTGCGCCGGGTGGTCCCGGAGTGGATCGCGGACGCGCACGCCCGAACCGGTTCCCCCGCCGCGAAGACCGGTGACGCCGCCGGATCGACCGCGTCGTCCGCGTCGCCATCGGCGTGTCCCGCCCACGGCCCGGTCGGCGACCGGACCTTCGAGGCACGTCCCACCCGCACGGACGACGGCGACGTGGTGTGGTGGCTCGTCGACGACACCGACCGGCGGCTCGCCGAGGACGCACTCGCGAGCGAACGCACGCGTACCGCGTTCCTGGCCGACGCCTCCAGCGCGCTGCTGTCGTCACTCGACGTCGAGCGCTGCATGGAGGTCACCGCGCGCCTGGCCGCCGAACACCTCGCCGACGCCGCCGTGGTCGTCGCTCCGCCGCGCGGCGGGAAGGTGCCGCTGGCGCACTGCGGGCCCGACGGCGACGTGGTGCACCGGCAGGTCCGGGCCGACCTGGAACAACTGCCCGGTCTGACCGACGCCCTGCGCGGATTCCCGCCCGTGCCGTCGCCCTGGATCGACCCGGCCGCCGTTCCCCGCTGGGCCGTCCCGGACCGGTTCACGGATCCGGTCGGCTCCGCCGTCGTGACACCCCTGCCAGGCCACGGAGTCCCGGCGGGCGCGCTCGTGCTGCTGCGCTCCGGCCGCCGGCCGGCCTTCACCGCGAGTGAGGAGACCTTCGCCCGCCTCTTCGCCTCCCGGGCGGGTGCCGCGATGTCGGCAGCCCGGATGTACGCGGAGCAGGCGGCCATCACGACGGCCCTGATGCGTGAACTCCTGCCACCCCGGCTCCACGGCGTGCACGGTGTGGAGTTCGCCGGGAAATACCTCCCCTCGGGTCAGGCCGACCGTGTGGGGGGCGACTTCTACGACGTCCATCCCGGCACCGACGAGGGGCAGGAGTCCCTGGTCGTCCTCGGTGACGTGTGCGGCAAGGGCCTGGACGCCGCGGTGCTCACGGGCAAGGTCCGCAACACGGTGCAGGCGCTCGTGCCGTTGGCCGGGGACCATCAACGGCTGCTGGGGCTGCTCAACGGGGCGCTGATGAACTCCCATCACACCCGTTTCGTCACCCTGGCCCTGGCCTCCGTCGTCCGCAGCGGCGCGACGGTCCGGCTGCGGGTCACCAGCGCCGGACATCCCGCTCCGCTGATCGTCCGGGCCGACGGTCGGGTCGAGACGGTCGAGACGCGCGGAACGCTGGTCGGCGCCTTCTGGGACATCGGTTCCACCACGGCCCAGGTCGAACTGGCCCCGGGGGAGACCTGCCTGTTCTTCACCGACGGCATCACCGAGGGGCGGGGCGGGCCGTCGGGGGACGAGCTGTTCGGCGTCCGGCGGCTGGAGTCCGCGCTGGCCCGCTGCGCGGGCCTGCCCGCCGAGGCCGTGGTCGAGCACGTCCAGATGCTCGCCGCACAGTGGGTCGGGCGCGGCGCCCACGACGACATGGCGACCGTCGCGGTCACGGCACCGCACCACGCGCACCTGAGCGCGGTGAACGGCCGCTCCCGGGGCAGGTACACCGCATGACGAGTCCGTCCGTCCGCCGCGACGGCCGCGACGGTGCCGTGCCCGAACGCGCCCGCGGCCGCTTCCGGCCGGCGGTCCGCGCGGGCGACGAGCGTGGTGCCGCCGCCGCGGTCCGGGCACCCTGGGACCCGCCGCCGGCGCCGAGGCGGTTCCGCCCGGCGTGATCGCCCGGTGCGGGTGAGGACCGGCGCGCACTGGGCGGCGGAGCGGCCGGCCCCTGGAACGGCTCCTGGGCACCCCGGCCCGCTCCACCACCTCACCACGCCCCGCGCCGTACGCGGCGGTGCGCGACGACCCGGCAGGGACTGACCTTTCGAACGGCCGTACGCGGCTGTCACGCGCCACGGCGAATACGCCGACGCGCCGGAATGTCCGCCGAATGCGATCCGGATAGCAGGGTAATTGCAGCTCTGGAGCACGCTGGAGACGGTTTCACCCTCCCGCGGTCTCCCTCCACCGGGGTTTCCCCATGGGTGAGTTCCCGGCGGAGCGAACCGGCTACGCAGGAGGAAGAAAAGATGACGGTCGAAAGAATTTGGTCGTACGCGCCGCATTTCCGCGGCCCGGAGGCACAGGACCTCACGGGGTTCGCCGTCGAGGCGACCGACGGAACGATAGGACACGTGGACCGGCAGGCCGACGATTCCGGGATGCGTCATCTCGTCGTCGACACCGGTGTGTGGGTGTTCGGAAAGAGCGTCCTGGTACCCGTGGGTGTCGTCGCCGACATCGACTCCCAGGCGCAGAAGGTGACGATGGCATGCACCCGGGACGAGATCAAGTCGGCGCCGCGCTTCCGGACCGACAGCGAGACCCTGGACCCCGAATACCTCGCCCGGGTCGGCAGCTACTACCGGAGCCTGCCGCCGAGGCAGCCCGCCTGATGGCGGCCGCAGAGAACGGTCCCCGGGCCACGAGCCGTCGCCGCCACGCGGCGCGGCCGCCGCGTGGCCCGGTCCCACGGAATGGACGTCGTATCCGCAGCCGTGCAGCCGGGAACTCCTTCCGCGCCGTCACACCCATGGGACTCGTGATGCCCGTGATGCCCGGCCGGCAGGGTGCCCCTGCACCAGCAGACCAGAAAGAGTGTTCAGATGCCCGACGAGTTGGAGGCCACCGTCACGTACGCGGAGGCCCAAGACGCGTTCGTGGTGCGAGTCGGGGGCGACATCGACCACGAGAGCGCGCCCCAACTGGAGGAAGCCCTTGATCTCGCGCGACGGGTGGGCGCCGCCCGCACGGTCGTCGACCTGTCGGGGACCCTCTTCGCGGACTCCTCGATCCTGCACGTCCTCCTGGAAGCACAGCGTGCCCATCGGGCCTGCGGCACGTTCATGGTGGTGTGCGGGCCCTTCAGAGAGATCGTCAGGAGGCTGTTCGACGTGACGGGCACGGAAGGCTTCTTCGTCCTCACCGACAGCGTGCGGGCGGCGATGACCGTGCCGGATCCGACGGTCGGGCGATGAGCACGGCCGACCTCCCGTGACAGGGCGCAATCCGCGAGGGAACCGTATGAGAGCAGCTGAACGCAGGGACATCACCATCACGGACCAGAACGACGCACTCCGGCGCGCCTCTCTCGCCGCGCGGTCCACCCGGCCGCCGGCATCCTCGGAGTCGGCGGCCCAGGCGGCCGACGCCGCCGAGGTGACGAGCCCCGCGACGGCACGCAGCCATGTGGGGTCCCTCGTGCGCGCACAGTGGAGATCCGCGGACGGGATGCGTCAGGAGGCCGTCGTCGACCTGCTCCTGGTGGTCTCGGAGCTGGTCACGAACGCCATCCGGCACGGTGGGGGCCTGGCCGGATTCCGGGCGACGCCGACCGAGGAGGGTGTCCGGCTGGCCGTGCGCGACAACAGCGACGTCGTGCCGGCCGGCGCCTTCGGCCTCGCGTCCATTCCCGAGGGGTACCGGCCGAACGGGTACGGGTGGCCCCTGATCATCCGCCTCGCCCGCGAGGTCACCGTCGAACCGTCCCCGGGCGGCGGCAAGACGATCCGGGTCCTCGTCCCGCTGACATGACAAGGCAGGCGCCCACGGCGTTCTCCCCCTGTGCGGCGGGGCCCCGCGCGACCGTGCCTCGTACGGCGGGGCCGTCCGCCGGGGCACCTCGCGCGAGGACGCCCCCGTGCGACGCGGTGCCCCGCGTGACCGGAGGAGTACCCGGAGGCGGGGAGGCCGCCCCGTCTTCCCCGTCACGCGACCGCCTGCGATGATCGTCCGCGGACCGTGCCCGCACCCGCGGGCATCCGCCTCCCGGACGTGTCCGGCCGGACAGGGGCAGGATCCGACGTCGCCGATGAGGAGCCCGAGTTGACCTTTGACGTCGGCGCGCTGCGCGCCCAGATCCCCGCCCTGCGGGCCGGCCTCGCGCACTTCGACGGCCCGGGCGGAACACAGACGCCCGCCCCGGTCGTCGCGGCGATCGCCGACGCGCTCGAAGGCCCCCTCTCCATCCGGGGCAGTGTCGCGCCGGGAGAGGTCAACGCGGAGACGCTCGTCAGGGAGTTCCGGCGGGCCATGGCCGACCTGCTGGGCGCGGAACCGTCCGGGGTCGTCTTCGGCCGCAGTGCCACCCAGCTCACGTACGACTTCTCCCGGACGCTGGCGAAGGACTGGGCGCCCGGCGACGAGATCGTGGTCAGCCGTCTCGACCACGACGCCAACATCCGTCCCTGGACGCAGGCCGCGCGGTGGGCCGGTGCCGTGGTCCGGTGGGCCGACTTCGATCCGGCGACGGGAGAACTCCCGCCGTCGGCCGTGGGCGACCTGCTCACCGAGCGGACCCGGCTGGTCGCCGTGACCGCCGCCTCCAACCTCATCGGCACGATCCCCGACATCCCGGAGATCGCCCGGCTGGTCCACCGCACGGGCGCCCTGCTCCACGTCGACGGAGTGCACTACGCGGCACACGCCTTCGTGGACCTCGCGGAGCTCGGCGCGGACCTCTTCGTCTGTTCGCCCTACAAGTTCCTCGGCCCGCACCACGGTGTCCTCGTGGCGTCCCCGGACCTGCTGGAGACGCTGCGGCCGGACAAACTGCTGCCGTCCACCGACGTGGTCCCGGAGCGCTTCGAGCTCGGGACGCTGCCCTACGAACTCCTCGCCGGCACCCGCGCCGCCGTCGACCTGCTCGCCGGGTTCGCGACCGGCCCGGCCGAGGGACGCAGGGCACGTCTCGGAGCCGCGGTCCGGTCGATCGAGCGGCACGAGCGGGAGCTGCGGGACCGGGTGGAATCCGGGCTGGCCGAGCTGGACGGCGTCACGGTCCACTCGAGGGCCGCCGAACGCACCCCCACCCTGCTGCTGACCTTCGACGGCCGTGACGCGGTGGACGCCTACCACTTCCTGGGCGAGCGGGGCGTCCACGCTCCCGCGGGCTCCTTCTACGCGCTGGAGGCGTCCCGGCACCTCGGACTGGGCGACACCGGCGGCCTGCGCGTCGGACTCGCGCCGTACAACGACCAGGGAGACGTGGAGCGGCTCCTGGAGGGCCTGGCGGCGTTCCTGAAGTCCTGACCGCTCGGGCGCCGACTCACTCCCCCCGCGCGACGCCGGACGCGGACGCGGGGCGCCGCCGACACGGGCGGCCACCGGGTCCCGGGCCACGGGGCCGCGATTCCCGGTGGATCGGCCCGCGGCGCCGGACGCGGTGCGTCGCGAGGCGGAGGGCCGTCCTCGTACGGGGCGTGCTCGGTCGCTCCGACGACGCGGCGGGGTGCCGCGTCCGACGCCGCGCGGCCGCCGGGGATCGCGGGAAGGCCCTCAATGTTCCGGCGCGCCGAGCATCCGCAGCGCGTCGTCCAGCCGGCGCGGTCGCAGCAGTCCGGGTTCGGGGTCCCCGGCCCAGCCGGGGCCGCTGAGCAGGACCAGGCTCCGCGTCCGCGCTCCCCGAACGCCCCAACGCGTCCCGGCGACATGCCGGGCGAGGGGCGGGTTGGCCGTGGAGCGCGACTGCGACCACAGGACCACCGCCGAGGGGCCGACCCGTCGTACGGCCGCGGCCAGTGCCTCGGCGGGCACGGAGCCGCCGAGCATCAGGGCCGGCACCCCGCGCTCCGTGAGCACGGCGCCGAGCGCCTCGAGCGGCAGTGTGTGCGGCTCGCCCGGAAGGCAGGCCAGCAGGACGGGCGGCACACCCGTGGGCGGCTCCTGCGTCGCACGCACGTACAGGTGGCGGAGGGTGGCCGAGACGTGCCAGGAGAGCAGGTGCTCGACCTCGACGTACCGGTCGCCCGAGGACTCCCACTTGCGCCCGACCGCGCGGAGCGTGGGCACCATCACCTCGGTCCAGGCCGTGGCGAGGCCATGCGTCTCGACCGCGGCCGTCAGCAGGCTCTGAACGGCGGCCGCGTCCAGCCGTACGGCCGCACGCGCCAGGCCCCGGCACTCCTGTCGTACGTCTCCGAGCGGCAGACCGGTCCCCGACCGCGAGACCGGCGCGCCCGGGGGGAGGGCCGGCGCGGGCGCCGACTTCGGTACCCGCGGTCCGGCCGCGGGCCTCGCGAGGGCGAGCGCGGGGGACAGGGTACGGCCGCGGGCCCGCTCCTTCGCCGCGCGGGCGGCCTCGGCGGGCGGCAGGCCCGCGGCCGTGAACCGGCACATCTCCTGGAGCATGGCCACGTCCTCGGGCGTCCACCGCCGATGGCGGCCGTCGGTCCGCAGGGCGGGACCGATACCGTACCGGCGGTCCCAGGACCGCAGGGTCGTGGGCGACACGCCGAGTTTGCGCGCCAGGGCACCGGTGGTCTCACCCGCGTCCGCGGTCCGTGCCGCCGCGTGCTCGTTCACCCGCACGGGGCGGCCCCCACCGGCACGGCACCGGGCGGTGTCCGGGCAGGGGAGAACGGCCCGGCGAGGCGTCCGAGCGGACGGAAGCAGCGGATCTTCACCAGTGGTTCGCCTCGATTCGAGCACCGTCCGGGAGCGGCGGTCCGCCCGGCTCACCGCTACTTCTGCACCCGGGGGTCCCGCGGATGCAGAAGGACCCGGCCGCCTCGACCGGAGCCGGTTCAGGAGTCCCGGGCGGAGCCGTCGAGGAGCGTCCGCACCACCACCTCGGGGTCACAGAGCACCGACCGGAGCCTGACCTCCTCGTACGCGTCGCCCAGGAGCGAGCGGGCGGTGTCCTCGTACCGCTCACGCACCGGGCCCAGTTCCGGCGTGCCGCGCTGCGGGTGCCCCACCGCACCCCAGTACACCTCGCCGGCCCCGTACGCGGCGACCGCCGTCTCCGCGTCGCCCTGGGCGGCCAGCGCCGACGCCAGCAGGTCGAGGCCGAGCGCGAGACCGAAGCTGTCACCGATGTGCCGTTTCCCGTCCAGCATCGACAGGGCGTGGGCGGTGGCGTCCCCCGGGCGGTCCTCGAACAGGGAGATCAGCGCCAGCTGGTAGTCCGTGTACGAACGGGTCCACCACTCGCCGCGCTCGACACAGTCACCGCGCAGGTTCTCGGCCTCCGCGCGCGCCTGCTCCAGCAACCCTTCCGCGGTCAGGGCGAACACGCGCACCAGCCGGCACAGCACCCGGCCCGCGGAGGAGAACGCCGTCCCGCCCACGGCCGCCAGAGCCCGGTCCACCTCGCTCCGGGCCGTCATCGGGAGGCCCTGGAGCAGCTGGGTGAGCCCCAGCAGATACGCCGCCAGCAGCATCCCCTCGTCGTCGTCCTGGGCCCGCGCGCGACGGTGACAGGAACCCGCGAGTGTCCGGGAGGGGTCACGCTCGCCGCGCAGGACGCGGGTGACGCCCAGCGCCCACAGCGCCTTGGTCCTGACCGGCCCGGACTCGTCGGACATCGCCAGCGCGTCCTCCAAGTACGAGGCGGCCTCCCGCAGATGCCCGCAACAGCTCCAGAAGAAGCCGACGAGACCCGCCAGTTCGAGGGCCGCGCGCGGCCGGACGGAGAGCAGATGGTCGAGTGCCGCGCACAGATCGGCGTTCGCCCTGTCGATCCGTCCGTACCAGCGGGCCTGTTGCGGACCTGGCCAGCCCGCCTCCGCGTCGCGGGCCAGCTCCAGGAAGTGCTGGGCGTGCCGGTCCGACAGCTCGGCGGTCCGGCCGAGTTCGTCGAGCCACATGCGCCCGTACTCCCGGACGGTGTCGAGCATCCGGTGGTGGGCGCCGTTGCGCGACAGGACCGACTTCCGCACCAGACCGGCCAGCGCCCGGTCCACGTCGGACGCGAGGAGCGGTCCCCCGGCGCACACGGCGCGTACCGTGTCCGCGTCCACGACGTCGCGGAACACGGACAGACACGCCCACATCAATCGCTCCTGGGGCGTGCACAGTTCGTGACTCCAGCCGAGCGAGGTCCGTACCGCCCGGTGCCGCGCGGGACCGGCGAGCAGCGCGTTCCCGCCGTCCGCCGCGATGTCCAGCCGGGACCCGAGCTCCCGCTCGACCTCCGTGAGCGTACGGTGCGACAGCTGCCCCGCGATCAACTCCAGGGCGAGCGGCATCCCTTCGAGCCGCCGGCACAGCCGGGCGACGGCCACCAGGTCCGAGGGGGCCGACACCACCGTGCCCGCGGCGGAGGCCAGGCGGCAGAAGAGGTCCACGGCGTCGGTGGCCGGTGGCAACGGCCCCACGGGGACGACGTGTTCGCCCGGCAGACCGAGCGGCTCCCGGCTGGTCGCGAGCACACTCAGCGCGGGGCAGGCCGCGAGCAGGCCGGCGATCACCGGCCGGCAGGCCGCGAGCAGGTGTTCACAGGAGTCCAGCACCAGCAGGACGTCCTTGTCCGCGAGCCAGGTGCCCAGCGCGTCCAGCGGCATCGTCGTCGTGTGATCGGAGAAGTCCAGCGCGTCGGCCACGGTCGCGACGAGCAGCCGGTCGTCCTGCAGCGTCCAGAGGTCGGCCCAGGCCACCCCGCGGGTGCCGGTGCTCAGGACGCGTTCCGCCGCGTGCAGCGCCAGCCGGCTTTTGCCCACACCGCCGATCCCGGTCAGGGTGACCACCCGGTGCCCGCGCAGGGCCTCGGCGAGGTGGGTGAGTTCGTCGCGGCGTCCGACGAAACCGGGCGGAGCCTCGGGCAGGTTTCTCAACACGGGCGACAGTCTGACGTCCTCCGTGCCCCCGCGCAGTGGGGTTGGCCCGCCTCGTACCCGGACTTGAGGACTCCGCTCCCGTCGACACCGGGTCGCGCGCCGCCCGGGGCCGTCGGCGGTCGGTCACCCGGCGGGTGAGGGCAGCCGTCCGCGGGCCGGGGCCATCGCCCACCGCACCACCGAGGTCACGGCACCGCCGAGGGGGCGTACGAACAGCCCGTCGACCAACGGCAGCCGGGGCATCCCCAGCTCCGCTGCGGCCCAGGAGGGCAGCAGGGACACGGCGTTGGCGGCGAGGACCCCGTACGGCACGCGGGCGACGAGCGGCACGGGCGGTTCGAACAGCAGGAAGCGCGCGGTGGCCCGGGCCTCGGGGGTGGCCCGCAACTCGCCCCGGTACGCGGTCAGCCGGGCGGCCAGCTCGGCGCGGTCCGTCGGCGGGTCGGGGACACCGAGCGCGACGGCGACCCGGGCGGTGTCGGCGACGTACGCGTCACAGTCGCCGTCGGACAGGGGGCGGACGCCGTAACGCTGGTGCGCCCGCAGGAAGCTGTCCGTCTCCGCGAGGTGGACCCAGCCGAGCAGCCGCGGGTCCGAGGCGTGGTACGGCGTCCCCCCGCCGGTGACTCCGCGCACCCGCTCGTGGATCGTTCGAACCCGGTCGCAGGCCTCCTGGGCGCTGTCGGCGGTGCCGTACGTCGTCACCGCGAGGAACGTGCTCGTGCGCTGCAGCCTGCCCCAGGGGTCGCCCCGGAAGCCGGAGTGGGCGAGAACGGCGGCCATCGCGAGCGGGTGGAGCGACTGCAGCAGCAGGGCCGACAGCCCGCCGATGAACATCGACGCGTCCCCGTGCACCCTGCGGATGGGGCGGTCGGGCCCGAACCACCGGGGTCCGGGCGTGCCGTGGATCCGGGCGCGGTTCTCGGGGCCCTCGGGTCCCGCGACACGGGTGAAGAGGCTGTCTCCCAGCCGTTCGCGCAGGCGGGGGCCGTGCGATCCGGTCGGTCTCGTCATGATGGCCTTCCGTCGGGCGGTGTTCCCGGTGGTCCCGCTGCGGGCCTTCCGCCGTCGGCGGCGGAAGGCCCGGGGACCACGGTCCATTGTCCCGTCGTACGGGGACACGGCACCGTCCCGTCCTGGATTCCGCAGCCCGTACGCCTTCGGATGCGGTCCGGGACCGGTCCGCGCCAACGACCGCTCCGAAAAACTGTCTTCGCCCTCAGCCCTTCGCCCCTCGCCCTTCGCCCTTCGCCCCTCGCCCTTCGTTCCGAGTCCATCGGTCGGGTCCTCGTGCTCCGGGCTCGTGTGTGGGGGGGGGGGAGAGAGAGAGGCCGAGGCAGTCGATGCAGAGTCGATGCAAGTTGCCGCGTCGCATCGAACCTCCGCATGGTGGCGGGGACGGAACGGCCCCGAACGGCTGGGGCACCCGACACCTCCGGGACGGCACGCCCTGACGGCGGGGTGGACCGTCCCGGAGTGGGGGCGGATTCCGCCCGGCACGAGGAGCAGTCACCATGACCGCACAGCAGAGCACCGAGCGGACTCTCGACGCCGCCGTGCCGACGGCCGCCGTGCCGAGGCCCACGGCTCCGTGGCCCACGGCTCCCGGGGCCACGGCGCAGGAGTCGCTCACCGACGAGGAACTCGCCACCGGATTCGCCGACGGCGACGAGGAGTGCCTCGCCGCCGCCTACCACCGCTGGGGCCGGCTCGTGTACACCCTGGCCCGGCGCTCCCTCGGCGACGCGGCCGAGGCGGAGGACGTCACCCAGCTCGTCTTCCTCGCCGCGTGGCGGGGGCGCGCGGGGTTCTCGCCCGAGCGCGGCGCCCTCGCCGCCTGGCTCGTCGGAATCACCCGCCGCAAGATCGCCGACGCGCTGACGGCCCGCACCCGGCGCGCCGACCTCGTCGCCGCGGCCGGCGCGGTGATGTCCCTGAACGCTCACGACTCCGCGTCCCCGGCCGACACGGTGCTCGACCGGGTTCTCGTCCGGCACGAACTGGCCCGTCTGCCCGCACCGCAGCGCCGGGCCCTCAGCCTGGCCTTCTACGACGACCTCACGCACACCCAGATCGCGCAGCTCACCGGATGGCCCCTGGGAACGGTCAAGAGTCATGCCCGGCGAGGGCTGCACCGACTCGGCCGCAGGCTCCGGGAGGAAGCGGGCACCGGCGGCCGTCACGGCTGAGGCGTACGCGCCCGCCGGCGCACGGGTGACGGCCGCCTCCTGAACGCACGGTGTGCGCCGCGCCCCCCGCCGCCGCGCTACACCGCGGGACCTCGGGAGGACGCGGTCCGCCGGGACGACGCGGCCCCCGGGGACGACACGCCGTCGCCGGTCGAGACGGGGACGCCGAGCGGGCGGGCCAGGCCGACCACGCCCTCGTCCAGCCGCTGCAGATGCCGCAGGACACGCGTGGTGACGCGGTCGTGCCGCGGACCGTCCGGTCCCTCAGGCTCCAGCAGGGCGGCGAGACTGGCGCCGGTCTCGGCCACGCCCTCGGTGTCGTCGTCCTCGACGCGCGCGACGAGGACCTCGATGTTGTGCGCGATGCGCCGGCCGGCCCTCCTCAGACGCGGATCGGCCGCGACGGTCTTGCTCTGGGGAAGGAGTTCCGCCGTCGCCGCCAGCGAACGCGCGTGATACGCGCAGGTCTCCAGGAGCGCCACCAGATAGCGCGCCGTCTGGCGACGGGAGCGCAGCGGGGTGATCGGATGGGTCAGGGGCTGGACGGACGACCGCAGATCGTCCAGCGCCTTGTCGAGGTCCCGTGCCTTGTCCAGCAGGTCGAGCGCGGGGCCGCCACTGAGCTGGTCCACCGCCGCGCCCGTGACGTCTCCGAGCCGGCGCAACACCGTCGCCAGCAGTTCGTCGGTCCGGCGGTCGGTGTGCACCGGCAGGACCAGGGCGGCCGCGATGACCCCGCAGACGGCACCGAGCGCGGTCTCCTCGATGCGCAGGACCAGTACCGCGGTGCTGTAGGTGTTGAGCAGTGTGTACAGCAGGCCCAGCATCGCCGTGACGAAGAACGACATCAGGGCGTAGGACAGCGGCGCGGTGAAGAACATGGCGAAGATGAACAGCAGGACGAGCCCGAACGCGGTCCACGTGTGGGTACCGACCAGTCCCGCCAGGAGGGCACCGGCGACGACACCGAGGACGGTGCCGATCAGCCGGCGATACCCCTTGACGAGGATCTCCCCGGTGGACGCCGTGTTCAGGAACACGACCCAGCAGGTGAGCACCGCCCAGTACCAGCGCTGGCTGGACAGGAACTCGCCGCCGACGATGGCCAGCGCCGAGCCGACCGACACCTGGACCGCGGTCCGCGTCGTCGGACGCTCCCAGCCCCTGGGGGCGCTGTCCTCCCGCTCGGCCTCCTCGGATCCGGCGATGGCGACGTCCTCGGCGTCCAGTTCCTCGCGGGAACGGGTCGTCGACGGGGTGTCGTCGGACTCGTCCTGCGGGCCGTCGAGGGCCAGTCGCAGTCCGAGCACGGAGCGCGCCGTCTCACCGATGCCGCGGAAGACGTCCTGCACGGCCGTCGAGGCCCGCGGCAGGTTCTCCTCCTCGCGGTAGCCGAGGAGCCGGTTGCGCAGGTGGGCCAGCGCGGTGCCGCGGTCGTCGGTGATGGGGCGCAGGACCAGCAGGCGCAGCGTGTCGAGATCACGGCGCAGGGTGGCGGTGATGTCGTCCTGGGCCCGGAGACGGTCTCCGGGCGCGGGCACGGGTGCGTGCGGCAGATGCAGGGTGAGCGTGTCGGCCCGTTCCTTGCTGCGGGCGGTGAGCAGGAGCACGCCGAGCCGCTCGGCGGCGATCTCGGCGTCGGCGACACGGCGCTGCACGAGCGAGGCGGTGGCGCTGTCGCTGGTCCCCTCCGCCAGCTGCCCCTGGATCATCATCGCGCTCTCGTGGAGCCTGGCCGTGTACCGCCGCAGGTCCTCCAGTGCCTTCTCGGCACGGTCGGGTCCGGCGTCCAGCAGCTCGATCTGGGCGGACACGAGCTGGGCGAGGCGAGCGCGGAAGGCCTTCCGCAGCCTCAGCAGAACGCGTTCGGGCGTCTCGGGCACGACGACGAACCGCACCAGCGCGCTGCACACGAACGCGATGGCGAGCGTGGCGCACAGGCCGGGGAGCGCGGAGAAGGTGGCCCTGACGAAGAGCGAGACGAAGTAGATCTGGAACCCGATGAGCCCGAGGGCGGTCCCGCGGTCGCCGAACCGACGGCTGTACACGGCGGCGAAGATCAGCGCGATGAAGAAGAGGTCGCCCACGACGACGGTCTTGTTGAGCAGAGCCCCCAGCGACATCGCGGCGAGGGCCACCGGCAGGCCGAGCAGGAGCGTCAGTGCCTGTGCGCGGCGCTGCTTGTCCTTGATGGCGAAAGTGCCGACCATGGCCGCCATGGCTCCGGCCACCATGTGGGTCACATCCACACTCATGAGAGCCAGGACGGCGAGCGTGAGCGCGATGGCGCCCACGGTCCGCAGCCCGGCCATGAGCCGCAGCAGCCCGGGATCCGACGCCGCGAATCGGTCCCAGATCCTCGTTCGGCCCGGCCGTGTCGCTGTCCTCACGCTGCCCTTCGTCCCCGCTCTCCGCCATGATCAGCGTTTCCCAGCATGGCACGAGTCGGTGTTCGTGCCGCCGAGCGGGGGTTCGGGCGGCCGGCTCGTGGCGGTGGGCCCGGGGCGAACGTCGCCCGGTACGACATCAGCGGTCTCAGCCGGAGCGGCGGCGCCGGTGCCCATCGAGGAAGACCTCGTCGCTGTAGCACCACGCCCAGGTCTCGCCCACCTCGGCCGACCGGGCGATCGGATGCCCGGTCCGTTCGTAGTGCGCCGTGGCGTGCCCGCCGCGCGAACTGTCGCAGCACCCGATGTGACCACACGTGAGGCACTGCCGGAGGTGCACCCAGTCCTGCCCCCGGGCGGTGCACTCCGCGCAGCCGGCCGGGGCGTCGGGCCTTCCGCCGGTCGTGGGGGAGGACCCGATGTCAGGAACCACCTGACCCAGGTGCGAGCAGCTCCTGCCTCCGGGCCGTCCTCCGTCGGCGGCGACCGTCCATGTCTCCATCGCTCCTCCGTGAGTTGTCGGGTGGCCCGGGAGGGCCGGGTCTGGCTTGTCGGTTCCAGCCTTCAGCGGCTTCCAGGGAGTGGCCGCCCAGTCTTCCTGGGCATCCTGGCCGCTGATGGAGATGTGCGCGCCTTGTGCGGTCGGTGATTACGGGGATGACAGCGGGGTGTTCCTCGGGCCGACGGCCCTGAGCTGGTGATTCGTTGATCGGATCAGCTGGTGACATGCCCGGAGAACGGGTGGGTGCGAGGGAAGGAAACGTCCTCCGGGCGGCGGGCCCGGATCGACGGGACCCGTGCCACACCCCGAGCTCTGCTTCTCGCGCATGGACGGCAGCCCCGCTCCGCGTGATTCGGCGCGCCACACGCCGGTCGGCTCCTCGTACCCGATGTACCTGACGTGGCCCGACGTGGAAGAGCGCCCCGACATGGAAGAGCGCTCCGACATGGGAGTGCCGGGGCGTGGCGGTCTCGTCCGGGACGGTCTCGCGGGGCCGCTCGTCCGGTCCGGAGCGGCGGACCGTTCCGACATGTCCGAGCTGCCCCTGTCAGACCTCTGTTCCAGCGACCTACCGGCCGGTATACAAGCGATGTTGAATCTGCAAGGGCAGCGCTCTCCTGACCGTGGTGGCGCTCGGCGTGGCCGGAGCGCCGGCGACGGCTGTGATGGGGCTTGCTGTGTCAGCGACGACGGAGGAGAGTTGATGAACCATCACATGGTCCCGAGCGGCACGGCCCCACGACGGCGACACGCACCCGCGCTGGGAGCGGCCCTCGGCTGCGGTGTCCTTGTCCTCGGCGCCGTCGCGGCGTCCCCCGCCGCTGCCGACGGAGGTCACGCGCACCGGGGCGAGAAGTACGTGGCGCTCGGCGACTCGTACACCTCGGGTCCCCTGATTCCCCGTCAGGTCGACGTGAACTGCGCCCGGTCCGACCAGAACTACCCCTCGCTGGTCTCGGCCGCGCGGAAGACCGCTTCCTTCACGGACGTCAGCTGCAGCGGAGCGACGACCGAGAACATGTGGAAGGCCCAGGGGACCAACGGCCCCCAGCTGAACGCCCTGGGGCGCTCCACGGATCTGGTGACGGTGCAGATCGGCGGCAACGACGTCGGCTTCAGCTCCATCATCGGCACCTGCGTCGCGCTGAGTTCGAAGGACCTGGCGGGCGCACCCTGCCGGCAGTACTACAACGCTTCGGGTGTCGACCAGCTCACCATGAGCATCCTGCAGACGGCTCCCAAGCTGGCGCGCGTACTGCGCGCGGTCCACGACCGGGCCCCGCACGCCCGCGTACTCGTGGTCGGCTACCCCGACCTGCTGCCCGACGACGGCAGCGGCTGCTATCCGTCCGTCCCGTTCGCCGCGGGGGACTTCCCCTACCTGCGCGACGTGAGCAAGCGCCTCAACCTGGTGATGCGCGCGGTGGCGCTGTTCAACCGCGCCGACTACGTCGACACCTACAAGCCCACGATCGGGCACGACATGTGCAAGGCGCCCGCCGACCGCTGGATCGAACCGCTGAGGCCCGCCGCCCCCGCAGGCCCCGCGCACCCCAACGCCAAGGGAGAGGCGGCGATGGCCCGGACGGTCCTCGCACAGCTGTCCAGGGGTGACGGGCACCGTCACTGAACCGGGCGCCGGGACATCACCGGCCCCGGCGGAACGCCCCCCGCACCGCATCCGGTGTGGGGGGCGTCGCCGTGTCGTCCCCCTGCCGAGGGGCCCCGGCAAGGTCGGGACGCTAGAGTCCCGAGTGCTGGAGGCCACTTCGGCCGGACCCGACGACCGTCGGCCCGGCGGTCCGTTCCGTGCTCACGGAGGCCGCCGACGACGACGTCGGACCGAGCCGCGCGGCCGTACACCGGATGCCCGTCCGTTGTCCGCGCAGTACTCAGGACACCTGCTCAGCGACCTGTCGCCGGCGATGACTCTGTGGGAGATCCCTTCATGACCACGGCCAAGGACCTCTTGATCATCGCCATCGGAGTGGACCACGGCGGGCCCGTGGGACAGGGCGATCTGTCCCTGGCGCTCGCCGGCGCGGAGCTGATCGACCTCCTCGGCACGCGGGCCGTCACCCTGGCGGGCGAACGCGTCGTACCGGACGGGCACGACGCGCCGGAGGACCGCCTCCTGGCCGAGGCCGGGGCGTCGCTCGTACGACAGGTGCCGTACGAGTCGGTCGACGACTGGCTGTGGCGCAGGGGCCGCGACCTCTTCTCGGCCTACACGGCCGTCCTGGAGGAGGAAGGGCAGCTGACGCGGGAACGGCGTCGCCGGATGTCCTTCGCGGCCGCCCGGATGACGGTGCCCGATTCGGCCGCCCGCCGACGTGCCCTGCACCGCTGGGCGGCGGACGAGCCCGTGGTCCTCGCCCTCGCGGCGGCCGTCGGGATCGAGGGGGACCAGAGCGCTGACGAGCCGGTCGTCACCGACGACGCGGTGACGGCCGTACTGGCCGCCGTCCACGACGCGGTCATGGAGCTGGAGGCCGTCCGCCAGCGCCGGTCCTTCGAGAACGCGGCGTTCGCCAACGTATGGCGAGGAGCGTGAGACCCAGGGGCGTCCCGAACCGAGGAGGCCCCCACGGCCGTGCGCTCACTCGGACGTGCCGGGCTCGTCCCCGGACGCGCCCGGGCTCCTGCCGGGGACGTCGTCGCGTGCCGTACGGCGTGGGCGGATGGCCCCGGCGACCCGCTGGAACGTCCGGGTCAGCTGCTGCGGCAGCCCCCGCCCGTCCGCGCCGTCGAACGACTCGTGGGCGCGGGACGCCGCCCCGCGGAACTCCTTGATCTCGGCCAGCGCCGTATGCGCGAGCTCGGTCGCCTCGCGGTACTGGTCACGCGACTTCGTCATCGCTTCGAGGGCTTCGGCGTAGGCGGCCACCAGCCCGCGGGCGCGGTCCAGCTCCTCCTCCATCGTCAGCAGCCGCCACTGCTCCCGGAGCGCGGTCACGGCCTCCTCCGCCTCCTCGCCCAGTGGCCGGGGCAGGGCGGCGTACCGTACGACCTTCTCCAGGAGCTCGGTCGGCTCCGACCCGTCGAGGAACACGCTGCGCACGGTGAAGTCCTGCTCCGTGAACCCGGTCCGGGCCGGTGAGCCGGGCAGGATCACCGCGCCTCCGCGCGGCACCCGTACTCCCAGGTCGTAGAGGGCCCAGTTGACGGCCTGGAACTGGTCCGGCGCGGCGCGGTGCTCCACGACGCGATGGCGCAGAGCGGGCGGCAGCAGACTCACCAGGGGGACACGGCCGCGGTGGTCGGTCGACATCGCCTCGTGGACGACGACGTTGATGCTCCAGCTGTGCTGCGCCGACTCCCGGAGCATCCGGCGCAGCGCCTTGTCCTCCTGCGGCAGCGGGTTGATGTCCTGGAGAGCCAGATCGCCGACCGCGTCGCGGTCCCAGCGGATCTCGCCGCCGCTCGCGGGCCAGAACATCGTCGCGGGAGAGGGCCAGGACAGGTCCCAGGGCCGGTCCGCCTCGGCGGCCAGCGTCCAGCGCCGCTGCTCGTCCACGTGCGCGCGACCGTCGGTGGTGAGGCGCGCCCGGACGGTGACGGTGTCGTCGACGACCCAGCGCGCCTCGAAGACGTGCGCGTCGGGTTCCGCGGAGTTCCCGGTCTCCAGGAAGTCCCGGATCGTCTCGTCGGCCTTCAGCCTCTGCAGGTTCTCCCGGAGGGTCTCCTGCGGCGCGGGGCCGGCCTGGCGTCCCCTGGCCAGCCAGACGGTGTCCGGAGCGGTGGGGCGGGCGGTGGTGGACTTGGGCATGAGTCACTTCGCGGGTGGGAGGCGGCGTGCGCTCCCAGTATGGTCGCTGCGGGTCGCGGGCGGCGATTCGAGGGCCGTGTGGATCACCGACCTCCGCTCCCGTCCCCGTACGGCAGGCTTGTTCGCTTGCGTCGCCCATGGGTGTTTTGGGGTGATGTCAACGCTTTTCCTCCGTGAGGCCCGCGTTCACGGGCGCGGGGTTCGAGGTCGTGAGACATCGCCCGTACGTGTTTCGCCGCGCGGACCCGTGCGTGCGGTCGTCGTCCGCCGGTGGGGCGACGATCCCGTCGGGGCGGACCGCACGGCGGGTTCGACCGGAGGTGGGCGGCACGGCGGGTTCGACCGGAGGCGGCCCGCACGGCGGGTTCGACCGGAGGTGGGCGGCACGGCTCAGGAGGTTCGGCTCGCGCTGCCCTGGGTCAGCGCCGGCCGGACGTCCGCCTGGCGGAGCTCGGCCAGCAACTCGCTCTGGCCGACGAGAAGTTCGGTCAGGATACGGCGGGCGGCCCGCAGGAGTTCGGCGACGTCGCCGCCGGCGAGCGCGTAACTGACGGTGGAACCCTCCCGGATGGACACCACGATCCCGGAGCGGCGCAGCACGGCCAGTTGCTGGGAGAGGCTGGAGGGTTCGATCTCGATCTCGTCGAGCAGGTCGCGCACGGGGACGGGGCCGTTCTGCAGCAGTTCCAGAACGCGGATGCGCACGGGGTGCCCGAGCATGCGGAAGAACTCGGCCTTGGCCTGGTAGAGGGGGACCTGCATGGTGAATCGTTCGCTCCCTACCGCGGTTGAGGGACGGTGCTCCGGGCCGGCGCGGCGGCCGTGTACGGGCCGCCGCGGGGGCGGGCTTCGCGGACCGATGACCGATCCTCGCGTCTCCCGCCCCGCACACCCATCGGATTGGCCTGATCTGGATGTGCCCAGATGAAGAACTCTGCAACTCGTGGGCGTGCGGAAGCGCGGAGGAGGCGGCCGGCTACACCTCCAGTTCGGCCTCGATGCGCTTGAGTTGGTGACGGGCCATGGCCAGGTTGGACTTCCCCTTGTCGAGCACGAGGTAGAGGAACAGGCCGTTCCCGTCCCGGCCCTTCAACGGCCGGATGAGGTGGTACTGATGCGAGAGCGTGATCAGCATGTCCTCGATGTCGCTCTTGATGCCGAGGTGTTCCATGGTGCGGGTCTTGGCGCGGATGACGTCGGTGTTGCCCGCGGCGGCGACCGCCAGGTCCAGGTCCTTGCCTCCTCCTAAGGTCCCCAGCGCCATGCCGCTGGTGTAGTCGACGAGAGCGGCTCCCAGAGCGCCCTCGATCGACGTCATGATCTCCTTCAAAGAGATGTCCACACTTGCCATGACGGTGTCCCCTCGTTGTGTGCGGCCCGCGATACCCGGGCGGCTCCGTGAGCCGGACCCTACGTACCGTGCGCGGCGGGCAACCGAGTTGTTCCGGGACTGACAGAAGGTGCGCCAAAGCAGTGAACGGCTCGATCTCTTCTGACTGTTGATGTGCGACGGCTGACCGTCGACGCCACCCTTGCCGCGCGTGTCGGTTCCGGCCCGGCGATCCCCTCGCCCGTGCCGCAGGTGTCAGTTACGGCTCAGCAGTCTGCTCGCCCCCGCCACCACCGAGGTCGCGAGCAGCCAGCCCGCGAGGATCAGCAGGACGGCCACCGCCTTGTCCACTCCGGTCGGATCCCAGGCGGTCCGCTGACCGAGGCCGGCGACGGGGACGATCAGGTCGAGGGTGTACAGCACGGGGTCCCAGTCCCGCCGCGTCCCGCCCGTGACCGGTGACGGCCGGTGCGTGGCGAACCACGCGGAGCCCGCGCCCACCAGCACGACCAGCCAGACCAGGGCGCGTCCCGGTGCGTACCCGTAGCCGAACAGCGTGTCCTGGACGGCGCCCCAGGCGCGGGCCGGCAGCCGTTCCGACCGGTGGGTCCGGCGTTCGCGGGCGCGCCGGACGACCCGCGCGGACCGTTCGTCGCCGGCGCGCTGATAGGACAGCGCGAGCTGTTCGAAGGAACCCGCGGTGGCCTCACCGTCCCTGGCCAGCCAGGCCAGCCGTTCCTTCACGCCGACGGGGTCGACCGAGCCGAGCCGGTCGTAGGTGAGCCCCTCCACGTCGAGCGCGCCCGCGGCCGGCCAGCTGTCCGGCGCGTCCACGTACGAACCGATCCGCGCGTCGCGCAGCACGACCGCGCCCGCCGGGCTCGTACGGAAATCCACCCGCAGGCGGGCCGTGCGCAGCCGGGTGAGGATCGCGGCACCCGCCGGGGCGCCGAGCACGGCGTCGTGGAAGGTGACGATGCCGGCGACCTCGGCGCTGCGCAGACGGACGGGGCCGGAGCAGGTGAAGCCCCAGTCGGCGTAGAAACCGCCGTCGCAGCGCAGGCCCGTGGCGTCGATCGCGGTCGCCGACGCACCCTCGAAGAGCAGTGAGTGGCCGACCTGTCCGTCCCTGAGGTAGAGGCCACCCGACGACTCCAGGCCACTCGCGCGCAGGGAGTCCCCGACCGTGACGCGTGGGGCGAACAGCGCCCACGGGCCGGGGCCGCCCAGCACCGCCCGTTCGAGGACGAGCGCGCCGTCCACGTGCGCGGCCACCAGACGCAACGGTGCGGTGGTCAGTTCCTCGGACACCCGGCGAGCGGCCGGAACCCGGTCGCCGTCGGTGCGGAAGTCGGCGAACGGAGCCGTGCCGGTGGCGGCGCCGATCCGCGCCTCGCGCAGCACCAGGTCCCCCCGTACCCGCAGCCCGTCGGCGAGGAGTGCCGTCATCCGACTGCCGCTGAGGTCAAGGGAGTTGACGACGGCTCCGGACAGCTGGATCTCTCCGTCGAAGACGCAGTCCACGAACTCCAGACGGGCATCGAGGACCGCCAGCCGCAGATCCACGGTGCCCGTGCACCGTGCCCCGGTGACGACCACGCGCTGTGTCCGCCCGGCGGCGCGCAGCACGTACGCGGCGAGGCGGGCACCGTCGATCTCCCGTCCCCGCTCCAGGTCCCTCCGCAGACCGCGCGACCCACCGCGACCGGATGCCATCCGCCCTCAATGTCACTCGTCCGTAGGAAAGTTGACGTTCCTCGTCGATGATGACAGTTCGGCGCCCGAGGTGGAAGAAGGGTGATATTTCCCTCGGCCGCGTGGGCAGAACCTGTCTCAGGAACCGCAGTGGTGAACGGAAGACGGAGGGCGCCGGACCATGGCAGGACTTCACTTCGCCCCCAGACTCACTCCCAGCGGCTGGGAGAAGGTGATGCAGCCCCGGCGCGCACCGTTCGCGGCGGACGGACGGTGGACGCACCGGATTCTGGAACAGGGGCTCCATCTGAACTTCGCCCGGGTCGAGTTCGCCGACATGGCGGCGCTGGCGCGAGCCCTGCTGCTGATCGACGCGGCGGTGCGCGACAGCGTGCCGGTCCGGGTCACGCTGCCGACCGCGGACCTGCCAGGGCCGGGTGGCGGCGACCCGCTGGACACCGGCGGCACGGAGGGTGAGGCGGGTGAGGAACGGGACCGGGCGGCGGCGCAGCGGCTGCTGACCCGGCAGGCCCGGGCGCGCGGCGACGCGCGGGCCTTCATGGGCCAGGTCGGGTTCCTGGACGCCCTGCGGCCGGGACGCTGGCCGGAGGGAGCCGTCGAGGTGGACGACGCGGCGGCGGTGGACCACCTTCCGCCCGCCGACGACGCGACACCGGGCGGCGGCAAGTCCACGGCCCGCGACGAGTCCCCGTACGTGCGGCGGCGCATCCTGCCGTTCCAGTGGCTGTCACCGCTGGACGGCGACGAACTGCGCGTGTCACAGGACTTCCTGGGGATCGTGGCCCGGCTCCGTGACCTCGGGCTGTCGGAGCCGGACGCCGACGCGCTGAGCCAGACGGTGCTTCTGGAGCTGCTGGAGAACGTGGCGGAGCACGGTGCGGCCGGCGTCGTCGGCGAACCGCCCCGCTGCCTCGTGGGCGCCGTCCTGCTCGACTCCATGACGTACGGCCGGCGCCACGCCGACATGCCGCCCGCCTCCGCCGAACTGGCCGAGCTGGCCACCACGACGCGCAGTCAGGTGCTGCGTCTGCTGGTGGGTGACTCGGGCGGTGGGCTGGTGACCCGGCTGGATCCGGTGCAGGCGTGGCACGCCGTCGCGTCCGGGGCACGGCCGGGATCGGGGCACCGGCCGACCGAGGCGGAGGACACGGTCTTCTCCGCCTTCGGGCACCACACCCCCGTACCGGACGGCACGCGCGCCGACGCGAACGCGCCGAGGCCGGGCCAGAGCGGACTGTGGCGGGTGGCGCACCTGGTCAGGAGTTACGGCGGCAGCATCGTCGTCCGGACCGCGGACACGATGACCGGCTGGGTGTACACGGAGTCCGGCGGGCAGACGGTCATGGCCGAGGACTCACTCGGTCACGCACCGGGCACGCTGCACGAGGTGCAGGTCCTCACCGATCCGAGGACGCACCGCACCCCGGTGTCCTGGATCGACCGTTCGCAGGCGGCGATCGGCCATCAACTGCGCTGGATACGCTGCGAGTTCGACCCGGCGAACGGCCTCGACGAGGCCGGCCGTGCCGCACTCGTGGACGCGGCCAGAGAAACCGCGCGGGATCCGGCGCTGGGCGGAGTGGTGGTGTCGGTGCCGTTACGGGACACCGGCTACCTCAGTCCCTCCGGCCTGCAGGACGCGCTGAGCGCCGCGCTCGGCGTGGCCGACGGACTGGCCGACCTCACGGCTGTCGCGGTCCTCTTCCCCGACGCCGACCCGCGGATCGTGGACCTGAGTGTGAGCGGGCTGCACGCCGAGCGGCATCCCGGCGCGAGCGCGCCACCGAGCCCGACGCTGGTCCACGGCTGTTACGGACCGCCCATCTGGTACGGCGGCTCGACGGCCGTCCGCGCCGTCCTGACCGAACTGAGCAGGGTCGGCGGCGTGGTCTCGGCGGAGACCGCGATGCGGTGCTGGAGACAGGCCGGAGGGGAACCGGGTGACGGCCTGTGGCGTGCGCTGGATGAGTACCCAAGGCTCTTCGAGGTCTCCGGCGGCCGGGTCTCCCTCGCGCTGACCCCCCTGGGCGTGCTGCGCACCCTGGAACGGGAGGCGCACCGCGAGCTGGCCGAGGTCGTCGAGCACCGGGGAGAGGCCGCGGGCGTGGCGAACGGCCTGTTCCGGACTCCCGGGCTGCGGATCACCCGGCGCTGGGTCGACTCCGCGCTGCTGCTGGACGCGACGGTCGGAACGGCGACGGCGGCGTACGTCCTGGCCCGCAAGGTGGAGGCCGTGCTGAACGAACGCGGGCACGGCGAGGTTCCCACGATGGTCGCGCATGTGTCGGCGGCGCCCAGACCGCTGGCCGCGCGGCTGAGCGAGTGCCTGGCACTGGGCGGGAGGCACCACGCCATGCCGGGTGAACTCGACCTGGAGGGGCTGCATCCGAGCGAACCGGTGCAGGCGGGCGAGCGGGTGGTGCTCATCACCGACCTTCTGTCGACGGAGAACACCACACGGCGGGCGGCGGCCGCCATCGTGGGCGCGGGCGCCGAACCCGCGCTGATCGCCTGTGTCGTGGACGCGCGACCGGAGCGACGCGACATCCAGCTGCTCAACCGGAGCATCCCCGTGGTCTCGCTCACCGACGTCGCCATCGACATCTACGCGGCGGACGGTCGCACTCCGCCGACCGGTGACGCGGTCGGCGTGGACGTCGTGGACATCGATCCGATCCTGCGTCATCCGGTCGTGCCGTCGCCCCCGGAGCCGCCCCGTATCTCGGAGCTCGACTTCCTGCGGTTGTGCACGGGGGCGCCCGACACACTCTCCCTCGGACATCTGGCCGGCCCGCGGTCGCACTCCAGCGCCATGCTGCACCTCGACCGCGCGCTTCGGCACCCGGAGACGGGCGCCCGGATCACGGAGGCCGTCCTCGACGTGCTGAGCGAATCGCTCGCCTCCGCTGCGGAGCCGACGGGACCGGGAGCACCGGCACCGGACGGCGCACGGACGCTGCAACTCTGGTACGCGGGCACCCCGGACGCCGTCTACGACAGCAGGCTCCCGGAAGCACTGCACGCCCGGCTGGGCGAACTCGGCCACGCAGTAGGCCCGTTGGTGCCCGTGCCACGCGGGGTGGCCCGGAACCAGTGGATCTTCCCGACGGCCGTACGGTACGACGCGCGCGGCCAGACAGTGGTGGTGCTGGACGGTCGCGCGACGACCGGCACGACACTGCAGCAGATGATCCGGCTCGCGGTGGCCAGCGGCGCGGTGTCGGTCGTCGCGGTGGTGCTGCTCGACCGGCTCGACCATCAGGAGGCGGCGGCGCTGCGCATGCTGCGGGCCGTGGCCCCGCCGGGCGGCGGCGCACCCGTGCCGGCGGTGGTGCGGTTCGTGAGCGCGAGCAGCATTCCCGGCGAGTCGCCGCACGACTGCGCGATCTGTACCACCCGGCTGCGCGTCCAGGACGACTCGGCCGCACCGAACCGGCTCCGGCGGCACGCGGACCAACTGCGCGAACTGTTGCGCCCCCAGCGCCGCGAGGAGGTGTTCAGCAGCGCGGCGGCGGACCTGTTCGCGGTCCCGATCCGTTCCGACGACGTGATCGACTACATCCGCTGGCGCGCGCTGCTCCGGGAGTCCCTGCGCGACACGGGCTCGCGACAGCGAGTGGTGGACGCGCTGCGCGCGCTCCTCGACGGCCCGCCGCACGCCGAGTTCACACGGTCCAACCTCATCCGGCTCCTCGCCGCGGAGCAGCAGTGGCTGAAGCTGCCGCCGCTCCGGTTCACCGTGGCCCGGGACCTGCTGGCGGAGATCTGCGTGGCCGGCGTCGGCAAGTCCCCCAACGCCTCGCCGTGGCTTCGCGTGCAGGCGTTGATGGTGCTGGCGGCGACCACACCGCAGCAGCTGACCGAGATGCTGCCCCGGCTGCTCACCCTGGTGCTGGACGAACCGGTCCTGGTCGACCAGATGCTCCTGGAGTGCCACCAGCTCCTGCGTCGTCCACCGTACGACTCGCCCATCGACGTGGTGCGGCTGCGCAAGAGCCTGCTGCGCTGCCGCAAGAGCCTCGAGGAGCGGCGCGAGGCACGCGTACCCGGTCTCGCGGACGAATATCTGCACGTGGTGCAGCAGTTGATCACCGTCGCGGATCACAAGGTGGGACCCAAACCGGACGATCCGCAGAAGGCGTGGGAGCAGCTCCGCGAGGACCTGGGGCACGCGGTGATGCGGCACCGGCTGGACTCCGGGCTGTTGCGCGTACGGGACTACGTGGAGGACCTGGAGGACGCGGCACCCTCGCAGGGCGCGGCGCTCGACGCCCGCTCCGACTGGGAGACGTGCAAACGGCACCTCGCCGAGCGCGCGCTGGTCTGTCTTCCCGCGCTACGGCACATCCTCGCCGGCGAGTACGTGGACGACCGGCTCGGGCGACGCGACCACGAACGGCTGATGCGGCTGGTGCCCAACGGGATCACGGCGCTGAGCGAGGTGACGGAGCGGCTCGACCGGCTGCTGCGCGCACCGCGTCAAGTGGATGACCCCGACTGGCAGACGCTACGGTACGAACTCCTCGACCGCCTCGACTGGTGGTACCGGATGTTCCTCGCGACGCATCTGCCGGAGACGGGCAAGCGCGCCCATCTCGTGGACCTGGTGTCGTCGGCGCCGGCCAGGCTCGGGCCCCGGCTGGAGGCACTCCTCGCCGCCCAGGACACCGTGGTGGAGGTGGTGGCGGGCGCGGCCGCGGGGGAGGCCGAGGTGTTCTGTCCCGCACCCCTGCTGACCGAGGCGGTGGAACACGTTCTCGACAACACGCGGCGCCATCGCGTCCCGGACGCCGAGTGCCGTATCCACGTCGCGTACGCGACCTCCGGACCTGGCACCGTACAGGTCTCCTTCCGCAATACCGGCACCCGGCCGCGGCGCGCGGCCGGCCAGGGGCTACGGGCACTGGACGCGAAACTCCGGCCTTTCGGCGCGTCGTTGACGGGGCATGCCCTCGACGAGGAGGACGGCGAGAAGGGCTGGACGTTCGAGACGCTCCTGGCGCTGCCCCTGTGGGAGGGAGCCTGATCATGCAGGAGATCAAAGGGCTGATCATCGACGACGAGGAGCGCAACCAGCGGCGCTCCAAGGCCCGGCTGGAGGCGCACTTCGCGAAGATCGGCTGGGACGTCCAGTGGGACTCGACCACCGAACCGGACCGCGGCCAGGAACTGATCCGCGACGCGGACCGGCCCTACGACGTGGTCCTGGTCGACCTGCTGTTCGCGCGTGAGGACCTGCCGGACCTGCCGGAGCCGCGGGGCCTCGAGCTGATCGCCGAGGCGAAGGAGCGATCGCCGCGGACGTACATCATCGCCGTCAGCTCCGGTGACGACACGAGGCCCGACCTGTTCGACCAGGCGCGCCGCTCCGGGGCACATCACGTCTTCCGGCGGTACGAGTTCACCCAGGGGTCGCTCGACAACAGTCCGGCAGCCGTCGTCCGGGCGGTCCGCGAGCATCTCCTCAACAACGGGACGGTGCGCCCGATCCAGGTGGAGGCGGACGCCGACGATCCGGCGGTTCAGTCCATCGTCGACGAGGTCGGGGCACCGACGTTGTCCCAGCTCTACAGCCGTGTCCTGGAGGCCGAGGGCGCGGAGACGGCGACGATGCGGGTGGCCCATCTCGCGCCCGGTGCCTCGGGAGCGGTGGTGTGTTCGGTGGCGGCGGTCTCACCGGGCAGTCCGGTCCTGCGGCACGTCCTGAAGGCCTCCCGTGATGAGCGGGCGCTGGCGCACGAGGCGGAGCAGAACGGCCGTGCGGCGAAGGTGTTCCCCGCGCTGCTGCTGATCCGGCAGCGGCCCGAGCGGCCGGTGGGCCCGGTCAACGGCTGGTACGCGCTCGGCGCTCCACTGCCGGAGAACGCGAGGACACTGCGGGCCTGGCTCGCGGCGGAGCCGCCGGCGCCGGACGTGGAGGACGTGATGTTCAAACTGTTCTGGGAGGGGCTGCGTACACCGCACACCGAGAACAGGGAGCGAACCGTCCCGCTGGTGGAGTTGCTGCGGTTTCCGTCCCTGCGGCGCCGGTTGGTGCTCCAGGCGCTGGCGGAGTTCTCGCCCGCGCTGAGGCGACCGGACGGGGGCGGGCTGTCCGACGTGAGGGAACTGACCAGGGAGCTGCGGTCGTTCCTGGAGGAGGGCAGGCCACTGGGCGTCCCGCTGAGCGAACTGACCCGGCCCACCGTGACGACGTACGCCCATGGCGATCTGCACGGGGGCAACGTACTGATCTGTCTGGGCAGGCACCCGACGCCGGTGCTCATCGACACCAGCGCGTTCGGCCGGCTCAACTGGGCGGCGGACGCGGCCCGGTTCGGCGTGGACCTGCTGATGCGGTCGATCGACGCGGGTGTGGAATCGATGTTCTTCACCCGGTTCGCCGCGTGGCGCGCACTGGCCTCGCAGCTGGGGCGCCGCACTCCGCTCGCCGGACCGGACACCCCGGATGTCACGGCGGCGCTGACGGCCTTGTCCTGGCTGGTCAGGCATCTGCACACGTGGTGCCCGGACGCCGCCGAGCCCGAGCGGGCCTGGGAGTGGCACGTGGTGCTCGCCGAGTACCTGCTGCGCGCGGCCTGCCACACCGACGTACCAGCGCCGAAGCGGGCTCTGGCGCTGGTGGCGGCCCACGACCAACTGAAGGAGGCCACCGCCATGTTGATGTCCTGAGTCGGGCCGTCGCGACCGCCGTGGTCTCTCCGCGGACCGTTGCTTCCGCGCGGGCGGCGGGCGGCGAACCGCGGTGGCGGAGACCTCCGGCGGTCGTCCGGCGCGCGACCGAACGCGGCCGTGCGGGAATTCGGCCGTGCGCCGGTGGAGGTAGGTGCCGGCGTCCACACCTGGGCGTGCGGCGCACGGCCGGGCTCGCGCACGAACCGGGCCCGACACGAACCGGGCCCGACACGAACCGGGCCCGGGAATGGCTCTGTGGAGGCGGTCCGGCTGTCGTCAGGACGCCGTGGGGTCGGCGGCGACGGACACCGAGTCGTCCTCGCCCTCCTCCAGCAGGTTGGCCGCCGCGCCCACGATGCTCGGGTCGGGGCTGCCGACGACGTCCTCGTCCTTGTCGGTGTAGGCGAAGCGGGCCAGCACGCTGCGCATGGCCTCGACGCGGGCCCGCTTCTTGTCGTTGCTCTTCACCACGGTCCAGGGCGCCTGTTCGGTGTCCGTCTCGCGGAACATGGCGACCTTCGCCGCCGTGTAGTCGTCCCAGAGGTCCAGCGAGGCCAGGTCCATGGGGCTCAGTTTCCACTGCCGCACCGGATCGACCTGGCGGATCGTGAACCGGGTGCGCTGCTCACTCTGGGAGACCGAAAACCAGAACTTGACCAGGTCCACGCCGTCGTCGACGAGCATCCGCTCGAAGGCGGGCGCCTGCCGGGTGAAGCGCCGGTACTCGTCGTCGGTGCAGAAACCCATCACGCGCTCCACACCGGCCCTGTTGTACCAGGACCGGTCGAAGAGCACGATCTCGCCCGCGGTCGGCAGGTGCTCCACATACCGCTGGAAATACCACTGTCCGCGTTCCCGCTCCGTCGGCTTCTCCAGCGCCACCACCCGAGCGCCGCGCGGGTTCAGATGCTCGGTGAAGCGTTTGATCGTGCCGCCCTTGCCCGCCGCGTCGCGTCCCTCGAAGACGACGACGAGCCGTCGGCCGGTTTCCTTGATCCAGCTCTGCAGCTTCAGCAGCTCGATCTGCTGGAGCCGCTTGTGCCAGTCGTACTCCTTGCGCTCCATGCGCTGTTCGTACGGGTAGTTCTCCCGCCACGTGTCCACCGGGCTGCCGTCCGGCCGGATGAGTACGGGGTCGTCGTGGTCGGAGTAGTCGACCCGCATGCCAGTCAGCAGTTCCGTCATCCGGTGCTCCCTTTTCCGTGCTCCGCGTTTCCCGCCACCGAGGTTCTTCCCGCCGTGTCAGTGGAACTGCGGCACGATCAGATATATGCCGTACGCCACCACGGCCGCGCAGGCCAGGAAGCAGAGGCCGGCCTGGGCGAACCCCAGGACGTCGCCGCCGTCGTCGTCGCGCGCGCCCTCCGCCCGGGCGACGCCCAGCACGCCGAGGGCGAAGACGACGACCACGGCGACGGTGACTCCCGTGCTCACCGCGGCGACTTCACCGAGTGCGGTCCAGTCGAGATGCATGTCCGGAACTCTCCTAGGCTCAGGCGGACGTACCGACGCCGGCCGGCGTCGCGGTACGGACGGAGACCTCGTGGTGGTCGTTGACGTTCGAGGCGTGCACCGGGTTGCGGCGCGCGGCGGTGACGATGAACGCGGCGACGGCCACCGCGACGAGCGCGATCACCACCGTGCCGAAGGTCCCGCCGTGCTTCACGACGCTCGCCGACACCCCGCCGACCAGCGCGGCCGCCGGCAGCGTCACCAGCCAGGCGAGCGCCATCCTGCCCGCGGTGCCCCAGCGCACCTCGGCCAGCCGCCTGCCCACCCCTGCTCCGAGGATGCCGCCGGAGCAGACCTGTGTGGTGGAGAGCGCGAAGCCCAGATGGGCGGAGGTGAGGATCACCGTCGTGGAGGCCGCCTCGGCGGCGAAGCCCTGTGGGGACTGGATGTCGGTGAGCCCCTTGCCCATGGTCCGGATGATGCGCCAGCCGCCCAGATAGGTGCCGAGCCCGATGGCCAGGCCCGCGGACGCGATGACCCACACCGGGGGACCCGCGTCGTGGCCCAGCGCGCCCGCCGAGATCAGCGTCAGCGTGATGACTCCCATCGTCTTCTGCGCGTCGTTCGTGCCGTGCGCCAGCGACACCAGCGAGGCCGAGGCGATCTGCCCGAGCCGGAAGCCCTTCGTCACCGACTTC
Organism: Streptomyces fagopyri; assembly: GCF_009498275.1. NCBI lineage: Bacteria > Bacillati > Actinomycetota > Actinomycetes > Kitasatosporales > Streptomycetaceae > Streptomyces > Streptomyces fagopyri. The sequence goes on along the minus strand of NZ_CP045643.1, from coordinate 895,043 downwards.
TCGCGTGCCCTGGCGGTGATCCGGTACGCGAGGTACGTGGCCAGCAGGGCGGCGACACCCGCCACGACCGGCGACGCCACGGCCGGGATCAGAATCTTTTCGAACACCTTGTCGAAGTGCACGCCGTGCTCACCCGCGCCGACCCACACCGCGCCGATGAGTCCGCCGAAGAGGGCGTGTGAGGAACTGGAGGGAAGCCCGAGCAGCCAGGTGAGCAGGTTCCACAGAATCGCCCCGACCAGGCCCGCGAAGATCATGCCCGGAGTGACCAGCGTGTCGTCGACGATTCCGCCGGAGATCGTCTTGGCGACCTCGGTGGACAGGAACGCTCCGCCCACGTTCAGGACGCCGCTGATGAGGACCGCCGTTTTCGGCTTGAGCGCGCCGGTCGCGATGGACGTGGCCATCGCGTTCGCCGTGTCGTGGAATCCGTTGGTGAAATCGAAGGCCAGAGCCGTGACGATGACGACTGCCACGAGGAACGTGATGTGGTCCATCCTCCGATGGAAGCAATCGGAGGCGTACGGGGGGAGAACCGGAGGCAAAGCCCACGCATGGGCGAGTGGAGGTGAGCGTGTGTTTGCGGGCGTATCGGGCGGCGTTCACGCGCTCCGGCACCTGACGACCGCCCCGAACCACCCGTTCGCGCCGATGGCCGGCCGCGGTCCTGCCGCCGGCCGTAAGACGGATGTGGCTCCCGCGAGCGGGCGTTCGGACGGAGTGTGATCGGAGGGGCCGGTCACTGCCAGCCGGTCTGCGCCGGGCCCAGGCTCGGGCCGGTGGCCCGCGGCCAGTCGTCCTGGACGTCCCGGTTCCTGGTGCCGATGGAGAGAAGGACGGATCCGGAGAGGACGTGCGGCGGGTGGGGTGGCCGGCGGCCGGTCTCGGCGAGCCTGGGACGACCGCTGGGCAAGTCCGGGGCGGCCACGGCGCATCGCCCGCCGCGACTCGATGTCATGATTGAGACACGCGTTTGAATTGATGCAGGGGGATGAGCCGTGTCCTACGAACTTGCGAACCGCCTGGTCATCGGCATCGCCTCCAGCGCGCTGTTCGACCTGGCGGAGGCGGACGCCGTCTTCCGTGAGCAGGGCGAGGAGTCCTACCGCGCCTACCAGGAGGAGCACCTTCACGACACTCTGGGCAAGGGGGTCGCCTTCTCCTTCATCCGCAGACTGCTGTCGCTGAATGACCTGAGTTCACCCGACGATCCCCTGGTGGAGGTCATCGTCCTGTCCCGCAACGATCCCGACACCGGGTTGCGGGTCATGCGGTCCATCCAGTCCCACGGTCTGCCGATCAGCCGGGCCATCTTCATGCAGGGACGCTCGCCCTACCACTTCATGCCCGCCCTGAACATGTCGCTGTTCCTGTCCGCGAACGAGACCGATGTCCGCGAGGCCGTGGCCCTCGGCCTGCCCGCCGGCCGGGTTCTCGGTCCCGCGACGACCGACGAGGCCGACGACCAGGACCTGCGGATCGCCTTCGACTTCGACGGGGTGCTCGCCGACGACGCCTCGGAGCGGGTCTACCAGGCGGACGGCATCGAGGTTTTCCGCTCCCACGAGACGATGAACGCCGCCACCCCGCACGACCCGGGCCCCCTGCGGGACTTCCTCGCCAGTCTCAACCGGCTCCAGCAGCGCGAAGAGGTAGAGCGGGCCGGAGATCCGGACTACAAGATCCGTGTCCACGTCTCCCTCGTCACCGCCCGCAACGCACCCGCTCACGAACGCGCGGTGCGCAGCCTGAAGGGGTGGGGTGTGACCGTCAACGACGCGTTCTTCCTCGGCGGCATCGACAAGAGCACGATCATGGGGGTTCTCAAGCCCCACATCTTCTTCGACGACCAGGTCGGCCACCTGGCCGGCACCTCCCTCAACACACCCAGCGTGCACGTGCCCTTCGGGAAGATGAACGAACCGGACCGCGTGGAGTCCGCCGAAGCTCGGCGGTGAACCGACCGCGAGCGTCAGCGGGTGACGACGGGCACGCCGTCCCGGCGGCCTGCCGGCAGAGCCGCGATGTGGTCCGCGCACCGGATCGCCGCCGTGGCCATGGCGCCCCTGGTCATCCCGGCCACATGCGGGGTCAGCAGCGCGTTCGGCAGGCCGAGGAGCGGTGAGGCGAAGGCGGCGTGCTCGTGCTCGAACGTGTCGACGGCCGCCGCGGCGAGCGGGTGCGTCGGGTCGGCCAGCGCGTCGGCCAGCGCCTGTTCGTCGACGATCCCGCCCCGGGCGGTGTTCAGCAGGATCGACTCCGGCCGCATCGCCGCCAGTTCCGCCCGGCCGATCATCCCCCGGGTCCACGGGGTGAGGGGAAGGTGCAGGGAGACCACGTCGCTGGTCGCGAGCAGAGCGGTCAGGGACTCCGCCCGGGGCACCGACGACTCGGTCGGGCGCCGTGAGATGCCCTGAACCGCCATCCCGAGAGCGCTCGCCCGCTCGGCCAGTCTCAGGCCGATGCGGCCTAACCCGACGATGCCCAAGGATAGTTCGGACAACTCGGCCATGGGGGCGGCCGGTGCGGTCCAGCGGCCCCGGTGCGCGGCCTCGTTGTGCACCGGGAGACTCCGGACCAGGGCGAACAGCTGAGCCAGGGCGAACTCCGCGACAGCGTCGGCGTTGGAGCCCGGGGTGTGGGTGACATCGACGCCGTGGCGAGCGGCGGCGGCCGACTCGACATGGTCGGTGCCCGCCCCGGCCCTGCCGATCACCCGGAGCCGGTTGGCTAGTTCCGGGTCGGTCGCCGCCGTGAGGAACGCGGCGCGCAGGGGGACACCCGCGCGGGACTTGACCGCGTGGTAGCCGATCCCGTCCCGGACGGTCTCGGCGATCAGCGCAGGCTCGTCGAAGGCGTCGAAATCGGTGAAGTCCACCCGGCCGGCCCAAGTGGCCCGTGCCAAGGCCCTGTCGGCCACCCGCCGGAGGTTGAGTGTGACGGCCGGTCCGTGGCCGAGCAGACGTTCCAGTTCCCGGTCGAGCAGCTCGCCCGGAGCCGCGTCCAGCAACAGGACTCGTGGACGGTCCATGGGGTTCCCTTCGCCGGGTCGGGCCTTACGGCGGTGCCGCCGGTCATCGATGTCGGCCCCGGGTGCGCCCGGGTGATCAGCCGTGGGGCGGCTCGGTCACACGCCGGTGGTGCCGTCGATGCGTTCGCGGATGAGATCGGCGTGTCCGTTGTGGCGTGCGTATTCGGCGATCATGTGCAGGTAGATCCACCGCAAGGTGACGTCGCCACCCATGAACGGGCTGGTCCGGTCCAGTTCACGAGCCACGCAGTTGGACCGGGCGTGGGCGATCTCGGCCTCCCAGGTCGCGCGGGCTGTCGCGAAGGAGACGTTCTCGGTGAGATCGAACCCGCCGTCGGAGGCGTCGGGATCGGCGCGCGGGTCGTAGATCGGCGCGACCTCCTCACCGGTCAGGACACGGCGGAACCAGTTCCTCTCGACCTCGGCCATGTGCTGGACGAGGCCGAGCAGGGTCAGCGGTGAAGGAGCCACGGAAGTGCGGCGCACCTGCTCGTCGCTCAGTCCTTCGCACTTCATGACCAGTGTGGTGCGGTAGAAGTCCAGCCAGCTCTCCAGCGCGGTGCGCTCGTCGGCGTCGAGAGGCGGCATGGGGCGCTCGGTCGTCGTCATGGCGGAGATCATGTCATCGGGGTCCGACACAAGTCCGTGAGCGACTCCGGCCGTTGCGGGGGCGCGAGCGCGGCGGCCGGGAAAACCGCTGTCCGGTCGTCGGGGGCGCGGTGGTGAACAGCCCGCCGTGGCGGAGACCCTGGAGTTCCCCGACCCCTCGGAGAGCGCCCCGGCCGCGCCCATGGAGCGCGACGCGCTGCCGGCCCGGTCGGCCGAGCCGACGGAGCAACTACTGGACGCACTGCGGGAGTCCGGCCCGGATCACGGCTGCCGGACATGGTGGGGCGGGTCACAGTCGTCGCGGACCTGCGGTGCCGTCGCCCGGCACCAGCTCCAGGAGTCATGGTGCACACCCACGACGCCCGGCTCGCCCTGGGTGCCGCGCGGCCGCCGCCGGACGAGGGGGCACTCGACGGTGTCGACGAGTTCCCATCCACCTGCTGCTCCGGGACGGCCGCCCGGCCGTACGAGCCCGCCGCCGTCGACCACCATGCCACCGAGGGCAGTTCCTGGCGTCCCTCGCTCTCCTCCGACGGCACATGGACCACTCGTCCTGCCCACGCCGCCCGCCACCACGGCAGACGCCTCCCTCCGGGGCACGGCCGCCGAGCTGGTCCGGCCCTGCACGGCCGTATCCCGGTGGACTCCCTGAAGGGCGACGGCGACGGACATCTCTTCGACCTGTTCCTGGCCCGGGACCCGTACGGGTAGTACATGACGACCCGCCGCCCCATGACCCCGGTCGGCGACCTGGCCGGGCCCGCCGGGGCGCAGGCCGATCCGTCGCCGTCGGCCCGGCCGCACGCGCTCGGGAATCGTGTGCCACCGGCCACCGGCCACCGGCCACCGGCCACCGGCCACGCGCCGACCGCGACCGGCGGTGCGGTGCGCGGGCGGGGCAGCCGGAGTGCCGGGCCCACCGGAATGTGAATCGGGATCGCCTACAACGTCGTTGGTGTCACGCGGTGGCGGCGGCGAACTGGTCCCCGGCACCGGTCGTCAGGTCCACGTACGGATCTTGCCGTGGCCTGACAACTTCCTGATATACGCCCGGCATGTTGGCGTCGTGTCCCGGTCGCGTACGGCGTCGGTATCGGGCGGGTGGCTTCCGTGCCCGGCGGTGACGGCGGGTCGAGGAGTCGCGCACCGGCCGCGTGCGAGTCCCTCGTCCACGGCCGCGCCTCACCGCGCCGGCGCCGTGCCGTTCGCGCCGGGGCCGGCATCCCCGGACCCGGTGGGACACACCACCCGACGCGAAAGACGGAGCTTCCATGCACCACACCCGCCCGGCCGCGGCCCTCGCCGTCCTGTCGATCTCGGCCTGCCTGCTGTCCGGTTGCAGTACCACCGGACCCGTAGGCGCCGACGACCGCGCACAGGCGTCCCCCGTCGCGGCCGGAGCCTCGGACACCCCGCGCATACGGCTGAACGCCGCCGACGGCCAGAAGCATGTCTCCGTCAGGCAGGGCGGCCGTGTCACGGTCGCGGCCGGGAAGATCACCAAGGTGACCCTGGCCACCGCGAACGGCCACGTCGTCCGCGGTGCCGCCTCCTCGAGTGGCAGAGCCTGGGCGCCCGTTGGCGTCCTCGACCACGGCACCGCCTACCGGTTGACGGTGGTGGCCGCGGGCGCCGGGGGCCGCAAGGCGACGAGGGAGATCGCGTTCACCACGGTCGCCACGTCCGACCGCTTCACCGGCACGGTCACCCCGGGCGACGGAGCCACGGTGGGTGTGGGGATGCCCGTCTCGTTCACCTTCGACAAGGCGATCGGCGACAGGAAGGCCGTGGAGTCGGCCATCGAGGTCAGCTCCAGCAGCGGACAGCCCGTCGTCGGTCACTGGTTCGGCACACGGCGCCTCGACTTCCGTCCGCGGCAGTACTGGAAGGCCCACTCCGTCATCACCGTCGCGATCCGCCTCGACGGAGTCAAGGGCGCCGAGGGCGCGTACGGGGAACAGGACAGGACGGTCCGCTTCAGCGTGGGCCGCAGGCAGGTCTCCACCGCGGACGCCTCCACGCACCGGATGACGGTCGTCAGGGACGGCAAGACCCTGAGGACGCTGCCCATCACGGCGGGTGCCCCCGGCTCGACCACGTGGAACGGCCAGATGGTGATATCGGAGAAGCTGACCAGCACCCGGATGAACGGAGCGACGGTCGGGTTCGCCGGCGAGTACGACATCCCCGACGTCCCGCACGCCATGCGCCTGTCCACCTCGGGCACGTTCGTCCACGGCAACTACTGGGGCGCCGACTCGGTGTTCGGACACTCCAACATCAGCCACGGCTGTGTGGGCCTCAACGACGTCAAGGGCGGAGGCGACTCCCACCAGGACGGCGCCTGGTTCTTCGACAACTCCCTCATCGGTGACGTGGTCGTGGTGCGCGACTCCGACGACCGGACCATCGCCCCCGACAACGGCCTCAACGGCTGGAACATGTCCTGGGACCGGTGGCAGGCCGGCTCCGCACGCTGACGCGGAGGCCGTACGCGCAGCCCCCGGCGCGCGGGCCGGGCCGGGCCGACGGCGGGACCGGAGTCCGCGACCCGGGGGCGGGCGCGCCCCACTCGGGAGCGGCGTTCCGCGTCCTGACCGCCGCGCCGGGGGACGGACGCCCCCGCGTGCCGTCCGGCCGAAGGAGACGGGCAGCACGGCGCCGGACGCGTCGAACGGTGACCGGGGGTGTGAAGATCGCCCGAAAAGGCCCGGAACCGCTGTTCCGGCGGCGTTCACCGCGATGCCACGCCCGTGTCCCCGCGGCCTGAATGAGTGGTTCCGCTCAGTGAGTCACTCGGAGGCACCGGAGGGCTGCCCCATGACCGGGAACGAACCCGCGTCCACCATCAACCGCCGTCGTCTTCTGCTCGCCTCGGGCGCCGTCGTGGCGGCCGGAGCGACCGGATCCGCCGGGGCGATCCTGCCCCGGCAACGCCGTCCCCGGGCGGCGGAGCCGGCCGCACGCGTCACCGCTCGACGGACCGCGCCGCACGCCACGACCACCCTGGAGACGACGGCCCGCCTCGGCGGAGCCCCGCACACCGGCACCTACCGGCGGCTGGACTCGGGTCCCGGCTGGCCCATGGTCGTACGGGAGGACATCGCGCCGCCGCGCGCCGGGCGCGCGGACCGGCGTACCCCGCTCGCGTGCTTCGTGCAGTTCACCGATCTGCACATCGCCGATGTCCAGAACCCGCTGCGCACGGAGTTCCTGCGCTCCCGCACGCCCACCGCGTGGCGTGCCCAGGAGGCGCTGACCGTCGCGGGCGCCGTCGCGCTCGTGGAGAAGGTCAACACGCTCGGCGACGGCCCGCACTCGGGACTGCCACCGGCGTTCGTGATGACCACGGGCGACAACATCGACAACAACTCCGCCGTCGAGCTGGAGTGGTTCCTCACGCTGATGAACGGCGGCCGGATCACTCCCGACACCGGGGACCCGAAGACGTACGAAGGCGTCCAGAACTCCGGGCTTCCGCTGTACTGGCATCCGGGCGACCCGGCGCTGCGCGACTTCGACAAGCGGCGCGGACTGCCGCTGATCCCCGGTTTCCTCGACGCGGTGACCCGCCCCCTGACCAGTCCGGGCCTGCGGATCCCCTGGTACTCCACGGTCGGCAACCACGACGACCTGCCCGGCGGCTGTCTGTCACCCGCGCTCGACGACTTCGCCGTGGGTTCCCGCAAACTGCTGTCGGTCCCCGACGCGGACGCGGCCGCCTACGCCAAGGCGCTGGGTTCGGGCGACGACCCCAAGAGCGAGGTGCTCAAGGCGATCCTGAACAGGCACGCCGCCTCCGCGCGGACCGTGACGGCCGACGAGCGGCGCCGCCTGCTCACGCCGCACGACTATCTGGCCGCGCATCTCGACCCCGCCCGCGCCGGTGCCGGGCCGGTGGGCCACGGCTACACGCCGGACCACCTCGACGGCGACCGCATGTACTACACGTTCCGGATCGCGGAGAACGTCATCGGGATCAGCATCGACACGACGTACCGCAGCGGCCACTACGAGGGGTCCCTGGGCGGCGACCAGCTGCGCTGGCTGGAACGGACGCTGGCCGCGCACAGCTCCCGGTCCTACGACGTGGACGGCCGTCTCGTCCGCGGTCCCGGAGCCGACGACGCCCACATCCTGGTCTTCAGCCACCACCACAGTCCGAGCATGACCCGTCGCCCTGACGCCGCCCGCACCGACGAACCCCGCCACGACGGCGCCGAGGTCATCGCCCTGCTCAGCCGCTATCCGAACGTGGTCGCCTGGATCAACGGACACAGCCACGTCAACCGGATCACCCCGCACCCGCACGCGACGGCCGCCCGTTCCTTCTGGGAGGTCAACACCGCCTCCCACGTCGACTATCCGCACCACGCCCGGCTGTTCGAACTGGTCGACAACAAGGACGGGACGGTGTCCCTGTTCACCACGCTCGTCGAGTCGTCCGCACCGCACCGCACGGCACCGGACTTCGACGATCTCTCGGCGGTGGGCCTCGCGTCGCTGTACCGGGAGCTCGCCTACAACGCCCCGGGCCTCGCCGACAGCATGCGATCAGGCGTTCAGGAGGGGTGGGCCGGCGGCGCGGGCGACCGCAACACCGAACTGCTGAAGATCGTCCCTTGACATCCGTCCGGGAGGACTCGCCCGCCCCCGCCGTCCCGCGCGGTCATGGACGGACGCCGTGGCCTGTCTGAGGAATCGTTCGATTGGCGCACAGATTTCTCAAGATTGTTTGTTCGGTCACCGATGCATTCGCCGGAAGGACTTACCGACGAAGGGTTGATTGCCATGACATCAGCATCGGTGCGACAGCCGCTGGACCTGCTCGCGGTCGCCGTCGACGATCTCAGAGCCGGACGGCCGGTCATCGTGGTCGACGACGCGGACCGGGAGAACGAAGGCGACCTGGTCATGGCGGCCGAGTTCGCCACCCCCGAGACCATGGGCTTCTTCGTCCGCTGGACCAGCGGGCTCATCTGCGCGCCGATGGCCCCCGAGGTCGCCGACCGGCTCGAACTGCCCCTGATGGTCCCGCCCGCCCCCGGCGCCGCCCCGGCAACCGGGACGGCGACCGACTTGCCGGTCGACACGACCGCCTACACCGTCTCCGTGGACGCGGTCGGAGTCGGCTCGGGGATCTCCGCCGCCGACCGGGCACTGACCGCGCGGACGCTGGCCGACCCCGCCGCCCGGCCCGACCGGTTGATCCGTCCCGGGCACGTGTTCCCGCTGCGGGCCCGTCCAGGAGGGATCGCCGAGCGACGCGGACACACCGAGGCCGGCGTCGATCTGCTGCGCCTGGCCGGGTTGTCGCCGGTCGCGGTGATCAGCGAGGTCTGCGAGGACGACGGCTCGGTCGCCGGCGCCGACCGGTTGCGCGCCTTCGCCGACGAGCACGGTCTCACGCTGGTCTCGATCGAGCAGTTGTCGCACCGGCTGCGGCTCTCCGGTACGGCGACGTCGTGACCGGGGTGCTCCGAGCGACGATCTTCGACCTGGACGACACGCTGATCGACACCGCGGACGCCTGGGCACGGGTGTGCGCGGACTTCGCCGCCGGTCACGGTCACCACTGGCGCGCCGAGGACACCGCCGCGCTGCACGGCAACGGCGGCTGGGCGTCGTACGTCGCGGGCCTGTGCGGTGGTGCGGCGGGCGCCGCGGAGGTGGTCGAAGCCTGTGCGGCCGCGATGGTCGGCGAATGCGCCGCGGGACGGGTGCGGGCGCTGCCAGGCGCGGTGGAACTGGTCCTCGAAGCCGGACGGCACGGGCCGGTCGGCGTGGCCACGGCCAGCCCCCGCCGCTTCGTCCTGGCGGCCCTCGAAGGGCTGGGCCTGTCGGCGGGACTTCGCTCCGTCGTGTGCGGCGAGGACGTGGTCCGGGTCAAACCCGCGCCGGACCCCTACCTGCGCGCGGCCGCCGAGGTCGGCGTCCCGCCGTCCGGTTGTCTGGCGGTCGAGGACTCGCCGAACGGCATCCGGTCGGCGGCGGCCGCCGGAATGTACGTCCTGGCCGTCCCGCGCGCGGACACCGCACTGCCGGACGAGGTCGCCCGCCTGGCATCGGCGCGGGCACACAGCGCGGCGGACGCGCTGCCCCTGCTGACCCGGCTGCTCGATCCCCAGTCCGACCTCTTGATCCACGAAGGCGTCCGATAGAGGCGCGCCATGACGCGTCGGCCGGCCGAGGGGCGGGTCCGTCCGTCGCGGCCTCGCGCGGCTCCGGTCAGGACCTCCGGGCCGCGGGCTGACCCGCCCACGCCTGCTCCAGCGCCCGGGTGAACGTCTCGGGCGACTGGACACCGCTGACGCCGTAGCGCCGGTCCAGCACGAAGAAGGGCACTCCGCCCGCGCCCAGCTCGGCGGCCTGGCGTTCGTCGGCGCGTACCTCCGCGGCGTACGCGTCCGGGTCGCCGAGCACCTCCCGCGCTTCCGTGCCGCTCAGCCCGACCGTGACGGCCAGGTCGACCAGGGTCTCGGTGTCGTAGACCGAACGCTCCTCCGCGAAGTTCACCTGGAAGGCGAGGTCCGTCAACTCGTCCTGAAGACCGCGGCTCTTGGCGAAGTGGAGGAGCCGGTGCACGTCGAAGGTGTTCCCGAAGACCCGTCCTCCGACGCGGAAGTCCAGTCCCACGGATCGCGCCATGTCCGCCGCCTGCTCCTCCCGGGCGATCTGCTGCTCGCGGGTGCGCCCGTACTGGGCCGCGACCGCTTCGATGATCGGCACGGTGCCGTTCTCGGCCTGCGGATTGAGCTCGTACGACCGGTGTACCACTTCGACCCGGTCACGGTGTGTGAAGGCGGCGAGCCCCTGGCCGAAACGGGCTCGGCCGACGTAGCACCAGGGGCAGGCGATGTCGGTCCAGATCTCGACACGCATGGGTGGGATCTCCTGTCTGTACGGGCCGCGCGTACGCGGAATCGGCCGTCCGGGGCGCGCGGCCCCGCCTGATCCGGACGTTCACGCCCGGACGGCGACGGCTCGACGGAATGGTCGAACAGACAGTAGACGACCGATCGTCTACTGGCAAGCAAAGGGGGAATCGGCGGAGGGACCGCGGAGGGCACGAGCACGGTCGACGGCTCCGGACGCTCACGCGGAGGCGCCCGGCCGGACGGCTCTCGTCCGGCCGGGCGCCCCGGCGTCCCGCGGGGAGCGGGTGCCCCGACCGCGGCTCAGCCCAGTGCGAACTTCTGGGCGGCGGATCCGTTGCAGTCCCAGATGCGCAGGCGGGTGCCGTTGGCGGTGGCGCCGTCGGGGGAGTCCAGGCAGCGGCCCGACTGCGGGTTGAGGAGTGAGCCGTCGGCCTGCTGCTGCCAGATCTGGCCACCGGCCGTGTTGCAGTCCCAGAGCTCGACCTGGGTGCCGCCCGCGGTGCCGTTGCCGATGATGTCGAGGCAGCGGCCCAAGGTGTGCAGCCGGCCGTCCGAACCGTGGAACCAGTGCTGGTCGACCGCGTACGACTGGCAGCCCCAGAGCTGTACGGCGGTGGCGTTGGACCCGTTGTCGTCCCCGGCCACGTCGGCGCAGGTGCCGCCCGGTCCCGCCACGGGGGCACCGCCGTTGACGGCGAACTTCTGGGCGGCGGATCCGTTGCAGTCCCAGATGCGCAGGCGGGTGCCGTTGGCGGTGGCGCCGTCGGGGGAGTCCAGGCAGCGGCCCGACTGCGGGTTGAAGAGTGAGCCGTCCGCGCGCTGCACCCACTTCTGGCCACCGACCCCGTTGCAGTCCCACAGCTCGACCTGGGTGCCGCCCGCGGTGCCGTTGCCGATGATGTCGAGGCAGCGGCCGATCGTACCGAGGGACCCGTTGGCGTTGTGGGTCCAGTGCTGGTCCTCGGCGTAGGACTGGCAGTTCCACAGGCCGACCGCGGCACCGTTCACGCCGGTGTCGTCCGCGGTGACGTCGACGCACTGGTTGCCCGGACCGGTGATGGTGCCCTGCGGGCCGTTCGGGACGTTGGTCTGGCCCGAGTAGCCGGCCGAGACGATGTTCGCCTGCACGGCGTTCTCGGCGGCGTCGGTGGGATAGCCGGCGACCATGACGCCCTCGAAGAAGGTCCCCATGTTCCAGTTGCTGTTGTCGCCGCCCGTGCCCAGGATGATGCCGCCCTCCTGCTGCATCGGCCGGTATCCGCCCCGCGAGGGCAGGGCGCCGTCCCACCACGTCGTGAGCCCGCCCGCCTGGGAGTTTCCCCCCTTCAGCGCGTAGGTGGTCTGGCCGTTGTTCTTGAGGACCGCCGTCACGTACGTGCTGTTGTTGCCCTTGTTCGCGGTGTTGGAGCCGTTGTCGCCCTGGAACATCCCGTTCTCCAGGTCGGCTTCGATCCACGGTCCGGAGCCGCTGCAGGGCGCGAAGTAGCAGGTGGTGGCGATGGACACGGCGTCCATGTGGCCGTTGCCGGTGTCGGCGGGCGTGGACTCCGCGTTGCCGTAGTCGAAGCAGCAGGCCGAACCGACGTGGGTGCCGCTCGCGACCATGTAGGCGCCCTCCGGCTGCCCGTTGACGGCCACACCCGACGCGGCACCGTGCGAGCGGTAGCCGACGCCGGGCGAGATCCAGATCCCGTACACCTTGTGGCCGCCCGCCGTCACCGACAGCTCACTCGCGTCCGCGCCCCGGTCGGCGCCCATTCCGGCCGTGCCGGCGGGCCCGGGGAAGAGGTCGTTGTGGCGGGAGGTCTGGTCGTACACCTTCGAGATGCTGCAGGTGGTGTTCGCGCAGAAGGTGTCCTGCCGGCCCGCGTCGGCGTACCCGCCGGCCGACAGTGGGCCGATGTCGGCGCTCGCGCCGTCCGAGGCGCGGGTGACCTGGTAGAGCGGTCCGCCGTACGCCGAGAACAGCGCGCGGGTGGTGCTGTGGGCGGCGACGCAGGGGGTCCCGGCGCCTCCGTAGATGTCGCAGGGCTGTGATCCCGCGGCCTGGGCGACGCCGGGGAGGCCGACCAGGGCGGCCACCAGCAGGCCGACGGCGGCGGCGACGGACATCAGGGTCTGCGCCAGTCGGCGGGCCGGACCGGCAGCGTGCGGTGAGTGGAGACGCGAGGAGGCAGATCTTCTTCTGCGCATATGTGCTCCCAGTGGGGTGATGGAGCTACAACTCGCCCTTCGGACAGCCGAGTTCGCGCGCTGCCTGGCGACTGAGTCGGAAGCTACGCGCGCTGGTCGATTGCGTCAATAATTGTCGCTTTTCTTTTTTTCCTAGCTCCCCACCGTGTCCGAACGTGTTGCTTTTCGGCGATCATCGCGAGGGGGATCTGTCGTTCCCGAGGGACGCCGTCGGGAAGCGCGACGCAGGTGCCCTCGCGGCCCGCACGCGCGAGGGGGCGAGACCGCACGATGCGGTCTCGCCCCCCGTCACGCGGGAGGCCGGTCGCGTGACGGGGCGCATGGCGATCGCATCCCCGCGCGATGCCGGCGAGGCCGCTCACGTGCCCTCAGAAGGACGCCAACCGGCGTGTTCCGACCCGTCCTTCGGGTGAGGATCCGGCGCGTCCGGTGTGCGAGGCTCCCGACCGTCCGGTGTGCGCGGCGCAGACGGGCGGACGGGACGTCATCGGGTGGGGCCGTTCACGCGGATCAGCGTCTGCTGACCGTTGGCGACCAGCTTGCGGTGGTCCCCCTGGACGCCGAACACCTCCAACTGGCAGACGGTCAGGGTGCGTCCGGACCTGAGGACCGTTCCCACGGCCTCGATGTGGTCGCCGACGGCGGGAGCGAGCAGGTTGATCTTGTATTCGACGGTGAGCACGTCGGTGTTCTCGGGGAACAGGGTGAACGCGGCGTATCCGCCCGCGCTGTCCGCGATCGCGCTGGTGGCGCCCGCGTGGAAGTAGCCGTGCTGCTGGGTGACTTCGGGTCGGCTCGGGAGCACGATGTGCACGCGACCGGGTTCGATCCGCGCCATCCGCGCGCCGAGGTGGGCCATCAGTCCCTGGCGGTCGAAGCTGCCCAGGACGCGCGCCCGCACCTCGGGGCTCGCCGGACGATCCTGCTGACTCTGGTCTTCCACGTGCTCTCCTTCGGCGGATTCCGTGGACGTCATGGTGCCGGAACGGTGGGGGAGGCGGGACGGTCCGGGTACCTGGACGGACATCGGAGGACCGGACGTCACCAGCAGCAGGAGTCCGCCGACGGCGATCACCATGGCACCGGAGTCGGGCAGGACGGCGCGGGCCGCCGAGCGGCTGACCGGCTCCCAGACGGCCCCGTCGCAGGCATCATCGTCGGCCGCAGGGGTACCTGCGTCCCAAGCCACCCCCGTGTGCCCCCGTGCCAGGAAGCGAGAACGCCATGAGCGAAGGTCGCGCGAAAGCCCCTGGGAGCAGCGGGGGACCGACGCCGAAGCCGATACCCAGGGATCTGCCCGACCAGCAGGTCACCGCCGGCGAGGACCCCTGGGACATCACCGGCGTCCCGACGCGGACGCCCGGCCGACAGCCCGATACGGAGATTGCCGATACGGAGATCGCCGATCCGGGGATTCCTGATACGGGGATTCCCGATACGGACGAGGCCGGCACCGGCCGGAGGGGCGCGCCGCACTCCGGCAGCCGGCGCCCGGCGCATCCCGTGCCCGACGAACCGCCGGCCTGACAGCCGCGCGTGCCACGGGAGTTCAGGCGGATACGACCGCCACGGGGCCTTCCCGGCGGCCGGTGCCTCCGTCGAGGAACCGGAGCGCGCCGTCGTACCCCAGCCGAAAGGAGCGTGACCCCGATGGTCACCGTGTCCCTCACCGGAGCGTCCAGGGAAGACGCGGCCACTGTCTTCGACGTCCTGAGGACGGCGTTCCCCGTCGACCGGCCACCGGACGCGGTGTCCCGGGAACAGCCGGGGGACCATCCTGCCGTGTGGAGCGCGGAGTTCGTGCCGACGCAGGAGCGCATCCCCACCGGGCCGACCCCGCTGGAGGGCTCGCTCACCGCCACGCTTCAGGGCGGCCACGTCGCCGTGGACCAGCTCTGTGAGGCGCTGAGGGCCGCGTTCGCCGTGGACGAGGAGGGTACGGCGTCGGGAGACCAGGAGAAAGAGGTCGACCTGTGTCTCGGGACGAAGCGGCCGTGACACCCGGGCCGCGTGCCGCGACTTCCGCCCGGGCGGCGCCCACCGCCCACGCCGCCGGTGGCGCCTACGCCTCCTGGACGGTGGTCAGATCGGCGAGTCCGGAGAACCTCAGCACGGGAGTGAGCAGCGGAGCGGTGATGAGTTCGATGCGGTCCGCGTGGGCGAACAGGACGCTCAGCCCGGCGCTGTCGAGATAGTCGATCCCGGTGAGGTCGACGACGACACGCCCCGGCATGTTCTCCAGCGCGGCGGCGAGCGCGTCGGTGTTGCTCATGTCGATCTCACCGGTCGCCTTGAGGAACGCGGTTCCGTCCGGCCGGTGTCCTGGGGTGAGGGTGAGGGGTGTGGTCATCAGGAGATCCTCGTGTGCATGTCGACGGTGGTGCCCACCGGGCCGGGGGTGATCGTGACCTGTTGCATCATCGCTCGCATCAGCGCCACCCCACGGCCGCGGTGCGCGTTGACCTCGGGCTGCGGGGTCTTCCAACGCCCGGTGTCGGCGACGGTCAGCCGCAGATCTCCCACCAGGGCTTCGGCGCGCAACCGCACGGTCTGGCCCGGGGCATGACGGTGACCGTGCTCGACGGCGTTGGCACAGGCCTCCCCCGCGGCGACCAGCACCTGTTGCGCCGTGCGGGGCGGGAGGTCGCACTTGGCCAACCAGGTGCGCAAAGCCTTGCGCACCGGGGCGAGTTGCTCCGACTCGGCCGGGAACGTCAGGTCCAGCGGGGCGGGGTGACGATAGATCAGGAGGGCCACGTCGTCGTCGTAGCCGTTCGCCGGGGCGAGGCGTGACATGACCTGGGTGGCCAGCTCGTCGACCGCGGTCTCCCGGCCGTCCTGGACGGCTTCTCCCGCCTGGTCGATGCCGGTGGTCAGCGGGCGCCGACGGCGTTCGACGAGGCCGTCGGTGTACAGCAGCAGGGTGGCACGGGCCGGCACCGTGCATTCGGCCTGCGGCCGCTGGGCGCCGGGGCGTACGGCGAGCGGCGCGTACCGGCCGCCGTCGAGGAGCTGGGTGGTGCCGTCGGGGTGGGCCAGGATGCCGGGCGGGTGTCCGGCGCTGGAGTAGGTGAGGTGACCGGTCTCCGGGTCCAGCACTCCGCAGAAGACGGTGGTGCACAGGGCACCCCGCACGCCGGCGGCGAAGTGGTCGAGCGCCATCAGTGTCCGGCCGGGATCCGAGTCCTGGAGCAGCAGGGCCCGGCAGGCGCTGCGCAGTTGGCCCATCACGGTGGCGGCTTCCAGGCCACGGCCCACACAGTCGCCGACCACGATCCCGATCCGGCCGTCGGGCAGGGGGATGGTGTCGTACCAGTCGCCTCCGACCTCCAGGGGGCGGGCGGCGGGCTCGTAGCGTACGGCGAAGCCCTCGGGCAGCTTGGACGGGCCGAGGATGGCCCGTTGCAGGGCCAGAGCGGTCTCCCGCTGCTGATCGATCTGGTGGGCCCGGGCGAGGCTCTGGGAGAGGTGCCCGCCGAGCAGTGACAGCAGCAGTTGGTCCTGGTCCGTGAACGGCCGGTGCTGAGGCAGGTCGAGCCAGATGACCAGGGGACCTTCGGGGTGCTCCAGGGTGATGCCGGCACCGGTGGCGTCGGCGAGCGGGGTCAGCGTCGGGCCGTCGCGCAGCGCGGTCAGCGCCGCACGCCGGTGCTCGTCAAGAGAGGCCCAGGTCAAGAGCGTGTCCGAGCCCGTCAGCCGGGGTCCCTGGTCCGCGGAGAACACGACGGCGACGACTCGCCGGGCGCGCCACAGGGTCTCGAACTCCTCAAGGGCTCCCGCGAGTGCCTGAGGCAGGCTGGTGGCCTGGGAGAGGCGCATGCCGAGCGCGGCCAGCGCGGTCTCCCGCCGGATGGCGTAGTGCTCGGCGGTGACGTCCCGGAAGGTCCCCACGGTGACGGTGCGTCCGGTGTCGGGGTCCTGTGCCTGGTTGAAGGAGGCGCTCGCCCACAGCCGGTGTCCGTCGCGGTGGGTGACGGGGACGGTGCAGCTGCCCCGGTTCTTGGCCGGCAGACCGGAGAACGCCTCGGCGATCTGCCGGTGGGCGTCGGCATCCGCCTCGGCGTCCGGCCACCAGGGGTGGACGGGTGCGTAGGGCAGACCCTCGGGTCCGTACCCGAGGATGTCGCTGAACGCGGTGTTGATCTCGATGACCGCGCCTTGCTCGTCGCAGACGAAGAACGCCTCCTGCAAGGAGTCGACGAGCGCCGTGCGCCAGCGGGCGTGGTGGTTGCGCAGCCGCGAGAGGTCCAGGTTGCCGCGCACCCGGGCGAGCAGTTCGGCCGCGGCGAAGGGCTTGACGAGATAGTCGTCGGCCCCTGCCTGGAGTCCGTCGATGGACGCTTCCTCGCCCGCGCGGGCGGACAGCAGCAGTACGGGGACGGCCGCGGTACGCGCTTCGGCGCGCAGTGCCGTGACCAGGGCGAGTCCGTCCATGCGGGGCATCATCACGTCGCTCACGACGAGATCCGGTGGCTGCGCGCGTACGGCCTCCAGAGCCGCCAAGCCGTCGGTGACCGTGGCCACTTCGTATCCCGCTCCGGTCAGCAGCCTGGTGAGGTACTCACGCATGTCGGCGTTGTCGTCGGCGACCAGAACCCTGGCGGCCGCCGTGACCGGACCGGCGGAGGACGCGTCGACGGACGGGTCCTTGACGTCCCGCGGGACCGTGTCCGTCCGTTCCCCGGGCAGCCAGCGCAGGGCTTCTTCCACGAAGGGCGCGGCCGTGGCGGGTATCGCGTCCCGACGAGTGCCGGAGACCAGGCTGTCGGGCGGCAGGTGCGCGGTGCCGAACGGCAGCCGAAGGGTGAAGCGCGTGCCCTCGTCCTCGGTGCTGGACGCGGTGATCGTGCCTCCGTGGAGGGTGACGAGTTCCTTCACGAGGGCGAGACCGATGCCGCTGCCCTCGTCGGAGCGGGAGCGGGCGTTCTCGATGCGGTGGAACCGTTCGAACAGGCGCGGCATCTCGGCGGCGGGTACGCCGATACCGGTGTCCGTGACGGTCACGACCGCCGCACCGCCGTCGTCTCGCAGTGACACCCCGATGGCACCGCTGAAGGTGAACTTGAGGGCATTGCTCAGGAGGTTGAGGATCACCTTCTCCCACAGCCCGCGGTCGACGTGCACCGGGCCGTCCAGCGTCGGACAGTCGACGGTGAAGGTCAGCCCGGCCCTCTCGACGGCCGAGCGGAAGACGCTGGAGAGTTCGGTCGTGAGCGCGGCCAGATCGACCGGCTCGTACCGGGCCTGCATCCGGCCGGCCTCGATGCGCGAGAAGTCCAGCAGGCTGTT
This sequence comes from Streptomyces fagopyri, assembly GCF_009498275.1. Classification (NCBI taxonomy): domain Bacteria; kingdom Bacillati; phylum Actinomycetota; class Actinomycetes; order Kitasatosporales; family Streptomycetaceae; genus Streptomyces; species Streptomyces fagopyri. The sequence goes on along the minus strand of NZ_CP045643.1, from coordinate 877,043 downwards.
GACCAGCTTGCCGAGCCGCAGCCCGTTGCGGTGGATGACCTCCAGTTCCTCCCGCACCTGTGGGTCCGACCGGGCCAGCCGGCCCCGCAGTTCCTCCACCGGGCCCATGATCAGGGTGAGGGGGGTGCGGAACTCGTGGCTGATGTTGGAGAAGAACGTGGTCTTGGCCCGGTCCAGTTCCGCGAGCGCCTCCGCGCGCCGTTGCTGGGCCTGATAGCTGCGCGCGCCGCCGATACCCGCCGCGATGTGCCCCGCGGCCAGCTCGACGAAGCCCCGGTAACCGTCGTCCAGCGGCCGGTAGCGGTTCAGGGCCGAGACGAGGAACCCGTACGGGGCGCTGCCCGGCTGCACCAGCGGTACCAACAGGGCCTGCGTCGGGGGGTCCTGCCAGTTTCCGGCCGGCAGCACGGTGGACGAGACGCCGTCGAGATCCATCAGTACCGCTTCGCCCCGGAGCAGGTCGGCGACGGGCCATACCGCCCGGGGATCGTCGGCGGACAGCGTCGGCGGGGCCACGGGATCCCCCGCGGCCACTCCGGTCGAGGCCGCCAGCCGTGCGGAGCCGTCGTCCCGGAAGAGGTACGTCAGCGTGAAGGGGAGATCCTGCGGATTGTGCTCCAGCTGCCGTGCGGCGAAGGCCAGCATCTCTTGTTCGCTACGCACCGCACTGGGCTCTGATCCGAGGTCGCGCAGTGTGCCCATGCGGCGCTCGCCGATGACCCGCTCCGTGTCCTCGCTGACCACGCACAGCATGCCGACCACGCGGCCGTCGTCATGGTGCAGCGGGCTGTAGGAGAAGGTGTGGTAGGACTCTTCCGGGAAGCCCGAGCGCTCCACGAACAGCAGGAGCGCCTCGTCCCAGGTCGCCCGGCTCGTGGTCATCACCGTGTCGATCCGCGGTCCGATGTCCGGCCAGATCTCCGCCCACACCTCGCTCGCCGACCGCCCCAGGGCCCAGGGGTACTTCCCGCCCAGCGTGTCGCTCCGGTAGGCGGCGTTGCAGAAGAACGTCAGCTCCGGGCCCCACGCCATCCACATGGGGAAGCGTGAGGACAGGAGAATGCTCACCGCGGTCTGCAGGCTCTGCGGCCAGCCGGACGGTGCTCCGAGCGACGTCGCCTCCCAGTCCACCGAGGCGAGATCGCGACCGACCTCGCTGTCGGCGGCGAAGACATCGGTCCCCGTCGTCGGTCGTGCCCCGCGGTCGGGCTTCTCGGTGCCCACTCGACATCTCCTCGATCCCTGTCCGCCGACACCGTCAAGCGCGGTACACGTCCGGAGAATCCCCACGACCACGCTGTCCTCGGCCCGCCCGGCCGCTCGGCGTCCCCCGGAAGCCGACGCCACGGCCGTGGCGCGGTGGCGCAATCCGTAGGATAGGACAGCCACTCTCACCATGGGCGTGGGGCGACGAACAGGAGCCGGCGGTGGCTGTGCGGGACGACGCCCGTTCGCATGGAGCGATGACCTCGCCGAGGGACGGAGCCCGTTGCCCGGACCTCGCCCCACCGGCCGGCGGTGGAGGCCGGCCCGGCGGCCTGCCTCCCGACCCGCGGTTCGTGACGGCCACCCCGCGACCCGCCCCCGTCGAGACGCCGCCGCTGTCCACGGACGGTCCGACCGCGGCACGCACCGGGACGAGGGCCGTGCGTGTCGGAGCGGGACCGATCGCGCGTCGCCCGGCGAGCCGTGCCCGGGGCTCCGGTGCGCCGCTGAGCGTCGTCGACGAGCTGTCCGGGGGCCTCGGCGCGGGTGTCACCGACGGCACCGCACTCTCGGCACTCTCCGCCCCGTCTCCCCGCAACGAACCGACCGCCCCAGGAGCTCCAGTGACCCAGCGCACCCTTGTCGCCGCCTCGAAGGCTCATTCCTCCGGTGTCACGGTGGTCACGGCGACCGGTGAACTCGATTACCACACCGCGCCGGAGCTGCGCGCGGCGGTGGACGAGGCCGCCTTCACGGCCGACGGCACGGTGATAGACCTGAGCGGGCTCACCTACTGCGACTCGACGGGCCTCACCGTCCTGGTCACCGCCTACCAGCGGGCCCAGGCCGCCGGATCACCCCTTGCCCTGGCCGGACTCAGCGCGGACCTCACCCACGTGTTCGAGATCGTCGGGCTCGACCAGCTCTTCACGCTCTCCCCGACGATCGAGGAAGCCATCAGGTCGTTGCGCCGCTGACGCCGCCTCACGGCGCCCCGACTCCGCTTCCGGGCCGGGGGGACTGTGGCGGAACGTCGCCGGGACGACGCGCGGAATCCGGCTGCCGGCTCGTGAGGAGGGTGAACGGTCAGCTGCCCAGGGCCTGTTCGACGGGAGGGTGAACGGTCAGCTGCCCAGGGCCTGTTCGACGGTGGGATGGCAGGCGATGACGGCGTCGAGCCCGACGAGCCGGATGACGCGCAGGACGGGCCCCTGGGCGCCGGCGACGCGCAGCCAGCCGCCCGCGTCGTCGGCGGCCTGGTGGGCGGAGACGAGGACGTTGATCCCGCTGGAGTCCATGAAGGTCACGGCGCTGAGGTCCACCGCGGTGCGGGGCCGGTCCTGGCCGGCGGCCGGCAGCACGGCGTCGCGGAGGGCGTCCGTGACGTCGTGGTCTATCTCACCGCACAGCGTCACGACACGGATTCCGTTCGCCGTGTGTTCTTTGACGGACAGCCGGTCCGGCCTGCCCGTTCCCTGGGTGCTGGTCACTGTCTCCTCGTTCGCGCTCAAGGCCTGCCCGGTCCGCCGCGTGGAGATTGTGCCCCAACGCCCGGCGCGGATGCAGCTGAACGGCTGTGCCGAAGAGCACGTTGTGATTACGTGATTGAGTGACGGGTACACGAGGGCTGTAACAGACGGGGAACGAGGGAGTCGGGATGGGAGCCCAGACCGGCGACGAGCACGGTGTGGGTCATGGCACCCCGATACAGGCGAGTTACGCCCTGGGTGACGACGACGGCAGTATCGCCGACGCCCGCCATCTCGCCGCGGCCTTCCTGGAGCGGGCGCGTACCGCGCACGGTCTCGCCGTTTCCGCCCGTGTCATGGATCTGGCGCAGCTGGTGGTGAGCGAACTGGTCACCAACGCCCGCAAGTACGCCCCCGGCCCGACGCTGATGCACCTCCGGATCGCCGACGGCATCGTTGACGTCTCCGTCTGGGACAGCGATCCCACCGTCCCCACCGCCCGGAGCGCCGACCCCGGCCGGATCGGCCAGCACGGGCTGGAGATCGTCAAGGCCGTCGCCTCGCATCTCGACGTCGAACGGGAAGCGGTCGGCAAGCGCATCACCGCCCGGCTGCCCCTGGCCGACACCCCCCGGCGCGGGGTCACCGCGCTCCAGTCGCCGTGACGGAACGTCAAACGTCCTTCTGACGGTCCAGCCCCGCCCGCCCGGCGCTCGCCGCGGCATCGGGAGCGCACACAGGGCCCCGACCGGTCCACGTCGAGCCCCTGGCCGCGGACGGTGTGCCCGGCGGGGACCGCGTGGCCCGTCGGACGGGACGACGACCGGCCCCGAGGCCCGGACGGCCGCCGACCGCGGCGAGGCCCGCGGTCGTGCAACGTTCATCTAATTCTCGCGGTAACACCTTGTCGCACTCGTCGGTGATCGCATATATCTGATCGTCCGTATGGCGAAGAACACGGATGGTTCTGGAGAGATGCATATATGAACGGCACCGTCGACGGCTTCAGCTACGGGGTCGTCACCCCCGTGGCCGCCTATGTCATGGCCTGCCTGGGAGCTGCGCTGGGGCTGCGTTGTGTGGCCCGGACCATCCATTACGACGAGGGGCGCAAGGCCCCCTGGCTGGCGTTGGGTGCCGCGTGTCTGGGCTGCGGCATCTGGACCATGCACTTCATCGGGATGATCGGCTTCCAGGTGGAGCAGACGGCCATCACCTACAACGTGCCCCTGACGGTGCTGAGCCTGGTGGTCGCGATCGTCGTGGTCAGCGTCGGAGTGTTCATCGTCGGCTACCGGGGCGCCGCCCCCGTACCGCTGGCCGCCGCCGGTGTGGTGACAGGCCTGGGCGTCGCGGCCATGCACTACCTGGGCATGGCCGCCATGCATCTCGACGGCGAACTGCACTACAGCGCGCCCGTCGTCGCACTGTCCGTCCTGATCGCCGTCGGAGCCGCGACCGCCGCACTGTGGGCCGCCGTCACGATCCGCGGCTTCCTGCCCTCCCTCGGCGCCAGTCTGGTGATGGGCGTCGCCGTCTCCGGCATGCACTACACCGGCATGGCGGCTGTGAGCGTCCACGTCCACACCGGTGTTGGACACACGGCGGACGGACGCACCCCCACCTCGCTGCTGTTGCCGATGCTCATCGGCCCCGTCGTCTTTCTCCTCGTGGCGGCGGTCATCGTCATGTTCGACCCGGTCCTCATGCTCGGCGACGGCGACTGGGGCCGCGGCGACCGCGCGGGCGGGCGCGGCCCGTCCGCCCCGGTGGAGCCGAGCGCGTTCGAGCCGCGTTCCGGCGATCCGTCCCGTCCGCGGGCGCACCGGCGTTGACGGACGCACGCGCGGCCCGGTAGGTCCGGCAGCCGGACTCCCGGGACGGACGACGCCGGCGCGTACGTACCGTCACAGAAGCCGCGGGTGGCCGTGGGGGGCGCGCCGTCAGGGCGGTCGTGCCCCCGGAGTGCCTCCAGGTCATCGATCCGGTGGCGGTCGCGGTGGCGGTCGCGGTGGCCAGTGCGGTGGCGAGTGCGGTGGCGAGTGCGCGGACGTCTGCCGGGGGTGTCCGGCGGAGCGGCGTCGGCCGGCGAAGTGCCCTCCGGGCGCGCGGAGATGGAGGTTAACGGGAGCCGACCTGATCCGGAGTGAAACGTTCCTGATGGTCATCTGCTTCATCCGGCGGGGAAACCTGCGATCCGCCGAGACGGTGTGCGGTGGCTGTGCGCGTCGGTGTCCACCGGTACGCACGTTCGTAAGGAATCACTCAATGACACTTCGCGCAAAGAGACCCGCGGGGGCCGGCATACGCCGTACCGCGGTCGCCACCGCGGTGGCGCTGGCCTTCGCAGGCGCCGCGAGCGGTGTGGGAACCGCCTTCGGTTCCACCGACGACGTGGCCTCGCACGGCCACGCGGTGGACCGGAACTGGCTCCCGGACACGCCCGAGAACTGGCCGCTGGTGGTGGACTACACCCGTACACCGGCCGAGACCGTCACCCGCGGCCTGCGGCATTACGGCGAGACCTACGACACCGTCGGCGGCCGCCAGCACATCCAGGTGCTCCAGGCCGATCTCGCCGACCCGAACCTCCGGGTCGGCGTGGTGGAGGCCGGCGACACCCTCACCGACCCGGATGACGAGACCCCGTCGTCGATGGCGCACCGCACCCACGCGGTGGCCGGCGTCAACGGCGACTACTTCGAGATCTACGCCAGTGGACGCCCGCTCGGCGGCGTCGTCTCGGGCGGCCACATGCTCAAGAGCCCCAAGCCGGGATTCGCCTCCCAGTTGGGCGTCAAGCCCGACGGAACCATGGTGATGGGCCCGGAAACCTTCTCCGGGACGATCACCGCGGGCGCCGCCAACCGCCCGCTCACGTCGGTGAACACCGTGAACGACGCGACGTCCGGCGGCGTCACCGAAGTCACCCCCGACCTCGGCGAGACCCCGGCCCTGCCCCAGCCCTCCACGCTCGTCCTCGGTCACACCGCCGACGGCGGGTTCGTCGTCGACAGCATCCGGACCGGTGTCACCACCGTGCCCCGGCTGACCTCCGATCAGCTCGGTCTGCTCGGCGCCGGGAACGGCGGACAGTGGCTGGGCGACAATCTGCACCCCGGAGACGCGGTGGGCATCACTGCCCGGTTGTCCCCCGATAACGATGTCACCCAGCTTGTCAGCGGCGTCGACACGCTGGTGAAGGACGGCCAGGTCTACAAGGACCCGACCGGCACCCCGCCCAGCGGCGCCAACCCGGAGACCGCGGTCGGCATCACCAAGGACGGCAAGCACGCCATCGTCGTCGCCATCGACGGCCACGGCGGCGCCGAAAATGCGTTCGGCGTGACGCCCGAGCAGGCCGCGGGCTACATGGTCGCCCACGGCGCCTGGACCGCCATGCTCTTCGACGGCGGCGGCTCCACCGGCATGGTCAGCCGCGCCCCCGGCGCTGATCGCGCCGAGGTCGTCAACACCCCCTCCGACCAGCCCGGCAACACCGAACGCCCGGTCGCGAACGGCATCTTCTTCTACACCACCGCCAAGGAAGCGGGAGACGCCGTCAAGGTCGTGGTGAACGGCGGCGAGACGGTCACCACCGTCGCCGGCGGCGCCGTCCCGGTCCCGGTGCACGCGCTGGACCGGTTCTCCAACCCCGCGGCCGGCCAGGTCAAGGTGCGGATCGAGCCCTCGTCGCTCGCCACGTACGAGGACGGCGAGCTGACCCCGCGCCGCACCGGCACGGGCCGGATCGTCGCCTCCGACGGCCGGGTCACGACCTCCGAGAAGCTCGACGTCGTCAGCAAGCTGCAGTCCCTGACGGTCTCTCCCGACAAGGCCGACCTCGACAACGGCGCCACCCAGCAGCTCTCCCTGGCCGGCACCGTCAAGGGCGGGGGCCCGGCGCGGATCCCCGCCGAGGCCGCGACCTGGAAGGTCACCCCGGACAACCTGGGAACCGTGGACGCGCACGGCCTGTTCACCTCGGACACCGAGCACGGCGGCCTCGCCGAGGTCAGCGCCACGGTGGCCGGAACCACCGCGACCACGTCGATCGCGGTCGGTCGGGTCGCCGAGGTCGTCGACCCGATGACCGGCACGGACGTCTGGAAGCTCAGCAACAACACCACCGGCAAGCCGGCCACGCTGAGCGCGGACCCGGGTGTCGTCCCGCCGGAGTCAACCGAGTCCGGCTCGCTGCGCCTCGACTACACGATGCCCGCCGGCGCCGGCGTCAAGCAGCTCGTGCTGGCGCCGAAGGTCACGCTGAAGACCGACACCCACGACGGTCAGGTCCCCACGGGCATCGGCGTATGGATCAAGGGCGGGGGCCCCGACGGCATCCAGCTCGCCGAGAAGTACATCAACGTCGACGGCACCGCCAACACCCCCCTCTACCTGACCGGTGTCACCTCCGACGGCTGGCGACTGGCGGTCGCCCAGCTGCCCGCCGGCATGAAGTTCCCGCTGACCGTCAGCTACCTCGACTTCCTGGCCATCAGCCCCAGCACCACGTACACCGGTTCGCTGAACGTCGCCGGGCTGCAGGCGCTGTACTCGCCGCGGCCGGCCGTCGAGCCCGAGTACGAGGCGATCCCGGACAACCCGTCGTGGCTGGGTTTCGAAGAGGACTCCGCACGGTTCGCCAAGCGCGGCGCGACCCTGCTCGCCGGTGACGACGCGCACCTGCTCGCGAGCGACCCCGGATCCGTGAGCAGCAACGTGATGGACTCCATCGCCAAGAGGCTGCCCACCCTCACCCCGCAGGCCCGGCCGGACGCCGCGCAGTTCCTCGGGGACATGTCGGACGACGGCAAGCCGGCGGACCTTCAGTTCGCCAAGTCCAAGATGGACGCCCTCGGTGTCCCCGAGCGCGACATCGTCGGCAACCACGAGATCACCCAGGGCGCCGACGCCGAGAACGGCAACTACAGCGACACCTTCGGCGACACCCACTACGGGTACTCGCAGGGTGCGGCGCGGATGATCGTCACCGACAACTCGCACGGCAGCCTGCAGTCCTCGGACCCGTTCCAGGACCCGGCGGGCGAGCAGTACCCGTGGCTGGTACAGGAGTTGACGGACGCCACCGCCAAGGACATACTGGTCATCACGCACATGCCGGCGTACGACCCGCACCCCGCCGCGAACAGCCAGTTCACGGACCGGTGGGAGGCGCGGATGTACCTGCGGCTGGTCCAGCGCTACCAGGAGACGCACCCGAAGCAGCACGTGATCATGATGTACGGTCACGCCCGCGGCTTCTCCGAGCAGATCCTCGACCCCGAGGGGCGGAGCGTGACGACCGCCGAGGGAGGCATTCCGCAGTTCGCCTTCGCGGACCTCGGCATGCCCGCCTACGCCCCGGCCGACCGGGGTGGCATCTACCACTTCGGCCTGATCCGGATCGGTGACGACGGAGACCTGCAGTACACGGTCGAGCCCGCTCTCGCGTCGATCACCGTCAAGGGCCCGAAGGACCCCGTCGCCGAGGGCGACCACGTCGCCCTGACCGCGACCGGGGACCAGATCGCCGGTGACAACATCGCACCGCTCACCGTCCCGGTCGCGGACCCGGCATCCCACCTCTGGAGCTCCAGCAACCCGAAGGTGGCGTCGGTGGATCCCTCCACCGGGGCTCTGACCGCCCACCGCCACGGCACCGTCACCGTCTCGGTGACCTCCGGCGGCGTCACGGGCAGCGCCCAGGTCGTCGTCGGGTGACCTGATCCGTCACGGGGCGCCGGGCATCGCCCGCGCGGCCCGCGGACACGAGTGCGGGGAAGGAGCCGGCTCCTTCCCCGCACAGGTTTCTCAACACGGTTGCCACGGAGCGGTGTTCGCCGCCGGCCAGTGCCGAGCGGTCCCCGGAGCGCCACGGGCCCGGTGGAGCGCGGTCCGTCCGAACCGGCGGCACCAAGGGACGTGGGCTCGCCTCACCCGGATCCGACGACTCTCGCGGACGGGTACAACCATCCGAACGCGTGGCGGGTCACACCAGACAGGAGCAACCGACTCCAACAGCAACAAGGGGGAAATATGCGATTCAACCGATCTGTGCTGACTGCTGCCGCGTTGGCGGCGCTGTCGGTCGGAGCCGCGACCGCGATGGCGGCGCCCGCCTCCGCCGCGGCCAACACCACCCCGCAGAAGGTCTGTGGAAGCAGCTACCGGACCGTGAACTCGGCGCCCATCGGGTCGCAGGGCACGGTCTACCTGACGTACAACGCCTCGAACGGCAGGAACTGCGTCGCGACCATCCGCAGCACCCCGGGTGCCCTCAAGGACATGTCGGCCTGGATCTACGTGGGCGCCACCGACGAGGGAGCCCAGGACTACGGCCGGTACACGTCGTACGCCGGGCCGGCCTCCGTCTACGGCAAGGCCTACTGCGTCGACTGGGGCGGCAACATCGGCAACGTGTACGTGCAGGTCACCGGATCCAACTGCAGCGCCCTCAAGGAGCACCGGGTCACCACGACCCGCTGACCCGCCCTTCCCCGCCGCCACGCTCGGCACCCCACCGTCGCTCCCGGCCCGGCCGTCGGGATGAACCGGCTGACGGCCGCCCGGTGACGGTGTGCTGGCGGTGACGGTGTGCTCGCGGCGGGCCGCACGGGAACCCGCGGTGTCCCACTCGCCCTGACGGACCCTGCTCGAATCCGTCAGGGCGAGCTCCGCGCCGTGGTCGGCAACGCCCCGATGGCGCCCGCGGCCGGGGGCTCCGGTGCCGCTCAGTCGGTCGTCGCGGCGAACGGTGCGCCCGGAGCGAAGGCCAGTTCGGCGAAGCGCTCGCCGATGCGGCGGTGGGTCGCGGCGTCGGGGTGCAGGTCGTCGGGGAGCGGCAGTTCGGCGGCGTCCGCCTCGCCGTAGAGCTCACGGCCGTCGAGGCGGTGCAGGTTCGGGTCCTCGGCCGCTCTTCGCTCGACGACGCGGTCGAGTTCGGCCCTGATGACGCGCAGGGTGAGCTTCCCGGCGGCGGTCTCCGCCGGGTCGCCGGCGGCGCGGAACCGCAGTCGGCCGGCGCTCAGTGCGTTGAGGTCCGGCGCGCTGGGGCCCGGCGTGTCCTCGTGGATGGGGCACAGGATGGGTGACACGACCAGCAACGGCGTGGTCGGGTGACCTTCGCGGATGGTGTCGAGGAAGCCGTGGACGGCCGGGGTGAACGCCCGCAGCCGCATCAGGTCCGTGTTGACCAGGTTGATGCCGATCTTGACGCTGATCAGGTCCGCGGGGGTGTCCCGCAGCACGCGCGCGGTGAACGGGTCGAGCAGGGCGCCGCCGCTCAGCCCGAGGTTGATCAGCTCCACGCCGCCGAGAGCCGCGGCCAGCGCCGGCCAAGTGGTGGTGGGGCTCGCCGCGTCGGAGCCGTGGCTGATCGAACTGCCGTGGTGCAGCCACACCGCACGGCCCCGGTCCGGCACCGGTTCGACGGGGGCGTCGGAGCGCAGGGCGACCAGTTCGGTGGTCTCGTTGTGCGGCAGCCAGATCTCGACGTCCTTCGCACCCGCGGGCAGATCGTCGAAGCGGAGGGTGCCGACCGGGCCCGAGGTGGTCCTCGTGGACCCGGTGGCCATGTCGATGGTGAGGACGTTGCCGCCGGCCACGCTCGCGCGGCCTGCCGGACGGCCGTCGACGAGCAGGTCGTAGACGCCGTCCGGACGCGGCGGGGCACCCACGTAGGCGCGCTTGGTGGGCAGGGTGTCCAGCTCGACGACGGTGGCCCGGGTGCGCAGGGCGAGCCGTACGCCGGAGGGCTGGGACTCCGCCATGGCCAGCTGGCCGTCGGCGCACTGGGCGCGTGCGCGCGCGGGCAGCCGGTGCGGCAGCACACCGTGCCCGGTCTGCTCCAGTTCGAGGGCGCCACGCAGGAGATCCGCGGTGAGGGGCGTGGTGATCAGGGTGCTGTCGTAGCTCATGGTCCGGTGCCTGTGCCTGTGCCTGTGCCTGTTCGAGTCGGTGCGTCTGGTGCGTCTGGTGCGTACGGCGCGTCTGTCTGGTGCGTACGGCACTTCGGGAGTTCTGGGTGCTTTTCGCGCGTCCCGTGTGTCCGGCGCGTCGCGAAAGGTGCTGTCGCGTCGCGAAAGGTGCCGTGCCGCCCCGGGGCGGCGGCCGGTGAGCCCCTGCCGCGGTGGTGTCAGACCGGCGGGCGCGAGGAACTCTGCGCGGGCGCGGACCAGTTGCGCAGCAGGGTGTCGAGGGCGTCCACGACCCACGACCAGGATTCCTGGGAGTCGGGGGCGCTGTGACTGAAGCCTCCGCTCATCTCCAGGGTGACGTAGCCGTGGAAGGTGCTGCCCAGCAACCGGACCGCATGGGTCTGGTCGGGTTCCGTCAGGTCGTAACCGCGCAGGATCGCCCGGGTCATCCGTGCGTGCCTGACCCCGGCGCTGGCGGCCGCCGTCTCGGGGTCGAGCCTCAGCTGCGCCGCGGCGTAGCGGCCGGGGTGCTCTCGCGCGTAGTCCCGGTAGGCGTTCGCGAAGGCCGCGAGGGCGTCCTTGCCCGCCCTGCCCGCGAGTGCGGCGGCGACCCGGTCGGCCAGCTCCCCCAGAGCCAGCAGGGCGATCCTGACCTTCAGGTCGTGCGAGTTCCTCAGGTGCGAATAGAGGCTCGCGTCCTTGACGCCGAAGTGCCGGGCGAGCGCCGCGACGGTCACCTTGTCGAAGCCGACCTCGTCGGCCAGCTCCGCACCCGCCAGCGTCAGCCGTTCCGCAGTCAGCCCGGCTCTTGCCATGGTCACTCACCCACCAGTACGAGTCACTTAATGATTTGCCTAGGTCTCCTAGGCAATTTACCTTACTCCCATGGAACCGCTGACTGAGCAAGAGATCCGTGCCGCCTTCGTGAACTGCACCAAGGGCGAGGCCAAGCGGCTGTCCGTCCCGCGTGACCTGGCCGACCGGCCCTGGGACGACCTGGACTACCTGGGCTGGCGGGACCCCCAGGCCCCCGACCGTGCCTACCTCGTCAGCCGCCTCGACGGCGGTCTCAGGGCCCTCGCTCTGCGCTGTCCCGGCCCCGGTGCCCAGCAGATGCGCCGCAGCATGTGTTCGATGTGCCTGACCACGCACACCGGAGGTGTGTCCCTGATGGTCGCGCCGAAGGCCGGCAAGGCCGGACAGCAGGGCAACTCGGTGGGCGCCTACATGTGCAGCGACCTCGCCTGCTCGCTGTACATGCGTGGCAAGAAGGACGCGGGTGTCGGCGGCCGCCTCCACGAATCGCTCACCCTGGAGGAGAAGGTCCAGCGGACCGTGTCGAACATCGCCGCGTTCATCGCCAAGGTGTCAGCGTGAACACGGCGGAGGGCACGCGTCGAAGGGGAACCGGACCGAGGCCCTGACGGGCGCGGGGGAGCCCGGCTGTTCATGTTCCGTTACGGAATCCCTCACCCCGAAGCCGCTTTTCTTTTCCCCTTTATTTCCCGTCGCCCGGATCACGGCGGAATTCATTCCGTGCGAAAAGGAAGGCAACCAATTACGTGCGCCGAGGGTCAAAGGTGTGTTGTCAAGAAACCGCAACCGCCTTTTGGAGGCCGTGCGATGTCCTCTTACCCCATAGGCCGTCGGGCTTTACGCGTCTCGGCGCTGACGCTGGTCGTCGGCGCGGGACTGGCCGGTCCGGTCGTCCTGGCCGGCACGGCCGGAGCGGCGGTGACCTCGGCCACCGCCGCTGTCAACGACTACGACTGGCAGCTCACCTACACGGCCGCGCCCGGCCAGACCAACAAGGTGACCATCGCCGAGTCGTACGCCGGCGGACACCAGGCCATCACCTATGTGATCGACGACGTCGTCCCGATCCGCGCGGGCCACCACTGCTCCCACCCGGTCGCCGCGGACCGCACCAGGGTCTCCTGCACGGTCGCCACGCTGGAGAGCCAGGACCCTTACGCGGCAATGGAGATGAGCCTCGGTGACGGCAACGACACCGTCACCTCCCACAACGGCACAGGTCAGGTCTACTACCTCAACAGGATCGACCTCGGCTCCGGCAACGACCGGCTGACCGACAACACCGGGCTCGACGGCAACGAGGTCGTCGGAGGGACCGGCAACGACATCATCACGGTCGGCAGGCTGGCGACCGTCGCCGCCGGTGACGGCAACGACACGGTCGAGGCCGGCGGCGGATACAACATCGTGAGCGGCGGCAAGGGCAACGACGTGCTCCGGGGCGGCGCCGCCGGCCAGATCCTCCACGGCGACGACGGCAACGACGCGATCCACGGCGGGGCCGGCGACGACTCGCTGTACGGCGGAAAGGGTGACGACGTCCTGTACGGAAACAGCGGTGCCGACAAGATGTACGGGAACAGCGGCGCCGACAGACTGTACGGCGGCCCCGGCAGGGACACGCTTTCCGGCGGCCCGGGCAGGGATATCGTTCATCAGGACTGACGGATTCCGTCGTCCGGGGAATTGTGCGGCGATCCGCGCGGTTCCCCGGACGCGAACCACGCGTTCGCGGTTGCTTTTCACCCAGGACCTTCCGCTGATTCGTGCCGGCCGCCCGAGGGCCGCACGGCGACGGCGCCGCCCTGGGTCGCCGCTCGGGATATCGGGCGACGCCGAGGGCCTGGTTCCGTGGTGGCCGGCGGCTGTCGTACGCGCCGGGCGAGGGGCGCGGTCAGTCGGACACCGACTCCGACACCTCACGCCACTTCTCGTCGGACTCGGTGATCGCCCGGGAGGCGGCCTGGGCGATCCCGTAGGCCTGGGCACCGAGCACGATCCGGACGGGGGCGTCCTGCCGTCCGGCGAGGTCGCGCACCACCTGGGCGACCTTGACGGGGTCGGACTCCGCCGAGCCGGACGCCGAGCTGCTCCTGATCATGTCGGCGAAGGCGGCCACCGTCCGGCGGTAGGGCTCGCTGACCGGCGGGATGGTCATCGACGATCCGGCCCAGTCGGTGCGCATGCCGCCCGGCTCCAGGACGGTGACCCTGATGCCGAGCGGGGCCACTTCCTGGGCGAGGACCGTGGAGAAGCCGCCGACCGCCCACTTCGCGCTCTGGTAGGCACTCAGTCCCGGCGAGCCGACCCGGCCGCCGACGGAGGAGACCTGGAAGATGTGTCCGGATCCCTGCTCGCGAAGGATGGGCAGCACGGCCTTGGTGACCTGTACGACACCGTAGAAGTTGGTGTCGATCTGGGCGCGGAAGGCGTCCGGGGCGACGTCCTCGACGGAGGCGATGTCGCCGTAGCCGGCGTTGTTGACCACGACGTCGTAGCGGCCGAAGGCGTCGAGGCCCTCCCGGACCACCCGCTGGATGTCGTCGTCGCTGGTGACGTCGAGGGCCAGGGGGAGGACCCGGTCGCCGTGGCGGGCCACGAGGTCGTCGAGCTGCGCGGGCTTGCGTGCGGTGGCCACCACCCGGTCGCCGGCTTCCAGCGCCGCCTCGACGATGGCGCGGCCCAGACCGCGGGAGCTTCCGGTGACGAACCAGACCTTGGACATGGACGTTCTCTTTTCTTCCTGGACGAGGAGCGCGGGCGATGTCCCGCCGTGACCGGCCCGGATGCTGTCGGGTCCGCGGGGTCCGTGAGGTCCGCGGGGTCCGCGGGGTCGATTTCAGACCGCCGGTCTCTTCTGTTCACCACCATAAGGAACCGCTGGTCTGATGTCAAAAGACCGACAGTCTGTAACATGGCGGCATGACGACTTTCCAGCGTGCGCGCAGCGAGGAGCAGCGCGAGATCCGCCGACAGGCGATCCTCGACACCGCGGCCACGATGCTCGACGAGATGCCGGTGGGCGAGGTCAGCCTCAATGAGCTGAGCCGACGCGTCGGACTGGCCAAGTCGAACGTGCTGCGGTACTTCGAGTCCCGCGAGGCGATCCTGCTGGAACTGCTGGACAGCGCGTGGAAGCGGCTGATGGACGAACTGCCCGGCCTGCTCGCCGCCGGCATCGGTCCGGAGCGAGCGGTACGGCAGCGGAGTGACGAGTTCGCGGCCGTGTTCACCCGCGCCCTCGCGGAGCGCCGGGTCCTGTGCGATCTGCTCAGCGCGCAGGCCGGTGTCCTGGAACACAACGTGTCCGCGGCGGTCGCCGCCCGGTACAAGAGGGCGGCCATCGGCAACGTCGACGCGCTGGCCGGTCTCGCACGTCAGTACCTGCCCGAACTGGGCGAGGGAGCAAGGCTGTTCAGCGCGCAGGCCTTCATGATGGCCGGCGCCGTGTGGACCCACGCCCGGCCCTCCCCGGGCATGCTCGCCGCCTACGACGCGGACCCGTCGCTCGCGGCGCTGCGCATGGACTTCGCCGCCACCCTCCAGGAGATGGTGGCGACCCTCATCGCCGGCATCCTCACCCGTACGGCGTCCTGACCGCCGTCTCACCCCACCCCGGGAGCAATCATGCGCGTGGCCCTTTTCGGAGCGTCCGGAATGGTCGGGCAGGGCGTGCTGCGCGCCTGCCTCCAGGACGGGGAGGTCGAGGAGGTGGTGCTCGTCGCGCGTACGCCGCTGAAGGCGCGGCATCCGAAGATACGGGAGGTCCTGCACACGGACTTCACCGACTTCGGCGCGATCCAGGGGGAGTTGGAGGGACTGGACGCCTGCTTCTTCTGCCTGGGCGTCTCCTCGGCCGGCCGGGACGAGGAGGAGTACACCCGGATCACGTACGACTTCACGCTGGCCGCCGCTCGTGCGGTGAGCGTGAACAACCCGGCGTTGACCTTCGCTTACGTGTCGGGGGAGGGGACCGACAGTACGGAGTCGGGTCGTTCGATGTGGGCGCGGGTCAAGGGCCGTACGGAGAACGCACTGTTGGCGATGCCGTTCCACGCCTACCTGTTCCGCCCCGGCTACATCCAGCCGCGCCACGGAGCCGTCTCGAAGACGTCCGCCTATCGTCTGATGTACCGGCTCACGTCGTGGCTCTACCCGGTCGTCCGCAGGCTGGCCCCCCGGCACGTGACCACGACCGAGCACCTGGGCCGCGCGATGATCGCCGTCGTCGCGCTCCAGGGAAGCGGCCCGTCCGTGCTGCACAGTCCGGAGATCAACCGGCTCGGCGCCGTGTGACGTAACCTCGTGGGGACTTGTCGCGACCGCGGGAGGCTCGGTGATCGAATGTGTCCGGGCGGTACTGGTGACGCCCGCCGGGCGGCTCCTGCTCATCAGGCGCACCTGGCCGGGCGCGGCGCCCTACTGGGTCTTTCCCGGCGGTCACGTCGAGTCGGACGACCCGGGCCTGCGGGCGGCCCTGACGCGTGAGATACGCGAGGAGACCGGTGGGGAGCCTCGGATCACGGGACTGCTGCACGTACTGGCGGACGAGCACCAGCGGCAGTACTTCTATCTGGCCCGCGCCCTGACGTGGTCGGAGGCGGACCGCACCGGTCCGGAGTTCGACGACCCGGACCGAGGTGAATACCGGCTCGAGGAAGTCCCGTTGACCGTCGAGGCGCTCGACGCCATCAGCCTTGCCCCCCAGGAGATCGCGACCCTGGTGCGAGACGCGGTGGACACCGGCACCGACCTGGCCGCGCTGGCGGATCCGACACGGTGAGAGCGGCGAGGGCCGTCGCCCCGGTCCCCATGGACGGACGACCCCGCGCCGCCCGCTCCCTGGACGGCGGTCACGCCGGGCACGCCCGCGGAGCCGAGCCGGGATTCCATCAGGATCGAAGTGATCGACCCCCGGCGCCGGTGCTCGCCATAGTGGTCGCACGCGCCGTCCATCGGCGCACGTGACCGTTCACCGCTGGGTGGACGACAACTCCGGGGGAACATATGCGTGTTCACAAGAAACTCGGTGCGGCGCTGGCGACCGCGGCGCTGGCCGTCGGATTCGGCGCGGTGGCGGCCCCGTCCGCCCACGCCGCGGCGGGCTGCTGGACCAATGACGGCGGCATCAGGTGGTACTGCAACAACGTCTCGGGCGCGCCCGTCTACGGGATCATCGGCAACAACCACTCCTACCCGGACCCCGACAGGATCGTCGGCCACATGTACTCCAACCCGAGCTGGTTCTACTGCAAGGAGGACGGTCAGGGATGGGTCGGCGGGCCGCACCCGACCCGCTGGTTGATGACCGTCGCCGACAACGGACAGCTGGGGTTCATGAAGGACACCGCGATCTACAGCGAGACGGACCCGGTGCACGACTGCTACCCGAGCCTCCGGGCGGCACCCGCGTACTGACGGGATCCCTTCCCGCGAACGGACGCGCGCCGGAGACCTCGTTCGATCACCTCGGCGACGCGGCCCGCGCCCGCTTCCCGGCGCCCGGCCGGGCGGCGCATCGCTCACGCACACCGTGAGGCGTCTCCCGGCCGGGCTCCTTCCTGACCGGTACGGCTCGGGGCATGATCGTGGCGACAGATGATGAAGGTTCTCATCGCTCGGTGAACTCCCTCGAAGGAGGCTCTCGTGACGACGTCATCACAGCCACGGGTATCGGGTCTGGAAATCCGCTCCATCGACTACGTCCCGCTGGACGAGCGGCACGGAAAGCTGTGGCACCTCGGCCCCCTGTGGTTCATGTCCAACGCGCAGATCGCCACACTGGCGGTCGGCCTCATCAGCATCACCGGGGGCGGCAACCTCCTCTGGTCGCTGATCGCGATCGCCGCGGGCACCATCCTCGGCACGTTCTTCATGGCCTTCCACTCCGCGCAGGGACCGCAACTCGGACTGCCGCAGATGATCCAGTCACGGCCGCAGTTCGGCTACGTCGGAGCCCTGCTGGTGTGGCTGTTCGCCTATGTGCAGTACGCCGGATTCAACGTCTTCAACACGATCCTCGCCGGTGAGGCCCTGCACAGCACGGTGCACGGCGGGGTCAAGCCGTGGGTCGTCGTCGTCACGCTCATCGCGTTCGTCATCGCGCTGGTGGGCTACGACGTCATCCACCGCGCCGAACGGGTCCTCACCTACGCCTTCCTCGTCATCTTCGGCGTCTTCACGGTGGGCATCCTGGTCACCCTGCACTATCCCGCCGGCTCCTTCGACCTCGGCGGCTTCAAGTGGACACCCTTCCTCGCCCAGTTCGGCGTGGTGGCCGGCTACCAGATCAGCTGGGCCATCTACGTCTCGGACTACTCCCGCTATCTCCCGCCCGATGTGACCGTCCGCAAGACGTTCTACTGGACGTACTTCGGGTCGGCGCTCGGCGGTATCTGGCTGATGACCCTCGGCGCACTGCTCGCCGGATGGGCGGGCAAGGACTTCGAGACGATCCGCTCGATCAACGCGGCGGGCGACAAGGTCTTCAGCGGGTTCGGCGCGATCGTGCTGCTGTTCGCCGCCCTCGGCCTGATCTCGGTGACCGCGCTGAACATGTACGGAGGGTCCCTCACCCTCATCAGCGCCATCGACTCGTTCAAGAGGGTGCGTCCGACCGTCGCCGTACGGCTCGTGACACTCGGACTCACCGCCGCGCTCTCCGTGGTGGGCGCGCTGGCCGCGACCGCCCACTTCCTGGAGAACTTCAACGACTTCCTCCTGCTGGTGCTCTACCTGTTCATCCCGTGGACGTCCGTGAACCTGATGGACTACTACGTGGTGCGCCGCGGCCACTACGCGGTCGCCGAGATCTTCAACCCCCGTGGCATCTACGGCCGCTGGGGCTGGCACGGGATCGTCGCCTACCTCGTCGGCTTCGCCGTCATGGTGCCGTTCTTCTCCGTCGGCACGCTCTACGTCGGGCCCGCCGCGCACGCCCTCGGCGGCGCGGACATCTCCTTGTTCATCGGGCTGCCCGTCGCCGCGGTGCTCTACTGGCTGTTCACCCGCGACATCGACGTCGAGGCCGAGACCCGCCTCGCCGAACAGGAGCTCACGGCACTGGAATCGGCGGCCCACGACCACCGGGAGCCATGACCTCGGGGACCATGACCCGCGCCTTCGACCGCCGCCGACGCGTCAGCTCCTCGCCGTCCTCGCCCCCCCGATTTCCGGGAGACGACGCCTGCGCTATGCTCGGTCTTGAGCTTCCCGGCCGAACTCCGGTCGCGGCTCGATGCGTTGGTGGTCCAAGGAAAGATGCCCCGCTTCCTGCGGGGAGATGCAGGTGCGAGGCCTGCCCGGCGCTCCACACGACCCCGTCTCCGGTGTTCCGGAGGCGGGGTTCTCGCTGTTCCCCGTTCCGGTCAGCCGGGTCGCCACGGCGCGGGAGCCGAGCGGGTCCGCCCGTGCCGGTGTCGAGAATCATCGTGACGTCCTCCGGACTCAACCCCGGCCCGGAGCGCGCCAACACGGTCCCTGCGGGCCGTTCGGGTGGCGATGCGCGGGAGGCCGGACGCGCTCGCGCAGACTGGCCCCGCCGACCGCGACCGTTCGGCACACGACAGCCCCGAAGGAGCCTTCATGCCGCACGTCCCGAACGAGCTGAAGTACACCAGGGACCACGAATGGGTACGGGTGACACGTGACGGCGTGGTGCGTGTCGGCATCACCGACCACGCCCAGAAGGAACTCGGCGACATCGTCTTCGCGGAACTCCCCGCCAAGGGCACCGGCCTCTCCGCGGGCGAGCCGTTCGGCACGCTCGAGTCGGTCAAGGCGGTGACCGAGGTCTACGCGCCCGTGTCGGGCGAGGTGACCGCCCTCAACGACGAGCTCAACGACAGCCCCGAGATGGTCAACACGGAGCCCTACGGCGACGGCTGGCTCATCGAGATCGCGTTCACCGACAGAAGTGAACTCGACCGTCTGCTCGACGACGACGGCTACGAGAGCTACATCCGCGAAGGCGCCGAGTAGGTCCGCGGACGGACATGAGCGCGGTGACGGGCGCGCTGTACGGACGCGCGCGCGTCACCCGTGAACGTCACCGCTGCCGGCACCGCCCCGGCGGCCGTACGCGACGTACGCCGCCCCGGCGGCCGGCCGTACAGGGCCTACGTCGTCGCGACGCACGCTGCCGCCGCACAGTACCTGAGCGTCCCGAAGCGGACCGGGACCCCGGGCGGACGATCCGGGTCCGCCGATCACCGCGCGGGGTCCCCGTCCTTCTTCCTCAGGACGCCTCGACCGCGGCCTTGATCCGCTGTCCGAACGCGTCCGCGTCCTTGCGCGCCGCACTCAGCGCGAGCCCCACCAGAAGCTTCCCGATGCCATGGCCCTCCAGCACGTTGAAGATCCGCACGTGGGTCGTTCCCGCGCCGGTGGACTCGAGGTCGTAGCCACCCTGGTCGGCCGTCACGACGTTCTTCGAGGTCTCCGTCCAGCGGATCCGCCGCGGCGGGTCGAACTCGGTGATCCGGAACTGCCGTGCCGTCTTCATGCCCGCGTCCTTGACCGTGCTCGTGAAGACCGTACCCACCGCTGTGGGGCCCTCCGGCGTTTTCTTGATCTCCTGCACCCTGGGGCTGAACTTCGGGTCGTTCGTGCCCTCGCCCAGGAAGGCGAAGACCTCCTCGACAGGGCGGTTGATCTCGGCTGTCGCCTCGAACTGACCGGCCACGGTTCCTCCTGTGCTGCGATCGCCGGGGCTCCGGCTGAGTGCGCGCGAGCCTGCCGAGCGGCCTCAGCCTACGGGCCCGGTCCCACCAGCGCGTCCTGTTGCCGGAGCGAGCCCGTCGATCAATGACCCGGCGGGTCCGACACACCCGAGAGAGCCTGGTTTGACCCCCGGCCGGTCCGCAAAGGGTAGTAATGGCTGGATGCACGTATCTGGCTTCTGCCACACCTGTGACCGTCCTGTCCCGGACGCCGGCTCCCGGGCGGGCACGTCATGGCCGGGCCGGTGAGGCCGCCGGGCAGGGTCACGCCTCCCACGGACCGAGTGGAGCGCTCCGGGCGCGCGGAGGCTGGTGTGACGCTCCCCACGAGGCCGGAATGAAACATGACGAACAGGCAACGCTCCCCCTCATGCTTTCCACGAACACCGCTCGGCCGGTGACGCGATGACACCGGCGACCGGGACGACCCGGCCGCCGGCCCCGACAGCGACCACGGCCGAGTCCGCCTCCACGACTCGGCCGTCCTCACTGCCCTCGCTCACCGGACTGCGCTGGGTGGCGGCGTTGCTGGTCTTCGGACTGCATGTGCACAACTTCGGCTATTTCGGAGACACCGGCGGCCGCATCGTCGCCTGGGGATTCGGGGCGGGCGCCAACGGCGTCTCGTTCTTCTTCGTCCTCTCGGGCTTCGTGCTGATGTGGTCGGCACGGCCGCGCGATCGCGCGATGGCCTTCTGGCGACGGCGCGTCGCCCGGGTCTACCCGGTCCACCTCGTCACCGCCGCGATCGCGCTGCTCATGGGATTCACCCTGTCCCGCCAGATGAGGCCCACCCTGAACTCGGCACTGGCGAACCTGCTGCTGACGCACTCCTGGTGGCGCCCGTGGTGGCAGACGCTCGACCCCGTCAGCTGGTCGCTCGCCTGCGAGGCCTTCTTCTACGCGGTCTTCCCGCTGCTGGCCCTGGGACTGCGCCGACTCGGGGCGCGCGGAGCGACCGTCGTGGCCGGGCTGTCGGTGCTCGCGGTGGCGGCCCTGGCCTGGTCGGACGCGCACCACTGGCTGAGCCAGCCGGTGTACTCCTTCCCGGCGGCCCGCCTCCCCGAATTCGTCCTCGGTGCCGCCGTCGCCCGGGTAGTGTCCCTGGGAAGGTGGCGCGGACCCGGCATGGAGGCCTCACTCGCGCTGACGATCATCGGCTACTTCCTCGTTCCCCAGGTCACCCCGGGGTATTCGGCCACCACCTGCACCATCGTCGGCTTCGCCCTGCTGATTCCGGCGGCGGCCGTGGCCGACCTGCGGGGCCTGCCCTCGCTGTGGCGGCACCGCCGACTGGTGCGGCTGGGTGAACTCTCCTTCGCCTTCTACATGATCCACCTGCTCGTCCTGCGGGCCGGCATCAATCTGCTCGGTAAGTCCCCGCACTTCGGGGTGGCGGCCGGGCTGACCGCCACCGCCGTGGCGTTCACCGTGGCGCTGGGACTGGCCTGGCTCCTGTACGAGGGTGTCGAGTGCCCGGCCCGGGAACTGCTGCTGCGGCGCCGGAGCGGGAAGCCGCGGCCGCCCGTGACCGAGCGGGACAGGGGCGTCGTCCGCGGCTGACCGGGGACCGTCCGGGACGGACGGCCACGGTGGGACTAGACCGGCTGGGTGAAGCGGATGTTGTTGCCGAAGGGGTCACGGAGACCGCAGTCGATGCCGTACGGACGCTCGGTGGGCTCCTCGGTGAACTCGACGCCCCGGCCGAGCAGCGTCTCGTACGTCTTGCGGCAGTCGTCCGTGCTGAAGATGAGCGAACCGCCGGTGGCGCCCTTGGTCACCAGCTCCCGGACCTGCTGCGCCGTCTCCTCGGACAGGGCCGGGGGTCCCGGCTTCTCCAGCAGGATCTGTCGATCGGGGTGTCCCGGGACGTTGACGGTCAACCAGCGCATGAAGCCCAGGTCGACATCGGCGTTGACCTCCAGGCCGAGCTTGCCCACGTAGAAGTCGAGGGCCTCGTCCTGGTCGAGGACGTAGATCTGTGAGTGCGTGATGGCGTTGAACATGTGCGTCACGCTACCGGGCGGGCCGGACGAAAACTTGTCCAAAACTGCTCAGCCGGCGGGCCGCATCCACGCCATGGTGAAGCACGTCGGCACGTTCGCCGGGGTCGCTTCCCTGCGGTACGTCCTCGGTGACCGGCCGACGATGTCGCGGAACGTGCGGCTGAAGGTTCCGGGGCTGCCGAAGCCGACCGCGAAGCAGATGTCCGTCACAGCGCGGTCGGTCTCCCGCAGCAGGAACATCGCCCGCTCGACACGGCGGCGCTGCAGATAGCGGTGCGGTGTCTCGCCGAACGTGGCCCGGAAGGTGCGGGTGAAGTGGGCCTGGGACACATGGGCGATCCGGGCCAGGGCCGGGACGTCCAGCGGCTGCGCGTAGGCGCGGTCCATGGCGTCCCGTGCCCGCAGCATGCGGCGGTTGGTGTCTTCGGCGGCGCGGCTCACGGCGTCATCACACCACGATTCTCCGTCGTCCCTCACCTGTCCGGCGGCGGCCCCGGGCCGTCGGCCCCATCGAGGGGCGGGTCGTCCCGGCGGTCACTCCGGCCCCGCCAAGAGGTCCGGGCCGGCCGGCGCGAGGGCCGGCCGGCCCGGACATCAGGCGTCAGGTGCGCTCAGGTGTCAGACCAGATCGAACCGGTCGAGGTCCATCACCTTGCTCCACGCGGCGACGAAGTCGTTCACGAACTTCTCCTTCGCGTCGTCGCTCGCGTACACCTCCGCGAGCGCGCGCAGCTCCGAGTTCGATCCGAAGACGAGGTCGGCACGGCTGCCGGTCCACTTGACCTCGCCCGTGGCGGCGTCGCGGCCCTCGAACGTGTTCGCGTCCTCGGAGACCGCCTTCCACGTCGTCCCCAGGTCGAGCAGGTTGGTGAAGAAGTCGTTGGTCAGCGACCCGGGGGTCGTGGTGAAGGCACCGAGCGACGACTGCTGGTAGTTCGCGCCCAGCACGCGGAGGCCACCGACGAGGACCGTCATCTCGGGAGCGCTCAGGGTCAGCAGGTTCGCCCGGTCGAGGAGCAGGTACTCGGCCGGGAGCCGGTTGCCCTTGCCCAGGTAGTTGCGGAAGCCGTCGGCGGCCGGCTCGAGCGGAGCGAACGCCTCGACGTCCGTCTGCTCCTGCGAGGCGTCCGCGCGGCCGGGCGCGAACGGGACCTCGACGTCGAAGCCGGCGTCCTTGGCGGCCTGCTCGACGGCGGCGCCGCCGGCCAGCACGATCAGGTCGGCGAGCGAGATCTGCTTGTCGCCGGTCCGGCCCGAGTTGAAGGCGCTCCGGATGCCCTCCAGGGTGCGCAGCACCGTCGCCAGCTGGTCGGGGTCGTTGACCTCCCAGCCGCTCTGCGGTTCGAGGCGGATGCGTGCGCCGTTCGCGCCGCCGCGCTTGTCGCTGCCGCGGAAGGAGGACGCCGACGCCCAGGCGGCGGAGACGAGCTGGGCCACCGACAGGTCGGAGGCCAGGATCTCGCTCTTGAGGGAGGCGATGTCCGCGGCGTCGACGAGCTCGTGCGTGACCGCGGGCAGGGGGTCCTGCCACAGCAGCTCCTCGGACGGCACCTCGGGACCGAGGTAGCGCACGACCGGGCCCATGTCACGGTGGGTGAGCTTGAACCACGCGCGGGCGAAGGCGTCGGCGAACGCGTCGGGGTTCTCGAGGAAGCGGCGCGAGATCTGCTCGTAGGCCGGGTCGACGCGGAGCGACAGGTCGGTCGTCAGCATCGTCGGGGCGTGGGTCTTCGACGGGTCGTGGGCGTCGGGGACGGTGGTGGCGCCGGCACCGTCCTTCGGCCGCCACTGGTTCGCGCCCGCGGGGCTCTGGAACAGCTCCCACTCGTAGCCGAACAGGATCTCGAAGAAGCTGTTGTCCCAGGTGACGGGGGTGTTCGTCCAGATGCCCTCAAGGCCACTGGTGATGGCGTCGCCGCCCTTGCCGGTGCCGAAGGAGTTCTTCCAGCCGAGGCCCTGCTCCTCGAGCGGGGCGGCCTCGGGGTCGGCGCCGACGCTGTCCGCCGGGCCCGCGCCGTGGGTCTTACCGAAGGTGTGGCCGCCCGCGATGAGCGCGACGGTCTCCTCGTCGTTCATGGCCATCCGGCGGAACGTCTCACGGATGTCGCGGGCCGCGGCCAGCGGGTCCGGGGTGCCGTTCGGGCCCTCGGGGTTGACGTAGATGAGGCCCATCTGGACCGCGCCGAGGGGGTTCTCCAGCTCCCGGTCGCCGGTGTAGCGCTCGTCGCCCAGCCAGGTGGTCTCGGGACCCCAGTAGACGTCCTCGTCGGGCTCCCACACGTCCGCGCGGCCGCCGGCGAAGCCGAACGTCTGGAAGCCCATCGTCTCCAGGGCGACATTGCCGGTGAGGATCATGAGGTCGGCCCACGAGATGCTCTGCCCGTACTTCTTCTTGACGGGCCACAGCAGCCGGCGGGCCTTGTCGAGGTTGCCGTTGTCCGGCCAGCTGTTGAGCGGCGCGAAGCGCTGCTGTCCGGCACCGGCGCCGCCGCGGCCGTCGCTGATGCGGTAGGTGCCCGCGCTGTGCCAGGCCATACGGATCATGAACGGGCCGTAGTTGCCGAAGTCGGCCGGCCACCAGTCCTGCGAGTCCGTCAGCACCTCGGCGATGTCCCGCTTCACGGCGGTGAGGTCGAGGCCGTTGAACGCCTCGGCGTAGTCGAACTCCTCACCGAGGGGGTTGGCCACGGCCGGGTTCTTGGCGAGGATCTTCAGATTGAGGCGGTCGGGCCACCACTGGCGGTTTCCGCCGCCCTGGGTCGGGTGCGTGGCGCGTCCGTGTGCGACGGGGCAGCCACCTTCCCCCTCCGTCTTCGCGTCTACGACGATTGCATCATGGTTCTCAGACATGGGAATCCTTCCGGACCAGGCGGGTCGTTGTGCTCAGGCACTGCGGGTGGGGCAACGGTCGGGGCACGGGTCCGAGGGGACGACCCCGGGCCTCGTCGGGCGGGAGGCGGTGGTCGCCGTACGGGTTCGGGCGGGGCGCCGGCGCGTCGGCCGGTCCGATGGGACGGACGGGCCCTGTCGCGTCGAGGGCGGGGAGGTCTTCGCCGGCGGCCCGGGCGGAGGCGAGGCCCACGTGATCGCGCGTCCCGGTGGCGGCCGTCCCGATGCCGGGGCGGTCACCTGCCCGGACGGCCGCGAGCCGTGCGGCGCGGGCGGCACCCACCCGGGGGCCGGCACCGCGCGGCTTCACGGCGGTGGTCCCGTCACTTCTCAGTCTCATGCCGTTCCGGAGTCTTCCTGTCCCTTGGCCAGCGCCAGAACCGATCCTACGATGGACAGAGTCTTAGTCAAGAAGCGCGCCAAACCCGTATCCAATAGGAGCCCGGACGTTCACTGGTAAAATTCGGGTATCCCGCCGAACCTGAATAGGTGAACCGATATGAGTGACCTGCTGGAACGACTGCGAGCGCGCGGCTGGCGGATGACCTCCCAGCGGCGTGTCGTCGCGGAGGTCCTCGACGGCGACCACGTCCACTTCACGGCCGACGAGGTGCACGCCCGTGCCGCGCGGCGGCTGCCCGAGATCTCCCGGGCGACCGTCTACAACACCCTGGGCGAGATGGTCTCCCTCGGTGAGGTCATAGAGGTCTCGACGGACGGCCGCGCCAAGCGCTACGACCCCAACGCCCACCACGCCCACCAGCACCTGGTGTGCTCCCACTGCGGCACCATCCGGGACGTCCACCCGACCGGCGACCCGCTGGCCGACCTCCCGGCGGTGGAGCGGTTCGGCTTCCAGGTGTCCGAGGTCGAGGTCACGTACCGCGGGCTCTGCCCTTCCTGCGCCTGAGAGCTCTCCCGTGATCCACGGGGGCGCGGTGACGGCCCGTGGCGCCGCGCCGCGTCGTCGGGGCCGCGAACGGGCGGGTGTGTTGCCCGCGCCGCGCACTCGGCGCACGCTTGACGTATGGGTGCTCAGGACGGCCCCACGCTCATCGCGTCCGTGCAGAGAGCCTTCCGCCTGCTGGAGGCCGTGAGCGCGCACGAGAACGGCGCTCCGGCGAAGCAGCTGGCGCGGGCGACCGGTCTGCCGCTGGCCACGGCGTACCACCTGCTGCGGACGCTGGTGCACGACGGATACCTGCGGAAGCTCGAAGACGGCGGCTTCATCCTCGGTGACAAGCTCCAGGCACTGCACAGCACCGCTCGTGGCCAGACGCTGCTGAGCCGGATCCGGCCCACGCTCGCCGCACTGCGGGACGAGCTCGCGACCCCCGCCTACCTCACCTTCTACGAGGAGGGCGAGATCCGGGTCGCGGAGATCGTCGACGGTCCCCGGGCGCCCCGGGTCGACCTCTGGGTGGGATTCGAGGACGCCGGGCACGCCACCGCCCTCGGCAAGTCCGTGCTGCGGGAACTGGACGACGCCGGCCGCAACGACTACCTCTCCCGGCACTCCCTCGCCGACCTCACCCCGCGGACCGTGACCAGCTCCTCGGAGCTGCTGCGGCGGATCGACTCCTCACCCGTGGCTCCGGCCGTCACGGACCTGGAGGAGTACGCCCTCGGCACGGTCTGTGTCGCCGTGCCCGTGTACTGCGGGGACACCCTGGGCTCGCTCGGCGTCTCGCTGCCCGCGGAGCGCGTCTCCCGGCTCGGGGACGTCGCCGCACGGCTCCTCCCGACCGCAAACCGCATCAGCAGGAGCCTCTCTCTCACTATCTGAAATCCGTGTCCTTGTGGGGCCCGAGCGGAACGCGTTTCCTGGATGAAACGGACATACCGGGAATGCGATCCGGCATACAGGTGAGGACTGCGGACGAAACATGAGTCAGGCCCGAGACGATGCCGACACCCACAGGCCGTCGAGGCCGATCAGGGAGCGGGTCGCGCCCCTCAGGGCATTCGCCCAGCGGCGCGCCACCGCCCAGCTCGCCGCCGGAGTACCCGTACTGCCCCTGCTTTTCGTCTCCCTCATCGTGCTGGTCGACCTCGTCGGCGGAGCCGGCATGATCTGGCTGTCCCTGCTCGCGGCCGCTCCCGCGCTGGCCGCCACGACGAACGGGCCGCGCGGAGTGCTCTGCACAGGTGTCCTCGCGGCCGTACTGGGCGTGCGGCTCGGCATCAGGGACGGTGTGCCCTCCAGCGAACTGGCGGCCGTACTGTCCGCGCTGGCGGCCGTCACCCTGGCGAGTGCCCTGGCCAGCTCGCTGCGGGGACGGCGCGAGCGGGTGCTCGCCGCCGTCCGTTCGGTCGCGGAGGCCGCGCAGCACGCGCTGCTCACACCGATACCGGAGACCGTCGGCCCCTTCCGGGTCGCGGTCCGCTACAGCGCCGCCGCGGCGGAGGCCCGGATCGGCGGAGACCTCTACGCCCTGGTGTCCACCCCGTACGGCGTCAGGCTGATCGTCGGCGACGTGCGCGGCAAGGGACTGCCGGCCGTGGGAACCGCCGCGCTCGTGCTCGGTGTCTTCCGCGAGGCCGCCTACGACGAGCCTGATCTGCTCGACGTCGTCGCCAGGATCGAGCGGAGCCTGGCGCGCAACCTCGGCGGCGACGACTTCGTCACCGCGGTGGTCGCGGGATACGGGCGGGCGGGGCATCTGGAGGTCGTCAACTGCGGGCACGCTCCTCCGCTGCTGGTACGGGCGTCCGGTGACGTCGTACCGGTGGAACCCACCCACCCCGCCCCGCCCCTCGGGCTGCGCGCCCTGTCGGGCGAGGTCCCCAGTCTCCAGGTGCTGCCCTTCGCCGACGGGGATCAGCTGCTGCTCTACACCGACGGGGTCACCGAGGCCCGCAACCACGATCGTGAGTTCTATCCGCTGGCCGAAGGGCTGGCGCGTCACGTGTCCGACGAGCCCGCGCGCACCCTCGACGCGCTCCACGACGAGCTGCTGACGTACGTGGGCGGCCGACTGCACGATGACGCCGCGCTGCTCCTGCTGCGCAAGCCGGCCGCTTCCCGGACGGTGACCGCCGGGCGGGCCGCGCCGGATCCGGCCACCTCCGCCTCGGCCACCTCCGCCTCGGCCTCCTCCGCCTCGGCCTCTTCCGCCTCGGCCGTGACCGCTCGGACCGCGTCCACCTCTGCCGCGACGTCCCCGGCTTCGACCGCGTCCGTTTCCGCCGCGCCGGCTCAGGCGGCCCCGGCTTCGGCCGCGCCCGCTCAGCTCGCGCCGGGCGTGAACCGCACGTCCGGTCCGGCCGCGATCGGTCCGGCCGTGTCGGGCGCGCGGGTGTCGGATCGGGGTGCTTCGGATCTGGTGGTCCGCCGTCCCACGGGTGTGGGCTCGAACCGTTTCTGACCGTTCCGACCGCGCGGCCGTGTGACGCCGGGCGCGATCCTTCCCCTGTGCGTGAAGTGCGTGAAGTGCGTGAAGGTGTCGGGTGACGGGTGCGCGGTGGGCGGGGCCGTCGGCTGAGGGCGGTGGTGACGCCGTCGGCGGAGTCGTCGGCCGAGGGGCGCTACGCCGTCGGCGGAACCGTCGATCGAGCCGCCGGGTCGGAGGCGCGACACCGTCGTCGGAGGCCGGTCACGGGTAATCCATGGGCGCGGGCCCCGGGCCGCGCGCTCTCACGTACGCCCGCTCCTGTTCACTCCGCGACGAGATCGGCCCACCGGGTCACTCCACCGGGGTGGAACCGGATCCCGTACCGGGTCGCCAGGGCCTTGACGATCTCCTCGCCGCGGCCGTGCTCGTCGGGGTCGATCCCCTCGAGGTCCTGCCCCGCGGCGCGCGCGGGTCCCGCGTCGGTGACCTCGACGCGCAGGGTGTCGAGTCCGGCCTCCCGGATCCAGGACAGCCGCAGCTCCGCCGGGGGGAGGGCGTGCACGATCGCGTTGGTGAGGAGTTCCGAGACCACCAGCAGCGCGTCCTCGAAGATCCCCGGACAGACGCTCCAGTCGGTGAGGACCGTGCCCGCGCGTCGGCGGACGGCCGAGACGGCCCCGGCGACGGGCGGCAGCGGGAAGACGTACTCGACTGCCTCTCGAAGCCTTGTATCCCGAAGCCCCGTGTTGAGCTGTAGCGCCATCTCTTCTCCTCCGGGGTGAGCGCTGTCGGCCGGTGGCCGGAACCTCAGCGCGTTGCCGGGCCTCATCGCACGTTAAGGACCGAAATGAGGTGGGTCAATGAACGGCGGTCGGCATTACCGAACGCCCGATCCGGTGCGGCTCCGAACCGTCTCCCCGGCACGTCAAGCGGACCCTCCACAGCGGTAATAGGCTCGGATCATGGCCGGCCCAGTCCAGTCCATCGAACGGGCGGCTGCGATCTTGCGTCTGCTCGCCGGTGAGCCTCGCCGACTAGGGCTGGGCGAGGTGGCGGCCTCGCTCGGGCTGGCCAAGGGCACCGCCCACGGCATCCTGCGCACACTCCAGCACGTGGACTTCGTGGAACAGGACGCGGAGACCGGGAAGTACCAGCTCGGAGCCGCTCTGCTGCACCTCGGCACCAGTTACCTCGACATCAACGAGCTGAGGTCGCGCTCCATCAACTGGGCCGACGCGCTGGCCGCCCGCAGCGGGGAGTCGGTCCGCCTGGGCACGCCCCTGGAAGGCATGGTGCTCGTCGTCCACCACGTGTTCCGGCCGGACGACACGCTCCAGACCCTGGACGTGGGCGCGCTGCTGCCGCTGCACGCCTCCTCGCTCGGCAAGGTGCTGCTGGCCTTCGGAGCGGTGACCGTCGAACCGGTCCTGGAAGCCGGTCTCGAGGCGTACACCCGGCACACCCTGGTCACCCCGGAGAGGCTCACCCGGGCACTGGCCGAGATCCGGGACCTGGGCTGGGGCTCCGAGGTCCAGGAGATGAGCATGGGTGAGGCGGGCATCGCGTCGCCGATCCGGGGGCACGGCGGACTCGTGGTCGGCGCGATCGGCCTGTCCGGCCCGGTCGAGAGGATCTGCGACGGTCACGGCCGTCCCCGGCCGAGGCTGGTCACCCTTCTCCGGGAGGCCGCACGGGCCGTCTCCAGGGAGCTGGGGGCAGCTCGCTGGTGACACCACCGCCTGACCGACACATCGGAAGGCAGAACCCGATCATGGTTGAACGGTACGTAATGTCCATCGACCAGGGCACCAACTCCACCCGATGCATCCTGTTCGACCACCACGGGCGGTTGGTGTCGGTCGCCCAGCGCGAGCACCAGCAGCACTTCCCCCGCCCCGGCTGGGTCGAGCACGACGCCGTCGAGATCTGGCGCAACCTGCGGCGCATCGTCCCGGAGGCGCTGTCCGACGAGGGTGTCGCGGCGGAGGTGGCCGCCATCGGTCTCGCGAACCAGCGGGAGACGACGGTGGTCTGGGACCGGCGGACGGGCGTCCCGGTGGGCAGGGCGATCGTCTGGCAGGACACCCGTACCGCGCCGCTCGTCGACGACCTCAGAAGCGACCCCGGAGACGACTTCTTCCTCGAGCGCTGCGGTCTGCCCCCCTCGACCTACTTCTCCGCGCTGCGGATCCGCTGGCTGTTCGACCATGTCAACGGGCTGGAACGGCGCGCCGAGGACGGTGAGGTGCTGTTCGGCACGATGGAGAGCTGGCTGATCTGGAACCTCACCGGAGGCGTGGACGGCGGCCTGCACATGACGGACGCGACGAACGCCAGCCGCACCATGCTGATGAACATCCGCACGCTGGAGTGGGACGACGAGCTGCTGGCGTTCTTCGGGGTTCCGCGCCCCATGCTCCCGGAGATCCGGTCCTCCGCGGAGAACTACGGCGAGGCCCGCTCACTGCTCCCCGGCGTCCGTATCACGGCCGCTCTCGGTGACCAGCAGGCCGCCCTGTTCGGCCAGACCTGTTTCTCGCCGGGCGAGGCGAAGTGCACCTACGGAACGGGCAGCTTCCTGCTGCTCAACACCGGAACCGACGTCGTGCGGTCGCGGCACGGACTCCTCACGACCGTGGCCTACAAGATCGGGGACGAGCCTCCGGTCTACGCGCTGGAGGGTTCGATCGCGGTCACCGGCTCACTGGTCCAGTGGTTCCGTGACCGACTGGGACTGATCAGCAGCGCGCCCGAGATCGAGACCCTCGCGCGGACGGTCGAGGACAACGGCGGGTGCTACATCGTCCCCGCCTTCTCCGGTCTGTTCGCACCCCGCTGGCGCAGCGACGCGCGCGGGGTCATCGTCGGTCTCACCTCGTACATCACCAGGGGGCATCTGGCGCGGGCCGTCCTGGAGGCCACCGGCTGGCAGACGCGGGAGGTCGTCGACGCCATGAACGCCGACTCCTCGGTGGCCCTGAAGCAGCTCAAGGTCGACGGCGGTATGACCGCGGACAACCTGCTCATGCAGTTCGTGGCCGACGTGCTCGACGTGCCCGTGGTGCGGCCCATGGTGGCCGAGACGGTCTCGCTCGGCGCCGCCTACGCCGCGGGCCTGGCCGCCGAGTACTGGCCGGACCTGGAGATCCTGCGCCGCAACTGGCACCGGGCGGGCCAGTGGCTGCCGGACATGGACCCCGAGCGCCGTGACGCGGAGTACGACAACTGGCAGCGGGCCGTCGAGCGGTCGCTGGGGTGGATCAAACCACCGGGGTCGACTTGACGGAGGCCGGACGGACGCCACCGGCGGCCGGCGCGGAACCCGCCGGCCGCCGGCCCGTGTCACTTGCCGAGTCACCGAGTCGCTGTGCTTCCGAGGCACTGTGTTTCCGAGGCACTGAGTCAACGACCGGCTGCGGTGCCGGGTGCCGGGGTCCTGCTACGCGGTCTTCGGCGCCGCCTGCTGCACGACGTCGAAGGACCACAGCGTGGACCCGGCGGCGGCGGGCCTGGGGCGCTCACCGCTCTCGCCCGCGCCCTGGTGGGCCGCCTTCATGGGGCCCTCCATCCAGGCCTGGAAGGACGCCTCGTCGCGCCAGCGGGTGTAGACGAGGTAGCTTTCGGTGCCCTCGACCGGGCGGAGGAGTTCGAACCACTCGAAGCCGTCGGAGTTCTCCACGGCGTGAGCCCGGGAGGCGAAGCGCTTCTCCAGCGTCTCGCGCTGCTCGGCGGGGACGGTCAGTACGTTGATCTTGACTACGCTCATGACCTCATCCTGCCGCATCCCGGAACGGGCCTCGCCGTCGCCGCCTCGGTGTCGGTGTGGGTGTGGCTTGAGGCCGTTCGGTGTCCGGGCGGGCGCGGCGGCGGCTCTGGGAGGTGAGGGGCGGGCGGCCCGTCAGCTCGTCTGGTTCTGTCGACGGGACGGCGCGGGCCCCGACCAGGACGCGAGGAAGTGGAGTGCCTCCTGGGAGTCGGATCCGGCGGCCGCGGTCATGACCATGAGCTGCTGGTCGGGGTCGGTGGTGCAGCCGAGCATCTCCCAGTCGACGGTGAGGGCTCCTACGACGGGGTGGTCCAGTGTCTTGGTGCCGCACGTCTTGTGCGCCACGTCGTGCGCGGCCCACCATTTCCGGAAGTCCGGGTCCTTGACCGAGAGTTCGCCGACGAGGGCGGCCAGTCGGGGGTCGTCCGGATGATGCGCGGCGTCCATTCTGAGGTAGGCCACACAGGTACGGGCCGTCGTCTCCCAGTCGGTGAAGAGGCGGCGGACGTCGGGATCGACGAATGCAAGTCGCAGGTAATTCCGTTCCTGTCGTGGCAGAGCGGTGAAATCCGTGATGAGGGCGGCGGCGAGTGAATTCCAGGCCAGAATGTCCATATGGCGTCCGAGGACCATGGCCGGGGCGTCGGTGAGCTGGTCCAGCACGCGCTGCAGCTGCGGGCGGACCGGCTGGGGAGCCTGTCGCGGGGCCCGACCCTTTCGCTCGGCGACGAGCCCGCGAACGTAGGCGGTCTGGTCCTCGTCGAGCCGCAGGGCCCGCGCCAGCGCGGTCAGTACGGGTGCCGACGCCTGGAAACGGCCCTGCTCCAGACGGGTGTAGTAGTCGGCGCTGATCGCCGCCAGCTGGGCCACCTCCTCCCGGCGCAGCCCCGGCACCCGCCGTGGGGCTCCGGAGTCCGGGAGGCCCACCTGGCCGGGGGTGAGCTCGGCGCGCCGGGCCTTGAGGAACTCGCCGAGCTCGTTGCGCTGTGCGTCTGCTCTACCCATGGGTTCAGTGTCGCAGGCGACCGGCGTTCTGTGAGGGGGAAGAATTCTACCCAGGAAGGGGAATTCCCCGGAAATACCTCACCCTTGTTCCTCCCCGCTCGCGGTGTGAGTGTGGACGACGGAAATCAGTGGAACGTGACGCCGGTATAGCGCCAGGCGTCGGAGAACAAGGAGAGAGATCGGTATGCAGTCTGTTTCCGTGACATTCAAGAGCAACGGACTTTCCCTCGCGGGGAACCTCTTCCTCCCCGAGGATCACACCGAGGG
The DNA here is from genome assembly GCF_009498275.1 of Streptomyces fagopyri. Taxonomy (NCBI): domain Bacteria; kingdom Bacillati; phylum Actinomycetota; class Actinomycetes; order Kitasatosporales; family Streptomycetaceae; genus Streptomyces; species Streptomyces fagopyri. The sequence continues at coordinate 843,645 of NZ_CP045643.1, read as the reverse complement.
GGACCGCCGGCCCGCCGTGGTCACCTCGCATCCCTTCGGCGGGGTGAAGGAGCAGACGGCCGGTCTGTACGCGGAGAAGCTGGCCGCGGAGGGCTTCGTCGCGCTGGCCTTCGACACCGCCCACCAGGGCGACAGCGAGGGAGAGCCGCGGGGCCTGGAGAACCCGTTCGCGCGGGCGGAGGACATCAGGAGCGCCGTGACCTACCTGAGCACGTGCGAGCAGGTCGACCCGGAACGTATCGGCGCGCTGGGCATCTGCGCCTCCGGCGGATACGTACCCTTCGCGGCGACGACCGACCACCGGATCAGGGCGGTGGCCACCGTCAGCGCCGCGGACATCGGCGCCCTCTTCCGCGAGGGGCTGGGCGGCGGGCAGGACCCCCAAGTGCTCGCCGGCATGCTGGAGGCCTCGGCCCGGGCCCGTACCGCCGAAGCGGCGGACGGCGTCCTCCGGTACGACCCCGTGGTGCCCGAGACGCCCCAAGAGGCCGAGGGCGCGCCCACGCTGTACAGGGAGGGAACCGACTACTACCGTACTTCGCGCGCCCGGCACCCGAACTCGGCCAACCGGTATCTGTTCCGCAGCGTGGACCAGATGGCGCAGTACTCCTCGTTCGACCTCGTCCATCTCATCGCGCCACGACCGCTCCTGATGATCGCCGGAACCGAGGCGGACACCGCCTACTTCAGCCGTGAGGCCGTCGAGAAGGCGCGGGAGCCGAAGGAGCTCTTCTGGGTGGAGGGCGCCACGCACATCGACCTGTACGACAAGGACGCGTATGTGCCGACCGCCGTGGCGAAGCTGGCGAGCTTCTTCAAGGAGCACCTGGCGTCCGTCTGAGCGTCCGTCTGAGCCGGTGCCCTGGACGACGGCGGACGATGACGCGCGGCGGGTCGGGCCCGGTCCCCCCGGGGCGGGCCCGACCCGTTCTCCTTCTCTCGCGCCGTTCGGCCGAGGCCGGTGGAGAACTCCGGCGGACGCCGTCGCTCAGGACGTGTCCGGCTCAGCGGCTCCCGGCCGGCTCTTCCGGCTGCCGGGCCGCCGCTGCCTCTGCCGCCCGTGCCGTGACGTCGGCGGCCGCGCGTGCGGCGCGCCCGGTCACCTTCCAGCCGACCATGCGCAGGGCGGTGGCCGGGGCCGGCGGGAAGACGCCGAGCTGTCCGAGCATGGTGATGTCGTCCCGTACCGCCTCGTGTCCGACCACCTTGCCGTCCCGCAGGTCGAGCACGTGGATCTGTTCGAAGTTGATCTCGCGTCCGGTGGGAGGTATCGCCTGGTCGAGGGCACCGTCGCGGAAACGGACGAACGCGCCCGTGTGGCGGCCCCGCATACGCAGCCGTACCCAGACCTGCTCGTCGTTCCCGGCGGTGCCGATCACGGGGAAACGCAGGTCACTGAAGGCCGACCGCATCCACGCGCTGGAGGCGAGGACCCCCGCCGGTCCGGGGATCGAGCAGGCGGGGGGTGCCACCGCCGCCTCGCGGTTGTGGAAGTCCTCGCCCACCACCTCGGCGGCCAGTGCCGGGTCCCCGGTCTCGAGGATGCGGAAGAGCCCGCGGGCCAGGCCCGTGGTGTCCATGCCCATTGCGTCCGTACCTTTCGCCGGTTCTCACCGGCTGTGCGATCTGTGCGGCGACGTCAGTCGGCCCGGGGCCGGAGGCGGCGCGCGGTCCGCGCCGGGTGTGTCCGCCGAGCGAATATTGAGGTTACAGGGGACCTAATGAATAGGGAAACCGTGTCCTGACCCTGACTAGGATGTCCGAATGCCCTCCAAACGCCCCTATGTCTCTCCACTGCGGGAGCAGGCCGCCGCGCGGACCCGCGCGCTGATCCTGCGGCGCGCCGCCGAACTGTTCGCCGGACGTGGCTACGGGCGGGTGACCGTCGCGGACATCGCGACCGCGGCCGGTGTCGCCGCGAAGACCGTCTTCGCGAGTGTCGGCAGCAAGAGCGACATCCTGGACCGGATCGTCGACCGGGGCGTGGCCGACTCCGGTTACGAGCAGGCCATGCGGCAGGTGCTCGCCCTGCGGACACCCGAGGCGGTGCTGGAGGCGCTGGCGCGCGGTACGCGCCTCGGCAACGAGGAGCAGTTCACGGTGCACGAGGCGATCCGCAAGGCGCTGCCCGTCCACGAGAACGGTGAGGCGCTGTGGGAGCGCGCCACCGCCGACTACCGGCTCGCGCTGCGCGCCGCCGCCCGCCACCTGCACACCCTGAGCCCGCCGCCTCCCGGCCCGGTGGACGAGACGGCGGATCTGCTGTGGTTCTGGTTCGGCCCCACCGGCTGGCGCACGCTGGTGGTCGAGAACGGCTGGCCCTGGGACCGGGCCGAGGACGCGCTGCGCCGTACCGCGGTCGCCACCCTCTGCCCGGGCTGAGTGGCCTGCGTACGTGCGGTGGTGACGGATCGTCAGTGGCACGGACGCGTCGCGTGACGCGGGGCGCCGCGCTGATCCTGGGCGGCCCGCGAGGGGGCCCCGGTGAATGCCTTGACGGTTTCGACGTCCCGGGGACTGCCGCCGGTGAACGCCCTCGCCTCCGACGGCCCGGGGCCCGCCCCCGTCCACCCGACCGTCCGAGACGCTCGACTCGCCTGTCCCCGCCACCGTACGAGCGGTGTCCGCCGCTTGCCGGGCGCGGGGACAGGGTCCCGGCGTGGGCGACCACGCGGTGGGGCGGTTCAACCCGGACCGTCGGTCAGGACGTACGGTGCGGGCCCGCCGCGGCCGCCAGGTTCGGTTGGAGCCGGCGGGCGACATCGAGGTGGTCGGCGGTCCAGATGATGCGGACGGCCGTCGCGCTGGGCCGCCCCCGTTCGTCGGCCAGGTCGGGGCGCAGGGACTCGACGAGCCGCCCCTCGGCCGTGGGGTCGCGGGGGAGCGGCTCCGGGACGGGAGCGGCCCGGCCCAGCGCGGCGGCCAGATCCCCGTACCAGCCCGCCACATGGCCGGCGGCGCCCAGGATCACGAGGCGCGCCTCGGCCCGGTCGGTACCCGCGTCCCCGTCGTCGGCGCGTTGCCAGAGTTCCAGGACGGCGTCCCCGGCGAGGCGCAGCCCTACGATGCCGGTGACCAGGGTCGTCATGTCGGCGAGGGGTACCGGTTTGGCGCCGCGTTCGGCGAGGTAGCTGCGGAACGCGTCGTCGAGCCGCCGCGCGGAGGCGGCCGCCGCACGGCCTTCGTCCAGGGGAGGGCCGGCCGTGGGCGCCGGGCCGGACCCGCACCGGCCCACGGCGTACGCCACCGTTCCGGCCAGATAGCGGGCGCTGTCGGTGTACGCCTCGGCGAGAGCGCGGTCGACGGCGGCCGTGGCGCCGCGTGGCCAGAGGAACAGGGCCATCAGCACGCTCACGCCGCAGCCGACGGCGACGTCCTGGATGCGCAGCAGGACGATGTGCCAGTCGGGGTTCTGGCCGATGTTGAACAGGACGACGACGGTGACGGTGAAGGCGGCCTGGCCCGCCGCGAAGGAGATCGCGGCGGGGGCGATGCCGGCGATGAGCACGGCGAGAGGCAGCAGGACCCACAGCACGGTGCTGTGGTGGCCGATGAGCTGCAGCAACCCGGCTCCGATGACCGAACCCGCGAGGGTGCCCAGCACGGCGCGCATCGCGTTCTGGCCGGTGTTGAGGGCGTTCGAGCGCAGCACCGACAGGGTGCCCAGCAGGATCCAGAACGAGTGCTGGAGGCTGGTCAGGTTGGCGAGGGCGACCGCGATGCCGAGGCCGAGCGCGCCCCGGACACTGTTGTGCAGCCAGACGGACTGCGGCCGGAGGTGCGTGGCGGCCCGGTCGCGCGCCGAGACCAGCGGTTCGGTGAGGGTGCCGGGCTCGCGGCCGAGCAGCCGGTCGTGCCAGCTGCGCCGCTCCGCCGACGCGGCCAGATCCACGTTGTTCGCGATCTGCAGCGTCGCGAACCCCAGCTCCTGCGCGCGGAACGACAGATCCAGCATGCCGATGACCGGATGGACCTGGGACGGTGTCGCCGTTCCCGCGTGGTGCCCGCTCAGCCTGCCGGTGGCGTCGCGCTCCATGGCGGCCATGGCCGCCACCAGGTCGTCCGAGGCGGCGCGCAGCGCGTCCGGGGAGTTCATCGGGGCGTCGAGCAGATCGGCCGCCTTGTCCAGGACACGTGCGGCGGCCCGCCGTACCGCGTGGGCGTCGGCGTCGCACGCCGGGCGCTCGGCGAGAGGGGGCGCGCTGTCGGCGAGGATGCCGCTGAGCCAGGTCAGCTCGTCGACCAGACGGACGATGGCACGTGAACCGGTGGACAGACCGGTGGGCCGGTAGGGCGTGGTGTCGAAGACGCCGCGGAGGTCGGCGGCGGCGCCGGCAGCCAGATGGGCGGTGATCCTGCACCGGGTGGTGCTCGGTGTGTCCGGGTCGCCGGCCAGCCAGGACGCGTCGGCCCGCAGCTGCTCCGCCGCGGCGCGGCAGACCCGCGCCGCGGGCGCGCTGAGCGGGTCCGCGGTGGGCCGGGGCCACAGCAGGGAGACGGCGAGCATGGCCGCGGCCGCGGCCAGCCCCGCACCGGCGAGCCGGTCGGGGAGCTGGGACAGCGGGGCGGGCGAGGTCACGGGGAGGACGAAGGCCAGCAGCAATGCGGTGGACGCGCCCGCGAGGACCGAGCTGATGGCGCCCGCGAAGAGCACCAGGAAGCCGATCACCATCATGACGGCGACCGCGAGCCAGATCCGGTGGGCGACCAGCGTGCCCAGGCAGATGAGGACGGCCCAGGACACCGCGAGCCCCGCGTGCGCCTGGAGCCGCTGCACCATGGGCCCGGTGAAGTCCACGAGCAGGAGCATCGAGAACGCACCGAACGCCGCGAAGGTCGCCGTCACGGGCGAGCCGATCACCTGGCCGCACAGGGCGAAGAGGGCGGGCATCACGATCGCGGTGCGAGCGGCGCGACGGGTGGCCGCCAGCCCGGGATCGTGGGTCCGCAGCCAGAGCGTGGCGCGCCCGAGGGTGACACGGCCCGGTCTTCGCACGCGCCGCACCTCCCGTCGCCGAGGCAGTCCGCCTCAGCAAGTCTGACGGCTGTCCCGGGCGGAACGCCACGCGGAGGCGGAGGCGAGGGCGAAAGCAGCGACGGAGGCGGCGGCGAGGGCGAGCGCGGAGGGGCGGACGAGGGCGAAGACAGGGACGAAGGCGAGGACCACGGCGAACGGGCACACCGAGCAGGACCGGCCCGGCGGTGCACGGGCGTGATCGGCACCGTCGCGGGTGGATGCGGGCGTCCGCGACGACCGCGGTCCGCGCGGAGCCGCGACAGCCGGCCACGCTCCGGCGTCGCCGCTCGGCTCCTCACCGGGCGAGGGCGCCCACAGCCCCGCGTCAGTCGGTGCGGGCGCCCCCGAGGCGTTCCAGGAGCAGTCCCTCCCGGGTGGACCAGGGGCAGATGGTGACGCTTTCGACCCCACAGGTCTCCATGAGGGCCTCGGCGATCAGGGCCCCGGCCAGCGACTGCTCGGCGCGGTGCGGGGAGATGCCGGGCAGCCGGCCCCGTCGCTTCGGGGTCGAGGCGGCCAGCAGCGGAACCGTCGTCCGCAGCGCGGGCAGTGTCAGGCGCTGCGGCGTACGGGGCGGCCGGTTCTTCCCGGCGGCGGCGAGCCGGGACAGCTGGGTGAAGGTCTTGGAACACGCCAGCACCTGTCCGCCCGGCTCCGCCTGCGGCAGGTCGGGGAGCGTGCTCAGGGAGTCCCGCAGATGCCGTCGCAGCTCGGCCAGCCGGCGCTTGGAGGGCGCGGTGCCGCCGGGAAGCCACTCACGGGTGACGGTCCGGGCTCCCAGCGGCAGCGACAGCACGGTACGGGGCTGGGCCGCGGTACCGGAGGCGATCTCCAGGGTGCCGCCGCCGATGTCCAGGACGAGCAGGGGGCCGCCCGTGGGCGCCGCCCATCTGCGGGCCGCCGCGTACGCCAGCCGTGCCTCCTCCTCGCCGGGCAGCACCCGCAGGCGGATGCCGGTGGCGTGGGCCACCCGGTCGATGACCTCGTCGCGGTTGGGCGCGTCCCGGATGACGGACGTGGCGAACGCGAAGACCTCGGGCAGCCGCTGCTGGGGGTCCGCCGACGCGGCCTCCGTCACCGCGCGCTGCACACTCCTGACCCCCGACTCGCGCAGCCGCCCGTCGGGGCCCAGGCTCTGGTGCAGCCGCAGCCGCACCTTCCGGGACAGCACGGGTTCCAGCGTCCCGCCCTTCGGTCGCCGCGCCACCGTCAGCAGCGCGCTGTGGCACCCCACGTCGAGGACCCCTGCCTGCCGCATACGCCTGCCTTCCCCCATCATGCGTTCTCCCCCCGGGCCGGACCGCTTCCCGGCGGCTGTGACCGGGCGGGACAGCGGTGGGCGGCGCCACGCGGATACGGGCACCACCGGGCCATCTTCTCACTGCCGGTGTTTTCCATGATCGGGCACACCCCCTCCGACCCGCGTGCGTACCCGCCGACCCGGTCCGGACGGAGGGGGTGGTCGACCCGGTGAGGACGTGGTGCCGGGCAGACCGCCGACCGTGCGGGGCCCCCGGGCGTACGTCGTCGGGCATGGTCACAGCTCCTGACGCAGCCACGGCGGCCCCGGTTCGCCGAGCGATGACGCCCGCCGAGGCGACGCCCGCCCAGGCGGCGGCCGGCGTCGTGACGCCCGTCGACGAGGAGCGCGCGCGGGGAGGCACGCCCCCTGGCGGGGACCTGAACTCCACGCGGTGGTGCCGTACGTCCTTGTGATGCCCCGAGCACGACGTCGGAATGCCGCCGGACTCCTCGGAGTCGGCGGGAGAGCATCGACAAGTCAGCCGACGTGAAACGGAGTTGAGTGAGGACATGACGGGGACGCTTGCAGGCAAGGTGGCCATCGTGACGGGCGGGAGCCGGGGTATCGGTGAGGCCGTGGCGCTCAGGCTGGCCGAGGACGGCGCCGATGTCGCCCTGACCTACCGGGACAGCGCGGACCGCGCGGCGGAGGTGGCCGACCGGATCAGGGCCATGGGCCGCCGGGCCGGGGCCGTCCGGGCCGACGGTGCGGACCCGGCGGCGGTGCGCGAGGCGGTGGACCGGGTCGCCGCGGAGTTCGGACGGCTCGACATCGTGGTCAACAACGCGGGGATCGGGGTGCTGGGGCCCGTCGAGGACCTGTCGCTGGAGGACATCGACCGGGTCCTGCACGTCAACGTGCGGGCGCCGTTCGTCGCGTCCCAGGCGGCGGTCCGGTACATGACCGGGGGCGGCCGGATCATCAACATCGGCAGTTGCATGGCCGAGCGGGTCGCCTTTCCCGGCGGATCCCTGTACGCCACGAGCAAGACCGCGCTGGTCGGCCTCACCAGATCACTGGCCCGCGAGCTGGGCCCGCGGGGCATCACCGCCAACCTGGTCCACCCCGGCCCGACGGAGACGGACATGAACCCCTCCGACGGTCCGGGCGCCGACACACAGAAGGGTCTCACCGCGCTCGGGCACTACGGGCAGCCGTCGGACGTCGCCGCGACCGTGTCCCACCTCGCGGGCGACGCGGGCCGGTACGTCACCGGTGCCACCATCGCCGTGGACGGCGGATTCGCGGCCTGACCCGCGGGTGGCCGGCGGCACGGGCGCCGGCCACCCGCGGGAAAGCCGCCGGGACGGAGGTCATGCCAGGGGGTGCGCCGAGGCGAACGATCCGTTGTGGTGCACGAGTGCCGAGGTCTCCGCGGCGGTCGCGCCCGCGTCGATCTCGCCGACGACCAGCAGGTGGTCGCCGACGGTCTGACGGAGCGTGATCCGGGCGGAGAGCCACGCGGTGACACCGTCGAGCACGGGCAGACCGTCCGCCTGGGCCCGCCACGGCACACCGGCGAAACGGTCCACACCGCTGCGGGCGAACCGGCTCGCCAGACCGGCGTCGGCCGCGCCGAGCACATGGACCGCGAACCGTTCCGCGCGGCGAGCGGCGGGGGCGCTGGAGGCGTCGACGCCGACGTAGAACGACACCAGGGCCGGGCGCAGCGAGACGGAGGTGAACGAGGTGGCGGTGAAGCCGGCGGGGCCCGGGAAGGTGATCACCGTGACCCCGGCCGCGTGCCGGCGCAGCGTGTCGCGGAGAAGGTCCGCGCTGTCGGGAGTCACCGGCGACGGAGGCGCGTCGTGGTGCGCAGGGGCGGTCATGTCGTTTCCTCTCGGCGGGTCGGGGTGGCGGAACCGGGCCGCCCGATGAGGTGGCCGGGCCGCGCGGCACGGCGTGGGGTCGTGGTGGCGGGCCACCGGTGGCGGTCACCGGCGGAGCCGGCCGTCACCACGTGCTCGACTCCACCGCGACGACGGGCACCAGTGCGTCGCGGACCGTCTCCAGGAACGTGACGACCTCGGCCGCCACCGAGCGGTGCTGCAGGTCGTTGAGGACGTCGTGGTGGGCGTCACGGACCACCGCCAGACGGGAGTGCGACAGGGACTTCGCGGTACGGGCGAGAGCGTCGCGGTCCGCGAGCGGATCGGCGTCGCCGACGAGGATGAGCGTGGGGACGGCGATGGCGCCGTGGTGGGCCGCGTCGAGGAGCGCGTCCGGCACCGCGATGCCGAGCGCCCCGCGCTGTGTCCCGGAGTCCTCGGTGAGGACTCCTCGGTGGGCCGGGCAGAAGGTCCGGACATCGAGTTCGTCGTCCCACGACGCTCCCCCCGCACCCCCTGCGACGCCGTTCCGCACCGGGGCGCCGTCGCCGGCGCCGCGTCCCGGCAGACCCGCGAGGACGACGGCCTCCGGGAACGGGACGACGGACGGCTCCTCCCGGCCGAGGAGCGCGGCGACGGCGGCCGCGCCGCTGTCGGCTCCGACGAGGACGACAGGTCGGACCACCCCGTCCTCGGCCGCGGCGTCCTCCACGGCCGCGGCGAGCCCGGCGCCGAACCGCGCCAGCGAGCCGCTCAGGTCGCCGGCGTCGATCCGCGGGGTGTCGACGACGCGGACTCGGTAGGCGTCGGCCGCGAGCCGCCTGCCGAACCGGGCGTAGGCGGCCCGGCTCTCACCCCGGCCGGGCACCACGACGACCGTGCCGCGGGTCCGGAGGCCTTCGGGACCGTAGTGGTCGGTGTACTGGGTCATCTCACGCTCCTGCGAGGTCGGGCACGGTCGCCGGCTTCCAGCCCAGGGCGGGCGCCACTTCGGTCGCGATGAGCTCAAGGGCACGGATCGCGGCGTCGTGGTCGGGAACGGCGGGGTTGAACTGGGTGATCAGGTCGGTCACGACCGGCAGCACCCGCTCCTCGCGGAGCGCGGCGGTGATCTCGTCGGGATGGCCGTAGAACGAGTGGAAGCGGCGCAGCGCCCCGTCCACGTCCAGGTCCTTCGGGAAGGCACCGCTCTCCCCGAGGCGGAGGGCGGCCCGGTGGACGTCGTCGCCGATCTGCCGAAGAGCCGTGCGCCTGTCCTTCGCGGGGAACACGAACCGGGACAGCCCGACGCGTGGACGGCGCGGCCGGTCCCAGGCGTCGAGGAACGCGTCCGCCCAGGGGCGCTGCACCTCGTCGGTGGGGGCGTCGAAGCCGTACGCGGCGCGGTTCAGCAGGAGGTTCGCCCCGCCGGCGGCGGCGTGCCGGGCGCCGGGGCCGCTGAAGACCCCCTGCCAGATCCGGTCCGTGAAGTCGCCGGGCGCCGGCTGGACGCGGAAACCGGGTGCGCGGACCTCCTCGCCGCTCAGCGCCCGGCGCAGCACGCTCAGCTTCTCGCTGGTCAACTCGCGCTTGCGGGTGATGTCCTGGCCGAACGCGGCGTACTCCGTGTCGCTGTAGCCGCTGCCCACGCCGATCTCGACCCGCCCGCCGCTGAGGGTGTCGACGACGGCGATGTCCTCGGCGAGCCGGACCGGGTCCTCCAGGGGGAGGACGGTGATGGCGGTGCCGAGCCGGATCCGGGTGGTGCGCGCGGCGGCGTGCGCGAGGAACGTCCACGGCGAGGAGAGGCCGCCACCGCCGGCCGGCACATGATGCTGGGCGACCCAGCCGGTGTCGAAGCCGAGTTCGTCGGCGACGACGAAGAGCTCCTGCGCGTCGCGGTACGTCCGGGCCGGGTCGTCGCCGCGGCCCTGGACGTGGGTGAGGAAACCGAGTCGGAAGCGCGGTGTCGCTGGGGTCATGGAGTGTTCGCCTTTCAGGGATCGGGCCGTGTCGTTCGTTCGCCGGTGGCGGGTGAGGGGGACGGATGCCGAGGTGACCGGGACCGTTCTCCGGCCGGCCGCCGTGCCCGCCGTGACGGGACCGGTCGCCGCGGTCCCGTCGCGGGCGCCGCCCGGTACGCGGTCGAGGGCCGCGCCCGTACCCACGTCGGCGCGTTCCGTACGGCGCCCGGGGACACGCTGGTCGGGGGGTACGCGGACATGGCCGGTGCCGTGGACCGGGCGGGTCTCGGGGCCGGCCGGGTGGATCGCGGTGAACGGCGGCGTTGGTGCCACCGTCTGCGCGCGGAGGCATGCTCGACGCCGCGGTCCCCGGTCAGGACGAGCGGGGCGGAGGTCCGGCCATGATCCCGTCCTCAGCCGTTCACGAGCTGGGGCGCGCGGGTGTGACGGTTGGCGGGGACCGGCAGGCCGAGGTTGCCGCGCAGGGTCTCGGCCTCGTACTCGGTGCGGAACAGGCCCCGCTTCTGCAGGATCGGCACGACACCGTCGACGAAGAGTTCCAGGTCGTCGTTGTTGCGGAAGGCGAGGTTGATGCCGTCGAAGGTACCCGCGGCGAACCACTGCTCGATGGTGTCGGCGACGGTCGTCGGCGCCCCGACGAACGGCGAGCGGCGGAACTCGCTGACGGACTGCGCTACCTGACGCAACGTCAACTGCTCGGTCCTGGCACGCTCGATGAGTTTCGCCGCGCCGGTGCGGCCGCCCTTCTCGGCGAGGTGCGCGACGTCCGGGAACGGCGCGTCCAGGTCGTGACCGCTGAAGTCGTAGGCACCGAAGGAACGGCCGAGGAGCGCGAGGTTGCGGTCGAAGTCGTTGTCCTCCTCGAAGATCTCCCGCTCGCGCCGCACGGCCGCCTCGTCGGTGGCGGCGACGACCGGCCCGCCGTGGATGAATATCTTGATGTGCTCGGGGTCGCGTCCGTACGACGCGGTACGCGACTTGATGTCGGCGTAGTACTCCTGCGCCTGTCGCAGGGTGCCGCCCGGCGCGTAGATGCCCTCGGCGACCTGGGCCGCGAGGTCCCGCCCCTCCTCGGAGACCCCCGCCTGGAAGATCACGGGCTGGCCCTGCGCGGAGCGGGAGAGGTTGAGCGGGCCGGCGATCTTGAAGTGTTCGCCCTCGTGGTCGAGCGCGTGCAGTTTGGCCGGGTCGAGGAAGACGTCGCGCGCCACGTCGGCCGGGAACGCGTCGTCCTCGTAGGAGTCCCACAGGCCCCTGGCGACCTGGACGAACTCCAGCGCGCGGCCGTAGCGGGTGGTGTAGTCGAGGTGCTCGTCGAGCCCGAAGTTCCGGGACGTCCCGGTGTCGAAACTGGTGACGACGTTCCAGCCGGCGCGACCGCCGCTGATGTGGTCGAGGGAGGCGAACCGGCGGGCGAGGTTGAAGGGCGAGTTGTACGTCGAACTGGCCGTGCCCACCAGACCGATGTGCCGGGTGTGGGTGGCGACCGCCGACAGCAGGGTGAGCGGCTCCAGCCGGTTCAGATAGTGCGCCGGGTAGGTGGAGTTGATGAACTGGCTGTCGACGATGAAGAGGGCGTCGAACAGCGCGTGTTCGGCCGCCTTGGCCTGCGCGATGTAGTAGTTGATGTCGATGCTCGCGTTCTTCGCGACGCGCGGGTCCTTCCACAGACCGTGCTGGCCGGGGCCGCCGACACCGTAGGGGTGCAGCGCGAGGTGAAGGGTGCGGGACATGAGGGTTCCTCTCGATGGTTCTGAGGTGCTGAGGTTGTGCGGAGGGCGGGTCCGGGAGACCGCTCGGTTCCAGGACCGCTGCCAGGACCGCTGGTTCCGGAGACAGCCGGTTTCTCGGGCGGTCGGTCGGGTGGGAGGCATCGCCGGTTCTGTGGCGTCGCGGGTTCTGCGCTGAGCTCAGGTGTGCAGCAGAGCGCGCAGCGCGTCGCGCTCGGCCCGGCCGGCCGAGGCCGCCCGCAGGGTGGGCGCGGAGCTGACGAGCAGACGGGTGTAGTCGTGCCGCGGGTGGGTGATGACGTCCCGGGCGGCTCCGACCTCCACCAGTTCGCCCTGGTGGAGCACCGCGATGCGGTCGGCGATCCCGGCGACGGACCCGAGGTCGTGCGAGATGAAGACGAGGGCCACGCCGGCGGCTCGGAGTTCCTTGAGAATCCGCAGGACCTGGACGCGGTTCGCGGAGTCCAGAGCGCTGACGGGTTCGTCGAGGAGGATCAGTCGCGGCTCGGTGACGAGCGCCCGGGCCACCGCGACACGCTGCCGCTGGCCCCCGGAGAGCTCGCCGGGCAGCCGGTCGAGCAGTTCCTCCGAGAGCCGCACACGGGCGAGGAAGTCGCGGGCCCTGCCGGCCGCCTCCGTCCGCTCGACACCCTGCACCAGCAGCGGTTCGAGGAGGGACTCCTCGACGGTGAGGTCGGGGTCGAGGCTGCGCAGCGGGTCCTGGAAGACGTACTGGACCACACCCCGCCGGCGCAGTCCTCGCCACTGCCGCGGGCCGTACGCGCTGACGTCCTCGCCGCCGATGACGATCCGGCCCGCGGACGCGCGCACCAGGCCGAGGACCGTGCGGGCGAAGGTGGACTTGCCCGAGCCCGTCTCGCCGATGATCCCGACGGTCTCGCCCGGCGCGACGCTCAGCGAGAGCCCGTGCAGGGCGCGACGACGCCTGCGGCGCCGGCCGTAGTGCACGTCAAGGCCGGTGACCTCGAGGACGGTGTCCGGACGTGTGCCGGTGCCGGCGGACTCGTCCGGGGGGCGTGTGGCGGTCATGAGGCCTCCGTCGGCGTGAGGAACTTCTCCAGGCCGTACTGCTCGTGTTCGGCGATGAGCAACTGGGTGTATTCGTGCCGTGGATGGTGGAGCACCGCCTCCGTCGGTCCGTGCTCCACGACCTCGCCGTCACGCATGACGAGCACCTCGTCGCACAGCTGGGCGACGACGGCCAGGTCGTGGGAGACGACCACCAGGGCGAGGCCGGTGCGCCGACGCAGCTCGGCGAGCAGGTCGAGGATCTCGGCCTGGACCGTGACGTCGAGCGCCGTCGTGGCCTCGTCGGCGATGAGGATCCGCGGATCGGCGGCGATCGCCGTCGCGATCAGGACACGCTGGAGCATGCCCCCCGAGAGCTCGTGGGTGTACTGGCCGTAGACCAGCTCGGGGTCGCGCAACCGCACCGCCCGCAGCAGTTCGACGGCACGACGGCGCGCCTCCCGCCGCTTCAGTCCCTTCTTGACGCGGACGACCTCGGCGATCTGCGGGCCCACACGGATCGAGGGATTGAGGTAGGACGCGGGATCCTGGAAGACCGCGCTGATCGTGGCCCCCCGCAGAGCCGTCCACTGCCGCGGGGTCAGGGTCTCGATGTCGGTGCCGGTGATCTCGATCGAGCCGCCGGTGACCTCGAAGTGCGGGGGGAGGATGCCGAGCGCGGCGCGGCAGGTGAGGGTCTTCCCGCTGCCCGACTCGCCGACGATGCCGACGGCCTTGCCGGGGGTGAGGTCGAAGCTCACCCCGTGGACGATCTCGCGGTCGCCGGCCAGATCGCTGACGCGTATCCCGCGGACGGCGAGCACGGGCGCGGCCGTCGCACCGGTCTTCTCCGTCGTAGCGGTCGTGGCGGGCGCACCCGTCGAACCGGTCGCGGCGGTCGGGTCGGCGGTCGCGGCATCGCGGGTCCTCGCGCGGGCGGTGTTCCGGGACAGCGTCGTCATCACGCACCTCCGGTGGGAACGGGATCGGACGTGCCGGGGCGGTTGGCGCGTGCCTTGCGGTCGTTGACGAACGCCCGGCCGGCCTCGCCGGAGACGTCGCGGATCGCGTCGGCGAGCAGGTTGCCGGCCCAGACCGTCACCATGATCAACAGCGCGGGGGCGAGAGGCGCCCACGGCTGGTAGCCGAGATAGCCCAGGTCCGAGGCGAGCAGGCCGCCCCAGGTGGGCGCGGGGGGCTGGACCCCGATGCCGAGGAACGTCAGGCTCGACACGATGATGAAGCCGACGCCGATGGTCTGGGCGAGCGCGACGGCGATCGGCGGGAGCACCTTGCCCCACACGTGGCGCCGTACGATCCAGCCGATCGAGGCACCGGAGATCAGCGCGGCCTCCACGTACGGCGAGCGGGCCACGGCCAGCGTGGCGGCGCGGGCCACCCGGTAGAAGAGCGGGGAGACCAACGCGCCCGTGACGAACATGGCTTGAGTGATGCCGTTGCCGAGCAGCGCGATCACGGCGACCGCGAACAGCAGGAACGGCAGCGCGACCAGGGTGTCGGCCAGGCGGAGGGTGACCCACTCGAAGACCCGGCCGAGGTAGACCGACAGGATGCCGGGGATCGCGCCTACCACCAGTGCCATCAGGGTGACTTCGAGCGAGCCGAGCACACTGACACGGGAGCCGTCGAGCAGCCGGCTCAGCACGTCACGGCCGAGGTAGTCGGTGCCGAGCCAGTGGGCGCCCGACGCCGCCGCGAGCGTGTGGTCACTGGTCGCGAGGGGATCCTGCGGAGCGAGCGACGGGCCGAGGACCGCGAGCAGGACGATCAGGGTCAGGACGGCGACGGCGATCCGGCCGGACACGAGTGAGAGGACGTGGCGCACCATGGTCATACCCCCCGCTGGGACGCCGGCGTCACACGCGCCAGCACCAGGTTGACGATCAGGTTGAACAGGACGACGAGGACGATCGACACCACGAGGACGCCCTGCACGGCCGGTACGTCACCGGCCTGGGCGGAGTCGTTGGCGAACCTGCCGAAGCCCTGCAGGCCGAAGATCCACTCGGTGACGACGGAGGCTCCGACGAGCGCGGGGAACTTCAGGCCGAGCGTGGCGAGCGCGGGCCCGATGCCATTGCGCAGCACGTGCACCAGGAAGATCCGGCGCGCCCCCAGTCCGCGTACCACCGCGCCCGTCACGTAGTTCTCCCGGTAGGCCGCGACGAGACTGCCGCGCAGTTGACGGGCGACGTCCGCGACGACGTCGAAGCTGAGCGCGATCGCCGGGAGGGTGATGTGCGCGAGCCACGGGCCGAATCCCTGCCGGACCGGGATGTAGCCGGCGGAGGGGAACACATGGAGCCCGACCGCGAGGACCGCGACCAGCACGATGCCGACGACGAAGGCCGGCATCACCGAGATGACCGTGACGAAGCCCGTGATCGCGCGGTCGACCCATGTGGTGCGCCGCAGCGCCGCCACCGTCCCCAGGGCGAAGCCGAGGAGTACGCCGATGACGAGCGCGAACGTCGCGACGGAAAGGCTCACTTCCAGGCCCAGACCGATGAGCGTGGAGATGTCGGCGCCGTTGGTCCAGCTGGTGCCGAGCTGTCCGTGCAGGACGCCGGTGAACCAGTCCCAGTACTGGACCAGGAAGGGCCGGTCGAGCCCCCACTGGGACTCGACCCGGTGGATCGCCTCGGGAGTCGCCTCTTCGCCCAGTTGGATCCGCGCCGGGCTGAGTCCGCTCAGCGACCGCAGCGCGAACGTCACGAACGTCGCGACCAGGAAGACGGGCACGAAGATCGCGATCGACCGGGCGAGGGCGACCAGGACGCGGCCCAGCGTGTGCCGCACCCTGGTCACGGCGACCCCGCGACGGCGGGCAGGCGCGGTCTGTACCGCTGTCGTCGTCATGGAGTTGCCCCCTCTCTGTAGTGGACGGATGTCAGTTGGCGCTGGAGATGGTCACGCCGGTCCAGTCGATGTGGGCCGGGTTCTTCGGCAGGTCCGAGATCGACGTGCTCTTGGCGATGAGGTTCGGCTGCGAGTACGTGAAGACGAGGGCCCCGCTCTTCAGCCCCGCCCGGGTCGCCGCCTGGAGCACCTTGGCGTAGTCCGGCGCGTCCAACGGGGTCTGACGGACCTTGGCGATCGCGGCCTCGAAACCGGCGGGCTCGTAGGGCGAGCTGAGGTTCAGCGGACCGTTGGGACCGAAGTGGGCGGTGAGGGTCTGCGCCGCGGAGTCGCGACCGGTGGTCCCGTAGAGCGAGAACTTCAGGTTCTTCGCGAAGAACGGGGTGGCCCAGTTCTTGTCGACCTTGATGGTGACGGTGATGCCGACCTTGGCCAGCTGGGACTGGACGATCTCGGCCTGCGGGTCGTCCGCGGGGATCACCAGGTCGAGCTTGATGGCGCCCGCCTTGTAACCCGCCTCGGTGAGCAGCTTCTTCGACTTCGCAGGATCGTAGGGGTGGTCGGCCTCGGACTTCGGGTCGTAGGCCACGTACCCCTTGGGGAACGGCTGGTCGGTGACCTCGCCGTAGCCGAACGTCAGCTTGTCCACGAACTCCTGACGGTTGATCGCGTACCGGACGGCGTCGACGACCTTGGCGTTGTCGAACGGCGCCTTGTTGATGTTCAGGCTGAGGTTCGAGGCGTTGAAGCCCGGCTGCACGAAGACGTCGAGGCCGGCCTTCTTGGCGGCCGACGCCTGACTCGGGTCCAGGTCGGCGAAGTTGTAGACGCCCGTCCGCAGACCGGAGACGACCGTGGAGGCGTCCGGAGCGGAGGTCAGCTCGACGTTGTCGATGTGGATGTTCTTCGCGTCCCAGTAGTCAGGGTTCTTCCTGAGGACCGCCTTGGTCCCCGGGATCAGCTGGGTGACGGTGAACGGACCGGCGCCGACGGGGTTCTGGTCCAGCTTCGCGGGATTCTTCGCGGCCAGCGGACTGGCGATCTGCAGCACACGCTCACCGAGCAACTGCGGGATCTGGTAGTCGACCTGGGTCAGGTGCAGGACGGCGTCCAGCCCTTCGGCGTCCACCGTCCTGATGGAGGTCAGGTCGCCGAAGAGCGCCGAGTTCTTCTGTTTCTGGGCCCGTTCGATGGCCGCCTTGACGGCGGCGGCGTCGACCGGCTGACCGTCACTGAACTTCAGGCCGGGGCGCAGATGGAAGGTGATCTCGTCACCCTTCTCGTTGTACTCCCAGCTCCTGGCGAGGTCCGGAACGGCCTTGCCCGTCTCGTCCGTACGGGTCAACGATGCGTAGGTCAGGGCGAGTTCACGGAACTGGGCGCCGCTTCCCCCGACCACCGGGTCCCAGTGGGCCGGGAAGTACGAGGACGTCCACTTCAATGTGGCTCCGCCACCCGCGGCGGCGGTGTCGCCGCCGCACGCGCTGAGGGCGGGTGCGAGCAGGGCGACGAGGGCGGCTGCGAGGGCGGCGGCCCGCGGGCCCCCGGTGCGTCGCGATGAGGGGTGGACCAGTCTGCGGCGGTGGGTGGTGAGTTGGGCGGGCATCGTTCTCTTCCTGTGGTGGGCCCCGGCCCGGACCGCGGCAGGGGGAGCGGAGCGCGACGGGTGGAGCGGAAACGGTGAGGGAGAGGGAGGGAGAAGGAGCGGGGACGGAGGAGCGGGGCGCGGGGCCGTGCTCGAAGCCCGTACGCGCCGTCGACCGTGACCCGGACGGGCGGTCCGGGGGAGGCGACCGCGCACACTCGGGGCGCGCGGCGCTCGGGGCAGGGGGTGTCGGGGGCCCATGGAGGCGGGCCGGGAGAGGGAGAAGGCGTGCGACGGTGCACGCGGGCGCTGGGCGGGGATGCGCTTCGGCGGAGGCGCGGACGCAGGGGGACGGACGCGGCTCGGGCGGGCGGCGGGCGGCCGGTGCCGGGAGCGGCGGTCAGGCGCCTGCGGGCCAGGGGCGGCGGAAGGTCAGCGACAGAGTGCGCTGCTGGTGCGCCGCAGGTCCACGTAGCGGCACACCACACCGGGGTGCGTCGTGAGCATGCTGCACATCCTGGGGGCAGCTTCGACCGGCTGTCAATGGACACCAATTGGTGTCTCATTCGGCGGGACGGTCACTGATCGCAGATCAGAGACCTGCCCGTCAGGGGGAAGTGCTCAGCGGCGGGCGGCGGGATGCGCCGCGGCCTCGTCGGGATGCAGCCACAAGGGGCCGTTGCCGGTCTCCACCCGCACGGCGTGCGCCGGCGGCCACGCACCGGCCGTGAGCAGCCGCCGCTCGGGATCCGTCAGGCTCCGGTAGCGCTCCAGCGCGTCGGCCGGGGAGAGCGGTGCGGGGACCCTCAGCAGCCCGGGACGGAGCGCGTCGACGGCGGCGGCGTACTCCTCGAAGGGCCGCCAGCCGGGCACCGCGCGACACCCCGCGCCCGACCGGACCAGCAGAGTCGGCAGCGCGTACCGGCGCCCGCCGCCGCCGGTCTCCTTGGCCGCGCCGGGATGCGGTGACCCGCCCCCCGGCACCAGCACCTCGGGAACCGGCCGGCGCGCCTCCGCCCGGTCGGCCCGCACCTGTTCCCGCACCGCCCCGGACGCGGCGTCGGTCGTCAGCCGCCGCAGGTCGAGCCCCGGTGTGCCGCGCACCGCGGACAGCGCCAGCGCGGCGGTGTCCGCCGGCTCCCCGAGTACGAACACGGTCTCCCGCAGCCGTCGCAGCACCCGCTCGGCGACGTCACCGCCCTGCCGTTCGGCGGCCTTGGCGACCAGGGAGGAGGGCCAGGAACTGGCCGCCACCCGGCTGAGTCGCCGGGCCCGCGGGGCGTGGCTGTGCGCGCTGATGTCCTCGACGTAGCGCGCGTACCAGGCGGTCTCCGCGGCCGGGTCGGGCGGCGGGTCGTCGTCGTGGTCGAAGAGGATCGCGTACACCCGCCGCCAGCGCACCCGGCCGGCCAGCGCCGCTCGCAAGGCGCGGAAGACGGGCTCGGATCCCCAGGCCCAGGGACACAACGGGTCGGTGTACTCCACCACTTCGACCGCCGGCGGCACCGGCGAGCCCGTCACGCGGCGCCCGTCCGGGCCAGCCCGCCGGCCGCTCCCTCGGGCAGCAGCGACCTCAGGGTCACCCCGCCCAGGACGGCGGCCGCACCCGCTTCGACCTCGCGCCACACCTCCGGCAGCCCCGCCGCGGGACCGGGATAGTCGAGGCCGTCCAGCGGCGCGCCGCGCAGGGTGATCAACTCGCCGTCGACAGCACGCGCGACGTCCAGCAGAGTGATCTCCTCCGCGGGCCTGCCGAGCCAGTAGCCGCCCTCGCAGCCACGCTGGCTGCGCACCAGGCCCGCTCTGCGCAGTTCGCCGACCACGGACTTCAGGAACCGGAACGGGATCTCCTGCGAAGAGGCGATGGCCTCGCAGGTCAGCGGACGGGCGGGTTCACGGGCGAGCTCCAGCAGCGCCCGCATGGCGTAGTCCGCCTTCGCGGAAATATGCATGCGCACATCATGCCTGAGGAGTGTGCGGAGCGAGGGGGCCGAACGGCTCGCGCCCTTCATTGCGGGAACGTTGCCGCAGGTGAACGGCAATGGACACCTCTTGACATCCTTTTCGGGACGGCCCTAGCGTCCCGGTCATGAGCGAGCCGTCGACGACCCCTGGTGAAGGCTTTCACCCGCATCTCCACGACGCCGCGGACCGCGTGGCCGCGCCGCTGCGCACCCGGCTGCACCACGTCCGGTCCGATTCCCTCGACGGTGACACCGCCCAGAGCGGCGGCATGCGCAGGTTCGCGGCCGTCAGCGGGAAGAACGTGGGCTCCGAGAAGCTGTGGATGGGCCAGACCCACGTGGCACCCGCCACCTCGTCGTCCGACCACCATCACGGAGAGTCCGAGACCGCCATCTATGTGGTGAGCGGACACCCCGAGTTCGTCTTCCTCGACGACTCCGGAAGCGAGCCGGAGGAGGTACGGCTGCGCACCTCCCCGGGTGACTACATCTTCGTCCCGCCGTTCGTGCCGCACCGGGAGGAGAACCCGGACCCCGACGACGAAGCGGTGGTCGTCATCGCCCGCAGCACCCAGGAGGCGATCGTGGTCAACCTTCCCCGCCTGTACGCGCTTCCGGCGGACGAGACGTGAACTCCCTTACACCCGACTACAGTCCGCGAGCCCGGCCCTCGGCCGAACGTCCCGGCCCGGGACTGTCGGCCGAGTCTCCCGGCCCCCGGATCAGCGGTCGGTGACACGGGCCAGGACGGCGGCGACCTGATCGCGGACCAACTCCGAGGCCGTGGAGTGGAGTGCGCCGATGTCCGTACGCTCCAGGGTGTGGAGGACCTGCGCGGTGTCCCTGTCGCACTCGACGCTCTCGCAGAGGACCTCGTAGCCGTCCCGGACCGCGATCCTCAGACGGTGGCGTCCGTCGTCGTCGGCGTGCACGGCGGTGGCGACGACGAGGGGCGGCGGTCCGCCCGCGTCGCCGGACACCTTGTGGTAGCCGCTGACCCTCGGTTCACGCCAGTTCAGGCTGAGCAGCAGATGGTGCTTGGCGATCACCTCGGCCAGGTCCGTCTCGTACACCCTGTCCGGTTCCAGCACGGTCGCGCCGGCGTCCAGGACGAGTGCCGCGGGCAGCAGGCAGCGCAGCGTGCTGCCGACGAGGTTGCCCCCCACCGTGGCCGTCCGGCGGACGGCTCCGGTCCCCACCGAGCCGGCCGCCCGCCGCAGTACCTCCGGCACACGGTCGTCGATCCGGTTCAGCACCACGGCGGAGCCCAGCGACCGGGGCCCGATCGCGTTGGCCTCCGGCAGGTTGCGCAGCGACATGGCCCGCTCGGGAAAGCCGTCCCGCTGCCAGGCGGCCCAGACGAGTGTCGCGCCGCCGATCGGCTCCGCCCCCTCGGCCATGCACTCCTGTGCTTCGGACACGGACGTGGGCAGACGCAGCAGCATGGCAGCCGACCCTGCTTTCCTGGGGAGTTGGCGATGGTGGAACGCGGCAGCTCAGCCGTACGAGCGCTGGCACTCGCGCATTCTCCCCACGGATGCGGGGGCGCATGCAGGGCTCATCGTTTCACCTCGTGCGCTCCTCACCCGCAGACGTACGGCGGCCCTTGGAGCGGCCGGTGCGGCACCATCGCGGGCAGAACGCCCGGAGGCCGGAGCCGTACGACCCACTACGGCTCCAGCCTCGCGTCCTTCCCCGCGGACGGGTTCTGTCGGCCTGCTCGGACTACGGGTGCAGCACGACCTTCGTGTAACCCTCGATCCGCTTGTCGAACTTGTCGTACGCCGACGGCGCCTGATCCAGCGGCATTTCATGGGAGACGACGAAGCTCGGCTTCGCCCGGCCCTCGATGATCATGTCGCGCAGGAAGCGGTTGTAGCGCTTCACGTTGCACTGGCCCGTCCCGATCCGCAGGCCCTTCTCGAAGAGCTTGCCGATCGCCACCAGGAGCATGCCGTGCTTGGCCTGTTCGTCCGGGCCGCCGGGGTCGGACGGGACATAGAGTCCGGGTACGCCGACCGCTCCGGTCGCCCGGACCGTCCCCACGAGCGAGTTGAGGACGGTCGCCGGTTCCTCGCGTTCCGTGCCGTGCGCCGTGGCCTGGTAACCGACGGCGTCCACACCCTTGTCCGTGCCGATGCCCTCGGTCCGGTCCTTGATCTGCTCGACGGGGTCGCCCTCGGCGAAGTTGATCGCAACCGCGCCGATCTCCTCGGCCTTCTGCAGCCGTTCGGCGACGCGGTCCACGACGAACACCTTCTTCGCGCCGCGTATCAACGCCGAGTAGGCGGCCATGAGTCCGACCGGCCCGCCGCCGTACACCGCGACGCTCTCGCCGGGCCGGACCTGCGCGAGTTCGCAGCCGTGGTAGCCGGTGGGGAAGATGTCGGCGAGCAGGATGAAGTCGCTCTCGTGTTCCTCTCCCGGTGGGAGCTTCAGGCAGTTGAAGTCGGCGTAGGGGACGCGAAGATAATCGGCCTGACCGCCCTTGTACGGTCCCATGGCCACATAGCCGTAAGCGCCGCCGGCGAAACCGGGATTGACGGTGAGACAGTATCCCGTGAATCCCTCGACGCAGTTGGTGCAGAAACCGCAGGCGACGTTGAAGGGCATGACGACGCGGTCGCCCTTCTTGAGCGAGGTGACGCCCTGGCCGATCTCCTCGATGATTCCCATGTTCTCGTGGCCGAAGACGATGCCGGGCTCGGCAGCGGTGCGACCCTCGTACATGTGCAGGTCCGAGCCGCATATCGCGGTGGAGGTGATGCGTACGATCGCGTCGTTCGGGTGCTGGATGCCGGGCCTTTCGATCTCTTCGACCGCCACGGTGAACGGTCCCTTGTACACAACGGCCTTCATGGCAGGTACCTCCGTCGGGAAAAGCGCGTCCGGTTGTCACCCCCGCCGCTTTCATCGCGTGACCCATCTCTCATGATTGTCCGGTCTGCCCGATCGGACAAGCCGGTAATGTCGGCACGAATGGCATTCCGCTGCCGTGGCGGGAGAATGGAAAGGGAGAGCGAAAGGTGTCAGCACAGAGACTCGGAACCCTGCTTGTCCCCGTACCGGGACTGTCGGGCACCACATACCCTCCCGGGACGACCGTGACGGTCCGCGGTCGAGGCGCCACGGTCGACGCGTTCATCAACGGTGACTGGCTCCCCCTGTCGTGGTGGGAGTTCTCCGACGGCCTCCGCGAGGACATCGCCGACCGCTGATCCCGGCCGCCGCCGACAGCACCCCTCCTGCTCCCGGCGCCGCCCGGGCACCCGGCGGCGCGCGTGCCACCGCACCCGCACACCCCTCGCGGACGGTGCCCGGCGCCGCCTTCGCACACGCCCTCACGGACGGTGCCCCGGTCCTCGCGCCGCCTCCGCACGTACCCCTCGCGGAAGGCGCCCCGCCCGTCGCACCGCATCCGTGTGCACGGTCGCGGACACGGTGCCCCGGTCGTCTCCCTCACCGCACCGGCGCGGATCCGTCGCGGACTTCGCCCCGGTCGTCGCCGGTGAGAGCGTCGGCCCCGGTGTCGGCCACGGCCGAATCGTCGACCTGTGGGTGCGAGCCCGCGTCGTGACCGGCCGGGACGACCGTGTCCGGAGTCAAGGGCGACGCTTCGACGCGCAGCAGTCTCGCGATCCCCGCGGGCAGCCACCAGTTGTACTTGCCGAACAGCGACACCATCGCCGGTACCAGCAGTGCCCGCACCACGGTGGCGTCGAGCAGGATGCCCGCGCCCAGAGCGGTGGCCAGGACCTTGATGTCGGTACCGGGGGCGGCGGCCAGCGCGGCGAACGCGAAGAACAGGATCAGCGCGGCCGAGGTGACCAGCCGCCCGGTGCGTCCCAGTCCGTGCTCCACCGCGTACGACGTCGAACCGGTGCGGTCGTACTCCTCGCGCATCCGGGCCAGGATGAAGACCTCGTAGTCCATGGACAGCCCGAACAGGAACGCGAAGATCAGGACCGGCAGCCAGAACGTCAGCGCGCCGGTCGCCGCGATCCCGAACAGCGCCCCCGAGCCGTGTCCGTCCTGCCAGAACCAGGTGACCGACCCGAACACCGCGGCCACGCTGACCAGGTTGAGCAGCACCGCCTTGAGCGGCAGCAGCAGTGAGCGGAACGTACGGACCAGCAGCACGAAGGTGACCAGGGCGATCAGACCCAGCACATACGGAAAGTTGTCGAAGACCGCCCGCTGGTAGTCGAGGACGACGGCGCCGCGGCCGGCCACGCCGATGTACCCCGGCAGGCCCCTCGTCGCGTTCCGTACCGCACTCACCACGGCCACACTGGTGTTGTCCACCGTCTCGTGCTCGGGCACCACGACCACCTCGGTGACACCGCCCCTCGCGGCCGGGGCGACGACCGCCATCCGGACGCCGTCCACGCGCCCGGCGGCCGTGGCGACCGCGGTGGCGTCCGCGCCGGACCGGACCAGCAACGGCATCGGCGTCAGCACCCCGTCGCCCACCCCGCCGGTACGGAGCGCCGCCAGCGTGTCGTGGGCCACGCCGTCGCGGGCCAGGGAGTCGGAACCGGACTGGCCGATCTGAAGCCCGAAGACCGGGACGATCGCCAGCGCGAGCGCGGCACAGGCGACCCCGGCGGCGGCCCAGCGGTACCGCACGACCCCCCGTGCCCAGGCCGACCAGGCCCGTGAGGTGTGTCCCTCCGTACGGAGCCGGGGCCGGTCGACGCGGGGGCCGGCCACGCTCAGCAGGACCGGCAGCAGGGTGAGTACGACCAGGGTGCTGATCACCGGGATCACCATGCCGCCGAAGCCCATGCTCCTGATCAGCGGCACGTCGACCACGACCAGCGCGACCAGGCTGATCGCGACGGTGATGCCGGAGGCGAGCACCGCTCGTCCCGCCGTCGTCACCGCCGTGACGACCGCTTCGTCGTTCGACCGGCCGCGGGCCCGCTCCTCGCGCCAGCGGGAGACCACCAGCAGTGAGTAGTCGATCGCGACGCCCAGCCCGACGAGAGCGATAAGGAACTGCACGACGAAGGACACGTCCGTGAACGTGGTCAGGCCGAGGACGACCAGGAACGTCGCCAGGATGGACACGCCAGCGATCAGCAGCGGGACCAGGGCGAGGAACGACGCGAACACGAAGACCAGCACCAGCAGCGCGCCCAGCGCGCCGACCAGTGTCTCGCCCAGCACGCTGAGCCCCTTGTCGCCGCCGGTGTCGCTGCCGGCCGCGAGCTGGTTGTAGCCGGTGACGGCGGCCGTCAGACCCCGCTCCCGTGCCGCCGCCCGGACCGTGCGGTCCACAGGATCGGCGAGCGGGTCGTCGAAGCCGGCCGGCTGCGGTCCGTAGACGAGCAGGAACGTACTGTGCCCGTCTTCGGTCAGGAAGTCCGGATCACCGGTGCCGCCGTAGTCGAGCACCTGGACGCCGCCCATCGCGCGGATCCGGTCCGCGACGGCGGTGACGTCCGCGCGAGCGATCGTGCGGCCGGCCGGCGCGGTGAGCACCGGCAGACAGCCCAGATCGGCCGAGACGCCGTAGGTGCGGGCGAGCTCGGCCTGGGTCTCGGAACCCTCCTGGCCGGGCAGCGAGAAGTCCGACGACAGCCGGTCCGGCAGCCGGCCGGCCGCGGTGCCCCCGGCCAGCAGGACGACCAGCCAGAAGCCGATCACCCACCGGCGACGGCGCAGCAGGAAGAGCGCGAAGGTCTGCACGGGTTCTCCTCAGCGACCGGTCCGGAAGGTGGCCATCATGGCCATGTCCTCGTGTTCGAGGTTGTGGCAGTGCAGCAGGTACCGGCCCGCGTAGTCGTCGAACCGGACGGCCACGTCGGCGTACTGCTTGGGCCGGAGATCGATCGTGTCCTTCCACCCGTGGTCGGCGGGACCGGGCGGGCCGCCGTCGCGGGAGAGGACCTGGAAGGGCGAGAGGTGGATGTGTACGGGGTGGTAGGCGTCGGTGGCCAGACGCCAGACCTCCACCTCCCCGAGGCGGGGGGCCGCGTCCACCCGCCGGGGGTCGAACTCACGGCCGTTGATGACCCAGCCGGCCGCGTCCGTCCCCATGCTCGTCACCCGGCCCTTGCGGAACATCCACGGCCGTCTCGTCGCCGAGGCGGTCGGCAGCGGCTCGATCGAGGAGAGCCTCGCGGGTATCCGGCTGTCGTCGGTCGCCCTGCGGGCGACGACGAACCGCATGATCTGCCCGGTCCCGCCCCCTCCCGCCCGGTTGGTGAGCGTCACCCTGGTGCCGACCGGCCAGCCGGAGAAGTCGACGACCACGTCGAACCGCTCCGCCGGGGCGATCGGAAGGGTGGTGTGCCGCAGCGGCGCCGCCAGCAGGCCCTGGTCCGAGCCGATCTGGGTGAACGGGCCGCCGCCGTGGGGTGCGGGGTCGAGGGCGAGCTCGTAGCGGCGGGCGTTGGACGCGTTGAGGATCCGGAACCGGTAGCGCGCCGCGTCGACCTCCAGCTCCGGCCAGGGAGCCCCGTTGACGAGGACGACGTCACCGGCCGCACCGGCCATGTGGTCCGCGTCCACGCCCGCCATGCTGATCAGGCGCGGATCCATCGAGGGGTACCGCAACGATCCGTCCGCGTCGAAGGCGCGGTCGGCGATCATCAGCGGGATGTCGCGCTCCGCACGGGGCAGCGGCAGCGCCGCCTCCTCGTCGTCGGTCACCAGCAGGAAGCCGGCCAGCCCGCGCCAGACCTGGGGACCGGTGAAGCCCATGCGATGGTCGTGGTACCACAGCGTCGCCGCCCGCTGGTCGAGGGGATACGTGTAGTCGCGGGTACCGGTACTGGTCCTGCCGCCGACCGCCTGCTCCGCGAACCGCGCGCCGCCGGTGGCGGGCAGTACGAGATCGGTCGGGAACCCGTCGCTCTCGGGCGGGGTGTGCCCGCCGTGCAGGTGCACGACGGTCGGCACGTCTAGCTGGTTGCGGTAGCGCAGTACGGTCCTGCGCCCGCGTCGCGTCGCGATGGTGGGGCCCGGGAAGATCCCGTCGTACCCCATGATGGCCGTCCGCAGGCCGGGCAGGATCTCCACGCGGGCCTCCCGCGCGGTG
Source organism: Streptomyces fagopyri (assembly GCF_009498275.1). Taxonomy (NCBI): domain Bacteria; kingdom Bacillati; phylum Actinomycetota; class Actinomycetes; order Kitasatosporales; family Streptomycetaceae; genus Streptomyces; species Streptomyces fagopyri. The sequence goes on along the minus strand of NZ_CP045643.1, from coordinate 817,296 downwards.
ATGTCGTAGTAGTCGGTGTCCGCGGTGGTGCGCGCGGGCCGTTTCACCGGGGGGATCGGCAGCGGCGTGCTGAAGCGTTCGGGCAGCTCGGCGGCGGACGTCAGCGTCCGGCCCCCGAACTCGCCGCCGCCCGCGGCGGCGCCCGACTCCGATCCGGGTGATGTGCAGCCGGCGAGCGTGCCCAGCATCCCGGCGCCGCTGAGCGCGGCCGCGGTGCGGAGGAACCGTCGTCGGTCAAGTCCCGGTAACAGCCCAGGTAGTTCGGTCATGGCGCAGACGATCGGGGACGCGAGCCGTCATCGACGTCGTCCGGACGCGGTGGATCCGGCATACCGCGGACGCAGTAGCCCGGTGCGCCGTTCCGTACCGCGACGGGACGACGGCGGCGTGGACGGCCCTCCGATACCGTGCGGCCATGGCTGATGACCTGTTGTCCCGGATGCGCGCACGGGCCGCGTCCCATCCGCAGGGCGTGGACGCGGTGTTCGGCCTGGTGGTCGTCTGCGCGACCCTGTTCGCGGTGCGCTTCGGGCCCTCGGGCCGGGCGCTCGGTGCGGAGGATCTCGTCGCGGCCTCGCTGGCCTGCGCGCTGATCGCCACCCGCCGCCGCTGGCCGTTGCCCGTCTTCTGGGTGGTCACGGTGGTCAGCGCGGCGTTCAACCTGCACGCGGCGCTCGTCGCCCCGCTGCTCGCCACGAGTGTGATCTGCACCTACACGGTCGCCTCCAGGACCACCCGGAGGGTCGCCGTGGTGACCGGCGCCATCACCATACTGACCGTGTACGCCGCGGTCGTCATCGGAGCCGGCCGCAGCTGGACCGATCCGCAGAACGCCGCGATCGTGGCCTGGGGCGGCCTCGCGGTCGCCGTGGGCGGGGCCGTACGGAGCCGCCAGGCGGACCTGGCCGCCGTCGAGGAACGCGCCCGGCAGGCGGAGCACAACCGTGACGAGGAGGCGAGGCGCCGGGTCGTGGAGGAGCGGCTGCGCATCGCGCGGGACCTGCACGACGTGGTCGCGCACCACATCGCCGTCATCAATGTGCAGGTCGGCGTCGCCACCGCCCTCCTCCGGGAGGAGCCCGACGTGGCCGAGGAGGCACTGGCCCACGTCCGGCAGGCCGCTCGCACCGTACTCGCCGATCTCTCCACCGTGCTGGACGTGCTGCGCTCCGGGGAGCCGGGTCACGCGACCGAGCCGCCACCGGGTCTGAGCCGGCTGGCATCGATGCTGGACGCGCTCGGCGCCGCCGGACTGCGGGTCGAGCACCGGCAGGAGGGCGAGGCCCGTCCCCTGCCGTCCGCGGTGGACCTCGCCGCGTACCGCATCGTGCAGGAGTCCCTGACCAATGCCCACAAACACGGCAGTGAACCAGCGGCGCGGCTGCGGATCGACTACACCCCGGCGGGCCTCGCCATCGTCGTCGACAACGCCGCCGCGCACCGGAGGCCGGACGCCCACGGCACCGGGCACGGACTCATCGGCCTGCGGGAGCGGGCCGGTTCGGTCGGCGGGACGGTACGCACCGGACGGGACGACGGCGGCCGGTTCACCGTCAGCGCCTTCCTCCCCGTGACGCCCGACCTCGCCGACCTCGCCGACCGCCCCGACCGGCAGGAGACCCGCACATGACGATCAGAGTGCTGCTCGCCGACGACCAGACGCTCATCCGGGCCGGATTCAGGGTCCTGGTCGACCGCGCGCCCGATCTGGAGGTGGTGGGGGAGGCGACGAACGGCCGTGAGGCGGTCGAACTCGCCGCAGCCACCCGCGCCGACGTGATCCTCATGGACATCCGGATGCCGGAGCTGGACGGCATCGAGGCGACCCGGCTGATCACCGAGGACGAGAACCTGGCCGGAGTACGGGTGTTGATCCTGACCACCTTCGAACTCGACGAGAACGTCCTGCGCGCCCTGCGTGCCGGCGCCAGCGGATTCCTCAGCAAGAGCGTCGAACCCGCGGACCTCCAGGAGGCCATCCGCGTCGTCGCCGGCGGCGAGGCGCTGCTGTCGCCGAAGGCCACGCGCGGCCTCATCGCCCGTTTCCTCGACGAGCCGACGCCCGGGCCGCTGCCCAGTCCGGTGCGACTCGACGGTCTCACCGAGCGGGAGCGCGAGACCATGGCCCTGGTCGCCGCCGGACTCTCCAACGACGAGATCGGCGAGCGGTTGTACGTCTCCCCGCTGACCGCCAAGACACATGTGAACCGGGCGATGATGAAGCTCGGCGCGCGCGACCGCGCCCAACTCGTCGTCTTCGCCTATCAGAGCGGCCTGGTCCGGGCCGGTGACCTTCCTGTGCGGTGACCCCGACGAGGACGGCTCCGCGACGCCGGCCGCGCGGCGGGGCCGCTTCCCCGGTCCGGGCCCCGTGGACGCCGTGAGCCCGTGGCCCGCCACCAGGGCGGACCACGGCCTACGTCAGGCGTTCAACGGTTCTGATGGATCGTCAGGGAAACTGGGTGATCTTGGACGGGACGGTGTCCGTTCCCGAGGTCGGCGCGCCCGTGTTGTTGATGACGTGGGCGTACTGACCCTTGCCGCCGAGGGAGATCACCAGGATGTCGTGCATCTTGATGCCTGTCTTGACGGGGACCTGGAAGCCGTGTTGCTGGACGATCGTCGGATCGGACGTGAAGTTGCAGTAGCTGCCCAGCCCCCAGGCCTCGTGGACGTTGACACTGTCCGCGACCTTGTAGGCGGCGTAACCGACGATGCCGTCATGGGTGATGGCGGCCGCGTTCGGCACGTCGTAGGCCTTCTCGTTCTGGAAGAAGATCGTCCGGCCGCGTTCGCCGTTCCAGAGCACGTCGTACTTGTTGAAGTGCTCCACGAAGAGACCGGTGGTGAGGACGTCGTCGCCGTTCACCACCAGACCGTAGTCGGCCCGGTTGGTCTCCCAGCCGACTCCGGCGCCATGGTCGGCGCGCCAGATCCAGGTGTGGTCGACGATGGCGTCGTCACTGTTGACCACCACGGAGTTGGTGGCCAGACCGGGTCCCGCGCCGCCGATGCGGACGAACACGTCCTGCATGGTCGTCGGGTTGGCGGCGTGGTCGGCGGAGCTGCCCGCCGGGCCGATCTGCAGCAGGGTGTCGGACTTGGTGGAGCCCGCGTCGATGAGGAATCCGGCGAGCCGGACGCCGTCGACGTCGGCCACGTGCATGGCGTCGACCCCGTTGTCGGGAACGATGGTGGCCAGTCCCAGCCCGAGCACGACGGTGTTGGCGCGGGTCACGTTGATGGTCTGGTCGAGGTGGTACACGCCGGGCGTGAAGAGGAGGTTGAGGCCCTGGGCGAGCGCCGTGTTGATGGTCGCCGCGGTCGCGCCGGGCTTGACGACGTAGAACTGGTCCAGCGGCAGCGAGGTCCCGCCGGCGTTGGCGGGCCAGGACACACCGCGGGCGTTGGTCCGCTTGCCGGGCACGAACACCTTGTAGGTGTTGCCGTCCAGGTACAGGAACGGCTTCTCGCGGGAGACCGGTGTGTTGTCCAGGGTGGTGTACGGGCCGCTGTCGAAGTTGGTCGCCGGCGCGCCCTGGACACCGGAGAACGTCATGTTCCAGACGCCGTTCGTCCAGCCGCCGACCGAGCTGTCACGGGTGTACCACTGCTGCTGCGAATAGGGGCCGACCGTGCCGTCGATCTTCGAGTCGGCGATGTAGCCGCCGGACGCCCAGCCGTAGCCGTTCGGGGCGAGGTTGAGTCCGCCCTGGACGTGGATACGGCGGAACGGCGCCGCCTGGGCGACCGCCCAGCGGTCGGTGCCGTTGACGGGCCTGATGGCGAGGTTCTCCGCCGAACGCCAGAAGTTCTGGGTGGCGTTGCCGTTGAACCAGCCGGCGTCCACGGTGATGTCGCCGTTGATCTGCGTGTCGTCGGGGTTGAGTCCGAGCCCGGAGATCGAGGTGTAGAAGCCGAGTTGCGCGTTGATGCCGTTGTAGGTGCCCGGCTTCAGCAGGAACTGGTAACGGCCGGACCCGAACTGGCTGGTCTCCTGCTGGGCGAAGACCTGGTCGAACTTGGCCTGCAGATTGGGGGTGCTGGGATCCACGACGATGACGTTGGGACCGAGGTCCCCGCCGCCCTCGACCGGCGGAGTGCCGGTGGAGCCGGTGTGGACGGCGACCTCCCAGAGCGAGTAGCCGTAGGCGGTGCCGCGGACGGTCCCGTTGACGCGGAGGTAGCGGCCCGAGCCGGAGACGTCGTACGAGGCCGTGCCGCCGGTCCCGTTGGTGACGGACTTCAGAGTCGTCCAGTCCTGGCCGTTGGCCGACGACTGGATGGTGAACTCCTTGCCGTAGGCGGCCTCCCAGTTGAGGTCGACCTTGCAGATGTCCTGGACCGATCCCAGGTCCACCTGGACCCACTGGGGGTCGGACGCCTGGCTGGACCAGCGGGTTCCGGTGTTGTCGTCGAAGGCGCCGGAGGCGGGCGTGCCCGCGTTCTCGGTGGACGACGCGGTGGCGGGCCTGCCCTTGGCCGCGTTGGCCGTGTTGCAGTTCCCGGTCGGGGGAGTGCCGGTGTCGCTGGTGCCGAAGACCTGGAACTCCCAGAGCGAGTATCCGTACTGGGTGGCCCGGGTGACGCCGCTCATCCGCACGTAGCGGCCGTGGCCGGCCACGTCGAGGGTGTCGGTGCCGCCGTCGCCGCCGGTGACCGACTTGATGTCGGTCCAGGAACTCCCGTTGTCGGAGACCTGGATCTTGTAGTCCTTGCCGTAGGCCGTCTCCCAGTTGAGGACGACCTTGCTGAGGTTGGCGGCCGTTCCGAGGTCGACCTGCAACCACTGCGCGTCGGAGGCGGCCGAGGACCAGCGGGTGCCGATGTTGCCGTCGACGGCGTTCGCGGCGGGCGTTCCGGCGTTCTCGTCGGAGGAGGAGCTGGCTGTCCTGCCTTGGGAGAGGGGAGTCTCGGCCGCGGCAGCGGGCGAATGGGCGGGGAGGGCGATGAGCGCCGCCGCTGCGGCGAGCGCGATCCCCAAGGATCTGAGTCTCATGCGTTCACTCCGTTCGAAGGAGGGGACGGGCCGTGCGGGCCTCCCGAGGCCACGCACGACCCGTGACGGGGCACGCCCGGGCGACCTCCGTGCCGAGATCCGTGCTGCGGTCGAAGGGACCCGGAGGAGACGAAATGGCTTACTGGGCTGCTTAGTTCAGGCTTTGATTTAAGTCATGAGGCAATGCGCGGGCAACCCCTTGGACGCGTCTTCTTCACAGGCTCCGACGACGACGGGGATGCCGACGGCCCGGTCCGTACCGGGTGAGCTGCCCGGACGTGCCCGGCGTGGCCGGACGGCGGAGAGGGCCGCGATCAGAAGTTGAAGACGATGGCGACGCCTCGGAGGGCGTCCGCTCTGTCGGCTGCGGGCCTCTGTCGTGACAGGGAGTGCGAGGAGACGTCCCTCGGCGCCCTCGTCTGGGTGCAGAAGATGAACACAAGCGGGGAAGGGGGCGGCAACCACCCGTTCCTCCAAGGCTCCTGATGATCCGTCAATCCGGACTCGCGGCGGGCCGGCCTGGATCTCGAACTGTGCCACGACGTCGTCGACCGCGAGCCCGGTGACGATGCCCGTCAACGCGTCGGGCACGGAGGTGGGCGGCCCGCCGACTTCGGCGCGCTCGCCCTCCGCCGCACGCCGCTGGGCGAACCGCGCGAGCCCCGCGCCGAGCACCCGGTTCCCCGACCCGTCCCTGCCCAGGGGCAGCCGCCCCCGTCCGCCCGGCGGCGTGCGGTCTCCGGACGTACCCTCAGCACGCGCGCGGCCTGGCCAATGCTGTACGTCGGCACACGTCGGCACACGGGAACCCTGACGTGCGCCGCGGGACGGTGGCGCTTCCCCCTCCGTCCGTCCCGGGCAGGGCGGAGGAGGGCGGGTGCGCGACGGGTGGGCGGCGGGCAGGTCGTGTCAGGCCGGTTCGGCGTAGCGCGAACCCGCGAAATACCGTGCCGTCCGCTCCACCTCGTCGCCGTCGCGCAGCCGGCGCAGCTCGACGAGCGGGTAGGCCCGGTGTCCGTCGGTCAATTCGTGGGGCAGGTCGAAACCGTGGCCGGGGACCGGCCACAGCAACAGCCACAGGTGCTTCTCGGTCGCGCCGGGTCTGCGGGCCACGGCGACCGCCACCACCTGGTCCCAGCCGATCGCCACCTCAGGGACGTCGGCGCTCTGCACGGCCAGGCCGTCCGGTCCGATCCGCAGGCGCAGGGGCCGCACCCAGCTGCGGTAGGACAGCACACTCAGACACCACCCCAGCATCGCGCCCAACGGCGCGAGCGCGGCGGCCGGTTCGGGTCCCCAGGGGAGATGGCCGGTGAACAGCGGGACCGTCGCGGCCGTCCCGGCGACGGCGAGGGCGAGCGCCAGCAGCAGCCGAGCGCCGGTGTGGCGACGTGCGGTGAAGGTACGTGTCGCGACGGCGGGGTTCTCCGCGGCCCGGGGGGACGCGGCGGCGTCGGTCAGCGGCCCGAAGCCGGGGCCCTGCAGCGTCACGGGCCCGGGTGCCACCGCCCGGCGCAGCCCGTGCGGGGCCGCTTCGAGGCGCGGGCCCGCGTACCGGGTCAAGGCTTCGATCAACTGATCCAGACCTTGGTCGAGTTCGGCGGCGTCGGCCACGTCGTAGAAGCGCCGGCCGCCGGTGACGGATGCCCGCAGGCCCGGCAGTTCCGCGTCCTCAGTGGGAAAGACGTGGAGACGCGGGGGCGGCGGAGCGGTGGGGCCATCGTCACTGTCCACGTTGACCGCCGCCCTGTAGTGCAGGGCCACGCCCTCGATCTGTCCCCAGCCGAGACCCCCGTCGACCAGCGTGATGCCCTGCTCGTCGACGCGCAGGCTGAACGGGCGCGCCGCGCGGCGCAGTTCCCGGATCCCGGTGAGGACTCCCAGGGCGGCCAGGGCCATGAGGAAGTAGGCCGGGTCACGGTCCCGGCCGTTCGCCAGGACCGCCCACACGACCGCCCCGGCCTCGGCGGCGAGACCCCATCCCGTCCGGCGTCTTCCGCTCGCGCGCAGCCGTCCGCTTCTCGTGAACTCCATCATTCGCCCCCTTGCCGCTCTTGCGGCTCTCTGGTGGTCCCTCCGGCTCGTGGATCCACCGGGACCTCCGTCCGGCCCCGAGCCGCTTCGCCTGCTCTGCCCTCCAGGACGCCGCCGGACGCTCCGCAGAGGGGAACGGGGGATGAACAGACGGCGACCGTCGATGCTGCTCAGGCCGGTGCCGCTGAGGGGCGCGGGTGAGGAACGGGGTATGGGTGTTGAATGGGATACGGGGGTCTAAAGAGTGTCCTCACCCTCAACGGGCCCGGCGAAAGGTCCCTCATGACGAGCCTGACACGCGGACTGATGTACGGCGCCGCAGCGGGCGCCGCGGGAACCACGGTGCTCGACACCGTGAGCTACTGCGACATGGCGCTGCGCGGGCGTCCCGCCAGTTCCACACCGGAAGTGACCGTGCGCAGGCTCTCACAGGAGCTTCACGTCCCCATCCCGGGCGAAGGCGAGAAGCAGGACAACCGGGTGGCCGGCCTCGGCCCTCTGACCGGCTACGCCGCGGGTCTCGGCATGGGAGTGCTCCTCGGTGTCGCGCGCGCCGCCGGGTGGCGTCCGGCCTCCGCGACCCACTATGCGGTGGCCGCCGCCGGAGCCCTCGTCGCCACCAATGGTCCGATGACGGTTCTGCGGGTCACCGACCCGCGTACCTGGTCGGCCGTCGACTGGGCCTCCGACATCGTCCCGCACCTCGCCTACGCCGTGGTGACCGTGGGGGTCCTGGAGCGGATGATGCCGACGGCCGGCCGTCGGCGCGGCTGAGGGAGCGACGACAGCACCACGGCCATGGCACCGCGGACGGGGCGGCGGGGCGGCCTCAGTCCGTCCGGCTCGGTGAGATCGTCACCTTGAGGCTCTTCATCAGCGGCTGGTCGCTCTGGAGGCTGTAGTCGCTCGCCGAGATGAGGGCGTTCATCTCCGGCATGTAGCCGGCCGCGCAACTCCGAGGAATGTCGTAGGGCAGGGCGTGGTACTGGCGGAGCGTGCGCCGGGTGCCGTCCTTGGCCGTCGCCGTGATGTCGACGAGGCTTCCGTCCTTGATGTGCCGGGCGCGCATGTCGGCCCGGTTCATGAAGACCAGCGTGCGCAGGTTCTTGATGCCCCGGTAGCGGTCGTCGTCGGAGTAGATCGTGGTGTTCCACTGGTCGTGCGAGCGCATGGTCTGAAGGATCAGGGTGCCGTCCTGGGGGACGACGTCGGGCAGCGGGGCCGCCGAGAACTCGGCGCGTCCGGTGGGGGTGAGGAACACGAGTTCGCGGGCGGGCTGACGGATGCGGAAGCCCAGGGGGAGGCGGACGCGGCGGTTGAAGTCCTCGAAGCCGTCGAGCACCCGGGCCATGGTGTCGCGGATGCGGTCGTAGTCCTCGATGTAGTGCTCCCACGGCGTGGAGCTGTCGGGGAGGGTGGCGCGGGCCATGCCGGCGATGATGGCCGGTTCGGACAACAGGTCCCGTGAGGCGGGGCGCTTCATGCCCAGCGAGAGGTGGACCATGCTCATCGAGTCCTCGACCGAGGTGGCCTGCATGCCATGGCGCTGGTGGTCCTTCTCGGTGCGCCCCAGGCACGGCAGGATGAGGGCCTTCTTCCCATGGGCGAGATGGCTGCGGTTGAGCTTGGTGCTGACGTGCACGGTGAGGGCACAGCGGGCGAGGCCCTCGGCGGTGTAGGCGGTGTCCGGGGCGGCCAGGGCGAAGTTGCCTCCCATGCCGACGAACACCTTCACCTTCCCCTCGTGCATGCCCGCGACCGTGGCGACCGTGTCCAGGCCGTGCGGCCGCGGCGCGTCGATCCCGCAGACATCGTCCAGGCGCCGCAGGAACGCTTCGGTGGGCCGGTGGTCGATGCCGCACGTCCGGTTGCCCTGGACGTTGCTGTGGCCGCGCACGGGGGAGGGGCCGGCACCCTCACGGCCCAGATTTCCCCTCAGCAGCAGCACGTTGACGATCTCACGGATGGTGTCGACGCCGTGTTCGTGCTGGGAGACGCCCAGGCACCAGCTGATCAGGGTGCGGTCGGAGCGGGAGTAGATGTCCGCCGCCTTGAGGATCTCGGCGCGGGTCAGGCCGGACTGGAGCTCCAGCTCCTCCCAGGACGTGGCCTCGCAGACGGCCCGGTACGCGTCGAACCCGTGGGTGTGGCGGTCGATGAACTCACGGTCCAGGGCCTTGGGATCGTGCTCGGACTCCTCCAGCACGGCCTTGGCGATGCCTCGCAGCAGAGCCATGTCGCCGCCCGCGCGGACCTGGAGGTTGAGGGTGCTCGTCCGCGTCGACTTGAACAGCGCCATGTCCGTGATGTCGTGCGGCACGATGGTGCGGGTGGCGGCGGCTTCCACCAGCGGGTTGATGTGCACGATCTGCGCACCGCGCCGGTAGGCCTCGGCCAGCGCGGTCAGCATGCGCGGAGCGTTGGAGGCGGCGTTGACGCCCATGATGAACAGGGCGTCCGCGGTCTCCCAGTCCTTGAGGTCGGCGGTTCCCTTGCCGGTGCCGAGGGCGGCCTGGAGAGCGCGGCCGGAGGCCTCGTGACACATGTTCGAGCAGTCGGGGAGGTTGTTGGTGCCGAATTCGCGTGCCATCAGCTGGTACAGGAAGGTGGCCTCGTTGCCCAGCCGGCCGGAGGTGTAGAAGGCCGCCTGGTTCGGGCTCTCCAGTGCTCGCAGTTCGCCACCGATGAGGTCGAAGGCCTCCTGCCAGTCGATGGGGACGTAACGGTCGGTGGCGGCGTCGTAGACGAGGGGCTGGGTCAGGCGGCCCTGGTCCTCCAGCGCGAAGTCCGTCCAGGTGGAGAGCTCCGAGACCGTGTGGGCCGCGAAGAAGTCCGCGCCGACCCGCTTCGGGGTCATCTCCCACGTGACGTGCTTGATGCCGTTCTCGCAGATGTCGAGCTTGAGCCCCTTGGTGTCGTCGGGCCAGGCGCACCCGGGGCAGTCGAAACCGGTGTTCTCGTGGTTCATCCTGAAGATCGCGCGCGGGCCGTCGACCAGGGCTCTTTCCTTCACGAGGACGTGGGTGACGCTCTTGGCGGCGCCCCATCCGGCCGCGGGGTGGTGGTAGTGCACCTGCGACGGCTTCTTGTCCGTGCTCGGGCCCATGCCGCCGTCGGGCGTGCGGGGCGGTTCCTCATGTTCGGCAGGCGCCGACTCGTTCACGTCCGAGGCAGTCATATCCATCACCCTGCGATAGGTGGAAGGGGCGGGCTCCACAGGCTCCGATATTTCATGCTATGGGGCTATGTTCCGATTGTCCTGCGTGACCGGGCGCGACGGTCCGCCGCGACCGCCGCGCGGCCGGAGGCACCGGATCAGGCGTCGGCGGGCGGGCCGTCACCGCGCGCCGACCGTCGCCGTGCCACGGTCACCAAGAGCGCGGCGGTCACCAGGACGGCGGGAATCGCCGGCGCGAGGAGACGGGCCCAGCGCACCGCCGCACCACCCACCGCGGCACCGACCGGGAGCAGCAGGATGACCAGCGCGTTGTGCCGCTGCAGCTTCCTCTCGACCGTCGCCTGTGCCACGAGCCCCGTCAGAGCGCCGGTGATGTAGGCCGTCGTCACGCTGCTGCCGGCCACCACTCGGACGCTGCCGCTCTGGCAGCCCATCGCCGTGGCACCCACAGCGAGCAGGGCGCCACGGGCCGTCGTCCCCGGCGCACCGTCCAGAAACAGCCAGGCGGCGAACAGCGCCCACAGCAGCGCGCTCTCCGCCAGCAGTGCCCCGGCCACCCCGGTGAGCGGGGCAGGGCCCGACGTGGCGGTGATCCAGCTCCCCGCGGCGGCCCCCACCAGGTAGGCCGCGATGGCGAGCCCCGCGAGGTTGGCCAGCGAGAGGTGCCCGTTGCCCAGTGCCAGCCCCAGCAGCGCGGAGTTGGCCGTCATGACGCTCGTGAACACCCCGCCCAGCGCGAGGAAACTGACGGCGTTGACGGCGCCGCTCGCCAGCGTCAACAGGAACTGAGCCGTCCGCGCGTGTCCCGGCCACCCCCGCCCTCCGGACGCGCTCGCTCTCAACGCCATGCCGGTGAGGGGCGAAGCCGTGGCGGAGACGGACGGAACGAGGCCCACCACGGCCGGAACCGCGGCGGAGACGGACGCGACCGCGGCGAAGGCGACCGGAACGATGGCGAAGGCGGACGCGACTCCCGCGAGAGCGGACGGACCGGCGGCGAAGGCGGACGCGACCGCGGCGGAGACGGACGCGACCCCCGCGAGAACGGACGGACCGGCCCCGCACAGTCCACGTCCACGCCGCTCACCCGCCCTCGTCGGGATGGATGGTGCTCCGCCACAGTCTCGATGCCCTCAATCTAGGCGGACGCGGTGCCGTACGCATGCGCCGGCGGCCCGGGCGGGGGCACCCTGCGGCAGGCGGCCGAACCCCGTGTGGGCCCGGTCCGGGTCGGCCCGCGATCAAGGCCTTCGGGGCCGGCTCTTCCCCGGGCGGAGCGCCGCTGACTGAGTTGCCGGTGTCGTCGACCGGCGGCATTCTGGGAGGTAATCGTCCTGCGGCCCTCAAGAGTCGCGTAGGCACAGGGAATGGAGGGGCGGGGCCGGCCCCCCTCCCGGCCACGCGGTCGAAGCCGTTCGCAACGGACTGTCTGCCCTGGGGAACTGGAGGAGGCGGGCATGCAGGCGCACGAGACGTGGTTCACGCTCACCGAGGACGGCGGCGTCACCGACTGGACCCACGCGGCCACCGAGGCCACGGGAATGTCGGCACCCGAAGCCGAAGGCATCTCGGCGGGACACCTCCTCGGGCGGCTGCTCGGACCGGACGCGGACTGCGCCCTCAACCTCGAGGTGGGCCGCGACGCGGACGACGGCGACATCCGTGTGTGGGCGGTCCGGCACCGGGCCGAGGACACGATCGGTTCCATCTTCGATCAGTCCGTCGCGGGTCTCGAGATATACGACCTGAACCTGTGTGTACTGAGATCCAACCCCACCGCCCTGGCGATGCGCGGTCTGCCCGCCGACCAGGTCCTGCACCGACCGGTGGCGGACCTCGGCCCCGGCCTCCCCCTCGCCCCGCTCCTCGACCAGGTCCTCACCGGCTGTCTGCCGGCGGTCGGCGGAGAGATCCGAGGACGTGACCCCACGGGCGGCCCGCACACGTACCACGTGACCGCCTATCTGCTCCACGGGGTCTGCCACGAACCCGTCGGCATCGCCACCGTCATCCACGACATCAGCGAGCGGACCCGGACGCAGGCGGCGGCGGAGCTTCTCGCTCTGGCCCGTGGGCGGATCGGAACCACCCTCGACGCCACCCGCACCGCCCAGGAACTCGCCGCGGTCGCCGTCAAGGACTTCGCGGACGTCGCCTCCGTCGACCTGCTCGACGCCGTGCTGCGGGGGGACGACCCTCCCGAGCCACCCGTCGACGCCGATGTCCCCATGCGCCGGGCGGCGTTCGAGGGAAAGGACTGGATGACGGGCGTGTACGCGGTCGGTGAGCCCAGCCGATTCGTGTACCCCACCCCCTACACGCAGGTGCTCGCCGATCTCGCGCCGCGCCTGGTCGACCCGCACGCCACGCCGTCCGAGTGGCTGATGCACGACGGCGCGCGGGCCGGCGCGCTGCAACGCGCGGGCATCCACTCGATGATCGTCACGCCGCTGGCCGTCCACGGCCGGGTGCTGGGACTCGCGTGTTTCTACCGCGGCCCCCGGCATCCGGAACCCTTCACGACCGACGACGTCCCGCTGGCGGCCGAGTTGGGCAACAACGCGGCCATCCACATCGAGAACGCCCGCCGCTACGTCCGTGAGCACACCGTCGCCATCAGCCTTCAGCGCAGCCTCGTGCCCCGGGTGCTGCCGACCGTCTCCGCGATCAGCACGTGCCACTTCCACCTTCCGGGAATCGGCCAGGCCCTCTGGTTCGACGTCATCGAACTGTCCAGTGCCCGGGTCGGCCTCGTCATCGGCCGGATTCCCGATCAGGGGCTGGCCGCGGCGGCCACCGTGGGGAGGTTCCGTACCGCCGTGTCGACACTCGCCGCGCTGGACCTGTCCCCCGACGAACTGCTGGCCCACCTGGACGACGCCGCCCAGCGCATCGCCCGCGAGGGGTCCTCACCCGCGTCCTGCGGGGCGGCTCACGCGTGCTGCCAGTACGCCGTCTACGACCCCGTGGGCGGACACCTCACCATGGCCAGCGCCGGCTGGCCGCCACCGCTGATCACCCCGGCGGAGGGCGTGACCCCGGACAGCCTCCAGCGGATCGTCGGACCACCCCTGGGAAACCACGCCAGCTACGAGAGCGTCCACGTCCCTCTCGTACCGGAGAGCCTGCTCACGCTGTACTCCCCCTCGCTGCTGGGCACCGGACCGCAGGCCGACGAACGGCTCTCCCTGCTGCGTGAGATCAGCGGCCGCCCGGCCACCGACCCCAAGGCCACCTGCGACGCCGTCGTGTACAGCCTGCTGCGTGAACCGCCGGCGGACGGGGTCGCCCTGCTCGCGGTCCGCACCCACCGCCTCCCCCGAGACCAGGTCGCCTCATGGCGGTTTCCCCCCGAGGCGTCGGCCGTCGCCGATTGCCGGCACCGGGTCCGCGGTCAACTGGAGCGCTGGGGACTGGACTCGCACGCGTTCACGGCGGAGATGGTCGTCAGCGAACTCGTCACCAACGTCATCCGCCACGCCACCGGCACGGCCACCGTGCGGCTGATCCGGGACCAGTCGCTGACCCTGGAAGTCTCCGACGAGGCGACGACCGCCCCCCATCTGCGGCACGCCCGCATCCAGGACGAGGACGGCCGCGGCCTGCTCATCGTCGCCGCCCTCACCGACCGCTGGGGCACCCGCTACACCGAGGAGGGCAAGACGGTGTGGACCGAGGAGCCCCTGCCCTGACGGCCGCACCACGCCGCGGCCACCCGGGGGCCCGCGCGTAGCCCGTCCGGGTGGCACCCCGCGCCGCGCCGCACTCCGGACGTCCCGGATGTGCCGTCACAGCGCGAGCATGGACCGGGTGTCGCATCCAGTGAGCAAGGCCCTGGCGGCCGTCGGAGACCCGTCGCAGTTGCTCCCGGCCCGGGAGCAGATGGCGTTCACTCTCGGCTTCCACATCATCCTGGTGCCCTTCGGCGTCGCTCTGACCGCTCTCATGCTCATCGCCCACTACCGCGGCCTGCGCCATGGCGACGGGGACGCCCTGCGGCTGGCCAGGCGCTGGTCGAAGGTGGCCGCCGTGCTCTTCGCGGTGGGGGCGATCACCGGCACGGTGCTGTCGTTCGAACTCGGCATCCTGTGGCCCGGCCTGATGGGTGACTACGGAGCCGCCTTCGGGATGCCGTTCGCGGTGGAGGGCCTCTTCTTCTTCCTCGAGGCCATCTTCGTCTCGATCTACCTCTACGGCTGGAACCGGCTCCCGCCCTGGGCCCACTTCTGGACGGGAGTCCCGGTCGTGCTGGCCAGCCTCGGCGGCGCGGCGGCCGTCATCGCGGCCAACAGCTGGATGAACCAGCCCGGCGGGATCACCCTGCGCGACGGTCATGTCACCGCCGTACGGCCGCTGCGCGTCTTCTTCAACGGAGCGTTCTGGTACGAGACCGTGCACATGCTCCTGGCCGCCTACATCGTGGCCGGGTTCACGGTCGCGGGCGTGTACGCCGCCGGCATGCTCAAGGGACGCCGGGACCGCCACCACCGCCTCGGGTTCCTCATCGGGTTCCTCGTCGCGGCGGCGGCCATTCCCGTGCAGATCTTCGTCGGCGACACCGTGGCACGCCAGGTGTTCCAGGACGAGCCCGCCAAATTCGCGGCGATCGAACTCCTGCCCGCGACCGGTGACCATGTGCCGGAGAACCTCGGCGGGTTCCTGGTCGACGGCAAGGTCAGGTACGGCCTTCCCGTCCCGGACATGGCGTCGATCCTCGCCGGCTTCACCCCCTCGACCGAGATCAAGGGGCTGGAGGCCATTCCGGCCGAGGTGCGGCCCACCGACCGCAGCGTCACCATCGTGCACCTGGCCTTCGACGTGATGGTCGGCACCACCTTCCTCATGTTCGGCCTCGTCCTGTGGTTCGCCTGGCTGTGGTGGCGAGGACGGACGATGCCCACCAACCGCTGGTTCCTGCGAGGCGCCGCCGTCAGCGGGCTCGTCGCTGTCGTCTGCCTGGAGAGCGGCTGGGTCGTCACCGAGGTGGGCCGCCAGCCGTGGACCGTGGTCGGTCTGCTGCTCACGCGGCAGGCCGTGACGACGCGGGGCAACCTGTGGCCGCTGTTCGGGGCGACCGTCGCCCTGTACGCGGCGGTCGGCATCGGTGCCGTCCTGGTCCTGCGCGGAATGGCCCGGCACTGGCGGACCGCGGGCGACGAGACCGTCTACGTCCCCTACGGACCCGAGCAGCCCTTCGCCGCGTCCGGCACGGCAGGAGAAGAGCGATGAACCTCAGTGACGTGGTCGCCCTGGTCATGTTCGTCGGTGTCGTCGCGTACGCGCTGTTCGGCGGCGCGGACTTCGGCGCCGGCTTCTGGGACCTGACGGCCGGGGGAGCCGAACGGGGCAAGAACCCCCGCCATCTGGTCGACCTGTCGATCGGTCCGGTCTGGGAGGCCAACCACACCTGGCTCATCTACTGCCTGGTGATGCTGTGGAGCGGGTTCCCCACCGCGTTCGCCGCGATCACCACGACCCTGTATCTGCCACTCGTCCTCGCCGCCCTCGGGATCGTGCTGCGCGGAGCCGGCTTCGCCTTCCGCAAGGTCTCCGTGCGCACGCCCCAACAGCGCCTCAACGGCACCCTGTTCGCGGCCTCCTCCGTACTGACCCCCTACTGCTTCGGCAGCATCGCCGGTGGCATCGCCTCGGGCCGTGTGCCCTCCGGCGGCAACGGCGACGCCGTCACCAGCTGGCTCAACCCCACCTCCGTCCTCGGTGGCATCCTGGCCGTCGTCAGCTGCGCCTACCTCGCCGCCTTCTACCTCGCCACGGCGGCCCACCGACTCGACGACGCCGGCCTCGAACGGTACTTCCGCCACCGCGCCCTGCTGGCCGGCGCCGTGGCGGGGGTCGTCAGCATCGCCGGGATCTTCGTGCTCAGGACCGACGCGCCCCGGCTGTTCCACCAGCTCAGTCACCGAGGGCTGCCGCTCATGGCGCTCGCGGCGCTCTGCGGCATCGTGGGCATGGCGGGGGCACGCCTGGGCCGGCGCGCCGGCCGGCGCGAGATCGCCGCGCTGGCCATCGCCGCCGTGGTCGTCGGCTGGGGGGTGGCCCAGTACCCCTTCCTGCTCGGCACGCATCTGCGCATCCACGAGGCCGCGGCTCCGGACACCACACTGGCCGTTCTCCTCGGCGTCGCCTGTGTCGCCGCCCTGATCATCCTGCCGTCCCTGATCCTGCTCTTCCGCCTCTCCGGCCAGGGCAGACTCCGGGCCCGCACATGAGCACCGCTCACATGTCCGCGCCCGCCCCTGACCCCGCCCGCCCCTGACCGCTCCGGCGCCGCCGCCGATCCCGGTCCCCGGACGCCGGTCCGCCCGGGGACCGGGTCCCTTCGGGCCGGGGTCGTCCCGGGTTCAGAAACCGAAGTCGCTGAGGCTCGGGTAGTCGGGCGGGCGCGGGCCCGAACGGTCCCAGTCGAAGGCGCGTTCCGAGGCCGTGATCGGCACGTCGTTGATGCTCGCGTGGCGCACGCTCATGAGCCCGTCGTCGCCGAACTCCCAGTTCTCGTTTCCGTAGGCGCGGAACCAGTCGCCGGTGGCCGTGTGGTACTCGTAGGCGAAGCGGACGGCGATCCGGTTCCCGCCGAACGCCCACAACTCCTTGATCAGCCGGTATTCGCGTTCGTTCTCCCACTTGCGGGTGAGGAAGTCGACGATCTCCTCGCGTCCGTTGATGAAGAGCGAACGATTACGCCAGCGGCTGTCCTCGGTGTAGGCCAGCGAGACCTTCTCGGGGTCACGGGTGTTCCAGGCGTCCTCGCCTGCCCTGACCTTCAGCACGGCACTCTCGGCATCGAACGGCGGATAGGGCGGCTTCCCGGCCATCGTCAGCTCCTCGGACTCATGAGCGGAATGGGGTGGGGGTGCGGTAGGCCCAGTGTCCCCATGGGTGACGTGCCGCGCATCCGCGCGTCCCGTGGTTGCCCGGAGTCCGGGGTCCAGGACATTTGACTTGAAGCGCTTGAGGTGTCGCAGGCTCCTTCATGACGGACACGACGGAGGACGAACGGTGAGTCTGACCATTCAGGAGATGGCGCGGCGCTCGGGCTTCAGCGAGCCCACGCTCCGCTACTACGAGAAGGTCGGCCTGCTGGGAGTGGTGGGCCGTGACGAGTCCAGCGGGCACCGCCGGTACGAACCGGCGACGGCCGACCGGGTCGTGGCCCTGGCCTGTCTGCGCTCGGCCGGAATGACGGTCGCCGGCATGCGCCGCTACGTGGACCTGCTCCCTCTCGGCAACGCCGCGGCGGCGGAGCAGCGCGACCTGTTCGCCGGCCAGGCCGAGAGGCTGGCGGAGGACATCGAACGGCTGAAGTCACGTCTGGCCTACCTCCGGGGGAAGACCCGGATGTGGGATGCCCGTCTGCGGGGCGACGCCGTCGCCGAACACCGGGCGATCGAGGCGGTCACGCTGATCCTCGAACAATTCGAACCCTGAAGGACTGAGTGAAATGGCTGCAGAAACCCCTGTCCCCGGCGCCTCCGGTGCGGGAACCGTGCTGGTGACCGGCGCGACCGGATACGTCGGCGGTCACCTGGTCGCCCGGCTGCTGAGTGAGGGCCACCGGACCAGGGTGACGGTCCGGGAGCCCGGTCGTGACACCGAGGTCCTCGCACTCGTGCGGCAGGCCGGGGCGGACCGGGAGGATCTTCTCGAATTCGCCGTGGCGGATCTGTCCGCCGACACGGGCTGGGCGGCCGCGGTGGACGGCGTGAGTCATGTGCTGCACGTGGCGTCGCCCTTTCCCGTCACGCCGCCGGAGAACGAGGACGAACTCATCCTTCCGGCGCGCGACGGCGCGCTGCGCGTCATCTCCGCGGCCCGGACCGCGGGCGTACGACGCGTGGTGATGACGTCGTCCTTCGCGGCGGTCGGCTACACCGTGAAGCCCGACGCCCGGTACTCGGAGGAGGACTGGACCGACCCGGACACCGAGGGCCTCCCCGCGTACCACAAGTCCAAGGTCCTCGCGGAGCGCGCGGCGTGGGACTTCGTCGAGGCGAACGGGGGGATCGAGCTCGCGGTCGTCAACCCCGTGGGCATCTTCGGTCCCGTGCTGGGACCGCGCCTGGCCGCGTCGACCAACATCGTCAGGTCCATGTTGACCGGGCGGATGCCGGTGGTACCGCTCATGTACTTCGGTGTCGTCGACGTCCGCGACGTCGTGGACCTGCACCTGCGCGCCATGCTTCATCCCAAGGCGGCGGGAGAGCGCTTCCTCGCGGTGGGCGGACCGTCGATCAGCTTCCTCGGCATGGCCGAGGTCCTGCGGGCCCACCTGCCCGCCGCGGCCGACGCGCTGCCGTCCTCGGAGCTCACCGTCGAAGAAATGCGGGAAGCGGCGAAGACGGAGCCGGCACTACGGGACGCGGCGGGTCTGGGAGGCCGTGTTCCCGTCATCAGCAACGCCAAGGCGCGCTCCGTGCTCGACTGGGAACCCCGCGACGTCACCCGGACGGTCCTCGACACCGCTGACAGTCTCATCGGCCTGGGACTGGTGACCCCGGTCGGCAAGCCCTGAAGGCATCCGACGGGGACCGCGGGACAGCCCTCGGCGCCGGGCGCCGGCGCCCCTTCTCCGTGACTCAGGACGCCCGCGTCGTCCTGCGGTAGTCCCGGGGTGAGACGCCGGTGACCCGTTTGAACGCCGTACTGAGCGCGCTCTCGGAGCCGTAGCCGACCGTGCGGGCGATGACGGAAACGGTGTCGGTGCCGCGCCGCAGGTGGCGGGAGGCGAGTTCCACCCGCCACCGGGTGAGGTAGTCGAGCGGTCCACGGCCCACCGTGCTCTTGAAGCGCGCGGCGAGCGTCGACCGCGACACGGCACAGGCCACCGCGAGCTCGGCGACCGTCCACGGGTGCTCCGGACGGCCGTGCAAGGACGTCAGCGCCGCCGCCACCACGGGATCCCCGAGGCCCGCGAGCCAGCCGGAAACGGCCCCGGGCTCACGCGCGAGGTGCAGGCGCAGGACGTGGACGAGCATGACGACCGCCAGGTGCTCCGCGACCAGTGCCGAGCCCATGGGGCCGTCCCGCAGTTCCCGGTCGATCTGGGCGAGTGCCCATCGCAGGGTCTCGGCCTGCGCCGTTCCCGCGGGTACGTGGATCACCGGAGGCAGGTTTTCGAGCAGCAGTGCGCGCGCCCGGTCGCCGAACGAGAAACGGCCGCCGACGAGGGCGACGTCGTCCTCGCCGTCGCCCGCTCGCGCGACGCCGCCCTCGGGCGAGGCGAAGACGAGGGCGGCGTCCACGGCCTCCGTCTCAAGGTCGCCGCGGAGGGTGAAGGGCCTCGGCTGAGTCAGCAGATAGCAGTCCCCCTCCGCCAAGGCGAGCGGGTCCCCCGTGCCGTCCACTTCGAGGAGGCAGTGACCGCGCCGGACGGCGTTGAACTTCACGCCGGACGGGGCGTCGAACCGGACGGCCCACCGGCCCCCGGCGACCAGTCTCGTGGAGAGGTGCCCCCTGGTGTCGAGCAGGGTCAGCACATCCTCCAGGGGATCCACCACGGACTCCTTCTGGACGTTCGAGCAAGTTTCTCGGACTCTCTCTTATGGATCGTCCATGGTCATGGCCGTAGCGTCAAGAACGTCCACGGCACCCCATGAAGAGGCCCCCCATGTACGACGATCACGACCGACTGACCACCCCCTTCCACTCGCACGCCACCGCCGCGGAGGTCATCCACGGCGTGGACCTCACCGGACGCCGGGCCATCGTGACCGGCGGAGCCTCCGGGATCGGTGTCGAGACCGTCCGCGCCCTGGCCGCAGCCGGAGCGGAGGTCACCATCGCCACGCGCGCCCCCGCCTCCGCCGCGGGACTCGTCCACGAACTCACGGCCGCGCACGGCTCCGGATCGGTGCACGCGGCGCCGCTCGACCTCGCGGACCTTCTGTCCGTCGACGCCTTCGCGCGCACCTGGCGGGGCCCGCTCGACATCCTCGTCGCCAACGCGGGGATCATGGCCCTCCCGGAACGCACGGTCAGCGCCCAGGGCTGGGAGCTCCAGCTCGCGACCAACCACCTCGGGCACTTCGCCCTGGCCACCGCGCTGCACGGCAGTCTGCGAGCGGCCGGCTCGGCCCGCGTCGTCATCGTCAGCTCGGGGGCGCACCTGACCGCCGGGTTCGACTTCGACGACCCCCAGTTCGAGCGACGCCCCTACGACCGCTGGACGGCGTACGGCCAGTCCAAGACCGCGGACGTACTGCTGGCGGTGGGCGCCCGCCGCTGGGCCGCGGACGGGATCACCGCCAACGCGCTCAACCCGGGGTGGATCAGCACGAACCTCCAGCGGTACCTCGACGACGACACCATGCGGGCCCTGGGCGCCATCGACGAGAAGGGCGACATCATCCCGCAGCCCTACTACAAGGAGCCCGCCCAGGGAGCCTCGACGTCCGTGCTGCTGGCCGCGTCGCCTCTGGTGAGCGGTGTCACCGGACGCTACTTCGAGGACAACGAGGAGGCGCGCCTCGTCCGGGGCCCGGAGGAGCGGCCCGGCGGAGTCGCCACGCACGCGCTCGACCCCGAGGCCGCGGACCGCCTCTGGGACCACGCCACCGCCGTCGTCGGCGCGGCCCTGCGCTGACCCCGCCGGACGCACGTCCCGAAAGCCGGACCCCGGCGAGCGGACTCAGCCCGTGGCCGTCGGGAGGAGCGGGAGGAGCGGGCGGTGCGGGAGCGCCCCCGCGTGCGGGACGCGTTCGAGGACTCCGCCGGCGAAGACGTCGTACAACGGCAGGGTCTCCAGGTGGACGTACCCGATGTGGCAGTCGCACGCGGTGAGCGGGCACGGCCTCGGGGCGAGCGCGGAGCGGTAGGACCCGTCGTAGAGGTTGCCGAGTTCCGTCCGGACGAAGTGGCAGCGCCGGACGGTGCCCTCTCCGTCGACCGAGATGACGCTCCGGCCGGTCCGGCAGGGCAGCCCCGCCGAGCGGTGGGGATGGCGGCTGTAGGGGAAGAGCGGGTCCAGCGCGGTCCACTCGGCGGCCTGCTCGTCGGTGTAGGTGTGGCCTTCGGCGGCGTTGATCCACAGGTACACGTGCGAGGGGAGGTCCGCGCGCAGCCGCCGTGCGTGGTCCAGGTGACCGGGCAGACCGACCACGCCGACGCTGAACCGGATCCCCAGGTCGGACAGGCGGTGCGTCCTGCCGAGGAAACGCTCGTAGGGCGTCTGCCCCGGATGGTAGGTGCACCACAGGGCGACGGTGTCGGCCTCCGCCCGTGCGAGCCAGTCGGTGCGGCAGCTGAGGTTGGTCTGGACGGCGACGCGCCCGATGTGCGGCTCGTGGGAGAGTTCCACCAGAGCCCGGCGGTACCACGAGCGGGTCAGTCCCTCGCCCCACGGCGTGAACAGCACGGACAACCGGTGCCCGTGCGGACCGCGTGCCCAGGCCACGAACCGTTCGAGCGCGGCACGGTCGGCGCGCAGTTGCGCGGTGCTGTCGCGGCGCTTGGCGAACGGGCAGTACGGGCAGTCGTAGTCGCAGGAGGCGAGAGGCCCCCGGTACAGGACGGTGAGGTCCGTCAGGTCCATGGGGCCCGTCACTTCGACTCGTACGCGGTCATGGCGTCCCTGACGGCCGGGGAGAAGAACTCGGGCCCGATGGCGTCCGAGTGGGCGAGTCCCTCGGGAGAGAGCCTGAAACGCTCCGTCCCCGCGTCCTGGAGCCAGCCGCGCCGGGCGAGGACGTCCAGTTCGGCGGCGAAGTCGTCGGCGGGAGTGGTGCCGAAGCGCCGCAGGTAGTCACCGGATTCCAGGCCCTCGGCCTGGAGCAGCGACTGCAACAGGTGCCGCCGCCGCGCCTCGTCCTCGTCCACCCAACGCCCGTGCAGAGCACGCGAGAAGTCCTCGGTCGCGCTGTAGTCGTCGATGATGGCCCGCACCTCGCGCATCGACACGGCGTAGTCGAAGGAGTAGTGCAGAGCGGAGGTGTACGACCGTGCCCCGCAGCCCAGTCCGATCATGCCGTCGGTCTGGCACGCGTAGTCGTCCGGCCCCTGCGAAGGAGCGTCGGCGCGGCGGAACATGCGCATCGACACCTGCTCGTAGCCCTCGGACAGCAGATGGTCGCGGCCCTCGCGGTAGAGGCGCAGTCGCTGCTCGTCCCAGTCGCGGTCGGCGATCCGCGCGTCGGCGTGGCGGCCCAGACCGGTGAGCGGACGGATGTAGAGCGGGTACAGGTAGATCTCCTCCGGCCGCCAGGCGAGGGCGGCGTCGAGTGAGTACCGCCAACTGGCCGTGGTCTGCCCGTCGATGCCGTAGATCAGGTCGATGTTGAGGACCGGGACGGCCGACTCCCGAATGCGGGTGAGCGCGGCCTCGACGTCGGCACGCCGCTGTGGGCGCACGGCGGCACGGGCCTCCTCCTCGACGAAGCTCTGCACCCCGAGACTCAGTCGTGTCGCGCCGCGGCGGACCAGGACGGCCAGCCGGTCGGCGCTCGCCGTCGCGGGCGACGCCTCCACGGACAGGGGGACGGACCTCAGGTCCGCGCCCATGTCGCGCTCGGCGATGTCGCAGAGGCGCTCCAGCTCCGCTGCCTCCAGGAACGTGGGCGTGCCGCCGCCGAAGGCCGCGTTGGCGAACCGCGGCGGCGGCTCGTCACCGAGCGCCTCGCGTACGGCGACGGCCTGCCGGCTCAGGGCGTCGAGATAACGGCCGGTCAGCCCGTCCGGGGCACCGACGCGCGTGAACAGGTTGCAGAAGCCGCACCGCACCTCGCAGAACGGTATGTGCAGGTACAGCGACAGCGCCTGCCGTGATTCGCCCGCCCACAACTGCTCCAGCGCGGGGCGCGGTTCGAGCGGCCGATAGGCGGTCTTGTGCGGATAGGCGTACAGGTAGCTCTGATACGGGCGGGGCACGGTGTGCGCCGCGGCCACGGGGGCGACGGTCATGCGGAGGGCTCCAGGAAGAAGTGGCTGTAGGGGACGGTCCACACGGCCTCGTGGCCCAGACGGTGGCCGGTGTAGCCGTCGTCCCCGTACGCCGTGCCGTGGTCGGAGCAGACGATGGCGAAGCAGCGACGGCGTGCGGACATCGCGGAGAACAGGCGTCCCACATGGCGGTCGACGTACTCCAGCGCCGCGGCGTGGGTGAGGCGGCTGTCACCGGTGTCCCGGCCGGCGCCCTCCAGGTGGAACCAGTTCGGCTGGTGCAGCGCGGACGCGTTGAGGAAGAGGAACAGCCGCTGCCGCGCGGGCAGTTCGGACACGACCTGCTCGGCCCGCGCGACCTGGGACTCGAAGGACGTCGGCGAGGCCACGGAGAACTCCGGTTCCCAGTGGCTCTCCTGGAAGAGCCCGGGCAGGACGTCGCCCAGGGCTCCCCGCTTGTTGAAGAAGCCGACGCCGCCGATGCACACGGTGTGATAGCCGCGGGCGGCCAACGCCGACACGACGTCCGGGGTGTCGAAGACGAACGTACGGTCCTCGGTCGTCTCGCTGCCGGCGAACCGGGCCGCGAACAGCCTTGGATGGGGTCCCGGGGAGGCCGGGGTGGGCAGGAACCCCGCGAACATCGCCTGGTGCGACGCGTAGGTGAAACTGCCCGGAGCGTGCCGCTTCTCCCAGACGCCGCCCGGTAGATGCGCCGCCAGGTTCGGCAGACGGCCCGCCGCCGCGAGTTCGACGGCGACATCGTGGCGCAGGGTGTCGAGGGTGAGCAGCAGCAGGTCGTCCCGGCCCACCACCTCGTTCATGTCGGGCGTCGGGAGCGCGTCGGCCGGCGCCGCCGGACGGGTGCCGGTGGGAGAGTCAGAGTGGGGCATGGAGTGTCCTTGAACGGTGGTGCGGTGAGGGAGCGGCCCGTGGGGCGAACCGGGCGGGCCATCGCGGGCCGAGGGCCGCGATCTGGGCGGCGTAGGTGTCCAGCCCCGCCGCGGGGCCGCCCGGCAGGCCGGTGAGCCGGGGCAGCAGGTCACCGAACGCGTTGACCTCCCCGACGGCGAACCGGCGCCAGCCGACGGCGGGCAGCAGGTCGACGCCCACGCACAGGGTCGCCGGGAAGCAGGCGGCGGCCTGTTCGCAGATGCCGAGCGCCTCGGCCCACCGGTCACCGGCGAGGGCCCGGACGGCGGACAGATCACCGCGGGTGCCGCCGAGATGGAGATTGGTGAGCGGGAAGCGGCTGGTACGGACGACGGCGTGGGTGGCCCGGCCCGCCACGACGAGGACGCGCAGGTCCGCCGACCGGTTGCCCAGGGACGCCTTCGGCAGCCAGCGTTCGATGTGCAGTCCGTCCGGCGCGAGCCTGTCCACGATCGCGGCGACCTCGGACTCCTCGGTGTAGTGGCGCACCCGGAGCGAGTTGTGCAGCCTGCCGTCCGCGACCTCCACGGAGGTCGTCGCCCGGACGCGTCCCGCCGTCGTCGTCTCGACCGCCAGCACGCCGGAAGCCGACGAGCCGTGAGCGAGCTTCACGAACGCCCGCCGCAGACCCGCCTCCGCCATCCGGGCCCGCACCGCCGGCCAGTCCCCGGCCGGAGCCGTGTCGCCCGAGGTCGGGGAGACCGGCACCGGTACGCCCGCGCCCCGCAGGAGGGCGTGGCAGAGCCGCTTGTCGAACAGGACGGCCAGATCCCCGGGCGCGTCGAGCCGCCGTCCGCCGCGCAGGGAGGCCACGCCGTCGAGGAAGCGCGCGTACCAGCGCGCGGAACCCTCCACCCGGGTCGGATCGTCGACGCCGCGCAGCAGCCGGTCCACCTCCGCGTTCTCCCCCGGGGAGTCCAGGCGGACGATCTCGTCGTCGGCGAACTCGTGCCCGCCCTCGCGCAGCACGTCACGCCACTCGACCACGCGGGGTGTGCCGTGGCCGGCGGCCTCGGCCGCCGCGGTGAACAGGGCGACCCTCCGGTTCTCCCCGTTGGCGACGACCGCCCACCGATTCGGGTCGCCGTACGCGTCCCCGCCGTCCGCTCCGGACATTCTTCCGTCCTCCGTCCGCCCGGTACCGTCGTGCTACTCGCCCACCGCCACGAAGCGCCAGACGGTTCCGTCCTCCTCCTCGTCGGACTCGGCGTCGTCCTGATCGGCGCGGACCTCCACACCGTGCGGTTCCAGCGTCTCCAGGAGCCGCGAACGGACCTTCGCGCTCAGGTAGTTGTGATGCAGGTCGAGTGACCTCAGATGGGTCAGCGGCTGGCCCGACAGCAGTGCCGCGGCACCGTCGTCGGTGAGGACGCCCATGGAGACGTCGAGGGTGTCGAGGCGCGCCACCACGGGCGCCGAGGCCAGCGAGGAACAGATGGCGTCCTGGATCTCGCTGTTGCGCAGGGCCAGGTGCTTCAGGGCGGGCAGGCGGTTCCCGGCGAAGAACGGCTCCAGGTCGCCCGCCTCGTAGTCACCGCCGTACTCGGACGTGCCCAGCCACAGGTCGAGATGGACCAGCGCGGGCAGGTCGCTGCCGGCGACCCCCCTGACCGCCTCGGCGGGCATCCCGCCGGTCTCCACCGTCAGCCTGCGCAGCCGCTCGTGGCGGACGGCGGGGAAGACCAGCTGGTTGCCACCGCGGACACCGAACTCCTCCAGCAGCGGAAAGGCCTCCAGCACGGGAGAGACGTCGCCCTGGACGATCCAGGAGATCTCGCACTCCTCCATCACGACGTCCGCGAGGAAGACCGCGCGCAGTTCGGGCAGCCGGTCGCGGGCCGCCACGAGCGCCTCGATCACCTCCGTCGGAGCGCTGTCGTAGACATCGCTCCAGGCGCCCACGACCAGGGCCCGGACCCGCGTGGTGTCGACGGCTTCGAGGAACCGGGCGAAAGCGTCGGGCCACGACTCCTGGCTGTCGTAGGAGTCGACGGCCACCCGCCAGGCGACGGATTCCGGCGACGGGAGAGCGGAGACCCGCAGGGGTTTGTCGGCCGCCTCCGGGAAGGTGAACGCGGGCAGTCCGTGAAACTCCTGCAGGTGGCTTCCGATGGTCATGCGCGCCCGCTCCTTCGTGCATCTGGTCGGTGGTTCGACGGTCGTGATCGTGCCTGGTGCGCGCTGACCGCGTTCCCAGGTACCGGAGTTCTACCAAGACCCACTGACAGCCCCGCGCGGCGGGGGAGTGTCAGTGGCCGCCCCTACGGTTTCTCGCACGGCACGCACGGTGCCTCGACGGAGGGAGACGCATGTACCGGCAAGGAGATGTCCTCATGGTGTCGTTGGCGCCGGACGCGGTACCCGCCGCGGCGGTCGACGCGCCGTCCGAGCCGCGTGACGGCCGGGGCCGGCTCGTCCTCGCGCTGGGCGAGGTCACCGGCCACGCGCACGCGGTGGTGGGCCCCGGGCGGCTGATCAGAGAGGCCGGGGTGTTCGGGCCCATGCTGCTGCACGTCCCGGACGGAGCGCGGGTCGTCCACGAGGAACATGCGGCGATATCCCTCCCGAAGGGCTGGTACCGGGTCGTCAGGCAGCGGGAGTACGTGCCGGGTTCGGTGCGGATCGTCGCCGACTGAACCCATGGGGGCGCGAAGGCGCCCGCGGGGCGGTGACGCACATCCGCCGGTGCTCGCGGTGGTGCCGCCTCTCGGCGGCACGACGGGCACGACGGGCACGGCGACAGGGACGGGCCGGGCGGCCGGAGAGCGGCGCCTCCACGGCCGTACCGAAGGACTGGGGAGAGAACGGACATGGCGGAGATGGATAGTTGGCGTACGGTGGCGGCGGCCACGGGGGCCGCGGATCGTGCCGCGGCCGAGGAGGGGATCCGGCTCGCCTACCGGAGCGCGGGACTGACGGGGCCCGAACGCGTGGTCTGGGCGCGCTCCCCGCGTGAGGCGGTTCAGGTGCTCATGGGCACGCCGGGCCCGGACGGGGCGGCGCTGACAGGGGACGAGACCGGCGCGAGCGTGCGCCCCGCCGTACTGAGCGCGCCGTGGGCAGCGGAACGCGACCGAGCCCACCGGCGGTTGGGGCCGCAGGGGTGGAGCGGCCACTGGCATGCCACGGGGGCCGGCCTGTGGGAGTCGACCCGCGTCCTGGTCGACCGGATCCGCGCGGGAGTCGTCGAGCAGCTGGCCGACGGCAGGGAGACGGAGACCCGGGTCCGGCTCCTGCTGCTCGACGCCGCGCTCGGGCAGCACGACGCGGCCTGGCTGTCCGCGTTCGACACGGATCGCCCGGGTCCGCTGGGCGGGGCGGCCATGGTCGCCCGCGCGGCCGGCTGGTGGTGGCCCTACGAGCGGGTGGCGGTCGTCTGTGAGCGGCCCACGGAGCTCCACCGCGACGAGGCGGGCCGCCTCGACCGAGCTGACGGACCCGCGCTCGGGTACGAGGACGGATTCGAGCTGTACGCCTGGCGTGGCATGCCCGTCCCGGGCGAGTTCCTCGGCGAGCTCGCCTCGCTCGACCCGAAGCGCATCCGTGACGAGGAGAACGCCGAACTCCGCCGTGTGATGCTGGAGTTCTACGGTTACGACCGGTATCTCGCCGAGTCGGGAGCGGTTCCCGTGCACCGGGACGAGACCGGGATCCTGTGGCGGCTCGAACTCCTCGGGGACGAGGACGTGGTGATGGTGGAGGTCGTCAACTCCACTCCGGAGCCCGACGGTACGAGTCGCACGTACTGGCTGCGCGTCCCACCGACGACGCGCACGGCCCGTGAGGGAGTGGCGTGGACGTTCGGCATCGCGGCCGAGGTCTACCAGCCGCTCCGGCAGACGTGAGCGCACTCGGCCGCCCGTCTTCCCGAGCGTGCCGCGGACCGTCCGTGACCGGTGGGCCGGACCTCGCCGGTCCTCGCCGGTCAGCCGTCGGCGGGCGTGGGACGCCGGGACGGTTCGCCGGCTTTCTCGCGGGGCGTCCGGGTGCGGAGGCGACGCAGCATCCGGGCGTCCTCGAAACCCACCTGCCGGGCCGCCGACTCCACCGTGGCGCCGTGGCCGATCAGATGCTCGGCGCGTTCGACGCGAAGCGTCTGCTGGTAGCGCAGTGGCGTCAGTCCGCCGGTGGCGCGGTGGAAGAGCCGGGTCAGGGTGCGCTCGCTGACGCCCGCCCCCGCGGCCAGGCGCGCGAGCGGCAGCGGTTCGGTGAATCGTCCGTCGATCAGGTCCTGGACGCGGTGGACGGCGTCGTCGAGGTGGGACCGGTGCCGAAGCATGGCGCTGGACTGGGGTTCGTGGCCGTTGCGACGGGCGTACACGACCATGTCCCGGGCCACCTGGGCGGCGAGTGCCGGGCCGTGACGGACGGCCAATAGGTGCAGCGCGAGGTCGATGCCGCTGGCGATGCCCGCCGAGGTCACCACCCGGTCGTCGGCCGTGAAGAGCACGTCCCGGACCACGAGGGCTCGGGGATGGCGGGCGGCCAGTTCGTCCTGGTGGTCGTGGTGCGTGGTGCACCTGCGCCCGTCGAGCAGTCCGGCGCGGCCCAGCGCCTCCGCCCCGGCGCACACGCTGGCGACGGTGCCCCCGGTGGCATGGTGGCCGCGCAGCCACTCCGACCCGGCGTGGCCCAGCGCGGGCCCGCCGCCCAGTGTCCGGGTCCGCCAGCCCGGCACCACGATCAGGTCGTCGCCGCTCAGCTCCGGCCACCCGGTCCGCGCGATCAGGGGCAGACCCTGGGCGCTGGGCACCCGCTCACGCTCGGCGACGTACTCGATGCGGTACGGCTGCCCGAAGTCCGCCGCGGTGCTGAAGACCTGCGCCGGTCCGGCCACGTCGAGGAGGTGGACGCCGGGCAGCAGAACGAAGACGACGAGACTCACGTCTGCGAGGGTGCCGCATCCGACTCCAGTTCGGCCACTGTGGTGATCCGGGCGAACCGGTCGCGCAGGACCGCCTCGGTGCGTTCGATGATCGCCTCGGCGCTCAGGGTGCCGATCGGGTTGGTGGTGGTGGCGTCGGTGACGAAGACCATCCGGTACCCGAGGTCGCTGCCGACCCGGGTCGTGGTCTCGACGCACTGCTCGGTCCGGATTCCGCAGACCACCAGCTCGCGCACCCCCGCCTCGGTCAGCAGCTGCTGCAGGTTGGTGGTGGTGAAGGCGTTGTGGGAGGTCTTGTACAGGACCGGCTCGCCCGGCTCCGGACGATGCAGCTCCGCCAGCAGACGGACATGTCCCTGGGCGGGATCGAACACGTCGCCGCTGCCGGGCTCCGAGTGCAGGACCCAGACGACGAGGTCGCCGGCCGCGCGGGCGAGACGTACCAGCCGGTTGACCGGTTCGGCGATCTGCGGATGGGCGATCTGCTTCCACAGCGGGCGAGCCCGGAAGGACTCCTGGACATCGACGACGATCAGCGCTCTGCTCATGCCACCCATGGTGACCTGGGCCGATGCCTGAACCGTAGACCCGATCCGGGCCGGTACCGGACCGATCCGGTCAGGTGAGCCGCCCGGACCGCCTGCCCCGTGCTCCCTACCTCACGGCGGGCGGCGGGCGTCAGGCGGCAAGGCGGCACTGGGGAAGGCGGCAGGCGGCAGCGGTGCGCAGTGTGCGGCGTGCGGCTTACGGCGTGTTCCTCAGAGGGCGCAGTACGGCGGCGCCGACGCGCATGAGCGCGGTCACGGGCGGGCCCACCCAGCGGTTGATCTCGCGTGGCACGGCGGGGTCGACCTCGATGGTCAACCGGATGTAACGGGCGTCCAGCCGGGTGACCTTGAGCGGACGGGGGGAGGAGGCGCCGGGTTCGCGCTGGAGCGCCGCCCGGTAGGTGTCTTTGCGCTGGTTCACACCTTGTCCTGACGTTTGATGAGTTCGTCCGCGAGGTCCATGTAGGCCGAACCCTTGACGTCGACCGCGCTGCCGAAGGACTGGGAGTACAGGTCGAGCCGTGGAATGTGGGTGGCCAGCACGTCGAAGCCCCGTTCGGTGAGCGCCTCGCGGGCGTCGGCGTCCGGGCCGGTGCGGGTGGCGTCGGGGCGGTTGGTGCGGTTCAGCAGGACGGCGGCGCGGGCCGGCTGGGCGCGCAGCGACTGCACGTCCTTCATCTCGCCGCCGATGGGCGCCATC
Source organism: Streptomyces fagopyri (assembly GCF_009498275.1). Lineage (NCBI taxonomy): Bacteria > Bacillati > Actinomycetota > Actinomycetes > Kitasatosporales > Streptomycetaceae > Streptomyces > Streptomyces fagopyri. Next base: position 787,128 of record NZ_CP045643.1, on the reverse strand, counting down.
CGGTCCAGCTCGATGGGCGCCGGGGTCAGGGGCACGATCCAGTCGCTCGCGTACCTCATGATGCTGCGCGCGATGTGCGCGTGGTCCTCCAGCTGGGGGGCGTCGAACACCACGGCCTGCCGGTTGCCGAGGAAGTCGTTCACGCGCCGGTGGACGTCACCCACCGGGAAGGCGATCACGGGGAACGGGAAGCCCCCCGCGAGTTCGCTCCAGCGCAGCGCCGAGGAGGCGGGGTCGCTGTCCACCAGCAGCGGGGAGACGCCCAGCTCGTGCAGTGCGTGGGCCAGCCAGACCGCGCTGGTCGTCTTTCCCACTCCGGGTTTGAGATTCACAAAGGCATAGCTCAGCGTCACAGGGCGCAACGCTAGTGGCCGCGAGCGGCGGGCCGCCGTCGGCGCGGCACCATAGCGCCTTCTTTCACCCTGCGGTGGCGTGAATCATTCGTAGGGCCTAACGCGGAGGCCCTCGGCGGCGACGGGACCGGCGGCGCGGGGTGTGGTGCCGAAGAGCTTGGCGGGGACGTTCTTCGCCCCGTCTTGTGCGCGTTCCGCCGCTCCGCACCAGGCCGCTGAGGATCGACGGCGAGGGGAGTTCCGGCGACCGGAGACGGATGTCCGTGAGGACGCGGGGTCCGCGCGAAGCGACCGTCACGGCCCGGTGTCCCTTCGGTAACCCCCGTCACATGACGCACATATGGCGTGCGAGGATGCGGATTCCGGTAGAGAGTACCGGCGTAGAGGGGAACATCATTGAAAACAAGGAAACTGAGCCGTAAGCGGCGACGGGCGACCATAGTCACGGCGGCGGCCGCTTCGGTCGTCGCCGGCGCGGCCCTGCTGCCCAACTGGAGTGCGGGCGCGGCGAGTGTCGCCGACCCCGCGGTCGACGCGTCGACCAAGGCCACCTTCCAGCGGCTGGCGGACGCGGTCTTCACCGACCGTACGGACGCCCTGGTCGACAACGGGAAGAGCGAGCAGGGCAAGTCGAAGGCGTCCCGGTTCTCCGGCGACGTACGGCTGTCCTCCACGCAGACGCGTGACGAGAACTCCGCGCTGTCGCAGCTGCGGGGCCGGAAGTCCCGTCTGGCGTCGCTCGGCGAGAAGTACAGCTCGGCCGACACGACTGTCTCGCTGGACCGTACGCGGGTGAAGGGCCGCCACGCCACGGTCGCCGTCACCGAGACCACGACCCTGACGTACAAGAAGGTCCGGGGCAACGAGCCGAAGACCACCGGCTTCCAGGCTCATCACGAGCTGACGTTCAAGGCCGACCGAGAGGGTGACTGGCAGCTGACCGACGTCCGTGACACCGATGACGGTGTCGCGGTCAACCAGGTCGCCAGCCCGCAGGTCGCCAAGCCGGCCGCCAAGGCCGACGACGGTCCGCCGGAGGCGGTCCGCTCGGCCATCACGACGCCGGCACCGGCCAAGGCGAAGAACCTCACGGCCACCGGTTACGACTACAAGGCCATGGTCGCGTACGCCGCGAAGTACTGGAACAAGTACAACTCGGCCTACCCGGACTTCAACGGTCACGGTGCCGGCGGCGACTGCACCAACTTCGTCAGCCAGTCCCTGAAGGCCGGCGGCTGGAAGCACGTTCCCGGCTACACGAACGACTTCCACAAGTGGTTCGGCAACGCCGACATCCAGTCGGACTCGTTCGTCGGCGTCAACGAGTTCTCGTGGTTCGCCCTGTCGTCCAAGCGCGTCACCAGCCTCGCCAACGTCTACCAGATGGACGTGGGCGACGTGCTGCAGATGGACTTCAACAAGGACGGCGAGAAGGACCACAGCATGATCGTCACCTACCGCAGCCCGCAGGGCGTGCCGTACGTGACGTACCACTCCACCAACACCTACAACAGGTCGGTGGCGAGCATCATCGCGTCGTACCCGACCGCGGCGTACTACGCGTACCGCACCTGAGCGGACTGATGCCGGAGCGGGAGCCGGGCCCGGGGGTCCGGCTCCTCGCTCTTCCGGCGGCCGACCGAGGCGGTCCGGCTCCTCGCCCCGCCGCCCGTTCTAAGGGTGATCCCGGCCGGCCCGCTCGTCCGTCGGCGGGAACGCGAGGCCGGTCGGTGTGTTGAGGCCCGTGGACGGCAGCGTGACCTGCCCGCCGCCGGTCTCCCGGACCCGTACCACCCGGTTGTCGAAACCGTCGGCCACGTAGAGGCCGCCGCGGCAGTCGAGCGCGAGCCCCAGCGGATCGTTCAGACCGGTGACCGGAACCGTGCTCTGCCCGCCACCGCGCGCGGACACCCTGACCACGCGGTTGTTGCCGCTGTCGGAGATGAAGAGGTCTCCCGCGGCGTTCAGCGCCAGCCCGGTCGGCTGGGAGAGGCCCCTGGTGGGCACGGTGGTCTGGCCGCTGCCGTCCGCCGGCACCCGGACGACCCGGTCGTTGACGAAGTCGGAGACGTACAGGTCTCCGCCGGGGGTCAGCGCCAGCCCCCAGGGGTGCAGCAGTCCGGTGGTGGGGACGGTCGTCTGGCCGCTGCCGTCGGCGGCCACCTTCACCACCCGGTCGTTGAAGCTGTCCGCGATGTAGAGGTCGCCGGCCGCGTCCGCGGCGAGCCCCAGCGGGCGCGACAGGTCGGTGGTGGGCACGGTGGACTGTCCGCCGCCTCTCGGAGACAGCTTCACCACCCGGTTGTTGCCCGTGTCGGAGGCATAGAGGGTGCCGGCGTGGTCCCAGGTCAGACCGGTCGGACGCACCAGGCCCTCCAGCGGGACGGTCGTCCGGCCGCCGCTGCCCGCGGGCAGTCTCACCACCCGGTTGTTGCCGTAGTCGGACACGTACAGCGGCGGACGGCTCTGTACGCGCACGTCACCGGCCGACGCCGCGTCCGCCGGTCCGATCGGCAGCGCACAGAGCATCAGAAGGCCTGTGGCGAGGGCCAGTCGGCGGGTCTGTCTCCGTCTCGCGCGGCCGGCGGAGGCCGAGGCTTCGCGCGTTCGTGATCCTGGCGTGGTGCGTTCCACGACTCACCCACCTGTTCTGGACGGTCGGCCCGTTGCCGTACCGGTCCGCGGAGACGGTCGGTGCCGGGCCAGGTCGTGGAGCGGCGCCGCTGGTAGGACGGGCGGACCCCCACGGGCGGCACAGCCGTCCGCCGCCCGCTCCGTCCGTCAACCGCCGACCCTAGGAAGAGCGGAGCCGGGGTGTCCGGGAGCCACGCCACCGCCCTGCGCGGCGGCCACTCCAATGCCCGTGAAGGCGGGTGGCGCGATGTCCCGGGCGGGTGTCGGCCACGGTCCGGGACCTGGTGGTTCGCCCCGGCCGGCGTCCGATTCGGTGCAATTACACTGTGTCCATGACTGACGCGACGACGCCCGAGCCCCTCGACCCCGACGAGGAGGCGTTCATCCGGGCTCTGGGGCGGGTGATGGCCTTCCTGCCTCGTGTCGTCGACGCGGACATGCTCGCGGAACAGCAGATCACCACGTCCGAGTACATGGTGATGGTGCACCTCTCCGAGGCGCCGGACAGCCAGTTGCGGATGAGTGAGCTGGCCAACGAGTGCGGGCTGTCCCTGAGCGGCATGACCCGCATCGTGAACCGTCTGGAGGCCCAGTCGCTCGTCCTGCGTGTGAAGTCCCCCGAGGACGGCCGGGCCTGGCTCGCGGTTCTCACCAGTTCCGGATGGACGCGGCTGAAGCAGACGTGGCCCACGAACCTCGCCAGTGTGCGGCGACACGTCTTCTCCCGGCTGGAGGGGTGCGACGTGGTCGCGGCCACCCGGGTGCTGGACCGCATCACGTCGGACCTCTGAGGATCCGCCGCCCGACACGCGCCCGACACGGTGTGCCGCGGGCGCGGACCCACGCCTGTCGGGGGCCCTGCCGGTCCCGGGATCAGCCGCCGGCGAGCAGGTCCTCGAACGGGGTCGGCGACATGTACGGATCCTCGACGACCGGGGTGTCCCGCCGGTTCACCTCACGGGCCAGCTCACCGGCGGCCCGTTCCGTCCGCCGCGCGAGCGACACCGCCGACGCCTGGCCGCTGCCCCAGTCCTCCGGCGCGGCGAAGACCCCGGTGGTGAGCACGGCCGCGCGCAGGTACGAGAACAGCGGCCGCATCTCGTGGTCGAGGACCAGTGAATGCCGCGCCGTGCCCCCGGTGGCCGCCATCAGGACGGGCTTGTCCTCCAGCACACCTTCGTCCAGCACGTCGAAGAACATCTTGAACAGGCCGCTGTACGAGGCACTGAAGGTCGGGGTCACCGCGATCAGTCCGTCCGCCCGTGCGACGGTGTCCAGCACCCGGCGCAGTTTCTCGGAGGGGTACCCGGTGATCATGTTGTTCAGCAGGTGGTGCCCGTGGTCGCGCAGTTCGACGCTCTCGACGTCGACCTCGGCACCGAGCCGCTCCAGCGCGGCGCGGGTCGCGGCGGTGAGGCGTTCGGCCAGCAGGAGGGTGGAGGACGGCTGCCGCAGCCCCGCCGAGACGACCGCGATGAGACGCCGCGTCACGGCCGGGACTCCCGGGCCGCCTTCAGCGAGGCGTGCGTCGGAGCCTCCGGTACCCGCGCGGGACGTCCCACCTCGAATTCCTTCCGCAGCACCTGTACGACCTCGCCCAGCATCTCGATCTGCTGGAGCACGGTGCCGCGGGGCAGACCCAGGGCGTCGACGGCGAACAGCTGGCGCTGGTAGTCACCTTCGGCGTGCTCGCGGAACTCCAGGACGCGCTCGACGACCTGCTGCGGGCTGCCCACCAGCAGGGCGGTGCGGGCGGTGGTCTCCTCCAGCGAGGGACCGTTTCCCCACGCGGGCGAGTGGTCGAAGTACGGGCGGAACTCACGGATCGCGTCCTGCGAGTTCGCGCGCATGAACAGTTGCGCTCCGAGCCCGACGATCGCCTGATCCGCCGGCCCGTGTCCGTGGTGTTCGTACCGGCTGCGGTAGAGACCGACCATGCGCTGCACGTGCTCCTTCGGCCACAGCACGTTGTTCTGGAAGAAGCCGTCCCCGTAGTACGCGGCCTGCTCGGCGATCTCCGGGCTGCGGATGGAGCCGTGCCACACGAAGGGCGGTATGCCGTCCAGGGGCCGCGGAGTCGAGGTGAAGGACCGCAGCGGTGTACGGAACCGGCCCTCCCAGTCGACGGCGTCCTCGCGCCAGAGCCGCCGCAGCAGCGCGTAGTTCTCGACGGCCAGGGCGATTCCGTCGCGGATGTCCTTGCCGAACCAGGGATAGACCGGTCCGGTGTTCCCGCGGCCCATCATCAGGTCGACCCGGCCGTCCGCGACGTGCTGCAGCATCGCGTAGTCCTCGGCGATCTTCACCGGGTCGTTGGTGGTGATCAGGGTCGTCGAGGTGGACAGCACGATTCTGTTCGTGCGGGCCGCGACGTGTCCGAGCAGGGTCGTCGGGGACGACGGCATGAAAGGCGGGTTGTGGTGCTCGCCTATGGCGAAGACGTCCAGCCCCACCTGCTCGGCCGATTCGGCGTACTCCAGGACCGCTTTGATGCGGTCGTACTCGGTGTCCTGCCGACCGGTCGTGGGGTCGACCGCGACGTCTCCCACTCCGAAGATTCCGAACTGCATTTCGGTCCCGCTTCCGCCTCGGAAATGCTCATGTGCATCAGGAAATTCGTCAGAGGCGATGGACCGCGCGGAGAACGAAACCGTCCGCCGCACCGCACCGCGCTGCGGCCGTTGCCTCTGATACGTCCGCCGAAAACGGTGGACGGCCGCGGTCAGGGCCGTCCACCGTCTTCGTCATCGCCGCTCCACGGGTGACTAGCGCAGGGACGCGAGAGCGTTCGACCAGCTCACGACCTGGTCGAGCATCGTGTTGAGCCCGTCGAGGTGCATGTCGGCGGGCCGGAAGACGCTGAAGTTCTCGAAGTCCGTGAACAGGGACAACGCCACCTGCGAGCGGACGTCGGCCATCTGCAGTTCACCGGCGACGAGGCGCAGGTGCTCGACCGCGCGGGTGCCGCCCACGGAGCCGTAGCTGACGAAACCGATCGCCTTGTTGTTCCACTCGGCGTACAGGTAGTCGATGGCGTTCTTGAGCACACCGGACGTGGAGTGGTTGTACTCCGGCGTGACCATGACGAAGCCGTCGAACGAGGAGATCTTGGCGGCCCACTCGCGGGTGTGCGGCTGGCTGTACTGGCCCAGCGACGGCGGCATCGCCTCGTCCAGGTGCGGCAGCTTGTAGTCGAGCAGGTCGACCAGTTCGAATTCGACGTCGGTGCGCTGCGACGCGATCTCGTGGACCCACTTCGCCACGGCCTCGCCGTTGCGGCCCGGGCGGGTGCTGCCGATGATGATCCCGATTCTCGTCATGTCGTCGATCCTTAATCGTGGACAGGGACGCGCGATTGCGCCGGATTTATTTGACGAGTCAAGCATAGGATGCTTGATGCGACAAGTAAATCGAGATGCTCGCGGATGCGAAGAGGTGTGAGCCGCCGCACCCCTGGCCGAGGTGACGACCTGCTCCCGAGTCCCTTCGCGCGGCCGTTCCGGGACCCCTCAGGGGCGGGAGTCGTGCAGCCGGCGGAGCAGGAGAAAGGCCCGTTGTTCGGCTGCGGCGAGCTCGGTGGGGTCGATCTCGGCCGGCCACAGCTCACCGGCCGCGGTGTCGTCGGCCTCGCGGAGTTCCACGACCGACACGGCCAGGCTCACCTGGACGAGGGGGAGCGCCGGTCCGGCCGGGTCGCCCGGTGGCTCGCCCAGGACTCGTTCGGCCTGCTCCGCGGCCCCCTTGCACGCCGCCAGCGCACGTTCCACGCGTCCCGCGGCCCGGTCGTGGACGATCAGCAGCGCGCATCCCAGCCCCACGGCGATCCCCACGGCGCTGCCCAGCACCCGGTCCAGGACCAGCTCTCCGGCCGGGGAGGGGGAGGCCAGATCGCTCAGCAGCAGTGCGAGCGGGGTGAGGAAGACGACGGCGAGGGCGTAGTTGCGTGCCGCGACGTACTCCAGCAGGAACTCCAGGACCACGATCACCAGCGCGAGCTCCACCGGCTCCGGATGGGCGGCCAGCACCCCCAGGGCGAGCAGCAGCCCGAGGGCCGTGCCCAGGGTCCGCTGGACGGCGCGCTGGGCCGTGGTGCGGAGGTTGACCGAGTGCAGAACGGCGGCCGCGGAGATCGCCGCCCAGTAGCCGTGCTCCAGGTTCAGGACGGCCGCGACGCCGCCCGCCACTCCGGTTCCCAGCGCCATGCGCACGGCGGGTACGGCAAGGGCCGCCGAGCGGTCGGGGCCGCCGGGGCGCCCGATCAGGAGTTCTGTCGCGCGCAGGACAGCGGGATCGCCGGGGGCGGACGTTCCCGGCGGAGCGGAGGTGGCGTCGTCGCGTACCTCCGCGGACGGTGTCTCGTACAGGCGGCGCAGTTCGTGAAGCACCGGGGGTCTGCGGCGGTGCCGGTCGGTGAGGAGGCGAGCCTGCAGGCGCAGGTACCGGGCGGTGGCGGCCGGGCCTCCGGGCGGACGCCGTGCCGAACCGATCAGAAGGGTCCAGGACAGGTCGGTGAGCCGCACGAAGGCCTCGTCGCGGCCGGACGCGGGCCTTCGCGCGCGCGTCGGTGGCGGCAGCCCCAGACAGTGGTACGCGTGGAGAACGGCCACCGTCGCCGCGTGCCGGGCGCGGCCCGGCACGCCACCGGCGCCGGACACCTCCAGGAGTCCGGCGACCTCGCGCAGGGCTGTGGCCACCGCCAGGCGCTGCGGCCGGTCCGGATGCACCAGCCGGCCGGACACGGCCAGCAGCCAGGCGAACGCCGCCCCCGCCGCCGCGAGAGCGGTGTGCGGGAGTACCTCGGCTCCGGTGGGCGCGCCGTTGGCCGCCACCGCGAACGCGAACAGCAGCAGCACCGCGCCCAGACCGACCAGCCGCGTGGCGTCACAGACGAACTTCGCGAGACCCGCTACGACGGCCGTCGCCGCGACGACCACCGCGGCCCCGGCTCCTCCCGCCCCGCCCGAACGCGCCCATGCCGCGAGGGCCGAACCGCAGCCCACGCACGCCGTCATGGCCAACGCCACCAGGGCGAGCACGCGGGCACGGCGGTCGTAGGGCAGATTGCGGCCGAACGTGGTGGTGAAGGAACCCAGCATCGCGTAGACCGCGAGGTCGGGCCGCCCCGCCCACACGACCGGGACCCCGACCAGGCCCATGGCCAGAGCGGCCCGCACGGCGAAGAGGAGCGCCCCGTCCACGTCGTGCAGGGCCAGCGCACCGCGTGGGGAGAGCGCGCGCACCGCCCCCACGGCAGCGTGCCGCCAGCCGCGCCAGGCCACACGGGGGAGGAATCGGCGCGAAAGCGGCATGTGGCGTGTATACCCGTTCAGCCATCCTCGTGCGGACATCCGCGTTCGAACCGCGCCGTCGGCGGGGCGGCCGGCGGCGGGCGGACGGTCCTCGCGCTCTTTTGCCCGGGACACAGCAGGATGGGAAGGGGGATCGATCGTTCCGCAGGTGCCAGACCTTTCCGCATCGCGTCAGGAGGCCGCTCGTGGTTGAGTCGCAAGCCGTGATCGTCCCACCGGCCAGGGCCGCCGTGTTCCTCGTGGTCATGATCGCGCCGGGTCACGAGGACACCGTCCGTGACCTGCTGGAGGACGTCTCGGGCCTGCGCCGCTCGGTCGCGTTCCGCGCACCCCACGACGAGCTCAGCTGCGTCGTCGGTATCGGATCGGCGGCCTGGGACCGGCTCTTCGGCGGACCCCGTCCGCAGGGGCTCCACCCGTTCGTGGAGTTGGTGGGTGAACACCACCGGGCGCCGTCCACCGCCGGGGACCTCCTGTTCCACCTGCGAGCCCGACGCATGGACCTGTGTTTCGAACTGGCCCGGCTGATCACGGAACGCCTGCGCGGCGCGGTCATGGTGGTCGACGAGGTCCACGCCTTCAAGTACTTCGACGAGCGGGACCTGCTCGGTTTCGTCGACGGCAGCGAGAACCCCGAGGGGCGGCTCGCGGTCGACGCGGTGTTCGTCGGCGACGAGGACCCCGATTTCACCGGGGGCAGTTATGTGATCGTGCAGAAATACCTGCACGACCTCACGGAGTGGAACGCCCTTCCGGCGGGGGAACAGGAGCTGGTCATCGGGCGGACGAAGCTGGCCAACGTGGAACTCTCCGACGAGGCCAAGCCCGCCGACTCCCACGTGGCGCTCAACACCATCACCGACGAGGACGGCAACGAGCGCAAGATCGTGCGGGAGAACATGCCGTTCGGCAACTTCGCGGACGCCGAGTTCGGCACGTACTTCATCGGCTACGCACGTACACCGGACGTGACCGAACAGATGCTGAGGAACATGTTCCTCGGCGACGGCCCGGACATGCACGACCGCATCCTCGACTTCTCGACCGCGATCACCGGGTGCCTGTTCCACGTGCCGACCGCCACCTTCCTCGACGACCTTCCCGACGCTCCCGGCGGCACGGCGCCGTCGGACGGGTCGCTGGGGATCGGCAGTCTCAAAGGAGTCCGAACATGACCACGCCCGACGACGTCACCAACCTGCATCGCGAACTCGCCCCGATCACGCCCGGCGCCTGGGCCGAGATCGAGGACGAGGCACGCCGCACCTTCCGCCGCAACCTCGCCGGCCGGCGGGTCGTGGACGTCTCCGGCCCCGAAGGCCCCGAGCTCGCGGCGGTGGGCACGGGTCACCTGTCCGGCATCGAGGGACCGGCGGCCGGTGTCACCGCACGGTTGCGTGAGGCGCGGCCCCTGGTCGAACTGCGGGTGCCGTTCACGGTGAGCCGCTCGGCCGTCGACGACATCGACCGCGGGTCCAAGGACTCCGACTGGCAGCCGGTCAAGGACGCCGCCCGCACCATGGCGTTCGCCGAGGACGCGGCCGTCTTCAACGGTTACGGGGCCGCGCGCATCGACGGGCTGCGCGGGCGCACCTCCCATCCCGTACTGCCGCTGCCCGCGGAACCACGTGACTTCCCGGACGCGGTCAGCGGCGCCCTCACGGCACTGCGCCTGGCCGGTGTGCAGGGCCCGTACTCCCTGCTGCTGGGCGCCGAGGCGTACACGGCGGTCACCGAGACCTCCGACCACGGCTATCCCGTCGCCAGCCATCTCGGGCGCATGCTCGACGGTGAGGTGATCTGGGCGCCCGCCATCGAAGGGGGCTTCCTGCTGAGCACCCGGGGCGGGGACTACGAACTGCGGCTCGGTGAGGATCTCGCCGTCGGTTACACGGCGCACGACGCCACCGACATCGAGCTGTACTTCCGCCAGACCCTGACCTTCCTGGTCTACACGGACGAAGCCGTGGTGGCGCTCGACCCGTCCGCGGCCGCGGGCACCGGGACGGCCTGACCCGCGGCGTACCGGTCAGTCCGCACCGAGGGCGATCGTCCGCCGTGTGGACACTCCGGTCTTCGGCAGCCGCACGGTCAGGACCCCGTCACACAGATCGGCCCGTACGGCTTCGACGTCGACGTCACCGGGAATCCGGATTCCGTAGGAGAACGAACCCGTCCGGCGACGCAGCGCGGGGCCGCGGTCCGTGTCGCCGAGCGTTCCCTGGATGTGCAGTTCCCGTCCGTCGATCTCCACGCTCACGCAGGCCCGGGGGACGCCGGGGAGTTCGGCGCGGACCTGGTAGGCGTCGCCCGAGTCCTCCTCCTCGGTCAGTGGCATCCAGTGCCGCGAGGATTCCGTCGACGCCGACGACCGTTCGAGCAGGCGGCTGACCTCGCCCCACAGATGTTCCAGTTCGGCCGCCGGGTCGTGGCCGGCCGACCAGGCCGCCCGTACCGGACTCGATCGGGTGGTGTCCGTTCGTTCACTCATCGCCATGTCTCCGGTCTTCGAGGGGCCCGGACCCCGGATTCGCCGGCGGCGCTCACGCGCGCACGATTTCCGGTCCGCGGATCGATCCTCTCCGCGGTGCCGGTGGCGGGCAACTCGTCGCGGCCACCCGTATCGCGGTATCCGCCGTACCCGGCCTCCGCTGTCCGCACCCCGCTGTCCGCACCCCCGCTGTCCGGATTCCGCGCCGGCCCTCCGGTTGCGGTGCGGTGGGCATCGCGCTTGGGTGAGAAGGACCTGTATCAGCACCAGGACCTGTCATGCCGATGCCGTCGACGACTTTCGACTCGTCCGATCCATTCAGCGGATCCCTGGACCGGTCCCTCGGCATGCCGTCCGCGTCATCGCCACCCGCGGTACGGAGCGTCCTGATCACACCGCTCAGCGAGACCGCGCGCACACTGCTCGACCCCGCGGCCCGGCCGCGCGGGCGACCGCGGGACACCGCTGCGCCCGAGCTCGACCCGCCGGCACACACGGCGCGCGACACCCCGGCACACACGGCACACACGGCACACACGGCACACACGGCGCATACGGGCGTACGGACTCGGGTGCGCACTGGAGGAGGACCGACGCATGGCACACCACCACAAGTCCAACCGAGCGGTCGAGGGCAACCCGGAGGACGGCCACAGCAGAGGGCTGCCCCGGCGCCCCGACCAGGAAGACCTCGCCCAGCGGACGCAACGGGACCGCGAGGACGTGGACCTGCGTACCCGTAAGTCACCGAGCCCGGACGCCGAGTACCGGGCCGAGCGGGACGAGATCGACCGTGAGGCGGGCACGGGTGAGATCCAGACGGGTACGGGCCCGCGCAAGACACGTGCCCCCTTCCCGCCGACCCGTTACCAGGGCTGAACCAGGCTGAACCCGAGCCCGGCCACGGAGCAGTCAAGCCTGTCCCTCGGGAGCAGTCCCGAGGGACACCACCACCGCCGTGACCTTCCTCTCGGGCGTGTTGTACCGCACCGGATCTCCGGCACGGCGGCCGAGAAGGGCACGTCCGAGCGGACTGTCGGCCGTGACCAGCGTCTGGTCCAACTCCTCGGCCACGTCGCCGATCTGGAAGGTCTCCACCGTGCCGTCCGCGAACCGCACGGTGACCGTGCTGCCCACACCGACGACATCGGTGGAGGGGCGGCTCGCGTCGGCCGCCTGACCGAGTCGTGTGGTGATCTCCGAGATGCGGGCGTCGAGGTGTTCCAGGTCATTGGCGCGCTGCAACTCGTCGGCCTGGTCCGCGTGGTCACCGATCGTGTCGGTGTTCCGCAGGGTCGCCGCGACCGTCCGGCGTTCCGCGCGGATGTCGGCGAGTTCCTGTTCCAGGGCGCGACGGGCGGCTTCGCTGATCGGCGCGGGTTCGCTGGTCATACCTGCTCCTGAGGGGGTGGGGCACGGGGGATCGACAACCGTCCGACCCGTCAAGGTCGGCCTCGCGGCCACCGGTTGGGCCCGCGCGGGGACGAGGGCGGGGACCTCCGCACCCATCGCCCGGCGGGCGGCCGGCCTGCTCGGTCCGACAGGGCAAGGCCCGGGACGGCGGGTGCGTCAGGTCCGGGGTTCGGCGGCCGCGTCCTGGATGTCCTGCCGACTGTGGTCCATCAGCTCGGCCAGATCGCCGAGTTCGGGGTCCATCTCCGCGGCACGCGGCGCGATCTGCCGCAGACACTCCGTCGTGGCCAGCGCGAGGTCGACGGCCCTGCCCTTTTCCTTGTCACCGAGAAGTTCCTCGATCCTGAAGGCGATGCCGGCGAGTGTGTCGTCATCGGTCTCCGGCACCAGATAGCCCTTGAGGCCCGCCGGATAGGGTGTCCGCTCGCGGAGTTCGCGCAACGCGGTGACCACGGCGGCGTTCTCGCTGTACTGGTCGAGAAGCCCCATGAGGACGTAGAGACGAGCCACCAGGCGCGGCAGACCGGGAAAGCCGTCCAGCCAGGTCACCAGGTCCCGCTGACCACCGAGGTGGTCCGTGACCTGCGACATGATCGAGGCGTAGCTGTTGGGCTGTGACCAGTGGAAGGGCATCAACCCCGCCATCTGCCGGGCGAGTTCCGCCTCGTCCTGCTGGGACAGCTCACCCTCGACGAAGCCGCTGACCAGCGATCGATCGATGCCGAACCCGGCGGGCGGCGTCCGGTCCTCCGAGGTGCGTGACAAGCCGTGGCGCAGGCGCACCAGTTCGTCGCCGATCTTGCTCAGCGGCTTCTCCCGCATGGATCCTCCCGGCCGTAGATGCTCGTCGTCCCGTGCGGGCGCTCCGGAGCCCGCACCAACACCCTGCCGCCCGGGGCCGTGACACGCGCGTCTGTTGGCCCATGCGGGCTACGGGCCGTCCGGTGGTCGCCGGCGGGCGCGCGACGACGGCCACGGCACCCCGCCGCGTCGTCGGACCGCCCGGACACGCCCCGTAGGAGGACGGCCCCGTCGTGCCACGCACCGGGTCCGACACCGCGCCGATCCACCGCGGATCAGCGGACAGCCCTGGGGTGATGCTCGGGCGGGCCGGTGGCGGGCGCCCCGGGCCGGCGTCCCATGGGCGGGCCGGAGAATTTGACGGCTCCGGTGTCCAGACGCTGACCTGGGACGAAACGGTTAGAGTGGTGACGTATGAGCACCTGGTTGCCGGTCTCCGCGATTCCGAGGCTCGCGTGCGCGGTGGTCGTCGGGGCGGCGACCGGCGTCGCGGTCGGCGTCACCGTCGACACCTCGCTGGGCATCCTGGCCGGCATCGCCGCGACCGAGGCCTTCTTCGTCGTGGCGGGCTGGATCGTGCTGTGGCCGATGAACGCGACGGCGACGCAACGTCATGCTCGACGCGAGGACCTGCGGCCCGTCGCCGAGGAACTGGTGGTGATCGCGGCCGCCGTCTGCGGCCTGGTCGGCATCGTCGTGCTCCTGGTCGGCGACTCCGACCCCACCCATGCGGCGACGGCCCTGGCCGGCGCGTTCACCGCCTGGGCGGCCCTGCACCTGATGTACGCCACCCGCTACGCCTACCTCTACTACCCGCGGTCCGCGGGCGGGATCGACTTCAACTCCGAACAGCCGCCCGCGTACAGGGACTTCCTCTATTTCAGTTACAACCTGGGGATGACCTACCAGGTCTCGGACACCAGCGTGTCGAGTTCGACGATCCGCGCCATGGTGCTGCGGCACTGTCTCCTGTCGTACGTCTTCGGCACCAGCATCCTCGCCACCGCCATCAACCTCGTCGTGGGCATCGTCACCCACTGACGGGTGACGGGGGGAGACGCGGGTGCCGCGGCGCGAATCGCCGGGTCGGGCCCCCTGTGACATGATGGTTGGCCGAAATGCCCCGAGCGTGTGATCAGGAGGCTTTCCATGTCCTCGAAGCGACGCCGGAAGAAGAAGGCCCGCCGCAAGCACGCCGCCAACCATGGGCGACGACCTCAGTCCTGATGTCCGAGGAGTGGGACCGACGCGTGGCGGCACGTCCCGGGTCCGTCGTCGACGGACCCGGGACGCTCACAGCCGGACGACGACCAGGGCGATGTCGTCATGGGCGCCGCGTACGAGACCGAGATCGGCCAGCAGGGCGTCCGCCAGGCGCTCCGGACTCAGGAACCTGTGGTGCCCGAGGGCCTCGGTCAGCCGGGCCAGCCCCGCGTCGATGTCCTCGTCGCGGCGCTCGATGAGCCCGTCGGTGTAGAGGACGAGGGTGTCCCCGGGGCTGTAGGGCTGCCCCGCCTGGGGGCGGGGAACGTGCTGGGGCCGGGCCCCCAGGGGTGGGTCGACGGCGTCGTCCAGCAGCATGCACGCGCCGTCCGGGTGCACCAGTACGGGGGGTGGGTGACCCGCGTTGCTGTAGATGATCAAGTGGCTCCGAGGGTCCACCATCGCCTTGACGACGGTGGTGTTGAGAGCGCCTTCCAGCGAACGGGCGTACAGGCCCAGCACCTCAAGTGCCTGGGCGGGCCGCTCCAGCGCCCGGATCGCCGCGCTCAGGGCACTTCGCAGCATCCCCATGACGGCGGCCGCCTCCAGTCCGTGGCCTACGACATCGCCGACCGCCACCGCGAAACGGCCGTCCGCCAGATCGACCACGTCGTACCAGTCACCGCACACGTTGAGCGAACCGGCCGCGGGCAGATAGCGCACCGCCACGTCCTGATGCCGGGCGAGGTCGGGTGACTGGAGCATGGCCTCCTGAAGGGTGACGGCGACCTGCCGCTCGCGGGTGTGGGCGTTGCGCAGTTCCTCGTTCAGCCGTTGGAGTTCCCGCGCCCGGCCGTACAGTTCGGCTTCCAGGGCGTCACGCTCCGTCACGTGCCCCCCGGACTGTTTCGCGGTGGCGCGCGCCCGGATGAACGCGGTGACGTCCTCCACCCGGTGGATGATCCATGCCACCCGGCCGTCCTGCCCGACGATCGGTGTGTTGATCGGGGACCACCAGCGCTCCTCGAAGTGGCCGGGGTGGCCCATGACCGGGATGTCGTACCGCTGGAGCGCCATCGTGTCCGGCTGACGTGAGGCCAGCACCCGGTTCAGTGAGGCGCTCAGATTCCGCACACCGTCCGCCTCGGGTTCGTTCGGGTTGTCCGGGAAGGCGTCGAAGATGTACCGCCCGAGCAGGTCCTGTCTGCTCCGGCCCGTCGCCTCCAGATAGGCCTGGTTGACCTCCACGATCAGCAGGTCCCGGCCCAGCACCAGATAGGGACTCGGTGTGGCGGCGAACAGGGCCTCGTAATCCATCCCCATGCTCACCGTCTCCCTGTCCGTGCTCCTGCCGTTCGACCTGCTCCTTCACGCTACGGTCCACCCGGCCGGGGCGCTCCCCCAGCCCTCCACGGATCGTGGTGGCGTCCTGCCGGTGCGGGGGTGGTGGGCGGGGCCGGGTCGGCTCTCATGGCGTTCAATATTTGCGTCGATCCATTCGAATTTTGCGCACACTCATGGACTTCCTGCGTCGGCGCTTCTAGCCTTTTCGCGTCCGCGCACCCACGAACCCCGAAGGACGCATGACTGTGACTCCTTCCTCCCGACGCAGAACGCTGCGACGCGGCATGTCCGCCTCCGTGTCGCTCGTCCTGGCCGCGGCCGGCGCGATCGCCGCCGTGGCACTCTCCGCTCCCGCCGCCTCCGCGGCCGGGGTCCCCGCCCCCTCGCCCGTAGGCATCTCCGGCCGCGGTGCCACCGTGCCGTTCAAGGAACAGGAGGCCGAGTACGCCGCGACGAACGGCACACTGATCGGTCCGGACCGCCTCTACGGCCATCTGCCCTCCGAAGCGTCCGGCCGTCAGGCGGTGACACTCGACGCGACCGGCGAGTACGTCGAGTTCACGCTGACGGCTCCCGCGAACGCCATGTCGTTCCGCTACTCGCTGCCCGACAACTCCGCGGGCACCGGCCGGGACGCGAGCCTCGACCTGAAGATCAACGGCACCCAGCTCAAGTCCGTGCCGGTGACCTCCAAGTACGGCTGGTACTACGGCGGTTATCCCTTCAACAACAACCCGGGCGACACCAACCCCCACCACTTCTACGACGAGACCCGCACCATGCTCGGCTCCACGCTGCCGGCCGGGACCAAGGTGCGCCTCCAGGTGTCGTCCACGAGCGCGTCGCCCACGTTCACCATCGACCTCGCCGACTTCGAGCAGGTGGGCACGCCCATCGGCAAGCCGTCCGGAGCCCTGGACGTCGTCGGTGACTTCGGCGCCGACCCCACCGGCGCGGCCGACTCGACCGCCCAGATCCAGGCGGCGGTCGACGCGGGCAAGGCACAGGGCCGGACGGTCTACATTCCCCAGGGCACCTTCCAGGTGCGCGACCACATCGTCGTCGACCAGGTGACGCTGGCCGGGGCGGGCCCCTGGTACAGCGTGCTCACCGGCCGCGACCCGGTGAACCGGTCCAAGGCCGTCGGCGTCTACGGCAAGTACGCCAACCAGGGCGGCAGCAAGAACGTCACCCTCAAGGACTTCGCCATCATCGGCGACATCCGCGAACGTGTGGACGACGACCAGGTCAACGCCATCGGTGGCGCGTTGTCGAACTCGACGGTCGACGACGTGTGGATGCAGCACACCAAGTGCGGGGCCTGGATGGACGGCCCGATGGACAACTTCACCATCAAGAACAGCCGCATCCTCGACCAGACCGCGGACGGCGTGAACTTCCACATGGGCGTCACCAACTCCACGGTCACCAACACCTTCGTACGGAACACGGGTGACGACGGCCTGGCGATGTGGGCGGAGAGCGTGCCCAACGTCAAGAACAAGTTCACCTTCAACACGGTGATCCTGCCGATCCTCGCCAACAACATCGTCACGTACGGCGGCAAGGACATCACCATCTCCGACAACGTCATGGCGGACACCATCACCAACGGTGGCGGCCTGCACGTGGCGAACCGCTATCCCGGCGTCAACTCCGGTCAGGGCACCGCCGTTTCCGGCACCACCACGGCCGCCCGCAACACCCTGATCCGGACCGGCAACAACGACTACAACTGGCAGTTCGGGGTCGGCGCGGTCTGGTTCAGCGGTCTCAACGAAGCGCTGGACGCGACCATCAACGTCACCGACAGTGAGATCCTCGACAGCTCCTACGCCGCCATCATGAACATCGAGGGCGCGACGAAGGGGCTGCACTTCGAGAACGTCCGGATCGACGGGGCCGGCACCTACGCCCTGCAGATCCAGGCGACAGGTACGGCCTCCTTCACCAATGTCACGGCCACCCACATCGGCCAGTCCAATCCGATCCACAACTGCGTGGGTTCCGGCTTCGTGATCACCCGCGGCGCGGGCAACAGCGGCTGGTACGCGGACCCGCCGGCCTGCACCGGCACCTGGCCGGACCCGAAGTGGACCAACGGGGGAGTACCGGGCGGAGGCACCACGCCGCCGACCGACCCGCCCACCGATCCTCCGACGGACCCGCCGACCGACCCGCCCACGGACCCGACCGTGAACCTCGCCAAGAACCGGCCGGTCACCGAGACGAGTCACACCGACGTCTACCCCGCCTCCAAGGCCGTGGACGGCAACGCCGACAGCTACTGGGAGAGCGCGAACAACGCCTTCCCCCAGTCGGTCACCGTCGACCTCGGTGCCGCCAAGGCGGTGAAGCGGGTCGTCCTCAAACTGCCCCCGGCGACCGCCTGGGCCACCCGCACCCAGACCCTGAGCATCCTGGGCAGCACCGACAACAACACCTACACCACGCTGAAATCCTCGGCGGGTTACACCTTCGACCCGGCGAGCGGGAACACCACGACCGTCACCCTGCCCGGCTCCTCCACCCGCTATCTGAGGGTCACCATCACCGGTAACACCGGTTGGCCGGCCGCGCAGCTGTCGGAACTGGAGGCATACACAGGCTAGTTGAGGACTTCCCGGAACCCAGGTCCGTCGGTGCGACCCGACGGCCTCCAGGTGGGGACCGCCGCTTCCCGACAGGAAGCGGCGGTCTCGTCACCGGCCGGGCGGGATCACCTCACCCGGCGCTCCTGCGGGCCACGTAGACGGTGTTGGCGGCGGTCCCGCCCTGGAGCGGGTTGGCGAAATCGACCACGTGCGCGGAGGTCTCCGCGAAGACCTCCGCGAGTACCGAGCCGAACTCCTGGTCCGGCGGGTCGTTCGACCACAGCGCGAACACGCCCCCGGGGTACAGGAGTTCAGCCAGAGCGGTCAGACCCTCCCGGCCGTAGAGCGCGGCATGGCCGGGGTGCAGCACATGACGAGGTGAGTGGTCGACGTCCAGCAGGATCGCGTGGAACCGGCGCCCGGGAGTCTCCGGGTCGAGCCCGGGCGCGGCCTCGCCGATCGCGGCCCGCGCACCGTCCACGCGCGGACCGTCCGCCGGTACCGGGCCGCCCGCCGTCGCACTCCCCGCGGCCATCGCGAAGAAGTCGCCGCGCACCAGACGGCACCGCGGGTCCGACGCCAGGCCCGCGCCCAGCGGTACGAGGCCGCGCCGGTGCCAGTCGATCACCTCCGCCAGTGCGTCGACCACGATCAGTGAACCCACCCGCGGGTCGTCCAGTGCCGCCCTGGCCGTGTACCCGAGACCGAGACCTCCCACGACGACGTCGAGCGGACCCTCGCGCAGTTCCGCCAGACCGAGTCGCGCCAGCTCGACCTCACCGGCGGTGAAGAGGCTGGACATCAGGTACTCGTCGTCGAGCTTGACCTCGTACACGTCCTCCCCGGACTCCGGGTGCCTGCGACGGCGCAGACTGATCTCGCCCATGGGCGTAGCCCGCCAGTCGATCTCCTCGAAACGTGCGCTCATCCGGTGTTCTTCTCCGCTTCCTGGTCCGCTGCCGCGGGCGGATCGGGCCGCGCCGCAGGTAGGTACCGTACTGGTCGGAGCCGGGTGGCCGCGTACGGCGAGCACCTGCCGGGAGCGTGCCTTCGGAGGTGCCGGCGGACGCCGTCGCGCGGACGCCGCGCAGCGCCCGGACGGTCCGTCCCGCCCTTCCGCGTCCGGCACGTCCCGCCCTCTCCGCGTCCGGCGCAGCCCGTCGAGCCACGCTTTCGGCACGGACGCCTCCGCATCCGGGCAACTACACTGTGTTCATGGCGGACACGGTCAAGCCCGAGCAGACGATCAAGCCCCTCACCCCCGACGAGGAGGCGTTCCTGCGGGCGCTCGGCAGGGCGACGGCAAGCCTGTCACGAGCCGTCGACGCCGACATGCTCCTGGAACAACCGATCAGCGGCACGGAGTACACGGTCCTGATGCACCTCTCCGAGGCACCTGACGGCCAGCTGCGCATGAGTGACCTGGCCAACACGTGCGGAATGTCGGTCAGTGGCATGACCAGAGTGGTGAACCGCCTGGAGGCGCAGTCGCTCGTGCTGCGGAAGAGGTGCCCGGACGACGGACGAGGGTGGCTCGCTTCGCTGACCTCTTCGGGGTGGACGTGTCTGGAGCAGGCATGGCCCACGAATCTCGCGAGCCTGCGGCGCCATGTCTTCTCCCGCATGGAGGGATGCGACGTCGCCGCGGCCGCCCGGGTGCTGGAGCGCATAGCCCCGCAATAGCGCACGGCCTCGCGACGACCATACGGTCCAGGTCCACCTCGACCAGGGTGTCCCCCGCCCGGCCGCCGCGTACGCGGACGCCTCCCAACACCGCGTTCGCGGCGCGGAATTCGAGCAGTACCACGTTCGCCGCGTGGAGAACGGGCACTACCGCGTTCGCCGCGCGGAGACCGAGGCGACGAGCCACTCGGCCACCCGCGAAGCCGACGGCATGGCGGCTATCTCGTCCCGCAGGCGGTGCGCGGCGAGCGTGAAGCCGGGGTCGGCGAGCAGCCGGTCGAGCGCGGCGGTGACCTGCGCGGGGTGCCGGTCCCGGAGGGGCAGCGCCAGTCCCGCTCCGGTCGAGGCGAGGCGCTCGGCCTGACGCTCCTGCCCCACCGATCCCGGTACGACGACAGCGGGGATGCCTCTCGCCGCCGCACCGAACGTGATGCCCGGCCCTCCGTGATGCACCACGGCCGAGACGTTCTCCAGCAACTCCGCCGCCGGGGTGAAGGGGAGCAGTTCGATCCGGTCCGCTTGCGGACCGGGATCGACGACCGGGTCACCGCCCGTCGTGGCCACCAGATCGATGTCGAGCGCGCTCAGCGACCGGAGCACCGGACCCAGTCCCGTGGATGCCCCGGAAGCGGTGTCGAAACTGACGAGCACCCGCGGCCGGTTGCCGCCCGGTACCCGGCGGGTACGCGTCGCGCCGTCCGGGCCTTGGTGTGGTTCCGGCCGTACCGCGACCCGCTCACGCGGCGGCATCGGCAGCGCACCGCGACGCTGCAGGCTCGGCGGACAGAGGTCGAGCAGCCACTGGCCGGGCGGCACCTGCGACGGGATCTGGAGGCCGCGTTCGAGATAGCGGGCCCGCACCGTCGCGGCCAGCGCCCGCGCGGTTTCCGGTTCGAGCGCGGGAGCGACGGCCAGCGCCGCGGACGGCACCTTGAGCACGGCCGCGACGAGCGGGCCCACGAAGTCGAGGTGCTCGTGGACGATCAGATCCGGTTCCCAGTACCGAGCGCCGGCCAGCGCGTCGTCGAGGGAGAGGTCGACACGGGCCCCGGCGAAATACTCGCCGACCAGCTGCGACGTCGCGCTGAACAGGATGTCGGCACCGGTCCTGCGGGCGACTTCCCCGGTCACCTCCTGCGACGAGGGGCCGGAGAGCAGCAGCTCGAAGTCCTCCGGCGCGAGATGGGGGGCCATCACCTCGGGGGTCGAGAAGGCGACGGCGTGACCCTGTCCGCGCAGGGCTCGCGCCAGCGGGAACTGGGGGAGGAGATGTCCGATCAGCGGATTGCTGAAGAAGAGAATGCGCACGGTGGAAAACCCTCCTACGTGACTGTGTTCCGGGCCTGATCCGCGGCGGACGGCCCGCTGTTCCCCTGTCGCAGCGGGCCGTCCCGTCCCGCGGGGCCGGCCCCGGGCGGCACCGGCGGGCTGTACGGGCGGGCCCCGTACGGGCGCGTGACCGCCGGTCACCACGTGCCGACCGGGCTCGTACGAGAGGGGCCGACCGGGCGGGGCCGCCGAGAAGAGGTCGCGGCCCTCGCGTGCCGCCACGGAGTCAGCGACGGGTAGGGGCTGTCGTGCCGCTTCAGTGACCGGCGGTCAGGCCGCTCGCACACACCGGGGCGACCCGGTGGTCGTACTGGATCGTCTACATGGTCCTGGCGCCCACACCCGCGGAGGCCGGATTCCGGTCGACAACGTTGTCATGACCGTTGATGTGCTGTCGGTCCAGCGGCATGCGGAAGCGGTCGGCGAGGTACTTCACCAGTTCGGCGGTCCCCTCGTACGGCGCCTTGGTGTACGAACCGTCGGACGTGGTCGGGTGGGCACCGTGCTCGACGGCCGAGTCGGGTGAGGTGCTGCCACCGGTGGCCTGTGCCGTCAGCGGGGCGGCGACCGAGCCCGCGACAGCCAGTACGCCGACCGCCGTCATCAGGGCCCGGCGACGCCGCCGTGGCACAAGACGGCGTGCGGATTGGCTTCTTGCCATGTAAAGAACACCACATTCGATATGAGGGCGACTTCCGGCCGCCGTGCGGCGGCCGGCACCTTCGGAAGGCCCGCACTGTGCGACGCCCGACCGCCGGTCGCCTTGTCATCGAGTTCACCCGATCCGACGGGAACCCCCGGCCTCTCGGCCGCCGCCATACCCGATCAAGGTGACAAGCACGGCGTAAAGAGAGTCGGGGCACGGCCGGAATCCGGGAACTCACTCACCCCGCGAGCGGAATTGCCGGAAGCGTCTCGATTCCGGCTCCCCTCGCGCCCGCGCGGGCCGAATCGCGGATCACGGTCCCGTAGACACGAGTACCGGCACGGAGCAACCTCTCGACGCCGGGATTCCGGGCCCCGGGTGGACAGCGAACTCGAAAAGAAGGTCACGTCCCTGCCCGGGATCCTGTGGGTGGGGACCGTACCGAGTGGACCGGGGCGTGACGTGTCGCATGTACTTGCTGACGCAAGTAAGTAGATCAGAAGACCGGTGCATGATGCAAACAGGTCGCTCGGGCGTCTGCCGTGGCCGCAGCCGTACGCGGACATGGGGTTCACTCGCGTGAGGTGGAGGCCCGAAAGCCTGATGTGGGCCTCGAAGGTCCGATGCGACACGGTGACCCCGCGATGAAGGGATCACCGGCGCCCGATCACACAACTTGCACGGTCAAGCTTTGGGTGATCTAGTTGTTCGCCGAAGCAAGCATCTTGAATGCGGTGCGGAAACCGGAATCGAATCCGGTTCGTGGACGTACCTTCGTCCGCGCTCTGCCTTTCCGGGTCGTACGCTCCCGGATACGAAGGGGACACCGATGACCAGCTTTCCGGCGGCCCAGAGCATCAGGAGCTCGGGGTGCCGCCTCAGCTCGTGCGGGTTAGCCGGTCGGGCTGTCTGAGCCTCTTCGCCCTCGGCTCGGAGATCGGGTTCCGGACGCGCCGACATCGCCGTTCGTGACCTCTCAGCCGTCTGTACGACCCCTCGCGGAACCCGGTCCGGCACACGAACCGGTTCCGCGGACCCGACGCCATGAGCGCGGGGCAGACCCACCACCCGTCTGCCCGTCGTCCACCTGCCTCCCGATCGATCATCGGTACGAGCGGGGACGACCGCGGGGAACAGCACGAAGCGGCCGGTGATCCCTCGCCGCTCTCCATCCTTCGCAGTCCAGGCCGTGCCGCGCCCGCGCGGTCCGACAGCCTCCACACCCGGGAGCCGAGACGGCTCCGGCGGGCGCCTTCACATGCCCTCACATCGAACTAGGACGAACATTCTCATGGCAGACACGACCAGGCGGTCACTCCTCGGCATGGCCGGATTCACCACGGCCGCCGTCGCCGTGGCCGGTGCCGGCCTCCTCAACGGCAACCACTCGGTGAACGAGAAGCCCGTGGCGGCCGACATCCTGGAGGGGGTCGGAGAGCCGACATCCACCGGCCTGACACCGTTCAAGGACCCGCTGCGGATACCTCCCACGCTGCGGCCGCGCGGCAACGGCATCACCGAGATCGATCTCGTCAGCGGACGCGTGCGCCTGCACTCGCAGATGCCGGCCACCCGCCTGTGGACCTACGCGGGCCACTTCCCCGGCCCCACCATCGAGGTGCGCAGCGGGGACAAGGTGCGCGTCGCCTGGAACAACAAGCTGGCGGGCACCACACCCGTGAAGGCCGTTTGGGTGCACCCCGAAGGTCCCGGACCGGGGCTGCTTCCCTACAACCGCCCGGGTTCCGAGGGCGGTTTCTCCCGGCCGGAGGTCGAGGGCCTGACCGCGTGGACGACGGTCCACCTGCACGGCGGTCACCAGAACGCGCTGAGCGACGGGGCGGCCGAGTACGGAGTGACCGCCGGCAACGGGCAGTTGGCCGAGTACGCCAACGACCAGGCGGCGGCGCACCTCTTCTACCACGACCACGCGATGTCCGTGACCTCGTTGAATGTGGCCGCGGGCCTCATCGGCAACTACCTGGTGCGTGACAAGGAAGAGGCCGGACTCGGTCTGCCGCGGGGCGACTACGAGATCCCCCTCGCGATCCAGGACGTCAACTTCGACACGGACGCCAAGGGCCGTCTCACCGGACAGATCCTTGTCAAGCGGATCATCGGCGGGCCGGACGCACCGATGCCGGGCGCGATCCCGCCGGCGCTCGCGTCGCTCGGTCCGTTCACGATGGTCAACGGGGTGGTGTGGCCGCACCTCGACGTGGAGGCCCGCGCGTACCGGCTGCGCCTGGTGAACGTCTCGGGCGCCCGGGTCTACCGCCTGGCCGTCATCGACGAGGAGACCGGCGAGGTCGTACGGGGCGCCATGAAACTGGTCGGCACGGACCTGGGCCTGCTGGGCAGACCGCAGACGATCGACGAGGCGCTGTCGCTGTCGCCCGCGGAACGCGCCGACGTCGTCGTCGACTTCGCCTCCTTCCCCGGAAAGCGGCTCAAGCTCGTCAACACGATCGCCGGGCAGCGTCCCGGTGCGGCGCTGCCCGACTTCATGGTGCCGTTCCCGGAGGTCATGCAGTTCCGCGTCGAGAAGCGGCGGCACGCCGGCTACTCGCTTCCGACAACGTTGTCACCGTCTTTCCGCAAGCTCACGCCGGCCGGCGTACCCGCTGACGCCACCGAGCGCTTCGTCATGCTCGCGTTCGACAAGACCGGTGCCATGCCCCAACTGTGGGAGATGCGCGAGGCGGCGGCCGGCACGGCGCCCGGCGACGGGGTCGTGACGATCGCAATGCCGGGCGGGACAAGGACGTTGCGACGCACAGGCGTCATGTTCGAGGACACCACGACGTTCTTCGCGGCGTCCGGCACCTGGGAGAAGTGGCACTTCGTCAGCGTCGCGCCCGCGGGGGTGCCCATCTATCACCCGATGCACATCCACCTCATGAACTTCCAGGTCATCGACCGCCGTACGGTGGACGGTTCGGGCATGGACTTCGCCACCGGACGGACGACGAAGCCGATCACCCTCGGCGCGCCCGTGCCCGTCGCGCCGGAGGAGTCCGGCTGGAAGGACACCATCACCGTCAACGCCAACACCCTCGTCACCGTGGCCGGACGTCTGGCGGAGCAGACCGGCAAGGTGATGTACCACTGCCACATCCTGGACCACGAGGACGAGGGCATGATGCGGCCCTTCGTGATCATGCCGTCGGCCGTTCATGGAATCCATGACATGTTGATGGGGATGAACGGCGCCATGGGGATGAACCAGAAGGCGGGCGGGCACGCCGGGATGAAGATGTAGACCGGGTTCACACGCCCGCGCCGGATGGGCGGCTCGTCCCGGCCGAAGGGCCGGGGCCGGGCTGCCCGTACGGTGAGCTGACCTCGCCGGTGTCCGGATGCCGGGTGTCAGACGTCGTGTATTCCGTGACCCGGGGTGCCGCGTGGAGCCGGCCCCCGTCCGGGGGGCGGTGCGGTGGCCATGGCCGGAGGGGACATCGTCGCCGACGGTCCCACCCACGTCGTCGTGGCCTCACCGGCCTTCGCCGTCCGGCGGTCCCGGCCCTGGACCGCGGCGACCCGCGCGCACCTCACCTCCGTGGCGTGGCCGAGCGGTTCGTGACCGGCACCGGCTGCTCGGTGGCGGGCCGGGCGTGGCAACCGCACGGGGGTGCGGCTACCTGGAGGAGTGGTGAGCGAACATGGTGTCGAGAAGATCGTCCGGGACCTCCGTGTCCACCAGATCCTGGAAGGAACCAACGAGATCATGCGTGTTGTCGTCGCCCACGGCCTGACGGAGGCGTTCGGATGACCGGCGCCCATGACGCCGGGGCGGTCACCGGCGCCGACGACTCCGTGCTCCTGCGCACCGAGGGGCGTGCCGCGTACCTCACCCTCAACCGCCCCCGGGCGCTCAACGCGCTCACCCATGCCATGGTCCGCCGTATCGACGCCGCGCTGACGGTGTGGGAACACGACCCGGCCGTGGAGACCGTCGTCGTGACCGGCGCGGGGGAGCGGGGCCTGTGCGCGGGCGGCGACATCCGCGCGATCCATGACGACGCCAAGAACGGGGACGGCACGGCGTCGGCGGCCTTCTGGCGCGACGAGTACCGGCTCAACGCCCGTATCGCCCGCTACCCGAAGCCGTATGTCGCCGTGATGGACGGCATCGTGATGGGCGGCGGCGTCGGCGTCTCGGCCCACGGCAGCGTACGGATCGCCGGTGAGCGTTCCCGCATCGCGATGCCCGAGACGGGTATCGGCTTCGTCCCGGACGTGGGCGGCACCTACCTCCTCGCCCTCGCGCCCGGCCAACTCGGCACGCACCTCGCGCTGACGGGAACCGCGGTGGGCGCGGGCGACGCCCAGCTGTGCGGGCTGTCCGACCACTACGTGCCGTCCGGGTCCCTGCCACGCCTGGTCCAGGACCTCGCTCACGCACCGGTACGGGAGGTGCTGGGCCGACATGTCAGGCCCGCGCCGCCCGGAGAGCTCGCGGAAGCACGGGGATGGATCGACGCCTGTTACTCCGCCGCCACCGTCGAGGAGATCATCGGCCGCCTGCTGGACCACGGGGACAGTGGTGCCAAGCAGGCCGCGGAGACCCTGCTCGCCAAGTCGCCCACCGCGCTCAAGGTCACCCTCGCCGCGATGCGTGCGGCCCGCGGGCTCGGCTCACTGGAGAAGGTCCTGGACCAGGAGTACCGCGTCTCCTGCGCGGCGCTCACCGAACCGGACCTCGTGGAGGGCATCCGGGCCCAGGTCATCGACAAGGACCGCGACCCGCGCTGGTCACCACCGACGCTCGCCGAGGTCACCGACGCGGACGTCGCACGCTTCTTCACCCCGCTCGGCGAGCGCGAACTCGGCCTCGCCGCATCCGACATCACCCCCGAGGCTCCCTGGTGAGCGCCGTCGCGGTCGGTGGGATCGGGCACATGGGCGCAGCCACGGCCGCCAACCCGGTCATGACGGCCGATCGGATACGCGGCCGCGTCCAAGTCGTCCTCTCCCCGCGGGTGCCGGCCGCCCTCCACGTCCTCGACGCCCTGGAACTCGGCGACTTGAACGAGGTCGTCGCGGCCATCGACGAGAAGGAGCGCACGAGCGCCCCCGGCGACGAGGCGCGGGCCCGCTTCATCCACCGCTGACCCACAGGTCACGGCCGCCCGCCCTGCCCGGCGAGATGAAGATCACGACGGCTGGGACGGTCTTGGCCATGAACCCGACACGCGGTACGGTCAGTGCGATATCGACGACGGCATGGCGGAAGCCGGTGGAAATCCGGCACGGTCGCGCCACTGTGAACGAGACCCCCTCCTCGGGGGGTCTCTCAAGTCAGACCCGCAGCTGTCGTCCTGTGCACCACCGAGATGGGACGCGAACTCCCGAGGAGGTCCTGCCATGGCGCAGACCGTCGCTCCGCCGACAGCCACCCCGATCCCCGCCAAGCTGCCGATCGGCACGATCGTCCCCTGGGCGGTCTTCTTCGGCATCCTGATGCTGGTCCTGCTCTATTTCGTCGGTGCCGAGCAGGGCGCCACCGCCGTCGTCTCCGGCGAGGACGTCCACGAGTGGGTGCACGATGCCCGCCACCTCCTCGGCTTCCCCTGCCACTGACGAGGGGCACCGCGCACCCATGAACTCCGCAACTGTCAGAAATCTTCTCGTGCGGGGCATGCTCGCCGGTCTCGCCGCCGGTGTGCTGGCCCTCGTCGTCGCCTACTTCCTGGGCGAGCCCAGTGTCGACGACGCCATCGGATTCGAAGAGGCCCACGCCCCGGCACACGGGCACGAGGTCGAGATCGTCAGCCGTAGCCTTCAGTCCACCGGCGGCCTCGCCACCGGCGTGCTGATCTACGGCGTGGCCTTCGGCGGAATCGCCGCCCTCGCGTACTGCTTCGCGCTCGGCCGGGTCGGCCGCTTCAGCCCGCGCGCGACCGCGCTGCTGCTGTCCGGCTGCGCCCTGCTCGCGGTCTACGTCGTGCCGTTCCTGAAGTACCCGGCCAACCCGCCGTCCGTCGGCGATCCCGACACCATCGGCAAGCGCACGACGCTGTACTTCCTGATGATGGTGCTCAGTGTGCTTCTCGCGATCGCCGCCGTGATCATCGGCAAGCGGCTCGCACCCCGTTGGGGCACCTGGTACGGGACCGTCGCCGCGGTCGTCTTCTTCGCTCTCGTGATCGGAATCGCCTACGAGTTCCTTCCGGTCATCAACGAGGTCCCCAAGGACTTCCCGGCCACGTTGCTGTGGCGATTCCGTACCTCGGCCCTCGCCATCCAGCTCACCCTGTGGACCGGATTCGGTCTGGTCTTCGGTGAGTTGGCGCAGCGACTGCTGGCGCCGCGACCGGCGGCGGCCGTGGCGGCGGGAGCGACTCCCGTAACGAACTGACGCGTTCCCGCAGAGGTGACGCACCGAGAAGACGGCTGAGACACCGGTCGTCGATCACACGCAGAGGGCCCACCGGAACCGTCCGGGGGCCCTCTGCGTGTTCTCCCGGAATCCACGGCTCGGGAGACTGGCGGACGGCTCGGACGCCTTCCCGGTGGCGTGCGGGCGACGACGGCGACAGCGAGGGAGGAGGGGCGGCGATCCCGGGCGACCGGACGGCCACAACGGCGGTCGGCGCACTCGGTGGGCGCGAGATGGCGGCGCCTGCTCCTGAGGGCCGACGAGCGGCCCGTGTCGGCATCAGGCGGCCGGCGACCTGACGGGCGACGTCCGTCCCGCCTTCACGCCGGGCCCGTTCCCCGCTGTCTCAACGGCGCGGCAGCCGGGTCCACTTGAGATGCCGGCCGAAGGGTCGAGTACGTCCGGCAGGAGGTCTTCCGGCCGGTACGGCGGGACCACGCATCGGACGGCGTTCCTTGACGCGAACGCTGCCTGTCGCGGGGCCCCTGCCCCACTACGCCACGGTGTCCCGCACACTGCACCGCTCGCACCGACCGCGCCCCGGCCGGCTGCCCTTCCGCGGGGCGGCCCACCTCGCGCCGCTGGACCACGGCGACGGACTCGACCGTCGGTCGGCGGCAACCTGTCCGAACGGTCCACCGCGACCGGCTTCCCCGTCTCCCGGGCAGGTCGCGTCCGTTCTCCGTGGAGCGTCCGGGGCAGCCTCGGCCGCGGACGGAACGGCTGTCCGCAGCGGGGAGCGCCCCCGCTCCACCGTCGACCGAGGACCGACGAGAGCGACGGTACGTTCATTCCGCACCCGGGGGTCGGCCGTGCGCCGTGAGGACACGCCACAGAGGCCGCCGGCGTCCAAGTGGCCGCAATCACCGAACAGTTCAGGGGCCGCCGAGCACCACGGTCCGAGTGGAGTGGCGACGGAACGGGGCGGGCCCGTTGGTGCTGCCGGCCGGGCCGAGGAGAGTGGCGGGCGTGTGGGTCGGGGGCCGAGGCCCGTCGGCCGTACAGATGTCCACGCCGCGGGTGCGGTCGCCGGTCATCCCCTGTCCCATGGTCTCTCCCCAGGATCATGTGGCAACGAGGTGTGGAACGTGCAGGCCGAGGCTTCACGACGTACTGGTGTCCGACGCGGATCGTGGTCGCGTGATCACGGATCATAGCGTCCGCGCCGGGTCCGCCGGACACCGAAAGAGGGATCGCCCGGAACGGATCCGAAGGTGACTGCCAAGTGCGCGGCATCGCGAAGACGTCGGCCGACACCGTCCATGACCACCACACGGACCACCACCTGGGTCAGCGGCTCGTCCTGGACCGGCGCGACACCGTGACCGGCCTGATCGGCAGGGGCACGCGCACCGAGCGGGGCGCCCGGCACGTCCACGGCTCGCTCGTCACGGACGGGGAGGTACCGCCGGCCGATCCGGACCACGCGGGCGCGCGCCGAGTTCCGTTAACGCTGGTGTGAGGGAGCCCGGCGGAGGCCACCGCAAAGGTTCCTCCCGAGGTCAAAGGTGATGTCCGGGGCGTTTCCGGGACCGTTACCTGTTTGCCCCGTTGACACTCCGCATCTTCGCTACCTAGTGTCACGCCAACGTTCCGAATGCGTGGCGAGATTTCGAACGGTGAAAGGCAACCGTCGTGCGCATCAACGGAGTTGGCGCACGCCCGGTGGGTATGCCGTGGCGTGGGCCGACACGCGTCGAGGTGTACACCAACACAGGGATCGCCGAGGTCGGCAGGCCTTTGGCGGTGCTGGGTGACGCCGACGCACCGAGCGGCAATCTGCGAGACACGGAGGCTCCTGAGCACCAATCCCGGTACATGTGCCGAGCGACCTGGCCGGCGGCCGTCTCGTCGAGAGACGTCGGGTCCACTCCCGTGGTGATGCGCGCCAGGGCCTTCGAGGACCTCGGCTGCCACGGGCGGATCCACGAGGTCGCCGGGCCGGTCCGCCGCAGTGTGCCGCTCCGACCGAGGACCGGGCTGACCCGGTAGCCACGGATCTCGCCCTGTGGCCCAACTGTGAGATCTGGGCCGGGACACGGCGCGGTCGGCCGTATCCGCCCGGCCCCCAGTACCTTCCCGTAGTCATCTGATACCCCGTCATCTCCTCAACGACGAGAAGAACAAGGATCGATCATCATGCGCAACCGAAGAGCCGCCCTCGCCGCCCTCGCCGGTGCTGTTTCCGTCGCTCTCACCCTGTCGGCCTGTGGCAAGGACAGCAAGGACACCCCCGAGGGCGGCACGATCGGCATCGCGATGCCGACGCAGGCCTCCGAGCGCTGGATCGCCGACGGCAAGAACGTCGTCACGGACCTGAAGGCCAAGGGGTACAAGACGAAGCTGGTCTACGGCAACGACGACCCGAAGACCCAGGTCTCGCAGATCCAGGAGCTGATCACGCAGGGCGTCAGCGCACTGATCATCGCGGCCATCGACAACAAGTCGCTGAACAACGTGCTCCAGCAGGCGGCCGCCGCCAAGATCCCGGTGATCTCCTACGACCGGCTCATTCTCGGCACCAAGAACGTCGACTACTACGCCTCCTTCGACAACGAGCAGGTCGGCCGGCTCCAGGCCCGCTACATAGTCGACAAGCTCGGCCTGGAGGACGGCAAGGGGCCGTTCAACATCGAGCTCTTCGCCGGTTCCCCCGACGACAACAACACCAAGTACTTCTTCGACGGCGCGATGCACCTCCTGAAGCCGTACCTGGACAACAAGCAACTCGTCGTCCGGTCCGGTCAGACCGACCTGGCCGACGTGACGACCCTGCGCTGGGACGGGGCCACCGCGAAGAAGCGCATGGACAGCGTCCTCGCCCAGTGGTACGGGGCCAAGACGGTCGACGCGGTCCTGTCGCCGTACGACGGCATCTCCATCGGCATCCTGGGCGCGCTGAAGGCGGCCGGCTACGGGTCCGCGGCCAAGCCCCTGCCGGTCATCACCGGCCAGGACGCCGAACTCGCCTCGGTGAAGTCGATCATCGCGGGCGGCCAGTCGCAGACCGTCTACAAGGACACGCGTGAACTGGCGGACGTCACGTCGACCATGGTCGACGCCGTACTCACCCACCAGCAGGTGAGGGTCAACGACACCCGGACGTACGACAACGGCGCCAAGGCCGTGCCGGCCTATCTGCTGCAGCCGACGAGCGTCGACAAGTCCAACTACGAGGTCGCCCTGGTCGCGACCGGCTACTACACCGACGCCGACCTCAAGTAGCCGCGGCGCCGAGGCGCCGACCCTCGCGGACCGGTGCACCGAACCGGCGGAACGCGGACGGGTGTTGAGACGACGACTCCGGGATCCCGCGCGCCGGTGGCATGGTTCTCCGGCGTGTTGACGCCCGCGGCCGGGCCCCGTGCGTCCAGAGGCGCTTCGGTGGCGCCGCCGAACGCGACGGGTCCGGCCGCCCCGCGGTGGGACGGCCGGACCTGTCGCGCGTGACGGGGAGTTCTGCGGCGCGGACACCTCGGCGGTGAGCCGACCCGGTCCAGGGGCACCAGTGGAGACCGGGGGGGGGCATTCGCCGGCCGTTCAGCCGGACATCCGTCACCCGTTCACGCGGTCGGCCTCCACGTGGCGTACGAGGTCGAGTGCCCTGCCCAGCGTGGTGAGCCGGGCGTCGAGCGTGTCCCCGGCGGGGTAGAAGCGGACGGTGTCGACACCGGCGGCGCGCCAGACGCGGAGCCGCTCACGCACCATGTCCTCGGTGCCGATCAGCGTCGTACCGAGCACCATCTCGTCCGTGACGAGGCCCGCCGCGCCGTCCCGGTCACCGGCTTGCCAGCGCCCGTGGACCTCCGCGGCGATCTCCGCCCAACCCTGCCTGCTGTAGGCATCGTTGTAGAAGTTCGTGGTCGCGGAACCCATCCCGCCCAGGCTGAAGGCGAGTTCCTTCTTCCGGCCGGCCACCATCGCGCGCAGCGCGTCCTCGTCCTCGGCGAAGGCCACCTCGGCGCCCTGGCAGACATCGAGGCTCGACCGCGTACGTCCACCGGCGGCGAGTCCCGCGTCCAGGTGGTCGAAGTAGGCCTCCTTGGCGCCCTCCGGGACGAAACTCGTTCCGAGCCAGCCGTCCGCCACTTCCCCGGTGAGTTTCAGCATCTTCGGCGACAGGGTGGCCAGATAGACGGGCAGGTCGTATTCGGCGCGCATCGACATCCGCATGGGCCGCGCCCCGCCGCCCGGGAGCGGAATGGTGAACTCCCGTCCCTCGTAGGCGATTTTCTCGCCCGCCACCGCCTGCCGGACGATGTCCACCGTCTCCCGCATCCGCGACAGGGGACGCGCGAACGGAACACCGTGCAGGCCCTCGATCACCTGGGGGCCGGAGGAGCCGAGGCCGAGGAGGAAGCGCCCCTCGGAGATGGCGGAGAGCGTGATGGCCGCACGGGCGATGGCGGTCGGGGTCCGGGTCGCGAGCTGGATGATCCCGGAGCCGAGCAGCATCCGCTCGGTACGCGCGGCCAGGTAGCCCAGTGGGGAGGGGGCCTCGGAACCCCAGGCCTCCGCCACCCAGCAGATGTCCATGCCGAGCTTCTCGGCCTCCACCACGAAGTCGACGGTCTCGCTCCAGCGGCCGGTCGATGCCTCGATCGTCGTAGCCGTACGCATCACGCACCGGCCCCTTCCGTGTCCTCGGCCAGCTTCTTGATGGCGTCGACCGTGCCGGCCATGCTCCGCTCGAACTCCCGCAGCCGTACGAACACGATCTTCTGTTCCTTGTCCGGCATCCGGTCGATCGCGAAGGACAGCCCCGAACGGCCGGGGCCCATCTGCATCCACTGGGTCAGTTCGGTACCGGTGTTCGCGGCCTCAAGAGTGAACCGCCAGACGGAGCTGGGGAGTTGCGGATTCGCGACCGCCCAGGCGAACACGTGGTCCTCCTCGTACTCCACGACGTACGAAGTGGTCTCCCACTCGCCGAGCGACTCGTGCCTGCTGCGGCCGGTGAACCGGGCGCCCAGGGCGGGGGCCGTGACCTCGCCCAGCCAGTGGACCGACTGCAGTTCGGCGCTGAGCCTCGGCATGAGATGGATGTCGGAGACCAGCTCCCACACCCGCCGGGGCGGGGCCTCGATCCGGGTCCGGGCCTCGACCGTCGGCCTGTCCGCGTAGCGCGCGCCCGTCCACTCCATGGCTCGCTCGGCCTTCCTCTCGGTTTCCGCCGAAATTCTCCCCCGAAGGGGCCCTGAGCTTGAGAGTTGCGTAGATAGACTCACCTGTCAAGGAAGAGCGGACCCGCTTTGCGGGGTGGGAGACGGAGACTTCGGGTGGTCGGACGCGGGTGTCCGGGGAGCCGGTCAGGCCGTGAAGCGTCGCCGGATGTCGGGGCGTTCGGCGAGGTGCGGGGGGTAGCCGGGGCCGAGGCGGGGGTGGGTGTCGTCCGCCGTCATGGGTTCCCCGCAGTCGGCGCAGACCACCTCGGCGGCGCTCTCGTGCCCACAGACGTCGTGGTGGAAGACCACCGGTGGTCCCTGCTCACCGCTGAGCCAGCGGTCGCCCCAGCTGTTCATGGCCGCCAGCACACCGAAGAAGTCGCGACCCATGTCGGTGAGGACGTAGTCGTAGCGCACCGGTTCGTGCTGGTAGGCCCGCTTCTCCATGAGGCCCTCGTCCACCAGCCGCCGCAACCGGGCGGTCAGGGTGTTGCGGGCGATACCCAGCTCCTGCTGGAAATCGTCGAACCGCTTGATCCCGTAGAACGCCTCCCGCAGGACCAAGGGCGTCCACCAGTCGCCGAGCAGATCCATCGTGCGCGCGATGGAGCACGGCCAGTTCGCAAAGGATGTCCGCCTCATGGGCCCAGCATACGAGGGTCTCACCATAGGACCCAGCAGTTCGAAGGGTGATGGCCGGGCTGCGACCGTACCCGGTCACCGCACCGGTCCGAGCTTGCCCGCGGCCGGCACACCCAGCCGTCCGGCCCGCGCGACAGGCGATGCCACTGACGCCGCCGCGCGCGGGTGCGGACGCGCTGCCGCCGACCGGCGGTGGGTGGCGAGGTCACCGCCGTCGCCAGGCGTGGTCACCGGACGCAGGCGGTGCGGCTGACCCACTGGGCCAGCGTGAGCCGCCTGGTCACGGCCGCGCGCGCCGGGTTGCGCCGGCGGATCGGCACGTGGGCGCATTCGCGACGGTCGGCGACGCGCGTCCGCCTGTTCGCGTCTCGTTCGCAGACCAGGGCTTCGAGGAGGAGGGACAGGTGGGCGGGCACGGCCGCGAGACGGTCGTACTCGTCCCGGCAGGGGCCGCCACAGGTCGTCACGTGCGCGGCGACCGCGCTCGCGTCGTCCGGGCCGAGGGCCTGGAGAGCGTGTCCGGCGAGGAGGTCACGGATCGTGCCGCATTCCTTGATCGAGGTGAGCATGATCGGGTGTCCTTTCTGTGCTGGGTGGTGTGCCGCCCTGTGCGGGAGCCTCGCCACCTGGAGGTTCACGCTTTCACTTTCGCCCACGGACCCCTCCCGGCACATCGTCCCCACGCAGCGAATCCCGGCTACCACGAGCGTGGTAGCCGGGATGCCGGGCTACGGCCTGCGCAGAACGCGGCGACCTGCACGTGTTCCCGCCGAAAGGGCTCGGTCCGACGCCGAGCGGCGGGCGGGCACGCGCCACACAGCGGGCATCGAACCCGGAGCTGCTGTCACGCGGACCTGTGTCCGGAGGCCGGTCGCGTCGCCGGAGCGGCGGTCACACGGCCGGCACGCGTCCCGGGGCCGGTGGCGTCGCCGGACCGGCCGTCACACGGGCCGGACGCCGCGAGGCCGGTCGTGCCGTCCCCCCGGCCGCCGCGCTCAGGCCCGTCAAGAGGCCGGTTGCGGCGCGGGGCCGACGAGACCGCACTGGTAGGCGATGACCACGAGCTGTGCCCGGTCACGGGCGGACAGCTTGGTCATGGCCCGGTTGACGTGCGTCTTGGCCGTCAGCGGGCTGACGAACAGGCGGCCCGCGATCTCGTCGTTGGACAGGCCGAGCGCGACCAGCCCGACGACATCGCGTTCCCGCGGTGTCAGGTCCTCCAGCCGTTCGTGGACGGCTGTCGGGCACGGGTCGGGCTGGGCCAGGAACCGTCCGATCAACGCCCGGGTCGCCGAGGGGGACAGCAGCGCCTCGCCGTCCGCGACCGTACGGACGGCTTCGATGAGCTCCTCCGGCCGGGCACCCTTGCCCAGGAAGCCGCTCGCACCCGCGCGCAGCGCGTCGGTGACGTGCTCGTCGTCCTCGAAGGTGGTCAGGATGAGCACCTTGACCCCTGCCAGGTCCTCCGACTCACAGATGATCCGCGTCGCGTCGATACCGTCCATGACCGGCATGCGGATGTCCATCAGAACGACGTCGGGGTGCTGCGCACGTGCCAGGTCCACGGCCTCGCGGCCGTTGGCCGCCTCACCCACCGTCTCCATGTCGTCGGTCGAGTCGAACAGCATCCGGAAGGTGCCGCGCAGCAGGGCCTGGTCATCGGCGAGCAGTACACGGATCGTCATCGCCAGTCCTCCGACGGCTTGTCCACGGCCGCGCCGGTCCGCAGCGGCAGTTCGGCGGTCACGCAGAAACCGCCCTCGGGCCGCGCTCCCGCGCGCAGCCTGCCCCCGACGGTGGCGGCACGCTCGTGCATACCGATCAGCCCGTGACCGGCCCCCGGCTGGGGATCGTGAGGTCCGGCGCTGCCGTCGTCCTCGACCGTGATCGTCAGCCAGGCCGGGTCGTAGTGCAGGAACACCCGGGCGTGATCCGCGCCGGAGTGCTTGCGCACGTTGGTGAGGGACTCCTGCACGATGCGGTAGGCGGCCAGGTCGACCGACGGTTCCAGCGGTTCGGCGTCGCCCTGCCGGGTGTGCTTCACCACGAGACCGGCCCGTTCGAACGACGACAGGAGAGCCGGCACCTGCGCCAGGCCCGGCAGGGGATCGCGTGGTGCCACCGGGTCGTCGGACTGCCGTAACAGGCCCACGGTGACGCGCAGTTCGTCCAGCGCCGAACGGCTGGCGTCCCGGATCTCCTCCAGGGCCGTGAGGATCCGTTCCGGCCGCCGCTCCAGCAGATGGGCGGCGACGCCTGCCTGAGCGTTGATCAGGGCGATGTGGTGCGCGACGATGTCGTGCAGCTCGCGGGCGATCCTGACGCGTTCGGCCGCCACGCGGTGCTGAGCCTCCTGTTCACGGGTGCGCTCGGCGTGCTCCGCCCGTTCCTCCACCGCCGCCACGTAGGCACGGCGTGAGCGGACCCCGTCCCCGACGGCCGCCGGCAATGCCATCCAGGCCAGCGTCGCCGCCTTGTCGGGGTCCAGCCACGACCTCGACCCCCAGACCACGGCCGCGCCCACGAGGACGGCCGCGGAGGTGGAGGCCGCGATGCACGCGGTCCGCCGGTCGGTCATCAGGGCCATGGTGTAGACGGACACCAGCACCGGACTCATGACCACGGGACTTTCCCGGAGTCCGAGAATCTGGAAGACGACTCCGCAGCAGACCGTGAGAGCCAGTACGCCGAAGGGGTGGCGACGCCGGCACAGCAGGGCGGAACAACCGATCGCGGCCAGCAGCACCGCGGGCCAGCGCACCAGAAACGTGTGCTTGTGGGGTTCGATGGAAGCGGCGACGACCGACAGGGCGAACAGGGCCACCGAACCCAGAATGTCGCCCGCGGTCACCAGGGCGCCCCCTGTCCGCCTCCAGCCGAAGATCGCCGCCATGCCACCACCGTAGGGTTCGTGGCCGGATCGGGCACTGTCTCGCTGGGCCAACGGAGCCAGGACGAGGCCGGACGACGGTGCGGCGGGTGGTTCGACGGGCGGTCGTCCGCGGCCTGGGGAACGTTCCGTCCGGTACGGCACCCGGCACGAAGAACACGCCGGTTCAGGCTCCGGCGTGAGGAATCTGCCCCCTACGGGCCTCGGTGCGGGGGCACTCGCCCGTACCGGCCCCCGTGGGGGACGTACGGTCGTCCGCTCCCGCGGTCGGAGAGCGCGGCGGCGTCGATGGCCGATGGCCGGCCGGCGGGTGACGGGTGGCGGGCGTGGCGGACATCGGGGCCGCCCGGCCGGATGCCGTGGTCGCCTTGTTTGTGCCTCGGGGTGGAATCTGATCTGCTGCGCTCTGGA
The DNA here is from genome assembly GCF_009498275.1 of Streptomyces fagopyri. NCBI lineage: Bacteria > Bacillati > Actinomycetota > Actinomycetes > Kitasatosporales > Streptomycetaceae > Streptomyces > Streptomyces fagopyri. Next base: position 749,838 of record NZ_CP045643.1, on the reverse strand, counting down.
CCGCGTCGGGGAGAGGGGGAGCCATGACGGCCACCGATGGTGAGCGCCGGCCTGCGGGCGAGCTGGAGGCGAGCGTGCTGGCGGCGTTGTGGGCGGCGGGCAGGCCGCAGTCGGCGGCGCAGGTGAGGTCGGCGATGCCGCAGCCGCTGGCCCGTACGACCGTGGCGACCCTGCTGGCCCGGCTCCACGAGAAGGGGGTCGTCGGCCGCAGTCCGGGCACGCGCGGCTTCGTCTACTTCCCCGTGGAGGACTCGCACGGGCTGACGGCTCGCCGTATGCACCGCGAACTCGACCAGGACGGGGACCGGAGCACGGTACTGGCGCGGTTCGTCGAGGGACTCAGCCCCGAGGACGAGACGGAGCTGAGGCGGCTTCTGGGGGAGAGCGGGCAGTGATCGTCGTTTCCGGTCTCCCTGTCCCTCCCGTACGTCTGCTCCCTCCTGCTGTTCCGGCTGCCGTTGGTGCCCCCGCCCCGCTTGATCCGGTCGTCCGACAGAGGTCCCCGCGGCCGTGACCGCCCTGGTCGAGCCGCGACGCCCGGCCGATGTGCTGCACGATCGCCACCTGCGAGGACCGGTCCGAGGCAATCCGTCGCGCCCTCGCCCGCCGGGGAGGGTCGCACCGATCCGCACCGAACCGGGCCGGGCCGCACCGATCCGCACCGAACCGAACCGAACCGGGCCGCGCCGCACCGAACCGCGTCGGGCCGCGTCGCACCGTGTCGCGCCGCACCGCGTCGGGCCGCGCCGGGCCGCGCCGCGCCGGACTGCTCCGTCGCGGTCGCGCGAGGCGTGGACCCCGGCGACCGAACTGCCCGGAACGCCACCCCGGTTGGTGGTGAGCGAAGCGGTGGGAGTGGCCGCAGAACCGCTTTCCCCGTGCGGCTCGGCGCCACTCCGCCGGCGGACGCGCGCGGGGTGCGAGGGCTGACGCGGGCGCGTGTGCCACGGTCGGGGCCGCGCCTCCGTGCCGCCCCGACCGAGTTGTCTTAGGTAAACCTTCCCTTAGTGTCTACAAGTCTGTAGACTCCGGCGCCGGGCCTTCCGCCCCGTCCGTCCCCCTGCGCGAAACGAGGCACAGCCATGCCCACGAGACCCCACCAGATGCCGGCCGCGGCCGCCGCGTTGGCGGCCGTCACCTCTCTCGCGGGCTGCGCGCAGAAGGCCGCGGGGGGCGACGGCGCGATCCGGGTGACGGCCTCGGACTCCTCCTGCGCGGTCTCCAGGACCGAGTTCCCGGCGGGGCGTCTCACCCTGGACGTCGCGAACAAGGGCACCACGGTCACCGAGGTGTACGTGTTGTTCCCGGACGACCGGATCGCCGCGGAACGCGAGAACATCGGACCCGGCACCACGACCTCGATCACCGCCGAGATCAAGGCCGGCGACTACGCGATCGCGTGCAAGCCGGGGATGAAGGGCGACGGCATCCGGCAGAAGGTGACGGCCACCGGCGCGCACGCGGCCGCGAAGCGCAGTCCCGCGGCCGACGCGGCGGTCGCCGCCTATCGCGGCTACGTCCTGGCCCAGGCGCGGGAGACCCTCCCGAAGGCGCGGGCGTTCGCCGACGCCGTCAAGGCGGGGGACATGGCGAGCGCCAAGAAGCTTTACGCACCCTCGCGTGTCGGCTGGGAACGCACCGAACCCGTGGCGGAGTCCTTCGGCGACATCGACCCCAAGGTCGATGTCCGTGAGGACGGTCTGGAGGCCGGACAGGACCCGGCCGAGGACTGGACCGGCTGGCACCGGCTGGAGAAGGCGCTGTGGCAGGACGGCCGGATCGGCGACCGGGAGAAGCGGCTCGCCGACCGGCTCATGACGGACCTGAACACCTGGGTGAAGAAGGTCGGCCAGGCGCAGATCACGCCCACCTCGATGGCGAACGGAGCCAAGAGCCTGCTGGACGAGGTCGCCCGCAACAAGGTCACGGGGGAGGAGGAACGGTACTCCCACACCGACCTGGTCGATTTCAAGGGCAACCTGGAGGGCGCCCGGAAGTCCTATGACCTTCTCAAGCCCGTCGCGTCGAAGAACGACCCACGGCTCACCGCGCAACTGGACACCCGGTTCGACGCCCTGAACACCTTGCTCGACACGTACCGCACCGCCAAGGGCGGTTACGGCTTCACCTCGTACGACCAGGTGGGCCGCCGGCAGCGCAAGGACCTCTCGGACGCCGTGAACGCGCTGGCCGAGCCGCTCTCCAAGCTCGCCGCCGCCGTCGTCAAGTAGCCCGGAAGGACACGTCCACCCATGTTCGGCAACTTTCTCATCGGACTGCGCGAGGGCCTCGAAGCCAGTCTGGTCGTCTGCATCCTCGTCGCCTATCTCGTCAAGACCGGCAACCGCCGCCGGCTCGCGCCGGTGTGGGCCGGCGTCGGTTTGGCGGTCGCCCTCTCCCTTGCCTTCGGCGCCCTCCTGCAGTTCGGCTCCTCCACCCTCACGTTCCAGGCCAAGGAGGCGCTCGGGGGGACCTTGTCCGTCCTGTCCGTCGCCCTGGTCACCTGGATGGTCTTCTGGATGCGGCGTACCGCCCGCCATCTGAAGGGCGAACTCCAGGGCAGGTTGGACGCCGCGCTGGCCGTCGGTGCCGGCGCGCTGGTGGTGACGTCGTTCTTCGCCGTCGGCCGGGAGGGCCTGGAGACGTCGCTGTTCGTCTGGACCGCCGTACAGGCCACCGACGACGGGATCCGTCCGCTGGCCGGCGCGCTTCTGGGGCTCGCCGCCTCCGCCGTGCTGGGCCTGCTCTTCTACAAGGGCGCCCTGCGTATCGACCTGGCGAAGTTCTTCCGCTGGACCGGCGCCATGCTCGTCGTGGTCGCGGCGGGCGTCCTCGCGTACGGCATCCACGACCTGCAGGAAGCCGACTTCCTGCCGGGCCTGCGCCGGCTCGCCTTCGACATCAGCGCCACCGTGCCGCCGGACTCCTGGTACGGCACCCTGCTGAAGGGCGTCTTCAACTTCCAGCCCGACCCGACCGTCCTCCAGATGACCGTCTGGGCCGTGTACGTCGTCCCGGTCATGGGTCTCTTCCTCGCCCCGCAACGCACCCCGCGCACACCCGCGTCGCGGAAGGAGACGGAGACCGCTCGGGCCGACCGGGCCACCGGGGCTCCGTCGTGAGCGGGACCTGGGCAGGGCGGCCCCGGGGCCGTGCCCGTCAGGCGAAGTCCTCCGACGCGTCGACTCCGCAGAGCCGCAGCAGTTCGATCACATGGCGTTCCAGATCCTTGCCGACCTCGGTGACCTCTGGGACACCGAGACTGCCGAACTCGTCGCTGGGGCGGTGCATCGTGAACACCGCGTTGCCGTCGTCGTCGCTGTGGACCAGCATCCGCAGGGGCGCGTACAGCAGTGCCCTCGGGTCATGGCGGAACATGGTCTCGGCGATGACGTGGTTGCCGGTCAGGTATTCCATCGACCTGACACTGTGTCCCGCAGGCCTGAGCACCTCGGTGCCGTTGAGCCGGAAGTAGCGGACCAGGTGGTGGGGCGCGTTCTCGGCCATCGCGGCACGGACGTCGTCCCAGGTACCCCCGGTCTCGTCGATGAGTTCGAACGCGCCTCGGTCGACCGCCGGGGCGGCCTCCTCCAGGGCGGCGATGAAGACGTCGAAGGGGATACCGGTGTGGACGTCCACGCGGGCTACGGTGTGGCTCTGGCTGGGCATGCGGAGACTCCCTCTTTCCGTGACCGGTGGGTGCGCCGACGCCCGCGACTCGCGACGAGGGCGGCGCCGTTCGCGGCAGCCCGTCGAAACCGGTCGGCAGTGTCTACGGAGAGCGACAGGCCGCCCGTCCGTCGCAGCGCGCCCCTTGCTCGAAGTGACCTTATGGCCGACCGATCGAGGGGGCAAACCGGGTGAAGGGTGATGATTCGCCATCGTCGGTCTTGATTTCCCGGCCCTGACAGCGGGGGCCTCTCGGTGGTCGTCACGTCATTCCGGGTGTGCCACGGCGGTGCGTTCCGCTCCGGGACGGCGGTACCTCAGGAGGCAGAAGACCATCGTCGAGACGAAGGCCCAGCCGATGAGGACCAGGAACGGGAAGGCGTGCAGATATCCGGGGAAGTAGACCTCGGTGTGGATCGCGCCGATCGCCGCGCCCGTCGGCAGCCAACGGCCGACAACGCCCAGGAAGGTGGGGAGCAGGGGCCAGGAGACCGCGCCGCCGGAGGACGGGTTCCCGATCAGGACCATCAGGCCCCAGGTGGGGATGAGCGCCCACCGTCCGAAGAGGACCATGAACATGAGGCACACCGTGCTGGCGGCGTACATGGTCAGGGCCAGCGTCAGCCAGACAGCCATGAAGGGGAGTTCGAGCGCACTGAGGAACCAGTCCACGACCGCCGTGATGGCGAAGGCCCCGAGCAGGGAGTAGGCGACGGTGAAGGCGAGGCGCGCGACGGCGCCGAGTTCCTTCGCGTTCACATTGAGCTGGATCGCGCCCACGAAGCTGACCACCACGGCTGCCAGCGAGATGTAGAAGATCGCCAGCCCGCGGGGATCCGCTCGCTGGTTCGGTTTGATGTCCCGTACCAGGACCTCCATTCCCGCGGCCCTGCCCACGGCTGGTGCCGTCTGTTCGAGCACCTGTGCCACCGACGCACCCGACGCGGAGGACACGTTCACCGTCACCGCGCGTTCCCGCCGCAGGTCGAAGATCGCGAAGACGGTCTGCTTCTCGACCGCTTCCCTGGCCTGTGCGTAGCCGGGGTACCTGTGGATCACCAACGAGCCGTCCAGCGCGGTCTCCATGCCGGTCAGGAAGGCGCTGTGGGCCGCGTCCGGCGAGCCGACCACCGCGGTCGGCACGTGGTGCGGGGTGGGGTTGGCGAAGGCGTAGGTGTACGACCACGCGAAGACGCCGGCCACCGCGGAGACGAGGAACACGAGCACCGTCGCCGGCAGGTAAGGGGAACGCGCGAAGGCCTCCCACCGCTTCGCGGGGGTCGGAGGCCGCTCGTGGGTCTCATGGTCATGGGCGCGGTTGCCCGGCGCATCCGGCTCTGACATGGCGTCGACGTTAGGTCGGACCGCCTGGCCGCGCATCTGGAGGGCGGCCCGGTGGAAGGGGACCGCGGGCGGCGTACTCGCGGGGTGTCAGCGGGCTGTTCGGCGCGGAGAGGGGCGTCGGGTCGGCGGCCGGGGAATCTCCGGTCGTCGTGGAAGCGGCTGCCCTGGAGTCTCCGGTCTCCGGTGTCGGTCGTATCGGCTGCCGTGGGTTCTCCGGTTCTCCGGTCTTCGTCGGGTCGGCCGCCGTGGCGTCTCGGGCCGCCGACGGGTCGACCCCTTGGAATCGTCGGGCTCCGTTGCGTCGGCGGGCCGGCCTCGGTCGCGCCCGACGGCTCCGGGTGTTTCGGACGGCCTCGGGGGCTTCGGACGGACGGAAGTGGCCCGCTCCGGGAAGCCCGTCCGGAACGTCGGCCGCGCCACCCGTGGCCATCGCGCGACGCGGGCGCGAGCCGCATGTCGCGCGGCCGGTCGCTGGACAGGGGACCGCCGTCGCCGGCCGCCGGCCGTATCGCTCCGGGCGTGGGCCGCGCGGCGGGCAGGGAGAGCGGGCGCGTAAGACTCCGCGGGCCCCGACCCCTCGCGCGGCAGGGCCGGTCCCGGACGGAGGGGTCCGCCGGGGAGGCCGACCCAGTCACGCAGTGCCCACTCTGGCCGTGGCGCGGCGAACACGCATCTTGTACCGGTCCGCCGGGGGACCGCGGGTGATTCCGCCGGGCCGACACGGGTCCGCGGGCGCTCTCGGGCCGGACACGGGTGACGTCGCCCGGAGGCCGGACCGCCCCGGGCCCCGGGGGCACCGCGCCCTACCCCGGGCATCGTGTCGGGGCCGATGACGATCCCCCGGGAATTCGGCCGGTCGTGCGGCGTCCGGAGTCAGAGAACCTCGCGTTCCCCGTCCGACACGAACCGCGCGGCCGTGTCGGAGAGGCCGACGTCGTGGCCGTTCGCGCACCGCACCACGGCGCCGACCGGGCTTCCGCAGTCGGCGTGCACGAGTTCGACGCCGCCTTCCCCGCCGAGGCGCGCCCCCCATTCCATCAGGGCGACGAACACGGGGAACAGCGACCTCCCCAGATCGGTCAGGACGTATTCGTGCCTGGTGCGCCGACCGGGCTCCCGGTAGGGATGCCGCTGGAGCAGGCCCGCGTCGACCAGGCGCTTGAGCCGCTGGGAGGTGACCGCTTCGGTGAGGCCGGTGTGCCGTGCGAGGTCGTCGAAGCGCCGCGCGCCGTAGTAGAGCTCGCGCAGAAGGATCATCGCCGACCGGGTGCCGACCAGTTCCAGAGCGTGCTCCATGTGGCACCAGCCCGCCACGCTCTCGTCGTGATCGGAGAACCGGCCGGTCTTGGTGATCACCGGCTCCACACCGGCTTCTGGCGCCCCGCTGGACTCCGTCATGTCCCCACGCTCTTCCTGGCTACGTATTTGCATAGCCAGCCTGATATCTTCTGGCTATGGTTTCCACTAGTCAGCCTAACATCCGTGCGGTGACGACCCCCGCTACCGCCGCCGTCCCGAACGGGCGGAGGTGGTGGGCCCTCCTGGTCCTCTGCCTGGGTGTGATGATGTCCTTCGTCAACGTGTCGTCGACGATCTCCGCGCTCTCGCCCCTCCAGGACGCCCTGCGCCTGTCCGCGAGCACCACGGTCTGGGTGAGCAGTGCCTTCAGCCTCGCGCTGGTGAGTCTGGTCCTGTCGGCCGGCACGCTGAGCGACATCATCGGGCGGCGGCGGATACTTCTGGCGGGCGTCGCGCTCTTCACGGCCGGCAGCGTCATCGCCTTCCTGGCGGGCGACGCGGGCCTGCTCATCGCGGCCCAGGCGCTGATGGGAGTCGGGGCGGCCGCCGTCCTGCCGTCCAGCCTGGCGATCGTGAGCCACACGTTCACCGACCCCCACGAGCGCACCGGCGCCATCAGCGTCTGGGCGAGCTGCGCGGGCCTCGGGCTGGCGGTCGGACCGCTGGTGGCGGGCGTACTGCTCGACCGGGTGTCGTGGCACGCCGTCTTCCTCACCAACGTGGTCATCGGCGTGCTCGCCCTGATCCTCACCCCGCTGCTGGTGACCGAGAGCAAGCACCCGACGCGACGGTTCGACCCGGCGGGCGTCGTGCTCGGCACCCTCGCCGTGGCGTCGGCGACGTACGCGATCATCGAGGGCGGCTCCACCGGCTACGGCGCGCCCGTCATCATCGCCGCCTACGTGGTCTTCACCGTCTCGCTGGTGGCCTTCGTGCGGGTCGAACTCCGCCACGACGACCCCATGTTGCAGCTGCGCCTGTTCAAGAACGCCTCGTTCGCGACGGTGATGGGCATCAGCGCCGTCACCATGTTCGGCTTCGTCGGCATCTCACTTCTCACCGTCCTCCATCTGGAGCGGGTCGCCCACGACGACGCCCTGACGACGGGCGTGAAGCTGCTCCCGATGTTCGCCACCTACATCGTGGTCAGCGCGTTCGCCGGCCGCCTGGTGCGCAGGATCGGCATCGCCGCCGCGCTCGTCACCGGCCTCGTCCTCATGGGGGCGGGGGCCCTCGCGCTCCTGGCGGCCGGACCGTCCAGCGGGTACGGGGCCATGTGGCCCGGCCTGTTCGTCGCCGGCGCCGGTTCGGCCGTCCTGGTGGCGCCGTCGACCGCCGCGGCCGTCAACAGCGTGCCCCCGCTCCAGGCCGGCATGGCGGCCGCGTCGGTCAACATGTTCCGTCAGCTCGGCAGCGTGCTCGGCCCCAGCGTTCTGGGCACCCTGGTCACCACCCGGTTCCCGGAGTACCTGCACGACCGGCTGGCCGCGTCCGGCGTCCCGGCCGACCGCGTCGACGGTGTGGTCGCGGGAATCACCCACGGCGGCGCGAGCGGTCCGCCCGCCGCACAGGCGCACGCGATCTCCGTCGCCGTCCCCCAGGCCTTCAGCGAAGCCCTGCACCTGGGCTGGCTCGTCGCCGGAATCGTGCTCCTCGCGGTGGTCGTCCCGACGGCGTTCCTCCTGCGCCGCCCCTCGGCGGCGTAGTCCGACGCGCCTTTCGCGGGTGCCGAATCACCGCTGACGGGGCCGTTGTCGGTGCTGTCGGTGCTGCGGGTGCCGTGGGTGGGTCGGGGCTGACGGCGTCGAGGGGGTCCGCCGGCGTTGCCACTCTTGTCGGGGCATCGGGGCATCGGGGCATCGGGGCATCGGGGCATCGGGGGGCATCCCGGGCATCGGGTTGTCGTGCGAGCGGCTCGGTTCAGTGCCGGATCCAGCGACGGATCCAGTCGACCAGGGCCGTGACCCTGGCGAAGTAGTTCTCCTGGCCCTCCGCTCCGCACGGATGATCGCCGACCATGCCGCTGGCGATACCGACGAGGGTGAACCCGCCCCGGCCGTTCCGGTGCGTCAGGGGCGCTCCACTGTCCCCGTAGCAGGTCGCCCGGTGATTGCGGATGAGTGTGCACAGGTGGACCTCGCGCTGGAGTCCCTGCCGGAAACACCGGCCGCTCTCGGCCTGTTCGGTCTTCAGCAGGGTGTCCGAGGCGGGACCGTCCTCACGGGTGTGGCCCCAGCCGGCGACCACGAGCGGCCCCGGGTACGACGTGAGGCGGGAGGAGGGCGGCAACGCCAGGGGCGCGACCGTGCGACCGAAGCTCACGGGCCGTTCCAGCCGCAGCAGCGCCGCGTCGTAGCGGAGACGGCCGCCGGTCGCGTACCGCGGATGCCTGACGACGCGGACCACCCGGAGCGAGCGGTCGGTCCGTGTCCGGAGCGCGGTGGTGCCCAGGACCACCATGATGTCCCGGCTGTCGACGCAGTGGCCGGCGGTGAGGACCCAACTCCCGCTCACCAGGGTGCCCGTACAGGCCCCTTGGAGCCGCCCGTCCCTCAGGATCTGGATCTGCGCCATCCAGGGGTACGTGGCCGGTGACGTCACCCGGTCGCCGTTGACGATCCCCCGGGCCGCCGCCGACACGCCGAGCACGAGGGCGAAGGCCGCCAGTACGGCCGTCATGGCCCGGCGGGGCTTCCCTGTCATCCACCACTCCCCGAACGAATCGTCCACCGTGCGGTGAACCGAGTCAGGCGCCACCCCCGAACCGATGGGGGACGGTCGGTGATCGTAAGGGGGCGGTGCCCCGGTCGCCGGACAGGCGCGACCGGATCTCCCTCTTCCGCCTCCGTACGCCCGCGCTTGCGGGCAGAGAGCGGGCGATCGTGGCATCGGGTGACGAACCGGTCGGCCCGGTTCACTCCGATCGCGGTGCCGCGTCCGTCCGGGCGGTGCCGCTCAGGGAGTCGTGCCGAGGATCTCCAGAGGGCGTGCCTGCCACGTCGCCCAGTCGGCGCTGATGGCACTCGCCGCCCGCAGCAGCAGGGGCAGATGGTGGTCGACGAGAGTCTCCACCGAGGTCTCGGCGGCGTGGGCGTTGACGTTCACGGCCGCGACCGTTCGGCCGTTCCCGTCGCGCACCGGCGCGGCGACCGAGCGGATGCCCGGTGCGAGGTCCTGATCCGTGACCGCCCAGCCCTTCGCCCGCACCTCGCGCAGGGCCGCGTCGATCTCGTCCCGGTCAGGGGTCCAGCGGGGGGTGACACCGGAACGGCTGGGCTCGGCCAGGGACTTGTCGAGTTCGTCCGGGGACAGTGTCGCCAGCAGGACCTTGCCGAGCGAAGTCTGCAGGGCGGGGAACCGCGTACCGATGGTGACGGCGAGAGTGACGAGTTTCGGTACGGCGACCCTGGCCACGTAGACGATGTCGGACCCGTCGAGCTGGGCGATCGAGCAGGACTCGTCGGTCTGCCCGACCAGGTCGCGCAGGTGGGGCTGGGCGAGTTCCCAGAGGTTCATCGAACCGACGTACGCGGTGCCGAGGTCGAGTACCCGGGGGGTGAGGGAGAAGCCGCGCTCCTGCGAGCGGACGTAGCCGAGCTGTTCCAGGGTGATGAGGATGCGCCGGGCCGTGGGGCGGGCTAGGCCCGCGGCGGCGGCGATCTCGCTGAGCGTCATCGAGTCGCAGCCCGGCCGGAAGCAGCGCAACACGTCCAGCCCCCGGGCGAGGGCCTCGATGAACTCGGGATTTCCGTCTCGGCGCATGAGGTCAGACTAACCGAGCGGACAGTGGTCCGGCAGTCGTACTTCTTTCTGGTCAGTGCAGAGGTCTTGTTTCGCTCTCAACTATGCGGCACATTGACCGCCGTGCGGACAGTCGTCCGCATGACGTCGAGCTGGCCGGACCAAGGAGGATTCCATGGCCTTCGTGACGGAGGAGAATCTCACCGACCTCGCCGAGAAACGGTGGGCCACCGCCCACACGCCCCGGCTCGCCGAGCTGACGACGGCGTTGGTGCGGCACCTGCACGCGTTCGCCCGCGAGGTCCGCCTCACCGAGGACGAGTGGATGGCGGCCGTGGAGTGGCTCACGGCGACCGGGCGGATCAGCGACGACAAGCGCCAGGAGTTCATCCTCGCCTCCGACGTGCTCGGCCTGAGCACCCTCGTCGTGCAGCTCAACCACCGGTTCGCACCGGACGCGACGCCCGCCACGGTCCTCGGCCCGTTCCACATCGACGGCTCGCCGCCGGCCCCGTACGGCTCCGACATGTCCGACGGAGTCGAGGGCACCCCTCTGTTCGTCACCGGCCGGGTGCTCGGACTCGACGGCACACCGCTGCCGGACGTCGTCCTGGACGTGTGGCAGGCCGACGCGGACGGCACCTACGAGTCACAGCTCGCCGAGGTCGACGAGGCACGGCTGCGCGCCAAGTACCGGACACGGTCCGACGGGACGTACTGCGTGCGCACCATCGCGCCGCTCGGCTACGCCATCCCGATGGACGGCCCGGTCGGGGCGCTCATCGGCCGGACCGGCATCAGCCACTTCCGGCCCGCGCACATCCACTTCCTCATCGACCATCCCGGCCACGACCGGCTGATCACCCACCTGTTCCGGAGCGGCTCCCCCTACCTCGACAGCGACGTCGTGTTCGGGACCAAGGACGGACTCGTCGTGGACTTCGACGAACACCCGGCCGGCACCGCGCCGGACGGGAGCACCGTCGACACGCCCCATCTGCGTGCCGTGTTCGACTTCGTGCTGCAGCCTTCGGCCCCGGACGGAACCCGGCCGTGAACGTCGGCCTGCTCCTGCTGCGGGTGCTTCTCGCCGTACTCCTGTGCGGCCATGGCGCCCAGAAACTGTTCGGCCGGTTCGGCGGGGCCGGCCCCGCCGCGACGGGCACCGTCTTCGAACGATGGGGCTTCGTGCCCGGCCGGCCCATGGTCCTGCTCGCGGGGCTGGCGGAGCTGACCGGAGCGGCGTCGCTCGCGGCCGGCCTGCTCACTCCCGGCGGCGCCGCCGTCATCGTCGGCACGATGACCGTGGCGGCCGTGGCGACCGCCCCGAACGGGTTCTGGGCGCAACAGGGCGGCTGCGAGGTCCCCTTCTGGTACGGCGCCGCGGCCGCCGTCCTCGGTTTCACCGGCCCGGGCGCATGGTCCCTCGACCACGCCGTCGGCCTCGGTTCACTCCACGGCAACGGGTGGGGAGCCGCCGCGCTCGCGGTCGGCGCGGCCACCGCCGCCGTACCTCTCGTCCTCAGGTCACGGGTGCTGCGCACCCGGGCACAGCAGCACAACGAGGTGACTTCATGACGATCGACATCCCGCGCCCCGACGAGCTCACCGCCGGACGCCCTCTTCTCTTCCGCAACGCCACCGTGCTGTCCATGGATCCCGCGATCGGTCGGCTGGACGGCGGGGACGTCCTGGTGCGCGCCGGGCTCATCGACCGTGTCGGGCACGCGCTGACGGCGCCCGAGGACGCGGTCGTGGTGGACGCCACCGGCGGCATCCTGATGCCGGGCATGGTCGACACCCACCGGCACATGTGGCAGACGGCGCTGCGCGGGTTCGGCGCGGACTGGACGCTGTCGCAGTACTTCGTCTTCTACTACCTGAACTGGGGCAAGATCTTCCGCCCCGAGGACATCCACGCGGGCAACCTGCTGTCGGCCGTCGAAGCGCTCGACGCGGGAGTGACGACGACGGTGGACTGGTCGCACGGGCTGCGGACACCCGAGCACGCGGACGCGGCCGTCGAGGCGCTGCGGGCCGTACCCGGCCGCTTCGTGCTGGCCTACGGCAATCTGCTGGGCGCGCCGTGGGAGTGGGCGACGGCCCCGGAGATGCGGCGGTTCGTGGACCGACACTTCTCCGCGCGGGACGACATGCTGGGGCTCCAGCTGGCGTTCGACGTCACGGGCGACGAGGCGTTCCCGGAGAAGGCCGCGTTCGAGGCGGCCCGGGAGTTCGGCGTACCGGTCACCACCCACGCCGGCGTCTGGGGCGCGACGGGCGACGACGGCATCCGGCTGATGTGGGACCACGGGTTCATGACCCCCGACGTCACCTACGTGCACTCCGCCACGCTCGGCGAGGACTCGTATCAGCGGATCGCCGCTTCCGGCGGCAGGGTGTCGGTGTCGGCGGAGAGCGAGCAGAACGCCGGACAGGGCTACCCGCCCACCTGGAGGCTGCGGCGGCACGGCATCCCGGTGTCCCTGTCGATGGACACCAGCGTGTGGTTCAGCGCCGACCTGTTCTCCGCGATGCGGGCCACGCTGTCCGCCGACCGTGCCCGCGAGCACCTGGAGGCGCACGCGGCAGTCGAGACGGTGGTCCACCACACGCTGCGGGCGCAGGACGTCGTCGAGTGGGCCACCCTCGGCGGCGCGCGGGTCCTCGGTCTCGACGACCGGATCGGCTCGCTGACACCGGGAAAGAAGGCGGACCTCGTACTGCTCAGGAACGACCGCGACCCGGCCATGTTCCCTCTCCTGCACCCCTACGGGCATGTGGTGTACCAGGCCCAGCGGGCCGACGTGGACACGGTCGTCGTCGACGGCAGGGTCGTGAAGTACCGGCACGAACTCCTCGGTGTCGACCTGCGCAAGGCACGCGAGGCCGTGGGCGCCACCGTCGAGTACACCCGCAGGACGCTGGGCGAGGAGGCGTGGCGGGAGGCGCTGGAGCCGGAGATCCCGCGCACCGAGCCCGTCTCGAACCCCTACACGTACAGCACGTACCGCGGCGAGGGTGTCGCGGTGCGGCAGGAGGAGTCGTAAGTCATGGCTGACGGTGCGCGCGGGCCGCTCGACGGTCTGCTGGTCGCGGATTTCTCGCGGATCCTGGCGGGCCCCTACGCGACGATGCTGCTGGCGGACCTCGGGGCCGACGTGGTCAAGGTCGAGGGACCGGCGGGGGACGACACCCGTACCTGGACGCCACCGGTGAGGGACGGGGTCTCGACGTACTACCTGGGTGTCAACCGGGGGAAGCGGTCGGTCGTCCTGGATTTCCGCGACCCGCGGGACGCCCGGCTGGCCAGGGAACTGGCCGGGCGGGCGGACGTGGTGATCGAGAACTTCAAGCCGGGCGGTCTGGCCCGCTACGGTCTCGACCACGCCTCGGTGAGCACCGGGAACCCCGGCGTCGTGTACGCCTCGATCAGTGGGTTCGGCACGGGCGCGGGGCGGGACGTTCCCGGGTACGACCTGATGGTGCAGGCGATCTCCGGACTGATGAGCCTCACCGGCGACCCCGAAGGGCCGGCGTACCGGGCCGGCATCTCGGTGTTCGACGTGATGGCCGGAAATCACGCGGTCATCGGGATCCTCGCCGCACTGCGGCACCGCGACGCCACCGGACGCGGTCAGCTGGTGGAGGTGAACCTGCTGTCCTCGGCGCTGACCGGGCTGGTCAACCACAGCTCCGCGTACGCCGCCGGCGGGACCGTGCCGTACCGGATGGGTAACGCGCACCCCAGCGTTTTCCCCTACGAACCGTTGCCGACCGCCGACCAGGACCTGATCGTCACCGCCGCCAACGACGGACAGTTCCGCAGGCTGTGCGAGGTGCTCGGCATCCCCGGGACCGCCGACGACCGCCGCTTCCGTCACAACGCCGACCGCACCGAGCGGCGCGAGGAGCTGCGGCCCATCCTGGTGGAGCGGCTGCGGACGCGCGGTGCGCTGGAGTGGTTCGAGCTGCTGGTGGCCGCGGGAGTGCCGTGCGGGCCGATCAACACGATCGAGGGCGGCTTCGCCATGGCCGAGCGCTTCGGCCTCGACCCGGTGGTCGAGGCCGGGGAGGGCGAGCGGGCGGTGCCCACGACCCGGCACCCGATCACCTTGTCCGAGACCCCGGCCGCCTACCGGCTGCCACCGCCCGCCCTCGACGAACACGGCGAGGACGTGCGCAAGTGGCTGGAGGGCGGCGAGGACGTGGGTAGATGGCCGGAGGGCGGCGAGGACGTGGGTAGATGGCTGGAGGGCGGCGAGGTCGCGGGTGCGGGGCGGGAGAGCGCCGAGGCCGCGGGTGCGGGCCGGGAGAGCGGCGAGGACGTACGCGCGGGGCGGGAGAGCGGCGATGCCTGATTATCCGACGGCCCTCGGCGCCTCTTCCCCCGACCGGATCACCCTGCTCGGGCGGGACCTCGCCGAGGAGGTCATGGGCGAGGTCGGCTTCGGCGAACTGGCGTTCTGGCTCGCGACGCAGCGCAGGCCGGCGAAGGGTGAGATCCGGGTCTTCGAAGCGGTGCTGGCCGCACTCGCCGATCACGGGTTCACGCCGACCGCCATCACGGCGCGGCTGACCTTCCTCTCCGCCCCGGACTCCGTCCAGGGAGCGCTCGCGGCCGGTCTCCTGGGGGGCGGTTCGCGCTTCCTGGGCGTCACCGAGGACTGCGGCAGGTTCCTGCACGACGTCCTGGCCGGTGTGGAGGGCGGTCATCCGGCCGACGACGCGGAATGGGACGTGCTCGCGCTGGCGGCGGTGCGGTCGGCGCGGGAGGCGGGCCGGCTGGTTCCGGGGCTCGGCCATCACGTGCACAAGCAGGGCGATCCCCGCACGGCGCGGCTCTTCGACATCGCCCACGAGGAGGGGGTGTCCGGCCCGCATCTCTCCCTCTTCGCCGCCATCGGCCGTGTTCACCCGCGGGTGTTGGGCCGCACGCTGCCGCTCAACGGTGCCGGGGTGTGCGGGGCCGCGCTCGCGGATCTCGGCCTGCCCCTGGAACTCCTGCGCGCCTTCGCGCTGCTCGCCCGCACCGCCGGACTCATCGGCCAGCTCGCCGAGGAGCTGCGCGATCCGGTCGCGAAGGACATCTTCCTGTCCGTGGACCTGAACAACCGATCGATACCGCCACGCCCTTTTGACGGATAAGGCGCCGTTCCACACCTCTTGTCACAGACCGCCTCATCTTCCGGTCAATTGCCTGAAAGGCGCGGTCGGGTCGGTCGCACGACTCCGACCGCGACCGGATCCGAGTGCGGAGATGGAGCGCGAGTGGTTCCGCCCGGCCGCTTGTCGTGGCCGAGGCCGTGTCCGGCGTGGACACGTCGGCCTCTCGCATCCGTACCGCCCCCACGGCCAGCGGAGGACCAGGGCGATGACCAGCACTGACACGGTGACGCAAGGGGAACACGCGAGCGCGATCGAGAGGTCGGACTCGGCGATCGCGATGCTCGACGACCAGGGGACGGTGGTGGGATGGACGCGGGCCGCGGAGCGGCTGCTCGGGTACTCCGCCGGTGACGTGGTGGGACGGTCCGCGGCGCTCGTACTGCCGTCCTCCGGGACGGCGCCGGCGACCTCGGCGTTCGCCGAACGGTGCCGTGCCCGGAACGGCTGGTCGGGGAGTACGGCGGTGTGTCACCAGGACGGCGGTGTGATCGACGTCAGCCTGAGGATCTCGATGTTGCGAGGGCTGGACGGAGCGGTCCGGTGGCTCGTGTCCCTGACCGACATCGGCAGACTGTCCTGGGGCGCGATGAGCGAGTCCGTGCGGGAGTCGCTTCTCGCCCACACCCCGATCGGTGTCGTCGTGCGTGACCCGGGACTGCGGTGCACCTGGGTGGACGACACGATGGAGCGCCACGACGGCATCTCCCGCGACCGGCGGCTCGGACGTCGGTTCACCGAGGTGCTGCCCGGCGCCCAGGCCGAAGCGCTCGAGGCGATGATGCGGGAGGTACTGAGGACCGGAACCACCAGGGTCCGGGAGTACCGGCTGAGCCTGCCGGCGGATCCGGGCGGGGAACAGCACTCGTTCGCGGTTTCGGTCTTCTGTCTCCAGGACGCCGACGCCCAGGTGCTGGGCGTGTGCGTCATCAGCATCGACGTCACCGAGAGCCGCCGCTCGCGCGAGCGCCTCACCATCCTCGGCGAGGCCGGTACGCGCCTCGGCCACACCCTGGACGTGATGCGGACCAGCCAGGAACTGGCCGACATCGCCGTACCGCTGCTGGCCGACTACGTCGCCGTCGACCTGGAGCAGTCGGTCCCCTTCGGTGAAGGACCGCCGGTGCACATCGGCTCGTCGGGCGAACGCCTCGTCTTCCGGCGTGCCGGACTGGCCTCGATCCACCAGGGGGTGCCGGAATCCCCCTGGGCGCGCGGTGAACCGGTCGTGGTGCGGCCCGCCTCACCCTTCATGGATGTCCTGCGCACCGGCAGGTCCCATCTGGAACCGTTCCTGGACAGCACGCCGGGCACGTGGGTCGACGAGGACCCCGCACGGGCGCGGAAGATCCACGAGAACGGTATGCACTCCCTGATGGTGGTGCCCATCCGCGCACGGCACGCCCTGCTGGGGGTGGTGCTGTTCATCCGGACCGAGGACCCCGGGCCGTTCCAGGAGGTCGATCTGCTCCTGGCCGAGGAACTCGTCGGCCGCGCCGCGCTGTCACTGGACAACGCGCGCCAGTACGCCCGCGAGCACACCGCGGCACTCGCGCTCCAACGCACCCTGCTTCCCCACCGGTTGAGGGGTGGCACGGCGGTCGAGACGGCCTCGCGCTATCTGCCCGCGGACATGGAGAACGGTGTCGGGGGCGACTGGTTCGATGTGATCCCCTTGTCCGGCGCCCGGGTGGCCCTCGTCGTCGGCGACGTCGTCGGACACGGCATCAACGCGGCCGCGAACATGGGCCGTCTGCGCACCGCCGTCCACACGCTCGCCGATATGGAGCTGCCGCCCGGCGAACTGCTGACCCACCTCGACGACACGGTCCAGCGACTGGCCGAGGAGGACGCCGACGCCTCGGACCAGCCGCCCGCGGTGGTGGGTGCCACCTGCCTCTACGCCGTCTACGACCCGGTGACCCGCCGGTGCGCCATGGCACGGGCCGGGCATCCCCCGCCGGTGATCATCGACCCGCGGGGCACGGTCACCTTCCCCGACCTTCCCAGTGGAACCCCCCTCGGTACCGGGCTGGGCGTCCCCTTCGAGTCCGTGGAGGTGGAACTGCCCGAGGGGAGTCTCCTCGCGCTGTACACGGACGGCCTGGTCGAGACCCGCGACCAGGACATCGACGTGGGGATCGGGCACCTCGGCGCCGCCCTCTCCCAGCAGGGTCAGTCCCTGGAGGATCTCTGCGCCCGCGCGACGGAAACCCTGCCCGGGCAGGCCCCGTCGGACGACGTCACCCTGCTCCTCGTCAGGACCCGCTCGCTCAGCCCGACCCGGGTCGCCTCCTGGACCCTGCCCTGTGACCAGAGTTCCGTCCGCAGCGCACGGCACCTGGCGGCCCGTCAGCTGACCGCATGGGGCCTGGAACGTCTGGAGGACTCGACGAAGCTGATCGTCAGCGAACTGGTCACCAACGCCGTTCGCCACGCCACCGGCCCGGTCGGTCTGCGTCTGATCCAGCACCAGGTCCTGACCTGCGAAGTGACCGATGCGAGCGTCTGTTCCCCGCGTCTGCGCCGTACGGGCTCCGCCGACGAGAACGGCCGCGGCCTCCTCCTGGTCGCCCAGTTGTCGCGCAGATGGGGTTCCCGCTCGGTGGCGGGCGGCAAGGTGGTCTGGGCCGAGGAGGACCTGGCCTCACCGCCCTCACACGTACCGGTGCGTGGCGGGGCGCCCGTACCGGGGGAGCAACCGGTGCCCGCCTCGCCGTCGCGGGTGTCCGGCACACGTGTCGACCGACAGGAATGACCGGGGAGCGTTCCGTGACCGGTCACATCGAGCGGCCACGATCACGGCGAAGGCCCGCGTTCGTGGCCGCTCGTGGCCGTTCGCGGCCCTGCGCGGCCGCTCGTGGTTCGGTGGCCGAACGCCTAACATGAAGCAGAGAAACCGAAAACCTGAACCACTGCCCCTGTGTGTGGGATGCGCCGTGAAGGATCCGGAGATCGATTACCAGGGCATCTTCGACGCGTCACCCAGCGCGATGCTGGTGCTCACGCCCGATCTTGTCATCGTGGACGCGAACACGTCCTACCAGGACCTGGTCGGGCGGCCACGACAGCAACTCGTCGACCGGTTCGTGTTCGACGCCTTCCCCAAGGACCCGGAGGGTCCGGACGATCTCCACGCGTCGCTTCGACGGGTTCTGGAGACCCGCGTCCAGGACGTCGCGGGCCCGATGCGCCACGACGTGGAGGAGCCGGGGCGGCCCGGGGTGTTCGAAGAGCGTTACTGGAGCCCGATCAACGCCCCCGTCCTCGACTCCGACGGAAACGTCGTGCTCGTCGTGCACCGTCTGGAAGAGATCACCGAGGTCGTGCGCGCGTGCGGTCCGGAATCCGACAAGCGGCGCCTGCGGACGCAGTTCGAGCTGTACGCGCGATCACGCGAGTTGCAGCAGGTCAACGAACGGCTGCGGCAGGCCAACGCGCGCGAACGGCAGGTCGCCCTCGCGCTTCAGGACGCGATGCTGCCCGCGCCCGAGTGCCTCGACCACCTTCAGGCGGCGGTGCGTTACCGGCCCGCCGAGGACACCCTCAATGTCTGCGGAGACTGGTACGAGGTGACACAGCTCGCCGACGGGGCCGCCGCCGTCGCGGTCGGTGATGTCGTGGGACACGGGCTGGCGGCGGCCGGGATCATGGGCCAGCTGCGCAGTGCCCTGAGCGCGGCCATCCGCGTCGTCGAGGGGCCCGCCACCGCACTCGACGGGCTCGACATGTACACGCGTTCCGTCGACGGCGCTCTCGCCAGCACCGCCGTGCAGACCGTCATCGACGAGGACGGCCACCGCATCACCTACAGCAGTGCCGGTCACCCGCCGCCGGCCCTGGCCCACCCGGACGGCACGGTGCAGTTCCTGGACCGGGCAACGGATCCCCCGCTGGGGGCCGGCCCCGTGCACCGGCCCCGTCCGCAGGCCACGACCGGCTACGCCGACGGCGCCGCACTCGTCCTCTACAGCGACGGGCTGATCGAGCGGCGCCGCGAGGACATCGACGAGGGTCTCCAGCGCCTCGCCGACCACCTCGCCCGCCACCACAAGGACGACGCCGAGGACCTGGCGGAGGAGCTGACCACGCTGAGCGCGGCCACCGACGACACGGTCGTGGTCGTCGTCCGGCTCTGACACGGACGAGCGCCACCCGCGCCGTGGCCACAGCCGCGGCACTGGCCGTAGTCCCAGTAGGGGCGGGGCGGGGGCGGGGGCCATGGCCGATTGCCGCCGCCACCGGCCCGGTGGCCTTGCGAGGCTGCGGCACAATGGCGGTAGGCGCCCGCCGAGGCAGGTCAGGACGAGAGAGGCAGCGACGTGGTGCAGTGGCAGGGGACCAACTTCACCGTGGACGGACACGAGCCGACCAGCGCCGAGGAGTACTACCGGATCGGCCTGCACTGCTGGGACAGCGCGGAGCACCGCGACGCGGCCACCGCCTTCCTGGAAACCGCGGCGGCCAACGGTCACGGCGCCGCCGTCGAGCTCCTGGGGCACATCGACTACGTGCGGGGGCATTACGCGAGCGCGCTGCCACGGCTGCGGCAGAGCACCGGTTCACCGCGGGCGGCCTACTACCTCGCCTCGCTGTACCACCAGGGCTGCCCCCAGGCGGGTGTGCCCCAGTCGTTCGACGAGGCGGCCCGCTGGTACCGCTCCTCGGCCGAACTGGGCGAACCCGAGGCGATGCTGGCGCTGGGCGACCTCTACCTGGAGCGGCTGCTGCCCGTCGCCCGCACCCCCGCGGAGCACGCCCTGGAGTACTTCCTGGCGGCCGCCGCACGCAACCACCCCTACGGCCAGTACCGTGCCGCCGAGGTCTACCGCACCCTCTACCAGGACGCCCAGCGCGCCGCCGCGCTGTACCAGGCCTGCGTGGACAACCCGATGACCGTGCGTCACTCGCTGGGGTCGATGATGATGCTGCAGAGTCAGGCGCACCTGCGGGAGATATCGGCGAACAGCGCGGCGGGCTTGTTGCGGCAGCGTCGCGACAGCGTCAATCCCCCGCATCAGCGAGACGACTTCTACTGAGCTCCACCGGTTCGGGGAGCGAAGGTGTGGACCGCGGACCTCGGTAGGGACGGCGTCAGATCCTCCAGGACCGCAGGACGTCCGCGACGGCGTAGATCGGCAGGCGGGTCTCCCGGACCTTTCTGATCAGGTCGGACAGGCTCCCGTAGGGGGGATCGATGCCCTCCCCGGACTGGTCCATGTACTGGGCGGCGACGAACGCGGCGAAGAGGCTGTTGCGGTGGGGCAGCGGCTCGAGCCGCACGACGGTGTGCAGGAGCGCTGCCGCGCGCCACGCCGTGTCGGGATTGGACGTCTGGAGGGTCGGCATGCGTGTCTTGTGCCGCGCGACGGCCGCGACCAGCGCCGAGTAGTCGGTGACCGACACGTCGTCGGTTCCGAGGGCGGCCTCCTGGACGTCCAGGAGCCAGGAGACATCGATGTACAGGATCTCGCTCATCAGGCCGCGGCGACCCCGTCGCCACGCTGCGAGGGTGGGACCTCGTCGGGGAACGCCTCGTCGAACTCGGCGTGCAGCTTGTCCGCCCACGAGGTGGCTCCGGCGACGAACCGCTTGCGGTGCATCTCGCGGACGCCGAGATCGTGCATGTACTGCTTCAGGCTCTTGCCCTCCGCCGAGGCGGCCGCGCGCACACCTTCCATTTCCTCGTCCGTGAACGTCACATTCAGTGATGGCATGGCAAGCATGGTACCTATCAGGTACCTGCGAAGCCAGGCCGGGGTGGAAGTCCGGAGCTCCGGGTCGTCCGGGGTGTCGGCGGCCCCCTGTGAACGGCGCCCCCGAACGGCACTCGGAATCGCATCTCTGAACGGCATCTTCGGGTGCAACCTCCAGGTTGCTCCTGAGGGGCTGATGTGCAACCCTGGAGTTGCACCCAATGGTCTGCATGGACGGAGTCATCTCATGAGCGAGGACCGCATCGAACGCGAGACCCTGATCGCGGCACCCCTGGAGCGGGTCTGGGCGCTGGTGGCCCAACCCGGGTTCTGGGTGGCCGACAAGGCGAGCCTTCCCGGCACCGTGGCCGAAGAGGGGGCGTCGATGATCGCGAAGAACGCCGAACACGGCGACTTCCCGGTACGTGTGGAGAAGGTCGAGCCGCCGACGTACCTGGCGTACCGCTGGACCAGCGCGTTCCCCGGGGAGGAACTGCGCGAGGACAACAGCACCCTCGTGGAGTTCACGTTGAGTCAGGAGGGCGACGGCACACGGCTGCGTGTCGTGGAGAGCGGGTTCGCGGAGCTGGCGGGGTCGGAGGAACTGCGCGGTCAGAACCTGAAGGACCACGGCGAAGGCTGGCCCCTGGAACTCGGCGCGCTCAAGACGCGTGCCGAACAGCCCTCCACGTGACGGAAGAACGTCCTGGCGCCGCCGAGGTCGTCGACAGCGTCCTGGTCGCGCTCGCCGACCCGACGCGACGCCACCTCCTCGAACTGCTCGCCGCGCGGGGCGAGGCCACCGCGACGACGCTCGCCGAAGGGCTTCCCGTCTCACGGCAGGCGGTGGTCAAGCATCTGTCCGTCCTGGACGCCGCCGGACTGGTCACCGGCGGCCGGGTCGGACGCGAGGTGCGCTACGCGGTGCGGCCCGCGGCACTGAACTCCACGGCCCGCTGGATGGCGGCGCTCGCGGCCGACTGGGACCGGCGACTGGCCACCATCAAGCACCTCGCCGAGGCGGCGGAGCGAGAGCGGGCGGAGGAGGGAGAAGGGGAGTGAGGAGGGCGGCGACCACGTTCTGCCGCGAGGCCGGAACGCGTGTGGAGTGGGCCGCGGCCCGGACGGTCACCCCGCCCGACGGGTGACCGTTCGCCCAGATGTGCCCGTGGGGCCGGAGGCCCGTCCCGGCCTACGCTGCTCGTGGCGACCGCGAACGGGACGGCACGCGTCCGGCAGTCGCGCTCTGCGGTTCGTGGTTCGGTTCGGCGTCGAGGGAGGCCGCTCGTGGCCAGCACGTTTCAGGAGCGCAAGCTCAAGGGGATGTTCGCCGCGTTCGACGCGGACGGTGACGGCTACCTGCGCGAGGACGACTTCACTGCGCTCGTCGCCCGCTGGAGCCGGCTCCCCGCGGTGGGGCCGGGGACACAACTCCGCGCACGGGTCGAGACGTTGCTGATGGCCTGGTGGGACGCGCTCCTGGAGGCCGGCGACGCCAACGGGGACGGCACGGTCGACTTGGGCGAACTGCTCACCCTCGTCGACCGGTTGCCCACCATGGCCGAGGCCGTCGCCGCGACCGCCGACACGGTGTTCGACGCCGTGGACGCCAACGGTGACGGCCGTATCTCCCCGGAGGAACACCGCAGGCTCGTGGAGACCTGGAACGGGCAGCCCGTGGACATGACCGGTGTCTTCGAGCTGCTCGACCCGAACGGCGACGGCCACCTCGGCCGCGAGGACTTCGCGTCTCTCTGGCACCAGTTCTGGACCAGCGACGACCCGACGGAGCCGGGCAACTGGCTCTGCGGCCGGTTCCCCGGCTGAGGGCTGCCCCGAGGGGCGCTGTCCGACAGACGCGGGCGGCGGTCGTGGGCCGGTCGCCGTCCGGCCGGAGCCACGGACAGGGCTTCCCGGTGCGGTCGGTCACGACAGGATCTCGACGTACCCGTCGGTCCCGTGCACGCGGATCCGCTGACCGTCCCGGATCAGCCGGGTGGCTCCCTCCACGCCCACGACGGCCGGCAAACCGTACTCCCGGGCGATCACCGCGCCATGCGTCATCAGGCCGCCCACCTCCGTCACCAGGCCCGCGACCGCGACGAACAGCGGCGACCAGCTGGGGTCCGTGAACGTCGTGACCAGGATGTCGCCCGCTTCGAGATCGGCCTCCGCCATGTCCAGGATGACGCGGGCCCGTCCCTCGACGGTCCCGGCGGAAACCGGTAGGCCGACCAGGGCGCCGGCCGGCACGTCGTCGCGCCGGTACGCCCCGGAGAGGGCCTCACCGTCCGAGGTGAGCACCCGCGGCGGTGTGAGCGCGTGGTACGACCGGAACGCCTCCTTGCGCCGCCGGACGAGCCGGCCGTCCACCTGGTGCGAACGCGCGACGTCGTGGAGTTCCTGGAACGTGAGGTAGAAGATGTCCTCCTTCTCAGGAAGCACGCCGGCCCGCACCAGGCGCCCGGCCTCCTCCAGCAGGGCCCGCTTGTAGACGAAGTAGCGGCTGACGATGCCGTACTTCGGGTACTCCCGGTACCCGATGAAGGTACGGACCCGGTCGATCATCCGCTTGGCCTCGTCGGCCTTCCGGTCCCCGTCCGGCAGGGACCGCAAGCGCGACAGCACATCCTGTTCCTTCTCCCGCGCCTTCTGCCGCCCCTGCTCGAAGCGCCGTTCGGCGGCGCCCGGTCCGAAGTTCCTGACGTTGTCCAGGATCACGGGCACGAGCGTGGTGGGGCGCTCGCGCCAACGGGGCCTCGTGATGTCGATCTCGGCGACGCAGCGCATGCCGTACCGGTCGAGATAGGTCTCCAGGGCGTCGCGCGCTCCGGTCCCGCCCGGGAGCTTCGCCAGCTCGTCCAGGAAGCCCTCGTCCTCGACGCCTTGCAGGAACGACACCACCTCCGGATGCGGGCGGATCACGTCCGCGATGTCGAGCAGCTCCAGTCCCATCTCCGACGTGATGTTGCCGGGGGCGGACAGCGTCAGCGTGTCAGCCGCGTTCTTCTCGCCCAGCCACTCCCACAGCTTGTCGTTGAGCCACCACGTGGCCTCCATCCCCGCCATGATCGCCTGAAAGTTCAGTGGATCACCGAGGACTCGTCTGTGCTCCTCGAAGGCATCCAGCAGGAAGTCGAAGAGCGCCGGTCCGGTCTTCGTCCGGATGTCGCGCTCCAAGGCGGCGACGGACACCTCGCTGCGCTCGATCAGCTCGGTGACGATGGCCGGATCGGTCTCGATCGGGGCCGGGGCCCCGCCGGCCGGCGGAGCCCCGGGGCCCGTGTCCGGAAGAGACGGAACGAAGTCACCGCGGTCCAGGACGGTCTCCAGCGCGTCCCTGACCAGCGGATCGCCCCTCCCCATGACGTCCAGGAGAGCCGCGCGGGTCGCGGGCGAGGCCAGGCGAGGGGTCACGTCGACGAACAGCCGCCCGCCGGCCGCGTGCATCGGGACCATGGCCGTCAGCTGCCACACGGAGAGCCCGAGCGGCTTCATGGGGTCGGTCATCATCTGCTGATGACCGACGGAGACATAGACGTGGTTCTCCTGGTCGCCGGCCTCGGGGACGGGGAACAGGGTCGTGATGGGCCGGCTCTGAACGATGTGGAAGCCGTCGTCGACCAGGCACCACTCGATGTCCTGCGGACGGCCGAAGTGCGCTTCGATCCGCCGTCCGAGCCGCACGAGCCGAACGGCCTGCGCGTCCGTCAGCGCCGGCTGCTCCTGTCGCCGCGGGTCGATCGCCACTTCCCGCGTACCGCCGGCCGGCAGGGCCTGAACGGCACGCCGTTTGGCGGCGATCGCCCTGGTGACGACTTCGCCGTGTCGCACGGTGAAGACGTCCGGGTTCACCAGGCCGGAGACCGGGGCCTCGCCGAGGCCGAAGCCGGCGTCCACGGTGGCGACCTTCCGGTTGCCCGTGACGGGGTCGGCCGTGAACAGGACGCCGGCCGCGTGCGGGAAGACCATCCGCTGCACGACCACGGCCATGTGGACCGTACGATCGTCGACGCCGTTCCGCCGGCGGTAGGTCACGGCCCGCTCGGTGAACAGCGAGGCCCAGCAGCGGCTGACGTGCCGGAGGACCGCCGCCGGCCCCACGACGTTCAGGTACGTGTCCTGCTGGCCGGCGAAGGAGGCCGTCGGCAGATCCTCCGCCGTCGCGCTGGATCGGACGGCGCAGGCGGCTCCCTCGCCGAGCCGCGCGAGCGCGTCGGTGATCGCCGCCGCGAGATCGTCCGGGACGGCGATCCCTTCGACGGTCCGGCGAATCCGCGCACTGAGGGTGCGGATCGCCTCCCGGTCGTCCGGGTGCACGCGCGACAACTCGTCGAGTCGGTCGCCGATGGACGGCGCCTGCGCCATGACCAGCCGGAAGGCGTCCGTCGTCACGCAGAAGCCCCCGGGCACGCGGATGCCCTCGATCCGCGACAGGGCGCCCAGGTGCGCGCCCTTGCCGCCGACGACCGCGACCTGCGTCTCGTCGACCTCTTGAAGATCCAACACGTACTGCTCGATCACTGCGAAACCTCCGAGGCAGCCGTGCTCCGTTCCACCATGGTGGCCGATCGCGTCACCGGCGCCTCCCACTCCGTCGAACCACTTGTCGAGCACGTCCTCATCCTGGTTGCCTTCCCTCTGACGAATCGGCCGGCCACTCCGCCCGGCCGGGGCCCCGCGTCTCCGCGCCGGGCCCCGCAACCGCACTGCCGGTCCGACCACTGGCCCGACGTCACGGCGTCCCCCGTGCGTCGACGACAGCACACGCACGTCGTGCTCCCGTTTCCGCTGGTTGTGGCATCGGCCGACGATTCTGCGCCGTGACCGGGGCCTTGCGGCAAGCCCCCCGGCGCGCTATATCTTGAGAGTGGCAAGGAGAGCGAGTGCTCCTTGCCCTTTCTTATCGGCCGCTCAGGGGAACCGACCGGCTTCTCGCGAAGGGCGGCGCGCCGCGTACGAGTGCGGGTACGGGGCGCCGGCACCGGCGGATGTCCCACCGGACCGGCGACGCGATCGCGGAGCCCGAAGGTCTCTCTCGCCGGCCGGGCCCGAACGGGCGTCGAGCGTGCCACCCTCTCCCGGGGTCTCTCGCGCCGCGCGGATGCCGGGGCGAAGCTCGTCCGTCGGCCGCTCGACGGTCGCCGTGCCCGGATCGGCCGGCACCCGAGCGAACGGTCCCGCGCCGCACCGTGCGGACCGTCGCCCGGCCGGCCCGCCGCACGGACCGCATCCGAGCCACGGGCAGCAACGGCGCGATCCGCTTCCACGCCGCACGCGTCCGCGGCGCGATCCGCTTCCACGCCGCATCGGTGATCACCCATCGGACACGCACGGCCGTCCAACTGATCGGACGGTCGAGGAGGCATGGTCCAGCCGCTGTCCGGGTGGTCCGGTACCTGTCCCGGACCGGCGGTATGTGCGGGCCCCGTCCCGCGACGTGCGGGCCGGAGCCGGCAGCGGCGGTCGCCACGCTCGTCCGAACTCTTCCCGGATTCAAGGGTATTGACGCGAAGCTGGTCTAGTCCATACCGTCATCGCTCATCGGGTGTTCATGTGGCGGAATCGATGTCAGCGACATGAACTGCCGTTCCGTCCCCGCTGCTCCACTCACGGCACCCCCCCGCATCATCGCGCCCCCGCGCTCATGACAGGAGCCGTCTTGTGATCAGATCCGCCGTCAGGGCCCTCGCCACCGCTCCGGCCGTCCTCGCGATGGCCGCCACCGCCGTCGTCGCCGCAGGCGGCTCCGCGAGCGCCGCCGCCAACCCCGGCCCCGGCTTCCCCGCCCACTACGCCGCGCCGTACGCCGAGACATGGAACTCGCCCTCGGCCATGACCAGCGTCCGCAACGCGACGGGCCTGAAGTACTTCACGCTCGCTTTCGTCATCGACGGCGGCGGCTGCAACGCCATGTTCAACGGAGACACCCCCGTCACCGACGCCGGCTGGACCTCCGCGATCAACTCCCTGCGGGGCGCGGGCGGCGACGTCATCGCCTCCTTCGGCGGAGCCTCCGGCACCGAAGAGGCACTGGCCTGTACGAACGTGACCTCGCTCAAGGCTCAGTACAAGAAGGTCATCGACACCCTCAACCTCACCCGCGTCGACTTCGACATCGAGGGAAGCGCGATCGCCGACACCGCGGCCAACGACCGGCGGAACAAGGCACTCGCCCAGCTCCAGCAGGAGTACGCCGCCGCGGGCCGCAAACTGGACGTCCAGTACACCGTGCCTGCCACGTCGTCCGGCCTGGACGGCGACGCGACGAAACTGCTGTCCAACGCCAAGAGCAACGGTCTCAACGTCAACCTCGTCAACATCATGACGATGGACTACTACGACGGAACGCGGGACATGGGCAAGGCGGCCACCGACGCCGCCACCGCCCTGCGCTCCCAGCTCGGCGCCATCTGGCCGGAGAAGTCCGACGCGCAGCTGTGGGCGATGGAGGGCAACACCCCGATGATCGGCGTCAATGACGACGTCAGCGAGATCTTCACCACCGGCAACGCCACCACGCTCACCAACTTCGCCAAGTCCAAGGGCATCCAGGAGCTCGCCTTCTGGGCGCTCGGCCGCGACAAGGCGTGTGCCACCAACGGGCAGCTCTCCGACACCTGCAGTGGCACCCCGCAGAGCGCCTGGCAGTTCTCCAGCACCTTCAACACCTTGACCGGCGGTACCACTCCGCCGCCGCCCACCGGCTCCACCGGCCAGATCACGGGCCTCGGCGGCAAGTGCGTGGACGTCGCCTCGGCGAGCAGCGCCAACGGCACCGCCGTCCAGCTGTACGACTGCAACGGGACCGCCGCCCAGCAGTGGACCGTGGGATCGGACAACACCATCCGCAGCCTCGGTAAGTGCATGGACCTCACCGCGGCGGGTACCGCCAACGGGACCAAGGTTCAGCTGTACGACTGCAACGGCACCGGCGCGCAGGTCTGGCAGCGCGGCAGCGGCGACATCCTGGTGAACCCGGTGTCCGGCAAGTGCCTCGACGTCACCGACAAGTCGACGGCCAACGGGGCCCGGCTGCAGATCTGGACCTGCGCCGGCGGCACCAACCAGCAGTTCCACCTGCCGGCCTGACGGGGGGACAGGCCCGACACCGCCCGGTGCACCGCGTGTGCGCCGGGCGGTGGCGCGTGAGGACCGGGGCGGCCGTCCGTTCCCGGCGGCCCGCGGCGGGGCCCGCCGGCACGGGCCGTGACGGATGCCCGCCGGTTCGGGGCTCGGTGTTCTCAGAGTTCACCGATGACCGTGCCGAGTTCGTACTCGGTGTGGGACCGCTCCTGGAACCCGCGCCGCATCAGGGCGCCCATCCGGGCGGCGACGGCGCTGTCGCCCGCCAGGACCTGGAACAGGCTGCCGTCGACGTGGACGTCCTCCCTGGGCGCGAGGCCGGCCGCGTTGATGCGGCGCTTGGCGAGTCGTACGGCCGCTTCGGGGAATCCGGCGATGCGCTCCGCGAGCCGCTCCACATGAGAGGTCAACTCCCCGTCCGTGACGGCCTTGTTGACCACGCCGATGCGTTCGGCCTCCCGTGCGTCGACGTCCTCCGAGCTCAGGATCATCTGCATGGCCTGACCGCGGCCGGCGAGTCGCACGAGATGCTGGACGGCGCCCGCGCCGGTGAAGACCCCGGTCCCCACCTCGGGCTGGCCGATGACGGCGCGTTCGAGGGAAGCGAACCGCATGTCGCACGCGTACAGGAACTCGGCGCCGGCGCCGCGAGCCCGGCCTTCGAGCAGCGCGATCGTGACGGGACGTGCCTCGCTGAGAGGGCGGAACAGGGCGCCGAGACTCACGTCGTCCGGACCACCGGACCTCGCGGCAGCCGCCGTGTACTGGGGGATCCCATCGACAGGTCTCTGCACGAAGTCGGCGACACCTGGACTCTGCAGATCCTGCGTGACGCGATGCACGGTGTCACGCGCTTCACGGACTTCAGCAAGCACATCGGCCTCGCGACCAACGTCCTCAGCGCGCGCCTCCAGAAGCTCGTGGCCGCCGGGATCTTCGAGATCCACGACTCGGAACTCGGCAACTCGCACGAGTACGTCCTGACCGAGAAGGGCAGGGACTTCCACACCGTCCTGGCGGCACTGCGCCAGTGGGGCCAGAGGCATCTCTTCGACGACGACGAGCTCGTCAACCGGGTCGTCGACGCCCGCACCGGCAGGCAGCCCCTGCCGGTCACCCTCACCGCGGAGGACGGCCGGGAACTGTTCGCCGACGACATCCTCATAGTCCAGTCACGGGCGTCGGACCCCATCGAGTCCGCGACGCCGGTCGACACGCCACGCCGTCGGCAGGCAGGGGCGTAGGGGACGCTCGATTCCGTACCGTCGCGGACTCGCCCCCCGGTGCGGCCGGGTGTGGCGGAGTGGTGATCCGATCCCGCTGAACGTCAGCCGGCGGTCGGGTCGTCGCCGGATTCCCGCCGGTGGTCGCCGAGCGGTGCGGGGCGTCCGGCCGGCGGCCTCTCGCGCAGCAGCGCGTCGACGGAGGCGGTGAGGTCCTCCGTGAAGCGTTCCGTGCTCATCTCCGCGAGCGCGCCGGCCCGGATGACGTACCGGCTGAAGGTGACGCCGACGAGCAGCGCGGCCAGGAACGGCACCCGGTGCTCCAGCGCGTGCGCGCCGAGCAGCCGGCGGTAGGTCTCGTCGGTGCGTTGCTGCATGGCGATGTACAGCTTCGCCGCGGCGTGTTCGTCGTCCGTCGCACTGCGCATGAGCGCGACGAAGGTGTCGGTGCTCTCGGGGTTCTCCAGGCGGCGGACGAACTCCTGGGCGATGCGGGCGGCGAGGGGTTCGCCGGAGTCCTCGGCCAGTTCTTCGATGGAGCGGGTGCCGGGAACCGCGGCGAGGAACAGGTTCTCCTTGCTGCCGAAGTGGCGCAGCACCAGCCCGTGGGTGACCCCGGCGCGCTGGGCGATGTCTCTCAGCGTGGCCCGGTTGTAGCCGCGCTCGGCGAAGGCCCGGGCCGCGGCGTCGAGGATGGCGCGGCGGTGCAGCTCCGGATCGCGGACGCGGCGGGGGCGGGCGGGCGGAGTCTGGGCGGTGGGCATGGGCTGAAATCTACCTTCGCCGACGAGGCATTCAATGACCGCTTGGTCATTTGCGTGGGGGAGGGCTACCCTGGCTAATGACCACTTGGTCAATAGCAGCTCGGACGCCGTTCACGAGGAGACGAACCGACATGACCGCCAAGCCCGAGGCTCCCTCGGAGGGGTCCTTGGACCAGCAGGTCGTGATCGTGGGAGCCGGCCCGGTCGGTCTCTGGCTCGCCCACGAACTCGCCGTGGCCGGCGTGACCCCCCTCGTCCTCGAACGCGCGGGCCGGCGCAGCCCTCACTCCAAGGCGCTGGGAATCCAGCCGCGCACCATCGAAGTGCTGGCCCTGCGCGACCGGCACCAGGACGTGATCGCCGGTGGCCGCCCCCTGCCGAACTGGCACTTCGGCATGCTCGAGGCACGCGTCGACTTCCGTGACCTGCCGACCCCCTTCCCCTATCTGCTGGCCCAGCCGCAGTCGGTCACCGAGCAACTCCTGGAGGGCTACGCCGCCGAACGGGGCGTTCAGGTCCGCCGCGGCCACGAAGTCGTCTCACTGACCCAGGACGGCTCGTCGGTGACCCTGGGGGTGCGAGGCCCGGACGGCGAGTACACGGTCGACGCCGGTTACGTCGTCGGCGCGGACGGGGCCCGCAGCGTCGTACGCCAGGAGGCCGGCATCGGCTTCCCGGGCTCCGACACGTCCGCGTACGGCTTCCTCGGCGAGGTGATCCTCGACCGGCCGCCGCTGACCCCCGGGTTCTCCGCCCTCAACGAAGCCGGACGCCTCCTTGTCGTACCGCTGCCCGGCGGAAGATTCCGTGTCACCGGGTACGACCCGCGCAACCAGACGCGCGAACCGATGACGCTGGACGAGCTGCGTGAGGCCTCGGTACGCATCGCCGGCACCGACTTCGGCATGCGTGACCCGTCCTGGCTGTCCCGTTTCGGCAACGCGACGCGGCTGGCGGCCACCTACCGCGCGGGCCGGGTGCTCCTGGCCGGTGACGCCGCGCACATCCACTGGCCGGCCGGCGGCGTCGGCCTGAACGTCGGCCTTCAGGACGCCATGAACCTCGGCTGGAAGCTGGCCGCGGTGGTCCAGGGCCGTGCCGACGACGAGCTCCTGGACACCTATCACGCCGAACGCCACCCGGTCGGCGGGGAACTCGCCGAGCACACCAGGGCGCAGACCGCTCTCATCGTGGGCCTGACGCCCGAGATCACGGCACTGCGCGCCCTCCTGAGCGAGGCCGTCGTCCGCGCGGGAGCCTTCTCCGACCTTCTGGCCGGCAAGCTCTCCGGGCTCGACATCGCCTACCCGCCCGCCGACGCCCGGGCGCACCCCCTGACCGGCGTCCGCGCCTACGATCCCGAGGGCGAGGGAGTGCTCCCGCTCCTGCACGACGGCCGCGCCGTGCTGCTGACGATGGGTCAGGAGCCGGTGGACGCGGCCCTGGCCGAGCGGGCGGCGAAGGCCGGTATCTCCGTCCACCCGAGCCGAATCGCCGAGACCGGCGGCCCCGCCTGGTCCGATGTCACCGCCGCGCTCATCCGGCCCGACGGACATGTGTGGTGGGCGACCGAAGAGCACAGCTCCGGAGCGGCGTTCACGGCCGAGGTCGGCAAGGCACTCGAAGAGCTGCGGGTGGTCTTCTCTCCGCCCGCCGTCGCGGACAGCGTCGTCTCCTGATCGATCCGCCCTTCGCTCTCGATCCCTGGATCTCCCCACTCGACGTTGCTGTTGGCGCTGGAGCCGACACCGACGCGGACAGGCGGACTTCGAGTCCGCCGCCGGGCCCGATGCGCCCGGCGCGGCCCCCCGACCGGCCATCGCGGCGAGGTCGGTCATGTCGGTCCGTCCGACCGGGCCGCACGAGAGGCCGACGACGGGGCGACCCAGGACGGCCGTGGCACGGTGGAACGCGCGGCGGGAGGGCTGCGCGAGTGGGGGGCGCCCACGCCGGTGCGATCGGGCCCATGAGGTCAGGCGGAGTGCCACACCTCGTCGACTACAGAAAGCCTCCGATCGAAAAATTGCCAACCTCGATCGTTTCTGACCGCTTCTTGTAAGGGGGTTTGGCTCGGTGCGTGAGCCGTGCAGGATGGGGCCGTGGTAGGCAACCTCCCGGTCATGACGACCAGCTTCGTCGGCCGCGACAGCGAACTCGACGCGGTCGAAACGGCGTTGACCCAGTACCGAGCGGTCACCCTGACCGGTGGCGGTGGTGTCGGCAAGAGCCGCCTGGCGCTGCGCGTCGCGGAGCGGGCACGGGGCCGGTACGCCGACGGTGTCTGGTGGATCGACCTGTCCAACCTCTACGACGACCGGCTGTTCACCGCCACCGTCTGCGACGCGGTCGACCTTCTGGACCACCATCCGCGCGCCCCGGTCGAGGGGCTGCGCGAGTGGCTGACCGGCCGACAGGTCCTTCTCGTCTTCGACTGCTGTGAACGAGTGCTGGCCTCCTGCCACTCACTGGTGAACGAACTTCTGCTCTCCGCGCCGCAGTTGACCGTCGTCGCCACCAGCAGAAGGCCTCTCGGTGTGCAGGGCGAGCACCGTGTCGAGGTGACTCCGCTCTCCACGGACGCCGGTGGCGGCGGAGACGCGGTGCGTCTGTTCCGCGAGCGCTGTGCCACCGCCGCCCCCGCGGTGTCCCTCGACTCCCGCGGTTCCGCCGAAGCCGTCTCCGCCATCTGCCGTCGGCTGGAGGGAATTCCGCTCGCCGTCGAACTCGCCTGCGCACGCCTGCGGGAGAGCAGCCTCACCGAGATCGCCGAGCGTCTCGGATCACGCCTCGACACTCTCGTGGACGAGACGGCATGGCCCACGCGTCACCGAGCGCTTCGCACCGCCATCGGCTGGAGCCACGAACTGTGTTCCCCGCTGGAGCGCCTGCTGTGGGCCAGGCTCTCCGTCTTCCGCGGGCCCGTCGAAGTGCCGGACGCCCAGGCCGTCTGCGCGGGTGGCCCTCTCGCCGCCCACGACATCCCCCGGCTGCTCGACCGGCTGGCCGATCAGTCCGTCCTCCAACGGGTGGGCACCCGCTACCGCATGCTCGACACCCTGTGCGAGTACGGGGCGATGTGGCTCGCGGAGCTGGGCGAGGAACAGGCCGTGGTCCAACTCCACGCCACGCACTTCGCCACCATGCTGGCCGAGGCCGAAGCCGGCTGGCTCAGCGGCCAGCAGGTCGCCTGGTACGCGCGGATCTCCGCGAGTCACACCGACATCCGCGCCGCACTGGACCATCTCATCGAGGCGGACCCCGATGCCGCTCTCGAAATGGCGGGCCGGACGGGCCTGTTCTGGCCCTGTTGCGGACACCTCCACGAGTCCCGCGACTATCTCGAACGCGCCCTGGTCCTCGACACGCCCGAGGGCCCGTCCCGTACCCGGGCACTGTGGGCCCTGGGTATCACGCTGACCCTCCAGGGCGACCACCGCACCGCCCTGCGCGTCGGGGAGGAGTGCGCCGACGCGGCGCGACAGGACGGTACCCCGCAGTCCGCGCTCTTCGCCGCCCACACCCTCGGCCTCACCCACCTCATGGCCGGTCGCCCCCAGGCCGCGTACGACGTGAGCGACCACGCCCTGATCACCCGCGGTACGTCGCCCCCGTCAGGGGCCCCGCAACTCTGCTGCATGGTGATCCGGACGTTCGCCCACTCCGCACTGGGCCGACTGGACGAGGCCTACGAAGCGGCCATCGGCCTGCGCCGTCTCAGCCTCAGGTACGGCGAGCACTGGGCGCGGTCGTACGCGTTCCACCAACTCGCCTTCATAGACCTTCTCCAGGGGCGCGCGCACGACGCCGAACGCCACGCCCGAGCCATGCTCACCAGCAAGCACAACCTCAACGACAACCTCGGGATCGCACTCGCTCTCGACCTCCTCACCGGTGCGAACGCCGCTCAGGGCAACGGCATCGGGGCCGCCCGTACCTCCGGCACCGGGAACTCGTACTGGCGCATGCTCGGCCACCCGAACCGCGGCACGCCCGAGCTCTCCGAGGTTCGCGACCAGTGGGAGCTGCAGGCCCGCCGGGCGGCCGGGGACGACGCGTACGACAGGGCCTTCCACGACGCGCTGAACAGCGACGCCGAACTGGGCCTCGCCCTCGTGCTGCAAGGCCCCGCACCCTCCTGACCGGGGCGTTCGAGCTCGGACGCCCCGGCTGCGCACCGGTCGATCCGGTCCGACCGGTCCGGTGAGCGGGTGCGGGGCGTCCCTCGGGGTGGTGTCGCGGGCCTCTTGACCTTGGCGTGACCATGCCCGAGTGTGTGGTGGCCGGGACGCCTCTGCACAGGAGTCGCACGTGAGACGCTTCAGAACGCAAGTCGCCGTCGTAGCCGCTGTCATGGCAGCACTGGTCGGGGGATCGGGAGGAGCGGCTTCCGCTGCTCAGACAACGTTGTCCACAGCGAGAGCCACCGAACTCGTCGAAGATCCCACCGAGTTCGTCGACCCGCTCATCGGCACCGGCAACGGCGGCGCGTCCGTCGGAGAGATCAACAACTTTCCCGGCCCGTCGACCCCGTTCGGCATGATGCAGTTCTCGCCCGACACCGAGGGCTCGTACGCCGGTTACCAGTACCACAGCGGAGAGATCAAGGGCTTCAGCCTCAACCACGCGTCGGTCGGCTGCACCGCGTTCGGCGACGTGCCGATGCTGCCGGTCGCGGGCGACGTGGGCAGCGCACCGTGGGACCGCGCCGAGACGTTCGGGCACACCGACGAAAAGGCCGAGGCGGGCTACTACGCCGTGACCACCGGCGACGACGCGAAGGTGCGCACCGAACTCACCGCCACCACCCGCACCGGACTGGCCTCCTTCACCTTTCCCGCCGGAACCGGGAAGAAGGCGCAGGTCCTGGTCAAGGGCGGCGGCAGCCTCGCCGGCGACAAGAAGGCCGACCTGACGATCTCCGGCGACCGCTCGCTCACCGGATCCGCGACCACGGGCAATTTCTGCGGCAAGGGCAACGAGTACACCGTGCACTACGCGATCACCTTCGATCGCCCCTTCGTCGCGCACGGCATCTGGGACGGCAAGGCGGTGACCGAGGACGGCGACTCGGTGGACGCCCCCAGGGCAGGCGCCTACCTGACCTTCGACGCCGCCGAGGAGCGCACGGTGCGCGCGAAGGTCTCCATGTCGTACGTGTCGGTCGCCGGCGCTCAGGCCAACATGGCCGCGGAGATGCCCGGTTGGAACCTCGACGACGTCCGTGAGCAGACCCGGGACCAGTGGAAGCAGGCGCTGCGCAAGATCCGTGTCGCGGGCGGCGAGAGCGGTGAGCGGAAGATGTTCTACACCTTCCTCTACCACTCGCTGATGCACCCGAACACCTTCGACGACGCCGACGGCCGTTACACCGGCTTCGACGACGAGGTCCGCACGCTGCCCAAGGGCCGCACGCAGTACGCGAATTTCTCCGACTGGGACACCTACCGCTCACTCGCCCCGTTGCAGGCGATGCTGTTCCCGAAGCAGGCGAGTGACATGGCGCAGTCCCTCGTCAACGACGCCGAACAGGGCGGCTGGTGGCCGCGCTGGCCGCTCGCGAACGACTACACGGGCCAGATGACCGGCGACAACTCCGTGCCGTTGATCGCCAACCTCTACGCCTACGGCGCGCGCGACTTCGACCTCAAGACCGCACTGAAGTACCTGGTCAAGGGCGCGACCTCGGTGGACCACACGCCGGGCGCCTACCAGGAGCGGCCGGGCGTCGAGGACTACATGGAGCGCGGCTACGCGAACAACAGTGGTGTGCGCGGGGACCACGCCCGCGTCGGCGCCTCGGTCACCCTCGAGTGGGCGATCGACGACTTCGCCATCGCACAGCTGGCACGGGCCGCCGGTGACCGCGGCACGGAACGCACCTTCACCCGTCGCGGCCAGAACTGGCAGAACATCCTCAACCCCGCGACCGGCTACCTCTCCCCGCGGGGCGAGGACGGTCTCTTCCCGGACGGACCCGGCTACCAGCCGCCGCCGGCGGGCAAGTTCGGCCAGGACGGGTTCGACGAGGGCAACGCGGCACAGTACAACTGGCTCGTACCGCAGGACACCGCCGGCCTCGTCCAGGCGATGGGCGGCCGCGACGCCGCGGCGAAGCGGCTCGACACCTTCTTCGGCAAACTCAACGCGGGTCCCAACGAGCCCTACATGTGGGCCGGCAACGAGGTCGACTTCGGGGTCCCCTGGGTCTACAACCAACTCGGCATGCCGTGGAAGACGCAGGAGAAGGTCCGCGCGATCGCGACCGGCCTCTTCAGCCCGACCCCCGACGGCGAGCCGGGCAACGACGACCTGGGCGCCCAGTCCTCCTGGTACGTGTGGGCCGCACTCGGGCTCTACCCCGCGACACCGGGCACCGCCGACCTGTCGGTGCACAGTCCGCTCTTCCCGCGCGTGGTCGTGGATCTGCCCGGCCACGGCCGGGACTTGGACATCCGGGCCCCGCGGGCGACGGCGGGCACGCCCTATGTGCACGGCCTGCGACTGGACGGCCGCGACCATGAGCGCACGTACCTGCCGACGTCGGCGCTGACGAAGGGCGGCCGACTGGACTTCGTCCTGTCGGGTACCGCGGACAGGACCTGGGCCACGTCGGCGAAGGCGGCGCCGCCGTCGTACCGCGACGGCGAGCAGGACTTCCTGGCGTACGCGGCCCGGAACCAGGTGACCACGTCCCCGGGCGGCGCCGGCACGAAGCTCATGGTGCACGGGCAGCGACTCGCCGGACACGACCGCGCGCTGACCGTCGCCGCGGACGCCCCGCCCGGACTGACCGTGTCGGGCGGCAGGATGAACCTCGCTCCCGACACGGGTTCCGGTACCGCCGAGTTGACGGTGAAGGCGGCGGCCGGGACGGAACCGGGCTACTACGAGGTGCCGTTCACCGTCCGGGGCCGCGCGGGTGACCCCGTGCACCGCACCGTGATCGTCCTGGTGGCCGAGGAAGGCGGCGTCACCGCGGCTCTCGGTGACGCGTACACGACGGTCGGAGTGTCGAGCGACGGCACACCGGCCGAGGCGGACTTCGACGGCGCGGGCAACAGCTACTCGCGGCAGGCGCTGGCCGCGGCCGGGCTCAAGGGCGGTGCGACAACACAGGTTTCCGGCACGAGCCTCACCTGGCCCGGCACGCCCGCGGGCCGCCCCGACAGCGTCACGGCGAACGGCCAGCGGCTCGACGTCGGCGCCGGCGCCGAGGAGGCCGAACGACTGGTCTTCGTCGGCTCGGCCACGAACGGCGACCGCCGGGGAAGCGCGACGGTCACCTTCACCGACGGCACCACCGCGCGGACGGATCTGTCCTTCGGCGACTGGACCCGACCCGGCGGCGGCACTGATCCGGTGTACGGCAACTCCGTGGTGGCGAAGACGGAGTACCGCAACACCCCGAACGGAAAGGGCGAGGCGGTGTTCGTCTTCGCGACCCGGCCCTACGAGGTTCCGGCGGGCAAGCGGATCAAGTCCGTGACCCTGCCTGAGGACGGAAACCTGCACCTCTTCGCGCTGGGTCTCGGCTGAGGTCCGCCGTGGGCCGGAGACCGACCCCGGTCCCCGGCCCGCGGGCCTCTCCCCGGCCGCGGGCTCAGCCGCGCGCATACTCGACGCCGACCCGGATGAGTGCCTCGTCGTAGGCGTCCTCGCACGCAGGGTGAGATCCGGCAGGCCGACCGCGACCGCTTCGACCGGTGGCCGGAGGCGGAGCCGCACCGAAGCCCACCGGCCATCGGTGGCGAGGCCCTGGCCGGCGGGACGGGACCCCTGCGTGCCGACGGGCAGGTGGCGGTTGCTGTCACTTTTTACCGTCATTTCTTTGACTTCGGCCAGCCGTACTCCTACGTTGGTACGTACAGGTTTTTGTCCTTTTTGTGGGCAAAAAATACGATCCGACAGTCCGCATCTCGGAAGGGCAAGACATCCGGCGACGGACCCGCACACGGGCTGTGTGTCGGCCCTGATGTGCATGGGCGCTCGCTCTCCTGCGCCCGGCAGCGACATCAACCCTCTGGAGAGGGGATCATCATGCGAGCGAACACCTCACGCATTAGGCGAGTGGCCATCGCCGTCTGCACGGCGCCCATCATCGCCATCGCGGCCGGAGTCGGAGCGGCCAGCGCGGCAAGCGCTCCCGCGTCTGCTCCGTCGGCAACCTCGTCCGTGCACGAAGACGGCTGGGGTTGGGGCGGCGGTCACGGCGGCGGCTGGGGCTGGGGCGACGACAGCGGCTGGGGTTGGGGCGGCGGCGGCTGGGGTGGCGGCGGCTGGGGCGGCGGTTGGGGCGGGGGCGGCTGGGGCGGCGGCGGTTGGGGTGGCGGAGGTTGGGGCGGGGGCGGCTGGGGCTGAATCGACCAGTCATCCGCTACGGCCATCCGTATGACCGGCATCAATTGATGGATCCGGGCGTCCGAGCCCGTGGGACGCCCGGATTCCTGCCGTCACCTGGGCGGCATCCGCGTACACGAGGACGTCGAGGCTGTGAGGCGGGATGAAGATCGTCTGCGTGGGTGGCGGTCCGGCCGGACTGTACTTCGCGATCTCGGCGAAGCTCCGCGACGCCGGACACGAAATCACCGTCCTGGAACGTGATCCGCCCGCGGCCACGTACGGCTGGGGCGTCGTCTACTGGAACGACCTGCTCGACATCCTGCATCGCAACGACCCCGAGAGCGCGCGGCAGATCGGCGCCAGATCCGTGCTCTGGCAGGGCCAGGAGGTGTGTCTGCACGGCGCCCACCACGACGGGTCGGCGTACTTCGGCGGCTACGGGTACAGCATGGGCCGCGCGGCCCTGCTGGACGTACTGACGCGGCGTGCGTCGAGTCTCGGTGTGGACGTCCAGTACGGGCGGCAGGCCACGGACGCCACGCAACTGCCGGAAGCCGACCTCGTTGTCGCGGCCGACGGTTCCAACAGCCGCATCCGGCAGGCCAACTCCGCGCACTTCGCCCCCCGCGTGGAGGTCGGCCGCAATCCCTACATCTGGCTCGGCACGGACAAGGAGTTCGACAACTTCGTCTTCTGCTTCGAGCAGACCTCCGCGGGCTGGATCTGGTTCCACGCCTACCCGTCGGTCAAAGGGATCGGCACGTGCATCGTGGAGTGCTCTCCGCAGACCTGGCACGGCCTGGGGCTTGATTCCCTGAGTGCCGAGGAGAGCACGCCACTGCTGGAGGGGATCTTCCGGCGGGCCCTCGACGGCCACTCGTTGATCAGCAAGTCGCGTGGCGAGGCCGCGAGTTGGCAGCGCTTCCCGCACGTCAGCAACCGGACGTGGTTCCAGGGTGACACGGTCCTGATGGGCGACGCCGCGCACACCACCCACTTCACGCTGGGGTCGGGGACCAGGCTCGCGATGATCGACGCGATCGTCCTCGCCCACAGCCTCTCGCAGTACCCGGAGAAGACGGTCGCGCTGCGGGAGTACGACCGGCACCGTCGTGCCGAACTGCACTCCGTACAGGCGGGCGCCCGCTCGAGCATGGCCTGGTTCGAGCAGCTCGACGACTACCTCGACCGCGACCCGGTGTCCTTCGCGTACGCCATGGCGGTGCGTCAGGGCAACCAGACGCCCTGGCGGTATCAGGTGCACCTCGCTACTCAGATCGCCGCGATCCGCAGGGCGCGACGTGCCTACGACTCCGGCAGGCGCTGGTATCTCACCAGACGGCGAGGCGAAGCACCGCTGCCCGCGCTGGGAAGAAGCCGTTCCGCCGGGCGCGAGGCGACCGAGGTGAAGACGCCGCTGCGCATCACCTGACCGAGGGCGAGCTCGTGGGTCCGCGGTAGGGTCGCGGTCGGCGATCCGGGGGAAGAGGGAGCGGTGCCGACCGATTCGGACAAGATCGAACTGAGCGAACACGAACTCCGGGAGATCGCGGGCTACGCAGCCGAGTGTGCGCGCAGGACGCTGGCGATCTTCGAACAGAGTCTTCCGGCCGACTCACGCCCTCGCGACGCCGTCGACGCGGCACAGGCCTTCGCCGCGGGCGGCCGACGCACGGCCGCCCTGCGGCAGGACGCGTGGGCGGCGTACGGAGCCGCGCGGGAAGCCGTACCACCTGCCGCGGCCGACGCGGCACGAGCGGCGAGCCATGCGGCCGCCGCCGCGTACCTTCATCCCAAGGCGAGCGCTCACCAGGTGAAACACATCCTCGGTGCCGCGGCACACGCGTCACGCGCGGAAGAGCTGGCATCCGGAGCGGACCCGCGCGTCACCGCGGGAACCCTTGACTGGGCGTGTCGACACGCACCACCAGCGGTCGGCGCGGTGCTCGGCCGTCTGCCCCCGGCACCTTCCGGAGGAGGGCGGGTGGGCGAACTCCTTCGCGTGCTCGACGCCGCTCTCCGCGCCTGAGGGCGGCCGCGCGACAGGCGCGGAGGGGGGAAATGGGCTCCGCCGGTCGACCGATCCGGCACGACGGCGCGGTCCGTGACGGCGTGGACCACGTCCGGATGCGCGGGGTGTGGCCGCGCGCGATGCTTGCCGCATGACCGAGCGTTCCGTAGTCGTCAGTGCACTCGTCAAAGGGGAGGGGCGCCAGGTGTGCGTGGACGGGGAGAGCATGGGGGCGGCCTTCAGCCTGCGTGGGCTGGCCGAGATCATGCGACGGGCGGGTTGGACCGACGTGGATGAGATCGACGTGGCGGACTCGCCGGTCATCGAGTGGCACGGCGGCGGCCCCGAGGTGTGGTCACGGCAGGGATGACTCCGTGGTGGTCGCGGCCGCCGGCCCGCCGGCGCCGGTGCGGGCCATCACCGCGGCAGCCATGCCGGGTCCGTTCGTACCGCAGTGCCACAGCCCTTGGTCAGGCAGGCCGGCAGGTACCGTCGGAGGAGTTGGCGCAGCGCTTCGGTCGCGCGGTCGTGCAGGGTGCCGTCCAGGCCTCTCAGGGGGTGTGCGTCACCGATGACGAGGGCCTCCTCGCCCGCTGGACCGATGTCGAGAAGGGTCCTCGGGGTGCCCGCCACGCGGCAGGGCCACCGATCGGGATGCGGGACCGCGAGCGCGCCGGCCGGAGGAACTCGACGTGCACGTCGGGCCGGTCTGGCGGATGATGTTCCCATTGCCGGTTCTCTCCTCGGATTCCGAGAGCTACGGCGCATTCGCGTTTCTCCCTGCCGAGGACGGGCACCCGGCTGAGGTATCCGAGAGATGTACGGGTATCCAGAGGATGACGGAAGAGCCGGGCCCCGCACGGGCTGGGCGCAGGAAGAAGATGAAGTGTCGTGAGCACTGAGGTCAGCAGGAAGATCGCCACGCGCCGGCCGGAGACGGGCTGGGCGGAAGCGCGTCGTCGGCACGGGAGCGGAGTACGTACCTGCGTTCCTGCGACCGTCGCCCTCGCCGCGCGGCGGGACCAGGCGGACAGCCCCGAGGGGAACATCGTCAGAGGTGAGGACTGAACCCTCGTTCCGGGAACGGGTGCCAAGGCTGAGGGCCGGTGAGGGAGGCGACTTCCCGACCGGCCCTTTTCTCTGTGTTCTCCCGGGTTCTCCCGGGCCGGCCCCGTGTGGTGGCTGCGCGACCCCGGCACGGTGACGGTCGTGGCGACCCGCCAGGTCTGGCTCGGCGACGGTCGGAACGGGAGGCGCGCCCGTCAGCCGCGGCTCGGTGACGGCTCCGGTTCGGGGAGAGGCGCTGCCGCGCGGCGGGGGAGCAGCAGCGGGGTCGCCAGCAGGAGCACGCCGGCCAGGCCGATGGCCGTACGCGGGCCGAGCAGGCTGCCCAGCACGCCCCAGACGGCGGTCAGGAGCGCGGTCGAGGCCTTGGTCGTCACCGCCCAGGCGGACAGTGTGCGGGTGACCCGGTCGGTCGCGGTGCGCTCGAGGCGGTAGGTGGCGTAGACGGGGTTGAAGACCCCGCAGCAGGAGATGAGCCCGAGTTCGACGCCCGTCACCAGCAGCAGCCCGCCGGTGTCCGGCCCGATGAAGGCCAGGCCCACGGGCCAGAGTGCGCGCAGCGCCCCCGTCCCGACCAGGACCCGGTGCTGCCCGAACCGGGTGACGAGCGGCCGGGCCAGCCGCGAACCGAGCAGGCCGCCGATCGAGGGCGCGGCGAAGGCGAGGCCGTACTGCCACGGTGCGAACCCGAGCGGACCGAGCATCAGGACCGCCAGCAGTGGCTGCGCGGCCATCACCAGGCCGTTGAAAAGGGCGGTGTTGAAGAAGAGTGGACGCAGCGTCGCGTCGGCGAGGATGAACCGCCAGCCGTCGAGCAGGTCCCCGGCCCGGATGCGTGTGGTCTCCCGGCGTTCGGGCAGCTGCTCGTGGCCGCCCGCCGCGCGAATGCCCAGGGCCGAGAGCAGGTAGCTGACCGCGTCGGCCACCACCGTCGCCACCGGACCGAGGAGTCCGATCGCGACGCCGCCCAGCGGGGGTCCGACGATCGTGGTCGTCCAGGCCGTCGACTCGAACCGGGCGTTGGCGACGAGCAGGTCCTCGGCCGGCAGCAGCGCCTTCAGGTACGCGCCGGATGCGGCGCGGAAGGTGATGTCGGCCGCCGCGACGACGACGGAGACCAGCAGGAGCTGAAGGAAGGTGAGCGCGCCGAGGGCGAACGCGGCGGGAATCGTCAGCAGCGCCGCGAACCGCACCCCGTCCATGGCGATCAGCACCGTCCGCTTGCGGCGGAACTCCACCCACGGTCCGAGCGGCACCGCCACGGCCGCGCCCACCGCGGCCCCCACGGAGGAGAGCGCGGCGACCTGGGCCGGTCCCGAGTGCAGCACCTGGATGGCGATCAGCGGGAAGGCGCCGAAGGCGAGCCACGTGCCGAGCGCGCTGGTCCCGTACGCTCCCCAGAACCAGCCGAACCGCCGCCCCAGCCGATCTCCGCGCGGACGTCCCAGCCGTTGTCCGCGCGGACGTCCCAGCGGCAGTCCGCGCAGACGTGTCCGCCGGTTCCCGCCTCTCATGCCCGTCGCCCCTCTCCACTCACCCGCACAACCGATCCGCGACCGGAAGCATCAAAGCGAGCGCCGTACCGAGGGGTCAAACAACCGCAGGACCGCCTGGCCACAACCAATGGTTGTGACCGTAGGGTGTCGACATGGACCTCGACACCGTCCGGACCTTCGTCGCCGCCGCCGACGCGGGCCAGTTCCAGGAGGCCGCCGCGGAGCTGGCGGTCACCCAACAGGCCGTCTCCAAGCGCATCGCCGCGCTGGAGCGCAACCTCGGCGTGCGGCTGTTCACCCGCACCGCGCGCGGGGCCGAGCTCACCATCGACGGGCAGGCGTTCCTGCCCCACGCACGTGATCTGCTGCGCGTCGCCGAACGCGCGGTCGCGTCCGTGCGCACCGGCCGCCGTCCGCTGCGGGTCGACGTGATCGCCTCACGTGGCGCGGCGGCGGGGCTGCTGCGCGGCTTCCACCACGCGCACCCCGAGGTCGATCTCGACGTGGTGATGCTGTTCGACATCGAGACAGCTGTCGCCGCGATCCACTCCGGTGCGATCGACGCGTCCTTCCGAGCCGTCGGCGTACCGGGCCGGCCTCTCCCCACGGACATCGAGTCCGTCCGGGTGCTCGACGAGCCGCTCGAACTCCTCACCGGTCCCGCGCACACGCTCGCGGGCGCCCGGTCGGTGACCGTCGCCCAGCTCTCCGGGCACCGGATCTGGATGCCCGGCATCGTCCCCGGTACCGAGTGGGCCGCCTACTACGACGACCTCGTCGCCGAGTTCGGCCTCACCATCGAGGCGACCGGTCCCAACTTCGGCTCCGACGCGCTCCTCGACACCATCGCCGACACCCCGGCCCTGGCCACCTTCATGGGTGGGCAGACCCGTCTCGTCTGGCCCGCGGGCCACGGCCTGCGCCGCATCCCGGTGACCGATCCGACGCCCGTCTACCCGCACTCGCTCCTCTGGCACCGTGACAACCCCCACCCGGCGCTGGCCACCCTCCGCGCCCACCTCGCCGCCACGACGACCGGCCGTGACGCCACCGGGACCTGGGCGCCGGACTGGGTGCTTCCGCGCTGAAGCCCCCGCCCGTGCGCCACCCGCCCGTGCGCCATCGGCCCGGACGCCGTCGGTTGCGGACGCCGTCGGTTGCGGCCGCCGTGTTGGGTGACAACGGCCGGGGGGCCGGTTCAGCCCCTGTCCTGCCGTGCGCCGGTCGGCCGTCGGCGGCGTGTGACGGCGGGCGGCGCGCTGGACGGTGACCGGGCCCTGGATCCCCACCACCGCCATACGGACCGGGAGCAGACGGTCGCCGCACGGATCGCGCTGAAGCTCGGCGGATACCGACCAGGCCTCCATGCCCGCGGATCCGGGACTTGCTCGGGGTCGAAGTCCGCCAGGGGGCCGGCGAACACGTCAAGCCCCCGCAGCCACGACCTCACGTCCTCAACCCGGTCCGTACCGCCCTCGGCATCCATACGCCCCCCATCGGCTCTTCGTCTGCGATGTCTCCGACCCCATCGGCGCCGTCATCCGTGCCGTGAAGGGACCGGAGACCTCGAACAGAAGCCCGGGAAATCCTGAACCGCACCACTGACACGGAGCAGTTGACAATTTCCCGGGGAATCCGAACCCGAACGACCTGGCGCACACCGTTCCCGTCCTGGCCCAACTGGCACCCCACCTGGGAAATATGGGCAGAAGCGGCTCCGCTGTCAGTTCGCGTTCTGCCGTTCCGTCCCGGTGGGGTCCTGGCTCCAGGCGGGGATGTCCTCGCGGGCCCGGAGCCAGGCCGCCGGCAGCGCGCCCGTGCCGGTTCGGGCCGCCACGACGCCACCCGCGATCGCACAGGTGGTGTCGCGGTCGCCCCACCCGGCGACGGTCTGCCACAACGCCTCGGAGAGATCGCCCAGATGACCC
Source organism: Streptomyces fagopyri (assembly GCF_009498275.1). Lineage (NCBI taxonomy): Bacteria > Bacillati > Actinomycetota > Actinomycetes > Kitasatosporales > Streptomycetaceae > Streptomyces > Streptomyces fagopyri. The sequence continues at coordinate 705,010 of NZ_CP045643.1, read as the reverse complement.
GCGGCGGACCACAGGGCGTACGGAACCGTGTCCGGAGCCGAGATCAGTGTTCCCGAGCCCAGTACGGACGCCGCGTGGCGAACGGACGTGCGCGGCGAGAACGCCGCGGCCACCAGCAGTCCGGAGCGGACGTCACTGTCCGGCACGTGCGCGGCGATCTCCCGCAGGAACTCCGCACGCGGTGGGGTGTCCGGGCCCTTGTCGGCGGTCGCCAGCGCCGCGGCGACCGCCACGGCCACGGCTCCCGCGACCGCCTCCGGGTGGGAGTGGGTGGCGAGCGCGGACAGCCGGGCCTGCTCACACACGACCGTCATGTCGTCCCGGAACCAGGCCCCCAGAGGGGCGACCCGCATCGCGGCGCCGTTGCCGTGGGAACCCTGTCCGCCGAACTGCGCCGTGGTGACGGCCCGCCAGTCCTCTCCGTCCCCGATGCGCCGCAGTACACCGTGCATGGACGGCCCGTACTTGCGTCCCGGGTCCCGGTCGTACTCGGCGGCGAACTCCTTCGCCAACTCGCCCGGCCGGACCTCCCCGTGGGTCGCGAGGTGTGAGAACAGGACGAGAGCCATGGCGGAGTCGTCCGTCCACGACCACGGCGCCGGACGCGGCCGGCGCGCCGCCCACAGGCCTTCGGTGTCCTCGTCGGAACGCGTGAACCAACCGTCACCGAAGGCGTCGCCCATCACCAGGCCGTCCAAGCTGTCGCGGGCGTGCTGCGGACCGGTCATGGCGGAGCTCCTCGAATCGTCGGCGGTCCCGGCATTCTCGTCGTACGCGGTCCGGGCGGGCGAGTGGATTACCGCGCACCACCTGTTCCGGTTCGTACGGTCCGGAGACCGCCGGGAAGGCGCCCGTGCGGGATACCGACGGTTCCTTCCGTGACCGCCGGCCGGGCAGGACCGGGCGGGGAAAGGCCGCCCCTCGGCCGGAGCCACCAACCGCTACCGCACGACCGGCGCGCTGCCCGCCCCCGGCACCCTCTGCGCCGACTGAGGAGCCTCGCCCCGCCGACGGTCACCTTCGGCGGGGCCGCACAGGGAGGTGCCGGCGGAAGGCTCCCGTCAGCTGTAGTGGACGTCGCTGAGGTCGATGGAGACCATGACCTGGTCCAGCAGCGGGCGACCCTCGGTGTCGCGGCGGTAGGCCCGGCGTCTGGTGGGCAGCACGATGCCGTCCGCCTCCACGTGGTCGTAGACGTACTGTGCGGCGGCGAATCCGCCGGCCACGTCGACGTGGTAGTCGTGGCGCCGCAGGAGTCGGTCGGGACCGAAGTAGAAGTCCTGGTGAGTGCTGTGGCTCGCGATCCGGGACGGGAAGGCGGCGCGCAGCCCCGGCCAGCTCTCCTCTCCTTCCCGCCACGGCTCGATCTCGGTGACCGTGAAGCCGGGCATGGCGAGCAGGAAGGGCGTGGTGAGGTAGGTCCACAGCGCGTAGCCGTTGAAGTAGGCGCGGTCCAGCGGGTCCCAGGGCGTCTCGAGTGTGTGTCCGGCGAAGGACGTCCGGGGGTCCTCGCGTTCGGCGACCACCTGACCGTCGAGCTTTTCGATGCGCACTCGGCCGGGTGTGAAGTCTGTCCTCTGATCGCGAGAGCCGAAGGGCTGTACCGAGGCGTGTTCCTCGTGCAGCCTGACGGTCATCACGCGTGGAGTGGCATCCTGCGGCAGGCCCTTGACGGCGAACAGGGCCCCGTCACTGACGAGAGTGGCTTGCGCCCGGCTCAGTTCCTGCCAGCGTCCGATCCCGCCGTGGGCCCCGATGACTTCGGTGAGCAGATCATTCACATGGGTTTCCTACCTCACGTTCTGTTCGTCCGCCCGGGGGAGACCTGGCGATTGGGCCGGACGGGCGGGCGCCGGGCCATGTGTCACCCGGTCGCCCGAGCCGGCCCGTGCCCCGGAGGAGGGGAGGACCGGAGTCGGAGGCTCGGCCGGCTGCTGGGGCATCCGTCCGGAGGCAGGAAGCGCGCCCAACACGGTCCGGCGTCCACCGGACACCCGTCGGGGGACATCACCCGCTCGCACCATCCGCAAAGGCCGAGCCCGCGGAGGCCGAGCCCGCGGAGGTCTTGCCCGGCATCGGCCCATGTCCGGCATCGGCCCATGTCCGGCCCGGCTGTGCGTCGGGAACCGTCGCCAGGCTCGCCCGCACCCTTGCCGATTCCGTACGCCACCTGGCGCGGTCGGCCCGGGAGGGCGACCCGCGGCGCGGTGGGCGACCCACCGTCGGACCGAACGAGGCGCCGCCCGGCCCGCGTTCCGATGGACGAGGCCGGGCGGCAGGGCTCACCTCACACGCCGAGCAGGTCCACGACGAAGATGAGTGTCGAGCCCGCCGGGATCAGCGGGGAGGGTGACTGGTCACCGTAGGCGAGGTGCGGGGGGATGGTGATCTCACGGCGGCCGCCGACCCGCATGCCCTCGACGCCCTGGTCCCAGCCCTTGATGACCCTGCCGGCTCCCAGGGGGAACCGGAAGGTCTGGCCGCGGTTCCAGGAGGCGTCGAACTCCTCTCCGGATTCGAAGGTGACGCCGACGTAGTGGACCTCGACGGCGGCGCCGGCCTTCGCCTCGGCCCCGTCACCCACGACGAGGTCCCTGATCTGCAGGTCGGTGGGAGCGTCGCCCCCGGGGAAGTCGATCTCGGGCTTCGCCAGTTCGGTCATCGCAGCCTCATCCTTCTCCGCCGGAAGTCACCGTGCGGATCCGCCGGCCGCATGGTCGCTCCATGCGGCTCGACGGCCACGCTACCTAGCCGGCGGATCCAACAGACGCTCCGAACGGTTCTGCCCGGCGGCCTGTCGCACCGTCGGGGGCGCGACAGGCCGGTCATCACGTCTTCCACCGGACCGGCTGTCGACCGGAGAGAGCGGGCCGGCCCCTGTGCCGGAAGCCCACGCGATCCCATGAACAGGTCAAAAATGCCTGGTCGGTACAACTCCGGTGATCCTCCGGATGTCCACAAGGTGAACCAGCGGACAGGAGAAGTCGACGCCGTCCTGTCCCTTCCCGTCTCTCGAGGAGATCCCCGTGGTGCGCGCACGATTCCGCCGAACGGCAACCCTGGCCACCGCCGTGCTCGGCATGACCGTCCCCGCACTGTCCGCGTCCGTCGCACACGCCGACGACGCCGGTGTGCACCTGGTGGTCTCGACGCTCCCGGCCCCCGCCCCCGAGCCGGGCGAGACCTACGACAAGAGCGTCACCGTCACCAACACCGGCACCGAGGCCGCGCACGGCGTCCTCTTCCAGACGCGGCTGACGCGGGGACTCGGGTTCCCCGACACCGTCGAGGGCTGCACCTACTCGACCGACGCCGATCAGGTGGCTCAGGCGCGGTGCAGGCTGGACACCGTCGTCGAGCCGGGGGCCTCCGTCACCGTGCCCGTACGGTTCAAGGTGCTCGCCAAGGCCCTCATGGAGACCGTCGAGTACGGCACGGGCCCCACGGGAGAGGCGCCGGACGAGGAGGGATACGACGACAGCTACCACCGGATGGCTCTGACCGCGGACAGTTCGGCCGACCTCGTGGCGGTCGGGGACCGGGCGAAGGGCCGTCGCGGGCACACCGTCACCCTCACGGCCACCCTGCGCAACGACGGACCCGGCTGGATCCACAACACGGAGAGCGACGAGCAGCCGGGCCTGATGGTGCACATTCCGGCCGGCACCACCGCCGTACAGGTCCCGAAGGAGTGCGCCCCCTTCGGGATCGACTCGCCGACCGGTCCGTCGGAGCCCGGACACCCCGTCTACGTGTGCTGGCACGACGACAACCTCATAGAGGTGGGGCAGAAGCTCAGTTACGCCTTCGTCCTCAAGATCGGCAGCAAGGCGCACGACACCGAGGGGGAGGTCCGGGCGAGTTCCGTCTACGGCACTCACCAGAGCTACGACAAGAACGCGGCGAACGACACGGCGTATCTCCACGTGGACGTGGTCACGGACGACGGCCCGGGAACGGGTGGTTCGGGCACGGGCGGCCAGGGAACGGGTGGTTCGGGCGGGCCCACCACCGGTAGCGGAGGGGGAGACGGTGGTCCGGGCACCGGCGGCGGCAAGGACACCCAGAGCCCCTCGACGGGCGGCTCCCCCACGATGACCGGGGCGACGACCTCGGCGGCCACCGGCGGCACGTCCGGCGCGAGCCCGCAGGGCGGTCTCGCCGCGACGGGCAGCAACGGCACTGCCGTGTGGGCCGGTTCGGCCGCGGCGACGGTCGCGGCCGGCGGTTCCCTCGTGCTGCTCGCCCGGCGCCGCCGCGACGCGAGCACGAGGTGACCGGAAGTCCTGCGAGTCGCACCGGGCGCAGGCCGGACCCGGCCTTCGGGCCGGGGCCCGACGCCCGCCGGTGACGGCCCGACACGGAGTCTCCCGTACTGACTGACCCGCTTCCCGTGTCGGAGCGAAGACTCAGGCGGCGGCCTGCCTGATGCGTTCACGGACGGACGGGCGGTCGATGCCCAGCCGCTCCATCAACTCCGCTGCGGGGTCCGGCAGTTCACAGTCGAGGATCGCGAGCATCAGGTGCTCCGGCGTGATGCGCCGGCTGCCGCCCTTCTTCACCTCGGCGAGTGCGCGCGGAAGGACCGAGCGCGCGCCCGAGGTGAAGGGGGTCCGTTTGCGTGAGGCGGGTACCGGCGGTCGCTCGATGCTCTGGACCAAGGCCAACGGACTGGTCGGGCGGGTGGTCCGCACGCTGGAGGTCCGCGGTGTGTACGAGCGGCTCGCCGATCGCGCCCGCCCTCCCGAGCCTCTGCCCTTCTACAAGTTCAGCGGCATACCGCTGGATCTGCGCGGACTGCGCGACAACCCGATGCACGTCCTTCAGGTACCGCAGACGCGCGCCGAGCAGGTGCTCGAAGAGCGGGCCCGGGAACTCGGCGTCGAGATCCGCCGCGGACACGGGCTGACCACGCTGCGCCAGGACGACGACGCCGTGACCCTCGACATCCGCGGCCCCGAGGGCGCGTACCGGATGCGTCCCCGCTACCTGGTCGGCGCCGACGGCGGACACAGCCTGGTGCGCGAGCAGGCCGGCATCGCCTTCCCCGGCACCACGGACGAGACCTTCGTCTCCCGCGCGGGACACGCCGTCGTCCCGGACGCGTTGCTGACCCCTGGCACCGGCGAACTCGATCTCCCCGGCCTGGGTGCACGCCTTCGGCCGTACGCCCACAACCGCCTGCCCGGTGGTGTGTTCTCCTTCGCGGCGATGCCCTCGCACCCCGGTGCCCACCTCGTCGCGGTCTTCGAGTGGGACCGGCCGCCTGTCGACGAGGGCACACCGGTGACCTTCGGTGAGCTCCAGGAAAGCGTTCGCCGTGTCCTCGGCGCGGACCTGCCGATGAACCGGCCCGCCACCCCGGGGCCACATCTGCTCCGCCGGGTCGCCGGTATCAACTCCCGGCAGGCCGAGTCCTATCGAGCGGGCCGCGTCCTGCTGCTGGGCGACGCCGCGCACGTGCACTCCGCCGTCGGCGGAGCCGGGCTGAACCTGGGCATGCAGGACGCCGTCAACCTCGGCTGGAAGCTCGCCGCACAGGTCCGGGGCTGGGCGCCGGCAGGCCTGCTGGACACCTACGAGACCGAACGGGCACCGGCCGGGCGACGCGTTCTCATGCAGACCCGCGCCCAGATGGCCCTGATGCGTCCGGGCGAGGACATCACCGCCACGCGTGAGCTGATCGCGGAACTGCTCGGTGACGAGAGCAACCGCGGTCGCGTCGCGGCGCTCCTGGGCGGAACGGACGTCGGGTACGACATGGGCGAGCACGCCTCGCACCTCCTGGTCGGCCAGTGGTTTCCCGGCCTTCAGGCGTACCTCGCGGGCGATCGGACCCCGATCGCCGAACGACTCCTGGCCGCCCGACCCGTACTGGCGGACTTCACCGAGGACTCCGTGGTGGCCGGCATCGCGGCAGGCTGGAAGGACCGGGTCGACCTCGTAGCCGCCCAGTCCGGCGACAAGCCCCTTCCGGCCTCCGCCGTACTCGTCCGCCCCGACGGATACATCGCCTGGGCCGCGTCCGTCGGCTCGCACGAAGCCGGCGCGCCATGGCCTGCGCGAGGCGCTGTCCACCTGGTTCGGCGCGGCGCGCTGAGCCGGGACGGACGAGCGGCTCCGTCGGCCGCTCCGTCGGCGCGGGCCCCGAGTGAACCGTCAGCCTCCTGCGGATCCTCGTACGCCGGTCGGACCGCGGGGGGAGCTGGTCGGCCACAAGGCCCACGGTCGCGTGGTGGTGCGACCCTCGCGTCGGACGTTGGGACAGTGGTTCCTGCGCAGGCCAACGGCTCCCTCCGCGGGGCGGTGAACACTCTCGGCGGAGATCGCGTCGGTCGCGCCGCAGTCGCCCGAGTGCTCGGTCCATGACCGGCCGTCGGACGGATGACACCCGCGCACGGCGGCATGATCCTCGCGACTGGGGGCACACGAAGAGCTGGCTGACGCCGGCTCAGCGTTGAGTGCGGCGCGAGACGCCCTAGGTGCGATCTGTTTCTCGCGGTGTCGGACACCTGTCACGCGAGCTGTGTTTTGGGGAGAGGAACCACCATGATCCTTCCGGCGGAGAGGGAACTGCGCTCGGTGCTGGCCCGGTTTGCGGACACACGTATCGAACACGACGTCCGCCCCACCGGCCGCACCAGCCGGGCACTGGACGACGTCACCTACACGTTGTGCGTGATGACCGGGTCCCGGACGGCTGAGCAGGCCCTGCTCGCAGCGGACGACCTGCTGGAGCAGTTCGGCGCCGACCGCGAGGGCGTCACACAAGCGGACGAGACGCTGGCCGCGTAGCGGCCGGGCCTCATGGCGTCATGGCGCGACGAACGATTCGTCGCGCTGTCTGACGCACTCCCGGGCCGGGCGGCGCCGGATCCGTGGCCGTCCACGATGAGCACGGTGCCGCGACGGAACCGCCGGCGGTGGTGCGGTGCCGGCAGTGGCCCTGTGTGGCCGACGATCCGGTCCACCGCCGACTTGGAGACCCCGAACGGTGGCGCGAGTTGTCGCAGAGGCGGATCGGTGCGCCAGTACGCGGCGACGAGCAGCGCTCGGTCTTCGAGCGGCGGCGACCACGGCCTTCCGGCGCGCCAGGCGATCCCTCAGCGGAACTACTAGAGTACTCCGAACGCCCGCAGGTGCGAACGTCTGTTCGCTGGGCTGGCCGGAGGAGACTGGAACGTGTTCGTCCTGCTCGCCTTGGCGGCTCTGCTCGCCACCCCGATATGGGCCATTGCCGTGGTCGTCATGCTGCTGTCCGTCGCTCTGCCCGGCAGGCGTCCGGACTGGGGCGTGCGAACGTTGCGATGGGGTGCCGCCATGACGGCGGCAGCCGCGGTACTGCTCCTGTTCATGGGGCTCGGCGCCGTCGAACTGTCCGACAACGAGTCCCGGTCGGGGGCGAATTCCTCCCCGGCGCCCGCCTGCCGCGACGCGGCGCCCTACCTTACGGAGCACCTCGTCGGCCGGCGCGCCTCGTATCTGCCGCCGGCTTTCGACTGCGTCCTGGACGACGGAACGACATACCCGAGTTCCGAAGGCTACGCCTGGCTCAACGGCCTCGTCGTCACCTGCGCGGTCGCGTCCGTACTGCTGGCGATGGGAGCCGTGTACACCATCGATCGGCAGTCGGCGCGGCGGATCCGTGTGCCGGATCCTGAGACGCCGGGGTGATCCGACGGCGGACAGCACCTCAGTGAACTCCCGGGGGGTGCCTCTATGTCTTTCGTCAAGGCACCCCTGTCGGGTTTGGGGTGATTCGGTCTTGCTGGGGTCATGCGGCGAGTTCGACGTCCGCGGGCGGGCGGGATTCGTAGAAGGTGCCGTCTCGGAGCATGGCGAACAGGACGCTGATGCGTTGGCGGGCGAGGCGGAGGAGGGCCTGGGTGTGGGTTTTGCCGCGGGCGCGTTGCTTGTCGTAGTAGGCGCGGGAGGCGGGATCGGCGTTCATGCAAGCGAAGGCGGAAAGGAACATGGCGCGTTTGAGCTGGCGGTTGCCGCCTCGGGGCGCGTGTTCGCCGTGGATCGAGGTCCCCGACGACCTGGTCGCCGGGGCGAGTCCGGCGTAGGAGGCCAGGTGGGCGGCGTTGGGGAAGCTGGTGCCGTCGCCGACGGTGACCAGCAGGACGGCGGCGGTCCTGACGCCGACGCCGGGCATCGACCTCAGGACCGGGGAAAGAGGGTGGGCCTCCAGCAGGGCGTTGATCTGGGCTTCCAGGGCCCGGCGCTGTTCGTGGACAGCGGCGAGCGAGCGGGCCAGGGAGGGCACGACGAGGTCGAGGGTGCCGGTCCCCGGGACCACGACGGTCTGCTCGTCCAACGCCTCGAAGACATCGTCGATCAGCCGCTGGGCCATGCGCGGGGCCTTGGGCCGGATGAGCTCGACGAGCCTGCGGCGGCCGGCTCTGCGCAGTGCGGCGGGGGAGCCGTAGCGCTCCAGCAGCCAGGTGACGGCCTGGTGGTCGAGGCGGGGGCCCAGAACGCGCTCCAGCGACGGGTGGAACTGGGTGAGCAGGCCGCGTATCCGGTTGGAGGTGCGGGTGGCCTCGGCCGCGAGGTCCTGGTCGAAGCCGACGAGGACCGTGAGTTCGGCGGTGATCTCGTCGGTGAGTTCCAGCGAGCGCAGAGTGTGCGGCATGGTGCGGGCCGCATCCGCGATCACGGCGGCGTCCTTGGCGTCGGTCTTGGCCTCGCCCGGATACAGGTCGGCGATTCGCCGCATCGCGAGTCCGGGCAGGTAGGCGACCTTGCAGCCGGCGTCCCGGGCGACCGTGAGCGGGAGGGCTCCGATGGAGGCGGGCTGGTCCACGGTCACCAGGACGGTGCCGAACTTCGCGGCCAGTTTGTCGAACACGGCCCGCAGTTTCGGCTCACTGTTGGGCAGCTGCTTGTCGAAGACCTTCTTGCCGGCCGGAGTCAGCCCGTGCCCGTGATGGGAGCTCTTGCCGACGTCCAGGCCGAGGAACACGCCCACGTCTTCGGTATCGAACATCGCGCCCTTCCAGGAGAGTTGAACGTGCCGGCCTCGGCAGTGGTGTCGTACGCGCGCATCCACGTTATGCAGACCTGCCGCCCGTGAGCTGTCCGGCATTGCGCCGGACCGGGTGGTGGCCGGACCTCTGATCAGCGTCTCCGACGGCACCTCCCGGGCCCGGTGGCACCACCCCCCAGGTCATGCCTTCGACAGGGGGGAACAGTCATGCCGGGCCCGGAGGCCAGCGGCCCTCTTGCAGGACCGCGAAGAAGATAACGGGGGTGGGCCACCCCTGAGAGGTCGAGAAGCCGGTGCATCGTCGCGGGGGGAAGAGCGGGATTGGCGGCGGCGTCCCGTGCGCAGCCGCGAACACCGATGCGGTGACGCAGCTCCCGGCTGGGGAGTCGGGGGTCCCGCAAGGCCCAGGAGCCGACTTCAGGGTCGTCGATCAACCGCAGGACTAGCTCGGGGCCGGCTTCGGGATCGTCCAGCGCGGCGCGGCGCAGCCGCGGATCGGGGTGGTCGGCGAAGCGGGCGAGACCGGGTCCCGCGAAGTTCGGGTGGCGCCGCAGGAAGGCCCATCTGAGGCCGTGCCAGTGGGCGTACATCTCCAGTACGAGTGCGTGCGGGGCGTCCTGGCACGACTCGCACAGGGCGAGTCCGACGAAGAAGTCCTCGTCCTCGGCGAGGCGATCCACCACGTCGGCGGGGAGGTGGGCTGCATGGCGATGCTCCGTCGCAGCAGGACATGACCGGAGGCGGCGGCGCGACGGGCGACGTGCGGTCGATGGCCGTGTTCCACGATCCAGCGCGGGGGTGTGCGGTAGCCGTTCGGCACGATGTACGCGATGGCGGAGCGCTGTTGCTCGGTGAGGTCCTCGCGCATCGAGGGGAAGAGCCGGACGAAGTCGTCCAGGTCCTCGGCGAGTTGCAGGGCCAGAGCGGTCGGCACGTCAGGATCCTGTGCCGCTCCGCTCCGCTCCGCCCGTTGGGGGAGGGGTCCTGGACGCGGCTGACGGGCTCGGGGAGGGGATTCGGTGCGGGTGGGAACAAACTTGGCCACAGCGGACAGGACTTGGGGCTCGGGTCGTCAAGCAGGGCTTCGCATACGGCGGTCGGAAGGCGTGGCCACAACCCCACGGTGAGGGCCGAGGCCCGCACCAGGGGGTCTTCGTCCTCGGCGAGCCGGGCCCGCACCGCCATGGGCAGGTCCCACTGCGTCGCCATCCGCCGGACTCTCGCCTCGCTGTCGCCGGCCAGGACCTCCGGCGCTCCGGCGGCGAACCGGTGTTCAAGGCCGTCCGGGGCCGGTCCGGCGACTCGTGCCGGACCGACCCCGGACGTGAAGAGGGCTCAGCGCTTGAGCGTGAAGGTGAAGTCGCCGGAGAGCTTGCCGCTCAGCCGGACCGCCGAAACGAGCCTCCCCTCCGTGATCAGCCTCTCCACCTCGGCGCGCGAGAGAGCGCAGCCTTCAGCGATCAGTCGCACCGGCCGGACGGGGATCCGCGCCGCGAAGCGGACCGAGACGTCGATCACCTCACGGTCCAGGTGATCCGAACCGCCGGTGTCGAGGCGCCATGCGTCGTCCCAGTCGAGGGCGATGCGATTACGGCGTCGCACGGCCGGATCCTGGAGCAACTCGGCTGCCAGGGTCGGGTCGTTGTCATGCAGCCGGTCCAGCAGCTCAGGTGGGACGGAGCGTACGTTCGTCCGTTCCAGGACCGTGAGTTTCGTGGTGTCCCCGCAAGTGGTGCAGAGCGCGAGGAGCCAGGCGTCGATGAGTTTGTGATGTGCGTTGACGCGGAATTTGCCGTCTGCGCGGAAGCGCTCGGACGCGCACGCGTGGCAACGCCGAAGAACGAACGGAAGGCAGGTGGGCAGGACCGCCCAGGTGTTGAGCACAGAAGTACACCGGTTCCAGTGAGAAGACCGCAGCATGAAGGAGCGCGGCGCACAGGCGCGACGCGCGACGGTTCAGCGCTCGGGGGGTCTCACACGGTGTACAACGGCACGTCCTTGACGAGACGACTTGGTTCGGCAGCACGGTAACGGCGCACAGCGGCGCCGCTCCACCGGTTTTCGACCGCCTCACCGCCAGGTTCCGTCCGGCGGATCACGGGCGACGCCAGAGCCGGATCACGGAGACGGCGCCGTGGAAGGCATCAGGCCTACGCGGACGGCCTCACCGTTCGGACCGCGCGAGACCGGGATGCGGTGCCCCACCACAACTTACGTGCGAGGAAAGAGTTGTTGAGGTGGTCGACATGGCCAGGGACGCGACGGCGTACGGGCCCTCAAGCAGGTGGGGCCGGCCTCGGCGGCCGGCCCCGGTGATTGCCCTGGCGTCGGCGGCGAAGAGCGGGGCGTGCGGGCCGTGGGCGCCGTTCCGGCCGGCCGGTCCTTCGACGGCCGGCCCGGGACCGAACGCGCCACGTGCCTCGCGACGCCCCGACTCACCGCCTGGGACCGGCCCCTGGCACGGGGTACGACCCTGCCTTCGAGCCACCGGCTACCGCGGTGGCAGGAATGCTTCGTTCGGGGAATCCGGCACCGGGCGCCCGCTGCGCCGGCATCCGCTGCCGCTCACCCCGGGTGTGCGGCAGCGGTCGCCGGGTGTGCGGCAGCGGTCGCCGGTGGACTCAACGCCAGCCGCGGCCGGAGACACCGCGCATGTCCCAGACCGATGGCGAGTTCAGGGTGGCGAGCGGTGACGACTGCCCGTCCAGCACGCCGGTGGAGCGCATCACGAGCTTGGGCAGGTGGATGTCCTGGCTCAGCCGCCCGCTCGGTTTTGTCAGTGACAGGCCGAGCGACTCGATCCCGTGTACCCGGGAAGGGGACAGGTCGCGCACCCACATGGTCACCACCTTTCCCGGCACCGTGGCCAGGGCCGCCTCGACGAGGTCGCTCCAGACGTCGTCGTCGACGGCCTCGCACTCCACGATCGTGGTCGGGGTGGGACCGTCGTCGGTGTCCACCGACGTGCGATGAGCGATCAGGTAGCCGACCGTCCCCTGCGACTCGGCCACGAGGTGGAAGTACCGCGCCAGCGGATTGTCGCCCCGCCAGCGGAAGTAGCGTTCGTCACGGACCACCCGGACACCGGCGTCGGTGGGCAGCTTCGAGGCCAGCGCCGGCATGTCGGCGGTACTGGTCGCGACGGACCTGATCACCGCTCCCGACCGGGAACCCCGAACGGCCTCCAGGTCGTCCCACGCCCCCTGCGTGGTCAGGGGCACCTCGCGCTCGGCGCTGGCCACCGGCCAAGGTCCCACCGCTGTCCAGCCGTTCATCAGCATCGCGGGACCTGCCGGCTGGTCGCCGAAGTCGAGCAGCCACGGCACCCCGTCGGCGCGCAGCCGCTCGATGAGGGAGTCCAGCATGCGCCCGAACAGCGGTCCGCCCCGGTGGTCGGGGGCCACCACCGTGTCGGCGAGACAGGGCAACATCACCGGGCCGTGACCGTCGACTTCCCAGGACGACCCGAAGACCCCGAGCATGCCGACGAGTTCGTGCCCCTCCCACGCCAACGTGACGTAACGGTCGTCCAGGTAGGGGTTGTCGGCGAACTTCCATTCGAGATACGCGGCGTTTCCCTGTGGACCGCCCTGCCAGAGCATCTGCTGGAACTCGATGACAGCGTCCCTGGCATCCGGCGTGTACTTCGTGATCCGGTAGTCGCTCATGCCCGCCCCGCGTCCACGGAGCTTTCGCTCGCGACGGTCCGGCGCCGTTTGGCGATCACGAACTCGCTGATGCTGCGCACCGTCTGGAATCTGTCCAAGGAGAGGTCATGGGCGGTGACCTCGATGTCGAACTCCTCTTCCAGGACGATGAACAGCCTGATGAAACCGGCGGAATCGATCAGACCGGGCTCGACGAGGTTCGTGTCGACCGTCACCCCGTCCAGGAAGAGTTTGTCCCGCAACCCTTCCAGAATGATCCGGCTGACTTCTTCCTGCTCGGGAAGTTGACTCATTTCTCACCCAGTCCTCTCGTCGAGAAACATTCTTCGCACTGCCAGGTGGTCGATCTTCCCGTTGGCGTTCATCGGCAGGGATTCGCATGCACGCCACTGGGAGGGAAGCATGTACTGCGGCAGTTTCGCCGCCAGCAAGGTACGCAGCTGTGCCGGCTCGGGCGCGGAGCCGGGCGCCGGGACATAGGCCGCGCAGATCCGGTTCCCCTCGGCCCCGGGGGCCGGGACGCTGACGACAGCGGTGTCCTTCAGTCCGGGCAGCTCGCGCAGCGCGGCCGCGACTTCGTCCAGCTCGATACGGTGACCGCTCGACTTGATCTGGCGGTCGGCACGCCCGTGGAAATGGAACACACCTCGGCCGTCCTGCCTGGCCAGGTCTCCGGTCCGGTACCAGCGCCTGCCCGACCCGGACGGCCATTCGACGAAGGACTTCGCCGTGAGCGCGGGATCGCGCCAGTAGGCGGGTGTGAGCCCCGCGCCGGATATGTGGAGGTCCCCGACCTCGCCGGGCTGAGCCGGACGCATGTCCTTGTCCAGTACTTGGAAATGCTTGCCGGGCACCGGCCGGCCGATCGGGACGGCTGTGGCGTCCTCGTCCGGAGCCGACCGCAGGGTGTGGCAGCTGGCCACGATCGTCGTCTCGGTCGGGCCGTACATGTTCGTGAACCGCACATTGGGCAAGCGCGCCATCCAGTACCTCAGGACGGGGAGCGAGAGCACGTCTCCGCCCCAGAAGATCCTCCGCAGTTCGGGGAAGTCCCCGTCGGCGACCACATCCCGAGCGGCCATCGAGGTGAGCACCGAGGGGACGGTGAGCCACTGGGTCAACCGTGATTCCCTGATGAAGTCCGCGACCGTGCTCGGAAGCAGGTTCCTCCGCCCGGAGACCAGGTGCAGTTCCGCTCCGGCGGACAGCGCTCCGAACACGTCCCAGAGAGAGCCGTCGAAGTGCAGCGGCAGCTGGCACGAGATCCGGTCGCCGGGCCGCAGTCCGAAGTGCCCGTTGGCCCAGGTGACGAAGTGGGCCACGTTGCTGTGGGTGATGGACACGCCCTTCGGCCGTCCCGCCGAACCGGATGTGAACAGGATGTAGGCGCTGTCACCGTTGGGGAGGGGGGCCGGGGCGGTGTCCGCGGCGGATTCCTCCTCGCCGAGCCGGAGAACGCCGCTGATCGTCCCTGGAGCGACCGCGTCCGTGATCCGCTCGGCGACGGCGGCGCACTCGGGAGCGACGAGCAGCAGGCAGGGTGAACACTGCTCCACCACCGACGCGAGCCGGAGTGTCGGACTCGTCGCGTCGAGGGGAACACAGACCCCTCCGGCCTTCAGGACCCCGAGGATGCCGGCGATGGCCGTGGCCGATTTCGGCACCAGCACGCAGACCCGTCCCTCGGGCCGCAGGCCACGGGCGATGAGAGTGTTGGCCACACGGTTGCTCCGGCGTTCGAGATCACCGAAGCTCAGGCGCTCGGCCTCGTCCACCACCGCGCAGTCGTCGGGGCGGCGTTCGGCCCGGGCGGACACCAGGCGTTCGAGGCGTTGTCCGATCGCCGTCACCGGGCGCTCCTTCCGGAGACCACGGTGTTCACCGACGCCTTGGCCTCGGCGCCGTCCCCCACGGACCCGGTGAAGACCTGCCGGCCCGCGGGGCCGTAGTGGACCGCGTCCGCCACCGTCTCCCGCGCGATGAACGCCTGGTACGGCCTGACGGCGGCGGCGATGTCGTCCGGCACCTCGAAAGTCAGCTTGATCCGGTCGAGCAGGTGGAGACCCGCCGCCCGGCGGGCCTGTTGCGCCACCCTCACCAGATCGCGGGCCATCCCCTCGGCGGCCAGTTCCTCGGTGACCTCGGTGTCGAGCGCGACGAGGCCGACGTCCCCCGGCAGGGCCGCGGCCCCGGGGGCGTCGACGACCAGGTGCTGCTCGGTCTCCCCGGGCCGCATGGGGATCCCCGCGATGGTGATGCCGCCGTCCGGTTCCCTGGTCCAGGCGCCCGCCGCGACGGCAGCGATCACCTTCTGGGTCCGGCTGCCGAGCCGGCGGCCGCAGGCTCGCGCGTTCACCGAGAGCCGTAACCGCCCGTAGGGGGTGATGTCGCCGGCGAACACCACGTCCTTCACGTTGGCCTGTTCACGGATCAGCCAGGCGAGCGCTTCCACGTCCGGGCTCTCGTCGGCGACGACCGTCAGCGTGGCGAGCGGCAGCCGGACCCGCAGGCCGTCCGCCCGGCGGAGGGACAGAGCGGTCGAGACGATCTGCCGCGTCCGCTCCATCGCGGTGACCAGCGCCTCGTCCGCCGGGAGTTCCGACGCGGCCGGCCAGTCGGCCAGATGGACCGAGCGGTCGCCCGTCAGCCCTCGCCATATCTGTTCGCTGATCATCGGAAGCAGTGGTGCCATCAGACGGCAGAGGACCTCGAGGACCGTGTGCAGGGTGTCGATCGCATCCGCGTCTCCGGAGGCGAACCGGGACCGCGAGCATCTGATGTACCAGTTGGTGAGCACATCGAGGAACTCCCGTACGGCAGCGCAGGTCGCGGACAGGTCGTGGATGTCCATGGCTTCGGTGGCGGTCGACACCAGCAGCCGCGTTCTGGCGAGCAGATACCGGTCCAGGACCTGTGGGCTGTCGGTGCGCCACCGTCCCTCGACCTGTGAGGTCCCGGCGTACAGGGCGAGAAACGCCCAGGCGTTCCACAACGGCAGGACCGCCTGGCGCAGGGCGTCCTGGCTGCCGCGCTCGGTCACCACCAGGTCACCGCCCCGCACCAGCGGCGAGCCGATCAGGGACCAGCGCATCGCGTCCGACCCGTCGCGGTCGAATATCTCGTCGATGTCCAGGTAGTTGTTGCGGGATTTCGACATCGCGTGGCCGTCGTTGCCCAGAACCACTCCGAGGACCGAACAGCTGCTGAACGCCGGGCGGTCGAACAGAGCGGTGGCCAGCATGTGCATGTAGTAGAACCAGCCGCGGGTCTGGGCCTGGTACTCGACGACCAGGTCGCACGGGCTGTGGCGCTCGAACCACTCCGCGTTCTCGAACGGGTAGTGGACCTGGGCGAAGGGCATCGATCCCGTCTCGAACCAGCAGTCCAGGACTTCGGGGATCCGCCGCATCGTCGAACGCCCGGTCGGGTCGTCGGGATTCGGACGGGTCAGTTCGTCGATGACAGGACGGTGCAGGTCGGTCGGCCGCACCCCGAAGTCCCGCTCGAGGTCGTCCAGCGAACCGTAGACGTCGGTCCTCGGGTACGCGGGGTCGTCCGAGACCCACACCGGCATGGGAGCTCCCCAGTACCGGTTCCGGGAGATGTTCCAGTCGTGGACGTTCTCCAGCCACTTGCCGAACTGCCCGTCGCGGATGCGCTCCGGTGCCCAGGTGATCCGCTGGTTGAGTTCGAGCATCCTGGCGCGGATGCCGTCGAGCGCCAGGAACCAGGACGGCACGGCGCGTTCGATCAGCCGTGACCCGCATCGCCAGCAGTGCGGGCACGTGTGACGGTGCGTCCCATGGCGCAGCACGGCACCGGCGGCCCGGAGATCACGCAGGATGGCGGGATTCAGGTCCAGGACCGACTGCCCGGCGTAGGGCGGCACTTCGTCGGTGAACCGGCAGCCGGCGTCGACGGGGAGCACCAGGGCGATGCCGGCCGCGTCGGCGACCGTCCTGTCGTCCTCGCCGAACGCGGGGGCGACGGGCACGATGCCCGTTCCCTCACCGGTGCTGACATGGGCTGCCGTGAGCACCCGGTGCGCGTGCTCGTGGTCGGCGAAGAAGTCGAAAGCAGGGGTGTACCGGCGGCCCGCCAACTCCGCGCCGAGGACCGTGGCCACCACCCGGTCGGCGACGTCCTCGCCGAGTTCGCGGGCGTAGTCCGGCAGACGGTCGACGGCCAGCAGAAGGCGTTCCGCGCCGTGCTCGACGACGGCGTACTGGGCTTCGGGATCCACCGCGATCGCGAGGGCGGCCGGCAGCGTCCAGGGAGCGCGGGTCCAGACGAGCGCCAACTCGCCGGTCTCCAGGCGCAATCGCACCGTCAGCTCCGGGTCCGACAGCTCCCGGCCGGTGTCCCGGTGATCCATGGTGCCCTCGCTCTCCGAGTCGGAGAGCGTCGTCTCACAGGATCCGCAATACCAGGACATCGAGTGGCCCTGGTAGACCAAACCCTTGTCCCACAGGGTTTTGAAGGCCCACAGGACACTTTCCATGTATTCCAGGTCCATGGTCTTGCAGTCGTTGTCGAAGTCCACCCACCGGGCCTGGCGAGTGACGTAGTCCCGCCACTCCTTGGTGTGGCGCATCACCGAAGTGCGGCAGACCTGGTTGAACTCGGCGACGCCCATCGACTCGATATCCCGCTTGGAGGAGATACCGAGCAGTTTCTCGGCCTCCATCTCGGAAGGCAGACCGTGACAGGTCCAGCCGAACCGGCGCTCGACGCGGCGCCCGCGCATCGTCTGGTAGCGCGAGGCCGCGTCCTTGGCGTAACCGGCCAGCAGATGACCGTAGTGCGGCAGACCATCCGCGAACGGAGGTCCGTCGAGCAGGACGAACTCCTTTCCGCCGTCCTTGTCCACCGCGCGTGTCTCCACACTGGCCCGGAAAGTCTGGTCGCTCTCCCAGTACTCCAGGACGCCACGTTCGATACCGGGAATGAACGGACGTGCAGGCACGCCTTCGCTCGGCTGTATTTTCGGATACGCCATGACCAAGACACTCCTTGCGGTCGGGCACTCGCGTCGCAGACGCTGTCGTGGCCGCACAGGCCAGAAGGCCTCCACTCTAGGGTTTGCGAGTAATTCTGCGGTCATTTCCACGTGCTGGAAAAATGACTGGTGAATTACCCGACCCTGTCTAGAATCCGGCTTCGTGGCCAATCCAATTACCCCCGCCCGCGGGCCTGCCCGCAGCCTCACGTCGGCGACGTTGTTCATGACCATGGGCAACGGCGCGTTCATGACCTGCTCAGCGCTGTATTTCACGAAAGTCATCGGGTTCACCCCGGCGCGACTCGGCCTCGGGCTGAGCATCGCGGGTCTGGTCGGGCTCCTGGCCGGGGTACCCCTCGGTCACCTGGCGGACCGCCGGGGCCCACGTGAAACCGCGGCCGCGCTGGTGGCCCTCAACGGGATCGCGGCCGGCGGCTATCTCTTCGTCGACTCCTTCGCCCCATTCGTGCTGGTGGCCTGCGCGTTCGTCGTCCTCGAAAGGGGCGGCCGAGCCGCTCTCCAGGCGACGCTCGCCGCCGTCCTGCAAGGCACGGACCTCGTGCGCACGCGCGCCTACCTGCGTTCGGTCAACAACGCGGGGATCGCCGCGGGCTCGCTGTTCGCGGGAATCGCGATTCAGATAGGCACCGACAACGCCTTTCGCGTCGTCCTGATCCTCGACGCGCTGAGCTTCCTGGTGTCCGCGCTGCTGCTCATGACCCTGCCCCGGACGGCGCCCGCGCCGGCGGCGGCCCCGGGCGAGCCCCGCCTGGCAGTGCTGCGCGACCGCCCCTTCGCGGTGATCACACTCATCAGTGTGGTGCTGTCCCTGTACGCGGTGCTGCTGGAGATCGTGCTTCCGCTGTGGATCGTCAGCCACACGACCGCTCCCCGATGGCTCGTGACCGTGCTGTTCCTGGTCAACACCGCGAGCGTGGTGTCGTTCCAGGTCCGCATCACGAAGAAGGTGGACACCCTGCCCCTGGCCATCGGGGCGTTCCGGCGTTCCGGGGTGGCGCTTCTGCTGTGCTGTGTGCTGTTCGCGCTCTCGTCCACGGGTACGGCCGTCACAGCGGGCCTGCTGCTCGTCCTCGGCGGCGCCGTCCACGTCTATGGCGAGATGGTGCTCTCCGCCGCGGCCTGGGTGGTGAGCTACGAACTGGCACCACCGGACAAGCAGGGGCAGTACCAGGGCTTCTTCTTCACCGGCTACGCGGCTTCCGTCATGATCGCGCCGGTCCTTCTGACGTCCCTGCTCATCCGGTACGGGACTCCCGGCTGGTTCGTCCTCGGCGGAGCGTTCCTGCTGTCCGCCCTGGCCATGGGCCCGGTCGTGCGCTGGGCAGCGCGGACCCGCCCGCAGTACTTCGGCTCCTCCTCCGTGCCATCGGCTCCCCTGAAGGGTGTCTCGTGAACATCGACGCCGACCTTCCGCGCTACCCGGCCACCCGCACCGGCTGCCCCTTCGACCCTCCCGCCGCCTACGTCGACTGGAACAAAGCCGGGGGCCTACGCCGGGTAAGGCTGTGGAACGGGCGCGAGGCCTGGGTGGCAACCCGCTACGAGGACGTGCGGGCCGTCCTCGCCGACCCGCGCATCAGCAGCGACGGAGCCCGGCCGGACATGCCCACGGTTTCGCCGGCCTCCCAGGTCATGACACCGTTACGGGCTTCCTTCAACCGGATGGACGATCCGGACCACACCCGTCTGCGGAGCATGGTCGCCCGTGACTTCTCGGCCCGTCGGACGGCCGAACTGCGGCCCAGGATCCAGGAGATGGCCGACGATCTCATCGACACGATGATGCTCCACGGTTCTCCCGCCGACCTGGTTGCGGAGTTCGCGCTCCCCTTCCCCTCGCTGGTGATCTCGCTGATGCTCGGCATTCCGTACGAGGAGCACGACTTCTTCCAGAAGCACAGCATCGCGCTGCTCGACACGCACTCCTCGGCCGAGGAGGTGGAGCAGGCGGGGACGGAGATGCGGGATTTCCTCCGCGAGCTGACGGCGGTCAAGGAACGCCGGCCCGGGGACGACATCATCAGCCGGCTGGTCACCGAACAGCTTGCCGTCGGCAGCATCACCCGGGACGAACTGGTCGACCTCGCACTGCTGTTGCTGATCTCGGGGCACGAGGCGACCACGAACATGATCGGGCTCGGCGTCGTCGCCCTGCTCGGCGATCCCGTCCAGCGGGCCCGGGTACGGGACACGGACGATCCCGCCTTCCTGGCGGGCGCCGTGGAAGAACTGCTGCGCTACCTCTCCGCGGCCGACGCGGGCTTCGCCCGTGTGGTCACCGAGGACATCGAGATCGGCGGCCACCTGCTGCGCGCCGGCGACGGGGTGTTCGTCAGCCTCTCCGCGGCCAACCGGGACGGTTCGGTGTTCGACTCCGCGGACACACTGGACACCGGTCGCGGCGCGCCCCGCCACCACCTGGCCTTCGGGTACGGCAGCCACCAGTGTCTGGGACAGAGCCTGGTCCGGGCGGACCTCCAGACGGCGTTGCCCACCCTGTTGCGACGGCTTCCGGAACTCCGGCTCGCGGTGCCCGTCGAACAGATCTCCTTCGCCCACATGGGCACCTTCGGCCCCGTCGAGCTCCCCGTCGCCTGGTGACGTCCGCCCTCGAACTCTCCAGGGCGGACCCCCGACCACGTCAGGGCTGAGCAAGTTCCCCGCCGGCAAGAGGCAGTTGGGCGCCCGCGCCCAGGTCGAGGCACAGCGGACCCCTCGGACGTCCCCACGGCGCACCCCGAACAGCCGCCCGCCACACGCCGCCCGGCATGGGCAATGACTGCCCGCCGGGACGGCGGAGGGAGCGGCGGGACGACCGGCGACGCGCACGGGATCACGCTCGCGACGGTCCGCGCGTACGACGTGATCGCCCACGAGTGCCGGAGCGCCGCCGACACGGTCGGGGCGCGGGAGTCGCCGATGCGCGGGCGACAGCGGTCGGCCCGCGCGAAATGGTGCTCGGCGTGCGGTGGTTCACGGCGGCGGGTCAATCGGCCATGACCCGCCGGCCGAGATCACCCGGAGGGCGGGGCCTCGGCCGCGAGGAACGCCGCGATCCGGTCGAGTGCCGCCCGAGTGGTCTCGGCACCGCGGACGAATGTCGTTCGTATCCAGCGGTCGCCGTCCTCAGGCCGCTGGAAGAACGGGGAACCGGGTGCGACCAGGACACCCGCCGATTCCGCCAGCCGGCGGGAGAGCGTCCGCGCGGGCCAGCCGAGGGCTTCGGTGCCCGCGAAGACGAACCAGCCCCCCTCGGGGGGACGCACCGTGAATCCCAACGAGGACAGACCGGCGACCAGTTCGTCCCGCCGGTCCTGGAACAGCGCCCGGCCGTCCAGTACGTCGGAGGCTTTCAGGGCGGAGGCACCGGACTGCAGGGGATGGTTGGTGCCCACGGTGGTGTGCTCATGAATCCTGCGCAGCACCTCTGTCATCTCCGGGTCGGCGATGCAGTACCCGATACGCCACCCCGTCATCTGCGCCTTCTTGGACAGGCTGCCGACGATCACGCTGGTCGGCCGCGCGCCCGGCATCGCGAGCGGGGACAGGTGCCGGCGCCCGTCGAAGACCGTGCAGTCGTAGACCTCGTCGGTGACGCAGGCGATGCCCCGCTCCTGGCAGAGGTTCATCAGGAGGTCGAGCTCCTGGGCGTCGAAGACCCGCCCGGTGGGGTTGTGCGGCGTGTTCAGCACCACGGCCCGGGTCCGCGGCGAGAGCACGCGCGTCAGCGCCTCCTCCGTCAGGCGCCAGTCGGGTGCCTCCAGCCGGACGAAGCGCGGTACCGCGCCGGCGAGCTCGACGATCCCCGGGTAGAGCTCGAAGTACGGTTCGAACAGCAGGACTTCGTCACCGGGATCGGTGACGGTCAGCAACGCGGTCAGCAACGCCTCCGTGGCGCCCACCGTCACCGTGATCTCGGTGTCCGGATCCACCACGACCCCATGGGTCCGCAGAGCGTCCGCCGCGATCACGGCACGCAACTCGGACAGCCCCGCCGTATCGGCGTACTGGTGCCGGCCCTTGCGCAGGGCTGACACCGCGGCCTCCACGACGGCCGCGGGCGGGTCGCCCGGAGGGATGCCCAGCGCGATGTCCAGCGAGCCGGACCGGCCCAGCCGCTGCAGCTTGGCCAGCTCCATGGGGGCGACCGCCTGCGCCCGCAGCGACGGCTTCACCGGACCGGCGCTCCGGCCGTGATCTCGTAGTACGCGAAACGGAACATGGTGTTGGGCACCGAAAGGACCCGCCGGCAGGTGAGTCCGGCCGCCTCGATGACCTTCAGCCACGGCTCCCGGGGCTGCGGGAAACCTTGTTCGGTGAGCGCGTGGACCAGGAAGAAGTCCGCGTCCACGGAGTCCGTGAACAGTTCGGGCTCGGCGAGAACCAGTACGCTGCCCGGCTTGCTCGCGAGCAGATCCGAGTAGGCGCGCAGCAGTTCGACGACCGCCGCCTCCCCGTCCCGGAAGTGCTCGTGCACGGCACCGACAGCGATGAAGAGGTCGCATTCCCGGGCGGCCTCGGGCCAGTCGTCGGGCGCGAACGCGTCACCGACGACGAAGGACGCCCGGTCGTCGAGCCCCTCCTCCGCCGCCCGTTTCGAGCCCAGCGCCACGGCGTCCTCGGCGATGTCCAGGCCCACCGCCCGCAGGCCGGGGTCCTCCCGGCACAGATCGAGCACCAGGCCCCCCGTTCCGCAGCCGAGGTCCAGCACCCGCTTGGCCTGGTACTTCCCGACCAGTTCGCGGACCACGTTCATGCCGACGCTCCGGAACAACACCTCGCAACGGCGGCCGAGTGCCTCGGTGTCACGCGCCACGTCGGATCCGTACCGGAGGCGTCCGGTGAGGAGTCCCTCGATGCTGCTGAGCACCGGCCCGTAGGCTTCGGCGTAATAGCCGATCACCGCCTCGGGTACCTCCCCGAGCAGGGAGGCGCCACGCGGAGTCAGCCGCCAGGAGTCACCCTGCGACTCGACCAGGCCGCGCACCTGCACGAAGCGCAGCACGTTCCGCGCCAGCTCGGTGTAGCCGCCCGGCGGGACGAGGTCCGCGAGGGGCGTCCACTCGCCGGACAGCCGGGCCGTGACCCCGGCCCGTGCCAGTCCCAGCACCGCGCTGGACAGCACATAGGACGAAGCGAGTTCGGCGGCGCCGGTCGCGGCCACCGCCTTCCACTGCTCCTGCACCGACGCGTCGAGCACCTCGACCGACTCGGTCCTGCTGGACATTGTCACTCCTGTCGTTGAGTGTCCTGGTGGATGTCTGTCGCCGCGCGCCGCGGCCGATGGGTTCACAACCGGGCTCGAATCGCCTCACCGGCACCACGGGTGTCCAGCGAGCCGCCGAGATCCGGGGTGGTCTCCCCGGCTGCCACCGCCTGCGAGATCGCGGCTCGCAGCGCGGCGGCCGCCTCGTGGTGGCCCAGGTCGCCGATGAGCAGCCCGGCGCTGAGGATGGCCCCGACCGGATTGGCGATGTCCTTGCCGGCGATGTCCGGCGCGCTGCCGTGGACCGGCTCGTAGAGGCCGAACCCGCGTTCCGGGTTGAGATTGGCCGACGCGGCCGTGCCGATCCCGCCGGCGACCGCGGACGCGATGTCGCTGAGGATGTCACCGTAGGAGTTGTTGGTCACGATCACATCGAATCCGGTGGGATCGGTGACCATCTGCATGGCGGCGGCGTCGACGTAGAGGTGCCGGGAGGCCTTGTCGGGGTGGCGCGCCGCGGCTGCCCGCCAGCACCGCTGCCACAGACCCCCGCCGAATTCCACCGCGTTCGCCTTGTCCACCATGCACACCTCACGGCGGGCGATGGAGAACGCGTACTCCACGATGCGGGCCGTACCGTGGTAGGTGCTGAGATCGACGTCCAGTGCGATCTCGTGCTCCGAACCGGGGTGCACCGAACCGCCCGCGCCCGTGTAGAGGCCCTCGGTGTTCTCCCTGATGACGATGCAGTCCACCGCCCGCGCGCTGTCCGCCCTGAGCGGGCTCAGCCGGTCGTGGAGCAGCTTCGCCGGGCGGTGGTTGACGTACAGGTCCAACTCGAAGCGCAGACGGAGCAGGACACCGCGCCCGTAGGCCGGCGAGCCGACCCGAGGGTCACCGATCGCCCCGAGCAACACCGAGCGGCTGGACCTCACCCGCTCGAAGTCCTCGTCGCAGAGAGCGACTCCGGTACGGAGGAACGTGTCGGCGTTGACGTGGTCGAGGACGTCGAATTCGAGGCCGAGCTGGAGCCGGTCCAGCGTCAGCATGGCCTGCTCGATCACCTCGGGCCCGATACCGTCGCCTGGAATGACAGTGATGACTGACATGTTCGGTCCTCAGCCGGATTCCGCGGGAACCGGTGCCATGCCGGGCGTCAGCACGGGCAACCAGGGCCGGCGTGATTTCTCGTGGGCGGCGATGTCGGCCTCCCTCGTCAGGGTGGCGGTGATGTCGTCGTGTCCCGCGAGCAGCATCCGCCGTGCGCGCCCGTCGATGTCGAAGTCCCAGCTCCGTCCGCCGGCCGAGACCCGGCAGTGCAGCAGATCGACCGTCGCCTCGAACTCGGCGTCCTCCTCGGCGTGTTGGAGCAGCCAAGCGACATCCGGTTCCGGCAACGTGACCGCCAGCAGACCGTTCTTGAGCGCGTTGCGGCCGAAGATGTCACCGAAGCTGGGCGCTATGACAGCGGCGAAGCCCCAGTCCCGCAGCGCCCAGACGGCATGCTCACGCGAACTGCCGGTGGCGAAGTGCGGGCCCGCCAACAGGACCGTGGCGCCGGACCGTTCGGGCTGTTCCAGGACGAAGCCGGGGTCCGAGCGCCATCTGGCGAACAGCGCGCCGGCGTACCCGGTGCGGTACAGACTCCTGCAGTGTTCGGCGGGGATGATCTGATCGGTGTCCACGTTGCTGCGGGGCAGCGGCAGACACTTCCCGGTGTGGGTGCTCAGCGGTTCCACGGAGGTCTCCTCAAGGCAGGTCTGCGGGGAGGGCGAGCCTGCCGGCCACCGCGGTCGCCGCGGCGATGGCGGGAGACACCAGATGCGTCCGGGCCTGCGGTCCCTGCCGTCCCTCGTAATTGCGATTGCTGGTCGACGCGCAGCGCTGTCTGCCGGGGAGCCGGTCGGAGTTCATGCCCAGGCACATGGAGCAGCCCGGCAGACGCCACTCGGCTCCCGCCCGGGTGAAGACCTCGTTGAGGCCCTCTTCTTCCGCCCGGGTGCGGACATCCATGGAGCCGGGGACCACCAGCACGCGTACGCCGTCGGCGACCCGACGGCCGCGGAGCACGTCCGCGGCGGCTCTGAGGTCCTCCAGGCGGCCGTTGGTGCACGAGCCGATGAAGACGGTGTCGATACCGATCTCCCGCATCGGTGTGCCCGGAACGAGGT
Organism: Streptomyces fagopyri; assembly: GCF_009498275.1. NCBI lineage: Bacteria > Bacillati > Actinomycetota > Actinomycetes > Kitasatosporales > Streptomycetaceae > Streptomyces > Streptomyces fagopyri. Next base: position 679,950 of record NZ_CP045643.1, on the reverse strand, counting down.
CCATGTAGGCGAGCGCCCGTCGCGCCGAAGCCCGTTCCTGCGGGTCGGCGAGGGTCTCGGGATCGGGGACGGCCCCGCCGAGCGGCACCGCCTGGCCGGGATTGGTTCCCCAGGTCACCCAGGGGGTCAGCCCCGACACGTCGACGGTGACGGTACGGTCGAAGAGGGCGGAGGCGTCCGTCGTCAAGGTGCGCCAATGGGCGAGCGCATCCTCCCAGGCCGGTCCCGACGGACTGCCGGGCCGGTCCGCGAGGTAGGCGAAGGTCGTCTCGTCAGGCGCTATCAGCCCGGCTCTGGCACCGGCTTCCACACTGAGGTTGCACATCGTCATACGGCCCTCCATGGAGAGCGAGCGCACCGCCTCGCCGCGGTACTCCACGATGTGGCCGTGCGCGCCGTTGGCGCCGATCTCCGTGATCAGGGCGAGCATCAAGTCCTTGGCGGTGACGCCGTGGGCGGGGGTGCCGGTGAACTCCACCGACATCGTCCTCGGCTGCTGGATCGCCACGGTCTGGGTCGCGAGCACGTGCTCGACATCGCTTGTCCCCACACCGAAGGCGAGCGCACCGAAGGCGCCGTGGGTGGACGTGTGACTGTCTCCGCACACCACGGTCATGCCCGGCTGGACGAGGCCGAGTTCGGGGCCGACGACATGGACCACGCCCTGTCGGCGGTGACCGTGCGGGAACAGACCGACGCCGTGCTCGGCGCAGTTGCGGCGCAGCGCCTGCAACTGCTCCCGGCTGAGCGCGTCGGAGACGGTGAGCGAGTCGGTCGGCACGTTGTGATCCTCGACCGCCAGCGTCAGATCCGGCCTTCGCACCCCGCGGCCGGCCAGCCGCAGCCCGTCGAACGCCTGCGGTGACGTCGCCTCGTGGACCAGGTGCAGGTCGACGTAGAGGAGATCGGGACCGTCCGGCTCCGTGCACACGACCGCGTTCCGCCAGAGCTTGTCGATGAGCGTCGTCGCAGCCGTGCTCACGCCGTGGCTCCGGCGGTCCGCGGCACGCCGAGCCTGTCGGCCAACCGGTCGCGGAGCACGTCCAGTTCGTCGCAGTCGCCGTTCGGCCGGTTCGCGATGTACTCCTCGTACAGCTCGCTCACCAGGCCGTCGTCGGCGGGTATCCCGAGCTGCCCCAGGAGGTGCCGAAGGATCGACCGCCCGGAATGCCGTCCGACGAGCAGGGCGCGTTGACGCCCGAAGCTCTCGGGCCTGATGAATTCGTACGTGACGGGGTTCTGCAGCATGGCCGCCTGGTGAATTCCCGCTTGTGTGGCGAAAGAGTTCGTTCCGAAGATCGCCTTGTTGCGCGGGCGCTCCAGCGAGATGGCGCCGGAGAGGAGTTCGAACGCCTCGTCGAGGAGTTCGGTGCGAACGCCGGTGTCCATGCCGAGTTCGGTGCCCTTGTACGACAGCACCGCCGCCAGTTCCTCCAGCGAGGTGTTCCCGGAGCGCTCGCCGATGCCGGCGAGTGTCGCCTGGACCTCGTCGGCCCCGGCCGCGAGACCGGCCAGAGCGTTGGCCAGGGAGAGGCCGAGATCGTCGTGGCAGTGGGTCGCGAGCACGATGTCACGGGGTACGCAGGCACGCACCGCGGCGATGAGCTCGCCGAACTCCTGGGGAATCGCGAAACCGGTGGTGTCGGCGAGGGTCACGGCCGTGGCCCCGGCCTCCACCGCGGTGCCGACCAGGGCGCGGATCCACTCGTGCTCCCCGCGACTGGCGTCCTCGACCGCGAGGTTGATGTCGACGGCACCCAGGGACCGGGCGTACCGGACGGAGTCGTCGACCTCACTGAGGGCCTGCGCCCTGGTGATGCCACGCTTGTGGCGCAGATGGATGTCGCTGCCGGTGCAGCAGACCTGCACCTGGTGCCGCGGGTTGCCCCCGGCCGCCTCCATCGACAGGCGGATGTCCTCACGCGAGCAGCGGTTGAACGTGGCGAATCCGGCTGTGGTGAGGGATTTCGCGATCAACCGGGTGGCTTCGAAATCAGCCGCGGAGGAGCCGGGATAGCCGGTCTCGACCGTGTCGACTCCGAGTTCCTCAAGTTTCAGAGCGAGCGCCAGCTTCTGCTGGGGGGACATCGCGTTTCCGGGGGCTTGTTCCCCGTCACGAAGCGTGGCGTCAAAAATGCGTATCCGGCGCATTGTTCCTACCGCCGTTCGGGTTGATTACCTGTTCGAGTCCGCGCGGTGCGTCGATCTCCGAGGTCACATCGAATGTAGGGGAATTGAGCGTGGTGTCACAGCGGTCTCGTTCCATTCGCCGCACATTGTCAGGTAAGCGTGCGTGGATTCCGAGCCCTCAGAGCCCGGACCGCTGTTCATCGACGAGAGCCGCGAGCCCGTCCAGGCCCGCGCTGATCTGCTCGGGCTGAAGGAGGCTGTACGACAGACGTATCTGGTGGGTGTGCCGGCGTCCGGCATAGAAATGGTGCATGGGAGTCCAGATCACCCGGTGCTGCCGCGCCGAATGCTCCAGCAGCGTGTCGTCGGTGCGGAACGGCACCGTCAGGACGAGGAAGAACCCGCCGCCGGGTGTGTTCCAGGTGACTCCGGAGCCGGCGGGGAATCGTCGGGCGAGACCGTCCGACATCATCCGCAGGTTGCCACGGTACAGATCCGCCTGCCGCGCGTTGGCGCGGACCAGACTGTGGTCGTTCTCCAGCAGTTTGCCCGCGACGACCGCCTGGGCCAGCGGTGAGGTGTTCACCGTCAGCATGCTTTTGACCTTGGCCAGTTGGTCGGCCAGCAGGCCCAGCCGCCGGCCGGTCCCGTCGGTGACCACCTGGTCGGCGACGACGTACCCGACCCGGGCACCAGGCAGTGCCGTCTTGGCGAACGACCCGAGATAGACGACACGCCGGCCCGTGTCGAGAGCCTTCAGGGTGGGCAACCGCGCGGTGCCCGCGGGAAACAGGCCGTACGGATTGTCCTCCAGCAGGAGCAGATCGAGCCGCGAGGCCAGGTCGAGCAACCGGCGCCGGGTGTCCAGGTCCAGGCTGATCCCCAGCGGATTGGAGAAGTCGGGGATCACGTACAGGGCCCGCGGCCGCAGTCCCTCGGCTCTCGCCCGCCGTACCGTACGGGCGAGGTCGTCGAGGTCCACGCCGTACTCCCCGGCGCGCACCGGCAGCACCGGCAGATCGGCCAGCTGGGCGGCGCCGTTGAGACCGACATAGGTGGGCGACACGGCGAGCACCGCGTCGCGGTCGTCCGTCCGCAGCGCGCGCAGCACCAGGAACATCGCTTCCTGGCAGCCGACGGTGACCACGATGGCCTCCGGGTCGGCCTCGATGCCCTCGTCGACCGTGAGATTCCTGGCCACCAGGTCGTTGATCACGCCCTTGGTACGGCCGTACTGGAAGAGCAGCCGGCGGACCTCCTCCTCGGGCCAACCACGGTCCAGGCTCAAGTGGTCGCAGAAGGCGCGCAGATGACGATGGACCTCCTCGACCTCGAAGAAACCCTCGTAGGGCCGGCCGGCCGCGAAGGAGACCGCGTCCGGGAACCGCTGCGCCACCTCGTTGAGCAGGTTCATGGAGTCCAGCGAGGGGTCGTCGAGGGAACCGTGCAGCGTGTCGATCCGCAAGGCCGCCGGCTCGGCGGCACCGGGGCCCGGGCCCTCCCGCACCGCGGTGGTCATGGTGTTGTTCCCGTGCGAGCCGCGAGGACACCGGCCGGTACCGTCGTGGTGAGCCGGCCGGCCGATGACAGATCCGCGCATCCGGCGAGGGTCATCGCCTGCTCCAGCTCGGTGTGCAACAGGTGAAGCACCTCCGAGGCGCCGTCCCGGCCGCCCGCCGCGAGACCCCACAACGCGGGCCGGCCGACCAGCACTCCCGAGGCACCCAGCGCCAGCGCCTTGAGCACGTCCGTGCCACTGCGGATACCGCTGTCCACCAGGACGGGGCAACGACCGGACACCTCTCGCACCACCGAGGACAGAGCGGTGACGCTCGGCAGCGCACCGTCCAGTTGCCGGCCGCCATGGTTGGAGACCACCATCGCGTCCACCCCGGCGTCGACCGCGCGGGACGCGTCGGCGGGATCCATGATCCCCTTGAGCACCAACGGGAGACCGGTCCGGTCGCGAATCCACTCCAGGTCGGCCCAGCTCAGGGCCGGATCCAGAGCCTCGGCCGTATGCACCATCACGGCCGAACCGCCCGGCTGCTCGCGGTGGGCGGTGGACCCAGGCCCGGCGGCCGGCGATTCGGGCAGGTTCGCGGCGGTCACCGTGTTCGGCAGCGTGAAGGCGTTGCGCATGTCGCGCAGCCGCCGGCCCATCCGGGGAACGTCCACCGTCAGGACGAGCGCGCGACAGCCCGAGGCCTCGGCGCGCTTGATGAGTTCCTCGGTCCGGTCCCGGTCGCGCAGCCAGTAGAGCTGGAACCAGGTCTCGGCGCCCACGCCGGCGATCGCCTCGATGGTCCGACTGCTGAGCATGCTCGCGATGAACACCACTCCGGCGGACCGGGCCGCGCGGGCCAGCGCGAGTTCGCCGTCCGGGTGGACGAGCCGCTGGTACGCCATGGGGGCGACGGCGACCGGCATGGACACCGGGCTGCCGAGCAGTTCGCCGGCGCAGTCGCCGTGCGTGACACCGGTCAGTGCCCGTGGTGTCAGGCACACCTGGTCGAGAGCCGTGCGGTTGGCCCTGAGTGTCGACTCGCTGCCGCTGCCGCCGTCGATGAAGTCCCACACGTGCCTCGGGAGCGCCCGGAACGCCGCCCGCTCGGCATCACCGATGTCGAACAGCGCTCGGGAGCCCGAGGCCGAGGAGATCACGACAGAATCCCGGTCTTGATCCGCTCGGCTTCGACGGCCTCGTACAGTGCCTTGATGTTGCTGCTGCCGAAGGTGCGCGCGCCGAGCCGCTCGATGATCTCCAGGAAGAACGTACGGCGTGGGTGCGTGGACTGCGTGAAGATCTGGAACAGCTGCCCGCCGTGGTCCTCGTCCGCGAGCACGTTGAGCTCCCGCAGATCCTCGGTGGTGTGTCCGGTGGGAGTGAGCCGGCGGCCGAGCAACTCGTAGTAGGAGTCCGGGGTCTGCAGGAACCGCACCCCTCGCTCGCCCAGCGTCGCGACGGTGTGCACCACGTCCTCGGTGCGGAACGCGATGTGCTGGACGCCTTCGCCGAGATGGCTGTCGAGGAAGGCGTCGATCTGGCCGGGATCCCCCGTGGGGTCGGGCTCGATCAGGGTCAGGGTGACGGCGCGCGACTCGCTCTGCACCACCCGGGAACGCATGGCCTGGGTGCCCACGCCGATCTGCTCCTCGAAGACCAGGCGGAAGCCGAGCGCCGACTCGTAGAACTTCACCGCCGCGTCTATGGTCCCGGGATGCAGGCAGACCGCGAAGTGGTCGATGTCGAGCAGTGCCGTGCCGGTGTGCGGGGAGAGGTCCGGGGTGTCCGGGAAGCCGGGGAGGAAGATCTTGTCGCCGGCCCGGTCCGGAGCCTGGACGAAGGTGTGCCGCACATCGCCGAACCCGTGGATCGCGGCTGTGAGAGCGCCGGGGGAGCCCTCCGGCTGTCCGGGCGGAGTCAGGGGCCTGGCACCGCCGTCGACCGCCCGGCCGAACGCGGCGCGCGCGTCGGTGGTGCGCAGGGCGATGTCGGCGACGCCGTCACCGTGTGCCGAGACGTAGGCGTGGGCGGGATGCCCTGCGGAGCGAGGCTCGGTGACCACCAGGACGATGTCCCCCTGGCGCAGGGCGACGGAGAAGTGATCGCTGTGTCCACCCAGCGCCCCCGATGTGGCGAAGGGGTCGAAGCCGTACTCCGCGGCGAACCGGGCGGCCTGCTGCAGGGCGTCGGCCACATAGAACTCGACGTGATTGACCGTCAGGTCGGGGACCACAGCGGGTCGGGAAGCGCGGACCATGGGGGAACTCCTAAAATTCAGTGGCCGATGATCCGGGGTGCGAACCGGAGAGACGGCCGGGTCGTGTGCTCTGCCTCGCGGTGGACCTTCACGCCTTCCCCCTCCACATCACCGGGCAGAACTCCGGATCGGCGTAATCGGGTGTTCCCTCCGGTGTTCGGCGGACCAGGAAGTCATGGTTGTACGAGGCTGTCCCGCCGTCGGGCAGGCGGTATTCCTGGTAGGCGTTCTCGCCGTCCTGAAGGTGCAGGGACACGGCACGCCTCGGCGCGGCGGAACGGTTCTCGCCGCTCCCGTGGTACGTGTGGCTGTGATGGAAGCTGGCGTGCCCCTTGGGGATGATCATGGGCACCTTCCGCACCTCGGTTCCATTGAACCTGGCGTTCCGCGCCAGAATGGATTCGAGGTCGTTCCGGTCGCGGTCGGCGAAGTGCATCGAGGTGACGTTGTCCTCGCTCGCCTCCTGCCACCGGTTGCTGCCGTCGATCATCGTGATCGTCCCCATGCGCTCGTCGCAGTCGTGAAACGGAATGAAAGCGGTGAGCATCCGTTCCGATGCCGACGTGGCCCAGTAGTCTCCGTCGAAGTGCCAGGGGACGATATTGCTCGGCTCGTCCGGGCGCGGCGGCTTGAAGATGAGCGTGGACTGGAATATCCGGATCTCCGTCGCGCCGCAGAGGCGTGCCGCCACCGCTCCCAGCAACGGCTTCCGCAGAGTGGCACCGATGTCGGCGCTCTCGTAGTGGATGTAGTCGTTGTGCCGCTGAACCGGGCCCTTCTCCGGCTTCCAGTAGGCCAGGCGCGGAGGCCGGCCCGGCAGCGGGCGGTCCACACGGCCGGCGTAGAAGGCCTCGCTCGCCGCCTCCAACCGCTCCACCTCCCCGTCGGTGAAGAGTTTCTTCGACAGGTACCACCCGTGTTCCGCGTAGAACTCGACGTCACTGTCCGAGGGGAGGAGTTCGATCTCCTCCTCGGTCAGCGTGAATTCCCATGTGTTCGCCGTCATGCTGATTCCGTCCATGCTTCTAGCGACATCAACTCCGCCAACTCCTTCTCGGCAATCCGGTTGATCTCGCCCCAGGCTCGCTCCACATCGCCACGGACCGTGCGGATATTGCCGATGGACAGCCGCATCACATAGCCGTCGCGGATCACGGCGTGTGACAGGAAAGTGGTTCCCGACGCGTTGACCGCCCTGAGGATCCGGGCATTGAGCGCATCGGTGACTTCTCGTCTCCGGACTTCGGAGAGCCGGTCGTCGTCACGGATCACCTCGGGTTCGTAGCGCAGACACACCAAGGGATAGGACGACGAGACAGGGCACCTCCAGTCGGGATGCCGTGAGACGGACGCCCGCAGCCAGTCCGCGATCCCGACGGACCGGTCGAGCCGGGAGGCCAGACCCGCACGTCCGAAGGACCTGATCACCCACCACAGCTTCAGGGCCCGGAATCCGCGGCCGAGCTGGGGCGACAGGTCCATGAAGTCGCGCGTGTCGCCCTCGTGAGCGGTTCTCAGATACTCGGGCACGAGCCGGAAGGTGTTCGCCAGCGCACCCCGGCGACGGCAGTAGAGCGCGGTGGCGTCCAGTGGCACGAACAGGGTCTTCTGCGGGTTGACCACCAGCGAGTCGCCGACCGCGGGAGCTTCGAGGGTGCCGGCCAGTGACGGCGCGATGCGGTAGAGGCCACCGTACGCGGCGTCCACGTGCAGCCAGACGTCGTGCCTGGCACAGACCTCCGCGATGGGACCGAGGGGATCCGCCGCGCCCACCGAGGTGGTCCCCACCGTCGCCACCACCGCCAACGGCCGCAGCCCGGCGGCCAGGTCGCGCCGGATCGCCTCGTCCAGCAGATCCGGTCGCATGCGGTACCGCTCGTCGGACGGCACCCGGACGACGTTGGCGAGCCCTGTCCCCAGTGTGATCGCGGCCTTCTCGACCGAGCTGTGGGCCTGGTCCGACGTGTAGATGCGCAGCGTCGGCACACCGGGTCCCGCCGTTCCCCGTTCCCTGACGTCGAAGTCGAGAGCGTGGTCCCGCGCGGCCGTCAGGGCGTAGAGATTCGCCAGCGAAGCACCGCTGACCAGGAGGCCGTCCGCGTCCTCCGGGTAGCCGGCCATGCGGGCGATCCAGCGCAGCACCACCTCTTCGAGAGCGGACGCGGCGGGACTGGTCTGCCACAGCATGGAGTTGACGTTCAGTGCCGCCGTCAGGGTCTCCGCCAGGACACCTGGCAGGCTCGCGGAGGTGGGAAAATAGCCGTGGAACGACGGGTGGTTCCATTGCACGAGACCGGGAATCACCTTCTCGCGCGTATCGGCAAGGATGCGCGAGAAGTCCTCACCCGCCTCGGGCAGTTCCGCGTGCAGCGAAGTCCGCAGTTCCCGCGGATCCCGCGGGACGGCCACGGGAATGTCCCGGATGGTCTCGAAGTGCTCCCGGATCAGGGAGATCACCTCACGGCCGTACTCCTCGAAGGCGGCCGGATCCCAATCCCCTGCTTCCTCAGCCATCTTCTCCCCCCAGTTCTCAGGAGCCGCCGTCGGCGGCATCCACGTCCACCGGAAGCTCGGTGAAGTACGTTATCTCGCGAGGCCCGACGCAGTACTTGGCGTAGAAATCGGCGAGGAGAAGCTCCTCGTTCCTGATGAACTCCTCGTGCTCGGACCTGCTCCGCCACGCGTACATCATCCAGATCTCGCCCGGACTGCTCTGACGCTGGAAGAAGCGACCGTGCTCGCACCATCCCGGATCCACGTGAGCCGGCGGCCCGACCAGTTCGTCCATGTCCTGCATGAGTTCCAGGGCCTGACCGGCGAATTCGTCTCTGAGCCGCCAGGTCTCAACTACGGTGACCATTGATTCAGTGCCTCCTGGTCTAGTTCATCAGCCTGTTCACGCACTGCGGAGAACTGGGATTCTTCCGAGATTCCGACTCCGAGATGATCCGTGTCCGAGATTACGCTGCGCGCCTCACCCGGCGAATGGCCAGAATCCATCTCAGGCTCATTGGGCGGTAACCGCTCCGGTCCCGGAGGCGTACCTTTCCGGTGGCGGGGAGGAGGCCACGGCGGGCATCACGTGCCGGGCCACCAGTTCGACGGTCTGCCAGTCGATCGGCGGCCGGACCCCGAGCACGAAGTCCGTGACGCCCAGTTCGCGGAATCGAAGCAGGTCGGCGACACACTGTTCGGGCGTCCCGAACGTCACGTACTCGTCCAGCAGCGGCGAGTCCGCGGGGAGACGTCGCAGCAGTTCGGCCTTGCGGGCCCTCGCCTCCCGCTCGTCCTCGGCCAGTACCGCCCGGAAGGTGACGGACCTGCGGATCTCCTCCGGGGCTCGACCGACCGCGGCGCAATGCCGCGCGAGCGCCTCGCACTTGCGCCGATAGGACTCGGGGGTGCCGGCCAGTGTGTTCCAGATATCGGCGTGCTCGGCCACGATCCGCAGCAGCCGCCGTTCGCCGTCGCCGCCTATCACCAGCGGAATCCTCGGCTGCACGGGCTTGGGCGCCAAATGGGCCGAACTCAGCTGGACATACCGCCCGGAGAAGTCGGAGACCTCCTCCGTCCACAGCGCCCGCGTCACCCGGCACGCCTCGTCCAGCAGATCCATACGCGCTCCGGCCGGAGGGAACGGAATGCCGTACTGCGTGTAGCCGAGATCGGGGCCCGCCGCGCCCAGGCCGAACTCCAGGCGCCCGCCGGAGATGTGGTCGATGGTCGCGGCCATGACGGCCGCGACCGCCGGGTGACGCCAGGTGGGGGCGGAGACCAGCAGGGCGCACCGGATGCGGCTGGTCCGAGCCGCCAGCGCGGCCAGCAGCGTCATCCCGTCGAGGCAGGGACCGCCGGGGCCGCCCAGCGGAGGCCTGAAGTGGTCGAAGACGGACGCCCATTGATACCCGAGTGCCTCGGCGCGCTGCCACAGCTCCAGGGATTCCCCGAACGTGTGGTTCTGCTGGCCGGAATGGACACCGAACCGGACGGCTTCACCGTGTACCGGCATCGGGACCCTCCGTCCGGAGCGTCGCCCGGAGGGCTTCGGTGATGGTGCGCACGCTTTCGAAGGTGTCGCGGTGCATCGCGTCCGCGGGGAACCGTACGGAGAACGTGTCCTCGAGTGCGACCAGCAGGCTCACCAGTTCCAGCGACCCGAGCCGGAGCGTGTGGAGCTCGCTGTCGGGACTTGACAGCTCAGCGGCCCGTTCCTCGGGCAGTACACGCCGGACGATCTGGGTCACGGTGGCGAGAGTCGGGTCCATGTCTGGCCTCCTCAGCGGATCAGGAACTCGTGCGTCGTCCGGTGCCGGTAGACCTCGCCCGGATCGAGCCGTGAGAAGGGCGAGGCGTTGCGGCCGGGCGGGTCGGGGAGGGCGCCGGCTTCCAGACAGAGGCCGGCGCGCGGACGGTCGGTGAATTTGTCCGCCGAGTACACGCCCAGACCCGGCTGGTCGGTGGTCACCCTCATGGCGCGCCCGCCGGCCGGGTCGTACAGTTCCGCGGCCCAGGCCGGGTCGTCGAGCACGAAGCAGTTGTCGATCAGGGCATCCCCGATCGGGCGCGGTTCGCGGTAGTCGAGCGCGGTACCGGCGATGGGGGCGGGCGGTCCGGGGAGCGGCACCAGATCACCGTCGAACACCATGGCCCGATCGGCGTTGACGGCGAGCCGCTGCTGGTCCACGGTGCCCGAACCGGCCAGATTCCAGAAGGCGTGGTTGGTCAGCCCTACCACCGTGGGGGCCGTCGAGGTGGCCTGGTACTCGAAGGTGAGCCGCCGGTGGCGGTCCACGCGGTAGATCACCTCGGCGGACAGCGTCCCCGGATAGCCCTGGTCACCGTCGGGGGTGACCAGGCTGAGGTGGAGGAGCAGTTCGTCGTCCCGGCGCTCGGCGTCGGCCTCCCACACATAGCGGTCGAACCCGATGCCGCCGCCGTGCACATGGTGCTTGCCCTCGTTCCGGTCGAGCTCGTGCTCGACGCCGTCCAGCCGGATCGTCCCGTCTCCGACGACCCGGCAGTAGCGTCCGAGCGTCGCCCCGACGTAGGGGTTGCGTCGCCTGTCCTGGTAGCTGCTCAGATCCGGGAGCCGGACCACGGTGTTGTCGACCCGGCCGGAGCGATCCGGTGTCAGGACCTCGATCGTGGACGCTCCGTAGGTCCAGACCACCACGGTGAGGCCCTCGCCCGTGTCCAGGGTGTAGGAGTCGACGGGGGTCGGGGACTGGCCGGCGTGCCCCCGAGTGCTGCCCACCGTCTCCTTCCGAATGTTCATCGGCTCTCCTCCGACCTGGCGGCCGGGCCAGGTCCGAAGCTCTTCTGGAGGCGCACGGTGCGACGTCCCGCAGCGTCCGTCAGGACGTCGCCGTGCCGGCGGAAGCCGAGCAGTTCCAGCAGCTTCACGGTGCCGGCCAGATCCGGATTTGCCTCGGACCGTAGGGCGTCGGCGCCTCGGGCCGAGGCCAGTTCCGCGGCGCGGCGCACACAGGTCGCCCCGGTCGGCGCGCTGTCGGCCAGCAACCGCGGCGCGACGGCGAGACGACCGAGGTAGGCCGGCCTGACCGCCGGTGGAAAGGCGTCCGCGGCCAGGGTGAACGGCGGGTCCCAGGACAGGGTGAACATCCCGGCGACCTCACCGTCGTGACGCAGCAGGTGGACCTCGCCCGAGCGGACCCGGCGTTCGGTCGTGCCGGTGTTCCGTACGGGGGCCGGCGACCCGTACCGCCGCGCCTGGTACGCGTCGCAGGCGCGGAGCAGGGCGTGCACCTCGTCCGGGTCCTCGGCCGTTTCCCAGGTCCAGTCCACGGCCGTGCTCCCGGTCATCGCTCCGGCCCCGGGCGGCGGACCGTGACGGTCTTGGGCCGCTGGTAGTCGGACAGCGCGAGCACGCTCAGATCGGTGCCGTGCCCCGAGCCTCGGCGCCCGCCGTGCGGAAGCTCCGGGGTCTGCTCCAGGTGGCAGTTCACCCAGACCTCCCCGGCGTCGAGTGAACCCGCCAGGGCCAGGGCCGTGTCCACCGACGCGCTCCACACACTGGCGCCGAGGGCCTGCGGGACGCCGTTGGCCATCGCGACCGCTTCGTCGTGCCCGGCCACCGCCTGGACGGTCAGCACCGGTCCGAAGATCTCCTCCTGGACGGCGGGGTCCTGGGGCGGCAGGTCTGCCAGGATCTGGCCCGGACGCCAGTACCCGCCGGCCTCGCCGGGCCGCGTGGCGATGTCGCCGACGTGCCGGACACCGGCCGCGCTGCTCTCCAGGACCCGGTCGTACCGGGCCGCCTGGTCCGGGTTGTTGAGCGGACCGAAGTCCGTTCCGGCGGATCGGGCCGCCATCGCCTTCGCCAGGCCCTCGACGACCTCCTCGTAGTTCTCGCGCAGGGTGATGACCCGGGCGGGGGAGGCGCAGCTCTGGCCGGCGTTGTAGGTGCAGGCCTGGACGAGTGCCCGGTACGTGTCCTCGTCCGCGTCGGGGAGCACCACCGCGGGGCCGTTGCCGCCCAGTTCCAGGCTCACCCGGCGCAGGCCCGCCCTCCGCACCACGTCCAGGCCTCCCGCGGTGCTTCCGGTGAAGGCCACCGCGTCCACGGGGGTGCCGACCAGCAGACGCCCGGTCTCCCGGTCTCCCGGCACCACGGTCAGAACCCCCGGCCCGAGGATCTCCTCGCAGTACCGGCCGAGCGTCAAGGCCGAGTCGGGTGTGGTCTCGGCAGGCTTGACGACCACGGTGTTCCCGGCCGCGAGAGCCGGCGCGGCCCGCCACATGGTCATCAGGAACGGATAGTTCCAGGGCACGATCGCGGCGACCACGCCCAGCGGTTCCCACCGGACCCAGCTCTCGCGTCCGGGCAGCAGATGGCCGGCGGCCGGGCTGGTCCCGGTCCGCAGGGCCCCCGCGAAGAAGCGCAGTACATCGGCGCTCTGCTCGACCTCGCCCCGGGCCTCCGCCTCGGGTTTGCCGGTACCGGCCCGCTCGGCGGCGACGTACTCGTCGGCGTGGTCCTCGATCGAGTCCGCGAGCCGGAGCAGCAGCCGGGACCGCCGTGCCGGGGTCAGTGCCGCCCAGGCCGGTTGTGCCTGCCGGGCGCGGGCCGCCGCGCCGGCCACCGTGTGTGCGTCGCTGACCGGTATCTCCTGCCGCTGGATCCCGGTACGCGGGTCGGTCAGCCTGGTCGTGTCCTGTCGCAAGGACATGGGGACTCCTGTCCTGGAGCGCGGTGTGTGTCGTCGTACACCGGCCCCGCTGTCGCGTCTGCTTCTCATGACGGCGGGAGCTGCTCGATGGCCGTCAGGGCTGTGTGTCGGGTCCGGAGCCCATCAGCTGCCGGGTGAGTTCGGGTCGCAGGACCTTGCCGGTCCGTGTCCGTGGGATCGCTTCGAGTCTCGCCACCCGGCTGGGGTGCACCGCGGGCGAGAAGACGGCGGACAGGGCCGGGCGGAGGTCGACGTCCGACGTGCCGGGCGCCAGTACCACCGCGGCCACGATCTCCTCGCCGAGGAACCGGTGGGGCACGGCGACCGCGGCGGCGTCCACCACCAGGGGGACCGACCGCAGGACGCGGTCCATCTCGTCGAGGGACACCGATTCTCCGCGTACCTTCGCGATGTTCTTCCGTCTGCCGGTGATGACGAGGAAGGTCCGGCCGGTCTCCGCGTCCACGTGGTGAAAGCCGGTGTCGCCGGAGTGGAACCAGCCGCCGGCGAACGCCCGCGCCGTCGCCTCCGGGTTGCCGGCGTACCGCGTCATGACATTGGTCCCGCGCATGCAGATCTCACCCGTCTCCCCGGGCGCGGCACGATCACCGCGGTCGGTCAGCACGGCCACGTCGTTGCCGGGGAAGGGGGTGCCGATCGACGGGATGTCGGTGTCCAGCATCATGCGGCGGTAGGTGTCCTCAGGAAGGTCCGCCGGCATGGTCGTGGAGAAGTTGGTCGTCTCGGTGAGGCCGTAGCCCTGCAGGACGCGGGCTCCCACCTGGCGCGCCATCGCCCGCGCGGTCGCCGCGGTCAACGGCGCGGCAGCCGTGACGAAGTAGTCGAAGGTGGACGGCAGGGTCGGCTGCCGGACGGCGAGCATCGTTTCGAGGATGCTCGGGACCACGCTCGCCATACGGGGCCGGAACCGTTCGACGAGCTCCGGATAGCCGAACGGATCGAACTCGCGGGCCAGGACCAGATGCGCCCCGGCCGTCAGCGTTCCGAAGACGGTGAAGTGCAGTCCGTTGACATGGTGGACCGGCAGGCAGCCCAGCAGGCGGTCACCGGGCCGCAGGGCGTGGTGGCGGACCAGGGCGTCCGCGTTCGCAGCCGCGTTGTAGTGCGACTGGGCGACGAGCTTGGCGGCGGCCGTCGAACCCGAGGTCCCGAAGAACAGCGCGTCCGACCACGGGTCGAGGGGAGCGGAGGTCGGGTGCGCCGCTGCCGCGTCCGTGCGCGAGTGGGGAGCCGTCGGCAGTTCGACAGCCTCCGTGAGGACCGTGTCCGCGACGGAAGGGGACCTGAGGACCGCCTTGGCCGTGAGCCGGCCGGTCTGCTGCCGCAGGCGGTCCGGCGGGTCACCGGGGTTGAGCAACAGCACCGCGCAGCCGGAGCGCTGAAGGGCGAAGAGGGCCGCGATCGAGAGGGCGTCGTTGGCGGGCAGCAGCGCGGCGACGTCGCCGGCGCCGACACCCACCGTCCGCGCGATCCACGCGCCCACCTGACGGCTGAGCAGGTCGAACTCGCGGTAGGAGAGCGTGTGTTCCTCCCCCTTCTCGGAGAAGGTGGTGAGAAAGGGATCGTCGCCCCGGGCACGGGCACGCGCGGCGAGCCGGCCGGGCATGGTGGCCCCGGTGCTCAGGGAGGGGCCGAAGGCGACGCCGCCGTAGGTGTGGACGCGCTCGAAGTCCTCCTGCCGAACGCCTTCGGGCGCAATCACCGCAGTCATCGGTCAGCCGAACCGGTGCGGGGAGTGTGTGCAGCCCAGAGACTCCAACTCCTCGCCGCCGTCGGCCGAGAGGTCACAGATCAGGCAGTGGATGGAACCGAACGGGTTGAGCAGGGCGGCGTAGGCGGTCAGCGACTGCCGGTCCTCGCTGTCCAGAGCCCGGTGAGGTGTACCGATCGAGAGGATCGTGTGGTCGGTGATCGCCCCCACCGCGTGGACGACCGAACCGTCGACCATGTACGCCCGCCCCGGACCGGTCGGCACGATCTGACCGTTCACCGAGATGGTGCCCTCGCCCGCCAGGACGAACAGCAGGTGGTCCCCGGGGTGGGTGTGCGGGGCGAACCCCTCACCGGCGGGTACATGGAGGATGTCCGCTCCCAGGTGTCCGTTGGACAGCAGCGAACGCCCGGTGGCGGCACTGGTCTTGGCCACCTTCGTCGGGCCCGGCACCGACTCGATGCCGAGGCGCTGGGTCGCTCCCTCGGATCCCAGGTCGTCGGCCCAGTCGCAGATCAGCAGCGGCGTGGTGCCGGTGTCCGGGCTCTGGGTCCGCTGGCTGTCGAGGACCGCGCTGATCCGGTCGGCCTTGCGCTGCCGGCATACCGGATCCGGGTCCTGGAGGGCCTCCTCCAGTCGCTGTAGCAGCGTTGTCGCTAGGGTTTTCTCTACTGTATCGCTCACGTCAGCCCTTTCCAGCACGCCGGAACTTCTGATACAGGTTCCTCGGCAAATGGAAAGCGGGGCCGTCCACAGCCCTGCTCCTCGGGAAGGCAAGATTTGCCCTTCTCGCTGCTGCCACGATAGGGCGATTGCGTGGTACCGGTGCAAGGGCCGGAGAATTCCTCCTTCCACTGTCAGGTCGTTGGCCGCCCATAGCATCTGACCACTCATTACCCGACGGTTACCGGAGAATGAGACAGGGGGATTGTCTGGGCGACCGCGCCGCATACCTTGAATACGGCGACGGCGTTTTACGAGCCTCACGGGCCAGGTTGCCCGATCCACCGCCCTGTGCCGGAGCGCCGTTCACCGGTCGAGGAATTCGGAGCGCAGCAGATGATGCAAGGAATTTTTGTGAGCCGGCCCACAGACGCGCATATCGCTTCCAGGGCGAATCTTCTGGAAGGTGGCTCCGAGCTCGCACCGCCCTTGGTGCCCGTCCCGGAGGTGCGCGCGGAGGACTTCTCCGGCCGGGCGCTCGACGACTTCCTCGGGCGGCTGGGCGAGGCCGGGCTGGCCGGGCTGCTGCTCGATCGGCCCCTCTCGGACGAGGGCTTCCGCGCCTTCGGAGAGGCGCTGGGCACCCCACTGCCGGAAACCGACCCCGCCGTGCTCCCCAACGTCTCGCTGGACGTCGTGCTCAACCTCGTCGGCGAACGGTCCCGGACCGAGAACGTGTCCCTGCAGCCGTTCGCCGCCAACCCCCTGTCCCTGCACACCGAGGGCAGTGGCCGGCCGGTGGCGGAGCAGCCCCGCTACATCGTGCTGATGTGCTGCGATCCGGGGGACGACAGGGTCGCGGCCCAGACCGTGCTGGCCCCGATGGACGCGATCGGGAGCCGGCTCACACCCCCTGACCTGGAAACGCTGTCCCGGACGAGGTACCGGCGCAATCCCCAGGGGCCCCCGATCCTCAGGAACATCGACGGACGGCAGGTCTTCTCCTTCCGGGACTTCCTCGAGGAGTCACTGGAGTGGACGTACGGCGGCACCGACAGCGGGACCGGCACCGCGCCCGACACGGTCGACAGCGCGCTGCGTGCCCTGCTGACGGCCATGTACGCGCCGGGCGGCCACTCCGGTGTGCGATGGGAGCGCGGTCTGCTCCTGGTCATCGACAACACCTTCTACTTCCACGGCAGGAGAGCCGGCACATTCTCCGTCCCCGCCCGGCGCCGCCACCTCAAGCGCCTCCGGATCAAGTAGCGCCCGTGTCCCAAGGAGAAGGCATGCAGCTTTTCGCCGCTGTCCCCAGACCCCGGCTCAGCGTCGTCCCCGAGGAGGCCCGCCACGCCGCCGCCCTCTCGCACTCGGCCGACGGCGTTCGCCGCACCTTCGATCCCGGTGTCGACGAACGGGCCCTCGAAGTGTTCTCGCGGGCCCGCGACCCCCGTGATCCCTTCGAGCTGCGGGATCTGTGGCTGGGGCGGATCGAGCACGAGCTGGGGCAGCACTCGCACCGGCCCTGGCTCGCACAGAAGTGGCGGACCGCGCGGCAGCACCGTGTGGCCGACCCGGCCGAGGTCCTCTCGTCCCGCGCCACGGTGCGATTCGTCAAGGAGATGTTCAACTGGTACTTCCGTGACGACCTGTACGGGGACCTCCACTCGGACAGCCATCTCATCCTGTCCAGCGGATCGGTCGACGAAGAGCGATGGGGCCTGCCGTCCGCGTTGAAACACGCCGTCCAATTCGCCCTGGACCGGGACTGGTACGGGTACTCGGACTCACGAGGGCGGGTCCCGGCCCGCGAGGCCATCGCGGCGTACGAGACCGCCCGCATCACCGGGGCCGGGTACACCGCCGACAACGTGGCGATGACCATGGGCGGAACCTTCGCCATCAGCTCTCTGGCCGACTTCATCCTGCACAACGCCCCGGATCTCGGGGAGCCCGTGCTCTGCGGCACCCCGAACTATCCACCGCTGGTGGAGTCCATCGCACGGCGGCGAGAGGTACGGCTCGTACCGCTCCCCTGCGAGGACGGCCAGATGTCACTGGGTCCGCTCATCGCGGCACTCACCCCGAACACCCCCATGGTCATGCTCCAGACCGCGGCCAATCCCACCGGTGCCGTCGTGTCCGAGCGGGAACTGACCGAACTGATCCGCGCCGCCGCACCCACGACGATGATCGTGCTGGACGAGTGTCATGAGTGGCTCGGCCCGTCCGAGTCACGATCGGCCGCACGCGCCGCCCCGAACGTCATCCGCGTGTCGAGCCTGTCCAAGGCATGGTCGGCGCCCGGCCTGAAGATCGGCTGGTTCCTCGCGGACCAGGACTTCGTCTCCGAGTACTACGAGTACGCCTCGACGGCCTTCGGCGGCCCGCCGTCCTTCTTCTACACCCTGGTGGAGGTCGTGGCCCGGATGGAACGCTGGCTGCTCGAAGGGGTGGGTACCCCGGGAGCCGGCCAGGCCGCCGAGTTCGAGAAGGCGTACGAGATAGACCTGGACCGATTGCAGAGCGCCTATCAGACATACCGGAGCGAGCGGCTCCTCAGACAGGAGTCCCTGACCACCCTGCGTGAGGCGACCACCACTCGCCTCAGCGATGCCTCGGGAGCGGTGATCGTGCCGCGCTGCTCCATCAACACCACGGTGGAGTTCGCCGGTTGGACGGACTCCTACCTGTGCTTCCGCGACATCCTGCGCGAGACGGGTGTCTCCGTGTTCCCCACCATCCTGACCTTCGGCCTGTCCGGGGGAGCGGTCCGGGTCACCACCGCGCGCCCCTGGGACCAGCTGTCCGACGCGATCACCCGCATCGGCTCCTATCTCGCGGTGCCCGTGGGATGACCGGGAGGGAAGCAGACATGACCGAGCTTTTCCACGTCGACGGCCACAAGACCATTCTGGGGATGGTCCATCTCAAGCCTCTGCCCGGGACCCCGTTCCATTCCGAGGGCAGCCTCCGGGAGATCCTCGATGACGCCGTCCGCTCCGCGACCGCCCTGCGGGACGGAGGCGCGGACGGCTGCCTGATCCAGACGGTGGACCGGGTCTACAGCGTCAAGGACGAGTCCGACCCGGCCCGCACCGCCGCCATGGCTCTCATCGTGCGGGCGGTCGTCGAGTCCACCCACGGGAACGGCTTCCGGGTCGGCGTCCAACTGATGCGCAATGCCGTACGGGCGTCCCTGGCGGTGGCCAAGGTGACCGGAGCCGACTTCGTCCGTGCCGGGTCGCTGGTGGGGGCCACACTCACCGCGCAGGGCCTGGTGCAGGCCGACCCGCTGGACGTCATGGAGTACCGCCGGAAGATCAACGCGCAGGACGTGGCGATCGTCGCGGACGCGGACTCGATGCACTTCAGCTGGCTGGGCGGCGGCAGGCCCACCGGCCGCGTGGTCAAGGACGCGCAGCAGGCGGGCGCCACCGCGGTCTGCGTCTCCCACGCCGAGGAGCAGCGGATGTTCGACATGGTCGCCTCGGCCCGCGCGTCCGCGCCGGCCGTGCCCGTACTGCTCGCCGGCAACACCACCCACGAGAACGCGGCGCGACTGCTGGCCGTCGCGGACGGAGCCTTCGTGGGCACCTGTCTGGAACGGGACGGCTGGGGAGGCCTCATCGACATCGACCGGGTGAAGGCGTACGTGGAGATCGTCCGAGGCTTGGAGCGGTGACCACACCATGACCGTGCCCACGTCGCAGGACAGCAGAGGGGGACACACCCGTGGAGGCGCTTGAACCCGAGGTGATGCTGCGCCAGGTCGGCAGCCTCGCCGACGATCTGAGGGAACTCGTCGGCCCGGTGAGCCGCCGGAGGGACGCCTTGTTCGCCTCGGCGGACTGGGCGTCGGTGGGATCGGTCCACCTCGTCGGTGACGGCGACTCCTACTACGCCGCCCAGGCGACGGAACTGGCGTTCCGCTCGCTCGCGGGGACCAGTTGCGTAGCGACGGCCGCGCTCGGATTTCTGGAGTACGAGGCTCCGTGGCTGCGTCTGGCCGGTCCCGGCAGACCCCTGGTCGTCGGCATCTCGTCCTCGGGTTCCACACCCCGGGTCGTCCAGTCGGTCACCCGGGCACGGCAGCACGGCGCGCTGACCCTCGCGCTGACCGGCGTGCCCGGCAGCCCGTTGACGCAGGCCGCCGACCACACGCTCCCGCTCGGCCTGTCTCGGCCCGAGAGATCCCCCGGGATCCGTACGTATCAGGCCAGTCTGCTGGGTCTGTTGCTGCTGGCGGTACGGCTCGGAGAGGCCCGGGGCCGGCACTCCGCGGATGAGACGCGGGACTTGGACCGGGAGCTGGCCTCGTTGCACGAGGGCCTCGCCGCCACCGTCGAGCTGCTGGGCGACCGGTGCCGGGATGTCGCGGCCGTGGTCGGCGACGCACCCGTGGTGGTGATGGCCGGCAGTGGGCCGGGGTTCGGCACCGCCTCGTTCTGTGCCGCCAAACTCATCGAGGGCGCCGGTGTCTTCGCCCGCGGTCAGGACCTGGAGGAGTGGCACCACGTGGAGCGGTTCGCCACGCCCCACGACATGCCCGTGTTCGTCATCGCGCCACCGGGCCGCTCCCACTGGCGAGCGGTGGAGATCGCGGCCAAGGCCCGGGAACTCGGCAGGCGGGTCATCGCCGTGACGCACCGGGACGACGTGGAGGTGGTCCGGCACGCGAGTGCCGTGCTGCCCGTGGCGGTGTGCTCCCGAGAGGAGTTCTCACCCTTGCTCTACCACCCTTTCTCCGCGCTGCTCGCCTGTCGTACGGCACAACTCCTGGGGCGTACGCCGTTCCGCGCCGGACCGGCCGCCGCCGAGTCCGCCCGACGCTGACCGGCCCCGGCCCGTGACGGACCCTCATGGCGGCACGCCCGGCACCGAGTCCGGGGCGGCCGGGATACGACATCGCGGTGGCGGTGCGAGAGGTGCGCCGAGGGCGTGGCACGCGGACCGGCCACCGCGGGCCGCTACCGCGCTACTTGGTCGCACCCGGCGCCGGCAGCGCTCGATCGCGTCCGGCGCCGGCAGCGGTCACGGCGAGGCGTATGCGCCTCAGCCCGCTTCGTGCAGCCCGTCGTCGACGCGTGCCTCACCGCGGGCCGAGAGTGAAGTGAGCACTTTCCAGCCGCTGTCGGGTTCGTGGGCCACGGAATACTCGGACCGGGTGGCTTGGTGCGTCGCCCTGCAGACCCGGATCTCCCCGGCGGACGTGAATCGCAGAAGCTGCGTGCACCGGTCCATCACACCGCCGATCACGGTCATCCCCAACTCGGCCCCGCCGTCCGTTCCGTACTGCAGGACCGCCTCGCCGGTGGCCACGGCGATTCTGGCGCTCACGGTACATCGGGGACCGGTGGCACCAGGCTGGATTCCGGGGTTGAAATGCCGGTGGATCGCCATCGCCGCACGCATCGCGCGCTTCGCATGGTCCCTGGGCAGATCGGCGCCCCGGAAGAAGCTGAAGGAAACCTCTCCCATGCGCATGCGGATCGTCCCGTGGTTCCTCTCGAATTCACGGTGAATCCTCAGGGAGGCGCTGTGGGTCAGCTCGGCGGTTTCCTCGGGCGTCGGCTCGCCGTCCCATGAACCGACCTGGACTTTCACCATGACGACGCTGATCAGCTCCGGCTTGCGGTCCGCCGGCAGCAGGGGGAGCGGAATGACTCCGTCGTGGCGCTGCTGCCGGGGAGCGGAGCCGCCCGCCGAAGGGTGCAGCAGCACGTCGCGGGAGGACGCCGGGTGGGCCGAGGGGATGGTGGACAGCGGCGAGAGCGCCGGGTCCTGAGTGATGATGGCCGTCTGGAGGGCTTTGAGGTCGTGACCGGGCTCCAGGCCGAATTCGTCGTCGAGCAACGACCGGATGCGCTGGTACAGAGCGAGCGCGTCGAGTTGTCGGCCGCATCGGTAGAGGCCGACCATGAGCTGTCCCGACAGCCGTTCGCGTGACGGGTGGCTCATGTGGAGGTTCTCCATTTCCTCGAGAACCGCGCGGTGGCGACCCAGCGCCAGCTCCGCCTCGAAACAGTCCTCGCGGACGTTCAGGACGAAGTTCTCCAGAGCCTCGATCTCGGGCCAGACGATGCCCTCCTCCACCAACTCCGAAAGAATCGGCCCCCTCGGCAGGCTGAGCGCGGCTCGCAGTGCCTGACGTGCCGGTTCATGGGCGCCTTCGGCGAGGGACGCCCGGCCGGTCGCGGCGAGTTGCTGAAAACGCGACAGATCGACGTCCTTGGCGGCGACCCGCAGAAGGTAGCCGGGCGGATGGGTCAGCAGGATCGGCTCATCGGCCTGCGGTTGGCCTTCGTTCATGGTCCGCCGTAAATCGGACACGGCGTTCTGCAGCATCTTGCGCGCGGTCGCGGGGGCGCCCGAGGGCCACAGGGCGTTCAGCAGATGACTGGTCGGCACCACACGGTTGGAGTAGAGGAGCAGCAGGCTCAGCAGACCGCGCTTGACGAAGCCGCCCAAGGGCACCGGCTCGCCCGCCCGCGTGATGTTCAGTCCCCCCAGAACCTCGAATTTCATAGCGCCTCCACCTTCCGTGTATGTCGTGGTCGTCGCCTGTCCGGTGCTTTCGCGGGCGCCGCGGCCCCTGGTCGGGACCGCTGGTGGTGGCCCGACTCGTGGACGCGGGGCGGCCCGCGGTCCGAGTACCGGATGCCGCCGGAGCCCCACGGCATCTGTGCGCGGGGGCTCGCTCACCGAACCGGTCGGGAGAGACGGAATCCACCAGCGCGTCCGGCAGAGGGCCCAGAGGCGGCACCTCGTGGTCGGCCGCCTCGGCGCCGCGGATGGCGTGGGCCACGCTGCCGTTCGCCCCGGTGCGGCCGTACACGTTGCGCGGCCGCACCGCCAGGAAAGGCCGGGACGGTTGGGCCCGCGCCGACCGCGGCACGTGACCATGCGCCAGCAGCGGCTCGCGCACACCAGGGAACTCGGACCCGGCGACCGCCCAGGGGGTGTGGACATCGATGTCGGCCCCGCCCGGCGGGACGAGCCCGGGGATGCCGGCGGGTCCTCCGACGCGGGGAGAGGGAGCGGCGGTCGGCTCGGCGGCGGTGAAGTGCCCGGCCTCGGGGCCGCCTTGGGCGCTGGGCTCAAGCCGTACCGGCTCCATCATGGCCGCCTCTCTGCGCGTTGAATCGTCGCTCGGGACACGCGGCATCGCCGGGCTCTTGGGTCACGTCCGGAGGCACCGCCTCCGGACAACGGGAATTCTGACCTCCGCAGATGCCGCCTGGATACCTCGGCAGACAGGTGGTAGGGGAAACAATGGAACGTTCCAAGAATGTCGACCGAAGCCCGGCCAGGTTGTTCTCCTGCGAGTGGATCGTGTGGTAGGGGCACGCTTCTGTTGCGCGTGGGGGCCGGCGCCACGATCGTCGTGTCACCCTGAGATCGCTGCTGAGTCCACTGTTGTCCGGCGTCGGGACGGGTGCGCTTTCCGTCCCGTACGAGCGCGTCGGATGCGGTGCGACCGCCGGTCCCAAGGGCTCCGTCCCCGCCTCCGGCAAAGCCGCGTTTCTCGGCCTTGCCGGAGGCGCTCGCGATCTTCCTCCGCCGTTCCCTGGCGTCGGGCTTCGCAGTCTGTGGGCGCGCCGTTCGCGGCAAGAGGGTTCGCCGTTGCCTGCCCGCCTGCCCGCCTGCCCGCCTGCCCGCCTGCCCGCCTGCCCGCCCGCCCGCCCGCCGTTCGGGCTGTCTGCTGGTCTGCTGGTCTGCTGGACTGCCGCTGAACAACGCGGCGGCGATCCCCCGGGCCCGGGTCCGGGCGGGCTTCCGGTTCAGGCCTTGGCGCGCGCCGCCCAGACGTCGCGTTCGGTGCGCACCACCAGGTCGTCGCGGCGCAGGACGCTGTGCGGGCCGTCGACGTCGAGCAGTTGGTCGAGCGAGGCCAGGTCTTCGGCGGACAGCGCGTCGGCCACGCTGCCGCGCAGGCGCCGCAGGGTGGCCGACGCGTAACGGCCGACCGCCTCGCTGCCCGCGCCCTCGATATGCACGGAGACGGTGCGCTCGCCCTCGATCGCGAATCCGGCGGCGGTCAGCAAGGCGCCCCAGTCGGCGCCGCGGTGGGACACGTGCTCGGCGTGAAAACGATCGCTCGCCTCATGGCAGCGTTCTTCCAGACCGGGCCGGTCTTCCGGGGCGTTCTCGGGCAGGAAGCGGGGGAAGCCGGCCAGCTCGACGACGGCGAACAGTCCGCCCGGTGCGAGCGTGTCGTAGACCTTGCGCAGCGCACTGCCGGGGTCCGCCATGTGGTGCATCGAGGCCGAGGCCCATACGAGGTCGGGTGAGCCGAGGTCCGGCCAGTTCGCGGCGCCGAGGTCGGCCCGCACGGTACGCACGCGGTCCTGCACTCCCTCGGTGCGCGCCCTCTCCCGCAGGCGGTGAAGGTGTTCGGCTGAGGAGTCGACGGCGGTGACGTCCGCGTCGGGGAAGCGGTCGAGGAGCGCGAAAGTGCCGGTGCCTGTCCCGCAGCCCAGGTCCACGATGCGACCAGGAGCCGACGTGATGGGCAGCCATGCGGTGATGGCGGCGATGTGCTCGGCGAGAACCTCCGCGTCCAGGTCGAGGATCTCGGTCTGGCTGTCGGAGTCGGCGACGTGCCGGCGGCCGTGAGGGGAGGCGTGCGGGTGTGTGTGGCTCATGGATCCACAGTAGGGAGAATATGCGTACTGGGCATGAAAGGTTGCCGAAAGCGCAAAGAGATGCCTCACTGAGGGGCTCGGTACGCAACATGACTACCTCGGCGGGATGTCACTCCCGCGAGACGATGTCTGGTTCGTGGTCTCGGAGTCTCCGCCGGCACCCTTGCCGATGGGGTCGCGTTGGTGGCCGCGGCGGGCGTCGCGGTCGAAGATGCCCAGGATCTCGCAGGGGCCCGTCTCGGTTCCGATGGCGTGCGGGAGCATGGTGGGGAACTCGGCGGCCTGGTTGGTCTCGATCCGGAAGCGGCGGTGGCCCAGCAGCAGGATCGCGGTGCCGGACAGGACGACGAGCCATTCCCGGCCGGGATGAGCGCGCAGGCGCGCGGGATTGTCCGGCGGCGGCTCGGTCATGCGCTGGCGTACGACGCTCATGCCCGGGTCGCCCTTGACGGGCCAGCGCATCAGGCCGTGAGCCCCGTCGATCACCGGGCTGGTGACGACATCGTCGGAGGCGGTCTCCACCAGCTGGTCCAGGGACGTGTCCAGGGCGCGAGCGAGGGTGACGAGCTGATCCAGTGCGAGGCGGCGCTGACCGTTCTCGATGCGCGAGAGCGTGGACTGGCTGACCTTGGCCCGGGTGGCCAGTTCCTCCAGCGACCAACCCTGTGCCACCCGCAGAGCCCGGATCCGTCTGCGTACGAGGCTGTCCAGCTCTCCATCATCTTGCGTCATAGGCAACATCTTATGCCCTAGGTGCAATACGGGGTGGTCCTCGTGGTGATCCGGAACAGCTGGTGCCACGTTCGGGCGAAGAGAGGACATGCCGGTGACGGCGCCTTCGTGGCCCGCCGCGTCCTGGAGGTCGCCGCCCCGACGCGGTCGCGCACCGATGGCCTCGACGGCCTGAAGCCGTCGATGGAGGACACGCCCGGCACCATCGGCCGCGGCTGCGCCTACCGGCATCCCGGCACCGCCGACGTGGCGGGAGTGCGGGGGACCGGCAACGGCACGGACCGATCACCCGGGCCGGTGCTCGCGCGGCTGGAGCCCCGACCGGATTCCACGGCAACGCCGTCCATGGCACCGCGGACGGCGACCCCGACGTCGCGCACGCCTTCGCCCTGGCGCGGGCGATACCACCACGCTCCGACACACGGGCCTTCGCCGGCCCACGCCCCACCCCATCGAGCCCGACCACCGCGTGACCACGTCGAACGACGCGTCCGGTGGCGGGGCGGAGCCAACCCCTTCACCCGGCGACCGGCCATGCTCCGGCGCCACCCCACATGCCCGTTCGAGAGGAACCCATGAGCACGAACCGGACGAACCAGCGCCGGCTACCGCGACGCCGTCGACGACAGGCTGCACGGCATCCCGCGGGGGACCGCGGACACCGCGCGCGAAGGCGTCGCCAACGCTGTCGAGGCCGCGGACGGCGCGGGCTCCCGCGCACCGGACCCGGTCCACACCGCCCAGCAGTCCTTCGTCGACGGATGGCGGCAGGCGATGTGGGCGGGCGTCGCCGTCATGGGTGTGCTGTTCGTCCACATCGCCCTCCCTGGCCCGAAGAACACCGCCCCCGCCGGCGAGGGCGCCGTGGATCGGCACGAGGTCGGGGCGGAACTTCCTTGGCCACCCGACCAATTGGGCGACCACCTCGTCCAGGGGCGCGTCGCGGAGCCGGGGGCGGCCGGCCGCCGAGGGGTTGTCGCGGGTGTCGCCCTGCCAGGGCGTCCGAGGTCGGCCCGCACCAAGCGATCGCCGAGATCCGGCCCGGCTCAGGTACGCCATCCATCCTGGTGTGAGGGAGCGGGCTGGTTCCGCTCGTCGCCGTCGCTCTGTTGGCCGGCGGCCCAGGAAGCGAGGAGAGCGAGGCTGTCGTGCGAGGGCGTTCCCGGTTCGGCACTGTAGGTGATCATCGTCAGGCCGGGTTCGGCGGCCGGTCGGAGGAGGTCGTAGCGCAGTTCCAGTGCGCCCACGACGGGGTGCTGGAAGCGTTTCGTCCCTCGGCCGTGGGCGCGCACGTCGTGGCGGGCCCACAGCTCGCGGAAGGTGTCGCTGCGGGTGGACAGCTCGCCGACGAGGTCGGTGAGTGCGCGGTCCAAGGGGTTGGCGGCGGCGCGTAGTTGGGCGGTGAGGTCGTCGGCGACCTGGTCCCAGTCGCGCCAGAACTCGTGGGCGCGGGGAGTGAGGAACGTGAACCGGGCGAGGTTCGGCGCCGTGCGCGTGTCGGTGTAGAGCACGCTGTACAGGGCACGCCCGAGGGGATTGGCCGCGATCATGTCGAGGGTGGGGGTGCGGACCAGGGCGGGGACGCCGACGAGGGCGTCGAGGACCGTCTGCAATTGCGGCGCGATCGCCTCCGGCGAGGTGCGGCGGGACCGGGACGCGGCGGACGGTCTGTCGGCGCGGGTGAGGTCGAGCAGATACGCCTGCTCGGCGGCGTCGAGTCGCAGCGCACCGGAAATGGCCCGCAGGACGCTGTCGGAGGCGTTGGTGAGCGCTCCGCGCTCCAGCCGGATGTAGTAGTCGATGCTCAGCCCGGCCAGGGCCGCGACCTCCTCGCGCCGCAGCCCGGGCACCCGCCGCTTGCGGCCGGCCACGGGCAGTCCGACCGACTGGGGGCTGATCCGTGCCCGGCGGGAGACCAGGAACTCCTGAATCTGCCGGCGATGGTCCATGTCCTCCACGGTAGGCGCGGGTGAGACGGTTATGGAGGGCTCGGCAGTACCCCCTTCGACGTGTCCTGCCACACCGCCGGTCATGCTGCTTGACTCGACGCCATGACCAGCAAGAACAGCTCCCGGTGATGCGGCCCCGGCTCGTCACCCTGACAGGGACCGGCCGCGCGGCCGGGCATTCCTCACGTCGCCGCCCGGCCACTGACTGAACCGGCGCCTGCTCGTCCCCGCGTTCCTGCTCGTCCGTCGCCGGCGGCCCGCGGCACCGAACCTCGCCGTGACGGCGGCCGTGCTCAGGACGACCACGGAGGCCGGGCAGCCGTCGACGCCGGCCGCGGGTGACTCGACCCGCGAGGACCGGTACGGCGGAGTCGTCGACGGGCCGTACCGGTCGAGCGCTCACCGACACCGGCGTCGTACCGGCACGGGTAGCCGGTGACGAGAGGGACACCCAGGGTGACCACCACCCCCAACACCTGGACAGCAGGTCGAAAGATGACCCATGGCATGACTCCCCCTCCCATCGAAGAAAGGACCGTCATGGCCCTCGGAACCGCAGTGATCGTCGGCGTCGGACCTGGCCTCGGCCTCGCGCTTGCCCGCACCTTCGCCGATGCCGGACACCCGGTCGCCCTGCTCGCCCGCGACAGGGCGAGGCTCGACTCCTACGCCGGCGAGCTGGCCGCCGCCGGACATGACGTCCGCGGTTACGCCACGGATGCCGGTGACCCCGGCAACCTGCGCGCCGCGCTCCACTCCGCGATCACCGAACTGGGCGCCCCCGATGTGCTCGTGTACAACGTCGGGGTGCTCCGCAGGGACTCGCCGACCGGTGGTGACGACCAGGACTGGGCCCGGGTCACGGCCATGAATGTCCTGGGTGCCAGGGTCGCGGCCGAGGCCGTCCTGCCCGAGCTGCGCGACGGCCGCGGGAGCCTTCTGTTCACCGGAGGCGGCTACGCGCTGCACCCCTCCAAGGACTTCGCGTCCCTGTCCGTCGGCAAGGCCGCGCTGCGTGCGTACGTACAGGTACTGCACGACCAGTTGGCGGGCACGGGTGTGCACGCGACCAGCGTCACGATCACCGACGAGATCGGCGGCGGGGAGACGCGCTTCGACCCGGCGGTACTGGCCCAGGCATACCTCGAACTGCACAACCAGCCCGAGACCGAATGGCAGCACGAGCTGATGCGTTACTGAATCCTCCCGATGGGTTCGTGGACGGACCGAGCTTTCCCCGAGGGGTTCGTGGACGGCCGGCGGTGCCCCGTGGGGCACCGGATGGCCGGTCGTGCCGGGCCGCACCGGCGTCGGTCCAGCCCCTACCATCGCTTTCATGAAGATCGCGGTGCTTGACGACTACCAGAACGTGGCTCTCGACTGTGCCGACTGGAGCGGTCTGAACGCCGAGGTGGAGGTGTTCAACCGTTACATCCCGGACGTCGAGGAGTTGGTTCGCGGGCTCGCCGGGTTCGAGGCGATCGTCGCGATGCGTGAACGCACCTGGTTCACCGCCGATGTTCTGGGCCGGCTGCCCGATCTCAAACTGCTGGTCACCACCGGGCCACGCAACGCCGCGATCGACCTGATGGCCGCCGCCCGGCAGGGCGTCGTCGTCTGTGGAACCGGCTACTACCCCGAGCCCACGGTCGAACTCACCTGGGCGCTGATCCTCGCCGCCGCACGCAACCTGCCGGTGGAAGAACGATCGATGCGGGACGGGGGCTGGCAGCGCACGGTCGGCACCGAGGTCCGCGGAAAGACTCTCGGCCTCCTCGGACTGGGAAACCTGGGCAGCCGGGTGGCGAGGATCGGCCAGGCCTTCGGCATGGACACCATCGCCTGGAGCGAGAACCTCACGCCCGGACGTGCGGCCGAGCACGGGGTGAGGGCAGTCACCAAAGAAGAGCTTTTCGCCGGCGCGGACGTGTTGTCGGTGCACCTGGTGCTCAGCCCTCGCACCCGCGGGCTGGTCGGCAGCGCCGAGCTCGCCGCGATGAAGCCGTCCGCGATCCTGGTGAACACCTCGCGTGGCCCGCTCGTCGACCAGGACGCGCTCCTGGACGCCCTGCGGCGCGAGGCGATCAGATGCGCCGCACTCGACGTCTACGACACCGAGCCGCTGCCTCCTGACCACCCGCTCCGTACGCTGACGAACACCGTGCTGACCCCGCACATCGGCTACGTGACCCGCGAACTGTACGAGGTCTTCTACCGCGACGCCGTGGAGGACATCGCCGCGTTCCGAGCCGGCCGGCCGATCCGTGTCATCGGCTAGCGCCGTGCCGGACACCGCGAGGCGGTGAACCGTTCCGGTCACAGCACCGGTCAGGCCATCGCCCTGAGAAGTCATGCCCAGGCGACGGAGTTTCGAGCCGGTACACCGGTTCGAGCGCCTCGTGGCGCGCTGGGCACGGCAGAGGGCAATCTCGCCGCACGGTTGCCCGGAGACGATGTCTACGGCCTGGCGGGAAGCCGGACCGTGACGAGGAGACCGCCGGCGGAGCGAGCGGCGAGGTCGAGGGTTCCGCCATGGGCGCGGACGATGCTGTGCACGATGGCCAGGCCGAGGCCGACGCCGGCGTGCTCGTCCGTGCGTACGCGTTCCGTTCCGCGCTGGAAGGGTTCGGTGAGGGTCGGTACCAGTTCCGGTGGGAGCCGACGGCCGGTGTTCTCGACCCGCAGCACGCTCGTGTCGCCGCGCGCCTCGGTGTGGACCGTCACGGTGCCGCCGGCGGGGAGGTTGTGGACGACGGCGTTCTGGACGAGGTTCGTCACCATCTGCTGGAGGAGCTCCACGGAGCCGCTGGTCCGGGCCGTCTCGCCGGTGACGTCGAGCGCGACGCGGCGCTGTTCGGCGAGGGGAAGCAGCGTCTCGCCGGCTTCCTCGGCGACGAGGGAGAGGTCGACGCTCTTCCGGGTGAAGGATCCGCGGTCGCCGCGACCGAGCAGCAGGAGGGCCTCGATGAGGTCGATCGCCCGCGTATTGACGGCGTGCAGGCGCTCGATGAGTTCACCCCGGTCCCGTGTGGGGTCCTTGCGGGCGACGTCGAGGAGCGTCCGCGAGATCGCCAGTGGGGTACGCAGTTCATGGGAGGCGTTCGCGGCGAACCTCCGCTGTCCGGCGACGTGGGAATCGAGTTGTTCGAGCATCAGGTCGAAGGTGTCGGCGAGTTCACGGAATTCGTCCTTGCGGCCCTTCATGCGGATCCGGTGGGACAGCGACCCGCTGCCGGCCATCCGTGCCGCATGCGTGATCTGGGTGAGCGGCGCGAGCATCCGGCCGGCGAGGATCCACCCGCCGACGAGCCCGAACACGAGCAGGAGGACCATCGCCACGGCCGCGGCGGGGGCGAACATGCGCACAAGGAGGTAGCGATTGGGCGCGATCCCGAGAAGGCCCCGGGAGTTGTCGGGTACGTAGCGCAGCAGGAACACCCACACCACGGCCATGAGGAGAGCGCCGGCGACGGCGAGGAACCCGGCATAGCTGAGGGTGAGTTTCAGGCGGGCGCTGAGCCCCGGGCGTCTACGCATGTGTGGCGCCGGGGTCCGGGGTGTCCCTGCCCGGGGTGATGGAGCCCGTGCCGGTGCCGATCCGGTAGCCGACACCGGGCACCGTGGCGATGACCCATGGCTCGCCGAGCCGTTTGCGCAGCGCGGAGACGGTGATGCGCACCGCGTTGGTGAGGGGGTCGGCGTTCTCGTCCCAGGCCCGTGCCAGCAGCTCTTCGGCGCTGACGACCCCGCCCTCGGCGGCGACGAGGACGTCCAGCACGGCGAACTGTTTGCGGGTGAGCGCGACGTAGCGTCCGTCGCGGAAGACCTCCCGGCGGAAGGGGTCGAGCCGCAGGCCCGCGATCTCGCGGACCGGAGGCCGGGCGTACGCGCGTCTGCGGTCGAGCGCCCTCAGCCGCAGGACGAGCTCCCGCAGATCGAACGGTTTGGTGAGGTAGTCGTCGGCGCCGAGCCCGAACCCGGAAGCCTTGTCGTCGATCCTGTCGGCGGCGGTCAGCATGAGGATCGGGATGCCGCTGCCGGAGGCGACGATGCGCCGGGCCACGTCGTCACCGGAGGGGCCGGGGATGTCACGGTCGAGGACCGCGAGGTCGTAGGAGTTCACACTGAGCAGTTCCAGGGCGGAGTCGCCGTCGCCGGCGATGTCGGCGGCGATCGCCTCCAGCCGGAGACCGTCCCGCACGGCTTCGGCCAGGTAGGGCTCGTCCTCCACGATCAGTACGCGCATGCCCGAAGCCTAAGCAGCACGCCATATCGCCGACGTATGCGGAGACGTGCGCACGCCGGACACGCCACTCAGCCCGCCGACGCCGACGCCGACGCCGACGCCGACGCGGGGCGAGGCCGGTCCGACGGCGCTTGCGCCGTGGCGCGCCACCAGTGGCGCGACGCCAGCGCGGCCAGCACGGCGCCGACGGCGTTCACCAGTACGTCGTCCACCGAGGACACCCGGTCCAGCCGCAGGACGTACTGCGCGGTTTCGACCAGGGCCGAGCAGCCCGCCCCGAGCGCCAGGATCCGCGGCAGGGACGCCAGTGCCGTGAACCGCATCGGAGCGAAGAATCCCAGCGCCGCGAACACCAACAGGTTGCCGACGATCCCACCCGGCCCCATCGTGACCAGGTCCCGCAGCGGTACCAGGCTCACCCGAGGGGGGACGGTGCCGGCTCCGCCGCCCGGCATCATGGTCATCCAGAGGAACGGCACCGTCCCGTGGACCATGCCCACCTCGGCCAGCGACTTCCGCCACGCCGATGTGACGCCGGCCGCACGTCGAAGGCGCGCCAGAGCCCACACCACCAGGAAGGCCAACGGCAGCGCCACCAACGTCATGAGCACCACACCGTTGAACGTGTCGAAGCAGCCGTGCCACCGCCCGGCCACGCACCTCGGAGCGGACATCATGAGCGGCCGCCGCAGGACGAACGCGGCCCCCGCCGTGCCGAGGCCCGCCAGACCGAGGAGCACGGCCTGGCGCGTGAGACGGGGCGGCGCTGACAGTGATGCGTTGTGGTCCATGCCCCCATTGGAGGCGCAGGGCCGTTGCGGCGGCGTATGCGATGTGCGATACACCCGCGATACACGCGCCCCCCGCATCCAGAAACAGCTGACGAGCCGTCAGGTCGCGGGCCGCACGGACGGCGGTCCGGTCGCCGGGCAGTGTCCAGTGGGCGACCTGCGTGGGCTTGAGCGAGCGGGTGCGGACGAGAAGCAATGGGCCGCGGTCGCGCTGACGGCTTCACCGGGCTTGCCGACGGCCGGAAGGAATTGCCACGAGGCGGGCCGTCGCATGACCGTCGCCGTTTCGCGGATAAGGACCGGAGCCGGTCTCTGGTTGTGACAGCCCCCGCGAGCACCTTCCTCGGACGGCGCGCGAAGATGGCGGGCGACCGGTGCCCGTACCGACCGCGTGCTGATGACAGCGGGCCGAGAGCGTCCCGCCGAACCCGCCGCCGATCGATGACCGCACCGCCGGAGGGACCGCCTCGCGAACGTCCGCTCACCACGATCCAGGGTTCGGGGCTCAGTGGCGTCAGTGGGGGGCCGGGCCGGCACAGTGCTCCACCTGGCCCTTCGGAGACGCGGCCGTCTCGGCCGGCCCTGGGCTGGGTCAGCCCGGCTTGACCGCCAACGTCGCGAAATAGTTCGACATGTATGGAGCGGATGCGTTGGAATGGTGCGGCGCTTCCGCGAAGCCGGTGAGGACGAACCCCGCGGCGAGTTGCCCGCCGATCTGGTCGGTGAGGGTGTGGCTGTATTCAAGAGGGGCATCCGCGCCGAACCTCGTGGCGCGTTCCTCGGCGGAGTAGTGCGTGACATCGCTGTAGGGCAGCTTGTGCACGACGATCAGCTCGCCGCGCTCGTCGAGCGCCTCGTGGTCGAACAAGTACACATCAGGGTTGAGGAATCCCACGAGCAGGGTTCCGCCCGGTCGCAGGGTGCGGAAGCACTCACGCCACACCGCTGCCAGGTCTGGTACGAACAGGTTGGAGACCGGCTGGAACACGACGTCGAATGTCGCGTCGCCGAAGGCGCTGAGGTCGCGCATGTCGCCCAGGACGGTGCGCAGTTCGAGTCCGTCCCGCGCCGCCACCATCTGGTCCTGGCCGAGCTGGCGGGGTGAGTTGTCGAATACGGTGACCCGCGCCCCTGCGGCGGCGAGGATCGGACCCTGCTGGCCACCGCCGGAGGCCAGGCACAACACGTCCTTGCCGGTCAGGTCCGTCGGCAGCCAGGAGCGGTCGACTGGCTCATGCCCAACGAGAACGATCGACCAGTCGCCCGTGCGGGCGCGCTCGACATCCTCCGAACTCACCGGCCTCGACCACTCGTTGCCCTCTTGGACGTATTTGTCCCAGGCTGCTCGATTGTGGGCAACCGGGTCTACGGCAATGTCCGGCATGTTCAACTCCCTGCTACAGCCGAGCGGACACCTGCTGTACTGACGGTTCGATGCCGCCGGCCAACATGATCGCAGGGTGCGGGCTCAACGAGATCAGCGGGCCTTGAGGCTCGTCGTAGCGCCGGCGACGCATGGCCCGCACCAGCCGTGGTCGGAGGCCACCGGCCGGCAGGTCACGCGGCCGGGTCACCCGCCGGCCCTTCGGCCGCCGCGCCCGGCCGCCGCGCCCGGGCGCCGCGGTCCGGGCAGAACGGGATGTCGTCGAGGTCTGCCGCGGTCCCGCCGGGGGTACCCGGTATGGACGGCCGTGCATCACGAATTGCGGGCCGACGGACCGGCGCATAAGCACGCGGCATGTTAAGTTAACATGAAGGTTCGTTTTTTTCGCTGAGGATGGCCCATGCCCAAGGTCACGCAGGAGTACATGGACGCCCGCCGGGCGCAGATCCTGGACGCGGCGCGCCGCTGCTTTCTGCGCGACGGATTCCATTCGACGTCCATGCAGGACCTCTTCGCGGAATCGGGCCTCTCGGCCGGTGCGGTGTATCGGCATTTCGCCAGCAAGAACGAAATGATCACGGCGATCGTCGAGGAGAACATGCGCGACGTTCTCGCGATGGTCAACAGTGTCGCGAGGAACAGGCCCAGCAGTTCCATCGGTGATCTCATCGCCGATGTCCTGGAAATCGTGAAGACCAAGACGGCTGAGCAGAACATCGCCGGGCTGTCCGTACTGGCCTGGTCCGAATCTCTGCGGAACCCCTCCCTGGCCGCGCAGTTCGACGATCTGATGGCTCAGATGCGCAACGCGCTGACCGATGTCATCCGGGAGCACCAGCAGCGCGGCAGCCTCACGGGCGCGGTGTCCCCGGAGGCGATCGCCGCCACGTTGATGTGCATGCTGCCCGGCTACATTCTCCAGCTGGCCATGGGGGACTCCAAGACGCTGGAGGGGGTCCCGGACGCCTTGCGCGCGCTCTGGCCGGACCCCGCGACGCCCTGAAACCGACGGTGACCGGGCGGACCATTCCCTCGGAATGGGCCGCCCGGAACGGGATTGCTCGGAAGGAGCGAGACGGGGAGCCGGCCGGGTCACGTGCCTGACGGTTGACCGCTGACGGCGGAAGTCAGGGAATTACGCGGCCTGCGCGGCGCCCATGCAGTCGGAGTACGAGACGATCTCTTCCCTGAGCAGTTCCTCCAGTACGGCCACATTTCCTTCCTGGGAGGCCGTGGAGAATGCCGTCAAGAACTGGCGGTGGTCGGCGGCCGTGACAGTGGCACGCTTCTCCGCGGCCAGATGCCTTCGCGCCCGGCTGACGAGTTGGCGCGCGTTGGTCTGGGACTGGCCGAGCACTTCGGCGATCCGCCCGTACGGGTAATCGAATGCCTCTCGGAGCACATACGCCGCCCGCTGCGCCGGCGTGAGTCTTTCCATGAGTATCAGCACCGCGACTTCCAGCGCCTCGCCGTCCACGGCTCCCAGTGCGGGGTCACCCCCGCTGCCGGCCTGCTCCAGCGGCCACTGACGGCCTCCCGGCGGAAGCGGACTCCACGGTGCCGGTAGGTCGCGGACACGACACCGTTGCTCAGGTCGAGGCCGCGTCTGTAGTCACTGATCGTCTGGGCTGTGTGGTCCGGCAGCGTGATCCGGAGCTTGGCCAGGAGGCCGAGACTTCCGAAGTCATCGGGTCCGTAGGGGAGTTGCCCGTCGTCGGTTGGGGTGTCACTGCGTCCGCCGGTCCAGAACGAGCCGTCGGTGAGGTAGAGGAAGTCGTCCGCCGGGTCGCAGCCGATCAGAGCCCCCAGGCGGCCGTTTCCCAGCGGCAGAGCCTCCTGAATGATGCGTGACTCGGCGGCGGGCGTGCGATACCAGAGGCTGGTCGCCTCGGTCTCCGGAACGAGGGTCACGTCGGCGGGACGCTCGGGAGCGGCGTGCGCGGTGAACGGCGGCAGACCGCCGAAGACCGCGAGACCGCCACCGGCGGCACCGGTGAGGGGAGGGGGCTTCCGCAGGGATGCGGCCGACCCCGGCAGGCCCCATCGCCGCCACCACGCGGCAGGCCGCGTGAGCGAGGGCGTGCCGGGAGACCTGGCGCGGAAGATCCTTCTCCGGCGCCGCCCGGTGGACCGTCGCGGGGCTGACATCCGGCCTCGTGACCAAGCCCCTGCCATGGGGTTCAGTTGGTGCCGGGTGGGTGTTGCGGGGAGATCAGGCCGCTCTCGTAGGCGAGTACGACGGCCTGGACGCGGTCTCGGAGGTCGAGCTTCGACAGGATGCGGCCGACATGCGTCTTGACCGTGGTCGGGCTGAGGAACAGGCGGTCGGCGAGTTCGGCGTTGCTGAGGCCGGTCGCCAGCAGGCGCAGCACTTCGAGTTCGCGCGGGGTCAGCCCGGACAGGTCGTGGTGGAGGCCGTTCGGCGGCGACTCCTGGCGGTGTGCGAAGCGCTCGATCAGCCTGCGGGTGATCGTGGGCGCCAGCAGCGCGTCGCCGGAGCGCACGAGCCGCACGGCCGCCACGAGGTGCTCGGGGGTGACGTCCTTGAGCAGGAAGCCGCTCGCTCCGGCGGTGAGCGCCGCGTACACATAGTGGTCGAGGTCGTACGTGGTGAGGATGATGACCCGGGTGCCTTCACCGCCCTGGACCCCGCTGCCGAGAATGTGCCGGGTGGCCTCGATGCCGTCCATCCGCGGCATCCGGATGTCCATGAGGACGACGTCGGGCCGGGTGCGCCTCACCGCGTCGACCGCCTCGGCCCCGTCCGCCGCCTCGGCCGTCACCTCGATCCCGTCCGCGGCGAGGATCATTCCGAATCCCGTACGCACCAGGGCCTGGTCGTCCGCGATGACGGCGCGCAGGGCGGGCCCGTTCACACCGCCTCCCACGGGATGTGGGCCGTGACCCGGTATCCGCCCGCGAGCGTGGGCCCGGCCGTGAGCTCGCCGCCGTAGACCGCGAGGCGCTCGCGCAGCCCGATCAGGCCGCGGCCGTTGCCGTCCACCGGCGGCGAGTCGCGGACGGCTCCCGTGTCGGTCACCTCGATCTCCAGCCAGGAGCCGGCGAGGCCGATCGTCACCGTCGCCCCGGCGCCCGCCGCGTGCTTGATCGTGTTGGTGAGCGCCTCCTGGACGACGCGGTACGCCGTGAGTTCCACGCCGGGCGGCAGCGTGCCGGGCGGCAGCGACACCGTCAGGTCCACCGGTGTCCCGGCGGCCCGCACCCGTTCGGCGAGGCCGTCGAGCTGTCCCAGGCCGGGCTGCGGTTCCAGGCCGTCGGCGGGGCTGCCGGCGCCCGCGTCCGGGCCGGCGAGCAGGCCCATCACATGGCGGAGTTCGGCCATGGCGGCGCGGCCGCCGGCCTCCACCGCCAGCAGTGCTTGTCTGGACCGCTCCGGGGCCGCGTCCATCACCTTGCGCGCCGCGCCGGCCTGAATGACCATCACGCTCACATTGTGGGTGACGACGTCGTGCAGTTCGGCGGCTATCCGGGCACGCTCCTCCTCGACGGCCCTGCGCATGGCCTTCTCCTGGTCCTGCTGGAGGTCCGTGAAGCGCTTCCGGCTGGCCTCCAGCCGCAGGCGCCCGAAGCGGACGAGACTGGCCAGCACCCCGGCGACCAGGAGCACGACCGCCGGGCTTGACCAGCCGGGCAGCACGGGGTCCGAGTCCCGGAACGCGACACCCGCCAGCACCGCGGTGACGATCAGCGCGGCCATCGCCCGCGTCCGGTAGCGGCTGTGCACGACGGCTCCGTACGCCCCGATACTGCAGGTCAGCACGTTGATCCAGGAGACGCGGTCACCAATGGCGAGTGCCGCGGCGGCGACCACCGCGAACGCGAGCAACGGATACCTGCGCCGGGCCACGAGCGGCAGGGCCGACAGCACGACCAGCACCCAGGGAGGCGCGGAGGGCTCCGGTTCGTACCCGAACCCGGGACGGGGAACGGCCGGCGGGTGGGGGAGTGATCCCCGGCTCTCGGACACGGCCCTGGAGCTGATCCGCACCGGCCCGTCGCCGGGGTAGCGCGCCGCGACGATCAGCGCGACGACGGTCAGCACGACCGCCAGCACCACGTCCACGCGCGCCGCCCGCCGGGACAGCGGGGCGGGCCTGCCCTCCGGCCGCATCGCGTCGCCGACGTGAGCCCACCACGTCCCGGGCCGCAACACGTCGCCGGCCCGCTCCCGCCATGTGCCCGGCCGCCGCACGTCGCGTGGCCGCCCGTACGGGTCCTCCGTCTTCATCCGCACATTGTGTGGCCCCGCGGCACGGGTCCGCGTCCGTCTGGACGGCCGGACCCCTGTCCGGCAGGAGTACTCCTCGGGGATGACCCCGCGGCGGGTCCTCCGGGGGGAGGGCCCGATGTCGGTGCCGTGGCCGACGCGCCGTGCCGGCGTCCGCCCGTACGTTCACCGGGCCCGCACAGGGCATCGGCTCCTCGACCACGAAGGACGGACACACCCATGACTCAGGTGATCGAACTGGAGGGCGTGGCCAAGCGGTACGGCGGCACCGACGCCGCGGCGCTCGGACCGGTCGACCTCCGCGTGGCCGAGGGCGAAGCCCTCGCCGTGACGGGGCCGTCCGGCAGCGGCAAGTCCACGCTCCTCAACCTCGTCGCCGGTCTGGACCGGCCGAGCGAGGGCACCGTGACCGTGGCCGGACAGCGCATCGACCGGCTGAGCGAGCACGCGCTGGCCCGGTTCCGCCGTGAACAGATCGGCATGGTCTTCCAGTTCTTCAACCTGCTCGACGACCTCACCGTCGCCGACAACATCCAGCTTCCCGCCCAACTGACCGGAACCGCCCGCCGGACGGCCGCGTCGCGTGCCGGGGAGCTGATGGAGGTGCTCGGCATCCACAAGCACGCCCGCGCCTACCCGGGGCGGTTGTCCGGCGGCGAACGCCAACGGGTCGCGGTGGCACGGGCCTTGGTGAACCGGCCCGCGCTCCTGCTCGCCGACGAGCCGACCGGCGCACTGGACACCGCGTCGGGACAGGAAGTACGGGAGCTGCTCGTGGATCTGCACCGCGGCGGCCAGACCGTCGTCCTCGTCACGCACGACCTGGAACTCGCCCGGGCGTGCGCGCACCGCACGATCCATCTGGTGGACGGCCGCGTCGCCGTCGACACCCAGGTGGAGGCCGTCCGATGAGCCCGTTCGGCAGCGGTGCCCTGGGACGGGTCGTACGCTCCGGCGTCGCCAGACGACGCGTCCAGACCTTGGTCATCGCCGTGGCCACGATGATGGCGGTGGCCTCGGCCGTGGTCGCCGGGTCCCTCATGGTCGCCACGAACGCTCCCTTCGACCACGCCTTCGCGCGGCAGCACGGAGCGCACATCACCGCACAGTTCGCCCCGAACCGGGTGAGCGCGGCCCGACTGGCGAGCACCGGCCGCCTGGACGAGGTCGCGGCGAGCGCGGGACCCTTCCCGTCCACGACGATCAGCCCGGTGGGCCGGGACGGGGGACACCTGCCCGCGCTGACGCTGGTCGGACGGCCCGGTCCGGGAGGTGACGTGGACGAACTGGACCTGAAGTCCGGCCGGTGGGCGCGCAAGCCCGGCGAGATCGTGCTGTCCGCCTCGTTCTCCGGCCCGTTCCTCAAGCTCGGTGCGACGCTGAGGAGTTCGGACACCGCGAACGCGCCGACGCTGACGGTGGTCGGCTTCGCGCTGTCCGCGGGCGCGAGCGCCGACGTCTGGGCGACCCCCGCCCAGGTCAGGTCCCTCGTCACCGGGGACAGCCGCCTCACGAGCCAGATGCTCTACCGCTTCGACTCCGCGGGGACGAAGGCCCGGATCGCGGAGGACCGGAAGAAGCTCACCGCCGCCCTGCCCGCCGGAGCACTGATCGGTACCCAGTCATGGCTGGACACCAAGCGTGCCGCCGATCAGGGCGCGGCGGCGACGATCCCGTTCCTGTTCGCCTTCGGCGTGCTCGGGATCGTCATGTCGGTGATCATCGTCGGCAGCGTGATCAGCGGCGCCGTCGGCACGAGCCTGCGCCGCATCGGCATCCTCAAGGCCATCGGATTCACCCCGCGCGAAGTCGTAAGGGCCTATGTGGCCCAGGCGTTGATCCCGGCAGGGGCGGGTATCGCGCTGGGAGTCGTCCTGGGCAACCTGCTGGCCGTGCCGCTGCTCGAGGACACCGAATCCGTGTACGGGACCGTGTCGCTCACGGTGGCCTGGTGGGTGGATGTCGTGGTGCCGGCCTGCGCGCTGCTCGTGGTCGGGATCGCGGCCCTGGTGCCCGCGCTGCGGGCCGGGAGGCTGCGTACGGTCGAGGCGATCGCCGTCGGCCGGGCGCCGCGCTCCACACGCGGCCAGTGGGCGCACCGCGCGGCCGGCCGGCTTCCGCTGCCGAGGCCGGTGACGTACGGCCTCGCGAGTCCGTTCGCGCACCCCGTGCGTGCCCTCGCGATGGTGCTCGCGGTGACCTTCGGGACGGTGGCCGCGACGTTCGCCGTGGGGCTGACCCAGTCCCTCGACGCGGTGGCCGGCGCGCAGGACCCCGAGAACCG
Organism: Streptomyces fagopyri; assembly: GCF_009498275.1. Taxonomy (NCBI): domain Bacteria; kingdom Bacillati; phylum Actinomycetota; class Actinomycetes; order Kitasatosporales; family Streptomycetaceae; genus Streptomyces; species Streptomyces fagopyri. The sequence continues at coordinate 640,188 of NZ_CP045643.1, read as the reverse complement.
CGCCGACGTCACCGCCGTCAGTGGCGCCCACGACTCGGGCTCCGGGCCCCTCCGGGTGGAGAAGAAACCGAAACAGCCCTCGGCCGGCCCGCAGCGGACGACAGCCGCCTCAGGACCGGACCAGCAGCAGCCGTCGGCCGACCCGGACGCGGTGCGCGCCGCGATCGCGGCCCAGCCCGGCACCGCCTCGTACTACGGGATGGCGCACGGGGACGCCACGGTGTCCGGGATCTCGGGCACCGTGCGGGCCAGCTTGTACCAGGGCGATTCGAGCTCCGGCGCTTACGAGATGATCGCCGGCCGCTGGATCGACGGGCGGGGCCAGGTCGTGGTGCCCACCCGCTTCCTGGAGAGGACCGGTACCAGGATCGGCGACTTCGTGCGGGTGACCTTCGAGAAGGAGACGGTGCGCCTGCGGATCGTCGGCGAGGCCTTCGACACGTCGGACGACGGCATGCAGGTCCACGCGGATCTCGACAGCTTCCCCTCGGCGGAGCCCGGAGCCTTCAACATCGAGGTGAAGGCGGGGGTTTCCCCGGCCGACTACGCCCGTGAACTCGGTGAGGTGGTCTCGCCGCTGGGCGGCGACGTCTTCGTCGACTCCGCTCCGCAGGGGGAGAACATGATCCTCCTGCTGGAGGCGATGGCCGCGCTGCTCACCCTGATGCTGGTCTCCGTGGCGGGCCTCGGGGTGCTCAACTCCGTTGTCCTGGACACCCGCGAGCGTGTCCACGACCTGGGAGTGTGCAAGGCGCTCGGCATGTCCCCGCGGCAGACGGTGGGACTGGTGCTCGCGTCCGTGGCCGCGATCGGCGTGGTCGGTGCGCTGATCGGTGTCCCGGCCGGGTTCGCGCTGCACGGCTACGTGCTGCCGGTCATGGGAGAAGCCGCGGGCACCCGCCTGCCGCCGTCGGTCCTCGACGTGTACGACGTCCCACAGTTGGTTCTTTTGGGCCTGGCAGGGGTGCTCGTCGCCCTGCTGGGCGCGACGGCCCCGGCGGGCTGGGCGGCCAAGGTCCGTACGGCCACGGCGTTGCGCACGGAGTGACCGACATCGGTCGGCGCCGTACGGCGCACGCCGGGGCGCGGGGCATGAGACACACGGAGGTGGAGGCCGGCGGCGCGGGGGAGGGGGCCCGCGCCTGCTCGGCGACGGTTCGGTTCGGCCAGGCACGAAGGCGTCGTCCACGACGAGCCCCGTGCCCTTGGCGAGCCGTGTGCGGGACCGGAGCGCGACCAACGGTCGGCGATGGCCGATCACGCGGTCCGACACCGAGTGGACATCCAGTCAACTCGGCATGCGTACATGCCACTTCAACGGGTCCGCCCGCCTCAGTGGAACTCGTGCACCAACTGGATCTCGCCGACGACGTGAGCGTTGAAGTCGTCCAGCTCCTCGGCCGGCACCCAGAGTTCGAGGATCGTCCGCCCTCCGGCCTGCCGGACGGGATACCGGCTCAAGAACTCCGACTCGACCTCGAAACGGGTGACGAAGCCGGCGCCATCGTGCTTCACGTTCCAGTCCCGCGCGATCCTGACCGCGTAGTCCTCGTTGAGGACCGGGTAGAAGATCGGCTGCTCGGGCAGCCGGGGTGGCCAGGCACGCCAGTTCAACTCCCTGACCAGGTCGAGCTCCTTGGGGCCGGTGGGGCGCCACAGGGTCGTCGTCGCTCGACGGCTGGTCATCGTAATCGCTCTCTGAACGTAGGACGCGGGTACGGCGGATCGGGAGACCGCACGATAGCGGTGCCGGGAACTCGGCGGCCACGGAGTTTCCGGGAGCCTGTCAGCTCGGTGACGGGCGGTTCGGGTCAGCCCTCAGCGCCGGTACGCGGTCGAGGACTCGTAGGAGCGGTTCGACCGCGTGGCCACCGCGCACCGTTAGCCTCGGGTGCCATGATCGTATGGCTCAACGGTACCCATGGCGCGGGCAAGACGACGACCAGTGCTCTCGTGCAGCCGCTGATCCCGGATTCACGGGTGTTCGACGCCGAGAAGGTCGGTGAGGCACTCATGGACATCACGCCGGGGCTGCCCGCGACGGACAACTGTCGCCCGAATTCTCTGGAGGGTCATGAGACGCGTCTGCGTATCTCCCTGGATCGTTCCGGTTGGGTGGCGCGCGACCGAGACGGGCCGTCAGCCGAGCTGTTCGGCCAGAGCGACGATGATGCCCGCGGGGCCCCGGAGGTTGCAGAGCCGGTAGCTGTCCTCGTACTGCGCGATGTCGCCGAGGAGTTCGGCGCCGTGGGGACGCAGGCGGGCGACGGTGGCGTCGATGTCGTCGACGGCGAACATGACACGGTGCAGGCCCAGAGTGTTGGGCGGAGGGGCGAGCGGTCCGGAGTCGATGGCCGTCGGGGCGTGGAACCTCGTCAGCTCCAGCTTGCTGTGGCCGTCGGGTGTCCGCATCATCGCGATGGCGCTGCGGACGCCGTCGATTCCCACGGTGCGGTCCGCCCAGAGGCCCTCGATCTCCGCTGTGCCTTCCAGCTCCATGCCGAGTTCGGTGAAGAAGGCGACGGCGGCGTCCAGGTCGTCGACGACGATGCCGACATTGTCCATGCGCTGAACCGTCATCGGTGGTTCTCCTTCTTCGTTGCGCAGCCTGTTGTGGCCACTGGTACACCCAGGACGGAGCCAGCTCCACTTTCTCGACATCCGCGAACATGTGCCCGCTCCAGGGAGTGGACAACACCGGTGCCTGGCCCGGAGCCGGGCGACTGCCCGGCGTACAACCGTCCCGGGCACTCTCGCTCTCCCTTCCCCGATCCTCACCGCGGCCACGGCGCGCACAGGTGGCGACCGGTCGCGTCGGGTGGGTGTCTGGCGCACCCACCGCGCGTCGTGCCCGGTGCTACCGGCCAGGGGCGTAGCTGCCGTGTTCCAGTTCCTCCGCGAGAGAGGGCCGGGTGGGGTTCCAGCCGAGTTCGGAGCGGGCTTTGGCCCCGGTGGCCGACTGGCTGCGCAGGAGCCCTTCCGCGAACGCGCCGAGCCGGCGGCGGGTCTCCTCGGCGCTCTCGGGGGCCACGGCGCCATCCGTCCCGGCAGCACGGGAGGCGGCTTCGCCGAGTGTACGGACGTTCGGGTTGGCGCCGTCGGACGCGATCCAGTACGAGCCCCCCTCGCCGCGTTCCAGGAGGCGGGAGTACAGGTCGGCCAGGTCGTCCACGTGTACGGTGATCCAGCGCTGGGTGCCGTCACCGGGCAGGGTGAGCGCACCTGAGGCGGTGCGCGGAGCTCCGGCTATGACGAGGGGAATTCCGACGCCGTATCCGTAGACGACCCCGGGGACCACGATGGCGGTGCGGGCGGGGACGGCCAGCACGTCCCGTTCGATCGGCTGCCGCCAGGCGAGCGGCGCCACCGGGGCGAAGGGGGTCCGCTCGGTGACGGCGTCACCGCTGCCGTACATCCACACACCACTGGTGTGAACGTAGGACTTCTCCGTCCCGGCGAACGCCTCCCGCGCGGCCGCGGCGATCGACGCGTCGACCTGCGCGCTCGTCGCGTCACCGGTGGCGGCCGTGTGAATGGCCGCGTCCGCCTCCGCCATCCGCCGCGCCAGCCACGCCGCGTCGGTGATGTCGCCGGGCAGTGCGGCGGCCCCCGCGGCGGCGACCCGGGCGGCCGACGCTTCGCTGCGCACCAGCGCGGTCACACGGTGTCCCTCGTCGAGCAGCCGGCGCAGTACCGCCGAGCCGACGAAGCCGGTGCCACCTGTCAGGAAAACATGCATGTCGTCTTCTCCGAGTTCCGGAGACGCTCACCGTGGGCGTCTCGTGGACTGGACGGTATGCATTCGATACTGAGTACTTCAAAGTGCCATACTCACCTGATGGATACTGTCAGGGATGTACTGGACCCGACCTGTCCCTCCCAGGTAGCTCTGGGCATTCTGGGCAACAAGTGGACGATGCTGATCATTTTCGCCCTCAGTTCGGGCGTGCATCGCTTCTCGGAACTGCGGGACCGGATTGCGATCATCACACCGAAGGTCCTGACCCAGACGCTCCGCGCGCTGGAGCGGGACGGGCTGGTGGACCGCACGGTCCACCCGGTGGTTCCGCCCAAGGTCGAGTACCGCCTCACGGACCTCGGCCGGAGTCTGCTGGAATCGATCACGGCGGTCCGGGCATGGGCCGAAGCGCACGCCGACGAGGTCCTGGAGGCCCGCGACCGCGCTGAACTCGCCCAGGACTGAGTCCTGAAGATCGCGGATCTGACGGAACAGGTGACGGGCTACGTCACCGACGGCGTCCTCCGCGGTCCGCGGCCGCATGTCGTCGGCGAATGCCGGGCCCCTACTTTGCGAAGCGGCTGCGCGAGGATCACCGGTCACGTCAGACTGTTGACGCGCCCCTCGCCGTCTCCCCCGTCAGCGAGGGGCGTGCTGTCGTCCGAACCGGCGCCGGTCCTTTCCGCGCGCCGGCGAAGTCAGGTCCGACCCGCGCCCGTGCGCACCCCCGGCTGAGCAGTGGTGTGACGGAACGTCGCGGCGGCGGGAGGGCGGTGAAGGTTCCTCCTGCTCAGAGGTGTCAGCATCCGCGTTCGTAGGCGACCTGTACGACCGCCGCTGTGACGGCCCAGGGCCCACGCCGCGCGAACGGTCCGGTCAGCCGGTCTGGCCGGTGGGCATGATCGTGACCTGCTGGAGATTCACCCGTGGGGGCAGCGAGGCGAGGAAGCCGATGGTCCGGGCGATGTCCTGCGGGGTGAGCCAGTCCATCGTGTCCTTCGACCCGTCGAGCCATGCGAGTGCGCCGGCGTCGGTGACGTGGCTCTGGAGTTCGGTACCGACGATTCCCGGCTCGATCGCGGAGACCCGGACCTTCTTCGGCCCCAGCTCGGTCCGCAGGTGACGGGACAGGTGGGTGACGTAGGCCTTGGTACCGGAGTAGACGGCGAAGTTCGGGAAGATGTTCTGCGCGGCGATCGAGGACGTGTTGATCAGGTCGGCCACGCCGCGCTCGCCCGCGCTCTTGACCAACTGCGGTACGAACGCCCCGATCACGTTCATCAGGCCGGTCACGTTCAGGTCGATCTGGCGCTGCCACTGGTCGGTGGCACGTTCCTCCACCGGGGCCGGAAGCATCACACCCGCGTTGTTGAACAGCAGGTCGGCGCCGCCGAGTTCCGCCTCCACCCGGTCCGCCGCGGCCTGGACGGCTGTGGCGTCGGTGACGTCGGCACCGATCGCGAGCGCGTTCCCGCCGTTCTCCTCGATCCGTGTGACCAGGTCCTCCAGACGCCCCGCCCGTCGCGCGAGGACGACGACCTTCGCGCCCAGCGATGCCAGGTGTTCGGCGGATGCCTCACCGATACCGCTGGAGGCACCGGTGATGACGGCGACCCGGCCGTCGAGAGGGTGTACAGAGGCAGTGGTCATGGGGGCGCACCTTCCAGGAATGGCGGATCTTTCGCGGAGCGGCGGCCCGACCGCCGCTCTCCGCCCTCCAGCAGAGCATCGGGCGGGCCGTCTCATGCGGCGCCGGACCGGTACCGGTGGGACAGGAACCACCAGGACCACCCACCTGGACCGCCGGCCGGGGGTGCCCGGGTCGGACCGGGGTCATGAATCACGGCCATGAATCACGGCCGGGAGATTGCCGCCGGGAGATCGCGGCTTCCTCCGCACACGGCGCGGCGGGATCACCCCTGCTGAGGCCGCGGTTCAAGTGCGGTCGGGGTGGTCACCGGCGAGCCCGTGAGGATCGGATCCGGCCGGTTCTCGCGAAGCCGACGGTGGCGCCCTTGTGGACGGCGAACTGCCCGGAGGGGCGGCGGACGTGCGTCTTGCCGGTTCCGACGTCGGGGGACCGTCCCGGCGCGCCCGGGAACGGTCCCCCTCTTCACGACACGCGGCCCGCTGTCCGCGGACACGGCCGCACGCGGCCCCGCCAAAATCTCCCGCGACATCCGTGGCCAAGGCCGCACGTGGGGAAAGCTCCCTAGGTGACCTGCCTTCAGCCCTGCGGGGAGTACTTGTGACCCGACACGAAACCGCCCGCGCCCTGGGCGCCACCGTCCTCACCACCGCGGGCGCCGTCACCGCCTTCCACCATCTGTGGTGGGAGACCGGTGTGTTCTGGGCCCTCGCGCTGGTTCTGGTCCCGGGCGCCATCCGGGAACGCCGCGCACGCCACGGCCGGGAACGCCGAGCCCGCATCGAGGCGGAGCGTGCCGAGCTGGCCACCCGGGGCCCCGCACCGCTCCCTGGTCCCTGCTGCCGGATCTGGAAGTCCTCCGAAGGTGCCGCACACGGGGCCGACTGCACCCGGCCCCCGGCCGCGCGCACCATACTCCGCGACGCGGAGCAGCGCGTCCTCGACCAGCTCGACGACGACACCCGGGACACCGCGTGACCGGCGAGACGGCCGCCGCCCATCACACCCGCAGCGCCCGCGCCGCGACTCTCGCGCCGGCCGTCGAAGCGACGGCATCGGTGGCATCGGTGGCGGCGGTCAGCTCTGTGTACGGGGCGGGAAGAGGTCCCGCCACTCCAGTCCCGTAGGCGGTGCACCGCGTGACTCCGCTGGAGTCGGCGGGGGAGCCGTGGTGAACGGGGCGCGTGAAGTCCACGCCCTGTCGGGAAGTTGCATCCGCAGGACCACCTCGTGACTGCCGATGCCCCGCTCGTCCGGGAGTCGTCCCGGCACCTCCCTCTGATCAACACGCCCCGGCCGGCAGATGGAGTTGGCCGACGGGATTCCCACGGGAGCCCGCGGGGCGGCAGGACGTCGGTTTCACGGGGATGAGCGCCATGCCCCTGCGCCCGCACCGGCCCACGCGGACTCAGCGAGACCTTGCGCGTCCGGCGCCGGACCGGGAACCAGCCTCCACCACGGGCACTCCCAGCCGAAGACGGCACAGTGATCCATATTCCTACCTACGTCGGCACAGCACCCCCCCGAGCTGCGAACTCACGATCCAGAGCGCAATCCCGGAATGGATCGCCCTGGGCGGGCTCGGGACACCGGCGGAACTTCGTGGCCTCGGCCCACCCGTGTCCCATGAAGGTCCTCAGAAGCGTTGAGGGCCGGGCCGAAGGCGGCGATACTGATGCCTGGCCCACGGGGATCAAGGGAGAACACATGAGCCAGGTCGTCACAGGGGCCATGGTGCGCGTCGAGGACATCCACAAGTCGCACGGTCAGGGAGCCGCCGCCGTCCACGCTCTGCGCGGCGTCTCCTTCGACATCCCTCGTGGTGAGCTCATCGCGCTCAAGGGGCGTTCGGGTTCAGGGAAGACCACCCTGCTGAACATCGTCGGCGGACTTGACGCCCCGGACCGTGGCCGGGTCACCGTGGAGGGCATGGACCTGTCGGAGCTCGGCGAGGACGGCCTGCTGGCGCTGCGCCGGGACCGTATCGGCTTCGTCTTCCAGTCCTTCGGCCTCATCCCGATCCTGACGGCCGCGGAGAACGTGGGTGTGCCGATGCGCTTGCGCCGGGCCGACGTGCGGGAGCGCGAGGAGCGGGTCGAGCTGCTGCTGTCCCTGGTGGGCCTCGCCGACCACGCGGCGCAGCGGCCCGGCGAGCTCTCCGGCGGCCAACAGCAGCGGGTCGCCATCGCCCGCGCCCTGGCCAACAGCCCCTCGTTGCTGATCGCCGACGAGCCCACCGGCCAGCTGGACGCCGAGACCGGCCATGCCGTGATGGAACTGCTGCGGGCGGTCGTGCGCAGCGAACAGGTCACCGCCCTGGTGGCCACGCACGACGCGACGCTGCTCGACCTGGCCGACCGGGTCCTCGAAATGCGCGATGGAGAGATACGGGACGTGACGGGGGAGTAGGCCCAGCCGTCACCGGTCCGGCTCGCGGCGCGGAAGTCCCCGGGGCTGCTCCTCGGCACCCGGGCCGGGATCGTCGAGCACGAGGCCGGCGCCTTGGGGAAGAGGGCGACCCGCTGATCAGGACCGGCGGGTTCACCGTCGACCGTGCCACCGAGGCGGGGTGAGCGGCCCGCGTCCCTGCTGTTCGGTCACAGCCGGCGATCAGTCGTGTCCGCTGTCGTCCGGCCATACGGTGATGTGGTCCTCCTCCAGATCCAGCGCCACCCGGTCGCGCATGCCCAGCGCCCCCGTGTACTCGGCGGGCAACTGGAGCCGGCCGGCCCGGTCGAGCATCGCGTACTCGCGGGCCACCAGCGTCTCGTGGCCGGTGGTCTCGTCGACCTCGCTCCGGCGCAGGACCTCCGTGGAGGTGCGGCCGTCACGGATGGCGACCGTGCGGCGCACCTCGCCCGCCACGGCGCGGTCATGGGTGACGATGACGATCGTCGTGCCCAACTCCTCGTTCGCCGTGCGGAAGGCGGCGAAGATCTGCTGGGCGGTGTGGGAGTCGAGTTCGCCGGTGGGTTCGTCGGCGAGCAGCACCGCCGGGTCGCAGGCGAGGGCCACGGCGATGGCGACCCGCTGCTGCTGACCGCCGGACATCTCATGCGGGCGGCGGTCCCTGCAATCGGCGACCCGGAGCAACTCCAGCAGTTCCAGGGCACGTTCGGCGCGGGCCCGGGAGCGGCGGCGGCCGCCCGCGAACTGGAGGGGCAGGGCGACGTTCTGGGCCGCGGTGAGATACGGAAGCAGGTTGCGGGAGGTCTGCTGCCAGATGAAGCCGACCACCTTGCGCCGGTAGTGGAGGCGGTCCTTCGCGGTCATGGCCAGCAGGTTGTGGCCGGCGACCTGGGCCGCTCCGGCGGTGGGCGTGTCCAGGCTGGCCAGGATGTTCATCAGGGTGGACTTGCCGCTGCCCGACGCGCCCACCAGAGCCATCAGTTCGCCCTTGCGGACGAGCAGGTCGAGACCCTGGAGTGCCTGCACCTCCACGCCGTCCGCCGAGAAGATTCGCACCAGACGGTCGCAGGCGATGAGAGCGTCGTGTCCATAAGCGGGCCGAGCGCGGGTGGCGGTCGCCTTGTCGGTCAGTTCGGCGAGGGTGGGATTCGTCGTCATCGTCATCGGGCTCCTTGGTCAAGGGGTGCGCGGCCGGCCCGGTGCGCGCCGGGGCGGCCGGGGGCCACCGGAGCGGTGCCGGGGCGGCCGGGGACAGGGACCGGCGTCGCCGGAGCCTCCGGAGTCCGGTGCCATGACCTGAGGCGCCGACGCCCCAGAGCCTGACGCCGGAGCCACCGGGCCCTGCCGCCGGGGCCGCCCGAGACGGCACGTGCTGCTCGCCTCACCCTGTGTCACCTGCCCTCAACTCCCGTACCGCTCCTCTCCTCCCCGCCCACCACGCCTGCACGCCGGCGATTCCCACCGTCACCGCCACCACGGTCAGCGCCGGCACGGCCAGCGACCAGGCGTCGGTGTGCAGCGGGGTCTGCTCCAGGGGCGCGAGCGAGGGCGGCAGGGCAACGGCGGTCAGGTCCATGCCGGGGGAGAGCAGGTGGATCGCGGCCCAGCCGGTCAGGACACCGCCGACCGCGGCGAGCACGGCCTGGGGCAGGGACTCCAGGACGAGCAGGCGGCGGCCCTGCGGACGGGTGAGGCCCATGGTGCGCAGGCGTGCGAGCAGCGCGATGCGTTCGGGAGCGGCGCGCAGGAGTGACAGGAGCAGCGCGAGTACGGCGTAGCCGGCACCCGCCGCCACCGCCGCCGTGTACAGGTGCGTCACGCCGGTCTGGAGAGGGGAGTCGACGTACCGGGCTCTCTCCTCCGCGCGGAGGCGGACCGACACCGCGTTACCGGCCGCCTCACGCAGGACACGGCCGTCCGCTTCCGGGCCCGTCACCAGCAGGGTCGTCGGCTTGACGGCCGTGGCGCTGAGACCGGCGCGATCCACCACCAGGAAGTCGGCGCCCAGCACGGCCGGGGTGATGTCCCGGACGGCGATGATGCGGACCCTGACGATGCTGCCGTCCACCATGCCGACGGGGAACGGGGCGGAGCCGTAGGTGTGAGCCACGCCAGGAGAGGCCACGGCGGGCAGCACGGCGCCGGAACCCAGGTTTCCGCGGCCCGTCCTCAGCACTCCCTCGGGGAAGGCTCCGAGCCCCGTCCGTCTCGTCAGCCCCGCGTAGTCACCGGGATCCACGCCCACCACCGGCACCGTCTGGCGTCCGTCGTTCGGCCTCGCCCGGTAGTCGACGCTCACCGCCGTCACGTCCCGCACACCGGAGACACGGCGCACCCGGTCGGTCAGCCCCGCGGGCAAGGGATCCATCGCCGACTCCAGCCGGGCGTCGGCACGGACGGCGAGGAGCGCCGAGTGGTCCCGTGCCTCGCCGATACCCGCGAGGACCGAGCCGCCGAACGAGGCCGTGGTCAGAGCGGTGAGCAGAGCGAGCAGCGGCAGTACCGCGGACGCGGAACCGCGGCCCGCCCGGGCCAGGGACAGATGGCTCACCACACCGCGCAGCCGCCCGGCGGGACCGGCCATGCCACGCAGGGGAAGCGGGTAGACGCGGACCAGCAGCAGCGCGGCGATGACTCCCACCAGTACGGGCGCCGCCGAGATCAGCTGATTGCCGGAGCCGCCGGACGTACCCTGCCGGCGCAGGGTCACCAACGCGCCGGCGGCCACCGTCACCAGCGTCAGCTCCGCGACCGTTCGGCGCCGGGACGGTCGTACCGATGTCACGTCCTGGCGCAGCACGGAGCTGCGGACGAGCCGGTGGGCGCCCGCCGCGCGCAGGGGCAGAGCGACGCAGGCGACGACCGTGACCGCGAGGGCGGCCAGTGCGGCGGGAAGGGCCCGGGCGCCGGGGAGGGCCCACACGGCCACGGCCAGGCCGACCGTCCCCGCCGGGACGGCGATCACCGCAGTCTCCGCGAGCAGACGGGCGGTGAGGCCCGGCAATGAGGCGCCGCGGGCGCGCAGCAGGGCCAGTTCGGTGCGGCGGCGGTCGGCGGACAGGCCCGCCGCCATCGCCAGGACGACGGCGGCGACCGTCCCGCTGCCGAACGCCGCGACCGAGATCAGCGCCGAGACGCCGGAGAACAGGTGGGAGTAGGAGGCGAGTACGTCGTCGAGGCCGGTGTCGGCCTCCGTGAGGGACCCGGTGACCGTGCTCACCTGGTGGAGGCCGGGACCCGACACCAGGGACGCGAGCGCGGACTGGAGCGCGCCCAGGTCACGGTGGTGAAGGGCGTCCGGGGAGGGGGCCAGCCGCCAGTAGCGGTTGGGCCGCCCCTCGGTGCCCAGGAGCGCGGGGGCCGCCTCGGGTGGCAGCAGCACGGCGCCGAGCCAGTACCGAGCCGAGTACGGGTCGGCGGGCGTTATCCGCTTCAGCACGGGCGTACGCAGCAGCGGGTCCGTCGCCCAGTAGGCACCGTCGCGCTCGCGCGGGGCGACGATCCCGGTGACCCGGACGGCGAGCGGGCCGCGGCCCGCTCCGGGGACGTGCAGGACCGACCCCACCTTGATGTGCAGGATCCCGGCGGTGTCGGTGGTGACCGCCGCCTCCACCTCCGGCGTCGTGGTGGTGACCGTGCCGGACGCGCGGGGCAGACGGCCCTCGCTCAGCCGGGCGTGACCGGCGAGACCTGCCGGTGCGACGAGGGCGACCTGGGCCGGCAGTGCGTCCGGCCGGGGCAGCCAGGGGTCGGGCACCAGTTGGTTGACGGTGGTGGTCACGCCGTACGACGACTGGTTCCGGTCGGGGACGAAGGGGCGCCGGACCGTGCCGAGGATGCTGTCGTACTGGCTCTTCACAGAGGCGGGACGCAGTGCTCGCTCGCGCAGGTCCTGCGACAGACTCGGCAGGGGAGCCGGGGCGGACAGACTGACGACGCTCCGGGAGGGGGACACCTGCTCGACGGCGTGGCGCAGGCCCGCGTCCTCGTACCGCTCCAGCGCGCGCGGGAACGCGGCGGCCAGACAGGCGGTCAGCACCACCAGCAGCGCGAGGAAGAGGGAAGCCCCGGGCGCCGACCGCAGCCGGGTGCGGACCCAGGGAGCGGGGGCGCGGTCCACACGCCTGAACGGGTTCACCATGTCACGTCCCCTCCCGCAGTACCCGCGCCGGATCGGCCTGTCGCACCGCCAGCAGCGCCACGACGACGACCGGGACGGCGGCCACGGCCGCCAGCAGGGCGGCCACCCGCAGCGGCGGCAGTTCCACCAGCAGATCCGGCACCGGGCGGGTGGCCACGCCGGTCAGGACGATGAGCGGCAGCACCGCTCGGGTCAGGGCGACGCCCAGGCCCGTACCCACGGCCAGCGCCAGCGCGACGAGCACGCCGTGCTCGGCGGCGACGGCACCGGCCAGCCGGCGGCGTGAGGCGCCCAGGGCACGCAGGATCGCGAACTCGGCGTTCCGCTCCCGCAGCGCTCCGGCCGCGCTGACCGCGAACCCGAGCGCGGCCAGGACCGCCGCCGCGCCGGCCGCCGCGGTGAACGCGGCCTGCGGGGCGGCGCCGAACGGGTCGTCGCGCAGCTCGGCGGCGATCTCGTCGCGCACGACGACGTGCCCGGGATCGAGGTCGGGTCGGGCGCGCAGGGCGGAGGCGATGCCCGCGGTGTCCGACGGCGAGTCCGGCCGCAGCCACCACTCCGTGGGCCCGACGGCGGCCCCGTAACGCGCCTGGAGGACCCGGTTCACAGCGTGCAGATCGACGAGCACGGCGCCGCCGTCCGACTCGCCGCCGCCCTGGGCCGTCGGCAGCTGCCGCACGGCACGCACGATGCGCACGGGCACGTTCTGCCCCTCGAAGGTGAGGTCCAACGTCTGACCGGGGCGGGCGCCGCCGGAGGCGAGGAAACGGTCGGTGGCGAGGGCGGCCACCGCGGTGGTCCTGGGCTGCGCCACCTGCATACGCAGCGCCAGCGACGGGGTGAGCCAGGACTGGTCGGACGGGACGTAACCCGTGTCGTACACCACGGTCGGGTGCGCGGCGGGGCGGACGCGCGGGCGGGTCGGCGCGGTTCCGGGGGCGGCCGCGCCCTCGCCGTAGGTGTCGGAGACCGCAGTCCAGGACGCCGCCGGCAGGGGCACCCGCTGTGCCGTGCCGGTGGCGGTCGTCGCGGTCAGGGCGTCGAGGGTCAGGGTGTGCTGTTCGGCGTGGCGGGGCGGTACGGGCAGTACGAGCTGTACCCCGGTGAGTTCCAACGGCCCGTGTTCGCGCGGGAGTTCAACAGTGAGGGTGTGGGCGCGCCCGTCGACGGGGAGGTCGCCGGACGGCAACTGGTAGGGGACGCCGTGATCGTCCTCCAGCGTCTGGGTCACGGTCGCCGCGCCATCCGTGCCGCGCACCGAACTGAGCAGCGTCGCCGTCAGCTTCAGCCGGGTCGCTCCCGCGGGAACGTGCGCGCCCACCGACTCACCGGACGGAACCAGCCCCGCCAGCAGCTGCTTCGCCGGGGCGGGCGCCAGGTCGGGGCGCAGCAGGACGGTGTCCGCCGCGTGCGCGGTGTCCAGCGCCAGCACCGTCGCCGTGCGGCCCCCGGACAGCGGCAGGGTCGTCCGTACGGCGGGGACGGCCTCACGCACGTGGGGCACGGCCCCGTAATCCTGTGTGCGGCCGAGCTCGCCGGGGCCGTTGCCCATGACCCGTACCGGCGCGCCCGCCGCGAAGTCGGCCTGGTCGTCCTGCGAGCGTTCCCACGAGGAGCCCTGTCCGATCGCCAGTACACCGAGCGCGACGGCCAGGACGAGCAGCAGTACGGGACCTGCGCCGCGTCCCGGGCGCCGGCTGAGCTGCCAGCCGGTCAGCGCCGGGGCCAGGCCCTGCCCGCCCGTCGTACGGCGCTCGACGAGCCGGGCGGCGACCGGCAGCAGGCGCAGGGTCAGGACCGCGCCGGCCAGCAGCGCGAGGGCGGGCGCGGCGACCAGCAGCGGGTCGATTCCCCAGGCACCGGTCAGGTCCGCGCTCACCGCGCCCGACGTACGGCGGTTCAGTTGCCAGTAGGCGACCCCGGCCACCGCCACCAGCCCGAGGTCCGCCCCTGCCCGCAGGGGAGCGGACAGGGCGCGGGCGCGGGACGTGCGGAACCCGGTCGACGCGACCGCCGGGAGGGTCACCGCCAGCGCGCACCCCAGCGCCACGCCGGCCGCCGTCAGCCACACCCCGGGCTGTCCGCCGGCCGGCACCTCCAGCTCCAGTCCGATCCGGGCCAGCGCCCCCTGTTCGGCCAGCAGCCGGATCAGCGGGCCGGCCAGCCACGGGGCGATCAGCAGCGCGGGCACGGCCAGCAGGAGGGCCTCCCGGGCGGCGAGGCCGGCGAGGGCGGCGCGGGAGGCGCCGCGAGCGCGCAACAGCCGGGTCTCGCCGGTGCGTTCGGCAGCCAGCAGCCGGGCCACGAGCAGCAGCGCGCAGGCGGCGAGCAGGGCGAGCTGGAGGGCGACTATCAGCAGGGTGGAGCGGGAGACGAGCAGGGAGCGCTCGACCCGGTCGAGGGCGTCGGGGAGGGCGGTGCGCGCGGTCGCCCTGCCGGTCGTACCGCCCTTGCCGCTGTCCCCGGTGGGCAGTCTGAGAAGGGTGGACGGCCCGGTGCGCGCGGCGGTGCGCAGGGCGTCGACGCGGTCGGCGGTGAGGCGCGTGAAGTCGGCGCCGGCGAGCCACGCCGACGGTCCGAGGCTCAGCCGGCCGCCGGTGACGACGGAGGGCGCCGTCAGCAAGGGGCCGTACGTGGTGAAGGCGGAGGTCCGTACGCCCCTGCCGCCCAGTTCGTCCAGCAGCCAGTAGGTGGAGGCGGGGTCGGCGGGCCGGTACACGCCGGTGACGAGGATCCGCACGGCTGGTCCGTCGAGCCGGTCGGTGACGGTGAGACGGGCGCCCGGCGCCAGCCGCAGCCGCCGCGCGGCGGTCTCGGGCAACGCCACCTCGACGTCCCGCGTGCCCGCGCGGGGCATACGCCCCTCGCTGAGCCGCACCTGGGTGGAGTCGAGCGCCGCGAAGTGCGTGAGGTCGGGGTCGTCGCCGCGCCGGGCGGTCGAGGCGCGCGTGCTCGCGGGCAGGGCGTACGGGCCGGAGCGCACCAGTGTCCGCACGGTCACCGGCAGCCCGTCGAAGGTCCGGCGCGCTCCGTCGCGAACGGCGGTGTCGACGGCCCGGCGGGCGCCGGTCGTTACCTCGGCCTTGACGACCAGCGCGGCATCGGCGGCGTTGCGCGGCTCGGTGAGCGAGTGGCGCAGGGCCGCGTCGCCGATCGCGGTCGAGTAGGCGGCCAGGGCCGCCAGCACGGACGTGGTCAGCAGGACGGTGACGAGCGCGGCGGTGATCAGCAGGCGATGCGCGCGCGCCCTCACGAGGACGAGCGTGGCACGCCCCGAACGCACCCCGTACGTCGTCACCCGGCTTCCCCCGAAACTCCGTCGTCTCCATGACCCAGACCCTCGGTGATCTTGTCAGATCGGATGCGGCGGGGTCAGTGGCAGGGGAGCGGGCTTGGCCGGATTGTGACCGAAAATCGGCGTTCTATGAACAGAATCGGGGCAGGGAAGCGCGAAATCCGGCAAGTTGATCATTGCCGCTGCCGCTGCCGCTGCCGCTGCCGCTGCCGCTGCCGCTGCCGCTGCCGCCGCCTCGGCCCTTGCCCGCCGACATCGATCCTGCACGTCGAGGTGCTGCCGTCGCGGGTGGTCAGGGTGACCGGTCCGAAGGTGATGATCGCGTTCGACCCGTTACCGGGCCCTCGACAGAAGCCCGTCGCTCCGGACCGCCAGTGCCGCGAGAGCGGCTGCCTTCTGCTCGTCGGCCTCGGCCTTCGGCTCCGCGAGAGCGGGGTGGCCATTGGCCAGGGCCCCGTCGCGAACGGTGCGCGCGTCGCGACTCGTCCCGGGCGGGACGCTCACGTCGGCCCAAGCCCGCAGCCAGGATTCCGACGACGGGCTGTGGCTGCCGAGGATCCGCGCAGGCGCGCCGGCAGTCCTGTCGGGGAACGTCCAGGTGATGATGCCGGTTCGCTGGTCGAGTCCCCACCGGTCCGCCGAGCCGAACCCCCAGGACCTGTGCGCGCCTGCCGGCTGATCGATCATGTCCTCGCCCGGAGCAGCGTGGCCGGCCCAAAGTCCGCGCTGCACAAAATGACACCGGTGAACCGTGAACTGTGCTCGTGGGCAACTCCGTTAACGGGTTGTCAGTGGTTCGTCCTTCGACATGTGGCGGACCGTGTACCCACCGAGTGGATCGAGTGCATGTGAGACGACGAGGATGGATATGGGCGGGAAGCGTGCCCGGGAGACGTCGGGTGGCAGGGGTGGCAGCAGCGGTCACCGTGCTGGTGTGCGCCATGCTCACGGCGAATACGTCGTCGTCGGCGGCCGTGCCCGCCGCAGCGGACGCGGGCACGCCCCAACCCCCTGTCGTGCGACTGACCGGAACAGCGAGTTCCGGTGAGAGTGTCGCCCGTCTGCACCAGGAGGTGAAGGACGGAACGCTGCTCGACCACCACGGGGCACGGGCTGTCTGCCCACGGTGTCACGCGAAGGTCGTCACCGAGGACGCGGACGGGAAGACGCCGTTGCGGTCGCCCGCACCGGCCGGCTACGGCCCGGCCGAACTGGGGGCGGCCTACGGGCTGCCCGCCACCTCCCGGAGCACACGGACCATCGCCATCATCGACGCTGGTGTCTATCCGACACTGGAGAAGGATCTCGCCGCCTACCGCAAGACGTTCGGACTGCCGGCCTGCACCACGGCCTCCGGCTGTCTCACGCTGAGGAACTACGACGGGGGCAAGCAGCCGGCCCCGCAGACCGGGACCCAGGGCCGGTACCTGGAGGAGCAGGTCGCGCTCGAGACGGCACTCGATCTCGACATGGCCTCCGCGGCCTGCCCCTCCTGCCGCCTTCTCGAGATCTCCATTCCGTGGCAGGACGCCCAGGACGACAACGACGTCTCCACCGCCGACTTCGCCCGAGCGGTGAACACCGCCGTGGGCGAGGGCGCGTCGGCGGTCAGCGTCAGCTACGGCTACAGCGCCGATGTCCAGAACACGCACGGCACCCGACGCACCGCACTGGACCACAAGGGCGTAGCCATCACCGCCTCCACGGGCGACGCGGGCTTCAACGGCGGCGTTCACCAGTCCTGGCCGTCCGCGCTGCCCTCCGTGATCAGCGTGGGCGGTGTCAGTCTGCCCGCGGACGGAGGGAAGGCCACCGCCTGGTACGCCGCGGGCAGCGGTTGCGAACAGGCGTTTCCCGCCGCCACCGGGCAGCCGTCCTCGGTCACATCGGCCTGCGGCGGCCACCGGGCAGCGTCCGACATCTCCGCGGACGCCGATCCTGCCACCGGTGTGGCCGTGTACGACACCTACGCGCCCAGCGGCGACGACCCCTACAACTGGGTCGTGACCGGAGGCACCAGCGCGTCGGCGCCCTACGTGGCCGGGTTGTTCGCCCGCGCCGGCCACCTCTCGGCGGTCGACGGTCCCGGGAGTCTCTACCGCGCCCCGAAGGCCGACTTCACGGACGTCACGGCCGGCAACAACGAGGCCTACCACCAGTGCGCCTCGTATCCCGGCATCAGCACCGCCCTGTGCAACGCGGGTCCGGGCTGGGACGGACCGACAGGTCTCGGCGTCCCGCACGGCCTCGGCGCGTTCTGACCGGGCCGTTCCCCCAGGCCACGTCGGCCACGGATTCCCTAAGTGTTGTGGAGGTACCTCATGCGTCTCAACTCCCGTGCGGCGGCTGTCGGGGCAGCCGTCGCCGCCATCGTCCTGAGCGGTACGGCGGTGGCGAACGCGACCATCGGCGACAGCGCGGCGGCCGGCAGGACCACCGCGCGGCAGGCGCCCGCGAAGGCGGCGAAGGCGGCGGCACCCCGTCCGTGCACCACGGACGACGTCTCGTTCTACTTCGGTGGCTACACCGCCAGCCTCAGCCGGCGCAGTTTCGACCTGACGCTGCTCGCCCATGACGGTGTGGTCTGCACGCTCAAGGACACACCGCTGATCACCGTCAAGGGCTCTCCCGACGAGGACAAGCCCATCCCGGTCACTGTCAACGGCCGAGGCGGCACCCTCGTACTGAGGCCCGACTCCCCGCTGCACACCACCGCGATCTACAACATCCCCGACGCGGCCGAGCACACCCTCAAGGTCAGCTCCATGACGCTGAGCATGCCCGACCACAGCAGCCGCGGCACGTATTTCTACACGCCGGGCGTCAGCGAGATCTACCAGGCAGGCGTCTCGTTCACCTCCTGGACCACCGGGCTCGGACTGGGCCAGGGAGAGGAAGCGTACTGATCCCTGGCTGATCGCACTCGCGCACCGATACCGCTCCGGAACGGATCAGAGCGGCGAAGAAGGGATGGGCCGGTCCACACGGACCGGCCCATCCCCATCCCTCAGGGTCCCGTCGGCGCTACAGCCTCGCCCCACACGGGCGCCCGCGGCACCCTGGGGAAACCCTGGCCGCGGCATTGGACGTGTCGGTGGGTGATCAGGCGGGTCGCGGGGTGAACTGTCCATCCGTGCGCGTCTTGAAAAAAACCATCAGCGGCCGTCGATCCGGCCGAGTGCCGTTCGACGTACTGATGTGGGGCACCTCGCCACACAAGGACGCGACAGGACCTGACGAGGAGACACGTGGAACAGCTACTGCGAGTGATGAATTTCAACGTCTCAAGGGACGGTATCGGTGCCGGTGAGCACCAGACCCTCGAGAGCCCGTTCGGGCACGCCCATCCCGAGCGGCTGTTCGCCTGGGCCGGTGCCACCGCCAGCTGGCCCATGCGCACGGACCCCGGTGGGAGCCGGGGCCTTGACGACTACTTCACGCGGGACTTCGCACACAACATCGGCGCCGAGATCATGGGCCGCAACAAGTTCGGCCCCCAGCGCGGGCCCTGGCTCGACCATGACTGGCTCGGTTGGTGGGGGGAGGAGCCCCCGTTCCACACCCCTGTGTTCGTCATGACCCACCACATTCGCCCGGCGATCACGCTCTCCGACACCACGTTCCACTTTGTCGACGACGACCCCGGCACGGTCCTCGAACGGGCGCGGAAGGCGGCGCAGGGCAAGGACGTCCGCCTCGGCGGCGGGGTCAGCACGATCCGGCAGTTCCTTGATGCCGACCTCGTCGACACCCTGCACGTGGCGGTCGCGCCGGTGGAACTCGGTTCCGGGATCCGGCTCTGGAAAACACCCGACGAACTGCTCGACCGATTCCACCTGGAGATCGTGCCCAGCGCCAGCGGCGTCGCGCACCACCTGTTCTGGCGGAAATGACACAGGGCTCGAACCGACCACCGACCGCCAACCCGGCGAACCCGCCCGGCCGGTGACTCAGCGATCAGGCCCTGGCGCCGGCGGAGACGTCGGCGGCGCGCGGAAGGGGACTCGTCGGACGTGTACGGGCCGGCACTCGGCGCCCTCGATGACGCCCGCGCGTTCCTGCGGCTCCCGTCGTCCGGATGCCGCGGGCGGGTACAGACGGCGCTAGTCCTGGCCACCGGCAGGTTGAGCTGCTTGTCGGTGACGTGCGTGTTCCACTTCCGATGGTGCAGCGGCGCCACAAACAGCCCCGGCCCCCCGACACGAAGTCGGGGGGCCGGGTTTTCGTAGCGGGAGCAGGATTTGAACCTGCGACCTCTGGGTTATGAGCCCAGCGAGCTACCGAGCTGCTCCACCCCGCGTCGGTGGTTCCATCGTACGACAGACGGAGCGGCCTGGCAGACATTTTCCGCTACGGACGGGTGCGGCCTGGTGATCCGGAAGGACGGCACGCACCGGCCTCCCGTGACTGCCGCACCGGCGCGCCCTCCCTCAACCTCGCGCGGGCACCGCCACGTCGGGCGACGGCTCCTGGTCAGGTGCGAGGGCGATCACGTCGTGGTCCAGGTCCGGCAGCCACCGCAGCCAGCGCGGCAGGTACCAATTGCGCTCGCCGAGCAGCGCCATCACCGCGGGCAACAGGACCCCCCGGATGACGGTCGCGTCGATGAGGACCGCCGCGGCCAGGCCGACGCCCATCTGCTTCATGGACTGCATGGACAACGTACCGAAAATGGCGAACACCGCGACCATGATGGCCGCCGCGCCGGTGACGACGCCCGCCGTGGTGACCACGCCCCGGGTGATCGCGTCCTTGGTGCTCAGGCCACGCGTCCGCGCCTCCTTGATCCGGGAGACCACGAACACGTGGTAGTCCATCGAGAGGCCGAAGAGGATCACGAACAGGAACAGGGGCAGCCAGGCGACGATCGCGCCGACGCCCTCGGCACCCACCAGGGACGCGCCCCAGCCGTGCTGGAACACCGCTACCAGCGTCCCGTACGCCGCCCCCACCGACAGCAGGTTCAGCAGGATGGAGGTGATGGCCA
Organism: Streptomyces fagopyri; assembly: GCF_009498275.1. Classification (NCBI taxonomy): domain Bacteria; kingdom Bacillati; phylum Actinomycetota; class Actinomycetes; order Kitasatosporales; family Streptomycetaceae; genus Streptomyces; species Streptomyces fagopyri. The sequence goes on along the minus strand of NZ_CP045643.1, from coordinate 619,969 downwards.
GCGTCAGTGACCGGAACGAGAGCAGCATGAGCAGGAAGGCGAAGACGACCACGAAGGCGAGGACCGGCGCGACAGAGCCGGCCAACTGGTCATTGAAGTCCTTCGACCCCGCCACCTGGCCGGTCACCGGGGCCTCGACCCCCGCGGTCCGGCCGAGCGTCGCGGGCCGTACGTCGTCACGCAGCACGTCCAGACTGTGCCCCGCCTCGTCGAGATCGGAGCCGCCGACCAGCGGCACCGTCAGCACCGCCACGTTCTGCTCCCTGTGCACCACCACGTCGACGGGCCCGCCGGACGCGCCGGACGACACCGCGCGGCGGCGGAAGTCCTCGATCGCGGCGGTGACTTCGGGAGCGGCGACATCGTGGGCTCTCACGACCACCTGGGCGGGCTCGGAACCGCCGGGGAACGCCGCGTTGACGTGCCTGTAGGTGGCCACGATGGGCAGCCGGTCGCCGAACTCCTGGTCCAGCGTGAGCTGCTGGGTCTTCATTCCCAGCGCGGGTGACGCGATCACGAACAGGGCTCCGGCCGCCGCCACCAGCGACACCGCCGGCTTCGCGAGCACCACACCCAGAACCTTCCGCCATACCCTGCTGCCCTCGCCCACGGGCCGCCTGGTACGCCGCTTCTCGGGGTGAAGGAAAGGGACTCGGCCGTTTTCGACCCTCTCGCCGAGGAGTGACAACAGCGCGGGCAGCACCGTCACCGAGCCCACCACGGCGACCGCGACGACCATCAGCGACGCCAGTCCCATCGCTTGGAAGTCGGCGATCCCGGTGAACAGCAGGCCGGCCATCGCCACGCACACCGTCACCCCGGAGACCATCACGGCGCGTCCGCTGGTCGCCGCCGCGATCATCAGTGCCGTACCGGCGTCCCGGCCCGCCTCCCGCTCCTCGCGTTCCCGGCGCAGGTAGAACAGGCAGTAGTCGACGCCGACAGCGAGTCCGACCAGCAGCATCACCGAATTGGCGGTGTCGCTCATCGGCTGGAGGTGGCTGACGAGGCCCATCAGGCCCATGGTGGCGACGATCGCGGTGAGCGCCAGCGCCACCGGGAGCAGCGCGGCCACCACCGCGCCGAAGGCGATCAGCAGAATGCCCAGCGCCACCGGCACCGCGGAGTACTCGGCCCGGTGGAAGTCCCTGCCGTAGGCGTCGTCGTACGCCTTGCTCATACTGGCGGCGCCGATCTCCTCGACCCGTAGGTCCGGGTGATCCCCGCGCACCTTCCCGACGGCCTTCAGAACGGATGTCACCCGGTCCCCGGCGGTGTCGGCGTCGCCGCGCATGTCGAACCGCACCAGCGCGCTGCGGCCGTCCTTGGAGATCGTCCCCGTGGTGTACGGCGAGGTCACATGGGTGACGGCACCGGTCGCGCGGACGGCCTCCATGACCTGCTCCACCGTGGCGCGGAACCCTGGATCCCGAGATCCGCCGCGCCCGCTCCGCGCCTGGACCAATACGGTCTCGGTGGCGGGTTCGTCGATCCCCGCGTCCTCGACGATGCGCGCCGCCTGACCGGTCTCGCCACGGAGCATGCTGCTCTGCCGCACATCCACCCGCCCCGTTGCCGAACCGAGGCCCATGGCGAGGACGACGAACAGCAGCCAGACGCCGAGGGCGGACCAACGATGGCTCGCGCTCCACGCTCCGGCGCGAGCGGCGAATCCGCGCCCTCTTGTCGTCGTGCGGTTCTTCTTCATGGATACGTGCCCCTCCGCGACTCGCCCGCGGCAACCCGCCGCGGAGCCGTCGACAAAGCTAGGGAGGGGGACCGCGCCGCTCGTCGTACCGCGCTACCAACCTGGCGGCCCGGCTCTCCACCCCAGGGACCGGGCCAGGTCACCCCACGAGGTGACGACGCCCGCCGCGGACACGCGGACGGCCAAGTGAGCTATTCGGCGCGGGTTTTGGAGGCAGGTGCGGGCATCCGCGCCGGGATGCCGGAACCCGCTGGGAGAACACCGGTGCGCCGCGCCGAGCCTGGGGAGCCACGGCCGTGTTCTCGCGCCCGTTGGATGTGGTCCCCCACGCGGCGGAAGTAGTCCCGGGGTATGAGGTGGGAGCCGTGCGTGCGTCCTAGAGTGCGGCGGGTGGATGCAGATCGTCTCCAACTGCGGGTGTGGTGCTTCGACTTGGGCCTGATCGCCATGGTGCTGCTGCCGCTCGCGCTGTCGCAGCCCAGCACGGACCCGTCCTTCACGGCATGGGCTCTCCTGGCGGGGTACGGGGTCGTGGCCGCAGGTGCCCTGCTGGTGCGGCGGCGGCTTCCGGCCACGGCCACGCTCGTGATCGTCGCCACGTTGACCGTGACGGTCGTGACCGGCGCCGCCGTGGGACACAGGTCGTCACCACTGGACGTGCTGCCACTGGGCGTGGCCCTCTACAGCCTGGGCAGCGACTGCGGGGACACCCGGCGCACGGTGCGGGCTGCGCTCGGCGGCATCACGGTGGTCCTCATCGGCTTGTGGGTGAACCACAGCGCGGGCACCGAGAGCGAATACCACGGCGGGTTCGACGTCCTCGCGGTCCTGGCGCCGATGCCGCTCGTCTGGGCCATGGGATACGCGACCCGTACCCGCCGCGCCCTGCACGACGCGGCGGAGCAACGGGCGGCGGATGCGACCCGTGAACAGCACCTGCGGGCGGAACAGGCCGCGCAGCAGGAGAGGTTGCGGATCGCACGCGAGATGCACGACGTGGTCGCGCACTCGCTCACCCTGCTGGTCATCCACGCCGAGGCCCTGCGCGCGCGGCGCGAGGAACTTCCCGGCTGGGCGCACGCGCAGGTGGACGGGCTGGCCGCGGCGGGCAGACAGACCGGGGGCGAACTCCGTGATCTGCTGCGGATGTTACGAGACCCCTCCGACCTCGATTCCCTGCAGCCCATACCCGGGTTCGGGGAACTGGGCGCGCTGCTGGACATCCATCGGGCCGCGGGCGGGACGGTCGACGTACGGATCCGGGCCGAACTGGACGTACTGCCGAGGCCGTTGCAACTGGTCGGCTATCGCGTCATCCAGGAGTCGCTCACCAATGCCCGGCGTCACGCGCCGGGAGCGGCGATCCGGCTCACGGTCGAGGGTGACAGGGATCGGCTCCGTCTCGAAGTGGTGAACTTCCGGGCCGTACATCCCGGTACGAGAGGTGCGGGGACCGGGCTGGGGCTGGTCAGCATGCGAGAACGGGTGGACGCCATGGGCGGCGAACTGACCGCGGAACCAACAGGCGACGGCGGCTTCCGCGTCGTGGCCACGATGCCGATGGAGAACGCCGGTGTCTGAGCGGATCACCGTGCTGGTCGTGGACGACGAACCGATCATCCGCACCGGCCTCACCACGATTCTCCGGACCCAGGACGACCTCACCCTGGTAGGTACCGCCACGAACGGCCAGGAAGCGGTCGACGCGTGCGCGGAACGGAGACCGGATGTGGTCCTCATGGACATCCGTATGCCCCGGCGCGACGGGATGTGGGCTCTGGCCGAACTGGCGCGCAGACGGCTCCTCGGACCTGGCCGGACGCAGGCACTCATGTTGACCACCTTCGACACGGACGAGTTCGTCGACGCCGCGCTGGCCGCCGGGGCTGCCGGCTTCCTCCTCAAGAACAGTTCGTACGAGGAGCTCACGGCCGCGATCCGTGCGGCGGCCGCCGGGCACAGCGCGTTGAGCCCCGCTGTCACACGGCGCGTCATCGAAGGGCACCTCGCCACCGTGCGACGACCCGACGACCAGGAACTGGCCCGGCTGGGGGAGCTCACCGCACGGGAGCGCGACGTACTGCGACTCATCGGCGAAGGACTGAGCAACTCCGAGATCGCCGACCGTCTCGTCGTGAGCGTCAACACCGTGAAGACACACATCACGCATGTGCTCGCCAAGACCGGCTGTCAGAGCCGCGCGCAGGCCACGGTACTGGCCAGGAACACCCTTTTCTGAGACATTCCCCGCAGAATGCCCTCCGTGGTTGAGGACGCGCGTTCACACCGGAGTCGAACGCTCGCTCCGACCGTCGTTCGAGGGCATGTGGGCGGCACTGTCCGACCGGCCGCGGAACCGCCGCTGAGCACTCGCAGGGTGCAGCCCCGCAGCGGCGGGCCTGTGTGGTGTTGAGGTGACCGGGAAGGCCTGCCGGGGCGGCAACCCCGGCTCGGTACTCTGCGTGGTGTGATCAACTCATCCGCGAGCACCAACGATGTTGCAGTCGCGATAGCCGGGGCGAGGGCCGGGGCCGACGTGGTGCGCACCATGTACGGCCGGCGGCTCAACCGCATCGACAAGGGTGCCGGGGACTTCGCCACCGCCGCCGATGTGGAGGCGGAGAAGGCGATCCTCGGGGTCATCCGTGCCGCGCGGCCCGATGACGCGGTGCTCGGCGAGGAAGGTGGACAGCAGGGTGCCACCGACGCTGAGCGCCAGTGGTTGGTGGATCCCCTGTGCGGCACGCTGAACTACGCCGTCGGCAGCATGCTGGTGGCCGTCAACGTGGCGCTGCGCGAGGGGGCGGCGGCGGTGGCCGACCCGTTCAGCGGCGAGGTCTTCTTCACGGACGGCGAGACCGCCTGGAGGCGGCGTGACGGGACCGACGACGTCTCACTTGCACCCACGTCCGCCACCCGATTGGTGGACGTCAACCTGGATCCGCCGTTCCCCAGTGCGCCGGGATTCCGCGCCGTGGATCTGCTGGCCCATCCCGGGTTCGCCGAAAACTTCCGGCCGCGCGTCGTCTCCACGACGCTGGCGCTGGCCTGGGTCGCTGCCGGCAAGCGCGCCGCGTATGTCACTGATGGCGGCGACCTCTCCTGGAGCGTTCATTTCGCGGCCGGCATCGCTCTGTGCCGGGCTGCCGGTTGCGTGGTCACCGGGATCGACGGTGCCCCGGTCGGCGGGTCAGGCCGTGGGCTCGTGGCCGCCGCCGACGAGGAGACCCACGGGCTGCTGATGTCGATGGTGCGCGACCGGACCTAGCGCTGTGACCGCTGGTCCGGTGACCGCACCGGTTTTGCCGGCCGGGTCGGGCTGAGGCCCGGAGATGCCTGTGGTCCCCACGGGCCATTCCGACTGCGGATCCGGGCGCATCAACGGCGTTGAGCTGCGAGGACGCCTGAGTGGCGGGTGTCGGTGTCGCGCGGGTCCAGCTCACCTCTCCCGATGATGCGGATCGACTGACCTCCGTACCGCCGGTGACCAGCGAAATTCACGCGCACCGCTCCGATACGATGTTCGATCTCGCGCCGATCGCCCTGATCGTCCACCCTCGGCAGAGACCTGTCAGACGTACGGAGGGTGGAGTGAGCCATGTGACCAAAATCTAATAAATCGGCCAAATAATTGATTTCTATAGCATTGCGAATAATTTCGCAAACAAGCGGCAGAGTGACGTTCGCCGTGCGGCGTCAACCGCGGGCGCTGCTGTGGGGCATGGCGGGTGTGGCGACCCTCGGTTTCCTGGTCGCGCTGGAGATCGCCGCGCGTCGCTACGGCGTGCCGGGGCCTCTCGCCAACCAGGCGCGCGAGGTGATATTCGCTCCCCACTCGGGGCCCCTGTTGTACGCCGGTATGGCGTTGATGATGGTGGTTCTCACGTGGCGGCAACGATTCATCGCGCTCGGCGCCGCGGTCGCCATCGACCTCGCCTTCTGGCTGGTGCGGTGGGCGGTCGGCGCCGGCATGAACTTCGGCAACGGTGCGTTGTGGGTGATTTTGGGCTGCGCGGTCATGGCCGTCACGCGTCGCACGGGCCGGGAGCGTGTCCTGCTGCTGAAGGGTGTCGGGCTGGGCCTGCTGCTGGTGGCAGGCCACAAGACCGGCGACGCCTGGCTGCTCATCACGTCGAAGACCCGCCCGATGGTGCTCGATCAGTACGTGGCGACCGCTGATCACGCACTGGGGAACCCATCGTGGGTGGTGGGCAGGTTCGTCGAGGCCACCGGCCCGATCGGTGCCCATGTTCTCGGCGCCGTGTACGGCCAGCTCCCCCTGGCGGCGGCCATCGTCGCGTTCTACCAGCTGCGTAACGTGGCGGTCGAGCGCCGCTTCCCGGGCCACCACCTGGTGCGCACCTTCCTGGTCATAGGACTGCTCGGGCCGGGCATCTACATGATCTTCCCGGTGGTCGGGCCGATCTTCGCGTACGGCGCGGACGGCGGGCACTGGGCCGTGGCCAACCTGTGGCCGGACACGCCTTCGGTGGTCCAAGTTCCGCACCCGATCCCGTTCGACGAGATCACCCCTCGCAACTGCGTGCCGAGCCTGCACACCGCATGGGCGACCACGCTCTTCCTTCATTCCCGCAAGGGCCCGCGAATTCTGCGGTTCGCGGGCACGTTCTGGCTGATTGCCACGCTCTGCGCGACGCTGGGATTCGGCTACCACTACGGCGTGGATCTCGTCGCCGGTGTGGTGTTCGCGCTCACGGTCGAGGCGGCGATGCGCTCGTTCGACCGTGGCTGGGACCGGCAAGGTGTCCGGCTGGTGACCTACGGCGCGACGGTTTTCGCCGCGCTCCTGCTCTCGTACCGCTATCTGTCGGTGGAGATGGCCGCAGAGCCATGGGTGTCCGGGCCACTTCTCATTCTGGCCATGGCCTCAGTGGTGCACGGTTACATGCGCACCACCAAGTCGTGGGATCCGAAGGCAGCGGCACCAGAACAGCGACCAGAACCGCAACTCATGCAGGCGTGACCGCTTTCCGCCCACAGCCGTTCGAACCTGACCCGCAGTGCCCTCACTGATTCTCGAACTCGTTGACGGTGAGGCCGCGGCCCTGTCGAAGCGGTCCGACAGGGCCGGCACTGCCGGACCGCGGGTTGGTCTGCGTGCGACCTTGTCGAGCATCTGGGCGGGCAGGTGAAGGGCTTGAAAGGGCGTGCGGGGCCCGGCACCTGACTGGTGGGCCCTGGGATGTTCCGCGCCGGTGGGCGGCGGCGCACTTCTCGACGGCGGCGCGCGTCTCGTCGTCGAGGTGTACCACTCCCGGAGAGGGGAGGATTCCGCCATGGACGCTGACAGGTTGATCGCCGGGGCCGTGGTTGCGCTCGAAGGCCGGGTGTTGTTGATCCGACGCGCTGTCCCGGTCGGCGATCTGGTCTGGCAGTTCCCGGCGGGCAAGGTCGATGTGGGGGAGTCGGTCGAAGAGGCCGCCGTGCGCGAAGCGTCGGAGGAGGCCGGCGTGGTGGTCGAGTCGGCGTGGGTGATCGGTGAGCGGACGCACCCGGTGACGGGCCGGCGCGTGGCCTATGTGGCGTGCCGGTGGGTGTCCGGTGATCCGCGGGTGGCGTCTTCGCGGGAGGTGGCCGAAGCTGCCTGGGTGCCGTTGGGCGAGGTGACGGAGCGGATTCCCGGCGGGGTGTTCGGTCCGGTGCGGCGGTACCTCGACGAGGCACCGCCGCGCTGAGGTGGGAACGAGCCAACTCCCGTGTGTCCGTGAAGACGGCGTCGCCTGCGCCGTGAGTTGGACGCCGCTCACAGCAGCACCGGGCGCCGTCCCGCGGCCGCACCCGACGGCGGGATCAACAGCTTCACGATCTCCCGCGGCCCATCCGGAACAGTGCAGCTCCAAGCCCCCGGTCCCATGCACCGACCAGTGAGTCAACCCCACAGGGGACATCATCCCAGGTCCGTGGTTTCAGGCCCATCCCGCTGGACGGGGACGCTTGCGGGCTCCCGACCTGGTCGTACCGCGCCGAAGGCCGCCATCGTGCGCCACGGACGCCAACGATCACTCCTGGCACACCTCTTGACGCACGGACGATCTCGGACGAAGAATTTCGGTCATCCGACTGACAACGTTGTCTTAGCGAGAGGCGCTCAGCGTGTCCGATGCATCCCTGTATGTCGATCGCCGCCGTTTCGTCCAGCTTCTCGGAGCCACCGCGCTCGCGGCGACGGTCCCCGTCACCCTCGGCGGCGGCATCGCGAGCGCCCACGGACGTCCGGACACGGCGCCCGACACCCTTGCGGACACCTACTACCGCGTCCTGCTGAACCACACCCACTGGTCCGAGACGCAGTGGGACGAGGCCCGCGGCTACTACACGGACAAGGACTTCGGCTTTGCCGTGGTGCTCGGCAACGCGGTTCTGCTCACGCGCGGCAGCTACGACGGCGACCGCGCCGGGATCGACGAGAAGACGCTGAAGGCCCGGACGCTCGCCACCATCCAGCACTTCGCCGCGTCGAACAGGCTGACCGGCGGCACCCAGTGGGGCCGAACGCTGTTCTTCGACACCACCTTCCAGCTCTACTTCGTGCTGGCCGCGCGGCTGTTGTGGGACGAGCTCGACGAGGCCACTCGGACGAACGTCGACACGATCGCCCGCGAACAGGCCGCCTACACGACGGGCTTGGGCACGCGCGACGATCCGAACTCCGGCAGCTGGACCCCGCACGGCCTGCTCGGTGGGCACGAGGGCGACACCAAGCTCGAGGAGATGGGCGTCTACGCGCAGTCCCTTGCCCCCGGGCTCGCCTGGGCCACGGACGACGCGCGGCACGCCGAGTGGGACAAGGCCTTCGGAACGTGGTCACGCAACGAGACCGGTCTGCCCCAGGCGGACCTGGTCAACCCGACCCGTGTGGACGGCGTCCCCGTGTCCGACAACACCGCACGCAATCTGTACGACACCTTCATCGTCGAGAACCACGGCTCCTTCGGCCCGCACTATCAGGAAGAGTTGTGGCGTACGTCCGGCCGCAACGCCGCCCATTTCATCACCGCCGGGCGCCCGTTGCCCCAGGTGCTCACCAACCAGCCGAACGCGGACGAGCTGTGGCGCACGCTGCTCGGGGTGATGAGTGACGCCGGCGAACCGCTGATGCCGATGGTCAACGACCGGGAGCACCTCTACGGCCGTGACGTCATCCCGCTCGCCTTCCTCGCCCAGGTGGTCGGCGACCGCGCGGCGGCCCGAGCGGAAGTGGCGCTCGCGGAGCGGCTGGAGGCGTACCAGAAGTACCCGCCGGAGTACCGTCTCGCGAAGTTCTCGGGCGAGCCCAAGTACGAGCCGGAGGCGCGCGCGGAAGTGGCCATCAGCTACCTCCTGCACCTGTGGGCGGCGGGCCGGGGCCGCGTGGTGCGGCCACTGTCCTCGGAGGAACTCTTCGAACACGCCTCGGGCGTCACCGACTTCGGGACCGTCCCCGGCCTGGTGTCCCACCAGTCGGTCGGAGCCTGGGCGGGCGCCGTGACCAAGCCGGGCTTCGTGAAGTTCGCCTGGCAACCGGCGCACGACGACTGGCTGTTCAAGCTCAGCGGCGCCAACCCCATGTTCCTGCCCAGCACGGCGGCGCAGGTGACCGGTCGCCAGGTGCGGACGTACAGCAAGCTCCGCGACGGGTTCGACGGCAGTGCCACCGTGCTGCGTCTGAACACGGGCCGGGCGGGCCTGACCACCTTGCCCTCGGGCGCGGTCGTCTACGCGACGACCGGCGTCGCGGCGGGGGAGGGGCACCTGGAGGTCCACAACCTCACCATGCCGGGCATGGCGGGCCTCACGGGTTCACGGACCTACCGCTTCGCGGAGGGCAGTGCCACCGTGACCGCACAGGACGCCCGAGCGGCCGCCGCCACCCCGCGGGTGGACGAGGTCACCTTCACGAAGGCGCAGGTCAGGCATCTGCGCATGAGGGGTGTGCTGCCCGACCCGACGTACGGCTACTCCCTCTACGCCTTCGAGGCCCGCGACGGTGCGGGCGGCGCCGACCTCGCCCGGAGCGGGACGGCGACAGCGTCCTCGTACGACCTCGGCAAGGAGCCGGCACTCGCGGTGGACGGCAACGCCACGAGTCGATGGGCGGTCTCGAAGGCGGACCGGCCCCGGGCGGACAGCTGGATAGCCGTCGACCTCGGAGCGACGTACGAGGTGGACCGCGTCACCCTCCGCTGGGAGGCCGCGGCCGGACGCGCGTACACCGTGCAGGGTTCGGCCGACGGTCAGCAGTGGGACGACCTCGTCTCCTGGCCCGAACCCGACGTCTCCAGCAAGGGCGGCTGGCTCGACGTCGACGGCCGAGCCGGCATTGTCGTGAGGGGAACCGAGCGGCCGCTCGCGGTGTACGGCGACACGGTGGTCCTGGCCGACGGCCCGGCGTCGCCGCTCGTTGCCGAGGGTTATCCCGGTGTATCCACCGACGAGCTCCGCGAACTCGCCCGGGGTGCCGCTCCGCAGGCCGAGGACGACAGCGTTCGCGCGGCTCTCACCGAGGAACACCTCAGCCTGTTCAATCTGTCCGACGAGCAGGTGACGACGCGCGTCGACATCCCCCAATCCGGCTCGTCACGAGCCCTGTTCGAAGGGCGCCAGACTGTCACCGCCCAAGGCAGCGCATACGAGGCCCATCTTGATGCCGCCACGGCCGAACTGCTGCCTCCACGCATGGTGGTGAGCGCGCTGTTCGGGGGAAGGCTGCCCGCCGGACTCCGGGCGGAGGTCCTCGACTCCGCCACTCTGCGGCTCAGCGGGCCTTCCTGCCGTCTCAGGGTGACCGGCCAGGGCCACAGCGAGGTGGCCGAGGTCCGCGCGGGACGTACCACCACCGTCATCCTGCGGGACGCCGAGACGTACCCGCTGGACGACCTCGCCCTGGGCCGCACGGTCTTCCCGACCAATCCGCTCCCGGCGGGCATGTCGAGCCCCTCGGCCGCCGTCGACGGTGACCCGCACACCGCTTGGACGCCCGGCCCCGACGGCCGCATGGTCGTCGACCTGGGCGCCGAACGCCCGGTCCGGGAGATCGATACGGAGTGGACCGGCGGTCACGTGCCCGGCCTCCGAGCAGAACTCAGCAGCGACGGTGTGACCTATACGGAGGCCGGCCGACTCACGGGACATGGCAGAAGCCGCCGACTCACCACCAACGGCACCGCCCGGTACGTGGCACTGGCGACCGACGCGGGGCAGCGGGAGGGCGCCCGGCTGACCAGCCTTTCCGTGCGCTGACCGGCCTCTCCACCCCTGGCCGCGTCCCGGCGGCGGAACTCTGCTGACAACGGAGGGAGTTCCGCGACCGGACGCTCAGGTCTCCACGAGCTGGAGAAGGGCGAACGGCCACGCCGTGGCCGTGGGCCGGAGAAGTGCGGGGGCAGCGCGCCGCGGAGCTCGATCGCCGGTGACGCCCTGGCGGCCTGGCGCCCAAGGTTGCACGCGGTCCGGCTTCCGGTGTGCCACAGGCTGAATGCTTGCCGTACGCGCCTCGACGCTTCCCCGGGACATTTCGTCGGTCGCCGGCGCAGGCGTGCTGGTGGGCGCGGATCATTGGGCTGTCCCCGGCGGGACGGGTCGCGTCGGCGTGGCCCTCCGGTGGCTCGGGACGTCCACGGGCCGTGTCTTGCCTGTCAAGTCAGCAGCCAGGAGGGGCTGAGAGGGGTGTTCAGGTAGCTCCAGAGCTGGTGGTCGTCCAGGACGTGAAGGGTGCCGGCGATGGTGGGGAGGTCGTCCCCGTTGTGGCCCGAGGTGACCGAGAGCCGGATCAGAACACCGTCACGGCGCTCCGCGTATCCGGTGAAACCCCGGCCGCTCAGGGTCCAGCGGTTCGGGCCGGCCGGGGTGCATTTCTTGGCGGGCAGCGTGATGATCTGGCCGTCAGGGAACTCGTCCTGACTCGGAACGGTCTCGTAGGCGGCGATGACCCCCACACCACCGCACGGGTCGGTGCCGGACCGGGACACCGTGACGACTGCTTCGGAGAAGCCGTCGATGTTGGTGTTCGGGAAGTACACATCGAGCCGGACGCCGTAACTGCCCGCGGTGAAGGTGCCCTGCCGGCCGCCCGGCCAGTCGACTGCCTGAAGCAGTCGGGGATCGGTGGCGGAGTGGTGCCCGCGCCAGGCGTCGGCGGCCAGGTGTTCTTGGGCGGTGCGCAGCGGAAACACGGTTCCCGCTATCGCGATTCCCGCCGCCGTGACCGCGACGCCGGTGCGGAGGTCGGGGGCAGCCAGCAGGGCGAAGGCCAGGGGGTAGGGAAGGCAGAGCAGCAGGAGTGAGAGCGGACCGAAGGGCAGGACGAACCTGGGACCCGAGCACAGCACTTGGTTGAGGGTGAGCATGGCGGCGGATCCGAGGATCAGTATCGCCACCGCTGTTCGCAGCGGCCGGGGGCGAGCGGGCCGGACTTGCTGGACGGAGCGGCACAGCAGTGCGGAGGCGACCACCTGGCAGGCGGAGCAGAGGCCGAGCACGATGAGGACGACAAGGCCGGCGAGTCCGCCGCCGCCTGGGACCAGGTTGGTGATGACGGCCCGAACGAGACCGATGCCCGTGGCAGACGCCAGGCCGGCCAGCCATGCCCGTACCAGGAGCCAGGCGGTCAGCGGATGAGGCCCGGCCTCTGTGACGGTCCCCGTCAGGTAGAGCATGTCGGCGCCACTCGGCCGTGTTCGACGCAAGACCATCGTCCCTCGGGGAATTTGAGCGTGTTCAAACTTGCTGACGGCACGACTGTAGGCCGTGATTTGAACATGTTCAAGTCCGATGTCGACTGATGCCTGCTCATCGCCGGTCACCTTGCGCGCGGCACTCTTGGCAGGCTTCACGGCGGCTGAGTCGCTGGTCGCCGGTTCGTCGGCACTCGATGCTTTTGACGGCACCCGGCACCCGGCACCCGGCACCGGGGCCCCCGGGAGGCCGCCGTGTTCGAGCGCGGCCTTCCGAGGACCCCGGCGGAGCCGGTCGGTCAGCGGACCCGGATGAAGACCACGTCGTAACCGCTGTTCGTGGAACGGGACTTGACGTAGACGCCGTCGCTTCCGCCGTTGGGGTTCCCGGTGTTGCCCTCGACGGTGGTGAAGGACGACCCGGAGGACACCGTCCGTACGATGCCAATGTGCTCGTTGCCGCCGGTGAAGTCGCTTCCGCCGTCCCAGTCGAAGGCCACGATGTCACCCGGCTGCGGGCTGGTCGTCACCGACAGGTGGTAGTTGCCGGCCCGCGCCTGCTTGACCCAGCCGGAGACATAGGAGTTGCGGTAGGAGCTGGCCCCGGTCTGCTTGGCCACCCAGCTCACGAAGGTCGCGCACCAGGCGTAGTCGCTGGTGGAGAGCGAAAGACCCACGGCGGAACCGTAGCTGTTCGCGCGTGCGCTGCCCTCGACCGTGCCGACCTCGGCCTCGGCCACGTCGAGGATCTTGCCGTAGCCGCCGCCGGGCGGGGGCGACGACGGCGGGGTGACCGCGCCGTACAGCGCGGACTTGGTGTTCGGTCCGACATGGCCGTCGACCGAGAGACCCTTCTCGGCCTGGAAGTCCCTGACGGCGCTGTCGGTGAGCGAACCGAAGTCGCCGTCGACGGCGAGGTCGGCACCGTGGTGGTTGAGCAGGCTCTGCAGTTCGGTGACGCAGCCGCTGCGCTGTCCCTTGACGATCTCGCTCGGGCACGACGCGGAGTTCAGGTTGATCGGCGCGGGCGCGCCGTTGCCGCCGCCACCGCCGATGTTCGAGTACAGCGCGGCCTTGGTGTTCGGACCGACCTCGCCGTCGGCGCTGAGGCCGTTCGCGGACTGGAACGCCTTCACGGCCGTCAGGGTCTGGGGGCCGAAGCTGCCGTCGACGTCGACGTTCTGGCCCTTGCCGTTCAGCAGGGACTGGAGCGTGGCGACGCAACCGCCGCTCTGCCCCTCGACGATGTTGTCCGGGCAGGAAGAGGACCTCAGGTCCAGGCCGGTGGACGGTGACTCGTCGGTGTCGTAGAGCGCCCGCTTGGTGTTGGCGCCGACCTGCCCGTCGGCCGTGAGGCCGTAGGAGGTCTGAAAACTGCGGACGGCACTCGCGGTTCCGGCGCCGAAGTCGCCGTCCACGTCGACCGCGTAGCCGTGGTGGCGCAGCAGTCGCTGGAGCTCGGTGACGCATCCGCCCTTGTCACCCTGGACGATGTTCGCGGGGCACGAGGAGGACTGGAGGTTGATGGGGGCGGGCGCCGAGCCTCCGGTCGCGTACAGCTTGCTCTTGGTCGCCGGGCCCACCCGCCCGTCCACGGCGATCGCGGTGGACGCCTGGTACTCACGGACCGCGTACAGCGTGCTCGGTCCGAACTGACCGTCCACCACCAGACCGGCGCCGTGCGCGTTGAGCAGGTTCTGCAACTCGGTGACGCAGCCGCTCACCTGGCCCTGCACGATCTCGGTGGGGCAGGACGCGGAGGTCAGTTTGATCGCGGACGGCGCGACCGCCGCCGCCGGACCGGCACCCAGTACGACGCCGGCCGAGACCATCGCCGCGGTGGCGGCGAACGTACCGATCCGGATCCGCCACCCTGGCGTCGTGCGGTGCGTGTCTCTGTGCCGTGAGCTGTCGTCTTCGGCGCGAACGAGGAATGCGAGTCTTCCCATGGCGGCGAGGTTCTCCTTCGGTTGCTGGAGCGTCGTCCGACGCGTCCTCGTGTGAGGGACCGTCGTACGCGTCCGGCGTTCTCCAGCCCGGTCCGCGTGCTCAACGGGCCTACGAGGACTGCCGGGACGAGAACGCGCGGCTGCGGCGGGGTGACAGGACGAGAGTGGTGCGTGGCGGGGACGGATGCCACCGCTACAGTCGAAGTGCGGTCGTGACGGGATGCCGTCCGCGCTGACCTGCCGGGACGCCCATCTGGACGGCCGCAGAGTGGGACGACGGCGACGGCCCGACGGTCGGTGCGTTCGCGGGAACGAACCGGGCCTCTCGGTACGGCAGTTGCCCCAGGCGTGCGGGACGCGGTCCGGATGAGGGGTGAGGGAACGCATCCGCGGCCCGTCCTTGCCGGGCAAGGACGGGCCGGGTGGGTCACTCGACGGTCGGATCGGACAGGCCGGTCAGTGGGTCGGGCGGGTCCGACCGGTCAGGTGGTCAGGCGGCGAAGCGCTTGAACGCCGCCCGGGTGCCCGAACCGGCGACCCCGTCGATCGCTCCCGTGTAGCCGTAGTCGTCCGCCAGCAGACGCTGCAGCGCCTTGATGGTGTTGGTGCCCGGGTCCCCGTCGATGGCGCCCGTGTAGCCCCAGTACCTCGCGAGGCAGCGCTGGAAGGCCTTCCAGCTGTTGGTGCCCAGCTGACCGTCGATCGTGTCGGTGTATCCCCAGTAGTCCGCGAGGAACTCCTGGACGTTCTTCGCCTCGGCCGTGGTCAGACCGAAGTTCTGCGTCGCGGCCGCGGCGGCGGGCTGCGCGGCCGCGGCCGTCCGCGCGGTGGTCGCGGTCGCCGCGAAGCTGGTGCCCGCGGTCGCCACACTGCCGGCGGTGAGGCCGGCAACAACGATGAGGCCGGCGATGGTCCTGCCCAGAGCGTTCGGTCGCATGCGTTCCTCTTTCGGTCGTGGGTCGGCACCTGTCCCGACTGGGCGGCAGGTGGCGAGACCAAAGGTCCAGGACTCCCGGGCGGGTGGCTACGGCTGGGGCACAGGTGGCGGTCTTACGGGACGACCGCCCTGCTGACCTGCGGCGACAGCACCCGGTGGGACGGCTGCGTGGGACAGCTGTGACAGATGTGGCGGGCTCATGCAGAATGCGGAGCAGCGGAGGGGGCCGCCGTTCACGCTCATGACCGCATTGGGGGAAAACATGCCGCGTTTCAAGGCGCTGCCCGCTGAACTCGATCCCTGCGCACGGCAGTTGGTGGAGCAGTTACGCCAGCTGAAAGACCACAGCGAGCTGACGATGCGGCAGCTCGCGGCCAAGACCGGCTACAGCGCCAAGTCGTGGGAGCGGTACCTGGGAGGTACGGTACTGCCGCCCCAGGAGGCGGTGGAGGCACTGGCCCGGATCACCGGCGCCGACCCCATCCCCCTGTTGGCGTTGCACGAGATCGCCGCCGACACCCGGGACAGCCGCCGCGCCAAGGCCGTCGTACAGCCGCGGTCCACCGCGCAGCCGCAGCAAGGGCAGCAGCGGCAGGAGGGGGAGGGGCGAGAAGAGGGGGAGCAGGAGCAACAGGCGACCTCGGCCGGCCCGCTTCCCGAGGTACCGGCCACACCGGTCGCGCTCACCGCACCACCCGCCACCGGACCGGCCCCCGGCCGCTTCCCGCACTTCGCTCTCACGGCATGTGTCGTCGCTCTGACCGTGGCACTCCTGGCGGCGCTGCTGCTCATGCTGCGTCTCGGCGACGACGGCGCCCCGGCCGCCGTCGCCGCGGCGCCCCGCACCACCGCGGCGTCGCCGCCGCCCTCCTACACATGCCGCATCACCCGCGTCGACGGCGGCTGGTCGGCAGGTGTCAACAACGGCCGAAACTCCGAGATCTCCTACGGCGCCACAGGCGTCGACGTCGCCGAGGCACAGTGTCTGCTGCGCCGGGCAGGCATCTCACCCGGCGGGATCGACGGCATGTTCGGCCCGCTGACGCTGCGGGCGGTCAAGACGTTCCAGCAACGTGCGGGCCTGGACGTCGACGGCATGCTGGGGCCGCGTTCCTGGAAGGCGTTGCGAGGATGACGCCCAGCGCACCCTCACCGTCGGGCGCCCGACTGGCCGTCGTACTCACGCAGTTGAAGCAGCGCACCGGCATGAGCCTGGCGCAGCTCGCGAGCGCGACCACCTTCAGCAAGTCGTCCTGGGAGCGCTATCTCAACGGCAAGAGCCTGCCACCCCGCAGCGCGGTCAAAGAGCTGTGCCGGCTCGCAGGGGAACCCGCCGACCACCCGTTGGCGCTCTTGGACATCGCCCGGACGCATCGGGTGGATGAGGTGAACCGGGCGGATGGGGTGGACAGGACGGGTCGGACGGAAGTCGATGTGTCGACGCGTGGGGCGCCGGGCCGGCAGAGCACCGGCACCCGAACGGGGACATCGGCCGGACAGCGCACCGGCACCGGAACGGAGACACCCGCAGGGCAGAGCACCAGCACGCGAACGGAGGCTCCGGACCGACAGCGCACCGGCACCGGAACGGAGACACCGGCTTCGGCCCCTGCCGCCGCCCCGCCCGCCACCGCCCGGCCCGACGCAGGCCAGAGTGAGACGGGCCTGAGCGGCGTCGGTCATATCCGTACCGGCCCGACCGGGAACCGGCGCGTCATCGTCGTCACCGCTCTCGCGTCGGTCTGTGCCGTGGTCCTGGGAACGCTCGTGTTCATCCACCTTCCGACTTCGCAGCGCAAGCCCGCGTCGCCGTCCCCCGCGCCCCCTCCGGCCACCGGGCCGCTCTGCCGGCACACCGCCTGTCAGAACAAGGACCCGATCGCGATGAGATGCGCCGCCGACCCATTGACCCTCGCCGAGCACGAGACCGCGACGGGCGCCTGGATCCAGGTCCGCTACAGCCTGGAATGCGGGACGAGTTGGGCCCGGATGTGGGGCGCGGACGTGGACGATCGCGTCGAGATACGGGCGAGCGGCCGCGACGACTCCGTCCGCGCCGCCCAGGTCACCAGCCGCGGCGAGGCCGACACGTACGTCCGCACCTCCATGAGCGTGGTCAGTCCCGGGATGTCGGTGAAAGCCTGCTTCCTTCCCGCGACGGGCGGCGGGAAGGAATGCTTCGAGACCCGCACGGACAAGGCCGTCTTCGCCCCTTGAGACGTCAGGAGGCTCGTCCGGCTCCCACCGGCGGACATCGCGTGCGTGACTCTTTGTCACTACGCGGGGCTCGGGCGTCCACGGGAACGCGTGTGTGCTGCCGTCCGCCGTGTCGCCGTGCCCCGCCACCTGGCTCCGCTTGTTGACCGTACGTCCCACGCCGTACGTCTCATTCCCCGTCACGAAAGAGGGGTCGGCCGCCGGCGGACCGCGCCGGATCGTCCATCCCGGAGCCCGGTCGGCATCCCTGTCCACGTGGTCGTGTGGGGACCCGAGGGGTCTCTGGAGCCGGGTGGCGGTGGTCGTCGGCCGCTGTGGATCCGGCAGGGGGGTGAGGCCGTTGACAGAGGGCCTGGTCCGATGGCACGCACTGCCCGCGACCTCACACTCCTGATCGTTCTTCGCCGGTCGGTGGGCTCAGCGTGCGAACGGCCCGGCCAGTCGAAGGTACGACAGCCTCAGCGACGTCACGGTGTACGACTTCGAGCCCGTCGTCGTGATGCCCGAGCCGGAGCCCTTGAGCAGGTGGACGAGGCCCCAGCGGTCATCGGAGCCCAGTTGCTCATTGGTGTCGATCACGAGGTCGGCACGGCCGTCGCGGGTGAAGTCGGTGAGCTTGAGGTGGTCGCCGAACAGATCCTCGGTCTCGGCGGTGCCGGTGATACCGGAGGTGTCCTGGGTGTAGGACTTGGCCCCGGTGCCGGACAGGCCTCCGGCGCGGCCGAGGAGGACGGTGACCGCGCCGGCGTCGCGCTTGGTGCCGAGGTCCTCGCCGTGGGCGCCGACGGCGAGGTCCGCGTAGCCGTCGCCGTTGACATCGCCGGCGGCGATGGCCGAACCGAAGAAGTCGCCGTTCTCGGAGGAGCCGGGCACACCGGCGGTGTCCTGGGTGAACTTGACCGGCTTGCGCGCGGTGTCGGGCCCGTTCGAGCCGCCGTACTGGACCGTCACGTAACCGCGTTCACCGTCGCCCGGTTCGTACCCGCGGCCGATGGCGAGATCGCCGTAGCCGTCCTTGTCGAAGTCACCGACGGAGAGGATGTCGCCGCTCTGGTGGCCCCCGTCGTCGGGCACCCGTACCTCGCCCGCGCGCTGGGTGAAGGTGCTGCCGCCGCGGTGGAAGTAGGCCCGCAGGTCCACATCGCTGTTGCGCTGGAGGTCGGCGCCGAGGATGTACAGGTCGGTGGCGGCGTCGGCGGTGACCCGCCCGGCGACCAGGTTGGCGCCCCACAGGAGGCCGTAGGAGTCGCCCAGGGAGTTCCAGCCGCTCTTGCCGCCGGTGCGCGTGAAGGGGCCCTTCAGGAGGACCACACCCGCCCGGCTGTTGCTGGTGACGGCCAGGTCCTGGTCTCCGTCGCCGTCGAAGTCGCCGGCCACCACGTCCTCGCCGAACGCGTCACCCCCGTTCTGGTACTCCTGCGGGACCGGCGAGTTGAAGACCGTGCCCGAGCCGAGGCCCGTCGCGCTGCCCCACACGACGGTCAGCCCGCCGCGCATCTTCACGTCGCCCACGTTTTCGCCGGGCGAGGAGACCACCAGGTCGGCGTAGCCGTCGCGGTCGAGGTCGGCCGTGGTGGCGGCGGTTCCCCACCCGTCCCCCGCCTCCACCGCGCCCGGGATGCCCGGCGAGTCCTGGTGGATGATCTGGACGCGGGTGCCGGGACCGGACGAGGTGCCGTAGACGACGGTGATCCGGCCGTCCTTGCCGTGCGAGCCGCCCTGCATGACGAGGTCGCGGTAGCCGTCGCCGTTGAAGTCGTCGGGCAGCTTGGCGGGGGCCGCCGACGCCACGGGGGCCGTCAGGAACGGTGTGCAGACCGCTGCCACGAGGGCCACGGCGGCAGCGAGGGCGGTACGTCTGGCGTGCATGGGTCTCCGTTGTCGAGAGCTTGCTGTGAGCGACCTGTGAAGGTGATCAGATCGACTGCGCTCTACGACGTACACGGTGGCCGAATGGTTGTACGTATGCGGGGGTGTTGAGGACGACTGTCTCCAGGTGGTCTCCCACTGTCCGGGGTGCAGCGTCCCGGGCCGCCGTCCGGATCCACCGTCCGGGTCCGCTCTCCGTGCGCCGAGGCCGGCTTGAGCGCGGTACCGATCTCCACACGGTGCGCGGGGCGGTGGACCTCCTGCGGCGCGGGGCGTGGACCGGCGATCTGGTCATGATGCTCGGCCAAGAGCCCGCGAGCGCGGGCGCGAGGCCGGCCCGCCGATGCCGTCGCCGTCCGTTCCGCGCGGCGAGCGTGCGGGCCACCGCCGGTCACGGGCTGCGCCGCGACCGGCCGACAGCGCCTGCCGTCACATCCGGGTCGTGGGCCGGCGACGAATGGCCGTGCGGTCCGGCCTACTTGTAGAAGACGGCCACGCCTCCATGGTGCGAGCACGCTCCCTGATGGTGCGCGGCGTAGGAATAGGTGCCGTCGTTGCAGCGAGCGGTGGCGCCGTTTCCGGCAGCGTCGGAACCGCCCGAAGAACCTGAGCCACCGCTCCCCGACGATCCGCCGGACGAACCGCTGCCGGAGCCGCTGACGGCTGCTGCCTTCGCGGTGACGGTCACCTTCACCTTGACCGTCTTCGTGGCGGTCACCGTCGGCGCGGGTCTCGGCGTCGCGGTCTCCGTCGCGGTCGCCGTCGCGGTGACAGTGGCCGCGGGCCGCACCTTGGTGGCCGCGGCCTTGGTGGTGTCGCTCTTCTGGTCGTTGCCGCCGGCGCCGACGCCGATGAAGAACGCGACGCCGATGGCAGGCAGTACGTACCTTTTCCGGGCCCACTTCGGCCGGGGCGGCTGTGGGGCGGGAGCGGCGGGTGGCCAGTATCCGGGCGGTGGCGGCGGCTGGTTGTACGACATGGTCCCCCCAGAGATGGTTCGTGGTGGGGTGACCGTAACAGGAGTTGTGAAGAAGATGTGAGTGAAGTGTGGTGATGGGGTCGGCGCGGTTACGGCCGTTCACAGCGGGGCGGACGACCCCGGCGCGGCTGCTTCGGTGACCGGCTCGCCCCGGCACCGTGTCCGCGCACCTCGACTGGACACCCACCTCTGTGCTGTCAAGACATGCGATCCGCTCGGCCGGCCCGGTGCGAACAACGTGCCCGCGTACGCTCGCCCACTTCCAACCGGCCGTTCGCGGAGGCGGGTTCAAGCCCGCGCGGGGACCCGTCACGGCCAGAACCGGAACACGCTCGCCATCGGGTCGGGGTTCGGACGTCAGGGCGACGCCCTGGCCGACGTCAAGCGTCAGTACGGAAGGGCGGCTTGAGCCTGACCGGCAGAACCCGGATCCGTATGTCCGGCGCACCGGCTGAATCCGAATCCGCCCGCCGGAACCGACGCGCTGTCCGGCACTTCCGCCAGCACCTTCCGATCGTGGCGGCCTTTTCATCCATCGCTTTTCACGCCGCCTCTCACCGACGCGGACCGTCCGGCGTTTTCCGTCAGGCAATGCACGAGAATGGGAGGGGGTTCGGCGACAGGCTTCGAGGGCGACGGGAGCCGCCGGTCCCCACCCGCACCTGCATCCGGACCCGCGTCCACGGTCCGACGTCTGTTGCGGGTCCGCCATCCCGCAGATAGGTGATATCGCGGGTAAACCCTGGGGAGTTGGGGTCCTGAGGATCGCGCGGACGAGGTATTCCCGGGGTGCTGGCCGTCATCTTTCACGGGTTCCGTTGACGTGCGCCATTTCCGTGGTGACGCTTCCTTCCACCCATGAAGAGGTGTGGCAGGACCGAGGGAATCATCATGAAAGAATTCGTGCACCGGGGACAGATCACCAAAGTGGTCTTCGGCAGCGGGACGCGCCGCCGTATTCCCGAAGAGGTCGATGCTCTCGGGTGCCGGCGGGTGCTCGTGCTGTGCACGCCCGACCAGGTGGACCAGGCGGCGGAGATACGTGATCTGCTGGGAGCGGCGGCCGCGGGAACCTTCGCCGGGGCCGTCCCGCACACCCCGGTCGAGGTCACTCAGGAGGCGGTCGCGCGCGCCGGGTCCGTGGGAGCCGACTCCGTGCTCGCCGTCGGCGGCGGATCGACCATCGGTCTCGGCAAGGCGATCACCGCCCGGACCGGTCTCCCGCAACTGGCACTGCCCACCACCTACGCCGGTTCGGAGATGACACCGATCCTCGGAGAGACCGAGGGCCGTATCAAGACGACCCGGCGGCTGGCGGAAGTACTGCCCAGGACGGTCGTGTACGACGTCGAGTTGACGCGCACACTTCCGGCGCCGGTGTCGGTGGTCAGCGGCATCAACGCCATGGCGCACGCCGTGGAGGCCCTCTACGCACAGGACCAGGACCCGGTCGCCCTCCTGATGGCCGGTGAGTCGCTCGACGCCCTCGCCCGCTCCCTCCCCCTGATCGCGCGACGTCCGGACGACGCGGAGGCACGCGCCGACGCGCTGTACGGCGCGTGGCTGGCCGGCACCTGCCTCGGCACGGTGGGCATGGCCCTGCACCACAAGGTGTGTCATGTGCTGGGCGGCGCCTTCGGGCTGCCGCACGCCGAGACCCACACGGTCGTCCTGCCCCACGTCATCGCCTACAACGCCCCGGCCGCGGGCGAAGCCATGGCCCGCATCACGCGGGCACTGCCGGGGGACGACCCCGCGAACGCCCTGTTCGACCTCGCGGGGCGGCTCGGCGCACCCAGGGCCCTGCGGGACCTCGGGATGCCCGCGTCGGGGATCGAGCGGGCCGCCGAACTCGTCGTGCGGGACGGCTACTGGAACCCCCGGCCCGTGGACCGGAGCGCGGTCCACGCCTTCCTGACCCGCGCCTGGGCCGGTGAGAGGCCATGAACATCGCCCAGCGTCCGCACCCGCGGACCGAATCCGTCACCGCACACCCCATCACCACAGGAGCACCCCATGCGTGATCTGACCAGCGACACCATCACCGGGGCCGTGATCTCGACCATGCGCGACACCAAGGACCCCCGCCTGGCCGAGATCCTGCACTCACTGGTCCACCACCTCCACGCCTTCGTCCGCGATGTCGAACTGACCGAGGAGGAGTGGGCCGCGGGAGTGGACTTCCTGACGCGGACCGGGCACACGTGCACGCCGACGCGCCAGGAGTTCATCCTGCTCTCCGACGTCCTGGGCGTCACCATGCTCGTCGACGCCCTGAGCAACCGACGTTCCGTCAAGTCGACGCAGAACAGCGTCCTGGGCCCCTATTTCAGGGAGGACCGCCCGGAGCACTCCGACGCCGCCGACATCTCCGGCGGCCTGACCGGCACCCCGCTGTTCTTCGAGGGACGGGTCGTGGACCGCGAAGGAGCGCCGGTGCCCGGTGCCGGGGTGGACGTCTGGCACAGCGACGCGGACGGCCACTACGACATGGAGGTGCCCGGCCGCACCGATCCGGCCATGCGCGCACTGTTCCGCACCGACGGGACAGGGCACTTCGGCTTCCGCTCCATCCGCCCCGCCAGCTACCCGATCCCCGGAGACGGGCCGGTCGGTGAACTGATGAGCGCCACCAGCAGGTCGCTGATGCGTCCCGCCCACGTCCATGTGCTGATCACGGCCCCCGGATTCCAGCGCGTGACCACCATGCTCTTCCCCTCCGACGACCCGTACCTCGACACGGACCCGGTGTTCGGAGTGAAGCAGTCCTTGCTGGACTCCTACGACACCTACGAGGCCGACGCGGGCCCCCGCCGCGGCCTGACCGACGAGCCCTACACCCTGCTGCGCCGGACCTTCGTCCTCGAACCCCACCCGGCGGACTGACCTCGCCGCGGCCGGCGCACCACACGTCATGCCGCGCCCGAGCGACGGGCGCGCCCGCACACCCACCGGCACCGGGAGCCGTCCCCGGCCCCGACACCCCGACGTTCCCCCGACTTCCACGGAGGCCCCCCGATGACCGAATCCCTCGACACGACCGTCGATTTCCGAGCGACGATGGGCCGGCTCGTCACCGGCGTCAGCGTGATCACCACCCGCTCCGGAAGCACGCCCATCGGGATGACCGCGAGCGCCGTGTCCGCTCTCTCCCTGGCCCCGCTCCAGCTGATCGTGTGCATCGCCAACCGCCTGTACACGCGGACCGCGATCGCGGAGCACGGCCGCTTCGCGGTCAACGTGCTC
Organism: Streptomyces fagopyri; assembly: GCF_009498275.1. Taxonomy (NCBI): domain Bacteria; kingdom Bacillati; phylum Actinomycetota; class Actinomycetes; order Kitasatosporales; family Streptomycetaceae; genus Streptomyces; species Streptomyces fagopyri. Next base: position 596,391 of record NZ_CP045643.1, on the reverse strand, counting down.
GGCGAGGACAGCGAGATCCTGGCCCGGAACTTCGCCATGTCCAAGCCGGAGAAGTTCGCGGGCGTGGAGACCATCGACGACCACGGCGTGCCGGTGCTGAAGGACGCCATCGCCGCCGTCGTCTGCGATGTCGCCGAGGCACTCCCCGGCGGCGACCACACCATCTTCGTCGGTGACGTCCGCTACTGCACGCACCGGGTGGACAGCCGCCCGCTGGTCCACTTCGCCGGTGACTTCGGCGCGCTCAGCGCATCGCGTTAGGCCCCGGCGGCCGCGGTCCCCGGGAGCGGCCCACCGACACCCCCGACGTCCGGCGCTCGAAGGCGAGCCACGGCCGTCGGGGGGCTCCCGCTCGTCCCGACCCACCTCACGGGAAGTGCCATGCCCAGCTCCGTGCCGGCCTTCAAGCTGCGTCCTCCGGACCAGCCCCCGCACCTTCTGACCCGCCCGCGACTGCTGCACCGGCTCGACGCGGCGACCGAGCCCGTGGTGGTGCTCTCCGCGCCCGCGGGTGCCGGAAAGACAGTGCTGCTGACCGAGTGGTCGCGGGACCTGGCGGCTCGCGGTGAGTGCGCCTGGCTCAGCCTCGACGCCTACGACAACGCCCCGGACCGGCTCTGGAGCGGCATCACGCGCGCGGTGCGCCAGGCACGACCGGACCTGCCCGCGCGCCTCGACGACGTCGAGTGGACGGCCGACACCTGGCTGCAGGAGATCCTGCCGATCCTGCTGGCCGCACTGGGCGCGGCGGGCCCGTGCACGCTGATCCTCGACGGACTGGAGTTCGTCACGGACGCCGACGCGCAGCGCACCCTCGCGGACTTCCTGACCAGGCTTCCGCACGGCTTCCGCGCCGTCCTGTCGACCCGGCACATTCCCGGAAGCCCGCTTCCGGCCCTGCGGGCCCGGGGACTGACCGCCGAACTCGACCAGCATGACCTGGCCTTCACCCCGGGGGAAGCACACGCGGTGCTCAGTGGTCTGCTGGGATCCCCTCGCGCGACGGAGAACTCGCGCGCACTGCACGAGGCCACCGAGGGATGGGCCGCCGGACTGAGCATCATGGGGCGCGCGCTGACCCGTACGGAGAACACGGCCGGCACCGAAGGGGCCTCGGCCCGGGGCGGGCAGGCGGTCACCCAGTACCTGGCCACCGAGGTCCTCGACCGGCTCACCACCGAAGAGCGCCGGTTCCTGCTGCGTACCAGCGTGCTCGACGAACTGAGTGCCGGCCCGTGCCAGGCCCTCGCCGGCGACCGGGCGGGCGTTCTGCTGCGCGAGCTCGCGCGCACCGTGCAACTACTGGTCCCCGTCGCCGGAGAGGCGTCGACGTACCGGCACCACCGGGCACTGTCCGCGCTGCTGTCCGACGCCCTCGAATCGGAGGGATCGGACACGGTCGCGGGCCTGCACCGGTCGGCGGCCGGGTGGTACGCGCGGCAGGGGCGGACGGGCGAGGCCGTACGGCACTGGATACGAGGCGGTGACGAGTGCGCGGCCGTCGCGTCTCTCCTCGACGGATGGGAGACGGCGATCTCGGCGGGCCACGCCGCGCGGGTGGCCCGGTGGCTGGCCATGCTGCCGCATCGCACGGTGGCGGCCGACGCGCGCCTGTGCGTCGTGGCGGCGATGACGGCCCTCTCGCGGGGCGCCCCCGAGATGGCCTGCCGCTGGCTCGACGTCGCACTGCTCCGGCAGACCGGAGCACAGAGCGTCGGCGAGGGCGGCACGGTCGGCCGGGCGGCGGCCGTCGCCCGGGTCATGGCCTGCTGTCAGAAGGGGGAGATCCTGACCGCCGACCGGCTCGGCGCGTCCGCCGTCACCGGCACCGCGCCCCTGACCGCCTGGCGGGCCCTGGCCGGTTCGGCCCGCGGTGCCGCTCTGCTGTGGCTGGGCCGGTACGAGGAGGCGGAGACGTCGCTCGGCGAGGCGACCCGTGACGCGCATGGCGCGGGGCACGGCCTGGCCCTCGTGCGTGCGCTCGGTCTGCGGACTCTGTGCGCGCTCCTGGCCGGACACCGCGAACTGGCGCACGTCCTGAGCGCCGAGGCACTGCACGAGATCACGGCGGTCGGTCTGGACCGGCACTTCGTCTCGGCGCCCGCCCATGTCGGCCGGGCCGGCCTCCTTCTTCGGGAGGGACGTCTGGAGGAGGCCGAACGGGCGCTGGCCGACGCGGAAGCGGCGCTGGCGGGACCGTCCGGCGCGGAGTGCGAACCTCATGTACGTGCGTTGTGGCACTTCACACGGTCGCGGCTGGAGAGCGCGCGGCACGACACGTACGCGGCGCGCGGGGCCCGGGAGGCGGCCGGACGGGCGGCCGACCGGTGCGAGACGCCCGGAATCCTGACGGACCTGCTCGGACAGGGCGATGCGGTCACGGCCGTCGCGCTCGCCGCCCCCCGCACCCAGGACCTGTCCATGGGGGAGCAGCGAGTGCTGCGCGCGCTGTGCGGCTCGCTGACACTGCGTGAGATCGCCTCCGAGCTGTACGTGTCCCACAACACCGTCAAGACACAGGTGCGTGCGATCTTCCGCAAGCTCGGCGCGCACGACAGGAGCGAGGCGGTCGCCAGGGCCCGGGAGTGCGGTGTGCTGTGATCCGGGCCCCGGCCGCTGCTCAGGCGTCCTGGCGTGAGGCGTCCTGGCGCCGGGCGTAGTTCGCCTGCGCCTGGTAGTCGGTCTCCTCCTGGTCGCTCACACCACTGATACCGCAGACCTGGCGTGCGAGGTCCGCCATGGCGCCGTTGGGGGACATCTCGGCACGCTTCATGGTGAGCGTACGGATGGCCAGCAGGGGCGTGCCGTTGAAGTTCTCGAAGACACTGATGCGGTCGCCCCAGTCGGACAGGAACATGTCGCGGATCACGCGGCTGATCTTCAGGCGGTCGTGCGGCCTGCCGACCGGTCCGGTCTGCAACGCCTCGAGCCACGGCCTGAGTTCGGGCTGCTGCCACTGTCCCTCGGTGGGATAGATCAGCGCGGCACGGCCGGACAGGTCGATCAGCTCGTGGACCAACTCGGTGATGTGCTCGATGTAGTAGGCCCGCCCGAAGTCGAACATGAGGACGTTCGGCTTGAAGATGCCGCCGGGTGTGAAGAAGCCCTGGGCCTCCGACCCGTACACATGCGCCTTGAGCGTCTGGTGGAAGCCGGCGAACCTGGCGATGCGGGCCTGGATGGGCGGCAGTTGGTAGGTGCCGATGTGCTCGGTGATCAGCAGGGCCAGGCCGAGCATCAGCTCGGCCTTCACCATCGCCCGCACCAGCGAGTGGTAGTGCAGCCAGTCGAAGACGCGCTGCGGGTAGAGGGCGGCGTGCTGGGGGTTGCCGATGTGGAAGACGCGGTTCCAGGGGATGAGCACGTCCTCGAAGACGATGATGCAGTCCAGCTCGTCGCCCTGCGCGGCCAGCGGGTGCTCCACCTCCTCGCCGTCGCGGACGTTGCTCTCGCGGCAGATGATGGTGACGCCGGGGGTGTTGGGCTTCACCGCGCCGTAGATGATCTGCTCCGCGACGATCCCGGGGCGGTAGAAGACACCGATGTGGATCCGGTCACCGAAGGCCGCGCCGGTGCTGATCGCCTTCACGCCCCGCACGGTGATGCCCTCGTCGGAGGTGGCGACCACCCGCAGGGCGGGGGAGTCGCCCTGGGCGGAGTCGCGGGAGCGGTCCGCCTGCGGGTCGACGAACGCCGGCGTCGCGTTGAGGTCGCCGTCGCGCACCTCGTTCCAGAAGTCGAGGAGCCCCGCCGTGAGGTCCCTGCCGTCGGTCCCGACGGACTGGCTGCTCCAGGGCTCCGGGTCGTCGACATAGGTCAGCAGGACGTAGTTGTTCACGTCCGGCGTGCGCGGGACGGCCCCGCCGCCCAGTTCGCGCTGCACCGTCTCCAGGTACTGCCGCTTGCGCCGCAGGTCGTCCGCGGAGCGGTGCTGGAACCAGGTCATGGACCTCCGCACGCCGTCCTCGTCGACGAACGTCATGACGTCCTCGAGGTCGGCACGGTGGTGAAGGTCGTAGAAGGCCGCCAGACTGCGGGCGTACGCCCGGGTCTTCGGGTGCGTGGCCACGTTGTCGACGACCTCGTCACCCACCCAGACCTTGCGGCCGTCGTTCAGCGCTGCCAGGTATTCCTTGCCTGTACGCACGTCGTGCTCCTCTCCAGGGGCAAGAGATCCGGTCGGCACGGAGCATGCGTCGCGGCAGGGTGAACCGACGGCCCGGAAGCGACATTCACCCGGGTGAAAGCCGTGGTCACGGGCGAACCCGCGTTGAGGACGGACACGCCCCTGAGCCATGCTGGGCCCATGCACAGCACAGACCCCGCCGGCCACGACACCGGCGGGCGCGGGAACAGGGCCATGACCGGGCCGCACCTGAGGGGGCGCGAACGCGAGGTCGCGGCCGCCCGTGAGGCACTGGACGTGGTGCGCGGCGGCCGGGGCACCGGCGTCGTCGTGGAGGGCGCGGCCGGCGTCGGCAAGAGCCGGTTCCTCGCCGAACTGGGCGAGATGACGAGGCGCTCCGGGTTCGACGTGGTCTCGGTGCGGGCCGACGAACTCGACCAGTTCGCGGCGGGAGCCGCCCTGCTGTCCGCCCTGCCGCCCTCCGACGGGTCCCACCGGGCCCTCGCGGCCGCCGACGACCAGCGGCTGTGGCTGCTGGACAGCATCGCGGACGCCTTGGAGGAGCGGGCCCAGCGCGCACCGGTGGCCGTGCTCGTGGACGACGCCCAGTGGGCCGACCCCGCCACCCTCTTCGCCCTGCGCACGCTGCCCCACCGACTGGCCGCCGCGCGGGTCCTGTGGGTACTGGCGCTCCGCTCGGACGCCGAGCGGCCGATCGTGGCCAGGGTCCGGGACGACCTCGAACGCCTCGGCGCCCGATGGCTCACCCTGGGCTCCCTGCCCCATCGGGAACTGCAGTACATCGCGGCCGACGTCCTCGGGGCACCGCCGCCACCCGCCCTGGCCAGACTCCTGCACGGCGTCGCGGGCAACCCCTTTCTCGCCATCGAACTCGTACGCGGCTTCGCCGACACCGACGCCGCGAGTACGGCAGCGGGCGAGACGGACCTCCTGCGCGACGGTATTCCCGTCAGCTTCCGCCGCAGTGTCGCCGCACGCGTCGACCGGCTCCCCGACGACGCCGTGCACCTGCTCCGGATCGGCTCCGTCCTCGGCCGTGAGTTCGACCTCGGTACGGCCGCCCGGATGATGGGCAGGCAGGTGGGCAGCCTGCTGTCGGGCGTCGACGCCGCCCTGAACGCCGACCTGCTCTCGGCCGACGGTCCACGCCTGGCCTTCCGTCACGACCTCACCCGGCAGGCGGTCCACGACCATCTGCCCCTGGCCGTACGCACCGCCCTGCACCGGGACGCGGCCGACCGCCTCCGTGACACCGGAGCGCGCCCGGCCGAGGTGGCCTGGCACGTCGTGATGTCGGGCGGCCCGGTCGACGACCAGTCCGTGACCACCCTGACCACCGCCGTGCGGGACATGTCGTCCTCGGCCCCCGACGCCGCCGCGGATCTCGCCCAGCGGATCGCCGGCCTGCTGCCGCCCAAGGACCGGCGCCGAATCGCCCTGCTGACCGACGCCGCCGAGTACCTCGGCCGCACCCGCCGGGTCCACGAGGCACTCGACCTGGTCGACGCCACGCTGCCGGAAGGCCTTGAGCCGGTGCAGGAAGCGCGGCTGCGTCTCGTGGCCGGCGAGATCCACCAGGCCGCCGGCGACGACGCCGCCGCGATGACCCACCTGCAAAAGGCCCTCGACCTGCCCGGGCTGCCCTCCGACCTGCGGGTGCGGCTGGCGAAGACCAAGGCGACGGGCCACGTCTACCTGGGTGACATCGCCGCCGCCGAGCTGACCGGCACCGGGTTGGTGGAGGCTTCGTACGGCAGCGACGATCCGGCCGTCGTCGTCAGCGCCATGGTGTTCCAGTCACAGGCGTTCTTCTACCGCGGCGACCTGGCCCGGGCCCTCGAACTCGCCGCGGAGGCCACCCGGCGCGCCGGCATCGAGCCCGCCGCCCTCTATCTGCGGCCCCCGCGGATTCCGGCACTGTGGCAGGCCACCGTGCTGACCGCCACCGACCGGCTCGCGGACACCGAGCGGACCCTGCGGGAGGGACAGCGCGAGGCGGAGTCGCTGGGCCTGGGCTGGTCATTGCCGCACTGGCACGCCGCCCGCGCCTGCGCGCTGCTCGAACAGGGAGCGCTGGACGACGCGGCGGTGGAGGCCGAGGCCAGCCTGGTGGTGGCGGACGAACTCGAGATCACCCTGACGAATCCACAAGCCCGTGCCGTCCTGGCACTGGTGGAGATCCGGCGCGGTGACCTCGCCAAGGCCGACGACCACCTCAGCGCCGCCGACACCGGCTCCGGCACACACGCCCAGCGGTACGGCCCCTGGGTGTCTCTGGCCCGCGCCTGCCTGGCGGACGCCGGGGGCGCACCCGGCGGAGCGGCGGCGCTGCTCGCGGAGAGCTTCGCGAGCCGGGAACCGGCGCGGCTGCTGGCACTTCCCCCGTCCCACTGGCCCGAGATCGTGCGCATCGCGCTCCGCGGCGGGAACCCGTCGCTCGCCCGGGCGGTGTCGGGCGCGCTGCTCGGCCTGGCCGCGCAGGACGAGAGCCGGCAGATCGTCGGGGCCGTCCGCGCCCATGTGGACGGCCTGCTCCACCACGACCGCGGCGCACTGGAGTCGGCCGTCACCGGCTACCGGAACACCGGCAGACCACTGGCGCGGGCGGCGGCCTCCGAGGACCTCGCCGAACTGATGGCCCGAACAGGCGAGACGGCGTCGGCGATCGAGTCCTTCGAAGAAGCGGGCCGTCTGGCGTCGGCCTCGGGAGCGGGGCGCGACCAGGAACGTGTCCGGGGGCGTCTGCGGCGGCTCGGCGTGCGTTCCGCCCCTGTGCGGACGCACACGGCCGGTCCCCAGGGATGGGAGGACCTGACCGAATCCGAGCGGAAGCTGATCCCGCTCGTCGTAGGCGGCCTCACGAACCGGGCCGTCGCCGACCGGCTCTACGTCTCCGTGCACACCGTCAACACCCACATGAAGCACATCTTCGCCAAGCTCGGCATCAACTCACGGGTCGAGCTGACGCGGTTGGCGATCGAGCGGGACGCCGGCGCCGAAGCGGCCGACTGACCGGTGCGGTGATCGCGGAGCTCGGTGACAGGGATCCCCCGCTCGCGTGACGTCCGATCCGGCTTCGGCGCCGCCGTGATGGCAGCAGCGGTGGCGGGGCCTTCGGCGCGGCGCTGTCACGCATCGGCACCGTCCGGGCGCGTGACCTCACCCGCGAGTTCCGGGGGCATGTCGGACAGCCGCCGTGAGCCTGCCGCAGACGGTCCGCGAACGACCGCGGTGCCCGCGCCGAGGAAGCCGCACTCCGTGCTCGCGTCATGTCGCGCGCCCTCGGCCGTCTCCGCGCTCGCTGCCGCGACAGGCCTACGCCGAGAGCGGGAGGAGACAGGGCAAGGCGCGGTGGTGTCCGCGTCGTACAGGCAGCGGCCTCCGTCGACGGCACGCTCTCCACTGCGCGCCCGGTACCGCCGAGTCGGCGGATTCGTTGCCGGCAGGGCCGACGGTCGGATGGCGTGTCGGGGAGAGGGCCGGCCGGCGCGGATCACAGCCGTGTGGCCGTGCGGATCAGCCCGGCGAGGGCGAGGGAGCGGCTGTGCGCGGGCCAGGCGATGTGGGTGACGACGGGCGGTGCGTCGGTCAGGGGCACGGCGGTGTGCTCGGCCCACAGCCAGGCGCGGGCGGAGTCGGGGAAGACGGCCATGGTGCGTCCGAGGGCGATCAGCTGGGCCAGCTGCGTCTGGTCGCGGACCTCGGGGCCCGGGCCCGGCGGGTACGCGCCGTGGCGGGGCCAGCGGGCGAGCGGAAGACCGGGGACGTCGCTGACGTCGGCCAGGGACAGAGTCCTGTGCGCGGCGAGGGGATGCCCGGTGGGCAGGATGGCGATCTGCCCCTCCGTCGCCAGTTCCTCACTGTCGAACCCGGCCAGGGAGTTGTACGGCGCGTGCATCAGCGCCACGTCGGCGCGGCCGTCCCGCAGCATCTCCTCCTGCTCACATGTACCGCTCGGCAGCACCTCGATCTCGGCGGCGTCAGGCTCGGCCGCGTAGGCGTCGAGGAGCTTCTGCAGCAGGCCGTGGAACGCGGCGGCCTTCACCGACAGCACCAGGCGGTTGCGGACGCCGCCCGGACTGTCGGCGCCACCGGCACGACGGGTGCGGCGCGCGGCGGCGGCGGTGGCGTCGAGAGCGGCGCGGCCCTCGTGCAGGAGAACCTCCCCGGCGCCGGTCAGGGAGACGCCGCGGCGGTTGCGTTCCAGCAGGCGGACACCGAGACGCCGTTCGAGCTGCTGGATCGCCCGGGAGAGCGGCGGCTGGGCGATGCCCAGACGGTCGGCGGCACGGCCGAAGTGCAGTTCCTCGGCGACGGCCGTGAAGTACCTCAGCTCGCGGGTCTCCAAGGTGTCCATGGTCACAACCTACCTCGGTGATACCCGCCGGGTATGACAGGCCACCGTGTCGGTATTGGATGCGTCGGCTGTCCGCGAGCGAACATCGACGGCATGAGCGAAACCCCGAACACCCCCTCCGCGTCGCTGCCCGGCGGCACCTGGACCCTGGGCGATCTGACCGTCACCCGCTTCGGCTACGGCGCCATGCAACTCGCCGGCCCCGGCGTCATGGGCCCTCCGGCCGACCGCGACGGCGCGCTCGCCGTCCTGCGTGAGGCGGCCGGCCTCGGGATCAGCCACGTCGACACCGCCGGCGCGTACGGACCACGTGTCACCAACCAGCTGATCCGTGAGGCGCTGCACCCCTATTCCGAATCGCTGCACATCGTGACCAAGGTCGGCGCGGTCCGCGACCAGCAGGGCGGCTGGGTCCTCGCCCGGCAGCCCGAGGACCTGCGCCGCGCCGTCCACGAGAACCTCGACGACCTCGGTCTCGACTCGCTCGACGTGGTCAATCTCCGGATCGGCGACGCTCAGGGCCTTCGGCCCGGCTCGCTCGCCGAGCCCTTCGAGACGCTCGTCGACCTCCAGGAGCAGGGTCTGATCCGGCATCTCGGAGTGAGTAACGCGACGGCGGAACAGATCGCCGAGGCCCAGACGATCGCGCCGATCGTGTGCGTGCAGAACATGTACAACCTCGCCCACCGCCAGGACGACGAGCTGATCGGCGAACTCGCCGACAAGGGCATCGCCTACGTGCCCTTCTTCCCGCTCGGCGGCTTCACCCCGCTGCAGTCCACGGCGCTCTCCGCCGTGGCCGCCCGACTGGACGCGGCGCCGATGTCGGTCGCCCTGGCCTGGCTCCTGCGGCGGTCGCCGAACATCCTGCTCATCCCGGGCACCTCGTCGGCGGCGCACCTGCGTGAGAACCTCGCCGGCGCGGCACTCCCGCTCTCCGACGAGGAACTCGCCGAGCTGGACAAGATCGGCCACTAGCAGGACGCGGCCCGGTACCCGGCGGGACGACGGGACAGCGGTGGTCTGAAGTCCCGACGCGGGCTTCATCGTCCGTGACCGAGGGGCGTGTTCACGCACGCTGCCGTGCGGTCGGGCTACGGGAGACGGCTCCTTCGCCCGCCGGAGCGTCCACCCGCCCGCGGAGCGCGGACGGGACGCGGACTCCGCCGGTGCCGGTCACCCCCGTTCGTCTGCCCGCTCCTTCCCCGGGTCGCGGCCGGCGTTCCGCCCCCGCGGCCCACGTGCTGCGGCCACGGACTGTCGCGGTCGCCTGGTGGGGGGAGACCGGAAGTGGTCTCCCCCCAAGCGTTCGCACGGAGTGCTCAGTTGGTACCGGGCAGGATGTGGAGGGTGACGGGCAGGTCGGTGCGGTCTCCGTCGCGGTCGATGCCGAGACGGCCGGTTGCCGCGGGGACGGTCTCGTCGCCGAGGGCGTAGAGCTGGTTGGTGACGTCGTAGCGGTTGGGGGTGTGGCCGTCGGTGTTGGCCGCGGCGGTGTGAATGGCTGTGGTGGCGGTCAGGACGGCGTCGTGGGCGAGCACGGGCCAGTAGCTCCCTGCGAGATGGCCGGCGGGGAAGTGCCGGCCGTGGTGGTCGGAGGTGAAGGCCTGGACGAACGCGGTGTACAGGCCGTGGTCGCGGTGGCGGGTGGCGGCGAGACCCGCGGGGGAGGGGAAGGACGCGTACATCAGGGTGATGGGGGCCTCGGGGTCGTGGAGAGCCCGCATCTTCGGGTCGAGTGCCGCCGCGTCGGATCCGGTGACCACGGTGATCGGTTTCTTGTAGCAGCTCCTGTGCCGGAGGGCTTCGAGGAAGGTGGGCAGGTACTTGGCCCGCGCGGCGTAGTACACGACGTCGACGCTCTCGGTGCCGCGGCAGAGGTTCTGGGAGATGCTGGGCATCGCGGCGTCGGCTCCGCCCTGCGGACTGAAGGGGAAGTCCGGCGAGTCGTCGTCCAGGTACTTGCTGAGGGACTTGATCGTGCGGAAGCCGTGGTCCAGCGACTTCGTGTAGAGGTCGCTGCCTCCGGTGGGGGTCACCTCGCTTCCGATCAGGGCGACCGTGTGCGGGCCCGTGTCGAGTTCCTTGCCGAGCGCGGTGAGCTGTTCCTTGTTCGGGATGGTGACGCGGACGAGCCCGTTGATCGGGCCGAGGCGGTCGATGGCGCCGGTGGTGTCGAATCCGTCCGCGGTGATGAGGTCCGCGACCATCGGGATGCCGGCCTTGCTCAACGACCGGGCGGCGTCGACGGATTGCTGCTGGCTCAGACCCATCCCGACCACGGCCACGAGACCCTTCTCCGCCTTGAGCCCGTCGACGGCGTGCTTCCACCGTTCCTCGCCGCTGCCCATGTTGGCCAGGACCAGACGGATCTTCGGACGGCTGTCGCTCTCGTTCGCCCGCTCGACGGCGGTGTACGCCCCTTCGATCTCGCCGACGAACTGGTCGAGCGTCAGATCCTTCTCCCTCCCCTTCGACGTCAGCGGTGCCAGGAACCCGATCGTCACGTACCTGCCGTTCCCCACCGTGTTCCCGTTCTCCGCGCCGAGAGCGGCCAGCACCGGCTCGAGACCGCTGCCGAAGACCCCGGGGCCGTCACTGCCGTCGCTCACGCCGGTGCACTCACCGGCTCGCAGGACGAGGTCCGCGTTCCGTGTACCGCAGTGCGTGCGTACGAACTCCTCGTGCGCACGCACCTGCCGATCGTGGACCTGCCGCGCGTGGACGTGGCGCGTGTGCACCTGCCACACGCCTACGGCCGCGACCAGCGACGCCGCTGCCATGGCGGCGCCGCAGGTGACAAGCCCCCCGCGGGTCCTCAGCCACCGGCCGGCCTGCCGCCACCGCACGCCGTCGCCCTCTCCGGGAGACCCGGACGGAGAGGTGTCGCCGACGACGCCGGGCTCCACCGGCGCTGTTCCCTTCCGGACCGCCTCCCAGGCCCGCTCCCACCGCTTCAGCCCCTCGCCCGCCACGGCGCAGGCAGCGACGTAGGCGGCCACGAAATCCCAGTCAGGGAGATCATCCGCCTTCAGTGTGGTGCTGACCGTCGGGGACGTGAGCCTCTTCGAACCCTGGCGGTCCGTCTCCTGCTCGAGCTGCTTCAGCGTGATGCCTTTGCGCTCACGTAAATCCTTGAGCGCCTGGCGGAACTCACGCTGATCCGCGATACGCAGCGGATCCGGAACCTGCTCTCCGGCATTTCCCGACTCCGCCTCGCTGTGGGCCTGTTGCGTCACTGAGCACCGCCCGGAGTGGTGCCGCTCAGACGCTGCTCGCTGAGCCAGGAGCCGATCTGGGCCGCGGCGGCGCCGGCGGCCATGACGATGCCGAGAGCGGTGGTGACGGACTGTCCGCTCGACACACAGACGATCACCACCACCAGAATCACGGTGAAGACGGTGATCCGGTGTCCGGACGTGAGAGTTGTCCCGCACAGAACCTGAGGTGCGGGTGCGGGCTGCGGGTGCGTCCCTCGACAAAGGCGCAGAGACATGACGGGATACCTGCCTTCCTGGGCGCGGCACATGTGCCGACACGAGAGCTCCGCCTCCGGTTACCGGCCGTGATGCGGAGCGAGGTGACTGGTGCCTACCTTTTTGTCTCCGCCGAAATAAGACAACCCAATCGACGGCATCGGAAATAAACCGAACAATCACGCTCACATAGTGGATCGTTCTTTAATTTTCCGTTCGCTCAACGGGCTCGTTCCAAGCACGCGCCAGGCCACCTCCTGCCCGCCCCGGTCCTTCCGTGGGTGCTCCCTGTCCTGGCGGGTGGCTGCGCCGAAGGGGCGACCGCGGTTTCCGAACGTCCGCGCTGACCTGCCCGTACGGTCCTCAGCCCGTTCGGAACGCCTGGTGGATCTTGCGACCGAGGCGTGGGGGTGGTCACCTGGTGCCATACGGCTACGGCCGCACCCCGAAGATGCCGACCCGCCTTCCTGGGCACAAGAACGCATCGGACAGGGAACAGAGGGGGCTCCTGTTACCGGCAGGAGCCCCCTCGCCCTTCTCGAAGCCGTATTGCGTCCTCCCGGTCGGCGCTTTCGGGGACATTCGGTTGCGGGAGATTTCGTGAGGTGATTTCCGGCGGTGACGTGATGCCGCGGTGAAGACGATTTCTGTTCGACTCGGAGCCGGGCGGGCGGCCCGATAATCGCGTCGTGTCGGGTTCGACTGTTTTGAACGGTGGCGCAACGGCAGAGGCGACCGAAATCACAGCCGGAAGCGCAGCCGAAATCACAGCCGAAATCACAGCCGGAAGCGCAGCTGAAATCGCGACCCTCGAAATACGGCGGGCCGTGCGCTGGGCGCCTGCGCCAGGTCGGGCTCTGTGCGGGATGCCCGTGACGGACGTGGCGGTACGGTCCTGGGGACCCCTTGCGCATCTGGTGCATGGCGGCGCGGCAGGCGCAGTGGGGGACTGACGTTCCCTTCAAAAGTGCCCGTGGGTAGGCCGGTTGCGCTGGCTCAGCCGGTGAGCGGCCCCGGCCTCGCGGCGGCCCAGGACGGGCCCGGCCCCCGGTGCCGGCGCCCGGCCCCGGGTTCGATGCCGCAGACCTTGTGTCCGCCCCTTGACGGTGCTGGTCCGGTCGATGTGGCGAGCGGAGGTGCGTCTGGCCGTGTGGGATCCCGCACCCGGCCGGGGCTGCCCCGTTCTCCTCGCCGCCCCGTGGCTCCCCGGCGCGTCCGGGCGCCATGAACGCACTGTGGGGCAGTGGAGATCTGCACGTGAGCGCAGGGCGATGACGAGGCGTGCGACGAGATGGTTGGAGCGTCAACCGGTAGCGCGGGCCGATCGCGCCGCCGGGGAAGTCGCCTTCGCGGTGCCGTGTGGCGGCGTCCTCGGCGTGGCGCGCTTCGAGGGGGCGGGTGATCGGCTCGGGCTGTGTGTCCGGGGGCGGGCGGGGTGATGGTGCGGGGCTGGTCGTCCCGTGTGACGGGTCCTTCGGGTGGTGCGTGGTTCAGACGGTGGGAGTGGTGCCGCCGTCGATGACGTGTTCGGCGCCGACGATGGCCGAGGCGCGGTCGGAGACGAGGAAGGCGACCAGCTCGGCGACTTCCTCGGGCCGGTTCGGGCGGCCGAGGGGAATGCCGCCGAGGGAATCCATGAGTCGCCCCAGCGCCGCCTCCTGGGTGATATCGGCCTCGCCCGCGATGCGGGCGATCAGATTGTCGGCGGCGGTGGTCTGGATGAAGCCCGGTGAGACGGTGTTGACGCGGACACCGTTCGGGGCCACCTCGTTGGCCAGGCCCTTGCTGTACGTGGTCAGGGCGGCTTTGGCCGCCGCGTAGGCGAGGGTGCCGTTCCACAGCGGCATGCGGCGCTGGATCGAGGTGACGTGCACGATCGCACCACTGCCGGCCTCGATCATGCCGGGCAGCAGGCCACGGTCGAGGCGGACGGCGGCCATCAGGTTGGTGTTCAGCTCGGTGGCCCAGTCGTCCTCTCCGAGTGCCGCGAATCCTCCCGCGGGTGCCTCGGAACCGCCGAGGGTGTGGACGAGGATGTCGACGCCTCCGAGGCGGGCCTCCACCGCGGTGACCACTGCGGCGGCACCGCTCGCCGTGGACAGGTCGGCCGCGACGAAGGTCTTCTCCTCGACGTGGTCGGGACGGCTGCGGGCGGTGACGAGCACCGTCGCGCCGGCTTCGGTGAGGCGCCGGGCGATAGCGGCTCCGGTGCCCTTCGTGCCGCCGGTGACCAGGGCGCGGCGCCCTGCGAGGGATTCGTTGAGGGGGGTGGTCACGGTGTCGTCCGTTTCCGGGTGCGGGCCTGCGCCGCCCCTATGATGACTGCGAGAATAGAAGCTACTGACTTCGACTTTAGCAGTAACTGAGGGAAGGGCGCGCATCGGCGAGTGGGATCAGATGACCAGACCGGAGCGCGTCGGGAGTGCCCGCTGTCCGCGACGGTGCGGCCCTTCGGTGAGGGGTGGACGTCGCTGATCCTCCACGAGCCTCCGCCGGAGGGACGGATCATGATCCTCGTCCTCGCCGGCAGCGGCGGGCCGGTCGAGCGCGTGGTTGTCGATGCCCAAACCGGCCGCCGACTTCGACGACCGCGACGAGTACGTCTTCACAGCGGGCGCTACGGCCGACGGGCCGGGGCGGCTGCCTCTCGGTAGAGGCAGCCGATCCCGACCCGGTCACTGTCCTGTCGCTGATCGTGGATCGTGTCGTCTATTTCGGGTCGCGGTCGAACTGTGTCTTCGACCAGCGGTGTCCGAGGATGCTGAGGGCGAGGCACCAGGTGAGGGCGATCCACCAGTTGTTGCCGATCTGGGTGCCGAGGAGGAGTCCGCGGAGGGTTTCGATGGCGGGGGTGAAGGGCTGGTACTGGGCGATGGGCTGGAACCAGCCGGGCATGGAGTGCAGGGGTACGAAGGCGCTGGAGATGAGGGGCAGCAGGATCAGTGGCATGGCGTTGTTGCTGGCGGCCTCGGCGTTGGGGCTGCTCATGCCCATGCCGACCGCGATCCAGGTGAAGGCCGTGGCGAAGAGGGTGAGGAGGGCGAGGGCGGCGAGCCATTCCAGGGCGGTGGCGTCGGTGGAGCGGAAGCCCATGGCGGCGGCGACGGCGGCGACGAGGACGACGCTGATGAGTGCTTGCAGGACGCTGCCGACGACGTGTCCGAACAGGACGGATCCGCGGTGGATGGCCATGGTGCGGAAGCGGGCGATGATGCCCTCGTTCATGTCGGTGGCGACGGACACGGCGGTGCCGACCACGGTGGAGCCGATGGTCATGAGCAGGATGCCGGGGACGATGTAGGCGATGTAGGCGGAGCGGCCCGTGCCGCCGCTCATGGTGTCGCCGAAGATGTAGACGAACAGCAGGAGCAGCATGACGGGGGTGAGCAGCAGGTTGAGGGTGAGGGAGGGGTAGCGGCGGGCGTGGAGGAGGTTGCGGCGCAGCATGGTGGACGAGTCGCGTACGGCGAGGGAGAGGGAGTTCATCGCAGGGCCTCCTTGGGCTGGTTCGGCTCGTTGGGCTGGTTCGGCTGGTTGGGCTGGTTGGGCTGGTTGGGTACGTCGGTGGTGCCGGTGAGGGCGAAGAAGACGTCGTCGAGGTCGGGGGTGTGCACGGTGAGTTCGTCGGCTTCGATGCCGGCGGTGTCCAGTCGGTCGAGGAGGGCGCGCAGTTCGTGCTGGGTGCCGTTGTTGGGGATCTGCAGGGCGAGGGCCTGGTCGTCGCGGACGGTGTCGCCGAGGGTGAGGGTGGCGGAGCGGTAGGCGGCGGGGTCGGTGAAGCGCAGGCGGACGTGTCCGCCGGGGATGAGGCGTTTGAGTTCCTCGGCGGTGCCTTCGGCGGCGGTCTTCCCGTTGTTCAGGACGGCGATGCGGTCGGCGAGTTCGTCGGCCTCCTCGAGGTACTGGGTGGTGAGGAAGACGGTGGTGCCGGTGGTGACGAGTTCGCGGATGATCTGCCACATGGTGTGGCGGGAGCGTGGGTCGAGGCCGGTGGTGGGCTCGTCGAGGAAGATGACGCGGGGGGCGCCGACCAGGGTCATCGCGATGTCCAGGCGGCGTTTCATGCCGCCGGAGTAGGTGGAGGCCGGCTTCTTCGCGGCCTGGACCAGGTCGAAGCGTTCCAGGAGTGCGGCGGTGGTGCGCCGGCCCTCGGTCTTGGACAGGTGGTGCAGGTCGGCCATGAGGAGCATGTTCTCCTCGCCGGTGATCAGTCCGTCGACGGCGGAGAACTGTCCCGTCACACCGATCGCGGCGCGTACGCCCTGCGCGTCGGTGGTCAGGTCGTGGCCCGCGACCTGGGCCTGGCCGCCGTCGGCGGTGATGAGGGTCGAGAGGATCTTGACGACGGTCGTCTTGCCCGCCCCGTTCGGGCCGAGCAGAGCGAACACGGTTCCGGCCGGAATGTAGAGGTCGACGCCGTCGAGGACGGTCTTGTCACCGTAGGACTTGCGCAGTCCTACGGCGGAGATGGCCGCCGGTGCCGGCTGTCCACCGTTCCGAATGGATGTGTGCATGACAGATGAAGGCACGGAGCCCTCCCTTTCGAAGGCGTGACGAGCGGTGAAGTGTTCGCGGCTGCGGGGGTGGCGGCGGCGGTTCAGGCCCGGGGGCGGCGGATGTCGATGTTGCCGTAGCGGGTGCGTGCTTTGACCTCGACCGTCTCCTCGGACGCGTCAGGGCTGTCGGACGGGGTGAGGGCGTTGTGGACCTGCCCGTTGCCCGAGCTGACGTCGAGCCAGGCGGCCGTGCCCTTGCGGATGCCGATCTCGATGGCGCCGTAGGAGGTTTCCAGCTGGACGGTGCCACGGGCCACGTCGCCGACGCGCAGGGTGCCGTGGGCGGTGGTGGCGGTGACCGAGCTCTCGGCGCGCTGGATGTCGATGTCGCCGTTGGCGCCGCTCACCCGCAGCTCGCCGACCGCGGTCCCGACGCTCGTGGTGCCGTGCGAGTTCTTCAGAACGGCGGGCCCCTCGATGGTGCCGACGCGCAGGCTGCCGGAGCTGGTGGTGATCTCGGCCAGGCCCTCGACCTGGTCCACGGTGATCGAGCCGTGTGAGGCGGTCAGCTGCAGGGGGCCTGTCGCATCCAGGCGGACGTCACCGGCCGACGTCTTCACCCGGACCTCGCCGAGCCGCCCTTCGCCGAGCACCTGGGTCCAGGACCCGGTCGTCTCCACACGCGAGCCGGTGGGGAGTTCGACCGTCACATCGACGCTGCCGGTGGGCCCGACGAGGTAGCGACCCTTGGGCGTCCTGATGGTCAGCACGCCGCCCGTGTAGGTGACCTCCGTCTGTTCGGCGACCCGCACGTCCTTGTCCTTCTTCGGATCGCGAGGCCGCACCTCGACGACCGTGTCGGGGCGGTCGCTCGCGGAGAACTGGATGGAACCGGCGGCCACGTTGGCGGTGACCGAGATCGGCTGGGGAGTGTCGAAAGAAGGCATGGTTGTCCCGTCCTCTTGGGTGTTCGTGGCGTCCCCGCTGGTGGGACGTGGTGTGGTGACGTGCGGTGGCCGGGTCCGGTCAGCGGACCCAGCCCGTGAAGTTCTGTCCGACGGTGCGGGTGGTACGGGCCTTCTCCGTCGTCGCATGTGACGGGCTGCCGCCGTCGACCGCGGCCGACACCGCCCGCACCAGCCACGCGTTGACCGACAGGCCCTCGCGGCCGGCGGCCTCCTCGGCGCGCGCCTTCAGATGGGCGGGCAGGCGCAGGTTGACCCGCGCGGTGCCGCCCTCGTCGCCCTCGACGGGAGCCGAGGTCCTGTGCGCTTCGAAGGACGGGGCCGGCTCCGCGGGGCCCGTGTCGGCGGGCGGACGTGTCACGACGAAGTCGGGGTCGAGCCCGCGCAGCCGTACGTCGACCGAGCCGGGGGCGAGGTCGCGGGTGATCTCGTCCATCGCGGCGGAGAGCACGTTGAGCATCGTCAGCCGGGTCGCCGACTCCAGCGGGGCGGTCAGTCTCTCGGCCAGCTCGCGCGCCTCCTGACCGCCGGCCTCGGCGGCCACCGCGAGTTCGCGGCGGAGGGTGTCGACATACGGGGTGAGGTCCATGACTCGATGATGGCACCACTATGGCGCCAAACGCAAGCCTGAATGGCACCATCCTTGGAGGATCCTGACCGTCCAACACGCCCACCTGCGTAAATGCGCGTCGGGCCGGCCTGTCCTTGTGGCGTCACCCATGCTCGATATGCCTACTCCGTGGGTGGTGTGGCGTCGGATACCGCCTTTTGGCGCCGTACGGTGCCATGCGGTGCCACGCGGTGCCATGCGACGCCAGGTAGTACCGGCTGCGGGAAGAAGGGGACCACTCCCGCAGGTGCGTGCCGGGCGGCGGCCACCCGCTCCGGCACCGTGGTCTCGCGTACGTATGTGTCGATCGGCCGGCCGAGGGCGCGCCGCTCCGAGGCGAGCGGGCCGAGCGGAAAGTCAGGACAGCCGGCCACACGCGTCACCGTCCCGAGGCGAAGCGGCCGCCGTACGGGTGTCGCACACGGAGGCCGGATCCGTGATGCTTCGGCCCCGGTGGGCCCCGGAACTCGCCGTACGCAGAGCCCTCATGAAGGACCGGGGCGGGGCGTGATGGGATCAGGCCGACCCCGCCGCGCCGACCCCGGCGCGCCGCCCCACGCCTTGGAGGCTCGACGTGCCCCACTCCCAGCACGTGCCCGCGCCGGACGACGGATCCGCGGCGCCACCGTCCGCGCAGGGGCGGGCCGGACGGGACGCGGTGCGTCTCGCCGTGGTGATCGGTGCGCTCGGTGTCGTGTTCGGCGACATCGGGACCAGCCCGATCTACACCCTCCAGACCGTGTTCAACCCGCAGGACCCGCACCCGGTCCCCGTCAGCACGGCGAACGTGTACGGCGTGGTGTCGCTGGTCTTCTGGTCGGTGGTGGTCATCGTCATGGTCACCTACGTCCTGCTGGCGATGCGTGCCGACAACGACGGCGAGGGCGGCATCATGGCCCTGATCACGCTGCTGCGACGGCAGAGCGCGCAGCGGGGACGGCGCGCCGCCGTCGTTCTGGCGGCACTGGGCATCTTCGGCGCCTCGCTGTTCTTCGGCGACAGCATGATCACTCCCGCGATCTCGGTCCTGTCCGCGGTCGAAGGTCTCAAGGTCGTCGAACCGTCGCTGGGCGAGCTTGTCGTCCCGGTCACCGCGGTGATCATCGTGGTGCTGTTCCTGGTGCAGCGCAGGGGCACCGCGGCGGTGGGCCGGGTCTTCGGGCCGGTGATGATCGTCTGGTTCCTGACGATCGGAGCGTGCGGTGTGGACGGCATCATCGGCCACCCGCAGATCCTCAAGGCACTGTCACCGACCTACGCCCTGGGCTTCCTGACCGGCCACTTCGGCACCGCGTTCTTCGCCCTGGCCGCGGTCGTGCTCGCGGTCACCGGCGCCGAGGCGCTGTACGCCGACATGGGGCACTTCGGACGCAGGTCGATCACGCGCGCCTGGCTGATCCTCGTCTTTCCCGCGTGCATGCTCAGCTACCTGGGCCAGGGCGCGCTGATCCTGGCCGACCCGGCGAACATCAGCAGTCCCTTCTTCCTGCTCGTGCCGGACTGGGGACGCTGGCCGATGATCCTTCTGGCCACGGCTGCGACGGTCATCGCCTCCCAGGCGGTGATCACCGGGGCGTACTCGGTGGCCTCGCAGGCGGCGCAGCTCGGCTATCTGCCACGACTGCGGATCGCACACACCTCCGAGTCCACCATCGGCCAGATCTACGTCCCGTGGGTCAACTGGCTGCTGATGGTCTCCGTCCTCACCCTGGTCTTCGCCTTCCGCAGCTCCGCGGCGCTGGCGTTCGCGTTCGGCATGGCCGTGACGGGGACCATCACCATCACCACCCTGCTGTTCTTCTACATCGCCCGATCGAGGTGGGGCACGCCCCTGTGGCTGGTCGGCATCGGCGCCGGCGCGCTGATGTGCGTGGACCTCCTCTTCGTAGCGGCCAACCTGACCAAACTCGTCCACGGCGCCTGGCTGCCGCTGCTGATCGGCCTCACCGCGTTCACCGTCATGACCACCTGGCAACGCGGCCGCGAGGTCGTCACGGCAGAACGAGCCCGGGCCGAAGGTCCGCTTCCCGAGTTCATCGAGCAGCTGCGCACCGGGCGGACATCCACCCTCCGCGTTCCCGGTACGGCCATCTTCCTCAACCGCGGCAAACGGACCGCACCCCTGGCCATGCGGGCCAACGTCGAGCACAACCACGTGCGACACGAACAGGTCGTGATCCTCTCCGTGGAGACCGAGCCCGTACCCCGGCTCCCGGCGGACCGGCGAACCAGCGTGGACCCCCTCGGCCACACCGACGACGGGATCATCCATGTCACCGTCCGCTACGGCTACATGGACACGCCCGACGTTCCCGCGGCGCTGGCAACACTCGACCCGGCCACCACCGAGGGACCACTGCAACTCGACCGGGCCTCCTACTTCCTGTCGAAGATGGAACTGAGACGCGGAAAGGAACCGACCATGGCCCCCTGGCGCAAACGGCTCTTCATCGCCACGTCCTACATCACCTCCGACGCGGCCGAGTACTTCGGCCTGCCCCGGGACCGGACGGTCATCATGGGATCGGACATCGAGGTGTAGACACGCGGCCCGGCTGCCCCGCTCCACGCGGCCGGCCGATGCACCACCCCCATGCCCAACCGCTGTTCGACCGGCTCGCCCGGCGTGCGGAGATCGCCGTCCGCCAGAAGGGCATGGCGCTCCACCCGGTTCACGTGACCTTCGACGACGCCGGGGTGGCGTCAGCTCCTCGTCGCCGTGGACGGCAGCGGAGTCAGCAGGCCTCGCGCACGGACGGCGGGGAGGGACAGCGTGCGATAGCCCACGCTCTCGAACAGGACCGTGATCCTGTTCCCCTCCTCGCTCATCACCTCGCCCGCACCCCACGTGGTGTGCCCCACCCGAGTCCCGGGCGGGAACGCGCCGTCGGTCGCCACGGGCTCCAGCGGGGCAGGGCCCGTACCGGAAAGGATGTCTCCCGTCCGGACGGGGGACTCCTTCAACTCCTGTGCGCGGGCGCATACGTCGCAGCCCGCGCAGTCGCCCTCGGCCAGACTCTCACCGAAGTATCCGAGCATGTGGCGCCGGCGGCAGGTGTTCGTCTCCGCGTACGCCCGCATCATCTCCACCCGGGAACGCTCCAGGTCGACACGGGCGGAAGCGATCCGCATCGCCTCGCGGACGCAGGTGTCCCGCCGCGCCCCGGGCACGGCCTGCACGCCGCCGCGCTTCCGCGTTGTCACGGCTCCGGCCTCCTCCAGCAGGTGCAGCATCGACGACAGCGCCGTCTGGGACAACTCGGTGCGGTCGCGCAGACCGGTCGCCGTGACCGGTCCCCGCTGCTCGCGCACCGCGTCGATCAGACCGCCCAGCGCCTCCGGTTCGGGGTGGGCGCCCGTCCGGAACCGCTGCACGCCGAGGTCCTCGGGCCGGTACGCGAGGATCGCCGTCGACGGTTGTCCGTCGCGGCCCGCCCGGCCGATCTCCTGGTAGTACGTGTCGAGGGATCCCGGTACCGACGCGTGCAGCACGAAGCGGATGTCCGGCTTGTCGATGCCCATTCCGAACGCGGAGGTGGCGACGACCACGTCGAGTTCGCCGTCCCGGAAGCGGTCGTGCGTCCTGGAGCGCTCAGCCGCCGACAGACCCGCGTGGTACGGGGCGCTGTCGAATCCGAGCGCCGACAGTTCCCGCGCGTACTCCTCGGCCTCTCGCCGGGTTCCCGCGTAGACGATGCCCGGCTTGGCCTCGGCCGCGGCCCGTTCCACCACCCACCGGCGCTTCCCCGCGTTCTCCCGGTGCCGTACGACCTCCAGCGTGATGTTGCGGCGGTCGAACCCCGCGACCACCTCGTGCGCCTCGCGCATGCCGAGCCGCTCCACGATGTCCGCCCGTACGGGAGCCGCCGCGCTGGCGGTGAGGGCGAGGAGCGGAGGCCGCCCGATGCGTTCGCGCACGTGGCACAGGGACAGGTAGTCGGGCCGGAAGTCGTACCCCCACGAGGACACGCAGTGCGCCTCGTCGACCACCATCAGCCCCGGACCGGCCGCGGCGATCTGCGCCACGACCTCGTCCTTCGCGAGCTGCTCGGGCGAGACGAACAGAAAGTCCAGACTGCCCTCGCGCACACGCTCCCACACGGCTTCGTTGTCCCGTGCCCGCTGCGCGGAGTTGACGGCCGAGGCGCCGGATCCCTTGATGCGGGCGAGATGGGCCACCTGGTCCCGCTGGAGCGCGATCAGGGGCGAGACCACGACGGTCGGCCCCTCCAACAGCACACCCGGCACCTGGTACACGGCGGACTTCCCGGCACCCGTCGGCATCACCACGATGGTGTCGCGCCCCTCCATCACGGCTGTCATGGCGGCGAGTTGCGGCGGGCGCAGGCTCTCCCAGCCGAACACCTCGCGGGCACAGCGGCGCAGTCGCCTCCTGAGTGACCTGGTCCTGAAGTATCCGACCTTGACGCGCATGGCACTCCCGACGCCGCTTCTCCAGTGGGGTTCGGCGCTCGTGTACCCCCGACACGACGGAAAACGGTCCGCTCCCGAGGAGTTGTCGTTCCGTGTCCTCGGAGCACGACCGGACTCGTCCCCGGTCGAGAGCAAGTGACCAGGTCAGCGGACCGGCCGGTCCCCGGAGGAGCTATCTTCTGCAAGCCGGCTCGAACGGCCTGAACGAATGGAAGCGCGAAGGTGCGATCGATGATCACGTACTGGTCGGCGGTGGTCGGCCGCGTCGCGCCCGCCGCCGGACTGACCGCGTTGGTGGTCGGCGGTGCCATGCTCGCGGCGCTGCTGGTGGGCGACGGGGCGCCCTGGACGACCGCGCTCACGCAGAGCGCGCTCGCCGGGCTGACCTGCGGTGTCCTGTTCACCCTGGTCGTGAGCATCCCGGACACGGCCACCGCCGTCCGTACGGCTGCCCACTTCGGGCGGCCCCTGGAGCCGGCGGCGGCGCGGCTGCCCGTCATCCGCCGGGTGGCCGCAGTCACACGGGGCGTCACGGCGTTCCAGTTGGCCGACAGCACCCTGTATGCCCTCAAGAGAGCGCAGACCCCGGTGGTTTCCGAGGTGTTGAAGCTGGGCCACGGACAGGCCGTCCTCATCTGCAAGTCGCCTTACGGGCCTGAGATCCACGTGTCCGTGGACTTCACCGTCACCGACAGCAGGACCCTCGCCGTCCTCACATGCCGACCCACGACCAGCTGGAAACGCCTCGACGGCGGGGCGAGTTGGGCGATCGCGGGCACCCTGGAGCGCCAGGTGCGGGCAGCTCTCCGGGAGCACTGAATCCGGCAGTGCCAGGCCATCGGCCGTCAGAGTTCCGAGATTCGCAACAGCCCGCCGTATCGCACGACTTCGCGGTCCACGACACAGCCCGGCTGACGGCGCCGATGCCTCGGAAACGCTCCGCCGGGAACACCAAGAGCAACCGCCCGCACCGCTGCCTCCGCACGACGCCGCACCCGGACACACCTGACGCCGAGAAGCGTGGGGACGACTCGTGGTCCTGTGTGTGCCTCGGTCACCACCCGTAAGGCCGGGGGAACCGGGTGGCTGCCCCGATGAGCCTGTCACCGTCACGCTCACGTGGTGCCGATCGCAGGGGAAAGCCCCGACTGGACGGGGGAGACCAGCCGGGGCCGTAGAGGGTGACGTGCGGAGGGGTGTCGCCTCGCGGCGGAAAGGCTCCATGGGGCTTCAGCCGGACGATCGTCCCCATGGGCTATAGGTGAGGCCCGGGGACACTGTCCCCTCCGCAGCCACATGGAGAAGAACGGCAAACTGTCCCCGCTTGTTCCAGGGTTGGTGCCCCGGACCGTGTGAGGTGAGGCACCTCCAGCCGGGCGGCAGAGCGCGAGTTCGGCCTGACGGACGCAGTCCGGCAGGCGCGACGGCCGTGGCGGCCCGACCACCTTGTTGCGGGCAGGCGGCGAGGTGCCGGCCCGGGGGCGGCAGGCCGGGCGCACCGCGTGTTTCCTCCGGCGTGCCCGGCCGAACGGAGCCTCACGGGCGGCACGGTCCCGGCAGAGCATCCGGGCCCCCGCCCCGCACCCCGCCCGTAACCCGGCAAGGTCCCCATGACAGCAGGGCAACCGGACTGGGTAGGGCAGCCGGAAGATGAGTACGACTGCTCAGGCCCCGGCCGTGACCGGCACCGACGATGGAGAGCACCATCGCCAAGCAGGGAGCCCGCTCATGCTCAGCCGTACCGCCAGCACCCTGATACCCGCCGTCGGGCGGCTGTCCGTGACCAGCGACCCCGGCGCGGAGCTCACGCCGGGCAGTATCGTCGCCGCGAACCACACCTCCCTCGCCGACCCCGCCCTCGTCATCGCGGCCCTGCACCGTCTCGGCGTCACGCCGGTCATCATGGCCACCGCGGGGCTGTGGCGCATCCCGGTGCTCGGCCGTGCCCTCACCCGCGAGGGGCACATCCCCGTCCACCGGCGCGACCGGCGAGCCACCGACGCTCTCGACCTCGCGGCACATGCCCTGCGACAGGGACGGCTGGTCCTCATCTACGCCGAAGGCGGTCTGCCCCGCCGCAAGGACGCCGCGGAAGCGGCCCCCGGCGACTTCCGCACGGGTCTGGCCCGCCTCGCCGAGCGCACCGGTGCCCCCGTCGTGCCCGTCGGGCAGGCCGGCGCCCGCCGGGTCACCTCGGGCGGCATGATCAAGCAGATCGCGGGCCTCGTCACGGCGCCGCTGCGCCGACCCGCCCTGCACGTCCACGTGGGCGCCCCGATCGTCCTGAGCGGTGACAGCACCGAAAGCACCGCGCAGGCCCGCACCGCGGTGATCACCGCGTGGAGGACGGCGGCCGCGCACCTCGACGAGCCGGCCGCGCTCGCCGCGTGACCACCGCGGCGGCTGTGAACTGCCGTGTGCGGCTCCTACGACGCGGGTCATGGCAGGGCTGGGGGCGTTGCATCAGGCGCGGGGGCGGTTGAGCCCCGGCGTCGGCACCCGCGGGTGCTCCCGCCACCTGTCACCCCACCTGTCGCCGACGCGCGGGAACGGCCACGGCCGTTCCCGCGCGGCACCCGTCGGATCTCCCCGCCCCGCGCCTGTGGCGACTTCCCGGGCATGGAGCGGTCACAGCATTCGACGGGGTGAGTCCTAGCCGCCCTGGGCCGGGGACTCCGGCTTCTCCTCGGGGGCGGGCTCGGTGCCGGTGACGATGCGGCGGATCGTCTCCAGCGGCAGCTTGGGCGAACCGTCCGTGTAGAGGAGGCCGTTGGTCTCCTGGGCGGTGTCCATGAACTGCGTGTAGCAGAACCCCGCCACGATCGGGCTCGTGTGCAGCACCCCGAAGATGTCACCGAGCAGGGCGGCGTACTGCGTGTCGGAGCTGGTCCGCGTGTAGGAGAACTCGTCCTCCTCGGCGCCCACGGACAGCCCGCCGAACTCGGTGACCATCAGCGGGACTTCACCGGTGCGGTAGCGCTCCGTCTGCCGCGCGTCGAGCGAGAGGGTCCGCCCGGCCGGGCCCGGTGAGGCCAGCAGCGCCTCGAATCCGGCGGCGTCGCCGTAGCGGCGGGTGAGCAGTTCGGGGTCGGACGAGTAGTCGTGCACACCCATGATGTCGCTGTCGGTGTGCTCCCAGCCCTCGTTGGACATGACCGGGCGGGTCGGGTCCAGGGCGCGGGTGAGGTTCGCGAGCGCGACCGTGTAGGCCCGCTGCGCGGGGTCGTTCGCGATGTCGGAGCAGCCCCAGCTCTCGTTGACCGGCACCCAGGTGACGATCGAGGGGTGGCTGCGGTCGCGTCGCACCATGTCGAGCCACTCACGGGTGAGCAGTTCCACGGCCTCGGTGCCGTACTCGTACGCGGCCCCGGTCTCGCCCCACACCAGCAGGCCGAGCCGGTCGGCCCAGTAGAGGAAGCGTGGGTCCTCGGCCTTCTGGTGGATACGGACCGCGTTGAAGCCCATCGCCTTGATGAGCTCGACCTCGCGGCGCAGTTCGGCGGTGCCGGAGTTCGCGATCAGGGTGTCGGGACGGTATCCCTGGTTGAGCACCGAACGCACGTAGTAGGGGCGGTCGTTGAGCAGGAAGGCGCCCCGGCCGACCCCGGCGCTGCGCAGACCGACGTAGCTGTCGACGGTGTCGAGCACCTCGGAGGTGGCGGCGTCGCGGACGGTCACCCGCGCGTCGATCAGCGTGGGCCGCTCGGGGCTCCACAGCAGGTCCTCGCGGTCGATGCCGTTGCGCAGCGCGGGGACGACGAGGTCGACGCGGCTGCGCGGGGTGCGTACCACGGTGGTGGACTCGGCGAGCACCTCGCCGTCGTGGCTCAGTGTGATCTGCACGCTCAGCGGGGAGGCCGGCACGGAGGCCAGGGTGATCTCGGCCTCGACGCCGCGAGCCGGGTCGGGGATCCAGGCCAGGTCGGTGACGTGCAGTCCCGCGACGGTCTCGGTCCACACGGTCTGCCAGATGCCGGTGGTCCGCTCGTACCAGACCGCGTGAGGCCGGTCCTGCCAGTCCTGCTTGCCGCGCGGCTGGGCCAGGTCGGCCGGGTCGTCCTCGGCGCGGACGACGAGCACGTGCTCGGTGGCGCCGGGGCGCAGGGCGTCGGTCACGTCGGCGGTGAACGGCGTCTGGCCGCCCACGTGCTCGGCCACCAGCCGCCCGTCCAGCCAGACCCTCGCCCGGTGGTCGACGGCTCCGAAGTGCACGAGCGCCCGGTCGCCGCCACTGACGGCGAGAACCGCGTGGGGTACGCGGCGGCGGTACCAGACCACCGCGTGCGGAGCGGTCTCGCCGATGCCGGAGGCCGGGGCCTCGGGTGGGAACGGGACGGTGATCTCCCGGTCGAACACTCCCGTCGCCTCCTCGGAGAACCACGCGTCGCGCTCGCCCTCACCCTCGTCGTCGTACCCGAACTCCCAGACGCCGTCGAGGCTGTGCCACCGCTCCCGCTGCAGGATCGGCCTCGGATACGTCCCGTCCTGCTCGCTCGCCCTCACGGATCCTCCTCCTGCCTTTTCCGGAATTCCCGGCATAGGCGTTTCTACGATCGAAGCCCTGTCATCATGAGTGATCGTTTGCATCGATGCAAGGCCTGGTGGGATGCGACAGTGAGTCGGGGGCTCCCAGGTGCGGCAGACTCTGAGGGCCTGTCGGGCGCTCGATCAAGGCCACTCGGCAGGCTCCGAGTGCCGACACGACGGGAAGGAGGCCCCAGTGGCCAGGGTGCGGATGCGGGATGTGGCCGAGCACGCCGGGGTGTCGGTGCGGACGGTGTCGAACGTGGTCAACGGCTTCTCGCATGTGAGCCCCGACACGCGCGCCAAGGTGCAGCGCTCGCTCGACGAACTGGGTTACCGCATGGACTACCTGGCCCGCGGTCTGCGCTCGGGCCGCACGGGCTTCATCGCCCTCGCGGTTCCCTTCGTCGCCGAGCCCTACTTCGCCGAGCTGGCCCAGGCCGTCATCCGGGCCGCGGGCCGGCGCGACATCACGGTGCTCGTCGAGTCGACCGCGGGCGACAGCGAGGTGGAGCGTCGGATCATCGAGGGCGGCCTGACCAATGTCGCCGACGGTGTGCTGCTGAGCGCCCTGACCCTCCCGGCGAGCGACATCGCCGCCAAGAAGCCTGACTTTCCGCTGGTCATGCTGGGTGAGCACAGTGTCGGCGACCAGTTCCCGCGGGTCGGCATCGACAACGTGGCGGCCGCCCGGACCGCTGTCGAGCACCTGCTGGAGCAGGGCTGCCGGTGGATCGTCGCGCTCGGCCGCAACGGCAG
Source organism: Streptomyces fagopyri (assembly GCF_009498275.1). Classification (NCBI taxonomy): domain Bacteria; kingdom Bacillati; phylum Actinomycetota; class Actinomycetes; order Kitasatosporales; family Streptomycetaceae; genus Streptomyces; species Streptomyces fagopyri. The sequence continues at coordinate 568,623 of NZ_CP045643.1, read as the reverse complement.
CGAGAACGGCCGCCAGCGCACCGAGGGGTACGAGCAGGCGATGTCGGCGGCCCGGGTGCGGCGGGTGAACTGGCTGGTCGTACCGGTCGAGGACTGGACGAGGGAGCAGGGCTACGAGGCGGTGCGGGAGCTGCTGGAGGGTGACGGCCCGCTGCCCGACGCCATCTTCGCGTTCAACGACGCGCTCGCCGTCGGCGCGCTGCGGGCCCTGCACGCCTCCGGGGTACGGGTGCCCGAGGACGTCGCGGTCGTCGGCATCGACGCCATCCAGGAGTCTGCCTACACCCACCCGCCGCTCACCTCCATCGCCCCCGACCTCGACGCCATCGCCGAGCGTTCGCTGGCACTGCTGGAGGAGCAGATGCGGTCCCCGCAGTCCTCCGGAGGGACCGAGGGGGCCGAGTCGGAGGAGGACGCGCAGGTGGGAGCGGTTGTGGCGGCGCCCCAGGAGGCCACGCCGTACCGGCTGGTCGTCCGGGAGTCCTCGCGCCGCGAGTCCGTGCGGGAGTGAGCCGGGGCCCGGCGGGCGGGGTGTGACGCCCGTCGCTGTGTGACCCCCGTCGCGGTGGACGACGGCCCGGCAGGTGCAGGCTGGGTCCGGCGCGTCGGGCGCGGCGTTCACGCGCACCAGGGTGCCCGATTTGTGAGGGTGTGAGGCAGTGTGGTCCGAGCCCCGACCGGCGCGGCGAAGCGCGTATGTCGCCCCGGATCCACGCCCCGCACCGCTGCGGAACCACCTTCGAGGGATCGCGGAACCGGACTCGGCGGGGTCGCGGGAGCGGGCTGGCGGGGTCGCGGGAGTGGTCCGGCGGACTCCTCTCCATCGATCTATTGCATCGTTGCAAAACGTGTGCGAGGGTCTGCGCCATCGAGTTCACATCGAATTAACGAGGTGAATACCCCTATGAGCGGAGCGATGGCTCGCCGACGGTTTCTTGCCCTCAGCGGTGGCCTTGCCCTGACCGGAGGGCTCGCGGCGTGCTCCTCCCCGCTCGCGTCCGGCCTGACGGGCTCGCAGCCGAATACGGCGGATGTCATCTTCTGGAACCTCTTCACCGGTGGTGACGGCGCCAACATGGTGCTGATGGAGAAGGCGTTCCGGAAGGCCAACCCGGGAACGACGGTCGAGGCGACCATCCTGGGCTGGGGCAATCCGTACTACACGAAGCTGGCACTGGCCACCGCGAGCGGCACACCGCCGGACGTCGGCATCACCCACCTCTCGCGACTACCGCTGCTGGCCGCCTCCGGCCTGCTGGAGCCGATCGAGCGGACCCCCCTCGGGGAACTGGGCGTCACCCAGGACAAGTTCACTCCGGCGGCCTGGAAGAAGGCCACCGTGGACGGCACGGTGTACGCGGTCCCGCTGGACACGCACCCCTTCGTCCTCTACTACAACGTGGACATCGCCCGCAAGGCGGGCCTGCTCGACTCCGCCGGCGACGGTCTCGTGCCCCTCAAGGGCAAGGAGGACTTCGCCGACGTGGTGAAGGCGATGAAGGACGCGGGCGGCGCCCAGTTCGGCGCGGTCATGTCGATCACGGCGGACCCGTCCACCGCCTGGCGCTTCTTCAGCATGATCTACTCCGGCCTCGCCGGCCCGATCGTCACCGACTCCGGAACGAAGATCGCCATCGACGACGAGGCGATGCAGGAGACGGTCGCCTTCATGCAGAGCCTGACCGGCCCGAACCTGATGCCGAAGAACCTGACCGGCGCCGGCGCCAACGCCCTGTTCAGCACGGGCAAGTCAGGCTTCCTCTTCGACGGCGAGTGGCAGATCCCGACATACCGGGCGGTCAAGAACCTGAAGTTCAACGTGGTGCCGTTCCCGGCGCTGCTCGGCTCGAAGCCGGTGGCGTACGCCGACTCGCACGCGCTGATCCTGCCGCGCAACGACCGCGGTGACGACACCCGTACCCGCAACGCGTCGAAGTTCGTCAAGAGCCTCCTCGACAGCAGCGCGGTGTGGGCCGAGGGCGGACACATCCCGGCCTGGCTGCCGACGCAGCACAGCAAGGCCTTCCTCGACCAGTCGCCGCAACGCAACTACGTCGAGGCCGCCTTCAACGCCCAGTACGACCCGGTCGCCTGGTACACCGGCGCCGGCTCGGACTTCCAGGGCGTGATCGGCGGCACGGTCATCGAGGCCCTCACCGGGCGGATCACGCCCAAGGGCATGGCGGGCGCGATGCGTTCCGCCCTGAAGCGGTACACCACGTCCCGACCGCCGGTCACGATGAAGTAGGAGGCAGTCACCATGACGACCGTCGTCTCGACGCGACCGGCACCCACCGCACCCCCCACGGGACTCGCCGCCGACCGGCCCACCCCTTCCGAACGCCGGGCGGGCAGGCTGCTCACCGCCCCCTTCCTCGTGATCTACCTGCTGTTCCTGGTCGGCCCGCTCCTCGTCGGCGTGGTGCTGAGTTTCTTCAACACCACCACCGTCAAGAGCGGCCTCGGGGACTTCGTCGGCCTGTCGAACTACCGCGAAGTCCTCGGCGACTCCCTCTTCTGGGAGAGCATGTGGCACTCGGTGCTCTTCACTCTGCTGACCACACCTCCCCTGGTGATCCTCGCCCTGGGCGTCGCGATCCTGGCCTCGCGCATACGCCGCGGCCGGCTCTTCTACCGCATCGCCTTCTTCCTGCCGTACGTCGTACCGTCCTCCGTGGTGACCCTGGTCTTCCTGTGGATGTACACCCCGCAGATCGGCCTCATACCGAAGGTCTTCGACGCCGTCGGACTGCCGGTGCCGGACTTCATCGGCAGCACCTCGGGCGGCTGGACCGCCGTCGTGCTGATGACCGTGTGGTGGACGTTCGGCTTCAACTTCGTGCTCTACACCGCCGCGATCCAGGACGTCCCCGCGGACGTCTACGAGGCGGCGGCGATCGACGGCGCGAGCCCCTGGCAGCAGATCCGCCACATCACGGTGCCGCTGCTCGGCCGGACCACCAGCCTGGTGCTGATCCTCCAGATCCTCGCCTCGCTGAAGGTGTTCGACCAGATCTACCAGCTGCTCGGCGGTGGACCCAACCAGTCCACCCGACCGGTCATCGAGTACATCTACGACACCGGCTTCACCGCCTACCGGGGTGGCTACGGCGCTGCCGCCACCATGGTGTATTTCGTCATCATCGTCGCGATCTCGGCGGCCTGGTACGGGCTGCGGCGCCGTCGCGCGACCAGCAGCGCGGCCTGAGCGGAGGACCCATGACCACCATCACCCAGCCGCAGACCGCCGAACCGAAGGGCGCGGTCAACGGCGCCAAGCTCTTCAACCGGCTCTGCGCCGTGTGCCTGACCCTGTTCGCCCTGATCTGGCTGGTGCCCTTCGTCTGGGCACTGATCACCTCGCTGCGCGACGACGCGTCCATCACCCAGAGTCCCACGTCGATCTTCGCCGGTGGATGGTCGCTGGACGCGTACTCGACCGCGTGGGACAACCATCCCATCGGCACCTGGTACCTCAACAGTCTGGTGATCTCGGTACTCGCCGTGATCTTCACGGTGGCCTTCTGCTCGATGGCCGGATTCGCCCTGGCCTTCCTGCGCTTCCGCGGCCGGGGGCTGGTCATGGCCGTCGCCACAGCCGGCCTGATGCTCCCGACCGAGGCGCTGGTACTGCCCCAGTTCATCGAGTACCGGTCGTTCCACCTGCTCGGCACGTTCTGGGCGCTGGTCCTGCCGTCCGTCGCGGCCCCGATCTCGGTGTTCGTCTTCCACTCCTTCTTCCGCGGCATCCCCACGGCACTGATCGAGGCGGCCCGCATCGACGGCGCGAGCTGGTGGCGCGTCTACGCCAACGTCTGCATGCCGATCTGCCGCCCGGCGGTGTCCACGGTCGCGATCCTCACCTTCATCAGCTCCTGGAACGCCTTCCTGTGGCCGCTGCTGGTCCTCAGCCAGACCAAGTCCCAGACCATCCCGGTGGGCCTCGCCTCACTGGTGGACCCCAGCAGCCCCCAGTACGCCGAGGTCATGGCCTCCTCGGTCCTCGGCTTCATCCCGCTCATCGCGGTCTTCCTGGTCTTCCAGCGGCAGATCGTGCAGGGGATCGCCACCACGGGCATCAAGTGACGCACCCGACCCCGCCACCACGGCGGTGCCACGTCCCGCGCCGGGAGACCGGGACGGGAGGGGGCACCGCCGCGCGCGGACGATGGAGCGGGTGCGGTGGGTGAGCCGGACCGTCTGGCCGGCACGCGCGTCGCGCGCTGTCGCGACCCGGACGGACCTCAGCACCGAGAGACGGCAGCTCCGCACGACCCTCGGGCCGGTGCTGAAAGTGGCTGGTTGTGGCCCGGTGGCCCGTGCTCCCATTCCGGAGTGAACATCCAGAGGTCCGAGCAGCCTGGCGAGAGGCCGAGCGTCCGCGTCCGGCAGAGGGCTGATGGCGATGCCGAGGAGTGCGTACGGGTCCTCGCGGAGGTCCATCGGCTTGACGGCTATCCGGTGAACTGGCCTGACCGGCCCGGGGAGTGGCTGTCAAGCGGTCCCCTGCTGGGCTCCTGGGTCGCCGAACGCGAAGGCCGCCTGGTCGGGCATGTCAGTCTGTCGCCAGGCGGCGAAGGTGATCTGGCACCGACGCTGTGGAGCGAACAGAACGGGGCGACGCGGGACATGACCGCCGTGGTCGGCAGACTGTTCGTCGACCCTCAGGCGAGAGGACACCGGATCGGTGCACTGCTGATCGGCCATGCGGTGGAGGAAGCGCGGAGCCGTGGCCTGCATCCGGTACTCGACGTCGTCACCACCGATACCGCCGCGGCAGCCCTGTACGAGCGGCTGGGCTGGAAGCTGATGGCCACGGTGGAGCAGCGGTGGAGCCCGCACCGGACGGTGGCCATCCGCTGTTACGCAGCGCCATCGTGACGTGACGATGGCTCCGTCCGCAGCTCTCCCGTTTTTCCTCCCAGCGGCGGCGTGCTGGTGGGCCCGGCACACCGCGAAGCCGGCGTTGATGTCCTAGGGGATCAGTTCTTTCACGACGCCCGGGGGCCTGGAGCGCGGTGAAGATGCGATCCAGGCCCCAGCAGGCCGCGCCGACGCCGATCCGTACGCGTTGCTCCGTGTCCGTGGCACGCACGATGAGGGTGACGCAGGAGAGCGGCGGCCGCGCCGGAGTACCAGCAGATGCACAGTCTGCGGGTGCGAGGCACGCGTCAACCGCAACGGACCTGCCGCGCACCATCGTTGACATCGTGCCCTCGGTCATCATCACCGCGCGGGAACGCTGTGCATGCTACGACCCCGGCTCTGGCGGTTGTTCAAGATGGTGGTGTTCGTGTGGGCCCGCGGCGAGCGCGCACCGGGTGCCGCTGGTCGAGGCCGGTGCCACGTTCGAGAGAGGGGGTCCTGGTCGTGCGTCAGGAGCAGGCTGCCCGAGCGGGAGGACGAGGTCCCGATTCTGTCCAGTCTCCCTATACTCCCGCTCGGCCGTCCAGCCCAGGTCTTGACCACGCCTCTCCATCCCGCGACCGAACCAACATCACGTAGGCCAGGGAACTGCCCGAGCCGCCCAACTCATCCACAAGTCTTGATCACTGCGCGCGTCGATCGTCTCGTCGACGGTCCGGTGCAGGTCGCCGAACTCGATGTCGTGGCACTGGACGAGTCCGAGGTGATGAGGGGGAGCCGCGCGGTCGGTGGGATCAGCGTGCCGCCCATGCCTGCACAGCGGTCGTCACCGGCGCTCCCGTACGCGAGGACTCCTCGATGGCCAATGCCAGCAGATGGTCCTGGCAGCCCTCGGCCAGCGGATACGGTTCCGGGCCGGCGTCCCGGACCCATGCCCCCGTACGGCACAGCAGGTCGACCACGGCGAGGTCGTCCTCGGAGAGGCTCGCGCCCACGTAGTCGTTGCGCCACACCACCCGGCCGTCGAACGAGATGTGGTGCACCTCCGGCCCTTCGAGATTGAGATCCGTCCCGGTTCGCCGACGCGTCAGCGCGGACTCCACGGGCGTGCGCGGATCGGCCATCCGTACCACCGTGTCGTCCACGATCTCGCCGAGCGAGCCGCGTACCACGATCCGGCGGGCGCGCAACGGATTCCACCACTGGTTGTCCGTGAAGTCGTACAGACCCGTGCGGCCCTCACCGAAGTCCAGAAGAGCGAGGGTGTTGACGGCGTCCTTGGGCGTGAGATCGTCCGACCAGCCGCCGGGGGACAGCGGATCGGCGAGCGGGGCGGTGAAGGCCCGGGCGGTCACCGTCACGGGGTCGCAGGCGACACCCAGCATGTGCCGGATCAGCGACATCGCGTGATACATGTGCGTCGAGGACACCTGGACGGACGTGACCTTGCCGATCACTCCATCGCGTACGAGGGCCAGACGAGCGGCGTGGCCCGGCATCAGGGTGTACTGCTCGGCGACTTGGACGAGTCCGCCGCCCCCGGCGCGTGTCGCACCTCCCACGGCATCCCACAACTCCTGAAGACCCCGTACGTCGGGTGCCGGCGGAGTCTCCGCGAGGACCGGCACCTCATGTGCGACCAGTTCCCGCACGACCTGCGGCGTGATCTCCCACGGCACCGACGGGATCACGAACTCCGGTTCTGCGGCGCACAGTTCGCTGACCGCTCGGAACGCGGGGACACCCCACTCCGCCTTCACCTGGGCAACGCGTTCGGCCGAACGCGTCACCACGCCGGCCACCGCCAGCCGCTCGGGCAGTGCCCTCGCCAGCCGGGCGAAGAACTCGGCCCGCCAGCCACTGCCGACGATGCCGAACCGTATGGGTGTTGTGCTCAAGTGTCCGTTCCTCTCCGCGTCCGCGCCCCGGGCGGCGGCGTCATCGACCTGACCGGAGCCCGCACTCACAAGATTATCCGGATCTGCGAGCGACAAGGTCTCCCGAGCCGCGCCGATCGCGTCGCCCCATGATCGTCATCACCAAGGCCGTCCTCACGCTCGACAGGCGACGCTGAGAGGCCTCAGTTTCTCAACAGTCCATGGATGACCACGTCCGCCAAGGACTGGGCCAGTTGATCCCACTCGCCGACGGGCGGATCCCCCGCCTGCCGGATGCGGCGGCCCAACTGCTTCTGGGTCAGGACGACCGCGGGGCCGGTCAGAGCGCTGAAGAGGACCTCCATCGACATCTCCGGCATTCTCCCCGACCTCATGAGTCGCTCCACGAGCGGCTCGACCCGCTCCAGGAACGGGCCCGTGTACTCGCTGTACAGGTAGTCCAGGCGCTCAGACTCAAAAGCCGCCTCAGCGGTCATGATCCGGTTCATGTGAGGGATGTTCGCCGCGAGGGAATAAAATACATGAACCACGGTTTTGAATGCTTCGACATCGTCGGTAGTGCTTTCGAACGCATCGAAAAGTTGACGCAGAGGGTCTCTGAGAGCGTGGTCCACGGCCGCGCGCCAGAACATCTCCTTCGATTCGAAACGGTCATTGATGAAGTTGTGACTCACCTTCATACGCTTGGCGAGTTCACGTACCGAGGCTCCCTGATAGCCCAGTTCGGAGAACGCCTCCAGGCCTCGCTGGAGAATCTCGGAATCGGAGAGACTGACCAATGGCGGTCTCGTCCGGCGAGAAGGTTCGCGCACTTCTGTGGTCTTTCCGTCATCGTGCGCGGAAGACTCGACCATATTCGTGCACGTCTCCTTTCCATGGATACCCCAGCTGCGGAGGTCGGGGTTCACGTCAGCGCGGCCGTCCGGGGCCGGGCCCGCGTGGACCGGGTCCGGGCCAGAGGGTGGCGTCGGCTTCAAAGATTAGCGGCCCTCGGAAGATGACCGCCCTCGGAGGGGCGGTCCGGTGCGGCTCGGGACCCGCGACCCGTCATTCGAGCTCGCGTGACCTGCCACGGCGAGGAGCCGGCCGAGGGAGCCGTGCCTGCGGCGGGAGTAGTCGTCCCCCTGTTGCCGGCATCGGTACTGGCGTCGTCGGGTCACGGAGAGCGCACCCCTCCTGTCTGACAGCTGTCAGAGCACGTTAGTCTGACAGCTGTCAGACGGTGGATCGGGCTGCCCGCCCGCTCCGCCTGCTCAGCAACCGCAAGGGATGCCTTGATGAGTCTTGTCATGCCGCAGATGGATCCCGACGACCCCCGCTGGACGAAGCGTGGCTCCATCCACGTTCCGGCCGGTGAAGGGATCACGAAGTGGATCTCCGACAACGTCTACACGGTGAAGGTCCACACGGACATGACCGATGGACAGCTCGGCTTCGTCGAAGCGGATGTGCCGCCGGGCGCCGGGCCGGTGGCGCACGTGCACAACCGCAACAGCGAGGCTTTCTACCTGCTGGACGGGGAACTGGAGTTCCTCAATGGCGACGAGAAGCTGACCGCGCGCTCCGGTGATTTCATCTATGTCCCGCCGGGAATCCGTCATCGATTCCTGAACAAGAGCGTGCGCCACGCCAAGATGCTCTTCCTCTTCACGCCGGGAGGACCGGAGGCCCTGTTCATGCGCGGCGACGAGCCGATCCCTGGTGTTCCTGCACCCCTGTGGGACGGAGAGCGTTTCGCGCAGTACGGTGAGTCGCTGAGCGATCTCGACATCGACTCGCCCGTGATGCCGGAGGGCTGACAGGCCGTCGAATCCAATTCGCCTCCATCTGAACACGTGAACGGCCGGCCTGGACCCGACGAGGACGCCGGGCCGGTCGTCACGCCAGCAGGTTGACAGGCCCAGCGGGCCGACCAGATCTTGATCGGGAGGCGGCCACCGTCGGTGGGCGCGGCGTCTCGCCGACGAGATCCCGGTGCGGCGCGAGCAACTGATCGCTTCTTGAACTGCCACGGGGTCCGCACGCACGGGCCGGCCGTGCCACCCGAACTGGAAACCCGGTTCTTCGACGCGGACACCGCGCCGGCCCAGGCTCTCCTCACCCAGTTCCGCGCGGCGACACCGTGACGTTCCCTGACCGGTGGGGCGTTGGGCAGGCCCGCTGCCGTCTTCCGCGTGTTGGCGTCACCGAGGTCCACCGGCGACGGAATGTGTTCCTCGGGCACCACCACGATGTGCACCGGATGCGACGGGCGGGTGTGGTGAAACCCCGTCACCCGGTCGATATCCGTGCCGACTTCAATGTCCGACGGACCGGGAATGGCCCGGTGGCGGGGGAGTGCCGCAGCCGCGTGCGTGCCCGGGGAACGGCAGGTGGCCGCGGCGGGAACGGGGCGAACGGCCCGTTCGGTGGCATGACTTGGTCCAGGACGCTCGTTCGTGCCGTCATCGCTGGTCCCCTCCGGTGAGGCGATCGACCCGCTGATGCCGCACCGGCGCCGTGTTCGTGCCCGGAACTGTGGCTTCCACCATGGCGAATGTGATCTTGTCGTGGTGAGATCGTCGGATGCTCGGTCTTCTTCTGCGTGTTCTGCCGTTCTGGGTCCGTGAGCCCCTGCTCATTGTGGTCGGGTCCGTTTTCGGCGTACGCATCATGTATCTCGCCGTCCGCGACCAAGAACTGGTCCCGGCCGGTCTCGGCGTGCTGTTCCTCGTGTTCACCGCAGTGCGCGTGCACATGGTGGTCCGGGCCCTGCGTGCACGCCGGAACCCGCCCCCGATCTCCACCACGACCGCGACCGCGAGTCCGGTGGTCCCCGCGGACGGGACGGTGGCCGATGCTGCCGCCCAGGCAGGACCCGAACCGAGCCAACGCCCGGCCCCGCAGGAGAAGGAGCACCACCCGTGGCGCCAGGCCTTCGCCGCTGTGGCCCTGTTCGGGGCACTCGGGGCCACGGTTTGGGTGGCCCCGCACGTGATGCCGTCCGACAACACCACGCCCAAGCCCGCCTCGTGTTCGGACGGAGAACGCGAGGCGTTGCCGAAGGCCTACGAGAAGACGCCCCGGCCTGTGACCGGTGAAGAGCTGTGCAAGGCGCTCAACCGGCCAGACCTGGCCGCGGTCCTCGGAACACCGGGGGAGATCGCGACGACCGCCTCCGGCAACAACAACACCGCTCTCCTGACGGATGGGAAGGTCGCCGAGCCGGAGGCCGAGGTCAGGTTCGACACGTACACCGTGAACGTCTCGGCCACTTACAACGATCTGTCGATCGGCCAGGACGTGAAGCTGATGAAGTTCGGGGACGAGAAGGACGTCAAGACCCTCACGGTTCTCGGTCGGTCCGCGGTCTTCTCCTCGAGTCACACCATGAAGCTGGAGATAAATCTCGGGAGCGGTGGATCCGGCGGACCGGTCGGACAAGGCCCCCTGGCCAGGACGCTGACCGTGGCCCTCGACCGTAAGGATCGGGGCGGGTACTACGACATCACCGTGTGGAGCGAGTCCGGGGCCCTCCCGGACGACGGGGTTCTCGTCGACATCGCCGAGAAGGTTCTTCCGACGATCCGTGAACGAAGCTCGTGACACGCCCAGATGTGTCACGGTGAGCACTGCGACCGACGGCATCGCATGGCTTGCCGCTCCGAGGTCGATCACCTTCGGTGGTTACGGCGTCGTGCTCGCCCGCGGGTTGGACTCCGAAGAGCTGGTGACTCGGCCGCTGCCGGACTGCCGGACTGCCGGACGCCAAGGTGCCTCGCCGCGAGGTGCACCGCACCGCACCGGACTGGGGATCACCGGGCGGCACTTCGGCCTTTCCCTGCCACGCAGGCAAGTGCTGGAGGACGCACTCCCCGCCGTGGTCCTGGAGATCCCACAGCTGACGAACTCCTCCAACTGAAGGACTGTTCCTGCCCGTTGGAGACGGAAGGGCGGGCGGCCCGCGCCTCCGTCTCCACTTCGCCCGCGATCTGGTCGGCCCGTAAGTCGACCAACGCATGGGCGTGAAGGACCGGATGACGGGCGACGGCACCCGGCTCCAGCTGTGGGGCCGCAAGAGGCGCGGCAATCAGAGCGGGAGGGAGGGTTGAGCGTCGCCCGCCCGCCCGCTCTGATTGCCCGCCCGCCCGCCCGCCCGCCCGTCCGGGCGCGGGCACCGGTCAGCTGCCGCGCCGGTCGGTTCCCGCGGCCCCGGAGGAGCCTGCCGGGCCCCGCGCGCGGGCTGCGCCGGTGACGCGGAGCCCGGCTGGGCTTCACAGCATCCGTAGTGCCGTTCGCAGGGCAAGAGGCGTTGCCGCGGCCCAGGCCTGAGGCGAGCACGAGTGGGGGTAGGGCACCGGCCGCGCCGTGGCCGTACGGTCGTAGCCGGCCAGTACCTCGGGCAGGCGGTATCCGTGATGCGCGGCTGCCGCGATCAGACCGTCGGCGACGGTACGAGCCTGCTCCGCCAGTCCGTGCCGGGCCAGACCGAGCACGATGACGGCGTTGTCGTGCGGCCATGCGCTTCCTCGGTGGTACGACAGCGGGTGGTAGGGCTTCTGCCCCGCCGCGAGAGTACGGATCGCCCAGCCCGAGAAGAAGTCGGGCCGCAGCAGACGCTGCCCCACACGGCGGGCGAGCTCCTGGTCGAGGATCCCCGACCACAGCAGATGCCCGGCGTCGGAGGCCAGGGCGTCGGCCTGACGTCCTCGGCCGTCCAGGGCGAGAGCGGGGAAGTCGGCCTCCCGCATCCAGAAGTCGGAGGCGAAGCGGGTGCGCAGTGACGCGGCGGCCTCGCGCAGCCGGTGGGCGTAGGGCTCGTCCTGCCAGACGGCGGACGCCAGTTCCGCGGTGCGGGTCAGGGCGTCGTAGGCGTAACCCTGTGCTTCCGAGACGGCGATGGGACCCTCTGCCTGGGTGCCGTCGGCGAAGCAGACGGCACCTGCCGAGTCCTTCCAGTTCTGGTTGACCAGACCGTTCGGATCGGGCCGATAGGTGAGGTAGCCGTGCTCGTCCAGGCCGCCGTCGGCGAACATCCAGTCGACGGCCCGCCTCGCGTGCTGCTCCAGCCGGACGGCGACGGCCCGGTCGCCGGTCGTCTCGTAGTGGGCGTGGAGGAGCACCAGGAAGAGAGGGGTGGCGTCGACGGCGCCGTAGTAGCGGCCGTAGGGGATCTGCCGGAAGTGCGCGAGCTCGCCGTGACGGGTCTCGTGGACGATGCGTCCGGGCTGTTCGCCGCTCACGGGGTCGTGGTCCCGGCCTTGGGTGGCGGCCAGGGCGCTGAGCGTGGCGGCCGCCGTCTCCGGCCGGTAGGGCAGCAGGAAGTAGGAGGTCAGCAGTGAGTCACGGCCGAACAAGGTGAGGAACCAGGGGATGCCCGCGGCGGGAACGGCGGCTGTCTCGCCATCCACACCCACGACCGGGATCGTCAGCAGATCCACGTCGGCCAGCCCCCGTTCGCAAGTACGGGTCAGGTCGTCGGCAGCCGATGACGTCCGCCGTCGCGGCCGGGCGACGGTGGGTGCTGCGGACGTCTGCCCGTGGGGCCGGGCGTGGACGGTCAGGTGGAGATCGGCCTGACCGTGGGCGTCGAGTCGCAACTGCCAGCTCAGTGTGCGGGCGCCGGGCGCGTCCGGGGCTGCGTCGAGGCCCATGGGGGCCGGGCGGCCCACGACCGTGGTCCGGGAGTGCCAGTCGGCTCGTCGGTAGTCGAAGACCACTCCATCGTCGGTGCGGTGGATCTCGCGTCGGGCGCCGGGCTTGTCGTAGTGCCGGTCGTCGGCGCGCAGCTCGAACAGGTCCGCGAAGTCGACGCCGACGGTGATCTCCACAAGAGCGGTGACTGGGACGGGCCGGTTGCTGACCAGACGCAGATGCTCGGTCAACATGCCCGCGCTGACGCCCTGTTCGCGGAAGACGGTGTAGGCGGGCGGGTTGTCCCGGGTCCCCCGAGGGGTCAGCACGGACAGCGCCGTGTCGTCGGTCTCGGCGCCGGCGGGCACCAGGGCGACGGGCTCGGTTCCGTCGACGGTCAGGTGCCAGCGGCTGAGGTGGCGGGCGTCGCGCAGGAACAGTCCGTCCGGTGCGGTGCCGCGGGTGCCGCTGATGCCCCCGGCGGCGTCCACGCGGGCGAAGGTGGCGTCCCGTACGAGCTGGACGCGGTCGTCGGCCGCGGTCATGGCGTGGGCTCCTTGAGGTCGGCGCTCAGCAGGTCGAGGGTGAGGGCGGCGGTCCACGAGAAGTGCCGGGCGCCACGGGCGGCACCGGTGGTGGGGTCGATGTACTCGGCGAAGCCGGAGTGCGCCGCCTCATCGAGGAAGCCCTGCCGCAGGCGCTCGGCCTCCTGTTCCCGGCCGTGGGTGCGCAGTCCCAGGTGGATCAGCCAGGCGGTGTTGAACCAGGCGGGCCCGCGCCAGTAGCGCTGGGCATCGAAAGCGTGACCGGTCAGGGCGTAGCTCGGGACGAGGCGTGTGGCCGGTGCGTCGAAGTGCGGCCCGGTGAGGGTCTCCACGAGGCGGCTGACGATGTGCCGCGGCAGGTAGGGAACGATGAGCGGGATCAGTCCGGTGACGCTCCGCTCCTCGACCAGGGTGTCGGTGGCCAGGTCGCGGACGCGGAACAGGCCCGCGCCCTCGTCCCACAGCCGGGTCACCAGATGCCGGGTGAGCGCGTCGGCGCGTGCGGTGTGCGCTGTCGCGTCGGCGCCCGTCTCCTCGGCCATGGCGGCCAGGGCCCGTTCGCTGACGATCAGCAGTGCGTTGAAACACGGGTCTTCCACCGCGAAGGTGTGCCGCAGGGCGTGGTCGTCGTAGCCGGCTTCGCGGTAGTCGGTCACCAGGCGGACGTATCGGCCGTAGTCCAGGTCGGTGGGCCGGTCGGCGGGATGGCCGTGATCCAGGTCCGCACGCTGGAAGGCGTCCGGCGCGGCCGGGACGACCCGTCGCAGGGCCCGGTCCCAGCAGGGACTGTTGTCCATGCCGGGCTCCCAGGGGTGGACCACGGCGGCCAGCCCCCCGCCGCCGAGGTCACGGCGGTCGAGGAGATAGTCGTGCCAGGCGGCGAGGCGCGGCACCACTCGGGTCAGGAATCCGCGCCGCCGCGACTCCTCGGGGTCCGCGCGGTGCACGAGCCAGGCAGCCAGCGCGTGCACCGGGGGCTGGACGATGCCCGAGGTCTCGAGACCCGCCGGTGCGCCCGCCGCGCGGCCGGCGGTGGAGGAACGCCAGAAGCCGGGACTGGGGAAGTAGGCGTCGTCGGGTACGGCGGAGTTGAAGACGATGTGCGGGACGCGTCCGTCGGCCCACTGCGCGGACAGCAGCGACTCCAGTTCCTGCTGGGCGCGGCGTACCGACAGGTGGCGCAGCCCGATCGCGACGAACGCGGAGTCCCAGCTCCACTGGTGCGGGTAGAGGGTGTGGGAGGGAACGGTGGAAGTACCGGTCCAGTTGTCGATGAGGACCCGTGCCGCACCGCGCCGCACGGTCAGGGATGCGGCGGCGGTGGGCACGGGCCGGTCGAGGAGGGACTTCACGCGCCGGACCTCTTGAGGAAGGCGGGCACGGAGCGGACGGCTTCGAGGGGGTCCCCGGTCAGCCTGCACTCCAGGGCGAGGTGGCCGTCGTATCCGATGGTGTGCAGGGCGCCGAGCCAGGCGGACCAGTCGAGGTGGCCGGCTCCGGGCTGGAAGCGGTTGGAGTCGGAGACCTGGGCGTGTCCGATGACGTCGGCGTGGGCGAGGATCGCGGCCGCGGGGTCGGTCTCCTCGATGTTCATGTGGTAGCTGTCGATACCGATCCGCACCGAGTCCAGGCCGGTGGCACGGATCAGGTCGGCGGCCTGCTCCAGCCGGTTGACCATGTGGTCCTCGTACCGGTTGAGCGGCTCCAGGAAGAGCGTGACACCCTCCTTGCGGGCGTGCTCACCCAGCTCGGTGAGACCGGTCAGCAGAACCTCACGGTCCTCCGCCTCGCTGCGCGGGGGTTCGAAGGGCGGCAGGCGACGGGAGAACATGCCGTACGAGGCAGGGGTCTGAGCGCCCACGCCGCCGATCTCGGCGATCACGGTGAGCTGCGACTTCATCTGCGCGACGGCGTCCCGGCGCAGATCCGTGTCGAAGGCGCCGAGGAAGTGCAGCATCTCGACGCACACCGTGGGCATGACCACGCCGTCCTTGCGAGCCTGCTTCAGTTCGTCGAGTCGGGAGGCGAAGTGGAGGTCGCCCTTGCCGCGCAGTTCGATGGCGGCGTAGCCCGCCGCTTGGGCGAACTCCCACTTGGCCTGCAGGGTGTCTCCGGGCAGGAGCTGTTCCTGCGCCGCGGTCTTGAGCATGAGGGAGCCTTTCGAGACGTTCAGAATTCCAGCACGACCTGCAGCGCCTCGGCGGGCCGCTGGTCCAGCAGTTCGTAGGCGTCGGCGGCGTCGGCGGCCGGGACGACATGGCTGACGAGGGAGGTGACGTCCACCTGTCCCTCGGCGACGAGCCGCAGGAAGGTCTGCTGGAGGCGCTCCACGGTCCACCGGTGGGACAGCTGGGGTGGGACGCCGCCGATCTGTGAGCAGATGAGCTGGACGCGGTTGTGGTGGAACTCGTCGCCCAGGCGCAGGCCGACGCCGTCGCCCTGGTAGAAGCCGGAGGCCACCACACGGCCGCCGGCGGCGACCGAGCGCAGGGCCTGGTGCAGAGCGGGGTAGGCGCCGCTGATCTCGATGGCGAGGTCGGCGCCGAGACCGCCGGTGGCCTCGCGGACCCGTTCGGCGACGGCGTCGGTGCGCGCGTTGAGGGTGTGGTGTGCGCCGTAGCGCTTGGCGGTCTCCAGACGGCCGTCCAGCGCGTCGACGGCGGTGACGCGGGCGCCGTTGAGCTGGGCGAGGCGGGTGGTGAGCAGCCCGATGACGCCTTGGCCGAAGACGGCGACGTCCTCGCCGAGGTGGATGTCGCCTGCGAGTACGGCGTTGTAGGCGATGGCGCCGACCCGGGCGAAGGCGCCGGCCAGCGGTTCGAGGCCGGCGGGCAGGGTGTGGCCGATCATGCGTTCGGCGGGGACGATCCCCTCGCTGCGGTGGCCCCAGATGCCCCAGACCAGGTCGCCCGGCTGTGGCAGGCCTGGCGTACCGGCCAGATCCGGAGCGACCTCGACGACCTCGCCGACCTCCGAGTAGCCCCATCCGGCCACGGGGTACTGGATGCCGGCCGCTCCGTCACGGAACAGCCGGGCCTGAGGGTCCCAGGTCCGTGTCAGATACGGATTGGTGCCGCGGTAGGCGGTGAGTTCGGTACCGGCCGAGATGCCCGAGTAGCGGGTGCGGACCCTCAGGTGCCCGGCGGGCAGGTCGGCTCCGGCCTGCTCGGTGAGCTCCACCTGAAGGGGGCCGGTGAATTGGACGACGCGTTCCACGGATGGCTCCGGAAGGGGTTGCGAGTTGGGTTGCGTCGACAATAACCCCCTCTTATGTCTTGTCAACCAGCAAAAGTGATGCTGTGATGCGTATCAAGTAGACGTAAGTCGGAACGAGGACATGCAATGCGCACCAAGAGCCGGCGATCGAAGGCGATCGCGGTGGGCATCACGGCAGCCTTGGGGCTGGGGCTGCTCACGGGCTGCGCCAGCAGCACGGGGCCCGGAAAACCCGACCGGGAGATCACGGTCTGGTCCCAGGAGAACCTCCCGGATCGCATCGCCGTGACCCAGAAGATCATCAAGGGGTTCGAGAAGAAGACCGGCATCAAGGTCCATCTCGTCGGTGTCGACGAGGGCCAGATGCCCCAGCTGATCATGTCGGGCGCCGCCTCGGGCACGCTGCCGGACGTCATCGGCGCCGCCCCCATGGGCCAGGTATGGCAGATGTACAGCAACGGCCTGCTCAACACCGAGATACCCCGGCAGATCGTCGACGAGCTGGGGCCCAAGACGTTCAACGCCAACGCGCTGAAGCTGACCTCGGACGGCGGCGAGAACCTCGGCGTACCCTCCAGTGCCTGGCTGCAACTGCTGGTCTACCGCAAGGACCAGCTCGACGCGAAGCACCTGCCGGCCCCGGAGACCTACGCCAAGGCGCTCGCCGCGGCCAAGGCGCTGACCACGAAGGGGCGGTACGGCATCTCCGCGGCCACCGACCCGAGCGACGCCTTCACCTCGCAGAGCTTCGAGAGCCTCGCGCTGGCCGACGACTGCCAGCTCGTCGACGACCAACACCAGGTCGCCCTCGACTCCCCGCAGTGCCGGACGGCGTTCAAGACCTATGACCAGCTCGCGCGCGCCTACGGCGCCCCGGGCACCCAGACCGTCGACTCCACCCGCTCCACCTACTTCGCGGGCCAGTCCTCGATGATCATCTGGTCTTCGTTCCTCCTGGACGAACTCGCCGGCCTGCGCAAGGACGCCCTGCCCAGCTGCACGGAGTGCAGGAACGACGCGCGGTACCTCTCGCGCAACAGCGGCATCACCACCGCGATGCAGGGCCCCGACGCCACCGACGCGGCCCAGTTCGGCGAGATCACCTCATGGGTGACCACGAAGACCGCCGAGACACAGGCCTCACGCCAGTTCATCGAGTACATGATGGGCACCGGATACGAGTCCTGGTTCGGCATGGCACCCGAGGGCATGATCCCCGTCCGCGCGGGCACGGCCGCACAGCCCGAGCGCTACCTCGACGCCTGGCGCCACAGTGAGATCGGCGTCGACACCAAGAAGCCCTTCGACGAGGTCTACCCCCCGAGCCTGCTCAACCAGCTCGCGGCCGGAGTCAGCAACATGCGGCGCTGGGGCATCACCCAGGGCGAAGGCGCGCTCGTCGGCGCCACCAACGGTGAACTGCCCGTGCCGAAGGCGATCGGCGCCCTGACCAGCGGTCAGATCTCGCCCTCCGAAGCGGCCCACGAGGCCGACGACGAAGTCACCGCCCTGCAGAAGTCCCTCCAGTAGCCGCCCCCTTGCCCGTCACAAAGGTCCCCTCATGACAACAGCTCCAGCCGATACAGGACAGCGCCGTCACACCGGTGACGGATCCCCGGACCGGCCCACCGAAGACGGCCGCCGCCCGATGACGGCGAGCCGCCGCGCCAACCGCGCGGGCCTGGCCTTCGTCTCCCCGACCTTCGTCGTGGTCCTCGTCGTGGTGATCCTGCCCATCCTGTGGACCGTCCTGCTCGCGTTCCAGCACGCCAGACTCGTCGACATCCAGGGCATGGGTCTGTTCGGCCACTGGACCCTGGACAACTTCGACCAGGTCTTCGGCTCGGCCGGTTTCTGGTCGAGCCTGGGCACCACCCTGCTGTACACCGTCGGCGCCACCTTCGGATCCATCGCCCTCGGACTGATCGCCGCCCTCGCCCTGCGCAAGCCGTTCCGGGGCCGCGGGCTGCTGCGCGCGGCGATGCTGCTGCCCTACGTCGCTCCCGTCGTCGCCGTCTCCTTCGTCTGGGAAGTGGCGCTCAGCCCTCAGTACGGCATCGTCAACGAATGGGGCCGGCGCCTGTTCGGCTGGGACGACCCCATCGCCTTCCTCTCCACCCGCGCCTACGAAGTCCACCTGCTGGGACTCCACTTCGACATCCCGCTCGCACTGCTGACCGTCATAGCCTTCGAGACCTGGCGGTACTTCCCCTTCGCGTTCCTGTTCATCCTGGCCCGGCTGCAGGCCGTACCCGACGGCCTGGAAGAGGCCGCCCTGGTGGACGGCGCGACCCCCACCCAGCGGTTCCGCCACATCCTGCTGCCCCAACTGATGCCCGTCATCGCCCTGTTGTGCGTCCTGCGTTTCATCCTGACCTTCAACAAGTTCGACGACGTCTACCTGCTGACCGGCGGCGGCGCGGGCACCGACGTCGCGGCCGTACGGGTCTACGACTTCCTCACCGCCCGTTACGACGTGGGCGCCGCGGCCGCCCAGGCATTGGTCCTGGCCGTCGCACTCATGATCCTGATGGGCCTCTACTTCAAGTTCTTCGGCAACAAGGTCCAGGAGGAGTCGTCATGAGCCGCGCCCAGTTCGAGGAGAGGTTCTTCGGCGTCCTGCGCTGGATCGTCATCGCGTTCCTGGCGGTGATCACGGTCCTGCCCTTCTACTACATGCTGCTGCTGTCGCTGAAGCCCATCGACGCGCTGCTGCTGGACCCGGGCTCCCTGTGGGTCTCGACCAAGGACTTCACCCTGTCCACCTACCGCGACGTGCTGCGGTCCACCGACGACGGCGGCCAGGGGTTCCTCAAGTTCCTGCTCAACTCCGCGCTGGTCTCGCTGGGCACCGTCGCCCTGACATTGCTGGCCGCGGTGCCCGGTGCCTACGCGATCAGTCGGCTGAAGTTCTTCGGACACCGCCAGGTCAGCGCCCTCTTCCTCGCCGTCTACCTGTTCCCGGCGACGCTGCTGGCCGTCCCGCTGTTCGTCGTCTTCGCCAAACTGCACCTGTCCTCCAGCCTGGTCGGGCTCGCCATCGTCTACGTCGCCCAGACCGTGCCGGTGGCCATCTACATGCTGAAGAACTACCTCGTCACCATTCCCTACTCGATCGAGGAAGCCGCGGCGCTCGACGGCCTCAGCAGGCTCCAGACCCTGCGCAAGGTGATCCTCCCCCTGGCCCTGCCGTCCCTCATGGCGACCGGACTGTACGTCTTCATGATCGCCTGGAACGAGTTCCTGTTCGCCCTGCTCTTCCTGGCCGCCGACCCCGGCAAGTGGACGGTGCCGCTGGGCCTGGCGCAACTGTCCAACGGCGTCGAAGTCCCCAAAACCGTCCTGATGGCAGGGTCGGTGGTGCTGACGATTCCCGTGATACTCCTGTTCTTCGCCGCCGAACGCATGCTCACCGAGGGGCTGACCAGCGGTGCCGACAAGAGCTGAGACGATGGGGGAACCGATGCTGACACCGAACCAGATCAGTGCGGGCGAACTGCTGCAACTCATCCGCGGCGGTCGCGCGAACACGCGCGCGGACCTGCAGCGGATCACCGGACTCTCCCGTTCGACCGTCGGCCAGCGACTGGACCTTCTCAACCGGGCGGGGTGGCTCAAGCACGTCGCCGGTTCGTCGACCGGTGGCCGCCCCTCCCAGCGAATCGTCTTCGATCCGCGGCACGCCTCGGTCATCGCCGTGGACCTGGAGATCAAGCACGCACGGGCCGCGGTCCTCGATCTCGGGGGCGCCATACTCGCCGAAACCACCGGACCGCTGGACATCGGTGAGGGCCCGGAGGCGGTGCTGGACCAACTGGCCCGCTGGTTCCCGGATCTGATCGCCGCCGCCGGAGTCGACGCCGGCCACATCTGCGGAATCGGGCTCTCCGTGCCCGGGCCCGTGGAGTGGGAGACGGGCCATGTCATCGAACCACCGGTCATGCCGGGCTGGGACCGGTATCCCATCCGGGAACGTCTTCAGCGGGCCTACGCCGAGCACGTGGGCCCGAGCATGGGCGACGGACTCGTGCCCGTGTTCGTGGACAACGACGCCAACCTCATGGCGCTGGCCGAACATCAGGCCAGCCACCGGGACTGCGCGGCCTTCGTCCTCGTGAAGGTCTCCACCGGCATCGGTGCCGGCGTCGTCGTGGACGGCAAGGTGTACCGCGGCATCGACGGCGGCGCCGGCGACATCGGCCACATCCGTCTGCACGACCGGCCCGACGTCCTGTGCATGTGCGGCTCCCACGGCTGCCTGGGCGCCGTGGCCAGCGGCCGGGCACTGGCCAGGGACCTGAGCGCCCTCGGCGCGGACGCCACGTCGGCCGCCGACGTCAGGCGTCTGCTCGCCGACGGCCACCCGGACACCCTTCGGCTGGCCCGAGAAGCCGGACGGAGGGCCGGCGAGGTCCTGGTCACCGTGGTCAGCCTGCTCAACCCCGGCGTCCTCATGATCGCCGGCGAACTCTCGGGTGCCCCCTTCATGACCGGGGTCAGGGAGTTGCTCTACCAGCGGGCGTTCCCCCGGGCCACCGCGAACCTGCAAGTCGTCACCTCACGCCTCGGGGATCACGCGGGCGTCATAGGGGCGGCCGCCATGGTCGTCGAGATCCTCTACGCCCCCGACCGAGCCGAAGCCCGCCTGAGCCACCTCGCCGCCTGAACCAGGCGCCGGCTCACTTCTGCCGCAACGGACGGGACTGCCGAACAACCGCTCGCTCGGCCCCACGTACGGCCGCGCGCGGACCTCCGTACAGACAGGAACACCGTGATCGTCACCCCTGCCCCCTGGGCGGACCGGCCCGTAGAGGTCGGCCTCGTGGGCGCCGGCCCCTGGGCCCGCGCCATGCACGCCCGGATGCTCGCCGCCGGACCCGAGACCCGCCTCGCCGCGGTGTGGGCCCGCCGCTCCGAAGCCGCGCGGGAGACCGCCGCACCGCACGGAGCACACGTCGCCGCGTCCTTCGGTGAACTCCTCGACCGGTGCGAAGCCGTGGCGTTCGCCGTACCTCCGGCCGTGCAGGCCGAGCTGGCACCCCAGGCCGCACGCCAGGGGAAAGCGCTGCTGCTGGAGAAGCCGCTCGGGCCCGACCTCATGGCCGCGCAGCGTGTCGCCGACGCCGTCCTCGGCGCCGGCGTGGTCTCCCAACTCGTTCTGACCAAGCGCTACCACCCGGTCACCGAGGCCTTCCTTGACGCCGCGCGCACCCGCGAGGTCTCCGGCGCGCGCTCCTGCTACCTCCACGGCGCCTTCCTCGGCGGCGACTTCGCCACCGGCTGGCGTCTCGAACACGGCGCGCTGCTCGACCTCGGCCCCCATCTGCTCGACCTGCTCGACCTCGCCGTCTCGCCCATCACCGGCATACGGAGCACCGGCGACCCCCGCCGCTGGATCGAACTCACCCTGGAACACGAGAACGGAGCCGTCAGCCAGGCGTCCTTGTCGGGCTCCGTCAGCGTGCCCCGCGCCCTGACCCGCGTCGAACTCTTCGGTCCCGAAACGCCGTTGACCTACGACACGGCCGAGATCGACCACGAGGAGTGCTGGCCGATCCTGCGCCGCACCTTCGCCACCGCCGTGCGCGCGAACGAGCCCACGGACCTCGACGCCGCACGCGGGCTGTATCTGCAGCGCCTCATCGATCAGGCGGCCCGGGCGACACGGTGAGAGCGGGGGAACCCACCTTCGTTCGGGACATCAACGTTCTGGACCAGACGCGGGACGAGATCCTCTGCCGACTGCTTCAGGACGAGTAACCATGGCCGACCGCCCGGTTCTTGCGAGCGGGTGCGTGGGGCGGGGCCGCGACGTGCGGGTGCCGGCGCCGACTGTGACGGGCGGGTCTATCGCGGTTCGTGGGCTGCCAGTCGGCAGGCGCCGTTCGCGGCGCCGCCCGCCACTCCGGCCCCGGTCAGCCCGCTCACACAACCTTGCAGGTCGCCGCTCACGCCACGGTGACACGCCGCCGTGACGGCGTCGTTGGCATCGGCACCCGCCTGGGCTGCCATCTGGGTGCAGGCGGGGATGTCCGCGTGGGAGGCGGGGGCGGTGAGAGCCGTGGCGCCCAGCGCGAGGGTCAGGCCGGTGAGGACACCGGCGACACGGGTCGACGTGTGCATGGGACGCACCTGCTTTCCGAGAGGTCCACGCGGCCCGGCCCAGGCGGTGGAACCGTGTGGGAACGGTGGCGTGTGGGAACGGCGCCTATGGGCGCTCGGCGAGGGGTGGGCTTCTCCTCCCGCTCACGACACGCGCCTCCGGGGGGCGATGAGCGGCCGCATGGTGATGCGCGGTCTCCGGCGGGGCGGACACCACCACCGGTTGCTGCGGAGGCGCGCCACCCGCTGCTTCCACCGTACGACGCCGGGGGCCCCGCCACGAGCCGATCGGTTCCTCGGACCACCGGGCAGGCCGTGTGGACGGCCGGCTCGTGGTGATGGAGGTGGAGGCGGTTCCGAACGTGGTCGGTGTCGTCCAGTCGGCAGTCGGACCACGTGGTGCGTATTCGTCTGCCCCAACGGGCCCGAGTATTCGTACCGCTGGAGCATCCAGTAGCCTGCCGTGCCCCTGAGGAAGCACGGCGCACACGTAACCGGGGTGCCCGCGGCGGCCGTTGGAATCGTGTGGCGAAGACCGACGAACGTGCCGAGGACACCTGCCCGCTCGCCGGCTCTGCTCCCAGTAAGCCCGGCTTTTGCAACGAGGGCTGTCTGCCCGTCAATTGGCCTGTTCGTAGGCCACGCGGATGTTGGCCGGGACCCGTCCGCGGTCGTTGACCTCGAATCCGTTGCTCCGTGCCCACGTGCGCATTTCCACTGCGCTGGGGCCGTCGGCGTCGGCCTTGCGGCCCTTGCTCACCCTTGTCCGACCGGTCTTCCGGCCCGCCTGGATGAAGCGGGCAAGGGCGTCGGCCAGCTCGTCGTAGCTGTCCGGCGACAGATCGATTTCATACTTTACGCCGTTCAGCGAGAACTCGTGGGTGGAGATCTCCGGGTGTTCTTTACCTGTGAGGTCGTCGGTATAGACCGTAATTTTCTTCTGAGCCATAGTGGGATCGTACTGCAAACATTCACCCATTCGCCCCGGACCTTCTGAACGTCATGACGAAAGGCTGCCTTCGACGTCCAATTCGGCCGACTTTGCGCGCGATGGCGTTGGGCGCAGCCCTTTAGCCACTCGATTTTGACGGAGAGTCCACCTGCGTCGAGTGGCGGGTTTCGGTGAGCAGCCGAGTCGGTGTCGGTGCGGCACGATCGGCAGCGGGCGGGGATCGGCGCATACGCCGGGAACAGTCCCATGGCCGAGGTGATCAGGCCAGGACTCAGGCCGAATTCGGTGGTGGCGAACATCCCTCAGGTACGGCCGAAACCGGTCACGACCTCGTCGAGGACGAAGAGAATGTCGTGCCGGGCGAGGACCTCCTGAACACGGGGGTAATAACTCGACCCGGGGATGATGACGCCACCCGTGCTGAGGATCGGTGCCGTGGTAACCCCTCTCCGGGGAGAGAGTCTTTAGCCGACCGTGACGGGCGAGACACTGGTGGTAGTACCACGCCAGTTTGAAGGCGCTGCCGTTGGCCTCCGCACCGGAGTTCGCGAAAAAGGTGCGGCCCATGGGTAGGGGCACCAGCCGGGCCAGATCCTCTGACGCCGCGCGCTGATCCACCGGGGATTACGGGACAGCCCTCAGCCGTATCCGAGTACCCGTCGACCCCGCTGGACCCACACACACCGCCTGCCGTGGCCACGGAGCTGCCACTTGGGCCCGCCGGACTCTGGTGTCCTCGGGGACCCACCGCGGGCCGAGCCCGGGGACCGGGCCACGGTCGTTCGGGCGGCGGAGGTGGCTCAGACCCCGTAGCGCTCCGGCTTCGGCGCCCGGGACATGAGGGCATCGGCGGCGTCCGGGACGGACACAGTGCCCGCGATGACCGCGGAGACCACCTCGGTGATCGTCATCTCCACGCCGTGGGCGCCCGCCAGGTCCAGGACCGCGCGGCACGACTTCACTCCCTCCGCGGTCTGCTTCGTGTCACGGTGGCTTCCTCGACGGTCAGCCCGCGGCCCAGGTGCTCCCCGAAGGTCCGGTTCCTCGAGGGCGGGGAGGCGCAGGTGGCGATGAGGTCCCCGGCGCCGGCGAGCCCGGAGAACGTCAACGGGTCGGCGCCCATGGCCGCGCCGAGCCGGGCGGTCTCCGCGAGTCCGCGCGTGATGAGCAGCGCTCGGGCGTTGTCGCCGAGGTCCAGCCCGGTGGCGAGGCCGACCGCGAGGGCGATGACGTTCACGGGCTCGCCGGGCCGCGCCCGCATGTCCTCCCCGTCGAGCCCGCCGGCCGCATGTCCTCCACGTCGAGCCCGCCGGCCGCGGCCCTGCTCGGTGACACGACCGAGGAGGCCGCTCGTCCCCGGCCCGTGTCATCACCAGCCGGCCGCCGGTCCGCACGATCCGCCGTATCTCGACCGGCGCTCGGACGAAGTGGGATCGCGCGCGACAACTTCCCTTTGCGAGCGGGTGACTTGGGCTCTGAGCAGGGCGTATGCACTCGTCGGCGGAACAGCCTACGGACTCCGCGCCGGCCGGCCCTGCTCCGCGTCCGCGGCGCCTCACGGTCCCGTCGGCCGGCGCCTGTGGTCATCCGGCATGAGGCCGGCTCGGAGAGGTGGTCGGAGAGGTGTTGACCGAGTGCCGCAGGTAAATTGGGAACATGGTGTGGCCGGGGCGTCCCGCGGTTCTGCTGGGGCGGCGTGCCGAATGCGCGTTGTTCGACCGCTGGCAGGACGCCGTCAAGGCCGGTCGAGGCGGCGCTCTCGTGGTCCTCGGCGAGCCCGGGATCGGCAAGTCCGCGCTGCTCGACCACATGGCTTCGACCACGGTCGGCTTCCGCGTGGTGCGGGCCGCGGGTGTGGAAGCGGAGACGGAACTGCCCTTCGGGGTGTTGCACCAGGTCTGCGCGCCGTTCCTGGCAACGCTGGAGCATCTGCCCGGACCGCAGGAGGACGCCTTGTCCGCGGCTTTCGGGTTGCGGACAGGCGCGGCGCCCGACCGGCTCATGCTGAGCCTGGCCGTACTGGGGTTGCTGTCCGAGGCGGCGGTCCGCCAACCGCTGATCTGTGTGATCGACGACGCCCAGTGGCTCGACCCCGGTTCGGCCCAGGCGTTGACGTTCGTGGCGCACCGTGTCGGTGCGGAGCCACTCGGCCTCGTCTTCGCCACCCGCCATGCCGGTAATGGTCTACGCGGGTTGCAAGAGGTGCGGCTGACCGGACTGGGCCCGGGGGACGCACGCGCCCTGCTGCACTCGGCTCTGCACGTGCCGTTGGACGAGGGAGTCGTCGAGCGGATCGCGACGGAGGCCCGGGGCAGTCCGCTTGCCCTGCTCGAACTGCCCCGGACGCTGACGGCCGCGGGATTCGCGGGCGGTTTCGGTCCGACGGACACCGCGGCTGCCGTGCCGGGGCGCATCGAGGACAGTTTCCGCAGCAGGGTCCTCGGCCTTCCCCCGGCCACCCGCATGCTGCTCCTGGTGGCCGCGGCGGAGCCGACCGGCGACTCCGCACTGCTGTGGCGGGCGGCCGGCCGTCTGGGAATCGGGGTCTCGGCCGCGACGGCGGCGGAGACCGACGGGCTTCTCTCCATCGATACGAAGGTGGTCTTCCGCCACCCTTTGGTCCGGTCGGCCGTCTATCGGGCGATGCCGACGTCGCAGCGGCGGGCCGCGCACCGGGCTCTGGCCGAGGTCACCGACCCTTCGGAGCCGGACCGGCGGGCCTGGCACCGCGCGCTGGCAGCCGTCGGCTTCGACGAGGAAGCCGCGGCGGAGCTCGAGGGGTCGGCTCACCGGGCCCTGGCCCGCGGGGGTGTCGCCGCCGCCGGGGCATTCCTGGAGCGGTCGGTCGCGCTGACCGCCGAACCGGCCGCCCGGGCAGGGAGAGCGCTGCGCGCGGCACGTGCCAAGCAGCAGGCCGGCGCGTACGACAGTGCTCTGGACCTTCTCGCGCTGGCCGACCGGGGGCCCGAGAACGAGCGGCGAGCCGCTGACAGTGAGCTCCTGCGCGGGCAGATCGCCTTCGCCCGCAGTTTCGGCGGTGGAGCCACCTCCGTGCTGCTGAGCGCGGCCCGCCGTTTCGAGTCCATCGACGCCTCCCGCGCGAGGGACGTCCACCTGCAGGCCCTGGCCGCGGCGATGCTCGCCGGCCGGCTGGGCGACGAGTGCCGGATCGCGGAGGTGGCCCACAGCGCCCGCCGGGTGCCTGCGGCGTCCGTACCACGCGCCTCCGACCTCCTGCTGGACGGACTGACGCTCCTCATCGTCGAAGGCCGCGGCGCCGCGGTTCCGGTGTTGCGCAGGGCGGTGTCGGCGTTCACCACAGAGGAACTGGCCCCGGAGGAGGAGTTGTACTGGCTGTGGCTGGCCGGGCATGGCGCCGGTCTGTTGTGGGACGACGAGTCATGGCGTGTGCTGGCCACGCGGCTGCTGCGATCGTGCGAGATACGAGGAGCGATCAGCATTCTCCCGGTCGCCGCCGCCACACGTGCGGGACTGCACCTGCTGAGCGGGGAACTCCTGCAGGCCGCGTCATTGGCCGAGACGGCTGCCGACGTCACTCTCATGACGGGAGCCGGACCCGTCGCCTACGCGGAGGTGGGGCTCGCCGTCTTCCGCGGGCGGGACGACGAGGCCCTTGCCGCGATCCGCACCGCGACCCGGGACTCGATGGCGCGGGGCGAAGGCATGGCGCTGACCTACCTGCAGTGGGCCACCGCCGTGCTGCACAACGGTGCGTGCCGGTACGAGCAGGCCTTGGAGTCCGCGCGCCAGGCCGGTGCCGATTCCAGCGTCCAGCGGATCCGCAACTGGGCGCTGGCCGAACTCATCGAGGCGGCCGTGCGTACCGGACACCGGGACCTGGCCGACGAGGCACTGCGGGAACTGTGCCGGACGACCGGTCCCTGCTCCAGCCACTGGGCCGCGGGTGTCGAAGCGCAGTGCCGGGCTCTGCTGGCCGATGGCCCGGATGCCGAGGACCTGTACCGCACGGCCTTGGGACGGCTCGAACGCACCCGGCTGTGTGCCGCGGTGGCCCGGGTCCACCTTCTGTACGGGGAGTGGCTGCGGCGCGAACGCCGTCACCTTGAGGCACGGAACCAACTGCGGCAGGCGCACGAGATGTTCGTGCGGTTCGGCATGGACGGTTTCGCCGAACGTGCCCGCAGCGAACTGTCAGCGGCCGGTGAGCCCACCCGCACGCGTCGGTCCTGGCTCGGTGATCAGCTCACTCCGCAGGAGAGGCGGATCGCGATGCTGGCAGCCGAGGGATGCACCAACCCCGAGATCGCGTCCCGGCTGTTCATCAGCGCCAGCACGGTCGACTACCACCTGCGCAAAGTCTTCCGCAAGCTCAAGGTCACCACGCGCACTCAGCTCGCCTGGCTGCTGCAGGATGCCCAGCCGATACCCGCGGACGCGACCCGTCTCTGACGCCGCGACCGGACAGGACTACGCATTCACGCGATGCCCTGGAGCGGGCGCGTGTGCCTACCGTTACCAGTGATGCGGCACCGGAGCACACCGACGGCACAAGGGTCGGACATGCCTTGCGCGACACACCGCGGAATCCGAGCGGACCGCCGTGATCACACCTGATTCCCCGTGTGCCGCTGCGCGGCACAAGAATCGAGAAGGGTGGCGGGCACATGCCCATCCCTCCCGTCGGCGCGGCCCAACGCCTGGTCGAGACCCTCTCGCAGTACGGCGTGCCGTACGTCTTCGGTGTCCCCGGAGCGGCGATCGACGCTGTTCAGGATGCCCTGGCCTTCGCGGGTCCCGAACTCGTGATGTGTCGCCACGAACACCATGCCGCCGTGATGGCCGGCGCCGTCGGGCTGTTGACGGGCACCCCCGGAGCGGTCCTGGCCACCTCGGGAGCGGGCACCACCAATCTGATGACCGCCCTGCTGACGGCGACGACCGAGCAGCACCCCATGATCGCTGTGTGCGGGGCCGTGACCTGCCGGGACCGGTCCAGACGAAACCGGCGGTCGATGGACGCCGTCGCCGCGCTGCGACCGGTCACGACGTACACCTGCGAAGTCCACGACCCCGACGATGTCCCCGAAGCCATCGCCAGGGCCCTGCGTGCCGCGGTCACCCCGCCCAGGGGTGCGGCCGTGGTGGTGATACCGGCCGATGTCGCGGGGGCACCCACCGCCGCGACCGTCGTCCAGCCGCACAGACACCCGTCTCACGGTCCCGCTCCCGCCGAATGCGTCCACCGTGCCGCGCAGCTCATCCGTGCCGCACGGAACCCCGTTCTCCTGGTCGGGTTGCGGGGCGCGGACGCCGAGGCCTGCACCGCGGTGCGTGAACTGATCCGTGTGACCGGGCTGCCTGTGGTGGAGACCTTCCAGGCGGCGGGCATCGTCCCGCGCGCGCTGGAGGAGCAGTACGCCGGTCGCGTCGGCCTCTTCCGTGATCAGCCTGGGGACGTCATGGTGACGCAAGCCGACGTACTGATCACCGTCGGCTACGACCCCGTGGAGTACGACCCGGGTCTGTGGAACACCGACCCGGCCCGGACGATCGTCCACGTCGACGCGGTGCCCGCCGAGGTCGGCAGCCACTACCAGCCCGCTCTGGAACTGCGGGGCGATGTGGCCGCGACGGTCGGTGAGCTGTCCGGGACGCTCTCCGGACGGCCGGTCAGCGACCGGACCCGGGACGCCCTTGCGGGCCGGCGCGCCGCGCTGGCCCGCATCGACGCGGAGGCCGCAGCGGCACCGGGCACCGCTGCCGGCCTCAATCCCGCGGCGCTGATCCAGACGATCGCTGACAACGTGGAGGACGACGCCACGGTGGTGTCCGAAACCGGTTCGCACCTCCACATGGCCCGTCATCTGCGCGGACACCAGCCGCGCCGTCTCCTGCTGTCCAACGGCCTGGAGACACCGGGAGTCGCCCTGTCACGGGCGATGACCGCCGCGTTGCTGGAGCCGGGGCGACAGGTGGTGTCGGTCTCCGGGGAAGGCGGGTTCCTGTCCAGCGCGGCGGAAATCGAGACCGCCACCCGGCTGGGCCTCCACGCCACGCACGTGATCATGCGGGACAACGCCTACGACATGGTGGCGTTCCAGGAGCATCGCAAATACGGCAGGGCGTCCGGAGTCCGACCGGGCGCCTACGACATCGCCCTGTACGCCCGCGCGTTGGGCGCCAGAGGTATCCGGACCGAGACCATGGACGCCTTCGAGACCGAACTGCGCAGATCCCTCGACCCGGTCGGACTCTGCGACCCCGGCATCACCGTCATCGACGTGCCGGTCGACTACGCCCACACCGCCGAACTCTTCGCACAACTCCACGACGGCATTCCGAGATGACGGTCCGGCCGGTCCGACCGGCCCGGTCGGCCCGGTCGGCCCCTTCGACGCCCGATCGGCCGCGTTGAGACGACACGGATGACATGACGCACGACCGAGGCTGCCCACCGGCCCCGGCGGACACCCGACCGCCGGCCGGACCAGCCGCTTTCGTACGTGACAGGAGGTTCTCATGACGAAGGAGGCACCCATGGACACAGGTGCGCACGGCGCTGTGACGGACGGGGGGTTCGTCCTCAGCTTCCCGGCGGTACGGCTGCGAACGCTCATCGCGCTGGTGGTCGCCTCGGTCGTACTGCTGGGTGTCACCCTGTGGGGCGTGATCGTCCCCGCGGACGTTCACCTGGAAGTGCTGTTGGTGGCGGTGCCCGCGCTCACCGCGGTGGTGGACAACACGCGCACGACCGTCAGCATGACCGCCCTGGCCTGTCTCGGCGTGGTCGCGGTCGACGTCGACGACGGTCTGCCCCGCTCACCCATTCTCGCGATCGACGTCCTGGGTCTGCTGGTCGTCTGCGTCCTGGTCCTCGTGTTCCGGCGCGTGCGAGACGTGGATCATCGAACGCTCTGCGCGGTGCGCTGCGTCTCGGAGACGGCGCAGAAGGCGCTGCTGCCCCCGCTGCCCTGTCGTATGGCGGGTCTGGAAATCGCCACGGCCTATCGCTCGGCCGCCGCCCACGCACACATCGGCGGAGACGTGTACGCCGCCGAACGCGTCGGCGACACGGTCCGCATGCTGATCGGTGACGTGCGGGGAAACGGCTTGGCGGCAGTCGACGACGCGGCGGCCGTCATCGGCGCGTTCCGCGAGGCCGCGCACCGCGACGTGCGGCTGGAGCATGTCGCGCTGTCCCTGGACGCCGGTGTGCGCCGCCGCGTCGACCAGGTGAGTTTGACGGACACCAACGCGTCGGAGCGGTTCATCACCGCTCTCGTCCTGGAGATACCCGACGACCTCCATGTCGTCCGCGTGATCAGCTGCGGCCACCCCGACTCGATGCGCTCTCACGGTGAAGAGGTGGACCTCCTGGAAGTTCCGCAGCCGGCACCGCCGCTCGGCCTGGGCGGCGACCGGACGGCCTATCAGGTCGACACCTTCCGGTTCGAGCCGGACGACACGCTTCTCCTGCACACCGACGGCCTCCTCGAGACTCGCGACGGGGCGGGCGTGTTCTACCCGGCGCTCGACCGTTTCGCGCTTCTCGCCGAGGACGAACCGCATCACCTGATCGAGCGCCTCATGAGTGACCTGACGGTCCACGCGGGCGGCGAGGTGCAGGACGACGTCGCCATGGTCGCGGTACGCCGCCGGCCCCCGACGGCCGTGGAGGGTGCCGGCGAGGACGGCCACGGCACGTGTCCTGTGAACGAACGGGTGCGGCGGGAGCGCGCCGGAGTCGCGAGCGAGACCGACCGGTACGGGACCGGATGACGCCGGCAGCCAGCGGACCGCGGACACACCGGGCGGCCAGGCGCAGGACGGCACCGGATCGAGGGTTCACACGGAACGGCCGTCGACGTGTGGGAACGAGGGACAGAGCGTCGGTCCATCCGTTCACGGGCCCGTCAATCCTCCGTTCGGCGCGGAACACAGCCGGCCCCGAACCCAACTCGCGTACTGCTGAAGCCCGTCAGGAACGCTGGTCGTCGTGGATTCCGTATCCGGCTCGCCGCAACCGGCTCATTCATGAGGACACCGATCGCCGCCCGCCGGCGGACGAACGACACGCCCGGCCCCGCCAGGGCCAACGCCCACCGGCTGGGATCGTCCGGGGTCACCGGCCCGGATGCCGCCGAGGTCGAAGAGCGGGCCAACGCGTTCCTGCGAACCAACAGTATGCTGGTCGCACGGGAGAAGGGGGCGCGGGCGGCCGAACCGATCCGCCTCCGCGTGCTCCTCGTCGTCGCGCTGACACCGTGCTGCCGCCAATAGGATCTAATGGACTGGCACACGGGGGAGTGAGACGCAGATTCTCACCGGTCTCCAGCGCTGCTCCGGACCCGTGCGACCCTCAACTCTGGATGGTTGTGTATGGCTGCTCTCTCGCCCAGCCCCGATTCTGCCCGACCCGAGCGGAACAAGTCCGACGTGCCTGCCGCGCCGCAGCATCGTGATCTGTTCCTCCAGCCGCAGTACACGGTTGAGCTGCCGCCACTGAACGAGGACGAGGACACCTTCTCGCCGCCTCCGCCGTCCTCGGAGCGGCGCCGTGGAGCCATCCGGAGTCGCTGACCGCGGCGCGTCTCGCCAGGCCGTGACCGCTCGTCGATTCCACAGCCTGGGGCACGGCGTGTTGGACTGGCGGGCTGGGCGCGGCCACATGGATCCGGGGCCGTCCGTCAGTCGGCGTCGGTGAGGCAGCGGTGGCTGGAGGAGCTGCAGATCTTGGCGTGCGGCGGTATCTCGGGACCGTAGGAGCCCCACTCCACGAAGGTGACTGCGCGGTCCGGTTTCAGTACGGCTCTGGCCTGGTAGAGGACGCCTCGGTGGTCGTCGCCGGTGAGGCGGAACGGACCGGCGTCGTCGATGACGACGGCGAACGTGTAGTAGTACTGGTTGGGTGCGTCCTGTGACGGCAAGCGGTCGGTGAACCCGTGCAGCCGGCCGACCGCGCGCGGGGGCGTAGTCCGCACCGGTGGCGACGAGAGTGGCGGTGTCGTCGTCGTAGAGGCCGCAGGTGATCGAGTGCGCCCCCTGGAAGCTGTGGCCGAGGCAGTAGCTGTCGCCCGAGATCCACCCGAAGTGCCTGCTGCCCCCACGGCCCCGGTGGACGACCACCACCGCCTCCCGTGGCGGTCTGGGGTATTCACCGGGGAGGGCCGTGCTGTTGATCAGGTCGGCCAGGTAATGTCCGCCGGCCCGAGCCGTGCCGCCGCCCCCAGCGGACGGGCCGGCCCCGCGACCGCTGTCGGCGTCGCCGGAGACGACGAGCGGAGTGGGACGGTGCCAGGGCGGGAGCCCTGCCCGTGTTCCCCACTGGTAC
This sequence comes from Streptomyces fagopyri, assembly GCF_009498275.1. Classification (NCBI taxonomy): domain Bacteria; kingdom Bacillati; phylum Actinomycetota; class Actinomycetes; order Kitasatosporales; family Streptomycetaceae; genus Streptomyces; species Streptomyces fagopyri. The sequence continues at coordinate 536,118 of NZ_CP045643.1, read as the reverse complement.
AAGCGGCGAGGGCGAGGAAGACCACGCCGCGTGCCGTCAGCCGTGCGACCCGTCCAGCCCCCATTGGTCCCCCCAGGTCGCCCACCCCGTGCCGGCAGTATGCGTCCTGTCCAGTCGCGCTCCGAGGCGGCGCCGGCGAGGGTGACCTGATGCCGGACACCGGCCTGTCACCCGCCGTCCGGCGGAGCATGAATGCGAGGATCAGGCGTCAGCCCCCGAACATGCGTCCACGCGGCCCTGATCGTGCCCGTGGGTTCGGCGTGGGGCGCGCGGTCGTGCTGGGCGGAACCCACCTGGGCGGAACCCACCTGGTCGGTGCTCAGCGTGGGGGCGGTCGGTGAATATGCCACCGGCTGGGCGCCGGTGCCCTGATGCCCGCCACGGCGGTCTCGACCGCGGGACGCGGCGCCAAGTGCTGAACTTCCTGTCACGCAAACGCGGTTGGTCCGGCGGGGTCGGGTCCTCAGGGGAGGGGCACGTTGATCTCCTGTTCGGCCCAGACGGTCTTGCCGGTGGGGGAGTGGCGGGTGCCTCGGCGACTGGACATCTGCCCGACGAGAAAGAGACCGCGGCCGCCCTCGTCCGTCGGACGGGCATGGCGCAGACGTGGGACGGAATCGCTGGTGTCGGTTACCTCGCACACCAGCACCTCGTGGCGGATGAGGCGAAGGGTGATGGGGCCGGCACCGTGTCGTACGGCGTTGGTGACCAGCTCGCTGACGATGAGTTCCGTGGTGGCGGTCAGCGCCTCCAGTCCCCATCCGGTCAGCTGTGTGGTGGCCAGGTTCCGGGCGTGCGCGACGACGACCGGATCGTTCGGCAGGTCCCAGGTGGCGATCTGTGACGGCATCAGCGCGTGCGGCCGGGCCAGGAGCAGGGTGGCGTCGTCCTCCAGCGCTCTGGCCGCCAGGGTGTCGAACGCGGCCGTGCAGAGCTCGTCCAAAGGTCGGTCCGGTCGTGCCAGGACGGCGCCCAGGCGGCTTATCCCGGCGTCGATGTCCTGGTCCCGGGTCTCCACGAGCCCGTCGGTGTAGAAGGCGACGACACAGCCCTCGGGCAGTTCCACCTCCACCGCCTCGAAGGACGCCTGCCCGACACCGAGCGGCAGACCGGCAGGGAGGTCGGGGATCGAGACCTGGCCCTCGGGCGAGATGACCACGGGCGGCGGGTGGCCCGCCCGCGCCATCGTGCAACGTCGCGTGGCCGGGTCGTACACGGCGTACAGGCAGGTGGCGCCCGACTCCGCGGCGGCGCGTTCCGGGATGCCGCCGTCCTCCACGTCGAGCCGCGAGATGGTGTCGTCGAGATGTGCCAGCAACTCGTCCGGGCACAGGTCCATGTTGGCGAGTGTGTGCACCGCGGCCCGCAGACGGCCCATGGTCGCCGCGGCGTTGATGCCGTGGCCGACCACATCGCCCACGACCAGGGCGACCCGGGCGCCGGAGAGCGGGATGACGTCGAACCAGTCGCCGCCCACGCCGTGTTGCGTGTCGGCGGGAACGTAGTGGGACGCCACGTCGACGGCCACCCCGCCGATGAGCCTGCCTGGCAGCAGGTTGCGCTGAAGGACGAGGGCCGCGGCGCGTTCGCGTACGTAGCGGCGGGCGTTCTCCAGGGACAGGGCTGCACGCGCGACGAGTTCCTCGGCCAACCGCAGGTCGTCCGCCTCGAAGGGCAGGGAGTCACCCACGCGGACGAAGACCGCCACGCCCAGCACCGCACCACGCGCGTGGATCGGCACGATCATCAGCGAGTGCATTCCGTACCTGCGTATCTTGTCCAGCCGTTCGTGGTCCCGGTCCAGCCAGGTGCCTCGCGAGGTGTCCAGCACAGGTTCGAGATGGGATTCGCCCGAGGCCAGGACCTCCGTGAACGGGGAAGGGGCCGGTACGGGCACGGTCTCGCCGCGTGACCAGAGCGACTCCGGAACGCCCTCGCGAATCGAGGCGACCCCCGCCCGACGGAACGCGGGGACGTGGCCGTTCGTCGAGCCGAGCCGGGCCAGGGAGTCCTCGCCCTGCGTGACGGACTCCGCCAGGTCCACGGTGACGTAGTCCGCGATGCGGGCCACGGCCAGGTCGGCGAGTTCCTGCCCGGTTCTCATCACCTCCAACGTGGTGCCGATCCGGGTGCTGGCCTCGCTGAGCACGGCCAGACGCTCGCGGGCCCGCTGCCGGTCCGTCACGTCGACGCTCATGGCGCATATCCCCAGGGTGCGCCCGTCGGCGTCGTCGAGACGGAAGAACGAGGTCGAGAACGCGTGTTCCTGCTGTGGTTTCGCCGGCATCCACGCGCGGTATTCGTGGTCGACCTGCGGCTTCCCGCTCTGCAGGACCAGCCGCATCACCGCCTCGACGGACTCGGCCTCGGGCCCCGGCAGCACCTCCGTCAGCCGGCGCCCGAGCCTCTTCTCGCGGGGGATGCCGTCCTGGAGAGCCAGCGCGTCATTGACCCAGGTGCACCGCAAGTCGGTGTCGCGCACGGCGATCCCGATCGGCGCCCCGGTGAGGAGCGCCCGCACCCCGGCCCCGTTCATCGGCCAGGAGGGAACTGCCGTCATCTCGGTCGCGGTGACCAGCCACCGCACTCCGCCGTCCCGCTCCGTGAGGGGGGAGACCCGCAGGTACACGTCCAGCGGGGTGCCGTCGCGGCGGTGGAGCCCGACGATCCCGGTCCAACCGTCCGCCCAGCGGCGGCGATCGGTGAAGGCGGGTGCTCTGAGGACCACTTCCGGGTCCACCAGGAGCCGCCCGGCGAACAGTCCGATCGCCTCGGCGGCCGGAAAGCCGCTGAGCCGCTCGGCCTCCCGGCCCCACGCGACGACCACGCCGTGCGCGTCCACCACCGCCGTGGCCGTGTCGACCGTGTGCCCGGCTTCTTGCCCGGCGTGCGGCATCGTGTCCCTGGCTCTGGCCATCGGCGCCGTCCTTCCTTCAGGGGGTCGACCGGGCGGCGGGATTCCCGTCGGCGAGGCGGTCTAGCCAATCCGCCAGGAGTGCGCGTTCGGACGGTGTCATCGCGGTGGTGCCGCTCCGGGACAACGCCTCGCGCAGGGACACGGCTCGGCATGCCACGTCCGCGCTCTCCTCCTCGACGGCGCTCGCGGTGGTGATCATTCGCAGTGCGTGTTCGCGGGCCGTCGTCGACAGGCTCGCATCCCGCTCGGAAGGAGGCGTGGCGATGAGGGACAGCACCACACCCAGGCCCATGGCGTGGACGAGTTGCGTGGCCCGCTCCACGCTCATACGAAGCCGCCCGGTCGCGGCCACCCGGGCAAGGGTCCGGCGGAGGATCGCGATGGTCTCGAGTCCGCCCGGTATTCCGCCGCGGTAGCGGCCTTCGCCGTACATCAGCACGTAGAACCCCGGGCGCGACAGACCGAATTCGACGTGCAGGTCCCAGGACCGGCGCAGGTCGTCGAGGGGTTCGTCGGTCTGGTCGAGGGCCTGTTTCTCGCGCAGATACTGCTCGAAACCGTACGCCGCGAGGGCGTCGAGCAGCCCGTCCTTGTCCCCGAACAGCCGGTACAGAGTCGGCGGCTGCACGCCGGCCGCCGCGCTGACGGCGCGCGTCGAAACGCCCGCACGTCCTTGAGAGCTCAGGAGCTCCGCGGCGGCGCGCAGAACCCGTTGCTGGGTACGTACGGCCCGATCTTGCATCTGTCCAATTTATCACTGTTGTGATATTTTCACGTAACGTTGATAAGCCCCTGGCCTCGGGTGACGGCAACGTCGGGCGGGTCTCGGTGAACTGCCGGTCCCACGCGACGGCGCGGGACCGGCGGGGTGGCGCGGGAGCCGGGAATCAGGAGGCCTGACGGACCTTCCAGGAGCCGGTGCCCGGGCCGCGGTCGCTGTAGTGGCTGGTGGACACGTCGTACTTGGCGCCGCCCTGCCGGCTGGACAGGCCGTTGACGTCGAGGAACCCGCCGTTCGCGGAGCCGTAGTCGTTGAGCAGGTTCACGACGTCGTCGGTGCGGAGGTGGCCGTCGGAGGGGGAGGGCGCCTTGCCGAAGATGTGCCACTTGCTGGTGCCCCGGCCGCGGTTCCCGTCGGCCGTGGTCGACACGTCGAACTTGGCGCCGGAGCGGGCGGAGCGCCCGTTGGTGTCCAGGCAGGTGCCACTGGAGTACTGGTTGACGAGGTGGACGACGTCGCCGCTGGTGACGCGGCTCCCGTCGGCCTTGCCGGTGGCCGAGACGACCTTCCAGGCCGAGGTCTTGGGGCCGCGGCTGTTGGGGGTCTGGTCGGTGCTCACGTCGTACGCGGCGCCATGCTGACCGGACAGGCCGTTGGTGTCCAGGTAGCCACTGTCTCCCAGGTACTGGTTCCGCAGCAGGATCTTGCTGCCGTAGGTCGGCTCGTGCGGGACCGTGGAACCCGCCGCCGCGGTCGGAGCGGTGAACGTGAACGCCGTGCCGGTGGGCGCGGCCGCGGCCGCGAGGGCGGGCATGACGAAGCGGATACGTATGACTCTTCCTCTGTTGTCTACGACGGGCTGGAAAATCCGCCCAGCAATTACCCAGCGCAATTGTCAATTACGAAGCGTAGTAGCTGGGGATCTTGGGGTGATGGGACGCACCGCCCGCGGAAGGCGGTCGGAGGGCGGCCGGGCGCCTGCCGCGGAACGCGGGTTGGACAACGGCTGAGCTACCGCTCTCCGCTGCGCCATGACCGCCGGGGCGGACCTCTGTGCCCCGGCCGGCACCGGGCACGTCGATGTGCGCATGGACGGCATCCCGGACCGGGGGCGCGACGAGCCGGCGTGCGTGACGGATCCCCATGGCTACCCCGCGGCCGCCCTGCTGATGGGCTCACCTGGCCGCTTGGTCGCCACGCACCGTCACTGCCGACGACGACGAGACGAGGCCGTCCCGCCGGTTCGCGGGCCGTCGGTGAGCGGGAGACACCCGGCGGCTGTCGTCCCGGGCCGAAATCGCCGCCTACTCCGAGGTGTCCTTGATGACCCGGCTGCGTCCGCGGAACTCGGCGATGACGGTCTCGCCGCGCATGACGGTCACGTCGTAGATCCCGCTACGGCCGTACCGGGTGCGCTCGTGGGCGGTCGCGGTCAACACGTCACCCTCCTGGGCGGGAGCCGTGAAGGAGATGTCCGCGCCCGCGGCCACGGTCACCGGGCCGTAACTGTTGCAGGCGCACGCGAACGCCGTGTCGGCGAGGGTGAAGACGTAACCGCCGTGGGCGATGCCGTGGCCGTTGACCATCTCGGCGGTCACGGTCATGCGGACCACCGCCGACCCGCCCGCCGCCTCCAGCAGTTCCATGCCCAGACCACGGGAGGCGGGGTCGGCCTCGAACATCGCGCGTGCGGGATCAGTACGCGCAGTACGCTCACCAGGGGTCTCTGTCACAGGGGTACCTCCGGGGTGTCGCCGGGGTGCCGCCGGCGGTCGATTCGATGCGGTCGACGTGGCCTTCCACGCACGGGTGAGTCAGGACGGTCCGCGACCCTCGACAGGCGAATGAACGTGGCCGTCCGGGGGTCTGGCAACCGACAACACCATCTCCTCCTGAGCACAGAACACCGACGTCGAGGTAGTCGAGGTAATCGCCTCCGCCGGAACGCACACCGGCCCGGCGGCGACTCTACGGGGGACTGCGAACTCAGTGACGGGTGGTGTCGCCGGCCAGGCCCGAGCCGATGGTGGACCAGGCGATCGACCGGGCTGCCGGACGCGGCTCCCCGGCCGTGCGGGCCAGAGTCTGCCTGGACCCTGGCGCTGTCGCGTGGACCACGATGGTGTGACTCGCCCCGTTGGGTGGCTACTTGGGGAAAAGGCGCCCCGTAAAGGCAGTCGAGGGCGTCACGCAGGCCGGTCACCGTCGGGGCATCCGCGGTTCGGCCCGGCTCATGACGGAGCCCGATTCGCCCGCGGACACCTCGTCGATCGCCCTGAAGCCCAGGCGACCTGAACTGCCCTGTCGGTCCATGGGATGTGGGCAATTGCTCACGTTAGGCTGCTGTGCCGTGCAGAAGACGCGTCTCGACACTTCCCGGATCCGGGCAGCACGCCGGGTCATCGACCCGGTTTTCCTCGACACTCCGCTGTATCGCTGTGAGGCGCTGGAGCCCGGCCTCGGGTGCGAGGTGAGCATCAAGCTCGAAACGGCGAATCCGGTACGCAGTTTCAAGGCCCGCGGTACCGAGGTCGTCGCGAGTCTGCTCGCTGCGAATGGCTCGCGAGACGTGGTGTGCGCCAGCGCGGGCAACCTCGGCCAGGCGCTCGCTTGGTCCGGTCGCGGCCGGGGACTCGAGGTGACTGTCGTGGCGTCCCGCTTCGCGACCGCGGCCAAGCTCGACCGCATCCGCGCGCTGGGCGCCGGTCTGGAACTGGTGGACGGAGACCACGAGATGGCTCGCGAGCGGGCGGCGGCCATCGCGCGGTACGACGGCATCCGGCTGCTCGAAGACAGCCTGGACATCGAGACCTGCGAGGGCGCGGCGACCATAGGCCTGGAACTGGTCGACACCGTACCGTCGTTCGACACCGTCCTGATCGCTCTCGGCGGCGGTGCGCTGGCCACCGGCGTGGGTCATGTGGTGAAGGCCGCGGCACCCGAAGTCGAGGTGATCTGCGTCCAGCCGCTGGGCGCACCGGCGATGACACGCTCGTGGCGCGGGCGGCGCGTCGTCACCACCGACTCGACCGACACCATTGCCGACGGCGTCGCCGGCCGGCGTCCCATCCCGGCCGTCCTGCACGACCTCCTGGTCGTCGCTGACGACGCCGTCCTGGTTCGGGAGTCGTCGATCACCGCCGGTATGCGGATGCTCCTCGATCACGCCGGCCTCGTCGTCGAACCGTCGGCGGCGCTCGGCATCGCGGCGATCCTCGAAGACCGGGACCGCTTCGCCGGTCGACACGTGGCCACGATCGTGTGCGGAAGCAACGTCGACGTGGACGCCTATCGCCACTGGGTGGGTGTGGATCCCGTCCGCGGGCGTTGACGGCTACTCCCCGCCCGAGGAGTCGGGAGCGGCGCAACCCCCTCAACACCTCCCAGGAGGGCTGGTGCTCGGCGCGCACTCGCGCGCTCCGTGGATCGCGCGCTCCGTGGATCGCGCGGTTCGAGGTACCCGCCTTGGTGAACCTTCACTCTCGTCCCATTGACGATAAGTGGGATGCGGTGCCAGACTGACGAAGCGTCGATGTGCTGATGAGCGGCACTTTTTCAGCATTCAGTGTCCGCGTCGTCCCGGTTGATTCCGCCCGGGACCGCTGCCTTCACGCCCTTACCCGTCTGGTCCGTCATCCGCACGCCACAGCGCCTCATGGAGTTCGCATGGCTCATGCCCCGCAGCCCCGCCTGGACGCACGGGCCACCGACCGGGCCGCCGGTGTACTGCTCGGCGCGGCCGTGGGCGACGCGTTGGGCGTGCCCTACGAGTTCCAGGCGACGCTGCGCGAGGACCAGCGGCCGCGCATGATCGGTGGCGGCCTGGGGCCGTACGAGCCCGGCGAGTACTCCGACGACACCCAGATGCAGGTCTGCGTCGCCGAGGTCGCGGCCGACGGAGCGGATCTGCGGACGCCGGAGGCCCTTGACGCGATCGCCGTCAACTTCCAGGGCTGGCTCAGCGGTGGCGCCAGTGACGTCGGCTCCCAGACCCGCGCCGTCCTGGGCGCCGCGGGCGGCGCCTCCGCGGAACCGGGCGCGGCGATGCTGGCCGCCGCCGGCAGCTTCACCGCCGGCAACGACCGCAGCGCGGGGAACGGCTCGTTGATGCGCACCGGCGTGGTCGCCCTCGCCCACCTCGGCGACGTTGCCGAGATGGCCGAGGCCGCCATCGCCGTCAGCGCGCTCACCCACCCGGATCCGGACTGCGCCGATGCCTGTGTGCTGTGGTGCTCCGGTATCCGCACCGCGGTGCTGCACGGAACCTTCGACGGCGTGCGGGCCGGCCTGGACCTGATCCCCACCGAGCGTCGCGCGGTCTGGGCCGAGCGGCTGGACCAGGCGGAGGCCGATCCGCCGCATCATTTCGCCCACAACGGCTGGGTCGTTCACGCCCTTCAGGCCGCATGGTCGGCGATCACGCGCACGGCTGTCCCCGAGTCGAACCCCGCCGAACGCAGTTTCCCCGCGCAGCACTTCGGCCTCGCCCTGGAGGCGGCGGTGCGGGCCGGGACGGACACGGACACCGTCGCGGCGATCGCGGGCGCCCTTCTCGGCGCGCGCTGGGGGTGCTCCGGTATCCCGTTGGAGTGGCAGCGGGTTGTGCACGGTTGGCCCGGCCTCGCCGCAGCCGACCTGGTCCGACTGGCGGTGCGCACGGCCCGGGGCGGGGGTGACGACGCCCAGGGCTGGCCCTCGGCACCCCGTATGTCCGTCGGCGGCCATCGTGGCTTCGCCGTGCCCCACCCGCACGACCCCGGGGTGGTGCTCGGCAACCTGGCGCTGGCCCAGGGCGCCGGGCCGGTCCCTGTCGAAGCCGTGGTCTCGCTGTGCCGAACCGGCACGGATCCGATCCTGCAGGGCACCGACGTAGAACACATCCGCGTGTGGCTGGTGGACAGCCAGGGGGCGAACGCCAACCTTCACTACGTCCTGGATCAGGCCGCCCGCCACGTGCTGCGGTTGCGTCAGGAGGGCAAGCGGGTCCTGCTCCACTGCTTTGCCGGGCAGAGCCGCACCCCGGCCGTCGCCGCGGTCTACAGCCACCTGGCCACCGGCACCGAATCCCGGACGGCTCTGAACGACCTGCGCCGGGTGCTGACCAGTGGCTGGTATCTCGATGCCCACCCGCAGATGCGCGAGGCGGTGCACGAGCTGACCACCGGGCGCGCGGGAGGCTCGCAGCCGACCGGTCCGGGCGTCGCGGGAACTGATCCGACCACGGCCGGACCGGTCCTGGCCCACCGCGTCGCGCCGCGGGACCGGGACCGGGCGCCTGCCGAGCAGAGTGAGGAGGAACTGGACCTGGTTCCTGAGGAGGAGCCGGAGAGGCAAAGGGAGTTCCTGAACGAGAAGCGGGCGGCGTCGCGGGTGCGCGGGATGATGCTGGGCCTGGCGCTGGGAGACACACTGGGTGCGGCCCGGGGCGAACTGTCGGCGGACGGCCCGCTGCGAGCCGGGGTCAGCACCCAGTTGGCCTGCTTCACCGCCGAGGGCGCGATCCGTGCCGGCGTGCGCGGCAACCACAAGGGCATCTGCCATCCGCCGTCCGTGGTGTGGCACGCCTACTGCCGGTGGGCGGCCCTGCAGGGGATCGAGGTCGAGCGGATGCGGCGGCGCTGGGCCCACGGCGACAGGGCATGGCCGGACGGCTGGCTCGCCCAGGTGCCCGTGCTGGCACAGCGGCGCGGTTCGGCACCGGCGACCGTGACGGCCCTGTCGAAGACCGAGCACGGCAACTTGGGGATGTCTACGACGAGTCGGGGCTGTCACGCGCTCACCCGTACCCTTCCCGTCGCTGTTGTCGGAGCCGCGCAAGACCCCGCGCGGTCGGCCAAGTTGGCGCGAGAGGTCGCCGCGCTCACGCACGGCGACCCGGAGGCGCAGGCCGCGGCGGCCCATGCGGCCGTGCTGGTCAGCCATTGCCTGACCAGCGGTCCGCCGACGCGGGTGGACCGGCTCGGCGGGCAGTCGCAGGTGCGGCAAGCCCTGCTGGACGGTCTAGACGCCCTCCCTGACGCCGATCGCGGCCTGACCGCTGATGAAAGAGGCCGGCTTCGAGCGGCGTTGCGAGAGGCCGAGGAGCGGCCCGCGGACGCGGGACGCCTCGCAGGACTCGCGCCGGACGCCACCGCGCCCTCGGCCCTGCTCGGCGGCCTGTATGTGGCCGCCTCCTTCCCCGAACCGGCCCAGGTGCACGACGCGCTGCGCTTCGCCGCCATGGCGCCGGACGGTGACTCGGTCGCCTGTGTGACCGGCGCACTGCTCGGGGCGGTGCACGGCGTCGAGGCACTGCCCGTCGACCTGGTCAGCCGCCACGAACTGGCCTGGGTCGCCGACACTCTGGCCCGCGACCTCGTGGCCCAGTTCACCGACTCACCCGGCGGTGGCGAGTACCACGGTGGCTGGGACCCGTACTGGTTGGACCGTTACCCCGCGTGGTGACGCGCCGCCCGCCTCGACGACGTCGCCGGGGTCAGCCGGAGGGTGTCGAGGCGGCACCCGAAAGGTGTCTCCTGGGAACAGAGACGGCTTCCTGGCGGCGGAACCGGTGGGGTGGTGGGGTGAGGAGGTCGGCGTGCCGGCCGGTGAGGACCGTGTCGTGGGCCGTGTCGGCGCAGGCCAGGAGTCGCCATGAGCTCGGTGACCACGCGAACACGGCGTCCTGGCCGAACCGTCGGCCCAGAGACCGGGCCCGGGCGTCGTCCAGGCCGACGACGGCTGCGCTGATTTCCGCGTGGGTGCCGACCGGGTCGCCTCCGACGGCCGGCCACCACCGCAGTCCACGCAGACCGATGTTGTGCAGCAACTCATGCTGTGCTCGGAGATTGGCCCGCGCGGTGGTGTGGCGTCCGTGGGGATTGAAAGCGGTGACGATGTGGATCGTGTGCGCGCTGTCGAGCGGATACGGCAGACCCTCTACGCCGTCCAGAGGTCCCGGCGCAACACGAACGCTGTACGCGGGGAAGGCGATGTCCACGACCGCGCGCAGATAGTTCGGCCACTGCGTGGGCTCGGCGAAATGAGAAACGGCAGGCACAGGAGTCTCCTTCGAAAGGGGACCCCCTTACCGGCCGGCAGGGAGATCTGCGCGCCCGCTGACGCGGGACGACCTCAATTACCAGGTGTTGATCACCTGATGGACGTGATGTTGCCACACGGCTCCGCGCGAAGTCCAGAAGTCGTTCCCCAGAGAAGGGGCTTGCGTGCTGAACCCACCGCACGGTGCCGGGCGGCCGCCAACTGCACGACCGTAAGGGCGCCTTCGTCAGGACCGCTCACTGGTGACCCGAGTCATGGGCCGCGCTCACGATGAGGTCCGTGACCGCCTGGGGTTGGGAGATCAAGGACACGTGCGAGGCGTTGATCTCCACCGTCTTGCGCGCGTGCGCGCGCTTGGCCTCGAAGCGCTCGAGGTTCGGGTTGATGGCCCGGTCCTGCGTGCCGACGAGTACGTAGACCGGCTTGTCCCGCCAGGCCGCCGCGGTGAGCTTGTCGGTGAACGCCGACTGTGCGATCGGGCGCTGCGTCGCCGCCATCACGGACGCCTGCTGCCGCGAGAGGTCCTGCGCGAAGGTCGCGTGGAGCTTCGAGGGCTGGATGTACAGGTCCGTGCCCGTGGTGCCGTCGCCGTTGCGGAACGGGACCTGTCTGAGCGCCTTGGCGAGCGGTGCGGCCGGGAACTTGGCGGAGAGGCCGGCGAACGACTCACCCTTGTCGGGCATGATCGCGTTGACGTACACGAGTGCCTTGACGTTGTCGAGCCCCGACGCCGCCTGCGAGATCACCTCGCCGCCGTAGGAGTGTCCGACGAGGACGACCGGCCCCTTGATGGTCTTCAGGAGACTGTTCAAGTACGTCGAGTCCTGCGGTAGGCCGCGCAGCGTATTGGGCGGAGCGATGACCTGATAACCGTCCTGCTGCAAGCGCTGTACCACTCCGTTCCAGCTGGACCCGTCGGCGAAGGCCCCGTGCACGAGTACCACGGTCGGCTTCTGCCCACCCGGCGCCCTGCCGAGATCGTCCGCGGCGTGAGCCGGCACCAGGGTCAGGGCGGAGAGCACAGCCGCTCCGAGGACGAGTCTGCCCACACCTGAGGTGAAGATCGCAGAGGTGGCCATGTGCTTCCACTTCCTCGGCGTGCAAGGCGCGCTCGGCCTTGGCGGCGAGCGAACGAGCGGAGTAGGGATCGTGCGCCGTGGACGGCGCCGACCGTGGTCGCCGCGTTCGTGTGTCGCGACGGCGCATACGGCCGGCTGCGTTGTGCTCGCGTGAAAGCGCTCGCGTGAATGCGCACGCGGGAAAGGAACACGCGGGGAAATCGCCGGTCCGCGCCCTGCCGTATGTCGCGTATATCAAGGGTCGCATGTCTGCGCATCTCGTGCATCCGGTGTCGTGTTGGAGATCGGCATCGGGCGGTCCTGCCGCTCGACGGGCCGGCACCGTTGAAACGCGGATCTCCGGCGGAGGCGGAGGGTGTGGATCCTGATGACCGGTGTCACCGCAAGCACATCTCGAACAAGAGGGCAAATGGGTGAATTGCGGGCCCTCTGGTGCGGTCATATCGTCGAACCATGGCTATTACAACGACGAGTCCCGTGACAGGTGAGGTCCTCAGGAGGTTCGACGAACTGACTCCTGAGGAACTGGAGGACAAGCTCGCCCGGGCGGCGGCCGCGGCCGCCTCGTACCGGTTGACGAGCGTCGAGGAACGGGCGGGATGGCTGCAACACGCGGCCGAACGCCTGGAGAAGGAGATCGAGAGCGTCAGCCAGATGATCACCACGGAGATGGGGAAGACCTTCCGTGCGGCTGAGGAGGAAGTGGTCAAGTGCGTGCACGGGCTGCGGTTCTACGCCACCCAGGGGCCCGTGTTCCTGCGGGACATGGAGGGTGACGCCGGTCGCGTGCACGCGAAGCAGACGTTCGTCTCGTACCAGCCGATCGGTGTGGTACTCGCGGTGATGCCCTGGAACCTGCCGTTGTGGCAGGCCATGCGGTTCGCGGCGCCCGCTCTGATGGCGGGGAACGTGGGCCTGCTCAAGCACGCCTCGAACGTCCCACAGTGTGCCTTGTACCTGGAGGAACTCTTCCGTGACGCGGGCTTCCCGGACGACGTGTTCCAGACTCTGCTGATCTCGGCGGGGAGGGTGGAGCAGGTGCTGCGCGACCCGAGGGTGGCGGCCGCGACCCTGACGGGCAGCGAACCGGCGGGACGGTCGGTGGCCACCATCGCCGGCGACGAGATCAAGAAGGTGGTTCTCGAACTCGGCGGGTCCGACCCGTTCATCGTGATGCCGTCCACGAACCTGGAGCGGGCCACCGATGTCGCGGTCAGGGCACGGTGTCTGAACAACGGTCAGTCCTGTATCAACGGCAAGCGGTTCTTCGTTCACCAGGACATCGGCGACGCGTTCATCGAGATGTTCGTCGCGAAAATGGGCGCGTTGGTGGTGGGCGACCCGATGGACGCGGGCACGGACGTCGGTCCGCTGGCCACCGAGTCCGGCCGGCGGGATGTGGAGTCCTACGTCGACGACGCCGTCGGCAAGGGCGCGACGGTGCTGCTGGGCGGCCAACGCCCGGACGGGCCCGGTTGGTTCTACCCGCCCACTGTGCTGACCGACGTCACCCCGGAGATGCGGATGTATCACGAGGAGGTCTTCGGTCCCGTGGCACAGGTGTGGACGGTCCCCTCCCTGGAGGAGGCCCTCCACGAGGCCAACGGGCACCCCTACGGGCTCGGGTCGAACCTGTGGAGCGAGGACGAGGCCGAACGTGAACTGTTCGTCCGCGACGTGCAGTCGGGCATGGCCTTCATCAACGGCAACACGACCAGTTATCCCGAAATCCCCTTCGGCGGTGTCAAGCGCAGTGGCTACGGACGCGAACTGTCCGACCTCGGCATGCGGGAGTTCATGAACGCCAAGACCGTCTGGATCGGCCAGGACGCCTGAACCCGTGCGTACCGCGCGGCAGTCGACACCACTGGCACGCGCGCATAGGCTCCCGCGGCGCGCGCCGCCGACCGAGTGCTTGGAGGCGCGACGATGAGCGGAGCGAACCGGAAGCCGGCGTCCGGACAGGGAGAGCCCGTGGTCGCGGTACTCGGGACGGGCACCATGGGGAAGGCCATGGCGCGCAACATCGCCGCCGCGGGACTGGGCCTGCGCGCGTGGAATCGCAACCGCGCCGCCGCCGAACCGCTGGCCGACGCCGGCGCCGAGGTGTGCGACACGCCCGCCGAAGCCTGCCGCGGCGCCGACGTCGTACTGACCGCGCTCGCGAACGAGAAGGTGGTCGCAGGCGTGATGGACCAGGCCCGTGACGTCCTGGACGGCCACCCGGTGTGGGTGCAGACGTGCACGGTCTCCCCGGAAGGGGGCCGTCATCTCGCGGAACAGGCGGCCCGGTTGAACGTCCCGTATGTCGAGGCCCCCCTCCTCGGCACCAAGGAACCGGCCGTGGCCGGCACTTTGACCGTGCTGGCGGCCTCTCCCCAGCAGGAGGCACGCGAAGAGGTGCGACCGGTCCTGGACGCGGTGGGCGCACGCACCGTGTGGCTCGACGAGGTCGGTCAACCGAGCAGCCTCAAACTCGCCTACAACGCCTGGGTCCTGACGACGGTGGAGGGTATCGCGGAGTCGCTCACTCTCGCCGACACCCTCGGAGTGGACCCGCGCCTGGTCATCGACGTCATCGACGGCAGCGGCCTCAACAGCCCGTACGTGCAGAGCAAGGGTCCGAAGATGATCGACGACGACCTCGACACCCCCTCGTTCCCTCTCGAAGCGGCGGCCAAGGACGCCGGCCTGATCACCGACACCGCCCGTGCCGCCGGCCTGCATCTGGGCATCGCGGAGGTCGTGTGCGAACGTCTTCACCGCGCCGCCGACGACGGACTCGGGCGCGCGGACGTCGCCGCGACCTACCGCACATCTCGCCAGGCCGCGTCCTGACCGGATACTTCCTCGGCGCCTGCCGCGTGCCGCGTGCCGCGTGCCGCGTGCCGCGTGCCGCGTGCCGCGTGCCGCGTGCCGCGTGCGGACAAGGGCGTCCGCGAGCGGTCCGGGACCTCACACTCGACCGGCCCCCGGACGACTGACCCTCCCGACACACATGACCGCCTTACCGGCTGGGGGCCAGGTTCTGAAGGCCGACGACCCGCAGCAGTTCGAGCCGTTCGTACGTAGGCGTGCCGGGTCGGGCGGAGTGCACGATGAGCTGCTGACTGTGGCCGTCGCTGAGCAGCACCTCGCAGTCGAGGTCGAGGACACCGACGACCGGATGCACGAACCGCTTCGGCGACGGGCGGCGCACCACGACATCGTGCTCCGCCCACAGCGCCTCGAACTCCCTCGACCTGGAGCGGAGTTCGGAAAGGAGAGCGGCCGGGCCCGGGTCGTCGGGGCGGGCCGTGGTGACCGTCCGCAGGCTTGCCACATGGGCGCGGCCGTGCTGCTCGTGATTTTCGGGCGGGGCCAGATTTCGAGTGCCGGGCTCCATGAACCAGCGGCGAATGAGATTCGCCCCGGCGTGGTCTCCGGTCAGAGCCACCGCCATCGTGTTCTGCGCGAGCACCTCGCCCCAGTCGCTCAGCACCGACGCCGGAAGGTCGTGCAGCCGGTCCAGGATCAGCAGCAGCCCCGGGCGGACGTGGTCCGAGGAGCCGCCGGGCCGGGGCGGTTCCTCGCCCGCGAGGTGGAACAGGTGGTCGCGCTCGACGTCCGTGAGCCGCAGGGCGCGGGCGAGCGCGGTGAGCATCTGCCGCGAGGGGTGGGAGCCGCGGCGCTGTTCGAGGCGCGTGTAGTAGTCCGTGGACATCCCGGCGAGCTGCGCCACCTCCTCGCGGCGCAGACCCGGGGTACGGCGTCGCGGGCCGGCGTTCAGGCCCACGTCGGAGGGGGTCAGGCGGGCACGGGCGCGGCGCAGGTAGTCGGCGAGTCCGGTTCGGTCCATGAACCCAGGATCCTCCGGGTCCGGACGTGTATCCAGGGAGAGCCGGTCCCTGGATAACCGCGTCTCTCCCGCCACCGCCGTCGTTCGCGCACGCTTCGGACATGGCTACGACGACGAGGAGGCGGCCATGCTGATATTGGTGACAGGAGCGACGGGCCAGGTCGGGCGGCGGTTCGTGCCGAGGCTGCTGCAGAGCGCGGCGCCCGGTGACGAGGTGCGGGTCCTGGTACGGGACGCGGCGCGCGGCGGGACGTTCGCCGGGCTCGGCGCCCAGGTGGTGGTCGGCGATCTGCGTGACGCGGAGGTGCTCGGCAAGGCGACGGCCGGCGCGGACGCGGTGGTGAACGTCGCCGCCGCGTTCCGCGGGGTGCCGGACGACGAGGCGCGGGCGGTCAACCGGGACGCGGCCGTCGAGCTCGGGCGGGCCGCCGTGGCCTCCGGTGTGCGGCGGTTCGTGCAGGTCAGCACCGGACTCGTGTACGGCGCGGGGCGGGGCAGGGCGCTGGTCGAGAGCGACGAGACGATACCGGGAGCACATCTCTGGGGCGCCTACCCCGAGTCCAAGTGGGAGGCGGAGCGTGCGCTCGGGGACTTGGAGGGGCTCGACGACCTCCGCATCGGACGGTTGCCGTTCGTGTACGGCGACGGAGATCCGCACCTGGTCGATGTGATGGAGTGGGCGCCGAACTGGCCCGCCATGCAGCGCCTGCACATGGGCCACCACGTGGATGTCGCGCAGGGCCTCACGCGGCTGCTGTACTCACCCGGGGCGCACGGCGTCTACAACATCGCCGACGAGGCCCCCGTGACCACGGTCGACCTCTTCGACCTCCACGGTCTGCCGGTGCCGCAGGAGGCGTACGACAAGGAAGCCGCCGACCCGTGGCACAGCGTGATGTCGACGACCCGCATCCGGCACGAACTGGGCTACCGCCCACTGGTCCCGTCGGTGTGGACGGCGCGGGAGGCGGGGTTGCTGTGATCGGGGCCGCGGAACGGAGGTGAAGGCCGCACCCGGTCGGTTCCGCGATGATGGACGGAGGACCCCTGCAGTACCCCTCCGCACGGAGGACGCAGGGCGGGGCAGTCGCCTGACCGGGCCCCTGGGAGCGGCGGCCCACCAGCTTCCACGGCGATGAAGCGGCACGTTGGCCCGTTGGCCCGTTGGCCCGTTGGCCCGTTGGCCCGTTGGCCCGGTGTCCCGCTGTCCCGGCTGATCCAGGCCGTCCGCGAGCATCGGGTGGTAAGCACGAGCTGAAGGGCTTCGGCTCGCGGGGCTTTCGTGAACCTGCTCGTTCGCGCCCACATCCAGCATCCAGTACCGCCCAGAAATGGCCGACGGCTGTCTCGTCGGTACGTGGCCAACCACGGATGGCTGACCGACGGTACGCAGCACGTTCAGCGGCTCAGCCCCGCGTGGCTTCTTGCCCCTGAGGCCGCGACCGGCGCGGCGAGGCCCGTTCTGCCGCTCGGCGGTGCGTTTGGTGTCGCCCGAAAACCCTTTGCCACCCGGTCCGCCGCTTGGTGGGATGCAGGGGCTTCGACGGCGGGAGGGAACAGCTTGGCGGTGTTCGGGTGTGCGGGCTGCGGTGCGGTCCTCACCACGGCGGTGTCCGAGGTTGCGTTGCCGATCCACCTGGCCGACACCCACTGGGAGACGTTGCACCCGCCCCTGCTGGAGGCAGGGTCCTACGCCGTCGACCCCGCGCCGTACGGGCCGCCGTGGCGGCAGTGGGACGAGGTCGGGGCGTGCGAGGCGGCGGAGCGGGGGCGTTTCGCGCCGTGCGGGGCACTGTCCGACGGGGCGTCAGGCACCATCCTCCTCGCGCCCGGCGACATGCGCGGCACCGGGCTGATCATCGAGCGGGCCGCGGGCTACTGCAGGGGAATCGACGGGAGGGACGGGCCGAACCTCGCCTGTCTGGGCTGCGATCTGCCGGTCGGGACCAGGATGGACGACTGCGGGTGCTGGCAGGTCGTCCGGCTCGTCCCGCAGGCGGTGGTACGGCTGCCCGGCCCACCGGAGCGACCGGTCATGGAATGGGCGGAGCTGCTGGCCACCGGCGCGCTGTGGCACCGGCTGCGCGAATACCGGGACATCCCGGCGGGCGTGGCTCTCGCCCAGGTGGTGGTGGCCGCAGGGGGCGCGCCGGTCGAGGTAGTGTCCGGGCCGGTCGCGGAGCTCCTCGGCCGGTCCCTCGGCGCGCTGCTGCCCGTCGGCGAAGATGCGAAGCGGCTGGACCTGGCAGGACCGGGGTTCGGCGAGCCGGCCAGTGACCTTGTGCTGGTGCCGGTCCACCCGCAGACCGGAGACATGTGGCAGCCGCGTTCCGGGGCGGTGCCGGTACCCATGGATGCCGCGCTCTGGGCCGAGCTGGCCTTCCCGCCGCACCGGACCAGGCTGCCGGCAGTAGGCGGGCTGCCGGCAGGGGTGGAGCGGGACGACCCACTGCCGCCGCATCCGTGGTACCCGTTCCAGCCCTCCAGGGCGGCGTTCCGGTACACGCTCGCGCGGATGCCCGCCGTCAAGGAGCCGCGCCTGCGGGCGATCTACGATCGAGGGTGCTGATCCGTCAGAGGTGGTGGGGACCCGGACCGTGGGTTCGACGTGGACGGCAAAGTCGCGAACCGAGCCGCAGATTCGTGGTCGAAGCCGCGCACATAGACCCCGGCGGCCGAGAAGACGATCGAGTACTCGTCTCCCGATCCGTTGCGCGTCGAGGCCATCTCCTCGCCTTCGGCCCAACCGGCGTTCATGGAGTACCTGCGCTCCAGCGCCATCCGTGGCGGAGGGTTCTGACGGCGATGCCTGATCGGGTGGAGCCCATGGGTCTTCCCGCATGTGGCGCGGATCACGTCAGAGAGAAAACCCGCGGCCCGGCTCGGGCGTCTAGCCGGTGTGAGATCAGTCAGGGCAGCGCTGCACGAGCTGGACGAGGAGCGTCTCGTCCGGCTGGTGGCGAAGGGCGACCGTGCCGCGTTCGAGGAGTTGTACCGGCGTACGTCGCCGTGGCTGGCGGTGCGGCTGCGCCGCCGCTGTGTGGACGAGCAGATCGTCGCGGAGGTCATGCAGGAGACGTATCTGGCGGTCTGGCGCGCGGCGGGTGCGTTCGCCGGGGCGGCCGTCGGAGGGACGGCCACGGGTTGGCTGTGGACGATCGCGGCGCGCCGCCTGGTCGACGCCTTCCGCCGCAGGGCTCATCACGCGGAGCCGCCGCCGGCCGCCGCTGTGCCTGAGGCGGCGCCCGCCGCCGAGGAGGAGGCGCTCGCGGCGACGGTCGGTGGTGATGTCGGGGACGCGCTGCGGCGCCTCGCGCCGGAGCTGCGACAGGTGCTGCAGGCGATGGTGCTCGACGGGTTGTCCGTACGGGAGACCGCGGTCCTGCTGGGGGTGCCCGAGGGCACGGTCAAGACCCGTGCCCGCCGGGCCCGGATCGTGATGCGGGAGGTGCTGGCATGAAGGTGGAACACGCGTCGAAACGGATCATCGAGGGCTACGCGCGCGGCGGCACGGACCTCGCCGCCGACGAGGTGTGGGCCGTGGAGGCCCATCTGGAGGCGTGCCGGACGTGCCGTGACCGGCTGTCCGCGGCCGTGGGTGCCGAGGTGCCCGCCGTGACGTCCCTGGTCGACACCGTGTGGTCCGGCCTCGAACCCCACCTGGCCGTCACCCACACGATGTCGCGCGGACGGCGCTGGTCGGCGCGGCTGTCGAGATGGATGACGCCGACGATGGTGCCGTGGCTGGCCATGGTCGTCGGCGCGACGGTGCTGGCCCTGCTGTTCGACCTCGTCGGCTCCGGAGCCGACGAGGTGTCGCTGGTGCTGCTCCTCGCCCCGGTCCTGCCCGTGCTCGGCGTCGCGGCGTCCTGGTCGCGCGGTGTCGACCCGGCGTACGAGCTGACGGCCTCGGCGCCCAGGGCCGGGTTGTACCTGGTGCTGCGCCGCACCGCGTCCGTGCTCGGCGTGGTCGTCCCCGCGCTGTCGGTGGGTGGGTGGATGACGGGGGTGATGGTGGCTCAGTGGCTGTTGCCCTGCCTGGCCTTCACCGCGACGACCCTGGCCCTCGGTGGTGTCATCGGTGTGACCCGCGCCGCTGTCCTGCTGGCCGCCGTGTGGGCCGCCGTGATCGTGGCGCCGACCCTCGCCACCAGCCGTACGACCTTCGCCCTGCAGACAGGCGGCCTGCCCATGTCCATGTGGGGGTTGCTTCTCGCACTCGGTATCGGTGTCGTGATCGCCCGCAGGGGCGCGTACTCCGTGCTGGGAGCCCATCGATGACCATCGGAAAGGACCATCACATGACGTCCGCGGTGAGCGGGGCCGACATCGCGCCGACGGCCTACGCCCGGGAGATCCAGGCGACCGGGTTGAAGGTCAGGGTCGGCAGGAGACGGATGGCCGTCGACGGGCTCGACCTGTCGCTGGGTACCGGTGTACACGGCCTCCTGGGCCCCAACGGGGCGGGCAAGACCACGCTCATCCGGACGCTGGCCACCGTGCTGCGCCCCTCCGAGGGCACCCTGGAGATACTCGGTGAGTCCACGGGCGGCGTGGGTGAACATCGTGCGCTGCGCCGCCGGATCGGTTACCTGCCGCAGGAGTTCGGCTACTACAAGCGCTTCACGGTGCGCGAGTTCGTCGAGTACATGGCGTGGCTGAAGGAGGTGCCCAAGGCGGACATCCCCGCCGCCGTGCAGCGCGCCGTGGAGAGGGTGGGTCTGGCGGACCGCGCCGACGAGAGGATGAAGGCCCTGTCGGGCGGGATGGTGCGCAGGGTCGGCATCGCCCAGGCCATCGTGAACGACCCGACGATCCTGCTCCTGGACGAGCCGACGGCCGGCCTGGACCCGGCGCAGCGCCTGCGATTCCGTGAGCTGTTGCAGGAGTTGGGTACCGACACTTGCGTGGTCGTCTCCACTCATCTGGTGGAGGACGTCGCCGCCGCCTGCACCGACGTCGTGCTCATCGCCGAGGGGCGACTGGTCTTCCAGGGTCCTCCGGACGAACTGGCCTCGGTGGGCGGCCCCGAGCATGTGGGGGACAGCCCCCTGGAGCGCGGTTACTCGGCGCTGCTGTTCAACCCGGAGCAAGGAAGGGGTACTTGGTGAACAGCCGTGTCCTGCGTGTGGAGTTGAAGCGCTCTGTCGCCCCGTGGGCCGGCGCCGTGGTCCTGTTGCCGGCGCTGGCGTTCCTGTACCTGATTCCCGGATCGTGGTGGACGGGCACCACGGCGTGGACGGCCCAATGGACGTCCATGGCCCTGTGGACCCGCTCCCTGCTGTTCTACCTGTGGCCGCTCGCCGTGGGGCTCGGGGCACTGCAGGGCCTGCGCGACCACCGGTCCAAGATGTCCGAGCTGCTGACGAGCACGCCGCGGCCGGCCCGGCACCGCGCGGCCACGCTCGCGGGCGCGACGGCGGTCACGCTGGTTTCGGCCTTTGCGCTCCTCGTCCTCGTGGGCGCGGTCCAGGTGGTCGCCCACACCGACTACGCGCACCTCGGGTGGCTGCCGATCTCGTCCGTAGGGGCACTCTCTCTCGTCGCCGGGGCCGTGCTCGGGATGGGAGCCGGGCGGGCCCTGCCGTCCGCGCTCACCCCGCCCGCGCTGGCCATGGCTGCCTTCGTGTTCACAGTCCTCATGCAGTCGTCGCTGGGCCGGACGGGGACGACCACGGCGACGGGACTCCCGAGCACGGACCCGAACCAGGTCTCCCTGCTGTCACCGGCCGTGCAGGAGGCGCGCGACGCACTCGTCACGCTCTCCGTCCCCGTGCACATCGGGCAGACGATCTGGCTGCTCGCCATGGCCGCGACCGGCTTCGCCCTGATGGTCGCGGCGACCCCGCGCGCCCGGCTGATCGCCCTGACGCCCATTCTGTCGGGCGCGGTGATCGCCCTGCTCGTCCTCCCCTCCGACCCGCGCGCCATGTACGTCGTCGACCGGGCCGCCGCGGAGCCGGTGTGCGACGGCCCGGTGTGTGTGACGAAGACGCAGCGGGCGCGACTCGCCGGCCTCGCGGGTCCCGGCAAGGAGGCGCTGGGCCTGCTGCGGGGCGCCCTGGGCGGACGGGCTCCGGTCTCGGTCCGGGAGAACACGACCGAACTGCCCGAAGGTTCCACGCCGAGGTGGTCCCGCAGGACCGTGCTGTTCGACTTCGACGACGACATCATCGCCGCCTCGAAGGGCGAGGAGCTGACCCGGGCCCTGATCGCCAAGGGCATGGTGCCAGGGTGCGCCCCTGTCGGCTGGAGCAGCTTCGGGGACGATCAATTCGCGCAGATGATCGCGGTGGACTGGGTTCTCGGGGCCCTCAGGCCCCTTCCCGGCACCTTGTCAGCAAGTATGCGCCGCGAGGCCGACGCCAAGATCCGCCCGGTGTGGAAGAAACTCAGGTCGCTGCCGCGGGCCGAGCAGCTCTCGCGGATCAACGCGATGCGCGGCGCCGCGCTCTCCTGCAAGGGCGACGCGTTCGACGCGCTGAAAGGCGAGGCGTCCCGGTGAGATGGCTGACGCTGTACGCCCGTTCGCGTCAGGTACCCATGTCGCTCACCGTGCTGGTGATCAGCGCGGTGACGGTGTGGGCACTCGCCCGGGACGGCGGTGGGGAGTCCGGTGATCCGCGGCTGCCCGTGCTCGTCCTCGCCACGGGGGTCACGGTGGCCTCGGCAGGGCTCAGCGGGCAGGACCTCGCGCTGGACCGTACGGCCGCGATCCGTTGGGTACCCCGCAGAACGGCACACGTGCTGCTCTGCGGGGCGGTCGTCGGCGCGGTACTGCTGACCGTGCAGGCGATGGGCTCGGACGGTGCCACCACCGCGTTCGTCGTCCGGGACAGCGCGGGCCTGATGGGACTGGTCGCCCTGGGCGCGGCGCTCTCGGGCGGCCGGTACGCCTGGACACTGCCGTTCGCCTGGCTCTCGTTCTCCTGCTTCGCCCCGCCCCCGACGACCACGCCGATGCGGGTGGCGAGCTGGATGCTCCTGCCGCCCGGCACGGCAGCGGGCACCTGGACGGCCACGGTCCTCGCCGTCGCCGGCACCGCGGCCTACGCCGTCGCGGGACCGAGACGGTGACGACCGCAGCCCATCGTGGAACAACACCCGATGTCGTCGAGGCCGTGTCGTGGGGTATCGGCGTCACCACCGGCGATGTGTTCCGTCCGGGGACGGCTTCGAGGGTGTGGGCACCGGGGCGTTCTTCGTCGGCAGCGGTGCGGTTGGGGTGGTGCCGGACCACCGGCCCGCCGCCGTGTGTGAAGGCCCGCCGTCCGATCTCTGCCCCGACGAGCAGGGTGGCGAGGCGGAGCGCGACCGGAGCAGGTCCGACCCAGTATGTGCCCGTGAGTCACAAGTGGTAGACCCACATGGAGCTGATCCGGTCGTTGGCCGACCACGGGATGTTGTCGGCCGAGCAGATGCCGCAGAAGTAGATCTCGTTGCCGTAGTTGGACGTGTCGTAGGCGTCGATGGTGTTGCAGGTGCCGAACAGCTTGTAGGAGCTGATGCGGTCGTTCCAGTCGTCGCCGACGTAGGCGATGCCGTAGCCCGAGGCGTCGCATCCTCCGCTGCTGCCCCGGATCTGCGTGCTGGCGCCGCTCTGGTTGGCGTCCGCGTACCACGTCATCAGGAGCGTGCTCTGGATACCGGAGGGCCGCGCCTGGGCCGATGCCGTACCCGTGGTGCACGAACGCGACAGAACGCGGGACGACGTCCGACCCGGTTGGAGTTTGTCCAGGACGACGACGCAGTTCCGCGCTTCGTGGGTGTCCACCGCGGCGGCTGTGGCGGTGGTCGAGTAGCTGCCCGTCAGCGCGAGTACGGTGGCTGTGACGGCAGTGGCCGCGGCTACGCGCCCACGATGTAGACGTCGGGACATGAATTTCCCCCATTCCGGGCCCGATCCCGGTGACCGCGGCCCGCAACGCACGCTAATTCCGGCGCGGACGCGTCAGCAATCTTTTCGATGGAGGTCGAAAGGACCAGCGCGCCTCTCGGTTCCGGCCGTGTTCAGCGGGGTGGCCCGGATCGCGATGTGGTCGTGCTCACCGGTCACTACTACCGGGAGACAGCCCGTCCACAGCCACAGCCACCGGGCCGGCTTCGGGTTCAAGCACCTGAGTCAAGGGCCCTGTCGGCAGTAAGAGTTGCGTGCACGGTGGCGGAAAGGACGTCTTCGCGCAGTACTTCGACATCTCCGGCAACGGATACCGGGAGTTGATCGAGGGCGAGTCGGTCACGTTCGACGTGGCCCCGGGTCGGAAGGCCTCGGCGGGGAACATCGTCCGCCGCCGACCGCGGCGTACTCCGCGTATCGCCCTGGGACCGGGAGGCGACAGGACCGTGATGCGGGCGAGACGTTTGTTCGCGCGTAATCGGTGCACACGATGAGCTGACACGGTTCTTGTACGAGGAAGCGGAGAAACATCATGGGCATCATCGCGTGGATCATCATCGGCCTGCTCGCCGGCGCCATCGCCAAGGCCCTGATGCCGGGCAAGGACCCCGGCGGCGTCATCATCACCATGCTCATCGGCATCGCCGGAGGTCTTCTCGGTGGCTGGCTCGGCAAGGTGATCTTCGGCGTCGACTCCCTCGACGGATTCTTCGACCTTTCCACCTGGATCGCCGCGATCGTCGGGTCGTTCATCCTGCTCGCCGTCTACCGACTCGTCACCGGCAACCGGCGCTCGCACCGTCACGCGTGACCCGCTGACGGCATACGCGTTCGACGCACCGGACGGCTCCCGCACCTGATGACAGGACGGGAGCCGTCGGCGTACGGTCCGTGGTCCTCGGGTCGGCCACAGCGGGCGTCGGGCAGCTCTGTGGTTGTGGCCGCCGACTTCGTACACCCCGGGCTACGCTCACGGCCCGGCACCCGCGTGCTGCCCGTGGACGTCTCCGGTGGCTTCCCCACCGGGGTACGCCCCCGCGCCAGTGACGTGACCGCATTCCCACAGGGCGTTTGCGGCACCGAGGTCGCCGTGCGGCACCGCTCTCGTGATGTGATGGAGCCTGTCCAGCGCTGCGAGTTCCCCCTCGGCCCGTAGGCGCCCCCTGTCGGACATGAGCGGGAACTGCTCCGCGCGCACGTTCTCCGCGAACCGCCGCCACCGGCCTTCTCGCTGCTCAGGGACATCTGCTCGTACCGGCTCGACGGTCCCGGCACGAGCCGGACCGGACAGCAGCGTGACGTACCGCGCCCGCACCTCCGTCCGGCACTCCCGTCGCCTGCCTGTGGCCGCCGTGTTCGACCGCGCGGTCGAACACGGCGGCCACAGGCATATCCGGCGGAACGGGTGCTCACGGCGAGCGGCCCAGAACCTCCCAGGGGCCCGGTTCGTTGAGCCGCTCGGCCTGCTCTCCCCGTGATCAGAAGGGCTCCCCGTGAGCGGACATATCGCAGTGGACGACAGCTGTATCAGCGCCTTCCAAGAGCTGAAGGGCAGGCGGGACGTCAACACGGTGATCTACCAGCTCAGCGAGAGCCTGGACAGCATCGTGATGGACGTCATGGGGAACATGACGCACGACGAACTGTTGAAGGCCCTCCCGGCCGATGAGCCCCGCTACGTCGTCTACGACCTGCTCTTCGCCTCGCCGGACGGAGCCCGACAGGAGCGGATCGTGCTGATCTCATGGTGCCCGGCGCGGGCGACGGCCGAGGAGCGCCTCGCGCACTCCTCCGGCTCCAGCACGCTGCGGAATCTGCTCGAAGGTGTCCAGGTCTACGTGTCGGCCACAGAGCTGTCCGATGTGAACTACCAGACACTCGTATCCGGGGCGTCGTGACCCGTCTCCCTTGCGACATCAGTGATCGCAGCCCGGGGGCCACCGCCTGGCGGGCGGAAAGCCTTGCCGGGCGGTGGGCATCCCTGGTCACCGCCCGCGGGTACCGTTCGTCACCGTCACCGTCACCGTCACCGTCACGTCATCGCGGCACCGCGTGCCGGACACAGGCTCCCGCACAGGCGTCATAGACAGGCGCTCTGGCGCTGATGGCCGTCCAGCGGCGCGCCCCAGTGTCCGGACCGCGGCGGGGGGGGTGACCTACGGCACACGACAGGCCCTGTGCGTGTCCGACTGCCGGGCGAGGGGGATTCCCGGCTTGGACTCGCGGCCCAGATGACCACCTGCCGGGTGCCGAGGGTGACGCATTCGACAAGGGTGGCCGCGGTGAGGTCAGGCGGGCGGGAGGATCGCCCCGGCCTCCATGAGTCCTGCGCCCCTGGTACACGTGGTCTTTACGTTTGTGCCGATCCGGTGTGGTGGGGATGCCTGCTTTGCAGGGATGCCGTGACGTGAGGGATGGTTGCCTGAAGGCAACATTTCCGGCGAGCTGAAGAGGTGAGGGATTCGCGCAGCGGGTCCTCTATATTTGGTCTCCACCCGTGGGCAAACTGTCACCACCACAGAGCAGGGCTTTCCGTGGGGGAGCGCCCCGTACCCGGTTCTGGTTGCCGACCCTCAGGGCACTCTCGTCCAGTGCAATGACGCCGCCGCCGTCCTCCTGCCTCGAGCGGCCCCCGGGATCCCCTTGGCGGACGTGGCCCCGCCCTGGCTCGTGGCAGCCCACCTGACCTTGCGGATTTCCGCCACCCCCGCGGAGCCCGAGGCGGGGGTGTCACACTCCGGTGTGCTCGGTGGGCGCCGATTCGAGGCACACCCCAGCGTGCGGGACGACGGCATGGTGGCATGGTGGCTGGTGGACGACACCGATCATCAACTCGCCCGGGAAGCCCTGCACATGGAGCGGGAACGTACCGCGTTCCTCGTGAGGGCCTCCAACTCCCTGCTGTCCTCACTCAATCTGGGGCGGTGCATGGACGTGACCGCACAGATGGCCGCCGAGACTCTCGCCGATGCCGCCCTGGCCATCGCACCCGCCCGTGGGCACCGGCTGCCGGTGGTGACCTGCCTGCGCGGCGGCACGCCGGCCCTGTCCCAGGAGACGGTGGACCCGGACGACGTGCCGGGTCTCGGGGAGGCGCTGCGGGGGTTCCCGCCGGTGCCCTCACGGTGGATCGACCCGGCGTTGGCACCTCGGTGGATGGTGCCCGACGGGTTCGGGCCCGTCGGCTCGATAGTGATCACCCCGCTGCCGGGGCACGGTGTCCCGGCAGGGGCCCTGGTCCTGCTGCGCAAGACGGGCAGCACCGCCTTCAGCGACGAGGAAGAGATCTTCGCCCGTCTCTTCGCTGCCCGTTCCGGGGCCGCGATGTCCGCCGCCCGCCTGTACGCGGAGCAGACGGCCATCACGGACATTCTCATGCAGGAGCTTCTGCCACCGACGCTGCACCAGATCTCCGGGGTGGATTTCGCCGGCCGGTACCGGCCCTCGGCGGACAACGTGAGGATCGGAGGCGACTTCTACGACGTACACCCCGCCGGCGTCGAGGGCGAGCCGTCCCTGGTGACGATCGGAGACGTGTGCGGCAAGGGGCTGGAAGCCGCCGTCCTGACGGGCAAGATCCGAAATACGCTGCACGCGCTGCTGCCCCTTGCGGACGACCACCAGCGGATCCTGAGTCTGCTGAACACCGCGCTGCTCAACTCGCACCACGCCCGGTTCGCGACGCTGGTCCTGGCCTCCGCCGTCCGCCGGGGCAACGAGGTGGACCTCAAACTGACCAGCGGAGGCCACCCGGCACCGTTGATCATCCGCGCCGACGGCACGGTGGAGGAAGCCGACACCCGCGGCACACTGGTCGGGGCGTTGCCCCGGGTTTCCGCCAGCAGCGCCGAGGTCACCCTCGCCCCGGGAGAGTCCTGCGTGCTGTACACCGATGGGATCATCGAGGCCAGGGGCGGTCCGATGGGCGATGCCCAGTTCGGTGAGGCACGTCTCAAGCGGGCGTTGGCCGAGTGCGCGGGCATGCCCTGCGAAGGCATCGCGGAACACGTCCAGATGCTCGCCGCGCAGTGGCTGGGCAGCCGTCGGCACGACGACATGGCCGTCGTCGTCATCTCCGCACCCCGCACCCAGTATCTGAGTGCGGTGAACGGCACCACCCGAGGCAGGTACACCGCGTGACTACGAGCACCCCGCCCCGTCTCCCCGACGGCGCGCATCTTCGACAGCTGGCCGAGCAGCTGTGGGACATCGTCTCCGCCGGCGACGAGTACTCGGCCATCGAGCTGGTGATGCGCGCCCTCGACGAGGGGGTCGACCCGGAGAGCGTGCTGCTGGACGTGATCGCCGTGGTGCAGGGCAAGGTCGGCGAGGAATGGGCGGCCAACCGGATCACAGTCGCCCAGGAGCACGCGGCGACCGCCGTCAATGAACGGGTCGTCGCCGTCCTGGGCTCGCATCCCGCCGCCCGCACCCCTCCTTCCCGGGGCAGGATCACGGTCGCCTGCGTGGACGGCGAGTGGCACGCACTGCCCGCCCGACTGGTGGCCGAGGTCCTGAAGTTGCGCGGCTGGCAGGTCGATTACCTCGGCGCCCAGGTCCCGTCCCCGCACCTGATCGCCCACCTGCACAGCACCCACGCCGACGCGGTCGCCCTGTCCAGCTCCATCGCCACCCGGCTGCCCACGGCGCACGCGGCGATCACCGCGTGCCAGGCGGTCGGCGTACCCGTCCTCGTCGGCGGCGCCGCCTTCGGGCCCGAGGGCCGGTACGCCGCCCTGCTGGGTGCCGACGCATGGGCCCCCGACGCCCGCGCCGCCGCCGACCACCTCGCTCGCGGGCCGCTGCCACGCCCGCACCTCGGACACCAGCCGATGGACGACCTGCCGCACTTGGCCGACCAGGAGTACACCCTGGTCACCCGCAACAGCGACTCGCTCGTACGGGCCGTCTTCACCGCTCTGGAAAACGACTTTCCCGGCATGCGGACCTACAGCGACACACAGCGCGAACGCACAGCGGAAGACCTGGCGCACATCGTGGAGTTCCTGGCCACCTCGCTCTACCTCGGTGACGAGAACCTGTTCACGCAGTTCATCAGCTGGACCGAGCAGATCCTCGTGGCGCGAGGTGTCCCCGCGCGGAGTCTGCCGCCGGCCCTGAACCTGCTCGCCAGTGAGCTGAAGGACTTCCCGCGGGCCATCCGCATCCTCCAGCACGGGACACGAGTACTCCTCGCCGATCACGACACCGCCGCCGGGAACCCCGCATGACCTCGCTGCCTTTCGATCACTTGCGCCTGACCACGGTCGACACCGAAGACAGAGTCCGTATAGAGCTCCACGGCGACCTCGACTACGACAACGCCGACCTCCTCCTGGACGAGGTCACCGTCCAGCTCTCCGGCCGGCCGGGGCTGAAGGACCTGCACCTGCACTGCCGTGGCCTCGGAACGGTCGACTCCATGGGTCTGTCGATCCTGCTGATGATCGGCCGCCGGACGGCCGCCGCGGGGGTGCTTCTGCACCTCGACGAGCGGCCTCCGAAGCTGGACCGCCTCCTGGACCTGACCGGCACCCTCGACTACTTCACGGCGCCGCCTTCCAGCGGCGCCCCGGAGTTCTCGAAGGCAGAGGAGAACGTGGCAGCGGCCGCCCGGCCCACCGGGCCGGACGGCACCAGCTGAGCTCTCGTGGGGAGCGGGATTCCCGACGCCTCCCCCTTGGACAAGGAGCGCGGACGGCATCCTCGAACGTCCCACCGGATGTCTGAACCGAATTCCTGACTCAGAACACTAGGACCAGGACCCGGTGTCCGGCCCGGTCCCGCGGACGTGCAGCACGCTGCCGTCGAGAGGCAGCGGTGCCCGGCCCACCAGGGTGAGGCCCGCGTCGGCGAAGAGCCGGGCGTAGTGGTCGGCCCGCCGTTCGCGGCCGCCGACGTTGCACATCATGTGCAGGTCCCAGGCCGTGGCGAGCGAGGCGGAGCCGTCGGCGGGCAGGACGCGTTCGACGACGAGCAGATCGGCGGTGTCGGGCATCGCGCGGGCGCAGTGGCGCAGGATCTCGCGGCAACGGTCGTCGTCCCAGTCGTGCAGGACCCGGGACAGGACGTAGACGTCGCCGCCCGCGGGTACGTCCGCGAAGTCGCCGGCCCGGAAGCCGCACCGTGCCGAGTGGCCGGCAGCGCCGAGGAGGCGGCGGGCGGTCTCGACGGTGTGCGGGCGCTCCAGCAGGATTCCGCGCAGGCGGGGATGTGCGGAAAGGATTCGGCCGAGCAGTTCCCCGTTGCCACCCGCGATGTCGACCACGGTGGCCCCTTCGGCCGCCGAGGTGAGGACCGGGTGCGCGGGCAGCGGGTCGAACATGCGTGAACCGGCGGCCATCGACCGGTCGAAGAGTTCGGCGAGCGCGGGATCGCGGGCGAAGTGGTCGAAGTGGTTCTCGCCGAAGCGCTGCTCGAAGGCGACCTGTCCGGTGCGCACCGTGTGACCGAGCCCGGCGAAGGACTCGTAGAACGGTCCCCCGTACATCAGCGCCAGCGGCCGCATGGACCCCTCGGTGTCCGCGCGCAGCAGCCCGCCGAGGTCCGTGAGCCGGAAACCGTCACGGTCCTCGCTCACCACACCGAGCATGGTGAGGTAGCGCAGCAGGGTGGCCAGGTTCGGAGCGAAGGCACCGACGTCCTGGGCCAGTTCGGCCACACCGACGCCCCGTTCCCGGTCCATCGCGTCAGCCACCTCCAACTGCGCGAACGCGGCCAGGGCCTGCGTGGTCCACGCCCCGGTCAGCAGCCGCAGGAGGGTGTCGGCGGGCTGACGCCCACGGTGCTCGTCGAGGTGGGCGGTGAGGACGTCGCGATGGTCGCCGGGGACGTAGAGTTCCACGCGCCGGTAGCCGGCCTTGGCCTCGGCGGCCGTGGCGAAGTAGAACACCGTGCCGTTCTCGTGCGGGTTGTACCCGCCGCCGTCGGGGGTGGCACCGTACTGCGCGAAGGTAGCGCACAGTCCACGCAGCACCAGCGGGTCCGGTACGTCGACCTCGAAGGCGACATGCGCCTCGTGCTGCCGCTCCCGCTCGTGCGTGGCGATCGTGCCGAGGTCCGATCCTGGCGGCACGGTCAGTGTGAACACCTCGACCGTGCGCCGCGCCCCGTCCAGGCACCGCACCTTCGGGCGAAGAAGGCCGACGTCGAGCTCGGCGGCACCCCGCTTGTGCCGTACGGCGAGACGCTCGCGCACGACGACACTCGGCCGCGGCGGGGCGTCAGCGGTGAGTCCGCAGTCGCGGAGCATGGCGTCCAGTGCCGCCTCGTCGCCAGGGAAGACGAGGAGCGCCGCGTGCGAGAAGTCGCAGCGCTCCACCAGGGTCCGCAGCTCCGGGCCGTCGAGCCCGGGAAGCAGGAGCGGGAGCAGTGCGGCGGTGTCCTGTGCCTTGACGAAGTCGACCGTCGCGCGCAGGCGGGACGTGTCGCCCGACCATGCCGTGATCATCGCGGGGGAATCCTCATTCCGGGGTTCGGATGTGTGCATACGGGTGTACGCGGGTGCGGAGTTCGGAGGTGACGGGCTACACGCCGACGTAGTGCTCGGCGAACCAGTCCTGCTGGCTGCGCGAGGTGCGCAGTGAGGTGAGGCGGGAGCGGCGCAGGGAGTTGTGGAACAGCGACTCGCCGTCTGCGCCCGACGGGCCGTGCAGCAGGCTGATCATCCAGTGCGAGAACTCCTGTGCGCGCCAGATGTACGGCAGGCACCGCGCCGTATAGGCGTCGAGGCCCTGAGGGTCCCCGGCGGTGAGGTCGTCGATCAGGGCGCGGGCCAGGATCTCCGCTTCGAGGACCGCGAGATTGGCGCCCTTCGCGGCGGACGGGCTGATCAGGCCGGCGGCGTCGCCCACGAGGAACAGCGCTCCGTGGCGCAGCGGTTCGAGCACGTCGGACTCCAGGGCGACGACGGAACGCTGCACGACGCGGCCGCGGCGCAGTGGGCCGTACTCCCACGCCCGCATCCGCAGTTCCAGCTCGTCCCAGATCCGCTCCTCCGACCAGGCGTCGGCAGGGGTGCCGCGCTCGCACTGCAGGTAGTAGCGGGTGACCTCGCTGGTGCGGGCCATGTGTCCGGCGAACCCGCGCTCGTGCACCGCGTACCCGACGGCGTCCAGGCTGGGCGGTGCCTCGGCGAGCAGGCCGAGCCACGTCACGCCGTGATCGCGGTGGTGGCGGACCGTGCCGGCCGGCAGTGACCGCCGGGCGGCGCCGTGTCGCCCGTCGCACCCGGCCACGTACCGCGCCTGCCACAGGCCGGGCCGCCTGTCGGCGTCGACCACGGCCACCTGGGGTCGCCCGCTGTCGGCGTCGCGCACGGCGACGGCTTCGGTGTCGAAACGGATCTGTCCGCCGCGATCCAGGAACCGCCTCAACAGGTCGGCCACCAGGTTCTGTTGGGGGTAGACGGTGTGTCGTTCCCGTCGCCCGAACTCGCCGTAGTCCAGCCGGAACCGGCCGTCTCCGGTGCGGAATTCGCAGGTGCTGTGGGGCTGCCCGTGCCGGTGCAGCCCCTCGGCGAGACCGTGCCTGTCCAGGGTCCGCACGGTGTTGGCGGCCAGGAAGCCGGCACGTGCCCGTGTCTGGATGTGTGTCCGTCCGGCCCGCTCCAGGATGACGCAGTCGATTCCACGGTCCACCAGGATGTTGCCGAGCACGAGCCCGGCGGGCCCGGCCCCGAGGACGACCACATCGGCCGCGTGGTCGGCGGGTTTTCGCCGACCCTTCCCATCTGTCATGGATCAAGATACTAAGTAGGTAAAAATCTGCCCTCGAACAGAAATCACCTGAATGCCCGACTCGATCGGCAAAAAGATCACTGCTCGGGACAGCGGGCCCTGGCCAAGTGGGAACGAGGGTCTGCCGAACATGACGAGGGGGCATGGCGATTGGGCGGAGGGGACGGTTCCGGGACTGAGTCACCTCGGGGCACTCGGGGCACTCGGGGCACTCGGGGCACTCGGGGGTGGGAGTGACGTCCAGGGAGGGGCACTGGTTCCGTACGGTCCGTAGGCTCGTCGGCCATGCGTCCTGACGCTCCGTGCCCGTGATTCGGTACCCACTCGCGGCGCCTTCCGGTGGGCTGTCGAGCCTCGCTCGCCTTGGGCCGCCATCGCGTAGGCGGCCTTGCCGTCCTTGCCGTCCTTGCCGATCCGGGTAGCACCCGCGGGGCCGTACACGCGGGTGACCGAGGCGACCGAGGGCAGTGCGTCGACCCGGTGCGGCATCGACGCGGCCGGGCACGCCTGCGCCGATCCGCCAGGGACCGCGGTCGACCGGGCGCTGCGCCCGGCGGCGGGCTCGGATGCCGGCGGACTCAGTGAGCAGCCGGCGTGGATGCGGTGGCCCGCGTGAGCACGAGGTCCTCTCCCTGATGGCGCAGGCGCGCTCGAAGGCTGCCATCGCCGGCCGGAAGTTCGTCAGCAAGCACACCTGCACCATCTTCATCAAGCTCGGACTCGAACAGTCGGAGGACGACAATCGCCGGATCCTGGCGGTGCTCGCGTACCCGGAGGGCTGAACCGGCATGGTCGTCCGCGACGGGAATGCGGTCATCGGCGTCCGGGCTTCGAGGTCCTTCCTGCCGTCGGACCCGGGCCGCGTACCGCGCGGGCCCCGCTGTGACACGCCCGTCGGCCCATCTGAATCCCATCCGACTACGGGGGGCCAGGAGAGTCCGCGTGCTCAAGTGCGCGTATGACTTCCGTGCGCACCGATGAGTTCCGGAGGGCGGGTCGGTCTACCCCGTCGTACCGCACCGAACCTCGGACTGGAGACCCACCATGACCACTCCCGTGCACGCCGGTCGCATGCTGTTCGTCAACGTCCCCGTGGCGGACGTCGAGCGGAGCAAGGAGTTCTTCGCGCGGCTCGGGTTCAGCTACAACCCGATGTTCACCGACAAGACCGCCGCCTGCATGCTGGTCGGCGAGCAGGCCTCCGTCATGCTGCTCAGCCACGAGACGTTCGCGCGGTTCGCGAAGCTGCCGATGGCCGATCCCACCACGCACACACTGGCGCTCTACTGTTTCGGCGTGTCGTCCCGCGACGAGGTGGACACGGTCGCCGAGGCCGCGCTCGCGGCGGGCGGCTCCGAGGCGGACGGGCCCGAGGACCACGGCTTCATGTATTCCCGCAGCTTCTTCGACCTCGACGGCCACGGCTGGCAGGTCATGTGGATGGATCCGTCGAGCACCTCGGACAGTTCGAGCTCCGGCACGCCCGCGGGAACGTGATTCCGCTCGGAACCGAGGCGGACGCGATGGCTCTCGGCTGACTCTGGGCGCGGGAGGAGGCCTCCCAGCCGCGGTCGAGGGTCTCGCGAGGCCGCACGTCGCTTCCGGCCGGCCCCGACTCCGACCCGTCGTCCTCTCGACAGGGACGGACGGATGCTCGGCCCGCTCGTCGACAGCGGCCCACTTTGATCTCCTCGGCCCGAACCGCGGCGGACGGGACCGCATTCCCGTGATCGTCGTGCCCCGGGCGGTCGCGGTTCCTCCCGCCGTGGCAGAGTGTGCGTGTGCCGACCACCGATAGCGCCCGTGCCGTTGACCCCGTCGATGTCTCCCACGCCGAGAACGAGGCGGACGCCGCCCGTGACCGGTCCGGTCACCTCGTCGATCTGCGCAGCGACACCGTCACCCGGCCCACCGAGGCGATGCGCCGGGCCATGGCCGAGGCAGAGGTGGGGGACGACGTCTTCGGCGACGACCCCACCGTCAACGCTCTCCAGGAGCGGATCGCCGGGCTCCTCGGATTCGAGTCCGCGCTGTTCGTCTCCTCGGGGACACAGAGCAACCTGTGCGCTCTGCTGACCCACTGCGGTCGCGGAGACGAGTACATCGCCGGTCAGATGGCTCACATGTACCGGTGGGAAGGCGGCGGCGCGGCCGTGCTGGGAGGCATCCAGCCCCAGCCGCTTCCGCATCGAGCGGACGGGACGCTGGACCCGCGGGACATCGCGGCGGCCGTGAAACCGGACGACCCGCACTTCGCCCGAACCCGGTTGCTCTGCCTGGAGAACACCATCGGTGGCCGGGCTGTGTCCATGGACTACCTCGAGACGGCCACGCGGATCGCCCGGGACCGCGGACTCGCCACGCACCTTGACGGGGCACGGCTGTTCAACGCCGCGGTGGCCGGCGGGGACGACCCGTACGAGCAGGCACGACGGATCGCCGGTCACTTCGACAGCGTCTCGGTCTGCTTCAGCAAGGGACTGGGGGCGCCGGTCGGTTCGGCGCTGGTGGGGTCCCGGGAGTTCATCGCGGGTGCGCGACGCTGGCGCAAGGTTCTCGGTGGCGGGATGCGTCAGGCCGGCGTCCTGGCGGCCGCGGCTCTGCACGCGCTCGACCACCACGTGACACGGCTCGCGGACGACCACGCGCACGCCGCGCTGTTCGCGGAGGGACTGAAGGGACTGGAGGGCCTGACCGTGGAGCCGAGCGGGACCAACATGGTCTTCGCGAAGTCCGCTCCCGGCCTCGATGTCGACGAGTTGCGCGACCGGCTGGAGCGTCGTGGCGTCCTGTGCGCGGCCTACCCGGACCAATTGCGCTTCGTGTTCCACCTGGACGTGACGCGCGCCGATGTGGAACGTGCGGTGCGGATCGTGCGCGAGGCCGTGGCCGAAGTGGCCGGCACGCCGGCCGAGAGCTGAGCGCCGCGTCTTCGACCGCGGTGGGCGCCTCGGGTGGTCACGCGCCCGGGAGGCTCGCATACGCGGACGCGGGAGCGCCCGGTCCGCAACCTGGGCCTTCAACGAACGCGCCCGTGCGTCGTCGGCCTTGTGTCCGGTCCCTCGATGAGGGCCTCGTCAGCCGTCACTCGAAGGTCGGAAGGCGAAGCTCGGAAGGCAACGCCGGCACAGGTGTTTCCGGACCGTAGGGCGTGTTGAGGTCCGTGCGGCCGCCGGACGAGCGGACCGGGTGCGCCGGCGGCGGATCGCTCCGTCGTTCTCGCGCGCCCGGACCGCCACGCCACCGCGGTCCACGGGTCGGACCCCGTGGGCTTCGGGGCCGGTGTTCCCGTCGTTACGTCGTTGCCCTCAGCCCCGTGGCCAGTTCGCCTCGGACACGGGCGGCGGCGCCGACCGGGACCGCGTCGGAGGCCAGGGCCGCCTTGACCAGGCGGACGGGGTGACCGCTGATCGGGGGGTCGGCGGCGAGGGCGGACAGGATGAAGGGTTCCAGCAGGGGCCAAGCACGGCTGACGCCGCCGCCGACGACCACGGTGGTGATGTCGGCGACACCCGCCGTGATCACGATCGCCCGGGCGATGCCCGCCCCCGCGGCGCGGTACACCGCGAGAGCGTCGTCGTCGCCTCGGACAGCGGCCTCGGCGACTTCACGGGCGGTGCGGTGGATACCGGTGAGATCGGCGTAGCGAGCCCCTATGGAGCGGCCGGAGGCCAGCGTCTCCAGGTGGCCGCGGCCGCCGCAGGAGCAGGGCAGGTCTCCGAAACCGGGGATGTGCCCGATCTCGCCGGCCGCGCCGTGCGGACCCGCGTACAGGGCGCCGTTGGTCCACAGGGCGCCGCCGACCCCCGTCCCGAGGGTCATGCCGAGGACGTCGGCCTCGCCGCGCACCGCCCCGCCGTGGACCTCTCCGTAGAGGAAGGCGTTGACGTCATTGTCCAGGTAGGCCGGGACGCCGAGGGCGTCCTCGACGGCGGCGGTGACGGTGAAGCCGGCCCAGCCGCGGAAGGAGTCGCTGGCGACCAGGATGCGGCCGTTCGCGGAGTCCACCACCCCGGCGGCGCCGATTCCGGCGCCCACCAGGCGGCCCGGGGTACGGGCCAGCAGCGGGGCGAGCGCGTCGAGCGCCGCGCCGACCATGGCCCGGCCGCCCTCGCGTGCCGGGGTGCCGGCCTCCGCGCGGTCGAGGACCGTCAGGTCGTCGGAGCAGACCACCACCTGGGTGGTGGTGCCGCCGATGTCGATGCCGGCGAACAACGGCCGGTGAGAGGTTGTCATGGCCGAGTCCTGCGGGGTGTGGGGGGAGAGAAGGGGGCCGGTCACGTCTGGGCCTCCGTACGGCCGGCCGCGAGGGTGGCCAGACGCTCGGCCCTGCGGCCCCGCTGCACCACCGGGTCGGGCACCGGCACGGCGGCCAGCAGACGACGGGTGTAGTCGGTCTCCGGATGCAGCAGGGTCGTCCCGGTGGAGCCCTGCTCCTCGATCCGGCCGGCGCGCATCACGACGACGCGCTGGGCGAAGTGCTGCACGACGGCGAGGTCGTGGGAGACGAACAGACAGGCGAAGCCCAGGTCGCCCTGGAGTTCGGTGATCACTTCCAGGACCGCCTCCTGCACGCTCACGTCGAGCGCGCTGGTGGGTTCGTCCGCGACCAGCAGCCGGGGTTCGAGCACCAGGGCGCGGGCCAGGCTGACCCGCTGGCGCTGTCCCCCGGAGAGTTCGCGGGGCGTGCGCCGGGCGACTTCACGTGGCAGCCGGACCCGGTCGAGGACGGCGGAGATCTTGGCCTGCCGGTCCTTGGCGGACAGGTCGCGACGGTGGATCCGGAGCGGTTCGGCGATGCATTCGCCGATGGTCATCCGGGCGTCGAGGGAGGCCACCGGGTCCTGGAGGACGACACCGATGCCGGCCCGCAGCGCGCGGCGGGCCCGGGCGCGGGTGCGGCCGAGGTCGGAGCCGAACAGGGAGACGGTGCCGGACGTGGGCGGGATCAGGCCGAGTGCGACGCGGGCGGCGGTCGACTTGCCGGAGCCGGATTCGCCGACGAGGCCCAGGGTCTCCGCAGGTCCGACCCGGAACGACACTCCGTCGAGGGCGTGCACGGCGGCCTTGCCGCGGCCGAACACCACGCTGATGTCCCGCAGTTCGACCACGGGCTGGTCCTCGGGGCCGTCGGACCCGGCGGACGGGTCCGACGGCCCGGCCGCGGGACCGCCCGTGGGGGCCGGCACGGTCGTGGCGGGCAGGCCCGTCGCGTCCGTCGTGTCCGCGGTCTCGGCGACGGACAGCCGGGGCACGGCGGCCAGCAGACGCCGGGTGTAGTCGTGGGTGGGGCGCAGCAGGACGTCCTCGACCGGCCCGGTCTCCACGATCCGCCCGTGGTACATGACCGCGACGCGGTCCGCGAAGTCGGCGACGACGCCCATGTTGTGGGTGACGAGCAGCACGCCGGTGCCGGTCTCGGCGGCGAGCCGGCGCAGCAGGTCGAGGATCTCGGCCTGCACGGTCACGTCGAGGGCGGTGGTCGGTTCGTCGGCGATGAGCAGCCTGGGCTCGTTGGCGATGGCCATGGCGATGACGACCCGCTGCCGCTGTCCGCCGGAGAGCTGGAACGGGTAGGCGCGGGCACGCCTCTCCGGTTCGGGGATGCCGACCCGGCGCAGCAGGTCGACGGCCTCGGCGGCGGCGTCCTTGGAGGACACCTCGCGGTGGTTGCGGATCACCTCGGCGATCTGCTTCCCGATGCGGGTGAGCGGGTCGAGCGCGGTGGCCGGCTCCTGGAACACCATGGAGGCGGTCCTGCCGCGCAGCGCCGCGAGTCCGTTCTCCGAGGCGCCGACGATCTGGGTGCCGTCGATGACGGCACTGCCCGTGGTGCGGGCGTTCCCGGTGAGCAGACCCATCGCGGCGAGCGCGATCGTCGACTTGCCGGAGCCCGACTCGCCGACGAGGGCCAGTGTCTCGCCCGGCCGGACCTGGAGGGACACGCCCTCCACCGCGGGTATCTCGCCGGTCTCGGTGGTGAAGACGACGCCGAGGTCGTCGAGTTCGAGGATCGGGCCTGGCTCCGCGGTGCGGGCGGGGGAGCCCTTGGTGGTGGCGGTCATCCGCGTCCCCTCACATCGAATGCGTCGCGGAGTCCGTCCCCGATCGCGTTGAACGCCCACACCACCAGGATGATGGCCAGGCCGGGCGGCAGGATGAGCCACCAGTAGCCGGAGTAGGCGGCGGTGAGACCGGCGGAGAGCATGCCGCCCCAGTCGGTCTGCGGCGGCCGGACTCCCATGCCCAGGTACGAGACGTACGCGACCAGCAGGATGGCGTCGGCGATCTGGAAGGTCGCGGCGACGACGATGGTCGACACCGAGTTCGGCAGGATGTGCCGCAGGATCGCCCGGGCGTGCGTGCCGCCGATGGCGCGCAGGGTCAGGACGTAGTCCCGGTTCTTCAGGGTCAGTGTCTCGGCGCGGACCAGCCGGGACGGCACCAGCCAGGACACCAGGCCCAGGATGAGGACGAGTCCGCTGAGGCCCGGTGTGGTGATGGCGGAGACCACCAGCAGGATGAACAGCGCGGGGATCGCGATGCCGGCGTCGACGATCCGCATCATCACGGCGTCGATCCAGCCTCCCGCGTATCCGGCGGCGGCGCCCCACAGGGTGCCGATGCAGGTGGCGAGGACGCCCGCGGCGAGGCCGACGATCAGCGAGACCTTGCCGCCGTACATCAGCCGGCCCAGCTCGTCGTGGCCGACGGCGTCGGTGCCGAGCCAGTGGGCGCCGCTGGGGGCGAGGTTGACCTGCTGGAGCAGGGTGTGGGTCTGGTCGGTGGAGTACACCAGCGGACCGGCGAAGCAGAACAGGAAGAAGAGGACCACGACGGCGAGTCCGACGACGGCCAGCCTGTTGCGCAGGAAGCGGCGGACGGCGAGCCGTGTGCTGGTGGCCTCGCGCGAAGCGGCGTCCTTCGCCGGGGCCGTGTCCGGCTGGATGACGGCGCTCATGCCCGGCCTGCCTTCACTCGGGGGTCGATGATCCGCTGGACGATGTCGGCGAGCAGGGTGCCGGTGACGGTGGCGACGGCGATCACCAGCACGCAGCCCAGCAGGACCGGGTAGTCGGAGGACTGTGCCGCCGTCCAGAACAGCAGCCCCATTCCGGGGTAGTTGAAGAGCTGCTCGACGACCAGGGCACCGCCGAAGAGCACCGGGATGTAGTAGCCGAGCATGGCCACCACGGGCGTCAGCGAGTTGCGGAACACGTGCCGTCCCAGGATGGCGCGGGAACGGGAGCCGCCGGCCCTGGCCGTGCGGACGTAGTCCTCGGAGAGGTTCTCCAGGGTGGCGGCCCGCATGTACCGGCTGAACACCGCGATCATGGAGGCCGCGCCCGCGACGACCGGCAGCACCAGGGCCTGCGGGTCGGAGAACACCTGGCCCAGGGTGTCGCCCTGCGGAGCCTGCGAGGGGAACCACGCCAGCTGCTGGCTGAAGACCAGCACGAGGATGAGTCCGAGGAAGTACACGGGTGTGGAGTAGGCGATGAAGCTCAGGGTGGTGATGATGTAGTCCGTCGCCTTGTTGCGGCGCACGGCCTGCCACATGCCCAGCGGTATCGCGAGGACGAGGCCCACGAGTGCCGACAGCAGGGTGAGGACCAGCGTCTTCGGCAGCCGTTCGCCGATGAGCTGGGAGACCGGTTCGTTGAGGGTGTACGAGGTCCCGAGGTCCCCGCGCAGCAACTGGCCGAGGTAGTGGAAGTACTGCACGGGCAGGGACTTGTCCAGACCCTGTTCGTGGTTGAAGCGGGCGATCTGCTGTGCGGTGGCCTGGGGCCCGAGGATCCCGCGCGCCGGGCCTCCGGGAAGGGCGTGCAGCAGGCCGAAGACGACGATCGTCACGATGACGATCACCACGACGGCCTGGAGGACGCGTCTGATCAGGTACGAGGAAGTGCTCATGTGTTTTCCGGTCGCTTCGTCTCTGTGGCGCGCTCGGGCGTCACCTGGACAGGGGCGTCACCGCGACGTGGGCGTCGGTGTGGCGCGGATGCGCGAGGGGTGGGCGCGGGCCTCCGACGGCCGGCCGGGCGGCCGGGTGTCGGAGGCCCGCGCGGGCACCGACCGGGCTTACTTGGTCCACTTCCACATGGCGGGGTGGAAGTTGGCGAGCGAGTCCTGGGCGAAGCCGCCGAGGCCGTTCTTGACCACGGAGATCTGGTAGTCGGGCTCCGGCAGCCAGATCACGGGGAGGTCCTTGGCGAGTGCGGCGCTGTACTTCTGCACCGCCTCGTTCGAGGAGGACGTGGTGGTCTCGGTGATCAGCTTGTCGACGTCGGCGTTGGAGTAGCTGCCGAAGTTGGAGCCGCCGCCGGTGGCGAAGAGCGAGTCACCGCTCGGGTAGGCGGGGAAGTACCAGCTGCCCGCGGTGCCGAAGAAGGAGAGCTGCCACGAGCAGCTCGACTTGCCGGCGGTGCACTGGCCGGCCTGCGACAGGACGGAGTTGACCGGGGCGGTCTTGATGCCGAACTTGATGCCGGTCTTCGCGAACGACGACTGCAGCGCGCTCATCATGTTGTCGGTCACGGTCGAGCCGGACTGGGACAGCACCTGCATCTCGAACTTGGTGCCCTTGTCGACGCCCGCGCCACACTGGTTGCCGCCGGTGCCGGGGTCGTTGCACACCATGGTGCCGCCCTGCTCGGCCCATCCGTGGTCGGTGAGCAGCTTCTTCGCCTTGACGGCGTCGAAGGGGTACGGGTTGTTCTTCTGCTCGGAGGAGACGAAGGACGACTCCTGGCCCTGCGGGATCGGACCGTAGGTGGAGACGGCACTGTCGTTGAAGACCACCTTGGAGAGGGTCGTCTGGTCCACCGACATCTGGATCGCCTGGCGGGCGTACAGCTGCTTGAACACCGGTCCCATGGCGGGGTTGTTGAAGTTGTACGGCATGTAGGTGATCGCCCAGCCGCTCCACGGCTTCACCGAGTAGCCCTTGGCCTTGAAGGACGACTCCTGGCCCAGGTCCGTGGCGTTGATGTAACCGTAGTCGACGGTGCCGGCGCGGAGTGCGTTCTCCTCGGCGTCGGTGGTGGTGAACGGCAGCAGGTTGACGTTCTTGATGTTGGCCTTGCCGCCGCCGTCGTACTTCGCGTTGGCGGTCAGTTCGACCCTGCCCGCGGTGGAGAACGACTTGATGGTGTACGGGCCGCTGACCGTCTTCCACAGCGGGTCGGTCGCGTAGCCGGAGATCTTCTTGGCGGCGTTGTTGAGGTACGTCCAGACCTGCTTGGCGCCGGCGGCGGTGTGGTCCAGGTCGGAGACGGCGCCCGAGTCGCTCGTCTTGTCCCAGACGTGCTGCGGGATGGGGCGGATCATGCTCAGCTCGTTGGCGAGCATCCACTCCTGGTTGTAGGCCTTGTCGAAGGTGATCGTGAAGTGCGTGTCGTCGATCGTCTTGAAGGAGGCCCAGTTGTCCGGCGCCTTGCCCGGGCTGTAGCTGGCCCAGTCCGCCTTGTCGGCCTTGACCAGGTTGAACCAGAACTCCACGTCGCGCGAGGTGATCGGCTTGCCGTCGCTCCAGTGACGCTGGTCGAGGGTGATCGTCACGCTCTTGCTGTCCGGGGCGAACTTCGCCTCGCTGGCGAGGGAGTTGTCCTTGTTCCAGCCGACCTTGCCGGTGGATCCGTCGTACGCGATCAGCGGCTCCCAGGCGGCCTGGGATATCGAGGAGTTGTTGGTGTTCAGGTGCGCGGCGGTGCCGATCGGGAGGATCCAGTTCGGCGTGAAGTTCGCGGGAAGGGCGTAGTTGATCGTGTCCGAGGACGCCGAACCGGAGGACGAGGTACCGCCGCCGGAACAGCCGGTGACCAGCGCGCCGGTGATGACGGCGGCACCCGCGACGAGGGCCCAGCGGCGGCCGGCGGCCGTGTGAGCAAGGAACATGACTCTCCTCAGAGTGAAAGGACCCGCAAACGTCATGGGAGGACCCAGAACCGGCGCCGCGGGATCGGCGCTGTGTATGGCGACAGTCAACGACGGACCCGCCGAACAAACAAACAAGAATTAGTAACAAATAAGTTACTGCGAATCTGGCGAAAGTCTGATCCGTCCACTTCGAGTAC
This sequence comes from Streptomyces fagopyri, assembly GCF_009498275.1. Taxonomy (NCBI): domain Bacteria; kingdom Bacillati; phylum Actinomycetota; class Actinomycetes; order Kitasatosporales; family Streptomycetaceae; genus Streptomyces; species Streptomyces fagopyri. Next base: position 493,808 of record NZ_CP045643.1, on the reverse strand, counting down.
GCCGAGTGGGGTCTATGTGCCGTTTTGAGTGGAATCCTCTTGGCGTCGACACTCTCCGCTTTCTTCACGGAAGCCGTTCCACGACCGGCAGAACGGGCGTACTGTCTCCGGCACACCCATCACTGCGGAAGTTACTTCGTACATGACTGAAATAAGTGCACGGGACCGCAAGAGCACCAAGGGCGTGTCCCCGAAGGGCGCCGTGCCGAAGAGCGCGACGCTCGCCACGCGGGTCCTCGAACTCGTCGCATCGGGGCAGGCGTCGTCCCGCGCCGAACTCGCGCAACTCCTCGGCACGGCCCCCTCGACCATCTCCCTCACCGTGGCCGAGCTGGTCGAGCGCGGGCTCATCGCCGAGGAGGGCACCCAGTCCTCGACCGGGGGCCGCCCCCGCAGGGTGCTCAGGGCGGGCAGTACCGACGAGTACGCCGTCGCGGCCGACGTCGGCGGCCGGCACGCCCGGATCGGTGTGGTGCTCCCGGGCAACGGCGTCCGCGACGTCGCCAACGTCCCCTTCGAGATCGCCGACGGTCCCGAGGCCGCCCTGCCGAGACTCGCCGAGCACTTGGAGTCCCTCGCCGACCGGCGGGGACGCGACCGGCTCCGGGGCGTCGGACTCTCCCTGCCCGGGCCGGTGGACGTGACCGCCGGCGCCGTCGTCCTGCCCTCCCGGATGCCCGGCTGGAACCGGTTCCCGGTCGCCGCCTGGCTGGAGGAGCGCTTCGGGGTCCCGGCCGTCGTCGACAACGACGCCAACTGCATGGCGGTCGGCGAGCAGAGCGTCAGGCCCGCCGAGCACCGACGGACGATCACGGTGAAGATCGGCTCGGCGATCGGCGCCGGCGTCATCATCGACGGCGGCCTCTACCGGGGCGCCACCGGAGCCGCCGGCGACATCACCCACATCCGTATCGACGGCGGAGCCGACATCCCCTGCTCCTGCGGCAACACCGGCTGCCTGGAGACCGTGGCCTCCGGCGCCGCGCTCGTCCGCATCCTGCGCGAACGGGGCCTCGACGTCACCAGCACCGAGGACGTGGTCCAGCTCGCCACCGACGCCGACCCGGAAGCCACCCGCGCCGTCCGCAGGGCCGGCGACCACCTCGGCCAGGTGCTCGCCGCCAACGTCAACTTCTTCAACCCGGACGCCGTCTATCTCGGCGGCATCCTCTCCACCCTCGAACCGTTCATCGCCGCGGTGCGCAGCCAGCTCTACGAGAGCTGCCATCCGCTGGTGACCGAACACCTCACCATCGAGCGGGCGGCCCTCGGCGCCGACGCGGGACTGGCCGGAGTCGGGCTGTTCGCCCTGCAGCGCGCCCTGGCCCGTGCTCTGGGTGAGGCCGGAGGCACCGGCACGGACCGGTTCCCCACCGCCGCGCCCCCAAGAAGTGGCTGACGCCGCCCAAAACGTCCCGCCTCGGCCCAACTCCCGCCCCGGGCAGCGTCCGACGGGGCCGGAACCGCCGACACCCGGCTTCCTGCCGGAAACGAAGTCCTGAAGGAAGCGAAGAAAGTCCGGGGCCCGGGACCCGCCCGTGGCCCGGATCCCGGACAGCACCCCGAGGCTCGCGCACCAAGCCTTCCGCACCGCCCACTCCGCACTACCCCGCACGAGGAGCCATGTCGCACACCCGCACCGCCCATGCCCGCCCGGTCATCGCCGTCGCCGGCCTCGGCATCGAGTCCTCGACCTTCTCTCCCGCCCGCACCGAGGCGCCCGCCTTCCATCCCTCGCGCGGTGCCGAGGTGTTGGAGCGGTACCCCTTCCTCGCCCCGGGCGAGGAACTGCGCGAGGCCGCCGAATGGCACGGCGCCCTGGTCGGCAAGTCGCTGCCCGGCGGCACCGTCACCGCCGCCGCCTGGACCGCGCTCACCGACGAACTGATCGAACGCCTCGCCGCGCTGCCCCGGCTCGACGGTCTCTGGTACGACATCCACGGCGCCATGACCGTCGAAGGGATCGACGACGCCGAGGCCGTACTGCTGGAGCGCGTCCGCGCCACCGTCGGCCCGGACGTGATCGTCTCCACCTCGATGGACCTGCACGGCAACGTCTCCCGCGAACTGGCCCACCGCAGCGACCTGATCACCTGCTACCGCATGGCCCCGCACGAGGACCACATGGAGACCAAGGAGCGCGCCGTACGCAACCTGGTCGAGCTGCTGGTGTCCGGCGGCCCGCGCCCGGTCAAGGCGTGGGTGCCCGTCCCCGTGCTGCTGGCCGGCGAGCAGACCTCCACCCGGATCGAACCCGCGAAGAGCGTGTACGCGGCCGTCGACGAGGTCGAGGCCGCCGACGGCGTGACCGACGCCGCCATCTGGGTCGGCTACGCCTGGGCGGACGAACCCCGCAACCGCGCCGTCGTGGTCGTCACCGGCGACGACACGGCGGCGGTCTCGGCCGGGGCCGAACGCCTCGCCCGGGGCTTCTGGGACGCCCGCCACGACTTCGACTTCGTCGCCCCGACCGGCACCTACGACGAACTCCTCGACGAGGCCCTCGCCACCGACCTGCGGCCGTACTTCATCAGCGACACCGGCGACAACCCCACCGCGGGCGGCGCCGGCGACGTCACCTGGGGTCTGACCCGGCTGTTGGAACGTCCCGAGTTCCAGAAGGAGGACGGCCCGACCGTCATCTACGCCTCGGTACCCGCCCCCGCCGCGATCGAGACCGCCGTCGCCGCCGGGATCGGCGCCACCGTCACCGTCACCGCCGGCGCGGAGGTCGACGACCGGCACGCCGGCCCCGTCACCCTCACCGGCGTGGTCCACGCGATCCGGCACGGCGACCGCGACGCCGAGACCGAGGTCGTCATCCGCGTCGGCAGCGTGTACGCGATCCTCACCAGGCTGCGCAAGCCCTATCACCACGAGCACGACTTCACCGACCTCGACCTCGAACCGCGCTCCGCCGACATCGTGATCGTCAAGATCGGCTACCTGGAGCCCGAACTGTTCGACATGTCGGTCGGCTGGAAGATGGCCCTCACCCCCGGCGGTGTCGACCAGGACCTGGTGCGCCTCGGTCACCGCCGCATCCGCCGCCCGATGTTCCCCTTCGACCGTGACATGGCCGCCCCGGACCTGACGGCCCGCGTCATCCCGGCCTCCGACCAGCCGCTCACCGGGGGCGACGAGTGAGCGAGCGCACCACCAGGCCTCTCGATCCGTCGCGCACCGCCGGTGCGGGTCAGGCCCCCGCACCGGTGCCCTACGCCGAGATTCCCGGACGCGGGCAGCCCGGCACGGACGGACAGGTACCACGGCCCGCACTGGAGATCGCCGTCACCTCACCGGCCGGCGCCCGTGTCGCCCTCGACCACGGAGCCGACCGCGTCGAACTCTGCACCGGTCTGGAACTGGGCGGTCTGACCCCGTCTGCCGCCCTGGTCGAGGCGGTCGCCGCCGTGGGCCTGCCGGTTCAGGTGCTGGTCCGCTGCCGACCGGGCGACTTCGTCCACGACGCCGAGGAGACCGCCCTGATGGTCGCCGAGGTGCGCTCCGTGATCGCCTCCGGAGCCTCCGGCGTGGTCGTCGGCGCGCTCACCGCCGACGGCAGCCTCGACACCGCTGCCGTCACCCGCCTCGCCGCGGCGGCTCACGACGCGGGCCGCCCTGTCGAGGTGACACTGCACCGCGCGATCGACCTGTCCGCGGACCCGGTCGCCACCGCCGCGCTGTTGCCCGCCCTGGGGCTCACCCGGGTGCTCACCTCCGGCGGCGCCCCGGCCGCCGGGCAGGGGCTGACCCGCCTCGCCGCCATGGTCGAAGCCGCGCCCGGTGTACAGGTGATGGCGGGCGGCGGGGTGAGTCCCGGCGACATCCCGGCCCTGACCGCCGCCGGGGTGGCCGCCGTCCACCTCTCGGCGAAGCGTCGCGCCGAACCCCGGCGCGGGGCCGCGTGGATACCCCTCGGTGCCTCCAGCGCGTCCGCCGAGCAGGACACCCACTTCGTCACCGACCCGGCAGTGGTCGCCGAGGCCAGGAGAATGCTGGAGACGCGGACGGCGTACTGACCGCCCTGCGCCCCTGAGAGCTCTCGCCGCGCCGGCTGTTCGCGGTCCACGTCGGACCGCGGACACCCGGCGCGGAAGCGGACCCGCGTGGCAGGCCGCTCGCCGGCATCCGGTGGCCGGCCCCAGGCTGTCGCCGCAGAGCATGTCGCCGCGGCTTCCGACAATCCTCTGCCGACTGACCGGCCGGGTCAGCCGGTCGGTCGTCCCTGTGCCGCCGCGGCTCGGTCCACCCGCGTCAGGGGCGGGTTCGGCAAGGCCGCCCCTGACGCGCCGACCGTGAACTGTGTTCCGGCCGACGCGTCTCTCAACACGCCGTGGGGGAGCGACGGTTCGGGAGGGCTATCCCGTCACGCGGAACAGGTGGCTCCCCGCGCCCACGGTGAAGTGGGCGTACCCGGCCTTGTGTTCGCCGGCCGTCGCGGTCGCGGGCGCGTGCACCGCCTGTCGGCCGCTGACCGGGACGAGGACCTCCGCGGTCGCCCCCACCGGTACGTCGACCCGGAGCGTGAAGTGTCCCCGCGTCCGTGTCCACGACGAGGTGATCCGGCCGAGTGGTGACTGGACATGGGCGGATGCGTGCGTCAGGTCACCGACGACGTGGGGTCGGATCGTCATCTTCGTGTAGCCGGGTGCGGTGGCTTCGATGCCGGCGACACCCTGGTACAGCCAGTCGTCCACCGTTCCCGTGAAAGCGTGGTCGTGCGAGCGCGAGTTGGCGTTCCACTCCTCCCACATGGTCGTGGCACCCAGTCCCTCGAACCAGTATCCCCAGCCGGGATAGGTCGGGTTGGTGGCCACCGTGTACGCCAGATCGGCGTGGCCGGCCTCGGTGAGGACCGGCAGGAGCACCTTGGTCCCGAGAGCGCCGGTGTCCAGGTGGTCGCCGCGGGTGTGGATGTCCGCGACGAGGTTGTCGACCACGGCTCGGCGGTGCTCCTTCGGCACCAGACCGAAGCTCAGCGGGAGCAGGTTCGACGTCTGCCGGTATCCGGCGGCTTCGTTGTCGTAGTAGGCCTCCTTGTCCGGGCTGTAGAAGGTGGCGTTGAAGGTGTCCTTGACCTTGGCCGCGAAGGCGTCGAAGTGCCGCGCGTCGGCATCGTGGCCCAACGCCTCGGCCATGGTCGCGAGCCGTGTCGCGGTGAGGTAGATGTACGCGGTTCCTGAGAGCCGGGTGCCCTCAGGGGCGTTGGCGCCTTCCGGGGAGAGCCAGTCGCCGTAGCTGAAGCCGGTGTAGATGCCGCCGGTGCCGCTGATGTCGTGCTCGTAGTACGCCAGCCAGGCCTTCATGCCGTCGTAGTTGTCGGCCACCGCCTCGGTGTCGCCGTAGTACCAGTACAGGTCCCAGGTGCCGAGGATGTAACTCGCCGACCAGATGGGGTCCTTGACCTGCTTGCCCGACTCGGTGGTGGGCACGGTGGGGCCGATCGAGCCGTCCTCGTTCTGGTCGTCGCGGTGCGAGCGCATCCAGTTCTCGTAGAAGTTGCGCATGTCGAAGTTCGCGATCGCCGAGTCCGCGTAAAGGAAGCCGTCGGCCGTGTAGGGGCGCTTCTCGTACATGGGTGTGTCGGTCGGGATCGAGTGCAGGTTGTTGAGGATCGTGTCGGCCTGGGCGTCCTGGTAGCGGTTCAGCAGGTCGCTCGAACTGGTGAAGCCACCGGTGGACGCCACCGCCGTGTGGACCCTCATCCCGTCTACCGACTTGAGGGTGACGCCTTGGGGGACGACGACCTGGGCGTAGCGGAAACCGGCGTAGCTGTAGCTCGGCTGATAGTGCTCCACCCCGTCACCCCTGAGGGTGTACGAGTAGGTCTGCAACGCCATCCCGTAGGCACCGGTGTTGTCGACCGTGCCGTCGGCCCGCAGCTTCTCGCCGTAGGTGACGGTGACCGTCGCCCCGGCGGGACCCTGGACGCCGATGCGCGCCCAACCGGCTGTGGGACTCGCGTAGTCGTAGACGTGGGTGCCCTCAGCCGGGGTGGTGGTCCGCTCGGCCTTCAGGTGATCGGTGACCTTGATGGGCGGGAAGCTCTCCGAGCGGAGCGTGCCCTTGGGCCCGTCGACGCTCAGCGCGGGGCGCCAGGTGGCGTCCCCGAAGCCGGGGCGGTCCCAGCCGGGCTGCTCCGCGCGGGCGTCGTAGGTCTCTCCGAACCAGAGCGACTGCGTGGTCGTCGGCCCGTCGGACACCTTCCACCCGCTGTCGCTGAGCACTTGCTGGTGACTGCCGTCGGTGTAGGTGATGTCGAGCTCCAGCTTGAGTTTGGGCTCGCCCCACCACGAAGACGCCTTCCACTCGTCCGGGTTGGTCATCGCGTAGAAACCGCGGCCCAGGCTGACCCCGATGGCGTTGCCGCCGGTACGCAGCGCGTCCGTGACGTCGTACGTCGAGTACAGGACGGTCTTGTCGTACACCGTGAATCCGGGTTCGAGTTCCCGGTCGCCGATGCGCCGGCCGTTCAGGTAGAGCTTGTTGTAGCCGAGGCCCGCGATATGGGCTCGTGCCGAGGCGACGGGTTTGCCCGCGGTGAACTCGTCCCGCAGCAGTGTCTCGGGCGCGGGCGGAGCCGACACCGACCGGCCCCAGGGACCGGATCCGTAGGGGGCGGCCTCGATGGCGTGCGGCCACGCCGCGTCGTCGTACCCGGGCTGCTCCCACCCGTCGTCCGCGGAGTCCGAGGCCTTCCAGCTGTCGTCGGTGACGACGTCGGCCGGTGATCCCGCCCCCTCGAAGTGCAGGCTTCCGAGTGCGCCCGCCGGCCCCTGATTGGTGTTGGTCGCCTCCACCGCCAGCACATTGGCGCCTGTGCGCAGGTACGGGGCGATGTCGACGATGCTCGCGGTCCTCCAGGAGTCCGCGACGCGCGCGGAACTCGTCACCTCGGTACCGTTGACGAACAGGGTGAAGCGGTCGTCGGCGGTGAGCTGCATCTCCGCCGTGCTGATCCGCGCCTCGGCGGGCAGGTCGAAGGTCCGGCGCAGGTAGCGCGAACCGGCGGGAGCCGAGTCGGACGGGTTGCCTTCGGGATACCAGATCCAGTTCGCGTCATCCAGCCGCAGCGCGGGCGCCTTCGCGTGCGCCCCGATCCAAGTGCCTCGGAAATCACCAGGGTTGACGAAGGCCGTCTCGAATCGCGCTTCGTCACTCCATGGCGACGCCTTCCCCGCACCGTCCCAGACCCGTACGTGCCAGTAGTAGCGCGTACGTGACGTGAGAGCGGGACCGCCGTACGTCACGTCGAAGGACCGGGAGGAGCGCACACGCCCGCTGTCCCACACTTCTCCCTTGCCGCCCTGCGACGTCGACACCTCGACCTCGTACGCCACTTGCCCGACCGTGGTGCGACCGGCCGCGCCACGCCCTGGGGCCACCTGCCAGTTCAGCCTCGGCCGGGGGACGTCGACACCCAACGGCTGGACCTGATGCTCGACTTCGAGCCCGCTCACCACGAGCGATGCCCCGTTCGCGTCCAGGCTCTGTCGGAGATCGGGAACGGACACCGCCGCCGCCCCGGGCGTCGCCCCCAACCCTGACGCGGCCACTACGAAAGACAGCATCAACCCGACAGCCATCCTGCGCTTTCTCACGCTTTCCTCCATCGACGGCAGACGGTTCGGCGCGCGGAACGAACGCCGTCTCGTCGCGATTGAATCGTTTCAATTCTCTTGTATGTCACTCAACCACAGGCGTCACGACGGGGACAAGATGTCGTCAACCGGCCTGTTGGTCAGGAGCCTTGAGTCACCAGCCGCATATTGCGTACGGCCTGCGCGCGGCACCCGGCGACCGTGGCGAGCGGGCCCCGCGGCGGAATCGCACCGATCGGGGTGGTGGGGCTGTGGAACGCGGTGTGGCCCGGTGGGGGAGTGTCTGTGGGCTCGGTCAAGGAAAACCGGGTGCGTTTGTGCTCGGGGTGAGGTCAGCATTGCCTGGTGTCCGAGCTGCTGTGGGATGACGTGAGGGGCTTCTTCGACCTTGAGTGGGAGGGGCGCCTTCCGGATGTGTGGGTGACGGGGGCTGGGGTGGAGGATTGGCAGGCGGTCCTCGATCTGGTCGTTGCGAGTGGCTGGCGGAGTGAGTACTCCGAGGGCGGTGTCGTCATGCCATGGCCGCGCGCCTGGGAGGTGCTGTCACGGCCTGCCGACGCCGACTGCGCGGATCTGCGGGTCTGGCCGGCGCCGGACGTGCTGGCGATCTTCCGGTTGGAGTCGGCTGAGGAGATCGGTTTTGACGTGGACCTGCTGGAGTTGCAGGGGCAGGAGCGGCTGGACGTGCTGTGCGGATTTCTCTGTGCGATCGGGCGCCGACTGGGCAAACGGGTGGTGATGACGCCCGAGGGCGACGGGGACCGGAGTCATCCGGTGCTGGGGTTCGACGTCGAGTCCGACCGGGTGGTGCTGCTGGCGGAACCGCCGATCGGCTGACTGCTGCCGTTGGACGTGATGCGTGGAAGACGCCGTCTCGGAGCATCGTGAAGGGGACGTCGGCTGGTCGTCGGGCGAGGCGGAGCAGTGCTTGGGTGGGGTGCTCGCCTCGCGCGGTCCTCTCGCCGAGTGGGCCCGGGACGCCGGGTCGCCCAGGGCGGCGGATGCGGACAGGAGACGGCCCGTTTGAGCTGCTTGTTTCGCCTGGGAAGGACTGTCGGCCGCGGATCGAGGGAGCCTGGACTGCGGGTCGCGGGGGCGAGCCCTGTGCGGGCGGCGAGGTGGGCCGCGGTCGGGACGGTGCTGCCGTCGCCGACCTCGATCTCACGCTCACCGCTCTCGTACGACCCCGGCAGGCCGCGGTTGACGTGACGGTCCGCCCGGGGGCGGCCGGTCGGGAAGTGTGCGCCATGCGCACGGCCGGTCCGGCAGTGCGTGCCATGCGCGGGCTCGACAGGCCACGCTTCGCCCGGAACCCCTACGATGAGAAGTGGCGAGGTCCGGAGGCGGTCCCTGCGAAGCCGGTGAGCCTTGACTCGGACGTCCGGAGGCGGTGCACCCGGGTACGCCGGCGGGTGCCCGAACCGGGATTCACCGCATGGGCGCCTCGGCGCCGGACGGCGCTGGGTACGTGAGGCCGCGGCGATGGCCATGGCCCAGGCCGCACACGACGACCCCTCCGGAGCTGATCCGCGTGGTCGGCCGCACCGGCCGCACCGGCCGCACCGGCGGGACCTGCGGAGCGAAGGGGTGAGGATATGGCCACGGTCCTGGTCACGACGGCGAACGGTGAGACCGGCCGACCCATGGTCGATCGCTTGATCGAAGAGGGTTTTCACGTACGGGCGATGGTCCGTACGGACGACGAGCGGGCGCAGCGACTGCGGGACAAGGGTGCCGAGGTCGCCTTCGGGAGCCTCCTGGACTTCCGTGAGGTGCGCGCGGCTCTGAAGGGCGTACAGCGCGCGTACTTCAACTACCCGGTCGGCGAGGGTCTGGTGGAGGCAGCCGTGATGTTCGCGCAGGCTGCCAGGGAACAAGACCTCGACCTCGTAGTGAACATGTCGCACATCCAGTCGCGTCACGACGCGCGCAGCAAGGCGACGCAGAACCACTGGCTGTCCGAGCAGGTCTTCAACTGGTCCGGAGTGCCCGCGACGCACCTGCGGAACGGGTTCTTCATGCAGTGGCTGCTCTACATCTCCGGGCTGATCCGTTACGGCCGTTACGTCATGCCCTTCAACGCCGACAGCCGCTTCGCGCCGATCGCCGGCAGTGACATCGCACTGACCGCGGCCAAGATCTTCACTCGACCTGAAGAACACGCCGGCGGGGTCTACACCCTCACCGGTCCGGTCGAGTACAGCCACGAGGAACTCGCGGCCGAGGTCGGCCGGGTCCTGGGCCGCGACCTCCCGTTCGAGCAGGTGACCGTGACGACGTTCCTGGAGCTGATCGGCGAGCCCGGTGACACCGCCAAGCTGAAGCACTTCGAGGCGGTCACCATCGACCAGCAGGAAGGCCGCTTGGCCGGCGTCACCGACACCGCCCCCCGCATCACCGGACAGTCCCTCCAGACGGTCGAGGAGTTCGTCAACGAGCACCGCTCACGCTTCGAACTCCCCTATGCCGTAACCACAGGCTGACAGCCGCCTGTTCGGGAGCCGCTGACCGCTGAGGCCATGTCGCCGACCGGGCGGGCGAATCGCGTCCATGACCTCGGCCCGCGCTGTTCCTGCGGGTACGGCCCGGGGCGACGGCAACAGCGCGCGGCGGCGCTCGACGGTCGTCCGGCGGGTACGCAGCGGGATATCGCCCCCTCCTCGGCCTCTGCCCGCGATCTCCTCTCCCGGTGGGCGTGGCCGGCCGTCCGGTCGGCCCGCGCCCCCTCGTGCGCAGTAGGCCGAATTTCAACCTTGTCGGTTCGCGTCGCCTGCGCATCAATAGAACTGTAGATCTGACGATCTGTCAGATTCGATCCCGCGGTGTGTCCGCACCCACCCGGTCCGGGGTCGCCATTCCCACATGGCATTCCCAGTAACGGGAAGGGAGCCCGATCTCCATGAAACGATTAGCTTCAGGTGCGGCACTCACGGCGGGGGTCCTCGCCGCCACGGCGTTGGCCTTCGCGCCCTCCGCGTCCGCGGCCGTCACTCCGAGTTCCGCCACCATCACCGCCACCTGCGGCCTGTTCGGTGGCGGAGCGGCCACACTGACCGCGACGCAGGTGAGCAGTACCTCGGCCACCGTCACCCTCAGTTCCACCGCCATCACCACTCCGCTCGCCCTGTCGGCGAACTCCATCAACTCCACGCTCACCATGACCAACTCCACCGGCGCCAACCGGGTCTTCAGCGGCGCCGTGAACCCGGCCATCCCTGCGGGCGGCTCGGTCACCGTCGGTCCGCTCCCCGGCACCGTGGCCATCGGTGACAGCCTGGACTTCTACAAGGGCTCGCTGAAGATGGTCATCTTCGGCATCACCGTCACCTGCACGTCGACCGCCGCCCAGTCGCCTGGACCCTTCGTCTTCAGCTGAGCCAACCGAGTGAGTGATGCGTTCCGGGTGCCGCGGGAACGGGGGGATCTGATGGTCCTTCCGGTTTCTGCGGCATCCCCGTCGACTACTCGGCCAGCCTCTACGTCGACGGCTTCCTGCTGGTTCGGAGAGGTGGCTGAGCCTGCGAACCTCGCATGTGCGGGGGAGCGGAGGGGCATCGAACGGTGACGGCGATGGGTAGGGATCACGCTCGTCGGAGCGGAGGCGCCCATGAAGAAGCCCTTTGCCTCCCAGGGGTTGTTGTCACCCTCCCGCCGACGTGGTCGATCTTCCCCAGGTAGGCGTAGGTCTTCGGGTCGAGGAGTCCCGGGGATCTTGGTCAGTGCCCGGAACATTCCTGCCTGTACTTTCGGCGGGACAAGGAGGGATCGGAAGAGGACGTTGAGCTCCCGCCGGTCATGTTCCGCCCGCGTCTCGCCCTTGACGGCGCCGATGGCATGTTCCTTGAGGATCCGTCGCATCATCTGGTCCGGGTCGCTCGGCAGAGTGGCGAGGAATCGGTAGAACTGACGCTGAGAGCGATCGTCGTAGCCCCGCTCCTTCCACTTCTCCTCCTGGTCGGGTCCGTACCAGACCTGGAGCCTGTTCGGATCGAACCCCTTGGTGGAACCCCCTCCGGGAATCCCGGGCAGCCTGGCGTCCCCCGTGCCGTCCCAGCGGGTCCACTGCTCGGATGTCTGGGGCCTGCTCCCGTCGAGGAACGTGCTCTTCTCGTACACCCACTGCTTCGCCGACGGTTCGGTGCCGTCATTCTTCGCCACGGTGGCCGCCGCCAGCTCCAGTGCGGCAGCGGAAGCCTTCGCGGACAGCACCTCACGTCCGCCGTCGGAGTGCCCGTCAGGCAGTCGCGCAACGACGCCACCGGATGTCGCAAGGGCCGCGGCGGCCGCGTGCCGACGGGGATTTCCAGGGCATCGGCGATCTCGGCGCAGGTGAGATCGGCCCAGGCGAAGAGCAACGCATGCCGGTCCCCCTGGGAGAGTCCCGCCAGCGCTCTGGCCAGAGACCTGGAGGAACCTTGCGCGACAACACGGTCGTCAGCGGAGTCGGTCCAGGACGCCACCACCGGATCGTGACCGGCGCGAGCCAGTATCCTCAGCGCCTTGACCTCGTCCCTGCGGTGTCGACTGATGAGCCGTGCCGCGATCCCATGCAGCCATGAACGGACGGAGGCGCGGCCGGCGTCGTAACGGACGCGTATCCGAAAGGCCGTCAGGAAGGTCTCGGCCGTCACGTCGTCGGCCGCGTCCGCGCCCAACCGCCGCGCGACATAACGGTGAATGGTGGGGCGTGGCGGTCGAAGAGCAGAGCGAACCGCTCCGGCTCCGTCAACGACGCCGCGATCACTGCCGCTTCGTCGACCTCGGTGGTAACGCTGTTGGTGGGAACCTCTGTTGGAGGTCTGCAGGGCAGGTCAGTCATAGGAGCCCGTCTGGTCGCGGGAACAACTCCTCTCACCTGTACTTGCCGTCTCACGGGAATCCGGTTCACGCCCGTCCGTCCGGCCACCCACCCACGCCGCCGCAGGGCATCCCGGCGAGCAGCGTTCGGAGACCTGAAACCGTAGGGGTCCACGTTGTCCGGGGTATCGGTGTGCTTCGGCACTGGGGTGTCCGACCCAAGGGCGGCCGACCATCGAGGCGGGGGAGCGGCAGAGGCCGCCTGATTCCGATCTCCGGTGGCCGGGTGAGAGACCTCGACCCTTCATGTCAGCGTGCTTTCGACCGGCTTAATCACTTGACCCGGTCCGTACGGTGTTCCAGTGAAGGACATTCTGATCAACGAACTCCGCACCGCGTATGACGCCCAGCTCCGTGGTGTCACCCCGCCTGGCGGCAGCGTCCGCGTAGAGACGGACGGTCCGTTGACCCGTGTCGTCGGGTGGCACCGTGGCTTCGTCACGGGCCCGCGCGACCTCGGTGTGCGCGGGGCGGAACTCGACACGCTCATAGCGCGGCAACGTGACTTCTACGCTGCCCGGGGCGAGGCGTTCGAATGGAAGACGCGCGCCCATGATCTTCCCGCGGATCTCACCGACCGGCTCACGGCCGCCGGCTTCGTCGCGGAGGACACCGAGACCGTGCTCATCGGACAGTCCGCGGACCTTGCCACCGACCCCGTCCTGCCCGACGGCGTGACCCTCCGCCGTGTCACCGCCAGATCGGACCTCGAACGCATCGCCGCTTTGGAGAGCACTGTCTGGGGCGAGGACTCGAGTTGGCTCGCCGACGACCTGGGCGCTCGGATCGAGAACGCCCCGGAGAACACCGTGGTCCTCGTCGCCGAGGCACGCGCCGAAGTCGTCTGCGCCGCCTGGCTGGTGTTCCACGAGGGCGTCGACTTCGGGGGTCTCTGGGGCGGCTCGACGCTCGAGGAATGGCGCGGACAGGGCATCTACCGGGCCATGGTCGCCCACCGGGCCCAACTCGCCGCCGCCCGCGGGGTCCCCTACCTCTACGTCGACGCCTCAGCCGACAGCACGCCGATCCTCACCCGCCTCGGCCTGCACGCCGTCACCACGACGACCCCGTACATCTGGTCCCCCTGAGGCCAGCCTGCCCCCGACCGGCGTGGTCGCCGCGCAGATGGGGGTGGACCCGGTGGAGGCAGCTGCTGAACGCGGGCTACGGGCCGCCCCTGGAAATCCACGCCCCTACCGTCACGCAGGGGCATAGCGAGCCTCGACGTGATCCCGGCCCTGAGCGCGGCGGCCGCGGCGACGCAAAGGAGATGGGTCAGCTCTTCGTGGAGCGCCGGGGACGACGGGCTGGTGACCGTGTGCGGGCAGCGCGGGATCCGGCTCGTCCACCGTCGCACGGCGGGGTGCATCAAGCCCTCGGCGACCGCCGGGTGTCCGCGCGGTCGGCTCGTACGCGACGTTCACGGGCCGCCTGCACGTCGAACGACCCACCGCTGCGTCCCGTCGCGAACGTTCCGGCGCGACGGAGGGGCCGTATCCACCGTTCGGCAGACTCAGGTCTTGGCGACGACCTCGGCGCGCAGCACTGAGTAGATGACCATGTCGTGCCATGTTCCGGCACGGAAACAGGCGCCGCGCAGGACGCCTTCGCGAGTGAAGCCTGCCCACTCCAGGGCGTGCTGCTCGGCGATGTTCGACACCTCGGTGCATGCCTCGATCCGGTTGACCTTGGTGTGGGCGAACAAATATTCGACGAGCTGGCGCTGGGCCCGCTTGCCGTAGCCCTTGCCGCGTTCGGCGGTGAGCAAGGAAATGCCGATGTTCCAGCAAGGTGACGCCGGGCCCTGAAGTACCTCATGCCACTGCACCTCACCGACGAATCGGTCGTCGTCTCCGGCGATCGTCAAACGTCCGCCTTGAGCGGTGAGGAAACCGTGCTCGGCCCACTGCCGGCGGAGTTGCCCCGGGTTGCGGTAGCCGAAGAAGCCGAGGTCTCCGAGCTCGGCACGGTCCTCGTGGAGACGCTCGAACAGGTCGAGGTCCTTCTCGGAGACAGGGCGCAGTCGAACATGATCATGATGGGGCATGCGGTCCAGGGTAGTGGTCGGCATACGCGCAGCCGAATGTGCCCACCTGAGGGCTGTCCCGCAAGTGATCCCCACGGCCGTCCCCGGCGGACGGTGTCGGCCTCCGTGTCTCGCAGTACGGATACCGGCTTCGCGAACCGGCGCGGCTTCCATCCGTCCGAGGGCGACGGCGGGCCGCTGCCGCCGGGGCGCCGGCAGGAGGTCGGCGGATCGTCGGTGACACGGTCCGCGGGATCGCAACCGCTCTCTCCCGGTGTGTTCTGCCAAGGGCGCGGTCGTGGAGCAAGGTTCGCAGGTTTACGGCCTTGTCGGCGTCGCGGAGCGAAAGTTGACGTGCCGCCCCCAGAATGATCTCCCGGGGATAAGGTCGGTGCCGGCGTACTCGCGGTCGGCTGGGGGGACTTGGCGGTGGTTGGAGAGGCCCGTAAGAATGACGGTCGGCTCCCGGCGCTGTCCGCGCCACGGTTCGTCGGCCGGGACGGTGAGCTGAATACGCTCCGGTCGGCGCTCGAACGTACCCCCGTGGTCGTTCTGGTCGACGGTGAGGCGGGCATCGGCAAGACCCGTCTGCTGCGGGAGTTCCTGGCGTCCGAGGCGGAGCGGGGGCGGCGCGCCCTGGTCGGTGCCTGCCTGGAATTGCGGGTGCCGTACACGCTCGGCGCGGTGGTGGACGCGGTGCGCGACGGCGTTGACAACGTTGCCGGGCTGCGACTGAGCGGTCTGGGCGGGGCCCTGCGGCCTCTGTTCCCCGAGTGGGCCGACGAGTTGCCTCCGGCGCCGGAGGCGCTGGAGGACGCCACCTCTGCCCGGCACCGGCTGTTCCGTGCGTTCGCCGAGGTCCTCGGCCGGCTCGACGTGGCCCTTCTCGCACTGGAAGACGTCCACTGGGCCGACGAGGCGACCCTCGAGTTCCTGCTGTTCCTCGTCTCCCGCCGACCGCAACCGGTGAGCTTGGTGCTCACCTTCCGGCGGGACGAAGTGCCTTCGGCGTCCCTGCTGTTGCGGCTGGCCTCCCGGCTCCCGTCCGACGCCCACCTGGTCAGGTTGACGCCGGGACCGCTGGATGTCGCCGAGACCGTCTCCTTCGTCTCGTCGATGCTGGGCGGCGGCTACGTGTCGAAGGAGTTCGCTGGATTTCTGCACGCACGCACCGAGGGCGTACCGCTGGCGGTGGAGGAATCCGTGCGGTTGATGCACGACCGGGCCGATCTGATCCGTCGGGACGGCGGCTGGGCGCGGCGGCGGCTGGAGCGCATCGAGGTTCCGCCCACGATCCGCGACGCCATGCTCGAACGCGTCCAACGGCTCCACCCAGACACCCGCACCGTCCTCTACGCGGCCGCCGTGCTCTCCGGTCCGGTCGACTTCGCGACCCTGCGCGCGGTCACCGGTCTGTCGGAAGAGCGCTTCGCGGCGCAGGCGGCCGAGGCGCTCGGCAACGGCCTGCTGCGTGAGGACAGGGCTGGACAGTGGTCGTTCCGGCATTCGCTGGCCTGCGACGCCGTGTACGACGCCATCCCGGCCGGGGAGCGACGGGCCACGCACCTGCGGGCGGGCCGGGTGTTGGAGCGGTGGCCGCTGGCCCCCGTGGCGCAGTTGGCACGGCACTTCCGGCTGGCCGGTGACGTCGAGGCCGCGTGCCGGTACACCGAGGCGGCGGCCGACCTGTGTGTCCAGTCCGGGGACGTGGCCACCTCGGCGCTGCTGCTGCACAGCCTGGTCGCCACCGTCCCGCTCCCGGCCGGGGTACTCGTAGGTCTGGTGACGAAGATCCAGTTCCAGGCGCTGTCCGGTTCCGACCCCTACTCGGCGATCACCGAGGCGCTGCGTTCGGCTCTCGCCGGTCAGGCCCTCACGCCCCTGGAGCGGGCGTTGGTCCGCTTCCAGGTCGGCCGGGTCCTCATGGTGGCGGGCGAGATCGAGGCGGGCCGCCGCGAGATCCTCACGGCGTTGCCCCATCTGTCGCCGGGGTCGGCGGAGACGGCGCGCGCCCGTGTTCTGCTGGCTCTGCCTCTGGGGAACGCGCGTCCGGTCTCGGAGCACCTGAGATGGCTCCAGGAGGCGCCGCCGCTGACGCAGCCCGTGGCTTCCCTGGACCGGCTGCGCCTGTCCGTGGAGCGTGCGTTCGCGCTGCTCATGCTGGGCGAGGAGGCCGGATGGGCGGCGGCTCTCGAGATCCCGGACGACGTTCTGGATCCGCAGGAGGCGTCCATCGTCGCGATAGGGCATACGAACGTCGGTGAGGAGGCGACGCGTTGGGGACGTTACGACGAGGCCCGGACACGACTGGCCAAGGCCCGGACCCTCGCCGAGCGCCATCAACTCCTTGACTACCTCGACAGCATCGCCTCCTCCCGGGCACACCTCGACTGGTTCACCGGCGCCTGGTCGGGACTCGCGGAGCGGACGGCGCGTCTGGTGGACGACGACGGTGGGGTACGGCTCAAGGACCGGTGCGAGGCATCCCTCGTGGCGGGGTTGCTCCAGGCCGCCTCGGGAGACCGGGAGGCGGCGAAGGAGAGGCTGCGTTTCGCGGGCGACGACGACCAGCAGCGCATCGAGGCCGCGGCCGCGCTGGCCCAGTTGTGCCTGGGCGACGGCGACGTCGAGGAGGCACTGCGTCTGACGGACCAGCTCGCCGGGACGGTCGTCGGCGGCGGACTGTGGTCCCGTGCCGTCGAGTTCGCCCCGGCGCGCACCGCGGCCCTGGTCGCCGCCGGCCGCATCGGACCTGCCACCGACGTGGTGAACGCTCTCGAAGGGGCCTTGGGCGACAGGGACGCACCTGCGCCACAGGCGTCCCTGATCCTCTGCCGCGCGATCCTGGCGGAAGTCGACGGCCGTCTCACGGATGCCGCCGCCTTGTTCGTCCGCGCGGCCGGTGCGTGGGAGGCGCTGCCGCGCCCGTACGACGCGCTGCTCGCCCGTGAGCGCTCCGCCCGCTGTCTGCTGGCGCAAGGCCGGGACGAGGCCGGGCTGCCTCTGCTGTCGAGTGTGGCGCAGGCCCTGACGGAACTCGGTGCCCGCAACGACGCCGGGCGGATCAGCCTGTTTCTCGCCGGACGGGGAGGGGACGTCCTCGCGGTGACGCGCGGCCGCGGGCGTCCCGGTTACGGCAACAGGCTCTCGCCGCGCGAGCTGGAGGTGGCCCGGCTGCTGGTCGAAGGGCTCACCAACCGGCAGATCGCCGACACTCTCGTGGTGTCGGTGCAGACGATCGCCAGCCAGGTGAAGTCGGCGATGCGCAAGCTGGACGTGACCTCGCGCACGGCACTCGCGGTCAGGGTCGTCGAGTCGGGTCTCGTCGTCGGGCAGCCCCAACGGACCTTGTACGACGAGTGAATTCCGCCCGCTGTGAGAAGGACGAAGAAAAGTCGGGGACCGGGGGGCGGGATTAAATCCCGCATCTGACCGATCGTGCCAGGAGCCGGTCGGAACGCACACTCGTCGCCATGCTGCCCGCTGAGCCGACACCCGCGTCCGAAGAGGACCCGCCCGACCCGGAACCCCGTCCTCAGGACGAACCGGTGCCGGTCGGACCCCCGCCCGGCCCGGCGGGCGCCGCCACTGTTCGCAGCGGTGAGGCCGGCGCCGACGACGTCGCCGAGTACGAACCGCTCTAGCGCGGAAACCCGGGGTGCCAGGCGCCGCTCGACCCACTCCGCCGGCGGGGACGGCGTCCTCGTACACACGACGAGCCCGCTCACTGACGCACCGAGGATCCGCACGCCAAACCCTTCCCCTGTTTCCCCGTCATCCCTCTCACAGGAGACTCATAGATGAAGTCCAGCGCACGAACGCGCATCGGTAGACGCTGGGGCGCGGTGACCGTCGGTCTGACCGTCTTCGGCATGCTCGTGTCGACGACGACGGCCCACGCCACCGAGCCGGTCCGGAAGTCGCCGGCATCCGCCGTCCCACAGACGAAGAGCCCGAAAGCGGTCACCGACGACCTGGCGCGGACCGTCGCCGGGTCCGGTGGGTCCGTCCCGGTCACGCTGATCACCGGCGACAAGCTGCACGTCGGTGTCGACAAGGACGGCAAGCCGGTCGTCCGCGACACCGAGAGCGCGCCACGGGCCGACGGACTGCCCGTCGTGTTCCACACCCTCACCCGCCAGGGCAAGGCGTACGTCGTGCCGGACGACGCACTCGCGCTGGTCGCCAAGGGGCTGCTGGACTGGAGTCTCTTCGACCTGAGCCAGCTGGTGACGCTCGTCGCGGCGGGCAAGGGCGACACGGTGCCGGTGCTCGTCACCTACACCGACACGGTCGACAGGACACGCAAGGTGGCCGGCGCGTCCGGCGGCCGGAACCTTCCGAGCATCAACGGCCGCTCGATGAACATCGCCGACGGCGGACGGTGGTGGCACGACGTCCGGGGCAAGACGGCTTCCACGCCGGCCACCGCCCGCTCGACCGGTTCCCTGGCCGGAGTCAAGAAGGTCTGGCTCAACGGCCTGGCCCACGTCGACCTCGAACAGTCCGTACCGCAGATCGGCGCGCCTGTCGCCTGGGAACGCGGCTACGACGGCAGCGGCGTGACCGTGGCGGTCCTGGACACCGGTATCGACGCCACCCACCCGGACGTGTCCGCGAGCATCGTCGGACAGGTCGACTTCACCGGCAGTGCCACGGGCGCCAAGGACGGGCACGGTCACGGTACCCACGTGGCGTCCACGGTCCTGGGCAGCGGAGCCGCGTCCAAAGGGCTGCGCAAGGGAGTGGCACCCGGCGCGAAGCTGCTGGTGGGCAAGGTCTGCGACGACGCGGGGCAGTGCCCCGACGACGGGATCATCGCGGCCATGGACTGGGCGGCCCACTCGGGGGCCAAGATCGTCAACCTGAGCCTGGGCGGTGACCCCACGGATGGCACGGACCCGATGAGCCAGGCGCTCAACGAGCTCAGCCGTGCCACCGGAACCCTGTTCGTGGTCGCGGCCGGGAACTCCGGTTTCATCGCCCAGAAGGTCGTCGCCCCGGGCTCCGCCGACGACGCCCTGACCGTGGCGGCCGTCGACAAGAGCGACGCTATGGCGTCCTTCTCCAACCGCGGGCCCCGTATCGGGGACGGCGCCGCCAAGCCCGACATCGCGGCGCCCGGCGTCGACATCGTCGCGGCACGCGCCGCCGGCACGACCATGGGCACGCCGGTGGATCAGTACTACACCACGGCCAGCGGCACCTCGATGGCGACGCCCCATGTGGCAGGCGCCGCGGCCATCGTCGCCCAGCAACATCCGGAGCTGACCGGCCGGCAGATCAAGACCCTGCTGATGGACACCTCGGCCGACCTCGGGCACGACCTGTACGCCCAGGGCGCCGGCCGGGTTGACCTCGCGGCCGCGACCAACCCGCGGGTCGTCCCGAAGGGGAATCTGAACTTCGGCCGGCTGGCCCACCCGCACGCGCCGGTGACGAAGAAGATCACCTACACCAACCACGGCGACGAGCCGGTCACGCTGCACCTCGCGACGCCGGTCTCCTTCGCCGACGGCCGGCCCGCCGCGGCAGGCATGTTCACCCTCGACAGGGACAAGGTCGTCGTTCCCGCAGGCGGATCCGCCGAGGTGGCGGTGACACTCGACGGCAGCGTGCTCGGGACCGACGGCGCCTACGGCGGCTACAACGGGCTGCTCAACGCGCGGGACGATTCCGGCGCGATACAGCTGAGTTCGGGCATCCACACCTTCCTCGAAGCCCAGAAGTTCCCGTTGACCGTGAACGTCGTCCTCCCGGCCGGTGCCACCGACGTGCACTACGGCACCGCCACGTTCACGCCGGTCGACGATCAGGTACACCTGCACGCGGGCCCGACCTTGGAAACCGGCGCAGGCACCGTGACCGAACAGCTCTTCCGCGGAACCTACGCGGCGCAGATACCGGTCACCTGGCGCGACGCGGCCGGCGAGTGGCAGCAGGCGCAGCCGATGGCACCGGAGATCGGCCTCACCAAGGCCACGACAGTCACGCTCGACCTGCGCAAGGCCAAACGGCTGAGCGTGCAGTATCCGGAATCCACCGAAACCTACATGGTGGCCGATTCCGTCAACCGGGTCTCGGCGACCGGGCAATGGACAGCGGGCACGGTGGTCTCGCTCGGCTACAACGCGAGGGAGGCGAACTGGTGGGTGCTGCCCACGGGCAAGGTGAGTACCGGCACCTTCACCCACGACCTCTACAGCTCGCGGACGACTCCCGTGGTCAGCATGCGGACTGTCGGCCGCGGGGTCCCCACCAGCCTGTCCGCCCGCTACGGGACCCCGGACGCCACACTGAGCGAGACGCAGATGTGGCTGAACGACGACGGTGATCCAAGCTTCCGCGAAGCCTCGATCCCGGTTCCCCGGCTGCCGGTCAAGGGACATCTGCCGGTGGTCGACGCGGGCACCGGTTCCGCCGCCGACCTCGCGAACGTCGACGTCAAGGGCAAGCTCGTACTCCTGACACCGACCGACATCTGTCAGGCGTCCTGCGACTTCCCAAGGCTCCGCGACGAGCGGGTGGCGGCCGCCGCCGGCGCCGGTGCCGTCGGTGTACTGGTCGCGGCACCGGATCTCACCTCGCTGGGCCGTCCCACGGATCTCGACCAGTGCGCGGACGGGCCGAAGAGCTGTCCGGCCATCCAGTCCTACGGGCCCCTGCCCATCGTGACGGTGCCCTATGCCCAGGCCGAGAGCCTGATCAAGCGGATCAAATCCGACCGGTCGCCTGTCGAGGTCACTCTCGGCGGCAGTGCCGTGCCGAGGGTGTACGCCGCCAGGTACCACGACGAGGGACAGATCAAGCCGGACACCTACCGGGTCGCGAAGGACGAACTCGACCGGGTCGACCTGCACTTCCACGCGGCACGGCCCGGCGACGTCCACCAGTTGGCCTGGATGCAGTTCCTCCGGACCACCCCCGTCGCGTCGCAGGTCACTCTGCCGCGACTCGCCACCCAGCAGACCCTCACCACCTTCGTCAAGCGGCAGAGCGACGCGATCAGCCGGTTCACCGCGTCCTGGGCCGAACGGGGAGCGGACTCCTTCCTGACGCACAACCGCTCCGAGGCGAACGACCTGGTCCTCGGCGGCAAGGACGACATCCACTGGAACGCGGGACCCTCCGTGCCGGGGGCCGTTCCCCAGGTGCGGACCAAGTCCGGCTTCTCGGTCGGGGCCGGACCGTGCGCGGGCTGCCGACAGGGCGACACCTTCTACCCCACCATCTACCTGACGGACAGCGGCGGCGGCCGCCAGGCCCTGATCGGCATCGTCGACGACGAAATGATCACGCACGACTTCACGGACATCCCGGCGTGCGGGCCCACTCCGTCGTCCACCTTGCCGAACCTCGACTACACCTGCGACTTCGACCTGCTGAACGCGTCCGGTCACGAGATCGAGCGTCGCACGGAGCATCTCCCCGACCAGAGCTACCTCACCCAGTGACGGCACTCGGACCCGCTAAGGAGACCAACACGATGAACACCGGGATGCCTT
The DNA here is from genome assembly GCF_009498275.1 of Streptomyces fagopyri. Classification (NCBI taxonomy): domain Bacteria; kingdom Bacillati; phylum Actinomycetota; class Actinomycetes; order Kitasatosporales; family Streptomycetaceae; genus Streptomyces; species Streptomyces fagopyri. Next base: position 471,816 of record NZ_CP045643.1, on the reverse strand, counting down.
CGGCACGGCGCCGCAGAGGACTCGTCATGGTGCTCGCATCCGCGGTGATGCTGGCCCTGGCCGGCTGCAACGGTGGTGACCTCATCTCCTACGACCTGCCGGCGAAGTCGGCCCGGTACACGTTCGAGGCGAAGACCGACGACGTCAAGACGGTCTGGGAGTACACCTCGGCCGAAGCGACCAAGGACGACGCCCCCGAACTGAGCCCGTGCATGGGTGACGTGACCGGCAGCAACAAGGCGGCCTGCCGCCCGGAACCGCTGATCTTCCTGCGGTACGACTTCGGCCTGGCCCTGGACAACACCGTCAAGGCGGGGGAGGACCACGACATCACCGTCGTCGGCTACTACCAGCCACGCCTCACCGCCCTGCCCAAGGTGACCTCCCTGAAGGCGGAGACCACCTTCGACGGGGGCAGCACCTGGCACCGGGCCACCACGAGAACGACCGGGAAGAACACCTTCACCACGACGGTCCGGAACCCGCGGCGGGACCAGGCCGCCAAGGGCATCGGACTGAGAATCAGCGCGACCGACAGCCAGGGCAACACCGTCAGGCAGACCATTCCCACGGCGTACACGCTGCGCTGACGGCACCCGCCGGACATGCCTGACAGGACGGGGCGAGACCGGGTCTCGCCCCGTCCGCGTGTCCCGGCCCGGACGCACGCGGGGTCCGATGGGCGCGCGGTCCGTACCGCAAGGCATCGGACCGCGCGACGAACAGGACCGCGACGTCCTGAAGAAGACCTTCAACGGCCCGTGGCACCCGTTGCGCGCGTGCGGGATCGCCGGCGCCGCGTCGTGTCGGCCACCCCTTCTCTCAGGCTCGATCGTTCAGCACACACATCGGATGTATTTGAGGTAGTTCCCTTGACATGCTCTCGCCTGAGCGGCCACTGTGTGCTGCGCCTGCTCGTGCATCTTCCCGCTCACTTACCCGCATGCGTGGCGTATCGCGCGCATTAGGAGCGATCATGCTGCAACGGCACCACAGATCTCGGCCTGTGAGAATGATCCGATCATTAGCTGGGGTAGCGGCAGCGTTCCTCACGGCCGGACTCCTCGTCCCCACGGCCGCGCGGCCGGCCTCGGCCGCGGCCGCCACCGCGACGACCGCCTGGCAGAACGGCGGTTTCCACGTCGACACACCGAACGTGGTCCGCCGCTCCGACATCGTGCTCGGCAAGCCGAACCCGGCCGGTGCCCAGTCGCTGCCCCTGGGGAACGGCTCGCTCGGCACCGCGGTGTGGGCCGCGAACGGATTCACCGCGCAGCTCAACCGCTCCGACACACTGCCGGGCCGCAAGTCGCCCGGGCAGGTGACCATTCCCGGCCTCTCGAAACTGACCGGTGCCGCGGATTTCAAGGGCTACCTGGACCTGTACACCGGGGTGCTGAACGAGTCCGGCGGCGGTATGACGCTCAAGGCGTGGGTGTCGGCCACGAAGGACGAACTGGTGGTGGACGTCACCGGCGCCGATCCCAACGCCGCACAGTCCGCCACGGTCAGCCTGTGGTCCGGGCGCAGCCCACAGGCGGCGGCCTCGGGGGCGATCGGCACGCTGGCCGAGACGTGGGCGGACAATCAGGAAGCCGGCAGCTCCGGGCGGACCTTCGGATCACTGGCCGCACTGAGCGCGGGCGGCCGGGGCGTCGCGGCGCAGGTCGTCAACAGCACGCAGGTGAAGGTGAACTTCACACCCAACGCCGACGGATCCTTCCGGGTGATCGCGGGCGCACCCACGTGGACCGGCGGCAACGCGGGCAGCACCGCCTCCGCGCTGCTCGGCTCGGACACCGGCGCCGCCGAATCCTCCCTGCTGTCCACCCAGCAGTCCTGGTGGGCGAACTACTGGGCCAACAGCGGAATGCTGGAGGCGAACTCCCCTGACGGCCAGGCCCAGTACATGGAGTCGCTGCGCACGATCTACCTGTTCATGGAGGCCGCGTCCATGCGAGGCGCCATCCCCGGCAGCCAGGCCGGGGTCGCCGACATGTTCAACTTCGGCCAGGACCACCAGAACTGGACGCCGTCGGCGACATGGCTGTGGAATCTGCGCACGCAGATCTCGGCGAACATGAGCAGTGGCAACTTCGCCCTCAACATCCCGATCTTCAATCTCTACCAGAACAACCTGCCGGCCATCGAGGCCTGGACGAAGCAGCAGATGGGCGGTCTCGCGGGGGCCTGCGTCCCGGAGGTCATGCGGTTCAACGGCAACGGCGGCGACCCGTCGCCCGGTGCCAACGCGGCCTGCAGCCGGCCCGGCAGCCCCAATTGGAACGCCCTCGATGTCACCTCGGGCGCGGAGATCGGCCTCTACGTGTGGCAGCAGTACCAAGACACCGACGACTTGAACTTCCTGCGCACGTACTATCCGCTGATGCGGGAGTCGGCGACCTTCCTGCTGGCCTACCAGAAGGTGGGATCCGACGGAAAGCTGCACGCGGTGGCGAACGCGCACGAGACACAGTGGGCGGTGCAGGACCCGACAACCGACCTGGCCGCCGATGCCGCGCTGTTCCCCGCCGTGGTCAGCGCCGCGAAACTGCTGAACACCGACACCTCCCTGCAGTCTCAACTCACCACCGCCCTCGGGCAGATCCCGCCATGGGCACGCACCGACTACGCCCACACCCAGGTCCTGCCGCCGTCGGCGGATTCCTCCAACAACGACGTCATCGCCTGGTCCTACCAGCCCACCGCGACGATCAGGAACGGCGAGAACATCGACCTGGAGCCGGTGTGGCCGTACAACCTGATCACGGACGACCCTGGCGCGCCGCACGACCTCGGGGTACGCACGTACAACCACCGTGTGTTCTACGGTGCGGGCAACGACTGGAACATGGACGCGATCGATGCGGCCCGCCTCGGTATGGCCAGTGAGGTCGCCTCCCGGCTGGTCGCCATCACTCAGGCCCACCAGGTGTACATCAACGGCCTGTCCGACCTTGGCAGCACCGTCGGCACCGAGGGGTACATCGAGCAGGTCTCCGGAGTGGCCACCGCGCTCGACGAGGCACTCGTGCAGGACTACGACGGCACCCTCCGGATCGCCCCGGCGTGGCCGGCCGGCTGGGACGTCAGTGGCAGCGTTGCGGTGCAGGGCAACACCAGGGTGAACGTACAGGTGCAGGGCGGCACCCCGGTCACCGTGGCCATCCAGGCCGGTTCATCACGGACCATGAAGGTCCGCAACCCCTGGCCCGGCAGAGCGGTTCAGGTCGTCAACGGCTCCAGCAACGCGGTGGTGGTCTCCTCCACGACCGCCGGTACCTTCAACGTGCCGGTCGTCTCCGGCCAGCCCTACTTGGTCGAGCAGGTCGCAGCCCCCACCACGGCTCTGCCCTTCGCGCAGGTATCCGGGTCCCCGGCGACCACCGCCAGACACCTGGGCACCGTACAGATCGGCATCGACGGCAGCGGCGGCACGCCCGGCGGCGGCTCCGTGGTCTCCTTCAAAGCGCACGCCAACGGCGACTACGTCACCGCGGACAACGCCGGCGCCGATCCGCTGATCGCCAACCGTACCGCGATCGGTCCCTGGGACCAGTTCGACCTGATCGACCAGGGCAACGGCTCCGTCGCGCTCCGCGCTCACGCCAACGACAAGTACGTCACCGCTGACAACGCCGGCGCCGACCCACTGCTGGCCAAGGTGGACGCCGTCGGTAGCTGGGAGCAATTCCAGCTCATCCACAACGGCGACGGCAGTATCAGCCTCAAGTCCGTGGTCAACGGCGACTACGTCACCGCCGAGAACGCCGGCGCCGATCCGCTGATCGCCAACCGCAGCGCGATCGGTCCCTGGGAGGAGTTCGACCTGATCAACGGCTGACCGCGGCGCCTGCCCGCCGCGCACGCGCTCCGGTGAGGGCGGCGAGGCCGCCCCGGGCCGAGTGCGGGGGCGCCTGTTGCCCAGGTGCGCGTTCACGGAGCGGCCCGGTGTCGACCGGGTGTCCATCGAACGGACTCTCAGAGGGCTTGCTCGCTGCCCCGCGCACCTGGGCAACAGGCGCCCCCACTCGTCGCCGGTCTGCGGCCGTACGCCGGATGGCTTGCCGGTGTCGGGCCGCCCGGTGAACGTGCCGTTCGGCGACACGGTGGGAAGCTGGTGCGTACAGGGCAGAACTGTGGGAACGTAGATATATCTGGCCCGCCGCGATCCCCCCTCGCGACGGGCCAGGTGCGGTGCACGGCCGGCTGGAGACGGTGGGCAGTGAGGGCAGGGGCAGATGAGGTGGCGAGTTCGGTGGCCCGTCGGCTGTCAGGGGCCCAGATTGTGGTGACGACAGAGGTGCGGGCCCCCGCTGCGGCGTGCTGTGCGAGCACGCCGCCGGCCAACAGGCTCCCGTCGTCGGGGTGCGCGAACACCCCGAGCACCGACGGCAGGACGGACGGGGTGGCTGGGGAAGTGGGTGTCGTCATGGGCGGGGGCCCAGCCTCACTTACGAGAAGGTGGCGCTGAGGTCGATATCGGGCGCGGTGGCCGACGAGGCGGATCCGCTGGGCACATGAAGCCCAGGACAGCCATGACGTCCATCCCCAACTCGGCTCCCACCTCGCTCGTCGCGGTCAGTACGACGTTCCTCCGGAGACGGCCGAAGGCTTCAGACCGTTGTGGCGGACCTCAGGGTCTTGCGATGAGCCCGGTTGGTGGCCATCAGGACGTCGAGGGACTCCCGGGTGCGGACGAGTTCGGCGATGTGCTCGTCGAGGCGGTCGCGCTCCTCGGCCATGCGTTCCAGTGCGGCGTCGGAGGCTTCCTCGCTGGGGGAGTCGACACAGGGCAGGAGTTCGGCGATGGTCCGGCTGGACAGTCCCGCGGCGTACATCCGCTGAAGGAACGTCACCCGCTCGACCGCGTCCTCCGTGTAGTGCCGCTGTCCGCTCGCGCTGCGCGTGCTGAACAGCAGGTCCTGTTCCTCGTAGTAGCGCAGGGACCGGACGCTGACTCCGGACCGTGCGGCGAGCTCTCCGATGCGCATGCCACCCCTCCCGGCTGTGATCCGGAGCACAACCCTTGCCTCTGACGTCAATGTCAGGTTTTAGCGTAGCCGAAGAGCGCGACCCGGTCACCGGGAGCGACGGAACACCTGCATGACGCGAGGGAGACACGACGTGACGACGCTTTTCACCGGATACCGGCTCGGCGATCTGGCGATGCCCAACCGAGTGGTGATGGCCCCGATGACCCGCGTACGGGCTGCCGAAGGGGGTCTGGCGACGCCGTCGATGGCACGCTATTACGCCCAGCGTGCCTCGGCCGGTCTGATCGTCACCGAGGGGGTGCAGCCGAGCTTGATCGGTCAGTCGAACCCGGGCACCCCAGGACTGCACACCGACGAACAGGTGGCCTCATGGCGTCCCGTGACCGACGCGGTGCACACCAACGGCGGGCGGATTTTCGCCCAGATCATGCACGGCGGGCGGGTGTCGCACCCTGACACCACCGGGATGCGGCCCATCGGGCCCTCGGCCGTGCCCGCCGTCGGCGAGGTGTTCACGCCCATCGGGCCCCAGCCCGCCCCGACGCCGCGGGCCCTGGACACCGCGGAGGTGCCCGAGCACGTCCAGTCGTACGCCGAGGCCGCACGCCGCGCCCTCGACGCGGGGTTCGACGGTGTCGAACTGCACGGCGCCAACGGCTACTTGATCTCCCAGTTCCTGTCGTCGAACGCCAACCTCCGCACCGACCGGTACGGAGGCTCGCCGGCCAACCGGATCCGGTTCGCCGTCGAGGCCGCCGCGGCGACCGCCGACGCCATCGGCGCCGACCGGACCGGAATCCGCCTGTCTCCGAACGGCCCCTTCTGGGGCGTCGAGGAATCCGATGTCCCCGATCTCTACGGCGCGCTCCTGCAGGAGTTGTCCCGCATCGGACTCGCCTATGTCCATCTCGAGGCGACGACCGACGAAGAGACGCTGCTCGGCATGCGCCGCACCTGGCCGAACGCCCTGGTGATGAACCCTGTGCTACCGATGGGCCCCAAGCAGACCGGCCGCACCGAAGCGGACCACTGGCTCGGCCTCGGCGCCGACCTCATCAGCTTCGGCCGTGCCTTCATCGCCAATCCCGATCTGGTGGAACGCCTGCGTACGGGCCTGCCGATCGCTCCCGCCGATGAGTCGACGTACTTCCAGGGCGGCGACAACGGCTACCTCACGTACGCGGCGTACCAGCACGCCGCCTGAGGTCCCGTCCCGCGCAGTGCGCAACGCGGACAGGCAGCGCGGACACGTCCCGTCCGCGCCCGAAGGGCTGGTTCCGGAGGTGGTGACCGGAACCAGCCCTCAGCCGTCAGCTTCCGCCGTGCCTCACTGCCCGAAGCCGTAGGCGAACAGGTGGACAGTGCCGGTGGAACCCGTCACCGGAAGGGTGATCGACGCCACCTGCTTGGACACGTCGAGGGGGACCTTCGTCGAGAAGACGTACGTCTTCACGCTGTCCCGACCTCCGCTCGCCGTGTTCCGGTAAGCCGTCGAGACGGCCGTCGTGTCACCCGGAATCGGCTTGCTGCCGCCTCCGTTGAGCGTCCAGTCGGAGAAGCCGACCGTCGCCCGGGACGTGGTGCCGTCGGTGTACGTGACGGTCAGCGTGCCCGAGACCCCGCTGCCGTCCGTCGGCGCGTTGGCCGCGGAGCCCAGCAGGCCGAGGGACGCACCTGAAGTGCCGGCCGGCATGGGGATGGTCTGGCCGGCCATCTCCAGATTGTCCGGCTGACCGGACGTCACCGTCGGCCAGGTGTAGGAGATGCCGTCGGCCGTGATGGCGGAGCCGTTGGTGACCCCGGCCGCCGACAGGGCGTTCTGCGAGAACGCCCAGCCGCCGCCGTCGAACCCGACCGAGAAGGTTGCCCCGTCGGGGAAGACGCCCTCATTGGTGTCGTAGGGCCACAGCGCGCCGGCCTTCGCAACGGCCACGCGGAGGGCGGCACTGCCCACTGCCGTACCGGTGGTGTGGTCGGTCAGTGCGAAGGTGACCGGGAACGTGCCCTCGTTCGAGCCCGCCGTCACATGGACCTTGGCCTCGGCGCTGCCGGACGCGGCCACCGTCAGTGAGCCGGACGCCGTGTCCAGCGTGACTCCCGAAGGTGCCGTCGCCTTCCAGTCGACCGTGACGGCCTTGCTGCCGAGGTTGGTCAGCTTCAGGGTCCCGTCACCGGAGGCACCGGGCTGGAGGACGAGGCCGTCGCTGGTGGGGCCGGTCGCAGCCAGCACCCGGTCGCCGCCCGTGGTGTCCGACGGCGGTGCCGCGGACGGGTCGGACGCCCACGACTTGTCGGGCTGGGTGCCGAGCGTGAAGTCGAGCGTGCCGGCTCCCGTGAACTGCTGGTACGTCAGCCAGGAGGTGTTCCACGGCTTGCCCTTGACGTCGAGCGACTGCACGTAGGGCGCGTCGGGCGCGGCCTGCGGCGCCTTGATCTGTACCGCCTTGCCGCTTCCGGGGGTCACCTTGGCCACCGGGAAGGCCGGACTGCCGAGCACCAGGGTGTCCGCGCCCGGGGTCTCGGGATACATGCCGAGTGCGGACCAGACGTACCAGGAACTCATCGCGCCGAGGTCGTCGTTGCCGAAGGAACCGACCGGGGCGTTGAAGTACAGCTTCTGCTGGGCGTCGCGGACGGCCGCCTGGGCCTTCCACGGCTCGCCCGTGTACGCGTACTCCCAGGGGATCTCGACGCTGGGCTCATTGCTCAGGTCCGCGTCGGTGCCGCCGGGGTGGGCAACGTTGTCGAGCAGGCTGTCCAGGTAGGACGAGTACGCCTGCGTGCCGCCCCGCGCCTGGATGAGCTGCCGCAGGTTGAACGGGACCATCGGGGTGTACTGCGCCGACGTGCCCTCCACGAAGCCGTTGGAGGTGCCCGGGGTGAATCCGCCCGTGAACTGGCCGTCCTTGTTCTTGCCCTGCATGTACCCGGTCTGGGGATTGAAGACGTTCATCCAGTCCTGTGCGCGGGTGGCGAACTTCGTGTAGACGGACGTCTTGCCCAGTGCCTTCGCGAAGGCGGCGACAGCGTAGTCCGCGGAGTCGTACTCCAGCTGTGTGGAGACCGGCCCGTAGAAGTTGCAGCAGCCGTAGTCGTTCTCGTCCAGCGGGAGGTAGCCCTTCGCGTCCCGCACCGACTCGCCGGGGCGGTCGTTGTTCGGGCTCGTGCCCTCGTGCTGCAGGGCGGCGAGCGCCTTGTCGGTGTCGAAACTCCGTGCGCCGAAGGCGTACGCGTCGGCGATGATGCCGGCGGCCGGGTCGCCGACCATGACGTAGCTCTCACCGTTGTTCGACGCCCACTTGGGGAGCAGGCCCGTCTGGTCATACCCGTTGAGCATCGAGGTGACGACATCGCTGGTCACCTTGGGCTCGACCATCGCCATCAGCTGGGTCTGGGAGCGGTAGGTGTCCCAGCCCGAGTAGTTGGCGTACTGGGCCTGTTGTCCCTTGGCCAGCTTGTGGACCTGATTGTCCATGCCCATGTACTGCCCGTCGGCGTCCGAGAAGACGTTCGGGTGCAGCAGCGCGTGATAAAGCGCGGTGTAGAACTGCGTCTGCTGGTCCGTGGACCCGCCGCCGATCTGGACCTTGTTCAGCACCGCGTTCCAGGCGTCGTGGTTGGCCTGCCCGACGGTGTCGAGGCTCCAGCTCTTGATCTCGCGCGAGAGGTTGTCCGCCGCACCGGTGTCACTCGTGTACGAGATGCCGACCTTCGCGCGCACGGTGGGGTTGGTGGAGGTGTCGAAGGTCAGGTACATCCCGTTCGCACCCGTCGTCGGCGGCTCGGCGCTCGACTTGGCCTTGCCCGAGGGCGACTTGGCGGGTGCGCTGCTCGCGCTCGTCGCCGGGGAGACGGATCGCGCGCCACCACGGGTGCCGTGCACCGTCGGGGACGGCGCGGCGGGAACGGTGAAGTGCTTCTCCTTGAGCGGCTTCGACGGGTGGGCGCGCAGGTCCTGTTGGGCCTTGCCCGCCTTCAGCGAGGTCGCGCTGGGGTTGATGGTGCCGCCGACCCAGGTACCGCTCGCAGTGAACGGCTGGTCGAACTTGATGTCGAAGTGCAGCGAGTACCTGTTGGCGGCGCCACAGAAGTGGCCACTGTCGATCGAACCGCTGATCTCCTTCTTGTTCACCACCTGGACACGGGTCCCGTCCACCTGCGTGGCACCACCGCTGAGCTTGAAGAGCAGGTTGGCCTGCTGACCCGCGGGGAAGGTGAAGGCGCCCAGACCGGCGCGGGTGGTGTCGGTCAGCTGCGTGGTGACCCCGTTCGCGTCGGTCACTTTGTAGGAGCCGATGCCGGCCTTCTCGTCATCGTGGCTGAAGCCCACGGACGTGCCGCCGAGGCTGCCGGACAGCGCTCCGGTGACCGGCAGGACGGGCAGGTCGCCGGCGACGCCGCAGCCGGGCCCGGAGACATGGGTGAGGCTGAAGCCGGAGATCTTGCTGTCGTTGTACTCGTAGCCGCCGCCCGAGGGCCGGTCGGGTGTGGTGTCGGGACCCCACTGCACCATGCCGGCAGGCATGTCGGGGCCGGGGAAGGTGTCCACCGCACCGGAGGTGCCGATGAGGGGGTTGACCAGGGACGCGGGGTCCTTGACGAAGCCCGGTGTCGCGGCACTCGCCGCTTGGGCGCTCCCGATCGAGGGGAGCGGAAGCATGGCGATGCCCAGGACGGACACCACGGCCAGGCGTTGACGGAATCTCTTGCGGTTACGTGGAGCGGCTGAACGTCGGGGTCGTGCCATCTGTTGCCTCCACAGCGGTTCCCACTTCGCACATGAGGTGTCGGCGTGCCGAAGAGCGCACGCCGACGAGCGGCAACGGTGCCGGTCGCGCGGACGGCCTGACAACGTTGCCATGCACGAGAGACGAGTGAACGCGCGTGCCTGCGGGGTGTCAACGAGATCAACAGAACTTTCTGGTACGGCAGTTGACGGTGAGCAACGTCCGGGACATTCATCGCGCGGGCTGATCGGTCCGCTGGAAAGCGCCGAACAGCCCCCAATACCGGCGCCACCTGGCCGACTTCGGCCGCCTGGACTCTTGAGCGGGTTCATCCGACCGGCCTCACCGGGGAGGTGGAATCACGCGCAGTCACCGGGAGACGCGTCAAAGGTTCTGCAAAGTGACCGATGAGCCAGGCCTCAGGTGACCCCTGCGGGCGACACCGGGGGCGGCGAACCGCGTCTCGTGAGCTGCCTCGAGATGCGCGGCGGTCGGTTCGCTCACCTCGGGAGTGATCGCGGTAGTCCGAACCAGGGGAGGACGCTGTTGTCGAAGCGGGTCATGGCACAGATCCGATCGCCTGCGAGGGCGAGGGCGAGGGCGAGGGCGAGGGCGAGGGCGAGGGTGAGGGCGAGGGCGAGGGCGAGGAGGCCGGTCCCGTGACGGATGCCGGTGGGGGTGCTCGTGTAGATTCCGAACGCGGGTTGCCCGTTTGCTCGCGTTCGCACAAGGTCGATCTTCCGGCCCGAGCGGAACAGAAGGTCGCAGAAGCGGGCCACTGCATCCCGGCCCTCGTACTCGATCGGCATCGGCGGCATCGACATGAAATCGTCGTCGATCAGAAGCGCCACCAGCGCGTCGACGTCCGCGCGCTCGTAGAGCCCAAGTGGCGCAACTCGACCATGCTCAAGGGCGAGGTGGTGCGCGAGTTTTGGCGGCTGAAGCAGGAGCGCGACGGTGAGATGGTCGTCTACGGCAGCTATCAGCTCGGGCGCCTGCTGATGGAGCACGGCCTGGTCGACGAGCTGCGGCTGATGGTCTTCCCGGTCGCGCTCGGGACCGGCGAGCGCTTCCTCGGCGAGACCGGCGACAAGAAGCCCAGACGTCTGATCAACTCGCGGACCGTCGGTGACGGCCTCGCCCTCCTCACCTACGAGATGGTCCGAGAGGCCTGAGGCCCGGGCGGGAACGTCGGCTGAGGGAAAGACTTGTTCGGTCGGGCGCCTGCCTCCGCGGAGGCAGGCCCTGGCCGTCGGTCTTTCGCCGTGGCCGTACAGCCGTGGCGGGCTGCTGCGCTGCCTGGAACCAGTGGCTTCCGGAGCCGCCTTCGCTCAGTTCCGTCGGTCCCGTATCAACCAAAGCCGAGGTCGGGCGCCTGACACCGGGCCGGCCGATTTGCGAGGCGGACACGGCAGGGCCCGCCCGGAGACGGCGATTCGCCTCCGGGCGGGCCCTGCCGCACGTGCGGAGCCAGTCGGCGTCAGGAGCGGACGCGCAGCGAGACGGGCAACGCTGTCACCGGGTACGGAGTGTCGTGGACGAAGGTGAGCGACGCCGTCCACACACCGGGCCTGCTGACGCGGTTCGCTTCGAGCGTGACGGTGACCGTGGCGCTCTGGCCCGGTCGCAGGACGAGCCGGTGCGGAGTCTCCGACAGCCAGGACACGTCCGACTCGGTCTGGTCGTAGCCCGGCAGCAGCATCGCGTTCGCCACGGGGGTGGGGAAGCGGGGCTGGCTGCTGCCGCCGACCCGGTACATCCCCGGTGCGCCGCCGCCCCGGTAGACGGGGCTGGGGGCGTCGGGCAGGGGGCTCCAGGTGTCGGTGTCCGGGGCGTAGGCGTATCCCTCTCCGGTCAGGACTCTGTTCTCCCCGACGCGCTTGAAGCCGCCGGAGACGAGCAGCCGGCCGTCGGCGGCGGCGTAGACGGCGGTGGACAGGCCGGCGGGCATGTCGGCGATGGCCTGCCAGCTGTCGGAGGCCGGACTGTAGACGTAGCCGCGCCCCGTCTCGACGTAGTCGTGGGTGCCGCCGGCGCAGTACACCTTGCCGGAGATCGCACCACATGACGCCCAGCTGATCGTCGTCGGGTAAGGGGCGGCCGTCGACCAGGTGCCGGTGTCCGGGTCGAAGACGTAGACGCTGTCCGTGCAGTCGGTGTTGGTGCATCCGCCGATCACATAGAGGCGTCCGTCGAGTACGACGCCGCTCGCGCCGTAGTGGCCTTCGGGGACGGCGGGCCCCTTGGACCAGGTCCCCTTGACGGCGTCGTAGACCTGGAGGGTGCTGCTGACCACCTCGCCGGGTCCCCAACCACCCACGGTATAAAAGTGGTTGCCGATAAATCCGTGGGCGGTGGCCTGACGCGGTCGTGGCGCGCTCGTGCCCTGCTTCCAGACTCCCGCGGCAGAGTCGTAGATGTAGAGGTCGCCGGTCGGGGTGTCGCCGTCGGCGGTGCCCAGAGCCGAGTACAGCTTGCCCTGGTGGTTCTCGACCGCGTTGTCCATCACCGGCACGGGCAGGTCGGGCAGGTTTTGCCAGGCCGTTCCGGGTGCCGGGCCGCCCGGTCCGGTACCGGTGCGTTCGCCGATACGGACGGTGGCCGCCGCCGTGCCGGTGTTGCGCACGGTGACCTCGCGGGTCACCGTGCCGTGCCGGCCGGTGGTGGCCTCGATCCCGGCCGGATCCACCGACAGGCGCCCGGCCTTGAGGACGAACGCGCCCTGCGTGGTCCGGTCCTTCGGTACCCGGACCGTCAGGGATGCGGTGCGGTAGGCGGGCTTCGCCGCGGTGACGGTGTGCCGGCCGCCGCCGGGGACGAACAGCCGGTAGAGGCCGTCGCCGGCCTTCGGGTCACCCGCCGTGGCCGCGCTCAGCGTGGCAGGCCCCGTGGCCGGGCGGGTGGCCACACTCGCGCCGATGAGGCCATGGCCGGTGTTGGCGTCGGAGACGGTCCCGGTGAGGATGCCGCCGGGGACGGGGGTCAGGACGCGCTCGTCGAGCGCCACGTCGTCGACGGCCCAGAGCACGCCGGGGCCGGTGAAGTGGAAGCGGAACCGTACGGCCGTCTTGCCCGCGTAGGCGGTCAGCGGGATCTCCACCCGGCCGCTGGTCCACAGCTGGTCCTGGTGCCATACGGTGGTCCAGGTCCGGCCGCCGTCGGCGGTGACGTCGACGTCACCGCTCTGGTCGCCGGATCCCTCGTAGTCGGTGCTGAAGGCCAGCGCGGGGTCGCCGTCGCGGCGCAGGTCGTAGACAGGGCTGACCAGTTGGGTGTCGAGAGTCGTGTCCCATCCGGCGTGATCGTTGTCGGCGATGGCGAACCCGCCGGAACCGCCGGTGCTGTTGCCCCGGCCGCCGGGGTCGTCGAAGGCCCACCCGGACGGGCTGCCCGGAGCGTCGACCACCTGCCATCCGGGCGGCGGACCGGTGGCGGAATCGAAGGGCTGCGTGTCGAGCGCCTGCACCTTCAGGGTGTAGGCGGGGTCGTCGCCCGCCCAGGTGTCGGCCGGCAGCGCCAGACCCACGTGCTGATCGGTGGCGCCGACCTTCACCTCGCGCACCAGCGGCTGGTAGTGGGTGTCGTCGGCGGTGATCCGCAGCGTGTACGTGCGGTCGGCGGGCAGGTCCACGCTGTACGCGCCGGTGTAGGCGTCCGACCAGACCGGGGCGCCCGGCACGCCGTCCACGGTGATCCTCGCGTGCAGGGGCCAGCCGTGTCCCGATCCGTCGGTGACGGTGCCGGAGACCCGGTGGGTGGCGAGTTTACGCAGACCGAAGTCACGGCGGACGGTGGCGCCGTCGCCGACCGTCACGCCTGACGCCGTGCCCGCCGCGTAGCCGTACGCGTCGATCGTGACGTCGTACTCGCCTGCGGGGAGCGGAAGTTCGTAGTGTCCGCGGCCGTCGGTGGTGGCGGTGTAGATGCCCGCGGTCACCCGGGCCGCGGCGACGGGCGCGCCGGTGGAGTCGTCGGTGGCGATGCCCGAGAGGGTGCCGTGCGCCGCCATGCGGAAGGCGCCGAGCCCGGCGGGCGTGCCGAGGCCGGTGGGGCCGTCGTAGCCGGGGCCCGCGGTGCACAGGTAGGAGGGGGAGCATTTCCCGTTCGACCCGGTCGTCACATCGTGCAGACCCGCTGAACCGCCTGTGGCGTAGGGGTAGGTGTTGGGATAGGTCCCGGCGACGGGAGTGCCGGCGTTCGCGTACACGCCGGTGATGATGGGCGCGGAGGCGCTGGTGCCGCCGGCCACGCCCCAGCCGCCCGCCTGGCCGAAGGTGTCGTAGACGGCGACACCGGTGGCCGGGTCGGCCACGGCGGAGACGTCCGCGACGGTGCGGCCGGGACACCCGGTGTCCCGTTGGAAGGCCGGTTTGGGCTCGTAGAGGGAGCAGCCGGAGCCGGTACCGCTGCCGTCGTGGTCCCACACGGATTCCGACCAGCCGCGGGACGTGCCCGCGTCCTGGGTGAGGGTGGTGCCGCCGACCGACGTGACGTGTGGGGAGGCCGCGGGATACGCGACTCCGTACCGGGTGTCGCCGGAGGAGGCGACGATCGCCACACCGGGGTGGTCGTAGTGCGAGTCCGCCGCCGTCTCGGCCGGGTCCTCCGGAAAGAACGCGTAGTTGGAGCCGTATGAATTGGAGACGTATCCGGCGCCCATGCCGACCGCCTGGTCCACCGCGGCCCCCAGGTCCTCGACCGTCGGCCGGTCGGCCTCGATCAGCAGGATCCGTGCTTCGGGGGCGACGGCGGAGACCATGTCCAGGTCGAGTGAGATCTCACCGGCCCAGCCTGTGTCCGCCGCGGGAAGGTCGGTTCCGCCGCGCTGGTCGGTCTTGGTGAAGCAGCCGTTGGCGGTGGTGCAGGGCGGTAGCCCGAACTGCGCCCGGTAGACGGCCAGATCGGCTTCCGCGTCGGGATTGTCGTAGGCGTCGACGATGGCGATGGTCCGGCCCGCTCCGCCGTTGGTGGGAAGGCCGTAGGCGTCGCGCAGGTCGGTGGGCCCGAAGCCCTGGGGTGTGTCCTCCGCCTCGCGCAGTCCCTTGTGCGTCGCGACGTCGGTCCGCAGCAGCCCGAAGCAGGTGAACTGGTGGGGTTTGGCGGGCCCGCACAGCGGCGCCACATGACCGGGCAGGTCGTGCGAGCGCGCGGTCGACTTCGCGGCCTTGCCGCCGTCGGCGGCCTGCGCGGGAACCTGGGCCCCGAGCGCCGCCAGCACGGCAGTGGTGAGAAGGAAGACTCCTACGGCCGGACGTCTGCGGCGGCGGAATGACAACCCTGGTTTGAGGGATATGGGCAACACACGTCTCCTGCAAATTGGTTGGCGGCCGCGGACCGAGGCCGCGCTCACGTTAGTGAGTTGCCCGCGCGGGCGGAAAGGTTCGCGGAGCAGCTATGTATTTTCACCGGTGACCGTGTGCCCGTAGAGGCACATTCACCGGCTTCGCAGCCCCTGGAGGGGTGCCCGTGCGAGGTCACGGTGGCGGCCCGGCGCACGTCGGGGGCCGTCGAAGTCACCTACTGGATCACCAGCGCCGAGCAGACCCTGCGACGTACCCGCGGATGAACGCCGGCATGTTCCGTGGTGCATGCTCAGGGCATGAGCGCATTCAGGAGTGATCTGGACCTCGAGGTCTACGACGTGACGGGCAACGGCGTGCAGGTCGATGTCGCGACCAACGCCCTGAACGGCACTGTCCGGCTGTCGGTGCTGTTCACGCAGGAGATTCTCTTGTCGGCCGATGACGCCGAGCGAGTCGCGCAATCGCTGCTGCGCGCCGCAGAACACGCTCGCCGTTTCGAGCCGAAGTCGGACGACCGCGAACCGTAGATCGGTCGTCCACCTTCCGGTTGAACTCCCCAATAGGGCCCCGGGCTTGGCTTTGAGGACGCCGTGTGTTCAGTGAGGCGGCAGGGCGCGGCCGAAGGCGATCGCGTGGGTGAGGGTCACGGGCCTGGACAGCCGGCACCTGACTTTGCGACGGGCTGGGTCGACCGGGCTGGTGGTGACGCACAGGGTGCGACGGGGCCGCGTCACGATCATCTGGTGGTCGGGGGTGGCCCGCTCGACGGGTTCAGCCCGGCGATCGTGCGTCAACGGTGGTCACTTGAACCGCAGGTACGGTGCACCAGGCCGTTCGGGATGACGGTGGGCCGATGCCTCGAACGCCGACTCGTAGTTGATCAGCGGCACGTCGTCCGGGTACCGCCGCCCGGTTCCTCGTCGCGTTCCGCACCGCCGGCCTGAAGGAGGTGACCGTGCGCGAGGTCAGTGCGCCCATGTCTTCCACAGCGCTGTCACCGTGGCCTCGATTCATCTCTCGCTCAGACCGTGTCCAAGCCGGCTTCCAGGGCGTCGGCCCGTTTCTGCAGGGCTGCCGCGATGTCGTCCCAGTCCGGTCCGTGAAGCCACAGGTTTTCGGCGGCCTCGCGCATCAGTGCCGGCTCGTCCGGCCGCTGCAACAACACGAGCCGATAGGCCAGATTCCGGATCCAGACCGGCAACTGGCCGTCCACCACGTGCGGACTGAGCTCACGTAGCATGGCGAGGATCTCATCCGCGTCCGCGAAGGTGAGCTCCTCGACGAAGTAGTGCTCCCGGTGTTTCTGGTCGCACTCCGCAGTGGGTCGGTGCTCGTCTCCGTAGAGACACCGTGCGTGCTCCGTCAGTGTGCTGTGCATGTTCGGGAGCCTACGACGTCATGATCCTCCTGGCACAACCTGATGCTGCGTTCCTCGCTTCGTGCGTAGAAGTCCTGGTGGCACGGCAGTTCGGGTACTCGGGAGCGGGTGTCGGGCAATGGTGTTCCGGGCGCGGCCGGGCCGCGGAGCGCGCGGCTCCTCGGCGCGGGTGACGTCGGCGTCGTAGTGGACGCGGCGTGCGTCACGGGTGACTGCGCCGCAGCGCGGGCGGGCGATCGTGTCGGCGGTGCGCTCGGTCGCTGTCCCGACCGTCCGCCCCGGTGTCCGCGTTCCCCCGCCCCCCGCGAACCGCTCGCCGGCCCGGTATCTGAGCCGCTCGCGAAAGCGCCGCCGCCCAGGTGCCGTTGCAGGGCTCAGTCGGTCGCCGCAGACCCGGGCGCCGGACCGCCCCGGATCCGGTGCTGTTGATGATCCCGGGCACGTCCGAGCGGCGGACCCAGGACTGTGTCGGCCACGGCGGCACCGCCTTGTTCGCCACGCTGGACATAGCCTTCTCGGCAAGTCATCGGAAGCAAGGGTTCCGCTATGGACAGCGGCCCGGATGGAGGGAGACCCATGCCCATGTCTGAGGAGAACCACGCCACGGTGGCGGTCACGGGGGTGACCGGAGCGCTGGGCGGCCGGATCGCGGCCCGGCTCGCCGAGCATGGCGTGCCCCAGCTCCTCGTCGGGCGCAGCCCTGACCGTATGCCTGA
Source organism: Streptomyces fagopyri (assembly GCF_009498275.1). NCBI lineage: Bacteria > Bacillati > Actinomycetota > Actinomycetes > Kitasatosporales > Streptomycetaceae > Streptomyces > Streptomyces fagopyri. The sequence goes on along the minus strand of NZ_CP045643.1, from coordinate 454,695 downwards.
ACTGCCGGGCGCCCAGCGGCGCGGGCCGGCCGCCTACGGAGACGCCCCGGCCATGCGCGAGGCACTCGAAGGCGCGTCGACCCTCATCCTGGTCTCCGGATACCGCACGGGGCGCAGACTGGAGGAACATGCCACCGTGGTCGAGGCCGCGATGTCGGTCGGCGTGGACCGGGTGCTGTACGTGTCTCTCGTCGGGGCTTCGCCCGTCGCCACCTATCTCAACGCCCGCGACCAGTGGGCGACCGAACAGTTCCTGGCAGGGGCCGGGGTCCGTCATACGGTGCTGCGGGCGGGCTGGTACTCGTCGACGCCGGCTGCCCTCGCCGACGAGGAATTCGTCGTGAGCGGCCCCGCGAGTACCGGCCGGGCGGCCTTCGTCACGCATGAGGACATCACGGAGGTGATCACGGCGGTCGCCCTCGACGACCGCCCCCGCTGCGAGCACGACGGTGCCATCCTGGAGATCACCGGGCCCGAGGCCCTGACCCTCGACGAAGCGGTCACGCGGATCGCCGCGGCCACCGGCCGGCCCTACCGCTTCGAGACGGAGACCCTCGAAGAGGCCTTCGCGCGGCGATGGCGACTGGGCATGAGCGGGGTGCAGATCGAGACCTGGATCTCGTGGTACCAGGCGATCGAGAGGGGCGAGATCTCCACGGTCACCGACGTCGTCCCCCGATTCACCGGCGCACCGGCCACGCCGATCTCGGACGCGGCCTGGTGGCCCGAGCCGCGGACAGCGCGCGGTGTCCGGTAAGGGCTCACGCGCGGACCGGATCCGGCTCCGGAGAGGACCACTTTCCGCGATTCCTCCCACGGGGGCCGGTGCCGTCCAGGTTGTTGGAGCGGGCAACGGGTGTTGTGCCTGCGCCGGATCATGAAACGGGTGGAGGGGGTCAGCGCGGCGTCCTAGGCGAAGGTGCCGCGGCCGGGGTCGCGGCAGCGGGACTCATGAGTGAGTTCGCGACAGTTCAGAAGCTTCCAGGTCCTCGTGCCACAACCGCGCCGGATCGGGCGGGGACTTACGGGGAACCGCGGCCGCCGGTGGCGGCCAGAGCCATGGGCCGATCTCGTCCTTGCGGCCCTTCACGGGGAGTTCTGGTCAGCCTGGCCTGCGAAACAATGGCAGGACCCGGTATGTCGCCGCTAGTTCCGAGACGCCGGTGCGTGACGGCACCTTCAATTCATCAGCTCATTCCGGGCCTCGGCGTGCGCCGGGTCCATACGCTGCCCGCTTCGTGGTCATGGTGTCGCCGTGGACGGTGACAGCCCGTGGCTTGGGGCCGCGAGGCAGCCGGTGGTTCGACCGAGGCAGGCGGCCGGAAGCCTGGACGCCAGTGATTCTTCCGATCTTGCCCGCCTCATCCTGCCGTGTCTCTTCCGACCGGGCAGTAGAAGCTCGGGGTTTCACGCGCAGGTTCCCCGGTCAGTCGGTGTACAGCAGCCTTCCTCGGAGCTGAGAGGAAACGGGTCGCGTCGCGTATATCGGACTGGACGGTGAAGAAGGGGCCGAGGTCTGAGCGGAGGCGGGCCTCGTACGCGGGGCGCGGGACAACGGTGCCGCGTTGAGGAGGGGTGGGGTGTGGGGCCGGACGGTGCGTGCGCCTCCGGGATGAGCGGGATGGCAACGTGCGGCAGCGTAATCAGCTTGATCGGTTGTGGGGGAGAGGGAAGTCATGACGAATGCGCGGACGGACTGGAGAGAGAACTCGGCCTGTGGCAGTTCCGATGCGGACGACCTGTTCGCGGACAGTCCGCGGCAGAAGCGGGCCAAGACGATCTGCATGCGGTGTCCGGTGCGTACGGAGTGTCTGGCCGAGGCTCTCGACGAACGTATCGAGTTCGGTGTGTGGGGTGGCATGACGGAGCGGGAGCGCAGAGTTCTGCTGCGCAGCAAACCGGACGTCGCCTCCTGGCTCTATGTACTGGAAGCGGCCCGGGACGGTGTGGTGTCCCGGGCCGGCTGAGACCAAGAGGTACCGCTCACACTGGACAAGGGCCCGAGGTCAACCACCTCGGATCCGGCGATCCGGGTTGAAACAAGGGGAGGGAGTGCCCTCCGAGGCTCGAGCGCGGATGACCGTCGACGCGCCGCCTCGTCTCAGCGGACGCTCCACACCTGGTTCGGCTGGGTGCCGCCACCGCCGTAGCAGTCCCAGATCTGGATTCGCGTACCCGCCGCGGTGCCGCGTTCCACCGCGTCCAGGCACTTCCCGGAGTCGGTGTTCACGATGGTGCCGTTGGCGTTGATCCGCCACTTCTGCGCGCCCAGCCCGTTGCAGGACCACAGCTGGACGACGGTGCCGTTGGCGGTACGGCCGCCGGAGACGCCCAGACACTTGCCGGTTGCCGGGTTCACCAGCGCTTCGCCCAGGCGGGCCCACTTCTGTGCTCCGGCACCGTTGCAGTCCCAGAGCTGAACGACGGTGCCGTCCGCGGCCGCCCCGTTCTTCACGTCCAGGCACCGGTTGCTGGCCTGGCCGACGACGGTGTCGCCGCCGGCCGGAGGCGGTGTGGTGCCCCCTCCTCCGTCAGTGGTGAAGGAGAAGTCGTCCACCGCCAAGCCCTGGCCGCCGACCCAGGGTTCGAAACCGAACTGGACGCTGGTCAGATACCACGCCTTGTTCACGTAGCCGCGACCGGCCGCGTCGTCGGTGAACTCCGCGATGCGCACGTCGAGCGAGTTGGTGCCCTGCTGACGCACATAGGACACCACGTTCCAGGAGATCCCGCCGTTGGACAGCCGGCCCTCCCACACGTCGTATCCGGCGCCTCCGACGGTCGCCGTGCCGATCTTCGAACCGGCGGGCTGCGGCGGACCGGAGTGGGCACCCCAGATCATGATCTCGGCACCGTTGTTCTGCCCGGCCGGGTGGGGCGAGGAGTCGAGCCAGATGTCGTACGCAGCGTCCCAGGAACCCCCGGTGGTGCGGTAGGAGACGGCGCTTCGGGGGTCCTTGAACGCGCTGACCTGGACCGGGAGGCCACTGTTCGTACTGCAGTTGCCGTAGTGGCAGCCCGCGTAGACCGATGGATACGCGGCGGGTGCGCCGTTCGTCGGGACGTTGTGACTCGCCGTGCTGATGTTGAAACCGGTGCTGGTGACAGTGAGGCACTGTGGGGTGTCGTCCCCCCACTCGTTGTTCTGCACGACGTACCTGCCGCCGGCGATCGGCGCACTGCCGAACTTGTCGCACAACACCGTGTCGGCGCCGGCCGCCGTGCCGGCCACCAGCGACAGCGCGGCGGCGAGCAGCAGCGCCGCGAGCACACCCACCGCGGCGCGCGCGCCTGAGCGGACATGGATCATCGGAGACTCCTTCGGGAGACGTGAAGGTGGGGAGGACCGCGGTCCCGCTTCGGCCGCGTGCCGCCGCACGGCGAGGCTCGCCGTCTCGTCCGCCACACCGTGCGGCGTGCCGCGGACCGGCCGGGACCGGTCCGAGTGATCTCCCTAGCCGGCCCGGCAGTTCAGGACCGGGGTCCCCGCGCCGCCCGGTGCCGCACTGAAGCCGAAGCCGGTCGAGGCGCCGGCCGCGATGGCCCCGTTGTGGGCGGCGTTCGCCGCGGTCACCGTCCTGCCGACCTGGCTGTAGGAGGCGTTCCACATCCCGGAGACGGTCTGGTTGCCTGCCCACTCCCAGGTGACCTGCCACGACCTGGTCGTCGAGGAGCCTGTGTTGGTGACCGTGACGTCGGCGTTGAACCCGCTGCCCCAGTCGCTGCTCACCTTGTAGGAGGCCGTGCATCCGCTGGAGCCGCCTCCGGTGCCGGCGGTCGTCGCGGTGACCGGCGCGGACGCCGGAGAGGTGTTCCCGGCCGCGTCGCGGGCCCGCACCGTGTAGTCGTAGCGGGTCCCCGCGGTGAGGCCCGTGTCGGTGAAGGACGTGCCGGTGACCTGACCGACCCTCGCGGTGCCGCGGTAGACGTCATAGCCGGCGACCCCGGTGTCGTCGGTGGACGCCTTCCACGAAAGGGAGACACTCGACGCGGTGGTACCGGTCGCGGCCAGTCCCGTCGGTGTCGAGGGCGGGGTAGAGTCCGCGCCTCCTCCTCCGGCGAAGCCTGGTGCCTTGATTCCGGCGAGATATCCGTCTTTGACGGTGTCCACGGTCTGCCAGTCGTCCTTGAGAATGCCTCCGGTGTCGCCGGAGTTCGGATTCCACGACCAGAAGGTCCAGTTGAAGCTGTCGGCCCCGTATGTGCTCGTGGGGCGCAGGTAGTCGACGAGTGCGGCCAGCCACTTCTGGTCGACCGTCGACTGCAGGGTGGTGCCGAACTCTCCGAGCCAGACAGGGGCGATGTTCTGTTTGAAGATGTAGCCCCAGTTCTTGTCCCAGATGGCCGGCATGTTCGCCGGGAACGACGGGTCGCTGAACCACGGTTGCTGGGCCACGCTGGTGGCGTAGTCGTGGGCCGAGTAGACGAGGCGGTCGGCGACGCTCAGTCGCACCGGTGCCGTGGCGACCCCGGCGAGGTTGCCGCCCCACCAGTTGCTCTGACCGTTCACCGTCTGGACGCCCTCGACGAAGATCAGCAGATCTGGATTGACGGACAGGACCGCGTTGCCGGCCCGTTCGGCGGCGAGCCGCCAGTCCGTGCTCGTGTCGCCGCAGCCCCAACAGGCCGGGTCGTGCGGCTCGTTGTGCAGGTCGATCCCGATCACCGCGGTGTTGCCCAGGTAGCGTGCCGCCAAGGCCTTGAGGTCGGTGATCCACGTCGTCTCGGGGACGGCGGAGGTGTACCAGAGCGCCGACTGGGCCGAGGAGTCGGGCCGATGACGGTCGAGCACGACCTTGAGACCGACCGAGCCCGCGTAGCCGACGATCTTGTCCATCACCTGGAGGGAGTTGAGGCCCTGCAAGTCGGTGTTCAGGCCGCCTGCGTAGGTGATGCCGTTGGGCTGGGTGCCCTTGAAGATGTCGTCGCTGTAGGGCAGGCGGATGGTGTTGTAACCCAGGGTCTTCATCTGGTCGACCATCGACTTGTAGTCGCGCGACCAGAGCCCGTGCGCGACGTAGTTGGACGTCTCGAATCCGAACCAGTTGACGCCGGCCATGCGCACCGGCTGGTTCTGAGCGTCGAGGATCCGGCGGCCGTCGGTGTGCCAGTATCCGGCGCCGGATGCGGCCGCCACACGCGACGGGGGCGAGGGCGCGGCGGCCGCCCGGGCGGGCATCGCAGCGGTGAACGGGACGAGAGCCGCGAGGGCCGCGGTGAGAAGCGCGACCAGGGCACGCCTGACGGGGAAGGGGGGTGGGTGACGCATGGTGGGGGGTCCTCTCCGGGTGGGAGCGCTCCCATTCTTGGGCGCACGTCTCCGGGCGGGCAGGCGGTGGGGCATCCGGCGTGACGGCTCCCGCGGACCGACAGGAGTGTCCCGCTCCTGACGGCCGCCTCGTCGTAGCCGGACTGCGCACATGGAAGCCACTAAGCGTGTCCGCGTCAATACCTTGCGCAGCGATCGCCTCGGACCGCGGAGTTGTCGGCCACGGGTGCGTTCCGTTTCGGCCATGGCCGCGGCGCTCGGGGCCGCGAAGGGGGCGTTCGCCCGCCGCGCGGATTCTCCACCGCACGGTTCTCGGACCCCCGGCGCCTTCGCGCACGCCGCGACCTGGCATGCCTTCGCGCGGCCCGTGCGTGAGTCCGGCACCGTGATTCGAGCGTACGACGGACCGTCAGGACGGCACTCTCGGCACGGGTGTTGACATCCGCGCTCCGGTCCCCGCACCTTGGGAGCGCTCCCACATTTGGTGCCTCCGTCCCCGCCGTCACCTCAGCGACCGGGCACCGTCCGCACGCGACGACGAGAACGCCGGGCCTCCGCCCGGTCGGCGCCGCGGCGCGCTCCTGTTCGGCGGCCCCTCAGCACCACCTCGCGCGACGCACACGGTCGCACCTTCGTCGTGCCCGCACGAAACGCCCGTCCGGCGGACTTCCGCCCGGTGTGCCGGACGACGCACACCGGGCGGCCGCCGGCGACCCCGCACACAGACCGCACTCGCCCGCTCTCCCCAGGAGATGACCGATGCCCTCCCGCAGACCCGACTCCACCTTGCGCCGAAACGGACCGAAGCGGACCGCCGTTCTGGCCGTCGGCGCCCTCCTCGGAGCCCTGTCCATCACCGCCCTGCCGACCACCGCGACGGCAGCCGCCAAACTCGACAACCCCTATGTCGGCGCGAAGGCGTACGTGAACCCCGACTGGTCGGCCAAGGCCGCGGCCGAGCCGGGCGGTTCGGCCATCTCCAACCAGCCCACCTTCGTCTGGCTGGACCGGATGGCCGCGATCCAGGGCACCGCCGACGCCCGTGGTCTGAAGGCGCACCTCGACGCGGCCAAGGCGCAGGGCGCCAACCTCGTCCAACTGGTCATCTACGACCTGCCGGGCCGGGACTGTGCGGCCCTCGCCTCCAACGGCGAACTCGGCCCGGACGACCTGGCCACTTACCAGAGCGGCTACATCGACCCGATCGCCGCGATCCTCGCCGACCCGGCCTACGCGAGCCTGCGCATCGTCAACCTCATCGAACCCGACTCACTGCCCAACCTCGTGACCAACGCGGGCGGCACGGCAGGCTCCACGCCGCAGTGCGCCACCATGAAGGCCAACGGCAACTACGAGAAGGGCGTCGGCTACGCCCTGCACAAGCTCGGCGCTCTGTCCAACGCCTACAACTACATCGACGCCGGCCACCACGGCTGGCTCGGGTGGGACAGCAATCTCACCCCGTCCGCCCAGGAGTTCAAGAAGGCCGCCACCACCAACGGCGCCACCGTGAACGACGTGACGGGCTTCATCGTCAACACCGCCAACTACTCCGCCACCAAAGAGCCGTACGTCAAGGTGACGGACACGGTGAACGGCCAGACGGTGCGCCAGTCCAAGTGGATCGACTGGAACCAGTACGACGACGAGAGCTCGTACGCGCAGGGGCTGCGCACCGCGCTCGTCGCGCAGGGCTTCGACGCCGGTATCGGCATGCTCGTCGACACCTCACGCAACGGCTGGGGCGGTTCGGCGAGGCCGACCGGTCCCGGCCCGACGACGAGCGTCGACGCCTACGTGGACGGCGGTCGCATCGACCGGCGCATCCACGCCGGGAACTGGTGCAACCAGAGCGGGGCGGGCCTCGGCGAGCGCCCGGCGACCGCACCCGACACCGGAATCGACGCCTACGTGTGGGCCAAGCCGCCGGGTGAGTCGGACGGGGCCAGCCAGGCCGTCGACAACGACGAGGGCAAGGGCTTCGACAGGATGTGCGACCCCACGTACACGGGGAACGCGCGGAACGGGAACAACCTCACCGGAGCACTCCCCAACTCCCCGCTCGCCGGGCACTGGTTCTCCGCCCAGTTCCGCCAGCTGCTCGCCAACGCCAACCCGCCGGTGAGCGGATCGGGTGGCGGTGGCGGGGACACGCAGGCCCCGACCGTTCCCGGCGGCCTCACGGTCAGCTCCACGACCAGCAACAGCGCCACCCTGAGCTGGAGCGCGTCCACGGACAACACCGCGGTCACCGGATACGACGTCTACCGCAACGGCACCAAGGTCGGCAGCGCCACCACCACGTCCTATACCGACAGTGGACTCGCCGCCTCCACCACCTACACGTACACCGTCAGGGCCAAGGACGCGGCCGGCAACGTCTCGGCCTCGTCCACGGCGGTGTCCGCCACCACCAAGGCATCGGGCGGAGGAGGAGGCACGCCGGGCCTCAAGGCGCAGTACAAGAACAACGACTCCTCCACCGGCGACAACGGGATCAGGCCCGGTCTCAAGCTTGTCAACGGCGGTTCCAGCACGGTCGATCTGTCCAAGGTGACCATCCGCTACTGGTTCACCGGGGAGTCCTCATCGGCCGGATACCAGACCTTCTGCGACTGGGCGCAGCTCGGCTGCTCCACGGTGAAGACCTCCGTGAGAGCCGTCTCCCCGAGCCGCACGGGCGCGGACCACTATCTGGAGGTGGGCTTCACCTCCGGTTCGCTGGCCGCCGGAGCCGACAGCGGTGAACTCCAGTTGCGCATGGCCAAGTCGGACTGGTCGAACTTCGACGAGTCGGACGACTACAGCCGCGGTGCCAACAGCTCCTACGCGGACGCGGCCAAGGTGACCGTGTACGTGGCGGGCACCCTCGTGTGGGGCACCGAGCCGTAAAGCGGGCAGGGCGGTCAGGGGGCCGGGGCGGCGACGCTCCGGCCCTCACGCCGCCCGTGCGGGACGCGCCGCTCGTCCGTCCTGGCGCGGTGCGCCGGTGCGGTCGCGGACGACCATCAGGGGGTGGCGCCGGTCGGCGGTCAGGGCGTGGGCCGGCGGCGGCGCCGTCCGTTCGTCTCCGTCGGGCGGCGGACTCGGCGTCCGTCAGGGTTCGTCCGCGAGCCGCAGCGGAGTGCTGTGCCCTCCCGCCACGCTGCCGTCCGGCCTTCCCACGGCACGGAGTTGCCGCAGGCGCTGTCACGGAGAGGTCTTCCGGATCGGGTGAAGCCGGTGCGCGAGCCCCTCTTCTCTTGGCTCTTGCCGTGCGCCGCTTCGGTTCGGGTGGGGCGGCCGACAGTCACGAGCCGACGGCGGTGGCCGAGCAAGGGCGAAGACCGAGAACGCGCCGCCGCGCGCTCAACGTGGGTGTGACCAGCGGCCGGCGGGCCTGCGGACTCGTGCGGCCGCCTGCCGACGTTCGTCGCGCAGCTCCTTGAGATAGGACCGGGCGTCCACCTGGATCGTGTGCCGCCTGGAAGCCACGTACCGGCGGGCCAGCGCTTCACGATAGGCCTGCGCTTCGCGCCGCATCTCCGCGGGCTCGGGCAGGATGCCCCGGCCGTCGAGGAGATCGGCCACCCAGTGCGACTGGGCCTCGGCGAGCGGCATGATCGCGCCGAGGGGCTGCACGAGGCCGATGAAGTACAGGCCGGGGTGGTCGGGGGAGACGACCCGGTGGTACAGGCTGACGGCGTTGTCCGTGGGGTCGGTCAACTCGCCCCTGAGGAACGGGAAGGAGATGTCGTACCCGGTGCAATAGATGATGTCGTCGATCACCTCGGAGGTGCCGTCGGCGAAGACGACCCGGTCGTGTTCCAGGCGCTCCGGGTTCGGTTTCACGGCGATGTCGCCGTGGCCCAGGCGGGAGAGCAGGTCGTCGGAGATGGTCGGATGGGCGCCGAGCACGCGGTGGCGCGGCGTCGGGAGTCCGTAGCCGCTCAAACTGCCGCGGCTCAGTCGCAGGAGCAGCTGCAGTCCCCGGTCCTGCACCGCCAGAGGCGCCCTGGCCAGCGCGGAGTTGGTGAGGTGGTCGGTGGGTACGCCGAACAGGTACTTCGGCAGGATGTGGGCGCCCCGCCGCATCGCGAGGAACGTGCGCCGGGAGACCCGGGAGGTCTCCACCGCGATGTCGCAGGCCGAGTTGCCGATTCCGAGGACGAGGACCCGCCGGTCGGCGAACGGGTCCGGGGTGCGGTAGTGGTGGGAATGGGTCTGCCGGCCGGTGAACCGTCCGGCTCCGGGCAGCGGGGGCCGGGGCATGCGTGGCTTCCAGTGGTGCCCGGTGGCGACCAGGACCGCGCCGTACGTCCGCTCGTGCGATGCCCCCGTGTCGAGTCGACGGACCGTCACCTGCCAGCCCTCGCCCGGTATGTGTGCCGCTCTCGTCACCTCGGTACGGAAGGTGATCGACGCGCGCAGGCCGAAGTGGTCCACGAAGGCGTCGAAATAGCGGGCGATCTGGAAGTGGCTCGGGTAGACCGGGTAGTCGTCCGCCATGGGGAAGCAGGCGTACTCCATGATCTGCCGCGAGGTGTTGATGTGGAGCGAGCGGTACGCCGACGACATGCCGTTGTCGTTGAGGTACCGCCAGTTCCCTCCGACCTCCGACCCGGTCTCGTAGCAGTCGTACGGGATTCCGCGTGCCGCGAGAACCTGGCAGGCGGCGATTCCGGACGAGCCGGCTCCGATCACACACACCCGTTCCATGACGGATCCTTCCTGCCGGCACCGGGTCATGTGACCAGGTGGTCACAGGCTGGCTCGGTGCTCCATCCGTTGTCAATGGCCGTGCCGCGCCCAGGCGCGACCCTCGGGGCCCAACAGCCTTTTGTGTCACGACCGTTGACACCGAGGGCCGGCGCCTCCACGATGACCGGGCGGTCACATGACCGCCCGGTCATCCGCGGGAGCACCCCATGCCCACCACCACCTGGACAGGCCTGTCGCCGGTCCGACGAGAGCGCGTCCTGGTCGCCGCGATGGACGAGTTCGGCACGCACGGCTACTCCACCGGGAGCCTCAACGTCATCGCCCGTGAGGCGGGCGTCGCCAAGGGCTCGCTCTTCCAGTACTTCGCAGGAAAACTCGACCTGTTCGCCTACGTGGCCGAGCAGACCTCGCTGCGCATCTACGCCGAGATGCGTCCCTGGCTCGAGGGGTACGACGGTTCCACCGAGTTCTCCGCCCACTTGACGGACGCCCTGGGCGCGTGGCTCGACTACTTCACCACGCACCCACTGGAACGCGGGGTCACCGCGGCGACCAACATGGAGATGAACCCGTCGGTCCGTGACGCGGTGCGTGCCCCCGTCCAGGAGATCTACCTCGTCGGTCTGCGTCCCCTGGTCGAGAGGGCCGTGGAGACCGGGGACCTGCGCAAGGACGCCGACGTGGACGCCCTGCTGTCGCTCCTGCTCGTCCTCCTGCCGCATCTCGCCCTCGCTCCGCACGCCCCGGGAAGCGAGGGCCCGGTGCCCCTCGTGGGAGAGAACCCCGAGATCCGCCGGGAGAACATCGCACGGCTCGTCACCCCCCTGCTCGCCGACTTCGTTTCACGGAGCGGGCGATGAGCGAATTCGACTACGACGTACTGGTCGTCGGCTCCGGATTCGGCGGCAGCGTCACCGCCCTGCGGCTCACGGAAAAGGGCTACCGGGTCGGCGTGCTGGAGGCCGGCCGCCGTTTCGCCGACGCGGACTTCCCCCGTACCTCCTGGCACGTGCGTGACTACCTCTTCGCTCCCCGGCTCGGCTGCCGGGGCATCCTGCGTATGACCCTGCTCGGAGACATCCTGGTCCTGACCGGAGCCGGGGTCGGCGGCGGCTCCCTGGGCTACGCCAACACCCTCTACGAACCCTCCGACGCCTTCTATCAGGGATCGGCCTGGGCCGCGCTCACCGACTGGCGCAGCGAGCTCGCCCCCTACTACACGCAGGCCCGCCGCATGCTCGGGGTGACCCCCAACCCCGTCTTCACCGACGCCGACCGGCTGCTCAAGGACACCGCCCGCCGTCTCGGCCGTGAACACACCTTCCGCCCCACCCCCGTGGGCGTCCACTTCGGCCCGCCCGGTACCCTGCCGGGAACACGCGTCGCCGACCCCTTCTTCGGCGGAGAGGGCCCCGACCGGGCCGCCTGCCTGCAGTGCGGTGCGTGCATGACCGGGTGCCGGCACAACGCCAAGAACACCCTGCCCAAGAACTACCTGGGTCTCGCCGAACGTGCCGGTGCCACGGTCCTCCCGGAGCGCACCGTCACGGACGTCACCCGGCGCGGCGAGGGATGGGCCGTCACCTCGGTGCGTACGGGCGCCTTACCGCGACGCCGCGGACGAACCCTCACGGCCCGGAACGTGGTCTTCGCCGCAGGTGCCCTGGGGACCCAGGGACTGCTGTACCGGCTGCGCGACCGCGGTTCCCTGCCCCAGGTGTCACCCCGACTGGGGAGGCTCACCCGCACCAACTCCGAAGCGGTGCTGGCCGTCCGTTCGAAGCACAAGGACGCCGACTACACCCGGGGCATCGCCATCACCTCCTCGGTGCGACTGGACGACACCACACATGTCGAACCCGTTCGCTACGGCCGGGGCAGCAATCTGCTGGGGCTGCTCGGCGCGACACTCGTCGACCCCGCACCGGGCCGGTCCCGGCTGCTGCTCGGACTGGCCGCTATGGCCCGCAACGCGCGCGGCCTGCCACGACTGCACAACCCACGCCGCTGGTCCCAGCAGACCGTGGTCCTGCTGGTGATGCAGACCGTCGACAACTCCGTGACCACATACACCCGAAGGACCCTCCTCGGCCGACGAAGGCTGACCAGTCGTCAAGGAGAGGGCGCGCCCAACCCCGTCTGGATACCCGCGGGCCACGCGGTGGCGCGAGAGGCGGCCGCTCTGAGCGGCGGGCAGGCCTGCGGAACCTGGGGTGACCTCTTCGACATTCCGACCACCGGCCACCTCATCGGCGGCTGCGCCGTCGGCGACAGCGCGCGGAACGGCGTCGTCGACCCGTACCACCGCTTGCACGGCCACCCCGGGCTGCACGTCATCGACGGCTCCACCATCTCCGCGAACCTCGGCGTCAACCCGTCCCTCACGATCACGGCCCTCGCCGAGCGAGCGACCGCCCTGTGGCCCAACAAGGGGGAGGCCGATCCGCGCCCCGGCCCCGGCGAGCCGTACCGCACCGTCGCCCCGGTCCCGCCGCGTCATCCCGCGGTGCCCGCCGGCGCTCCGGCTGCCCTGAGTCTGCGGCCTCCCACCGGAAAGGACGTCTCGTGACCGGCTATCCGAAGGAGCCCTGGCAGCTGGCCGGCCAGATGTACCTGTCGATGTGGCTGGTGGCGCGACACGAGGTGCCCGAGGTCCCCCTCGGGACACGTCCCCTCACTGTCGCAGGCCGCGGCGTGGTGGGAGCGGCCTGGGTCGTCTACGAGAACGACAGCGTCCTGTCGTACAACGAGCTGCTCCGGGCGGTTCTCGTACGGGTCGGAGCCCGCCCCCGCGTGTGCATCACCGACATCTGGGTGGACAGCGAGACCTCGAAGGCGGGTGGTCGCGCCCTGTGGGGCATCCCGAAGGAGATGGCTGACTTCGACCTGGACAGGAGCGATGGCCTGAGAGCCTCCGCCAAGTCCGACGACGGGCTTCTGGCCGGCGCAGCCTTCCGCCCCGGCAGGAGACTGCCCGGCCGCTGGCCGCTGTCCTACCGCGTGGCACAGACCTTGTCCGGAAGGCTGAAGACCACTCCGGTGCGGTCGCGTTCCACTCTCTCCCTCGCGCGGGCCGACTGGAGCGCGCCGGACAGCGGCCCCTTGTGGGCGCTGGGCCTCAGCCGTCCCCTGATCAGCGTCGAACTGAGCGACTTCCAGATCCGGTTCGGCGAAGCCGCCGCAGACCCCCCACGGGCAAGGAGTGAGCGGCCGGCCCCCTGAACCGGCCGCTCACTCCGATGTTCACCCCCGGTCCGGGACGCGCGTGCGAGCCCGCCGCGCACCGTCCCGCCTCACCCCGGCCCGCTCCCCACGCAAGCCCGTGCCCCGGCCGGCGAGCTCACCTACGGGCTCGACCGAGAAAGAGTGTTTCCATCCCCCCACATTGAGAAGGTGATCGCATGTTCCGTGGACTCCTACGGACCGTGTCCGTACCGGCGTTACTGCTGACCCTCGCAGCCGCGCTCGCTGTGTCACCCGCCGCCACCGCGGCCACCGCCTCACCCTCCGCCGTCGCGGCGGTGGACCCCTCGAGCGCCGGATCGTTCGCCGTCACCCACACCGATCTGACGGTGTCCGCAGCGGGCCGTTCGTTCACGGCCCGCGTCTGGTATCCGGGGACGACCGCCGGAGCCGACGCCCCGGTGGCCGCCGGATCGCACCCCGGACTCGCCTTCGGCCACGGATTCTTCCAGGACATCTCCAAGTACGAGAGCCTGCTCAAGCACTACGCCTCCTGGGGATTCATCACGGTCGCCCCCAAGTCCCAGGGCGGTCTCTTCCCCAGCCACTCGGGATTCGCCGACGACCTCAACGCCTCCCTCACCTGGCTGACGGCTCAGAACACCACCAGCGGCTCTCGTTTCGCGGGTAGGGTCGACACGGCGCACCTCGGACTCTCGGGCCACTCGATGGGTGGTGGCGCCGCACTGCTGGCCGCCGGCCGCAACAGCGCCGCCAAAGCCGTCTCCACACTGGCGGCCGCTGAGACCAACCCCTCCGCCGTCGCCGCGTCCGGCACCCTGAACATCCCCGCCCAGTACGTCGCGGGCAGCGCGGACAGCATCGCCGGCGTCGCCGACAACCAGCAGAAGATGTACGACGCGAAGCCCTCGCCCGCCCAACTGCGCGTCATCACCGGCGGTTTCCACTGCGGGTTCGTCGACAGCTCGGGCATCGGCTGTGACAGCGGCTCCCTCACCCGCGCCGCCCAGCAGAAGCTCACTCAGGGAATCACCACCGCCTACCTGCTCTACACCTTGGGAGGCGACAGCTCCCTCTACGACCAGGTCTGGGGCTCCGCGGCCCAGAACCTGGCCGGAGTCGTGTACTCGGCCAAGCCCTGATCACGCGCGAAGCCGTACCGGTCCTGCACCGCACGAGCCTGTCATGACCAACCCGTGACCCCTGTCGTCCGACTGTGACGGCGGGGGTCATGTGGTTGCGTGACGCTGCCGGGGTGGCGAAACGGTGAGCAGTGGTCAGTCGGCCGCGGCCCCGATCCCGCTGTCGGGGCCTCTCGGTGCGTCGCGTTCAGCCATTCACCGGCCCATGGGGACATAACGGGTGTTGCGGATCCGTACAGCTCAGGAGCCTTCACTTCTTGAAGACATACCGCGACCGGGGAAAGCTCGGCGCTCGATTCCGTTCACAGCCTTGACGTGTCAGCAACAAGGCCGTAACCATCAGTCATCCGGAGAGCGCTCTCTCATTCGGCGACCAACCCACAGGAGACGCCGTGAGTGGAAGACCCCCGTACCGCTTATTCCGCCGCCCCATCGCGCGTTCGCGCCGAACCGTGCTGTTCACCGTCGTCACCGCTCTGCTGGCGACCTGTCTGCTGGCTCTGGCGCAGGCGCCCGCCCAGGCGGCCGGAACGCTGTTGTCGCAAGGAAAGCCCGTCACCGCCTCGTCGACCGAGAACGTCGGCACCCCCGCCTCCGCCGCGGTGGACGGCGACGCCGGCACGCGCTGGTCGAGCGCCGCCACCGACCCGCAGTGGCTGCAGGTCGACCTGGGCTCGACCTCCACGATCAACCAGGTCGTCCTCAACTGGGAGACCGCCTACGCCACGTCGTACAATATCCAGACGTCGGCCGACGGTTCTTCCTGGACCGAGGTCTACTCGACCACGACGGCCACCGGCGGCACTCAGACACTGACCGTCAACGGCACCGGCCGCTACGTCCGCATGTACGGCACGGCGCGTGCCACCCCCTACGGCTTCGCCCTCTGGGAGTTCCAGGTCTACGGCACCAGCGGCAGCGGCGGCACCGGATGCTCCACCACCAACGCGGCGCTGAACAAGCCCGCGACGGCCTCGTCCACCGAGAACGCAGGTACCCCCGCGTCGGCCGCGGTCGACGGCAGGAACGACACCCGCTGGTCGAGCACCGCCGCCGAACCTCAGTGGATCCAGGTCGACCTGGGCGCCGCACAGAGCATCTGCGGCGTTCAGCTCAGCTGGGAGACCGCCTACGGGAAGGCCTACCAGATCCAGGTCTCCGACAACGGCACCACCTGGACCACCGTGTACCAGACGTCCACCGGTGTCGGCGCCACCGAACTCCTCACCCTGACCGGCTCCGGCCGCTACGTCCGCATGTACGGAACGACGCGGGCCACCCAGTACGGCTTCTCGCTCTGGGAGTTCCAGGTCTTCACCACCGGGACCACCCCACCGCCGGGCGGCGGCAACGCGGTACTGCTCTCCTACAAGAAGCCCGCCACCGCGTCCAGCGCACAGGACGACGCGCAGTGCGGCGGCTGCACCCCCGCCAAGGCCTTCGACCACGACCCGGCCACCCGTTGGGCCACGGCAGCGGGCACCGGCTGGACCGACCCGCAGTGGATCAGCGTCGACCTCGGCGCGAGCGCGCACGTCACCCAGGTCGTCCTGCAATGGGACCCGGCCTATGCCAGCGCCTACAGGGTCCAGGTCTCGGCCGACAACACGAACTGGACCGACGTCTACACGACGACCACCGGCACGGGCTTCAAGCAGACCCTGAACGTCGACGGCACCGGCCGGTACGTGCGGATGTACGGAACGGCGCGCGGCACCGCGTACGGATACTCCCTGTGGACCTTCGACGTGTTCGGCACCGGAGGGAGTCCGACCGCCCCGCCGCCCAACCCGCCCGACCCGGGCAACCCCGAACACGTCGTCTTCCAGGACGACTTCAACACGCCGGCCGGTACCACGCCGGACGCCTCGAAGTGGACCCAGGACACCGGCCCCGGTGTCAACGGTGAGCTGGAGTACTACACCAACGCCAGGAACACCACGATGGACGGCGCCGGGAACCTCGTCATCGAGGCCCGCAAGGAGGCCACCCCGGGCTCCAGTTGCCCCACCGATCCGCTGACCGGTTCCACGACCTGCCAGTACACCTCGGGCCGTATCAACACCTCCGACCACTTCAACTTCACCTACGGACACGTCGAGTCACGGATCAAGGTGACCGGCACGCAGGGACTGTGGCCCGCGTTCTGGCTGCTGGGCTCCGACTTCAAGACCGGTACCCCGTGGCCGGCCTGCGGTGAGATCGACATCATGGAGCACATCGGCAAGGTGCCCGACACCGTCTACTCGACCCTCCACGCGCCGGCCTACAACGGTGGCGGTGGCTTCGGCTCGCCTTACCAGGTCGCGGGCAGTGACTTCTCGTCCGCCTTCCACACCTACGCGCTGGACTGGGACTCCAGCCACATGACCTTCACCGTCGACAACAACGCCTTCTTCACCGTCGCCCGTTCCACACTGGAGACGACGAAGGGTCCATGGGTCTACGACCACCCCTTCTACATGATCCTCAACAACGCGGTGGGTGGTGACTGGCCGGGCGCGCCGAACGCCACCACCGTCTTCCCGCAGAAGATGCTGGTCGACTACGTGCGCGTCTCGCAGTAGGCGAGCGGCCCCGGCCCCCGTCCAGCCCCTGTGGCGGGATGCCCTGCGCATCCCGCCACAGGAGCCGGATCGGACCGAGCCTGTTGGCTCACACAGCCGGCCCACGAAGACATGGGCCCGCGGGCCCGGCGATGACGGAAGGGCATGTCATCCGTCGGAGTCCGATCCGATGCCGCTCGAACGAGGTTGGTACGAACCGCTGTTGGGACGAGCCCGAAACGCCCGCAGGGTCCGGGAACGCCGGCTTCGCGCGCATCTCCGATACGCCGCCGTGCGGTCGCCGTCCAGCTCCTCGAAGTTGGGATCGCCCCGGTCGGCTGCCCTTCGCCCGCCCGCCCGCAGGCGCCAGGCCGCGTATCGAGGTGACGCCGAAAGGCCCCCCTCGACCGGGCAGCGCGATCCGTATCGCAGGGACCCGGACGCGAAGGGGGGAAGTCGGATGTCGCGGGTCCGGCGGCAAGTAATCGGCATATACACCGGCGCGATCGGCCGTACCCCACTTGACCAGTTGCGAGGTCGACACGAAAGGGTAAGGGTGGAAAAAGGGGAATTATGCACCCGAGCATCGAACGGAGTTTCTGATGCGAGCGAGAAAGGCTGAACTGTATGCGCGCGACCTGGCGGAGGCGCGCTGGGTCAAGAGCAGCAAGAGTGCTGGTCCCTACAGGCCGGACTGCGTCGAGGTGGCAGACCTCGGCGGCGGAGCTGTTGCGGTCCGTGACTCGAACAACAGGGACGTGCAGCCTCTGCGGTTCACCGCGGAGGAATGGACGGCGTTCCGAGACGGTGTGCGCGAGGGCGAGTTCGGTTGAGAACATCCCGCGTCACGCCACCACTTGACCGGGCCCGCCGCTCTGGAAGCGGACCCGGTCCTCGTGAGCGCGTCGCGTCCCTGCACGCCGTCCGGGGCTGATCGAGGATTCAGGGTGGAGGCGGGGGACCCGTCGGGCTTGTGGCACCGGACCGCCGGACCGGGCAGTTTTCGAGAAGCGTGGGGGACCCGGCCTCCCCTACCGTCGTAGCCATGAAGTCCATCGATTCCGTCACCCTTGAGGTGGCCGACACCACGGCCGCCGCCCGCTTCTACTCCACCGTCTTCGGGCTGGACCCGTCGCACGTGCGTCTACGTACCTCCGAAGCCCCCACGACGGGCTTCCGTGGGTTCACCCTGTCACTGGTGGTGTCCCAGCCGGGCAACGTCGACGCCCTGATCGGCGCCGCCCTCGCCGCCGGCGCCACCGCCCTCAAGCCCGCCTCGAAGTCGCTGTGGGGCTACGGCGGCGTCGTTCAGGCCCCTGACGGCACGATCTGGAAGATCGCGACGTCGGCGAAGAAGGACACGGGCCCGGCCGGCCGGGACTTCGACGAGCTCGTGCTCCTGCTGGGCGTCGAGGACGTGAAGGCCACCAAGCGGTTCTACGTCGAGCAGGGCCTCACCGTGGGCAAGAGCTTCGGCGGCAAGTACGTGGAGTTCGCCACCGGGCCGGGTTCCGTCAAGCTGGCCCTCTACAAGCGCCGCGCTCTGGCCAAGGACGCGGGTGTTCCCGCTGACGGCGCCGGATCGCACCGGATCGTGCTCGCCGGCGCCATCAGCCCGTTCACCGACCCGGACGGGTTCGTCTGGGAAACCGCCGCCCCTCTGACAGCCACCGTTTGATCCGAAGTGTGCGCGTCGACGGGTTCGAGAACAGCTGGTCGGCGACGCCGGGTCGCCATGATCAACGCCGCGCACTGGACGGTGCACCCGCATCCGCCCCCCTGCCGCTGTGACGAAGCCGCACCCCCATAGCCCTGCTCCGCGTTGTGGCCTCAGCCACAGTACTCGGCCGCCGGAACTGCTGGAACGCCGACCGGAGGGCGCACCGCCCCCATGCCTGGCCGGATCCGGCGTCGAGCCGGGAAGTTCGGTCACGGAGAGTGACGCTTGACGGTAAGTGAACGAGCGTTTTATTTTTTTACCGGTCGACCGGTCGACTACTCGATCGGAACACTCACCCTCCCTGGAGGAGACAAACATGAGTACGCAGGTTCAGAAGGTCGCGGTCATCACCGGCGGTTCGCAGGGCATAGGGGCGGGGCTGGTAGAGGCCTACCGCAAGCTCGGTTACGCCGTCGTCGCCACCTCCCGCAGCATCGCCCCCTCCGATGATCCGGCCGTGCTGACGGTGCGGGGCGACATCGGCGCCCCCGACACCGGCAGGCGCGTCATCGAGGCCGCCGTCGAACGCTTCGGCCGCATCGACGCCCTGGTCAACAACGCGGGGTTCTACGTGGGCAAGCCCTTCACCGAGTTCACCGAGGACGACTTCACCTCACTGGTCGCCGTGAACCTCAGCGGCTTTTTCCGCATCACCCAGCAGGCCATCCCGCACATGCTCGCCCAGGGCGGCGGACACGTCGTCCAGATCACCACCAGCAACGCCGACCACGCGATCGGCATCATCAATGGCAGCCTGGCCTCCCTGACCAAGGGCGGCCTGCAGTCCGTCACCAAGGCACTCGCCATCGAGTACGCCACCCGAGGCATCCGCTTCAACGCCGTCGCCCCCGGCGTCATGAAGACCCCCATGCACGCCGTCGAGACCCATGAGTTCCTCGACGCCCTGCACCCCGTGGGCCGCATGGGCGAAGCGAGCGACATCGTCGACGCCGTGATCTACCTGGAGAACGCCCCCTTCGTCACCGGTGTCATCCTGCCCGTCGACGGTGGCCAGAGCGCCGGCCACTGACCGCCCGTCTCCTTCGGTCTTGTGGCGGAGCGCGCCTCGGGGCCCGGCAACTCGGCCCGTGGATGCCGGCGGGTCCGCGACGCTCTGGCTCGTCCAGGGGCTGCGCGCCTGCCGGGACTGTCCCTCACCCCTCTCAGCGGATTCCCCTTCACGGACCCTCGGAGCGTCTCGATCACGCCGTCACGGGTGTCCTGAGCCACACGACCCGTGGCGGGCGCACCAGGGCGAGGAGGCGTCGCAGCGGTCCCGTCGGCCCTGCTCAGCTGGTGAGAGGGGTCCAGCCGCCGCGCGCGTACCAGTAGCGCGGCAGGCCCTTGATGCTGCTGGTGCGGAAGGCGACGCCGTGGTCGTCGACGCGCTCGGTGCCGGTGCGGCCCCGCGAGGACCAGTCGAGCTCCAGATACCAGCGGCAGTCGCAGCCGGCGGTGCGGGCGTCGACCAGCAGCACCTCGGGATCCTTCGAGGACACCCGGTAGGGCATGCGTGTCGCGGGAGTGCTCGTTCCGCCCTCACCGCCCGGGACGGAGCGGGCGATCGGTCGGTCCATGTCCAGATCCACGGCGAACGAGCGGGGATTCATGTCACTGCCGCAGCCCTGGCCTGTGGAGTAGACGGTGCCCTTCATCGGGGCGGCCCGTCCCACGACGCGGACCCGCAGCGCTTCCAGGACGACGGCCGCATCCGTCCGCCCCTGGACGGAGAGGGCGACGAGTGTCTGGCCGCCGTGCACCGCGTCCTGGGTACGCGCCCAGGGGGCGGCGTCCTGCGGAGCCGGGGGTGGCGGCACCTGCCGGGGCGCCTTGTCGATGACGTAGTCGTGATCGCAACCGAGTTCCCAGAGCTGGGAGTTCGCGGTCCACGTGAGGGGCGGGGCGGCGGGGACGGCCTTGGCGGAGGGGTTCGTGGAAGGGCTCGACGAGCGGTCGCCCGTTGCCGGCGCCTTCGGTGAGGCTGTGCCGGGCGGCAGGCGGCGCGCGGTGGAGGCGGATGCCGACGGTATGGGGAAGCCGTGTCGTGCGCCCGCGGTCGTCGTGCCGGACCCCTGATGGTCGCCGTTGGACGAGGAGTTCCGGGGCAGCAGGGCGGACAGGCCGCCCAGGGTGGCGATCAGCGTGGTCACGACAGCCGCGGTGACCGCTAAGCGGCGCCTGTGCCAGGGCTTTCGCGAGGTGGGGCGTGACGCCGCGTCGTGCTCGCGTGACGAGCCGGCAAGGCTTTCCGCGGGGGTTTGCCGGGGTCCGGACGAGGGGCCGGGTTCTGCCTCGGGTACGAATGCGGCGGCCGTGGTGGAGACGGAGTCGGCGGTCACCCCCGACGGGAGTTCAGCCGCCCCGTCGGCCGGAGGGATCTCGCAGTCCGCCGAGCGGACTCCGGCGACTTCCGGCGCGGGCTCGGTCACTGTCCGGGACCGTTGTCGTGCGGCCACTGCCAGGACCCACCGCCGGTGCAGCTCGATCCGTTCGGCCGGACTGGCCTCGCACATCGCGGCGAACCGTTCCACCGGTGCGAAGCCGAGCGGCACGGCGTCCCCCGCGCAATACCGGTGCAGCGTCGAGGCGTTCATGTTCAGACGGCGCGCGAGTGCCGCGTAACTGCGGTCCGTACGGTCCTTCAGGCGCCGCAACAGCGCCGCGAACTCCTCCACCTCTTCCTGGGACGGCACCGGTTCCCCCTGCCTCGCGTCCCAGGACGGCATCCCAGGCACTCCCTATAAGGAGAGGTCAAAAGGCCTGGGACGGTTCCACCGTTGCGGATGGGGCGGCGTCCGTTGTGCCCGGACCGCGGGGCCGCCGATGCTCTTGGTGTCGCCGGAGCCGCTCCCGCCACGCCACGTGAGCCGAGAGGGCGGCCCTCGCACACGGCGACACACCTCCGGACCCATCGAAATCGGGGAAACACACTGATGAACAGCAACACGACTGCCCGCAGGCGCGTCCGCCGCACCGCTCTGATCGCCGGCCTTGTCGCCGCCGTGACCCTGCCACTGGGGCTCACCGCGTCGGCACAGGCGTCCGCTCCTGCCCCTGTGAAGGCGTCCGCCGTCGCGCCGCGGTCGGTCAGCGGCACGTCCGGCCAAGTGGTGACCCGGGTCGCCGACTTCTACGGCGCGTACATCGACGCCAAGGGCGACTACGAGGACCCGGACGCCACACTGGCCACGGTGCTTCGCAAGCACTACCTGACGCCCGACTTCGCCCAGAGGCTGGCGGCCTGGGAGGACGAGAACGGCGCCGACGGTGTCCTGCGGGCCCAGAACGTTCCCGCGCGGTGGAAGGTGACCGACAACGGCGCTGTGGGCAACGGGCACGAGGTCATCGTCACCCTGACCTTCGGCAGCGGGGGAACGACGGGAACGACGCAGAAGACCAGGCTCTTCGTGCTGGTGGAGCGGTACAACCGCATCGTCGACATCGAGACCACGAGCGCCCGCTGACGACGGAGCCGCGCCGCCCGGTCCGTCTCGGCCGGGGCCCTGGGACGGGAAGGCGGATGCATCCCGGGGCTCCGGGTTGCGTCCCTGCCCGGGGTGGCAGCCGGCGCCGTCCCCAGGGCCACCCTCCGCCGGAAGTCGGGACCGTGACACCCGGGTCGGCCGCCGGGGCGATGACTCACGCGGCGGACGGGCGGCCGTCTTCGACGAAGAGCGGTACAGGGAACGTCATCCGGAGGAGGCGGTCCGGAAGGGCCGGGTGCGGCTGGTAGACCGTCGCAGTGGTCCTTGAAATCTGTGGCCGTCGGCCGTGCCGAGCGAAGCACGCTCGACATGGAGGTGGGACAGGGCTGTGGCCAGGGGATCTTCGGGAGTGCGTACGACGAGCCCCTGGAGGCTCCGGGAGCGAGCTCTGCAGCGGGTCATGGCCGGGTGGGGACGCCCCCCTCGACCTCCGCGCTCTCACGTCAGAGATCCTTCGCAGGGTCGTCGTCGACCCGGTGGTCGCCCGGGTTGTTCTTCTCCCAGAGTGCGTGATGCTGCCTGGCCCAGGACCGGGTCACGAACCCGGTGCGCAGACCGCGCCGTGCCTCGGGGTCATGGGAGGCCATCCAGATGTGGCCGCCGATGAGGACTCCCAGGAGCAGCGCCAGCCAGTCGTGGACGAAGGTCGCCCCGGTACGCGCGAAGAGGGGCGTGAGCTTCGGGAACCACTTGATGAGCCCTGTCCCGATCATGACGAGTACGGCTCCGGCGGCGACGGCCGCGTACATCTTCTGGCCCGCGTTGAACTTTCCGGACAGGTGGGGGCGGTAGCGCAGGGTCGCTCGCAGCCAGCCGCGATCGTGCGGGGTGAAGCGGTTCAGCCGGGTGAGATCGGCGCGGAAGGCCCGGGAGAGGAGGCCGGCGAGCAAGGGGAGGGGGAGAGCGATGCCCGACCACTCGTGCACGATGACCAGGAGGTGGCGTCTGCCCACCAGTTCGCCGAGCGTGGGGAGATACAGGAAGGCGGCGGATGCGATGGCGGTCCCCATCAGCGCGGCGGTGGTGCGGTGGATCCAGAACTCCGCGACGGTGAAGCGACGCAGCAGTTGTTCCTTGCGGGCCACGGCTTCTCGTGTCGGGGACTTCGAGGCTTCAGGAGGTCGGGTCATCGTCGCGTCCGTTCGTCTTGCCGACCCATCCGTCGATGTCGTAGCCGCGCCGTTCCCAGTAGCCGGGCGTGACGCTGTCCGTGACGGTGATCCCGGAGAGCCACTTCGCCGACTTGTAGAAGTACAGCGGTGCGGCATACAGCCTCACCGGACCGCCGTGTGCGGCGGCGACCGGCTTGTCCTGCATCTCGTAGGCGACGAGCATGTCGGGTCGTTGGGCCTGCTCCAGGGTCAGGCTCTCGCTGTAGACGGCGTCGAAGCAATCGAAGAGCACCGCTTTGGCGCCCGGCTGCACTCCGGCGCTCTTCAGCAGATCCGCGAGCCGGACGCCCGCGAAGGGGGTCTGCGGCACCCGCCAGCCGGTGACGCACTGGACGTCCCGGACGAGACGGGTGCGGGGCATGGCTTTGAGTTCGTCGAGTGTGTACGTGGCCGGGCGGTCGACGAGGCCCTGGATGGTGAGCCGGTACTCGTCGGGCGAGCGGTGCGGGATGCTGTCGGCAACGGAGTAGAACTGGAAGCCGCCACCGCCCGGCAGCAGTCCGACCAGCCCTGTGGGGTCCTTGCTGGCGGCTTCGGCCAGCAAAGCCTCCGTCGTGTTCTGCAGGCGCGCGGCGGCGGGGACCGCGACGGCGCCGAGCGCGAGTACGCCGAGGACGACCCGTCGTCCGACGGGTCGCCCCACGCGGTCCTCGTCCTGGCTCAACTCTGCTTCCCGGAACGCAGTTTCCTCACTCCGCCGACGAGCATCGCGAGGCCCACCGCGGCCACCACGATGCCGATCAGCAGCCACTGGGACTGGCCGTTCATGCCGCCGCTCATGCCGTATGCGCCCGATCCTTGCAGGCCCCAGTTCACGCCGATGAGGAGAAGGAGAGCCCCGCCGATCACACGTACCCAGACCTTGTTCATTGCCGTTCTCCTGACGTAAGGGCGACGGCATCTGCCGTGCGACCCGATCTGCGGAGGCCATGGTTCCACGGGCTGCCCGGACGCAGTGGACTGCGTCTGCGGCGTACTGCTGTTCGGATCAACCCAGGGTCTCGGCGAGAGCCTGGGTTGATCCGCTGGGGCGTGACATCGGGTTCGTGCCGGCGCGGCACCGCGCCGTCCTTGCCCACCAGGAACTTCGTGTTGTTCCACCGGACTTCGTCGGTGTCAGCAGCCTCGGGGCGGGTCTTCCTCATGTGCTCGCACAGGAAGTGGTCGGGGCCGAGGTCGCCCGGCGCCTGCGGGCGCAGGTGCGGCGGTGGTGACGGCGAAGGCGTGGACGCTCATGTGCGTGCTCCTGGTTGGGTCGTACGGCCGGCCATGGGGCGCACGGGGCTGGGGTCAGTCGAGCGGCAGGGCGGGAACCCTGAGCTGCTCGGAGTCTGCCGGGGTGTCCTCGATCGTCGTGGCCAGGGGCTTCTCGGTCACGAAGGCCAGCAGCACCGCGGCGATGCCGAGCAGCGGGACCAGGTAGAGGAAGACGGGCGTGAGGGCGTCGCTGTAGGCGTTCACGATGACGTCCCGGACCGCTGCGGGCAGGTGGTGCACGGCGTCGGGGGTCAGCGAGTTCGCGCCGCCGCCGGCACCACCCGCGCCGAGGGAGGCGCCGGTGAGCAGGTCGGTGAGGCGCGTCGCGAACAGGGTCCCGACGATGGCCGCGCCCAGGGAGGCGCCGATCTGGCGGAAGTAGTTGTTCGCGGCCGTGGCGGTCCCGACCTCGCGGGCGGGGAAGGTGTTCTGCACGATGAGAATCAGGATCTGCATGCTCAGGCCGAGCCCGATGCCCATGACACCCAGATACGTGCAGGTGACGACCACCGAAGTGTCCGCGGTCATGGTCGACAGGAGCGCCAGGGAGACACCGACGACGACGGAGCCGATGATCGGGAACGCCTTGTAGCGGCCCGTCCTGCTGACCAGGTTTCCGGACAGCGTCGAGGTGACCAGCAGGCCGCCCATCAACGGGATCATCAGCAGTCCGGCCTTGGTGGCGCTGGCGCCGGTGACCATCTGGAGGTAGGTCGGCATGTACGCGAGCGCACCGAACAT
Organism: Streptomyces fagopyri; assembly: GCF_009498275.1. Classification (NCBI taxonomy): domain Bacteria; kingdom Bacillati; phylum Actinomycetota; class Actinomycetes; order Kitasatosporales; family Streptomycetaceae; genus Streptomyces; species Streptomyces fagopyri. Next base: position 429,458 of record NZ_CP045643.1, on the reverse strand, counting down.
CGCGATGCCGGTGATCAGGCCGGCGGCGGTGGTGAGGTTGAAGTTGCGTTCGCGGAACATCCGCAGCGGCATCACGGGCTCGCTCGCGCGACGTTCGACGAACACGAAGCCCGTCGCCGCGGCGACCGTGAGGGCGATGAGGCCGAGGATGACGGCCGACGTCCAGGCGTAGGTGGTGCCGCCCCAGACGGTGGTCAGGACCAGCGCGGAGGAGGCCACGGCCAGGAGCGCGATCCCGGTGACGTCGATGCGCGGGCGCTCCTGCTTACGGGTGTGCGGGTGGAGGAAGAACACCGCGGCCGTGATCGCCAGCGCGCCCAGGGGCAGATTCATCCAGAACGCCCACCGCCAGCCGATCCCCTCGGTGAAGAAGCCGCCCATGAGCGGGCCGGCGACCGAGGAGAGCGCGAAGACGGCCCCCATGATGCCCATGTACTTGCCGCGTTCCCGGGCCGGGACGATGTCGGCGATGATCGCCTGCGACAGAATGATGAGCCCGCCTCCGCCCAGACCCTGGATGGCGCGGCCGATGATGAGCGCGGTCATGCTGTCGGCCAGACCGCCGACCACGGACCCGACCATGAACAGGCTGATCGCGGCGATGAAGATGCTCTTGCGCCCTATGAGGTCGCCGACCTTGCCGTAGACCGGCATCATGATCGTCGAGGCGAGGATGTAGGCGGTGGTCACCCACAGCATGTGGTCCACGCCATGGAGCTCACCGACGATGGTGGGCAGTGCGGTGCTGAAGATCGTCTGGTCCAGCGACGCCAGCAGCATCGCGACCATCAGCCCGGAGAAGACCAGCCAGATGCCGCGTCGGCTCTCTCCGCCGGACGCCTTGCCGGCGAGCTGTCCGGCGGGCGCCGGGTTGATGGTGCTGGTCATGCAAGTCTCCTGAGAGTGGTGCGTACAAGTGCGAGGGCGCGCTGCTCGATGACTTCGGCGTCCCGTATTCCCGGCCCTGGTGCGTCTTCGCCGGTTTCGGCGTTCTCCGCCCAGTCCAGGACGGCGGAACGGACCGCGCTGGCGCACAGCGCCAGGACGATGGCGCCGTGAGCTTGACTGTCGGGGCCGGTCTCGCCGCCGCGCGATGCGCGCCGCGCCAGGATCTGGCTGACGTGTCCGGCCAGCCGGTCCCTGCGTGCGTTGAGCTGGGCGAACTGGCCGGCGACGATGTCCGGGTACCGGCGGATGATTTCGAGGCGCCGGCGGTGCAGTCCGGCCTCCACGCTCTCCGTGATGCCCATCGTCGCCATCACCACGTGGATGACCGCTACCACCGGGTCCAGCTCGTCGACGTTCGAGAGCTGCGCCGTCATCACGTCCTCGTCGGCCTGCTTCGGTCGCACACCGAGAACGGCGGCGTCCTTGCTCTCGAAATAGTTGAAGAAGGTGCGGGGCGAAATGTCGGCGCGCTCACTGATCGCGTCGACCGTGGCCGCCTCCAGTCCGTCGCTCAGAACCAGTTCGACCGCCGCCGCCTCGATACGGGCTCGAGTCTCGGCCCGCTTGCGATCCCGCAGTCCCGGCTTCGGTGCTCCAGCGTCCATAATTCATACAGTATGGCAAACATGCAGTCACGCAAAAATGCTGAGCTGCACCTTCGGATACGGAGCTCAGTCGCTGCGGGGGTACGTGGGGCGGGCGGTGCTCGCGGGCGCGGACGCGGTGGTCCCGCCGGCGGTGACCGAGGCCGTGCGGGACGCCTCGACCGCACTCGCCGTACGCGAGGTCTCGACGGCGGGCCAGGTCTTCGTCACCGGGCACTGGGTCACCACCCGCCGCGAACTCCGACAGCCCGCAACCGGCTGACCCACAGCCGGATACCATCCCCGGCGATGACGGCCAGGGCGACTTCTACGCCTCGCGACATCCGGCGGTCCGGGTTTTCTCGCTCACCCGCATTCCGGCCCCGGAGCCCACCCCGCACACTCGCTCGGGTGCCATCCAAGGCCTTGTGTCCAGAACGCGCCGAGTGCCATCACGCAGATGAGCCCTGACTGCCTCTGACGCTCCCAGCCGGTACGGGCGTCGCGGCCGCGGTGCACGGCGGCCGCTCAGAGGTGGCCGTCGAGAACCCCCCGCACCTCGGCGATGGTCAGGGACCCCGTGCCGTGTGCCACCGCCTCTCCTTCCTTCAGCAGGACGTACGAGGGGGCTCCGGTGATCCCGTACCGCCGGGTTGCGGCCGGACAGCGCGTGATGTCGGTACGGACGGCCGTCAGGCGGCCTGTGTACTCGTCGGCGATGTCGCCCACGACGAGGTCCATCGCCCGGCAGGGTTCGATTGCCTTGGGCCATGTCCCAGTGAAATACGCGAGGACCGGGACTGCGCTCATCCTGAGGATGAAATCGAACTCCGCATCCTCACGGGGTTGGTGAACCGGCTTCGCCATGGAAGCTCCTGACCTCGCGTTCCGTCATTCCGTCCCCATCATCCCCCGCGCGGTGCGGCAGGCCGGCCCGCGGGTGATCGACACCGGCGGGCCGGGAGACCCGACGACCTGGCGGGTCAACGAGCGGCCGGCCCACGGTCGGTGCGCAGCCCCGCTCCAGTCGCATCCCGACCTGCCCGAGCACCGCGCCGGGTGGGCCACTGGCTCACCTGGACGGGCGCCTCTGTACGTCGGCCGACGTGGGCGGGCTTGACCGGAGTCGTGGATCAGTTCGTGACCTGGACCAGCAGTATGGCGATGTCGTCGGTGCGCGGCTTGAGCGAGGCATGGTGGAGGAGGGTCTCGGTGAGGCCTTCGACGTCGTCGTTCGGGGCCTGGGCCAGTCGGTCGGCGAGGGCGCCGATGGCATCGTCGATGTCGATGCCGGGTGCTTCGACGAGCCCGTCGGTGTAGAGCGCCAGAGTGACGCCTGAGGACAAAGCAAGGTCCACTGCCGGATAGTCGGCGTCGGCGGCGATGCCGAGCAGTGGTCCCGGGGGCACTACGAGGACTTCCGTACGGCCGTCGGGACGGCGCAGGAGTGGCGGCGGGTGTCCGGCCGTGGCCAGGAGTGCCCGGCGCCGGACCATGTCGAGCTGGATGCAGAGGCAACTGGCGAAGAGACCGGGATCGAGGTCGCACATCACCTGGTTGGTGCGGGTCAGGAGATCGTCCGGGCGCATGCCCACGGCGGCGTGGGTGTGAACGGCGGTACGCAGCTGGCCCATCAGGGCCGCGGCGCGGACGGTGTGGCCTTCGACGTCTCCGATGACCGCTGTGACGCTTGCGGTGCCGCATCGGATGAGGTCGTAGAAGTCGCCTCCGACATCCATGCCGTGAGCCGCGGGCAGGTAGCGGGCGGCGGTCCGCAAGCCGGGAACAGCGGGTAGTCGTTGCGGGAGCAGACCGGTCTGCAGGGTGCGGGCGAGATCGTCCCTGGCTTCGTGCAGGCAGGCCCTGTCCAGGGCTTGAGCGACCAGTCCGGCCACTGACATCAGGAGATTGCGCTCCGTCGTCGGGAACTGTCGGGTCCGGTCGAAGGACAGTACGAGAATTCCCACCGGCCGGCCGCGGATGACCAGCGGCAGAAACGCCCACGCGCTCCTGGTGTCGTACTGGACAGCGTCCGGGTAGGTCTGCCGGAACTCGGCGAAACTGCTGAAGAACATGGGGCTGTGCCCGGCGAGGGCCTTCGCGGGCGGATTGTCGGAGGCCAGGGAGTGGCCGTCGAAGAGGGACAGGAAGGCGGTGTCGTAGCCGCGGTGACCGACGACCCGCAGTCGACCTTCGGACGCGGTCATCAGGATCAGGCCCGCGGCGCCGAAGGCGGGAAGGAACTGGTTGGCGATGGTCTCGGCGACATCGCTCACCCGTACCGTCTCCGTGAGGCTTGCCGCGAGGTGCATCAACAGGTGGAACGGTTTGATCTCCGTGGGCTCCACGAGAGGCGGCGCGGGTCGGCGCTGACCGGCCGGTGACGTCTGGGGGAGGGCCGACATGTGGACGCTGACACCGGAGGCATCTGGGTAGAGCTCGAAGGACAGACACCTATCGGGTGTGCGGGTGACGGTGAAACGAGCGGGCTGGTGGCCGATGACCGTGGCACGGAACCGGTCCTCGAAGTCGGGACCACTGAGCCACCGCAGACGCTCCCAGGGTCGTGCACCCAGCAGGTCGGCCGCGCCCACTCCGAGCAGGTCGCTAGCCGCATCGCTCGCGAAGGTGATCCGGCCTTCCAGATCCAGGGACATCGCCCCGGGAAGCCGCACCGCATAGTCGTAGGCCGCCAGTGCTCCGGCGTGGTCGGGAGTGCTGGACCGTTCCGCAGGCAGTGCCATGGGACGCTCGCCGGGCAATAGCGGCTGTCCCCGGTGTGCCGCGCGCTCCAGCAACAGGCCCGCGCGGTGGCAGAACGCCTCGATCGCCCCCTCTTCGCGCGGGCTCAGGTGCGTGGGGTGCGACGGAGGCCACAGCAGGCAGGCGGTACCCCGCACGACCTCACCGGCGACGACCGGGGCAGCCGCCACGGCGTGGTCGGGAACCATGAGGGCGAGCCGGGGATAGCGGAGTGCCAGCTCCTCGGGGTCGCCGACCCAGACCGTGCGCCTTTCGCGCGTCGCGTCTGCGGCCGGAATCGCCTCTTCCACATGGATTCGTGCCCAGGGGGAGACGACGGTCCAGGACGCTCCGTACAGCATCGCCAACCGCAGGACCGGCTCCTCGGGCGGCAGAAGGAACAGCATGGCGCTCGACGCGTCGGCGTCCGTCACCAGGCGCCGGAAGAGGCGGGCCAACTTCTTCCAGTCCTGTACGGAGCCCGACGCGGCAGACACCACGACCGTCACCGACCTTCCTGGAGACCGGACACCCGACCGGTCACCGCCTGCCCGGCCGGCTCCACCCTGATTCCGGAGCCGACCGAGAGTGCCACCTTTACCCGAGACATACATTGACAATAGCTATGAAAATTCATGAAAGTACTGCAAATACTTTCATTCATGCATGACGCACACGCGCCGGGAGCGGTGTCGGGGTGGAGGACATGTGTGCGTCGCAAGTGCCGGATCGAGGAGCTTCACCCTGCCCGGACGCCGGGCGATCACGGGACAACGCTCAGCGCGGTGCGTGCCAGCCCGCGCAGCCAGGCGTGGGCGTGGTCGGTGTCGTAGCGCTGATGCCACGACAGGTACACGGGTGCCGAGGGTAGTTCGACCGGGAGGGGGAGCACGGTCAGGCCGAGGTCGGCGACTGCGGACCGGGTGGTGGCTTCGGGAACGCTGATCAGGAGATCGGAGCCGCGCGCGAACTCCAGCGCGGCCGCTTCCGTGGGCACGGTCGCCACCACGCTGCGGGTCAGGCCGAGTTGTGCGAGGGCGGCGTCGACGGCGTTGCTGAGGTTTCCGCGTCGCGAGACGGTGACGTGCTCGGCGTCGGCGTACTGCTTCGCGGTGACGGTCTTGACGCGCGCGAGAGGGTGCCCCTGCCTCACGACGATGACGAGGCCGGTCTCGCCCACGCTCTCGGCACGGATGTCCGGTGCGCTCGGGCGGTTGGCGTTCGCCTCCAGGTCGACCTCGCCGCGGCGCAACTCGGGTGTGTCGATGCTCGATTCCGCGACGAAGCGCAAGCGCACACCCGGCGCCTGTTCGCGGACGGCCGCGAGCAGTGCGGGGCCGCTCAAGGCGACCAGTGAATCGTGCCAGCGGAGTGTGAAAGTGCGCTCCAACGTCGCCAGATCGAGTTCGTGGCTCGGTGCCAGCACTCCCTGGACCTGATGCAGCAGCTCATGCACCTGTTCCCGGACGGCGATCGCGTACGGCGTCGGGGTCATCGTGCGGCCGGTGCGCACCAGGATCTGATCCCCGGTCGTGCGCCGGATTCGACCCAGACTCCGGCTCATCGCGGGGGCGGTGACGTGCAGGCGCGCGGCCGCCCCGGCCACACTTCCCTCCTCCAGCAGCGCGTCGAGCGCGGCGAGCAGGTTCAAATCCAATTGCATTTGAGTAATCCTAGTCGTGCTTGACATGCATTTGAAGTTAATCGGGTGGCTGTATACCTTCGAGATGAGAGCGCAAGACGGAACGGGCGGCTCGGCCCGGCCGGCCTCATCCCCTCCTCACCAGGGAGCACCACCATGTCCGAAACGCTTCAGACCACCGACGCCCCCGCCTCCGACGCCGACCTGCTCGGCCAGACCGTGACCGCCGTGCGCGCGGCCGGTTCGGCGCTGCGGGAGCGCTTCGGCGAGGTGGTCCGCTACCAGACCCGCGAAGAGCTGATGCGCGCGCTCGCCGCCAACGACGACACGGCCCTCGACATCCTGCGCCCCCGTCTCACACGCCTGCGTCCGGGCGCCGGCTGGGTGGAGGACGAACTGGACGGCGGGGCGCTGCCGTCCGGCGAATGGTGGGTCGTGGATCCGGCCGAGGGCAATGTCAACCACCTGCACGCCCTGCCGGAGTGGGCGGTGACCGCCACGCTCGTGCGCGACAACCAGCCGGTGCTCACCGTGGTCCACCTGCCGTTGACCGGCGAGACCTACACCGCGCTCACCGGCGGGGGCGCGCACCTCGACGGCAGGCCGCTGCACGTCTCCCGGGCCGCTGACCTCGGCCTGAGCATCGTGGCCACCAGCCAGGCCCGGCCGGACGAGGACGAGGAGGTCGTACGGCGCGTCGGCTCCTCGATCACCGCGATGCTCTTCGACGCGCTCGTCGTCCGCACCGCCGTGCCCGCGACCCTGCACCTGGTGAACGTAGCCGCCGGCCGGATCGACGCCTTCTGGCAGTTCGCCGGCGCCCGCGCTGACCTGCTGCCCGGGGCGCTGCTCGTCACCGAGGCCGGCGGACGGATCTCGGACGCCGAGGGCCGCCCCTGGACCCCGCGGAGCGAGAGCCTCCTGGCAGCCGCGCCCGGCGTCCACGCCGAGGCCGTTGCCACGCTCTCACGCTGACCGCACACCACCACCCGCACGCACGGAAAGGACCAGATCATCATGACCACGATCGCAGTTCTCGGAAACGGCCGCGTCGGCGGCAACCTGGCCACTGCACTCACCCGGGCAGGGCATGAGGTGACCGTGGCGGACCGCGCGCCGGGCGCCGCCGCCGACGCTGCCCGGACGGCGCGGATCGTCATCAACGCGACCCCGGGCGCCGGCTCACTGGACCGGCTCGTCGCCCTGCGCGTGGAACTTCGCGGCAAGATCCTCGTCGACGTCTCCAACGCCACCGTCGACGGACCGGACGGACTGCCCGGCGACCTGATCTACCCCGGTTCGAGCCTCGCCGAGCAACTTCAGGAAGCACTCCCCGAGACGCGCGTCGTCAAGACCCTCAACACCATGCTCTTCCCGGTGATGACCGCGCCGGCCGTGCTCACCCAGGCGCCCGACGTCTTCCTCTCCGGCGACGACCCGCAGGCCAAGCAGACCGTCCGCGAACTGCTCACCGACCTCGGCTGGCGCAAGGAGTGGATCACTGACCTCGGCGGGATCCGGACCGCCCGCGCGACGGAAGCCGCGATCCTGTTCGTTCCGCACGTGATGCGGTCCAGCGGATTCACGCCTTTCGCGATCTCGATCGCCCGCTGATCCGCACCCCGTGCGGGAATCCGGCTGGAATTCACGGTGATTCCCTGGCGCTGGGTGGTCGAGCGGACCTGCGGTCGGCTCATCCGCCTCGGCCGGCGTACCCGCGACCACGAAATCCGCACTCGCCGTCTCGAAACGGTCATCACCCCGCGGTGATCGGCCCCCTCATCCGCCGGCTCACAGCGAAGCCCTGCCCAACCGGCCCGCGGCGGACCGGATGTGAATCCGCCTTCACGGGGTAGGCGAGCGTCACGACGCGGGGCGGGCCGACGCGCTGCTTGAGGGAAAGTCAGCGAATGCAATTCGACGACGACGCTGCCCTGGACACGTCCGAGGTGCAGGACAATCGAGGCGGAGCGCTGGGCGGCATACCCGGCGGCGGGAAGACCGTCGGCGGTGGAGTGGTCGGGCTCCTGGTGCTGGTCGCATCGGTGGTCTTCGGCGTGGACCCGGGCCTGTTCGGCTCGGACGGCACCGCTTCCGCACCGGGCACCGGTACCGGATCGGGGAGGTCCGCCGCCGACCTGGCGGCCAACTGCCGGACCGGGGCCGATGCCAACCGCAAGGAAGAGTGCCGGATCGTCGCCGTGGTCGACAGTGTCCAGGCGTTCTGGAAGCAGACGGAGACGACCGCCGGCAAGTCCTACGAGCCGGCCCCGACGTTCCTGTTCACCAGCAGCGTGAACACGGGCTGCGGGAACGCCACCTCCGACGTCGGCCCCTTCTACTGCTCCGCCGATGACAAGGTCTACCTCGACCTCGGGTTCTTCGACGACCTGAGCGGCAAGTTCGGTGCCAAGGGCGGGCCTTTCGCCGAGGCCTACGTCATCGCGCACGAATACGGGCACCACATCCAGGACCTCAGCGGCACGATCTCACGGGGCAGTGGTCAGGGCCAGAACAGCGGCTCGGTGAAACTGGAACTCCAGGCGGACTGCTACGCCGGAGTGTGGGCCCACCACGCCACCACCACACGTGATCCCAGGAGCGGAAAGCCACTGATCACCGAGCTGACCCAGGACGACATCAACCGCGGACTGGACGCGGCCGCCGCGGTTGGCGACGACCGCATCCAGGAGCGGTACCAGGGCAAGGTCACGCCCGACACCTGGACCCACGGCTCCGCGAGTCAACGCCAACAGTGGTTCTCCACCGGCTACGGCTCCGGCAGCGTCGCCCGGTGCAACACCTTCGGTTGAGGAACGTGCCGGAGAACACGAACAACGTGGGAACCGCGTCCCCGCTGGCGGCTGGCGGCTGGTGGCTGCTGCAGGTCCCGATCTGCCGGAACGGAACGGAACGGAACGGAATGGAACGAGACGGGACGGCCATGGCTGGTCTGGAGCGCCCTGCGGCGACCACAGCAGGGGAGGGCCTCTCTCCCGCTGCGCGTACTTCGGTGAATCAGTCCCGCGTGGCGCCGTGGGGCCAGATGACGCGTATGGGAAGGCCGACACTGTGCGCGTACGCGACGACGTCCGCGGTGCCGCCGTAGCCGCGGGCAGGTCGCCCGTCCCATACCGCGATCAGTTGGTCTGCGAGGCCCACCACGATCTCGCTGCCCGCCTGATGGGCCTGCGATGTCGACTCCTTCATGCCGGTGTGATGAACGTCGACGGCCCGCGCCATCAGTTCGTCGTACACCGGGTAGTGCCAGGCGGGCAGGTTCTCGCGGTACTCGGCCGCTGGGATGACGGCCTCCAGCCGGCCACCGTGATCGAGGACGGCCTGGGCGAACCAGACGTCAGGTCCGTCGGAGATGCAGCTGATGGCCACCAGGTCCTCGGCGTCGTAGGCATCGACCACCTTGGCCAGCTCGGCGCGCACTTGGGCTTCGACCTTCGCGGACAGGCCTCGGTGGCCCGTGATGCCCAGACGCATGCCGCCTTCTCCCTTCACAGGTATCCGCCGCGCGGCAGGGTGTCGCAGTCGCGCACATTACCGGGCGCGGACGGCCGGACGTGGGCGTGGTGGAAGGCGCGGGCCCACAGGAGACACTCCCCGACGACGTCGAGTTCGCGAACATCCCCCGATGGGCCCTGCGAATGATCGCGGCGGTCTTGGACGCCGGATCGGGCGGGTTGGGTCCGCGGTCAGGGCACGATGTAGTTCGCGGCGCGGAACAGTTCGTACCATTCCGCACGGGTCAGTGGTACGTCCGATCCGAGGGCGGCGTCCGCGACGCGCTGCGGTGTGGTCGTACCGATGACCACCTGCATCCGTGCGGGGTGCCGGGTGATCCAGGCTGTCGCGATGGCCAGGGGAGGCACATCGTACTTCTCCGCCAGGCGGTCGATGACGGCGTTGAGCTGAGGGTGGCGCTCCGAGCCCAGGAACGGTCCGTCGAAGAAACCGGCCTGGAAGGGTGACCAGGCCTGCACGGTGATGTCGTGCAGGCGGCAGTAGTCCAGGAGCCCGTCGTCGCGGCTGACCGACTGGTCCAAGCCCTGCATGTTGGCTGCGACGCCCTGCGCGATGAGCGGGGCGTGCGTGATCGACAGCTGGAGCTGGTTGATCACCAGCGGCTGACTGACGTGACGCTTCAGCAGGTCGATCTGCCGGGGGGTGTGGTTCGAGACGCCGAACGCCCTTACCTTGCCTGCCGTGGCGAGTTCATCGAACGCACGCGCGACCTCCTCGGGTTCGACCAAGGCATCGGGACGGTGCAGCAGCAGGATGTCGAGGTAGTCGGTGCCAAGAGCCTTGAGTGAACCGTCCACCGACTCGATGATGTGTTCGTAGGAGAAGTCGAAGTACGGGCCTTCGCGGACGATGCCCGCCTTTGACTGGATGATCAACTTTTCGCGCTGTGAGGGGCTCAGCCGCATCGCCTCGGCGAAACGCCGCTCGCAGCCGTGCAGTTCGCTGCCGTATACGTCGGCGTGATCGAGGAACGTGATACCGGCGTCCATCGCGGTGGCGAGGAGCTCTCGTACCTCCGCGTCACTCTTTTCCTGGATGCGCATGAGGCCGAGCACGATGTTCGGGGCGACCAATTCGGTGCCGGGCAGCTTGAAAGTCTTCACGATCGGGTCCTTGTCCGTACGTAGTATGCCGTGCCGGTGCTGGGTGCCTCAGGCCGCCGACAGGCGGGAAATCTGCTCGGCACTGAGATGGACGTCGGTGGCGGCCGCTGAGTCACGGATGCTTTCGGGGCGAGAGGACCCGGGAATCGGGATCACCACGGGCGCGAGGGCAAGCTCCCAGGCCAGGGTCACTTGGTAGACGCTGACGCCCACTTCGTCCGCGACGTCCCGGAAAGCGGTGTGCCGCGCCGAGAGTTCGGGCGCGTTCGCTATGCCGCCCAGTGGGCTCCAGGGCAGGAACGCGATCCCCAGTCGGTCGCAGTGTTCCAACTCGCGCAGACTTGAACGGAACCTGGGCGAGAACTGGTTCTGTACCGAGTGGAGCCGACCACCGAGGATCTCGTTGGCCTCGTCGATCTGGTCCACGGTCGCGTTCGAGATGCCCGCCATGCGGATCGCGCCCTCGTCGAGCAGGTCACGGATCGCACCGATCGAGTCGGCGTACGGGACGCGGGGGTCGGGGCGGTGGAACTGGTAGAGGCCGATCGCCTCGACGCCCAGACGCTTGGCCGACTCCTTGGCGGCCTGCTTGAGATGGGCCGGATCGCCGTTCACGGTCCAACTGCCGTCGCCGGGCCGCAGGTGGCCGCCCTTCGTCGCGACAAGCACGTCGTCCGGTCCCCGGCCGTACGCGCGCAGAGCCCGGGCGATCAGCTCCTCGTTGTGCCCGACCTCGCCGGCGTCGCGGTGATACGCGTCCGCCGTGTCGATGAGCGTGACACCGGCGTCGAGCGCGGCGTGGATGGTCGCGATCGATCTGCGGGTGTCGGGGCGGCCCTCAATGGACATCGGCATGCCGCCGAGCCCGATCGCCGATACCGTCCGTCCGCCGATCGTGCGTTGCTTCATCGAACGTCTCCTCCGGATGTGGAAGACAAGTGGTCGAGGCCTTCCCGCACGGGAGGTCTGCGTGGCCGAGCCTAGGAATCATCGATTAGTAAGTCCAACAGTTGCCGGCTATGGCATTGAGAAATGGAATGGATAAGTAGATGTGCGGAAGATGCGGTACGCGCGGTGCCTGCCGGACGGCGTCACGTCACACAGAGATCGTCTTCTCTCGTTGTTTCATCCTGAATCTTCCGTTTGTTCTGCGGGGTCCGGTCGCGGCAGGAGACGCTGTTCTCGTTGGTGGGGCGGCGGGCCATGAGGTCGGTCATGGCTCCGTTGGTCCGGGGCTTGCGTCGAGTGATTGCCAGGTCGATGCCGAGGGGCGGCCGGGCACTTGGCGAGGTGCTGACGGCATCCGCCGTCGATCCGCACCTGGCGGTGCCCGGGTGTTCGGAGGTGACCTGGTCCAGGAGTCCGGTGGCGGCGACGGAGTTCCGCGTGCTCGCCGCCATGAGGTTCTCAGCGTGGACGAACAATACGCCGCTGATTGTCCATCGCGAGAGGGCCTCGCTTCCGTAGAGTCAGAATGACGCGATGGTAAGGGAATTCAACGGTGTCCTTTCCGCGGGGCCGAGGCCGGCCGGCCTCGGACATCTGCCCTGCTCCACCACTTCAGGGGCGTCTCTCTTCATCACCGGCCGGGCCGCGGAGCCAGTTCGCCGGAGCCGCGCAGGATCAGATGCGTCTCCACCAAGACCGTGCGTGCCCGCGCGCGGTCCCCCGCCAGTCGCCTGATCGCGATGGCTCCCGCGGTCGCGCCCACGGCTGTTGGGTTCTGGGCCACGACGGTGAGGGCCGGTTCGAGGATGGACGCGATCGGGACGTCGTCGAAGGCGACGACCGCGATGTCCTTGCTCCCGCCGCGGGCGAGTTGGGTCAGCACTCCGAGCGTCATGGTGTTGTTGCCCGACAGCAGGGCAGTCGGCGGGTCCCGCAGGTCCAGGAGCCGTGCCGTCGCCTCGGCTGCGGTCTCGGGGTCGTGGGCGTCTGCGATCAGAGCGCGGTCGTGCGAGAGACCCGCGTCGGCGAGCGCCTCTCGGTAACCGGCGAGGCGCTCCCGCCGGGTGTAGAGCCTGGTCGGCAGGTCTCCGACGAACCCGATCCGGCTATGGCCGCCGGCGATGAGGTGAGCGACGCCCTCTCGGGTGCCGGAGCGGTTGGTGCTGACCACGGTGTCCGTCGTCAGACCGGTACCCGGGCGGTCGAGGAAGACGACCGGCATACCCGCCGCCCGGTGTACCTGGAGTCGGGAATGCTCGGATCCCGCTGCCGGAGCCACCATGAGGACGCTCACCCGGCGTGCCAGGAACGTGTCGATCAATGCCTGTTCCCGATGGGGGTCGTCGTGCGACGAGCCCATCAGCAGGGTCAGGCCGCGGGTGCGCACGGCGTCCTCGATGCCGCTGGCGACGGCGCCGAAGAAGGGGTTGCTCATGTCGGGAACCACCAGGCCCACGGTGGTGTCCGGCCCCCCGGTCCGGATGGACCGGGCCATCAGATTGGGCTGGAAGCCGAGTTTCGCCACGGCTTCCAGCACCCTCCTGCGTGTGTCGGGCGAGCTGGGACCATCCTCGTTGAGGACCCGGGAGACCGTCTTGGCGCTGACCCCGACTTCGCGGGCGACGTCGGCGAGCGTGGGTCTGCGGGCCGGTGTCATGGACTCCCGATTCTCTGGACTTCGCTTCCCACGGTGCCGCGACCTCCGGTCAGCTTGCGTGCACCCCGGCAGCCGACGCGGCGTCACTGTCGGCGACCACGGTACCTCCGTCCGGGCTCACACTCAGGGCGCCGGTCATGATGGCGACCACCTCCGCCATGCTGTATTCCGACGGTTTGATCACCGCCTCCCGGCGGCCGAGCCGGTGAACGTGGACACGGTCCGCGATCTCGAAGACATGAGGCATGTTGTGGCTGATGAGTATCACGGGCACGCCGCTGTCGCGGATCCGGCGGATCAGGTCGAGCACCTGGCCGGACTCCTTGACGCCGAGCGCGGCGGTCGGCTCGTCCATCACCACGACGCTACGCGCCCACGCGGCCGCGCGGGCGACCGCGACGGCCTGGCGCTGTCCGCCCGACAGTGTCTCCACCGGCTGCGTGAGCGAGCCGATGCCGACCTTCAACGAGGCCAGGTGCGCGGCGGCCTGTTCGCGCATGGTCTTCCTGTCGAGGAGACGGAAGACCGAACCGAGGACTCCCCGGCGGCGGATCTCGCGGCCCAGGAACATGTTCGACGCGATGTCCATCGACGGCGCGACCGCCAGGTCCTGGTACACCGTCTCGATGCCCCGGGCCCTGGCGTCCTGGGGGCCGGCGAAGCGGATCGGTTCGCCGTTCAGCCGGATCTCGCCGGCGTCCGGTACCAGCGCTCCCGTGAGTGCCTTGATCAGGCTGGTCTTGCCTGCGCCGTTGTCACCGATGACGGCGAGCACCTCATCGGGCATCAGGTCGAAGTCCGCGCCGTCGATGGCGGTGACCTGGCCGTAGCGCTTGACCAGTCCACGTGCGCTGAGCATCGGCTGGGGCTCGTTTTCCGCCGAACCTGCCTGTCCGGGAGGCCCGTCGGGCAGCGCCTCGCCGTGGTTCGCGGCGTCTGTGTGCTTCCCGCGCGCGGTGGCGGGGGCCGGCCTGTCGCCGGGAACGCCCTGGCCGGTCATCGTGTTCCCTTCCGCGAGAGCTGGTCGACGGTGACGGCCAGGATCACAAGGACGCCGGTCACGAGTGTCTGGTAGACGGAGGAAACCCCCATCAACTGGAGTCCGTTGCGGAAGACACCGACGATGAGTACGCCGACGAACGTGCCGAGTACCGTGCCGCGTCCGCCGAACAGACTGGTCCCGCCGAGGACGACCGCGGTGATGCTGTCCAGGTTGTCGGTCTGCCCGGCCTGCGGGTCGCCCACGCCGGTGCGCGACACGAGCAGGAGGGCCGCGATGCCGTAGACCAGTCCGGCGACGACGTAGACGCTCACCGTCAGCCGGTTGACGCGGATGCCGGTGAGCCGGGCGCTCTCGGAACTGTTGCCGAGGGCGTAGACATGACGGCCCCAGGCAGTGCTGCCGAGCGCGTAGGCGAAACCGAGGAACAGTGCCACGGTGACGAGCGAGCCGTAGGTGATGTCGGTGTTACCGAGAGGGAAGGTGCGGCCGAGGGCGGTCAGCGGTCCCGGCAGGCCGGTCACCGTCTGCTCCTCGGAGTAGATATGGGTGAGGGCGAAGGCCACGTTGAGCATGCCCAGGGTCACGATGAACGGCGGCAGTGGCACGGCGCGTACGAGCAGGCCGTTGGCGAGGCCGAACACACCGCAGGCGAGCAGCCCGACGAGGACGGCGACCAGCGGGGGCCATCCCTGATGCACGGCCAGCCTGGCCATCAGGATGCTGCCGAAGGCCATGACGGCGCCACAGGACAGGTCGATGCCGGCGGTGAGGATGATCAGCGTCTGCCCGATGGCGAGCGTGCCGACGACCATCACCTGTTGGAGGATCAGTGAGAAGTTGCCGCCGGAGAGGAACTGGTCGGTACCGATGGCGAAGAAGACGGAGGCGAGAACCAGGGCCACGAGAGGTCCGGCGACCGGGGTCGTGAGCAGCCTGCGCAGGACGAACGGGTTCGCGGCGCCTGCGGTGAACGGGGCGGGGGCGGTCATCGTGGATCAGCCCCAGCAGTTCTTCAGACCGAAGCCGGTGTCCTTGGCTTCGACGCCGGTCTGGGGCTTGTCGGTGATGAGTTGCACGCCGGTGTCGGTGTAACCCGAGGCCTTCTTGCCGCCCTTGGCGTACTGGGCGATCGCCTTGACGCCGTCCGAGGCCATTTTCAGCGGGTACTGCTGTGAGGTCGCGGCGATCTTGCCGTCCTTGACGGCCTGGACCCCGGTACAGCCGCCGTCGATCGCGACGATCATGACGTCCTTCTCGCGGCCCTTGGCCTTGAGCGCGGTGTACGCGCCGAGCGCGGCGGGCTCGTTGATGGCGTAGACGAGGTTGATGTCGGGCGCCTTCTGCAGGCAGTTCTCCATGGCTGTCTGGCCCTTGGCCTGGTCGCCGCCAGTGTCCTGGGAACACACGATGGACGGATCGGTCGAGCCGATGCCGAAGCCCTTCGCGAAGCCGTCGTGGCGCTGGACGCCGACCGAGATGCCTGGTGCGAGATCCAACGTGGCGATCTTCGCGGTCTTGCCCGTCATCGCGGTCTTGGCGTATGCGCCGATCAGCTCGCCGGCCTTCACGTTGTCCGTGGCGAAGAGAGCGTCGGCGGCGTTCTCCGGCTCGGGCGGGGTGTCGAGGGCGATCACCAGGACTCCCTTGGCACGCGCCTTGGCGATTGCGGGGACGATGGCCTTCGAGTCGTTCGGGGTGATCAGTACTCCCTTGACGCCTGAGGCGACCATGTTCTCGAGAGCGGTGACCTGGCCGGCGTTGTCGCCGTCGAACTTGCCCGCCGCGGTCGACAGATCCACGTGCGCGGACTTCGCGGCCTGCTCGGCGCCCTGGCGCATCTTCACGAAGTACGGGTTGGTGTCCGTCTTGGTGATGAGACCGACTTTGGCCTTCCCGGACGAGGAGTCACCGCCGGAGCCGGACCCGCAGGCCGTCGTGGACAGGGCGAGGCAGGCTATCGCGACGGCGAGGACCGGACGGGTTCTGGGAAGCATGGACGACTCCTACGGGCAGACAGAACGGTGGATCCGCGCGGTTTGCGGGAGTGCGGGGGTACGGCCGAAGGGCTGTCAACGTTGTCACATGTCAACGTTGACACCCACTGCGGAGGATGATGAACGCCCAGTCCGGCATCGTCAATGCCTTGTGCAGGAAGCCGGTTGGGAAAACGGAGCGCAGGATGAGCGACGGGCGCGACGGATCGCTCGCCGGTCTTCCGTGTGGCCGCGCGCTTGCGCCGCGCCCTGAGCCGGCCGCGCGGGCAGATCGGATGCGGCGAAAGCAAGTCCGTGCGTGCGCAGGGTAGTTGCGGCCCAAGGATGCGAGGGAGCAGCACGGTCGTCGCACGGACCGGATGGCGGACAGCCCGGCGGATCGAAGTCGTGCACGAGCGTTGACGAGTCGCCCGCTCGGTCCCATCATCGGACATCGATCGGCTGTCAGCGATGACAGTGTCAACGATGACATGTCTGCCGTGAAGCGCAGAGAGTGGGTTCACATGCGTCGAAGAGCCAGGACCCTGCTCGTCGCCCTGGTCGCGGCCCTGGCCGCGATCCTGCCGGGCGCACCGGCCGTCGCCGGGACCGTGCAGGACTACCCGGAGTTCCCCTACCCGTCGACCACCTACAGCGAGCCCTACCGGGGTCAGTTCCACTTCAGCTCCCGGTCCGGCTGGATGAACGACCCCAACGGTCTGGTCTACGCCAACGGGGTCTACCACTTCTTCTACCAGCACAATCCGCACGGCCTGGCCTGGGACACCATGCACTGGGGCCACGCCACCAGCCCTGACCTGGTCCACTGGACGCAGAAGCCGATGGCGCTGGAACCCGGGGTCCACCCCGGCACACTCTTCTCCGGCGGCGGTGTCGTCGACAAGGACAATACGTCCGGCCTCAAGACCGGATCACTCGACCCGATCGTCGTGTTCTCCAACACGAACGGCGTGAGCGTCTTCTACAGCAACGACAACGGGCGGACCTTCCAGGCGTACGACAAGGGCCGCAAGGTCATCGACATCCCGGACGAGAGCCGGGACCCGAAGGTGTTCTGGGACGCGGCCCGACAACGCTGGACGATGGTGGTGTGGTCCTCGCAGGGCGGCAACGGGGTGAACATCTACACCTCGCCCAACCTCCTGGACTGGACGCTCGCCAGCCGTTTCGCGGCGCCGTGGCTGTTTGAGTGTCCCGACATGTACCCGCTCGACCTCGACGGCAGGGCCGGGAAGCAGAAGTGGATACTGACGTCCGCCTCCAGCCAGTACGTCGTCGGTTCCTTCGACGGAAAGACCTTCAGCACGGACTGGACGCAGCCGCAGCAGATGGATCTCGGCAGCACGTACGCGGGCGGCAGTTTCTACGCGGCCCAGACGTTCACGAACACACCCGACGGCCGTACGGTGCAGATGGCCTGGCAGGGCGGCAACTATGGAAGCACCTGGACCGGCAACGCCACCTTCCCGGCGACCCTGGCCCTCGTGACCACCCCCGACGGTCCCCGCATCACCCGGACTCCCGTCACCGAACTGTCGACGCTCGCCTCTGACACCCAGACCTGGAAGAACAAGACGCTCGACACCGCGAAAAGGGGCAATCTCCTCGACGGCGTGAAGGCCGACACCTACGAACTCACCGCACAGTTCGACGTCAAGGGCGCCACCGCCACGCAGTTCGGATTCGACCTGCACTCGCGCTCGGACGGCACCGCCGACCGCCGCGTCACCTACGACACCAAGGCCCAGACACTCCAAGGCAAGCCGCTCACACCGCGGAACGGCAAGGTCACGATGCGCATCCTGGTGGATCGCGGGCAGTTGGAGACCTTCGCCGACGGCGGTCTGTACTCCCTGTCCGACAACGCCTACTTCGACTCGTCCGCCGACAGTCAGGGCATCGGTCTCTTCTCTCTCGGCGGCAAGGTGACCCTGGACAGCGCGACCTTCACACGCCTCAACACCAGCTGGGGCACCGGCCAGTCCACACTGCTGAGCAATCTGAAGGGCCCCTGGCACGCCGCCGGCGGAGCCTGGAGCGACGTCAGCGACGGCAAGCGGGTCTCCGCCTCCGGCGACGCCTTCTACCTGAGCGCGAGCAACGGAGATGACGCGACCTACCAGGGCGACATCAGCCTCGACACCGCGCGGGCGGGCGGTCTCACTTTCCGTGCGAACGCGGACGGCGCCGGATACACGGCGAACATCGACACCAGCGGCGTCGTCAAACTGTGGCGACCCGGCAAAGACATCGCCACGTACGCCACGCCCATCGCCGCCGGCAGCACCCACCACCTGAAAGCGCAGACGAACGGCAACCGCATCCGGGTCTGGCTCGACAACGGCTCCACCCCCGTCATCGATGCCACCGACGCCACCTACACGAGCGGTCTGTTCGGTGTGAACGTCTACAGCGGCACAGCCACCGTGCAGAACCTCAACACCGGATCCACCGGATTCGCCGTCTTTCCCGCGGAACGGTGGTCCCCGCATGGAGGCATCTGGACCGTCGAACCCGACGGACTGCACGGCCGCAGCGCCCAGGACGGCTTCTACCTCAGCGACCGGACCGGCGCAGATTTCACCTACGAAGGTGACCTGTCCGTCACCAACGGCACCGCCACCGGCCTCACCTTCCGCGCCGAATCCGGCGGCGCGGGCTACACGGCGAACATCGACACCAACGGTGTCGTCAAGCTGTGGCGTCCGGGCCGTGACATCGCGACGTTCAAGACACCCATAGTCGAAGGGCGCACCTATCACCTGAAGGTGCGCGCCGACGGCAACCGCATCAGGGTGTGGTTCGCGAACGGCGCCGATCCTGTCATCGACGCCACCGACGACACGTACCCGAGCGGCCTGTTCGGCGTCAACGGCTTCGCGGCGAACACGGTGGCACAGAACCTGACCGTCAGCTGAGCAGCGCCATTTCGGGAGGCGTGCGCACGTGTGGCGCGCGCCTCCCGTGTCGACCTGCTCCTCGTCGCCGGTGGGAAATGTCCAGGTCTCGCTGCCGGAAGCGATGTCCACCACATGCAGGTCATGGTCGGTGCTGCCGTACTACGCCGATCCGTCGACCACGGTGGGTGACGAGACTTCGTCGAATACGAGCGTGGTGTGTGTCACCGTGTCGGTTCGTTCGGCCGTCCGTTCACGGTGCCAGGTGTCGTCCGGTCCGGTTTCCCGCGATAGGAAGACGGCTGTTCCTTTCGCCCGAACCACAGTTCGGGCGGTGCCCACTGCCGAAGAGCCTTCTCGTACGCCTGATGGGATTCGTCCACGCTGACGCGATAGCGAAGTCGTGGCAGACCGGACCGAAGGGGGGCCGTGTCGCGGACGAACTGCCACAGCAGCGGATCGTCACGGTCGATCTCGCGGCTGGGGCACAACTCGACCGTGTGGACGCTGCCGTTGCCACGCCGCGCCCAGTAGATGCCGACCGCGGCCAGCGAGTCCCAGGAGATCACCGCGGCATCCTCGCCGCGGATCCACCAGAAACCGGTCGCGTCGAAGGCCGTGACCCAGCGGCGGGCCCGCCAGTGCAGGACGACCTGCACCACGCCGACGGCGCCGCCGCTGAGCAGCACCGCCACACATGTCCAGCCGCCGACGCGGAGATCGCCGTCCCCCACCATCATCCAGATCCCGGCGACCCCGAAACTGATCGCCGCCACATCGAAGACCAGCCCGTGCAGAAAACGACGCAGCCCGTACCGAAGAACGGTCGCGTCGTGCGCCGGTCTGCCATCGAAGATCATGGCTGGGAACGGTAATGGCCCGGTGGCCCGGCGACCAGGTTCGTGACGAAGAAGTGTTCGACAACGCCGGGCGTCGACGGGTCGGGCAGGTAAGGCCACCCGGCAGGGCACCGCTCTGACGGACGGCCAACCACGCGGCCGCGACGGCTTCCGGCGCGGATCCGCGACATCGGCCCCGCACGGCTGGGGATGCCGCTGTTCTTGATGGCGTGGCCGACGGCTTCCTCGCTGCCGCAGGCGGCCGCGGTGTCCGGCAGTCGGTGGCCGGCGGCGAGAGATTCGGTGACGGCCCGCTCGGTCCTGTCGGCCGGGATCCGATGGACGCCGAAGCCTGAGGATCGGCATCTGGACGCCGCTGTTGAGGGTGACGGCCGCACAGAACCCTCCCTTACGGGGGAGCAGTGGGGCCGGTGGCGCGCTGGTCAGGGGGTGATGAGGGCTTTGAGGACGTGACGGTCGGTCATCGCCCGGTAGGCGGCCGGGGTCTGGTCGAGGGTGAAGGTCTGGTCGAAGACGCGGCCGGGAGTGATGGTGCCGTCCAGGACGTCGGGCAGCAGCTGTCCGATGTAGACGCGGGCCGGACTGGCGCCGCCGGTGAGGGTGATGTTCCGCATGATCATGGACGGACCGACGGGGCCGTCCTCGTACTGCGGGACGCCCAGGCGGCTGATGGTGCCGCCGTCGTCGACGGCCGCGAGAGCGGTCTCCAGGGTCTGGCGGGTACCCACGGCTTCGATGACTTTGGCCACGCCGTTGCCGCCGGTGATGTCGCGGACCCGGGCGGTGCCTTCCTCTCCGCGTTCGGCGACGACGTCGGTGGCTCCGAAGGCGCGGCCCAGGTCGGTGCGGCCGCTGTGCCGGCCCATGAGGATGATCTGTTCGGCACCCAGCCGCTTGGCGGCGATCACCGCGCACAGCCCGACCGCGCCATCGCCGATCACCAGCACGGAATCGCCCCGGCCGACGCCGGCGGTGACCGCGCCGTGGTGGCCGGTGCCCATCACGTCCGACAAGGTCAGCAGGGACGGCAGAAGCGCGGAGTCCGCGGTGACCGGCAGCTTCACCAGGGTGCCGTCGGCCTGCGGGACGCGCACCGCCTCGCCCTGGCCGCCGTCCACACCGTCGAAGCCGTACCGGCCGCCGTTGCGGCAGGAGATGTGCAGGCCGCGGACGCAGTAGTCGCAGGTGTTGTCGCAGTACGTGAACGGGGCGACGACCAGGTCACCGGCCGCGACGCCCGAGACGTCGGAGCCGGTCTCCTCGACGACGCCGAGAAACTCGTGGCCCATCGGCCGCCCCGCGTCCACGGCCGGCATCGACTTGTAGGGCCACAGGTCGGATCCGCACACGCACGACAGCACGACGCGGACGACGGCATCGGTGGAGGACTGGATCTTCGGATCCGGGCGGTTCTCGATCCGGACGTCTCCGGCTGCGTACATCACGGCTGCGCGCATCGACAGGTGCTCCTGCTCTGGGAAAAGGGTGGGCCGTCCTGCGGCGGCCGGGCGTTGCTGCGGGTGGGGCCGGGGCGGGGCCGGCCGTCGGTGAGGGGGTCAGCGTTCGAGCATCTGTGCCTGGGCCTCGGTGTGGGTCTCGCCGGCGGCGGGCGGCAGGCTGGAGAGCGTGTCGATCTGTGCCGGCGTCAGCGTGACGGCATCGGCGGCGCTGTTCTCCTCCACTCGTATGACGCGCTTGGTGCCGGGGATCGGGGCGATATCGGCGCCCTGCGCGAGCAGCCAGGCCAGCGCGACCTGCGCCGGGGTGACGCCGGCCTCGGCGGCGATGGCCTTGACCTCGTCGGCCAGCGCCAGGTTCCGCTGAAAGTTCTCGCCGGTGAAGCGCGGGTTGTCGCGCCGGAAGTCGCTTTCGTCGAACTGGTCGGTGGAGTGGATCGTGCCCGTGAGGAAGCCGCGGCCGAGCGGAGAAAAGGGCACCAGGCCGATATTCAGTTCCCGTAGCACCGGTAGCACCCGCTGCTCGATGCCGCGCGTGAACAGGGAGTATTCCGACTGCACCGCGGTGACCGGCTGCACGGCGTGCGCGCGGCGGATCGTGTCCGGACCGGCCTCGGAGAGACCGAACGCCCGGACCTTGCCCTCGGTGATCAGCTCGGCGACCGCCCCGGCGGTCTCCTCGATCGGGGTATTCGGGTCGACCCGATGCTGGTAGTACAGATCTATGTGGTCGGTGCCGAGCCGCTTCAGGGAGCCCTCGACGGCGGTGCGGACATTGGCCGGGCCGGAGTCCAGGTTCCATGCGCCGTCTCCGCCGTGCGAGACCAGGCCGAACTTCGTGGCCAGCACCACCTGGTCCCGGCGCCCCTTCAGTGCCTTCCCGAGCAGTTCCTCATTGGTGTAGGGGCCGTAGATCTCGGCGGTGTCGATGAGCGTGACGCCCAGCTCCAGCGCCCGGTGCACCGTCCGGATCGATTCCGCGTCATCCGTTCCGGAGCCGGTGTAGCCGTGGGACATGCCCATCGCACCGAGGCCGATCCGGGAAACCTCCAGGTCACGCAGCTTGATGTACCGCATTTCGTCCTCTCCACATCTGGGGGTGCCCCGAAGCAGCGGCTCCGGGGCACCGGCGTCTTGCTCCTTCAGCTTCGCCCCGGTTGCCCGCTCGTGGCAGGGCGGGCTCTTCAGGGGTAACGACAGGGCCCCCCTCCGATCTGCGCGCCCGGGCCTGAACGCGTGAGACTGGGGGGTATGGCATCCGAGAGCGCGCGCAGCGAGGGCGCCGAACTGGGCCGTTACCTGCGCGCCCGCCGCACCCAGACCAGCCCCGGACACGTCGGCCTCACCGTCGGCGCCGGGATCCGCCGTACGCCCGGGCTGCGCCGTGAGGAGCTGGCCACCCTCGCCGGCATCAGCATCGACTACTACGTACGCCTGGAACGCGGCAAGGAGACCCGCCCCAGCCCCGCCGTCCTCGACTCCCTGGCCCGCGCCCTGCGCATGGACGACCAGGAACACCAGCACCTGCGCGAGCTCGCCGCCCGCGCCGCCCGCTACGTCTCCGAACCGCCGCCCGCACCGGGCCGCACCGTGCGCCCCCACCTCAAGCTGCTGCTCGAATCACTGCGCCCGAACCCCGCCTACGTGATCAGCCGCAGCATGGACATGCTCGCATGGAACCCCGGCGGCCTCGCCCTCTACACGGGCCTGGACGACTGGCCGGTCAAGCACCGAAACCTCGCCCGCTACCTCTTCCTCCACCCGGCCGCGCCCGATCTCTTCCCCGACTGGGACCGGCAGATCACCGCCTGCGTCGCCCGCCTGCGCGCCATCGCCGGCACCGCCCCCGACGCCCCCGACCTCACCAACCTCGTCGGCGAACTCCTCCTCAAAAGCCCCGCCTTCGCGGGCCTGTGGGAACGCTACGAGGTCACCGGACGCAAGCCCGCGCAGAAGGTCTTCCACCACCCGCAGGTCGGAACGGTCACCCTCACCTCGCAGTCACTGCACGTCGAAGGCACCCCGGGTCAGCGCATCGGCGTCTACACCGCGGAACCCGGCAGCCCCGACCACGACGCCCTGCTCCTGCTCGACATGACCGCGCCCCGGTCTGAGCAGCGCCCCGCCCCCGCACCGAAGGACGCCCGGCCCGCGCCCTAGCGTCCGGCGATCGCGGCACCGGAAATTTCGGGGGAGGGCGGGTGCACGACGACTGGACCGTGGTGGGGGTTGTCAGCCGGGTTGTTCATGAGGTTGGTGTCTTGGACGTGGGCCCGGTTCGGGGCCTGGTCGGGGTGAGGCGCAGGGCGAGCAGGGCGGTGTCGTCGACGGGGCGTACCTCATCACCGGGCCGTCATTCCGCCGACCGGTCGGATCGCCCCCTCAATGCCGCGTGGGCCTTCTGGCGGGGCGCCCCGGTGGCACCCCCTGAGTGGCCGCCGGCGGGGCGGCCACTTCGGCCCGTCGTTCAGATCGTGGCCGTGTCGATCACGAAGCGGTACCGGACGTCGCTCTTGAGCACACGCTGATACGCCTCGTTGACCTGGTCGGCCCGGATCACCTAGGCGTTCACCATGCCGGGGGACTCCGACCAGACCCTGTTTCCGTACCGGGCGCGGATCTTCGCGTGGGACCGGTTGACGGCTGGTTGGCCGGTGGGGAGCTCGCCCCATCGGCCGCGGTATCGGTGACGGACGGTGCCGCCTGCGCCCTGGTAACCCTTGTCCGCCCGGCAGTCGATGCCGGCCTCGGCGAGGGCGTCGATGACGCCGTGGTCCCGCGGTCCCGTGTGGCCCGGACGTCGTGGGCGGCTCCGGCCAGGGCTGGTGAAGCCCATGGGAGACGGCCGTTGGGGTCGGCGATGACCTGCGGGTTCATGCCGTCCTCGACTTCCGAGCTCAGCCCGCCCCAGCGATGGATTCGCCGCCGCACACGGGGAGCGGCGGACGGGCCGCGGGTTGCGTCATGCCGGTCGGGTACTTCGTGGCGTTGTTTCGGTGGTGCGGCGTCTGGGATTACCGCGATGAGGGTGTGCGCCAGTCAGGGAGGTCTTCGAAGTGGACGTCGTAGCGGTTCTGTTCGGGCAGGAGTGAGGCGAATTCAGCCTCGCCGCGGCTGATGGCGGCGAGCTGTTCGAAGTAGCCGAATCGTTCGATGCCGGGGCTGAGTACGACGACGACGTCGGCACTCTCGCCCTCGGCTGCTCCGAAGACGTGGGGGAGTCCGGGCGGTATGACGACGAGGCCGCCCTTTCGCACGGTGGTGAGTGTGTCGCCGAGGCGGAAGAGCATCGTTCCGTCCAGGACGTAGAAGAGTTCATGGGAGAGCTTGTGGTGGTGCGGGGGTGCTCCGTCGGCTCCGGTGGTGAGGGTGAGCCGGCTGGCGCTGACGGCGCCTCCGTCGGCGAGCAGCTCGAACGCGCCGTTCGCGAGTGATGCCCCGGCCGCTTCGCCGGGCTGGACGACCAGGGCGGTGGGTATGGCCTTCATGCGGCGACTCCTTCGATCGGACATTTCGGCATATTGATTTTACTGTACATGTACAGTAGTGCGGGTGGGGTGCCGGCTCGTGCGGTGCTCCGAGGCGGGCTCGCGGCCGCGCTGAGGGTTCCCCTCGGGAGATCTCGGACTCAGTGGCCGTCGGTCGGGGCGGCTGCACCCGTCGAGACGCGAGGCCCGTCGAGGCGGGAGGCCCGTCGAGGCGGGAGACGATTCAGCGGCGAGCGCGTGGTCCGTAATGGAGCGGTCGCGGGAAGTGCGCCTAGCTGTACATGTACAGTTGTACTGTACAGGCGTTGTACATGTACAGGTGAGGGGTGTCACACTGCCCGTATGGCAGCAGTGAACCCCCCACTCTCCGACGCGGACCCGCCCGGAGCGCCGCCGCTCGGCGTGACCCGCTCGCGGGACGGAGGGGCGACACGTGCCACGATCGTCACCGCTGCCCGAGCCGCCTTCGACGAGAAGGGTTACGCGGGTACGTCGCTGCGCGAGATCGCCAGGAACGCGGGTGTCAAGCCCTCACTGGTCGTGCACTTCTACGGCTCGAAGGCGGGCCTGCTGGCTGCCACCGTGGAATGGCCGTTCGACCCCGACACGGTCGTCCACGAGGTACTCGCCGGGGGCCCCGATCACATCGGCGAGCGCCTGGCCGACGTGTTCCTCAGTACCTGGGAGCAGGACGGCCGGCCCAATACCGCCCTGACTCTGCTGCACGCGGCATGCGAACGTCCTGAAGCAGCCACGCTGGCGCGGGAGTTGTTCACCACCTGCGTCGTCAGCCCGATCGTCACGGCCATCGACCCGGAACGCGCCGAACTGCGCGCATCCCTGGTCGCCAGCCACCTGCTCGGCCTGCACGTAGGACGCTATCTACTGGAATTCGACGCCATCGCCGAGGCGAACGCCGACCTGCTCAAACAAGCACTGGCGTCCACCATCCAGCACATCTGTACCGGCAAGCTCTGGTAGACATGCCCAACGCCTGCATCTGACGTCCCCTGACCATGCTCCATGGGTGCGGAGGGACTGCGCATGCCTCGATCCGGAAACCTCACCCGCGACCGGACCAAAAAGCCCCTCGGGTTTTTTCGCCGACAACTGTCTCGGCCCTCCCGCACTCTGCGCCGGACAGGCGCGGGCCACCGCCCTGGTCAGGCTGCCCCAGCGAGCCCGACATCCTTCTCCGCACCCCGGATCCACTTCGACAGGAGGAGAAAGAAGACAGGAAGAGGGGAGGTGTGTACAGGAGCGCATAGAGGGATCGGGCCCGGCCTGTCTCCGGCGGCGCGTCGGCCGGGGGCCTCCGCGCTCGCTGCGCGCGACGGCCTGCCAAAGGGTAGGAGCGAGGGGAGTCGAGTGGGCTGGTGAAGCCATGCCGGGCAGCCGCTGTCTGTCTCGACTGTGGCCGAAGCCGATCTGGACGAGGACCGGCATGCCGACTGGGATGTGGCTCGACGGTTTGCCCGCGTCCGACGCGTCATCAGCCATGCGCTGGATGCACAACTGGGTCAGGACGACGGCACCGAGGCTGACGCCCTCTGCGTCAAGGCCGCTTCTACCGTACGGACAGCACCGTCATCCCCTTCATCGGGGCCCTGGTCGAGGAGCCGGGGCAGGTCGTTGCACGCCACGGTCCGAAGTCGGGGATCAAGGGGCGTTCTGTAGTGGTTTCCTGCCGGTGACCGCCCAGCCGATGCGGTGGTCCGGCGAGTTCGAGGCACCCCAGTGCCACCTGTCGTGCACGTCCAGGGGCTCCGAGCCCGGCTGGACGCTCCGAACTGGGCGACGGCAGACGTGCCGGAGAGCAACTCGTGGCCTTGGCCCCGGAATGCGAGCCGGGCACCGATGCGTCGTGTTGAGGCCGGCCCAAGGACCCGAGGCGTGCGCTGGGCCGGCGACCAGCGGCCCTCGTTACGCCGCTCTCCTTGCACAGTTCAGAGCTCAAGGGGGTGAAGTGGGTATCACTGATGTCGATTTTCGTGGCTCGGCCGGCTGTTCCGTGAACCAGTGCAATCAGCAAGGCTTGAACGGTGGCACGGGCAAGGGTCGTTCATTTGAGGAGCTGCTTGCGGACCGTTCCGCCGTCGTGTCCTACCGGCGGACCGCCGAGATCAGTCCGCCGGGCTGCTCCTCGTGCTGCGGCGGGGTGCTGATCGGGCGGCCGTAGGCGGCGGCGCGCTCGCGCAGGGTGTGGCTGTCGGCCTCCCAGCCGTGCCCGGCCAGCCAGGCCACCGGGTCGTCGGGCGTCTCCGAGACCCACATGGACGCCGCCGATCCCGGTACGGCGTCCGCGCCAAAGCGCTCGATCACGCCGCGTGAGCCCAACGTCAGCCCCATCCGACTGCCTGCCGCCGACTGCATGCTGATCCGGGCCAGCAGCAGTTCCACCGCGTCCGCGGGCAGATAGATCAGCAGTCCTTCGGCGATCCATACGGTCGGCACCGCCGGGTCGTGCCCGGCGGCGGCCAGCGCTCCTGGCCAGTCCTCACGCAGATCCACAGCGACGGTGATCCGTTCGCAGCGTGGGACGGCCCGCTCGTGCTGCAGCACCGAAGCCTTGAAGGCCAGTGGCGCGGCGGTGTCGACCTCGAACACCCCGGTGCCCTCGGGCCAGCCCATTCGGAAGGCCCGACTGTCCATGCCGGCGCCGAGCAGCACGACCTGCCGGACCCCGGACGCGGAGGCCTTCTGCAACAGGTCGTCGAGGAACTTCGTCCTGATGACGATGGAGAACGCCACGCCCAGTCGGCGTCGTCGTGCGGCCTCGTCACCAGGCGGCGGCGAGGAGGGCCACAGGCCGTCGGCGGTGGCGAAGGCCTGTGCGAGTGGGTCGCGGAACAGCGCGTTCTTCCGCTCGCTCTCCAGCGCCCGTACCCTGGCCACCCCTACAGCCGTGGCCCATACTCCCGACGGCTGCACCCGCTCCTGCTCATCAGTCACCGCGCCAGCCTAGGTGATCGCTGCGAATAGGTCCCAATGAGTGGAGCCAGGCTCATGCGCCGCCGGCCGACCATCCGCGAACGGACTGCCAACGACCACCACGACGGTGGATTGAGTGCCGGTAGTTCGTTTCCAGGGCGTGGGCGTGGGCGGGGGAGGTGGGTGACTGTGGGAGACCTTCCTGGGTGTGGTGCCTGAGCCTCGCGTTGCCTGGACTGTGATCATTTTTGCACCGACCCGTCCTGCCTGCCCGACCTGCGGACCTACGTGGACACCCTGCTGCGGAACCGGGAACGCCTGGCCGCAGCGAGCGAATTGGACGAAGAGGGCCCCACCGAGGCCACCCCGTCCGACATGCGCGAACAACACCACCGACCGGTTGATGGCCTTCGCCACACGGGTCGGGACCGTCGACGTCGATCGCGGTCATGCTCGGACCCGTCGCGGTGCGGCAGCCGGAGTAGCAGCGCAGGCCGATCCGAGAATCCCCGGGGGAGATCGTCGACGTCAACACACTCGGGCGCGAACGCGAACGCGGACGTGAACAACGCCCACGTCTAGATCCAGCCCCTCTTGGCCGCCTCGGCCCCCACCTGGAAGCGCGTGTCGAGACCGAGCCCGGACGCGATCGTCGCGATGCGGCGGGTCACCGTGCGTGCGCTCGTCCCCAACTGCCGTGCGATCGCGTGGTCCTTGTAACCCGCCTGCATCATCTTCAGCAGCAGGAGGTCCTGCGCGCTCGGCCCGTCGGGCGTCGCCGGAGCTGCCGCACCGAGGGACTGGCCGCGCTGCCAGTAGGAGTCGAACAACTCGAGGAGCGCGTCGAGCAGGCCCGATCGGTGGACGACGGCGATCCTGTCGTAGCGGCCGGGTACCAGCGCGACCAGCGCGACGCGTCGGTCCATGATGCGCAGTCTGAACGGCAGGGTCGGCAGGATGCGGGCCTGCTCGCCGATCTGGGCGAGGTGGGTGATCAGCTCGAAGCGCTCCGGCTGCGCCAGTGCCTCCGGGGTGTAGACCGACCGAATGTCGACGCCGCGGCCCAGTAGGTCCATCGTCAACTCCTCCTCCAACTCGGTGCTGTAGGACCCGAGATAGGGGGGTCGATCCAGCACCCAGAAGTGGGTGCGCACCGACTGCATCAGTTCGGCGACGCGCACGGTGATCTCCGCCTCACCGGTGATCACCTCCACCAGTCCGGTGGGATCCTCCTGCAGCCGACGTGCGCGGTATTCGTCCGCCAGGTCATCGACGGTGCCCCACACCGAGGTGAACGCCGCCTCGGTTTCGGCGCGGCGTCTGGCAAGGAGTGCCCTCAGCGCGGTGTGCGGGCTGACCGGCCGGTACTGGCCGTGGCCTTCCCTTCTCAGCATGCCCAGCTCCACCAACCGGGAGACCGTGCGCCTGACCCGGCTGGGCGTGGTGCCCAGGCTCTCGGCGATCTCGGCAGCCGTCCGGTCCGACTTGGTGAGATAGATGCGGTAGACCCGTTCGTCGAACTCGCTGATCCCCAGGGTGCTCAGCACCGGACGCCCTCCCAGCGATCACCGCCCGGCGAGCAGTCGGGGCGGTCGTGACGCGAATCGCCAACTGGCGATGTACGACACAAGTTTGATCTAGACATTCCTCGTTCACAAGCTTTCACTCTGAACATTCACGCCACCTGTGGACGGGTTCCGAGCATCCTCGATGCCGACGACCGGGCAGGCGGCGCCACTTGGACGGCAGAGGACGAGCGTGTTCTGCCGGACTGCAGAGCCGGGAGAGACCTTGTGAAAGCACACC
The DNA here is from genome assembly GCF_009498275.1 of Streptomyces fagopyri. Lineage (NCBI taxonomy): Bacteria > Bacillati > Actinomycetota > Actinomycetes > Kitasatosporales > Streptomycetaceae > Streptomyces > Streptomyces fagopyri. The sequence goes on along the minus strand of NZ_CP045643.1, from coordinate 399,861 downwards.
ACCGCAGACGCTGGAGTGTGCCGGTTGCCGCCGGTGCTCTGGTACTCGCGCTGGCCGCCCCCTACGACGCGATGGCCTCGGCGCCCTCAGCAGCCCGCTCCGGCGCCGCCGACTCCCCGACCGCCGCATCCGCGTCCGACCGAGTGCCCGCCGGCGACCACTCCGTCACACTGATCACCGGTGACGTGGTCACCACCCGACAGACCACCGGCACCGACGGCAGGACCGGAGGCACCGTCAGCGTCCGCGGTGCCGACGGGCGCCCGGTACAGACCCACATCCTGACGTCGGGCGACGACCTCTACGTGTTCCCCGAGTCCGTGCTGCCCTTCGTGGTCAAGGGCACCCTGGACCGGCAGCTGTTCAACATCACGGCCATGATCGCCGACGGGTACGACGACGCGCACCGCGACCGGCTGCCCCTCATCGTCTCCTACACGCACTCCGCCGACTCGCGCCGCAAGGCCGCCGCACTGCCCGACGGGGCGACCCGGGTCCGTACCCTCGACGGCATCAACGGCGCCGCCCTCACCGCGGACCGTTCGCACGCCGCGGACTTCTGGAAGTCAGTGGCCGAGCCGGCCACGACCGACGGAGCCCGCAAGCAGGCCGCCGCACCGGCCTTCGCCGGCGGGATCGAGCACATCTGGCTGGACGGCCTCGTCCACGCCGACCTCGCCGACAGCACCACGCAGATCGGCGCCCCCCAGGTCTGGGCGGACGGCAACACCGGACAGGGCGTGGACGTGGCCGTCCTCGACACCGGCGTCGACGCGGGACACCCCGACCTCGCGAGCCGCGTCGCGGACCGGCAGAGCTTCGTACCGGACGAGAACACGGACGACCACGTCGGTCACGGCACGCATGTCGCGTCCATCATCGCCGGTACCGGCGCGGCCTCCGACGGCAAGGAGAAGGGCGTCGCCCCCGGCGCCCGCCTCGACATCGGAAAGGTGCTGGACAACACCGGGTCCGGACAGACCTCCTGGGTCCTGGCCGGCATGGAATGGGCTGCGGTCGACCAGCACGCCAAGGTCATCAACATGAGCCTCGGCGACGGTCAGGCTTCCGACGGGACCGACCCTCTCAGTCAGGCCGTCGACAGGCTCAGCGCCGAGACGGGCGCGCTGTTCGTCGTCGCCGCCGGCAACGCGGGCGCTCCCGACACCATCAGCGCACCGGGCGCGGCGAGCGGCGCCTTGACCGTGGGCGCCGTCGACTCCCACGACTCCGTCGCCGAATTCTCCAGCCAGGGCCCCCGCGTGGACGGCGCCCTGAAGCCGGAGATCACCGCGCCCGGCGTCGGCATCCTCGCGGCCAACTCCCAGTTCGACGGCAACGGCGAGGGCGCCTACCAGACGATGAGCGGCACCTCCATGGCCACACCCCACGTGGCGGGCGCCGCCGCGCTGATGGCCGCCGCTCACCCGGACCTCACCGGAAGCCAGCTGAAGGATCTGCTGGCCAGCAGTTCCCGGCAGACCCCGCAGTACGACGCCTTCCAGGCGGGCAGCGGCCGTCTCGACGTCGCCGCTGCCTCGCATGCCGGAGTCTTCGCCACGGCGACCGCGTACGCCGCGCAGGTTTCGCAGAAGCCCACCGACGGCGTACGGCGCCCGGTGACCTACACCAACACCACGGACACACCTGTCACCCTGGCGCTGACCGTCGAGGCGGCGCACGCCCCGGCCGGCGTGTTCCGGCTCTCCGCCCCCAAGGTGGTCGTGCCCGCACACGGTACCGCCGGGGTCACCGTGACGATCGACGGCTCGGGCGTCACCACCGACGGACGGTACACCGGCCAAGTCGTCGCGAAGACCGCGGCCGGGAAGGTCGCGGCCCATACCGCCGTCTCGCTCGGGGACGTCGAGCACAAGCTGACCATGGCGTTCAAGGACGCCCAGGGGCGGCCCATGTCCGGCGTGGTCGAACTGCTCAGGTCCGGTGACGACTCCCCGATGTTCGTCGAGATCGACGCCTCCGGCACGGCGCAGATGTACCTGCCCAACGACGTGTACTCGGTGCTGTCCTTCAAGACGGTGCAGGGCGTCCACGGTCCCCACTCCTGGGGCATGGCGCTGCTGGGCGACCCCGACGTCCGCCTGGACCGCGACACCACCGTCACGCTCGACGCGTCCAAGATCCACCGTATCGACATGACGGCCCCTCAGCCGACCGAGACGACCTACCAGCGACTGGACTACACCCGCCTGATGGGCGGCCAGATCTGGCGGGACTACATGGAGACCCAGACCAACTACGACAGCCTCTGGGCCCAGCCGACCACCCACAAGGTCACCCACGGCGACTTCTACCTGGCGGCCCGCTGGCGCAAGGAGCAGCCCGCGCTGTCCGTCGCCACCAAGACCACCGACTTCACCGACGTGCTGCGCCAGGACGGCGTCACCCCCCTGCGCAAGGGCAGTGTGAAACTCCCCCTGGTCTTCGCCGGTCAGGGCGCGAGCACCGACTACGCGCACCTCGACGTGCGCGGCAAGGCCGTTGTGGTACGCCGCAACGACGACGTGTCCGACATGGACCAGGCGGCTGCCGCGATCGCCGCCGGCGCCAAGCTCATGCTGGTCGTCAACAACGTGGACGGGCGCGGATTCCGCCGCTACAACGCGCCGTTCGGTTCGACGCCCGTCCGGCTCGACGTGGGCCTGCTCAGCACCGACGAGGGCGAGAAGCTCGTCCGGCAGGCCCAGGCCCGGGGCGCTTCGGTCACGGTCGGCTCCGCGCCCGTGAGTCCGTACGTCTACGACCTCGACCAGACCTGGCACAACGAGATCCCCGGCCGCATGGTGGTGCAGGGCAGTGCCAAGAACCTGGCCCGGGTCGACGAGACCTTCGACAGCCCGGCCCCGGGAAACACCGGCGGCGAGTTCCGGTACGACTGGCCCGCCTACAACGACTGGGCCATCGGAGGGATGATGCCGGAGCCGGTGCGGGGGAAGCGCACCGACTGGGTCTCCACCGGGGGCTTCAACAGCTGGAGCCAGAGTGCGTACGCGGACGGCTTGGTCTTCGAAGCCGGAGCCAAGACCTCATACCGGGCGGGCAGTACACAGTCCGAGGAGTGGTTCAAGCCGATCGAACGGCCCTACTTGAACGACGTCTACAGCATGCCCACGCGCAAGGGTGACCACCTGTACATCGATGCCCCGGCCTGGGGCAGCCGCGACCACGTCGGCATGAACCAGTTGGACGGCCAAGCGGAGCAGCGGCAGACCCTCTACCAGGGCACCACCGAGCTGGGCACAGGAACCTTCACCAACGTCTCGGGCGACGCACCCGGCGCCGGCAAGCTGCCGTACCGGCTGGTCGTCACCAGCAAGCGGGACGCGTCCTTCACTCCCTACTCCTCCAGCACGCGCACCGAGTGGGACTTCACCTCGAAGGCGACGGCGGACGGCTCCGACGCGGTGCTGCCGCTGGTGCAGATCGACTACGAGGTCGGCACCGACTCGGCCGGGCGGGCCGGGCGGCACGACACCCTGTCCGCCACCGCCGCTCAGCTGCCGGGGGTCGTCGGTGCGGGCAGGGTCGGCGTGGTCACCCTGGACATGTCCTACGACGGCGGCACGACGTGGCACCGGGCCACGCGTGATCACGACGGGCGGTACCGCCTGGACGCGCCGAAGAAGGCGACCTATGTGTCGCTCAGGGCGAGCGCCGAGGACTCGGCGGGCAACGCGGTGCACCAGACGGTGATCCGGGCGTTCGGCCTGCGCTGACGCACAGCCGCGGACCGCGCGCGCCTGAAGAACGGTCCGTCCGGGGTCACATGCCCCGGACGGACCGCTGCCGCGCTCCACGGACCGAGGAGTTCGCGGGACCAAACAGCGTCGTGATCCCGGCCTCAACGGCCGCACCGGCGTGGCCAGGGCGATCGCCCACCATCAACGCCTCGGCAGGGTGCACACCGAGCCGTTCAAGGGCAGTGCGAATGACCTCCGGGTCGGGTTTGCACGCACCGCGCTCGGAGGGCAGCGCAAGGTCGTCACCGACAGCGTCTGGGCGGCCCGAGGATGCGATTTCCCTGTCCCGGGAGGGGATGCGGCTGCTGGGGCAGGCGCAGGACGCGATCAGTGACTCGGACGGTCATCTGGGTCACATTGAACTGCGCTCGCCGAAGCGCATCTCGACGCGTGTGCGGCAGCGCGTCCCGAATCCGACGAGACAGCACGGTGGCTCGTCGGCCACCTGCTGAGTGACCTGGGCGACCTCAGGGTCCTACGGCCTGTTTTCCTGGCACAGCGACCACCCGGACGACGTGGTCGGTCGCCTCGCAGCGCCAACGATCCGTCTGGCCCTCGCCGCGTGCATCCGGTGCTGGGCGTCCGGCCACCGGCCGGCCGTCGAGGACAGGCGCACCGAGACGTCCCCGCTGTTCAGCACGGAGTCCGGAGGGCCTGGTCACCGGCGGCATCAGGAACGGTTGTCGCACCCTGAACCTCCTCGCCCTCGCCTGTACCGGCGTGGAGGTGCCCGACCACCGCGTTCACCACGGCGATCAGCGGAACGGCGACCACGGCGCCGCCGATCCCCGCGACCAGGCCACCGGTGGCAACGCCCAGGACCACGGCCAGCGGGTGGACCCGCACGGCCTGCCCGAGGATGAACGGCTGCAGGACGTGTCCCTCGATCTGCTGTACCAGGAGCACCACCAACAGGACCATGAACGCGGTGAACACGCCCTGTGTGACCAGGGCGACCACGACCGCGATCGCGCCGGAGGCCACCGCACCGACGAGCGGCACGAACGAGCTGAGGAAGATCACCACACCGATGGGAACGGCGAGCGGAACGCCGAGGAAGTAGATGCCCAGCCCGATGAAGAGAGCGTCGATGAACGCGACGAGCATCGTCCCGCGCGCGTACGCGGTGAGCGTCCGCCAGGCCCGCGGGCCGGCCGCGGCCACCCCCGGCCGGGCCGCGGTCGGAACCAGCTTGAGAGCCCATTCCCAGATGCGCCTGCCGTCGTACAGCAGGAACAGCGTGGAGAACATCGTCAGCAGCATGCCGGTGAGGACCTCGACCAGCACGGTGACCCCCTGGATGCCGGCCGAGGTGATCTGACTCGTACTGGTGCCGATCGCATCGCTCAGGTTCTTGGCGACATCGTTGATCTGCTGCTCGGTCACGTGGAACGGGCTTTGGAGCAGCCACTGTTTGAGCTGTTCGACTCCGTCCTGGAGACGGCCGGACAGGGTGTCGACGTTGGCGAGCACCTGCCATACGACGAACCAGGCGACCAGCCCCAGCACGAGGAACCCGCAGAGCGCGGTGAGCGCGGTGGCCAGCCCCCGGGACAGTCCGCCGCGGTGCAGCCGGGCGACGGTCGGTTCGAGCAGTGCGGTGATCAGCAACGCGACGACGAAGGCGAGGACCACCAGTCGTACGGAGCCGATCACCCGCATCAGCACCCACACCGCGGCGGCCAGGACCAGGAACCGCCAGCCGGCCTCGGCCGCCACCCGTACACCCCAGGGCACCGCGACGGCAGGGTCCGGGGTGCGCGGGCCTGCCCGGTGGACCTCCGTGGGCCGCGCCGGGTCCTGCCTCACCTCGCGATCCGTGGCGGCAGGACCCACCTGGGCCCGCTCACGGCGTTCACCGAACCTGGCCGCACCGTTCTTCACGCGATCACGCCAACCGTGGAACCGGGGCATCCGGAACCTCCCTCCGCATCCCCGGCCTAGTGCCCCCGTTACGATCGATCAGCCGTCCCGCGGGACTTCCGTCCGGGCGACGCCAGTCCGGAGACCGTGCTCGCGCGTCGCGGCCGGTCGCGGACGACGGCGCCCTCGACGAGTCCGGCTCGGACGCCCTTTCAGCCGGCGTGATTCTGCGGCCTTCCGAGGTGACGCCTGCCGCGCTTGTCGAACGGTTGGTCCCGGAAGGTCTGTCGGAGTCGCCCGGTCATTCTTCGTGAGTGGTCTCCTGGACGAAGATCGCGTGGAAGCGACGAGATTCGTCCACCTCACGACTGGTGCCGGTGAGGGTGACGGTTGTCGTCAAGCGAGTGGCAGTGCTCGATGACCCCAGACGGAGATCCAATTCGCCTGGTTCAACGATGCGGCAGCCGTCACGACCGGTGAATGAGGCAACGTCGGCCGGAACGGTGACGTGGAGGCGGCGGGCCTCGCCCGGAGCCAGCAGGACCCGGCTGTAGCCGACGAGGCGCTGTACCGGTTGAACGACGGAGGCCACCGGGTCGTGGAGATAGAGCTGGACGACTTCGGTACCGGACCGCTCGCCGGTGTTGCGGATGGTGAAGGCGAGGGTGAACTCACTCTCTGTCGAAGCCTGTTGCGTCTCCACCGTGAGGTCGCTCCAGGCGAAGGTGGTGTAGCTCAGGCCGTGGCCGAAGCTGAACGCCGGTGTCGGATCGATATTGGAGACGTCGCTGGCCTGAGCCAGGCGGGCACCGAGGTAGGTGGTCGGCTGGGCGCCGGGACGCCTGGGCACGCTGACGGGCAGGCGTCCGGAGGGATGGGTGCGACCGCTGAGTATCCCGGCGATCGCGTGGGTGCCTTCGGCTCCGGGGAAGAAGGACTGCACGATCGCCGCGGATTCGTCCACGGCCCGGCCGAGAGCGTATGGCCGACCCGCGAGCAGGACGGTGACAACAGGTCGGCCGGAGCCGAGCAGCGCGTCGAGAAGGTTCTGCTGGGCGCCGGGGAGCGTGAGTGACTCCGCGTCGCAGCCCTCACCGCTGGTGCCACGGCCGAAGAGGCCTGCGCGGTCGCCGAGGACAGCGATGACGATGTCCGCGGTCCGGGCCGCCTCCACCGCTTCGTCGATTCCGGAGAGGTCTCCGTCGTCGATGCCCGTGCCGCGGTGGACGGTGATGGCCGCGTGAGGAAACTCGGCCGCGAGGGTGTCGTGAAGGGTGGGCAGGTCGATGCCGACGGGTGTGTCCGGGTGTTGGACGCCGACGTGCATGGGGAAGGAGTAGCAGCCGAGCACAGCCGTGGCCTCGGCCGCGTTGGGACCGATCAGCGCAATACGGCGGGGTTCGACGAGGGGCAGTACGCCGTCGTTGCTGAGGAGGACGACCGCCTTCTCGGCGATCTCGCGGGCCAGTTGGCGGTTGGCAGGGGGGTCCAGGTCGACCTTGCCGCGCAGCGCCTCCGGGTCGTCGAGGTCGATGCCGCGCAGAGCGGCCGGCATCGGATCCCAATCAGGGTCCAGCATTCCGAGTTGGGCCTTTTGGAGGAGAACTCGGCGCAGGGCGACGTCGATCAGTGCTTCGGGGATTCTGCCGTCCTTGACTGCCTGGACGAGAGGTTCACCGAAGGTCTTGACGTTGGGCAGTTCCACGTCGACGCCGGCCGTCAGGGCGGTGCGCGCGGCTTCGGCCCAGTCGGCCGCGACGCCGTGCAGCGTCTTGAGGAAGGCGATGCCGAAGTAGTCCGCCACGACGGTGCCCTCGAAACCCCATGTGTCACGGAGCAGTTCTGTCAGCAGCCGTCTGTCCGCGGCGGCGGGCACTCCGTCGGTGTCGTTGTAGGCGTGCATCACCGAGCGGGCGCCGCCTTCGCGTATGGCCATTTCGAACGGGGGCAGCAGGACGTCGGCCCGTTCGCGCATTCCGACCCCGGCGGGGGCGAGGTTGCGTCCCGCGCGGGAGGCGGAATAGCCGACGAAGTGCTTGAGGGTGGCGATGACTCCTGCCGATTGCAGACCCTGCACGTATGCCGTGCCGATGCTTCCGACCAGATAAGGGTCCTCACCGATCGTCTCCTCGACACGGCCCCAGCGGGCGTCGCGCACCACGTCGAGGACCGGCGCGAGTCCCTGGTGGATACCGACCGACCGCATGTCTCGGCCGATGGCCGCGGCCATGCGGCGCACTGTGTCAGGGTCGAACGTGGCGCCCCAGGACAGGGGGACCGGGTAGGCGGTGGCTCCCCAGGCGGCGAAGCCGGCGAGACACTCCTCGTGCGCCAGAGCCGGGATACCGAAACGGTTGGCCGAGGCGATGCGAGCCTGGGTGCGGTGCAGGGAAAGAGCCCCGAGCGCGGGGTCGACGGGTACGGTGCCGAAGGGCCTGGTCAGCTGGCCAAGTCCGGTGGGCATCAACGCATCGAGGTCGACCGCCTCCTCCATGTCGTGCTGATGAGGGGCCACTTCACCTCCCTGGTCGGAGGCGCCGACCCACACGCCATGAAGTTGGGCGGTCTTCTCCTCCAGGGTCATCGCCTCCATCAGAGCGGCGACTCTGACTGTGAGGGGTCGGCTCGGATCGTTCCAGAGAGGGGTTGAGGGGGTGGTCTCTACGGCCACGTGGCGATCACTTTCCTCCGACGCCCATCAGACCCTGGACCAGGGCGCGACGGGCGAACAGGTACACGAGCAGAACGGGGATCATGGACAGCATGACGGCGCCCAGCAGGCCGGGAATGTCGATGCCGTGTTCGGTCTGGAAGTTGTACAGACCCAGCGTGATCACCTTGGTGGAGTCGGACTGGGTCAGTACGAGCGGGAACAGAAAGCCGTTCCATGCCTGGAGCGCGGAGAAGACGGTGATCGTGGACAAGCCCCCGCGCGAGAGTGGTACGACCAATTGGAAGAACATGCGGCGTGGAGTGGCGCCGTCCACGGCCATGGCCTCGAACAGTTCGGGGGAGATGTCACGCATGGCACCACTGAGAATCAGCGCCGACATCGGCAGGCAGAACGCGGCTGTCGGAAGAATGACGCCGAGCAGGTTGTCATAGAGTCCTGCTTCGCTGATCAGGTAGAACATCGGCACGATCACCGCCTGCGCCGGAATCGCGAGGCCGAGCAGAAACAGGCGGAAGACCAGTGAGGTCACCTTGCTGCGACTGCGCACGATGGCGAAGGAGAGCGGCGGGACCAGTACCAGGACCAGAGCGACCACGGCTACCGTGACGGCGATCGTATTGAGGAAGTACTGACCGAAGTTGGCGTCGAAGGCGCCGAAGTAGTTGTCGAGGGTGAAGGCGTCCGGCACCGACACCGGACCGTTCTCGGCGTAGTCACTGCGGGTCCGCAAGGTCGCAGCGAGCATCACGTACAGAGGCAGGCCCACCACGAACAGCCAGACGGTGGAGCCGACGCCGGCCAGGTAGTTGGGACGGCGCCTCATGCCACACCCTCCATGGAGCTGCGCATCTTGTCGTAGCCGGACACGCGGACGACGATGAGCGAGATGACCGTGGAGGCGACAACCAGGGTGAGCGCGATAGCGGAGCCGGTACCGAAATCGAAGCCCTTGAATGCCTTTTCGTACATGTAGTAGGCGCTGATGGTGGTGTCGGTTCCCGGCCCTCCCTGCGTGAGGATGAGGACCGTTTCGAAGGTGGTCAGCCCACCTACGGTCATCAGGATCATCGAGGTGATCATCGAGTTGCGCAGTTGAGGCAGCGTGATGTGGAAGAACTGTCGGTAGCGGCCCGCTCCGTCGATCTCCGCGGCCTGGTAGAGCACCTGAGGGATGGCCCGGGCTGCACCTTGGTAGATGAGGGTGTGGAAGGGAGTGAACTGCCAGGTGCTCACGAACGCCAGCACGCCGATGGCCGTGGCCTGCTTGCCGAACAGGTTGCCGTCACCGAACAGCCAGTGGGCGTCGGCGGGGATGCCGAAGTTGGGGTCGAGCAGAGCCCGCCACAGTACGGAGACCGCGGTGGCCGACAGCAGCAGCGGAACGAAGTAGACGGCCGACAGCACGGCGCGATTGCGCTGGTGGCCGGCGGCCCATGCACCCAGGACGATGCTGAGGGGCGTCTGTATGAGGATGCCGAGCGCTGTGAGGAGCAGCGTTGTCCAGATGCTCTTGAGCATCACGGGGTCGTCCACGAGACGTGACCAGTTGTCCATGCCCACGAACTGGGGGGAGCCGAGCCCGTTCCAGCTCATGAAGGACAGCACCGCGACCATGACCAGCGGAACGATGGCGAACAGAGTGAAGAAGAGGGCGGCGGGCAGGGCCCAGCCGAAGCTGGGCCTTCCCACGTCGGCGGCGTGCGAGCCGGCCGGCCACCGCGAGGCCTCCTTGCGGAACCTGGCGGTGGGCGGAGTGCTCGTGATCTGTGTGGTCATGAGCCGTTCATTCGGTCGGGAGAGCCTGCATGGCCTCGATGAATCCGTCCGCGTCGATCTGGCCGTTGAAGAACTGCTGCACGGCCTGCTGGATGGGCGTGCCCGCCGCGGGCGGGTACGCCTGGTCCCAGGACAGTTGGAACGTGGGGGCCTTCGCGACCAGGTCGTACTGGAAGCGTGAGTAGTCGGGGTCGGCCGAGGAGTCGAGGAACTTCGGGGTGTTCGTGGTGGTCGGCAGGTTGCCGATGGCCAGCTGCGCCTTCACGAACTCGTCCGAGTACATGAGCTTCAGGAACTCGGCGACGGCTTCCGGGTGCTTGGTCTTCTTCAGCACCGAGTAGAAGTTGTTGGTGTTTCCGACGACGTCCGCAGCGTCGCCCTTGCCCTCAGGAATGGTCGGGAACGTCGTGTAGCCGAGGTCCTTCTCGGCGAACGCCTTGGCATCCGACTGCTGTTGGGCGTAGTACCAGGAGCCCATCAACTCGAACCCCGCCTTGCCCGACGCCAGCAGCGCCGGCGAGGCGCCATTGGTGTACTTCACGGAGTCGTAGTTCTTCCCGAAGGCGCCCGCGTCGACGAGTTCCTTGATCATGCTCAGGGCCTTCTTGCTGTCGGCGCTCTCCCACGCCTGCTTGTCACCCTCATGGGCCTTCTGGAACAGGCTCGGGCCGGCGATGCGGTCGTAGAGGTACTCGAACCACATGAGTGTGGGCCATCTGTCACCGCCGCCGAGGGCGATGGGGGTGACACCATTCGCCTTGAGCTTCTTGACCGCGCCGAGCAGCTCGTCCCACGTCTGCGGGGGCTTCACACCCGCTGCGTCGAGGACCTTCTTGTTGTGGAACAGCAGGACGGGCTGGGTGCCGCGCATCGGCACGCCGTACGGCGTCCCGTCGACGACCGCGCTTTTGACGACCGACGGCAGGAAGCTCTTGTCCAGCTTCGGGTCCTTCTTGATGAAGCTGTCCAGTGGCATCAGCAGGCCGGCCTTGACGAACGGCTGGATGCTGCCGCCGCCCCAGTTGAAGAAGATGTCCGGCGCCTGAGGTGTGTTGATGATCGTCTGGAGCTTCTGCTGGTAGTCGGCACCGGGGATGGTGTCGAGGACGGCCTTGACGTCAGATGTCTTGTTGAACGTGTCGACGATCTGCTTCTCGACCTTGTTGCTGGCGTCCCCGTAGACCAGGACGTGGATCTTGCCGTCGCTCGACGACGCCTTGCCGTTGCCGTTGCCGCAGGCAGAGAGGCTCAGCGCCAGGGCGAGCGTCGCACCGCAGGCCACCAGTCTGGGCAAGCGCGCACGTGTCTTCATTCTTCGCCTTCCGAAAGTTTCGAACGCATTACCGAAAGTATTGGCGCTGGGGACACTAGGTCAGGCCTGAGACACGGTCAATGGTCATGCAGGCACTCGCTCGGACCTTTGCCAGCGCTGGTGCCTATATCCTGCAGACATGAACGAAGATGACGAGGCGAACGGCAGGGTGACCCTGGCCGAGGTGGCGAGAGTGGCCGGCGTTTCGTTGCCGACAGTTTCGAAGGTGCTCAACGGCCGCGCGGACGTGTCTCGCGTGACCCGGGCCAAGGTGGAGCGACTGCTGGAAGAGCACGGTTACCGCCGACGCAGCCGGACGTCGTCACAGCCCGCCCTTCTTGAACTGGTGTTCCATGAGCTGGACAGCATCTGGGCGATGGAACTGATCAAGGGCGTGGAGCAGGTGGCACGGGAGAACCGTGCGACAGTCGTCCTCACCGTCAGCGGCACACGCCATACCCCCGGGCCGGAGTGGCTCGGCGGCGTCCTGCAGAGAAAGCCGCTGGGCGTCGTCCTGGTCTTCTCCACCCTTCCGCAGGACGTCAAACGGCAACTCAGGGCGGCGGCCATTCCCTTCGTCGTCGTCGATCCCGCCGGCGACCCCGACCCCGACGTGCCGTCGGTCGGGTCGGCGAACTGGGCCGGCGGTCTTGCTGCCACCCGGCACCTCACGGCACAGGACCACGAACGGGTCGCGATCATCACCGGCCCCGAGGACATGCTGTGCTCCCTCGCCCGCCTCGACGGCTATCGCTCGGCCATGGCCATGGCCGGCCTGGAGGTGGACCCTCGCCTCATTCGTTTCGGCGACTTCCATGTGCAGGGCGGTTTCGAGCATGCGATGAGCCTGCTGGACGGCCCGGACCGGCCGACCGCGATCTTCGCGGGAAGCGACCTCCAGGCGCTCGGCGTGCTGGAGGCGGCCCGCGTCAAGGGACTGCACGTACCGCGGGATCTGTCGGTGGTCGGCTACGACGACGTACCGCTCGCGCAGTGGTCGAGCCCGCCGCTCACCACGGTGCACCAACCGCTTCGGCACATGGCCGAGGAGGCGTCACGCATGCTCTTCCACCGGGACGAATCCGGAAAGGCCGCCCAGCGCATCGAGCTTGCCACGCATCTGGTGGTGCGACAGAGTACGGCCCCACCCGGCCAGGTGTGAGGGTCGGCCCGTACAGGTCCGCGATTTGATCGGTGCCGAGTCTGCTGATTGGCTGGTCGGCATGACTGAGCTCGGACCAGTTGGCCGGCCACCCGCCCCGATCAGGACCGAGCGGCTCGTGCTCCGTGAGTCCGAGGCCCGGGATCGTGCGGCGTTCGTGGAGTTGCTGGCGTCGCCAGAGGTGCACACCTACCTCGGTGGTCCCCGGCCGCGTGACGAGCTTGAGTGTGAGACGTCCGAGGTGCCCGAGCGGTGGCCCGGGAGTTTCGTCGTTGATCTCGACGGGGCAATGATCGGCCAGATCCTGCTCAGGAGAGCAACGCGGCACCGTCGACCGACTGCCGCGGGAAAGGTCGATCTCGGCTACCTGTTTCTTCCGCGAGCGTGGGGATCCGGGTACGCCGCCGAAGCGTGCGTGGCAGCACTTGACTGGTTCGACGGCGTCCTTCCCGGCGAGCCGGTGGTGCTCACCACCCAGACGGCGAACGCCAGCTCGATGCGCCTCGCGGCAAAGCTGGGGTTCGCCGAAGTGGAGCGGTTCCAGGCCTGGGATGCCGAGCAGTGGCTGGGCCTGCGGTCCCCGGTCACGCCTGAATGACATACAAATTCATCACCTCGCCACCCCCGAGGCGGTGGACGATGTCCTGTCCACGGATGCCCTGTTGACCTTGGACGGACGCTGATTCGCCCCCGCGGGCCCGAACGGCGACGCCATGTCGGCAGACCCGCTGGACGGGACATCTCGGGCTGTCAGGATGGCCGCATGGGGAAGAACACGGCGGTCCGGCGACTCGGCCTGGGGTATTTCATCCGGCCGGCTTCAGAGGCAGGCGGCCTGCTCCTGCAGTGCACGGCGTTGAGGTCGGCAGTGCGCCTCGGTCTCGGAGTCACCGCTGCCCATGCCGGTGTCGAAGAGGATCAGTCCCTGATCGTGTTGCACCGGATAGGCGAGCACGGGTTCAACTCGCGGTTGGCACGGCCGGGGATCCGTACGTCGTGTCAGCGGTCGTGATCCTCGAACCGGTCCCGTCCGGCCGGCGGCGGCTTCATCAGCGGCCGCGAGGAAGTCCCCTGAACCACGCCGACCCCAAAGCGGTCGAGGAACGCTCGCGGAGCACCACCGCTGCGGCACCGGGGGCAGGAACTCCCGCCCGAACAAGCCTTGTTGGGGACTCGACCCTTCGGTGACCCCACTGCGGCTAGGCTCTGCGTGTGTTCGAGGCAACGGTGTCACCCCTCGTGGAGAAAGCGCGGGCCGGTGTAGCGCGCTGGAGTGCGCAGAGCGTGTTGAAGCGGGACATGACGCTCACGTTGCTGCTCACACCAGTGGTGTTCGCACCCGTGACAGCTCGGATCGGCGCGGAGTTCGGTGATCTGCCCCAGCGTTCCTACGACGTGGCCGGAATCCTGCTGACAGTGACCCTGTGGCTGCCGCTGATGCTGCGGCGCCGGCGGCCCGGAATCTGCCTGGCACTGGTGGCGAGTGCGTTCGCCGCGCACGAACTGCTCGGATACCCACAGACGTTGGCGAGTTGGGGATTGTACTTTGCTCTCTACAGCTTCGGTTCTCACGAGATGCGTGCGGACGGCGGACGCCTCGGTCTGGCGGCGGCAGCGGCGACCGGACTCTACGTGCTGTTCGCGCTCGGGCTGTATGACAGAGGCTCCCCGCAGCGCACGGCCGACTTCGTCCTCATCTACCTGGTACTGAACGGCTGTTGGGGCATTGGCCGGGCGGTGCGGGCACGGCGGACGGTCGAGGCGGAGCACAGGCGCCTCGGAACGGAGGCGGCGAGGGCGGAAGAACGGAGTCGCATCGCACGGGAGTTGCACGACGTGGTGACTCATCACGTCACCGCGATGGTGGTGCAGGCGGACGCGGCCCAGTATCTCCTCGCCGGCGCACCGGACCGGGTGGCCGTGAGTCTCGAAGCGATCAGCGACTCCGGGCGGCACGCCCTGACGGATCTCCAGCATCTGCTCGGAGTACTCAAGGCGTCCGGCGGTATGCCCGTCGAGGGCGGAGCCACGAACGATGGCACCGCGGGGGACCGGACTCTGGGCCCCGGAAGGTTGAGTGACCTGGTGGAACAGACCCGAGCGGCGGGACAACCCGTGGAGCTGACCGAGTCGGGGGAGCGGCGCCCGATGGCCACGGCCGTGGAACTGGCCGCCTACCGTGTGGTGCAGGAGACTTTGACCAACGCGCTCAAGCACGCGCCCGGTCACTGCACGAAGGTCCAAGTCCGCTATGGGCAGGCGGAGATAGAGGTCGAGGTGACTACCGAGGGAGCGCCCGCCAGGGCCGCCTTACCCCGGTCCAGGCCGTTGGGTCGAGGCGGCGGGCATGGGTTGCTCGGGCTGCGCGAAAGGGTCGGGGTGTTCGGCGGTGAGCTGGTGTCGGGCAGCCGTCCTGACGGCGGCTTCAGAGTCCACGCCCGGATTCCCTCGAAAGAGCCCGCATGACCTTCGCGGACAGTCTGATACGCGTCTTGGTCTGCGAGGACCAGGAACTGGTGCGCACCGGCTACGTCACCATCTTCGGTGCACAGCCGGACCTGGAGGTCGTGGGGGAGGCCGCGGACGGCCGGACGGCGGTGGAGTCCGCGCGGCGGCTGCGTCCGGACGTGGTGGTGATGGACATACGGATGCCGGTCCTTGACGGCATCGAGGCGACCCGGCTGTTGGCGGGGCCTCACGCCGTCGATCCAGTGAAGGTCCTGGTGGTCACCACCTTCCATCTCGACGAGTATGTGTACGAGGCGCTGCGGGCCGGAGCCAGCGGCTTCCTGCTCAAGGACGCGCCGCCGCGCGAGCTGGTGCACGGGATCCGGACGATCGCCGCCGGCG
Organism: Streptomyces fagopyri; assembly: GCF_009498275.1. Lineage (NCBI taxonomy): Bacteria > Bacillati > Actinomycetota > Actinomycetes > Kitasatosporales > Streptomycetaceae > Streptomyces > Streptomyces fagopyri. The sequence goes on along the minus strand of NZ_CP045643.1, from coordinate 384,463 downwards.
AGTCGCTGCTGGCGCCCGCCGTCACCAGACAGCTTGTCGGCAGGTTCGCCGATCGCATACGCGACCCTCGCAGGACGGCTGCGGCCGAGGCGTTGTCGGTTCTCGCGCCCCGGGAGACAGAGGTGCTGCGGTTCGTCGCCGAGGGACTGTCGAACGCCGAGATCGCCGAGCGGATGGTCATCAGCCGCGAGACCGTCAAGACGTACGTGTCGCGCATCCTGACCAAACTCGACCTCCGCGACCGCGTTCAGGCGGTTGTCCTCGCCCACCGGGTGGGCCTGGTGACCGCCCACGACTGACTTCACGTGCCCCGCAGGCGTGACTGTCCCCCGAGCGAGCTACACGCGACTGCCCACCTGGGGGTGACGTTCGTCGCGGGCGCTCGCTCGTAGCGTTTCTGTCGTCAGTACAGCGGCAGTCGGGCCGCGGTGTCGTAGGTGAGGAAACGCAATGACGCACAGTTGGCTCAGGTCGCGCACTCCGTTCAAAAATGTGCGGCTGCCGAGGTCCACGGGCGGGCGGCTGGCTCTGATGCTGCTGCTGTTCCTGGCCGCGACGGCGTTGGCCGCCGCGGTGCGGGCCGTCGCGGGGACCAACCCGTTCCTGTCGGTGATCGCCGGCGCCGTCGTGGCGTGGGGCGCGCTGAAGCTCTACGCGGTGGCCGTACGGGCGGTGGAGGAGCGCGCTCTGCCCGAACTGGACGTGGCGAGCGCCGTCTCCGGACTGCGGACCGGCACCCTGGTCGGACTCGCCCTGTTCACCGCGACGATCGCGCTGATCGCCTTGTTCGGCGGTTACGGCACCAAGGGCGGGGTCTCGGTCAGCGGGGCTGTCGCGGTGCTCGGGACGATGGCTGGGGTCGCGGTCGTCGAAGAGCTGCTCTTTCGCGGGATCATCTTCCGTCTGGTCGAACAACTCGTCGGAACCCGAGGTGTGTTGGCCATCTCTGGTCTGCTCTTCGGCGGCCTGCACCTGGTCAACTCCGGGGCCACGGTCTGGGGCGGGTTGGCCATCGCGGTGGAGGCCGGTCTGATGCTCGGCGCCGCTTACGCCGCCACCCGTACCCTGTGGCTGCCGATCGGCCTGCACTTCGGCTGGAACTTCGCCGAGAGCGGCATCTTCGGCACCACGGTCTCCGGCAACGACGGAACTCCGGCGGGCCTCCTTCACGGCGTACTCTCCGGTCCGGCGGCCGTCACAGGGGGAACCTTCGGTCCCGAGGCGAGCATCTTCGCCATCGTCATCTGCACCATCCCCACGGTCCTGTTCTTGCGCACGGCGAAGCAACGGGGCCACCTGTACACCCGCTCGGAACTGAAGACGGCTACAGGCACGGGGGCTGCGGCCAATACGGCGCACGGAACAGAGGGCACGATCGCTGACCCGCAGTGAGTTCAGAGGTCGCCGCCCTGGGAGCCCGCCGTGGGTCAGGCGGCTGAGCTCCTGGTCGCGAGCAACTGGCGGCGGTCGGCGCGGTGACGGGTTCAGCTGAACGCGTCACCACGGGCGGCAGGAACGGTGCGCCGTCGATCAGGCGTCCGGGCGGCGGCGCCGGGCGGGCCGTTGAGGAAGTCGGTCGCCTTGTGGTCTTCGTCCGTCAATGAGTCGCCGGGGAACCGTTCGGACGCTGCGGAGGCGGAGAGGCAGCGAGGAGCACGGCGCCTACCCGGGGGACGGCGCAGCGCGTCGTAGGGGAGGAGCGGTCAGGGCCATCAGGAGTTGCTCCACCCGGTTGTGCTGGAATACGAGTCCAGCAGGTCCACCACGAAGACCAGGGTCGAACCCGCCGGGATCAGCGGCGAGGGCGACTGATTGCCGTAGCCGAGGCGCGGGGGGACGATGATCTCGCGGCGACCGCCGACCTTCATCCCTCTCACTCCCCGGTCCCAGCCTTTGATGACCTTGCCGCTGCCCAGGCTGAACTTGTACGGCTGGTCCCGGTCCCAGGAGGTATCGAACTCCTTTCCGGACTCGAAGGTCACACCGACGTAGTGGACCCTGACCACCATGCCCGGCTTCACCTCGGCCCCGTCTCCGACGACCAGGTCCCGGATGGTCAGCTCGGTAGGAGCGTCACCCTCAGGAACGTCGACCTCGGGCTTCGTCGGTCCACTCATTGCAGCCTCATTACTCTCCGTCGGAGGCGGTCGCACGGACCAGCCGAGCACATGGACATTCCATGCAGCAGAAGGTCACGCTACCGAGAAGGCCGGTCCCCGGAGCACACCAGATCCAGCGGCCACACGTGATGATCCTTCGCACAGCCGATGAACGCGACCGGCACGCACAGGTCACGCAGTCATCGCCGGCACGACTCTCGCTGCTTCCCCGGCCGGCCTGGACGTGCGGTCGCCTCTTCTCCTCAGCATCACCGGGACTACGGCTTCCGTCCTGACAACGACGATCGAGCATCGAGGCGGGAGGGCTCGCGAACCCGCAGTGACCGTGAGCGGTGTGACTCGAACGACGAGGGTCGTTCCTCCCGGGGCACTCCCCAGGGGCTCGGATACTCCCCGAATCCTCCCCACGGAGGGCCGCCGCCACTGACGGCAGCCCGGCGAGGCCCGAAGTGCTGCGGCCGGTTGTTCCGGCAGAGACGAACGCCGGTCCGTGCCAGGAACTGGTCGTCACGGGGCAGCCGATGTGCTGCGTGACGAGGGGGGCAGCACGCAAACAAGCTGCGCGAGGTCCATACCGACGTCACCTCCGTCCGCGTGGCCGACATGCTGCACAGCTTCCTCCTCCCGACCCCGGTGGGTGACCTGATGACGGCCGGATGGGAGGGCCTATCGGCTGCTGCGGACGATCCGGCCTGGTCCCTGGTCCCTGGCCCGGCGCCGGGTCGTCCGCCGCCGTACCTGGTGCGTTGCCGTGGCCGCCGTCACCGGGTTCGCCGTGGCTGCTGCCGGCGCCGACTTGATCGCGGACCACAATCAGAACGGACAGCGCGGCAACACACGGTCTGGGGCTGGGTTCAACGGTTGCCGCGCGAAATCCCGGAGTTGCTCCTGCCGGTGCGCTCGGCGTTCCGGGCGGAATGCACTCCGGCCCGGCACGCGGTGGCTTTCGCCGCAGGCTCGGGCGGGCGGTCTGCGGCGCTTCCCATGTGGCAGCAAGGGCTGCGGTTGCAGTCTTCGGCCGGGTGGAGTTGACGGGAAACCGGCGACCAGAGTACCGGAGGCGGTGAAACCGCAGCCCTGTCGGCCGTGTTGGGGGGTGCGGTCCGCCTCGGGTGTGGTCGCGGTCTTGGAACGGCCTACAGCTCGGGCACTTCGTGCCATGCGGCTCTGGGGACTTCTGCCGCCCGGCCCACCGCAGGGGCACGTGCGCCTCGCCGGGTCGATGGGGCGTAGGAGGCAGCGTGGTCGCCCCGTTGTGACGGGCGTCACCTAATTGTTATGGCGGATGACAAATAGCGCCTCCCGCGCTCTGGGCACGGGGTCCGGAGGGTCGTAAGTTGCCGCTCACAACATTCGATCCAGGCCGCCCGCCACCCGGAAATTCCCCGAGAGCGCGCTTCTCGGCTTCCTGACCGCCCGCGTACGTCCGGTCGTCCGGCCGTAACACCAGAAAGGACCCTGCCCATGCGCAAGGGACTCCTCCTCACCGCCGCCTCGGTGGCACTGGTCAGTTCGCTCGCCGCCTGCGACGACTCCTCGTCCGGCGGCACTGACTCCGGCTCCCACACCAAGCCGAAGGTCGGCGTGATCCTCCCGGACAGCAAGTCCTCCGCCCGCTGGGAGACCGCGGACCGCAAGTACCTCTCCGAGGCGTTCAAGGCGGCGGGCGTCGAGTTCGACATCCAGAACGCCCAGAACGACAAGCAGCAGTTCCAGACCATCGCGGACCAGATGATCACCAGCGGTGTGAACGTCCTGGTGATCGTGAACCTGGACAGCGGCACCGGCAAGGCTGTTCTCGACAAGGCCAAGGCGCAGGGCGTCGCCACGATCGACTACGACCGGCTCACCCTCGGCGGCTCCGCCCAGTACTACGTGAGCTTCGACAACACCGCCGTCGGCAAGCTTCAGGGCGAGGGCCTCAGCAAGTGCCTGAGCGACATGAAGGCCAAGAAGCCCATCGTCGCCACACTCAACGGCTCACCGACGGACAACAACGCCACTCTCCTCGCCGACGGCTACAACGGCGTGCTCGAACCGAAGTACAAGGCGGGCGACTACGTCAAAGGCCCGGACCAGTCCGTCCCGGACTGGGACAGCGCCGAGGCCAGCACCATCTTCGAGCAGATGCTCACCAGCGAGCCCGAGATCGGCGGCGTGCTCGCCGCCAACGACACTCTCGGCAACGCGGCCATCGCCATCCTGCGCAAGCAGCACCGCAACGGCAAGGTCCCGGTCACCGGCCAGGACGCCACCGTGCAGGCACTGCAGAACATCCTCGCGGGCGACCAGTGCATGACTGTCTACAAGGCGGTCAAGAAAGAGGCCGACGCCACGGTCAAGCTCGCCGTCTCCCTGGCCAAGGCCGAGAAGGGCGAGACGAACGCGACCGTCGAGGACCCCGAGGGCAAGCGCAAGGTCCCGTCCGTGCTGGAGACACCCGTGGCCATCTACAAGGACAACGTCAAGGACGTCGTGGACGACGGCTACGTGACCAAGGAACAACTCTGCAAGGGCAAGTACGCCGCCCTGTGCGCCAAGGTCGGCATCAAGTAGCCCTGCCCGGCTGCTCGGACCGCCACCCCTGGTCCGGCCGACCCGACCGCGGGTCCCGGGGCTCCCACCTTGCCGGGACCCGGGACCCGCGACCTCACGACCATAAGGAGCCGTCTTCCATGACAGCGACCCCGATCCTTCAACTGCGCGGGATCGACAAGAGCTTCGGCGCCGTGCAGGTACTGCACGACGTGTCCTTGGACGTCCATCCGGGGGAGGTGACCGCTCTCGTCGGAGACAACGGCGCAGGCAAGTCGACGCTGGTCAAGTGCATCGGCGGGATCCACGCGATCGACGGCGGCGAGTACTGGTTCGAAGGTGAGCAGGTCGAGGTGCACGGCCCGCGTGAGGCGGCGGCCCTTGGCGTCGAGATCGTGTACCAGGACCTCGCGCTCTGCGACAATCTCGACATCGTGCAGAACATGTTCCTCGGCCGCGAGAAGCGCCGAGGGCTCGTCCTGGACAACACGACGATGGAGGAGCTGGCCACCCGGACCCTCGAAGGGCTGTCGGTCCGCACCGTCAAGTCCATCCGCCAACAGGTCTCCAGTCTCTCCGGCGGCCAGCGGCAGACCGTCGCCATCGCCAAGGCCGTGCTGTGGAACAGCAAGGTCGTCGTCCTGGACGAGCCGACCGCCGCACTCGGTGTCGCCCAGACAGCACAGGTCCTCGAACTGGTCCGGCGGCTCGCCGACAACGGTCTCGCCGTGGTCCTGATCTCGCACAACATGAATGACGTCTTCGCGGTGTCCGACCGGATCGCCGCCCTCTACCTGGGCCGGATGGCCGCCCAGGTCAGCACGTCGGACGTGACGCACTCCCAGGTCGTCGAACTCATCACCTCGGGCCGCAGCGGAGACCTCGGCCTCGCCCACAGCAACGGAGTCACCGCATGACTGCCGCAGTCGCCCCCGAGCGGCCGGAACTGCCGCGCGGTCCCGGTAATCCGAGGAAGAACGGAGCGGTCAGAGCCGCGAGTCTGCGCTCGGTCGCCCGGAATTACGTCGATCGGGTGCGAGGGGGCGAGCTCGGCGCCATCCCCGCCGTACTCGGTCTGATCGTCCTGTGCGTGTTCTTCGCCGTCCTGCGTCCGGTCTTCCTGTCCGAGCTGAACTTCGCCAACCTGCTGACCCAGGGCGCGGGCAGCATCGCCATCGCCATGGGCCTGGTCTTCGTCCTCCTCCTCGGCGAGATCGACCTGTCCGCGGGGTATGCCAGCGGGGTCTGCGCCGCCGTCCTCGCCGTCCTGCTCACCGACCACGGATGGCCCTGGTACGGCGCGGCCGGCGCGGCGATCCTCACCGGCACGGTCATCGGCCTGGTGCTCGGCCTGCTGGTGGCGAAGGTCGGCATCCCCTCATTCGTGGTCACGCTGGCGGCCTTCCTGGGGTTCCAGGGCATCGTGCTGATGCTGCTGAAGGAAGGCACCAACGTCTCGATCCGTGACGCGACGATCCTGGCCGTCGCGAACAACAACCTCTCCCCGGTGCTGGGCTGGGTGCTGCTCGCCGTGAGTGTCGGGGTGTACGCGGCGATCCAGCTCCGGCAGAGCCGGAACCGTCGGCGGCGCGGGCTCGCCCCCGATCCACTCACCCTTCTCGCGGTCAGGATCGGCGGCCTGGCGGTGCTCGGTGCGATCGCCGTCCACCTGCTCAACCAGGAGCGCAGCCGCAACATCATCGTCGACTCGCTCAAGGGCGTGCCGATCGTGGTGCCTGTCATCGCCGTCCTGCTCATCGCCGGTACGTTCCTGCTCCAGCGCACCTCCTTCGGCCTGCACGTCTACGCGGTGGGCGGTAACGCGGAGGCGGCCCGCCGGGCCGGCATCAACGTGGCAGCCATCCGGATCTCCGCGTTCGTCATCTGCTCCTCCCTGGCCGCGGTCGGCGGCATCATCGCCGCGTCCCGGGGCAACTCGGTCGACCCCAACACCGGTGGCAGCAACGTGCTGCTGCTGGCGGTCGGCGCCGCCGTGATCGGCGGGACGAGCCTGTTCGGCGGGCGCGGCAGAGTCAGGGACGCCGTGCTCGGCGGCATGGTGGTCGCGGTCATCCAGAACGGCATGGGCCTGATGGGGTACAGCTCAGGCGTCAAGTACGCTGTCACGGGTTCGGTTCTGCTGGTGGCCGCAGGCGTGGATGCGCTGTCCCGTCGCCGGGCCGTACAACGATGACGTCTGGGGTTCCATGAGAGCCGGTCCCTCCCTGGAGGAGATTCGCCGGCACAACCTCGGCACCCTTCTCCGCCATGTGCACATCGGTGGATCCATGTCGCGGGCCGTTCTGGCGGAGCGCATGGGACTCAACCGCAGCACCATCCTGGGTCTGGTGAGCGAGCTGGGCTCGGCCGGTCTGGTCCGTGAGGAACTGCCCCGTGAGACCGGCAGGGCCGGCCGGCCGTCCCTGGTCGTACGGCCGGAGTCCGACCGCGTGTACGTCCTCGCGTTCGACGTGGGCGTCGACCGGCTGGCCGCCGCCCGCATCGGCCTGGGCGGGATCTTCCTCGACCGCAGGGAGATCTCCATGCCACCAGGCCCTCGCAACGCCGACAAGGTGGCCGAGGCCCTCGCCGGCTCCGCGCTGGACATGCTGAGCACAGCACAGCACGGCACCCACTGCGTCGGCGTGGCCGCCGCCGTCCGCGGGATGGTGCGCCGACCCGACGGCCTCGTCCGCGCCGTCCCCTACCTGGGCTGGAAGGACGAGGAGTTCGGCAAGGACCTCACGCGTCGGATGGGCCTCGGCCTTCCCGTCTCGGTGGGCAACGAGGCCAGTCTCGGTGCGCTCGCGGAGCATCTGCGCGGTGCCGGAACAGGCTGCCAGGACCTCGTATACCTCCATGGCGACATCGGTATCGGCGGCGGTGTCATCACCGGTGGCCAACTGCTGCACGGCGACGCCGGATACGGCGGCGAGATCGGACACATGGTCGTCAACCCGCGCAGTGGCAGGCCCTGCGGCTGCGGGGGGCGCGGTTGCCTCGAAGCCGAAGCGGGAGAGCGCGCCCTGTTGGAGGCCGCGCAGCGCGACCCGTCGGCCACCGGCCGGGAAGCCGTACGCGCCGTCGTCGAAGCGGCCGACCGGGGCGACATCACCGCCCGCGCCGCCCTGCACGACGTCGGCGACTGGCTCGGCATCGGCGTCGCCAACCTGATCAATGTGCTCAACCCGCGCACGGTCATCTTCGGCGGGACGCTCCGCGAGGTGTTTCTCGGCTCGGCCGCCCAAATCCGCAGCCGTATCAACCGCATTGCCCTCACGCCCTCCCGCGAGAACCTCCGGCTGCGGATGGGAGAACTCGGCGACGACGCGGTGCTCGTCGGAGCCGCCGAACTCGCCTTCTCCGAGATCCTGGTCGGCCCTCTGGAGACGCTGGCTCGTGCCGGTGCATAGCCAGGACGGCCACGCGACCGGCACACGGTCGGACCGCGGCGATCACCCGGCTCGCGTCCCTGATCCTCACCACCGCCGGCGGGGCTGGGGGCGGACTGTTGACATGGGTGTCGCGGACGCTTCCGGCTGGGTGGGGGGAATCGACGGTTCAGGGGGTGCGCGTGGGTCTGGTGTGGGGTCATGCCATCCCCCCCAGTGCTCTCGTGCCCGCCCGTCCCTGGAAATGACGGTCCCTCGACGTTCAGGCTTCCGCCCTCGTCATCGAGCGGGACACTCACCACCCGCGGCGCTGTCCCCCACCTCAGGTGCATCGCCGATCTGCCGTCATTTCGCCGGGCGGGGCAGTACGGCGAGGGCGGTGCCGGCGATGCCCGTCAGCGTCTCCTCGTCAGCTCCGGCCTTGCCCAGTGCTTCGATGCCGCGCAGTACGGCGAGCACCAGGGCGGCCAGCTGTCCGGGATCCGCGTTCGCGTCGAGGTCGCCGTTGCGCTGGCAGGCGGCGATGTCGTCCCTGAGCAGTGTGCGCAGTGCTTCGATGGCCGTGTGTGCCCGCTTGGCCACGGTCTTGTCGTTCTCGGCCAGCTCGGCGGTGCCCTTGGCCAGCAGGCATCCGCGCTGGGCGGTGTCCGCGGCGGTGGCCGCGGCCACGGCGCGGATGTGGGCGGACAGCCGTGCGTACGCGTTCTTGTCGTCGCCGCGCAGCTGCTGGGCGGTGGCGTCGACGACCGCGCTGCAGTAGTCGTCGAACACGCGGTGGAAGAGGTCCTGCTTGCCGCCGAACGCGCCGTACAGGCTGCCCTTGCCGAGGCCTGTCGCCGCGGCGATGTCGTCCATGCGCGTGGCGGCGTACCCACTCGCCCAGAACTGCTCCCGGGCGGTGTCCAGTACCTGCTGCTCATCGAACTTCCGAGGTCGTGCCATGGGGTGAGCATACGCTTTCTTGACCAGTTCGTCCACAACGGTTAACGTTATGGACGAACTGGTTAATAATCATCGAGGAGCGGCACGTCATGACGGAAGTACTCGCAGGCAAGGTGGCAGTGGTCACCGGGGCGAACAGTGGCATCGGACTGGCCACGGCACAGCGCTTCGCCGCTGAAGGCGCCCACGTGATCATCACCGGCCGACGCCAGGACGCGCTGGACGCGGCGGCGGCCGAGATCGGCTCAAACGTCACCGCTGTCCGCGGGGACATCGCGAATCCGGCCGACCTCGACCGGCTCTTCGCGGTCGTCGCCGAGCAGGGCCGCCGCATCGACGTGCTTTTCGCGAACGCGGGCGGCGGGGAATTCGCGACCCTGGAGGACGTGACGGAGCAGCACTTCGACGACACGTTCAACATCAACGTCCGGGGAACCCTCTTCACCGTACAAAAGGCGTTGCCGCTCCTCAACGACGGTGCTTCGGTGATCCTGACCGGTTCCACCGCCGCGACCACCGGTGGGGAGGCGTTCGGTGTGTACGCCGCGTCGAAGGCCGCGATCCGCTCCTTCTCCCGCACCTGGGCCAACGAGCTGCGCGGCCGTGGCATCCGCGTCAACACGCTGGTGCCCGGACCGATCAAGACCCCGGGTAACGCCGGCCTGGCGCCCGACGAGGAGGGGGCCAAGGCGCTCCACGACCTCTTCGCGCGGCAGGTGCCCCTCGGCCGGATGGGCGAGCCCGCCGAGGCGGCTGCGGCAGCACTCTTCCTCGCGTCCGACCAGAGCAGCTTCGTCACCGGGACCGAGCTCTACGTCGACGGCGGCCTGAACCAGATCTGAGTGATCCACCGTTCCGCAGCGGTGCGCCGGCAAAGTCGCAGCGGTGCCCAGTTCCGTCCGCTCCCGCGGCCGGGGCCGTAACCAGGGAATTCACGGCGCGCCGACGTTGTGCTTCTCGGGTAGCGTGGGTGAGTCGACGTGCACCATCCGGTCGTATTCCGTCGCGGGAAAAGCCGCCGAAGAGAGGCCGTCCTCCGCGGGTTCGACCGGATTTCCTGGTGACGATGGGAAGGAAACGCGCCGTGCCCTTCATCACGACGAAAGACGGAACCGAGATCTTCTACAAGGACTGGGGATCGGGTCAGCCGATCGTGTTCAGTCACGGCTGGCCGCTGACCGCCGACGCGTGGGACCCCCAGCTGAATTTCGTGGCGGACAACGGATTCCGCGGTATCGCCCACGACCGGCGCGGGGGTGGGCGCTCCGGGCAGAGCTGGGAGGGGAACAACCTCGACACGTACGCCGACGACCTGGCGTCGCTGATCGAGGCGCTGGACCTGCGGGACGTCATCCTGGTCGGTCATTCGACCGGCGGTGGTGAGGTGGCCCGCTACATCGGCCGTCACGGCACCGGACGGGTCGCGAAGGCCGTCCTGCTCTCGGCGATCCCGCCGCTGATGCTCAAGACCGAGGCGAATCCCGAGGGCCTGCCCATCGAGGTCTTCGACGAGATCCGGGCCGGTGTCGCGACGGACCGCTCCCAGTTCTACCAAGACCTCAGTGAGACCTTCTACGGTGCCAACCGGGAGGGTTCGACGGTCTCCGAGGGAACGCGTGACGCGTTCTGGCTGTGGTCGATGCAGGTGGGCATCAAGAGCGCGTACGACTGCGTCAAGGCGTTCTCCGAGACCGATCTGACCGAGGACCTCAAGCGGTTCGACATCCCGACACTGATCGTCCACGGCGACGACGACCAGATCGTGCCGATCGTGGCCGCGGGCGAGAAGTCCTCGAAGATCGTGAAGGACTCCACGTTCAAGGTCTACCCGGGCGCCCCGCACGGCCTGGCGATGGTCCCCGTGTTCGCCGACCGGTTCAACGCCGACCTGCTGGAGTTCGCCCGCGGCTGAGCCGTGCGGCGCCTCGTGTCCGGGCCGGGTGACGGAACACGCAGAGACCCGAGCGGGAATCTGCGCCCCCGCACATGGCCGAGCTTCTCTGAGACGGAACACCCGGACCGACAGCCGGCGGATCCGAAAGAAACCGCCTGGTGGCACGCAAGGCGACGGAAGCGGACACACGCTCGTGCAGGACTCGAAAAATCCCGAGGAGGGTGAATGTCTGCTCATAGCTACGAGCCGGGGCGGGTCGGCCTGCTCCTCATCGACACAATGAACGACGTCTTCTCCGAAGACGGGAAGGCCTACCCCACCTACAAGGAGGAGTTCGAGCGGATCGGAACGTTCGAGAACCTCAAGCGTCTGTTGGCAGGCGCGCGCGAGCAGGGTTTTCCCGTCTTCTTCGCACCCATGTCCTACACCGAAGCGGACTACACCTCGTGGAAGCACATCTCCGGAGTCCACCACGAGATGTTTGACAACCGCCTCTTCGTAGAGGGGAGTTGGGGGGCTGAATTCCACCCCGAACTGTCGCCCCAAGACGGCGAGATCGTCATCACTCCGCACAAGAACATCGACGTCCTGGCCAACACCGACCTGGAGGTCCAGCTTCGCCAACACAACACGGAGTACATCGCCGTCGCCGGCATGGTGGGGACGATGTGTGTGGAGTCGACCGCCCGCAGCTGCATGGAACACGGCTTCCACGTGACCACGTTCACCGATGCGACCGCAGCCGTTGGCGGCCGGGACGCCTACGACGCGATGATTCTGCGGTATCCGTTCATCTCACATGCGACGCTCACGGTCGACGAATTCCTCACCGCCACGCGTGCACCGGCGACCTGAGGGTCCTTACCGGACGGAAGCACGCGGTGAGAAACACCGATCGCGCCCACCTGACCGGCTGACCTCGTTCATCGCCAGGACCGCCGAGGCGGCCTCACGCCTGCATGTCATGTCGATCGACGCGGAGGACGAACATGGGCTCCGACGAAGGAGTGCTGATCGTGGGGGCAGGCCCCGCGGGGCTGATGCTCGCGGGCGATCTGGCCGAGGCAGGGATCGCCTGCACCGTGGTGGAGCGACGCGAAGGGGAGTCGAAGCTCACCCGGGCGTTCGCCGTGCACGCCCGGACGATGGAGCAACTCGACGCCCGCGGGATCGCCGACGACCTGCTCAAGACCGGGCTGCGAAATCCGGTCCTGCAGTTCTTGCGGATCGACCTGTCGCGGCTGCCGACCCGCTACCCGCACGTCCTGGTGACACCGCAGTACAACACCGAGCGGCTGCTCCGCTCCCGCGCCCTCACCCATGGAGTGGACATCAAGAGCGGCTGCGAGGCGACCGGCCTCCGGCAGGACTCCACGGGCGTCGACGTCGAGGTACGCGCCGCGGACGGCACGGTGCAAACCCTGCGTGCCGCCTACGTGGTGGGCGCCGACGGCCGAAACAGCAAGGTGCGTGAGTCCCTCGGCCTGCCCTTTCCCGGCCGGTCCGCGGTTCGCTCGATGATGCTTGCCGACGTACGCCTGGCCGAGCCACCGAGAAAACCTCCCACCGTCGGGGCGGTGGGGGACGCCTTCGCCATTGTCGTGCCCTTCGGCGACGGCTGGTTCCGCGTCATGGCCTGGAACCGTCGCCACGACATGCCTGACAACACGGCCGTCGATCTGGACGAGATCCGCGCAGTCGCCCAGCGGGCGCTCGGGAGCGACTTCGGCATGCGGGACGCACGCTGGCTCTCCCGGTTCCACAGCGATGAACGCCAGTGCCCCCGCTACCGCGTAGATCGGGTATTTCTCGTCGGCGACGCCGCGCACGTGCACTCACCTGCCGGCGGGATGGGCCTCAACACCAGCATCCAGGACTCAGCCAACCTCAGCTGGAAACTGGCGGCCGTCCTGCGCGGCCGGGCTCCGGACGCTCTGCTCGACACCTATCAGGCCGAGCGGCATCCCGTGGGCCGCCGGGTACTTCGGATGAGCGGCGCATTGCTGCGCGGGGTGCTGACGACACCGAAGGCGATGTGCGGATTCCGCGACCTCTTCGCCCGCACGGTGCTGCGCGTTCCGCCCGTGGCCCAGAGAGCGGCTCGGGCGATTTCCGGTGTTGACATCGCCTACGCCGCTCCGAGCGGCGCGCACCCACTTGTCGGCAAGCGTGTTCCCGATCTGCCGCTGACCGACGGAAGGCGGCTGTATGAGGCTCTGCGCACCCGGCGCTTCGTGCTCGTCACCGCCGCAGACGCGCCGCTGCCCGCCGCGGTGACTGAAGGCTGGGACGGCGAGATCGAGTTCGTGTCCGCGGCCGGCCTGACAAAGAAGTCCGTACTGGTGAGACCGGACGCATACATCGCGTGGGCCACCTCCGAGGACCACCCGGAACGGAGGGCCGAGGACGCCCGACGGGCACTCACGCACTGGTGTGGTGCAGGCTCTGCCGCCCACCAGGACATCCCCACCTTCGGGTAGACCAGCCTCTGACATGTCGCGACGCCGCCACCGGCCCCGCGACCACTGTCCGGTGCCCACAGTCGCGACGAAACAGCCCCTCGCCGCCATGACCACCGCCCGGCCCGGGCGGTGGTCATGGCATGTGCTGGTCCGGACACCCCGCCACCGCCTGGACGACTGCCCGACTACGGCCGGGGCGTCTGATGCGACCCCGTGGAGAGGTCCTTCCCTCAAGACGTGCTCGCGCGCTCCGGCGGCGGCAATGGAATACGCGTCAACAGGTGGCATGTGCGGAGCGCCGGATCATCAACAGATCGGCCAGCAGACGCAAGCTGAAATCTGTTCATGCCAAACAGGAGTGTGCCATCAGCCCACTCTGACAAGTCGAACAAGCCATTGCGGCTGGGCGCGCACCTACCGTGAACGACACGCCGTTCGAATTCCCATAGCGCGACAGATCCGGAGCCCACCCATGACTTCTGTCCATTCCTTCTGGCTCGCAGGACGCCCGGCCGAAGGCGACAGTACCTTCGACGTGACCTCTCCATGGGACGGCCGCCCGGTCGGAACGGTTTCTGTGCCGACCGACGCCCAGGTCGAAGAGGCTGTCGCCGCCGCCTACGCGATGCGGGAGGAGTTCGCCGCCACTCCGGCGCATCTGCGTGCCGCCGCCCTGGACCACGTGGCCAAGCGCCTGGCCGAGCGGACCGAGGAGATGGCGCAGCTGATTTCCGCCGAGAACGGCAAGCCGATCAAGTGGGCACGCAGCGAGGTCGGCCGGGCCGTCTCCGTCTTCCGTTTCGCCTCCGAGGAGGCCCGCCGCTTCAACAGCGGCGATGCCCAGCGCCTGGACACCGATGCAGGCGGCCGAGGGCGCCTCGCCCTGACCCGCCGCTTTCCCAAGGGCGTGGTCCTCGGCATCACCCCGTTCAACTTCCCGCTGAACCAGGGCGCGCACAAGGTGGCCCCCGCCATCGCCGCAGGCGTGCCGATCATCCTCAAACCCGCTCCGAACACTCCTCTTTCCGGCCTGGTCCTCGGTGAGGTGCTGGCCGAGACCGACCTGCCGCGCGGCTCGTGGTCGATCCTGCCGGTCGACAACGACCGCATGCCCGCGCTGGTCCAGGACGAGCGCCTTCCGGTGATCTCCTTCACCGGCTCGGAAAGGGTCGGTTACGCGATCATGGACTCGGTGCCGCGCAAACACTGCACCCTGGAGCTCGGCGGCAACGGCGCAGCGGTCGTCCTGGGCGACTACGCCTCCGACGAAGAGCTGGACTGGGCCGCGACCCGCATCGCGACCTTCTCCAACTATCAGGGTGGCCAGTCGTGCATCTCCGTGCAACGCGTCATCGCGGACGCCGCCATCTACGACCGTCTGCTGCCGCGGATCGTCGCGGCTGTCGAAGCCCAGGTCACCGGTGACCCGTCGGACGCCGCCACGGACGTCGGCCCGCTCGTCAGCGAAGGAGCTGCCGTGCGTGTCGCGTCGTGGGTCGACGAGGCGGTGGCGTCAGGCGCCACACTCCATACCGGTGGCACGCGCGAAGGCGCGTCCTACGCACCCACCGTGCTCACCAGCGTCCCGACGGACACCACACTCGCCTGCGAGGAAGTGTTCGGTCCGGTCCTGACCGTGACGAAGGTGGACGGCGAGGCGGAGGCGTTCGCCGCGGTCAACGATTCCAAATACGGCCTCCACGCGGGCGTGTTCACCCGAAACCTGCAGGTCGCTTTCCGTGCGCACCGCGCGCTCGAGGTCGGCGGCGTGATCATCGGTGACGTCCCGTCCTACCGCGCCGACCAGATGCCGTACGGCGGCGCCAAGCAGTCGGGCGTAGGCCGCGAGGGCTTGAAGTCCGCGATGGAGGACTACACCTACGAGCGAGTCCTGGTTCTGACCGACCTGGAACTCTGACGGTTTGGTGCGTGGCAGCGGGGATCCCCCGGCTTCATCTGGCCTGTCCGGACAGAGGACTTGGCCGTGCCACGGCACGGCCAGGTCGAAGGCGGCCGTCATGTCGCGCCGGGCGGAGTGGGGAAGCAGGCCGTGGAGGCCGTCGCCCGCCGTCAACTTGCCTTCGTCGAGACCGACTTGCGGCCCCGCTCGTTCATCTGGGGCACGACCTCACGCACGCAGCGGGGTGTCCTCGCTGTGCCGTTCGGTGTCGCCCGCTCCACCATCACCCGCGCAATCGGGAAGTGCCCACCCCTATGCGCCTCCTCACTGCCGTCCCAGAAGTCGGAGAGCTTCCCGATCCGGGCTGGACGTCTCCAGGACTCTAGTGTGTATGACCAGCCTCCGACCGGCATCCCACAGCGCGTGGGCCTCGGGCTTTCACAAGTGCCGTGTGCTGCACCGCGCTGCGCGGGCGGTGCAGCACGTACCGATGCAGACTCGATAGAACCACCGGATTCGGGGACGGGATTCCGCGGCGGCGCACGCTTCGTGGGAGCCGCCCCCGCCTGGCCGGGTCCCGCACGAGGGGACGCCAGCGAAGCCTGACATGACCCTTGGAACCAGAGGTTTTGGATATGGCCGTGCCGCGCATACCTCTTCCCTTCTTCGGAATATCTCTGGGCCTCGCGGGCCTGGCCGGCACCTGGCTCACGGCAGCCCGTGAAGGCTCCGTGCCGATTGACGTGGGCCGTGCCCTGGTCGCGCTCGCCGCGGTCGTCTGGTGCGTGACGCTGTTGCTGTATCTGCGCTACGCGGTATCGGTCCGGGGAGCCTTCGTGGCCGACATGATGGACAGCGTCGGGAGCCCGTTCGGTTCACTGGCGGTCATCACGCCGATGCTCCTCGCAGCGCAGGGCATAGCCCCGTACGCCCCCGACGCCGGCCGGACAGTCGTCGACGTCCTCATCGTCCTGACGCTGCTCGCGGCCGGCTGGTACACCGGACAATGGATATACGGCCCGCTCGATCTGGACCAGCTCCACCCGGGTTACTTTCTGCCCGCCACCGGTGGTGGTCTCGTCGCCGCCTTCAGTGCCGTGCAAGTCGGGCAGGAACGCGTGGCCGAACTCATGTTCGGGTTGGGTATCATCTCGTGGGTCGTCCTGGGCTCGATGATCCTGGCCCGGCTCTTCTTCCGGCCTCCGATGCCGCCCGGCCTCACGCCGACGCTCGCCATCGAGGTAGTACCCGCCTCCATGGCGAGCGTCGCCTGCTTCGCCCTCAACCATGACCGTATCGACCGGCTCTCGGCTGTGCTGGTCGGCTACTGCCTGCTGATGGTCCTCGCCCAGATACGACTACTCCCCGTGTTCCTGCGCCTGAAGTTCGCGCCGGGCTTCTGGGCTTTCACCTTCTCCTGGTCGACGGTGGCAACCACCGGATTGCACTGGACCAGCACCGGTCACCCTCCTGGCGAACGTGTTCTGTCCTACCTCCTCCTGGCCGCCCCGACCGTACTCGTGGGAGCCATCGCGGTACGGACGCTGGTGGCCATGGCGCGACACCAGTTCCTCCCCCCAGCGGCGCCGCGGCCTTCCTCCGCGTAGGAGCGGCCTGCTGGATCATCGGAGGAGAGTCTGGGGCCGTGGCTTCTTCCTGGCCGGTAGGCGACGGGGCCGCACGTCGCGGGTCGACGCCGCACCCCGCATGCCGGCATGTCCGTAGGACTCCCACCAGCAGCGCCGGCCAGTTCTTGACCCGATCGTCCATATGTGTTTTGCTGATCCTGAGACCGAGGCGCTTATGCCCCGGTATGTGATCCCTGTGTCGCTGGATCCGGCAAGCGCCGGCCGGGCTGTAGGTAGTCCCACCCGAATGGTCTCGTGTTCATGACCACACATGCGGTCGTCGCGGACATGCCCACGCCCTACCAGGACCGACTCAGCGCCCCACGGAAATCGGGCAGTGGCCGCCTGGCGCCACCGCTCCGCTGTCCGCCCACGAGCAACCCCTGTCGTCACCCTCCAAGGAAGCCACCTTGCGCGCCGCCATCGACATACGCCGTTCCCCCTCCCGCCATCTCGCGCGCACCGAGTGGCTGCGATCACTCAACTCCTTCTCCTTCGGCGCTCACTCCGACAGCGACAACACCCACTTCGGGCTGCTGCTCGTGTCGAACGAGGACACCATCGAGCCGGGCACCGGTTTCGACACCCATCCCCACCGGGACATGGAGATCGTGACCTGGGTCCTGGAGGGAGCCCTCGTCCACAAGGACTCGACCGGCCACAACGGAATCATCTATCCCGGGCTGGCCCAACGCATGACGGCCGGCTCCGGCATTCTGCACAGCGAGAAGAATGACTCGTGGACACTGACCGGTGACCAGGAGCACGCGAATCCAGTGCACTTCATCCAGATGTGGGTTCTCCCGGACACGGCCCATGTGACTCCCGGGTACGAGCAGCTGGACATCAACGCGCCGCTCGGTCAGGGCGGATGGGTGACCCTGGCCTCGGGCATGTCCAAGCACTCCGGCACCCGCGCCATCTCCATCCGGCAGAAGCACGCGGCTCTGCATGTCGCCCGGTTGCGCCCGGCCGAGACGGCGCAGGCGGCGACAGCACCGTTCGTACACCTCTTCGTGGCTCGAGGCAGCATCTCCCTCGAAGGCTCCGGCGCCCTCGCCCAAGGGGATGCGGCGCGCATCACAGACTCCGAAGGCCGACGGATCAGTGCAGGCGCTCACGGCGCGGAGGTACTGATGTGGGAAATGGACACCACCCTCGCTGTCCGGTGACCTCATCTCCATGACGCCGGTTACGTGTTGCCGGCCCGGAGACGACAGACCCGCTTTCCCGGTGCGCGAGTCGCCCCGGACCTGCTCAGCGTCGAGCGACGACAGAAGTGCCGCGCCTCTCACGGATTCAAGGTTTTCACCGTCAGGTGAATCAGAAACTCCGCCGCACGCCAAAAGTGCACCGGCGGTACAGCCAGCCAGATCTGTAACCCAAAAAAA
The DNA here is from genome assembly GCF_009498275.1 of Streptomyces fagopyri. Taxonomy (NCBI): domain Bacteria; kingdom Bacillati; phylum Actinomycetota; class Actinomycetes; order Kitasatosporales; family Streptomycetaceae; genus Streptomyces; species Streptomyces fagopyri. The sequence continues at coordinate 366,199 of NZ_CP045643.1, read as the reverse complement.
GGAAGTAACGCCATGAGCAGCAACATCCACGCAATGGTCGCGAACGTTGAGGTGGACAACCTTGAGGACGCGATCCCTCTCTACCAGGAATTGACCGGAGAGACGGAAGTCCGCCGATTCCCGTACCGTGATCTCGAGCTGGCACTCGTAGGACCCTTCCTGCTCTACTCCGGGCCGCTTGAGAACTACGTCTCGCAGAACGGGACCGTCATCGTCGGCTCCCTGGCCCCCGTTCTCGAGGCCCTCGGGAAGGCGGGCGCCGAGATCCTCGAAGCGCCCAACGAGGTTCCCAACGGCACCAGGATCGTCGCCCGCCACCCCGACGGCTCCGTCTTCGAGTACATGCAGCTTCGCGCCTGAGCCCTGTGCGCCCGGCACTCCTGCGGTGCTCTGAGGCCGGCATCGCTCCGGCCCCGGAGCACCGCCACGACCAGGCTTGTCCTCAACGCGGGCGAGCAGTCCGAGGGGGATGGCCGGCGGAACAACGATGCCGGCCAGGGAACATCCTCGATGCGTGGTCGGCTCCTCACCCCTCGACGAACGACACCTCGGGCTGGAAACGCCGGTCGAAGCCCACCTCGCGGCGCGGGCCGGTGAGGCGGACGGGAAGGGTCGTGCGGATGTCGGTGCTGGACGCGCCCACCCAGAGTTCGACGTCCCCGGGGTCGACGATGCGCCGGCCGGCCAGTCCGGTGTACGACGTCTGGTCGGCGTGCAGGTCGACGAGAACCGTGCGGGTCGCACCCGGGGCGAGGTCCACCCGGGGTGCGGCGACGAGGAGTTGGACGGGGCGCGCCACCTCGGCGACGAGGTCGTGGAGGTAGATCTGGACGACCTCGCTGGTGGCGGTGGTACCGGTGTTCCGCAGCGTCACCGCGACGCGGCAGGTGCCGTCGGTCGGCCAGGTTCCGGATCCCGTCGACTCCACCCGTGCCCAGACCGCCGGGTTGTACGACAGCCCGTGTCCGAAGGGGAACAGCGCGGTCTGGTCCACCATCGGGCTGAGGACGTTCTGCCGGCCGAGCGCGGCGGCGAGGTAGGTCGAGGGCTGGTTCGCCCCCTCGGCGGGGAATCCCACGGGCAGGCGCCCCGCCGGCTCCGTACGGCCGGCGAGGACGTCCGCGATCGCGCCGCCGCCCTCCTCGCCGGGGAAGAAGGCGCAGACGATGCCGGCCAGTCGGTCGGCGTACCGGGACAGTTCGTAGGGGCGGCCGACGAGGAGCACGACGACCACCGGCGTTCCCGTCGCGATGAGAGCGTCGAGCAGGTCGCCCTGCCGGCCGGGCAGACGCAGATCGGTGACGTCGCAGCCCTCGCCGGAGGTGCCGGTGCCGAACAGGCCGGCGGTGTCGCCGAGCACAGCCACGCACACGTCCGCCTCGCGGGCTGCCGCGGCGGCCTCTGCGACGGTCTCCGCGTCGCCGCCGGTGACCGTGCAGCCCTCCGCGAAGGTCACCGCGTACCCGGCAGAGTCCTGGCGAAGCGCGTCGAGAACGGTTTCCACCTCGATGCCGAGTGGCACGTCCGGGTGGCGGAGCCCGACGTGCCGTGGGAACGAGTAGCAGCCGAACATCGCGTCCGCGACGTTCGCGCGCGGACCCACGACGGCCAGGCGCGCCCCGGCCGCCAGGGGCAGGGCTGCCGCTTCGTTGCGCAGGAGGACGATCGAGCGGCGGGCCAGTGCCGCCGCGAGCGCGCGGGTGGACGCGTCGTCGAGCGGCGATCCGGCCGTTCTCCCCGCCTGTGCATCGGCCTTGGTCACGGCTTCGGACTCACCCAGGATGGGGGGCTGCGGCGACCAGTTGGCGTCGAGCAGGCCGAGCTGACACTTCTGGGTCAGCACGCGCTCCACCGCGCGGTCGATGAGTGCCAGGTCCACCAGGCCCGACTCGACCGCCTCCAGCAAGGGAGCTCCGTAGCAGTCGGCGTTGGGCAGTTCGACGTCGATGCCCGCGGCCAGGGCCTGGGCCGCGGCCTCGGAGCTGGAGCCCGCCGTCTTGTGCCAGGTCTCCAGGAAGGGAATGGCGAAGTAGTCGGACACCACGGTGCCGGTGAAGCCGTAGGTGCCGCGGAGCCGCTCGGTCAGGAGTGAGGCGTCGGCTGCGGAGGGGACGCCGTCGAGGTCGGTGTAGGAGTTCATCACCGATCGCACGCCGGCCCGCAGCGCGGCCTCGAACGGCGGAAGGATGACGTCGGCCAGTTCTCGTGGGCCGATGGACACCGGGGCGAGGTTGCGTCCGGCGCGGGAGGTGCTGTAGCCGGCGAAGTGTTTGACGGTGGCGACGACGCCTGTGGATTCCAGCCCGGACACGTACGCGGCGCCGATCGTGGAGACGAGGTAGGGGTCCTCGGCGATGGTCTCTTCGGTGCGGCCCCAGCGCAGGTCCCGGGTGACGTCGAGGACGGGGGCCAGTCCCTGGTGGATGCCCAGGCGGCGCATGGTCGAGCCGATCTGGACGGCCATGCGGCGGACGAGGTCCGGGTCGAAGCTCGCGCCCCAGGACAGGGGTGCGGGGTAGATCGGGGCTTGCCAGGCGGCGAGGCCGGTCAGGCACTCCTCGTGGACGATCGCGGGGATGCCGGGACCGGTCGCGGTGATCTGGCGCTGGGTGGCGGCGACGACTTGCGCCTCGGCCACCGGGTCCACCGGTGCGGTGCCGTACAGGCGGGTCATCTGGCCCACACCGTGGCGGATCAGGTCGGGCCAGGGCGCCGGTTTCGGCGCCGACTCGTGCTGCGGGGCCACCTGGCCGTCGGTCGGGTCGGCCCCGACCCATATCCCCGAGAGCTGTGCGACCTTCTCCCGCAGCGACATCCGGGACATCAGGTCCCGTACGCGGTCGTCTGCCGGGGCGGAGGCATCACGCCAGAGCTTCGTCCCGGCGGCGCCTTCAGTGCTTTTCGCAACAGTGGTCATGTGCGGCTGTCCTTAATCGGGAAGGTGACCTCCCCGGTCTCACGAGGGACCGGCTGTCCGGGAGCCAGGCGGCCGGGTTGCTGTGATCCGTGCTCCGGGCGGGCCCCGTGAGCGTCGGGGCCGGTGGCGCCAGACGGTACGGCCCGGGCCCGGGCCGGGGACGAAGCGGGCGGTGCGGACCGCAAGCTGACCGGCGCGACCCCGACCGCCTTCCGTGACCCGGACCGGACCGGACCGGACCGGACCGGACCGGACCGGACGGCGTGGGCAGGGGGACCTGGTCGGCGGCAGGCCGTCGCCGGTGTCCGCGGCGGACACCGCGGGCTCTCGGCGCAGGGACTGTCAGATGCGGTTCAGCAGCGCGATCGCCCACGGCCGCAGTCGCGCGTCGACTTCGAGCACACCGTCGCCGGAGACGGTGAGGCGGGTCACCGCGCCGCGCTCGGCGCTCGCGCGGATCGCGGCGACGTCCGCCACGGACGGGTTGGTGCCGCGACCGCGCCGCGTCCACTCCGCCATCGCCCAGCCGTTCTCGGCGTCGACCACTTCCAGCTCGTAGCGTTCGCCGGGCACGAGCCCGGCGATGCGGAGCCGCAGGGCTCGCGGTCGCCCCGTCGCCAGGGTGCGGTCGGCGACGTCACGCGTGTCGAACGACGCGGGGACGGTCAGTGCGACCTCGTCCGGATAGTGAACGGCCAGCGCCGCCACGCCGGTTCCGCGGCGGGTGACCACCAAGCCGTCCTGGCGGTGGACGAGCCGGTCGCCCAACCCGTTCAGCATCCGGTAGGCGTGCATCGTCGGCTTGGCGACACCGTGCTGGCTGAGCATGCCGAACCCGCCGTGGAACGGATCGCGGCCGGCGCCCTCCTCCTCGAAGACATCGGTGAAGGTCCAGTAGGCGAGGCTGTCGACCAGGCCGATCGAGGCGAGCACCGAGCGGACCACGAACGCGGCGGCCTGCGGATAGTCGTGGGTGAAGTCCCGCGAGCTGGAACTCGAACTCCACTCGGTCAGGTGGATCTCGGCCCGCGGGTACGGGCCGGCGTCGACGATCTCGCGCACCAGGCGCAGATCGGTCGGGGTGGCGTCGACACCGCGGGTGAGTTTGCGGCCGTTGCCGTGCCCGTCCAGTGCCCAGTCGGTCGGATACGGATGGCATGAGATGAAGTCGACCGGGAGCCGGTTGGCGGCGCAGAATCGCAGGAACTCCTCCAGCCACACCGGCTGCCAGTCGAGAGAGTCGAGGTCGGGGGCGGTGAGTACGGTCTCGTGCTGTGTGGTGTCCTCGGTCTCGCCGTCGAAGCGAGAGTCCGGTACGAAGTTGCTGGTGGCCGGGCCACCGACGCGTAGGGTCGGGTCGACCGACTTCACCGCCTCGGCCGACACCCGGTACAGCTCGAAGTACTCGCTGCGGGTGCCGCGGAAGAACGGGCCGAGGTTCGGCTCGTTCCACACCTCGAAGTACCACGTGCGTACCTCGTCGATCCCGTAGCGCCCGACCCAGTGTTCGACGGTGGCGCGTACGAGCTCGGCCCACTTCGCGTAGTCGGTCGGCGGCGCCCCGTTGGCGCCCCACCAGAAGACGGTCGCGGTCTCGCGGGCGAGCTCCGGCGGGCAGAAGCCGAACTCGACGAACGGCCGCACGCCGGCGGCGAGGATCGCGTCGAACAGCAGGTCGACGTAGTGGAAGGAGGGCGCCACCGCGCCGTCGATCTCGCGGTAGACGAACATGTCGCCGTGGAACAGGCCGTGGAAGCGGACGTAGCCGAAGCCGCCGAGCCGGTGCGCCTGCGCCAACTGGCCCTGCCAGTCGGCGCGCAGTCCCTCGTTCGCTCGGCCGGCGCCGACGACACGGCTCCAGAAGTGGTCCAACGGCGCATCGGGTGCGCCGGCGAAGTCGAGTGTGAGGTCGAGATCCGGTTCCATGGCTCAGCTCCCGGTCCGCGGATGAAGTGCGCCCGTGCCGTCGCCGACGGGGATGCCGTGGCCGGGAGCGTCGGTCCCGTACGCGACGTCCCTCGGGCCGGCCTCCCGGTCTCCGGGGATCCCGGGCTCGCCGATGTGCATGAGTCTCATCGTTCTCCTGGTCGGTTTCAGGGACGGCGAAGTCGTCGAGGTCATCACGTCGTCGCGGTCAGGCGGGAATGAGCCCGAGGGCGACGAGTTCGCTCCACAGTCCGTCCAGCGGGCACGGGTCCTGGGCCATGCGTACGTTGGCGAGGACCTGCTCGGCGGTGTCGGCGCCGACCACGACCGACGCCACCAGCGGGTCGCGTGCCGCGTAGGCGAGGGCGGCCCGCGGAAGCGTCGTACCGGCTGCGGCGGCGAGATCGGCCAGCCGTCGCGCCCGTTCCAGCAACTGCCGGGGGGCCGCGCCGTATTCGTAGTGGGAGTCCGCGGCGGGGCGGTCCTGCGCGAGCATCCCGCTGTTGAAGACACCCGCGTTGAGCACGGAGATCCCCGCCGCGCGGGCGGCCGGGACGACCTGCGCGAGCGCGGGCTGCTCCAGGAGGGTGTAGCGTCCGGCGATCATGATGGTGTCGAGTTCGCCGCGTGTCGCGAAGGCGGCGAGGGCCGCCATGTCGCCGGTGCCGACGCCGATCGCGCCGACCACGCCCTCGTCGCGCAGCCGCGTCAGCGCCGGAAGGCCGGTGCCGAGCGCGTCCGCGAGCCGCTCCTGTGGGTCGTGCAACAGTGCGACGTCGAGCCGGTCCAGTCCCAGGCGTTCGAGCGATTCCTCGACGCTGCGGCGGACACCGGCCTCGGTGAAGTCCCAGTGCCGGGCCGGTTCGCCGTCGCTGCCGGGCCTGATCAGCCGGCCGACCTTGGAGCTGAGCACGTACTGCGCCCGCGGCCGCGAGCGCAGTGCGTGTCCGAGCCGCCTCTCGGCCAGGCCGAGTCCGTAGTGCGGCGCGGTGTCGAAGTAGCGGATGCCGGCGTCCCAGGCGGCATCCACGATCGCTGTGGCGCGGTCCTGGGTGACGGCCTCGTAGAGGTCGCCGAGCTGTGCCGTTCCCAGGCCGAGCGTCGTCACCCGGACCCCGGACGAGCCGAGTTCACCGGTCCTCATGCGATCAGCCTGTAGCTGTCGGCGGCCGTGCCGGCGAGCACCTGTTCGCGTTCGGTGTCCGAGAGCCGGCCGAGGAGCGCGACCAGGGCCCCGAGCTCGGCGCGGAGCGGGGCCCGCAGGGTCGACACCGGCCAGTCGGACCCGATCATGAGACGGCCCGGCCCGACGGCGTCGAGCGCGACGTCCAGCGCGGCCGGCCGGGCGTCGTCCCCGGAGAGTTTCATGCGCACGTTCGGATACGGAGCGAGGGCGCGCACCCGGTCCTGCCACGGCGCCTCGGCGCCGCCCGGGTCGCCGAGGTGGTCGACGACGATCACCAGCGACGGGTGGTCGGCGGCGCAGGCCAGCACGTCGCCGAGATCGCGGGCGGCGACCAGCAGTTCGAGTGCGAGGCCCGAGCGGGCGTAGCGGGCGATGCCCGCGCGCACCCGTGGCCGCCGCAGCCAGCCGCTCTCCTCGGAGACCACGGAGTGGCGGATGCCTGCGAGCCCGGTGAGGTCCGCGGCGCCGACGTCGCCCGCGAGGTCCGCCCATCCGACCACCGCGCGGACGAGCGGATCCCGCGAGCACGCCGCGACGAGCCGGGCCGTCTCGGCGGCCGACTGCTCCGCCGTCACGACGACGGCTCCGTCGACGCCGCACGGCCCGGCCGCCGCCGCGTACTCGCCGAGGCCGACCGGCCGCCGGATCGACGCGGTGCGCTCGCCGGCCAGCCAGGGCGCAGCCGCGACCTCGGCGCCCCACAGGTGGATGTGGCTGTCGATCATTGGGCGGGCAGCTTCGGCCGGCTGTCGCGCCACAGTTCGTACTCGGCACGGCTGTTGGCGCTGAGCGGGTAGTAGTCGGACAGCCTGGCGCCCTGTTCCAGGCGCATCCGGCTGAAGGACTCCCAGTCCTCGTGGTCCTCGGCGTCCTGGATGAGTGCGGGGGCCTTGGCGGCCGGCACGATCACGGCGCCGTCGTCGTCGGCGACGACCACGTCGCCGGGCAGGCAGAGTACGCCGCCCGCCGCGACCGGCACGTCGTACGCCCAGGGGAAGAGGTCGGTCTGGGACGCGTAGTGCGGGGTGGTGCCGGTGCACCAGATCGGCACGCCGAGCCGGCGGACCCGGGCGGCGTCGCGGATGCGGCCGTCGACGACGATGCCGGCGCCGCCTCGGCGCTTGAAGTAGCGCACGAGCATGTCGCCGAAGCAGCCGGTGAAGGCACTGCCCCACGCCTGGACGACGAGCACGTCGCCCGGCTGGACCGTTTCGAGGACCGCCCACAGGGCCGTGTCGCGCTCGATGTACTCCTGGCCGTGGCCGCTGGCGATGTCCTCGCGCTGTGGCATGAACTGCAGGGTGAGGGCGGATCCGACGACGCGGCTGCCGGTCTCCAGGGCCGTCGGCCCCTGGACGGCGGTCCGGGTGATGCCCATGGTGTGCAGTTTGGCGCAGGCGGTCGCGGCGCTGATCGCGTCCATGCGGCGCAGGCTCTCGGCGTCGGCACGGTGGAAGGGCTCGCCTCGAACGGGCAGCGGCCATACCGTCGACAACGGGTTCTCGGTATCCATCACGAATCTTTCCGGGTTGCGGTGAGGGTGGGGGTGAAGCTGCTGTGGGCCGGCCTCTGGGCGCGCCGGGTGACCTCCAGCCGCATCGAGATGCGGTGCAGCGGGGGGAGCGCGACCACGAGCCGGGGTGACCCGATCACGGTGGTCACCGGCCGTGTCTCCGGATCGGGGATGAGGTAGCTGTGGGAGTCGCCGGGGTGGTCCTCGGCCGCCTGGTCGAAGGTCACCCGGTCGATGCGGTCCTCACCGAACGCGCCGGTCTGGACCACGACCTCCCGCCGGAAGACCGGGTCGAGGTTGACGAGTTCGAGGCGCACACCCTCGGCGTCGGCCTCGCGCACCAGGGCGGCCACGCCGTCAGGCAGGCCGGGCCGGCCGCGCAGGGCGTCGCCGAACGTCACCCGGGCCAGTGCGAGTCCGCCGTTGTAGAGCGCGGGCGGCGATCCGGTCACCAGTTGGGTGAGCACCTCGGTGACGACCGGGTTCAGCCGCTGCCACCAGTGGATGTCGTCGTCCGGGGGCCCGTACGGTGTCGCCCGCATCAGGGCGAGCCGCTTGGTCACCTGGCCCAGCGCGAGGGCGAGGGCGTCCTCGGGGTATCCGGGGTTGCGGCCGAGCAGGAACGACACCCACGGTGCCTCATGCCCCTGCTCCTCCTTGTCCTGGAACCATTTCGTCTCGCGCCAGTCGAAGCCGGCGTCCTTCTCCAGTGCCTCCAGTCGTCCCAGATCGCCCGTGGCCGACGTCAGCCACCACAGCCAGACCGGATAGATGAGCGGGACCGGATGCAGGTCGAACCAGCCGTTCGCGCCGTGCCGGTAGGGCACGAGCTGGACCGGTACACCCGGTGCGACGGCCATCTTCTGCGTCCAGCCCCAGCCCATGCTTCCCGCGGTGCCGGCGTCGGTGCGCACCACGCTGCGCGCGATGACGGTGTCCAGGGGTACCCGCGCGAGGTCGAGGGCGGTGGTGTCGCCGGTCACGAGGGTCTCGTTGACGGCGGCGATCATGGCCGCCGCCTCGACCGAGTGCAGTCCGTGCGGCCAGGCCCAGCCGTAGTGGCCGCCGTACCAGTGACCGTCGTGGAGCTCGCCGACGATCCCCGAGGGGCCGACGTTGTCCGGGATCAGGCCGCCGTTCGCCGCGGCGCGTTCACGCCACGCGCCGACGTAGGACACGACCCAGTCCGCGAACTCCGCGTCGTGGTCGTAGAGCCACGCGTTCGTCACCAGTGAGGTGGCGGCGAGGTTGATGGCGGTGTCGCCCCGGCCGAGCCGCTCCTGCATGGCGTCGCCCATGCGCCGCGCGTTGCGCGGCGGGAGCAGGTCGTCCCAGTCGGTGATGCCGGGCAGGTCGTCGAGCGGCAGACCGTACGGCTTCATGACGGCCTGGTCCGCGCTGTACTCGATCCACTCGGTTCCCAGGCCCGGCCGCGGTCCGCCCGATCCGGTGTGCGGCGCGACGATGATCCGCGCGACGGGGTCGTAGTTGCCGCGGGCCGGGTCGGAGTACAGACGCGCGAACCGCAGGGCCCGCTCCCGGAAGGCGGCGTCGTCCGGGTCGGCGGCGCACAGTGCGTAGAAGAAGTTCAGCGACTCGCCCTGGTGGAACCAGTCGTAGCCGACCTCGTACTCGTCGCGGACGAAGCCGCACTCGGTCATCTGCGCGGTCACCCCGGCCCAGTGCTTCTTGGCCGACGCGAGGAGGTCGTCCGCGCCGCCGAGCCGGTAGAGGACCGGCCAGTTGAAGAAGGGCTCGTAGAAGTCGTCGACGCCGTCCCGGTGGTGCATGCGCCCGTCGTAGGCCAGGCGCCCGTCGGGACCGCAGTAGGTCGCCTCGAACTCGCGCCACGCCTGGTCGAGAACGGAGAACAGGCGTCGTTCCAGGACCGCCCAGAGGGGGGTCTCGCGGACCGGGACCGTCGCGTCGATGCGCGGCGGGTCACCCTGTGTGTCGTTCATCGCGCTCATCCCTTGATCGCGCCCGCGGTCAGGCCGCCGATGATGCGTTTCTGCATGAACACGTAGAACACGATGACGGGCGCCGTGGCGAGCAGCATGTTGGGATACACGACCGTGTAGTCGGTGGAGAGGCGGCTGATGGCCGCGTACACACCTGTCGTCACCGTGTAGACCCCGGACTGGGGGCCGAGGATGAACTGCGGATTGACGAAGTCCGTCCACACCCCGATCGAGTTGAGGACCATCGCGGTCGCGACGACGGGGCGCATGAGCGGGAAGATCACCCGCCAGAAGGTGCCGTAGCGGCTCGCGCCGTCGATCCGCGCGGCCTCGTCGAGTTCCCGGGGCACCGTCTGCACGAACGCGACGAACAGGAACACCGTGGTGGGAACGGTCAGGGTGGTCTCGAACAACAGGAAGCCCGGAACGGTTCCGATCAGCCCGAGTGCCTTGAGCACGTAGATGACCGGGATGACGAGGGTCTGGCCCGGGATGAACAGGCCGGCCAGCAGTACGAGCATGATGGCCCGGTGGTACCGGCGGCCGCCGCGCGCGATGGCGTACGACGCGGGTCCCACGACCAGCAGGTTCAGCGCGTTGACCGCCACGACGAACAGCAGCGTCACACCGTAGGCGGCGACGACGTTGAAGTCCGGCGAGGTCAGCGCGTCGGTGAGGTACTTCAGCGAGAACCCGCCGCTGGGCCAGCCGAAGGGCACCGCCAGGATGTCGTGCTGGGACTTGAACGCGTTGGTCAGCATCAGGTACAGCGGGCCGACCATGACGAGGACGAGGAGAGCGACGGCCAGGACGCGGCCCACGCGGCGGGCGGTCATGCGGCCACCGCCTGCTCGCTGCGCCGGCGGGCCGCGGTGATGGCCACGGTCACCGTGACGATGACGACCATCAGTACGACCGACTGGGCTGCCCCGTAGCCGAGTTGGGTGTTGTCGAACGACGACGTGAGGATGTTGTACACGAAACTCCGCGTCTCTCCTGCGGGGCCTCCCGCGGTCAGGGCGAGGATCAGCTCGTAGACGCGCAGGAGGCCGATGACGACGAGGACCACGTTCACGGTCACGGTCGGTGCGAGCATCGGGAGCTTGACGCGCCAGAAGGTCTGCCACGGGGTGGCGCCGTCGATCTTCGCGGCTTCGATGACGCTGTCGGGCACCGTCTGCAGGCCGGCCAGGTACAGCACCACGTTGACCCCGAAGCTGGACCACACGATCACGCAGATCACCGTCACGACGGCCCACGTCGGATCCGAGAGGAAGGGCAGCGAATGCTTGGCTCCGACCGCCGCGTTGACCGCGCCGCTGGTGCCCAGGATGGACGACCAGAGGAAGCCCAGGATGACCGCGCCCACCACGTAGGGGTAGAAGACGAGCACACGCAGGAACGCGTTGATCCGGTTGTTGCGGTTGAGCAGCAGCGCGACCCCCAGTCCCAGGACGTTGCAGGCGACCGTGCCGACGGCGGTGATGAGGAGCGTCAGGAACGCCGCGTGCCGCACGGCGGAGTCCTCGGTGAGGCGGACGTAGTTGCGGAAACCGATCAGATGCGGCGGCGAGGTGAAGCCGTTCCAGTCGGTGAAGCTGAGGTAGACCGCGATCGCGATCGGCACGATGATGAGTCCGGCGACCAGAACCAGCGGCGGCGCCATCATCGCGATGTCGGCCGTGGTCGCACGGCGCCGCGCGCGGGCCCGGGCCGAACGCCCGGCCGCCCCGGAGGCGGCCGGGCGGGCGGTGGACTCCTTACTGGCCCGCATTGGCGTTCCACCAGGAGTCGAGCTTCGCGACCGCCTTGTCGGCGGACTCGCCCGTGTAGAGGGACTGCACGACGGTGTTGAGCTCGTTGCCGAAGCCGGCGTTCACTCCGGGCCCGGCGGTGCCGTTGACCGTTCCGGGGGCGGTGTCGACGATCTTCCCGACGGCCGCGTCGAGTTCGGTTCCCGGGTAGCTGTATCCCGCCCGGAAGTTGCCTTCCGACTTGAGCGACGCCGTGACCGCGCTCTTGTCCGTCACCAGGTACTTGACCAGGTCGAGGGCGAGGCCCTGGTGCTTCGAGGACTTGAGGATCGAATAGGGCTGAGCCTGGCCGCTCATCTGCTTCGGTGTGGATCCGTCGGCCGTCGGCGTCGGGAACACGCCCACCTTGAAGGACAGGTTCTTCGCCGAGTTGACGCTCGCGTTCAGCCAGCTGCCCATCACGAACATGCCCGACTTGCCGGCGAGGAAGGTGTCGATCGAGGTCTGGTACTTCTCGCCCAGCGAGTTCTTGGGGACCGCCCCGGTCTTGATCCACCCCTCGTAGGCCTTCAGGTACGTGTTGTAGGCGCTCTGCTCGAAGGTGACCTTCTTCTTGTTGCGTTCGGCGTACCAGCCGGGGTCGTCGCCGAGCAGGCCCGGGTTCGCCATCATCGAGAACTGCGCGCCCGTGACCCACTCGCCCGCCGTCTGCAGCCCGACGTATCCGGCGCCCTTCAGTTTGGCGAGGTCCGCCGTGAACTCGGCCAGCGACTTCGGCGGCGTGGTGATGCCGGCCTTCTGGAACGCCGTCTGGTTGTAGTAGACGAGCGACTGGTTCTGCTGCCCGGTGGCGACCTGCCAGATCTTGCCGTCCACCTTGTTGGAGTCCGAGAGCGGGGTCGAGGTCACCCACGAGGAGTCCGGGAAGGCGATCATCTGCTGGGCGACGACCGGGTCGAGGGTGCTCGCGACGATGTCCGGTGCCGATCCCGAAACGAGTTCCTGCTGGAGCGTGGACTGCACGTTCGTGCCGGAGGGCGACTCGATGGTGACCGTGACGCCCGGGTGGCTCTTGACGAACGGAGCGACCAGGCCCTGGTAGTACGCCTTAGTCAGCACGGGGGTGATATTGGCCAGGACGCGGATGTTGCCTGTCCGTGCGCCGCCGCCCCCGGCCGCCGGCCCGGACGAGGACGAACACCCTGCCAGTGCGCAGACGGACAGGGCGAGCCCGGCGGCGAGGGAGGCCTTCGCCGTACGTGAGCTCACGCGTCCTCCGCGACCGGCGGAGGGCGCCCCCACGGCGATGCTGATGGGTCTGCTGCGTCTCATGGTGACCTCTACTCGATTCTCGGCTATCGATAGAACATAGGATGATGTTCGTTACCCGGATGTCAAGGGTCCGTCACAAAATCCTGGCGACTATCGATAAGATGCGAAGTGGTCTAAGCCAAGGAGGCTTCATGCAAGACGGCATCGGACAACCGCTCACCCGGGTCCTGCTGTCCGACCAGGTGTACACGCGCGTGCGAAGCCTGATCATCGAGGGAGCGCTCGAACCTGGCGCCCGGTTGGTCGAGTCCGAGATCGCCCGCCAGCTCGGAGTGAGCCAGGCGCCGGTGCGTGAGGCGGTCCGGCGCCTGGTGCACGAGGGCCTGGCGGACCATGTCCCGCGCCGGGGCAGTTTCGTGGCGGTCGTGTCGCAGGAGGACGCCCACCACGCGCGCGCCGTGCGCGTGGTGATCGAGGAGCTGGCCGCCCGCACCGTGGCGGCGCAGGCCGCGAGCACGGCATTCGAGGCGCTGGACGCCCAGGTGCGGGCCATGCGGCAGGCCGCGCTCCAGAGTGATGTCGGGCGCTTCCGCGATGCCGACATCACCTTCCACCGCTTGGTCTGCGAAGCCAGCGGAAACCCCTTCCTCCCCAAGCTGTGGGGGGTGATGGAAGCGAATCTGCGCGCCCTGCGGGTCGTGTCCGATCCGCTGTTCACCGGCGACTGGACTGCCATGGCCGAGGATCACGCCGCCCTGCTGTCCGCTCTGAAGTCCGCGGATCCCGACCGGGCGGGGGCCGAGTTCGCCGCCCACGCACGGGGAGACGACGGAATGATCCCAGGTCACTGACCGTATCGAAGCACGTCAGCGCCCGTCGGCCGGAGCCGGCGGGCGCTGACGTGTCTGCGGCAGGTTCTCCCGCGACCGCCGGGCCACGGACCGAAGCGACTCCCTTCCTCCATTCGAGAAAATCTAATCGATTAGATGACAAGTGGTTGACCGCGAGGAACCCGCCGCCTACCCTCGCGTGCCCGCGCGGCCCAGGGCGCGGGAAAGGGCTCCGACCTGCGTCGACCAGTGCCGAACAGCGGTCGACAGGTCATCCGCGCGAAACGATTGACGGGACGTCACTCAGAAACTAGCTTCTCGACAATCGATAACCGATGGGAGTTCGATGTCGAACCGGTCCAGGTCCCGCCGAGCCGTTCTCGCGGCCGCTGCGGTCTTCCTCTCTCTCGGCTCGGGCGGCCTCGCCGCGAGCGCGCATGCCTCAGAAGGTCCACACACGTACTACGTCTCACCCGGAGGGTCGGACCGGCATCCGGGTACCGCGCGGTCGCCGTTCGAGACCGTCAGCAGGTGTTCGGCCGTCATGTCGGCGGGTGACCGCTGCGTCATCGGATCGGGCACGTATCACGAGACGATCACCCCCGCCCGGAGCGGGTCCGCTGCCGCGCCGATCACCTACGCGGCAGCGCCCGGTGCCCGGGTCGTCATCGACGGCGCCGACCCCGTGACCGGATGGAAAGCGGTCTCCAGCGCCGACCTGACCGCCGCCGAAGGCGACGACCCCTTCCTCGCCGGCTCCGATTTCGCGACCGCGGTCGCGACCGGCCAGGTCTACCGGGCGCACGTCACGATCAACCCGCACCTCACCGGCAACCAGGTGTTCTGGGACGGCGCTCCGCAGATCGAGGCGCAGTGGCCCTATCCCGGCGACGACGTGAGTGTGCCGAAACTGGCCTCCGCGCAGTCGGGCACCACCGACAGCCTCTCCGACACCGCCCTGACACAGCCGGCCGGCTTCTGGAACGGCGCGTTGCTGACCGCGCACAACTGGTTCGTCAGCGAAACGGGCACCGTCACCGACTCACAGGTCGGCACCATCACCGCGGCGGGCCTGCCCGCCTGCGTCGGGCTGAGCCCGAACCAGAGCACCAACTACTCCCTCAAGGGAAAGCTCGCGCTCCTCGGGAAGCCCGGCGAGTGGTTCTACCGGAGCTCGGACCACACGCTGTACCTGTACTCGCCCGACGGTTCCAAGCCCTCGGCCCGTTCCGCGGAGGCCAAGCAGCGCGCCCTCGCCATCGACCTCAGCGGCCGCTCGCACATCTCCGTCCTGGGCCTGGGCATCCGCGGCGCCACCGTCCGGACCTCCTCGACCTCGACCGGTGACGTCCTGGACGGCATCGTGGCGCGGGACATCTCCGCAGACGCGGAGCTGAAGCCCGACCCGAACATGGTGACCGTGCCCGATGGCTGCGCCGTGCTGACCGCCGGCGAGACCACGTCCGGCATCCTCCTCAAGGGCCACGGCAACGTGATCCGCAACAGCCTGATCGACGGCAGCACCGGCAACGGTGTAGCCATGTTCGACAGCGGCAACACCGTCACGAACACCACGATCCTGCATGTGGACACCCTGGGCAGCTACGCGGCGGGCATCAACGTCCTCGGCTCGAACCAGCGCATCACCCACAACACCATCGAGAGCTCCGGCCGCAGCGACATCAACATCGACAACAAGGTCGCGGGGACCACGGCGGGCGGTCACGACATCTCCTACAACGACCTGTCCGACTACGACAACCTGGTCGTCGACGGCGGCGCCGTCTACGTCTGCTGCTCGGTGAACCTGGCGACCACCATGATTCACCACAACCAGTTCCACGACCCGTCCCCGTTCGCGCACACCGCGCCGGCACCGGGCGTCTACCTGGACAACAGCACCTTCAACGCGACGGTGTACGACAACGTCGCCTGGAACCGTACGACCTACGGGGCCGTCCTGATCAACCCCAACGGGCAGAGCACATCGGGCAACCGGATCTACAACAACACCTCCGGCACCGACACAAACGTCGCCAGCACCTTCGGCGGCACCTTCTCCGACACCGAGATCGTCAACAACATCGGCGTCACCGGAACCGGCCCGGGAATCACCAACTCGAACAACCTCACTCCGGTGAGCGCCGCGCAGTTCACCAACCCGGCCGCGAACGACTTCACGCTCACCGCGAGTTCGCCGGCCCGCAACGCCGGAGTGGTCCATCCCCCGGCAACGGACGGCTACCGCGACCCGCAGCCGAGCCTGGGCGCCTATCAGTACGGCGAGCCGAAGTGGGTCGCCGGCGCCACCCGGGTCGGGCAGCGGATCGCAGCCGAGTCCTACACCTCCAGCAACGGGGTCAGTCCGCATGCCGCCGGCACGGGCACGGTCGTCGGCAGCTTCGACGGCGGTGACTGGGTCGGCTACGACGACGTCGACTTCGGCAGGGACGCGAACCTGTTCACCGCGTTCATCGGAGTGGACGACCCGTATGCCAACAAGGGCATAGAGATCCACCTCGACTCCGTCACGGGGCCGCGGATCGGTGTGCTCTCCGTCGCGGGCACCGGCGGTTTCGACACCCTCTCCGTCCAGTCGACGTCGATCACCCCCACCAGCGGACACCACCGCGTCTTCCTCGTGGCGCCAGGCGGACAGCCCGGATTCGGCAACATCGACTACTTCTCGTTCAACCACGCGGGCCGGTAGTCCGCGCGACATCGCAGGTCGTAGTAGCAATGCCGCCTTTCAGCAGTCGCGCCCGCCGGGTCACCGACCCGGTAGGCGCGGCCGTCGTCCGAGTGCGGCGCGGCGGGCCTCCGCGTCCAGGAGCCCGATCGGGATTCAGCGGAAACGGATCCCTCCAGCTCATCCACGACCACCTCGCGGTGAACCGGCTCCCCGGCCATCGCGCCGCGGAAGCGCCCGGAGTGGGAGGCCCCCTGGAGGTCGGGTCGCACGCCTCCGAAGAGGCACGGGCAGCGGAAGTTCGACGACACACCCTGTGAGAGAGAGTTCCATGAGACTGGCACGGCACGGCACGACAGGATCCGAGGCACCCCTGGTATCCGGACCGGACGGCGCATGGCGGGATCTGCGTCCCGTCTGCGACGACCTGAATCCCGACACCCTGCCCTCGCTCCTGGACGGCCTCGAACTCGACGCACTGCCCGTGGTCGAACGACCAGGCCGATTCGGGCCCCCGCTGAGCGGCATCGGCAAGATCGTGTGCGTCGGGCTGAACTACCGGCAGCACGCCACGGAGACGGGCGCCGCGGTCCCGGACGAGCCGATCATCTTCCTCAAGTCCCCCGACACCGTGGTCGGACCCGACGATCGCGTGCTGATCCCACGCGGTTCGGTCAAGACCGACTACGAGGTCGAACTCGCCGTCGTCATCGGCAGGGAGGCCCGTTACCTCCCCGACGAAGCCGCCGCGGCCGCCTGCGTGGCCGCCTACGCCATCAGCAACGACGTATCCGAACGCGAATTCCAGCTCGAACGCGGCGGCCAGTGGGACAAGGGCAAGAACTGCGAGACCTTCAACCCGCTGGGACCCTGGCTTCTCACGGCCGATGAGGTGCCCGACCCACAGGCGCTGAGCCTGCGACTCTCGGTCAATGGAGACGTCCGCCAGAACGGCAGCACGTCGGACATGATCTTCGGCGTCTTCGAACTGGTCCGCTATCTCAGCCAGTTCATGGTGCTGTACCCCGGTGACGTGATCAACACCGGCACACCGGCCGGGGTTGCTCTCGGACTGGCGGGCACCCCGTACCTGCGGGCGGGAGATGTCGTGGACGTCGAGATCGACGGGCTCGGCCGCCAGCACCAGACGTTCGAGCAGGCCTGAGATGGGTGCGCTCGACGGGCTTCGCGCCCTGGTCACCGGCGGAGCCTCAGGCATCGGCCTGGCCACGGCCCGCCTGCTCACCTCCGAGGGGGCACACGTCGCCGTCCTCGACCTGGCGCAGGAGGCACCCAGCGGGTACCTCGTGAGCCTGCGTGCCGACGTCAGCGACGACAGCTCCGTCAGGGCTGCCGTGAGCGGCGCGGTCGACGCCCTGGGCGGCTTGGACATCCTGGTCAACAACGCCGGGATCGGTGCCCAGGGCGGCATCGCGGACAACTCCGACGAGGAGTGGCACCGGGTCTGGGACATCAACGTGGTCGGGATGGTGCGGGTCACCCGCGCCGCGCTGCCCGCTCTGCGAACCTCCGCTCACGCGGCGGTCGTCAACATCGCCTCCATCGCCGCGACGGCCGGACTGCCGCAGCGGGCGCTGTACTCGGCCAGCAAGGGAGCGGTGCTGTCGCTGACCCGGGCCATGGCGGCCGATCTGCTGGCGGACGGCATCAGGGTCAACGCCGTCAGCCCCGGCACCGCGGACACCCCGTGGGTGAACCGACTCCTGGACCGGGCGCCGGACCCGGCTGCCGAGTACGCAGCGCTGGCAGCCCGGCAGCCTCATGGCCGACTCGTCTCCGCCGACGAAGTCGCCACAGCCGTGGCCTACCTGGTTTCTCCTGCGGCCGGATCCACCACCGGAACGAATCTGGCCGTGGACGGAGGCATGGACGGACTGCGACAGCGGCATGAGGAGTGAGGACGGGGCGCCACACTGCAGAGTGCCGCTGACCTGCGGCGCCCTGGGTACCCGCACCACCGGCGTCGTCGGTGACCGGGTCCTGGACGGGCTCCTCCCGCACCGGCGCCCCCGCGTCAGTACGCGAAAGGCCAGGTCATCGGTCTCCCGGTACGCCGAACGCCAGGACGACGGCCGCCCCGACACAAGCCGTCTGGTCACCGACCTCGACGTCACCATCCTCGGTCCCGATCCCGACCCGCCCACCGTCTCGCACGACGATCGGCACACACCGGCCGCCGACCGGCGTGGACAGCGCGTCCTCGACCTCCTCCACGCGGATCCCGACGGGCCCTGACCAGGCCCTGACCCCAGATCTTGGACACCGGAGAGACTTGCTCGGTGCAGGTCAAGGGCGCTTTCCGCGTTTTCTGACCAACTCCTGGACAGCTCACCTCGTGAAAGCCCGGGGCGAATGTCCGGCTTCGGGGTCCGGGCCGAAGGGGTGGGCCGGTCCGTGAGGGCCGGCCCACCCGTGGTCCGCAGGTCGTGCCGAGTGTGCGCCGACGGCGCGGTTCCATCGCCGTCGACGCACACTCTTCCCACCGCTGCCTGTGCTACCTGCGCTTCAGGGTGAAGTTGCTGGTGACTGTCGCTCCCTTCTGGATCTTCACCGTCGTCACGGTCGGCTGGTAGCCGTCCTTGGCGACGATGACGGTCAGCGGGTTGTTGCGGGCGTCGAGCCACAGGGCGTACGTGCCGTCGGCCGCGGTGGTGAGGGTGTACGTCGAGGCCCAGCTGTCGATCTGGACGGTCGCCCCGGCCAGCGGCGCGGTGCCGCCGGACGACGTGACACCCAGGACGGTTCCGGTGATCTTGCCCCAGGTCTTGGGCGGGTTGACGTGCAGGCTGACCGGCACGCGCGGCACGGAGTACGGCGTGTCGGTGCCCACGGTGAGGGCGGCGGTCAGGTCACCGGGCTGGGTCACCTCGGGGACCGAGGCGTCCAGGGAGACGGTGACGGTCGCCTTCGCGCCGGGCTCCAGGGTGAGCTGCTGGGTGCTTTCACCCAGCCAGGTGATGTCGCCCGATCCGGTCTGGTCGTGGCCGGGCAGGAGTTCGGCCTTCGACGTCGGGGTGCTGGGTGCGGTTCCGCCGCCGATCTTGTAGAAGCCGGGGGCGCCGCCGCCCCGGTAGGTGGGGACGGTGGGGTTGGGAAGCGTGCTCCAGGTCCCGGCCTTCGGGTCGAAGGCCTGGCTGCGGTTGGAGAGCGCGTTGTTGCCGACACCGCCGGCCAGCAGCAACTGCCCGCCCGCCGCCGTGTAGGCCGAACCCCACTGCGCGGCGGGGATGTCGGCGAGCTGGGACCAGGTGTCGGCATCCGGGTCGTAGACGTAGGTGTGGGTCACGTCGTTGTTGTCGGAGCCGAGACCGCCCGCGCAGTAGAGCAGGTCGTCGATGGTTCCGCAGGCCTGCCACGAGATCGGCTCGGGGTAGGCG
Organism: Streptomyces fagopyri; assembly: GCF_009498275.1. Lineage (NCBI taxonomy): Bacteria > Bacillati > Actinomycetota > Actinomycetes > Kitasatosporales > Streptomycetaceae > Streptomyces > Streptomyces fagopyri. The sequence continues at coordinate 346,753 of NZ_CP045643.1, read as the reverse complement.
GCGATCTTGGACCAGGTATCGGCCTTGGGATCGTAGACACTGGCGTCGGTGGTGCCGCAGAAGTCGGCGCCGCAGCCACCGATCATGTAGAGCTTGCCGTCGAGGACGGCGCTGCCGGAGCCGGCGTACGGCTTGGGCGCGGACGCGCCGGTGGTCCAGCTGTCCGAACTCGGGTCGTAGATCTCCAGCTTCGGGTCGGGGTTGCCGGTCGAGGCCCAGCCGCCGACGGCGTAGAACTTGCCGTCGATGAAGCCGTGCGCGGGGTCCTCGCGGGTGTCGGACGCGCTCGCCAGCTTCGTCCAGCTGCCGGCGACCGGGTCGAGGGCGTACATGTCCTTGCTGTCGGCCGATCCCGTGTACCCGAAGGCCGAGTAGACCTTGCCGTCATGGGCGTCGACAGCGTTGTCCATGATGGCGGCCGGGAAGTCCGGGACCGCCTGCCACGAGCCGTCGGCCGGGAAGGCGGCAGGCTTGGCCGTGCCGCTCTTGGCGTGAGCCTTGCTGGACAGCGGGGTGAAGTCACCCTTGACGGTCCGCAGCGCGGCGCCCTCGCCCTGCTGGGTGAAGGCTCCGGACTGCTCGCCGAGCTTGACCGTCGCGGGCGCGCCGCCGGTGTTCTTCACCGTCAGGTTCTGCGTCTTGGACCCACCCCAGGCGACGGTGGCCGCGACGGAGGCGGGGGTGACGGTGATGTTCCCGGCCTTGAGTCTGAAGTCGGCGGTGACCGCGCTGTCGGCGCCGACCTTCACCGTCTTGGCCAGTGAGGTGTACTTGGACTTGGCGGCTGTGAAGGCGTGGCTGCCGAAGGTGGTCGAGAACAGCGAGTAGAACCCGTCGGAGAGGTTCGGGTCGTCGGGCGTGGCGACCGTGGTGGCCTGCTCGGCGGGCTTGTCCTGGCTGGTGACGGTGGAACCGACCACGCCGGTGGAGGTGTTGGCGTCGGTCACGGTGCCGACGACGAGGGCACCCGGGGTGGGTGTGACCTCGCGGTCCCCGACGAAAACGTTGTCAAGGGACCACCACCAGCCGAAGTGCGAGGTGAAGTGGAAGCGCAACCGCACCGCGGACTTGCCCGCGAAGTCGGTGAGCGGGACGGTGATCCGCTGGCCGGGGAGGATCGACGAGCCCGCGGTCCAGACCTTGGTCCAGGTCTTGCCGCCGTCCTCGGTCGCCTCGACCTCGGCGGTCTGGTTGGTGAACTGCTGGTACTGGGTGTTGAAGGCCAGTTCCGGGTTGTCCTTGCCGGTGAAGTCGTAGACCGGGGTCACCAGCGAGGTGTCCTGGGAGGCCGCGCCGCCGAAGTGGTCGCTGTCGGCGACGGCGAACGCCCCGTCACCACCGGTGCCGTTGCCGCGGTTGCCCGGGTCGTCGAACTGCCACCCCCCCTCTGTCCCGTCCGCGTTGACCACGCTCCAGCCGGTCGGCGGGGCGTCGGTGGCGTCGAAGGGCTCGGTGCTGCCGCTGTCGTGGACTTGGTATCCGGGCGTGCTGGTGGCCCACGAGTCGACGGGGACCGAGAAGCCGACGGTCTGGTCGGAGCCGCCCACGTCGACCTTCTTGGTGACGGCGCGGTAGCCGGTGGAAGCCGTGGCGACGTGCAGGGTGTAGGTGTGTCCCTCGGGCAGGTCGAGGCTGTAGGAGCCGGTGGCGGGGTCGGTCCACACGGAGCCGGGCACGCCGTCCGTGGTGATCTTGGCGTAGAGCGGCCATCCGTGGCCGGAGCCGTCGACGACCTTGCCTGCGACGGTCCGGCTGGGTACCGGGGTGAGGGAGAAGCTCTTGGTGAGTGTGGCGCCGTCGTCGACCACGACGTGGCCGGCCGAGCCGTCGGCGTAGCCGAACGCCTGGACGGTGACGTCGTAGGTGCCGGTCGGAACCGTCAGGGAGTAGGCGCCGGAGGCGTCGGTGTGGGCGACATTGGTGCCCGCGCTGACGGTGGCGCCGCTGACGGGCTTGCCGGTCGCGCTGTCGGTCACGCTCCCGGAGATCACGCCGTGCGGGCCGCTGCGGAAGGCGGTCAGGCCGGCGGGGGTGCCCAGGCCGGTCGGACCGTCGTAGCCGTCGGTGCCGTTGCAGAGGTACGACGGGGAGCAGGTGCCGTTGCTGCCGGTGGTGATGTCGTTGATGCCGGTATTCGTCGCGTACGGGTAGGAGTTCGGGTAGGTGCCGGCAACGGGCGTTCCGGCGGCGGCGTACACGGACGCGATGATGGGAGCGGAGACGCTGGTGCCGCCGTACACGGCCCAGCCGCCGTTGCCGTAGGTCTGGTAGACGGCCACGTTCTCCGCGACTGCGGAGACGTCGGCGAGCGCCCGGTTGTCACAGCCGGTGTCGTGCTGGAACGCGGGCTTGGGTTCGTACAGCGAGCAGCCTGAACCGGCGAGGTTCCAGGCCGACTCGGTCCAGCCGCGCGGCGTGGAGGGGGCCCGGGTCAGCGTGGTGCCGCCGACGGAGGTCACGTACTGCGAGGCCGCCGGGTAGCCGACGCCGTAGGCGTAGTCGCCCGTGGACGCGGTGATCGCGACGCCCGGGTGGTTGTAGTGGGCGTCCAGCGTCGTGGTCTCGGACGGGTCCTCACCACCTCCGCCGCGGTAGTCGGTGCCGTAGGAGTTGGAGACGAACTTCGCACCGAGAGCGACCGCTTCGTCGACCGCTGCGGACAGGCTCTCGAAGCTGTTGTCGTCGGCCTCGACCAGCAGGATGTGCGCGTTGGGTGCGCTCGCGGAGACCATGTCGAGGTCAAGCGAGATCTCGCCGGCCCAGCCCGGATCGGGATCGGGGTAGGTGCTTCCGCCTCGTTGGTCGACCTTGCGGAAGCAGCCGTTGTCCGTGGTGCAGGCCGGCAGCCCGTACTGCTCGCGGTAGACGGCGAGGTCGGCCTCGGCGCTGGGGTCGTCGAAGGCGTCCACGATGGCGATGGTCTGTCCGCCACCGCCGTCGGCGGGCAGGTTGTACGCGCTCTGCAGATCGGTGGCGCCGTAGCCGTTGGGGGTGTCGGCCGCCCGCATCAGACCCTTGACGGGTTTCACGTCGGAGCGGCGCAGGGCGAAGCAGGAGAAGTGGCTGCGTTCGGGGACGGCGCATGTCGGCTCGAAGCGCGGGCGTGCGCTGTCCGAGGCGGCGGCCGCGGGATGTGCGGACGCCTGTGGTGCCTGCAGGCCGAGCAGCGCCATCGCGGTGGCGCCGAGGACGGCCAGGCCGGTGGATATCGTTCGTCGAAGAGGCGATCTGGTTCTCGCTGTTGTGCGCAAGGCGTGACTCCCATGCGTGCTTGCAGGGGTCGACCCGTACACGGCTCTCGGGCGACGGTGAATGTCGTGTGTGTTCACCGGGGGCTAATTAGCGGGTCCAGTAATTCACGTGTCAATCAGTTGCCTTCTGTGACCGTGGTGACTCACCGTCAGTGCTGAGGTGCCGTCGTGACCGCTTCCGTACGCGATTCAGGGATGTATCGCAGGGAATGCGCGATTCCCACGTCCGGTGAGCGGACGCCAGGTGGTAGCTACGGGCCACCGCCCGGCGGAATATGTCGAAGGCGTGAATACGACACGGCGCCAAACCGCCACCTTCCCGCGTTGACCGGCCGCTGCGACTGGTTGGACTTTTGTCCTGGTCAACACGTCTCTTCCGCCGAGCGCCCATGTGCCGAACGATGCCGGGCCGCCTGCCCCCGTCACCTCCTGGAGCTGTCCTTGTCGCACAGATCGCTCGCCGGACCCCGGTGGCGCAGACCGTCCCGACACCGGTCCGTCGCGGCCATGGCCGTCACCGTCCTCGCGGTCCTGATGGCGCTGCTGCCCCAACACGCCTTCGCGGCAGCCGCGTCCGCTCCGGAGCCGGCCGGCGTCTCCGCCGAGGCCGCCTGCGGCACACCCAGACCCGGCTCGTTCACCTGCTTCGCCCTGCGCCGCACCGACGTCCGCGCCGCACTCGGCCTGCGCCGCGCCGCGGTCGGCCAAGCGGCCCCCGACGGCTACTCCCCGGCCGACCTGCGCGCGGCCTACGGCCTGCGCGCGGACGGCGGCGAGGGGGCCACGATCGCCATCGTCGACGCCTACGACAATCCCGGCGCCGAGGCCGATCTCGCCGTCTACCGGCAGCAGTACGGGTTGCCGGCCTGCACGTCGGGCAACGGCTGTTTCCGCAAGGTGGACGAGCGCGGTGGCACCACCTACCCGGCCGCCGACGACGGCTGGGCCGGGGAGATATCCCTCGATCTCGACATGGTCTCCGCGATCGCACCGAACGCGCACCTCCTGCTCGTCGAAGCCGACACCGCGTCCTCCGACGACCTGGGCGCGGCCGAGAACACCGCCGTGTCCCTGGGGGCGCGGTACGTCTCCAACTCATGGGGCGGCTACGGCGACGATGCCAGCCAACTCGCCTACGACGAGGCATACTTCAACCATCCGGGAGTCGCGGTCGTCTTCAGCTCCGGTGACAACGGCTACGGCACCAGCTATCCGGCCTCTTCGCCGTACGTCACCGCGGTGGGCGGCACCTCCCTGGTGCGCGACGGCAGCACACGCGGCTGGAACGAATCGGTGTGGAACGCCACCACCATCGACGGCGGCGGTCAGCAGCACTGGGGCGCTCCCGGATCGGGCTGCTCCGACGTCGAGCCCAAACCCGCCTTCCAGGCGACCGTGGACTGCGCCGGCCGGTCGGTGGCGGACGTCAGCGCCGTCGCGGACCCGGCCACCGGCGTGGCGGTCTACAACTCCTTCTCCGACGGCGGCTGGAACGTCTACGGCGGCACCAGCGCCTCCGCACCCATCATCGCCGGCGTGTACGCGCTGGCCGGTACCCCCGTCGCCGGAACGTACCCGGCCGCCTACCCCTACCAGACGTCCGGAGCCCTGCACGACGTGACCCAGGGCGACGACGCCAGCTGCGCGGACCGCTCGGTGTGCGGCCACGGCCCGACGCCCGAGTGCACCCCCGCCTTCACCTGCTCCGCGCAGCCCGGCTACGACGGACCGAGCGGGCTGGGCACGCCGGACGGCACCATCGCCTTCCGGCCCGGCCCGCACGGCACGGTCTCCGGCTCGGTCACCGACGCGGGCACCGGCCGGCCGGTGCCCGGCGCCACCGTCACCCTCGGCGCCTACCGGGCGTCCACCGACGCCCAAGGCGGATACCGCCTGGACGTGCCGGCCGGCGCGTACCCGCTGACGGTCAGTGCGTTCGGCTACAGGGACAGTGACCTGGGCACGGTACGCGTGGACGACGGCGCCACGCTGGCCAAGAGCACGGCGCTGACCGGGGTGCCCGCGCAGACCCTGTCCGGCACCGTCCGCGACGGCGGTCAGCACGGCTGGGGTGTCTACGCCCGGCTCACCATCGACGGCGTGCCCGGCACGTTCTTCACCGACCCGGCGAGTGGCCGGTACGCGGTCCGCGTGCCCGAGGGCCGCACCTACACACTGCACGCCACGGCGCTCTACCCCGGCTACCGGCCCGCCGCCATCACCGTCCCGGTGCGCTCCGCCGCGCGGACCGCGAATCTGACACTCTCGCTCGAGACCACGGGAACACTTCCGCCCGGATACGAGATGACCTACCACGGTGGTGAGGCCCAGCACTTCGCGACCACGGCCACGCCCGAAGGGTGGACGGTCCGCAACAACACCGCAGCCGGCGGCTGGCAGTTCGACGACCCGCTCAACCGAGGCAACCAGACCGGCGCCACCGGCCGCTTCGCCGAGGTGGACGACTTCGCCCTGGGCTGGGCGCCCGCCGACACCGAACTCATCAGTCCTGCCTACGACTTCAGCGCCGAACGGGCCCCCGAGCTGCAGTTCGACACGGCACTGCCCTCGCTGTACCGAGTCGGTGACCTGACCGCCGACGTGGACGCGAGCACCGACGGCGGCGCGACCTGGACCACGCTGTGGCACCACACCGACATCGTCGCCGGACCCGCACACGAGACGGTGCCCCTGACCCGGTACGCGGGCAAGAAGTCCGTGCGCATCAGATTCCACTTCACCGGCTCCCTGACCGGCATCTGGCAGATCGACGACGTGAGCGTGGGCACCCCGGTCCTGGTCACCCGGCCCGGCGGACTGCTGGTCGGACGGGTCGACGACGCCAACACCGGACACGGCGTCCTCGGCGCGTCCGTCGCCGCTGCGGCGGTGCCCGCCGACAGCGGACGCATGGTGGCCTCGCCGGGCGATCCGGCGCGAGGCGAGGGTCTGTACTGGCTGTTCTCCTCACACACGGGCACCCGGAAGTTCACCGCGGGCCTTCCCGGCTTCGGCTACCCGCCCGTGACCGGCACAGCCAGGGTGCGGCCCGACGCCGTCACCACGGCGGACTTCACACTGCATCCAGCACAACTGCGCTACGACGTCCCGGCGGTGGCGGCCAACGTGCCCTGGGGCGACAGCAGGAGCGTCACGGTGACGATCCACAACACCGGCGGTTCGCCCGCCGACGTCTCGCTCGGAGAACAGCGACTCGGCGGCCCTTCGGCGTCCTCGGCCGGCGCTCCCGCTCGGCACACCAAGGCCGCACTCACGCCGAACACCCTGCTGCACACTGCGGCCGGGCCGGCGTCCGACCCCGGTTCCCGGGCCGGACAGGCATGGTCGGCGCTGACCGACCTGCCGACCGGGACTTTCGGAGGAATCGCCGCGGTCGACGGCGGCACACTGTACGCCGGTCTCGGGGAGGCACCGGGAGGCCAGTTCAGCGGCGCGTTCTCCGCCTACGATCCCGGCACCGCGAGCTGGCGCACGCTCACCGCCCCGGCGACCAAGCGGCTCGGCCCCGCCTATGGCTTCATCCGCGGCAAGTTGTATGTCACGGGCGGCCGTGACGCCGCGGGCGCGCCCATCGCGGGCAGCGAGGTCTACGACCCGCCCACCGACACCTGGTCGCAGATCGCCGACGCGCCCAAGGGGTACGGCGCTGCCGGCTCGGTGGTCCTCGGTGACCGGCTGTACGTCATCGGCGGCTGCGACCGGATCAACTGCGGCACCGACGACATCCAGGTCTATGACCCGGCCACCGACACCTGGTCGGCCGGGGCGCCCTACCCGGAACCGATCTCGTACCCGGTGTGCGGCGCAGCCGACGGAGTGGCCTACTGCACGGGCGGTGCCTACGAACCCAACGGCCACACCCCGCAGGACACCGACCACACCTACGCGCTGGACCCGGAGGCCGGGACCTGGCACCGGGTGGCCGATGCCCCGGCCGACGTCTGGGGCGCCACCGGGACGGCTGCCGACGGCCAACTGCTGGTGGCGGGGGGCTTCGAGGTGAGCGCAGGAGTGCTGACCAACGAGGCGCACACCTACGACCCGGCCACCGACACCTGGTCGGCGCTGCCCAATCTGGCCGAACCCGTGCTCGGCGCTCAATCGGCACCAGGCTGGTTCGCCGTCGGCGGCATGGACGCGTACAGCGTGCCGCAGTCGGCCGTACGTGAACTGCCGGGCTGGGACCAGGCGCACGGCGACGTGCCGTGGATCGCGGAGTCGGCCAGGAAACTGACCGTCAAGGCGCACGGATCGGCCCGGATACGGCTGACCCTCGACGCCGGGGCGATGACCGCCGCCGACGCCCGCACCCACCGGGCCGCGCTCGTCGTCGACACCGACACCCCGTACGGCGCGGTGTCGCTGCCGGTGACCATGACAGTGGTGCCGCCGGCCGGCTGGGGCCGCCTGACCGGGACCGTCACCGGTAGGACGTCCGGTGGTACGGCCGCGCCGCTGGGGGGCGCCGCCGTCGAGGTGGACGGAGCGAACGGCGCGATGACCGTGGCCACGGCTCTGGACGGTACCTACTCCGCATGGTTGGCGGTGAAGGGTGGCCCGGTCCGGGTGGTCGTGTCGGCCGCTGGCTACCGGCCGGTGACAAGGCCGGTTCGGCTGGTGAAGGGGGGAGCGGTCACGTCGGACTTCCGTCTGCGGTCGAGGTGAGATGGGGCCGACGGGGGTGCCCGGCCGGCCGCGGTCCGGTGGTGAGCGAGGTGCCGGTCGGGATACGGCCGGGTTGTGCATCACGGCTCACGGGCTCGTGAGTTCGGGCTCGCCGCTCAGTGCCGGGCGCGCGGCCGCCCGCTCATGATCTGGCTGCCACCAGCCGCGGCTGGCGGCGAGCACTCCGGCCTGGAACCGGCTCGCCGCCCCCAGCCGGTCGAGCAGCTCGTGCACGCGGCGTTGCACGGTGCGGTGGCTGATGCGCAGTTGCCGGGAGATGGCCTCGTCCGACATGCCCATGGCTAACAGGGAGATGATCCGCCGCTCCTCGTCGCTGACGATCTCGTTCGGGCGATTCGTCGCAGGTGTTCCGGGCATGTAGGGCTGGGCTTGCTCCCACAGCGACTCGAAGAGGGCGGACAGCGCGTCCAGCAGGGCGGAGGGATGGACAAGTATGCACGCGTCCAGAACCTGAGGGGTGGCCAGCAGCGGGATCAGTGCCGCCTGGTCGTCCGCGATGATCAGTTTCATCGGGGCCTTGGGCAGGAACCGGACTTCTTCGCCCGCCATGATGTCGGCTTCCAGCCGTGCCACGGCACCGGGGCTGCTGAGGGTGTCACGGGCGTGGATGAAGCGGCTTCGCACGCTGCGTCCGGCTAACGCCGTGGCGGAATTGACGCGTTCGCCGTCGCTGGCCTGGGCGTAGGGAGGTGCGTCGATGCCGCGGAGCTCCTGCTCGGCGCGTTTGAACAGTTGCTGCCCGCAGCGGGCGACGCCGTCGCGGCCCGTGACGACCTCGATCAGCGCGGTCGAGTCACGGCCGCGGCGGGCCTCGCGATGCCGTTCGGTCAGCCGCTCGGTCAGGGCCCGCACCCGGTGGATGTCGCGCTCGCGAGCGAGCAGGAGTACTTCCAGGGCGTGTTCGGGCGGCAGGGCGGTGTACGAGGGCGGGTTGCCGGGGAGTCGGGATATCAGGCCGCCGTCCTCCAGCCGTACCAGAGCGGTGTCGGCGGCGTCGGGCTCGATGCCGGTACGGCGGCACAACTCCGCGACGGACAGGGGCGGGTTGTCGACCAGGGTGATGTACAGCGCCTCGGCCGGCTGGTCCAGCCCGAGAACTTCCAGCATGGTCACCTCCGACCACAACCTAACCTGCGGTTCCCCTGTGATCGCACCGTTGACGATCACTGATCCTTGAGTCTTCCGTCTGAAGGTGACGAACCGGCCAACGGGTGAACGCGGTAGCCGGGCGCACCGGGCTGCCGGTGCCGGCTGTCAGGCCGGTATGCGGGCACTGCGTCTGCTGTAGCCGGCCGGTCGTGGCGATGCGGTGCTGGGCGAGCGCGACGAGCGCTTGGTGACGTAGAGGATCAGGACTCGAAGGAGGCCGTATGGCTCGCGGGTTCAGCACTGGGCACGAAGGCCGCATCGCCCTCGTCGGAGACGCCGCCCCTGCACCTCGCTCCTCAGCGGCATGGGTACCGGCCTTGCCCTCGTCGGCTCCTGTACTCGACGCCGAGCGCAGGGCTCCCTCACCCCTTGGGCGTCCTCCCGTTGACATCACAAGCTAATAGCACTAGCTTTTAGCTAACAACATTAGCCGCATGGCTGATGGGGCTCACTAATCCTGGAGGCATCATGACCGAGCACCTCGCCGTCGACGGTGGCACGATCGCCTACGAAGTGGCGGGCTCCGGCCCGCTGGTCGTCCTCGCGCACGGCATGGGCGACCACCGCGCCGCCTACCGTGCCGTCACCCCGCAACTGATCGCGGCGGGCTACCGGGTCGCCGCCGTCGACCTGCGCGGCTGCGGCGAGTCCAGCGCCGACTGGCCGGACTGGAGCCGCACCGCCATCGCCAACGACCTGCTCGCCGTGATCAGGCACCTGGGCGGCCCGGCGGTGCTCGTCGGGCACTCGATCTCCGGCGGTGCCGCCACCATCGCCGCGGCGCGGGAACCGGAGCTGGTCACCGCGGTGGTCGAGCTGGGGCCCTTCACCCGTAAGCAGTCGATGGGTCTGGGCGATCTGCGGAGCAAGCGCGTGCGGCAGGGCATGCTGCGGCTGATGCGCGCCATCATGCTGGGCAGTGTTCCGGCGTGGCGCTCCTATCTGGAGGTGGCCTACCCCGGGGTGAAGCCGGCCGACTTCGACGAGCGGGTCGGCCGCGTCGAGGCGATGCTGCGCGAGCCGGGCCGGATGAAGGCCCTGCAGGGCATGGGCCGCACCACGCCCACCGATGCCGGCGACCAGCTCGGCAACGTGCGCTGCCCGGTCCTGGTCGTGATGGGCACCGACGATCCCGACTGGTCCGACCCGCACGCCGAAGGTGTTGCGATCGTCGAGGACCTGCCCACCGGCCTCGGACGTCTCGAAATGATCGAAGGCGCCGGGCACTACCCGCACGACCAGTACCCTGATCAGGTGGTTTCGCTCATGCTCCCCTTCCTGCGAACGGACGCTGCCCGTGCCTAGGGCGGGTCTGGACTCCGCGACCGTGGTCGCGGCCGGCGCCGACCTCGCCGACGAGGTAGGCCTCGGCCGCCTGACCATGGCGCTGCTGGCCGAGCGCCTGGGCGTGCGCACGCCGTCCCTGTACAAGCATGTGGGCGGTCAGGAGGACCTCGTCCGGCGCATCGCCGCGCTGGCGACGGACCAGGCCGCCGACGCCGTCGGCGCCGCAGTCCAGGGAGTCGCGGGCCGTGACGCCCTGGCCGCCGCGCTGCGCGCCTTCCGCACCCTCGTGATCGCCCATCCCGGCCGCTATGCCGCGACGACCGGCATGGAACCCACTGGTCCCGACGACCCGATGGCCCTTGCCGCCCAACGGCTGTTCGATGTGTTCCGGGCCGTTCTGCGCGGCTACGGGATCGACGAGTCCGACATGGACCACGCCCTGCGCATGTTTCGAAGCCTCTGCCACGGCTTCGCCACCCTGGAAGCGGCAGGCGGCTTCAAGTGGAGCACCGACATCGACAAGAGCTTCGAATGGCTCATTGCTTTTGCCGACCGGGGCTTGCGCGCCATGTGACAGCGGTGCGGCCGGCAGGGCGGTGCCGGCCGCGGACCGGGCGAACTCCTGCCGCACCCACGACCGCACCCCGCCACACCATGGTGACCGGCCGAGCCGACGACCCTACGACCTGCCGGTCCCGGTCAACAGCATCGACTGCGCCCGCATGGCCGCCGACCCTCGCGCCACATGCCGGAGGTGCCTGGAACCCGCGAGCGGCCGATCCTGCTGGGCGGGTTCGTCGTCGCCAGGTGTTGCGTGCGGTATCGGTTCGCGTGGTCATGACGCGGACGGTTTCCGGCTCTCCGTCGCTGCTGCTGCATGCGTTGGCGGGCGCTGCGATGAGCGTCGCCGACACCGCCCTACCTGCGGCATGTTCTTCCTGTACCGGCCCGCGCTGCCGTGTGCGTACTTTCCAGCGTTGCTTGATCCGTCTCCCCGGACGGTCCTGGCCATCGTGGAGACCGGCCGATCAGCCCCCGAGAGGCAGGCGGGTTCGCCCGGCGCGTCCGGTTCCCGCACGAGGCCGGCGCGCCTGATCCGCGCATACGCGAAAACGCTCCGTAACCTGTGCGGGTCGCGCGGGGCGGGGCGCCGGCATCAGCGCCCCGCCCCGTCCCGATCGGGTCATGCTGTGTGCTGGAATCGGGTGGACGGTGAGAAAATGGCAGCCGTCGGAGTGCGTTCCGCGGGCTGCTGTCGGCTCAGATCGTCGGTGTGTCGTCGACCGGCTCGTGGTGCGGTTCGACGATGAACTTCCAGCCGGTGCTGGGCTCCATGAATCGCACTCGGGTGGGGTAGATGTCCAAGGCGCGGCGGTCGCGGTTCTGGCCGCTCGTGTTCTTCCGACCGCGGGCCGGCTCTTCGAACAGGTCTACCTTGATGTCCGGCACCGCCACGACTTCCTCGTTCCAGCGCTGGACGATTCCCGCGCCGAACGCTTCCCTTGCGGCGGTGTAGAGCGACTCCAGAGATTCCTTGTTCCCGTTGGGCACGAAGAGCGCGAGGTTCAGGAGGACGCCGGCGCTCTGAAGAACCTCGATCTCTTCCCCGGCTTCGTCGGCAACCCAGATCCCGCGCTCTTCGGCATTGTTCGGAAGAATGTGAATTTCCTTGCCGAATATTGTCCTTGCGATGAAGGATCCTCCGTCGAAATACTTTCCGGGCTTCGTGAGGTGAGCCGGAGCGAAGCAGTCGAGGGAAAGGTCGTCCAGCTCTGCCGAGACGAAAATCTCCTCCTGGAGGCCCAGCTCTGAAACCTCCTCGCTCGTAAGACGTCGAGCTGTAACCTTTTCGGTGTTCAAGCTATTTCTCCTTGTTCGTATGGCCACGGACGGTCAGAGGATCCGCTGGATCCGATGCTCGTGGCTCGGCCACGGCTCCACCAGCAGGCCTGAGTTTGGGCTGATCGAGGGGTGTCGGCCGCTGAGGGTGATGTTCGAGATCGCCGCCTCGGATAAGATCGCAGACACGGGACCCGGTCGGCAAATCTTCGCGGGAAAAGCGGAGGTGACGGCATCGCCTCCGGGCGCCTCGGGCTTCCCGACCCACCTCTCTGTTCAGGACATCCGCCCGCGTGGATCTGTCGAGCTGTATCGGTTTGTCGGTATTGATCTTTCGACATGAATGTGTCAGCACGTGTAGTTTGGATAACGCCCGGTTGGTTCGCGTGTGCAGTCGGGACGCTCGACCGCGGCTGATTGAACGCCTTTCGAAGTCGTGAACATATACAGTCCGTTTCTCGGGTTCTGAGTCAATTTCCGTGCAAGTGACGCTTCGTTGTGGCTGGACGTCGAAGAGTGCGATGGAAGGGGACGGCGGGACAAGCACTGCGCGAAGGCGTGTGAGTGTGGCCTGCCACCGCTTCCAGTCCTCCGGGTCGACCCGCTTCGAGGCCAACCCGGCTTCGTCGCCGGCGATGCGGGCGAGGGCCTCGTCAGCGAGCGTCCGAAGGTCGCAAGGGAACACGGGCATAGGCGTTTCCGGGTTGTAGGGCGTGTCGACGGCAGGTTCGCCTCCCGGGCATTGCGCCGCGACGAGTGCCGCGGCGGACACCGCTTCGTCCGCTTCCCCGAGACAGCCCGTGGTGATGACCGTGCGGACGAGGACGCCTCGGATCTGAGCTTCACCTGCCCCGGACTCGGGGTCGTCGAGAGCGTCGGCGAAGTCCGCGGCTGCGTCGTTGCCGAAGGGACCCATGTCCCGGATGCCCATGCCGATCTCCCTGCGTAAGGTCGTCTGGATCCTCGCATCAGGCACTGACATCGATGCTGATACTCAGGTTCCGTTGGCCGTGGCCGGGTTGCTTACTCCCGACGTCGCGGGGTTCCTCCATCTCTCAGAGCCGACGGACGACCCGGTCGAGTCAACGGTCGTGCACAGCCGCACCCGGTGACGCCGCGGATCGACCTCGGCGACCTCTACTGTGATCAGCTCGCCTTCATCGACAAGCTGATCCGGGGTCGGCGGACGCATCCCACGACTGGTCGCGTGAAGCGTGACCACTCAGTGCCAACAAGCACGTCCCGCTGGCCAGAGACGCCGCCCCGCCCGGTTCTGCCGGTTCCGACTACCGTGTCCTGGCTCAGAAACCAGTTGAGGGCTGACGCGGGTTGAGGCGGCGGGGGACTGTCGGTGGCTGGTGACAGGATCGCCGGCATGGGATTCGTACGCACTACTCCGCCGCGGCCTGTTGAGGTGACCGCGGTCCTTCCCGAGCTGGCTCCGTTGGCGCGACCTGCCATACGGCTGCATCCGCGTCCGGGGTCGCCTTCTGTCAGGGACAGTTCGGTCGGCGGGCCGTTGCTGTGGCCGACAGAGGAGCCGTGGCCGCACTGCGAAGACGCGCACCTGCACGTGGACACTGGATTCCGCCGGTCACCGACCGAAGTGCGGCTCCAGAACCGCTTGCAGTCCCGGTGGCGCCCTGATGAACGGCCTCCCGTGCTCACGCCCGAGGAGGAAGCGCTCAAGGCGCGCAATGCCGCGTGGCTCGCCGAACGGCTCGACGCGGGTCCTCCCTGGCCCGCCGAATGCCCGGTCCCCATGTTGCCCGTGGCTCAGCTGTTCCTCCGTGACATACCCCTGTTGCGGCCGCCCGGGCAGGCCGATCTGCTTCAGATTCTCTGGTGCCCGTACGAGCACGAACCGAATTACAAACCGTCGACCGCACTGTTCTGGCGGTCCGCCGCGGAGGTCGTCGACATCCTCGCCACACCACCGGAACCGTACGAGGCGGACTATCCGGGTTACGTTCCAGAGCCGTGCGTGCTGGCGCCAGAAGCGATCACCGACTACCCCAACAGCCTTGATCTGAACCCGGAGCTGCGGCGGATGCTGGAGGACTGGAACAGGTGGCAGGCAGCCGGCGCCGGCGTGGACAGCTCCTACGCGGAGTATCCGCGCGACTTCTACTCCATTCATCTGGGCAACGCGCCCGGCTGGAAGGTCGGCGGCTGGCCCCCTTGGGGTCGCACCGACCCGAACCCCCGGTACTGCGCTGTGTGCGAGGTGCGGATGGTCCCACTACTGACGATCGCTTCCTGGGAGTGGGACGGCGGTGAAGGCCACAGTTGGGCGCCGCAGGAAGACCAGGCCGCCGCCCTCGCGGGCTCTCATTACGCGGGCCAGGATCCCTCGCAGCCGACGAAGGTAGAAGTAGGCAGCACGGACAACATGCAAATTTACCTCTGCCCGGTTTCCCCCGAACATCCGCACACCGACCTGATCCAATGAACTGCCGGGCCTGCCACACATGACCGCGTACTTCGCTGCCAAGCCAGGTGAGACCTTCGCCTTCACCGGCAGCGAGGACGCCTTCGAGATTCTTTACGGCATTCCCGTCGCCACTCTCGGAGAAGGCGAAAGCCCCTGGCCCGGGGACACCTCACCGACCGGCGCGTCCCTGCCGTCCCCGCCGCCTACTACCGGAGAGTGTGGGGCCACCGTATGCAGGACAGCCGAGATCTGGACGACCTTCTGCCCTCCGGCACCCAGCACCGGTGGATCCTCTCCGTCCGCAGCGACAGCGCCGACAGCTACGGCTGGGAGCACAAGGAGACAACCGCCGACGTCAGCCACGCGCAGCGGGTCGCCCTCATCGATGTCGAATGGCTCGCGCGAGAGGACGCCTGCGTCCAGTCCGAATGCCCCGGCTGCGGAAAGCCCAGCCGTTGCGTCTGGCGACAGCTCGCCGCCGTCGCATACGGCACCGCGCGCCGGACAGTCACCCGCGACGACCGGCGCGACCGCTGGTTGTACAGCGAGGCACCGCGCGGCATCGCACCCGTGCAAGCCACCCGAGGCTGGACGGATCGGGTCACCGCAACCGAACCGCCGGGCCACGCGATCCGTCGGCCTCGGCTGACCTGCAGCTCACCAACTGGCCTCGGGGCAGCCGCCCTCAGGTTCCACCGCATGCCCACGAAGGATGCACGTGCACCAGCAGACCCCCCACCCCACCGTCTCCCGTCCGCCGATCGTCGTCCTGTGCGGGTCGACCAGGTACTGGGACCAACTCACCGAAGCAGCCCTCTACGAGACCGCGGCCGGCCGCATCGTTCTCTCCCTCGGCTGCAATATGAAGCAGCCGCACCCGCTCTGGTCCGACCTGAAACGCGCCGACCGCCTCAAGGCGCAGCTGGAAGAACTGCATCTGCGGAAGATCGACCTCGCCGACGAGGTCCTGGTCGTCAATCCGGGCGGGTACATGGGCGAGAGCACCCGACGCGAGATCGCATACGCCCTCAGCCTGGGTAAGCCCATCCGCTACACCCACCCCGCCTGACACCGGACAATGCCCCGGCCCGGCTCTCGGTCCCGGGCCGGGGCGTTCCTGGGTGCCGGAGCGGCGGCGGACCGGCTGATGCCCCTCCTGGGAGAAGTCGAGCAGGAGTTGATGACATTCCTTGAAAAACGGTCATCTCCTGCTCGGGATTGACCCCAGAACTGCTCGATGGATCTCCCCACGCGGAGAGGTCACCGGACGGGGCGCGGGGCGCACTTCTGAAGTGGACGTATTTCGTTTGCCGTGCGGCGTAACCGCCGCATAGGGTCACCGCGTCCCAGGAGGTGAGGCCGTGACCACGTACGGCACGATCTTGATTCCCAAGCCGCTCGAACAGGCGGCCCTCGTCCTGGGCGAGTTCTGTGCGGCCGGCTACGCGACCCCCGCGGGGCCGAGATTCTGTCTCGCCCATCCGGACCGGTTCGTCGACGAGAACGATGTCTTCACGCTCGCCGGGCCGATCAGCGCCGAGTTGGGAGTCCCGGTGCTGGCGGCCTTCCCATACGACGGTGACCGACTGGAGTTGGAGGTCTGGCGGGACGGAGTTCGTGCCCACCGCTACGACTCCTGGCCGGACCGGGACGCTGAGAACGTCAACCGGGCACCCGTGGGCGCGGATCCCACTGCGTTCCTGGACTTCGCCGCCGGGCCCGTGGACAGCCACCGCTTGGCCTCCGCGCTCGCGGACATCCCGATCGACGCCGAGGACATGGACGTCGACGGCGACCCGGGGTACGTCTGGGCCCAGGCCCTGCACTGGGACGTGCTGCACGCGCTCGGTCACCCGGACCAGGTGATCCACCGCGCACAGTGGGACCACCTCCAAATGCGCGGCGTACCGCAGGCGCTCGCGGAGGTGCTGGGCAGCACCGAACTCGTCGTTCTGGGCAGGGCCGATCGCCTTTTCTGAAACCCCACCCGCACTCCGGAAGAGCTCCCAGGAGGCAAGACAGCACATGGCGTCTGCCGAAGGTTTCGTCTCGCGCGCTCCACGAGCGGGCGGCCCCGGCCGACGACGCACTCTGCGCTCGCTGTCAGGCAGTCCGAAAGGGCAATGCTCGGCTCGTGGTGACGGCCATGCCCGCCGAGCACATCAGCGACTTCGCGATGGCGGACCTGCTGATGTCCGTCAACGGCGATCTGCTGGACTTTTGCAACGGCGACGAACGGCTTTTCCGGCTGTACAGCGGAGATCGTCGTGCCGCATATTGCGATCCCGATCCACTGCAACGGCTTCTCGGTGTTCCGCTCCGGGCTTGACGACTTCAAAACCGCCGCCGCCGATTCCTCAACGCCCGTCAGGTTCCACCGTCTGACTCACGGTGGCCGTTATGAATTCTCGCCGGACCGGTAGCCTTTAGGCAGAGGGAAAGCGTGCGACCGGTCGAGTGGTGTCTCCAGGCCGTGCCAGATCCGCTCCCATCAGGCAAAGACTTCGGGAATATCGACTGCGGGATTCCGTGCGGACGCCCCGGCGCTCTGGTGCATACGTTTGTTGCACTCGCCCAGAACCGGGAGGATCGTAATGGGTGGGCGGAGGCGTAGCCGGGAGGTGATCCCCCGCCGGACAGGAGGCCCTCAGACGCAGCAGAACAACATCCTCGGCCCACTCAGCGACGTTCTCCTGGAGGGGGCACTCGATGAGGCCGTACAGCCTGCCGGAATCGATCGAAGCGTGCCTGTTCGACCTGGACGGTGTCATCACGAAGACGGCCGTCGTGCACGCGGCCGCCTGGAAACAGACGTTCGACGACTTCCTGTTGCGGCGCGACGGAGCCGGTTTCACGCCGTTCGACGTCACCCAGGACTATGACGAGTATGTGGACGGAAGGCCACGCACCGATGGTGTGCGCAGCTTCCTCGCCTCGCGCGGCATCAGGCTTCCCGAGGGGACCCCGGGTGATGAGGGGGACACGGTGCAAGGGCTGGGGAACCGTAAGAACGATCTTCTGTTGGAGAAGATCAGCGCGGAGGGTGTCGAAGCGTACCCGGGCACCATGCGCTATGTCCGAACGGTTCGGCAGCACGGACTGAAGACGGGTGTCGTGTCCTCCAGCGCGAATTGCCGGGAGATCCTGGTGGCGGTCGGGGCTGAGTCGCTGTTCGACGTTCGCATCGATGGGCTGGTGGCAGCAGAGCGCGGGCTTCCGGGTAAGCCGCATCCTGATACGTTCCTGGCCGCCGCACATGATCTGGGTGTCACAGCTCGGGTGTCGGCTGTCTTCGAGGACGCACTGGCTGGAATGGATGCGGGTCGGTCGGGCGACTTCGGCTACGTGGTCGGCGTCGATCGGGTCGGCCAGGCGGACGCTCTGCTCGCCCACGGCGCCGACATTGTCGTGCAGGACCTCGCTGAGCTGGAGCACCTGGGATGATCACGGACACTTGTTTCGCCGTCGATCCGTGGGTCCTGAAGGAGACGCCTCTCAACCTGGCTCTGCTGCCGCAGAGCGAATCGGTCTTCGCGCTCTCCAACGGTCATGTCGGCTGGCGGGGAAATCTTGACGAGGGCGAGCCTCACGGGCTGCCCGGCTCGTACCTCAATGGCGTCCACGAGTTGCACCCGTTGCCCTATGCGGAAGGCGGGTACGGCTACCCCGAGTCGGGCCAGACCGTCATCAACATCACCAATGGCAAAATTCTGCGGCTACTGGTTGATGATGAGCCCTTCGACCTGCGTTACGGCAGGCTCCGCAGCCACGAGCGTGTGCTGGACATGCGTGCCGGTCTGCTCCACCGCAGCTGTACGTGGACGTCGCCGGCGGGCCGCACGGTACGGGTGCGCTCCACTCGGATGGTCTCCTTCACCCAGCGCTCCATCGCCGCGATCGCCTACGAGGTCGAAGCGGTCGACGCCCCGGTGCGCGTCGTGGTGCAGTCTGAACTCGTCGCCAACGAACAACTTCCGCCCGTCGCAGGCGATCCCCGCGGAGCCGCGGCTGTGGAGAGGCCCCTCGACGCCGAGGAGAACTGTGCGTTGGGGAACCGTCTGCTGCTGATGCACTGCACGCGCAACAGCAAGTTGCGCGTCGCGGCCTCGGCCGACCACACCGTACAGGGGCCCGAGCGGACACAGACCAGTGGCGAGAGCAGCGACGACGTCGCGCGCCTGACGGTCATGTCGTCGTTGGTCCCGGGCGAGAAGCTGAGGATCGACAAGCTGGTCGCCTACGGCTGGTCACGCATGCGTTCCCTGCCCGCCGTACGGGACCAGGTGCAAGCCGCTCTCGCAGCGGCCGGCAGCACCGGCTGGCAAGGGTTGGTGGATGAGCAGCGGCACTACCTGGACGAGTTCTGGGCACGGTCGGATGTCGAAGTCGACGGAGATGAGGAAATCCAGCAGGCCGTGCGGTTCGCGCTGTTCCACGTGCTGCAGGCCGGCGCCCGCGCCGAGCTGCGGGCCATCCCCGCCAAGGGGTTGACGGGCACCGGCTACGACGGTCACTCATTCTGGGACACCGAGACCTTCGTCCTGCCGCTGCTCACCTACACGTCGCCCGGTGCCGTCGCCGAGGCGTTGCGCTGGCGGCAGAGCACCCTGCCTGCGGCCCGGGACCGAGCCGAGCAGCTGGGGCTGCGCGGAGCCGCATTTCCTTGGCGGACCATCGATGGTTCGGAGTGCACCGCCTACTGGCCGGCCGGCACGGCCGCCTTCCACGTCAACGCCGATATCGCGGACGCTGTCATTCGCTACGTCTCCGCCACCGGCGACGAGGACTTCGAGCAGACCAGCGGGGTGGAGCTTCTCGTGGAGACAGCGCGGCTGTGGACGTCGCTGGGCCATCACGACCACCGCGGCGTCTTCCACATCGACGGCGTGACCGGGCCCGACGAGTACAGTGCGGTCGCCGACGACAACGTGTACACGAATCTCATGGCTGCCAGGAACTTGCGCGCAGCGGCCGACAGCGCCGACCGCCACCGTCAGCAGGCAGCGGCTCTTGGCGTGGACGACGAGGAGACCGCGACCTGGCGTGACGCCGCAGAGGCCATGCACCTGCCCTACAACGACGAACTGCAGGTGCATGAGCAGCACGCGGGGTTCACCGGACACCAGCTGTGGGATTTCGCCGCCACCCGACCCGGCCAGTACCCCTTGCTGCTGCACTTCCCCTACTTCGACATCTACCGCAAACAGGTGGTGAAGCAGGCGGACCTGGTGCTGGCCATGTACACGTGCGGCCAGTCCTTCGACACCGAACAAAAGGCCCGTAACTTCGCCTACTACGAACCGATGACGGTCCGCGACTCGTCACTGTCCGCGTGCTGCCAGGCAGTCATCGCAGCCGAGGTCGGCCATGAACGACTCGCCTACGACTATGTCGCCGAAGCCGCACTGATGGACCTGAATGACCTGGAGAGCAACACGCGGGACGGGCTGCACATCGCCTCGCTGGCCGGAACCTGGATGGCCCTGGTTTGCGGTTTCGGAGGATTGCGCCACGACGGCACCACACTGTCGTTCACGCCCCGACTGCCTGAGAACCTCAGCCGGCTCGCTTTTCACATGGGGATCTGGGGCCGCCGCCTGCGTGTGGAGATCAAGACAGGAATCGCCACCTACACCCTGTTGACCGGCCAGACGATGACCGTTCGGCACCACGGCGAAACACTCACCCTCACCGCTCGCTCTCCGGTGAGCCGCCCCGTCCCCGGCGTCACCGCCCGTCCGGCCCCTGAACAACCTCGGGGCCGCCGCCCCGGTCAGCTCAGGCTGCACCACAGGAGCCCATGAATGCCTGGCGGCAACCCCGCGCCCAGACCCAGCCGCCTACGCAGACGTGCGTTCCCCTCGGTGCGCCGCGGCCGACGCTCGGGCCGGGCGCCTCCCCAAGTGCGTCCTGTCCAGCCCCACAGCTCCCCGCCCGGCTCCGTCCGGACGTCCAGAGACCGGGCGGCACGGGCGTGATGGACACAGACACCCTCATCGGCGTTCCGAGTCAAGAGGAGGCAAGTTCATCGGTATTTCCCCTCAACCAGGCGGCTCCCGGAAGACGGTGGCCGGCCAGGTCGGCTGTTCTTCGATTGTGGCGCGGTGACAAGGTGCACGAGGCCGCCCGTCACTCCTGAGCGTGACACGAACACCGCGGTCGAAGTTGCCTCTGCGGCCGGGGTCATCCGCGGGGCAGGCGCGGGCGGATGTGGGTGACCGCGCTGAGCAGGGCGAGCGTGCCGCCGAGGGCGAAGCCGGCCGAGGTGCCGTATCCGTCGACGACCAGGCCGCCGATGAGTGACCCGGTGGCGAGTGCGATCTGGCACGCGCTGACCAGGAGCGCCATGCCGCTCTCCGGAGCCTCAGGGGTAGCCCGCAGGATCCACGTCTGCAGCGCCAGGGGCACTGCCCCGAAGGCCGCACCCCAGATCATGACGAGTACGACGACTGCGGGGGCCATGTCGGTCAGCGTGGTGAGCAGACCGACCGCGGCGGCGACCAGGACAGCGGCGGTGATGTAGACCGCGCGCAGGTTCCGGCCGATGATCGCGCCGGCGGCGAAGTTGCCGGCCAGTCCGGCCACGCCGTATCCGAGCAGGACCAGCGTCACGGCAGATGAGCCGAAATGTGCCTTCTCTTCCAGGTAGGGGGTGATGTAGGTGTAGGCGGCGAAGTGCCCGAAGAAGATCAGGCCGGTGGCCAGCAGGGCGATGCGGGCAGCCCGATTACGCAGGGACGACGTGAGCGTGGCCATGCGGATGGCTCCGGTGGGCGGCAGCGAGGGCAGTCGCAGCGCCAGAGCCGCAAGGGCGAGCAGGGCGGCACCGGCGGCAACGATGAACGCGGTCCGCCATCCGGCCAGGTGCCCGACCAGTGCGCCGAGCGGCAGGCTGACGACGGTGCCGGCGGAGATGCCGGCGGTGATCAGCGAGGTGGCTCGGTGAACGGCTTCGGCGGGCACCAGCCGGGCGGCGACGCCGGCGCCCATCGCCCAGAATCCGCCGACGCCGATGCCGAGCAGGATCCTGGCCGCTGCCATCACCGGCATATCGGGGGACAGTGCTGCCAGGACGTTGGAAGCCGTGATGGACAGCGCGAGCGCGATCAGGACCTTGCGCCGGTCGAGCCTTCCCGAGGCGATGGTGAGCAGGGGCGCTGTGACCGCAGCCATGAGTCCGGGCACGACGACGACCAGGCCGACGGTGCCGACGGAGACGTGGAGGCTGGAGCCGATGACAGGCAGGAGCCCGATCGGCAGGAACTCTGAGAGCACCAGCACGAAGGACATCAAGGCGACCGAGGCGACGGCCGGCCAGTTGCTCGGCGCCGAGGGCGTGGCGCGAGTTGGTACTCGTAGGGTTTCCGGCCGGCCGACGACCGATGCCGAGCTGGAGTGGTCACTCATGCTTCTTCTCTCCTGAAGGAACGGGGCCGCGGTTGCCCGTGCCGCGTTGTCGCGCGGCGGCTGTGCTGCGGACCGTGGACGGGGGTGGCAGGGGTCACAGCGACGTGGCCGGAGAACGAGGCGAAGCGCGCGGGTCCGTGGATGGTCGAGCCGGCGTCGCATGAGATGTAACTCTCTTTGTTACGTCAAAAGCTCGGTGGGCACCTGGACGGGAGCGGGGCAGGTGTGGCCGGTGGGCCGTTACTTCAGCCGTCCTGAAGGAAACAAGGGCCACGGTTTCGGGCTGATCCCCCGCTTGACCAGAGGTTTGTGTCGAACAACCTCATGTGACCGCGGTGAGGTGCAGCGCTCACATCTCCCGACCGGCGCACTACACGCCCGGTTCGCCGCCTGGACCGCCCCCCGGCGAACCGGAGAAAACGCGGCCGAGATCGCCGACCGATTGACGCGTACCACAGCCGCGCCGGTGACCTTCTGCGTCGTTCGGGCAGCATCGCCTCGGGCCGACAGAGGCCGACAGGGGCACGCGGCAGGTGAGTCCTGGGATCCCGTGGGCGGGGGTCCCCTTCGGCCCACCGCTTCGGAACGGTGGATCACTCAGATCTGGTTCAGGCCGCCGTCGACGTAGAGCTCGGTCCCGGTGACGAAGCTGCTCTGGTCGGACGCGAGGAAGAGTGCTGCCGCAGCCGCCTCGGCGGGCTCGCCCATCCGGCCGAGGGGCACCTGCCGCGCGAAGAGGTCGTGGAGCGCCTTGGCCCCCTCCTCGTCGGGTGCCAGGCCGGCGTTACCCGGGGTCTTGATCGGTCCGGGCACCAGCGTGTTGACGCGGATGCCACGGCCGCGCAGCTCGTTGGCCCAGGTGCGGGAGAAGGAGCGGATCGCGGCCTTCGACGCGGCGTACACGCCGAACGCCTCCCCACCGGTGGTCGCGGCGGTGGAACCGGTCAGGATCACCGAAGCACCGTCGTTGAGGAGCGGCAACGCCTTTTGTACGGTGAAGAGGGTTCCCCGGACGTTGATGTTGAACGTGTCGTCGAAGTGCTGCTCCGTCACGTCCTCCAGGGTCGCGAATTCCCCGCCGCCCGCGTTCGCGAAAAGCACGTCGATGCGGCGGCCCTGCTCGGCGACGACAGCGAAGAGCCGGTCGAGGTCGGCCGGATTCGCGATGTCCCCGCGGACGGCGGTGACGTTTGAGCCGATCTCGGCCGCCGCCGCGTCCAGCGCGTCCTGGCGTCGGCCGGTGATGATCACGTGGGCGCCTTCAGCGGCGAAGCGCTGTGCCGTGGCCAGCCCGATGCCACTGTTCGCCCCGGTGACCACTGCCACCTTGCCTGCGAGTATTTCCGTCATGACGTGCCGCCCCTCGATGATTATTGACCAGTTCGTCCATAACGTTAACCGTTGTGGACGAACTGGTCAAGAAAGCGAGCCTCGACTACAGCGTGCCGCGCGCCGGCGGCCCGGCCCGGGTGCCACCGTCCGGACCGGCAGGGTGCGGCCGCGTGCGACCCGGCTCACCGCGTACATGCCGGTGGCCCGGCCGGGGCTCACTGCCCCGGCCGGGCCACCGCTCGACAACTGGCGCTGACGGCCGCCCGCGTGCCTGCGCGTCAGCGCTTCGCGCCGCTGTCCTCCCAGTGCTTGGACACGGGAGTGGCCGTCACGTCGCCCGAGTACACCAGCGCCACGCGGTGGTTGTACTGGATCGTGTACTGCGTCTTCGCGCCGGTGACGACCGTCCCGCTGGACTTGAAGTAGTCCACCGTCGCGTTCGGCGGCTGGGTGGCGACGTACGCCTGGCCCGCGGGAAGGCTGTACCCGCTGATCGGGGCCTGCGTCGAGGCGCCCAGGCCGGCCGGGTACTCCGACGCGTCCGGGTAGCTCGACCCGTAGATGGCCACCGGGTCGCTGCCCGCGGCGGAGATGACCTTCACTCCGTAGGCCTGCTTGGTGTTCTGGCCGTCCGGGTTGTAGAACCACACCTTCGCGCCGCTGAACCAGATGGCTGTCCAGTCGCCCTGCTGGT
Source organism: Streptomyces fagopyri (assembly GCF_009498275.1). Taxonomy (NCBI): domain Bacteria; kingdom Bacillati; phylum Actinomycetota; class Actinomycetes; order Kitasatosporales; family Streptomycetaceae; genus Streptomyces; species Streptomyces fagopyri. Next base: position 322,653 of record NZ_CP045643.1, on the reverse strand, counting down.
CGGCGACGACGAACTGCTGGCCGGTCTGTGCCGTGCTGCCCCAGTCGCTGATCTTGTCCGTGCCCGCGGCCGTGCCGTGGATCGCCTGGTCGCCGAAGAGCGGGGCGGACGCGTCGGGCGCGGTGCGCAGGAAGACGAAGTTCGACGCCTGCTGCCGGTCCACGCACGCGGTCGTCGCACCGGTCGGGTCGTCGATCGGGCACACCTGGACGGTCTGCAGGTTGGTCTCGAAGACGGGGTCGATGGTCACGACCGAGCCCACGGGCGCGGTGCCGCGCAGGCCGCTGAGGGGGCGGCCGAGCAGACGCATGAAGTGGTCCCAGTCCCAGCTCGGTCCCGGGTCCCAGTGCTGCGCGCGGACACCGCTCAGGCTGGGTCCGGCGACGTCGTCGTGACCCAGGATGTGCTGGCGGTCCAGCGGTATGTCGAACCGGTTGGCCAGGTACTGCACGAGGTAGGCCGTGGACTCGTACTGCGCCTCGGTGTACCAGGTGGCGCCCTGCGCGGCGTAGCCCTCGTGCTCGATGCCGATCGAGTGCAGGTTCGAGGAGTAGTTGCCCGCTTGGAACGCGATGTCCTTCGTGGCCACCATCTGCGTCACCGCGCCGTCCGAGGACCGCATGACGTAGTTGGTCGACACGATGTTCGACGGATTGGCGAGACCGGCCACGCCGGAGTCGTACGTGCCCTCCAGATCGTGGATGACGATGGTGTCGATCTTGATGCCGTTGGCGGGGCGGTTCGACACCTGCATGCCGGCCGGGGAGCCGGGCACGAAGCTGCACGGCACGGCCGGCGGGCATTCGGTGTCGGTGGCCGCGGCGGCCTTCAGGCGCAGTCGGTCCACCTGGGCGGTGGCGGGGCTCACCGAGGGGGCGGCGTCGAGCCGGACCCGCTGGCCGTCCTTGGTGGTGACGCCGGCGCCGCCGCGGACAGTGGCGTACACGCGGTCGGCGAAGCCCGCCGCGTCCTGCTTCCGCGTCGACTGGCTGTAGCGGGCGACCGCGCCGTACCACTGGGCCGCGTCCGCCGGCACGCCGCCGGCCACCTGCTTCTCGTACGAGGCCAGCAGGGCCGCGCCACCGCGGATGTTCGCCGCGGGGTCCTCGCGCAGCACGTCCTCGGACAGACCGGTCAGCTTCGCGGCGGCCTGCAGAGTGTGCAACGCCGGGTTCGCGGCCATCGATTTCAGATCGCCGCGCCCGACGGCGCCCGCGCCGCCGGAGGCCATCATGGCCGGGGTCACGTCGGTGAGGTGCATGGGCCCGTAACCGCCGTCGGCACTGGCCTGCGCACCGTGCGACTCCCAGGCCGACTCCTGGTACGCCAGGCCGAGCAGGACGCTCGACGGGACGTGGTACTCCGCCGCGGCCGAGGCGAAGTCCTGCTGCCGGGCGCTGCTCGCGGCGCCCGCGGAGCCGTTCGTCGTGTCGGCCAGCGCGGTGACCGGCAGGACGGCGAGGCCGCCTGCGGCCACCGCGCCCATCGCGATCGCGAGCGTCACACGCCGGCGCCGGGTCTTCCTCTTGTGCAAGGTGCTGATCCTTTGGGGGAGTTCAGAAGTGGAAAGTCGTCGAGTACTTCGCCGGCCAGGTCGCCGTCGGGGGCCACGCATGCCGGCGGGCGTTGATCCCCGATCGCTGTCCGACCGGTCTTCTGCACCCGAATCCGCTCCAGTGCGTGCGACCCAGCCGGCGTCACTGGCTCCGGAAGGCCGTCGTCGCGAACCAGGGTGTGAGCCGCCCGCACCGGCCACGTTGCCGTGCGGGCTGCCCTGGCCATGACGAAGGCATCCCGTGACGACGGACGTCACGGGCGATTTGCTTGACGACGCAATGATCCTACGTGGTCGATGCATGTGAACGCGTTGCGGTTGGGCGACGAAGGTGTGAAGGTCTTGAACGGGTCCTCGCAGCAAGGAAGTCGACCCGCTGCCCTCAAGGGGCTTTGCACTTCCGCTCGTTCCTGGCGCCGCCCTCTCGCCCCGGGTTCCCGCGCGGCGTCCGCCCGCCACGCTCCTCCGGGCCGCCTGCTCCGCGCTCCCTCGGCGTCCGCAACAGACAGTCGGCCTGTCCCGGCGCTCGCCGACTGGATCCGCCGCGACGATGCGGCCCCAGTCCGGGCCGTGAATACGCTCGCAGAGCACGGCGAGGGCTGCGTGGGGCCGGCGTCGACGTCCGGCCCGATCCTCTTGCTCCTGGTGAGAAGTGGCCCCGGGCAGTGGCCCCGGCCAGTGGCGGGGCCCACGTGATGGTGTGCGCCGCCGGCGGGCTACGGCACCGAATCCGACAGCTCCGACAGCACGTATCAGACGGTGGAGGCGATCGCCCTGGTGACGGCCGTGATCGCAGGGGCGGGGCGGCCGGGGAGGCGCGCCACAAGGACCCGGCGGATTTCGGGGGGTGCACCCTCGACGGGCAGCAGGCTGACCCCGAGCGGCAGCGCGGGCGAGAGCCGGGACGGCACCGTCGTCACGCCGAAGCCGCCGGCGACCAGCTGGAGCTTGGTCAGCCAGTCGCGTGCGGAGTGGACGATCCGCGGCCGTCCGGGCAGGCCGGGCCAGACGCCGAGCAGCGGCTCGGAGTTCGACGACGGGGTGGCGATCCACGGGGCGTCGACCAGCTCGTCGATGTGCACGGTGGTACGGCCTGCGAATTCTCCGGTCGACCTTACCGCGACGGCCAGTTCGGTGTCCGCGAGGGTCTCGACGTGCAGGCGCGGCGACTCCCCGTCCGACAGACGGTGGGGCGGACGGGACGTCAGAAGGGCAAGGTCGATCGAGCCAGCACGCAGCGCCCGGCCCAGGGTGGGCGTTGTGCCCTCGATCGTAGTGACCGTGATGTGTGGGTCGGTCGCCGCGAGCCGTGCGAGTGCGGCAGGGAGGATCGCCGCGCCCGCGCTCAGGAACACCCCGAGCCTCACCAGTTCGGTCTGCGGGGCGGTGCCGGTGAGGTCGCGCTCGGCCGCCGCGAGGGAGTCAAGGATCGTGCGGGCGTGCCGCAGCAGGGTCAGACCCGTGGAGGTGAGCTGCACCCCGTCGGAGCGGCGCTCGAACAGGACGGCGCCCGCGCTCCGTTCGAGGGAGGCGGCCTGGCGCGAGACCGCCGACTGCGTGTAGCCGAGCCGGGCGGCCGCGGCGGTGAAGCTGCCGGATTCGGCGATCTGTCGCAGGACCCGCAGGCCCACAGTGGAGATGTCCATGCGCCCTACGCATACCACGGATGCCAGATCATCGCTTCCCGCATGGTGGTGGGGGCTCCTAGTGTCGATCCCGGGAACTCGGACGAACATGGAGGTCATCAGGTGCGAGCAGCGGTTCTGACGGGGTTCGGCACCCCTCTCTCGGTGCGACAGGTGCCCGACCCCGGGGCCGGTGGGGGAGAGGTGGTGGTTGAGGTGCTCGCCGCCTGCGTGCCCCCGTACGCGGCCGAGGTATTCAGCGGCGAACGGAACTACCCCCTGGTCCCTCCGGTCGTGCCCGGTGTCGGCGGCGTGGGACGGGTCGTCCATGTCGGCCCGGATGCCACCCGGCTGCGAGCCGGCGACCTGGTGTGGTGCGACTCCACGGTGCGCTCGCGGGACGACGCCCTGACACCCGACATCACGCTCCAGGGCTGGAGTTCCCGCGGCGAGGGCGGCGCGCGGCTCGCCCGGTACGTGCACGACGGATCGTTCGCCGAACTCATGCGGGTCCCGACGGAGAACGTCTTTCCGCTGCCCGCCACCGCAGGGCAGGACCCGGCTCGCTGGGCCGCGCTCGGCGTGCACGTCATCCCATACGGCGGGCTGCTGGCGGGCGGCCTCGAAGCCGGTGAGACGCTGCTCGTCAGCGGGGCCACCGGCAACCTCGGTAGCAGTGCGGTCGCGGTCGCGCTGGCGATGGGGGCGGGTCGCGTGGTCGCCCCGGGCCGCAACCGGGCCGCGCTCGACCTTCTCGCCGCCCGGTTCGGTCCGCGCGTGCACCCGGTCCCGCTGACCGGGGACGAGGCCGGGGACCACGCGGCGATGTCCGCGGCGGGCGACGGCCCGATCGACATGGTGATCGACCTGCTCCCACCGAGCGCACCCAGCTCGGCGGCGCGCACGGCGGCGATGACCGTGCGCGAGTACGGCCGCGTCGTCCTCATGGGCGGCGTCGGCATGCTCGGTGGCGACGACTTCGCACTCCCGTACCCGTGGGTCATGCGCAACTCGGTGACGGTGCGCGGGCAGTGGATGTACCCGCGCGCGGCGAACGTCGGCATCATCCGGCTCCTCGCCTCGGGCGCGCTGGACCTCGCCCCTGAGCGGGTACGGTCGTTCGGCCTTGATGCCGTCAACGACGCCATCGCGTACGCCGCGGTACATGGCGGTCCGTTCGACCGCACCACTCTCACCCCACAACCGGCCGGCTGACCGGGGGACCACCCTTCAGGAGCACATGCGACAGCCCCGGCCGGGACGCGTCCCGGCCGGGGCTGTTTCCTTCGACGCCGTGGACCCCATCCGCGAGGAAGCACGGAGTACAGAGGAGGCCCGGAGTGCATCCGCGGCGGGCTCGACGAGACCGCCGTGAGGGGCCAAGCCGGCCGGTGGCGAGCTCGTACCCGGCGGGCCGTCAGCCGTCGGTGCGGAGGGCTGTCGATTCGGTCGCTCGGCACACATGGGTCGGGCTGCTTTGCGCGGTGGTGCGCGGTGTGGGCGGCGCGTGCGCGGCCCGCAGTGGCGCCGCGGGCAGAGGCCGCGGAGGGAGTGCCGTTCGCAGAGGCGTCATGGCTGCGCGGAGTGTGGCGGGTGTGCTTGTGTCGAGGCCATCAGTTCGGTTCAGTCCGAGGCAGGGAACTGCTGGCAGAGGCGTTCGCGCTGTCGCGGGCCGAGGCCTTGGACCTTGCGTGTCTCGGCGATGCCGAGGTTTATGAGGAGCTCGCGGGCGCGTACTTTCCCGATACCGGGCAGCGACTCGAGGACGCGGCGGACGGATGTCTTGGCGATGACGTCGTCTTCGCGCTCCAGAAGCGCGGGCAGTGAAACGCCGCCAGTCTTGAGTGCTTTGAGCAGCGCGGCGCGTTCTTTTCGGGCGTGCAGGGCTTTGGTCAGCGCTTCGGCGCGGGCCTCGGGGGTGAGTTGGGGCAGTGGCATGAGAATCCTTCCGTGGTGCGGTAGTTGGACATCATGGCCCCTCTGCCTCCCGACGACCAACGGGCGTCCGTGGCCTGCCGGGGAGGTCACCCAAGCCGGAGGCCCGTGACGTGTGCTGCTCCCGTCGACGGCGAGAGAAGCTGCCCATCTGGGCGAGGGTCCCACGGGAGGCCGGTAGTTCACGCTGTCCCAGGCCAACAGAAGGAACGCGGTGGCCCAAGACGCTGCGCGGGCAGGTCACCAAGGTGGTCCTGTTCGGCGTCTTCGTGCAGGTCGCCGAAGGCATTGAGGGACTGGTTCTCCTACGAGAGCTCACCAGGGTGTCCGTGGGGACTCCGTCGGCCGTCCTCCAGGTCGGCGACGAGGTCATGGTCGTCGTCACGGAAATCCACCGACAACGGCGCAGGCCGGCACTCTCCCGACGTGAGGGCTCACCAGACCTCCGGTGACGCCTGTGTGTCACTGTCTCCCCTGTGCGAGTGCTCCAGTCTCCCGGCCTGCCTGGTGAGGACGAGGCCTCACCTCCAACCCGGTGAACCTGTGCGGCAGCGGTACTTGGGCCTCTTGTACGTTCCATTCCGGCAGGAGACCGCACCTGCGGCCTGCTCGACGCTGCCGGTCGCGCCCGATACCGGTTACGCGGTGGGCGGCGAGCACTCGATGTCGGAGACCGCGGCGGTCGCCGAGGTCTCCTCGCCGGGTGCGGAGGGGGAACGCTCGTCGAGTCCACGAGCGGTGTGGATTCGCAGCAGTCCTTCGACGCCGCGCAGCAAGGTCTCGCCGGCCAGGACCGGGTCGCCGAGGTAGCCGGCGCTCATTGCGCCGTCCCGCAGCATCACGAAGTGCCGCCCGGCGTGCTCGGCCTGCGTGGCCGCAATCTCGGCGAACAGGCCGGTGATTGTCTGCAGGAACCACTCGCGGTGTTGTACGACGGCTCGGTGGACCGGGTGGTCGGGAGCGGGGAATTCCGCCGCCGCGTTGAGGAACGCGCACCCGCGGTAACCGGTCGAGCGGATCTGCTCGACCAGGGACGCGCCGATGCCGCGCAGGATGCCGTCGGCCGGCACATCCGCGTTCATCAAGGAGTCGATCTGGGCGCGGATCGCCTGATCGACGCCTGCGAGGTAGGCGACGGCAAGCTCTTCTTTGCTGCGGAAGTGACGGTAGAAGGTGGCGTTGGTGACCTTCGCCTCGGCAACCAGACGGTCCACGCCCACCGTGTTGATGCCCTCGGCGTAGAAGAGCCGCCCGGCGGTCCTCAGGAGCCGCTCCCGGGCCTCGGAGACTCGCCTGCCGGTGCCATCGCCGGTTTCCGTCCCTCTCATGCAGCCGATTGTAGCAGGTAGAACGATCTCTCTTGTTTTTGGGGCGGGGGGTGTGCCAGGCTCTGGGCCAAGGGAGAACGTTCTCTCTACTCCACATGAATCGGAGAGTCCCATGGCATCCACCGTTCCCGCGAAACGCGCCGGCGCCCCGTCCGCCTTGCGTCGGCTCTACGTCATCCGCTTCGCCTTCGCCGTCGCGTGGGCGGGGCTGCTCCTGCTGGTAGCGGACTCGAATCTGTCCGTAGGGGCCAAGCTGCTGCTTTTCCCCTACCCGGCTTTCGACGTGGCCGCGGCCATCGCCGATGTCAGGTCAACGCGAGGGGACGGGCCGCTCAAGGGTCTGTACGTCAACATCGCCATCAGCTCGCTCGCCGCCGTCGGCATCGCGGTTGCCAGTGCCTCGGGTGTCGCCGACGTGCTCCGTGTCTGGGGAGCGTGGGCGGTCGTCTCCGGGTTGGTCCAGCTCCTCGTGGGCACGGCGCGCCGGTCCATGGGTGGCCAGTGGGCCATGATCTTCAGCGGCGGGATTTCGGTGCTGGCCGGCGCGACCTTCATCCGAAGCGCCTCACAGGACGACCCCTCGCTGACCACCCTCGCCGGCTATGCGACGCTCGGAGGGATCTTCTTCGTCATCTCGGCGTTCCGCCTGTCCCGTTCGACACATGAGGGCCGAGCGCCCATACGCTGATCTCCGCGTCGTTCGGCTGACGCATCGACTTCAAGTACGCCATGGTCCTGGAGTTGGACGATCCCGGCTTCCACCACAGCGTCCTGGCCGACTTCCGCGTGCGCCTCGGCCAGGACGGCCGCGCAGACCGCCTTCTCGATCTGACGCGCGCCCGCCTGAAGGAAGCCGGCCTCGTGCGCGAGCGCGCCACGGAGCGCACCGACTCCACCCACGTCCTGGCCGCCGTGCGTGACCTGGCCCGGTTGGAACTGGTCACCGAGGCCGTCCGCGCCGTTCCGGAGGAAGTTGCCCGCACTGCTGATCACCTGCTGACCGGCCTGGCCGACGAGGGCTGGGGGCGCCGCGACGGCCGTCCGGTCCGCCTCGACAAGAACCCCACCCGCCCAAGTCTTTTGGAAGTATTCCTCGATCGGCGCCTGGTGGGTCGCCGGGCCTCCTTCTCGGGCGGCCTCGAAGGTGGCATGCACCGGAAGAAAAGTCGCTTCCAGTTTCACGACCTCAAACCGCGGAGCGGGTGTCATGACGCCATCATTCGCGCGCCGCCATAAATTTGACGATCTGGATGGATGACGTGATGTCGTCCTGGGCTTCAGCCCGATCGCGCACTCACTAGGTGCCGTCTCCGGCCATTGTGCCAAATCCGCTGTCAGTCCGGTTGGACTTGTTGTTGGTGTTTCCCTGATCGAATGGACCGCAGCCGCGACTGGTGCTCATGCAGTCGGGGGGTCGGTTGGTATTCGGGTCGGGTTTGGGCGGCTTGTTGTTGGTGTTTCCTTGGTCGAATGGACCGCAGCCGCGACTGGTGCTCATGCAGTCGGGGGGTCGGTTGGTATTCGGGTCGGGTTTGGGCGGCTTGTTGTTGGTGTTTCCTTGGCCGAACGGGCCGCAGCCGCGACTGGTGCTCATGCAGTCGGGGGGTCGGTTGGTATTGCCATTGCCTGAGCCTGTGTCATCGCCCTGGTCAGCGGGAGCAGTCGCTGTTGTCGCGGTGCGCGACGGCGCCGAAGCAGCGAATGCGCTAGCAGGTAGCAGTGTGCCTCCCGCAGTCAAGGCGGCTGCGGATGCGAGCACCGCAAGATGCTGCGTGCGAGACATGCGGATCATGGGTATCCTCCAGCAAGAAGGGATGGAGGGATTGTCGAAAGACTTCGGCAAACCAACCAGCGTCTTTGGGTGATGCCAGGAGAATGCCATTCCAATGATAGATCGAGACCATGGCAGCGGCAATCTGCTGGGCTTCAATCCGCGCCCCGCGTCCTGGCAGGTCGAATCCCGTGGCGTCGGGAATCCGGACACTTGGTGGACGGCGGCGGACGCAGCTCGCTCTTGTTGCCCGAATCCGGTCCAGCGGGATCGCGGCGATCGTTTTCCGGCTGGGTTGCCGGTTTCACGCTGCCGCACTGCAGGGGCAGTTTCGATGTCATGCGTCACGGAGCGAACCTGCTGCTCTGTCAGGACGGCCGCTGTCCGCGGGCAAGGGCCGGCAGTTGCTTTCCGGGGCGCATACGGCTGAGAGGTTGTCTCACGTGGCAAGTTTCGCGAGCTTCTTGCAAGCAGGTCAGGGCGGCGGCCATGGCAGGCCTCGGTTCTGCGTCGTTGCGGACCATGTAGGGGATCTTGAGACCACGAGCAGCCCATGGCAGGCTCATGGCGCATGATCGATGAATTCGCGAAAGCCAACCTGCACGGGAGACTGCGGCGGGATCGCGAGGCGCTGCTCTGGAAACTCGACGGCTTGTCCGAATACGACGCCCGCCGACCGTTGACAGTGACCGGGACCAACCTCCTCGGCTTGGTCAAACACGTGGCCAGCGTCGAGGCCAGGTACTTCGGCGAGGTCTTCGACCGCCCTTCTCCGGAACCGCTGCCCCGGTGGCAGGACCACTCCAACGGCAGCGATCTGTGGGCGACCGAGGACGAGACCCGCGATCAGATCACCGGGTTCTATCGGCGCACGTGGGAACACTCGGACGCGACGATCAACGAGCTTCCCCTCGACGCCCTCGGCCACGTGCCGTGGTGGCCGGAGCCTTATGCCGACACGAACCTGTTCGCCATCCTGGTCCATGTCCTCAGCGAGTCCGTCCGGCATGCCGGGCACGCCGATATCCTGCGCGAGGGCCTCGACGGCCGGACCGGGTTGCGCGCCGAACACGAGAAGCAGATCGACGAGGAAGCCCGTGCGGCCTACTGCGCGAAGATCGAGCAGGCCGCCAGGTCGGCCGCACCAATCAAGGCTTAGCGGTTGTCTCACGTGACTTGATGTTCGCGCGGCAGGATGCCGGTCGTGGGTGCTGATCCATCGAAGCGTCTGGTGCCTGATGAACTCTGGGAGCTGGCCGCCCCGTTGCTGCCGTCGTTCGCTGCTCGTCCGCAAGGTGGTGGGACCGCACCGTGTGACGAGCGGGCCGTGTTCACGGCAGTGGTAGACGTGCTGACCAGCGGCTGTGCCTGGCGGCATCTGCCGCCGACGTTCGGCACGTCGCCCGCCCACCGCGACGACGGCACCTGCACCGACGCCAAGGGGGCCCGGTCCTCGATGCAGATCGAGCTGTTGAACCGCAGACGGTGGCTTGTTTTCAGGCTCGTCCAGTGGTCCGAGTACCAGCGAGCCGTCGGCCCGGACGGCGGCGCGTTGCTCGCTGATCCCTCCGAAGTGCTCGGCTTCCACCTGGGCGATCGGCCCTGCCGAGGACCACCGGGCGAGCAGCGTCTCGAAGTCCTCTGACCAGCTTTCAGAACCCCAGGCCTTCTCAGTCCCTTCCGTCAGTGACGATGTTGAAGACCTGATCGGTCATCGGCATCAGCGACCACCCCCTGGTGGAGGGGCATCACTCGGGCTTCAGGGATCTCCCACGACGCGTCACGCAGCAAGTGGTCTCCCGCTATCAGTGCCTGCCACTCGTAACCCACTCCGCGTCCTCCCCAACCGATTGGAGCCCTCTCGTGCCTGACAGGCCGGCACGAACCCACGCAGGCGGCCCTCGCGGCCAAGTCAGCTTCGTCGAACACCTGTTGTCAGTGGCCTGGGGCATCATGCGGGGCAGGTGACGGCCCGTCCGACCGAAGGATTTGCGAGGCCGTCGGCCACAAAGGGGAGGGGTGCTGTGCGCAGGCCGGTCGCGGGCGAGGTGCATGTTCACTACGGTCAGATCTACGTCGAGAGCGATGCGGAAGGTGTGATCCCCGATCTTTCCGAGGCGTTCGCGGGCCAGCGCGGAGGGCTGTGCGGGGCGGCAGTTCCGGGTGTGCTCTGGCTGATCACCGGGCTGCACACAGGAAACGTCGGCTTCATGGTGGAGGTCCACGAGGAGGAGCCTTCGCTGGACCCCGTCTGGGACGATGTGGTGGAGGCGTCCTTCCGCCCGGTGTCGGAACACACCCGCTTGTCGCAGTGTGCGGGCGAGGCCGCATGGAACCTGCATCTGGCCCGGACCGACTACCGGGTGCGGTACTGCGCCCAGGGGATGGACAAGGGACGGAAGCTCGACACCAGAGTGTCCGTGGAGCCGCAGGCGGACAGTTACCTCCTGCAGTTCTGGCCCTCGCAGCCCCGCCCGGACCGCGTGATCCGCCAGACCTCCCAAAATGCCGCCTACTGGCACCGCTACGCCCGCGAACTTCCGCCACCGCCGACACCGGAGGAGCGCGCCGAGACTGAACGTCTGGCCCGTCAGACGGAAGAGCGGGCCGCCGAGGAGCGGCGACTGCACCGCGAGCGAAGGGAGTGGGGCGGTCGGCTGCCGAGCGAGAGGCTGCGCGGTGCCGGGGGCAACGTCCGCGGCCTCCTCCGCTTCGACAGCGATCTGGTACACACGCTTGGTAGCGCCGGTTCCGAGGTCCAGCGCGCGGTGGCCTTGTTGGCCGCCCGGAAAGCCTGCGAGACCGCGGGCCTGATCGGTGTTTCGTGGGTTGTCCAGGCGCTCACCGCATTGGCGGAGAGCCGTCCGCTGCCGCCGCCGTTCGACGACACGGACCGGATGTGGGAGACCCTGCGCTCCGATCCACAGGTCCCGGCGCGGTCGGTGCTCCAGGCGGTACCTCCTGGGCGTCCGCCGTACCGTCCACTGACGCCGTCGGTGGTCGGGTGGGCGCAGGCCCCGGCCGCGGAGTCGGGGGACAAGGCCAGGCGGGGCCTCGGCAGTGAGGTGGGCGGGATCGTACCGGCAGGGCCGGCCGGCGCCCCACCGGCACCTGCCGGCGGCGTGGCGTGCGGCGCGGCATTGGTGCATGGCTCCGGAACTGCGCGCGGCCCCGAGCGGATCTCACAGCCGCACGTCGCTCTTCCCGCCGTGCTCGCGGCTGCAGGGCCCGACTCGCTGAAGGCGGCACTGGGCGCGGTGTGGCACTCGGTGGGCACGCACGGCGAGCACTACCCAGAGCTGTTGGAGGAAGTCCGGTCGGTGTGCACCGACCAGGTGGAGGAGTAGGCAAACCTGCGGTCTTGCCGCCGGTGCTGGGACCCGGTTGGCCGTCCGCTTGAGACTGCTCCGTCGACGTCGGCGACACGTCAAGCCACCCCTGCGGAGCGAGGGAAGGCGCGGACGCGGTGATCATCGTGACGCAATGGCCAGAGCCTCGGGACATCGACGGGCGCCAGGCGGCGGCAGCGATGGCGCGTCCGCTGCTCTCCGACGGGCGCAACGTGCTCGTCCCGCGGCGGATGGACTCGCTCGGTTTCACCTACATGAGAGTGGACCGCAGGACGGTACGCGGCGCAGCCTCTCCCTTCGACCGTGAACTTCTTGGGCATGGCATCGGTGGGAGCGTGGCCGCATCGATGCGGGAGGAGACCAGGTCGCTCATCTCCGTGATGGGCCAGCGCCACCGGATTGCGTGACCTGCTGGAGCGCCACCAACTACGGGAACGGCAGGATTGGCGAGTAGACGCACCCCGCCTCGGAAGAGACGGGATGTGGGAGATCTCTAACGTGCTCCCGCGCCTGTACTTTTCCGTGGAAGCTTCACAGAAAAGGCAAGAAGCATCAATCTTGCGCCTCAATCGGGGCCGGCCTCTGCCCATGTGCACGATTACTGCTTCGGTCTCGAACAGGAGATGCTGGTCAATGTCTCAGCGCGGTGCCGATGCGGTGTGACTGGGGGTGGTGCCGAACATGCGGCGGTATTCGCGGCTGAATTGCGAGGGGCTGGAGTAGCCGACGGAGAATCCGACTTCGGCGACGTCGTGGTGGCCGGTGAGCAGGCGCATGCGGGCCTCGTTGAGGCGTAGCTGTTTTTGGTACTCCAGCGGGGTCATGGAGGTGAGGGTCAAGAAGTGGCGGTGGAAGACGGACGGGCTCATCGCGGCGGTCGTCGCGAGGTCGGGGACGCGCAGGGGTTCGCTGTAGTGGTCCCGGATCCAGCGGACCGCGCGGGTGAGGTGGGCGAGTCGACTGTCGGCGATGCCGATCTGGCGGATGGTTGCCCCTTGGGGCCCGGTGAGAAGACGCCAGAGGATCTCCCGTTCGACGCCGGCGCCGAGCGCGGCGAGGTCGGCGGGATGGTCGAGCAGGGCGAGGAGTCGGGCGATCGCGTCCAGGAGCGGCGGTGAGGCGTGACCGACACCGAAGGCCGAGAGGGAGTGCGCGGGGGCGGGACGGTGGGGGCCGCCGGTGTCGAGCAGCAGCGAGGCGATCCGGTCGGGCTGCAGCCGCAGCGTGACGGCCATGAACGGATCGTCCTCGTCCGCGGCGATGATGTTGCCCACTACGGGCAGGTCGACGGTCGCGACCAGGTACTCACCAGGGCCGTACTCGTAGACCTCACCGCCCAGGGCGGTGTGCTTGAGGCCGCCGGCGATGAGTGCGAACGCGGGCTCGAGCACGTCGCCGGACGGCTGGTTGGTCCGGGTCGTGCGCATGACCGACAGGCCCGGCAGCGCAGTAGGGGTGAGGCCGTCGCGCGCGTGACGAGTGATGGCGTTCTTGATGTCGAGGAGCCGGTCCATGACGTCAGTGAAACACGCGCACGGGCGAGCACTGCCGATGTCGACAGGATCAGGCAAGCCTTCAGCAGGATCGTTCTGACGTCTCGGCGGACCGTGGTGGTTGCATGGAATTCACGACCTCCCTGGGCTCTTTATGGCCCTTGGCCGTTTCCGGCCTCCGCGTCAGCCCGATTGCGGCAATGCGAGGAACAACGGGCGGCAAAGAGGACACACGCACCGACATCGGCTGATGAGGAGAATTAAATGTGGACTACGGCAGAAATCCCTGGCCAAGAAGGTAAGAATGTGATCGTGACCGGTGCCAATTCCGGTATCGGCTACGAGACTGCTCTGGCGCTCTACCTGGCCGGGGCGAACGTGACGCTGGCCTGTCGCGACCAGGGCAAGGCCGAACAGGCGAAGGCGAACATGGAACAGCGGTCGGGTCCGGGGTCGCTGGAGATCGGCGTGCTCGATCTGGCGGACCTGGACTCCGTCCGCCTCTTCGCTGAGACGTACCTCCAGCAGCACACCCAGCTCGATGTGCTGGTCAACAACGCCGGTGTCGGCACCCCGCCGGCCGGCATGACCCGCCAGGGCTGGGAATACACCTTCGGCGTCAACTTCCTGGGTCCGTTCGCGCTCACCGGCCGGCTGTATCTGCTCCTTGAAGCAACGCCGGGTTCACGCGTTGTCACGGTCAGCAGTTTCGCCTACGTCCGAGGGGTCATCGACTTCGACAATCTCAAGTCGGAAAAGGGCTACGACGCCGGCCGGGAATACGGCCAGAACAAGCTGGCGGATCTGATGTTCACGATCGAACTGGACCGGAGGGTCCGCGCTCAGGGACACCAGGTCGTCTCGATCGCCGCCCAGCCCGGAGCCAACAGCACCGAGATCACCAGGCACAGCACCGAGGAGCAGGTTGCCGCCATGAAGGAGCGCTTCGGCGGCTTCATGGAGCCCTGGCAGGGCGCGCTGCCTTCGCTGTACGCGGCCGTGTCCAGCGAAGCGACGGCTGGGAACCTGTATGAACCGCATGAAAACGGAGTCAAGGGCTACCCGGCGAAGGCCGACATTCAGGCAGTCGCGCTGGACGAGACGGTCGCCAAGAAGCTCTGGAACGTAGCCGAAGAGGCTACGGGAGTCGTCTACCCCGAGTAATCTCCGCACGCGCCGGCCCCACCGGTGAACCCGGCGAGGCCGACCTCATCGTCATCGACGGGCTGCGCAAGATGGCCGACGAGGTCCGCCTTCTCCAGTGTGCAGTCTGAGGCGATGCGGCGTTGATCCGCCCAACGACCAGCACATCCATGTGGGTTGGATGCGGTGTCGGGACGGGAAGAAGCTCCTGGCCGGACAACTGATCTTGACCATCATCCGTCCGCCTGGAGCTTCTTCCCGTCCGGCGCCAACCTGCACTCAACTACCCACCTGTTCCAGCGGGTTGGGGAAGGATCACTGTCCGGTGAGGTCGAGCATGCCCTTCGGCAGCCGGTCGCCCGCCAACTGGAGCTTCGAGGCCGCTGCGGTGAGGTCGGCACGTTCCTCTGCGGAGAACTCGACGTCCGCGCCGCCCAGATTCTCCTCCAGGCGGTGCAGCTTCGTGGTTCCCGGGATCGGCACGATCCAGGGCTTCTGCGCCAGCAGCCACCCCAGCGCGATCTGCGCGGGCGTCGCGCCCTTGCTCGTGGCCACCTCGCGGATGAGGTCGACGAGGGCCAGGTTCGCCTCCCGTGCCTCGGCGGCGAAGCGGGGAACTCTGCTGCGGAAGTCGCTGGCGTCCAGCTCGGTCGTCAGGTCGATCTTGCCGGTGAGGAAGCCGGCGCCCAGCGGCGAGAACGGAACGAACCCGATGCCCAGCTCTTCGAGGGTGGGGAGGATCTCGGTCTCCGGCCCGCGATACCACAGGGAGTACTCGCTCTGCACCGCGGTGACCGGCTGCACGGCGTGGGCCCGACGGATCGTCTCCACTCCCGCTTCCGACAGGCCGAAGTGGCGGACCTTGCCCTCGGTGATCAGTTCCTTGACGGTGCCCGCGACGTCCTCGATCGGCACGTCGGGGTCGACACGGTGCTGGTAGAGGAGGTCGATGTGGTCGGTCCTGAGCCGCTTGAGCATGGCCTCGGTGACCTTGCGGATGTGCTCGGGACGGCTGTTGAGGGCGCCGAGCCCCGTCGCGGACTGCGCGTCGAAGTCGAACCCGAACTTCGTGGCGATCACCACGTCGTCCCGGATGCCCTCGAACGCCTCGCCCAGCAGCTTCTCGTTCTCCAGCGGCCCGTACGCCTCAGCGGTGTCGAAGAACGTGACGCCGCGCTCGACCGCCGCGTGCAGCAGGGCGGTCATCTCCCGCGAGTCCTGCGGTGGCCCGTAGGGACCGGTCATGTTCATGGTGCCGAGCCCGAGCGCGGAGACTTCGAGCCCGCTCTCACCAAGGAAACGCCTCTGCATGGTCTTCTGTCCTTCTTCTGGTTCCTGAGCGTCGAAATACGCTCCCGGGTCCTCTGCCCCGGAGGCGCGGCTGCCCGGGCGTCCGGTCCGCGCCCCGTCGATCCCCCGGTCAGCGGTGCACGTATCCGTACCGCGGGAGGCTGGTCGGTCAGACCGTCACGGCAGCCTCGCGGGCCGCGAGATTCTCGGTGAAGAAGGAGGCGAGTTGGGCAGCGACCTGGGGGACGTGGCGGTCGTAGAGGTCGATGTGGCTGGCGCCCTCGATCCAGTGCAGCTGCTTGGGCTCGTTGGCCTTCTTGATGGCTTCCTCGGACATCCAGGCGGTGGCCGCCTCGTTGCCGGCGACCATCAGCAGCGGGCGCGGCGCGAGGAGGTCGATGAGGTGGAAGGCGTTGAAGCTCACGATCTTGTCGATGCTGGGGAAGGGGAAGTCGTCGGTCTGGCGCGGGTGCCGGCCGCGGTCGGTGCTGTAGTACTCCCAGCCCTCGTAGGCGTACCGCCCGCCTGTACGGGCCTCCTCCTGCGTGGTGCGCAACGGCATCATCGCGAGCGGCTCACCAGCCGCTTCGGCGGTGCGGGCCGCGGCGGCCGCGTCGAGGAGGCTCTGGACGACGGCGGGGTCCTGGGCGCCGTCGGGGCCGACCCGGAAGTTCAGGCCGAGGTCGACGGCGCTGACGGTCGCCACCGCGCGGATGCGACGGTCGGTGGCCGTGGCCGGGATGACATAGCCGCCGGAAGCGCAGATTCCCAGGGCGCCGATCCGGTCGGAGTCGACGTCGGTCCGGGTGGTGAGGTAGGAGACGGCGGCCTTGAAGTCCTCGACGCGCTGGGCGGGGTCCTCAAGGCCGCGGGGGGTGCCGCCGCTCTCGCCCTGGTGGGCGGCGTCGAAGGCGAGCGCCGCGAAACCTGCCTCGGCAAGCCGCTGGGCGTATGAGCCGGCGGTCTGCTCCTTGACCCCGCTGCCCGGATGGCCCACGACCACGGCGGCAAGCGGGCCGTCAGCGGCGGTGTCGGGGGTGTACAGGTGGCCGGCAAGGGTGATCCCGGCGCTCGTGAAAGTCACATCGGTACGCATGACGCCACCGTGCCCGCCGCTCCCGTGACGCGGGAGGGGAAGGTTTCTGCCGGGGCACGAACGTGCCAGGGAAAATTTCTGCCCCCCTTGACCGGCGTGCGACTGGGGCATAGTGGCTGGCATGTCCGATACGCGTTCGCCTCGCTCCGAATTCGGTGCATTCCTCAAGGCTCGCCGGGCCGAGCTGACGCCCGCGCAGGTCGGGCTCGCCGACGACGGGACCGTGCGGCGTGTCCCCGGGCTGCGCCGCGACGAGGTCGCCCGCCTCGCCACGATGAGCACCGACTACTACACCCGCATCGAGCAGGGGCGGGTACGGGCGTCCGCGACCGTGCTCGCCTCCCTCGTGAAAGCGCTGCGGCTCGACGACGCGCAGCGGGCCTACTTGTACGAACTGGCCGGCCGGGCACCCACGGCCCGGCGCCGGCGCCCGGCGCAGCGGGTGCGGCCGTCGGTGCAGCGGATGCTCGACGCCCTCGGCCATCTGCCGGCGATGGTGCTGGGCCGCTACAACGACATCCTCGCCTGGAACGCGGCCGCCGCGGCCCTCTACCAGGACTTCGCCCTGCTGAAGCCGGCCGAGCGCAACTACACCCGGCTGATCTTCCTCGATCCCACGATGCGCAGCCTCTTCACCGACTGGGAGGACGCGGGACGCATCAGCGCGGCGACCCTGCGGATGGAGACGGCCGCCACCCCCGACGACCCGCGCCTGGCGACACTGGTGGGTGAGCTGTCGGTGCGCAGTCCGGAGTTCCGCCAGTGGTGGAACGGACGGATCGTCTCCGACACCACCTCCGGTCCGAAGCGCTACCGCCACGCCCTCGTGGGCCCCCTCACCCTCGACTGCGACACCTGGACCAGCCCCGGCGACCCCGACATCACCTTCATGGTCCTCACCGCCGAACCGGGCAGCCCCCAGGACCACGCCCTGCGCATCCTCAGCTCCTGGCACACCGCCCCCGCACCCACCCCCACGTCCGACCCCTCCCACGACTGACCCCGGCCCGCCGCAGCCGGACGCGGCCGTCTCGGATCAGGTGCGCACACACCGGCCGTCAGCCATCGCGCCTTTCATCAGGAACATGCCGCACGCGATCGGAACCCGGGACCCGTAGCGTTCGGCGGCTCTGGCGGAGAGCGGATTGATGAACGAACCTCCCGGCCCTGCGGGCGGAGGCTGTGCCCGGCACCGGCACCGGCACCGGCACCGGCACCGGCACCGACCTCCGGCTCCGCCCGTCCCTGGGTGGGGCGACTGTGGCCGACGGCCGGTTCACTTGCCCACCAGGCCCATGTGGGCCTCGTTGTAACGGTCACCCTGGACACCGCGGCGGCCTCCGCCGGCCACCGAGCCTCAGCGTCCTGCCAATGTCCACGGTGCTCGCGCCTGTGTCTCTCCGAGCACGCAAACCCCCGCTCCGACGGCGCGGGCACCCGGTACCCCGAGGTGCGTCAGCCGACGGCAGCCTGGTTTCCAGCGCCGAACAGTGGCACGTCAGACACGTCAGACACGTCGGACACGTCAGCCGGCGTCAGATCGTTTCCCATTGCTGGTACCGGTCACGTACTCGTAGTGCGCGGTATTCCCCAGACGGTCAGGGCCTGAGCGGCGCCGGGACGTCGCCACCCTGTGACGTGTCAGAGGGTGGGGTGCAGGTCGCGGACCGGGCGCAGCGTCTCCAGTAGTGAGGCGAGGTGCAGGATCGTCGACTCCGCGTACCAGGTGGCGACCAACTGCACGCCGATCGGCATGCCGTCGCTGGTCGTGCCGAACCGGATGGACAGGGCCGGGAGCCCGGTCAGGCTGAACGGGACGGTCGTCGAGCTGACGTGGAAGGGGCCCAGAGTCTGGCCGTCGAGGACGAAGTCTCCGAGTGCGTGCTCGTGTGCGGGGATCGTCGTGACGGGAAGCATCAGCACGTCGTACTTCTGGAAGTACTCCGCGAAGCCGTCCCGCAGGCGCTCGACGCCCTGTTCGGCCTGGACGTAGTCCGCGACGGAGGTGTCGGGTGTGCCGAGCAGGGTCTTGGAGTAGGTGAACATCTCGTCCTCGTGACCTGTGGTGGCCTCCTGGACGGCGGGCTTCATCTCCATGACGTGCTGCCGGGCGAAGAGGTCGAGGGGGTTGTCGCGTTCGAGAGCCGGGACACCGACGGCCTCGACCCGTGCCCCTGCCTCCTTCAATGCTTCGGCGGCGTTCTGTACGGTCGCCGCCACCTCAGGGTCGACCGGGCCGAGTCCGGAGTCGACCAGCCAGCCGACGCGGAGGGGCCGGTCTGGGGCCGTGCCCAGCCCGACGTCGAACTCGGGCGGCAGTACGGAGAAGCCGTCGGCGCCGTCGGGGCCGGCCACCAGCGAGTACGCCAGGGCGATGTCGCGGACGGTGCGGGCCATGGGACCGGCGTGCCAGTCACGACGTGGAACCCGCGGCCAGAACCCTGTCAACGGGATGCGTCCGTGTGTCGGCTTGAGGGAGGTGATACCCGTGTCGGCGGCCGGCCCGCGGACCGAGATGGACAGGTCGCTTCCGAGGCCGAGGGGCGACATCCCGGCGGCGATGGCCGCGGACTCTCCGCCGCTCGAACCGCCGGAGGAGCGGTTGAGGTCCCAGGGGTTGTTCGTCTTGCCCGTCAGGAGGTTGTCGGACTCGACCCAGTAGGAGAACTCCGGGAGATTGGTCTTCGCCAGAAGGATCCCGCCGGCCTTCTTGAGGCGCGCCACGGCAGTGGCGTCCGTGGCCGGGACGCGCCCCGCGAAGATCGGCGAGCCGCGCTGGGTGAGCACGCCCGCGGTGTCGAAGCCGTCCTTGATCGTGAAAGGCACGCCGTGCAGGTGCCCCACCTGTGCACCCGACGCCAGTTCCTCGTCTGCCGCCCTCGCAGCGTCCAGCGCGTTGTCGGCGAGCGTCACGATGGCGTTGAGCTGCGGGTTGACGGCTTCGATGCGATCGAGGTGCGCCTGCACCACCTCGACGGAGGAAGCCTTCCCGGTGCGGATCAGTTCGGCGAGTTCCGTCGCGTCACTGTGGATGAGGTTAGTGGCCATGGACGTTCCTTACTTCACCCGTGGGGGACGGACATGCGGGGTGGGACGGTCTTTCTCCGGCGGTGACGCGGGCACCGGGACGCCCCATCAGACCAACATCGCTCGATATCTACCTACTGACATCTGTTTTCATCGGTATTGCACCGCGGTGCCGTTGCGTGTCCACCTGGCTGGACTCGTTCCTTTACGCGCTCCGGCACGCCGTGACATCGATAACCTGCCCACATCGGATCGCATATCGGACGCGGGCCGGCCTGGCGGGCGGGGATGGGACGGTCCCGCTGCAGGGATGCGAGACGGGAACGCAAGGGCGCCACCCTCGCCCAGCTCGCCCTGGCTACTCACCCAGAAGGACTGCGTCGTCCCGATCCCTGGCTCCCGCAACCCGCACCGCGTGGCTCGGAACCTCGCCGCCGCCGGCCTCGTCCTGACCGCCGCCGACCTCGACCGTATCGCCGAGATCGCCCCCGACGGCGGCCTCGGCGGACGCCTGAGCTGACGTCCTGCCGCGGCCGGGCCCAAAGCCCTCCGCTTCGGCCCCGGCCGCCGTTCGGCGGCGGGCAATGCGATGAACCGGTACGCACCTTCGACGGATGGGATCGGTCAGATCCAGGACCGGTACTGCCAGGGCTTGAGCAACCGCCAGCGCTCCGGCCACAGCGGTTGCGGCTACCGCGGTCGCGGCGGCGATGTACGGCCGCGGACTGTCTGCCCGAGTCCGGCCCTCGCTCAAGAGCCTCATGGTCGACCGATTCCCCTTTCCGCGGGCCTCGCACCCGCCTGCGGCTCAACTCCCGTCCACTCGACCACCACATCGGATGCTTTCGGTCGTGTGAAGAACTTGCTGTTCCGGCCGGGGCTGTGGGGGTCAGCTGAGCATGTGCTGAGGTACGCCGAGAGCTCGGGTGGAGAAGAGGCGGGCCAGGTCGGTGGCGTCGCCGCGTGCGCATACGGAGGCGGTGACATCGATCAGGTTGTCGAAGGCCGCCGGCATGCGGCCTTCGTGGACCTGCGCCACGCGTCCCCAGACGTCGCCGGGCAGCACCTCCACTTGGCATAGTGCCGCAAGGTCGCGGACCGTGGTGCTGCTGATTTCGAGGGCGCACCGTGTCGGATCGGTCTCGGCGTAGTCGTACGTCTCCTGTGTGTATTGCCCCTTGCGGTATTCCTGCCAGGCCTCACCGCCTGAGAGGAACCCCAGAGGCTCCGGACTTCCCGCGGTGGTTTCACGGCTCAGCGCCACCGGGAGGGGCCGTATCCAGCACCGTTCGAAGCTGTCCCAGTGCTCCGTGATCCACAGCTCGTCACCCGTCATGTGCCCTTGACGGGTGACGAATCCGGCTCTCACCCGGGCGGCGAAACCTGAGGCTCGCAGAAGCGTGCATGCGAGGACGGCCACATGCCGACTGGTTCCCACGACGCGGGCAGACGGTGGCCTGGGGCTCTGCAGCCGTGCGGAGAACAGGCGGGTCAAGACCTCCACGAGTCCGCTGACGGACCGGATGCTCTGCTCCTCGAGCCTTCGCGCGGACAGGCCCAAAGCCCGCGCTTCGGCCGGCCGCACCACCAGTGCCTCAGCCGCGGTGCACAATGCCGTCGGGTCGGAGGGCAGGTCCTGCAGCGCCCACGCGTGAGCGGTATCCACCTCGGTAAGAGGACCGGGTTGAAGGTAATCGATTACGTGCGACACGGGCATGCACCTTCGACTTTCGGCAGCGTGCAGGTCAGGTACCAGTACGGGACTCGGACGACTGAAGTCGTCTCGGCCGGGGGCTACTCAAGTTTTCGAAGTCCGCTGAGTACCTTTTCGAGCAGAGTCACTTGCGGCCGCCCGCCGCTGGCTTCGTCTCCGCGAACTTGATGCACGGTCACGAGTCCCTTCTCGGCCAGGTCCGACACGAGGACTCTGGTGACTCCGAGCGGTATCGAAAGAAGAGCGGAGACCTCAGCAACTGACTTGACCTCAGTGCAGAGGCCGCAGATTCGGTATTCCTCGGGCGTCTGACCGCGCTCTTGGGCCAGGGGCACCGCCGTCGTGACCAGCGCCTCGATCGCGAGCTGATGGGTCGGCCGGGAGCGCCCGCCGGTCATTGCGTACGGCCGGACGAGCGCGGACGGCTTGTTGCGGTGACCGGACGCGGCGTGAGTCTGGGAGCGTTGTGGTGATGTCGGCGGCTGATGGGACGTGCCGTACCTGTCTCCACCGGGCGAAGTCACGGTTCCAGCTCCATTCGGGTCGCAGACCCGGCACCCCGGCTACAGCTTGCGGCAGTGGACGCTGCGCAACCGTGTGAAAACAGCTCGGGTCCGGCATGAGTGGCGCGCCCACCCGGCAACAGGGCGGATGCCGCCCCGGGCCGGCGCGAAGTAGCGGGTTGAATGCGCGTGAGTCAGTCGGAACCACCCTGCGGCCCGCACATCCGGGCGGATGGTTTTGAACCCTGATCTACGAACGATCCAGGCGCGTCCCCGTCGTCGACGCTTCTTGCCGCGCGCCAGGGTTACCGCCTGAGGCGACTTGAGGTAACGACAATGGAGCTCCCGAATGATGCGTAATCGATTACGACGCCAGTCACCACAGGACTTTAGACGGGAGCAACCTCAAAATCCGGGTCTTCGTCCAGTTCATGTCATGACCCCGAGATCGGCATATGCCGGAGTTTCGCCGGGTGCCGTAACCGTGATCACCGCAGCACTCGGAGGCCGAGCGGTTGCGTACCCGGCCGACCCGCGAAGGGGCCGGTTCGCGCATGCGAGGAGGCCGTACCTCCCGCTACGTCACGGTGGTGTCAGGCTGCCAACCAGCAACGTTCGTTCGACGGTAGGAAGTGCACCGAGGCCGCAGCGGCTGCCGGCGCGCCAGGACTGTCCGCCCTCACGGAAACCGTCGGGTCGAGGTCCTCGGGAAACGGTGGTGGTCCTTCCCACCGGTCCAGGAGTGGGCGGGGCGTCATGCCTCGTCGGCGCGGAGGATCAGGCCTTGTCGACTACGCCACGGTCCCGGCGAAAGTCCGATCGATGCGCGGAGGTGAGGCCGAGAAGCCTCGGTGAGCGGCGACGTCACAGACTCGCCCGCCGGACGAACTGCGCGGACACGCGCACCGTCCGCGGCTGCGTCCGTCCATCAATCTGCTCCAGCAGAAGGGCAGAGGCGACGGCCCCAACCTCTCGTGCCGAGTAGCGGATCGTGCTGAGCCGAGGCCGGACGAGGCTGGCGATATCGATGTCATCGTGCCCGAGCAGCCCGATGTCCCCGGGGATCTCGAGGCCGAGTTCTTCCGCCACATCCATCGCGCCCACGGCCGTCATGTCGTTGACGCACAGCACGGCCTCGGGACGACGGGACGACCGCAACAGCTTCTCGAATCCGGCCGCTCCGGCCTCCCGGGTGTGCTCGCCGTGAACGACGTGTTCGTCCCGTACCTGCAAGCCCAGCGCAGCCACGTGCGTTTTGATCCGATCGAGCCGGGGATCTCCCCCCGGGACATCCAGGGGCCCCGCGATGACTCCAACGCTGCGCCGACCGGACGCCGCGACGTGTGTCAGAGCGTCGACGACAGCTTGGTCCGACGAAGGAGTCACCAGATCGACGCCGTCGAACGGCGTGTCAGCGCTGACGACTACGGGGATGCCCGCTCCGCGGATCATTTCGAAAGCATCGGCGGCGAGACGGAAAGGAGTCATGACCACAGCAGCGAAACGCTGGTGCACCGCCTCCTGGAGCAACGCCTCCTCCTCGCCGCGCTGCGCTCCGGTGTTGGACACCACCACGTGGTACCCCCGTCCGCGCAGCTTGTCCTGTATCGAGCGGGCCAGGAGCGCGTAGAAAGGGTTGGCGAGGTCCGGCACCACGAGAGCCACCATCATGGATCGACCGGTGCGCAGGCTGCGCGCGACGGGGTTGAGGCGGAAACCAAGGCGATCGATAGCCGAGTGAACCGACTCGCGGGTCTCCGCCGTGACGGGACGCTTGCCACTCAGTACGTACGAGACGGTCGCCGAAGACACCCCGGCTGCCCGCGCCACATCGCTCATGGTCACCCGTTGTGCCATGCAGGCAAACCCCTTCTCGAGCTGCGTCATCATCAGTGCCCTGGTCGACACCGGCTTGTGCCGTAGCCTCCCATGTTCCCGCCCGGCGACCACCGCCTGGTGGCCACGTCTCAAAACCCGATACTGCTGCCGCAGAACGACCGGCTACCCGCGGGCAGGGGCAACTTGCCGTCCACCGACATCAGTTCGCAGCAGAGTACCTACCGCCGCCGCCGTAACGAGCCACTCCTGGAGGGCGCGCTGGGCCGGCCGTGACGCCGTTCGGCACGAGCGGGACCCCGTCGGCTCGTTCGGCGTCTCCTCTGTCCGCTCAAGTCGGCGGGCCCTCGTTCGCCGATTTCGGGTGCGCACAACAGAACCGGCGGATTGGGCAACTGGAGGCGCATGGCACGTCCAGAGGTTTGCGATCTGCGCAGGACACCAGCGTGCGCCCGGGGCCAGGGCACGCGGCGCAGAGCATCGACGGTGACGTCGAGCATCCGCTCGGGGCGGTCCGGGGATGTCGGAAGGTGTCCGTTGATTACGACGCTTCCGTGGACAACCAGGAGCGGGTCCCCGACGTCGATGCTGTCCCGTGCGCCGTCCGCCGACTGGGCCTTCACCAGGAGCTGTGCTCCGGCTGCCTTCATCACGTTGCAGCGGGTGTTGACCGCGGTGCCGTCCTGCGGCTTCGCGCTCATGACGCCGGCGGCCGGCCCGCGGCCGGTGGGCCCGCTCACCCGGTGCAGCCGCAGCCGGCGTAGGAACCTCCGGAAGGGGTCCGGGTCATCGAGCATCTGCGTAACCCGTCCGGGAGGCAGGGTCCTCGGTCGGGTCGAATGGTCGTCTTCGATGCGCCGATCAGCTCAGCGACGGTCGGCCGCGCCTGGCGGTCTTCTGCGGAACGTCACTTGCCTCCGCGGGAGTCCTTGCCACCGCCTCCGCGCCGGTCGGGGAGCGTTCGGGCCCAGTGGCTCGGACGTCGGGTTGGGCGGCGGGTTGAGGACGACCCGTGGCTGGCCGGGCACCGGGGTCGGAGGGGTCGTGAGGTGATGGTGGGAGTGCTCATGCGACGTCGGTCCTCAGCTCGTGGTGGTCTCGGCAGGGGCGGGGATCCGACTGCCGGGAATGGCTGCGAGCAGCTCGCGCGTGTACTCGTGGCGCGGATTGGTGAAGAGCTCCTGCGGCGGGCCCGTCTCGACGATCCGGCCGGCCCGCATCACGGCGACCTCGTGCGCGATCTGCCGTACGACGGCAAGGTCGTGGGAGATGAACAGGTACGCCACGCCCGTGTCGGCCTGCAACTCGGCCAGCAGGGCCAGCACCTGGGCCTGCACGGACACGTCGAGCGCGGAGACCGGCTCGTCGCACACCACCAGGTCGGGGGAGAGGGCGAGGGCGCGGGCGATCGCCACGCGCTGCCGCTGCCCGCCGGACAGCTCCGCCGGTCGGCGTCGCAGGGTCGCGGCCGGGAGCGCCACCCGGTCGAGTAGTTCGCGGGCCCGGGCGAGCCGCGAGGCGCGGTCACCGACCTTGAAGGCGCGCAGCGGCTCGGTGATCACCTCGCCGATGGAGGAGCGCGGGTCGAGAGAGGCGTACGGGTTCTGGTAGACGAGCTGGGCACGTCGGCGCAGCTCTCTGACCTGGGCGCCCTTGGCGGCGGTGACGTCGGTGCCGTCGAACAGGACCTGTCCGGCGGTCGGTTCGGCGAGCCGGAGCACCAGACGGGCGGTGGTGGACTTGCCCGAGCCCGACTCGCCGACCAGGGCGAGGGTCTGCCCCCGGTGGAGGGTGAGGCTGACGTCGTCGACGGCGCGCAGGGTGCGGGGCCCGCCGCCGGTGCGGGGCAGTCCGAACTCTTTGACCAGGTTGCGTACCTCGACCAGGGGCCCTGTCTTCGGCACGGGGATGTGGACTGGGACGCGGGGCCGGGCGGTGGCCAGGCTCGGGGCACTGGCCAGCAGGTGCCGGGTGTAGTCGTCCTGCGGGTCGGCCAGGATGTCACGGGTGGGACCCGTCTCGACGACCTTGCCCTGTGACATCACCACCAACCGCTGTGCCCGGTCGGCGGCGACACCGAGGTCGTGGGTCACGAGCAGGACCGCGGTCCCCGACTCCTCGGTGAGGCGCTGGAGATGGTCGAGGATGACCCGCTGAACGGTGACGTCGAGTGCGCTGGTGGGTTCGTCGGCGATGATCAGCTCGGGGCGGGCGGCGATGGCGATGGCGATCAGAGCGCGTTGCCGCATGCCCCCGGACAGTTCGTGCGGATACTGCCGAGCCCGGACGGCCGCGTCGGGTAGCCCGGCCCGGCTCAGGACGGCAACCGCCTCGGCGGGAGCCGATCGGCGGGTCGCCAGGCCGTGGATGCGCAGCACCTCGGCGACCTGCTCGCCGATCCGCTTGACCGGGTTGAGGGAGACGGCCGGGTCCTGGGGGACCAGCCCTATCCGTGCCCCGCGTACGGTACGCAGTTCTGCTTCCGACAGAGTGGCGAGGTCGTGCCGGCCGAAGCGGACGGTGCCCGCGTCGATGCCGCCGTTGCCCGGCAGGAGCCGGGTGATGGCGTGCGCGGTGGTGCTCTTGCCGGAGCCGGACTCGCCGACCACCGCGGTCACCTGGCCGGGCCATACGTCCAGGTCGACATTCCGCACGGCCGCCACCGTGCCGCCCCGGGTGCGGTACGACACCGACAGCCCGCGTATCTCCAGCAGTGGTGTGGTCACGTCCTCACCGTTCTCGCTCTCGTCAGTCATCGCTGCCGGGACCATTCGCCGTCCAGCGCCCGGGCGATGCGGTTGGTGGCCAGCACGGTCGCGGCGATCGCCAGGCCGGGCAGCGTGGTCAGCCACCAGGCGTTGGCCAGGTAGTTGCGGCCGTCGGAGATCAACGTGCCCCACTCCGGGGCCGGCGGTGGCGCCCCGTAGCCGAGGAAGCTGAGTGCAGACACGGCCAGGATGGAGGAGCCGAAGTCCAGGGTGGCCAGGACGATCACCGGCCCCGCCGCGTTCGGCAGAACATGCCGGCCGAGGACCGAGTACCAGCGGGCCCCGCTCGCCCGAGACGCCTCCACGAACACCGCCTGACGCACCCGCAGCACCTCGGAGCGTGCCACCCGGGCGAACGACGCGACGCTGGCGATGCCGACGGCGACCGCCACCTTCACGGTCCCGTAGCCGAGTGCGGTGACGATCGCCAGGGACATGAACAGCGCGGGAATGGACAGCAGGACGTCCACGAACCGCATCAGCACGTCGTCCACCCAGCGGCCCACGAACCCGGCGACCACTCCGAGCAGCCCGCCGACCACGAACGCCACCAGTACCGCGATCAGCGTCGCCTTCAGGGAGAGCTGGGCGCCGTGCACCACGCGGGAGAAGACGTCACGGCCCAGTTCGTCGGTGCCGAACCAGTGACTGCCGCTCGGGCCGCGGAAGTTCTCCGTCGGCAGCCCCTTCAGCGGGTCCTGCGAGGTGAACAGGCCCGGCGAGAAGGAGGCCAGGACCACGAGTACGACGATCACGACCGACAACAGCAGACCGGGGCGGTGCAGCACGAAGCGCAGCAGCCGCCGTAGGTCCACGTGCCGCTTCTGCTCCGGCCCCGATCTCGCTTCGGGCGGCCGGGCCGGGCCGAGTGCTGTACCGGCCGCGTCGGCTGTGCTGTCGGCAAGGCTCTGACTCATGCGAGGGCCGCCTTTCCGCCCGAGGCCACCACGATCCGCGGGTCCAGCAGCGGGTGGACGAGGTCGACGACCAGGTTCGTCGCCACGAAGATCAGCGCCCCGAACACCACCACCCCCTGGACCAGCGGAATGTCCTGTGCGGTGACCGCCGCGGCGGTGACCCGTCCGAGACCGTCGCGCGAGAACACCGTCTCGACGACCACCGAGCCGGCGATCAACTGCCCGACCAGCAGGCCGACGACCGTCAGCGCGGGTAGCGACGCGTTGCGCAGCGCGTGCCGCAGATGTACGCGCCAACGCCCGGCGCCCTTGGCGCGCGCGGTCTCGACATAGGCCTGGTCCAGCGCGGTGAGCAGACTCTTGGCCAGCACCTGAGCGACCTGCGCGCCGGTAGGGACCGCCAGGGTCAGGGCGGGCAGGACCAGGCCCCGCAGCCCGTCGTTACCGAACGCCGGGAACCAGTGCAGCCGGAACGAGAACGCCTCGACGAGCAGCAGGCCCACCCAGAACGTGGGGACTGACACTCCCAGCGGCGGCAGCGACAGCAGGAGTTGCCGCAGCCAGCGCCGCGCGGTGTATGTCGCCACCACCGCGACCCCTCCGCCGAGGACCACCGCGAGCAGCAGTGCGGCCCCGGTCAGCTGGAGCGTCTGCGGCAGCGCGTCGGCCAGCGTCGAGGTCACCGGTCTGCCGGTGGACACCGAGTCGCCGAAGTCCCCACGCACCGCCCGGCTGAGATACTCCGCGTACTGCACCAGCACCGGCTTGTCGAAGCCGTACTCGTGCCGCAGTACGGCGATCTGTTCCGGGTCGACCTGCCCCGAGTCCATCCCGGCACTGGCCATCGCCGTCACCGGATCGCCCGGCAGGTAGTCGAGCACCAGGAAAGACACCGTGTAGGCCGCCCACAGCACCCCAACCGCTTGCGCGAGCCGCTTGATCACATACCGGCGCACGGTCTAGCCGATCCAGGTGTCGTGCAGCTGGATCCGGCTGGAGGCGTCGAAGTCCAGGTCGTGCACCTTCTTCGACACGCCCAGCTGGGTCTGCAGTTCCACCACCGGCGCGTAGTAGGCGTTCTGCACGATCGACTCCTGGGCCTGGGCCACCAGCTGTTTGCGCTTGGCGGTGTCCGTGGTCGCGGCTTGTGCGGACAGTGCGGCGTCCAGGTCACCGGCCGGTACGCGGTAGAAGTTGGCCAGTTGAGTGGAGAAGGAGCTGCGGAGGATGTCCGGGTCGGCCCGGGTGACGTTGCTCCAGGCCGCGTCGTAGTCGCCCGACTGAAGTGTCGGGGCCAGCTGGGTGACCTGGAGCTGCTTGAGGACGACGTCGATGCCGACGGACTTGAGCTGCTGCTGGATCAGTTCCAGCGCGGGCTGGTTGGTGGCCGCATTGGGGATCCAGTTGATGGTCAGGCCGAGTTTCCTGCTGCCCTTGGTGCGGATACCGTCGCTGCCTGACTTCCAACCGGCCTGGTCGAGCAGCGACTTCGCCCTGGCCGCGTCGAAGGTGAGGTTCGAGGCGAGGCTGGTGTAGTCGGGCGTCGTGTGCGCGAGCACACTGGTCGCGGCCCGGGTGCCGGTCGGGAAAACGGTGTCGGCGATCTGCTTCCGGTCAATGGCGTACCGGATCGCCTGCCGCACTCTGGCGTCCTTGAGAGCTGGACGGGAGTTGTTGAAGGCCAGGCCGAATACCACGCCCGGGTTGGCCCGGCGCTGGAGAGCGACCTGACTGCCCCTGAGCCCTGCCTCGTTGGCCTTGCCGACACTGCTGATGGCGTCCACCTGGCCGGACTGGAGGCTGCCGGCCCGTACGCCCGCCTCCGGCACGACCTTGAAGACCAGCTTGTCGAGGTAGGCCTCGCCCTTCTTGCTCCACAAAGAGGAACCCCAGGCGTATCCGGTGCGCCTGGCGAGGGTGATCGATTGGTTCTGCACGTACTGCTTCAGCACGAACGGTCCGGATCCGACGACTCCGTCGCTGCACCTCTGCTGCGGGGTCTTCTTCACGCTCGCCGACGACTCGATGCCCAGCGAGTGCGTGGAAGTGGCCTGCAGAAATTGGGCGTTGGGTTGCTTGAAGGCCACCTTGACGGTGAGCGGGTCGATCACGGTGGTGCTCTTGACGCCGCTCAGGTAACCCTCGGCCAGTGCTCCCAGGACGCCGAGCTTCGGCACCGCGTCGAAGTTGTCCTTGACCACCTGCGCGGTCAGCTTCGAGCGGTCGCTGAAGGTGACGCCCGAGCGCAGATGGAAGGTGAACGTCGTGGCGTCGGAGCTGACGTCCCAGCTCTTCGCCAGCCACGGCACGATCTTGCCGGTCTCGGGGTCCTGGTCGGTCAGTGAGTCCACGATCTGGCGGACCGAGTAGATGGTCTCGTTGCTGGCGACCTGCTGCGGGTCGACGCAGCCGGCGTCCGAACCCACCGCGAAGGTCAGGGTGCCGCCGGACTTTGCCCGGCCGCTGCCGGAATCGGAGCCTTCGCCGCTGGATCCGCAGGCGGTCAGCAGGACACTGGTGGTGAGGAGGGCGCTCAGCGTGGCCCATCGGGGGGTTCTGAAATCCGGAAGTGCGGTCACAGAAGGCTTCTCCAACTCGTGTCACCAGGCACGGGGTGTCCAGTTGGGCACGGCCGTACATGGGCGTTCGACCCCGGTCGGCGCGACGCCGGCGACGGGGGAGCGCTGCGCGGAGGGGGACGGTCAGGTGGATGCCCCCGATACCGACATCGGTGGCAGGGGGAGGAGGGACGAGAGCCGAGGCCGCCGACGGATGTCAGCCGACCGGAAGAAGGCTCCTCAGACCTGACAGAGACAGCTGGTCGAGCGCTTCAGATCGATGTGGCGCCGACGCGAGAACCGGGAGAACACCGAGACGACGGCGAAGGAGGCTGTCAGGTCACCGCTGTGCCGCATGCTGCCCCTCCCCATCTCCGACCCCGCTCATGGGGCCACGCGCTTGCGTGGATCGCCGATGATCCACGCCGGGCTTTCACCTGGAGCACCCCACCGCGCGGGAGGGTTGCCGGTCAGCAAGCCAGGGCTTGACGCTGACACTCAATGCCGTTGGGGATCGTACGGAGGGCTGTTGTCGTACGTCAATGCCACAGAGCGAGGCCCCGCAAGGCCGGTCGGGCCGGCACCGGGTCCGTCTCAGGAACCGCTCCGCCCAAGGGGGATTCTCTGGCCGGCCTCGATCGCCACCGGCAGCCGGTCCACGGCCGGGGGCAGCGGACAGGTGGCCATGTCCGTGTAGGCGCAGGCAGGTTCGCAGCGCGTTGAAGTCCAGGACAGCCCTTCCGTCGGCCGCCCACCTCGACCTCGCGATGCTATCGACTACCACCACCGGGCTGCTGCCAGGTCCTGGCGGCCGGCGGAGCGGCCATTCGCATCCTGGACCGGACGGCCTACACTGCCCGCTGGCCTTTCCACCTGCTGGACCGGCGTTGACAAATGTCCGGGCCGTTGCCTTAACTACTGGCCAGAACGGTCATGAGCGTCAGCGACAAGCCCTGGCTTGCTGACCGGCAACCCTCCCACCGCGGTGGGGTGCCCCAGGTGACGACCCGGCCGATGAAGTTTCGGTAAGCGCGAGGCCCTCAGGGGCGGAACGGTGACGGTGAGGTCATGTACGCAGTTCCCAGGACGGCCGCACGCCGCTCCCAGGGTTGCGTACCGCCGTACGTGAATCTGCTGGTCGCCGATCGTGCCGTCGATCTGCTCCGCGTGAACAGCGCGCTGTGTACCGCCCCGGGTCGCGCCCTCTGTCGGGGCTGACACTTCTCCGCAGCCCCCGTACTTCCTGACGAACACTGCCGCCGCGGTGTTTTCCGTCGTCCTCCCCGCCCCCGGTGCCTCGCCGGCGCATGCCGCCGTGCCATCCGGGGTGTCGTCCGATCCAGCCGGAGCCCACCGTGAGTGAACCCCCTGGCGCTACCGTCACGCTTCCCGAGACGTCCACCGCCGATGAACCGTCAAAGCCCCTCACCGCTCAGCGAGTTCTGCCGCTGCGGCGCCCCGGACGCTGGATCGCGACCGCGGTCGTACTCGTCCTGGTCGCCCAGTTCGTGCACGGACTGGTCACCAATCCCTTCTACCAGTGGGACCGCTGGAACTATTGGTTTCTACGCCCCACCATCCTCGACGGCCTGGCGATCACCCTCGAAGTCGCCGCCTACAGTGCGGTGTTGGGTCTTGCCGGCGGGATCGTGCTCGCATTGGGCCGCCTCTCGAAGAACCCGGTGCTGCGCGCGGTCAGCTGGACGTACGTCTGGGCGCTGCGCTCCGTCCCGCTCATCGTGGTGCTGATCTTCCTCTACAACTTCAGCGCCCTGTACAAGACGTTGAGCGTCGGCATTCCCTTCGGGCCGGCCTTCTTCTCCTTCGACGAGTCGAGACTCGGCACCGACATGGTCGTGGCCGTCATCGGCCTCAGCCTCAACGAGGCCGCCTACGCGGCCGAGGTGGTCCGCGGCGGCATCCTCTCCGTCGACCAGGGCCAGCACGAAGCGGCCGCGGCACTCGGGCTGCCCAAGAGCTACCAGTTCCGGAGAATCGTCTTCCCGCAGGCGCTGCGCTCGATCGTCCCGAACTACGTCAACCAGCTCATCGGCCTGATCAAGGGCACCTCGCTGGTCTTCTACGTGTCCCTGCTCGACCTGTTCGGCTCCGCGCAGACGATGGGCGCCACCTATCCCGGCGACATCGTGCCGCTGCTGCTGGTTGTCACCGCCTGGTACCTGATCCTGACCAGCGTCGTCTCCGTCATCCAGTTCTACGTCGAGCGGCACTACGCCCGCGGTGCCACCCGCGGCCTGCCGCCGACGCCTCTGCAGACGTTCCGCACCGGCCTATCCGACCTGCGGGACCGCATCCGCCGGGAGGCCGCCGTATGACCGCCGAGACGCTCGAGACCGTGGCGGACGTCGCGGCCGCCACCGTCGAGGTCCACGACGTGCACAAGTGGTACGGCACCCACCGGGTACTGGACGGCATCGACCTGACCGTCCGCCCCGGCGAGGTCACCGTCATCCTGGGCCCCTCCGGCTCCGGCAAGTCCACCCTGCTGCGGGTCATCAACCACCTGGAGAAGCCCGAGATCGGCTACGTCAGTGTCAACGGCGAGCTGATCGGTGTGAAGCGGCAGGGCGAGCGGCTCAAGGAGATCAGCGAGCGGGCCATCCTCGCCCAGCGCGGCCGGATCGGCTTCGTCTTCCAGAACTTCAACCTCTTCCCGCACCTGACCGTACTCGACAACGTGGCCATCGCCCCGGTCGCCACCGGAAGGCTCGGCAGGCCCGAGGCGCGGCAGCTGGCCAAGACGCTCCTCGAACGGGTCGGCCTCGGTGAGCGCGTCGGCGCCTACCCGAGGCAACTGTCCGGCGGCCAGCAGCAGCGCGTGGCCATCGCCCGCGCCCTCGCCCTGCGGCCCGGCGTCATCCTCTTCGACGAGCCCACTTCCGCCCTCGACCCCGAACTGGTCGGTGAGGTCCTCGCCGTCATCAAGGACCTGGCGACCAGCGGCACCACCCTCGTCATCGTCACCCACGAGATCGGCTTCGCCCGCGAGATCGCCGACCGGGTCGTCTTCATCGACGGCGGCAAGATCATCGAGCAGGGTCCACCCTCCGAGGTCCTCGACAGGCCGAGGCAAGAGCGGACCAGGGACTTCCTCAGCAAGGTCCTCTGACTCGCCACATCCCCTACGACACCCCAACC
This sequence comes from Streptomyces fagopyri, assembly GCF_009498275.1. Lineage (NCBI taxonomy): Bacteria > Bacillati > Actinomycetota > Actinomycetes > Kitasatosporales > Streptomycetaceae > Streptomyces > Streptomyces fagopyri. Next base: position 289,585 of record NZ_CP045643.1, on the reverse strand, counting down.
CCCGCACGCCACCCTCATCAACTTCAGCGACAAGGAACGGCCATGGCCACGCACTTCACCCGACGCAGATTGACAAGCGGCATCACTGCGGCGACCGCCGTCGCCTCCCTGGCCGGCGGGCTCGCCGCCTGCGGTGGCAACAGCGACGCGGCCACCACCACCGACAGTGCCAAGTCCGGCGAGGTCGTCATCGGACGTGTCTCCAACGGCGCCGCCACCCAGACCACCATCAAGGTCTCCGAGGTCACATCCATCAGTGCCGAGCTGCCCGCCGCCGTCAAGAAGAGCGGCAGGCTGGAGATCGGCATCGGTGCCCTGCCCTCCGGTTTCCCGCCGCTGGCGTACGTCGGCGACGACCAGAAGACACTCACCGGCTCCGAGCCCGACCTCGGCCGCCTGGTTGCCGCGGTGTTCGGGCTCAAGGCCGAGGTCAAGAACTCCACCTGGGAGAACCTCTTCGTCGGCATCGACAGTGGCAAGGTCGACGTGGCCTTCTCCAACGTCACCGACACCGAGGAGCGCAAGAAGAAGTACGAGTTCGCCTCCTACCGGCAGGACAACCTCGCCTTCATCGTGCCCAAGAAGAGCACCTGGAACTTCGACGGCAACTACGCGAACCTCGACGGCAAGACGATCGCCGTCGCCTCCGGCACCAACCAGGAGAGAATCCTCTTGGAGTGGAAGGACAAGCTGGCCAAGGAGGGCAAGAAGCTCACCGTCAAGTATTTTCAGGACAGCCCCAGCACCTACCTCGCCCTGAACAGTGGCAAGATCGACGCCTCCTTCGGTCCCAACCCCGGCTTCGCCTACCACAACCGTCAGGTGGCCGGCACGCCCAACGCCACCCGCACCGCCGGCACCTACTCCGGTGCGGGCGCGAGCCTGCAGGGCCTGATCGCGGCAACGGCCAAGAAGGACAGCGGACTCGCCAAGCCGCTCGCTGACGCGATCAACTACCTGATCAAGAACGGTCAGTACGCAGAGTGGCTCAAGGCGTACGACCTCGCCAACGAAGCCGCCGCCAAGTCCGAGGTCAACCCGCCGGGCCTGCCGCTCGACAACTCCTGACCACCGTCTGCCGGGGACTCCGCCGCTGCCCCAGGATGGATTCCCCGCTCGCCGGACATACCGAGCCGCACCCCGGAGACCGCCACACCATGTCCGTCACCGCCCTCGACGCCAAGTCCTCGCACATCCTGGACAACCCCGCCTGGGCCGCGCTCACCGGCCCCCACGCCCACTTCGCCGAACGAATCGGTCACGCCGCCCGCTATCACCAAGACGTCGCTCCCTTCCATGCCGTCTCCGACGAGGACGACCCTCGTGCCTGGGACGACCTCGCCGCGCTCGTCGGCCCTGGCGGCACCGCCCCGGTACGGGGCGTCACCGAGGCGCCGGAGGGCTGGAAGGTGGTGCGCACCGGATACGGCGTCCAGCTCGTGGACACCGGCCTGCGGGCGGAGCCCGACTCCGAGACCGTACGGCTTGGCCTCGAGGACGTGCCCGAGATCCTCGACCTGGTCGCCCGCACGGTACCCGGGCCCTATCTGCTCCGCACCGTCGAGATGGGCACCTATCTGGGCATCCGCCACCGCGGCCGCTTGATCGCCTTGGCCGGCGAACGGCTCCATCCACCCGGCTGGACCGAGATCAGCGCCGTGTGCACCGACCCGGCGTATCGCGGTAGGGGTTTGGCCACCCGCCTGGTCCGCGCCGTCGCGGCCGGCATCAAGGACCGTGGCGAGCGGCCCTTCCTGCATGCCAGGGCCGACAACGCGAACGCGATCCGGCTGTATGAATCGATCGGATTCACCCTGCGCCGCCGTACCGCCTTCTCACTCGTACGGCAGACCGCAGCCGCTGTCCTGGAAGAAACGGCATAGCCGTGCCGTTGTCCTTGTCGAAGGCGATGACTTGGAGGTGGTTCTCGTGACACCTGTACCGCGTGCCGTGCTCCTCCACGGCCGGCCCCACATCGACCTCCAGCGCGTGGCCGGCGCCCTCTGTTGCTCCTGACCCCGTTTCCCCAGCGCCGTGCGCCCCGATTCCCGCGGGCCGGCGATCTCGTACGGACCTCCAGGAAGGCACCCCCGTGTCCGCAAATCCTGCTTCCCCTCTGCACCTTGCCGTCGCACTGGACGGCACCGGCTGGCACCCCGCCTCCTGGCGCGAGAAAGTCGCCCGTCCCCGGGACCTGTTCACCGCCGGATACTGGGCCGACCAGGTCACCGAGGCCGAGCGCGGCCTGCTCGACTTCGTGACCCTGGAGGACGGACTCGGTCTCCAGTCCTCGCACTACGGCGAGCTCGACGGCCGCACCGACCAGGTACGCGGCCGCCTGGACGCCGTGCTGACCGCGGCCCGTATCGCGCCCCTCACCCGGCACATCGGCCTGGTACCGACCGCGATCGTCACCCACACGGAGCCGTTCCACCTCTCCAAGGCGATCGCCACCCTTGACTACGTGAGCAGCGGCCGCGCCGGTCTCCGGGTCCAGATCTCCGCCCGCCCGCACGAAGCCGACCACTTCGGACGCCGCACCTTCCCACCGATCAGTCTGGAGGAGCTGCAGAGCCCGGACGGACAGGAGCGTCTCACCGGGCTGTTCGACGAGGCCGCCGACTACATCGAGGTGGTGCGCCGGCTGTGGGACAGCTGGGAGGACGACGCGGAGATCCGGGACGTCTCCACCGGCCGCTTCGTCGACCGCGACAAGCTGCACTACATCGACTTCGAGGGCAAGCACTTCAGCGTCAAGGGCCCGTCCATCACCCCGCGCCCGCCGCAGGGTCAGCCGCTGGTCACCGCCCTCGCCCATCAGACCGTCCCGTACCGGCTGGTCGCCCGGCAGGCCGACATCGGCTACGTCACCCCGCACGACGCCGACCAGGCCCGCGCGATCGTCTCGGAGATCCGTGCCGAGCAGACGGCGGCCGGGCGGTCCGGCGAACTCCTGCACGTCTTCGGTGACTTGGTGGTCTTCCTCGACGACGACCAGGGCGCCGCCGAAGACCGGCGGGCACGGCTGGATGCTCTCGCCGGCGAGGCGTACACGAGTGACGCACGCATCTTCACCGGCACGCCCACCCAACTCGCCGATGTGCTTCATGAGTTGGGCGAAGCCGGCTTGAGCGGCTTCCGATTGCGCCCCGCGGTCGCAGGCCACGACCTGCCCGCCATCACCCGGGGCCTGGTCCCCGAGCTCCAGCGCCGGGGCGCCTTCCGCACCGCCTACGAAGCCGACACCCTGCGCGGCCTGCTGGGCCTGCACCGTCCCGCCAACCGCTACGCCGCAGCCGCCACCGCCTGAAGCGAAGGACCGCACCCACCATGAGCAAGCCCCTGAAGCAGATTCATCTGGCCGCGCACTTCCCGGGCGTCAACAACACGACTGTGTGGAGCGACCCGAAGGCCGGCAGCCACATCGAGTTCAGCTCCTTCGTGCACTTCGCGCGGACCGCCGAACGCGCCAAGTTCGACTTCCTGTTCCTCGCCGAGGGCCTGCGCCTGCGCGAGCAGGGCGGGAAGATCTACGACCTGGATGTCGTCGGACGGCCCGACACCTTCACGATCCTCACCGCCCTCGCCGCCGTCACCGAACACCTGGGTCTGACCGGCACCATCAACTCCACCTTCAACGAGCCCTACGAGGTGGCCCGCCAGTTCGCCAGCCTCGACCACCTCTCCGGCGGACGAGCCGCCTGGAACGTCGTCACCTCCTGGGACGCCTTCACCGGCGAGAACTTCCGCCGCGGCGGCTTCCTGCCACAGGAGGAGCGCTACTCCCGTGCCAAGGAATTCCTCGCCACCGCGAACGAACTCTTCGACTCCTGGCACGGCGACGAGATCGTCGCCGACCAGGCGGCCGGTGCGTTCCTGCGCGACACGAAGGCCGGCTCCTTCGTCCATCATGGGCAACACTTCGACATCCACGGCCAGTTCGATGTCCCACGCTCCCCGCAGGGCCGCCCGGTGATCTTCCAGGCCGGCGACTCCGACGAAGGCCGCGAGTTCGCCGCCTCCAGCGCCGACGCCATCTTCAGCCGGTACGCCACCCTGGAGGGAGGACGGGCCTTCTACAGGGATGTCAAGCAGCGCCTCGCCAAATACGGCCGCCGCCACGACGAACTGCTCATCCTGCCCGCCGCGAGCTTCGTCCTCGCCGACACGGACGAAGAGGCCGGGGAACTGGCCAAGGACGTGCGCCGCCTGCAGGTCAGCGGGGCCACCGCCATCAAGCACCTGGAGTTCGTCTGGAACCGGGACCTGTCCTCCTACGATCCCGAAGGTCCACTGCCCGACGTCGACCCGGATGTCAGCGCCGACCACATCTCCCAGGGCCGCGCCCAGGCCCGCATGTACCGCGACCCGATCGCCACTGCCCGCGAGTGGCGTGAGCTGGCCGCCGCCCACAACTGGTCCATCCGCGACCTGGTCATCGAGACGGGCAACCGCCAGAACTTCATCGGTTCGCCTGCGACCGTCGCCCACACCATCAACGAGTACGTCCAGGCCGACGCGAGTGACGGCTTCATCCTCGTCCCGCACATCACCCCCACCGGCCTGGACGACTTCGCCGACAAGGTCGTACCGCTCCTGCAGGAACGGGGTGTCTTCCGCACCGACTACGAGGGCCCGACCCTCCGCCACAACCTGGGCCTCGCCCTCCCTGACGATCTGCGGCGCGAGGAGCGGGTGGCGTCGTGAAATTCCTTGCCATCACACTCATCGTGCACCGCCCGGATCCCGTCACCGGAGTGCAGAAGCCGACCCACGCCCGTTTCCGCGAGGTCCTCGACAACGCCCTGTTCGCAGAGGAGTTGGGCTTCGACGGCTTCGGCGTGGGGGAGCGCCACGAGCGGCCGTTCATCTCCTCCTCACCGACCGTCGTACTGAGCCATGTGGCTGCCCTGACGAAGCGCATCCGCCTGTTCACTGCCGTCACCACGCTCAGCCTGCTGGACCCGGTCCGGGCGTACGAGGACTACGCCACCCTCGACCACCTGTCCAACGGGCGCCTCGACCTGATCATCGGCAAGGGCAACGGCGCTGCTCAGCGGGACCTGTTCCACGTCACGCCCGAGGACCAGTGGGACCGCAACGCCGAGAGCTACGAGGTCTTCCGAAAGATCTGGCGGCAGGACAAGGTCACGGCCGACACCCGCTTTCGTCCCCCGCTGACCGACGCCGAGGTGTGGCCGCGTCCGTATCAGCAGCCGGCCCGGGTCTGGCACGGCAGTGCGACCAGCAAGGAGTCCGTCGACCTGGCCGCCCGCTACGGCGACCCGCTCTTCTCCGCCAACGTCACCAACCCCATAGAGCCATATGCCGAGTTGATCCGCTACTACCGCGAGCGGTGGGAGCACTACGGGCACGACCCGGCGCAGATCGCCGTCGGCGCAGGCACCGCGGGCATCTACGTCGCCCCCACCTCGCAGGAGGCGCTGGCAGCCTATCGGCCGGTCTTCGAGTCCAACCTGGCGTTCTTCAAGAAGGCCGGCCTGCCGGTCGTCTTCGAGACCTTGGAGGACTTCGCCGAACACAGCTCCGCTCTGATCGGCAGCCCGCAACAGGTCATCGACAAGGTGCACCGGTACCACGAACAGTTCGGGCACACCGTGCTCCACCTGCACGCCGACGCCGGCGGGCTGACGGAGTCCCAGCACCGTGCTTCGCTCGAGCTGTTCCAGTCGAAGGCTGCCCCCGTACTGCGGCGCGAGATCCCGGACCCGCCGTTCGTGTGGGGACCCGTGCTTGCGGCGCCACCGCTCACCCAGGAGTCCGTCCATGTCTGATACGGCCCTCGGCGTGCTCGACCTGGTCCCGATCCCCTCCGGTTCGACGGCAGCCGATGCCCTGCGCAACTCCATCGACCTCGCACAGCAGGCCGAGCGCTTCGGATATGCCCGCTACTGGTTCGCCGAGCACCACCTCAATCCAGGTGTGGCCGGAACATCACCCGCGGTCGTCCTGGCCCTGACAGCATCCGCCACCTCCACCATCCGGCTCGGTTCCGGGGCCGTACAGCTCGGGCACCGCACAGCGCTGTCCACGGTGGAGGAGTTCGGCCTGCTCGACGCGCTGCACCCGGGCCGCTTCGATCTGGGCCTGGGCCGCTCGGGCGGCCGTCCGCCGGGACAGCTCGCCGCACCGCTGCCGACAGCGACCCCGGTCGTCGACGGCCGCACCCCGAACGGCGTGTTGATCCCGCCCCGCTTCTCCTTCGAGCATCTGCTCGGGTCACCCCGCATCGCGCTGCAGCGCAAGCTGCTCATGCTGCCGGGCGCCGAATCACAGGACTACGCCGAGCAGGTCGACGACATCCTCGCCCTGCTCGCCGGCACCTACCGCTCTCCGGAGGGCGTCGAGGCCCGCGTCGTGCCGGGGGAAGGTGCCGACGTAGAGGTATGGATCCTGGGTAGCAGCGGGGGGCAGAGTGCCGCTGTCGCGGGCCGCAACGGTCTGCGGTTCGCGGCGAACTACCACGTCAGCCCGGCGACGGTCCTGGAGGCGGTGGAAGGTTACCGGTCCTCCTTCCAGCCTTCCGAGTTCCGGGACAAGCCGTACATCAGCGTCTCGGCGGACGTCGTCGTCGCCGAGAATGACGACGCCGCCCGCGTACTCGCCACTGGATACGGCCCGTGGGTCCGCAGCATCCGCACAGCCGAGGGCGCCATCGAGTACCCGACGCCGGAGGAAGCACGCGCGCACCCATGGACGGACGAGGACCGGGCCCTCGTCCAGGACCGCCTCGACACCCAGTTCGTCGGCTCGCCGGGCCGGGTGGCCGACCAGTTGGAACAGCTCCAGGAGGCGACGGGCGCGGACGAGTTGCTCATCACGACGATCACCCACGACCACAAGGACCGGGTCCGCTCGTACGAACTCCTCGCGGGGGAATGGCGCCGACGGGATCACTCCTTCCAACGGAGCTGAAACTCGGGGGAACCTCATCGGCCGGCATCAGGCGACCGCTTCGGCGCGGTCCGCGGCCTCCCCGACGTCGGCCCCGGAGTCGGCCCCGGCGTCGAGGTGCTCGAACGCCGGACGTACGCGACGACTCGGCCGAGCCGGGCGGTTGCACGGTCGCCCGGCCTACCCGTCAGCCCGATGCCAGGCCGCGGTGGAGCGGAGCCAGTGACTGTTGTGGGCTCTGTCCCGCGGTATCGATGACGACGCGCTCGCGGATCCAAGGCTCGCGCTCCCGCTCCCGGGAGATGACCTGCTGCCAGTCCTGCAGTGGGAGGCCTGGAGTGTCGGTCGACCGCGAGGTCACGCGGCGTCGGTGCTCCGCCCGATCGGAGCACACCACCTCCACCTCGACGACACGCAAGCGCGCCTCGACGGCCGTTCTCCGCCAGGCGTCACGCGTCACACCCGGCGGATTGACCGATTCCGCGATCACGGTCAGCTCCTGCCGCAAATGCCCCCCGGCCAGGGCATATCCAACGACATAGCCCACGGGACCAACCGGATGCCGGGCCACCCCGGAACGGACGATCGCCTGCGCGATGGTGTCGACCCGCAGGTGCTTGTCCATCTCCGCGCCGTCGGTGGAGTGCGAGAAGGGCCCAGTCCGGCCGCGGAGCAGCCGGTGCAGGAAACGCTACAGCCGGAGCGCATCAGACCAGCGGCTCGGCCAGGATGCTGTCCGCGTCCCCCGCATCCACGGCCGCCAGCCGAGAAGGCTCCACGCCGACCCGCGCCTGATTCCCACGTCAGCACCACATCCCGGCCGTGCCGAAGCCGTCGCGAGCCGTCGCCCCCGAATGCCTGCGACGGAGCACCCCGGGGAGACGCATGTGCGCCATACCCCCGACAGCCCTGCCGACCTTCCGGAACAGGATCGGTTGTGACGCGCGCAGCGGCTACTACGCCGCGCCGAGGCGCTACCGACTTCACCCTCTTCTCGCCCGGCGCCGGCAAGGTGGCCCACCACTACGGCGACACCCGAACCAGCCTGGACTGGTCCCACGTCACCAACGACAAGACGAACTCGTCAACGTAGGCATCGAGGCTGCTTTCCAAGAAAGCGGGCCGGATATCGACGTGGATGTCGCTGACAATGGCGACTTTCAAGCCGGCCGCCTTGACCGCTGCGAGTGTGGGTTCGACATCGGAGGCAAGGGCGTTTCCGCGTGCATCGGACAGTGCCGTGTACATCTCGTCGGCCAGGACCGCGTCCGCTCCTGCGGCGTCGATCCACCGGTCGTAGCTGTCACGGTGTGCTGCGGCCGACAGGTCCGCTCCAGCCCAAACCTCCACGACGTGAGGGAGCTTGCCGGCTACGCTCAGGGCTGCGCTGATCCGCCCGCGCTTCCACATCGGACGAGTCGCGCTCGAGTTGCCGCAATGAGCGTCGGATCCACGAAGCACCCCTGGATGTCGTCTGGGCAGAACCCCACTTGGGGGCGGTGAGTGTTCCAACCCAGTCGAACAGAGCGGCCTTGAAGAGGGACATGTCTCCTCCGTGATCGTGGAGTTCACGATCGCTGGCGGGATGTCACCCGCCGATGGCCGTATTCCTCTCGCGAAGTCGCCTACAGCACACCGGTAATGATCTTGATTGAGGGAATGAGTGCTACGGACAAGGTCCGCGACATCGCCTGACAACGCCGAAGTAATCGTCGCCGCGGTCGCCGGCTCCCCGCATCCGCGTCACTCGCGGCAGCGGAACCGGTGACGGGGTTGTCCAGGTGTGTCCGTCAGCCCGAGCGCGACGCCATAGAACGCGATGCTGTCCTCCGGACCGTTGCGGAACCGTTTGATCACGCGCTGGACGGGCCAGATGATCGAACCGTCCGGCAGGTGGAGGGCGATGTTCATCTCGGCAGTCGGGCCGTCGCCGTCCGCCCCCCATGTACCGCCGCGGGTGCGTCGGACGGTCTCGCCGACGTAGGTGCCCAGAGCGAACAGTCTTGGCCCCACCTCTGTTGCGAGGAGTCCGCCGGCCAACGCAACCCCACGGTCGCTGTGCTCCACCATGAACCGCTCGACGTCTCGGAGGCTTCCGGGGGTGAAGTCGGCAGTGTATCCCGAGCTGTTGAGGGCGCAGGCGATCCACCGGGCGCTGGTCAGGATGTCGTCGAGGAGTGAGGTCATCACGCGCTCACCCGATCTTCGCGCTGCCGCAGACAAAGACGGTGTCCCGTAGAAGTCCCGGCGTGATGCGCACACCCGTCAGGTGGTCGGCAAGGGCGAATGCTGCCCCCGTGGCCAGGCATTCCGCGGTGTCGGAGGCCTCGTCCCAGAACTGGAAGCCGCTCTGGTGCATGGCGTCCAGAAGTTCGTCAGGAGTGGTTCCCCATCGGTGGTCGGGCAGCCCAGGCTCGAACGTCAGGCGCTTGACGCCGTCTTGGGCCCAGAGGAAACCGCTGATGCCGTTGATGTCGGCGAAATGCGAGACCCAGCGTGTTCCTGCGGATGTCGGCAGAGCGTTCTCTTCGGTGGCGCCGAGACAGCCCATGGGCTCAATCAGCAAAGTCCAGTCGCCAACGGTGGTCATGGCCATGAATCGCCGAGCGCGGTCGGAACGCGCCCAGAGGTCGACAGCCGCGTCGACTATCGCCGCCGTCCCCGTACGGGAGAGTTCGACCTGACCTCCAAGACGGGCCAGGAGCTCTGACGGCGACACCTGGTACACCAGAGTGAAGCAATACGCCTCCGCGAGGTCAGGGAAAAGCTTTTCGAGCCACACGTAATCGGCAGCAGTCGCAGTCATGGTCGAGATACTCGCCCACACCACTGACATCGGCCGGAACCATCCCTCATCTCATCGCGGCTCCGTCGGCAGCTCCGGGAATCTCCAGGTCAGAGGAGTGAACGAGAGATCGTTTCGGCAGAGTATGCCCCGGCAGGGTGAGCAAGACGGCACATACGTCAGCACCAGGACGGCTGGCGACCCGCCAGGCAAGGTGCTGCTTCCCTGCGCCCCGGGGGCCGGCACGGGCCGGATATCGTTCCACGACATGAAGATCGTGATCTGGTCCTTCCTCACGCTGGCTCTCATCGTCGGCGCCATCGGTGGCGTGCTCAGCGCCGCAAATGGACACGACACCCCAGGTATCGTCCGCGCCCTGGCCGCCAGTGCGTGGTTCTCCTGGGGAGCCTGGGGCAGTTGGAAGCGAGCATCACGTCCCCGGGCCCCGAAATTCTCCCCCGCTCGTGGACCGCGCCAGAGACTTTGGCGGCGACCATGATCCCCTCCCGCCCCGCACTGTCGTGGCATCCTCGGGTGCCATGTGATGTGCGTCCCAGGAAGGAGGATGGCTGACAGCACGAAGTCGGATTGTCACGCGGCCCAGACAGTACTTGCCCGAACAGCCGGTCATGCCCGGGCAGAAACCGGCTGGTCCAGCGGCTCCCTCCTCATCGATCTGCACCGGCCGCGAGAGGAAAGCCGTGCAGCGCGGTCCCTTCTTCCCTCCCGCCTGCCGGCGGGCTCGTGCGCCCGTGGGCCAGTCGGCTGCGCAGGTCGGTTCCGCGCTGGAGAAGGGCAGCGGAGTCGGCCACGAGGTGCGTCTTCCATAGGACTTGACCGGCCGATGACGTGACAGAGGCAGAGGGAGACAGCAGCCCTGCCTGTGCTGAGAGGTTACAGAGGCGCCAGCTCCACCCTTCCTGTGAATCGGCCACCCACTTGGCCGGCCAGCCAATGGACGCGGTCGATCTGGTCGCCGTTCCGGTTCCGCACGTGCACGTGGACGGTGTGGTCCTGCGACGGCTCATCCTGGTAGAGGTCCCGGGAGTTCACGGTCAGCGTGAGGTACGCGTACTTCTGCGAGATCGCCTCCAGTCCCGCTTCGGGAACCGCAGGCCATGCGTCCAGATCCCACCGAACTGCCGCGGAATCCGGCCCCAGGGCAGCGATGAAGGGCTCAGCGCGGTCCACCGGACGACACCAGTCGAACACTCGGATCGGCAGGCAGTCCGCAGGATCGTCGCCGGACTTCGACGAACCGTGCTCCTCGCCGGCCGACGCCCACCACTCGAGCCTGGGCAACACATGGCGTACGTGCGCCAGGACATCCTGCGACCTGATCACGGCTTCGAAGTCGACCTCGCCCTGCTCGATGTCTGCCAAGGCCACCAAAGTACGCACCGCACGTATCGCTTCAGACAGATCGCTGGTTGTGAGGACAGCAGCCGCAGCGGAGTTACTCATCCCCGAACCATAGGACGGCACTCCCAGAGTGTGCCGCGCGGGATCCACTACGCCGACGGCCACTGTTTCAACTGATCCTCCGATGAGGAAAAACGCCAGCTTTTCGAGGACGCTCCGACTCCCGAGAGCGGTCGCGCGCTCGACGTCTGCTGCGGCACCGGAGAACCTCGCTCCTCGCAACCAGCCTCAAATAGGCTCTCCATGATGGTTGTTCAGTGGGCTGCTGGTCGGCGACGGCAGGAGGTGTTCGCACCTACAGGCAGGTAGTCGGGAATTCAAGTACTTACATTTCTTCTGCAGAGGTGGTCGGATTCAGTCGATCACTGACTCTGGAGGGAATGTGCTGCACCCATTTGCCCGAAGATCTGCAGCGTCCGTCGCCGCAGTTCTTGTTGCCACACTGGCGACCCCAACGACGGCCCACGGCGCCACTCCTTTACGGCCGCCGCACGCCACGCCGGGCGAACACAGCAGTGCGCGGCGCGCGCCCGTCACGCTGACGCTGATCACCGGTGACAAGGTGACGGCAACTCAGGAACCGGATGGAACGGTGTCCGTCGACGATGTCACGCGTGCGCCGGGAGCCGAGGGATCGGTACGCGTTGCCATCGAGGGCCGGGACACCTTCGTGTACCCCGACAGCACCCTGCCCTACGTGGCGACCGGGCGGCTCGACAAACAGCTCTTCAACATCACCCAGTTGATGGCCCAGGGGTACGATGACGCCCACAAGAGCGCGCTCCCTTTGATCATCACTCGCTCTCCAGCCCTCTCCGCTCTCAAGAGCGGTGCCTCCGACGACGCGCTGCCGCCCAACTCGGCGCTGCCCGGGGCGAAGACCACGCTGGGCCTTCCGTCCGTCCACGGTGAGGCCGTCGAGACCCGGCGGTCGAAGGCCTCCGCGTTCTGGTCCGCCCTGACCCGCACCGACGGGATGGACCTCTCGCGGTCCACGGCAAGTGTCGGTACAAGCCGGAACGAGGTGACGGGTCCTTCCTTCGCAGCCGGTGTCGACAAGGTGTGGCTCGATGGCAAGGCGCAGGCGGACTTGGCGGACACCACGGCGCAGATCGGCGCCCCCAAGGCTTGGAAAGCAGGGGGCACCGGCGCAGGTGTTCGCGTCGCGGTACTCGATTCCGGAGCGGACACCACTCATCCGGATCTGGCCGGCCGCATCGTGGAGTCCCGCAGTTTCGTCGCGGGGGAGGGCGTCATCGACCGCAACGGACATGGGACGCACACCGCGTCCACCGTAGCCGGAACCGGCGCCGCCTCTGACGGAAAGGAACGGGGAGTCGCACCTGGCGCTGATCTGATCGTGGGCAAGGTTCTCGGTGACAACGGCTCCGGTCCGATATCCGGGATCATCGCGGGCATGGAGTGGGCGGCGCGGACCGAGCATGCCAAGGTGATCAACATGAGCCTGGGTACGCCCGCGTGGCACACCCAGGACGATCCTCTGAGCCAGGCGGTCAACCAACTGAGTGCGGAGACGGGCGCGCTCTTCGTCATCGCCGCGGGTAACGCGGGCAACAGCCCGTACAGCGTCAGTGCGCCGGGAACCGCGGACGCCGCTTTGACCGTAGGCGCGGTGGACGCCTCCGACCGCCTCGCCGACTTCTCCAGCGCCGGGCCGAGGATGAACGACGACGCCCTCAAGCCCGACTTGACCGCTCCGGGCGTGGACGTCCTGGCCGCGCGATCGCAGCAGATGAGCTGGGGCGAGGGCTATTACCGCTCGGACAGCGGCACGTCGATGGCTGCGCCACATGTCACGGGGGCGGCGGTGCTTTTGGCGCAGAAGCATCCGACGTGGACCGGGCAGCGCATCAAGGACGCCTTGATGAGCACCAGCGTCCTGACCCCGGACTACAGTCCCTACCAGGCCGGTGCCGGCCGGCTGGACGTGGGCGCCGCTTACCTCCAGGACCAGGTCGTCGCGACAGGGTCGGTGGACGCGGGGCTCGTCCCCTGGCCGAGCGGCCGTAAGCCGAAGCCGGTCACACGGCAAATCGTCTACACCAACACGACCGCCCGCCCGATCACGTTGGATCTCTCGGTTGATCGCGGCGGATCGCCCGCGGGGGTGTTCGCCCTGGCGGTCGACCATGTCACGGTGCCGGCGCGCGGAACCTCGTCGGTCGGGCTCGTGGCCGACCCGAAGAGCCTGGCGGCGGGTCAGTATGCCGCCCAGGTCGTCGCCCGCTCCGCAGTCGGCGCCGTGCACACTGCCGTGGGCCTGTCCGTCGAATCCGAGAAGTACGCTCTGACAGTCCGCCTGAAGGACCGGGCGGGCAAGCCCGTCAGCGGTGAGGTCGAGATCACCGGCGCCGACGGGAGGACCACCGTCATGTGGGTCCCGGACGGCACACTCACCAGCCGCTGGGCACCCGGCTCCTACACCGTCGTGTCCACACTGGACGTGGAAGGCCGCCACGGCCCGCACTCCCTGGGCTTCGCGGTCCTCACCGTTCCTGAACTCGAGCTGACATCGGACACGGACGTCGACCTGGACGCCTCGCGCATACGCCAGGTCAAGGTGGCCACTCCCAAGCCTTCGTCCGTCACCACCAGCAGAATCGACCTCTACCGCTCCTTCACCTCCAGCGAGCCCACGCCCGCCGACGGACAGGCACTGCACGAGATCCTCATGCCCTCCGCCGCTTACGACAGCCTGTGGGCCCTTCCCACCAAGGGGAAGGTGACCAAGGGCAGTTTTGTCTTCACCACCCGGATCCGTGCCAAGCAGACTCCGCTGGAGATCACCTACAGCGGGCACGAACTCGACGACACGCTGCTGGTGCAGCCAGGATCCGCTCACTTCCACGACGGCAGTACGCGCGTCGACGCAGTCTTCGCCGGAAGTGGTGCACCCGCCGACTACTCGGGCCTCAACGCCGCTGGCAGAGCGGTGATCGTCCGCAGTACGGCAAGTGTGTCCCCGGCGGACCAGGTGGCCGCGGCGCACGCCGCGTCGGCGGCCATGCTCCTGGTCGTCAACGACGGCGACGGGCGAAGGAACGACTGGTACGGCGACCCGGACGAGAAGACGACCGGGCCCCTCCCGGTCGCGTCGGTCACCAGGGACGACGGCGAGGCACTCATCAGGGCCATCGGGGCCGCGGGCAAGACCAGAGTCAAGTTGGCAGTCGAGGCCCATCCGGCGCCGGAGTACTTGTACGACCTGGCCGATTACCACCAGGGAGGGGTGCCGGCGGACCCGTCCGCGGCAACGGATCCCGGCAGCCTTGCCCGCATCGACAACACCTTCGCTCCGCCCGCCGGCAAGCAGATCCTCGAAAGCCGGGAGGACAGCCCGTCGTACGAGTACTGGCCGGCCGCCTACCCGTACTCCGTGTACGGCGGGACGCGTGTTCCCCCGTTCCCGAGAGAGCCCGTCACCCCCGGGCACCGCACCGACTGGGTCTCCGCCGGGAACGGCGTCAAGTGGCAGCAGTACGCGACCATCGACGGATGGTCGACCTTCACCGACATCGCGAGTCACCCGCCGCGCAGCGTGCAGAACGAACACTGGTTCGGCCCCATCACCCGCCCGCGCATGCTCAGCTTCGAGGTGCCGCACCGTGTCGGCAACGCCATGGGCGGAACCCTCGCGGGCTTCGGCGACGGAGGGTCCGCACACAGCGGTGACACCGGCCTGATGTCCCGGAGCTTCTCCCTCTACCAGGGTGACCGACTCCTGATGCGGAACGGCCCGCGACCCGACTTCGGTGTCGGCGACCTGGCCTCACAGAAGCTCCCCTACCGACTGGTCGCCGACACGAAGGGCAACACAGACCTCACCCCCTACTCCACCACCACGCACACCGAGTGGAGGTTCATCTCCGGCGACGTAGAGGATCAGGCCATCCCGCTGGTCCAACTCGACTACGGAACCGATCTGGACCTCGCCGGGCGCGCAGAGCGCGCGTCAGGTTTCTCGGTCAGGCCCGTAGTCGTCGGCAGCGACGCCGCTCAGGACGTGGTCACCTCGGTCGAGCTGGAGGTCTCCTACGACGACGGCGCGTCCTGGCACCGGCAGGCCCTGAAGGAGGACAAGGGCAACTGGCGGACGCAGCTCCACGCGCCGGTCCGCGCGAGCTACGTATCCCTCCGGGTCACCGTGGGGCAGCGCAACGGCGGCGGCATCAGCCAGACCATCCGCCGCGCCTTCGGACTCAAGTAGTCCTCACGAGTGGCCGGAGCCCACGCCTCTGACGGCAGCGGACTCCGGCCACTGTGGCCTGGCCGCAGCGTGGTACCCGACGACGTGTGCGGCGACGGCGTGGCCCACGACGCCACCACGACCACCCGCACCTTCACCGTGACCATGAACCCGAGGTCGACCACCAGGACAACACCACGGCCGGAACCTGGAAGGTGCAAGCCAGTGCGAGCGGCAACGACTGGGACTACGTCAGCAAGGACGTTGCCGCCACGGTGCAGGTCAAGCGTTACGCCAAGCTGACGGTCAACGCCTCGCAGGAGCCGGTCAAGAAGGGCAAGACCCTCACCGTCGGAAGCCACCTGACCCGCGCTACGTCGGCCAGCCGGTGAAATTGCGCTTCCGCAAGAAGGGCACCAGCGGCCGGTGTTCCGTGGCGGGACGTCCCCGTCGGGTTACGGGCCGTGGGTCCTACGAAACCGACGAGCGCGAGCAACTGTGCGCATCCCGGATGCAGTTGGTCGACGGCATACCCAGAACCCTCGTGGAGGCGGGAGACCGGACGAGGACCAGGTGCTCGACGACTCCGCCGCCGAGGAGCGCGGGCGCGCGAGCCCGCTGGCCTTGACCAGTGAAGAACCAGGTCAACAAGATCAGTGGCGTCAGCGCCAGTGCCGTCCCGTCGCCTGGCTCCGTCGCGGGCCCGTTCGTCGAGAGAGTCGCGCAGGACAACGTCGATCTACCGGTCATAGCCGAGCAGTTGGCGGCTTGGGTTCCCGTTTCCTGACGTTCGGCGTCATGGGGTCCGGGGCTGGACGAGGTCCGGAGGGCGAATGCCGACTCCCGGCCGTTCGCCTGAGGCCGTGTTCGAAGGCGCTCGCCGGATGTGGCGCGGTGAGTGTGGGCCGCCGAGGGTCGCTGCTGCCGAGGCTGTCGGCCGGCAGCGCGTGTGCCGGTCGATGACGGCGTGCACGCGGCGGCGGACGGGCAGGATGGGAACATGAGAAAAAGAACCTCCGCCGGATCCCAGCCGGACTCGCTGGGATCCGTGCTGTCTCTGTGGTCGAAGGACTCCATCCTGTCCATCGGTTCAGTGGGATCCGTGCTGTCCATCGGCTCCGTCGGTTCCGCTCTTTCAGTCGGGTCGATCGGAAGTTCCCTGTCCGTCGGTTCGATCGGATCATCACTGTCTCTGCTCTCGGCCGGATCGTGGCTGAGTACGGGATCGGTGCTCTCAGCTCAGTCGAAGTGGTCCGTGCTGTCTTGGCGCTCCACCCGGGCGTTCCTGTCCGTGGGGGCCGCTGCCTGCCTCGTCGGAGCGACCGTCGTGCACATCAGGGAATCCAAGGGTGCGGGCGACGTCGCGGCGTGAGCGACACTGTGGGGAGATCGGGCTGCCGTCGAGCACGGCTGCACTCGAACGCAGAGCGCGAACCGGCCCGGGACTGGGCCCGTCAGCGCTCCCGGGCGGCGGGCGGTCAGGTCATGAGGTTGCCGGATCTTCCGTCGGGCCGCACAGCCTTCGTGGGCTCGGCTGAAGGTGCAGCGAGCCGAACGAGTCGGGCGTCGTCGCGGTGGGCGGGTCAACGGACCGATACTCCGGGGGACTGATTCCGCGGCACGCAGAGGTAGACGTTCCTCATGTAGCCGCCGTACGACGGAAGATGGGCCCGCCCAGACGTTGACGTGGGGTTCCCGGTCGGAGAGATCCGCTGAGGTGGCGGAGCCGATACCCGCGCAAGGTGCCCACCTCTCCTTCGTATGCCACCTCACGCGGCCCCATCGAGACCGAAGCAGCCCGCCCTCCGCCTTCGATGCAGCAGCCGGCGAGGAAGACGTACCCACCCGAACCCGGCGTGTGCGGGCGAGGCCCACCGCAGCCGGCCGAACGAATCGGCGATGACCCGCACGTCCATGCCGTGCTTCTTTTGCTTGCCACGGTAATGGGGCCGGTCGGCGGCGATCCGCTCGATCGGCAGGAGTGTCCCGTCGAGCAACGTACGCCTTCGCTGATGTAGCGATGGGCCGTGCTCGTTCCGACCTCGAAACCTGCTGCGAGTTGGGCGTACGTGGCCCCAATACGCGGATGCGGCGGCGCCAGCCAAGCTCGACGGCCGGCAGAGGGCCGGCGCCTGTGGCTTCCCACCCGACGACGGTGTTCATGCGGGCGGGCGGCAAGGAAGGACAGGGAAGTGACTGGACACGTCCGTGGTCCTTGTTCTTCGAGACCGAACCTCTCCGGCAGGGGTCAGAGGCACGGATGGCCGGCCGCCGTGACCCAGTGCGTTGCTCGGCCATGCCGGCCAAGCAACGCACTGCTGCGCGGCATGCGTCGTCATCATGCGAGGGAAAGCGGTCCGGGCGCGTCGTCTACTTCACGGCGACGTAGTCTCCGGTCGAAGACTTCGCTCCGGAGGTGGAGTTCCCGTAGTACGTCCAGCGCCAGGTTCCCGGCTTGGTGGCCTTCACCGTGGTCTTGAGTGACCCGGTGCTGCTCGACGTCGTCTTCTTGACGGTCGTGTACGAGGAGGCGCCCGACGCCTTGAACTGCAGGCTCACCGTGCGGCCGCCGTACCCCTGGTACGTGTGGGTGTCCCAGTTCGCCCGTTCCACCCGCCCGGTGACGGTGATCGTTTTGCCTGCCGCCACCGGCTCCGGCGAGGCGTTGACGGTGACAGTGGTCGCCCGCTTGACCTGCAACGGAAGGTTCTTGTCGTCGGTGTCGTAGGCGTCACCGGCAAGAAAGACCCGCGCGGCCGTCTTCCAGGTACCGGCGTACGCGTTCCCGAAGTCGGAGTACCGCGGGTCGATGTACAGCCACTCCTCGAAGTCGCAGACACCCTTGGCCTTGTCCACCACCTGGCAGTCGGAAGTGATGACGGAACTGTGCAGCGTGTCCCCCGAGTCCGGCTTACCCCGGTAGGGGAACACGGTCGGCCCGTAGTCGTACTTGAGCTTGGTCGTCATCCGGAAGGACGCGGGCACGACGACCTCCTTGGTGGTTCCGATGACAATCGGCTTCCCGCTGTTCACCGTGACTCGACTGAAGGAGACCCCTCCCTCCGCCGCCCCGGCCGGCACTGCCGTCACCCCGGTGAACACGGCCACCGCTCCCGCGGCCACCGCCGTGCTCCTCATCGCCCAGCCCATCGTCGTCTTCTCCATCTACAAGCCGTCCTCTCCGCGCACCCCCGACGGGACGTATGCGCACCGGCCAGAGGATCATCCTCAGCGGCCAACTGTCGGACAGCGGAGAGCCCTACGCGGTTGTACGCGGTGCGGCAACGGTTTGATCACCACGGCACCGCCCCGACCCGGCTCTTGAGGACCTGGTCGGTGGTGGTGGAGATGGTCTGCCGGGTGATCTCGGCGCCATGGACCTCGGCCAGGTGTGCCCGGACCTCGCCGGTGGTCAGGCCCTTCGCGGCCAGCGAGATCGCCATCTGGTCGACGCCTGTCAGGCGCTTGTGCCTCTTGACGATCTTCGGCTCGAACGAGCCGTCCCGGTCACGAGGCACCGCAATCCCTTCACCGAGGAATTCGGGAGCGCGGCCGCCAACCGTGGGCCGGCGACCGCCGCGTGATCGTCCGCATCGACCGCGCCTGGCTCCTCGACCTCGCGCACCGCCACATCCCCGGAGACCCGGACGTCTCCGATTTCGGCACACTCGCGGCCGCGGCCGCACGGCACGCCGACACGGTCATGGACACGCTCGTCTACGCCGAGTCCCACCACCGGGCAGCGGCGCTCATGCACCAGCTCCTCCGCTGCCCGGCCCTCGACCACTCCAACGAATTGTTCAGCGCGGTCGTCGCCGCCTCCTACCTCTCGGTCAGCGGCGAGATCCTGGACGTCCAGCCCAAGCAGGCCGCCGGTCTTGCGACCCGTGTCAGTCGCGACGGTCTGGACGTGCGAAGCATCGCCTCCGAGATCAAGACGTGGATCGCCCACTGAGCCGAGGCAGCACCCTCACGGCCTGACCCCAACCACGGTCGTCCTCCGCCGCGGGTGCGCCAGGCCAGGGTGAGTCAGGGCAGGGTGAGTCCGGGGCCGTGCGCAGCCGTCCGGAGCGGAGTGGGTCGACGGCCACGCGCGGCTGGAAGCGTCCCGGGGTGGACAGGACACCGCTACGGATGCTGGCACACGGGACGGACCACCAGCTTGCGACGCCCGGCACCGACCTCCGTACCGAACGACGATGCACGGCGTGCCTGTCGCTGGCCGGCAGCCCGGAGAATTGCTCGCTGCCCGTGACGGGCTCGCGGGGAGAGCAGCAGCCTGGTGCGGATTCACCAGCCCACAGGACTTCCTCCCGTGTCCCTGGCAGCCCCGTCACGGGCAGCCAGTACGGGAGCCGACGCGCGACCAGAGACAGGCCGGGCCCGAGTGCGCTGGCCACCGCCTCCTGGCCGGCGTGCGCGGCGAGGGACGCCCGCGACCGCGTCCAGCACGTCCTCGGGCATCCCGCCGACGGTACGGGCCCGGTGGACGGCTTACTCCAGCAGGCAGCCCGGCGCCCGACGCTGCTCGGATCCGATCCGATCCGAGCAGCGTCGGCGCCTCCCCCGCGGGTCTCCAAGCAGCGGCGCGCCCGGGCCGCAGGTCGGGGCAGCGGAGGCGGCGGTCCCGTCCTTCGTCTCCGCGGCGGGCGGGCGGCGGGTCGCCGGTAACCCCCGGCGAGCGGCCTCACCCGATTTTCGGGCGGAGCCGTACCGCGACGCCGACGCCCGCGAGGGCAAGCGCGGCCAGCGGGAGGAGGACGGCCGCAAAGGCACCCTTGGCCCCGCCGAGGGCGGCGAAGACGGTACCCGCGGCAGCGACGAGGACAACGCTGGACAGAGCGTCGGAGACCTGGAGGGCGGCGGAGTTGGCGCCGGCCTCGGAGGGCGGCGAAAGCTTGAAGAGGATGACGCCCAGGGAGGAGATGACCAGGCCCGCGCCGAGCCCGCCCACGGCCCACGCGGCGGCCGCGCTCCAGGCGGGGGCGGCGTCCAGGAGCGGCAGGGCGGCGCCGGCGATCGCGGCAGCCATGAGGAATATGCCGAGGACGACCAGGCGCTCGCGGTGGGGCTCGAAGCGGGGCCGGCCCTGGATCCAGGAACCGATGCCCCAGGTGACGCCGCCGCTGGCCAGGGAGAACCCGGCGAGGGTCGGGGACATGTGCCGCTGAGTGACGAGCATCAGCGGGACGAAGCTCTCGGCGCCCAGGAACGTGCCGGAGGCCACACCGCGCAGCAGCACCACGGACGGCAGCCCGCGGGCCGCGCGGAAGGTGCCGGGGGGCAGCAGTCGCAGCGCGGCCGGGACGACGAGCGCGGCGCCCGCCGCCGCGAAGACCAGCGACAGCGGACGCAGGTCCTGTCCGGCGTACTGGAGCAGCCCGGCGCCGGCGGAGACGGCGAGCGCCAGGCCCAGCCGGCGGCGGTCGGGGGCCACACGGTCCTCCGGAGGCCGCTGCAGGGACGTGCGGCGCAGCGCGGGCACGCCGATCAGAAGGGGGAGCACGACGAGCACGGGGGTGGCGAGGAAGACCCAGCGCCAGCCGAACTGCTCGGTGACCGTGCCGGCCACGAGCGGGCCGACGATGGAGGGCAGCACCCAGGACGCGGCGAAGGCGGCCATCACGGCGGGCCGCAGGCGTTCGGGGTAGGCGAGGCCGACGACGACGTACAGGGCGACGATGACGAGCCCGCCGCCGATGCCCTGCACGGCACGGCCCAGCACGAACGGCCACATGGACTGGGCGGTGCCGGAGACGACCAGCCCGGCCGCGAAGGCGCCGATGCCGGTGACCAGCGGCGCCAGCGGGCCTGCGCGGTCGGACCACTGGCCGCTGACGACCATCGCGAAGAGCGAGGTGGTGAAGTACCCGGAGAAGGCGAAGGCGTACAGCGGCAGCCCGTCCAGCTCACGCGCGGCGACGGGCATGGCCGTGCCGACGGCGGTGGCTTCGAAGGCGATGAGCAGGACGACGGAGACCATCGCGAGGGTCAGCGCGCGGTAGCGGCTGCCCAGAACGGTGTCGGTTCCGGTGTCCTGCGCGGCGAGGGGCATGCCTGCATGGCCGGAAACCGGCTCGGTGTCTACGGTGGTCACCAGGAAAGGGTAAGGGGTCAATCAGGCCCTTACCCCTGGCAGGCCCGGTCGGCCTCTCGGCCTTGAGGGCCGGGAGAAGCCGGCCCGGGGCGCTTGCGGGATCGGGACGCAGCCGCTTGGTGTTGCGCGTGCCGGTCGGGCTCTCCGTAGCCCGCGCGATGCCGCTGCCGGCTTTCACCATCAGGTGCGCCGCGCGGGCGGGTCGTCGAGCGCACCATTTCCTGGTCGACCGGCTACCGCGTGCTCAACCATCGCTACCAAGGTCCTCCCCGTAAGGACCTGGCCTTGCTCGGACCGGCGGCCGAGCTCCGCCGCTACGAACGAATCCTCAAACTGACCGTGTGGGCAACCGTCTATGCGGAAGCGTGGTTGGGGCCGGCGAGCAGGGCACGCAGTGGTGTGGTGTCGGGCTGGTCGGCGATGGCGGCGTCGATGGCGTCGTCCATGGCCTTCTCCCATGCTTCGGGCAGAGCGAGTCCGGGCCGGCCCGACCAGGCGATGTCTGGTGTGGCGTCTCCGGTTTCGGCGAGGCGCAGGTGGACCATGCCCGCGAGTGCGTCGAAGACTTTGGGCCGAATGAAGTTGCGGGCTGAGGGCCCGGTCAGCCGTGCTGCCTGATCCGGCTTGGGTATGCGGTCGGCGATCGCCGTCCACAGCAGACCGCGGTCGAACGCGTCGAGGACCTCTTCCAGGGAGGGCAGCTCCTTGGCGGCCTGGGTCTCGGTGGCGACGGTCGGGTGTGCGGGCGTGGGGTTGTCTGCCTCTTGCGTCGTCGAGCGGAGCGTCCTTGCGACGGCGACCCGCAACGGCCGGGACCAGTTTTCGGCGTCGGCGGTCGCGCGGGCCATGACGAGGTCCTCCCAACTCATGCGCCGCCATCGCGCTGCCTCCATCGACAGGGTGCGTGCCTCCAACGCGGCGAACACGAGGTCCGCGTCACGCAGCAGGGTCAGCGCTGCCGGCTCGTCCACCGTCCCGTCCGGGCGTCCATCGGTGGGCAGTTCCTCTATCAGGGCGATGCGTTCGGCTGTCGGTGGGTGCGAGTCATAGGGGTGTGGCCGCGGTGGACGCTGCCCGGAGGAGACAAGAGCGAGCTGCTCGCCGGTCCGGGCGGCCAGTAGCCGACGGAAGCCTTGGTGCACCTCACCATGAGGCGGCAGTGCCTCCAGCGGACTGCCCATTGCGGGATACGTCTCGAGGTAGTAGGCGTGCGCGGCGGTGAGGACCGGGAGAGCGCGCAGTGCGGCGGCTGTTGCGTCACGGCCCGCGTGCCGGGCGGCCGTCCGATCCGCGGCGAGCTCTTGGTGGCGGGCCACGGACTGCGAGGTGCGGAGGTAGATCCGGGCGTAGCCGACGTACAGTGCGCCGATGGTGTGGTGCAGCGGGGTGCTGCCCTTCCCGAAGACCTCGACCGTGTGCAGGAGGGCCTGTCGTCCACGCATCGTGACAGCGCCGAACCGGGTGTCGAGGTTGGCGTAGTGCCCGAACTCGTGGGCGAGGACGGCACGCAGCCGCGGGACTGTCAGGCCGTCGAGCAGTGGCAGCCCCAGGAGCATGCGCCGCCGTCCGGGCAGGAGTCCCAGGAGACGGCTGTGTTCGGCGACCCCTGCGTTGACCTCGGCGACCAGGTAGAGCTCGTCCGGTGGCCGTTGCCCGGCAACTTTCGCGGCTGCTTGTATCTGCCCCCAGAGCTCGGGCTGGTCCTGTGGTGTGACGGGCACTCCGTGAGGCACAGGGCTGAGACGCCCGGCCCGCACGAAGGCGAAGAGACCCCGCACGATCGCGACCGCCAGCAGGACGCTGACGGTCAGGATCATGCCTTCGAACGAGGCCGCTCTCGCGCTGAACAGTCGTGTCACGAGCAGCCAGTCGACCGCCGCGATGGCCGACAGGAGAACGACTCCCATCAGATGGAAGCCAACCAGCAGCAGGAACGCGCGGATCGCGCGCAGCCGGAACGACATCAAGAATCTTCCCCACGGTGTTTGACCAGCCCGAACGGGCGAATGGCGTTGGCGGATAGTACCCCCGCAGATCAACTTCCGGGGCGGGAGCGGTTGATGGCTTGAGCATTGTCTCGGCGCGAGCTGAGACGTCATCCGCTGTCCGAACGTGATCGTTTGGTGACGCCGCGTCCCTCGGCGACGTCCTCTCCCGCGTCAACCGTCTGCTCACCGACCTCGACCCGGGCCTGTTCACCAACTGCCCTACGGCTCGCGTTGGCAGTGCCCGATGGCAGCATGCGTGGTTTGGCCCGCCGCACAAGGCAGATCGGGACGATTCAGGAACGAAGGTCTCGGCCGGCTCGAAGCTCAAGGAACCCGCCAAGGGCAAGTAAGCCCGCGGTACGCGGTGACCAGCGCACAGCTGACTGTCGGGCCGCTGGCGGGGTAGAACGGACGGCGGGCGCCGCGTCTCGACAGTTCAAGTGAATGATCTCCGCCCAGAGCTTGGCGTTGGTGTCAGCTCCTGACCAGCTGATCAGCACCCCCGCACGCCGGGGGAACCTCAACCCCGAAATCGATTGACGGCGGTTGCAGAATCTCTGTCATGGGGACGGACATCAGCGGGTTTGTCGAGTGCCGAGCATGGCACCTCAACGAGGAGGACGAGGGCTCGGTTTGGCGAGCGGCCATCGACCTCTTCTTCCTCAACATCACCCGGAACTATGACGCGTTCGGCTGCCTCTTTGGCGTCCGCAACCACGCGAACTTCCGACCGCTGGCCGCAGACCGAGGACTCCCAGTCGATGCGTCGGAGACTGTTCGTGCCGAACTCGATCAACTTGCCCAGTGGCCTGACCAGGCATACGGAACCACCTGGATCACCTGGACCGAGATCATGGAGGTCGATTGGGGTGAGCCAACTGCGAGTGCCGACAGCCGACTCCACCGATACCGGCGGACTCCGGATGGGCTCAGGTTGACGGGCAAGTTCACTTGGAGCTCTCGCTTCGCACAAACCGTCGGCCTCCCCGCACAAGTGCCGGGCGAGGCTCAAGAGTGGCCCGAGGGGAGCGAATGGGTCATCGGCGACAATCTCTACCGATCTGAGAAACTGCGCCGTCGAGATGCCGTTCCGGAGACCGGCGAGTGGAAACCGGTCTGGACGGTCATGGAGGCGCTCGCATCGCAGCACGGCGATGACAACGTGCGACTCGTCGTCTGGTTCGGCAACTGAGTGGGACCACCAGGCACGAACTCCAGCCGCGGCTCTCGCTGAGAAATGCCACCCGTCTTGAGACACGAGTGGTCGGCCACGTTCTGAGACAGCCGGAGAACTCACTGGTCAGCGCGATGCCCTGGGACATGAGCCGCGAGATCGTACACCTTGTGTGGGGTCTCGCGGCTCATGTCGTGTATGACACCACTGTGAGACAGCGTGTGGGTGCTGCTGCTCAGCGACTAGTCTCGTACCTGGTCAGGACCACGCCGCCGGGAAACGTCCGCGTCTCCACCAGGTTCAGGTTCACCCAGCTGTCCACCGCGGTGAAGAACGGTGTGCCGCTGCCCACCAGGACCGGATGGGCGACGACCGCGTACTCGTCGATCAGCCCGGCGCGCATGGCCGCCCCGGCGAGCGTTGCGCCGCCGATGTTCATCGGGCCGCCGCCCTCGGCCTTGAGCCGGGTGATCTCGGCGATCGCGTCGCCGGTGACCAGGCGGGTGTTCCAGTCGACCTTGTCGATCGTCGAGGAGAACACCACCTTCGGCGTGTCCCGCCAGTTCCGCGCGAACTCGATCTCCGCCGGGGTGGCGCCCGGCCGCTGGTCGCCGGTCGGCCAGTAGGAGCTCATCGCCTCCCACAGCTTGCGCCCGTACAGCGACAGGCCGCTGGTCTGCTCGTGGTCGAGCCACCACTGGAACAGCTCGTCGCTCGGTGGTCCGCTCCAGCCGATGTCGTCGCCGGCCGTGGCGATGTAGCCGTCCAGGGTCAGGTTCATGCCGTAGACCAGTTTCCGCATGGCGCAGCCTTCCGTCCGTGGGTGTCCGGCGTATAGACCAGCGCGGCGCGGGAAACTCATCGGTGCACGATCTGAGCTCGCCGGTAGTCCTCGTGCTCGGGGCTCAGCGTGGTGTACTCGGCCGATTCGGGCAAGCCGCCTGATCTCGCCCTCGCCCTCGCGAGGAAATGTCGCGGATCTGAGACTGATCATGGGTGACATGCCGTGAGACAGCCAAGAACGCCCAGGTCACGCACGATCGACAGGTCACGGGCGGCGAGACCCTGCATCTTGCGCCGCGATGCACCCGCAGAGTGCACCGAGTGTCCAGCAGAGCACGGATCGCCGGTCCGCGGCTGCCCGTTCCCTAATCCGGGCGGCTAAGACCGTGTCCTTCGAGGGCAACTTCCCCTGGGCTGCCCGGTGATCCAAACGAACCCGCCGCCCGTTCGCTGCGCGACGCAAGACGCACCAGCCGTGACAGTGCGGCGAAACCGGCGGGGAACACCAAGTCGTGCTCGAGGACCAGCCGGTACCCCAGTTCGTCCCACGCCTCCGCGCCTTCCTCGCGCTCGACCCGCAGCAGGAGCTCGGGGACAGTGGACGTCTCCGTGGCGGTCAAACATCCGCTCCCAGTTCACCACCCGAGCATTGAACCACCCGGGACCACCGACGACGAGCCCCATCCATTCAGGCCAGGACTCGACCGCTTCGCGAAGGACCCGCCCACGCGACCCTCAACTCTGCAATCCTGTAGGACAGTTGCTGGCCAAACTTGGCCCGGCGACGACGCTATTCAGTTCCTACGACATCGCAGCAAGCCGCCGAGAATCAGGTACGGGTAATTCCGAAATCACTACCAGCCCGACCAACGCGCTACGCCAACGGCCTGTATAGGTGCGGTGGTTTCGGGATCACGGTCCCGTCGGCCAGAGCATCTGTGTCAGCGAGGCATCGGGTCGTACGGAGACGCAGGCCCGTGACCCGGACCAGGCCGGATCAGGTGCCGGTCAGGTGGGGGCGGATCGCACCGGCGGGCGAGCCGAGCCCAGTCCGCCAGGACAGCTTCCTTCGGGAAGCGCCGCACGTATTCCTGACGGTCCGCGTCGCACGGGCGGCGATGCCGCAGCGTGCGGGCGACGCGTGTCGCCAATGCGACATGTCGCAGGTACGACACCTGATGCTAGTGACGCTTCAGGTTCTATTGGCCAATCCTTTCGAAGGGTTTCACCTCCAGCTGTGCGCACGGTGTTTTACAGCGCAGTAATCGCCTCCACAGCGGCCACAGACGGCGTATCCACGCCGCCAGTTCCAACCGGGCGGCGCCGCAAGCTCCCTGCCCGGGTTGTCCGTCGGCCGTCATCCACCGGCAGCCGCAGAAGGAGTCCGAGTGAGACGATCCCCTCGCAAGTCGGTCGCAGGCGCGCTGATAGCCGGCGCCACGGTGCTCGCCGTCACCGCCTCGTCCGGCACCGCGATGGCCCGTACGTCCCCGACACACGCCAGCGCGGTCCAGACGCAGCCGCGGGCGGGCGCTCTGCCCGTCCAGCTCTCCGCCGCGGAGCAGGCGAAGCTCCTCAAAGCGGCTCTGGCGGGCCGAGCGGCCACCGCCCGGTCACTGCGGCTGGGAGTCCAGGAGCAGTTGGTCCCCAAGTCGGTCGTCAAGGACGCCGACGGCTCCGTGCACACCCGCTACGAGCGCACCTTCGCGGGACTGCCCGTACTCGGTGGCGACTTGGTCGTGCACACTGCTGCCGACGGGGCCTCGGCAGGGGTCGACAAGGCCACGACCGCGCGCATCACCGTGCCGAGCACCACCGCGACCCGCTCCGCCGCCTCGGCGAGAACCCTCGCGATCGGCCGCGCCAAGGCCCAAGGGGCCACCGGCGCGACGGTGGACGGCTCCCGCAAGGTGGTCTGGGCGGCCTCCGGAGCCCCGGTCCTGGCCTGGGAGTCCGTGGTCGGCGGCCTGCAGGACGACGGCACCCCGAGCCGACTGCACGTCATCTCGGACGCGAGGACCGGCGCCAGGCTGTTCGAGTACCAGGGGATCGATACCGGCATCGGAAACAGTGAGTACAGCGGCAAGGTCACCCTGGGAACAAAGGTGTCCGGCTCGACCTACACCATGACCGACGACACCCGAGGCGGCCACAAGACGTACGACCTGAACCACGGCGACTCGGGTACCGGCACGCTGTTCACCAACTCCACCGACAGTTGGGGCGACGGCTCGCCGACCAACGCGGAGACCGCCGGTGTCGACGCCGCCTACGGCGCCCAGGTCACCTGGGACTTCTACAAGAACGTGATGGGGCGCAACGGAATCCGCAACGACGGTGTCGCTGCCTACTCCCGCACCCACTACGGCGTCGCCTACGACAACGCCTTCTGGGACGACGAGTGCTTCTGCATGACCTACGGCGACGGTGACGGCGACAAACACCCGCTGACCTCCGTCGACGTCGCCGGCCACGAGATGAGTCACGGCGTCACCGCCGCCACCGCGGGTCTGGTCTACGGGGACGAGTCCGGCGGCCTCAACGAGGCGACCTCGGACATCTTCGGCACATCGGTCGAGTTCTACGCCGACAACGCGAGCGACGTCGGCGACTACCTCATCGGCGAGAAGATCGACCTCTACGGTGACGGCACCCCGCTGCGCTACCAGGACAAGCCCTCGCGGGACGGCATCTCGCCCGACAACTGGTCCCCCGGCCTCGGCAATCTGGACGTGCACTACTCCTCCGGCCCGGCGAACCACTTCTTCTACCTGCTGTCCGAGGGAAGCGGCGCGAAGGTCATCAACGGCGTCAGCTACAACAGCCCCACCGCCGACGGAGTGGCGGTCCCCGGCATCGGCCGGGAGAACGCCGCCAAACTCTGGTACAAGGCCCTGACCGAGCGCTTCACCTCCACCACCGACTACCAGAGCGCCCGGACCCAGACCCTTCAGGCCGCCGCCGACCTCTGGGGCGCAGGCAGCACCACCTACAACACGGTCGCCAAGACCTGGGCCGCCATCGGCGTCGTCGCCCGCGTCACGGTCACCAAACCGGCTGACCAGAACACGGTCATCAAGACCCCCGTACGCGTGCAGGTCCAGGCCGGCAGCAACAACCCGGGAGCGCTCACCTACTCCGCCACCGGCCTGCCCGCGGGTCTGTCGATCAACGCGACCACGGGGCTGATCTCCGGCACCCCGACCGCCGTCGGTCTCAGCACCGTGACCGTCAAGGCCAAGGACTCCTCCAAGGTCACCGGTTCGGCGACCTTCGGCTGGGGCGTCATCAAGACCGGCGGCAACGTCTTCACCAACACCGCCGACGTATCCGTGCCGGACGCCGGCGCGGCCGTGTACTCACCCATCAAGGTCACTGGTCGCGCGGGCAACGCGCCCAGCACCCTGGCGGTCGGTGTCAACATCGTGCACCCCTACCGCGGTGACCTGGTCGTCGACCTCGTCGCCCCGGACGGCACCCTCTACCACCTGAAGAAGTCCAACGGCTTCGACTCCGCGGCCGACGTCATCGCCACCTACACCGTCGACGCCTCCGGTGAAACCGCCGCCGGCACCTGGAAGTTGAAGGTCCGGGACGCCTACCACCTGGACAGCGGCCACATCAACAGCTGGAAGCTCACCTTCTGACCGATGCCCCGTCCCGGCCGGACAGTGCGCGCTATCGCAGCCCGGCCACGCCAGCCCTACGAGAGGTATCTGACTGATGTCCACCATCCGCCCGGCGGCGGCGATAACCGCGGGCTTGATGCTGGTTGCCGTAGCCGTGCCCGCCGCGTTCGCGGCGCAGCCGGACCGAACCGAGCCCGCCACCCCGCCCGCCGCCGCTCGCCCGGCCCACTCCGCGACCGTACGGCTGGTGACCGGTGATCAGGTGACGGTGACGACGCTGCCCGGCGGCCGCCACACCGCGTCGGTTCAGCCCGCCCCAGGACGCGAGCACATTCCCTTCCGCACACTGGAGGGCGACGACAAGGCACTGACCGTGATGCCGTTCGACGCCCAGGGGCTGGTGTCCGCCGGCACCCTGGACCGGCGGCTGTTCGACGTGACGGCCCTGATCGCCGATGGCTATGACGAGGCCCACACCTCCGCGCTGCCTCTGATCATCTCCTCGCAGCCGGAGCCCTCACGGGCCGGAGCCAGGGTCACAGCGCAGGCGTCGAAGGCCGCCGCGGCCACCGCCGACCGGCTCGTGGCACTCAAGGCGGCCGGGACGTCCTCCCGTGAACTCAAGAGCGTCCACGCGCGATCGATGCGTGTCGCCGACCACGACCTCGGCAAATTCTGGAAGACGCTCACTCCCGGCGCGTCGTCGGACGCCGCCCGCGCGGCGGTCACTCCCCGGATCTCACTCGACGGCAAGGTCAAGGCGCTGCTGGACCGCAGCACCGCCCAGATCAACGCCCCCACCGCATGGAAGGCGGGCTACGAGGGCCAGGGCGTCAAGGTGGCCGTGCTGGACACCGGTGTCGACGCAAGCCATCCCGACCTCGCCGGGCGCATCGCGGAAGCCAAGGACTTCTCCGGCAGCGGGAACACCGGTGACCACTTCGGACACGGCACGCATGTCGCCTCGATCGTCGGCGGCAGCGGCGCGGCGTCCGGCGGGACCCGCCGCGGTGTCGCGCCCAAGGCCGACCTGCTGATCGGCAAGGTGCTGGACGACAGTGGTTA
Organism: Streptomyces fagopyri; assembly: GCF_009498275.1. Lineage (NCBI taxonomy): Bacteria > Bacillati > Actinomycetota > Actinomycetes > Kitasatosporales > Streptomycetaceae > Streptomyces > Streptomyces fagopyri. Next base: position 259,520 of record NZ_CP045643.1, on the reverse strand, counting down.
CGGCGACGAGTCGGGCATCATCGCCGGCATGGAGTGGGCCACCGGCGAGCACGCCAAGGTCGTCAACATGAGCCTCGGCGCGTCCATCGAGACCGACGGCACCGACCCGCTGAGCGAGGCCGTCAACACCCTGACCGCCACCACCGGCACGCTGTTCGTCGTCGCGGCGGGCAACGACGGCCCGGGCACCTCCACCGTCGGCACGCCGGGAGCGGCCGATGCCGCACTGACCGTGGGGGCCGTCGACCGCGACGACTCCCTCGCTCCCTTCTCCAGCCGCGGCCCGCGCTTCGGGGACGGGGCGGTCAAGCCGGACGTGACAGCCCCCGGGGTCGGCATCGTCGCCGCCCGCGCCGCCGGTACCAGCCTGGGCGACCCGGTCGACGCCAACTACATCTCCCTGTCCGGGACCTCCATGGCCACCCCGCACGTCGCCGGAGCAGCCGCCCTACTGGCCCAGCAGCACCCCGACTGGCAGGCCCAGCAGCTCAAGGACGCCCTGACCAGCACCGCACACACGGTGCCCGGAACCAGGGTGACCGAGCAGGGCGGCGGCCGCATCGACCTGGCCACCGCCACCGGCCCGGTCACGGCCACCGGCTCCGTCACCCTCGCCCCGCTCCAGATCGGCGGGGCGGCGGGGCAGCGGCAGACGGCCACCGTCCACTACACCAACACAGGTGACCGCCCGATCACCCTCTCGCTGACGGCCGGCCTGGCCACCGACACCGGGAAGGCGCTCCCGGCCGGAGTGGTCAGCCTGGCCTCCGACACCGTGCAACTGGCCGCCGGAGCCACCGCCGACGTGCCGCTGCGCACCGACGCGGCGAAGGCCTTCCGCGGCAACTTCTACGGGTACGTCACCGCGAAGTCCTCGGCCGGCACCGTGGTGGCGCACACCACGGTCTCACTCGTCGTACACGCCCCGCAGCACCGGCTGACCGTCGTCTACCGAGACCGCAACGGCCAGGTCGTGCCGGGCGCGCTGCCGAACATCTGGGGTGCCGACGGCTGGGTGCAGTACACGGACAGGGACGCGGCCGTCGCCGTCGTGGAAGAGGGCACGTACTACCTCAACTCCGGCTTCTACGCCACCACATCGGACGGTGACCAGGTCGGCGACATCGTCGTCCCCGAGGTGAAGGTCACCAAGGACACGACGGTGACGCTCAACGCCGCCCATGTCACCGAGGTGAAGGTCCACACACCCCGCCCCGCCGAGCAGCACGGTGTCATCAGCACCATGCTGCACCGCCAGATCGACGGCCACGGCCTGCTCCAGGGTGCCCTGTACTTCGACACCGTCAATCATCTCTACATCAGCCCCACCGCTCCGGTCACCGACGGCTCCTTCGAATACCACTCGCGCTGGCAGATGGTGGCCCCGCAACTGCGCGCGAAGGTCTCCGGAACCTCGCAGGCGTTCACTCCGTACTACGAACCGCTCTCCCCGGTCTTCGGGGACCAGGGCGCACGGCTGACCGCCGTGGACGCCGGGTCCGTGACCGAGCCGAAACTGGGCAAGGTGCGCGGCAAGCTGGCCGTCGCCCGCTACGCCTGGCCCACCGGTGACTACGCCGGCTTCTCGCGGCTCGCCGCGGCGGCCGGGGCCAAGGCGGTGCTCTTCGCCTGGGAGCCGGCCGGGGGCGCCGCCTGGACCCGGTGGCAGCCGGACGGTGCCCGGTTGGCGCTGCCGTCGATGCGGACCAACTGGAAGAACGGGGGCGCCCTGCTGGACCGCATCGAGAAGGGCACCACGTCGCTGGAGTTCTCCGGCACGATCAACAGCCCGTACCTGTATGACGTGATGCCGGTCTCGAAGGGCTCCATCCCTCAGCAGATGGTCTACACCGTCTCGGATCGCAACACCGCGCGGGTCGACGCCACGTACACACGCACCGGTGCCTCCACCTGGGCCAGCGAGCAGCGGTTCGCATGGCGGCCCTACGAGGACACGGCGTGGAACCAGTACAGCCGGTACGTGCCGGTGGGCCGGGAACGCGTCGAGTACGTGAGCAGCGCCGAGGACACCCTGTGGAACCACGTCGTGCATCACAACGTGGTCTGGATCCCCGACTTCGCCCTGCAGGCCGGATCGCAGGACGCCCCGCACACCTACCGGCCCGGCCAGCACGCCACGGAGCAGTGGTTCAAAGCAGTGGTCCGGCCGTCGATCCCACGCGGCTTCGCCAAGAAGTCGGTACGCAACGGCGACACCCTGTCGGTGTACGTCCCGGAGTTCAACGACTCCGGCACCGGCCACTGGTCGTTCTCCGAACTGCCGGCCTTCGGCGGCGGTGTCGGTGGCGCCTCCGCGAAGGACAGCGGGCCCTTTCCCGTGCCGGACACGGCCACGGCGGTGCTGTACCGCAACGGCAAGCAGATCGCCGCGTCCGACAACGGCGCCTGGGGCAACCTGGAGGTGCCCCCGGGCAAGGCCACCTACGCTCTGGACCTGACGACGGCCCGCGATTCGGACGACTGGCGCTTCGGCACCGACACGCACACGTCGTGGACGTTCCACTCGGACACCACGACCGGCTCGACCATGCTGCCGCTGCTCCAGGTCGACTACAACGTACCGGTCGACGCCCAGAACCAGATGGGCCGGGAACGCGTGCACACCGTCGGCCTCAACGTCCGTATGCAGGACGGCATGCCCGCACCGCGCGGGGTGAAGCTGAAGGTCGAGGCGTCCTACGAGGACGGGAAGAACTGGATGACGGTGCATTCGGCCCGGTACCGCAACGACGGGCAGTTCATCGCCAGCCTGGCCCGGCCGTCATACATACACGGCGACGCGTACGTGACACTGCGCGTGACCGCGACGGACGCGGCCGGCGACAGCGTCCAGCAGACCGTGGTCCGCGCGTTCCTCCAGCGCGGGCCCAAGTGAGTCGCAGGCGGCCACCGGTGACGTAACCCGTCCCGGGCAAAGCGCGGCGGGTGCCAGGGCCTTCGGACCCTGGCACCCGTTCGGGTGCATCATCCGAGGTCATGGCCGTACTATCCCCTCTCACAGGTGCGATCCAGGAGTGGGCAGTGAAGAACGTCGTCATACGAAGATGGGCCGTCGTCGCCGCGGGCATGGTCCTGGGCCTCGGAGCGGTCGGCTGCGGTGCCGAGAAGAGCGGGGGCTCCACCGCGGACCACGCGCCGGGCGCCGAGATCGCCGCGCGAACGGCTTCGGCCGCGACGCCGACGCCGAAAAGCCCGGCACAGAGCCCCCTGACGCAGAATCAGCTCGAACGCGCGGTGGTCGACGAGCGGGACGTTCCGGGGTGGACCATCTCCAGGCTCGGCGACGGCACTGACGGCTTCGGCGACGGCACCGTCAGTGCCCTGCGCGAGGAGGCCACGCGCCCCGTGTCGTGCGCGCCGGTCGGCTCCGCCTTGTCGGGCGCCAGCAAGTACACCCCACTCGGCAGCGTGACGCGCATGGCCCAGAACGAGGACGGAATATCCGGCCTCCACCTCGTGTCCTATCGTGCGGCCGACGCCGCGCGGGTGATGGACGAACTGCGGTCGGCTCTGGCTGCCTGCACCGCCTACACGATGACGTTTCCGGCGGATACGACCTTCGAGAAGCTGCGTCGCACCGGCGATCCCCACCAGGGCGACGAGGGAGTCTCCTTCCGGCTCGACGTCGTGTCGCGCTCTCCCAGCGGTGACAGCGATCCCTACCGGTCGCTCCAGAGTTTCCAGGTCATTCGCTCGGGTTCCACCGTGGCCGTCTTCGACGCGGTCGACCTGGACGCCTACAGGGTCAAGAAGATCCCCGCCGCCCTCGTCACCGCCCAGATGAAGGTCCTGGAAACCGGCGGCCATCGGCGGTAGCGCCGGGGCCCCGTATGTGGGGTGGGGCGTGCTCAGCCGCGGTGGGTCTCGAGTAGTCGCAGCCAGACTTCGCCGAGGGTGGGGAAGGCGGGGACGGCGTGCCAGAGGCGGTCGAGGGGGACTTCGCCGGCGATCGCGATGGTGGCCGAGTGGACCAGTTCGCTGACGCCGGGGCCGGCGAAGGTGACGCCCACCACGGTGTTGCGGTCGGTGTCGACGAGCATGCGGGCCCGGCCGCGGTAGTCCTTGCCGTACTGGTGGGCGCCGGCGACCTGGGCGAGGTCGTAGTCGACGACTTCGATGCGGCGCTCGCTCCGCTCGGCCTCGCGGCTGGTGAGGCCGACGGAGGCGATCTCGGGGATGGTGAAGACGACCTGGGGGACGGCTGTGTGGTCGGCGGTGGCGACATGCGTGCCCCAGGGGGCGTCGTGGACGGGTTCTTCCTTGGCGCGGGCGCCGATGACGGTGCCGGCGATCCGGGCCTGGTACTTGCCCTGGTGTGTCATCAGGGCGCGGCGGTTGACGTCGCCGACGGCGTAGAGCCAGCCGTCGTCGATCCCGGTGACTTGGAAGGTGTCGTCGACGTTCAGCCAGTCGCCGGGGGTGAGTCCGACCGTTTGCAGGCCGATGTCCCGGGTCTGTGGGGTGCGGCCGGTCGCGAACAGGATCTCGTCCGCGGCCAGTTGTGTACCGTCGGAGAGGGTGATCCGCACCTCGCCGCCGTCGCGGTGCACGGAGGTGGCGGTGGTGTCGAAGCGGATGTCGACGCCTGCTTCGCGCAAGGCGTCGGTGACCAGTTCGCCGGCGAAGGGTTCCATCCGTTCGAGGAGACCGTTCTCGAGGACGAGCATGGTGACCTGGGAGCCGAGGGCTTGCCAGGCGGTGGCCATCTCGACAGCGACCACACCGCCTCCGACGACGGTGAGCCGGCCGGGTACCTTGCGGGCGGTGGTGGCCTCGCGGCTGGTCCAGGGGTGGACGGTGTCGAGTCCGGGGATGGGGGGCAGGGCGGCGCGGGTGCCGGTGGAGAGGGCGACGGCATGTCGGGCGGCCAGGGTGATGGTGTCGCCGTCGGGGGTTTGCACGGCCACCTGTCGGGGGCCGGTGAGGCGGCCGTGGCCGCGTAGGAGGTCGACGGAGACCGAGTTCAGCCAGTCGGCCTGGTCTTCGTCCTTCCAGTACGAGGACATCCTGTCGCGGTGTGCGAAGACCCGCTCGACGTCCAGCGGGCCGGCCACCGCCGGGTCGAGTCCGGGGACGCGGCTGGCGTCGGCACGTGCCACCACGGGTCGTAGCAGTGCCTTGCTCGGGTCGCAGGCCCAGAACGAGCATTCGCCGCCGAGGAGTTCGCGTTCCACGATCACGGTGCTGAGTCCTGCGGCGCGGGTGCGTTCGGCGACGTTCTCGCCGACCGGGCCCCCGCCGATGACGATCACGTCGTAGGTGCGGGTCGTCTCGTTCGTCACTGCTGTGTTCCTCACTGTCTCGTTCCTCATTGCTTCCGTGACCGGGTCGCGCGCTTCGGCGACCGCGGTCCGTTGCCGGCCGCGTCGGCCGATACCCGCAGCCGGACGGTGCCAGGGCGGCGGCACCGCGCATGGGTCGATCGGGCGGGGTCACGGGATGGGACGGCTCTTGTGGCAAGACCGGCTCTTGGCGCCGCATCGGCCGCCAAAGTTGTTGTGGCAGGGCGACGGCCGGGTGGCGGGGAGCACCCCTGTGTCGTCTGGTGGTCCGGCGCGGGCGCTCGTCCCGGGTGCGACCGTCGCTGGGCTGGAGCGGACGCCAGCTCTCGGGCGGTGGGTTGTCAGCGGCCGGGCTGGCGCTGCGTTATTTCCTGGAGCACCCAGCCGTTGCCGTCGGGGTCGCTGAAGGTGAGGAAGGAGCCGTAGGAGGCGCGCTCGGGGTGCGGGCCGGCCAGACGCTCCTGGCCGGGGGAGTGGTGGGTGACGTCCCCGTCCTGGTGGCCGTGGAAGAAGAGGTTGGCGTCGTGGAATATCTCGCTGACCTCGATGCCGCGGCCGACGAGTTCCGCGTGGGCCTTCTGGATGTCGGAGACGATGAGGTACAGGCCCTGGAGCGTGCCGGGTGCGATGGGTGTCATCCCCTCGCCGAAGATGATCGAGCACTCGGAGCCGGGCGGTGTGAAGTGCACGGCCCGGAAGTCGTCGCTGGCCGTGTGGTCGACGTCCAGGCGGAATCCGACCTTCTCGTAGAAGGCCTTCGCCCGGTCGATGTCGGAGACGGGCATCACGATCATTTCGAGCTTCAGTTCCATGGGGCTGTCCTTGTTTCTTGACTTCGGTGGAATGTTCCCCATGCGTCATCGGAGTGGCGAACGGGGTTTCGTGCCTTGGTCGGCGAGGTCGGTGAGGCCCGCGGGCTTCGTGGTGACCTGAGATCCAGAGAACCAGTCGGAAAGGCGCCCGTGGGTGGTCAAACAGGCCTATCTCGGTCATGGTCTGCTGGTACAGGTACTGGCAGCCCCCCCTTCCCTGTCACTGAGCAACCGCCCGTGCGTCAGGCATTTTGATCCTCGGCGGCGGAAACGACGAAAAGTCGTCGACGCGGCCACGGGCCGATGCCTGGAGGACAGCAAGGAATTCGGATCCAACGCGGGCCCCGCCTGCGTGGCCATACGGGCCCGCTACGTGCGCCCTGCGCGCAGAAGGTCTGGGGCCCCGCGCGTGTGGCCGGTACGGCAGCCCGCGGCGGCAGCAGTTGTCCGGTCGACAGTTCGGCCGTGACGGTAGATGCAGCCTCGGCCGACGCATTTCGGCATGTCCGGGAAGCGTGATCACATCCCGCGTAAATTAGGTATGGGCAGGTCACGGCCTGCCGGAAAGCGAGACGGTTCCGATTTCGCTTTTCTGAGGAACTGTTTCAGAGATCACCCTTTGTCGATGACACGGTTTGCTTAGGTGGTGTTATTGATCCACTGTGCGTTTGCCGGGGTGGTGCGTTGAGGGCTAGCCTCAATATATGGGCACAATGTCGTCCGGTTCAGATGACAACAAAGAGCTGAGTGATTTTCTGCGCTCGCGGCGAGCCCGGGTGACTCCTGAGGAGGTCGGGGTCACACCGGGGGCGAGTCGTCGTGTTCCGGGACTGCGGCGTGAGGAGGTTGCGCTCCTGGCCGGATTGAGCGCCGACTACTACATCCGCATGGAACGCGGGCGGGTGGCCAACGCATCGGAAGCGGTACTGGAGGCCGTAGCCCGTGCACTGAGGCTGGACGATGTCGAGCGTGCACATCTGTTCGCCCTGGCCAGGCCGCAGTCCGTGGCCAGAGTGAGCAGGCCCGCGGTTCCGTGGCGAGTGCGTCCAGGGGCACATGCGCTGCTTGAGGTTCTTCGGGACGTTCCCGCCATGATTCTGGACGGCCGCATGGACGTCCTTGCCGTGAACCGAATGGCTTGCGCGATGTATGTTGATTTCGATGCCCTGCCGGCCCGCAAGCGTAATCTGGCGCGTTTTATATTTCTCGACCCTACTGCGCGTGAGCTGTTTATTGAATGGGAAATGGCCGCGCGCATGGTCGTCACAGGTTTGCACCTGTATGCGGGTCGGCATCCGAACGATCCGCAACTGGCCGATCTGATTGATCAGCTGTCGGCCCTAGATGAAGACTTTCGCCGATGGTGGGCCGCGCAGGATGTGGAGGAATTCTCCCATGGCACGAGGAATTATCGGCATCCCCTGATTGGTGAAGTCACCTTGGACTATGAGTCCCTTGCTTTTCCCGGTGATCCGGACCAGTGGTTGTTCGTGAGTACAGCTCAAGCCGGCTCCCGGTCTTCTGAAGCCTTGAGGACCCTTGCCGACCGGATCGGTGTCCTGGACACCGCAGGAAAACCAGGTTCTGTGGGCAACCCTGAGTAACTGTCTGATCGGCATTTTGCGGAACGTGCAGGTGGCCGAGTTTGCCGGGCCGCGCGCGACGGGTTCAGCTGAGAAGTCATCTCATTTGGCGAGTCTGCGGTAGCAGATGAGGGTGCAGGCGATGCTCGTGAAGGCAAGGAAGCGCTCGGCCTTGCGCTCGTAGCGGCGGTGCGGCCGCCGGCATTCGGCGAGCCAGGACATCGTGCGCTCGATGGTCCACCGGTGACGGCCCAGGCGGGTCGATGACTCGACGCCCCTGCGGGCGATGCGGTGCCTGATGCCACGCTCGCGCAACCATCGCCGCAGGTGGTCGTAGCCGTATCCCTTGTCGGCGTGGAGCTTTGCCGGTCTGCGTCGCCGGCGTCCACGCCGCGAGCGGATCGGCGGTATCCCCTTCACCAGCGGGATCAGCGCCTGACTGTCGTGGAGGTTCGCCCCTGAGACTGCGACGGACAGGGGAAGATTGGTGCGCTCCGTGAGCAGGTGGATCTTCGAGCCGTACTTGCCCCTCTCGACAGGATTCGGACCGCGGTCATGCCTCTCTGTTCAGGGCCTGCGTGTTCACCGAGTCGATCGCGCACCGGGACCGGTCCAGCAGAGTGTTCCGGCTGACGGGTACCCCCCAAGACGTCCGTCATCTGGGCGCCAGCCCGACCCGGGAGCGAGAGACCGACGGGGACCAACGTCGATCGCAGCCGCTCGGTGCGTCGGCCGAACCGGCGAGTGAACCCCGGAACCTGTCGGCAAAGGTCTTGCGAGGACAGGAGCTCTCAGCGCAGACGAACCGTCGCACCCTTAACGACACCACGACGAACGTGCCAGCCGCCGGCAGATCACGAGGAAAGCGTAGACAGGAACCATGCTTTCGCCCCGACCACCGCCCGCAGCCCGGACAGGACGCCTGCCTGGCCGTGCTCCGGGCCTCGACTTGTACAACCGCGCTGGCCATGTCGACGGGCTCCACGGACAGGCCTTCCACTGAGGAGAACAACAGTCGTGCAGCTGCGGCCGTCTTCGTTCACAGCGCAGCGCTGTCGACCACGCGGCATTCCGGCCGGGCGATTTTCGGGCGATCTCAACTTCCGTCACACGAAGATCGACAGTCACCCTGTGTACACGACCACCACAACAAGTGGACCAGAGCCGAGGCTCATCGACAGACGTTATTGCTGAACGTGAACGAAGCCAGTCGATGAACTCGACGGAAGGTGTCGACGCAGGTCAACGGTCGGGCTCTGAGGACAAAGAGGGAAGGGTCTTCGACTTCGGGGGCGCTGAGATCGTCGGAACGACATCGTAGTCCTCCCACGTCGTGGTGAAGGATTGTTTCCCCGCGCGGCCCACCACCCGCAGGGGCACCGGTTCGCCGGTGGTGGCGAGGTACACGGTGCTCTTCACATCGCCCTGCTCTGCGTTCACCGCGAGAACCGGCCGCCCGTCCATGCGGGACTCGGCGCCCCTCGTGACGACGACGTGCTGCTCTTTCAGTGTGGAGAAACGCATATGGCAGCCCGCGCTGGTGTGTTGGGCCAGCGTGCCCGCGAATCCGGGCGAGCTGACCTCCACCGGCAGGTACCGGCCAGGCTCCACCTGCGCGCCTGTGCGGTCGGCCAGCTTCGCGCTGCTCCGCTGAGGAGTGACCCAGATCCGTTCGCCGAGGGTGGTGAAGTGCCAGGCGTAGCCGTCGTCATCGGTGAGGAGGCCCGTGCACCGGTCGCCGCCGTGAACCGCGTGGACGTCGCTGAGCTTGCGGCCGCCCGACACCTGCACGGTGTGCACCGACGTCGCGTCCAGCGCCTTGTCCACGCGGGTGAAGACGCGGTCGACCGACTGCCCCTCGATACCGTTGGGCTTGCCGGCCGAGCCGTCGCCGTGCGACGAGCAGCCGGCCGCCATCCCCAAAGCGGCCAGGCCGGCTCCGAGCCTCCACCACACGCGTCTGCCACGCCTCGACTCCGTCATAGCCCCCACCGTCCCCATGAATGTCCTACGACCTCCGCAGAGACTACAAGAGCGCCCGCTCATGGAAGATCACGCCGGCGGACCGGGGCTGACCTGGGCACCTGTGCCGTTCGCCCGACTCAGCCGTGCCCGCTGTCCGGACGTGGCCGGCCGACCGATGAGGGCTCGGTGAGAGCTCCATTTGAGAACCCGGACACGCGAGCTGTCCACTGCCGCATGGCCAGTGTCCAGCTGACCGGCCACCCGCAATTCCACAAGAAGGACGTCGCCGTGGGTGGCGCCGGTGAGCGGTCAGACCGCGGCCAGCGCGGCGAGGAGTCCGTTGCGCAGAGTATGTGTGGGCATGGATGGTCCCCTGGGTTTCCTGGATCGTCCCGCTGCGACGAGGTGTGCCGCGGTGGTCCGTACGAGCTGACGCGCGGCACCGTACGTCCGACGGGCGGGCGGCCATGCACGTTTCGAAGGGGATCGAAACGTGGGTGGCCGCGGGCGTCCTCGCGCCGCGAGGAATAGCGGAATAGCCGGGGTCCGGCTCCATGTTGCCGCTCGCATGACGAGGAGTGCGGCGGGGCCGTAGGTGTTGCCGTATACCGCTTTCTCGGGATTCCAGGACCGACCGAAATACGTGCGTTCGATATCCCGCCGGGGTCGTTGAGCCGCACAACCTCGATGGTCCTCAGTAGACGCGCTCCGCAGCCAGGTCAGGGTTCATGTACTGCGGATGGCTCGGATCACCGTCGCCTACGCGGGGACCACTTCTCGGGGCAGCCGACCGTCCGTCCTGATCACCCTCGCTGCGTGGGGAGCACGTTTTGCTCCTCCTCACGCCCCTCGCGATCCGTCTTCACATCACTTCGTGGACAGCGGGGTGGCGGCCGTCCTGCTGGACTCCATTGCCATGATGGCCCTGGGGGTCTCGTTGAACGCCTCACCACTGCGAATGCCTGGTCGACGCTCGCTGATGATCTGCAGCCCTGACTCCCCACTGCCTGAAGAGCCTGCTCGATCAGCTTGTCCAGGTCTTGATTTGAGCGGCGACCTCCCGGACCGGGAGTCCGTCGCGAGCCGCGCGGGCCAGTGGGAGAACGAACAGTCCGCGCCCGCCTTCGTCGAAGGTGCGGGCCCGGCGCAGGTGAGGGGCGGTGGTGGAGCCGTCGGACACCTCGCAGATCAGGGTGTCGTGCCGGATCAGGCGCAGCTGTACGAGGCTGGAGCCGTAGCGGATGGCGTTGGTAACCAGCTCGCTGACTACGAGTTCCGCGAGGAATGCCGCTTCCGGCAGCCCCCAGCGAGCCAGCTCGTCAAAGCGCCGATCGTGCCGGTGTGGGACCGCCTGAACACCCCCGTCTCCCACGCCATGCGTGAGCTGGTCGCCGAGCGCGAATGGCTGACGGGTTTCCTGCTACCCGCCTACCCGCCTACTCGTCCGACCTCAACCCCGTGGAGGGGGTATGGGCGCACGTCAAGCGCAGTCTGGCCAACCTCGCCGTGGTCGCCCTAGACCGGCTCGAGGCCCTCGTCCGAAACTGCCTCAAGCGACTTCAGTACCGGCACGGCACCCTCGACGGCTTCATAGCGGGCAACGGCCTGATCTCCGACAATCCAACGTCCACCTGACGAGCCGAATCCAGTATCGCCATCCGCAGGCGTCATCAGTGCATGACAGCGCCACCGTTACTCGTAGCGTTGTCGTATGACCGACGACCTTCATGTTGTCCTCGCCCGGATCGATGCCTGGCTGGAGGCCAACGCGCCTGCGGACCACGCCGCCCTGAACCCACCCGCCGCGCAGGACGACATCGACGCCATCGCCGACCGTCGGTTCCCTCTGCACCCTGATCTGGTGACGTGGCTGGGGCGTCACGACGGGGTCACCGCCACGAAGGGGCATGGCGGTCCGGGCGTGATCCTTTCCGCAGGGTTCATCCTGAGTGGCGCCGAGGGAATGCGTGCCGGTCAACGAACGATGGAGGAAGCAATAGCCGAGTGGGTCGACGAGAACGAGTCGGAAGACCCCGCCCTGCGGGACGTCTACGACGGAGTGTATGGGTACCTGTTCCACGTCCGATGGGTCCCGATCGCCACGGACATCACCGGAGGCAAGCTCATCCTCGACCACCGTGATGGAGAACGATTCGGGAACGTGCTGTACGGCCTGCATGCCGGGGACACGGAGGGTCCGGTGAAGGTGTGGGACAGCCTGTCGCACATGTTCCGGGACCTTCTCGTCGCCCTGAGTGCGGGGACGCAGATCCGCTTGCCTTATGCCGATCCGGTGACACCACATCTGGCCGTCACCGGCAGCGATGCCTTCGTGAGGTGGGAGTAGCGCAGAGCTGCGGTCCGAAGCGTGACGCGTCGGATCGCAGCTCTGCCGAGCGGGTCAGGAATCGCACCGCTCGCACGAAGCCGACATCAGGAAGTCCAGCGAAAGTCGCCCTAACGAGCCGAAGTCAGTAACGGCACTGGTGACACGCTCGGATTCCTCGTGTCGGCGAGCTACGGACCGGCCGGCGGACAGGGACGCGTCGTCTACTCCGACGGCACCAGTCAGAAGTACAGCCTGAGCGGCCCCGACTGATTCGGCGGTGACGGTGACGGTGACGCTTCCGGCGTTCCACGCGGAAGGCGAGGCGGTATCCGAAGCGGACACGTCGGTCGGCCCGGCCCCCACTCTGCGGAAGGCCGGGCCGGTCGGGGCGGCGGCCTGACCCAAGTACTGGTCAGATCAGGCCCGTTCAGCGGTGCCGATGTGCAGTGGGCTTCCCGGCTGGGCGGTGTCCATCTGGTCGACGGCCCGCAGCTGAGCCGGTGGGCGAGCGGTGATTCTCTGGACGACCTCGGCCTCCCCGGATGACGCTCCTCCGACTCCCTGTGCAGTTGGAGATGGAGACGCCGGTGAAAAGCGAGTCAGTGAGTGTCGCGGCGAGCCTGGTCCAGGTAGTCGGCGAGCTCGCGCCAGTCGTCGACCGGAGCGCCCGGGTCTCCGGACATGGCGGCTGGATCGTCGTGCCAGGCAGCTCGTACCCTGGCGGCGACACCGGCGTCACCGCCGGAGAACATCGCGCTGAGCTCATCCATGCGGGCCACCAGCCGACGGACCTCTTGATGTGTGGCGGGAGTTCCGGCCGTACGGAGCCGTTCGGCCCTGCGATACAGCTCAGGCCACTCGACCTCGATCAGGTAGTGCGTCGCAGGTCCCAGGGCGGCGGCACGACTTCGCAGTGCGCGTATCTGGTCGTCGTCCAAGTGGCGGCCCAGCGTGCGCAGTCCCCGGTCCCCTGCGCCGATCGCCCGCAGCGCGTCGAGCAGGGCTGGGGCGGTCGGGGTCTGTTCGGCGGACAGCTCGTCACCGAGTCGCACGAGCCGGTCTCGTAGGACACCGAGCGCGGCGATGGACGCCTCCACACCGGCCAGGTGGTCCCGTACCAGCCGCGCCGGGTCGACCCCGGCATCGAGGCAGGCGGCGACGGTGTCCAGGGCCAGCCCCAGATTGCGGAGCGCCAGCACCTGATACAGGCGGACGAGGTCGCCCTCGGTGTACTCTCGGTGCCCTCCCGCGGTGCGCTGCGAGGGGCTGAGCAGACCGATGGTGTCCCAGTGGTGGAGCGTGCGTACGGTCAGCCCACTTGCCTCGGCGAGCCGGCCAACCTTCCAGGTCGCAGAAGTGGTCATGGAGCAACGATGCATCCTCACACCGCGTGAGGTTCAAGACGTGGTACCACCCGACATCGCTGCGTGGGACCGTGGGCGGAGTGACTCGGCCGCGTCGGTGCGGTGACCGCTCCTGGTCCGTGGAACGGAGAGGGAGGCCCGAGGCGGTCGTGGAATCGTCCTCATGGGCCCGTCGATCGACCGTGCCCAGGGCTTCAGGTCCGGATCGCCCGCGCGGAGTCGCTTGCGGCGTCGTTCTCCGAAGAGGCCGGCGCGGCCGCCCCCGGTGCGGAGCAGCCCTCTGCGGAGTTGGAGGCGCGGCAGGACCTTGAGGAGCAGCAGAAGCGGGGCCACACCGCGTGACGTCGAACGAGCCGCCCCAGCCGCTTGAGGTGACGTTCTTGCTGCGCGCCGCGCAGTTGTTGCCTGGTGATCCGCAGGTTGACGACTACGGTCCGCTCTACGCAGCAGAATCCCGGGGCAACGCGCGGGCCATGGGCGTGGGACTGATCGGCCGGCACCTACGTGCTTGGAGTACTGCCCCCTGACCTCTCTGTGTGCCGAAAAGGACCCCCTCGCCGACGGCGAACCCGTCATCTCCGGCTGCTCCTCGCGCGCAGGCGCTCCCTCGACCGGACGCCCGATATCAGCAGGCCGAGACGGTGTCCTCGGTGGCCACGAACCAAGATCATTTCCCGGCCGGAATCCATGCCCTGATACACGCTTGGCGTGGAACCAGTCCACGGATACCGGACCGGCAGGCGCTGCGCCGATTCACGCCGGGACCGATTGCCCCAGAGGATGATCGAGGAGCCCGCCGAAGTGGCGAGAATGCTTCTTGAGGAGCAGGCTCACTGGAGACCGGCGGACGGCGCCTGGATCAACGACGGTGGGCAGTTCAGAGGTGGTTGCCCTACTTGGTCGGCATGACCGTCACCCAGGCCGTCCACCACACCCTGCAAGTCTCCCGCTTCCCTTTCGAGTGCCGCGGCCCAGGGGTGGAACCCCTGGGCTCCACCCCCATTCTCGTCATCTCCTGGCTTAACAATCCCAGCGTGATGTCGGCGCACGGTCGGTGCGCCGAGAAGGAGGGGGCTGTATGACACGTCAGAGGTTCAAGGGGAGATGGAGAGCCGTAGCCGTGATCGTCGTGCTGGGGACCACGGCCCTGGGACCGGTCACCCCTGCGGTGGCCGTGCACGGCGCGGTGCCGGGTGACTTCAACGGGGACGGCTACCGGGACGCGGTTGTGCCCGCACCGGGCGCGAATGTGGCGGGCAAGGACGGGGCCGGTGCCGTCGTCGTCCTGTACGGGTCGAAGTCGGGACTGTCGACGAGCAGGCGGCAGACCATCACGCAGAACAGTGCGGGCGTGCCGGACTCGGCCGAGGCGGGCGACGGGTTCGGGGCGGCCACTGCGACGGCCGACATCAATCGCGACGGCTTTGCCGACCTGGTGGTCGCCGCCCCCTACGAGGACACGTCCAAGGGCAACGACTCGGGCGCGGTCGTGGCGCTGTGGGGCAGCAAGAACGGGTTGACGAGCGCCACCGACCTGCCGAATCCCGCCAGGCCCCACGACGGGGCGAGCGAGTACGGGCGCGATGTCGCTGTGTTCGCCGGCGGCCCCGGAGCCAAGACGCAGGTCGCGGTCGCCGGTACCGGCGGGTCCGTCTACTTCACCGGGCCGTTCAGCCGTACCGGCACCTACGGGTCCAGGACGTACAACGAGAACACGCCCTCCGTCGCGAGCGTCGCGCTCGGCGACTTCAACCACGACGGTGCCCCCGACCCGGTCGCCATCACCGTCCGACTGGCCGGCCTCAGCGGCGGTGAGGTCTACCGGGGCCCTGGGATGATGTACGACGACTACATGACCCAGGGCAACGGCCTCATCGCCGCCACCGGTGACATCAACGGCGACTCGTACGCCGACCTGGTGATCGGCGACCCCGACGAGCCCGCCAAGGACGGCGTGGACGGGGCGCACGGCGGGCGTGTCCTGGTCTGGTACGGGGCGAAGCAGGGCATCCCCTTCGACGCCAAGCCGGTGCAACTGACCCAGAACACCGCCGGAGTGCCCGGCACGAGCGACAAGGGCGACGACTTCGGCGGCTCACTTGCCGTGGCCGACCTCAACCGGGACGGACTCGCCGACATCGTGGTCGGGACCCCGTACGAGGGCAGGTCCCACGCTGGGCAGGTCACCATCATTCCGGGCCGCCGCTCCGGTGCGCTCGGCGCCGGATCGTACTCCTTCACCCAGGACACGGCCGACGTCCCGGACACCTCGGAATCCGGCGATGCGTTCGGCACGACGGTCGCCGTCGGAGACGTGAACGGGGACGGCAGGCCAGAGCTGTTCGTCAGCGCGGCATTCGAGAACATGGGCCCGGGTGCGGTCTGGGTCTTCCCGGGCACTACCACCGGCCCGACGGCACGGGGCTGCCACGAGTTCACCCCGTCCTCCGTCGGCCTCAGCGACCGCAGTCCCAGTTATCTGGGCGGCGCGGGCCTGCTCTGGATGATCTGACGCATTCCGCACCGGGGAGCGAACGGGCCCGGAACCCTTCCGAAGGGGTTCCGGGCCCGTCGGCGTCCTCACTCGCTCTGTCCGTCAGTAACCATGACTCCCCGCCAGTTCCCGTTCGATCGGGTACGACAGGGGCACGGGCCCCTTCTGATCCGTAGTTCAAGAGAGACCGGTCAGTGGTGGTCATACAGGCCGCACTTCGGGTTCAGCAAGGTGCTATCAGACGGGATCGGTTGCTGTGGTTGCTGCACTTCCCGCTGTACAGCAACCAGTTGGGAAATCGTGCAACCGATTCAGGCCTGACTCCGCAAGAGGCTGAATGCCGGCTCTCTGCATGACCCATCGATATCCCTCGCCCGAGTCACCAGGACTCTGCCTCCAGGAACAGTACGATCACCTTCGCGAAGAACCAGATGGAGAACACCAGGCACGCAAGCCAGAGACCGCCTAAGATCACGCGTCGTGTGCGCATGAGCAGATCATCCCCCTCGTGGTCTCGGACAGGTTGCCACCCCGTTCCTCCCACTGCATACCCCAGCTCCCACCCCGGGCACGCCACCACGGGCCTCGGGTGGAAACGATCCCTCGCCGCCGAGATCCTGAAGGCGGCCCCATCCAGGCGTCCGGCGACCTGCACCAGCGTGCCGGAGCTCTCGCCGGACGCATCCCCGACCCGCTCTCGATCAGTCCTCTGCTCCAGAGGAACCGCGCCCATTTGAAATCGGCCATTCCTTGCTCGGGGTGGTTGCCACATCTGCTCAGTGGGCCTACCAGTAGAGCGAGAGTTGCTCCACGTTCAGGCGCTTCGCCAGCCGTCTTGTGCTGGCGGCGTCCAGCCCGACTTGACCATGTCGTCGAGGCTGGTGAAGCAGACCGAGTAGTCGGCCCGACAGAAGGTGCCCCACGGCGTCCTGGCGGTAGCCACTACCTCCCCTGGCTTGCCATCGTGACGCACCATCACGGTGTCCGGACTCGAGTCACCCACAAGCCGACCAGAGCACTCGACGTGGCTTCCCCCTCGCCCCCGCCTTCGAGCCGGCGCTGCGAAAGACGAACCCGGACTTCGTCCCCAGCCCGTCCCAGCCGCACGAGCCCGAGAGCCACGACCCACACCGTTGTCCCCACAAGCAGCACAGCGACCACGCTCCAGGCAACGGCCGCTATGCCCCACCCCATAGCTGCCATGGAGTCAGCATGGCCCACCAGGATCAGAAGCGGGTACCAACAGCTGGGGACGTTCACCTGTACGCGGCCGGGGAGAAAAGTGGCTCTGGCAAGATTTTCGTAGGCGGAGATCATCTCGGTGAGGCGGTCGGCCGGTCAGCAAAGCGTCGTCGGAGGTGGGCGATCAGGACGACGCGGTGTCTGAGGAGACGGACGCCGGCGCGTCCAGCCATGATGCGTTTCTGGAGCTTGACGTCGGTGATGCGGCCCTCGTTGACCCCGGAGTTGTAAGGGGTGGTAATGCCCTGGGCGACGGCATCTCTGTCTTCGCGGAGGGCTCTGGCAAGGCCGGTCAGCGGTGCGAGTCCGGTGTTCGCGAGGTCTTCCAGCCACTCTGGCAGGGATGTCGCGTCGCGGTTGTCGAGCATGGCGGCGAATCGGCGGACCAGGTCGTGGGCGGTCCTGAGGTCGGGGCAGCTTTCGAGTAGGCGAGGCATGCGATCGTTGATGTGCGGGGTGCGGCGGTGCGGGTGGGTGGTGATCCATCGGGCAGCTTCCCGTGGAGAGGGCGGCCGCTCGCGTGGCTCGTCCAGGGGCAGGCCCCGCCTGAGCGGTGCGACGGCCATTTTCACTCGCTGGTAGTGGCCGAGGTAGCCCTTGGCCTGCAGTTCTTCGTGCAGGATCTTCGCGCTGTGCTGTCCCTCGTCCCAGCGTTGTTGCAAGTAGTCGAGGTAGGGGTCCAGGGTGGAGAACTTGCGTGGAGGGCGTCGCACGACCTCCTGCCAAGTGCGGGCTCGGGCGTATTTGCTGACCGTGCGGCGGTTCAGGCCGAGCTCCCGGGCCACGGAGCTGTGGCTCCGGCCAGAACGGATCAAGGCCTGAACGGCTTCAAAGAGCCTTCGGGCGTGGCGCTCGGCTCGCGTGTCCGCGGTGGTGTTCTCGAGGGGCTCCTCGACCGACGCGGGGGCGGCATCGCTGATCGGAGGCAGTGCTGCGGGCAGGCAGCCGCGGTGGGCGGAGGCGATGTCCTGGACCCGGCGGGCGAGGGCCTGCCAGAGGTGAAAACGATCGCTGACCTGCACGGCATCCGGGGCGCCGGTGGCGATGCCCTGCCGGTAGGCGAGGGAACCGTCGCGGCAGGCGACCTCCACGCCAGGATGATCGCGGAGCCAGCGGCCGAGCCGTTCCGCGTCGCGTCCTTCCCAGAGGGTTAGCGGGAGCCGAGTGGTGGCGTCCACCAGGAGAGTTCCGTAGGTGCCGCCGTAGAGAGCGAAGTCGTCCACCCCCAGCACCCGGGGCGTGACCAGTGGCGGCAACGGCACACGCATCAGCTGGGACAGGACCGCGACCCGCGAGAGCCTGATGTTCAAGATCCGAAGCATCCGGGAACCGCCCCGGCCAGCCAGCACCACCGCGACGTCCTCCACCAGGCCTTGCAGTCGTGGTGTCCGCCGCTGGTAGCGCACAGTCAGCCCCGGCACTTGCTCCGTGAACGTCACCTTCGGGCACGTCGTGTTCTCGCAGTACAGACGGCGTACTGACAGATCGATGAGCAGAGGCCGGCCCGCGAGCGTGACGTCGGATAGGCATCGCGCATAGCGGCTGTGGCGCCACGTGCTGAGCTGTCCGCATCCCGTACATCCCGCAGGAACACCGGATCTGGTGCGGGCCCGGACCGTCACCACAGCATCAGAGACCTCGACCGAGATCACAACCACATCAGACAACTGCGGTAACAGACCGACCAGTTCAACAGGGCACAGTCACAGGCTGCCCGCCGCGCAGACCGAACGACCCTGCTGACGAGATGATCTCCGCCTACGAAAATCTTGCCAGAGCCAGAAAAGTCCGTACGCAGACAGCAGGGAACAAGTGCCGGCCCCAGTTGTGTGGACCAAGACCTTCACCGACCCCCGTCTCTGCGCGGCCATCGTCGACCGCCTCACCTTCGGCGGCAACATCATCGAAACCCGCACCGACTCCTACCGAATCTGCACCACCCGAGCACGCGCTGAACAGCGGCCCGTCAGCTGAGCCGACCCTGAGTACTTGATCTCTGCCGCCAACCAGTTCTAGGGTCGGGCCCCCAACGTCTTCCTACTGGAAGTGTTCATGCCTGGCCGGTCACCGGGCGAGATCAGAGCGTAGCTCCCGCGACGCCGAACGCACTATCGGCGGGCACCCGTGATCCGCGGACTGTCCGCCTCGGCGAACAGAGAGATCGCCGCCTTCGAACGGGGTCACGGCCTCCCTGCGGGCGAAGTCGCCCACGCGTTCCACCGCTGGAATGCGAATGTCTGACGGCCACGCGAGAACCACGATCGGTTCTACGAACGCGATGACACAGATCTCCGCGACGGCGACCATCACGCCCGCACCCTGCTGGAGATCACACTCCATGTCCTGAGGCCCACGGCACGACGCGAGTTGAGCGCAGCCATCGGTCCCGCAGACGCACGCGTCCCTGACGGCACGCTCAACAATCCCTTCACACCCTGAGACCTCCCATGGTGGATGCGTCGAATCGGCGTCTGAACCTCCAGCCGTTCCTGGTTCTGATCGCCATCTCCAGGCACCTCAGGCCAGAGGCGCCGCCAGCACTGACCGACATACGTTCTTCGTTTTCACCTACGCAGCCGCAGGACAAAGTGAGATCACGTCACCTGTCCCTGCCCGTGACACCGCACGCCCCGAAGTCTCCTGTGACCGCCTCCTCAGCACGGTCGGAGCGAGCAGGGCGTCACGGTCTGCGTCGGCCCCGACTGTCCTGCGATCGGTGGCAGGCGTCGACGTCGCGGCCTGCCGGAGGGGCGACGGCCGCAGCGGGCTGCTGCCCGCCGGCAGGGGCGAGGGAGGTCACCAGTTGGAGCTTCTCGGCGGCGTCGCTGTCCTGGTCCGGGTAGTAGAGCACGAGCAGCAGGTCTCCGACGGCGAGCTTCTCGCGGTTGAGGCGCAGTTCGCCCACGACCGGATGGTTGACTGTGCTGGTGTAGCCGAGCGCTTTGATGTCGTGCCGTGCCCACAGGGTGCGGAAGCGGTTGCTGGCCAGGGACAGCTCGCCGACGAGTTCGACGGAGCGCCGGTCGGCGACGCTGTCGTCCACCGAACGGCGAAAAGCCGCGACGGAGTCGACGACCGCCGCCTCCCAGTCGTGCTGGAAGTGGCGTTCCTCGGGGTCGAGCAGCAGGGAACGCAGCCGGTTCTCGCCAGGCCGGAGCCGCGGCGACAGGGCCATCGCGAGCTGGTTGGAGGCCAGGACGTCGAAGTGCCGGTCCTCGACGAACGCCGGTACGTCCACGGCCGCCAATAGATGGTGCAACCGGGCGGGCAGGCGCGGTGCGCGCTGCTTGTGGCGGGCTGGCGGGCGGGGCACGTTGAGCCCGAGCAGGTACTCGGTTTCCAGGTCGTCGAGGTACAGGACACGAGCGATGGCCTGGAGCACCTGCGGGGAGGGGTTGTGATCCCTGCCGCGCTCCAGCCGCAGGTAGTAGTCCGCACTGATACCGGCAAGCATCGCGACCTCCTCGCGGCGAAGCCCTGGGACGCGCCGGTTGGCGCCACCGGGGATGCCGGCCTGCTGCGGCGTGACCAGGTCGCGGCGGGCGTGCAGGTACTTGCCCAGCCGGTTCGCGTCGTCTCGAGGCATACCTACCACGGTAGCCGCGGCCGACGGTCGCAGAGGGGGTCCTGGCACACCCCGGATCGGCAGGGCCTGTCCAGTTCCAAAGCATGTGGGCGAGCCTGGTTGTGGAAGAGCAGGTAGTTGTCGGACGGCTACCGAACGTTATAGGGAGATTCTGGTGAGGCTCACCAATCGCACAGTGCTCATCGTCGGTGGCACTTCTGGCATCGGGCTCGAACTCGCGCACCGGTTCGCGAAGGACGGCAACACGGTCGTCGTCGGCGGGCGCAAGCCCGAGCCACAGGACGGCCTGCAGTCCGTTCGGATCGACGTCACCGACCCCACCTCGGTGCTGCGGGCCCGCGACGAAGTGCTCGCCGCGCACCCCGACCTCGACGTCGTCGTCACGATGTCCGGAGTCCTGCTCACCGAGGACCTGCGCGACCCCGCGCACATCACCGACGCCGAGAACATGGTCGCCACGAACCTGCTCGGTACCATCCGGGTGATCGACGTCTTCACGCCGCACCTGATCGGCCGCAGCGCCGGAACGATCATCACGGTGAGCTCGGGAATCGCGTTCCTGCCCTTCCCGCTCATGGCCACCTACGGCGCTACGAAGGCCGCGGTCCATTCCTACACCGAGTCGCTGCGGGCGCACCTGGCCGGGACCGGCGTGGAGGTGGCCGAGCTCGTGCCGCCGGCCGTCGCAACCCCGGCGATGGCGAAGCTCAACCCGGCGGCCGTGTCGGTCGACGATTACCTCGATGAGGTGATGGAGCTGCTGGCCGTAGAGCCTACGACCCGCGAGATCATTGCCGAGGCCGCGCTGCCGCTGCGCTGGGCCGAGCGGGACGGCACCTACGCCGAGCTCCTGGAGCGCCGCTCCGCGCCGCTGAAGACCCTGCCCGGCCGCTGATCGGCCCGGTTCCCGGCTCGGCTGCTGATTCCCCTGTCGTGGGGGCTCCGACCTGCCGCGACCGCCTGAACACGGTCTACGTCGTGGGCAGGGCAGCGTCGCCCCGCCCACCTGCCTCCTCGCAGCGGCCCGGCCTGCAATCTCCCGAACCGTCAGAAGGGATCCATCGATGACTACCCCCAGCAACAAACGATCGATTGTTGGCTTCATCGGCCTGGGCGATCAGGGACTGCCGATGACCGAGGCGATGGCCGAGGCCGGGTTCCCGGTCCACGCCTGGGCGCGGCGCCCGGAGGTGTGGGACGACCCACGCCGCTATCGAAATTGACTACGGAGGTCGACATGACTGAGTTCTTGAATGTGGAAGGCGGCACCCTCGCCTATGAGGTGATCGGCTCCGGGCCGCTGATGGTGCTTGCGCACGGGATCGGCCAGAGCCGCGACGCCTATCGGTTCATGGTCCCAGAGCTGGTGGCCACCGGTTACCGGGTCGCGGCCATGGACCTGCGAGGCAGCGGCGAGTCGACCGCGACGTGGCCGTCCTACACCCGCACCGACATCGCCGGCGACCTGATCGCACTGATCGAGCACCTCGGCGGCCCCGCAGTGCTGGTCGGCCACTCCATCTCCGGCGGTGCCGCGACGATCGCCGCAGCCAAGGCGCCGGCGCTCGTGAGCGCCGTCGTCGAACTGGCGCCGTTCACCCGCAAAGTGGAGTACTCGCTGAGCGCCCTGGGCGTGTCCCGCTACCGCAAGGCTGCGAAGGCGATCTCGGCCGTCGCGATGCTCGGCAGCCACAAGCAGTGGCGGAAATACCTGGAGATCGCGACCCCGGAGCCGCGCCCTGCGGACTGGGCCGCCAGCCTCGAGCGCACCGACGCGATGCTGCACGAGCCGGGCCGGATGAAGGCCCTGCGGAAGCAGATGAACAGCGCCGCCGACGCCGGTGCCCAACTCGGCAACGTGCACTGCCCGGTCCTCGTCGTCATGGGCACCCTCGATCCCGACTGGAGTGACCCGAAGGCCGAGGGCGAGGCCATCGTGGCCGCGCTGCCGGAGGGCGTCGGCCGGCTCGAGGTGCTCCCGGGGGCGGGCCACTACTCGCAGGTCCAGTTCCCTTCGGCAGTGAGCGGCCTGGTGCGCTCATTCCTGGAGACGCGATCGCCGAGGCATACCGGAAGTGGGCCCTCGACCACCCCGGACGGTACGCCGAAAGCGTTCGTGCCCCGCGCCCCGAAAACGACGAATACCAGGCCGTGACCTACGAAGCCGTACAGATCCTGTTCGACGCGGTCGCCGGCTTCGGGCTGACCGACGAGCGCGCCATCGACGCAGTCCGAGCCGTGCGCACCGTCATCCACGGCTTCGTCGGCCTCGAAAACGACGATGCCTTCCACGTGGAGCGCGACCCCGCCGACAGCTACCGGTTCGTCGTCGACACGCTCATCAACGGCATGCGGGCCGAGGCCGCCATCGGCGGGCCCGACACCGCACCGCTCCATGTCAGGGAGAGAGCATGACCCAGGCCGCGGACTCCCCGAACCGCACCAACGCCGCCTCCGGGCTGCGGTTCCTGACCGAACTGATCGGCTGGACGGCCACCCCGTGGGCGCTGCACCGGGTCGGCTGGGCGGTCGCGATCATCGCGCTGGTCCTACTGATCGGACTGCCGGCCGTCGTCGGGACACCTGGCGACCGCCCCTTCGACCCGCCGGTGGCGATCCCCGGCGCAGCGATGCTCCTGCTCGTGCTCCTCGAAGTGGCCGCCGCAGCGGTGGCGCCGTGGTTCGCGTGGCCCACGTGGACGGCGGTCGTCGCAACCGCGCTGGCTGCGGCGTCGGTCGTGCTCGAACAGCCGCGCTGGCGTTGGCTGTTGCGCCACTAGATCATGACTCGATACGCGCCCTGATACTGCAACGGTCTATGCCGTGACTGTTGGCCAGGTTGGCCAGGTTGGTCGTTGGTGTGGTTATGGGTGGGGACCCTGCTGATGTCAGGTTGTGGGCCGATGAGTTGGGCCGGTTGCAGGAGCGGTTCGTGCATCGGTTCAGCAGGACCGAGCCGCGGGAGACGGCGCTTGCGTATATGCGGGGACTGATCGCTCCGCTGGAGCGGAAGAACGGTTGGACACTTGTCGAACAGGCGGGTCACGGGGCTCCCGACCGTATCCATCGGTTGCTGAACCGGATCGAGTGGGACGCCGATGAGGTTTTGGACGACGTGCGTGAGTACGTCGTGGAACACCTCGGGGACCGGGACGCCGTGCTGATCGTCGATGACACCGGCTTCCTGAAGAAGGGAGAGGCGACCGGGAAACGGGCGGGCGGTGGCATCCACGCGGAGCTACCGGTGACCGGTGAAAGTGCAGGTCACCGTAGGAGCAATGACCGCGGCGTTCGGGTGGGCGCTGTACCGGCGCACTGTGTTGCGGTCGCCGCCGGGTCAGCCGTGCTTAGTGTCACTGGCGGCGTTGTCGTGCGGGGCGACGGCAGCAGTCCTGTGGACGACCGGCTCCAGCATCTCCGTGAGGAGAGCGGCGAGGCTGTCGTTGTCGGCCGTTGCGAGGGCGGTGGTTCCGACCACCGTGCGCAGCAGCCATGTTCCCGCCACCAGGGCGAGTCCGAGCTGTGCACGGACGTCCGGCGCCGAACCGTCGAGCAGGGCGGAGAAACGGGCGCCCACGTGGGCCTCGATGCCCTGCCGGAGAATGTCGGCGGCCTCGGGTTCCGCCGCGGAGCGAAGAAGAAGGAGGAACGGGTCGAGTTGCTCGGCGCCGGGAGCCGTGCGCTCGGCAAGGGCGCCGGCGATGGTGCTCGGCAGATCGGCCGGCAGGCCTCCGACGATGGTCGAGGGGCTGAAGGCACGGTCGACGGCGTGGGCGAAGAGGTTCTTCTTCGACCCGAAATAGCGGTTGATCATCATGGCCGTGACCCCGGCCCGCTCGGAGATCTGGCGGACCCCGGCCGCGGCGTAGCCGTGCTCCGTGAACTCCACGACCGCGGCGGCGAGAATCGCTTCGCGTGTCGCGGCGCTGTCGCGCTTGCGGGCGGGATGTGCGGCACTCATGAGGGTGAGCATACGGTGCGGCGCATGCTCACTCGGCGTCTGACCCAGGTGGTCGGCGGCGCCGATCGCCGTCGTCCTCAGGCGGCCGGCGTGCTTTCCCGCGTGAGAGGGGGCTTGGCCGGCGCGGGACGGGTCCTGTGTCGGCTTGAGGAGCAGGGCCAGGGCCGTGCCGACGAGGACCGAGGGGGCGAGCCAGAGGAAGGCGGCACCGATGGCACGGGCGAAGGCGTCGAGGACCACGGAGCGGACGGCGGCGGAGAGTGAACGAGGCCAGTGGGACGGTGATGACGACAAGGGCCATCACACACAAGCCCCAACTCCACGACGGGCCGTAGGGCGTGACGAGGATGATGCCCGTGGCGATCGCGGTGAGAAGGAGAGCGTCGAGGTAGTCGATGCGGGTGATGGTGCGGTGCGGGGGACACCGGCGGGCAGGACGCGGGGCGGCGATGGGGAGAGTGACCGTTCTGGCGGGCAGGTTGATGAAGGAGGTCCATCGCCAGGAGAGTTGGTCGGTGAAGGTGCCGCCGAGGAGCGGGCCGACGATGCCGGCGACTTCGTACACGGAGCCGAACGCCGCGGTCGAGGCCCAGGTCGACCGGCGTCCGTACCACCGGCGGGGAGCGGCGGCGCTGAGGTACTCACCTGAACTGGCCCTTCAGCCCACTCATTACTCGGCGCCGGTCCCGGGGAGGCCCGCGCACCGACAGCTGGCCGAAGGGGAATCGGATCGGCAACCTACCCCTGGGCTACGCCTCGGTCGATTCCGACAGTCCCTTCCACCGAACCGGATGCCGGAGCAACGCACCCAGGTTCCTCCACAGCACCCCGAGTTCGATCCGGGGCCTCCGTGAGGCGTTGCGAGGAAATCCGGGAGAGGTCCTTCCCGTCCTCAGCGGCGTGCGGTCACCGAAATCTCCGGGCCGTGACCCGTGGGCCCCAGGGGGCGCTCGCGACGGCCGACGGAGAGGTGAGGCCCAGCGCGGGGTTGTCCTTACCGTCCCGTATGTGGTTGAGCCAGCGTTCGTACCAGCTCAGAAAGTCCCGGGCCGAGGAGACGTTCGGCTGCCAGAAGCCGTCCGCGTTGCCGGTGACCACGGGGCCGGTGCTCGCAGCCGCAGCCGGTCTCGACCCCGCTCCCGCATCGATCGCGAACGGCGGTGCGCTCCCCGGAGCCCTGAGGGCGGCCGGCGTGGCGCCGGAGGACGTGACCACGGTGTTCCTCACCCACCTGCACGCGGACCACGTGGGCTGGGTCGCCCCCGGTGGGACGGTGTACTTCCCTCACGCCGGAGTCGTGTACGGCGCCGCCGACCGGGACGCTCTCATCACCCCCGCACCGGTCGACGACCCCGCCCGGATCGTCATGGAGGGTGCGAGGGGCGCAGGAGTCCTGCGCTGCGTCGATGCCCCCGCCGTGGAGATCGCTCCCGGACTCGTCGCTCACCACACACCCGGTCACACACCCGGCCACTACGTGGTGCGGATCACGGCCGGAGGTCAGGAGGCCCACCTGCTGGGAGACGCCGTGCATCACCCGCTCCAGATCAACGACACCGGCATCTCTTTCCTCTTCGACAGCGACGCGGCCCAGGCGCTGAGGACGCGCGAGGAACTCCTCGTCCGCCTGGCCGAGCACGACGTCGCGGTCGGGACAGCCCACTTCCCGAACCCGCGCTTCCGGCGCGTCCACCGGGCGCACGGCGAACGGTCCTGGATCGACGCCTGACCCCTGCGGGCGACGCCACGACCCTGAAGCCGGTCAGGAGAACCATCGCGCCGACCGCGACCTCCCGAGCTATAAGTATACGGGTGTAGACTTTTTCGTGTGGCGCGCTACCTGCGTGTTTACGACATCGGAATGCCCAGAGAGGGTAGGACATGGACCTCAAACTGACCGGCAAGCGGGCCCTCGTCACAGGTTCCAGCTCGGGACTCGGCGAGGCCGCCGCGAAACTGCTGGCGGCCGAAGGCGCGGCAGTCGTGGTGCACGGCCGGGACAAGGCGCGTACCGACGCGGTCGCCCAGGACATCCGCGCGGCGGGCGGAGTCGCCACCACTGTGGTGGGTGACCTGGCCGATGACCGGACCGCGGCCGAGGTCGCCCGCGCCGCGACGGAGGACGGGCCCGTCGACATCCTCGTCAACAACGCCGGCTTCTACCGGCACCTTTCGTGGGCGGAGGTGACCCCCGAGGAGTGGCTCGACACCTACAACGTCAACGTCGTCTCAGGTGTCAGGCTGATCCAGCGCCTGGTCCCGGCCATGCGTGAACGCGGCTGGGGCCGGGTCATCACGATCGGCGGTGGTCTTGCCTCGCAGCCGATGAACACCCATCCGCAGTACAACGCCACGCTGGCGGCCCGGCACAACCTGGCGGTATCCCTGGCCAGAGAGCTGAAAGGCAGCGGTGTCACCTCGAACGTCGTGTCGCCCGGAGCGATCCTCGTCGAGGCGACGAAGGAACTGGTCACTGAGATCGGACCCGCCCGGGGCTGGGGGCGGACGTGGGAAGAGATCCAGCCCAACGCCGTCAACGCTCTGATCCCCAACGACCAGGAGCGGTTCGGCGAACCGAACGAGATCGCGGCAGCGATCGCCTACCTGTGCAGCGAGTACGCCCAGTACGTCAGCGGAGCGACGATCCGCGTGGACGGTGGCCTCATTCGCTCGGCGTTCTAGGCCGAGCGGTTCTCCTGCGCCGGCGTGCACTGCTCCAACTCCGTTGACTGCAAGGTGCTTTGATTCGCTCCTGCGTGCGTGCCGCACCTGCCATGACCATGAGAGGTGGTGCCTACGGTTCGAGCGGGACCCTCGATGATCGGCCCCCGCAGCGTACGCGTCGCGGCAGACGTGGTGTTCGTGGGCGTCGAGGGTGCGCGCGCCTGACGCGTGGGTGGGTGATGCTGATGTCGGCCGACGCGGCCCTGCGAGTTGTCGTTGCAGCGTCCCGCCACATCAAGAACGAGACCGGAGTGACGCCTGCCGGGTAGGACGCGGCCGTCTTGACACCCCCATGGATGTCAACCGGCCAGGGAGGAGGGCAGAGTTGGCCCGCTGGTTTCCGCCCCGGTTGAGGCGTAGGCGCTTGGTCTTCCCTGAGGAAGCCTCGACCGGGCTCACGCCGCAGCGCCGAAGCCTGGGACTCGGGCGCCTCCGCCTGGAACGTCGCGCGCCACGAGGTGTACGCCAACGACCGCGGCCAAGAGACCGACTTGGTCGCGGTCACTGCCCGTACGAATCGGTCCAAGGCCGGCCAGGACCCCTCGACGTGGCTGCCAGCGTTGCCGGACGCGCTGTGCGACGGCGCTGATGGGACGCCACCAGAATCCGCTGGGGCCTGAGCGTCGACGAGGCCGGGAACAACGCGTCGCACGCCATCACGATGCGCCGCGACACCGTCGAGGTCACCTGCACCCCCGCCCCCTGATTCCCGGCACCTCACTACTGGGCCTTGGTGGTGCCCGTCGCGGACTCACCGCAAGCCTGACCTGACACCCGCCTGCGTCGCGCGCTCTCCACAAGGCCGTCACGTCTGCCACAGGCGTCGCATGGGACCGTCCCGTGCGGCCGCCCCGCCAGAGTTCGTCGGCCCAGGTCAGCTGCCCTGTCGTCCCGTGGAATCGCCAGTTGTGCGGCATTCGTGGCCGTGCTGCCCGGCGGCCCCGCATGGTGGTCCCGCCGCCTGCCCGCCGGGTAGGACAGGCGTCGACCCACGATCGAAAGAGGAACGCGCATGCGACCGAACGCTCTGGGCAAGACCCTCGCAGGCCTCGTCGCCATCGCCGGCCTGACCGCCGGCAGTGTGGTGACCGCGGGCGTCAGTTACGCGGCGCCCGCGAGCACAGCGAGTACGACGGCTGTCGCCCAACCCGCTGTCGCGGCCGCGACGCAGAATTTCGGTCTCACCACGGCCGAGGCCAAGAACGTCCAGCGGTTCCTCGCGCAGTACTGGGGCTACACCGACACCATCGACGGGCAGATGGGCACCAACAGTTGGAAGGCGATGCAGCGCTTCCTCTCGGGGATCTGGGGCTACACGGGCGCCATTGACGGAGACCCGGGCACCAACACCGTCAAGGCGCTCCAGCGCATGTTGGCCGCCCAGTGGGGCTACACGGGCGCGATCGACGGTGACGCCGGCTCGGGGACCAGGGCCGCGTTCAAGCGCTTCGCCGACGCCTGATCCAGGCGAGCTCCGGCCGCCGGGTGAGCGGCCCCGGCCTGCCCCCGCCTGTCCGGGGCGGGCCGGGACGCGCGCCCCACCCGTCGCGCCCGCGACCCACCGATCCCATCCCACTGACACCCGTCCGGCGTGTCCCGCCGCACGGACACGCCGGTGGAACCCGCCCGCAGACCCGTCGGCCCGCCGGACACGATCTGCCGCCGGCACCGGCGTTGTTGAACCGGAAGGCACGCAGCGGCAGGGGAGTGCCGCGCGGCGAGGCCGAGGGTCGTCGCGGCCGCGGCGTACAGACCTCCAGCCGGCACAAGTCGCCGCCGCATTCGTGCAGATGGGGCGAAGCGGTATGGCCGCGAAACGCGCAGCCGCGCATGGCACAGGTCCTCTACATGATCCGCCGACCTTGACCGGCGGCCGCGGTCGATCGCGAACGAACTCGGCGGCCGTCCCTGCGCGGTGGTGCTGCCTACGGATGGCCGCCGTCCGGAGCCGGCTGCTCAGGCCGCTGGTGGCGCCGGCGGTTCCGGACCCAGCGCCGAGCACACTGGTGGTGGCACCGGGTGGGTCACAAGGGGGCCTTGGGTGGTGTGTCAGTCCGAGGCGCCGCTGCGCCGGGCGTAGGCGCGGGCGGCGCGGGCGCGGTCGCCGCAGCGGGTGGAGCACCAGTGGCGGCGGCCGTGGGTGAGCAGGAGGAACCGGTCGCAGGGAGCGGAGCCGCAGGCGGCGAGGATATCGGCGTCGGGACCGGTGAGCAGGTCGGCGGCGTCGGCGGCGAGGGTCGCCAGTGCGTGGTTGACGGCCTGGTCGGTGGGGTGGGCTTGGACGCGGCGCAGTCCCTGGGTCCCGTCCCAGGCGAGGAGGGGTGCGGTGGGTACGGCCGTGAGTGCTTCGTTCACCGCGCGCAGGGACTCTTCGGGTGGGGGAGTGCCGTCGACGCGGGCGGAGAACAGGGCGCGTACGTGCGTGCGAAGCGTGCGCATTCGCTGTGCGCACACCTCGTACATCTGTACGTCCGGAGTGGTCAGGTCATGGTTGACGAGCCAGTGCGTGGCGGATTCGGGGGTGGCGAGCAGGTCGTAGCTCTGGCCGGCGGGCAGGGTCGCGGCGGCGTCGGCGAAGTCCAGGGAGCGGTACCGGTCGGCGCCCGGGGCCGGGGGTAGAGCGGCCTGCGCTATGCCGGTGGCCAGGGTGTCATCCATGACTGTCATGGTAACGCTTGCGTTTTTCCGTGATGCCCGCCTAGCCTGGCATCACGTTAAACGCAGATATTTTTCGTGAGAAACAAGGGTGACGTGATGTCCCAACTCGACGCTGATCAGTTCCCGGTCCGCACGTTCGGCGGCCCGACCGCCTTGTTCGAATATGGCGGCCTGCGATTCCTGACCGACCCGACCTTCGACGGCCCCGGCGACTACCCCTCGTCCGGTCCGACCCTGACCAAGACCGCACCCTCCACCGCCACCCCGGCAGACCTCGGCCCCATCGACGTGGTCCTGCTCTCCCACGACGAGCACGCCGACAACCTCGACATCTCCGGCCGGGCCCTACTCACCAACGTCCCCCTCACTCTGACCACTCCCGGCGGCGGCGAGCGCCTCGGGGAAAGGGCCGAGGGCCTGGCCGATTGGGAGACGGTCGAACTGGAGCGCCCGGGCGGCGGCACCATCACCGTCACCGCTGTTCCCGCCATCCACGGCCCCGGCCCGCGCGAGGAGGTTGAGCCCCTCACCGGCCAGGTCGTCGGCTTCGTCCTGACCGGAGAGGGCTTGCCGACGGTCTACGTCAGCGGCGACAACGCCTCCCTCGACGCCGTCAAGGAGATCGCCGAGCGCTTCACCCCGGTGGACACCGCCATCCTCTTCGCCGGCGCCCCGCGCTTCCCCATGCTCTTCGACGGCAACCTGATCGTCCTGGACAGCGCGCAGGCCGCCGAAGCCGCCCGGATTCTCGACGTCCGCCGCGTCGTCCCGGTCCACCACGACAGCTGGGCACACTTCACCGAGGGCCGCGACGAACTGGAGGCAGCTTTCACCGCCGCCGGCCTGGCCGACCGTCTGGACCAGGAATGGACGCAGCGCGCCTGAGCCTGAACCGCCGACCTCGGTTCACCGGCAGCGTGGCCTCCGGCAGCTCCACCGACCGACGGGCGAAGTCCCCCTATCTCCGCGACGTCCTCCACGCCGGGTAACACCCCATGCCCTGACCCGACTTCAGCAGCGACGCCAGCAGATGCTCATCGCCATCCGCGGCATCGGCCGCCCACGTCAGCTCATCGCGCGTCGGCGAGAAGAAGAGATGCAGCTCGTGCGCGGTGACCAGCCGCGTGAACCGCGGATACGCGGTCCGTTCGATCGAGGCCACAACCGACCTCGGGCCCCAGGACGACGGTCAACATCACCATCAATGACACGGGGTCGAGTGGGTGGAGGGCCGGACACTCAAGGCTTCAAGATCATCGCGTTGGGCTTTTGGCGCGTATATGGGTCGCACCCCTGGAGTCCCGTGAGTTCAGGGCAGCTGAAGTATCTCGGCGGGAACCCGAGCGGTGGGCGTCATGGTTCCCGGGCGGCCTCTTGGGTTCGTTGTGAACCCGTGCGTGTGGCCTCGCTGATGTCGGGGTGTGCGTTGTTGTCCGGGCTCGGTTCACGCTTCGTCGTGGTGCGTGAGGTGGCCGTCGGTGAGCCGCCAGCAGTGCTGGTGAGGCGTCATCTGCCAGGTCTCGTCGGCAGCGATCGCCTGCGTGATCCATTCGTGGAGTCGCGGGAGCGCGTGCGCCCGTAGAACAGCGCGGGTGGCAGCACGTTCAGTGGCATCGACCGGGTGGACGTCTATGCGGAAGCCGACCATGTCCGGATGCATGCTGCGGCCGTAGTTGTGGGGGATCGGAGCCATCCACTCAGCTCCCAGGACGATGGGCCCACTGTCATAGCCCGTGAGGAACCGCAAGTCCGTCACTCGGCTCATGTAGGGGCCGAGACACGCGTTGATGTCGGTGGTGGTCAGTGGCCAGGCGCGGTGCCGGGGCAGTCTTCGAATTCGTGCGGCCATGACACGCAGAATGGCAGAAGGCCACGGTCAGTTCTCACAGGTTTGTTCGACGGGCTGCGTTCACGAGATCCTCGAACGCCTCGTGGGCTACCTGAAGCGAGTTCCTCACTCAGGGCTCTGGGGGCGGGTGCGGGCACGAGGGCCGGCCCGAGGTGACCTACGCCAGTCGTCCGCGCCGACGGCGTCAGTGCCGCAAAGCTGGTGAGCCGGCGGGCGTACGCCGTGTGGCGCTGCGGTAGATGGAGACGCCCACGGCGAGCATCCAGTAGCTGAAGATCGCGCCCATCAGAGCCGTGGTGCCCCAGCCGTTCGCCGCGTAGAAGTGTTCGGGGGTGTTACCGAAGAACAGGGACGGCACGAAGATCAGGTTGACCGCTGCCAGGACGAAGGCGGAGCGGCCGGTCCAAAGCGGCAGCAGGTCCGTGCGGGAGATGGCAAAACCCACGGCGGTGAGGAAGAGCGCGAGCATGAGGCGGCCTATCGTCCCGTAGAGGACGTAGGTGCCGCTGACCGTGATGGTCGGGTCGATCGGATGGTCGGAGGCGATGACCGCGCCCGCTTCCAACCCGCTGGAGACGAGGGTGATCGTCGAGTAGACCAGTCCGACGGCGAAGGCCATCGTGCCGATCCATTCATGGGCGGGGTTCGTCACTTTGACCAGTTCACGGAAGGCTGTGGCGAAGACGATCAAAAACGCCAGCGCGAGGATGCCGATCAGTAGCCTGGCGAGGACGTTCGAGTCGGGTGGCGGACCAGAGTATATGAAATACAAGGGTACTTCGACGATGAAGGCGACCGCGGTGGCGATGCCGGCAAGGCCCGTCAGTCGCCTGACGACGATTTCATTCATGACTGTCCCCTCAGGGTCCGTGCAGATGGGTGTCTCATGGGTTCGGCGATGTGCGTTCGTCAGACCACACGGCTCCCCGTCGTTTGACTGAAAGCCGGTCGGTGAGATCACTGCCGAGGCCTTTGCCGGAAGATCGGTCCATGGCGCCCGCGGTCCGGGAGCAGCGATTTCAGCTCCCGCGGGCGGTTCGATGCGAACTGACCCTGTGTGGCCACGGATACGGGAGAGCCAGGGGTCATCGCGCAACTTCCGTTCGGTGCGGCCCGGGTCCGGTTCGTGCTCATCCTTCTGAGAGATCGTCACCGGTCGCGGTGGAGGCCCGCGCCAGTGGCATGCCGAGCCGACCCGGCGGTCGTCGCCGCGCTCGACGTGGCTGCTGAGGCGGTATCGAACTGGGCGGATCCGGGTAGTCCGACGGCCGAGCGGACCGCCCCTCACGACCGTCGTCCTCGTGGTCACCCGAGGGTTTCCCAGAACGTGCAGTGGTGACGGGACTTCGTCGTGTGGGTGGGAACGATGTGGTCCGGCGCCAGGGACAGAACCGTCCCGCCGGACCAATGCGGCAGGGACGGGCCGTTCGGGTCTGTCGTGCGGGCGAAGCGAGCCCAATAATCGATCATGGTGTCGGCCAACCGATGCTGGGCCGCAGTCAGGTTGCGGGGCCGGCCGCCGAGGTCGAACAGGTAGGGCAGTTCGCTCGCGTGGGGTGCGCCGAGTGGGAACGGTGGCGTGCCCGAGGTGAGCGGCGGAGCGTTCTCGTCGGCGAACTCGTAACGCCAGACCGGAACATCGGGAGCGAGCAGACTGGCGGTGAACGTCGTCGGGCACGCGAAGTTCGCGTCGCCGATGACCGCTCCGAACACCGGCCCGCCGTCGGTGCGGTGCACCGGGTACTCATGAACGATCGCCCTCGCCTGCCCCGGGAGAGGGAAGAAGGCGGCCACGACCTCGGGCCAGGTGCCGGGGGTGACGGGGTTGCCGGCCTGGATGATTCCGGCGGCCCAGCCGTTGCCCTCGTCGTGGTTGTTGCCGATGAGCAGGGGAACCCGGTGGAAGTGCCCCGCCGCGAGGACCGCCGCCGGGTCGCCGGGCAGCAACGGGGTGTCGTGAGCGGGTTGTTGATCGGCGTCCTGGGCCGTGAGCAGGCGGGAGACAGGTACGCGCCGCAGGCAGGCGGGAACATCGGGGGCGGAGCCGCAGCCGACCTCTGCCGCGAGGTCCGCGCCCGCGGTGCGAGCCGCCGACAGAGCGACGGAGGACGGCGCGAACGGCCTGTCGGGTCGGCCTGTGCAGGGACCGCTCTCGATGATCGCCCGCTCGAAGAGCCCGGTGGCGGCGGGTGAGGCGAGCTGAGCGCAGACGCTGTAGCCGCCCGCCGACTCTCCGGCCAGTGTCACGTCATGCGGATCACCGCCGAAGGCGCCGATCTCGGCGCGCACCCAGCGCAGTGCCGCCTGCTGATCGGCCAGGCCGAAGGTGCCGGAGCCGGGCAGCCCGCCGTGCGCGAGGAAACCGAGGACTCCGAGACGGTAGTCGACGGTGACGACCACGACGTCGCCACGGGTGGCCATGCGATGAGCGTCGTACGAGCTTCCCGCTCCGGTGGTGAAACCACCGCCGTGCAGCCATACGATCACCGGTCGCGCGCGTGCCCGTCCTGGTCCGTCAGGCATGGTGACGTTCAGATGGAGGCAGTCCTCGTCGGTGCTGCCGCCCGGCACCTCGCCGGCCGGCTGCGGGCAGGCGCTCGCGGGCCGGGTGGCGTCCCGCACCCCGGACCAGGGTGCCGCACGGTGGGGCGGCTCCCAGCGCAGCCTGCCGACGGGCGGTGACGCGTACGGGATGCCCTCGAAGGTGCGGTAGCCGTCGTGGACGGCGCCCCGCACCGGACCGTCGTGGGTGCGTACGGTCGTGGTGGCATCCTTGCGGACGGGTTCCCCGGGTGGTGCCGCGGTCCAGGCCGTCGCGAGCACCGCGAGCAGGGCGCAGCACAAGGTGATCAGAAGGCGGTGTCTACTCATCGTCTTCCCGTCGGTCAGCTGCCGCCCATGCCGCCCTGAGCGGCGATCATGGTCGTCGGCAGGGCACGTACAGCTTTCTCCAGTCCGGGCGCGAGGGCGCCGAGGCGCTCTGTGCAGGCGTCGATACGGGTCCGGAACGTCTTCTGGTCCTGCCGGGAGACGACCGAGCGGACACCGCCCGCCGCGGCCAGCGCGAGCAGCGCGGCGTCGGCGGCGGGGATCTCCCGCACAGCACCCTCTCCGTGCAGTGCCGTGGACACGCGGGCGCGGAGGGCGTCAGGCACGGCGTGGTCGGTCACGGTCACTCGCCTTGAGCCGAAGCGCGTACGGGGCTCCTTCACGGTGAGGACTCCCGCGCCCGCGAGCCGGTCCTCCACCTCGGTCAGGGTCCGCCGACGACGGCGGCGCACGAGCTGCTTCCAGCCGCGCCCGGCGGCGTCGCACAGAACGGCGTCCAGGACGGGGTCGCCGGTCGGTTCCGTGCTGGTCACGGTGACGGTGCCGCCGTCCTCCTTCAGCCGGCCACGCGACGCGAGGTCGATCAGGGTGGCGGCACGGACCAGGAGTTCGGTCCGGGCACGGTCGTAAGGGCCTTGGGTCGAGTCGTCGTAGGCGAGCAGATATACGAGGCTGGGCAGGTCGTCGGTCACATCTCGACGCTATGGTCGGGCGCCCCAGCCACGGATCGGCCCAGGGGATGGGCTGTCACTGGGAACCCGGGAGGGATCGTGGCCCGGCCTCCTCCTGGAGGAGGAGGCGCTTTCAGGGGCTGTGGGGTCGCACGAGGCCGTGGTCATAGGCGGCGACGACGGCCTGGACGCGGTCGCGCAGGCCGAGCTTGCGCAGCACCGCGGTGACATGGTTCTTCACGGTGGCCTCCGAGAGACACAGCCGGTCGGCGATCTCCGCGTTCGACAGCGCCTGCCCGATCAGGGTGAGCACCTCCCGCTCACGGACGGAGACGTCCGCGAGGGAAGGCGGCGGCGCGAGGTCGGGCGTGGTACGCAGGAACCGGTCGAGAACGCGGCTCAGCACGGCCGGCGCCAGCAGCGCGTCGCCCCGGGCGGTGACGCGGATCGCGTCGACGAGTTCACCGGGGCGCATGTCCTTGAGCAGGAAGCCGCTCGCCCCGGCCCGCAGGGCTGCGACCACGTGGGCATCGACGTCCCAGGTGGTGAGCACGAGCACCCGGGCTCCGCTGCCGCTCGCCGCGATCCGCCGGGTCGCCTCGATGCCGTCCACGACCGGCATGCGTACGTCCATCAGCACGACGTCGGGCGCCAGCTCGCGCGCGAGCCGCACCGCTTCCTGACCGTCGCAGGCCTCACCGACCACCTCCAGGTCGTCCCTGGCGTCGATGATCATGCGGAATCCGGTGCGGACCAGGGCCTGGTCGTCGGCGACCACCACGCGCAGCGTCATGACGCGCGCTCCACCGGCAGTCGCGCCGCCACCTCGAACCCGCCTCCGGGGAGCGCACCGGCGTGCAGGCTGCCTCCCACGAGCCGGGCGCGTTCCTTCATCCCCACAAGGCCGCGCCCCGCGCCCATGCCGCGCGAACCGACCTGCACGGTACGCCCGTTGTCGATCACCGTGACCTTCACGGACGCTCCGTCAGCGGTCACCCGCACGCTCACCTCGTCGGCGCCGGTCGCGTGGCGCAGCGTGTTGGTGAGGGCCTCCTGGACGATCCGGTACGCCGCCAGATCGACCGCGGCCGGCAGACCGACGGTCTCGCCCTCACGGTGCACGCGCACGGCCATGCCGGTCGCGCGCAGCGTATCGGCCAGTTCGTCCAGGCGAGCGAGCGAGGGACCCGGCCCGCGCTGCCCCTCGGGTCCGTCAGCCTCCATGTCGGGCCGGAACGCACGTAGCAGCAGCCGTAGTTCGTCCAGCGCCTCGCGGGCCCCCGTCTCGATGGCCCGAAGTGCCTGACGTGCCTGGTCGGGCCGTTCGGTGAACACATCGTCGGCCGCGCCGGCCTGAATGACCATCACCGACAAGGTGTGCGCGACGACGTCGTGCACCTCGCGCGCGATCCGCGCACGCTCCTCCACGACAGCCCGGCGCGCCTCCGCCCTCGCGCGCGCCTGCAGCGCCCGACGCCACTGACCCCCGGTCCACGCCAGTACCACCGCCAGCAGATAGACCGTCAGCCCGGGGCCACCACCCGCCCCGAACGCCAACGGCGCCGGCAGACACATGGCCGCGAGCGCCCACAGCGAGGCACGTCGCGATCCGGTGGCCGACAGCACACACAACCCGACCTGCGCGGCGAGCAGTGCCCCTGTCAGGGACACCGCGGGCAGCAGCGCCCACACCACGAGCCCCGCCGCCGCGTTCGCCGCCAGGACGAGGACCGGGGCGCGTACCTGCCACCTCAGGGCGCAGACCTGCACAAGGACGAGGGTCACGGCCACGGGCAGCCGAGGGCCGCGCTCCGCGCCGGCGACGAGTACCGCGGTGCCGAGGACGGCGAGCACCACACCGCCGGACCCCCACCACAGCGCACGGACCGCCCGGGACGACACCGCGCTCGGAGCGTCCCCGGCGAACGCGTCGTCCGGCTCTCCACGGCTGCGGTCCACGCCCCAACCGTATCGGCGGGGGGCACATACATCCATCAGGCCCGCGATGGTCAGCGGCAGAGCGCGTTGGCTCGGGCGGTCATTCGGTGGTCGATGACGCCGACCTTGTCGTTGCTGTCGGCGAGTTCGTCGTGCGCCCGCGCCGTACGCGGTGAGAGGCGACCGTACGTCCACCGGCCACGAGAGTGTTAGGCGTCGTCCGGTGGGTCTCGGCACGGCGACGTGTCGCGGGTACCGGCAACTCGCCGTCGGTACCCGCGACCAGATGTCTCGTACAGTCACCGCGCTTGTCCAGGAGCCTGTGTCAGCGTGCCGGGGAAGTGTCGTGCCGTCGCACCCAGTCGAGCACGACTTCGGCGACTTCACGCCACCCGCTGTCGAAGACCAGCGAGTGCCCACGCCCCGGGATCCGCCGGTATTCGGTGTTGGTTCCGGGCCGGTAGAGCTCGGCCGCCTGGCGTGCGACCACTTCGGGGATGGTGTGATCGCGCTCCCCGCCGAGGATCAGCAGAGGCCCGCGCGCGTGGTCGCTCAGGTCTACCTCGATGGGGGACTGCGGGTCCTTCTTGGCCGCCGTCAGGTCGAATATCGGCCGTCCCGGTCCGGGGATCACCCAGCGCCGGTACAACTCGTCGGACTCCTCGCGGCTGACCGCGTTGCCGAACCCGTAGCGGAACTGACGGCGGGTCGGCATCACGGCCTCATTGCGGTTGGCCTTACTGCGCAGCACCGGCAGCGCCGAGCGGATCTGGGGGATCGGCAGGGCCTTCACCCCCTTGATCGGCGCCGGGTCGATGGCGACGGCCGCTGAGGCGATGCCCGAGGCCAGAAGTTTCTGGGCGATCAGACCGCCGAACGAATGGCCGATCACCACGGGGCGCTCACCGAGCCCACCGATCTGGCGGGCGATGTGGTCGGTGATGTCCTGGACCCCGTAGCCCGCCACTCGCTGGGGGTTGCGCCGGGCTGCTTCGACCGTGTCGCCGTCACCGGGCCAGTCGGCCGAGCGTGCCTCGTAGCCGGCGTTCGTGAACAGATCGACCCACGGGTGCCACGCCGACGCGTGGACCCAGAGTCCGTGGACGAACACGACAGGGGAACTCATCGTGCACCGCCCGTGGAGGTGCCGGCCTCTTCGATCAGCTTCGTGACGGCGGACGGAACCTCGAGCATCGACAGGTGGTCCGCGTCGGCCGTCACGACCGTGCCATGTGCCCGCGCTGCCATGGCCCGCTGCTCGGCGGGCGGGAGGACCTCGTCCTTCGTTCCGACGAGGAACCAGCTCGGCACGGTCTTCCAGGCCGCCGGTCCTGACTGCTCGTTCAGGGCGCCGGCCGCGATCGGGGTCTGCGCGGCGGCAAGTTCGGCGCCGACACGGGCGGGCAGGCTGCCGGCGAACGCCTTCGGGAACAGGTCGCGCTTGACATACAGGTCCGGGTCGCCCTGCGGCTGGGATGGGTCCTGAACGGCGTCGAAGACGGTGCTCGGGTCGGCGACCGCGAGCAGGGATCCGGGCTTGGCACCGGTCAGCTGGGCCACGGACTCACCTTGCGCCGGGGCGTACGCGTCGATGTACGACAGGGCTCTGACCCGCGAGATGCCGGCTGCGGCATTGGTGATGACCGCGCCGCCATAGGAGTGGCCGACGAGTACGACAGAGCCGGTCGTGGCCTGGTTGACGAACGCGGCGACGGACGCGGAGTCGGCGGCGAGGCCACGCAGCGGGTTCGGCGCGTCGAGGACGGTGTATCCGTCGCGCTGGAGCTTGTGCGCCACCGGAGCGAAGCTCGAAGCATCCGCCCAGGCCCCGTGGACCAGGACGATGGTGGGCTTGGTGGTGGCGTGGTGAACGGCAGCGTGGGCGGGGACCGCGTCGGCGCTGCCGGCAGCGGCGAGGGCCACGGTCGTCGCCGCGGCGAGCGTGAGGACCAGGGAGCCGCGACGCTTGGGTGAGGTATGCACGGGCGTGTGCACCTTTCAGGAGGTAGAAAGAACGATCCTTCTCCCGACTTAAACATTCGACGTGGTCGATGTCAAGAGTGCTTTTGCCTGCCTGCGGCATAGCTCACAAACGAGAAAGAACGATCGGTACCCACTAAGATGTGGGCATGAGTGCAGACGCCAGGGCGCGGGGCGCGACACCGCGGGACCACCTGCTGGAGATCGCCGGCGACTTGTTCTACCGGGAGGGCATCAACACGGTCGGCGTGGACCGGATCCTGAGCGAAGCCGGTGTGACCCGGGCCACGATGTATCGCCACTTCGCGGGCAAGGAACAGCTCGTGATCGCCTACCTCCAGCGCGAGGACGGACTGGTCCGGGCGCAGTTCGAGGCCGCTGCCGAGCACGCGGTGTCGCCCGAGCACCTTCTGGAGCTCGCCGTCGAGGGCGTGGCGGACGACGCCAGCCGGCACCACACCCGCGGCTGTCCGTTCATCAACGCCACAGCGGAGTACTCCGACCCCGCGAGTCCGGTGCGCGGCGTGGTCGCCGAACACCGGGCGTGGTTCCGCGCGACTCTGCGCGAGTACCTCGTCGCGGTGGGCCGGGACGATCCGGACGACAGGGCGGACACGCTCGTCATGCTCCGTGACGCGGTCCTGGTGGGCAGCTACCTCGGCGACCCCGACAAGGTGCGCAAGACCTTTCTGCGCAACGCCCGCAAGGTCGCGGGGCTGCCCTGAGGGAGTACGGCCGGGTGCAGCGTGGCCGTCTTCCCATGACGTCACGCACGGCCGGCCCGTCGAGGGACATCTCCCTCATGAACCGGGGAGGCAACCGCGTTGCCGGCTCCGGTGGACCTTGCTTGCGGCAGGGCAGGGCAGGGCAGGGCAGGGCAGCGCTACGCGGAACGAGGGCGGGTCGCCCGGCATCGTCGGTCGGGTACGTCGTGTGACGCCTCTTTCGTTCGTGCCGGGCGCGTCGGCGTGCGCGGACGCCTCTCAGGCGAGGTGGTCGCGGAACCATTTGACGACAGCGCTGCTCGCCCTCTCGAACTGAGTGGTGTACAGGTCGAAGTGGGCGCCCGGGATCGTCCGCAGCCGCTTGGGCTCCGACACGCGCTCGTAGGCCGCGAGGGCCAGGTCGGTCACGGTGACGGTGTACGGCGAGCGGTGGACCCTTCTCGTCCCGCGCGAGGTCTTCGCCGGACCGCACCGTTTCGATGAGATCGCATCGGCGTCGACGTCAGAGGCGAGGAGACGAGTCCTTCGCCGTTGGGCAGCCGCTCGCCGCCGGCGCGGGGAGTCCCTTCCTGCCGCGCCGTATCACCAGAGCGCCTGGCCTACCGCACTCGTCGAATCAGAATCCCAACCGTCGCCCACCCTGAAATGTGCCGGTTTCCTGCTGGAGGGCAACCTCGTCGCGGCGGTCGAGGTCGGTATTCAGAGACTGCCCCGAATCGAGGGGACCGGCAGTGAGCGGCCGGCTGAATGGCCAGTTCCCGCAGCCCACGCCATCACTTGGCCGACGTCTTCCTGGCCCGCCGAATTGGGACCATGCCGGCCAGATGCGGGTCCCCGGGCGGTACGTCGATCTCACCACCGGTCAAGTCGCGTGTCCGTACGCAGAACGGCCGACCAGGTACAGCAGCAAGGCCCGGTGGGAACGTGTGGGGAACATGACGTGTTCCCCACGTCGTGCTGAGGGCGAGGAGGCAGCGGCCCGAAGTGGCGACGGTGTCGGCGGTTGTCGTGAGAAGGCCCGACGCCGCGTCGGTCACACCCACCGCCTGCGGGCTGAACCACTCGGAGGAGAAGTCCTTTCCAGGACGTCCGGTGCCCCGGTGTCTTGTGCCGGAGATCCGTCGGCAAAGAGGGCAACGGACGAACCTCAGCACCGTCGCATACCGAAACGATGCGGGCTCGCGCGGCCACTACCTGTGCGGATGACGCCGGGCCCAACGCTCCAGCACCACACCTTCATCAGGCGGCAACAGCAGGGCTTCCAGCTCAGGTGGTGGGGTCGTCAAGTGCCGCTCCCTGGTCAGACGAACACGACACTCTCGACATCGATCGTGACGAGTTCCATGTCCTTGTTCACCGTTCCGTCCTCCCCTCGCCGGTAGACGCGCCGCCGGGTCGGGACCATTATCCCGTCGAACTCCCTGTACTCGGAGGGGTGGTGCGCGGCAGGACCAGCGTTGATGACCTCGGGCGTGTCGTCGTGCCCGCGCAGCAACGCGTTCGAGTGGAAGTCGAGACTGGACTGATCGAGGTCGCCGCCCCGACCGCGAGGGCCGGGGAAAGCCGACCGACGGAGGGTGTCGGCGCAGCTGTGCACTGACGACCCCTCAACACCTCCTCGGCCCGGACTCGCGACAGCGCGGTGCGCCCTACTTGAGGAGTGCCTCGCAGGCCAGGTGGGCGATGCAGGTCTGTGTTCGGTCGAAGGACCACGAGCGTTCGCCGACCAGGGTCATCCAGGCGTGTGGCCCAAGGTGAAAGTAGAGAAGATCCACGGCCTCCGAGCGACTGATCTCCGGGCGCAGGGCATCAAGCGTCAGTAGGCGATCGGTCACGCGGGTCAGGGCTTGAACGTAGTCATCGGTACCCCTGTCCAGCACTGCCTTGACCGCCGGCTCGCCGGGAGGATCCCGGTAGAAGAGACCGTAGACAAGATCCCAGTGGCGTTCGTGGGTTGCTCGTGTGCCCTCGGCCGTGAGTGCGATGACGGCGTGGGGGTCATCGCTTGCCTCCACGGCGGCCATGGTCGCCGCGACGGCGGGGTCGGAGAGGGCGGGCTCCAGCAGAGCCGCCAGGATGCTGGGCTTGCTGCCGATGCTGCTGTAGACGGTGGGGACGGCCACCTGTGCCGCCTCCGCGACCTCGCCGACTGTCACGCCGGCATACCCGCGAGCCAGAAAGAGGGTGTGCGCGCTCTTGAGGATGGCTTCGCGGGTAGCCGCCGCTGAATTGGTTCTACGTGGCGAGTGGTACTTGCGAACGGTCACGGAGGCAGTCTACCTCCTTCACGGTAAGTAAATATATTGACAATAAGTATCTATAATGAATACGTTTGCTTGCATGAATCCCCCCACCAGCGAATCCGCCGCGGTCGTCGAGACTCGGCTCGCCCACGACGTGCATCGCCTCGCCACTGCCCTCCTGGTCACCTCGGCCGAACGCGCCACGGTGCCGCTGAGCGCTCTGGGTCAGCTCCGCGATTTCCTCGTCGTGAACCTGCGCCACCACCACGAGACCGAAGACCACGACCTCTGGCCGCGGATCCTGAAGACCGCGCCCGACCTCGTCCAGGGTCTCCACGGACTCACCGACGAGCACGAGCAGTTGGATGCCGCGCTCGCAAGGCTGGCCGCCGTTGTCATATCCGAGGGCGGTGAAGAGACCGGTGTCCGGAGTGCGCTGCGGTCGGCAGCCATCGCTGTGCGGGACACGGTCCTTGCCCACCTGGACCATGAAGAGCCGGTTCTCTTCCCGGCACTTCGCGACCACCTCAGCGCAGCGCAGTGGCGCGAGTTCGCGCGAGAGGTGATCGCGACCACTCCGCCCGTGGCCGGCCACCTCATGATCGGGTTCCTCGACGAGGTGGGCACCCCCGACGAGGTCGCTCTCGTTCTGGCGGGCCTGCCCGAGCCGGTACTGCCCCTCCTCCCGGCGATGCGTCACCAGGCAGAGGACGATCTGCGGACACTTCGCGGAAGTGGGTCGTGACGACGGAGCCGGTCATCTGGCCGGATGCGGCGGACTCGGCCATCAAGGGCGACCTGACTGTCGCGGTTTCCTATGTCACTCCGGCCGGCGGTGCAGTGATCACGAGCGTCTCGCCGACAGGCCTCGGAGATCGAGAACAGGGCCGGGTCGGCTTCACCACCTCGCTGGGATTTCCGAAGAAGCTCGAACGCATCCTGCGGGATCCTCACGTGGCCTTCGCCTACCACACACGTGAGCACGGGTTCGCTGACAGCACGGCGTACGTCCTGGCTCAGGGCAAGGCGTCGATAGATCTGCATCCTTCTCCGGAACGCCTCTCCGCGTTCATGAAGGCCTCCGAAGCGTTCCTGGGCGAGACCAGACGCGGGCCCGTCTGGGATTGGCTCCTGAGGGAGTACCACCAGCAACGGGTCTTCGTCGATGCGGACTTGGAGCGCGTATCCGTCTGGGAAGATCTCGGTGCCCAGGGCGGAAAGACGGTCGCGGGCGCGCCCTGGCCACAGGCTCCGGCTGCGCAGGCTGCACCGAAGAATGGCACGGGCCCGCGGGTGGACGTCGCCGGACTGATGCGGCAGATCGCCGGGTTGCCCCACCGCTTGGTCGCCTACAAGGGCGCGGACGGCTTCCCAGTGATCCTTCCCGTGCGGGTGACCGGCCACGACACCGCAGGCCTGCACCTGGAACTTCCATCCGGACTGCTGCCGCCGGGCGGCAGGCGGGCCGGCTTCCTGGCGCACAGCTTCCAGCCGCAATGTGTCGGACTCGGTATGCGTACCCTGACAGGGTGGCTGAAGGTCACCGACGAAGGTGCTGTCTACGCACCCCACACATCAAAGGGTC
This sequence comes from Streptomyces fagopyri, assembly GCF_009498275.1. Classification (NCBI taxonomy): domain Bacteria; kingdom Bacillati; phylum Actinomycetota; class Actinomycetes; order Kitasatosporales; family Streptomycetaceae; genus Streptomyces; species Streptomyces fagopyri. The sequence continues at coordinate 215,679 of NZ_CP045643.1, read as the reverse complement.
TGGCCGCGCCGCCGTACCGGACTCTGCTGACCGTTTCGAACGGCCTCATGGCCAAGTACGGGCTCTGGCGAGCACAGCGTGACGGCACAGCGGAGCGACTGCGCGACCTCGCCGCGCGAGCCACGAGTGATCTCGGGAAGACCCGGTAGAAGACCGACGGTCAGTCTGGACTGCAAGCAACAGGCCGGCCCAGGTTCTCAGCGCATGCGGGCGGCGGACGGCGGGCGAGGAGCGAGACCGAGCGGTCTCGCTGACGGCCCAACTGGATAAGCCGTTGGGCGCCGTTGGGTTCCCTCGCCCGTTGCTCGGTCGGCCCCTGCTCGCTTCCGACGGACCAATCGCACATCGCGGAGGGAGCGTTGTGCGGTGTGCTGGGGTCTGCCGGGCAGGCCACTTCTCGTCGGTAACAGGGAGGCGCGACATTCATGGAGGAGCTCGAAGACCGCGCGGTGGGGCCATGCCGCGAGGTCGACAGCGGCATGACTCGTGTGTTCGCCCTGCTCGGCAAACGCTGGACGGGTTTGGTTGTGGCGGTCCTGATGCAACACCCGGTCCACTTCACCGAGTTGCGTCGCGCGATCCCGGGCATCAGTGAACGAATGCTCTCTGACAGGCTCAGTGAACTTGTCGCGGCCGGGCTGGTCGCGCGAGAGGTGGACGAGGGGCCCCCACTACGGGTCGCGTACCGCTTGACGGAGGCAGGCGTGGCGTTGAGGCCCGCGTTCGAGGCGCTGGACCTATGGGCGCGCAACCATCTGTCCATAACCGGACCCGCGGTGCAGTAGTGATCGATCGCGGGGTACCGAACCGGCCCCGGCGGACTGAGTGTTGTTATGAACCCCGGTGTGACCTCGCAATCCGGTGCGCCCCGGCTTCGCACCGTCGTGACCTGGGGAGGTCGGGTGCGCAGCCGGAGTGCATGGACGGGCAGCTCGCGTGCGGCGGCCTGCGGTCCGGGGTCCCTTTCCCGCGCCGTCGCGGCGGGGGACATATGGTGCTGGGGGAGCGTCAGTGGCGCTTCGGCTGGCTCGAAGTGCTGCCCTTGTGGTCGACCTCGTGGGCTTCCTTGCCGGCGAGGCGATGAGCCGTGCCGTCCTCCTGGGCGGTGCGGCCCTCGCGCGACTCGGCCCCGCGCTGCTCCTCGGGGGTCCTGTCCGCCAGGTTCTTCTTGTCCGCGCGGCTGCGGTCGCTCTTGTGCTCGGCCATGGTGATGTCTCCTCGGAGAGGGTGGAAACTAGGTGTAATACGAGCGTCACACACCGTCGCGAGGGTCGCATCTCGGGTCGTTACCGTAGGTAGCGGCTCTCAGGGGCTGCCGCACCCGCGGCCTCGGCAACACCCGAGCGCGGACCCGAGCGCCGCTCCGGACCGCGGCGAGAGTGCACGAGACCCCTGAGGTCTGAGGCCCGGGATCTCTCCGTGCTGTGGGGTCTCCGGCCGGTTCGATCACCTGCCGACGGGAGTGTCACGCGCACTCCATGCCGAGTTCCCGCAGCGCACCGAATTGATACTGGGTGAGATCGTTCTGTCTCGATCCATCGTTCGCCGCCCTTTCGGATTGGCGGGGCGGTGACCACACTGGGTACATGATGGAACTGGGCTCCGAGTGGGACGCACGCATCCGTCAGACACCCGAGGCCGACGCCTACTACCGCCGTATCGACTCGTGGGTGCCACCGGTCGAGGAGCTTCTCTGGCGCACGGCGCGAGCCAGTACGCTCGTGCGGTTCTTCCCCTCCTCCAGTCACAACTCCTTGCGTCTTACGACGAGCTGTGATTTCGCGACTGCCGAGGACGTGGGCCCTTGCATCGTGTATCGCTATGACGACTGCACGAGCCCGGAGCGCATACCCGACGGTCCGCTGATCAGTCGGCGCTGGGCCGTTGTTCCTGAGGAGGCCCTCGGCGTCGTTCCCCCCTGCGCACGGAGCGGAACGGGCGCTTCGTGCGCACTATGTCCGAACCCCTTGTCTAGCGCTGCTGCCGGTGCGTCAGCCAGGCGGTGACTTCACGTCGGAACTCGCGATCCCTGTAGATGTCCTCCCGGGCGAGCCACTCCAAGGCGCACAGAACCCCTGGGGAGCGAGCGGGGTCGCGCACTGCGTACACACCGACACCCGACTCATACGTGCCGGCCGTGAGCCAGACGCTGTTGTCCAGGGCCAGCATGGCGAATCCGGGGTGGCCGGCGTTAATGCCGAGGAAGGTAGCCGCGCCGGCCCCCATGATGTCCCACCTGTCCAGCAGGCGGACCCGGTGCCAGACATGCATCCTGTGCCGCAGCCGGCGGTGGTCCACGGCCGTCCAGGTGCCCCTAGGCAACATGAGCAGGAATTCGCGGTTCTCATCGAGCAGACCGGCGGACATGGCGAGGTCGTACCAACCCGCGTTGAGTCGCTCCACCAGTCGTGGGTCGTCATACTCAACGAGGAAGCCGCCGAAATTCCGCTCGCGTTCGTACCCGAGGACATGAGGTATGGCCGACGCCGGAACCGCGTCGGGTATCACCTCGAGCCCGGCTCTCAGCAGCGGTCTGAGCACCTTGCGGTACCTCTCCCGACGCCCCAACCTCTCCCCTCATCCTCCCAGGACATGACCAACTGCGGATCCCCTCCGTCGAAGAGGGGATCCGCAGGCGGTCCTTGCTGATGCCACTGTAATTCGCAGGCCGAAGGGAAGGAAGTACGGGGGCAAGGGACGCGAATATTTATTAGGGCGCGTTGAGGAACCAGTGCTCTTTGAAAGATAGAGCCGCTCGTCGAGGGCCGGAAATCGCGGCCCGGGCGCACCGAAACGGCACTGACCCGGCCTGCTCCTTCAAGGAAAAGACGCACACGGCATGGTTCACTTGAGAGGTGAAGATTGGTGTCACCACATTCCTGGCGGACGAGGGAATCCGGCCTGCCTCGCTGGCTAAAGCCTTGGAGGAGCGAGCTTTCGAATCCCTTCTCCTGCACGAGCACAGTCATGTCGCGGCGAAGCAAGAGACGCCATTTCCCGGTGGTGGGGAACTACCCAGGATGTATTACCGCACGCTGGACCCGTTCGTCGCGCTGACGGCGGCCGCAACGGTGACCGACAACCTGGTCCTGGGCACCGGGGTGGCTTTGCTGGTTCAGCGCGATGTGATTCATACCGCCAAGCAGGTAGCCAGCCTGGACCTGGTGTCCGACGGGCGGGTGCTTTTCGGTGTGGGTACGGGCTGGAGTCGTGAGGAGATGCGTAATCACGGCACGGATCCGCGTACGCGGGGGAAGCTGCTGAACGAACAGTTGGCCGCGATCAAGGAGATCTGGACCAGCGAACAGGCCGAGTTCCACGGCGAGTACATCGACTTTGCCCCGATCTTCTGTTGGCCGAAGCCAGTACAACGCCCGCATCCCCCCATCTTCATCGGTGGCGATGGAGAGGCGGCATTGGCCAGAGTGGCGGCGCATGGTGATGGTTGGATGCCGCACTCGGTGGGCAACCCGGCCCGGGTCCGGGCCCAGTTGAACTGGGTGACCGAGGTCGCCGGAGATGTGCCGGTGACCGTGGCGTCCGTAGCACCCAGACCCGAACTCATCGCCGCATATGCCGAAGCGGGGGCTGACCGCGTAGCGCTTTCCCTGCCGACCCAGCCCGAGGCCGAGACTCTGCGGATGCTGGATATGCTCGCCGCGCTCGTCGGCGACTATAGGTAACCAGCGAACCTGTACCGCGCCTCAGCCATCCATCGGAATCGGCAGTTGCTCGAAGGGGCTACGGTTGGCGCCCTGTCCGGCAACGCACGGCGGACAGAGTGCCAAGCACCCAACTCGCACCATGCCGAGTGCTTGGGTACGGGGAAGGACGGCCAAGGCCAGGTCAGTGCCCGCAGACCACGAGGTGGGCCCTTTCCCGGGGACGGGTCAGGGCCAGGTAGTGCTCCTCGGCCAGGCGCCAGCGAGACTCCCAGTCGATCGGGCCGTGGTCGTCGCCGCGCTCTCGCAGGCGGCGCATGGATTCCACGCGGGGGGTGTCAACGTAGACGATGAGGTCGTAGTAGTCGGCGAGTTCGGGCCGGGCGGTGTACACGCCCTCCACGACGACGACGCCGGATGCAGAAACGGCATGGCTTTCGTCCGGGGCCAGAGCACCGGTCGCCCAGTCGTAGCGCCGATAGGCGGCATCACGGGCTGCTGCGAGCGGGACAAGCACTTCCTCCCGCAGCCGCTGCCAGTCGAAGTAGCGGTGGTAGCCCTCTTCGGGTTCCAGGCCGGCACGCTCCTCCGGGTCCATGGGTCGGTAGAAGTCGTCGCCGTGAACCACCACGGCGCCGCGCAACTCCGCGAGGGCCGTCGCCAGGGTCGACTTGCCCGAACCACCCATGCCATCGATCGCGACCAGGACCACTCCTCCGTGGCTTCGGGCGTCGATGGCAGTGGCAACCGCTTCAGCACCGATCGGGATCATCGTCATAGCAGCATTCTGATCACAGCTGGTGCCTCGGTAGAAGGGTATGGCTTAGCATTTCGATCCCGATGCCGAGCCCCCTGCGCCGCCGCCGCACCTGCCGCTCAGTCCACCACCGACCGTTCGAAGGACGCTGCTGTCGACAGCGGTGAACAGATGCTGCCCGGTTTCGGGTTCTGATCCAACTTCCGTGAGATGACTACTCCCGGTGACCGTCGGCCTTGCTCGTGAGTCATGCGAGAAGGTCTGGGAACTGCCAGTGCCAACCACCTTCTGGCTGTGGTTCTGGGCTGTGCGCGAGGTACTGCTCCGGTTGGAAGCGCTGCTCTTCCTGGCGGACCCGGGGATCAGGGTGGAGAGTCGGTTGAGGATGACGGCGACGTGATCCGAGTGGGTGTCAGGTGCCAAACGTCGAGCGCTCGGTGCCCAGGCTGCGGAAGCCGGGTCGGTGCCGGAGAAGGCTCCCGCTCCGCCAATGGCGCCCGTACTCGGCTGGGCCAACGCCCTACCCCTCACGACCGGGGCCGCGTGGCGGGGCGCCGGCCTGCGCGGTGCGCCGGCTACCGCTTCCCTACGGTGTAGGTCAGGTGCGTCACCCGGGATGACGCGTCCGTGCGGGTCTGGTCGAGGACGAGGCGGGTCGGGTCCACGCGGTCGAACAGGCGGATGCCGGTGCCGAAGAGCACGGGCGCGAGGGTGATCGAGAACTCGTCGATCAGGCCGCCGTCCAGGTACTCCTGGATCGTCTCGGCACCGCCGGCGATGCGGACGTCGCGGTCGCCGGCGGCCTCGCCGCCCTCGCCCAGCTTGAGGTTCTCCCGGAACCAACGCTGCGGGAACAGCCATGCCTGCAGTTCCGACCACTTCGTCATCCAGCGCCGGACCCTCGGGCGAGAAGACGTCCTCGACGGGCACGGCCTCCGGCGCCATGAAGCCGTCGAGCGACATCGTCACGCTGAAGAACACCTTCCCGGCCATCAGCCCTCGGCTCCCTTCGATGTGGTCTCGTTGCTGGTGAGTTCGGCGACGTAGGCCGCCAGGTTCCGCAGCGTCTGCTCGCCGCCCTCGATCGCGTGGTATTTCTCCACCGCCTGGTCGCGCAGTTCCTTCGTGGGGAACACCGTGCGCATCACGATGCGGGTATCCTCGCCGGCCGGCTCGAAGGTGAGGACCGACTCGAAGGCGTTGGGGTCGTCGCGGGACTCGCCGTGCACCAGCGCGATCCGATCCGGCGGGACGATCTCGGTCCAGGTGATCCACTCCTGGTAGTCGGTGCCGTCCGGCCCGTGCATCACGAAGTCCCAGGCCCCGCCCGCGTGGAACTCGAAGGACCGCGTCGTGGTCGAGAACCCTTCCGGTCCCCACCACCGCGACAGGTGCCGAACCTGAGTGAACGCCTGGAACACCAGCTCCCGTGGGGCGCCGATGGCCCGGGAGACCACGATCTCCCGGTCCGTGGTCATGCGGTCGGCCTCGCCGCCGCTACTCGTCGTCATCCGGTGGTTCCTCCTGCCTCGCCTGTTTGAGGTCTCGTACGTACTCGTCGAGCCGGTCGAAGGTCTCGTTCCAGAACTCTTCGAAGCCGCCCACCCACTCGTGGACCGGTCGCAGCCCGCGGGCGTCCAGGCCGTACAGTCGCTGCTTGCCCGCCTCGCGGACCCGCACCAGCCCGACCTCGCGGAGCACCCGCAGGTGCTTGGACGCCTGCGGCTGACTCATCCCCAGGTCCCGTGCCAGTTCGGTCACGGGCCGCTCGCCGAGCTTCGCCTTCACGCGGGACGGCCGTGGCGGCACGTCCGGCCTCCTCCAGCCTCCCGCGCGAACTCCTACAGAGTCCTGCTGCCTTCGTACTCGGCGAAGTCAACAGCCTCGTAGTCGTGTCCAGTCATCACGGTGAAGGCCGCGATTGCCCCGCCGCCCGCCGCCCGCCGCCCGCCTCGGGGCGAGATGCCGGCACGTCAGTGCTGCGCTCGATCCCCGTACACAGCTCCTCCAGCCGTTGCCGACTCACGGGCAGGGGCAACAGCTCCGGTCTCAGGTCTACTGCCTGAATCATGTCCCTCGGCGGGGACACCTCCCGGCAGTCTCCTGGAGTGCTGCCGGTTCTCACCAACATTTCAAGACACCTTGATCAAGAACTGATGCCAGACCTCATGGACACCTGGTCTCCGTTCTTACGTACTGCCGGCGAGGGGATCCGCGAGGGCGACCCTCTCTGCCCGATCGGCGACTCCGGCACCGGCAGGTCCCACCTGCTGATCTGCCCTGTCACGGCCACCGCCATGGCCGGCTACCGGGTCGATATACGGCTGAGTCACCCTTTCACCGGCGCCATCATCGAGCGCATCCGGGGGGCCAGAGGTGTTCGCTGAGGAGCCGTTCGCGGCACACGTCAACGGCGCTTCGAGGTGGTCCGAGGTGATCGTCGGGTTCGACTACGCTGCTCGCCTCCGGACCGTTCGCGGCGGAGCAGGGGCGGGTGCCGGGCGAGAGGAGGGAATTCACCCCTTCACCCTCTTCTACCAGCGATCCTTCGCCGCCTGGGTCAACCGCACCGGCCCCGTCCGTGGATGTTGTAGCCCTGTAACGTACGACCCTCTACCTACGCATCTGCCGCACCCCGCCTCGCGACATGATGTTCACTCAACTCGGATCCCATGGGGGGACCTTGAAGACCCGCGCCACCCTGCCCGCCGTCATCCTGCTCGCGACGGCCGCCGCGCTCACCGCCTGCGACGACGGCACCAGCAAGGCCGACGGCAAGCCCGACAAGGCAAGCACGGTGGCCAGCAAGCAGGCCACCGCTGCGGCCGCGACGTCGAGCGCCGACGCCCTCGCGAAGGCAACCGGCATCCCACCGAGGCCGACCGGTGCCGCCCGCGCCCGACTGCTCCGCGCCCTGGCCGCCGCTGCCCCGGCCGCCGCCCGCTACGAAGACAAGGTCATCGACGCCGCCCGGAACCAGTGCAGCGCCATCAACGGCGGTGCGCAGCGCCTCGACCACCTTGCCTCGCAACGCTTCACCTACAAAGACGCCACCACCACTGAGGCGGAGGGCAAGCAGATCAACCAGGCCCTCAAGAACACCGGTTTCTGCATCGTGTGACTCTCAGGCACGCCAACACCCCCAGGGCGAGGAGCACATACCCGCCAGACAACACAGTGCCGATGTCACAGCGGCCGCCGCCGTGATGAGAAGGGCGTGTCTGGTCTCGCCATCAGGATCACCGCGCGACGGGTCGCTCTGGTCAGGCCGGCGGAGTCGGCGTGGCCGTCAATGGCGAGGCGGACGCCGTCAGGCCGCGTACAGGTGACCTCACCGGTAAGCGAGGAGACGACACGCAGAGGGCGGACCGGCGCAGGCCCGGCCGCAGCGGCACGGGCTACGTGCCGTTTGGTACGAGCAGGACCACCTGTCCCTGTAGGTCATCGCGGACCAGGAAGGCACCAGCCTCGCCACTGGCCGACTCGCACACCTCAAGGACGGCACCCAGCTGCGCCCCGCCGGTCCTACCCAGGCCGTCCGAGGGGAAGGTGGCAGCGGCCCCAGCCCTTTCGGTTCTGTGACAGTGAACCTGATCGTGCGGGGTGAGCACGCGGGGGCCGCCGGAGGCTGGGGCCTCCGCCGTCCGATTCAGCCGTCGGCGTGGGCAGGGGGGCGCTGCGCGCAGTGCTGTCGATGACCTGGACCGGGTCAGCCTGCCAGCCGGGCGAGGGCCAGCGCGTGTGCGTGGGCGAGGGAGTCAGCAGCAGCGACGGGGATGTCCGGCTGCACACCGGTGCCTTCCCAGTTCGTGCCGGAGACGGGGTTGATGGCGCGCCCGACGGGGATGGTGGCTTCCAGGTGTGGGTGCACGGTCCAGCCGTTGCAGGGGTGTGCGCCGCCGCGGGTACGCTCGCCGACGACGATCGCGCGACCGAGCTGCTGGAGGTCGTAGGCCAGCTCTTCGGCGGCGGAGAAGGTGCTGTCGCTGGACAGCACATACAACGGCTTGGTGCCGCCGAAGCGTGCGCCGGGAACGTGCGGCAGGCTCCACGACTGCTCGGTGCGCTTGCCGCCGTGCCATTGCATGGTGTTGAGGTGGGTGCGCTCGTCGAGTAGGTAGCTGCAGACGAAGGCGACCGTGTCCGGGTCGCCGCCCCGGTTGGCACGAAGGTCGATGATCAGCGCCTGGGCGCTGGAGGCCAGGGTGAGCGCCGCGCTCAGCGGTTCGGCGGCCCACTCCAGCGGAAAGAGCATCGGTGCCAGCTCCACCACGGCGACCTCTCCGTCCAGCAACTGCACCCGGGGTGCACCGCCCAGCGAGGTTGCGAAGTCCCGGCGCATGGCGTCCAAGGTGGCCGCCCCCTCCTTCGGGGGGATCGGATCGGCGTGATGCTTCAGTCGCAGGTGGCGGTCGCCGTTGACGGACTGCAGGTCCGCGGTGACCAGACGGGCGAGTTCCTCGGCGTCGTCTACGTCGTAGGCGCCCTCGGTGAGGCGTCGTTGCAGCAGGCCGGCGAGCTGCTCGGCTATCTCGGGGAAAACGTAGTGCTCGATCAGGAGCCGGGCTGTCTCGTCGATGACAGGAGCCGGCGGAGGCTTCGTTGTAGTGGTCATGGCAGGGAGTAGAGCACCGCCCTTGCGAAAGCGTCAAAGAGTTTAGACACTTTTGGTATGCGTGATCACCTTCCCTCTTTGCCTCTCAATGAGGATGTTCTGGAGATCGTCGCGCCCGCGCAGTTCGCGGCACTCGCCAACCCGTTGCGTCAGCGGTTGCTCCTCGCTCTGGGCCGTCAGCCTGCCACCATCAGGCAGCTTGCGGCGCGACTCGACGCGAAGAAGGGCAACGTGGCCCACCACCTCAAAGTGCTCCGCGAAGCCGGGCTGGTACACGTCGCCGAGACCCGTCAGGTCCGCGGCGGTACCGAGCAGTACTACCAGCGCGTGGGCCGCCACATCGTCGTCGCCGAACCTCAAGTGGCAGGCAGCGCCGTGATGCTGGCCGCGGTCGCCCAGGAACTGGGCCTCTCACCCGCCGACACCCACCTGACACTGCGCCATCTGCGTCTCAGCCCCACGAAGGCAAGAGAACTCGGCGAAGCCCTCGCAAAACTGGTCGACGAGGCCGAGGAGGATGCAGAGGACCAGCCCCTGCACGCTGTGTTGGTAGCGCTCTGTCAGCAGGCTCTGCCGACCAGCGCCACCAGTTCCGCCTAGCGGCGCCAACCTCACGAGACAGCACGCCTGGCTCACTTGAGACCAGCCGCACCCATGGGCACCATTGGCATCCAACCAGTCGCCCGGGATCAGGCCGCCGCAGGCGACTGTCTTCGATGTCGAAGGACAACTGCCGAGTCCGGGCATATGTGGGATCTCGGATTCCGAGGCCCAATCTCACGCCCGATCGGCCACTCGATGGCCCCTCGGCCACGACTCCAGCGCCCCACGCCCCCGTGCGCTACCGTCCGCTGACGTCGCAGACGTACGAGCCACTTGCCCGCACTTCTTATGCTGGGCGGCCGATGCGAGGCGACCAGGGCCGCCCCGTGATCGTCCTGCCGGCAGTCGGTGCCAGGTCCAGCGAGCTGCCAAAGAGGCCCCTCATGGAAATCGATCGCGACGGTGTGTGCGCGGTCGTCGCCTCCAACGGGGGCGAGAGTGTGCCCACTTGGCACGGGAACGTGGCCGCTCACCCGCATGCCGAACTACGAGACGGCGGTGTGAAGCGGGACGTTCCCGTCCGTGAGTTCGACGGCGAGGAAGGGGCCGGCCGGTGGGAGTGCTCGGGCGCCGCGTACCCCAATCTTTTCCCTGACCGACGGGTGCGTCCGCCCGGCCAGAGCATTTCGCCGCCTCGGCACCCTCACTTCCTACGAGCCGACGAGCGCGGTGAACCTGCCGACCGAGGCGTCCCGCCCGGGGCGCCATCACCGGTTCCACCGGACCCGTAAACGCCACCGCTTCCGCTCCGGCGTGCTCTCGCCCCACTAGGCCGCACCCCAGTGGAAACACAGCCTCTTTTCCACGTATGGACACCTAAAAAGATGTGGTCTACTTTGGTAACCACACCTACTAAGGAGTCTTGAATGTCTCAGGCTGCATCCCCGGAAACACGCGTCGTCGTCGCCTACCACTCCGGATACGGTCACACCGCGGTTCTCGCCGAAGCGGTCGGCCGCGGAGCGGGAAAGGCCGCCGCACAGGTGGACCTCGTCGCGGTGGACACCATCACCGAGGATCAGTGGAGTCTGCTCGACACCGCGGACGCCGTGATCTTCGGGACCCCCACCTACATGGGCGGCGCGTCCGCCGGCTTCCATGCCTTCGCGGAAGCCAGCAGCGGCCGGTACCTCCGCGGAACATGGGCGGACAAGATCGCGGCCGGTTTCACCAACTCCGCCTCCAAAAGCGGCGACAAGCTCAACACGCTGAACTTCCTGGCCGCCTTCGCCGCGCAGCACCACATGATCTGGGTGGGGCTGGGCCTGGCTCCGGGCTGGAACGCCCTCCAGGCCGGCGAGAGTGACCTCAACCGTCTCGGCTTCTGGGTCGGCGCTGGAGCTCAGACCCCTCAGGACGGCGGCGTGGAGACGGTGCACGAAGCCGACATCGCCACCGCCGAACACCTCGGAGCACGCGTCGCCGCACAGGCCGCGGCGCTCGCTGCGGGCCACGCCGCACTGGCCACCGCCTGACCTGTACCGGCGCCCGACCGGTACCAAGAATTTAGCCGCCTCCGGGTCGTGAAGATCCTCACGGCCCGCGGTGAAGAACGACTAGGAGCACGATCAATGCCTCTGAACGGTGAGTACGAGCCGAGCGCCACCGAATGGGTGCGCGAACAGGTCGCGCAATACGAAGCCACCGACGGCGCGGAGGGCGGGACCTTCCTGGACCTGCCGGTCATCATCCTGACCACCAAGGGCGTGAAGTCCGGCAAGATCCGCAAGATGCCCCTCATGCGGGTGGAGCACGACGGCTCGTACGCGGTGGCCGCCTCCAACGGAGGCGCCGACACCCATCCGTCCTGGTACCGCAACGTCGTCTCGCACCCTCTCGTGGAGGTGCAGGACCATGCGGTCAAACGCGACATGATCGCGCGGGAGCTGCGGGGCGAGGAGAAGGCCGCCTGGTGGAAGCGTGCGGACGCCGCGTACCCGCCGTTCGTCGACTACCGGGCCGGGACCGAGCGTGACATCCCGCTCTTCGTCCTGGAACCCGTCGCGGACGAGGCCTGACCTCGGCCCGCTTCCCGAGTCGAGTGCGGCGGCCGACGCCGCCCGACCGGGACCCACGGTGAACCGGACCGGCGTCACGGCCGGCTCGGCGGGCACGGGACGACATGCGGGCGGACGGTGCCTCCGTGCCCCAGTGGCACCGCGCACATCGACGTACCCCCACGCATTCCCCGATCGGCTTGTTCGGACCGGCCGTGCGCCCTCCCCTCTCTTGCGAGTCGCTCGCAGATGACATCTGACCCCACAGGAAGTCCCGGAGCACCATGACCAGTTCGCCCGAAGCAGAGGCATCCGGCCGCTCGGCCGCCAACAGCGTGCGGCGCGCCCTGAAGAGGGCCGTCAACGAGACCTCCCGCGATGTCGGCGGAGCCACGGTGCTGTTGTCGGCCCGCGGCACCGACCTCGCCGACCTGAGGCAGCACCGCTGGACGGGTCAGGGACACAGTCCGGGAGGCCGCCCGCCGGCCGGGCGTGATGACGTACTCCCGCAAGGTCTTCATGCCACTGACGTCCCCCCGACGACAGCGCCGTCCGAGCAGCCGCTCCCCGGGACGCCCCCCTTGGATGTGTCCGGGCAGGTGGTCGCCGTCCTGGGCGGCACCGGACCGCAGGGCCGCGGACTCGCCTACCGGCTGGCTCTCGCCGGCCAGCAGGTGACCATCGGCTCGCGCACCACGGAACGTGCCGAGGCCGCGGCCGCCGAACTCGGCCTCGGAATCACCGGCTTCGACAACGCCCGGGCGGCCCGGGGGGCCGACATCGCGATCGTCACCGTGCCCTGGGAGGGGCACGCGGCCACCCTGGCGGCACTACGTGGGGAACTGGCGGGCAAACTCGTCATCGACTCGGTCAACCCGCTCGGCTTCGACGCCAAAGGCGCGTACGGCATCCGCCCGCAGGAGGGCAGCGCGGCCGAACAGGCCGCCGCGCTCCTGCCGGACTCACGAGTGACGGCCGCCTTCCACCACCTGTCGGCGGTGCTGCTCACCGATCCGGCGATCGAGACCATCGACACCGATGTCCTCGTCCTCGGGGACACCCGTTCCGACACCGACATCGTGCGGGCACTGACTGCCCGCATCCCCGGGCTGCGCGGCGTGTACGCCGGCCGGCTGCGCAACGCCCACCAGGTCGAGGCCCTGGTCGCCAACCTCATCTCGGTGAACCGCCGTTACAAGGCCCACGCGGGCCTCCGGATCACCGACATATGAGGAGACCCGGCCGCGGCAGCGGTGCATCACCGCGCCACCCGGACCGCACGACTCCACCGCTCGGCCCGGCCCCGTCCGGCTCACCCCACCATCGACCCGAGAACGAGCTCATGACGACCTTCAGCAAGAAGCAGCAGTACACAGCCTCCGCATCCACGGTGTGGGGTCTCATCGGAGACTTCTACTCCGTGGAGTCCTGGATGCCCGGCATCGCCGGGACCGTCGCGGACACCGGCCGCCGGACCCGCACCCTGACCCTGCACGACGGCGGACGGCTGGTCGAGCGGCTGCTCGACGAGGGGAAGCGGTTCCACCACTACCGCTTCGACGACCCCGGACCGCTCCCGGTCCGTGACTTCACGGCCCGGATCACGGTCGTCGAGGAGGGGCCGGACCGGTCGGCGATCGAGTGGACCGGGTCATTCGAGCCTGTCCCCGGCGTCCTCGGGGACGAGGCGGCAGCCGGTGTGGGCGGCTTCTACCAGGTGTGCCTGGACCGCATCACCGCTCTGCTCGGCACCTGACCGCACGCCGGAAGGTGCCGGAAACGGTCCCGGCCACCGCGCTCAGGAGTCGGCTCGGACCACCTGGTCGGCGCTGTGGCGCTCGTCGTAGGTGACGCGCGCGGCGTGGACCTGGGCCGCCCGCTTCTCGGTCCAGGCGCAGAGAGCCTTGGTCTCCTCGGCGATCTCGCCGCCGAGGTCGGTCAGCCCGTACATCACCAGGGGCGGGCTCGCCTGGGGGTCCACACTGCGCAGCACCAGTCCGTCGCGTTCCAGCGTGCGCAGGGTCTGGGACAGCATCTTCCGGCTGATCCCGCCGAGGGTGCGCTGCAGCCCGGAGTACCGCTGGGCCCCGAGCTCGCGCAGGCTCGCCAGCATCAGCAGCGCCCACTTGTCCGCCAGGTTCACGAACACGTCGCGACTCGGGCAGGCCGCATCGAGGATGTCCATCGGCCGATTCGGGTCGATGGCCACTGGCTCATCCTTTTCTGTCATGACCTCATTCTATACCAGGAAACCAAAGGCTACCTTAAACTCTTTTCGAGCCTCGGTATACGTGAGAGACTCGTGCGCCCGTATCCGGAACCCCCGGGGTTCGGCGCAGCGCGTAGAGTGCCGGTGAATGAACAGACGGTGGTGGGCTTTCGGTGCGGCGGGGGTGACCGTCGCGGCGGGTCTCGGCGTCCGGTCGTGGACCGGCGGCGACTTCGCGAAGTACACGGGGGACGCTCTCTATACGGTGCTGGCGTGTGCCGTTGTGGTCACGATGGCGCCGCGACTGCGGCCCGCTGTCGCCGCCGGTGTCGCGTTGGGATTCAGCTGGGCTGTGGAGCTGTCGCAGATCGCGGGGATCCCCACTGTTCTGCAACCGCTCTTCGGGGCGACCTTCAACGCGCCCGACCTGTTCTGGTACGTCGTGGGAGCCGTCCTGGGGTGGCTTCTCGCCCGGGGAGGGTGGCGCCGCGGTGTCGAGCAGCCGGCTGACCCCGGCCGTCGGCAGCGAGTTCGGATCAGTGACTGATCCTGCCCTGTTCGAGGCACTGGCTGCGCTGCACGACCACCATCGGGAGCGTGCTGTGCGGTGGCCGGTGCTGAAGCGGGTCAATCTGTCGGATCCACGGCGATCCTGACACGCATCAGGCGACCGTGGCCCGACGGATGATTTCGCCGGGTCCACCGTTTTCCGGTGCGCTGTCCGTCAGTTGGGGTCCTCCCACTGACGGAGCGGCCTCTGAGTGGTTGATGCGGGCTTTCAGACGGTGAAGTCGGCCGAGTTGTCGGCACCGCGCTTCGACTCCGCCTGTTTCACAAGGGACTTGGTTCTTGGAGTGCACCGATGACACCCAAGAGGGCGAGACGTTCGGCAGCGGGCGTGCCCGGGGCGGGAGCGAAGAGAGCGAGGACCTGGGTGCGGTCCTCGTCCACAAGTGCCTGGCAGTCCAGTTCGAGAAGGCCCACGTCGGGATGCCGAACACGTTTGCGGCGCCCGCGCAGCACACCGACATCCTGCAGGGGCCACAGCGCGGCGAATTCGGCACTGTCGCGCAGGAGACGGCGTACCAGCAGGCGGGCAGGCGCGTCATCGCGACGGACGACCGCGGCACGCAGGTCGGCGACCAGTACGCGCGATTCTCGGTCATGGTCCTGGAGGGGGTAGCCGGCCCTGGCCTCCGGATCAGTGAACCACCGGTGGATGACGCTGGCGGTCGGCCCGCCAAGACGGGTGAGATCGCCGAAGACCGCACGCGCGAGGTGGTTCTGGACGAGGGTGACGCCAAGGTCGGTCATGACCTGGGCGGGTACGTCGATCAGCCGGTCCAGGATGCTGAGCAGGACGGGCGAGACATGGTCGTCGGCACGGCGACGATCCGGTACCTCGTGCCCCGCGAGGCGGAAGAGGTGGTCGCGTTCGTCCAGCGTCAGGCGCAGCGCGCGGGTGAGCGCGCGCAGCACGGCCGGTGACGGCTGGGGTGCGCGGACCTGCTCCAGGCGGGTGTAGTAGTCGGTGGACATGTCGGCCAGCCGCGCGACCTCCTCACGCCGCAGACCAGGCGTGCGGCGCCTGCTCGTACCGGGCAGTCCGACGTCCTGCGGGCCCAGTGCCTCCCGTCGCACCCGGAGAAAATCGGCGAGCTGCTGCGTGTCCATGGTCCGAGTGTGCGCCCCCGCCACAGCCGCAGCCAGAGACTCCCGGTCCCTGGGTAAGCCGACTCTGGTTGCGTCGGCGCTGCGGAAGCACCCTGGTCAGGCATCGGGAACCACCCGATCAACGAGCCTTC
This sequence comes from Streptomyces fagopyri, assembly GCF_009498275.1. NCBI lineage: Bacteria > Bacillati > Actinomycetota > Actinomycetes > Kitasatosporales > Streptomycetaceae > Streptomyces > Streptomyces fagopyri. The sequence goes on along the minus strand of NZ_CP045643.1, from coordinate 200,031 downwards.
GGAGATCTTCCATGAGCGCTTCTCAAAACCCCCGGACCTGGTTCCTCACGGGTGCTTCCCGTGGCCTGGGCGCGTATTGGGCCGAGGCGATCCTCGCCCGTGGCGACCGGCTCGCGGCCACCGCCCGCAACGCGCAGGCGCTGCGCCCCCTGGCCGACCGGTATGGCGACCAGGTCCTCGCGCTGGAGCTCGATGTCACGGACACGGTCGCCGTCACCGACGCCGTGAGCACCGCCGAGATCCGGTTCGGGGGCATCGACGTGCTCGTCAACAACGCCGGACACATGCTGGTCGGAGCCGTCGAGGAGGTTACCGACGACCAGGTCAGGGCCCAGATCGACGTCAACTACTTCGGCGCACTGTGGACCACCCGCGCCGTACTGCCCGGTATGCGCGAGCGCCGCGCCGGGCACATCATGCAGGTCTCCTCGATCGGTGGTCTGGTGGCCTACCCGTCGCTGGGCATCTACCAGTCCTCGAAATGGGCACTGGAGGCGATGAGCCAGTCACTCGCGGCCGAGGTCGCGGCATACGGGATCCATGTCACGCTCATCGAACCGATCATGTTCCCCACGGACCTGGCGTCCGCCTCTCCCCAGGCTCGGCAGGACCCCGCCTACCGACACGCGCGCGAGGCGCTCTACGCCGGTGCGCAGGCCGGCGGTTTCGTACCCGGAGATCCCGCCGCGACCGCCGACGCCGTCCTGGCTCTTGCCGACGCGCCCACCCCGCCGCTGCGCGTGGTGTTCGGTACGGGCGGCGTGGACGCTCTGCGCACCGAATTCGCCGGTCGGCTCGCCGCCCTAGAGGAGTGGGACCACCTCTCCCGCCTCGCCCAGGGCGATCCGGACGGCGAGTGAGCTTTGTGGCCGGTGTTCCGCCGTCCTGAGGACGAAATTCCTTAGAGAGCATCTGATCTAGGTAGCTGATGCTCTGGGGTGATTTTGTGACTGACGTCGTTGGTGGTCGTTGGATGAGGTGTGAGTGTTCGTCGCCCGTACCGCAGTGACGTGTCCGACGCCCGCTGGGCCTTGATCGAACCGGTCTTCACCGCTTGGCGGGCGAGACGGACGGGGCCTGGCACAGCGGCTCGGGTGCACGACTTGCGAGAGATCGTCAACGCAATCCTTTACGTCAACCGCACCGGCATCCCGTGGGAGTATCTGCCGCACGATTTCCCGCCCTACAAGACCGTGTACGACTACTACGCGAAGTGGGAAACCGACGGCACCACCCAGCAGGTCCACGACCTGTTACGTGACAAGACCCGCCGATTTCACGGACGCCGCGCGGAGCCCACCGCGGCCGTGGTTGACGCGCAGAGCGTGAAGACCTCTGCAAACGTCGCCGAGACCAGCCAGGGCATCGACGCCGGCAAGAAGATCAAAGGCCGCAAGCGACACCTGATCACGGACACGCTCGGTCTGGTCCTGGCCGTTGTGGTCACCGCCGCCAACGTGCACGACACCACCGGCGGCAAGGTCCTGCTCGATGACCTGGCCGCGGCACATCCCAGCGTCACCAAGGTCTGGGCCGACGGCGGTTATCAGAACAGCATCTTCAACCACGGCGCCGGACTCGGCATCGATGTCGAGGTCGTTCAGCGGCCGCGGGCGAAGGGGTTCGAGCCGCTGCCGAAGCGGTGGGTGATCGAGCGGACCTTCGGCTGGCTCATGCAGCACCGTCGCCTGGCGCGAGACTACGAAGCCCTCCCGCAGAGGTCGAAGGCGATGATCCACTGGGCGATGGCTAACAAAATGTCCCGCGAACTGACCGGAGAATCCGCACCAACCTGGCGAATCGAAACGGGCATCCCACTCACATCAGCGTGAATACTGATCAGATGCTCTCTTAGAGCCGGGACAACTGTTGTGCGGACGATGCGAGTTGGCGGTCAATTACCCTTGGCGGCTTCCTTGGGCTCGGAGCAGGGAGACCTTGATGCCGTACCCGGCCGGGATCTCAGGCGGTTCGCCGGTCTGCGGGTTGCGCGCGGTGCGCGATCTCGTTGCTGAGGAAGCCCGGGGTCGTCTCCTTCTCGTCGCACCCATCAACGACAACGCGGCGCCGCGACGGTGCGGAACACGCGGCGCCGGTCGACGCCGCGGCGGGAGTTCCGGTCGACGACGTGGACACGGCGGGCGCGTGGGGGAGTTGGGCGAGGCGCGAGGCATTGACGTGCCTCGACTGTCGGCGCGGTTCGCGACGTAGGGAATCACCCGCGGGGATCCAGCCTAAGGGCGAGATCATGGGCGGCGGCACTGGTGAGGTCGCCGTCGAAGGCCCCGACGATCTCAAGGCGGCCCCCGGTGATCGAGGCGGCCACGTAGGGCATGCCCCGGAGCCTGCCGTCGACGACGAGAGCGAGTCCGTTGCGTGGAGAGGGGGCCTTGGCGACGGACCCGGTGAGGGTGGCGAAACGAGTCCGGTCGGCAGCGCCGAGGTTCACCTCCACCTGCCAAGCGCCCTCGACGCTGCCTTTCTCGGCCTTCGCGGAGGCGACCCGGACGTCGGTCATGCCGCCGGCCCGGTCGGCGCGGATGCAGAGCGAGGAGTGGGTCGCGCTCGCGTGCACGGTGTAGCCGCCGCTGCCAGGGGCGCAGGCACGTTCCGTGGAGGAGGTGACCGGCAGGATCGACAGCAGGGCCACCTTCCCGGTGCCCCCCTCGGCGGGCTGAACCACGTGCGCGGGCCTGGCCGCGCCGTCGGCGACGGCCACCCAGGCGGTGGCGGCCACGGCGGCGACCGCGATGGCGGCCCCGGCGCGGGCCAGCCGCTGCCGCCGTCGTGCGGCCTTCAACGCGCCGTCGGCCAGGCCGACCAGATGGGAACCGGCGGCAGGTCCACCACTCTCCCGAACGTGGGTGTGCAAGGCATCGCGCAGGAACGTGTCGTCCAGCGGGTGTTCGGTCGAGTCGTTCATGCGCTGACGCCCTTTCCGGGGGTGGGGGAGGCGGTGGTCGACAGCCCCGCGTCGGCCAAGCCGGTACGCAGCGAGACGAGTGCCTTGTGGGTCTGGCTGCGGACCGTTCCCGGGGTGACGCCCAGGATCTCGGCGATCTCGCTGTCCGGCCGGTCCTCGAAGTAGCGCAGCACGATCACCGCGCGCTGGCGCTTGGGCAGCCGTCGCAGCGCGGCCATGATGTCCTGTCGCTGGACCACGGTGTCGGCCCAGTCCGCGGCCTGTGTGGACGGCTGGTCCGGCAGGGCGTCGGTGACCGTCTCCCGTCCCCAGCTGAGCAGGCGGAAGCGGTCCACCTGGGCGTGGTACAGCGCCCGGCGCACGTAGATCTCCGGCTGCTGCCGGTCCCGCAGGTGCGACCAACGCCGCGCGGTGGAGGCGAGCGCGGTCTGCAGCAGATCGCGGCCCTGTTCCCAGTCACCGGTCAGCAGGTATGCCGTGTGCAGCAGCGATCTCGACCGTGCCGCCACGAACTCGCGGAACTGGCGTTCTTCGTCGGCGTTCAACTGTGCCCTCCCTCGTTCCCCCGTAAAGACGGGTACGGAGGGGAGTTCGACTGCCTTGCCGGTCAGATTTCCTCGACTCCGTCGCGGCCGGGCTCCTTGCGGCGTCGCGACGGTCCGCGCTGTCTCGTCGTGCCGCTCGGCCAGGACACCGTTCTCGCACCCGGCGCGGTCCCGGCCGACGCGACCGGGACCGTCCGTACGCCTGTCGTGGTGACGATCACCGCATGCCGTCGTCGGCCGGCCAGGGGATGTTGTCGGCCGAGCAGATACCGCGGAAGTGGCGTACTCGTGGCCCTGGCCGATGAACCGAAGCGGCGACCCGGAGTTGCGGCTGTCGGTGTCGGCGCGATTGGTGCAGCGGCTGAGCGAATCGATAGGGTGCCAGGTCACGACCGCCCCCGGTTCGATCCACGGGCCGGTCAGGGCTCTGCCGCAGTTGAGGCATGACCACGACTGCTGTGCCGATCTCTGCCTGCCCGGGCCCTGGTACAGGGGGCGATCCTCACGGCGGGGCAGTCGGGCCCCGGCCGACGGGTCAGGAGGAACGAGTGGCACAGATCATCGCCGAGGTCTCGCGGACGTTCAACGAATTCCTGCTCTTGCCGAACCGGACGCGGACCGACTGCACCGCTGAGACGGTCGACCTGCGCACACCTTTGGTGCGGCATGTCGTGGGAGAGACGTCGGCGATCGAGCTGCGGTCCCCGCTCACGTCCGCGATCATGCAGGCCGTCAGCACCACTGATCTCGCGATCGCGCTCGCGCGCAACGGCGGTCTGAGTTTCCTGCACCACAACCAGCCGATCCGGGACCAGGCGGCCGCGATCCGGAAGGTGAAGAACTTCAAGGCCGGGTTCGTCACCAGCGACACCAACGTCTCTCCCGACGACAGCCTGAGCCTCCTGGTCGAGGTGATGCGCCGCACCGGTCACAGCACCGCCGCGGTCACCCATGACGGAACCGCCACCGGCCGGCTGCTCGGCCTGGTGACCTCCCGGGACTTCCACCCTCAGCGTCATGATCTGGACGGGCCGGTCAGTGGCCGGATGACCGCTGTCGCCGACCTGGCCCACGGCGGGCCGGACATCACGCTCTCTGAAGCCAATGCCCGGATGTGGGACGAACGGCTGGACTGCCTCCCGGTGCTGGATGGCGAGGGTCACCTGCACCATCTGGTGTTCCGTTCCGACTACGCGGACAACAAGCGGTTCCCGAACCAGGTCGTGGACGCTGCCAAGCGGCTGCGCGTGGGCGCGGGTATCAACACCCACGACTACGAAGAGCGCGTCCCGGCCCTGCTGGAGGCAGGCGTGGACGCGTTGTGCTTCGACTCGTCCGACGGCTACAGCGACTGGCAGGCGCGGGCTCTGTCCTGGGTGAAGAAGCACTATCCGGAGGTCCCGGTCGGCGGCGGCAACGTGGTCGACGGGGAGGCGTTCACTTTTCTCGCCGAGGCGGGAGCCGACTTCGTCAAGGTCGGGGTGGGCGGCGGCTCCATCTGCATCACCCGGGACCAGAAAGGCATCGGCCGAGGCCAGGCCAGCGCCGTGCTGGACGTCGCGGCCGCCCGAGACGCCTTCCGCGAGCGCACCGGCGAGTACGTGCCGGTCTGCTCCGACGGTGGACTGGTACACGACTACCACGTGGCCCTGGCGCTGGCGATGGGGGCCGACTTCGTGATGATGGGGCGTTACTTCGCACGCTTCGACCAGGCCGCCGGCGCGAAACTGCCCACCCGCGACGGCTTCGTGAAGGAGTACTGGGGGGAGGGCTCGAACCGGGCGCGTAACTGGCAGCGCTACGGCCAGGGAGGTCAGGGACTGGTATTCGAGGAAGGCGTGGACGGGTACGTCCCCTACGCGGGCGACCTGAACGAAGGGGTCGCCCTGACCCTCGCCAAGCTCAGGACCACAATGGTCTCCTGCGGCTCCACGACCCTGCCGGAGTTCCAGTCCACGGCCCGGCTGACCCTCGTTTCGGACCAGAGCTTCCAGGAGAGCCACGCCAACGTCACCGTGCGGGACACCCCGACGCCCGTCTGACCGCGCCGCGTTCCGCCGAAGTGCGTGACGACTCGGCTGACCTCCGCTGACCTGCTGTCCTTGTCGAGGCCATCCCGCCTCGGCCGGATCATCGGCTCGGGCGCGGGTGGTGGCGAAGCGGTGGGCACCTTACGGTTCCAAGAGGTCGAGCCGATGACGTGAGAGGCCATGTGGCCTTCTGGCTACTCGATTTCAGGCTGGAGTTGGGGATGCGATGGACGTAGCGCGGGTCATGGAGTCGTTGGCCGAGCAGGGTGTGACGGTGTTGTTCAAGGTCGACGCCGAGCGTATGCGCGAGGCGAAGCGACCCTGGACCTTCGTCGCGAGCGGCGCTCCGTTTCGGGATGATCTCCTGGTTCGCACCGACGCCGTCTCTCTGGAAGCGTGCCTGAAGGTCTGCCTTCCGCGACTGCGTGAGTTCGGCTTGGTGATTCTCGATTGAGGGTGCGGTTCAGGGCGGGCAAGCGGACGACGACCCACGGACCGCGACACACGGGCCATCGGCCCCGCCCGGCAGCATGGGGGGCCGCGAGATCGAACACGACCATCGTGCCGCCCACGCTCACAATGGCCCACCGTCCTCTGGCAGTTGCTCGCCGCGCTGGACATGAGCCGACGACACCTCACTGACAGCCCACCGTGCCCTTCGTCTCGGGCCACGCCTCCACCCCGTGCGGGGTACGGACGTAAGCCGTCGACTTGTCGACTGCCAGCCAGAGTACCCAGCCCTTGAAGCGGTAGCCCGTGTCCCGGGCATCGGCGGGCAGGTGCGCGTGCCCGTCGTACGCCGACGTCAGCAACGCGTCTCCGAGCACCCCGCGCGGATCGCGGGCGTACTGCTTTCCGCCCATGGCCCGGCCCGTTTGGAGGAAGTGGGCACTCTCCCAGTCGCAGTGCTCCGGCCCGGCCGAACTGCTCACCGTCGTGGTCGGCAGGCGCCGGCCGCTCCGGTCGGTCCAGATCTCGTACCTGGAGTCGGTGTAGCTTGCCGGGAGTTCCGCCGGGTCGCAGGAAGCGGCGGTGTCCGGGCCCCAGCCCGGACGGTGCGGCTGGTCCTCGGCGACGACCACGGCGACCTTGGTCCGGCCGTCGACGTCGTACGAGAACAGGACCCGGCCGTCTTCCTTGCGCTCGACACGGTATCCGCTGTCGGGCACCTCGGGCTGCTCGATGTCGAAGTACGCGCGCAGACCCTCCTCCGGCGTCGAGCCACCGTCCCCCTCGCTCCACCTCCCGCCGCCACTGCCCTCGTGGATCTCGCCGTCGCACTCCAGCGCCCGTCCGGCCGCGCCCGAAGCCTCCTCGGCCTCGTGTACTCCTTCGTCGGCGTTCTCCTTGAACGGCACGTCCAGCGGCCCGGCGTACGGCGTGGCCGGAGGTGTGCCCGTGATCACGACCCCGCCCCGGCTCCCGTCACCACACCCCACCGCCGTCAGCCCGACCAGCACCGCCAGCGCCACGATCCCCTTGCGCATCTCCGCCCCGTCCTCCGGTGTACGAGCACCGCACGCGGGTGCTCGCTCCTGTGACGCACGGGCCGCGGGGATCGTTCGAGGTTCGGTCAGCGCGACGCGCGCAACCCTCCCGCGGCGGGTTCTGCGTCGCACCGGCCCCTGCGCGATGTCGTCGCCGTCCATCAGTGACCCGGGTGTGACGTCAGGCAATGTCCAACTCGCCCGGAGCAGCCGCAAAGCCTCCCGTGGGGAGCCGGGAGGTGCGGCGGGCCCCGCCGGTCGCAGAAACCGGCAGGGCCCGACAAGGGCGCCTCACTCGGGGGATTGGCGCGACGCCCGCGTGCACACCATGCACCACAAACCGGCCACGGGGATAGATGTTGGCCGAAACTCGTTCGCTGTCAATTCCGAGCCGGTGGGCTTGCTGTCGTATCGGTGGCTGGTCCGCTGCGTTTCAGCCGGTGAGGTCGGGGGTCTCCCTCGGCGTGATGCAGCAGAGCGCGAGGGCGGCCGCTGCCAGGTAGGCGAGCGCGCCGATGGCCATACTGGTTCGCAGTCCCGCCGTGAAGTCACCGGTCGCGGCGAGCAGTGAGCCACCGAGTGCGACGCCCGCGGCGCTGCCCACTTGGCGAGTGGTGTTGAACAGGGCGGAAGCGGTGCCGGAGAAGCCTTCCGGTGCGGCTGTCATGACGGTGGTGGTCGAGCCGGTGAGGGCGAAGGACGTGCCGAATCCGGCTGCCATCATCGGTGCGACGAGCAGCGGGTAGGCCGGTTCGGCCCCGGCGGCGGCCCAGCCGGCCAGACCGGCCGCCGCCAGCAGCATGCCGGAGACGACGAGCGGGCGGTGTCCGGTACGTCGCGCGAGGCGCCCGGACAGGACGGAGGCGAACATCGTCATGGCGACTGCGGGGAAGAGGGCGAGCCCGGTGCGCAGGGCGCTCAGGCCGCGGTGCTGCTGGAAGTACAGGCTCGCGGTGAAGATCATGCCGTAGAAGCCGAAGTTGAACAGCAGGCCGATCACCGCCGCGCCGCTCAGCGCACGCGACCGCAGCAGACGCAGCGGCAGTACGGGAGTGCGGGCCAGGTGCTCGCGCAGGACGAAGAGAGCAGCGGCCAGCACGCACAGGCCGGCCCCGACGATGATCAGCGGGTCCGCCCAGCCGCGTCGTCCGGCCTCGTTCAGGACAGCGGTCAGCAGAGCCACCGTGGCGAAGATCGCACCTTGCGCCGGCCAGTCCAGGGAGCGGCCGCCGTGTCGAGGCGAGGGGGCCAGGTGGCGCAGTGTCAGCAGCAGACAGGCGCATCCGATGGGCAGGTTGATGAAGAACACCCATCGCCAGCCGACGGTGGTGACGAGCAGTCCGCCGAGGAGGGGGCCGGCGGACGCGGCGATGCCGGCCATCGCGCCCCAGAGTCCGAAGGCGTGGGAGCGCTCGGCGGGCGAGGGGTAGGCCTGCTGGAGGAGGGCGAGCGAGCCGGGCACGATCAGTGCCGCGCCGACTCCCTCCAGCAGCCGGGCGGCGACCAGGGTCCCGGTGTGGTGGGCCAGCCCGCAGCCGGCCGAAGCCACGGTGAACACCACGACCCCGGCACAGAAGATGCGACGGTTTCCCAGCCGGTCTCCGAGCGCGCCGCCGGTGAGCAGCAGGCCCGCGAAAGCCAGCGTGTAGCCGTCGGTGATCCACTGGATTTCCGTGAGCGAGGCCGACAACTCCCGACCCACGACGGGAACGGCGACGTTGATGATGGTCACGTCCAGGATGACCATGAAATAGCCCGCGCAGACCGCGAGCAGTTGCACCACGGACCGGGGCCTCGCCACCGCCACCACCTTCTCAGGAGAGAGTCACGACATCCCGTTCGAGGGAGGCACGGCACCCCGGTCCTGGTTGCGACAGGACGGTCTGCGACGCGGGAACTCTTGGGAATGCCCTACGAGAGCATCGACGGCAGGCTGCGGGAGTTCATCGGGAGCGAGCCGGTCTTCTTCACCGCCACGGCCCTGCTCGCTGCCGAGGGGTGCGTGAAACTGTCGCCCATGGGCCGGCCGGGCACTCTGGCGGCACCGGACGAGTCAACCCGGCCCGTCCGGACTTCGGCGGCAGCCACGCCGAGACCATCGCCCACCTGCGCGAGAACCCGGGCGTCTACCCTGCCAGGCAGGGAGCGAGTGGTCCCTTGGCGCACGGGGGAGTGGGCGCGGGAGAACGCAAGTGCGGGGGGCTGCGCGGGCGGTGGCGGCGGTACACGAGCCGCGAGGCGCTGGCCTCTGGTTTCGGCGAAGTGATGTTCGACCGCGCGTCGGCCGATCCTCTGTGGCTCCGCGAGCGCCTCGCGGAACTGGAGAGCGGTCGGCCGACGCGGGCAACGGGGTGGGACAGGGACGCGCTGCTTCGGGCAGATCTCCACGTGTGTTGCACCGTGACGAACAGGCGTCAGGAAGCCGTTGCCTTGGAGAACGAGGTGATGGCCCTTCATGGTGTGCGCGGGAGGTTCGGCATCGCGCGACGCGAACCGCTGTCTCAAGGTACCGCGTCTCGAAGGCTCTTCATGAGACTTGAGTCGAGCGTTCAAAGTGCACGACAAGAGCCCCGAAGGACATCTGACCCAGCGGGCGCCATTGTGTGCCCGAACGCGCACCAGGAGGTCCGACAGCCTGTCCGGACGGACCTTGCCGCAACCTCGGTGATGGCTTAGGAAGGGACGGAAGCTCCCTGCTCTCGGAGAGGACATGTGTGCATTCCCTAGGACACGGACACGCTCGTAGGAGCGAACACCCGTCACCCGCAGCGCGTGCCGACATACCGCGCACGGGCCTGACGAGCGCCTGGCTGACCCACCTGCAACGTGTCGCGGCCAAGGGGAGCGGTCCTGCCGAGCGTGAGGAGGAGAACGCGGACCACGCCCAGGTACAGCGTGTCGCGGTGGACAATGCCCTGCAGTCGGCGTCACGCCAGTTGGACCCCAGCTTGCAGACTGAGATGCAGGCACGTTTCAACGGCGCCGATTTCAGCCGTGTCAGGGTGCACGACGGACCTGCCGCGCGCGATGCGGCGGCCATCGTCGAGGCCAAGGCGTTCACCACCGGTCAGCACATCGTCGACGGCGGTGGGATGAGCCAGAAGGACTGGGCGCACGAGCTGGCACACACGCTGGACCAGGAGAAGGGGTCCGTACCGGGCGTGGACAATGGCGCCGGTCTGAGCATCTCGGAACCGGGGGACGCCGGCGAACGTCACGCTGTAGACACGGCTGAACGGGTCATGCAAGGGCCGACGCCCATCCAGAGGACCGTTTCAGGCGGGCGGACGAACGACGTCGAGCGGCACCGGCACAGCCATGGCTGTGGTCACAACGTGCAGCGCGTCGCGGCCGGCGCGGTGGCGGTGCAGCGCACCCGGCGGGCGACCCGCGAGGACATGGAGGCGTCCCGGTCCGCTGCGGCGCTCACGCGGACCGCTCAGCTGTTGCGGTCCCAGGGCAAGGACGCCATGGCCGCCAAGCTGGAGAACCAGCTGGACAAATCGCTTCCCCTTCCCATGGAGGGGACGGTCGCGTTCGCCAACGAGATGCTGGTCCAGCAGCGTCACGGCCGAAGGTACAAGCTCTCTCTGGACCTCTCGTCGATGCTGTACTACGCGGCGCCTCACGAGGGTCGCAAGCAGTACGGAACCCCTGAGCCGGCGAACGGGAAGTACAACTTCGTCATCCCCGTCCGGAAGCCGGGCAAGATCATGGCTTCGCAAGTCGGCACCGAGCACGAAGAGGGACATTCCGCGCTCGCCAAGGCCCAGAAAGCCGGGGACGGGCACGTGTACTGGGCGGGGACGGCCGTTTTCACCAACGGTGTCCTGGAAAAGTGGACGAACGACAGCGGGCACTACAGGCCCACGGGCGATGACGCAGGACAGGTCGCCGGCATCACGGGTGGATTCCCGGTCGACAAGTACAAGAACTTCGACGACCCGGGCGGGGCGGACTGAAGCCGGCACTGACGAAGTGGCTGGACGGCGACGGGCGATGAGCGCCGGCCAGCCCTTTGAGCTTTCTGCTCAAACCGCGCCTTCGTCACTGGCTTGACTGTCTTCTCGCTCCGCCGATGTCCTCGCCCCGCCCTCCGTGGGAGGGTTCAGAAAACGTACAACAGTGGCGTTTCCCGCCAGGCGCTGCAGAGTCGCCAGTCGGTCGAGGACGCTGCTTTCCGGTGCGGGCCGCGCCGACCCTCTGCCCGCGCCCGGGCGGCCTGGTGACTGCGCGTCGCCTGAGCCATCGCTGTCTTCGAGCGCTTCCCCTGCCGACCTTGCGGCTTGTGGCTGTTCAGGCATCGCCCACCTCGCACCGTGTAGTGCCACTCGCGCGTGGAACTGGCAGCGGCACGGCTCGTCGTGACACCAGTCATCGTACGGGGGGAGGACGGCGCGGAGAAGTTCAGATGAATGCCGATGAGGCGCAGTCTTGATCCACCCCGGGCAATCTGATCACGTTCCCTGACCACCCCTCACGACCACATGCCACAGCCCCGGCCGGGGACGCGTCCCGGCCGGGGCTGTTTCCTTCGACGTCGTAGGCCCCATCCGTGAGGAGGCCCGGAGTGCATCCGCGGCGGGCTCGACGAGACCGTCCTGAGGGGCCAAGCCGGCCGGTGGCGAGCTCGTACCCGGCGGGCCGTCAGCCGTCGGTGCGGAGGGCTGTCGATTCGGTCGCTCGGCACACATGGGTCGGGCTGCTTTGCGCGGTGGTGCGCGGTGTGGGCGGCGCGTGCGCGGCCCGCAGTGGCGCCGCGGGCAGAGGCCGTGGAGGGGGTGCCGTTCGAGGAGGCGTCATGGCTGCGCGGAGTGTGGCGGGTGTGCTTGTGTCGAGGACATCAGTTCGGTTCAGTCCGAGGGAGGGAACTGCTGGCAGAGGCGTTCGCGCTGTCGCGGGCCGAGGCCTTGGACCTTGCGTGTCTCGGCGATGCCGAGGTTTATGAGGAGCTCGCGGGCGCGTACTTTCCCGATACCGGGCAGCGACTCGAGGACGCGGCGGACGGATGTCTTGGCGATGACGTCGTCTTCGCGCTCCAGAAGCGCGGGCAGTGAAACGCCGCCAGTCTTGAGTGCTTTGAGCAGCGCGGCGCGTTCTTTTCGGGCGTGCAGGGCTTTGGTCAGCGCTTCGGCGCGGGCCTCGGGGGTGAGTTGGGGCAGTGGCATGAGAATCCTTCCGTGGTGCGGTAGTTGGACATCATGGCCCCTCTGCCTCCCGACGACCAACGGGCGTCCGTGGCCTGCCCGGGAGGTCACCCAAGCCGGAGGCCCGTGAGGTGTGTTGTTCCTGTCGACGGCGAGAAAGCCGGTGACTGGGGATTCCGCCGAGGAACTCCCCCCGCCGTGTTCGCCGCAGCTCACTCGCGTCCACTGATCCGGACGCGATCAATGGGGTGGCCGTTCAGGCCGAAAGTGCTACTGAACTGCACTGGTCGATCCCGACCAGGCGGTGCAGCAGCGTGGACTCGCGTAGCGTGTGCGGTTCGGCCCCGACCCGAACTCGGTCTCGCCGACTCGGGCCTTTTCGTCGCGGGGACACGGACCAGGGGCTGAGCAGACCTGCCTGGCCGCCGGCGACTGACCCCGGCCGAGGGGGCTTCGTAGTCGCGTTTGAGGTCGTAGGCGTGGCTCGATTCGCGTTCGGTTTTCGGGTGCTGCGAACGTTGGTGACGTCGTCGAGTCCGGAAGGCTCGCACTGCGCTCGTCGTACCTCTTCGGCATAGAAGTGCAGCATTGCGGTCACGCAGGGCTGCTTGGTCTGTGCTCTCGGCGACGGCGCGAAGCCGGTGGCATTCGGTGATTGCGGCTCCGACTCCCGGCTCGGAGGCACTCCGCGCAAACCCCTGCGCGGCGCGCTGAGCTGCAACCTACTGAGTCCGAGATGCGAAGCACGCGGAGAAGGGATCCAGAAAGTCCCAGTGTTGATGCACGCTCGCGCCCGTGGATGTTAGGGCTGGCCTACCGCGGGTAACCGCCGAGTAGAACCCGGAGGTGATCTGCATGCTCTTCCTCGGACTTCTCCTTGTCGCCGCTACGGCCGCCTTCACAGGACTGGCGATCTCCGACAACCTCGGCGGTGGCCCTGACTACACGGTGTCAGTACTCGGGAGCGACATCGCCACCATGAGTGCCCTGATGATCTTTTGCGCGGGGCTGGCCCTCGCGCTGCTCTTCTCACTCGGCCTGTGGATGGCCGCCGGGGGTGCTGTACACCGGCGCAACCGCACGATGCGCATCCGCAACGAGCGTGACGCCATGTCGGCCCAACTGTCGCAACGTGAGTCGACCGCGCGGCCACAGGGCCCCACGGACGCAGCCGCGGGTCAGGCGGGAGCGGCGGAGCCCACACCGCGGTCCACCGCGGTGACGTCCGAACCGCGCCGCCACCGCAGCAGGCGTATCCACCTCTTCGGCCACTGACGTCGAGTATTCGTGAGGGACGTCGTGGACCCGTCCGTTCCACGGGGCACTGGAACCCAGCACGTCGGAGAACTGCGTGTGACACCGAGCATCGAGAGCTGCTCCGACAATGAGGCGGGGTCCGTCGTGCCCCTGGCGCGACGGACCCCGCGCCCACGATGACGGCCGCCGCACACCCGATGAGGAAGACATGCGCGATGTGCCCCGCGGGGAGAATCCGGGGCCCGACGGATCCTCGTCGAGGAGCTCCCCCGCTGCTGCTGCGCATGGTGCCGGAATCCGCCGAGTTCATCGACGAGATGTTCCGCCGGACCGCGGAAGCGGCCGTCCTGACCGAGGACGCGGGGGTGATGCTGTACAAACTGCTCACCCGGACGCTTCACGGATCCGGTGCTGATGCCGCAGCTGAGGAGCGACAGCCCGGACACGGAGCTGCTGGCCCGGTGCTGGGACTTCGCGGAGGTCACCGAGCAGGCTCACCCCTCCACGGAAGCGTTTCAGGCTCGGTGCCCAGCCCCCGCGAGAGCGTCCTTGACCTGCCGCACCACGCGGGCCGCGTCCTCGGGGTTGTTCACGACATCCGTGCCGTTCATGTCGATGACGAGGACTTCGCTGGCCGAGTAATGCTTGTGCACCCACTCGTCGTAGCCGGACCACAGCGCTCGGTAGTACTCGACGAGGGCCTCGTCCTGTTCGAAATCGCGGCCTCGGAGTCCGATACGGTTCAGCACTGTCGCGAAGTCCGCCTTGAGGTAGACCATGAGGTCGGGCGCCTTGCGGTAGGGCAGGCCCTCGATCTCGTGCATCATCTCGTCGAGCAGCCCCTCGTACACCTGCATCTCCAGGGCGCTGATCCTGCCCAGGTCGTGATTGACCTTGGCGAAGTACCAGTCCTCGTAGATGGACCGGTCGAGAACGTTGTCGCCCTGCTTGTACGCCTCCTTGATCGAGGCGAACCGAGTCCGCAGGAAGTAGAGCTGAAGGAGGAAGGGGTAACGCTTCGCCTCGATCTCTTCGGGGCTCGCTGTGTAGAACAGCGGAAGGATCGGATTGTCGTCCACGCTTTCGTAGAAGACTTTGCTGCCCAGTTCCTCGGCAAGCAGTTCGGCAACGCTCGTCTTGCCGATTCCGATCATGCCGCCGACGACGATCACCGACATACCCCACTTCCCCTACGGGTCTCATGTCCGTGGGCGAGGTCCGCCGACGGCCCTCAACGAAACCATGGGCCGCCACCGAGCCATGAAGGCACCCCCGGTATTGCACGGCGAGGCTGTGATCTTTGTTGTACTCGGCGATGGCGACCACCTCGCGGACTGCTCCTCGGGAACGGGTTCATACAGGTCGATACGCCTTCCGGCGCTCTCCCCGGGCTCGGTCAGTCCGTCGCCGGGGCGTCGCTGCCGGGGAGTTTGGCGGACCGGGCCCCGGGCCGTGGCTTCGCCCTCGCCGATACCGGCGGAGGCGGTCGACTTCGTCGCGGGAGTGGCAGCGCGTCCGCCGCCGGCAGTTCGGCGCCCTCCGGTCCCCGCGGGTGCGAAGGTTTGAGCCAGAACTCGGGATTTCTCCTCACTGGCTCGCACGAACTGAAGCGGACGGCGTGAGCGTGGAACCACATCCCGAGCCGCAGCTCCGCGCCCCGTGCGTCTCAGCGAAGCCGCAGGTGGCACCAGTCGGGTCAACCGCTTGCCGCCACCCCGAACCACCGTCATCGAGGCCTTCAGCCGATGCCGCGTACCCGACCGTATGCCAGCTCTCGGATGGCGAGAGTCGGACCTCGCCAGTGATCAGACCGAAGCCTCGTCGGTCGGAGAAGGGACGACGCACGGGCGGAGGATCGTGAGCGGGTCCGAGGCCGATGGCCAGGTCGAGACACAAGAAGTCGGAGGACGCCCGCCGGTACGTCAGGCCGTCCTCGGTGGCCATCGCCGAACTCACCAGCCTGCTCGCCCCAGTTGACAGCCTGCGCTGAGCCGTACGAAGCGTGGACACCGCCCCCGACCGCGCTCCCCTGCGGCAAGAGCCGAGTGTCACGCCCGCGGCCGGGTGAGTTTGGCGGCCACGGCGTCGAGGACCCAGTCCAGGCCGGTCGAGAAGGAGGCCTCGGCATCCACGTCCGAACCGTCGTGCACGGCCTTGGACAGCGCCGGGAAGCGGCCCGTGGCCAACATCCTTGTTACATGGGGGCCGTTGGCGCGCTGCCAGTCGCGCTTGGACAGGCCCGTGGCGCGCTCGGCCCGCAGGTTCGCGACCTCGCGCCTGATCGCGCCGGTGAAGTAGGCGCTGACGGTCTCCACGGCGCGCATGACGGTGTCCATGTCGGCGAGGCCGTCGAGGGCGGCCAGCTTGGCCTCGGCCACGGCGAGGCCATTCGGGCCCAGGGTGGGGCGGCCGCCGAGCAGATCGGCCAGCCACTCGTGGCGGAGGGTGGCCTGTCTGGTGCGGTGGGCGAGGACGCGCAGTGCTTCCCGCCAGTCGCCGAGCTGTTCCTCGGGGAGGATCTCGGCCTGGACCTCGTCCACCATGAGGTCCAGCAACTCCTCCTTGGTGGAGATGTATCCGTACAGTCGCATCGGGCCGGCGTTCAGCCGGGCGGCTACCTTGCGCAACGACACCGCTTCCAGCCCGCCCTCGTCGGCCAGCGCGACGGCGGCGGCGACGATCCGCTCCCGGTCGAGCGGCACGGGGCGAGCTGGCGGCTCCGGCCGGTCCCACACAGTCATGGTCACACCGTACCGTTGCGATGCATCGCATCGACGAAATACAGTGTATCGATATGAGACACCGCATCGCAGTGGTCGGGAGCGGCCCTGCCGGTCTTACCTTCGCCCGCGTCCTGCAGCGCCATGGCTACCCCGTCGCCGTCCTCGAACGTGATCCCACCCCCGACGCCCGCCCCCCGGGCGGCACGCTGGACCTGCACGAAGGACTGGGCCAGCTCGCGCTGAGAAAGGCGGGGCTGCTGGCCGAGTTCCAGACCTTGTCCCGCCCGGAGGGGCAGGCCATGCGGATCCTGGACACGGCCGGGACTGTCCTGCGCGACTGGCAACCCCGTCCGGATGACCGGGCCAATCCCGAGATCGACCGTGGGCAACTCCGTGATCTGTTGCTCGGGTCTCTGGACGTCCAGTGGGGGCGGGCCGTGACGGAGGTGGTGCCGGGGACTCGGGACGGGGCACTGGTCCATTTCGTGGACGGGGGACAGGAGACGTTCGATCTCGTAGTCGGCGCGGACGGGGCATGGTCCCGGATCCGCCCGGCCGTCTCGTCCGCGACTCCGCACTACACCGGCGTCACCTCGGTCGAGACCTCCCTGGAAGACGTAGACACCCGCCACCCTGACCTCGCCCAGTTGATCGGCGACGGTTCCGTCGCCGTGTACGGCGTGAACCGAGCCCTCGTCGCCCAGCGGAACAGTGGCGGCCACGTCAAGGTGTACGCCCAGTTCCGCGCGCCGCTGGACTGGCACACGAACTTGGACCTGGCCGACGTCGAGGCCGTGCGATCGAGTCTGCTGGCGCTGTTCGACGGCTGGGCCGCTCCCGTCCTCGAACTCCTCCGCCACGGCGCCGCTTTCGTCCACCGGCCCCTCTACGTCCTGCCCGTGTCCCACACCTGGAGGCACGTCGCCGGGGTGACGCTGCTGGGCGACGCCGCCCATCTGATGCCCCCATTGGGGGCGGGCGCGAACCTCGCCATGTTGGAAGGCGCCGAACTCGCCGAGTCCATCGCCAACGACCCTGGAGATCTGGACGACGCCGTCCGCACCTTCGAGGAACAGATGTGGGAACGGGCCGGCAGGTGGGCGAAGATCACGACGGCCGGTCTGGAACGCCTCGTGAGCCCGGACCCCGCCGAAGCACTCGCCCTCTTTGATGAAGTCCAGCCATCCTGACTTCCAAGCGTGAGGGCACCGGCACCCTGGTGGGAGGCGAGGAGACCCGTCTGGCGGGCAAGATCCGGTGCTGGAGCCGTTGTTGTCGGTTGTGCTGCTGGGGCGGTCGCCGTTGGGCCGGCGGAAGCTGAGCGCGCAGAAGGCAGATGGGGGCACGCCCGCGTGGGCCTGCTTGATCGTCACACACCAGACGCCTCGCGCGGCCGTCTCCTGGCCTTCACGTGCCGACCAAGATCTGTCGCAGGTCGGCTCGTTAGGGTCGAGGGCATGACGACACCCCTTGCAGGCAGTGCCTTCGACTCGCTCCGCCTCGACGCCGTGCCCGACCAGGAGGCGTTGCGCCGGGCCTACGAATTCCCACGCGAAGCGGCCGTGCGCAAGCAGATGACCGAACTCACCGAGAAGACCCGGCGGTTGATCAGCTGTTCATCGCTGGTCCTGGTCGCCAGCGCGGACGCCGAGGGCAACTGCGACGTTTCCCCGCGCGGGGGCCCCGCCGGGTTCGTCGCGGTCCTGGACGCACGGACGGTGGCGATACCGGACGCGACCGGCAACAAGCGCCTGGACACCCTGCAGAACGTCGTCGCCACCGGACGGGCCGGGCTGCTGTTCGTCATCCCGGGTCGCACGACGACGCTCAGGGTGAACGGCCGGGCCTGCGTCTCCACCCGCCCGGAGCTGCTGTCGCAGCTGACCGCAGTGGGCAAGCCGCCCGCCAGTGCGCTGGTGCTGGGGATCGAGGAGGTCTACCCACACTGCCCCAAGTCGCTGCTGCGCAGCGCGGCCTGGAAGCCGGAGCAGTGGCTGCCGGCGGACGCCCAGCCGACCTCGGCCGAGGTGACGCTGGCCCAGCTGCGCATGCCGGAACTGTCGATCGCCGACATCGAGCGGGCGGAGGCGGACTCGCTGAAGTACCGCTACGAGTAGCGGGCCGATCCGCGATGGCTGGGCCACCAGCCGGCCGAACGTCCACGCCGGCATGCTCCGAGATCAATCGCGGGGCAACTCGGAGTGATCGCAGATGCCTTGGGCTACTCGTGGAAAGCCTTCGCTGAGTGACGAACGGTCGTCGAGAATCAATGGCGGGGCTGTCGGCCGGGGTCGTCGTCGGGGGTCTGCCAGGAGTCCCGACGGGTCGCTGCCCGCGGATTCTGGTCTGCTGGACCGGCACCGGGGTTCTCGCGGCGCGCGGTGCGCCGACTGCCGTACCAGAACGCGCCGATCAGGAGAGCCGCCAGTACCACCCCGGCGACGATCAGCGGGAGCGACGACGATCCGTCGGCTGCGAGAACGCGTGAAGAGATCATGGCAGCCGTCTACCCGCTCTCAGGAGTCCCTCACGGATGGCGAGCGCGTATTCCGATGAGGTCGGCCGTTTGGCGCGCATGGTGCGACGGGCCCAGGCACTTGGCAACTCGGTGCACGGGCCCGCCCGAGTCCGCTCGCACGCCGCGTTGCGCACCGACCGAACCGCCATGGCACCCGCGCCCCACGCCTTCCGGGCGGTGGGTGCGGGGCCGGTGCGACGGGCGAGGCACGGTCCGCTCCCCGGTCAGGTGGGGAGCGGACCGTGCCGGCGACCCGTCAGCGGGTCAGAACGGGACCACGGAGAGGCCGGTCGCTGTCGGCCGGGAGAGTTCCGTCGTCAGGAGCACCCTGCCGGCGTCGGCTGTGACGCGTCGTGGATCAGGGCGTCCTGGGCCGCCTTCAGCCGTTTCACATCGGGCTTGACCACCTTGCGGTCGTAGGTCATCAGTCCGTTCAGCTCGCCCTCCACGTCCGAGATCTGGGTGTAGACGGCGCCGTTGCCGCCCTTGCAGGCGAGTTTGTGGACCTCGTCCAGTCGGGCGAGGTAGTCGTCGGTGTAGGTCGCGGGGTCGACGTCCACGTAGGACTGCTGCACCGACCAGGCGTGGCCGGGTACCGCGAGGCCGAGACCGCCGTATTCACCGCTGACCAGGGCCCGTTTGCCGTCGGGGTTGGGGGGCAGTGCGGGGCTCGGGTAGCCGTGCTCGTCGATGATGTCGCCGGTGCCGCCGTCCACGCCGAGGTTGATGCCCGACATGGAGTTGACGAGGCGGGTGGGGTCCCAGGACTTGGCCTGGTCGGCGATGCGGGCCTCGTCGTACTGGCCCCAGCCCTCGTTGAAGGTCACCCACATGACGACCGAGGGGCTGCTGAGGTGTTCGTCGATCATCTGCTTCATCTCGCGCTCGTACTCGGCGCGGGACGCGGCGTCCGGGTTGACTCCGGCGGTCATGGCGGGCATGTCCTGCCAGACCATCAGGCCGAGCCGGTCCGCCCAGTAGAACCAGCGGTCGGGTTCCACCTTGATGTGCTTGCGGACCGCGTTGAAGCCCATCTGCTTGTGCATCTTCAGGTCGTACGCCAAGGCCTCGTCGGTCGGCGCGGTGTGCAGACCATCCGGCCAGAAGCCCTGGTCGAGGGTGGCCATCATGAAGACGGGTTTGCCGTTGAGGACGGTGCGCGGGGTTCCGTTCACCTGCTCCACGGCGATGGACCGCATTCCGAAGTAGCTGCCGACGCGGTCGGCGCCGACGGTCACCTTCAGGTCGTAGAGGAAGGGATCGTCGGGTGACCAGAGGTGCGGGTTGGTGATCTTGAGGACCAGTGGGTGTCCGGTGCGGCCGGTCACGGTGGCGACCTTGCGGTGTCCGGCGTACGCGGTGGCGGTGACCGGTACCCCGTCGCGGACGCCCTGCGGCTCGACGGTGAGCCGGCTGTTCTTCACATCGGGGGTGAGCTTGAGCGAGTCGACGTGGCCGGTGGCCACCGGCTCCATCCACACCGTCTGCCAGATGCCGGAGGACGGGGTGTACCAGATGCCGCTCGGGTCGAGCCGCTGCTTGCCCACCGGCGGGTTCTCGCCGCCCTGCGCGTCGGTCGGGTCGTAGACGCCGACGATCAGTTCCTGGGTGCGGCCCGGCTTCAGCGCCGCGGTGACGTCGGCGCTGAACTTGTCGTAGCCGCCCTGGTGTTCGGCCACCTTGGTGCCGTTGACGTAGACCTCGGCCCGCCAGTCGACGGCGCCGAAGTTGAGCTGGAGGCGCTTGCCGGAGCCGATCCGCCAGTCCTTCGGGACCGTGAAGGTGCGGCGGTACCACATCCGGTCCTCGTGCCGCTCGATGCCGGAGAGCTGGGACTCCACGGGGTAGGGCACGAGGATCTTCTCGGCGAGATTCCTGCCGACCGGCGGCTGGTCACCGGCCTTGGCCGCCGAGAACTGCCAGGAGCCGTTCAGGTTGCGCCAGTTGTCCCGGGTGAGCTGGGGACGGGGGTACTCGGGGTGGGCGTTGCGCGGCCCGACCTCGTCCGCCCACTTCGTACGCAGCTGGTAGGTCGAGTGGTTGGAGCCGCTGCTCCAGAAGGCGTTGACAACGTTGCCGTTCGTGCCGGAGAGGCCGCCCTTGCCGTCGTAGCGCAGGTCGGCGGTGCCTCGGGCGGTTCCGGTCCTGTTGCCGACGACGGGTTCCTTCAGGCGGACGAGCAGCGACTTCGGGTCCGCGGGATCCAGTTTCGCCGTGGACAGCGGCCACTTGGCGCCGCCGATGACGGCCTCGACATGGTCGGTGAGACCCGTCGGAGGTGCGGTCAGTGCCTGGGCGAAGTCGAGGCGCAGGGTACGGCCGTCCCCCTGGACCGTGGTGGCGATGGCCCCGTCGTAGGCGTACCCGTCGGGCAGCCGGAGCGCCGACTGCGGGACGGCGGTCTTGGTGCCGCCCGGCGGGGTCCAGCGCAGATGGAGGTTGGAGCCACCGAAGTGCTCGAAGTACTCCACCTTGATGTCGTAGGCCCGCCCGGCGGTCAGGTCGAGGGGCTGGGAGGTCTGTTCCCGGTCCCAGTCGTCGACCCAGTGGTCGATGGCGAGCTGCCCGTCGACCCACAGGCGGAAACCGTTGTCGCCGATGATCGAGAAGGTGTGGGCGCCGGTCTTCTCCGGGACGATCCGGCCCGTCCAGCGGACGTTGACGTCGTCCGACTGCCCGGTGGCGAAGGCGAGTCGCGGCTCCAGGTTGTCGAAGTCGAGGTTGGTGTCGAATCCTGTGGCCTTCAGCTCGTGGAAGTCGAAGGCGCCAGGGGCGGACTGGGTGTAGTACTCGCCTTTCAGGCCGTGGACCTCCACGGGGTCGCCGGCGGCTGTGGCGGCCGGGGCGGCGGTGAGCCCGGCCAGGCCGAGCACCGCGACGAGCAGGAGTGCCATTTGGGTTCGGAGTCTTCTGATGCGCACGGATCCTCCTTGGCTGAGGAAGGGTGGCGGCTCGTTGCTTCAGTCTGTACAACGTTGGAAGGAACGGGAGTTGGCATCACAGCACGGGTCCCGGCCTCTGTCCAGGGTCATGACAAACGTCCTGGTGACAGGGGCGCACATCGATGGAGAGGAGATCCCTTGCGGGTCAGCCTGAAGGACGTCGCGGAGCGCGCCGGCGTCTCGATCAAGACGGTTTCGAACGTCGTGAACAACTATCCGCACGTCACCCCGGCCATGCGGGCCCGCGTCCAGGAGGCCATCGACGAACTGGGGTACCGGCCGAACCTCACGGCGCGGCACCTGCGCAAGGGCCGCACGGGCATCATCGCCCTCGCCATCCCCGAGTTGGGCAACCCGTACTTCGCCGAGCTGGCCGGAGCCGTCGTCGACGCCGCCGCCGAGCATGAGTTCACCGTGCTCCTCGACCACACGCGCGGCGACCGGGAGCAGGAAGTGCTGGTCAGCCAGGGTTTCCGGGCCAATGTGATCGACGGCCTGATCCTCAGCCCGCTGGAGCTCGAGGCCGAGGACCTGCGCTCGCGCAACGACGACGTGCCGCTCGTCCTGCTCGGCGAGCGGGAGTACGAGCTGCCCTACGACCACATCGCGATCGACAATGTGGCGGCGGCGCGCAGTGCGGTACGCCATCTGCTGGGCCGCGGACGCTCGCGGATCGCCTATCTCGGGGCCCGTACGGATTCGGCCAACCGGCCGGCCCATCTGCGGCTGGCCGGCTGGCGCGAGGAGTTGACGGAGGCCGGGGTGCCCGCGCCCGACGACCTGGTGGTGCCGGTCGGCGGGTGGGACCGGGACGAGGGAGCGCGGGGGATGGCCCGGCTGCTGGATTCCGGGGTGCGCCCGGACGCCGTTTTCGCCTACAACGACCTGGTGGCGATCGGTGCGATGCGGGTCCTGCACGAGCGTGGTCTGCGGGTGCCGTGGGACGTGGCGGTGGTCGGTTTCGACGACATCGAGGAGGGGCGGTTCGGTGCTGTCACGCTGACGACGATCTCGCCTGACAAGCAGGCCATCGCACGGATGGCGGTGGCTTCCCTGCTGCGCAGTCTGTCGGGTCGTACGGAGCCCGGAGGACGTGAACTGACCGCGGATTTCAGGCTGGTGGAGCGCGAGAGCACCCTGGGGCGGCGCTGACGGGATTTCGGACCGAAGGCTTTACAGCCTCCTTCCAACGATGTAAAAACCTCCCCGGAACGACGTGTACACCGAGTTGACCGCAAGAGCCGATCATCCCCCGGGAGCGCTCTCAGCGCCGGGGCCGCGCCGTTTGGGGACTCCATGAAGCCGATCGCATCTCGTCACCGCACCTCCGTCAGGACCCTCCTCGCCACCGGCCTCATCACGAGCCTCGCGCTCGTCTCCGGATGCGCGAAATCGGAGAACGACTCCGCAGACAAGGACAAGAGCTCCACCAGCCAGGGCGACTCCGGGCAGGTCGTCGCCTCGCCGTCCACGGGCTCCGGCCCGACCTGCGCCATAGACGCCTATGGCGCCCAGAAGACCGACCTGAAGACGGCCACCGTCGGTTTCTCCCAGTCCGAGAAGGAGGCCAACCCCTTCCGGATCGCCGAGACCGCGTCGATCAAGGCCGAGGCGAAGCAACGAGGCGTTAAACTGCTGACGGCCAACGCCCAGTCACAGTTCTCCAAGCAGATCAGCGACGTCCAGGACCTCATCGCCAAGGGTGCCGACCTCCTGGTGATCGCGCCGCTCAACTCGGACGGCTGGGAACCGGTCCTGCGCTCGGCCTCGGCCAAGCACATCCCGATCATCACCATCGACCGCAAGATCAACGCCGCCGCCTGCAAGGACTACGTGAGCTTCATCGGCTCCGACTTCGTGGAGCAGGGCAAACGGGCCGCGGACCGCATGATCGAGGCGACCGGCGGCAAGGGCGAAATAGCCATCCTGCTGGGCGCCGCGGGCAACAACGTGACCACGGAACGCACCAAGGGCTTCGAGGAGCGCGTCAAGGAGAAGGCGCCCGGCCTCAAGATCGTCTTCAAGCAGACCGGTGAGTTCGCCCGGGAGAAGGGCCAGTCCGTCACCGAGAACCTCATCCAGTCCAAGCCCGGCATCACCGGCATCTACGCCGAGAACGACGAGATGGGACTGGGGGCGGTCAACGCCCTCAAGGGGGCCGGCAAGCAGCCGGGCGCGGTGAAGATCGTGACGATCGACGGCACCCGCAACGCCGTCCAGGGCATCGTCGACGGCTGGATCGACGGCGTCGTCGAGTCCAACCCCCGCTTCGGACCGCTCGCCTTCCAGACCCTGGACACCTTCACCAAGGGGGAGAAGGTCGCCCAGGACATCGTCATCCAGGACAGCGAGTACACCAAGGCCAACGCCAAGTCGGACCTGGGCAAGGCCTACTGACATGTTGTCAGTCACCGGTCTGTCGAAGACCTTCCCCGGCGTGAAGGCCCTGTCCCAGGTGGACTTCACGGCCCGCGCCGGGGAGGTGCACGCACTCATCGGCGAGAACGGCGCGGGCAAGTCGACCCTCATCAAGGTCCTCACCGGGGTCTACCAGCCCGACGAGGGCGAGGTGACCTACAACGGCGCCCCGGTCCGCTTCGCCACACCCCTGCACGCGCAGCACGCGGGAATCTCCACCATCTACCAGGAGGTCAACCTCGTCCCGCTGATGACCGTGGCCCGCAACCTCTTCCTCGGTCGCGAGCCCCGCAACCGGCTGGGCCTGATCGACTTCCGGCGCATGCACCGGGTCGCCGATGAGGCACTGCGCGAGCTCGGACTGCGCGTCGACGCACGCCGCCCGCTGCGCGAACTGGGCGTCGGCGCCCAGCAGATGGTGGCGCTCGCCCGAGCCGTCTCCGTCGACGCCCGTGTCGTCGTCATGGACGAACCGACCTCCTCGCTCGAACCGCGCGAGGTCCGCACCCTGTTCGGGGTGATCCGGATGCTGCGCGAGCGGGGCATCGCGGTGATCTACGTCAGCCACCGGCTCGACGAGCTGTACGAGATCTGCGACGCGGTCACCGTGCTGCGCGACGGCAAGGTCGTGCACACCGGCCGCATCGCCGAACTCGACCGGCTGAGGCTCGTGGCGCTGATGCTGGGGCGGGAGATCACCGACGTACGCCAGGACGGTCTCACCAAGTTCGCCGGCAGCCATCGGACCGAGACCGAACCCGTGCTCCAGGCAACGGAACTGACCGTACGACACCAACTGGACGCGGTGTCCGTCTCCGTGCGGCCCGGCGAGGTGGTGGGGCTCGGTGGCCTCCTCGGGTCGGGCCGCACCGAGACCGCCAAGGCCATCGCCGGCGCACTGCCCACCGATTCCGGCAGGGTCGTGGTCGCCGGCGTCCGCGTACGCACCGGCTCGACACCCGCCGCGATCCGGGCCGGCATCAGCCTGCTCCCCGAGGACCGCAAGGCCGAGGGGATCGTGCCGGGCCTCTCGGTCCGTGAGAACATCGCGCTCGCCGCGCTGCCGGGCCTCTCACGCTTCGGCCTGGTCGACGAGGCACGCATCGACCGGATCGTCGAGACCTTCATGAAGCGGCTGCGCATCAAGGCGGCGGGCCCCCACCAGAAGGTGGGCGAACTGTCCGGCGGCAACCAGCAGAAGGTCCTGCTGGCCCGCTGGCTGGCCATGCAGCCCAAGATCCTGCTGCTCGACGAGCCGACCCGGGGCATCGACGTCGGCGCCAAGGCGGAAGTGCAGAAACTGATCGACGAACTCGCCGACGACGGACTCGGCGTCCTCCTCATCTCCTCCGACCCGGAGGAACTGATCGAGGGCAGCGACCGAGTGATCGTCCTCAAGGACGGCGCGGTCGTCGAGGAACTGACCGGCGACGCCGTCACCGAGGACCGGCTGATGCGCGCCATAGCCGCCGCGCCCGCACACACGGGGGCCGGCACCGGCCCGGGAGGCCACGATGACTGACCTGACCCTGGGCCGGGTGACCGCGGACCGCGACCGACTGCTGCGCCTGCTCCAGGAGTACGGCGTCTACCTCGGCGTCGTGGTCCTCTTCCTCGTCAACACCGTCTTCACCCCGCACTTCATGTCCACCGAGAACTTCCGCACCCAGGCCGTCCAGGTCGCCCCGGTCCTGATCGTGGCACTCGGCATGGCGCTGGCGATCGGCAGCGAGGGCGTCGACCTGGCGGTCGGCTCGGTCATGGCCCTGTCCACCTCGCTGTTGTCCCTCTACCTCGGCTACGGGCCCTGGATCGCCATCCTGATCGCCCTCGTGGGCGGTGCCGTGATCGGCGTCGCGAACGGATCACTCATCGCGTTCGTGGGAGTCCAGCCCATCGTCGCGACCCTCGCCCTCATGGTCGCCGGCCGCGGACTGGCCCTGGTCCTCCTCCCTCAGCTCAAGGACGTCCACGACCCGGCCATGGCGTCACTCGGCTCGGGCGACGTCCTGGGCGTCCCGTATCTCGTGCTGATCGCCGCCGCCCTCGCGCTGCTCGTCGCCTTCGCCGTGCGCCGCACGACCTTCGGCCGCCAGCTCCTGGCCATCGGGGACAGCCGCCCGGCCGCCCGGCTCGCGGGACTGCCCGTACGACGCGTACTGATCCTGGTCTACGTCTGCTCCGGCGTCCTCGCCGCGATCGCGGGCGTGCTGGCCACCGCCCGCCTGACCGCGAGCGACCCGACCTCGCTCGGCAACCTGATGGAACTCTCCGCGATCACGGCGGTCGTGGTGGGCGGTACCCCGCTGAGCGGAGGCCGTGTCCGCATCGGAGGGACGGTCGCCGGAGCCGTCCTGATCCAGTTGCTCACCACCACGCTCATCAAGCACGATCTGCCGCCGTCGTGGACCCAGATCGCCCAGGCCGCGGTGATCGTCCTCGCCGTCTACGCGGCACGGGAACGAGGAAAGCGATGACGACAGACGTGGACACTCCGGTGAGCGCCAAGAGCACGGCCGAGGAAGAACCGCCCGGCGCCACCCGCTCCGAGCGGCTCAGCGTGCTCGCCCAGCAGCACGGCGCCCTGGTCACCCTCATCGTCGCGATGATCGCCGCGTCGCTGAGCTTCGACACCTTCCTGACCAGCGACAACCTCGAGAACATGGCACTCTCCTCGGCGTTCCTCGCCGTGGTGGCGCTCGGTATGACCTTCGTCATCGTCACCGGCGGCATCGATCTGTCGGTGGGTTCCCTCTTCGCCCTGGGCGGAGTGCTGGCGGCCTGGGGATCCCAGTACGGAACAGCGGTCGCACTGCTGCTGCCGCTCGCCGTGTGCGGACTGATCGGGCTGGTCAACGGCCTCCTGATAGCGCGCTCGCGACTGGCTCCGTTCATCGTCACGCTCGCGGCGATGCTGGGCGCCCGGGGCATCCTGCTCTCCGTCACCGACGAGGGCTCGAAGACGTATCTCGTGGACAAGAACTCGTTCTTCGCGAAACTCGGCCAGGACACCGTGCTCGGTGTCGGCGCGCCCGTGTGGATCACCCTCGTACTGTTCGTGCTCGGCGCGGTCGTACTGAGGCGCACCCGCTTCGGCCAGTACGTCTACGCGGTCGGGGGCAACGAGGACGCGGCGGCACTCATGGGTGCCCCCGTGGCCCGTACGAAGATCTCCGTCTACACGCTCTCCGGGCTCTGCGCCGGGCTCGCCGGGGCCCTCAACGCGGCCTGGCTGGTGTCGGGAGTGACCATCCTCGGATCCGGCATGGAACTGGAGGCGATCTCCGCGGTGGTGATCGGCGGCACGCTGCTCACCGGAGGGTTCGGCTTCATCAGCGGCTCGCTGGTGGGGGTCCTGCTGTTGAAGGTCATCCAGAACGTGATCAATCAGATCGGCTCACTGGACTCGGCATACCAACAGGTGGTCAGCGGAGCCTTCTTGGCCGTGGTCGTCATCGCGCAGACGTGGCTGGGACGTAGGCGGCGAGTGCTGTGAGGGCCTCCGCCCGAGGGCCGGCCTTCGCGGACCCTACGCGGGCGGGAGGTCCGGTACCGCGGCCGCCCGACGGCGGTACCACCGACCTCACCGCGAATCCCTGTCGGCTGGGGCGGGTTCTCAGGCGGAGTGGCTGTCGAAGAAGGCCCGGTTCTGGGCGATGAAGCTCTCGACGTCGAGCGGGTCGTCGCCGCCGATCTCCTTCACCACGTCGTTCATGCCGGAGAAGACGCCGTTGCGGTAGTCGATCGCGACGGCGCGAAGGTGCTGGATGAGATGGGGTGAGGCACCTCGCTTCTCCAGGACGGCGGTGAATTCGTCGAGTTCGACGGGCACATAGGTGACCTCGCGGCCGAGGGTGCGTGACATCGCCTCGGCGATCTCGTGGTGGTTCAACTCGACCGCTCCGTAGAGCGGGTAGATCTTGCCCGCGTGCGGGGCGGGGTCTTCGAGGATGGCCGCGATCACCTTCGCCTGGTCGACAGCGGCGATCGGCGCGTGCCGGGCGTCGGCGAAGGGGAGGCGGAGTTCGCCTGTCCCGTCCCACATGTTGATCAGCCACTCGGCGAAGAACGTGGGGCGGAGGTGGGTGACCGCGGTCCCGGAGCGGTCCAGCAGCCTCTCGGCCACCCAGTGTTGGAGTGCCGCGTTGCTCTCGGACTCTCGTCGGGCCGAGATCTGCGACATGTTGACGATCGCGTCCACGCCGTTCTCCTCCGCCGCCTGGGCGAGGTTCGCCGTGGCGTCCATGAGACCGGGCAGGATCGGGTAGGTGAAGTAGGCGGCGTCGATCCCTTCGGTGGCGCCGGCCAGGGAGTTGAGGTCGTGGACATCCCCGACCACGACCTCCGCACCGAGATCGGCGAGCCTGCGGGAGCGCTCGTCGATCGTGCGGACGAGCGCGCGTACGCGTCGGCCACGCTGGAGCAGCAGCTCGGTGGTGTGCCTGCCGGTCTGGCCGGTGGCTCCGATCACCAGGAGGTTGCCGTTCGTCATGATGATTTCCTCTTCTCGAACTGGTCCGTCGCCCTTGCTGCGCGACGGGAGGCGATGCGCCTGGTACACGGGTGTCCGTTCAACGCGGCGCGTCGCGGACACGGAGGTGCGAACTGGCCCTGATCATGCGGTTCATGCCCATCAGGGGTTCTGCGTCGGTCGGAATCGGGATCCGGCGGGGGAGTGGGCCCACTTCGGCATGGATACGCGGCCGTGGAGGCCGGGAGGCGCGTCAACGACTGTTCGTGCGCGCGCTGTTCGGCAGGTTGAACAGTTCGAAGAACAACCGGGCACGGTCGGGATCGCCCTCCACGACGAGTTCTCCGGAGGCCACGGCGTCATCGACGGTCATCCGGCCCTGCGCAAGGGCGTAAAGGGTCGCCTTCCCGCAGGTCAACCGCAGGCCCGGCTTCACCGGGGCGGGTCCGGTCTCCAGCCGCACGCGCTCGCCGTCGCCCTGCAGCCACAGCGTCTCCTCCTGCACGACCAGCTCTGTGACCGTGTCGAAGTCGGCTGCCTCCCCTGGGGACGTCAGGCGCATGGCCAGCACACTCCACGCGGCCCGGTCGGTGTATTCGGGCGGTGGAGGACCTATGCCCTCGCCCCAGTCGACGAGGGAGGCCAGGAGCGGCGTCAGTGCCGTACCACGGTCCCCGAGCTCGTAGGCGGCGGCGCGCCCGGGGCCGGGCAGCACCGTACGGCGTACTACGTCGTACTGCTCCAAGTGCTTCAGACGTGCGGCGAGCAGGCTCGTGCCCATGCCGGGGAGGGAGCTGAGGAGGTCACCGTAACGGCGTGGCCCCAAAGCGAGTTCCCGCACGATCAGGAGGGTCCATCGTTCGCCCAGTACGTCGAGCGCGCGGGCGATGTGACACGTCTGCTCGTAGGAGCGGCTCATGATGTTCCCTCGGTGAGCGGGGCCACTGGGCCTCGGCGCGGTGCGGCGCCCCCGTGGGGCAGCGGAGCGGACAGTGTGATCCGGCCCAGCGGATCGTGCACCACCCGCTGCACCTGCACCCATGAATCGTCCGGGTCGGTGCCGACGCGATCCGCCATTCCTGGGGTGCCCGCCATCCGGCTGACGGCGGTACTGCGCGCTTCGGTGCCGCTGACCGTTCCGTCCACCAGGCAGAAGTAGCTGACGGGCCTTCCCGCGGCGGAACGGAGTCGGACTCCCACCATCCACTGGATGTCACTGCTCACGGTCCTCTCCCTTCCGGGCGCGGTCGGTGTCTCAGACCTGAGATCCGATGCCGACTTCGAGATCACGTAGTCGATGCTACCTATTTTAGAACCACTCGCCACTCGGCATTCTTCCCGAGCGGGCCCACGAGTTTTCGCCGTGACTGTCTCTCTTGATCGGCGGCGACCGTTTCTCCCCACATCAAAGGCGAGCCGTCGTGGTGAGGCGCCTGAGCGCGGTGCGCGGGTACGTGGGTGGTCGCCAGGTGGGCCGTCGCCGGGGCCACCTGGGGCGTCGGTCGCGCTGATGTGGATGTCGTTGCAGGTCCGCGGCACGGGGCCGGTCGGGGGCGCGGCGCGGTGTTCCGGTGTCCGGGGCTCGCCGGGCGCCGTGGAAGCGGTCGGCGGCGCCGCCGGGTGGCTGGTGCCGGGAGGGGGAGGGCTGTCAGGGGGTCGGCTGTCTCCGCCACGCGGCTCGCAGGAGGTGGGTCCGAGGTCGCGCCCGGCACCTGGTGGTGACCATCCACGGTTGTGGAAGCCGTCTGGGGGCGTGCCCGGACGTAGCGGGGCAGGGCGGCGGCGGAAGGAGCGGAGCGTGGACAGGCGGTCGCGCGTACTCCCCGGGGCAGGCAGCGGCGCGCGTCCGCGGACCGGCGCCGCCCTGGGCGGCCGGACGGCGTCAGCAGTCCTGGGACGCGTGATGGACGGAGAATTCCCCCGACCGGACCGGTTTTCCGCAGGCATGACAGCGGACCTCGGCCACGAACACCTCGCCGCACACGGCATGGACGAAGTCGACCTGAGGTACGGCTTCCCCGCCATGGGTGTCGCCCCAGCGTTTGAGTACCAGGATGACCTGTCCGAGATCGCGGCCCTTCTGAGTCAGTTCGTACCCGGCCGGCTGTCCCTTCCCGGGCGAGCGCGGCCGGAGGATTCCGGACTCGGTGAGCTTCCGGAGCCTGGAGGACAGGACGTCTCTCGGAGCTCCCACCGCTCGCAGGATGTCCGTGTATCGCGACGCGCCGAAGGCCAGGGCGCGCACGATGTGCAGGGACCATCGGTCGCTGACGGCATCCAGCGCGACCGCCAGCGAGTCCCGATCCGGTTTGTTTTTCAAACCTGGATGTGTATGCTGCGTTTGGTTTGACATTCAAACCATAGTAATCGGGGAAGTCGCCTTGTCACCACCGTCCGTTCCGGGAACCCCTGGTTCGCCGCCCTGACAGAACCACCCGTCGCGGTCGTGATCGCCGCCATGTCGGCCCGCGGCATCGCCCCGCGATCGTCCGATCTCCGGCACCGGGTAGGGCCCCTCCCTTCTGAACAGGCCCAAGTGCGCTCACAAGTGACGACCCCTCATATGAATGAGGAGCAGCGCCATGACCGTCGTAAAGGCTGCCGCAGTCCAGATCAGCCCCGTGCTCTACAGCCGCGCGGGGACCGTCGAGAAGGTCGTTCGGAAGATTCATGAACTGGGCACGAAGGGTGTTCAGTACGCGGTCTTCCCCGAGACCGTCATTCCTTACTACCCCTACTTCTCCTTCGTGCAGGCGCCGTACGCCATGGCCAAGGAGCCCCTGCGTCTGCTCGAGGAAGCGGTGACGGTGCCGTCCGCCGAGACCGACGCCATCGCCCAGGCGGCCCGAGAGGCGCGGATGGTCGTCTCGATCGGTGCCAATGAGCGTGACGGTGGGACGATCTACAACACACAACTGCTGTTCGACGCGGATGGCACGCTGATCCAGCGCCGCCGCAAGATCACCCCGACGTATCACGAGAGGCTCGTCTGGGGACAGGGCGACGCCTCCGGTCTGCGTGCCGTGGACAGCGCCGTCGGTCGCATCGGCCAGCTCGCCTGCTGGGAGCACAACCAGCCGCTGGCGCGCTACGCCCTGATCGCCGACGGCGAGCAGATCCACGCCGCGATGTACCCCGGCTCCTTCGGTGGCGCGCTGTTCGCGGAGCAGATCGAGGTGAACATTCGTCAGCACGCCCTGGAATCGGCCTGTTTCGTCGTCTGCGCGACCGCGTGGCTCGACAAGGACCAGGTGGGGCGGATCGCCGAGGACACCGGCGGGCCCGCGTTGTCCGGGGGGTTCTTCACCGCGATCGTCGATCCCGAAGGACGCGTCGTCGGAGAGCCGCTCACCTCTGGCGAGGGCGAGATCATCGCTGACCTGGACTTCGCACTGATCGACCAGCGCAAGCGCCTGATGGACGCGCGCGGTCACTACAGCCGCCCTGAACTGCTCAGTCTGCAGATCGACCGTACGCCGACAGCCCACCTCCACGAGCGTGGTGCTCAGGTTCCGGTCCAGCGTGTCCGTGCCGTGGACGAGGACCGTTCCGCCGAGGCGTGAGCCGTTCCCGGTCGTGCCGCATTCGTCCCCTGCCGCGTCACAGCCGCGCTCGCCGCGGGGTGGCACGGCCGGCCCCGCGGAGGGGGCCGGCAGCGACGAGGGCGGCCGTCGACGTGCTGCCGCCGGACCTGCGAGGGACGGGGGCGAAATCAACTGGCCCGCACGACGCCCTGGAACAGGTCGCTCTCCCGCTCCCCGCCGGTCCACGGCGGGTCGGCTCGCACATACTCCTCGACGGGGTTCTCCTGGCCGGTCAGGCTCAATATCCGTAGCAGGGCTTGAGCGTCCGACTGGCTGGCGTGTGCCGCCAGAGCCCGAAGCTTGTGGTGCCAGAACCCGGAGATGTCCACGGTTGTGGTGACGTCGTCGTCATCGATGCCCATCTCCAGCGGGGGAGTCCAGACATCAGAACCGAGCGATGCTTCCGCCCGCGTTCGTACCGCCCTGAGGCGGGAGACGGAGAGCGCGATGTAGTACAGCTTCGGCAAACGTCGGCCGGGGCGGGTGCCGGCCTCTCCCCGAACCGGAAAGCCGCCGACCGCCCGAAGACGCGCGAACGCGGCCATCGTGAGCTCGTGCGTACGGACATGATCCGGGTGGTACGAAAGCCCGTTGGGAGGATAGGTCACCACCACATCCGGCTGGTACTCGTGCATGAGCGCTTCGAGCTGCCGGACGATCGGCTCGCCGTCGGCTCTGCTGAACGCACGAGGATCGACGTCGTCGGGGGACGCGGGCAGGCCGGAGTCGGCGTGGTCGAGGCGGACGATCCGGCTCAGACCGAGCGCCACTCCTGACATCGTGAGCTCGTGGGCCCGCCGCTCGGCGACCTCCGCCGGCCGGTGGTGATGATGGCCGGGCTTGAGGCCGTCGGCTGCGTCACCCTGCGCACCGTCGGTGCACGTGACAAGTACCGTTCGGACGCCCGCGGCCGCGTATCGCGCGAGGGTGCCGCCCGTCTGGCTGGCCTCGTCGTCAGGGTGGGCGTGGACGACCATCAGCGTCGGTCGACGGATCTCCGTTGTATTCAAGGTGAGCTCTTCTCTCGGTAGCGGCAGGACGGCATCGAGACGTGTCGCTTCGGCTGACCTTTGTCACCGAACCGCCGGGTGTCGTGCCGTCGGACGCGGCGGCGACATGACCGCGGGCGGGATGTCGCGGGGACTTGTGCCGGGCGACGAATTGTGTGACCCCGCCCGTCGATCGGGGAGGTCCTTCCGGTATCTCCTCGTGCGGCATCGCGGGTTCACCTTGCATGGTTTGAGTTTCAAACCGTGCGCTGTTACCGTACCTGAGCAAGTTGCAGCTCACAAACAGACTTGAGGAGTCGTCCACGATGAACAATGCGCAGCGCGCCCCTGTCGGGGAAATCCCGAACGCTGTCGATGGCAGCCCTCTGGACAAGGCACCCGCGGACAACAGGCGGGCTGGTTGGGTGTTGGCCCTGGGCAGCCTCGGCGCTTTCGTGGTTTTCCTGGACACCACGATTGTGAACATCGCCTTCGACACCATCAGCCACAGCTTCAACACCACTGCCGGTCACCTGGCGTGGGTTCTCAACGCATACAGCCTGGTGTTCGCGGCCATGCTGATTCCGGCGGGCCGAGTGGCCGACCGGTACGGGCGCAAGAACATATTCATCGTGGGAATTGCTGGATTCGCGCTCATGAGCGCACTGTGCGGGCTGGCGCCGGGTGTGGGCGTACTGATCACCGCCCGTGCGCTGCAAGCGGTCTTCGCCGCGCTGGTCGTGCCGTCTTCGCTGGCGCTCGTCCTGCACGAGTTCCACGCGGCCCGCCGGCACGTGGCGATAGGAGTCTGGGGTGCGATGGCCGCCGCGGCGGCAGCGGTCGGCCCCACCCTGGGTGCGCTTCTCACCGAGTACGTGACATGGCGATGGATCTTCCTGGTCAACGTCCCGATCGCGGCGGTGATCGTGGTCCTCGGCAAGCGCCTGCTCCACGAGTCGCGTGACCCGCAGGCCTCTGGTCTTCCCGATCCCCTCGGTGCGCTCCTCGTGGCGGCGATCCCCGCGCTTCTCAGCTTCTCCATCATCGAGGGACCGTCTCGTGGATGGTCGGACTCATGGGTGGTGGTCGGTTTCGTCGGAGCGGCTCTGGCTCTTCCCGTCTTCCTGTGGCGTACATCCAAGGCCGCGCGGCCGGTGATGGATCTCGCTCTCTTCAAGGACCGCCAGTTCTCGGAGATAAACGCCGCGAGCCTCCTGTTCTCGACAGCGTTCTTCGGTCTGCTGCTGGCCAATTTGATTTTTCTTCAGACGGAGTGGCACTACTCGGTACTGCGCGCGGCGCTCGCAAGCTCCGCCGGGCCGGTTGTCGTTACCCTCATCGCGCGCTCCACGACCAAACTGGCCACCGTTGTCGGACACCGACGAGTTCTTCTCGCCGGCGCCGTCACCTGGACCCTCGGCTGCCTCGGATTCGCTCTGTTCGTCGACTCCTCTCCGCACTGGGTCACTCACTGGCTTCCGTGGACGCTCCTCACGGGCCTGGGTATCGGCCTTACCCTGCCCGTGCAATCCGGTGCCGCTGTCGCGAAACTTCCCCCGGCGCAGTTCGCCATCGGATCAGCGATCAACTCCAGTTTCAGACAGCTCGGGGCGGTCCTGGGCGTCAGTATCTTCGTCGCTCTCCTGGGCACTTCGAAAATGGGCCCGGGAGTGGACAATTTCCAGCACATCTGGTGGGTCTTCGCGGCCCTCGGCCTCGCCGCGGGTGTTGTCCAGGCGCTGCCGCGTCTGAGGGCGGCGGGTTCCGCGCCCTCCGCGCGCTGAGGCTTCCGCCGTACGCACCGGGAAATCCTCCTGCCCGAGATCTTGGATTCGGATCTCGGGCAGGAGGGTCGACCGCGCGGTGAAGGTGAGTTGACGGAGTCTCAGGAAAAGGCGCCCGTTGTCACGTTCATCAGCCAGGTGGTCCCGAACTTGTCGACGCACTGCCCGTGAAGAGCGCCCCAAGAGGACTTGGCGAAGGGCACCGTCACGGTTCCGCCCTCGGAGAGCAGGCGCCAGTATCCGGTGAGGTGTGCTTCGTCGCCTCCGAGCGCCACCGAGAAGGAACCGCCGGGCCGGTGTGCGTCCGGGGTCGGGGTGTCCGATGCCATGAGGACGACGCCGGCCGCCCCTTTCAGCATCGAGTGAGCTACCAGGTTCTCCTGCCCGGCGTCCCGCGCCCCGTGCAGGTCCGCGAACGTGGTGATGTCCAGTGTGCCGTCGAAGACCGAGTGGTAGAACTCCATCGCTTCACGTGCGTTACCGCCGAAGTTGAGATAGGGGGTGACCCGAGCGGGCATGGTCCGTCCTCCAGTTTGGTTTGAATGTCAAACCATACCAGTGTGAGCCGACCGCCCCGGGTGGATCCGTGGCGTTCCGCCGAAGCTCGGGCGCGGCGTGAGGGTGGAAGCGGCTCGCCGCGTGCGGGGTCGTGGTCCGCAATGAACGGTTTGATACACAAACCGTAAGTTGATATGCTGAAACATGCCCGATTTTCCTGTAGTCCCCGGAAGGCCCTGCGCGGTCGCAGCCACACTGGAACTGGTCGGCGACCGTTGGTCGTTGCTGATCGCCCGCGAGATCATGTTCGGCAACCGGCGCTTCAGTCAGATCGCCCGCAACACCGGTGCGCCGCGCGACCGGCTCGCCGCGCGACTCAAATCTCTCGTCGCCGAAGGCATCCTCGAGAAGCGCGAGTATCAGGCCACGCGATTCGAGTACCACCTCACCGAGTCGGGCAGGGAGCTCCTGCCGCTCCTCGTCAGCCTCCTGGCCTGGGGCGACCGCTGGGCCGTCGCCGAGCCACCCATGATCCTGGAGCACCACGGCCACCGGGTCCGGCCGACTACGGTGTGTGGCGATTGCGGGGAACCGATCGACAGCGGAGGGCTTCACTGGACGCCGAATACGCCCGGCTGGTCGATGGCGGGACCCGAAGCGTGACCGGACGGGCCGCCGCGGGGGATTCCATCGTCACCGGTTGCGGGCCGAGCGGGATGCGCACAGCATGTTGCGGGAGCGGAACACACGGCTCGCCCATCCTGCACAGCGGCATCAGCTACTCTCCGTGACGATTGATATGTCGAACGCGACCGGACGCTGCTCCCGAACGTGAGGACACCGTCGCCGAACGTGGACGAGAGCGGCCATCCCTCCCCGGATGCCGACGATCGCCCCGGTCGACCGCGGCCGAGACACGAGGCGTGACGGCGGAGGAAGCCCACGAAGCGTCGAGGAAGCCCACGGAGCGCTTTCGAAGGGGCGCCCGCGTCCTCCCGTCGCCGAGCTCCACGAAGGTCTCCTCGTGGTCGCGCCCCGGAGCGGTGGTGCCACCACGAGGAAAGGATCTTCCTGATGTCCACCACCGTGATCCAACACGTGCTGAACAGGCTGCGGGACATCGGCGTGAGCCATGTCTTCGGCGTCCCAGGCGACTACGCCTTCCCCGTCGACGACGCCATCGCCGAACACCCGGACATCCAGTGGATCGGCAGCTGCAACGAGCTCAACGCGGCCTACAGCGCCGACGGCTACGCCCGCGTGCACGGCATCGGCGCCGTGTGCACCACCTACGGGGTCGGAGAACTCAGCGCCATCAACGGCATCGCCGGCGCCTACACCGAACATCTCCCGGTGTTCCACCTGGTCGGCATGCCGAAGATGCCCGTCCAGGCCCACCACACGCTCGTCCACCACACCCTGGGAAACGGCGAGTTCGACCTGTTCCGGAAGATGTCCGACTCCGTGGTGTGCGCGAGCGCCATCATGACACCGCAGAACACCGCGGCCGAGACCGAACGTCTCATCGCGGCTGCGCTCTACCACCGCCGCCCGGTCTACATGGCCTTCCCCGCGGACCTTGCGGAGATGCCGGTGGTCGGCAAGGCGCAGCCCATCCCCGCGCCGGCCAGCGACCCCGCGCAGGTGGAGGCAGCCGTCCAGGCCGTCATCGACATGCTCGGCCGCGCGAACAGCGCCTGCGTCCTGCCCGGGATCCTCACCGCACGCTCCGGCCTCGGCGCGGAACTCCAGCAGTTCCTCGACGCCACGGCGCTGCCCTTCGCCACGATGATGGCCGACAAGGGAGTCCTGGAGGAGGACCAGCCCGCGTACATCGGCATGTACGACGGCAAGCTCATGAACGAGAGCGTCCGCCGCTTCGTGGAGGACGGTGACGTCGTCGTCCTGGTCGGCGCGATGATGCACGACTTCAACAGCGGCGCGTTCACCGCCAACCTCGACCCCGGCCGTACGATCGACATCCGCCACCACCACGTCAGCGTCGACGGTATGACCTACCAGAGCGTGGAGATGAAGGACCTCCTCGACGCTCTCGCCCAAAAACTCCCCCGCAAGCAGTGGCCGCGCCCGTCGGCCGAGGTGACCCGGATGGCCTCCGCGGCCGGCAACGGCGACGACCTCATCACCGCAGAGAACCTCTACCCCCGCTGGGAAGACTTCCTCAAGGCCGACGACATCCTGGTCGCGGAGACCGGCACCGCCTCCATGGGCATGGCCTTCGCCCGACTGCCCCACGGCGCCACCTTCCAGAACCAGTCCCTGTGGGGATCGATCGGCTGGGCCACCCCCGCCGCGGTCGGCGCGGCCGTCGCCGCCACGGACGGACAGCGCGTCGTACTGGTCACCGGTGACGGCTCTCACCAGCTCACCGCCCAGGAGATCAGCCAGTTCGGGCGATTCGGCCTGCGCCCCGTGGTGTTCGTCCTCAACAACCACGGCTATCTGATCGAGCGACTGCTCTGCAAGGACCCGGACATCGCGTACAACGACCTGGCCAACTGGCGCTACTCGGAACTGCCGAAGGCCCTGGGCTGTGAGGACTGGTTCACCGCGCGTGTGTCGACCCTCGCCGAACTCGACCAGGCCATGGAGACCGCGGCGAAGGCCAACACCGGTTGCTACATCGAGGTATTGACCGACACCTACGCGGCCCCGCCCCTGGCCAACCAACTGCACGAGAACATCGACACGCTCTACTCCGCGTAGGCCCACCGGCGCACACACGCCGGTACGGCACTACGCCGAGCCGCCGCGGTGCCTGAGCGGTGAACCGCTCAGGCACCGCCCCGCTCGCGGGGGATCTTCTGGCCGGCCTCGATCGCCACCGGCAACCGGTTCTCCGCCGGAGGCAACGGGCACGTGGCCAGATCCGTGTAGGCGCACGGCAAGTTCACCGCACGGTTGAAGTCCACGACCACCGAGCCGTCCGCGGCGGGCGCGTCCACCGTGAGCGCACGGTTGGCGGCATACGTGGTGACACCCGAGGTCGAGTCCGTGAACAGCACCATCAGCCGACCCGCGCCGTGTCCGGGGAACGCGGTCAGGGACAGCGCCCGTCCGTCCAGTTCGAACTCGATCCGGCCCGGAGCGTCATACACATGCTCCAGGCCCTCGACCGCTGCGCCCACCGTGGTCGGCCGCGGCTCGTCGAACGCGACGTAGCGGCCCTTCGACACCCAGCGCGGATGCGGCGCGTAGGCGGGCGTCCCGGCGAAGGCGGCACGCAGCGGCGCGTCAGGGTGCCGGGGACGCACGATGTCGTTTCCGCCACGCTTGGCCACCTCGATCACGGCATCCCCCCAGACAGCGTCGACGCCACCGCGTTCGGGAATCACACCGAAATGGTGCTCGCCACGAACGGGGGATCCCTCCACGACCAGTTCCTCGCCGTCATCGAGGGCCACGGTGACCCCGTCGGCGGCGGTCGACCACGCACCCGGGGCATCCGGGAAGCGCCGCGGCCGGTCGTCGAGCCAGTGCAGGCCGGTGATCGCGAGGAACCCGTGCGGGCCGGCGAGCCGTTCCTCCTGAGCGCGGTACCAGTCCAGCCAGTCCTCGGTGAAGGCCCGCAGGTCCGTCGCAGTGATCTGAGTGGTCATCAGAACTCCTTCGTCCTCGTCGTCTTTGTGTCGCGAGGTTCGGTTCCGCACCTACATGCGGGTCATCCGCCGAGGCCTCTGCCCTCGGAGAATCGCTCAGCCGGCCGGTTCGCGTAGGAGAGGCCAGGAGCACCGCCGGTCCGCTGCTCCTGCGACCGCGGCCTTCGTGGCTCCCGTACCCGGGAGGACGGGCCCCGTCCCTCTGGCATCCCGGTGGCGCCGTACCTCGGCGGCGTCAGTCTCCTCGTCGCCGATCACGGGCACGTCCGCTGCCAGAAAGGTGGATGACCCGCACGTGGGACGGGGTGAGTCCACGCCGAAGGCCTGCCCGGACCAGGACGACCGCGAGGCCGTCGTCGAGGCCTCGCGGGCCGGCCGCACGGAGGCGTCGGCCCGGTTCTCCACGTGGGACGCGTGGAGCGCTGCTCCTACAGTCATGTCATGGAAAACCGCCGAGACCCGGCCGCGCATTCCGCTCCTGTGTGACAGCTTCTTGTCAGTCGTGTGTACGACGACGGCCTCACACCGGGCTCACGGGCCCAAGACACCTGGGCTCCGTGCGCGCCGGCGTGAGGCCGCTGCGTACTTTCAGTGGACTTCGTCGAGCTTGCCGGTGGCGACGTCGAGGACGAAGCCCCGGATCCGGTGGTTGAGGACGATGAAGGGGCCTTGTCGATCCGCGCGCGATGACCGCCTGACGGATGTCCGCGTCCGGATGGCCGAAGGCCTCCGCCGGACATGGTGGACGGATTTCTGGTGCCTACCCTGGAGCGGTCCTTGAAGCCTTCACCGGTAATGGTCCGCGTGCCGCTGCCGCTGTGGTGCACGAAGAGGACCTCGCCGCTGTCCAGGAGCGGTCCGCTGCCGGCGACCGGGCGAGCGGGCCCTCGCCCCCACGGTCAGACGTTGATGATCCGCCAGCGCTCCTCGTCGGCGTTCTTCCACTGCCGGGTGACGACCTGGAAGTCCTGGGAAGGCAGCTCGTAGGCGTCGAGATACCGGCTGTTGCTGGCCTCCTGGATCGTGAAGGTCCCGTTGGTGGACGGAAGAATGATCCACGCCTGGGTGGCGTCGTTCTCCGCGGTGCGGGTGACGACGCGGAAGTCGTCGCCGGAGCCCTGGTAGGCGTCGAGATACCGGCCCGTGCTCACCTGCTGGATCGTGGAGAGACCGTTGCTCAGGTCGGTCAGCAGCCAGTGCTGGGTGTCGTTGTTCTGGAACGGCCGGGTGACCACCCGGAAGTCGAGACTGTCGATCTCGTGGGCGTCCAGGAACCGGTGGGTGTCCGCCTGGTCGATGGTGACGACACGCTGCGCCACGATCGTCGGCGCGGTCGCCGGCGAGGCGTTGGCTCCGGCAGCCGTACCGAGCAGCGAGACGGCCGCCATGACCATCGCCAGGACGCCGCCCGGGACCACTCTCTTGCGAACGTTCATCAGTGATTGCCTTTCTGCAACGGTGTCCGCCGTGTTCTGGCAAGCAGCGTGCTGGGCCGGCCCCCGCCTGTCGTGGCGTGTGCCGCTCAGCGGACCGGAGTGCCGACGTCCGTTCCACGGCGATGTCCTGGAGGCTCCCCCCGAGCCGAGTCGGCGCGATCGGGCGAGGCCCGGCGCGGCGCGGGCCGGGGAGCCCGGAACCGTCCGGGGGCATGCGTGATCGTGGGTCTCACGAGGACCCGTCGGCCTTCAATCCTCGTGAGAGGGCAGATGATCAGCGTCGTGTCGGACGCAGCGCGAAAGGACATCGCCCATGGTGAAGAGCCGCGTCGAGGCCAGGGTGAGGCGCCCCGGGCTGCGCGATCCGCGCAACACGCCCTTGCGCGCCCACACTCTGGCTCCCCGCGTGGCCGGCCCGGCACGCCTCATCCCGGTCAGCGGGAGGCCCTACCGGTAGAGCCGCGCTCCGCCGTTCGTCCCGAGGGCGTTGAGTTCCAGCACGGCGCCGTCCGAGGTGACGTACACCGTGCCGGAGGTGAAGCTCCACTTGCCGGTCCCCATCGGCAGGTCCGCCACCGGGACAGTGCGACCGGTGCGTGGGTCGATGGTGATGAGCTGGGGGGAGCCCGACGTGGTGACGGCGTACACCTTGTCGTCCGCGCCTGACGCCGGGATGGCGAGCGCGGCGGCGTGGTGGGTCCAGAGTTTGGCGCCGGTGGTGGTGTCGAAGCCGTCGATCACCGCGCTGCCGGAGGCCGAGGCCGGGGTGACCAGGACGTTGCCGTAGAGCCGGACGGAGTGGTCGGCGCCGGTGTCGTTGCCGGTCGTCAGCTCGTCGTCGCCCACGGCCAGTTTGCGTCCCGTCCCGGTGGTGCCAAGAACCCGCACGACGTCCTGGCGCGCCGTGTGGACGGCGGCGACCAGCGGCGAGCCGGACAGGATGTGCGTCACGTCGGAGTGGGCGCTTTCGGGCTTCCGCCAGATCGCTTTTCCGGTCCTGCCGTTGAAGGCGGTGAGGGTGAACCTGGTCTTCTGGTCGAGGCAGAAGTCGGCCACCAGTACGGTGCCGTTGGTGCCCCAGTCGTAGGCGTTGCAGTAGTGACCGCGGGCTTTGTAGCTCCAGACGCGGCTACCGGTGCGAATGTCCACACCGCCGAGAAAGTTCTCGCCGACGATGGTGGCGACATCACCCTGCAGGTAGGTCGAGGTGGTCGCCGCGGTGGGGTGCTTGGCGTTGGTCAGCGGCGTGGACCAGAGGATCTTTCCGGTGGACGCCTTGACAGCGGCCAGCCAGGTGCAAGTGCTGCCGTCCTTTCCGAAGGCGACCGTGCCGATGCCGTGGGCGCTGAGCGTCGGGGACATCGCGCAAGGGACGGTGCCGCGTCCGGCGGGGCCGGTGAAGTCCGCGGCGTTCCATGCCTGCTTGCCGTCGGTGAGGTGGTAGGCCTGTAGGCCGCCTCGGCTGGAGGCCCGGATGAGCAGTTTGTCGGTGA
The DNA here is from genome assembly GCF_009498275.1 of Streptomyces fagopyri. Lineage (NCBI taxonomy): Bacteria > Bacillati > Actinomycetota > Actinomycetes > Kitasatosporales > Streptomycetaceae > Streptomyces > Streptomyces fagopyri. The sequence goes on along the minus strand of NZ_CP045643.1, from coordinate 158,166 downwards.
GCCAGCTGCCGATCAGCGCGTCGTCGGCGGCGGGCGCCGGTATCTGCCACACCTGCGTCAGCTCCTTGGAGGCGCTGGTGGCCGTGGCCTCCTGCTTGAGCAGGACGGCGGCGGCCCCGCCCGCGGCGGCGAGGACGGCAAGGGCGAGTGCGATCCTGCCCGCGGACCTGGTCTTCCTGGGCCGTTTGCCGCCCGCGCCCGCGGGCGGGTTCGACTGTGCGGAGACAGGCGCCTGTGCGGAGACAGGCGCCTGTGCGGCGACAGGCTCAGGGTGGTGCGGGGTCACGGGGGCGAGGACGGCGGTGGCCGGTGACGTGTACCCGGTCTCATGGTCCGATGTTTCGTTGCCGCGCCGGGAGTGCGGGGGTGTCCAGGCAGCCGGCGTGCGCGTGGCCTCGTGGGCACCGGTGCGGGGCTCGGGGAACCGCAGCGGCATGGTGGCATCCCACCGTGTGCCGGAGGATCTGTCGTGCGGCTCGGCCGGCGGCCGGCCGTCCCCGGGTGCGGCCGGATCCGTCTGTCGCGGCTCCGCGTACGGGTGCGGGTCGGCAGCAGGATTGCGGGGCCGGAAGGCCCAGCCGTACTCGTCCCGCGGAGCCCCCTGGCCCGGTGACGGTTCCGTCGTCATCTTCGTGATCCCCCCTGGTCGGGTGTCCGTACCCGTGTGTTTCGGTCGCACCGATGCGCGACGATAAAGGTCGTTCCTTGCGAGCTTGTGCCCGACTTGCGCTGTTCGCCGCGGATCAGCCGTTTTTGAGCGAATGACCGAAGTCGTTGCGGGCCGACTCCACTTGGAACGCGGCCAGCGCACCCACCGAGGTGCTGATCCGCCAGTCCATCAGCTGCTTGCCGCCCGGCCAGTCCTTGCGCTGGTCGTACCAGATGAGCCCGATGACGCCGGCCTTCGCGGCGCCCTGGAACAGGTCGCGGATGTGAGCCTGTTTGTCGTCGCTCTCTGCCACCCCGGTCTCCGCGATGAGCACCGGCTTGGCGGAGAAGCCCGCGATCTCGCGCAGGGTGGGAGTGAACAGGCTGGAGAAGGCGATGCCGTCGATCGGCCCGTAGTAACCGATGAGGCCGACCCAGTCGACGTAGGCACTGCCCGGGTAGTAGGGCCGGAGCTCGGCGGTGGTGCCCGAGTCGACCACGTGCGGAGTCCACACCCAGATCACGTTGGTGACGCCCCGCGCGGTGAAGATGTCGTGTGCGCGTCTCCATGACGCGACGAAGTCGCGGGGTTTGGCGTGTTGGGGGCCCCAGGAGTTCCACGGACCGTTCATCTCGCCGGCGAAGGAGAGGGCCAAGGGGCCGTCGTAGGAGGCGATCTGGTCCGCCAGCCGACCGATGTAGGCGTCGTCCTTGCCCTTCGCGATGTCGGCGAGCGAGGTGTCGGAGGGGACCAGCGCCATCATCGGCAGTTGGCCGTGCCGCCACAAGAAGGCATTGCCCTCCGCGTCGAAGTCGTCGCCCCAGGAGCTGTAGTACTCGCGGATGTCAGGAGCCCGGCCTGCTTCTTTGGTGAAGGCGGTGACGATGCCGTACTGCCAGGGCGTCTTGTCGTCGACCACGCCCAGCGTGCGGCCGGACGGCTTGAGCATGGACGAGACCTGGAAGTGCGCGGCCGATGCGGTGGCCGTGCCCGCGTTGGCGCCGCCCTTGCTCCCCGCGCCGCCGCAGGCGTCCACCAGGAAGAAGACGGCGACGACGAGGAGCGCGGCGGCGGTCAGGCGGCTGCGGGCTATGACCATGCGGGGAGGTCCGATCAGGCTGGAGGCGGGCTGGATAGCAGGGACCTTACGAGACCCGCGTGACATTCACTGAATCTCCATACTAATCTTGCAGCAAGATCGGAAGCGGGGTGGATCACTCCACTTCCCCGCGCATGGATCATTTTTCGCGCCACTCCCTACTTTCGGCAGCGCCGAGCTGGCAGTTGCAACACGACGAGAAAGCTCGAGGCTGTCGATGACCAGTGCCTCCACGGAGGTCGAGTCAGCTCCCGTCTTTGTGGACCAGACCGGTCTGCGGGGCCGCCGCCTACGCGGTTTCGGCTGGCTGCTGGGCCTCATCTGTACGGGGTTTGTGGCGGCGATGGTCTCCGGCCTCGCCGGAACCCAGTCACAGGCACCCGCCCTGACCGTCCCCGGCACCGCGAACACCACGCCACCCAGCCAGTACCTGAACGCGCCGCTGCCCGCGGCTCCCGGCGTCGCCAAGCCCGAACCGAGCACCACCACCACAGCGACCACGTCCGACGCCACCGCGTCAGGCACCGCGACGACGGCGGTCCGTACGGCAGCGTCAAGCTCCGTGACCACCGCCGCACCGTAGCCAGACGCCACTGACCAGGAAGTCCATGTCCCGCTCCCGCCGTCAACGCCCCCGGCAGTCCATCGCGCGACCCCGCCGGTTTGCCGCACCTCCCCTGCGTTTCTTCCTGCCAGTGACCGTACTGGCGACCCTGCTGGCGCTGATGGTGCTCCGGGGCATGGCGAACAACGAGGTCTTCCACGACGAGCGCATCGCCGTCTCGGTGGACAAAGGCACCGTCCCGACCAGCGTGCTGGAGGGCGGCCCGGTCGTCGACGCGCGCGGCGACAAGAACAGCAAGCCGGTCAACTACACGATCCCGGAGAAGACCGTCGTCCTCTCCTTCGACGACGGACCGTCCGCCCAGTGGACGCCGAAGATCCTCAAAGTGCTCGAAGAGGAGAACGTCCGTGCCGACTTCTTCGTCACCGGCTCGATGGTCACCCGCAACCCGGCACTGATCCGCCAGATCGTCGCCGACGACCATGAGATCGGTCTGCACACCTTCACCCACCCCGACCTCGCGCTGCACTCCGGCACCCGACTCACCTGGGAGCTGGGTGAGACCCAACTCGCGCTGGCCGGTGTCGCCGGCATCCACTCGAGCCTCTTCCGCCCGCCCTACTCCTCCACTGTGGACGCGCTCGACGACTGGTCGTGGCCGGTGACCAGACAGGCCGGGTCGGAGGGATACCTGACCGCCTTCATCGACAAGGACACCGACGACTGGAAGCGCCCCGGCGTCGACTCCATCGTCAAGGCCGCCATGCCCGACCTCCCCGGCCAGGGCGAGATGATCCTGCTCCATGACGCGGGCGGCAACCGGGCGCAGACACTGGCCGCGCTGCCGGTCATCATCGACAAACTCAAGGCCCAGGGCTACACCTTCAAGACCATCGGCGAGGCCCTCGGCACCGGCTCCGCCAACACCAAGGTCACCAGCTACAACCTGTGGGTCGGCAAGGCGTTCCTGTGGTGCACCGCCTTCTCGGTACGGCTGCTGCCATGGCTGGTCGGCCTGCTCGCGGTCGTCGGGGTGCTGGTCATGGCGCGGTTCGTGCTGATGCTGGTGCTCTCGACCATCCACGTCCGGCGCGTCCGCAGACCGGGGTTCTCCTGGGGTGATCCCGTCACCGCACCGGTCACGGTGGTGGTACCGGCGTACAACGAGCAGGAGTGCATCACCAACACCGTGCTCTCACTCACCAGAAGCGACCATCCCATCGAGGTGATCGTGGTCGACGACGGGTCGACCGACGACACGGCCGGCATCGTGGAGGAACTCAACCTGCCGATGGTCCGGCTGATCCGGCAGCCGAACAGCGGCAAGCCGGCCGCCCTCAACACCGGTGTGGCCGCCGCCTCGTACGACCTGATCGTCATGATGGACGGCGACACGGTCTTCGAGCCCGCCACCGTCCGGGAACTGGTGCAGCCCTTCGGCACCCCAGGCGTCGGCGCGGTGGCCGGCAACGCCAAGGTCGGCAACCGCGACACACTGATCGGCGCCTGGCAGCACATCGAGTACGTCATGGGATTCAACCTCGACCGCCGGATGTACGACGTACTCAACTGCATGCCGACCATCCCCGGCGCCGTGGGCGCCTTCCGCCGCACGGCGCTGCAACAGGTGGGCGGCATGAGCGAGGACACCCTCGCCGAGGACACCGACGTGACCATGGCGCTGCACCGGGCAGGTTGGAAAATCGTCTACGCCGAGAACGCCCGCGCCTGGACCGAGGCGCCCGACAGCATGAAGCAGCTGTGGTCACAGCGATACCGCTGGAGCTACGGCACCATGCAGGCGATGTGGAAGCACCGGCACGCGGTGCTGGAGCGCGGCGCGGCAGGCCGCTTCGGCCGGGTGGGTCTGCCGTTCGTCGCCCTGTTCATGGTGCTCACCCCGATGCTCGCGCCCGCCATCGACATCGGCATGGTCTACGGCGTGGTCTTCGTCGACGCGTACAGGACCCTGGCTGCCTGGTTCGCGGTGATGGCCCTGCAGGCCGTCTGCGCCTGGTGGTCCTTCCGCCTGGACAGGGAGAGGGCGTGGCATCTGATCACGCTGCCGGCCCAGCAAGTGGTCTACCGGGTGCTCATGTACATGGTGCTGCTGCAGTCCTTCATCACCGCGGTGACCGGGGGCCGGTTGCGCTGGCAGAAGCTGCGGCGCACCGGTGAGGTAGGGCTCGACGTCACAACGGGGGCGATTTCTTCATGAGTACCGCGGAACGGGGTGCCTTCGGCATCCAGGACGCCTCCACCGTCGCCCTGCGGGTGACGGACCCTGCCGTGTTGCCCGCCCCGCGGGTCCCGCGGCCCGAGGAGGCGTCCCCTGCCCCCGCGAGCAGACCCGGCCGCGACCGCTACCTCGACCTGTTGAGGGCGCTCGCCCTGGTCCGCGTGGTGGTCTACCACAACTTCAGCTGGACCTGGCTTCCGATCGTCTTTCCCTCCATGGGCGTCATGTTCGCGCTGGCCGGATCGCTGATGGTGCGCTCCCTCAAGCGGCCGGCACTGAGTGTGATCCGCGGCCGGCTGCGCCGTCTGCTGCCACCGATGTGGTTGTTCGGCGCGGTCGTGGTGCCGCTGATGGTCCTGGAGGGCTGGGGGCCCGACTCCCACCACCCCGCCAACTGGTGGTGGGGCGAACTGGCCTACTGGGTCCTGCCACTCAGCGAGCCTCCGTTCGGAGCGTCGCTGCACACCTTCGGCGGACATCTGCCGAGCTCCTGGGCCGAACAGATCTGCGTGCCGCTGTGGTACCTGCGCGCCTACCTCTGGTACGTACTGCTGTCGCCGTTGATGCTCAAGGCGATGCGGAAACTTCCCTGGGTCACCCTGCTGGTGCCGTTGGCGCTCGCGTTCTTCATCAACTCCGGACTGGTCGATCAGTCCGGCCGGCTGATGGAGGCCGCGACCGACTTCACCACCTTCGGCGCCTGCTGGCTGCTGGGTATGGCCCACCAGGAGGGTCTGCTCCGCAAGATCCCGCGGTACATCGTGCCCTCCCTCGCACCGCTGGTGCTCATGTTCGGCTACTGGTGGCTGCTGCGGTCGCCGGTGGACAACCCACGACTCGGGCACGATCTGGAAGCGGTGCCGGTAGCCCAGGCGATCTGGTCGTTCGGCGCGGTGATGCTGTTGCTCCACCTGAGCCCCTCCTGGGAACAGTGGCCCAAGCCGCTCGAACGGTTCAACGGCGTGATCAGCCTGCTCAACTCCCGCGCCGTCACCGTCTACCTGTGGCACTCCTTCGCCTTGGTGCTGACCGAGCCGCTGATCGACCCGCTGTGGAGCAACTCCTTCTTCTACAACCACGCCCAATGGCTGCTGGCGAGCCAGTGGACGCCGCTGGTGATCTCCGTTCCGCTGATCTGCCTGGCGATCCTGCTCTTCGGCTGGATCGAGGACGTAGCCGCCCGGCGTCGTCCACGGCTCTTCCCCTACCCTCGCCGCGCCAAGAGCCGTCGACGCGGTCGCTAGGCCGTGGATCGGAAGTACGCCGAGCGCCCCCGTCTGGTGTCTCGCATGTCGGTGGCATTCTTGACGGGTGTTCTCTTCCGACCATGCTGGCGGCTGTCAACGAATGGCTGTGACCAGCACGTTCGAGACGCTTCTAGGGTCGCATCCCGAACAGGAAGCGGGTCGCCCGCGTGCGGCGGACCAGGAGCTCGTACGCGGTGAGGGTGAGGATGAGGGCGATCACCACGAGCAGGGCGTACTCGACGGGGATCGGCGCGGACCAGCCGATCACGAAATACGCGACGGCGACCACGATCGGCTGGTGCAGGACGTACAGCGGCAGCACGGCTGCGGCGAGATAGCCGTAGAGGCGCCGACGCGTCGTCGGGGTCGGGTTCGGCGCCGCACGCGGTTGCTCCAGCCGCCGGCGGTCGAGGAGGCCCGGGATGGCGACCACCAGGCACCATCCGGCCGCACCGAACAGCGCCCGTGAGGCGGTGGCCAGGACGGTCATCTCCGTGAAGGGCTCGTCGGCCAGGGCAAAGCCGGGGCCGGCTGCCGCGAACAGCAGGGCGCCGAGCCAGGCTGCGGTCCCGCCATCGCGCCGCATCACGGTGCGGAAGCGGTCGTCACCGGCGAGCGCGAAGCCGGCAACGAAGAACAGCAGGTACGACCAGCGGTGCCAGCCAGCGTAGTCCTCCTCCAGCCGTGCGAAGGCACAGATCGCCGCGAAGGCGAGGGCCGGCAGGAACACGACGTCCCGCCGGTGCAGGGTCGCCTCCGCCACCCGGTCGTCGATGCGGCGGACGCGTTCGCGCGGCAACCACCGGTGGAACGGCACCAGCATGAGGGAGAACGCCAGGAGGAGCACGACGAACCAGAGATGGCCGGTCTCGAAGTACTGGCCCTGGACGAGGAAGGGGAACTCTTCGGGCTCCAGGTGCACGTCGTAGAAACGGGGCAGGAAGCCGAGGTACGACTCATGATAGTCGGCGTCGGCCGAGCGCAGCCGCAGCCACTGCGGCAGCGGGTTCAGCACGAGGGTCGCGAAGACCAGCGGAACGCCGAGCCGCAGCAGCCGCTCGCCGGCGAAGCCCCACGCGCCGCGACGCTGAAGCGAGTGCCAGGCACCGAGGCCGGAGATGAGGAAGAGCAGCGGCATGGCCCAGACGACCCCGAACCCGGCGATGATCACGATGGCTTCGGTGGTCTCGGCGTTCTTGACGTAGAAGTCGTCGTCGGCAGCGAATACGAGCGCCGAATGGAAGAAGACCAGCCCGATCACGACCAGCATCCGGACCGCGTCCAGCTCCGGCCGCCGCTCCGGTAGCGGTGCCTGCGCCGGTTCTGTGCGCGTCGCCATGTCTGTGCCCCCCGTCGCCTGTACGTCACCAGTGTTGGAAAGGCGGCCGCCGGGCGCCACCCCCGCAACGGATGCCGTCCACATCGAAAATCGACTTTCGATACACGCCCTGGTGCCGTGACCGCAACGGACCCCTCAGGTGGACGGCGCGGACTCCCCAGCGACCTGGTCGTATCGGGACACGCGCAGACGGCCGCCCACCGTTGCCGAATGCGACCATGCGCCACCCTGAGCCGTCCGCGCTCGTCCCCTTCGTCGACCAACTCGGCTACGCAGAAGGCAACGCCGGCCTCCAGGTACGGCGGCCGGCATCACCCTGGCGCGCCCTCCCGCCCGACCTCGTCGATCGGGGAACCGCCTCGCGTCGCCCCGCCCCGGGTAACTACCGTGCGCTGAGGGGGGCTTCACAGCCGACGGGCCAACGTCGGACTACGCGATTCCAGTCAGTCAATGACTCGAGGAAGGTTGCTCTTCGCATCCAACCCACCGCAGATCCATGGGCGTTGATCAGCGCTCTCGGCCGCCCTCACTTCGCAACTTGCGAGCCCGCTCGGCCGGGTCATAGTTCGGACCGACGCCCTCGATCAGCACCAAGTCGCCCTCCACGTGGTCGGTACGCAAGTGGAGAATGGCGCGGTAGGCGGGAGAGTCGTACCAGGCACGGGCTTCGGCCAGGCCGGGGAACTCGATCAGTACCATGCTGCCGGGCCACGCACCCTCTACGACTTCGACCGGCTGACCGTGGATGACGAAGCGGCCCGCGAAAGGGTCGAGGGTTGCCTGGATGCGCTCCAGGTACTCGATGATGTCGGAGTGATCTCGGCGGCTGCGGAGGTGAGCGAAGCCGTAAGCGGGCACCATGGGGCTCCTTTCGTTCCGGGGGAGGGTGTGACGATGACCCGAACGTAGCCGAGGGTCGTTGGGCGGTGCGATTACCTCAGAGGTAATCGCCGGGCCCCACATCGAGGACACGCAGGTGTCGGTAGTCGTCCCGGGGGTGGTCGTTCATTCCTCCTGAAGGACCGCCTCGACCGACTCCAGCGGCACGACGGCCGTCAGCTCGCCCCGGTCACCGGTAGTGGAATTCCCCGTTGCCAGGTGTCCGCCCAGGCAATGAGCATCACCTGGGCGGACCGGACATGATGAGGCGGCATCGGAGGCTTCGGGAACAAGCTGCCATGGCCGAGTGCCTCCGCCGACGAGCTCCGTTGTTCCGCGTCGGAAGTGATTCAAGGGGCTCGAACAATCCGGGAAGACGCTGACAACGCGGCCGTGGGGAAGGGCCCTGGCCGTCGTGCGACGCCCCTACGTGGACGCCGACGTGTCAGTTCGCCGCATCGCCGGGACGGATCAGGTGGCGCGCGCTTTGGTGCCGTTGATCAGGCTCCACCCGTAATCGCCGCCGATGAACCCGCCCCCGATTTCGTTGATCTCGGTCTTTCCGTCGTCGGTGACGCCGATGAGGAGCACGTCAGTGCCGCACCGCTGCGCGGCGACGTTGCGCATGCCGCCGCCATACGTGAGGGCGTGCCATCCGCCGGTGTTGTAGCCACCCCATGACACCTCGGTGTTCTGGTACGCCGCGTCACCGAAGACACCGAAGAACGCGAACTCCTGGTAATAGGTGGGGGCTACGGAGATGTCCGTGAGCACCCCCTGATTCGTGAACATCTGAGCCCAGGGCGACCAGCCGGACCCGGGGCTGGTGGCGTTGACGGTGGTCTGCCGGCGGTGGAACGGGGTGCCGTTGAAGTTGAAGCCGTCGACCTCGATCGTCCCGTCCGCGTGGGTTCCCGCGACGATCTTGTTCAGGAGGCCGTCCATCTGCTGCCAGCCGTTCCAGTTGTCGACCGAAGGCTGCTGCTGGGAGCGGGTCCAGATCGTACCGGCGGAGTTGGTGCCGAAGATCTGGAGGGTTCCGTTCTGGTTGCGCGCCACGGAGATCGAATTGAGGATGCCGTCGAGGTTCCTCCATGCCGACCACGTGCTCGACCCGGGACTCGTCTGCGCGCGTGAGTAGATCAGCCCGTTCCGGTCGAGGGCGAACAGTTCGATCCGCCCGTCGGCGTTGGTCGCCGCCGCCACGGACGTCAGCGGTGCGGGGGTGTCGTAGTCGGCGGTCCAGTCCGGGGCGGGCTGCCCCGGGACGATGTGGGTGGTGTGCAGCCCGCCTTGCGCGTCGACGGCGAACGCCTGGACCCCCTTCGCGGAGTCCGTCTCGTCCTGGGAGGCCATGGCGACCGAGGAGCCGGGGACGGGGGCGACCACGGGCATTCCGTTGCTGGGACGTACCGAGTCGTCGGTCTGGCGGTGGGTGTAATAGACCTTGCCGGTGTTGACCGAGGTTGCGTCGCACAGGCCGTCGCCGTTGACGTCGCGGAACCGGAGGTCGGCGATGCGCTCGTTCGACTGGTTGAGGTAGACCCAGTGCTGGTCGCCGGCGCTGGTGGCGTACCACCAGGTCAGGCCGGTGGTCATGAAGGGGTCGGCGACGCCGTCACCGTCGAAGTCGCACGTGCGCTGATTGTCCCGGTTCGCACCCAGGATGTTCCCGCCGTTGTCGTGCAGACCTGTCTCGGTCTGGTCCAGCGCGCCGTTGGTGAACGTGGTGGACCAGCGGACCGTGTGGGCGAAGACGTTGTTCTCGACGTTGAAGCCGTCCGTCGGCGTGCCGCGCAGCTTGATCTCGGTCGAGTTGGTGGACGGGAAGGAGTTGTAGGCGATGTCCGCGTACTCGCCGGCCGGCCCGCACTGGTAGTTGGAGCAGTCCCCGCGGCCGTGCATGTCGATGAGGTGCTCGTAGTGGTCCCAGCCCAGGAGTGAGAAGCCGAGCCCGGGTGACTCCATGAGGTTGCGGTACACCAGGTACCCGGTGCCCGGCCGGCCGTCACCGGTGACCGAGTGGCGGTTGGCCTGGAACTCGTTCTTCTCGATCAGCGCGTAGGCGCCGTTGTTGAGGGCCACGCCGTAGCCGGCGCCGTGGTGGCTGCCGAACGCGTCCTCGATGCCGTCCATGGTGGGGTGCTGGTTGTCATGGATGTAGTTGTCGTGCACCCACACCGTGTCGGCGTTGGCACGGTTGATCCGGTTGCCCGGATCCTGCACGTTGATCGCCGCGCCGCGCCACCGGGCGAACTCGTCGTGGTCGATCTCCACGTTCTGGCTGGACCAGATGTCGATCCCGTTGGCGTCCGTGGTGCCCACCGACGCCCCGGGGTCCATCGGCTCCCCGCCGTCGAATCTGATCCCGCTGATCCGGACGTTGTCCGCGGTCCCGCCGTTGCTGTCCCCGATGGTGAGCAGCGTGCGCGGGAACGTCGTCGTGAAGATCCGCGGCCCCTTCGCGACGACCGTGCGATCGCCGGTGATCCGAACCCCGGGCGCCACCGGTATGGCCGACAGGCCGCTCAGGTCCAGATTCACGGTGCCCGCGATCACCACCGTCGCATTGGGGGTGCCGACCGCCTGGACGAACTGGTTCTGCTGGTTGTCGGAAGTGATGCTGAAACTCTGCGAGTTCGCCGCGCGGTCCGCGGCCCCTGCGGGCGTGGTGGCCGACGCGGTGCCCCCGGACACGGCCAGCGAGGCCACCAAGGCCCCGACCGCCACGAACAGTTGGCTTTTCCTCGAAATATTCATCCCTGTCCCGGTTCTCGGCCCATGCGCTGATTCGGTGGAGCCGGCCCGTTCGAGGCCGCGCACCCCCAGGGTGCGCGGACTGTGCGACCCCGCGTGACCACCCGAGGGTTGGGCGTTCCACTCCGTTCCGCGCCGTTCCACGCGTCGTCGGATCCTCGCGGTCGGGGGCGGATGCGGCCGCAGTCGAGGCGCGGCCCGACACGGTGCTGACCGTGTGGGCGGACCACCACCGTGTGCGATGTCCGGGCCCACGTCCTTGGGCGTGGTGTTCGGTGGCGCCGGCTACCGAGGGGGCGCGCTTGACCGGGGTCCCAAGGTGCCCAGTCCACCTTGAGGTCGCCCGGCAGCGTGCGACCGGGCGTGGTGCGGGAGTTCACCGGGCAGAAGCTCGGGGAGAGGCCTGCTCTCGGGGGAGTACACGCCACCGCGGCGGTCACGGCAGGCGAGCAAGACCTCGTTGGAGCCCTGCACAGGCCGAACGCGGCGAGTTGTCATGGTGAGGGTCTGCTCGCGGGTTGTTGCCGGAGGGGCAGTGGATGCTCAGGGGAGCGCATGGTGCCGTCCGCTCAGGGTGACGCGTTGACGTGTGTGCGAAGTTCCTCGCCTACGGCGAGGCGGAGCAGTCGTCGCGTCACCGCGGTCGCGTCGGAGCCCCCACCGGGTGGGGGACGTTGTAGTCGATCAGCCAGTTGCCTTGTGAACTCGGCGGGCGCTGAAGTGGTGTTCCCAGGTGCGTAGTTCGTACGTCCGTCCTTTGTCGGTAACGGTCTCGGGCGCTAGGTCGGAGGGGTGGAAACCGGCGGATCGTGCGACGGCGATGCTGGGGTGATTGTCGGGTTCGATTTCGAGGATCACGCGCGGCAGGGCGATGGTGGTGTGCGCGTACTCGGTCATCACTCGAAGCGCGCGCGTCGCCAGTCGCTTTCCTCGGTGAGCTGTGCCCACGATGTAGCCGATGCTGCCGGTGACCTGGTTGAGCAGGATTTCTCCCAGCGCCTGATGCCCATCGGTGGTGACAGCCAGGTGGATCCGTTCGTTGCCCTGTCGTGCCTGGTGTGCGTTGTTCAGGTATCGCAATGCGGCAGCAGGGTCGAACGGTGATTCCAAGGGGGTCCGGTAGGCGACGTCGGGGTCGTCGAACACTTTCTGCATAGCGGGGAGGTCCTGGCTCGTCCATTCGCGAAGCAGCAGGCCGTGGGCGGTGAGGCGGAGGGGATACGTATCCATGAGGACCTCATTCTGTCCTGAGGCCGGTCTCTACGGTCCGACGTGAAACTCCCGTGAACCGCTCTGAGGGTTCCGGCCGGTGCTGTAGGTGACCGGCGATCCACGGCGATGCGGTACCCGTCACGATGGGGTCCGGTGGTGCCGGACGTTCTCACGTTCGCCCTGGGGTGCGTCATCCGTCCGCGGGGTCCTCGGTCTCCCAGCGCAGCAGGTCGCCCGGCTGGCATTCGAGTGCCTCGCAGAGCGCGGCGAGTGTGGCGAAGCGCACTGCCTTGGCGCGGCCGTTCTTGAGTACCGCCAGGTTGGCGGGTGTGATTCCGACGCGTTCCGCGAGCTCACCCACGGACATCTTCCGTCTGGCCAGCATCACATCGATGTCGACGGCGATCGGCATCAGATGACCTCGTCCAACTCGGCCTGCATCCGCGCGGCTTCGACATCGCGCGACACCGCCTGGGCGAGCAGCATCCGCAGCACGAGCACGATGAGCGCGACCCCCAGGATGGCCACGCCGACGCCGCCCATGATGAGGGTGACACCCGGGTCGTCCCGCTGGCCCGGCGCGTTGACGGCCGTGACCGCGAACCACAGGAGACCGGCCGCCACGATCGCGCCGATCACACCGTCCACGTACCGGAAGGCACGATGGGAGAACACGGTTCCGCGTCGCACCATCGCCACCAGCCGCCACACGCAGACCGACGCGACCTGGGCCGACACCATGCCCGCGATCGTGATCACGCGCAGCGCCGTCAGCGGGACAGAACCGTCCTCCGGGTCCCTCCCGCTGATCAACGTCCACACCATCGACGCCTGTACGAACACGGTGCCGACGAGCACCACCGCGAGTACACCGCGCAACGCGCGCACTGCCAACTTTCCCACGACCTGCCCTTCCATCGAATAACGATGGGAATCTATCGAATTACGATAGGTGACGCAAGGGCCGGAACGAAGGGTGGGTAGCGGCATCGCACCGCGGCGGGACCCCACCCCCGCGTAGTGGGTCTCGCCGACTCCTCACCTGCCGAGACAGGTACGGCCATGGCTGGAGGGGGTCGTGCACACCGCGCCCGACGGTCTGTGGCGCGCCGCGTCCGGGTTGAGTAGCAACTACTCGTGACCTGAGGGGCCGTCGCGGGCACGATCTGAGGCAGCGCGATCCACCTCCCACCGGCCCGGACACGACGGAGGGCGTAACCCGGGCGCGGCGGGTCGCCGGTCCGGTCTGAAGAACAGACACGCAAACCAGCCCCGAACGGGGCTCTCTCACTCGGCAGCCGGACGTTGAGTGCCGGCGACGCACAGGGAACGGGGACCCTTCATGCTCACACTCGCCCGTCTGGCCAGGCTCGGCCTGGCGGTTGGCGCGGCGGCCGTTCTGGCCGCCGGCCTGTCCACCAGCGCTCAGGCCGCCACGGGAGCGCTTCGGTACTTCTCGATCAGCGGTCAGGAGTTCCGGATCACCAACCCGTCGGACAACGTCTGCATCAACCTTCAGGTCCGGCCGGATCTGATCGCCAACCAGACGGACAAGACGATGAGCGTCTACTCCGGCGCCGACTGCACCGCCTTTGTCCTGAACCTGGAACCCGGCCGCTCGGTGGCCCATATCGGAGGCCCGCGCTCGGTGCGATTCATCGGCTGATCGGGTCACAAGAACCGGCTTCCCGACGTATCACCGAGCGGGAGCCGTCTGAGAACGCCGCACATGAAGCGGCCGGTCCGGGGCGACCCGGATCGGCCGCTTCGTATTCGGGTCACCCGAGCCGGCTGTTCTCATGACATGCCCCGTGGCTCCCGGGGCTGGTGAGCTGCTGGAGCTTCTCTCTGCTCAGCTCCGCGCGCCTGCTCTTGGTGTTCGACAGGGGAGAGGTGGAGGGGGTGCGGGAGCGCCTCGGGCGATCGGGCGCCGGCGGGTCCGGTCGTGCGTCGGATGCGGTCGCAGCCTCGATGCCGTGACATACCGGAGTGATGCGCGGCAGTTCTCCGCGGCCACTCACTTCTCGTCTGGTCAGGACTGCTCGCGGCAGCCCTCGTCGGTGAATCCTTCCCAGGCGTCGTCCATGGCGGCTGCTTCTTCGGCGGTGGCGAGCAGTTCCGTGTACTTCGCGTCGAAGAGTGTCTCGACGAGGTCGAGGCGGGTGGGGGAGTGGCGGTAGAGCGTGCCGATCGCGACGCCGGCTTCCCGGGCGACGCCTTCGAGTGACGCTCCGAGGCCCTGTTCGGAGAAGGCGGTGCGGGCGGCGGCCACGATCGCGTCCCGGTTGCGCTGTGCGTCACGGCGCAGGGGTTTCGCCGGTGTCTCGCTCGCGGTCGGGGCGTGGTGGTGGCTCACGGCTGGAGCGTGACATGAGGGCCCTCTCGAATTCCCCTGTCGACGTGTTTCCGGTCGCAATCCCGCACCTGTGACGTGGCGTGATGATGCTCACTGCAAACATGAGGCGCCCCTCGGGTACTGTGGCGGAGTCGAACGTGAGGTACCCCTCCGGATGACCTTGAAGCCAGCCGACCGATCCGGGATCCCCGGATCGCGGTTCACATGGAAGCGGCGCCCGCCGGACCGGCGAAGCCGCGGCAGTTTTGTAAGGGAAATGACCATGAGCAGCATGACGAAGCGCCTCTCGATCGCACTCGCCTCCACGGCGCTGGCCGGTGGAGCGCTTCTCGGGGCCGGCGGCTCTGCGTCGGCAGCGACGGCCTCGGTGACCGCGCAGCCCGTGCAGCAGGCCCAGTACGTGTCCGTGCAGGCCGCGGACCACAAGAGCGAAGCGACCTCGGCGCACGGCGTCACCGCCGCGCGCTGGTATCAGGGCCAGGTCGACGAAGCGGCCTCGTCCCACGGCATCACTGCCGCGCGCTGGTACCAGGACCAGGTCGAGGAAGCTACCTCGGCGCACAGCGTCACCGCCGCCCGTTGGTATCAGGACCAGGTCGAGGAAGCGACCTCGTCCTATCACGTCAGTGCCGCCCGCTGGTACCAGGACCAGGTCGCCTGGTCCCTGAACCACAGCTGACGCGGCCCGAGCCCTCCCGCACGGCAACACCGGCACCCGCCCGGACAGCATCACGGCCGCCATCCAGACCAACCCGGATCCCGGCTCGCGCCCCCACCTCGGTCCGCACCCGCACCGCGACGAACGCCACACGCAAGGCGAAGGCATCCTGGCCCTCAGCGCCCGCCGCGCCGACCACGGCCAGGCCCCCACCGACACCTGAACCCCGTCGACCGCTTCCCTCGCCGGCCGCTTCTCCACACTCCGTGACACCCCGCCGGACCGGACAGGTCCTCTCCGCGCCGGGACGGTCACCCCACGCGCACACCGAGAACACCACCCCAGGCCATCGATCGGCCGAGGGCCGGATCCGGGGCCGCGGTGCTTGCTGATGGCCGTCGTGTTCGTGCCCAGTGAGAGGCTCGCCCGCCGTCTGCGTCAGCTGATCCAGGTCCTGCGCGACCCAGCCGGGAACACCACGCGCTCTGGGCGCGCCCGTACACGTAGCACCTCGCACCGGACATCGGGCAACTGAACTCGGCTGCCCGCCCTGGACAGCGGACGCGAACACGGTGGTCCCCGGTCACCTCGCCGCTCGCGGTGTAGGAGGCCAAGCCAGGACGGCACCCTGCAGGCGGCCTCGCTTGAATCCGCCGGTTCTCCATCGTGCCTGCGAAGCGATGGTAAAGGTGGAAAACTACCGCTGATCCGCAGACGTAGGTGCGCTGCGGCGTCTTCGAAACATCAGCTCCGTCCGCGCCTCGGTTTGCGCGGTCTCCCCGGCCGCATGTCGCCCGGCACGGCGGCCGACATGCTGCGACCGCAGCCCCGACTACTCCTGAACCCCGCCTCCCGAGCCTGGACGCCCGAGATCGCATCGACTGAAAGCTAGTCTGAGTACGTGACCAGGACGTGGGAACCGACAGGCAAGGGAGTGCTCCAGCTTCCGTCCGGCCGCTCGGTCCGTGGTCGCGGACTGCGCCAACTGCTCCCGGAAGGGCCCGTACCTCACTACGGCGTCTACCTGCTCGGCGCGCCGCCTCCGACGGTTCCCTGGGTAGCTCAATGGCTGCTCTGGAGGGACTTCCGACTGCCCAGCAACCACTCTCAGGCACGAGAGGTCCTCCGGATGGCATGGGCCCGCGCCGACGCTGAGCGCGTCGAGATCGCGTGCGGCGGAGGCCGGGGCCGAACAGGAACAGCCCTGGCCTGCCTCGCCGTTCTGGATGGGGTACCCGCTGGTGAGGCGGTGGACTTCGTGCGTCACCACTATCATGCGCGCGCAGTTGAGACCCCTTGGCAGCGTCGCTACGTGCTCCGCTTCGCGGCTGACTGCACAGCCGCCTGACACGACTGAGAACCGTCAGAAGCTGCGCTTCCTGGGCAGGCAGGCAGACATGGCAGCCACAGCGACCGCGCGTAGCAAGCCGCTCCACACCATGCCCCGGGGCGACGATTCCACCATTGAGCACCGACTCCGGGGCCGGTCGGAAGGACTTGGCCGTCGACTGCGCCCCGTTCAGCCCGGCCACTCGATGTCACAGACCTCGGACGCATCGGGCGGCGACAAGAACGGGGCAGCACCGTTGTCCGAAGGCTTCCGGCGCTCCGCCACGGGGCCGGGACCGCTTCCTCGATGAGTGGGGTGCTTGATCGCGGTTACGCCCCTGGCGGTGCGTCGGAGGCAGACGGCCCCGGCGAATGGGTGGGCGAATCGGCTGCACGCGCAGCGGGGGAGGTGGTCGTGCGGGAGCGGTCTCGTGACTGCGTCGCGCGGACGTGGGATCCCGGATGGAACTCGATCGCGGGCATCGGCGAACAACGGGTGACCATGCCCACATCATCAAAGGGACCACATGAAACTTGGAGGCGACCAGTGACCGCCTCACCGGGCGTCGGAGTGGGCCGTGTCGCGGTGATGGAGGGATCGGCCGACTCCGATGCCTCGGTCATCGAACGGTCCTGGGACGACCCTGACGTGTTCGCCGTCCTGTTCGACCGCTACGCCGACAGCATTCATCGGTACGCGGCCAGGCGGTTGGGGAGCGAGGCGGCCGACGATCTGATGGCCGAGACGTTCGTGATCGCGTTTCAGCGACGCCGGCGTTACGACCTGTCGAGGTCGCAGGCGGTGCCGTGGCTGTACGGGATCACCACCAACCTCATCGGCCGGCACAGGCGTGCCGAGGCCCGCCGGCTGCGCGCACTGTCGCGTGCCGCCTCCACTGCTCCGGCCGAGGGAAGCGGCGAGGGCGAGGCGATGGAGGACCGGGTGGTGGCCCGGGTCAGCGCCGAGGACACCCGGGGCAGGCTGGCTGGGGCCCTGGCGGGGCTGTCCGCCCGTAACCGGGACGTCCTGCTGCTGATCGCCTGGGGCGACCTGGACTACGCGGAGGCCGCGGAGGCCCTGGGCATACCGGTGGGCACCGTGCGCTCGCGGTTGCACAGGGCCCGCAGCGGAGTTCGCGAGGCGCTGGGCGGGTCGGATCCCACAACGAGTCGAGAGGACCAGGAGGAGCCGGATCATGGATGACCTCACACGGGTGCGGGAGTGGGAGGCCGACGTGCCGCCACCGACCGACGAAGCCCGCTCGGCCGCCCGCGTTCGGTTGCAGAGCGAGATCCACCGCGAGAACCGCGTGACCGGGTCGGCAACCCCGTCCCGGCGGCTGGTCTTCCGGGTGGCGGCCGCTGCGGCGGTGGCGGCGGTGGGGGGAACCGTCGTCGTCGCCTCGGCGAACCGCGACGGCAACGCCGTACCGCGGACGTCGCTCACCGCGGCGCAGGTGTTGCGCAAGGCCGCGGACAGGTCACGGTCCGACAGTTCCGGGCTGCCGATCCCGCGCAACGACCAGTATTTCTACACCAGGACGTACAGCACACGGACGCCTCTGAAGGGCGGCAGGGCCAAGACGTGGACGGACGAGAGCTGGCTGTCGGTGGACGGCTCGCGGCCCTCACGGCGACAGGAGCACGGCAAGATCCACCATGATCCTCCGCTGGGAAAGCACGAGGTGGCGTGGCCGCCCACTTCGTACGCGAAGCTCGAGACGATGCCCACGGACCCGGACAGGCTCCTCAAGGAACTCTCGCTCGGGGGTGCGGGCACCCCGGACGGAGACAGGAACGCGTTCTTCGAGATCTGCATGTTGATGCGGGGGCCGCGCGTGATGCCTCCCGGTTTGCAGGCCGCCGCCTTCGAGGCACTCGCGAAGATCCGCGGCGTTGAACTGGACCACGACCAGGTGGACGCCATCGGCCGGCACGGGATCGGCGTCTCGTACCCCAAGACCAGCTTCACGTTCGTCTTCGACAGTGAGACCTACGACTACCTCGGTCTGCGTTTCAAGGGCAGTGGCCTCAAGCGCGTCAACGGGAAATGGCAGACGGCCGGCTGGTACTTCGAGATGACCAGCATGGAGAAATTGGCCGTTGTCGACCGCGTCGGCCAACGCCCCCAGGGTTAGGGCTCGTTACGAAAGCGTGAGCGGCGACCGTTGTGTTGTCAGACTGGGTGGGCCCAGGCACATGATTGCTTGCTCATGGAGGCGTTGATGGCTGTTCGCCGTGTCGTGCCCAATATCCAGTCCGGCACCATGCAGGAGAGCCGGGATTTCTACGGTCTGCTGGGCTTCGAGGAAGTCATGAACCACGGCTGGATCATGACACTTGCCTCTCCGTCCACGCCGGCGGCACAGGTCAGCGTCATGACGTACGACGAGACCGCACCGGTGATCCCTGACATGAGCGTCGAGGTGGACGATGTCGACGCCGTCTACGCGACCGTGCGCGAGAGCGGCGCCGAGATCCTGCATCCGTTGCGGGACGAGGAGTGGGGAGTGCGCCGGTTCTTCGTTCGGGATCCCAACGGCCGAGTGGTCAACGTGTTGGGCCACCAGTAGCCGGCTTCAGAGAGATGGTGACGGTCATATGCGCCAGGAACGGATCCGGTCGGCGGCGCCGAAGACGGTGTCCTTGCCCGCGATGAGGTCCTTGCACAGTTCGACCAGTTCGCCGTACGGGACGTCGAGGCCCTCATGGCCGGCGTGCATGTAGGCGATGGTGACCGCGCACGCGAACCGTACGTTGAGCGAGGGCAGCGGCTTGAGCAGCAGCAGCGTGTGCAGTAGCGCGGCCGCGCGCCAGGACGCGTCGGGGTCGATGCCGAGGCGGGGAGGGTCGACGCGGTGCCGGGCCACGGCGGCAACGAGCGCTGAGAAGTCGGAGATGTGGGGCTGTCCGGGAAGGGCCGTCTCATGCTGCTGCAGGAGCCAGCGGACGTCGATATGGATGGTGGGTGCCATTGGTTCAGGCGACCCTGCCCGCCGTGTGCGCCATCGGGCCGTCGTCGATGCCCGCCGCTTCGATGGCGGCGGCCAGCTCGGGGTCCGCGAAGACCCTCTGGAACTCCGCCCCTGCCTCCTTCAGCATCCGCTGATGGGCGATCGCGTCGGTGGTCGAGGCTCTCACGAACGCCTTCAGCGTCATCCCGTGCTCTTGGGCGGCCGCTCGCAGGTCTTCGAGCTCCGCGTCGGAGAATTCCACGTTGAGTGCTGCCATGCCGCCAGAGTACCGCCGGGGTACCTGGACCTCAATCATTGCAGGTCAGAGAGATCGCATCGGGTACCTGGTCTGGAGGCCACCGCGAACGGCGAGCCGCTGGGTGGCGGGCAGGCGGTCACGCGTACGAGTCGGCCGTACCGATCGGGAGGCGCTTCGCACGGCGCTGGTCGACGTCGCCGCGGGGCGGCGACCAGTCCGTGTCCTGCAGCCACAACGGTGTTCCGTCGGCCACCACCGCGACACCGCCTCCGGCGCGGCACAACGGCCGCAGCGCGGGGAAGAGGCCGCGATAATCCATGCAGTGGATCGCGTTGGCTATCACCGTCATCGCCAGCGAGCCTTTCCCCACAAGGGCGCCCAGCGTCGGCACATCCGTGTCTGATCCCAGCACCCAGGTCACGTTCTGTTCTGACTGGCGCGCGGCAGATTCTCTGGCCGGCCGGAGCATGTCCGGTTCCGGATCCATTCCGATGACCGAGCGGACCCGGGAGGCGAGCGGAAGAGCGAGTTGACCGGTGCCGCACCCCAGATCGAGTACGACATCGTCCGTGTCCAGCTCCCATGCTGCCTGGAGGGCGTCCAGGACTTGCCGCGAGTAGCCCCGGCGGTACTTCGCGTAATACTCGGCGACCTCACCGCTGAACCCCGGAGTCATGAGCCCACCCTGCCAAGCACGAGCAGACCACGACAGACCTCTTGCGCGCTGATCGCTACGGGCTGAAGGTGCTCCTCTCCCGCGCCCCCCTACGCCTACAACTCATCGACGTGTGGGTGCTCTGTGGCCAGCAGAGAGACCTGTCCCGTACTGCCGACATCGAGCGCTTCAGTTGACGCGAGTTCCTGCGCACTGACACGAGCGCGCCGCGTTCGACAGGAGCAACACGCCTTGTTCCAGGGTCGGTCGAAGGACTCCGGGTGTAGGTGATGTCATATGTCCCGAGGGAAGGTCGTTGAGGCTGTCCATTCGCCTTCGGCCGGACACACCCTGCCACCGATCCCGTCCAACCCGGCGGAAGCCCCCGCACCGCGTTGAGTTGCAGCGGTCGGGGGCTTCCATGTGCTGGTGCTGGTGCTGGTGCTGACGCTCAGGTCGGCGAACGCTTCCGGTGATCCGACCGTCGTCGGCGCGGGCCGTCAGCCCGGCCAGGTACCGGTCACGCGACGCGTGGCGGTGGCACCGGCGCGGTCGACGGCCGCTTTCACCCCGGCGAAGATCGCACCCTGCAACGTGGCAGCGAGCAGGATCTCACCCCAAGTACGGTTCTCGTCGGTGGCGTTGGGGGCGTCCTCGGCGTGGGTGAGAATCTTCCACGCCTGCCTGAAGGCCATGCCGGCGAGCAGTCCGCCCGCGGCGCCCAGGGCGAGGCCGACCGGTTTGTAGGCGACCTTCGAGGCTCTCATCGACTTCAGCCCTTCTTGCGGCGGAACATCAGCCACGCGAGGGCCGTCGCGCCTCCGGCCGCCACCAACATCTTGCGGTTGTCCCGTACAGCACGGACCCCCTCAGCGGCCTGCACCCGTACCGGCTCGGGAGCCTTCTTCTCCCAGACGCCTCCGGCCTTCGCGGCCTTCTCCCGGACCTGGGCGGCGGTCTGGGCCGCCTTCTCCTTGACCTGGTCGGGCAGCTTGTCCTGGACCTGATGCGCGGCCTGGGCGGCCTTGGCCTTCAGCTCTCCGGCCTTCGCCACGGTCTGCTCCTTGACCTCGGCGGTCTTCTCCTTGGCCCGGGCCTTGACGTCGGTCTTGTCGGCCAGTGCCTGCACCGTCTCACCGAGCTCGGCACGGGTCTGCTCGACCTGCTCACGCAGTTCATCGGGGGTCGCGGCGGTCTGCTCGTGGTCGGACGGGTTGCTCATCGGTGGGCACTCCTCTTGATCTCGGCCACATCGGCCTTCACATGGTCGATGGTCTGCTCGGGCACGGGCGGCGCCGCCTGGCTGATCTGCTTCTTCCCGGTCAGGGCCAGGACCGCGGCGATCACACCCAGCACCGCGGTGACGATCAGTGCCGCGGCCCACACCGGCAGCGGCACGGCCAGGGCGGCGATCGCGGAGACCACCAGAGCCTCCAGCATCAGGAAGCCCACGATCCCGGCGCCGCCGAACAGTCCGCCGCTCTTGCCGTAGTGCCTACCCTTCTCCTTCATCTCCGCCTGCGCCAGCCGGAGTTCGCCCCGGACCAGTTCGGTCAGCTGCTGCGAAGCCCGGTGCACCAGCTCACCCACCTGGTCCGATCCGGCCCCCTGTGCCTGCCCATCGGGCGCCTCTGTGCGCGACCGCACACTCGACACGGCAATCACCTCCTGCCAGATTCCTCGGCCACCGCCGGGCTCTGTGGCGAGCCGCGGCAGTCCGTGAACAGGCGGGTACCCCCGACAGAGCGGTTCAGGGCAGGGACTGCGAATCGGCCGGCTCTGCCTGCGGCGGCCGTCGCGGCCGGCGCCGTACCGGCCGTGAGACGCGGTCAGAAGTCGCCGAGCCGGCGGCGGTCCTCCTCGTCCCACGTGCGGGTGTCGCGGGGCTGGGTGTAGGGCTCCGCCTTCGGCGGGTGGCCACCGGCGATGGCCCGCTGGCGGATCGTCTCGGCGTCGAACTCCAGCCCCAGCAGGATCGCCAGATTGCTGATCCACAGCCACACCAGGAAGACGATGACCCCGGCCATCGTGCCGTAGGTCTTGTTGTAGGACGCGAAGTTCGCCACATAGAAGGCGAATCCGGCGGAGGCGATCATCCAGATCATGAGGGCGAGGAGGCTGCCCGGCGTGATCCACCGGAACCCCTTCACCTTGGCGTTCGGGGTCGCCCAGTACAGGATCGCGATCATGACGGTGACCAGCACGACCAGTACGGGCCACTTCGCGACCGACCACACCGCCAGCGCCGTGTCTCCCACACCCAGCGCGCTCCCGGCCTGCCGGGCCACGCCGCCGGAGAACACCACGATCACGGAGCCGGCGACCGCGAGAACCATCAGCACGACGGTCACGCCCACGCGCACCGGCAGGATCTTCCACACCGGACGCCCCTCGGGCATGTCGTAGACGGCGTTCGCCGCACGGATGAACGCCGCCACGTACCCGGACGCCGACCACACCGCCAGGACGATGCCGATGACCGCCACGACCGAGCCCGCGCCGGAGTTGTTCCGCAACTGCTCCACGGACCTGGTGATGATGTCGTGGGCCGCTCCGGGCGTGAGCTGCCTGAGATTGGCCAGCACCTTGTCCGTGGCCGACCTGCCGATGACGCCCAGCAGGGAGACGAGCACCAGCAGTGCCGGGAACAGCGCCAGCACTCCGTAGTACGTCAGCGCGGCCGCCCGGTCGGCCAGCTCGTCGTCCTTGAACTCGCGCAGGGCACCCCTCAGCGCCGCGCCCCACGCACGCTTCGGCAGCTTCACCGGACTGTCCGGTGCCGCTCGCTCCACCGCCGGCTCCGGGCCGACCTCCTCCGGCGGCAGCACCCCGTCCCTGCCGTGATGATCGTTTCGCCGTGGAAGGTGCAGTTTCGCCATGACGGCCGGGTACCCCCTGAGCCGCCCGAGATGTGCTTGGCTCGCTCTGGACACCGAGGACACCCCTCGCGAGGTGAGACGCGCCTCGACGGCCGGTCGCCGTCGCACGAGGACGTACCGAAGTCACCGTGTGTGAGCAAGTCGAAGGAGAGCCGGGCATGAGTACGTTCCCCACCGCGCCGGACGTCAGAAGCACCCCCGAAGGCCTCCTGTGGGAGCCGAGCGAACGCTGGGTGCGCGGCCGTACCGGAGACGTCACCGTCGTCGACAGCAGACATCCCGTCCTCGTATGGGAGCCCGGGGTGCCGGTACCGCTGTACGCCTTCCCGCGCGAGGAGGTCCGCGAGGACCTGCTCCGCCCCGCGAGGAACCCCCCGACCGGTACGCACACCGGATCGCGGATCTTCTACGACCTCGAGGTCGGCGGGGAACCACCGGAGAACCCGGAGATCCTGGAGAACGCGGCCTGGACGTTTCCGGCCGACGACCTGGCCGGCCACATCGCCTTCGAGTGGTTCCGGCGCGTCGGCCGGGGCCTGGACCACTGGTACGAGGAGGAGGAAGAGATCTTCGTCCACCCCCGCGACCCGCACAAACGGGTCGACGCCCTGCCCAGCGGCCGCCACGTCCGGGTCGAGATCGGCGGCACGGTCGTCGCCGACACCCACCACCCGGTGCTGCTCTTCGAGACCGGGCTGCCGACGCGGTACTACATCCCGCGCGAGGACGTCCGGCTGGAACTGTTCGAACCGACCGACCACAGCACCGGCTGCCCCTACAAGGGGACCGCCGCGTACTGGTCGTGGCGGGGTGAGGCCGACGTGCCCGGGATCCCGCCGAACATCGTCTGGAGCTACCCGGAGCCGCTGCCCGCGGTGGGCGCCGTCAAGGACCTCGTGGCCTTCTACAACGAGGCGGTCGACATCACCGTGGACGGGGCTCGCCTGGAGCGCCCGGTCACCGGATTCACCAAGACGCTCTCGGCGCGGCCGTCCCGGTGACGGCCGCAGGCGCGGCACAGGCGGAGTCACCGGTGGGGGTGATCACGGGTGCCGCCCCTTCCACGGCCGTGCTCAAGAGGTCGGCTGCGCGCCGGAACGGGTCTCCTCCGAAGCGGTGGACGGGAGTTCAGCCTCCGGGAGGCCGCCGGCCAGGGTGAAGGTGATGCGGGTGCCGCCCGTGTACTCCGGGTCGACGACGATGGTCCCGCCGTGGAATTCGACGATCTTCCGGCACATCGCCAGGCCGATCCCGCTGCCGTTGTACGCGTCCTTGGTGTGGAGCCGCTGGAAGATCACGAACACCTTCTCGGCGTACTCGGGAGCGATGCCGATGCCGTTGTCGGTGACCGTGAACCGCCACAGCGCACCGTCCCGTACGGCGGACACGTGGATCTGCGGTGTCTCCTGCGGCCGGCGGAACTTGACGGCGTTGCCGATCAGGTTCTGCCACAGCATGCCCATCTGGGTGGGGTCGGCGACCAGGGTCGGCAGCTCGTCCTGGGTGATCACGGCGCCCGCCTCCTCGATGCTGACGCTCAGCGCGGAAAGGCTCCGCTTCATCACCGAGTTGAGGTCGACGCTCTGGTGGGCGTGGTGGACGCGGCCCACACGGGAGAAGTCGAGCAGGTCGTTGATGAGCGTCTGCATGCGATTCGCCCCGTCGACCGCGAAGTCGATGTACTGGTCGGCACGCTCGTCCAGTTGACCTCCGTAGCGCCGCTGGAGCAGCTGGGTGAAGCTGGAGACCTTGCGCAGAGGTTCCTGCAGGTCGTGGGAGGCGACGTAGGCGAACTGCTCCAGCTCGGCGTTGGACCGCTGGAGCTCCGTGGACTGCTCGTCGAGGCGCAGCCGTGCCTCCTCGCTGAAGTCCAGTTCCTGTACGAGCCGTTGGCGCATGACGTCGATCTCGCCGCTCAGCCGTTGCAGGTCCGCCGGACCGGTCGGCGTGATGGAATGACCGAAGTCGCCGTCGGCGACGGCACGGGCGTCCGCCCCGAGCCGCTCCAGCGGCGTGGTGATGCCACGGCGCAGCGCCTCGAAGACCACTCCCGCGAGGACGGCGATGAGTACGGCGATCGCGGTGAACACCCAGTTCCGCAGTCTCATCGTGTCGGCCAGGTCCGCTCTCGATCGCACGCGGTCGGCACGCAGCCCGTCCTGCTGGGTGGCCATGGCCGTGCGGACCCTGTCGAAGGACGTCTTGCCTTCCGTGGCGCGTTCGGTGGCCAGCGGCGACGGTGCCCCGGCCGGTGAGGCGGCGATCGGGCGGGCGATCCGCTCCTGCCATCTCTCCACGGAGTCCTGTACGGCCTTGAGATCACGAAGGCCCGCGCTGTCGCCCTGGAGCAGCGCCGAGAGTACCGCGATGTCCTTCTTCTGCTCGGCGAGCCCCTGCTGATAGGGCTTGAGGAAGTCCGCCGTCCCCGTGAGCCCGTAGCCGCGGATGCCGGTCTCCTGGTTGAGCAGGGCGGATTCCAGGCGGATGGAGGTGGTCAGCGCCGGGGATTTCACGTCCACGAGACTGTCGCTGATCGAGGCCGTCCGTCCCAGGACCCATGCTCCGGTCGCCCCGAGCAGGGTCAGGACGGTCAAAGACACGGTCACCCCGACGCGAAGCCATCGCCGGGTCGTCCACGTGGAAAGCCCCCGCACACGCGGCAGCCTCTCGTCGCCGGTCATTCCCTGACTCCTCCGCTGTGACGGCCGCCGTCAAAGCGGCGCAGCGCACACTGTAGAGGGCAACCGACAACGGTTGTTGTCGCGGGGGCGGTCCTGGGCCTAGTGTGCGGGTGTGCCTGGCAAGAACTTCGTCGTGCGGACCACCCCGCAGGAGACGGCCGCGGTCGCGGATGCGGCGGTCGACGATCTCGCGCGGCGCATCGCCCTCGAACTACTGGAAGAATCCCCACGCCCCCCGTCGGCGGACGATCCGACGCGGGCCCTGACCCTGCTGCACGTACTGACCCACCTCCAGCGGGCCGCGGAACGGCTCCAGCGGGACGCGGCCCTGGAAGCCGCCCGCGCGGGCGCCGGATACCCGCAGATCGGCGAGGCATGCGACATGACTCGCCAAGGCGCCCGACGCCGCTGGCCGGGACTCTTCCACCACTCCAACGAAGCACCCACGGAGCATCCGATGATGACCACCCCCGCCCGCCCCTTCGACGTCCTGCTCGTCGAGGACGACGTCGCCGACGCCATGCTCATCGAGGAAGCCCTCTCCGAGCGCGGGGCGCGCAACCTGGTCCAGGTCACCGACGGAGTCGCCGCGCTGGAATACCTGCGCACCGCGGACAACGCGCGTCCCGATCTCATCGTGCTCGACCTCAACATGCCGCGCATGAACGGCCGTGATCTGCTTCGGGTCCTGAAGGCCGACGAGGAGCTGCAGACCATCCCCGTGGTCGTCCTCACCACCTCCTCGGCGCCGGACGACGTCGTCGGGGCCTACAACAGCCACGCCAACGCCTACGTGACCAAGCCCGTGAACCTCGCGGAGTTCGAGCAGGCCGTCCAGAGCATCGACGCGTTCTACCTGGAGACCGCGACCCGCCCGCCTCGCGGCTGACGGCGGCGCAACGCGGTTCCGCCCGCCCGGGGTGGTAGTGGTTCCGGCGTCTCGCCGGTCTCCGGTGGCGGACACCGCTCGGGCAGGGCGCGCTCACCACGGGTGCGACGGTTCCTTGTCGTGGCGGTGCGACGGTTCGCCGAGCGGCCGTCACGGATCGTGTCACGTGACCGGACCCATCGGGTGCTGCCACGGAGCACGGCGTACGGAGCACGGCGTACGGAGCACGGCTTCTGGAATTGTCGGACGGTGCTACCAAGTCGGGCCGCCGAGCGCGGAGAGTCACCGGCGGCCCGCCCGCCCACGCCAGGCTGCGGCGGTGCGGGAGCGGCGGCCGACGTCGCAGTCGCCCTCCACCACCGGCCCGAATAACCGCGGGCGCGGCAGAGGCTTCGACCAGCGTGGCCGTGCCCGCACGCACCTCGCGGACGGCGAAGCGGAATCCGAGGCCGAAGGGAACGCCCGCTTCCCGCGCACACGGAGAGTCTCGGTGACCACTCCTCGAGCGGCCGGACCTCGGATCGGGTGCCGCCGCACATCCGACTGCCACTACCAACCGCCCGGCGACCAGACGGTGGCAGCACTAGAGAAAGCGGCGGATGGGGACGACGGCAACCTCGCGTGCCCGCTGCAGCAGGGAGCGTCGCTTCCAACGCCCTTCCTGGATCAACGTCGCGGCCTCCAGGTCCTCGTCGAAGTGGCCGTCGAGGGTGGCGGTGAACTTCTGTTCCAGCACCGCGAGCATGATCTCCTCGTCGTGATCGAGGGACCGTCGGTTGAAGTTGGTGGAGCCGACCAGGGCGGCGACACCGTCCACGGTGATGACCTTGGCGTGCATCATCGTCGGCTGGTACTGGTAGATCTTCACGCCGCAGGCGGTGAGGTCTTCGTAGTAGTGCTGGCCTGCCAACTGGCACACGCGCTTGTCCGTGTGCGGGCCGGGCAGCAGGATCTCCACCTCGACGCCCCGGCGGGCGGCGGCACAGAGCAGTTCGACGAAGTAGGCGTCCGGCGAGAAGTAGGCGGTCGCCAGCCGGAAGCGGTCCTCGGCCGACTCCAGCATCACCCGGATCAGGGTCTGCATGTCCTGCCAGCCGAAGCTGGCCGAGCCGCGCACGACCTGCACCACGGCGTCGCCCTGCGGACGGTGCGGGATGAACCGGTCACGATCGTCGAAGAGTTCGTCGTGGCACTCGGCCCAGTTCTGGGCGAACGCGGCGGCGATACCGTCCACGGCCGGTCCGCGGACCTCGACATGGGTGTCCCGCCACTCGTGCTCGGTGCGCGCGTCGCCACACCACTCCTTGGCGATGCCCACCCCGCCGGTGAAGGCCGTCTGCTCGTCCACGACGAGGACCTTGCGATGGCAACGGTGGTTCTGCTTCAACGGCGAAAGAGCCAACGGCTTGCGGAACCAGGCCACTTGCACTCCGGCCCGTTCCATCTCCCGCAGGAGATCCTTCTCGATCAGCCTGCTGCCGAACCCGTCCAGCAACAGGCGCACCCGCACGCCGGCTCGCGCCCTTTCCGCCAGCGCCTGCGCGAACTCGCCGGCGATGTCGCCCTTCCAGTACACGAACGTCATCATGTCCACGGTGTGTTCGGCGGCCCTGATGGCGGCCAGCATCGCCGGAAAGATCTCGTTGCCGTTGCGCAAGGCCGTGAGCGCGTTGCCTTCGGTCGCCGCGATGCCGATCAGGCGCTCCAGGCGGCGCCGTATGCGTGCCGCTCGTTCCTGGACGGTCGCGGGGGCCGACGCGTCGACGTCGGGAGTCGTCGACTTCGGCTGGTCCTGCGTGCTGGTCATGCCGTCACCTGGCCCGGGAAGCTCGCGTGCGGTGCTCTCCACACTTCCGGAGCCGTCACCGGATCACGCGGGAGTGGGCCCGCTCCAAGGGGTCTGTCCGGCTGCAGCATCCGCATGGTCGAGCGCCGCCTTTCTGGATCGTCGAGGACTTCTCTCGAAGACCTGTTGCCCGGAAACCGCAGGTCACACGTGCATCGGAGCCACAAGTTGCGCCATCACGGAGGGATAAATATCGTTACATTCAGTAATGATGCGCTAGGGCGTGAACATCGACAGTCAAATGCCGTCGGCCTCGGGCTCGGCCCCGGGAAGGAAGTTACCCGGACCGCAGGAAATCCGTGCCGGACTTCTGGTGCCGACGATGAGACGTATGGCTATTGACGGTGTGCTTCCGGAAACGATGAAATGACCCGAGGAGATCCACGATGCCTGAAAATCTCCGGTTGCAGTCCCGGCGAATGTTCATCTCCAGCTCGGCCGCCGTGATGACCGCAGCGGCAACCGGGGTTTTCGGTCCGCACGTCAATGAATACTCAGGGAAGCCCGCCGCAATGAGCGAGAGGGAGAGGGAGAGCATACGCCCCTTCCGCGTGAAGATACCGGAGAGGGATCTTACCGACCTGCGGCGACGGATCGTCGCGACTCGGTGGCCCGACCGGGAAACGGTCCACGATCAGTCCCAAGGCGTCCAGCTGGCGACGATGAAAGAACTCGCCCACTACTGGGGGACGCGCTACAACTGGCGGCATATCGAGGAGAAGCTGAACTCCTTGCCGCAGTTCAAGACAGAGATCGACGGACTCGACATCCACTTCATCCATGTGCGCTCCCGGCATGCGAACGCCCTGCCGATGATCCTGACCCATGGCTGGCCGGGTTCCATCCTGGAATTCCTCAAGGTGATCGATCCGCTCAGCAACCCCACGGCTCACGGGGGACGCGCGGAGGACGCCTTCCATCTCGTCATACCGTCCATTCCCGGGTATGGCTTCTCCGAAAGGCCGACCAGCACCGGCTGGGGCCCCGACCGGATCGCACGCGCCTGGAGCGTGCTGATGGAACGTCTGGGGTACGGGCACTACGTCTCCCAGGGCGGCGACTGGGGCGCCGTCATCTCGGACAAGATGGCGGTACAGCAGCCGCCGGGACTTCTTGGTATCCACGTCAACTTCCCGGCCACCGTCCCCGCGGATATCGCGAAGAAACTCGAGTGTGGTGACCCCGTCCCGGCGGGCCTGGACGCCGTCGAGAAGACCGCGTACCAGAAGCTTGCCACCTTCTACAAGACCGGCTCGGGTTACTCCGCCATGATGGTCACCCGCCCTCAGACCGAAGGGTACGGTCTGACGGACTCTCCCGTCGGACTGGCCGCCTGGATGTACGACAAGTTCGCCGCATGGACCTACAGCGGCGGCGATCCCGAACGAGTGCTCACCAAGGACGAGATGCTCGACGACATCACGCTCTACTGGGTCACGAACACCGCCGTTTCGTCCTCGCGTCTCTACTGGGAGAACAACGCCAACAACTTCGACGCCGTGTCGGTCTCCATCCCGGCCGCCATCACGGTGTTCCCCGGCGAGATCTACCAGGCACCACGGAGCTGGGCCTCACGCAGCTATCACAAACTCTTCTACTTCCACGAAGCCCGCAAGGGCGGCCACTTCGCTGCCTGGGAAGTTCCTGACATCTTCACCGATGAACTCCGGGCTGCTTTCGGAACGCTGCGCAACTCCCGCGGAGCCGTAGGTAAATAGCGTGTCCACGGTCCCGGGCGGATCTGATGGCTCTGGGGCGCGTGACTGTGGATGACAGGGCGCCGACCGTGTCCCGGTGGCGCACCGGCCCTCTGGGGAACGACTCGGACAGTGCTGCTGCCACCACTGAGGCCGGATGGCGGATGATTCGCTCGGCCGGCGCCCTGGCGCCGTCCAGCAGGATGTCAGCGGGGACGACGCGGTTGACCAGGCTGAGGTCCGCCGACCTGGCGGCTTCGATCGGGTCGCCGGTGAGGGTCAGCTCCAGGCTGCGCCTGCGGCCGATGTGGCGGGGCAGGCGCTGGGAGCCGCCGAAGGGCGGCGGGAAGCCGAGGGTGATCGCTCTTCCAGCCCTGCGTAGCCGTCGACCCACTCCGCTCTGGACGGTTGCGCACGGCCCTGCCTCACCTGGCCTGCCTCACCCGCGGCGGAAGACGACCGTGGTTGAGGTCAGTCCGTGAGGTGGACGGGGGTCTCGCGCACGTCCAGGCAGCGCAGCCGGACACCGGGCTGCCCGGATCCCGTGTCGTACGGTCTGGTGTCGCGGTCGCTCACCGTTCGCAACGGATCTCACCTGACCCGGCGGTGCCGCCGGTGCGGCCGAAGGATCTGAACCAGTACCGGGATCAGGCCGCGACGAGCTCCTGCTCGCGGTCCGGTGTCTTGACCCGGGGCTTCTTGTTCGGCAGCGAGAGCCGGAAGACCTTGTGCCACGCCGAGAACACCTGCTTAGGCAGCGGCCCGGTGACGTACTCCAGCTCGTACTTCTCGAAGAGCGCGCGCACCTTCACCGCGACCTCGGCGTACCGGTTGCTCGGCAGGTCCGGGAAGAGGTGGTGCTCGATCTGGTGCGACAGGTTGCCGGTCATGAAGTGCATGGCCTTGCTGCCGCTGATGTTCGCCGAGCCCATCATCTGGCGCAGGTACCACTGGCCGCGGGTCTCGCCCCTGATCGACCGGCGCTCGAAGACCTGCACGCCCTCGGGGAAGTGCCCGCACATGATCACCGAGTGGGTCCAGATATTGCGGACCAGGTTCGCGGTGAACGTGGCGGCAAGCGTGGGGAGGAACGAGGGGCCCGACAGCAGCGGGTGGATCACGTAGTCCTTGAGTACCTGCTTGCGGATCTTGCGGCCCACGGCCCTGGCCCGCTCGCGGAACTCCGGGCTCTTGCGGCGGCGCTTGGACAGGTTCTTGCCGAGCTCCAGGTCGTAGGCCGCGATGCCGTACTCGAAGAAGCAGGCGTTGAGGAAGTTCCACAGCGGCTGGCCGAGGTGGAAGGGGTGCCACTTCTGGTCCTCGTCGACGCGCATGATGCCGTAGCCGAGGTCGTTGTCCTTGCCGATCACGTTGGTGTACGTGTGGTGCAGCTCGTTGTGCGAGTGCTTCCACTGCTCGGACGGCGAGACGTGATCCCACTCCCAGGTGGTGGAGTGGATCTTCGGGTCCCGCATCCAGTCCCACTGGCCGTGCAGGATGTTGTGGCCGATCTCCATGTTGTCCATGATCTTCGCCACGGACAGACCGGCGGTGCCGAGCACCCACGCGGGCGGGAAGAGCGAGAACAGCAGCACTCCTCTGCTGACCAGTTCGAGCTTGCGCTGCGCCGAGATGACCTTGCGGATGTAGGCGGCGTCCTTCTCGCCGCGGCCGGCGATCACCTCGTCGCGGATCGCGTCCAGCTCGCGGCCGAGCTCCTCGATCTGCTCCGCGGTCAGGTGGGCGGTGGGGTCGATGGCGGTCAAGGTGCTCCTACCGTTCGATGTCGCAGGGGCCCGCCGCGGCGGACACGCAGGTCTGGATGAGGACGCCCGGCTCGGCCTCGGTGATCTCGCCGGTGCGCAGGTCGCGGACGGCGCCCGCCTTGAGCGGGGTGACGCAGCCGAAGCAGATGCCCATGCGGCACCCGGAGGGCATGAGCACGCCGGCCGCCTCACCGATGTCCAGCAACGGCGTGGCGCCGTCCGCGTCGACGCTCTTGCCGGTGGCGCTGAACGTGACCTCGCCGCCGTCGCCGGCGACGACGATGCTGGGGCGGAAGCGTTCGGTGTGCAGGCGCTCCGGTAGGCCGTGCCCGCTCCAGTGCTTCTCGGCGGCGTCGAGCAGGCCCGCGGGCCCGCAGGCCCAGGTCTCGCGCTCGGCCCAGTCGGGCACGAGTTCGTCGAGACGGGTGATGTCGAGCATGCCGTCGATGTCGGTGTGCACCTCGGTGAGTCGCAGCCTCTCGTCCGCGACCAGTTCGTGCAGTTCGTCGCGGAAGATGACGTCGTGCGGCTGTGGTGCGCAGTGGATCATGACAACGTCGTCGAACTCGATGTCGCGCAGCATGCCCATGACGGGCGTGATGCCGCTGCCGGCCGTCAGGTAGAGCACCTTGGCCGGCTTGGCCTGCGGCAGCACGAAGTCACCGGTCGGCTGGTCGAGCTGGATCAGCGTGCCCGGTTTGGCCCTGCGGACCAGGTGGTTGCTGACCTTGCCGTCCGGGATCGCCTTCACGGTGATCGTGACGCGGCCGTCCTGACGGTTCGTCGGTGAGGTGATGGAGTAGGCACGCCACAGGCGCACCCCGTCGACGTCGACCCCGATCCGCACGTACTGACCGGCCGTGTGGCCGCGCCAGCCCCGTCCCGGCCTGATCACGATGGTCGCGGCGTCACCCGTCTCGGGGTGCACGGCCTCGATGCGCCCCCGCAGGTCGGCGCCCGCGCGCAGCGGGCTGACCAGGTCGAGGTAGTCCGACGGCAGCAGCGGCGTCGTGACCATCTCCAGCAGTTTCCACGCCCTGCTGCGGAGGGCTGCACTCGTCATGGCCCCAGCTTGCTGTGCCTCAGGGCGTAAAGTCCTGACCGCAGGACGTAAATCTGGTCGGCAGAATTGTGCGCAGGGAACAAAACGTGAGCCATGCAATCCGCAACGCCAGCGAACTGGCCCTGGACGAGACGACGGTCACCGCAGTTCGGGCCGAACTGAAGACCACCGCCGACGAGGTCGTCCAGGCGATCATCGACGAGGTCCCTCCCTACGCCAACGCCCTTTCGGGCCGCATGGGCGGCACCATCCGCCGAGCCGTCCGCACCGCCCTCGGGCACTACCTGGACCTCGCGAGCGGGAACGCCACGGGCCCCGACGCCGGTGACGCCGCCTACGAGCTGGGCCGCGGCGAGGTGCGCGACGGCCGTTCGATGGACGCCCTGCTCGGCGCCTACCGCGTCGGCGCCCGCGTGGCCTGGCGATGCCTGGCGGCGGGTGCCGTACCCGCGGGTCTGCCCGCCGCCGAGGTCGCCAAGTTCGCCGAGCTGACCTTCGCCTACATCGACGAACTGTCCGCCGCGAGCGCCGCGGGCCACGCCGACGAACTGGCCGCCCGGGGCCGGGCCCAGGAGCGCCACCTGGAACACCTGGCCCGCGACCTTCTCGCCGGCGCGAGCCCGGACATACTGCTGGCCTCTGTTCAACGGGCCGGGTGGCAGCCTCCGGTTTCGCTGACCGCGGTCCTGCTGCCCGCCGCCCAGGCCCGGCCCGCCTACCGCGTGCTCGACCCGAACACCCTCGTCCTCGACGATCTTCCGGACGCCACCGGTGTGCTGCTCGTCCCCGATGCCGACCGGTCACATCTCCTGCGGCAGCTGACCGACCGCACCGCCGTGGTCGGCCCGGCCCGGCCATGGACCCGTGCGTCCGCCTCGTACGCACGAGCCGTACGCGCGCGCTCCCTCTCCTCCGATATCCGCGACACCGAGGAGCACCTGCCCGATCTGGTGCTGAGCGCCGACGTGGACGCGTTCGCGGACCTGCGCGCCCGAGCCCTCGCACCACTGCGGACCTTGCCTGTCACGACCGCACGGCGGCTGGAGGAGACGCTGCGAGCGTGGCTGCTGCACCAGGGCAGACGGGACGAGGTGGCGGCGGCGTTGTTCGTCCATCCCCAGACGGTCCGGTACCGGATGTCGCAGTTGCGGGAGCTGTTTCCGGATCTCGCATCGCCACACCGGGTCCTTGAACTGATGCTGGCGGTCGGTCTTCGGGCCGGCTGACACGTACTTCGACCGTCCACGACCGCGTCCGCGAGCGGTTCAGGAATCGTGCCTCGTTCTCGGTGCCGTCAGCTGGCTCACGCGGCCGGGGGAGGAGCGGTATCAGCCAGCTGGGACCGGGGGTTGATGTGAAGAGCAGACAAGGCGTCGGGAAGCCCGTCGGGTGCTGACTGTGAGAAGCGGGGTGGCGGATACGGCTCGACTGGATCCGGTGGACGATGCGCACCGGCCCGCTCGTCGACGCGCTCATCGAGCATCTGGTCGGTGATCTGGGCGGCTATGCCTTGGAAAACGGCTTTCAAGTCGTCGTGGAGGGCACTGTCCTGACACGAGCTGACCTACGGGCGCGCGGCGGGCTGCAGCCGGGTGACCGGCGGGGCGCCTGGCTGGGCGCCCGGCTTCCGGTTTCCTGATCGGTTGTACTGCTTCATGTTGCTCTGGGTCATCATCTGCCAGCCTCGCCGTAGATCCTGGACGACTTCCTCCCAGCCCGGGTCGTCCATGGGCTCGTAGCCGGCGCGGATGTGTTCGGCGAAGGTCCACCAGTTCTCGAAGTTCGGTGGGGCGGGGTCCAACGTGCTGTCGTGGTTGGTCTGCAGGTCGAAGGGCCGGGTCGGACCGGGCAATCTGGCGGCTGGAGTTGCAGCGCCGGCCGAACAACCCGGAGGAGTTCCGCCTCAGGATGCGGACCGAGCCCAATGGTGTGGTTGAAGACCCGGCGCAGCCTCTCGCAGATGGCCTCGCTGAGGTAATTGGCGAACCAGTGGGCGTCGCCTTCGTAGTACTGCCGGTCGATGCCGATCAGGACCGCGTCGGTGTCGTACACCAGACAGAAACCGAGGCTATCGATGTCGTGGCTCTCCGACTTGCGGGGGTAGCAGGCACGGAGCCGGCCGAGCGGCAGGTGCTCGACCCGTCTGCGGCGCCAGGGCGTCCCACGTCGGGTGATGGCCAACGACCGGCCGTCGACTGCGAAGGTCCACCCCGAGCACCGCATGACCATCACATCAGACATCTGTTCCATTGATCGAATTCACCGGCATGCGACAACGAAAGCGTCACGGCACGGCGGGGTGACGGACGACCGGACCCCACTTGGGATCTGCGTGAGCCACTCTGGCATCTCGAAGGGCGCTGAGGCTGACAACGGCGAATGGGGCGCCGGTTTGTTGTCCGCGGACAACAAACCGGCGCCCCTCGCTGCCGGTAACGGCAGCGCCGACAGCTATGGCTGGGAGTACAAGGAGACAGACGGCGACGACAGCCGCGCGCAGGCCGTCACACTCATCGACGTCGAATGGCTCGGCGGATAGTGTCCGAAACGCGAAGTTCGTCGAATCGTTGGCCGAACGGTCGCAGTGACCGTTCGGCCAACGGCCGAGCCCGCCAGTCCGGGGGCTTGCAAACAGGTTTTGAACGTTCCAGTCGCGCTCTCAGAAGCAGCCGTTTGTGTGGGTGCCGTCCTGCTTGTATTGCTTGAAAGAGAACCAGGAGCTGGTGACGGGGCCGAAACGGCCGTCCACGCTCAGCCCCGCGTTCCACCTCCCGTTGATTATTGTCTGGGCGTTCTTTACCGCCTGCTCGGTGGCGGGGCCGAAGTCCATATCCGGCTGGATGTTCTGCGAGTAGCAGGTGATCAGGGTCTCCTGCAAGGCCAGTACGGCGTAGTTGTGGTCCCCCCGGGTCACGACGCAGTTGTAGTTTCCTGAGTTCGCGGTCGTCGACGGCTTGTGGAGGTAATAAGACCCGTCAGACACCGACCCGCCCGCCTGCACCCAGGTGAAGGAGGCGCAGTGGACCTCGGCAGCGGAAGCTGACGTGGCGCCCAGGCCGAGGGTGGTGGCGACGGTGAGTGCACCGACCACGCCTGCGACAACCTTGATTTTTTAGTCCGCAATTGCACATTCCCTCCCTTTTCCCCATGGCCCTTTGTCGTGACCACATCACTAAGACGGGTCAAAGCATTGGAAGGTTGCATTCCTCATGCGGCGTGTCCTGCATGGTCATTTTGAGGAACCGTTCGCAGCAGTGGAGAGGGGCTGCCGGCCCGAGAAAGGCGCGGTAGTCGCGGGGATGGCGCTTGTAGCGGCGGCCAACTGTTCCTGACAAAGCCGTTGGACGTGGCGATGGGTGATCAGGCAGACGGCGAGTCCGAGGAACGAGCAAGGCTGGCACTGGATCGGCCCTGATCCGGACGCGTACACCTCCATCCCTGGCATCGAGCACGATGAAGCAGTTGCCCGAAATCTCATGAACCCCGGTACAGGCGGAGACCTCTCCGAGGTGGGACAACTCCAGCAAGAACGCGCCGCCTTGTGCGCAGAGATGGCCGGTGCCGGCGCCGAGGAACGTCCGCTCCTGCAGTCGCGCATACGGGACCTCGTCAGGCATCGTGCGTCGACAACGTCCCTGGACGATTGTGTGGAGGACAGCGCCGCAGTGGACAGGGCAACGGGCTGCCGACCGGATCGTCGCCGCGCGGGATCTGGACTCATCGACCGTGTGGGCGGGTTCGGTGTCGGTCACAGCTGGGGGTGCAGGAGCAGCCGGGCGGCGCGTTCGCCCATGCGGAGGTGTGCGGCGGGGTCGGGGTGCAGGCCGTCGGGCAGCGACTTGGCCTCGTCCGGTCCGAGGAGCTGGCGCCCGTCGAAGTAGTGCAGTGCCGGGTCCGCGCGGACGTCAACGACCTTGGCGAGCAGTGTGCGGACGCCCGTCAGGGTCAGCGCACCGGCGTCCGGGGACTGCGGGGTGTGTCGGCGTCCGGTTTCCGGGTCGGAGGTGATGGGCCCGGCCGTGGTCTCCAGTTCGGCGAAAGGGGTCGGTGAGATGAGCACGACCGGAGTGTCCGGGTGGCCTTCGCGGATGGTGTCCAGGAACCCGTGCACGGCAGGGACGAAGGTACGCTCTCGCATCGACGCCGGCCCGACGATGTTGATGCCGACCTTGAGTGTGATCAGGTCGGCAGGGGTGTCCCGGATGGCGCGGGCGACCTCTGGGTCGAGCATCGCGTTGCCTGCGAACCCGAGGTTGGTCAGCGAGGCACCGGTTGTCAGAGCCGCGACGGCGGGCCAGGTCAGAGTCGGGGCGGGGGCCTCCAGGCCGTGGCTGATCGACGAGCCGTAGTGCACCCATGCCAAGCCGGGTGGCGGGGTCGGTGCGAGCAGGGGCGCATCGGAGCCGAGCGTGCGCAGCTCGACCGTCGCGCTGTGCGGCAGCCAGATCTCGACGTCCTTCACTCCGGCGGGCAGATCGTCGAAGCGCACGGTTTCGGCGGGCCCCGGGCTCAGCCGGACGTCGGCGAGGTCGACGGCGAGGCTCAGCACGTCTCCCGCTGTGGCCGGTACGCGGGTGAGTACGGTGCCGTCGACGGCGAGGTCGAACGATGCCGGCAGCGGGCTCGCATTCATTTCCGACACGGTGACGTGTACGCCGAGGGTCAGCGTCCGTGCCGCCGTGCGCAAGCGCAGGCGGACCGCGGCCGCGTGCGAGACGACCAGGTTCATCCAGCCGTCGTGCAGGCGCGGCCGGGTCCAGGCCGGGAGCCGTCGCGGGCGGACCCCGTCCGGGGTGCGCTCCAGATCGAGCGCGCCGAGGATCGCGACTCGGTCGTCGGGCAGGGAGATGTGGTGGGTCATGCGGGGTGTGCTCCTTGTCGTGGTCGGAGGTGATCGTCGACGGGATGCCCGGGGAGGTTGGCTGCACGAGCTCGCCGAGGGTGAGCCGCTACGGGAGGTCCACGAGCGGTTCGGGCGTGCGGTGTGGTCCAGTGAGCCGTCCTCGCCAGTGCGTCGGACGCGTGCTCACTTCGTGGCCGGGCCCGTCTTCTCGCTGATCTGCTCTGCCTTGTCGTCGGCGGGGGCCGCAGGCTCGGTCCGGCTGGGCAGGAGCAGGCAGAGCGGGACGGCAGCGATGGTGAGGGCGACGGACCACCGGAACGCGTGGCTGAAGCCGCCTGCCAGGGCACCGGAGGTATCGGCGTCGCCGATGTGCTGCTGAAGGATGACGATGAGGACGGCGATGCCCACCGCGCCGCCGATCTGCTGGGCGACGCGGGTGATGATGCTGGCGTCGGGGATCTCCTCGTGCTCCAGTCCTACGTAGGCGGCGCCCATGGGCGCGATCATGGCAGCGCCCAGGGCGATGCCGCGGATGAACAGCGCGGCCATGAGCAGGATTTCGCTGGTGTTGGCGGTGACGAAGGCGAATGGCACGGTGGACGCGGCGACGAGGACGAAGGCTACGAGGGCCACCGCGCGGGGGCCGACGCGGTCCATGTAAGTGCCGACCAGACCGCGGGCGACGAGGGCGCCGAGCCCCTGGGGGATGAGCAGCAGTCCGGCACCGAGAGGGGTCGCGCCGCGGACCTGCTGAAAGTACAGGGGCAGCAGCATCATCGACCCGAACAGGGAGATGCCGCCGAGGAAGAGCAGGGTGGAGGACGAGGACACCGAGCGGTGTCGGAACATGCGCACGTCGATCAGTGAGCCGCTGTCGCGGGCGAGCGCCCAGGGGATGAAGCCCCCGACGAGAGCGAGCCCGGCGAGCAGCGGGATGAGGACCTGGGCGTCGGCGAAGTCCGCGGTGCCGTCGACTTGGGAGAGGCCGTAGAGGAGGGCCGCGCAACCCGGGCACAGCAGGAGCAGGCCGACGGTGTCCAGGCGGGTGCGGGGGCTGTCGGGTGCGGGTCGGTCGTCGGGCAGGTTGCGCCGGGCGAGCCACATGCCGACGAGGCAGAAGGGGATGTTGATGAAGAACAGACAGCGCCAGTCGGCCAGATGGAGGATGAGACCGCCCAGGACGGGGCCGAGGATCGGGCCGAGTGCCGTGGGCACGGTGATGATGGCCATGACCTTGCCGATGTTGCGGCCCTTCGCGGCCTGCATGAGCAGGGTGTACATCAGCGGCATCATTATGCCGCCCGCCAGGCCCTGCACTATGCGGAAGACGATCAGACTGGTCGCGTTCCATGCCAGGGCGCTCAGGATCGAGCCAGCCAGGAAGCCGCCCAGGGCGGAGATCCACAGGTGCCGGCCGCCGAGGCGTGACTGGGCCCGTCCGGCGAGCGGGATGGTGATGAAGACGGCCAGCATGTACCCGGTGCTGACCCATTGAATGGTCGACAGTGGGGCATCGAGGTCTTCGGTCAGGCCGTTGAGGGCGACGCTGATGATGGTGGTGTCGAAAACGACACCGAGGGCGCCGACGATGAGGGTGATCGCCATGCGTAATACGGCGGGGTCCACGCGGCCGGGGTCTGAGGGGACGGGCCTGGCCTGACGACGGGAAGTGCGCATGATCAGGACCTTAAGATAGACGACTCTTTCTTGTCCCAAGCAAGGTAGGCTGACGCCCTAAGAAAGGCAAGTC
This sequence comes from Streptomyces fagopyri, assembly GCF_009498275.1. Lineage (NCBI taxonomy): Bacteria > Bacillati > Actinomycetota > Actinomycetes > Kitasatosporales > Streptomycetaceae > Streptomyces > Streptomyces fagopyri. Next base: position 118,555 of record NZ_CP045643.1, on the reverse strand, counting down.
TATCTACGCTGGAGAACGAGCGATGACTCAGCGACGCCATGGAGCAGCACTGGAGAAGGCACTCCTCGATGCGGCCTGGGAGGAACTCACCGACAGCGGATACGCCAGATTCACCATGGATGCCGTCGTCAAGCGCGCGGGCACCAGCCCTCCCGTGCTCTACCGCCGCTGGTCCGACCGCGACGAACTCATCCGGGCCACCATCGTCCACATCCTCAAGAAGACCCGCCCCGATCTTCCCGACACGGGAAGTCTGCGGGAGGACGTCCTCACCCTCATGCGGGAGATCGGCACATCGCATGTGCAGCAGGTCACCGTGATGTACGCGCACCTGGCCAGCTACCACCGGGAAACCGGAAGAAGCCCCAGCGACCTGTTCGATCCCGTCGCGACGGGCCGCAAGGAAGAGCTCGATACGATCTTCGACCGCGCCGCCGACCGCGGCGAGATCAAACCGGAGCACCTTACCGAGCGCATCAAGACCCTCCCCTTCGTACTGCTGCGCCACGAGATCCTTTCGACCTTCGCTCCGGTGCCCGATCACGTCATCGAGGAGATCGTCGACACGATCTTCCTGCCCCTTGTGCGTTGCCCGTAGCAGCCCACGATCAATGAGTTCCATTCATCCTGAACGTGCAGGTCATGGGGGTGAAGTGGGCAGGTGACGCCGTGCTCGTACCGGTCGTCGAGGCCTGTCTGGTGGGCAGACCGCTTGTCACCGGGTGATCTCGTGCAGGTTGAGGACCATCAGCGCCCGGACGGTGTGAGGGCGCCAGGCGGCTCCCCCTGGTCTAGCGGCAGTTCGACGCCGCATGTCGGTTCCTGCGCGGGTTCCCGATCTTGCGACGTCCCTTGGAATCAGAGACCGCTGTCCCGCATCGCGGACACCTCCGCGGAACACGCCCGTCGCTCCCGTCTCCGACGCATCCCGATGCCCAGTGCAACCATCCGACGCACAGACAGGTCTCACGTGACAGAACTCGCGTTCCCGCACCGTTCGTTCGCCTGTCACCGATGGTTCACCAGAGGACCCCCACATGCTCCAGAGCTCTCCCCGCCTCCGCCCACGCCGCCAGACCGCCAGCGCAGTCGGGGCCGTCGCCCTGATCGCACTGGGTGCCGCGCCGGCTGTCGCCGACGACGGCTCCTCGGCCGCGATGACACTGGGCAAGATCGCGCCCATCGACGGCGTCAAGCCGGGCAGCACCTTCGACGCGCCGGTCACCTTCACGAACACCGGTACCGCGGCCGCGAACAAGGTCTGGCTCTCGTACACCGTCACCCGCGGCCTGAGCCATACCGAACTGCCCTCCAACTGCATTGGCTACGAGATCCCGTCGTTCGACGAGGCACCGAGCAAGTCCGTGGCGGTCTGCAAGTTCGACCAGACCGTGAAGCCGGGCACGGTCTACGCCGCCGAGAAAGCGCTGACCCTGAAGGCCCTCGGCCACGCGCTCTACGACCGGCTGCGTGTGACGGTGGAGACCAGCGAGCCCTCCCCCGGCGACAACGCGAGCGAGCCGGTGCGCGGAACGGGCCCCGCGGTCAAGCTTGTCGAGCAGCCCGGCGCCACCCCGGCCGGTCCCCGCGACGACCCTCACCCGGACTGGGACGCCGCCGACATGAAGGTGACCGCGGACAACACCGCCGACTTCGAGGTGGCGGGCGCCCGGGCCAAGGGCGCCGTCGGCGACACGGTCCCCCTGTCCGTGAAGTTCACGGACGCGGGCCCGGGTTGGGTGCTGCGGGACGGCGACGTCTCGGTGACCAAGGTCAGGATCAAGATGCCTGCCGGTACGACGGTGACCAAGGCCCACGGCTTCTGCGACAAGGTGGCCACCGGCACCTACGAGTGCGGCACCAGCGAGTCCTGGGTTGACGAGGGCAAGGGCGAGACCTACACCTTCAATCTGAGGATCGACAAGGCGGTGCCGGGGGCGAAGGGTTCGGTGGCGCTGGCCGGTGAGTCCCGGCCGTTCGACAAGAACACGGCGAACGACACGGCCTCCATCACGCTCAGCCTGACCGGCAGCGGTGGCTCGACGACGGCCGGCCCCGGCTCGACGAGCGGCTCGGCCACCCCCACTTCGACCGCTCACGACACCACCGACCGCTCGAACTCCCCCACCGCGGACGGCGATCTGGCGAGCACCGGCTCCGGTGCGACGCTCTCCATCGCCGGTGCCGCGGCCGCGGCCGTCGCCGCGGGCACGGGTGCCGTCCTGGTGGCCCGCCGCCGCGCCACCCGCCGATAGTCAGCCGCCCCACCGAACGGCGCGGGCCGGCCAGGAGTTGGGGCCCCGGCTGGCCTTCGTATGTCGACGACCCACACGGCCGAGCCGTCGCGTTCGTCGTGCTCAGCGTGAGCGTCGGCGCCTCCAACTGGCCAGAGCCGTGACGAGGGCGAGCACGCCGAGGGCGATCCCGGCAGTCGCATAGAGGCCAGGGGTGGCCCAGGCCGGGCCCGGCCACACGGACACCGCGACATCGGCGCTGTCGTTGGCGGTCTTCGGGTCGTTGCTCGGGTGGTGGCTGTCGCCGTCGGCGACGGTGACCCGCCCGCCACGATGCGCCATGTCCTTGTCGATACGGAGGGTGAAGGGGAAGGTCGTGGTGGCTCCCGCCTTCCCCGCCTGTGCCGTACACACGTACCGGCGGGCGCTCGGCTGACTCACGGACGCTTCGGCAAGGGGCGAGCCGTCGGCGGCGAGGGCTCGGCAGGCCTGGTCGAGCAGTTCCTCGTCCCGCTCGAACTTGTATGGCGACGACACGACGGTGGTGCCGGCCGGCACCGCGAACTCGACCCTGACCTTGGCCGGAAGCGCGCCCGGGCCGTCGTTGCGCACACCGATGCGCACGTCCGCCCGACTACCGACGGGCCCCCTCGCGGTGCCGGCGAGCGCGACCAGGTCGCTGGTGCTGCGCACGGCGAACTCGAGCTGTGCTGCGCTGTCGTTCCTGGCGTGCGGCGCTCCCGTGTCCTTGCCCTCGTTCCGGGCGGCCCCGGGGACGTAGCGGAGTGCGGGTCCCTGTCCGGACTCGTACTGCGAGGCCCACGCCTTCGGCGGGATGTAGTCCGTCCCGAGGCCGGCGGCCTCGAAGACGACGACCGGGTAGGTGGCGTCGTCGGTGAGCGTGAAAGCCTCGGGAGCGGCGAGGTGGTAGGACGCTCCGGGCGGGATGACGACATCGTCGTCGAGCAGTCGGCACCAGGCCGATGTGGCGCCGCTATAGCGGCAGTTGCAGTGCTTGACTGCCATCCGCAGACCGTCACCGGCATTGATGAAGAGCGAGACTCCGTGAGCGGGGACGTCCCCGGTGTTGCGCAGGGTCAGCGAGACGGCGACCCGTCCGCCCGGCGTCACGCCCTCCCGGTCCGCCCGTGCCTCGACGGCCAGCGCCGGTCTGCCGACGACGATGCGGGTGCTGGCCGTGATGCTCGGTAGGCCCGGCGAGGTCAATCGGTAACGCAGCACTGCCGAGTCGCCCGCCTGGGCACCGTCCGCGGGATTCACGCGGAAGGAGTGTCCACTCCCGCCGTACTGGTGATCGAGGAGGTCGCCGCCGCAGCGGAAAGTGGTCAGCCTGACAGGGCAGTCGTCCTGATCCGATTTCAGGACGGCGACACCCTTGAGGTCCGTCGCGTCGAAGGCGACCGTGTAATGGCCCGATTCTCGCTCCGCGAATTTCTGGTCGATGCCGATCCTCAACATCGAGCTGTTCTCGGCATGGCGCGGGACGTACAAGACGGAGGGCGCGTCGAGCTCGGCAGGGAAGGTTTCCCACGAGGCCGAGCAGCCGAGGAGCCCCGCCGGCACGCTGAGGGCGAGGACCACCAGCGCGACCGCCGCCCTGAGGGACCGGATCGGGTGAGAGGAGCCTCCGCCCGGTATTCGCTGAGACTTGGTGGTGACGCGCTTCGACGTGTGCACGACGGTTACTCTGCCATGGCGCCAGAGGGATGCCGACCGTGTCCAGGAGCCACTGTTGGGCGGGCGTCAGCGCTCCCACCCGGCCCGCCGCCCGGCGGTTCATGCTGGGTCACCAGACGCACAGCCTGGCTCTGAAGCGCGGGATCAATCTCCTTGGGCACGTGTCTCATCCTCTGTGCTACCTCACCACGAGGCGGCAGAAAGGCCAGGACGGTTCAGAGGCCGGCGAAGGCGCTCGATCCGTATTGAGCTCCGTGGTAGGTGTGGAACGCGGCGCCGTCCAGGCCGCCGCGGGTCGCGGCGGCCGTCCGCAGTGCGTCGGCGCCCAGGCCGGTGCGCATGTGGTCGGCGATGAACCAGCCGACGACCTTGCGGCTGAAGCAGTCCAGCACGGTCACGAGATGGAGGAACTCCTCGCCTGCGAACGGGAGATACGTGATGTCGCCCACGAATTTCCGCCCAGGCTCGGTGGCGGTGAAGTCCGGCTGGAACAGGTCCACCACTCAGGGGGAGGCCCCGGTCACCCTCACGGGTGAGGACAAGCATGGTGACCCACTCCACGAGCGCATGGGGCAGGTCGAGTGCGGCAGGATGGATGACCAACGAGGCCCCCGAGCAGTGTGGTTGAGACGTCAGACATCTCGATCAACAGCCCGGGAGCCTCGCTTGTCGCGCTTCGTGGACAGTTGCCTGATCGATGGCCAGCTCGAAGAGGCTCACTGGTCGGCGCGATCGGCCGCGCCGCCCTGGCGAACGTGATCCCGCAGCAACGCCGGTGACGGGTGAAATCACGGATGCTGAAGAGGTACAGCAAGTACCCCTTCAACCGGAACCGCCCCCCCGTGCTCAGCCCAGAAATACGCCATCCACACCGAAGTGATCCACGACGCGTGGGCCCCTTGACAGCAACGCCACCTCCAAAAGCAATGGTGTTGCACCTGGTGGGACGCCATCGAGTCGCATCCGAGCCCGGACACACTCTGGCTTGCACGTTGGAATGACCTTGACCTCCACCGTGCAGGTGCGCGAGGCCTCAAACCCACGTGGTGAACCACATCCTGGCTTGCCAGCCTGAGTACGGAATCACCTGCGCCGTGTAAATCGGGAAGAAATAGATGAAATTCCAGAGGATTAGGAGCGTAAGGACACCCGCGGCCACAGCCCCCACCGCACGTCGATTGCTCGTTGCACCCGGCGGCCCCAGGATTGCACCCACCATCATCGTCACGGCCAGACACAGGTACGGTACAAAAACGACCGCGTAGAACTGAAAGATCGTGCGGTCCTGGTAGAGAAACCAGGGGAGATAGCCGGCACTCACCGCACAAAGGACGGCACCAGCACGCCAATCACGGCGCAGCGCCCACCGGTAGAGCAAATAGACCAGGGCGCAGCATGCGGACCACCACAATAGAGGGGTACCGAGCGCTAGGATCGTCTGTGCGCAACCTGTCGCCTCATGGCATCCGCCCTGCCCGAGTTTTGGTGACTCGTACTGGAACAGCACAGGGCGACCCAGTACCAGCCAACTCCATGGATTTGACTGATATTTATGTGGGGCGTGAAGCCCCACATTGAACTGGTAGACCCCGTACTCGTAGTGCCACAGGCTCCGCAGTGGTGCAGGAATCCACGACCAGGTGCCGCCTCGGCCGTCGGCCCAGTGGCGTCCGTAGCCGTTGTCGGACAGGAACCAGCCTGTCCACGTCGCCAGATAGGTCACGCAGGCGACCGGGATCAACGAAAGGACCGACCAACCGAGGTCCTTGCGAAGCACGGCCCGGTACGGGCGTTGAGCCCCTGCTGCGCGACGAGCCCCAACGTCCCACAGCGCCGTCAAGATCACGAAAAAGACAAGGAAATACAGACCGTTCCATTTCGTAGAGGCTGCCAGCCCCAGCGAAAGCCCGGCCGCAAGCCGCCAGAAGCGCACCGCCATTCCAGCACGGTCACCAATGCACGCATCCGGCCGTGCGCGACCGTCTGAGCCAATCGGCAGGGCTGCGGCAAGCCGCGCCCGTGCGCGATCCCGGTCGATCAGAAGACATCCAAACGCGCAGAGAACGAAGAACATGACGACAAGGTCGAGGAGAGCGGAGCGGCTCATCACCACATGCAGACCATCGACCGCCATCAACGTGCCGGCCAGGCAGCCGAGCAGTGTCGAACGGAAGAGGCGACGGCCTATTCGGCACAGCATGAGCACCGACAGCGTGCCCAGGACCGCTGACATGAAGCGCCAACCAAATGGATCTAGACCGAACATCCACTCGCCAAGGGCGATCACCCACTTACCCGTTGGTGGGTGCGCGACGAAGGAACCCGAGTCGGAAAGCGAAATCACCTGAGGATCGGCAAGCATGTGCATGTCCGCGACCCTGCGCTCCGGCCAAGTACCCTCGTAGCCGAGCCGCAGAAGAGACCACGCATCCTTGGCGTAGTAGGTCTCGTCGAAGATGACTGCCCGAGGCTGGCCAAGGCGCCAGAAGCGGATTGCTCCCGCTACAGCGCCGACGAATATCGGCCCAAGCCAGCTCGACGCGACGACGTTCACCCGTGAGGCGTTGAAGCGTGCGAACTTTCCGAGGAAAAGTAGATCTCTGCGGAAATCAGGCACAAGGCGTTCACGCACGTCGACCCCGGGGGGTGCCACGTACCCGAATCGGCGAAGTCGCTCCGGCCAGATACTGGGCTCCGCGCTTGGAGGGACGCCGTCGAGGACATCGGTACGAGTCACGTCACTTCCTGTCACCAAGCATCCTTACAGTAGAAGATGTTCCGCAATGCGCGGACGTGTGGGACTGTCCATCGGGCGAGGACGCGGGCGATGCCCGTCTCCGGCATCTGTGACCTTCGGTTGGCCGTCGCCTGCGGGAGCCGGGTGTGGCCGCGGCATGATGGAAAAGTACAACACCAGCCATCGGGCCTTGATCCGAAGAGCGGCTGGACACTTGGCGAAGAGGCAAGTCATGCGGCTCCGGACCGTATCCATCGGTTGCTGAACCGGATCGAGTGGGACGCCGATGAAGTCCTGGACGTTGAGCGTGAGTACGTCGTGGAACACCTCGGTGGTCAGGGCCCGACCGTGGGCTCACCCCACAGGAGACTCTCCGGACGCCCCACCGGTTGCACGCCGAGCCGGGGCGCGGTCCGGGTGAGGACACAACGCGACGACGGGGCCGGCGGCTGATATCGCTTGCCGGGATGTTCCGTCAGGGCTTCTTCAGCAGGGACCAGGAGCGGGGTCCGTTGTCGGGGATGTCGACGGTAGCCCTTGTCGCAAAACCGAGGGATTCGTAAAAGGGCACGTTGCCGGCGGCCGAGGTCTCGGCGAAAGCGGCGTACCCGTCCTGCTCCGCGGCTGTGATGCCGGGGGCGAGGACGGCTCTGCCCAAGCCGCCGCGTTGGGCATCAGGATGTACTCCGACGACCCCCAGGAACCAGACAGGCTGTGTGGGTCTGTGTTGTGCCATGGCCTGGCGGGCCCGAGCTGCTTGGGGTGCGCGGTCGCCGGCCAGGTCGGCGAATAGCGGTGCAAGTTCCGTGAAGAGGGCTCGGGTTCGCTCTGGGGCGTGCGGTGTGGTCCATACCGCGACGGCCGACGCGTCGTCAGTGACCCAGACACGGCCCTGCTCCAGGCCGATGCGTCTCACGAACAGGTCGTTCGTTGCTCGCAGTCGATCCAGGAAGTTCGTTGCGCTGACTGTGTGTTGTGTCCAGGTGTAGTGAGCAAAGGCTTGGGTCAGCGTTTCTACGGCCTGGGGGATGTCGGCAGGCGTTGCCGGACGAACGGGGGGAAGTTTCGGACGGTTGGACATCGAATATCCTGGTGTCATCGAGTGGGTGGTTGCTGTATGTGCGTCGGCGGGACGGAAGCCCGCATCAGCCGCCTCAGCATCTGGGTTGCCGATCATATTGCTGGCGAACCGTCATGAGCGCCGTCGCCGATTCCTCGCGATCGCATCGAGGACCTTCGCGTTGAGTTTGGGTACGTGCACTGCAGTCCCCTCGGCGACGCCGTGAGGGGGTCCGACTGAGCTCCCGCCAGGGACAGCCCTGGTTGTCCGCCGGATTCTCGGTGACGATCGTTCTCTCTGCCTCGGCCAAGCTCGCTACTCCCACTCGACAACAGCTTGCGTCAAGCCGAGCCTTCCAGCCGTCCCGGCAGACGGACGGCGAGGTGGTCGATCAGTTTGGCCACGCGGCGAGGGACATGTCCGTCGTCCTCGAACAGGGCGTAGATGTCGGCCGCGGGTGTCGTGATGTGAGGGAGTACGCGGACTAGCTCCCCGCGTTCGATGAGAGGGCGGACATGCCATTCGGAGCGCATGATGACTCCGTGGCCCTCCAGTGCCCAGCCGGTCACGATGTCGCCGTCGTTGCTGGACAGCAGACCGCGAACCCGCACGTGCCGCGGGTCGCCCGCATCGCCGAATCGCCAGAGCGCGTAGTCACCCTCGTTCTCGCGTAGCACGATGCAGTCGTGCTGCGCGAGATCCTCCAGGTCGGTCGGGGCGCCGCACCGGTCCAGGTAGGAGGGTGCCGCGCAGGGGACTCGGCGGTTCCGCGCGAGCCGGCGCATCCTGAGGGAAGAGTCCGGCGGATTTCCCACATGGACGGCGACGTCGAAATTCGTCCGGTGGGGACGGAGTGGCAGGGCCGAGGTCTGCAACTGCAGATGCAGTTGGGGATGAGAGGCAGCGAACTCCGCCAGCAGCGGGGCCACATGTGCGCGCCCGAGGCCAGGGGTTGCCTGGACGACCAAGGCGCCGCGCAGCGCCGCGGAGTGGTCAGTGACCTGGTCTTCCAGCGCGTGGAGCTGGTCGAGGATCGAGTCGAGGCCGCCTGCATAGAGGGCGCCTTCCGAGGTCAGTACGAGTTGGCGCGTGCTCCGCTGGACGAGGCGGACGTGGAGGCGGCTCTCCAGTGTGCTCAGTCGTTTGCTGACGGCGGGCAGCGACCAGCCGAGCTGGCGCGAGGCTGCGGTCAGCGTCTCGCTGGCCGCGACGACCTGGAAGAACCTCAGGTCGTCGATGGACATTTTCACGAGGCCCGTCCGTCTGGGAGCGCTGCTGTGGACTGTCACGGCTTTCTGCAGGAGAAAGCATAGGTTGCCGTGAGAGCTGTTGTGGCCGCTCTCGTCGCGGCCCAGAGTGAGTGGGGTGCCGTACGAGAGGCCGAGCAAGGAGTAATAGTTGTGCCACAGCGCTATCGCATTGCGGCGGTTCCAGGAGACGGAATAGGCCGGGAAGTTGTTCCCGAAGGGCTTCGGTGTCTGCGTGCCGCGGCTGAGGCGTATGGCTTCGTCCTTGACGTGGTGGAGTTCGACTTCGCCAGCGCCGACTACTGGGTGCGCCATGGCGAGATGATGCCGAAGGACTGGCGCGGCGTGTTGGGCGGTTTCGACGCCATCTTCTTCGGTGCGGTCGGGTGGCCCGAGGTTGTGCCCGACCACGTGTCTCTGTGGGGAAGCCTCCTGCAGATGCGTCGTGGCTTTGACCAGTACGTCAATCTGCGGCCGGTCCGACTGTTGCGGGGCGTGCGCGCTCCGCTGTGCGACTACGGTCCGGGAGACATCGACTTCTGGGTGGTGCGCGAGAACACCGAGGGCGAGTATTCCAGTATCGGCGGCCGCATTTTCGAGGGCACCGAGCGAGAGACGGTACTGCAAGAGACGGTGATGACCCGCACTGGTGTCGACCGGGTGCTGCGGTACGCCTTCGAGCTCGCCGCGTCACGACCAAGTAGACACCTGACCTGGGCCACGAAGAGCAACGGCATCTCGATCTCCATGCCCTACTGGGACGAGCGGGCTGGCGAGATGGCGTTGCGGTACCCCGGGGTGCGTGCCGACAAGGACCATATCGACATCCTGGCGGCCAAGTTCGTCCTGCAGCCTGACCGGTACGACGTAGTGGTGGCGAGCAATTTGTTCGGCGACATCCTGTCCGATCTGGGGCCGGCTTGCACGGGCACGATCGGGATAGCACCGAGTGCGAACATCAATCCGGAACGGGACTACCCGAGCCTTTTCGAGCCCGTGCACGGATCCGCTCCCGACATTGCGGGGCGGGGCATCGCCAACCCGGTCGGACAGATCTGGAGCGGGGCAATGATGCTGGAGCACCTGGGCGAGGCGGTGGCCGCGGCGGGCACTGTCGCCGCCATCGAGTCGGTCCTGGAGCGGCAGCCGGAGGTGCTGACGCCGGACCTGGGCGGGACGGGGACGACGGCGGCTCTGGGAGCGGCAATCGCAGGGCGGATCGGGCACGGTGTTGCGGCGGAGGAGGAAGAGCGTGCCACGCGTCCTGATCACCACTGACTATCTGCGCCCCGGCGACGAGGTGGACAACTACCTGAGTGCGGCCGGTTTGGAGACGCGTCACTTGCCCATGGTCGGGCGCCGCGATCCTGAAGAACTTGTGTCCGCGCTTGCCGGGGTCGACGCGGCGCTCATCGCGAATGAGCCTTTGAGTGCCGAGCTGCTCGCGCGTGCACCGCAGTTGCGCGTGGTGGTGCGTACAGGAGTCGGCTACGACTCGGTGGACGTCGAGGCTGCGAGCCGGCTCGGGATCAGCGTGAGCAACCTGCCTGGAATCAACGCAAACGCCGTTGCCGAATACACGCTCGGCCTGCTCCTGTCCGGGGCGCGGCGCCTCGGACACAGTGCCATGGGGGTGCGTGCGGGCGGATGGCCGCGTGAGGACGGTTACGAACTGCGCGGGGCGACGCTCGGCCTGGTCGGCCACGGTGCGGCCGCTCGTGCTGTGGTCCCCCTTGCCCAGGCGTTCGGGATGGACGTGCTGTGTACCACCGGCGTTGCCGGTGAACGACGCGACGCTGCCGACGGTTCGGTACGGTTCGTTCCCTTCGTCGAGTTGCTGGCTGCGTCCGACTATGTGTCGATCCATACGGCCCTCACCGACCGGACGCGTGGGTTGTTCGACGCGTCCGCCTTCGCGCGGATGAAATCGACCGCGGTGCTGGTCAACACCGCGCGAGGTGCCCTTGTTGACGAACGGGCGCTCGCGAACGCGGTCCACACCGGTGTCATTCGGGGTGCGGAACTCGACGTGGTGGCTCAAGAACCGCTTCCGCCGGACAGCCCGCTGAGGGGCGTCGACGGAATCACCGTCTACTCCCATCTCGCAGGCCAGACCGCGCAGGCCCGGCGGGCGGCAGGCTTCGCGGGCGCTGAAGAACTGGTCGCGGCACTTGAGGGGCGGGCCCGCTTCGCCGTCAACGGCGTGCCGACGGAGCACTGACTGCTAGTCACGGGCGGAGGCGGTGATGGGCCTCGGAATTCCAAGGGCACATCACCGACTCCGCGCGGCTAGTCGAAGAGGTCGGGGTCAGTGCGGGAGATCTGGTCGAAGAGAGGCTGAAACTGGAACCAGCCCGCCAGGTCGAAGCCCACTTGCGCGTAGGTGACCTTTGCCTCCTCGTGCGGGATCTGGATGGTCGGCCCCGCCGCCTTGGCGGCCAACTGGGCCTGCGCGGATCGTTCCATCGTGATGAACCAGTAGGCCGCGGCGTCGACAGACCCAGCCGCTGTGAGCAGCCCGTGGTTGCGCAGGATGACCGCCTTGTGGCCGCCGAGCGCCTCAGCGATCCGCCGGCCTTCCTCTGGATCATTCGCCACGCCCGAGTAGTTCTCATAGCAGCCGTGATCCTCGTAGAACGCGCAGGCGTCCTGGGTGAGGGGTTCGAGCCGTTGGCCTGTCGCCGACAGGGCCTTCCCGTACACCGAATGGCTGTGGGCTGCGCCGACGGCGTCAGGGCGTGCCGCGTGCACAGCCGAGTGGATGGCGAAAGCAGCCCGGTTGACCCGGTGACGTCCTTGGACGACATGCCCGTTGTGGTTGACGAGCAGAAGGTCGCTGACCTTGACGTGCTTGAAGGACATTCCGAACGGGTTCACCCAGAAGTGGTCAGGGAACTCAGGATCGCGGGCGGTGATGTGTCCGGCGACGCCTTCTTCGAACCCGAAGCGGCCGAACAGACGCAGCGCGGCCGCGAGCCGCTCCTTTCGGTGCCGTCGCTCGATGGCAGGGTCGGTGAACGGGACAGGGAGCCGGAAGATCAGTTCCTCTTCCGGGATGGGCACCAGATCCTCTCGGCTCAGAGGATCGGTGGTGGGATTCTCGATCGGGGCCACTTCTTGTGTCACTGCCTTCTCCTTCACGTCGTGGTGTCCCTGATGTCCACCTCCGGCACCAGGGGTTCACTGCCCAGGTCTTCTCGTGTCGCGGCCGCTTCCTCCGCGATCGGTGCCGCCATCGCATCGAGCGCTCGGTGGCGGATGCGCCCGGTCGACGAAGGCGACATGGAATCGCCGGCAGCTCTGGCCGGGTTGACGGGGCTTGGCCTCCGGGCCGGGGTGTGTCGACCCATTCCGGAGATGAGGGTGTCAGGGACTCAGGTCTATGACACCGGCTGCGCTTCGTCGGTGAGTGGGTGGTGGGGGACTCGCAGGCAGGCCAGTGGTACGTGGTGCTGTCCGGCGTGTATGTCGCGGTCGCGGAGGCTGGCCTGTGTGACGGGCCGAGGGAAGGAGATCTTTACGGCGTTGAGCGCGGGGATGCGGAATATCTGCACCTGCGTTGCGTCCACTCGGTAGAGATCGGCGATCACCTGCTCGTTGAGGAACGAGTCGTCGGCTGCGATGGCGTATCCGGCGCTGTCCTTCATGAACGTTTCCATGGTGACCCAGAAGGGGCCCGCGTTCTTGGACCGGATCTCGATCGCGTAGTCGCTGAGCTGGGGCGCAGGGGTGGGGTGCTCAGGCACGGGAGACCTCGCGGGAGTAGTGGGTACGGAACATGCCGGTGGCCGATTCGACGTCGACGACGTGGTTGAGTACGAATTCGTAGGCCGGGCCGCGTTCGGTCTCCGCGGGGGAGGTGGCGAACGCGAAGCTCGGCAGGTAGTGCATTTCGGGCAGCGGGAGGTGCAGCATCAGGGGGTTGGCGACCTTGGCGATCGCCGTGGCGGTGGCCTGGGACGGTGCGTTGACCAGGAGCATGACGCCGACCTCGCGCGCGGTGGAGGGGTCGGGGTCGATGTCCTGCAGGATGGCGTTGTGGCCGTAGAGGCGGATGTCCAGGCCGTAGTCGTCGTCGGTCAGTTTGAGGGTCTGGTTGATGCGCTCGGTGACGATGTTGCGCAGCAGAGCGGCCCAGCGGTCGATGTTGGCGACGATGTATGGGTCGCGGATGCCGCTGAAGGAGAGTGTTTCGTAGCCGGTGACGCGGGCGCCCTCGAGTTTGATGGTGTGTTGCTCCGCGGGCTCGAAGCGGGATCCTTCGACGCGTACGCGGCGTTCATCGAGTGGGGCGTAGGTGGCGTCGGAGACGTCGAGGGTGCCCGCGGGTTCGCGCATGCGGTAGGGGTTGGCCGTCTCGTACAGCATGTGTGCCGCTACCGAGATGGGGGTGCAGGCGTTGGCCGGGTCGAGGGGCTCGATGACGAAGCCGTTGTGGTCGATGGTGGCGAAGACACCGCCGGCGCGTGGGTCCGTGGTGCACTGTCCGCCGCATTCGACGATCTTGGCGGCGTGCCAGGTGGGTCCGGCCGGCATGCCGAGCATCAGGGGTACTGCGGCGGCGAGAGCGGTGTCGGTGGCCCGCCCCGCCAGTATGACCTGCGCGCCGGCCTGGATGGCTTCGACGAAGGGCTCGTGGCCCATCATGCCCACGATGTGGGTGCAGCTGTCGAGGGTTTCCGGGGCGAGAGGTCCGTGCGGTGCCAGGGGATGCACCCGTCCCGCGTCAAGTTCTTTCTTGAGGAAGCCGGCGTCCTGTTCGCTGTAGATGCGGGCGATCTTCAGGTCGAGGCCTTCCTCGGCCATGATCTGGTCTGCGATCCCGGCGACCCAGTCGACGCCGGAGTCGGTGCCGCTGGTGCCGCAGGAGCCGACGATCAGGGGGATGTCGGCGGTGGCTGCTGCTCTGAGGAGGAGTCGCAGGTCGCGGCTCACGGCGGAGGCGGTGGTCTTGGCGACACCGGCGCCGAGGTAGTGGGGTCCGGAGTCGGTGGATCCGCCGTCGATTGCGATGACGTCGGGCCCGAGGGCGAGGCCGTAGTCGATGGTCTCCGGGGCGAAGCCGGCGCCGAGCATGCCGGACGGGGTGAGGATTCCGACCCGTGCGGCGGCTTCAGTGGACGGAGGCATGGTGGGTCTCCTGGTTGGAGTTGGCTTCGTCGTGGAAGATGCGGATGTCTTCCGGGGGGAGGCTGATGGTGAGCTCGCTCGCGGCGGCCGGCTGTGTGGTGGTCACGACCACGGGGGTGGGGCCGATGCGGAGGGTGTAGCGGTAGTGGTCACCGAGGTAGGCCTGGTTGTCGATCTTGGTGGTGATGGCACCGGGCGGCGGAGTCGTGTGGCCGTCGCGGTGGATGGTTAGGTTCTCGGGCCGGATGCTGATGCGCACTGGGCCAGGGCGTCTGTCGGTGTGCGGCACGATCAGCGGCTTGCCGAGGCCCTCGATGCTCACGAGGGCGTGGGTTCCGTCGGCCCGCAGGACCTCGGCGGGCATGATGTTGGCGGTGCCCACGAAGTCGGCGACGAACAGGTCGGCCGGGTGTTCGTAGATCTCGGCGGGTGTGCCGACCTGCCGTATCCTGCCGCGGTCCATGACGGCGACACGGTCGCTGACGGACAGGGCTTCGTCCTGGTCGTGCGTCACGAAGACCGTGGTGACTCCGACCTGTGACTGCAGTGTCTTGAGCCACTGCCTTGACCGGTCGCGGAGTTTGGCGTCCAGGTTCGAGAAGGGTTCGTCCAGGAGCAGTATGTCGGGCGGGTGGGCCAGGGCGCGTGCCAGTGCGACCCGTTGCTGCTGACCGCCGGACAGTTCGTGTGGGTATCGGCGGGCGTGGTGGCTCAGTTCGACGAGTTCGAGGACTTCCTGTACGCGCCGGTCGCGTTCCGCCTTGGGTGTCTTGCGGAGCTTGAGCGGATAGCCAACGTTCTGTGCGACCGACAGGTGCGGCCAGATCGCGTACGACTGGAACACGACGCCGCAATTGCGGTGTTCGGGTTCGACGTTGACGCGTCCGTGGTCGAAGACGGTGCGGTCGCCGATAGCGATGCTTCCCGAGTCGGGCCGGTGCAGGCCGGCGATCGACCACAAGGTGGTGGATTTTCCGCAGCCGCTGGGGCCGAGCAGGGTAAAGATCTCGCCGTCCTCGACGGTCAGTGACACGTCGTGCAGAGCGGTGTGCTGGGTGAACTGCTTGGTGATCTTGTTCAGGTGCAGGTCAGGCACGTGGACGCACCCCCAGCAGGGCGCGGCCCGCGCCGAGGACGAGTGAGGTGATGACCATCTGGATGACTCCCAACGCGGCGACGGTCCCGCCGATGCTTGTCGCTGCGAGCTGCAGCATGGTGAGGCCGAGCACGGGGGTCTTGTCGGTGACGAGGAACACCGCCGGTTCGGCGTCGTTGAGCATGGCGACGAAGAGCAGTACGAACGAGGCGCCCATGGCGGGTGTGACGAGGCGGAAGACGATGGTGCGCATCGTTTTCCACCAGGTGGCGCCGGAGGTGCGGGCGGCGTTGTCAAGGTCGGCGCCGATGCCGGCGAGCGCCGGGTAGAAGGCGCTGTAGCCGAGTGCGAGGCTTCGTACGGCGAAGGCGATGCCGATGCCCCACAGGCTGGTGCGTAGGGCACCGGATCTGTCGAGGAGGGCGAAGCTCCAGAAGAACGCCATGCCGGTGACGAGCGCCGGCATCATGCGCGGCCACAGCATGCCTTGTTGGAGGGATCCGCGGAAGCGGAAGGCCGAGCGGTGGGCGACGACCGAGAGGACCGCGATGACGATGGTTGTCACTGCGCCGCCGATGCCGGCGATGAGCAGGCTGTTGGTGATCGAGTTGGTGTAGAGGGAGTTGTCGAGGACGGCGGAGAAGTTGTCGAGGGTCAGCACGCTCCACGGCGAGATGAAGGGCGACAGGATGGAGGTGAAGGCCGTCATGACGACTCCGGCCAGCGGTACGGCCACGAAGACCAGCAGGAAGAGCGTGATCGCTGCCGTGGCGGCCCAGCGCCAGGCGCCGAGCCTGAGGGTGCGGACACTGGTGGGCTTTCCCGTGGTGGTGGTGAACCTGGCGGTGTCGCCCACCAGTCGGTTGCGCAGGACGAGGAGTCCGGAGACGGCGACGAGGAGGAACACCGCGCCGGCGGAGACCAGGCCCTGCTGTGAGTCGTTCACCCAGTGGTCGTAGAGGTATGTGGAGATCAGGCTGATCTTGCTTGAGAATCCGAGGATGAGTGGCAGGCCGAGGACCTCAATGGAGAGGGCGAAGACCAGCAGCGCGGCGTTGGTGATGGCGGGGCGCATCAGCGGCAGGCTGACGGTGAGCAGGCTGCGCAGGGGGCTCGCGCCGGCGGTGCGGGCGGCGTCCTCCAGGGACGGGTCGATCGACAGCAGGGTGCCGCGGCACAGCAGGAAGACGGTGGGGGATGCCACGCTCATTGCAACCATGGCCATACCGGGAATGCTGTAGAGGTTGACCGGCATGTTCAGGGGGGTGTTGGTCTGCAGCCATGAGGAGGCGAATCCTGCCGGGGTCCACATTGCGGCCCAGCCGATGATGAGGACGAGTCCGGGCAGGGCGATCGGGACGAGCAGCAACGTCGTCAGGACACGGCGGCCGGGGATGTCGGTGCGGGTCAGGAACACCGCGCAGGCCACGCCGACCACGATCGAGCCGATGGTGTTGAGTGCGGCGAACAGGATCGAGTTGCTGACCGCGGTCCACCAGCCGCGGTCTGTGAGCAGTGTCCGGAAATTGTCCCAGGTGAGGTGTCCGCCTGTTTCGTACAGCGGGGTCGACCACAGTGAGGCGGCTGCGACAGGGACGACCGACCCGACGATGACGATGAGCGAGAGTGCCCACAGGATGTAGTGGCTCGCGTTGGTCGTGGGCCGTCGCCGTCGACGTTGCTGCGGCGGGGGAGTGCGTGGCAGTGCGGGCTGCAGCCGGGTGACGCTCATCGGCCGTAGGCCTTTTTCCAGCGTTCCACGATCGACGGTTTGTTCTTGACGATGTCCTTCGGGTAGCCGCCGAGCATCATGTTGTCCTTGCCGACGACCGCCTCGATCGCCGGCAGTCCATAAGGGCACTTCACACCGTCGCGGTACGGCGTGAAGCCGCCCTTGCACGCGGCCTGCTGTCCCTCGACCGAGAGAAGGAAGTTCACGAAGAGCTTGCCGGCGTCGGGTGACTTTGCCTTCTTGGTGACGGCGACGGCTCTGGGAAGCAGCGGTGTGCCATCGGTCAGATAGGTGTAGTTGAGGATTTTCGCTGCCTTCTCGCCCTCGATCAGGGCCCGGACCGAGCCGGCGACGAAGTATGTGGCCCGGTACTGGCCCTGGGCCAGTTTCTGTATCAGATTGCCGTTGCCCGACTCGACACCCGAGTTCGGTCCCAGGGCTTCGATGTTCTTCCATCCCGCTTCGCCGTGCTTGGCGGTGTAGTTGCTGACCGCGCCGAAGGACTGGGGATTGCTGATGTCTGTGGTGCCGACTTTGCCCTTGATGGATTTCGACAGCTCGGCCAGGGATTTGAGGTCCTTGGGCTGTTCGTCCTTGGAGATGAGTGCGGTGTTGTACACAGCGACGAGGGGGTCCTCGGACATGGCGAACACGCCGGGGGCGAGTTTCGCGTAACTCGGCAGGTGCGCGAGGTTGGGGTCGTCGTAGTCGACGACGCTGCCCTTGTCGACGAAGTTCAGCATGTCGACGGCGTCGGTGGCCATGACGACGTCCGCGGTGCGCACGCCTGTTGCGGTCTCTGTGGCGTAGCGCTGGAAGGTCTGCGTGTCGTTCATGTTCAGCACGCGCACCTTGATGCCGGCGTACTTCGCTTCAAAGGCCTTGGTGAGCGGCGCCATCTGGTCGGCGTCCGCGTTGGTGTAGAGGAGGAGGGACCCCTGATCTTTGGCCCTGGCGATCGTCTTCGGGTCGAGGGGCGTGGCGGGTGCCGCCTTGCCCACGTCGACCGCGGACGTCGGCTTCGCCGAGCCGTTTGTGTCCGTGGAGCCTCCGCATGCGGTCAGAACGACCGTGCAAGCGGCCGCCAAGGCGCAAGCCCGGGGGAGTGTGATCACCATTGATCCTCCGCTATTTGCTATAGCATGAATATTGTGGAGTGACGCAGCGCTTCTCGGGGAGTGGTGAGGGCGGCGGGGCATGCCAGGCGGCAGCTGGGTCCTGCCTCGGGTGGTGTCGTAGGCCTATGGGATCGGTGGCGGTGTCGGCCTGGAACTGTGTCTGTGCCCGCTGTGGAGTGAGGCGAGAGTGTGGCTCGTGCGAGGTGCCTCGCGCCGTAGGCGAACGAGCGTGCGTCCCGACCGCTCCATAGCGAGGATGGTATTTGCTACAGCAGGATTGTCAACCAGCTCAACCGGACCACTGCGCCGACGGGGAGGGCCGGCCGGAGGGCTGCGCGAACAGCGCCCGTCGCAGGGCGCCGAGCCGGTACGAACGCACTCTCGCACTAAGATCGGCCTCGGGCGCGAGGGTTTCCCCGCCGTGAATACCGCCGGGATGGACGTGCAGTTCCACCGGGACACCGGCGCGCATCATCCGATGTGCGAAGTCCACGGCCTCGTCGCGGAACAGGTCGAGGTCACCGACGTCCACGTAGGTCGGCGGGAGTCCCGCGAGGTCGTCGGCGCGTGCCGGAGCCGCGTAAGCCGGCACCCTGTCCGTCCCGAAGACCTTGCCCAGGTAGGCCTGCCAGGCCTGTATGTTCGCCCCGCGGCTCCATGCCCTGAATCCGGTGTTGGTCCCGTGCGACGCCGTCGGGCAACGGTCGTCCAGCATGGGTGAGATGAGCATCAGGTGGGCGATTGCGGGACCACCGCGGTCGCGGGCGAGGAGCGCGGTGGCCGCTGCCAGGCAACCGCCCGCGCTGGACCCGTGAAGGGCGATGCGGTCAGGATCGATGCCCAGCTCATGGGGGCTGCCCGCCAGCCACCGAAGACCGGCGAAACGGTCGTCGACAGCGGCGGGGTACGGGTTCTCGGGGGCGAGCCGGTACTCAGCCGAGACGACGACACAGCCGACCGCCTGGGCGAGCCAGGACGCTTTCGCATCGTCGCTCCCGGCGCTGCCCGGTACCAATCCGTCGCCGTGGATGTAATAGAGGCACGGGGACGGCGCGCCGCTGCCCGCGGGTCGATACACCCGTACCCGCACCTTGGGGTCCGTCCCGGGCCAGGCCGAGTAGGCAATGACTTCGATGTCCGGTGGTGCGGTGCGCCCCGGTCGGGGCGCGGCCAACTCAGCCTGGTTCCGGCGCCGTTGCGAGATGTCCTCGATGTCGCTCAGCCTCTGAGAACCCACGATGTCGAGGTACTGCTCAAGACGGCCCCGCACCCGGGGCCCTCCAGCTTCAGACACGGCGCGCTCTTGCCGCGCTGCGCATCGAGGTTGCACGCAGGGGAGCCTGGGAGTCTTGATTGTCTGAGGGACGTCGGATTCACGGCGGGCCGCCAGAGGACTCGGCCAGCCCGGTTCCTTCCCCCATCGGGATTTCGGCCCTCGCGAAGGGGTGCCCGATCTCTGGCGCGAGGCATGCCCCATCGAGAGCCTTGAGATCCCACCCCCGGTGGACTCGAGAGCTCAGGCAGGGATCTGGGCTATTCGCCCGTCCGGTGCGGCGGTTCACCTGAAGCCAGGCACTTCCCCGGCCGGTCCGAGTTGACAATCATGCTGTAGCAAATAACATGCCACCATGGCCTTGCTCCCCCAGCTCCCGTCACCGGTCACCCTCGGCGATCAGGCGTACGCCGCCATTCGCGAGGCTATTGTGACCGGAGCTCTCAAGCGCGGGGAGAAAGTGACAGAGCGGGGCCTGGCCGAGTCTCTCAGCATCAGTGCGACACCCGTCCGCGAGGCACTGCGGCGCTTGGAGCAGGACCGTCTGGTGGAGCGCACCGGGCCTCGATCGGTCCGTATCGCGCAGTTCGGGATGGACGAGCTTCGCGAGTTCACCATGATGGAGGATGTGCTGCGAGCGCTCGCGGCCCGTCTGGCCGCCGAGAAGTCGACGGCAGCCCAACGCCGGGAGATGTCTGACTGCCTGGACGGGGCCGACGCACTACGGGGCCGGCTGCATGAGACGGACGCGGGGAGCGACGCCGAGCGGGACCTTGTGCTCGAGATCCAGGAACTCATGCGGCATTTCCATCAGCTCGTGGACCAGGCCAGCGGCAACGCGACTCTTGTCCAGATGCTGCGCACCGTCGACGCGTTCGGGACGGAGGAGCGGCGAGCCGGCGTCCTGTCCGAGGTGCGCAGCGAGCGCGCGAAGGTCGTCGACGAGAGATACAGGCAGCACCGTGTCATTTTTGAAGCTGTCGCGGCCGGCAATGGTGAGCTGGCCGAGGAACTGATGCGGGCTCACAGTCACACCTCCAACACCTCCCGGATCGCGACGCGCTTCTCGAACTGACGGGCCGGCGATTCGGGAAATCCACTCGACATGCATGCTATAGCATATTGCAAAAGTCAGGAGCGTACACCTTGCCCCGAGCCGATGCGGCAATACGCAGCCTCCGACGACTCGCGCCCCGCCGGCGGACCGCCGCTCTGACAGCGGTTCTGGCCACAACGATCCTCGGAACGCTCGCCAATCCGACCGCTCAGTCTGCGGGTTGGCCGCAGCCCGGGCCTATCGCCTGCCCGCCTGGGCTCGCGGCGAAAGCCACTTGCTACGCCGGCCGGGATCCGGCCGGCGCCTACTACACGATGGCCGTCCCCACGCACTGGAACGGTTCCCTGGTCGTTCACGCCCACGGCGGCCCCGACTTCTCCTACGACTCGTCGAGTCCCACCGAGGACTTGGAGCGCTGGGAGGTGATGGTGGACGAGGGATACGCCTGGGCCGGGTCCTCATACCGCCGAGGCGGTTACGGCGTCAGGATGGCCGCCGCCGACACCGAGAACGTACGCCGCCTGTTCACCGACCGCTTCGGCCGCCCCGACCGGACCTATCTGCACGGTCAGTCCTACGGCGGCAACGTCGCCGCCAAGGTCGCCGAGACCTACGGCAGGAAACACGGAGCCTACGACGGGGTACTGCTGACCAACGGCCTCCTGGCCGGCGGATCGCGCGGCTACGACCACCGGGTCGACCTGCGGGCGCTCTACCAGTACTACTGCAAGAACCTTCCCCGTCCCACCGAAGCGCAGTACCCGCTGTGGCAGGGGCTGCCCGCCGACTCCGCCCTGACCCCCGCCGACGTCCAGGAGCGCCTGCAGGAGTGCACCGGCATCGAAACCGAACCAGCCGCCCGCACCACCGCTCAGCAGCGCAACCTCGACGACATAGTGGCTGCCACCCGTATCCCGGAAGCCTCGCTCGCAACGAATCTGCAGTACGCAACGTTCCTCTTCCAGGACATCGTGACCAAACGGCTCGACGGCCGCAACCCGTTCAGCAACCGCGGCGTCCGCTACGACGGCTCCCACGACGACAAGGCACTCAACGCAGGGGTGGCCCGCTTCTCCGCCGACCCCAGCGCACAGCGTGACTACTCCTACGACAGTGATCTGACAGGCCGCGTCACCCTCCCCGTTCTCACCCTCCACGCGATCGACGACCCGCAGGTCTACGTAGAACACGAGGCGGCCTACCGAGCCGTCCTGCGCAGCTCGGGTCAGGACGGACACCTCGTACAGACCTTCACCACGGAGAACACGCACAGTGAGCTGAGTGACTCCGAATACGCCAACTCGCTGTCCGCGCTGGACACATGGGTGCGCTCAGGCCGTAAGCCGACGCCCAGCTCGATCGCACGCTCCTGCGGAGACTTCGACAACACATACGGCACGGGATGCTTCTACGATCCGACGTACCGCCCCGCTCCGTATGCAACCCAGGTACGCCCGCGGCCCGGCGGACGGCACTGGCCTGTCATGACCGCAGCTCAGGAACGCGCGTGGAGTCGCATCGACGGTGTGGGGATCGCCCCCTGACTCACCACGTCCTGCGTGTCGAGGGTCCTCGGACGCCGACCGGTACGGGCGGGGAGATCTGACGGTGGAGCTGGACGGTGCGCGCGGACCGTCCGGGCGTACCGCACCGGGCTCGGGCTTCCCCGTCCTGACCGTGCCCGCGGTCGACCTTGCCACCCTCGCGCAAGCAGTGGGTGCCCGTTGACGCACACGCTTTTGCAGGGCACGCCCCAACGAGAGGTCAACAGATGGCCAACTCGAGGTGCACGATCGCGGCGATCGGGGGTATGTGCCGACACGGGCGACTACACCGGGAGGGTCTGTGGCGGACGGCAGGGTTGCGGAAGCGATACCAGTGGGTGGGGCGTCAGAAGGAGCCGAGCAGGCGCGTCGCCAGGAGTCCGAGGCTGAGCGCGCCGACCGGCAGTGGAACGAACTGATGCAGGAGGTTCGAGTCGCGCAGACTGGCGTCCAGATCCTCTTCGGTTTCCTGCTGAGTGTGGCCTTCACGCCGGCCTTCGGGCAGCTGTCCGACACAGACCGGATCATTTACATCACCACAGTGGTGCTCGGCGCGACTGCGACCGGTGCCCTCATCGCGCCGGTTCCGTTTCACCGGTGGGTGTCTGGCCGCAGTATCAAGGCGCAGGCAGTCCGCTGGGCCGCTCGGCTTACCTTCCTCGGTCTGGCGCTCCTGATTGCCACGCTCACCTCGGCCCTGTTTCTGATCTTGCGGGTGGCCACGCATGACGCCTTCGTACCGTGGCTTGTGGGCGGGGTGGTGGCCTGGTACCTCGCGTGCTGGGTGGTGCTGCCGCTGTGGGCACGACAGCGGTATACGACCGTGGCCGAGGAGGACGTCGACTGATGACATGCTGCGGATCGAGGCTTTCGCTGAATGGGGCGGGTTTGTAGGCGCCGGTACCTGCCGAAGCGACCCGTACCGACCGACACCCCGTGCCAGTCCCCCTCTCACCCCCGTCTCTGAGCTTCCCGTGGCAGGCCGACGCCCTCGGATAGCGGCTCAGGGAGGCTGGGGGAGCGGGGTGTGCCCAGGATGGGCCGGCCTCCGCTTCCACCCTTAACCGGCCGGCGCACCTCGGGCCAGACAGTGTTGACGTGGCGTAGTGGACCACGTGCGAGCCGGTACGAGCGTGGAACCTGGTGCTGCTCCGCCGGCCGTGACATCTCCGGCGCAGCCGGCGCACTCTGTGCTGTGTCCACGCTGACGGGGCAGCCGAATGCGGCCTATACCTCGGTGCGGTGCACTAGCCCGTTCAGGATGAGGGCGAGACCTGCCTCGAACGCCGATGTGTGATCGATCCCGGGCATGTCGGCCGGGAGATCGATGCGGCCGCTGGGGTTGGTTTCCGCTTGCTCTTCCAGCACGCTGCCGACTGTGAAGCGGCCGGCAGCGAGCATGGCCATTTGCGCGTCCCGTTCGGGGACGCCGGAGGCGACGAGAAAGTGGATCTTGTGCCGGATCCGGTCGAGGTCGCTGGTGGGGGTGGTGCCGGCGTGGAGCCGGGCGCCGTCCCGGCACATCAGCAGGGTGCGTCTGAAGCTGCGGGTGTTGTCCAGGAACCACTCGCGCCAGTCGTCCTCGGGCGCGGGCAGGGGTGCGGTCGCGTGCGGTGTCATCGCGGCCTGTGCCATAGCGGCGAGGAGGTCCTTTTTGGTGCGGAAGTACCAGTAGAGCGATGGCTGTTCCACGTTCAGTCGCTTTGCCAGCCGTCTGGTGCTGACGGCGTCGAGTCCGACCTCGTCGAGCAGGCCGAGCGCCTCGGCGACGACGGCCTCACGGTTCATCTTGGTCACATTGACAATCTATCGCTGATAGGCGACCTTGAGGGGAATCTTTCACTGATAGATTTTGGGGTGATGGGTATGACCAAATTTTCGGGAGCACCGTCCTTGAGGGTCCTCATGGCCGGCGGGGGAGTCGCAGGCCACGCCCTGGCTTTCTGGCTCACGCGAGGCGGCCACCGGGTGACTGTGGCGGAACGCTTCCCCGCGCTCCGGGCTGCCGGGGCCCAAGTCGACCTGCGCGGGCAGGGAATCCAGGCCGTCCAGCGGATGGGGCTTCTCGACGCAGTCCGCGGCAAGCTCGTGGACGAGGCGGGCGTCGCCTTCGTCGATGCGCGCGGCAAGGCCAGGGCGACGATCATGGCCAACACCTCCGGGCAGGGCCGACAGACCCTCACGTCGGAGTACGAGATCATGCGAGGCGACCTGATACGCATACTCAACGACGCCACGAAGGACGATGCCGAGTTCGTTTTCGGCAAGAGCGTCGCGGGCTTCGAGCAAGACGACCACAGGGTCGTCGCGCACTTCTCCGACGGCTCCTGCGGCGAATTCGACCTCCTGGTCGGTGCGGACGGACAGGGATCACGCATCCGGCGGGCGGTCCTCCCGGACGCTCCCGACCCGTACTGGCGGGTGGGCATCCACATGGCCTACTGGTTCGTCCCACGCATCGCGTCGGACAGCAACATCCGGGACACCTATATGGTCCCGGGTGGGCGTCAGATCATGCGCCGCAGCCACAACCCCACCGAGACACAGGCGTATTTCGTACTGCGGGAGGAATCCGAGGAAGCCTCGGCGATCCACCGGGCGCCCGTCGAGCGTCAACAGGAGTTCTGGGCAAACAGGTTCGCCGACGCAGGGTGGCAGACCGAGCGGTTCACCGAGGGCATGAGAACAAGCCCGTTCTTCTACTCACAGGAAATCGCCCAGGTCCGCACGGACACCTGGTCCAAAGGCCGTGTGGTCCTGGCCGGAGACGCCGCTCACTGCGCCTCCCCGTACAGCGGTATGGGGATTTCGGGTGGCCTGGTGGGCGCCCATGTCCTGGCCGGTGAGATCAACCGGCACCCGACCGACCTGCCGACAGCACTGGCGAATTACGACCATGTGCTGCGGCCCTTCATCAACGAGATCCAGGGCCAGGTCACCCCGCGTCTTCTGCGTCTGGGCCTGCCGATGACCCAGCGAGCAATCGACGTCTTCCAGGCCACCACCGCACTCGCCTGCTTCCTGCGCGTCCCCGACCTGGCCGCACGGCTCTCGAAGGAGGACCGCGGCGGCAACTGGCAGCTCCCTGAGGATCCCGTACCGACCGGCACCGTCTGAGAACGACCGCGCAGCGGAAACCGACGCCACCCTGCTGGCGGTGCGAAGGGTTCTTGAGGCTTACAGACCGGCGCCGCCGCGCGGTGCGCCTGCCCAGGAAACCGTCCGCGGCATGTCTCGTCAGCCGCCGATGCCTGCTGCGCAGCAGACGACGAAGTCGTGGACCCGTGTGGGCAGTCAGTCAGGTTCGGGCTCTGGCTGCGGCTTGGCTGCGGCAGGTTCCTCAGCGGTGATGGCGGTGTGCAAGACGGACGATCTCTGCTTGTTGCGCTGGGCATGATTGTTGGCGATCAGACCTTCGAGGGTGGTGGCACGACGGTGGTGTGAGGTTCGCAGCTGGCGCGTCCGCCCATCAGCTGGGTGTCCGTGTACTTCCGGCGCCACAGGGCTGTTGAGCCTTCTGGATCAAGTTCTTCGTCACGAGCCTCGGGCCATGGAGCCGTGGCGCGTGAAATGCGAGCCCAGTTCAGGGCATCTGAGTGGGCGAGCGTCGGATGCGGCCAGGCGACAGTCCACATTGACCACTTGTCCCGGAAGGACCTCGCCGTGTCCCCGACCGCCAAATCTCTGGGATCCGCTGTGGAGTACAGGGTGGCGAGCAGGGGGTGGTCTCATCGGACGAAGGCTCAGCGGCGGTGAAGGGGAGGGCGGCCGGGGCGAGTTCGTGGCCGCGCCTCTGCAGGAAGAGGTAGGACAGAGACTGAGATTCCTTGAAAAATTTGTGCTGCGCAGTCGGTTGACACCCTAAAAGCCCTCTTCTACTGTTCGCACCACCCGTCGAACGAATGTCGATATATCGAACGTGAAGTATCGGCAAGATCCTTTCGCCTGAGCGCACCTTGATCCAACCTGACGACTCTGCGCCAGGCGTTGTTCATGGTTTCGGCTCTGCGGAATGCGAAACCGCCTGTAGCGGCGGCGACATCACCCGGCAACGACACAGAGGGAAGTGCACATATGAACAATCGCAAGAGTGTTCCTGCGGCTGCCTTTCTCGCGCTTACTCTGGCGGCTTGCGGGCAGGGGGGCGGCGGAGACGACCAGGACAAAAATAATGCCAAAGGTGCAACCATCGGCATCGCGATGCCTACGAAGTCGTCGGAGCGCTGGATAGCTGATGGGGCAAATGTCAAGAAGGAACTGGAGGCGAAGGGGTACAAGACCAAATTGGTATTCGGCGAAGATGACCCTGATCAGCAAGTATCTCAGCTCGAAAACCTGATCACCCAGGGAGTCAAGGCTCTGGTAATCGCCGCAATTGACAATAAGTCACTGAACAATGTCGTTCAGCAAGCCGCCGACGCAGACATACCCGTGATCGCGTATGACCGGCTCATTTTAGGGACAAAGAACGTCGATTACTATGCCTCATTCGACAATGAGAAAGTCGGCGAACTGCAGGGAGGGTACATCGCTGAAAAGCTCGGCCTGAAAGACGGGTCGAAGAAGGGGCCATTCAATATCGAACTGTTTGCAGGGTCGAACGACGACAATAATACGCGATATTTCTTCAGTGGAGCGATGAAGGTCCTACAACCCTACATCGACAAGAAGCAGCTCATTGTCCGGTCGGGGCAGACCCAACTGAACCGCATCACCACCCTTCGGTGGGATGGTGCAACCGCACAGAAGCGCATGGAAGACATACTTACATCTTCCTACAAGAGTGAGAAGGTAGATACAGTTCTATCGCCGTACGACGGCATCTCTATCGGCATAATATCGGCTCTGAGATCCGATGGATATGGCTCGAATGGCAAGCCGTGGCCGATCATCACAGGCCAAGATGCTGAACTTGCCTCCGTAAAATCGATCATAGCCGGGGAGCAGACTCAAACAGTATTCAAGGATTTGCGAAAACTGGCGAAAGTTGCCGCGGGTATGGTCGACTCGTCACTCAAAGGCCGGAAGCCTCAAATAAACGACACGAAAAGCTATGATAACGGCGTGAGGGTCGTTCCTGCCTACCTCCTCCCGCCGGTCAGTGTCGACAAGTCGAATTATGAAAGCGTCCTCGTCGGCGGTGGTTGGTACACGCAGGACCAGCTCCGATGAGGTGCCGGGAGCAGTCGCCGCCACTGTGGGCGCGGAATGTGGCAATTCTCGAATGACTGCGTTGCAGGGTACGCCCTGAGGGTGCTCACCTGACAACGCCTCATCTCGAAGCGGACGACGCCAAAGCCACGGGAGTGCCACATGACCGACGGTCACAAGACGAGCGGCCGCAGCCAGGCATGGTTTGGGGCGCAGGGCCGCAGCGGGATGGTGTACCGCTCCTGGATGCGCAACCAGGGATTCGGGCACGAGGTGTTCGATGGGCGTCCGGTCATCGGCATCGCAACGAGCGCCTCCGAGCTCGCACCGTGCAACGCTCATCTGACACGCGTCGCGGAAGCCGTCAAGCGTGGCGTGTGGCAGGCGGGCGGCCTGCCGCTTCAGTTCCCCACCATGGCCACCGGCGAGACTTTGATGCGCCCGACCGCCATGTTGTACCGCAACCTCATGGCCATGGAGGTGGAGGAGCTGATCCGTGCCAATCCGCTCGATGGTGTCGTGCTGCTGTCCGGCTGCGACAAGACGACCCCCGCCATGTTGATGGGCGCCGCCAGCGTCGACCTGCCCGCCGTCATGGTCACCGGCGGGCCGATGCTCAACGGCAAGTACCGGGGCCAGGACGTGGGGTCCGGCACCCACGTGTGGAAGTTCGAGGAGGACCTGAAGACGGGCCGGATGACTCAGGAGGAGTGCTTCTTCGCAGAAGGGTGCATGGCCCGTTCCAACGGGCACTGCATGACGATGGGTACCGCCTCGACCATGGCTTGCATGGCTGAAGCGCTCGGCATGCAGCTGCCGGGTTCGGCGGCTTGGCCCGCGGTCGACTCACGGCGGATGGAAACCGCGCAGGCGGCGGGCCAGCGCATCGTACGGATGGTGGAAGAGGAGCTGCGTCCCTCCCACATACTGACCCGGGAGGCGTTCGAGAACGCCATCCGGGTAAATGCGGCCATCGGCGGCTCCACGAACGCCGTCATCCATCTCACCGCCATCGCCGGACGCGTCGGAGTCGATCTGAACCTGCAGGACTTCGACGACCTGGTCCGTGCGGTGCCGACCCTGGTCAATCTGATGCCCAGCGGCACGTACCTCATGGAGGACTTCTGCTACGCGGGCGGCCTGCCCGCCGTCATGAGCGAGCTGCTCAACGGCAAACTGTTGCACGGGGACCAGATCACGGTCAACGGACGCACCATTGCCGAGAACACGGAGAACGCTGAACGTTTCGGCTCCGACGTCATCACCGGCCTCGACGCCCCCTTTCAGCCGGCCGGCACCGGTATCGCCGTCCTCCGGGGAAACCTGTGCCCCGACGGTGCCGTGCTCAAGCAGTCTGCCGCGTCACCGCATCTGCTCACCCACCGCGGTCCCGCGCGCGTCTTCGACTCCCCGGAGGCCTACCACGAGGTGGCCGACGACCCGGAACTCGATATCGACGCCACCACCGTTATCGTCATCCGCAACGCTGGCCCCAGAGGGTATCCCGGCATGCCCGAGGTCTCCAACGTTCCACTGCCCGCCAAGCTCTTGAAGGCCGGCGTCACGGATATGGTGCGCGTCTGCGACGGGCGGATGAGTGGTACCGGGTACGGGACGGTGGTCTTGCACGTGACGCCCGAGGCCGCTGTCGGCGGACCTCTCGCCTTGGTGCGGGACGGGGACCCCGTTGTCCTGGACGTCCCGAACCGTATTTTGCGCATGGATGTGGATGACGCCGAACTTGCGCGACGCGGGCAGGAATGGAGGGCACCCGTTGAGCGGCATACAAGCGGATACGCTTGGCTCTACACCCAGAACGTGGAGCAGGCCGATCTGGGTGCCGACTTCGGGTTCCTGCGTGGCAGCCGTGGCCACGAGGTGCCCCGCGACTCCCACTGAGTCCGCCTAGGCGACCACACCCGTCGACGTCGGGAGAGCATCGATCGTGGAATCGGCAGCAGCGTGCCTTGGCCTGGTCCTCACCGCCAGTTCCGTCCTGCCGGAGGAAGCCGACCGTGCCGCTCTCGTCACGCGCGTCTACAACCCGCGATGGGAGGGGCCGTGTGTGGCCGCGGTCCGCGGCGAGCAGGTCGTCGACCTGACAGGCATCGCACCCACCGTCTCCGATCTGCTGGAACGCGACGACGCAGTGGCAGTCGTCCGCGAGGCCGACGGAGGCCACGTCTGGAGCCTTGAGACCCTGCTTGACTGTGGTCGCAGTACCTGGAAGCGGCGATCGGGCCGGACCCGGAAGTGTTCACGAAGGCCCCCGTACTGTCCGCGGTCGGCACCGGCGCCGACATCTTCGTGGACCACATCCTCGATGCCCGGCGGGGAAAGACCCGAAAATGGCTTCTGCACAGGCTCGTTGACATCCTTCGGGTGAATGCCGACGACCCTCACAATTCTCCGTCACCACCCAAAGCGAGACAGAGCCGTTGGATTCACACTCCGTCCGGAAGTCGACTCAGCCTTCCAAGTAGGCAAGTACTGCCAGGATCCGACGATTGTCGTCCTCGGATTGCTCGAGTCCGAGTTTGATGAAGATGTTGTATGTGTGCTTACTGACGGTCTTCTCGCTGACGAACATCCGGCCGGCGATGGCCGCATTGGAGCGGCCTTGCGCCATCAAGGAGAGCACTTCGTGCTCACGCGGTGTCAACTCCTGCAGATGAGGATCTGCCGAGCGGTGGTTGAGGAGGGCGCTGACCACGTTGGGGTCCATGACCGTACTGCCGGCAGCGACCTGCCGGACGTTGGCGACGAACTGGCCGACGTCCAGCACTCGGTCCTTCAGCAGGTAGCCCACTGCGCCGGCACGGTCCGACATGAGTTCCCTGGCGTACAGCTGCTCGACGTATTGCGAGAGCACAACGATGGGCAGTCCGGGAATCTGCTTGCGTACGTCGATCACGGCCCGCAGGCCTTCGTCGGTGAAGGTCGGGGGCAGCCGCACATCGACGATTGCGACGTCTGGTCGAAGGGTTGTCAGCGCCCGGATCAGCGAGGGTCCATTGTCGACTGCGTCGACGACCTCGAAGTCGTTGGCCTGGAAGATCCTGATCAGACCTTCCCGCAGTAGGGCGAGGTCTTCGGCTATGACGATGCGCACGGCAGCGACATCCTTATCTCGGTGGGCCCGCCTGGCGGACTGTCGACAAGCAGGGTGCCGTCGAAGGCTCCCAGGCGGCGTACGACGCCCCGCAGGCCGCTGCCGCCGTCGAGGCTGGCGCCTCCGCGGCCGTCGTCGGACACCCTCATCGCCAGCACTCCCGCCGTGGTACTGGGATGGGCGGTGAACTCCACGGTGATCTCGATGTGCTGGGCATGGGCGTGCTTGATGGCGTTTGCCAGAACCTCGGCTACGGCAAAGTAGGCCGCGGACTCGACCGGCGCGGGCAAACGCCCGGGCAGGCGGGTGACCACCGACGTGGGGATCGGGTTGGCCAGGGCCAGAGCCCTCAGAGCCCCGTCCAGGCCGCGATCCGCGAGTACCGGCGGATGAATGCCGTGGACGAGGTCACGTAGTTCGGCCAGAGCGCTGGAGGTTGTTGCGCGGGCTTCCGCCAACAGCTGCTGTACGGCATGGGGGTCGTCAGGCAGAAGCTGTTCGGCCAGGCCCAGGCTCATGCCCAACGAGACGAGCCTGGCCTGTGCGCCGTCGTGGAGGTCTCGTTCGATGCGGCGTAGTTCGCCCGCTTGGGTATCGACCGTGTCAGCCCGTGAGGCAGCGAGCTGGGCGATGCGGTTGCGAAGTTGTGCCTGCGCGGTGGGCGCCAGCAGGGAACGGATGATCAGGGCGTTGAGTTTCGCCAATCGAGAGGCGGTGGTGTACCAGAGCAGGAGGAACAACGGTCCGAGCGGAACCAGAGCGAACGATTCCTGGACGCTGTGCAGGCGGAACGCGTTGCCCAGCGGCGTGCGGAACACCTGCGACGGCGTCAGCGCGTATACGAGCGGATAGCTCAGGTAAAAGACGCCGCACAGAAAGAGCAGGAACGACAGTCCATAGGTAAACCACCCAGTGATCGAATTGGCCACCAGCCAGGCCCAGTCTCGCCAGGTCGCTGGGTCGCGCAGGATCGTCCACAGCCCCTTGAGCCAGCCGGCGTCGGGTGCAGGCAGGTAAGGCCGTGCCACCGGTTCGCTCAGCTGGTCGGCAGCCCACTGCCGATGCAGGTCGGCGAACCAGCGCACCATTGCGGTCGAGACCAGCACTAGCGGTACACCGACCCCAAGCGCGACGACTGTCAGCGAGGTCGTCCAAAGCGTGAGCAGGCCGAAGCCCAGTAGTCCCCCGAGAAGTAGCAGAAGCGACCAGCCCAGCAGGCCTATCCGCAGAGTGAGCCCAGCTCGTAGACCTGCTCCGCCTGCGGAGTGCTTCTCCGACCGTGGGCGGCCACTGGAGGAGTGCCGCCCGCGCGAGTAAGTCATCACGCTCCATCATCATGCATCGCCGCGTCGATCAGCGGGCTGACCGACGCCAGGCGCGATCTCCCGTCAGAGGTCGATGATGACCGGCTCGCCCGTGTTGACGCAGTGGGGATTCCTCCACCATCACATGGCTCCAGCCCCCGTGTCCTTCGCTCGCGGCTCCGGGAGGCTGGACCGGTTGGAAACGCCTGGTGCGGCAGCCCCACGTGAGTGCCGCCTCGGGATCCGCCGCAGCTCCAGGATCTACGTGCAGGAGTCCACCGTCATGGCCCGGAACACTCTTTACTCGCGGTGCGCAAGGCAGGGAGGCCTGGCGGATGGACTCTGGCACGCCGGCAAGTGTGCCGTCCGCCCTCTTTTTTGACTCTCCGCCCTGAAAAGAAAGTTGTTCAGCATGTCCGCACTAGCCACATGGTGCTTCCGGCACCGCTTCCTCGTCATCGGGATGTGGGCCGCCGTACTGGTCGCGCTCGCGGTGCCGTACGCGTCGCACAGCGCTGCCTACTCTGACGCGCTCAGCTTGCCGGGGGCCGAGTCGTCGAAGGCGCAGGCACGACTCGAGGCGACTGAGCCCAAGCAGTCCGGAGACAGCGACCAGATCGTGGTGCACGTGCGTGGCGACGGGTCGATCCGCGACGCCGCCGTGCGGAGCAGGGTGATCCCGATGCTGCATCGAGTGGCGAAACTGCCTGCGGTCGCGTCGGTGACCAGCATGTACGGTCCTGCAGGAGAGGCTCAGGTAAGCGAAGACGGAAAAACTTCCTATGCGACGGTGACGTTCGACTCGCGGGCCGACCGGATACCGGTTGCCGCTGTCACCCGGGTCATCGATACCGCTCAGGCCGCCCGTGACAAAACCCTTCAGGTGGAGCTCGGTGGCGAGGCGATCGGCATTGTGGCCCAGGGGAAGGCGAAGAGCACCGAGGCGATCGGGCTGGTCGCAGCGGGCATCATCCTCTTCGTCGCCTTCGGTTCCCTGCTCGGCATGGCCTTGCCCCTCCTCGTCGCAGTCGCTGCGCTCGGTGCAGGACTGATCACCGTCGGCCTCGCCTCGCACGTGATCACGGTAGGGAGCGACGATCCGACGGTCGCTGCCCTCATCGGGCTCGGAGTCGGAATCGACTACGCCCTGTTCATCGTCACCCGCTACCGGACTGGCCTGCAGAGTGGTCTGGCGCCAGAGCCGGCTGCGGTACGCGCACTGGACACCTCAGGCCGGGCAGTTCTCTTCGCCGGCCTTACCGTCGTCACCGCTCTCCTCGGCCTGCTTGTCCTGCGAATCGGTCCCGCTTCCTCGATGGGAATCAGCGCTGCGACGGCCGTCCTGTTCACCGTGATCGCGGCAGTGACCCTGCTGCCGGCACTGCTTGGCATCTTCGGGAACAAGCTCCTCAGCCGGCGGCAGCGGCGAGCCATGGCCAACCGGGAACCGGGCACCGCGCACCCGACCCTGAACAACCACGGACAGGGAAAACGTATGTCCAAGGGCCGCTGGGCCGTGCGGGTCGAGCGCCACAAAACACTATTCACCGTAGTAGCGCTTCTCGCCGTCACGGTCCTCTCGCTGCCCACACTGTCGATGCGCCTGGGGACGCTGGACGCCGGAAACGACCCGAAGGGCACCACCACCAGAGCCGCCTACGACCTGCTCGCGCAGGGATTCGGGGCAGGCTCGAACGGCCCCCTGGTGCTGGTCGCGCAGCAGGCCGCGCCCAGCGACGCGTCGGCCCTGGAGAAGCTGGTCGCGACCGTCCGCAGCACCCGCGGAGTTGCCTCGGCCACGGCGCGACCGGTCACCGCTGCGAAAGGACTGTCCATCATCGACGTGGTGCCGACCAGCGCACCACAGGACAAAGCCACCAGCACCCTGATCAGTCACCTGCGCAAGGATGTCGTCCCTGCTGCGGAACAGGGGAGCAGCCTGACGGTCCATGTCGGTGGCAGGACAGCGGCTTCCGCCGACCTCGCCGACGTGCTGGCAAGCAAGCTGCCACTGTTCCTCGGAGTGATCGTCGCACTCGGCTGCCTGCTGCTGATGGTCGCCTTCCGCAGTATCGTCGTGCCGCTGACCGCCGCTGTGATGAATCTGCTTGCCTCGGCCGGATCGTTCGGAGTGGTGGTCGCCGTATTCCAGTGGGGATGGGGTTGCGAACTGCTGGGCCTCGGGAAGGCCGGGCCGGTGGCGGCCGAGCTTCCGGTGATCATGCTCGCTATCCTGTTCGGTCTGTCTATGGATTACCAGGTCTTCCTCGTCAGCCGCATCCACGAGGAGTGGGAGCACACTCGGGACAGCCACCGTGCCATTCGCATCGGCCAGGCTGAGACCGGGCGCCTGATCAACGCAGCCGCCCTGATCATGATCTGTGTCTTCACCGCCTTCGTTTTCGGCGGCCAGCGTGTCATCGCTGAATACGGCGTCGGACTGGCCGCAGCTGTGACCATCGACGCGTTCATCTTGCGCACCGTGCTCGTTCCGGCGCTCATGCACCTTCTGGGACGAGCGAACTGGTGGCTCCCCGCCTGGCTCGAGCGGATCCTGCCCAGGGTATCCATCGAGGGCTCGCCCTCTCGCCGGCCCGTCCGGGCTGGCTCGATGTCCACCTCACCCGTCCCTGGTGGACCTGCTGCGGCAGAGTGGACGGCGGCCCGCCATCGCGACCTGGCGACGACCGCGGTTCGGCCCGCGGTGGCGTCTGCGCAGCCCGAGCCGGCGATGCAGCATCGGGCCGCTCTGTCGGGCCCGCAGCCACCGCAGACCAGCACACTGCGCACACCGAAGTCGGTCCTCGCGGCGTACGTCTGGTGGTTCTTCCTCGGCGTCTTCGGCATCCACCACCTTTATCTCGGCAGGAAGAATTGGGGGCTCTTGTATCTGTTCACCCTCGGTATCTGCGGGCTGGGCTGGCTGGTCGATGGCGTGACCCTGCCCTGCCAGGTCCGGAGCGCGAATGCCCGGCTCGCTCTGTGTGAAGCTGAAACCTCAGCCGAGTGGACCAGGGCCGGCCGGGCAGGCACCATGCCCCGGTGAGCATCATCGTCAAGTTCTTCGTGGCGCCGACTCACTAGGTGCCGCCGCGGTCGTGGTTGGCGGACCAAACGGGTCTTTCGAGTCTTTGTCGTACCGCAACTTCGATGGTGAAGAGGCGCTGATCGAGTGGGAGTGCATCTTCACCGGTCGGAGTTTTGACGAGGTCGTTGCTGCTGATGAGCCCGGAGTTGCCGCGGATCCAGATGATGGCGAGGGCCCCATGGTCCTCGCCGTCTCTGAAGCTCTTCAGGATGCGCTTGCCGCTGCCGGCCAGCCCCGGCTGGTAGAAGTCGGTCGGCTGTGGGCTCTGGAGCGGATGGCGGAGGGCGAAGTGTTTGACCAGGAGATCGCGACTCAGCTCCTGAGCGGCCTGTCCCGGCTTGCTCAGGGCCTCCGGGAGCGGGATCGCCGCCTGTACTGCTGGACGGCGTGAAAGCGGGGACGGACGCCGTTCCCTCGCCAGTTGCTTCGACAAATGAAGGACGGCTGCGGCCCGCAGCGCAGATTTTGGCCGCTGGCTCGTGGCATTCGAGTCGTTGATGGCGCGGATAGCACGCGGCCGCTCTGCGCGGGTCGAACTCCGCCATCGTGTGGGGGACTTGGTGCTGGGGTCGCTGTCGGATCTGACACGCGAAAGCTGTCGGACGATCGCGGAGCGTGTCGAGGGACCAGTCCTGATGGTGTTGAGCACCTGCTTGCCCGGCCCAGGCGGGGTACAGACCGTGAGTTGTGGCGACGTGTTGGAGACCTCACCGATGACCAAGAGGCGCTCACGAGTGCAGCGACCGGTGATCGCTTGCGGGGGTTGTCTCCACCATGCTCATGCGATTCAGCTGGACCACTGACATGCGCGCTAGCCGGATTCTGCGATGACCCGATTCAGCAAAGGATGGGCATCACAGATTCCACAGCAGCCCTAGTTCAAAGGATCAGTAATGTCCCCCACCTCGCCCAACCGACGGTCTGTTGACCGGGCACTGTCTGCCCTCGCGCTAGTGGTCGTGGGTATCGGCACCGTCGCGGCCTGCAACGACGATGACTCAGCCGCCCAGCAGCCGACCCCACAGAATGCCACCGCCTCCGTGTTGCCGGAGACCGGCCACGCTGCCAAATCGAAGCTGCACATGATCGAGAATGGAGGCCATCGTCTGGCCTTTTACGTTACTGAGGGCAGCAGCTCAACCATCGTCCTGGACTCGGGCGGCGGCGAGTATTCGTCGCAATGGAATGAGATCGTCCCCAAGCTGCATGCCGCCACTGGCGCTACCGTCATCACCTACGACCGAGCCGGTCTCGGCAAGAGTGACGTAGTGCCCGGCCCATGGAAAGTCGAGAGTGCTGTCAGCGACCTCAAGGCGGGGCTTGAGCAACTGGGCGTCACCAGGGGCGTGACCCTGGTGTCCCACTCCCAGGCCGGAGAGATTGCAAACTACATGGCACAGGACAACCCAGAGATGCTCTCCGGCGCGCTCCTGGTCGACGCCAATCTCCCACCGTTCTTCACGGACGAGGAGATCCCCCGCCTCGTGGCCGCGGTCCAGCCGGAGGTTGACGCGGCCAGGCAGAACCCCGAGAAGCCGGCGAACCGGCAGCTCATCTCCACGTCAGAGGGCTTCGCCGCGGCGCACAGGGCGTTTCACAAGGTGGTGTGGCCGGACTCGGTGCCGGCAAGGGTCATGATCTCGGAGAAGACTCCGTTCGAAGGATCACCCGAGGACGCTCGGCGATGGCGTGAGGCCGCTGCTTCGTTTGCCCACGCAGCGTCCAACCGATCACTTGTCACCGCCAAGGGGACTTCCCACGAGGTGCCGACAGACCGTCCCGACCTCGTACTCAAGGAGATCGAAAACGTCTTTGCTGCACAGCACTGACCTCACGCGCCCGGCGGGCACCTGAATCCTCCGCGACGTCAAAACGATTCCACCGCCGAAACGGAAGGGCCTCGGTGGACCGCCTCGACGATGGCGCGGGCGGGTGGACGTACTCCCATGCGCGACGACCGCACAGTGTTTATCACCGGTGGTTCAACGATCCGGATGAGCGCGGCCTGTACCCGGCGGACGATCATGCGATGGACCGCCGGACGTCGTGATGCGGCAGATTCATTCCCGCACGGCCTTCGTACTGGTCAAGTGCCTCTTTCGTCGGAGCACAGGATCAGAACGAAGGCCGTGTTCACGTCCCCGGAATCCTCGTACGAGCGAGCACGTTCGGCACCTCGTTCGAGGTCAGACCGTAAGGAACAGGCTTAGCGGAAGGTGACTGTCAGTGGGGTGTGGACGGAGTGGTGGGGAAGGGTGATCGTCAGTGTGTCCGTGGCGGCATCCCAGGTGTAGGCGTGGGCGGACAGGGTGGTGCCGGCGGCTGTGACGCGGGTCGGTGCCTTCGTCCCGCGGACCGACACGGTCCAGGTGCGCTGTCGGGGCTGGCCGTGGAACGTTCCCTTGGCCCCGCCGATGGACAGGGTGCGGACGCCGCCGGACTCCTTGTAACGGATGGCGGTGGTGGCACTGCGGGCTCTGCCGACGGCCTTGCCGTCGTCCTCGTAGAGGCTGGTGGAGCCGGAGGCCCCGGCAGCGACGGTGAGGGTGACGTCGGTCAGAGGGCTGAGATCGTCCGCGGCCACGTCGTGCGTCCGTGTGGGCAGGATGCCGCCGGCCTTGACGAAGACGGGCATCGAGTCGAGACCGGTCGTGACGTCCTGGGTCGTACCGCCGGTGTAGGTCTTGCCGGTGAAGTAGTCCGTCCACTGGCCCGGCGGGAACCACACCGAGGTGGTGGCCGAAGTACCGCCGGTGGTGACGGGAGCGACCAGGACGTCGGAGCCGTAGAGGTACTCGCTGTCGGCGGTCGTGTACGCCTTCGCCTCGTCCGGGTACTCCAGGTACATGGGGCGGACGATCGGCAGGCCCGTGCTGTTCGCCTCCTCGGCCAGTGTGTACGTGTACGGGACCAGCGCCTCACGCAGGTTGAGGAACTTGTCCGCCGACTTCCGGGCCGCCGTGCCGTACTGCCAGGGCAGCCGGTCGCTGTGGTTGCTGTGCAGGCGGTCGATCGGCTGGAAGGTGCCCAGCTGGACCCAGCGGGCGTAGAGGTCGTCGGGGAGCTTGTGCGTGGTGTAGGTCCTGCCGTCCGACGTGTAGGTCTCCGAGCCAGTCAGGCCGGTGGTGTCGTTGTGGCCGCCGATGTCGTGGGTGATGGCCGCCATGCCGGTCGCCGCCGACTCCCCCGGTGTGTAGCCGACTTCGAGCTTCAGCGTGCCCCAGGTGGACGACGTGTCGCCGGTGAAGTGGACCGTCGTGCGCTTGTCCGCCCACGGTCCGGTGGGCAGCCCCTGCTGACCGCTGTAGCCGCCTGCCTGGAGCGATCCGTAGGCCCGGGAGAGGACGAACCCACGCCCGATCCGCTGCGCGGTGGCGGTGGCGTACTGCTGGTTGATCCACGCGTCCGGGGTGACACCGGGCAGGGACGAACGGGCCGCGTCGCAGCACCAGTCGAGCCACCAGAAGTCATTGCCCTGATCGTCCATCGTGCGATGCAGGTCCATGTACGCCTTGAGCTGGTCGGGGTCGCCGAAGTCGAAGGTGTAGCAGTCGTCGCCGGCGCCCGAGGCGCAACCGCCCTTCGTCAGCTTGCCCTTGGCCGTGGCCTGCGCCTTGGCGAACTGCGGGTCGGACGCGAGGATGCTGGGGTGCACGTTGAGTGTGTTGTGCAGGCCCTCGGTGGCGGACCAGTCGAAGAAGCCCTTGGGGTCCGGGAACTTCGCCGGATCCATCTCCCAGCCGCTCCAGCTATTGACCGCCTTGAAGTCCGTGTCGGTGACCAGTACGTCGAGTGGGACTCCCTCGGAGCGGAACGCCGGCAAGATCGCGTTCCGGTAGTCGGTCGCGGTGCGGTCGATGTACTCCGAGTACCAGACGCCGTAGGCCCATTGGGGAAGGAGCGCGGGGGGCCCGGTGAGCGTGGACAGGTCGGCGAGGCCCTGCTTGTAGTCGTGCCCGTACGCGAAGAGGTAACCGTCCTGGTACGGGGCCCCGCTGTGTCCGGGACGCGGGGTCACCTTCTGCGTGCCGGTGTCGTAGAGCGCCGAGGACGTGTCGTCGAGCAGGTACCAGCCGTCGCGGTTGAGCAGACCCGGTGTGGTGACGAGGGGTCCTCCGTTACCGGTCACGCCGTCGAGCCCGCGGCGGTAGCCGCCGAGGGCGATGTGCGGGGGCGGGGCGGCGCCGGTGGGCGTGGTGACCGCGAGGGTGTCCGCGTTCACGTGGCAGCTCGTGGCCTCGGGGCAGCTGAGCGTGATGTCGCCGGCTCCGGCCTTCAGGGTGACGGGGACGGAGGCGCTGTCCCACGTGTCCCAGTCCGCGGTGGCGGGAAGCGACAGCGTGCGGCTCGCGCCGCCCGCGGAGACCGTGGCGGTACGTGTCCGGTGCTCGCCGTCGCCGCCGGTGCCGTTGGCATAGCGCACGTGCAGGGTGTAGTTGCCGTCTGCGGGGACGCCCACCACGTGGGTGGTCAGGGTCGATCCCTGGTTCAGCTCGGCGACGAAACCGCCGCCGGCGTACCCCTTGTGGTCGGTGGCGCTGACGGCGGTGCCGCCGGTACGAGCGGCCTCCGCCTCACAGCTCACTGCGAACCGGCAGTCGGCCACGGCCGTGCTGGATACGGGCGGGTACGGGTCGCCGGGGCGTACGACGGCGACGCTGTCGACGTTGACGTTCCCGGAGTCCGTGGCGGTCCGGGTGAGGGCGAGCGTGTGATGTCCGGCTTCGAGGCGCAGGGAGGCGGTCGTGAGCTTCCAGGTGTCCCAGTCCGCGGTGGCCGGCAGGCTGACCGGCTGCGGGCTACCGCCGTCAACGGTGACGGACAGCGTGCGGGTCTGCGTCTGCCCGTCGCCGCCGCGGGAGTTGGCGTAACGCAGGCCGAACTGGTAGTCCCCCGCGGTGCTGACATCGATGTCAGAAGTGATGGAGCCGCCGGTGCTCTGGAATCCCGCGGCGAAGCCCGTACCGGTGTAGCCGGTGTGGTCGGTCGCGACGGAGACCCCGTCGAGCCGGAGGTTCTCCGCCTCGCACAACTCGCCGGTCCTGCAGGTGAGATGCTGCCAGGGACTAGCGGTCACCGGGAGGCTGCCCGCTGTCGTCGCGACGGAGAGGTTACCGGTGTCGAACTGTCCCGAGCCGAGCCGATAGCGCAGGGTCATTGCGCTGGTCCGGACGGTCAGCCAGCCGTCGGACCTGTCCGTCGTGTAGGAGGCAGGGGTGAATCCGGCGCGTCCGATGGCGTTGAAGGTCGGGGCGTCGGTGAACTTGCCGTCGCCCGCGTACTCGGTGCGGATCAGCGTCGGCGAGAGTATCTCGAAGCGCGCGTCCCCGGCGGTGACGGACGGGATCCGCAGCCGGGGGCTGCCGGCCGTGCCCGTTGCGCCCTGGGCCGACGCGGCCGACGTACCGGAGAGGGTGACGACGGCGGCCGTGCCCAGAGCAGCGGTGATCCCTGTCCACCGACGTAGGGATCTCGGCCGCCGTCTCCTCTGAAGGGACCTCATGAGCGACTCCGTTCTCAGAGTGACCGGTGAAGGGCCCCCACAGCACCCGTGCGGGTGCGTCCCCTCTGGTTACAACGATGCAAAAAGCGCAGAGGCATCACAGCACACCACCCGTTGATACATCTAGTGCTGCGTCAGCCACGCTCGCCCCGGGGTCTCCCCGCCTCCGCACCGTTCTGTGCACCGGCAAGCTACCGGTGCCTGCCGGGAGTTGGAGGGAGGGCTCGGAAGACTTCGGCTGAGATCCCGACCCCTCAAGTATCCAGGTCAGGAAAGACGCCGGATCGCGGAGCACGTGCCGCCTTTCGGCCAGGCCATTGGCGATCACCCGGAAGCGCCCGTCCCGTCCGTCGAAGCCTATGAACCCCGTGACTACGTAGCCGTCTTCGTTACAGTGCGAGGTCATGAACTGAGCGGCTCCAGCGAGACGAACGACCGCCTGGACGACCTGGTGAAGGGGTTCCGGGGGTGCTGGGGGATGGGCCCGCGCAGACTCCTGGTGGGCTGGGTATCACCGTCGGGCAGGTGACGTCCGGGCTGGAACGGTGGGTGAGTTCCCTGACCGAGAAGACCCGTAGGTTGCCGCGTGCGCTGTCGGGCTCGCTCTGCAGCCTGCACCAGTTCCAAGCCTCGGTCGAAAGGTGATTTCTTGCACTTCTTGCTGTCGTTTGTCGCGCTGAACAGTGTGTAGCCGTAAGCGGATCCGCCGAGGTGGATTCCGAGGGCGCTGCTGTTGCGCATGCTCCTGTTGACCAGCCGTTCCGTTACGCGGACATCGGCACTGCCGTACGGCACCGCTGGTCTCTGGGCCCGAGAGGGTGAGGCAGGCTGGGACCGGCCATGGAGCAGGCACGGAAGGTCGGAACGACCGACGGGCCGAAGACCACCACGAGGTCGGCAGACCGGGTGCGCGGACAGCACAGTCCCCGTGGCACTCCTGACTGCGCTTGCGCAAGAGCGCCCCGCGGCGAGTTGCCGCGGGGCGCCTTGTGGAGCTCTAGTCGATCGCCTCCCCATTGCGCGTACCGCCATTGCAGGTGTTGCTGACGAGATCGGGCATTCCTCCGCCCTGCTTGCATTCAGAAGGGGTTACATAGGATCGGGCGCCCTGCGCGGTGGCAGTGGCGGCGCTTGTGAGGCCGAGTCCAGCGAAGGCTGCTGTGGCGATGACGGCGGCGAGTGTTCGTCGAATGCGCATGTGGTTTCCCTTTCGCGGATTACCTCGATTGGGGCACTTGCCAGTTTGATCTTCGCCCATGTGGGTGGCACGCCATGTTGAGCCATTCGGGTGACGGTGCTGTCGGGTGGCGCCGGTGATGCGACCCGCCCGGACGAGCTCCGATGCGCGGGGGCGACGCGTCGTGGGGTGGAAGGGGCGCCATTGGTCGCAGCACACCCCTGCCGGCGGGCGGGGAGGACGCCCGCACAGCGGTGTCCTTCGACTCCAGCATCGGAGCACCCTCGCCTGTGTGGGGAAGATTCCTCCGCGCGCACTTGGTGGAGTCGAGTGAGCTTCCGGGAAGCGCGGTGCCTCGGGCGCGTATGCCGGAAACGGACAAAGGTCCCTTGAGAGATCCCCGGACTTGAGCCGGCGAGGACCACCGCCCTATATAAGGTCTCATCCGATAAACTGTCGGCCCGTTGTCTACGGTTTTGGTGTACCTGCCACAAGTTATGCGCGTTCCCTCATGGCCTTCTGCGCTTCGTCCTTCCACTGCCGCTTCTCGCGGGCCCGCTGCGCCTTCTTGTCCGCCGCATCGTTCGGGCAGTCCGGACCGGCGGGCCCACCGGCGCCAGCAAGGTATGCATCGACACGGCGGTCGAACTCTGACCAGAGTGCCGGCTGCGCGAGCCGGTCGCTGAATGCAGGGAGGTGGCCGCCGGATGTCATTGGTGCCAGGCGGGAGGGCGCTTTTCGGTGAATGCGTGGGCGCCTTCGGTGGCGGTGGTGGTGGTGAAGACGGGTGTGCTGAGGGGGTCTTGGACGGTGTAGGCGGTGTGGTCGTCGAGGCCGCGGGTTTCGCGGACGATCTGTTTTGTGGTGCGGACAGCGTTGTGGGAGTGGGTCTGGAGGAGTTCGGCCAG
Source organism: Streptomyces fagopyri (assembly GCF_009498275.1). Classification (NCBI taxonomy): domain Bacteria; kingdom Bacillati; phylum Actinomycetota; class Actinomycetes; order Kitasatosporales; family Streptomycetaceae; genus Streptomyces; species Streptomyces fagopyri. The sequence continues at coordinate 76,386 of NZ_CP045643.1, read as the reverse complement.
GGTGAGGGCCGCGTGGAGTGCTTCGCCTTTGTGGGTGAGCCGGTTGACGAGTCCGTAGCGGGCAGCGTCGGGGGCCGGCAGGGGAGCCGCGGTCAGGAGCATCTCCATGGCCACGTGGTAGGGGAGGCGGGCGGGGAGACGGATGGCTCCGCCCTCGGCGGCGATGAGGCCGCGGGCGACTTCGGGCAGGGCGAAGAACGCGGTGTCGGAGGCGGTGATGAGGTCGCAGGCGAGGGCGAGTTCGAAGCCGCCGGCGACCGCCGCGCCCTCGACAGCGGCGATGAGGGGCTTGTGGAGTCGTGCGCGCGTCAGCCCCGCGAGCCCTCGGTCGGCGACGACCGGGACGCCTTCGGTGGGGAAGGCTTTGAGGTCCATGCCCGAGCAGAAGTGGTCGCCTGCGCCGGTCAGGATGCCGACGGTCAGCGCCGGGTCGGTTTCCAACCGGGTGAGGGCGGTGTCCATGGCCTTGGCCAGTGATTGGTCGATGGCGTTGCGGACGCGGGGTCTGTTGAGGGTGATGAGCAGGACGCCGGGGTGTGGTTCGGTTACGGCCACGGGGTTTTGAGTGTCCATCGGGGGTGCTCCTGGGTGAGGGCTGTCGTGGAGGGGTGGCCTGCGGAAGCTTCAGTTCCGTACGACGGGCAGCGCGGCCAGTCCGCGCATCACCCGGGCCGGCCTCCAGGGCAGCTCGTCGGCCGGTTTGGCCAGTGTCACGGGACCCAGGCGTTGGAGCAGCAGGGGGAAGGCGACGGTGCCTTCGAGGCGGGCCAGGGCGGCGCCGATGCAGTAATGGGGCCCGAAGCCGAAGGCGAGGTGGTCGTTGGGCCCTCGGCTCAGATCGAGCTGGTCCGCGTCCGTGAAGTGGGTCTCGTCGCGGTTCGCGGAGCCGATCAGGAGACTGACGATGTCCCCCGTGCCGATCGACTGGCCGTGGAGACTGACCGGCTCCGCCGCACACCGGAACGTGGCGTCACGCACGGGGGAGTCGTAGCGCAACAGTTCTTCGACGGCAGTGGCGATCAGGCCGGTTTCGGCCTCGGGTCCGGTGAGCCGGGCGGCCTGGCCGGGATGGCGCAGCAGGGCGAGCATGCCGTTGCCGATGAGGTTCATGGTGGTGTCGTGGCCCACCAGCAGCAGGAGGTAGGCCGTGGAGCGTAGTTCCTCCTCGCTCATTGCCCTGCTGTCGTCACTGGCCCGTACGAGAGCGCCCAGCAGGTCCACTCCGCTGTGCTCGGCGCCTGCACGTTTGCCGGCGATCAGGGTGTCCAGCAGGGCATGCAGATCGGCCGCCATCCGCGCTGAGTCCAGGCCCGGAGTGGGGGCGATGGTGGCCATCAGGGTCTTCCGGGTCGCTGCGTTATCGAGTTCGTCGGGGACTCCGAGGATCGCGCAGATCATCCGGAAGGTCACAGGTGCCGCGAAATCCGCGATCACGTCCACGTGCGTATGCTGCTCGATCCGGTCGAGCAGCCGGTTCGCGGTGTCCGCAATGAAGGGTTCCAGTTGCGCGATGCGCCGGGGCACGAACGCGGCGTTCACCAGCGTCCGCAGTCGGGAGTGGTCCGGGGGATCGGCGTGGACCAGGTGTCGGTTCAGCCCGGCCGGCCCCGCAACATAGCCGGGCGCCCGGCCGGGGTCCTTGCTCAGCCGCCCGTCGCTCAGCAGGGCGCGGACATCGTCGTAGCGGGAGATCTGCCACACGGTGGTCCGCCCGGGTCTGCGGTCGGCGTGGGCGGGCGCATGTCGACGCAGCCACGCGAAGTAGGGATAGGGGTCTCGTACCCGAACGGACAGCAGCTCGGGTGGTGGGGACGGCACTACGGGAGCGGGCACGATAGCTCCGGGCTCGAAAACCGATGGGGACATCGCACCAACGATCAGTGGCGCCCGGAGGATGCGGAACTCGTCATTCCGATGGACCGGAAAACGCGAGCGCTCCGATGGAACGAGAGGCGGAGACAAGGTGTTGACGGGTGTCTTGCCCGGCCCGTCACACGGACCCCCGCCCCACCAACCCGTTGGCCCTCCGTCCCGGAGGAGTGTGAGGGGGTCTCACGCGACGCCTCGCTTCGCCGCGCCGGTGTATCGAAGGACAGGCGCGGTCTGGTCTGTGGTCGCGCGCCGGCGGGGTCCTCATGTTCGCTGTTTGCGACGAACCTGCTCACGGATACGGGGAGGCGGTGCGTGACCGGGAGGCGTTTCGAGGGGGTTGAACGCTTGCCTGCGGTGAGCCTGGCCGGCCCGGCTGCCGTGCTGTGCGCGGGGGCGCGTGTTGTGTGCTCTGTTCGGAGGACACCGGGTTGCTCTACTTTCCGGTATGCGAGGTGCTGAGGCCAGTGGCATCGGAGGAGAGGTGGCGGTGTGCGGAGCGTTCTGCGGGCCGGCAAGGTGATTTCGTTCGACCCCGCGCAGGGGCTGGGGGTCATCGTGCCCTGTGGCGGTGAAGAACACGTTCCGTTCCAGACGGAGGCGGTGAGGTTCGTGGACGTGGTCGCGGAGGGGCAGATGGTCATCTACGCGATCGAGCGTGCGGATGCCGCCGTACGGGCCGTGGAGGTACGCCCCGCCTAGCAGGTTCCCGGTCCCAGGCTCAGTGGAGCCCGCTGGGACTTGAGCTCCTTTTGCCCGGGCGCCCTCGCCCCGACATTCGACGCGATCGAATCCGGGGACCGAGGCGGAAGGGCGGCAGGTCGTGTAGGGATCATGCTGCCCTGCTCCCTGTGGCGACCTCGTCCTTCTCCGTCGGAGGCGTCATCGAGCACCTGCTCGTGGACGAGGCCGGCCAGATCTGGGTCGGGCACTTCGACTGGGAGACATGGTCTCGGCGGACTCCTCCCGCCCGGTCTCGCCGGCTACCACGACGGGGCCGAGGTCTCCCTTCCGGTCGCGTTGGGACTGGTCCGGGTCATGCTCCGCGACCAAGGTGCATGGTGCCGTCTGGAAGCGGGGGATGTGTTCACCGTGCATGTCGGGTGGGACCAGTACGTGTACGTGGGCGGCGACCGGTTCTGCGCGGACGCCGTGGCCCGTACACGGGAACTCGGTCTCTTCCCGGAACCGATGGCGCCCCCCCTACGCGGTGGAGCTGGAGGAGCCGGACGTGACGTGGGCGGCCGACGTGTGGTTCACAACTGGATCCGCGTACCCAGCAGAAGGTCCGACGCCACGGCCACTGTCCGGGCGCCAGGCAATTCCCCTACCTCGCCGGCACCTTCTGACGGAAATGGCGGACACAGACCACCGCCAACCCGTCTGGATCCGAGGTGAACGGGTGAGAGTTCGGACGTATCGCACCACGGTCCAGCTCGAGATCTGACGAACCCACTGGCGCCGACCACCACGTCAGCCATGTCCCAAAGCCTAGTTGGAGAATAAACAGGCGGGTCAGGGCGGTGGTGGGTCGGGTTGTGCCCAGCCTGCGCGGTAGGGGTGGGTGCCGAAGTGGTCGGCGAAGTCCTGGTCGGCGCGCAAGCTGTTGTGTCCGTCCTGGATTCGCGCGGACGCCCAGGCGAGTGCCTGCGCCCACAGGCGGCTGTCGGGGTGCGGCGACCGGTCGACGGCGGTACTGAAGTCGTGCAGTACCTGTGAGGAGTTGAGTTCGCGGGCGGTGACGGCGGCGCGGATCTCGCGGTACTCGGCCTCGGTGCGGAGGCGGTGGCAAGGGCAGCAAGGATCTGCTGGGCCCTCCCGCATGGCCTGACGGCTGAGCTGCATGCGGCCGGGCCGGTGCATTCGGTCGGATCGCCGTCGGAGCACGCGCATCTGAGGAACGTGCGGACGGTGTGCCACTCGGGGTGTGTCCGGTCGCTGCGGCAGAGGCGAAGGGAGCGCTCCATGGACTGCGGTCTCTTGGTCGTACTCGGTGATCTAAGTGGACCGATCGGCTGCCAGGGCCGGTGTCCGCTGTGACGGCGCTTGTGTGCTGAGTGGTGTGGTGAGTGCGGCCGGCCGGATGGTTCAGGGGCTCAGTGGCGGCCTCGGGCAAGCACGCCGTGCGGGTCCAGAGCGCGCTCGAGTCGGTCGCGGAGTACGGCCTCCGGCCCCGTTCCGACTGGCGTCAATGGATGGTCGATGTCGGTGCGGTAGACGGTGAATCCTTCGCGTGCGAAAGCGTCGTGCAGGCGGTCGAGGGTGCGATGGGCGTCCCGTACCGCTGTCGGGTTCTCGGGTGGGAAGCCGAGGGTGACGACGTGGTCGAGGGCATCGGAGTCGAGCACGTTCATCGTGATCCCCGGCGGCGTTGTCGCTCCCACGAGGCACTCGCGGGTCAGGGCGGCCGCCCTGCGTACCGCGGTGCCCTCGAACGGAACGATGGGCAGGAAGAGCAGCAGCCCGCGGGCCCGGTCGATGCAGCGAGCACAGTGGCCGGTTTTCCGCAGGAAGAGCGTGTCGTGAGGGTCGGCCTCACCCGCGTAGGCCTGCTGTACCCATCGGTCGGCGGCCGCTTCCGGGCCCAGGGTCAGCCCAGCCTTCGTATCGCCCAGTCGGCCGGTGATGATCTCTGTCGCTGCCCGCACCAGGTCCTGGTCCCCGGCGAGACAGACGTGGGCGAGGTAGCGGCCTGGCGTCCCGTATGTCCGTGCGGCCACCGGGTCGTAGATCTTCGCGTTCGGGCAGATAAGTCCCTTTTCGGTCCACTCTCGCAAAGTGTCCACACCTCGCTCGGGTCGCTGCTCGTCCAGGAGCATGGGCAGGACCCGGACGGCAGCTGGGCGGGGCAGGAGGCGAACGACGGCCGCGGTGACGACCGCCCAGGAAGACTGGGTGAACAGATGGTTCAGGGAGGGGCCCCGCCCGTGCGGACGCACCACCGTCCCTGCCGTGCCGGGCCACCAGCCCGTGCGTGTGGTGGTGCCGTCGGCGAGGACGAGTTCGAGGCCGGCCAGGTCATCCGTCCGTCCCCGCTGCAGGCCGACGCCGCGCTCCAGCAGGCCACCGATCACCGACGTGTGCTGGGAGGAACCGGTGAGGTTGACGATCCGGGAGGTTCCGGCGAGGTGCGCGGCGAGCCGGCCCTGGGTGACGCCCGGTTCCACGATCGCGTACCCGCGGCGGATATCGGACTCCCGGATCCGGTCCAGACCCGAAAGATCCAGCACGGTGGCGCCGTCGAGAACCGGGCTGCGTGAGCCCAGTCCCCAGTTGAGGCCGGTCGAGACAGGGTGCAGTGCCGAGCCATCGGTGCCGGCAGCCCGCACCGCCGCCGTCACCTGTGCGACGGTCGTGGCCCGGACCACCTTCGCGATCGTCCTGGTCCTGAACCGTCCTGCCTCAACACCGGGCTTCGGCTGGGGAGAGAGCGCGCCCTGGTCCTGGCGGCTGACTTCGGAGCCGGTGAGGCAGACGGCGCACGCTGCAGCCTGTGCCGGCACGGGCGGGTGCATCTGGGGAACGTCGGTGGGACGTGGCTCGTCCGCGACGCGGACGCGGGGGTCGGGCTCAGAGAAGGACACCGGGGTCTCCTGGATCGTGAGAAATTGCTCCCAGCCGTCCGCAGGCCGGAGCCAGGTGCTGAGCCCTTGGCCCGGGCCCGGGCCCGGACCTTGGCGAGAACTGTGCACACACGGGCAGGTGGCGGCAGAAGCTAAGCCTGTTCACGAGCGAGCCGGTCACTCCGGCCCCTCGCGCGCACCGCTGCGCCAGCCCTCAGCCTGCGGGGGCGCACCCGTCTCAGAAGGCGTCAGCGCGCGCACTCCTGGTCGGGCACGAGTTGCCGCAGCCGCTGGTCTGCGAGTTTGCGTGCCGCTACGACCCCGCTCTCGGGGCCCGCAACGTCTGCTGCCTGCGTATGCGGAATCGGGGCCTCGGCCTGCATGGGCGGTACGGCCGTCCGCGTGCGAGAATCCGGTGCTGAGGGGTCTTGGCCGACGGCGGGCCGTCCGACGCCATGCCGGGACTGGGCCATCAGGAGGCTGGGTTCGGTGGAGCCGCCGAAACGGTCGCAGACCCATACGTGAGCGTCGTAGAGCTGGCTCACGCCCGCGTGAACGGCTTCGGCCGACCGCAGCGCTAGACGGTCCAGTCCGCCACCGTTCTTCAGCGCGCGCATGACGGACACGAGATGCTGGTGGTCGCGGGTCTGCAGGCCGCTGAATCCGGCGTTCACGGCGGGCGGCACCATCGTGTCCCGCACCTCGCCGTACCGGTGCGGAGGGAAGTCGGCGGCGTAGCGCATGCAGGTCGAGGCGCTGCGGCACAGCCAGGTGAATTCCCGCACCGCCTCTTCCTCCTGCGCGGTGCCGGCCGCCTGGTCCACCCCCGACAGGGCCGAGCTCAGCAACTGCAGTACGACGAAGAAGCGCTGATGTCCAATCAGCCAGCGCAGATGTGCTGCCGCGGAGGCATCGGAGGGTGCCCACTCGCGGCTCTTGACGGGCAACGACAAGCCCCCGGTGAGGAAGGCGGTGACTCCCAGCAGCTCTTCGGGTTCGCCGCCGAGTGTGGTTCCGGCTGCCGCCAGGTCCATCCGTACCAGCAGATCGCTGACGAGGACAGCCGTGGCGAGGAGAGCGGCGCTGTCCCCTTGAACCCGCTCCACCGCGAAGTGCCGGTCATGGATGCGGCTGCCGGTCGGAGGCTCGAGGACAACCTGGCCGCCGACGCTGTGTCCCGTCGCCCAGTCCAGCAGCCTTCGCCGGGCTTTCGCTGCACTTGTGTCGTCGCTCATGGCCGCTTCGTAGGTCATGGGCGCCCGTTCCAGCAGGGCGGTCAAGGACCGTCCGACGGCGGCTGTGCCGGCGGGAAGTTCGTCGGGGAGCGGGAGGCGGAGCGTGGTCGACTCGTCAAATTTTGTACCTTGAGGCACGGAATCTCCCACAACAGAGTGTTACGTTACGCATTGACGGCACTACTGTAAGTGGTCGCACGGAGTGCTTTGATCCACCCCCTTCCTTGATCGGAAACCACGATGTCGACCACGCCCCTGGTGCCCGGCCCCGCCCCGTCCGCCACCACACCCGTACCCACCCCCATCCCGCTGATGGAACTCACCACCGGGTTCTGGCGGTTCAAAGCGCTGGCCGCCGCTGTCGACCTCGGCCTGTTCACCACCCTGTCCGGGCTTCGCGACGCCAGCGGCCCCGAACTGACCGCGGCCCTGGATCTCGACGCCCGGCCGGCCCGCATGCTCCTGGCGAGCTGCACCTCTCTCGGCCTACTGGTGCGCGAGAACGACCGCTACCGCAACAGCGACACGGCGGAGCACTTCCTCGTCGAGGGCCGCCCGCACTGGTTCGGCGGATTCGTCCGATACTCCGACCGGCACGCCTATCCCGCCTGGCACCAGCTTCAGGCAGCCCTGCGCACCAACCGCCCCACCACCTGGGACCCCGACACCCAGGCGTCCGCCTTCGTCACGGCAGACCCCGCGATCCTCGAGGACTTCTGGGGCGCGATGTTCACACTCTCCTCCTTCACCGCCGACGCCCTCGCCGACGCCCACGACTTCACGCCGCACCAGCGTCTCCTCGACGTGGGCGGCGGCACAGGCGCTTTCCCGATCGGCCTGTGCCGCCGCCATTCGCACCTCAAAGCAACCGTCCTGGACCTCCCACGCATCACTGCGATGGCCCGCGAGAAGATCGCCACCAGCGGCCTCAGTCACGCTGTCGCCACGCACGACGGCGACTTCCTCACCGACCCGGCCCTCCCGACAGGCCACGACGTGATCCTGCTCAGCATGATCCTGCACGACTGGGACGAGGCCACCGGCCGCGCCCTCCTCGCCAAATGCCACGCGGCCCTGCCGCCGGGCGGTGCGGTCATCATCTGCGAACTCGTCCTCGACGACGACGAGACCGGACCGGCTCCTGCCGCGCTGATGGGCCTGAACATGCTGATCGAGACCCGATCCGGCCACAACTACACCCACGGCGAATACACCGACTGGCTGACCGGTGCGGGATTCACCGACACCACCACCGTGCCGCTCGTCGCGGCCGGGGCGAACGCCGCCATCATCGCCCGCAAGCCGTAGCGGGCCTGACAATTCGTGGACTCGCGCAGCGCCCTGACGCCAACGTGGTGACGGGCGCCCGCGATGCGGTGGGTAGGTCCATTTTTTGACTCATGCGATGACAGCCGGGAGTTGTGATGCCGCGCCCGACTGACTCGGCCAAACGGCGTGACCTGCTGGTCAGGGTCCGTGAATACATGATCCGCAACGGTGTGGCGGGTCCGTCCCTCCGCCTGCCCGCCCGGGGCCTTGGGACCAGCGATCGCATGCTCCTCCACTACTTTGGAAGCAAGGAGCGCATGGTCGCCGAGGCAGTTGCCGTCAAAGGACACCGCGCTGTCGCCACGCGCTTCGAAAGGCTCGCCGTTCGCTACGAGGCGACCGTCCTCGTCGCTGCCATCAACGAGTGGCTATGACCCTCGACCGTCACGCGGTGGGATCCACGTTCCATACCGCGGGAAGATCGCTGCCGCAGAAGACGCAGACGAAGTCGTCCTCGCGCACGATGTTGTGCTCCTGGCAGTCGGGGCACCGCCGGAACACCACCTCGTGGGTGAAGCCGGAGGGCCGCCGGATCCCTACCGCGTCCAGAGCGCGGGCCACCTCCACCCAGGAGGCCACATCCGGGCAATAGCCGGTGGACTGGTTGCTGACCTCGCTCACGGTCCACCGGTCCGCCTCGCGTACGAAGCTGATCTCGCCGGCACTCAGAACCACGTCTCCGCCGGCACAGGCCACGTGCTCGCTTCGCCGCGGCGCCAGCCGAAGCACACCGTCCATACCGACCACGAAGGTGAACGGCTCGACCAGCTCCACCGCCGATTGCTCCACGATCCAGCCACCGAAGTCAGCCGCCGAACCGATCCGACGACCGCCGTCGCCATGCCGGACCGCAGCCTTCAGCTCGACCGGCCCGACATATCGATAACTCCGCTCCCGCCCACTCACGTCAGTCAACCTAGAGCACTTCCGACACACGCCCCAGGCGCCCAGGAGCGCGGACGGCGTCCGCACCGTGGCGGTCTTGGCCTCGATCGTGCCCGAGCCGGCGACGGCGCAGCGATCTCTGCCGTCAGCACGCTCCACCAGCCGGGTCGGGGCGATCCTGTGGTGATCAGATCATTGCCGCACCGCATACAACTGCCTGCAGCCCTCCCCTGCCGGACAGTTGGCCGCTGAGGATGATCCTCCGGCCGGTGCGCCCACACGTCCGGTGCGGGCCGTGGGGGAGAGGACGGGCTTGCAGATGGGAACGACGAGCCTGCAGTTCAAGGCGTCGGGCGTCTCCTCGTACACGACCGTCAAGAAGACGACGTCGAGCAGCACCGGGTCACTCAAGACCACGGTGAAGGTCACCAAGTCGGGGACCTGGCGCTGGACGTACTTCGGGAACTCCACCTCCGGAGCGAAGTCCTCGTCCGGAGATTATGTCGCCGTGAAGTAGACGGTGCGCCTGGCCTGCTTCCCCACGCATCGTGACGGCGTGCGCGGCGCGGCAGCGCGCTGCTTGGCCAGGTAGGTGAACTGGCCGCTTGCGCCTGGGCGCGGAGCGCGCCGACCGCGGGGGACGGTCACCGCACCATCGAACTCGCAGCCCACACGTCTGCGCCTGTGGAGGGAGCGGCGGTTGAAGGAAGGTTCAGCAGGCCGGGTCGGCGGACATCTGGGCCTTCTTGAGAGGATGGATGGTTCAGCAGCGACGGTGTAGCCCGGGTTATCGCTCACCCATGCCTGACGAGGTGCTGCGGGTGTCATATCCTCAGCCGACCTGCCATGCCTGCGGCCGGGGGGATTCACGGCCGCGGCAGGCCCTAACTACTGATCTGTTCGGGGTGTTGTCGGGCTGTGGGTGAGGCTGAAGCCGGTGCTCGCGAGGCAGCCGTCGATGAGCTCGGGGTGACGCTGGATGCGACGGAGTCCGCGGCGTAAGACGCGCTCGAGGTGTTCGTGATCAGTGAATGCGACGTTAGCCAGGGGGCCGCGCCGCAGCAGTGACCACACGCTTTCCACCGGGTTCAGATCTGGTGCGTAGGAGGGAAGTTGCACGATGGTGAGCCAGTCGTGTTCGACAGCGTACTGGCGCATCCCGGCGGTCCGGTGGGTGTTGAGGTTGTCCCAGATCAGGACGATCGGGGCGCCGAGCTGCAGGTGGGCGCGCACGATCAGGTCGCGGTAGTCGGTCCAGGCGAAGCTCTTCCGTTCTTGGCCGGGATGCTTGCGGTGACGGTAGGGACGGTAGATCAGCCGCGATGTCTCGCCGGGCTTGTAGCAGCACAGGGCGGCGATCGAGAAACGGCGCCAAGAGCGTCCTCGCACCCGCACGACCGGCGTGTGTCCCCGCCGGCTCCAGGTGCGGGCGACGGACGGTGTCATCGAGAACCCTGCCTCGTCCTCGAACACCACATAGGCCCCGAGCGCCGCCGCAGTCATTCCACGTGCGGCCAGACCTCCCTCTTCCACAACCCCACCGCGTCCTCGTCCCGCTCCAGCGCCCGGCGAGCGGGCGACTGCCAGGACCAGCCGTGCCGGTGCAGTAGCCGCCATACCGCTGCCGAGGAGCAGTCCAGCTCGAACTTCCGCCAGATCAACGCCCGGATCCTGGCCAGCGTCCAGCGCTGGTCCTCCCAGCCGTGCTCGGCCGGCCCCCGTGCCAACTCCCGCTCCAGCTCGGCGAACCGCTCATCGGACACTGTCGGCATCTTTGCAGGACCCGACGACGCCAGCGCATCCATACCGCCCGCCCGCCAGACACGCCTCCAGCGCTCCACCGACCGCGCACTGACCCGCAAATCCTTCGCGATGACCACGTTCTTCTCGCCCCGCGCGAACCGCTCACCAGCCTCGAAACGGATCCGCTCCCGAGCCTGCTGCCCCTCGGCGGTCAACCCGCCACCCTGCGCATACCGCATTCCATCGGCGTACCGCAGGGATCATCCGCCGTCACGCTCCACGACAACACTCCGAAGAGATCAGTAATTGGGGATCCATGCTCATAAGATCAGTAGGTGCCGTCTTCACCGGCGCCCTGGCGCTTTCCGCTTCCGCAGTCTCCGCTCCGGTCGCCCATGCGACGGAGACCGGCGTCATCATCCAGAAGCTGTCCGTGAACGGTGGCAAGCCCATCGTTCTTGGCACGTCCCAGACCGAGTCGTTCACCATCTCGGTGACTGCCTCGGACGATTCGGGGATCAGTAAGGATCTCGCATTCCTCGGGATCGACCGGGAGGTCGGCAACGACTACTGGTCGTACCACGGGACCCCGAAGTGCACCGCGGTGAACGCCACCACCTCCACCTGCACGCTCACCTTCAAGCTCGACTCCGGCTGGGGTGTGCCCCGCAACGCCCTCGCGGGCAAGTGGGACGTGACCGTTCAACTGCAGTCCAAGGACGGCGACTTCTACAACAACGGCGGCGCCACCAAGCACTCGGTCCTGCGGCGCTCCACGCTCAGCGTCAACGCTGCGCCGGAGCCAGTGTCCAAGGGCAAGCCGATCACCGTCACGGGCAAGCTGGCCCGTGCCAACTGGGACAAGCGCGTCTACGCCGGTTACACCAACCAGCCCGTGAAGCTGCAGTTCCGCAAGGCGGGTACCACGACCTACAAGACCGTCAAGACGGTCAACACCAACTCGACAGGCAACCTGTCGACGAAGGTCACGGCAGCGGCCGACGGCTACTGGCGCTGGTCCTTCGCGGGCACGTCCACCACACCGGCAGTCAACGCCGCGGGTGACTACGTCGACGTGCGCTGATAGCTCGCTCCGCCAGGCGCGCCCGCTGGAGATGGATCTCGTACGCATTCGGTACGGCCGTTTCCGGCTGGCAGCCTGGCGGTTCGAAGGTGGTGCATCAACTCGGTCCACACAACCTTGAGTCGGCTCCGAACCGTGACGGGGGACCGGCGAACAGGATGTTCTCAGCGGCGTCGGGGCGATTCTGGCAATGGTGATGCGGTCGCGCGGGCGGCGGCGAGCATGATCTTCGCGTGCGGGCATTCAGCTTCCTGAAGGATCCTGGTGGGACTGGGACGTGGTTGCCTGGAACGCCGGGCAGCTCCGGCTCACAGCCGGTCATGATCTGACCTACCACCATGACCCCAGCGCCACCGGGAAGCGAGGGTACCCACCATGGAGTACGTGAACTACACGCCGCCGGTCGGCAGGCTGAAGCACCACCATCCCGAGTTGACCGACCACCGCCTCCCGGATGGGAGGGAGACCTTCGTCGAGCACGATTACACCGCCAACGGACCGTGCCGTCGATACGGCGCCTCCGAGGAGTGAGCACTGCACGCTCGTCCACCCCGGAACCCGCCTGACTTACCCCGCGGTCCTGACCGCAGCAGCCTCGGCGACCAAGAGCCCCGGCAGTACGTCTACCTCACCGAACATGTCGGCGCCTGCCCGAACACCTGATCAGCCACCCCTGCCGAACCGCTGTCATGCACCAACTCGCCTAACGGCTGGGAAAGTTGCGGTAAACCTCAGCGCAACCAACCGCCACTCCAGTGAGTCGTACTGGGCGGTGTGAGAACGGGTACGCCGGAGCCGTAAAGTGTTCCGCTCTGAGTTCGCCGGTTTCGTGGCCAAGGGTTTCGCCCACTTCGACGTCCGCGCTCTCAGCACGGTCGGGAGAGTGGCCTGGCTCGGCGACGCGTTCCCGCACCTTGTTCTCCGCCTACGTCAGGACAACCATGACTTCCCGTTCCCTTCCTCGGCGTCGCAGGCGGCTTGTCGTCGCCAGTGGAATCGCCCTGGTCAGCGGTGCCGTGCTGGCGCCCGTCGTCAACGCCGCCACCCCGGCCGCGACGACCACGGCGACGACCGTCACCACGCCCAGCACCAAGCGCCTGCACGACGACTTCAACGGCGACGGCTACCCCGATCTGGCGATCGGCGCGCCGGGCACCCCGTTGAACGGGCAGGCGAAGGCGGGGGCCGTCAGCGTGCTGTACGGCTCGTCCGGCGGGCTGTCGACCTCGCGCAAGCAGACGCTGACCTGGGCGAGCCGGTCGACGGCGCCGCAACAGACGGGCTACGGCAGCAACCTGCAGAGCGGCGACCTCGACCGGGACGGCTACGCTGACCTGCTGTCGCTTGTGGACATGTCTCCGATCAGCGGTTACGACGGACGTTTCCTGGCCGTCAACTGGGGTGGTTCCAAGGGGCTGTCTGCCACGCCGACCCTGCTGGGGAACGTGCCGGCGAGCTCCCGCGGCGTCTTCGTGGTCGCCGATGTCGACGGGGACAGGAATCCTGACGTGGCGGCGTGGGGTGACGACTACGGCGATGAGAACGCGCCGGGCGACGGCTCCGTGCTGCACGGCCCGTTCAAGCGCGACGGCAGCAGCGCGAGGACGACCCGGTTCACCCTGTTCCCCGGCGAGGAGTGGTACGCCATCGCGATGGCCGCCGGTGACGTGACCGGCGACGGCGTTGCCGATCTGGCCGTCAGCGTCAGGCAGCAGGACGCCGAGGCCGGTACCGGTGGGGTCGCCCTTCTGACGGGCGGTCCTTCCGGGTTCACCTACAAGGGCCTTCTCAAGGACTCCCAGGGCCGGCTCATCCGCGGCGATGATGTCGCGATCGGTGACCTCGACAAAGACGGTCACGCTGACATCGTCGCCGGCCACTCGGTCGACGGCACCGACTACGACATCGGCCTCCCGGTCAAGGGCGGTGCCATCGCCGTCGTCTACGGCGGCCGGAACGGCGTGTCCACCACCCGCAAGCCGGTGTGGATCAACCAGGACACCGCAGGCGTACCGGGAGTGGGGGAGTGGGGTGACGGCATGGGCGCGGGCCTGTCGATCGGCGACACCAACGGCGACGGCTACCCCGACGTGGCAACCGGCCTGCCCGGCGAGGACTTCGACGGCCTCACCGACGCCGGCACCGTGCTCGTGCTGCGCGGCAGCGCGAACGGTCTGACCACCACCGATATCAAGTCGTTCAGTCAGAACACCGCCGGGGTACCTGGCACCGCGGAGAAGCTGGACCGTTTCGGCGGCGAGACCGCCCTCGTCGACGCCAACGGCGACAAGAAGGACGGTCTCGTCGTCGGCGACTGGTCGGAGAACGCGAACAACGGTGCCGCGTGGGTCTTCTCGGCCGCCTCCGGCGGGATCACCGCGAGCGGTTCCTTCTCGTTCGGCTCGTCCACCATGGGCCTGCCCGCCACCGGGGCCCTGTTCGGAGGCTCGGTGGGCGACTGACGGCGACACACCGCCTACGCCACGCATTCACTGTCGTCGAAATCGCGGTGGGAACCACCCGGCACGCCATCACGATCGCACGTCGCATCATGGGAGTTGTGTGAAGTACAGGATCGCTCTCCTGGCGTTCTTCGTGGTGCCGGCGCTGTGGGGACTGAACGACCCCGTGAGTGCCCTCACAGCGTCGACGCAGATCGTGTGTTCCGGGGAGAACGTGGGCAAGGACGGAGAGGGGCGCCCTGGCCCGGGAGGGGAGCGCCCTGGCCCGATGAGACCAGAGGACACGCAGTGTGCCGTGCTGAAAGGGGACCTCGGTGTGGCGACCCGCACCTACGAGCAACAGCAACGTGGAGATGGCCGAATGGCAGAACCGGCCGCTCGACCGCGGGAGGTTTCCACTGATCGTTGCGCATCAGCGGTAGGCGAGTTCTCTCGACCAGCGTCTCATGGCCTCGGCTGGGGTGCGGACTGCGAGGACTCGGCGTGGGCGATCGTTGCGTTGTCGTTCGACTTGCGCAAGGTCGCTGGCCGTGTCGTGCGCGAGGCTGGTGCCCTGGGGGAAGTATTCCCTCAGTAACCCGTTCGTGTTTTCGTTGGTTCCGCGATGCCAGGGTGAGTGCGGGTCGCAGAAGTGGATCCGAAATCCCGTCGAGCCTTCGATCTGCTCGTGGTAGTAGAGCTCGCGGCCCTGGTCCCAGGCGAGCGTGCGCCGTAGGCTCGATGGCTGGCCGCGCCGCTGCGACTGACGTTCCTCCTGCTGTTGCAGGGCCTGTTGCTTGGCGTACTCGGACCGCAGCGCGAGAAAACCCGTCAGACAGCTACCGATCAGAGTTCCGGTCATTCCCGTGCGCGAGAGGAGCACAGGACCGGCCACATCCCATGTCTGCGCAGGCGGACCCGTGATCACTCCTGTCGCCCGGCGGTCCGGTACCTATACAACCCGGGACGCCATGGAGTCCGGTTCCTTCGTCGGCACTGTGGTGGGAGGTCGGCGGATTTCCATAGTGACGTCGTCCATGCGAACGTCTCGCCGTAATCTTCGATTCGGTCTGACGTTCGGCGTCTCGGCCATTACTGTTCTGGACCGTGGAGGAAAGCGGTCTAGAGGCCCTCCGGTTCTCCCTGCTCGGCCCATTGCGTGCCTGGCGTGGGTCCGACGAACTGGCGCTCGGATCCCCTCAGCAGCGTGCGGTGCTCGCGATGCTGCTGGTGAGCCGGGGGCGGGCGATCGGGGTGGCCGATCTCGTGGACGGGGTGTGGGGCGCGCGGCCACCCCGGGGCGCTGTCGCGGTGGTGCGTACCTACATTTCACGCCTCCGCAAGCTGTTCGAGCCCGAGCGGACGCCGGGGCGGCCGTCCGGGCTGCTGGTCTCCATCGGGGACGGATACGCCCTGCGGACCGACTCGATCTCCAGTGACCTGGCTGATTTCGAGGAGGCGGTGACGCGGGCCGAGCGCCGTCGTGTCGCCGGTGACGGAGCAGGCGCGGTCCGGTTGCTGCGTACCGTGCCGGCTACCGGGAACGGTGCGGCACTGGCGGGCGTGCCCGGTCCGTACGCCGAGTCCGCGCGGACCGATCTGGCCGAACGGCAGCTGGGCGCCTTGGAGTTGAGGCTTTCCCTGGAGTTGGAGTTGGATCGGCACGAGGCGGCGGTGCCGGAGCTGCTGGCGCTGCGTAACGCGCATCCGCTGCGTGAGGCAGTGGTCGAGCTGCTGCTGACCGCCCTGTATCAGTGCGGGCGGCAGGCCGAGGCGTTGGATGTCTACGCGAGCACGCGTCGCGTGCTCGTCGACGAGCTGGGCATCGAGCCGGGCCCGTCCCTACGAGCCGTACACGCCCGGATCCTGGCGGGAGACCCCGCGCTCGCCCGGCTGACTTTCCACGGACCGACCGGTGACGCCCGTGCTCCGCACAGCTCCGAGGCCGTCCCTTCTCCGGAGCCGGACGGTCCGTCGCCCGGCCGGCGTGCCAAAGCCGTTAACCCGGCCCAACTCCCGGCCGATCACGCCTTGTTCATCGGCCGTCGCATGGAACTCGATTACTTGGCAACCCTGTTGCCCGAGGGAAATGGCCCGCCCAGCGCCGCGGTCATCGCGGTCATCGACGGAATGGCGGGGACCGGTAAAACCACTCTCGCCGTGCACTGGGCGCACCGGATCGCCCACCGATTCCCCGACGGCAGCCTCTACGTCAACCTGCGCGGCTTCGACCCGCACGGCTCCCGGCTGCTTCCGGGCTCGGCGATCGAGATGTTCCTCGTGGCGCTCGGCGTGGGCCCGCAGGCTGTTCCGGAGGGACTCGACGCCCAGGCCGCCCTCTACCGCAGTATCCTCGCCGACCGGCGCGTCCTGATCGTGCTGGACAACGCCCGCGATGCGGAGCAGGTAAGGCCGTTGCTGCCCGGCACGCCCGGCAGCCTCGTCATCGTCACCAGCCGCAACCGTCTCGGAGGCCTCGTCGCCGGGCACGGTGCCCATCCGCTCACGCCAGGTCTGCTGAGCGCCGAGGAATCGTACGAGTTGCTGTCCCGGCGGCTGGGCGACACCCGTGTCGACGCTGAACCGCAGGCCGTCGCCGCGATCACCGAACTGTGCGCCCGACTTCCGCTGGCCCTGGCCATTGTGGCGGCCCGCGCGGCCCACCATCCCGGCTTCAAGCTCGCCGATGTCGCCCAGGAACTCCGGTCCCACCACGGCAGTCTCGACGCGTTCGTCGGGGACGACGCCGGCACTGATGCCCGTGCCGTGTTCTCCTGGTCGTACCAGGCCCTGTCGTCCGAGGCCGCCGGGCTCTTCCGCCGTCTCGCCCTGCATCCGGGCCCGGACATCACCACCGTCGCGGCGACCGCGCTGGCAGGCGCGCCACCCCGTCGGGTCCGTGTCCTGCTGACCGAACTCACTGGGGCGAGCCTGCTCATCGAACACGCTCCGGGCCGGTTCGTCTTCCACGACCTGTTGCGCACCTACTCCGGCGAACTCGCCGAGACGGAGGACAGCGAGAGCAGCCGCGGCGCGGCTCTGCTGCGGATGCACGACCACTTCCTGCGAACCGCCCACAATGCCTCCTCGGTTCTCGATCCTTTCCGTGAAACCATCGACCTGCCGCCGAGCGCAACGGGCAGCGAACCCCGTCGGTTCAACGACCGCGCGCAGGCGAGCACTTGGCTGCGTACAGAGCGGTACGTCCTGAGCGCGATCGTCGAACACGCCGCCGCACACGGCTTTGACGAACACGCCTGGCGCACCGCCGCGGGCCTGGACGTCTACTTCAACCGGCTCGGTTTCTGGCACGACCTCCTGAAGATCAACAGCGTTGCGCTCGCATCGGCGCGGAAGATCGGTGATCCCATCGGTCAGGCGTACGCCCTGTGCGGTCTGGGCGTGGCCCACTCGCAACTCAACCACGCGGAGCCCGCGTTGGAGTACCTCGAACGTTCGCTGGAACTGTTCCGTTCCGCTGGCAACCCGTTCGGTCAGGCCCGGGGCCATCGTGCCCTCGCCTATCTCGCCAACCGGACGGACGGACGCGGCGTCGCCCTCGAACACTACGCACAGGCCCGCGCGCTGTTCCGGGCCGAGGCCGACCGCAACGGCGAAGCCGGAGTACTCAATCAGGTGGCCTGGACGTACATCCTCATCGGTGACCACGAGGTGGCCCTCAACTGCTGTCGGGAGAGTCTGGCCCTCTATGAGACGATGGATGATCCGTACGGCGTGGCTTCGACGCAGGACACCCTCGGCTATGCGTATCACCACCTCGGCCAGTACCCAGAAGCCATCGTGCAGTTCGAGCGGTCGGCGCGCCTGTTCGCTGAGATCGGAGACCGCTATCTCGAATCCGACGTCCTGCGTCACCTCGCGGATACCCACCGCGCCACCGGCGACAAGGGCGCGGCTCGTGCGGCGCTGCGGTCGGCACTCGCGCTGCTGGAGGAGGTGGGCCACTCGGACGCCGAGGGCGTGAGCGCGGTCCTGAGTGATCTGGACGCCTAGGAGGCGGAGGCGCCGACAGGCCTTGACGCCTTCATGGATTCAAGGCCGTCGATCAGCAAGTCACGTCCGTCTCCGTGTCCGGCTTCTCCTCCCGCAGCTCGTCCACCACTACTCCGTGTTCCCGCAGGGCCAGGCGCAGGCTGCGCAGCGCGTAGTACACGCGGGACTTCACGGTGCCCCGCGGAATCCCCAGGTCTTCCGCGACCTGCTGGGTGGTGCGGTCCGCGAAGAACGTAGCCCAGAGCACCTCACGGTGTGCGGGCGTGAGCGTCTGCAGTGCCTTGTGCAGCACCATGGACGACAGCAGCCGTTCTACGTCGTCCACCTCGGAGTGCACGTCGACCAGCCAGTTGGTGCCGCTGATCTCCGACGGACGCGCCATCCGGGTCCGGTGGGCGTCGATGACGAGGTTGCGGGCGACCCGGAACATCCAGGGGCGTACGGCCATTCCCTCGGCGTCGGTCAGGTTGCCCTTGTTCCAGCAGCGCAGCAGCGTCTCCTGGAGGACGTCCTCAGCGCGGTGCGTGTCCCAGTCCAGCATGCGCAGCACGTACGAGTAGAGGGCCGGCCCGTGTTCCAGATAGAGGTCGCGCAGTGCCCGTTCCTCGGGCGAGACCGCGCTTGCCGATCCGATGGCAGTCACGTTCATGGAAGTGCTCCTGCTCCTCGGGTTGACCGCCCGGGCCGTTCGCGGGCCGGGCGGTGTTCGTGGGGAACGGAGTGTTCCGGGGGACGGTCCACGTCTGTTTGACGCCTGGTGTACGAGGTGATTGACGGGCCGGTCAGCGCGAGTGCGCCGGAGTGCGCGTGGGCGCGCACGAGGCCTCAGATGTGCGCCCCCTCCAGCGTTGTCACGTATCCGTGGACCTCTTCGGCGAGTTCGGCGTGGCCGGACGGAAGCGGACCCCGACGGCCCAACATGTCCCACATGTGCAGCAGTTCGCGTCCATGGGTCACGGCGGCCTGGGAGTCGTCGAGCCGCTGCCAGGCCGCCGCCGCCCGCGCCACGTCCATCGGCGCCCGCTCGTCCCCGGCGCCACACCGCATCCGTGCCACGGCCAGCGCCAGAACGACGGATTCGCGGTGGTCGCCGCGCAGATGCGCGAGGTATGCCTCCATGGCTCGCGCCTCCACCGCGTGCGGATGCTCGGCGCCCAGCGAGCCGGTCAGGCGTTCGCGCAGTGCGGTCGCCCGGGCGAACGCCTCGTCGAGCCGGCCCGCGGCCCCCAACGTGTTGATGTGGCCGATCTGTTCGGCGAGCTCGGTCGGAAGCAGGTCCTCGTCAGGGACGGGCTCCGGCACGGCGGTGCGGGTGGTGGTGGCGGTGGCGTGTGCGCGGGAGACCGCGGTGGCGATGGCGGTGACGGCGGTCACCGTGACGGTGGGCGGGGGCACATCGTCGGCGGACGGCTCGAAGGCCGGCCCGGGTTCCGGCCGGGAAGCCGACCGGGGTTCGGGTTCCGGTGTTTCCCCGGAGTCATACGCGAGGACGTGGCTGGAGCCGTCCGGCAGCACCCGGAGGACGAAGTGGGCCGCGTCGGGGCCGTCGCCGACCGTGGCGTCCACGGCCGCGCCGGACTCTTCGGCGTACCGGTGCAACTGGTCGAGTACGGCCTCGTGCACGGACTGGCCGGGGGCGGGGACGAGCGGATCGCCGTTGATCTCGGCGAGGCCGTCGCCGGAGACGTACACCTTGAAGCGGTCCAGGTCCATGTCTGTACTCCTCGTACGGCAGGTCCGGTCAAGCGGCGGGTGTGTCAGTTCGTGTCTGTCGGCGCCGTGGTGGGTGTGACGCCGGGGGTGGCGCCCGAGGGCGGGGCTGCGATGCCCTGGTATTTGGCGAACTGGGCACGGATGGCGAGGACGTAGCTCAGCGCGTCGTTCGACTGCGGGACGCCTTTGGCCGCCTTCACGGCGTCCATCCCGATGGCGTAGCCGGCCAGGGAGAGGTCCAGGACGCTGTTGGTGGTGTTGCCGTTCCGGTCGGTGGTCTTCACGACCGTGCCGTTGTCGAGCAATGTCTGTCCCTGGCTCGCCAGATCGCACATGTAGCGGCTCAGGGCCATGATCGAGTCCTTGTTGTCCGTCGCCTGCGTCGTCCCGTTGCCGTCGTCGTCTTTGCCGTACTTGCTGAAGATGTCCGGCGTCAGCTGTGAGATGCCCGTCTCGCCGTGCGGGCCGACCAGCGTCGAGTTGAAGCCGGACGCCTTCTCCAGTTGGGAGGCGATGACGATCGGGCCGATCGCGTCGCACTGCTCACCGGCCTTCTGGATGGGGTCCACCAGGTCCGTGGGGACGGTGGCTGTGTCCAACTCGCCCTTCCCGTCGCCCTGGAGGACGCCCACCATCTGGTTTGCGGTGTCGTTGGCGCTGCTGTAGTCGTCGGCGCTGCCGCCGCCTCCTCCGAAAAGAAGGATCAGCGCGATCAGGGGGGCGAACAGGACTCCGAGCCCGCCGAAGATGATGATCAACGGCACGGCGCCCGCCACGGCGATCGGGATCATCACGCAGCCGCCCACGCCTGCGCCTGCCACGCCGTACATGACGGCGTTCGAGCCTGCGCCGCCTTCGCTCTCCTTGGCGCCCATCCGCGTCCCACGCCTTCTTCCGCTCGTCTTGAACCGCTGTGGCCACATGGCCCGTTGTGCTGTCCGTCCGACCCGGTAGACCGAAACGGGCCTGGCGTAGAAAAGGTTCAAAACAGTGGAAACCAGATGAGTCAGAGCAGTGGAAGCACGAGCCAGGAGGGGGGCGGGAAAAACATCGTGGGCACTCCTTCGGCGCCACAACCGATCCCGCAGTCATGGGTACGGGGACCCAAGTCCACACAACCGGCACACCCGGCGACGGACGGCGACACGGCCGCTCCCGCCGGGCGCACGTCATCCTCTCCGCGCCAGGGCCTCGGTGGCGGCCTGCCGTCCCCACCCGCGCGGCAGGGTGCACCGGCAGCGCAGGCGCAGAGCGTCGTACAGCCGGTGCCGAACCCGCTCACTCCGGCCGCTCCCCGGCCCGTCGCACCCGTCGTACGGCAGACCTCCGTCCCTCAGGCCAACGTCCCTACGCGCATGACCACTTCGGGCCGTCCGGCGGAGCAGGACCGGAGCCGGCCGAGGCGACCAAGGACAGCGGCGCGCGGCAGGTCGCGCGAGGACGTCGGGTGGGTCAAGGCACACGGTGGCTCCGGGGCCACCTCGCTGGCCGAGGCCCTCGGAGGCGTGGACGTGGGCGCCCGCTGGCCGGAGCCCGCGCGGGGCGAGCCGTACCGGATCGCCCTGGTCGGCCGGACCAGCGCGAGCGGACTGCGGTCCGTGTCCCAGGCCCTCGGCGCGCTCAAGGACGGCAAGGCCCCGCAGGGACTCGAACTGCTGTCCGTGGTGCTCGTCGCCGACGCCCCAGGGCGGCTGCCGCTCACTCTGCTGCGCCACATCCGGGTCCTGCGCTCCGTCGCCCGTGTGCACCGCGTGCCGTGGATCCCGGCGTGGCGCACGGACAGCCGGATGAGTCACATCCCTCGGCAACTCGTCACGCTCGCCCGGCTGGTGGGCAGCGACGTCTTCGGCGAGGGAGCCGTGTCGTGAGTCGACTCCTGTCTGTCAGGCGGTACGTGGCCGACGGGTACGACCCGGGCGACGACGGTCACCTGATCATCAACACCCTCTGCTGGTGCGCCTCTGCCTGTGGCGTCGCCGGACTGATCATCGTCGGCATAAAGATGGCGCTCCAGTTGCGCCGCGGCGACCCGGGCGAGGGCGCTGAGCACTTCCGCGGTGTCTTCCTCGTCGCCCTCGCCTGCGTGATCGCCACCACGGCCGGTCCGCTCGTCACGTTCCTCGGCGATCTGACCCTTCAAGGTCCCTGAGGCCGACAGGCCGTCCGACACCGCCAGTTCACCTTCTCGCCCACCGCTCGAGCCGGGCGCCGACTCCTCGGAGAACCCTCATGTCCGCAATGCTCCACGAAGCCTCCACCTTCCTCGCCGCCAATGTGCCGCAGCCGACCAGCAACGCCCCCGGTGACCTGACCGCCAAGGTGAACCTCGTCCTCGGCATCCTCGCCTGGGCCGGCACCGCGGCCGGTGTCTGCGGCGTGCTGGTCACCGGCGCGATGATGGCCATCTCCGTCAAGCGGGGCGAGAGTTCGGAGCACATGAGCCGCCTCGGCATGGTGCTCGGCGGCTGTGTCCTGGTGGCCACCGCCGGTCCGCTCGTCCAGTTCGTCTTCAACTAGAGAGCGCGCGACGGTGGGCATCTTCAAGCGCGGAGAACAGCGGTCCGAGGAGTCCGGACCGTACTGGAAGCAGCGCAGTTGGCAGGCGTCGGCGGTATTCCTCGCGCTGGTCGTCGTCCTCGGCGTGATCGGCACGCTGACGTCCGGCTCGGGCCCGGGAGGCCGTGCCGAGGCGTCGGTGTCCAAAGGCCCGCTGTCCGGCACCGTGACCAGGAAGGACGGCCGCCCCGGCGGCTGCCGTACCGACGACAGCGCGGGCGACGCGATACCAGCGTCCGTGCCCAAGGACATCACGTGGTACACGCTCGACATCGGGCGGGTACCGGTATCCGCCTCGGCGGGTCCGACGAAGTTCCAGGGCGCCGTGTGGTGGTGCTTCGCGCACACGCCGATGGGCGCCGTGCTGGCCGCCACCGTGATCCCCACCCGGATGAGCGGATCCGAGTGGCGCACCGTCACCGACCAGCAGGTGGTCGCCGGGCAGGGACGCAGGCTGTTCGTGTTCCAGCGCACCGCCGTGCCGGACACGGACAGTTCCGACGGCGCTCCGGTCTCGTCGTCCTACGCCGGGTTCCGGGTGACCTCGTACACCGGCGAGGCGGCGACCGTCATGCTGTTGATCAAGAACGACCAAGGCTTTGCCAGGACGAGTGTCTCCGTGCGCTGGAGCGGTGGCGACTGGAAGATCCAGCCCGACGGAAGCGGGGGTCTGTACTCGCAGTTGGCCCCCGAGCAGAGCGCCGTCGGCTACACGCTGTGGGGGGTTTGACGTGGCGGCCTGCAACAACGGGAATCCGCTCGCGGACGCGATCACCGGGTTTTTCAGCTTTCTCGGCGACCCGGTCGGGACCGTCATCGGTTTGATCGCGAAATCGATCCTCGCCGCCGCGATCGCGGTGTTCGCGGGGCTGGCCGACAGTGTCCCCACCCTGGAGGACACGACCACTTCGCACGACCTCAGTGGCAAGACGTCGTGGATCGTGGTCTATCTGGCCGTCGGTTCCCTGCTGTTCGCGGCCGGCAAGATGGCGCTGGAGCGCAAGGGCACCGCGGGTATCACCGCTCTGAAAGGCATCCTGCGCGTCGTACTCGTGTCGGGCGCCGCCACCACCATCTGCCTGGCCGCCGCCAGGATCGCGGACAGCTACTCCACCTACCTGTTCAACAACTCCGTCCAGAACACGCTCGACAGTGTCGGCGCCTGCGGGGACAACAGCCGCATCCAGTCCTTCCTGCTGCTGATCCTTGCCTTCCTGCTGCTGCTCGCGGGCATCCTGCACACGATCCTGATGTACATCCGGCTCGGCGTCATGATGATCATGCTCGGCACCTTTCCGATGGCCGCCGCGGCCTCGATGACGGACTGGGGCGCCGGCTGGTGGCGCAAGCACATCGGCTGGACGATCTCCTGGCTGCTCTACAAGCCCGCGGTCGCTCTCGTGCTGAACGCCGGCATGACGATGATCACCGAGGGCAAGACCAGCTCGAACGCCAACGTCAACACCCGTATCGCCGGTATCGGAGTGATGCTGCTCTCGGCCATCGCACTCCCCGCGCTGCTGAAGCTCGTCGTACCCGCCACCGCCGCCATGGGCACCGGCGATCCGATGGCCTCCATGGGCCAGGCGGGCAGCCAGCTGGCGACCGGGGCCGTGACGGTCGCCGTCATGAGCAGCATGTCCGGCAGCAGCGGACAAGCGGGTCCGAGCGGAGCGAGCAGCACCGGTGGCGCCGGTGGTGCAGGCGGGGCGGACGGCGCGGACGGCGCATCCGGTCCGAGCGGTGCGAGCAAGGCCGGTGCCGGCAAGGCCGCGAGCGGCGCGGGCAAGGAAGCCGGAGCGGCGCTGGGCGGCCCCGCAGCCATCGCGATCCTCGGGGGCGTGGCAGTGGCCCAGACCGCCGGTTCGACCGTCTCCGGCGCCGTCGAGGGCGGCGACGGAGACCTCGGCAACAACAAATGAGCCCGGGGGAGTCGACGACACCCAGGCCGTACGCCCGTACGTCCTCCCAGTGTCGCCTCCCCCGACGTATGGCCGCCGGGCGCCCTTCCCCCAGGGCGTCCGGCGGTCTCCCCACCGGCCCGCGACCCACGCCGTACCGGCGTCACGTCACTTCACGAAAGGAAACCGGTCACATGTCCACGGAAGCCGTCTCCCATCCGACCTACGGGAACTGGCGCAGGCCGAGGCGCGCGGGGCTCGGACCGCTCGGACTCGTCGGCACCTTCGTGATCTTCGGGGGTCTCGTCGCCACCCTGCTGGCGTCACTGATCTCGCTGTACGCGGCGCTCGTCGTGTTCGTTCCGGTCGTGCTCTTCCTCATCCCACTGACCATCCGCACCCAGGACGGCCGCAACGTCTACCAGCTGTTCGCGCTGCGCGTCGGCTGGTGGCGCCGGAAGGCCGCGGGCTCGCACCTCTACGTCTCCGGCCCGCTGTCAGCGCGGCCCGGCGGCCGGTTCCGCCCGCCGGGGCTGCTCAACAAGGTCACCGCGAGCGAGGGCCGTGACGCCTACGACCGTCCGTTCGGGATCCTGCACCACCCGCAGCGTGACCTGTACACGATCGTCCTGGGCTGCGATCCCGACGGTGGTTCGCTCATCGACCCGGACCAGGTCGACGTGTGGGTCGCGCTGTGGGGCGAGTGGCTGGCCCGGCTCTCCCACGAACCCGGTCTGAAGGGCGCCACCGTGATCGTGGAGACCGCCCCCGACCCTGGCACCCGGCTCGCCCACGAGGTGCTCCCGCGCATCCACCCCGACGCGCCGGCCGCCGCCCGCGCCGTGATGGAGGAGGTCGTCGACAACTACCCGAGCGCCTCTTCCGAGATGCACACCTACGTCACCCTCACCTACGGCAACCCGGCGGGCCAGCGGCGCAGGAAGGAGGACGTGATGACCGAACTGGCCATCCGCATCCCCGGCCTGCTCAGCGGGCTCGCCGCGGCCGGCGGCGGTGCCGCCTACCCGCTGTCGGTCGAGCGGATCGCCGAGGTCGTCCGGGTGGCCTACGACCCCGCCGTCGCCGCCGACGTCCTCAACGCCCGCGCCCAGGACGGCGGTACGGGCCTGGAGTGGGACGACGCCGGCCCCGCCGCCGCCGTCGAGACCGTGAACGCCTACCAGCACGACTCCGGTGTGTCCCGGACCTGGATGCTGACCCTGGCACCCCGCGGCACCGTCCGCTCCTCGGTGCTGCGCGGCATGCTGGAGGCCGCCCCCGGCACCCGGCGTAAGCGGGTCGCCCTGGTCTACCGGGCCATCGACCCCGCCACCTCGGCCCGGATTGTCGAGGCGGACCGGCGCAGCGCCCAGTTCATGGCCACGTCCGGCAAGGGCATGGTCCAGGCGCGCGCGGCCTCCGAGGTGCGGGCGGCCGAACAGACCGCCGCCGAGGAGGCGGCCGGCGCCGGGCTCGTGGAGTTCTCGCTGATGCTGACGGTCACCGTCGACAACGTGGAGGAACTGGCCGACGCCAGTGTCACCGTACGCAACCTGACCGCCGCGTCCCGGGTGCTGATGCGTCCCGCCGACCGGATGCAGGCAGCCGCGTTCAGCTGCACCCTGCCCGCCGGAATCCTTCCGTGGGAACAGACCCTCGTCCCGTACGAACTCCAGGAGGCGCTGTGAGCCGCCGTAGCGAAGAGAAGCTGGCCGAGCGGGCCGACCTGATGGTCGAGGAGGAGGCGCTCCGGGACCTGGCCGCGGGCGGGTCGGGACTGGTCGGCCTGGACGGACCCGGCGCCGGGACCGCCGCGAAGTCCGCGAAGGCCAAGTCCGGCGGTGGGCGCGGCGGCAAGGAGAAGGACCCGGCCAGGCCCCGGCAGCCGTACGTCCCGGCCCGCGGGTGGCCGGGCGCCGGCGGTGGCCGCGTCGGCTACATGGATCCGCCCACCATGTGGCGTGCCACCACCGTGCAGGCCTGCGGCATGTGGCCGTTCGCCGCGGGTTCGGGCTCGCCCATGACCGGAGTGCCGCTCGGCCAGCACCTGTTCACCGGCGCCACGGTCTGCGGCGACCCGCTGAACTGGTTCACCCGGGCCCGCTACATCTCCAACCCCTCCCTGTTCATGCTCGGCATGCCGGGCCTGGGCAAGTCCACCCTCGTCAACCGGATGCTGATCGGGCTCGCCGCGACCGGTGTCGTCCCGCTCGTCCTCGGCGACCTCAAGCCCGACTACGCCGACACCGTCCGCGCGCTCGGCGGCCAGGTCATCTCCATCGGCCGCGGCCGGGGCGGCATCAACGTCCTGGACCCGGGCGCCATGGGGGAGGCCGCCGCGAGGATCGGCGGCGACGCCGGCGAGGTCCTGAAGGCGGAGGCCCACGGCCGGGTGCTGAACATGGTCGCTGCCCTCATCACCATCGTGCGCGGCCGGCCCATGGACGACCACGAGCAGTCCGTGCTCTCCGCCGTCCTGCACCACCTGCGCGAACGCACCCCGCCCGGCCGCGCCGTGCTGCTGCCCGACGTGCTGCGGGTCCTCACCGAGGGCCCCGACCGGGTCCGCGCGGTCACTCTGGACCGAGGGTCCGACACCCGCTACCGAGACGCCGTCGACCCGCTGCACCGCTCCCTGCTCGGCATTCTCGACGGCCCGCTCGGCGACACCTTCGCCTCCGAGACGTCCACCCGGATCGACGCGAACGCGCCCGCCGTGTGCATCGACATCTCCGGCATCGGCGAGGCCGACACCCAGCTCACCGCCGCCGCGATGCTCGCCGCGTGGTCCGACGGCCTCGGCGCGGTCGCCGCCTCGCACGCCCTCGCGGACGCCGGACTCGCGCCCCGGCGCTGGTTCTTCACCGTCCTCGACGAGCTGTGGCGCCCGTTGCGTGCCGCCTCCGGCATCGTCGACCGTATCGACGCCCTCACCCGCCTCAACCGCTCCCTCGGCCTGGGCGACGCCAAGATCACCCACACCCTCAAGGACGCCGAGGCCCTCGGCACCGACGCCGACCGCGCCAAGGCGCGCGGCTTCGTCGAGCGGGCCGGCATGGTCGTCTGCGCCGGACTGCCGAAGACCGAGATGGAGGACCTCGGCAAGGTCGTCGGACTCTCCCGCCGCGAGATCGACCTCGTGTCGTCCTGGTCCTCGCCGCCCGGCTGGGGCGTGCGGGGCGAGGACGACGAACCTCCGGGCCGCGGCCGTTTCCTCATCAAGGTCGGTGGCCGCCCCGGCATCCCGATCAAGGTCGCCATCACCGACGCCGAACGCGAACTGCACAACACCAACACCCGCTGGACGACCAACGAGGCGGCCGTCGAGCGGGCCGCCGCCCGCATCGCCCGGGAGGTCGCGCGGCCCGCCCAGGAAGGGCCGCCGCCGGCACTCGCGGGCGGCCCGGCCGCCCTCGCCCTCCCCGGCGACCCGGGCTTCCCCGCCGTGGAGGCGTCGGCCGGGGGGTGGACGGCGTGAGCGGACCCCGCGGCACCGACCCCGGTGACCAGGTGCAGTGGGCCGTCGCCGCGCTGGCCGCGTTCGGCATCCTCGCGTTCACCATGGTCTGGGCCGGCGGGACCTTCGGCGCCGGTCTCGCCGGCTACGGCTGGGACGCCCCGCCGTTCGCCCTGTCCACCGTCTCCACCCTGCTCTCCGCCGGGCCGGCCGCGCTGTGGCCGGGCGCCCCGGCCGCCGTGACCTACGCGGGCATGTTCGGTGTGCTGACGATGGTGTCCGTCTCTGTCGTCCTCGTCATCAACCTCTTCATGGACCGCGGCAGGGCACCCAAGGGCCTCGCCGGGAAGCGTGAACTCGCCGCCATGTGCCCCCAGGGCATCGAGGCCCGCGCCCGCGAACTGCGCCCCACCCTCAAGGGCCGCGAAAGGCTCCACCCCGACGAGACCGGCAACCTCCTCGGCGACCTCGACCCCAAGGGCCCCGAACTGCGCAGCAGTTACGAGGACGTGGAGCTCGACCTGATGGCGCCCCGGGCCGGCAAGTCCACCGGCATCGCCGTGCCCCGGGTGCTGCGCGCCCAGGGCGCCGTCCTGCTGACCTCGAACAAGTCCGACGTGTACGCCGTCACCCGCGCCCAGCGGGAAAAGGCGGGCACGGTATGGACGTTCGACCCGCAGGGCATCGCCCACGCCCCGCGCGCCATGTGGTGGAACATCCTCGGCGAGTGCCACACCATCGAGGGCGCCCGCCGGATGGCCGGTCACTTCGTGGCGTCCGTCAACGACGACACCGCGAAGAAGGACTTCTGGATCTCGGCCGCCCAGAACACCCTCACCGCGCTGTTCCTGGCCGCCGCCCGCGGCCGGGCCCCGCTGACCGAAGTGTTGGCCTGGCTCGCCGATCCCGCCGACCGCACCCCCATCGACCTGCTCCGCGAGGTCGGACTCGTCGCGATGGCCGAGCAGTTGCAGGGCACCGTGCGCGGCGCGGTGGAGACCCGGGACGGCATCTACGAGACCGCCCGCCAGACCGCGGCCTGCCTCCTCGACCCCGAGATCCTCGCGTGGGTCACCCCCGACCCGCACCTCCCGGAGTTCCGCCCGCACGAGCACGTCCTGGGCACCGACACCCTCTACCTGCTGTCCAAGGACGGCGGCGGTTCGGCGGCCGGTGTCATCGCGGGTCTCGCCGACGCGACGATGCGGGCGGGTGTCGTGGCCGCCGAGCGGATGGGCGGCCGGCTCGACCCGCCGCTGACCGCGGTCCTCGACGAGGCGGCCAACGTGTGCCGCATCTCCGATCTCCCCGACCTGTACTCCCACTTCGGCTCGCGCGGCATCAACGTCGTGACCCTGCTCCAGAGTTACCGTCAGGGCGCCCGGGTGTGGGGCGAGGTCGGCATGGACGCGCTGTGGAGCGCGGCGACCGTCAAACTCCTCGGCGCGGGCCTGGACGACGCCGACTTCGTGCAGAAGATCTCCACCCTGGTCGGACAGCACGACGTGAGGACCCCGAGCATCTCCCGCAGCAAGGACGGCACTTCACGCTCGTACTCCTACCGCCAGGAGTCCGTCCTGCCGCCCGACCGGATCCGCGCCCTGCCCAAGGGCACCGCCCTGCTCCTCGCCACCGGCGTCAAACCGGCCCTGATCCGGCTGCGCCCCTGGTACAAGGAGCCCGGCGCCGCCGAGATCTCGGCGGCGGCGAAGGCGGAGACGGCGGCGATCACGGAACGCGCAGCGGCTCGGCTGCTGCCGGGCCTGAGCCTGGGGAAGGAGAGCGACCGGGGCGCCGTCCGAGCGTGACGGTCCGCAGCACCAGCTCGGCCGGCCCGTACCGCACTCGCTCCATCAGCCTTGATTCCAGGGTGAGTTGGCTGCCGTGGGGCAGCGCACACCCGGCCAGGACGACGGCGGTGCCGACCCGGTCGTGTCGCCCGAGGCTGTGACCGGTGAGGACGAACGCGAGGGCCAGCGACTGCGAGAGGTACGGGGTGAGGACCATGCGCCCGGAGGCGACCAGCACCCGCGCCGCCGCCGGGCGCGCGCCCGTGAGCAGCAGGAGTAGGCCGCAGGCGTACGACGCCGTCAGCGCGGGCGCGGTCAGCGGCGACACCGCGTGTCCGACCAGGAACCAGCGGCTGTCCAGCGGCCCGTGCGCAGAGCAGGCGGTGACCACACCATCGGCCAGACCGACCGGCAGCCACCGTACGACGACCTTCCAGTCCTAGGACGGCGTACGTCATCAGGATGTCGCCCTGAAGAGCAGCACCGCGTGCAGGAACCAGAGGCCGAACAGCCCTGCCGTACGCCCAAGATGGTGCGCGGCGGACCCGCTGTTCGGCTGCCGGGCGGAGCGTTGCCGGGGGGCGAATCTGTAGCCGAAGGGGAACGAGAGCCGCTGGTAGAGGGTGGTCGTGCGGCCACCGCCCAGGCGGTGGCCCGGTAGGCGCCGGAGGTGTGCGGACCAACGCCGAGCGGGGTGCGAGGACCCGCCATCAGTTGGGCGTTGAGGAACAGGATGCCGACGAGGGCAAATCTGCGCAGTACATCGACGTCCCGGACCCGCCCGGCACCGGCCGCCTCGCGCCCGCTCACCGCGTCAGCCGGGTTCCGCACACGAACACCACCGTTGATGTCAGGAACCAACCGAACGCCGGCGACAGCAGATACCGCGGGGTCCAGAGCCGGGCCGCCGCGGGCCGGTTCCGCGGGTAGCACACGGGCACCGTCCCGCCGACCCGCGGCAGTCCGCGCAACGGCCCGTACGCGCCGGTGTCGACGATGACGGGCCGTCCCAGGTGGTCGGTGAACAGCACCAGCCCGGTCCGCCGCCGGTCGCCCGCGATGCGCGGGATCACCGTGCCCGTCACGAGCACTCCCCGCACCCACAGCCGCGCCACGGCCACCAACTGCCGTACGGCCAGAAGGAGGAACCCCAGACCCACCCCCGTGCACAAGGCGAACAGCAGCAACTTGGCGTCCATACGGTCCCCTTCACCGGCCGTCGTACCTCTTCGCGCACAACGTCCGCCGCGCGCTGTGGGTTCACGCCGTCCCATCTTCATTGAACCGCCGTACGGGTGGCGCCCGTTGTGTCAGGCATCCTCACCGACGCGTACGAAGGGATCTTCGGCTCAGATGAGACGGCCTCTGCGCACCCACAGCCACCGGGCGGCGGCAGCCGTCGCCCTGGCCTGCGTCCTGACGGCGGTGAGCCAACAGGGCGCCCGAGCCGACCCTCAGACCCTCACCGAGGTACAGGACAAGCTGGAGAGCCTGTACCACCAGGCGGAGGTGGCGACCGACAAGTACGACGCGGCCGACGTCAAGGTGAAGGCACAGCAGAGCCGTGTCGCCTCACTCAACTCCCGGGTCCGCACGGCCGAGGGGAAACTGACTCGCCTCAACTCCTACGCCGGAGCGGCGGCCAGGGCCCAGTACCGGGGCGGCGGCATGCCCGCCGAGCTCCAGTTCGCCCTGGCGGGCGACCCCGAACAGGCCCTCAACAACGGGGTGGTGGCGCTCCAGGCCCAGCAGAAGACACAGAACCTCGTCACCGATCTGAAGACGACGAAGTCCGTCCTGCGCCGCCGCACGGACGAGGCGGCGGCCGAACTGAAGCGACTACGGGCGAGCCGCCGCACGATGGCGACACAGCGCACGACGATCGAGCGGCACATCACCGAGGCGAAGGCGCTGGAATCCTCGCTCGCGGCCAAGGAGCGGGCCCGCCTCGCCGACCTGGAGAAGCAGCGGTCGGAACAGGCCCAGGCCGAGTGGGAGAGGACAGGCATCCTCAAGAAGATCGGCACCGAGGCGACGCCCGCCGGTAAGAAGGCCATCGCCTTCGCCAGCCGACAGATCGGCAAGCCCTACGTCTGGGGTGCCGAGGGCCCCGACTCCTACGACTGCTCCGGCCTCACCAGCCAGGCGTGGCTGGCTGCGGGCGTCACGATCCCCCGAACGTCGGAGATGCAGTGGGCCCAGCTGAAGCACATCCCGATCGTGGACATGCGCCCGGGGGACCTGATCATCTACTTCTCCGACGCGAGCCATGTGGCCATCTACGTCGGGCGAGGGAACATCATCTCCGCGCCGCGGCCGGGGCGGTACGTGTACGAGTCCCCGGCGGCCTCGATGCGGATTCTGGGGGTGGTACGGCCCGACGCGTGACACCTCGTCCCCACCGAAAGCCCCGCCGAACGACAGCAGGAGTGCCATGTCGACCACACAGACGGAGAAGCCCGACGTCCCAGCAGCCGGAGGCAACGCACCTCCCGGCGAGAAACCCAGTGCCGGCGGGGACGACGCGGCTCCTCGGGAAAAACCCCTGTCGCCACCGCAGTTCATCCTCTATCTGGAGGGGCCCGCCTACGCCAACTCGCTGCGCCAGCTGACCCTGTGGACGCACCACGTGCTACTCCCCGTCTACGGCAGGGAGATCACGTCGACGGCGCCTTGGTGCGGGCGCTGGTGGGAGCACCCCGAAGCGGTCGCGCAACTCCACTCCCTGTGGCTCGCGTGGGGTGAACTGACCGGCCCGGGTTCCGCGGTGGTCGGTCCCGCCACCTGGCACCGTGACTATCTGACGACCGCCATGACCGCCCTGCGAGACCCTCAGGGCCCCTTCGCCGGATGCAAGCCAGGCATGCATCGCCCGAAAGAAGCGCCCAAGGTCGACGCCATGGATCCGTTCGGGCCGCCTCCTCCACCCCCGGCGTGATGTCGACAAGGCTGGCGAAAAAACGGAACTTGAAGGGAAAGGAGGTGAACCGAAGCTCCAGTGACAGCGTTGTAACGGCCGAGCGGACACGAACCGAATGGTCGCACCGAGTTCGCCGCCTTCACGGAAGTGGTACTCGGCGACCGCCACTCAGAAGGAAGGATCACATGCCACGTTCACAGGGATCAGACGACAGCCGCGACTCCAACGCCAGTTCCTTTCACTCTGTCGAGGTGACTGACAAAGGGAAGGGCAAGGCCATTGCCAAAGAGTCGAGAAAGGAAGTGCCGGAAGATTCCGCCCCTACGCTCTTCAAGGGCGCCGAGGTCGGCATGTACGACCAGGCCAGCAAGAGCTTCTATGCGGTCACCACAAACAACCCTCGGATCCCCAAAGTCTCACGCTGGGACGAGCAGGCGACAAAGTGGGTCGCAGAGAACAGCAAAAAGATCGTGAAAGCTCTGGTCGAGATCGTGCCGACCCTAATCCAGGGTGCCGCCAACCTCGTACCAGAGGGCAAGGCCAAGATGATCACCAACGCGATAGGAGTCGGCGCTCAGGGGGTCGCGGTCGGGACCGAGCTGTACCACGCGTACAAGGCCCACGGTGCCGGCGAGGCCACTGACGCGTGGACGACGACTGCGACGGCGGCCCGGTTCGGCGCATTGGGAGCCAACCTCACCGCTGCTCTGGTCCCCACTGGATCCGTCGCCGCCACGATATCGAGCGGTTTGGGTACCTACGGAACCGCCCTCTCAACCGGGATCAACCTGGCGCATACCCCACAGGGTCGGGGTGGCCCGATGTACCAGCACCCGCGCACAAACATCGGATACGAAATGGGGGATGTCGAACCCGGGCTTGAGACGCCCGACACCCGGTCGTCCCACTCCTCCCTGCCGACTCAGGCCAACGCGGCGTATTACAACCCGACGATGCATGACCAGGCGTACTACGCTCAGCAGCCGAGTTCCAGTGCTGCGGCGTCGTCCTCAAAGGCGAAGGCCCCGGAGCAGTCGCACCTCGTGCGCCGCTGACCGGGACATCCCACTGGCGTGACTCACACGGCCGCACTCCGGAGGGTGCGGCCGTTGCGCCGACGCGTCACGCTCAAGCCCCCGCCCGCACAGTTCAAGACTGCTGCCCCGAACTGCCCGTCGCCCGTCAACTTGTCCGGGACTTCGGCGACATGCCCACTCTCGTAAAGAGGCAGCTCTTCGGCCGCCTCGAACCGTCGGTACCGTTCGCCCGGCGCCCGCGGCGTTGAACCACGCGGCACACGCGATCTGTTGCATGTCTCGAACCGGCACCGGCAGCCGGCCGATACAGCCCGGTCGGCGGAACGGGGAGGAATTCACATGTCCGGGGTCGGGGTACGCGATGGCGTGACGCAGCGCAAGGAGCACGGCAGGCCGGCCTTCGGTCCGGAACGGTTCGCGCCGCAGGGCCTGCTACGGCGTCGCGCGCCGGCGTCCGACGCGGACGGCTGGTACTCCCGTCGGGATCTGCCCCGACCGGCGGGCGGCACTCCGCCCCCTCCCACGATGTCCCTGCCCGCCGGTCTGCTGCCGTTGCCGACGGGATTCGAACCGGCGACGGAACCCGAGGTGCCGTAGCCCGCGACGAATCCCGTGCGGCCTCCCTGACATCCGCGCCGACGAGTGAACCATCCCCCATACCCGTCCGTCGTGCCCCCGGCGGCGAAACCTGACCGCCGATCACCATCACCACGCGCGCCTCCGACGGAGAGGCACCCCGTATGCGCAGACGCGCCTCAATCCTTCAGGCCCCGTTCCTCGTCATAGTTGGAGTCTCCGGTACCGCCGTAGCGATCCAGACCCACCGGTCAAGCAGCGGTACGATCATCGACGGAACCCTCACCGCGGACATCGCCGACCACACCATCACCCTCCAGGACCGCACCGGCAGCCGTATCTGGGTCGGCAGTGAGGTCAACGCGGACGGTTCGGCGGCGATCACTGGGCTGCCGACGCTGGACCCGGGGCAGTCCGCCACGATCAGGGCATCCCGAGCACGAGGGCGCCGGGCACGGGCGCGGCACCTTCTTAGCCCGTCAGGGGTGCGGTGGTGACGTCGGGGGCACGTTCCACTGCGCCGTCGGCGACTGCGGTCCGTATGCCCACCGCTGTTCCGTCGGGCAACAGCTCACCGAACGGGTCGAGTTCAATTCGACCCTGCCGACTCCCTGACGCCCTGGTACGACGTCAGCTGCGTCGACGCTGTCGCCGCGCCGGTCACCATCACACCGAACGACGTGACGCCGCCAGCGAGCGGCGAGCGCGCGGTGGCCGGCTGTGCGCAGGACTTCCTGTCCTCCTGCCCGGCCGATGACCTGACCAAGGATCCGACCACCGGACAGCCGCTCGTCTGTGTCAACCCGAACCGGGACGCGGAGACCCCGCACAGCGACATGGTCAACCAGCAGTGCCCGCGGCGTGCAACTGGTCGAAGCAGGACGCCGAGCCGGGCAACAAGGTCGTGTACCAGTGCACCAGGTGCAGCGGCCTGACCGTCGCCTTCGGAACCGGCACCACTGGACCCTGTCTCTGCCCAGCCCGCCCCGGTCACCGCCTCCGCGACCATCGCCGCCCCGCTCCGCAAGAGCCTCAGTCTCAACCCCGTCGACGCTGCCTCCCAGGCGCTCGCCGCCTCGGGCGCCTCCACCGGCGCGGTCACCAAGCCGGGCGGCGTCCACTACGTCCCGATGATCTGGGGCCCAGGCTCCGTCACCGACGCCGAATTGAACGCTACGACCCAGGGCGGCACCATCGAACTGCTCGGCTGCAACGAGCACGACAACGCAGGACAGTCCAAAATGACGCCCAAGCAAGCCCTCAACCGGTGGCCCAAGTCGGAGGCCGCAGGCCTGCGCCTGGGCGCACCTGCGGTCGCCGCAAACGCCGAATTGGGCGGCGGCTGGCTGGACCGCTTCATGAAGGGAGCCGCCATCCGCCACCTGCGCGTCGCCTTCATCCCGCGGCACTGGCACGGCTCCGCTTCGGCCCGGACGCCGCGAACCAGCTGCGCGGCTATCTGTAAGCCGTCTGGGACCGCGACCACAGGCCGATCTGGCTGACCGAGTACGGCCTGATCGACTTCTCCCGGCCCACTCCCCGCTACCCCGGCGAGCAGGAACAGACCGCCTTCATCACGTCGTCGACACAGATGCTTGACAGCCTGGGCTTCGTGGAGCGCTACGCCTGGTTCACCCTCTCCACGCGGACCAGCCCGACCGGCCTCCACGACGGTACGACCGCCAACGCCAGCGGCCGTACGTACCACGACGAGCTGACCCGGGAGTTGAACTCTCGTCATCTTCGGCCCCTTGTACTGGAAACGGCAGCCACGGACCGCTCCTCAGCCCAGACCGTGTCGAGGAGCTCGGCGAGTGCGACAGCGCGCCCCCGACGGAGCAGCAGCGCCGCCAGGACGGCCTGCTGCTGTGGCGAACCAAGGTCCAGTTCCGTTTCGCCGCTCCAGGCTCGGACCGGCCCCAGGACGGCGAAACGCATGGAAGCTTCATAGCCGGCCGTTCACCCCTCGGACTGGACGTAGCAGCCCGTCAGCAGCGGCCGCCTGACCGCCAGTCACTGCCCGTTCGGATCGTCACTGTCCCGTCGGCCGAGGGATTGAACCGTTCCGCTACGGCGCCCGTTGCGACACCCGGGGACCGTACGACGTTCCCGACCGGGGTCATTCGGCCGGGCAGCGCCAGAAAGGAAGAGCGATGAGCCGGGGTGAAGAGGAAGAACTCGACGAGCGGAGCACGGGAGATGATGACGCCGTGCCGGAGGAACGGCCGGATCTCAGCAAGCCGGAATCCGCCGGGGAGCCGCCCGAGCCGGCGCCACGCCCCGCGGTGGTCATCTCCGGTGACGGCTCGGCCGCCATCGACGGAGAACCCGTTCCGGTCGCGGAAGGGGAGTCGCTCGACGCTGCGATCCTCGACAGGCTGCAGGAGTACGCACGTGACCTGAACGCCGGCGTGAGGGCGACTATCTCCGATCCCGCCGCGGGGTACGTGGCGTACGTCGAGGTCGCCCCGGACGGTTCGAGCAGCCTTCTGGAGCAGCAGCAGCAGGAGGAGCAGGAGCAGCGGGCACAGCCGGGTTTCCCGCCCGAGCCTGCCGTGCCTCACGATCTCGATGACACCGGCACCGGCACCGTTGACAACAACGAAGACGGTGCCGAATGCTTCGACGTCCCGGCGCCCACACCCGAGCAGCCGCCGCAGCTCACCACGCCTCCACTGCCCGTCGTTCGCCTCGGCCCGAAGGTCGCTCCAGGGAAGGGGAGGCGTCAGTCGGACGAGGAGTACAAGTCGCCTGGTCTGCTTCACAAACCCCTGGCCGTCGGGCTGGTGGCGCTCGGCGTGGCCGCCCTGGTCATCGTTCCGTTGGTGGTCCTGGGCAGCGGCGCATCGGACAAGGGAGAGCACCAGAAGCAGGCCGCCCGTTCGAGCAGTAGGAAGGGGAACCCTCTGGAGGTGGTCACGGCGCCTGCCGCCTCCTCGTCCGAGAGCGCCCCGCCAAGCGCGACAGCCACCTCACCGTCTGCCAAGCCGTGGGCCTCGGAGAGTGCGAAGGCCCCGAAGAACGGAGGAACAGCGGGCGGAGCAGGAGGAGCGGGAGGCACCACCGTGACCGCGAAGCCGCCGCAGGCAACCGTGACCGCGAAGCCGCCGCGGGCCACTGTGACCGCGAAGCCCGCCCAGGACACCGCCGCCACCGCGGTGAACCGGCTCCATCGGAGCGACCCGTCAGGGCGCCACATCTGCTACCGCGCGTACCTCTCCGGACAGGGCTGGCAGAAGCCCGTATGCGACGGCACGCTCGCGGGAACGACCAGCGGGAGCCACCCGATCCAGGCTCTCAACATCGCGGTGTACGGCGGCAACGGCTCGGCCGCCAACGCCTTCGTGCACGACGCCAAGTCGGCCAACGGCCAGGGCAAGTGGGAACCACAGTGGACGGCCGTCATCGGTGACGGCAGGAACAACTATGTCGGTAGCACGAAGTCGGGCGCTCCCTATATGACAGGTTTCGCTATCAACATCGGCAGTGGCCGGGTCTGCCGGACGACCAAGGTCCACGGCTACGACTGGGGGAGCGAGGGCTGCACCCAGTCGCGCCCCAGGTACATCTTCGGGGGCGCCCTGGAGAACACGCGCTGGCTCGAGGCCGTCAAGTTCTGGGTGTGATGCGTTGAGAGGGGTGGCCGCTGCTGCGATGGACGTCATTCGATGGTGATCACGTATGCGCCCGCACCGATGCGGGCGCGGTCGTCGAGGGTCGGCACTCCTGGGACCGGGCGCTGGTGGATCGGGACCTGGCGGCCCGCCGACGACGGCGCGCGCGGTCCCGATCGATCTCGCCCAGCCGTTGTCGCTCCTCTCTTTTTGTCGGAAGTGGTTAGTAAGCGACTTCATGGATTGGCTTACATAGTGAGAACGAGAGCTGGACGGCAGAAGACAGTAGCTGTTCTGGGAGGGGGGGTAGCGGGGCTCACTGCCGCCATGGAGCTGAACGAAAGAGGATATGACGTCACGGTATTCGAACCTGCAGGGTGGGGAGGCAAAGCCCGCAGCACCTCCCTTCCTGGGACGGGCATAGGCGGGCGTCTCGATCTCCCAGCTGAGCATGGATTCCGATTTTTCCCGAGCTTCTATAAAAGCCTTCCAGACACGATGCGCCGCATACCGTATCGCAACCTCTCTGACGGCGTGCACGGAAATCTTTGCGAAGCACCCGAGGTGATGCTCGCACGTTCAGGCAGGGTCGGCGAGAGAATGATCGACGTATCGACTGAAACAGGTCCCCGAAATCCGGCGCAGATCCTGCGGTCACTTGGCTTGGAACTTGGAAATGGAAAGGGGCTCAGCCCTGAACTGCTGTACTTCGCGAACCGTGTCATGGTCTACATGTCCAGCAGTGAAGAACGCCGTCTGGGTCAGTGGGAAAATATGTCGTGGTGGGAATTTACCCGAGCCGCGCAAGCCTCGGAGGAATACCGGAAGCTCTGTGTTGTGGGTGTTACGCGTATGGTCGTTGCCGCTCGGGCCGAGGCAAGTAGCACCCACACGGTAGGGGGATTCATCGAAGCCATGGTGCACGGGTTTCTGGGGCAGGGGGAAGCCGCGGCAGACCGCGTTTTAAATGCTCCTACGAACACCGCGTGGATAGACCCGTGGACCGACTGCCTGACTGGTCGAGGCGTGCGTCTCGAGTTTGGATATAGGGCCGAACGTCTGACCGTCCGAAACGGACAGATTAAGGGAGTGACTCTACGAGATTCTCTGGGCCGCGTCCGTCAATTGGAGTCTGACTGGTACGTCTGCGCTTTGCCTGTGGAACGAGTTCGAGGCTTGCTGGAACGCGGACTCGCCCAGGCCGACCATCGACTCACTACCGTGTCTGATTTGCATACGGACTGGATGGTCGGGATCCAGTTCTACCTCAGGGAACGCACTCCCATAGCCCACGGTCATGTAATTTACCTCGACTCGCCCTGGGCCCTGACGTCCATCAGTCAGGCACAGTTCTGGAACGTTCATTTTCCCTCCACATACGGTGATGGGACTGTCGAAGACTGCCTGTCCGTCGATATCTCGGCATGGGACACTCCCGGAATTTTGTACGGAAAGCCAGCACGGGAATGCACACGGGCCGAGGTTGCAGCAGAGGTCTGGGCTCAGCTTAGTGAGGCGCTGGATGACGGGAGCAAGAGTGTAGCGAAATCGTCTTTGGTGCACTCCTGGCACCTAGACCCGGCGGTACACGGTCTGGACGGCCCAGGCCCGGCCTGGAACGAAGAACCTCTGATGATCAATACGAAGGGATCCTGGCGGTTGAGGCCGCAAGCCGCCACCGGAGCATCCAACCTGTTCATGGCCGGAGACTACGTAAGGTGCCCGGTGAATCTTGCCACGATGGAGGGTGCGAACCAGAGCGGCCGTGCTGCGGTTAACGCACTGCTGACTGCGGCGAACGACCCAGCTCCTCCGGCCGTGGTGCATGCACCGTACGAGCCCGAACAACTACGCCGGCTCAAAGAGGTGGACGCTCAGCTCTACTCCCAAGGAAGGGCACATGTCTTCGACACGCCGGCGCCTTGGGAAAAAATAAAAGACAGACTACCGACTCCGCGCGATGAGGTCAGATTTGAGGTCCAAAGGACATCTGCGCCAACACCGCGGCCGTACGGGAATTGATGGTTAATCCCGCTTTTCGACTGAACGGGCTCAGCACATTAGGAAAGACAGGACACACGGCGAACCGATCGGCGACCGAAGCCTATCGTGCCTGTATATGGGGCCGACGTTGGGTGGTGCGGCTGACGCAGCAAGATCGCAAAATGCGGAGCGGATCTAATCAAGAGATGGCCGAGTGTGAACCACCGGCCATGCCATTTGCATGAGGCTGGTCAAGTTGACGATGACAAGAGGCGACAGAGTTCTCGGCTGGACAATCGAAACATGTGCTCCCGAATTGCGCCGGTGGATCGAGGCATTGGGTGGAACTGCGAGCCGGATCACGGCCTATCAGTTTGGTTGGTCCGACGACTACACGGCGAACCCGCGCCATGGCGGCAAGCACATAAGAGCGGCGCTAGCGCTGCTCTGTGCACGCGCTGCGGGCAGCGACCCCCGCCGGGCTCTGCCGGCAGCGGCAGCTGTCGAAATGGTGCACGCCCTATCGCTGCTCTACGACGACGTTCTTGATTCCGACGATATCCGACGGCATCGCCCTACGGCGTGGCGAGTTTTCGGCCGCGGACCCGTAACAGGCGCAGCCGACGGTTTGATATTCCTCGCCTTTGAAGCATTTTCCGGATCTGACGGACCTCCTGAAATCGCCCGAGCGGCGTCGGTCAGTTTGTTCGAAACACTCGTCCAGTTGGCGATAGGCGAGAGTCTCGATCTCCTTTTCGAAGAAAGGCGACATGTGGAGATAGCAGAATGTGCGGAAATGATCTCGGGCAAGACAGCATCCCTGTTCTCCTGCGCCTGTCGGCTGGGTGCGTTGTTCGGCCACGCCGACGACACCGACATCAGGAGGTTCGCCTCCTTCGGTCACGACCTCGGCATGTTATACCAACTGGAGGACGACCTCCTCGGAATCTGGGGCGACAGTAATCTCACTGGAAAGCCGGTCTTCATGGACCTTAATCGCCGCAAGATGTCCATGCCGGTCGTCGCCGCACTGGCGTCGGGTACTCCGGCCGCGAAGGAACTCGCAGATCGGTATGCCCTTCCCCCGGGCGAGGACCTGCGTGAAGAGGGCGAAAAGCTGGCAGCATTGATCGAAGAGGCAGGTGGCAGACAATGGACGAACCGAGTGGCAGGCGCATATCTGGACGCCGCCATGCGATGGCTCAAGGAGCTCCGCGTGCGAGCTGACGTGGAGCGAGAGGACATCGACGATCTGGAAGCAATTTGTGATCTGATGGTGAATCGGTCTCGCTGACCGGTCTCGCTTCTCCGCCCAGGGCTTCGGTGTAGTCGACGGGCGTCCGTTTCGTGAATATTTGAGGCCGGGCAGGGGGAGCGGGCGGACTGCGTTGCGGGCGTTGTATCGCAGAGTTGCGGCGATGTTGGTCGCGCCGTCCAGTGGCAGGGTTCTGAAGGGGCCCGGCGCGTGCGGCGATGGTGTCGAGGAGCGTGTCCCAGTGGGCGTCGGTGAGGACGGGCAAGTGGATGACGGAGCGGTAGGGGAGGGGACTGCTGCCCTGGACGGCGGCTTTGACCTGGCCGGGGGCGATGGTGACGGAGCCAACCATGCCTTTGCGGGCGCGGGTGCGTCCGCGGGACAGGCGCCCCGAGTCCAGGGTGGAGTCCTCCAGGGCTGTCCCCCATGCCTGGCCCCACCAAGTGGCGGCGAAGGCGCGCTTGCCGCAGGCGGGCGCGCGGCGCTGGCCGGTAATGGAAGGGCTCATGTCTGCCTCCCCAAGGCGACGAGTTCGGCGAGCTCGGCGTCGGACAGTTCGGTCAGGGCGGCCTCTCCGGAGCCGGCGACGTTGTCGGCGAGAGTGCGCTTGGCTGCGAGGAGCTGTGCGACCTTGTCCTCCACGGTTTCCTCTGCGAGGAGTTTGTGGACCTGGACAGGCTTGTCCTGGCCGATGCGGTAGGCGCGGTGTCGGCGTACACGTGAACGTGGCCCTGGCAAGATTTTCGTGAAGCGGGGCTGTGCCACCGTGCGCCGGTGACGCTCCGTCACGGATAGTGGCGTCGGCGGTGTGCGATGAGGACGACGCGGTGGCGCAGGAGCGGAACGCCGGCGCGGCTGGCCATGATCCGTTTCTGGAGCTTCAGGTCCGTGATGCGGCCTTCGTTGACGCCGGAGTTGAACGGGGTGGTGATCCCCTGTACGACCGCCAGCTGGTCTTCGCGGATGGCGTTGGCCAGGCTCGCCAAGGCAGAGAGGCCAGAGGCCGCGAGTTGGTCGAGCCAGGCCGGGAGCGGAGGCGTCGAGGGCATCGAGCATGGCCGCGAACTGCCTTGCCAGAGCGTGGGTTTGGTCGAGCTCCGGGCAGTGTTCAAGCAGCCGACGGAGTGCCTCGGTGGGGTGCAGGCCGCGCTTCGGCGGTGTGGTGGTGATCCATCGGGCGACCTGGCGGGGCGATGGTGGCCGCTCGCGCGGCGTGTCGATCGGAAGACCGCGGCGTAGCGGCGCGATGGCCATCTTGACCCGCTGGTAGTGGCCGCCGTAGCCCTTGGCGGCAATCTCCTGGTGCAGCACAGTCGCGGTGTGCTCGCCTTCCTCCCATCGCTGCCTCAGATACTCCAGATACGGGTCGAGGCTCGTGGACCGGCGGGGCGGAGTGCGCCGTACGCACTCCTGCCAACAGGCGGCGCGTGCGTACTTGGCCACAATGCGGCGACATAATTCGTACGCGGGGTGTCACCGGCGCACGGTGGCACAGCCCCGCTTCACGAAAATCTTGCCAGGGCCACTCAGACAAGTACGCGGACAGGTGGCCACCTTGCTTCGGACCATCTTCGAACAGCCCGACACCGACGCCGTTCAAGCCCAGATGAGGCATGTCCTGGAAGCGCTGTAAGCCAAGTTCCCCAAGGCCGTAGCCCATTTGGACACCGCCCAGCACGATCTGCTGGCCTTCACCGCGTTCCCGCGTGAGATCTGGCGGCAGATCGGGTCGAACAATCCGCAGGTACGGCTGAACAAAGAAATCCGCCGACGCACCGACATGGTCGGCATCTTCCGCACCGCCCTGATCCGCCTCGTCGGAGCGGTCCTGGCCGAGCAGAACGACGAATGGACCGAGGCCCGCCGCTACATGGGCCGCGAACTCCTCGCCAAGACCCTCCTCCACCCGATCGAGTCAGGAACCGACGACACCGCCCTGCCCACCGAGCTCACCGCATAGCCTCAAAACGAGATCACCGAGTGGCCGTCGCTACACCACTCCCGCGGACGTGACCCTTGCCACTGGTGGTGAGCCGCTACGAGGTGCTTACCTCATCATCGACTGGTCATTTCGCCGACTGGTTTGGCTTGCCCGTCCTTGTGGGGTGTCGGCAGAGTGTCCTCGTTGATGCTCGCGGCCGGGGTCCTCAGGAAGCCGTCGGTGGTACGTGACCGCAATTACCTGGTCGACCTTCACTGCCGGGAGCTGGTGCTCCGGTCCGAGGAAGGGGGGTTCTGGGAGGGAATGCGTCCTGAGACCCGTCGCGACGCTGCGGCCGGGTCTGGCCGCAGGGCGACCACCGCGAGTAGAGCGGCGGCGAGGAGGGTCCCCCCGCTCAACGCCATGGCCAGGTGGATGCCGTCGGTGAAGGCTCGGCCCGCCGCAGTGACAACGGCGCGAGTCTGCGGTTCGGGAGGCAGTTCCCCCAGGGCCCGCAGGCCGCCTCGGTTCAGCAGGGACTGCGCTCGGTCCGCGGTTTCTGGGTTCACCTGACGTGCAGCGAGTTCGTGAGGCAGCTGGGTGTGGACCCGGCTGGTGACCACGGCGCTCAGCACGGCCGGACCGAGCGCGCCGCCGGTCTGTCGCAGGGTGTTGGTCGCGGCGCCGGCCACGCCCACGAGGGGTGTGGGGACCGCACTGACTGCGATCGCGGTCATCGAGGCAAGGACGAGACCGACACCCGCGCCGATCGCGACGAGCCGCCACCAGACGTCGCCGAGGATGCTGTGTGGGGACAGCCCGATCAGGCTGAGCATGCCGGCACCCCCCAGCACGAGCCCGACTATCAGCGGCACGCGCGGGTGCAGACGCTGGGCCGTGCGGGCGGCCACCGGGCCGGTGATCACGATGGGCCCGGTGACCAGCAGGAACCGCAGGGCGACGGCACCCACCGGTTCCTGCTGGAGGCCGCCGAAGAAGAGGCTCAGCAGAAAGAGTGTTCCCACCAGGCCGAACATCACCAACACGGCCACGATGCAGGCAGCCACGAAGTGCCGGCTACGGAACAGTCGCAGGTCGAGCATGGGCGAGGCCGTGCGACTCTCTCGCCACACGAATCCGGCCAGAGTGGCGGCGCTGAGCACGAAACCGCCCACCACTCGTGGCGAGTTCCATCCGCTGCCCGGTCCCTCAATCACAGCGAACACGAGGAGAGCGATCCCTAGGGCGGCCGTGACCTGCCCCGGCGCGTCGAGGGCACGGCTTGTGCGCCGCGGCGTCTCCTCGACGCCGATACCGGCGATCAGCAGGCCGATGAGGGCGAAGGGCGCGACCCCGGCGTAGATCCATGTCCATCGTGCACCCATCGCGTCGATGACTGCGGTGCTCAGCCATGGTCCGACGACGAGGCCGGACGCCAGCGACGAGGCCCACGCGGCGATCGCCTTCGCACGTCGATGAGGGTCCGGAACAGCATGGGACACCACGGCGAGGGATGACGCGAGGAGAGAGGCCGCGGCCAGCCCGAGGACGGCCTGGGCCGTCCACAGCAGGACCACCGACGAACCGGCGCACAGGCCCAGCAGGGAGCCGCCGCAGATGAGCGAGAGGCCTCCGATTAGAACCCTTTTGTGTCCGTGCCGTTCGCCCAGCGTTCCAGACAGCAGGATGAAGGCGGCCATGGTCAGGACCAACGCGTCGAGCACCCAGGTCAGTTCGCTGGTCGACACGCCGAGATCCGCCTGGATGGACGGCAGCGCCACCGCCACCGCGGTCAGCGGCACGTAGGCGCAGAAGATGGCGACACAGGCGGCCACCACACTCAGCGTCTGCCGACGGCGCAGTGCCCCG
This sequence comes from Streptomyces fagopyri, assembly GCF_009498275.1. Taxonomy (NCBI): domain Bacteria; kingdom Bacillati; phylum Actinomycetota; class Actinomycetes; order Kitasatosporales; family Streptomycetaceae; genus Streptomyces; species Streptomyces fagopyri. The sequence goes on along the minus strand of NZ_CP045643.1, from coordinate 31,631 downwards.
TCTTCTGGCTTCCTGGATCGTGCGGTTTTGGACCGTGGGGTAATGGACGTCGGCGATTCGGAACGCGGCGACGAGTTCGACGCGGTGGTCATAAAGCGCACCTCTGGGCACTCGGCGAGACATTTAAAAGGTGGAAGTGAATACTCCGCCACACCTACCAACAGGGCTGCACTGAGGTGTGTAGCGTGGATTCTCATGTGTCCGAGTGTAAAGCAAGCGTGGTCCGCTCATTCAGAGCGGCGACCGACGTAAATCCGTCTTTCATGTAAGCCTCGAAGAGGGATTACGCAGGTCGTGAGGTCGCTCTTTTCAGGCTTGATCGGAACCCGGCACTGGAATCCAAGAGCAGCAGGCTAGGGCCACTACGCATGCCTAGGTCCCGGCTCTGAATGCGGTCCTGGCATCAATGTGATGGTGGAGTGAGGCCGTAACGCTGGATGACGTCATCCAACCATTCTGGGTGCCCGTAGGTGAGGCCGTACTTCGCAGCGAGTTCGGTGAACGCAGGCCGATCGGTCACGCTTGCGGCCATCAACTCACCAAGGTCGCGGAAGTAATATTCGAAGCCACCGGGGATGATGATCTCAATGATCCGTCCGGCAACATTGCCGGCATTCCACATGGCATGCATCTGGCCGCGCGGCTTTACGATATAGCCACCCGGGCCGAGAACCGTTTCAGACTCATCGGAGCGAAATCCGATTTCGCCGTCTATGACGATGGAATACTCGTCCTCACGGCTGTGCATGTGGGGCGCGCTGATGGTACCCACTTCAAACGGGTGCTCAACAATGGACACGGCCTGGTACGTTCGATTGCTCGGAATTTTGAAAGTAGCTCCGAAACCAGGAATGCGCACATGCTCACCCTCCCCTGTAGCCACGACGGTGAGAGGGGGAATGGGGCTTAGGTTCATCTTTTCGACTCCCTATGTCTTGTGTAGCTGAAAAATCTTAGTGATGGGCGCAAACATCCGACTTCGAGGTTACTATTTGCCTACTGGCCCCAGGCAGCTCAAGGAGTATTTTCGATCCACTCCATCGGAGTCGCAAGGCAAAGAGAAACCGTCAACACGAACCGGCCATCCTCTTGCGACACTCCAGAGCAGTCATGATGACCAGAGGAGGGCAGGAGGACAAGGCTGACGAGACCACGGTGAAAATAATCGGTGGCCTTGAAGTTCTGCTCAAGAAACGCAAGAAATGGTGCGGAGTCGAGAATCGTGATCCGGTCCGTTTAGTCCGGGGTTCGGTTCGACTCGGCCGCATTCGATTTGATGCAAGCAGCCCCGACGGTATGACAAACTGGAAGCAGTAGCCACGCGTACAGCGCATGGCTACTTTCTGGAATTGCCTGACGCGGCTGTCTTTTCTCGGTTGCCAGCATGCGATGCCGCTGAGTTGCGCACCGCTCTCTGGGTCAGTTTCCCAGCAGAGTATTTTCGACCTGACGCCTTGGTTACTCTAGTACCTACGCTTGAACAGGTCTGCGAGCAGTACTCGACACCAGGTTGCCGACTGCAATGGAATTCCGCCCAGCGTGGTTCACGGTACCTGCGCGGTCAACGAATAGTCCGCGGGAACCGAATCGTGAGGTCAGCTACGGATTCTTCATCTAGGTATGCGCGAGCAACATTATTGCCTTATGCCAGGGTTTCTATCCCGAGATGACGCTCGGACGGCGATCGAGTCAGGCAACGCAAGCCGGGCGTGCGCGCTCAGCCAGAGTGACGAGCTCGGCGAGCAATGCGCGCAGCAGGCTCTTGGTCACGTCGTCACCGATGAAGCCACCGTTGCTGTCAAAGCGCCGGTGGGATTGGAAGACGGTGACTTCCGGGTGGGCCACGACCGGGACCTGCATGCGGTGCAGGATCTGACGGAGGATCAGTTGACCGCGGGCAGTGCCGAACTGGGAAGGGGACGCACCGAGAATGGCAGCAGGCTTGACACCCAGGACGGGCGGGTCAGCAGGCCGTGACAACCAGTCGAGGGCATTCACCAGAACGCCTGGGATGGCTGAGTTGTATTCGGGGGTCGCGATAATGACACCGTCGGCCTCTCGCACGCGTCGACGGAGGTCCGCGACGGGGGCGGGTTCGGGACCGTTCTCGAGATCCTGATCAAAGAACGGGAGCGCACCAAGCTCCTCGTACAGGTCGATGGTGACGCCGTCCGGAGCCAGGTTCTGCACAGCACGCAACAGGCCAGTGTTGTGGGAGGTGCGGCGCAGGCTGCCCGAAATGGCAAGGAAAGTCGGGTTAGACATCGAGCTGGATCCTCAGGTTGCTCAGGGATAAGTGAGTGCATCGGGTAGCCGACGACTTGGGCCGGGAGTCGGCCGTGAGCTGACGCCGACGACGGTGTGGCTTCAGCGTCTGCCTCGCGTACCTAGCAGCAGTCACTCATCCAAGGTTCGTGGTGTTCGTGCGGTTCCCCTGGGGGGTATGCACCAGCGTCGAGTCGCCTCGCTCTGATCGGGTACTGGTGCCGAAGACGGGCGCGCTCAGCGCTGAGGCGCTGCCTGACGAGTCAATCGTGCAACAGAGTTTCGTTACAGTCAATAGCTGTAATTAAATTGCCCTGCGAGCCTGCCCCAGCGCGCTCGATCCTGCCAGCGACAGGTATCCGCGTGGCGCGCGCCAACGGTCACCGCCTGAACGCCCCCATGCCGGCTCCAGGTTGGTCCGCGGGACAGGTTTCGGGTAAACCTCGCTTCGCCCTCGAAGGTGATGTAGCCCCTGCAAGCCACCCGAGCCCTTTGGACTCCGCCCGATCGCCTCCTTCACGCAATCAACGACCCGCTCGTCACACTCGGCGAACCGCCGTGCGGAGACCTACAGGCCGGAGCCGAACCGGTGCTCAGCCCCGCGGTATCGGAGAACTGGAGGAGACGCACAACTTCCTGCCGATCAGCGTGGCCGCCCTCGATCCTCACGACCGCCGTCCCGCCACAACTGACGCCAACGATGAGCGGACTTCACGCCCACCCGCCGCCGGGCAACCTCCGACGACTTGAACTCCCGCTCGAACACTTCGGCGCTCCCCATCCCCTGCCATCTGCCGGCACCGGCACCCCCGGAGGGGGGGAAGCCCGCTCCCGTCCGCATGTCTTACACCACGCGTGCAGCCCTGCCCACCAACTCATCAGAGGCTTCGCGAAGACTCACTCCGCCAAGCTGAAGTAAGTAATGTAAGGCTTGTGGGTACGCCAACAAGGAGAGACGCGTCGTGAGCAGCAAGGGCCGATCGGTAGCCGGGTCGCATGGCCAGGACACACCAGAAGCAGTGCCCAACGCGTTGGCGCGGCGCCCTCAGCGCACTGGAGGCAGGCCGCGAGATCCTGCGATCGAAGAAGCGATTCTCCAAGCCACCCGCAAACGCCTGGCCACCGATGGCTACTCACGGATGACGCTTGGTGACGTGGTGGCGGACGCCGGCGTGACACGTCCCACTCTGTATCGACGCTGGCCGAACAAGTACGAGCTCGTCGTCGATGCGCTGGCTTATGGGCTGCAGAAGCAGCGCGACGCCTACCCGCCCCTAGACGTGGACGGTATGGCGCCGGTGGAGGCTTTCACCAAAGCCGTCGAACGGCTTGACCCTCGGTACCACAATGAACGCGCCATGGCTTTGCATGGCAACTTCATGGGTGATGCCGAGCGCGAGCCGGCGCTCTTTGAACAGTTCCGCGAGCAGGGCATTTATCCGCGCTGCGCAGAACTGTTGCAGACGTTGCAGCATCTACAGGAGGCAGGCGCAGTGAGGGCGGACGCTGACCTTGACGCCACCGTAGTTCTCTGCTTCGGTAGCTACTTCGGCGACTATCTGCTGACCGGTCGGAGCGCCCCACCAAACCACTCCGACCGAGTGGTCGCTGCCCTCTGGCCTTCGATCCGGGCAGAAGGTTACTAGTCAAGTAGACAAGCTTGAAAGGTCGTTCTGTTTCCGAGTGCCGTGTGTGGGCGCCGCTAGTCAGACCTGACATATGCTGCGGCGCATTGATCAGCTTCCGAGTAACTTAGACAGGGAAGCTTTCTGCATGTGCGTAGAGACACGGGACGGCATTACCCGCCCGCGGTGCTATGCCTGAAAGTCAGGCTTCGATCGCGTTCTGACAGCCTTCATGCATCATGACCCGGCAGACATGGCGCGCCGGTCGAACGAGGTCACCTACAGGCGGCGCAGGCAACTGCACTGATCTGCACGGCTTTCCCCACACAGTAGGGGCGCACCCGCGATCAGCAGATCTCCAGGGAAAGTTGGCTGCGGCCATGACGAGGCTGGCGGGACTGAGATGCGGCATCGAAGCGCACACATTCGGGATCACCATTGATGCGCATCGTTTACGTCATATCGCGAAGATCAGCAAAGCGAGTTACTGGACTTCGCCTCTTCAAGCGAACTGCAGTGATGAGCGTCCGGTCTGTAACAGGGCTACCACGGTCGTTGTGGCTGTCCAGTTGACGCTTGAAGAGACGGCGATACGAGAAGTGTTTGAGGACCCCCACGCGATTACCGAAGAAGGTCGAGTTGACGAGGGACTGGCAAGTCAACTGGCCTTCAGTAGCGTACTTTTCTTACGCTATCCGCGCGGCAGGGAGGAATCGGTGAGAATTCAGCCGAGTTATCAATCCGATACAGGAACTGGCCAGAGCGGCACGTGCGGCGGCGCGAAACCCTCCACCGAAGGTCTCTCGCCACGGTTTTTCAGACTGAGCACAAAAGGCTGGGCTGAGGCCAACTGAAGTGTAAAGTTGATGTGCCCGCAGGAGCATCGCATTACCAGAGTTCTGAGCGTTTGCCAGGCCAGTACGGGGAATGCACACAAGCCTCCGAGTCAACTAGTGCACCGAGTTTCCAAAAATTTCGCATACGTGAGCCTGGCGAGCTCTGGACGGCCGCCGTTGAAACTTGGCGGTTACTAAAGGGTGGCCCCTCAGGCATGGCACGAACATGCCAGGGTCAGCTGATAAGCCTCCATCATTTGATTCTTGGGCAGCCATGAGACATGCCTACTGCATTGTGCGCGGACGCGGAGGCTCGCTTCGAGCAACATGTACAGTCACATACCCTCCCGACGGATCTACGATTAGCTGATAGCTGCAGGCAGCGCCGTCCGTACTGGCCGCTCTGTGTCAGGATCGCTTGACGATTCCTGTTTCACTGATCAGCCCGGAACCGTCCGGCGACGATCCGTCCCTGTGTCGCTGCGGCTGCGTGGGACCGGGAGTCGCAGGGCACCCGTTCGCGCTCTTCCGGCCCGGGGTCGTGGACGGGAGGCTGGTGGGGTGTCGAGGAAGTCCAGGCGGCGGTGTGCGCAGTGCCGGGAGCTACTGCCCGCGGAGGCGAGCGCAGGCCGGCGGTACTGCGATTCCACGTGCCGCAGTCGTCATTGGCGGCGGGTGCGGCGGTACGAAGAGATATGCCGGCGTGCCGTCGAGGAGAGCCGTCACGTCATCAGGGGCGAGTTCCTGTGGGGCCAGGGCCGCTGCCGGGTGTGCCGGGTGTCGGTCTCGCTGCGCAAGCGGACGTATGCGGTGTACTGCTCGCCGACGTGCCGCACCAGAGCGTGGCGCATGCGCCGGGACGCCACCGATGATGCGTGACGCATCCGAACTGCCGTCGCTGTAGCTGGTGGTTGCGCATGTTGCGGCGCCGTCCGGCCGGGGTGGAGAAAAGACGAAAGGCGCCGCGACGGGACGGGGGCCGGATGCCTTCGTGCATCACGCGGCGATTCAGGCCACTGGCTTCAAGGCGTTGAAGGAAGGCCAGAAGGTGACGATGGAGGTCACCCAGGGCAAGAAGGGGCCCCAGGCTGAGAACGTCGTCCCCAGCTGGGCCCGTCTCCTTGAGTGAAGATTGCCTGCAACAACGCCGACGGTTCCTGAGCCGAGCACAGCCCGCCTGCGGCCCCGGCGGGGAAGGGAAACCGCGGGCGCCGCACAGGCGCCCGCAGCGTCCCTCACTCACTCGCCACCGGCTGCGCCCTGCTGCTTCCACCACGATCGGCGGCCAGCGGTGTCCCCGGACGTAGTGATGCGCGGGGAACATCCGTCCCCCTGTCGTCGTTGTGCCAGACGTGGTTGTGGAGGGCACAGTGTGCCCGGGCCTCACCTCTAGTGTGATGCGCCAGAAATTCTGATGCTTAGTTCTGCTCGGTTTTCTGGCCGGTGGTTCCGACCTTGGTGAGGTAGTCGGCGAGGGAGTTGAGGATCTCGTCGGCTGTCTTGGTCCAGGTGAAGGCCCGTGGGTTCTCGTTCCAGGTGTCGATCCAGGCTGAGATGTCGTCCTCCAGAGCCTTCACGGAGGTATGGACGCCGCGGCGGATGAGCTTGTCGGTGAGTAGGCCGAACCAGCGCTCGACCTGGTTCATCCAGGAAGATCCGGTGGGAGTGAAGTGGACGTGGAATCGGGGGTGTTTGGCGAGCCATGCCCTGATGTCGGCAGTGTTGTGGGTGGCGTAGTTGTCACAGACGAGGTGCACGTCCAGGCCGTTGGGCACGGCCTTGTCGATCCGGGTGAGGAACTTCTTGAACTCGATCGCCCGGTGGCGGCGGTGCAGTGCCGGGCGGCCCCGGCCGCTATGGCGGCAGCGCCCGACTGGTACTGGTCGTGGCCAGCGACATCGCCGCCCACCCCGACACCGCCGTCGGTGAGATCGCCGGCCGCACCGGCCTGCCGCAGAGTCAGGTGTCCTCGGCTGTCGCCCGGCTCAAGGAGGCCGGATCCGTGGAAACGGCCGCGGATCCCTCAGACCGGCGTCGGCTGTTGGTGCGTCAGGCCGTCGAGGTGTCTGAGCGCGTGGCACAGATCCGCGCCACCGGCATCGACGAAGCGCTTGTCGCCGCCCTCGGGTCCGACGACCCGCACCGGATGGGGGAGGTCACGGAAGCCCTTGACGTACTCGCCCGCCACCTGCTGCCGTCCTCGGCGGCGCCGGAACCCGGCCGCCCGGATACCGACCCGTCGGTGAGGTAGCCCGGCGACGCAATTCGCCGGAGCAGCACGGTCACTGGGGGCCCGCTGTCCGTGCTGCCCGATGGGATTCTCCGACCCGTCGAGAGCCCGGTCGCGGTGCGTGGGACGCGGGCGAGGCGCGGACCGGGGCTCAGACCGGTGTGTGGGCGGTGCGGGTGTGCGGGGCGCGGCCCCCGGCGATACGGTGAGCGCATTGCCTGGATACCGGGGGGATCATGAACAGGCTTCTGATGTCGACGCTGGGCGTCGCGCTGATCCTGGCCACAGCCTGTACCGGTGGTGGCCGGCCGTCCATGGCGGGGGAACGCAGCCCGACCGTCACGGCCCGCACGGCTTCACCGCAGTCCACAACCGCCCTCCAGGAGAGCGTGATTGAGCGGGCGAGGTCCACCTTGCTTGCCGCGATGTCCACCAAAGACCTTCCTGGCCCCGCGGGGACGGCCACCGCCGGTGTCGGTCCGGGCAGTGCGTTGTTTGTCTGGGCCACCGCCGACGGCCGCTTCTGCTCGGGCTCAGGCGCGTCGAACGGCGGATCCGCCACGTCGAGCTGCACCGCGTCTCCCGGCGACACCGCCTTTTCCCCCGACCCCAAGATCGTCCCCCTCGTCACCATGGTGGCGATCGGCACAAGCCAGAACCTCGTGATCGGCGCGGATCGGGAGACCGTCCAGGCCGTGACGTGCAACGGCACGCCCTTGGCCTTCCGGCGGCTCGCAGCCGTTCTGGACGGCCGACGCGCGCTCTACGCTTTCGACCTCCCTGGCCGGACCGGGGGATCCGTCACCGTGACCGTCAGCCGCGCCCACACCACTGCCACGGAACACGTGGACCTGCTCTGGGACCGGCACAGGAGCAGCCCGTCCTGCCGCTGACCGGGAGCGCCCCCAGCCATTGGCCGCCGCTGCTCGGCCACCGCTGCTTGGCCCCCGCGCCGCCTCCGGGCCGCGAAGATGCCAGCCCGGGGCCGGGCTTTGCGACCTCCGCAGTCACACTGCCGTGGACGGCTGCACACCGCACGCCACTCCGGGCTCCCGAGACCGAAACCCTCTCGACCCCGGACCTGGCGCCGACTGCGGTACCGCAATCGGAGGTAGCGAAGACACCCGTCGGCCTGTCCGTGCCTGACGTGGATCCCGTCGTTCCGGTCGAGGCGTCCGCCGGGCCGGCCGCGTCGGCACCTCCCGCTCGCCCGATGACGTCGCAGCGCCCGGCCGCGAAGGGCGATCGGTAGGTGACTCGACTTGTGAACCGTGGCCTCTCCCTTGAGGAGCTTGAGCGCGACCAGCGCGACCGTTGGTCGGTCCCGTGGGGCGATGGCACCTGGCTGATGGGGACCGTGCGAGGGCTTCGGCGTAGGCCGATCGGCGGTCTGACGGTTGAGGATCTGCGGCTGGGAGATCCCAGCGGCCAACGATGTGATGCGGCGCGTGGTTCCGAAGGCTGGAGGCTGACCTGCGTGGGAGCGTGAGTTGTCCAATGAGGGCCAGGTTGTGGCGCCATGCGATGCCGAGCAGCGCCAGGTGTTCTTCAGCCGGGAGAGAGCGAGTCTTGGTGCCGGCCGAGGCGGTCCCATCTCATCGTTTTGCGGTTCGGGGTGAGTAGATCGGTGCTTTGGTATCCACCGTGCCGCCGACTGGACAGCCGACGTCATCGACCACTTGGACGGATCGCACCCTGACCTTTCCCCGGCCTCCGCCGACGCCGACCGCACTTGGGCGCTGCTGAACGAGGCGCAGGCCGTGAGGTTCGCGGATGTGGTCGCGGGGGGCGGGGGGAGAGAGTTGGGTAACCACGCGATTGAGTGTGCGGCGCCGGTCCTACGGGCCGTCGAGGTACGCCCTGCCTACTAGCAGGTTCCGGGTCGCAGTCCCGGGGGAGTCCACCGGGTCCTGAGCTTCTTGTCCGGGCGCCTTGGCCCCCCGGGGTGCGTCGGGACCGCATTCCTGTGCGTCACTCCTCGAAGTACAGCGCCAGTGCGCGCAGGATGTCAGCAGTCGACACATCCGCGGCGCCGTCGTCGTGCGCCTCAGCGAGGGTGACGAACGCCAGGGCGAATGCGGCTGCCATCTGCTCGATGGCCGGTGACCACTCGCGCTTGACGGCCATGGTCACGTCGCGGACGGTCGCGTCGGGAGCGAACGCCAGCTTCGGCATCAGATCCGTCAGGAGCGACGAGATCATCCCAGATGCTGGTTCGTCGTCCTGCTCCTGGCCTTCGCGGACCAGGCGCCGCCTCTCGAGGGCTTCCGTCAGTACGGCAACGACTCCCTGCAATACCTCGCGCTGCTCCATGCGCGACAGCCTACGACTCCGGTGCGCAGCCACGATTCAGCTACGCGCGGGCTGTTCCTGTGGAGAGGTGACTACTTCAGCCACGGCTGGCGGGGGTGGCCACCAGGCAGTGAGAAACGCGCAGGACTGCGGGCTGCCGACGGTGGGAGAGCCGGGCGGGCATGGGTTGGGGTCGGGGCCTCGCCTTCACCGAACAAGCTGAGGGACTGGAGCACTCGCGCAGGGAAGGCAGCGATACGCAGGTGTCACCGGAGGTCGGGTGAGACCTCACGTCGGGAGAGTGCCAGTCTGCGTCGTTGTCGGTCCATTTCCGTGACGACGGGCCATCCCCGCATGCGCGGGAACGGTCCTGGACGTAGAGCGGGGTGAGGGTCTTCGCGATCTGCACCCCGCCCGCGCGGGGATGGTCCCTGACCTGTCTCGCTGAAGGCGGGCCAATCTCGGTCCATCAGAGCCATCCGGCCGTGCGTCTCAGTCAACCTTGGCCATCTGCTGTTCTGTCTCGCTCTTTCTGAGCCGCTGCCGCACCGGGTGTCCGTTCTCACTGGCCCTTTCAGAGTCTCACTGTGTTATGCGCAGATCCGGCGAGCCCTGGTTTGCACCAGTCTGGGTAGATGTGAGTCTCATCGGAGTTGGCGTTTCTCATCGATGTCTGCCGTGACCGATGAGTTCCGTGCGGATCCGTGGTCGATACGGCTGGATACACCGACAGCGGTGGGCCTGTGCTGGGGACGTTCCAGCGCGGGAGGATGCAGATGGAGGTTGTGATGAGCGTCGACGACTCCGACCAGGGGCACGCGATCCGGACGGGCGGGCAGGGGACGCGGGTGAGCGGTCCCAGGGTGTTGGTGGCGGGGGCGAGCATCGCGGGACCCGCGCTGGCCCACTGGCTGCGCCGGTGGGGGGCCGAGGTGACCGTGGTGGAGCGGGCTCCCGAGCTGCGGCCCGGCGGGCAGGCGGTGGACGCGCGCGGGGTCGCCAGGGAGGTCATCGGGCGCATGGGGTTGGACCCGGCGGTGCGCGCGGCGTGCACCGACACCGCCGGCGCCCACACCATGGACGCGGACGGGCATGTGCTGGAGACCTTCCGTGCCGACGACGACGGTGGCGACGGGTTCATCGCGGACATCGAGATCCTGCGCGGGGACCTGTCCCAGGTGCTCTACGACGACACACGCGACGGCGTCGAGTACGTCTTCGGCGACCGAATCGCCGAGCTCGCGCAGGACGCGGACGGGGTCGACGTGGTCTTCGCGGGCGGCAACCGGCGGCGCTTCGACTTGGTGGTCGGGGCAGACGGGCTGCACTCGGAGCTGCGAGCGATGGTCTTCGGGCCGCATGAGCGGTTCCTCCGCCACCTCGGGCACGCGCTGGCCTTCTACAGTGTGCCCAACGAGTTCGGGCTGGACCGCTGGCTGCTGGAGTACCAGGATCAGGAGTCCGGGCGCTCCGCTCTCCTGCGGCCCATCCAGGACGCTACCCGGGCGATGGCCATGTTCTACTTCGCCTCGGCTGACTTCGACGTCGACCACCGTGACGTCGCGGCCCAGAAGGTCCTGCTGCGGGAGCGGATGGCGGGCCTGGGCTGGTTGACCCCGGACATCCTCGCGCACCTGGACGACACTCCGGACTTCTACCTCGACCAGATCGCCCAGGTGGTGATGGACCGCTGGTCGAGTGGACGGGTGGGGTTGCTCGGGGACGCGGCGTTCAGCTCGTCGCCGATGTCCGGGCAGGGCACCGGGCTGGCACTGGTCGGTGCCTACCTGCTGGCCGGAGAGCTGGCGGCTGCCGGATGGGACCCCGAGGCCGGGTTCGCCCGCTACGAGGCGCGGATGCGCTCGTTCGTCGAGGCCAACCAGGAGATCGGCCGGTTGAACGCCCGCAGTCGCGACCTCCCCGGGCCAGACGCCGAGCCGCGCCCCGATTTCGCCGGTGAATGGTTCACGGAGCTGGTCGGGCGCGCGATCAACGGCGTCGAGCTGCCCGACTACGCGGGGGTGCCGGACTCCGCAGCCCCTGCCGGATCGCCGATCACCTCGTCGGTCAAGCCGTAAGTGCCACATGACGTGTCGAGAGGGACCACGCTTCGACAGGACACCGCCCACGCGGAGTTCACACGGCGACTCCCCAACGACAGCCCTCCGTGCACAACGGCCAAGCCCTGGTTCGTCCAGCAGCTCCGCACCATCGCCCACGCCGTCCAGGACGCCGCTGAACAGTACGTCCTCGCCTGAGACGACGCGGCCAACAACTCCAGGCCCTTTGGCTCAGGTGGGTGAGCCACATTCCCACCTCGCGAACAGGACGTCGCGCCTTGGTGACCTCCTACGCGTCGTTCGACGACTACTCGGTCGACACCATCAAGAACGTGAGCGGAGGCTCGTCGGCGTACTGGAACATCTCGGTCAACGGCACTCCCACCCCAGTCGCCGGCTGCCAGTTCGAGATTCAGGCCGGCGACAAGGTCGCCTTTACCTGGAAGGCACTCTAGAAAGGCCGGGCCTCGGCAGCTGTCACGGGCTCCCCGGCCCGCACCCCGTGCAGTACGTGGGCCAGCACCTCCACCCCGCGGACCACGCGCGGTCCGGGGCGGTTGAAGTACGCGGGGCCGTCCAGGACCCACACCCTGCCGGTCCGGACGGCCGGCAGTTCGCTCCATCCGGGCAGCGAGGTGAGCAGATCGGATTCGCGCAGCGTGCGTTCGGGTGCGGACCCGCAGGGCATGACGAGGACGACGTCCGGATGCGCTGCCCGGACGTCGTCCCACGTCATCGGCTTGGTGTGTTCACCCGGTGAGGCCAGGAGCGGTTCGCCGCCGGCATGGGTGATCTGCTCCGGCACCCAGTGACCCGCCGGCCACAGCGGGTCGAGCCATTCGACGGCGACGACGCGGGGGCGCGGCCGGCCCGAGGTCAGCCGGGCCACCGTGGCCAGCCGGGCCGACAGCTCCGCCGTGTGTCGTTCGGCCCGCTCGCGGACGCCGAGGAGGTCGCCGACGGTGACCAGGCACCGCAGGACGTCCTGGAGGGTGCGGGGTTCCAGGCTCAGGACACGCGTGTCGGCGTCGAGGAGGCGAACGGCGCTGCTGACCTTCTCGTAGGAGACGGCGCACACGGCACACAGGTCCTGAGTGAGCAGGACGTCGGGGCGCAGTGCCGCGAGCGCTCCGGTGTCGAGCGTGTAGAGAGAGGATCCGGAGTGTGCCGAGCCGCCGACGGCCTCCGAGATCTCGCGGCTGGTGAGGTCATCGGGGGTGAACCGGGCGCCGGTCACGACCGGGATGGACGCCACCGCCTCCGGTGGCCAGTCGCATTCGTGGGTGCGGCCGACCAGAGCTCCCAGCAGGCCCAGTTCGGCGACGATATCGGTCGCGGCGGGCAGCAAGGAGACGATACGCATGCGGCGACTGTAGGCGGTGCGCCGCCGTGTGCTGCGTCCCGCGCCGATTGAGGGCTTGGCGCCCCGTGCGGCATGGCACCCACACGGCCGGGCCGGCCGGAAGCACCTGGTCGGCGCCTCCGGCCGGTTCCGACGCGATCGGACCGGTCAGGCGCCCCAGCGCACCGCGATCGTGTCGCCGACGTTGATCACCTGCTGGCGGGTGGCCGCGGCGAAGGAGGAGCCGTCGACGCTGACCTTCCAGGTGTTGGAGCCGCTGTTGGCCTTGCCGTTGACCGTGGTGATCGTGCCGGTGCCGGATGAGGGCGTCACGCCCGTGACGCAGCCCGCGGGTGTGGCTGCGCTCGTCGCGGCGTCGAGCACAGCGCCGAGTGTCGTCGTCGTGCCGGTAGGGGTGAGGGACACCGAGCACACCTTGAGGCCGCCCGCGCCGTCGTCGACGGTCAGCGCCAGCTTCGTCGCCGTGCCCGAGGTGAAGGTGCTCTGGCCGACCCACTGCGGTGCGCCCGAGGTTACGGGGGTCGGCGGGGTGGCGGTGAAACCGCCGCCCGCGACGGCCCGCAGACCGTCGACCGACGCGTACGCCGACGGGGTCGTGTCACTCGGCAGGTACTTGAAGCCGCCGCCCGGGTTGAACTGCTGGGCAATCAGGAAATCGACGGGTGTCTTGCCCATGGAAGTGAGGAAGTCACCGGTCTGCGGGTTGATGCCGCAGGCGTTGAGTCCCGAGACGGCCCAGCCGTTGGAGTCCGTGTTGACTCCGAACATGGAGTTGAACGCGCCGCTGCCCGCGACCAGTTTGCCCTTGAGGAACGTCTTGGCCTGGACGATGTCGGTGTCCGTGTTGGGGACCCCGGAGACGCACAGCGCGGCCATCGCGGCGCCGGTCATGTCGATGTCGCTGGTTGCGGCGAGTTGGGTCGCGTTGCCTTCGGCCTTGCTGTAGTTCCAGCCGCCGTCGTTGTGCTGGTTGGCGCGCAGCCGGGCGATCATCGAGTCGCGCAGGGACTGGGGGATTCGCTGCCCACCGGCCTGCGTCTTGGCGCCGTTGAGGGCCAGGGCCGCGAAGACGGTTCCGTTGAAGTTGGCGGACGGACCGAAGTAGCCGGCCTCCGCGGTCTGCCAATAGCTGTAGATGTCGGCGACCAGGTTACGGGAGGCGGAGACGCGGGCCGGGTCGATGCCTGCCGCGTATCCGTTCAGGGTGGCCCGCTCGTAGTCGGTCACTACGGGGGTGGCCGACGGCCACGCGGAGGTCGCCAACAGGTTCCGGTAGACGGTTCTCGCGTTCTTGCTTGCGTCGCCGCCCGGCGTCACATCCACCGCCGCGGTTCCGGCGCTGGCGAAGGCGCTGAAGGCCCACTCGTTGGACAATCCGGACCCCGCGTACGAACCATCCGCGGCCTGGAGCGACTTGAGATACGTCACACCGTTCGTCTTCGATGTGGCGATCTGAGCGGGGGTCGACGTCGCCGCCGCGGGAAGAGCGGTGAGGACGAGGGCGCCGAGGGCGGCGGCCGTCGTGAGCGTGGCACGACGGATTTTCACATGACGGGACATGGCCTGCTCCTGGGATGAGGGACGCCGGCCGGCCCCGCGTGAACCACTGAGGAAGCGGCGGGTTCGGGCCGCCGTCCAAACGCGTGGATCGGCTTCCAAAAAGAGCTCGCCGTATGGGTGTTCGGGCTCGGAACGGCCCCTCGCCGTCCCACACCGTTGCGCGTCAGCCCCGGATTCGCACCAGGTTCCCCCACATGGCAGCGCAGGACGCTACCCGACGGGCCCGCCACCCGCCAGACACACTCGGGCCGAGCCTCCGGGCACCGTGCGCAATCCGGTGCCTCCACCTTGACGCTCTCTTTGACTCGGTGTTCAATTCCGGCTGATACGTACTCAACTCCAGGGGAAGCCGGTCGAACGCCGGCGCTGACCCGCAACCGTAGGCCCGGCAACGACCGGGCGAGCCGGAACACCTGGAGCCTGATGTTCAGGGACAAACGCCGTCGAGGACTACGGCGTGGTTCGACCAGCTCTCACCGCGGTGACACCGTGTTCGGTGAGAGCCTTTGACCACGCTCGGAATCCTTGCCGGCACACGACAAGGGGCCGGGGGCCGTGGTGGGGACCGACAAGCGCACAGACCGGCGTTCGGGGAAGAGACGCATACCCGTGCTGTCCGCAGCGACGGCACTGCTCGTGCTCGCGGCCTCCGGGTTGACCTTCCTCATGGTGTCTCCCGCGGCGGCGGATCCTCTCGGGGACTGCACCGCGACCAAGGGCGCCGTCGTCGCCGTCGACTTCGGTCCCTTCGGCGGACCGGTGGAACGCGGTTGCGACACCACCCCGACGACCGGCTACGACCTGCTGCACGAGGGCGGCTTCAATACGACCGGGACCGAGCACGACGGCCCGGCCTTCATCTGCCGCATCGGCGCCGGTTCCTTCAACTCCGGCACCCAGTATCCGACTCCGGACAAGGACGACTGCGTCCTCACCCCACCGGCCACCGCCTACTGGTCGTACTGGACCGCCTCCCCGGGACAGGACGACTGGACCTACAGCCAGTACGGCGCGATGGACCGCAAGCTGGGGGACGGAGACGTCGACGCCTGGGTGTACGGCGGCACCGACATCGGCGGCAGCACCGGACAGCCCACGTTCACTCCGGACGACGTACGCGCCGGCGGCACCGACACCCCGGACCCGGGGAACACGCCCACCGGCGCCCCGGGCGACGTCGACCTGGCGGCGGCCGGCGCATGGCTGAAGGGCAGTCTCGTCGACGGTGAGCGCATCGTCGACGACGGCGCCGACACGCCGAACCACCTGCTCACCACGGAGACGGCGTACGCCCTGGCCGCCGCCGACAGGAAAGACGCAACCGTCAGCAAGATCGCGGCGTTCCTCGCCGCCCACACCGATGATTACGCCTACCTCGCGGGCAAGGACGAGGCCCCCGACGCCACCGCCGCCGCCCGACTCGCCCTCCTCGCCGAGATCACCGGCCAGGACCCGACCGGCTTCGGCGGCCACGACCTGATCGGCGACCTGAAGAAGAACGTCTGCGCCGCGGGCCCCGAATCCGGTGAAGCCACCCCGGGCTGCACCGCAAAGGGAGACTTCCGCAACGCGACCTATGCCGACGGCCAGGCCCTGTCCGTTCTGGCCCTGCTGCGCGCCGGCGTGACGCCCCCGGCCGACACCGTCGAACGCCTCACCCAGGTCCAGTGCAAGGACGGCGGCGTCACCAGCATCCTCATCCGGCCCGGCGAGTACTGCGACGGAGACCCGGCCACCACCGGTCTCGTGGCGCTCGTCCTGCAGAAGGCCGGTGGTCACGATGACGAAGTCGCCGAAGCCCGCGTATACCTGAAGAAGGCCCAGCGCGAGGACGGCTCGTTCCCCGGCTACACCGGCGCCACCACCGGCAGCGTCGCCGCGACCGCCTACGCCGCCCAGGCACTGCGGGCCCTCGGTGACACCGGCCGCGCCGACTCGGCGGTCGGCTGGCTGTCGCGGCAGCAACTCGTCGGCGGTGGTTTCGGGTTCGAGGAGGGAGCCACCGACCCCGCCCTCTACCCGACCCCGCCTGCGGTCCTCGCCGGGGCGGGCACCAGCCTGGTCACCCTCACCACCAAGAGCAGCGACCCCACCGAGCCGCCCACCAGCGAACCCCCCACCTCCCAGCAGCCCACCGGCCCGGCGCCAGGTGACGGCCCCGACCTGAAGAAGGGCGTCGCCTACCTCACCAGCGCCGCCAACCTCCGGCAGGGCCAGTACTACACCACCGGAACCGGCTCCTCCCGCGCGGACTTCGGGCTGACCATCGACGGTGCCTACGCGCTCGCCGCCACCGGCCTGAACAACGCCAAGCTGCGCGGCATCGTCGACTTCCTCGACAAGGGCGGCAAGGACGGCGAGGGCCGCACGGTGCAGGACTGGACCGGCAGCGGCACCCCCTACGCGGCGGGCGGATCCATCGGGAAGACCGCTCTCCTCGCCGAGGCGGTGGGCCGTGACCCGCGCGACTTCGGCGGACAGGACCTCATCGACGCCTTGGACAGGGCCGTCTGCACGAAGCCGAGCACCGCGCCCGACCGTTCCTGTGCCGCCAAGGGCGCCTACACCTACGCCCCTTCGGTGTTCTCCCAGTCCCTCGCCGTGATGGCGCAGCTCCGCGCCGGCGAGAAGACGGCAGCCGAGGAACCGATCGCCTACCTGGAGAGCCTTCAGCACGACAACGGCGCCTGGCCGAGCCTGATCCCGTCCACGAACGACTTCGACGTGGACTCCACCGTCATGGCCGCCATGACCCTGGACCTGGTCGGCGGAGACACGGCGGACAAGGCCGTGGACAAGGCCCTCGACTGGATCGCCTCGAAGCAGCTGGCCGGCGGAGGCTTCCCCGGCGCCGCGGGCGACTCGGTGAACTCGGCCGCGCTCGCGGTGCAGGGACTGTCCCTGGATGCCGAGTCCTACCGTGCCGAGATCACCGAGGCGCGCAAGTTCCTCGCCGGACAGCAGAACGCCGACGGCGGCTTCAACGTGGCCAAGGACGGCCAGCGCGGATCCGACCTGCGGGCCTCCACCCAAGCCGTCGGCGGTGCGACGGGCATCTCCTTCGGTGTCCTGGTACGCGACCTCAGCGGCACGTCCGCGCAGCCCACCCCAAGTCCCAGCGGCAGCCTCCCGGAGATCATCACCCCGGGGGACACGGCCGGCTCCGCCGGTGGCACCGGGGGCACGGGGGGCGGCGTGCTCGCCTCCACCGGTGCCCAGGTCAGCGCGCTGGCCGGCATCGCCCTGATCCTCGTTCTCGCCGGCTGGCGCACCGTCGTCGCCGCCCGCCGCCGTGCCGACATGGGAGGTCGCCCGTGATCTCGTCGTCCATTGCCCGTACGGTGGCCCGCGCAGCGGCCGCGCTGGGGCTCGCCGTCGCCGCCCTCGGTGCGACCGGCGCCCCGGCCGCCGCGGACCCGCAGCCCATGGGCCGCTGCACCGCCTCGTCGGGAACGGTCCTGGCTGTCGACTTCAGCCACTGGGGCGGTCCCATCCTGCGCTCCTGCGGCACGACGCCGACGACCGGGTACGAGCTGCTCAACCAGGGCGGCTGGCGCACCACCGGCACCGGGCACGACGGCCCGGCCTTCATCTGCCGCATCGGCTACAGCGGATACAAGGGGGGAAAGCAGTACCCGACGGCGGGCGAGGACAGCTGTGTTCTGACCCCGCCCGCCTCCGCGTACTGGTCGTACTGGCACGCCGACCCCGGATCCCGCGACTGGCAGTACAGCCAGCTCGGAGCGATGCTCTACAAGCCGAAGCCCGGCAGCGTCGACCTGTGGATCTTCGGCGGCACCAACGTCGAGGGCACCGAGGGTCGGCCGAAAATCACCCCCGATCAGCTGCGCGCCCGGAACACCCGTCCGCAGGGCGACGCCGGGAAGCCCGCCTCCACGGCCAAGGCTCCCGCCGTGCCGCCGGGCGTCGACACCGGTCCCGCGCCCGAAGGGCAGCCGAAGCCCGAGCCCACCAAAACGGCCAAGGCCAAGCCGGATCCGAAGCACACGCCGAAGAAACCGTCCACCAAGCCCAGCAAGGCCGCGTCACCGAGTGCGAGCGTGAGTCCGGGCAGCTCGCCGAGCGCCTCCGGCGCGGCCGTACCGTCCGCCACGGCGAGCGCGCACACCCGGATCGTCAACGCCGCGCCCGCCGCGGACGTGGCACACGACACCGGTTCCCTGCTGCCGGTGGCCGCGGGTCTGTCCCTCGTGGTGGTCGTCGGCGGAGCGGCGGTGTTCGTCGCGCGCCGGCGCCGCCGCACCGAGTGACCGCCGTGGAACGCACCACCGTGAAGGCGACCCCGCCCGTGTCCGGTCCCGCACCGGACACGGGCGGCCGCCGCCTGCCCCGCACCCTGCACCCGCTCGCCTGGTGGATCTGGGCGCTCGCGCTGGCAACGGCCGTCAGCCGCACCGCCAACCCGCTGCTGCTGTTCCTCGTCCTGGCCGTGCTCGGCTACGTCGTCACCGCCCGCCGCACCGAAGCGCCTTGGGCCCGAGGCTTCAAGTACTACCTGTACATGGCGCTCACGGTCGTCGCGATCCGGGTCGTCTTCCGGGCCGTCTTCGCCACCGGCATCACCCCCCGCGACCACTTCCTCTTCTCGCTGCCCCACATCCGCACCCCGGACTGGTACGCGGGCATTCAGATCGGCGGCCCGGTCTCCCTGGAAGCCGTGCTGTCCGCCGCTGCCGACGGACTGCGCCTGGCCTGCATGCTGTGCTGTATCGG
This sequence comes from Streptomyces fagopyri, assembly GCF_009498275.1. Lineage (NCBI taxonomy): Bacteria > Bacillati > Actinomycetota > Actinomycetes > Kitasatosporales > Streptomycetaceae > Streptomyces > Streptomyces fagopyri. The sequence goes on along the minus strand of NZ_CP045643.1, from coordinate 12,666 downwards.
CGCCGCCAACACCCTGGCCAACCCCAAGCGGGCACTGCGCGTTCTGCCCGGCGCCCTGTACGAACTCGGCGTCGCCGTGACCGTCGCGGTCAGCGTGGCACCCCAACTCGTCCAGAGCGTGCAGCGCGTCTCCCGGGCCCGCAGGCTCCGCGCCGGGCGCAACAGAGGTTTCGCGGCGCTGCGCGGCATCGTGGTACCCGTCCTGGAGGACGCCCTCGAACGCTCCCTGCGCCTGGCCGCCGCCATGGACTCGCGCGGATACGGCAGAGCGGGCAGCGCCACGCACCGCTCCCGCCGCCTCACCGGAGCACTCATGCTGCTCGGCATGTGCGGACTGTGTGCCGGCGCCTACGGCCTTCTCGACGCGACCGCGCCGTGGTTCCTCGGCCTGCCCGCCATGGCGTCGGGCGCCGTGTTGTGCGTTGGGGGCCTGCGCATCGGGGGCCGCAGGGTCACCCGCACCACCTACCGTCCCGACCCGTGGCGACTGCCGGAGTGGGCGGTCGCGGGCAGCGGCGTGCTTTCGGCGGCGCTGCTGTTCAGCAACCTCGGGTACGACGCGGCCGAACTCAACCCCTCCATCTACCCGTTGACGTGGCCGTCCCTGCCGTGGGTGCCGACCGTCGCGATCCTGCTCGCGGGCACGGCGGGATTCCTCTCCCCGCCGCCCGCCGCCGCAACCGGTCCACGCCCCGAACAGCGGCACACCCAGAAAGCCGACGCGACGTGATCACTTTCGACCAGGTCACCGTCCACTACGACGACGCGACCGAACCCGCCCTGCGCGAGGTCGACCTCACGGTGGAGGAGGGCGAACTCTGCCTCGTCGTCGGCCACACCGGCGTCGGCAAGTCCACCCTCCTCGGCGCCGTGAACGGACTCGTCCCGCATTTCACCGGCGGCACCCTCTACGGACGCGTCACCGTGGACGGCCGCGACACCGCCCACCATCCGCCGCGCGAGCTCGCCGACGTCGTGGGCGTGGTCGGCCAGGATCCGCTCGACGGCTTCGTCACCGACATCGTGGAGGAAGAACTCGCCTACGCCATGGAGCAGCTGGCGATCCCGGCCGCCACCATGCGCAAGCGTGTCGAGGAGACCCTCGACCTGCTCGGCCTCGCCGACCTGCGACACCGGGCCCTGCACGAACTCTCCGGCGGACAGCAGCAGCGCGTCGCCATCGGCTCGGTCCTCACCGCCCACCCCCGCGTCCTCGTCCTCGACGAACCCACCTCCGCCCTGGACCCCACCGCCGCGGAAGAGGTCCTGGCCGCCGTCACCCGCCTCGTGCACGACCTCGGCGTCACCGTCCTCATGGCCGAACACCGCCTCGAGCGCGTCGTCCAGTACGCCGACCGCATCGTCCACCTGCCGGGCGAGGGCCGGGTGGTGGGCGGGCTGCCCGCCGACATCCTGCGCAACTCCTCGATCGCGCCCCCGATCGTCGAACTGGGACGTGCGGCAGGCTGGTCCCCGCTGCCCCTGTCGATCCGCGACGCCCGCCGGGCCGCCGCCCCGCTGCGCACCCGGCTGGCCGGCCGCACCCCCGTTCCCGCGCGGCCGCGCCGCGCCGCCGAGGGGTCCCCAGCACTCACGGCGCGCGGAGTGACGGTGAGCTATCACGGCGTTCCCGCCGTCCGGGAGGTCGACCTCGATCTGCGTAGCGGGGAGGTCACAGCCCTCATGGGCCGCAACGGATCCGGCAAGTCCTCGCTGCTGTGGGCCCTCCAAGGCTCAGGGCCCCGCCGGGCGGGAAGCGTGACGGCGGACACCGGAGACGGAGCCACGAGAGATCCGCACACCGTCTCCGCCGCCGAGGCACGCCGCATCATCGGCCTGGTACCCCAGACACCGGCCGACCTGCTCTATCTGGAAAGTGTCAAGCAGGAGCTGGACCAAGCGGACTCGGAGTCGCGCAGGTACGAGTCGGACACCAGCGCGGTCGGCGCGGGGGAGAGGGCCCGGGCGATCCTGGACCGGCTGGTACCGGGCCTCGACGACCACACCCACCCGCGGGACCTGTCCGAGGGACAGAAACTCGCCCTGGTCCTGGCCATCCAGCTCTCCGCCGCTCCCCGGGTCCTCCTCCTGGACGAGCCGACCCGTGGACTCGACTACCGCGCGAAGACCCAGCTCATCGGCATCGTGAACGCGCTGGCGTCCGAGGGGCGGGCCGTCGTGATCTCCACCCACGACGTCGAGTTCGCCGCCCGCGCCGCGGACCGGGTCGTGGTCATGGCCGAGGGGGACATCGTGGCCGACGGGCCGACCGCGGAAGTCATCGTCGCCTCCCCGGTCTTCGCCCCGCAAACAGCGAAGATCCTCTCACCGCTGCCCTATCTGACGGTCGAGCAGTTCACCGCGGCGCTCGACGACACCGACGACACGAAGGCGGGAGCATGACCTCCCCGTTCGCCTCCGCCATCCGTCTCACCCCACGGGCCGGCGTCGTCATCGCCCTGGCCGCGTTCCTCGGGGCGGTCGCGTTCTTCTGGCCGTTCGTCGTGGCGCCGGGAAAGTTCGGCTCCAACTACGCTCCTCCGCTGATCTTCGGCGTGCTGCTGGTGCTCGTGCTGTGCGTGGTGCTCTCCGAGATCGCCGAGGGCGGCATCAACTCCAAAGCACTGGCCATGCTCGGGGTGCTGTCGGCCGTCAACGCGGCCCTGCGGCCACTGGGCGCCGGAACCGCCGGCATCGAGACGGTCTTCTTCGTGCTGGTCCTGGCCGGCCGTGTCTATGGGCCCGGCTTCGGGTTCACCCTCGGCTGCACCTCCCTGTTCGCCTCCGCGCTCATCACCGGCGGGGTCGGGCCGTGGATGCCGTACCAGATGTTCGGCTGTGCCTTCGTGGGCATGCTCGCCGGATTCCTGCCCAGGGCGTCCGGTCGGCGGGAGGTGCTCCTGCTGGCCGTCTACGGATCGGTCTCCGGCTATCTCTTCGGGTTCCTGCTCAACCTGTCGTTCTGGCCGTTCTCCCTCGACCCGAACAGCTCCATCGCCTACCTCCCCGGCCTGCCCTTCACCGAGCAATGGCACCGCTACATCGCCTTCGACCTCGCCACCTCACTGGGCTGGGACACCGGACGCGCGGTCACCAACTTCGTGTGCATCCTGCTGGCCGGCCCAGCCGTGCTCACCACATTCCGACGTGCCGCCCGACGCGCTCGCTTCCAAGCACCTGTGCGGTTCACCGCGTCGAAGCGCGCCGAATCCGAGTCCCACTGACCACGTTCGCCAAATCAGCCGCGTGTCGTAGTGGATTTACTAGGGCGTCCAACCATGTCCTCGTGGGCAAGACCCGCGGTGCAGGGAAGCCGGTGTGAATCCGGCACGGTCCCGCCACTGTGACCGGGGAGTACGTCGTCGAGCAGGACGCCACCGAAGAGCAGGATGCCGGGAAGGTGGACGGCACGCGTTGATCCGGGAGTCAGGATACCGGCCGCGGTTTGTTCCGTGTTTTCCACGAGGATGGAGCAGACACGCAGGGCACCAGTGTGCGCCCATGACCCGACCCGCAGGCCCGGACCGTCTTCGCGTGCTGAACTTCCCGCACGCGCAACGGACACGGTGTCCGTACCGATGCCTGTTGTGCCGGCGTCGCGCACCAGGCGTCGAGCCGCTTCCGTGCTGGCGTACGCGATCAGAGCTTTCTGAACGTCTCTTCGCGTCATACGTCGTCCCGCGTTCTCTCGCGCGTACAGGGCGCTGCCCGTGCGTGCCGATGAGCGACGCGCCATCCCCGGATCCCACCTGACGAGAGCAGGCACTCATGGTCCGTGAACACGACCACGCCCCGGTACGCGAGTTGAACCACTTCATCGGCGGCAAGCACACCCCCGGAACATCGGGAACGTACGCAGACGTCTACGACCCCTACGGGCGAGGTACAGGATGCAGCCGCAGCAGTACATGGACATGTACCTCAGCGACTGGTTCACCGCCTGGGACCGACTCGCACAGCTGCGTACCCCCACCATCGCGGCCGTCGCCGGGTACGCCCTGGGAGGGGGCTGCGAGCCGGCGATGCTCTGCGACATCCTGCTCGCCGCCGACACCGCCGTCTTCGGCCAGCCGGAGATCAAGCTCGACGTGATCCCCGGCATCGGCGGCTCACAGCGACTCACCCGGGCGGTCGGCAAGGCCAAGGCCATGGAGCTGTGCCTGACCGGGCGCACGAGGGACGCGACCGAGGCCGAGCGCGCCGGACTCGTCTCCTGCGTCGTGCCGGCCCAGGAACTGCTGGGGGAGGTCCTCGCCGTCGCGGAGACCGTCGGAGGCATGTCGCTGCCGGTGGCGATGATGGCCAAGGACGCCGTCGGCCGGGCCTTCGAGACCACGCTCGCCGAAGGTGTGCGCTTCGAACGCCGTCTGTTCCACGCCGTGTTCGCGACCGCCGACCAGAAGGAAGGGATGGAGGCCTTCATCGACAAACGGCCGCCGGACTTCAGCCACCGGTGATCAGGGCGCTCGCGCGTCGGACCGCACCACACCACGTGACAGCGAGACCAATGCCGGGTGGTGCGGCCTGGAGCCGGTACCTGCTACGCGGGGATGGCGTCGGAAGGTGAGTGGGTCCCGGAGAGAGCGCTGAACGCCGTGGGAAGGTATGGCGGTCCTCCCACGGCGTTCGGTCTGCATGCGGTCTTCCTACTTCGCCTCGCTCTCGGCCGGGTCCTTGGTGAAGGCCGCGGCCGTGGTGCGCAGCGGCACCTCCTTGATGAAGAAGGCCAGCACGAAGGCGACCACCAGCACCACTGCGCCGACCAGGAACGCCACCGTGACCGCGTTCGTGAAGCCGACCTTGAAGGGGTGGGCGAGGACGGGGTCGAGGTGGCTGAGGAACGACGTGTCGTTGAGCGTGCCGACGGAACCGGAGGACGCGGATGTCAGCGTCTTGAGCTGGTCGGGGTGGGCCTGGGCCGCGGCCTGGAAGGCGGCTGTGCCGCGTGCGTCGGAGAAGGCGTCGCTGATCTTGTCGCCCACCACGGAGTAGACGATCGACAGGAACACGGCGACACCCGCCGTGCCGCCCATCTGCCGGAAGAACGTGGTCGACGAGGTGGCGACGCCGATGTCGCGCGGCGGTACGGCGTTCTGCATGGCCAGCACGATGGTCTGCATGTTCAGACCCAGACCGGCGCCGACCACGAACATCGAGATGTCGGCGTAGAGGAGGCCGCTGTCGGCCGTCAGCCGCCAGAGCATGAGCATGCCGATGACGAGCAGTCCGCCGCCGATGATCGGGAAGATCTTGTACCGGCCGGTGCGAGAGGTGATCTGGCCCGCGACGACGGACAGCGCCATGATGCCCAGCACCAGCGGGAGGGTCAGCAGACCCGCCTTGGTCGGGGAGTTGCCCTTGACGAGCTGGAGGTAGAGCGGCAGCAGGGTGATCCCGCCGAACATACCGATACCGATGATCGTCGACTGGGCGGCCCCGACGGCGAACACACCGTTACGGAAGAGCCGCATCGGCAGCAGCGCGTCATCTCCGGCGCGGTGCTCGGCGAACAGGAAGCTGACGATGCCGAGGGCACCGATGACGTAGCAGACGAGCGAGGAGGTGGAACCCCAGCCCCACGTCCTGCCCTGTTCCGCGACGATCAGCAGGGGTACGAGCGCGACCATGAGCGAGATCGCGCCCGCGAAGTCGATGCGGTGCTCGCGCCGATTGTGCTCCAGGTGGAGGACCTTGGCCACCACGATCAGCGCCACGATGCCGATCGGGACGTTGATGAGGAAGATCCAGCGCCAGCCGTCGATGCCGAGCAGCGTGTTCTGACCGGCCAGCGCGCCGCCGACGACCGGGCCGAGCACGCTGGACGTGCCGAAGACGGCCATGAAGTAGCCCTGGTACTTCGCCCGTTCGCGCGGCGGGATGATGTCGCCGATGATCGCGAAGGCGAGGGAGAACAGGCCGCCGGCGCCTATGCCCTGGAAGGCGCGGAACGCGGCCAGCATGTACATCGAGGTGGAGAGTGTGCAGAGCGCCGAGCCGGTGATGAACACCGCGATGGCGAAGAGGAAGAAGGGTTTGCGTCCGTACTGGTCGGACAGTTTGCCGTACATCGGGGTGGCGATCGTCGAGGTGATGAGGAACGCGGTGGTCACCCATGCCTGCGCGGTCAGCCCGTTGAGGCTTTCACCGATCTTGTAGATCGCGGTCGAGACGACGGTCTGGTCCAGAGCCGCCAGGAACATCCCGAGCAGAAGTCCGGACAGGATCACCATGATCTGCTGGTGGGTGTAGCCGGTTCTCGGCGCTTCCCCCGTACCGGCCGGGCCGATCTCGGCGGACGCGGCACTGGTGGAACTCATGCGGTGGTCTCCTCCTGGCTCACCGGCGGACGGAAGCCCTTCCAGTCCTGGGCCGCGAGCGCGGTTTTGTACGTTTCGAAGTCGTCGATGAAGCGCACCAGCAGTGCGGCCAGCTTCTCGCGATCATGGTTGTCCCATGCGTGGAGCATTTCCTCGAAGTGCGCGTCGCGCGACCGTGTCCGGTCGGCGACGGAGCGCCGGGCCTTGTCGGTGGCCACCAGCTGGCAGGCGCGGCCGTCATCGGCGTCCGAGCGTTTTTCGAGGAAGCCGTCACGTACGAGTTGCGCCACATGACGGCTCACGGTGGAGGGGTCGGAGTCGACCAACTCCGCCAGCTTCTTGACGCGCATGGGCCCGTGTTTCACCAGCACGCTCATCAAGATCTGGACCGACCAGTCGATGTCGTCGCGAGCCCGGTCCAGTAGCTGCGCGCGGGTGCGGATGAACATCCGCATGAGGCGGTCGACGCCCTCGGAGAGTTGCCGGATGGACTCAGGGCCCTCGGACTCTCCAGGTGACGTGCTGTGATCCCCCTCCGGGGGCGGATTGCCCACGTGTGTACCTCTCTTGACGTCACCAACCAGTTGCATGTGTCGCGCAACTATATGCCATCCCGGAGGGGCTCCGGAGCCGGGTGGGTGAGATGCGGTCCTCGGGGAGGGTGGGTCGTCGTGGAGGAGCCACGCGGCGGTCGTCGGTGCCGGAGCGGTCGCGTGACGGGAGGCTGTGGTGGTACCGGTGGCGGCCGTCGCACCTGAGCGCACCGGCTCGTGACCCCATCGATTGATGAGCACATCGGCCGGTGGCTCCGGTGGCTCCGGTGGCTCCGGTGGTCTCCGCGGGGCCGTCGTCGCGCACCGCTCCTCGGGGGCGGTGCGCCCCGCGCAGGGTGGGGGTCAGGGGGTGCGCCTGCGCAGTCCCTCCTCGCGGTGAGCCGGACCGCGGGCGTTGCGCCGTCGTTTTGTGGCGGGCCGTGTCGCAGCGTCCCGTTGTTCCCGCGGTCGGGCTGGAGAAGTCACCAGCCCGAAGCTGATCGCTCACCTCACAGCGGGCGGGACATCACCAACCTCCACGACACCCGAGCTCCACCAGCCCAGGAGCCCGGACCCGGCCTGCTCCCCGAAGTGCCCCGCGAGCACCACGACGTCGGTCATCGTAGGTTGGAGGGGTGGACCGGGCCGTCTCCCTCAGGGCTCTGAGCGCGACCACCCGAGGCTGGATGATCAGGTCTTGGGCGCGCCGACCTTGTTTCCTCTGGCGTGTGCGCAGAGTGGGCAGCCGTCGCCGGGAAGCTCACCCTGCCTGCTGGGATGACGGTGTCAGTGTCGTCGACGCAGGCCACACGCACGGGCAAACGGTCGCCTTCAGCGGAACGTCGCAGGATGCCGGGACCGCTGGGACCGGTCGAGGGCGGCCTGTTCTCGTCGCCCCGCTGTTGGAGGGCGGCCGGCGGCAGGCGCGGTTGGTCACCCGCCGGCTCCGGACGGTAACTGAAACGTGTGCGCGCACCGGGCTCCCCGTAGGGCCGCTTCTTCGTGACGCCCCCTCCACGAGGGTGGTCAGGCGCAACGTGAGGACGTCCGGAGCGACGCCGAGGTTGAGGTTGTCACGGAAGCCGCGAAGCGTGTCACGCTGTGTAGCGCCGCCTAGCGGAGGACCATCATGGTCCAGCGCTCCCCGACGATCTCCGGAGCGCGGGCGATCGGGCAGACCTCTTCGTGGTCGCGAACCTTCCGCGTGCTCGTGGCGTGCCGTGCGTCATGCGAGTCAGCTGCTCCTGAGTTGCTTCTCCGCACCCAGCCGCCTGTGTACCTATTCAGCCGTTCAGGGATGAGGAAATCATGGACATCAGGAATTCGGTGGCGGTCGTGACGGGTGCCAACCGTGGTCTGGGGCGGCACTTCGCGTCCCAACTGCTCGAGCGCGGCGCCGCCAAGGTCTACGCGGGCGCGCGCAACCCGTCGTCGGTCGACCTGCCCGGGGCCGTGCCGCTCGCGATGGACATCACGGACCCCGAGTCCGTGGCACGGGCGGCCGAGGTGGCCGGGGACGCGACGCTGCTCATCAACAACGCCGGCATCAGCACGCACGTCGGGCTCGCCAGTGGCGACATGGGTGACATCCGCCTCGAAATGGAAACGCACTTCTTCGGGTCCCTCAATGTCACCAGGGCCTTCGCCCCGGTGATCACGGCGAACGGCGGCGGAGCCATCCTCAATATGCTTTCCGTGCTCAGCTGGGCGCACTACCCGAACTACGGCGGCTACAGCGCGGCGAAAGCCGCCGAGCTGGCCATGACCAACGTGACACGTCAGGAGCTGGCACCGTCCGGGATCGACGTCATCGCCCTGCACGTGGGCTACATGGACACCGACATGGCGGATTACGTGGACGGCTCCGACAAGGTCGACCCCGCGTGGGTGGCCGGGCTCGCGCTCGACGGCATCCAGGACCGCGCGCTCGAAGTGGTGGCCGACGACAAGAGCCGTACCGTACGCTCCGCACTCTCCGGCGACCTCACGAACCTCTACCCGGGCCTGCCCGTCGCGCGTTGACCCTACGCCGCCGTGTCAGCGGACCGACGAGTCCCTTTGGCGTCTCGAACGCCCTCGCAGTCCGCGATGGCGCTCGCGGAGTGCGGGGCCTTGCGGACACCGAGACGTACTGCCTGCCGCGTGTGTTCGCGTGCTGGGGGGAGGCGTCACCACGGAGTTGAGTTCCGCGGCGTCGCTCGTTTCACCGGGGCCGGTCGACGTCTGTTGCTCGGACACGGTGTGTGGCGACCGACGACGACTGTTCCGGAGCCCGCCGGGAACTGTGGACCCGGCGGGCTCCGGTGCGGGCGCGGCGACAGTGGTGGCCTCGATCGTTGAGACCGACCGGGTGGGCAGAAGTCTCCGAGTCGGTCATGTGTGGCTCGGATGCGGGGGGAGCCCCTGATCGGGCGTGGCCGTCGGGTCAGGTCACGCCGTGGGCGCGGTGACCGCCATGTCACCGGCGGGCAGGGTTTCGGTGCCGTCGGACATCACACCGGTCACCCAGTAGTAGCTGGTCGTGCCGCGCCGGGCGCCGGTGTCGAAGTACTCGAAGGCCCCGGCGGGGGCCTCGTCGATCTTCTCGTAGTCGGCGGTGGCCGGGTTCCATCGGTAGATGCGGAAGCCCAGCGCGGGCGCGGACGGGCCTTCCTCGCTCGCACCGAGTCCGGACCACGTCAGACGGTTTCCTTCGGTGCCCGCTGCGGCGGAGACCTCCAGGCGCAGGGGCGAGCCTTCGGGCGTCGCCACGCTCGGTGTCATGTCGAGCTCCGTCGCGGTCACGATCTGTGCCTCGCCGGTCCACTGGAAGGCGGAGTTCCCGGCATCGTCGATGGCGTCGACGATGAAGCAACTCTCGTCGCCGTCGGGGACGGTGGTGTAGGCGTACGAGGTGGTGTCGGCCGACACGTAGTAGCCCGGGTAGAGGGAGCACACCTTCTCGTCGTCGTCTCCCCAGAGTTCACCGCGGCGGACCACGTAGCGCGCCAGGTCCGGGGTGGGGTTCGCGTCCCAGCTCACCGCGAAACCGTATTCGGTCGGGACGACGGTGACGCCGGTGACGGCGGAAGGCGGCGTGAGGTCCCTGCGCGTGCCGCTGAGGGGGACGGACCGCGCGGACTCGTTGCCCGCCGCGTCGAGGGCGGTTACGCGGTAGGAGTAACTCACGTCCTGGGCTGCCGAGGTGTCCACGTACGACACTTTGCCCGTACTGCCGACCAGGGTGTAGGTCCCCTGAGCGGTCGCCGCCCGGTAGACCCGGTACGACGCCGCTCCCTCGACCGCGCTCCATCCGACCCGCAGACCGGTGGACTCGCCGGTCGCGCTCAGTCCGGTGGGGACGGCGGGTGCGGTGCGGTCGGCGCTCACCACAGCCTGGTCGGTGGAGCCAGCGGAGGCGTTGCCCGCCCTGTCGTAGGCCCGGACCTCGTAGTAGTACACCTCGCCGCTGGCCGGCGGGGTGTCGGTGTACGAGGTGGAAGTGGTGGTGGCCAGAGGAGTGCTGCCGAAGGCCGCGCCCTTCAGACGGCGATAGACGCGGTAGCCGGCGAGGTCCATCTCGTTGTTCTTCGCCCAGCCGAGCTTCGCCTTGCCCGTGGTCTTGTCGTACGACGCCGACGCGCCCGTCGGTGTGAGCGGCTTGACCTTGTCGGCGGTCGCCGAAGTGTTCGGTGTGTAGCCGAACTGGACGTTCGCCGAGCCCGTCCAGTTGACGTAGTCCACGCGCAGGGTGTGCCGGCCTGTCGGGATCGTGACGTTGACGGTCTTCTTCGTCGTCGTCGAGCCGTTCTTCCACAGGTCGACCTTGCGGGAGTTGTCGACGTAGACCCGGATGCCGTCCTGGACGGCGACCGAGAGGGCGAAGGGGCCCCCGGAGCCGAAGTCGCGGGTGACGCTCCAGCGGACCGCGAAGTTGTTCGTCGGCAGGCCGGAGGCGGGGGCGTTGGCACCCCACTTCTCGTCGACCGCGCTGTCGCAGTCGGTGCGCTTCGGGGTGCCCGAGAAGGCGGTGTTCGCGAAGAACTGCCGTTTGTACACCGGCGAGGTGCAGGTCGTCGCGGCGGACGCGGGGACGGCGGCGACGGTGAGCAGACCGCCGGCGGTGGCGAGCACGACGGCGGTTGCGGACGCCGTGGACGTGCATCGTCGAGTTGCGTTCATTCGGCCCTCTGGTTGTGATCGGAACGGGAGTTCTGGCCCGCGGTGATCACGACTCACGATGAGCGCGGTTGGTTGTACGGATCTTTACCCATGCATGAACCCCCCTTGGGTGAGGAGTTCGTAATGGGCGTCTTGGTGAGGATTCCTGATGCTTTCACACGTGGAAGAGCTGGTCGGCGGGCCCCCTGGCGAAGGACCCGCCGATGCTGTCCGACCGCACGCGGTGTCCGACGCCCCCGAAACGGCGGGTCCGGAAACCCGTCTTCGGCAGGGGGAACTACAGCGGGCCACTTCGCCTCGGCTGCGCGTACTCGTGAGCGAGGGCACACATCTCGTCGATGTACTGCCCCAGCTTCGTGGGGGATTGGTTCCGGTCGTTGACCCATCGGTCCCAAAGCCCTTCCGGCTTCAGGAACCCAGCGGCGTGTTCGGTGTCGAGGGCGTGGTCGAGGTGGAGGAGAGCGCCCAGCGCCCATTCTTGGTCGTATCGGCACTCCGGTCGGCGGAGGTAGCGGTCCAGATAGGCGCTGAGCAGGGCCGCGTCTGCAGGGGTGCCTAGCAGTGCGAGCGCGATGCAGTACCCCTGACCTGCGTAGGTGAGTTCGCTGGCGAGCAGGAGTTCACCGATGGGTTCGCGGAACTGCTCCCGGCGGTCAAGTCCGATCATCCATGCCGCGGTGATGCGGGAGCGCCAGTTGGGCTGGAGCATGAATTCGAGTTCCGCGTCAGTGACGCTCCGTGAGTCGAGACCGAGGGCCTGAAGGAACCGCGTGCGTTCCTCGGCGGGCAGCCTGCGGAAGTTTCCGTGGAGCAGGTCCAGATAGCGGCCGGTCTCCGCGCTGGGAGTGGCGATCACGTACCGATGGAGGGTGTCGGTTCCGGGGTCGGGTGTGGGCTCAGGAAAGGACATGCTCGCATCTTGGCTGTGGGACCCGGGACGGTCCAGCGAGTCCATGTGTTGGTCAGGGCGGGTGATGTGGTGGGGCGGCTTGGGGTCGCATCTTTGGGCGGACGGTAGCCGGCGTGGGTGGGGTCTTGGTGGTGGGGTGGTGGGGATTGGGGCCGGTTGCTGGGGCGGTTGGCTTGGGGGCGGTTGGCCGAGTGTCGGGCCGGTGGTTGGTGTGGCTGGGGGTGTGGTTAGTGGGGTGTGGTGGTGATGTGGGCGGTGAAGACGGTGGTGTTGTTTTGGGTGGCGGTGATGTGGGTGGTGTGGGTGCCGGTGTTGGTCCCGGTTGTGGTGTCGGCTGCGGTTCCGTTGTCGGTGTCTGGTTCGGTCCCGTTGTCGGTGCCGGTCCTGGTGGTGGTCCCGGTGGTGTCGGCTGCGGTCCTGGTGTCGGTGGTGGTGTCGGCTGCGGTCCCGGTCCCGGTGGTGGTGTCGGCTGTGGTGGGGGTGTGGGTGGTGGTGATGTAGGTGGGGGTGTGGTGTTCGGTGTAGCGGTGGAAGGTGGCGTGGAGGGTGGTGAGGTGGGTGGGGGTGGGGTGGGTGTGGGTGTGGGTGGCTTGGCGGGCGGCTTCGAGGAGGACCATGCCGGGGATGTGGTCGGTGGTGTGGTCGAAGAGGATGGGGTGGTGGGGGTTGGGGGTGAGTTGCCAGGTGTGGGGTTGTGGGGTGGGGGTGAGGACGAGGTCGAGGGGGAGGTGGCGTCCGTAGGGGG